>OY770023.1:0-5202500 GCA_963669335.1 Rhodospirillales bacterium
CTTCTTCGCGGTCCGCGAGGACGTCTTTCTGCGGATTTACGATCTCGTCACCGGGGCCGGGACAGGCTTCGCCTTCCCCTCGCAGACCCTCTACATGAGCCGCGACGAAGGTTTGGACGAGACCGCGCGCGATGCGGCTGAACAGCAGGTGCGAACCTGGCGCCGCTCGGGCCGCTTGCCCTTCCCACGATTTGCCGAGGAACGCCAGCAGGCCATGGAGGGAACCCTCGACTACCCGCCGCGTGGGTCGAGCGAGGCTGACGGTGAGGATATCCAGAGCGCTGCGGGCCTGGAACGCCTGTCGACCGAGCCGGCCGAGGAGGAGTCCGACGACGACAAAAAGAAGCCTGCTACCTGAGCGCACCCGGCGTCTCCAAAGGGCACCGGAGAACAGCCGTAGCGATCACTGAGTTGTGCCTAGACCTAGCCTCGGGCACTGTCTTCTTAACAGAGGATTCCAGCTGGGGAATCCCGGCCTAACTACAGGAACCCTGGGACTCTGCCATGACCGCCTCCTTCAAGATGAACTCCTATAAGGGCAAGCAGATCTTGTCGCTGGTGCGCGATGGCGCCTATGCGCATGCCGGCGAGCTGGAGGCCATTGAGATGACCTTGGCCGGCATCGCAAAGGACCCTGAGCGTAGAATCCTCGATGCCGGTTGCGGTATCGGGGGCACTGCCGCCTATCTGCAGGAGAAGGGCTGGGGCCGCGTCACCGGGATCGACATCGATGCCGAGTCAGTTGCGGCAGCAGCCAAGGCCTATCCGGCGCTTTCCTTCCAGGCTTGCAACATCTACGACGCCGCGGAGAGCCTGGAGGGACGTTTCGACCTCATCACCCTCTTCAATGTGCTCTACGCCATAGACGACCAGAGACGGGCTCTACGCTCCCTGGCCAGCTGCGCCGCGCCGGGCGCGGTACTGTTGCTGTTCGACTACCTCGACCTAGGTGCCTACCACCGCGATTCGGTGGCGGATGAGACCGAGCACCTCTTGCCGACCCCGATCAAAGACGGCGAGGTCGAGGCGACGCTGACGGCAGCTGGATGGAAACTCGACGCGCAACGCAGGATCGATGCGGACTATCGGCGCTGGTATGAAGACCTGGTTGCAAAGATCGAGGCGAAACGAGAGGCCATCGAAGCGCTGGCCGGAGCGGATATCTTTAGATATGTGCACGGCGTCTACAGCGATCTCTTGGCGCAGATCACTGCGGAGCATCTAGGGGGCATCATCGTCAAGGCCACGCGTACCTGACTGTGGGTGATCCTCTCTAAGGCGCCACGTTTCCTGAATTCTCGGATGCCTTGGCAGCCTGACCGGTCACATAATCGAGACCTAGAGCAAGCTGAGACGGCAAATCGAACCGATCTGACGTCTTCAGGTTCAAGAGCTGGAGGGGTTTGAATGGACCCTTTGGGATCTTCGCTCGACAGGGCTAAGTCATTGAACACAATGGTGGGCGCGGCTGGGATTGAACCAGCGACCCCTACGATGTCAACGTAGTGCTCTCCCGCTGAGCTACGCGCCCGGCCGCTGTCGAGGGCGTGGGATGTAGCACTGCCGCCCCCTGGCCTGCAAGCGGGAAATGTAGGCCAGTTGGGCAGTGTGGTCGCAGATCGGTTATGTTCGGCCTGGGACGCACTTGATGGCCATCCTATATGAGGCTCTGGCTTCCGGCTTTTCGGCTGGAGGCCGCTACGTTAAGCTCACCTATAGAGAATTCCGAAAGGGTCGACGTTACATGTGGGAAGGCCCGGCCTTCGAAATCCATCCCCCGAGGGTCGGCGAGCTGCCGCTCGTCGTCGCGTCGCCGCATTCCGGCAGCCTCTATCCGCCGGACTTGTTGGATGCAAGCGCTCTTGATCCGCATGAGCTGAGACGCTCTGAGGACTGCTATGTCCATGAGCTGGTCAGCGGTGCCGAGGATCTGGGCATCGTCGTGATCCGCGCGCTCTTCCCGCGTGCCTATGTCGACGTCAATCGCGAGCCCTATGAGCTGGACCCGCTGCTCTTCGACGAGGCCTTGCCGGACTATGCCAATCAGCGCAGCCCGCGGGTGGCGGCCGGGCTTGGCACCATCGCCCGGGTGGTGGCCAACGGGAAGCCGATCTATCGGCGCAAGCTGGCCGTTTGGGAAGGCCTGGAGCGGTTGGAGCGCTGCTACATCCCCTATCACCAGGCCCTGCGCGAGTTGATCGACGAGCGGGTCGCGCGCTTCGGCTTCTGCGTGCTGTTGGACTGTCATTCCATGCCCAGCCTGGCGGCGGGCCCTGGCGGTGAACCGCCGGCGCAGATCGTGTTGGGCGATTGCCACGGCGCCTCGGCTGGCCCGGCATTGGTGGAGCTGGCGCTCCGCTCTTTCCGCGGGCTTGGCTATCGGGTCGCCTATAACGCGCCCTATGCCGGCGGCTTCGTCACCCGTCAGTACGGCCGGCCCGAGCGCGGCGTGCATGCGCTGCAGATTGAGTTGGCGCGCTCCCTCTATATGGACGAGACCAGCCTCGAGCGCTCTTTGGGCCTGCTCGCGCTCAAGGACTCCATGACCGGCCTCTTGACCGAGGTCGCGGACTGGGCGCTCCGCTCTATGCCGCTGCCACGCGCTGCCGAGTAGGCCGCAGCTCCCTTCCGCTTGGACCAAAAAAAGGGGCCGTGCGCGAGGCACGGCCCGAGTTCAGGGAGGAAACGCCATAGAGACGTACGGCTCAGCACCGAAGTGCCTATGCCGCGCTGCACAATATGTTTAAGCCGGTGAGAGAGTGCAAGCAAAATCGGCCATCTATATGATTTCTTGCTGTTTTTTCCCAAGTGCCAGTCTCATTAATCACCCCATCATACCGCAGTGCACAAAAGTTAAGCCGATTGTGATCGGGCTTGCCCCCGGGGCTGAACCTCCTCTAAACCCCTGAGGACAAGGCCAATTACTGAGGGGAGCGACGGGCGATGGATGTGGCTCAGCTGAGGAAAGAGACGCCAGGCTGCAAAAACGTTGTGCATCTCAACAACGCCGGCGCATCCCTGATGCCCGATCCGGTCATAGCCGCCCAGATCGACCATCTGCGGCTGGAGTCGGAGATCGGCGGCTATGAGGCCAAGGCCCGGATGCTGCCCCAGGTCAACGCGGTCTACGATTCGCTGGCCCGCCTGCTGAATGCCGATCGCAGCGAGATCGCGCTGCAGGAGAACGCCACCGTCGCCTGGGTCCAGGCCTTCAATGCGGTGCCCTTCAAGGCTGGTGACCGCGTGGTTACGGGCGAGGCCGAGTATGTCAGCAACTATCTGAACTTTCTGCGTGCGAAAGAGCGGCTGGGGATCGAGATTGTCGTGGCCCCCTCTGATTCCAGCGGGGCGATCGACCTGGAGGCATTGGAGGCTCTGCTTGACGAGCGGGTGCGCCTGATCGCCATCACCCACGTGCCGACCAATGGCGGCCTGATCAATCCGGCTGCCGAGATCGGCAAGCTGGCCCGCAAGCACGGCATTCTCTACCTGCTGGATGCCTGCCAGTCGGCCGGGCAGATCGACCTGGATGTCGAGGCTATCGGCTGTGACATGCTCTCTGCCACCGGTCGCAAGTATCTGCGCGGGCCGCGCGGCACCGGCTTTCTCTATGTGCGCAAGGCAGCGCTCGATCAGCTTGTCCCCTTGAACCTCGATCTGCATGCCGCGACCTGGCTCGGACCAGATCGCTATGAGCTGCAGCCTACCGCGCGTCGCTTCGAGAACTGGGAGTTCAACGAGGCGGCCGTCCTGGGTCTGGGTGCAGCCGTAGACTATGCCTTGGCGCTGGGCATGGAGGCGATCGAAGCGCGGGTGCAGTGGCTGGCCCGCCGGCTGCGCTTTATCCTGAGCGACTACGTCAAGCTTGAGGTCCACGACATCGGTGAGGCCAAGAGCGGGATCGTGACCTTCACCGTGCCTGACCGCAGCGCCGGCGACGTGCAGCAGGACCTGAGCCAACGCAACATCAACGTCACGGTCTCCTCCCCAAGCAGCACCTTGCTGGACGCCGAGCGACGCGGGCTACCCGACTTGATCCGTGCCTCGGTGCACTATTTCAACACGGAAGAGGATGACTTCCAGGCGCTGACAACGGCGCTATGGGAAACACGGAGGCGGTAGTAGTGACTGTAGCGTGCCCTGTAGACTTGGGGGGCGACGCGTATTCTGGCCGGTGGCTGACAGAGATCAGCACGCGCTTTTCGGCGATCCGGGCAAGCAGCTCACCAAGCAGCCGTTCCGTGGTCGGATCGATCCAATGCGCATCTTCGAGGACAAGGTGCAGCGGCTGTTGACGGCTAAGCGCGATCAGTTGCCGGACCAGAGCATCGATCGTGCGTAAGCGCAATTGCGTTGGATCCAGGTCCTCCAGGGCGCCTGTCTCATCACACGCTATGCCCAGAAGGAGGGCGAAGAAGGCTAGGGAAGCTTCTGTCTGCGAGCCAGTGGTGGAGAGGAACTGCCCCAGCTTTGCAAGCTTCCCCCGATCACTGTCGCCGACCTCCAGGCAGGCTGGCTGGCTCAGCTGCTGGATCACTTGTTAGAGGACACTGTTCGCGTGAAGCGCCGAACATTTATAGAGCACGCGATGGTGTGGCTCCGACGCGAACCGCGTTTCCAAAGCGCGGAGAAGCCGTGATTTCCCGAGACCGGCCTCTCCGGAGACCAGAACCAGGCGCCCCTGTCCCGCAATAGCAGAGAGCTAACACTCCGTGAGGAGCCCCGGTTCCAGGTGGCGACCTAGAAAGCGATCCGTCTCCTGCTCGCAACTGCCTCAAAGGTCTGGTTTTCGCGTGCCGCGTTCTGCTCCGGATAGCCTTCAGTTTTTCGGATCACAGGGCCGCAGTCTTGGTGAGCTCTGGGCCGCTACGGGGATGATGGGCTGCTTTCCACTCGTCGATACTGCACTTTCTGGTTTGCGTGTCGCCGCTCACTCTGTAACGTGGCGGCAAAAGAGAGCGTCGTGCCAAGCAAGGTTCGGCGCCTGAGGCGGACTGGGAAAGAGGTGAAGGGTGGCAGTGGTCGCGGAAGAGGCCGGGCCGAAACCGTCGGGCGTGGGGGAGGTTGTTCTTTCTGTCTCCAACCTGCACAAGCGGTTCGGCAGCAACGAGGTCTTGAAGGGCATCGATCTGGAAGCCCATCGGGGCGACGTGATCGCCCTTTTGGGCGCATCGGGCTCGGGCAAGAGCACCCTGCTGCGCTGCATGAACATGTTGGAGGTCCCGAACGAGGGTCGCATTGTCGTGCATGGCGAAGAGCTGCGCATGAAGCCCACTCCGGGTGGGCAGAAGCCGGTCGATCGGCGCCAGGTAGACCGCATCCGTTCTCGCCTTTCCATGGTCTTCCAGCAGTTCAATCTCTGGAGCCACATGACGGTCATCGAAAACGTCATGGAGGCACCGGTGCATGTGCTGAAGGTGCCGAAGGAAGAGGCGCGCCGGAGGGCCGAACACTATCTCACCAAGGTCGGCCTGGCCGAGAAGTTCACCGCCTATCCAGCAGAGCTCTCCGGTGGTCAGCAGCAGCGCGCGGCGATCGCGCGCGGGCTGGCGATGGAGCCGGAAGCCCTGCTGTTCGACGAACCCACGTCTGCTCTCGACCCGGAACTGGTGGGCGAGGTCATGCGCGTGCTGCGCGCCTTGGCCGAGGAAGGACGCACCATGATCGTGGTGACCCACGAAATGGGCTTCGCGCGCGAGGTCTCCAACCGCGTGATCTTCCTGCACCAAGGCGTGATCGAGGAGGACGGACCGCCCGACGAGGTTTTTACCCAAGCCCGTTCGGAGCGCTTTCGTCAATTCATGGCAAGCCGTCTGGTCTAATCAGCGGTTTGGTCCCAAACGAAGAGGCCAAAAGAAGAGGAGAGATGATTCCATGTCCTTGTTGAAGACCGCGGCCCTTGCCGCCTTGGCCACCCTGGTCGCCAGCGCCGCGCTGGCAGAGGATAAACGCAAGGTGCGCATCGGTACCGAGGGCGCCTATCCTCCCTTCAATTACATCGACCCCAATGGCGAACTGGTCGGTTTCGACGTCGAGATGGCCAATGCGCTTTGCGCGGCCGCCAACTACGAGTGCACCTTCGTCGTGCAGGACTGGGACGGCATCATTCCGGGTCTCTTGGCCGACAAGTACGACGCCATCATCGCCTCCATGTCGATCACGCCGAAGCGCAAAGAGGTCGTGGACTTCACCAATAAGTATTACAACACCCCAGCCCGCTTCGTGGTGCTGAAGGGCGAAGAGTTCGACACGACAGAGGGCTCGGGTCTCGACGGTATGCGTGTCGGCGTACAGGGCGCCACCACGCATGAGGACTTCGTGCGTGCCAAGTGGCCGAAGGCTGAGGTCGTGACCTATGGCACTCAGGACGAGGCCAATGCCGACCTGATCAACGAGCGCGTCGACCTGGTGATGGCTGACTCGGTGGTGCTGCAGGAAGGCTTCATCAAGACCGATGCCGGCGACTGCTGCGTATTCTTCGGTGACTCCTACAACGACCCCAAGTTCCACGGCGATGGCGCCGGGATCGCCATTCGCAAGGGCGAGCCGGAGCTGGTCGAGGGCTTCAACGCGGCCATCATCCAGATCCGCAACGACGGCACCTACAAGACCATCAACGACAAGTACTTTGAGTTCGACGCCTACGGCGCCGACTAAGCGCGAAGTGAAGGGGAGCCGCGCCAAAGGCCGGCTCCCCTTTCTTAGCGCTTACGATCTCTTTCAGAGAGCTCCCCCTTCCCGATGTTCGACTATCAGGGCTATGGCTGGGTCTTCTTAGACGGCTTAGAGGTGACCCTTGCCGTTGGTCTGGCCTCGCTGCCGGTTGCCCTGGTGCTCGGGCTCTTGGGTGCCTGGGGCAAGCTCTCCAACTCGCTCATCCTGCGCAATCTGGCAGGCGCCTACACCACGGTGGTGCGCGGCGTGCCTGAGCTGGTGCTGATCACCCTGGTCTACTACGGCTTCACCATCATCCTACAGGACATCGCGTCCGGCATTACCGGCGAACGCGAGCAGATTGACCTGAACCCCTTCATCACCGGCACCATCGCGCTGGGGTCGATCTATGGCGCCTTCGCCACCGAAGTCTTTCGCGGGGCCTTTCTGGCCGTGGATCGCGGGCAGATCGAGGCGGCGCGTGCCTACGGCATGGGCCCGGCCTTGGCCTTCCGTCGGGTCATCCTGCCGCAGATGTGGCGCTATGCACTGCCGGGGCTGGGCAACCTCTGGCTGGTGCTCTTGAAGGCGACGGCCCTGGTCTCCGTCATCCAGTTGCCGGAGCTGATGCGCATGTCCCAGATCGGCGTCGGGGCCACGCGTGAGCCCTTTACCTTCTATTTCACTGCCTCCTTGATCTACCTGGGCATCACGGCAGGATCGCTGGTGGTCATCCGCACGGCCGAAAAGCACGCCTCACGCGGCGTTGCCCGGCGGCTTTAGGGAGGCGCGGCGATGGATTGGCTCTGGCAGATCATCGGTGAACAGGCAACGGCCGCCTGCATGGTGGTCCAAGGCGGACTGCTCGAGGTCTTTGGCGATGGCGGCGCCGTCGTTTCGGCCTTCTGCCGCTTGATGGGCGGTGCCTGGTTGACCTTGAAGTTGACCATCTTCGCTCTGGTCATCGGCTTTGCGCTCGCCGTGCCTATCGCCTTGGCGCGCCTATCGCAGAACCCGATCGTCAACTGGCCCTTCCTGGCCTATACCTTCTATTTCCGCGGCACGCCTTTGCTGGTGCAGCTCTTCCTGATCTACTACGGCAGTGGCCAGTTCAGTTCGGAGCTGAAGGAGATCGGGCTGTGGCGCGGCGGCTTCCGTGAGGCCTACTTCTGTGCGCTCTTCACACTCACTCTGAACACCGCGGCTTACACGGCCGAGATCCTGCGCGGCGCCATGCTGGGCGTGCCGTCCGGCGAGGTTGAGGCGGCACGGGCCTATGGCATGTCGGGGGTCAAGCTCTACCGGCGGATCATCTTCCCCAAGGCCATGCGGATCGCGCTACCGGCCTACTCCAACGAGGTGGTGTTCCTCTTCCAGTCGACCTCTCTGGTCTCTTTGGTAACGCTGCTGGATCTCATGGGGGTGGCGACCGACGTGATCGCCGGCACCTTCCGCCACTTCGAAACCCTGATCTTCGCCGGCTTCGTCTATCTGGCCTTGTCCGGCCTGATCTTCGCCGTCTTCAAGCGGGTGGAACGCCGACTGATGCGCCATCTGCGGCGAAGCAGCGACGAAGATGCCAAGAAGGCGCCGCTGCCGAGAGGAATACCGGGCAGCACGCGGGCCTAGGGATCCAACACAAACTTAGTTGGCGCTGCTGTCGCGCTCTTCAGCCATCTTCTTGAGCGCGACCCGGTCGATCTTGCCGGTCGGATTGAGCGGTAGGCGGTCGAGAAAGACGATCTCTTCAGGCGCCTTGTAGCCGATTCGTTCGCGAGCGAAGTCGATCAGGGCTTCTGCTGTCGGCGCTTCGGCCTCGTGTTTCAGCGCGACGTAGGCCAGGACGTTCTCACCATAGAGCGGGTCGCGGACGCCGACGACGCCGGCAGTGGCCACGGCGGGGTGGTCCAGCAGGGCTTCCTCCACCTCCTGCGGGGTGATGTTCAGCGCGTTGTGGACGATGACCTGCTTTTGCCGGCCGCGGAACCAGAGAAAGCCATCCTGATCGGCCTCGACCAGATCGCCGGTATAGAACCAGCCCGCGTCCATCACTGAGCAGGTTGCGTCGGGGTCGTTCCAATAGCCCGCCATGACCGAGGGAGTCTTGACCCACATGCGCCCAGTTTGACCGGCCGGCAGTTCCTTGCCATCCGCGTCCCGCACGGCGATCTGGATGCCCGGCAAAGGCCGACCGATAGAGCCCGGTTTGATCTCTCCGCCGGCCCGGTTGAAGGTGATCTGACCGGCTTCCGTGATGCCGAGGCCCTCGTGGATCAGCAAGCCTGTCAAGGCGCTAAAGACCTCTTGCAAGGCCTTGGAGACCTTGTCGCCGCCGCAGCGGCAGAGCCTAAGCGAGGCCAGATCCTCCTTGGTGACTCCCGGATTGCGCACCACGCCGAAGAGTGCGGTCTGCAGCATCATCAAGACGCTGGGCCGCTCACGCTTGAGCAGCGCATGCAGCTCTTCCGGCGCATTGCTGCGGGCCACCACGACACGGGCACCGACCGAGAAGGAGGCCATGGTCATGAAGAAGGCACCCAGGTGCGCCATGGAACTGGCGGGCATGACCACGTCGTCGGCTGTCAGCGCAAAGCCTTTGGCATTGCTGGCGAACATTGCTGCCAGAGAGCGCTCCGAGTGGACAACGCCCTTGGCCGGGCCGGTGCTGCCGGAGGTGAAGAAGATATAAGCTGGGTCTTCCGGACTGCGGGTCGGTAGCGGGTGATCCGGTGCTTCTCTCGCCATCAGTCCTTCATAGCTGGGTTCGCGCCCCTCCGGCGTGTCGTAGCTGAGGATACCATGCGGCAGCGCGTCTCCGAGCCTGCCGATCTCCGCCTCGCGCTCGGCATGGAGGAAGAGCAGGGAGGCACCGCTGACGCTCAGCTGGTGTGCGATCTCGGCGGCCACGCAACGATAGTTCAAGGGCACTGCGACCAAGGCGGCGCGGTGACAGGCGAGATAGAAGAGGATGAGCGCCGTGCGGTTCGGCATGAGGATCGCCACCCGGTCGCCGGGCCTGAGCCCCAGTCCCAAGAGCTGTTTGGCCAGATGCGTGGCGCTCTGGTCCAGCTCGCGCCAGGTGTAGCTGCGAAGGACGGAGGTGAGGGCCACCGCGTCCGGTTTGGCTGCCAGGGGCGCGCTCAGCAGCTCCGGCAGCGGGACAATCTGGTCGAGGGGACCGCCGTTCAGTGCCATGACCCAATCACTCCCATCTCAAGAGCATGATGACGCCAGATCGAAACGATTTGTCGTCATCATGCTCTACAAGTTTAAAACATAGAGCAGATCGCGAGCAGGTGAGTCCACCTGCTCGCGATCTGCTCTAGGGGCGCTTTGCCCGATTGGGATTGTCAGAGTGGCAAAGCGCGGTAGGCAGCATGACGCGACAGCAGAAGCGCCCGCAAGTTTGGATCGGGGTGCAGTGTCATCTCCGCCCTTGGCGTGAGAGCCAGGGAGGCGAGGGGAACTGCCGCTCCAGCGACAGCGGCCAAGCGGGCAGCGCCCAAGCAGGCTGCCAGGTCTCGCCCCTCCGGCAAGGTCACAGGCCGATCCAAGAGACTTGCGAGCATCTGACACCAGAGCGGATTGCGCGCTCCGCCGCCCGCAATGGCTATGGTCTCGACAGTCAAGCCGGCTCCGCGCTGTGCCTCGACGCAGTCCAAGAGCTGAAAGGCCACGCCCTCCATCAGCGACCAGGCCAGTTGCGCGCGGTCGGTGGTCAGGGCCAGACCGCTGATGGCCCCGCGGGCATTAGGGCGGTTGTCAGGGGTTCGAACGCCGTTGAGGCTGGGACGCATGACGGGTGCTTCGCCAGCATGGCCCCGCTGAAGAAGCGCCTCTGCTTCGGCGGCGAGATCAGGCACGCTGCTCCCGGTGATGGCGGCCAGCCAATCGAAAGAGGCCGTGGCGCTCATCACCACGCCCATGGAAAGAAAGCTCTCCGGCGCGGCGTGGGCCGAGGTCAGGACCGCCTGCTCCGGCGCTGGCTTGAAGGCGCGATCGACGATGCAGACAACACCCGAGGTGCCGATGGTGATGACGCAGTCGCCTTCCTTAGAGGCGCCCAGGCCCAGGCCACAGGCCATATTGTCGCCGGCACCGCCTGCGACCGGCAGATCGGGTTTCAAGTGCCAGCGGCGCGCTAGATCCTGCCGCAAACCGCCGCCGGCCTCCCAAGAATCGATCAAGGGCGGCAGGCGGTCCAGGGACCAGCCCGCTGCCTCTGCGAGCTCCGCATCCCAGGTCCCTGTGGCGCAGTCCATCAGCATGGTGCCGCCGGCATCGCAGGGCTCGCTGGCGCGCACGCCGGTCAGGCAGAGACGAATGTAGTCCTTGGGCAGAAGCAGACAGTCGGCCTGCTCGATCACCTTGGGGCGATGCTGTGCCAGCCACAGTAGTTTTGGCGCGCCGAGCCCAGGATCAGCTGTGCCATTGGTGCGCCAACCAATGTCCGGCACGCGCTCTTTAAGGATGGCGCATTCGGCAAGCGAGCGCTCGTCGTTCCAGAGCAGCACCTCGTCCAGGGGGCGATCGTCCTTGCCGATCAGAACCGGGCCCAGCATCTGCCCGGATAGACCGATCGCAGCCACAGCCTGCATCAGATCCGGATGCTTGGATGCGAGCTCATCGAAGACCTCTGTGGTGGCCTGCCACCAGAGATCCGGGTGCTGCTCGCTCCAGCCGGGCTTCAATCGCGAGACGGTAATGGCCCGATTGGCACTGGCCATGACCTTGGCGTCGAGATCGACCAGGATGCACTTGACCCCGGAGGTGCCGATGTCGAGGCCGGCTAGGAGCATGGCTTGGCCTCAAGCACCTTGCGTGCCGTTTCCTCATCCGAGACGAAGGTATCGACAACGCCGGTGGCCAGGATGGCGGCGATGATCGCCACCTTGTAGGCGCCGCCTGCGGCCAGGACCACGTTCGGAATTGGTCGCAGGTCGTCCAGGTTGATGCCGATGACGCGCTCATTGATGGGGTGATCGACCGGCTGTCCTTGGGGGTTCAGGAAATAGCCCTGCAGGTCACCGACCGCACCGGCGGCTTTTAGGCCCTCGACCGTGACGTCGGCCGGCAGTCCATAGCGCACGAGGATAGATCGATCCGAGAGATCGCCCGCGGCCATCACCAGGATATCCACCTGTCTAATCTTCCGCAGGATATCGGCGATGACGTCCAGCTCCATCATGGTGTCGCGACTGTCTGCGGTGCCGGCATAGAGCGGGGCGGTGAAGTAGCTGTGCCTCGCATTGCAGAGGTCGGCCAACCGCGTCGTGATCTCGAAGGAGTTGAGATCGGATCCCTGGGTCAGGCCGCCCATGGTGGAGACGATCTCCAGGTCCGGCCGATCCAAGGGCTCCATAAAGCGGGTCGCCATGTTCAGGGTGTTGCCCCAGGACATGCCACAGAGCTTGGTCTCAGGCCTGGCCAGAAGCCGCGTTAGGGTGTGGCCCAGCGCGGTGCCGACGATGGTCTGTACCTGTCCTGGTTCGCCGGGGCTGGGCGCGATATAGGCCTCGGCCAGGCCGAAACGCCGCTTCAGGGCATCCTCCAACTCCAGACAGGGCGCGAAGTCAGAGTTGATCGAGACCCTGACGATGCCTTGCCGGCGCGCTTCGGCCAGCGCCTTGTTGATGCGCAGGCGGGTGACGCCCAGCTTTTCCGCCACAGCCCCTTGGGTCAGGCCCTCGACGTGATAGGCCCAGGCGACCTGCGCCAGAAAGCGCTTCTCCTCGTCGATCTGCAGGGTCTTGGGCGGGCGCGGCATGACCTTAGCGCGCGTCCAGCAGGCGCTTTGCCAGTTCGACAAAGCCCTGCGCGCTGCGGCCCTGCGTGACCCAGGTCGGGGGGCTCGTCAGCGTGAAGTCCCGCACATTGGCCATACCGACCGAGTGGGGGAAATAGGCGAACATGGGTTGATCGTTGGGACTGTCGCCGGCGAAGAGGCAGCGCGACTTCTCTGTTTCCAGGTCACTCCCGAAGACCTCAGCCAAGCAGCAGCGCGTCATGGAAAGCTTGTCGTAATCACCGAACCAGCCGTTGACATGGATCGAGCTGACCTTGGCGGTGGCGCCGGCGGCTTCGAAGGCTCGCACGATGCGATCGATCTCTTCGCCAGAGAGTGGCGCCACGTCCTCGCGGAAGTCGATCGCCAGGTCGGCGATGCGGTAGTCCTGGTCACTGGCCACACCGGCGCCCGGTACCTGTTGCAGGATCTCGTGACGCAAGGCATCCAGGCGACGCCGATCGGCGAGACGCTCGCCCCTCGGCTTTGCGAAACCGCTGCGCATGCGCTTGGCATCCCGATCATAGGCGAACCAGAGGGCGCCGTTTTCGCCGACGACGGCATCGACCGGCCACATGCGGGCGATATGATCGCACCAGCCGGCCGGTCGGCCGGTGACGGGAATGATTGTCAGTCCCGCTTCGGAAAGGGCCTCCAGCGCTGCGAGGCTGGCCGAGGGCAGGCGCCCCTCGTCGGTCACCGTGTCGTCGATGTCGGTCAGGAAAAAGCGGAGCGTGCGCGCGGCCTCCTTTGGGAACTCGGCGATGGGTCGCACTATTTGACCGCCCCCATGGTCAGGCCGCGCACCAGCTGTTTGGACGCGATCAGCGCGAAGATGATCACCGGAATGACGATCAGGGTCGAGGTCGCCATGATCTTGCCGTAGGGCAGGTTGTAGCCCTCCATGAAGCTGACCGCCATGGCCGGTGCGGTCTTGGCATTGCTGCGCGTCAGCACCAGCGCGAACATCAGCTCGTTCCAGGAAAAAATGAAGGAGAAGATCGACGAGACCGCGACCCCCGGCATCGCCAAGGGCAGGCAGATCGAGCGGAAGATGCGCCACTGGGAGGCCCCCTCCAGAGAGGCTGCCTCATCAAGATCGCGCGGGATAGAGCGGAACTGGTCAGTGCAGATCCAGATCACGATCGGCAGGTTGAAGGTGAGATAGATCAGGATCAGCACGATGTGCGTGTCGAGCAGGCCTAGGAAGCGCACGATCAGGAAGAAGGGCAAGGCCAGCACGATGGGGCTGACCATGCGGTTGGTGATGAACCAGAACCAGAGGTCCTTCTTGCCGCGAAACTCAAAGCGCGCCAGGGCGTAGGCGGCCGGACAGCCCAGACCGACCGCCAGCGCGGTGGTGCAGACCGCGACGATCAGAGAGTTGATCAGGGTGCGCCCGACCCCATCGTCGAAGAGCACGGTGGTGTAGTTGTCGAAGGTGATAGGGAAGATCCAGGCCGGCGGAGTCTCCAGCGCGATGATCTGATCCTTCAGGCTGGTGGTGACCATCCAGTAGAAGGGGAAGATGCAGAAGAGGAGGATCAGCGAGAGCAGCAGGGCTTGACCAAGCAAGCTGCCGCCAGCGGGGCCGCGGGCGCTCACGACTGCACCTCCTTATAGAAGAATTTGATGTAGAGCTGGCTCAGCACGATGGTGATGAAGAGCAGGATGATGGCCTGAGCCGAGGCCAGGCCTTGATCGAAAGCGCGGAAACCAACCCTCTGGATCATCAGTGAAATGAACTCCGTGGCCGAGCCGGGGCCGCCTCGGGTCATGGTGAAGACCATATCGAAGAGCTTCAGCACGTCAGCTGTGCGCAGGATCAGGATCGCGGTCAGGCCCGGAATCAGGAAGGGCAACTGCACATGGCGCAGGATGGTCCACCAGCTCTTGGTCTCCAGCCGGGCGGCCTCCTCGATCTCGCCCGGGACCATGGTGAGGCCGGCCAGCAGGACCAATGCGCAGAAGGGCGTCCACTGCCAAACATCCCAAAAGGCAACCGCAATGAAGGCATTGGTCGGATCCCCGATCCAGTTGATGGGACCGAAGCCGAGGAAGCCGATCAGCTGGTTCACCACGCCATACTTGATGTTGAACATGACCTGGCCCAGCAGGCCGACCACGGCATAGGTGGTGGCCATCGGGACCACGAGGCTGAGACGGGTCAAGACCTTGAAGAATCCGAGCCCTGGCCGGTGCAGCAGTAAGGCGATGCCAAGGCCGAGCGCCACCTGCAGCGGCAGCACGATCAGCAGCAGGACGAAGGTGCGCTGCATCGCGTCCCAAAAGACCGGGTCGCTCAGCACGAAGGCATAGTTGTCCAGGCCGATGAACTTGACGTTGCGCAGCTTGGTCAGATTGTAGTTGTGCAGCGAGGTATAGACCGCAAAGAGCAGCGGTCCGATGCCGATGAGCGCCAAGGTCAGCACTGCCGGGCTGAGAAAGGACCAGATCGTTCGCCGCTTAACGCGTCCTCTCATGAGCGCGCATCCTCAATGGCATCGAGTATTCAAAAAAGGGCAGCGGGCGGCCGAGCTTTCGCCGACCACCCGCAGCCGAGAGGGGTTAGTATGCCATAGGATTACTGCGCCAGAGGCTTGTCGCCGGAGTAGTAACCGGCCTCTTCAAGCACGGCCTCCATGCGCTCACCCAGGATCTTGGCACCCTCTTCCGGGCTGACCTCGCCCAGCATGATCTTGGTGCCCCACTCTTGGACGATCTCGGTGATCTCCGGCCATTCGGCGAAGCGCGGACGGAACTCCGGCACGCCCTCCTGCCAGCTCTCGACCAGGGCCGGGACGAAGTCGTACTCCTCGGCGACACCATCCAGGTTGTAGACGGACTGGCGGGCCGGGACGCCGCCCATGTCGAGGTAACGCTTGGCATTGGCCTTGGAGGTGAGCCACTGGATCAAGAGCCAGGCTGCATCACGCTCCTTCTCGTCGGCTTGCGCTGCGACGGCCAGGCTGAAGCCGCCGAGAGCAGGCTTGCGTCCAGCCGGGCCCTTGGGCTCTGGCGCGATGGCCAGGCAGTCCACGACCTTGGAGGTCGCCGGGTCCTTCAGGGTGGAATAGAAGGCCGACCACTCGGTGATCATGGCGACGTCGCCCTGGGCCAGGCCATTCACGGCCTCGGCATGGTCATAGGCGACGATTCCGTCGGGCATGTACTGCATCAGATCCTGGCGGAACTGCAGGCCAGCCTGGCTCTCGGGCGAGAGCAGGTTGGAGCGGAAGTTCTCATCCAGGAAGGAGCCGCCGAAGGGCCAGAGCACACGCGCGAAGCTATCGGCCGATTGAGTCTCGTTGCGCTTGGACTGCAGCGCGAAGGCATGCTTGCCGTCCTTGGTCAGCGCCGGGCCATAGACGTCTTTCAGCTCTTCCCAGGTCTCGGGCGGGCGGTCGAAGCCAGCCTCTTCCAGCATGCACTTATTGTAGAAAAGCAGGCCGGAATAGTTATCGAAGGGCAGGCCATAGACCGTGCCATTCCAGCCGCCGAAGGCGTTCAGCACCAGCGGGAAGAAGTCATCCAGATCCAGCTCCGGATCCAGCAGGTCTGGGTTTGAGGTAAACTCGTCGATCGGCAGAATCCACTCGTTCTCGGCGAAGTTGCCGATCCAGACCAGGTCGATCAGCGCGATGTCGAGGTCGCCCTGCGCCACGAAATCACGCACCTGCTCACCAAGCGCATTTTCGTAAGGCAGCTTGATGATGTTCACCTTGATCCCGGTCTTCTCTTCGAACTCGGGGATCATCTTCTCGGCTGCTTCGTAACCGGGGCGCAGCAGGAAGACCACGTCCAGGGTGGTGCCGGCATAGGGTTTCGCCGCCTCTTCCAGCGACCAGGCAAAGGCCGCCTGGGCACCGCCCAGGGCCAGCCCTGCGCTTAAGGCGCCGGCCGCCAACAAGGATCTCAGCTTCATAACTCTACCTCCCTTGGATGACCGCTTTTTGGGTTGACGATCCAAATGTAACGAGACACATACAAATGTATAACAGCCCGATCCAGTCAAGCCAAATCTTTGGCGAACATTTGAATCGGTATCGTGGGCCCGTGGCGTTAGGCTGTCGGCGGCCCGGGATGGGGAGAGACGGGGGACAAGGAGGTCCGCGGCTTGGCAAGCGTCACCTTGGCAGGGATAGACAAGTTTTACGGGTCGGTTCAGGCCCTCTTCGATGTCTCGCTGGAGATTGAAGAGGGGGAGTTTGTGGTCTTCGTCGGCCCCTCGGGGTGTGGGAAATCGACCCTGCTGCGCTGCGTTGCCGGTCTCGAAGGGGTTGAGAGCGGCACGATCCGCATCGGCGCGGAAGAGGTTACAATGACCGCGCCCTCGGACCGCGGTGTCGCCATGGTCTTTCAGTCCTACGCGCTCTATCCCCACATGAGCGTGCGCCAGAACATGGAATTCGGCATGAAGATCAACGGCGTGGCGGCCGAAGACCGCGCCCGCCGCGTGGCCGAGGCCGCACGTACCCTGCAGCTGGAAGACTATCTGGACCGCAAACCGGGCCACCTTTCCGGCGGACAGCGTCAGCGCGTCGCCATCGGTCGTGCTATTGTCAAGGAACCCAAGGTCTTCCTCTTCGACGAACCGCTGTCGAACCTTGACGCCAAGCTGAGAATCCAGATGCGGGTTGAGCTGGAGGCGCTGCATCGTGAGCTGGGCTCCACCATGATCTATGTGACCCATGACCAGGTCGAGGCCATGACCATGGCCGATAAGATCGTGGTGCTGAATGCCGGCCGGGTCGAACAGGTGGGCGCGCCGCTTGAGCTCTACCACAGGCCGAAGACGGAGTTCGTTGCCGGCTTCATCGGCGCCCCCAGTATGAACTTCCTGGATGTGGTGTTGGAGGAGGGAGCGGCACGCTATGGCGAAGCCCGGCTCACCCTCTCGAACCTCAGCGGGACGGGCCCCGTGCGACTTGGTATCCGGCCGGAGCATCTCTCGGTAACGGCCCCAGACGCCGGTCAGGTCAAGGGTGACATCCTGGTCAAGGAATCCTTGGGCGGCGAGAGCTATCTGCACGTGAACACTGCGGGCGGTGACCGCATTGTAGTGAAGACCGGCGGTGATACCACCTTGAAAGCAGGCGAGACCATCGGCCTTGCCTTCCCGGACGAGCGGGTACACCTCTTTGCCGCCGAGGGGGCGGCGCTTAGGCAATGACGGGATGAGACGCGGATGAGCCAAGTCATCGCGGGCTGGCGCGAGCGTATGGACTCGCTGGTCGCTCCGGCCGTCGCCCGCTCACGCAACATCGACGAGATCCTGGTGGACGAGACGGCGCTGGAAGCCATCGTCCCCTTCTACCGACGCGCTTTCGGCGACGAGCCCGCTCTGCTGATCGCCGATGAGAACACCTGGGGCGCTGCGGGCGCAGCAATACAGGCCAGGCTCTCTGAGGCTGACATCGCCGTCGAAGGCCATCTGCTGCCGGCGGAGCCACGCCCCAAGGCCAGCCTGGACCTGGCGGAGGCCCTGCGCGAGCGCATCGCCGATGGCCAGGCGCATCCCGTGGCCGTGGGGTCCGGCGTGATCAACGATCTGGTCAAATACGCCGCCTTTCAGCTGGAGCGACCCTATCTCTGCGTCGCGACCGCAGCCTCGATGGATGGCTATGCCTCGGCAGGTGCGCCTCTAAGCGATCGTGGTTTCAAGAAGACCGTGACCTGTGCACCGCCGAAGGCGATCCTGGCCGATCTCTCGGTGATAACGGCCGCACCGCCAGAGATGGTGGGTTGGGGCTTTGGCGACCTGGCCGGCAAGGTGCCGGCCGGTGGCGACTGGATGCTGGCCGATGCCCTGGGGATCGAGCCGCTTGACGACGTCGCTTGGCCCTTGGTGCAGGACAATCTGCGCGGATGGCTGGCAGCCCCAGCGGCGCTTGCCGCCGGCGACCCGGCCGCCACTGCTGACCTCTTCGTTGGGCTGACCCTCTCAGGGCTGGCGATGGAGTTTCATGGCACCTCCCGCCCGGCTTCCGGCGCCGACCACCAGGTCGCACACCTCTGGGAAATGCGCGGGCTGACCCATGAGGGGCAGAGAGTCTCGCATGGGGCTTGCGTCTCGGTCGGCTGTCTGGCGGTGCTGCGGCTCTACGATTGGCTTTTGGCCCAGGACCTCGCTGCCTTGGACGTGGCGGCCTGCGTCGCGGCGCATCCGGACATGGAGAGCAAGGCGCAGCTGATCGAGGAGAGCTTTGACAGCCCCGATATCGCCGAACGCGCCAAGCTGGAAACCGCGTCCAAACACTTGGATCCGGAGGCTTTGGCAGCGCGGCTGATGCATCTGCAGGCTATCTGGCCCAGCCTGAAAGCGCGTTTGTCGAGCCACCTGATGCGGGCAGACGAGATGCAGCACCTCTTGACCACCGCCGGTGCCCCGACCCGCGCCGCCGACATCGGTGTCGGAGCGGAAGAGCTCTGCGCTACGGTGCTTGCTGCCCGCTTTATGCGCAGCCGCTACACCCTGCTGGATCTGCTCGACGAGACCGGTCTGCTGGCCGATGCGCTGGGCACTGTCTTCAGCGCCGAGCAGAGCATCTAGGAGCAGTCGGAATGGCCGCATTCCATGACAAGGGCGCCAAGGCACTGGAAGAGTTGGGGGCGGTCTTGGCTGCCGTCGATCCATCCGCAGCCGCGCGTGTGGTGAGTGCCATTGTCGAGGCCAAGCGCCTGGCACTCTATGGCGTCGGTCGGGAAGGTCTGATGATGCGGGCCCTGGCGATGCGGCTCTACCACATGGGTCTGGACGCTCATGTGGTCGGCGACATGTCTTGCCCGCCCCTGGGCGAAGGGGACCTTCTACTGGTCTCGGCAGGACCGGGGGACTTTTCGACGGTGGCGGCCCTCTTGCAGGTGGCTAAACAGGCAGGCGCCCGAACTCTCTGCTTCACAGCACAGCCGGCCGGCGCGGTGCCGCAAGCGGCAGACCTGGTGCTGCATCTGCCGGCGCAGACCATGGCCGATGATCAGGGCGCCAGCCAAAGCCTCTCAGTGCTGCCCATGGGATCGCTCTACGAGGGGGCGCAGTATCTGGCTTTCGAGTTGCTGGTCCTGGCATTGCGCGAACGCCTGGGCGAAACGCCCGAAAGCCTGCGCGCGCGCCACACCAACCTGGAGTAAGGCCATGGACCGCTGGGTCGAACGCTTTTCGTTGGCCGGCCGGCGGGCGCTGGTCACCGGCGCTTCCAAGGGGATCGGGCGAGAGATCGCCACGGTCTATGCCGATGCCGGCGCCGATGTCGCTTTGATCGCGCGCGACCGCGCTGGATTGGAGGAAACCGCTGAGGCCGTTCGCGCAGAGGGGCGGGACTGCCTCGTCATCGAAGCCGACCTGAGCGAGGTCGAGGCGACCAAAGCCGCTGCAGCCCAAGCACTCGAGGCCTGGGGCAGCATCG
This sequence comes from Rhodospirillales bacterium, assembly GCA_963669335.1. Lineage (GTDB taxonomy): Bacteria > Pseudomonadota > Alphaproteobacteria > Kiloniellales > JACOMY01 > JACOMY01. The sequence continues at coordinate 19,846 of OY770023.1, forward strand.
ACATCCTGGTGAACGCGGCTGGCGTGGCCTTGACCGACCCTGCCTTGGAAGCCTCGGTCGAGGACTGGGACCGCACCATGGCGATCAACCTGCGCGCACCTTTCCTGCTCTCGCAGGCCCTGGCGCCCGGGATGATTGCCCAGCGTTGGGGCAAGATCATCATGATCTCCTCCCAGACCGGCGTCATCGCGGCAGAGAACCATGCCGCCTATGCCACCTCCAAGGGAGCATTGAATGCGCTCACCAAGTCGCTGATGGCGGAGTGGGCGCCGCACAATATCCAGGTGAATGCGATCTGCCCGACGGTGGTCTTGACGCCCATGGGGATCGAGATCTGGGGCGATCCGGCCAAAGGCCAACCGATCATCGACAAGACCCCGCTCGGTCGCTTCGGCCAGCCGATCGAGGTTGCCGATCTGGCGCTCTATCTGGCCTCACCAGCCTCGGAGCTGATGAACGGTGCATTGATCATGATTGAGGGCGGCTTTTCCTCAATCTAAGGCAGGGCCGCACCCCACCAATCACAGCATGTCGATGACATCGATCGATGTCAGGAGCACGCCGGCAGGAATCGTAACGCCGCTGCCAAGCAGCAGGGTATCGACGCCGGCGCCGCCGTCGAAGGTGTCACCGGACTGAATCTCGGCCTGGGTGGCGACAACGAAGATATCGTCGCCCTCACCGCCGAACTGTCGGTCTACGCCTTCGCCGCCATAGAGCGTGTCGCTCTTGGTGTCACCGAAGATAATGTCGTTCCCCCTCTGGCCCTTCACCACGTCAAGTCCGCTGCCGCCATAGACGAAGCGGTCGCTGCCGGTACCGCCAAAGACGGAATCATTGCCGAGGCCACCGAAGAGGTAGGAATCGTTGCCCTGACCTCCGGTGACGAAGTCGAAACCCTGACCGCCATAGAGAAAGAAGTCGTTTCCTTGACCGCCCCGTACCTCATCGGTGGCGGATCCGCCGAAGAGAAAGCTGTCGCCGCCGGAATCTCCATAGATGAAGTCGCGGCCCTGTCCGCCGTAGAGGCCCACGTCATTGTTGGCACCACCATAGGCCTGGTCGTTGCCGCTGCCACCGAACAGCTGGTCGACGCCGCTCTCGCCCTGGAGGAGGTCGCCGCCGCTGTCACCGAAGATACTGGCATCGTCGCCGACACCGCCGCGCATGCGGTCCTCACCCAGCCCTCCGTAGAGCAGGGAATCATTGTCCCCGCTGCCGTTTACCGTGTCGTTGCCTAGGCCACCGAAAAAGAACATGTCCTCGCCCAGATTGCCGATCACGCGGTCGGTTCCGGACCCTCCGAAGAGAAAGGAATCGTCGCCATGGCCACCATAGAGCGTGTCGTCATCACGACCGCCGAACAGCAGGCTGTCAGCGCCACTGGCTCCAAAGAGGCGATCGTCGCCTTCCTCACCGGCCAGGACCTGATCGGCCGCGGAGCCGCCGAAGAGATCGTCGCTGCCCGACCCGCCGTTTAGGCTCTGGTCGTAGCCATCGCCGCCGTCGATGCTGTCGGCCCCGTCTCCGCCCTCGAAGTAGCTGTCGTCGTTGGTGCCGCCGAAGAGTTCGTCGTCCCCACTGCCGCCATAGAGGTCGCTGTCCGGGCCGCTGTCACCAGTCAGATAGTCATCGCCACTGTTGCCGAAGAGCAGGCTGTCGGCTCCGCCGTCACCGCGGACATGATCGTCGCCTTGACCGCCGACCAGGCTCTCGTCTGCACCACTACCGCCCCGAAGGCGGTCATGATCCAGTCCGCCAAAGAGCAGGGAATCGGTGCCGCCTTCACCCAGGATCGTGTCGGCGCCCGCACCGCCATAGAGATAGCCGTCGCTGTTTCTGCCGCCGGCCAAGCGATCCAGGCCCGATCCACCGAAGAAGGAAAGGTCCGAACCGCTGCCGCCGCTCAGATGATCGTCGCCGCTGCCTCCATAGAAGAGCCCGTCTGGATTATCCCCGCCATCAAGGCTGTCGTCGCCTAGGTCGCCGAAGAAGAGGAGGTCGTTTCCCTGATCGCCGGAGAGGCTGTCGTCGCCTGTGTCCCCGAACAGCAGGAGATCCGCGCCCGAGCCACCGCGAACCTCGTCGTTCCCGATACCGCCGTAGAGGGAGATGTCGCTCTCCTCGCCGCCGTCGATCAGATCGAGACCGGCGTCGCCGAAGAGCGCAGTATCGACGGCATCCCCGCCATAGATGCTGTCGGCATTGGCACCGCCAAAGAGGCTGACATCCTTGCCGTCCCCTCCGTAGAGCCGGTCGTCGCCGTCACCACCGGCGAAGAAACCGTCGTTGCCGCCTTCACCGTCAATCAGGTCATTGCCGCTGTTGCCAGAGAGCAGAGAGTCTCCACCAGGGCCGCCCAGAATGCTGTCGCTACCGCTACCGCCAAAGAGCTGAGAATCAGAGCCTGCCCCGCCCTCCAACGTATCGTTCCCCTTGTCGCCGAAGAGGAAGAGGTCGTTTCCGTTGTCGCCGAAAATGCGATCGCTCAGGTTGCCGCCACTCAGGCTGGCGTCAGCGTCATCGCCGCCGTAGATGACATCACTACCATTCTCACCAAAAAAGAAGGAATCGCCACCGCTTGCCCCGAACAGGCTGTCATCGCCGATGCCACCGAAAAGGCTGGTATCCGCGCCGCTACCTGCCAAGAGGCTGTCGGCTCCGCCTCGTCCATAGAGCCGATCACCGGCATCATAGCCGAAGATCGTGTCGGTCAGCTCTGTGCCGGTCAGCGTGTCCGGAAGCGGCGTTCCAAAGATGACAGCCATGATGCGCGCCTCCCACTCCCGCTGTTGTCTCTTGCAAGGATTGTTTCGCCGAGCGATCTCAATCTTGCCGTCCGAAGATTAACAGCAGACTACACGCAGTAGAAGAGCGGTAATGCGCCACCTCATTCGTCTCGGTTGAACCGCAGTTGTGTGCCGGCAATCAGTCCCGTGGCGGCGGCAGGGCGCGGCGCTGGACCACGTGGGTCATCAGGGCAACGCCGACGATCGGGGCCAAGAGGTTGACGATCGGAATGAAGAACATGCCTGCGATCATGAAGCCGGCCAGGAAGCCCAGGAGGCTGCGCTCCTTGCGCTTCACATCCATCTCGGCCTTGGTCATGTGGCGGATGGAGACGATCTCGAAGTACTCGCGGCCCAGCAGATAGGCATTGACGGCAAGGTAGAGCAGGGGCGCGCCGATGCCGGTCACCAGGAGCAGGATGTAGATCGGCAAGATGGCGATGTTCACGATCACCATGACGACCAGCAGCCGCATGCCGATCCACACATCTTCCAAGGTGCTGACCTGCCGACTGGCCGGTCGCTTGGGATAGTATTTGCTCTCGACCGCATCCATGACGTCGTCGAGGAAAAAGCTGATGCCGATCGTAACCAACGCCGGGAACACGAAGTATCCGGCGAAGATCATGGCGACCGGGACCGAGAGGTTGATCAGCGGGTCCAACCAGGAATCGACCGCCGAATCGCCGGTCTGCGGGATCAGCGCGGTCAGGCCCCAGACCAACAGGGTCGAGCCGATGAAGATGAGGACGGCAACCAGGATCGCTTTGACCAGGATCTTCATGATCTTGGGGTCGGTGAGCTGGCCGATGGAGCGCAGGAAGGCTGGGATCAACATGGCCGCCCTTCTAGCGCAGTCGGGCCGCCGCCGCCAGCGCTTCTGCCCGCTTTGACCGGGGTGCATTTCGCCGCTCTGGGCCATTTGGGGTCTGGGCCAGTTTGGGGACAGACAGTGGGCCTGGCCTTGCGCTAAGCTCCGATCAGACAAGGTTATCACTGGGACACAACACCACTCTCGGAGAAGGGAAGAGAAACATGGCCGACGAGAGCTTTGACCTGATCGTTATCGGTGCCGGGCCGGGCGGATATGTCTGCGCTATCCGTGCCGCGCAGTTGGGCCTCAAGGTGGCCTGTGCGGAGGAGCGCGCGACCCTGGGCGGCACCTGTCTCAATATCGGCTGCATTCCCTCGAAGGCCCTGCTGCAGGCCTCGGAAAAGTACGAAGAGGCTTTGCACGCTTTGGGTGGCTTCGGCGTCAAGGTCGAAGGGGTCTCGCTCGACCTTGATCAGATGCTGGATCACAAGGACAAGGTGGTCGATGCCAACGTCAAGGGTGTGGAGTTTCTCTTCAAGAAGAACAAGGTGACTTGGCTAAAGGGCACGGCGCGCATCGCCGCTGCCGGCAAGGTCGAGGTCGGCGGCACCACCTATGAGACCAAGAACATCGTGATCGCCAGTGGTTCGGACTCGATCGACCTGCCGGGGATCGAGGTCGACGAGACCCGCATCGTGTCGTCGACCGGTGCGCTTGATCTGGAAGAGGTGCCGGAGAGCATGGTGGTCATCGGCGGCGGTTACATCGGGCTGGAGCTAGGCTCGGTCTGGCAGCGCCTGGGCAGCAAGGTAACCGTGGTGGAATTCCTGGAGCGCCTGGTGCCAGCGATGGATCAGGAGATTTCCAAGCAGTTCCAGCGCACCCTGAAAAAGCAGGGCATGGCCTTCAAGTTCAAGACCAAGGTCACCGGTGCTGCGGTCGCGGACGACAAGGTGAAGCTGACCCTGGAGCCGGCCGCCGGCGGCGATGCGCAGGAGATGGAGACCGACGTGCTGCTGGTAGCGGTTGGCCGTAAGCCGCGCATAGAGGGCTTGGGCCTGGACGGCGTCGGGGTGGAGTTGGACAGCCGAGGGCGGGTTGCGACTGACGACCATTGGCGCACCTCGGTCGATGGGATCTATGCCATCGGCGATGTCATCGCTGGCCCCATGCTGGCCCACAAGGCCGAAGAAGAAGGCGTCGCCGTTGCCGAGATGCTGGCCGGCGGGGTCGGTCACGTGAACTACGACACCGTGCCGGGCATCGTCTACACCTGGCCGGAGGTCGCCACGGTCGGCAAGACCGAGGAGGAACTGAAGGCGGACGGTGTCGAGTACAAGGTCGGCAAGTTTCCCTTCACCGCCAATGGACGTGCGCGCGCCATGAACGCGACCGACGGCTTCGTGAAGATCCTGGCCGATGCCAAGACCGACCGGATCTTGGGGTGCCATATTATCGGCCCCGAGGCCGGAACCCTGATCCACGAGGTGGTGGTCGCCATGGAGTTCGGCGGCAGCTCGGAAGACCTGGCGCGTTCCTTCCACGGCCATCCGACCCTGAACGAGGCGGTCAAGGAGGCAGCGCTGGGTGTCGCCGGGCGCGCCCTGCACATCTAGCTGGAGGGCCTACGCAATAGATCCTCGGAGGGGTGAGCTGGATTCGTTTTGCCCCTCCCGTAAGCATTGTTCTGGAGGAAGCTCTGTCTGGACCGATCGTGAAACGCGGTCGGGCCGTTTCTGTTGGCTGTAATAGAACGGGGTGAGGGGCGAGCATGACAATCTTGACCGGCACTGACGGACCGGATTCTCTGGCCGGAACCAACGACAAGGACACACTCTTCGGCCTGAGCGCGAACGACACGCTCTATGGCCGTCAGGACAATGACCGGCTCTACGGGGCCAGCGGCGGTGACAGTCTCTATGGTGCCGGCGGCGGCGATCGCCTCTATGGCTATGTCGGCGACGACACCGCCCTGGGCTTGACCGGAACCGACACGATCTTTGGTGGGGCGGGCAGCGATCGGCTCTTTGGTGGGCAAAGCCAGGACAGCCTGTTCGGCGGTTCCGGGGACGACAGCCTCTCGGGTGGCGATGGGACTGACGTCTCGCTCTATGGCGCAACTGGTAGCGACAGCCTCTTTGGGGACACCGGGTCCGATACCACGCTCTTCGGTGGCGACGGCGATGACCGCCTTGAGGGCGGTGCTGGCGATGACAGACGCTTCTTCGGCGGTTCGGGTGGCGACCTCCTCTTTGGTGGCTCTGGCGGCGACAATCGCCTCTACGGGGGCTCTGGCGACGACCTGGTCTATGGCGATGACAGTTTCGGCGGTTCCGGCGGCAGCAGCGACACCTTCCTCTTTGGTGAGGAGGGAGACGATACACTGGCCGGGCAAGAGGGCAACGACCGAGGCTTCTTCGGGGGAACCGGGAACGACAGCCTCTTCGGGGGATTGGGCAACGACTCCTCTTTCTATGGTGGCTCGGGCTTCGATAGCTTGGTTGGTGGCAGCGGCAATGACCGGATCTATGGCGACGAACAGAACGACACCTTGAGAGGTGGCAGCGGTCTGGACAGGCTCTACGGTGGAACGGCGCGGGACCGACTCTTCGGTGGCAGCTCAGGTGAGCTGGTTTCCAACGAGATCTTTGACGGCGGGAGCGGGTCAGACATCGCGATTTTTGAGAATGTCTCCAGCCGCCCGAACAATCTACTTCTGTACGGAATTGAGTCCTATCAGCTCTACGGAACGACGGGGAATGACAGTCTCGTCGGCGCCAGTGATGGGGATTTCCTGGTCGGGCGCAGCGGCGATGATCACCTCTACGGTGTCAGCGGCTTGGATGACATTGTGGGTGGCAACGGCGACGATCGGCTCTTCGGTGGTAGTGGTAGCGATCAAGCAACGGGCGGTCAGGGCGACGACAGCTTCTATGGAGGAGGCGGATCGGACAAGATTGTCTATGGAGGCAGCGGTACCGACATCATCGATACCGGTTCCGGATTCGACTATCGCTTCTTCGGAGACAGCGGTGCCGATACCATGACCACCGGCAGTGGGCAGAACTACTTCCTCTTCGGCCGCAGGGGCGACGACCATATTGCCGGTGGTCCCGGAACCGACACCTGGTTCTATGGCGGCAGTGGGGCTGACAGAATTGATAGCGGAAGCGCCATGGACGTCTCGCTCTACGGAGGCAGCGGCGCCGACACCGTCTCTGGAGGCAGCGGGGCCGACACCCGCATCTTCGGTGGCCTTGACGATGACTATCTTTATGGCGCTGAGGGGAATGATCAGCAGATTTTCGGCGGAGAAGGCGACGACCTGATCCATGGTGCCTCCGGCGCCGACAGCTTCCTCTTCGGCGGGACCGGGCTCGATATCATCCTTGGCGACAGCGGCGCAGATAGCCGAATTCTTGGTCGCAGTGGCGATGATCGCATCTATGGCGGCGACGGCGGCGATCTCGACATAGAGGGGAATGTCGGTGATGACTTCCTCTATGGTGGCCTCGGAAATGATCAGCTCTTCGGCGGCGTCGATGACGACCGGCTGACCGGTGGAGATGACCAGGATGGCCTCTATGGCGATGGCGGAAGCGATTCGCTCCATGGCTCCAGCGCGGACGACAGCCTCTACGGCGGAGCGGGGGACGATCACGGCCTCTTTGGCGGCTACCAGAACGATCGCATCTTTGGTGGTGCTGGGGACGATTCGCTGCTCTCTGGCGACAGCGGGCTCGATATCCTCTTCGGGTCGAATGGCAACGACAGCGATCTCTTCGGCGGCACCGGGAACGACACCGTCTATGCTGGTGTCGGCGACGACCAGGGCATATATGGGGACGCAGGCAACGATGACCTGCGCGGGCAGTCCGGCGATGACCAGATCTTTGGTGGCGGCGGGCAAGATCAGCTTCGCGGCCAGGCCGACAACGACCTGCTCTATGGTGACAACGGCGACGATACGCTCTTTGGGGCGCCCGGCGTCGACAGTGGCTTCGGCGGGGTGGGCAACGATACGATTGGCGGAGGTTCCGGGGCCGACGTGATTTTCGGGGGCAGTGGTCCTGATGTCTTGAACGGACGCAGCGGGGCTGACATGGCCTATGGCGGAAGCGCCAACGACACCTTCTTCGTCTATCAGCAGGCCGATCAGGTCTTCGAGGCAGCAGGCGGAGGCGATGCTGATGTCCTGCGCTCCGACGCGCCGAGTTACACCTTGACCAGCGGCTCTGACGGTTTCATCGACAAGGCGATCCTCAACCAGTCCGCTGGTGCTGCCAACATGTTCGGCAACGACATCGCCAACACCATCCTAGGCAACAGCTTCGTCAACGTCCTGCAGGGCCGGGGTGGCAACGATATCTTGAGTGGCGGCAGTGGGTCTGACGTTATGACGGGTGGGCAGGGAGACGATACCTTCGTCGTAGACTTCGTCGGCGATCAGGTGCGCGACTTCGCCGGTCAAGGCGTCGACCTGGTGCGCGCCTCGGTCGACTTCACACTGCCCGATGGCAGTGCCAGAGCCTTCATCGACGATCTGCGCCTGGAGCCCAATTCTGGCAATCTGGACGGGGTCGGAAACGGCTTGGACAACAGCCTGACGGGCAACAGCGGTGAGAACAGGCTCTCTGGCCTTGCCGGTGACGATAGCCTGATGGGCGGCGATGGAGATGATGATCTCTCTGGCGGCAGCGGTAGCGATCGCTTGGTCGGTGCGAGCGGCAATGACACCTTGCGGATGGAGAGCGGAGCCGCTGCCGTCGGCGGTTCCGCTATCGACGCCTTCTTCTTCGATGGGGCGCCGCTGGGCATGGGCGGTACCGGCGGGCCGATCCTGCGAGATTTCGACGGTCTTCTGGTCAACGCCGCAAATGGCGACGACAAGATCGTCTATGCGACAGGCTTGGAGGTCGGCAGTTTCGCCTATGTCGGATCCTCGGCTTTCTCAGCCAGTGGAAACTCGGAAGCGCGCTATGCCGGTCCGCGACAGGTCCAGGTGGATCAAGACGGCGATGGCTCGGTGGATCAAGCCTTCTTGGTTGACAAGGTCACCCTGCCGACTTTGCTGACGGCCAGTGACTTTCTGTGGCTCTAACCCAAAGCCCTTGAGCCCGTGACCAACCTTCTGTTCCTCGCCGGTGGGCTCATCCTGCTGGTCCTCGGCGGGGAGCTTTTGGTGCGCGGGGCAGTCGCCTTGGCGCGGCGGCTGGGTGTGTCGCCGCTGATGATCGGGCTGACCCTGGTCGGCTTCGGCACCTCGACGCCGGAGCTGGTGACCAGCCTGCAGGCGGCCTTCGCCGACGCGCCTGGCATCGTCGTCGGCAGTGTGGTCGGCAGCAACGTTGCCAACATCCTCTTGATCCTCGGGCTGGCCGCTTTGATCAGCCCTATTCGTGCGACCCCGGCCGCCTTTCGTCGTGACGGCAGTGTGCTGCTGCTCTCCGCCCTGCTCTGCCTCGGCGTTGTCCTGTTCGGAAGCTTCACGCGGCCCATCGGTGTCGGGTTCCTGGCCATCCTCTGTGCCTATCTGGTCGCGACCTATCTGCTGGAACGCAATCGCCGTGATGCCTCGGCGGAGATGCATGAGTCGGAGGGCGAGGCGGTTCAGGTGGCGCCCGGTCACGCAGCGATCGCTGTCGGCAGCCTCTTGATCGGCATTGCGCTCACCATTCTGGGTGCCCGATTCCTGGTCGATGCCGCGGTCGAGTTGGCACGGGGCTTTGGTGTCTCTCAGAGCATTATCGGTCTGACCGTGGTTGCGATCGGCACCTCGCTGCCTGAGTTGGTGACGTCGGTGGTGGCGGCAGCGCGCAGGCAGGGCGATCTGGCCTTCGGCAATGTCGTCGGCAGCAACATCTTCAATTCCCTGGGAATCCTGGGGGTGACCGCACTAGCAAAACCCATTGCCGTACCGGCAGAGATCGCCGTCTTGGACATCTGGGTCATGCTGGCGGCCACGCTGCTCCTGCTGATCGTCACCATCACCGGCTGGCGGGTCAACCGCGGGGAAGGAGCCTTTTTGGTGACGGCCTATGTCGCCTATCTGGCCTTCATCGCAGTGACGGCAGGGAGCGCCTAGGCCTTCAAACCGTGACGCCGAAGTCGATGACCGAGCGCAGCACGCGGCCTTCCTTCATCGCCTGGAAGCCCTCGTTGATCTGCTCTAGTTTGATACGCTCCGAGATCCAGTCGTCGAGGTGCAGGCGACCCTGCATATAGAGTTCGATCAGCCGCGGCATGTCGATGCGAAAGCGATTGGAGCCCATGAGCGAGCCCTGCAGGCGACGCTCGCGCAGCAGGTCATAGCCATGCAGCTCGATGTTCTGGCCATGGGGCACCATGCCGACCACGGTGGCGGTTCCGCCCGAGGCCAGCATGCGGAAGGACTGTTCCACCGTTTCCTTCAAACCCAGGCACTCGACCGCATGGTGGACACCGCCCTTGCTCAAGGCACGCACCTGCTTGACCGGATCACTGTCGGTCGGATTGACCAGGTCGGTCGCCCCCAGCTTGGTGGCCAGTTGCAGCTTCGCAGGATTGGTATCCACGGCAATGATGCGCCCGGCGCCGGCGATGTAGGCGCCGTTGACCGCGGCCATACCGACCCCGCCGCAGCCGATCACCGCCACTGTTTCGCCCGGGCTCACCTTGGCGGTGTTGACCACAGCACCATAGCCGGTGATGACGGCACAGCCGATCAGCGCGGCCCGGTCCAGCGGCATGTCCTTGCGGATCTTCACCATGGAGTTCTCGTGCACCAGCATGAGCTCGCCAAAGGCCGAGAGGTTCATGAAGGTGTGTAGCTGATCCGGCTTTTGCCATTCCAGGCGGCGTGCCTCTCCCGGCAGCTTCTTGACCTCTGTGTTGGAGCAGATCGCCGGGCGGCCTGAGTTGCAGTATTCGCAGAACCCGCAGAAGACCGAAAGGCAGGTGATCACATGGTCACCCGGCTGCACATAGCTCACCTCTGATCCCACCTGCTCGACGATGCCGGCGGCCTCGTGGCCCAGCACGACGGGCATGGGATAGGGGTAGAGCCCCTCGATGAAGTGCAGGTCAGAGTGGCAGAGCCCGGCGATGGCCGTGCGGATCAGGACTTCATGGGCGGCGGGCTTCTTGGTCGCGATGTCTTCGATGACCAAGGGCGTATTGGGCTCGTAAAGCACAGCGGCCTTCATGGGCGCTCCCTCTCCTTCTCTTTTATCGACCTTGATGCTAGCGGCTTGCTGGGCGTCGGGCGAGTCCCGGCGATCACGAGCGCGTGCGGTGATCGCCAGCCTTGGGAACGCTGCGCCCCTTGTTACCGTATTAATCGGAAGAAACTGTCATCCTGTTAGCGATAGGCGAGGGGGTTGGTCCCATGTTGAAACTCTTATCCGTTGCGATCGTCGGTCTTGCTGTCGTGCTGGCTCTGCCCGCGACCGCCGACGCCAAGTCACCTCGCTCACCCAAAATCAAGATCGAGGATAAGAAGGATAAGTACAAATATTCCTACGATGATGGATATTGTAAGTTCAAGTACGAGTATAAATTCAAGAAAGGTGAGGAAAAGTACCAAGAAAAGGGCGATTGCGGGCACTTGGCGCGCTTGCCGAACTTCAACCCGCCGCGTGGCTTTGTGTGGACGCCGCGGCGCGAGTCCGCGCGGCTGGTGGATCTCACCAACTATTGCAATTCGGCTGACCTGGGTGCCGCCTTGGGGGCCAATGCCGGGGCGGCGATCGGTGACGGCAGCCGGGGGGATCTGGTGACGATCCTTGGTGCAACCTTAGGCGCCATACTGGGCGAACAACTGGCCAGCAGCATCGATGATAGCGACCGGCGCTGCATCGGCTCCGCTCTGGAGTATGTGGAGCCAGGACGGTCTTTAGACTTCACCAATCCCAATCGCGGCTACCGCTATAATCTGCGCCCCCTGGATCGCTTCGACCGCGCCGGCCGCGACTGCCGCCGCTTCGAGTTCCGCTTCGACGGCAGAGGCCGCCAGGACGGCATCGCCTGCCGCAGCGGTCGTGGCACCTGGGAGTTGGTCGAGCTTCGTTAGGGGAGCCCAACTCGGGGTCCAGGGTTAGCCCCAAGTGGGCGCTGGCAACGCCCTGGACCCGGGCAGAGGGAGGTTCAAGTTTTATAAATTTCGGTTGAGCAATTTTCCAAACTGTATAATCTGAGCATCCAGATTTTACAGAAGTGGGTGGCTTTGCCCAATGCCCAATCGCCATGCCCAATCACCATGATCGTCAGGCTGTCGCTGCCCCGCTCGACATCGAGGCGATGGAAGCGACACGACTGGATCCGAGACTGGGTGCAGAGATCAGGTCTCTGCGCCGGGCGAAACAGCTGACCCTGGGACAGACCGCAAAGGTCAGCGGTCTTTCCACCGGGTTCCTCAGCCAGATCGAGAATGGCCAGAACCGTCCTTCTGTCACGGCTCTCTTCAAGATTTCACGGGCGCTTGGCGTCTCGGTCGGTTGGTTCTTCCAGGCGCCGGAGACAGCCAGATCCCTTGTCGTGCGGCGTCACGAGCGACGCGCGATCGCGTTTGAGGACGGGATCCGCGACGAGCTCCTGACACCCGGTTTGGCCGGGAAGCTGGAGCTTCTATCTTGCAGCTTTCAGCCGGGAAGCGGTGTCGAGACGGCCTATGCGCACAAGGGCGAAGAGGCGGGCCTGGTGGTCCAGGGTCGGCTCGAACTCTGGGTCGGCGAAGAGCACTACCTGCTTGAGGCCGGGGACAGCTTTGCCTTCGAGAGCGCGCGAGCGCACCGCTATCGCAATCCAGGCGACGAGGAAACCATCGTGATCTGGGCGATCACCCCACCGAATTTTTGACCAGGCGCAACAGCCTAACGACAAGGCAGGAGCCAGCGGATGAGCAATCCGGCATTCCCCCATCTCTTCTCACCGATTGCGATCGGCAGCCTGCAGCTGAAGAACCGCATCGTCTCGACAGGACATGAGACCCATCTGGCCGAACAGGGGCAGATAGGCGATGCCTTGATCGCCTATCATGAGGCGCGCGCTCGCGGCGGCGCCGGGCTGATCATTACGGAAGTGGCCTTGACCCATCCTTCGGGCGTCTTCGTCGCCCATCCGATCCGCGTGGACCAGGACGACTGCATTCCCGGCTATCGGCGCTTGGCCGAAGTCATCCATGGCCACGGCAGCGGACTGATCGCGCAGCTCTTTCATCCCGGTCGGGAGATCGTGGCCTCAGAAGACGGCACCGCGCCGGTCTCCTACAGTGCCTCCGCTGTTCCCAACGAGCGCTTCCATGTCTTTCCCCGCGCAATGACGCCGGAGTTGATTGCTCTGGTGATCTCGTCTTTCGGCGACGCGGCCAAACGCATGCGGGCTGCTGGGTTGGACGGGGTCGAGATTGTCGGCTCGCATGGCTATCTGCCGGCTCAATTCCTGAACCCTGAGGTCAACCTGCGCAGCGACGCCTATGGCGGTTCCTTGGAAAACAGAACGCGTTTCGTTCGCGAGATCATCGCCGACATCAGGCAGAAAGCGGGCGCGGACTTCGTCATCGGCCTCCGGATCTCGGGCGATGAGATGAGCCATGAGGGGCTAGAGCAGGAAAGCGCGGTGGCGGCCTCTGCCCTCATTGCCGAAGACCGACAGCTGGATTACTTGAGCGTGGTTGCAGGCTCGTCGGCGACCCTGGCCGGGTCGGTACACATCGCCCCGCCGATGTATGAGGCTGTTGGTTACACCGCGCCCCTGGGTCAGGCCATCAAGGCAGCGAGCGGTCTCACCACCATCGTGACCGGTCGGATCAACCAACCGCAGGAGGCCGAACGGATCATCGCCTCGGGCCAGGCCGATCTCTGCGGCATGACCCGGGCCATGATCTGCGATCCGGAGATCGGCGAGAAGGCGCGCCAGGGCCGGATCGACGACATCCGCGCCTGCATCGGCTGTAACCAGGCCTGCATCGGTCACTTTCACGCCGGCTATCCCATCTCTTGCATCCAAAACCCGGTGAGTGGCCGCGAGCTGCGCTACGGCAAGCGCGAGGCGGCCGCGGCGTCGCGTCGGATCATGGTGATTGGCGGCGGTCCGGGCGGTATGAAGGCAGCCGCTGTCGCCGCCGCGCGCGGGCACCAGGTCACGCTCTTCGAGAAGGAGGCGCAGCTTGGCGGTCAGGCGCGCCTGGCACAGCTTTTGCCGGAGCGGGCCGAGTTCGGTGGCATCGTCACCAACCTCGCGCGGGAGATGGAGCAAGCCGGCGTCGAACTGCGCAAAGGTAAAGCGGTCGATGAAGAGGAGATCCTGAGTTTTGCGCCCGATGCGATCATACTGGCCAGCGGTGCCACACCGCGATGGCCCGACTTCGAGGGCCGCGAGGAGGCGCATGTCGTTGATGCCTGGCAAGTGTTGTTGAATCAGGCCAACGTCGGGCAATCCGTCGTGGTTGCCGATTGGCGTGCCGACTGGATCGGCATCGGCATTGCCGAGCTGCTGGCGCAGAACGGCCACAGCGTGACGCTTGCCGTCAACGGCACCATGCCCGGTCAAACCATTCAGATGTATGTCCGCGATGCAGGCATCGGTCGCCTGCACAAGCTCGGTGTCGAGATGCTGCCCTACCTACGCCTCTACGGCGCCGATGCGGATACCGTCTACCTGCAACACATCATGAGCAGTGAAGCGGTACTCTGTGAGGGCGTCGACACTCTGGTGCTCTGCCAGGGCCATGTGCCGGCCGACAGGCTGGAACAGCAGGTACGACAGCTGGGCATCGAGCACCATCTGGTCGGCGACTGTATCTCGCCCAGGACCGCGGAGGAGGCGGTGCTAGAAGGCTTCCGGGCTGGGCTTCGGGTGTGACCGGGAGAGCGACTTAGGCCCTGGAGAGTCTTCGAGGTGCCTAAAGCGCCTCGAGCTGATAGGGGCCTTCCGTTCGGACATAGAGGAGGCAGGTCTCTGTAGCACCGCATGAGATCTCATGCGTCTCTCCCCTTGAGCCAAAGTAGCTACCGGATTCAAGGGTCTTTGCATCGGAACTGCCAGGCAGCTGGTGACGAAGCTCTCCTTTGATGACCACGGCGCGTAGCCAGGCATCGCTACCGCTCAAGGCACCCCGATAGCCGCTTGGCATCCTAAGGAAGGTTCCATGCATCTGGTCATCCTTAGGACTGCCCCAGAGATAGGCGATACTCGGCATTGCTGTGTCGTCTGCCGTGGCAGGCTCGCCAATCCAGCTTGTGTCTGATGGCGTGAGCCAGACGAGGTTGCTTGCATCGATGTTCACCGGCCGCTCGCCATCGTCGAAGGCTTCCTCCGACGGCTGAACGAGATAGGGCCCCTGCAAGATTTCTAGGAACGCGGTCGCGGGACCGTCTTCTGAAGCCGCTGTGATGTGGGGTTCGCCGGCGGGCTGGACCCAAAAGGAACCCGGCCCCATCCACTGAGGCAAAGCTTTGGGATCATCGTTGTGCACAAGGCCATCGATGACGACGGCGCGGTAGGTGATGTTGTGGATGTGCGGCGGCGAGGAGAAGCCCTTCCGGAACTGGATGATGGCGCCGGTCGGGGTATCTTCGCCGATGTCGCCCCAGAGCAAGCCTGCCTTGGGGCTCGCGTCGCCGCGCAAAGGATTGAGCGGTTGGAAGGCAACCTCCGATCGCGGAACAACCTCGGCCACCGGAGCCTCCTGCGCTGCAGTGCCTGCGGCGAGGACCGTGAGGATCAACGCAGAAACCAAGAAATGAGCCTTCATCAATCACTCCTCATGCGGGGGTGCTTCCATGGTGCGAGGGCCATGGTTGGTGAAGGACTTAATCTATCGCTGTTTGCAAACAATCGGCTTTCAGGTGAATAGACTATACGCTATCACCGGATAATGACCTTTGATCTGAAATCCGTCGAGCTCTTCCTGCGTGTGGCCGCTCTTGGCGCCATCGGCAAGGCCGGCGCTGAGTTCGGATTGTCACCGACCGCGGCCACACAGCGGATTCAAGCGCTGGAGGCTGCCGTCGGCGCGCAGCTTTTGCACCGCACCACGCGAAGCGTATCGCTTTCGGCCGATGGCGAGATCTTTCTGGCCCACGCAAAGCGGATCGTCGCCAATGTGGAGGATGCGCTCTCTGACGTTCAGAGCGATCCGGGGACACTTCAAGGCACTCTGAAGGTTGCCGGCTCAGCCTCGTTCGGGCGTCGGCACATTGTACCCTATCTTGCTGAATTTCTGGATCGCCACCCAAAACTCTCGATACAGCTTCACCTCAGCGACTCGGTCTTCGACATTGTCGAGAACGGCTTCGATCTCGCCATTCGTCTGGGCGAGTTGGCGCCCTCGACCCTGAAGGCACGACGGCTTGCAACCAGCCCCCGTGTCTTGGTCGCATCGCCGGCCTACCTGAAACGCCGCGGCCGACCGCAAACGCCCTCTGACCTCAAGGCGCACAACTGCCTCATACGTGGGGATCTGCGGTCTTGGCGGCTGCGCGCTGCAGATGGCTCACTCGACGATACCAAGATTTCCGGAAACTACGTCGCCAATCTGGCGGAAGCCATCACCGAGGCCGCCGTCTCAGGTCTAGGCGTCGCGCGCAAATGCGGGTGGGAGATCGCAGAGCAGCTTGCCTCCGGCGACCTCGTCATCCTGATGGAGGACTATACCGTCATGCCGGAATGGAAGGTTTTTGCTGTGCGGCCTCCCTCCGACCGGCCTCCAGCACGCGTGCGTGCCTTTACGGAATTCTTGGAGAGCAAGTTGCGCCAGGTCCCGTCGTTGCGCGACGGAGCGCCGATTGGACTGGCGGGGCGATGACGTCCAAAGTCTGAGCTCGCCTCTGGCGATCGTGTTTCGGCTGCACCGGCCCGATCGGTCTCGCCCATCTGCCTGCAGGACCCCTGATCAAAGGAGCTGTGCCGCCAGCTTGCCGCAGCAATTCACACAAGCCTTGCGGTGATCAAATGCAATAATATAACGTTTCTCTATCGCGAGCGGGAGCGGCGAAGGCGCCATTCTCGCAGAGCGTCTTGGTAGCGCGTCGAGGCCGTTCAGAGGAGTACCGGACAATCGGCCTGCCTCAGAAGCTGGCAAGCCTAAAGGCTGCCGGATCTCGGTCTCCTCCCTTGGTCGTGCTTGTTACCCTGACGCCCTTGATTCACGGTCCTCTTGTACTGGGAGGTACATAGACCCCCGACGCAGGTCCTCGTCGGGTTGGTTAAGAGAGAGTAGGAAGTTGGAGGAAGCAATGCAGCGTCTCTTTATTAGGTTCTTATTGTGTGGTTTTCTGTGTGGTGTCGGATCCCTGGCGCAGGCCCAGGTCTTTGAGGTGATTGAGCCGGATGTCGAACGGGGTGAGGTCGAAATCGAGTTCCTGACCGGCGTGGTCATGTCTGAGGTCGAGGAGGGGGGCAACCGGGCAGCGCATGAGTTCGCGCTCAGCATCGCGCCGCTCTCTTTCTGGAAGACGACGGCTGCCTTTGAGATTGCCCATGTCCGCGGCGAGGGCACGGTCTATGAGGCGGTTGAGTGGGAGAACCTCTTCCTGCTCCCCTTCGGCGCCGCGGAGGGCGACGATGAGCTGGTGTCGCCGCACGATGACGATGGTGCATCGGATAGCTTCATTACCTTCCAGGCGCTTGCCCTCTATACGGCCATCGAGATCCCGAGCGAAGGCGGTCTCGATACAGCCGAATTCGCCGTCGGCCCGGTCCTCGGCCTCTCGATCTGGGAGATCAACACCATCACCAACCTCTTCGCCGAAATCCCCTTCGAGGACGATGAGGACGCGGGTTTCTCTTATGCTTTCGCAGCCTCTTATGAGTTCTATCAAACCGAGCGGACAGAGTTGGCGGCAGGCTTCGAGGCGCATGGGACCGTCGATGGCGCCTTTGTCGATGCCGTTCCGTTGAGTGAGCAGGGGCACTTCATCGGCCCAGCGCTTTACAGCGAAATGGACCTCGGCGGCCTTGTCCTGGAGCCGCGCCTGGCCTTCCTGTTTGGCCTGACCGACGCCAGTGATGACGCCGTCGCCTCGATCAACTTTGAGGTCAAGTTCTAGAAGTAAAGCCCGAACTGGTGAACTCGCCAGTGACGGCGGTTAGCGATCTAAAACAGTCACTTAGGGCACTGCAGTTGAACGCAGGCGGATCGAAAGTGCCCTAGAGGAGAATCAGGGGGTAGGATACCGATTGAGGTCGCTGTGCTGGCGGAGCCTGCCCCCCTCGGACGAAGCTCCACCAGCACACGCAAGGGACGGTCATAGGGAATGGCCGACCTTGCTCAGTGGCGCCGGCTCGCTACTCCTCCACTCCCTTGTGGACGGAGAGCGGGCCGGGGCCCAAAGCGATGAGGATCGCTCACCGCAGAGCTGTCTTAGCCGTGGCAGGCACAGCCGGCGTGCTCACAGCCTGCACCCTTCGGGTGCCCCTCAGCACAGGCATTGCTGCAGAAGTTGCGATCGCCTTTCTTGACGGCATCCTGCACGTTGACGATGCAGACACAATCGGTGCAGGCGCATTTCTGCTGGGTGACGTTGACCATTGGAACTCTCCTTCTCGGGGTTAGTCCGAACGCTCGTGTTCGGGCGTGAACAGATGGTTGATCATGATGTTCAGAACGCTGTGCACACAGTCATCGGCCATGGTGTAGAAGACCTGTTTGCCCCGCCGCTCCGCCCGCAGCATGCGTGCGGCACGCAGCAGTCTGAGATGGTGGCTGGCCAAAGAGGCCGAGAGACCCAGCTTTTCGGCGATGTCGCCAGCCGCGATCTCTTGGTCCATGCAGGCCAGCACGATCGACAGGCGGGTCGGGTCCGCCAGCAACCCGAAGGTCTCGGCTAGCTCGGCAACCTGGTTCGGCTGTGGTTCAACGTTCTGCATGACTCAACAATTAAGCAGTTGTTTGAATGTTGTCAATGAGGGAGGGCGAATAATCTCTCCGGAGTTGGTTGGATAGGGATCGCGCCGCCTAGCACGCCATGCTGCCCCACGGGTCGAGGCCGCATCAGAGCTGCGTGCTCATGCGTTCTCCTAGCGGCAATCTTGGTGGTGGAATGCTGCTGGGCGGTTGATCGCCGGAGCGGCAGGAAACTCTCAAAAAGAAATGCTGGTTGAGCAAGGCCGCGCCGCCCTTCGGCGGCGCGGCCTCTCTTGGCTTAGTTCGGAGTCAGCTTATGAATGTCGCCGCCATCGACTGCGGCATAGAGGCTGCCATCCGGCCCCTGCACCACAGAGCGGAAGCGACCGGCGGCCATCGGCAAGGACATGGAGGATACGTCCTTGACGGAGGCCCCGTCGTCTCCAAGGTCGATCACGTCAATCCGCATGCCAACCGGCGTCCCGCCGAAACCAATGCCCATGATCCCAACGGCCAGACGGCCATCCCAGTCGCCCCACTGATCGCCGTTCAGGAAGGCGGCCGAGGAGGTGCCCTGCGACAGGCCGTTGTTGTTCCAGGCCGGCGGCATGGCGTCGGGGTAGCTTGCGGTATCGGTCATCGGCATGAACTTCATGCGCTCGTCCGGTGACATGCCTTCCATCTGATTGGGCATGTAGCCGCAGTAGTTGTCCGGGCAATCGCCGCGTCCCGCTGTGTTGGGGCGCGGGTCCCAGCCTGCGTTGCCGCCGTTCTGCAGCACGGTGATCTCGTCGGAATGCCAGGGACCATGCTCGGCCACGACGGGGGTTCCGTCGCCCGGGCGGAAGTCGATGCCCTGCACGTTGCGATGGCCATAGGTATAGATCCGGGGATCAAAGCCCTCCGGCGGGTTGTTACCGGCGATCGGATTGCCGTCTCGATCCATGCGCAGCACCTTGCCGCCGATCAAGGTCGGGGACTGCGGGACGACGCCGTTGTGCGTGTCGCCGGTGGTCAGCCAGAGGTTGCCCTCCGGGTCAAAGCGCACGCGTCCGCCGTTATGCGCACCCGGGCCGCCGAAGGGGTGATTGGTGGCCTTGGGCTTGTACTGCACGTCGTCCACGATGTCGGTGCGGTCTGACACGTTGCTCATGTCGTCGTTCACCTTCAGACGCATCAGCCGGTTGCTGCCTGGCGCCGTCTTGTTCGAGGTCGAGTAGACGTAGATGTAGTGGTTGTTGGCGAAGTCGGGATCGACCGCCACGCCCTGCATGCCGGCCTGGCCCTCACAGAAGAGGTCGTCGCCGGTGCTGGCGTAGCCCTCAGAGCCGCTCATGCCCAGGAGAGGCTTGACGTCGCCGGAAGGCAGCATGACCGAGAGGCCCTTGCACTTCTCTGTGAAGAACATCGTCCCATCGTCCAGGAAGGCCATGTCCCAGGGGCTCTCCAGCCCGGACAGCACTGTGGTGTGCGTCAGCGCCGGTCCTGCGGCGTTCGCGGCAACCATTGGGCTGACAGCTAAGGTCGAGGTTAGGACGGCACCAACCGACCATAGTAACAGATTTCGTCTCATGTGGAGTACTCCCAGGGTATCTTTTATTATCCGGTATTGACCGGGTGGAAGGATGGTACCGCAGATTGACGTCAATTCAACCGCGCTTCACGAGTAAGCTTGATCAGTCTGAGAACGACGCTGAGTGCTGTCGTCTTTGGAGCCGAGGCGCTGAATCTGCCAATTGCGATAGCCACAGTGGGCGTTAGGTCTTCAAGTCTTGGGTCTTGGGTCTCCTTCTCGTCATGATTCGCCAAAGATTGCTGAGCCGGGCAGCTCATAGCGCTGGTCGTCGACACGAATGATGTGGAGGTCGCCTTCCACCCGCCAATCGGTATCGAACCCGTTGCCCGACATGGTGGTGTCGCCAGAGATGAAGAGGCCGTGGGCGAAAAACAGCAGGCGCTTGAAGCCGTTGGAGAAGGTCGCAACCACTGTTGCATCGCCGCCGGTGCCGCGCGCGACACCGAACTGGCACTCGCTCAAGGGCTCACCAGGGTTCTGCGCACAAGGGATGCTGCCGGTCGCGTCGAAGTCGCCCCGGCGCGCGCGCTCTCTGCTGTCGTCCTTGCCCATTGGAACGCTTCCGTCCGGACCTTGCGCCGGGCCGAGATGCTCTGCCTGGACATAGCCTTGCGTCCTCTGTTGCAGGGGCTGAACCCTGCACCATACGCGGTCTTCGACAAGCTGACAGCCCAGGTTGCTGAGGACTGCGCCCTCTGAGAGGGTCGCAATGACGGGCGTGTCCGCTGCCCGGCCCCTATGCAGCGGGAGCCCGTCGTGGGCCGTCACTTGCCAACGACGAGGACCCCCATCGGCCGGTGCCGCAGGCACCGCGGTGCTCTCGTTTCCGGCCGTTTCTCCCTGCGCCGAGGCGGGGAGGAGGAGGCCAATGAGGGCGGCCGTGCAGAGGAGCGCATGCAGAATGATCCACCTCCTCCGCTATCCAGACTGAGGCGGGCCTTGCAGGGCTGCGCCTGGCCTATTGAAAGGTCTGTGAGATGTAGGCTGAGAGATTGGCAATCTCCTCATCGGACAACTCTCCGACCAACGACATCATGATGGCAGAGTTGGGTCCTACCATCTCTTTGGCACGATACTGTGTCAGGCGCTCTGCGATGTACTCTTGGTCCCGGCCGATGATCGGTGGAAAGCTTGCCATACCCTTTCCCGTGGTACCGTGGCAGTTGACGCAGTTCACCTTGTACCTTTCCTCCCCAGACACGACGTCTCCAGCCTGGGTCTCCGCCCCACTAAGGGCGAAGATTGCCCCTACCATAATCACTTGCACCAACTTCATTTAGATCTCCTAATAATCCGCAAGCATTGTTGGTCCCTCGATCGTGGAGGAGCCTATCACCGGCCCAAGACTTGTCAATTCCGCCCGGCCGGGCCCTGTGCGGGGCTGTACCAAAGTAGGGTAAGCCTTGAGCGCGTCCTAGGCATACAGCCGGAAGCCGCAAAGAGGGGCCGTTAGGTGGTCAGTGCTACTGCTTTGCAAATGACGATACCTGGCCGTCTCGCTGGGATTAGAAACAGGTTGAGGCGTGCCTGTCTTCACCCAGGCTTTCAGGCGCGGGTGAAGACAGGTAATTCTAGTCTCTGCTCGCGAGAAAATCGGAGAGGGCAGCGTTGAACGTCTCTGGCTGATCCCAGAACATCATGTGCTTGCCAAAGGCAATGACCTTTGCGTCAGGAAGATTGGCCTTAGCGTAGTCGCCAACAACAGGGCCCCATTCCTCCCGGACAATGATCAAGAGCGGCAGCTTTCCATTGAGCCCGTGCAGCGCCTCTGTGTAGTCGGCATAGGATGCGGTCTCGTTCAGCAGCGCCATGGTCGCGTCCGGCGTCTGGTTGGCAAGACTTGCCACCCAGTCGATGGTCTCGGGCTTGGGCTCTTCCAACATCCATTCGGCGAAGGCCGTGTTGAATCCCGCCCGGTCGGTCAGCGGAGCCATGGTATACCACTGGCGATAGCCGTCTGCGTCGGAGCGAGCGTACCAGACCCACTCTCTTGTATTGTCCTCTCCTACCGTGCGAACCGTCCCGTCGACGATGACGGCAGCGTCCAGCTTGTCGGTGCCCTGCTGGTCCAGATAGGCGAACTGATCGAGCACACCATAGGACCAGCCGACCAAGGTAATGTTCTCCAGGCCTAAGGCCTCGATGAGTGCGTGAAGGTCGGCCCCGCGCTGGTCATAGTGATGTCCGCCGGCCGTCTGGGTCGACTGTCCCTGGCTGCGCGGATCATAGGCGATCGCCCTAAACTCGGATGAGCCTTCGAAGTGTTTGAGCTGATGCTCGAAGACCTCTGCGGACATGCCCCAGCCGGGCACAAACAAGATGACCCTGTCACCGTCACCCGCCGCCTCGTAGTGCAGGGTTAAATCGTCCGAAACCTTGACCGTCTCTGCCTCTGCGCCCAGCGCCAGCGCCGTGAGCGCAAGCCCGAACGTCACTGCTTTCATCATAGCCAATCTCCTATGAATTGAATGATCGATAGAGAATTGAATATCATTCAATAAATTGGATAGTCAATAATTTTTTGAACAGTTTGACCAACGCGCCGCTCTGTGGGACAGAGTCGGGATGGCAAAGACGAAGCGGCAGAGCATCAAGGAGATCCGGCGCAAGGAGCTTGTGGAGGCCGCCCGCGACGTGATCGCGGAGAAGGGCTATGAGAACACGACCATTGCCATGATCGCCGAACGCGCCGGTTTTTCAGTGGGTTACCTGCATCATCACTTTTCCAGCAAGGATGCGCTTCTGCTGGAGCTCATTCGAGTCATCAACGCCGACATGAGCACGTTGCTGGCCAGCGAGTTTCCGCAGCTGCCGGATCCGCTGGACCGAATTCTGGTGATCATCGAGGCGAACCTGGGGCCCAGCATGTTCTTGGCAAGCAACGCACCGGCCTGGATGTCCTTCCTTGCGCGGACCCGCTTCAATCCGGACTTTGCCCGCTTCTACCAGCTCCTCCGCCGCCGGATGCACAGCAACCTGGTTCCCCAGCTGCGGCCCTTCATGGAGGATCGGCAGGCCGCGCGTCTGACCGAGGACCTCTACGCCCTGCTCGACGGCTATTGGGTGCACCTGGCAACGGCAGCGGACGGTGTCTCCAGCGAAGAGGCCATGGCTGGTGCCATCCGCTTTCTGGACTGCGCCTTGGACGGCAGGCTGGGGCAGCGGTGTTCGGAACGCCAGGGACTGCGGGCGAGGTAAGAGGGTGGGCACGGCCGCCGACATCCCCATCATCGATATCGCGCCGCTCTTCGGGCCTTGGTCTGAGGCGCGTGCAGTGGTTGACCGGGCCATCATCGCCGCCGCGACCAGCAGCGGTGTCATGACCATCACCGGCCTGCCGCAGGCCATACCCTCAGATGACAGGGCGCGGCGGCAACTGCTGCGTCTCTTCGAGGCGCCGCGCGCTCTGCGCGAACGCTTGGCCTGCAATCGCCATGACCCCGCGCGCCCACTGCTGCGGCACGGTTGATTCGACGTGAGATAGGGGCGTGCCTTCTATTACGAAGGCTTCGAGATCGGGCCGGACCTTGCCCACGGCCGGGCCCGGGTTGATCCTGCCGATCCGCTCAAAGGGCCAACGCCGCTGCCGGAGGAGGCAGAGCTGCCTGGGTGGCGGGCTGCGGTCCGCGGCTCCTATCTCGGCCTGGAGCAACTGGCCCAGGTCTTTGTCCGAGCGCTCGCCCGCGGCTTGGGCCTTGAGGAGACGCACTTCGCTGCTCTCTGTGCCGGCGGCTCTTCCGCGCTCCGGCTGCTGCACTATCCGCTGCGTTCGCCAAGCGCGCGGGCCAGGGTTTCGGAGGAGGAGGGGCTCTACCTTTGCCACGAAGGAAAGATTTGAGAGGTTATCAGCGAAGCCCATGCCGACTTCGGCTTCATGACCTTGCTGGGGCAGGACGGCAGCGGCGGCCTCCAGGCCAAACTGCCGGACGGCGCCTGGGTTGATGTTCCACCGCTTGAGGGCGGCCTCGTGGTCAACTTCGGGACGCTGCTGGAGCAGTTGACGGCTGGCCGAATTCGCGCCACGGAGCATCGCGTTCTGTCACCGGGCAGAGAACGCTTCTCAATCCCCTTCTTCTATGCGCCGCGCCTGGACGCCGAGATCGGGCCGCTCCCGCTGCCGGGCGACTGGCCCTTCGAGCCCTTTCCCTATGCCGACCACGTCTGGTCGGCACTGCCGAAAGTCCGGCGCCTCTTTGGCCAGGGGCCCTGACCTGTGCGCCTCAACGACCGCCCTCTGCGTTCAAGCGGGCGCGCTCAGCACATAGAGATGATCAGGATAGTCATAGCCGTCAAACATGATGTCACGCTCATAGACCATCCCGAGCTGCATCAGCATCCGGACTGAGCGTCTATTGTTCGGATCGACGATCCCGACAACGCGCGCGCTTGGCTCTTCCTGGAGAGCTATGTCGATCACCCGCCTTGCGGCCTCTCTCGCGTAGCCTTGTCGCCAATGCGCTTGGGTCAGCCGGACGCCTAGTTCGACATCGCCCGCCTGCGTTCGCTCCGCTGCCGGAAGCAGGCTCACATAGCCGATCACCGCTCCGCTGGAGCGAAGCGCGATGGCCCGCATGCCCAAGGCCGAGCCACCGGGTGCGTTGGCTTTGGCCTCCTCCAGCCACGTGCGGACCGCGTCTACACCAAGCGGACCATGGTCGCTGAAGCGCATCACCTCCGGATCGGATAGCAGACGCGTGAGGGCGGCGAGATCGCGCCAACCCCAGGCTCTCAGACGCAATCGCTCTGTCTCAATGGTCGTGGTATTCACCGCTGTTCTTCGCTTGCTCGTACCGAAACTCAGGTGTCGTTTCCGGATAAGAGGTGAAGCCTGCTCGGTCTCTCCCTTGCGATCCGATGAGCCCGCTCTACGGGTCCGAGTTCTGGCTTGCCTTGCCGTTCTCCATAGCCGGAGTGGTGCATGTGATGCAAACGCATGTGTCTTGGCGCATCCTGCGGTGCGGAGAAGGTCTGGTATGAGCCGAACCCTAGAGACCAAGACGGTATTCGGTTTCCAACCCTCGCTGGTCTACGCTCAAGCCATGAGCGCCAACCTGATCATTCGGCAGCCTTTGAACAGCGAATTCGACTGTATAGCTGATTTGTGGTTTGGCAGTTGGTTATCAACGGGATTGGGACACACGTCAGGAGCGACAAGAGGCGATTTGCGTAAGAGGCTCGAAGACGAAGCGTGTTGGGAACTGCTAGTGGCGGTGCGCGGTGGGCAAATCCAAGGAATGGTTGCTTTTAGGCACGACATTTCAAAGCTCGAACAGCTCTTCGTTCATCCCGAGTGCCAAAGACAGGGCATTGGACGGCATCTGATGAAGGCAGCAAAAGAGAGTCTTCCCAGCGGAATGTGGTTGAAAGTGCATAGGCTCAATCACAATGCCCGTCGCTTCTATCGATCCGAAGGTTTCGTAGTGGATTTGGAGCGTTCCGGTGGTGTCGATGCTCCCGAGGATGTTTTCTACAAGTGGCTGCCATCCGTCTAGATTCTAAAGTCCGCTCTGCCCGCGCACCAGACATCGGCGGCGATTGAAACATCCCTATCCAATCAAGAACATCAGACGGGCACCACGTCAATCAATGTTGTGGTGCCGACCACCGCGGCGCGGCGCCGATTACTCAACCTAGGAATGAAACCTGGCGGTTACTGGGCTACGATCTACTGTACAGTATGAACTCTCCTTTTGCGTGTGGATGGTCCGCATCTCAGTACGACATGGTCGCCTCCGACGTACCTCCTGGGCACTCATGCCGCTCGCTAGACTGATCGGCCGCAAAGAGCCCAAAGTGCAAGAGTGGCGCGGCGCGGGGAAGCTCTCGCGGATCGCCGCATCTGCGGAGGATCGATCACTTAACGGTTTCGTGAAGAGTGCGTTCAAACGAAAGCTTGTAATCTACCGATATATAGATAGATAAGAGACAGAGAGAGATTTCCTGAAGACACCAATGCCTGCCGGGCCTGGTCCGACAGGCTTCCCTCTACCTCAACCCGTTGCCCCACGTTCTCGTGCCTGCGCTTGTGCGCAAGCTATCCAGCCTGTGGTCCCCAAAAAGGATAGAAAAGATGAACTACCTACCCGTACAAACCAAAGACACTGCCCCAGAAGCCAGCAAGCCCTTCCTTGATCAGGCGAAAAAGGCGTATGGATTCGTCCCGAACCTGTTCGCTGTATTCGCTAACTCGCCCGCGATGATCGAAGCCTACGGCGTTCTGACCGGTCTCTTCGAAAAAACTGATCTGACACCGGCGGAACGGCAGATCGTTCTGATGACCAACAATCGCCTGAACGGCTGCACCTATTGTATGGCGGCCCACTCGACGATTTCGCAAATGCTGAAGGTCCCCGCGGACGTGATCACAGCGCTGCGGAATGGGACAGAGATCGCTGACCCGAAACTGCAGGCATTGCATGTGTTTACCGCACGAATCAACGAGGCACGCGGCCATCTCGATCAAGCAGACGTCGATGCGTTCCTGGCGGCCGGTTACACAGAGGCAAACATTCTGGATGTGATCCTTGGCACGAGCCTGAAGACCCTGTCCAACTACACCAACCACATTGCAGAAACGCCGCTTGATGCAGCGTTCCAGGCGAATGCTTGGGAAGATACACAAGTTAAAATTGCGGTCAGTGCATAGGACTGAGCCTGATCAAAAGACTAGGAAACCGCAATAGGAACATAAACTTGCGATGTCCTAAAGAATAAAGAAGGTGGCCAGAGTTGCGACCGTGGCCACCTTCTCGGTATTAATCTGTGATCACACAGTCGCTCGTCACACGCGCTGCCCACCAATGACGACGCTGTCGAATTGTTGGTGGCTGTTTAGGCTGCGAGATACGATCCAAGAGCCCGACTGACAAGCGCGGGGTCGCCTTCAACACGCGCCAAAAGATGGGAACCTTGGAGCGCGCTTAGAAACGAGAGCGCCGACTGCTGCGGGTCCCGATGTCCCAATTCAATGAATTGCCGCACGAGCCATTCTTGCGTGTCGCGAAAATAGAATGCCAAGGCCCGATGAACATCGGGGCTAACCGACGCAAATTCAGCTGCCATCATACCACACATACAAATCTTGTTGTCGCGAACGTAACCTTCAAAATAGGTGATCAGTGCCCGAATGCGATCTTCTGGTTTGTCCATGTTTTTGTCGAAACCTTCGATAGCGGCGTGTTGAACGTCCCGCAAACGCTCGACTAAAGCGAGGGCCAGGTCCGCTTTGGCTTTGAAATGATAATGGATGCTAGAGCTTTTTATTCCAATGCCAGCCGACAGATCGAGATAGCTAAAGCCATTGAAGCCTTTGGTTTGTGTCAGCTCTTCGGCCAAATCAAGGATGCGTGTGCGTGTATCGGTCATTCATGCTCTCCTGCATGTCTACATATATATCGGTCAGAAACAGTCAAGCCGGCTCGCACTCGATGATCGCACCATTTTCTTTATAGTATCTTGGGCGAAGCATCACCCCTGGCATGACTGTTCTGGTGATAGGGGGCCTGCGCCAATCCGAAGATCTAGTCGCAACAGCCTGGAACATTTCGACCATCATAAAGGACTCACCCGATACGCGGCGCTTTTGGCACAAGGACAGGACATGGCATATCATCCCTCTTCCGAGTCACTTTTGGAGAGCGTGCGCGCCTGCACGATCTGCAAAGACCTGCCCCTTGGGCCTCGCCCAATTCTCCAAGTTGGTGCGTCTGCAAAACTCTTGATTGCTGGGCAGGCACCAGGGCTGAGAGCACACAACAAGGGCATTCCGTTTGATGATCCATCCGGAGATCGGCTAAGAGATTGGTTGGGCGTCAATCGGGACACGTTCTATAACGCCTCTAAGATCGCAATCCTGCCGATGGGATTCTGTTATCCCGGCACCGGAAAGAGCGGCGACTTGCCCCCGCGCGCCGAATGCGCCCCTGCATGGCGTGATAGCGTTTTGGAGACGCTAGAAGCCGTCGAGCTGACACTGCTTATTGGTCGATACGCCATTGACTGGCACTTGCCCGAGTATTCCGGTCACACAGTGACGGCCGCTGTACAGTCCTGGGCCGATGTCTGGCCCAAGAAGCTGATACTGCCCCATCCAAGCCCAAGAAACAACAGATGGCTGAAATCGAACCCATGGTTTGAAGTGGATGTCATCCCCGCTTTACGGCAACGCATCAAGCAACTGGTCTGATCTCACCTAGGGGCGATGCGCCTCCAGTGCAGACCTTGACTTGCAGCACCCAAACGGCAGGTGTGTCCGCATACCGGACATTGGCGGTTGATTCAACGCGGTCACCCGACTGATGACCCAGATGAGCATCGCAGGATCAACAAGAGTAATCGGACACCTGCCGCGAACGCACGCTCTTCAATGAAAGCAAGAATTCAGGACGCATGGGCACTACAATCTACTCTATCCGGTAACATCCCGTTTCGAATCTAGAAAATCTGCTTGCCGAGAGAGATATGGATCGTGCTGACAGGCTCGCTTCTTGTGACCTCGGATTTTTTACGCAGGAAAGTTCTTCGACATGAAGACTGGAAAGCAACATCCGGATGTCAGTTTCTTGAACCTCTGGCCTTTGCGGTCCCGTCCTTACTCTGCTGACCGCCACAGAGCGTCGCCAATCCCTCTGCCTCGCCCCTACCCAACCCGCCGCACCTGCGGAATGTCCTCCAGTGCGAAGGAGGTTGCTTGATAGAGGTCGTAGATCCAGTTGCTGAACAGGAGATTGCCGTGCGCGCGCCAGGTGTTGATCGGCGGCCTGGTCGGGTCGTCGTCGGGAAAGTAGTTCTTCGGCACGCCGATCGGCGATCCAGCGGCCAGGTCACGGGCGTACTCCGCGCCCAGGGTGGCGGTGTCGTACTCCAGGTGGTTCAGCATATGGGTCTGTCGGTGGGATGCGTCGCGCAGCAGGCAGAGGCCGGCATCATCGGAGGCCAGCAGGACAGTGAGGCCTGAGGCATCCGGCAGATCCTCCTGGCGGATCTCGGTGTGGCGGCTGACCGGGACGAGGACGACGTCATCGAAACCACGCATCAGGCCATCGCGTCCGCTGCGCACCTGGTGTGGATAGACACCGAACATCTTCCGGTCCAGGCGGTGCTTCGGGACGCCGTGGAAGTGATTGAGCGCGGCCTGTCCGGCCCAGCAGATGTTGAGAGTCTCCTGCACATGGCTTTGCGACCAGTCGAAGATCTCTTGCAGTTCGCGCCAATAGGCGACCGCCTCGAAGGGCAGGGTTTCGATCGGCGCTCCGGTGATGACGAGGCCGTCGAATTTGCGGTCGCGCACCTCCTCCCAAGGCCGATAGAAGGCCAGCATATGTTCGGCAGGGGTGGTCTTCGGCAGGTAGCTTGAGGTGGTCACCAGGGTCAGCGCGATCTGCAAGGGCGTGGCACCTAGCAGCCGGGAAATCTGCGTCTCCGTTGTGATCTTCTGCGGCATCAGGTTCAGGAGGGCGATCTCCAGCGGGCGCACATCTTGATGCAGCGCCGCCCCTTCGGTGATCAAGAGGACACCTGCATCTTCCAGGTCCGCCATCGCAGGAAGATTGTCCGGAACCTTGATCGGCATGGGGCTCTTATCCTTCTTGCTGGGCATCGCGTTGCTTGTCGAGAAACAACCAAGTGGCACCGGAGAGCGCACACAGCTGTTCGCTGGTCGTCGGGGACCGCAACGCCTTGGCCCGGAGAGGAGCCCTACTCCATGCTGACGTCTGTGATCAACAGGGCGTTGGCGCTCGTTTGGTCGCCGGCTTTGCCCTATCCACATGAATGGATGATTATCGGTGTGACCAAAGCGGGATCTTCCGTCCCGACCGGAGATACAGAATGCGATCAATCAAGGCTCTGCTGCTGACTTGCCTGCTGATATCCATCGCCTGGCTGCCGGCCCAAGTGGCCGCTCAAGAGCAGGGCTCTGCGTCGCTGGATGACGGTCTGGCCAGCGAGACCGACGGCACGCCTGCGGCCCTTACGGTCACTGATCGAATCCTCTTGTCGCTGATCGACAAAGTTTATCGGGAACTGATGGGGCCTTCGCCTGATGTGCGCGAGACGCCTGACCCAGGGAGCGGTGCAAGCGCTGGGCAGCAGCGGTCGCAGGCAGACACGCCGGCGCCGGCACCAATCCATCCTTGTGACCGCCTCGCTGCCTCCTCCAGCGATCCCTACGCGGTGGTCGAGGGCCTCAAGATCAACGAGATCGACGTCAAGCAGGCTGTCCCTGCGTGTGAAGCGGCAGTGGGTCAGTTCCCAGCCGATGTGCGCTTTGCCTTTCAATTTGCGCGCGCGCTCTTTGCAGCCGAGCGCTTCGAGGAGGCCGCGCAGTGGTATGGCGTCGCGGCGGAGCGGGGGCAGGTTGGCGCCATGAACAACCTCGGTGCCCTTCACCGCCTGGGGCTGGGGGTGCCGCAGAGCGATCGGGAGGCTTTCTTCTGGTTCTCACGCGCGGCGCATGCCGGAGAGCCGCACGGGATGGCGAACCTGGGCCTGCTTTATCGAGAGGGCAAGGGCGTTGCCCGGGACGATGCGGTGGCCGTCGGCTGGTTTCGCGAAGCCGCGAACAGGGGTGAACCCATCGCGATGCGCATGCTGGCCGCGCATCTGGCCTATGGTCGCGGCGTCGAGACCGATTATCGCGAGGCCGCGCGTTGGTATCGGCAGGCGGCTCGGTCAGGACATGTCGGCGCGATGTACGACCTGGCGTGGATCTACGATGGCGGTCTCGGCCTGCCCGAGGATGAGGGGGAAGCGCTCAGGTGGTACAGGGCGGCGGCCGAGCTTGGGTCAGCCCCCGCAAAGTTCCAGTTGGCGCGACGGTACCTAGAAGGTCGTGGCCTACAGCAAGACGACGATCAAGCTCGGCTTTTGTTCCTGGAGGCGGCAGAGGGAGGCGTTCCTGGAGCCATGGCCGCACTCGGCCTGCTTTATCTGGAGGGGCGCGGCGTCGATCAGGACGAGACGGCAGCGGCAGGCTGGTTTCGGCAATCGGCAGAGGCTGGCTATGCCGATGCCATGGCTGACTACGCCTTCATGCTGGACAGCGGCCAAGGCGTCGAAAACGACCCGATCACCGCCGCTGATTGGGTCTACCGGGCCCTTCGGGCCGGAAGCGTCAGGGCGCAAGCGCGGCTCAGGTCCGGCGATGGTTCTGCGGTCTTCAGGGAGACCTTGAGGAAGCGTCTGGAGAGCGAGGAGCTTGTCGACGGCGACGCAGAGGCTGTTGGAGGCAATGGTCAACCAGAGTGAGCCCAAAGCGACGAAGCGGGTGCGTTCCGCCCAGAAAATTGGCCAGCGCTACGCAACGCGCTTCCCACCGGCGACGCAGCGGACTAAAAGCAGCGCCTTATCCTTCTAACGTGGGCAGCCCTCAAGCAGGGGCGCAGGTTCCCTCTCATGTCCTTCTCACTTGGCCTCATCGGCTACGGCGCATTCGGCGCCTTCCTGCATCAGCTTGCTGAGCGCTTCCTGCCCGGCTCGCCGCTGAAAATCCACTCGGGAAGTCGTAAACCAGACGGTCTGCTGTTCTTTCCCCTGGAAGAGGTGGCGGCTTGCGACGCGGTGGTTCTGACCGTGCCGATCAGCGCCTACAAACGCACCTTGGAACGACTTGAGCCGCATTTGGGCGCCGAGACGGTTCTGGTCGATGTCGCGACGGTGAAGGCCTACACCATGGACCTGGTCTCCTCCGTGCGTGAGGGCCAACCCTTTCTCGCGATGCACCCCATGTTCGGGCCAGAGAGCTATGCCAAGCGCGGTGGGGATGTGTCGGGCTTTCGGATCGTCGTGACCGGCCACAATCTGGACCCGGGGCTTTATCGCCGGCTCTGTCACGGGCTCTCAAGCGTCGGCTTCTCCTTGGTGGAGAAGACTGCGGATGCGCATGACAAGGATCTCGCCGAGACCCTGTTCCTCACCCACTACATCGGACAGGTGATCGCGCAGGGCGGTTTCGAGCGCACTGACATCGACACCGTCTCTTTCGGCTACTTGATGGATGCGGTGGATTCGGTCCGCCACGACAGCCAACTCTTTGAGGAGGTCTGCCGCTTCAATCGCTACTGTCGCAAGGTCATCGACCGCTTCGACGCCAGCGACCAAGAGGTCCGGGACAAGATGCTGAAGCTCCGCTCACCGCTCCGCAGCTCGATCTGAGGGCCCTTCGCTTCGCTGCCGAGCATCGCCGGTCATCATTACTGACCGACGGCATCATATGTGCCGAGCGATCTCGTCGATATGGATGCTGGCACAGTCCACGATCGGAAAACTTGCCCGGCCGACCTCGAAAATCGCATTGAGATCGGTGCCGCCCAGAAGGATTGCCTCAGCCCCCCGCGCGAGCATGGCGGACGCGGCCTTCTCGAAGACGTGGCGCAGGCCCTCGGTGGGTTCGCCCGACAGGGCCAGCGTCACATAGGCCTCGTGGACCCGCTGGAGCTCTCCAGCGTCAGGGGCGATGACCTCAAGGGGCGCGAGCTTGCCGTAGATGCCCGATGCCATCACGGTTTCAGTGCCCAGGATCCCCAGCCTGGTCATGCCTTCTTTGGAGAGCCAGTCGGATAGGGCCTTTGTCAGGTCAATGATTGGCAAGGCAGAGCTCTGGCTGAAGCTGTCGATACAGAAGTGTCCCGCGATCGAGGTGACGACCACGCAGTCGGCGCCGGCCAACTGCAAGCGGCCTGTCAAGCGATCATAGATCGCTGTCTGCTCTGCTTGCCGATTGCCGGTCAGGTTCCGGAGGAGGGTCGGGGCATCGGCATGGACGATCGTCGCCTCCAAGTCCCGCCCGGCTGCTGCCGCACGTCTGATCAGACCGCGATAGTAGAAATCTGTTGCTGCCGGGCCGATGCCGCCGATCAATCCGATGTGCATGTCTTTGCCTTCTGAGCCGTCGTTCGCCTTCTCTTGAACGAAAGATCATAGGTCCGTCCATAGGGAACCTATAGGCGTCGCAGGCTAGACCCTGGGCAAGCTTGGATCTATGCAGGCAGAACGCTGTGTTCCGAAGGAGAGGCAGGATGCAAGAGTTGACTGGAGGTTGCCTCTGCGGCGCTGTCCGCTTTGTGGCAAAGGGAGAGCCCTATCGGGTCGGGCTCTGCCATTGCCTGGACTGCCGCAAGCATCATGGGGCGCTCTTTCATGCCTCCGCGATCTTCCCCGAGGATGCGGTGACGGTGACCGGCGAGACCGGCGCCTATGCCGGGCGCTTTTTCTGTCCGCGCTGCGGCTCATCCGTCTTGTCGAAGAGTGATGATGAGATCGAGTTGAATCTCGGCTCTTTGGACGCGCCAGACCAACTGCAACCGACTTACGAGCTCTGGACCCGCCGCCGTGAATCTTGGCTGCCGCGCTTTCCGCTCAAGCGTCACTACGAAGGCAACCGAAAGGCTGGCGGTCGCTCCGAAGGCTAGGCGGCGGACTCGGCAAGCTCCGGTGCCGCATAGAGCATCACCGTCACCCCGCTCACCACCAAGGCCACGCCGCAGGCCGAGCCGAAGCTGATGCGCTCTCCATAGAAGAGTGCGCCGATGACGGCCATGCCGACGATCCCCGCAGCGGCCCAGACGGCATAGATCATGCCGATGGGCAGCGTCCTCAGCGCTAGGGATTCAAAGTAGAAAGAGGTGGCGATGCCAATGGCGAAGAGCAGGGCTGGGAACACACGCGTAAAGCCGTGGCTTTCTTTCAATGCCGCAAGGCCGGCGATTTCGAACACGATACCCAGTGCCAGGAAGAGATAACCGATAGACATTTGGACGTCGCCTCCATGCGAAGTGGATACAACAGGCCCCCATGCTTTCAGGTCAAACAAGCTGGGTATCGTCGGGGTTGGATCAAGCAGGAGCGCCGGCACCCGCCCTGCGCGCGCCCCTGGTTCTTGACAGCAGGCCGGGTGAGCGCGCTGGTATGAAAATTCGGCGTAGCTATAGAAATTTCGCGAACTGGCAGGCAAAGAGGGCATGGAGGTCACAGACTTCGAAACATGGTCTGAACCTTTTCGTCAGTTTTGGCCGGAAGACGGCGGACCGCAGAGCTGATCTGCAGAAAGAGCGGAGCCGAACGGCGATACCTTCATCTGCGCCGGTGCCTCTTGCCTAAGGGGAAAGCGCAACACGAGAGCGAGAGAGATGCAGTGGCTCCTCCAAGAGTTCGAGGATACCGAGAAGCTGGCTGCGGCCTTGGACCGACTGGGACTCTCCTACAGTTGGCACAAGGTTGTTCCCTTCGTCGGTACGCTCATCCCCGAACCCGTCGTTCCTGACTCCAAAGCCGTTGTGATGTTCGGCTCTTACGCCTTGTGGCGCTATGCTGAAGCGAAGGGCTATGCGCCGGGCGTCTTCACGCTCAGGCCCTTCGTCCAGGAGGAGGCCTGGCAGCCTTACCTGCTGAACGGCCCGGATGCCCTTTTCCTCTCCCTGCGTGACATCCCAGAGCGATTGCGTGACGACTCCAACGCCTGGTTTTTGCGCCCCGTCGGCGATGGCAAGGAAGAGCCCGGCAGCGTGAAATCGGCAGAGGAGATCATCCAGATGGCAAGCAGGGTGCTTGCCCTCGCTGAGTCCGAGATCCCCGCAGGATCGCTGCGCCACGACACTCTCCTGATGCTCACCAAGCCCGTTCACATCATGAAGGAGTGGCGTCTTTGGGTGGTCGCCGGAGAGATCGTCACCTTCTCCCTCTATAGGGAGGGGCGGCGCGTGGTCTACCGCCACGAGATCGATGATGATGCCTTGGCCTTCGCGCAAGAGATGGTGGATATCAATCCGGGCTATGCGACAGCCTATGTTTTGGATGTCTGTCGAACCGAACAGGGTTTGCGTCTGCTCGAAACCAACTGTCTCAACGCCGCCGGGTTCTATGCTGCAGATCTCATAAAGCTCGCCGCCGCGATTGATGGTCTTGAGACGGGAGGCGGATAGCCGCTCGCTATTGATCGAATCCGGACGACAGCTCAGCTCCGTAACTGGCTAGCCAAGTCGCCTATGTGGACCAGATCCTAGTTAAACTGATTTCCATCTTATTATATCGTAAATCCGAATACATTAGCTAGAAATTCAGTCTTAATCATCGAAAACCATACAATACCTGGAGAGGCGGTCGTTGGGATGCCCCCGACACCTGAGCCAAGACCCACAGCAACCAACAGAGGTCTCGCTTACCACGGGCGAGGCTCAAAGAAGGACTGACTGATGAAGTACGAGAACTTCCAGACCTTTGACGTAGAGGTCGACAACGCCATCGCCACCGTCACCTTCAACTTCGGAACGGTGAACGTACAGGGCCAAGAAATGCTGGCCGATCTGAACAGCCTCGCCATGCGGCTGGAACGCGACCGGGAGGTCAAGGTGGTGGTCTTTCAGTCGGCCAACCCCGAGATCTGGGTCTGCCATTATGACACGGAACTGCTGAAGGACATGTCCACCGAGGCCGTCTCTCGGGATGAGGCGCAGTTGCTTGACCTGCAGTCTGTTTGCGAGCGGATCAGCAAGGTTCCCCAGGCGACGATCGCCAAGCTGGAAGGCTTCGCCCGGGGTGGTGGTCATGAACTGGCGCTAGCGCTCGACATGCGCTTTGCGGCGCGCGGCAAGTTCAAGTTCATGCAGATGGAGGTTGGCATGGGCATTCTGCCTTGCGGCGGCGGCGCTTCCCGGATGGCCCGTCAGACCGGCCTTGGCCGCGCGCTGGAGATCATTCTCAGCGCCCGCGACTTCGATGCCGACGAGGCCGAGGCCATGGGCACCATCAACAAGGCGCTCGAGCCGGACGAGATCGGCGCTTACGTGGACAGTCTGGCGAAGCGCATCGCCCAGTTCCCGGCCGAATCCATCAATGCCTGCAAGCAGATGGTCTATGAGTCGATCGACAAGCCGATCGACGCGGCTTTGAAAGCGGAAGCCTACTGGCTCTACCAGGCGACCAGCAAAACGCCGGCCGTCAAGCGCTTCACCATCGCCGACGAGCAGGGCCTTGAGCATGACATCGAAAACCAGCGGAACTGGAATGAGCTGGTGATGAAGGTTCAGGAAATCGGCGACTGAGTAGAGGCGGGCAAAGCGCTGATTGGGTCCGCTTTGCCCGCATTCTCGTTTCGAGCATATCAAAGAGGAGGTAGGGCAGTGCGCTCACCCGCCGCGATGCTTGAAGCTGTCCCGGCGGAAGGAGTAGAGCGCGGTCGGGTCGACGGCGATGTCGACCACCGCGGGCTTGCCGCAAGCGAGCGCAGCTTCGACCGCCTCGGCGACCTCTGAGAGGGTCTCGGCGCGGTAGCCTTTGGCGCCGTAGAGGTCGGCCAGCTTGTCGAAGGGCGGGCTTGAGACATCGGCGCCGATGTAGCGGCCGTTGAAGAAGTCGCGCTGATAGGCCTTCTCGGCCCCCCAGCAGCCGTTGTTCATGACCAGGGTTACCGTGTTGATCCCATGATCCACCGCTGTAGAGAGCTCGCTCACCGTCATGCCGAAGCCGCCGTCGCCCATCAGGCTGACGACGGGTCGTTCGGGCTGAGCGCACTTCACCCCCAGGCCGCAGGCGAAGGAGAAGCCGACCAGGCCGAAGTCGAGCGGGGTGAAGAGGCTCTTGGGCGTCCAGTAGGTCAGCGCGTCGGTTGCCTGCAGGCAGAGTGTGCCCGCGTCCATGGTAACGGCTGCATCCTTTGGCAGCACGCGGCGCAGGGTCTTGAAAAGGCCCGAAGGCTGGATTGGTGCCGTCTCGACCGCGTCAGCGTCGCGCTTGGCCAGGAAGGCCTGGCGTTCGGCCTTGTAAGCCGCGGTCCAGGCATCGGCCGTGGCGCGCTGCTCGATCTGGGAGAGGGCCTGGGTCAGTTGGCGCGCGGCGGTCGGGGCATCGGCCCAGATGCCGATTTCGACCGGGAAGAAGCGACCGATGGCGGTGGGCTCCAGCTCGATCTGGATGATCTTGGCGGCCTGGTTGATGTTGTCGTAGCTGTAGAAGGTCGAGTTGAAGCCAAGCCGCGTACCCAAGGCCAGGATCACCTCGGCCTCTTTCACCAGGCGGGAGGCGACGGCATTACCGCGTGGTCCCATCTGTCCGGCGTTCAAGGGATGGCCGAAGGGGATGGCGTCGCCATGCCCGGGCGCGGTCACGATCGGGCAGTTGAGGGTCTCGGCCAGAGTGCAGGCCGCTTCATGGCCCACTGTGTTCTTGATACCGCCGCCGGCGACGATGACCGGTCGGCTGGTGCTGGCGAGCAGGGCTGCAGCCTCGGCGATGGCCTCTGCGTTGCCGGCCGGCAAGGCGGCCTTGCGATAGGCCGAGGGCGCCAAGAAGGGCGGCATCTCTGCCTGCCCCGAGAGCACGTCGCGCGGCAGGTTCAACTGAACCGGGCCGCGGCGCGGCGTGAGAGCGGTGCGAAAGGCCTCGCGGAAGAGTTCCGGCACGCGCTCGGTCGAGGGCGCGGTCCAGGTCTTCTTGGTGATCGGGGCAAAGAGCGCCTGCTGATCCACCTCTTGGAAGGCATCGCGATAGACATGGCCGGAGGAGAGCGCGCCGGCAATCGAGACCACCGGCGAGAAGGCCGCCATGGCCTGGCCCAGGCCCGTCGTCAGGTTGGTGGTGCCGGGCCCGTTCTGGCCTGCCAGCACCACGCCGGCGCGGCCCGAGGCCCGGGCGTAGCCATCCGCCATGTGGGTGCCGGTGCGCTCGTCGTGCACGCCGACGAAGCGGATGCCCTCAGCGTCGTAGAGCGCATCGAAGATCTCCATCGTCGCCGAGCCGATGAGGCCGAAGACGAAGCGCGTGTCTTCTGCTTTCAAGGCCTCGACGGCCGCCTGTCCGCCGCTCATGCGTGCCGTCATCTCTCAAGTCCTTTCAGAAAGCGGAGCATCGGGGTGGTGAAGGCCGCCGGCTCCTCCATCAGACCCAGGTGTTGCAGCCGAGGGATAATCAAGTTCTCGGCGCCAGGGATCTCGGCGGCGATGGCCCGGGACATGGCGGGTGTGCTGCCGCTGTCCTGTTCGGAGGTCACCACAAGGGTTGGCGTGGTGATCGCCGGTTGGGGCGCGATTAGCTCTCGCACGCCGTGGGCCAGTACCCAGGCCGCCTGAGCATAGCTCTCCGGGTCCACGGCCTCGCGCCAGGCGCGCACTTTGGCCGGGCCGCTGC
This sequence comes from Rhodospirillales bacterium, assembly GCA_963669335.1. GTDB lineage: Bacteria > Pseudomonadota > Alphaproteobacteria > Kiloniellales > JACOMY01 > JACOMY01. The sequence continues at coordinate 57,966 of OY770023.1, forward strand.
CCTTCTCGAGGTAGTCTGGCGTGAACCAGCGCTTGAGTGCTGCGTCGAAGGTCGAGAAGGCACCCTGGTCGCGAACCGAGCGCGCGCGTGCTTCGACCAGTTCTTGCCCCGCCTCGCCGCGATCGTGCGGCGAATTCAGGATCACCAAAGAGGCCAGCCGCTCCGGATAATCCAGCGCGAAACGACGGTTGATCATGCCACCGATTGAAAAGCCGATGAGATGCGCCTGCTCGATCCCCAAGTCGTCCATCAGGCCGGCAATCTGCTGGGCAAAGAGGCTGAGGTCGGCCGGCCTTGGCGTCGGTACAGATTCCCCATGGCCATAGAGGTCGTAGGTGATGACGCGGTGGCCGGCGAAGGCCGGCAGAAGATCGTCCCAAAGGCGACGGCAGAGACCGAGGCCATGGATCAGGATCAGTGGAGGCGTGTCCTCTGAACCGTAGATCTCATAGGCGGTGCCCTGGCTGCTGTGCAAAGTCACAGGCCACCTCGAAGCCCGTACCAGGACCGGGCGCTGGCATACGGCGAGCAGTATCTCATGCGAAGGCTGGCATGACCTCATCGATGAAGAGGTTGAGAGAACGCTTCTGTCGCTCCATGTCGAGGCCCATGGAGGCATAGTAGATGAAAGCATCGACGCCGAGCGCCTGATAGCGCTTCAGCTTCTCGATTGCCGTCGCCGGGCTGCCGAACAGGAGGTTCTCTTCCAGCATCGCCGGATCGACCCGGACATTTCCCTCCAGCTCCTCCAGCGGGACCTTCTCCGGGAAGCCGTTGATGACGTCGCCCTTCTTCATCATGAGGTTGCCGAACTGGCCTAGCACGTTGCGGATGGCAGAGAGGCAGGCCGCGCGGTCTTCTTCGTTGTCGTAGATCGCCGAGTGGCGCATGAGCGCGAAGGTGCCGTCCCATCCCCCGGCCTTGGCGATGCTGTCGTCCAACTGCTGGCGATACTTCTCCGCCTCGGCGATGGGCATGGTCAGAGGCCAGCAGAGAATGTCGCAGCCATTGGCGACGGCATAGTCGAAGGTGATGGGAGAGCGCGCGGCGACCCAGAGCGGCACCTTCGGCTGCAAGGGCTTGGGGCAGGAGGTGGCCTTCGGGAACTGCCAATAGGTCCCCTGATGTTCGACATCCCCCTGCCAAAGCTGACGCACCAGCGGCAGCATCTCCTGCATGTAGCGGTAGCTGTCTTTCTGATCGAGACCGGGGTGCATGCGGTCGAACTCGCGCTGATAGGCACCCGAACCCAAGCCCAGCTCCAATCGACCGCCGGACAGCAGGTCCAGCATGGCCGCCTCGCCGGCCAGGTTGATGGGATGCCAATAGGCAGCATTGGCGACCGCACAGCCCAGGCGAATGGTCTCGGTATGGTCCGCCCACCAGGTCATGATCTGAAAGGGATTGGGCGCAATGGTCATCTCCAGCGCGTGGTGTTCGGCCGCCCAGGCGACCTCAAAGCCGCCGTGTTCGGCCAGCTTGACCATCTCTAGAGTGTGGTCGCGGACCGCGCGCATGTCGGTCTCGGGACCCATGCGCTCCAGGTTGATGGCCAGATGAAATTTCATGGACTCACCTCGGCTTGAAGGGGTTGGCGATGGGGTCTTCGGAGAGGTTCATCCAGACGGTCTTGGGGCGGGTGTAGTCCAAGAGGGCCTGCAGCCCGCTTTCCCGTCCATAGCCGCTCTCCTTCATCCCGCCGAAGGGCGCGATGGGGCTGATTGCGCGGTAGGTGTTGACCCAGACGATGCCGGCCTTGATGCGTTTGGAGAGGCGCAGCGCGCGGGCCGAATCGCGGGTGAAGAGGCCGGCGGCCAGGCCATGCTTGCTGTCGTTGGCAAGCGCCAGTGCCTCCGCCTCCGTCTTGAAGCGCTGCACGGCCAGCACCGGGCCGAAAATCTCGGTATCGACCAGGGTCAGGTTCTGGCGCGGGCAGTCGATGATGGTGGGCTGAAAGTAGTGCCCGTCTGGCTCTGCCGCCTCGCCGCCACAGAGCAGGGTTCCGCCCTCCTCAATCGCCAGTGCCACCTGGCGGGTGACGTGCTCGACCTGGCCTGGCGTGCAGAGCGGGCCCATCTCGGTCTCATCGGCCTGGGGGTCGCCGACGCGGATACCCTTGGCGATGGCGACCAGCTTCTCAAGGAAGGGCTCGGCGATCTCCTCTTGCAGGTAGAGGCGAGAGCCGGCGACGCAGCTTTGACCGCTGGCGCCGAAGATGCCGGCGACACAGCCGTTGACGGCGCTCTCCAAATCGGCGTCGTCAAAGACGATAAAGGGCGACTTGCCGCCCAGCTCCAGCGAGACCTGGGCGAAGTTCTCGGCCGAGTTCCGCACGATGTGGCGCGCGGCGGCCGGCCCGCCGGTGAAGGCGATCTTGGCGACTAGAGGATGGCTGGTCAGCGCCTTGCCGCAGGGATCGGCGTGACCGGTCAGGATGTTGACGACGCCGTCCGGAATGCCAGCCTCCGCCACCAACTTGCCGAACGCCAGCAAGGGTGCAGGCGCGTGTTCGGAGGCCTTGAGCACGATGGCGTTGCCGGCGGCCAGGGCCGGGCCCAGTTTGACCGCCGTTAGGAACATCTGGCTGTTCCAGGGCACCACGGCGGCGACCACACCGACCGGCTCTCGATCGGTGAAGACGAACATGTCCGGCTTGTCGATCGGAAGAGTCTCGCCGCCGATCTTGTCGGCCGCACCGGCATAGAAGTGCAGAAACTCGGCGATGTAGGTCGCCTGCCAGGCGGTCTCCTTAAAGAGCTTGCCGGTGTCGCGAGTCTCGATCCGGCCCAAGGATTCAGAATTGGCGGCCAGAAGATCGGCCAGGCGGCGAAGGCACTTGCCGCGGGCGCTGGGTGTCATGCTGCCCCAAGGGCCGTCGAGCGCAGCCTGAGCAGCCTCAACCGCGCGATCGACATCCTCTGCCGTGGCCTCCGGGAAACGGGCCCAGGCCTCGCCGGTCGCGGGATCGATGCTTTCGAAGACCGTGGCGTCGGAGGCCTCGACCCAGTCGCCGCCGATCAGCATCTGGTATGAGGCCAGCGGCTTCATCAGGCGGCCTCTTCGCAGGCAATTTGGCGATAGCGCCCGGCAAGATAGGTGAGCGGCAGCTCGGTTCCCTTGTCCACCTCCTCGACCAGACCGATGCAGACCAGGTGGGTCGCGGCAGCGACGGCCTGATCCAAACGGCAGAGCAGCGAGGTTGCACCCTTCACATGCGGGACCGTGCCGGAAATCGGCAAACCCTCGAAACGGTCCGAGATGTCGGCGTCATGGCGGCCGGCAAAGCGATCGGCGATGCGTGTCGCGCCGGCCGGCAAGATGTTGACCCGGAAGACCCCGTTCTCTTGGACCTGCTGGGCGATGCGCGAGCCGGCGTTCAGGCAGACCAGTACCATCGGCGGATCGGCCGAAACCGAGGTGAAGGCAGAGACAGTGGCACCGTGGCGCCCGGCGACTCCCTCCGTCGTCACCACCGTCACGCTGCTGGCAACGCAGCGCATGGCCTGGATGAAGTCCGCTCGATCAGCTTCAAGGTGTCCCATGGTCATCCTCCTGCTTGTCGTTGCCAGGACGATAAGAGACATGGACGATTTTGGATAGCGAATTATATTGGACAATATGTGCGGAATATCCGAATTTACTCCAATGAACATCACCGAGCTAAAAACCTTTCTGGCCATCGTCGAGACCGGCAGCCTGGTGAAGGCCTCGCGCCGGCTGAACGTCACACAGTCGACCGTGACCGCGCGCCTTAAGACTTTGGAGGAAGGGCTGGGCCAAAGCCTGATCAACCGGCAGAAGTCCGGGGCGACCTTGACCCCGGCTGGTGTCAGGCTCCGTCGCTATGCCACGACGATCACCGACCTCTGGCGGCAGGCAAGGCAGGAGACCTCGCTGCCCAATGGCTTGAGCGAGGCTTGCAACATGGCTTGCGAGACCGATCTCTGGCCTGGATTGGGTGAGCGCTTTTTCGCAATCCTGCGGCAGCGTCATCCCAATGTGGGTATCTCGGTCTGGACCGGCAGCGAGGCCGAAGTGGCGCAATGGATGGCCGGCGGCCTCTCCGATCTCTCCTTTACCTATCGTCAGGCCAATGAGGGCGCCTTCGAGCAGATTGAGCTACCGGAAGATCGCCTGATCCTGGTCTCGACCCTACCCGACAGCCCGGTCCGCTTCGATCCCGGCTATGTCTTTGTCGAGGCGGGCGCAGACTATGGTCGCGACCATGCGATCGCCTATGCCGATGCTTCGACAGCAAGGCTCAGCTTCGGCAATGCGCGTTTGGGCCTGCAGCATCTGGAAGAGGTCGGCGGTAGTGCCTACTTGCCGCTAAGGATGGCAGAGCCGGGTCTGACGCGCGGTCGCCTGCACCACCTGACCGAGGGACCCGAGTTCTCTCGCCGCGTGTTCCTCTGGGCCAACACCAATGCCCTTAAGGCCTGGACTTGGTTCGATGCCTGTCTGTCAGAGACCCTGTCGGACAATCCCCTGAACTCCGAGAAAGAAAGCCCATGACCGTGCGACCGATAAGCCTCCCCAAGATCGGCTTTGGCATGACAGCGATCAGTGACATGCCGAACACCTACGGCTACTCGGTCGACGAGCGCCAAGCGCGGGAGACCCTGGAGGTTATCCTCTCCGGACCGCCGGTCTTGATCGACACCTCTCGCAACTACGGCTCGGGACGCAGCGAAGTGCGCGTGGGCGCGGCGCTAGAGGCCTATGGAGGCCTTCCGGAGGGTTTTGTCCTCTCGACCAAACTCGATCGCGACATGGAAACCAGGCGCTTCGACGCAGAACAAGCCAGGCGCTCGATGGAAGAGAGCCTGAAGGCGCTGGGCGTGGATCAGTTCGACCTTCTGCACCTGCATGACCCTGAGTACGCCAGTCATCTTGAGGATGTGACGCGCAAAGGCGGCGCCTTGGACGAGCTCTTTAAGATGAAGGAAGAGGGCTGGGCCAAGTCGGTCGGGCTGGCGGCCGGCCGAACCGACATCATGCTGCCGCTTCTGAAGCAGTGGGACTTCGACGCGCTCATCACCCACAACCGCTTCACCCTGCTGAACCAGCATGCTGAGAGCTTGATTGACCAGGCGGTCGCGCGCGGTGTCGCGGTGATCAATGCGGCCCCCTTTGCCGGCGGTCTGCTGGGCAAGGGTAGTGCCAGCGGTGCGGTCTATGTTTACCAGAAACCGTCAGCGCAGATCTTGAAGCGCGTCCAAGAGATTGAGGCGATCTGTGCGCGTCACGGCGTTCCGCTGGGCGCTGCAGCGCTTCACGCCTCTATGCGAGAGCCACGGATTGCCAACACGCTGTGCGGTGTCAGCAAGACGGCCCATGTCGCACTGCTCCGGGACTGGGTGGAGAGAAGCCTTCCGGAGGCACTCTGGCAAGACTTGTCACTGCTCCCAATCGATCATGGTGATCCTGAGGCAACCCGAACCTATGAGGCGGATTGATCGGGGTGGCTGGTGGGGCAGACCACGACCGGCGGCATCGGCTCGACAAATCCAGCAGACACAAGGTAGGTGATCAAGTGAAGGTCCTAGCTGACTGTTGCTCGATCACCGTGGGGAATCGGCGTACGTGAAGCGACTCTTGCTCATCGGGATTTCTCTTCTGGTTGTTGCCTTTATCGGTCTCAGCGCCGGTGCTGTGTGGCTCAGTTTCGATTCCCGCACCGCTCGTTTCGTGCAATCGACCACGAAGGGCGCGTTGAGCTTAGTTGGCTTGTCACATGATGAGGCGGCAGATGGCGCGCCGCTCAAGTTTAACAGCACCTTCCTGCGGCTCGAGGGTGATGAGGTCGAGGTTCCTCTCTCTCGAAAGGGAGCAGGCGGCGGCCTGACAGAGATTGAGGACGGCATCCTGCTCTTGGCGTTCGACGGTTCAATGTTCCATGCGACCGGACCGAGCGACCTTGAAGAACTGTCCTTAGAAGCGCCCGACAACGGCTTTGAGGCCTATCAACGCGATGCCGAGGAACGCTTTGACGATCTGGATCACCGCTACTACTGGTTCCGCTATAACGACATTCTCGCTCTCGACGCGGGCGAGCAGCGCGTCTTGATAGCGTCCTTCACGCGCTACAAGCCTGCAGAGGCCTGCTACGTTAACGCGGTCGCCCGGCTCATCTTGCCGGAGGGGCGCATCCGCGAATTGAAGGCAAAGGCAGCTGATTGGGAGACCCTCTACGAGACCTCCCCCTGCCTGCCTCTGAAGTCGCTCTATCGCGCCCTAGAAGGACACACTGCCGGCGGGCGGATCGCCTATGACGGTGTCGGCTCGATCTACCTGGGTTCAGGCGACTATCATTTTGACGGTGTCTACGCGGCCTACGCCGTCTCGCAAGATGACACGCAGGAATACGGCAAGGTCATCGAGATTCCTTTGGATGGGTCCGGCCATCGGGTGGTGTCAAAGGGCAATCGGAACATGCAGGGCGTCGCCTGGTTGGACGGCGAGGTCTACGCCGTCGAACATGGCATGCGGGGTGGCGACGAGCTGAACAGGATCGTCGAGGGCAGGGACTATGGTTGGCCCAGCGTCACCCTGGGCACGATGTACAACAAGCGACCAATGCCGGGCACGAGCGAGTCACTCGGCCATCATGACGGCTTCGAGAAGCCCCTCTTCGCCTGGTTGCCCTCTGTTGCCATCTCTAGCCTCAATCCGATCGAAGATGTCCACCCGATCTGGGACGGGGACCTGCTGATGGGCACTTTGGGCGGAAAATCCCTGTTCCGGATCAGGCTGGAAGAGGGGCGCGTGCTCTTTACAGAGCGCATCCCGGTCGGCGAACGCGTGCGCTATGCACAGCCGACTGAGGGGGGCGTTGTGCTCTGGACGGACAGCAGAAAGCTGATCTTCCTCTCGCCGGCCGAGCTTGTCACCGTCGATCCGCTGCAAGTTGCGCTCGATCGGATGGATCTGGGCTCGTCAGAGCGAACCACCCTCGAGCAGTCTTTTAATGCCTGTCGGGAATGCCACTCCCTGAGCCCGGGTGAGCACGGCAATGCCCCCAGTCTGGCTCTGCTGTTCGGACGAGCGATCGCAGCAAGCGACTTCGAGGGCTATTCCGATGCCTTGCGCGGGCATGGGGGAGAGTGGAGCGAGAAAAACCTAGCGGCCTACATCTCCGACCCCGAAGCCTTCGCCGCCGGCACCGTGATGCCCGATCCCGGCATTGACGATCCGGAGATCATCGAGAACATGGTCACAGTGATTCAGAAGCTCTCATTGAGCGAGTAGTGGAATAAAAGGTGTGTTCGCTGCTCGATCTCTGAGCATTTACCGCGCGAGCCACCAACCTGCTGCAGCGCCACCGAGAGCGGCAACCAATCCCGCGACAGCGGACTGTTCGAGCACTCTTACGGTCCAATGGAGAATGCTGGCCGGCCAATCAGCAAGCCCGGCAATCTCCCCTTTGTTGGCCAAGATGGCGGTCTCTGCGACGCCGTAGGCAAAGGCGAAGACCAGGATCGCCAGAACGGCGATAAGGGCGCCGCGCAGTCCTCCAGAGGGTCTGAACACAGCACCCAGGACAGCGCCGACAAGGATCGCGAGCGGCAAGACCTCACGCCAAAGGCGGACACTCTGCGCATCACTCGCCAGAACGTGCGCCGCGCCGGCAATGAGACCGACCAGGGCGAAGGCGGCAGCCGCTCGGCGGCGCGACGGCAGTGACCTCATCGACGTTTGGCCCGCGGATGGGCCTGAAAGGCCTTCAGAAGCCCGCTGGGATCGACCGCGGTGTAGCGCTGGGTGGTCGAGAGTGAGGCATGGCCCAGCAGCTCTTGAATGCCCCTTAGATCGGCGCCGCCGGCCAGCAGGTGGGTGGCAAAGGAGTGGCGCAGCGCATGCGGCGTTGTGCTTTCCGGCAGACCCAGGCCGTAGCGCAGCCGCTGGATCAGCAACTGCACGATCCGCGGGCGCAGCGGCCCGCCGCGCTGACCTCGGAAGAGGGGCTCTTCGGCCGCCGGTTCGAAGGGGCAGCGGCATTGGTAGTCGGCGATGGCCTCCGGGATTTGCGGCAGCAGCGGGACCATGCGGGTCTTGCCGCCCTTGCCGGTGATCCGAAGCGGTGCCTCGGGTTCATTCGGCAGGTCATTGGCGGTGAGGCTGAGCGCCTCGCTGATGCGCAGGCCCGCGCCGTAGAGCAGCAGCAGGACGGCGCGGTCACGCGACAGGATCCAGGCCGGCTGTTCTCCCGGCAGGGGGGCCTCCAGCAGCTCTTCGGCGTCGGGGGCGGAGAGCGCTTTGGGCAGCGCTTGCTTGCTCTTGGGTGTGCGCAGGCCCGCGATCTGACTGTTGGAGAAGCGGCCCTGTCGCTCGCCCCAGCGAAAAAAGCTGCGGACGACCGACAGCGCGCGGGCGCTGGAGCTGTTGGAGAGCCCGCGCCCGGCGCGCTCGGCCAGCCAGGCGCGATAGTCGCGCAAGACCAGGGCTTCCAGGTTGGCAAGGCCGATCCGCCCGCCCTGATGCAGGGAGAGAAAACTGAGGAATCCGCCCAAGTCCCGGCGATAGGCGTCCAGGGTGTGCTCCGAGACCCGCTTCTCCTGGGTCAGCCAGGAAAGCCAGGCCGTGACCGTATCCTGAAGGTCGGTTTCGCTGATGAGAGCCCAGTCGCTCATCAATCGGACGCCTTAGCGCGGCAGCACCAACCAGGTGCGCACCAATTCGCCCAGGCTCGCGGCCAGGAAGAGCAGCAGCAGGCGCCCGCCGGCTTCGGTCGCGCGGCCGAGCTGAAAACGCTCGCGATCACGGCTGCCCAGGCCCAGAAGAGCCGGGGGGGTCTTGTCGCTGACGGTAACCCGCATCAAGGCCTCGGCGCGCACCAGACCGGCACCGGAGCCGAAGACCTCCGGCGTGCCGGGGCCTTCATTGGTCACCACGATGTCGGGCTTGCTGCCCAAGAGGCGATCGACCGTTCCGGGCGCAAGCTGGACCAGACCGTGCAGCCGGGTCGGGCGCCGTTCCTCGCAGAGCATCTCGTCGCGCTGCTCGACCGCAAGCGCCACGACATCGACCTGCAGCAGGCTGGGTAGATCCTGCCAGACCTTGGCGACCAGGGCCTCAAAGCTATTGGCAGCCAGCAACGCACGGGAGGCTGCGAGCACTCGGCTTTGCTCGGCCTGAAGGGCTCGCGTGGTGTCGGCAAGCTGCGCGATCTCTCGCCTTAGCTGCTCGTTGGCGCCGCGTGCGCGGTCCAGCAAGGCAGCGCGCAGGTCAACCACGCCCTCGCCGTGATCCATCTCCGGCAGGATCGCTTCGCAGATGTCCGGGCGGGACAGCAGGAAGTCGGGATTGCGACGCAAAAAGCGCGCGACTTCATCGGCACCCACGGCGGGCGGGCGTTCTGCGAGAGGTTTGCTCTGCTCGTCGCTTGCCATGGGTGCCCCCTTATCGTCTCGCTACTCGGCCGCCGCTTGCTGCGGCAGGATGCTCTGGCCGGTTTTTTCCCAATCGGCCAGAAAGGCCGCCAGACCCTTGTCGGTCAGCGGATGGTGGAAAAGGGCGCGCAGCACAGCCGGCGGCACGGTGGCGACGTCGGCGCCCATGCGGGCGGCCTCCACCACATGCTTGACCCCGCGTACCGAGGCGACCAGCACCTCGGTCTTGAGCTCGGGATAGTTGGCGTAGATCTCGACGATCTCGGCGATCAACTCCATGCCGTCCTGACCGACATCGTCCAGCCGACCGACGAAGGGCGAGATAAAGGCAGCCCCGGCCTTGGCGGCCAGCAGCGCCTGACCGGCCGAGAAGCAGAGGGTCACGTTGACCGGCACGCCCTCGTCAGACAGCGCCTTACAGGTCATCAGACCATCCATGGTCAAGGGCACCTTGACCGCCACGTTGGGAGCGACTTGCGCAAGATGGCGGCCTTCGGCCAGCATGGTGGCATGATCGGTTGCGGTGACCTCGGCCGAGACCGGCCCGCTGACCACGCCGCAGATCTCTTCAACCACCTCCAGGAAGGAGCGTCCGGTCTTGGCCACCAAAGAGGGATTCGTGGTGACGCCGTCGACCAGCCCGGTGGCTGCCAGCGCTTTGATCTCGTCCAGATCGGCCGTGTCGATAAAGAACTTCATGTCGCTCCAAGTTCCTCCTTTGTCGCCGCGTCGGCCAAGCCGAACCTGCGGGACGCTGTTCCAGATGCAAGCTTTGGCCTAAAGCCTAGGTCATGACTAAGCAGATTGCCAAGACCGACCGAGAGGCCCAAGGAGATACCCAAGGTGATATCCTGGGGGATGGGCCGGCTCGCTGCGCGGTCCTCTTACCCCTGCCGCTCAGCGGTGCCTACGACTATCTGGTGCCGGAGGGTATGGCGCTGCAAGACGGCGCAGTCGTTCGGGTGCCGCTCGGCGGCAGAGAGACCCTGGGCGTGGTCTGGGGACCGGGCGGTGAGGTTGCGGCCAAGAAACTGAAAGCAGTGAGCGAACGGGTCGAGAGCCCGATCCTGCCGGAGGTCAGCCTGCGCTTCGTCGATTGGGTTGCCGATTATGTGCTAGCCCCGCCCGGTACCGTCTTGCGCATGGTCCTGTCCAGCAGTGGCTTAGGACAGCCCAGCAAGCCACGTCGCGCGCTGCGCCTCAGCGAGGATGCCGGCGAAAGGGCGGACGGCCTGCGCCTGACGAAAGCCCGCGAGGCCGTCTTGCGTGTGGCCGGCGACGGTTTGGCGCGCGGCGGGACGGCGCTCGCCGAAGAGGCCGGCGTCAGTCCGGCCGTGGTCAAGGGCTTGGTCGAGGCTGGGCTCTTGGAGGTGGTGTACCTGCCTGATCGGCCCTTCCCGCAGCCCGATCCGACCCGGCCCGGACCCGATCTCTCTGAGCAGCAGGCAGCCGCTGCCGCGCGGCTGGTTGCCGCAATGGAGAGCGGCTTCTCAGTCACCCTGCTGGATGGCGTCACCGGTGCCGGCAAGACAGAAGTCTATCTGGAGGCCATAGCCGCAGCCCTGGCCGCCGGCAAGCAGGTGCTGGTGCTGCTGCCCGAGATTGCGCTCTCGGCGCAGATCCTGGAGCGCTTTGAGCGGCGCTTCGGTGCGGCACCGGCCGCCTGGCATTCGGACCTGGGACAGGGGGTGAAGCGGCGCACCTGGCGGGCGGTGGCAGAGGGGCGCGTCTCGCTGGTCGTGGGCGCACGCTCTGCCCTTTTCCTGCCCTTCAGCAATCTGGGATTGATCGTCGTCGATGAAGAACATGAGGCCGCCTTCAAGCAGGAGGACGGCGTCCACTACCACGCGCGCGACATGGCGGTCGCCAGGGCGCGTCTGGGCGATCTGCCGGTCATTCTGGCCTCGGCAACGCCCTCGCTGGAGAGCCTGACCAATGTTGAGGCCGGGCGCTATTCCATCGAACGCCTGCCGCAGCGGCACGGCGCAGCGGGGCTGCCGAAGGCGGAACTGATCGACCTGAGAAATGCGCAACCGCCGCCGATCGATGGCCTGGGTCAGTCCTGGCTCTCGCCGCCGCTGCGCGAAGCGGTGACCGAGACCTTGGCCAGGGGCGAGCAGGCCCTGCTGTTCCTGAACAGACGTGGCTATGCGCCGCTGACCCTCTGCCGCACCTGCGGCCATCGTCTGCAGTGCCGGCACTGCAGCACCTGGCTGGTCGAGCATCGCCTGGCCGGTAGGCTGCAATGCCACCACTGTGGCGACTGGACCCGCCTGCCCGAGCGTTGTCCGGAGTGCGACAGCGAGAACAGCCTGACGGCCTGCGGACCCGGGGTCGAGCGCATGGCGGAAGAGGCGGCAGCCCTCTTCCCGCAGGCGCGGCGGGCCATCTTCTCCAGCGATCTGCTGGCCGGTCCCAGCGATGCGCAGGCCCTGGTCCGCGCGGTGGTGGAGCGCGATGTGGATCTGCTGATCGGGACCCAACTGGTCGCCAAGGGGCACCACTTTCCGGATCTCACTCTGGTCGGCGTGGTCGACGGCGATCTCGGTCTCGCCGGTGGCGACCTCAGGGCCGGCGAGCGCTCCTTCCAGCTTTTGCAGCAGGTCTCCGGTCGGGCAGGACGTGCCGAAAGACCTGGGCGCGCGCTGATCCAGACCAGCGATCCCGATCATCCTGTGATGCAGGCCATGGCGGCACGCGATCGCGATGCCTTCATGGCCGCCGAGGGGGCAGCGCGTCGGGCTGGAGGTCTGCCGCCCTATGGGCGTCTAGTCGCGCTCATCCTATCGGCGCCCAGCGAGGACATGGTGGATCGTGCTGCCTCACTTCTGGCACGGGCGGCGCCACAGGGCGCCGGCGTCCGCATTCTGGGTCCCGCCCCAGCACCTTTGGCTGTGCTGCGCGGGCGCCACCGGCGTCGCTTTCTGGTGCAGGGACCCCGCGGCCGGCTGTTGCAGACCGTGGTGCGCGCTTGGGTGGATGCGGTGCGCCTGCCGAGTGCGGCGCGCCTGACTGTGGATGTCGATCCCCAGTCGTTCCTTTAGCAAAAAATGGGCCCCGCCGTGGCTGGCGACGGCGGGGCCCGCTCCCAGGACCGTTACCAGCCTCTCCTGTTACTGCTTGTGAACGCGGGCCTCCGGGACTGGATAGCCATAACCGCCTTGGGTGCCGAAGTTCTCCATATGGCACTCAGAGCAGGCCTTGAAGACGTTGACCGCCATCGGCGTGCCATTGGGTGCGACCATCATGTAGTACCAGTCGTCGGTCTTCGGCGACTTGCCCTTCTCCACCTTCTGCATGATGAAGAGCGGACCTTTGCGGACCTTGCCCTCGTCGTTAATGTTGAACGATTCCTTGGCCAGAATGGTGCCGCTGGGGACCACCACGTCTTCCTCTTTGTACTCCATGTAAGAGTCAGCGCCGGTCGGGTTCACATAGGTCATGAGGAACCGACCGCCGTGGAAGCCGGGGGCGGCCGGATACTTGCTGGCCAGGACCCAGCTGCGATAGTCGTCGACGATGCTCTTGGGGACCCAGCGCTTGTTGCCCTTCTGATAGCCTGCCACCAGGCTCTCCTTGATGCAGTCATAGACGCCCTGCGCTTCGTCCGGCGTCAGCTCGTAACCGGGTTTGCCGACATCGCAAGAGGCCGCTTGGGCTGATGTGCCGCTCGCCAACAGCAGTGCCGCTGCAGCAAGGCCGAGCAGACGTTTCATGATCCCCGTTCTCCCTATTCGTTAAAGGTTGCCGTGCGGGACCATGGTCAACCTGCCGCATGAGACCACAGAATCAATTTCCAACACGTGGCTGTGTTTTTGCCGCGATTGGCCTGCTTTCTGGTGCTTGGCTTTCCAAGGATTCCAGGAGGATAGGCATCGACTGTCCGTTCACGTTCCGCATGCCGGAACAACTGGCTCTGACAGCGGCGTTTTTGCCCGGCCTGCGGCGGCGGGTCACGGCTTGCAAGGCCCTAGGGGCTATGTTACCTAGCCCCCCGCAGTTCGCCGGGTCTTTCGCATTGCAGCAAAGAGCAGGCAGTCAAGTGGTCGCGCACGAGCACCCGTCTAAAACGGGCGCCGTGCGCGCGACTGCGTGACGGCGGGCCAGACGATTGAGACAAGAACGGCCCTTGCTGGTGAGGGCCAGGTGCTAGGGATCGGGAGCGGACTGGCAGTGGCAAGCGAAAGCGAAGGTGCAGTGGGCAGTGTCGGCGGTGTCGCCGGACGCTATGCCCTGGCACTGCTGGAGTTGGCGGAAGAGCAAGGCTCTCTGGATCAGGTCGCGGGCGACCTGCGCGACATCAAGACAATGATTGGCGAAAGCGAGGATCTGCGCCGTTTGCTGCGCAGCCCGCTGTTCGGCCGTGCCCAGCAGGAGAGCGCGATCACCGCGGTCCTGGAGAAGGCGGAGATCGGCGAGCTGACACGTAAGTTCGTGTTGGTGGTCGCTCGCAATCGTCGCCTCTTTGCGCTGTCGGGCATGATCGAGGCCTACCTCACAGAGCTGGCGCGCAAGCGCGGCGAGGTGACGGCGAAGGTAACCTCTGCGCGGGCGCTAACCGCTGCGCAGTCGAAAGCGCTGACCGAGGCCCTGCGCCGTGCGGTCGGTAGCAAGGTCACGGTAGAATCGGCAGTCGATGCCGATCTTTTGGGCGGGCTGGTTGTCCGGGTCGGCAGTCGCATGGTCGACGCCTCGCTGAAGACCAAGCTCATGAAACTCCAGCAGGCGATGAAGGGGGCATAGGGCCATGGACATCCGCGCTGCGGAAATCTCCGCAATTCTGAAGCAGCAAATTGAGGGCTTTGGCACCGAGGCGGACGTTTCCGAGGTCGGTCAGGTGCTGTCGGTCGGCGACGGCGTGGCACGCGTCTACGGTTTGGACAACGTCCAGGCCGGTGAGATGGTCGAGTTCGCCAGCGGCGTGCGCGGCATGGCGCTGAACCTGGAAAGCGACAACGTCGGCATCGTGATCTTCGGCGACGATCGCCAGATCCGTGAAGGCGATGTGGTGAAGCGGACCGGCGACATCGTCGACGTGCCGGTGGGCAAGGGCTTGCTGGGTCGCGTCGTGGATGCACTGGGCAACCCGCTGGACGGCAAGGGTCCGATCGAGGGTGCCGAGCGTCGCCGCGTCGAGGTGAAGGCGCCGGGCATCATTCCGCGCCAGTCGGTGAGCGAGCCGATGCAGACCGGCCTCAAGGCCATCGACGCCCTGATCCCGATCGGCCGCGGCCAGCGCGAGCTGATCATCGGCGATCGCCAGACCGGCAAGTCCGCCATCGTGCTGGACACCTTCATCAACCAGAAGCCGATCAACCAGAGCGACGACGAGAAGCAGAAGCTCTACTGCATCTATGTCGCGGTTGGTCAGAAGCGCTCTACCGTCGCCCAGTTCGTGAAGGTGCTGGAGGACCAGGGCGCTCTGGAGTACTCCATCGTCATCGCTGCCACGGCTTCGGATCCGGCACCACTGCAGTTCCTGGCGCCCTATTCCGGCTGCACCATGGGTGAGTTCTTCCGCGACAACGGCATGCACGCCGTGATCGCCTACGACGATCTCTCCAAGCAGGCCGTGGCCTATCGCCAGATGTCGCTGCTGCTGCGCCGCCCGCCGGGACGTGAAGCCTTCCCGGGTGACGTTTTCTATCTGCACTCTCGCCTGCTCGAACGTGCGGCGAAGATGAGCGACGCACACGACGGCGGCTCTCTGACCGCGCTGCCGGTGATCGAGACCCAGGCCGGTGACGTCTCCGCCTACATTCCGACCAACGTGATCTCCATCACCGACGGTCAGATCTTCCTGGAGACCAACCTCTTCTACCGTGGCATCCGCCCCGCCCTGAACGTCGGCATCTCGGTGTCGCGTGTGGGCTCTGCGGCGCAGACCAAGGCGATGAAGAAGGTGGCCGGCTCGATCAAGCTGGAGCTGGCGCAGTATCGTGAGATGGAGGCCTTCGCGCAGTTCGCCTCTGACCTCGATGCTTCGACTCAGCGCCTGCTGGCCCGCGGTGCGCGCCTGACCCAGCTTTTGAAGCAGCCGCAGTTCCAGCCGCTGCCGATGGAAGAGCAGGTCTGCGTGATCTATGCCGGCGTGAAGGGCTACCTCGATGGCGTGCCGACCAACAAGGTCGGCGACTTCGAGAAGCAGCTGCTGGCTGATCTGCGTGGCAGCGGCAAGGAGATCCTGGCCTCTGTCCGCGACAAGAAGCAGATGGACGATGCTGCGGAAGAGAAGCTGAGCAAGCTGCTCAAGGACTTCGCCGAAGCCTTCGTGGCCTAAGCGCCTCGCCTAGAAAAGACGGAGCGGGCGCATGCCAAGCCTTAAAGACCTTCGCGTACGCATCGACAGCGTCAAGGCGACCCGGAAGATCACCTCGGCCATGAAGATGGTGGCCGCGGCCAAGCTGCGTCGTGCGCAGGAGCAAGCCGAAGCGGCGCGCCCCTATGCCGAGCACATGGAGAGCATTCTGCGTCGCCTAGCAGCCTCGGTCGCCGGTCAGCCCGGTATGCCGAAGCTGCTTGCCGGCACTGGCCAGAGCCAGACGCACTTGCTGATCGTCGCCACATCCGATCGCGGCCTCTGCGGCGGTTTCAATTCCAACATCGTGCGTGAGGCCAAGCGCAACATCGCGAGGCTGGAAGGTGAAGGAAAGACGGTCAAGATCCTCTGCGTCGGCCGCAAAGGACGTGATCAGCTGCGCCGCGACTATCGCAACCTCATCATCGATACGATCGAGGATGTGAACCGTCCGCGCCCCTCTTTCGACAAGGCCGCAGGGATCGCCGAGCGGGTGACCCAGATGTTCGAAGCCGGTGAGTTCGACGTCTGCACCTTGGTCTATGCCCGCTTCAAGTCGGCGATCAGCCAGATTGTCACCCTGCAGCAGCTCGTGCCCTTTCATGTGGAAGAGGCCGAGGGCGAGGAGGCACCGACCGTGGGAAGCGGGGGTGCGATCTACGACTACGAGCCCGACGAAGAGGCGATCCTGGCCGAATTGCTGCCGCGGAACCTCTCGGTACAGCTCTACAAGGCCGTGCTTGAGAACAACGCCAGCGAGCAGGGTGCGCGCATGTCCGCCATGGACAATGCGACCCGCAATGCCGGTGACATGATCGACCGCCTGACCCTGACTTACAACCGGACCCGTCAGGCCATCATTACCAAGGAACTGATCGAGATCGTCTCCGCCAAGGAAGCCATGCAGAGCGCGGCTTAAGGCGAAGCAGACGAGACCAGAAGCGAGGACACGAAGGATGAGCGAGCAGAGCAACGTCACGGGGCGCATCACCCAGGTCATGGGCCCGGTCGTCGACGTCCACTTCGACGGCGAACTGCCGTCGATCCTGAACGCACTTGAGACCGACAACCAGGGCAACCGCCTGGTCCTGGAGGTGGCTCAGCACCTGGGCGAGAACAGTGTGCGCGCCATCGCCATGGACTCGACCGAAGGCCTGACCCGCGGCCAGAAGGTGACCGACACCGGCAATGCCATCGCCGTTCCCGTCGGCCCGAAGACCCTGGGTCGCATCCTGAACGTTATCGGCGAGCCGATCGACGAGCGCGGTCCCGTCGAGGGCTTGAAGCGCGCACCGATCCATCGTTCGGCGCCGGAGTTCTCCGAGCAGTCGACCGAGGCCGAGATCCTGGTCACCGGCATTAAGGTCGTGGATCTGCTGGCTCCTTACGCCAAGGGCGGTAAGATCGGCCTCTTCGGCGGCGCCGGCGTGGGCAAGACGGTGCTCATTCAGGAGCTGATCAACAACATTGCCAAGACGCATGGTGGCTACTCGGTCTTCGCCGGCGTCGGAGAGCGTACCCGTGAGGGCAACGACCTCTATCACGAGATGGTCGACAGCGGCATTATCGACCTTGAAGGCGACAAGTCCAAGGTGGCGCTGGTCTTCGGCCAGATGAACGAGCCGCCGGGTGCCCGTGCCCGCGTCGGCCTCTCCGGTCTCACCCTGGCGGAGTACTTCCGCGATGAGGAGGGCCAGGACGTGCTCTTCTTCGTGGATAACATCTTCCGCTTCACTCAGGCTGGTTCGGAAGTCTCCGCACTGCTGGGTCGTATTCCCTCGGCCGTGGGCTATCAGCCGACCCTGGCGACCGATATGGGCGCCATGCAGGAGCGCATCACCTCGACCAAGAAGGGTTCGATCACCTCGGTGCAGGCCATCTACGTGCCGGCCGACGACTTGACCGACCCGGCGCCTGCAACCTCCTTCTCTCACTTGGACGCCACCACGGTGCTGTCGCGTCAGATCGCGGAGCTGGGCATCTACCCGGCCGTGGATCCGCTCGACTCCAACAGCCGTATCCTGGATCCCCAGGTTGTCGGTGAAGAACACTACGATACGGCGCGCCGCGTGCAGGAGATCCTGCAGTCCTACAAGTCCTTGCAGGACATCATCGCCATTCTGGGCATGGACGAGCTCTCGGAAGAGGACAAGCTGACCGTGGCCCGTGCGCGTAAGATCCAGCGCTTCCTCTCGCAGCCCTTCGACGTGGCCCAGGTCTTCACCGGCTTCCCCGGCGTGCAGGTGCCGCTGGAGGAGACGATCCGTGGCTTCAAGGGCATCTGTGCGGGTGAGTACGATCACCTGCCGGAGGCCGCCTTCTACATGGTCGGTACCATCGATACCGCGCTGGAGAAGGCGAAGAAGCTGGCTGCGGAAGCAGCCTAACGAGCCGCCCAAGAAGCCGACTGATCGGAACGCGAGCCAATGGCAGAGACCTTCCAATTCGAACTGGTCGCCCCGGAAGAGATCATTCTCTCCGAGGCGGCCGAGATGGTCACCGTGCCGGGTGGCGACGGCGACTATGGTGTCTTGCCGCGTCACGCGCCGATGATCACCACGGTGCGGACCGGCGTGCTGGCGGTCTATGAGGCCCGCAAGATTCGCGAGCGCATCTTCGTCGCCGGCGGCTTTGCCGAGGTGACCCCAGAGCGCTTGACGGTCCTGGCCGAAGAGGCGGTGCGTCTAGACGGCGTCAAGCGTGCCGATGTGGAACAGGCTCTCAAGAACGCCCAGGACGAGCTCTTGGACGCGCGCGATGAGACCGAAAAGGCACATCTTGAACGCCGGATCGAGATCGAGACAGCCAAGCTGAGGGCTCTCGCTTAACCGCGTACCGCTGATTCCCGGCCGCTCGAGGTGCCGGGAAGGGCCAGGGCGGCGCGAATCTACCGATTTTGAAAGTGATTTGGTTGCGCTCTGGCAGACTGTTGCAGCGCGGCATCAGTTTCCATTTCCTGCTGTAACCTCTGGCACAACGCCCTCTCGATTGCTAAATAATGCTGTAACGCTAAGAAGGGGGGAATTGGCTTCCCCTGCTTCCAGCTGATTCGCGAAAATGGTAGGGCGCGCAGTGTCGCGATGCAGCCGGGGGATAGACGTGATGACCGAGACCTGGATTGATCGCCTACCCTGGGAGGAACTAGCTCCTGGCAAGGTCGATGCCGAGCATCTGAAAACCGTCAAGGCCGCGGCTTTGGTGGAGTTCAATGCGCATGACTATGCCGACTACCTCTACAAGGTCTTCCCGGGCGACGAGGCTTTTCACAAGGCCATTGCACAGTGGGCGGAGGAGGAGATCCTGCACGGACGCGCGTTGGGCCGTTGGGCGCAGGCGGTCGATCCCGCGTTTGATTTCGAAGCCGCGGTCCAGCGCTTTAGAGAGGGCTTCTCCTTGCCCTTGGACGTCGACGGCTCTGTCAGGGGCAGCCGTGCCGGCGAACTCATGTCACGCTGCATCGTCGAGGTCGGCACTTCCTCTTTCTACACGGCCTTCGCGCCGGCGACCGACGAGCCGGTCCTGAAGAAGATCTGCGCGCACATCGCCGCCGATGAGTACCGGCACTACAAGCTCTTCTACGTGCATCTAAAGCGCTATCTGGACGAGGAACAGATCAGCAGCTTGAGACGCATCATGATCGCAGCCGGCCGCGTGCAGGAGACCGAGGACGATGAGTTGGCCTATGCCAACTATGCCGCCAATGGTGACCGCAGCCGGCCCTACGACCGGGAAGCCGACGGGCGTGACTACCTCTTGCGGGTCTATCGCCTCTATGGGCCCCAGCACATGGATCGCGCGATTTCCATGTCCTTCAAGGCAGCCGGCTTGAAGCCGCACAGCAGCCTCGCCCGCATGAGTTCTCGCATTGGCTTCTGGCTCTTGAAGTCACGCCAGCGACGTATGGAGCGTGCCGCACTGCGTGAGGCCGCCAATAGGGATTCTGGCCCGCGTCAGGCGGCCTGATCGACCTTCCGCTGGTTCAGGACGAAGCCGAAAGCCTCGCAAGCACCCTCAGGGGACGAGTCGGCGTCTTTGAAGGCGCCGGCGGCGAGGGGCCGATTCGCCGCCGCACCCTGACATTGATCCGCTGGATCGCCATTGCCGGTCAGGCGGTGGCGCTCTTCGTCGCGGACTACTGGTTGGCGCTGGATCTGCCGTTGATGCCGCTGATGTTCTTGGTCCTGGCATCGGCCTTGGTGAACCTGATTACGCCTGCGCTGGTCGGGCGCGGTCTCTGGTTGAGTGAAACCGCCGCCACGCGCCTGCTCGCCTTCGACCTGTTTCAGCTCAGCGGCTTGCTGCTGCTGACCGGTGGGCTCTCCAACCCCTTCTCAGTCCTGATCCTGGCGCCGGTGACGGTTTCGGCCTC
This sequence comes from Rhodospirillales bacterium, assembly GCA_963669335.1. Classification (GTDB taxonomy): domain Bacteria; phylum Pseudomonadota; class Alphaproteobacteria; order Kiloniellales; family JACOMY01; genus JACOMY01. The sequence goes on from OY770023.1 coordinate 78,025, forward strand.
AGCGCTCTCTGCGCGCTCGACAACCCTGCTTGCCGCCTTGGCGGTCACCCTGGAGACGGTGCTGGCGATCTGGCACCAACCCTTGCCTTGGTTTGAGGGATCCCTCCACCTGGATCCGCTCTTCATGGGCAGCATCTGGGCGGGCCTGGTGTTGGCCACCGTCTTCATTGCCGTCTATGTCGCCTCCCTGGCCTCAGAAGGACGCGCGGTGGGACAGGCCTTGGCAGCGACCCAGGCGGCGCTTGCGCGCGAGCAGCAGCTGGCCTCGCTGGGTGGTTTGGCGGCTGCGGTTGCCCATGAACTGGGCTCGCCGCTCAGCACCGTAAAGCTGGTCGCCAAGGAACTGCAGCGCGACGTACCGGCCGATTCGGAGTGGCGCGCCGACCTGGATCTCTTGGCCGAAGAGGTGGATCGCTGTGCGGAGCTCTTGGCCGAGATGGCGCGCAGGCCGACTCCAGACAGCGGCGAAGCCTACAATCTGCTTCCGGTCAAGGCGCTCTTGGAACTGGCGGCCGACAGTCAGCATCGCGACGAGGTCGAGGTTCTCTTCAACGTCAAGCACGATGAGCCCATGCCGCTTCTGCCGCGCGATCCGGCCTTGCTGCACGGACTGGGCACCTTGTTGCAGAACGCCATGCAGTTTGCAGAAAAGCGGGTGGTGGTTACTTGCCGCTGGACCACCCGGCTTTTGACTGTGGTCATTGCAGATGACGGCCCAGGGTTCGAAACTGCGCTTCTGGACCGCCTGGGCGAGCCCTACCTGTCGAGTGACCGGCCGGACCCGCGTGACGAGATCTCCGGCCCGGCATCGCACATGGGCCTCGGCATCTTTATCGCCAAGACCTTGCTGGGTCATGGCGGGGCAGCCATACAGTTCCGCAACGCTGTTAACGGCGGTGCAGAGGTTGCCATTTCGTGGCAATTGGATCAGTTTCCTGCGGTAGATCAGGAAGGAGTGGCATGAATACGATTCAGAACCTGTTGCTGGTCGACGACGATGAGCGCCTTTGCAATAGACTGGCGCAAGCGATGGAGAAACGCGGCTTCAGCGTCTCCACCGCCAACAGCGTCGCCGATGGTGTTGCCGCGGTCGAGGGCAGCCCGCCGTCCTATGCCGTGGTGGACCTGCGTCTAGGCGACGGCAGCGGGTTGGACGTGGTGAAACGTCTGCATGAGCTGCGCCCCAACGCCAAGGCCATCATCCTGACCGGTTATGGTAACATCGCGACAGCGGTTGCAGCGGTAAAGCTGGGTGCCATCGACTATCTGCCGAAGCCGGCCGATGCGGATCAGATTCTGGCCGCTCTCAAGCAGGGCGACGAAGACGCTCCGCCGCCGCCGGAGCTGCCGATGACGGCCGACCGCGTGCGGTGGGAGCACATCCAGCGCGTCTATGAGCAGTGCAATCGCAATGTCTCGGAGACCGCGCGTCGTCTGCGCATGCACCGTCGGACCCTGCAGCGCATCTTGGCCAAGTACGCCCCGCGCGACTAATCCTCTCCGAGATTCCGTCTCCGCTTTAGCATTGGCCTCGGCTGCTCTCTGTGGGCAGACTGGCCAAATCGTTGCGTGTGGGAGACGAGGAGATGTTTGAGACCACCCTGGCCGGAAGCCTGCCGAAGCCCGCTTGGTTGGCCGAACCCGAAAAGCTTTGGGCACCCTGGAAGTTGGAAGGCGAAGGATTGCGCGACGGGCAGCGCGACGCCGCTCTGGTGTGGCTGAAGGAGCAGGAGGCTGCTGGCCTGGACATCGTCTCCGAGGGTGAGCAGTTTCGCATGCACTTCGTGCACGGCTTCCTGGAACAGATCCAGGGCATCGATTGGCAGCTGAAGACCAAGATGGGCATTCGCGCCGACCGCTATGTGGTCGATGTGCCGACGGTGACGGCCGCGCTCAGCCGGCCGAAGCCCGTGCATGTCGAAGAGGCGCGCTTTCTGCGCGGCTTTACCGACCGGCAGATGAAGTTCACCCTGCCGGGCCCCATGACCATTTGCGATACCATCGCTGACGCGCACTATGGCCGGCGCGCAGACATGGCCATGGCCTTCGCCGCGCTCTTAAATCAGGAGGCGCGGGAACTGGAGGCCGAGGGCGTCGATGTCATCCAGTTCGACGAGCCGGCCTTCAACGTCTTCATGGATGATGTGAAGGACTGGGGCATTGCTGCGCTCGAGCGTGCGGCCGAGGGCCTGACCTGCAAGGTCGCGGTTCACATCTGCTATGGCTACGGCATCGAAGCCAACATCACCTGGAAGGGGACCTTGGGTTCTGAATGGCGCCAGTACGAGGAGATCTTTCCCGCACTCAACGCCAGCAAGGTGGATCAGGTCTCGCTGGAGTGTGCCGGCTCCAAGGTGCCCATGTCGCTGATCGGGCTTCTGAAGGACAAGCAGGTGCTGGTGGGTGCCGTGGACGTTGCTAGCAACCGTATCGAAACGGCGGAGGAGGTCGCCCAGACCCTGCGTCAGGCCAGCCGGCATGTCGACGCCGGCCAGATCCAGGCCTGTACCAACTGCGGAATGGCACCGCTGTCGCGCGGCGTGGCTGCGCGTAAGCTCAGGGCCTTGGGCGCGGGTGCCGCGCTGCTTCGTCAGGCCATCTAGGATCCATCGTACACTCCTCTTAACGGAGTGCCATTCCGAGCAGGCTGGGCCCACGCTTGCGGACGATCCATTTGATGGCAGGCCCAAGGGCAACCCGTGAGATCAGCTTCCGCGGCCCCGGCAAGGCGAGGCCGCTTGTGGCCGCCAGGAACTCTGCCAGAAGGGCAAACCAAGCCATCCCGTTACCGTCCAGCGCGTCACCCAGGGTCAGCGCCATCAGCAGACCAGTGGGCAGAGCGACCAAGACCGCAAGCAGCTTGTTGATGCTGGCGATCAGCGCCTTCGCCTTGGCCTCAACGCGTTGGAAGTGGATCTCTGCCAGTTTGCTTTCTTCAGGCAGCCCACTGCTGACGTAGGTGATGATGTCTCCGTCGATCTGGAGGACGGAATGCAGCATGACTTGGCCTTGCTGGCGTGTCCTTACGTCCAGACCACCCTCCACGGCCGCCAACAAGACCTCGTCGGCTCCCAGCTTGCGCAAGAGAAGCAGGCTCGTGCTGGCGATGAGGGCTGATGGCCTCATTGCTGTTTACCGGAGCCGCCCACCGCAATCGAGACAAGGTCGGTGACGAAGCGGCGCATGGCGTCGATCAGGTTGCCCCAATAGCCGACCGCAGACTGCACGCCCAGCCGGTGCACCTCTATCATATGACCCCAACTGGGTGCGGAGTAGCGTCGGGCGACGTAGGTGATGGTGTCACCGTCCAGGTCAATCACCGTCTGTGCGACGACCTCCTGCACGCCGATTTCCCAAGTCTTGCGCAGCAGGGTCATGTCCTTGGTGTCCAGCATCAAGGCATCGCGCGCCACTGCACGCGGGCCATCGCCGATGCGGTTCAGGCTGTTGCGGCCACAGCCGAAGACCTGCTCGAAATCCTTGTCGCCATAGAGGCGTAGCAGCAGGTTCTTCATCTGGTCGCTGTTTTGGCGCACGCGGTTCAGGATGACGGCATGTTTGGCCGTGACCTTGGGATGCTTGCTCATCAGCCAAGCGGCCCAGCGCAGCGCGATGAAGGTCTTGGCGTCCAGGGTGATGCAGGAATCGTCGAAGCCCTTGTCCTCCGGCTTCTCAGTGATGCTGGCCAGATCGGACAGCAATCCCTGGGCCTTCTGCACCAGAGCGGTTTCGAGCTCTTCCAAGGACCGAAGACGCTGCTCTTTCTCGACCTCCGGCGGCGTGGGGGCCAGCAGAGGATCGGCGAACCAGGCATCGATATCGAAGCCACTGGCCTCCAGCTCCCAAGCATAGGTCAGCGCGATGTCGAGGATCGCGTTGCCCGGATCGGGCATCTTCCGGGCAGTCAAATTATCCTTGATGATGGTGTTGATTTCGAGCTTGGTCAGATTGGCGATCAGACCCTGCTCAACGGCACCCGGATCGGCCATGGTTCTTTGGCCCTTCCGGGCCTAGGTCCCGTCGTCGCTTTGCAGATAGGCCTCCACCTTGTCACCCACCTTCTCGCCGAGATCGGCCAGGGCCTTGATGGTCGCAGCGATGATTTCCCGTGATTCGGCGACCTGTTTCTCGTGAAGAGCTGCCAAGTTGGCGATGTCCGGTACGAAATCCTTGTGGATCGCGAATTCGGCGTCACCGGTCACCACATTCACCTTGGTGCTGATCTCCTTGGTCGGACCGTCGACGATCTTCGTCTTGACCTCCAAGGTGGTGAAACCCTCGACAACCTCACCGATCTTCTTGAATACGGAACCGGCCATGACTGCGCCTCCATCGATGGCTGCTTGGGAGGCCTAGGGTAACTCTATTCGGTCGCCGCAGGCCAGATGATTACCTCATCGGGGCAAACGAAGGACGGCACGCAGTCCGCCCAGGGGCGAGTCTTCCAGGGTCACATCGCCGCCGTGACTGCGGGCGATGTCGCGGGCGATGGTGAGGCCCAGGCCGGCGCCGCCGCGGTTGGGGTCGCGGCCCGGTTCCAGGCGGTGGAAGGCACGGAAGACCAGATCGCGCTGTGAGGGCGGCACGCCCGGCCCATCGTCGTCGATCAGCACAGCGACACGGTGCTGGCCGACCTGCAGGGTTGCAGAGACGGTACGACCATAGCGAATGGCATTCTCCAAGAGATTGTTGAGCGCGCGCCTGAGCGCTTCTGGGCGCAGCAGCATCTCGGCTGGCTCTTTGGCGCTGAGGCTGACCTTACCCCCGCCGCGGCGCAGGCGCTCCACCACCTCGGTCAAGAGCTCTGCCAGGTCGGTGGTGATCATCTGCTCGCCCTCCTCGCCGCGGGCGAAGGAGAGATAGGCATCGATCATATGCTCCATCTCGGCGACGTCGGTGATCAGGCCCTCGCGCATGCGCCCTTGCGGGGCCATGGCAAGCTCCAGGTTCATGCGGGTCAAGGGCGTTCTCAGGTCGTGGCTCACTCCCGCCAGCATGGCCGTGCGCTGTGTGATCTGCCGCTTGATGCGCGAGCGCATCTCCAGGAAGGCGGTGGCAGCCTGGCGTACCTCGCTGGCGCCCTCGATGCGGAAGTCGGCCACGTCGCGGCCCCGCCCAAAGGCGTCGGCCGCCTTGGCGAGGCGCCGGATCGGGCGCACCTGGTTGCGCATGAAGATGAAGGCGACCAAGGACAGCAGGATCGACGAACAGACGATCCAGACGACGAAGATGTAGGTCGTGTCGCTGAAGAGCTGTTTGCGCTTGACCAACACCCTGAGGACGCCGTCGGGCAGCGAGACCATCACCTCCACATAGCTGGGCATGCTCTCGGTATCCATGGTGAAGGGACGATCGATCCGGGCGGCGATCGCGTTGGCCAGGTGGCGGTCCAAAAGGCTGTCGATCGGCGGCTGGATGTCCTCGGGCAGTTGAACGCCCTCTTGAAAGAGGATCGAGAACTCCAGGGAGCGCTCGGCCAGATCCACCAGCATGTCCCGCTCCAACCGGCTGCGATCCTCCTCCATCAGCGCGATCACGGTGGCCAGCCCGCCGGCCAGGCCCTGGGCCAGGCGCTTGGTGATGACGTCGTAGTGGCGATCGAAGAAGAACCAGGTGGCAGAGACCTGCAGCAGGATCATCGGAATGACGATGATCAGCACCGAGCGGCCGAGCAGGCTGCGTGGCAGGAATCGCTTGACCAGATGCCAGGGCAGATCGTCGATAATCGGTATGCGTATGCGCAAGGGCCTGGCGTCTCGTCCTAACAGTCTCTTGGATCACCCAGCCTCGTCGGGCGGGCCGGTCTAGTCCACGACCAAGATATAGCCTGTTCCGCGCACCGTTTGCAGATAGCGCGGAAAGCGCGGGTCGTTCTCGATCTTGCGGCGCAGGCGGGTCATCTGCACGTCGACCGACCGCAGCTTGCCAGCCTCGCTGGTCCCGGCCAGCTCTTCGCGGCTGACCGCATCGCCCGCCTTCTCAGCCAGCACCTGCAGCAGTGTGGTCTCGGTCTCGGTCAGATGCACCTGCTGACCATTCTGCGTGAGGCTGCCCCGATCGCGATCGAAGGCGAAGCTGCCAAAGCGCAGAAGCTTGGTCTCGACCGGTGCTTCGGGGCGCGCACGCCTGAGGATCGCATTGATCCTAAGCACCAGCTCTCTGGGCTCGAAGGGCTTGGGCAGATAGTCGTCGGCACCGGCTTGTAGCCCCTGAATGCGATCATTGGGCTCGCCCTTGGCCGAGAGCAGCAGGATCGGCACACGGCTTGAGCTGCGCAGCTTGCGGGCTAGGTCGAGCCCGCTGGCACCCGGCAGCATGATGTCGAGGATCAAGAGATCGAAGGAGAAGGCGGCAAGCTGCAGCTCAGCCGCCTCGGCATCGCTGGCCGTGGTGACGGAAAAGCCCTCGGCGGCCAGATAGCGAGACAGCAGATCGCAGAGGCGTTGGTCGTCGTCGACCACCAGGACATGGGCCTCAGCCTCTGCCATGGCGTCACCGACCGACCTTGTCGGCGAGCTTGCCGCGACCACTGTCCTCTTCGTCTGCATCACGCCGCTTGCCGTCCGGTGGGCTGGGCAACAGCCGCTCCACCCGCTCCAGGTCAGCGGGATCCATGATCCCGGCCAAGACGGCACGGAAGCCGGCTACAGCTTCGGCGCCGGCAGAGCGATAGGCGGCGGCAAAGCGCTGACGCTGCGTGTCCGTCAGGCGCTCCTCCAGATCGCGACCGCTCTCGGTCAGGGTCAAGAGGCGTTGGCGCTGGTCGCGCAGGCCGCGGGTCTGCACGACATAGCCCTGTTCCAGCAGCTGGCTCAGAACGCGCGACAGGCTCTGCTTGGTGATGCGCAGAATGACCAGCAGCTCGCTGATGGTGATCCCAGGGTAGCGACCGATGAAGTAGATGGCGCGATGGTGCGCGCGCCCGAAACCGATCTCGGACAGGATGCGGTCCGGTTCTGAGGTGAATTCCCGATAGGCATAGAACATCAGCTCTATCCCGCGGCGCAGTTCCTCCTCGCGCAGGAACAGCGGATTGGCGCCGGATTTCAGGTCGACCATGTCGCAGGGCAGCTATGCGATACGTCAGTCATGTTGACTTATTCTGCATCCCATCGTTATCATTACTCCATCAGATACGCAATAAAATTGCGTTTTGATTCGGATCTGCCTCATTCGTGGGCACTCCGGGTGTGAGCGCAGGATTTCTGAGACGCCGCTGAAGAGGTCTTTGAGATCCTGTTAGTTCGATTAGCGCAAACTGGCTTGGAACGGAACCGATATGGCGACCCAGACCTTCGATAACCGCCCCGGGTTCATCTGGTTGAACGGGGCACTGGTGCCTTGGACCGAGGCACGTCTTCATGTTCTCTCGCACGCAATGCACTATGCCTCTAGCGTCTTCGAAGGTGAGCGTGCCTATGGCGGCGTCATCTTCAAGGGACATGAGCATCACTTGCGGCTGAAACAGTCGGCCGAGATTCTGGACTTCAACCTGCCTTACAGCGTCGAAGAGATCGATGCCGCGGCCGACGCCGTCGTCGCCGCCAACAAGCTGACCGACGCCTATGTGCGCCCGGTTGCCTGGCGCGGCAGCGAGATGATGGGCGTCTCTGCCCAATCGACCAAGATCAACGTCGCGATCGCCGCCTGGGAGTGGCCGGCCTATTTCTCGCCGGAGCTCAAGGCCAATGGCATTCGCCTCACCATGGCGCCCTGGCGGCGTCCGGCGCCCGACTGTGCGCCGACCCAGTCGAAAGCGGCTGGCCTTTACATGATCTGCACCATGTCGAAGCATGAGGCAGAGCGGCGGGGCTTTCAGGACGCCTTGATGCTGGACTACCGCGGCCTGGTGGCCGAGGCGACCGGCGCCAATGTCTTCCTGGTGATCGACGGCCAGATCCACACACCCTTGCCGGACTGCTTCTTGAATGGCATCACGCGGCGCACCGTCATTGCGCTCGCCCGCCGCGAGGGTTTTGAAGTCATCGAGCGCCAGATCACCCTGGAGGATCTGGATCGCGCCAGCGAAGTCTTCCTGACCGGCACCGCCGCCGAGGTGACCCCGGTCGGTGAGATCGAGGGCCGCCACTACAACCCCGGCCGGGTCTGCCACACCCTGGTCGACGCTTATCAAGCTGAGGTCCGCAAGCCTGCTGATCAGTGGGTGGAGACCGTCTTGCCGGCTTTAAAGGCTGCGTAGGTAGCGCACTTTCAGTGGGATCGTCGCTTGGTGGTGACGGTCCCACCTTCCTTTACGACTAGCCGTAGATGATGAACTCGACACTTGTCAGGGTGACGTTGCCGGGCAGGGTGGCGCCGTCGTTCAGCACGAGGCTATCAACGCCGTCGCCGCCATCGAAGAGGTCACCGGAGACCAACTCGCCTTGGCTTGCGACATTCATGGTGTCGTCGCCGTTCTGTCCATAGACGCTGTCGGCGCCACTGCCGCCGTAGAGATAGGCATCGTCTTCCGAGCCGGCGCGTAGGGTGTCCGATCCGGTGCCGCCATAGAAGAAGGCGTCTTCCTGGCCGCCGCCGGTCAGCCGATCATCGCCGCTGCCACCATAGAAGAAGGCGTCGTCGCCCTGCCGACCGGTCATGCCGTCTTCACCGCTGCCGCCGAAGAGGCGCTGGTCATTCCCTTGATCGCCGATCAGGAAGTCGTCGCCCAGATCTCCGTATAGGAGACGATCACTGGCGGTTCCGCCGTTGATCGTGTCGTTCCCGGTTCCGCCGAAGAGCGAGGTGTCGGCGCCGCCATCGCCATAGATACGATCTTGAGCATTTTCCCCAAAGAGACCGACATCGCTCTCTCGACCGCCGAAGAGGGTATCGTTGGCAAGGCCGCCATAGAGCGAATCTGAGTCGTAACCGCCGAAGAGCAGATCGGCCCCGTTCCCGCCGTAGACGCCGTCAGAGCCACTACCGCCGACCAAGGAACGATCATCGCCGCCACCGCCAATGATCGTATCATCGCCGGCATCGCCATAGAGGAAGCTATCGTCGCCCGCTGCGCCGAAAATGCTGTCCGCCGAGGTGCCGCCGAAGAAGGATGCATCGTCATTGGCACGGCCGCTCAAGATGTCTCGGCCGCCATCGCCAAAGAGAGCCCAGTCCTTTCCGCTGTCACCATAGATCTTGTCGTTGCCATTGCCTCCGAAGAGGGAGGCGTCGGCACCGTTCCCGCCGCCCAGCACATCGATGCCGCTGGCTCCATAGAAGAGACTGTCGTTGTCGGCGAAGCCCAAGAGGGTGTCGTCGCCACTGTCGCCAAAGAGGGAGGCATCGTCGCCATCGCCGGCAACGATGTCGTCTGCACCATCCTTTCCATAGAAACCACTGTCGTCACCCCGGCCCCCGAAGAAGCTGTCATCGCCGGTGTCGCCGAAGAGAAGGGAATCGTCCCCATTGCCGCCAAAGAGGAGGTCGTCATCCGGTCCGGCAAAAAGCAGCTCGTCGTCGCCGCTGTCGCCGATCAGGACGTCTTCGCCGATGCCACCAAAGACATAGACGTCACGACCGGATCCGCCGAAGATGCGGTCGTCCCCGTGCTCGCCGACTAGAGACAGGTCATTGCCGTAGCTGCCGTAGAGATTGTCGTTGCCATTGCCACCGAAGATTAAGGTGTCGTTACCGGCGTCTCCATAGAGGATGTCATTGTCCCCATCGCCGATGATGGACCGATCGGCGCCGCTGCCACCAAAGATGAAGTCGCCGCCGCTGCCGCCGAAGAGGCCTAAGTCTTCTCCGTTGCCGCCGAAGATGAAGTCCCGACCGTTGTTGCCGTTGAAGAAGGAATCGCCTCCGGGACCGCCGATGAGGCTATCGTTCGAGGAGTTGCCGAAGAGGAAGAAGTCGTCACCAGGTCCACCGTCAACCGTGTCCGCTCCGGATCCACCCGAGAGGACGCCGTCATCACCGCTGCCACCCTCGATCGTGTCTCTGCCGTTCAGCCCATAGAGGCTGTCATCGCCGCTGAGCCCATAGATCGTATCGTCAGCCGTGGTGCCGAAGAGTTGGTCGTTGACACCCGTCGTGCCGTAGATGACTGCCATGGCTCAGGTCCCTTGGGATGTTTGCGCTTCTCTTAAGATTAGGAGAGCTTAATGAACGATATGTTAGCAGACGGAAAGTCTTTAGGGCAAAGCTACCGGGTTCGAGACTTCGTAGACCCCTAGCGATCAGACGCTTCCGGTACTAGGGGTGGATAGTGCAGCATTGGGATATGCGCATTGATGGGAGGCGATGGAGCAGCGATGCGGAAGAAAGCGGAAGCCAGAATGAACGCGATCTCCGAGCAGGGCCTCTGTACCGGCTGTGGCATCTGCCAGGCCGTGGCCGGCCCGGATCGGATCCAGGTGGTCAAGTCCAGCAACGGCTATGAGCGGCCGGTGATCGTCGGTGATCTGGACGAGGCCACTGTGGAGACGATCTTCGACATCTGCCCCGGCGCCCGGATCGAGGGTCTGCCGACGAGCGAGATCACGCCGGATACCAAGATCGACACTGTCTGGGGACCATGGCTGCGCATGGTGCGGGCTTGGGCCGGTGACGAGGGCGTCCGCTTCGAGGGCTCCACAGCTGGTGTGCTGACCGCGCTGGCGCGCTTTCTTTTGGATGACGCCCGGGTTGATTTCATCCTGCACGTCAAGGCCTCGACACGGGAGCCGACCTTCGGCGAACGCCATCTGAGCTTTACCGGAGCGCAGGTCCTGGAGGCAGCCGGTTCGCGCTATGGCCCTGCCGCACCCCTGATCGATGTGGACCAGATCCTGGCCCGTGGGCAGCTCTTCGCCTTCATCGGAAAGCCCTGCGATATCGCAGCCCTGCGGAATCTCGCCCGACACGACGCGCGCGTGAACGAACTGGTCAAGTACTGGCTGACGCCGGTCTGTGGAGGCTATATGCCGCCACCCTCCATGGAGGCCTTTCTAAAGCGGGCCGGAATCGCGCCCGAGGCAGTGACGGCCTTTCGCTATCGCGGCCGCGGCTGCCCTGGGCCGACACGGATAGAGACAGGGGAGGGAGCCAAGGAGTTCCACTATCTTGATCTATGGGGCGAAGACGAGAGCGCCTGGCACCTGCCTTTTCGCTGTAAGATCTGTCCGGATGGGATCGGCGAGGCAGCCGATATCGCAGCAGCCGACAGCTGGCCAGGCGGGTCGCCGTCGCGCGAAGAGAGCGAGAGCGACCCAGGCACCAATGCGCTGGTGGTCCGCACGGCGGCCGGTCAGGAACTCTTGGAGGCAGCGGTCAAGGCAGGCGCCCTGGTGCTGGGCCAGGACGTAGCACCGGACGAGATGAGCCACTATCAGCCGCATCAGATGCGCAAGAAGTACACGGCCCATGACCGCCATCAGGGCCTCGGCGACGAAGGCCGGATCGTGCCGCAGACCGCGCGCCTGCGTCTGGCCGAACTCGCAGCCGAGATGCCTGAAGAGAGCCGCCGCTATCAGCGTGAGGGTGCACGACAGCGGGTGAGGGTGGGGAAGGCCACGGAGGTCACGCCAAGGGTCGTGGAGTGATCGTGGCGGCGGCTCTCTTTGGCTCGACGCGACCTCTGCCTGTCAACTGGTGCGGATCAGTACTCCTCTATGAACCGTCGCATTTGACAGGCGGTCTCGCCGTTGACCTTCACAGAGGTCTCGACATAGCGCGTCGTGGGCACCCGCCCAAGATTGAGATCCGCAACCATCGTGCGCCATTTGCAGTCCAGGGTCATCTTCTTGCTTGAGACATGGGCGCTGCGCTTCAGCTGATACTTAATCGACGAAAACACCCCGATGTAGATGGCAGCGCCCAGTGCATAAGGACCGGCTTTGGGGAACTGCCGCTCCACGATGTCGCCGAGGAAGAACCCTGCGACCGCCAATAGACCCTCCAAGGCGTTGACCTCACGCTTGCTGAGGTCCGGCATGACCTTAACTGCGCTGATCGTGCCTTCGGCGTCGACCGAGCAACAGCAGGGACTGTTGCTGGTGTTCACACGCGCCTGCAATTCTATGCGTTTGAGGGCAAGCGACTGAATCAACCCTTTGTCGATTTGCGCTGGGATCCAATCCGTCGTCGACGACGTCGTGTAATGCTTCCACTTGGTCACGAACGAGAAGTACTGCCATCCTTTGTAAACGACCCTGAGTCGGCAATCGACGCATTCGGCCTTCCTACCCTCTAGACCCATTGGATCCTGCCAGTTGACCGGATTGTTGGCGACGTAGGCGTAGGGGTTGGTCCACTCGCTCACCAGGTCTTTCGGGTCGCGACTGAGGAAGCGGCCAGAGGAGGGATCGTAGTAGCGATTTCGGTAGTAGTAGAACCCGGTGGCGGCGTCGAAACGGCGGCCGGTGAAGAGGAAGACGTTGCCGAAGTCGCCGGGCGCTGAGCGAGGCTTGCCGGTGGCGGCATCACCCGGTTGAACGAGCGCCGTGCCGAAGACCGAATAGCGATAGCGTTCCAAGATGCGCGTGGGCTCTTCGGCATCGAGCAGCGCCATGATGCTGCCCAGGCGATTGTCGAGAAGATAGTACTCCTGGTCGGCCTTGGCCTCGGGACGGTTCTTGCCGCTGCACTGACCGAGGGCGCGGTCGCCGTCGCGATCGATGGCGGTCAGCAGCGGCTCGTCAATGACCCGGCCGTGAACGTAGACCCGCTCCAGGGTCGAGGGCGCGGCATCGAGCGTGGCCCCCTGATCGAAGAGCCGCTCGGTGACGACCTCCCAATCGCAGTAGATATAGCGACGCGAGGCTCCCTCGATGCTGTCGTCGGCCAACTCGAGTGTCGCGATGCGCCGTTGGAAGGCGTCATAGCGGTAGTGCTGCTTTGGCGTAACGCCGCTATCGACGTCGAAGAGCAGATTGAAGGCATCCCAACGCATGCCAGTGACAACCGCATCGCTTCGCAAACCCTCGATGATCGGCTGCGCCACCTGTGCAGTGGCGTTTCCGGCAGCGTCGTACTGCGGCCTTAGCAGCGCGCCGTTCCTTGTCAGGCTCGTCAACTCATTGCCGCCATTGGTGCTGTAGCAGTCGAGGTTTGCGGTCAAGACGCTGAATGGGTCGCTGGAGCTGGCCTGACGGCGGTTGTAGATGTCGTCGTAGAAGAAACGATCTCTGGGGTTCCTAGGCGCGGTCGCTGCCGTCGATCTGTATTCGACGCCGATCACCTCGTAGCGCTTGTTGTAAAGGACGTGGTCGCGACGATCGCCGTCGTCGCTGAAGCTCTCTGAGAGAGCGTTGTCGACGCGGTCGTAGAGATAGCTGTATCCGACAAGGCCTGTGTCGCCGCTCCGCCAGTTATGAGATTGAACGCGACGCTTGCTGTCGTACCGGCGATGCAAGACGGCGCCATTGCCCAGCACCTTTGTCTGCATGCGATTGGGGCCGAGGTAGGTGTAACTGGCGATCTGCTTGTCGGCCGAGTCGAAGTATGCGGCACGAACACGATCCACCCGATTGAGTTGGTCGAAGCGTTTGGTGACGCTGAGGTCAACGCGGCTACCGTCCAGCACTTGGCAGGCAGTGTCGTTGCCGCGTCGGTCATAGGCGTGGGTTACTCGTATCGGCGCCTCCCAGCCGCTCGTGAAGCCGGAACCGTCCAGCCGGATGGATTGCGTTTCGGCGATCGGCCTGGACAGCGCGTCGTACTCGATGTCGATTCGGGCAAAGTCGTTTCGGGCGCTGGAGATGCGGTTCAAGGGGTCAAAGACAAAGGCCAGCTGCCGGGTGCCCGGTACCGATGGGGGCAAGTCCATTGTCTGTGCCACCAGCCGGTTCCCTGGATCGTAGTCGCTGATAGAAAGGACGCCGCGTTGATCCCTGATCCTAATCGGATTGCTGTTGGGGTCATAGCTGATGTCGAGGCGATCGGCCTCAGATCCACCAGCCGCTGTGGCGTCGGGATATTGGATCGCGGTTTCCCGATCGAGATCGTCATAGGTGGTGACCATCTCTTGAACACTGCTGGCCAGTGCGACGTCAGCGAAGGCGCGCCGGGCAACGACCCTAGTGTTGCGGTCGTATAGCCATTCAAGACGCTGCAGCTCCATAGGCGTGCCGCACAATGGACTACCATCGAGACGCTGTTGGCGAACCCGGCGATCCGCGTCGTCGAAGGTTATGACCGTCGCATTGCCCTCCGCGTCGACGATCAGGGCCGTGTTATGTCGCGAATCGTAGTGCTGGAACCAAGCGTGGTCGATGCTGTCGCCATTGAGGCCTAGGATGTGTTCTTCAGTGCGTCGATTGAGCTCGTCGTACGCCATAGTCGCGACGTAGGTTTCACGTCTGCCCTCAGCTCCCGGACCTGGTTGCTCAATCTCCTCGACGCGGATCAGGTTATCGTTGAGGTCGTAGCTGTTCGTGCGCCTGTTCGACAAGGCATCGGTCATCGACAGCATACGATCGGCCGCGTCATAGGTCATCTGTGTGGCGTTGCCGTTGGCGTCAATCTCGCTTAGGCGTCGATCACCGGGGTCGTGCACCGCCCGATAGCTGGAGCTCTTGCCATCGTCGGGATCAATCGCCTGTCGCTGATCCCTCTCAAGCGACTTGTCCTGCACAAGCTGGTACTGCCGTCCAACTTCATCGAAGCGCCCGTACATGCGGACTAACCTCTGCTGCAGCTGCCCGTCACTCTGAGAAAGCAAGCCAGCCTCTATGGTCAGAACGTTGGAGGCGTCGTCGAATGCGCAGACCCAGCCATTGCTATTGGGATCGACCTCGGCCGTTTGTCGGTTGAAGAAATCGAAGAAGCGGACGGTCGTGTTGCCGCGCCCATCCAGATGTCGCGTGTGATTGAGCCGGGCATCGTAGGTCTCGACAGTAAGGCCAACGAAGTCCGTGTCCGTCAGTGCGGTCGCTCGCTTGTCGGTGGGGTAGCCGTCGTCACTGCGGAGGGCGGCCGCAACGCCGTAGAAGGTCTTGAACAAGAGACGACGCTCGTCGTAGATGCGGAACTCACGATTGCCCTCGGGCTTCTCAATGATCCTAATGTCATCATTGCCGTCGCGTAAGAAGCGCGTCACCAGGTCGTTGACGTCATGCGCGTCAACCTCGACGCGTTCTGAGATCTTGTTGTTGGTGTCGTCGTAGCATGTCGATCGATCAATGAACGCATTTCGCGGCTTGATACCGTTGAGATCGATGTTGCTACGGCGCTCAAGCACCCTGTTGCCGGCGCCATCATAAGCCCACTGTGTCTCGTAGCAAACCTGGGCACCGTTGCCGAGGGTGACCTTTGGCTCGACCCACCGGCGCTTCTCCTGGAGGTCGTTGTACTCTGTGTCGTAGGGGAAGCCCTTGGGATCAATGACCCTCGTTCTCATGCCGAGTGCATTGACCCGATAGTTGGTCTGCAAGTTGGTGACGGGGTCTAGGGAGCCGTCTGCGCCGACCGTCCTGCTGGCGAGGTAGCCTCCGAACTCGCCGCGCGTGTTGATGTCGCCGCCGTGGCTGGGACCCTCGAAGTAGCTGTTGACAGTCACGTTGCCGTTGGCGTCGACCTGCCGAAGCACCTGCCCGAAGCCGTTGTAGCTCCAGGTCTCTGAGATCTTTTGGGGGGCGTCGAGGCCGCGCGTGACCGTTGGTGCGTCATGGCGGGTCCGGTTGCCGTGCTCGTCGTAGTGATAGCTGTGCTCAAATGAGAGCCCGGTGTAGATGGGGCTCTGGTCGAAGGCGCGAGGATCGCTCCAGGTGAGCTGGCGCGAATACTGACCTTTCAGGCCAAAGGCCAAGTCCTGATAGCTAGACTGGGTCCGGATCGCGTTCACGCCGTCGGTATAGAGGTCGACCGTCGCCTGGCGAAAATGATTGTAAGTATAGATCCTGCGTGGCCAGTTGCTGGGAATGCCCTGACTGTTGAACTCAAGTGCACAGGCATCGTCGCTACTGAAAGGCTCAACAACGACTAGGGGAGAGAGGCAATCGCAGTCGTGCAGCCAACGCTGCTCCCAATAGGCTGGCTCATCGTCGCGCAGTGGGGTGTTGCCCTTGCCGCGCTCGGTCCAGGTCACCTTGCGGCGCAATCCAAAGCGACCGCGACTCTCAATCGGACCGCCGGCATCGCCGTGAATCTCATGGTCGCTGACGTTTCCCTCGCGGTCGATGACGCGGGTGACGACGTTGCCCTGCTCAAGTCGGTCGAGCGCGTAATCGCAACCATAGAGGAACGTGACGGGCTTGCCGTTGATCAGCGCCGTCTCTACCCGGCCCTGATCATCGTAGACATGGGCTCTGGGTGTAGCGTGGCGTTGATCGGTGACGGCTGTGACGTGACTGGGGAAGGTCTGATCTTCATAGCTCAAGGTCCAGGTGCGTGGTTGCTGCACGAGGACGGAGGCCAGGTCTTTTTCCGTGATCTCTTGTTGCGAGGCGATGTCGGCGTACTCGGTGATCGGGGTCGTGATGCGCCGCAAGCGGTTGTGATCGTCATAGCCGAAGCGCCAGTTCCGCTTGATGTGATCGGTGAAACTGCAAAGCCGAGACCTCTCGTCATAGGCGAGCGTCTGGCACTGCATGAGATCGCTCTCGATCGTGCGCAGCAGCCCAGAGGCGTTGTAGCGCAGGCGTGTCGTGTTGCCGTTGGGATCGCAGAGCGAAAGCGGATAACCGGGCTTGTTGGTCGCGCCCTGAAAGAACTGCACCTGGAACCCGGAATAGTGCGTCATTGTCCAGCGGCAGAGTTTGGGGTCGAGAGAGAGCCTCGAGAGAAAGCCCTTGGGCAGGAACCAGTTGACGCCGTCCTTGGAGCTGATGTCGTAGATGCGGAGATCGGGCGTGACCACAAAGCCGCTATGCGGCCCGTTTTGCACAATCATCATATTGAAGCTGTGAGAGAAACCCTGTCCCCAAGGCCCATCGTATTTGACGAGGGATGCGTGGTGCAGAGCAAACTCAAAACCCAGTCGGCGCGTATCGAAGCTGGTAATCTTGTGTTTTTGCCGAAGCTTGCCCGTTGCCAGCTCGACACCCTGCTCGACCGGCGTGTAGCTGCTGGTGAAAGCCTCCAGCGAAGAGCCGATGAGGGTCTCGTCCGCTGGGCAGAAGGTGCAGGTACAGATCTCCGGTTCTGGATTGAAGCCTTCGCCCGGTACGCAGTTGACCGGAATCTCGCAGGCCGGGTTGTGCGGATCCTCCCGGATCGCATGCAGGGTGATCTCTTCGCTCGTCTGCTTGCCGTCTGCTGAACGAAAATAGAAGGCAATGTCGGCTTGGGGCACCAAGTGCTCGGCATCGAGACAGATGGTGTAAAGGCCGGTTTCGTCCGTTGCGACCTCTGTCTCAAAGGTACCGTCTCCTCCGAGATCCAAGCAGACGACAGCACCAGGTCCCAGTCGGAAGGGATCTTCCTGTGCCAGGAGAATCTGATCGCCGCGATATCGTAGGACGTCTGGAACAGAACTGGTAACGGCGTTGTTGCTAGACATTGCTCTTCGCCTTTCTTCTAGAGATTTACCAGGTTGCTCCCATTCTTAGTGAAGCCTGTGTCGGGTGCTTTGGTTGAGCACAAGCTGCCCAACCTTCAGGCATCCCGACAACAACCCTGTGCAGCGGGTGGTGATCTTACCTCTTCTGATGGCGTCTCTTGCGCTGCTTTAGAGATAGTACAAGACCTAGATCCGAACCTTCCGGTCTTGGCTGTCTGGAACAAAATCCGACAATCCAATTGCGGTTAAGGCGCTTAAATCTTGCAGATTTTGTTTCTTATTGGTTTTTCCCATAGTAATTATGGACGTTGCTTGCGGGTAACCATAGAGCGCGCAGGGCTTTGAGCAATGTGCGGCTGTGTTCACAACGCTGAGAGGTAGGATCGTTGGCGGCTGAGGTTCAGTTCTGAAACGGGGGATGTTGCAAACTGGATTGAGTTCAAGTAACCGAGCATCGTGCGGAATCGGTATCTTTTTTGACATCCGCCTGTGTTAGGGTGACCAACGAAACAGAATGGTGAGGTGATCCATGCGCACAGTGTCTCTGGTCTTCGCTTTTTTCCTCTTGTCCGCCGGCAGTGCCTGGGCTGATCGGCCAGCAACGCCCGAAGAGCGTGCCAAGGTGGAGGCGGCTTTGTCTGCCATTGGCTGCACACCCTTTGACATCGAGTGGGACGAGGATGATGGCCGCTTCGAGGTCGATGATGCCAGCTGTGGCAACCAGGGGCGTTTCGATTTTGAGCTGGACCAGACCTATAGGATCGTTGATGGCGAGCGCCCGGTCACACCCGAGGAACGCCAGCAGATCGATGCTGCGCTGGCTAAAGAGGGCTGCAGCGGTGGCTTGGCGGAGTTCGACTATGACGACGATCGCTTCGAGATCGATGACGCGATCTGCGAGGGCAATCAGCGCTTCGACATCAAGCTGAACAAGAGCTTCGGCCTCATCCGCAAAGAGCGGGATGACTGATCTGTCGCTGCAATGAGTGGAGGGTTGGCCGGATCGGGTTCGTTGAACTGGCGTCAGCCCTCAGCGTGCCCCGACGAAGGAGCAGAAGTGTTGGGTGGCACCGCCGAAGGGATTGACGATCATCCAGATGCCGTTGCGCTGTTGGTCCATCACCCAGCGCACGCGAAAGCGTTCGTGTGCGCCGATGGCGGTGAAGTCGGCATATTCGTTCTCGCCACGAAAGCTGTAGGCAGCCACCTGGCTCACCACTTGGCCTGCGGTGTAGACCGTGACACCGACCGGGAAGATGCCTGAGATGTCGCCCCCGGGGTTAGAGCTGAGCCCAAAGGCGTTTTGATACTCGACCCCCATGGTCATCTCGGCAGGCATCCCGCCTAGGTCACAGATGAAGGAGAGCACGACATCTTGCGCGCGTGCATGACCGATCGAAATCAAGAGGATCGCAAGACCAAGCGCAAACCGACTCGAAAGTTTTCGCAGCATGACCAATGGCTCCGCGCGCTAGTGGTGCAACCCAGATCAATCGTTTGGTGGGCCGATTCACCAGACGCTCGGGGACCAAGCGTCTGGATCGGACCACTAGCGAGGAGACGAGCGTAGCATCTTTGGCCTCAAGATTAAATGCTGGCGCGGAAAACGGCCCCGGTCACTGGTCCCGTCGAGCGTGTTGTTCCGGCTCAAGCAGCTTTCTCTGTTTCCGCAAAGCTGTCGGCGGAGAAGTGCCAGATCTTGACGCTGTCGCTCCAGTGGCCTTTGGGGAGGCCGGCCTTGACGACGAGACCGGAGAGGAAGGCGTCGGGGGTCTCAAGGCTCTTCCACACCATCGGCAGGAAGGTGCCGCGCCGCCCCTGGTCTTCCAGGATCAGGCCGCTCTTGCCCGCTGTGATCTTTGCCAAGAGGTCATCGCGAGACTCGAAATCCAGCCGGGCCGGTCGCGATAAGACTGCCACGCTCATGTCCAACTTTTCCAACTGCTCCGGACTCTGCAGGGGATGGAAGCGCTTGTCCCCCGTTCCGGCCTTGATCGCGTTTTCGGCCACATCGGCGACCAGAGACTGATGCGCGGCGAGGGATCCGATACAGCCGCGCAGGCGCCCCTCGTGGGTCAAGGTGACGAAGCTGGCGCCATGGGTTTGCAAGGCGGCCGGGAAGGAGGAGACCACCACGTCGGGCGCCTTGCCCCGTTTTAGGCGGCCGCGCAGGCTGGCTCTGGCGATCCGCAATAGGGTGGCGCTGTCCGTGGCGGCCAGGCCTGCTCCGGGAGAGGGATAGAAGGCCCAGGCGCCATAGCCAACGACCCGCCCCTCGTCACCGGTGGCCAGTGACGAATCCGACATGCCCAGTCGCAGCGGCTGGGCCGCCTTGCCGCTGCGCGACAGCAGCCAGCCGCCGATTGGCTGCCAGCCGCAGGCATTCTTGCCGCTGAAGCCCTGCAGGTTGGCGGTCTCGATCCGCTTGGCCGTATCGGCGTCGAGCGCCTGCGCCTCTTCCAAGGTCAGAAAGTGGCTGAGGTCGCTTGAGAGCAGAAAGCGGGTGTCGTCAGGGCCGGCAGCCAGGCGATCGATCACAGCCGAGAGTGCGGTATGGGCGCCAGAGCCGCAGACCATGGGCAGGATCGGAACACCGGGGAAGACTTGGTGCACGAAGGGCAGCAAGACTTCGATGGCATGCTCCTGCGCGAAAGCCTCATCATGCACCTGGATCGGTCCGCCAAGCAGGGAGTCTCTGGTCGCGCCGTCCACTGCGATGGGACCAAGCGGGGTCTGGAAAGCATCGGCCGACGGCAGAGCCAAGCCCTTGAAACCATGACGATGCGAGGGACTGGCGATCAGGACCCGTGCGGGTAATGCGGCCGCTTCGCTACCGCGGGCCGCCAACATGGCCTTGGCGATCAGGGGCGCGCAGAAGCGATAGCCGGCATGGGGCGCGATGACGGCCTGGGCCGGCGGTGCTGCGCGGTTCTGCTTCTCCGCAGCAGCGGCAAGCGCGCGCGTCACCTCTCTGGCCAATTGGTCGCCGTCCTTGGGGTAGAAGCTTCCGGCAAAGACCGTTGGCTGAACCGACATCTTGACCTCGTCCTCAGAAACTGCGCCACTTATATCAAGGGCAGGAGATAGAGACCTGTTTCCTGCCCTTGGTGTTAGTGCGGGCGAACATGAGGAACAAGCTACACATGTCGCACCCCACAAGTCATTGGCGTTTTGATCCTGCCGTGGATCGCGTGACCTGCACCCTCTGTCCGCGTGAATGCCGCCTGGGGCCGGATCAGCGCGGCATGTGCTATGTGCGCAAGCGCGAAGGCGACACGGTGGTACTCGATACCTACGGCCGCTCCTCGGGCTTCTGCATCGATCCGATTGAGAAAAAGCCGCTCAATCACTTCCTGCCCGGCACGGCGATCCTGAGCTTCGGCACGGCCGGCTGCAACCTGGCCTGCAAGTTCTGCCAGAACCACGACATCTCCAAGAGCCGCAAGCAGGATAGCCTGGCCGCCACCGCAACGCCGCGCATGATCGCCAATGCCGCTGTCAACGGCGGCGCGCGCTCTGTTGCTTATACCTACAACGACCCCGTCATCTTCATGGAGTATGCGCTCGACGTGGCGGCCGCCTGTCGCGAGCGCGACGTGAAGAGTGTGGCGGTGACCGCCGGCTACCTCTCCGACAAGGCGCGGCCGGAATTCTTTTCCGGCATGGATGCGGCCAACATCGATCTCAAGGCCTTCTCGCCGGAGTTCTACAAGCGTTTGACGGCCTCAGACATCGGCCCGGTTCTCGACTCCATTGCCTATGCCGTGCAAGAGACCGACTGCTGGGTCGAGGTGACCACCCTGCTGATCCCGGGCGAGAACGATAGTGACAAGGAACTGGAAGCGCTTAGCAGCTGGATGCTGGAAACCTGTGGGCCCGACGTACCCTTGCACTTCACGGCCTTTCATCCTGACCACCGGATGCTTTCTCACGAACGCACACCGCACGCTACCCTGCGCCGTGCACGGAGCATCGCGCTCAGGCGCGGCCTGCGGCATGTCTATGTCGGCAACGTCCACGATGTGGAGGCGCAGTCCAGCTATTGCGCCGGCTGCGGCAGTCGCTTGATCGAGCGGGACTGGCATCGCCTTTCGGAATGGAATCTGGACGACTTCGGGACCTGCCTAACCTGCGGTACGCCGCTGCCCGGTCGCTTCGACGGTCCGCCCGGCAAGCAAGGCCGCAAGCGCCAGCGGGTTAACATCGTCAGCGTCTGAACGTGCCCTAGGTGATTTTTGAGTTTGCACGGCGCCGGCCCTCACCCCCGCCGCCGTGAGAAAGGGCCAACGCGCATTCTCTCAAACAAAAACCCTAGCGCCTGAAGGTGGGGCTGCGCTGCCGGCTCTCTTCGTCGAACATGTGGGCGATCAGAGCGAAGCGGCTGCCTTGGGTCACCGGCGTCACTTCATGCAGCAGAGTGCTGGAATAGATGATGGCATCTCCCTTGGGCGGGCGATAGAGATCGGGCCCATACTCGGCAAAGCGCAGATAGCCGCCTTCAAAATCACTGTTCAGCAGCACGGTCATGGCAAAGCGGCGGTGGGCGAAATGCGCCATGGTGTTGTCGCGATGCGCCCGGAAATGCCCGCCGCTGGAGGCATCGTAGCTGACCACCTTGTACTCCTCCACACCGCTCACCTGGCGGGTGAAGGCGCGCATGATCTCCGGCTGAATGCGCTTGGCAAAGCGCTCCGAGATCTGGGCCAGCAGCTGCGGATCCTTGATCCCATGGTCGCGCCGGATCTTGGTTTCGGTCAGCACCCCGGTGAGCTGCCCGCCGACCACCGCCGGCGCGGTGCTCTGGCTGCTCCCTTGTGTCTGGTGTGCGGCCATAAGCGCGTCGCAGAAGCTGGGCTCAAAGGCCTGAGGCACATGGAGGAGGGGGGCAAAGCCGCCCAGAATCCGCACCTCCGGCTGCGGCCGCTCCTCCAGCAGGCGTAAGACCTGCTCGGCAAGGGTGGGGTCGGTGACCGCGCGCTCGACCCTGGTGATGCGCATGCGGGCGTCTGCGATCAGGACTGCGACGTTGTCGTTCCCCTGCTGAGCTGCCCCCCACTGTGGGTTCCGTCCCAGGCCGAGTAGCCGTGCGAACTCCCCTTTCACATCCGACAGCAGATAGAAGGGTAGCGAAAGGCTCCGGTTTACCTCAGGCGGCGTCTCGGTGACGACGAAGAGGTTTGAGCGCTGCTGCAGGACCCCGGCCTTCTCGGCAAAGCTGCGCAGGATCTGAGCCGTCTGCGGCAAACGCGGATCAGACACCACCAAGAGCACCAACATCTCGCCAGCCATGAACTCGAGGAGGTTCACCACCTCACCCTGCTGGTTCGGCAGGACGATAGTCGGCAGACAGTCGAGCGGGCCGATGGTCAGCTGCGGTCGTGCTGGCTGTGGCTGGGCAGTGAACTCGACCATCGTTCAATTCCTCCTTTTCGGGGCGCAGGCAACCTGACGCTGCTATCCGGCCTATCTCCGCTTGATCGCCGCCGTCAAGGTCACCAGAGTCACCCCCAGGCGGGCACAGGAGCAGTCCGGGTCACCGTGATCCGGAGCAGTGCGATCAGGAGAGATGAGCGATGAAGTTGGCGCAGTTGCGGGAGATCGGAAATCCGGCCGACGTGGTGGAGTGTCTCGAAGGGCCGGAGCCTGGCGAGCCGGGCCCCGGTCAGGCCCTGGTCGCGGTGGCGGCAGCACCGATCAATCCGGCCGAGATCCTGATCATGCGCGGTGCGTATGCCTCGGTACCCCCCTTGCCTGCACCACTGGGCATCGAGGGGGCCGGGACGGTCCTGTCTGTAGGCGAGGGGGTTTCGAACCTGGCGGTTGGCGACAAGGTCATGCTAATGCCGCGCAACTGCTGGCGCGAGCGCCTGCTGATCGAGGCGGGGCAAGCCGTCAAGCTGCCGGCCGAGGCCGACCTGCAGCAGGCCTCTATGCTGAAGGTCAATCCGGCGACGGCCTGGCTGATGCTGCGTGATTACCGAGATCTGGCGCCCGGCGATTGGGTGATCCAGAACACCGCCAACTCCGGCGTCGGTACCAATCTTATCCGCTTGGCCAAGGCCCGTGGCCTGAAGACGGTCAATGTCGTCAGGCGAGAGGAGGCGGCCGCCCAGGTCCGCGCGCTTGGCGGCGATGTGGCGCTTGTCGATGGCGAGAACTTGGCAGAGCGGGTGGCGCTTGAGACCGGCGGCGCGGAGATCCGCCTGGCGATCGATGCCGTTGCCGGTGAGGCCGTGATCCGTCTGGCCGCCTGCCTTGCCGAGGGCGGGACGGTGGTGAACTACGGTATGCTGTCGGGCCGGCCCTGCATGATGACCACCGACCAGACCGTCTTCCAGAGCAAGAGCCTCACCGGCTTCTGGCTGGCCAAACAGCTAGGTGGCCTCGACAAGGCCGGGATCGACGCGCTCTATGGCGAATTGATCCCCTTCCTAATCGACGGAACCATCTCGGTTGCGGTCGAAGCGACCTACCCCGTGGACGAGGTCGCCAAAGCTGTGGCCCATGCTTGCCGGGAGGCCCGCGGCGGCAAGATCCTGGTGCTTCCGAACGGTTAGGCAGTGCCTCTCGGCCTACCCCCTTCAGTGATGCGGATTCGCGTTCGCGGGCTGACACACCAATGGAGATCGTGCCATGGAACTTCGACTTCACACGGAATGACTAACCTTGCGCCCCTTAGAGCCTAGCGACGTTGATCTCAATATAGAGATGGCGACGGACCCGGAAGTCATGCGCTGCTTCGGGGGTGCGGTCACCGAGGAAGAGATTATGGAGGAGGCCAAGAACGTCACCCGGCGATGCGCTGGTGGGTGCATCGGCGTGTGGACGATTCTCGACCGCATAGGCTGCTTGCTTAACCAGATATCTCACCGTCGCTCACTCCTCGGAGGAGATCGACGTCCAATTCGCTGCCGCCATAGCGTGTCTCGTCGCTTTGGAGGCCATAAAGCCTATCGTTTCCGCTGAGCCCGTAGATGGTGTCAGCCAGACTGCTCCCGAAAGCTGTATTGTTCACACCTGCAGTGCCGAACACGATCATCGTATCTGCCCCTTGCTTCCGTCCTGCTGTTCTTATGGTTGCAGAATCCCGTGTCCTCAGATGAAGAGCGTCTCGTCGATGTCGATGAGGGTGACACCCGTTGGCAGGGCATCGACGCCCTCGAGGATAAGGGTATCGCTGCCGGGGCCGCCATCGAAGATGTCGCCTGACTGGAGCTCGCCAAGGCTGGCCACGTTCAGGGTGTCGTCTCCACGCCCGCCCAGGACGGTGTCTATCCCCGATCCCCCGAAGAGGAAGGCATCGTCGCCGCCGCCACCATCGACCCTGTCGGCGCCGGTTCCGCCGTAGAAGTAGGAATCGAGACCGAGGCCGCCAGCCAGGCGGTCATCGCCGCTGCCACCATAGAAGGTGGCATCGTCGCCGGCGCGCCCGGACAGCCCATCGGCGCCGCTGCCGCCGTAGAGGTATGAATCGGCCCCCGTCGACTTGGAGGTCAGGTCGCCGCGCAATAGATCGTCGCCGTCACCGCCCAGCAAGGAGACATCGTTGCCCGAACCTCCGTAGATTCGGTCGTTTCCAGTTTCGCCGATAAGGCTCTCGTCGGTGCCACTGCCGCCGTAAAGGCCGTCGTTTCCTGAGGCGCCGAAAAGAGAGCTGTCCGAACCGTTGCCGCCGTAGAGACGATCCGCACCATTGCCGCCATCAATCAAGGCGTCACTGTCATTACCGCCGTAAAGGCGGTCTGCGCCCTTGCCTCCGTAGAAGGAACTATCTGCACCTTCTCCCCCGTAAAGTCGATCAAATCCAGACACGCCGCGGAAATAGAAGTCGTCGCCACTACCTCCAACGAGGACATCGTCACCACTGAAGCCTGCAATGTACCCATCCTTTCCGCTGTCACCGTAGACCCTATCACTCCCCTCATCGCCAAATAGAAAGGCATCATTACCATTCCCGCCTTTAATCAGATCGCTTGCAGCGCCGCCGAAGTGCCAGATGTCGTTTCCGGCTCCTCCATAGAGGCTATCGTCGCCATCATCACCCAGCAAAGAGGTATCCCGGCCCGTACCGCCGTAGATCAGATCGTCTCCAGATTCACCGAGCAGAGTCTCGTCATTACCTTCGCCGCCGAAGATTCGATCCGCCCCTTCGCCACCCTTATGTCTGACATCGACACCGCTACCCCCGTAGATGCGGTCTGCGCCCGTGTCTCCGTTCAACTGTGCATCGTTACCTTCTCCTCCATAGATGCGATCAGCTCCAGATTGCCCGTCGAGTTGGGTGTCGTTGCCTTCGTCACCGACGAGGGTGTCGTCACCATCATCGCCAAAGAGGCTCGCGTCGTTTCCTCTGCCGCCGTAGAGGCTATCGTTCCCGCCATCGCCATTGAGAGACACGTCATCGCCGCTGCCGGCTTCAATCACGTCGCTTGCAGACCCACCGAGGAGGGAGGTGTCGTTTCCCGCACCCCCATAGAGGCTGTCTTCGCCATAGCCTCCGTAGAGGCTGTCAGAGCCGCTGCCGCCGAACAGCTGGTCATCACCCCCATCGCCCCGGATCTGATCGCTGCCACTGTTGCCCAAGAGCGTGCGATCGTCGCCATTGCCACCCCTGATGCTGTCGTCCCCGATGCCGCCGGAGAGATGGGTATCGTCACCGGCGCCGCCGAAGAGGCGGTCGTCGCCCTCTGCGCCGTAGTGATAGGCGTCATCACCGGCGCGTCCGGACAGGACGTCCCCGCCAAGCGCTCCGAACAGGGAAAGGTCCCTGCCGCTGTCGCCGGCGATGAAGTCGGCGCCCGTCCCGCCGTAGAGGAGGGAATCCTCGCCGCTGCCGCCAAAGAGGCTGTCCGCCCCAGAATCGCCATGGAAAAACAGATCGCCTCCAAGGCCACCGGATAGGCTATCGTCGCTCGCCCCTCCGAACAGGTCGAAGTCGTCACCGCTGCCGCCAGAAAGCCTGTCTGCGCCCTCTCCACCGTAGAGGCGCCTATCGATTCCACTTTCGCCAGCCAGACTGTCGTCTCCAGCGCCGCCGACCAGATAGAAGTCGTTGCCGGCGTCACCGAAGAGGCTATCGGCGCCGGTGCCGCCGAAGAGACGAGTATCGGCACCGCTGCCGGCGTAGAGGCTATCGGTGCCACTGCCTCCGTAGACGCCTTCCTCCTTCCCGCTGCCGCCGAAGAGGCTGTCCGCGCCGTCACCGCCGTCCAAGGAGCTATCCTGGCCCAAACCTCCGTAGATCCCATCGTCTCCAGATTCGCCTAGTAGTGTCTCGTCATCGCCATCGCCGCCGAAGATGGAGTCCTCGCCTGGCCCGCCGTAGAAGGTTTCATCGTCGCCTTCCCCCCCATAGAGCCGATCAGCTCCTAATTGGCCGGCAAAGAGGAAATCGGCACCCTCATCTCCGCGTAGAGTGTCGTCACCACCAAGACCTAAAAAAGCCGAATCGCTTGCGCTGCCGCCGTAGAGACGATCCGCTCCGCCAGCACCCAAAACAAAGTAGTCAGCGCCGCTGCCCCCATAGATGCGGTCCGCTCCGCTTCCGCCGCTGAAATAGATATCGTCACCCTCATCTCCGCGTAGAATGTCGTCACCATTTTGGCCAACGATTCCGAAGTCGGCACCGCTGCCCCCGTAGATGTAGTCCGCTCCGGTTCCGCCGAGGAAGGTTCTATCTCCGCCTTCCCCCCCATAGAGCCGATCAGTTCCAGATCCGCCGACGAGAAGGGCATCGCCGCCCTCATCTCCGCGTAGAATATCGTCACCATCATCGCCAAAGAAGACGATATCGACCCCGCTGCCGCCGTAGAGGCGATCGTCCCCGTCACCGCCATAGTGCGCCACGTCAACGCCGCTGCCGCCAAAGAGGCTGTCCGCGCCGTTATTTCCGAGCAGGGTTCTATCGTCGCCATCGCCGCCGAAGAGGCTGTCCGCGCCGTCACCGCCTTCCAGGGAGGTATCCTGGCCTAAACCTCCGTAGATCCCATCGTCTCCGGAATTGCCGAGAAAGCTCTCATCGTCGCCATCGCCGCCAAAGACGCTGTCCGCGCCGTCACCGCCTTCCAGGGAGGTATCCTGGCCTAAACCTCCGTAGATCCCATCGTCTCCGGAATTGCCGAGAAAGCTCTCATCGTCGCCATTGCCGCCGAAAAGGGAGTCCTTGCCTGAACCGCCGAAGAAAGTAGAGTCAGCACCGCCGCCGCCGTAGAGCAGATCCGCTCCATCACCACCAACAAATCCAGAGTCGGCACCGCTGCCCCCGTAGATGCGGTCCGCTCCAGTGTCACCAACAAGTCCGAAGTCGCTGCCGCTGCCTCCGTAGACAAGGTCCGCTCCGCTTCCACCGACGAGAAAGACATCGCCACCCTCATCACCGCGTAGAATGTCGTCACCATCATAACCTAGGAGTCCCGCATCGACTCCGCTGCCGCCGTAGAGACGATCCGCTCCATCATCACCGAGAAATCCGAAGTCGGCACCGCTGCCCCCGTAGATGTAGTCCGCTCCGGTTCCGCCGAAGAAGGTTCTATCTCTGCCTTCCCCTCCATAGAGCCGATCAGTTCCTGATCCGCCGTCGAGAAAGACATCGCCACCCTCATCACCGCGTAGAATGTCGTCACCATCATCGCCAAAGAGGCCCGCATCGACTCCGCTGCCGCCATAGAGGCTATCCTCGCCGTCATTACCGAGCAAAGAGGTATCCTGGCCCGAACCACCGTAGATCAGATCGTTCCCTGTCTCCCCGAGCAGGCTTGAATCGTCGCCAGCATCACCGAAGAGGCTGTCGTCGCCACTTGCCCCATAGACGCCTTCCTCTGTCCCGCTGCCGCCATAGAGGGTATCGCCACCTGAGAGACCATAGAGCCTATCGTTTCCGCTCAACCCATAGATGGTGTCAGCCAGACTGCTGCCGAAAAGGGTGTTGTTCACCCCCGCGGTGCCGAACACGATCATCCTATCTGCTCCTTGCTTCCGTCCTCGGGTCTAATGGTTGCAGAATTCCAAGTCTGTTGCAACGCGGTATGATTGTTCATTCAGGGTTTGGTCATCCGATCCTTGTCCTAACCGGCAAGCCGGGGGCACCGATGCGTGTCCGATGCCCCGCATCGACCGGCACCTTATACGGTCGGTCATTGACAATGACCGACCCTGCTCGGCGGCACCGGCCCTCTCCCCCGCCCCCTTCTAGTTCAATGGGCCACCCAATAGGATACTGGCGTGGGCGGCCCATTGATTCGGGTGGGGTGGGGGAGAGGGCCGGTGCGAAGCGGTGAATCATACTCACCGCACACCAGTATTACTGGGCTCAGCGCGCCTGCCCGGACGGCCAATGTGGCCCATAGAACAGGTCTCTGTTTCCTGATCTTGGTATCAGTTGAACCACCGGAGCCGATCGAAAGTGGCTGAAATCACTTGGATCGGTGAATCCGCTCGATCGTTCGATGGTATAGAGCGGCTTGGCCAAGACCCGAGCGTCAGATGAAGCCCGGGTCCTCGGATGAAGCCCGGGTCCTCAGATGAAGAGCGTCTCCTCGATGTCGATGAGGGTCACATCTGCTGGCAGGGCATCGACGCCGTCGAGGATAAGGGTGTCGCTGCCGCGGCCGCCATCGAAGATATCGCCAGACTGAAGCTCGCCAAGGCTGGCAACGTTCAGGGTGTCGTCTCCACGCCCGCCCAGGACGGTGTCTATCCCCGATCCGCCGAAGAGGAAGGCATCGTCGCCACCGCCGCCATCGACCCTGTCGGCGCCGGTTCCGCCGTAGAAGTAGGAATCGAGACCGAGGCCGCCAGCCAGGCGGTCATCGCCGCTGCCACCATAGAAGGTGGCATCGTCGCCGGCGCGCCCGGACAGCCCATCTGCGCCGCTGCCGCCGTAGAGGTATGAATCGGCCCCCGTCGAATTGGAGGTCAGGTCGCCGCGCAATAGATCGTCGCCGTCACCGCCTAGCAAGGAGACATCGTTGCCTGAACCTCCGTAGATCCGATCGTCTCCTGAATTGCCGGCAAGGCTCGCGTCGTCGCCCTCGCCGCCAAAGAGGAGGTCTGTACCATCAAAGCCGAGAAGGATGCTATCGTCGCCGCCATCTCCCCGCAGAGTATCGCCGCCTGACGCGCCTGTGATGGCAGCGTCATCACCGCTGCCGCCGTAGAGACGATTCACGCCATCGTCATCAGAAAAACCAGGAGAGGCATAGCGACCACCAAAAAGGAGACTGTCGGCACCGCTACCCCCGTAGACACGGTCCGCGCCCGTGTATCCCAATAGGACGCTGTCGTCTTCTTCCCCCCCAAAAAGTCCATCAGTTCCAGATCCGCCGACCAAGATAGAATCGCTACCCCCACCGCCGAAGAGGCTGTCGTCACCATCGTCGCCGAAGAGGCGCCCGTCGCTTCCCTTTCCGCCTTCAATCAAGTCGCTTGCAGATCCGCCGAAGAGGGAGGTGTCGTATCCTTCTCCTCCATAGAGGCTATCAGTGCCGCTGCCGCCGATGAGATTGTCATCGGCACCGTTGCCGCCGTAGACCCGATCGTCTCCTGCATACCCGGCAAGGCTCGTGTCGTCGCCCGCGCCGCCAAAGAGGAGGTCTGCACCATCAAAGCCGACAAGGATGCTATCGTCGCCGCCATCTCCCCGCAGAGTATCGCTGCCTGACGCGCCTACGATGGCAGTGTCGTCACCGCTGCCGCCGTAGAGCCGATTCACGCCATCGTCATCAGAAAAACCAGGAGTAGCAGAGCGACCACCAAAAAGGAGACTGTCGGCACCGCTACCCCCGTAGACGCGGTCCGCGCCAGTGTATCCCAAGAGGAGGGTATCGTCACCTTCCCCCCCAAAAAGTCCATCAGTTCCAGATCCGCCGACCAAGCTAAAGTCGCTACCCTCACCGCCGAAGAGGCTGTCGTCACCATCGTCGCCGAAGAGGTGCCCGTCGCTTCCCTTTCCGCCTTCAATCAGGTCGCTTGCAGTCCCGCCGAAGAGAGACCGGTCGTTACCTTCTCCTCCATAGAGGCTATCGGTGCCGCTGCCGCCGATGAGATTGTCATCGGCAGCGTTTCCGCCGAAGAGGCCGTCGTCGCCTTCGCCGCCGGTCAACGAGGTGTCTGAGCCGCCGTCGCCGTAGACCCGATCGTCCGCGTCGCCACCCAGCAATAGGACATCCTGGCCCGTTCCGCCGAAGAGGCTGTCGTCACCATCGCCGCCGACCAAAAAGGAATCCGAGCCGTTGCCGCCGTAGACAAGATCCGTTCCATCGCCACCAGGCAATATGAAGTCGGCACCGTTACCTCCATAAACGCGGTCCGCGCCCGAGCCTCCGTTCAAGCCCAAATCGTTACCTTCTCCTCCAAAGAGTAGATCAACTCCAGATTGCCCGTCGAGTTGGGTGTCGTTGCCCTCTTCACCGACGAGGGTGTCGTCACCATCATCGCCATAGAGGCTCGCGTCGTTTCCTCTGTCGCCGTAGACCCTATCGTCCCCGTCACCGCCATAGAGAAGCAGGTCAATGCCACTGCCGCCGTAGAGGCTATCGTTCCCGTCATCGCCAATGAGAGACACGTCATCGCCGCTGCCGGCTTCAATCACGTCGTTTGCAGACCCGCCGAGGAGGGAGCTGTCGTTTCCCGCACCCCCATAGAGGCTGTCCTCGCCATAGCTTCCGTAGAGGCTGTCGGAGCCGCTGCCGCCGAACAGCTGGTCATCACCCCCATCGCCCCGGATCTGGTCGCTGCCACTGTCGCCCAACAGCGTGCGATCGTCGCCATTGCCACCCCTGATGCTGTCGTCCCCGATGCCGCCGGAGAGATGGGTATCGTCACCGGGGCCGCCGAAGAGACGGTCGTCGCCTTCTGCGCCGTAGTGATAAGCGTCATCGCCGGCGCGTCCGGACAGGACATCCTCGCCAAGCGCTCCGAACAGAAAAACATCCCTGCCGCTGTCGCCGGCGATGAAGTCGTCGCCCGTCCTGCCGTAGAAGAGGGAATCCTCGCCGCTGCCGCCAAAGAGGCTGTCCGCGCCAGAATCGCCATAGAAGAGCAGGTCGCCCCCAAGGCCACCGGCTAGGCTATCGTCATTCGCTCCTCCGAACAGGTCGAGGTCGTCACCGCTGCCGCCGAAGAGCCTGTCCGCGCCCTCTCCGCCGTAAAAGCGCCTATCGAACCCACTTTCTCCAGCCAGGCTGTCGTCTCCGGCGCCGCCGACCAGATAGACGTCGTTGCCGGCGTCACCGAAGAGGCTATCGTCGCCGTCTTCGCCCTCCAAGGTTCTGTCCTGTCCAGAACCTCCATAGATCCCATCGTCTCCAGTATTGCCGAAAAAGGCCAAGTCGTTGCCATCACCGCCAAAAAGTCTGTCTGCGCCACCATCGCCGAAGAACGTGGCGTCATCGCCGGCTCGCCCGGACAGGGCGTCGTCACCAAGCCCTCCGAACAGGGAAAGGTCGCTGCCGCTGTCGCCGGCGATGAAGTCGGCGCCCGTCCCGCCGTAGAGGAAGGTATCCTCGCCGCTACCGCCAAAGAGGCTGTCCGCGCCGTCACTGCCTGCTAACAAACTATCCTGGCCCGAACCACCATAGATTCCATCGTCTCCAGAACCGCCGAGAAAGCGCGCGTCGTCGCCCTCGCCGCCGAAGAGGGAGTCCATACCTGACCGACCCTCCATAGCGCTGTCTGCGCCACTGCCGCCGTAGAGAAGATCCGCTCCAGCGAAACCAAAAAATCCGATGTCGATACCGCTGCCCCCGTAAATGCGGTCCGCTCCAGTACCGCCGTAGAAGTTGAGATCGTCGCCTTCCCCCCCATAGAGTCGATCAGTTCCGGATAGGCCGAAAAAGCGGAAATCCGCACCCTCATCTCCGCGTAGAATGTCGTCACCATCGTAACCTAAAATGAACCTATCGCTTCCGCTGCCGCCGTAGAGCCTATCGTCACCGTCATCGCCATAGATCAGCAGGTCAAGGCCGCTGCCGCCTTTGATCACGTCGCTTGCAGCCCCGCCGAAGAGAGAGATGTCGTATCCTGCCCCCCCATAGAGGCTGTCGGCGCCGCTGCCGCCGAAGAGACGACTATCGGCACCGCTGTCGCCGAAGAGGCTGTCGTCGCCATCCTCGCCCTCCAATGCAGTATCCTGGCCCGAGCCTCCGTAAATCCCATCGTTCTCGGATTCGCCAGTAAGGCTCTTATCGTCGCCTTCGCCGCCAAAGACTGTGTCTGCGCCAGCATCGCCGGACAGATAGCTGTCATCGCCGCCGTCACCGTGCAGGGTATCGCTGCCTTGGTCGCCGCTTAAGGTGCCGTCCGAGCCGCTGCCGCCGTAGATAAGATCCGCACCATCGCCACCATCCAACAAGCGGTCGAGACCGCTCCCCCCGTAAAGGCGGTCTGCGCCCCTGTCCCCGAGGAAGTTACCATCGTCACCCTCCCCGCCATAGATGCGATCGTTCCCCGTCCTGCCGAAAAGGAAAGTGTCTTTGCCCTCACCCCCGAAAACAGTGTCGTCACCATCATCGCCAAAGAGGCCCACGTCGGCTCCGCTATCGCCGTAGACCTTATCGTCCCCGTCGCCGCCAAAGAGATACTCGTCAACGCCGCTGCCACCCCTTATCAAGTCGCTTGCAGACCCGCCGAAGAGACTTCTATCGGCATCGTTTCCGCCGAAGAGGCTGTCGTCGCCACTTGCCCCATAGACGCCATCCTCCAGCCCGCTGCCGCCGTAGAGGGTATCGTCACCTGAGAGACCATAGAGCCTATCGTTTCCGCTGAGCCCATAGATGGTGTCAGCCAGACTGCTGCCAAAAAGCGTGTTGTTCACACCGGCGGTGCCGAACACGATCATCTTATCTGCTCCTTTCTTTGTCTCTTTGCCTTCTCATTCGGTTACAGAATCCCGGGTCCTCAGATGAAGAGCGTCTCTTCGATGTCGATGAGGGTCACGCCGGCCGGCAGGGCATCGACGCCGTCGAGGATAAGGGTGTCGCTGCCGCGGCCGCCATCGAAGATGTCGCCAGACTGGAGCTCGCCAAGGCTGGCCACGTTCAGGGTGTCGTCTCCACGCCCGCCCAGGACGGTGTCTATCCCCGATCCGCCGAAGAGGAAGGCATCGTCGCCGCCGCCGCCATCGACCCTGTCGGCGCCCGTTCCGCCGTAGAAATAGGAATCGAGGCCAACGCCGCCGGCCAGGCGGTCATCGCCGCTGCCACCATAGAA
Source organism: Rhodospirillales bacterium (assembly GCA_963669335.1). Classification (GTDB taxonomy): domain Bacteria; phylum Pseudomonadota; class Alphaproteobacteria; order Kiloniellales; family JACOMY01; genus JACOMY01. The sequence goes on from OY770023.1 coordinate 111,653, forward strand.
GGTGGCATCGTCGCCGGCGCGCCCGGACAGTCCATCGGCGCCGCTGCCGCCGTAGAGGTATGAATCGGCCCCCGTCGAATTGGAGGTCAGGTCGCCGCGCAATAGATCGTCGCCGTCACCGCCCAGCAAGGAGACATCGTTGCCCGTATCGCCGTAGATCCGATCATCGCCGTCATAGCCCAGAAAGAAGCCATCCTGACCCGAACCTCCATAGATCCGATCGTCTCCTGCATAGCCGGCAAAGCTCACGTCGTCGCCATCGCCGCCAAAGAGCAGGTCCTTGCCTGACTCGCCGGTGAGGAGGCTGTCATCGCCGCCATCTCCTCGCAGAGTGTCGTTACCTGACCCGCCTACGATGGCAGTGTCGTTACCGCTGCCGCCGTAGAGACGATCCGCTCCATCGCCGCCCACCAAGAACAAATCATTGCCCGTATCGCCGTAGATCCGGTCGTCTCCCGCATTCCCGACAATGCTCGTGTCGTCGCCATCGCCACCAAAGAGGAGGTCTGCGCCATCAAAGCCGAGAAGGAATCTATCGTCGCCGCCATCTCCTCGCAGAGTATCGCTGCCTGACCCGCCTATGAAGCGCCTGTCGTCACCGCTGCCGCCGTAGATCCGATCAGCTCCATCGCCGCCAAAAAGCTCGATGTCGGAACTGCTACCCCCGTAGATGCGGTCCGCGCCGGTGTTTCCCAAGAGGAAGGTATCGTCGCCTTCCCCCCCGTAGAGACTGTCGTCGCCGTCACCGCCTAGCAAGGAGACATCGTCGCCCGTATCGCCGTAGATCCGATCGTCTCCCGCATACCCGACCAAGCTCATGTCGTTGCCATCGCCACCAAAGAGGAGGTCTGCGCCATCAAATCCGAGAAGGACTCTATCGTCGCCGTCATCTCCTCGCAGAGTATCGCTGCCTGACGCGCCTATAATGCCCGTGTCGTCACCGCTGCCGCCGTAGAGACGATTCACGCCATCGTCATCAGTGAGCCCAAGAGTAGCAGTGTTACCACCAAAAAGCGCAAGGTCGTCACCGCTACCGCCATAGATCCGGTCCGCCCCGGTGTATCCCAAGAGGAAGGTATCGTCACCTTCCTCCCCAAAAAGTCCATCAGTTCCAGATCCACCGACCAAGACATAATCCCCACCCTCACCGCCGACGAGGATGTCGTCACCATCGTCGCCGAAGAGAGAGATGTCGTAACCCTCTCCTCCATAGAGGCTGTCGGTGCCATTGCCGCCGAAGAAACTGGTATCGGCACCGTTTCCGCCATAGAGGGTGTCGTTGCCAGTCCAGCCGAGTAGGCGGGTGTCCGAACCACTGCCGCCGAAGAGGCGATCTGTCCCCTCGTCACCAGAAATTATGAGCTCGGCGCCGCTACCCCCGTAGATGCGGTCCGCACCCGAATCTCCGTTCAAACCTATGTCGTTACCGTTCCCCCCATAGAGGCGATCGGCTCCGGAGCCGCCGATTAGATTCAGGTCGTCGCCGTCGCCTCCGACAAGGGTGTCGTCACCATCCTCGCCCTCGAGGAGATCGTCGCTTCCGCTGTCGCCGTAGACTGTATCGTCGCCGTCACCGCCAGGGAGCGCCAGGTCAACGCCGCTGCCACCTCTGATCACGTCGCTTGCAGACCCGCCGAAGAGAGAGCTGTCATCTCCTGCACCTCCATAGAGGCTGTCGGTGCCGCTGCCCCCGTAGAGGCTGTCAGCGCTGCTCCCGCCGAACAGCTGGTCTGCACCCTGGTCGCCCTGCACCAGATCGCTGCCACTGTCACCCAACAGCGAGCCATCGTCCCCACTTCCCCCGAAGAGGCTGTCGTCACCGTCATCGCCGTAAATGAAGCTGTCGTCGCCGCCGTCACCTTGCACGATGTCGCTGTTTGCGCCGCCGAAGAGAGTCCGGTCAACGCCGCTGCCGCCATAGACGAGATCTTCTCCACTGCCACCAGCGAGAAGAAAGTCGGTATCGCTCCCGCCGTAGAGGCGGTCGGCGCCCGTGCCTCCGTACAAGAGCTCATCGTTGCCTTCCCCCCCATAGATGCGATCAGCTCCAGATTGGCCGAAAAGGAAAGAGTCGTTGCCCTCGCCTCCGACAAGGGTGTCGTCACCATCCTCGCCCTCGAGGAGTGCGTCGCTTCCGCTGTCGCCGTAGACCCGATCGTCCCCGTCACCGCCACGGAGAGTATCGTCACCGCCGCTTCCGCCTTCAATCAAGTCGCTTGCGGACCCGCCGGAGAGCAAGGTGTCGGCTGCTGCGCCCCCGTAAAGGCTATCGGCGCCGGTGCCGCCGAGAAGATGCCTATCGGCACCGCTTCCGCCAAAGAGGCTGTCGTCGCCGTCCTCGCCCTCCAAGGAGGTATCCTGGCCCGAACCTCCATAGATGCCATCGTTTCCAGTATTGCCAAAAAAGGCCAAGTCGTTGCCATCACCGCCAAAAAGTCTGTCTGCGCCACCATCGCCGAAGAACGTGGCGTCATCGCCATCGTCACCTCGCAGGGTATCGCTGCTTCCTCCACCGGCGAAATCTCTGTCGGCGCCGCTGCCGCCTTCAATCAGGTCGCTTGCAGATCCGCCGTAGAGAGAGAGATCGTCCCCTGCACCCCCAAAGAGTCGGTCCTCGCCCGATTCGCCGAATAAGCGGACGTCGTCGCCATCGTCGCCGAACAAAGAGTCGTCGCCATCGTCACCTACGAGAAATCCGTCATTTCCGCTGTCGCCGTAGACCCTATCGTCTCCGTCTCCGCCAGAAAGAAACTCATCCCTTCCGCTACCGCCCTCAATCAGGTCGCTTGCAGAATCGCCATAGAGGTTTCTGTCTATTCCTGCGCCTCCATAGAGTCGATCAGCTCCAGATAGGCCGGTGAGGAAGTAATCGTTGCCCTCGGCTCCGACGAGGATGTCGTCACCATCAAAGCCTACGAGAATGACGTCGTCTCCGCTGTCGCCGTAGACTCTATCGTCGCCGTCACCGCCAATGAGAGATACGTCGACGCCGCTGCCGCCCTCAATCAGGTCGCTTGCAGACCCGCCGTAGAGATAGCTGTCGTTTGCTGCCCCACCATAGAGGCTATCGGCGCCGCTACCGCCGAGGAGACTGCTATCGGCACCGCTTCCACCGAAGAGGCTATCGTCGCCGTCACCGCCTTCCAAAGAGGTATCCTGTCCCGAACCTCCATAGATCCCATCGTCTCCAGAATCGCCCAACAGGGTCTCGTCATCACCATCGCCGCCGAAGACTGTGTCTGCGTCAGCACCGCCGTTCAGATATCTGTCCTCGCCGCTACCGCCTTCAATCAAGTCGCTTCCAACCCCGCCGGAGAGGGAGCTGTCGTCTCCAGTATCTCCATAGAGGCTGTCCTCGCCATAGCCTCCGTAGAGGTTGTCGGTGCCGCTGCCGCCGAACAGCTGGTCATCACCCCCATCGCCCCGGATCTGATCGCTGCCACTGTCCCCCAACAGCGTGCGATCGTCGCCATTGCCACCCCTGATGCTGTCGTCCCCGATGCCGCCGGAGAGATGGGTATCGTCACCGGCGCCGCCGAAGAGGCGGTCGTCGCCCTCTTCGCCGTAGTGATAGGCGTCATCGCCGGCGCGTCCGGACAGGACGTCCTCGCCAAGCGCTCCGAACAGGGAAAGGTCCCTGCCGCTGTCGCCGGCGATGAAGTCGTCGCCCGTCCCGCCGTAGAGGAGGGAATCCTCGCCGCTGCCGCCAAAGAGGCTGTCCGCGCCAGAACCGCCGGCTAAGTCGCTATCCTGGCCCAAACCTCCGTAGATGCCATCGTCTCCAGAAGCGCCGAGAAAGTACTGGTCATCGCCATCGCCGCCGTAAAGAAGATCCGCTCCAGCGCCACCCAGAAATGCGATGTCGGCGGCGCCGCCCCCGTAGATGCGGTCTGCTCCAGATCCGCCGTCGAAGGTTCCATCTTCGCCTGCCCCCCCATAGAGGCGATCAGCTCCCGATAGGCCGATGAGGAAGAAATCGTTGCCGTCGTCACCGAAGAGGCTATCGTCGCCATTTGCTCCGAAGACGCCATACTCCATCCCGCTGCCGCCATAGAGGGTGTCATCACCTGAGAGACCATAGAGCCTATCGTTTCCGCTCAACCCATAGATGGTGTCAGCCAGACTGCTGCCGAAAAGGGTGTTGTTCACCCCTGCGGTGCCGAACACGATCATCCTATCTGCTCCTTGCTTCCATCCTCGGTTCTTATGGTTGCAGAAAGCCAAGTCTGTTGCAATGCAGTACGGCTGTTCATTCAGGGCTTGACCATCGGGCCAGCAAGCTGTTGATCGGGATGGGCAGGTCTTTCGCGCAGAAGGGTTCGACCTGTCTGGCTTGCACCACCTCGATCTTGCAAGGGAGATGCGGGCCTAGAGTTCTCCTGGCCGCCCGTCTGCGCTTTTGGATCGGCAAAGGCCGAAAAGGCAGCAGAGTGCTCGGATGGCTCCGGCAAGGATGGCGATCATGCCGGTAGCTCTGACAGCGAGTTCGGCGCCCAACCGAAGCAGGCCGTAGCCGGACAAGACATAGCTCAAGACTAGCGGAGAGAGCAGCGAAGAGGATCGAGAACCAAGTCTGGACAGGGAGAGGGGTTGACATCAGACGCGCCGCCGCCTGTGGGCAGATGAACATGGCTATCACCCTGACCACGACGGATTTCCTGTGGTTGTGAGATTTCTCTAAGCAGGGGCCATTCGTGTAAGCGATGGCTTCCAATTCAATCGTGAAGGAGCCTCGCTCGTCGGGTATCCCTTGCGCATCCAACCGGAGTGTCCGCTTGGTGTCGTGGCTAGCGGTCCAGGCGCTTGCGCGTTCTCGATCCCCGACAAGCATGGAGGATCTTGGCTCACACAAGGGATTTCTGCAAAGCTGCCCATGTCAAATTGAATTACGAAGATTGCCATATGCTGTCTGTGAGTTTTCCCTCTGAGCCGAGATCGGCGATAGGCCGCCTGGGAGGAGACGATGCAGACGAATGTCTTGATGTGGAACGAATGGAAACCGGGCCTTGAAACCGACGACCTCACCTTGGGCGAGGTCCTGTCGACGATGCCGGCTTCGGACGCAAGCGAAGTGCCTGAGATCGTTCGACGCTACGAGAATCCGGCATCTTCGCAGGCCCTGCCGGGGGCGGTCGATCTCGCGCGCCACGATGCGATCCATGTCCTTCTGGGACGCGGGCTTACGGTTCAAGACGAAGCCTTTGTCATCGGCGTAACTATGGGGGCCGATAGGACCCTCACGGACCGCTGTGTGCGGCTCTTTGAGTATGCTTCGGTGGAGCTCTATCCCAAGCCTTGGTGCTTCAAGAAGGTCGACATCTTGGCCTTTCGTTTGGGGCTCGGCTACGCCAAGACCAAGATTCCAGGATCCGATCTCCACCTCGTCCCCTTGGAGCAGGCCGATTATCAGCAGCGGAAGGTCAGAGACCTTCGCCAAGAGCTGGGCATCTTGGAATCCGATCTACGGTCTTCGAATGTGCAAGAGAGGCTGCTCTTGCCCCAAAGTCGCGCAAGCCGCAGATTGGGCCGCTTTTTCCGCCTGCCGGACCAGTCCATCCAAGCGCCTAAGGGCCTGGACACTGTCCCTCCGCTCGCAGAAGCCGCTTAGCTGGAAGATCGCGCGGCGCAAGCGCATAGGTTTGCGGCTTCATCGCCATTACCACGAGTAATCCCCTTCTCAGTCTGACGTGACGCCGGCAATCCGGCGTTCACCTTCGCGCGTGCCCTGCGCCGAAGGCAAGGCGGCGTTGCCGGGCCTTGTTGGCCTCTCTATCGTGATCGCCTGACGAAGAGAGGAACGCTCAGGTGACCATGCGCCCCACACCCGAAAAGGCGACCGCGCTCGACTGGATCGACCGGCATCGCGACCAAGTCTCCGCTTGCCACAGCACGATCTGGGACTTTCATGAGCCGGCCTGGCGCGAATACCGCTCGGCAGCCTGGTATGTGGAGCGCCTGCGCGCCGAGGGCTTCGAGGTCGAGGAGGGCAGCGGTGGCATGCCGACGGCCTTCTGCGCGCGCTGGGGCGAGGGCGGGCCGGTGATTGGCTCCTACGCCGAGTATGATGCCGTGCCTGGCAACAGTCAGGAACGGGTCGCATACGAGAAACCGCGCGCGGGTCTGCACCGTTGGGCCGCCGGTCACACGGATCCTCATTCCGCGCTGGGCATCTCAGCCTTCGCCGGCATCTTGGCGACCAAGGCGGCGATGCAGGAGCATGGGATAAAGGGTCGCCTCATCTTCATGGGTGAGCCGGCGGAGAAGGTCTGCGGCTCCAAGCCGGTTCATGCCGCCAAGGGCTACTACGATGAGATGGATGCAGCGATCTCCTTTCATCCTGCCTTCGGCTCGCTGCGCTCCAACACCACGATCTGGGACACCCACTGCGGCGCCTACTGGAGCTGCATCTACACCTTTGAGTGCGACCAGCCGGAAAGCTGGGGTGCGGCGGGGCAAGCCAGTGATCGCATGAGCGCGCATACCATGGCACGCGCACCGGGTGCCCAAGATGCCCTCTGCCTGATGTACACGACCACGAAGTACACCAAGGAATCTATGCTGCCGCACACCGGTACCTGGACCCTGAACGAGGCGATCCTGGGCGCCGGCCAGGCCACGGCCGACAACCTGGCCCCACACTATGCGCAGATCCAATACTCCTGGCGCGCGCCCACCTTGGCGATGCAGGAGCGCATTGCCGAGGTTCTTGATCGCAATGCCGAGCATGTGGCGGCGATCAGCCATTGCAAGCTGCGCAAGACCTGGGTGACCAAGACCCGTGTGGGCTTGCCCAATCATGCCATAGCTAAGCTCTGCTACGACAATCTGGAGATGGTCGGCCCGCCGGTCTATGACGCCGAGGCCATCGCCTTTTGTCAGGAGGTGCAGCGAAACCTAGGCCTGGAGCCGATGGCGGATCCAATCCTCCCGGCCATGTACGAACTCTCGCCACCGGAAGAAACCGAAGCCAGGCTGCGCCAGGACCTGCCCCCTTGGCAGCGGAACTACACCTCCGACGACTATGTCGATTGGACCTGGCACACGCCGACCGTGCGTTTGATCGTCGGGCGTGCGACCTTGCGACCGCCGCAGCCCGGCTATGTCTATCCGGCCTGGTCCTGGAACGCCTTGGGTGGCTACCCGGCGACCATCGACCCGACGATCCTCTGTGCTGCGCGCTGCATCAGCGCCACGGCCCTAGACCTCCTGACCGACCCGCAAGCCCTGGCAGCCATCCGTGCCGAGTTCGAGGAACGCACCGGCGGCGGTATCGGCGGCACGCGTTGGGTGGCGCCCCTGCTCCCGGCCGACTTCCAGCCACCCGTCGGCTTTGCTTGGCCCGAATACGTCGAGACAACGCGTGGCCCTGAGTGGTGCCTGCCGAGTGGGGCTTAGCGTCCCGCGATCCTCTGCAAGGTGCTGAGAACTCTCGCAGCTGCACCAGGTGTATTGGGCGGTTTTAGCCACCCAGTGGGCGGACCCGCGCCTGAAGGTCGCGCAAGCGGCAGGTTGGGCCGCCTTCTTTGCGTGCTGGACAATACATCGAAGCACCAACTGGACTGGAGATGGCCAGTCCCCTTGCAGATGCTGCTTAATCGCAGTGGCACGCTGTGGCGCCGGGCCAGAATGTCTGGCCTCGAAGGACATTGAGGCAGCAAAAACCTATGCCGAGCGTGAACTACGCGAGATTGCCCGTTGGACAGAGGACGCCAATACTCTCGTGATGGACGAGGTCTTCGGGGTCGCGGCATCTGCTTGCCTCCTGCCGCCGGCTGGATCCTCCTATCTGGCATACCCCAACCGGACCTGCTCCGAGACTAACGCCACCGCATCGCCGCTGGGCCTGGTTACAAGGTCGCGATTGCGCGTAGTACACCTTGATGCGTGAGGACTGTGAATCCGGCGGGAGCTTCTGCGTGCTGGGAGCGGAAGGTGGCTGAACTGCGACGGACTGCTTGGCCAAGCCTGTGCATGACTACCGGCGAGGCCGTCTTCCGCGGCAAGAGCCTCCCTGGCCATTGGTAGGCCAAGCAGTTGTGTGGACTCGACCAGACTGGGATTGAGGCGCTCTATGGTGGGTTTGTGCCCTTCTTGATCGATAGGAGCATCGTTGCGTATGATGTTGAATAATTACTGAATCAGATACAGAAAACATTCGATAATACTCCGCTCCAAGTCAATTATTGCGATGTTACAGATCCGCGTTGTGTGTAGTATATAGAAAAAATACCTGATCGGCACGAGTTGTTTAGAGAAACGAGCGTGGCGTTTTTCGGAGGTGGACGAGTGTAAGTGAGAATGCTCCTGTTCTTCACATTGCACATGACATCTTATTTGGATGCTAATGTTTGCGTTCGGAGACAGGTGGCACGAGGTAAAAGTGTATTTGGCTGACCTCGAATAGCGACTTCCTTCATTATGTTTCTTTGCGACAAGCGCAAGCTGATCAAATAGTGATGCTTACATCACATAGATTTTGCAGCGTTCAGGCTGTTGCGCAGAGAACATTGATGATCCCACCAACGAAGGCTGCGAAAGATCCTAAGCTCAGCGCAATCATTACAGGCTCCGTCATGTCAGCCCTGCGCTTTGCTCTTGGGTATGTGAGCTTCTTTCCCGTCTCTAACTCATCAAACCTGTTCCACTTGGTTTGAGCATGAAATCGCGCGTAGAAGTAACCGGCAGCGGTTGCTGACATAGCCACGATCAGGCCGACCGCAAACCACCAGGCCGAGCTTGTCATTGGGTCGCCCGTCTCAATGCTAGCAGCAGAAACCGAGAATTTGGCCAAGAGTGCCAGCAGCGCGCCGCCGTGCATCGTCAGCAGTACCTTCAACGAGAAGACACCGAGATCTATCTGTCCTTGATCTGCATGCAGCGCATGCGTGTAGGTTGATTGCCAAAACAGGCGACGATACTCCTGATTCTGTTGCCAGCGGTCAAATTCAGGATCTCGTCCCGCGTCAGATCCAGCTTTGCTGTATTTATCAGTCACTTGCTTGTCCTTTCTTTGGTTCGCCCCTGATTGGCACCTCTTGCGGTAGTGTTAAGTTGTGATGTGCTGATCGCGAACAAGACCCGCATGTAAGGTCGTTGAATTGGCTGCATCACAGATTGATCAGTTACGCTGTCGATGGTGTTGCCCCCGTTTAAGCGGACACCTCGGCTAAGTTGTGAGCTCTTCGGAACGCCCTTGGGGACGCCATCTTGAGCCCTGAATGTGGATGGTTTTCGTTGTAGTCCTCGAACCATCCGGCGATCTTTTCCAGCGCGTGAGCGGCGCTTGGCAAAGGGTTGATGCGGACATAGTCGCGCTTGAAGGTCTTCACGAAGGCCTCGCAAATGCCGTTGCTCTGGGGGCTGGCGACGGGGGTGAAACAGGGCACCAGGCCCAGCTGGGTAGCAAAGCGGCGTGTTTCCAGAGCCGTGTAGGGCGATCCGTTATCGGCCAGGAACTCAACCCTCTGTGGCGCCTGTAGGCCGCCAAAGCGGCTCTCGACGGCTTCGAGCAGCATGTCGCGCACGTCCGAGCCGGAGATCCCAGCCCCAGTCAGCGCTTTCCAGGCGACGACCTCACGGTCGTGGGCATCGATGATGAAGGCGGCTCTAACCACTTCGCCATTCCAGCAGGTAAACTCCAGGCCATCCGAACACCAGCGCAGGTCGGAGCGCATGACGACGACCTTGCCGTCGTGGCAACGTCCCAGTCGAGCCCCGGAGTGCTTCTCCAGCAGCAGCCCATGGTGCTTCATAATCCGGTAGATGCGCTTGTGGTTGAGCGGTGTTTCGCCCCGGGCGGCCCGATCGCGGTTCACCAGCGCGGTGATGCGACGGTAACCATAGCTCGGCCGTGCATCGACCAGAGGGCGGATCTCCGCCAAAACCGCCGCGTCTTGCGCTTTGTGATAGCGCCGACGCGGCTCAGTGCCGGACGCAAGCCGCTGCACCAGGTTCGAGCGCGACACCGATAACGTGTCGGCGACCGACTTCACCGGGAAGGCCCCTTCAGCAGCGACGAGGACAGCAAGGTCTGTTTTTTTGACTGCGACTTGGCCAAAGCCTCTTTCAGGATCTCCACCTCAAGCGTCTTGCGGCCAAGATGGCGCTCAAGTTCACGCACCCGTTCTTCCAGACGGCGAACCTCACCATTGCCAGTCACTCCATCGTCAGCCTGCACTGCCGTGGCGCCTCCCTCGCTCATTAAGCGACGCCAACGATACAACAAGTTCGGCGCAACGCCATGGCGCCGCGCGGTCGACGACACGCTTTCTCCCGGCAGCATGCTTTCTTCGATAATCGCCAGCTTCTGTTCTGGCGACCAGCGACGCCGACGAGCAACACCCGTGATCACCTCTACGCGCTGAAATCCTTCGTCCGACATAAGCCTATCCTTGAGGATATCCCCAAGCCTTCATGACTACGCCGGGTGTCCGATCCAATTGGGGGCCAGTTCAGTCGAACAGCTCCTCACTCGGCCTATGCCTTGCTATGGCTGCTTGATGCAGGTCAAATGATGATATAGAAGAGACGTTGGGTACGAAATCGACTAGTGATCCGGCGGTGGGGCCATTTGGTGCACCTTGGTGGACGGAGATCCTGATCGTACTCTTCGTCCGGTATGGCTTGGTAGCACCGATCCTCGTTGCCCACCAAGACGTGTACCAGATACTGCTCTAAAGAGATACGTTGTTTCCCAAGAGGAGTATGTAGACGTTCTTAGCTCTGCATGGGCTCACGCAGAAAGTCCACCTGAATAGAACCGCCATAGTTTTCGTCGCCCTTTGTCAACGAATCCAATGGCAACGTTGTAGTGGTCATGAAGTCCAAGATCTTTCTTGACAAGCGATCGCAATATCGCAGCATCTGACTCTGCAGGGTATCTGCATCTGCGTCCGAAGCATACGCCAAAGTCGCCCACTCAGGAAGAAGATGGTTTTTGTAATACCCAACTTCTTGACGATTTATTTTTTGATGAATCCCGAGTTCACTGTCTGTAACAATCGCAACCTTTCCCGAATAAACTCGTTGAGAGGGAGCTAAGTGATTTGAAATTGTGAGATGCCAGCCAATGGGTTCGGATTTTGCATGCTCTGATAGTTCTGAAATAAAGTATGCAGTTGCAGGAACAAAAGGTACTTCTTTCCCATATGCAGAAAGGCTGTTAGGCACGACATATGACACACACGCACCGCAGCGCTTATTATCTATCATGCGCTCGTTTGTGTCAATCGCTACGACATAGTCATACTCTCGGAGTGCGCCCAACGGAGAGAAGCTTGTGATTCCAGGAGTTGGTGTCGAGCTTGTTATCTTTGGTTTACCAGATTCTCTTTCGTAGCTTCGCACAAGTCTAGTAGTCCCAGGATCTGCGCCAACTATCTCGGCTGCATCCCTATCCGGGTAGTACTTCATTGTAACCTTGCCATCAGAAGCAACGGTGACCGTTCCAGTTACCCAGTCACTACGCGGGCGCGGCCTAGAGTTTTTTGCCATGACAGACTACATGGTTGAACTAGGTGTAATTGACAAGGATGTGGATTCTGACGTGGATCAAGCCGGTTCTAAATCGCCAGCTACAAGCGGTAGAAACTACACTTATCCTCTGTTAGCTCAAAGACCAATATGGTGTAGACTACCCCTGCCCTGTGGAACCTGCAGTCTTGCCTCAGATGCTGCTCCGGCAACCTTGAACGGCTTAGCGAAGGATCAGGCGCAACACCGCAAGCCGGACAAGGTTTGGTGGAGCCGAGGGGATTTGAACCCCTGACCTCCTCATTGCGAACGAGGCGCTCTCCCAACTGAGCTACGGCCCCAAACCTGGCAGGCGCATTGTGGGGCCAAAACGGCCCGCGCGCGAGAGAGCGGGACTATGGTGATGGGTCCGGCGGCTGTCAAGCCGTCTCGCGCGCCCTCTGCGCGCTCAGAGCATGGCTTTGTTGCACTGCACACAAAACCCCCGGCTCTTGATTCAAATCAATGTCCGAAGCCATCGGGATCGCCACACTTCCTGCACAGTTTGGCAGGCTGAGGGCGAACCCCGTTCGGGGACCTCCGTCCTGGGTCTGCCGTCTTCGCTAAGGCCGTCAGACAAGGGGGCAGGCAACAGACAATGACCGAAACACAGACAAGCGGAGGGGAGCCCGGACGGCCGTCGCACGGCAATCCCTTGCTCATCACCTTCCTGGCGGCCGGCGGGCTCATGGGGCTTTTCCTGGCCGCCAAGGCCAAGGACGGCGCCATGGAGTTCCATGGCTACCTCTTCATGATCGCGGCCTTGATCGGCATCTTCGCGCTGGTCTCCAAGATCTTCGACGAGCCCGGCGGGGCGCTGGTCGAGCGCGGCGAGGGCGTCACCTACATGGATGGCGTGATCCGCGCCGGCGTGATCGCCTCCATGTTCTGGGGCATCGTAGGCCTCTTGGCCGGCGACTTCATCGCCTGGCAGCTGGTCTTCCCCTCGCTGAACTTCGATCTGCCCTGGACCACCTTCGGGCGCCTCAGGCCGCTGCACACCTCAGCGGTGATCTTCGCCTTCGGCGGCAACGTTCTGATCGCGACCTCCTTCCATGTGGTGCAGCGCACCTGTAAGGCCAGGCTGGCGGGCGGTCATGCCGGCTGGTTCGTCTTCTGGGGCTATAACCTCTTCATCGTGATCGCGGCCTCCGGCTACGTCCTGGGTGTCACCCAGTCGAAAGAGTATGCCGAGCCGGAGTGGTATGCCGACCTTTGGCTGACCCTGGTCTGGGTGGTCTATCTGCTGGTCTTCCTCGGCACGCTCTGGAAGCGGACAGAGCCGCATATCTATGTGGCCAACTGGTTCTATCTGGCCTTCATCGTCACGGTCGCGATGCTGCACATCGTGAACAACCTGGCGCTGCCGATCTCCTTCTTCGGCACCAAGTCGGTGCAGGCCTTCTCCGGCGTGCAGGATGCCTTGACCCAGTGGTGGTACGGCCACAACGCGGTGGGCTTCTTCCTGACCGCCGGCTTCCTGGCGATCATGTACTACTATGTGCCCAAGCGCGCGGAGCGGCCGGTCTACAGCTACCGCCTCTCGATCGTGCACTTCTGGTCCTTGATCTTCCTCTACATCTGGGCCGGCCCTCATCACCTGCACTGGACGGCCCTGCCGGACTGGGCCCAGACCCTGGGCATGGTCTTCTCGATCATGCTGTGGATGCCCTCTTGGGGCGGCATGATCAACGGCCTGATGACGCTTTCGGGCGCCTGGGACAAGCTGCGCACCGACCCGGTGATCCGCATGTTCGTGCTGGCCATTGCCTTCTATGGCATGAGCACCTTCGAGGGCCCGGTCATGTCGATCAAGGCAGTGAACTCGCTCAGCCACTACACCGACTGGACGATCGGCCATGTGCACTCCGGCGCCTTGGGCTGGGTCGGCATGATCTCCTTTGCCGCACTCTACTACCTGACGCCGGTCATGTGGGGCCGCCGGGAGCTCTATTCCTTGAAGCTGGTCAACTGGCACTTCTGGATCGCGACCATCGGGATCCTGCTCTACATCACGGCCATGTGGGTCTCGGGTATCATGGAGGGCCTGATGTGGCGGGCCTACGACGCCCAGGGCTTCCTCGAGTACTCCTTCATCGAGACGGTCGAGGTGAAGCATCCCTTCAACATCATCCGGGCCGTTGGCGGACTGCTCTATCTGATGGGCGCGCTGGTCATGGCCTACAACCTCTGGCGCACGGTGCGCGGCGATCAGGCGGAAGAAACGGCACCTGCCGCCCGCCCTGCCGTCACCCAAGCGGCCCCGGCCGAGTAAGGGAGGGCTCTAGACATGGGACTGAAGCACGAAGTCTTCGAAAAGCACTCCCTGGTGCTGACGGTGGGCATTCTGGTCACCGTCGCCATCGGCGGCCTGGTCGAGATCGCCCCGCTCTTCTACCTGGAGAGCACGATCGAGAAGGTGAAAGGTGTCCGCCCCTATTCTCCCTTGGAGCTGAAGGGGCGCGACATCTACATCCGCGAGGGCTGCTACAACTGCCACAGCCAGATGGTGCGGCCGCTCAGGGACGAGGTGGAGCGCTACGGCCCTTACTCGCTGGCGGCGGAGTCGATGTATGACCACCCCTTCCAGTGGGGCTCCAAGCGCACCGGGCCGGACCTGGCCCGGGTCGGTGGGCGCTACTCCAACGAGTGGCAGGTGGCGCATCTGATCGATCCGCAGTCGGTGGTCCCGGAATCGATCATGCCGGGCTATCCCCACCTGCAGCGCTATCGCCTCAAGTTCGACGACATCGAAGAGGAGCTGCGCACGCATCAGGCCCTGGGCGTGCCCTACACCGAGGAGATGATCGAGAACGCGCGCCAGGATCTGATGGCGCAGAGCGATCCCGATCGGGACGGCGCCTTTGATGTCGAGGAGCGCTATCCCAAGGCGGTGGTGGCCGATTTCGACGGCAACCCGGCCGTGGTCAGCGAGATGGACGCGCTTGTCGCCTATCTGCAGATGCTGGGCACCCTGGTCGACTTCACCGTCTACGACGCCTCAGAGAACCTGAGATAGGAGGCGGCCCATGACCTACGAGACCGTATCCGCCATCGCGCCAACGATTGGGCTGATCTTCTTCATCACCCTTTTTGTCGGTGCCGTTGCCTATGCCCTCTGGCCGCGCAATCGCGAGAAGTTTCGCCGCGCCGCCCAGATGCCCTTGGACGAGGAGTAGAGCCCCATGGCCGGAACGCCTGAAAGAGACGAAATCAGCGGCGTCGAGACCACTGGCCACGAGTGGGACGGCATCAAAGAGCTGAACAATCCGCTGCCGCGCTGGTGGCTGATCATCCTGTACCTGACCATCATCTGGGCGGTCATCTACATGATTTTCATGCCGGCGATCCCGCTGGTGAACAGCTACACCAAGGGCGTGCTCGACTGGTCCAGCCGAGCCTCGCTCGAGCAGTCGATGGAGCAGGCCGAGGCCCAGCAGCGCCCCTATATGGAGCGAATATCGGCCGACAGCCTGGAGCAAATCCAGAACGACGCCGAACTGGCCGGCTTCGTACAGGCCGGCGGTCGCTCCGCCTTTGCCGTCAACTGCTCGCAGTGCCACGGCGCGGGCGCTCAAGGTGGCATCGGCTATCCCAACCTGAACGACGACGGCTGGATCTGGGGCGGTACCCTGGAAGACATCTACACCACCATCAAGTACGGGATCCGCAATGCCCATGAGGAGTCGCGGCAGAACCTGATGATGGCCTATGGGCGCGACGGGATCCTCAGCCGTGAGGAGATCCAGGAGGTGGCGGAGTATGTGCTCTCGCTTTCCGGCCGGGCCGAAAACCAAGAGATGGTGGCCAAGGGCGCGGAGATCTATGAGGCGCAGTGCGTCGCCTGCCATCAGGAGGGCGGTATCGGTGACACCAGCTTGGGCGCGCCCAATCTGACCGATGCGATCTGGCTCTATGGCGGCAGCCGGGCGGCCATCATCGAAAGCCTGACCTATGGTCGCGCAGGTATGATGCCACCGTGGGAAGGGCGCCTCAGCGATGATACCATCAAGCTCTTGACGGTCTACGTCCACTCCTTGGGGGGTGGGCAGTAGTCGACGTCTGATTGGCGCCTGTTAGGGGAGCGTTGTACCTGCGATGGCCGAGGTAGAGCCCAGGCTGAAGCTGGAAGAGACCGTGGCTGCTGCGGCGGCCGCGGCCGATCCCAAGGCTGCTGAGCGTGACGCGGCAGGTCCTGTGGAGACCATCGCCGTCGAGGCGGTGAATGCCAAGGACAAGCGCGAGTCACTCTATAAGAAGCGGGAGAAGATCTATCCCAAGCTGGCGCGCGGCCGCTGGCGCAAGATCAAGTGGGTGGTGTTGATCGCCACCCTCTCTGTCTACTACCTGCTGCCCTGGCTGCGCTGGGACCGCGGTTTGGGCCAGCCGGACCAGGCTGTCCTCTTGGATCTGCCGACCAGACGCTTCTATTTCTTCTGGATCGAGATCTGGCCGCAGGAGGTCTACTTCCTGACCGGGCTCTTGATCCTGGGGGCACTCGCGCTCTTTTTGGTGACCGCCCTGGCCGGCCGGGTCTGGTGTGGCTATACCTGCCCGCAAACCGTCTGGACCGATCTCTATATCTATGTCGAGCGCTTGATCGAGGGCGATCGTTCGGCGCGCATCCGTCTCGACAAGAAGCCCTGGAGCCTCGACAAGCTCTGGCGGCGGGCGGCCAAGCACTCTGTCTGGGTTCTGATCGGTCTTGCGACTGGCGGCGCCTGGGTCTTCTACTTCGCCGATGCGCCGACCTTGATGAGCGATCTGCTCTCCTTCGATGCGCCGGTCGTCGCCTATGCCTTCATCGGCGGACTAACCTTCACCACCTACTGGCTGGGCGGCCATATGCGCGAGCAGGTCTGCACCTATATGTGCCCCTGGCCACGCATTCAGGCAGCCCTCTTCGACGAGGACTCCCTGATCGTCACCTATCGTGACTTCAGGGGCGAGCCGCGCGGCCCCCTGAAGAAGGGCAAGGTGCAAGAGGTCCACGGCGACTGTATCGACTGCAAGCAGTGCGTCGCGGTCTGTCCCATGGGCATCGATATCCGCGACGGCATGCAGCTGGAATGCATCTCCTGTGCGCTCTGTATCGATGCTTGCGACATGGTGATGGACAAGATCGGCAAGCCGCGCGGGCTGATCGCCTACGATACCCTGCCCGGGGTCGAGGCCGAGGCGCGCGGCGAAACCCGGAAGCTCAGGCTGATCCGGCCCAGAACCATTCTCTACGGGGGCCTTATCGTCCTGGTCTCGCTCATCATGCTGGTCGGCCTCTTCAGCCGCACCAGCCTGGACCTGAACCTGCTGCCCGATCGCAACCCGCTTTTCGTCACCCTCTCCAACGGTGACATCCGCAACGGCTACACCCTGAAGGTCATCAACAAGACCGACAATGCCCATCTCTATACCCTCTCGGTCGAGGGGCTTGAGGGCGCCAAGGTCTCGGTGCTTGGCGGCGGCGAGCAGGCGGAGGTCTCAGTCCCAAGAGACAGCGTTCAGGCCGCCCGCATCTTCATCGCCGCACCGGCCGCGACGCTTCCAGGATCGCTGACCGACATCGAGCTGGTTCTGACCGACGAGACCGGTCAGGCCAAAGCCGTCGACACCGTCTTCAAAGGACCTTGATGCCATGTCGAGCCTAGACCCCACCATGACCACCGGCCCCAATGAGCGCCGCTTCACCGGGCGCCACCTGCTCTACTGGCTCTTGGGTTTCTTCGGCGTGATGCTGGTCGCCAACATCATCTTCATCTGGCTGGCGCTCGACACCTTCACCGGGGTCACCAACAAGAACGCCTATCAGGACGGTTTGGCCTACAACGAGCGACTGGCCGCAGCCGAGGCGCAGAAGGCCTTGGGCTGGCAGGGCCAGGTCACACAGGGCGACCGGACCCTGGTGCTGACCCTGAAAGACGGAAAGGGGGCCGCGGTGCGTGGGCTGCAGCTGGAAGCGCTTCTCATGCGTCCGACCCACGACAACGCCGATCAGCGTCGCGTGATGGTAGAGCAGGCGCCGGGCCGTTATCTCGCGCCGCTGGAGTTGCCGGCCGGCGGCAACTGGGACCTGGTGATAAGCGGCACCGCAGCCGACGGCACGCCCTTCGAAACGCGCAAGCGGCTTTGGATCGACTAGGACATGGGTGACCAAGCCCCAATCTCGTCTCTAGACGCAGCGCCCTCCTGTTGCGGACCGGCGACCCAGCCTGACCTCTCGGACGCGGTCGCGGCCCTGACGGCAACGGCGGCCGAGGCTGTGGAGAGCCTGGAGGCGGGGCGCCGGCGCCTGGTCTTGGTCATCGAGAACCTGGAGTGTGCCGGCTGCATTCCCAAGATCGAGGGCGCGCTGCGCGCGCAGCCCGGCCTCATCGAGGGGCGGGTGAATCTGACCACGCGTCGCCTGCGTCTGGTCTGGCAGGACGAAACGGCTAGTCTTGAGAGCCTGCTGCGGCCGGTGCTGGCGCTGGGCTATCGGTTGGCGCCCTTCCAGGTCGGTCGGATGGAGGCGCGCGATGCCGAAGAGCGCAGCTTCCTGCTGCGCTGTCTGGCCGTGGCCGGCTTCGCTGCGGGCAACGTCATGCTGCTCTCGGTCTCGGTCTGGAGCGGCCTTTGGGGTGACATGGGGCCGGCGACACGGGATCTGCTGCACTGGGTCTCGGCCCTGATCGCGCTGCCGGCGGTCGCCTATGCCGGTCGTCCCTTCTTCCGCTCGGCCACCGCGGCCCTGAGCGCCGGGCGGCTCAACATGGACGTGCCGATCTCCTTGGCCGTGGTTCTGGCGGCGGCCATGAGCCTCTTCGAGACCATGCGCAGCGGGCCCGAGACCTACTTCGATGCCGCCGTCACCCTGCTCTTCTTCCTGCTGATTGGGCGCCTGCTGGACCGCATGATGCGCGGTCGCGCGCGCTCGGCGGCCGAGAACCTCATGGCCTTGAAGGTCGACAGCGCCTTGGTGGTGAAGCCCTGCGGCGGGCGCGAGCGACGAGCGGCCAGCCAGTTGAAACCCGACGACCTCTTCCTGGTCGCCCCCGGCGAGCATCTGCCGGCCGACGGCGAGGTGATCGAGGGTCGGGCCGCGATCGATGTTTCGGCCATCACCGGCGAGAGCCTGCCGGAGACCGTGGGACCCAACAGCAAGGTGCATGCCGGCACCTTGAACCTCGACGGCAGTTTGCTGGTCCGGGTCACCGCAGCTGGTGAGCGCACCCTGCTGTCGGAAGTCCTGCGCCTGGTCGAGACGGCCGAGCAGGGCCGTGCGCGCTATGTCCGCCTCGCCGATCGGGCGGCCAAGATCTACGCCCCGGTAGTGCACATTCTGGCCCTGGTGACCTTCGGTCTGGGGATGGCGCTGGAGCTGACCTGGCAGGGTGCCTTGATGAACGCCATCGCCGTCCTGATCGTCACCTGCCCCTGCGCCCTGGGCCTGGCGGTGCCGGCGGTGCAGGTCGCCGCCGTTGGCCGCCTGCTGCGCTCCGGCGTCCTGGTCAAGAGCGGCGACGCCCTGGAGCGTTTGGCCCAGGTCGACCACATCGTCTTCGACAAGACCGGAACCCTGACCCTGGGCCGACCCGTCCTGCTGAACGGGCAGCAGGTCGCCGGCGCGGACCTCAGGTTGGCGGCCAGCCTCGCGGCCAGCAGCCGGCATCCCTTGGCCGCAGCCTTGGTCAAAGCCGCGGGTCCGGTGCCGCTCTTGAAGGGCGAGATCCAGGAGGTTTCGGGCGCCGGCCTGATCGCCAAGACATCTGACGGCGAACTGCGCCTCGGCTCTGCTCTCCATGTCGGCACCGAGGACCCGGCAGAGGGTGCAGAAAGTCTGCTCTGGCTGAAGCACTGCGATGGTCGCCTGGTTTGTTTCCGCTTCCACGATGCGCTGCGGCCCGATGCGCCCGAGATCATGGCTGCGCTGAAGGCACAAGGCTTGACCCTGGAAATCCTCTCCGGCGATCGCCCGGCCGTGGTCGCCGATGTGGCGCGCCGCCTGGGCATCGAGCGCTGGCAGGCCTCCGTCAACCCAGCCGAGAAAAGCGCCCGTCTGCAAGCCTTGACGGCCCAAGGACGCCGGGTCGCCATGGTGGGCGACGGCCTGAACGACGCCCCAGCCCTGGCTGCCGCTTATGCCTCGATCTCCCCGGCGCAGGCCAGCGAGGCAAGCCAAGTGGCCGCCGACCTGCTGTTCCAGGGCGAGGCCCTCGCTCCAGTACCCGAAGCACTTCGCGTGTCCCGCAAGGCGCGCCGCCTGGTGCTGCAGAACTTCTCCATCGCGATCAGCTACAACCTGGTCGCCGTCCCGCTGGGCATGGCCGGCGAGATCACCCCCTTGCTGGCTGCAGTCTTCATGTCCTGCTCCTCACTGGTGGTGACGGCCAATGCGCTGCGCGCCGCCCGCGGTGCCAAGCGCCCGATACAGTCAACCAGGGAGGCGGCCCCCGTGGCCGTCGCGGCCGAATGAACGCACTGATCTACCTTATCCCCGCAGCCCTGATCCTGGGCGGCCTCGGCCTGGCGGCCTTCCTCTGGGCGCTGCGCAGTGGCCAGTTCGAAGACATCGAGGGCGCCAAGCATCGCATCTTGCAGGATGACGATTAGGTGTCCATGCCTCTTGAACCACGAAGTAAAATTGACCAAGAGTTAAACATTTTGTCGTAGTTTTCTTTCTTTTTGGTCCATTGGAAGGCAATGCGATCTTCACCGAGGAATGGTGGATCTTCAGGTGCATTTCCAACTATAGTCCAAACAACACCATTGGCTCTAACATCGCGACGATTTTGTAAGGTTGTTTGATCTACTGCGATTACATTCTCAGCGCCAACTCTGTCGACTGGCAATTCTCCAATAGGCAAGCAAATATTAAGTGCAGCTAAGTGTTCAAACAACTCGAGATTTGGGCGCGGGGTGAACTCGACAAGCTCTATGACGGCCATCACGACAGTATCATAGGCGCAGCCATCCATCTCATTCTTAGATGTGATCGTTTCGAACTGGTCCGGTTCGCATGTGAAGATATAACGTCTGCTGCCTTCACTTTCTGGGACCATGACCCCGACGCGTTCCAAGACGCCCGCTGGAATCTGATAGTACGACGCACAAAGCGTATCAAAACTCCGGAGTGGAGGAAGGTTGATTCGCGGCTCTTCCTCATAGAGATGCCGGTGGACGTAGCGCGCGATCGCAGCGATGAGATCCGTGTAGGCTGGCTTTGTTTGCATGTTGCCTCTTCCAGACCGTGAGATGGTCAAACCTAGAGGGTAGCAGGGACTTCATCTCTGCAGTTTGTTAGTTGTCGATAGGCTTAGCATTAGTCAGTTGCTCTCGCAGATCTGAAACGCCGAGCCATCCAGTCCCTAAAGATACCTGCCGGCTTGGATAGGCCGGCGCGAGACGGATACACCAGATAGTAGCTGCGAGGGGAGGCCAGGCGGGCCTCGAAGAGTTCGACCAGGCTGCCGTCGGCCAGTTCCCGCTCGACCAGCAAGGGCGTTGTCAGGACCAGGCCAAGCTTCTCCTTGGCGGCGTCTATGCCCACCCGGATCTCGTTGCACTGCACTGCGCGGATGGCCTGGCGCTCGTCCGGGCTGAGGTCCGTATAGAGCGTGAGCCAGGTGTCCCATTCGGCATGGAGCGGGGTTTGCAGCAGGGTTGCCCGCTGGACGTCGGCCGGCTCCTCAAGGCCCAAGCGGTCGCGATAGGCCGGGCTGCAGACCACTCTGCTGTGGCCGTCATAGAGAAGCTCTGCCTCCAATCCGGTCTGCGCGCCGTCGAAGTAGCGGATGGCGAGGTCGGTGGGGTCGCGCTCGAAGTCGGTCAGGCGCGTGGAGGACTCGATCACGATGTCGATCTCAGGGTGCTTCAGCATGAAGTCGTCCAGGCGCGTCACCAGCCAACGCGTCGCCAAGGAGGGCACGATCGAGAGCGTGACCGCGTTGCGGTCCTTCTCCTGGATCGCGCGGCTGGCTGTCGTGATCTGTGCCAAGGCCGGCGCGATCTGGGCATGGTAGTCGCGGCCCAGCTGGGTGATCGAGATGCGCTTGGCGTGGCGTTGAAAGAGAGCGACGCCCAACCAGTCTTCCAGGATCTTGATCTGCTGACCGACGGCGCCCGGTGTCAGGTTCAGTTCCTCCGCCGCGCGCTTGATGCTCTCATGTTGCGCGACGAGGTCGAAAACGCGGATTGCTCGTAGCGGCAGCATGATCCTGTCCCTCTTTCGGTCGAGCGTGCGCTGTGCTTGCTCTTTGATCGCAGAAAATCTGGTTCTTGTGAAGCGATAGATTATGGAAAAAGGGGATATTCATGCGCTCAAGAGATAGAAAAAGTGCTCCTCAGTGCAGTTTAAATCGGTTGTACAGCAGGCAGGCCCTGGCTACATAGACAACGCTGAAGGAAGCAAGCTGCGAAGAGGAGAAAGATCATGAGCGATAAGGTAGCGATCGTCACCGCGGGTGGCAGTGGCATGGGGGCCGATGCGGCCCGGCGCTTGGCTGCGGACGGCTTCAAGGTCGCGATTCTCTCCTCCTCAGGCAAGGGCGAGGCGCTGGCCAAGGAACTGGGTGGGATCGGCGTTACCGGATCTAACCAGTCGCCGGAGGATCTGCAGCGGCTGGTCGATGCCACGATGGGGGCCTGGGGTCGCGTCGACGTTCTGGTGAATAGTGCCGGCCATGGTCCCCGTGCGCCGGTCTTGGAACTGACTGACGAGGACTGGCACAAGGGCATGGATGTCTATTTTCTGAATGCCGTGCGCCCCAGCCGGATCGTGACGCCGATCATGCAGGCACAGAAGTCCGGCGCGATCATCAACATCTCGACCTTCGCTGCCTTCGAGCCTGACCCGGTCTTCCCGACCTCGGGTGTCTTCCGTGCCGGCCTGGCGGCCTTCACCAAGCTCTATTCCGACAAGTACGCGGCCGACAACATCCGCATGAACAATGTCCTGCCAGGCTTCATCAACAGCCTGCCGGAGAAGGAGGAGTTCAGGAGCCGCATCCCGATGGGCCGCTATGGTGACGCCTATGAGGAGATCGCCGCCACGATCGCCTTCCTCGCCTCTGATGGCGGTGCCTACATCACCGGCCAGAACATCCGCGTCGACGGTGGGATCACCCGCTCGGTTTAAGCCGCATCGTGGAAGATCAGACCTAAGGTCGTCCGCTCGCCGCTGGTCAGGTCACTGACGCCGTGGCGTAGCTGGGCGCGGACCGGGCCCTTGCGGCCCGGTACCGGGAAGAGGCTGTTGGCGAAGAGTACGGCCTCGCCCTGGGCCGGGCGGATCACCTGGGCGCGGCTCTGCATACGTGCACGAGATTCGCTCAAGATCAGCTCGCCGCCTTCGAAATCCCGCTCGGGATCACTCAGCAGAAAGACCACCTGGATCGGGAAGGCGAGATCGCCATAGAGGTCCTGGTGCAGGCGGTTGTAATCGCCGGGCCCATAGCGCAGCACCAGTGGGGTTGCCTTGACCTGACCCGCCGCATGGCAGAGCGCCAGGTAGCCAGCGAGCTCCGCCGGATAGCGCTGCTCTTGCTCCAGCGCCTGGGCCCAGCCTTGCGCGATCGGTGCCAGGTGGCGGTAGAAGGCTGCCCGCAGGGTCTCGACCGCGTCCGGCAGGGGATAGTCGAAGTAGCGGTAGCGGCCGGCACCATAGCCGTGATGCTGCATGACGATGCTGCGGCGGAAGAGCAATTCCTCATCAAAGAGCGCCGCTAAGTCCTTAGCCTCCTCAGCCTGAAGAAGCGGACCAGTCCTGGCAAAGCCGCGCTGGTTCAGCGCCTCGGCCAGACCCGTCCAGTCCAGCTCAGCAATTCGGGCCGCAAGCTCTTCGCGCATCTCAGTCTCCTCCAACCGCAGATTGGAGGTCAGGATGGTCCGCGCTCGGCCGCCCGGCTACCCGCCCTTTGCGCTAGCGCTCTCCTTCGAAAGAGATCAGGGACTTATAGGCATGCCAGCTGGCGAAGCCCAGCAGCGGGAAAGTCACGATCATGCCGATGAAGAAGGTGACGATGCCGGCTGCGGACAGCAGCGCGATCAGCCAGGCCCAGAGCAGGCAGGGCTTCCAGTTGATGGCGACGGCGCGCAGGCTGGTGAAGATCGCGGTGAAAGTATCTACGTCGCGCTCCATCAGAAGCGGTACGCCGACGATGCAGATCGAGAAGACAAACATCGCGATGATGGCGCCGACCGCGCTGCCGACGATCAAAAGTGCAATGCCGTGCTGGGTCAGCAGCAGTTCCGTCAACAGCAGATCTGCCGGCGGTACGTGATTGGTGCCCATGAAGAGCGCGAAGAGCAGCATGGCCAGCCGCATCCAGAACATGAGAATGACCATCAGCAAGGCGGCCATGAAGGCGAGCTGCAGGGGGGAGCGAGTCGAGACCACAAGGGCTGCCCCCAGGCTGGTCGGCTGATCCGCCTGCAGGCGCCGCGCGGTTTCATAGAGCCCGACCGCCAGCAAGGGCCCGACCAGCATGAAGCCGGCGGCCAAGGGCGGCAGGAACTCGATGTTGTCGGTGACCCAGAGCCCGATGGTGATGACGGCACTGACACCAGAGAAGATCAGGCCATAGATAATGGCGATCGATTGTGCGCCGGAGAAGTCGCGCCAGCCGGCCGAGAGCCAGGCCCAGGGTGCCTCGGTCCCGATCCGCTGGATCTCGATCCGCCGCGGCTCCTTTGCCGATTCCAGGGTTTGGTCCATCCTTCTCACTCCTCGGCTGGTCCTTGCTTTGGTTCAGTCTATACCGGAGGCAGGCCCCTTGCGGAGTGATTCAGGTCAAATCTGCCCGGGATCGCACGGAAAAGCGCAGATGCTTTGTCGCAGTGCGGCAAAACTTGCCGGGTCCAGGCATCGCCTATGCTTGACAGCCCGAGACCGCCCTTTCTAAGTTGCGGCCGCTGTGTGGGGTATCGGTCGGAAGGGAGCGATGACGGATCCCGATGATCGAAAGGACCTACGCAGTCTTGAGACTCGTCTAGAGGCGGCGCGACAGCGTCATCGGGGCGGGCAGCGAAAGCCCAGACGGCCAGCCGATAGCAGAGGCATGGCGGCTGGCTTTCGGGTGGCCATCGATCTCATTTCCGGCCTGGCGGTCGGGGTGGCGATAGGCCTCGCGCTCGATCTGTGGCTGGGAACGTCGCCTTGGTTCTTGATCCTGTTTTTCTTCATAGGATCCGGGGCTGCCTTGATGAACGTGATTCGCACGGCCAGGAGCCTAGAGGCGGATCGCAAGCGGCGCCAGGAAGAGGAGAAGCAGAACCGGCCGAAGGCTCCTTAAGAGTCAGCGGGCGGACCTTAGGCGTAAGGGCGGGACCGTTAAGGCCCGACCCGACTAGTGAGGGGAGTTCCGCAGGTGGCGTCTGAGACCACTGATGACGGCGGCGTAATCGGCGAAGAGCTCGATCATGGGGCACACGATTCGCCCTTCCATCCGATGGAGCAGTTCGAGATCCACCCGATCGGCAATGTCGATATCTTCGGGCTTAATCTCTCCTTCACCAATTCATCGCTTTGGATGCTAATCGCGGCCGTGGTGTCGACCGGGTTCCTCATGTTCGCCATGCGCGGGGGCTCTATCGTGCCGACCCGCCTGCAGGTCTGTGCCGAGGCGCTCTATGACGTCATCGCCGGCATGGTGCGCGACAACGTGGGTAGCGAAGGGCGGGCCTTCTTCCCCTTCATCTTCACCCTCTTCATCTTCATTCTGTTCGCCAACGTGCTGGCGCTGATCCCCGGCTCCTTTGCCGTCACCGCGCAGATCATCGTGACCTTCTTCATGGCCTTCGTGATCTTCGTGACCGTGACCGTGATCGGCTTCATGCGCCACGGCACCCACTTCTTCCGCTTCTTCTTTCCGGAGGGAGCGCCTGGCTGGACGGCCTTTATCCTGATCCCGATCGAGGTGGTGAGCTACCTCTCGCGACCGATCAGCCTCTCGGTCCGTCTCTTCGCCAACATGACCGTCGGCCACGTGCTGTTCAAGATCCTGGCCGGTTTCGTGATCCTCATGGGCGTGGCTGGTGTGCTGCCGCTCATCGTGCTGGTCGGCATCACCGCGCTGGAGCTGCTGGTGGCCGTCCTGCAAGCCTACGTCTTCACCATTCTGACCTGCGTTTACCTGCACGACGCCATCCACATGCACTAAGGCGTCGGGCGGCGGCGTTGGTCCGTCTCCCTCAACCGTCAATCCAACGATCCAAGGGTCGCTGTCTTTAGAGGAGTAAGAGAGTTATGGAAGCAGAAGCTGCAAAGCTGATCGGTGCGGGCCTCGCCGCCATGGGTATGATCGGTGCCGGTATCGGTGTGGGTAATGTCTGGTCGTCCTTCTTCAGCGCGATCGCCCGCAACCCGGCCTCCAAGGATGAGATCGGCGCCAACATCTGGATCGGCTTCGCCGTGACCGAGGCTATCGCCCTCTTCGCGCTGCTGATCTCCCTGATGCTCCTCTTCGTCGCCTAAGCTATTCAGCGACGTTTAACGCCCCTGTGGCTTCGCGCCATGGGTCGGCGGATAAGAGGATGTAGAGACGGTGACCGGCCGGACGCGGGCAGATACCTTGCCTTCGCCTCCGGCCGCCTACCGTTGCCAAGGGGTTAGGACGCCATGCCTCAGTTCGATATGACGACCGCGCCGAGCCAGATCTTCTGGTTCCTTGTGGTCTTCGGTCTGCTCTATCTGGTCTTCGTCAAGGTGGTGCTGCCCAAGATGGGCGGTGTTATCGAAGCGCGCCAAAACAAGATCGAGGGTGATCTGGCGCGGGCCGAAGCCTTGAAGAAGGAAGCCGAAGAGGCCGTGGCCACCTATGAGCAGGCTCTGGCCAAGGCCCGCGGGGAGGCCAGCTCGATCCTGCACGAGGCCGCCGATGCGACCCGTAAAGAGATCGAAGCCCAGACCCAGGCTTTTGATAGAGAGCTGAACCAGAAGGTGCAGGCGGCCCAGGCCCGCATCGCCGCAGCCGAGGCCGAGGCCCGCAGCCACCTGACCGAGATCGCCGTCGCCGCTGCCGGCATGGCGACCGAGAAGCTGATCGGCGTGGCGCCCAGCGAGGCTGAGACCAGCGCTGCGGTCGAACGCGTGACGGGGGGTGCTGCCTGATGTCTCTCTTCGGCGATACCAATTTCTGGCTCTGGATCGCGCTCGTTGCGCTGATCGCTCTGATCTGGTGGAAGGGCGGCCGCGGCATCCTTGCCGGCCTGGATGCCAAGATCCAGAAGGTCCGCCAGGCCATCGACGAGGCCGAGAGCCTGAAGGGCGAGGCCGAGCGCACCTTGGCCGAGTACAAGCGCAAGCAGCGCGATGCCCTGGCCGAGGCCGAGCGCATCGTGAACCACGCCAAGAACGAGGCGAAGGAGATCCGCGAGCAGCAGCTGGCTGAGATCAAGATCACCTTGGAGCGGCGTGAGCAGCTGGCGATGGAACGCATCGCCCAGGCCGAGGCCAACGCGCTGAGGGCCGTGCAGGCCGGTGCCGTCGATGCGGCGGTGGCGGCGACTGCAGACCTGATCCGTGACAAGCTGGACAAGAAGCGCTCCGACGCCCTGGTCACTGCCTCGATCGAAGAGGTCGGCCGCCGGCTGAACTAGCTGGCCTTCCAAGGCGCATAGAGTTCAGGCAGGGGCCGCTCTTCGTAGCGGCCCCTTGTCGTTTGCGGATGCCTTGCGATGCGCAGCGCTTGCTGTTAGAGCCGGTCTAGTCTCGGCAGGGCCGAACCAGCGAAGAAAGAACCACGGCGACGACACCCATGGAAGGGTCCTCCAAGCCTTTCTCCTCTGGAGCAGGCCCGGACAGGTGGGTCTGCATTTCGCCCTTCTAGTGGTCGCGCGAGCGCTCTCGGTCGGGAAGCGCAAGCAGATCGAGACTAATAACGCTAGCAACCGCGCCCAACACGCTGATACCTGGACCGGCAGCGATCAAAGCGACGCCAACCCTGGTCGGTCATGTCACTATTGTACGCAGACCTAATGGCTGCCGGATCTGCTGGGTCAATCAGCGATCGTGCACAAGCTCACCATCTCGTAGACTGCTCCCAATCATTACGACGCCTAGGCTTCGCATATCGCTCTGAGGGCAAGCGCGGAGTCTTCGCACGCAAACTGTTCTCGTATGAGCAGTGGACCTCGCGCAGGGCGCGGACAGTGAGAGAGGAAGCGGCAGGATGTCGCGCCAACTCGAAGAGACCACCTACTTATGCGGGAATCATCCAATCTCCTTTATCTCAACTATCAGATTATGCAGTTGACACTGTGAACAGGCAAAGGCAGCATCGATAACAGCTAATCGTGATTGCTGACTCGCTTATCTGCTTGTTGTCAAGTTTCGGATAGGCGGGATTTCGGTGAGGAGAGAAGCATGACTATGCTCTTTGCCACAGACTTGGGCGAGGCGATTGCTGCCCGCGCGGATGTCAACAAGCTCAAGCGAAGAGCTTCGCCATAGGCTTGGTTGCACATCCTCAATGCAGTAATCCCTAGCACGAAACAGCAAGGATTAAACTGGAGGGATAGTACAATGGCGCGCATCCTTGGTACGTTGTATAGCGAGAGTATTAATGGGTCAGGCGGATCGGATCAAATATATGGAGCGGGCGGGCATGATGTTATTAGAGGATGGTCAGGCCAAGATAAGATATTTGGCGGCGCGCATAATGATAATCTCATCGGTATGAATGAAAATGACACTATCTATGGCGGAGACGGTGAAGATAGTCTTTGGGGTGGAGATCATAATGACAAACTTGAAGGCAACGACTGGAATGATGTAATTAGTGCGGGAACGGGCGATGATCGCGCGTATGGTAATGACGATAACGATACGATTTTCGGAGAGAACGGACTGGATCGGCTGTGGGGTGGAGGCGCGGTCGATACTATCTTTGGTGGAAACGATAATGACGTGATCAGTGGTGGCTCTGATCAGGACAGCTTACATGGCGAAAATGGCACCGACACGATTTTTGGAGATAATGGGCTAGATCTACTTTTTGGCGGAAACAACAATGACAGCCTCTGGGGCGCAAACAATAGTGACAGCATTTGGGGCGGGGATCTCGACGACGTTATCGGTGGTGGGGCTGACAACGACACTGCGTACGGTCAAAACGGCAATGACCGCATCTATGGCGATAATGGATTAGATAGTCTCTGGGGAGGAGGCAACAACGATAGTGTCTGGGGCGGAGACCTTGATGACATCATTGGTGGTGGATCCGGTAATGACAGTGCCTTTGGTGATGGCGGCAGTGATCGGATCTATGGAAGCAACGGACTAGATTGGCTTTTTGGCGGAAACGCCAGCGACAGTGTTCGGGGTGGAGCGGATGCTGACCAGATCAGGGGTGACAGCGGCGCGGACTCCCTGCATGGCGATGCGGGAGATGACTCCCTTTACGGCGGTACCGGAGCTGACACCGTGTATGGCGGTGATGGGGATGACGTGATTCGAGGTTTGCGTAGTTCGGATAGCTTGAATGGAGACAGTGGAGACGACTT
This sequence comes from Rhodospirillales bacterium, assembly GCA_963669335.1. Lineage (GTDB taxonomy): Bacteria > Pseudomonadota > Alphaproteobacteria > Kiloniellales > JACOMY01 > JACOMY01. The sequence goes on from OY770023.1 coordinate 140,639, forward strand.
CATCCTGGCTCATTCGGGCGGTGACTTCTTGAATGGGAATGGCGGCTTCGATTCACTTAAGGGCGGTTCTGGAGATGATAGCATCAATGGCAACACCGGAGCCGATACAGTCTATGGTGGTGACGGAGCTGATGTTCTTCGTGGGCAGGAGGGCAGAGACCGGATGTATGGGGAGAGTGGCAGCGATACAATCTTCTCGCACACGGGCGACGACTTCGTGCGTGGCGGCAGCGGCAGCGATGCGCTTAGAGGTGGTTCTGGCGACGATTATCTAAACGCCGGCGTTGGAGATGATGCTTTCGTCTTCGGGGGAAGCGGGATTGACACGGTTCGGGGCGCAGGCGGGGACGACACCCTCAACATAGGAGGTCAGGGCGAACTTCAGGCCGGCGACCTCTTCGACGGCGGCGCTGGTGTCGACACACTGATGATTGAAGCCGGGGTCAGTTTGCCGGCGGGCGTGACGATTACCAACATAGAGAGTGTGATCTACGGCTAACCTACTGTTTGATCTTCCGGTCTTGAGTGTTCTGCAGCTCAAGGCCGGCAGAGTCTTGCCTGAGGTTTGTCTCCTCAAAGGCTACGCCGATTTTGCCCCTATGTGTACCGACGGCCGAGACTCTAGCATCGGTCTTCCATCATATCCGTCTCGATTGCTATCTCTTTAGTGATGATGTTTATGTCGGCGAACAGGCAAGCGCGGATCTATCCGGGAGCGGTCACATCGTGCGGTCACTCGATCTGGACTACAAGCTGGGCGCACTCTTCGTGGCTCCGGAGACCTATCCCCTGCGCTCATTTTGCTTACATTGAGCGAGTGTGTGCAATGAGTGATGGCGGTACGGAAGGATAGGGTTCTGTTGCAGCAGGGCCGAACCAGCGAAGAAAGAACCACGGCGACGACACCCCCGGAAGAGCCCTTTATTCTCTTCGATGACAGCCTGGCCGGAGTTGCGCAGCTCTTCGCCGGGCCCAAGGCTTTGCATGTCGCTTGGTCTCCTGAGGAACTGCCGGACTGCTTTGCCGCTTTGGAGGAGGAGCGGGCGCGGGGGCGCTATCTTGCCGGCTATGCCTCCTATGAGCTGGGCTATGCCTTGGAGCCGCGCCTGTTGCCGCTCATGCCGGCGAAGCGGGAGGCGCCGCTGCTCTGCTTTGCTGCTTTTGAGGCGCCGCGACCGCAAGAGGACGCTGAGACCCTGCTCAAAGGGGAGAGAGCTTCGCTCACCCTGCCGCGCGGACGGGCGCTCCTGTCCCTGGAGGACTATCGCGCGCGCTTTGACAGGGCGCGGGCGCTGATAGGGGCGGGCGACGTCTATCAGATCAACCTAACCTTTCCGATAGCCCTCGACCTAGCTGGCTCGCCCTTGGCGGCCTATCGCCAGATTCGGGTGCGGCAGCCGGTAGCCTATGGCGCCTTCGTACAGCTGGCCGGCCCAACCCTGTTGTCCTTCTCGCCGGAGCTCTTCTTCGAAGTTGCAGACGATGGCCGGATCACGGCCCGGCCGATGAAGGGCACGATCCGGCGTGGGGCAGACGCGCGCGAAGATCTGGCACTGGCGGCGCATTTGGCGCAGGACGAGAAGAACCGGGCTGAGAACCTGATGATCGTCGATCTGCTGCGCAACGACCTGTCGCGCTTGTCTGAGATCGGTTCGGTCAAGGTGCCGGCGCTCTTCGAAGTCGAACGCTATGCGACTCTGCATCAGATGGTGAGCCGCATCGAGGGGCGCCTCGAGGGGGCGGCCGATCTTGCCCGGCTCTTTGCCGCGCTCTTTCCCTGCGGCTCAATCACCGGTGCCCCGAAGATCCGGGCGATGGAGATCATTCGTGCGTTGGAGCTCTGGCCACGCGGCGTCTATTGCGGAACGATCGGCTGGATCGCGCCAGAGGGCGCCGAGGGCCCCAGGATGCGCTTCAACGTGGCCATACGCACGATCAGCATGACGGCGGGCGAGGGCGCCCAGCTGGCCGTCGGTAGTGGCCTGGTCTACGATTCGGATGCAGAGGCGGAGTATCGCGAATGCCTGCTGAAGGCGCGCTTTGCAGCGACCTTAGACTGATTGAAACCCTGCTCTGGAGGTCGGACGGCGGTTTCTGGCTGCTTTCGGGGCATCTGGGACGTCTGCAGCGCTCCTCTGAGGCCCTGGGCTTCGCCTATGGCGAAGAACGCGTCAGGGCGGCTCTGGCGCGAGCTGTCGTGGATAGCGAAGCGGAGAGACTGCGCCTACGCCTTCTGCTGTCGCCAGACGGCAGCCTAGAGGTGACGGCGAGCAGCTTATCGGCGGCTGAGCCTGGTTCCTGGCGCCTAACGATCTCGCCTGCGCGCCTGGATCCTCAAGATCCTTGGCTCAGGCACAAGACCAGCCGCCGTGCGCTCTACGACGGGGAGAGGCAGCGTCTCTGCAAGCCGGCCAATCCCGAGGGCTACGACGAGGTGCTCTTCCTCAACACCCGTAACGAGGTCTCTGAGGGCGCCATCACCTCTGTCTTCGCTGATCTGGGCGACGGCTTGGTAACACCGCCGCTAAGCTGTGGTTTGCTGCCGGGTGTGCTGCGTCATCACCTGCTCCATAGCGGCGAGGCCAGGGAACAGATGCTCTCCTTGGATGATCTGTCGCGTGCCAAGCGGCTCTATGTCGGCAACTCCGTCAGAGGACTGGTGCCTGCCCGTCTATCGGACGATCGCGACGCCTGATCCTGCCTACTGCATTTCGCGCCAGAGCGTGTCCGTCTTGAAGTGCTGGACCAGGAAATCCACGAAGGAGCGCACTTTGGGCGAGAGGTGGCGGCCGGGCGGGTAGACGGCATAGATCTGCGCGTCGGGGACGGCATAGCCGTGCAGGACCTGGGTGAGCTTGCCGCTCTGCAGGTACTCGCCGACCAGCCAGGTCGGCATCAGCGCGATCCCATGCCCGGCCAGCAGCAGTTCCAGGATAACCTCGATCGAGTTGGTCTCGACATCGCCTTTGACCTCGACCGATTCGGCACCCTCGGGCCCGTCGAACTGCCAGATGTTGCGCACCGCGCGATAGAGGAAGACCAGGCAGTTGTGATGCGCCAGGTCGCCCGGGCGCGCCGGGACACCGCGGGTCTTAAGATAGCTCTCGCTGGCGACCACGACGCGACGGGTCACGGCTAGCTTGCGCGCAATCAGGCTGGAGTCGCTGAGCTCGCCGATGCGGATCACCAGATCCAAGCCCTCCTCCAGCAGGTCGACGTAGCGGTCGTTGGTGGAGAGGTCGATCCGCATCTCATGGTACTGCGCCAGGTACTTGGGCAGCAGCGGCGCGATATGGGCATGACCGAAGACCACGGGGGCATTCAGCTTCAGAGTGCCGCGCGGGGCACCGTGCAGGTGCGAGACCGCCTGCTCGGCCTCCTCCACGTCGGTCAGGATGCGCTGTGCCCGCTCGAAGAAGGCAGAGCCCTCTTCCGTCAGACCCAAGCGCCTGGTGGTGCGATTGATCAGCCGGGCACCCAGGCGATCCTCCAGGCGGCTCACCTGTTTCGAAACGGCAGACGGCGTCAGGTTCAGATTGCGCGCAGCCTCAGAAAAGCTACCGGCCTGCACCACCCGAACAAAGACTTCCATGGCGTTGAGCGAGTCCATCTACCCCTCCAACTGTGACTTCTGGGCACAAATATGGCAGTTCTTTAGTGGATTTTAACCCCTGTTGGCGATCTGCTACCCTTATCGTGGCCGGGAGGCTTAGCGCCAAGGGTAAGCAGCCTCCCTTATGCAAGCCCAAGGCCGTTGCCATCAAGGCATGACAGACATTCTCCGAAGTAGGGCTGTAAAAACGGGCCTGCGGCCCTTGCACCGCGCCGGGGCGACAGGTATCGAACGCCCTGCCAATCAGCCCGACGAGGGAGAGTGCCGCCATGGGTAAGGACAAGGATCACTATCGGCCGGGGGCGGCCGTGCTGCTCTTGAACCACCGCCGAGAGGCCTTCGTCGCGCAGCGCATCGACAATCCAGGGCCGGCCTGGCAGATGCCGCAGGGCGGTCTCGACAAGGGAGAGGATCCCAAGGACGGTGCCCTGCGAGAGCTGGAGGAGGAGACCTCCATTCCGCCCTCTAGTGTCGCCGTTCTGGCGGAGATGCCGGGCTGGATCAAGTACGACCTGCCCCGCGAACTGGCCGGCAAGGTTTGGAAGGGCAAGTACCGCGGTCAACGGCAGAAGTGGTATTGCGCGGCCTTTCTGGGCAGCGATTCTGAGGTCAACCTAGAGACCGAGCACCCGGAGTTCTCCGACTGGAAGTGGGTGCCGGTCGCAGAGACGATCGACCTGATCGTCCCCTTCAAGCGCGACCTCTATGCCGAGGTGATCGCGCACTTTCAGCCGTACTGGAGACAGCGTCCTCTCTAAGGTGCACGGCGCAGCGTCATGGTGACCTTGTTGCCGTCGCGGTGCAGAACCATGCGGACCAGGCGGCCCTTGTCGTCGAACCAGAGGTCGCGGACTTCCGCGCCGCGCTGTTCGTAACGCGTGGCCTGAAGGCGATGGCCTGCGGCCACGATTTCTTCCTGGCCGGCTGCCTTGGAGGTGACGGCGATGGCCTTGCCGCTCTTGGTATCCAAGAGCTTCTTGCGCGACAGGATCTCAGGGTTCCAGGGGCTGCTGGGAATGAGGGAGGCCTCGACGCTCCAGCTCTTCGTGCCGTCGCTGACCTCCAACTGGTCGCCCTTTAGGGAGACTGTCAGCGAAGATTTGTTACCGTCGTCGTTGGTCTCGCGATTGAGCGCGATGAGGCGGCCTGCCTTTGAACTTTGAGTCAAGGTGCTGTTGTTCCGATAGACCGTGACGCCCAGCACCTTGACCTGGATCTTGCGCTGAATGCGGGCCGAGGTTTCCTCGCCGCTGGTCTTGAGGTCGATCGTCATCTCGCCGACGTCGCCCCGACCGCTGACATTGACCGTGTAGACGTAGTGACCAGCAGGCGGCTGCGGCAGGCTCTCAGCACTGGCGAGGCCCGCCAACAAGAGCAGTGGCAAGGTGAAGCTCAGCAGGCGTTTCATGTCTGGATGACCCTCGCTTCCATATCGTAATCGTCCGCAGCCAGGACCTCGGCCGTGACCAGGTCGCCAGGCTTCAAATCGCTGGAATCGGGCAGGTGCACCTGACCGTCGATTTCCGGCGCGTCGGCGGCACTGCGCCCGATGGCGCCTTCAGGGCCGGCTTCGTCGATCAAGACCTCGATCTCTCGGCCGACCTTGGCTTGCAGCTTGGCGGCGGAGATCTCCTGCTGGTGCGCCATCAGCCGCTCCCAGCGTTCCTCCTTCACCTCTTCCGGCACGGGGTCCGGCAACGCATTGGCCGGCGCGCCCTCCACCGGTTCATAGCGGAAACATCCCAGGCGGTCGATCTGTGCCTCGCTCAACCACTCCAGCAGGAATTCGAAGTCGGCCTCGGTCTCGCCGGGGAAACCAACGATGAAGGTCGAACGCAGGGTCAGGTCCGGTACCTCGCGGCGCCAGGCGGCGATACGGTCCAGCACGCGCTCTTGATTGGCCGGGCGGCGCATGGCCTTCAGGACCGTGGGACTGGCGTGCTGAAAGGGAATGTCGAGGTAGGGCAGGATCTTGCCCTCGGCCATCAGAGGCATCACCCGATCGACATGCGGATAGGGATAGACATAGTGCAGGCGCACCCAGATGCCGAGCTCGCCCAAGGCCTCGGCCAGGTCATAGAAGCGCGCCGCACGCGGCTCGCCACGCCACTTGCTCTCGGCATAGCCGATGTCGCGGCCATAGGCGCTGGTGTCCTGAGAGATCACCAGCAGTTCCTTGACCCCGGCTGCGGCCAGGCGCTCGGCCTCCATCAAGACGGCGGCGGCCGGCCTGCTGCGCAAGCCGCCGCGGATCTGCGGGATGATGCAGAAGCGGCACTTGTGATCGCAGCCCTCCGAGATCTTGAGATAGGCGTAGTGGCGTGGAGTGAGGCGCAGGCCTTGTGGCGGGACCAGGTCGAGGAAGGGCTCGTGCTGTGGCGGCACAGTCTCATGCACCGCCTCGACCACAGCCTCATACTGCTGCGGGCCGGTGATCGCCAGGACCTCCGGGTGTGTCTCGCGGATGCGATCGGCCTCGACCCCCAGACAGCCGGTCACGATGACCTTGCCGTTCTCCGCAATGGCCTCGCCGATGGCCTCCAGCGACTCCTCCTTGGCGCTGTCCAGGAAACCGCAGGTATTGACCAGCACCACCTGCGCCTCGTTGTAGTCGCCGCTGATGGCATAGCCCTCAGAGCGTAACTTGGTCAGGATGCGCTCGGAATCGACCAGAGCCTTGGGGCAGCCCAGGCTGACAATGCCGACGGTCGGCGGCTTGGCTAGGGAGCGCGCGTCACCTTTGCGTGCGTGGGGCGCCTCTTGCATGGCGGGTCTTTCGTTTGCTGATAAGATTCCGGATGTCTATCCGGAACACTGGCTCCTGCAGGGACAAGGGTTCTGGACCCTTGTGACAGGAGCCGGACGGAAAGGAAACTGGTGATGATCAGGCCCTCACTCAATAGGCGCCGGCTTCTGAGCCTTTTGCCGCTTGCCTTACTGCTGCCGGCCGTGGCGCGCGCCGGCCAGAAGCGCGAGATCTTGGGGCAAGAGCTGGATGATCTGCTGCGCGGCAAGACCATCCAGGGAACCTGGCGCGGCCGGCCCTATGAGCAGTGGTTCGGTGCGGACGGGCGTACCTCCTACACCCAGCAAGGTCAGACCGACTGGGGGCGATGGCATCTGGGCGACAGCGGCAACTACTGCTCCACCTGGTCGCGCGGCGGGCTCTCCTGCTATCGCGTGCTGGAGGTGGAGGGCAGCTACTACTGGCAGTCTGCGGGCGGCGGAGATCTGGAGCCCTTCACGGTCGAGCAGTGATTTAGGCTGCCGCTCGTCGGATCGGCTCCGCAGCGCGTAGGGAGAGCGCAGCGATGGTCAGGGTCGGATTGGCCACGGCCCCGGTCGGGAAGACGGCACTGCCGAGGACAAAGAGGTTGCGGTGCTGATGCGTCCGTAGATCGGGATCGACGACAGAGCTCGTCGGATCCTGGCCCATGCGCAGCGTCCCCATGATGTGCTGTGCAGATTGAGGCCGCGTTCCATGCTGGATCTCGCTGGCGCCTAGCCGCTCAAAGATCTCCTGATGGCTTTCGCGGGCGGTGGCCAGTCCAGAGCGCGTGTAGTCGTCATAGGCGTAGTGAATCCGCGGCCGCGGAACGCCGTAGTGATCCGTGAGTTCGGGATCGAGGTCGATGCGGTTTTCGGGATTGGGCAGCTGTTCGGTCAGGCTGGAGACCGCGAGCTGGCGCGCCGTCCGATCCCGCAAGGCTTGATCGAGCGCCTCGCCCCTCAGACCTTGCGCGATCAATGCCCGCACGGTGCTGGCTGGGGCACCGGTCGGCCAGGACCATCCGGAATTCAGGATCTCAACGCGATAGGCTGGCCGTTCGGCACGGAAGTCGCCGGCGCGCGGCGTTTCGATCCCCGCTGTCGAGATTGGCCCGCGCCAGGGCCAGAGCGGCTCCGGGGACAGGCCCCAAGAGAGCTGCACCGGGTGATCCATGAGGTTGCGGCCAACCTGGCCGGAACCGTTGGCCAAGCCTTTCGGGAAGCCCAGGTTGGCTGAATTCAGCAAGAGGCGCGGTGATTCGATACCGTGGGCCGCCAGCACAAAGACCTTCGCACGCAGGGTGAATGCACCACCTTGGGCGCGTCGGACCGTGGCTTCGGTGATCGCGCCGTCTGGGTCGGTGTCAAGGCCCACGACCACCGCGCTGTCGAAGAGGCGGGCGCCCTTGGCCTCGGCCCTATCGCAATGCAGGCTGGCGTCGTACTTGGCGCCGATCGGGCAGATCGGGATGCAGGAGGCACTCCCGCAGCAGGTCGGGCGATCCTGATAGGGGCGCGAGTTGCGTGCCTGTGGTGTCGCTCGAACATCGGCCCATTCGCTACCGGCCAGCGCTTTGGCCAGGGTACGATCGACAAAGCTCTCAGGAATCTGCGGAAGGGGATAGGGGCCGGAGCGGGGTGAGATCGGATCCTCGCCCACTGGGCCGGCCACTCCCAGCTCAAGTTCCGCTTCGGCATACCAGGGCTCAAGCTCGTCGTAGCCGAGTGGCCAATCCAGTCCTCGCCCGAAGCGGGACTTGAGCCGGAAGTCGTCGGGAACGAATCGCAGGGAGGTGCCAAGCCAGTGCCAGGTGGTGCCGCCGACGCCCTTGATATAGGAGGCGGCAAAGGTCTCAGGCCCGGCCTGGACATACCAATCATCAAGCGCCTCCAGGCGGGGGAAGGGGTAGAGATCGTTTTCGAGATAGGGTGCCGTCGGCGTCTTGATGGGGGCATCCAAAAAACGGCCATAGGCCTCGCCGCGCTCGATGCGCGGCCCCGCCTCCAGCAGGATGACCGAAAGGTCCTCCGCCAGGCGATCCGCCAAGAGGGCGCCGGCGACGCCTGCGCCGATGATGGCCACGTCACAGCTGTATCGTTCGCTCATCCGGCTGGTGCCTTTGCCCAGGCCCCGAAGCTGTCACAGAAGCCAGGGGGCTTGGTGTAGTCCATGGACTGCCACAGCAGGGCATCGTCATAGGTGACCAGGCGCAGGCCGCTGTCCACCGAGATCAAGCCGGTGTACCAGGCGCCGATTACCGCCTCGGCCAGGGCCTTGTCCGCCGCGTTCGGGTGAGCGTCTGCCAGATCAGCCAAAGCAGGGCCTTTGCCCAGCGCTTTGAAGGCCTTGAGATAGGCGGCGGCCAGGCTGTGATCCAGTTCTGGCTTTTCAGTCAGCTTCTGCGACAGCGCCAGGAAGGCATCAACGCCAATCTCCCGCTCGGCATAGAGCGGCAGCGGCAGCAGCGCCGTGAGTGCTGCCCCGGCAGTTCCCAGCAGGAGTCGTCTTCGTCTGGTGTCGATCGTCACGCCCTGTCTCCGAAGCCAGGCTTCGGAGGTAGCACCAGATCGGTCAGGAAGCCAAGAGCCGCTCGTCGAAGGGCGAGGAGGTTAGGTTCTCGTAGCCGGTCTCGGTGATCAGCACCTGCTCTTCCAGCTTGACCCCCTCGCGACCGCCGACGGCGCCGACATAGGCCTCGACCGTGATGGTCATGCCCGGCTGCAGGCAGTCGTAACCGGCCCGGAACATGCCCGCTTCGTGGTCCTGCACATAGCGGATCGCCGGGAACTCGTCGCAGAGCCCGATGCCGTGATACTTGCAGCCATAGCGTTGCGGCGCGAACTCCTCGGAGAGATTGTCGCCGCCTGTCGCCATCTCTTCGAAGCTGAGCCCGGGGCGCAGCACCTCCATGTTCTGCTGAATGTGTTCATAGGCAGTCTGATAGAGGCGGCGCTGCTCATCCGTGGCCTTAACGTCGCCGGCGATCCAGGTGCGGGAGATATCGCAGCAATAGCCCCAGGTGCCGACCATGTCGGTGTCGAAGCCGACCAGGTCGCCCTCCAGGATGATGCGCGGGCCGCACTCCTGGAACCAGGGATTGGTGCGGGCGCCGGAGGCCAGCAAGCGGGTCTCGATCCACTCCCCGCCGCGGGCGATGTTGCCGCGGACCAGCTCTGCCCAGACCTCGTCTTCGGAGATGCCGGGCGTCAGGACCGCCCGCATGTCTTCGACCGAGGCCTCGCAGGCGGCGATGGCACAGCGGACTGCCTTTAGTTCGTTCTGGTCCTTCAGCACCCGGGCCAATTCCATCACCCGCTGGCCGGAGTGCAGCTCGACGCCGAGGTTTTGCAGGGCGAAGGCGCCGGCCAGTTCCATCTTATCGACCGCCAGGCGCCGGTTCTGGCCAGCATACTGGCGCAAGAGGTCGTCGATCTCGGCGGCAAAGCGCTTGGCGTCTTCCTCCACGCGCTCGGCGTTGATGAAATAGAAGAAGCTGGCGCTGAAGCGCACCTCTTCGATCAGGGGCAGGTAGGAGGAGAGATGGGCGCAGCCGAAGAAGTCCCAGAGGATGACCGGCCCCTCGGTCGGGATAAAAGCAGCCCGCGAGAAGTTGTGCGAGGTCCAGGCCTGCATGTTGCTGCTGTCGGTCGCATAGCGAATGTTCAGGGGGTCGAACAGCAGGATGCCGCCCAGATCCAGCTCGCGCAGCAGCTGGCGGACCCGGCCCAGGCGATAGTGGCGCAGTTCCGTCAGATCCGGCAGCGCTAGTCCCAGCTTCGCCCACTCCTCAAAGGCGATGTGGGTGGGCCCGATCTCCACCCGGTCGTTGTCGGCGGGGATCTGACGCGCTTTTCGCCGTGTTGGGTCGATCTTGCGGGCGGCTACATCGAAAAGGATTTCGGACATGGCGGCTTTCCGAGGTTTGACACGATCGGATAGCTCTTAACAGCTCCGGCAAGGCCACTTCGTTGCACAAGCGTCCTCGAAAAGCGGCGGGGCGACAACGCGGTTGCTCGGGTTGGTCAAGCGCGACTCAGACAGGCCAAACCTCTCATTCCTGGGCCTTGCTGCGACCCGATCTCAGGCGTAGCGTGACGCGCGAATAGTCTTTGAGAGGAGCACCATGAGCGCAGAGATGGAAACGGTGAACAGCGATCAGATCGAGCTGTGGAATGCCGAGGTCGGCGATAAGTGGGTGCGCTATCAGACGAGCTTGGACAGTCTCTTCCGCGGCGCGACAGAGCGCCTGTTGGGGATGGCGGCCCCGACCGGCGATGAGGCGGTTCTGGATATCGGATGCGGCACCGGCGACACCACACTGGCTTTGGCCCAGTGCTTGGGCCCTGACGGTCGCGTCCTGGGCGTCGATGTTTCGCGGGCGATGCTGGGTTGGGCGCAGGAGCGCGCAGCAACAGCGAGCGCCACCAAGGCCGCGTTTGTCTTGGCTGACGCGCAGGCGCACACCTTTGCGGCAGAGGGGTTCGATCTTCTTGTCTCACGCTTCGGGGTGATGTTCTTTGAAGACCCGGTGGCCGCCTTTGCAAATATGTTGCGTGCGATGAAGCCCGGCGGCCGTCTCGCCATGATGTGTTGGACTAGTTTGGCCGGAAATCCCTGGTTTGCGCTTCCGCGCGAAGTCGCAATCCGGCGCATGGGGCCGCCTCCGGCAGCAGATCCCAAGGCCCCCGGCCCCTTAGCCTTCAGCGAGCAGGACTATGTTCTGGGCATTCTCCAGCAGGCCGGGTGGCGTGACTGTAAGATCGCCGTCGAAGAGATCCCATTGAGTGCTAAGATCTCCCTGGAAGACGTGGCCTGGCTCTCGGCCAGCATGGGCCCGGCGACCCGCATCGTCATGGCTCATGACGGCGGGCAGGAGGATGTCATGGCGATCGCCAAGCAGCTGGAGGTGGAGTTTCGGCCCTTCATGTCGGCAGCAGGCTTCAGCATACCGGCCACCTTCAACGTGATTACGGCACAACGATAACGGAGACCCCGACCATGACAGCCATCGAAACCGTCAGCGCAGAAACCCCTTTGGACCAGGTCATGGCAATCCTGGAGCGCGACGGTGCGGTGATCTATGAGCGCTTGCTGGCGCCGGCGGTCATGGAGGGGATCAAAGAGGAACTCGACAACTACCTGGGACGCTCGCATCTGGGCGAGGGGGAGTTCTGGGGCTTTCAGACCAAACGGGTCGGCGCCTTGGTGGCCAAGTCCCGGACCTTTGCCGAGCGCATCGCCCCCAACCCGACGGTGCTGGCCGTGATGGAGCGCCTCTTGGGTCCCCACTGCGAGCGCTTTCAGCTCCACGTGACGCAATCGGTCAACATCGGACCGGGTGAGTCGGAACAGATCCTGCATCGCGACGACGGTCTGCTGCCCTTCGTGCATCCGGGCCCACAGGCGCTCTGCAACACCATGTGGTCCTTGAACGACTTTACGGAAGAGAATGGCGCCACCCGCGTGATCCTCGGCAGTCATCTCTGGGACGACTCGCGTTTGCCCGCGGCCGATGACGAGATCGCGCAGGCGGTCATGTCGCCCGGCTCTTGCATGATCTACCTGGGTTCGGTCTGGCACGGCGGCGGTGCCAATCGTTCGGCCGAGAGCTGGCGCAATGGCCTGATCTGCGGCTACAGCCTTGGCTGGCTGCGCCAGGAGGAAAACCAGTACCTGGCCGTTCCTCCGGCAATCGCCAAAGACTTGCCCGAGCACGTGCAACACCTGATCGGATACAAGATCCACGGCGCTTTCCTCGGTTGGGTTGAGGGGCACGATCCCCACGTCGTCTTGGAAGACCGCTACCGCGAGGTCATGCCGGCCGCCCCGGAGGGCGGCGAGGCGACGGAAGAGACCAAGATGTTCAAGACCGCGAGCTTGGGCGCCCCGCATTGGGTCCGCCTGGGGTGACGCGCAGCTTGTTTCAGAGCCCTCTGAATGTCTGCCGAACCCGTCGATTTCTGTCAGGAGACTGCCAGAGACCGCCGTGTTTCGTCCGCATCCTAGGGACCGTGGTGTTAGTCTGAAGTCGTGATCATGCGTCCTTGGGGAGTGCAGCATGGCGGGCGAGAGCAACACGGATCCGAAGGATCTGCACACCGGCGGATGCCTCTGCGGCGCAGTGCGCTATGAGGCGAGGGGCGAGCCCTTGGCTGTCGGCTACTGTCACTGCGAGAGCTGTCGTCGGCATACCGGCGCACCTGTCGTTGCCTATGTCGGATTCAAGGCCGATCAGCTTTGTTTCTCGGGACAGGAGCGCAGCCGTTATGTGTCATCTCCAGGTGTGCGGCGCGCCTTCTGCGGCCGCTGCGGCACACCGCTAACCTGGGAAGGCTATGTCGAGAACCGGAAGGCGGACCTGATCGAGCTTCACATCGCCACCCTAGATCATCCAGAGCGATACCGGCCGGAAGACCACAGCCGATATGCAGAACGCATCGCCTGGTTCGATGTTGCTGACACACTGCCGCGCCACCGTTAGGCCATCACCAAGAAAAAAATCGCACGACCGCTACCGCCCTCTGGACGCCAACGGCTGAGCGCGCCGCCCTACATCTCCCTCGCGCCGCGGCTGATCGCGATCACGCCGGTGCGGCAGACGTCGACCAGGCCCAGCGGGCGCATCAGATCGATGAAGCGCTCCAGCTTGTCGGGGCGATGCGTGATCTGGAAGATGAAGTGGTCCAGACCGGCATCTACCACCTCTGCCTTGAAGATGTCGGCAATGCGCAGGGCTTCGACCCGGGTCTCGCCGCGGCCCGTCACCTTCACCAAGGCGGTTTCGCGATCGACATAGGCGCCGGCATACTCGTTGGTCAGATCGGAGACACGATTGACCGGCACCAGGCGAGCAAGCTGGGCGTGGATCTGATCCAAGACCTGCGGCGTGCCGCTGGAGACGATGGTGATGCGCGAGAGGTGAGCGGCCGGATCGACCTCGGTCACCGTCAGGCTCTCGATGTTGTAACCACGGCCGGAAAAAAGGCCGATCACGCGGGCGAGCACGCCCGGTTCGTTGTCAACGAGCACGGCGAAGATGCGGCGCTCTGTGGCTGCCTGCTTCATAAAGGGGTCCTCAAGGTTGCTTTGAACGGAAGCGGAGGGGGCCTTTCCTAGACCAAGGCCATACCGTCTTCCGAGACCTCATGCGCCGCCTCGTCCTCCGGGCTCAAGAGCATTTCATAGTGCGCGGCACCCGAGGGGATCATGGGGAAGCAGTTCTCGTTCGGGCTGACGCGGCAATCGAAGACAACCGGCTTGGGCGTCTCGATCATCTGCATGATCTTCTCGTCCAGCTCCGCCGGGTTGTCGCAGACGATGCCGACGGCGCCGAAGGATTCCGCCAGCTTGGCAAAGTCGGGCAGTGAAGAGGTGTAGCTCTCGGAATAGCGGCCGCCGTGCAGCAGTTCCTGCCACTGGCGCACCATGCCCATCCACTGGTTATTGACGATGAAGATCTTCACCGGCAGACCGTATTGCGCGACGGTGGAGAGCTCTTGAATGTTCATCAGGATCGAGGCCTCACCGGCGACGTCGATCACCAGGCTCTCGGGATGAGCGACCTGCACGCCGATGGCGGCCGGGAAGCCGTAGCCCATGGTGCCGAGCCCGCCGGAGGTCATCCAGCGCTTGGGTTCTTCGAAGCGGATGAACTGGGCCGCCCACATCTGGTGCTGACCGACCTCGGTGGTGATGTAGCAGTCGCGATCCTTGGTCAGCTCGTAGAGGCGCTGGATCGCATACTGCGGCTTGATGATCTCGCCTTCCTGGCGATAGCGCAGGCAGTCGCGCTGGCGCCAACCCTCGATCTCCGTCCACCAGTCCTTCAGGGCCGCCTGGTCCAGCTGATGCCCGCCGGCCTCCCAGCGTTCCAGGATGGCGGCCATTGCGCGGCCTGCATCGGCGACGATCGGCAGATCCACCACCACGTTCTTGTTGATCGAAGAGGCATCGATGTCGATGTGGATCTTCTTCGAGTTCGGGCTGAAGGCATCCAAACGCCCGGTCACCCGGTCGTCAAAGCGGGCGCCGATGCAGAGCATGACATCGCATTCGTACATGGCCCAATTGGCCTCGTAGGTGCCGTGCATACCCAGCATGCCCAGGAACTCAGGCTCTGCCGCGGGATAGGCGCCCAGACCCATCAGCGTGTTGGTGATCGGCGCGCCGGTGGTCTTCACCAGCTTGTAGAGCAGGGCCGAGGCTTCGGCACCGGAATTGATCACCCCGCCGCCGGCATAGAGGATCGGCTTCTTGGCTTGGCTCAAGAGGCTGACGGCCTCTTGGATCGCTTCTGCCTCCGGCTCCATCTTGGGCCGGTAGCTGCGGTGCACGATGGACTTGGGGCTGACATAGTGGCCCTTGGCCTGCTGCACATCCTTGGGCAGATCGACCACCACCGGGCCGGGACGGCCATGGGTGGCCACATAGACCGCCTCGTGCATGATGCGCGGCAGGTCCTCGATCGACTTGACCAGATAGTTGTGCTTGGTGCAGGGGCGGGTGATGCCGGTCGTGTCGGCTTCCTGGAAGGCGTCATTGCCGATCAGGTGGGTCGCAACCTGGCCCGTCAGGCAGATGATCGGAATGGAATCCATCAGCGCATCGGTCAGGCCGGTAACGGCATTGGTGGCCCCGGGGCCGGAGGTAACCAGGACAGCACCGACCTTGCCCGTGGAACGGGCATAGCCCTCGGCGGCGTGCACGGCGGCCTGCTCGTGGCGGACCAGGACGTGACGCAGGCCGTTCTGTTGGAAGAGCGCATCGTAGATCGGCAGCACGGCGCCGCCGGGATAGCCGAAGATCGTGTCGATCCCCTGGTCGACCAGCGCGCGAATCACCATCTTCGCGCCGGTCATCTGCTCGTCCGTCATAACCTGGACTTCCTCTTTCTCACCTTGTCTGCTTGATGGGTCGGGGGTGGCTTCCAATCCGATTCCGCAGCGCAGCAAGCCACAGCGATCGAAAAGGAGCAAGTCCCCAGCCTTTACGGCGGCAAACTAGCAATCAGGGATACGCTGTCAACGGTCGTTTCGTAAAAAAGTGACGATTTCGGCGCCTAAATGGTATGAATATTGCGCATGCCAGACGTTCACGCAGGCTTCGCTGGCGATCACCTGGTGCCTAAGCCAGGTGGTTTGCCGCTTGAGATAGCGCCTGGTTGCGTTGGTCGCCTGGCTCACGGCTTCGTCCAAGCTGATCTCGCCTCGGATATGGGTGGCCAGTTCGCGATAGCCGACGGCCTTAAGGGCCGGCAGTGCCGGGTCGAGATTGCGCTCCAGGAGCCTGGCGACCTCGTCCAAGGCGCCGGCGGCCACCATCTGGCCAAACCGCTCGGCAACGGCAGTGCGCAGCAGCTCACGCTCGGGCAACAGGACCAGCCATCGAAGCGGGATGCCCGGGTTGCGGACTTTCTGCCAATCGGTCATTCCGCGGCCGCTCACCTGCAGGATCGACCAGGCGCGCTGCAAGCGCTGACTGTCGCTGGGATGGAGGCTGGCTGCCGTCTCAGGATCGGCAGCGGTCAGGCGCGCATGAAGAGCCTCCGCACCCTCGCTCTCCAAGAGGTGCGCGGTTGCCTCTCGTTGCGCCGCGGGAATGTCTGGGAAGGGCGCCAGGCCTTGGCTCAGCGCCTTCAGATAGAGCCCGCTGCCTCCGGCTAGCAGTGGTCGGCGTCCGGCCTCGCGTGCTTCGGCAATTTCTTTATGTGCCCAGCGACACCAGAGGCCGGCCGAGGCCGGCTGGTCGGCAGATCGGGTTCCATAGAGCCGATGGGGCACCCTGCTTAGCGTGTCTGTATCAGGTTGGGCCGTCAGGATCGGCAGCTCACGATAGAGCTGCAGGGCGTCGGCATTGATGATGGTGCCTTGAAAGGCCTCGGCCAGATCGACGGCCAGAGCGGACTTGCCGCTGGCCGTAGGTCCGACGATGGCCCAGACCGCGTCTCCTCGTTCCGGCTCAGTCAAGGGCGGGCCTGCGGCAAGCGGTCAGACACCGGACCCTCTGAGCCGGCTTGTCTTCGCCTGCAGTCGTCAGCTTAATGCGCGCCATGGAAAGCGTCCTTACATTGGTCGGTGATCCGGCCGCAAGAGATCTCGATGCGGAACTGGTGCAGGCGGTTTCGGAGGCTCTACGCGGTGCCGGCGCCACCCTGTCGGCGGCTGACTGGCTGGCGCCACGCCTCGCCGTCGACCTGCCCTTTTCCGGTTTGTCTAGCAAGGCTGCTATGGAGACGGCGCGGGCGGCCTTGGGCAAAACACCCTTCGATCTGGCTGCGCAGCCCCGCAAAAGGCGGCACAAGCGCCTGCTGATGGCCGATATGGATTCCACGACGATCCAGTCGGAAACTATGGATGATCTGGCGGCTGTCGTCGGCCTGGGGGACGAGGTGGCGGCCATCACCAAGCGCACCATGCAGGGCGAGCTGCCTTTCGAGGAGTCCTTGCGCCAGCGTGTTGCCATGCTTGAGGGACAGCCCTGGCAGATCGCGCATCAGGTGGTGCGCGACGTTCAGTTATCGCCGGGCGCCCGCACCATGGTGCGCAGCCTGCGTGCGCAGGGTTGCTACACAGTGCTCTGCTCCGGCGGTTTTACCTTCTGTACCGGGCCGGTCGCCGACCTCTGCGGCTTTCACGAGCATCACGCCAACACGCTGCTTCATGTCGACGGCAAGCTGACCGGGAAGGTCGCGGAGCCCATTCTCGGCCGCGAGGCCAAGGTGGAGCGGCTGAACATCCTGCTGAAGCAGCAGGGGATATCCTCAGACGAGGTCGCCGCTGTTGGTGACGGCGCCAACGACATCGCCATGCTGCAGGCCGTCGGTCTGGGCGTGGCCTACCGCGGCAAGCCGGCCGTGCGTGCCGCCACGCCCTATCGCATCGATCACAGCGACCTGACCGCGCTCGCCTTCTTCCAGGGCCTGCGCGAGAGCGATCTGGTCTTCTGATTCCAAGCGGTGCCGTGAAAGTATTGCTTCAGGATCTTGATTAACGCGGTCCGCGTCTTGCCTTTCGTGGCCAGGGACCGCCATTGTCGTGATCGATGAAGATCACCTTGCTCCGAGAGCCACTTCTGCATTTCTTGGTAATTGGCGCCGCCGTCTTTGCGCTCTTTGCTGTGCTCGATGACGCGCCTTCCGACACGAACGTCGACAGGATCGAGATCGCGGCCAGCGATCGGGATCGCCTGATCGCTCAGTTTGAAGCCGTCTGGCGTCGCAAGCCCACTGCAGTCGAACGCGAAGGATTGGTTCAGGACCTGATCCGAGAAGAGGTCCTGGTTCGTGAAGCGCTCCTGCTTGGTTTGGAGGATGGCGATAGTGTCGTGCGGCGCCGCCTGCGCCAGAAGATGGAGTTTCTGACGGCTCCAACTCCAGAGGCGCTGGAGCCTGACGAAGAAGCGTTGCTGGCGCATCTCCGGGCGAACGAAGATCGCTTTCTTGTTCCGGGAACAGTCTCCTTCTCGCAGGTCTTTTTAGGCGAGGAGATGTCAGATGCGGACCGGGCGGTCTTGCAAGAAGAACTTCGGAAAGGGAGCGACCCACAGTCTCTTGGGCGCAGGTCACTGCTGCCCTTTGATATGAGATCCGCGTCCAAGGCAGCAGTGGATGCGGTCTTCGGAACCGGCTACTTCGCGGCGCTTGAGGACCTCTCGCCCGGTCTTTGGCAAGGCCCCGTGAGATCCGGTTTCGGAGACCATCTGGTGAGGATCGAGACTGCCCATCCGGCTCGCCTTCCTGAACTCAGTGAAGTCTACGACGCGGTCCTTGCGGATTGGTCGAGCTCAAGGATTGAGGCGATCAGAGAGGAGCGCTTTCAGAAGCTGCTCTCACGTTACGAGGTCATTCGCCGCGACTTGGGTGATGAGGAATGATCAGGCGGTCAACGCTGTGGCTCATTCTCCTGGTCTTGATTTGCGGCCATGCCGGCAAACTATCGGCGCACGCACTCCAGCCCGCCTATCTGGAGATCGAGAGCCTGGACAGCGGCGCTTACCGCATCCTCTGGCGCGTGCCCGATGTGGCCGGCCGCCCAATGCCGATTGCTGTCGACCTGCCGGAGGTCTGTCGTTCTGAGGGCCCTGCGCCAAGCTTTGACGGCATCGCCTGGGTCGCGATCTGGATCGCCGACTGTCAGGCGACGATCGCTGGCAAGGGGATAGGGATCGAAGGTCTTGAACGCACGCAGACCGACGTGCTGCTGCGCTATCAGCCCGCCCCTGCTGCTGTGATGCAGGTGCGCCGGCTGACCCCCGATGCGCCCCGTTTGACCCTACCGGCCAAGGCCGCTCCCCTACAGGTCATGACCGTCTATGGGCTGCTGGGCTTCGAGCATATTCTGGAGGGCTTAGACCATCTTCTCTTCGTCCTCTTGCTGATGCTCCTGTTGCGCAGGTTCTGGCGGCTGGCTGGCGCCATTACCTCCTTTACTCTAGCGCACAGTCTGACCCTTGCCGCCGCTACCCTGGATTGGATTCGCGTGCCAGCCCCGCCGGTCGAAGCCACGATCGCGCTCTCCATCATGGTGCTGGCGGTTGAGTACCTGCGTGCCGATCCGCTGCGTCCCAGCCCGCTGGTGCGACGGCCCTGGCTCATCTGCTTTCCCTTCGGTCTGCTGCACGGTCTGGGCTTTGCCGGCGCGCTTCGAGAGATCGGCTTGCCGGAGGGGGAAACAGCCTTAGCGTTGCTCTTCTTCAACCTCGGCGTCGAGGCAGGGCAGTTGACCTTCGTTCTTGCGGTGGCCGCACTTCTACGCGGTCTGGCTCTTCTGCACCGCGATGGGCAGGCGCTGGTGCTCGGCAGAGGTGGCGTGGTCATCTTTGCCTACCTGACAGGCGGCCTGTCGGGCTATTGGTTCATAGCCCGCGTGGCCTCTTTCTGAGTCTCCGTTTCCGCCTGTCGCAGATCAACCGGCCGGGCTGTACCAGATCGGCGAGGTATAGGCGCGGTCCTGCTGACTGGTCGGCGCGCCTTCTGGAAGATCCACGCCATAGCGGAAGGCGTCGTAGAGATACCAAGGCGGTGTCGGGATCTCCAGCACCCGCGCATAGTAGAAGGCCGGCTCGGCTGGATCGAAATCGGGATCGCTCCAGATCGTCGCCAGCTCAGATGCGCCGATCGTGTTGGTCCAGTTGGCGTTGGCCACGTCCACGGTATTGCCGACTGGCGGCAGCTTTCCGTCGCTGCCGGGCACGCGGTCGTCCGACCAGACCACGTTATAGACCGTCTCGTGGGTCTTGCCGTCGCTGTCGAGCCAGCCCTTGACGATCTGAATGCGGTCCAGATTGGCGCCGATCGGATCGCGCAGGGCAAAGACCATGAAGTTGGGCGCGGTCGCCCCTTCCGGCGCCGGCATGAGGTCGCCACCCATGGGAACACCCTTGGCATAGCCGACGAAGGCCGGGCTGCGGTTGTTCATATCGGCCTCCTCGAACGCCCACCCGCCGAAGAGGCGAACCGCCATGCGTGAGCCCGTGGTGGCATAGACCTCTTTCCTCTGCATGGCATCGAAGATGCTCTCGCGGGTGTTCTCTTCGGCCCAAACGCCGGTCAGGCCGGAAGCGACCATCTGCCAGGCGAAGAGCTCTCCCTGATCGGTCTTGACGAAGGGATGCTGCAGGCGCTCGGCCGAGGGCTCATAGCCCGTGTGTTTGCCGAAGAAATTATCCTCTTGCGCCGTTGCCAGACCGGTATGGCTGTCGGTCGCGCCGGAAAGGCCGAACTTGTAGGGGTTGGTGCCCAGTTTGCTCTCCAGCAGAAGGCCGTTCTTCAGGGCTTCGCGGGCATATTCGCCGGCCAGCATATCGTCGGTCTTGGCAACGCTCAGATCGAGGTTCCCCTTGTCCCAGTTGTAGTAGTCGGCGAACTCATCGTTGGGCGAGAGGAAGGGATGGGTCTCGCCGTCGCCCTTGATCTGGGTCACCTCATAGAGCGGTTCCCACTTGGCGCGCTGCTCCACATAGAACTGGTCCAGCGGGCGGCCGGTGAACTGAGCATCCATCGGGAACATCACGCCGTTCGAGAGGTTGCCGTTGTGGGCAAGGGCCATGACCTGTCCATTGGTCTTGTCTTCATAGGCCTGCATCCAGGCATAGAGGTCCAGCGGATCGGGGCTGCCGAAAGGCGGCGTCATGGTCATGGGGACGACTTGGCCAGCCCGTACCGCGCCATCGCGGAAGATGACGTTGCGGTGCAGGTTGTTGCCCTTGTCCAAAGAGGTCCACTCAAAGCCGATGAGCGCCGAGAAGCGACCGGGCTCATTGAAGCGATCGGCGACCTTGAGATTGTCCGACCAGATCGAGGCGAAGCGTCTGGCGCCCGGCTGATAGTTCTTGAACATCTCTGGCTCGACCTCGCCCTGCGAAAAGGAGGTGATCAGGTCAATCGTCGTCTCCACAGCTTTCTGGCCGCCGGCTCGATAACCTTCGGACCAGCGCCGGCCCTGTTCGAACTTCGTTACTGAGGGATTGGCGTCAAGGATGTCGGTTATCAGGCCCATCCCGTCAGAGTGTTCGGTGATGACCAGCCAGTCGAGCGGGCGGGACAGCCTAACCGGCTGTCCAGACGAGGCCATGATCTCTTCACCGCGGGCGAAGCGCCAGGCCTGCTCCTGCGTCAGGCGGGCACCGAAGCCGCCTGCATCCATAGACTGTCCGGTGTGGACATGCGTGTCTCCCCACAAGGGTCGCTCCGGAAAGGTCCGGCGCGCATAGGGGGAATAGGCTTTGCCAGGATAGACATCGACCAGTTGGTCCTCGTTCACCTGCATCTCGGTGGCTTGCGCCGGACCTATCAAGAGGGCCGTGGCTGCAAGAAGAAGGGCATATCGCATCGGTTTGGTCCTCCAGACTCTGCCGCGTGTCGCAACTGTATCAAATATTCATCGTTACACAAGTATAAGACCAGATGTAGAGGAGTCTATCTGAGGTGCTCAATGATTGAGTTAAACGCATCTGGGGAAGTAGGTTTTATTTGCTGAAGAGGCGCGCAAGCAGTGGTTGATTGCTGCGTTATAGCTTTATCTTGAGCGAGCAAGAAGAATGCCCCTGCGATGCGAGGACGCCAAAAGCAGCCCAAGCGCTTCGGAGGGGAGAATCCGCCCGACACCTGGCCTTGGTTAGGTGTCAGACCAAAGAGGCAACAGGCGGCAAAAACGAAGTGCGGCTCAATCCAACGAGATCAGGATACCATCGGCGCCCATGGCCAGCATCACGCCGTCGCGTTTGGCCTTCAGCTCGATGACGACTCCGGCTTCGTTTTGCAACCACATCTGGCCTTCGCCGTCCTCGCCCGCGGCCCAGCCAGTCCGCGCCTGGCCGTAAACACCCGGGAAGTCATTCACCGACTTCAGATCATAGACCTGACCCGATGCCTCCAAGGTGGAGACACCGATGCCACCGACGCCCAGCCCCCCGATCGAGAAGGGATAGTTCTTTCCACCGAAGGAAAGGGTGCCACCGCCAACCGTGCCGCTAACCAGCAATGCGACCTGTGTTTGACTGATGGTAATGGTGCCGCTGGGCTGTGGGTCATCGGCCTGGGCCGAGGTGGAGGCCAAGATGGTCCCAAGTGCTAGAGCGATAGCTGCAAGCAGGCTCTTCATGGTCATTCTCCCCCGATCACTCTTGCCAGCTCTCTTTCCTTCAGTGGCTGGAGCGATCTCTTGCTTGTGACAGCTTCCCCATGCGCTAGCCTGCCCGGCAGCGGCGCCGCTGGCAAGAAATGCTTTTCTGTTCTTGGAGTCCGTTTGAGATTGCGCGGCTCCGGCCCGCACCCCCGCCCGACCACCCACGACAGTATGATGAGATGGGTGGTCGGGCGGGGGTGCGGGCCGGAGCCGCACTGAGAAAGGGCCTACGCGCCCTTTCACAAACAGACCTTTACCCCCCGAATTCTGAGCCCGAATCGCAAAGCGTCGCTTTTCAGGCCAACCACCCTTCGTGTATCCAGGGAGGGCAGCACAGCAGAAGGGGCCAGGATGGCAGGACAGGTCATCGCAATCGCCAACATGAAGGGCGGTGTCGGCAAGACCGCGACGGTCGTCAGCCTCTCAGAGGCGCTTGCGGCCGGTGGTCGAGAGGTGCTGGTCATCGATCTGGATGCGCAGGCGAGCGCCTCTTGGTGCTTGGCGGGCGATGCCCTGCTGGCCGAGATGATCGAGGACCGCAAGAGCATTACCTGCTTCCTGGAGGATGCCGTCTTCTATCGGGAGAAGGTGCGGCTGGATGCCTATCTGCGCAATGAGGTCAGCCGGGTAACGCACCTGGGCGAGACCCTGCCCTTGGCACTGCTGCCGGCAAGCCCGGCCCTGCGCACTCTGGAGCGGGAGCTGATCTATCACCTGACCGAGCTCGGCTACTCCATGCGGGCGATCGAAGAGCAGGTCTGGAAGATCCTGAGCAAGGATGTGGAGCGCGCCCGCAAGCGCTATGACGTCATCATCTTCGACTGCGCGCCCGGCATATCCGCCTATACGGAGGTTGCCATCCGTCTGGCCGACCTGGTGTTGGTGCCGACCATTCCGGACTTCATCTCGACCTTGGGCCTTCAGGCCTTTTGCAACAATGTCTGGCGCGACCCGCTGGCGCGCAAGACCAGCCTGCCCAGCCCGAAAGGCCGACCCTGGGTCCTGGCAACCCGTGTCACCGGCCATCGCGCCCAGCGTGGCAGCCTGGCCGGTTTGGAAGCGGAAGCCGCGGCAGAGGATGCCAGCTTCCGGCTGTTCCAAACCCAGGTCCCGCAGTTGACGGCCGTCCCGGGCGCGCTGGAGCGGGTCGTCGAGGCGCCAACCTTTCGCGACAAGTGGGGGCCGCGCATGGTCACCATCCTGGATCACCTGGTAGACGAGGTTGAAGGAGCACTCGATGCCGCTTGAATTGGACGGCAAGGCGGTCTTGCGCATCCTGATCGCATCGCCGGAGGCCTTTCCCGATAGCCACGCCGACCTCAGCACCGTTGCGCAGAGGCTGGTGGTGAAGCAGCTACGTCAGCGTGGCTTGAAGGTCGAAGGACTGCGTGCCGTGGCAGCGGCCCTGGGGCATGACTCCTTCCTGCTGGTGGCCGACGGCATGACCGACCAGGAGATCAAGAGCCTGACCCTGCGCATGGACCCCCACCACGAGGGCTTGAAGATGGCCGATCCCAGCTGGGTCCGCGGCCATCTCCTGCAGCTTGCCGAGGGCGACTTGGAGCCTGAGCCGAAGCCTGGTCCGGGTCCCAAGAAGGCCAAGGCCGAGCCTATCACGCGGACCATGTCCAGCCGCGCGATGGCCGCTGTCGCCAGGCCCCGCGACGAGGCGCCGCCGAAGCCCAAGGATAAAGTCAAGGACAAGCCCGAGAAGCTCAAGGCTGAGAAGCCGAAGGGCAAGGCCAAAAAGGATGGCAAGAAAAAGAAATAGAACCTGGTTGGTGTCCGGATGAGCGAACTGCCTAACAATCCCTAACTGGCCAGAGAAGCCTTTGATCAGGACACCGTTCGGCCGGTCGTCTGGGAACGGGATGGGCGGTACTACGATGCCTTTCGACCGACCATCACGCCCAAGAGCTTCGAGCGCGAAGAGGAGGTCCTCTTTCATCGCCGCGCACACCGCCGGAGGAGACCTGTACACCGCGAAGGGCTAGTTCCTGCGCCACCCGCGTGCAGCCGTGGCAGGGGTGATCCATGGCGTGCGCCAGGATCGCGTCCGGCCCACCTCAGGCATCCTCTCACGAGAGACGTCTTTCTCACCCTTCACGAGGCACGCTTCGGCCATGCCTATCGCTTCTTGCGCGAAGTCAGGCGCCTGGCTCCTGACATAGTCTTGTTGACGACTCCAGCGATGCTGCCATCGCCCGAGCAACAGCTCTACCCGGAGCCAGAGTGGCGGCGCTATCATGCCGTCGAAATTGAGTCCGTTCACCAGCACATTGAGACGTCACTTGGAGCCATTGCCCTGCGGCAACCGGAATCGACATTGTTGGACGATGTCCAAACAGAGGCAAAGTATGCCGCCGATGAGAATCATCACTTTAACACTGCCTTCGTTGAAGAACTGCTATCCTCACCACTATTCAACTGCGCCCTGTCTAAGAACGCGTGACTCCTCGACTCTGGTCAGTGCTTGCGTTGGGGCGACGCGAAGCCTGCTGGTTATGGCGCCAAAGCCGTGATGACCGTTGGGCGGACGTTGACACAGCGTGGTCGCTGGTGGATCACAGATGTCAGGCTGTTCTTGATCCGAAGACCGGATAAGCGGGACGCAGCCTTTCACTTCGGAAGTGCCCGCCCTTTCGGCGAGCAGGCAGGGACGAGCGATACTCATGGCACGC
Organism: Rhodospirillales bacterium; assembly: GCA_963669335.1. GTDB lineage: Bacteria > Pseudomonadota > Alphaproteobacteria > Kiloniellales > JACOMY01 > JACOMY01. The sequence goes on from OY770023.1 coordinate 165,326, forward strand.
AAATCGCTGGCAGAGATGAATTGCAGTTGGGCGCAGGCAGCAGAAGCGATCGGCGACAAGTGGTCCATCATGATCCTGCGGGACGCCTATTTCGGCATCAAGACCTTCTCGGCCTTCGAGAAGAGCCTCGGTATCTCAAAGAACATCCTGACCCAGCGCCTTCAGCACCTGCAAAGCCATGGCATTCTTGAAAAGTCACCGGTGGGTTTGGGCACGACCCGCTCTGAGTACAGCCTAACAGCAAAAGGGCGGGCGTTGCTTCCTGCCATGCTTGCGCTGGCGCAATGGAGCGACGCTTGGGTCTTTGGCGCGGGAGAGAACCCCTTTCGCTATGTCGACCGCAGCAAGCTGGAGGACCTACCGAAGCTTTGCGTCACTGCAGCGGACGGCCGTATTCTGGAGCTTGACGATGTGACAGTCCTTGCCGGACCCGGGGCGAACGACGCCAACAAGCAGGTTATCGCAGATCGCAAAAAGTTTGAGTCAAATCACTAAAGATCCCGCGTTTTCAGCCACTTGGTGAGACCTAGGTAGAACGGTGTCTCTCCGAACAATCCTGATGCTGTGGCATTTAGTCTCTTTAAAAGACGAATGGTTCCGTTAAATGACCAAATGCAAGACACGCTACCACGCATCGCGAAGGAGAGAGACAATGCCAAGGATCTGCGCCCTTGTGGTCGCTGCCACCCTGACCCTGTCAGCTTGGGCGGCTGCGGCAAACGAGCTGAGACTCGAGATCTTCGTATCAGAGCCGGAAGAGATCAACGTTACCTCTCCTCTGATCATGGGGCCGACAGAGATGATGGTGGTTTCGGCACAGGGTACGAAATCGGCAGCCGCGCGACTGGCCGACCTGATCGAAAGTAAGGGCTTGGACTTGAGGTACATTTTCCTCACGCATCCCCACCTCGATCACTCCCAAGGTGCGGGCATTCTCTTGGAGCGCTTCCCCGAGGCCCAGTTCGTCACCACGCCTGAGATCGCCCGCCTGCAGCACCACCGCATACCCTTGGATGATGCCGTGGCCCAGGCTCGCTATGGCGATAATGCGGCCGTTCCCTCGGTACCGGTCGGCGTCTTCGAGGAAGAGACTCTGCTCATCGATGGCCAGCCGATTGAGATCTGGAAGGACATTGTTGGGGACGTCGGTGTCGCCGAGCCGGACGAACCGCATATCGCTCTCCACATCGCCGCACTGAACGCACTCATGCCCAGCGACGCCGTCTATTTCGATGCTCATGTATTCCTGGGAGGCACCACTGAGGAGAGCCGTGCCCTATGGATCGCACAGCTTGACGCCTGGCTTGAGCGTGGCTTTGACATCGTCGTCCCCGGCCACATGCCGAAGGGAGCGCCTCTGACCGCAGAAGGCGCGCTGGTCCATACGCGGGACTACATCATTGCCTACGATAGAGCCATGGCAGAGAGTGAGACCTCAGACGAGGTCATAGAAAAAATGCTGACGCTCTATCCGGATTTAGCGCACCAATCTGCTCTCTACTTGGGGACTTGGATCAATTTCAAAGAGATGCGCAAAATCTCGTTCAATCCAGCTGCTCAAGCCTTTCCTGAGGGCGCGAGCGAGGCCGAGATCCAAGCGATCGATGCGGAGCGTTATGAGGACTTCAAGCGGGCCTATAATCCGCAAGACTGAAGGCGGAGAGCCTAGAGCACTTTCGGTTCGCATGCGCTCACCTAAAGCACTCTAGCCCTTGGATTCTTTGACGCAAAGCGTCGTCGCTAGTGATCCCACCAGTTCAGGCTTTGCTCTAGCAGAGTAACGAGAAGGGGGGGGCTCACTTGAACCGATGCCGTGCAACCTCGCGGAGGTTCTCACAGTAAGAGGAAGTCGCTGGCTGTCAGCTGGTTTGCCAGTGAGAGGCCTGAGACCTGGAAACCGAGGTCGGCAGCGCCGTTGCCATTGCGGTCGATCTCAACCAAGCCATCACCGGCGAAGCGGGCCTCCGGGCCGCCGAGGCCGCCGAAGGCTCCATCGAAGCGATAGGCGAAGACCGCGTTCTCGCCGCTGGGCGTGAAGGCGAGCTTGTCCTCTCCTGCTGCGTTGCCAAGGGTCGCGCCGTCGAAATCTTCGATGAGGGGCGCCTCCGCTCCCTCCAATAAGGCGACTGCCGCAGAGATAGCAAAGATGTCCACGCCACTGCCGCCGAAGGCCGTGTCTCCGGCCCCCAGGTCGAAGCGGTCGTTGCCACTCTGCCCGTAGAGTGAGTCGCTTCCGGAACCGCCGCTCAGAAAATCCTCTCCTCTACCACCGTTCAGGCGATCACTCTCGCTGCCACCGAAGAGGCGATCCTTGCTTGCGCCGCCGAAAAGCTCATCCAGGCCGTCGGCACCGATCAGACTATCGCCACCCTCTTGGCCCAGCAGGCGATCGTCGCTTGCCTGACCGCGCAGACTGTCGCTACCGAACCCGCCGAAGAGGCTGTCGGCCCCACTCCCGCCGCGCAGGTCGTTCTGCCCTGTATTGCCGAAGAGCGCTTGGCTGCCGGTACCCAGGATCAACTGATTGTCGCCGCTACCCATCGCCAGCTTGCGCGGAAACAAAACCTCGACGCCGGTCACGGTGACCCCGCTGGGTAGGGTCACCCCATCGCCCAGCAACAGGGTGTCGGTACCGCTACCCCCATCCAGGGTCTCGCCGTCATAGAACTCCCCTTGAGAGAGCACGACGATGGTATCGCTGCCGGAGCCGCCGAAAATCGTGTCCTTGCCTTCTCCGCCATAGATCAGGCTGTCGTCACCTTTCCCTGTATCGATGACATCGTCGCCATCCCCACCATAGATGTAGCGATCGTCCTTAGGACTGGTGGTGATGGTATCATCTCCTTCACCGCCATAGACCTCGGAAATGGGACTTGCAGTGAATGGGTCACCATAATAGAAGTAATCCATGTCGGTGCCGCCTCTTAGCGTGTCATCGCCCGTTCCACCGAAGATGCCACCCGATCCGCCCAGGCCACCGAAGACCGCGTCATTTCCATCACCACCAAAGAGAAGGCTATCAAAACCACAACCGCCAAAGACGTAGTCGTCGCCTTCTCCGCCATAGAGGCGCCTGTCTTTACCACTGCTTCCGGATACAATATCCCCACCATCGCCACCAAAGAGACTTTCGTCATCGCCGAAGAGGCCATAGAGCCGATCATGGCCGTCGCCACCATAGATCAGACTGTCGTTGCCCGTGTCGCCCGAAACGTAGTCGTTTCCACTGCCGCCAAAGAGGATGCCGTCGTCGCCACTTTGCCCTGCGACAACATCATTCCCAGACCCACCGTAGAGAGATTGGTCGTCACCGTCGTTCCCGGTCAGCAGATCGCCGCCCTGGCCGCCATAGAGAAGTGAGTCATCCCCACTGTTGCCGCGAAGGGCATCGTCTGCTTGGCCGCCAGAGAGCTTGCGATCGTCCCCGGATCCGCCCCCGATGACATCCCGTCCATCGCCGCCGTAGAGCGAGGTGTCATTGCCCGCGCCACCGCGAATACGATCGGCTCCGCTCTCGCCTAGGAGAGTCGCGTCATCGCCGCCACCGCCATAGAGGGTATCATTGCCCATGCCGCCTGAAAGACGTCGATCGTTGCCACCACCGCCAGAGATTTCATCGTTCCCGTTACCGCCATAAAGGATCGAGTCATTACCTCCATCACCGGCAATGCTGTCGTCTCCACTGCCTCCAAAGAGCTCACGGTCATTGCCGGCCCGTCCGCCAAGCTGGTCACGCCCGCTGCCGCCACGGGCTTCGTCGGCGCCACTGCCGCCGAAGAGCCAATCCTCGCCGATGAAGGCAATGAGGCGGTCATCGCCGCTGTTGCCCTGCAGGCGGTCATCCCCCTCTTGGCCGCGAAGAATATCGGCGTCGGCCCCGCCAATCAGAGAATCATCGCCGCTGCCCAAGGCGAAGGTATCCTTGCCGCTCAGCCCAAAGATGGCCTGATCGCCGCTGCCCAGCGAGAGGCGATCATCCTCGCTGCTGGCAGCGATCTTGCGTGGCAGGATCTGCTCGACGCCGGTAATCTCCACATCGCTAGGCAGGGTCACGCCGTCACCCAGCAGGATCACATCCGTACCGCTGCCTCCATCCAAGGTCTCACCGCCGACCAGATCGCCCTGAGAGGCGATCACGATGGTGTCGTCGCCATTGCCACCGAAGATACTGTCTTTGCCAGGGCCGCCGACGAGAGAGCCGTCGTCTCCGTCTCCCGCAACGATCCGGTCATCGCCACTGCCGCCAAAGATGGGGCCATCGTCTCCACCTCCGCCAAAGATGGAGTCCGCTCCACTGCCACCGTAGAGGCGACTGTCGGCGCCTTCGCGCGCGAAGATGGAGTCAGCACCGACACCGCCATAGAGGTAGCTGTCATCACCGGAGCCGGCGACAATGGTGTCGTTACCAGAGCCGCCGTAGAACTCCTTACCGCCGCCACCGCCCAGATTGTCGACAAAGGAGCCGCCAATGATGTCGTCGTTTCCGGTCCCACCAAAGAGTCCGCCGTCCCCGCCGCCTGGGCCGCCTTCAACTGTGTCGTCACCGACACCGCCATAGAGGAAGGAGTCGGCCCCGGTTCCACCGCCCACGAGATCGTTACCGCTGCCACCATATAGGCGTCTGTCGTCGCCGCTGCCACCGAAGACGAAATCGCGTTTGGAGCCGCCGAACAGTGAGGAGTCGCTGCCACCATAGGCAAAGATAAAGTCGGTTCCATCACCGCCATAGAGGAGGGCGTCATCACCCACACCGCCGTTTATGCCATCCTCCCCGCCGCCTCCGAAAAGCAGGGAATCGGCGCCGCTGCCGCCGTCGATGTCATCCATGCCACTGCCGCCGAAGAGGCTCTCGTCCGCCCCGGAGCCGCCAGAGAGGCTGTCTTGACCGGATCCACCAAAGAGACTGCGGTCACTGCCTCTGCCGCCGACGAGGGAATCGTCTCCCACCCCACCACGGAACAGCAGATCATCACCGGCACCCCCGCGCAGCAGATCATCGCCTGCACCGCCGATGATGCGCGTGTCCGCACCGCTGCCGCCCAGGATCGCGTCATCGCCGCTGGCCCCGAAGAGCCCGCTGTCCGGGCCGCCCTGGGCGACCAGTCGGTCGCTTCCGCTGCCGCCTTCGGCGCGGTCACGCCCGGCCCCACCATAGAGGCTGTCGTTTCCATCACCGCCGACCAGGCAGTCGCTGCCGGTTTGACCGAAGATCCTGTCGTCCTGAGCCAGGCCGACCAGGCTGTCGGCGCCGCTGGTGCCGTAGAGGGTTGCCATCCAGTCCTCCTCTGCTGCGCTTTCATGCAGCTCTCGTTCTTGCGGCACCCTAGGCGGCGGCTGGTATCGACAACAGTGGTTTTCACATTTCCGTGCTGGGCTATAGATGGCTTCTATAGCCGCAATAGCAGGGGGCTCTGGCGTCGAGGTCGCCTCATTCATCCGAAGATAACCAAGAGCCCGTTGCCGCTCCTAGAGAGGTGGGTATATGCTCATTCAGAGCCGCTAGGGAGGAAACGATCGCATGACCCTCATTTATGGAATGACTGGCGCCAACGATGCGCTGACCGGAACGGAACAGGCCGATACCATCTTTGGTTTGAGCGGGGACGATCGCCTCTATGGGCTGGGTGGCAACGATAGCCTCTATGGGGGTAGCGGAGGCGATGGATCCCTGTCCGGGGCGAGCGGAGACGACAGGATCTATGGTGACGAGGGCGCCGACTCGCTGATCTTCGGCGGGCTCGGCGACGACACGCTGAGCGGCGATCAAGGGAGTGATAGGTCCCTGTTCGGCAGCGATGGCAGCGATAGCCTCTATGGCGGTAGTGGTAATGACCGCAGTTTCGATGGGGGATCGGGGGCGGACATCGTCTCCGGTGGCTCCGGAAATGACAGCTTCTTTCAAGGCAGTGCCGGCAACGACATCATCAGCGGCAGTGCCGGCAACGATTCCTCCTTTATTGGCGGTAACGGCGAGGATCGGCTCTACGGAGGGTCCGACCGCGATGCCTTCTTCTACGGCGGTGAGGGTGCGGACGGGCTCTTTGGCGGCTCTTTCGTGGATTTCGTTCTCTACGGCGGCAGCGGTACGGACTCGATCTATGGCGGGGATGGCGCCGACGGCAATCTGAGTGGTGGCACAGGGAACGACTCTCTCTTCGGTGGATTGGCTTCGGACGACACCTTCTATGGCGGTGACGACAACGATCTGATCTATGGCGGAAGCGGTACCGACTCCCTCTTTTTCGGTGGCGACGGCACCGACAAGATCTTCGGGGATAGCGGCGACGACGCAGCCTTTGGAGGCTACGACGGCGTCGACACGCTTTTTGGCGACCTGGGCGACGATACCTCCATCTCCGGAGGCGCGGGGTCGGACCTGGTCTACGGCGGATCCGGTTCCGACCTCTCTTTGTATGGCGGTCTGGGCGATGATCTCCTCAAGGGAGGATCGGGCGCCGATCTAGACTTCTATGGCGGGGTCAACATCTATGGCGCGGGCTCCGGCAGCGATATCTCTGGGGAAGACATCCTCTATGGAGGGGATGGCGCAGATGCGAACTTTGACGGCAAGGACGGTGAAGACACGCTCTTTGGAGACTCCGGCGCCGACCGGAGCTTCTATGGCGGCAGTGGCGCAGACAGTCTCTTTGGCGGGAACGACAGCGACTCCCTCTTCTATGGGGCGAGCGGGAGCGATCGCATCTTCGGAGGAAGCGGGTCTGATCGCTCGCTCTATGGCGGAAATGGCGCCGACCGTCTCTACGGCGGCAATGGTAGCGATGAACTGAACGGAGCGTCAGGTGACGACGCCGCTCTAAGGGGCGGTTCCGGTGATGATTTCATCACTGGTGGCAGCGGTGACGACCTTCTGTTGGTCGGTAACAGCGGCGCCGATACCTTGTCGGGACGTGCGGGCAATGACGGCTATCTGCGTGGCGCCCTGGACAACGATTGGCTCTTCGGTGGAGCAGAGGCAGACTCGAAGTTCTACGGCGGCGATGGCAACGACTATCTCTTTGGCGGAGGTGGGAACGATACTTCGCTGGAAGGTGGCAGTGGGATCGATCGTATCTATGGGGCAGGAGGGGCGGATCTTCTCTTCGGTGGCAGCGGCAATGACATCAGCCTCGACGGCGGCGTCGGGCATGATCGCATCTATGGCGGCGATGGCAGCGACAGTGCCCTATTCGGCGACAACGCGCGAGACCAGATCTTCGGCGGCTTGAACGGCGACTCCTATCTCTATGGCGGAACTGGCAACGATGCAGTCTATGGTGGTCAGGGCAACGATGCTGGTCTCTTTGGCGGCAAGCAAGAGGACAGGGTCTTCGGTGGCTCCGGTGCCGATCAGGGTCTCTTCGGCGGATCCGGCAGCGATTTCTTGTCAGGAGACTATGGCGACGACTCCTACTTGTTCGGTGGCCTTGGACAGGATGGCCTATCTGGGCGATCCGGTAATGACGCCAACTTCTTTGGTGGCGCTGGCAATGATACCTTGGATGGTGGCCTTGGAGACGACAAGAGTTTCTTTGGCGGAACAGGGAATGACTTTGTCTTCGCCGGGAACGGTGACGATGCCTATCTCTTCGGTGGCAGCGGCATAGATAGCCTCTTCGGCGAGAATGGCGACGACACCTTCCTGCTGACCAGTCAAGCCGAAGTGCAGAGCGGCGACTTGATCGATGGTGGCTTCGGCAGAGATACCCTGATCATCGACGCTGGCGTGAGCCTTCCGGCCGGCCTCACCATCACCAACATAGAGACGACGCTCTACACCTGAGGCTTCTCCCCGCCCTTTCGCCCTGCTGCCGTTACAACCAGACGAAGTCTGTCGCGGTCAGCAGATTGGCGAGCGTGACCTTGTCGACCAGGAAGGCCTGGTCGACGTTGCCATCACCATCGTCGTCGACCTGCACCTGCCGCGGGCCGGCGAGCCTGGCCTCCGAATTGCCGCTGCCGGAGAAGGCCGCTCCACCGATGTAGGCAAAGCTGCCGGTCTCCAAGCCGGTGGCGAAGACCAGCTTGTCCTCACCGTTGGCCGCGTTCACCAGGACGCCGTCGAAGTCGCGGATGATCGGCCCGCCTGACCCGCCGATACCAAGCCCGGCCGGACCGAAACGGAAGGCATCGCTGCCCGAACCGCCGATGCCCACATCGCCGGTGCCCATGCGCAGGGTGTCGCCACCTGAGCCGCCCTCCATGCGGTCCGCTCCAGGGCCTCCGATCAGCTCGTCGTTGCCGTCGTCGCCCAACAGCAGGTCGTTGCCCGTGTTGCCGCGCAGGGTGTTGTCGCCACTGTTGCCGTCTAGGGTGTTGTTCAATTCGTTGCCAGCTCCATTGAGGTCGCCGCTGTTGGCCTGGAAGCGCAGGTTCTCCACGAAGGCAGAGGCGGAGCCGGTCGGTAAGGTGTAGCTAACCAAGGCTTGCACCAGGTCCACGCCCTGGCCTGAGAAGTCCCGCACCACGTCTGTGCCGGTGTTCACCACCATGGTGTCGCTACCGCTGCCTCCGGTCATCGTCGTGGTGCCGCTGACACCGTTCATCCGGTCGTTACCGCTCTGCCCCACCAGGGTGTTGTTGAAGCCGTTGCCGGTCAGAATGTCGTTGTTGGCATTGCCCACCATACGGGCTGCTCCTGCGGCCTCCTGGATGTTCGCGCGCTCGACGATCACGTCAGAGACAGTGCCCAGGGTGTATTCCAGTGCGTTCAGGCGCAGCACGTTGTTGCCGCCACCCGCGCCGTCAAAGAGCAGATCCGTCTTGGTGTCGACGATGAAGGTATCGTTGTTATCACCGCCATAGGCCGTGTCCGCACCCGAGCCACCGTTCAGGCGGTCGCGACCCTGGCCACCGAAGAGGGTGTCGCTGCCGCTGCCCCCGGCGAGCTGGTCGTTCGAGGAATAGCCGAGCAAAGAGTCCGCACCGCTGCCGCCGAAGAGAGTATCGCTGCCTGTGTTGCCGGCGGCTCTATCGTTGCCACTCTGACCACGGATGGTGTCCGCGCCTGAAATGCCGATGAGGTTGTCGTCGCCGTCTCCACCCCGAATGTCGTCGTCTCCATCCCCGCCGAAGAGGTAGAAATCGTTTCCCTCACCTCCAAAGATGCGGTCCTCCCCATAGCCGCCATAGAAGTAAGAGTCGTCTCCCTGGTCACCATAGATGGCATCATCGCCGTTGAAGCCTGTTAAGCGGTAATCGTTACCGCTACCGCCGAAGATACGGTCGTTGGCAGAATAGGCATAAATCCTGTCAGCGCCGCTTTCGCCATAGATGAAATCGACGATGCTGGTTCCTACCAGGCTATTGTTGCCATCGTTCCCAGTCTTAACCGCAACGATCAAGTCTATTCCGACATAGGTCAACGCGCCGATCGAGGCGCCGGATCTAAGGACCAGGGTATCGGTGCCGCTACCACCATAGACGCTGTCGCCCAGGGTCACCTCGCCGCTGCCGATTAGGAAGACATCGTCTCCAGTTTCGCCATAAGCCTTGTCGACACCGCTGTCTCCGGAAAGCGTATCGTTACCAGTACCGCCGAAGATGTCGCTGTCGTCGCCGCTACCGCCATAGATCTTGTCATCACCAGTGCCTCCGAAAAGGTCCCGGTCTTTGGCGTTGCCGCCGTAGAGGCTGTCGTCGCCTTCGCCACCATAGAGGCCAGCGTCGTTGGCTGCACCCCCGAAGATGAGGTCGTCACCTAGGCCGCCAAGGAAGCTCAAGTCAGCGCCGCTTCCGGCATAGAGCCTGTCCGCGCCATGATCACCGTAGAAGTTGACATCTTCCCCGGCACCGCCGAATAGACGATCGTTGTCCATCCCGCCATAGAAGGCCCCGTCAGTGCCACCTCCGCCCGACAGGCTGTCGGAACCGCTGTTGCCGAAGAAGGAGGCGTCGTCCTGATCTCCGCCAAAGAGGCGATCGTTTCCGGCACTGCCGGTGAAGAGGCTGTCGGCGCCGCTGCCTCCATAAAGGTAGTCATTGCCTGCATTTCCTAAGAAGCCGGCGTCGTCCCCGCTGCCGGCATAGAGCGTATCGATAGCACTGCCACCAAAGAAGCTCGTGTCATTGCCGAGGCCACCGAAGAGGGAGTCGTTCCCGCTGCCCCCGAACAGGAAATTGTCGTCTCCCTCGTCCCCATTGACCTCGTCATCGCCCGTGTCACCGAAGAAAAGATAGTCATGCCCTGTGCCCCCGGAGAGACTGTCGGCACCAGCGCCGCCGATGAAGAAGGCGTCGTCCTGGTCCCCGCCAAAGAGGCTGTCGTTGGCGTCCCCGCCATAGAGAGACCTGTCGGCGCCACTGCCCCCATAGAGGCTGTCGCTTCCACTCAATCCATAGAGGCGATCACTGCCGCTCAGTCCATAGATCGCATCTACCAGGTTCGTTCCGGTTAACGTGTTGTTTTCGCCGGCGGATCCGAAGATGATGGCCATGACTCATTTGCCTTTCTGATTTCAGCTAAATCTAGCGATTGAAGGCACTGGAAGCAAGTTGGTTGTAGCATAAACTCTGCTAAGGAAACATGTCTTCCAGAGAGGATGTGGTCATTTTCTGTTCGATAAAATAAAAAGCTAGAATAGAAAAATATCCTTATGTTTTGTCGCGAGTCCTGCGATCCAGCGCACTTTCGAGCCGCGTGCGCTCATCGGCAGCGCAGGAGGCATTTGCTTGGAATGCAAAGTGTCGTCGCTGGTGATTCCACCAGCTCGGCCTTTGCTCTAGCCCTTATGCGGCGGGCGCCAAGGGCGATGGGGAGACCCTCTCGGTCGCCCGTCTGCTGACTGAGCGTGGCTTCGATACCGGTCTTGATCCCAAGCGCGTGGACCAGGGCGCCGATGTCGCTTGGACTATTCAAAGCGATACGCTGCCGCTGCCGCCGTTCACGATGTCGATCCCTCTGTCGCCATAGAGAAAGGCGTCGCCACCGCCACCATGCAGCGATACATCCTGGCCATTGCCTCCGAACAGCCAGTCCTGACCCGCTTGACCCAGCAGGCTTGTATCCGCGCCGGCGTCGCCATAGAGCAGATCGTCGAGGGAGCCTCCCCTAATCTTATCACTACCGCTGCCGCCGAAAATCCGATCGCTACCCTGGCCGCCATAAAGCGAAAGGTCGAAAGCACTGCCGCCGAAGAGGCCGGTATCTGCACCGGTGCCGCCATAGAGTCGATCCGGTCCAGACCCGCCAAAGAGGCAATCGGCACGACTGCCGCCAAACAGCCAGTCGGAACTGTCTCCGCCGTCGAGCAGGTCGCGACCGCTTCCGCCCGTCAGCGCAAAATCGCTACCTTTGCCGCCGAAAACCGAATCATTGCCATCACCCCCAGCGAGGCTGAGGTCCCTGCCATCGCCATCATCAGCCGGCTGCGCGTGCTGCCTGCTGGCTGGTCTGGCTGGTTGGTCTGGCCTCTGCATTGCCGCTGCAGAAAAAGGCGGCAGCGACGATGGTGGCAAGGCAGCCGCTCTCCAGAGGTGCAGAAGCCTGCCAGGGTGCGGCAGCCCTCATTCCATGCCAAGGTAGCGTGAGGGTCGCCCCTTAAGGAGCGACCCTAGGATCACCTGTCAGTCTGCGCCTCAGAGCCAGACAAAGTCCGTCGCTGTCAGCAGGTTGGCGACGGTGACCCGGTCGATCAGGAAGGCCTGGTCGACCACACCATCGCCGTCGTCGTCCACCTGCACTTGCCGTGGACCGGCCAGCCTGGCTTCCGAGTTGCCGCTGCCGGAGAAGGTCGCCGCGCCGATGTAGGCGAAGCTGCCGGTCTCCATACCGGTCGCGAAGACCAGCTTGTCCTCGCCGTTGGCTGCGTTCACCAGCTCGCCATCAAAGTCGCGAATGATCGGACCGCCCGAGCCGGCGTTGCCCAGCTGCGTCGGACCGAAGCGGAACCGATCCTCGCCCGAGCCACCGATACCCACATCGGCACTGCCCATGCGCAGCAGGTCCTGCCCGGAACCACCCTCCAGACGATCGGCACCCAATCCTCCCTGAAGATCGTCGTTGCCGTCATCACCAAGCAGCTCGTCGTCGCCCTGGTTACCCCGCAGGGTGTTGTCGCCGCTGTTCCCGTCCAGAGTGTTGTCGATGTCGTTACCGACACCATCCAGGTTCCCGCTGTTCGCCTGGAAGCGCATGTTGTCGACAAAGGCAGAGGCAGAGCCTGTTGGCAGGGTGTAGCTGACCAGCGCCTGCACCAGGTCCACCCCTTGGCCCGAGAACTCTCGCACCACATCGCTCGAGGTGTTCACCACCAGGGTGTCGTTCCCGCTGCCTCCAGTCAGCGTGGCCGTGCCGCTGACGCCGTTCATCCGATCGTTGCCGCTCTGACCCACCAGGGTGTTGTCAAAGCCGTTGCCGGTCAGGATGTCGTTGTTGGCGTTGCCCACGATGCGGGCTGCCCCGGCCGCCTCCTGGATGTTCACACGCTCAACCAGGATGTCAGAGACAGTGCCCAGTGTGTAGTTCACGGCGTTCAGGCGCAGCACGTTGTTGCCACCCCCCGAGCCGTCGAAGAGCACATCATCCTTGTTGTCGACGATGAAGGTGTCGTTGTTCTGACCGCCGTACATGGTGTCTGCGCCCGAGCCACCATTCAGGCGATCGCGATTGCGCCCGCCGAAGAGGATGTCCGTCCCGGTGCCCCCGACCAACTGGTCGTTCGCGGTATCTCCGATCAGAACGTCATTGCCCGTGGCCCCGAAGAGCGTGTCCAACCCGGATCCGCCCTCGAGCGAATCATTGCCGTCCTGACCGCGCAGCTGGTCGTTGCCCGTGTCTCCATAGAGGAAGTCGTTGCCGGCAGCTCCGCGCAGGTTGTCGTTACCATTGGCACCGGAGAGGGTGTCCGAGCCGCTGAGGCCGACAATTGTGTCGGCCCCGCTACTGCCGACCGCAGACAAGGCCTCGACCGAGATCAGGGTAGCGCTCGTCGCCAATGAGACCCCGGTCGCCAGGATCAGGGTGTCGGCTCCCGAACCACCGTCATAGGTCTCGTTGTTGACCGACTCGCCCGTGCCGACCAGGAAGCGATCGCTACCCGAGCCGCCGAAGAGGCTGTCTCGCGCCGAGCCGCCGTCCAGGGTGTCGCTGCCCAGGCCACCGTAGAGGCGATCGATCTGGCTGCCGCCGTAGACCTTGTCGTTGTTCTCATCGCCATAGAGCCGGTTGGCGCCCGAAAGGCCGGTCAGAGTGTCGTTTCCGCTGCGACCCGAGAGGGTCACGGCCGTCGACTGGCTGTTCAGGCTGTCATTGCCGCTGGTCCCCTGCAGCAGGGTGCTCTCGACCGAGGTGATCAGCTCACCGCCGGCCAGCATGGCGGCATTGATCAGGATCAGGGTGTCGGTCCCACCTCCGCCGTCCATCGTGTCGCTCGAAGTCGCCTCCCCGACATTGACCTCGAAGGTATCGTCACCCGCACCACCGAAGGCCTTGTCGCCGCCGGTGCTGCCGCGCAGGGTGTCACTGCCGGCCTCGCCATAGAGGTTGTCGTTTCCAGGCCCTCCGACCAGCGAGTCGGAGCCGCTGCCGCCCAGTGCGGTGTCGTTGCCACCACCTCCGCCGCCACGATCCGCGCCCGAGCCACCGTAGAGCGTGTCGTTGTTGCCACCACCGTAGAGGCTGTCATTGCCATCGTCGCCGAAGAGGCTGTCGTCACCACCTACGCCAAAGATGTCGTCGCTTCCGGAGAGCCCATAGATGGTGTCTGCCACGCCGGACCCGGTCAGCGTGTCATTGCCGCTGGTCCCGATCCGAATGATGTGCTCGACCGATGTGATGATCATCCCGGACGCCAGCTCGGCCGCCGTGATCAGCGCAATGGTGTCTGTGCCGGTGCCGCCGTTGATCGTGTTGTTGGCCGAGTTCTCGTTGGCGCCAACCAGGAAGAGGTCGTTGCCGTCCCCACCGAGCTGTCGGATGTTCTCGCCCGAGCCGCCGACCAAGGTGTCATTGCCAGAGTTGCCGTAGAGACGATCGGCGCCCGATCCCCCGTAGAGCTTGTCGCTCCCCGAGCCCCCGAAATGGCGGTCATTGCCTTCTTGTCCGAAGATCCGGTCGATGCCGTTATCTCCTTGGAAGAAAGCATAGCCCGTGAGGCTATAGAGGCGGTCATTGCCACTGCCACCAACCAAGAAGTCGCCGCCGAAGATTGTATCATTGGCACCACCTCCATAGAGGTTATCCAGACCGGAGGAGTTACCATACAAGAGGTCGACACCGCTGCCGCCGATTAAGCGATTGAAACCGCCGAAGGCTTTGGAGAAATCCATAACATCATTGCCGGTTCCGCCGTAGCCGTAGGCGCGCCCGGATTCATCCATCAGGCTGTCGTTGCCAGTCCCACCAAAGAGGAGGTCATTTCCTGAGTTGCCGGCCAAAGTGTCGTCGGCGTCACGGCCACGGAGGATGTCATTGGCTAGTCCGCCGCCAATGTTGTCCTTTCCAGAACCTCCGACGAAGGAGAGGGCTTCGAAGTCGAGCAAACTGCTGCCGGTCGTACCCCCGGGACCGTCTAGAACGGTTTGAACCCCGCTCTGGTTGATATTGAGGGAGATGTCGATGTCTAAGCCGGACAGATCCAGGATAAAGGTGTCGATTCCCCCACCTCCAACGGCATTGTTGATGCCGCCGACGCCATAGATCCGATCGTCACCGAACCCGCCGAACAGCGCGTTGCTATCTTGATCGCCGCGGATGAGGTCGTTCCCGTCCCCGCCTCGAATGGTGTCATTTCCTGAAAAGCCTCGGAGGTTATCATTTCCACTGCCTCCATAGACGATGTCGTTACCGTCTCCGCCATAAGCCAAGCTGCCGCCGTAAAGCTCATCGTCGCCGTTTGCTCCATAAAGCCGGGCAGCGCTGGAGAAGGGCGCCACGATATAGTCTGCGCCATCGTCCCCGAGTCCCCGGTCAGAACCGGATGAGCCATAGAGCAGAATGGCGTCATTGCCGCTGCCACCGCGAGCGAAGACCTGGACCAGGGTCGCATTGTTATCAATGATTGTGTCGTTGCCGGTGTTTCCATAGAAGTTGTCAGTGCCTGCCCCACCGCTGCCGGCATAAAGGCGGTCATTGCCGGACCCACCGACACCATAGTCGTTACCCGTCGAGCCGTAGATGCGGTCCAGCTTGCTGCCGCCGAAGAGTCGATCGGTTCCGCTGCCACCGGTCAGACGATCGGCTCCGGAGCCGGCGCGGAAGTAGACACGCTCAACCGAGGAGAGCTCACTTCCGGTGCTGCCGCCGATACCATCGTTGATGATGGCGTCACCGCTGCTGAGATTGAAGACGAGATTGTTGCCGCGATCGGTTCGGAAGATTCGGGCATAGTCATTGCCGGTACCGCCAGAGATGAAGTCTATGCCGCTGGTTGCCGACTGCAGGCGGTCGTCTCCAGAGCCACCGAATAGGCTGTCATCGTCCGCTCCACCATAGAGAAAGTCATAGCCATCGCCGCCATAGGCCTGATCGTCTCCCGTCGCGCCGACCAGACGATCATTCCCCTCAAAGGCTGCCATGAGGTCTGAGCCGCTGCCGCCGTTCTGATAGTCGCCGCCGAACATCTGGTCATTGCCGTTACCACCGCGCAGATCATGGAATTGATCGCCCGGTGCAATCATGCTGTCGTTGCCCTCGCCACCGAAACCGAGGCCGAAGGTGCTGGTTCCGGTCCAACGCAGGCCATCGTCGCCGGTGCCACCGTAGAAGTAACCACGACCGGAATCGTCGATCATGGTGTCGTTGCCGCTCTCTCCGAAGAGCCGATCTGTTCCTGAGTCTCCATAGAGCGTATCGTTGCCCTGACCTCCGCGCAGCCGATCGTTGAAGTCGCCACCGAAGAGACTATCGACGGCACTGCCGCCATAGAGCCTGTCATAACCGCTGCCACCGAAAAGCGTATCGGTCCCACCTGTCCCGAACAGGAAATCGGCCCCACTCAAGCCAAAGATCGTATCGACCCCGTTGGTGCCGGTCAGCGTGTCATTCAAGTCGGTTCCGGTGATAACAGCCATGCCCTTGTTCCCCCTCTAATTCGAGCTCTTCGCCGCGAGAAGCTGATGGAAGACTACATCAGTGGAGTTGCGATGGCCATGTTTCATGGTCTTGTCACTGAAAGCCGGAGAACTCTTCAATCAGTCGCTAGCAGGGCTTTTCTTGATGCAGCTTGTTTAGAAGAAGGGTGAGCTGCCTCGCTTCATCATCGCTGAGAGCAGCGCCTAACTGTTCTTGGATGACGGGCGCATAGATGGGCCACATCTCCTCTTGGAGCTGTCGGCCGCGATCGGTCAGGTGCAGGCGGCGGCCCCGTCGATCTGCCGGATCGGCTGTGCGATGGATAAGGCCTGCCCGCTCCATGCGCAGCAACAGCCGTGAGACATTGTATTGCGCGACCAGCAAACGACGCTCCAAGTCCACGGCCCGTAATCCGGTCTGCGCGCGCTTCAGCTCCAGCAGCACATCATACCAGGAGAGCGGCGGGTAACCGCCGGCCCTAAACTCAGCCTCGACCGCGGCCATGTTGTGCCGATGCGCGCGCAGAAACGCGATCCATGCCTCCTCCACCGCGGCTGAGAGTTTGGGGGGGCTTTCCTTGCTCGTCATCACAGATGATTTACATGCAACTGCATTGACTTCAAGTCCGCTCAGGATCGATAAGGCGCGTGCAACCTGGCCGCCTTTTGCGGACCATCATACTGTTGATCTGGATAAGTTGCCCCACTAGAGACGGAGAAAGGTGGAGAAGAATGAAAAAGATCCTTCTGGCTGCAGCCCTCTTGGCTGCGAGCAGCACGCTGGCATCGGCAGAACCCACGACCTTCCAGCTGGACAAGAGCCACCAGTTCATTGGCTTTGAGATCGGCCATTTCGGCTATTCCAAGACCATCGGACGTTTCAATGATGTCGACGGCACCTTCGTCATCGACGAGGCCGATCCGGCGAAGAGCGAGGTCGACTTCACCATCCAAACCGCCAGCATCGACACCCAGCATGAGAAGCGCGACGGGCACCTGAAGAGCGCGGACTTCTTTGACGTGGAAAAGTTCCCGACCATTACCTTCAAGAGCACCGCCGTCGAGTTGACCGGCGACAACAAGGGCAAGATCACCGGCGACATGACCATGCTGGGTGAGACCAAGCCAGTCACCTTGGACTTCGTCATGGTGCAGGACGCGCCCTTCCCGCTGCCCAATTACAAGAACGTTCGCACCTTGGGCTTCATGGCCGAGGGTGAGATCAAGCGCAGCGACTGGGGGTTGGACACCTTCGTCGGCGTGCCGATTAGTGATGAGGTGCGCTTGATCCTGAACTTCGACGCCGTGCTCTGCGAGGGCGAAGCGGCAGAAGCCCCCTCTTGCACCTTCGGGCGCTAGAGCCCAGCCTAGTGGTCCGATCCAGACGCTTGGTCCCCAAGCGTCTGGTGATTCGGCCCACAAAGCTATTGATCTGGTGGGGCAACTTATCCAGACGCATGGGGACCATCCCTCTGGGTTGCACCACTAGCGGCAATGGCGTCGAAGGAGCCCTTGCCTTGTCTAGTTCAGAAGAGAGACCCTATTCGGTCCAGAAAGTAGAGACGGCCTTGGAGAGTGCGGACCTGCAGGTTCGCCTCTTCACCCTGGCGGCCGGCGAGGTCATTCCCTGGCACTATCACAGCAACGTGGCCGATGTTTTCGTCGGGCTGGAGGGGGTGGTCCTGGTGGAAACCCGGGCGCCCCGCGGCCGCCACACGCTCCGGCCGGGCGAGCACTGTCATGTTCCGGCGAAGACCGCGCATCAGGTGAGCGGTCTGGATGGCGCGCCCTGCCGTTTCGCCCTGACGCAAGGCGTGGGCGCCTACGATTTCGTTCCCGTCGGAGGGGCAGGGACGGGCACGTAGAGATCCAATGCCTCGCCCAGGCCTCGAAGTTTCTGTGCGCCCAAGGCTGCGAGAAGCTGGTCCACCAGCCCACGCAGCCGCCGAAAGGGGCGCACGCCCTTGGCATAGCTGCGCGGGTGCCGGGTCCAGCATGGCGTTACACCAAGCGGCGCTGAGTGGAACTCATCGACGCTTGGCAAGCGCGACCGCGCGCCCGCAGCGAAGCGAGGATAAGCCCGCGTGGCGTTTGAACGCTTAAAGGCTGCCATGAGTCCAAATCTCTGCCGCTCGGTATTAGCCGGCTGCGCGGCTCTCGGCCATCAGGCAGAGGATCTCGAAGGCCAGAGTCGCGCCGACGATGGCCGTGTTGCCGACTGGGTCGAAGGGCGGAGAGACCTCCACCACATCGCCGCCGATGTAGTTCAGGCCGCGCAGTCCGCGCAGCATGCGCAAGGCCTCCCGCGTGGTCATGCCGCCGATCTCCGGCGTGCCGGTGCCGGGGGCGAAGACCGGGTCCAGGGCATCGACGTCGAAGGAGAGGTAGGTCGGGCCCTCTCCCACCACGCGTCGCGCCTCGGCGATGGCGGCATCGCAGCCCATCTCTTCGAACTCATCCATCAGGATGACCCGCATGCCGACCTCGCTGGCCCAGTCGCGTTCGTCGAGGGAGTAGGTGGAGCCGCGAATGCCGATCTGCACCACACGTTTGGGGTCCAGCAGGCCCTCTTCGACGGCGCGCCGGAAGGGCGTGCCGTGGGTGTACTTAAGGCCCCCGAAGTAGCCGTCATTGGTGTCCGAATGGGCGTCGAAGTGGATCATGCCCAGCGGCCGATCCTTGGCGATGGCCCGCATGATCGGCAGGGTCATCAGATGATCACCCCCGATCGAGAGGGGCAGGGTGCCGGCAGCATGCACCTCGGTATAGAAGGCCGTGATCTTGTCCAGAGAGATCATCAGATCGATCGGATTGACCGGGGCATCGCCCAGGTCGGCCGCACGGCAGAGCTTATAGGGCGAGACCCCGGTCGAGGAATTGACCTTGCGCATCATCGAAGACATGTCGCGCACCTGCCGCGGGCCGTGACGGGCGCCGGGGCGGTTGGTGGTGCCGCCATCCCAAGGGACACCGATCAGGCCGATGTCGACCTCTGCCGGGTCCGCCTTGGCCGGCAGGCGCATGAAAGTGGGAATGCCGGCAAAGCGGGGCACGGTGCCGCCGTCAATCGGTTGAAAGGCACTGGTATCGCGTGACTGCATGCTTTTGACCTCACTTGAATTGGCTGCCGTCGGTGGGGACTCTAGTGATCTCGGGGCCGCCGCGACAGCCCTTCTGTGCTGGTTTTGGGCGGCAGGCGTTAAGCCCTTGCAAGAATGCGGGTCTCCCGTGCAGTCGCCGCCTATTGTGCAGTGCACACAAAGGGTCCCAAGTTAGGCCTACCTCTCGACACGAAAAGGCTTGGGCCCGTGCAACAGCAACTTCGCCCCAGCGGTGGCGTGGGCGCCGCACTGCGGCGGACACTCTGGCGCTTGGATCCCGGATTGATCCAGAGCAGCAAGGCTGTTCTGGTGCTGGCTGCACTTGGGTCGACCCTCGGGCTTTCGTATCTCTTGCTCGACCTCTGGCCGGGCCTGGAGCGCCTGGATCTCTCGCTCTTCATGGGCGGCGGTGCCATCACCCTGGTGCTCGCCATGAACCCGGAGCCGCGGCGGCTGCAGCGGCGCCTGCTGTTCCTGGGCGCGCTCGCTTTTCAGGCTGCGCTCTTGGGACTCGGGCTGATCGCGCTCCTGACCGGACCCGATGCTATGGTCTGGTCCAAGCTGGCCCTGCTGCCGCTCGCTGCCGCCTGCCTCTATCCCTATCGCTTCGGCGCCGGTGCCATGGGGTTGGGCAAGGGGATCTTTGCCTTCGCGCTCTTCGCCGCCATGCAAGAGCCGAGCTGGGCCCAAGTGCCCGATTTCATGCTGGCGACAGGACTCGGCAGCCTCGTCTTTCTTCTGTTGGAACGCCTGCTGCCACGCCCGACTGCACTGTCCGTGCTGCCGCGCGGCACGCGGGTCTATCTGAACGAGGTAGCGGAGCGGCTGCGCGCGCTCTCCGGCAGTGATCATGGGCGCGTGCCGGGTTGGGCACCGAACTGGCTCTATCGTCAGCCGCTGCGCCTCTTGCTGCGCACCGCGCGGGCGGAAGAGCCACAACGCGCGACCCTGCTGAGCCGCCGCCTCTTGGTCTCGTACCGCATGGAGCTTTCGCTCCGGCTCTTGAGCCGTTCTCTGACCACCGCCGATGCGCTCTCCGATGCGCTCTGGACGAAAACCGTGGCCGCCCTGGACGAGACCGCGCGCCGCATGTGCGCCGAGCGGGCCGGCGGATCGCAACCAGGCCTGGCCTTGCAAGGCCTGAAGCAGGCGGCCTTGGCCCTGCCGGCCTGCGACGCCGACAGCCGCCGTCATCTTGTCGGCGCTGCGGCGGCCATGCAGCGCCTTCTGATCCTGCGTGCCGCCTTGGACGAGGACTGCGCCCCGGACCACTATGGCCCGCCTCCAGTGCCGGTGCTGGCAAACGGCGGTCTGTCGCCGGCGATGCGGCTGGCCCTGCAGGGACTGGTTGGCGTCTCCATCGCCACCGCGCTGGACCTCGGCTTTGCCATGCAGCATGGCTATTGGGCGACCATCACCGTCTTCTTCATCCTCTCCGGCAGCCTGGGCGAGACCCTGGTAAGGGCGCAGAAGCGCTTCCTGGGCACCGTCCTGGGCGTCGGGCTGGCGCTTGCCTACATCTGGCTAAGCGGCCCTGCCGGCGATCTGGTTCTGGCGTTCCTCTCAGCCCTCTCTCTTGGGCTGGTGGTCGCCAGTATGCTGCGCTTCTGGGGCACGGCGGCTTTTGGCCTGGGCTTCATGGTGATCTCGGCCCTGCATCTGGTGCAGGATCTGCCGATCGAATCCATGTTGGCCAGGATCTATGAGACGGGGATCGGGGCTGCCATCGGCATGCTGGTGGCGCGCCTGGTGCTGCCGCTGCATCTGGGACGCGGGCTGGAGCGCGACCTGATCGCTTGGCTGGCCGACGCGCGCCGACTGCTGTCGCACATGGGGCATCTGCCGGCCGCCGTGCTGCGCCGCGAATCCATGGCCTTGGGAGAGCGCGCCGGCACCATCGGCGACAGCCTTCCGCACCTGCGTGCCGAGGCCTGGCTGGGCTTGCGGGCGCTCAATCGGCCGGTTGCCGTGCACACGGCGCTGGATGCCATTATCGGCTATCTGGCGCTGCTGGAGCCCTCGGTCACGCGCCTGCCTTTCGAGCACGGCAATCAGCCCAGCGACCGCGAGGCCCGTGCGCTCTACCAGCACGTCAGTCGCTGCCTCGCCGCCCTTCGCGCCGGCAAGGATGCCCAGGTGCACGACACCCTGGCGCAGGTGGAGGAGACTCTGCGCGACGGCGACCGGCATCACTTCCGGGAGAGTGATATTACGCACCTGGAAACCCGTCTGGAGCAGATCTTCTATCTGACCGCCTTGATCCAGGTGATCGATGATCTCTCCCTAGCCCTGCATCCGCATTAGCAGGAGGAGAGAAGCTCTCAGGCGCAGCCGGCGGTCACCATTGCTAGCCTAGGCGTGAAGACAGCAGCGCATCACTGATCGTCTTTGGTCTTGCTATCGGTGAGGCCAAAGTGGTCTCGCAGCACCGGCATGGCTTTGACCAGAGTTCTGAAGTCCTCGGCCTGCACGACCAGCACCCGGGAATCCTCCAGCGCCCGCACGGTGCCGATCCGCAGCACCTCGCCCATAAGAACGGCTTGACCGAAGTCGCCGCCGGGCAAGATCTCCTCCACCCGGACATCACCGCTCTCGGGATCCTTCATTCGGCGCTCGAAGCGGCCCTCGACGACGATGTAGAAGCCATCGGTGCGGTTGCCGGCCTCAAAGACCCTGTCGCCGGCCCGATAGCGCCGGTACGCCATGGAAGAGCCCTTGGCCATGCCGCTCTGCACCGTGCTGCGATGCAGGACATCATCCAAGAACCAGTTCATCGCGATCCGCACGCGGGTGCCGAAGCCGGGCACGAAGCCGTGGTAATAGGCCCGCCAGAGCACCCAGGCGATCCAGCCCTTGAGCGAGATACCATAGACCTGTGCGACCCCGCGCTGTCCGCCGAGAGAGGCGAGCGCGCCCTTCGACTTGTACTGAAAAGGCGCCGGCGGCTTGCCTTGCAAGGTGGCTGCGATGTTGTTGGCCAGAGCACGTGCCTCGCGGACGGCGAACTGGGCGGTCGGCGGGGCGAAGTCCTGGCGCTCGCTGGCATTCTCGACCAGCGGGATGGCGGCAGCATCGCCCAGAGACCAGAGAGTCTCGAAACCCTCCACGCGCAGGGAACGCTCGGTTTTGACCTTGCCGCCCAGCTTGGGCAGCGGCAACTTGGCCACCAGCGGGGAGGGCGCATTGCCGACCGTGGCGACCACAGTGCGGGTGCCGATCACCTCGCCGCTGCTGGTGACGATCTCGGTACCGCTGGCCTCGGCAATCGCGGTCTTGGTCATCACCTCGATGCCCTGCTTTTCCAGGTGCTTGGCCGCATAACTGCGCAGCGAGGGCGGCAACTCGCCCAGGATGTCGCCGGCGAACTCGAAGAGCAGGATGCGGATCTGCTTCGGGTCGATGTTGGGATAGAAGCTGAGCGAGCGGTGGATCAGATCCCGCATCTCACCGACTACCTCGACGCCGGAGAAACCGGCCCCGATGACGGCGAAGGTCAAGAGCTGCCCCTTCACCTCCGGCAGCAGGGTGATGTCGGCATGTTCCAGCTTGTCGATCACGTGATTGCGCAGCCGGTGCGCGTCGGCCAGGGTCTTCATCGGCAGCGCATGCTCGGCCAAACCCGGCACCCGGGAGAGGTCGCTGCTCTGGCCCAGAGCCAGCACCAGATGATCGTAGGACACCTCGGTAAAGCGCCGCTGTTGGCCTTGGAAGAGGGTGACAACCCGGCGCTCCAGATCGACGTCATGGACATGCGCCTGTCGCACCCGCGCGCCGCGCAGCAGTTGCCGCAACGGCGAGACCGCATCGCGGGTCGAGATGCTGCCGGCGGCGACCTCCGGCAGCAAGGGTTGAAAAACGAAGTAGTTGACTTCGTTGATCAACTCGATCTCGGCCAGGCCCTTCACCCGCCGGGCCAGCTCCTTGGCCGCAAACATGCCGGCAAAGCCACCGCCCAGGACGAGGATACGTGGTTTTCCGTCGTTCATCATTCGGCCCCCAACTGCTGCAGCGGCGATTTCGTCGACTCCCTCAAACCGCCGCCAGAATTGCCCGCCCGCTGGCCTCGATGATGGCTTCCGGGTTGTTGCCGGGGGCGATGATGTCCATGGGGCCGTCGATTGCAAGGTTGGCGACGCCATGCACCAGGGACCAGAGGCGGAGCGCCAAAGGCATGGGATCTTCGCCAGCGTGGCCGCGTGCGGCCAGATAGGCCAAGACGGACTGCAACAGGTTCTGAAAGCAGAGGCGGCCGGCCATCTCGACATTGGGGCGTGATTTGATGTCGGGGTTGCGGCCGAACATCAGGCGGAAGCGGGCCGGGTTTTCCAGCGCGAAACCGAGGTAGGCCTTACCGCCGGCCAGAATGGCCTCCTCGGAGCCCTCCTCGAAGGGTGCCTTGGCGCTGCCGGTGGCCTCGGCCAGGCCCTCGAAGGCGCGCATGCAGACCGCTTCCAAGAGAGCATTGCGATCCTCGAAGTGGCGATAGGGGGCCGCCGTGCTGACGCCGGCATGGCGACAGGCATCGGCCATGGTGAAGCTGTCCGGGCCACGCTCGGCAATCAGCGCCTCGGCCGCTTCGATCAAGGCCTCACGCAGATTCCCGTGGTGATAGCCACGTCGCCCCGATTCCTTCTTGGCGGTCTCTTTCTTCGCTTTCTCTGACGGCTTACCCGCTTCTTGTTGCAGCTCTGCCACCTCGCACCCCACCCATCACAGAATCTCGACTAGACCCTTGCCAATGATGTGAATATCACTAACATAAGACAAGTTAGCGACGCTAACATGGCGATGAAGGGACGCCGGCACAAGGGTGCTGTTCCTCAGGAGAGCCGTTGGAAAGGTGGAATCGGGTCATGTCGGATCGCAATTGGGATGAGGCCGAGATTCTCGAAGACGAGGCGGGAGACGATCGCGCGGTCGAGACCGCGACCAGGACCGGTCTGGGCAGGCGTATCCTGCGCACAGGCGCCAAGCTGGGAGTCGGCGGGCTCTTGATTGCCGGCATCGTCGGCGGGGTCTCGCTTCTGCATCTGCGCGCCGAGTTGCGTTCCGAACCCGATGCCGTGCCGCCCTTGGAGGTGGCCGTGGCTGAAATGCGGCTCGAAAGCAGCTACCCCTTGCAGGAACGCTTTGCCGGACGCCTGGAGGCGCGCCGCAGCACAGTTATGGCCTTCGAGCGCGCCGGCCTTCTGACCGACGTTATGGTGGAGGAGGGCGATGCCATCACCGCCGGGCAGATCATTGCCGAACTGGATATCGCCCCCTTGCTGGCCCGCCGCGACGAGTTGGACGCTGAGAAGGTGGCTCTGCTGGCCCGCGTGGAGCTGGCGCGCATCACCACCGAACGCCAACGCAAGCTGTCGAACCAGGGCAACACCTCCAAACAGCGCTATGACGAGGCGCGGCTGGAGGCCGAGGCCTTGAGAGCCGAGGTCATCTCCATCGATGCGGCCTTGGCCCAGCTCGACATCGATATTGCCAAGTCCACCTTGACTGCACCCTATTCCGGGCGGATCGCCGCGCGCAGCAGCGATGAGGGCAGCATTCTGGCCGCTGGAACCCCGGTGGCCATGCTGATGGAGACCGATGTGCTGGAAGCCAGGATCGGCCTCAACCCGGCGGCGGCCGCCAGCTTGCAGATCGGGGCGACCTACAGCCTGGATGTGGATGGCGGGCGCGTCGCCGCGCGCCTTCTGGCCTTGCGCCCGGACATGACCAGCGGCACGCGGACCATCGCCGCGCTCTTCCGCATGGAACAGGCGGGTGGCTTCTTCCTGGGCGATCTTGCTATCCTCACTCTGGACAAGGCCGTGCCGCAGCCCGGCTTTTGGGTCCCGCTGACGGCCCTGGTGGCTGCCCCCAAAGGCCTTTGGACGGTCTACACCGTGGAGCCGACAGCCGACGGGGGGCACCGGGTCGCCCTGGAGGCTGTGGTGGTGCATCATGTTCATGCCGAGCAGGCCTATGTCAGCGGTTCTCTCATGGAAGGAAGCCTGGTCGTTCTCGCGGGTCCGCATCGCGTCGCACCCGGCCAATCCGTCACCCCGATTCCCTATGAGCCGGAGGTTCTGCCGAGCCCGGAGGAGGGGCAGCTCTCGCAGTCTCTCGTGGTCTTCTCGGCGCCCCGCCTCGGCCCCCAAGAGGGCGCGGACTAGAGCCCGGGCGGTCGGAAGGCAGACACATGCGCACGCTCTTCTATCGTGAGTGGCGGGTCACCCTGCTGGCCCTCCTCCTGATCCTGGCCAGCGGTCTCTCCGCCCTCTTGACCATTGGGCGGCAGGAAGACCCCACCATCACCAATCTCTTCGCCACCGTCATCACGCCCTTTCCGGGCGCAGATCCGGCGCGTGTCGAATCTCTGGTCACGGAGAAGATTGAGGAAGAACTGCGCGAGATCGAAGAGATCAACGAGATCCTCTCGACCTCCAGAACCGGCATCTCGGTGGTGCAGGTCGAACTGAAGCAGACCCTCAGTGACGAGGCCATCGAGACGATTTGGAGTGAGGTGCGCGACGCTCTGGCCGATGCGGCCGTGCGCTTGCCGGCGGGCGTTCCCGATCCCGAGTTCGACAATGACCGCACCGGAGCCTTCTCCGCGATATCAGCGCTGACGATGGCGCCGGGGCGCAGCGATGACGCCGTGCTGCTGCGCCGCTATGCCGACCTCTTGGCCGATCGCCTGCGCCAAGTCTCCGGCACCAAGCAGGTGGAGGTCTATGGCGCGCGCGAGGAAGAGGTCTTGGTCGAGGTCGATCATCTGCAGATGGCTGACCTGGGTCTCACCATCGGTGACATCTCCGCCGCCATTGCCAACGCCGATGCCAAGGTTGCTGCCGGCCGCGTGCGCGGTCAGCAGGCCGATCTGCTGGTCGAGGTCTCGGGTGAGATCGACGCCATCTCCAGGATTGCTCAGGTCCCGGTAAGACGCGGCGCTGATGGCCCCTTGCTTCGGGTCGGTGACATCGCCCGCGTCAGCCGCTCCCTGAGCGAGCCCGCTGCCTCTCTGGCCTATTCCAACGGCCAGGCGGCCGTCCTGGTCGCCGCCAAAATGGTCGATGGCGTCCAGGTCGATGCCTGGATGGCTCGCATGCAGCGTGAGATTGGCGAGTTCGAATCGGCCCTTCCCTCCGGTGTGGTCCATGATCTGGTCTTCGACCAGTCGCGCTATACGGCATCGCGCCTCAGTGATCTTGCCGGCAACATGGCGATCGGTATTGCTCTGGTCGTGGCCGTCCTCTTCCTTTCCCTGGGATGGCGTTCGGCGTTGATTGTCGCCACCACCATCCCGCTCGCCGGCTTCATCACGCTAGCGGTTTTGCAGTTCGTCGGCATACCCATCCAACAGATGAGCGTGACCGGCCTGATCGTGGCGCTCGGCTTGCTGGTCGATGCCGCCATCGTCATGTCCGACGAGATCCGGCGGCGCATCGGCGAGGGACAGTCCAGGCTGGACGCGGTCCATGACGCCATCGGCCGGCTGGCTGGGCCGCTGCTGGCCTCGACGGTCACCACGGTTCTGGCCTTCATGCCGATGGCCCTGTTGCCGGGACCAGCCGGCGACTTCGTCGGCTCCATCGCGGTGGCGGTCATCACCATGCTTTTTGCCTCTCTGGCGCTCAGCCTGACGATCACGCCGGCGCTGTCCGGGCGCTTCCTCAAGCAGCCGGAGCCCGGCCGCCGCCTCTCCTGGTGGGAGGCCGGCATTCAGCCGAAGCGCCTGGGACGCCTCTTCGATCGCTCCGTTGGCTTGGCGGTCCGCAATCCTTTGTTGGGCATTCTGGCCGGTGTGGCCTTGCCGCTAATCGGCTTTGGCGCCTTCCCGACTTTGCAGGCACAGTTCTTCCCCGGGGTCGACCGCGATCAGCTCTACATGCAAGTCATGCTGCCGCCGGGCAGCGCCGTCGGCGCCACTGAAGAGCGGGCACTGGCCGCGGACGCGATCCTGCGCGCGCAGCCGGAGGTAGCGCAGGTGCAATGGGTGATCGGTGAATCGGCTCCTGCCTTCTACTACAACATGATCGCCAACCAGGATAACGAGCCGCGCTTTGCCGAGGCCCTGATTACCACTCACTCGCCCGAAGCCACGGAACAGCTGATCGCCCGCCTGCAGAAGGAGATGGATCGGGCGATTCCGGAGGCCCGTGTCTTGGTCCGCGGCCTGGTGCAGGGCCCGCCTGTCGGCGCACCGCTGGAGGTCAGGATCGTCGGCTACGATCTGGAGATCCTGCGCGCCCTGGGTGAGAAGACCCGGGCGCTGATGAGCCAGGTTCCAAGCGTCACGCATACCAAGGCGCAGGTGCCAGGTGGCGCACCGAAACTGCTGTTCGAGCTGGATGAAGACAAGATGCGCCTGGCTGGGCTCGACCTGGTTGCCGCCGCTCAGCAGCTGGACCAGTTGGCCGAGGGCGCGACCGGCGGCTCTCTGATCGAGGGCTCGGAGGATATTCCGGTGCGCACGCGCCTTGCTAATGCAGCCCGGGACAGCAGTCAGGAAATCGGCAACCTGAACCTGGTCGCACCCGCCGGGAGCAGCCTGGCAGAGAGCGGCGCCTTCCCCGGCATCCCACTCTCCGCGCTTGGCAGCGGACGCCTGGTGCCGGCCGAGACCCAGATCCGTCGCAAGGACGGGGAGCGCATCAACACCATCCAGGGCTATCTGCAGCGCGATGTGCTGCCGGAAGAGGCCCTGAAGGACTTTCAGGCGCTCTTGGCGGCCGCCCCTCTGGATCTTCCATCGGGCTACCGCCTGGAGTGGGGCGGCGACTCCGACGAGCGTGCAGAGACGGTGCAGAACCTGGCAGCCTCGGCCGGGATCATCATGGTGCTGACGGTGGCCACCATCGTTCTCACCTTTAATTCCTTCCGGCTCTCGATGATCACCGGTGTGGTGGCAGTGCTGTCCATGGGGCTGTCGCTCTTCGCCCTGGCTGTCTTCCAGTACCCCTTCGGCATCAATGCTCTGATCGGTGTCATCGGGTCTATCGGTGTTTCGATCAACGCTGCGATTATCATCCTGACGGCCATGCAAAAGGATCCCGGTGCAGCGGCCGGAGACCCGGAGGCCATGCGCCGCGTGGTCTCGACCGCCAGCCGGCACATCGTCTCCACCACGGTCACCACCTTCGGCGGCTTCTTGCCGTTGATCCTGGCCGGTGGCGGTTTCTGGCCGCCCTTTGCCATGTCGATTGCCGGCGGCGTTCTACTGTCCACCGTGGTCAGCCTCTATTTCACCCCCTCCGCCTATGCGCTCTTGGCGCGTTGGAAACCGCGGATCAAACAGCAGGAGGCTCTTGCCTAGCCGAGTGGTGCAACCCAGAGGGATGGTCCCCATCCGTCTGGATCGGACCACTAGCCGGAACTGGCCCGTGACTTGCGTCTCTGCCGTATCCCATGTTTGGGTAAGCTTGCGGCATGAAACGAGAACGAGGTCACCTGCGTGCGGACGGGCAGCACGACACCTTTCATAGTCTGTCTGATCGGCCTTCCCTTTGTCTTAATCGGCTTCGGGGTCCTCGGCGGTGCTGATCTGACCTTGTGGATCGGTCTCGGGGTTCTTGCGGCACTTGCTGGCTTTGGGCTGCTCTGGGCGCTCTCTCTGTCGAGGCGTCAGCATGTCGTTCAGGGAGAACTCGAACGGCTGCAGCAGGAGCTGACCTCCTCTCATAAGGACCTTGAGCAGAAGCGAGAGACGATCCGCCTGTTCAAGGGCGCAACCCGCAGTGCCAAGCTGGGCTACTTTGCCTGGGACTTGCAACGAGACAGCTGTATCGACTGCTCCGACGAGTACGCGGCCTTACATGGCCTCTCTCGCGAAAAGTACTTAAGCGGGAAGCTGGATACAAAGTCGGATGCCTTCTACGTTCACCCTGACGACCGGAAGGCCTACCTAAAAGCCTGCGCGTTGACCTTGAAAGAGAGACGGCCGCTCGACATCCAATACAGGATCGTCTCGGTGGATGGCCGCATCCATCATGTGCACGAGGTGGAGTTCAACTTCACCACCAAACACGGCCGTCCCTACCGCAGCGAGGGCATGATCCAGGACATCACGGATCTGCGGCGCTCAGAGACGCTGCTGCTGGCCGCAATGAACGCAAGCTCGACGGTCTTTGCGATCTTTGCGCCCGACGACCGGCTCTTGCTCGCCAATCCGGCCTACGTCTTGCTCTTTGGGGATCGGAGCGTCCCGGTCGAACCCGGGATGCCCTATGAGCAGATCGTGAGGAAAACCGCTGCCGCGGGATCGCTCCAAGGAAGTTCGGAAGAGGTCGAGGCCTGGGTGCAGGCACGGCTATCGCGCCGTGAGAACCCGGCCAAGGGCATGATGTTCCAATCTGAAAGCGGTCGCTGGTTCGAGGTCCAAGACGTTATCCTGGAAGATGGGCATGTCTTCACAATGGGCGCCGACATTACTGAGCGGCGCACGATGGAAATGCGCTTGCAGGAGGCCCAGCGGATGGAAGCGGTGGGTCAGCTGGCGGCCGGTATGGCGCACGACTTCAACAACCTCTTGGGCATCATCCATGGCAACGCCGAGCTGCTGGGAGACAAGTCCGGCGAGGATGCAGAGATGCTGGAGGCGATCCAACGCGCATCGCGCCGCGCCGCGGAACTGACCCAGAATCTGCTTGCCTTCTCGCGCCGACAACCGCTCAGGCCGGAGAATCTGGAGCCTGGTCCTCTGGTCGAAGAGATCGTGACCGAGTTTGCTCGCACGTTGCCGGTGTCGATCAGGATCGAGGTCGAGATTGCCCCGAGCTTGCCACCCTTGAGGGCGGACCCGAGCCAGCTTGAAAATGCCATGATCAACCTGATGCTGAACGCGGTGCAGGCTATGCCAAAGGGTGGCCTGCTGCGGATAACTTGCGAGCCTCTCAGCACCGGTTCGGAGCAGCATTCGAACTTGGCTCGTGATCAAGACTATCTCCGTATCACGGTTGCGGACAGCGGTCTCGGTATGGAGCCGGAGGTCTTGGCGCAGGCATTCCAGCCTTTCTTCTCGACCGGGAAGGCCGAACACCATTCAGGCCTCGGGCTCTCTATGGTCTATGGCTTTGCCACACAGTCGGAAGGCAGGATCAATATCGACAGCCGACCGCGCGAGGGCACAGAAGCCTGCCTCATCCTGCCTGCAGCGCCGCGTTCCAAAAAGGTTCAAACCGCACCCAGCGGACGAGCATCGGGGGAAGCGGAACCCGGGGACGGCGAAGGCATTCTGGTGCTGGACGACAACAAGGCCGTGCGGGCCGTGCTGCGCGCCCAGCTTAGCCGCCTTGGCTATGAGGTTCATCAGGCGGAGACTATTGGCGAAGCCGCTCAGATCCTGAATAATGAGGCAATCGACCTGGCATTGGTCGATATCATGCTGTCTGACGATTGCAGCGGCCCAGAGTTCGTTGCCGAGGCTCATAAGGCCCACCCGGCACTACCGGTGATCTACATCTCCGGTTACTCGGCAGAGCGAGCACCCTTGGACCCCGGAACGCCGCTGCTGACCAAGCCCTTCACCCGTGCCCTACTGGCGCGGACCGTCAGTGCCGCCCTGCGCAAGGCTCCACAGGATGAGGTGACGACGGCCTGATCGCCGCTCAGGCGGCCAAGATGGCCAGGCCGTACTCTTGGGCCGCGTCTTCAAGCCAGGCGAAGACATACTGCGCAAAGGAGGGGCGGCAGAGCAGCATGTAGCTCTCGGCCCAGTCATCAACACCGCGATAGAGGATGACCTCTGCCTTGGCCATCAAGGTCTGAGCCGAGCGACCGGGCGGAAAGACATCTGGATGCAGGTCGATCGGTACACCCTTCGACAAGAGGTCCAGAGCATGGGGGCCCCGAACAAATAGGGTGATGAAGTTGTCCGAAACGTCGGTCACACCGACAAGCTGATTGGCCAGACCGACACCAAGTGTCTCGGCCGTCTCCGGCGCCTTGGGGCAGAGCAGCAACCACTCGTCCGGACCAAGACCGATCAGCACCTGCCCGTCGCGCCGTGTCGTCTCGCAGGTGGCCGGCAGCGCCATGCCCAGCGACAGCGCCAGCGCATCACGGGCGGCGGCATCGTCGCGGCGGGCTCGCAGGTTGACGGCGCCCTCATAGCGAATCTCGCCGATCCCGACGCCGGCCTCGCCCAAGTCCTCGACGGCGCGTTGTTGCAAAGAGAGGCCGTCAAGCGGCCCTTGACGCTGAAACTCAGGCACGGAGGCGGCTCCCTTCCTTGTCGTAGAACAGCGGCTCGACCACCTGGCAGGCCAGGGTCTTGCCGCCGGCCAGCGGGGCATGAACTGTTTGACCCATGCGCGCCCGGCCGCCCTTGACCAGAGCCATCGCGATAGAGCGACCCATGGCTGGGCTAAAATAGCTGGATGTCACGTGACCCAGCATCGGCAGCGGCCGCTGGTCACCGGGCGTTTCCACCAGCTGTGCGCCCTCCGGCAGGACCTCTTCCGGATTCTCGGTCAGTATGCCGACCAGTTGCTTGCGGTCGGGCTTGGACATGTCGGCGCGGCTGAGTGAGCGCTTGCCGACGAAATCCTTGGTCTTGGAGACGATCCAATCCATGCCCAGGTCGTGCGGGTTGACCGAGCCGTCGGTCTCTTGGCCGACGATGATGAAGCCCTTTTCGGCGCGCAGCACGTGCATGGCTTCGGTGCCGAAGGGGGTGATCCCGTACTTGGCGCCGGCCCGCATCAGGGCCTCCCAGAGACCCAGGCCATAGGAGCTGGGGACGCTGACCTCGAAAGAGGATTCGCCGGTAAAGGAGACCCGGAAGATGCGCGCTTTGCGGCCGGCGACACGGCCCTTGATGACGCTCATGTGCGGGAAGGCCTCCGCCGAGAGATCGAGGTCGGGGGCGATCTCGGCCAGCAGGTCACGGGCATAGGGGCCGGCGATCTGCGCCGTTGCCCACTGCTCGGTCACCGAGGTCAGGAAGACCTCCATGTCCGGCCACTCGGTCTGCAGGTACTCCTCCAGATGGGCCATCACCTGGGCAGCGTTACCGCTTGTGGTGTGCATCAGATAGTGGTTCTCGCCCAGGCGCGCGGTCACGCCGTCGTCCATCACCATGCCGTCTTCGCCCAGCATCAGGCCATAGCGGCAGCGGCCGACGGCCAGCTTCTTCCAGGCGTTGGTGTAGATCCGGTTCAGGAATTCGGAAGCGTCCGGGCCCTGGATGTCGATCTTGCCCAGGGTCGAGGCGTCCAGCATGCCGACCGCTTCGCGCACGGCAACGCACTCGCGCTTGACGGCGTCATGCATGCTCTCGCCGGCTTGCGGGTAGTACCAGGCGCGGCGCCACTGGCCGACATTCTCGAACGCGGCGCCATTGGCCTCCTGCCAGGAGTCCATCGGGGTCTTGCGCAAGGGGTCCAAGAGATCGCCGACGTCGCGACCCATCCAGGCCCCGAAGGAGATCGGCGTGAAGGGCGGGCGGAAGGTGGTGGTGCCGACCTCCGGAATGGGCTTGGCCAGGGTCTCGGCCACCAGGGTCAAGGCGTTGACGTTGGAGGTTTTGCCCTGATCGGTCGCCATCCCGGTGGTGGTGTAGCGCTTCAAATGCTCGATCGAGCGGAAGCCTTCACGCATGGCCAGCTTGAGATCGGCGGCAGTGACATCGTTCTGCTGATCGACGAAATGCTTGCCCTTGTGTCCGACCGGCTTGTCGGCGGGGATCAGCCATAGCTGCCGCAGCGGCAGGAAGTCGGGTCCCTCGGCCTTCGGCGCCTCGCCATTGGTTTTGCGGCCCAAGGCTGCGGCTGCGGCCTGACCGCTGGCATAGCCCTCGGCCAGGATCGCGCCCAGGCCGAAGCTGCCGTTGCAGGCACCGGCTGAGCGCTGGCCCGGCTGGCCGGCAATAGAGGGGCGGAAGATCTGCGCCGTCTCGTCCCAGCTAAGCTTGCCCTTGGACTGGCTGTGCAGATGCACGCTGGGGGTCCAGCCGCCTGCGTTCAGAACCAGGTCGCAGGCGATCTCTTCGCGCTTGCTGCCCAGTGTCTTGCCGTCGGCGCCGATGTCGCCGATGGAAACGCCCTGGACACGCTTGGCACCCTTGGTCGCAAAGACGCCCTGGCCGGCCAGGATCCTGAGGCCGCGCTTCTGTGCCTCGCTCGTCCAATGCCCGGCGGGCGTGTCGCGCAGGTCGGCAATCGCTGCGATCTCGACACCGCCGTCGTTCAAGGCCAGCGCAGAGCGGTAGGCCGAGTCGTTGTTGGTCACCAGGACAGCCCTGTTGCCCGCTCGCACGGCGAAACGCTTCAGATAGGTTTCTGCAGCGCTGGCCAGCATCGAGCCAGGCCGGTCGTTGTCGCGGAAGATCAGCGGCCGCTCGATGGCACCAGCGGCGAAGATGACCTCTTTCGTGCGCAGCTTGATCAGGCGATGGCGCGGCTGGCCCGCCGGGCGCTCCGCCTCGGTCAGGTGATCGCTGACATTCTCCCAGAGGGCGAAAAAGTTGTGGTCATAGGCTGCGAAGCAGATGGTCCGCGTCTTGATCGTCACGTTGGGCAGACTGGCCAGCTCGGCCGCGGCCTTGGCCAGCCACTCCGCCGTGGCTAGGCCGTCGATCGCATCATCGCTGCTGCCCAGCAAATGACCGCCCAGCAGCCCATCCATCTCAACCAGCAAGACCCTGGCGCCGCTGCGCCCGGCAGCCAGAGCTGCGGCAAGGCCGGCGGGACCACCGCCGACCACCAGCAGATCGCAGTGTGCGTAGGTCTTGTCGTAGCTCTCGGGGTCGGGCCTGGTCGGTGCGTGGCCCAGACCCGCTGCCTTGCGGATGAAACGCTCATAGAGCATCCAGGCCTTGGTGCCCTTACCAGGGCCCATGAAGGTCTTGTAGTAGAAGCCGGCCGGGATGAACTTCGAGATCTTGGCGTTGATGCCGCCCAGATCGAAGCTGGTCGAGGGCCAGGCGTTCTGCGACTGCAGCATCATGCCGTCGACCAGCTCGCAGATCGTGCCCTTGATGTTGGGCTCGGTCTTCGGGTCCTGGCCGACCTGGAAGAGGGCGTTGGGCTCCTCCACACCGGCAGAGACGACGCCGCGCGGGCGGTGATACTTGAAGCTGCGGCCGACCAGGTGCACGCCGTTGGCCAGCAAGGCCGAGGCGATGGTGTCGCCGGCATAGCCGTCGTAGCGATGCCCGTCGAACTGGAAGTGAAGCGGACGACTGCGATCGATCAGGCCGCCGTCGGTCAGGCGAAAGTGTTGCATCTCTTGCCTCTCCATCCGGGCCTAGACGTAGGTCTTGATCTCGACCGTCGGGGCCTCGGCCCCCTGCTCGTAGACGGCCAAGATCTGATAGCTGACGGTGTCGCGGATGACGTTGAACCAGCGTCGGCAGCCGTGGGTGTGGACCCAGCGCTCGTGGAATACGCCCTTGGTGTTCTTGCGCCAATAGACATAGCCGGCCCAGCTTTCGTCGCTGAGGTCCTCCGACTTCTCCGGGAGGGCCAGATGGGCCTCGCTGCCGTAACCGAATTCGATCTCCGGGCGCGGACCGCAATAGGGGCAGGGGATCAGCAGCATGGCATGCGTCTCACGTCTAGAGGGCGGGCATCAGTGGGCCACCGCGGCGGCACCATGCTCGTCGATGGTGAAGCCGGTGACGAAGCGATCGAGGCGGAAGGGCCCGGCGATGGGGTGCGGCTCGTTCTTGGCGATGGTGTGCGCGAAGACGTGGCCCGAACCTGGTGTCGCCTTGAAGCCGCCGGTGCCCCAGCCGCAGTTGATGAAGAGTCCCTCGACCGGGGTCTTGGAGATGATCGGGCTGGCGTCCGGGCAGACATCGACGATGCCGCCCCACATGCGCAGCATCCGCATGCGCCGGAACATTGGGAAGAGCTCACAGATCGCCGCCAGGGTCTCCTCGGTCACATGGATCGAGCCGCGCTGGCCATAGCCAATGTAGTGATCCACGCCGGCGCCAATCACCAACTCGCCCTTGTCCGACTGGCTGATGTAGGCGTGTACGGCGTTGGACATGACGACACAGTCGATCGCGGGCTTCACCGGCTCGCTGACCAGGGCCTGCAGCGGCAGCGACTGGACGGGCAACTGAACGCCGGCCATCTGCGCCAACACGCTGGAATGCCCGGCGGCAACAATGCCGACCTTCTTGGCAGCGATCCGGCCGCGTCCGGTCTTCAGCGCCACCACACGCCCGTCGGTGATCTCAAAGCCCTCAACCGGGCAGTTCTGGATGATATCGACGCCAAGCTCTGCCGCAGCGCGGGCATAGCCCCAGGCGACGGCGTCATGGCGCGCGGTGCCGCCCCTGCGCTGCAGGCTGGCGCCCAGCACCGGATAGCGGCCATTGCCGCGTAGATCGATGATCGGGCAGAAGTTCTTGACGCCCTGGGCATCCAGAAACTCGGAATCGATGCCGTTCAGCCGGTTTGCGTTCACCCGGCGCGACAGCTCGCGCAGGTCATGCTGATTGTGCGCCAGGTTCATCACGCCGCGCTGCGAAAACATGACGTTGTAATTCAGCTCGTGGCTCAGGTTTTCCCAGAGCTTCAGCGCGTGCTCATAGAGCGCTGCCGACTGATCCCAGAGATAGTTGGAGCGCACGATGGTGGTGTTGCGGCCGGTGTTGCCGCCGCCGATCCAGCCGCGTTCGACCACCGCGACCTTGGTGATCTTCAGCTCTTTGGCCAGATAGTAGGCCGTGGCCAGCCCGTGACCGCCACCGCCGACGATGACGACGTCGTACTCCCCCTTGGGCTCGGCCGACGGCAGAGCCTGGGCCCAGCGCTCATGATGGCTGAGGGCATTCTTGATCAAGCTCGCCAGGGAATAGCGCTGTTTCATCGATCACTCGTCCCGCGTTACGGCCTATGAGTCCGACCCGGCTGTTGGTCGGATCGGTTGGCGTGCGCTTAGCTCGCACCAAGCTGTCTCGATTGTTAGACTCTGTCGCCCTCGGGGGATCGCTTCAAGTCTCTCGATATCCCCCTGCTGCCTGAATCCGGATTTCGTGCCAGCAAGCCGGTAAGGGCCCCAGCTTGCGTCTAAACACTTGCGGATTGGCGCCAAGAAATTATGATTCTGCGACAAAGGCGGCCGGCCGAAGGCAGAAACCCCCCAAAGGGTTGATACATGGAGGCGGGAATCGAGGATGCGCTAGGCCCGGACCGCTGTCGCTGCCACGCTCGCTTAAGGATTAGCACCCTTGTTCGGAGAAACGCCTCGGACACTTCCTTATCACCTGGCTTTCGTCCTGGTGCCGCAGGTGACGCAGATCGCTCTGGTCGCCGCACTAGAGGCTCTGCGTCTGGCCAATCGGGCAAGCGGCAAAGGGCTTTACAGTTGGACGCTCGTGAGTATCGAGGGCGACCCGGTGTCGGCGTCGAACGCTATGCAGATCGGCGCCGACGGCGACCTGCCGAAGGGGGAGACGGCGGACGTCATCGTCGTCTGTGGCGGCAACGATCACACCATTGTCAACGATCGCCGTCTGCTCGCTTGGCTGCGCACGCAGTCGCGTCGCGGCAAGGACATCGGCAGTCTTTGCACCGGTTCCTTGATCCTGGCCAAGGCCGGGCTTCTGAACGGATACCGCTGCACCATCCACTGGGAGAACCTGGCCGGCTTCGTCGAGGCCTATCCCGAGATCGACGTCACCACCGAGCTCTTTGAGATTGATCGCAGCCGCTTTACCTGCGCCGGCGGCACGGCAGTGATTGACCTGATGTTGAACCTGATCGGCCGCCAGCACGGACATGAACTGGCGGCCAAGGTCGCCGACCAGTTCATGCACGAGCGGATTCGCGACAGCCATGACCATCAACGGATCAGCCTGCCGCAGCGCCTGGGCGTGCGCCATCCCAAGCTCTTGTCGATCATCTCGCTTATGGAAGAGAACCTGGAAGAGCCGATGAGCCGGGCCAGCTTGGCCGCCCATGCGCAGCTCTCGGCCCGGCAGCTGGAGCGGCTGTTCCGAAAGTATCTGAACCGCTCTCCCGCGCGCTACTATCTGGAGCTGCGCTTGAACCGCGCCCGCCTGCTGTTGCTGCAGACGGATATGAGCATCATCGATGTGGCGCTCGCTTGCGGCTTTGTCTCTGCCTCGCACTTCTCCAAGTGCTATCGCGATTTCTTCGGCCACACTCCGCGTCGTGAACGCGGCGTTCCGGCCCGCGTCTGCGCCGAACCGGCGACCTGAGCGAAAGCCTCTTTCCCTCCGCACAAGGGACGACTATAGCTAACTTGTCTATACAAGTTGGAGAGCGATCATGTCGTCTGTGGTCAGGCCCGGTCAGTTGACCTTGGGGCACCTCTATCGCTTTTGGCGCAACGGCCAAGGCGTCACCTTGGATCCCATGTGCTGGGCAGCCGTTGAGGCTTCAGCGGCAACGGTGGCTGAGATCCTGGCGAGCGGTGAGCGGGTCTATGGCGTCAACACCGGTTTTGGCCTCTTGGCGCGCAAGCGGATCGAAGAGGCGCAGGTTCGCGAGTTGCAGCGGCGATTGCTGCTCTCGCATTGCACCGGTGTCGGCGATCCGCTTCCGGCTGAGAGTGTCCGTCTGATCCTACTATTGAAGATCGCCAGCCTGGCGCGTGGACATTCCGGCGTCCGTCGGGTGGTCGTTGAGCGCTTGTTGGCGCTGCTGGCGGCGAACGCCATGCCGATCGTGCCGGCGCAGGGCTCGGTCGGGGCTTCCGGCGATCTGGCCCCTCTGGCGCACCTGGCCGCAGCGGCCTGCCTGGGTGAGGGCGAGATCCTGATCGAGGGCAGCCGCCTATCGGCCGGCGAGGCCTTGGCGCGTTTGGGCTTGGCGCCAATGGAGCTGGCGGCCAAGGAAGGGCTGGCGCTCATCAACGGCACTCAGGTCTCGACGGCTCTGGCCTTGGTCGGTCTCTTCCGCGCCCATGAGGCCTTTGCCGCCGCGCTCGCCGCCGGTGCGCTTTCGGTGGATGCTGCGGCTGGCAGCGACACGCCATTCGATGCGCGCATCCAGGCGCTGCGCGGCCATCCGGGGCAGATCACCGTCGCCGAACGTCTGCGCACGCTCTTGGC
The DNA here is from genome assembly GCA_963669335.1 of Rhodospirillales bacterium. Classification (GTDB taxonomy): domain Bacteria; phylum Pseudomonadota; class Alphaproteobacteria; order Kiloniellales; family JACOMY01; genus JACOMY01. The sequence goes on from OY770023.1 coordinate 203,450, forward strand.
CGGCAGTGCCATTCGAGAATCCCATCGTGAGGGCGACGATCGGGTTCAGGACCCCTACTGCCTGAGGTGCCAACCGCAGGTGATGGGGGCGGTCCTGGATACGCTCCAGGCTGCGGCCCAGATGTTGATCCGCGAGGCCAATGCGGTCTCGGACAATCCCCTGGTCTTCAGCGAGACCCGAGAAATGCTCTCGGGCGGCAACTTCCATGCCGAGCCGGTGGCGATCGCAGCCGACATGATTGCGCTCGCCGTGGCTGAGATCGGTGCGCTTTCGGAACGGCGTGTCGCTCTGCTGACCGATGCCAATCTCTCGACCCTGCCGGCCTTTCTGGTGGTCGATCCCGGTTTGAACTCAGGCTTCATGATTGCCCACGTGACCGCCGCAGCGCTGGCCAGCGAGAACAAGCAGCTGGCAAGCCCGGCCTCGGTCGACAGCCTGCCGACTTCGGCCAATCAGGAAGATCATGTCTCAATGGCAACCAACGGTGCCCGCAGGCTGACCCCCATGGCGGCGAACACAGGGCGCATCCTGGCGATCGAACTGCTGGCCGCCGCACAGGGCGTCGAGCTGCGAAAAGGCCTCAAGACCAGCCCAGCCTTACAGGCTGTGTGGGCCGCTGTCCGAGAGCGCGCTGCCTTCCTGGATGAAGACCGAGCCCTCTCGGCCGAGATTGAACGCATCTATGCCCTGATCAGGGATGGCTGGTTCCTGACCCGGGTTTGGCCGCAGGCAGCACCGGGCTTTGAGGAATAACTTTACTTGCGTTCAGCTCTGGTGTGGCTGCATATGGCCTATGCAGTCGGACGTGTCGTTGCTGTCGCATTTCAGCTAGGCTTGGTCGGAGAAAAGCCGATCTTACATGCCAGTATCGGCGAGAGTGCGGCCGCGCTATAAGGCGGTGGCGGTGAGCCGTACGCCCCAGTGAGGCGGTGTTCAGTTGGGCTTGGGCGGAGGGCAAACCCCGCCGGTTTAGGGAGCGAATAGGCCATGGCCGAGGAAGAAGACGATCTCGATCTCAGCGCGCTCGACGACGACGAGCTGGTAAAGCAGATGCATGACGACCTCTACGACGGTCTCAAGGAAGAGATCGAAGAGAGCGTCAACATCCTGCTGGGGCGTGGTTGGATGCCCTATGATGTCCTGACCAAAGCCCTGGTCGAGGGCATGCGGATTGTCGGCATCGATTTCCGCGACGGCATCCTCTTCGTGCCGGAGGTCTTGCTGGCCGCCAATGCGATGAAGGGTGGCATGGTTATCCTGCGCCCGCTGCTGGCAGAGACGGGTGCGCCCAAGCAGGGCAAGATGGTGATCGGCACCGTCAAGGGCGACATTCACGACATCGGCAAGAACCTGGTCTCCATGATGATGGAGGGTGCCGGTTTCGATGTCATCGACCTGGGTATCAATAATCCGGTCGAGAACTACCTCTCGGCCTTGGAAGAGCACGAGCCGGACATCCTTGGCATGTCGGCGCTGCTGACCACCACCATGCCCTACATGAAGGTGGTGATCGACGCCATGAAGGAGAACGGCATCCGCGAGGAGTATGTCGTGCTCGTCGGCGGTGCGCCCTTGAACGAGGCCTTTGCCGAGGCCATCGGTGCCGATGCCTACTGCCGCGACGCTGCGGTCGCCGTGGAGACTGCCAAAGAGTATGTCTCGCGTCGGCACAACCAGCGGGCCGGCTAGGCCTCGTCGCAATAGAGCAGGCGGGGCGTGCTCGGCCATGTCGGCAGAGAAAACCCTGATCGTCGGCTGCGGCGCGCTGGCGCGCGAGATCGTGGCCGTGGTGAAAGCCAATGGCTGGCAGCAGGTCTCCATTACCTGTCTGCCGGCTATCTGGCACAACCGCCCGGAACTGATCCCTGAGGGCGTGCGTGAAAAGATCCGCAAGGGGCGCGAGCAGGGCTTCGAGCGGATCTTTGTCGCCTATGGCGACTGCGGTACGGGTGGCCTCTTGGACCGGGTCCTGGAGGAGGAGGGGGCGAGCCGCATTGGCGGCGACCACTGCTACGCCTTCTATCGCGGTGTCGAGGCCTTTAATGCTGCGCACGACGACGATCCGACCTGCTTCTACCTGACCGACTATTTGGCCAGGCACTTCGATCGCCTGATCATCCAGGGGTTATGGCTGGATCGCCATCCCGAACTGCTGCCGCAGTACTTCGGCCATTACTCGCGTCTGGTCTACCTGGCCCAGGTCGAGGATCCGGAGTTGGATCGCAAGGCCGAAGCGGCGGCCGAGACTCTCGGTCTTGCCTACGAGCGTGTCTTCACCGGCATGGGAGAGCTGGAGAGCTTTCTCCGCGGGGCCGCGGCGTAAAACTTGAGAAAAAGGAAGATCTAAGGTGGCGCAGCTCATTACCGTCTACTGGCGCGATATCCCGGCCCAGGTCATTGTCAAGGCCGGCCGAAAGACCGCCAAGATCCAATTGACCGAGCGCTTTGAGAAGGCGATCGACAGCGCGGCCATGCGTGCCAAGCTGCGCGACACAGACTCTTACCTGGAACACTGGCGCCGCGGCGCGCCTGAGGCCTGTGGCGATGACCTGGAGGCCGAGGCCAAGGCGGCGGCCGATCGCTTGGAGGCGGACTACCCCAAGGAGCGGCTTGTCGCTTTGGTGATGCAGGGTGGTCTCGAGACGCCGGAAGACTAACCAGTCCATCCTCTGGAGGGACGCATTCGCTACTGGCATCGTCCAACGGGGGCGGTGCTTCGTTTAAGGACAGCCAGACGCTATGACTGCGGCCAGCACTGAAAAACAGCAGATCATCGACTTCATGCGCGACTTTACCATCGAGACCACACCCGGCTCGGCGGCAAAGACCGCGGATTATCGCGAACACCTGAGGCCCGGCACCATGGTGGCGGTGACCTTTCTGCCGGGATCGGACTTTGCCGATACGGTGAAGGTCGCAAAGCGACTGCGTGACGAGGGCTTTGAACCGGCGCCGCACTTCGCCGCCCGCTCGGTTCCCAGCCACCTCGCCTTTGAGGGCTATGTCGAGCGCATCGTCGGTGAGGCCGGCGTGACCAAGGTCGTTGCCCTGGCCGGTGGCGTGGATAAGCCCCTGGGTCCCTTCGAGAGCTCCATGGCGCTGCTGGAGACCGGGCTCTTCGACAAGCATGGCATCAAGTCGATCGGTATCGCCGGGCATCCCGAGGGCAGCCCCGACATTTCTGACGCCGACATCGCCGCTGCGCTCAAGTGGAAGAACGGCTTTGCCGAGCGGACCGATGCCTCGGTCTATGTCTGCACCCAGTTCTGCTTTGAGTCCGAGCCGATCATCGCCTGGGACCGCAAGATCCAGGCCGAGGGCAACACACTTCCGATTCACCTGGGTGTGCCGGGTCTGGCAACCCTGAAGACCCTGATCCAGTTCGCCAAGTCGAGCGGTGTGGGCAACTCGATCCGCTTCCTGACCAAGCAGGCTCGTCAAGTGACCCGTCTCTTGACCGTGAACGCACCGGATCAGCTGGTGCGCGAACTTGCGGCCTATAAAACGACGGATCCCAAGTGCGGGATCACGCAGGCCCATATGTATCCGCTTGGCGGCATGCGCCGCTCGGCGGCCTGGAGCTATGCCGTTCTGGACGGCGCGTTCGAGCTCGACGGCAAGGGCTTCAAGCTCACCCGCGACATCGGCTAGGCTGCGTAGCGCCTTAGTCATTCTCCTTCTCGTGTGAGGAGCCTGCCTAAGGCAGGCAGCGAGCGGGAGGGAGAGTGATGAAGGCCATACGTGCGCACCGTTTCGGCGGACCGGAGGTCTTGAGCCTGGACGAGATCCCGGATGCTGAGGCCGGGGCCGGCGAGGTGGTGATCGATGTGCGTGCCGCCGGGGTCAATCCGGCCGACACCTATATGCGCAACGGCACCTATGCGATCGTGCCGGATCTACCCTACATCCCCGGCGGTGACGCGGCCGGTGTGATCTCTGCCGTGGGACCCGGCGTTACGGCCTTTGCGGTTGGCGATCGGGTCTTTGCCGGGACGGCACAGAGCTTCGATTTCACCGGCTGCTATGCCGAGAAGGTGACGCGCAAGGCCGAGCATGTGGCGCACCTGCCGGACGCGGTCGGCTTCTCTGAAGCCGTCACCTTCGGTGTCTCCTACACCACGGCGCACTACGCGCTCTTTACCCGAGGCGATGCCAGGCCGGGTGAGACCGTCTTCATTCACGGTGCCAGCGGCTCGGTCGGCACAGCTGCAATCCAGCTCGCCAAGCGCGCCGGTCTCACGGTCATCGGCAGCGGCGGTACGCCTAAGGGTCTGGATCTTATTCGCCAAGAGGGTGCTGATCTTGCCGTCGACCATAGGGCAGAGGGTTACCTCGACCAGGTTCGCGCCTTCACCGACGGCATGGGGCCGGAGGTCATTCTGGAGATGCTGGCCAACGTAAACCTGGCAGCCGACATGGATCTGGCTGCCAAGTACGGCCGGATCATCATCATCGGCAATCGCGGCGAGATCACCATCGTTCCCAGAGTGGCGATGATGAAGGAACTGGACATCCGGGGTATCGCGCTCTGGAACGCGACGCCCGATCAGGTTCGGCCGATGATCGAGGACATTCTGGTAGGTGTGGAAGAGGGCAGCCTCAAGCCTGTTGTTGGACGGGAGATGCCGCTCGCCGAGGCCGCAGAGGCCCATGTCGCCATCTTGGAGCCGGGAACCCTGGGGAAGATTGTGTTGTGCCCTTAGAGGACTGAGCCGGCATCTCTATCCATCACTCTCATCCTCCGCCTCAGCGCTGCACTTCGATCTTGACGCCCTCGACCTCGATCGGGATGGGAGCGATTTGGATGTGCGGGCCGAAGGGATCATCTGCGATGCCGACAAAGCGCAACCCGCCGGTCAGGCGCAGTGTCTCGTCCTTGGTGTTGAAGCTGCCATGGTAATTGATGACGCCGATCCTGGCCTCGTCATCCGAATCGGCCGGATAGCTGAAATTCAGCATGGTGATGCGGATGCCGATCTCGTCGCCCTTGACGCCCTCGCAGTGCCAGGCGCCGTGGCTGTCGCCGAAGGCATGCTTGCCGAACCCCGCATACTGATCAGAGTCGCTGCGCAGCGCATGGCCACCGTTGGTCAGGGAGATAAGGCTGCGGGAATGGATGGTCCCGTCCTCACCGTCCGGCAGGCTGTTCTTGGTGATGAAGGAGCCGACGGCCGGCAGGCAGTCTCCCGGAATGGCTTCCTCAGCGGCGAAGGCCGGCGTAGCGAGGCAGGCGCCGGCGATCAACAGGGCCGTCGCACAGAGGCGGGTCTTTGACATGACGTGTCTCCTTCTCAGGTCAGGTCTTGGCGCAATGCGGTGACTTCGATCTCCACCAGCATTCTAGGGTCAGCCAGCTCTGCGATCACGGTGGTATTGGCCGGTCTGATGTCGCCCAGCTTTTTGCCCAAGGCCGGGGCGACGATGTCGAAGAGGTCGCGGCGTGCCAGATAGACAACGATCCTGACAGTGTCGCTCAAGGTCGCTCCGGCCTCTGCCAAGGCGGCTTCAATGTTGACGAAGCACTGCGCGACCTGAGCTGCCGGATCGTCAGAAATGGTGCCGGCCTTATAGTCGAAGCCCGTCGTTCCTGAGACGAAGACGAAGGGGCCCTGCACCACCGCACGGCTGTAACCAGCCAGTGCTTCGAAGCTGGAACCGGAAGAGATAAGACGTCGTGACATGATCGCTATGTTCCTGGAGCAGCGAGAATCTTCTTGTCTGCTAGCGCAAGCCCGCCGAATTGCCAAGCGAGCGCTCGCCTACCGTGCCCCCTGCGAAGAGAAAGCGCAGTGCTGCGCGTCTCAGACAAAGGATGTCGTTTTTCGATCAGCCGCAAATCTGGCGGACGCGCAAATCTGCAGGGTGACAGGAGCTGTCGATCAAGGGCCGCACAAGCGCGTGGCGCGGTTTGGCGGCCCTTGCGATTGACGAGCTCCTTTTTGATGTGGAGCTGGGAGCGAAAAGGAAGCTAGCGACATGGCGCGCACGGTGGTGTCGTCGAAGACGAAGACGGTGATGATCGGCTACGATCAGCCCTTCTGTGTGATTGGAGAGCGTATCAATCCCACCGGTCGCAAGAAGTTGGCGGCCGAGATGGCGTCCGGCGACTATTCGACGGTCGAGCGCGATGCGCTGGCGCAGGTGGCCGGTGGAGCCGCCATGCTGGACGTCAATGCCGGCATCCCGCTGGCTGACGAGCCCGCCATTCTGGCCGAGTCGATCAAGCTGGTGCAGTCCTTGGTGGACGTGCCGCTCTCCATCGACAGCTCCATCGTCGAAGCGCTGGAGCGCGGCCTGGAAGTCTATGAAGGCAAGCCGCTGGTGAACTCGGTCACCGGTGAGGAGGAGCGCCTTGAGGTGGTGCTGCCGCTGATCAAGAAGTATGGCGCAGCCGTCGTCGCCATCTCCAATGACGAGACCGGCATTTCTGAAGATCCCGACGTCCGCTTCGAAGTGGCCAAGAAGATCGTCGAGCGTGCGCAGGATCACGGCATCCCCAAGGAAGACGTCGTCGTCGATCCCTTGGTCATGCCGATCGGTGCCATGGGAACGGCCGGCAAGCAGGTCTATAGCTTGCTGGATCGCCTGCATCGCGAGCTGGACGTGAACACCACCTGTGGTGCCTCCAACATCTCCTTCGGTTTGCCGAACCGTCGGGTGATGAACGGCGTTTTCCTGGCCATGGCCTCTGGTTTTGGCATGACCTCTGCCATCATGAACCCGCTGCACGACGAAGACATGGGCTGCATCCGGGCCTCTGACGTGCTGATGCATCGCGACCGCGACTGCCGGGCCTGGATCAAGAAGTATCGCGAGCCGGCGCCTGAGGGACAGGCGGGAGCCGGTGCCCGCGGCGAGCGCGGCGAGCGGCGTCGTCGGCGGGCGAGCGGCACTTAAGACATTGCAATCTGGACCGGCGCGCGAACGCAAGGCAGAGTAAGTCGTTCGCGTAACGATTCAGCGCTTTAGCAAGGGGGGATAGGATGAACGAGGCGGTCGACCCTAAAGCCGCCAGCGAGGCCGAGGCCAACCAGGCAACGGCGCTCGTCGTCTTCACTCCCTCCGGCCGGCGCGGACGCTTTGCCGTCGGAACGCCGGTTCTGAAAGCCGCACGCAGCCTGGGTGTCGATATCGACACGGTCTGCGGCGGACGTGGTATCTGCGGACGCTGTCAGTGCTTGGTGAGCGAGGGCGAATTCGCCAAGCACGGCATCGTCAGCCGCGCCGACCATCTCTCTCCGCAGAACGAGGTCGAGGTTCGCTACGACCGCAAGCGCGGCATGAAGGCAGGCCGCCGCCTGTCCTGCCAGATGCGCTTGCTGGGCGATGCCGTCATCGACGTTCCGCCCGACAGCCAGGTCTACCGCCAGGTCGTGCGCAAGCGCGCCGAGGTACGGGATATCAAGCTCGATCCGGCGATCCGCCTCTACTATGTCGAGGTGGAAGAGCCGGACATGCACCACCCCTCGGGCGATGTCGAACGCCTGCACGCGGCGCTCGACCGGGAGTGGGGCGTCGAGACCACCTTGGAATACGACCTCAGCATGCTGCAGCACCTGCAAAAGGCGCTGCGCGAGGGCGATTGGAAGGTCACGGTGGCCGTGCATCGCGGCCATGTGGTCACGGCCGTCTGGCCCGGCTTTGTCGAGCGTGCCTATGGAATTGCCGTCGATGTCGGCTCTACGACAATCGCGGCCCATCTCTGCGATCTGCGCACTGGCGAAGTCGTCGCCTCATCCGGTCTGATGAACCCGCAGATTCGCTTCGGCGAAGACCTGATGAGCCGGGTCTCCTATGTGATGATGAACCCGGGCGGCGACCAGGAGATGACCAAGGTCGTCCGCGAGGCGATCAACACCCTAGCCGAGGAGGTGGCCAATCAGGCCGGGATCGATCTGCACCTGATCCTGAACATGACCTTCGTCGGCAACCCCATAATGCATCACCTGTTGCTGGGGATCGACCCGACCGAGCTGGGCGGTGCGCCCTTTGCCTTGGCGCTCAATTCAGGGCTGACGCTCTGGGCTTCTGAGCTCGATGTCCAAGTCGGCGACAATGCCAGGGTCTACGTGCTGCCCTGCATTGCCGGCCACGTGGGCGCCGACACGGCCGGCTGCATTCTCTCAGAGACCCCGCACCTGCGCGACGAGATCACCCTGCTGGTCGACGTCGGCACCAATGCGGAGATCGTGCTGGGCAACAAGGACCGCTTGCTGGCCTGTTCCTCGCCGACCGGGCCGGCCTTCGAAGGTGCACAGATCTCTGGCGGACAACGGGCTGCCCCCGGCGCGATCGAGCGGGTGCGCATCGATCCGGAGACCCTGGAGCCGCGCTTCAAGGTCATCGGCTGCGATTACTGGTCCGACGATCCGCGCTTTGCCAAGGAGACAGAGGGGAGCGGCATCACCGGCATCTGTGGGTCGGGCATTATCGAAGCCATTGCCGAGATGTATCTGACCGGCATTCTGGCGACCGACGGCACGGTCGATGGTGCCATGGCGGCCAAGAGCGCAAGGGTGCAGGCCGATGGGCGCACCTTCGCCTACATGTTGAACGAGGGCGAGCCGGAGATCCGCATTACGCAGAACGACGTGCGCGCGATCCAGCTGGCCAAGGCCGCCCTCTATGCCGGCATCCGCTTGCTGATGGACCGGCTGGGTGTGGATCGGGTCGAGCGCATCATGCTGGCCGGCGCCTTTGGCAGCCATATCGATGTTAAGTACGCCATGGTTCTGGGCATGATTCCCGATTGTCGCTTGGACCGCGTCCACGCCGCTGGAAACTCGGCCTCGACAGGCGCGCGGATCGCGCTTTTGAACCAGTCCGCCCGCGACGAGATCGAGGCCGTGGTGCGTCGCGTGGAGAAGATCGAGACGGCGGTCGAACCGGCCTTCCAGGATCACTTCGTTGCCGCCATGTCGATGCCGCACGCCAGTGATCCTTTCCCGGAGCTGGCGACAGTGGTGACCTTGCCGGCGCGCAAGCGCGCGCAGAACAGCCACGATGGCGGCGGGGAAGGTCGCCGCCGGCGGCGCGCACGCGGCTGACGCCAAGGGGCTGCTGTTTCCCACGTTGAGGGTCGCTGCACAGTTCTCCAGGCCTTTGCTGTTGTTAAACGCGACTCTTGCAACCTGCGGGCTTGACCAGGTGGGTCTTCGATGGCCAAGTCTCAGCAGATGACAGCGGGAGATCGGTATGAGTGAGGCTGAGGGATCTCTGGACGCCGCGCGTGAAGCGCTGGCCGCCGGAGAGGTCGAAAAGGCACGCAAGCTGGCAGAGCAGGTCTCGCGCGCAGAGGCGGATAACGCCGAGGCGCGGGCTCTTCTGGGTGAGATTCAGCTGCTGTTGGGCAAATATCCGCCTGGTTTTGCGAATTTTGAGGCCCGTTTGGACGTACCTGGGGCGGCATCCTTTGGCTTGCCGCCGCGTTGGGACGGCTCTCCGCTCTCTGGCCAGACACTCTTCATCAGCCACGAAGGTGGCCTGGAGGAGTGCCTGCAGTTCTGTCGCTATGCGCCGGTTATCCTGCGCCGCTATCCGCAGGTGCGCCTGATTCTGGAGGTGCCAAAGGAAGCGCAGGAGCTGATCGGGCGCAGCTTCTCTAGGGTCGATCGGGTGCAGGTCGTGGCCAAAGGTGCCAGTGAGGCTGCGGCGATGCAGGCCGACCTCAGCCTGCCGCTGCTCTCCGCACCCAGCCGGGCCCAGACCAACGTGAACAACGTGCCCTCGGCCAAGGCCTATCTCTACGCCAAGCAGCCGCGGCGTTTGGCCGAGGAGAAGGAGATCGCGATCGGCATCTCCTGGCGCAGCCACCACCCGACCTTGGGCAAGACGCTCTCCATCCCCTTGCCCAAGCTGGCGCGGACCCTGCAGCATCCCAGCACCCGCCTGATCAATCTGCAGCCGGGCGACACCGATCCTGAGTGTCGGCATCTGACCAGGACCGAGGGCATTGCCGTGCAGAACCCCAGGGGCGTGCCGGACGGGACAGCGCTTGGTCCCTGGAGCGACGTGGTGGCCGGCTGCGATCTGATCGTGACGGTCGATTCGGCAGTGGCGCACCTGGCCGCGGCCCTGGGCAAGGAGACCTGGGTGCTGCTCTCACATCCGCCGCAGTGGCGTTGGCTCTTGGACAGAGAGGACAGCCCCTGGTATCCCACGGTCAGGCTTTTCCGTCAGACCCATGCAGATGATTGGGAACTGATGCTGCCGGAGTTGCTGGATGCCATCCGCGAGCGCGTGGAGGCAAAGGACGCTGCCTAAAGGCAGTGCTGAGGTTGAGTTAAGAGGGAGCAAGGCCGGTGAACGAGGGGGCCATGGACGCAGCCGTCGAGACTGAAGAAAAGCCGAAGGTCGAGCCGAAGCGCAGTTGGCAGGACACGGTCGCTATTGCTCGCGACCGCCTGAAAGCCAATCCGCGCGACATGGAGGCCGCGACTGTGATGTGCGGCGCGCTCATCAAGGGCGGACGCCATCGCGACGTGGCACAGGTGGCAAAGCCCTTCATCAGGCGTGATGACTGCGATCCGCAGTTGCTGTTTCACTTCGCAGTCGCCGCCGATGCCTCCAACGACAAGGGCGCGGCCGTGCTGGCCTATCGCCGCTGTGTGAAGGCCCGGCCGGAGTGGGCCGAGGCTTGGCTGAACCTCTCGGCCGTTTGCAAGAGCCAGAACCTCTTGGAAGAGGCGATCAAGGCGGCCGAGAAGGGCATCGCGCTGAAGCCCGATATGCCGGAAGGGCACAACAACCTGGGCCAGGCCTTGTCGCAGAAGAACCGCCATGACGAGGCCTTGGCGGCCTACGAGAAGGCGATAGCGCTCAGGCCCGAGTACGCGCGCGCTCATGCCAACAAGGCACAGGCCCTCTTGAAGCTCGAGCGACCGGAGGAGGCCGAAGAGGCCTGCAAGATGGCGATCGAGGTCAACCCCAAGGGCAAGGAGGGTTACACCAACCTGGCCGTGGTGCTTCTGGCGAGCGGCCGCGTCCGAGAGGCCATGAAGAACTGCGCCACCTTGGCAACCCTCTATCCCGACGATCCCGAAGTCCTCTCCAATTGGGGCGTGGCACTGAAGGAATCGGGCTTTGTCGAGGACGCGCTGAACCGCCAGGCACAAGCCCAAGCGGTGGCACCCAACAACCCGACACCGAAGTGGAACGAGGCTCATGCCCGGCTCTTGATCGGCGACTATGCGGTTGGGTTGGAGCGCTATGAGTCGCGCTGGGGCACGCCGGAATTCAAGGCCTCGCTCCGCCCCTTCGATGCGCCCTACTGGAATGGGGAGAAGATCGGCAATCGTATCCTGTTGGTCCACCTGGAGCAGGGGGTGGGCGACACGGTGCAGTTCTGCCGCTATTTGCCGATGGTGGCAGAGCGCCATCCCAGCGCCGAAATCGTGATCGAGGTGCAGCCCTCGCTAAAGGAGTTCCTGCGCCACTCCTTCAGGCATTGGCCGCGCATTCTGGTGCGCCCTCATGCCAGCATCGCCGGGATCAACCTGCCGCCCTTTGACAAGCATGTGCCGATGGGCCACCTGCTGCGCCTCTTCAACACGCGGGTCGACAGCATTCCCTATCGTCAGGCCTATCTGGAGGCTGCCAACCCGCGCAACTACAAGCGGCCGGAAGACGAGTTCGTGATTGGGATCTCTTGGAAGAGCAAGGGGACCACGGGCCGCAAGCGCAGCGTGACCTTGGAGCGCCTGGCGACGCTCTGCCATCGTCCGGGCGTGCGCCTGATCGATCTGCAGTACGGTGACACCGAGGAAGAGCGCAAGGAACTCACCGAGAAGACCGGCATTGAGATTTTCCACGACGATGTCGATCCGATCGCCGACCTGGGCGCTTTTGCCGATCAGGTGGCGGGCTGTGATCTAGTGGTCTCGATCGACAACACCACGGTCCATGTCGCCGGCGCGATCGGGGTACCGGCCTGGGTGATCCTGCCTCACGTGCCGGACTGGCGCTGGCTGCTCCAGCGTGAAGACACGCCCTGGTACGACAGCCTGCGGCTTTTCCGCGTGCGCGAGGCCGAGGATTGGGAAACCCCCTTGAAGCAATTGGAAGAGGCGCTGAACGCCTACTATGCCGGGGACAAAAGCCAATTGAACGCGCCTGAGTGGGACGGCCCGCCTGCCGTGCAGCCTTAGAAAGAGCCTAGAAAGAGAGTGCAGCCCATGGAAACGGTCAGCTTTCGCCACATGATCGATGGCACGCGCGAGGACTATGACCACGTCATGCGCATCCACGAGGAGACCAAGGCCAGCCATCACGTCGATGCAGTCTTGGCGCTCCTGAAGGCCACCGGCGAACCGGATGCGGGTTACAAGATCACGCGTCTCGAGCATTCGCTGCAGACGGCGACCCGAGCACTTGATGACGGGGCCGATGAAGAGTGGATCGTCGCAGCGCTTCTGCATGACATCGGCGATTTGATTGCACCGGATGATCACGCCGAAATGGCCGCTGCTGTCTTGCGTCCCTATGTCAGCCGCAAGGTGCATTGGGTCGTGCAGAAGCATGGCATCTTCCAGGGCTACTACTTCTGGCATCACCTCGACCTGGACAGGAACGCGCGCGAGAAGTATCGCGATCATCCCTATTTCGAGGCCTGTGAGCGTTTCTGTGAGCGCTGGGATCAGACCGCCTTCGATCCTGACTATCCGACCCGTCCTCTGGAAGACTTCGAGCCGATGCTGCGCCGCCTCTTCGCGCGCGAACCCTTCCAACATCTGGATGGTGACCCGCCGATGGCGGGATTGGCGCAGTCGGCTGCCTAGAACGAGTCTGTCTGTTGCTGGCTCTAGAAAGCCAGGAGCAAAAACGGGAACGGGCCTAGGCCCGTTCCGTGCAGATTCGACTCTCTGATAAAGCAGGCTTGCCCCCCCGCTGACAGACTGCCAAGCTAAGTGGTCCGAAAAAGGGGGAGCCCTATAGCGATGAGAAGTTTGCTACTTGGAACCGTAATTGCCATGACCTTTGGCATTGGGCAGGCCTGGGCCAACTGTTCTTACGGCGGCTATACCTACTCGGTCGGCTCGACCGTTTGCTTCGATGGTTGGCTGCAGGAATGCACAGTTGCCGGCTATTGGAAGGCGATTGGCATGTGCAAAGCCCCGGAGGCTGTTCCACCCATGGAACTTGCCGAAGAGCTTGATCGCCTCTTGGCTTCTATCGAAAGAGAGCAGCCTGTCGGCGAAACGGCCCAGCCTCAATAGATAAGGCCGCTTAGCGCGGCACCTTGACGGTCATAGTGGTCTCGCCCCAGCCGTCGACCGAGTCGCGGGCGCGGATCGTGACCTCCTGGACCTCGTCCGGGATGGCGATACCGCCAAGTGAGCGGGTGAAGGGCTGTTCGTTGACGTGCGGGTGGGCCAAGACCCTGACGCCCAGACTGTTGCCTTCAGGATCCAGCACCTCCCAGCGGTCGGCATAGTGATCCCAGCCGGTGTCTGGATGGCGCACGGTGACGTCGAAGCGATAGGTGGAGGCGCCCTCTGGCGTGATCTTAACGTCAATCACCTCTGCATCGCCGGCCATTGCCAGTCCTCCGACCGTGGCGCCCAGCAAGAGACCTGAGACAGCGCCGGCGAGGCTGGCCCGACCTTGAGCCACCCTGCGCCTTAGCGGCAGGGTTCCCTTCAAACGGTTCGGTTGGCATGCGCGTCTACAGCTCATCGTCAATCGCCTTTCACTAGACGAGATAGTGTGCAATTGGGACCATTCGGTGACCGCAATCTGTATCCCCTGGTCCTTGCCACCATCGATCGCTACATCCTAGTGGTGCAACCCAGACGGATGGTACCCCTCCGTCTGGAAAAGTTGCCCCACCAGATCAACAATTTGGTGGACCGATTCACCAGACGCTTGGGGACCAAGTGTCTGGATCGGACCACTAGCGACCGCGAGGCTGCCGGGAAGGGGCCTAGCAAAGCTGCCATGCAGTTCTTATGGGCCCCACCTGCAGTCTCGACAAGTGTCCTTCGTTAAGCCAGTAACTATCTCACTTTTCTGCCCGCGGGGGAGCGGAAGACAGGGGCCGAAGAACTGCTTGACGGCCTTGGGGCGCATCCATAGTATGCGCGCTCTCCGAACGGGGTCCTCTCACGGATCGCGGCGCTTCACTCGTGCCGAGGTTCCGTGACCCGGGATTGAAACGAACACCGGCGGCGCGGACTGGTCCTGGATCGGGATACCGCCGTTGCCAGAAAACGCCCGAGAGCCAAAGCGGTAGGCTCTTGCGGCGCCGTTAGTCGTGTTGCCGCAGAGAGTGGGTCGCAGCCGGATCGCATGGGGCGATGGTGGGGCGGCCCGAAGCCTCGAAGCAAAGGTGATAGAGAAGAAAGCATGCCGACGATCAATCAATTGATCCGGGCGCCGCGCAAGGCCATCAAGGCGCGCAACAAGGTGCCGGCCATGCAGGCCTGCCCGCAGAAGCGCGGCGTCTGCACCCGCGTCTACACCACCACGCCGAAGAAGCCGAACTCGGCACTTCGTAAGGTCGCGCGTGTGCGCCTGACCAACGGCTTCGAGGTGACGAGCTACATTCCTGGCGAAGGCCATAACCTGCAAGAGCACTCTGTCGTGATGATCCGCGGCGGGCGTGTAAAAGACTTGCCGGGCGTTCGCTATCACATCATCCGCGGCACCCTGGACACCCAGGGCGTGCGCGATCGCCGCCAGCGCCGGTCTAAGTACGGCGCCAAGCGGCCGAAGTAAGGGTAGGAGCGGGCACTCATGTCTCGTCGTCGCAAGGCCGAGAAGCGCGAGATCCTGCCGGACGCGAAGTTCGGCGACATCGTGCTGAGCAAGTTCATGAACAACCTGATGCGCGCTGGCAAGAAGTCGGTCGCCGAGGGCATCGTCTATGGTGCCTTCGATCGCGTCGAGGCCCGGGCCAAGGCCGATCCGGTGAAGCTCTTCCACGAGGCTTTGAACAATGTGAAGCCCGAGGTCGAGGTGCGGTCGCGCCGCGTCGGTGGTGCCACCTATCAGGTACCGGTCGAGGTGCGTCCCGAACGGGCTCAGGCACTCGCCATCCGCTGGCTGATCAAGGCCTCGGTTGCGCGCAGCGAGTACACCATGGTGGACCGGCTGGCCAACGAGCTGATGGATGCCGCCAACAACCGCGGTTCTGCTGTGAAGAAGCGTGAGGACACGCATCGCATGGCCGAAGCCAACCGCGCCTTTTCGCACTACCGCTGGTAACCCGAGACGCGAGACACCATTATGGCCCGCAGCTACCCGCTCGATCGCTACCGCAACATCGGCATCATGGCCCACATCGATGCCGGTAAGACCACGACTACTGAGCGCATCCTCTATTACACCGGCCGGTCCCATAAGATCGGCGAGGTTCATGACGGCAATGCCACCATGGACTGGATGGAGCAGGAGCAGGAGCGCGGAATCACGATCACCTCTGCCGCGACCACGACCTTTTGGGAGCGCTTTGACACCAAGTATCGCATCAACATCATCGACACGCCCGGCCACGTCGATTTCACCATCGAGGTGGAGCGCTCGCTGCGTGTGTTGGACGGTGCGGTGGCGGTCTTCGACTCGGTCGCCGGCGTGGAGCCGCAGTCCGAGACGGTCTGGCGCCAGGCGGACAAGTACCAGGTGCCGCGCATGTGCTTCATCAACAAGATGGACCGCATGGGCGCCAACTTCATGCGCTGTGTGGACATGATCATCGACCGCCTGGGCGCGAACCCGCTGGTGACCCAGCTGCCGATTGGCAGTGAGGCCGACTTCGTCGGTGTCGTCGATCTGATCAAGATGCAGGCGGTGGTCTGGAAGGCCGAGACCCTGGGCGCTGAGTTCGAGTATCGCGAGATCCCCGAGGATCTGGCGGACGAGGCTGCCGAGTGGCGCTCCAAGCTGGTCGAGACTGCCGTCGAGCAGGACGATGACGCGATGGAGGCCTACCTCGAGGGCGAGGAGCCGAGCGAAGAGACCCTGCGCACATGCATCCGCAAGGGAACCTGCAGCCTGGCCTTCGTGCCGGTGCTCTGCGGTTCGGCCTTCAAGAACAAGGGCGTACAGCCGCTGTTGGATGCCGTCATCGACTATCTGCCGGCCCCGACCGAAGTCCCTGCTATCCGCGGCGTCAAGATGGGCAGCGACGAGGAGATCGTCCGCAAGAGCTCTGATGACGAGCCCTTCTCGGCCTTGGCTTTCAAGATCATGTCGGATCCCTTCATGGGGTCCTTGACCTTCGCGCGCATCTACTCGGGCAAGATCTCCAAGGGCTCGGGCGTGATGAACACGGTGAAGGAAAGCCGCGAGCGCGTTGGCCGCATGCTCTTGATGCACGCCAACAATCGCGAGGACATCGATGAGGCCTTCGCCGGCGACATCGTCGCCTTCGCCGGCATGAAGTCGGTCACCACCGGTGACACCCTTAGCGATCCCAGCGCCGCCGTGGTGCTGGAGCGCATGGAGTTCCCGGATCCCGTCATCGAGGTGGCGGTGGAGCCGAACTCCAAGGCCGACATGGAGAAGATGGGTATCGCCCTGCAGCGTCTGGCGCAGGAGGATCCCTCCTTCCGGGTGACGACCGACCAAGAGAGCGGCCAGACCGTGATCAAGGGTATGGGCGAGCTGCACCTGGAGATCATCGTTGACCGCATGAGGCGCGAATTCAAGGTCGAGGCCAAGGTTGGTGCGCCGCAGGTTGCCTACCGCGAGACCATCACCAGGGCCGGCGAGATCGACTACACGCACAAGAAGCAGACCGGTGGTTCCGGCCAGTTCGCCCGCGTGAAGATCGCTTTCGCACCCTTGGAGGCAGGCGAAGGCTTTGTCTTCGAAAACAAGATCGTCGGCGGCAACGTGCCGAAAGAGTATGTCCCGGGTGTCGAGAAGGGGCTGAACTCGGCCCGCGAGACCGGCACCATTGCTGGTTTCCCGCTGATCGACTTCAAGGCGACTCTGGTCGACGGTGCCTATCATGACGTGGACTCCAGCGTGCTGGCCTTCGAGATCGCCAGCCGCGCGGCCTTCCGCGAGGGCATCGTGAAGTGCGGCCCGGCCTTGCTGGAGCCGATGATGAAGGTCGAGGTGGTGACGCCGGACGAGTACATGGGCGACATCATCGGCGACCTGAACAGCCGGCGCGGTCAGGTTCAGGGCATGGAAGCCCGCGGCAATGCCCAGGTGGTGAACGCCATGGTGCCGCTGGCCAACATGTTCGGTTATGTGAACAACCTGCGCTCCATGAGCCAGGGTCGTGCCCAGTACAGCATGCATTTTGACCACTACGAGCGCGTGCCGCAGGCCGTCGCTGACGAGGTCAAGGCAAAGCTGGCCTAACAGGTAGTCGCCTTCGGGTTGAACGGGAGAACAGCGGGCTTGCGAGCCGCCAGTTATCGGAGAGAATGGAATGGCAAAGTCAAAGTTTGAGCGGACGAAGCCGCACTGCAACATCGGAACGATTGGCCATGTTGATCATGGCAAGACGTCGTTGACGGCTGCGATCACGAAGGTGCTGGCGGAAGCGGGCGGTGCAAAGTTCACGGCCTATGATCAGATCGACAAGGCGCCGGAAGAGAAGGCGCGTGGCATCACGATCTCGACGGCGCATGTGGAGTACGAGACGGAGAACCGTCACTACGCGCACGTCGACTGCCCCGGTCACGCCGACTATGTGAAGAACATGATCACCGGTGCGGCGCAGATGGACGGCGCCATCCTGGTTGTCTCTGCCGCCGACGGACCGATGCCGCAGACCCGCGAGCACATCCTCTTGGCGCGTCAGGTCGGTGTGCCTGCGATCGTGGTGTTCCTGAACAAGTGCGATCAGGTGGACGACGAGGAGCTCTTGGAGCTGGTGGAGCTTGAGGTTCGCGAGCTGCTGTCGAGCTATGAGTTCCCGGGCGACGACATTCCGATCGTGAAGGGTTCTGCCTTGGCGGCGCTGGAAGACAGCGACGAGAAGCTGGGCAGGGAGGCGATCCTGGCCTTGATGGCCGAGGTTGATTCCTACATCCCGCAGCCGGAGCGTCCGAAGGACAAGCCCTTCCTGATGCCGATCGAGGACGTCTTCTCGATCTCGGGTCGTGGCACGGTGGTGACCGGCCGCGTTGAGCGTGGTGTTGTGAAGGTCGGCGAGGAGATCGAGATCGTCGGCCTGAAGGACACGCGCAAGACGACGGTGACGGGTGTGGAGATGTTCCGCAAGCTCTTGGATCAGGGCGAGGCGGGCGACAACATCGGCGCGCTGCTGCGTGGTGTTGGTCGTGAAGAGGTGGAGCGTGGCCAGGTTCTGGCGCACCCCAAGTCGATCACGCCGCACACGAAGTTCACGGCGGAGTGCTATATCCTGACGAAGGAAGAGGGTGGTCGTCACACGCCCTTCTTCGGGAACTATCGTCCGCAGTTCTACTTTCGCACGACCGACGTGACGGGTGTGGTGGAGCTGCCGGAGGGTACCGAGATGGTGATGCCGGGCGACAACACCACGATCGCTGTGGAGTTGATTGCACCGATCGCCATGGACGAAGGCCTGCGTTTCGCCATCCGCGAAGGCGGTCGCACCGTCGGTGCCGGCGTCGTCGCCAAGATCTCCGAGTAAGCGAGTAGAGAGGGACAGATTGAAGGGGCGCTCCGGGCCCGTTGCTGGAAGCCGGGGCGCCTTAACGTCTGATAGAGCCAAGTCAATGGACAGCCAAAACATACGAATCAGGCTCAAGGCCTTCGATCATCGGGTGCTGGATCAGTCGACGCACGAGATTGTGTCGACCGCCAAGCGCACCGGTGCGCAGATCCGCGGCCCGATTCCGCTTCCGACGCGGATCGAACGTTTCACCGTGAACCGTTCGCCGCACATCGACAAGAAGAGCCGTGAGCAGTTCGAAATGCGCACGCACAAGCGGCTCTTGGACATCGTCGACCCGACGCCGCAGACCGTGGACGCGCTGATGAAGCTCGACCTGGCCGCTGGCGTCGACGTCGAGATCAAGCTCAAGGGCTAAGGCGATGCGGACCGGTTTGATCGCACAGAAACTTGGCATGACCCGTGTCTTCTCGGAGAACGGCGAGCATGTGCCGGTGACCGTGCTGAAGGTCGAAGACTGTCAGGTGGTGGCTGTCCGCCGACAGGAGACCGACGGCTACACCGCGCTGCAACTCGGTGTCGGCAAGGCCAAGGTGAAGAACACGACCCAGCCGCAGCGCGGCCACTTCGCCAAGGCGAAGGTGGAGCCGAAGCGCAAGCTGGCGGAGTTCCGGGTGAGCGAAGATGCGCTGTTGGAGCTGGGTGACGAGATCCTGGTCTCGCACTTCCAGGCCGGCCAGAAGGTCGACGTGGTGGGCACCAGCAAGGGTAAGGGCTTTGCCGGCTCAATGAAGCGTCACAACTTCGCCGGCCTGCGCGCGACCCACGGTGTCTCCATTTCGCACCGCTCGCATGGTTCCACCGGTCAGCGCCAGGATCCGGGCAAGGTCTTCAAGAACAAGAAGATGGCCGGACACATGGGCGATGCCCGCGTGACCACGCAGAACCTGGTGGTGGTTGGCACCGATGAGGATCGCGGCCTGATCTTTGTGCGCGGCGCTGTGCCGGGCGGCGAAACGGGCTGGGTTCTGGTCAGCGACGCCGTCAAGGGCAGCGGTCACGACAACCTGCCCTTCCCGGCCGCGATCAAGGCGGCGCCGGAAGCCGAGGCGCCGGCTGAGGAAGCGGCTCCCGAAGCTGAGGCTCCCGAGGCCGCGGCAGAGGGCGAGAGCGAGCAGAAGGACGGCGCTTGAGATGAAGCTACAGGTTCACACCCTCTCGCAGGAGGCGGCCGGCGACATTGAGCTGGCCGATGAGGTCTTCGCGCTACCGGCGCGGGCCGACATCCTGGCGCGTGCCGTGAACTGGCAGTTGGCCAAGCGCCGCCAGGGCACGCACAAGACCAAGGGGCGCGGCGAAGTTGCCGGTTCCACCAAGAAGCTCTTCCGCCAGAAGGGCACGGGCAATGCGCGTATGGGCAATGCCCGCACCCCGCAGCGCCGCGGTGGCGGCAAGGCGCATGGGCCGGTGGTGCGCAGCCACGCGCATGACCTGACCAAGAAGTTTCGCCGCTTGGCGCTGAAGACCGCGCTGTCGGTCAAGGCCGCCGAGGGGCAGCTGGTGATCCTCGACCAGGCCAAGCTGGAGGAGGCCAAGACCAAGGCGCTGCGCGCCAAGTTCGATGCCTTCGGCTGGAATTCGGTCCTGGTGATCGACGGAGCGGAGCTGGACGAGGGCTTTGCCCGGGCCGCGCGCAACATCCCCTTGGTGGATGTGCTGCCGCAGCAGGGCGCCAACGTGCGGGACATCCTGCGCCGGGACACCCTGGTGCTGACCCGCGATGCCGTCGCGGCCTTGGAGGCGCGCCTGAAATGAGTTGGAAGTATGCACGCCGTTCTTCGGCAACCAAGGTCTCGAACGAGCGCATGTACGAGCTGCTGCGCCGTCCGGTGGTGACCGAGAAATCGACCCTGGCCTCGCAGTACAACCAGGTGGTCTTCATGGTGCCGGTGGATGCCAGCAAGCCAGAGATCAAGGCTGCCGTCGAGGGTGTCTTCAAGGTCAAGGTGAAGGCCGTCAACACACTGCGCAACGAGGGCAAGCAAAAGCGCTTCCGCGGGCAGCTGGGTCGCCGGGTCAACACCAAGAAGGCCTATGTCACTCTGGCCGAGGGCCAGCAGATCGACGTAACCACGGGGATTTAGTCGGATGGCCTTGAAGAATTTCAATCCGGTCACCCCGGGGATGCGCGAGCTGGTCTTGGTCGACCGCCGCGATCTCTGGAAGGGTAAGCCGGAGAAGAGCCTGACCGAAGGCAAGAAAAAGCACGGTGGGCGCGACAACCAGGGGCACATTGCGGTGCGTCACCGCGGTGGCGGCCACAAGCAGCGCTATCGTCGGATCGACTTCAAGCGCCGCAAGTGGGACGTACCGGCGACGGTGCAGCGTTTGGAGTATGACCCCAATCGCACCGCCTTCATCGCGCTGATCGAGTATGAGGATGGCGAACGCGCCTACATCCTGGCACCGCAGCGCCTGGCACCGGGTGACACCGTGATCGCCGGCGAGAAGGTGGACGTGAAGCCGGGCAATGCCATGCCGCTCTACGGCATGCCGATCGGCACGATCGTGCACAACGTCGAGATGAAGATCGGCAAGGGCGGCCAGATGGCCCGTGCAGCCGGCACCTACGTACAGCTGGTCGGTCGCGATCAGGGCTATGCCCTGTTGCGCGTGACCTCCGGCGAGGTGCGCATGGTGCGGCAGGAGTGCATGGCGACCGTCGGTGCGGTCTCCAACGCCGACCACATGAACGAGTCCTTGGGCAAGGCCGGTCGCAAGCGCTGGATGGGCATCCGCCCGACCGTGCGCGGTACCGCCATGAACCCGGTCGACCATCCCCTGGGTGGCGGCGAGGGCCGCACCAAGGGTGGCCGTCAGCCGGTCAGCCCCTGGGGTCAGCCGGCCAAGGGCTTCCGCACCCGCTCTAACAAGCGGACGGATAAGCTGATCGTGCGCCGTGCAAGCGCGAAAAAGAAGAAACGGTAAGGGGCCGCTTTAAATGGCACGTTCTGTTTGGAAGGGTCCTTTCGTCGACGGCTATCTGCTGAAGAAGGCAGAGGCTTCGCGCGGATCGGGACGCAACGAGATCATCAAGACCTGGTCGCGACGCTCGACCATCATGCCGCAGTTCGTCGGCCTGACTTTCGGCGTCTACAACGGCCAGAAATTTTTGCCGGTGTTGGTCACCGAGAACATGGTTGGTCACAAGTTTGGCGAGTTCTCGCCGAGCCGCACCTTCTATGGTCACGTGGCCGACAAGAAAGCCAAGCGGCGCTAGGAGGAGGCGGCTTATGGGTAAGCCCAAGGCACCGGAGATGCGTGCCGAGAACGAGGCGCAGGCCATGACCCGTAATCTTCGGGTCTCGCCGCAGAAGCTGAACCTGGTCTGCCAGCAGATCCGGGGCATGTCGGCCGAGCGGGCACTGGCGGAACTGGCCTTTTCGAAGCGGCGGATTGCCGGCGACGTGCGCAAGGCGCTGCAGTCGGCGATTGCCAATGCCGAGAACAACCATCAACTGGACGTCGATCGTTTGATCGTGGCCGAGGCTTATGTCGGCAAGTCCTTCACCATGAAGCGCTTCCGTGCCCGTGCACGGGGACGCGGCGCACGCATCCTGAAGCCCTGGAGCAGGCTGACGGTGGTCGTGCGCGAAGCCGCTGACGCGGCTTACGACTAGGGGAGCAGACGAGAAGACCATGGGTCATAAAGTTAACCCCATCGGCCTGCGCCTCGGCGTCAACCGCACCTGGGACAGCCGTTGGTACGCAGACGGTGGCTACGCCAAGATGCTGGCCGAGGACTTGAAGATTCGGGAGTTCTTGCAGAACCACCCGAAGCTGAGGTCCGCAGGCCTGTCGCGTATCATCATCGAGCGTCCGGCCAAGCGGGCGCGCGTCACCCTCTACTCGGCCCGTCCGGGTGTGGTGATCGGCAAGAAGGGTGCGGACATCGAGAAGCTGCGCGCCGAGCTGCAGAAGCTTTGCGGTGGCGACGTGGCGCTCAACATCGTCGAGGTGCGCAAGCCCGAGATCGATGCGACCTTGGTGGCCGAGAGCATTGCGCAGCAGCTGGAGCGTCGGGTCTCTTTCCGCCGCGCCATGAAGCGCGCTCTGCAGAACGCCATGCGTTTGGGCGCAGAGGGCATCCGCATCAACTGCGGCGGTCGTCTGGGCGGAGCCGAGATTGCGCGTATGGAGTGGTACCGTGAGGGCCGCGTGCCCTTGCACACCCTGCGCGCCGACATCGATTACGGCGAGGCGACGGCCAAGACCACCTATGGCACCTGCGGCGTCAAGGTCTGGATCTTCAAGGGCGAGATCATGGCCCACGATCCGACGGCCCAGGAGCGTCGCATGGCCGAGCAGCAGGGCAGTGGCCCGGCCGGCGGTGGCGGCGGTCGCGATCGGGAACCGCGCCGGCAGCGGCGTGGAGCGGAGGCCTAAGTCATGTTGCAGCCGAAGCGCACTAAGTATCGTAAGCAACACAAGGGACGCATCCATGGCACGGCCAAGGGTGGGACGGACCTGACCTTCGGTGCCTATGGTCTGAAGGCACAGCAGCCGGGTCGTCTCTCGGCGCGCCAGATCGAGGCGGCTCGCCGCTCCATCACGCGCCACATGCGTCGTGTCGGAAAGCTCTGGATCCGGGTTTTTCCGGATGTTCCGGTCAGCTCCAAGCCGGCCGAAGTCCGCATGGGCTCCGGCAAGGGCACGCCCGAGTGGTGGGCGGCCAGGGTGAAGCCGGGTCGGATTCTCTTCGAGCTGGACGGTGTGCCGCGCGAGGTGGCCGAAGAGGCCTTTCGTCTGGCCGGCGCCAAGCTTCCGATCAGCACCAAGTTTGTCGCCCGCATCGGCGGTGAGGAGGGTTAAGGGCCATGAAGACGGAAGAGCTCAGGGCCAAGACCAACGACGAGTTGAAGGACTCGTTGGTCCAGCTGCGCAAAGAGGCCTTCAATCTGCGCTTTCAGCAGGCCTCGGGCCAGTTAGAGAACACCGCGCGCGTCGGCGAGGTTCGCCGCGATATCGCGCGCACCAAAACAATCCTGCGCCAAAAGCTGCAGGGCTAGGGCAGATCCCGAGCAGATGAAACCATTTGCGACGACGATTTGCTTGGAACGAGCAAGGTCTGGAGCGGCTTGGATGAGCCAGTGCCGCTTTAGCAAGACGGAGTATTAAAGACGATGCCGCGCCGCGTGCTTCAGGGGCTGGTAGTCAGCGACAAGATGGACAAGACGGTCACCGTCTTGGTCGAGCGTCGCGTGCGCCACCCGCTGTACAAGAAGTTCATCCGCCGCTCCAAGCGCTACCACGCCCATGACGAGGCCAACGCCTTCAAGCTGGGCGACAAGGTGCAGATCGAGGAGTGTCGGCCGATTTCCAAGACCAAGACTTGGCGCGTGCTGGCGGACAAAGAGGGAGCAGCGACCTGATTGAGGCCGAGGGGGCTAGACCCCTCAGGTCGCAGCGGTCGCGGAGGAGCGATCTATGATTCAAATGCAAAGCAACCTCGAGGTCGCCGACAACTCCGGTGCGCGCCGTGTGCAGTGCATCAAGGTGCTGGGCGGATCGAAGCGCAAGTACGCCGGCATCGGCGACATTATTGTCGTCTCGGTGAAGGAAGCCATTCCGCGGGGACGCGTGAAGAAGGGCGACGTGCATCGGGCCGTCGTCGTGCGCACCGCCAAGGACATCAAGCGCAGCGACGGAACGGTGATCCGTTTCGACCGCAATGCAGCTGTCTTGATCAACAAGCAGGGCGAGCCCATCGGCACCCGTATCTTCGGCCCAGTCACGCGCGAGCTGCGTGCCCGGCGCTACATGAAGATCGTGTCCTTGGCCCCGGAAGTGCTCTAAGGCGTCGGAGGCGCAAGAGAAGCGATGGCAAAGATTAAGAAGGGCGACCAGGTGGTCGTCATCTCCGGCAAGGACAAGGGCGTGCGCGGCGAGGTGCTCAACGTGCTGCCGCGCGACTCGCGCGTTGTCGTTTCCGGTGCGAACGTGGTGAAGCGTCACCAGCGTCAGACGCCGCGCGATCCGGGCGGCATCATCGAGCGCGAGGCGCCGCTGCATGTTTCCAACGTGGCCTTGATCGATCCCGAGAGCGATCAGCCGACCCGTGTCGGCTTTCGCACGGACGAGGATGGCCGCAAGGTTCGGGTCGCACGCCGTTCCGGCGTTGTGATCGACACTTGAGCGAAGACGAAGGGCCAAGGACGATGAAGCCCCGCTTTCAAGAGCGATATGAGACCGAGATTCGGCCGAAGCTGCTTGCCGGTGATCAGTACACCAACCTGCACCAGGTGCCGCGGCTGGAGAAGATCGTGCTCAACATGGGTGTCGGCGAGGCCGTGCAGGATTCCAAGCGCCTGCAGGCAGCCGTCGGCGAGATGACCCTGATTGCCGGACAGAAGCCGGTGATCACGCGGGCCCGCCGCTCCATCGCCGGCTACAAGCTGCGCGAAGGCATGGCGATCGGCTGCAAGGTGACCCTCAGACGGGCTCGGATGTACGAGTTCCTGGATCGTCTGGTGACCATTGCCTTGCCGCGTGTTCGTGACTTTCGCGGTGTGCCGCCCAAGTCCTTCGACGGGCGCGGCAACTATGCGATGGGCCTGAAAGAGCAGATCGTCTTCCCCGAGATCGACTACGACAGGGTGGATACGATCCGCGGTATGGACATCGTGATTTGTACAACGGCAAGGACGGACGATGAGGCGCGCGAACTGTTGCGTGGCTTCGATGTCCCGTTCCAGGCCTAAGGGAAGAGGGTAAGCCGATGGCTAAGAAGTCTGCAGTCGAGAAGGACAAGCGTCGCCGCAAGCTGGCCCAGAGCTGCGAGCCGCGTCGTCAGCGCCTCAAGGCCGTGGCTCGCGATCGCGACGCCTCGCCCGAGGAGCGCTTTCAGGCCTACCTGAAGCTGGCCGAGATGCCGCGCAACGGCTCTAAGGTTCGTATCCGCAATCGCTGCGTCGTCTCCGGGCGTCCGCGCGGCTATTATCGCAAGTTCGCGCTCTCGCGCATCGCGCTTAGAGAGCTGGCCTCGCAGGGCTTGGTGCCCGGCGTGACCAAGTCGAGCTGGTAAGTTCAGGGAAGGGAGTGGCCCCGACCATGTCGTTGAATGATCCCCTTGGGGACCTGCTGACTCGGATTCGCAACGGTCAGCGGATCGGAAGAGGCAAGATTGCGGCTCCGGCCTCAAAGCTGCACGCCAATGTGCTTGACGTGTTGAAGCGTGAAGGCTTTATCCGCGATTTCCGTCGCTACCAGGATGGCCCTCGGCCGATGGTAGAGATCGAGCTGAAGTATCATGAGGGTTCGCCTGTCATTCGCGAGATCGCGCGGGTGTCGAAGCCTGGACGGCGAGTCTACTCGGGCATTTCGGATCTGCCGCGTTACTACAATGGCCTGGGCATCCAGATCCTGTCGACGCCGCGAGGCGTGCTGTCGGATCACGAAGCCCGGGTGCAGAATGTGGGCGGAGAGATCCTCTGCCGCGTCTACTAAGACCGGCGGCAGCGGATAAGGAGATGAATTAGTATGTCACGCGTGGGCAGCAATCCGGTCGCGGTTCCCAGCGGGGTCGACATCGCCATTGCCGATGGTCGGATCTCGGTCAAGGGGAAGCTCGGCCAGTTCGACTATCCCCTGCCGGATGAGGTGGAGGTGACCCGCGAGGGTGACGAAATCCGCGTGAATCCGGTGAACGAGAGCGCGAAGGCACGGGCGCTTTGGGGGACGACCAGGTCCAACATCGACAACATGGTGACGGGCGTGTCGGCCGGCTTCAGCAAGGTCTTGGAGATCACCGGCGTTGGCTATCGCGCAGCCGTTCAGGGCAAGACCTTGAACCTGCAACTGGGCTTCAGCCACGACGTGAACTTTCCGATCCCGGACGGGATCACCATGAAGTGCGAGAAGCCGACGCAGATCACGGTCAGCGGTGCCGACAAGCAGCAGGTCGGCCAAGTCTGCGCCAAGATCCGCAGTTATCGTCCGCCTGAGCCCTATAAGGGCAAGGGTGTCCGCTATTCGACGGAAACCATCCGTCGCAAGGAAGGCAAGAAGAAGTAAGACCATGCTGACCAACAAAGAGCTTCATGCGCGGCGACAGGCGCGGTCGCGCTTCCGTCTTCGCCAGCGCTCCGGCGGCCGGCCGCGTCTTTCGGTCTTCCGCTCGTCCAAGCACATCTATGCGCAGGTGATCGACGATTCGAAGGGCGTGACCGTTGCGGCGGCTTCCAGCCTGGATACCGGCCTGCGCGCCGAGCGGGTCAAGGGCTGCGACAAGGAAGCGGCTTCGGCCGTCGGCAAGTTGGTGGCGGAGCGTGCGAAGGAGGCCGGCATCAGCGAGGTCGTCTTCGATCGCGGCCGCTATCCCTATCATGGCCGCGTCAAGGCGCTGGCCGACGGGGCCCGCGAAGCGGGCCTGGACTTCTAACGGGTCGGGACTGGAGAGAAGATGGCACGAGCACCGCGAGAGGACCGCAGGTCCCGCGATCGTGATCGCGATAACGATGAGCCGGAACTGATCGAAAAGCTGGTCGGTATCAATCGCGTCGCCAAGGTGGTTAAGGGCGGTCGCCGTTTCGGCTTCGCTGCGATTGTCGTGGTCGGCGATGGCAAGGGCCGCGTCGGACATGGCCATGGCAAGGCGCGAGAGGTGCCGGAGGCGATTCGCAAGGCAACCGAGCAGGCCAAGCGCGGCATGATGCGCGTGCCGCTGCGTGAGGGCCGCACCCTGCATCATGACATCCATGGTCGCTATGGCGCTGGCCGTGTGGTCATGCGCTCGGCCGAGCCTGGTACCGGCATCATCGCCGGTGGTCCGATGCGTGCCGTCTTTGAGGCGCTGGGTGTGCAGGACGTGGTGGCCAAGTCCTTGGGCACGCAGAACCCGCACAACATGATCAAGGCGACCTTCGCTGGGCTGAGGAACTGTTCCAGCCCGCGTATGGTGGCGCAGCGCCGCGGCCTGAAGGTGGCCGAGGTTCTGGGTCGTCGCGAGACCAATGAGGCCGCCGAGGCGCAGGAGCAGGCATAATGGCCGAGGCTGACAAGAAGACCTTGAAGGTAACGCAGATCCGCAGCCCGATCGGGCGCACCCAGGATCAGCACGAGACCCTGCGTGGCCTGGGTCTCTACAGGATCAATCGGACCCGCGAGCTGGAGGATACGCCAGCCGTGCGCGGGATGATCAACAAGATCTCCCACCTGGTTCGGGTGGAAGGCGAGTAGCGACGGCACCGCTAACGCGGTTCTGGCCGGCGCCCGAAGGTTAGGATACGAGAGATGCGCCTCAACGATATTTCAGATAACGCCGGTGCCCGTCGTTCGCGACGCCGCATCGGTCGCGGCATCGGTTCCGGCATGGGCAAGACCTCCAGCCGGGGTCAGAAGGGCGCCAAGTCGCGCAGCGGCTCCTCGATCAAGGGCTTCGAGGGTGGCCAGATGCCCTTGCACATGCGTCTGCCGAAGCGGGGCTTCAACAAGCCCTTCCGCGCGCACTATGCCGAGGTGACCCTGGTCCGTCTGCAGCGTGCATTGGATGCCGGGCGCCTGGATGCAAGCCAGCCGGTCGATGCCGAGGCATTGGTGAAGGCGGGTGTGTTCAAGAAGTCACGCGATGGTGTGCGGCTCTTGGCAACCGGCAGCCTGAACACCAAGGTAGATCTTGTGGTCACCGGCGCGACCGCCGCTGCTGTCAAAGCGGTCGAGGCGGTCGGTGGCACTGTCACCATCGTGGCCAAGGCGAAGACTGAGAGCAAGGACGGCGAAGAGGCCTCGTCTTAGAACTCAGCAGCGGCACCGAGAGGCGCCCGTGCCTCGTTGAGGGCGGGTGGCTCACGGGGGCAGTCGAGGCCGGAACGTTGAGCGCGGGCGGTGATGCTTCCGCCCGAAGCGGGTCCCAACTCGGGCCTGCGCGCGTGAGGAGAGGACATGGCATCTGCCGCTGAACAGTTAGCTGCGAACTTCAGCTTGTCGGCCTTCGGTAAGGCGACCGAGCTGAAGCGACGCTTGCTCTTTACCCTTGGCGCCTTGGTGATCTATCGCCTGGGCACCTATATCCCCATCCCCGGTATCGATACGGCTGCCTTCGCCCAGGCCTACAGTCAGGTCTCCAGCGGCGTGCTCAGCATGTTCAATCTCTTCGCCGGCGGGGCCCTGGAGCGCATGACCATATTTGCGCTCAACATCATGCCCTACATCTCGGCTGCGATTATCATGCAGCTAATGACTGCGGTCTCCCCGAAACTCTCCGCCTTGAAGAAGGAGGGTGAGGCCGGCCGCAAGAAAATCAATCAGTATACCCGCTACGGCACCGTGGTGCTGGCGGCAGCGCAGGCCTATGGCATTGCAGTCGGGCTGGAAAGTACGACCAGCGGCCTCGGCAGTGTCGTCATAGAACCGGGACCCTTCTTCCGCCTCTCGACCGTCATCACCTTGACCGGTGGCACCATCTTCTTGATGTGGCTGGGCGAGCAGATCACGCAGCGCGGCGTGGGCAACGGCATCTCGCTCATCATCTTCTCCGGCATCGTCGCCAACATGCCGCTGGCCATTGCGCAGCTCTTCGAGCTGGGCGGCAGCGGTGGCTTCTCTTCCTCGCCGGTTGGCTCCAGCCTGGTGACCTTGGCCGTCCTGATCATGTCGGTCGGCGTGGTCTCCTTCGTGGTCTTCATGGAGCGCGCGCAGCGGCGTCTCGTGGTCCAGTACCCGAAGCGCCAGATGGGCAACAAGATGTTCGGCGGCGAGTCTTCGCATCTGCCCCTCAGGCTCAATCCCTCGGGCGTCATTCCGCCGATCTTTGCCTCCTCGCTGCTGCTGATGCCGCTGACGGTGGCCAGCTTCTCCGGCAACGACGGACCGGTGTGGCTCTCTTACGTGACCTCCTACCTGGGTCCGGGACAGCCGCTCTATATGCTGCTCTTCGGCAGCATGATCATCTTCTTCGCCTTCTTCTATACCTCGATCGTGTTCAATCCGAACGACACGGCCGACAACCTGCGGAAGTACGGCGGCTTCATTCCGGGCTTGCGGCCGGGCAAGAACACGGCGGACTACATCGAGTATGTCACCAACCGACTGGTGGCTGTGGGCTCGCTCTATCTCGCCGGTGTCTGCTTGCTGCCCGAGTTCGTGCGCCTGGAGTATCCGACGGTGCCGCTCTACTTCGGCGGAACCAGCCTGCTGATCATCGTCTCGGTGACGATGGACACGGTGGGTCAGATCCATTCGCATCTGCTGGCACAGCAATACGAAGGCCTTATCAAGAAATCTCGGCTCAAAGGCCGACGCTAAGGGATGGAGGGCCCTGGTGGCAGGTTGGCGCCACCAGGGTCCGACCTCTAGGCGGGACAGATTGCGGGGGACGCGCGCATGAACATCATTCTCTTGGGTCCGCCTGGTGCGGGTAAGGGCACACAGGCCCAGATCCTGGAACAACAGCGGGGCTACAAGCAGCTCTCGACCGGTGACATGCTACGCGCCGAGGTGGCGTCGGGGAGCAGCCTTGGCCAGGAAGCCAAGGCCATCATGGACGAGGGCAAGCTGATGCCCGATACCTTGATGCTGGAGATGATCGCCAATCGCATGGCGCAGCCCGACTGTGCAAAAGGCGTGATCCTGGACGGCTTTCCACGCACGGTTCCGCAGGCCGAGGGCCTTGCCCAGATGCTGCACCACCACAATATGTCACTGGACGCCGTGATCGAGGTCCGCGTCCCCGACGAAGAGCTCTTCAACCGTATCGAAACACGCGCGAAAGAGAGTGGCGGGGCCCGCAGCGACGATAATGTTGAGACCTTGAAGAAACGTCTCGCTGTCTACCATGAGCAGACCGCACCGATCATTCCCTACTATGCGGGGGTCGGAAAGCTGCATGTGATCGACGGCACCCAGAGAATTGAGGATGTGACCACGGCAATTGCCGCAATCCTCGATAGCTAAGCCGGAGGGAGGTTCCTTTCCGGCCCCTCGCGGAGCGCGGATCAGGCATCCTGCAAGGGTCGATGCTTTGGCATTGACAGCAGAGCGGCTGGTCCTATACTCCGCGCTCCCCGGCGCTTAGGCGACCGGGCCAGAGCTATTGGACGGTTCACAGAAGCGTGAGCCGTCTCTTGCTGCGGGCGCAAAGGGGTTCCCCCAGACGTCTGCGCAAAGGCCGGGCCGCGGCCAAGAGTGGATACGTGAACAACGGCGCGCCCCGGCGCGGACTTGGTGCAAGGAGAGAGAGCAGGTGGCTCGTATTGCAGGTGTGAACATCCCGACGCAAAAGCGGGTAGAGATCGCGTTGCGCTATATTCACGGCATCGGGGCGCACAAGGCGCGCGAGATCTGTGAGAAGGTCGGCATCGCCCAAGAGCGCCGGGTCAATCAGTTGACCGACGACGAGGTGGTGCGCATCCGCGAGGCCATCGACCACGACTATCTGGTCGAAGGTGATCTGCGTCGTGATGTCGCAATGAACATCAAGCGTTTGATGGACCTGGGTTGCTATCGCGGCCTGCGTCACCGCAAGGGCCTGCCGGTGCGCGGTCAGCGGACCCACACCAACGCACGCACCCGCAAGGGTCCGGCCAAGCCGATCGCCGGCAAGAGGAAATAGCCGCCCTTCGGATTGTTAGAGACACTGGGCAGATTGTTAGAGAAATAGGGATCGATCAGTCGCAATGGCCAAGCCAACACAGGCGCGCGTCCGTCGCCGCGAAAAGAAGAATATCACCAATGGCGTCGCACACGTGAACGCCAGCTTCAACAACACGACCATCACCATCACCGACGTGCAGGGGAATGCCATCTCCTGGTCGTCTTCCGGCTCGCAGGGCTTCAAGGGCTCGCGCAAGTCGACGCCCTATGCTGCGCAGGTCGCAGCCGAGGACGCCGGCCGCAAGGCGCAGGAGCATGGGATGCGGACCTTGGAGGTGAACGTGAAGGGTCCTGGTTCGGGGCGTGAGTCGGCCTTGCGTGCCCTGCAATCGGTGGGGTTTCAGATCACCGCCATTCGCGACGTGACCCCGATTCCTCACAACGGCTGCCGTCCGCCGAAGCGCCGTCGCGTCTAGCGGCGGCCGGAAGGGACCCTTTGGGGTTCGACGGTTCTTGGGGCCCGACTTGATCTCATCGGCCGGCCCAAACGATTGCGGAAATAGATATTACCGATTTGTGGCGACATTTCCTTGCCACAGCAGACGAGAGAAAGGGTTTGTCCGTGTTGCAGACGAACTGGACCGCGCTCATCAAGCCGCAAAAGCTGGACGTACAGCCAGGTAACGACCCGCAGCGCTTTGCCAAGGTGGTCGCCGAGCCTTTGGAGCGAGGCTTTGGCCTGACCCTCGGCAATGCGCTTCGCCGGGTGCTGCTGTCCTCCTTGCAGGGGGCGGCCGTCACTGCCGTGCAGATCGACGGTGTCTTGCACGAGTTCTCTTCGATCCCAGGCGTGCGGGAGGACGTGACCGACATCGTCCTCAACATCAAGCAGATCGCGCTGCGCATGTACGGCGAGGGGCCGAAGCGCATGCGCCTGCGTGCCGAGGGCCCGGGCGAGGTCACGGCCAAGATGATCGAGACCCCGCACGATATCGAGGTGATGAACCCCGGCCTGGTGATCTGCACCTTGGACGACGGCGCACGCCTGGACATGGAGATGACCGTCTCCTCCGGTAAGGGCTATGTCTCCTCCGCGCAGAACCGCCCCGAGGATGCGCCGATCGGCCTGATCCCGGTCGACGCCGTCTTCTCGCCGGTGCGCAAGGTTGCCTACAAGGTGGACAACAGCCGCGTTGGTCAGGTCACCGACTATGACAAGCTGACCATGGAACTGGAGACCAACGGTGCGATCTCGCCGGAGGACGCCGTGGCCCTGGCCGCGCGGATCCTGCAGGATCAGCTGCGCCTCTTCATCAACTTCGAAGAGCCGCAGACCCGCGAAGTGCGCGAAGAGACCTCCGAGGTTCCCTTCAATCGCAATCTGCTGCGCAAGGTCGACGAGTTGGAGCTCTCCGTGCGTTCGGCCAACTGCCTCAAGAACGACAACATCGTCTACATCGGCGATCTGGTTCAGAAGACCGAAGCAGAGATGCTGCGGACTCCGAACTTCGGCCGCAAATCCTTGAACGAGATCAAGGAGGTGTTGAGCCAGATGGGTCTGCACCTGGGCATGGAGATCGCGAGCTGGCCGCCGGACAACATCGAAGAGATGGCGAAAAAGCTGGAGGAGCCCTACTAGACTTCTCCGCGGCCAAGGTCGTCACTGAAAGTCGGGCGATGGTCGCCCGCAAGGTTGAGGTTCCTGGAGGCCCCTTAGGGCGTGCTGCGGCTTCAACCTCTAGGCCAATCGGTCTCGTGCGCGAGACCAGTGAAAAGAAAGGACAGAGTCGATGCGTCATCGCAAATCAGGTCGCAAACTGAACCGCACCTCGTCGCACCGCAAGGCGCTCTTCGCCAACATGGCGGCAGCCCTGCTGAAGCACGAGCAGATCAAGACCACCCTGCCGAAGGCGAAGGAACTGCGCCCGGTGGTCGAGAAGCTGATCACCCTTGGCAAGCGCGGCGACATGCATGCCCGCCGCCAGGTCTACTCTGTCCTGCGTGACCACACGCTGACCTCGAAGCTCTTCGACGGCTTGGCAGAGCGTTATCGCAGCCGCAACGGTGGCTACACCCGCGTCCTCAAGGCCGGCTTCCGCCATGGTGACATGGCGCCAATGGCCGTCATCGAGCTGGTCGACCGCGATCCCGATGCGAAGGGTCTGGACTCCGGACCCAAGCCCGAGGTGGTCGAAGAAGAGGATGTCGGCCTCCCGGTCGCCTAAGCCCGGGTTAAGAGATGCCGATCAAGGCCGAGCAGGTCCGTGCATTGCCCCGCAAGGGGGTGATGGGCCTGCTCGGCCTTTTTCTTTGCCTGCTGCTGGCCGTCATCGGCCTCACGGCTCGTGCGCAGGAAATCAAGGTGCCGGAGTCGCTGTCTGAGGTGCAGCTGAGTTTTGCACCTCTGGCCAAACTGGTCGAGCCGGCGGTGGTCAATGTCTACACGACGGCCCCGCAAAGCCGGCGCTCGCCGATTTTTGACGATCCCATCCTCAGAGAGTTCTTCGGTCGCGACTTCGGGCCAGGCTTCGGCCGTCCGCAGCAGCCCTCGACGGCCCTGGGATCGGGAGTCCTGGTCTCGGCCGATGGCCTGATCGTCACCAATCACCACGTGATCCGTGGTGCTAAGGAGGTGACCATCGCGCTGGCCGATCTGCGGCAGTTTCCGGCCGAGGTGGTGCTCACCGACCAAAGCACCGATCTCGCCGTGCTTAAGATCGATGTCGAGGAGGAACTGCCGTTTTTGAGCCTTGGCGACTCCGATGACCTGGAGGTCGGTGACCTGGTGATGGCCGTCGGCAATCCCTTCGGTGTTGGCAAGACCGTGACCTTGGGCATCGTCTCGGCGCTCGCGCGCACCCAGATCGGCGGCTCTGACTACAGCTTCTTCATCCAGACCGATGCAGCGATCAATCCCGGCAACTCCGGCGGCGCGCTGGTGACCGTCGACGGTCGTCTGATCGGGATCAACACGGCGATCTACTCGCGCAGCGGCGGCTCGGTCGGGATCGGCTTCGCTATCCCTTCCAACATGGTGCGCACTGTCATCGATTCGGCCGAGATGGGCGATGAGGTCGCGCGCCCTTGGCATGGCTTCCGCGGCACGACGGTGACTGCGGAACTGGCCCAGTCCCTGCGATTGGAGCGGCCCGGCGGTGTTGTGGTTGAGAGACTGCATCCCGAGGGACCGGGATCGCGCGCCGGGCTCAAGGCGGGTGATGTCATCCTGGCCGTCGAGGGCTACCGCGTGCTTGACGAGCGGGCTCTGCGCTTTCGCCTGGCGACGGTCGGGATCGGCAAGGACGCGAAGCTCGACATCATGCGCAAGCTGGACGAGCTGACCCTGGTCATGCGCCTGGAGGAGCCGCCGGAGATCCCGCCTTTGATGCCGCGCCGCCTGGCCGGCAAGCAGCCGCTGGCCGGTGCCGTGATCGGCGATCTGTCTCCGGCCTTGGCAGAGCGCTTCGGTCTTGAGGATGTCTGGGACGGCGTGATCGTTCTTGAGGTGCCCCGCAACTCGACGGCCCGACGCTTTGGCTTCCGTCCCGGGGACATCGTCCGAGAGCTGAACGACTGGGAGGTGCCGAGTGCCGATGCCTTGGAAGAGCGTCTGGAGGAGCCCGTAGAGCGCTGGGCCATGATCATCGAGCGGCAAGGTGTGATGCGCCGCATCGACGTCGCGCGCTAGGTCTGGCTCTTCATTTCGATCATGGCCGGCCTCTTCGATTCCCTCGCCCCGCGTCCGCTTGCCGATCGCCTCAGACCCGAGACCTTGGAGGCCGTGGTCGGACAAGCGGCACTCTTGGACGGCGACGCACCGCTTGGCCGCATGGTCGCCAATGGACGCCTGACCTCGATCATCCTCTGGGGACCGCCGGGTTGCGGCAAGACCACGATCGCGCGGCTGCTGGCCCAGGTCTCCGACCTGGCCTTCGAACCGCTCTCGGCCGTCTTCTCCGGTGTCGCCGACCTGCGCAAGGTCTTTGAGCGCGCCAAGCAGCGCCGTGCCGGAGGGCAGGGCACCCTGCTCTTCATCGATGAGATCCACCGCTTCAATCGGGCCCAGCAGGACGGATTCCTGCCCTATGTCGAAGACGGGACCGTCGTCCTGGTCGGCGCGACCACCGAGAACCCTTCCTTCGAGCTGAACGCGGCCCTGCTGTCGCGCTGTCAGGTCTTGGTGCTGCAGCGCCTCGATGCGACTGCGCTGGAGGCTTTGGCGAAGCGTGCGGAGAAGACCGAAGGGCGAGGCCTGCCCCTGACGCCGGGTGCGCGCAGCCAGCTGCTCGCCATGGCCGACGGCGACGGGCGCTATCTCTTGAACCTCTGTGAAGCCCTCTTCGCCCTGAAGGCAAAGACGCCAATTGATGAAGCCGCACTCCTCAAGGTGACGCAGAAGCGCGCCCCGCTCTATGACAAGAGCCAGGAGGGCCACTACAACCTCATCTCGGCCCTGCACAAGTCGCTTCGGGGTTCCGACTGTGATGCAGCGCTCTACTGGCTGGCGCGTATGCTGGATGGCGGCGAGGACCCGCGCTACATCGCCCGGCGCCTGCTGCGCTTTGCGATCGAGGACGTCGGCCTGGCCGATCCGGAGGCCGTCACCCAAACCCTGACGGCCTGGGAGACTTATGAGCGCTTGGGCAGCCCGGAAGGCGATCTGGCTTTGGCCCAAGCCGTGATCTATCTGGGCTGTGCGCCCAAATCCAATGCGGCCTACGTCGCCTTCAAGGGGGCACTCTCTGCTGCCAAGGCCACCGGGTCGCTTGCACCGCCGGCACATATCCTGAATGCGCCGACGCGTCTGATGAAGAATCTGGGCTATGGTAAGGGCTACGCCTACGATCATGACGCTCCCGATGCCTTCTCTGGCCAGGACTATTTCCCTGAGGGTATGGCGCGCGAGCACTTCTATCAGCCGGTCGAGCGTGGCTTCGAGCGGGAGTTAGGCAAACGTTTGGCCTATTGGCAGAGACTGCGTCGTGAGCGGGTCGAGGATAGCGAGAACTGAGGTCTCAAAGCGACTGAGATGTCACGTCTTGCAGCAGAAGCGCGGCTGCCATGAGACGGCTTCACTTGTAGCGCTACAAGTATGGCGTATTCCTAGGCGCGAACAGCAGCCCACCAACAACGCTTGAAGGAGCCACCATGGAAACCGGTCCGAAGCAGGACTATACGGCACCAGAACGTAGTCGTGCCGCCTTGTTGACGATCAACGCACAAGTGGATTTCCTTCATCCTGAGTCGCCCTTGAGGACCAAGGGCATGAAGTCTGCAAGAGCGCAGGTGCAGCGCTTAGTCCGCGGCTTCCGTGATTACGATCTGCCGATCGTGCATTGTCTGCGCCTCTATCGCCCCGACGGATCCAATGTCGATATCTGCCGCCGCCAGATGGTGGAAGAGGGCATGCGGGTCTTGATGCCGGGCACGCAGGGTGCAGAGCTTGCCGCCGATATTGCCCCCAAAGATGCGCCGCGCCTGGTGCCGGACGCCCTTCTTGCCGGCGAGTTCCAAGAGCTGGGCAACAAGGAGTGGGCCATGTATCGCCCGCGTTGGGGCGCCTTCCACGACACCGGACTGGAGGCCCACCTGAACGCTCTTAGCGTCAACACCTTGGTCATCTGTGGGTTCAATTTTACCACCAGCGGGCGGGCTACCATCTACGAAGGCGGGGCCCGCGATTTTCGTGTGGTCTTGGCTGGCGATGCCGTGTCCAACGCCAGCGAGGATTCGCTGCGCGAGTTGGGCCGTATCGGCGTCTACCTGATGGATGTCGATCACTGTCTGGCCTGGCTGGACAGCGTCGGAGAAAAGCAAGCTGCCTAAAGCTTAGCATCCATAACGTAACGAAAGGCCTTGTCATTCTTCAGATGAGGCCTTTCTTGTTTTCAGCTATGGAAAGCAGCATGGTCAGGCAGCACGGCGATCACCGCTGAGCCAACAATTCGGTGCCAGGACGCGAGAGAGGGAGACGGACGTCATGCAGGTGCATCTCGTGACGCTCTTGGCGATTGCGGCCGGCGGTGCCATCGGTGCCAGCTTTCGCCATCTCTTGGGCGCGGCGATGCTGCGATGGCTCGGCAGCGGCTTCCCTTGGGGTACCTTTGCGGCCAACATCATCGGTGCCCTGCTGATGGGCAGTTTCATCGCTCTCTTGCTACGCTTCGAGCTGCGTGATCCCCATCTGCGCGCTTTTCTGACCACAGGCCTGCTTGGCGGCTTCACCACCTTCTCGACCTTTTCCTTGGAGGTGGTGCTGCTGTTTGAGCGCAACGAGCACCTCTTGGCCTTCGTCTACGCCGTCTCTTCGGTGATTATCTGCGTCGGTGGGGTCTTCTTAATGCTCTGGCTGCTGCGGCCGTCCGTCTAGGGCGGCACGCATGCTTGCCGCCAGCTGCTCGCGGCGGAAGGGCTTTTTCAGATAGAGGCTGCCAAAAGGCGCCTCTTCATCGCGGCCCGGATAGCCCGACATAAGCACCAGTGCGATGTCCGGCTGGTTCGTGCGCACGTTGCGGGCCAGATCCAAGCCTGTCTGTGATTCACCCAACAGGATATCGCTCAACAGCAGATCGAAGTGGGTGTCGCTCTGGAGGGCCGCCAAGGCCGCCTCGGTGCTGTCGACCACCGTCGGCCGATAGCCCAGGCTCGTCAGGAGGCGCTCGGTCAGAGCGCGAATCTCGAACTCATCATCAACGACCAAAACCCTCTCGCCCTTACCGAACTCTGAGGGAAGACCGTTTTCACGCTGGGTCAGAACCTCTTTCCCGGCAGAGCGTGGCAGATAGAGACGGATCTTGGTGCCCTTGCCTTCGACACTGTCGATCGTCGCATGCCCGGCTGACTGCTTGGCGAAGCCATAGACCATGGAGAGCCCGAGACCGCTGCCCTTGCCTTCATCCTTGGTGGTGAAGAAGGGCTCGAAGGCCTTGGCCAGGACCGCGGGGCTCATGCCGCAGCCATTGTCAGCGACCTCTAGGCAGATGTAGTCGCCGACCGGGGCCCCGTCCTTGATCACCAGATGCTGCAGTCCTAAGCGCCGATTGAAGCAGGCGATCGAGAGGCGACCGCCGTCCGGCATTGCGTCGCGCGCATTGAGGGCCAGGTTCAGGATCACGTTCTCCAGCTGGCCTGGATCCACTGTCGTGGTCCAGAGGTTCCGCGGCAGATCGATCATGATCTGGATGGACGGGCCAAGGATACGCTTCAGCAGGGTCGTCGCTTCGATCACCAGCCGATCGACAGCGGTGCGCTGCGGACGCAAAGGCTGCTGTCTGGCAAAGGCCAAGAGCCGCTGGGTCAGATCGGCACCGCGCTCGGTCGCCTTCATGATGGCGGCGACATAGTCGTCGCAGGTTGCCCGCTCATCGAGAATGAGCTCGGCATTGCCCTGGATCACGGCCAGCAGATTGTTCACATCGTGCGCGATCCCGCCTGTCAGTTGGCCGATGGCCTCCATCTTCTGCGCTTGGTGCAAGCGCTGTTCCGCCTCTTTCAACTGCGTCATGTCTGAGGTCAGGCTGCAGATACCGATGATGTGGCCGCTGTCATCGCGCAGGGGAAACTTCTCGTTGAGGAAGTGCCTGGTTCGCCCCTCCCACTCTTCGGTGACGGCCTGCTGGATCGGGCGGCCATCTTCCACGATCTTGCGGTCGGCTGCCATATAGGCAGCGGCAACATCGGGGGGGATCAACTCCGCGGTCGTCTTACCGATGTAGTCGCCCAAACCACGCCCTTGGTCCTTGGCCACATTGCGAGAGATGGCCATGATCCGCCCCTCTCGATCCTTCAGCGCGATTTCGATCGGTGCGTTTTCCAGGATTGCACGCAGCCAGGCGTCGCGGGTCTGCACCGCGCTTTCGGCCGAGCGTCGGGCATCGATCTCTGCCTGCAGACGGCGATTGATCTCGCTGAGTTCCTGGTTCCGAAGGAGCGCTACCTGGGCATCCTGAAGCAGCCGCAGCTTTGCGCTGGTCATGGCGGCGACGCTGATCAGGAGGTCCAAATCGTTTTCGTCAAAGTGATCAGGCTCCGGGCTCTCGCAATCGATCACGCCGACGACCCTGCCGTCGATCATGAGCGGCACACAGATCTCGGAAGCCGCCGGCTCCAGGTCTGGAATGTAGCGTGGGTCTGCTGCCAGGTCGGCGACGATTGAGGGCTCGCCTCGTTCGGCGACCCAACCGGTAACACCCTTGCCCACGGGAATCTGCAGGCGGTTGGTGATGGTCTGCCCTTTCGGGTTCTTCGGACCGATCGCGGCCGCCTGCACCAGCAGGCCATGCTCCTGGTCCAGGTCGTAGACCACACAGTCATCGAAGCCGAGCTTGCCCACCACATTGCGCGCAACGTACCAATAGAGATCGGTCTTGCGGCCCAGGGTGAAGAGCTGCAAGGCAAAGGCATTTATGGACTCAAAGAGGCCTTGACGCGATTGGCGCTTCCGACCTCCCCCCTTTGCAGGCATAGACACTCTCCTCCAGAGTGCACACCATTCACTCCCGGCGCTGCCGGCAGGCCCAGGTAACCTTGTGGACCAATAAACCTAACCATAAGGCTAGCATGCGCAAAGACAAGCCGCCAATTAGATGACGTAGGTGCTGGGATCAGGTCAGACCCGAGATGATCAGCACCGTTGCAGAAGGACGCAAAGGGTATGAGCGAGAGGGCGGTGTGCCATAGCAGTGTGGACACAGAAGGCGCCGGGCAACGCCTCGATCGATGGTTGAGGAAGCGCTATCCGAAGGTGCCTCAGGCCATGCTGCAAAAGCTGCTGCGCAGCGGTCAGATCCGCGTCGATGGAGGACGAGCCAAGGCGGACACGCGTTTGCAACTGGGCCAGCAGGTGCGGCTCCCACCGCAGCTGCAGGGCACGGAAGCGGACGGCCAAGCCCCGCCGCTGGACGCGGATGCGGTGGCCGGCCTTCGCCAAGGCCTACTCTTTGAGGACCAATGGGTTCTCGCGCTCAACAAGCCGGCGGGGTTGGCCGTGCAAGGCGGAACGGGCCAGCGCCTCTCGATCGACCGCCTGGCGCTTGGCCTGGTACCCGAGGGTGCGCCCGCACCACGGCTGGTTCATCGCTTGGATCGCGACACGAGCGGTGTCCTCTTGATGGCCAAGCAGGCTGCTGCTGCGCGCGCCCTCGCTGGCAGCTTTCAGGGCCGCGATGCCCGCAAGCTCTATCTCGCCGTCGTTTCCGGTCGACCCAGACGTAAGGCCGGTCGTATCGATCGGCCTCTGGCAAAGGCCGGCGGGGAGGGACGGGAGCGCATGCACCTCGATCCGGAGGGGCAGACTGCGGAGACGCTCTATGCGCTTGTGGATGCCGCGGGCACGCGATCCTCGCTTCTGCTCGTAGCACCCTTGACGGGTCGAACGCATCAGATCCGCGCGCACCTGGCGGCGATCGGTCATCCGATCCTGGGTGATGGCAAGTACGGCGCGACGAAAGGTGAGACGAGTCATGGGCCGGGCCTCATGCTACATGCTGCGGAACTGGCCGTGCCGCACCCAGAGGACGGCACTACCTTGCGGATCGCGGCACCGCCGCCGCCGGCATTCGTGGCGACCTGCCGGACGCTGGGGTTGGATCTGGGCCGCATGGAAATGGCGCGCGGGCAGTTGGAAGTCCGTGGCGCCTGATCTGCATGGCAATATGCGGGCGGTACTGAGTGGCCGAACGGGACTGGCTCGGGAAGGAGAGGTGCGCAC
This sequence comes from Rhodospirillales bacterium, assembly GCA_963669335.1. Taxonomy (GTDB): domain Bacteria; phylum Pseudomonadota; class Alphaproteobacteria; order Kiloniellales; family JACOMY01; genus JACOMY01. The sequence continues at coordinate 244,304 of OY770023.1, forward strand.
ATGAGACTGCTCAAGTGGCTGCTGATCGGCTTCTTTGCCCTCCTGGTTGCCGTGCTGGTGGCCGGCTATGTGACCTTGACGAACTTCCCGGTCGAGGACCTGAAGGCCTTGATCGAAGAGCAGACGGAGAAGGCGACGGGGCGCAAGCTCACCATCGCCGGCGATGTCTCAATGGAGGTTTCGCTTTCGCCCTCCATCGTCATGGAGGAGGTGAGCCTGGCGAACGCCTCTTGGGCCGGCAAGGAGCCCATGGTGACGGTCAAACGCTTGGAGCTGGAGCTGGCCCTGCTGCCGCTGCTCTCCAGCGAGGTTGCGGTGGAACGCCTGGCATTGATTGAGCCTAAGGTCGATCTGGCGCGGGATGCCTCTGGCAAAGGCAACTGGGTCTTCGGCAGTGCCAAGGACGAGCGGCGCGCCGCGGCGGAGGCTCTGCCCTCCTTCAAGGACATCGTCGTGCGGCAGGCGGTGGTCACCTTGCAAGCCTCACCTGGGGCCAAAGAGCGCCACATAGAGATCGAGAGCCTGAACGCCGGTGCCGGGGGGCTGGACGAGGCCCTCTCCGGCGAACTGAAGGGCACGCTGGACAAGGGTGACTACGATCTCTTCTTTCAGCTCGGCAGCATGCGGCAGATGCTGGTGGAAGGGCGCTTCCCGATCTTCCTGCAAGGCCATCTGGCCGGAGCGGAGGTGCAGTTCGATGGGTCGGTGGAGGGCGAGGGCAAGCTGGCCTTCACCTTGGGCTTGAAGGCAAAGCGGCTGGATCAATTGCAAACCCTGCTGGATCGTCCGCTGCCGGCCATCGGCCCGCTGGCATTCCACAGCAAGATTGCCACCAGCCCGACAGGGATCTCTTTCGACGAGCTCTCTCTATCGCTTGCCGACAGCGAAGCGGCTGGCCGAATAGAGGTCGATCTCTCCGGGGCAAAACCCAAGGTGACTGGAGCATTGACGGCCAAGCAGCTGGCGAGCCAGCAGTTGCTGAGTGGTCCTTGGGATCCGGGTACGGCAGTCGGCGAGGCGAAACTGGTTCCCGATGTAGCCTTCCCCATGGAGCTCTTGGACCAGGTTGATCTTAGTATGGATCTCGATGTCGAGAGCCTCACCTTTGTCGACGGCAGCCAGCTTTCCAAGCTGAAGACCAAGGCCGACCTGCAGGATCGCGCACTCACCCTGTCGCCCTTGACCTTTGACTATTCCAAAGGCCGTTTTGACGGCAGTCTGCACGTCAACCGTCGCCAGGGGCGCACCCGCTTCGAGACCAAGGGTGATGTCAAGGGCTTGGACTATGGTCCTTTGCTGGGATTGCCACTGCGCGGCCAGCTCGACGCCACCTGGGAGTTTGCGGGGGAAGGTGACGCGCTACGCGCCATGGTGGGTTCGATGCGCGGACGAACCCGGGCCACCTCCTCCGACACGGTGGTACGTGACGGCTTCCTGGCTTTTCTGGGCGAGGGACTGACGCATATCTTCCAACCGCTGTTCGGCGGCGGCAATGCCCTGACCCTGACCTGCCTTGTCAGTGACCTTAAGTGGTATGGCGGGACCGCGCGCAGCGAGGCGACTGCGATCGCCGGCGACACCTTTGTCAGCACGATCTCAGGCACGGTCGACATTCTGGGCGAGACCATGGATCTCTATGTCGATACCTCCGGGCGCGGGGTGAACCTCTCGGCACTGGTGGTGCCGGTTCGGATCAGCGGTCCCTTGGCCGAGCCGACCATCTTGCCGGACCCGGCGCGCTCGGTGTTGAACGCGGCCGAGGTGGCTGGGATGGTGCTCTTCCCGCCTTTGCTGGCAGTCGACCTCTTGGATCTCGAACTGCGCAAGCTCAACGACCCCAAGAAGGCCTGTGCCGCGACGGTCAAGACCATCGAAGCCAGCGGGGGGATTTCCTCGCTGGTGGCGCGCTGGGCGCAGAAGAGCGGTGATCCCGCCGTCGGTGTCCTCAAAGATGCAACCGATGCTGCAAGCTCTGTCGGCGAGGCCATTGGCCAGGGCGTGGGCGCTGCCGGCGGCGCCGTCGAAGAGGGTTTGAAAGATGCCACCGATGGCGTGAAGAGCCTCTTTGGGAACTAGGGTCGGGGTGATCGATGAAGCGCTTCTATAAGGAGGTTGGCATCCACAAGGCTGCGTCGGGGCACGCAATCCTGCTCGACGGCCGGGCGGTTAAGACACCGGCGAAAGAGACCCTGCACCTGCCAAGCGCCGCTCTGGCGCAGGCCTTAGCGGGCGAATGGCAGTCGCAGGCGGATGTCGTACAGCCCTCGTCAATGCCGCTGACTCAGCTGGCCTGTACGGCGATCGACCAAACCCATCCACGCCACAGGGAGATCCTCGAGGAGACGGCTGCTTACGGCGGCAACGATCTGCTCTGTTACCGCGTGGAGCGGCCGGAGGCTTTGCGGCAGCGTCAGCAACAGCATTGGCAGCCCCTATTGGACTGGGCGCATCTGCGCTTCGATGCTCCCTTGCAGGTCACCAGCGGTATCCTCTCGGTCGAACAACCGAGCGCCAGTCTGACAGCACTGCGCCAGCCGCTGCTGGATCTCGACCCCTTCGCCCTGACAGCCTTTGCCCAGGTGGTGCGGATTTCCGGATCCTTGGTTTTGGGGTTGGCGCTGCTTAAAGGCGAACTCGACGCCGACGGTACCTTCGAACGGGCAGAGCTGGACGAGACCTTTCAGATCGAGCAGTGGGGCGAGGACGCAGAAGCAAGCAAGAGGCGAGCACTGCGCCTGAGTGATCTAAGAGACGCCGAGCGCTTCCTCTTGCTGCTGAACGACGCCTTGCCAAGCGGCGGATAGAGTCGCAGCCAGTTGGATTGTGCGCCGCAGCGTGCTATCCAGCCCCTCTCACTGATATGTGGCAAAAAAGGGGACTGGCGGGCGTGAGCGAGAACATTGTCGAGTTGGAACGACGTCGCGCCAGTGCGCGAATGGGGGGCGGAGAGCGACGGATCAACGCCCAGCATTCCAAGGGGAAGCTGACGGCCCGTGAACGCGTGGAATTGTTCCTCGACGAGGACTCCTTCGAAGAATGGGGCATGTTCGTCGAACACCGCTGCAATGATTTCGGCATGGAGAAGACCAAGATCGTCGGCGATGGCGTGGTGACCGGGCAGGGCACCGTCAACGGCCGCCTGGTTTTCGTTTTCAGCCAAGACTTTACCGTGTTCGGCGGGGCGCTGTCAGAGGCCCATGCCGAGAAGATCTGCAAGATCATGGATCAGGCCATGAAGCTGGGTGCGCCAGTGATCGGCCTGAACGATTCCGGCGGTGCGCGCATTCAAGAGGGCGTGGCCTCTCTGGCCGGCTATGCCGAGGTCTTTCAGCGCAACGTGATGGCGTCGGGCGTGGTGCCGCAGATCTCCCTCATCATGGGCCCCTGTGCGGGTGGTGCCGTCTACTCCCCGGCGATGACCGACTTCATCTTCATGGTGAAGGACAGCTCTTACATGTTCGTCACCGGCCCCGACGTGGTGCGCACAGTGACGCATGAACAGGTGACCCACGAAGAGCTCGGCGGGGCTATGACCCACACGACCAAGTCCGGCGTGGCCGATCTCGCCTTCGAGAACGATGTCGAGGCGCTCTTGGAGCTGCGTCGCCTGATCGACTTTCTGCCCGCGAACAACCGCGAGGCACCGCCGGAGCGGCCGACCAACGATACCTTGCTGCGCGAGGAATACGCGCTGGACAGCTTGGTGCCGGCCAATCCGAACAAGCCCTACGATATGAAAGAGGTGATCCGTCACCTCGTCGATGAGAACGACTTCTTCGAACTGCAGCCCGACTATGCCGCCAACATCATCGTCGGTTTCGGGCGCATCGAGGGCAAGACGGTCGGGATCGTCGCCAATCAGCCCCTGGTTCTGGCCGGCTGCTTGGACATCGATTCAGCGAAAAAGGGCGCGCGCTTCGTGCGCTTCTGCGACTGCTTCTCCATTCCGATCGTCACCCTGGTGGACGTGCCGGGCTTCCTACCGGGCACCTCGCAGGAATACGACGGCATCATCAAGCATGGTGCCAAGCTGCTCTATGCCTACGCCGAGGCGACCGTGCCGAAGGTGACGGTCATCACCCGCAAGGCCTATGGCGGAGCCTATGTCGTCATGGCCTCCAAGCATCTGCGCGGCGACGTGAACTACGCCTGGCCGACGGCAGAGATCGCGGTGATGGGCCCCAAGGGCGCGGTGGAGATCATTTTCCGCTCAGACGCCGGTGATCCAGAGAAGCTGGAAGCGCGCACCGAAGAGTATCGGCAGAAGTTCGCCAATCCCTTCGTCGCTGCCTCGCGCGGCTTTATCGACGATGTGATCATGCCGCATGGGACGCGCCGCCGGGTTGGCATGGCGCTTCGAACGCTGAACAAAAAGCAGCTTTCGAACCCCTGGAAGAAACACGACAACATCCCGCTCTAGGGCCGCAAGGCCCCGACGCTAGGGACAGCAGAGACCGCCATGCCCCTCTTCGACAAGATCCTGATCGCAAACCGCGGTGAGATTGCCTGCCGGGTGATCAAGAGCTGCCGCCGCCTCGGCATCAAGACCGTTGCCGTCTATTCCGAAGCCGATGCCGACAGCTTGGCCGTGCGCATGGCCGATGAGGCCGTGGCCATCGGTGCGGCACCCTCGGCCGAGAGCTATTTGCGCGCCGACCGCATCATCCAGGCCTGCAAGGATACCGGCGCCCAGGCCGTGCATCCGGGCTTTGGTTTCCTTTCCGAGAAGGCTGAATTTGCCCAGGCGCTGGAGGAGGCGGGTATCGTCTTCATCGGCCCGCCCGCTTCTGCCATCGAGGCCATGGGCGACAAGATCGCCTCTAAGCAGTTGGCGCAGGAGGCCGAGGTCTCCTCCGTACCCGGCCATCTGGAAGCGATCCCAGACGCCGAGCAGGCGGTCGGGATTGCCCAGGGCATCGGCTACCCGGTGATGATCAAGGCCTCTGCCGGTGGCGGTGGCAAGGGCATGCGCATTGCCCACAGTGACGAGGAAACCCGTGAGGGCTTTCGCTCGGCACAGAACGAGGCCCGCTCCAGCTTCGGTGACGATCGCGTCTTCATCGAGAAGTTCGTGGTCGAGCCGCGCCACATTGAAATCCAGGTTCTGGGCGACAAGCACGGCAAGGTCATTCACCTGAACGAGCGTGAGTGCTCGATCCAGCGACGCCATCAGAAGGTGCTGGAAGAAGCGCCTTCGCCCTTCCTCGATCCAGAGACCAGGGCGGCCATGGGCGCCCAGGCCGTGGCCCTGGCGCAGGCGGTCAACTACCACTCGGCCGGGACCGTGGAGTTCATCGTCGACAAGGACAAGAACTTCTACTTCCTGGAGATGAACACCCGCTTGCAGGTGGAGCATCCGGTGACCGAGCTGATCACCGGCATCGACTTGGTGGAGTGGATGATCCGCGTCGCCGCCGGCGAGCATCTGAGCCTGAACCAGGAGGATGTCGGCATCAAGGGCTGGGCGGTGGAAGCCCGCGTCTATGCCGAGGATCCGGCCCGCAACTTCCTGCCCTCGATCGGACGCCTGGTGCGCTACATCCCGCCGGCCGAAGGTCCCAGCGTGCGCATCGACAGTGGCGTCAACGAGGGGTCAGAGATCTCGATCTATTACGACCCCATGATCGCCAAGCTGATCGGCTATGGCGAGACGCGCGATGCGGCCTCTGACAGCTTGGCCCAGGCCTTGGATGCCTATTACATCCGCGGCATCAACCACAATGCGGCCTTCCTGACGGCCCTGGTGCAGCATCCGCGCTTTCGTTCTGGTCAGATGACCACAGGCTTCATCGCCGAAGAGTTCCCAGACGGTTACAGCGCTGGGGAGCCGGAAGGCGAGGTGCTGCGGAGCCTGGTGCTGGCGGCGGCCCTGGCAGCGCGACGTGTGGCTGAGCGCGAGGGACTGATCTCTGGCCAGGTGAGCCAGCGCCCCAGGCACCTGGGCGACTGGGTGGTCTGCATCGAGGGCAGTGAGGCGCGTGCGGAACACGCCGTGCAGCTGACACCCCATTCCAGCGGCTTCTCGGCCCAGTCTGCGCTGGGCGATGGAGCCATCGAGAGCGCCTGGCAGCCGGGCGATCCTCTGCTTGAGGCGCAGATCGACGGTGTGACCAGGGTCATTCAGGTCGACCGCAAGGGCCCGCGTTGGATCTTCATCCACGCCGGCGCCATGATCGAGGCGCTGGTGTTGCCGCCGCGCCTTGCCGAACAGCTGCGGATGATGCCGATCAAGGCGCCGCCTGACCTGTCTCGTTTCCTGCTCTCGCCGATGCCGGGTCTCTTGGTGTCCTTGGCTGTGGAGGTCGGCCAGACCGTCAAGGCCGGTGAAGAGTTGGCGGTGGTCGAGGCCATGAAGATGGAGAACGTCCTGCGTGCGGTCGCCGACGGTACGGTCAAGAAGTTGCACTGTGCGCCCGGCGAATCGCTCTCCGTCGATCAGGCCATCGTCGAGTTCGAATAGCCGAGAGCGGCTGCGGGCGGGCCCATGCTGGAGCTGATCGAACGCCCGAGCGAAGACCTCTGGGAGGCGCGCCGCGACTGGCTGGTCTCTTGTGAGAAGGGCTATGCAGAGGGCGGTGCCGGCCGCCTCTCCGAACAGGCAGCCGCCTTGATGGTGGAACTGCAGCGCAGCTTCTGCGGTGGCGCTTGGGCGGCCGTCTGCCTCCTGGCGGCCGCCATCGTCGATGCACAGGCCTTTAACAGCGGCTTTCCCGAGCACACGCGCGGCGAGGAGCAGGCCTGGCTCAGGGGCCTCAGAAACAAGCTGATGCATGAGCAGCAGGGTCAGCCAGCGATTACCATGGAAGATCAGTGGCTGCGCGGTCCTGAGTGGGAGGCTGCTGCCAAGCGGGCCGCGGATCTGGCGATGGAGGCGCTCTACGTCTGGGGCCGCGGCGACGCTAAGGCCAGGCGTTCCAGGGACAGGCGTCCCAAGGACAGACACAGATGACGGAGATTGCGCGCCACGTCTTCTTGAGCGGCCGCGTTCAAGGGGTCTGGTTCCGCGGCTGGACTTGCCAAGAGGCCGACGCTCTCGGCATCACCGGCTGGGTTCGCAATCGCCGCGACGGACGTGTCGAAGCCATGCTGGTCGGAGACGAGGCGGCCGTGCATGAAATGCTGAGACGTCTGCGCATCGGACCACCCTTGGCGCAGGTGAAAGACGTTGACAGCCGGGACGAGGCCCCACGCCGATTCGACGGCTTTACGCAGCGGCCGAGCGCCTGATCAAGGGCGGTTCACGTGGGCAGCTCCTGCCCGTCCGATAGGGTCACCAGATTGATCGAACCCTCGAGCGTCTTGTGCGCCAGATCTACGAGATGTTGATGGTGGGTGAAGAAGAGGACCTGAGTCTCGCGACTCAAGCCCTGCATGATGCGGAGCCCCGCCGCTGCCCGCGCGTCGTCGAAGTTGATGAAGAGGTCGTCTGCCACGAAGGGCAGTGCCTCCGCACGCTGCAGGTAATCCTCGATCGCTGCGACCCTGAGGGCCAGGTAGAGCTGATCGGCCGTGCCGCTGCTCATGCCGGAGAGGGCAATCTGGCTGCCGTCGGACCTAAGCCCGCGCAGTTCCGCCCTGTCCTGCTCGTCGTAGGCAACCTCCAGACCGGCAAAGGAATCGCCGGTCATGATTGCGAAGAGCACGCTCGCGCGTTTCAGCAGAGGGGCCTGTTTTTCTCGCCGATAGCGGTCGATCGCCCATTGCAGAAGGATCGCGGAGGTCTTCACCCGGACATAGCGTTGGGCGACCTCCTGCATCTCTGCCAGAGCTGCTTCCTTGTCCGCGGCGGCCCGCGCGGCAGCATCATCGCCGCCGATCGTCTGAAAGTCTTGCCGTGCTTGCGTGAGGACCTCGATTGCGGCGCGCTCCTGTTCGCTGAGCGTGGCTAGCTCCATATCGATCGAGGCGGTCTTGGCGCTGATCGCGTCGAATTCGACCTCGGCGCATTCCGCCGCCAGTTCCTCCGGGGCCTTGCCGTCACCGTCTTGGCGGAGCGTCGCGATGGTTTCCAACCTCTGGCCTACACTTGTGCGCTTCCGATCGGACTTCGCGATGGCCTCCTTGAGCCCGGCGGCGTTCGAGGCTCCGGCTAACGCCATCAGATGAGACAGCGAGGCCGCTCGTTCGCTTTGCTCTTGGTCAATTGCTTCGACCTGACTCTTCAGCTCTTCAATTCTTTTGCTGGTCTGCCGGCGTTGCTTTCGAACCGCCTCGGCGTCGTCGAGGCGCATGACGAGGCGTGATACAGCCTCCTCGGCTGTAAGCTCCGTCAGATCCTTGGCTATGTGACCGACCAATTGTTCTACAGCCAGATCGAATCCGGCCAGGTCTCGCTTGATCTTGTCGATACGGTCATGGCGGAGAGCCCGGATCTTGCCCGCAGTTTCCCGCAGCTCTTCGATCAAATCGAGCGAAGGTTCGATCGCATCGAGCGCCAGGTCTGCGGCCAAGCCGAGATCCGCCAGCGCGACGCTCCGCTCACGTCGCCAGGTCTCGAGGTCTGCGCTGGCGCGCTCTAATCGCCGTTCTTGCTGCGCCGCCTCGCTTGCCGCCTCAGCCAAGTCCTTTTCTATGTCCGCTCTCTGGCTGGCTTTGGCTTCTTCGCCGGCCTGGGCCTCCGCAGCACGCTCGATGATGAGTGGCAGGCTATCGTTGCCCAGCCCAAGGATATCGAAGGAGACAGCGGCCAACTCGGTAAGCAAGACTTCCTTGGCGTCTTGCTCCTCCTGCTTGAGGGAGGCCCATTCGATTTGGGCCGCTTCCCGCGTCTCGATCTCCTCCAAGAGCTGTGCCCGGTCGCCCAGCCACTTGAGCATCGCTTCGGCCGCTATCGGTTTGACCAAGGCCGCCCTCCACATCTCCGCCCATTCCGATTGCAGTGCCTTACCGGCCTCGACCAAATGGCTCTCCCGCTCCATTGCTTGGGTGAGCTGGCTTTCCAACTCTCCGATCTTGCGTCTGATTTCCGCCAACTGGCCGGCCGCTTCGGCTTGATCGAACCTGCGGTCGGCCAGAGCGTCCGCAGTCTCCATCGCCGGCTCGAAAGCGGATGCGGGATCTGGCAGAGCCGCCTCGAGGCCGCGCGACACCGCCTCCGGGATCGCCCGGCCCTCCAGCTGCTTGATTTTCACCATGGACCAGAGGCGATTGCGCCTCTCGCGGGCCTGCGCCAGGTCTTCCGGCGTGACCAGCTGTTCGTCCCGCACGCGCTGCTCGACAGCGGCCGCTGCGGCGTCCCGTTCCTGCTTACATGAAAGGATCTGTTTTTTTGCCTCTTGCAGACGGCGTTTCCAGTCTTGCTCGCGATCCCGGAACGCCTCGACCTCCGCCGAAACCGGCAGGCGCATCGTCACCAGATGCGCTTCCTCGGCGACAAGCGGATCAAGGGTCTCAAGGCGGCGTGCCACACGATCCTCGGCCATCTTCAGGACCTTGCCTGCGCTGCGCAGGCGGCCTGCAAGATCTCCCTTCTCGCGCAAGACTTTGATCGTGGTCGCGAGCCTCGAGACCTCCAGAGGAAACTCTGCCTCCTGCAGTCGTCGGCTCAGCGTATCGCGCTTCTGATCGGCCTCCTCCAAGTGGTCGCGGTGGGTTTCAACCGCGGTTTCCAGCTTGCCGCGACGACCCAAGAGCTCGCGGACAACGCGGACCCTGCTGCGTGCTGGGACCTTGTCCGCCAGAGCGCCAGCGTCAAGCTCCATCCAGCCCAGTTCCCTGGCATCAGCCTTCAGCTCTTTCTCGGCGTTCACCAACTCCGCCTGGCGCCTTGGCAGGTCTAGGCGCCCGCTTCGAACTTCGATGGCGCGCTCGGCGAGTTCGCGAACCTGATCGGCGTGCCGGACCAGCGTCTCATCGAAGGTCAGGGCCTGCAGGCTTGCCTCCGCCTCTATCAGTTGATCTTGCAGCGTCGACTTGCGGGTGGCTGCCAGGCTGTCCTCACGCTCCGTCTCGGCCAGAGTCCGGGTTGCATCCTCGGGAAGCTCTACGACATCGCCCAGTGCTGCAAGGTCGCTGTCCAGCTCCTCTAGCCTGCGCACACTGCGAAACACGCGGCGGATACGGCCCAAACGATTGCGCTCGACGGTCTTGGCCTTAATCTCGTCATTGATCCTGCGATAGGCCGCCTCGGCCTCGTCACGGCTACGCTTCAGCTCCTGCCACCTGCTCGCGGTCAGGGTTTGCTCGCGCAGGTTAGCGTCGGCCGTCTTGCGCTTGTCGTCGACCAGGTAGAAGCGGCGCTTCTCGGCCCGCCGCGGTGCCCATAGGCCATCAGCCTCATCCGAGAGGGCGGCCAGAAGCGGTCGCAACCCGGCGATGCCCGATCCGGCCGCGAAGAGCATCTGGCCGACGTCGTCCTTGGCCTCCAGAATCTCCTGTCCACCACTACGCAGACGCTGATGATCCAGGCTGAACATGCGCTGGAAGAAGGACTGGTCGGCACCGGCCAGGAAGGGTTTGAGCAAGGCTTCACCGCCGACCAGTGGCGCGCCCTCGCTGTCCAGCAAAGTCTCCTTGCGGCCCTTGCGCCGCACGACCTCTAAGGTTGAGCCCTCCGTCTCCAGGACGGCGCCGATGCGCATGTTCTGATTGCCGTGCAAGAAGCCATAGGGCGAACGCTCGGATACGGAAAACAGTAAATCCTCGATGGCGGCTAGCGTGGTCGACTTGCCGGCCTCGTTCGGTCCGAAGATGATGTGAAGGTCCGCCCGCCCAGGGGGCAGGTCGAAGCAGCAATCGCTAAAGTGCCCATAGCGGATGAGGTTGAGCCGCCCGAGGCGCACCGTCACTCCTCCCCGGCGGTCAAACGTCCGCTGAGATAGGAAGAGACGGCCTCGATCAGCGCTGCCTGGTCGCCCTCGATCGCCATCTGCAGAAGCGGGTCCTCGATCTCTCGGCGCAGCTCGGGCGGTAGTTTGCGGGCCATCTGGCCGATGTCCCCCTCGATCTGATCGCGCAGGGTCTCGTCACTGCCCGCCTCTTGGAGCATGCGCTGCAGCGCCCCCAGGGCGTCTTCGCGCTCTGCGATCGCCAGCGGATCCAGAGGCGCTTCGGTTGCGATCACGAGCTTCTCGACCCAGGCCGTCTCCTCTCCCAGGCTGAGGGCGCAGTTGCGGGCCTCGGCCAGCAGATGATCTTCGGCGGAGAGGAGTTGGCCGTGCAGTTCTGTCCGGCCCTGCAGGAGGATGCGGCAGGCCAACAGTCTGCCGTCAGCCAGCTCGGCCACGGCTTGCTCCAGGTGATTGCGCAGGTAGTCGATGACGGCGCCGAAGCTGGGTGCTGCGGTCAGCGATATCGCCAGCTCCGTCCAGCGCACCAGGTCGCAGGGGAGGTGGGCAAGATCGACGACCTCGCTGTCCTCCACCGTGACCAGGTAGGCGCCCTTGGCACCGGTCTCGCGTATGTGTCGGCCCTGCAGATTACCCGGAAAGACGATGTGCGGGCGTTGATGCAGGACCTGGTGCCTGTGCACATGGCCCAATGCCCAGTAATCGTAGCCCTTGCCGACCAGGTCGTTGAGCGAGCAGGGCGCATAGTTGGCATGGCCTCCCATGCCGCCCAGGCCGGTGTGCAGTACGCCGATGTTGAAGTGGCCGGGCAGGGGGTCCGGATAGGAGAGGGCCAGATTGTCGGTGACGTCCCGTTCCCGGAAACTCTGGCCGTGCAGCGCGACCTTGAGGTCGTCCAGCTGGAGTGTCTCTGCCTTGCGGGTCGCGAAGACCGCGACGTTGTCCGGAAGCGCCAGCTTCTTGGTGATCTGGCTTTCGGCATCGTGATTGCCGTGCAGCAGAAAGACTGGGATGCGGGCGGCCTTGAGACGCGCCATCTCTGCGGTGAAGAAGAGGCCGGTCTTATAGTCGCGCCAATCGCCATCATAGATGTCGCCGGCCAGGATCAGGAAGTCGACCGCTTCTTCGATCGCCAGGCCGACAAGTTGGCCGAGCGCCTCTCTGGTTGCCATCCTTATGCGTTCGGCCGCAGCACCCTCTTGCCCGGCCAAGCCCTTGAGGGGGCTGTCGAGGTGAATGTCGGCGGCGTGCAAAAATCGAAAGGAGGCCATGACACAGAGTGCTTTTGTTCCATCTCTAGTCTTGCCGCTGCGATCGGCGGGCCTGGCGTCCGGAACTCTTGGGAGCGCGCCTTGGCCATGGGCAAGAGTGCCGAGAAGAGCACAGCCGAGAGGCCGGAGTCGAGAACAGGCTTCCCGGTCTTGAGCCTTTGGAAGGTTCAGCCAGCGGTCGTTGGAACGGCTGGGCCTGTGCCATTCAGAGGAATGCGGAAGAGCGAAGCGAGGTGAAGCAACATCCATGACCAGATCGTTTCCCGCTGCCGCTTCTCTGACAGCCGCATCGCGCGCCTTCCTCGGGCGTGCAGATCAATCTGCTGTTCCCGGGGATGAGATCGAACGGACCCTCGCGACTGCCGAGCGTGGGGGCTTTCGGCTATTGTTGATCGGCCGATCTGTGCTCCTGGCGCTCCTCGCCACCTGGCAGGGCTATGCTTTTTTGATCCATGGCAACCCGACAGGCGTTGTGGCCGTTCTGGCCATGTTGGCGCTTGGCCTCCTGGTGCTCTTCAGCCTGAACACGCGCTATGAGCGCCGCTGGCATCGCTATGCCCTCTTCGGGCTGGATATCTCGGTCATGACCATCGCTGCCATGGTCCTGCCGCTCTTGGTGACGGAAGAGGTGCCCAAGATCCTGGTGTTCCGTGCCTACGGCATTCATCTGCTGTTTTTGCTGCTGGCGATGACGGCGCTTTCGCTGATGCCGGGATTGGTGCTCTTCACCGGTGCTGCCTTAAGCGTCGGCTACTGGATGGTGGTCGCGGTCATCGTCTCAGAACTGGAAACGGTGCGTTCCTGGTCGGACATCGGTCCCGATCCTACGGCCGAGATCTATATGGACCTGCTGCTCAGCGTTGACTTCATCAATTGGGGGGTGCGCTACGAAGAGACCGCCGTTCTCTTAGGTTCAGCGGCCCTGCTGGCCTTGGCGGTCGGTCGGGCCCGCAGTGCTGTGGTTGCCTTTGCCGAGGCTGAGAAACGCCGGCAGCGCGCCGAAGAGGTCTTCGGCCATTTCGTGCCGACCGACGTCGCTGCCGACATCCTAGCCCAGCCCGATGCGCTGGAGCCCAAGGTGCAGGACGCCACCGTGCTCTATCTCGATATCGAAGGCTTCACCGGCTTCTCTGAAGGGCGCGAGGCGGCTGTGGTCATGACCGCGCTCGATGCCTTCTTCTCGGATGCCGCGCGGGTCGTCTCTGACCACGGTGGCACCGCGCTCTCTTATGCCGGTGATTCCATGCTGGCGACCTTCGGGCTGCCCAGGCCACGGGCGGAGGCTGCCGCCGATGCGATCGCGGCTGCCAAGGAGCTGCTGATCCACTGTGAGCGGGCGCGCTATGGTGACACCTGCTTCAAGGTGCGGATTGGCCTCGCCAGCGGTCCCCTGGCTGCCGGCAGCATCGGCGGCAGTCAACGCAGCTATACGGTCTATGGCGACACGGTGAACAGCGCGCAGCGCCTGGAGGATGCCAACAAGCAGACCGCCAGCAGCGTCCTGGCCTGCAGCGCCACCTGGGAGGCGGCCGGCGCGCCCGCTGCCTTCGAGCCGGTCGGTGCCATAGCGGTCAAAGGCAGACAGGTTCCAATCGAGGCCTATCGGCTGCTCTCGGGTTCGGCCCAGGGATCGTAGCTGCCGATGTTCCAGAGGTAGCCCTCCGGGTCTTTCAGCGAAGCGCCGCGTCCTCCATAGGGCTCGTCTTGCGGGGCGCGGGTGATCTCACCGCCGGCCTCCTCGGCCTTGGCAGCCACGGCATCGACGTCCTCGACCACCAGATAGGCGCTTTGGCTGTTGCCGCCCAAGGCCTGCGCCGTGCTCTGCATGGCCCCGAACTCTTCCTTGCGCGCGCTCCCCAGCATGATCATGCCGCCACCCAAATTCAGCTGAGCGTGGGTGATGCCACCAGCCCCATCCTCGACCACCAGATTGCGTTCGAAGCCGAAGACGCGACAGAGCCATTCGATCATGCCGGGGGCATCGGCGTAGCGCATACAGGGGATGGCACGGCTGCTCATGGGACTCCTCCTTTGCCGACTGTCATGCGGCGAGATTGGCGAAGGATCGCAGGCTTGTCTTGAAGCTTTGTTACCTTACTCGGAGACCCCTGCCAGAAGGCCGTGCCGATCCGGCAGCAGTCTGCTGTAGAGCGAGCGCGGCGTCTCTCCCGCAAATGTCTTGAAATCGCGCGTGAAATGGCTTTGGTCCGCGTAGCCGCAATCGGCAGCCAAGGCGGCCAGAGAGAGCGGCCGCTGCTCCCTGGCAGAGAGGCGTTCGACTGCCTTGGCAAAGCGCAGGGTCCGGGCGAAGAGCTTGGGGCTCATCCCCAGCTCGCGCTTGAAGAGGGCGTTCAGGTGCTTGCGGCTGACCTCTAGGTCTGCGGCCAAGCCGGAGATGGAGAGGGCGCCGTCATGCTGTGCCAAAGCATAGTAGGCCCGGGCCAGGCGAGGATCGCAGTTGGGTGAGCCATGGATGCGCCGGATCAGGACCGATTCTAAGAGATCGAGACGCTCTTCCCAGGAGGCGCAATCGAAAAGCTGGCCCTCCAGTCGGCTCGCGAAGGCTGCCGCGACCGTTTCCAGATCGAGCACGCGATCGCTCAGCGCCTCCAACTCACAGCGAAAGAAACGCCGTGCACCCAGTGGCGTGAAGTCAACCTGAAGACAGAGGGATTCGCCATAAGAGGCCACTTCTGCCGGCGCGCGATGCAGGCCTGCCAGAAAGCTGTGCTTGAGTGCACGCCAACCACCCGGTGCCGAGGCATCTGCTAACTCAAAACCGGGGCCGAGCACGATGATGAGCGGCAGGAAACCCTTGGGCAGCTCTCGGCGCACGAGACGCGGACCACCACGCTCCTGATAGGCCTGAAGCTCTAGGACGTAGCCCTGGAGCTGCACGCAGGGAGGGCGACGCCAGAGCGTCCAGCGTCCGGCCTCGCCCTCGTAGTCGCAGCGTGTGGTCACCATCACGCCACTGTAGCGAGGCCGCCTTTTCAGACAAGACCCCGCCACAGAGTTGCAAAGGGCTACATGGTGTGCAGGCCGACCGCGTTGCCGTCGGGGTCGATGATCTGCGCGATCTCGCCATACTCCCCGATGGAGGTCTTCGGCACCGAGACTTTGCCGCCATTCGCTTCTGCGCGCGCAAGGCAGCCGTCAATGTCGCCGGATGCCTCCAGATAGATCGAGATGCCCTGGCCACCCGGGTTGGTGTGATCGCCCTGAACGAGACAACCCGTCATGTCCTCGCCGTTGAGGAAGGCTTGCATGGGGCCAGCAGGGCCCTCCATGGCCTTGAAGCTGCAGCCTAAGACCTTGCCGTAGAAGCCGGCCGCCTTCTCAACATCGCGGACAGGGATTTCGAACCAGTTCACCGTTACGACGGACATTCTGCATCTCTCCTTTGCATATCGAAGGCGGACTGCCTCCCTTAGCAGAGACGAACGGTGAGGGACAGAAGAGACAAAAAAACTTCAGGCGTGCGGCAGCGCTGCGGCGCGGTCTGTGAGGAAGCGGCTGACCGCATCGTTTCGTGCCAGCGCAATGGCGCGCTCGTAATGCGCTGCGGCTTCCTGATTGCGGCCTTCTTGGCTTAAGAGGTCGGCGCTGACGGCGGGCAGCAGATAGCTGTTCGCCAGCGCCTTGTCGTCCAGCAGAAGGGCAAGGGCCGAGAGGCCGGCCGCCGCCCCCTCGACCATGGCCAAAGCCACGGCGCGATTGAGCCGAACCACCGCCGTCGGCCAGATCTCCAGCAGTTGATCATAGAGTGCCAGGATCTGCGGCCAGTCGGTCTCCTCGTAGGAAGGGGCACCGGCATGGCAGGCGGCGATCGCGGCTTCCAGGTGGTAGCGACCACAGTCGGGCCCGCCGATGGCACGATCCAAACAGGCGAAACCCTGCGCGATTTTGCGCTGGTCCCAGGCCTGTCGGTCCTGCTCGCTGAGGCGGAGCAGATGTCCCTCCGGGCCCGTGCGGGCCGGCAGACGCGAGGCCTGAAAGGAGATCAGCGCAGCCAAGGCCCAAAGCCGGCTGTCCTTCGCCGCCTCGCTGTCAAGCAACAACAGCAGCAGGCGTTCGGCTTCGCGCGTCAGCTCCAGGCGCACCAGACTGTCGCCGGTGTTGGCGCTGTAGCCTTCGTTGAAGAGCAGATAGATCGACTGCAAGATCCTGAGGAGGCGGCGGGAGCCCGCATCGCTGCTCCAATCCAGCTCCAGACGCGAGGGTTCAAGCGAGGGTGCAGCCTCACGCAGCTTCGCCTTGCTGCGGGTCAAGAGCTTGTGGGCCGCCTCATCGCTCAACAGCAGGGCACTGGCGATCTCGTGCAGGCCCAGACCGCAGACCAGGCGCAGGGTGATCGCCAGGCTTTCGCGCGGACGCAGGCTGGGGTGGGCGCAGACCAGGATCATCCGCATCACATCGTCGGCCAGCGGGCCGAACCAGAGCGGTTCCTCTTGACGCTCGTCGATCAAGTCTTCGGCGACCGCCGCGCTTGGGAAGCGGCCTTCGCGGCGGAGCTGATCCAGCAGTGCGTTGACGGCCACCCGATAGATCCAGCCTCCGGGATTGGCCGGCGGACCCTCCAGGGACCAGCGGTCCAGGGCCTTCAGGAAGGCTGCCTGGACCGCGTCTTCGATCTGTTCCAGCCGCGCCGCACCGAAGCGATTGACCAGTGCCGCGATGACGTCGCGCCAGCGATCGCGAAAAAGATGCTCGGTCAGTGCGCGGCTGGTCTCTGGCATCAGTCGATGCGCCCCTCCGGCCCAATGAGGGCTGCGATCTCTCGCACCTCGACGGAGCCGCCATAGCTCACGATCGGGCAGCCCTTGGCCAGTTCGGCCGCTTCCTCGGGGCTCTCCGCACGCAAGAGGAAGTAGCCGCCGATCGCCTCCTTGGCCTCGGAGTAGGGCCCGTCGACGACCGCCTCATCGCTCTTGCCGCGGACGGTTAGGCCGCGGTCTTGGGTGAGCTTACCGGCCGAGACGAAACGCTTCTGCGCCCGCAGCTCATCGTTCCAGGCGTTGAAGCGCCCAATCACCGCCTGCTGCTCCTCCGGTGAGAAGCTGGCCCAGCGGTCACTGCGATCGCGCAGCATCAAGAGATAGTAGCTCATCGCGTGGTTCCTTTATGCTTGATAGCTGGGCCGCGCCGAGACGCGGTCCTTCCAGGCGTGCAGGTTGGTCAGGCTGGCATCGGGCTCGGCTTCGGCGAAGCCGGCGACGGAGAGAGCAGACATACCGACGATGTCGGCCATGGTGAAGTCCTCACCGGTCAGATAGGGGCGGCCGTCGATCTCCTGGTCCAGCCAGGCGAACTTCTCAGCCGCCGTCTTGCGCTGCATCTCGGCATAGGCCGGCAGCTGCGTCATCCGCTCGGCAAAGAAGGGGAGGCTGTGCTGCACCATGTCGGCCAGGGGGCGCATGATCTCCAGCTCCATGCGGCGCACCCACATCTCGACCAAGGCTTGGGACTTGGCGTCGGTGCCGAAGAGCGGTGGTTCTGGAAAGAGCCCCTCCAGATAGCGGCAGACGGCGATGGTCTCGGTGACGACCGTGCCGTCGTCCAACACCAGGGTCGGGATCGCGCCCAGGCTGTTGATCTTCATGAACGCTGGGCTGCGGGCTTCGTTCTGGAAGAGGTCCAGGTTCTGGGTCTCCACCTCCTGGCCCTTCTCGGCCAGGAAGATGCGGACGCGCTGGGCGCTGGGGCTGATAGCGGCGTTGTAGAGTTTCATCGAAAACTGACCCTTTCTGCGGTCTTGACGATGGCAGCGAACTGCTTCTGCCACTGACTAGACGGTCTGGTCAGTGAAGATGGGACAGAGTGGCTGCGGCAGGGGGTCTATAACCAGAGGAAATCGGTGGCGGTGAGCTGCCCTGCCTGGCTGACGGTCTCGATGCGGAAAGTGAGGTCGCCGCTGCCGTCGCCATCAGTGTCGACCCGAACCCGCCCCTGTCCTACATAGCGTGCCTCGCTGTTGCCGTTCCCGGTGAAAGCGGCGCCACCGCGGTAAGCGAAGCTGCCGCTCTCCAGCCCGGCGGCGAAGACCAAGCGGTCGGGACCCTGGCCCGGATTGAGGAGCTGTCCGGAGAAGTCGGCGATGACCGGACCGCCGGAGCCGTTGCTGCCAACCTCGTCACCATCCAGCAGGAAGCGATCTACTCCCGGTCCGCCGCGTGCCAGGTCTTGGTTGGAGAGATCCAAGGTATCATTTCCGCCGCCACCATAGAGCGTGTCATTTCCCGATCCGCCGGAGAGTGTATCGGCGTGGCCGCCACCATAGAGGCGGTCAGTTCCGACATCACCGAAGAGCTGATCGCTGTTGGCCGCGCCGAACAAGCGATCGCTTCCGCGCATGCCGTAGAGACTGTCGCTGCCGCCCTCCCCGAAGAGGCTGTTGCTCGACGTATTGCCGATGATCAGATTGTAGCTGAAGGTTCCTTGTCCCTCGATCGCTCCAGCGCCGCTGGCGAGGATCAGCACCTCCACATCGTTCGGAAGCGTGAAGTCGGCAGAGGCGATCACCGTGTCGCGGCCCTGGCTCCCTTGGACCAGATCGCCGCTCGTGTCGGCGACCATGATATCGTCTCCGGTAGCGCCAATCAGAATGTCGGCGCCCAATCCACCATCCAGACGGTCGTCACCCTCATCGCCCCAGATGACATTCTCGCCGCTGTTTCCACTGATACTGTTGTCGCGATCGCTGCCGCTGATGTCGATGTCGCCGGCGCCGGTGACCAGGACCAAAAACTCGACCTGGACATCGTCATCCAGATTGTAGCTGCTCGCGTTGGAGCGGATCATGTCTTCAAGGCCACCGCCGGTCCCTTCGAAGACCTGGTCGGTTGCAATGTCCACCACGAAGGTGTCACTGGCCTTGCCGCCATACATGCGGTCCAAGCCGATGCCACCATTGATGAAGTCGCTGCCCTCGTCGCCGAAGAGGCTGTCGTTGCCAGCTC
This sequence comes from Rhodospirillales bacterium, assembly GCA_963669335.1. Classification (GTDB taxonomy): domain Bacteria; phylum Pseudomonadota; class Alphaproteobacteria; order Kiloniellales; family JACOMY01; genus JACOMY01. Next base: position 263,321 of record OY770023.1, read on the forward strand.
CGCCAGAGAAGCGATCGTCTGACAGACCTCCATAGGCTGTATCTACACCCTCGCCGCCGAAGACTGTGTCGACACCGGTTCCGCCGAAGATACGATCAAGGCCGGTGCCGCCGCGCAGGGTGTCTCGGCCATCCGCGCCGATAACTCTGTCGTCTCCGTCACGCGCGTTCAGTTGATCATTTCCACCATAGCCGCGCATGGTATCGTCAGCAGTGCTGCCGTCGATACTGTCATTGCCGCTGGTGCCATAGAAGGCGAAGCGCTCGATGTTTTGGATCAGCAGTCCGTCAACGAAGCCGGCGCCGTCGTAGAACAGCATGTTGTCGAACTGTGGCCCGCCAAAAATCTGTTCCCCGACCGTGACCTCGCCGGGGCGAACAATGAAGACATCGGCGCCGCTGGCGCCATAGACTGTGTCGGCGCCGCTGCCGCCGGTAATGATGTCAAACTGCGGCCCACCGTAGATATAGTCGGCGCCGCTGCCACCGAAGAGGCTGTCGATCCCCTGGCCGCCGGTGATCCGATCGTCACCGCTCAATCCATAGGCCGTATCGGCGCCGCTTCCACCAAAGAGGCTGTCGAAGCCGTTGCCGCCGCGGAGAATGTCTTCCCCGGTGTCCCCCAGCAGGCGGTCGCTATCGTTGCCGCCGCGCAGGTCATCATCGCCGGTCCGGCCATTCAGCCAGTCATTGCCTTTACCACCTTGCAGCGTGTCGTCCAGATTGCCGCCGTGGAGGCTATCGTCGCCATCAAGGCCGAAAATGGAGGAGCCAAACTGATTGCTGCCGGCAATGTTGTCATCGCCGGAGGTGCCGAAGACGATGCTGTCGCGGGGATCCCAGATGTTGGCGGAGACATCGATCCCATTGCCGATACCGCCAAACTGGGCCCAGCTCGCGACGAAGCGCCCGTCCGCCAGCAAGGCGATCTCCGGTGAATCCAGCACGTTGCTGGTAGAGACCACGGGCGAGCGGCCGCCGATCTTGTTGCCGTCGGCATCGAAGCGCTGGGCCAGGATCTCGCGATTGATGCCGATGCTTTCGAAGGCCACTTGGAAACCGCCATCTGCAAGAGGCGTGATGGTCGGGTCGCTCTCGTCATTGATCGCGTTGGCCGAGACCTCGACCAAGCCGGCAATATCGTTTCCCTGATCGTCATAGATCCGTAGGTAGACATCGCCATCCGTAAGATTGGTGTCGTCGGTCCAGACGATGACGATGCGCCCGCCCGTCAGGACGGCCACTCGCGGAACGCTGTTCTCGCTGCTGGGGGCTTCGACGTTGCGGTTCAGCAGCACAGTGCCGTCGCGATCCAGAATGCGGAACTCGGGCCGCTCGCCCGCCGGATCATCTTCGATGTAGGTGACGACGAAACGATTGGCGTCCAGGACGGCCACGTCCGGTTGTCTGGGGTCGTCTGGGTGGTTGCGCACGTCCAGTTCCGGGCCGACGGTGCCGTCGGAGGCTACGATCTTGGCCTTGATCTGATCGTCGCCCCCGCTGGTGCGCCGATAGGTGACCACAAAGCTGTCATCGGCGAAAACGGCAACGCGAGGGCCTCCAAGCACGTCAGCACCCGGGTCGCTCAAGACCACACCGGAATCGGTCACCGATCCTGTGGCGGAATGGGTCTGCCAGATCAAGGAGGTGCCATTTGCGTCCGTATCCTCGTAGACCAGGACAAATCCGCCGTCCGACAGAGCGGCCAGCTCGGGATTGCCTTCGTTGTGAACCGTCCTATGGCTGTTCAGCTGTATCTCGCTGCCGACGGGATGCCCGTTGATGTCGTAGATCCGGCCGATGATGTCGGAGCCGTTGGAGCTGTCGTTGGCGTTGCTGTCATCGGTGTAGGCGATGACGAAGCCACCGCCGACAAGACCGACCACGACGGGATCGAACATGGCGTCGCCCGTTGGCCCGCTGGAGAGGCTGTGGACTTGCCCCAGATCGCGCCAGAAGTTAGCTGTCGATACGACCATCTGCTGGCCCTCCCTAGAGCCACAAGAAATCGCTAGAGGTGAGCTGTCCGGCCTGGCTCATGCCATTTAGCCGGAAGAAGAGGTCAGCACTGCCGTCGCCGTCGGTATCGACCTGGATCTGGCCCTGACCGGCGTGGCGGGCTTCGCTGTTGCCGCCGCCGGTGAAGGCAGCACCGCCGCGATAATCGAAGGTGCCGCTCTCCAGGCCCATGGCAAAGACCAGGCTGTCGTTCTCGGCCGCCGTGTTCAGCTTGACGCCGCTAAAGTCCTGGATCAGGGGGCCACCCGAACCAGCACCATTGCCGATCTCATCGCCGCCGAGGATGAAGGCGTCCTGTCCCGCGCCGCCGAAGGCCGTATCAGCATTGCCGAGACTGAGGCTATCGTCGCCGGCCTGTCCGCGCAGCAGGTCCACGGCACTGCCGTCGACGGCTCCGAAGAGCGTGTCCTTGCCGGCCCCACCTTGCAGGTCGTCCGCGCCGGCACCGCCGTTCAAGATGTCGTTGTTGGCATCGCCATCCAACTTGTCATTTCCGGCAGCACCGAAGAGTTGGTCTTGCCCGCTGCCACCGTAGAGCAGGTCATTGTCGTCATCGCCGCGCAGCGTATCGGCGCCGCCATTGCCATAGAGGCTGTCATTGCCGCCCCGACCGGTGATTGAGTTGCTGGCGGTGTTCCCCTCCATCTCGTTGTTGAGTCCATTGCCGCGCCCATCAATGGGACCGGCACCTGCCTCCATGCGCAGGTTGTCGATGTGGAAGCCCAAGGTGTAATTGACCGAAGCCACGGCCAGATCACTGCCGCCGCCGGCAACCTCGACAGCTGAATCGCTCTTCTGCGCGACAACGAAGGTGTCTTCCCCGCTGCCACCGACCAGGGTATCGACACCGCCTTTGCCGTCCAGGACGTCGTCGCCCGATCCTCCGGCGAGCGAGTTGGCAAAGGAGTTGCCGATAAGGCTGTTATCGCGCTCATTGCCGCTGGCATCGGCCGCGCCGGCTGTCTTGTCGATGACAAGCCGTTCGAAGTGTCCGGCTGCGCCAATGGGTATGGTGAAGTCGCCTGCCTTGGACTGAATGAGGTCAGCGGTGCCGCCGCCTGCAAACTCGATCACCTGATCGCTGATGGTGTCGACGATGATGGTGTCGCTGGCGTTGCCTCCCGCTATGCGATCGACCCCTTGGCCGCCGTCGATCGTGTCACTGCCGAGACCGCCATAGAGGAAATCGCCACCGCTGCCGCCGCCCAGTCTGTCCTTGTCATGGCCTCCGAGCGCGGTGTCGTCGCCGGACCCTCCGAAGACGGTATCGACGCCACTTCCGCCGAACAGAAAGTCATCACCATTGTTCCCGCGAACAGAATCATTTCCGGAATCGCCCTGCAACTGATCGTCACCGGCAAAACCGCGCACATCGTCAGCTCCATCCAGTGCCTGAATAGTGTCGGAGATATCGGTTCCGTAGATCATTTCCGCCGGTGTGCTGCCCAAAATGCGCACAGACTCGAAGTTGGTGAAGTTCAAGCCGCCGACCGTCGCTTCACCCAAAAGAAAGAGCAGGTCCTTTCCCGACCCACCGTTGAAGTAGTCGGTGGTGCCGCCCCAGTTGCCGATGAGCCGGACCTCGTCGCTGCCAGAGCCGCCGAAGACCGAATCTTGCCCGCTGTTCGGAGACAGGGTATCGGATCCAAGGTCACCATAGATCCAGTCGTGACCCGGGCCGCCGCCCATGAAGTCATTGCCGTCGCCACCGAAGACCGAATCCGATCCGCTATCGCCGTAGAATTGATCCTTTCCGCTGCCGGCGAAGAGGATGTCATTGCCGCTCTGCCCGCGGATGCTGTCATCGCCGCTGTCACCATAGACAGTATCCTCTCCGTGCAGCGCCAGCACGAAATCGTCGCCTTGGTAACCACGCGCCGTGTCGTCCCCCGTCCATCCGACAAGGCTATCTGCGCCGGTACCGCCTACCAGGTAGTCATTGCCGCTTCGACCCCAAAGCGTGTCGTGACCACCACCGCCATAGAGCGAATCGTCGCCGGTATCACCGAGGAGAAAGTCGCTGCCCTTCCCACCGAAAAGGCGATCGAACCCCGTCCCGCCGAAGAGGGTGTCAGCGTCTTCGTCGCCCAGCAGCTCGTCGTTCCCGCTGCCTCCGACCAGGGAATCGCTGCCCGAGCCGCCGAAGAGATCGTCAAATCCGCTCTGCCCGAAGAGGCTGTCATCGCCGCTGTTGCCCAGGAGAACATCGTTGCCGCCGAAGCCGAAGATGCTGTCGGGCATGTCGGTGCCGGTCAGGGTATCGTTGAGGCTGGTTCCGGTGATCAAAGCCATGGTTCCGTTCCTCTCTTGTTCGCGAGCGCTGCTCCTACAGCCACAAGAAGTCGCTGAAGGTGAGCTGTCCTGCCTGGCTTACGCCCTGGACCTGGAAGGCAAGATCCGTCGTGCCGTCGCCGTCTGTATCCACCTGCATCTGTCCATTGCCGGCAAAGCGGATCTCGCTGTTGCCGCTGGCGTGGAAGGTCTGACCCTTGATGTAGCTGAAGTTGCCGGTCTCCAGCCCGGCGGCGAAGACGATTGTATCATTGTCAGCCGCCGTGTTCAGCACCACACCGGCGAAATCCTCGATGACCGGCCCACCCGAGCCCATGCCGTCGCCCACCTCATCGCCGCCCAGCACGAAGCGGTCGAACCCGCTGCCGCCGAAGGCGCGGTCGAAGTTGCCGAGGCTCAGCTGGTCCGACCCGGCACCGCCATAGAGGTTGTCGGCCTGGTTGCCGTCACCGCCGCCGCTCAGGGAATCGTTACCACTGTCGCCATAGAGCCAATCCGGCCCCGATCCGCCGTTCAAGGAGTCGGCATGGGCACCGCCGAAGAGGGTATCGACGCCGGCCCCGCCCAAGACCCGGTCGGCACTGCTGCCACCATAGAGGCTGTCCACCCCATCGTTGCCGCGCAGGGTATCGGCCCCGCCCCAGCCGAAGAGGCTGTCTCCCGCCGTGTGGCCCGACAGGATGTTCTTCACGCTGTTGCCGTGGATCTCGTTGCGCTGGCCGTTGCCCTCGCCATCGATCTGGCCGGCGCCACTCGTAAGCTGCAAGCGCTCGACATGAGTGGTCAGGCTGTACTCAACGCTTGCTATCACCAGATCATCGCCGCCGCTGGAACCTTCGATCACCTCGTCGAGGGTACGATCGACGAACAGGATATCGTCACCACTGCCGCCGGCCATGACATCATTGCCGAGGCCCCCATCCAGGACATCATCGCCGGAGAGACCGGTCAGGCTATTGCGAAAACTGTTGCCGTTCAGGCTGTTGTCTTCGCCGTTGCCTGTCGCGTTGGCGGTCATGGCGGCCGAGAGAATGTCCAGCCGCTCGATCCCGCCCAAGGGGCCGCTGGTCAGGGTGAAGTCGCTGGCGTTGGAGCGAATGAAGTCGGCGGCCCCGCTGCCGATGAACTCCCAGACGACATCGGTACTGGTGTCCACCACGAAGGTATCGTCACCACTACCGCCGATCGCGGTGTCGGTCCCGCCGCCACCGTTTAGGAAGTCGTCGTGCAGCCCTCCATCAAGGAAGTCATTTCCTTCGCCACCGACCATCTTGTCTTCGTCATAGCGTCCTCTTGCGGTATCGTTTCCACTGCCGCCGAAGATCAGATCGTCGCCCGAAGCACCGCCCAGTTGGTCTGTTCCGTCACCGCCGCGCACTTCGTCATCACCGGAGAAACCGTCCAGTAAATCATCTCCAGTAAAGCCAAAGAGGGTATCGTCTCCGAAGTAACCATTCTCAAGGTCAACCTTGGAACTCCCGATAATGGTGTCGTTTCCAGTCGTGCCGACAAGGAAAAAGTACTCAAAATTCGTATGCTGTACACCGACGAGGCCATTTCCAAACACGCCTAAGCGGTCGAAACCTGAGCCACCGTCGTTGATGTCGCCAGGATTGATGTCGTCGCCAAAAATGTAGGCCTGATCATCTCCACTACCGCCATAGACCGTGTCCACGCCATCTCCGCCCGCGATGAGGTCTTTGCCATCGCCGCCGAAGATCGTGTCGCTGCCACTGTCGCCGAGCAGGAAATTGAAGTAGTCGCTGCCGTGCAGAATGTCGTCGCCGCTGCCTCCTTCCAATCGGTTGGCACCGCTGACGCCGTCCAGGTAGTCGCCGCCGTCACCGCCGATGAGGTAGTCAGTCCCGCTGCCCCCGAAGATACCGTCGCTGCCCGCTTCTCCGGCCAGGGTATCGTCGCCGGCACCGCCTTTGAGGAAATCGCTGCCACTGCGCGCGAAGATCGTATCTGCACCGCTGTCTCCATAGGCGCTGTCCTGTCCGCTTCCGGCATCGATAACGTCGTTGGACTGCCCCCCATAGAGCTTGTCGTTGCCAAGCTCTCCATAGAGCTTGTCGAGCCCGGCGCCGCCATAGTGGCTGTCATTGCCGACTTCACCGAAGAGGGTGTCGCCACCGGTACTGCCAAAGAGCCGGTCATCGCCGGTGTCTCCGAAGAGGCTGTCGATTCCGCCACCGCCGTAGAGGCTGTCATTGTCATCGCCACCGTCCAGAATGTCGGTTCCTAAGTATCCAAAGAGGGTGTCGTCGCCCGAGAAACCGGCAATCAGGTCGGCTTCACTGGTGCCATAGAGAGAATTGTCGAAGGAATTGCCAAAAATGTTCGCCATGGCCCATCTCCCAAAAATACTGCGGTCTGCTTAAGGGAAGCGGTGGCAAGAACCCGGTCGGGGCGCTTTGTTGGCGCCGAAGTCTCGTCAGCGCCGGGTTCGGACGCTCACTCTCAAACGACTCACATGGCAGGCCAGGACTCTGCCCTTGTGGCGTGCTGGCCCGGCGTTGCTACGTCCTCAGTTAGAAGCAGCAGAGGACTGAGAGCAAGCAGAAGATGAAGAAATTGACAAAAAGCGGAGAATGTTGGCAGCAAACTTAGCTTGTCTTGGGCGCAGTAACTCTCTGAAACTCTTCGAATTAGGCCCGTTGTGCTGAGCGGCGCCTGAAGAACGAGCGCTCACCTACAGCCACAAGAAGTCGCTGGAGGTGAGCTGTCCCGCCTGGCTGACGCCCTGGACCTGGAAGGCGAGATCCGTCGAGCCGTCGCCGTCGGTATCGACCTGCATCTGGCCATTGCCGGCGAAGCGGATCTCGCTGTTGCCGCTGGCGTGGAAGGTCTGGCCCTTGATATAGGCGAAGGTGTTGGTTTCTAGCCCGGCGGCGAAAACGATGGTGTCGTTGTCGGCTGCCGTGTTCAGCACCACGCCGGCGAAGTCCTCAATGACCGGCCCACCCGAGCCCATGCCATCGCCGACCTCATCGCCGCCCAGCACGAAGCGGTCGAAACCGCTGCCGCCAAAGGCGCGGTCGAAGTTGCCCAGGTTCATCTGGTCGCTACCGCTGCCGCCGTAGTGCCGGTCGGCGATATCACCGTCGCCGCCGCCGATCAGAGTATCGTTGCCCGCATCGCCGAAGAGCCGGTCCGCCCCCGATCCGCCGTTCAAGGAGTCATCCTCTCCGCCGCCATAGAGCCGGTCGAGCCCCTGACCGCCCAGAACGCGGTCGGCGTTGCTGCCGCCGAAGAGCCTGTCGTTGTTGTCGTCGCCGCGGAGGCTGTCCGCGCCGCCCCCGCCGAAGAGGCTGTCTTTGCCGTCGTTCCCGATCAGGGTGTTCTTGGCGCTGTTGCCGAAGATTTCGTTCGCCAAGGCATTGCCCACGCCGTCGATCATCCCTGCACCGCTGGCTAGCATCAAGCGCTCGGTCTGGAAGGCGAGTGTGAAGTCCGTCGCGGCGACGATCAGATCGACGCCGCCGCCGGCTGCTTCGACGACCTGGTCCTGGATCCGTTCGACATAGAAGGTGTCGTCGCCACTGCCGCCGACCAGCCTGTCGGCGCCCAGACCCCCGTCGAGGACATCCGCACCGGAAAGCCCGGTCAGAGTGTTCTTGAAGCTGTTGCCGTTCAGGCTATTGTCCTGGGCGTTGCCGGTGGCATTGGCCGTCTTCGCGGCCGACAGGATGTCCAGCCGTTCGATTCCGCCCAGCGGGCCTGTTGTAAGGGTGAAGTCGCCGGCGTTAGAGCGGATCATGTCGGCGGATCCGCTGCCGACGAACTCCCAGACGACGTCATCCTTGCGATCCACAACGAAGGTGTCGTCGCCGCTGCCGCCGATGGCGGTGTCGACACCGCCACCGCCGTTTAAAAAATCGTCGTCATTGCCACCGTCAAGAAAGTCCTGGCCGTTGCCGCCGACGAAATGGTCGTCGCCATCGCCGCCGTCGGCGGTGTCGCTGCCGTCGCTGCCGAACAGCGTATCCTCGCCGGATTCGCCGAAGAGGCGATCAACCCCCTTGTCGCCGCGTAACTCGTCGTTGCCGGATTGACCTTCGAGTGAATCGTTGCCGCCATAACCCAGGAGGCGATCATCGCCGTCATAGCCCAGTATTCGGTCAGAGACGGAGCTGCCGTCGAGCGTGTCGTTGCCGCTGGTGCCAACCGAGATAAAGTACTCGAAATTTGTGTGGGGCGCGCTTGATACACCAGCGCCGATGATGCCTAGAGTGTCCTCGCCCGAGCCGCCGTCGTTGATCTCGCCAGGGCCGATCTCTTCGTTCAAGACGTAGATGCGATCGTCACCGCTGCCGGCGTAGATCGTGTCGCTACCGGTGCCTCCAGACGCGAATTCAGATCCAGACCCACCGAAGATGGCGTCCTTGCCACTGTCTCCAAGCAAGAAGTTGGCGTAACCGGCACCATAGAGTCGGTCGTCGCCATCACCACCAAGAAAGAAATTATTGCCGCTAGCGCCAAAGAGACTATCTGCACCGTCGGAGCCACCCAGTGTATCGGCGCCACTACCGCCATAGACACTGTCGTCTCCGGCATCGCCGCTCAAGGTGTCGTCGCCCTGACCTCCTACCAGCCGATCGCTGCTGCTGCCGCCCGAGACACGGTCGTCACCGCTTTCTCCGAAGAGGGTGTCTACTGCCGCACCGCCATCCAGAAAGTCGGCTCCAGTGTCTCCCTCCAGCGTGTCGTTACCCTCGTTGCCGCGCAGGGTGTCGTCACCGAAGCCTCCGGCCAGGATGTCGTTGCCCCCCTCGCCCATGAGTGTGTCCGGACCGGATCCGCCGAAGAGCTGATCTGTACCGAAGCCACCATAGAGCCGATCCTTCCCCTCACCGCCATAGGCGACGTCATCGCCGTAGCCGGCGAAGATGTCGTCAAACCCAGCGTTGCCGTAGATCAGGTCCTCGCCGCTGTTTCCCAGCAGCGTGTCCCCGGCTGCACCGCCGTCGAGGGTGTCGTTGTCGTCGTTGCCGAGCAGGGTGTCCTTGCCGGAGCGACCATAAAGCACGTCGTTTCCGGTACTTCCGGCAAGCACGTCATCAAGGCTGGTACCGATGTAAGTGTCGTTGCCAGAGCCTCCAACCAGCATGACCATGACATCTGTCTCCTGCTGTGGATCCTGAGGGCTCGGCTCCGGATTGGTCTACAAGACTGCGGTCAGGAGTGGCCCTTCTCCTTATCGCCGACGAAACGATTCATCAGACGATTAATGACAGTTAGGAGCAGGAAAGCGGCGAGAGCAAGGACAAGATAGCGGTAGGGCCACAGCAGCCCGCCGCTGAGTTCGCCGATGTTCTCATAGCCCTGCCAGATCAGGGCAGCCGCGGCCAGGAAGACGGCAAGGCCGATCAGGCGCCATAGCATCTCACAGCACCTCCAGGCTTTCCGGATCGACCTTGAAGATCATCAGCTGGCCGCGCCGCTCGATCTCGCCGTCGAGCTGCACCAGCACGGCCGTATCATCCAAGAGGCTATCCGGAATGGGGCCGCCATCGGGGCCGGCCATCAGGAAGAAGATCTCGCCCTCGACGGCACCGGTGGAGACGAAGACCGGCGGCACGCCGCCGATCAGGCAGAGGTTGGCGCAGGCCTTGTGCGCCAGACCATTGCCCGGCCGCATGGCACCGGCATAGCACTTGCCATCGCAGATCTCACCGCTGAGACGCCAGCGACCCAGGGGCTCTGCGTCCGGCAGTTTGGCGTCCGTTGTGTCCGTAGCAGCCTTCAGTCCAGCCTCACCGGGACTCATTTGCATTGCTTGAAGAGAACCACGAGTAAGCGGGATACCTCTGGCCGCGACGACCTTACCGTCGAGAGGCTCAGCGCGGGCCTGCACGCCGCGCTTGCCCTGCCCGGAAAGGAGAAGAGCTGTGCCTGGCTTCCAAAGCTTGCTCTCGACCACATAGAGCACCGGATAGGGCTTAGCCATCATGACAGCCGTGAGATCCTGTCGCCCCAGGTCCCAGCGGAAGGCGCCGTCGCCCGGGTCGTTCTGGGTCGCGCCAACGAGGAAGCCGGCACCGCCGAAGAGGCAGACCAGGACGAGGGCCAGGGCCGGAACGAAGCGCTTCATTCCCTTCGGCAGCTTCTTCGACCAGCCGAGGAAGAAGGGATCGGGTTTCTTCGCCGTCATGAGGGCTCCTCCGGAATGACCAGGGGCTCGACATAGGTACCCGGCGGATTGGCCCGGCGATCGAGGTAGATCTGCCGTCCTTCCAGCTTCAGCCGATAGGTCGGCACCTTCTCGGTAAAGGGCGGGGGCGAGCAGCCGTCGGCCGGTCGGTACTGAAAGCCATGCCAGGGGCAGGTGACGCAGCCGAAGACGATTCGGCCTTCACCCAGCGGCCCATTCTGATGCGCGCAGGCGTTGGAGAGGGCAGAAAGCTTGCCTTCGTAGCGGAAGACGGCGGCGCGCTCGTCGGGGCCCAAGCGCACGATACAGGCCCGCTTGTCGGCGATTGCGTCGACCTTGCAGACCTCGACCCAGTGATCCTCCGCCGGTTCGATGTTACCCTTGGGCTGGCGCGCGGCGATAACGTGCAACCCGGCAACCAGAAGGGCGCCACCGCAGGCCACCAGGGCGAAGCCTGGGTTATCCACATCCTGCAGGTAGCCCAGCGAGATGTGCACCACGACCGCGGCATAGGCCGGATAGATCAGCAGGTGGATGCGCTTCCAGACCGGCGCGGTCAGGAAGTTCAGCCAGAAGTCATGGCTGGTCGTCGCCAGGATCAGGAGGCAGAGGAGGGCGAAGAGCCCGAAGAGCTCAAAGGGAAAGCCCAGCACCTGGTCGAAAGAGGTGTTGGCGGTCAGCAAACCAATCGGTTTCGGCGTGGGGCTGAAGTCGTAGTACCAGCCCAGCACATAGGCCAGGTGGGTGAGGGCGACGATACAGGTCATGACGCCGAAGTGGCGGCGGTTGTAGAGCAGCGGCATGAAGCGCTTGTCGAGCCGCGCCAGCGGACCGATGCAGAGGATCACCGTCAGCATCAGGAAGGCACAGGTGCCAAAGGCGCGCATGCGCAGGATGCGTGCGTCCACCGGCCGTGTCGGGTCTTGCAGGTAGGGCGCCAAGCTAAGGAAGGCGGTAATGTAGAAAACGACGGCCAGGCCCAGCACGATGTCGTAGAGGATCTTGCTGCGCTGCCAGATGACCGGTTCGAACTTGGCGCTCACTGGCTCTTCTCCTCGTCGGGCGCTGCCAACTGCATCGCCGGTCGTTCGAAGGGGCCATCCTGGCGGATCAGGAGCGCGCTCAGGATCACGACCGGGATGACCACAGCCAGGACAAGGGCCAGACCGTCCTGCAGGCGCCGCGGCGGCGCGTGCTTGGCCTCCCAGCGTCCTCCACCGCTCTCCAAGCGCCACCAGCGCCAGAGCACCAGCGGCCAGAGCAGGACGATCCCGGGTATGATCAGCGGTCGAAAGGCATAGGCGCCGCGCGCTGCCGGCAGCACCCGATCCACCCCCCAGAGGAGGAAGAGGGCGGCAACAGCCAGACCGACCCAGGCATAGATTTCGGCGATCGAGATGATGCTGGCCGCCATCCAGAGGACCTCCCCGCTTTCTGCGCACTCCGCAGGTGAGCAATAGCCCAATCCCGCGGATATCCCTCATGCTAATACCAAGGTCAGGAACTAGAGACCAGTTTCACGGCGCTGTGTGGTCTTCTGGGCAGGCGCGGTCTGCGCGGTGGTGTGTCGCACCATAAGCTGGCCGCAACGCACCCAGAAGGCCACACAGCGCCGCCTGCGGCCCATGAAACAGGTCTCTAGTTCCTGACCTTGGTATAAGCTATGAACGGCAGGCGTTAAACCTGCTTAACTCTCTTCATATCTGCGCGAGCAGGAGAGAGAGGCAGGCTCCCGCGCGACCTTGGGTCCGGACGGGCCTTTGCTTCATCCCCAGGAAATCGAGAGTTTGACCCTCCCGACACGGCCGCCAGTCCTCTAGTCTGCGGCCGCGGTAGAGGAAGGAGCGCAGAGATCCATGGTGGGCATGACCGAGGCACGACAGGCGCTGAAAGCTGTCTTCGGCTTCGAGGACTTTCGCCAAGGCCAGGACGAGGTGGTCGAGGCCGTGCTGGCCGGCCAAGAGACCCTGGCCATCATGCCGACCGGCAGCGGCAAGTCGCTCTGCTATCAGCTGCCCGCGATCTTGAAACCCGGCCTCACCCTGGTGGTCTCCCCCTTGATCGCCCTGATGCGCGATCAGGTGGCGCAACTGCGCGATCTCGGCATCGCTGCAGCAAGCCTTTCCTCCGCCAATGACCCGGCCGAGAACCGCTATCTCTTGGAATCGGCAGAGCAGGGGGATCTGAGCCTGCTCTATATCGCGCCGGAACGCCTGATGCGGCCAGAGGTCTTGGAGCGCCTGGCTGGCTGCGGCATCACCTTGCTGGCCGTGGACGAGGCGCACTGCATCTCGCAATGGGGTCACGACTTTCGCCCGGAGTACCTGATCCTGGGCCAGGCGCGGGCCAGGCTGGGCGGCGTGCCGGTCCTGGCGCTGACCGCAACAGCAGACCGGGCCACCCGTCAGGACATCGCCGCCAAGCTCTTCGAACAGCCGCCCACCCTCTTTGTCCAGGGCTTCGACCGCCCGAACATTCGTCTGGCGATGCGGCCCAAGCAAAACCCCAAGCGCCAGCTCTTGCGCCTGATCGATCGTCACATGGGCGAGAGCGGCATCGTCTACTGCTCGACCCGCCGCCAGACCGAAGAGCTGGCCCAGCACTTCAGCGCCGAGGGCCGCCCCGCCTTGCCCTACCATGCCGGCCTGGACCCCGCGGTGCGCTCAGCGAACCAGGATCGCTTCCTGCGTGAGGACGGGCTGGTGATCGCCGCCACCGTCGCCTTCGGTATGGGGATCGACAAGCCCGACGTGCGCTTCGTCGCCCATGCCGCGCTGCCCAAGTCGATCGAGGCCTATTACCAAGAGATCGGACGCGCCGGTCGTGACGGACTGCCGGCTGACAGTCTGACCCTCTACGGCTTCGACGACATCCGCCTGCGCAATCTGCAGATCGACGAGAGCGAGGCCTCGGAAGAGCAGAAGCGGGTAGAGCGGCAGCGCCTCAATCTGCTGATCGCTCTCTGTGAGGCACCGCTCTGCCGCCGCCAGACACTATTGGCCTACTTCGGCGAGACCCCGGAGCCTTGCGGCAACTGCGATCTCTGCGAGAGCCAGGTCGAGCTGGTCAACGGCACCATCCCGGCGCAGAAGTTCCTCTCGGCCATCGCCCGCACCGGCCAGCGCTTCGGCATCGGCCACCTGATCGCGGTCTTGCTGGGTGAGGAGAGCGAGACGGTCAAGAAATTCGGCCACGAGCGGCTGAAAACCTTCGGGGTTGGCCAGGAATACAGCCGCCGTGAGTGGCAGGGCATCGGCCGACAGCTCTATGCCCAGGGCGTGGTCGGCATGGACATGAGCGAGTATGGCCGCTGGACCATCACCGAGAAGGGGATGACAGTGCTGAAGGGCCAGAGCGAAGTCTCCCTGCGCAAAGACAGCCTGGATCAGGCCGGCGGCAGTGGCCGGAACCGTAAGGCTGCGCCCAGTCGTGCCGTCGCCGCCGAGCTGGATGTTGAGGGCCAAGCGCTCTTCGAAAAGCTGAAAGCCCTCAGGCGACGGCTGGCCGAGGAGCGCGCGGTGCCGGCCTATGTGGTCTTCCCTGATCGCTCGCTGCTGGCCATGGCTGCGGACCGGCCGCGCGACAAGGCAGGACTGTCGCGCCTGCACGGCGTCGGCGCGGCCAAGCTGGAGCAGTATGGCGAGGCCTTCTTGGAGGCCATCAACGAAGGCGATTAGGAGGGCGGGTCCGTGACCGCCTTGCCATCAGCGCGATGGCGAGCCGGTCTTGGCGATGCTATAGCGAGCCATGAGCAGCACCTCGTCAAAGCAAGGTTCGGGCGCGAACGCGCCACGACCGACCGCCCTGCAACTGGCAGCCGAGCTTCACTCCGGCCGCAGCAATGCCTCGACCCTGACTGAAGCCGCCTTGGCGGCTATCAAGGCCTACGAGGATCAAGATATCTTCATCAGGGTGACGGAAGAGCGCGCGAGGAAGGAGGCCGCAGCCGCTGCCGCGCGGCTTTCCGGCGGGCATCCGGCCAGCCTTCTGGATGGTGTGCCGCTTGCCTGGAAGGACCTCTTCGATATGGCCGGCGAGGTGACCACGGCTGGCTCCAAGATTCTGCAGTCAGCGGCGCCCGCTGCCGAGGACGCGACCGTCGTCCAGCGTCTCCGCGATGCCGGCATGGTGTCGCTCGGTAAGGTCAACATGACCGAGTTCGCTTACTCCGGCCTGGGTCTCAATCCGCATTACGGCACGCCGGCCAATCCTTGCGCGAATGATGTCGTGCGTATCCCCGGCGGCTCTTCCTCCGGGTCGGGCGCGGTGGTGGCAGCCGGACTGGCGCCGGTTTCGATCGGCAGCGACACCGGCGGGTCGGTCCGCATTCCGGCCGCTTTCAACGGCCTGGTCGGCTACAAGTCCAGCCATGGGCGCTATCCCATGGCGGGCGTCTACCCGCTCTCCAGCAGTCTCGATACCCTGGGTGTGCTCTGCCACTCGGTGATGGACGCGGCCCTGGTCGATGCCGCCATGACCGGCGCGCTTGCCCCCAGCTTCAAGCGCCGCTCGGCCGAAGGGCTGCATCTGATCGTACCCAACAACGTGGTCTTCGATCGTGCCGAGACCGACGTGGTCGCAGCCTTCGAGGCGACACTGCAGCGCCTGGCCGACTTCGGCGTCACCAGCGAACGGCGACGGATCCCGCAGATCGATGCCTTTTTCGAGCTGAACAAGCAGCGCGGTACCCTGATCGCCGCCGAGGCCTATGCCCTCCACGCCGAACACCTGGCCGGGCCTGAGATCGCCAACTATGACCAGCGCATCGTGCAGCGCTTGCTGTTGGGCAAGGCCATGTCGGCTGCCGATCTGATCGCTGTGCGCGACACCAGGGCCAGGCTGATCGCCGAGTTCAATGCCGAGCTGGGCCCCGACTGCATGCTGGCCTATCCCACGGTGGCACATGTGGCGCCGCCTCTGGAGCCGCTACTGGCGGATGACGAGCACTATGTCGACACCAACCTCTTGACCCTGCGCAACACCATGATCGGCAACTTTTTGAACGTTTGCGGCGTCACCATGCCGTGCGGCCGCGACCGCAACGGCATGCCGATCGGTTTCCTGCTGACCGCTGCCCATGGACAAGACGAGGCTGTCTTGGCGGCTGCCTTGGCGCTGGAAGAGAGCGTGACTGCGCCGATGTTGAGCACCGAGGGGTGAGTGCAAAGGCCGTCTGCAGGGATCTCGATACCCGTTATCCTGACTGAACGTCCCTATCCCTCCATCCCCGGCAGGCGATAGCCCTCCAACTGCTGGCGCAGGGTGCGCTTTGAGATCTTGCCGGTGGCAGTCATTGGCAGGCTCTCCAGGAAGACCACGTCGTCGGGGATCTGCCACTTGGCCACGCGCTCGCCGACGTAGGCCAGGATCTCCTCCTTGCTGGGATCGCTGGCCTCGGCCTTGACGACGCAGAGCAGGGGGCGCTCGTCCCACTTGGGATGGGGTACGGCGATGACCGCACAATTGCCGATCGCCGGATGTGCCATGGCGATGTTCTCCAGGTCGATGGAGCTGATCCACTCCCCGCCGGACTTCACCAAATCCTTGGTGCGGTCGACCAGCTGCAGAAAGCCATCGGGCGTGATCTTGGCCACGTCGCCGGTCGAGAACCAGCCACCGGCATCGATCGCCGCCTTAGTCGCCGCCTCGTCGTCGAAGTAGCCGCTGGCGATGAAGGGGCCGCGCACCTTCAGTTCGCCACTGGCCTGGCCGTCCTGCGGCAGGGTCTTGCCCTCGGCATCGACGATCTTCATGTCGACGGTAAAGACCCGCCGGCCCTGGGTTGCCTTATAGGCGATGCGCTGATCCTGGCTCTCGGCCTTCATGCCGGGCGAGAGCATGGAGGTGGTGCCGACCGGGCTCATCTCCGTCATGCCCCAGCCGTGGATCACCTCGGCGCCATAGTCGCGTTCAAAGGCCTCGATCATCCACTGTGGGGCTGCCGAACCGCCGATCAGGACCATCTCCAGGCCCTTGGGCAAGCGCTCGCGCTTTTTCATCTCGTCCAGGAGACCCAGCCAGACCGTCGGCACGCCCCAGGCCGAGTTCACCGCCTCTGCCTCCATCAGATCGAAGAGCGAGGCCCCGTCCAGCTTGGCACCGGGGAAGATCAGTCCGGTTCCGGCCAAGGGGGCCGAGTGCGGCAGGCCCCAGGCATTGACATGGAAGAGCGGCACCACCGGCAGAATCCGCTTGCCGGCCCGGTGCGACTCGATCCCGGTGGCGATGCAGCAGAGCGCGTGCAGCACCATGGAGCGATGCGAATAGAGCGCGCCCTTGGGATCGCCCGTTGTGCCGGAGGTGTAGCAGAGACCGGCCGCAGCGCGCTCGTCTACCTCGACCCACTCAAAGTGCTCCGGCTGTCCGGCCAAGAGGCTTTCGTAGCAGAGTAGCTCCGGCAGCTCTTCGTCGTTCGGCATGTACTCGGCGTCAGTCATCGCGACATAGCGCAGACCATCGTGCCACTGGCCCTGCATCTTCTTCACGATCGGTGCGAAGGTCAGGTCAAAACAGAGCAGTGTGTCCTTGGCGTGGTTGACCACGTATTCCAGCTGGCCTTCGAAAAGCCTGGGATTGATGGTGTGGCAGACGGCACCGATGCCGGCGATGGCGTAATAGAGCTCGAAGTGGCGATAGCCGTTCCAGGCCAAGGTCGCGACCCGGTCGCCCGGCTTGACGCCCAGAGCCCTCAGACCATGGGCAAGCTGGGCGATGCGCCGCCGGGCTGCGCCATAGCCGTAACGATGGATTCCGTCCTCCAGGGTCGCGGAAACCACCTCAACATCGGGATAGAGCTCACCCGCATAATCGATAATCGAAGGCACCGACAGCGGCCGGTCCTGCATCATGCCTTGCAGCATGCTTTCTTCTCCTCCCTGTCATGCCAGCAGATTCCTTATTGTTTGGCTGGCATCTTCTTCGCTTGCTCCTAACTTAGCCGCGTCGAGGCCAGTGGCCAATCCGTTCGCTCTGCGAAAGTCAGTTCTGCAGCGGCTGGACAAGGCGGCCCCAAGCTTGCGATAGATGATCCTCCGGATGACGGCCGAAAGAGGGAAAGAGACGCCAGCCCTATGTCCGCAACAACAACAAACGCCAACACGCAACGCCGAGTCGTCACTCTGCACGAGATGCGCGATCTCATCGGCAAGCAGATCGGCGAATCGCCCTGGATCATGGTCGACCAGGCGCGAATCGATGCCTTTGCCGAGGTGACCGAGGACCACCAGTTCATCCATGTCGACCCGGAGCGCGCGGCCAAGGAGGCACCTTTCGGCGGCACCATTGCGCATGGCTTCCTGACCTTATCGCTGCTTGTGCGCATGGCCGAGCTGTCGGTGCCGGTCTTGGCTGGGGACCCACCGGTGATCAACTTCGGGCTGGATAAGATCCGCTGGTTGGTCCCGGTGAAGGCGGGGCAGCGCGTTCGCGCCCGCTTTACCCTGGCGGAGATGAATGAGAAGACGCCGGGTCGCCTTCTGTTCCGTCACTCGGTGACTGTGGACATCGAAGGAGAGGACCGCCCGGCCTTGGTCGCCCACTGGCTGACCGCCGCCTTGATCGATGCCGAGGCTGCACCGTGAGCGGCCGCGAACAGGTCTCTCTGGAAGAGCTGAAGCGCCGCGTGGGGCAAGATCTCGGCGTCTCTGATTGGATCGAGATTGACCAGGGCCGCATCGACGCCTTCGCCGATGTCGGGATCGACCATCAGTTCATCCATGTCGATCCCGCGCGCGCGGCCACTGAGACGCCCTTCGGCGGTACCATCGCGCATGGGTTTCTCACTTTGGCGATGCTGGTGCCTATGGGAGAGACGGCGCTGCCGGAACTGGCCGAGCGCGCCATGGGCATCAACTATGGCTTTGAAAAGCTGCGCTTTCTGGCGCCGGTGCGCGCCGGCCGACGGGTGCGCGGCCGCTTTCACCTGAACGAGATCACGGAACGTCAACCCGGTCAGATCCTGATCCGCTACGGCGTCACGGTCGAGATCGAGGGCGAAGAGAAACCGGCCCTGGCCGCCGAATGGCTGGCCCTTTCGGTCATGAAGGAGAGTTAGTCGTGAGAGAAGCCGTCATCGTCTCAACCGCCCGCACGCCGATCGGCAAGGCCTATCGCGGTGCCTTCAATGACACCCAGGCGCAGGAGCTGGGCGGTCACGCTATCAAGCACGCGGTGGAGCGGGCCGGCGTCGATCCGGCAGAGATCGACGACGTGATCTTGGGGGCGGCACTCCAGCAGGGCTCGACCAACATGAACATCGCCCGTCAGTCTGCGGTGCGTGCCGGTCTGCCGACCTCGGTCGCCGGAATGAGCGTCGATCGGCAGTGCGCCTCTGGCCTGATGGCAATCGCGACGGCGGCCAAGCAGATCGTGGATGACGGCATGACGGTCACGGTCGGCGGCGGGCTGGAATCCATCTCTCTGGTGCAGAACGAGCATCGCAACGTCTATCGCTTCAAGGATCCCTGGCTGGTCGAGAATTGCCCGGCGATCTACATGTCGATGATCGAGACGGCCGAGATTGTCGCCGAGCGCTATGGCGTCAGCCGCGAAGCTCAGGACGAATTCGCTCTCCTGTCGCAACAGCGCATTGCGGCCGCCCAACAGGCCGGCAAGCTGGATGACGAGATCGTGCCGCTGCCATCGGTCAAGAAGGTGCAGGACAAGGCAAGCGGCGAGATCTCGGATCAGGCCGTCACCCTCGAGCGCGATGAGGGCAATCGGCCGACGACAACCCTGGAGGGCCTATCCGGCCTGGCGCCGGTCTTCAAGGACGGGCAGCGCGTACAGGTGGGCAACTTCATCACCGCCGGCAATGCCTCGCAGCTGTCCGATGGCGCTTCCGCTTCTGTGTTGATGGAGGCCAGGGAAGCGGAGAAACGTGGCCTCGAGCCCTTGGGCATCTACCGCGGCATGGCGGTCGCCGGTTGTGAGCCGGATGAGATGGGGATCGGTCCCGTCTTCGCTGTGCCCAAGCTCTTGGAACGCCATGGCCTCACGGTCGATGACATCGGTCTTTGGGAATTGAACGAGGCCTTTGCCGTCCAGGCCCTTTACTGCCGGGAGCGGCTGGGCATCGACAAGGAAGTCTACAACGTCAATGGCGGCGCGATCTCGGTCGGCCATCCCTATGGCATGTCGGGTGCGCGCCTGGTCGGAACGGCGCTGATCGAGGCCAAGCGACGGGGCGCGAAGTATGCGGTCGTCACCATGTGCGTCGGCGGCGGCATGGGTGCGGCCGGTCTCTTCGAGATCGCCTAATTACAGAGAAGTCAAGGCCTTGCGGAATAGGGCGGAAGAGGAGAGGCTAAAACAAGACGAGTGAAGCCAGGGCACCGAGAGACCGAAAAGGCGAGGGTGCCAAGACGTCAACCTAGGGAGGATAACCATGTTGAAGCGTAGCTTGCTGGCGGCCGTGGCCGTCGGATCCCTCATGGCCGCCGGCGCGGCCCAGGCCGATACCGTCAAGATCGGCTACATCGATCCCTTGTCCGGTGCTTTCGCCAATGTCGGCGACAGTGGCAAGCGCCATTTCGAGTTCATGGCCGAGAAGATCAATGCCAACGGCGGTCTCAATGGCGACATGATCGAGATCGTTGCCTTCGACAACAAGATCAATCCGAAGGAAAGCCTGATCCAGCTGCAGAAGGCGATTGATCAGGGCATCAGCATCGTTACCCAGGGCAATGGCTCCTCCATCGCCTCGGCGATCATTGATGCGGTCAACAAGCACAACAAGCGCAATCCGGATAACCCGGTGCTCTTCCTGAACTATGCTGCCGTCGATCCGGCCTTCACCAACGATCGCTGCAGTTTCTGGCACTTCCGCTTCGACGCCGATGCGGACATGAAGATGGAGGCGCTGACCGATTGGCTGGCGACCCGCGAGGACCTGGGCAAGGTCTACATCATCGGCCAGGACTATTCCTTCGGTAAGGCCGTGCAGGCCGCCGCCAACCGCATGCTGGCGGCCAAGAGCCCGGAGAAGGAGATCGTCGGCGACGAGCTGCACCCGCTGGGCAAGGTCAAGGACTTCAGCCCCTACATCGCCAAGATCAAGGCCTCCGACGCCGATGTCGTGATCACCGGCAACTGGGGCACTGACATGACCCTGCTGGTGAAGGCCGCGGCCGATGCCGGTCTGGATGTGCCGATCCTGACCTACTACGGCGGTGGCCTTGGCACGCCGACGGCCATGGGTGACACGGCGCTGGACCGCGTGATGCAGATCACCGAGTGGCACGAGAATGTCGATGGCCTAGGGCTTGACCCCATGCTGGACGAGTTCGAGGGCGAGCACGAAATCGACTTCTACTACTATCGAGTCAAAAACCTGATGGAGATGCTGCAGAAGGCGGCCGCCAAAGCTGGCTCGACCGAGCCGGAAGCCTTGGCGCGGGCCTTTGAGGGCATGGAGCACGAGACCGAGGTCGGCACCATCACCATGCGCGCCGACAATCACCAGCTGATCCAGCCGCTCTACCTCTCGACCTTCTCTGACGATGTCGCCCGCGATGTCGAGGGCACAGGCTATGGCTTCAAGACCAACCATCGGATCGAAGGGCCGGCAACCTCCACCGATACCACCTGTGAGATGAAGCGTCCCAGCTAAGCAACAGGCCTGACGGGGATTCGCTGCCGGTCGGCGAGTCCCCTGGGGCCGGCTCTCGCACACGATGGAAGTCATCGTCTTCTCGGCCCTGAACGGGCTGCTCTATGGGCTGCTGCTCTTCATGCTGTCGAGCGGGCTCACCCTCATCTTTTCGATGATGGGTGTGCTGAACTTCGCGCACGCCAGCTTCTATATGATCGGCGCCTATCTGGCCTTCACTCTCTCCAGCGGCATCGGCTTTTGGCCGGCATTGTTTCTAGCGCCGGTGCTGGTCGGGCTGATCGGCGCGCTGGTGGAACGCTATGGCTTGCGCCGGGTGCACAGCCACGGCCATGTCGCCGAGCTGCTCTTCACCTTTGGCCTCGCCTATCTGATCGAAGAGGCGGTCAAGCTGATCTGGGGCAAGCTGCCGGTGCCCTATGCCGTGCCCGACTCCCTCGATTGGGCGATCTTCACGCTTTTCGACACCACCTATCCGGCCTTCCGCGTCTTCATGATGGTGGTCGCCACCCTGATGTTCATCGGTCTTTGGCTACTGTTGAAGAAGACCCGCGCCGGTCTGATGATCCAGGCTGCCCTGACGCATCCTCAGATGGTCGGCCACCTGGGCCACAATGTGCCGCTGATCTTCATGCTGGTCTTCGGCATCGGCTGTGCACTGGCCGGGCTGGCGGGGGTCATCGGTGGTGCCTTGCTGGTGACCGAGCCTGCCATGGCCTTCACTCTGGGGCCCATCGTCTTCGTGGTGGTGGTGGTCGGCGGCATGGGCTCTTTGACCGGTGCCTTTGTCGCCTCGATCCTGATCGGGCTGCTGCAGACCTTTGCCATTGCCATTGATGCTTCCTTGGCCGATCTCTTCGCCTTGGTCGGCATCCAGGTGGATCCCAAGGGCGAACTGACCGGCATCACCCTGGCGCAGATCGCACCCATGCTGCCCTTCATTCTGTTGGTGCTGATCCTGATCTTCCGCCCGCGCGGTCTGATGGGAGCCCGGGAATCATGATGCAGCCCGGCTTTCTGCGCAGTCTGCTGCCCTGGCTGGCTGCGATCCTCCTGCTGGCCTTGCTGCCCTCGATCTTTCCCTCGCGCACCGCCTTTTCGGTGATGAATGCGATCGGGATCCAGCTGGTCTTCGCGCTCTCCTACAACATGCTCTTAGGGCAGGGGGGCATGCTCTCCTTCGGTCATGCTGTCTACTTCGGCCTTGGCGGCTATGGCGCCATGCATGCCATGCGCTTGATCGAAGCGGGCTCGCTCGACTTCCCGGTCTTCGGCCTGCCCTTGATCGGCTTTGCCGTCGGCCTGATCGCCGGTGCGGTGATCGGCTGGCCGTCGTGCCGTCGCTCCGGCGTGCCCTTCGCCATGATCTCCCTCGGCATCGGCGAGCTGGTGGCGGCCGCCGGTTTCATGTTCGTCTCGATCTTCGGCGGCGAGGAGGGGATCTCCGGCGATCGCATGGTGGGCGTAGAGACCTTCGGCCTCTCCTTGGGGCCGATCAAAGAAGTTTACTGGTTCATCGCCTTTTGGGCCTTCGTCGCCGCCTTGGCCATGTGGGCCTTCACCAAGACACCGCTGGGGCGCCTCTCCAACGCGGTGCGCGATAACGATCAGCGCGCTCAGTTCATCGGCTTCGATCCACAGCGCGTGCGTTATCTCGTCTTCATCATCTCGGGCGGCTTTGCCGGGCTGGCCGGGGGCATGTCGGCGGTGAACTATGAGATCCTGACGCCGGAGACCTTCTCGGCCCTGGTCTCGGGTGCGGTTCTGATCATGGCCTTCATCGGCGGCATTCGCACCTTCTATGGGCCCATTCTGGGTGCTGCCTTGATCGTCGTGATGCAGTCCCTGCTGTCGGACTATACCGAGGCCTGGCAGTTCTATATCGGCATCCTCTTCATGGTGATCGTCATGTTCGCGCCGGGGGGACTGGCTGGGCTGGTGGAGCGTGTGCGCCTGGCTATCCAGCGCCGCGAATTGGCCGAGGTGGCGCCGACCTGGGGGCTGGGCGTCAGTGCCGCGCTCGCCATGACCTTGGGCATGATTATCTTGGTCGAGCTTGTCTTCCGCTGGCGTGAGGGCTCGGAGCCGATGGAGCTGTTGGGGATTCCCTTGAGCCACAGCGAGATCCTGCCCTGGCTCTTGGCACTGCTGCTATTGGGCCTGGGGAGCGTCGGCCTGCGACAGGCGCCCAAGCGCTGGGGCCGGCTGCTGCGCGGAGAGGCGCCATGACCGCGGCCCTGACCCTCGCCAACCTCACCAAGTCTTTCGGGCCGGCGGAGATCATCCGCGGCGTCGACCTGGAGGTGGCCGCCGGCGAGCGCCATGCCGTCATCGGCCCGAACGGGGCCGGCAAATCCACGCTCTTCAACCTCATCTCCGGCGCCTTCCCGCCGTCGGGGGGGCAGGTGTTGCTGCGCGGGCGCCGCATCTCGGGCTTGCCGGCCTATGCGATCAACCGCATGGGCCTCTCGCGCTCTTTCCAGGTGACCAACATCTTCCAGAACATGTCGGTCTACGAGAATCTGCGCTGTGCCGTGCTCTGGTCTCTGGGCTATCGCTACACCTTCTGGCGCTGGGCCTCGCGCTTGCGCGACGTCACCGAGCGCAGCGATGAGCTGCTGCAGCTGCTGCACCTGGAGCACACGCGCGACACCCCGGCCGGCCTGCTCTCCTATGCCGATCAACGCGCATTGGAGATTGGTATCACCATCGCCGGTGGGGCCGAAGTCATCCTGCTGGACGAGCCCACGGCCGGCATGAGCCATGCCGAGACCGACCGCGCTGTCGATCTGATCCGCCGCGTCACCGAGAACCGCACGCTCTTGATCGTCGAGCATGACATGGGCGTGGTCTTCGGCCTGGCCGACCGCATCTCGGTCCTGGTCTATGGCGAGATCGTCGCCAGCGGCACCCCGGAAGAGATCCGCGGCAATCCCAAGGTCCGCGAAGCCTATCTGGGTGAGGAGGCGGTCTGATGCTGGCGGTCAAGGATCTCCATGCCTACTACGGCAAGAGCCACATCCTGCAAGGGGTCGATCTGACGGTCGGAGGCGGCGAAGTGGTGAGCCTGCTGGGCCGCAACGGCGTCGGCCGCTCGACCCTGGTGAAGGCAGTGATGGGCGAGGTGCCGCCGCAGGGCTCGATCCGTTTCAAGGAGCAGGAGATCGCCGGTCTGCCGAGCCACCGCATCGCGCGGCTGGGCCTGGGCTACGTGCCGGAGAATCGCGATGTCTTCCCCTATCTCACGGTGCGCCAGAACCTGGTGCTGGGGGTCAAGGACATGCGCCGGCCCGGCCGCTGGTCGATCGATGAGATGCTGGACCTCTTCCCCAACCTGCGTGAGCGCGCCGATAGCCCGGCCGGCGTGCTTTCGGGCGGCGAGAAGCAGATGCTGACCATCTGTCGGACCCTGATGGGCGACCCGGAGCTCATCATGATCGATGAGCCGACAGAGGGCCTGGCCCCCTTGATCGTGCGTCAGGTCGGCGAGCTGATCGCCCAGATCGCCAAGAGCGGGCTCTCGATCCTGCTGGTCGAACAGAAACTCTCGATCGCGCTCGACATCTCGCAGCGGGTCTACGTCATGGGTCACGGGCGTATCGTCTTCGAAGGTACTCCGCAGGATCTGCGCGACACGCCGGAGATCCGGCAGGAGTGGTTGGAGGTTTAGCGGCGCGGTCTCTGGGAAGTCCTCATGACGTGCCATAACGGCAGATGTTCGGTCAGGGGGGCTGGGCAGGAACGCTCTAAAGACTATAGCCAATCGCTGTCATGCCCGCGCTTGACGTGGGTATCCACGTCTAACCGCCGGCGCAGATCTTCATAAACCCGCATTGCCCAGGTGGGATCGAGGTTGCGCCGACCATCAATCTGATTCATGTTTAGATATCATGATTTTGTGGCGACTGAAGCGAGGTTCTCATGGCGCACCCGGTAGGTGACTCGTTAGAGGGGCCTCTGCGGGTCGATTTCGATCGCCGCGTGAAGCTGGAGTTTCACGGATCGACGGTGAGCTCTGATGGTGGGCTCCTGGCTTATCGGGAACTTGACGACGCTCTCGGTCTGACGGAAGCGGCGGCCACCGTGCTGGAAGACAGCCGTCGTGGCAGGAACGGCTGGCACGCCATCGCTGGGATGCTTCGGCAAGCGGTGTTCGGGCCTTTGGCCGGGTACGAGGATGTCAACGACGCCGAGCGCCTTTCTCGCGATCCAGCGATGCGTTGGATCGTCGGCGGCAAGGCGAGGGATCGGGGCGCGGCGTCGTCGAGCCAGATGGGCCGGTTCGAGACGCAATGGCTGACGGCTGACGCCAATCTCACCGCACTCGGCGAATTGTCCCGGCTGTGGATCGACCGCGTTCATGGGCGCAAGCCTCCGAAGTCCATCGTGCTCGACATGGACAGCTCCGTCAGCCCGACGCATGGCGACCAGGAAGGCAGGGCCTACAATGGCCACTTCGGCTGCACCTGTTATCAACCGCTGTTCCTGTTTAACCAGTTCGGCGACCTGGAACATTGCGCGCTCAGGCCGGGTAACGTGCATAGCGCCGATGGCTGGCGCGAGGTGCTCGATCCCGTGGTCGCGCGTTATCGAGGGCGACAGCTCCGGCATTACTTCCGGGGCGATGCGGCCTTCGCGGCACCGGACATCTACGAGTGTCTCGAGACGGAGGGCTTTGGTTACGTCATCCGTCTGCCCAGGAATGAGGTGCTTCAGGGGCGTATCGTCCACCTGCTGAGCCGTCCGAGGGGACGGCCCCCGATGGAAGTCCGTCGGTACTTCACCAGCTTCAGCTATCGGGCTGGCACCTGGACCAAGGCGCGGCGGGTCGTGGCGAAGGTGGAATGGCATCTGGGCGAGTTGTATCCCCGCGTCGGGTTTGTGGTCACCAATCTGTCCAGGCCCGCCGAGCGGATCGTCGCCTTCTACAACCAACGTGGCACGGCGGAGCAACACATCAAGGAAGGCAAGAATGCGATCCGCTGGACGCGACTGTCCTGCCGGAGCTTCACGGCCAATGCGGTTCGCCTTCAGCTTCATGCTCTGGCCTACAACCTCGCCAACTTCCTGCGGACAATGGCTTTGCCTGATGCGGTCAGCCACTGGTCCTTGACGACGCTGCGCGAGAAGCTGGTGAAGATCGGTTAAAGGGATGTTTATGCAAACCACAAGCGATTTTGCCGGGCAGCAGTCTGATAAGCTGACAGGCAAGCATTTGGAGTTTGATAATGATGCGAAGGCCAGGCAGGCAATTAAACAGGATATACCTTATTGGCCTTACTGGCTGATCAGAGGGAAACTTTATGATTTGCAGCCCTGGTTGGAAAAACATCCCGGCGGGGCAGAGTTTTTGTTGCGTTGTCAGGGCACCGACTGTACTGCGGCGTTTGAAGTACATCATTTGCATATGCCTAAAGCAGAAGCCATGTTAAAGTGCTTTGAAGTGCAAACTGAAACTTCCATAAAAGCGTCGGATTTACCGCAATTTGACTGGCACAAATACGGCGAGCTGCGCACCAGAATCGCTGCCAGATTAAGGAATGTTGGTTGGTGTCCAGGTCCTAATAAGCAATCTGTCGCCGTTGCTGTGCTGGCTGTGATCGTTAATCTGACGATCCCCTTTGTCTGGTCTGTAGCAGGCTATTGGTGCCTTCTGCTGGCACCGGCTTACGCCATGAATATGATTATTCTTACCGGCTTTGGTCATATGTTTTTGCATATGAATACTCGATTGGAACACTTAGGTGATTTGGGAGGCTTTTCCAGCTACAGTTGGAAAAGCGAGCATTGCCTGAAACATCATATTTTTACTAACCACCCCGACCTGGATCCTGATGTCACCAAATTTTCTCCGGCATTGCACTTTACTCCTGGCATGCACAAAGAATGGCAGGTTTTCGCGCCATTGTACTTATTCCCCCTGTATGCTATTTCCTTTATGTTGATCCGCCTCGTGCGCCCTATCGAAATTTATAAAGATCCGACGAACTGGCTGTCCCGCACCCTTTGGTACGTAGTGGGCAGCTTTGGTTGGCTGGCCCTATGGTATGCTACTGGCAATTTCTGGGTAGGGCTGGCGCTGGAATGCCTAGCGTCCTTTTTCTTTCTCAGCCTGACCCTGTCTAATCACAATCATAACTCTTGTTATTTTCCTCATCAAAATCAAGATTTTGTGGAGCATCAAATGGATGCCTGCTATGATTTTGGCAGCATTAACTACTGGTATTCAATGATTTCCAGTGCGTTTTTAGGGAGCCAAACACTGCATCATTTGTTTCCCACCTTGGATCCGCAGTATTTCTATATAGTAAAAGAAGAGTTGGAGAACATGGGCTATCAGTATCGGCGCCGACCATTCTGGCAAACTTATTGGGACCATATTCGCTTTATCTCGGGTAAAGCCTGATACCTTGTTAAACTCGGAAAGGCCACAAGTGGATCGACAGTTTAAAACCTTTATTAAGAACTCTGCTCTGTTTAACCACATTGAATCAGAGACCCTGGATGAAGTGGTGGATTTGTTTCAGTATCAGCGTTTATTGCGAGGTGAAACCCTGTTTCGAAAGGGCGATTCCGGCGACGCTTTTTATATTTTGTTAAGTGGTCGTTTGCAGGTTATAGATGATAAACCTGTGGCTGAGCTTTCCACCGGCGAATCTTTTGGAGAGCTGGCTCTTATTAATGACAGTCCACGCGCAGCTACTATCAAAGCATTGCGGGATTCGGAACTGGGACGGCTGCACAAAAGCCATTTTGAGCAGATCCTGAAAAATCACCCCGAAGTGGCTGTTGAAATTATTAAAGTGATGGGTGGATGGTTGGGTTCCGGACCAAGGTTTGCCCGTAAACACAGCAGCAGTATTGTTACTGTGGTGGAACTGGACGAAAAGCGACTCTCTTTCCAATGGTTGTCTTCCCTTACTTCAGAGTTACAAAAAACAGGCGGCGCGCATTACATTTGTGAGGAGAAACTGGATAAGCAGTTTTATCATGAAAATGGTGAGGTAAGCTCAGGATACTTCCGAGAAGAAAGATTTGCCAGATGGCTCAGTGGGCAAGAAGAGCATTATCGAACAA
Organism: Rhodospirillales bacterium; assembly: GCA_963669335.1. Lineage (GTDB taxonomy): Bacteria > Pseudomonadota > Alphaproteobacteria > Kiloniellales > JACOMY01 > JACOMY01. Next base: position 291,474 of record OY770023.1, read on the forward strand.
TAATTTTGCACTGCACTGCTCAACCTTCGAAATGGCGGGACTTTTGTTTACGTCAGGCTGATAAAGTATTTTATCTGGTAGATCCCCTAACTCCCTGTGAACATCTCAAGCTCAAATTTCCGCCGGATAAATTGCCAGAACAGGTACATGAGCTTGTCTTACTGCATCCCAAAGGGGCTGCACGACCTCAAAACACCCGCAACTGGCTAAGCCAGATCTCATTGTCCCGACACCACCACATTCGCATGGAGAATAGTAGAGATTTGCACAGAATGTGCCGTGAAGTAACCTCCTGCACTCATGCTGTGGTTCTGGGCGGTGGTGGTGCCCGGTCTTTTGCTCAAATCGGTGTGCTCAAAGCTATGGAATCCCTCGGTATAGGTGTCGATCGCATTGCAGGAACCAGCATGGGGGCCATTATTGGTGCGCAGTATGCCGATGGCTACACTCCCGATGAAATTCTGGAACTCAACATCGATATTTGGGAGAGAAACAAGCCTCATAAGGCTTTCACTTTACCCATTTCATCTCTGCTGACTGCGGGCAGAGCAAAGAGGCTGATTCAAAATGTGTTTGGCGAGCGGGATATAGAAGATCTGTGGATGGACTTTTTCTGTATATCCAGCGACCTCACCCGGCTCCAGTCCCGGTGTCACGAGACAGGGAAGATTTGGTGGTCATTACTTGCGTCAGGGGCTATTCCCGGTATCTGCTCATCAATTATCAGTGATGACGGTTCTTTGTTAGTGGATGGCGGACTCATTGATAATCTGCCCGTAGGTGTGATGAATGAGAAGCACGAGGGAACTATATTTGCGGTGGATGTGGCGTCCGATAGCGGATTATCCCCCAACTGGCAGAACACCATTCCCCCCAATGGCTTACGGGCGTTATGGCACCACGTTAATCCGTTTAGTAAAGCAAAACCCCATCCTCATATCTTTAAGCTGTTTACTCATACGGTGACCCTTGCCAGCAAAATAAACTCTGAAACATCACGTCAACTGGCGGACCTCTGCATCACACCAGACTGCCAAGGTCATGGTCTGATGCAAATGGATAATCTTGCTTCGCTGATGACCAAGGGTTATGAGTCAGCCATGCCTGTATTAGAGGCATGGCAAAAAAAACAACCAGAATTGTAATGGATCTCAGCTATTGCTAACTCCTCATAATAGCAGCAAGTAATCAGAACCGATGTGCCTAGTCTCGGAGACCGATGGACATTATGTTCCAGGGCTGACTGGTTGAACCGCCCCGAGTTTCCAGGAGGCTCCTATTAGTGAGAAGGAGCTACGATGAGCGCAACAAGGAAGTACCCCTCCGGTGAGGGCCGCCTGTGCTCGGCAGGCAGGATGCAGCAGACTCTCCTTATGACTGACGATAAGGAGAGATTTGAGGTTCACCGTCTGGAGGTGGTGAACACGGGCTTTATCAAACAAAATCTCTCGGCCGAGACACGTGGATCCTCGGGTCAAGCCCAAGGATGACAAGTGAAGGTAGAGAGAGCTGCTCGGTGTTTCGCCTCGGTTCTGTGATCTGAGAACCTTCGTATGATCGAGGTGATAGTGTTAGGGCGACAAGGCCGAGAGCTTTAGGTAACGCTCGGTGCCAAACACCCTCAATCCGTCTCAGCAATCTCTGCCAAGGCTTCGCGGTCGCTGAGCGCGACCATGTTGCCGGCCTTTAGCTGGATCAGGCCCTGGGTCTTCAGCTTGGTGAAGGTGCGGCTGACGGTCTCTGTCGTCAGTCCCAGATAGTCGGCGATGTCGGTGCGGCTCATCGGCACGTGGACCGGGTCTTCCGAGCGGCCGGCCTGCTTGGCCCGGCGCGAGAGGAGCAGGAGGAAAGAGGCGATCCGCTCTTTCGCGGTCTTGCGACCCAGCAACAGCATCTGCTCCTGCGCTTCTGCCAGTTCGTGGCCGGCGATCACCAGCAGACGGCGCTCCATCTGCGGGAAACGCTGCAGGAGTTCGTCCAACTGACCGCGGCGAAAGCGGCAGACCTTGGCCTCGGTGATGGTCTCGGCCGAATAGGCATAGGCCGCCTCTGAAGCTAGGCCCAGAAAATCGCCGGCGAAGAGGAAGCCGGTCACCTGCCGGCGCCCATCGGCCAGCAGTTTGTAAATCTTCACCGTCCCTTGGGTCACGTTGAAGAGGTGGTTGGAGGGCTCGCCCTCGTCGAAGATGTTCTGCCCGGATTCGTAGGTATGGCGTGAGGCAATGGCGTCGACGGCCGCCAGAGCTTCGTTGTCCAGCGGCGCGCAGACAGTGAGCGAGCGCACACCACAGGCCGCGCAGGCCTGGGGAATGGCCACCTGATCTTTCAGTCCGCTCTGGTCTCTGCGTCCCTCGCTGGTCGGCATGATCTCGCTTTCTTCTCTGCGCCGCTTACATAAACTTACGACGGCTTTGACACAGATCAAAGCGCGTGATGGCGCAGGCTCCTTAGCCTTTCCCCCTGAGCTGTCTCAAAGGCTAGAGGAAACGATGGGCCTGCCACCACCTGCCGCAACCGGCCTCTTCGTGCGATCCCTTGAGGAGACGCGCTTTCATCTGGCCCACCCATTGGCCAAAACAGCCATGCCCAGCCTCACGCTCATCGAGTGGCAACGCTTTCTCAGCGACCATCTGGAACAGAATTCCAGCGGTATCGTCACGGTCGAGAATAGCCGCGGCATCATGCTGGCCTGTGCTGCCTACTGCGTCAGGCCGGATCTGCAGCACGGGCACAGTCTGGTGGTCGATCCCCTGATCGTGATGGACCTGGTCGGCTCCAAGATGGTGGCGCAGCTCTTGGACCAGCATCTGCAGTGGTTGGCGCGCGGGCTCAAGTGCGCGGGCCTGCACCTGCAGCTGACGGTGACGGAGGGCAGGCCGGCCGAAGAGCGCGGTGTCTCTGCCTTTCGCCGCTGCGGGATGGCGGCGGATGGGATGCGGCTTTCCAAGCCCATCGTCGGCATGGAGCCGCGCCTTTAGGATAAGGGCCGCTCCTTGGTCAACGCGGCCTGCTCGGTGATCCAAGCAGAGAAGAGTCGACCGTCGGGCCGCCCTTGGGTCCGATCAATCAGATAGAAATAGTCTCGTGTCAGCGGTTCGATACCCGGAATGGTCTGAAGGCTGCCCTCGTCCAGATAGCGGTTGATCAGGGGGGAGCCCGCCAAAGCGATACCCTGACCTTCGATCGCGGCCTGCAGCATGGTGATGTAGGTGTTCATCACGACCCCGGCGCTCTCTTGCGGGGCGGCGAGACCCATGGCGGTAAACCAATGCGGCCAGCGCGCCTCCGGCCGGTAGCTGCCGGAGAGGTGCAAGAGCTGTTCCTGCAAGAGATCAGAGGCCTGCTTGAGTGGGCTGCGCCGGCGATAGCTGGGCGAGAAGACGGGATAGAGGTATTCGCGAAAGAGCCGCTGGGTCCCTGCCTCTGCGGGGTTGGCCAGGCTGTAGCGAATCGCGATGTCGACCCTTTCCGCCTGCAGGTCCAGATAGCGGTCTGAGACGATCAGGTTCAGCTCTACGTCGGGATAGCGGGCGCCGAAATCGGCCAGTCGCGGCATCAGCCAATAGGTCGAAAAGGCTGTCGTCGTGGTGACCGAGAGCCGACGATCGCCGGCGTCCCGCTTGATCTGCCCCATGGTCTCGGCGATGCCGGTCAAGGCCGGCCCGACACTGGACCGCAGCAGCAGACCTGCCTCCGTCAAGGTTACGCTGCGGTGACCCCGATGGAAGAGTTTGGTGCCCAGCCAGTCCTCCAGATCAGCGATCTGCCGACTGACGGAGACCCGTGTGATCCCCAGTTCTTCCGCAGCACGACTGAAGTTGTCGGCCCGAGATGCGGCCTCAAAGATCACCAGGGCGGGAAGGTTCGCCAATCGCCGTCGCAAGTTTGCCATAACGCGTAGGGTAACAGATTGCGCCCTATTTCGGAACTTCACAGAGGTCTGGATCTACCTATCCTTGCCGGATCGAAACAAGATCCCTGCCGAAATCCGGCATGACGCAAACGGGGGAGACACGGAAATGGGTAGGAAGAGACTTCTTTTGACCGCTGCGGCGGCAAGCCTTCTGTTCACCAGCTGGACTGCGACTGCTGCGGATCTGCCAGGCGAAGGAGTCACGGTCTCGCCGATTAAGGGCTCGCCGGCCAATGCCTGGTTCCAGCACATGGTGGTGCAGATCGCCTTGGAGAAGCTGGGCTATGAGGTCGATGAGACCCTGGAGGCCGACTTCCCGGCCCTGCATCTGGCTGTTGCCTCGGGCGATGCCGACTACACGGTCAACCACTGGCGCCCGCTGCACAACGGCTTCTTCGACAAGTCTGGCGGCGAGGACACGATGAGCCGGGTCAAGGCCGTCATCACTGGTGCCGGGCAGGGCTACTACATCGACAAGAAGACGGCCGAGGCCCACGGCATCACCTCCATCGATCAGCTGAAGGATCCGGCGATTGCCGCCCTCTTCGACGGCGACGGCGACGGCAAGGCCAACCTCTCTGGCTGCAACCCCGGCTGGGGCTGTGAGCTGGTGATCGAGCATCACCTGGACAGCTATGACCTGCGCGATGCGGTGGAGCACGACCAGGGCAGCTATTTCGCCATCATGGCCGACACGATTACTCGCTACAACGAGGGCTCACCCATCCTCTATTACACCTGGACGCCGAACTGGATCAGCGATGTGCTGGTGCCGGGCGAGGACGTGGTGCCGATCAACGTTCCCTTCTCGGCACTGCCGAACAACCCCGATGCCGACACGTCACAGCCCGATGGCTCCAATCCGGGCTTTGCGGTGAACGATGTCTACATTGTCGCCAACCGGGACTTCGTCGAAGACAATCCGGCCGCCGCCAAGCTCTTCACCCTGATTGAGATTCCGATCTCGGCCGTGAACGCCGCCCAGGTGAAGCTGCGCGACGGCGAGGACAGTGTCGAAGACTTCCGCCGCCATGCCGAGGACTGGGTTGCCGCCAACCAGAAGCAGGTCGACGCCTGGGTCGCCGAAGCCGCCAAGGCCGGTAACTAGAGACCGGCTGGAGGCAGCCCGCAATGTCCGAGCCGCAGATCGAGTGCCGGGATCTTTGGAAGATCTACGGCGCCAAGGCCGAGGCCGCGATGCAGGCCGTCCTGGGGGAGAAGCTGAGCAAAGAGGAGGTTCGGGACCGCTTCGGCTGTGTCCTGGGCGTGCGCGATGCCAGCTTCTCGGTCCAGGAGGGTGAAATCTTCTGCATCATGGGGCTTTCCGGGTCCGGCAAGTCGACCCTGGTGCGCCATGTGAACCGCTTGATCGAGCCGACCTCCGGTCAGATCCATGTGGCCGGCGCCCGGGTGGACACCATGGGCGAGGCAGAGCTGAGGCAGCTTCGTGCCGAGACCATCGGTATGGTCTTTCAGCACATGGCGCTCTGGCCGCATCGCACCTTGGGTGAGAATGTCGGCTTTGGCCTGGAGGTACGCGACGTGCCGCCGGCCAAGCGCCGCGAGGCCGCCGCACGGGCCTTGGACGCCATGGAGCTGGGCGGCTGGATCGACAACTACCCCGACCAGCTATCCGGCGGTATGCAACAGCGTGTCGGATTGGCCCGGGCCCTGGCTGCCGATCCCAAGATCCTGCTGATGGACGAGCCCTTCTCGGCACTGGATCCCTTGATCCGGCGGCAGCTGCAGGACCGTTTCCTCATGCTCTCGGCGGAGATGAAGAAGACCACGCTCTTCATCACCCATGATCTCGACGAGGCGATCCGCATGGGCGACCACATCGCCATCATGAACGACGGCCAGATCGTCCAGATCGGCACCCCGGAAGAGATCGTGACCAATCCCAAGGACGACTATGTCGCCGCCTTCGTAAAGGGCATCTCCCGCGTCGGTCTGGTCCGTGCCGAGAGCATCATGAGCCCGCTTGAAGGACGCGCCGCCACGCCCAAGACCGTTCCCTTGGATGCGCAGCTGGGCGCGGTCATCGACGGCTTCATGCAGGACCAGGATCCGCTGACGGTGGTCGACCGGGAAGGCAAGGCCGTGGGGCAGATCACCATCGCGGCGGCCTTGGCCGCGCTGCGCGGTTAGGAGGCAGCCATGTCCTCGATCAACATTTTCGGTGAAGAGTGGGTGCCGCTCGGCGTCTGGGTCGAGCAGCTGCTGCAGTGGGTGGTCACCAACTTCCGTTTCATCTTCCAAGGGATCAAAGCGCCCTTCGACGTGGTGCTGACCGGTCTGGAGCAGGTGCTGACCGGGACCCCCGACTTCATCATGCTGATCGTCATCGTGCTGGTCGCCTGGCAGGCCGGTGGCCGCAGGCTGGGGACCATCGCCGCGGCCTGCATGGTCTCGATCGGGCTGATCGGCGCCTGGGAAGCCAGCATGACAACGCTTTCGATCGTGATGACCTGCGTGGTCTTCTGCGCGGCGATCGGCATTCCCCTGGGCATCGTCGCCGCCAAGCGGGATCGCTTTTGGCAGGTGCTGCAGCCGCTTCTGGACCTGATGCAGACGATCCCTTCCTTCGTCTATCTGGTCCCCATCGTGATGCTCTTCTCGATCGGCAATGTCTCCGGCGTGATCGTCACCTTCATCTACGCCCTGCCGCCGGTGGTGCGTCTGACCAACCTCGGCATCCGCCAGGTTCGGGGCGACATGGTGGAGGCGGCACGGGCCTTCGGCGCCAGCCGTCGCCAAGTGCTCTACAAGGTGGAGCTGCCGCTTGCCATGCCGACCATCATGGCCGGCGTCAACCAGACCATCATGATGGCGCTCTCCATGGTCGTGGTCTCCTCCATGATCTCGGTCACAGGCCTGGGGCAGATGGTGCTGCGCGGCATCGGCCGACTGGATATGGGGCTGGCGACCGTCGGTGGGCTGGGCATCGTGCTCTTGGCCATTGTGATCGACCGCACCTCGCAGAGCTTCGGCATCTCTGCCCGTGAGCGCGGCTTGAAGAAGTGGTATCAGACCGGGCCGATCGGCTTCCTGCGCTCCAGCCTGGGCAAAGAGTAGGCTTGATGCAGCGTCCCAACATTCTCTTCATCCAGGTCGACCAGCTCTCTGCTGCCAGCCTCAAAGCTTACGGCGATCCGGTCGCGATCGCGCCGAACCTGGATCGGCTGGCGGAGGAGGGCGTGGTCTTTGAGCGCGCCTATTGCAACTTCCCGCTCTGCGCGCCCTCGCGCTTTTCCATGGCTAGCGGTCGGCTCTGCTCGGCGATCGGGGCCTATGACAATGCAGCCGAGTTTCCGGCCTCGATCCCCAGCTATGCGCATCACCTGCGCCTGCGCGGCTATCGCACCGCGCTGTCCGGCAAGATGCACTTCGTCGGGCCCGACCAATTGCACGGCTTTGAGCGACGCCTGACGGAGGAGATCTATCCGGCCGACTTCTCCTGGGTCCCCAACTGGGGCGATGAGGGCAAGCGGGACACAAACGATGCGCGCGGCGTCAGGACCGCTGGGGTCTGCGCGCGCAGTGTCCAGATCGACTATGACGAAGAGGTCGCGCACAAGGCAGTGCAGCACCTTTTCGACATGGCGCGTGGGGGCGGTGAGGAGCCCTTCTTCCTCCAGGTCTCCTTCTCGCACCCGCATGAGCCCTTCCTCTGTCAGAAGCCTTTTTGGGATCTCTATGAAGGCAAAATGATACCGCTGCCGCGCTTGACTCAGCTGGGCGAGAACGAGCTGGATGCGCACTCGATCCGCCTGCTGCGCGACTTCGACATGCTGGGCCAGCGCTTCACCGACGAAGAGATCTTGCGGGCAAGGCGCGCCTACTATGGCTCGATCTCCTACGTCGACAGTTTGATCGGCCGGCTCTTGGGTGCGCTGAAGGCCAGCGGCCAGGCAGGGCGCACGGCCATTCTCTTCACCTCTGACCACGGCGAGATGCTGGGCGAGCGTGGGCTCTGGTTCAAAAAGCACTTCTTCGAGCGTGCGCTGCGCATTCCGCTGATCCTCTATGCCCCCTGGATGGAGGCAGAGCGACGTCAAGAGCTAGTCTCTCTGGTCGATCTGCTACCGACCCTGAATGGCTTGGCAGACGGGGCGCCCTGGTCGGCAGCAGAGGCCGATCTGGACGGAACGGACCTCACCGCCGTTTTGGGTGGCTCTGGCACAGCCCAGGACCGCAGCGTCTATGCTGAGTACCTGGCGGAAGCGACGCCGGGACCGATCTTCATGGTGCGGCGCGGCGCCCACAAATTCATTTCTGCCGAGCATGACCCGGATTTGCTCTACGACTTGGAGGCAGATCCCGACGAGCGAAGCAATCTGGCCAGCGATCCGGCACAGGCAGAGCGTCTCGCGGCCTTTCGTGCCGAGGTGGCGGCGCGCTGGGACCGAGCAGCCCTCTCAGAGAAGATCCGCTGCAGCCAGCGCCGGCGCCGCTTGATCAAAGAGGCCTTGCAGCAGGGCGCGCCGGCAAACTGGGATCTGGCACCCCCGCCGGCCAGTGAGCTCTGGTATCGCGGCCAGGGCAGCTACAACGACTGGGCCTTCAACTATCTGCCGCTTCCCTCCCAGGACCGTTAGGGACCATTCGGCCCAGGACCGTTGAGCGCAGGACCGTTGGGCGCAGCCAGCAGACTGGACCCTCGCACGGCCCTGCCATAGGGTCCGCCGCCATGCAGATCGAGCTTCCGACCCTTTCCCTCTTGCCGGGCCGCCACCGGCGTCTGGCTCAAGGTTACCCCTGGGCCTATTCCAACGAAGTTGCCATGGACGAGGCGGCGCGGGCGCTGTCGCCGGGCGCGCTGGTGCATCTGCAGACCGCGGCTGGCGAGGCGCAGGGCACGGCCTTCTTCAACAAACGCAGCCTGATCGCAGCCCGCCTGCTGACGCCCAGCAGCAAGCAAGCGATCGATGCCGCCTTCTTTCAGCGAAAGATCGAGCGCGTCCTGGCCCTGCGTGACGCCCTCTACCCAGAGCCCTTCTATCGTCTCATCCATGCCGAGGCGGACGGGATTCCGGCCACGGTCGTCGACCGCTACGGCGACACTCTGGTGATCCAGCTGAACTGTGCCGGCATGGAAGCGATCAAAGACGCGCTGATCGAGGCCTTGGACCTTCTCCTCAAACCCAAGGTCATTCTGCTGAATGACGGGTCTGCCGCGCGCGAACAGGAGGAGCTGCCGGCGGGAGAGCGCGTGCTGCGCGGCACGCCTGCCGATCCCCTTCCGCTTCGAGAAAACGAACTCACGCTCTTTGCCCGCGCCAGCGGCGGGCAGAAGACCGGCTGGTTTTTTGATCAGCGTGACAACCGCGCTTGGATCGCCCCTTTTGCCAAGGGACGGCGCGTGGTCGACGCCTATTGCTATGCCGGGGGCTTCGCTTTGAACGCGGCGAAGGCAGGGGCAGAGTCTGTCCTGGCCCTGGATCGCTCGGAAGCGGCCTTGGATCTCGGGCGTAGGGCCGCTGAGGCCAATGACCTTGAGAGCTGTTGCACCTTTGAGCGCGCTGAGGTCTTCGGGAGGCTGGCGGCCTTGGCCCGCGAGCAGCAAGCCTTCGGGTTGACCATCGTCGATCCGCCGGCCTTCGCCAAGGGTCGCAAGGACCTGGCACAGGCGTTGAAGGGCTATCGCAAGTTGGCACGCCTGGCCGCTCAGGTGACCGAGCGGGAGGGTATCCTCTTTATCGCCTCCTGCTCAGGCGCCGTCGATGCCGCAGCCTTTGGCGAGACCGTTGCTAGGGGCCTGCAGGACGCCGGCCGCAGAGGCCGCATTCTGAAGCTGAGCGGTGCGGCGGCCGATCATCCCCTGCATCCGCAGTTGAAGGACAGTGCCTACCTGAAAGCGCTCACCATCGCCTTGGATTGACTTGGCTGCATTCCAGACCGTCTAGGCAACACGCGGCATCTTCGCCAGCGCGTCCAAGGAGCAGCTGCGAAGAGCCTCCGGGTGTTCGCTCATCGGAAAGTGGCCGACTTCCAAAAAGACGAGGGCACCCACGCTACGGATCTCTATGTGCGCTTCGATCTCATCCTGAAGGCCGCCGCCGCTCAGGCAATGGCCGCCGAGTAGCTCTCGCCTTCCCGTCGTCTTGGCCGCATTTCGATGCCCCCTGCAGGCACTGTGGGGGGCTTTTCTCGTGAGCAGACGGAATCTGCGGCTCAAGCTTCTCCAGGAAAACGAGGGAGGATAGAGCGCTCGTGAACCTGAAACAACTGACCCACTTCGTTGCCGTCGCCGAGGAGATGCACTTTGGTCGGACAACTGGAAGAGGAGCCGGGTGCGCTGCTCTTCGATCGCATCCGTAGCACGATCTCCTTGACGCAGGCCGGCGAGCGCCACTTGGAACACGCCCGCACGCTCCTCCGGCAGGTCGAGGAGATCAAGTCCGAGATCCGCCGACTGGGAGAGGGGGCTGAGGGGCGGCTTCGGATCGACGACCAGGCGGTCCATGTCAGGAACTTCGTCAGGATGGCACAGACCGTGGCGCGAGACCATATGACCAGCCAGGTCGCTGGTCTCAGAGCTTCCCCGTTCAGGATGCGGGACAACCCGCATTAGCCCAGGCCGTTTCGGCAGCCTGTGACCCCGACCCAAAGTCGCCATCGATCGGGCCGCTGTAGAAGCCAGTTCTCTTGAGCATCTCCTGGCGCTGGCGATGGATGCGGCCGGCCAGTACCGGAGTGTTGAGATAGCTCTCAGCCTTGGCCCACTCAGCTCTAGCGGCCGCCATGTCACCGCGCCGACAGAGTAGATCGCCTAGGTCATTCGTTACGTCGGGATCGCTCCTGAAACGCGCTTGTGCTTGGCGCAGGTCTGCAAGCGCGCGGTCGCCTTGTCCCATCTTTTCATAAACCTCTGCCCGCCTTTGCAGCGACCAAGGCACCTGGGGCAATAACCGTAGAGATTCGCTGTAGTCCGCCAGAGCCTTCGCATAGTCCTGCATTGCCAAGTAGGTATCGCCGCGTTGCAGCAGGTGGAAACCGGCCGAGGGAGAGCCCTTGCCCTTTTGAATGTCGATCGCACGGGTGAAGGCGACCAGGGCAAGGGGCCAGCGTGCTTGCGAACGATAGATCACCCCAGCACCGGCATAGGCCTCGGCTCGGAACGGGTCACTCTCTGGAACGGCTCCGTAAAGTTGCAGGGCCTCCGTCAACTGTCCCTGGTCACGCAGAATGTCTGCCTTGTAGTTGAGCGCGTCACCACGTTTGGGCGCGATTGTGAGCGCCCGATCGAAGTTCTGTAGCGCAAGCCCTTGCTGCCCAAGATTCTCGTATGCAACGCCTCTAGCTACCAAGGCCTCGGTATAAGCGGGGTCGATCTCCAGGGCTCGGTCAAAGTCGGCGATTGCACCTGGCCGATCACCCATCTCGGTGGCCCGTAGTTGCCCCCTTATGAAGAAGGACTCTGCCCGACCTGGAAAAAGCGCAACGATCTGATCGCGATCGGCCAGGGCGTTCTCAGCCTGATTTGTCATCTGATAGAAGACGGCGCGATTGTTCAGAACCGTCTCCTTCTGGTCCTTGGTCAAGGTCTCCTCATTCAGACAGCGCGTATAGTTCTCGATCGCTAGATGAATGGCGCCAATCTGGGCCGCTTCCAGACCGCGATCGCAGAGCTCCGGCATATCATCAGCCAGAGAGGCGCCGGCGGAAAGACAGATCCCTGCAACAGCGAGCGCGGCAATGACCCTGGACATAGCAACCCTATCCTCCTCGATTTTTCGTAAGCAGGCTCATCCCTACGGCCCTCATTTGTGCCGTGTCGGATATGCTGCACGACCTTTACCAGCTTCAGGCGACGTTCAGAATCTATCCTATAAGGCCACTCTTGACGTGACAATTCTGGGCTGAAGTCGGTGAGAAGCAAACATGGTGTACAAGCCGCGAGGCTGAGGTTCTCTACGGTGGCTAGCTCATCGAAGAGCCCAGTGCCCCACTGGACCAGCGGGACCGTCGAGAAAAGCTGCAGAGCTGCTGCAGTACCGACCCCGGCCTCCAGCATGGTGCCGGCATTGCGGCGTGAAGGGCTCCGCCGAAGAGCTGCGCCAGCGAGATGTCGAGGCGTTTGGCCAAGCCGTCCCAAAGGGCGCTCTCGACAGCGCAGCGTCAGGGTCCATGCCTGCCACAGTCTCGCTTGATGCTCCGACGGTGTATGGCTGTGCTGCGGGAGGCAGGGATGCTGACCTCTACCGGGTCTCTATCGCTGCCTTGCCTTCTGTGCTATGGGTCATGAAATTGCGGAGACCGCTTTCTGTGGCAAAGTCTTATACAACCTTTGATCTGGTAATGATCAAGCCGACCCACTACGACGACAAGGGTTACCCAATTCAGTGGTTTACATCGGCTATTCCCTCTAACACTTTGGCTGCGCTGAATGGCTTGGCGCTGGATTGCAAGCGCCGGGAGGTGCTGGGTCCGGATGTAGAGTTGCGCCTTTCTACTTACGACGAAACCAATCAGCACGTGCGGCCAAAGAAGATAGCTAAAGAACTGGTTAAGGACGGCAACCCGGCATTGGTTGCTTTTGTTGGCGTCCAGTCGAATCAATATCCGCGTGCTTTGGACTTAGCACGACAGTTCCGTGAAGAGGGGATCGCTGTTGCGATCGGCGGCTTTCACGTCTCTGGCTGTCTCTCAATGCTGAAGGAGATGCCGGAGGAGATGGTTGAGGCACAGGCCTTGGGCATCTCCCTCTTTGCCGGTGAGGCGGAGGAGGGGCGGTTGGATGACGTCCTGCAAGACGCCTTCGCCGGCACGCTGAAGCCGATCTACAATTGGATGAAGGATCTTCCGGGTCTGGAGGGCGCGCCGATCCCGATCCTGCCAGCGGAGCATGTAGGCCGCACCGCCGGCTCGCACTCCTCATTCGACTTAGGCCGCGGGTGTCCTTTTCAGTGTTCTTTCTGCACCATCATCAATGTACAGGGACGCAAGAGTCGGTTTCGGTCAGCCGATGACTTGGAGAAAATCGTCCGCGAGAACTATGAACAGGGCATCAATCGCTTTTTCATTACAGATGACAACTTTGCTCGGAATCGACAGTGGGAGGACTTCGTCGACCGGCTGATCGCGCTGCGCCACGGCGAGGGGATGGACATCAAGTTCGTGATCCAGGTGGATACCCTCTGCCACCGCATCCCGCGCTTCATCGAGAAATGCGTCACTGCCGGCATTGATCGCGTTTTCATCGGGCTGGAGAACATCAATCCCGACAATCTGGTCGCCGCCAAGAAGGCCCAGAACCGCATCGTGGAATATCGGGAGATGCTGCAGGCCTGGAAGCGCAACAAGGCCATGACCTATGCCGGCTACATCATCGGCTTTCCCGGTGACAGCTATGAATCGGTCATGCGCGATATCGAGATCATCAAGGAAGAGCTGCCGCTGGACCTCTTGGAGTTCTTCTACCTGACCCCCTTGCCGGGTTCCGAAGATCACAAGCGCATGCTGGAGGCCGGTGTCTGGATGCACCCGGACCTCAATCGTTATGATCTGAACCACGCCTGCGCCAAGCACCCCAAGATGTCAGAGGAAGAGTGGGACCGCGCCTATCGGGATGCCTGGCGGACCTACTTCACGCCAAAGCACATGGAACGCATCATGCGCCGCAACGCTGCGGTAAAGCGTAGTGTCGGCAACATGATGCTGCTTCTCGTTTGGTTCTCGGGCACGATGGAGATTGAAGGCGTGCATCCGCTTGAGGGCGGTTTCTTCCGTCGCAAGCACCGTCGCGATCGCCGCCCAGGCTTCAAGATTGAGCCAGCTTTGCTCTTCTATCCGAAGTATTGGGCAGAGCTGGCCTGGAGCCAGCTGCGCTGGGGCCTTCGCTTCGCCGGGATCGTCCCCTTCTACATTCGAATCAAGCGCGATAAGGCACGCGGCCACTACATGGATCTGGCGCTGAGCCCGGTCGAAAAAGAGAGCTTGGAAGACTTGGCGATGATTGCCGAGACTCGCGGCGGCCAGGCCGCACTTGCCAAGTCCCGGCGCATGGATGAACTCATGGGCCGGACCAAACAGGCCGCGGAGTAACCCTTCTAGGGCATGCGGGCGGAGGTCGGTAGCTCGGGGTCCAGCGGTGTCGAGGGGATCTTGCTGTCGACAAAGATGTTGCGCTTGGGCTCGACCAGGTCACTCTGCTCGATGTTGCCGGCCCTGAGACCGATCATGCCTTCTCGCGCGCTGTTCTCAGAGAAGAGCTGCGAGCCGCAGGTCGGGCAGAAGTGCTTGGTCATGGTCGAGCCACGGTCAGAGCTGTGCTGATAGGTCTTGGTCTCGCCAGAGACCTGAAGCTCATCCCTCGGGACGAAGAGCAGCGTGGCATAGGCAGCGCCCGTTAACTTGCGGCAGTCGCTGCAGTGGCAGTTGATGCTGATCGCCGGCTCTGCATCGCACTCAAAGGTAATGGCGCCACAGAGGCAACGACCGGATCGTTTGGACATTTTTTCCTCCTTGCTTCTATTTCTGGCTGAAGGACCAGTCCCAATAGGCATCGCGCGCACGCTTGGTCACCGGGCCCGGCTGCAGATCGCGGTCGTCGATGCGGGTGATGGGCTGGACCTTGCCGTAGTTGCCGGTTGTGAAGATCTCATCGGCCGCCAGCAGCTCGCCATAGCTCACGCGGCGTTCCTGCACCTCGGTTCCTGACTCGCGCAGCAGCTTGATGACACGCTGACGGGTGATGCCGTTCAGGAAACAGCCGTTGGGCGCTGGCGTAACGGCAACGCCGTCCTGCACAAACCAGAGGTTGGCGGTGGCCAATTCTGCAACATTGCCTAGAGCGTCCATGACCACGGCATTGTCGTAGCCTTTGGACTGCGCCTCGCGAAGGGCATGGCCGGAGGTGGGATAAAGGCAGGAGGCCTTGGCCTGGGTCGGTGCCGAGTTGGGCAGCGGGCGAACATAGCTGGAGCGCGTGATGCTGATTCCCTCATAGGCCGGTAAGGGGGCCTCGAAGATGGTGAAGCAAAAGCGCGTGGTCTCCGGATCGGCGCAGACGAAGCCGCCCTCTGCCCACATGGTCGGGCGCAGATAGAGCGCCGTTTGTCCGGCAAAGCGCTTGCGACCATCCTCGCCGATCTCGAGGATCTCTTCGGCGCTGAGGGGGGCGTTCAGACCGAAGGTCTCGGCGGAGTTGATCAAGCGCTCGCAATGCAGGTCCAGATCGGGGGCGACGCCGTCGAAGGCCCGCGCTCCGTCGAAGATCGTCGAGGCCATCCAGAAGCCATGGGTCATCGGGCCCATCAACGGCGGGTTGCCCTCGTGCCAGGCGCCGTCGAAGAAGTGCCAAGACTGAACGGCTGGCTTGCTGTCGTGCATTTTTGAACTGCTCCCCTTGGTGATATTTGTCGATGGCAAGACTAGCGATCCTGCAAGAGCGGCACCATAGGGCTGTTTGGGGACCTTGACCTGCGGCGCGTGCGGGTTAGGGTCTGGCCCGCTTGAGCCTGGGAGAAGGAGTAGGGCCGTGACTCAGGGGCCGATCTATCACATGTGCAAGGAGGAGGAGTGGCGCACGGCCGAGGCCAGCGGATACTACCACGGCTCCAGCCAAGACCAGGCCGACGGCTTCATACACTTTTCCACCTTGGAACAGATCGTCGTCAGCGCCGCGAAACACCGTGCCGGACAAGACGGTCTGGTGCTGATCGAAGTTCAGGCGGAGCGCCTGGCGGAGGCCTTGAAGTGGGAGGCCTCACGCGGTGGCGCGCTCTTTCCGCATCTCTATGGTGCCTTGCCGGTCGAGGCCGTCGCGCGTCTTTGGCCCTTGCCCTTGGGAGACGATGGCCGGCACTGCTTTCCGACCGACCTGGATCTCTCCACGTGATCGGCGGTTTGGCCTTCAGCCTGCTGCGACGCCTGCCGCCCGAGCGCGCGCATCGCCTGGCCATCTGGGGGTTGCGGCATGGATTCGGCGGGCGTTCCTTCGTACCCTATCCGAACCTGCAGCAGCAGCTCTTCGGCATCACCTTTCCCAACCCGCTGGGGCTGGCGGCCGGCTTCGACAAGAACGCAGAGGCCACGGCCGCCTTGTCTGATATGGGATTCGGCTTCGTCGAGGTTGGCTCGGTAACGCCCAAACCGCAGCCGGGGAATCCACAACCGCGCCTCTTCCGCCTGTCTGAAGACGCCGCTGTCATCAACCGCATGGGCTTCAACAACGAGGGCATGGAGCG
Source organism: Rhodospirillales bacterium (assembly GCA_963669335.1). Lineage (GTDB taxonomy): Bacteria > Pseudomonadota > Alphaproteobacteria > Kiloniellales > JACOMY01 > JACOMY01. The sequence continues at coordinate 307,581 of OY770023.1, forward strand.
GGTCGCCGAGCGCATCACCAAGGCCCGCGGACACGGCATCCTTGGGATCAATCTCGGCAAGAACAAAGAGACTGAGCGAGCCGCGGACGACTATGCCAAGGGTGCGAAGCGCCTTGGGCCGCTGGCAGACTATCTGGTGATCAACGTCTCCTCGCCGAACACGCCGGGCTTGCGGGCACTGCAAGGGCGCGCGGAGTTGGAGGAACTGGCCTCTGCCGTGCGCGACGCACTCTTCGAGGCCGATTGCGATCTGCCCCTGCTGTTGAAGATCGCGCCCGATTTGGGTCAGGCCGACCTGGAGGATATCGCCGCGGTGACCTTCCTGAACTTCGACGGCCTCATCGTCTCCAACACAACCTTGGCCCGGCCCAATAGCCTCAAGAGCCGCCACAAGACGGAAACGGGAGGGCTCTCTGGCCGCCCCCTCTTCCAGCCCTCGACTGCGGTCCTGGCCGAGGTCTACCGCTTGACCAAGGGGCGCATTCCCCTGGTTGCCGTGGGTGGCATCGAAGACCTGGAGACCGCTTGGCAAAAGATTCGCGCCGGCGCCTCACTGCTGCAGCTCTATACCGCCTTCGCCTATCAGGGGCCGCCGCTTCTTGCCAACATCCTGGAAGGCCTGATGGCAAAGGTGACGGCAAAGGGCTTCGGGTCGATCAGCGAAGCCGTCGGCAGCGGGAATGAAGACTATCCACGGCTTTAGCGTTACGCCGTCGCCGCCAGAGCTCTGTCAATCGCGCCGCCGAGCTTCTCGACGATCTCTTCGATCTCGCTGTCCTGGATGATGAAGGGTGGTGCCAGCAGAACGTGGTCGCCGCGGCGGCCGTCGATGGTGCCGCCCATGGGATAGCACATGAGGCCGCCGGCCATGGCTTCGCGCTTGATGGTGGCGGCCACCTTGCGGGCCGGATCCAGAGGCGCCTTGGTGCTGCGATCCTCAACCAGCTCCACGCCCAGGAAGAGGCCGCGGCCGCGGATGTTGCCGACATGGGGGTGCTGGCCCAGGGCTGCGTCCAGGCCGGCGCGCAGCTTGGCGCCCTTCTCGCGCACTTGCAGCAGCAGGTCGCGATCTTCGATCTCGTTCAAGACGGCGACGCCGGCGGCGCAGGCCGTGGGGTGGCCGATATAGGTGTGGCCGTGCTGGAAGAAGCCGCTGCCCTCCTTGACGGAATCATAGATCTTGCCGCTGGCCAGCATCGCGCCGATAGGCTGCAAACCTGCACCCAAGCCCTTGGCGATGCAGACCAGATCCGGCGCGATTTCCTCCTGCTCGCTGGCGAAGAGGCTTCCGGTGCGGCCCATGCCGCACATGACCTCGTCCAGGATCAGCAGCACGCCGTAGCGGTCGCAGATCTCGCGAATGCGCTGGAAGTAGCCAGTCTCGGCCGGCACCGCGCCCATGGTGGCTCCGACCACTGGTTCTACGATGAAGGCGGCCACGGATTCCGGTCCGCAGGCCAGGATCTCGCGCTCCAGGGCATCGGCGGTGCGCCTTGCATAGGCCTCCACACTCTCGCCGGGCTCGCCGAAGCGCCAATGGTGGCAGGGCTCGATGTGGCGCATGGCAGGCGACAGCAGAGGCTCAAAGGGCTCGCGGCGCCACTGATTGCCGCCGGCCGAGAGCGCACCCAGGGTGTTGCCGTGATAGCTCTGTTTGCGGGCAATGACGATGCTGCGTTGGGGCTCGCCGATCTCCAGAAAGTACTGGCGGGCCAGCTTCATCGCCGCCTCTGTCGCCTCCGATCCGCCGGAGACGAAGTAGACCCGCTCGATGCCGGGCGGTGCCAGGCGGATCAGCATCTCCGCCAGCTCTTCCGCCGGCTCAGAGGTGAAGAAGGCGGTATGGGCATAGGCGATGCTGTCCAGCTGGGTTTTGATCGCCTCGATCACAGGTCTTGCGGAGTGGCCGAGGCAAGAGACGGCTGCACCGCCACAGGCATCGAGATAGCGCTTGCCGCTGGAATCGATGATGCGGCAGCCCTCTCCGGCAACGGCGAGCGGCAGGCTGGTCCGGGTGTGGCGCGGAAAGACGTGAGAGGCATCCATGGCCGGCGGTACCTTGGCTGTGAGCGGTGGCGGGCGCCACCTCGGTGACTGTCATCCAAGTGTAAGCCGAGCCTGCTAGCTTTGGGAGGGCCTGTTTCAGCAGGGCTCCCCTTCGACGCGCGGCGCCATCGCGCGTTGTAAGAGGGAAGGCCGCTGGGCACCATAGGCCGACCTCAGAAGGACTACCTCAGACTGGCAGATGAGAAGGAGATCCCCTTAATGACGCGACAACCGCGCCTGGCTGCGGCCGTGACCAGCCTCACCGCCTTGGCCCTATTGGCTTTGCCGAACCTGGCAATAGCAGAGGAAAAGCCGGCCGAGCGCTGTGCCGATCTCCGCAATCTTGTGCTGGATGCGGCGCATGTGACCTCGACCCGCGTGATTGCGGCCAACGAAGGCATGCCGGCTTACTGCGAACTACGCGCGACCGCCTTGCCGGCGATCTCGATCGAGTTGCGACTGCCGCTCGAGGGCTGGAACGGCAAGTACTACCAGGCCGGCTGTGGCGGCTTCTGCGGGATTCTCGGGCGCGCCGACAAGGCTGGTGGCTTCATCAATGCCATGGGGCCGGGGCTGGCCAAGGGCTATGCCACGGCAACCTCCGACAGCGGGCACCATGGCCTCTCGGTGGTCGATGCCAGCTGGGCCTACAACAATCCGCCGGCCGAGCGCGACTGGGGCTGGCGCTCGATCGGCGAGACTCAGCGTGTCGCCCAGGCCGCCATCGAGGCCTTCTACGGGGCCGCGCCCGAGCATAACTTCTTCCAGGGCTGCTCGACCGGCGGGCGCATGGCGCACATGGCCTCGCTGAAGTATCCGGAGGTCTTTAGCGGCATCATCTCCGGCGCACCGGCCATGGACTACACTGGCCTGGTCGCCCTGAAGATGGCCTGGATCGACCAGGCCAACACCGATGCCGAGGGCAACGCCATTTTGAAGCCCGGCAAGGACAAACTGATCGGCGACGAGGTGCTGCGGCAGTGCGGCAACGACGCTGGGGTCATCGAGGACCCGCGGGCCTGCAAGGCCGATCTATCGGCGCTGGCCTGTAAAGAGGGGGCAGAGTCTGCAAGCTGTCTGAGCGCAGCCGAACTGGGCGTGATCAAGAAGTGGCGTCAGGGTCCCCAGAACGCAGCCGGCGAACAGCTCTATCCAGGTGGCATCCCTGCTGGATCGGAGCCCTTCTGGTGGCTCTGGCTCACCGGCAAGGAAGGTGGCGGCGGCAAGCTGGTGCCGGTCTTCGCCAAGAACTTCGGCGCCTACATGGCCTTCCCTGAGGATCCGGGTGCTGCCTACTCACCACAGGACTTCGACTTCGAGACCGATCCGGTGCGGCTCGCCACCATGGCCTCGGTCTATAACTCCGATTCACCCGACATCTCCGCCTTCCGCGAGGCCGGCGGCAAGATGATCGTCTGGCACGGCTGGGCCGATGCCATCGTCACCCCCTACAAGACCGTGGATTGGCACGCCAAGGCAGCCGAAGCAGCCGGCGGCGAGGAGGCTTTGGGCGAGAGCGTGCAGCTCTTCATGATCCCCGGCATGGACCACTGCGGCCTGCTGCCCGGCCCCGGCGGCATCAGCCAAGCCAGCATCGACCCGCTGACGGCGCTGGAGGCCTGGGTCGAGGAGGGCAAGGTGCCGACGACGATCCTGACGGGGGAGTAATGCTGTAAATTGGTAAAGGCCTGTTTGCGCCCTTTCGAGAGATGCAATAAGGCTGCCCCACGTGACTGGTAAGCGCCCAGATCGTAGGAGCTTGATTCGATCCGAACTCCGCTACGCAGGCAGCCCCGCTTGTTGCAATCGATCGAGGCAGTGCTGCAGGCGGTTCGGATCTCGATAGGGCAGAAGGCGGTGGGCGGCATTCAAGGTCATGGCGGGACTGATGCGGGTGAGCTCGGCGGTTGCGGCGCGGGCTTCGGATTCCTGTCCTTGCTCGGCATGGGTTATTGCCAGGTAGAAGTGGTTGGCCATGAACTGGGGGGATCTGGCGACGCCTCGACGAAGCGCCGCCACGGCGTCGTCCAGTTGTTGCCCTTCGAACAGGGCCAAGGCATGGACGAAATGGTACCAGTGTGGGTGATGCGGATTGAGACGCATTGCTTTCACGACAGCCCGCAGTGCTTCTTTTGGCTGACCTGCCCAGCTCAAGGTCATTGAATGAATTGCCAGCGTGTCTGAATTGTTGGGATCTAGTTCCAGAGCCCGGCCGCCGGCAGCGATTGCCTTGTCATGCTCTTTCTTCCAGAGATAGAGGTGCTCAAGGATCGCAAAGGCGAAAGCCAGGTCACTGTTCAGCTCAGTCGCCTTAAGCGCCAGGGCCTCCGCACGATCCAACGTGTCCTCAACCTTCTGATTCCACCCCTGGTTCCAGTCCTGCACGTAGGTATTGGCCAGTCGCGTGTAGGCTTCAGCGTAGGTGGGATCGACAGCAATCGCGCGTTCGCATAGCTGACGAACCTCCTCATTCGCCTCTGCCGTAACGCGCTGGCTGTACTCCGTGGCACGCAGTACGAAGTCATAGGCCTCGAACGACTCTGGTGTTTGACGCGCAGGTCGGGCATCGGACTGCCGTTGGAGGCGGCGTTGCAGTGCCTCAATGATGTGACCGGTGAGCTCGTCTTGCACCGCGAAGATATCGTCCAATTGTCGATCGTAGCGTTCGGCCCAGACCTGATTGCCGGAGCGGGCCTCCACAAGCTGTGCGGTCACACGAACCCGGTTGCCCGCCTTTCGGATACTGCCCTCGACCAGATGCGCAACGCCGAGGTCGCGGCCAATCTCCTGCGCCTTCATTGCTTTTCCTTTGTAGGAGAAGGAGGAGTTGCGCGCGATGACGAAGAGGTCGTGAAGGCGACTGAGTTCGGTGATGATGTCCTCGGTGATGCCGTCGGAAAAGTACTCCTGCTCCGGATCGCCGGACATATTCGTGAAGGGCAAGACGGCAACAGAGGGCTTGTCCGGTATCGGCAGTGCACTGCCAGAGCTCAAAGCCGAAGCTGCGGCCAGCGGGTCTGCAGAGACACGATAGACCTGAACAGGCTCAGACACGTTCTTCAGGGCATGTTCGCCGAGGTCTTCGAACGACATGTCCAGTTTGCCTTTTGCGTGTCGGTAGGCGTCGCTGGAGAGGTAGACAGATCCCGGCTCCGCCAAGCTCTCGATACGGGCTGCTATGTTGACGCCGTCTCCATAGACATCGTCACCCTCGGCTATCACATCTCCTAGATTCACCCCGATACGGAACTTCAGACGCTTGTCATCGTCGATTGTCGCCTGGTGCGTGGCCACGCAGTCCTGCCAGGCCTCTGCGCAGGCAAGGGCATCGACGACACTGGCAAACTCCACCAGCAGACCGTCACCGATGAGCTTGAAGATGCGACCTCGATGCTCGGCGATCAGAGGTTCCAAGGTCTCTTTCCGGAGCGTGGTGAAACGCTGGAGAGTACCGGCCTCATCCGCTCCCATGAGGCGGGTGTAGCCGACCACATCGGCAGCAAGTATGGCGGCTAACCGACGTTCCATCTTCGCTCTCCCCAGGGTCGAAGGACTATCGAGAAGTCTGTTGCGCTGGTCAAGCGTCCGGCAACCAGCCTTTGCACCAGCACCGAACTGACAGATGGGTGACGGAATAGGCCAGACAGCAGGCTCAGGATGATCGGAGACAGAGCCTTGGTAGCTGCCCACAAGAGGCAAGCTGTCCCTTGCCTTTTCGCATCCGCACACCCAGTCTCCCGATGAACCCCAGGGAGACGGAATGACGGATCGAAAACCCAGGGTCGCGCTCTTTGTGACCTGCTTGGTGGATCTCTTTCGGCCGACGGTGGGCTTTGCTGCCGTCAAGCTGTTGGAAGAGGCCGGCTGCGCGGTCGAGGTGCCGGCGGTCCAGACCTGCTGTGGGCAACCGGCCTATAACTCCGGCGACCGCAAGGACGCTGCCGAGATCGCGCGCCAGGTGATTGCTGCCTTCGAGAGCTATGACTATGTCGTGGTGCCGTCGGGCTCCTGCGGGGGGATGATCGCACACCACTATCCAGCGCTCTTGAGCGAGGATCCCGCCTGGTCCGAGCGGGCCAAGTGGCTGGCCTCCAAGACCCACGAACTGGTCTCTTTCCTGGTTGATGAGCGTGGGATGACGTCGGTGGAGGCGGACTTCGCCGAGACGGTGACCTATCACGACTCCTGCTCTGGCCTGCGGGAGCTCAAGATCAAAAACCAACCACGTAGGCTTTTGCAGAGCGTCCAGGGGCTCACGCTGACCGAGATGCATGACACCGAGGCCTGCTGCGGCTTCGGCGGTACCTTTTGCGTGAAGTACCCACAGGTCTCTGACCGTATCCTGGCCGAGAAGACCAAGACCATCCGTGATACCGGCGCCGGGACCCTGCTGGCCGGCGACATGGGCTGCCTCCTCAACATGGCCGGCAAGCTGGCCCGGGAGGGAAGCGCGGTGAAGGCGCGCCACGTGGCGGAGGTTCTGGCCGGTATGGCCGATGGCCCGGCGATCGGCGAGGGCAAGACCTGATGGAAACAACCAGCCTCGCCTTCAAGGAGAACGCCAAGGAGGCTTTGGCCGATCCCAACCTGCAGCGCGCCATGGGCAAGCTGCGGCAGGGCTTCGTCAACAAGCGCGGCGCGGCGGCCGAAAAGCTGCCGGAGTTCGAGGCACTGCGCGATCAAAGCCGAGACATCAAGAACCACGTGCTCGCCAACCTGGACCACTACCTCGAATATTATGAGGAGCGGGTGGAGGAGAGCGGCGGACACCTGCATTGGTGCGAGACGGCGGAAGACGCGCGCGAGGCGGTCTTGCGCATCTGCCGCGCGGTCGGTGCCAAGACCGTCACCAAGGGCAAGTCGATGATCGGCGAAGAGATCGGGATCAATCCCTTCCTCGAGGCTGCCGGCATCGAGCCGGTGGAGACTGATCTTGGCGAATACATCATCCAGCTCCGCGGCGAGACGCCCTCGCACATCATCGCGCCCGCCATTCATGTGACCAAAGAGCAGGTCGCCGACGACTTCCGGGCCAAGCACCAGGAGTTTCCGGCCGATCGCTCCCTGGAAGAGGCGCCGACCCTGGTGGCCGAAGCTCGCGCGGTGCTGCGCCAGCGCTATCTCGAGGCCGACGTCGGCATCACCGGCGCCAACTTCCTGGTCGCGGAGACCGGCAGTTCCATCATCGTGACCAACGAGGGCAACGGCGATCTCACCCAGATCCTGCCGCGCGTCCACATCGTGCTGGCGACCTTGGAAAAGCTGGTGCCGACGATGGAGGACGCGGCGACGATCCTGCGGGTTCTGGCGCGCTCCGCCACCGGACAAGAGTTCTCGACCTACACCACGGTCTCCACCGGCCCACGCCGCGAGGGCGACCTGGACGGGCCGGAGCAGTACCACGTGATCCTCTTGGACAACGGCCGCTCAGAGATCCTGGGCAGCGAGTTTCAGGACGTGCTGCGCTGTATCCGCTGCGGGGCCTGCATGAACCACTGTCCGGTCTATCAGGCCGTCGGCGGGCATAGCTATGGCTGGGTCTATCCGGGCCCGGTGGGCTCTGTCCTGACACCGGCCCTGATCGGGATCGAGGAGGCGCGGCACCTGCCCAACGCCTCGACCTTCTGCGGGCGCTGTGAGGAGGTCTGCCCGATGCGGATCCCCTTGCCCAAGATGTTGCGGCATTGGCGCGAGAAGGAGTTCGAGCGGCATCTCAACCCGGCAACACAGCGCTTCGGCCTGAAGACCTGGGCCTTCGCCGCCAAGCGTCCCAGGCTCTATCGCCTGATGACCGCTCTGGCCTCGCGGCTGCTTCGACTGCGTGCCGGCAAACGCGGGCGCATGACGAGACTGCCGCTGGCCAAGGGCTGGACCCAGTACCGCGATCTCGCAGCCCCTGAGGGCAAGACCTTTCAGCAGCAATGGCAGGCGAGGCAGGGACGCTAGTGGTTGCACGCGACGCCATATTGGGGCGCATCCGCAAGCGCTTGGAGGGCCGCCAGGGCCGGGTCGGCATGGAGGCCGTTGCCGAGCGCCTGGAGCAGCATCGCCCGAACTTGATCCCGGCACGCGGCCAGGTCCCCTTGGCAGAGCGCATCCAGCTCTTCGAGGAGGCCACCGAGGCGCTCTCTGGAACGACTGAGCGACTGGGTGACGTCAGCGAGGTGCCGAAGGCCGTTGCAAAGTATCTGAGAGAGCAGAATCTGCCGCTGGAACTGCGCGCCGCACCTGATCCGCGCCTGGAGGGCTTGCCCTGGCTGGATGAGCCTTTGTTGCAGGTCAAGCAGGGCAAGGCAGAGCCGGAGGATCAGGTCTCTCTGACCGCTGTCGAGGCGGCGGTGGCGGAAACGGCGACCCTGATCCTCACCAGCGGCGCGGAGAGCCCGACCACGCTTAACTTCCTGCCGGAGACCCACATCGTGGTGCTGCGCAGTAGTCAGTTGAAGGGCACCTACGAAGAGGTCTTGGAGGGCCTGCGGGAACGTTTCGGTCCCGGGCAACTGCCACGCACCTTGAACTTCATCACCGGTCCCTCGCGCACCGGCGATATCGAGCAGACCCTAGAGCTGGGCGCGCATGGTCCGCGCCGGCTGCATATTCTTCTGGTCGAGGATGCCGCCAGCTAAGCCGAAGATCCGCCCGAACGCGGAGGACCTCTCGCTCTGGCGCAAGGTCGCGGAGACGGTGACGCCGCTGCGTGACCGACCGCCGGCACCCGAGGTGACGGCCGAACTGCCGCAGTCGCGACCTGCTGCAACGCCTCGGATCAAGGCCAAACTGCCGAGCAGTCGCGAGGGCCCGCCCAAGCCGCAAGTCAAGGAGCCCTTGCAGACCGGGCGCCTGGTCGACGTGGACAAACGCACCGGCGACCGTTTTCGTCGCGGGCGCATGGAGATCGAGGCGAAGCTGGACCTGCATGGCATGACGCAGGAGCGCGCGCATGGCGTTCTGCGCCGCTTTCTCTTCCAGGCCGAGGGACGTGGGCAACGCTGTGTTCTGGTGGTAACCGGTAAGGGGCGGGGAGGTCCCGGCAGCGGCGTTTTGCGCCGCGCTGTGCCGCTATGGCTTAACGATTTCGATATCCGCCCTATCATCTTAGCGGTAACGCCGGCGCAACAGCATCACGGCGGCGAGGGCGCCCTCTATGTGCTGCTGCGCCGTCGTCGCGAGCGCTAGCGCAAAGCCCGAGCTGGTGGACTCACCAACGACGACGCTTTGCATGCGAAAACAAATACTTAGTGCACTGCAGATGAGCGAAAGCGAATCGAAAGTGCGCTAGAGCGCCTCAAGATCTGCGCTAGGGGAGTTAGGCATGAGTTGGAATCAGGCGCCGGACCCGGACTGTCCGGAGAGCAGCGATGCATCCCTCATCGAACAGGTGATCGTCCCGCGGCCGCGCGATCTGGGCGGGTTCTCGGTCAGACGTGCGCTACCCTCTGCGAAACGACGCATGGTCGGGCCCTTCATCTTTCTGGACCAGATGGGGCCTGCTGACTTTCGGGTCGGACAGGGGATTGACGTGCGCCCGCATCCCCACATCGGGATCGCCACGGTTACCTACCTTTTCGATGGTGAGTTTCAGCATCGCGATTCGCTTGGCACCGATCAGATGATCTACCCGGGTGAGGTCAACTGGATGATCGCCGGACGGGGCATCACCCATTCTGAACGGACCAGTCAGGAGACGCGGCAAGGCAGCAGCCGGCTTTTTGGCATCCAAACCTGGGTGGCACTGCCGGCGGCTCATGAGGAAACCGCGCCGGCCTTCGAACATCACGGCAAAGAGGCCTTGCCCTTCCTTGAGTCCGCGGGCAAGCGGCTGCGACTGATTCTGGGCACGGCCTATGGTGCCAAGGCTCCGGTCAAGACCTTCAGCCAGATCTTCTATGCCGATGCCGAGCTTGATGCCGGAGCGACTCTGGTGCTGCCGGAGGAGCATGAGGAGCGTGGTCTCTACATAGTCGAAGGTGCGGTCGCGGTCGGAGGTGCCCTGCATGAAGCCGGCCGTCTGTTGGTCTTCGAGACTGGCCGCTCTGTCACCGTGGCCGCCGGTCCGGCCGGTGCCCGCCTTATGCTGTTGGGTGGCGAGCGTCTTCCGGAGAAGCGCTACATCTGGTGGAACTTCGTCTCCACCTCCGAAGCGCGGATCGCGTCTGCAAGAGAGGATTGGCGCCAGGGTCGCTTCGCCCTGCCGCCGACCGACGACCAGGAGTTCACACCCTTGCCGGAGACCTGGGTCAGTTCGGCGGCGGACGACTAGTTTGGCGCGTGTCCACGACCGAGGCGCGCGGGGGGTGACTCGGACTGGATGGCTGGTCAGCCACCACAGCTTCTCCTTCGGTGGGTTTCAGGACCCGGCCCGCTTGGGATATCGCGATCTACGCGTTTTGAATGAGGATCATGTCATCCCCGGCGCTGGCTTCGCCGAGCATGGCCATCGCGACATGGAGATTGTGACACTGGTGCTGTCTGGCGCGTTGGAACATCGGGACTCGCTGGGCTCAGGATCGATCATCCGCCCGGGCGAGGCACAGTTGCTTTCCGCTGGTACCGGAATTCGTCACTCGGAGCGCAATCACTCTGAGGATGAGGCACTGCACTTCCTGCAGATCTGGATTTTGCCCAGCAGCAAGGGTGGTGCAGCGCGCTATCAGCAGGTTCAGATCGACCAGAGAGAGACCCGTGAGCGGTTCACGGTCATTGGATCGGAAACTGGAGGCGAGAACGCGCTGAGGCTTAAGCAGGACGTCCGCCTACTGCTGACCTCTTGCTCGGCCGATGAGGTTCGTTCGCTCGAGGTTACCCCTGATCGGGCGGGCTTCCTGCAGATCGTGAGCGGCCTTGTGTCCCTGGAGGGAGAACGGCTTGCAGCCGGTGACGGCCTAGAGTTTCTCGCCGGGGAAGTGCAACAGCTTCAGGCGTTGAGCGATTGTCAGCTCCTGCTTTTCGACCTGGCCTGAATAAAGGAGATTGGCATGATGACGCTCACCCTACCGGCTCTGCCTTACAGCGCCTGGGCGGACACGAAAGACACCCTGCACCTCTTCCTGCAGATTATCGGCAAAGTGCGCCTGAAGACCCATCCAAAGCTCAATCACTGGTGGCATGTGACGCTTTACGTGGTGCCGAGAGGCTTCTCGACCGGGCGCATACCCTATAACGGCAGTGGGTTGGAGATTCGCTACGACTGCCTCGCCGATCGGGTGCAAATCCACTGCGACGATGGTCGAGAGGAATCCTTCCCCGTCATCGGGCAAAGCGTGGCGAGCTTTTACGCCGCGCTCTTTCAAGCCCTGGGGCGGCTGGGGATCACCGTCGAGATCCTGGCGCTGCCCTATGAGAACAAGTCGACGATCCCCTTTGCGGAAGACACGGGCGCTAGGGCCTATGACCCAGCGGCGGTGCGGGCCTACTGGCAAAGCCTGCTGGCGATCTCAGGCGTTTTCGAGACCTGGCGTGGCCGCTTTGTCGGTAAGCAAACGCCGGTGCATCTTTTCTGGCATTCCTTCGACCTGGTGGTGACCCGCTTCTCCGGGCGGGCGCATCCTTTGGAGAATGCACGTACCCAATCCGATCGAGAAGCCTATTCCCATGAGGTGATCTCGGTGGGCTTCTGGCCCGGCGACGACAGCTTTCCTGAGCCCGCTTTCTATGGCTATGCCTACCCCGAGCCGGAGGGGCTCTCGACCTGCCCCCTGTTGCCGGCGGAAGCCACCTGGGCAGAGAAAAACGGTGGCGCGTTAGCGGTCTATCGATACGCGGACTGGCGTCAGGCAAGCGATCCGACAACAGCGCTCTTGGCATTCTTGGAGAGCCTCTACCAGGCCGCCGGAGCTGCGGCGGGTTGGCCGTTAGAGGATCTCAAACACGCCTATCTCTAATCGCCATCTTTTCCATCGCGACTCATACCAAGGGCTTTGCTCTGGACCAAGCTTCTGCCCATAATGGCTTATGCCACTTGATGAAACCAAGGCCAGCTGGGTCCACAGCACCTGTCCGCACGACTGCCCCTCGGCCTGCACCTTAGATGTCGAGCGCCTGGACGCACATCGCATCGGCCGTGTGCGTGGATCCAATCGCAACAGCTATACGGCGGGCGTGGTCTGCGCCAAGGTCGCTCGCTATGCCGAGCGTGTGCATCATCCAGACCGCCTGACCACCCCGCTGCTAAGAGTCGGCGACAAGGGCGTCGGTCACGCTGCCTTCCGGCCGATCTCTTGGGATGAGGCCCTGGACCGGACTGCGGAAGGGCTCTTGGCGGCAGAGGCGCAGCACGGGAGTGAGGCGATCTGGCCTTACTACTATGCCGGCACAATGGGGTGGGTGCAGCGTGACGGCATCAATCGCCTGCGCCATGCCAAGCGCTATTCGGAGCAGTACAACAGCATCTGCACCATGATGCCCGAAGGCGGCTGGCTGGCCGGGGTCGGTCGCAAGGCCGGCATCGATGCGCGCGAGATCGAGCAGTCAGAGGTGATCGTGGTCTGGGGCGGCAATCCGATCTCGACCCAGGTCAACCTCATGACCCATATCGCGCGGGCCAGGAAGACGCGCGGGGCCAAGCTGGTGGTGGTCGATCCCTATCGCACGCCGACCGCCGAACAGGCCGATTTGCATCTGATGGTGAAGCCTAGCACCGATGGTGCGCTGGCCGCTGCGGTGATGCACCTGCTATTGGTCGAAGACCTGTTTGACCGGGACTACCTGGACCGCCTGACGGACTGGGACCCTGAAGTCGAGGCGCACATCCAGGGCTGCACGCCGGCTTGGGCAGAGGCCATCACGGGTGTGCCGGAAGCGGAAATCAGAGCCTTTGCCCGGCTCTATGGCGCGACCAAGAAGAGCTACATCCGGGTGGGCTATGGCTTTGCCCGGGCGCGCAACGGCTGTGCCTCGCTGCACGCCGTCTCTTGCTTGCCGGCGATGACCGGCGCCTGGGAGGTGGAGGGCGGCGGTGCGCTCTGGGGCAATGGTGCCATCTACAAGCTGAACCGCGGCATGATCGAGGGCTTGGACCTGCGTGATCGCAGCATTCGCGTGCTGGATCAATCCCGCTTTGGGCCAGTGATGACCGGTGATCCGCGCGACCTGGGAGAAGGCCCACCGGTGACCGCCCTTTTCATCCAGAACACCAATCCGGCGGTGGTCTGTCCTGAGACCAACAAGTGCCTGGCTGGCCTGGCGCGCGATGACCTCTTCACTGTCGTGCATGAGCAGTTCATGACCGAGACTGCCGCCTATGCCGATATCGTGCTGCCGGCAACGACTTTTTTGGAACACGACGACGTCTACACGGCCTCTGCTCACACCCATGTCCAGGTGACCAAGAAGGTGATCGAGCCGCTGGCAGAGTGTCGCAGCAACCACGAGGTCATCTGCGCTCTGGCAAAGCGTGTGGGTGCCGAGCATGCGGGTTTTGGGATGAGCGCTTGGGAGTTGATCGAGAGCGCAATCGCCCGTCTGGGCCGCGGCTCCGCCGAGGAGATTTATCAGGCAGGCGGTGTGCTGGATCTGGCTGAGCCCTTTGAGACTATGCATTTCCTGAACGGATTCCCGCAGGAGGGCGGGCGTTTTCGCTTCAAGCCGAATTGGGAACGTTTGGGCGGCCGCTATGACGAGATGCCCAGCCTCCCCGGGCACTTCGATACCTTCGATCATGCCACAGCCGAAAAGCCTTTCCGCCTCGTGGCGGCACCCGCTCGCTCTTTCCTCAACACCTCCTTCACCGAGACGCCCAGCAGCCAGAAGCGCGAAGGTCCCCCAACACTGATGCTGCACCCGGAGACGTGCCGGCGTCTCGGCGTCGAGGCAGGCGATCTCCTGCGGGTCGGCAACGACCTGGGCGAAGTCTTGATTGCCGCCAAGCCCTTCGAGGGGCTACAGCCTGATGTCGTGGTCTGTGAAGCAATCTGGCCGAACGCGGCCTTTCCCGGCGGTCTTGGGATCAATACACTGATCTCGGCCGATCAGGGCTATCCGCGAGGCGGTGCCGTGTTCCACGACACGGCGGTCTGGGTGAAGAAGGCGTGAGTGCGATGAAGCGCCCCTACGTCATTGTTTTCGGCAACGAGAAGGGGGGATCGGGCAAGTCCACCACGGCGTTGCACATCATGGTCTCTCTGTTGCGCCAAGGGAAACGGGTCGGCTCCATCGACATCGACGCGCGCCAAGGTACACTGTCGCGCTATCTGGAGAACCGACAGACCTTCATGCGCGACACCGGTATTCGCCTGCCGATGCCGGATAATCAGCGTCTCTATCGCTCGGAAGCCGACAGCCGCAGCGAGGCCGAGCGGGAAGAGCGCGAGCGGCTGGATAGCGCCCTGGCGAGCCTCACCAGCAAGGATTTCGTGGTGATCGATACGCCGGGCAGCGATTCCTTTCTCTCGCGGCTGGCGCATCAGCGAGCCGACACCCTGATTACACCCTTGAATGACTCCTTCATCGATCTGGATCTGTTGGGTAAGGTCGAACGCGATGGGCGGAGCATCCGCGAGCTCAGCGTCTATAGCCAGATGGTCTGGGAACAGCGTCAGCTGCGCGCCCGCGGCGGCGGCCGGCCGATCGACTGGATCGTGATGCGCAATCGCATGTCGCAGCTGGATGCCCGCAACAAGCGCGACGTGGCGCAGGTCTTGCCGCTGCTGGCCAAGCGGATCGGATTCCGCCAGGCGCCGGGTTTCTCGGAGCGCGTCATCTTTCGAGAGCTCTTCGTAAAAGGCTTGACCCTGCTGGACTTGAAGCAGAGCAAGACGGCCATGACCATGAGCCATGTGGCCGCCCGCAACGAGGTGCGCACTTTGTTGGAGATCATGGCCCTGCCGGGTGTCGCTGTGACAACAGCCGAGACCGCTCAGACCTTGCACCCTGGCGAGCGGGTGCAGGTCGCTCCACATTAAGGGCCTGTAGAGTTTTTGCGTCTGATGGAGGTCTGTTGAGGCATGGCACGAGAGGTATCGCGACCCGGCACCTCTACGCCGGGCTTGAGTAAGGAGAACGAGGTCGATGACTTCCTCTCCAAGCTGCAGGCACGCAGTGGTGAAGGCGGGGGCGGGCGGCTGATCTTTGCCCTGGATGCCACCGCCAGTCGGCAGCCGAGCTGGGACCAGGCGAGCCATCTGCAGGGCGAGATGTTCACTGCCGCGCATGGCTTGGGCGGACTCTCGGTGCAGCTTGTCTTCTATCGAGGCTTTCGCGAATGTAAGGCTAGCCCTTGGCTCGCAGACTCGAACGAACTCCTGCGGCGCATGACCTCGGTCACCTGCCGTGCCGGGCACACCCAGATCGAGCGTGTCCTGCGCCATGCCGCCAAGGAGACCCGCAAGGCCAAGGTCGACGCCCTGGTCTTCGTCGGCGATGCCCTGGAAGAGGCGATCGACGACCTGGGCGATGCAGCGGGCGAACTGGGCCTGCTGGGGCTGCCCTGCTTCATGTTCCACGAGGGGCATAACCCCATGGTGCGGCGCGCCTTCGAAGAGGTGGCCAAGCTGTCAGGCGGGGCCTGCTGCAGCTTCGATGCCAACAGCGCCAAGCAGCTGCGGGACCTGCTGGGGGCCGTGGCGGCCTACGCAGCCGGCGGCCGGCGTGCACTGGTGGACTACGGCGCCAAGCGGGGCGGACCGGTGGCTCTGCTGACCCGGCAGGTGCGCTGATGCCCTATCTCTTCCTGGGATTGGCCTTGCTGATCGGTGGCGTTTTGATCGCCTATTGGTTCAGCAGAACCGATCCCAAGCAGGTTGCCCGGACGATCAAGATCGTCGCCTTGATCCTGCTGGCCGGTGCCGGAATTCTGCTGGTCGTGGCCGGACGCGCGCAGTTGCTGGCGGCCCTGCCGATCATCGCCGGTCTGGTCTGGCGCTTTTGGCCGGCCTTCAAGAGCCTGGGGCGGCGGCTCTCCAATGGCGGTCAGGCCGGCTCCAAGGTGCGCACGCGTTTCTTTGCCATGACCCTGGATCACGAGAGCGGCCACGTCGATGGCGAGGTCCTAGGCGGCGCCTTTGCCGGACGCCAACTCTCGGAACTCTCCTTGGCGGAGCTGCATCAACTGCGCGGCGACGTCTCCGGCGATCCCCAATCCTTGGCGTTGATTGAGGCCTATCTGGATCGCCGCAACCCGGATTGGCGTGGCGAGGCGGGGCCATCTGCTGCCAGCAGCGGCCCGATGACGGTGGAGGAGGCATACAACATTCTTGGTCTCGCCCCCGGCGCCGGCCCCGAAGAGATCCGCCGCGCGCACCGACGTTTAATGCAAAAGATGCATCCGGATGCTGGCGGGTCAGATTGGCTGGCTGCCAAGCTCAATGCGGCGAAGGATTTGTTGCTGGGGCAGTAGTGTGGTGCGAGTTGTTGGTAATATGGTTCGCTGCGCTGGTATTTGAACGGCACTGTCGCCCTTGTGGACTTCGCACGTTAAAGGATCGCCCGAGGTGCCTTGGGCAGACTCTCCCAGAATTCCGGATCGTGGCCGAAGAAGATGGTAGCGCCAGCGCTCCTCAGCTTCTGTAACAGGCGCAGAGAGGCCAGCATTTCTTCGCGGTCGTTCACCAGGGCCGGCAAGTGCAGCTCGTCCAAAGAGCGCTTGAAGTAGCAAGCATCGGCGGAGAGGACCAGCGGACCAGAATCCATGGCGAGCTGCAGCGACTGGTGGCCCGGCGTGTGGCCGTAGGTTGGTAAGGTTACAATACTGCCGTCGCCGAAGAGGTCGTGGGCGCCAACGACCTGTTGGATGCGATGGCCGAGGTCATAGTCGTGCGGATTGAAGCCATTGGCCTCGATCATCTCCGGCCGGTGGCCCGCCTCCCACTCGCGTTGCTGGATTACGATGGTGGCGTTGGGGATCTGCTCAATGCCGCCCGCGTGGTCGAAGTGGAGGTGAGAGCTGATCAGGACGTCGATGCCCTCCGGATCGACTTCCACTGCTTGCAACTGCGCTTGGATCGTCTCCTGAGGCGCAATCTCGACTTTGAAGGACTTTGCCAGGGCACCGATGCGGCCGAAAGGATCGGCTTCAGCGTCGGGATGAAGGCCCGCGTCGAACAAGACGCGGCCCTTGGGGTGTTCGATCAGGTAGGCTGGGACGGGGAAGCGGACTTGCCCAGCGACTCCCTCCAGCATCATCGCCATGTCGCAGGAAAGCCAGCCGCAGGTCAGCGCATAGACTCTCAACTCTTCACCTCTGCTGCTTCGCACGCTCGGGACCCTCCTTGGTGCTTCCGGCAGGGTAGCCTTTGGCTTGCCCACAGCCCGATCCTCTGCCTGATGGCGCTCAATCATTCTTAAGGTGGTTAGGGCGCTGAGGGGCGGCAAGACGAAGTCAGGAAAGGGGCTCTCGCCGCTTCAAATTTTGAGCAATAACTCAAAATTTTGTGGTGACGCCGCGGTGCCGTCTGTATGCTGCTCTTAACTAAGGATAATGCCTCCATCTTGATCGGCGGGGCACAGAACGGCATCGGGAGCATCAGCAATGGCAACCATCTTTGGCACCACGGGCGTCAACGACCTCCTATCGGGCACCAACAGCTTCGACTATATCTACGGCCTTAGCGGCGAAGATCGCATCTATGGGCTGAACGGCACCGATAGCCTCTTTGGCGGGTCTGGCGACGACCAGAGGATCGAGGGTGGTGACCTGGCAGACCGCATCTATGGCGATGCAGGAGATGACAGCTTCCTCAATGGGGGCAGCGGTGACGACGCCGTCGGCGGAGGGGCCGGGAGCGATTATCGGGTTCAAGGGAACACCGGAGACGACTCGATTTTTGGTGGTGCGGGTGCCGACTCCTACATTTTTGGTGGGCCAGGCAACGACACGGCGGCCGGCGATGATGGCAATGACAGCTTCATCTATGGTGCCGGCGGAGACGACACGGTCGCCGGAGATCTCTTTGGCGCGGGCAACGACAGTTACCTCTTCGGCGCGGGCGGTTCCGACGATGTCTATGGGGGCACCGGGAACGATCGTTATCTCTATGGAGGGCTTGGAGCCGACACGGTTCGCGGGAACGACGGCGACGATGTGCTGGCTGTGGGCAGTGCGCGAGAGTTTACGGCCAACGACTGGTTTCAGGGCGACAGCGGGACCGATACGCTCCTGTTTCGCAATGCGGTCGCCATCTCGGGTGGGGCGACGATCTTCTCTATCGAGGTGATCGGTCGCGACGGAACGGACGGCAACAACACCCTGACAGGGACCAACGGCGTCAATACCTTGCGCGGCTTCAGTGGTGCGGACCGCCTGTTCGGGCTTTCCGGGGATGACCGACTACAGGGGGGCAGCGGCAACGACAACTCGCTCTTCGGTGGCGCCAACGCCGACGTCGTGGAAGGTAACCAGGGCGCCGACGCCTATCTTTTCGGCGATGCCGGCGCCGATAGCGTCTTTGGTGGCTTGGGTAATGACCTGGGCCTCTATGGCGGTGGCAACAACGATCTCGTCCAAGGCAACAACGGAGACGACTTTGGCCTCTTTGGCGGCGGTGGCAACGATGTGATCGAGGGCGGCAACGGAAAAGATGCGGGACTAGTTGGCGGTCTGGGCATCGATACGGTGCTGGGCAATGCCAACAACGACATTCTGGTCATCAACAGCCAGGCCGAGCTGACGGTTGGTGAGACTCTCGACGGCGGCAATGGCACCGATACCCTGCTGATCTTTGAGGGCGCCTCCCTCTTCGCCGGTGTCGAGATCACGCGGATCGAGAGTGTTCGCTTCTACGGGACCTCTGCCAGCGACACAATCGGTGGGTCCACCGGCAACGACACCATGTACGGCTACAGCCAGGCGGACGTGCTGCTCGGGCTCTCGGGTAATGACCTACTCTTCGGCGGCTCAGGAGGTGACACCCAGCTCTTTGGTGGTGCCAACAATGATGGAATCTATGGGGACAACGGCAACGATTTGAGCCTTGATGGCGGGCTTGGAAGCGACAGCGTCTTCGGTGGGTTCGGCAACGATCGACAGCTCTTCGGTGCGACTGGTGACGACAGCATCTTTGGCGATGATGGTAAGGACACATCGCTCTTCGGTGGCTCCGGCGACGATCTGGTCGAAGGAGGTTCCGGAAACGATGCCTCGCTTGTCGGCCAAGAGGGCAATGACACGCTGCGCGGTGGGACTGGAGGCGATGTTGGACTGTTTGGCGGTAACGGGGACGACAAGGTCTATGGCGGTGACGGAAGCGAATTTGGTCTTCTCGGTGAGAGCGGAGCTGACAG
Source organism: Rhodospirillales bacterium (assembly GCA_963669335.1). Lineage (GTDB taxonomy): Bacteria > Pseudomonadota > Alphaproteobacteria > Kiloniellales > JACOMY01 > JACOMY01. The sequence goes on from OY770023.1 coordinate 326,841, forward strand.
CATCTTTGGCGGAAGTGGAAAGGACATTATTTTTGACGGCGGTTCCGGCCAAGACCTAGTCGACGGCGGTAGCGGTGACGACGCTGCTGTTTTCGGAGACGCTAACGCAGACACGCTTCGTGGTGCGGCGGGCGATGATTCGGGCTTCTACGGCGGCAGCTCGACCGACCTGATCGAGGGTGGGAGTGGCTTCGATGCCTCCTTCTATGGCGGTCAGGGGGCAGATACCCTAAGGGGTGATTCCGCCAGAGACATCTCCTTCTACGGTGGGCTTGGAAACGATCGCCTCTACGGCGGTGTCGGAAAGGAGCATCGCTTCTATGGCGACAGTGGCAGCGACCGCATCTATGGCGGTCGTGACTTTGACACCAGGCTCTTCGGTGGCAGCGGGAATGACACTGTCAGAGGCGACCTCAATCGCGATATCTCCCTAGGCGGCGGTGCGGGAGACGACACTGTCTTCGGCGGGTCGGGACTCGACCTCTCTCTGCTGGGCCAAGGCGGCAATGATGATGTCCAAGGCAACTCTGGTGAGGATCGCTTCCTCTTTGGTGGGGCCGGCGATGACTTCCTCCGTGGCGGTGTGGGCGATGACCGCGCCTTCTATGGCGACACCGGCAGAGACACGCTGGCTGGAAATGACAGCAACGACTCGCTCCTTTTCGGCGGCCTGAATGCAGACAAACTCTACGGCGGCCTGGGCGCAGACAGAAGCCTCTTTGGCGGCAGCAATGCGGATCGGGTCTTCGGCGGCAGCGGCGATGACAAGCAGCTGCACGGTGATAGCGGCAACGATGGCGTCTTTGGTGACGGTGGAGATGACGGCGTTTTCGGCGGTGACGGCGACGATACGGTCCTGGGCGGCGATGGTAATGACTTCCTGAACGCCGGTTCCGGGAACGATACCCTGGATGGTGGCTCTGGCGTAGACACCATGATCGGTGGGTCCGGCGATGACCTCTTCTTTGTCACGACCACAGCCGACCAGGTGAATGAGAACGGCGATGGTGGCAGCGATCGGGTGATCGTCAGCGCCAATGGTTACACCCTGGCCGAGAACGTGGAGATCATGAGCAATGCCAAGGATGGGATTGCGCGCACTCTGACCTCTTCCAGCGGCGGGGCCAGCCTGGTCGGCAACTCGGCCGGCGGCTACCTCTTGGGGCAGGGCGGCGAGGACGTGATTTTTGGCGGGCTGGGCGACGACACCCTGCTGGGCCGGGCCGGCGATGACGAGCTGCGCGGCCGCTCCGGTGCCGATACCCTGCGTGGCCTCTTGGGCGACGACCTCTTGGATGGTCAGGGCGACGACGACATCCGCGACTTCATCCAAGGCAGCAGCGGTGCGGACACCATCTTGCTGAACAACAACGACACGGCCTGGGGCGGTAGCGGCGACGACATCTTTCAGTTCAATGGTGACGAAACCGGCGAAACCCTGGGTGGCGGAACGGTCGAGGCCTTGGTCTTCATCCGCGACTTCCAGGGCAGCCTCTTCGATGGTTCAAGCTTTCAGGATACCCTGGTCTTCGAGACCGGCCTGGAGACGGGCAGTTTTACTTACATCGAGAGTGCTGTCTTCTCTGGCGGTGGGAACACTGAGGCACGCTTTGATAACAACCTACGACAGGTTGAGGTCGATACTAACGGCAATGGCACCTTGGACATCGTCTTCAAGCTGAACGACATGGCGACCGCCAGTCAGCTCACGGCCAGTGATTTCCTCTTTAGTTGAGAAGGGTGCGGGAAATCGGATCGCTAGAATCATCGTTCATCAAGCACGCTGAATCGCTCGTTCGTTGGCAAAGGGCCTACGGGCCACACCCTGGGAGTCGCCCCTCAATGCGCGAATAAGTCTCAATGCGACTTGAGACAATATCTAACGTAAAAGTAGTTCTGAACGCTCAGGACGAATTTTTGATTGTGGGCTTGACTCAGAAATGTGACGAAATTATGATCCGGGCACGGTCACAATATCTTGAGACGGTAAACAATATCGTGGTGACTGGAGCTGTAAAGCGTTACAGCTATGGGGAGCTAGACGGTGGCCTGTCGGAACAGCACCGTGGGAATTGGGGAGCAGGAGGAGCAAACTGCGCTCGTCGATCATCATTGGTCCATGCTGATCGTCTTGAGGGCTAGGTCAACTGTTGAGTGTCGATTCGCCATCCCCTGAGGGGTTGGCGACAGGGGCGTTTTGCACTGTTTCTCCTCCGGAGAACTCGGTGTACGTTCATATAGATTAATCGTCTTGACAATTTTCCACCTTTGCATCACTTCCCCCGAACTGTTTGAAGCCTTTTGGCACTAGGAGGAGCTTTCAATCATGGCACTTTTGCCGGGTACGAGTGGAAATGATTCCCTAGTCGGAACCTCTGCGGTCGATACGATCCGAGGTGTGACCGGCGATGACCTGCTGTATGGAATTGAGGGTGATGACACTCTGCGCAGCGGAATTGGCGACGACACCGCCACCGGCGGGACTGGCGCCGATGACATCAACGGTGATTCCGGTAAGGACGCGCTCTTTGGTGGCGAGGGCGACGACTTCCTGAAAGGCGGTTCTGGCTTCGACACCTTGAACGGTGGTGATGGCAACGATTCGCTCCAGGGCGGCAACGACGCCAACCTACTGATCGGTGGTTCAGGCGACGATACCTTCCGCGTGCGCGACAGCGGCGACCAAATCATCGAGAACGGCGCCGAGGGCACCGACCTGGTGATCGCCAGCGTCAACTTCGAGCTGCCGGAAGGTCAATCGGTTGAGAACCTCGATCTGGTTGGCAGCGCCGGCGCCATCAACGGTACTGGCAACAGCCTGAACAATGAACTCAGAGGCAATGGCTCGACCAACATCCTGAAGGGCGAGGACGGCGGCGATCAGGTTCGCGGCCTCGGCGGTGATGACACGCTCTATGGTGGCTCGGGTCGCGACTTCCTGAATGGCGGCGTCGGTGCCGACACCGTCTACGGTGGTTCCGGCAATGACTCGGTTGCCATTACCGAGAGCGGCGATGTCGTGATCGAGGGCGTTGGTGACGGCAATGACACCATCCGTGTCAGCGTCGACTACTCTGTGTCCGATGCCGCCGGTGAGATCGAGACCATCTTGCTGGTCACCGGCAAGGGCGACCTCGATGTCAGCGGCAACAACGTCGGCAATGAGATTATCGGTAACGAGGGCGCCAACTCTCTGGCTGGCGGCGATGGGAACGATTTCATCGACGGCGGAAGCGGCGGTGACACCATGGCCGGCGGTACCGGTGATGACCAGTTCGTCATCGACACCGCGACAGACACCGTTATCGAGTTGGGTGGCGAGGGTAGTGACCGCGTTATCGTCGGGATCAGCAATTTTGAGAGCAATGGCAGCTTCGAGACCATCTCTGCCACCAACAACGGCAACGACAACACCCTGACCGGCACCTCGAACAGCGAGCGCATCGTCGGCAACGACGGTGACGACCTGCTGACCGGCGACAGCGGTACCGACATCCTGGTTGGTGGCGCCGGCGACGATACCAATTTCGGTGGATCCGGAAACGATTCGCTCTACACCCGCCTCGGCAACGATACCGGCTATGGCGGCGACGGCGACGATCTGATTGCCGACAGTGACGGCGACGGCGAGCTCTTCGGTGACGATGGTGACGACACCATCCGCGGCCTCAGCGGTAACGACACGATCGACGGTGGCTCCGGCAACGACTTCCTGGTCGGCGGTCGCGGTCCTGAAACCGACACCATGATCGGTGGCTCCGGCGACGACACCCATTGGATCGACGGCGGCGAAGTTCTGATTGAATCGGCTGTCGATGGTGGCACGGACCTGGTCATCGCCAACATCGACCACACCCTGGGCACCAACTTCGAGAACCTCCAGATTGCTCCTGGTGAAGCCGATTTCGATGGGACCGGCAATGCTGGCGACAACACCGTCGCAGGCAACTCTGGCGACAACACGATCGACGGCGCCAGCGGCGATGACGAGCTCTATGGTGGAGACGGCAACGACTACATCGTTGGTGGATCGGGTGGAGACAACGGCTTTGGTGGCTCCGGCAACGACACCTTCTACATCGCCTCGGCTGGCGATATCGTCGGTGCCGAGACTTACGACGGAGGCTCCGGCAGCGACACCCTCATCCTGGGTGATGATATTGATCCCGCCGACCTCAACCTCATCAACATCGACGAGATCATCGGTGGCATTGGGTCTGCCAACGAAATCTTCGGTACCGATGGGGACAACACCCTCTTCGGCACCAGCGGTCGCGATGACATCGAAGCCAAGGGCGGCCAGGACAAGGTCTACGGCCTCAGCGGCGACGACAGCATCTACGGCGGAAACGGCGATGACTCGCTCTTCGGCGGCAGCGGCGGTGATGGCGACGACGACGATGACGACACTGGTGATGATCTGATCGAGGGTGGTCAGGGTCAAGACAAGGTCTATGGCGGCGACGGCAACGATAGCCTCTACGGCGGCGACGGCGATGACTCGCTCTTCGGCGGCAGCGGCGGTGACGGTGACGACGACGACGACATCGGTGATGATCTGATCTATGGTGGTGGAAGCCAAGACAAGATCTACGGCGAAGGTGGTGACGACACCTTGAGCGGTGACGGTGGTGATGACAGCGTCATTGGCGACAACGGTGACGACGTGCTCTCTGGTGGTGACAACAACGACAAGCTCTTCGGCGGTAGTGGCGGTGACACCTTGGAAGGTGGCGACGGCAACGACAGCCTGGAGGGTGGAAACGGAGATGACACCCTTGATGGTGGCGACGGCCAGGACAGCCTGGAGGGCGGCAATGGAGCCGATACCTTCGCCTTCGATGGCAACACGATAAGTGGCCAGCAAGGCAAGATCGACGACTTCGACCGGACCGAGGGCGACAAGATTGCCATCGACATGCCGGGCGACAGCGGCGACTTCATCGGAACCGACCCCTTCACCAATGTCGCTGGCCAGGTCCGCGTCAACGGCGACAACATCGAGGTCGATACCAACGGCAATGGCAGTTCCAACTTCTCCGTCGAGATCGACGGGATTTCGGCCAACCAGCTGACGGCGACCGACTTCATCTTTAGTTAAGCTAAGGTCTCAGGGCTCCGGCAGACACTGTCGGAGCCTTCCGGACCGACGCTCTCCTTTTTCGGGGCGCAGCACCAGATCACCTGGTGTTGCGCCCCTTTGTTTTTTACATGCGTGTTCAAGCCAATTTTTCGAACTCTGTTCCTGCGCTCTGCGGCCAGAGGGCGCCAACATCTTGAACGTCGGAGAGAGTGATGTGCTGATCGGCGGATCCGGAATGGCTTCCTTCCGCTTGGGTGCCGGCAACTCCTGATCTATCAAGATGGCGACGGCGCGGTCGACCAGGCCCCCTCTTGATCGATGCTTTCTCAGCCGCCAATGTCATGACCAGCACAGACTTCGTCTAGCTCTAGCCGATCGCTCTGCAACGGGGGGCAACTCAATAGAAGAGCGTGACTTGGATACTGTTAAGATCCACGCCCGAGGGAATGGTCGCACCCTGCTGCTGCAGTAGAGTGTCACTACCGCCGAAGAAGCTGTCGCCACTCACAGACTCGAACTGGGACCCGATCAAAAAGACATCATCGCCGGAACCGCCGACGAGATAGTCGTGTCCGGAGCCGCTGGAGAGCGCGGTATCCGCGACGGGGCTACCAGAGAGGCTGTTCCGTCGGGAGTGTTGCTCCCGGACAGAGTGCTGTTAACCCCGGTTACATCGACGTTGGTTGCCATTCTCGCTCACCTCCCCTTGGCCGGCAGAGGTATGGCGCGGGGGAAGCAATTGGCGACCAGCAAGGGCGCAAGAGCTCTTTACAGGACGTGAGGCTGGGGCGTTTACCCGCCCTGCTTCTCGCGCGGCTTGATCATGCGGCCGAGGTCGGTACCGGCGAAGAGGTGCATGTGCAGGTGCGGCACCTCTTGATGGGCATCGACGCCGATGTTGGAGAGCACGCGATAGCCTGGCGCCTCCAGGCCCAGATCGCGGGCAACCTTGCCGATGGCGCGGATCCAGCCGGCGATTTCCGCCTCGTTCGCCTGCTCCGAGAAGTCGTCGAAAGAGACGTAAGGGCCCTTGGGGATCACCAGGATGTGGGTCGGCGTCTGCGGCTGAATATCGTGAAAGGCCAAGGCGTATTCGTCTTCATAGACCTTGTTGCAGGGGATCTCGCCGCGCAGGATCTTGGCGAAGATGTTGTTGGGATCGTAACTCATCGGCCTTACTCCTTTGCTCGGCTGGCTTTTTCGGCCAGGCCGGACTGTCCGGTCCGTGCCTCCAGCGCCTGCCAGACGTGATCGGGCTCAATCCCACGGGCGATCCAAAGCACGCTCAGGTGATAGAGTAGGTCTGCAGACTCGGCGACCAGTTCATCGGCAGAGCCGCAGGCGCCAGCCAGAGCTGCCTCCACACCCTCTTCACCCAGCTTCTTGGCGATCTTCTGTGGCCCCTTTGCCAACAGCTTGGCGGTATAGCTTTCGCCGGGGTCCGCCGTGCTGCGCGCCTTGAGGGTTGCATGCAGCTGGTCCAGGGCATGGGGCTTAGCCATCAGAGCCTCCTGACCGGGATGTCGGCTTCGGCGAGGGCTTCTTTGGCCTCGGCAATGCTGGCCTCGCCGAAGTGAAAGATGGAGGCGGCCAGCACGGCAGAGGCATGGCCCTCGCGCACGCCGGTCACCAGGTCTTGCAGACCGCCGACACCGCCGGACGCGATCACCGGAACCGGTACGGCATCGGCAATCGCACGCGTCAGCGGCAGGTCATAGCCATCCCGCGTGCCATCGCGGTCCATTGAGGTCAGCAGGATCTCGCCCGCGCCCAGGGCCACCAGGCGCTTGGCCCAAGAGACAGCCTCCAGGCCCGTGGCATGCCGTCCGCCATGGGTAAAGATCTCGAGGCGTCCTTCGTCCACCCGCTTGGCGTCAACCGCCACGGTGATGCACTGGCTGCCGAACTTGCGTGCAGCCTCTGCAACGAAGTCCGGGTTCTTCACTGCGGCCGTATTGATCGAGACCTTGTCGGCGCCGGCCAGCAGCAGTTGGCGAATGTCGTCCAAAGTGCGCACCCCGCCGCCCACGGTCAGCGGCATGAAGCAGACCTCGGCCGTGTGCTGCACCACGTCCAGAAGGATATCCCGGCGCTCATGGCTGGCGGTAATGTCGAGGAAGCAGAGTTCGTCCGCACCCTCCGCATCATAGCGCTGGGCCTGCTCGACGGGGTCTCCGGCATCGCGCAGGCCCACGAAGTTTATGCCCTTGACGACCCGTCCGTCCTTGACGTCCAGGCAGGGGATGACGCGAACGCTCAGCATGGCTCCCCCTTCAGCAAGGTCAGCGCTTCGGCCGGATCGAGGCGCCCGTCATAGAGCGCGCGGCCGACCACCACGCCCTCAATGCCCGGTTCCTCGGCCGCGAGCAAGGCCTCGAGATCGCCAATGCCCGCGACACCGCCCGAGGCGATGACCGGCAGCCCGGACTGGCGTGCCAGCTTAGCCGTCCCCTCGACATCGACGCCGGTGAGCGCGCCGTCGCGGCCGACGTCGGTGTAGAGCAGGGCGGCGACCCCGGCGTCGCGAAAGCGTGCGGCCAGGTCCAGGGTGGTGAGGCTGGACTTTTCGGCCCAGCCCTCGACGGCGACATAGCCCTCCTTGGCATCGACGCCGACAACGATGCGGCCGGGGAAGAGGCGACAGGCCTCGACCACCAGATCCGGGTCTTTCACCGCCACGGTGCCCAGGATCACCCGGCGCACGCCGAGCGCGAGCCAGTCTTCAATGCGGGCCAGGTCGCGGATGCCGCCGCCAAGTTGCACCGGCAGATCGACGGCCTTCAGGATCGCCGCCACGGCCTCGCTGTTGCCGCCGCTGCCAGAGAAGGCGCCGTCCAAATCCACCACATGCAGCCACTGAAAGCCAGCTGCCTGAAAGGCCCGGGCCTGACCTGCCGGGTCCTCGCCATAGACCGTGACCGCATCGGCCCGGCCATAGAGCAGGCGGACGACCTGGCCCGCTTTCAGATCGATTGCCGGAAAGAGGATCATGGCCGCCAGCCTAGAAAGTTTGAGAGCAGGCGCAGGCCGACGGCTTGCGACTTTTCCGGATGGAACTGCGTGCCGACCAGGTTGTCCCGGCCGACCGCAGCGGTGACTGGACCGCCATGCGCGCAGCGGGCCAGCACCTGGCCGACGTCGCGCGCTTGCAGGTGATAGGAGTGCACGAAGTAGACCTGATCGCCCTCGGCAATGCCGGCGAAGAGGGGATGCGCTGCAAGGTTCGAGAGGGCGTTCCAGCCCATGTGCGGAATCTTCAGGCTGGGATCATCCGGCTGCAGGGCCACCACATCACCTGGTATCCAGTCGAAGCCGGCTGTCTCGCCATGCTCCAGTCCGCGCGTCGCCATCAGCTGCATGCCGACGCAGATGCCGAGCAGCGGCCGAGCCTTGACGATGGCGGCTTCCGTCAGAGCCTCGATCAGGCCGTCGTGCGCGGCCAGGCCCTGATAACAGTCGGCGAAGGCGCCGACGCCGGGCAGGACCAGATGGTCCGCAGCGGCCACGGCCTCGGGCCGATCCGTGACCTCGATCTTCGCGCCATGCTCGCCTTCGCGGGCAGCACGCTCCAGAGCCTTGGCAGCCGAGCGCAGATTGCCCGAGCCATAGTCGATGAGGGTGACGAGTGACTGCGCCATGCGGGCGGTTCCCAGAGGTGGCCCTCGACTGATAGGGCGGGTTAGAGCATTCCCTTGGTGGTCGGCAGGCTGTCTGCTGCGCGCGGGTCGATCTCCATGGCATGGCGCAGGGCGCGCGCCAGGCCTTTGAAGCAGGCCTCGATCATATGGTGGTTGTTGGTGCCATAGAGCACCTCGACATGCAGGGTGAGGCCGGCCTGCTGTGCGAAGGCCTGGAACCACTCCTTGAAGAGTTCGGTATCCATGGTCCCCAGCTTGTCGCGGGTGAAGTCCACCTTCCAGATCAGATAGGGGCGATTGGAGATGTCGAGCGAGACCCGCGCCAGGGTTTCGTCCATGGGGATATAGGCGTGGCCATAGCGGCGGATGCCCTTGCGGTCACCCAGAGCCTGGGCGACTGCCTGGCCCATGACGATGCCGGTGTCTTCCGTGGTGTGATGCCCGTCGATGTGCAGGTCACCCTCGGCCTTGACCTCCAGGTCCATCAGGCCGTGGCGGGCGAGCTGATCCAGCATGTGATCGAGAAAGCCGATACCGGTTTCGATCTCGGAACGGCCGCTGCCGTCGATGCCGATGGTCGCGCTGATGCGCGTCTCTTTGGTGTTGCGCGTGACAGACCCCACGCGCGGCTCTCGTGTCGTCATGGGCGGGTTCCTAGCAGGCTGCCGGGCTCTTGCAAAGCGGGCAACCTGAGTAGGGGGAGTTAGGCAACCTCGGCGCTTCGGCTGAGGGCACAGCGCGACCAGATCTCGGACAGCGCGGTTACCAGGGCATCGATCTCCTGATCGCCATGCACCGGTGAGGGGGTGAGGCGCAGGCGCTCAGTCCCCTTGGGCACGGTCGGGTAGTTGATCGGCTGCACATAGATGCCGTGGTTATCCATCAGCCAGTCGCTGATCATCTTGCACTTGACCGGATCGCCGACCATGACGGGCACGATATGGCTGGGGTTCGGCAGGTGTGGGATGCCAAGCGCCGCCAGTTTGGCGCGGACCTTGGCGACCACGGTGCGGTGGGCCTGGCGCTCCTCCTGGCTCTCTTTAAGATGCCGGATGGAGGCGCGCGCGCCGGCGGCGACGGCCGGCGGCAGGGCCGTGGTAAAGATAAAGCCCGAGGCGAAGGAGCGGATGAAGTCGCAGAGCGCCGTCGAGGCGGCGATGTAGCCACCGACCACGCCAAAGGCCTTGCCCAGCGTGCCCTCGATCACCGTCAGGCGATCCATCAGGCCCTCGCGTTCGGCAACGCCGCCGCCGCGCGGGCCATAGAGGCCGACGGCATGGACCTCGTCCAGATAGGTCATGGCGTTGTACGTCTCTGCCACGTCGCAGATCTCGGCGATGGGGGCGATGTCGCCGTCCATGGAGTAGACGGACTCAAACGCGACCAGCTTGGGGCGCTCTGGATCGAGATCGGCCAGGCGGCGCGCCAGGTCTTCCACGTCGTTGTGCTTGAAGATCTGACGCTCGGCCTTGCTGTGGCGAATGCCCTCGATCATGGAGGCGTGGTTCAAGGCGTCCGATAGCACCATGCAGTTCGGGATGCGGCTGGCCAAGGTGCCGAGCGCTGCCCAGTTCGAGACATAGCCCGAGGTGAAGAGCAGCGCGGATTCCTTGCCGTGCAGATCGGCCAGCTCCCGCTCCAACAGCACATGCTCATGTGTGGTGCCGGAGATGTTGCGGGTCCCGCCGGCACCGGCGCCGCAGCGCTCCAGCGCATCGTGCATGGCGGCCAGAACCTTGGGATGCTGGCCCATGCCCAGATAGTCGTTGGAGCACCAGACGGTCACCGGGCGCTGGCCCTGGTCATGGTGGTTGGTGGCCTTCGGGAAGGCGCCGCGGTGTCGCTCCAGATCGGCGAAGACGCGGTAGTTTCCTTCCTTGCGCAGGGCGTCCAGCTTGTCGCTGAAGAAGGCTTCGTAATCCATGACCCAGGTTCCTCGGGGCGTTCGGCTGTCCCAATTGGCGGCAGCCCCTTCCGAGAAATCGGCTGCCGCATTCGGGGTTAAGGTAGTCGGCCGGGCGAGCAAGCACCATGCGCCAAATTGGTCACGTCTGTGACAACGCGCGGTGAGGGACGGCGCAGGGTGCCCCCCGAGGACTAGGAGATCAACGCAGGAGATCGCCAGGACCCAGGCTGCGCTGCCGACGCTGGTTCTGCTTGGGTTCGTCCCGTCTGGGACCAGGCTGAGGTGTTACGCTTCTGTCTCGGGCTGGTCGCCGCGGTGGAGTCCTCTTTATAGGCGGCAGACGATGGCCGTCACCGGGAGAGACTTGGAAAATGCCTTCCTTAGGGTGAAAGTCTCTATAGTCGTAGTCGAGATCCTCAAGGATGGTGCGCCACGCCGAGTTGCTGTTGTACCGCGGCATAGTCTCATATAACTGACCTTCCGTGTCGCCCAACCGGGGTGTCTTGGGCGTCTCGTCGCTGGGGGCAAAAAAGTACTCGTACTTCTCGGTGTATTTTGCCGCTATGACCTTCATTGCTACCCAGGTCTCGCGCGGGGTCTTACCATCTATCGGCGGAATTTCGACCCAATTGGATCTGTCTTCGTCGCCCAGTCCGTCTGGGTTTGCATTCGTTCGTGTGCCCTGTTTGTCATACTGGGCTTTCGTCTCTTCAATGCGCAGCTTTCCGCCAAAGGGTTGACCTGATGTGCCATGTATCTCCGCATGAACTCTGCCTGACGGATCTACAAGAACCAGATAGTTGTGCTGCCCCCTACCGACTGTGAAGGGCACAGATCTCTGGGCAGAGTATATTCTCCATCCCGGTTGTGTCGCATTTACTGGCATTGCTGGTCTCCTGTAAGGTGGTGGTATCGGGTATTAGCCTAGAAATGGCCAAATGTTATGCGTGCCTACTGCTATGTGCATAGCAACAGGGTGTAGGATCAGGGTATCTGTGTTGAATGTTGCGGTGTGATTTTGTTCTGCGTGAATACAAATATCAAAAATTGCTCAAAGATTGATTGAATATGGATGTTTTTATTCAGAAAGCAGTAAGTTTACTAAATACAGAAGGAGATTTGATGCGGTTTTTTGGGTTAATCGCACAGAGTATACACTGATGAAACGGCAAGATCCTCAATGTTCTGGTCGTCCTGCTTTAGCCTCACAAGCCAATTCAAACAGTGTGTTGGCCCTTGTGTGAATGCGGCCAAAGGGTCTTTCGTGCTGGGGTAGACTCTGGTCGTGTTCGTGCATTCCACATAGCCATCCTCCCGGCACTCGAACCGCTCCTTTTTCAGAAAGGCGATTCCAGCGGTTGAGTCATCCTGATAGTTGAAGAGGAGGTGAGCAGAAAGTTCTGCAGCGACTGCATCTGCATAGCCTTGTCGTAAATCGTGAACCTCGTCGTCGGGGGAAAGTTCTTCCGGCGTTGCCTGTCGCAAACGAGAACCAGCAGGACTGGTGCCGATTTTTTTGCTGTATGTTTGCTGTTGCCAGGTCGGACGTGGTGAGGTGCAGCCGGCGGCCAGGCCTATGAGCAGGCTGATGGCCAGAAGGCTGCCTCCCAAGCGCAGCATCGGCGCCGGACGATCGGTTGCGCCTGCGCTGAGACGAGGCGCGAGAGGTTGCGGTGAGAGAGGCATCATTGGCATCCTGTATTTTGTGCATAGCATAGAGATGCTACTAAAGGTTTGTCAAGAAGTGGGTGAGTTTCGGTAAACGCGAGTCGGTGCTAGCTTCAACATCAGCCCTCATTTGCACAGGAGTCCCTCTGAGCCCGGACTTTGCTGTGGGCCGATAGGAACAGCCTCTCGGCTCCGCCACTTGGCCTGGCACGCTTACCGGTGTTAGCGTCCGTCCAAGCATTCGGGAATGAGAGGCGGGACATCCATGGTCAAACGTGCGGCACTCTGTGCACTTCTTGGCGGATTGGTTTTTTGGGCCGGTGCGGCTGCGGCTCAGCAGAATGACTATGGCGGTTACAACATCGTCGGCTCTCTGGAAGCGAGCGAGCGCAACTATGGCTCGGCTCGGGGCTGGTCGGTCCGCTCCGCCAACGATCGCGGCCGCTTCGCCTATTGTGTTGGTGCCTACAACAACAACGGACTGGCGCTGCGCATCGGCACCGACGGTAAGCAGTGGCAACTGGCGGTACCCGGTCGCTCCTCGCCTGAATGGGAGGGAAAGCTCAATGTCGACGGGGACAGCAGGTTCGCGGCCGGCACAGCTGTGGGCAACTGGACCATTGCCTGGCTCCGCCTGGACGAACTCGACCGCCTGGCGAAGGGCAAGCATGCCGAGTTGTCGAACAGCACAGCCTACTACAGCTTTCCCCTGACCGGCACGGCCGCCACGATCACCAAGATCGAGGAGTGCCTCGAGCGGAAAGGCAATCTGACCAGCGCGCCGCTGCCGCCGCAAACCTCGGCGCCATCCGCCCCGCAGTCCTCGAAGCCAAGCTCTCTGCCCGGCTTGGGTGAGCTCAAGTGCTTCAGTAAGGCCACGGGCCCCTATCTCTGTCGAGTAACGGACCTTCCCCCGGAGCCCGGATACCATCGCATTTCGCAGATCGAGCCTGTCGAGGCTCCCAAGCTACAGAGCTTCTATATCAAGTACGGCGATGGAACTGCCGAGGTTTGGACGGCGCGCTCAGGAGACCAGAGTTGGGCCTATCTCGGGGTCTGGGGCTTCGGATCGGCCAACAACTGTATCGCGCCTGTCGGCTATGGTGCGCAGACGGCCGAGGCACAGAAGAACCTGGATACGCGAGATTGGGACATCTGTGTCCAGGACCACTGATCTTCGCGGTCAACACACTCTGGCCCGGCACGAAGGGACTGGGCTAAGATGCCTTCAGATCGGCGGGCCGCAGGGACGGCGGCCGGCCCCCCTTTTGACGATATTCGTGTGGGTCCATGTCCGCTCTCAGCTCCAAATTTCGTAACGCACTTCTGACGGCACTCCTCTTGGTCGGCCTCTTTGCCTTGCCGACGCAGGCGCAAGAGATGACCACCTTGAAGCCGGCCATCATCGTGAACGACAAGGTCATCTCCGCCCTGGAGATCGAGATGCGGGTCAAGCTGGCACTGGTCTCCTCCGGCCTGCAGGATTCGCCAGAGGCGCGAGCCTTCCTCACCTCCCAGGTTGAGGAGGCCCTGATCGACGAAGAACTGCAGACGCAAGAGGCGGACCGCCTTGGCGTCACCGTGCCAGAGGAAGAGGTCGACGCGACCCTGGATCAGATCGCCCAGGGTAACGGCATGGAATGGCCGACCTTGTCGCGCAATCTGGAGCGGGCCGGCATCCTGCCTGCCTATCTGGCCGATCAGGTCCGTGCACAGCTCTTGTGGCGTACCCTGCTGCGCCAAGAGGTGCTGCCGCGCATCATCGTCACCCAAGAGGACATCGACGAGGCCGTCAGACGCATCGAGGCCAGGCAAGGCGAGTCACAGCGCTTGCTGGCAGAAATCTTCCTGCCGATCGACAACCCGTCAGAGACGGCCGAAGTGCGCCAGACTGCCGAGCAGGTGATTGAACAGCTCCGTCGCGGTGGCAGTTTCCAGGCCTTGGCGCGGCAGATCTCTCAGGCACCGACCGCCCCCCTGGGCGGTGATCTTGGCTGGGTCGATCCCGGTAGCCTGCCGCCGGAGGTCGAAGACGCCCTGAGTAAGATTTCTCCTAGTCAACTGACCCCGCCTGTGGTCACGCCAACCGGTGTCTACATCTTGCTGCTGCGTGACGAGCGGCCCTCGCCCGAGCGCCTTGTGACTGCCTCGGTCAAGATGCTGACCTTCCCTGTCGGAAACTTCGAAAGCCGCTCTCAGGTGAACCAGGCCGCTGGTCGCGCGACGGAGGCGCAAAGGGCGCTGAACAGCTGTGAGGCGGTGGAGTCGGTCGCACAGCGGTTCAACGCGACCATTGAACCTTTGCCGGACCCGATTCAGATCTCGCGTATGCCGGCCGGATTGCGTGGTGTGACTTCAGGGCTACCGATCGGCCAGCCGAGCGAGCTCTTCCGGGCGCCGGACGGTGTCGGCCTTGCGATCGTCTGCGCCCGAGAGGACAGCGGCGTCGATCGCGGTGCGGTCCGGGAACGTCTGATGAACGAGCAGGTGGATTCGCGAGCCCGGCGCTATATGCAGGATCTGCGCCGCGTCGCTACCGTGGAGATGCGCAACTGAGCGCGGACAACCTGCCGCCGCTCGCCTCGGTCATCCAGCGCTTTGGCCTGCAGGCCCGCAAGGGGCTGGGTCAGCACTTCCTGCTGGACCCCGGCATCACCCGCCGTATCGCGGCAGCTGCCGGACCTCTGGCTGGGCATGACCTGATTGAGATCGGACCCGGGCCGGGCGGTCTGACACGAGCCTTGTTGGAGAGCGATGGGCGGGCTATCTGGGCCGTGGAGAAGGATCCGCGCTGCCTGGATGCGCTGGCCGAGCTCTCTGCTGCCTTTCCCGGACGCCTCACGGTCATAGCGGGCGATGCGCTGAACCTGGAGAGCTGGCGCTTGGGTGCTGCGCCGCGCAAGCTGGTTGCCAACCTGCCCTACAACGTCGGGACGCCCCTGCTGCTGACCTGGCTTAAGGCCTTGGCTGAAGACCCGGGCTGCCTCGCCAGCCTCACCCTCATGTTCCAGAAGGAGGTAGCGGAGCGTCTGCTGGCTCAGCCGCGGACGAGCGCCTATGGGCGCCTCAGTATCGTCACGCAGTGGCTCTGCCATGTCGAAGGCTGCTTCGAGCTGCCGCCCGGTGCCTTTCGTCCGCCGCCCAAAGTGACCTCTAAGGTGGTGTTGCTGACCCCGCGTGCGATGCCGCTCTATCCCGTGTCCCTCGCCAGTCTGGAGCGGGTGACGGCGGCCGCCTTCGGGCAGCGTCGCAAGATGCTGCGTCAGAGCCTAAAGTCGCTTGGCCGGGACCCAAAGGTCTTACTGCAGGCCGCTGAGATCGAAGAGACAGCCCGGGCGGAAACGCTTTCGATCGCCGAGTTTTGCCGTTTGGCTGAAGCACTTGATCGAGAGCGGGGGTGAGCCGGGGCTTGCGCCCCTGGGCTCGCCGGCCGAGTATTCGGCTGGTAAGAGAGAAAGGACGGTCATGCCCAGTTTCGACAGCAAGCGTCTCGGTGAGATCCATCGCCAGATGCATAGCCACCTGCCATCAGATCCGGCTCTACGCGTGAAGTCGCTTGAGAGCGTGCTGGTCGACAAGCAGATGTTGGACAGCGGCGCCGTCGATGCCTGGGTTGAGATCTATTGCGAGCAAATGGGGCCGAAGAACGGCGCGACCGTCGTCGCCAAGGCCTGGTGCGATCCGGACTTCAAGGCACGCCTCCTGGAGGATGGGACCGCAGCCGTGGCCGAGTTCGATTTCATCGGGCGCCACGCCGCCAAGCTGATCGTCCTGGAGAATACGGAGGCGGTCCACAACGTCGTGGTCTGCACGCTCTGCTCTTGCTATCCGCTGGGCCTCTTGGGACCGCCACCGACTTGGTACAAGGCCAATGAGTATCGCTCTCGCGTGGTGCGCGAGCCGCGCGCGGTCCTGAAGGAGTTCGGTGTCGAGCTGCCGCCTGAGGTGAAGGTCCGCGTCTGGGACAGCACGTCGGAGGCGCGCTATTTGGTGCTGCCGCAGCGGCCGGCCGGAACCGAGGGGCTGGATGAGGCCGCGCTTGCTGCCTTGGTCAGCCGTAACGCCATGATTGGCACGGATCTGGCGCGTGCTCCGAAGCAGGAGGAGGCGGCCTAATGGACTCCGTACATGATTTGGGCGGCATCGAGGGCTTTGGCCCGGTTGATCGCAGCCACGAGGACGAGCCCTTTCATGCGCCCTGGGAGTCGCGCATGTATGCCATCGCCGCGGCCATCAAGCGGCCGGATGACTGGAGCATCGATTGGTTCCGTCACGCCCGCGAGTGCGCGCGGCCGGTCGACTATCTGACCCTCGGCTACTTCGAACAGTGGTGTATGGCCTATGAGGCTATGCTGTTGGATTCCGATATCGTCAACCTGGATGAGCTGGCGGCAGGCAAGGCGGCAGCGGCCACCGCGCCGGCCAATCGACAGCCGGTAACGGCTGAGCAGGTACGCGGCAAGGCGCACTACCCGGAAAACCCCCTCCGACCGGGCGGCAGCCCATGTTTCGCAGTCGGCGACAAAGTGGTAACGCGCCTGGCCGGCGCCCCCGGGCACACGCGCCTACCGCGCTATGCCCGCGGCAAGCCCGGTGTGATCCAGTCCTACTACGGCAACCAGCTCTTGCCTGACGCCGTGGCCACGGGACGCGACGAGGCCCAGCCGCTCTATGTCGTGCTGATCCGTGCTGCTGATATCTGGCCGGAATCGGCAGATAGCGACGATGAGATCTGCCTCGACCTCTGGGAGAGCTATCTTGAGCCGGCCTGATCCCGCAGTCGCCCCCTTGCCGGCCAAGGAGGGCGAACCGATCTTCGCCGAGGCCTGGGAGGCCGAGGTGCTGGGCCTGGCCTATAGCCTGATCGAAGCTGGGCGCATCACCAACGCCGCCTGGTCAGATGCACTCGGTGCCGCCAGGGCAGCCCAGGTCGCCCGCGGTGAGGTCGACACCCGCCAAGCCTATTACCTGGCGGCGATCGAGGCGCTTGAGAAGGTGGTTGAAGAGGCCGGCTTGGCCAAGGCCAGCGAGCTTAGCGAACGCAAGGCCGATTGGACCCAGGCCTATGAGACTACGCCGCATGGCAAACCGGTGGTGCTGAAGCAGCGTTAGCCGGATTTCTCACGAGAGATTGGCGCATCGGGGTGGTGGATCGCTTTGCGGCCTGCATCCAAGACGACCGCAGGGTAGATCAGGTAGTGCATGGCGCCAGGCCGGTCGAATGCGCGGCGCTCGGGCTCTGTGCGGGTTGCCACCAAGAGGATGACTAGAGCGCGTGCGTAGTGTATCTATACTTCTATAAGTTGCTCTGTCGTGCTTCGGCTTGACCGGAGCACCTCTTTCAGCGTGCAAATCAAATGGTTAGTGCGCCCCGGTCTGATCGCGGATCCGAAGGCACTGTCGGCCAAAGATAGCATGCTCTACTGAGGATCGGGAGACACTCATGTTCGCCCTCTACCCCGCCGCCTTCCACAAGGATGAGGACGGTTGGGCCGTTCTCTTCCCCGGCTTGCCAGGCTGTCAGACCTGTGGCGACGATCTTGCCGATGCCCAGGACATGGCAATCGACGCACTGGACTGTCACTTGCTCGGCATGGCCCTCGACAACGATCCGTGGCCCGATCCGCTGGATCTGGAGGCTGTGCTGGCCCATGAAGACAGTCAGGGTGCTGCCTTCTTGGTCTACTTGCCGGCCCCACCGCGTCCAAACAAGACCAAGCGGATCAACATCTCGGTGCCGGAGAACTGGCTCGCCGTGATTGACGCGGCTGCTGCCCATGCCGGGCTCAATCGCTCCGCCTATCTCACGCAGTCAGCCTTGATCCAGGCAAAGCGGGAAAAGATCGCACGGGAGGAGGTAATCTAGGGCTTTGAGGCGGCGAGGCTCTTCTTGGGATCGAAGAAGGGTTTCTCTACAACGGTGGCCGACATCGTTCTTTGCTGAATTGCCACGTCGAGGCGGTTACCAAGCTGCGCGCAGCCGCTCGATACCATGGCCAGAGCGATGTTCTGCTTGAGACGCGGCGAATAGACGGCCGAGGTCACCTTGCCGAGGGTTCGGCCCTGGTCGCTGATCGGCCAGAAGGTCGTGTTCGGACCCTCCAGCGGATCGCAATCGATGATGAGACCGACCTGCCGACGCGTTACGCCCGCTTGCTTGATCCGGTGCAGCGCCGCCCTCCCGACGAAATCGGCCTCCATATCCAGGTTCACCAGGCGGTCGAGACCCAGCTCATAGGGGTTGGTGTGGATGTCGGCGTCGGCATGATAGGAGAGCATACCGCCTTCGATGCGCCGGATCGTCGAGGTGTGACCGGGCTTCAGGCCCAAGAGCTGACCCACTGCCATGATCTTCTCCCACAGTTCGTCGCCGCGCGATCCGTCGCGAAGATAAAGCTCGTATCCCAGCTCGCTCGACCAGCCGGTGCGCGACACGACCAAAGGAATAGCGTCCAAGTCAAACGCTTTGTGCCAGTAGTAACGGAGATCCATGATCTCGGCGCCAAAGAGCGCTTGCATCACGGCGCCCGATTTGGGGCCTTGCAGCTGCAGTGGCGAGACGTCGGGTTCGCAGATGGTGACATCCAATCCCGAGTGCACGGCCAGTCCCTGCGCCCAGAGCAGAATGTCGCTGTCGGCCAGGGAGATCCAAAAGTGGTCTTCCGCCAGGCGGAGGAGAACCGGGTCGTTCAGGATGCCGCCCTCGGCATTGGTAATGAGGATGTACTTGCACTGGCCGACCGCCATCTTCGAAAGGTCGCGCGGAGTCAGCAGTTGCACGAACCTGGCGGCGTCGGGGCCGGTGATCTCGACTTGGCGCTCAACGGCCACGTCGCAGAGGATGGCGTCATTCACCAGGTTCCAGAAGTTCTGCTCGGGATCGCCGAAGTCGCGCGGAATGTACATGTGATTGTATACTGAGAAACCTTGTGCGCCCCAGCGAACCGTTGCGTCGAAGTAGGGCGATTTGCGGATCTGGGTGCCGAAACCGAAACTCTCTGATTGCGTCATACTCTTCGCTCATTGTGATATCTGTCGTTTATCAAGTATCGCTCCGACAGCGATTGGCCAGCCCTGCGCGATCAGAGATAATGCGCAAATCGCGTGGTTCCGAAGAGTTTTCTGTGCTCTGTCGGAGATAGGCCAGTCTTTCGCTTAAAGAGGCGCCTGAAGGACGCCGTGTCGCCATAGCCCACCGCTTCGCCGATGGCTGCGACCTCTTCCTCCGTCGTTTCCAACAGCTGGCGCGCCTCTTCGATGCGAAGGGCCTGAACATAGTCCATGGCCGTCTTTCCGGTTGCGCTGCGGAAACGACGCGCGAAGGTCGTGGCGGGTAGGCCCGATCTTGCCGTCATCTCGCTCACTGGATTCTCGATCATGTAGTGCTCTGCGATCCAGGTTTGAGCGGCCTTGATCACGGTATCGGCGTGGGCACTGATCTTGATCATCGACGCATAGGGGGCTTGCAACTCCCCGCGATCCGCCATCAACCAGATCTTCGCTGTCTTGGCCGCTCGCTGCAGACCGCCATAGTGTGCGATCAGGAAGAGCGCCAGTTCCTGCCAGCCTGTGGTACCGCCCGAGGTGACGACGCCACGGTCGGCGTCGGCGAAGCAGAGGCCGCGATCCAACCGCAATCTGACCTCTGGGTAGTGCTTTTGGAACAGAGGCTCGAAAGCCCAGTGCGTGGTGGCCTCGACACCATTGAGCAGTCCCAGTTCTGCCAGGTAGATGGCGCCGGTGCAGGCAGAGACAATCCGGCTCTCAGCCAAGTCGCGAGAGTGGAGCCACTGCAGGCCGGATTGCTCTGCCGGATCCAGTCTTTGGTGTGCTGGCAGATTGAGGCCGGGCACTATGATGAGATCGCACGCGCCAGCCTCGTCAAAGGTGACGTCGGGGGAGATGAGCACGCCGTTGCCGCAGGGAAAGGGCTCTGGGCCCGGGCCAACCAGCTTGATATCGAAGACAGCTGTCTCTGGTTCACCGGAAACCAGATACTCCCAGTCACGGCCTGCCGCCATCAGGGTATCGTAAAGCCCGAAGAGGCTAGAGGCGCTCGCTTGTGGTGTCGCCAACAGCAGAACCGAGATCGGCTTGGCCATGCACAGTCCTCCGAATGGAGAATTTGCCTCTGTTCTAGAGGTTCTGCCGCTCACGTCCTACAGAAAAGACCCTTTACCGTCTCCGAACGTGATGTTGGAAAGGAGAAGGTCTTGGGGACGATTGTCAAGTTCTTGCGGTGGGCCAGGTCTTCAGAGCCGAGGCAAAGGGAGGTATTCAAACCGAAGAATAGTGCCGAGAGAAGCGAACAGAACAGGACAGCCTTGGCGAACTGCGCGGTTGAACGGGGTGTTTGGGATCGCTTCGTCGATCTCGGGCCGGGCGGTCCTGTCGTGAAGACCTTCTGACATCTAATCCAAGGGACCCGCCTTAACGTCCCCACTGGGCACTGAGCCGTCGTTCAGTGCGCCGTCGCCGTCAGCCTATTGCCCGACCTGAAACGCCGTTTCGAAGCTACCATGGGGTTCACCAGCGCTGTGCCTGGTCTCATCCTCACTTTGCCGACGAGGTCTAAAGCACCCTTACCCCGTCGGCTCTTCCGGGCACTTGGCGGTGATCCACTCATCCAGGGCTGCCTTTGAGCCGCGGCCGAAGGCGCCGTCGATTGCGCCCTTGTAGTAGCCGGCCTTTTGCAGGCGGCGTTGCAAATCCTTGGCGTCGGGCGCGCCCAGCTTCAGGGCCTCGTCGAAGTCGGCGCGGGCGTTGTCGGCGGCGCCGTCGCGGCAGAGGATCCAGCCGCGGGTGTCGTGGATATGCCCATTGCCGGGCGAGAGTTGAATCGCCTTGTTGGCGTCCGGCAGAGCCTTGGTCAGTTCGTCCATGTTGAAATAGGCCCAGGCCCGATCGTTGTAGGCGGGGCCGTCCTTGGGCGCTTCGGCGATCAGGCGGTCGAGATAGTCGACGGCCTCCTTCCAATCATCCTTGCCCATCGCGGCGTCGGCCATGGCAGTCAAGGCAATGCGGTTCTTCGGCTCCTTGGCAAGCACGGCCTTGAAGTCCTTCGTGGCGGCGGCCTTGTTGCCGGCCTGGAACTCGAGAATGCCGCGGCTCTCCTGCGCCGGCACCAGGCCTGGGTCCAGCTTCAGTGCCGTGTTGAAGTCGGCCAGGGCCTTGTCGCGCTCGCCCAGCTCCATCAGCACCACGCCGCGGCTGTAGTGTGTGCCGGCGCTCTTGGGCTCCAACTCGACGGCCTTGTTGTAGTCCTCCAGCGCCTTCCGGTGCTCCTTCAAGGCCTCATAGGCATTGCCGCGGTTCAGGTAGATCAAAGGCGCATTGGGCGCCAGGACCTGGGCCGTGTTGAAGTCCTTGATCGCCTTCTCGTGCTCGCCCAGGGCGTTCAGCAGGACACCGCGGTTGACATAGGCGGTTTCATACTTGGGATCGCGCTTGATCGCCTCGTCATAGTCGGCAAGGGCCTTGTCCGCGTCCTTCAGATGCTCGTAGGCGAGCGCGCGGTTGTAATAGACGCTGGCATCGTCGGGGTTCAGCTTGATGGACTCGGCATAGTCCTTCAGCGCCTCCTCGCTGCGCTTCATCTGATCCAGCGCGTTGGCGCGGTTCAGATAGATCAGGGCCAGGGTCTTGTCGGCAGCCGCACCCGATTCGATCAGCGCCGAGCAGTCCTTGTAGCGCACCTCGGGATTGGGCTCGCGCGCGCAGCCTAGAAGCTGTTGGCCCCGCGTGGTCGGAACGGTGTCGCTGTCCTGCGCCTGCAGGGGTGGCGCGGCGAGGGCCAGCAGGAGGCAAGCAAAGAGCGCTTTGGCGAACATGGTCGGGGGGTGATCTCCTTCAGTCGGCCTGGAGGTACCAGGCATACTCGGTCGGCGAGAGCTGTTCATAGAACTCATCCATCTCGGCCCTCTTGGTGGTTACATAGGCCTCCACGTAGTCGGCGCCAAAGTAATCCTGCAGAACAGCCGATTCCTGCATCACGTCCAGCGCGCGATAGGCGCGGTTCGGGATCTCCGGATCGACCTCCATGCCTAGGTTGCCGGTGCTGGGCGGACCGGGGTCGATCTCCTTGACGATGCCGTGGTGCATGGCGGCCAGGATAGAGGCCAGGGCGAGGTAGGGGTTGGCATCGGCGCCGGCGATGCGGTGCTCGATCCGGCGCGAGGCGGCGTCACCCATCGGCACACGCACCGCGGCCGAGCGGTTCTCGATGCCCCAACAGCGGCTGACCGGCACGAAGTTGTTGGCGCGATAGCGGCGAAAGCCGTTGGGGTTGGGCGCAAAGAGGGCCATGGAGGCCGGCATCATCGCCAGGCAGCCGCCGATGGCATGACGCAGCAGGTCACTGGGTCCATTGGCGCCATTGTCCAGCACGTTGCGGCCCTCGCGATCGATCAGGCTGACGTGGGCGTGCAGGCCGCTGCCGGACTCCTCGGGATAGGGCTTGGGCGCAAAAGTGGCCTGCAGGTCGTGCCGCCGGGCACAGCCCTTGACCGCGCGCTTCAGCAAGACGGCGTGATCGGCCGCCAGCAGGGGATCGGGCACGTGATCCAGATTGATCTCGAACTGGCCGGGGGCGTATTCCGTGGTGATGGCGCCATAGGGGATCGCTTGCGCATCGCAGGCCCCGGTGATGTCGGCCAGCAAGCCGGCAAAGGCCTCCAACTCCGTAATGCTGTAGACCTGGGTCGCGGTATCGCGCTGCTTCGAACGCGGGGAGATCGGCGGGCGCGGTGCGCCAAAGCGGGTGCGCTCCTTGTCGATCAGGTAGAACTCCAGCTCCAGCGCGACGACAGGCGTTAGCCCCATGTCGCTGAAGCGCTCGACCACGCGACGCAGCACGTTGCGCGGATCCACCCAAGAGGGCTTCCCGGCTGGGTCCTGCATGGTCATGTAGACCTGCGCCAGGGGCCGCTCGGCCCAGAGCACCGGCTTCAGCATGCCCTCGATCGGCACCAGCAGGTGGTCGGGATCGCCGTCGGAGATGCCCATGCCCAGGGGATCGTGCGTGCTGCCGGTGACCGACAGCAGAAAGACCGAGGCCGGGATGGTGATGCCCTTCGTCAGGATCTTGTGCAGGTCTTCGATGGGATAGCGCTTGCCGCGAATGATGCCGCAGAGGTCGGCGAAGATACCGTCGACGAACTCGATCTCGGGATGGGCCGCGATAAAGGCCTCGGCGGCCTCGGGCGTAGGGCTCAGCATGGACGAAGGGGCTCTCTCACTCAGGTCAATCACGAACGCGCTGCTCGGCCACGACATATCGCGCCAGCCCGCCCCCTTGGGTCAAGCCGCTTGCGCTTTCCCCTTCTAAAGCAAGCTCCTGTGGCGAAAACGTGATCTTGTCACCAAGCCGCAACAATCTTTCTCTTTGGTCGCGCCGGTCGAATGGATGTTAGGCTGTCTGATCACATCGTGGGGAACGTGGGCATCATGGCAACCATTATCGGATCTAGTCTTCCGGACTTTCTACCAGGCACATCTCTAGACGATTACATTCTGGGGCTGTCTGCGGACGACACCCTAGTCGGAGGAGACGGTTCGGACACTCTCTATGGAGCCTCGGGGAACGATACCCTGAACGGCAACACGGACAGCGACACGGTCTTTGGCGGCGATGGCGTCGATTACGGCTATGGCGGTGACGCTGCGGATCGGATCTATGGTGGCTCTGCCTTGGATAGGCTCTTCGGCAATTCCGGAGACGATACCCTCGATGGTGGTTCCGGCGCTGACTATCTCTATGGCGATAGCGGTAGCGACAGCTTGCTTGGTGGGCCAGGCATGGACTATCTGCGTGGCGGCGATGGCAGTGATTCTCTTCTGGAAGGCAGCCTTGGTGACGACAGGCTCCTGGGGGAGCGGGGGCCCGACCGGGCTCTCCTCGGCGGCAGCGGCTTGGACACACTCTACGGCGGCAGTGGAGCGGACCGCAGTCTCTTCGGTGGATCCAGTGACGATTTCGTCTACGGTGATCAGGGCGATGACAGTCTTCTCTTTGGCGGCGAAGGCAAGGACGAGATCCGTGGCGGTGATGGTAGCGACTATTCCTTGGACGGCGGTGACGGCGTCGACGTTGTTCGGGGCGGGTCGGGCATCGATGTCTTTCTGCGCGGACGCAGCGGTGTCGACACCCTCTACGGAGACAGCGGAAACGATCTCTATATCTTCGGCGGTAGCGGCACCGACTATGTGATCGGCAGCGAAGGAGACGACCTCTACCTCTTCGGAGACGCTGGCTCGGATAGTATCTTTGCCGGCAGCGGTGACGACTACAAGGTCTATGGCGGGGGCGACAACGACATTCTCTATGGCGGAACCGGTCTGGATATCGCTTTCTATGGTGGCGGTGGGGCCGATTCCCTCTTCGGCGGGGATGGCGGAGAGCGCCGCTTCTATGGTGGGGCCGGTGACGATCGCCTCTACGGTCAGTCCGGACCCGATCGGCTGTTCGGTGGATTTGACCGTGACCTGATCTATGGTGGCACGGCCGGGGACCGTCTCTATGGCGACACTGGAAACGACCTCATCGCTGCCGGTGGTCAGAAGGATAGCGTCTTCGGGGGCAGCGGCAATGATGACCTGGCAGGCGAAACCGGAAACGACCTGCTCTATGGCGATCAGGGCGACGACACCCTTGTGGGCGGGAATTTCCCGGACAATGTTGGTGTGACTGGTAACGATAGGCTCTTTGGCGGCAGCGGCCAGGATTCTTTGGTTGCTGCGCTGGTGGATGGGTCGGCCCCAGCTCTCTATACGCACTCCCTCTTCGGCGGATCGGGTAACGATTTTCTCTATGCGCAGTTAGGAAACATCTTCTCTTACGGCGGTGATGGAAATGACCGGATTACCGGCGCCAACGCTGTGGATACGGCCTTCGGCGGCGATGGAAAGGACTCCATTGTCGGCCGGGCTGGGGACGATGATCTGCAAGGTGACAGCGGTGTTGACAGTCTCTTCGGGGGTTCGGGCAACGATACTCTGAAGGGTGAGTCGGCCGATGACTATGCTTTTGGTGGCTCAGGCAATGATACCTTCTTCGGTGGCTTGGGTTCAGACGAAGTTCGTGGCGATACCGGTGACGGTCTTTTTTATGGTGGCAGCGGAGATGACCTTCTCGATGGTGGGGAGATGGGTGACTATGTTGACGGTGGAGGGCGTGTGCGCGCCTATGGCGGAAGCGGAGAAGACGACATTTTTGCAGGGTATGGGCCAGGCACAGTCTTTGGTGGGGATGGGGGCGACCTGATTGAAGGCGGTGGTCAGACCGACACCTTCTACGGAGGGGCCGGCGATGACTCGATTTATGGGGCTGGGGGAAGTGATTCACTCTATGGCGGATCAGGATCGGACAGCTACGTCTACGGAGGGCTCGGGCTGGATCTGATCGATCTTGGGTCAGGCAGTGATAGCAGTGCCTTTGGCAATGCTGGAGATGACGCGATATTCGGCGGTGCAGGCGAGGATAACAACCTCTTCGGCGGATCTGGCGCCGACAGCCTCTATGGCGGTTTGGGGGCCGACGACTTTCTCTTGGGCGGCAGCGGCGACGACCGGATCTTTGGCGGCAGTGGTCAAGACACCTTGCTGGATGGTGGTCTTGGCAATGATTCGGTGCGTGGCGGTCAAGGGGATGATTTCCTGGAAGGCGGGTCGGGGAGGGACGTCCTGCGTGGCGATAGCGGTAGAGACTTTGCCGTCGGCGAAAGTGGCGCCGACACGCTCTTCGGCGGAGCAGGCAGCGACAACCTCGACGGCGGTTATGGCAGCGATCAACTGGCTGGCGGCACCGGGAGCGACACAGTCTTTGGCGGAGAAGGGCGCGATCGGCTGAACGGCGGCTCGGGCGTCGACACAGCCTTTGGCGGCGACAACAACGACACCTTCATCGTCGACACCAGGGATGATGTGCTGTTCGACGGGGCAGGCGGCGGCAATGATGTGCTGCGCCTCAATGCATTGGTCTACACCCTGGGCACCGTCGCCGATGTGGTGATCAGCCGGGTCAACATCCAAGAGGCGGCCGGCGAGGCCCGCGTCGTGGGCAATGCCAATGACGACATCCTGACCGGAAATGCCTTCAACAATACCTTGGTGGGGCAGAGCGGCAACGACCGCATGAATGGTGTTAGCGGGACTGCTACCCTGACCGGGGCCAGCGGGAATGACACCATGGTGGTCAATACCTCGACCGACGTGGTGCGAGAATTCTCGGGCCAGGGCACGGACCTGGTGCAGGCGCTGGTGGACTACACCCTGCCGACCGGCTCTGCCTCTGCCTTCGTCGAGAACATGCGCTTCCAGGCCAACACCGGCGACCGCATCGGTGTCGGCAACGAGCTGGATAACTCGATCCAAGGCAACAGCGGCGACAACCGCCTCTCCGGCAATCAGGGCAGCGATATCCTGCAGGCCGGCGATGGCGACGACACCCTCTTCGGCGGCGGTAGCGGCGACACCATGCGCGGGGAGAGCGGCGACGATACGCTCTTTGTCGGCGCCGAGGATGTCTTGATCGGAGGCTCCGGCCTGGACGACTTCCGCTTCAACGGCGGCAACCTGGGAACCGGCGGATCTGGCGGGCCGATCATCCGCGATTTCAACGGCCAACTGGTGAACGGCGGCAGCGCCGACGACTTGCTCATCTTCGCCACCGGTCTTGAGGTTGGCACCTTTGCCTACATCGGCGCAGCCGCCTTCTCAGCCTCCGGCAACTCCGAGGCCCGCTTTGCCGGGCCGCGGCAGATCCAGGTGGATGACGATGGCGACGGCAACGTGGACCAGGCCTTCCTGGTTGATGGCGTCACCGCGGCCAATCTGCTGACGGTGACGGACTTCTTGTGGCTCTAGTGGTGCAACCCAGACGGATGGAACCTATCCGTCTGGTGCATCGGCCCACTAGCCCCAGGTTCCCTGACAAACTGCATAGAGCACGAGAGAAAGCAAAAGAAGATGGCAACGATTACCGGCACCGACGGACCCGACACACTCTATGGCACCAGCGCTGCCGACAGCATCCTTGGCCTCTCGGCAAATGACAGTCTCTATGGCCTCACCGGCTCCGACCTCCTTTTTGGTGCCAGTGGTAAAGACGAGCTCTTCGGCGGGCAGGGAAATGACACGGTTACCGGCGGCCTCGGCTCCGACACCTTCCACGGAGCATCCGGAAACGATGTCTTCGATGAATTCTTCCAGAACTCGGTCGGGGGCCAGGATAGGGCCTATGGGGGCTCGGGCAATGACAGCTTCTATGGCGGCAGTGCGTCCGATCGGCTCTTCGGGGGGCTTGGTGACGATCGACTGGACGGCGACCAGGGTAGCGACCGTCTCTATGGGGGGAGTGGTGAAGACACCCTCAATGGTTACGACAACCAAGACACGCTCTATGGCGGCTCTGGGGCGGACAGGCTCTTCGGTGGGTCATTGGCCGATTTCGCCAATGGCGGCCTCGGTGCCGACCTCTTTGTCGGCGGTGGGGGTGACGATACCTTTGACGAGTTTCAGCTTGTCGGTGACGGAAACGACGCCGTTTATGGCGGAGATGGCAATGACACGGCCTATGGCGGCGTAGGCGCGGACAGTATTTTCGGTGGCAGTGGCGATGATCGTCTCGATGGGGACACGGGCAATGACAGTCTCTACGGCGGCAGTGGGGAGGATTACCTCTTAGGACTCGACGGGGACGACACCCTCTATGGTGGAGAAGGCAAGGATCGGATTGCCGGCCGCTCCGGAGCAGACCGCATCGCAGGTGGCGAAGGTAGCGACTTGATCTTCGGCGATGCTGGGGATGATGCCGGGATCGAGGGCGGTGGGGGTGACGACTCCCTCTATGGAGACACCGGAGCGGACACGGCTTTCAGCGGCGGTGACGGAGATGATCTTGTTCGGGCTGGGTCTGGAATAGACCAGGATTTGCGTGGGGGTAGTGGCGCCGACGTCATCACCGGCGACGCAGGTGATGACAATTTTCTCTTAGGCGAGTCCGGAGATGATAGCCTGATCGGTGGAGAGGGCAGAGATTCTTTCTTACGTGGTGGGGACGGCAACGATCACCTCTTCGGAGAGGCGGGCGACGATGTTGTCCTCGAGGGTGGCAATGGCGCCGATAGCCTTTTTGGCGGTGATGGGAAAGATTTCGCCTTGCGCGGCGGTTCTGGCAATGATCGCGTCTATGGCGGCAGTGGTGATGATCGTCTCTCAGGGGGCATTGCAGCCGATGGCTTCTATCAAGGCGATGGTAAGGACCTGCTCTTTGGCGACAGCGGGAATGATCTCATTTACGGTGATTTCGGTGATGACACGGCCTATGGTGGTGCGGGCGACGACAGAGTATTAGGCGGCCTTTCGGGCCAGAACAGCCTCTTTGGAGATGCAGGTGCCGACACGCTCTACAGCTACGGCAACGAAGTGTCTTCTCTCTTTGGTGGTGATGGCGACGATAGAGGACTCCGTGTTTTCGGGAATGCCGGCAACTATCTCTTCGGCGGATCGGGATCGGACACCAGCCTCTTTGGAAGCAACGGCGCCGATCGCATCTATGGCGACAGCGGTGACGACCAGAGCCTCTTGGGTGGATCGGGCGACGATCTGATCTTCGGCGGCGGTGGTCAGGACTATTATCTCTCTGGTGGTCTTGGCAACGATTCACTGCGTGGCGGTCAAGGTGACGATGGCCTGCAGGGAGGATCGGGCAAGGATGTCCTGCGCGGCGATAGCGGTA
Organism: Rhodospirillales bacterium; assembly: GCA_963669335.1. Classification (GTDB taxonomy): domain Bacteria; phylum Pseudomonadota; class Alphaproteobacteria; order Kiloniellales; family JACOMY01; genus JACOMY01. Next base: position 355,871 of record OY770023.1, read on the forward strand.
ATGACTTCCTCGAAGGTGACAGCGGTGCCGATAGCATTTTCGGCGGAGCGCAATCTGACGGCCTTTTCGGAGGGGCCGACAATGACCAACTGGCTGGCGGCACCGGGACCGACAGTGTCTTCGGCGGCCAAGGGCGTGACCGTCTGAACGGTGGCTCTGGTGCTGATTTACTCTACGGCGGCGACAACAACGACACCTTCATCGTCGACAATAAGGATGATCTGCTCTTCGACGGGGCGGGCGGCGGCAACGATGTGCTGCGCCTCAATGCACTGGTCTACACCTTGGGTACCGTCGCCGATGTGGTGATCAGCCGGGTCAACATCCAAGAGGCGGCCGGTGAGGCCCGTGTCGTAGGCAATGCCAATGACGACATCCTGACCGGCAATGGCTTCAACAATACCTTGGTGGGGCAGAGCGGCAACGACCGCATGAATGGTGTCAGCGGCACCGCGACCCTGACCGGGGCCAGCGGGAACGACACCATGGTGGTGAACACCGCGACCGACGTGGTGCGCGAGTTCTCGGGCCAGGGGACGGACCTGGTGCAGGCGCTGGTGGACTACACCCTGCCTACGGGTTCCGCCTCTGCCTTCATCGAGAACATGCGCTTTCAGGCCAACACCGGCGACCGCAACGGCACGGGCAACAGCCTGGACAACTCGATCCAGGGCAACAGCGGCGACAACCGCCTCTCCGGCAATCAGGGCAGCGACACCCTTCAGGCCGGCGATGGCGACGACACCCTCTTCGGCGGCGGCAGCGGTGACACCCTGCGCGGCGAGAGCGGTGACGACACACTCTTTGTCGGTGCTGGTGATGTGCTGATCGGTGGTTCCGGTCTGGACGACTTCCGCTTCAACGGCGGCAATCTGGGAACCGGCGGGTCCGGCGGGCCGATCATCCGCGACTTCAGCGGCCAACTGGTGAACGGCGGCAGCGCCGACGACTTGCTCATCTTCGCCACCGGCTTGGAGACCGGCAGCTTCTCCTACATTGGTGCTGCCGCCTTCTCGGCCTCAGGCAACTCCGAGGCCCGCTTTGCCGGACCACGGCAGATCCAGGTGGACGATGATGGCGATGGCAACGTGGACCGAGCCTTCCTGGTCGACGGCGTCACCGCGGCCAACCTACTGACGGCGACGGACTTTCTGTGGCTCTGACCTGGTACTAGATCGTCGCTCTTCCTGCCATGTGGTCAGGCCCAATCCAAGTGGGGGACGATAGAGATGGCAACGATAACCGGAACCAACGGACCCGATTCTCTCGACGGAACCAGTCTGGATGACACCATTTTCGGCCTCTCGGCCAACGACAGCCTCTATGGGCTCAGCGGTTCCGATTACCTCTATGGGGGCAGCGGCAGTGACCAGCTCTTCGGAAGCAACGGTAGCGACACCGCTTTCGGCGGGCTGGGCGCCGATCTCTTCCTCGGTGGGTCTGGAGACGACAATTTTGATGAATTCTTCCAGCCCTCGGTCGGGGGGCGGGATACGGCCTACGGTGGCTCCGGCCTCGACAGCTTCTTTGGCGGCAGCGCGGCGGACGAGCTGTTCGGTGGGGCAGGTGACGATCGGCTCGACGGCGATCAGGGTAACGACAGCCTCTATGGAGGAAGCGGCAAGGATCTCTTAAACGGCCTCGATAACAAAGACCTGCTCTATGGCGGTCACGGGGCGGACCTGCTCTATGGTGATGCGCAGGACGACCTGGCCAATGGTGGTGCTGGAATGGACCGCTTCTACGGCGGCGCGGGCGACGACACCTTCGACGAATACGCGCTCTTCGGTGACGGCGACGATCTCGTCTATGGCGGCTACGGAGAAGATAGGGCCTATGGTGGCTCGGGCAAAGATAGCCTGTTTGGTGGAAGCGGTGACGACCGCCTCGACGGAGATACTGGCGACGATCGGCTCGTCGGCAACAGCGGCCAGGATTATCTACTGGGCCTCGCAGGCGCGGATAGCCTCTATGGAGGCGAGGGCACGGATCGTCTCGATGGCCGCGCCGACGCGGATCGCATTCTGGGTGGCGATGGCGCGGATGTGATTTATGGCAACCTCGGGGATGATGCCACGCTTGACGGTGGAGTCGGGAATGACTCTCTCTACGGCGGATCGGGCAAGGACCTGTACTTGACCGGCACCCAAGGTGACGATCTCATCCAGGGAGAAACCGGCGATGATGTATTTCTGACCGGTGGCTCGGGTAGTGACGGTATTTTTGGCGGCCTCGGTGCAGATTCCTTCCTCTACGGCGGCACGGGGACCGATCGCCTCTATGGTGGGAAAGGCGATGACCGGATCGTCCAAGGCGGAGATGGCGCCGACACCATCTATGGCGGCGATGGACAGGATTACAGTTTGGGCGGGGGCTCCGGCGACGACCGTGTCTTCGGCGGGAGTGGTAATGATAGCTTCTCAGGGGGAAGCGCGGACGGTGGTGTTTACACCGGCGAGGGCAACGACGTACTTTTTGGCGGGTCTGGAAGGGACGTAATTTTTGATGCCGACGGTGACGACACGGCCTATGGCGGTCAAGGTGACGATAGCCTCTATGGCGGTCCAGGGGGCGAAGACAGCCTCTATGGGGGCATGGGTGCTGACAATCTCAGGAAGGAGGGCACCAGCGTCGGGCGGCTCTTCGGCGGGGATGGCGATGACTACTATCTCATCGCAGAGGGCTATAACGCCGCCGACTATCTCTTCGGCGGATCAGGAGGAGACAGCAGCTTCTTTGGGTACCATGGAGCCGATCGTATCTACGGCGACAGCGGCGATGACGTTAAACTCTATGGCGGCTATGGCAACGACTCGATCTGGGGCGGGAACGGCGATGACACGGGCCTCTTCGGGGGCTCGGGTCAAGACACTCTCCGCGGGGGTGACGGATCCGACAGGGCTTACGGCGGAGAGGGAAAGGACCTGCTGCGCGGGGAAAGCGGGGATGACAAGATCTATGCCGACGGCGGGTCTGACAGGGTCTTCGGTGCCGCGGGCAACGACAGCCTCAGCGGCGGCGGCGACAACGATCAGATCGGCGGCGGCAGTGGCGCCGACCTTCTCTACGGTGAGCAAGGCCGGGACCGCCTGAACGGGGGCTCGGGTGCGGACATAGCCTTTGGCGGCGCCAACAACGATACCTTCATCGTCGATACCAAGGCGGACCAGCTTTTCGACGGTTCGGGTGGTGGCAACAACGTGCTGCGCCAGAACGCGCTGGACTATACCCTTGGCACCGTATCAGAGGTGCTGGTCGTGCGGGTGAATCTCCAAGAGGCGGCGGGGGACGCCCGCATTGTGGGCAATGCCAACGATGACATCCTGACCGGCAATGCCTTCGACAATACCCTGGTGGGCCAGAGTGGTGACGATCGGATGAACGGGGTCGGTGGGACGGCGCTGATGACCGGCGGTAGCGGCGACGACACCTTCGTGGTGACCACTACTGCAGATGTGGTGCGGGAGTTCTCGGGCCAGGGGGTCGATCTGGTCCGCGCGATCGTCGACTATACCTTGCCGACCGGCACACCCAGTGCCTTCATCGAGAACCTGCGCTTTCAGGCCAATACCGGCGACCGCAACGGCGCCGGCAATGCCCTGGATAACTCGATCCAGGGGAACAGCGGCGACAACCGCCTCTCCGGCAACCAGGGCAGCGACACGATCGAGGCCGGCGACGGGGACGACACGCTTTTCGGCGGCGGCAGTGGCGATACCCTGCGGGGTGAGAGCGGCGACGACACCCTCTTCGTCGGTGCGGGAGATGTCTTGATCGGTGGCTCGGGTCTGGACGACTTCCGCTTCAATGGCGGTAACCTGGGGGCCGGTGGGTCAGGTGGGCCGATCATTCGTGATTTCAGCGGGAAGCTGGTGAATGGCGGCAGCGGTGATGACTTGCTGGTCTTCGCCACCGGGCTTGAGACCGGCAGCTTTGCCTATATCGGGTCTGCAGCCTTCTCCGGAGGCGGAAACTCCGAGGCGCGCTTTGCCGGCTCACGCCAAATCCAGGTGGACGACGATGGAGACGGCTCTGTCGATCAGGCTTTTCTGGTGGACGGTGTGACCGCGGCCGGCCTGTTGACGGCAACGGATTTCCTTTGGCTTTAAGACCTCTCTTGATAGCGGACCGGCTACAGCCGGCGGGACGAGAGACCGAAGTGATCTCTCGTCCCCTCCCCCTCAAACGTCAGGCCTCTAGAGCCAGACGAAGTCGGTCGCGGTCAGCAATCCGGCGACGGTGACCCGGTCGACAAGGAAGGCCTGATCCACGGACCCGTCGCCGTCCTGATCCACCTGGATCTGCCGGGGACCGGCAAAGCGGGCCTCGGAGTCTCCGCCGCCCGAGAAGGCAGCGCCGCCGATGTAGGCGAAGCTGCCGGTCTCAAGCCCGGTGGCGAAGACCAGCTTGTCCTCGCCATTAGCCGCATTGACCAGCTCACCATCGAAGTCGCGGATGATCGGTCCGCCGGAGCCGCCGAAGCCCAGGTTGCCGCCGTTGAAGCGGAACTCATCCATGCCGGAACCGCCGATGGCGACATCACCTTGCCCCAAGGCGATCGTGTCTTCGCCGCTGTTGCCTTCCATGCGATCGCCGCTGGCGCCGCCGAAGATGAGGTCATCACCCTCGCCGCCGATGATCGAGTCGGCGCCCTGGTTGCCGGCCAGACGGTTGTCACCACTGTTGCCCTCGATGGTGTTGTCCAGCGCGTTGCCGGTACCGTCGATATCGCCGAGGCCGCCCTGCAGGCGCAGGTTCTCGACAAAGGCGGTCGCCGTGCCGCTGGGCAGGGTGTAGTCGGTAACGGCGCGGACAAGGTCGGTGCCTTCGCCGGCCAGTTCCTGCACCTCGTCGGTCGCCGTATCGACGACGAAGGTATCGTCACCGGATCCACCGATGGCCGTGTCGGTTCCCTCGCGCCCATTCAAGATGTCATCGCCGGAGAGACCGCTTAGAACATTGACAAAAGAGTTGCCCTCCATGCGGTTGGCGATCTGGCTGCCGCCCAGGTTGCCGTTGCCGGCCCCGGAGACGACGTTCAGCCGCTCAACGAAGCCGAAGACGCCGCTGGTCAGGGTGAAGTCAGACGCGTTGGAGCGCACGAAGTCCTCTGGACCACCCGGCAGGCCTTCGCGCACCAGGTCGCCAGCCGTGTCGACGATGTAGGTGTCGTTGTTGCGGCCACCGGTCATGGTGTCGGCGCCGCTGCCGCCGTTCAGACGGTCGCGAGAATCGCCGCCGAAGAGCTGGTCCGAGCCTGTACCGCCAACCAACTGATCCGACCCGGTACCGCCGAAGATTCGATCCTCCTCGCCGGCACCGAACATGAGATCATTGCCGTCGCCACCGTAGAGGTTGTCCTTGCCGTCTTGTCCGCGGATCTCGTCGGCGCCGCTGTCGCCGAAGAGGAAGTCGGCGGCTTCGTCACCACGCAGGTCATCACCGCCTGATCCGCCGTAAGCCACATCAGAAGAAGAGCCACCGCGCAAGGTATCACTACCGTTACCGCCAAAGAGTTGATCCACCCCGGAGTTGCCGTAGAGACGGTCCTTCCCGGCGTCACCGAACATGCGGTCGGTATCGTCGATCCCTTCGATGGTGTCGTTACCACCAAGGCCCACGATGGAGTCAAAGCCGGTGCGGCCCGAGAAGGCGTCGTTGCCCGTCGTGCCACGTAACAGGGTGACTTCAACGCTGGAGGTGATGACCAGAGCCGGAATCCAGGTTGCTTGGAAATGGACCGAGAGCGTGTCGGTCCCTGCGTCCCCGCTGAAGCGTTCCTGGCTCGAGGCCCCGACGCTGACAACGTCGCCAGGGTCAAGGAGCATGACATCGTTACCAGAGCCGCCGAAGAAGGAGTCGATGCCGGAGCCACCGCTTAGGGTGTCATCTCCATCATCCCCGTTCACGCCATCATCACCAGAATCACCAAAGACTCGATCGTCACCAGCATTGCCGGAGATGGCGCCGTCATGTCCTTCGCCACCATAAACCCAGTCGTTGCCCACTCCGCCTGAAACCATGAACTCGCCGCCGGGGCCGCCGAAGACGCTGTCGTTTCCATGACCACCGGTGAGATAGTCGTCGTTACCGAATCCGCCGAAGAGGGTGTCATTGCCCGACCCTGCCTCAAAGAAGAACTCTCCTCCGGATCCCAGGTAAATGGTGTCGTTGCCCGATCCACCGCTGCCTTCGTCGGCGCCTGAGCCGCCGAACATTAGGTCGTCACCATCTCCGCCTTGTATCTGATCGTATCCAGTACCGGCATATTGGGTATCATTGCCGACGCCACCAAAGAGGGCGTCGCCGCCGCTACCACCGTCAAGCGTATCGTTACCCCGACCTCCGAAGAGACTGTCGCCGTCATCGCCGCCGTCGAGGCTGTCCGCGCCGTCACCGCCGTAGAGCGTGTCGGAGCCACTGCGTCCCAGCTGAACATCGTCGCCGGTGAGTCCGTAGAGCGTATCGTTACCCGACAGACCGTCGATAAGATCGGCCACATCCGTCCCGGTCAAGCTGTCGTCGAGATCGGTACCGAAGAGAATAGCCATCGTTCCATCCTCCAGAGGGCCGCCTCAGCCAACCTGGCAGGCAGCCCATGTTAGAATTTTCGTTCTACCAAGAGACTAGTGGTCGCTGGTTTGAATGTTCATTCTCTGATTTGCTACGGTATCAACGACCCTGGCTCTGCTAAGCGCAAGTGAGCGCTACTCGCGTGAGGCCTTCCCCCGTCCGCAACGGCGGGCGGGGGAAGCACCTGATCTTACAACCAGACGAAGTCTGTCGAGGTCAAGAGGCCGGCGACCGTGACCCGGTCGACAAGGAAGGCCTGGTCCACAGAGCCGTCGCCGTCCTGATCCACCTGGATCTGCCGCGGGCCGTCAAAGCGGGCCTCGGAATTGCCGCCGCCCGAGAAGGCAGCGCCGCCGATGTAGGAGAAGGCGCCGGTCTCCAGGCCGGTGCCATAGACCAGCTTGTCGTCTCCGTTGGCTGCATTCACCAGCTCGCCGTCGAAGTCGCGGAAGATCGGTCCGCCGGAGCCGCCGAAGCCCAGATTGCCGCCGTTGAAGCGGAACTCGTCCATGCCGGATCCGCCGATGATGACGTCGTTCTGTCCGACGAAGATGGTGTCGTCTCCGCTGTTGCCTTCCATGCGGTCACCGCTGGCGCCGCCGAAGACGGTGTCATCGCCATCGCCGCCGATGATCGAGTCGGAACCCTGGTTGCCGGCCAGACGGTTGGCGCCGCTGTTGCCCTCGATGGTGTTGTCCAGGGCGTTGCCGGTGCCGTTGATATCGCCGAGGCCGCCCTGCATCCGCAGGTTCTCGACAAAGGCCGTCGCCGTGCCGCTGGGCAGGGTGTAGTCGGTCACCGCCCTCACCAGGTCAGTGCCCTCACCGGCCAGCTCTTGCACCACATCTGTGAATGTATCAACGACGAAGGTATCATCTCCAGATCCGCCGATGGCCGAATCCGTGCCGCCACGCCCGTTCAGGGTGTCATTGCCTGATAGACCGCTCAGCACATTGCTGAAGCTGTTGCCCTCCATGCGGTTGGCGATCTGGCTGCCGCCGATATTGCCATTGCCGCCGCCGGAGACGACGTTGATGCGTTCGACGAAGCCATCGCTGCCGCTGCTCAGGGTGAAATCGGCTGCGTTGGAGCGCACGAAGTCCTCGACGCCGCCCGCTGCGGTTTCGCGCACCAAGTCAGCTGCGGTGTCGACGATGAAGGTATCGTTCCCGCGCCCACCAAAGGCGATATCATTCCCGCTACCGCCATTCAAGCGATCTCGGCCATCCTCGCCAAAGAGGACATCTGAGCCGGTACCGCCGGCCAGTTGATCGGCGGCGCTGCCACCGGTCAGATCGTCCTTACCGCTGCCTCCGAAGAGGGTGTCGCTGCCGCCCTCACCATAGGCCCGGTCAAGGCCGCTGAACCCACGCAGAACGTCGCTGCCACTGTTGCCGTTCAGAACGTCGTCACCCTCGCCGCCGCGCAGGTCATCAGACCCCGATCGGCCGAAGAGGAAATCGATGTCTGCGCCGCCGAAGGCGGTGTCCGAGCCGTCACCGCCGTTCAGCTGGTCGATGCCGGAATTGCCGAAGAGGCGATCATTGCCCTCGTCACCATACATTCGGTCGTTTGTCGAGAGGCCGGTGATGGTGTCGTTGCCACCCAGCCCGATGACGGAGTCGAATCCGGTGCGGTTCGAGAAGGCATCGGCCACCGTGGTCCCGCGCAGGATGCTGACCTCGACATTGGTGGTCGAGATCAAGCTGTCCGCAAAGGTCCCGTTGAACTGGACGGAGAGCGTATCGATGCCGCTGCCACCGTCAAAGCTTTCAACCTGGGCGCCATCGATGTCGCCGGGATCGATCAGCAGGGTGTCGGAGCCATTGCCGCCCCTGGCGATGTCGTCGCCGGAGCCACCCCTGATGGTGTCGTCGTTGTCGCCGCCGCTTAGGAAGTCAGTACCCGTGCTGCCGAAGAGGCGGTCATCGCCCTCGCCCGCATAGGCGTCGTCGTCGCCGAAGCCACCGAAGATCGCATCATTACCGGCACCACCCAAGAGCTGAAAGTCGTCACCGCCACGGCCGAGAATGCTGTCATCGCCATCTTCGCCGTAGAGGTAGGCATCGTCTCCGGCACCGCCGTCGACCGTGTCGTTGCCTGAGCCACCGCCGACAAACTCGTCAACGCCGGAGCCCAGCAGGATCCTGTCATTGCCGGAGAATCCGCCGCCGTAGTCGAATCCTGAGCCGCCGTAGAGGACGTCGTCACCGAGATCACCAACCAACTCGTCACTGCCAAGAGCACCGAACTGCGTGTCGTCGCCGTAGCCTCCATAGAGCTGATCGTCGCCGTCATCGCCCTCTAAGATGTCGTCGCCCGAGGCCCCGGTCAGGCTGTCGCTGCCGTCGCCACCGGACTGCGTGTCATTGCCGTCGGCACCGTAGAGTGTGTCCTGACCCGAGCGGCCAAAGAGGATATCGGCCCCGGAGAGGCCATAGAGCGTATCGTTGGAGGAAAGTCCGTCAATCAAGTCGGCGACATCTGTCCCCGTTCGCACGTCTGGTCCGTCAGTTCCGAAGATAACAGCCATCTTGCGATCCTTCCGTTATGTCGCATGCGGCAGCTTGGCCGCCTGGCATAGGTAGTCGGGCGAGAACTTTTGTTCAAGGCGCGTTTTGGGTTGAACAAATGTTAAGGCGGCGCGGACCCATCGATCCGCGCCGCCCCAAGCTGTTACCAAGAGACTGTGTTAACAGCCCATTTCTTTAGTCTGGAGGCCTCCTCTTGCCATTCTCGGCATAGGCCGCTCTTTCCATCGCCTCCGGGTCTTCCAAGAGCCGCAGATCCTCCTCATAGGTCTTGCTCTCGCTCTTCAGCTGGATGACGTGCCAGCCGACCCAGAAGATGACTGCAGCGATGACCAGGATGGCCTCGATCCCGGCGAAGGGATAAACCGGCCCAATGGTGTTGAGGTCCACGGCCCAGCTATCGACAGGTGTCGTGCTCATGGTCTTTCTCCTCCCTTATCTGATCAGCCCGTGGCGGCGCGCTTCTTCGCGTTCTGCCTCGGCCACATCCTCTTCAGAGAGGTAGCGGTCGTGGTAGTCGGCGAAATCGAGCCCGGCCAGTTCCAGCTTCTCGGGGATCCTGAGAACGCCGACGCCCTTCAAGATGCCTGCCAAAATGTAGGTTGGCAGGAAGCCGAGCACACCGAACATGATGATGGCACCGGCCAACTGTCCCCAAGGCGTGATCGGGGCATAGCCCTCAAATCCCGACGAGGGATGACCCCAGAGCAGGAAGCCGGCGATTACCAGGCCTGCAAAACCTGCATAGCCATGCACCGCGACTGCGCCGACGGCATCATCGATCTTGAAGCGACGCTCGACCCAGAAGTGCATGCGATAGGCGATCCAAACGCCGATCACGGCCACGAACATGGCCTCGATCGGATGGTAGAGGTCATTGCCTGCAGAGGCGGTGATGATACCGGCCAGACCCGAGGAATAGGTCCAGAAGGCATCGCCCTTGGAGATGACGTAGCCCGCCATGAGACCGCCGGCCAGGGACATGAGGAAGTTGAAGGTGATGGCCGACAAGGTGGTTGGCGTCAGGTAGATCGTGGTCGCCGTGAAGGCATCGCCTTGGGACCCGATCGAGGCTGCGTCGATGATCGGCACGTTACAGGCCACATAGAAGCCCCAGAAGCCGGTGTAGATCAGGAAGAGACCCACGGTCACCAGCCAGGGGTTATGCGGCACGATGTTGCGCGCCGTACCGTCGGCCCGGAACTTGCCGATACGCGGACCCAGGTGGACCAGCACACCCAGCGCAGCACCGCCGGCGAGGCCATGGATAACGCCAGAGGCATAGGCATCATGGTAGCCCAACAGCTTTACCATCCAGCCGTCATAGTGCCAGCCCCAGGCGGCATCGATGATCCAGGTAAAGGAGCCGACCAGGACAGCGATCAGCCAGAAGGCACCGGAGCGGATGCGCTCGATGACCGCACCGGAGACGATGGAGGCTGCCGTCCAGGAGAAGAGCAAGAAGGCCGCCCAGAAGACGCCGTTGATGCGCGCCCAGAAGGCGTTGGTCTCCACATCCGTGGCACCGCTCACCGACGGCCCGCCCAGATGGGCACCCATCAATTCGGACCAGGGCACGGCGTTCGGAGCATCGATCAAACCCAGCCCCTCGTAGATAAAGGGGCCATTGGGAAAGGCGAAGTAGATCCACCAGCCGAAGAGGAAGAAGGTCACGGTGACCAAGGGGATCACCATGGTGTTCTTCATCAAGGTGTGCATCATGTTTTTGCGGCGTGAGGCCCCAACCTCATACATGCAGAAGCCCACATGAATGAGGAACATCAAGGCCACAGTCAGCCAGTAGTAGAATTCGGTAAAGATGACGATCAGCGCATCAAGTTGCGCTTGCGAAGCGGCTTCCGGCATCAGGCAAACCCTCCATTGAGCCAGCGTGCAGGTTATCCGGGCAGGAAAAACGCAACACGGCAGGTCCGCCGTTTCGTCGCCGGGCGAATTGGATGCCATCCCCTAGAGCAGATTCGCCGGCTCCGCAGCAGTCGCTATGCGCTTAAGCCAACCCCTCCCCCAGCCCGCCCGACGGTCCTTTTTTTGTGTTGCCGTCGTTTTGGTCTGAGTGGGTGAATTTTAGGCAGACTTTGGTCTGACAATCAACTGCTGTGACATTATGTTTCCGCAGGTTTATTTTTTTCGGATCCGGAACCATTCCCGCAGCAGCGAAAACGAACGAATCTTGCGTTACCGAAAGACTTGATTTGGCAGCCAGATTGCGATTTCCGGAAAGGCGAGCACCAGGGCCAAGGCCAAGAGTTGCAGCAGGACAAAGGGCAGAATGCCGCGATAGATCTGGCCGATCGAGACTAGAGCGCCGGCGGCTCCCTTGAGATAGAAGAGGGCGAATCCGAAGGGCGGGGTCAGGAATGAGGTCTGCAGGTTGATGGCCACCATGACCGCAAACCAATAGACTAGGTCTCCCGCCTCGACATGCGCGCCGAAGTCCAGGCGCTGGACGATTGGCGCGAAGATCGGCAACACGATCAAGGTGATCTCGATCCAATCGAAGAAGAAGCCCAGCAGGAAGACAAGCAACATCAGGGCTGCCAAGACCATCCAGGGGCCCAGAGCCGTCGCGTCGACGCTGGCCAGAATCAGGTCTTCGCCGCCGAAGCGGCGGAAGAGATAGGAAAAGGCCGTCGCCCCGACGAAGATGAAGAAGATCATGGCGACGGTCGTGGTGGTTTGGTTCAAGACCGCCGTGAGGTTATCGCGTGAGAGCCGCTTTCTGATGAGAGCCAGAAGCAGGGCACCCAGCGCACCGACGCCACTGGCCTCGGTCGGCGTCGCCCAGCCGGCCAGGATCGAGCCCAGGACCAGTGCGATAAGGAGCGCCGGGGGCAGGAAGCCGAGCCACAGCTTGCGTCGCATCTCTGGGCGGTTCACAGGGGGCGGTTTCTGTTTCGCCGCCGGTGCAAGGTTCGGGCGCAGCAGGCAGGTCACGACGATGAAGAGGCAATAGAGGCCGGAGAGCAGAAGGCCGGGCAAGAGGGCTGCCATAAAGAGCTTGCCGACGGAGATGGTCAGCAGGTCGCCCATGATCACCAGCATGATCGAGGGCGGGATCAGGATGCCGAGGGTGCCCGAGGCAGCGATCGAGCCGGCGGCGAGCGGCGCGGCGTAGCCCTTGGCCATCATCATCGGCAGGGCCAGCATGGTCAGCATCACGACCGAGGCCCCGATAATGCCGGTCGAGGCGGCGAGCACCGTGCCGACCAGAGTGACACCGAGGGCGAGACCGCCGGGAAGGCGTCCCAAGAGGCTCTCCAGTCCCTCCAACAGATCCTCTGCGATCCCGCTCTTGTCCAAGAGGGTACCCATCAGCACGAACATCGGCACCGCAACCATGACGCTGTTGGAAACAGCGCCGCCAAAGATCCGATTGACCAGCAGCGGCAGCTGCACCAGGCGCAATTCACCCATCCAGAGGCCAAGCAGGGCGAAGAGCAGCGAGATCCCACCCAGGACGACGGCGACGGGCAAGCCGGTGAAGATCAGGAAGGCGAGCGAGCCGAACATCGCGATCGGCAGGACCTCGGTCATTGCCCTGTCCCCTCAGTTGGCGGTGCGGTTGGGCCAAGACTGTCATGGGACAGCAGCAGGGTTGGGCGCACTGGTTTGCCGCTGAGAAACAGCAGGCACTGCAGCAGGACGGAGACTGCCGAGAGGAGCACAAGGGCGAAGCCGAGCGGCAGGAAAGCCTTGATGATCCAGCGTGACGGCAGTCCGCTGCCACCGACCGAACCTTCCTGGGTCTCGAAGGCTCGCGCCGCGTAGTCGAGGCCGAAGAGCAGCAAGACCGTGAGATAGGGGAGGAGAAAGAGCAGGATACCGAGCACTTCCAGTCTCGCCTTTGCTCGCGCTCGCAAGCGATCTCGGATGAGATCGACGCGGACATGAGCGTCCCTCAGGTAGGCGGCGCCAAAAGCCAGAAGCATGGCCGCTCCATGCAGGTGCCATTCCAGGTCTTGAAGCAGGGCGGAACCGGTGTCGAAGAACTTGCGCCCAACGACATCGAAGCCGATGACGAAGGCGAGCAGGAGGAGGAGCCACCCGGCCAGGCGGTTCGCCCAGAGTACAGGTCGCGCCAAGGCCTCAGCGAGGGCCAGCATGGTGGTTTGCTCTCGTTCTAGAAGGAGCTAGGGACGGCCGGGGCAGGCGAGCCTGCCCCGGCGTGGCGGCTAGCGCATGTAGCCCAGGTCACGCCACTTGGCGTAGCTCTCCCGGAAGGCGGTGTAGGAGTCCCAGACACGCGCGAAATCTGCGTCTTCAGAGAGCTCGGTCACGACCTCCGACCAGGCAGACTGCATTGCAGCCAGGATCTGCGGCGACCAGCGATGCAGTGTGACTCCCTCATCCTTCAGCGCCTCAAGGGCCGCAAACTGAAGGGCCTCGCCCTGCGCCAGCGAGCGGGCAACGGCGGCGGCGCAAACCTCTTCGACGGCCAGCTGCTCTCGGGCGCTCAACTGATCCCAGATCTCTCTATTCACCAAGAGGGTGATCAGGGTTGTCTGTTGATGCCAACCGGGGAAGTAGTAGTGCTTGGCATAGTCGGCCATGCCCAGGCGCAGATCGAGCGCCGGCATTGAAACCTCTGCAGCATCAATTGTGCCGAGTTCCAAGGCCGGGACGGTATCGCCGACAGGCAGTGTCTGGGTCGCTACGCCCAGTTTCTCCATCACGCGGGCGCCCAGGCCGAAGAAGCGCATGGTCTTGCCCTCCAGGTCGGCCACCGCCTCGATCGGTTGACGAAACCAACCGGAGGCTTCTGGTGGCAGGGTGGCGCAGAGGATGCTCTTGACCCCGTGGCGCTCCGTAATCTCGTCCCAGAGCACTTCGCCACCGCCATAGTAGTACCAGGCCAGATACTCCGGAGCCTCCGGTCCGAAGGGAACGGCGCTGAACATGGCAGCAGAGGGAATGATCCCCTGGGCGAAGCCCGGAGAGTACCAGGCCGCATCCACGGCCCCAGTGGAGACGGCATCCCAGGCCTCTCCTGCCGGCACCAGGGCGCCGGGCTCGTGGAAGGTGAGGGTCAAACTGCCGGCGGTTAGTGCGCTGACCTTGTCGCCGATCTCGCTCCCAATCTCCCCGATGATTGGAAAGCTGGCCGGATATACGCTGGTCATGTCCAGCGCCCCGGCTGCTCCGCCAGTCAGGCCAAGGGCAGTGATGAGAGACACTGAGAGCGCGGCTCTTCTTCCGCTATCGAGCATGATGGTCCTCCCTCGATTTGTGAGTTCTTGCTGTTAAGCCTTTGAGCCCGCCGTTGGATCTTGCCAATCGGAGGAGGCGCGGCGGACCGCCCCCTCAGCCGCGTTTGAGACGGCTTCGGCATAGAGCTTGAGTGCGGTGGTGAGCGGCCTGACGCGTCCCTCCGGGACCCAGACACGCCTGTCTCTGTAGGGATGGGCAGCGCGCCGGCGTGCCACGGTCTCCTCATCGACCAGCAGCTCCAGGCGGCGAGCGGGGATATCGATCAGCAAACGATCGCCGGGTTCGATCAGGGCGATGAGGCCGCCCTCTGCCGCTTCCGGCGAAACGTGACCGACCGAGAGGCCGGCCGAGGCCCCGGAGAAGCGGCCGTCCGTGATCAGCGCGCAGCGCCGATCGAGGCCGCGCGCTCTCAAGTAGGCGGTCGGATAGAGCATCTCCTGCATGCCGGGGCCGCCCCTGGGGCCCTCGTAGCGGATGACGACCACCGCTCCAGCGCGGATCTTGCCGCTGAGGATCGCCGTTGCAGCTTCTTCTTGTGATTCGAAGACCTGAGCTTCGCCCTCGAAGGTCAGAAGAGAAGCGTCGACGGCCGCCGTCTTCACGATCGCGCCCAGCGGGGCCAGGTTGCCGGTAAGGACGGCCAACCCGCCGTCGGCGGAGTAGGCTTGGCCGATCTCTCGGATGCAACCCTGGCTGCGATCCAGATCCAGGCTCTCGTAGCGGCTGTCTTGGCTGAAGGGGCGGGTGGTACGCACCCCGCCGGGTGCCGCGCGATAGAAGTCATGAACAGACTGCTCCGTCGTGCGGCGTAGGTCCCAAGCCTCGATGAAGGTGCGCAAGGTCGCGCTGTGGACCGTGGGCTGGTCCAAGTGCAGCAGATCGCCCCGCGCCAGTTCTCCCAAGATCGCCGCAATCCCGCCGGCGCGATGGGCATCCTCAACATGATAGCGTGCCGTCGCCGGCGAGAGTTTGCAGAGGGTGGGGACGCGACGCGAGAGACGGTCGATGTCAGCCAGGTTGAAGGGAACCTCGCCCTCTCTCGCCATGGCCAGAAGATGCAGGACCGTGTTGGTCGAGCCGCCCATGGCGATGTCCAGGGTCATGGCGTTCTCGAAGGCCTTGAAGGTGGCGATCCCGCGAGGCAGCGCCCGCGGATCTCCCGCGCCATACCAACGCCGGCAGAGCGTCATGATCAGCTCTCCGGCCTGGACGAAGAGGTCTCGACGACGGCGGTGGGTCGCCAGAAGCGTGCCGTTGCCGGGCAGGGCCAGCCCCAAGGCCTCGGCCAAACAGTTCATCGAGTTGGCGGTGAACATGCCGGAACAAGACCCGCAGGTCGGACAGGCCGATTGCTCCAGGGCATCGATTTCAGCCTCGCTGGCCTGCGGATTGGCGCCGGCGTAGATGGCATCCGTGAAGTCTGTCGCCCGAAGTCCGTCGGAGAGGACGGTTTTGCCGGCCTCCATCGGTCCGCCGGAAACGAAGACCACGGGGATGTTCAGGCGCATCGCCGCCATCAGCATGCCGGGCGTGATCTTGTCACAGTTCGACAGACAGACCATGGCATCAGCGCAGTGTGCGTTGACCATGTACTCCACGGAATCGGCGATGAGGTCGCGAGAGGGCAAGCTATAGAGCATGCCGCTGTGCCCCATCGCGATTCCGTCATCGACGGCGATCGTATTGAATTCCTTGGCGACACCCCCGGCTGCCTGGATTGCCTCGCCGACCAGGCGGCCGACCTCCGCCAAATGGATGTGGCCGGGCACGAACTCGGCAAAGGAATTGACGACCGCCACAATGGGCTTTCCGAAGTCATCGCCGGTCATCCCCGTGGCCCGCCAGAGCGCGCGCGCGGCGGCCATGGTCCGTCCGGAGGTTGAGGTCTTGGAGCGAAGGTCGGGCATGCTGCCTCTCGCGGGGTTGCGGCCGGCCGGTTTCAGGGGCGCGGCTTGTTACGGCGGTCGGCGAGAGGTCTAGCAATCCAAGAGGCATTGAAAAATCGAATTAATTTGATAGAATTATTCGGAAATTTAGATGAATTGCTGTTGTGGGTGAACAGCCTCGTTGGCCAGGTCCCACGGCAATGAGAGACGCGAGGCTTGGCGGGAATGTTGAGGCGCAACATCGACATCGATCTCTTTCGAACCTTCATCGCTGCTGTGGACCTGGATGGCCTGGGCAAGGCAGCCGAGGTGGTGGGACGGTCGCAGTCGACGGTCAGCACCCAGATCAAGCGCATGGAAGAGGTAACCGGCTGCGCGCTCTTCCAGCCGCAGGGGCGCAAGGTGAAGTTAACGCCGGCCGGCGAGAAACTGGTCGTTTACGCACGCAAGCTGATTACGCTGCACGACCAAGCGCTGGACGCGATGGCGGACGACAGGCTGGAGGGCAGCGTCAGCCTGGCGGTGATGGGCGACTATGCCAACCATGTCCTGCCGAGCTATCTCGCCCGCTTTATGGAGCGCTATCCGGCGATCATGGTCGAGGTCACAACCGGCTTTTCCGCCGATCTGCTGGAGCAGCTTGGCTGTCGCTTCGACCTTGTCCTCTCGACCCACTCCTTGGGTGAGGGCAGGGGCGAGAGGTTGCGCGTAGAGCGCACGCGCTGGGTCTTCTCCGCCAAGCACGAGCTGCCGAAGACCACGGCGATCCCGCTGGCGCTGCTGCCGCCCGGTAACCTCTTCCGGCGCTGGGCGCTGGAGGCCTTGGAACGGGCCAAACGCGATTGGCATGTGCTCTTTACCAGTTCCAGCATCACCGCTGTCGAGGCAGCTGCGGCTGCGGGCATAGCCGTTTCTGTCGCCAAGGAAGGCTCGGCGGGTGAGGGTTTGCGCTTCTTGGGGCGCGCCCATGGCTTTCCCGATCTGCCGGAATCCGAGATTGTGCTCAACCGCTCGACGGGGCGTTGTCCCGGCGCGACTTTGGCACTAGGTGACTTTTTGGCCGATGCCATGAAGGAAAATTGACCCTATAGTCACTGTGAATTTGGACTATCTTGGCCTTGGCCAAGTGGGCTGAAAGCATTTTCAGGAACGTCAACGAGGAACAGCGGCGGAATGGATGGCAGACCTCATGGTTGGCCATGGTTCAGGAACCATGCGGACCTCGACAGCTATGAGCTGTTGGTGAGGCCGGTCTGGATATTCGATGTCGACCGCCACGAGATGTGGTGGGGCAATGGCGCTGCGCTGGGCTTTTGGAATGCAGAGAGCCAGGAGGCCTTTCAGGCCAGGGATTTCTCTACTGACTCCTCCAATGTCCGCGATCGCCTGCGCCAGATTGTCAGCAACAAGGCCAGCGGTGCCCGCGTGCAGGAAAGTTGGACCCTTTATCCATCCGGCCAGCCGACGACGATTATCGCCAACATCGCGCCCGTTTGGATCGCCGATGGGCGCCGTGCCATCATGCTGGAGGTCTCCTATCCCCTGGATCTGGGGCAGGATCCGGAGGCTTTGCGCCTTCTGGAGGCGGCGAAAAACACCCCTTTGATGATCTCGACCTATGCACTTGGTGGCAATCTGCTGGCGCAGAATACGGCCGCGGCCCAGTGTTATGGAGCGGAACAAAGCGGCCTGGTCGGACAAGGCTCGCTTCTCAAAGCCCGGATCGGCGATGTCGAGGTTGCCGGCATACTGCTGACCGCGGCCCGCGAGGACCGAGAACACCAGCGGGATATTGTGGTTAACACCCTGCTTGGCACGCGCTGGCACAGGGTGACCGCAAAGCGCGGTCGTGATCCCATAACAGGCCAGGTCGTCCTCGTCCTCTCTGAAGAGGACATCAGCGATCACGTCCAACTGAAGACGAGCCTGGCAGAAGCCAAGGAGCGCTTGGAAGAACGTGTCGCCGAGCGCACGAAGAGTCTGACTGCCGCAAATCGCTCTTTGGAAGCGGAGGTCGAAGAGCGAAAGCGAACCGCAGCGGCTCTCGAACTCCGCGACATATGGCTGACGACCATTCTGGAGAATGCGCCGCTTGAGGTCGTGCTTCGGGATAGAGGCGGAAAAGAACTGCTCGCGAGCAACAGACGATGGACCCTGGTCAGCCAAGATGTCGAGAACCGCAAGACCTTGAACAGCGACATGACCCGCGTGCTTGAGGTGGGAGAACCGATCCAGCGCGAAATCTCAGCCAAGACCACGAGTGGGCCCAAAACCCTGATTGTTGCCCGCTTTCCCTTGACCGACCCGCTTGGCGAGACTCATGGGACCTGCAGCATCACCACCGACATCACTGAACAGCGGCAGTATCAAGTCGGACTTGCTCGCGCCCAGAAGATGGAAGCTGTAGGCCGCTTGACCGGTGGAATCGCGCATGATTTCAACAACCTCTTGGCCGTCATTCAGGGTAACGCCGAGCTTCTGGCTGAGGAAGGCGGGCACGATCAGAGCCTGATACAGCCCATTCTGCACGCCAGTGGTCGCGGTGCAGAGCTCACCCATTCGCTCTTGGCCTTCGCGCGTAAACAAGCCTTGAGGCCAGAGGTGGTTGATCTTGTGGTGCTGGTTGAGCGGACCGTCGAACTCTTGTCACGGACCTTGGGACCCAGCATTCGGATTGTGCGCAAGACCTCGGGCGATCAAGTCTGCGCCTTGGCCGACCCGGGGCAGATCGAGTTGGCCTTGCTGAATCTGGCCCTGAATGCTCGCGATGCCATGCCGGGCGAAGGCACCTTGACCATCGACTGCCGCACGGCGCCCTCCACTGCCTCGAAGATTGAGGGCAAGCCAAAGCCTCTGGCGCTCTTGGAGGTAACGGACACTGGTTGTGGCATGTCGCCAGAAACCCGGCGCCGCGCCTTTGAGCCTTTCTACACGACCAAGGATACCGGGCAGGGAAGTGGTCTCGGCCTGGCCATGGTCTACGGTTTTGCCAAGCAATCGGGCGGCAAGGTCACCTGCCTCAGCAGAGAGGGCGAAGGCACCGTCATGTCGCTTTATCTGCCTCTGGTAAGCGAGGAGGCAGAGGAGGAGAGAAAGCCGAAGGCAACGCCGCTAGCGACGGGACAGGGAGAGACGGTGCTCCTGCTCGAGGATGACGAAGACCTGCGTCAGCTGACATCCCGAACCTTGATCGATTTGGGCTACCGGGTCTTGAGCGCGTCGCAAGCCGCAGAGGCTCGAGCGGTCCTGTCAGAATCAGAGAGCATTGATCTCTTGTTGACCGATGTCCTGTTGCCCGGAGGTGTTAGTGGGCTGGCCTTCGCCAAGGAGGCCATTGGTGGTCATCCGGATCTGAAGGTCGTGGTCATGTCCGGGAACATTGTGGACCAGAGCGACCTTGGATCAGTCACCCCTCTGCTGCGCAAGCCGTTCAGACGTCGCGAGCTGGCAGAGACCCTGCGTCACTGCCTTGATCAACCCATCACTACCTAGTGGGCCGATTCACCAGACGGATGGGGACCATCCGTCTGGGTTGCACCACCAGCGAGTAGGTTAAGCGAGGCCGGCTTCCTCGAAGGTCGCCATGCCGTTGTTGCAAGCACAGGCTGCCTTGAGGATGGGTAGGATCAGGGCGGCACCCGAGGCTTCACCAAGGCGCATGCCCATGTCGACCAGTGCGCCCTTGCCGATGGCATCCAAGAGGCGCCGATGACCCGGTTCGGCCGAGACATGCGCCACCAAGCAGTGGTCCAAAAGCTCGGGGCGAATAGCGTGCAGCACGCTGGCGGCCGCCGTGCAGGCAAAGCCATCCAGGATAACCGGCGTTCGGGCCAGGCGAGAGGCGATAACGGCGCCCAGAATGGCGCAGAACTCAAAGCCGCCAAGGGCTGTCAGGGTCTCCAAAGGATCCTTCAGGGCCCCGGCATTGGCTTCAAGGGCACGATCGATGACGGCGGCCTTGTTCGCCAAGGCATCGCCTTGGACACCGGTTCCGGGGCCGGCCCAGTCTGTGCCGGTCCCACCGAAGAGACCCGCGGCAAGGGCGGAGGCCGCCGTAGTGTTGGCGATTCCCATCTCTCCCAGCGCCATGCAGTCGAAGCCCTCTTCGACCGACATCATGCCATAGGCGATGGCGCGGACCGCCTCTTCCTCGGTCATCGCCGGGCCCTGGCTGATGTCCGAGGTCGGCTGATCCAAGGCCAGCTCATAGATGCGCAGATCGGCATCGGCGAGGGCTGAGAGCTGATTGATGGCAGCCTGCCCGGCGATGAAGGCCTGCACCATCTGAGCCGTCACGCTGGCAGGAAAGGCCGAGACACCCTGCGCGGCCACGCCGTGGTTGCCGGCAAAGACGGCAATGCGCGGGCGCGCCATGTGCGGGTCGTCACGACCCTGCCAAGAGGCGAGCCAAGCCGCCAAGGCCTCCAACTGGCCAAGCGCGCCCGGCGGCTTCAACAGCTCCAGCTGTCGGGTTTCGACACTGCGCCTGGCACCCAGGTCGGGACCGGGCAGCTCGCGCAGCAGCGCGCGGATTTCGTCCAGACTGGAGGGAGTCTCTCTGTCGCTCATCGGGGCGATGGTTCCTTGGGTTGGATCGCGGGCGCCACCGAGTGGGGTCTAGCCTGCGACGGTGACGTTGCGCCGGCAGCGTCGCCGAACAGCTTACCGTAAGCTGCTACTTAATTAGGCCAGGCTCTGCAATCCCCTTGCTTGGTCTGGATGGAACCGGCAGAGCTTGTTCGCTTGCTAGAGCCGAAGAGATACAAGAGCTTCCGTGACGCCCATTGCCAACATTCGCCTGTGCCTGGTCTACCTGACGCGGCTGCCAATCCGCCTTCGCGATGAAGAGGCCGCGGCGGAGCTTGCGCCGGCCTCCTGGTGCTTTCCTCTGGTCGGGCTGCTGATTGGCGTTATCACCGCGGCAGTGGCGGCCTTTGCGCTCTGGATTGGGCTTACCGCCTGGATCGCCGCGCTGCTGGCGCTGGCGACAGGAGTCCTCTTGACCGGGGGCCTGCATGAGGATGGCTTGGCCGACATGGCCGATGGCTTTGGTGGCGGCTGGACCCGCGAGCGCCGGCTGGAGATCATGCGCGACAGTCGGCTGGGCAGCTATGGTGCGCTGGCGCTGGGCTTGAGCCTGCTGCTGCGTGCGGCGACTCTCGCCGCCCTAGCCGACCTCGGGATGCTGGAACTCTGCGCCGCCTTGTTGGTGGCCCATAGCGGCAGTCGCGCGGTGCTGCCGCTTTTCATGGCCATAACACCTCTGGCCCGTCGCGAGGGGCAGTCCGTCTCGGCAGGACGTCCAGGAATGACGCCGGTGTCTTTGGCCTTGGCGCAGGCCATGCTTCTGCTTTTGTTGGTGAGCCTGCTGGTTGGCCAAGGTTTCGGTTTCTTTTTGCTGGCATGCCTTCTGCTAGCGGGCAGCGCCCTTGCGGTCAGGGCATTGGCGCAGCGGCAGATTGGCGGCTATACCGGCGACGTGCTGGGGGGACTAGAGCAGTCGGCAGAACTGCTGGTCCTGCTGGCCGCCCTTCTCTTGTTCCAATAGCCCGGAAGCCTCGACCATGACCGAGACACGCTGGTGGTGGATCCGCCACGCCCCCGTGACCGCCAACCAAGGCCGTCTCTACGGACAATGCGATCACCCCTGCGACGTCGACGATCCCATGACCTTTGAGGCCTTGGCGGGACTGATGCCCAAGGACGCCATCTGGGTAACCTCGACCCTGCTGCGCACCATTCAGACCGCCGCGGCGGTGCGTCAGCGCATGAGCCACATCTGCCCGCAGCCCATCGCCTATCCTGAGCTGATGGAGCAGCACTTCGGCGATTGGCAGGGTCGCACCTATGAAGAGGTGAAGAATGGCGATCTTGGCCATTGGCACCGCTTCTGGCTGGCCCCGGCGGAGGCTGCACCGCCAGGCGGCGAATCCTTCGTCCATCTGATGGACCGGGTGCGTGACAAGATCTATGCACTCTCGGCTGAGCACAAAGGCCGCGACATCGTCGCCGTCACCCACGGTGGGACGATCCGTGCCGCCTTGGCCGTCGCCCTGGGCCTGCATCCCGAGCATGCCTTGCGTCTGGTGGTGGACAACTGCTCGCTGACCCGGATCGACCATGTGCCGGGTCCGATCGGCAGCCACGACCCCGATCAGAGCCATGCCTGGCGCGTCGAGTATCAGAACCTCTCACCGCGGCGCTTGAGAGACAGCGCGCACCGCCTAATCAAAATCGAGGCCTAGTGGTGCAACCCAGAGGGATGGTCCCCCTCCGTCTGGATAAGTTGCCCCGCCAGATCAATAGCTTGGTGGGCCGATTCAACAGACGCTTGGGGATCAAGTGTCTGGATCGGACCACGAGAGCCAGGCTCTGCCAAACGAGTTTCCCCTATTACACTTGACCATTTGTCGATATGTCGGCAAATATCGACAAATGGATAAGCGCGATGCCATACAAGGTCTCTCTGCCTTAGCACAGAGCAGCCGTTTGGATGTCTTCCGACTCTTGGCCCGTGAGGGCGAGGCGGGGCTTCCGGCCGGCGAAATCGCCCGTGCGCTGGGCGTGCCGCACAACACGCTGTCGACCCATCTGGCGCTTCTGACCGGGGCCGGGCTCTTGCAAGCCGAACGGCAGGGACGGCAGATCGTCTATCGCGTCGACGTCCAGGGCATGCGGCGCCTGCTGGGCTTCCTGCTGCAAGACTGTTGCCAGGGGCGTCCTGAACTCTGCGAACCCTTCGTCTCCCCCGAAATCGATCAGCCAGAATCAGGAAAGGCCTAGACCATGGCGGACTTTCCCCTTTCCAAACGTCTCGCTGCAGAGGCGCTGGGTACGGCCATGCTGCTGGCGACCGTGGTCGGCTCCGGCATCATGGGAGAGACACTGGCCGGCGGTAACATCGCCATTGCGCTCTTGGGCAACACCATCGCGACCGGTGCCATCCTGGTGGTCTTGATCCTGGGCTTCGGACCGATCTCCGGCGCTCACTTCAATCCTGCTGTTACCCTGGTCTTCTGCATGCGACGCGAGATCTCCGTCGCACATTCATTGCTCTACGTCGTCGTGCAGATTCTCGGCGGACTGGCCGGGATGTTGTTGGCGCACCTGATGTTCGACCTGGACTTCCTGCAGGTCTCCGGCAAGCTCAGGACCGGGCCCAGCCAATGGTTGTCAGAGGCTGTCGCCACTTTTGGGTTGTTGACGGCAATTCTGGCGACCCTCCGTTGGCGGGCGGAGGCGGTTCCCTACGCAGTCGGCCTTTACATTACTGCCGGCTATTGGTTCACGGCCTCGACCTCCTTTGCCAATCCGGCGGTGACCATAGCGCGCTCTTTCACCGATACCTTCAGCGGGATTACACCCAGTCACATGCCAGCCTTTATCGCTGCCCAGCTTGTCGGCGCGGTGCTGGCGGCCCTAGTCTTCGGCTGGCTCTTGGTTTGCAAGAGCGCCGACAGAGTTGCAAGCAAGGCAGAGACGACATGAGCTGGACGATCTATCACAATCCCAAATGCGGCACCTCGCGCAAGGTCTTGGCCCGCCTGCAGGAAGCAGGGCTGGAGCCGACGGTGGTCGAGTATCTGAAGACGCCGCCCAGCCGCGATGAATTGGTCGGTCTCCTCGACCGCATGGGGATCACGATCCGACAGCTGCTGCGCCGTCGCGGTACGCCCTATGACGAGTTGGGCCTGGACGATCCCAAGTGGAGTGACGATCAGCTGATCGACTTCATGGGCGAACATCCGATCCTGATGGAGCGCCCAGTCGTCGATGCCGGCAGCAAGGCCAGGCTTTGCCGACCGATGGAGGAGGTTGAGGTCTTGCTGGCGGCGGCCAAGTAACAGCGTCTCCAAGGCAGGTGAGAGGGTGACGCATAGATCCTCTTACGGTTATGCTGTCTTCCATGGAAAAGCAGCACATCAAAACCAGCTGTCCGCGCGATTGCTACGACGGCTGTGGAATCGTCGTCGTCAAGCGCGATGATCGCGTCACCCGGGTGCTGGGAGATCCCGAGCATCCCGTCTCTCGCGGCGCCCTCTGCGGCAAGTGTGCGCTGGCCTACAACGGTGTTTGGCGCGATCCGGAAGCACGCTTGCGCCACCCCATGAAGCGGATCGGGCCCAAGGGCAGCGGCCGTTGGCAGGTCGTCACCTGGGACGAAGCGCTGGGCGCCATCGCCGAGCGATTGAACGACATCCGCGCGCATGTCGGCGGCGATCGCATTCTGAACCTTCACTACACCGGCACCTGTTCGATCATCGCCGGCGGCTTTCCGCAGCGCTTTTTCAATGCGATCGGTGCGACAGAGGTTGAGCCGGACACGATCTGCAACAACGCCGGCCATGTGGCCCTGGGTTATGTCATGGGCACGTCTGGCTGGGGTTTCGATCCGCGGACTGCGCGCGATTCCTCCTGCATTCTGGTCTGGGGTGCCAACCCCTCGGCCTCGGCGCCGCATGCCCACAAGCACTGGCTGGCCGAGGCACCGGGCAGGGTGGTCGTGGTGGATCCGGTGCGCACGCCGACGGCCGAGGCCGCCGATCTGCATCTGCAGCTTCGGCCCGGCAGCGATGCCGCCTTGGCCTTCACCCTGCTGCATATCCTAAGGCGCGACGAGAAGCTGGATCGCGCCTTCCTGGCAGAGCGCACGCTGGGCTGGGAGGAAGTCGAGCCGCTGCTCGACGCCTGCACGCCCGCATGGGGCGCTGCTGAGACCGGGCTCTCGATCGAAGCGATCGAGCTGGCCGCAAAGCGCTATTCTGCCGGGCCGGCGCTGACCTGGCTGGGGCAAGGCCTGCAGCGTCAGCCCAAGGGCGGCAACATCTTCCGCGCAATCGCGCTCTTGCCTGCCGCCACCGGCAACTTCGGCAAGCCCGGTGCCGGGCTCTACTATCTGAACGGCGGCGGCAAACGTCACATCGCCATGGACTATGTGCAAGGCGACGACCTGGCCTCCAGCGCGCGGCCTGCGGTCAGTCACATGGACCTGGTAGAGACCTTGAACGATGCCGACCGGGCCCAGGCCTTCATTTCCTGGAACATGAACGTCGCTGCCTCCGGTCCCAAGCAAGCAGCCCTGCGTGAGGCCCTGGCGCGCGAGGATCTCTTCGGCGTGGTCATCGATCTCTTCGAGACCGATACCGCGCGTCTGGCCGACTACGTACTGCCGGCTGCGAGTTTCCTGGAGTTCGACGACCTCAACAAGTCCTACTTCCACTTGAACATCCACGCGCAGAGCAAGGTCGAAGACCCACCAGGTGAGGCCTTGCCGAACCAGGAGATCTTTCGTCGCCTGGCCCGCGCCATGGGCCTCAGCAACGTGATGCTCTTCGAAGAGGATCGCGCGATCATCGACCATATCCTGGAGCACTCGGCCTTCGACATCGACTTCGAGACCCTGCAGCAGCGCTCCGGCGTTTGGCTTGGTGAGGAACCCCATGTGACCTACGCCAGCGGCCGCTTTCCCACAGCCTCGGGCAAGCTGGAATTGGCGAGTGACGCGGCCGAGGCCGATGGTCATCCGCGTGTGCCGCAGCCGGTCAGCGATCCGGCCTTGTCGGACGGCTGGCTGCGCTTCCTGACGCCGGCCAGTCCTTGGATGATGAACGACAGCTACGCCAATGAACCGCGCGTGAAGGAGAAGGTCGAGCCACTGCTGGTTACCCTCAATCCTGCGGACGCGGCGCGTCTGGGCATCACTGCCGGCGCGAAGCTGCGCCTGGAGAGCGAGATCGACAGCCTGGAAGCGGAAGCTGCAGTCGACGACCTGATCCCGCCGGGCGCGGTCTATGGCGTGAAGGGACACTGGGGCAGCAACGTCAATCGCCTCAATCCGGGCGCCAAGACCGACATGGGCGAGAGCACGGCAGTGCACGCTGTCGCGATCAAGGTGTCGCCACTATAGGGCAGCAGGAGGTCCTGCGTGCTGATGGATCGGCGCAAAAAAGGTGATCAGAAGACCATTCTTGGTCAGCACAAATCGGCCGTATTTCAAAGGTCTGCGGCTCTGAGTTAACTTCTCACCCGAGCATTGCTTGGATCGTAGAGGCAAGCCTCGACCACCTTGGCTGGCAGGCGCTCGCCCAGGACGAGAGCGTCGCATCCATATCCCAGCGCCGCGCATTCAGGATCGACGAAGGCCATCGCCAGATTCTTGCCGACTCGATACCCCCAGGCGGCCGAGGTGATCGTTCCGACGACGCGATCGCCCTCTAACAGCGAGTCGCCGGCATGGGCTGGCGCCCAATCGCTCCCGATCTCTAGGGTCACAAAGCGGCGACGGGGGCCTCGGGCAATCTGCGCCTCGAGAGCGTTCTTTCCGGGAAAGGCCGGTTTGCTCGTGTCGACAAAACGGTCCAAGGCCGATTCAAAGGGATTGAACTCGGTGATGAGATCACCCTTCCAGTGTCGATAGCCCTTCTCGATGCGCATCGACTCGGTCGCATAGAGGCCGAAGGGGCGCATGCCATGAGCCTCGCCAGCGGCGCGCAAGGCCTTGTAGGCATTGGCCAAGAAGGCATTCTCGATGTGTAGCTCGAAGGCCGTCTCGCCGGAGAAGCTGACACTCATGGCAAGGGCCGGAACCTGGCCGATTCTCACCTGGCGCAGATTGAGCCATGGAAAGGCTGCAGCGGACCAATCGGTTAATGGGGCGGCCTCCGCCAGGACCGTCCGTGCCTTGGGGCCGGCGACCACGAGGATCGTATGGCTGTTGGTCAGGCTCTCGATCCGGATTGAACCGTCATCGGGCAGTTGGTCCATGAGCCAGTCAAGATCGTGGTACTCGGCCGCCGCGGCAGAGCCCCACCAGACCCTGTCCGCTGCCAGCAATGCCAGGGTCGCTTCGCCGAGGACGTTCCCCTTGTCCGTCAGAAAGTAGCCCAGCCCGACCTTGCCGACCTTACGCGGTATGCGGCCGCAGAAGAGCCCGTCCAGCCAGTCGCGACAGCCGGGACCGCTAATCTCATAGCGATTGAAGCCTGAGACCTCCATGATGCCGACCGCGTTCTGCACTGCTTTCACTTCTTCGCCGACCAACTCGTGCCAGTTGGGAAAGCGGAAGGTCAGCGCTTCCTCGAACCTGGGGTTGGTCTTGAAATAAAGCGCACGCTCCCAGCCGTTGACCGTGCCGAACGCAGCACCTTCCGCTTCCAGAACTGCCGTCAGCGGCGTGGTCTTGGCCGGCCGGGCCGCCGGGCGGAACTCGTGCGGCATGTGAAAGCGAAACTCGTTCTGATAGTCCTCGATGGCCTTAAGGGCCGTGTGCTCGACCGTGGCATGGCGGGTGAATCGGCGAGGGTCCAGGCACCAGGTGTCGTAACAAGCCTCACCATGCACCATCATCTGCGCCAAGAGCCATCCATGGCCACCGCCTTCGCCGACGCCGGCGCGCAGGCCGATGATGCACCAGGCGTTGCGCTTGCCTGGAATGCGCCCCACCAGCGGCAGGCCATCGGGCGTGTAGGTGATGGGGCCGTTGATGATGGTGTGGATGCCGGTGCGCGTCAGGCAAGGCAGGCGTTCGAAGACTCGCTCCATATTGCCCAGCAGTCGATCCAGATCGTTCGGGCAGAGCGCGTTGGCGAAGTCGGGATCGATCCCCTCCATGCCCCAGGTCTTGCAGTCCTGCTCATAGATGCCGACCAGCAGTCCCTTCTTCTCTTGGCGGGAGTAGAAGTCGTCGATCGGGCAACGCAGCAGCGGCACACGCTCTTCGCGGGCTTCCAGTTCGGGCAGTGGCTCAGTCAGGAAGTATTGATGCTCCATCGAGACGACGGGGTGCTCCACGTCCATCATGGCGCCGACCTCGTTGACGCGGTAACCGCAGGCGTTGACCAGGAACTCGCAGTGGATCGAGCCCTTGCTGGTCTCCACCAACCAACTGCCGTCCGGTTTTTGGGAGAGGCCGGTGACCGGCGTATGGCGATAGACCTCGGCACCGGCCTTGCGGGCCCGCCTGGCTAGCGCCTGGCACAGCTGGGCCGGATCGATGTCGCCGTCCATGGGGTCCCAGAGGCCGCCGAGCAGACCGTGGGTCTCCAACAGGGGATGGCGCCGGGCGCACTCCTCGCCGTCAATCACCTCGAAGTCGATGCCCATGCCTTTAGCCAGCGAGACGAAGTGGTTGTAGCCGTCGATGTGATCTGGAGTGCCGGCCAGCCGGATACCACCAGTGCCGTGGTGATAGTTGATGGGATAGTCTGGATCCTCGGCTAGCTCCTGATAGAGGCGGATCGAGTGGCTCTTTAGGCCGATCATGGTCTGGACCGCGCCGAAGTTGGTGACCTGGGCGGCCGAGTGCCAGGTGGTGCCGCTGGTGAGCTCGTCGCGCTCCAAGAGGACCACGTCGCTCCAGCCCTCCTGGGTCAGGTGGTAGAGCGTGCTGCAGCCGGCGATACCGCCACCGATCACGACGACGCGGGCGTGGGTCTTCATGGGCCTTTGGCTCCGTCAAGAGGGAGAATTCCGAAACGCAAGGCAAACCCGCGCTGGTGCATCCGGTCAAGGCGGGGGAGGGACGCTGCAGACTAAGCGAAGTGCGATTTCGGGAATTCGGAAGGCCAGAGGGATCGGAGCCGGAAAAATCTTGGGCTCTGCCCAATGGCTCCATATTTCAAAGGTAGCCTATGAGTTCCCTGGAGCGGGAGGCGGCAGGAGAGCGAAGAGATGAGGCCGAGCTTCGAAGAGATCGCACTGCAGCGTTTCGGCTATGGCCGACGTCCGGGTGAGGCGCCACCCAACAGCATCCAGGATCTCTTGGATCAGGTCGCGGCTGGTGTCTCCAAGCCGCCTGGCTTCGTCAATGATGGCTCAAGGCGTCGAGTTATCGAGTTCGATAGCCTGGCTAAGCGACAGCGTGAAGCCACCCAGATGAGTGACGACTTTGCAGTCACGGTCGTCCGGCGCGAACGCGCCACCTGGATGCGTACTCACTATAACACCGAGGCACACCAGCGCGTGCTTTGGGCAGTCACCCAACCCGACAGCTTCTTTGAGCGGCTCGTCTTCTTCTGGGCCGATCACTTCACTGTCTCCACCACCCGCCTGCCGCTGCGCGGACTGGTTGGCCCCTATGAGGCGGAGGCCATTCGCCCCTTTATCGCCGGCGATTTCCGTACCCTCTTGCGACATGCCGCCCTGCATCCGGCCATGCTGCTCTACCTCGATCAGGATCGCTCGGTCGGTCCCAACTCGCGCGTCGGCAAGCGCGGCAAGCGCGGTCTGAACGAGAACCTGGGCCGCGAGATCATCGAGCTGCACACCTTGGGGGTGAAGGGACGCTACAGCCAGGATGACGTCCGCCAGTTCGCGACCCTCTTGACCGGCGTCACGATCGACGAGGAGAGGGGGGAGACGATCTTCAACCCCGATCTCAGCGAACCCGGATCCAAGACCCTGCTCGGACGTCGCTATGGTGGCGATCCTGGCGGTTTGGCGGCAGTGAAGGGGGCTTTGGACGACCTGGCGCGTCACCCCTCTACCGCGCATCACCTGGCGTGGAAGCTGGCGGTCCACTTCCTCTCGGACGATCCGCCGGACTCGGTCATTCAGCATATGAAGGCCGCCTATCTGGAAAGCGACACGCAGTTGCTGCCGGTCTATCGGGCACTTCTGGAGCACCCGGCGGTGCGAGAGACCTATGGGCAAAAGCTGCGCCAACCCTTCGACTACCTGGTTGCAGCGCTCAGGGCTGCCTTGCCGCCGGGTGAAGAGGCGGTGCTCACCAGACGGCAAATCCGAGAGTTCAAGGCCAAGGATGGCACCATGGTGACCGATCCCCTGCCTCGGGACTATCCTTTGACCTTGTTGCCGCTCGTCGCTTTGGGACAGCTTCCCTGGTCGGCGGCGGGCCCTGATGGGTGGCCGGAGGGCAGCAAGGCCTGGATCTCGCCCCAGGGCCTGACGGAACGCATTGGCTTTGCAACCCGGCTGGCGCGGGGGCCGCTTCAGATGACCGATCCCGGGGTCTTGCTGGACGCGGCCTTCGGTGAAGAGGCGCCCGATCGCATCAGGCTCTTGCTGCAGGAGACCGATCGGCCGGTCGAGGCTCGCAGTCTGATCTTGGCCAGTCCCGAGTTTCAGAGGAGATAGGCCCATGGCGATCGCGAAGACCCCCTCTCGCCGCGGCTTCCTTCTTGGCAGTCAGGCAGTTCTTGCCGGTGCCGCTTTGGCCTCTCCCTCTCTGGTCTGGGCTTCGGGTCCGAGCGATCGGCGCCTCGTCGTCCTGGTCTTGCGCGGTGGGATCGATGGCCTCGACATGCTGCGTCCCTTCGAGGATAGCAATTGGCGCAGGCTGCGCCCCACCTTGTCGGCTGGTGCCGAGCGCGAGCCCTTGGAGCTGGCGCCGGGCTTTGCCTTGCACCCCACACTGCAACCGCTTCATGAACTTTGGCAGAGCGGTGAGCTGGCTTTCGCACCGGCCGTCGCAACACCTTACCGCAACAAGCGTAGCCACTTTGAAGGGCAAGACATTCTCGAGATGGGAACAGCCACCGTCGGCGATGTCAAAGACGGTTGGCTCAACCGTGCGCTGACCCTGCTGCCAGGTCGGCAGGCCAAGGGCTACGCGGTGGCGGTTTCGCCGAAACGCATGCTGCTGTTGCGTGGCGAGGCACCGGCCCTCTTCTGGTCGCCCCGCAATGATCTGCGCGCCGATCCGGACGGCGAATCCTTGCTCGATAAGCTCTATGCCGACGACCCGCTCTTCGCCCAGGCCTACGATGCGGCCTTGACGGCCGATGGGGTGACCGATGCGCTGCGCGACAGCCTGGCGTCCCGTCGGGTCAGCCCGAAGAACAGTGCCCGGCTCGCCGCCGAGATGCTGAAGGATGAGGCTCGTGTCGTGGCCATGTCGTTGGGTGGGTGGGATACTCATGCGCGGCAGAGCGCTCGTTTGAAGCGACGCCTGAGAGATTTGGCGGCCGTAATCCTGACCCTTCGCGAGGGCTTGGGTGAGCGGGCATGGCAGGAGACCATGGTCATGACCGTGACGGAGTTCGGACGAACCGTGGCGGAGAATGGCACCGGCGGGACCGATCACGGCACGGCCGGCGTCAGCTTGTTGGCTGGGGGCGCTTTCCGTGGCGGGAAGCTCTATGGCAAGTGGCCGGGCCTGGGTGAGGGCGATCTCTATCAAGATCGAGACTTGCTGCCGACCCAGGACCTCCGGCTCTACCCGGCCCATGCGCTGCGTGCAGGCTTTGGCCTCTCCGGCCAGCAGTTGGAGCGCAGCGTCTTCCCCGGCCTGGACATGTCCGGAGAACCGACCTTCCTCTAGGCTGGTGTCACCATCTCCGGGCTGGCGTTGGTTATCAAGGATGTCTTGCAATGACTAGTAAAGCATCGATTGAAGAGCGCTTGGACAAGGCGTTGGTGAGCGATTCCGTGATTGCGCACAGAACAGCAGTGGTGGAGCGCTACCTTGAGGGTTTGAACGAAGCCAACCTGGAAAAGGTGGCCGGTCTCTTTGCCGAGAACGCGGTCATTCTCGATCCCCTCGGCGGGCAGACCTTCACCGGCATGGACGAGGTACGCGGCTTCTATGCCAATGGCCCCTTTCTGCACCCGATCAGGTCTAGTCTGGATGGTCAGGTTCGTGTCGCAGGCAATAGTGCAGCCTTCGCCTTCACCGCTTTCTCCGACAGCAAGAAGATGTAGATCATCGACGTCTTCGAATTCGACGAGGCCGGTAAGATCTCGAAGATGACGGCCTACTGGTCCCATGCCAACGTGACGAAGCTGGATCAGTAGGTCAGGACCATCCGCACGCGGTGTTCCAGATCACTCAACATTGTCTTAGGGTCCAGACCGGCGCGTGCTCTTAGGACATGACCTTGGCGCAGATCGAAGAGCAGTCGGGCGCGTTCTAGCGAGGGGAAACTCTCGGGCAAGCGGCCCTTTGCCTTCTCCAGGTCAAAGCGGGCGGCCAAACGCCGGTCTGTCTTCTCGATCGCCTGTCGCAGCAGGGGCTGAACCCCCTCGACCTCGCCGGCGCTGGTGGCGACGCAGGAGGCAAGGAAGCAGCCTTTGACGCCGCTCTCTTCTGCCGTTGCGTCATCGATGACGGCCTCCATGAAGGCCTGCACTGCCCGCTCAATCTCGGTTTCGCCCTCAAAGGCAACCAGCGGTGCGCAGGCATCATCGACGCTGTAACTCTCTATCGCCTCCAGATAGAGCGCCTGCTTGCTGCCGAAGCTGGCGTAGAGGCTGGGGCTGTTGATCCTCATCGCGTCGGTCAGATCCTTGATCGAGGCTCCATCGTAACCCTTTGCCCAGAACACCTTGATCGCTGCTTTCAGGGCCTCGTCTCGGTCGAAGGCTCGCGGTCGCCCCACTTTTTTTGTAATGATCACTACAAAATTCCTTGAATGCGCCTTCCCGCAACATATTGTAGTGTTCGTCACAAAACTCAAGGAGCCCCCGATGACTGCAACGAAACCCAAGGCTGGCGACAAGTTTCCGGCGATGCGTTTGGCCAAACTGGGCGGTGGAGAGACCGACTTGGCCAAGCCCTCGGGCGGGCATGACTGGCGCCTGGTCGTGGTTTATCGCGGCAAGCACTGCCCGCTTTGCACGCGCTATCTGACGACCCTCAACGAGCATCTGGCAGACTTTAATGCGCTGGGTGTGGATGTGATCGCTGCCTCCGCCGATCCCGAAGAGAAGGCCGCCGTCCAGATCGGCGACATCAAGCCGGACTATGACGTTGCCTATGGACTCTCCATCGAGCAGATGCACGCGTTGGGCGTCTATATCTCCGACCCGCGCTCTGCGGCAGAGACCGATCGACCCTTCGCCGAGCCAGGCCTCTTCGTGATCAATGCCGAGGGTGATATCCAGATCGCCGACATCTCCAACGCGCCTTTCGCACGGCCTGATCTGGGCTCGATCCTGAAGGGGCTCGCGTTCATCCGTGACCCGAAGAACGCTTACCCCATCCGCGGTACCCACGCCTAAAGTCCGCTGAGGCAGCCCTGGACCTAAGCCGCATTGATCGTAGGCTCCGAGCCCGCGACCCTGTTGCCGAACAAGAAAGATCGAAGGCGGTGTCAGCTGCCTTCGATCAGCGGATCAATGTAGCGGGAGGAACGCAGGCATGGGGATGTTTCACGAAGGCAATAGAGAGCTGCAAGACCGCTATGGCGGGCGACCGGTGGCGGACCGCATCGTCGAGTTGGTCGAGACCCAGACCTTCACCGAGGAATTCAAGGACTTCGTCGAGTCCTGTCCTTTCTTCTTTCTGGCGACCTCCGCTAAGGGCACCACGGACTGTTCCTTCAAGGGAGGCGAGGCCGGTTTCGTCCGGGTGACTGGGCCTAGTCAACTGATATTCCCCGATTATGACGGCAACCGCATGTACAAGTCGTTGGGAAACATTCAGACCAATCCCAGTGTCGGCCTACTGTTCATGAAGTTTGGTGCGGAGGAGGGACAGGGCGCGCTCTACCTCCGGCTGCGGGTCAATGGGCAGGCCTTCGTCCATGACCAGCATGAAGCTCTCGCCAGCTACCCGGGCGCCCAGCGGATCGTCCAGGTGGAGGTTGATCACATCTTCCCCAACTGCCCGCGCTACATCCCGCATATGGAACTTGTCGCGCCCTCACGGCACCTGCCGAAAGCCGGCGAGGAGCAACCGACGCCAGAGTGGAAGAGAATCCCGCCGATCGCAGAACTGCTGTAAGGACTGGCAACGAGAGGACGAAGGCGGCTTGCAATCTGGCAACTAACCGGCAAGGCTGTCCCATGGGGGCCGCACTGGAGCCAGCGGCCAGATGCGCGAGCGGAAGACTGGCTGGTCCATGAAAGACACGCTGTTCGGATTTGTGTGGGCCTACAGCAGCCGCCAGCAGCTGACCATCCTGGCGATCACCTGCCTCTCTTTCCCTTTGGTCTACATGATCCTCGAGGTCCCGAAGTGGATCATCAACAGCGCGATCGAGGGACATAAGTTTCCGGTCGATGTAGTGGGCATGGAGCTTCAGCAGCTGCCCTATCTGCTGCTGCTCTCTGGCCTCTTCCTCGCGCTTATCGTTGCCAACAATGCCGTCAAGTTCGTCCTCAATCTCTATCGGGGGATCGTCGGCGAACGCATGCTGCGACGGCTGCGCTATCAGCTCTATGAAGCAGCCTTGCGCTTCCGTCCCAGGGTCTTCCGCAAGACCAGTGGTGATCAGTTGATCCCCATGATTACCTCTGAGGTCGAGGATCTGGGGCACTTCGTGTCCGAGGCAGTGGCGACGCCAGCTTTCCAGGGTGGTTCCCTGGTTGTCTACATCGCCTTCATCTTCGTCCAAAACGTCTGGCTGGGTCTGGTGGCGATCTCGCTCTATCCTCTGCAGGCCTGGCTGATCCCGCACCTGCAGCGTCAGGTCTCGCTCTTAGCTCGTGATCGGGTCCGCAACCTTCGGGTCGTGGCCGACAAGGTGGGCAGCAGCGTCGCCGGCGCCGAGAGCTTGCACGTCGATGCCACCCGGTCGCACCACCTTGCCGATTTTTCCGATCGGCTACACGAGAACTACACGATCCGCCTGCAGATCTATAAGAAGAAGTTTCTGATTAAGTTCCTGAATAACTTCATGAATCAGATGCCCCCCTTCATTTTCTATGCGGTCGGCGGCTATTTCGTGATTGAAGGGGAGTTGACCATCGGTGCCCTGGTGGCCTCGATCGCCGCCTATCAGGATATCTCGGGACCCTGGAAGGACCTGCTGGGCTACTACCAGCGCTATGCCATGTCGGCGATCAAGTACACCACAATCATCGAAAACTTCTTGCCGAAAGATCGCTTTCCGGAGAGCCATTTCGCCCCGCTGTCCGAAGTCCGCAAAGCTGAACCGATCACCGTCTCGCTCGAGGCAATCTCCCTGGAATCCAGCTCCGGCGCCGACATTCGCGGCATCAGCACGGTGGTTGACGCTGGCCAAAGCCTTGCCATCGTCGGCAATGACGAGAGCGGACGCGCGGAGGTCTTGCAGTCTCTGGCCGGGCTGTTGCCGCCGACCCGTGGGCGCGTGCTTCTGGACGGCA
This sequence comes from Rhodospirillales bacterium, assembly GCA_963669335.1. Taxonomy (GTDB): domain Bacteria; phylum Pseudomonadota; class Alphaproteobacteria; order Kiloniellales; family JACOMY01; genus JACOMY01. The sequence continues at coordinate 391,119 of OY770023.1, forward strand.
AGCGTCTCTCTCAGATCTCTGAGGCGGAGCGCGGCCTCTTGCTGGGTTATGCTGCGCCTGGCACCTATGTCTTCGAGGGCAGCCTGCGCGAGAACCTCGCCTATGGCCTGATGGGTCGGCAGCTTGGAGAGAGCGACCTGCCCGCAGCCGAGCTGTCTTACAGGGCCAAAGAGGCCCGCCTCTCCGGTAATGCCGATGATGAGCTGCATGCACCCTGGATCGACTATGAGCGTGCCGGCTTGAGCGATGCCAAGGCCCTGGACAAGCGCCTGGTCGCGTTGCTGATTGCGTTGGATCTGGGCGACGATCTGATGCATTTCGGGCTTGAACAGTTCCTGGACCCGGCACGCGCGCCTGACTTTGTCGGCCGCATTATTCGAGTGAGAGCCGCCGTGCGCCGTGAGATCGAAGCCGATCCGGATCTGGCCTCGGCCATTGCCTTCTGGGAAGCGGATGCAATCAACCCGGCTGCCTCCTTGGCCAGCAACCTGCTCTTCGGTTTTCCGCAGCGACCCGGCGGCAGCTTCTTCGATATCGCAAGCGACAGCGATCTCTTGGCCGTGCTGGACGAGGCGGGCCTGACCGAGCCTTTGATTGCCTTGGGCGCTGAAGCCGCCACGTCCCTTATCGCGGCGCTGGTGGACAGCCCGCTGGAGGAAAAACCCGAAGATCTGCAGTCGCCGCTTGAGCCCGACGAACTGGAGCGATTGCGCCCCACCACTACGCTCTTCCAAGAGCAGGGCCCCTCGGCCCTCTCAAGGGGTCAGCGCCTCGACCTGCTGGCTGTGGCGCTGGGCCTGGAGCCGGCGCAGCATCGCTTGGCCGGCTTAGACGACTTGCTGCCCGAGACGCTGCTGGCCGGGCGCGCGAAGATCCGCGCCGACTGGACCCGATTCGAGGATCGCTACGCCAGCTTTGAGGCCGAGAGCTACGTCGCCTCCCGCGACGTGGAACACAACCTCTTGCAAGGCAAGATTCTGCCCGGCCATCCGGGGGCCCGAGACCAGTTGACCGCCATCATCGGTCCGGCGCTGGCACGGGAAGGCTTGCTGGAGCGGGTGCAGCGCTTCGGCCTGGCCCGCGCGGTCGGCGTGGGTGGCAGCGCCCTCTCCGCGCATCAGCGCGCAGTCATCACGATCGTGCGGGCCTTGGTCAAGCGCCCAGCGCTCTTGATTGTCGACCTGGGGCCGGGGGCGACCGCAGCGTTGGCCAAGCAACTGCGAGCATTGCATGACGGTACTCTGGTGCTGGGTGCAGAGAGCCTAAAGGCCGTTGCCGAGGTGGACCGGGCTTGTGTCCTGGCGCAGGGGCGGCTGGTCGGCGAGGGGGTTCCCAAGGATCTGCGAGACACCGTGTGACCGCCGGCTGTCCTTTACAGCAGGCTGGTAGGCGGCAAGGGCTCCAATAGCGAGGGCTCGTCGTTGGTCGCCTTGTTCAGCTTGGTCGACACCGGATAGAAGCTGAGGTCGCCATAGCTACCGTCGCTGTCCGGATAAGGGCGCAGCATCTGCAGCAACGCCTCCTGCTCTCCGTCAGGGTTGAGCCAGGCCTCGAAGCTCTCAGGCGCCAGGATGACCGGCATGCGACGATGCAGGGAGTGCAGCGTCTCGTTGGCCTCTGTCGTGATGATGGTCACGCTGTCGATGCGCGTGCCCTCTTCGCGATCGCCCCAGCGCTCCCAAAGGCCGGCGAAGGCGAAGGGGCGCCGCTCCGGAAACTCGATGCGATAGGGCTGCTTTGGCGCCTTCTTGCCCTTTTCGGCCCGCCACTCGTAGAAGCCGTCGGCGGCCAGGAGGCAACGGCGCCGGGCGAAGGCCTGCCGAAAAGAAGGCTTCTCGGCGACGGTCTCGGAGCGGGCATTGATCATCTTGGCGCCGATCGAGAGGTCCTTGGCCCAATGCGGCACCAGCCCCCAACGCAGCTGCGACAGGCGCCGCCGCCCCTCCTTATCCAGGCGCACCACCGGCACCGACTGGGTGGGGGCTACGTTGAAGCGCGGCGCCAGATTCGGTAGCTCTTCAAAGGCGAAAAGCGCGCGCAGGGCCTCCGGTGCCGTGGTTATGGAATAGCGACCGCACATGCCCCTAAGCCGGCACTGCCTCGCGCGTCCGGGCGATCTGCTCGACTGTCGGCAAACCCTCCACCAGACGGTCTGCACAGGTCTCGACGGCGTAAGCGATGCCCCTTTCGGTCGCGTAGCTGCCCAGGACCTGGGTCATCTCCGCCATCAGGCTGCGAAAGCGCAGATAGAGCTCGTCGTCCGGCGCCTCTTCTGAGGACCAGAAGTCCTTCAGATCACCCTGAAAGGTTAGACCCGGGATGTCGTAGACGGCATTGCCCAGGGTCTTGCACTTGGCGCCGAAGTTCAGCGCGGCGAGGCCGGCCGTAGAGTTCACCGTCACCACCCCGGCCGAGCCCTTGACCAGGTCTGCCAAATGGCCGCCGTCGATGAAGTGCACCCGTTCCGCCACGCCGGCTTTCGTGGCAGCACGACGAATGCCGCGCGGATGACCGCTCAGGCCCTGGTCCAACGGATGGCACTTGAAGACCAGGTGATGGCTGGGGTCTGCGTGTGCGGCGAAGCTCTTGATGGTGTGGCGATAGAAGTCACGTACCTCGGTAAAGGGCGAGTGCCGCGTGATCTGGCTGTCGCCCGGCCGCTGCATCAGCGCCAGATAGTAGGGGGCCTCCAAGGCCTCGATGCGGCGCTCCTGTCGCTCGACCTCACCCTTTTGGGTCTTGCCGTAGTAGTAGCGCCAGAGGTGCGCCAGGCCGGTGACATAGCCCGGCATATAGACCGGCGAGCGGTAGAAGGGAAACAGGGGCGCCAGGAAATAGAACAGGAAAGAGTAGCGGATGATGTTCAAGGTGTTGTTGCGGGTGATGGTCCCCAACACCTCGTGCACGCCGGGCAGTTCATCCAAGGGTTGGCCCAGGCGCCGAAAGACATCCGAGTCCTTGGGCAGGCTGGAGCTGCCGTTCACACCCGAGGGCTCTAAGGTGATCCAGTTGGGCCTGAGGTAGCCTTGCTCCAGGCAGGCGCTGGCGATGCCCAGCGTCTGCGCCTCTTCGACGGCCACGGCGGTGTAGTAGTGGCCGTCGCCATAGGTCACGACATCGGTGACTTGCTCGCGGACCAGCAAACGCTGGATCCAGCCGCGATAGCGACCGGTGGGGGCCATATAGAAGTGCGCATTGGCGAAGCCCCAGTTACAGAGGTCGCCGCCGTTGAAGATGACACGGGTGACACGGTGGCCATCGGCACGCAGGCGCTTGGCCAAATGGCGCGGAAAGCTGCCAAAGGGTGTCTGCACAAAGAGAAAGTGGCGCGTCGCCATAAGCCAACCTTGGTTCGGCTGCCTTTCCGAGCGGCAGAAAGGCGCTAAGTGACCGTCTCAGTTTGCGCGGTGCCGGCCCGCTCCCCCGCCCGACCACCCATGCCAGGATACTATCGTGGGTGGCCGAGCGGGGGAGCGGGCCAGCGCCGCAGTGATAGTGGGCCCCGGGGCCCACTATCAAACAGACTGTAACAAACTGTCTATTTTAGAGGCATGTAGCATTGGCCGGTCGTGCTGCACCACTGCAATAGCGACGCGGCTGCCGTTCATTGACCGGATGGTTTCCACCTCCGGCCCTGCTGGTCTAGGGTGACCTCTGTTCGAGCCCTGAAGCCTTCCCCCTTCTGGAAAGGCGGCACCGTAGGAGAGGAGAGCCCATGACATCTCAGCCGACCGAAGAGAGTCTCGGCAGCTTCGACTATGTCATCGTGGGGGCCGGCTCGGCCGGCTGTGTGCTGGCCAATCGCCTGAGCGCGGATCCAAACCGCAAGGTCGCGGTGCTGGAGGCCGGCGGCAACGACAACTGGATCTGGTTCCACATTCCGGTCGGCTACCTCTATGCCATGGGGAACCCGCGCGCGGACTGGTGTTTTAAGACAGAGGCCGAACCGGGGCTCAACGGTCGGGCGCTGAATTATCCGCGCGGCAAGGTGATCGGTGGCTGTTCGGCGATTAACGGCATGATCTACATGCGCGGCCAGTCCAGCGACTTTGACCAGTGGCGCCAGCTGGGCAATCCTGGTTGGGGCTGGGACGAGGTGCTGCCCTACTTTCTGCGCTCCGAAGATCAATCCCGCGGCGCCGACGATCTACACGCCGCCGGTGGCGATTGGCGGGTCGAGGACATGCGGCTGACCTGGGAGGTGCTGGATCGTTTCCGCGATGCTGCGGCTGAGAAGGGTGTTCCGAAGATCGACGACTTCAACCGCGGCAGCAATGAGGGCTGTACCTATTTTCAGGTGAACCAGCGCCGCGGCCGCCGGGTGACGACTGCCGGTGCCTTCCTGAAGCCGGCACTCTCACGGCCGAATCTGACCCTCTTCACCGACGCGCAGGCTTTGGAACTGACCTTCGAGGGGAAGCGGGCGACCGGCCTCAGGCTGAAGCACAAGGGGCAGGTCAAGCACATCGAGGCCAAGGGCGCGGTGTTGCTTTCGGCCGGCGCCATCAATTCTCCGCATCTCATGATGCTGTCCGGCATCGGGCCGGGGGCGGCTTTGGCCGAGCAGGGCATCGCGGTGCGTCACGAGATAGCCGGGGTCGGTCAGAACCTGCAGGATCACCTGCAGCTGCGTCTGATCTACAAGATCGAGGGGCTGAAGACCCTGAACACCCAGATGCAGAGCCTCTTCGGCAAGGCCGGCATCGCCATGCAGTACGCACTGCTGCGTCGTGGCCCCATGACCATGGCCCCCTCGCAGCTCGGCGCTTTCACCCGCTCGGCGTCGGAATACGAGATGCCGAACCTGGAGTATCACGTGCAGCCGCTGAGCCTGGAGAAGTTCGGAGAGCCGCTGCACAGCTTCAACGCCTTTACCGCCTCGGTCTGTAACCTGCGCCCGCAGAGCCGCGGCTGGCTGCGGCTCAAGAGCAAGGATCCGCTGACGCCGATCGCGATCCATCCAAACTACCTGAGCGATCCGGCCGATCAGCAGGTGGCGGCCGACTCGATCCGGCTGACCCGGCGTATCGTGTTGGAGAGCGACGCCTTCCGTCCGCATAAGCCGGCGGAGTACCTGCCGGGCCCGGGGATCGAGAGCCAGGAGGAGCTGGTGCGCGCTGCCGGCGACATCGGCACCACCATCTTCCATCCGGTCGGCACCTGCCGCATGGGCAGCGACCCGGAGGCTGTGGTCGACCCGCGCCTCAGGGTGGTGGGGCTGGAAGGCTTGCGTGTGATCGATGCCTCGATCATGCCGACCATCACCTCTGGCAACACCAACGCGCCGACGGTGATGATTGCGGAAAAGGCGGCGGAGATGATTCTAGAGGACGAGGCGGCCCGTCACGCTGCATAGAGCGCGATGCAACAAGACCAAGATTCAGACCGGCGATCGGGGCGATCTGCGATCATCTTGGTCTGATGCGAATCCCTTTTGTTTCCTCTAAAGTGCGCGCTCAGATCTGTCTGAGGTGATGGGGCAATGGTGAGGTTGGCGCGGTTTGGGGCGCTCTTCGTGTTGGTGTTGGTGGTTGCGGCCTGCAGCAGCAAGCCACCGCCGCCGAAGGGCGACCTGCCGCTTAGTCAAAGAGAAATCATCGAGGTGCAGAGCGCGCTGCTGGCGCGTGGCTTTCCGCCTGGTCCGGTTGACGGCGTGATCGGCCCTAGAACGCGCGATGCGCTGGCTGCCTATCAGCGTACCTACGATCTGCCGGTCAGTGGTTACATCGATTCGGCAACCCGGGCGGCGCTGCAGAAGCAGGGTGGGGCCTTGAGCTCTGTCGAGGGTGCCGGCGTCTTCTCGGTCCGCCCGATGCAGCCACCCTATAGCGGCGATCTGGGCGCCTTCCTGAAGACCCGCTATGGTGCGGCTGCCTCGGCCTATCCCTATCAGGCCGACAGCTGGCTGGACGTGAGCCAGGTCTCGCTCGGCCGACAGGCGGGCAGCGGTGAGGCAGTCATCGTGACGGCCTGGCGCGCCAACGATGACCAGACCAGTGAACTCGCGATCTATCGCCGCTCGGCCGGTGGCTACAGCCCGATCCTGGGACCCATTCCCAACAAGGGCTTCGAGTTCCCGGGCAGCTATTCCAACGAACTGCGCGACGTAGCGGTGACCCAAGGCAGCGGCCACCGCCTGTGGCGCTTCGACGGAGAAACCTATCGTTAGGGCTGATGGTCGTAGGGCGGCGGCCCACCGTTTTGACGATCGCCATAACGCCAGCGGCGATACTGGCTCCAGACCACCTGCATCTCCGGCTTCTGCTTCAGCGCGATGGCGCGCGCGATCTGGCGTCCGGCGACAGAGCCGATCATCAGGCCGGCAAAGACGGTCAGAAGTGCGGCGAAGATCGAACCGACGAGGCCCAGCAGGAGCCCTAGGCTGGTCGAGAGCAGCACGATGACGACGTAGAGCACGGCATTCTTGATGCGCTCGAAGAAGCCGGGCTCGGGATTGGCGGCTGTCGGCTGGTCGATAACCGGGGGTTCTCTCATGGGTTCCTTCACGGGCTGGGTCCTCCAATGCGAAGTGCCGGCTCTTATTCAGAGCTTGTTTACTGTAGCGGAGCCGGCGATACAAAAGCTGACCCCAAGAACAAAGAGGTTAACCTATGGCAGAGGGTGAGGCGCCGGCCGAGGCAGGGCAGCGAGACAGCCTCATCTACGAGATGGTGCTGGCCAACATGCGCGATGGGGTCGTGACTTTCGATCTGCAGGGCAGCATCGTCACCTTTAACTCTGCCGCCGGGCGCATCTTGGGTCTCGATCCGAACCAGGTGCTGGGTCTCAGCTTTGCCGAGGTCTTTCTAGGTGAGGCGCGTTTCGACGATTTCAATGAGGTGGTGCTGCGGGCCATCTATGAGAATGAGGTAACCCATAGCCGCGATGTTGTGGTGCTTGAGGGTGACAAGCGGCTCGACCTCCACGTCTCCTCGAGCTTCCTGCACATGGGTGAGGGCGACGAGCAGCAGCGCTTCGGCGTCATCGTGGTCTTCAGCGACGTCACCGAGCAACGCAAGCGTCGCAAGCTGAAGCGGCTCTTCGGCGAGTATGTCGATCCGCGCATACTGACCCGCATCCTGGCGCGCGACCCGGAACTGGAAGGCGGGCAGGAGGAGCGCATGACGGTGCTCTTCTCCGACATGCGTGATTTCACCGGCTGGTCGGAGCGCCTGGAGCCGCCCCGCCTGATCGCGCTGCTGAACCGTTTCCTCGCCGCCATGACCGACCCCATCTCGGCCGAGGCCGGCATCACCGACAAGTTCATCGGCGATGCCATCATGGCCTTCTGGGGTCCTCCCTTCACCGATCCGGAGGAGCAGGCCCAAGCGGCCTGCCGTGCCATCCTGGAACAGCGCCGCCGTCTGCCCGCCTTGCGTGCCGCCCTGGCCGCAGACGGCTATGCCGAGAGTGATCGCCTGGACGTCGCCACCGGTGTTGCGACCGGCAAGGTCCTGGCCGGCGAGGTCGGCACCGAGCACTCGCGCGGTTTCACCGTCATCGGCGACCGGGTGAATGTCGCCGCAAGGCTTCAGGCTTCGGCCAAGCTCTACGGCACCCCGATCGTGGTCTGCGAAGAGACCCGGCGCGCAGCCGGCGATGCCTTCTGCTTCATGGAACTGGACTTCACGGCCTTGAAGGGGCGTGAGGCGCCGGAGCGGGTTTTTGCATTGCTGTGCTCCAGCGAGGAAGCGGGTCCCAAGGAGGTCGCGCGCGTTTCGGCCTATGAGGAAGCGCTGGCAGTCTATCGGGCACAGGATTTCTGCCGGACGGCCGCGTTGGCTGACCGTTGGCTAGGCTCGCATCCGGATGATCGGCCATTCCTTCTCTTGAAGGATCGAGCTGAGGTCTTGCGTGATGAGCTGCCGGGCGAGGGGTGGGACTGCGTGTTTCGCCCAAATAGCTCTGGCGACTGAGCATCTATAAGTCTGCCAATTCGGAAGACGGTTGGGGCCAGAGGTGTCACACTGCGGTTCTGTCGCCTTGTTGGTGCGATGGCCTGCATCGAATAGAGGTCGCTGCGCAGGCATGTCCTCATTGGAAAGCGCCGTTCCTAGGCAGGACTCAAGCGAGCCGCATCGGCACTAGCGTTGCCAACTATCAATCAACAAAACTTAACAAGTTTCACGTAGAGCTTTAGGCGTCTTCATGCTATTGGCTCTAGCGGGAATTGCAACAGCCGTTGGTGCGACGGGCATCCAGCAGAAAAAGACCAAAGGGTGGGAACGAAGACATGGCAACCTTCTTTGTCGGGAGTGATGGAAATCCCGTCTATGGGACTTCGGGCAGCGATTCGATCCTGACAGACAATGGTGTTGCTGCCACTGCCTTCGGAGAGGGCGGCACCGACTACATCTTCGGGGGCGTGCTGAACGATAGCCTCTACGGTGGGTCTGGCAGTGACTCGTTCTTTATCGCTTGGAACGGCAACGATAGCCTCTTCGGTGGCGATCAGGACGATGGGTACCTCTTCGGCGGTAGTGGTGACGATCGCATTTATGGTGGTCCCGGCGACGAATGGGTCTTGGACGGAGATTCTGGCGACGACCGCGTTTTTGCAGGTGCTGGCGACGATACGCGCTTGAAGGGAGAAGACGGCGACGATCGCTTGTTTGGGGGCTCGGGACATGATCGCACGCTTCTCGGGTTTAGCGGCGATGACGGTGTTTTTGGTGGATCTGGAGACGATGTGATGCTCTTCGGATCGCAAGGCAATGACTCCGTCTATGGCGACGACGGGGACGACACCTTCGTTTCCGGCAACAGCGGCGCCGATGCAGTCTCTGCAGGATCGGGCAGGGATTTCTATGTCACGGGTCGTGCCGGCAACGATCGGGTCTACGGTGGCAGCGGCGATGATGTGGCAGTCGGTGATCGCCCAGGTTGGAGTGGTGACGACCGGATTGGTGGTGGGCAGGGTGACGACCTGCTGATGTCCGCCTCTGGCGTCGATTCTCTCTATGGCGCCGCCGGGGACGACCTGGCGATCTTCCTCTCCACCGCCGTCAACGGTGACCGCTTCAACGGCGGTGGCGGTAGCGACACCCTGCTGGTCTTGGCAGGAAGCTTGCCGGCCGGGGTCGCTCTCTCCTCGGTCGAAACAATTCTCATGAACAGCGGCTCTGGCGCCGTCTCGACACAGTTCGGCAGCAGCGGCAAAGACCTGCTGCTTGGTGGGACTGCAGCTGACAGCCTGATCGGCCTGGGTGGCAGCGATGTGTTGATCGGCAACAAGGGGGGCGACCGGCTCTATGGCGGCGGCGGCTCGGATGTCTTCCTCTATGGCGGCGAAGGTCAGGATCGCATCTACGGCGGGGTCAATGTGGACGGCTTCCTGGACGGTGGGCTGGGCCCCGATCGCCTCTTTGCAGACGCCGGAGATGATTTCCAGTTGGCAGGGGGCTCCGGCCTAGACCGGGTCTACGGCGGAGAGGGGGACGATCTCCTCCTGTGGGGCGGATCGGGAAACGACCGCCTCTATGGTGGCAACGGCAATGACAGCTATCTCAGGGACCGCGACGGCGGTAACGACCGCATTTTCGGTGGAGACGGTGATGACAGCGTCATAGAGGCAGGAGACGGCGATGATCGCATCTACGGCGGGGAAGGACGCGATTGGTCGATCTTCGGCGAGAGCGGCGCGGACTCCTTGTGGTTGGGGTCCGGCTATGACTGGCGCTCCTGGGGCGGCAGCGGCGCCGACCTGATCTATGCCGGCAGTGGCGATGATGGTGCCGTCTATGGCTCCTTCGGGCGCGATCGCATCTTCGGTGACGAGGGCGACGACTGGGGGAGCGGATCGCTTGGCACGGACACGATTTACGGTGGCAGCGGCAACGATCAATTCAATGGTGGTGATCACAAGGATACCCTTTGGGGTGGAAGCGGTGATGACCAGATTGGTGGCGGGGATGGTTCCGACCGCCTCTATGGCGATACCGGAGAGAATCATCTCAATGGCGATGATGGGGCTGATCTCCTGGATCTAGGATCAGGCAGCGGCACGCTGCAAGGCGGTCGCGGTAACGACACCTTCGTGGTTCGAACGTCTGAGTTTGAGATCTTTGACTGGCCAGGCGAAGGCAGTGACACGCTCCTGATCTCTCAGTCTCATTTCAACATCTCATCCCTCACGCTCGCCGAAGTGGAGGAGATCAGCATTTTCGAGTTCTCGGCCATCTCAACACTCTGGGGTGGATCTGAAGTGGATCGCCTCTATGGCGGGTCGGGGCGGGACATCTTCTTTGGATCTGTAGGGGACGATCGGCTCTCCGGGTTCCTGGGCAATGATTGGTTGGATGGCGACTATGGGGCCGACTCCCTGTTCGGTGGAGATGGCCGTGACACCCTGTCGGCGGGCCCAGGAAGTGATGACCTGTTTGGTGGGAGCGGAGATGACACCGTATTTGGTGGCAATGGTGAAGATGAGCTCTATGGCGCTAGCGGAAATGACCGGATATTCGGTGGAGAGGATGAGGATGTCGTTGACGCGGTCGGTGGCAACAATGAGCTCTATGGAGGTGCGCAAGACGACGTTGTCTACGGAGGTAGTGGCCAGGATGAGATCTATGGCGGTCATGGCAATGACAGCCTCTTTGGTGCGGGCGGCAAGGACACACTTTATGGTGACGGCGGGAATGACTATCTGGCCGCTGGGCCTGGCGGCGGAATCATGTACGGTGGGTCCGATGACGATACCTTCTTTGTGCAGAATTCGGCAGTCCAGGTCGTCGAGTTCGAGAGCACGGGGGAAGATACGATCCTCGTCTCCTTGTCGCGCTACACCTTGAGTGCAGAGGATGTCGAAGAGGTTCGCCTCTTTGCGAGCAGCGCGAACGGGTCCTTGTGGGCCAACAGCACAGATGATCGCCTCTTCGGCGCTAGCGGGGATGACCGCCTCTATGGCCTCCACGGCTCTGACCGGCTGACCGGCCTGCGGGGGGACGATCGTCTCTACGGAGCCAATGGCGACGATACCCTGAGGGGTAGCTCCGGCAGCGACAGCCTCTTCGGTGGCCATAGGAACGACAGCCTCTTCGGGAGTTCCGGGCTCGACAGCCTTGTGGGCGGAACCGGAAGCGATCGACTGGCCGGTGGTGCCGACAGTGATGTGCTGGCCGGTGGTCTGGGGGCCGACAGCATCCTGGGCGGCGAGGGAGACGATCGGATCAACGGCGGCGGCGTGGGCGAGGACCGCATGTTCGGCGAGAGCGGCGACGATCAGATCCAGATGAACCGCGATGACCGTGCCAGCGGTGGGTCCGGCGACGACCTCTTTCGCTTCGACGGTAACGAGGGACTGGCCGGCGATGTCCGGATCCTCGATTTCCAGGGCCAAGACTTCAACGCCGGCAGCGATCGCGATCGCTTGGTCTTTGCGACCGGCATGGAGCAGGGCAACTTCGCCTACGTCGAAGGTCAGGCCTTTAATGGCAATGGTGACTCAGAAGCGCGTTTCGCCGGCTCCGGTCAGGTGATCATTGACAGCGACGGCGATGGTAAGGGCGATTTCTCCTTCATTGTCAACGGTCTCGACAGCGCCAACCAACTGACGGCCAGCGATTTCCTCTGGCTCTGATAGCCGACAACGTTTCTCTCCAAACTGCAAAGTCTCAGAGGTCTCCGATGGGCTCCGCATGACGGGGCCCATCTCATTTCCAGCCGTCTCTCATGTGTTCGTTTTTTGTCGACAATCGATCGTGCAGCACCTAGAATTGTGACCTCTAAACTGAGGGGCGCAGACCCACGTGCCCTCAAGGTCGGATGAGCCCTCAAGGTCGGAAAAGAATGCCGGATACGAGTCACAGCACACATGACGCCGAAGACGATCCACGGAACAAGGATCTCTTGATCTACGTGAATGGCGCGCTGGTGCCGCGCGACGAGGCCAAGGTCTCGGTCTATGACTCCGGCTTCATGCTGGGTGACGGCATGTGGGAGGGCATTCGCCTCTACAACGGCCGCTGGGCCTTCTTCGACGAGCACATGGAGCGCCTCTTCGACAGCTGCAAGACGGTCGCGATCGACATCGGCATGGACAAGGCCGGCATTCTGGACGCGATGAACCGCACGGCGGAAGCCAACGGCATGACCGAGAATGTGCATTGCCGTCTGATGGTGACGCGCGGGCGCAAGGCGAAGCCCTTTCAGCACCCGGACCTGGCGCGTTTCGGCGCCACCGTGGTGATCATCATGGAACACTCGAAGCCGGCCTCCAGTCTGCAGGGTCGGGGCATACGCCTGGCGACCGTGCCGCAGGTGCGCGGACTCCCGCTGTCGCAAGACGCCAAGCTCAACTCTCACTCCAAGCTGAACTGCATCATCGCCTGCCTGCAGGCAGAGCAAGCCGGTGCCGACGAGGCCTTGATGCTGGACCCTCATGGCTTCGTGAACACGACGAACGCCTGCAACTTCTTCATCGTACGCCGCGATCAGGTTTGGACTTCGACCGGCGACTACTGCATGAACGGGGTCACACGACAGAAGATCATCGACCTCTGTCGCGACAATGACATTCCCATCTTCGAGAAGAACTACACGCTCTATGAGGCCTATGGCGCCGAGGAGGCCTTCTTGACGGGAACATTTGGCGCCCAGACCCCGGTTGCCGAGATCGATGGCAAGCTGATCGGAGACCAGCAGGGCGCTGGGCCTATGACCCGGCGCCTGCAAGGCCTCTACCGCGATCTTGTCAGACGGAACACGGAAGGCTGAGGCTGGAGGCCTCAGCCCTCTTCTGCGTTACCCCCCGGCAGCGCTCAGCAAGGTGGCATTGCCCCCGGCGGCCGTGGTGTCGATGCAAACCGAGCGTTCGCTGCAATAGGCGGCTGGGGCGATCACATCGGTCACAAGGGGTGTAATCGCGCCTGCTCGATCGGCGAGCGCCAGCCTCAGCGACGCGGCCGCCTCGGATGGTCCGGCAAAGGCGACCAAGTGCAGCGGCAGCTCGGCCAGTGCCTCCGGGGCGACCCGTCCGTCCAAAATGGCCAGCGGCAGTCCATTATTGCGGAGCGGGGCCAGTGCCTCACCGGCTCCCGGAGCGACGGCCAAGACTGGATTTCCACCAGCCAGAGCCTGCACGACCTGGGCCAGCAGGCTCTCCGGATCCGGACCTAGGCAGAGCGCTGCACCACGGGGGAAGAGGTAGAACTGGTTCGATTCACCCGTCGGACCAGGCAGGTCGATTGGGCCGGCGTCCAGTGCAGCCGCGGCGGTAATGGCGCCCGCCGCCCGACCGCGCAGAGCCGCACGCAGTTGCTGCACGCGATCCTTCGCCTCCGCCCAAGCCCTCGCGTCCAGCCCGGCCAAGGCCACCTTCAGGGCCGCGGCCTCCTTAGAGGGACCCTCGGAGGCGCCATGACCCTCCGCATTCTCCAGAGGCCGGCGGAAACGTGGGGCGTAGTAGTGGCCACCGGCTTTGGGGCCAGTCCCGGAAAGCCCCTCGCCACCGAAGGGCTGCGAACCCACGACGGCGCCGATCTGGTCGCGATTGACGTAGATGTTGCCGACATGGATCCGGTCCAGGATCTCCTGCACGCGGCTATCGATGCGGGTGTGCAGGCCGAAGGTCAGGCCATAGCCCTTGGCGTTGACGGCATCGACCACCCTGTCGATCTGACTGCCATCGAAGGTCGCAACGTGCAGCACCGGGCCAAAGATCTCTTCCTCGAGATCCTCGATGCCGGAGACCTTCAAGGCGGTGGGCGCCACGAAGAGCCCCTTGTCGTCGACCGGCAAGGCCTTGATCAGGCGCTTCTTGTCGCTCGCCGCCTGGCAGTAGCCGGCAATGCGCTGCTGCGCCTCGAGGTCGATAACCGGCCCGACGTCGGTTGAGAGCAGCCAGGGGTCTCCCACCTGCAACTCCTCCATGGCCCCGGTCAGCATCTCCATCAGCTCTTTGGCCACGTCCTTCTGCACATAGAGCACGCGCAGTGCCGAGCAGCGCTGGCCCGCACTTTGGAAGGAGGCGCGGACAATGTCGCGCACCGCCTGTTCCAAGAGCGCGGTGGAATCGACGATCATGGCATTGAGGCCGCCGGTCTCTGCGATCAGCATGGCATGCGGGGCGGAGCGCGCGAGCTGGCGGTTGATCAGCTGCGCCACCGCGGTGGATCCGGTGAAGCAGACGCCGTCGATGCGGGGATCGGCCGTCAGCGGCCCTCCGACGGCGGCGCCATCACCCGGCAGCAGCTGAATGATGCCCTCCGGCACGCCGGCCTCCCGCATCAGGGTCACGGCCTTGTAGGCGATCAGCGGGGTCTGCTCGGCCGGCTTGGCGAGGACCGCGTTTCCGGTCGCCAGCGCGGCGGAGATCTGACCGGTGAAGATTGCCAAGGGGAAGTTCCAGGGGCTGATGCAGACGATGACACCGCGTGCTCGGCTGCCGGCCTCGACCCTTTCGGCCTCGCTGGCGTAAAAGCGCAGGAAGTCGACCGCTTCTCGCACCTCGGCCACACCGTCCAGCTGAGTCTTGCCGGCCTCCCGCGTCGCCAGAGCCAGGAACTCGAAGGTATGCTCCTCATAGAGATCGGCGACCCGCCGCAGAATTTCAGCTCTGTCGCTGGCCGGGGTGGACTCCCAGGCCGGCTGGGCTGCGCGTGCTGCCGAGACTGCGGCTTTGGCAAGCTCTGCATCGGCTTCGCGAAGATCTCCGACGACCTCGTCAGGCTTGGCCGGATTGGTCACTTCTTGCGCGGGGCTGGAGGCGGCTCCGCCCACAACCAGGGGCTCCGCAGACCAGCGATGGGGCGCTGCAAAGGGAGCACGACCGGCGTCGATGGCGGCCAGGTCTATTGGATCGGTCAGGTCCCATCCCTGGCTGTTGCGCCTTGGCGCGAAGATCTCAAAGGGCCGCTCGATCTTGGGATTGGGAGAGAAGCCATCCTGGCTGGCAATGGCGATGGGGTCTTGCGCGATCTCCTCCGGCGAGACCGAGAGGTCGACGATCTGATTGACGAAGGAGCTGTTGGCGCCGTTCTCCAAGAGGCGCCGCACCAGATAGGCCAACAGGTCGCGATGGGCACCGACCGGGGCATAGATGCGACAGCGCGTGCCGGCCCGCGTCATGACCGCGTCATGCAGGGCCTCGCCCATGCCATGCAGGCGCTGGAACTCGAAGTTGCGCTGCTTGTCGCCGGCCATGTGCAGCACGGCGGCGGCCGAGTGCGCGTTGTGCGTGGCGAACTGTGGGTAGATGCGGTCAGTCAGGCCCAGCAGCTTGCGTGCGCAGGCCAGATAGCTGACATCGGTGTGCACCTTGCGAGTGAAGACCGGATAGCCCTTCAGGCCCATGACCTGGGCACGCTTGATCTCCATGTCCCAATAGGCGCCCTTGACCAGGCGCACCATGATGCGGCGGTCGAGGCTCTCGGCCAGATCATGCAGCAAATCCAGGGTCGGGGCTGCGCGGCGCCCGAAGGCCTGAACCACGATGCCGAAGCCGTCCCAGCCAGCCAAGGAAGAGTCTGAGAGCGTGCGCTCGATCACATCAAGGGAGAGATCCAGTCTGTCGGCCTCTTCGGCATCAATGTTGAAGCCGATGTTGGCGGCCTTGGCGGCCTGCGCCAGCTCCAGCAAGCGGCCTGAGAGCAGCGGCAGCATGCTTTCTCGCTGGCCCATCTCATAGCGCGGGTGCAGGGCCGAGAGCTTGACCGAGATGCCCGGGTTGGCGCGGATATCGGATTTGTCTGCATGCCTGGCGATGGCGGCGATGGCGTCGGCATAGGCCTTGTGATAGCGCCTGGCGTCGGCATCGGTCCGCGCTGCCTCTCCCAGCATGTCATAAGAGTAGGTGTAGCCTTTGTCGATCATCTCTTGGCCGCGCTTCATGGCCTCCGCGATGCTGCGGCCCAGCACGAACTGCTTGCCCATCTCCTTCATGGCCTCGCCGGTCGCCTTGCGGATCACCGGCTCGCCCATGCGGCGGACCAGACCGTGCAGCACGCCGGCCAGGCTGGCCTCATCCTCATCCAGCACGCGGCCGGTCAGCATCAAGCCCCAGGTGGTGGCGTTCACGAGAATGGAGCTGGCGCCGCCCAGGTGGGCGCCCCAGTCGTGCGGTGCGATCTTGTCTTTGATCAGGGCATCGACGGTGGGCGTGTCGGGTACGCGCAGCATGGCCTCTGCCAGGCACATGAGGGCGACGCCTTCCTTGGTCGAGAGGCCATATTCGGCCAGAAAGGCCTCCATGATGCCGACACTGCCGGAGCCTCTGACGTCGCGGACCAGATCGGCCGCGGCGGTCGAGATCTTGGCGCGTGCAGCCTCGTCCAGGCCGCTTTCCTCCGCCAGCTTTCGGACAAGCGTGCTTTCCTCGGCGAGGGTCGCGTTGCGGATCACCTCACGTGTCATTTTCTTGTTTCTCCTGGGTCGCTCTTTTGGGGGGCTCTTTCGGCCCGCTCGGTAACCTCTAGAGCATCGGCCGACCCAGAGGCGCATTCAAGGCCGATCTGCTGCAATTGGCGGCAGTGTGACACTGCCGCCGCTGCTTCATCGATTGGCTCTATGGCTAGAGCGTGTCGCCGTCTATGACTACATCCAGCCACGCTCTTTGTAGTAGCGCAGAGCGCCTGGATGGATCGGTGCGATGGTGCCATTGGCGATCATCGACTGCTCATCGAGGTTGGCGAAGGCGGGGTGCAGATCCTTGAAGCGATCGAAGTTGTCGAAGATGGCTTTGACCACCTGATAGACCGCTTCCTCGTCCGTGTCGCTAGAGGTCACCAGGGTTGCCAGGGGCCCGTAGGACTGAATGGTGTCGGGCTGGAGGCGATACATGCCGGCAGGAATGGTTGCCTTGGCGTAGTAGGGCGTCTTCTCGACCAGGGCGTCGATTTCATCGCCGGAAACCTGGATGAAACGGGTGTCGCAAGCGACCGTCGCCTCTTTGATGTTCCCGACCGGGTGACCGGCGGAGAAGATCATGGCGTCGATCTTGTTGTCGCAAAGTGCTGCCGACTGCTCGGAGGACTTGAGCGCCGAGGCCAATGCCAGGTCGTCTACGGAGATGCCGACGGTGTCCATCAAGACCTCGGCCGTGGCCCGGGAGCCGGAGCCGGGGTTGCCGATGTTCACCTTCTTGCCCTTGAGGTCGGCCAGGGTCTCGATCCCGGAATCGGCGCGGGCGACCACGGTCACCACGTCGGGGTGGGCGGAGAAGATGGAGCGCAGCTTCTCGTTCGGGCCGCTGTCCGAGAAGCTGCTGCTGCCCTTCATGGCGTGGTACTGCCAATCGGACTGGACAGTTGCCAAGTCCAGATCGCCCGCCGCGATGCCGTTCAGATTGGCGATTGAGCCACCGGTTGCCGGTGCCGTGCAGCGATAGCCGTGGGTGCCGCTGTTGCGGTTCACGAACTTACAGATCGATTGCCCCACGACATAGTAGATGCCGGTCTGTCCGGCGGTTCCGATGGTGATGAACTTGGTGTCTTCGGCGGTGGCGGGACCGGCTGCCAAGACCCCCAGGAGGGTGAGGCTGCATAGGGTCCTTTGAATGCTATGTCTGGTCATGGGGCTCCTCCCGGAAAGTCTTCTGGGTTTGAAGAGCCTCGGTCTTTGACGAAGACCGAGGTCGCGCGGCAGCACCGGACCTCTCCTGAATGCGCCGAACCACAGACTATCGGTAGATCATAAGATTGTCGACAAAAATCTATCTGATCGTGCTAATGCAGGAAGCGGTTTGGTCAAGCTCCGGGCGCGATGCTATGTCTTCGCCATGGCAGGGCACCGGTAAGCACAGCAAAGGACCAGGATTTCTTGACGACGCTCGATCTGACCCCCGTTGCGGACCAGACCATCAGGAAGCAGATCCTGACGCGTCTCATGCCGCTGATCGTAAGCGGCAAGCTGGAACCGGGACAGCGCTTGAGAGAGCAGGACCTGGCCAAGCACCTGGGTGTCAGTCGTGCGCCCTTGCGCGAGGCAATCCGCGACCTGGTCGACGTCGGCCTCCTGGTCAGCGTGCCTTACAAGGGCGTCCACGTCCGCCACATCGGGCGCAAGGACCTGGAAGAGCTCTATTCGCTACGGGTGGCCCTGGAGCAGCTGGCCTTTCGCGAGTGCTGGGCGAAGCGCAGTCCGGCAGCGCTTGCCGACCTCAAGGCCCGCAACGAAACCTTGAGCCAGACGATCAAGGCGGGCAGCGACGGCACCCGCGCGATCGAGCAGGAGCTGCATCTGCACAGCTGGTGCTATGAGCTGAGCGGCCATTCTCTGCTGCTGCAGGCTTGGGAGCGCATGAAACCCAACCTGCATCTCTACTTCTCACTGCATCAGCACGCCCATGGTCGCCGCGGGCCCTTGCGCCAGGCCCATGACCTCTACCTGCGCCATGCCTGCGGCGATGACTTGGATGCCATGCTGGCGCATTTGGAAGACCACATGCGCCAGGGCTTGGAGACCACGTTGGGGCTCTTTGAGGCGGCTGCAGCCTCGTAATCGGTGGGTCGCTCTATTGTCCTGTTGCTCGTCCTAGGGTTCAGACTCGATCATAGCCAGAATGCGACGAGAGTAGCGATGGCGACGGCTGAGAGGAAGTTTCTGGCGAGTTTGTCGTAGCGCGTGGCGACGCGTCTGAAGTCTTTGAGGCGACAGAAGGCGTTTTCGATTTGATGGCGGTCGCGGTATCGGGCCTTGTCATAGTGTATTTTGCGTTTGCGGTTGATCCGGCCGGGAATGACCGGCACGGCGCCAGCGCCACGCAAGGTCTTGCGGATGGCGTTGGCGTCGTACCCTTTGTCGGCAAGCAGGTATCGGGCACCGGCCGCACGGGGCAGGAGCAGGCCAGCGGCCTTGACGTCCGAAACGTTGCCTGGCGTCAGGTCGAAGGCGTAGGGCCGGCCGAGGAGGTCCGTGAGCGCGTGGACTTTGGTGGTCTGGCCGCCGCGCGAAGGGCCGATCGCTTGGTTTTTCGCCCCCCTTTTCCGCCATGGGCGGAGCGATGGGCCTTCACGTAGGTGGAATCGATGGCCGTTGATTTCGTCACTGCACCAGAGGCTGCGAGCGCTTCGACGAGGTTGGCCCAAAAGCGCCGCCGGGACCAGCGATTGAAACGGTTATAGACCGTGGTAGAGGGACCGTACTCGGCTGGACAATCACACCAACGGCAGCCCGTCTTGAGAACCTGGATGATGCCCGAAATCACCCGACGGTCGTCAACCCGACGAGCCCCCGGTTGGTTCTTCGGCAGATGCGGTGCAACCTGCTCCCACTGGGCATCCGACAGCCAAAACAGACGAGACATGGCAATACTCCGATAGGTTCACCCTATCAGAATCATCTTTCCCCGCGCCGCTTCAATCGTCTGATTGGGTTTGAACCCTAACAAGCCGGGACACCGTGCTCGCTCAGCAGCCCGGTTACTTCGAAGGGCTGTGAGGATGTCGGATCGAAGGTTACCACTGCGGCATCGATTACGACGAAATCTCCGGGACCGTTGAGCCGCCAAAGCTGCGGAGCAACGCCCTTCCCATAGCTCTTATCGAGACAGTAGGCCTTGGTCGAGCCGTGAACGAGAAGGACCGGTCTTTCAAATTCTGCAGCCTGCAACCGCAGACTGTCGATTATGGCCTTGTAGGGGTTGCAGTTCTTGAGCACGTCTCCGCCGCAGGCGATGTGCGCGTGGTCTCTGTCCTTCTTGTCGAGATCGGTCGGGTCCGTGTGCATGACCACCACCAATCCTTTTGCGTCCTCGGCAGCAGCAAAGGCTTCGGAAAGCCATTGCACGTTCGCCAGATCGCGCGCATTGGCACGCTCCCGCGCTTCTTGTTTAAGCTTATCCTCCGCTTCCTTGGCCTCTTTCTTGCTCAGCTGGTCTCGCTCTGCCTTGCCGAGATCTATATTTCTACGTCCGTTGCTCGTGCCTACGACATGGAGGGTTACGAACTGCAGCTCATCTTTCTGCCAGCGGCCGTTCTCCGGATAGCCCGGCATCTGTCTGACAAGCTGCCAGTCTGGACCGCCCGGCGTTGGACCGGTGAAGAAGAGCTCTCTTAGTCTGTCCAGCCGCTCCAGTTCGTTGTAACCCCCATTGCTCTTGCGGTCGCAGTCTGTCCAATCGTTGTCTCCCGGCGTAAAGACGACCCGGCCGGGGACCAGACCAAGAATGATCTCGCGGCGTACCTCCAAGAGATCGTCGTCGCAGCGCTCACCGCCGCCCTTCAGATCGCCATAGTGAATGACCAGGTCGGTATTTTGTTGTCTCAGGAGCGATCCCATGTACCGGATGCTGTCGGTCTGTCCTGCCTCGTCATAGGGCATGTCGCCCAGCACCACGAAACTGCTCTCGGCCGAAGCCAGTGTTGCCTGGCCGAGGAGCCCGAGCGCGACTGCCAGTGTTCCTACAATCCGCACGTGGCTGCCTCCTTTTTGTTGCTGGAACTCTTTCCAGTTTTCAGAGATCCGACAGAACGACAGCTTAAGGACCGGATTCTACGCTTGCAAGCAAAGGAGAGCGGAGATCTTGTTTCGGATGTAGTCAGAAGCAACCCCTTCGACCGGGTGATCGAAGGGGCTTGGCATCTCTATCTTGTGGTCTTAGGCAAACCACCAGCGTTCCATGAAGCGCTCGCCGTCCAGGTCCCAATTGCCGGCCATCTGCGGCTCGTGCTGGACCCGGTCTGATACGGCAAAGACATAGTTGGCGAACATGGGAACGACGACGCCGCCGTCGTCGCGGACCAGGGACTGCATCTCGTAATAGAGGTCGCGCCGCAGGTCCTGATCCAACTCGGCGCGCGCCTGGACCAGCAACTGGTTGAAACGCTCGTTGTCCCAGTAGGTGTCGTTCCAATCAGCGCCGGCCTCATAGGCCATGGAGAACATGAGGTCCTCGGTCGGGCGGCCGCTCCAATAGCAGGCACACCAGGGCTTCTTCAGCCAGACGTTGGACCAATAGCCGTCGTTGGGCTCGCGCACCACGTTGATGTCGATGCCGGCAGGAGCAGCCTGCTCGCGATAGAGCACGGCTGCGTCGACGGCGCCGCTGAAGGCGGCTTCCGAAGCCGAAAGGTCGACGGAGAGCTGCTCCAGGCCGGCTTGCTTCAGGTGAAAGCGGGCGCGCTCGGGATCATAGCTGCGCTGCTCCAGGCCTGCGGCATAGAAGCGGTTGGGCGGACCGATCGGATGGTCGTTGCCGGTGATTCCGTGGCCGCGAATGATCTTGCGCAGCAGCTCTTCGCGATCGATGGCGTATTTGAGGGCAAGGCGCACGTCCCTGTTGTCGAAAGGGGCAACATCGGTGCGCATGGGAAAGGTATAGTGCAGGGTTCCGGTTATCTCCTCTACGCGCAGACCCGGGGTGCGCTTCAACAGGTGCACGGTCTTGGGATCGCAGCGATCCATGACCTGGATCTCTCCGGTGATGAGCGCGTTGGAGCGCGCCGCGGCATCGACGATCGAGAGCAGTTCAATCTCGTCGAAGTGCGCGCGGTGGCTTTTCCAGTAGTTGGGATTGCGGGTCAGCTTGGCACGCACGCCGGGCTCAAACTCTTTGAGGACATAGCCGCCGGCACCGATGCCGGAGGCCCAGTCGATGCTGCCGTCTTCGTTGGCCGGGACGATCGGCAGGTGCACGTCGCTCAGGATATAGGCGAAGTCGGCGTTTCCGGCCGAGAGATCGAAAACGACCCTTGAGTCTCCATCGGCGCGGAGAGACTGAACTCCGGCGACCAGCGGTTTGGCGGCGGAGTTGCTGTCGGCACCACGGTGATGATTGATGGAGGCCAGCACGTCTTTTGCCGTGACCGTCCTGCCGTTCTGGAACTCGACACCGGGACGCAAGGTGAAGGCCCATTGGGTGGCGGTGGCATTGGCTTCCCAGCTTTCGGCCAGCTCGGGGACCAGGCTGCCGTCGGAGTCGATCTCCGTCAGGAAGTTGTGGATGCCGTTGGCCAGGCCGACCGTGTAGTTGTTCTCATAGGTCGCCGGATCCAGGGTGTCGGTGGTCGATCCATGGGCCACACCGGCAATCAAGGTACCGCCCTTCTTCGGTGCCGCCGCCCGCACCAGGGGAGCACCAAAGAGACTGGCCGCGGCGCCAAGGGCTGCACCACCAACAAGAAGCTGTCGGCGAGAGAGATAATCTGCGCTGCCGTAGGGGGCGCCTGTCTTCAACTGCATCATGGTTCTCCTCCCGTTAGTCGTTGGTTGTGGGTCGCTGGCAGATGGCTTCGTGCGGTCGCTTGGCAGGCGTGGCGGGAGATCGCCGCGCCTCTGCCTTACGACAGTGACCATGGATCGCGTCGGCGATCTCGGCACTGCTGGCCTCTGTGAACTCGTGCCCCATGCCGGGAATTGTCAGGAGATCGCAGTCCGCGATCAGCCGCTGCGCTTCGACTGCCGCGGCGTAATCGATGCAGGGGTCTGCCGTCCCGTGCACCACCAGGGTTGGGCAGGTGATTTGTCGAAGCAGAGCACGGCGATCGCCGGTGGCGAGAATGGCTTGGAGCTGACGGTTGACCCCGTTCGGGCAGCTGCTTCGCGCCAGTGCGCGCTCGATCTGGCTCCGCAGTGCCAACGGGTCATAGTGCTCCTCGGGTCCGTAGTAGGCGGCGTGAGACCGGCTCAAGCGGTCAGCCGCCTCCGTCGGATCGGTGAAAACGCTGCAGGCATCGGTGAGGGCCTGACACACCGCCGGGGTGGGATTGAGGCCCTGCGTGCCGGCGGATGACATGAGGCTTGAAAGGCTGAGCACGCGACCCGGGTGCTGGGCGGCAACCAGTTGGGCAATCATGCCCCCCATCGAGACCCCGACCAGGTGCGCCTCCGCGATCTCTAAGCTGTCCATGGCCTCGACCACGTCCTCCGCCATGTCGAAGAGGTCGTAGGGGGCCAGGCTCCCAGCCTCCTGCTGCAGATCGGACCAGCGCTGCCCGACGCTCTGATCTTGGCAAGGCCCGAGCTTGCTGGAGAGGCCGGCATCCCGCAGATCGAACCTGATGGCCCGAAAGTCCTGGGCGATGCGATCGATCAGGGTGCTGGGCCAGTCGGTCAGCTGCATGGCGGCGCCATGCAGGAAGAGGACCGCCGTTCCACGGCCGGTCGCCTCGTAGGCGAGAGAAATCTGGGCGGTGCATAGCCTGGGCATGCGCAGGATCTTATCACAAAAATACTATATGCATAGGAAAAAATTCATATGCATCAAATGTTTTTCTTTCAAGAGAATAGACAACTGATTTTGTTGTGGTTTTTGGCTGCCTGGAGACGCGATGGCAATCGCGTCACTGCAGATCGGACTGGTTTTAGGGCTGGGGCCGCGGGCTCGGACCCAGCTTTCTGTCTACCGCGGCGCGCAGCATTGAGAGGGCGTCGTCTGGAGCGACGGGCTCGCTGCTTGTCGCGCAGCGAAGCCAAAGGCCGTCGATCATGGCGCTCAATTCTTGCGCAAAGCTGACGGCCTCCTCGCGGGGGAGCAGGGGTGTCAGTGCGTGGACCAGGTTGGAGAGCGTGCGCTTGCGAATTGCCCGTTGAATGCGGGCGAAGGTGACATCGTGAGGGACCTCGACGCAGAGTGCCAGCCAGGCCTGAGCCGTCGGCAAGATGAAGAGGTCCGGCGCGACGTTGGCTCTGAGAATGGCATCCAGGCGCTCGCGCGGGGTCTTGCTGTCCTTGAGATAGG
The DNA here is from genome assembly GCA_963669335.1 of Rhodospirillales bacterium. Classification (GTDB taxonomy): domain Bacteria; phylum Pseudomonadota; class Alphaproteobacteria; order Kiloniellales; family JACOMY01; genus JACOMY01. Next base: position 414,733 of record OY770023.1, read on the forward strand.
CGAGGTTTCTCAGCCGCAGCTGTTTGTTGGCGTAGCGCTGGGTGTGCTCCAGCAGCTTCTTCTTGTTCTTGAAGTAGTACTGCACGACGCCAGGCGTCATGCCGACCCGCTCTGCGATGCGTGCCACAGTCGTGCCCTGAATGCCGCGTTCCTTCAGGGTCTCGTAGGCCGCTTCGATCAGCTCGCGCCGCCTGATGTCTTCAATGCGTGTTCTCAAGGCCGTCCCGGACGCTTCTTGGTGCCAACGATACTCGCCCGCGCAGGCGGGCGCTCGTCAAGCTAGACGTGGCAGGGGAGTCGCTCGAAGGGTCTCTTCCCGAGGCCTAGCGCGTCAGCAAGGCCTCTGCGTGCGGCCGCATGTGGGCCGGCAGCTCTGCGTGGCTGCGCTCCAGGATCGCAAGGTAGTAGGGGCCGGCTTGGACTGTCTCATAGGCCGGCGGATGATTGGGGCCTTGGCAGACCTCCAAGACGGGAATCTCCGCGTCCCAGTTGGGTTCCAGAAAGAAGGGCAGGGAATAGCGCTCGCGGCCTGAGGCATTAATCACGCGATGCGCCGTCGCCTTGAAGAGGCCGTTGGTCAGCCGCTCCATCTGTTGGCCAAGGTTGATGACGAAGCTGCCGGGGAGGGGCGGTGCACCCACCCAATCACCGGCTGCGTTCTTGACCTGCAGGCCGGGCACTTCGTCCTGTGCCAGCACGGTGACCAGTCCGTAATCGGAATGCTCGCTGATGCCCAGCACCTCATGGTCGATACGACCGTCGTGGCGCGGATAGTGGTTGAAGCTGAGCGTGCCCAGCGGGGCATCGGTGATGGTCTCAAAGGCGTCGGCCGGCAGACCCAGGGCGAGCGCGAAGGCCTTCATCAGTTCCCGCGCGAAAGCCAGCACGGCGTCCATGTAAGTCTCGACCTCCGCCCTGAAGCCAGGCAGGGACGCCGGCCAAAGATTGGGCTTGGCCAGCGGCAGGGTCCTGTCGGCCAAGCGGTGTCCGCTGGGCGCATCGGTCCATAGAAAGTAGTTTTCGTTGTAAGAGAGCTGTCGGTTTGGATCGTAGTTCTGTCCAAAGGGTCCGCGGTAGCCGCGGTAGCCCCGCTCAGCCGTCCTATAGAGCGCTGCCTTCTCGGTCTCCGGCAAATCGAAGAAGCGCCGACCCCAGCCCATAGCCTTGTCGAGCAGCTCCTGCGGGACGCCGTGATTGATCACATAGAGAAATCCCACGTCCCGTGAGGCCTCGGCGATCGCCCTCGCTACGCCTTGCCTCTCTGAGCCGTCGCGAAACGCAGCAAAGTCGATCAGTGGAATTTCCGAGAAGGCTTGCAGCGGTACGTCCAAACCCTCTGCAAGAATGGTTTCCCTGTCTGTCCCCATCACCCCTGTGCTTTCTCGTATGGGTCGCTGGCACCGGGAGCCTAGCACAGCTGTGACCGGCCGAGCTCTTGTTTCCAGCAGGTTCTTCCGTGCCCTCGTGACCGGTTCTCTGCGCCATTAGACCCCGTCCAGCGATTCAGACTTGATCCCAAGAGGCGTCGACGTCACCTCTCTATCGAGATTGCCCGTGATGATTGCACTCTAGAGGGCTGCAAGCAGGACGCAGCAGACGTCTCTCTTCCTCCAGCTGACCGACCGGTCACGAGACGGCCATGTCTAAGAAACTGATGAAGCAAATGGCGCTTGCTGTGGTCCTGGCATCGGCTGGGGTCTTGGCGTTTCTCCTGGCGACGGGAGAGCGTGGTCTGGGTTTGTCGAGCAGTGCTAGGCCGCCCTTTGAGCCGCGCCCGGTGGTCATTGAGCTGTTGGGAGCAGACGCGGCCGCTGATCTGGGTTGGAACCATAAAGGCTTGGAAGCGGCCTTCGACTACGCAGCGCGGCTCAGCACCGATACGCTCCTTATCGTCACGGATGGCGAGGTCGTGGGCGTTCTGGGCGATCCCGCGACGGTGCTGCCGGTCCACTCGGTGCGTAAGGCACTGCTTAGCACCTTGATTGGCCAGAGGCTCGGTGAGGGGCCTGATCAGATCTCTCTGTCCTCGACCTTGGAGGAGCTTGGTATTGATGATCAGCCTCAGTCCCTGACGCCGGGCCAGAAACAGGCGACGGTTCAGCATCTCCTCAACAACGTCTCCGGCATCAACCATGCTGCGGCCGCGGAAGCTGGTCTGACGGCTGAGAAGATGCGCCGCTTGGGGTCAGAGGAGAACGAGCCGGGTAGGGTCTGGGCCTACAACAACTGGGACCACAACGCGCTGTCCACGATCTACGAGGAACGGACGGAGCAGCCGATCGCAACTGCCTTTCATCAAGCGATCGCCGAACCTCTGGGACTGCAGGACTTCAAGCCGGAGCATGTGACCTACATCGAAGAACCCGATCTCTCACAGCACAGAGCGGCAAGTTTCAAGATGTCGGGCAGAGATCTCGTCACCCTGGGTGAGCTCTATCTGCATAAGGGTGAGGTTGAGGGATCTCAGGTACTGCCCAGCGCATGGGTCGAGCAGATCTCCAAGGGCTTGGTAGAAACCGAGATAGAGGGGCTCCGCGCTGGCTATAGCGCGATGTGGTGGATTCCTGGTCCTGAGACCGGCCTGCCGGCAGGGACTTTCTGGGGGTGGGGTCTAGGCAACCAAGCCCTGCTTGTCGTGCCGGCCTGGCGCACTGTTATTGTGCATCAAGCGAACACGGCTGCCCTGGTTCAGCGCGCCATAGCTCTGGCCGAGGAGAAGGATCTTGCTTTGGGCGAGGCCATCCTGGAGCTCGCACTATCCTGCCGAGAGCCGGAGAAGCTCGACAGTGACTTCTGCATTGAAGAGAGGTTTATCCTCCGTGGTGAGTTCGCAGGCCTGATCACCGGGATCGCTGCTGCGCGCCTGTAGGCTCTGCCCCCTCCCAGAGAGCACGCCACGACAAGGCCTCGGCATAGCTGTGCCGCCCTTCGAAGCGCGTCCATGGCCAGTCGCTGCCCCAGAGCAAAGCATCGGGTCCTAGGCGATCAAGGAAGCTTGTGAAGATCGGCGTGGCGCGCTCGGCCGCTTGGCGTGAGGTTAACTCAGGAAACACGCGATAGGGTGCTGAGACTTTGACCAACAGCCGTTCCGGCGGGGCGCTGAGCAAAGCACGATGGCCGGGGCAGTCGAGCGGCTGGTCTGGCCAGGGCAGGCCGAAATGATCGATCACCAGGATCTGACAAAGGTCGAGGAGCGTCGGGAGCAAGGTCGGGATGCGCCCACCTTCGCAGTGCAGTTCGACATGCCAGCCCAGGTCAGAAACCGCGGCGAGGAGCGGACGCCAAGCGGCCAGATCCTCCAGGCGTCCGACGAGGTTGAGGCGAAGGCCGACCACGCCGGCGGCGTCGTAGCGCTGGAGCTGGTCACGCCAATCGGGTTCCTCGGGGCTGAGAACGGCGACCCCACGAAACGCGAGGTCTGTCCAGGCACCGCCTTGTTTCAAGGCAGCGAGCAACTGCGCGTTGTCGGTGCCCAGAAAGCTGGGCTGTACCAAGAGAGCCCCGTCTAGGCCCTCCCCCCTCAAAAGACCGGCAAAGGTTGCCAGTGGTGCCGGCGCCTTCGGGGTGTAGCGACGCTCGGCTGCCATCGGCAGATCGACCCGAAAGACGTGGGCATGTCCATCAAAGGTGCCCTTCAGCCCACCCATAAAGCGATTGGCTCCCGACAGCTCCATCTCAGATTCCCTCTTGACATCTCCAGTTCTATAGAGAACTTATTAATTAGAGTTTGTCTAGAGGGCAGATGCAAAGAATGTTTGAGCAGGGTGACGAGCTTCCTGGCGATGAGCGGCTACCGCTCTATCAACGGCTGGCGGACGAGTTGCGGCAGGAGATCCATAGCGGGCAGTGGCGGCCGGGGGATCGGGCGCCGTCCGAGACCTGGCTGTCGGAGCGCTATGGCATGGCCGCCGGCACCGTGCGCCAGGCCATCGCCATGCTGGTTGATGAAGGGCTGTTGGAGCGATTCCGCGGCCGCGGCACCTATGTGCGTCGGCCTCGCTTCGATCACTCGCTCTTCCGCTTCTTTCGCTTCCGTCAGGCGTCGGGTGAGAACGCGGTGCCGGAAGGACGCATTCTTCGTCGCGTCCTGGAGCCCATGCCGAGCTATGTCGCCCGTGCGCTGGCGCTGGAAGAGGGTAGTGCTGGGATTGCCATGACCCGCTTGCGCCTGATCAACGATCAGCCGGCGCTGGCAGAGGAGATCTGGCTGCCGGCTGATCCCTTCGCTGCCTTTATGGAGCTGCCGGTCGATGCGGTCGGACCGTTGCTCTATCCGGTCTACGAGAGCGCCTGCGGTCAGCTGGTGGTCTCGGCCGAAGAATCTCTGACTGCGGAGATCGCCTCCGCAGAGACCGCAAGGCTGTTGCGCATCGATCAAGGCGCCCCAGTCATCGTCATCGAACGCGTTGCCCGGGGGTTCAATGGCACGCCACTGGAGTGGCGCCGCAGTCGCGGACGCGCCGATCAGTTCCACTACAAGACGGAAATTCGCTGACCTTGGCGAGAGACGCCTGGGCAGCCCAATGGGAGGATCCATCATGAATCGAGTCTTTGCAGTAGCGCTTGGTGTGGCCGGTGCCAGTCTCTTTGCGCTAAGCGCCCTGGCGGAACCGCGCGAGGTTCGCATTGCCAGCCACGTGTCGGAGTTCTCACCGCTCCACGCGCAGTCCGAACTCTTCGCAGCCGAGGTGGAGAAGCGCCTGCCGGGTCAGTTCGAGTTCAAGCTCTATCCGAGCGGTCAGCTCGGCAAGGAGAAGGACCTGATGACCAACATCCAGGCCGGTTCCTTGGAGATGATCAACGTCGCCTCCGGCGTCATGAAGCTGGACAAGAAGCTGGGCGTCTTCGATCTGCCGTGGCTCTTCACCGACCGCGCCCATGTGCAGCGCGCCATGGATGCGGGCCTTGAGGAGGCGATCCGCGCGCGCGTCGAAGAGGTCGGCAACATGAAGGTGATCGGCGTCTACGAGAATGGCTTCCGCCATGTGATGAACTCCGAACGGGCGATCGGCGAGCCCTTCGATCTGGAGGGCCTGAAGATCCGCATCTCCGGCGGAAAGTTCCGCCAGCAGGTCTTCCAGGACATGGGCGCCACGCCGCAGAAGGTCTCCTGGGGAGAGACCTTTACTGCGCTGCAGACCGGCGTGGTCGACGGGGCCGAGGCCGCGACCTATGGCTTCTATGAGCAGAAGCACTTTGAGGTCGCCGATCACCTCTCCTTGACCGGACATGTCTACACGCCCTCCTTCCTGCTGGCCTCTGAGAACTTCTTCGAAAGCCTGACGCCGGAGCAGCAGGCAGTCTTCGTCGAGGTCGGGCGCGCGATTACCGACCAGGCCTATGAGGCGGCCGCGGCTATGGAGGCCCAGTACTTCGACGAGATGCAGGGCAAGGTGGAGATCAACGAGGTCGATGTTGTCGCCTTCAAAGAAGCGACGGCTGGCAGCTACGAGGACTATGTCGACAGCCAGGGCGACGACTATCTCTTGATCATTCGCGGCGCGGAGTAATGCGTGCGCTCCGTGCCCTAGACCGGGCTGTAGAGGCGGTGGCGGTGACGATCTTCACCGCCTCTTGCCTCTTCATCTTCCTCAATGTTCTGAACCGCTATCTGGTGCTGGGCCTGTTGCGCGATCTGGCGAAGGACTGGGAGGGCTTGCGCCCCTTCTACTTCGGCATCCGCGACGCCCTGGGCTCCATCGTGGTGACGGCAGACGAGGTGCCCGGTTTGCTGCTGGTCTGGATCGCCTTTCTGGGCGCCTATCTGGCCATGCGGCGCGAGGGGCACATCGCCTTCGACTTGCTGGCCCAGTCATTGCCGGTCAAGGCGCAGCGTGGGCTCGAGATCGCCAACGCGGTCCTGATCGGTGGCTTTCTGGTGATGCTCCTCTGGCAGTCCATCCGCATGATCCAGGTCTCCGGCGCGACCGAGATCGAGACCGCAGAGATTGCGCAGGGCTGGTTCATGCTGATCCTGCCGATTGCCGCCCTGCTGCTGCTGCTGGCCACGGCCGTTCGCCTGCGCGAGAGCCTGCAGGGGCAAGAGCCCGACGCCGGCGAGGAGACCTGACCCATGGCTTGGCTCGTCATCGCCCTGCTGCTGCTCATGATCGCCATGGGCATGCCCATCGGTTTTGCCTTAATGATCGCCGCTGCGATCTCCATGGCCATCTCCGGCATCGATCTCATCATGGCGCCGATCCAAATGTTCTCAGGCGTCAACAAGGTGGTCCTGCTCGCCATCCCGCTCTTTATCGTCATGGGCGAGTTGATGGGGGCGACCTCGATCTCCGACCGAATCATTGCCCTGGCGCGCGCATTGGTCGGCTGGCTGCGCGGCGGCCTGGCGCATGTCAACGTGGTGACCTCCATGTTCATGGCAGAGATGTCGGGCTCGGCCGTCGCCGACGCCGCGGTCATGAGCAAGGTCTTCGTGCCCTCTATGGCCAAGCAGGGCTATCCCAAGACCTTCGCCGCCGCCGTCACAGCCACCAGCGCCACCTTGGGCATCATCATTCCTCCGTCGATCCCCATGGTGCTTTATGGGGTGACCACCAACACCTCGATCAAGGATCTCTTCATCGCCGGAATCGTGCCGGGCATTCTGCTGGGCGGCGCTTTCATGCTGACTAGCTACATCTTTGCTCGCAAGGAGGGGCATCCGGTCGATGCTCGCTTTGAGGTCGGCCGCTTGGGTTCCACCTTCAAGGCGGCCTTCGTACCCCTGCTGATCCCGGTCCTGGTCGTGGGCGGCCTCATTGGCGGTTTCGTGACACCGACGGAGGCGGCCGCTTTGGGGGCCGTGGCGGCCCTCTTCTTCGGCTGGGTCATGCGCCGCGACCTCAATCTCAAGACCGTCTATGGGCTGGCCGTTGTCACCGTGCGTCAGACCTCGGTCGTGATGATGATCATCGCCGGATCCGCCGTCTTGGGACAGTTCCTGGCCAACGAGCAGATTCCCCAGCAGATTGCCGAGGGCCTGGGCGGTATCACCGACAGCTATGTCTTCCGCTTGCTACTGATCAACCTCTTCCTGCTGCTGCTCGGCATGTTCCTGCATGCCTCGGCCGCTATCATCGTCGTCGTGCCGATGCTGCTGCCGCTCTCGCAGGAGATGGGCATCGATCCGATCCACTTCGGCGTCATCGTCTGCCTGAACCTCGGTATTGGACAGCAGACGCCGCCGGTCGCCTCGGTGCTCCTGACCGTCTGTTCGGCGACGGGGCTCAAAATCGAAGAGGTGATGCGCTACTGCAAGTGGTTCATCGTGGCCATGTTCGTGACCTTGATGATCGTGAGCTTCATGCCCTGGACGGCGACCTGGTTCAAGTAGGGCGAGGAGGGGGCCCAAGTTGATTGGCCCCTCCCGCCTAGAGTATCCGTAATCGATCAAGTGCTTCGTGGTGTCCAAGTTCGCCGGTCTCTGAGGAGAGCGTTGGCGAGGATGATGAGTTTTCGCATGACTGCGACGATGGCGACTTTCTTGGGTTTGCCGGCCATGGTCAGTCTGGCGTAGAGCGCCTTGAGATCTGGATTGAAGCGGCAGGCGACGATGGCGGGAAGATAGAGGTCTGTTCGCAGCTTGGCCCGTCCGCCCCTGATCGAGGCCTTGCCGGTCCACTGTCCCGACTGTCTGGTCATGGGGGCGAGGCCGACCAGGCTGGCCAGGGGCTTGGCCTTGATGCGCCCCAGCTCGGGTAGCTCGCTCAGCAAGGCGAAGGCGGAGGTCTCGCCCAAGCCCGGGATCGAGGTCAGGATGGCGAGGCGCAGGCCCAGGTCTGGGTCTTGCTCGGCGAGAGCCTTGAGGGCGCGATCGATGGCGGCGAGTTGCTCATCGATCAAGCTCAGGCTCGCATCGCGTTGTTGGCGGAGCAAGGGAAGGCTCAAGCTCTGCGAACGATTGGAGAGCGCGGTGCGCTCTTTGATCAGGGCCCTGCGGGCCAACCTCAGTTCCCGCAGCTGCTGCTGGGTCTCATCGGGCACCGTGCTGCGGGGCGGTTCCAGGGCCAGGCCCATGCGCGCCAGCATGGCGGCATCGACCTGGTCGGTCTTGGCCAGGCTGCCGATCGCCTCGGCGAAGCGGCGGGCCTGGCGGGCATTGACCCGGGCCAGCGGTAGACCGGCCTGCCAGAGGCTCTGTTCGAAGGCTCTGGTGTAGGCGCCGCTGGCCTCGAAGACGATCCGCTCGACCTGCCAGCCGGCAAGCCAGTCTTTCAAGCCGGCAAAGCCATCCGGCGAATTGGCGAAACGGCGGCTTGCGCGATCGGGCAAGCGGTGCGCATCGAAATGCGCTTTAGAGATGTCAATCCCGATGGTAGCGTGTCGCATCTTTTCCAGGTCCTTTGCTTGTCATCCGGGCCTAAAGCCCAGGTATCCGTTCAGGCCACGAGGAAAAGACGAGGGCGATCAGACTCTAGTGCGGCCCGCTAGGCGGCCTGCCAGAGAAGCGATCCGACCCTCGCCGCCACCGCTGAGCGCTCACTCAGCGGTGGCGGTTCATCTTAACCGATGAACCGCTCTCTCTATTAGACAAGCCAGAGAAAGTCGCCGGTGGAAAGCTGCGAGGCGGCCGTCATCCTGGTCATCTTGAAGGCCATGTCCGTGTCGCCGTCGCCGTCGCTATCGACCTCGACCTGACCCAGGATTCCGTTGAAGCGGGCTTCGGAGTTGCCGTTGCCGCCGAAGTCGGCGCTTTCGACATAGGTGAAGCTGCCCGTCTCCAGGCCGCTGGCAAAGCGCAGCGTGTTCGCTCCGGTCTCGCCGAAGAAGTCGGCAATCTCCACCAGAGCCACGACCTCGCCGTTGGTGACGAAGCCGGTCTCGTCGCCGTTGAAGGCAAAGATGTTGTCTCCGGTCCCACCAAAGGCGGTGTCATTGTTGTTGAAGACCAGGGTATCGTCGCCGCCCGCGCCGAAGAGCAGGTCTCTGACATCTTCATCGCCTTCACCGTCGAGCAGGTCGCCGCCATTGCCGCCGTACTGCACATCGGCACCGGAGCCGCCGCGTAGGAAATCGACGCCCTTGTCACCGGTCAGGGTGTCATCGCCGATGCCACCATACTGTCTGTCGTTGCCGTCCTGGCCATAGAAGGTATCTCCGGCGGAGTTGCCGATCAGGCTGGCGCCACCGCTGCTGGAGGTCAGGGTTCTGGAAACGCCGTCCTGGGCATTCGACAGGCGCTCGACATTCTCTGCCAAGGTGTAGACAAGCGCGGTGACGATCACGCGGTCATTGCCGGCCCCGCTGTTCTCGACCACCTTGTCGCGGCTGGTATCGACGTGGAAGGTGTCGTCGCCAACGCCTCCGACCATGCGGTCCACGCCCTCGCCTCCGTAGAGGCGGTCATTCTCGCTGCCCCCGAACAGCTTATCCGATCCGGACTCGCCAAAGAGCGTATCCGCGCCCTTCTGACCATGAACTGAGTCGGCGCCGGAGTTGCCGTTTACATAGTCACTGCCTTGGCCACCGAAGAGAGAGATGTCGTCTCCATCAAGACCACGAATCAGGTCGCGCGCGCTACCGCCGAAAAGGCCGGTATCGTTCCCATCGCCGCCATAGATCGTGTCGATAGAGCGCCCGCCAAAAAAGGCTTGATCATCCCCCTCGCTACCGAAGATTTCGTCACGAAGCTCTCCGCCCACAAGAGAGGTGTCGTTGCCGGTGCCACCGAAGAGCTCGTCGTGGCCTGAACCGCCGAAGAGGCTCGCATCGTCACCGCTGTTGCCGAAGAGAAAGTCCTCACCGCTGCCACCGAAAAGGTGCGAGTCGTCGCCGTAGGATCCATCGACCGCGTCGACAGCGTTGCCCCCATAGAGGTAGGCATCGTCTCCGGTTCCGCCGAAGAGCCCATCATAGCCACTGCTGCCGTAAAAGCTGGAGTCAGCACCATCGCCGCCCCAAAGGTCATCATCACCAGAGTCGCCGAAGAGAGCCTTGTCGTCACCATATCCGCCATAGATGTAGTCGTAGCCGAAGCCACCAAAGTGGCTCTGGTCGTCTCCATCTTCGCCATAGAGGCGGTCCTTGCCGACACCGCCGGAGAGCGCATCTGTGCCGGATGCCCCGTAGAGCGTGTCGTTCCCGGTGTCTCCATTGACGCTGTCTGCGCCGCTGCCTCCATAGAAGGCGGTGTCGCCGCCGCTGCCGCCAAACAAGGTGTCGTCGCCGGAAGCACCGTAGACCAAGGCGTCATCGCCGAGACCACCGAATATGGTGTCTGAATCGTCGCCGCCGTCTAGTTGGGTATCATTCCCGGTGTCGCCATAGATGGTGTCGTCGTTGGCACCGCCGTAGAGACCAATATCGACACCGCCCGATCCGCCTCCCAGACTGTCAGTCAGATAGTCGCCAACGACGATATCATTGCCGCTTCCTCCGAACAGGCGACGATCATTGCCGCTGTGACCGACAATGACGTCGTCACCGTCGCGCCCGAAGAGGCTGGTATCGTTTCCGGTGTCGCCGTAGACGATGTCGTTACCGCTGAAGCTGCCGCCAAATCCGGCTTCACCATCGCCGAAGAGGGTGATGTCGTCGCCGTCGCCGCCGCGCACGATGTCGTTGCCATCGTCGCCCCGCAGCATCTTGTCGTTGCCACTGTCGCCGAAGATCTGGTCATCGCCATAGCCGCCGAAAAAGTAGGAATCGTAGCCACGCCCGCCGCTGATGGTGTCAGATCCCGATCCGCCGCGAATGATGGCTTCAATTCCTGTTCCTCCATAAAGGGTGTCGTCGCCGCCATAGCCATAGAGGACGTCGAAGCCATCGCCTCCATAGACGACGTCGTCGCCGCTACCATAAAGGTCGTCACCTTTAAGGATGTCGCCATCATCGCCGCCGTAGAGGGTATCGCCTCTGGAAAGGCCGTGGAGCGTGTCGCTGCCGCCGAGCCCATAGATGTAGTCGGCGTCGTCGGTACCGTAGATGACGTTATTGAAGTCGTTGCCGGTGAAGCGACCCATGGCGTGCGTCCCTGCCCGTTCCGAGCGTAGCTAGCGAACTTGTCTTGAACGCTCATACAACATTTGCGCGCCAAATGACAGTTGAAGCTTTTGGGGGCTGCAGGCAGGAACCGAAGTTGGTCTAGTTGCTGGTCTCGATAGGCTCCAGTGCCAGCGGATCCTTGATCGTGAAGACCCGCTGTTGCTTGGCGAAGCCCTTCAGGCGGTGGCTGCCGAGATCGGTCAGGGGCAGGTTCAGGCCCTTAGCGAAACGCTCCGACAGCAGGATCGGCTCTCCCAGCTCACCACAGAGGGTGGCAATGCGGGCGACCAGATTGACATCCGGTCCAATCGCGGTGAAGTCGAGGCGTTCGACCGAGCCGACATTGCCATAGGCGACACGGCCCAGATGCAAGGCGATGCCCGCTTCCAGGATTGCCGGATCTTCGGTCAAGGTCTGGTTCAGGGCGCGCAGGTTCTCGAGGCCTTGGCGCGCGGCATTCAGCGCGCGCTCACGCGGGCTCGCCATCTCCGCCATGCCGTCGGGCTGCGGGAAGATCGCCAAGACGGCGTCGCCGATGAACTTAAGCACCTCACCACCCTGATCGACGATCGGCGGTACCAGACAGTCGAAGAAGGCGTTCAAGATCTTCACCAACTTGCGCTCGGGCAGGCGGTTCGAGAGCTCGGTGAAGTGGCGGAGGTCGCCCATCAGCATGGCGGCCGAAAGGCGGCTCACCTGTCCGCGCTTGGTGTTGCCGCTCAGGATCTGCGCGCCGGGCTCGCGGCCGACATAGATCTTCAGGATCTCGTCGACCATGCGCCTCAGGTTCTTGATCTCCAAGACGCGGGTATAGAGCGGCAACAGGGCCTCGATCAGTGCACGGTCACGCGGATCGAACCCTTCCTCGCTCTTGGTCGCGAAGCTGGCCGAGTTCACCGTCCCATCCGAGAGGAAGATGGGATAGGCAATGTAGTGTGTGATCCTCTCTGTCTGCAGTTCGGGCAGAATGTTGAAGTCGGGTTGCCCCTCCTTCAGCGGCCAGAGCTCAACGGACTCTTCGTTCTCTTCGACCAGGCGGATGGGGCTTTGCAGAAAGATCGGGTCGCTGCGGGTGCCGAAGCCGAAGTGCCGCTCGCTCACACCCTCCTGCGGGCGCCAGATGCGGGCGGTGCCGATGCGCTCTGAATGCAGGGTCGAGAGATGGATCGTGGTGCGGTCCAGGGGCAGACCCAACGAACGCAGCTTATTGTTGTAGCCCTCGACCAGATCCGAGACGTCCGTCGCCGTCTGGCCGAGGTCGGTCAGCTCGCTCACCAGCGGCAGGAAGCGTGGATCACTGTTGGTCAGGGCGTAGTTCATCGGGTCAAGGGACCATCATAGCATAGGGTCGGCCGGCAGGGGGCGCCGCGGCCAGTGGCACGTGATAGAAAGTTACGCTTTTATGCGCGGCTTACAAGGCGGCGAATATGCATCCGTCTCTTGCCCTCTGTTGCGCTGCAGCGTAGATAGGAAGCATGACTGATCCGGACCGCCTGATCATCGCCTTGGCGCAGCTGAACCCCACCGTGGGGGACGTCGCCGGTAACCTGGAATTGATTCGCCAGGCCCGGGCCGAAGCGGCTGCCGGTGGCGCCGACGTCATGCTGACCAGCGAGCTGGCGCTCTCCGGTTATCCGCCGGAGGATCTGGTGTTGAAGCCTGACCTCTTGGCGGCCCTGCGCAGAGCGGCAGAGGCGCTGGCGGCTGAGACTGCGGATGGCGGACCGGCCGTGCTCTTGGGCACGCCCTGGTACGAGGGCCCCGAGGCTTGGAGCACAACCGCACCGCAGAGCCTGCGCGGCGAAGTCACCAATGCCATTCTCTACCTGGACGAGGGGCGCATCGTCACGCGGCGCGATAAGGTCGAGCTGCCGAACTATGGGGTCTTCGACGAGGTCCGGGTCTTTCATCCCGGCCAGCCGCCGGGGCCCATCATGGTGCGCGGTCTGCGCCTGGGTGTGCCGATCTGCGAGGATGTGTGGTTTCCCGAGGTCGCCGAGACCCTGGTGGAATCGGGGGCAGAGGCCTTGCTGGTCCCGAACGGCAGCCCCTTTGAGCGCGCCAAGCTGGACGAGCGTCTGCAGATTGCCTCGGCACGGGTTGGTGAGACCGAGCTGCCGCTGCTCTATCTGAACCAGGTCGGCGGTCAGGATGAGCTGCTCTTCGACGGCGCCTCCTTTGCCGTCAACGCGGACTATAGCTTGGCGCTGCAGATGCCGGCCTTTCTCTCCTCCGTCGGCTTCGTGACCCTGCTGCGCGATGGCGCCGGCTGGCGCTTTGAGGCGGGCAGTCACGCCCCGCAGCCCGGTGGGAGCGAGGCGCTCTATACCGCCTTGACCCTGGGCTTGCGCGACTATGTGAACAAGAACGGCTTTCCCGGTGTCGTCCTGGGGCTCTCTGGCGGGATCGATTCCGCGATCTCGGCAGCCATCGCGGTCGACGCCTTGGGGGCCGATCGGGTTTGGGCGGTGATGATGCCCTCGCCCTTTACCAGCCAGGAAAGCCTTGAGGATGCAGCGGAGTGCGCGCGCCTCTTGGGTGTTCGCCTGGATGAGGTTGGGATCGAACCGGCCATGCAGGCCTTCGACGGCATGCTGGCACCGCTCTTCAACGGCCATCAGCCGGGCATCGCCGAAGAGAACATGCAGTCGCGCGCCCGCGGCCTGACCTTGATGGCGATCTCCAACAAGCTGGGTCCGATGGTGCTCTCCACCGGCAACAAGTCGGAGATGAGCGTCGGCTATGCGACGCTCTATGGCGACATGTGCGGTGGCTTCAATGCCCTGAAGGACGTCTACAAGACAGAGGTCTATCAGATTTCCCGCTGGCGCAATCAGGCGAAGCCGGCCTTGGGGCTGGGCCCAGAGGGGCGCGTCGTGCCGGAGCGCATCCTGACCAAGGCGCCGAGCGCCGAGCTCAGGCCGGATCAAACCGATCAGGACAACCTGCCGGACTATGACACCTTGGATGCCATCCTGACCGGGCTGGTGGAGCGCGAAGCCTCACTCGATACCCTGGTGGGCGAGGGGCATGCACGTGAAACCGTGCTGAGAGTCTGGCAATTGCTGGACCGGGCAGAGTACAAGCGTCGGCAATCGTGTCCAGGCACCAAGATTACCAGGCGGTCCCTCTCTAAGGACCGCCGCTACCCCATTACCAACGGGTTCCGCGCGCCGACGGCCTAACGGAGCCCAGAGCTCCGTTCCTCCAGACCTTCGAGTACCCAATCCATGACCTTGGTTCGTTTTGCCCCCAGCCCGACGGGGCGCCTGCATGTCGGCAATGCCCGCGTAGGACTGATCAACTGGCTCTTCGCCCGCCAAGCCGGCGGCCGCTATCTGCTGCGCCTCGACGATACCGATCAGGAGCGCTCTGAAGAGACGCATGTCGTCGCCATCGAAGAGACCCTGACCTGGCTCGGTCTCGGCTGGGACCTGCGGGCCCGTCAAAGCGAGCGTCAGGATCGCTACGATGCAGCGATCGCGCAGTTGAAAGCGGATGGCCAACTCTACCCCTGCTATGAGACCAGCGAAGAGCTTGCCGCCAAGCGGGCTGCCCAAAGGGCCGCCGGCAAGCCGCCACGTTATGACCGGGCCGCCCTCTATCTGGGCCCGCAGGAGCGCCGCGATCTGGAAGCCGAGGGACGCAAGCCACATTGGCGCTTGAAGCTGCCCGACCGGGTCATTGAATGGTCCGATCTGGTGCGCGGAGAGCAGCGCTTTCCCTCGGACTCGCTCTCCGACCCGGTGCTGCTGCGCGAAGACGGCCGCATTCTCTATACCCTGGCTTCCGTCGTGGACGACGTCCAGATGGAGGTGACTCACGTGTTGCGCGGCGAGGACCACGTCGCCAATACCGCGGCTCAGATCGCCCTGATCGAAGCCCTGGGCGGCACGGTGCCGCTCTTCGGGCATTTTCCGCTGCTGGTCGACGCGGCCGGGAAGGGCCTCTCGAAGCGCCTCGGTAGTCTCAGCCTGGAAGGTCTTCGCGAAAGCGGGATCGAGGCCATGGCGCTCAATGCCTTCCTGGCCCGTCTTGGCACCGGCAAGCCGATGGAGCCTGCCCTGGATCTAGCCGAACTGGTCGCTGATTTCGAGATTGCCGCCTATGGTCGGGCACCGGCGCGCTTTGAAGAGAGCGAGCTGAAGCGACTGAACACCCGGCTGCTGCATCGCCTTCCCTTGGAAGCGGTCAGCGAGCGCTTCCCGGCGCTGGATCAGTCACTCTGGCAGGCGATCCAGGGAAACCTCGAGAGCCTGGACGACGTTCCGCATTGGCTGGCGGTGCGCGATGGCAACCTCAAGGGCCTCTGTGAGGAGCCGGACTTTCTGGCCGAGGCCTGTCGCCTCTTGCCGGAGGAGCCTTGGGATCAGACCACCTGGAAAACCTGGACGAAAACCTTGAGTGAGGCCCGCGGACGCAAGGGCAAGGCGCTTTTCCTGCCGCTGCGTCAGGCACTGACCGCGCGGCGTTCTGGACCGGAGATGGCAGCCTTGCTACCTCTCCTGCCCCGCGCCCGGGTCCTGGCCCGCTTGGCAGGAGAAGAGGCATGAGCATGCAGCTCTACAATACACTGACCCGGAAGACCGAAGACTTCCAACCCCTCGATCCGGAACATGTGCGCCTCTATGTCTGCGGCCCCACGGTCTATGACTTTGCGCACATCGGCAATGCCCGCCCGGTCGTGGTCTTCGATCTGCTGTTTCGTTTGCTGCGCCACCACTATGGCGTTGAGCAGGTGACCTACGCCCGCAACATCACTGATGTCGATGACAAGATTATGGCGGCGGCCGATGCCTCCGGTGAGACCATCGATCGGGTGACCGAAAGGACGACCAAGGCCTTCCACGACGATATGGCTGCGTTAAAAGCGCTGCCGCCCAGCGTTGAACCGCGAGCGACTGGCACAATTCCCGAGATGATTGAGCTGATCGAGGGGTTGATTGCCAAGGGGCATGCCTATGCCGCCGAGGGCCATGTGCTCTTCTCTGTCGGGAGCTTCCCAGACTATGGCCAGCTCTCGAGACGCGATACGGAAGAGCTCTTGGCCGGCGCAAGGATCGACGTTGCCCCCTACAAGCGCGATCCCATGGACTTCGTGCTGTGGAAGCCCTCGAGCGAGACGCAGCCAGGCTGGATCAGTCCCTGGGGTCGCGGTCGGCCGGGCTGGCACATCGAGTGCTCGGCCATGTCCTGGAAGCACTTGGGCCAAGTCTTCGATATTCACGGCGGCGGGCTTGATCTCATCTTTCCCCACCATGAGAACGAGATCGCACAGAGCCGCTGCGCCCATGGGACCGGCTCCATGGCGCAGGTCTGGATGCACAACGGCTATGTCGTGGTCGATGGCGAGAAGATGTCGAAGTCGCTTGGCAACTTCCTGACCGTCCGGCAGCTGCTGGAAGAGGGGCATGAGGGCGAGTCCATTCGCTTGGCCCTGCTTTCGGGCCACTATCGCCAACCTCTGGACGTGACCCGGGGTAAGCTGGGCGAGGCCAAGGCACAGCTGCAGCGCTTCTATGGAGCCTTGCGCGGGCGGGAGCTCGAGCCAGTGGCGCCACCGGAGGCCTTGGTCGAGGCACTGGACGACGATCTGAACACGCCCAAGGCGTTGGCGGTTCTGCATGGTCTGGCCAATCGCGCGCATCACGGCGAAGAGCTGGCGGCGGCCGAACTGAAGGCCGGGGCCTCGCTCTTGGGCCTTCTTGAAGCAGACCCGGAGGCCTGGTTCCACCGCGGTGACAGCGATGAGGGCGCCGAGATCGAAGCCTTGATCGCCGAGCGGCAGGCGGCACGCAAGGCGCGCGACTTTGCCCGTGCGGACGAGATCCGCGACGGCCTGAAGGCGCGCGGCATCGAACTGGAGGATGGGCCGCAGGGTACCACCTGGCGGCGGGCATAAGACGATGAACGACAAGAACAGAGTCTATCTCTTCGATTCCACCTTGCGCGATGGGGCCCAGACCCAGGGTGTCGACTTCTCGGCCGCCGACAAGCGGGCCATCACCGTCGCCTTGGACGAATTGGGCGTTGACTACATCGAGGGCGGCTGGCCTGGCGCCAATCCGACCGACGATGCTTTCTTCGACGCCCTGCCGAAAACCAAGCGGGGCCGTATTGTCGCCTTCGGCATGACCCGGCGGCCGGGGCGCAGCCCGGAGAATGATCCGGGGCTCAGTTCCGTGCTGCGGGCGCCCTCGCCGGTGGCCTGTCTGGTCGGCAAGACCTGGGATTTCCATGTCGATCTGGCCCTGCAGACCAGTCTGGAAGAGAACCTCGTCATGATCGCCGACTCCCTGGCGCTCGCGGTGCGGCGCAAGGAGGAGGCGCAGTTCGACGCCGAGCACTTCTTCGACGGCTTCAAGGCCAACAAGGACTATGCCTTGGCTTGTCTGCGCTCTGCTGCAGAGGCCGGTGCCGTCTGGATCACGCTCTGCGACACCAACGGCGGCACTCTCCCGGCCGAGGTTGCGCAGATCGTGGCAGAGGTGCGCGCGGCCCTGCCGGATGCGCAGTTGGGTATCCATTGTCATAACGACACTGAGAATGCGGTGGCCAACTCTCTGGCCGCGGTCGATGTCGGTGCCCGCATGGTGCAGGGCACGATCAACGGCCTGGGCGAACGCTGCGGCAATGCCAATCTGATCTCTTTGATCCCCTCGCTGGCGCTCAAAACCGGCTACACCACGGGGGTCGATGCCGAGGGCTTGCGGCATCTGACCTCGGTCTCGCTTCTGCTGGATGAACGCCTCAACAGCAATCCACAAGCCAATCGCCCCTACGTCGGCGCCAATGCCTTCGCGCACAAGGGCGGGCTGCATGTCTCGGCAGTCGCCAAAGATCCTAGAAGCTATGAGCACATTGAACCTGATCTGGTCGGCAACAGCCGCCACATCGTGGTCTCGGATCAGGCCGGCCGCTCTAACATCATCGCGCGCTTGACCGAGTTGGGCATCAACCAGGATGCGCTAGGCGAGGCCAAGCTTGCCGGTCGTCTGGTCGAAGAGGTGAAGGCCAAGGAGTACCAGGGTTATGCCTTCGAGGGGGCGCCGGCTTCCTTCGAACTGCTGGCCCGTCGCTTGCTGGGCGAGGTGCCTGGCTATTTCTCTTTGGAGCGTTTTCGGGTCATGGACGACCGGCGCCTCAACGCCAAGGGCGTCCTGATCACCGAGTCCGAGGCCACCGTGACCTTGGAGGTCGAGGGGCAGGCCCTGATGACAGTTGCAACCGGCAACGGCCCGGTCAATGCCTTGGATCTGGCGCTGCGCAAGGCTCTGTTGCCGCACTATGGCCAGCTCGCCGATATGCGCCTGACCGACTACAAGGTGCGGATCCTGACGCCAGAGGCCGGGACCGAGGCCGTTACCCGCGTGATGATCGAGAGTGCGGACGATAAGGGGCGGCACTGGGTGACCATCGGCGTCTCTCCCAACATCATCGATGCCTCCTTCATCGCGCTCTCCGATGCCATCGCCTGGAAGCTCTTCCACGATGCCGACTGAGGCTTCCGCGCCTAAGGTCATCCTGGTCCGCCCGCAACTGGGCGAGAACATCGGCGCGGTCGCGCGTGCGATGATGAACTGCGGTCTGTCGGACCTGCGCCTGGTGGCGCCGCGTGACGGCTGGCCCAATCCGACTGCCTGGCCAATGGCCTCTGGCGCCGAGGCCATTCTGGAGGTAGCGCAGGTCTTCGAGGATCTGTCATCGGCGACCGGCGACTTGAGACGCCTCTATGCGACCACGGCGCGGCAGCGCGAGCTTGCCAAGTGGATCGCCACCCCGCGAGAGGCGGCCCGCGACCTGCGCACGCTGGCCGCTCGCAATGAGGCGACGGGTTTGCTCTTTGGGGCGGAACGCACTGGCCTCACCAGCGATGAGCTGGCGCTCGCCGATGTTCTGGTCCGGGTTCCGCTCAATCCGGAACATGCCTCGCTCAATCTAGCGCAAGCCGT
Source organism: Rhodospirillales bacterium (assembly GCA_963669335.1). Taxonomy (GTDB): domain Bacteria; phylum Pseudomonadota; class Alphaproteobacteria; order Kiloniellales; family JACOMY01; genus JACOMY01. Next base: position 433,668 of record OY770023.1, read on the forward strand.
GCTGATACTCGGTTACGAGTGGTGGCAGGCCGCCGACACGACGGAACCCAAGCGGCTCTACCGCGGCGGATCCGAGCCCGCGACCAGGGAAGAACTGGAGGGCTTCCTCGATCGCTTGGAGCGCGCGCTGGACGAGGACGGCTTTTTCCGCACGGCAGAGCAGAAGCCGCACATGCTGCGCAACCTGAAGACGCTCTTCGTTCGTGCCGAGCCCAGCGAGCAGGAGGTCAGGACCCTGCATGGCCTGATCGCGGCCTTGCGCGGCAAGCGCGTGCAGGGCTGATTCTCCTCGTGACTTGCACGGCTCCGCAGGGATCGCCAATCTTTAAGGAGCTATGGGCGCGTTGACGCCGATCACGTAAGACCAGAGGAGCTTCTGTGGAACCGGTGACGACGCAAAGCCTCTTCCCTAGCTACACGCTGGGCGAACGACGGATGGACCAGGTGGTCCATGTGCTGGGCGTGACCTGGGCGCTTGTTGCCGTTCCTCTGCTGTTGATCGGGGCCGATCCCTGGGGCTCAGCCTCCATGCTGATCGCCTGCCTGCTCTATTCCGTCGGGCTCCTGTGGATGCTTGGTTGCTCGGCCGCCTACAACATCGTGGACGCGCCGGGTCCGAAGGGCATCCTCCGACGCCTCGACCATGCCGGCATCTTCGTGATGATTGCCGGCAGTTACAGTCCCTTTGCCCTGGTTGCCTTGGAGCCTGGCCTAGGCATCGGCGTTCTGATCCTGATTTGGACTCTGGCTCTGCTCGGGGTCTTCCTCTCCCTTCGCTACCCCGGCAAGGCCGATACGGCCTCTCTGGTGCTCAGCCTGGCAATGGGTTGGAGCGTGGTCCTCTTCATTCAGCCCTTGATCGAGGCGATCAGCACGGCCGTCTTGGTTCTCTTGGTGGTCGGGGGAGGCCTCTTCACCTTGGGCGTAGCCTTTCACCTGGCCAAGCGGCTGCCCTACCACAACGCCATCTGGCACCTCTTCGTTCTCTCGGCGGCCGTCTGCCATTACGTGGCGGTCTTTCTGGCTATGCGTGCGGCCTAGGCAAGGAGCGCGCATTTTCGGCTTGTCTTGGGCGACGACAACCGATGAGACTGACGGGTCAGCCAGGCCTGTAAGGGAGGCAGTCTTATGGATGCATCCGACCTGAAGGTATTCGAAGCGGTCGCGCGGCTGGGCGGCATGAGCCGGGCGGCGGGCGAGTTGGCCATGGTGCAGTCCAATGTCACGGCGCGCATTCGCCAGTTGGAATTCGACCTGGGCACCGCGCTTTTCAGCCGCCATGCACGCGGTGTGACCTTGACGCCGGCCGGCCAGCGCTTGCTGCCCTATGCGGTGAGGGTCCGCCAGTTGCTGATCGAGGCCCGACAAGCCGCTCTGGATGACGGCACGCCCAAGGGGCCTCTAACCCTGGGGTGTCTGGAAAGCACGGCGGCCATCCACCTGGCGCCCCTGCTGGTGGACTTTGCGGCCCGTTGTCCGCTGGTTGACCTCACCTTGGTTACCGGCACAACCCAAGAGCTGGTTGCAGGCGTGCTCGCACGAGAGATCGAGACGGCCTTAGTCTGCGGCCCAGTGAACGAGCCCAGTCTGCAGCAGGATCTGGCCTATCGCGAAGAACTGGTGCTGATCTCTGCCATCAAGAATGACGGCAGCCTGGACGATCTGCTGCTCTCTACCCCAAAAACAGCTGTCTTGAGGCGCGGCTGCTCCTATCGGCAGCGTTTGGAGGATGTCTTGGCTCGCGCTGGCCGCACGCAGGTGCCCTGCTTGGAGTTCGGCAGCCTGGAAGCCATCTACGCCGCCGTTGCGGCCGGTCTGGCTCTCTCGCTTCTGCCGCGATCTCTGGTGGAGCCTCAGGCCGAGGCTGGCCGTCTTGCGCTGCATCCGCTTCCGGGAGGAGAAGGCTGGGTCGAGACCCTGGTCGTGCGTCACCGCGAACAGGCCGTCTCCAGCGCTCACCGCGCCTTCCTCTCCTTGCTAAACGAGCGCGAAGGAAGCAGTCGAGCGGCCTAAAGCAGATCGCGATCAGGTGGAACCAACGCTTCGCGTGAATCTGTTCAGTTCTTCGATGATTGCTCTCAGTTCTTCATCGGTGGCGAAGTCACCACTTTCCGCCGCCTCTATTCCCTGCCGCCTCTATTCCCTTCTGAACCTGCTCGTCTTGCCAATCCAAGGCCTCTTTGGATGGCTGCACAGAGATTGGCTGGGTGGCCTCTTCTGAAGTCAATGGACGCCTGTGATCGCAGTCACCTACCATGCGTGGATTCTAGAGCACTTTCGGTTCGCATGCGCTCACCTACAGCACTCCTGCCCTTTGATTTCTTGACGCAAAGCGTCGTCGCGGGTGATTCCACCAGTTCGGGCTTTGCTCTAGTTCATCGGATGCAACGGTTCCATCGATCGCTTCAACAACAGCCAGTTAGGCCGTCTGCTTCTCATAAGGTCCCATCAGATAGGGTGACAAGAACTGCCCGGTGTGGCTGCGCGGCTCGGCTGCGATGGCCTCCGGGGGCCCTGCGACCACGATCTCACCGCCGCCGTCGCCGCCCTCGGGGCCCAGGTCAATGACCCAGTCGGCGGTCTTGATGACCTCGAGGTTGTGCTCGATGACAAGCACCGTGTTGCCCGTCTCTACCAAGGTGTGCAGCACCTCCAAGAGCTTGCGCACGTCCTCGAAATGCAGGCCGGTCGTCGGCTCGTCCAGGATGTAGATGGTGCGACCGGTGGCGCGCTTGGACAGCTCCTTGGCCAGCTTCACGCGTTGCGCCTCGCCACCTGACAATGTCGTGGCCGGTTGTCCCACCTTTATGTAGCCCAGTCCCACCCGCTCCAGGGTCTCCAGCTTGGCGCGGATCGAGGGCACGGCGTGGAAGAGCTTCACGCCCTCTTCCACCGTCATGTCCAAGACCTCGGCGATGGAGTGACCGCGGAAGGTCACCTCCAAGGTCTCTCGGTTGTATCGCTGGCCCTTGCAGACATCGCACTCGACATAGACGTCGGGCAGGAAGTGCATCTCGATCTTGATGACGCCGTCGCCCTGACAGGCCTCGCAGCGGCCGCCCTTGACGTTGAAGGAAAAGCGGCCGGGCTTGTAACCGCGCTCCTTGGCCTCCGGCAGGCCGGCGAACCAGTCGCGGATCGGGGTGAACGCGCCGGTGTAGGTCGCCGGATTGGAGCGCGGCGTGCGGCCAATCGGCGATTGATCGATGTCGATCACCTTGTCCAAGAACTCGACACCTTTGATCTCGTCATGCTCGGCAGCCTGACTGCGGGCGCCGTTCAGCTGCTTGGCCAGCGCCCGATAGAGCGTCTCGACAATCAAGGTGGACTTGCCGGAGCCCGAGACGCCGGTGACGCAAGTGAAGGTGCCAAGCGGGATGGTCGCCGACACGTCTTGCAGATTGTGCGCTCTGGCGCCGGTCACCTTCAGGTGCTGCTTGGGATGCCCTTCGCGCCGCACCCGCGGAATCGGGATCTGTCTCATCCCGGTCAAGTACTGACCGGTCAGGCTGGCGGGATTGGCCATCACCGCTTCCGGCTTGCCGATCGCCACCACCTCGCCGCCGTGCACGCCAGCGCCAGGCCCCATGTCGACCAGAAAGTCGGCTGTGCGAATGGCGTCCTCGTCGTGCTCGACCACGATCACCGTGTTGTCCAGGTCGCGCAACCGCTTCAGAGTCTCCAGCAGGCGGGCATTGTCGCGCTGGTGCAGACCGATCGAGGGCTCGTCCAACACATAGAGCACGCCGGTGAGCCCCGAGCCGATCTGGGAAGCCAACCGAATACGCTGGCTCTCACCGCCCGAGAGGGTGGCCGAGGCGCGCGATAGGGTCAGGTAGTCGAGCCCGACGTCATCCAGAAACTTCAGACGGTCGTTAACCTCTTTCAGGATTCGGTGCGCAATCTCGCGCTGCTTGTCGGTGAGCTGTGGCTCCAAGCCATTGAACCAGTCGAGCGCGGCACCGACGGACAGCCGGCTGGCCTGGCTGATCGAGCGCTTGGCGATCTTTACTGCCAGGGACTCCGGTCGCAGACGATCGCCACCGCAGGCCTCGCAAGAGCGTTCGCCCTGGTACTTGCCCAGCTCTTCGCGCACCCAGTCGCTGTCGGTCTCTCGCATGCGCCGCTGCATGTTGGGGATCACGCCCTCAAAGGCCTTCTTGGTCTCGTAGGTCCTGAGGCCGTCCTCGTAGCGCATTGGGATGACCTTGCCGCGCGAGCCGTAGAGCACCAGGTCGCGGGCCGCCTGTGGGAGTGACTTCCAGGGCTTGGTCAGCGAGAACTTCTGATGCTTTGCCAGGTTCTCCAGGGTCTGCTGGTAGAAGGGCGAGCTCGATTTGGACCAGGGCGCAATCGCGCCGGCCTTGAGGCTCAAGGTCTCGTCCGGCACCACCAAGGCTTCGTCGAAATAGCTGGTGAGGCCCAGGCCATCACAGGTGGGGCAGGCGCCATGCGGCGAGTTAAAGGAGAAGAGGCGTGGTTCGATCTCTTCAATGGTGAAACCGGAGACCGGGCAGGCGAACTTGGCGGAGAAGGTCAGCCGCTCGCCGCTGTCGGCATCCTCGGTGAAGGCCAGGCCATCTGCCAGCTCTAAGGCGGTCTCGAAGGAATCGGCCAGGCGCTGCTCCAGCCCGGCGCGCAGAACCAGGCGGTCGACCACCACCTCGATGTCGTGCTTGCGCTTCTTGTCCAGTGCCGGGGCCTCGGCAATCTCGTGGATCTCGCCGTCGATCTTGACCCGCTGGAAGCCGCGCTTCATCAGCTCGGCCAGCTCTTTGCGGTACTCGCCCTTGCGCCCGCGCACGATGGGGGCCAGCAGGTAGAGCCGCGTGCCCTCGTCCAGGGTCATCACCCGGTCAACCATCTGGCTCACCGTTTGGCTCTCAATCGGCAGGCCTGTGGCGGGCGAGTAGGGCACGCCGACACGAGCCCAGAGCAGGCGCATGTAGTCGTAGATCTCGGTCACCGTGGCGACGGTGGAGCGCGGGTTCTTCGAGGTGGTCTTCTGCTCGATGGAGATCGCCGGCGAGAGCCCTTCGATCGAATCGACGTCGGGCTTTTGCATCAGCTCCAGGAACTGGCGGGCATAGGCCGAGAGGCTCTCGACATAGCGCCGCTGGCCCTCGGCATAGACCGTGTCGAAGGCAAGTGAAGACTTGCCGGACCCGGAAAGCCCGGTGATGACCACCAGCTCGTGCCGTGGCAGCTCGAGGGAAACGTTCTTCAGATTGTGCTCGCGGGCGCCGCGAATGATGATGCTGCCGCTCATGGCGGTCACGAACTCCGGATGCAGAGGGAGGGTATGAGACTTTGTTCCTGATATAGTCTCACCGCTGATGCCGGCAATCCAGTGCGATGTCGGCAAATCTGTCAGGACTCTATGGCCACCTGTGGATGACTCGCATGGCGATGGCCCTGTTCGGACAAAAGACTGGTCTGGGACGGCAGGCTTGGGGCAGACTGTTGGTCGTGAAGCGGGGTCTGCTATGTCAGCGCCCCGGGCGACGGGCCCCGATGGTCAGGACCTCTTCAGATGGGCCCAGACTTGGGATTAGGGAGAGAAGAATGAAGAGACTAGCCTGTCTATTCGCCGCGGCGGCCCTCTGGTCGGCGCCGGCCGCCGCCGAGGTGACTGCGGAGACCTTCGAGGCCGCCAGTGTCGGCGATGTGGTGGAGCTTTGCTCCGTCCCGGAAGGTGCTGCGATGAACCAGTACGCGCAGGGCTTCTGCTATGGCTGGATCGCGGGGATCGAGCAGTTCTATGACGCGCTGGTCTCCGATCCGCGCTTCAACGTGCAGCCGACCATCTGCACCGACGGCGAGATCTCGCGCGAAGAGGCAAGGGTCATGCTGATCGATTGGGCAGGCAAGAACCCCGACTCCATGGGAATGCCGGCGCTGAGTGGCCTGATCGTGGCCGTTCGCGAGAGCCATCCCTGCTGATCGGGCGTCATCAGATAACAAGGAGAGCGAAAGATGGTTAGGAAAGGTGCAATCGTGATGGTCGCGGCCGGCGGACTGCTGCTGGCCGGCTGTCAGAACCTCGATTCGGATACGGCGGCGCGGACCGGTGTCGGTGCCGGTGTCGGTGCGGCGACCGGTGCCGTGATCGGCGCCTTTGCCGGCAGCCCGGGGGCGGGTGCCGGAATCGGTGCCGCGGTCGGCGGTGCGAGCGGCTTCCTCTACGATCAGATCAAGAAAGACAATCAATAGCACATAACCCTCCTGCGCTCGGCGCCCTGCCGGCAGGTCAGGAGGTTTTGAAAGAGTAAAGATCGGGGTGCTTGGAGATCTCTCCAGGCACCCTTTTGCTTGTGTGCGAGCGGTATTTTGGCGGTACTTCAATTGCTTAGCGGTACAAGGTAATGATCGTAGAAGAGTGGCTGATATCACGGAATCGTGATGTAGAAAGCCTCGATCAGCCCGGGAAACCCCTGCGAGTCCAAGGCCAGAATATTCCGTTATAGTGTAGAATATGCGAAGATCTGATCTGTCAGAGAAGGGACAGACTTCACGCTGTCGATCGATAAGGAGGAAATCATGGCCGCGATCACCGGAACCGACCTGAACGATACCCTGACTGGAACCAACGCTGTCGATACGATCTTCGGATTGAGTGGTTCGGACACGCTCTTCGGGACTGGCGGCGGGGATACGCTTTTCGGCGCCAGTAGCTATGACCGCCTCTATGGCGGCAGCGCCGTCGACACCGTGTTCGGCGGCGACTTCAACGACAGGGTCGGCGGTGGACAAGGCAATGATTCGCTTTACGGTGATTCTGGAAACGATCGTCTCTTCGGCGACCAGGGGAACGATTTCTTCCAGGATGGGTCTGGCCGCGACTACTTCTACGGTAGCAGCGGTGCCGACACGATGGATTGGACAGGCACCAGCACCTTTGGCCTCGGGCGCGGAGGCAGTGGGAATGACGTCATGTACGCGCCGGCGACCGGGTTTCATGACCTGCGTGGAGATCTGGGTGATGACAGGCTCTACGGCGGTGACTTCCAGGCTGGTTACGATGGCGACGACACGCTCTCGGGATTGACCGGAGTTGACGACCTTCGTGGTGCATCCGGAAACGATACCCTCTTTGGGGGCAGCGGTAACGATCGCCTTCAAGGCAATGCTGATGATGACAGCATTTACGGTGGTAGCGGGAACGACAGTATCTATTCTGGAACCAGCGGTATCGATGTGATCTCTGGGGGGAGCGGAGCCGACTACGCACGGGTCTCTCGACAGGATCGCGGAAACAATCTGACCTTCGATCTGGGAAATGGCAATGCCGTCCTGAACGACGGCGCTGGCGGTGCGGCCGGCAGTGAGTTCTCTTCGGTCGACCGTGTGAGTTTCGTAGCTGGGTCCGGTGCCGACAGGTTGACCGGCGGCAGCGGAACCGATCGGCTCTTCGGCGGAAGCAAACTGGACCGCCTCTACGGCTCTTCGGGTAACGACTATGCCTATGGCGGATCTGGCAATGATAGAATCTATGCCCGCAGTGGATTCAATCGTCAGAACGGGAATGATGGCAACGATACCTTGATGGATGTCACTGCCGGCGGGGTGACGGTGGTCCAGCTCGGCGGCAGCGGCATAGACAGGCTCTACATGTACGGGGCGTCGGAGGCTGACAATGGTCGTGGTGGTGAAGGTGACGACACCATCATGGCCACCAGTTCGGGCAATGCTCGGCTCTACGGCGACACTGGTGCCGATAGCCTTGACGGCGGCTCCTTGGGATTCGGCGGCGCGGGTGATGACCTTGTCTTGGGGCGCAGCGGGGCCGACTTCCTGCGCGGTGGATCGGATGTCGACATTCTGCGTGGTGGAGATGGCGTCGACATCTTGCGGGGCGATGACGGTGACGATTCCATGTTCGGCGGATCAGGGAACGATCGCATCTATGGATCCAGTGGCCTGAACCGTATGGTCGGAGGTACGGGGTTTGATACCGTCTACTTGAACTTCAGCGGGCTCGACATTGGGATCACTTTGGACATTTCGGCTTCCGGCGTGCAGCAGATCAACGATGGTCCGGGTGGAACGACGGGAAGCTCCGTCCTTGATTTCGAGCAGTTGAGCATGTTCGGAAGTTCCGGGGTAGACAGCATCATAGGCGGTATCCGAAATGATCGCCTGTTCGGTCGCGAAAACAACGACATCTTGAATGGCGGATCCGGTACGGATTACTTGTACGGCAACAGCGGAAGCGATTCCCTTCTCGGCGGGTCCGGAAGAGCGATTGCAAATGGTGGTGACGGCAGCGATTTCATTGATGCCACAAATGCGCTCGGTGGACCCAATAATCTGTCCGGCGCCAGCAACAACGACACCTTGATCGGCGCTGGTTCCGGCACAGACAATCTCTACGGTGGACATGGCACCGACACTTTGTTCGGCGGCGATTTTCATCGCGGTGGTAGTGGCAACGATTCCCTCTTTGGAGAGACGGGAAATGACAACATCCTGGGCGATCAAGGCGTTGACAGGGCCTATGGCGGCGAAGGGGACGACCGGCTTAGTGGAAACTCAGAGTCCGATTCCCTCTTCGGTGGGTCAGGTAACGACTACCTCTATGGTGGGTTGGGAGATGATACGCTTGCTGGGGGGTCTGGGGAGAACGTCCGACAGCTAGGTGGAGACGGCGATGATGTCTTCCTGGTCGGTGCCGGCGAGAACTCTGCCAATGACTCGATCAACGGCGGAACTGGAACGGACACCATTGCGCTGATCACCGGGGCCGAGTTGGCGGCTGGGATGGTCATCACCTCGGTCGAGCACACCATTCGGATCGGCACCAGCGGTAACGACACGCTGGCCGGCTCCGGCGTGGCCGATACCATCTATGGGCTCTCCGGCAACGATGATATCTCCGGCCTCGGCGGCGACGACAGCCTCTTCGGCGACGATGGCAATGACAGCCTCTACGGTGGTGGCAACAACGATACCCTCTACGGTGGCTCGGGCGCGGATCGTGGTGGCGGAGGTGGCGGTAACGATACTGCGCTGGGTGGCAGTGGCTCCGACTCACTGGTTGGTGGGCCCGGCAACGACAACCTCTATGGTGAGGCCGGCAGTGACACCCTGCGCGGCAGCACCGGCGGGGATAAGGCCTTCGGCGGTGGCGGTGATGACATCTTCGAGGTCAATGTCGGGGAGGCGACCTCGAGCGACACCATGAACGGCGGTGGTGGCACCGATACGCTCTTGCTGATCAATGCCGCCATGCTGGCCGGCGGTGAGCTGATCACCTCGGTCGAGAGCACCCTGCTGCAGGGGACCAGCGGCAATGACAGCCTGAACAGCCAGTCGACGGCCGTGACCCTCTCCGGGCGCAGTGGGAATGACACCTTGGTCGGGCTCTCGGGCGCCAACCGTCTCTATGGCGACGAGAACAACGACTCTGTCTTTGGCGGCAGTCAGATCGACCGTCTCTTCGGTGGCCTGGGCAGCGACACCCTGGACGGTGGTTCCGGGCGCGACACCTTGTTCGGCGGCTCCGGCAGCGACCGCTTCCTGGTCGGCACGGGTGAATCGGTCAACAACGAAACCTATGACGGTGGCTCGGGAGCCGACACCCTGATCCTGGCAACCGGGGTCTCATTGGCGACCGGTGCCACCCTGATCTCGGTCGAGGCGCTTTCTGCCGTGGGCAGCAGTGGGGCCGACAGCATCACCGGCTTCAGCGGCTCGGACACCCTCTCTGGTGCCAATGGCAACGACGACCTGCGTGGAGCTGCCGGCAACGATTTCCTCTACGGAGACACGGGCAACGACCAGCTGCGCGGTCAGGACGGCAACGATTCCCTTAGGGGCGGGTCCGGTCTCGACACCCTCTTCGGGGCTACGGGCGACGATGTCTTGATCGGCGATACCGCGAACGACCAGATGGTCGGCGGTACCGGGGCGGACACGCTCTTCGGCGGTAACAACCGTGATCGTCTGAACGGCGGCTCGGGTGGTGATATGCTCTTCGGCGGGGCCAATAACGACACCTTCATCGTCGACACCAAGACAGACCAGCTCTTCGACGGTTCGGGTGGCGGCAACAACGTGCTGCGCCTCAATGCCTTGGACTATACCTTAGGGACCGTCTCAGACGTGCTGGTCGAGCGGGTGAATATCCAGGAGGCAGCCGGGGCAGCCCGCATGGTGGGCAACGCCAACAACGACATCCTGACCGGCAACGGCTTCGACAACACCCTGGTGGGTCAGAGCGGGAACGACCGGATGAACGGTGTCAGCGGCACTGCCACCCTGACCGGAGGCAGTGGGAACGATACCCTGGTGGTGAACACCTCGAGCGATGTGGTGCGAGAGTTCTCGGGTCAGGGGACAGACTTGGTGCAGGCGCTGGTGAGCTACACCCTGCCGACGGGCTCTGCCTCTGCCTTCGTCGACAACCTGCGCATCCAAGCGAACGCCGGAAACCTGAACGGGTTCGGAAACGACATCGATAACACTCTGGACGGCAACAGCGGTGCCAACACACTGCGCGGCAACTCGGGTGACGACGAGCTGTTGGGCGATGACGGCAACGACGACCTCCAGGGCGGGGCGGGTGCCGACCGTCTGGAGGGTGGCTCCGGGCAGGACTTGCTGCGCATGGGCAGTGCCGATGTCGGGATCGGTGGCTCGGGCGCGGACAACTTCCGCTTCGGTCCGGCCCAGCTGGGCAATGCCGGCTCGGGCGGTCCGATCATCCGCGACTTCGATGGGGAGCTGGTGAATGCGGCCAACGGCGAGGACAAGCTGGTCTTCGCAACGGGCATGGAGACCGGCAGTTTCGCCTACATCGGCGCGGCTGCCTTCTCCGGTGGCGGCAACTCAGAGGCCAGGCTCGCCGGTCCGCGGCAGGTCCAGGTCGATGACGACGGCGATGGTGTGGTCGACCAGGCCTTCCTGATTGACCGGGTTACCGTCGCCAACCTACTGACCGCGACGGACTTCGTCTGGCTCTGATGTCCTGAACCTTGACCGGGCCGCGTCCTCATCCGACGCGGCCCGCCCTTAGGCGCTGAAAGAGCTATGACGTCAAAGTACTTTGTCGCTTTGCGGAAGCGGGCCGCGTTGGCTGGATAGAGACGATCAGAAACACTGCGCGCTCCGGGGGCGCGCGCCGGATCCATGGTGAGGGCGGCTTGCGGATCTCTCCAGACCAATCTCGATACCTCTGTCTGGGTCCCTGCGTCTGGATTGATCAAGCGGCCGAGGTAGGCCTGGCTGGTTCTTCAGTTGCTGTCTCTAATCCACCTGGGCAGACCTCTTGACCCCTTGACCGGCTCTCCAAGTCAATGCGTACCATCTATAGCCATAGATCGTGAACTCGATGCTGGTCAGGGTGACGGCGGCCGGCAGGCTGACGCCGGCTGCCAGGATCAAGGTATCGCTGCCCGCGCCCCCGTCGAAGAGGTCGCCTGCCTGGAGTTCGCCTTGGCTGGCGACGTTCAGGGTGTCGTTGCCCGCACCCCCATAGAGCCTATCGATGCCGCTGCCGCCGTAGAGCCAAGCATCGTCGCCACCGCCGGCGCGAAGGATGTCAGCACCACTGCCGCCATAGAGGTAGGAGTCCCTCCCAGCGGCACCGGTCAGGGTGTCGTCGCTCAAGCCACCGAAGAGGAAGGCGTCGTCGCCCTGACGACCGGTCACCCGGTCGGCCCCGGAACCACCCGAGAGCGAATTGTCCGCGCCATCGTCGCCGGCCAGGAAGTCAGCACCTGAGTTCCCGTATAGGCCAAGATCTGCCCCGCTGCCGCCATAGACCTTGTCATCACCGGAACCGCCGAAGAGCGCGCCATCGAGACCGCTGCCGCCATAGAGCCAGTCCCTCGAGGCCGCGCCGAAGAGACCAAGGTCATCGCCAACACCGGCGTTGATCCTATCATTACCGAAGCCTCCATAGAGACTGTCGCTGCCACTGCCGCCAAAAAGCCGATCGTTATTGTTACCCCCATCGATCAGATCGCTGCCACTGTCGCCGAAGAGCGAGCGATCGTTGTTCCCGCCACCAAAGAGGGAGTCGTCGCCCAGTCCGCCGTAGAAATAGGAATCCTCCCCAAGGCCGCCGCTTAGCCTATCGTTCTCCTCGCCGCCGTAGAGAAAGGCGTCGTCGCCAGCCCGTCCGCTCACGACGTCGGCGCCGCTGTCGCCAAAGAGCAGGGAATCGCTACCGCTGTCGCCGGCAAGGAAGTCGTCCCCACTGCCGCCTGCGAGCAAGACATCGCCGCCGCTGCCGCCGTAAAGATCATCGTCGCCGTCACCCCCGAAGAGGCTGTCACCGTCGAGACCACCGAAGAGGTATCGGTCCGATCCACTGCCGCCATAGAGGACATCCCTGGCTTCGTCGGTCGTGAGACGCTCTTCACGGTCCTGGCCGGGCTTCCGGGCATCCGAGAAGTTACGACAGAGGTGCAGGGCTTCCGCGGTGGCGGCCCACTGGCGGCCTTCATCCAAGCGGCCGGGCGGCTGGTCACAGAGACCTCAGACGATGACGCCTCGCTGCAGGACTTCAAGGCGATCGGCAATGTCGGCGGAATCGTCTTCCGCTATCCCTCCAAGCAGATCAATCGCACGGTCGATGCATTGATCAGGAACCTCGAAGGCGAAGACGTGGCGCCGATTGGTTACCTCATGTGGCGGCAGAAATAGACTGTACCCGCTGGTGTCTCTCCGTCTTGCTTGTCGAGCCAATGGAGGGAGTACCTCACAGCCAAACGAAGTCCGTGGCCGTCAGCAGCCCACCATTTGTGACCCGATCGACGAGGAAGGCCTGGTCGACGTTGCCGTCGCCGTCGTCATCGACCTGGACTTGGCGCGTGCTGGCATAGCGCGCCTCCGAATTGCCGCTGGCAGAGAAGGCGGCACCCCCGATGTAGGAGAAACTGCCGGTCTCCAGACCCGTCGCGAAGAGGAACTTGTCCTCGCCGTTGGCGCCGTTCACCAGCACCCCATCGAAATCGCGGATGACGGGACCGCCGGAGCCGCCATTGCCCAGCCCGGCCGGGCCGAACCGGAAGGAATCCGCACCCGAACCGCCGATCCCGACGTCGCCAGTGCCCATGCGCAGGATGTCGGCGCCGGAGCCGCCCTCCATGCGGTCTGCACCGGGGCCACCAATCAACTCGTCATCACCCTCGTCACCGAGCAGCAGGTCGTTGCCGGTATTGCCGCGCAGGGTGTTGTCGCCGCTATTGCCGTCCAAGGTGTTGTCCAGCGCGTTACCCGCCCCATCGACGTCGCCGATGTTGGCCTGGAAGCGCAGGTTCTCCACAAAGGCACTGGGCAGGCCCGTGGGCAGGGTGTAGCTCACTAAGGCCTGTACCAGGTCCGTCCCATGACCCGAGAACTCACGAACCACGTCGGTCGAGGTGTTCACCACCATGGTGTCGTTGCCGCTGCCCCCGGTCATGAGCGCGGTGCCGCTGACACCATTCATGCGGTCTTGCCCGCTTTGACCCACTAGCGTGTTGTTGAAGGCGTTGCCGGTCAGGATGTCGTTGTTGGCATTGCCCACCATGCGGGCAGCGCCTGCCGCGTCTTGGATGTTCACCCGATCGACCAGGATGTCGGCGACGGTTCCCAGGCTGTAGTCCAAGGCGTTGAGGCGCAATACGTTGCCGCCAGAGGTGTCGAAAAGCAGATCGGTGCTGGTATCGACAATGAAGGTATCGTTGGCAGCACCGCCATAGAGCGTATCCCCACCCGAACCACCGTTTAGGCGGTCGCGGCCTAGACCACCAAAGAGGATATCCACCCCGGTCCCGCCGGCAAGCTGGTCGCTTCCGCTTTCGCCGAAAAGGGTATCGTCGTCTTGGGCCCCAAAGAGGGTGTCTCCACCACTCCGGCCCGACAGGCTATCCATGCCTGACTGGCCGCGCAGCTGATCGTTGCCGTCACCACCGATCAGCTCATCATCCCCAATCCCGCCAAAGACCTTGTCAGCGCCCGCACCTCCATCCAGATTGAGGTCGTCGCCGCTTCCTCCGTAGATGTGATCGGTCTCGGAGCCGCCTCTCAAGACGACGTCGTCCCCGCTCCCGCCAAAGATCATATCGCTTCCCGATCCGCCGAAGAGGCTTGTATCGGGGCCTACGCCACCGTAGAGCAGGTCATCGCCATCTCCTCCAAACAGTGTCCTATCGCGTCCGCTTGCGCCATAGAGAAGATCAATGCCTTGGCCGCCGACGAGATACCATTCATTGCCACTTCCACCATAAAAAAAATCATTGCCGGAACCACCGAACAACAATACGTCATTGCCGTTCCCACCGAAAATGATGTCGCTGCCGGATTCACCTTCAAGTTCGAAGTCGTTGCCGTCGCCACCTTCGATTCGATCGTCGCCGTCTCCACCAAACAGTCTTCCATCTCTCGCGCTTTCGCCAGAGATGCTGTCGTTGCCGCTGCTCCCAAAGTGAGAAAAATCGCTACCGCTGCCCAGCAGGAGTCTGTCGGCTCCACTTCCCCCGTGAAATCTCCTGTCGTCGCCGTCGCCGCCATAGATCAGATCGTCGCCAGCATTGCCGCCGAGGGAACTGTCGCTTCCTGTGCCGCCAAAGATCCTGTCATTGTCATTACCGCCGTAGAGATTGAAATCGGCCCCATCACCGCCAAAAAGGGCGTCATTTCCGTTGCCACCAAGGACTTGATCGTCGCCTTCACCACCGTAGAGAAGGGTGTCGTCGCCGTCGCCGCCAAAGACGAAATCAATACCTTGGCCCCCCTCAATCAGGCCGTCTATACCGCTGCCTCCGTAGAGAAGATCGACACCCTGGCCACCGATAAGAGAGCTGTCCGCACCGCTACCGCCCAGAATGACATCATCACCGCTATTGCCGTTTAACGCCCTATCGTTACCCTCGTCGCCCGAGACAGTATCGGCATCATTGCCGCCAAAGAGGCTGACGTCGTCGCCCAGACCACCAAAGATCTTGTCGTCCCCATAAGCGCCGATAGCGAAGTAATTGTCGTCGCCAAACAATCGCCTATCATTTCCATCGTCGCCATAGATGACATCGTTGCCAAACTCTCCTGCGAGCGATGTATCAGCATCATCGCCGCCCCAAACGGTGTCATCCCCGAACCCACCGAACAAGTTTAGATCTTGCCCATCGTCGCCGTAGATGTAGTCGTCGCCCTGGTCACCGAGGAGGCGGGTGTCGTTGTTCGTGCCACCGAAGATCTGATCAATGCCGCTACCGCCGAAGAGAGTGAGATCATCGCCGTCGTCACCATAGATGGTGTCGCTGCCGCTCCCACCGAACAAGAGGCCGTCCACGCTATGGCCACCCCAAATGACATCGTTCCCTCTCTCGCCGAAGAAATAGTAGTCGATGTCTCCGCCACCATAGAGGCGGTCATCTGCGCTTCCTCCATAGAACGAGAAGTCGATGGCCGGGCCTCCGAAGAGGCGGTCGTCGCCCGTGCCGCCGAAGAAGAGCCTGTCCTTTCCAGTGTCACCGTGGAGTTGGTCCGACCCCGAGCCACCTGCGACGTTAACATCATCGCCAGACGCACCCCCAATGATGTCATCTCCACTGTCACCTTGGAGGAAGGAATCGTTGCCGTCGTCTCCATAAATCAGGTCTCGGCCTTCTCCGCCAAAGAAGTTTGCGTCTCTCCCACTGCCGCCCAGGACCATGTCGTTGCCACTGCCGCCGAAGAAGCTTTGGTCATTGCCCGTTTCGCCGTAGAGGTGGTCGGCGCTGCTGCCTCCCCAGAACTCTTGGTCGTTGCCCAGCCCCCCGAAGATGCTGTCCTTCCCGAAAACGAGGTTGAAGCCGACCAAATCGCCAATGAGCGTGCTGTCATCACCCTCGTCGCCATAGAGGGTGTCATTGCCTGACAAGCCAGCGAGGTACTCGTCGTCGGCATCGCCGCCCCACAGCCTATCGTCACCTTCGTCGCCAAAGAGACGATAATCCTCCTGATTGCCACCGAAGATGCTATCGGAACTAGCGCCGCCAAATAGGTTTCCGTCTGCTCCGTTGCCACCGTAGAGCCGATCGTACCCTGTGCCGCCAAAGAGGGCGCGGTCGTCGCCAGTATCTCCTTCAACCCGATCATCACCACTGCGCCCAAAGAGCTGCCTGTCGTTACCTTCGCCACCGCGTATCAAATCCTCCCCGTCATTGCCTTCGAAGTAAACGTCAGCGCCGGTTCCACCATAGATCGTGTCGCTGTTCGCTCCTCCGAAGAGATAGCGATCATCCCCATCACCGCCGGCAATGATGTCGTTGCCCGCATCTCCCAGCAGCGAGGTATCACCGTCGCCACCGCCGAAGATCAGATCATTGCCCGTGTTGCCGCGAAGTAGGGAATCCACGCCGCTGTCGCCGGTCAGGCGGTCATCTCCATCGCCGCCGTAGAGGGAGGTGTCGTCCCCGTCAAAGCCCCGGAGGGTGTCGTTCCCGGTTTCGCCGAAGAGGGCCCGATCGGCCCCGCTGTCGCCGAACAGCGAGTCGCCTCCGCTGCCGCCAAAGAAGACGCTGTCATCGCCCTTCCCACCGAAGATCCGATCGTTTCCTGTGGCGCCGACCAAGGAACTATCATTCCCGGCATCGCCGAAAATGCTATCGTTGCCCTGACCCCCGTAGAGACCCTGCTCATTGCCGCTGCCTCCGAAGAGGCTGTCCACGCCGCTCAGCCCATAGAGTAGATCGCTGCCACTGAGCCCAGAGATCGTATCGACGCTGCTGGAGCCGGTAATCGTGCTGTTCTCGCCAGCAGTTCCGATATAGATGCCCATCGTGCCTTCCTCTCCTCAATCCCTGTTTCCCCCAGCGTGTCGTAAACAGTGCCGCGGTAGATGACGGCCAGGATGCGTATCTCCCGGCCCACTAGGCGTCTCAGCTAGCCGTAGATGGTGAATTCTATGCTGGTCAGGGTGATGTCTGCCGCCAGGCTCACGCCACTGCCAAGGTGCAGGGTGTCGACGCCAAGACCCCCGTCGAAGAGGTCGCCGGACTGGAGTTCGCCCTGACTGGCCACGTTCAGGGTATCGTTGCCCGCACCCCCATAGAGCCTATCGATGCCGCTGCCGCCGTAGAGCCAGGCATCGTCGCGACCGCCGGCGCGAAGGGTGTCAGCGCCACTGCCGCCATAGAGGTAGGAGTCCTGCCCAGCGGCACCGGTCAGGGTGTCGTCGCTCAAGCCACCGAAGAGGAAGGCGTCGTCGCCCTGACGACCGGTCACTCGGTCGGCCCCGGAACCACCCGAGAGCGAACTGTCCGCGCCATCGTCGCCGGCTAGGAAGTCAGCACCTGAGTCCCCAAAGAGGCCAAGATCTGCTCCGCTGCCGCCATAAACCTTGTCATCGCCCGATCCGCCGAAGAGCAAGCCATCAAGACCGCTGCCGCCATAGAGCCAGTCCTTTGAGGCCGCGCCGAAGAGACCAAGGTCATCGCCAACACCGGCGTTGACCCTGTCATTGCCGAAGCCTCCGTAGAGACTGTCGCTGCCACTGCCGCCGAAAAGCTGGTCGTTATTGTTACCGCCATCGATCAGATCGCTGCCACTGTCGCCCATGAGCGAGCGATCGTTGTTCCCGCCGCCAAAGAGGGAGTCGTCGCCCAGTCCGCCGTAGAAATAGGAATCCTCCCCAAGGCCGCCGCTTAGCCTATCGTTCTCCTCGCCGCCGTAGAGAAATGCGTCGTCGCCAGCCCGTCCGCTCAAGATGTCGGCGCCGCTGTCGCCAAAGAGCAGGGAATCGTTACCGCTATCACCGGCAAGGAAGTCTTCCCCACTGCCGCCCTCAAGCGACAGGTCGATACCACTGCCGCCGTAAAGATCGTCGTCGCCGTCGCCCCCGAAGAGGCTGTCACCGTCGAGACCACCGAAGAGGTCTCGGTCCGATCCACTGCCGCCATATAGGCCATCCGCGCCCGTCCCACCGTAGAGACCCTGATCGTTGCCACTCTCACCGTCGAGCCGGTCATCACCACTGCCGCCGTAGAGGCTTCTATCTGCCCCTGCGCCGCCGAAGAGGCTGTCGGCCTCATTGCCTCCGTAAAGCAGACGATCCGCGCCGCTACCGCCGTCGATGACGTCGTTCCCCTCGTCGCCGGAAAGGGCCGTGTCGGCGCCGCTGCCGCCCGCGAGCAAGTCGGCGTTCGATCCGCCGGAAAGGCCCTGGTCGTCTCCGTCACCGCCGTAGAGCAAATCGAGGCCGTCGCCACCATAGAAGAGTCCATCCCCGCCTTCGGCCCCGCGCAAGATGTCGTCACCCCCGTCGCCATAGAGAAAGAAATCGCCGCCGCCGTTACCAGAGATTTCGTCATTGCCACCGCGACCGCCCAGAACAGAATCGCTGTTGGCGCCCCCTGAGAGAGTATCATTCCCGCGGCCTCCGAAGAGGTAGTAGTCGACGCCGGCGTCGCCATAGATAAAGTCATCTCCTTGCCCGCCGACGAGCGAGGTGTCGCCGCCGCCGCCGCCATAAAGAGAGTCACTATCGCTGCTGCCGAGGAGGGCAAAATCGTTCCCACTGCCCCCAAAAATCACATCATCTCCGTCACCTCCGATGATGCTGCTGTCGCCACCTGTGTCGCCGTAGACAAAATCGTCGCCCTGCTCGCCGTCGAGCGAGATGTCAACGCCGCTGCCCCCGAAGATGGAGTCGGTAGCGCTGCTGCCGAGGAGGATGCTGTCGACCCCCGATCGGCCGTAGAGCAGGTCTTCTCCGCTTCCCCCGACTAAGGCAAGGTCGTTGCCAATACCACCATCGATCACATCATTGCCCAAATCGCCGAACTGACGGTTGTCTGTGCCAGCTCCTCCGTAGATGAAGTCAGCCTCGCTGCCGCCACTCACGGTGGCGTCGTCCCCGTTCCCGCCAAAGATCGTGTCGCTTCCCGATCCGCCGAAGAGGCGTGAGTCCTTGCCTAGGTCACCAAAGAGCAGATCCTCGCCTTCTCCTCCAAGCAAGGAGGTATCGCTGCCGCTTCCGCCATAGAGAACATCAGTGCCTTGATTGCCGACGAGATAGACGTCGTCGCCACTTCCACCATAAAGGATTTCGTTGCTGGTACCGCCGTAGATTATTCTGTCGTCGCCCGTTCCACCGAAAATCGCGTCGCTACCGGAGTCGCCGCTAAGGATGAAATCGTCGCCGTCGTTCCCTTCGATTCGGTCGTCGCCCTCGCCACCATTCAGATATCCATCTCTAGCGCTTTCGCCAGTGATGGTGTCGTTACCGCTTGTGCCATATAGAGAGTAGTCGTAGCCTGAGCCGGCATAGAGGAGATCATTGCCACTGCCGCCGTAGAGCGACAAATCGTTGCCAGTTCCGCCGAAAGCGAGATCATCCCCCTTGCCACCGGAGATTCGATCGGCTCCATCGCCTCCATAGAGCAGCGTGTCGTCACCGTCGCCTCCGTCGAGAAGGTCATTTCCCGAACCACCTTCCACAAGGCCGTCGATACCGCTGCCGGCGTAGATGGAATCGTTACCGCTATCGCCCTTCAACAGAGAATCGGTTCCGCTGTTGCCAAGGACAGTATCGTTGCCGCTACCTCCATAAATGGCCTTGTCCGATCCAGTGGCGCCGCTGAGAACATCGTCACCGTCGCCACCAATCAGGGAGGTGTCGTCGCCCGAGCCACCGCTGATCCCATCATCACCAACGCCGCCGATCAAGCTGGTGTCGCTTCCGTCCCCGCCAAGGATGATGTCGTTGCCAGAGTCACCATAGATGCTAGCGTCATCTCCACTATCGCCGGTGATCGTGTCCTTGCCGTCATTGCCATGAAGGATCGAGTCTCCATCGCTGCCGCCGCTGATGAAATCGTCACCGGTGTTGCCACGCAGGCTATAGTCGGCTCCCTCGTCACCGAGAAGAATGTCGCGGCCTTCTCCGCCAAAGAAGCTTGCGTCGATCCCGCTACCACCGGCGATTACATCCATGCCGACGTTGCCGCGGAAGTTCGAATCCGCGCCGGTGCCGCCTAGAATCGTGTCGTCGCCGCTACCGCCGAAGAAGCTTTGGTCGTCACCCTCGTCTCCGTAGAGGCGGTCGGCACTGCTGCCTCCCCACAAGCCTTGGTCGTTGCCCAGCCCCCCGAAGATACTGTCCTTCCCGAAGGCACCGAAGTTGAAGCCAGTAATGTCACCAACGAGGGTGCTGTCATCGCCCTCGTCGCCATAGAGGGTGTCATCGCCCGTCGCGCCAAAGAAGAATTTGTCGTTGGCATCGCCGCCCCACAGGCTGTCGTCACCATCGCCGCCATAGAAGACGCTATCGATCTGCTGATCGCCGTAGAGACCATCGTTTCCATCGTAGCCGCGAAAGCCGGAATCTTCGCCCGAGCCTCCAAAGAGCCGGTCGTTGCCCGAGCTGCCGAAGAAGCGGCTGTCGTCACCGCCGCCACCGTCCAGTCGGTCGGGACCACTGCCACCGGCGAAGCTAACGTCATCTCCTGAGCCACCCCGGATCCGGTCTTCGCCGTTGCCTCCGAGGAGGAAGGAATCCTTGCCGCTGTCTCCATAAATTCTGTCTGTGTTCGGCCCACCGAAGAGGAAGCGATCATTCCCATCGCCGCCGCGGATCAGGTCGTTGTTGGTACCACCGTAAAAATTGACGTCGTTACCTCCTCCGCCGAAGATGAGGTCGTTGCCGTCCTCGCCTCTGAGGTTGTTGTCATTGCCGGTGTCCCCGGTTATCCGGTCACTACCTTCTCCCCCATAGAGCGAGGTGTCGTTGCCGGATTCTCCACGTAGCGTGTCGTTCCCTGTGCCGCCGTAGAAGCCTACGTCGGCCCCGGCACCGCCAAAGAGCGAGTCGCCACCGCTTCTGCCAAAGAGCTGGACGTCATCGCCGGCGCCACCGAAGAGGCGGTCGGTACCAGTGCCGCCATCAAGGGACTGATCATTGCCCTCATCTCCGAAGAGACTGTCGACGCCCTGCCCGCCGTAAAGCCCCTGATCGTCGCCGCTGCCCCCATAGAGGCTGTCGTTGCCGGAGAGCCCGAAGAGCAGGTCGTTCCCGCTGAGTCCGTAGATCGTATCGACCTCACTCGTTCCGGTAAGGGTGCTGTTGTCATTAGCGGTACCAAAAATCACAGCCATCGTGCCGGCCTCCGGTTGTGAGTGACTCGCGCTAGGTCTCGGTGAATGCAGCACCTGCATCGATTGGTGAGTGGGAAGACTGCCACCTTTGAGCAGTTTGATGGGCGATGGTGGTGTCCAGTACGACGGCAAGCTGGCGTGCCACCTTTGCCGCCAGTCATGGCCCGAACGTCGCCATCTGCGCAGGTCACTCGTTGAGATTCAGCTATGTCCTTCTCAACAAGGTTACACCAGACACGACAGTGATGTCGTTGGCTGACAATCTCTAGTTTGTTGTCTGACTGTCTCATTGGGCATTCCACCGCGTTGATTACGGTGGGGGACACGACCAGAAAACCGTTGCCCGCCACCTTGAAGATTCCTCCGCGGTGAAGCTCGATCTTCAGCTCTATGATGCCTCGGCGCAACGCGATGACAGGGCACAATGTCTCCGCCTCATCCCGGCCCATGAGCCGGATGTGGCCGACGATGTCGGCTGCCAAGATCGCTGACAGACGTCGGTCCAGGACGTGACTACGAGTTCCCCATGAGGGCGAACATCCGGCATGAAAGCCGCGTGCAACGGATCGCGTTCTTGCCTTTCTTGACTTGCTGCTCCGCTGTGCCGCGCTGATTTTGGAAGGCGACGATCCGCACGGATGGCCGGGTGGGGGCGGTCACGATGTACCCGACCCTCGGACAGCGGTCGTCTGGACGCCATTCCACCTTGGCGACGATCTGGAGGGGCTTCGGCTGCGACGGCCGAGGTTACAAGGCAGAGAAGGGTAGCGATTGCGAGAACGCAGCATACAGCTGCTATTGCGGGATCAAAACTACAGTAAGTCTCGTATATGTATAAATGCATCCCAAAAGTGGGACACGTTCGGCGGAAAACACCGATAAATCGATGTTCCACTCTACCGTAACGCATTGATTTTATGAATTTTTTTGCATCCCTCAGTGTACGAAGTTCGAACACTGAGAAGCAAGAGGATGGCGATTTCAGCTTGCGAGAAGTGGCGTCCCCTAGGGGATTCGAACCCCTGTTGCCGCCGTGAGAGGGCGGTGTCCTAGGCCTCTAGACGAAGGGGACCCGACGCGAGAGGCGGTATATAGCGAGGCCGGCGGGCGCTTGCAAGAGGATCATTGCCTCTGGGCCTCGAATTCTTCGCGGGTGATCCGGAAGAGCAGATGGCGGCGGAGAGGATGGCCGGTTGCCAGCCAGGGATGGTCGAAATCCTGGGCCGGGTCATGGGTCATGCCGATGCGTTGCATGACGGCTTGTGACGGCTTGTTTGGGATGGCGGTGAAGGAGACCACCTCCTGCAATCCGCGTTCGTCGAACGCGTAGACCAGGCAGCGGCGGGCCGCCTCGCTGGCATAGCCCTGACCCCAGGCCCAGACCGGCAGGCGCCAGCCGATCTCCACCGCCGGCGTAAAGGCGGCCTCGAAGGTGACGCGGGAGAGGCCGACAAAGCCGGCGAACGATGGCGAGGCCTCGGTCTCGCGCGCCTTGATCTCCAGCGCAAACACGCCCAGGCCCTCGCGCTCGAGGCGCTGTTGGCTCCTGACGGCCAGGGCGTCGGACTGCTCGCGGCTGTAGGGGGCGGGGAAGTGCTCCATGACCTTAGGGTCTGCGTTCATCTCGGCGAAGGCGTCGAGGTCCTCGGGCCGCCAGCCGCGCAGCCGTGTCCGCTCGGTTTCAAGCGCGATCACCATCACTAGCTCCCCGACGTGTCTCGATGCCTGAAACGGCACGCCGAGGCTGATAGCCAGTCCGATCCCCTGGGGTCAAGAGGCGAGGACCAGGAAGCCTTGCATGGGGGCCTCGACCGGCTCGCCGAAGCGGCGGCGGATCTCGGCCGCGGCAGCCTCAGTGATCGCGGGCAGCGGATTGGCCTCCAGACCGTCCCAGAGATTGAAGAGGAAGGAACCGCCCGATTGCAGGACGCGGCGGATCTCCCGGTAGGCGGCGACCTTGTCAGCAAAAAACATGACGACGAACTGGCTAAAGACGAGGTTGAACGCGGCCGCCGTGAAGGGCAGGGAAGCAGCGTCCGCAGTCTGCCAGACCGCCATCAAAGCCCTTGTGCTCGTCAGTGCGGGCCACGCGTTGCATCATATCCTCACGTGACACGCCGAAACGCTTCAGCTTTTGCACCACGACTTCCTCCCTTGCGATTGAGTCAGCGCTTGTTTGCCCAGACGTACCAGTTCGGAGCCACCCAGACCCAATAGCCTGCGCTGGCGCTCTGATCGCACCAGGTGCCGCCACCCCAATAGCCCCAGTCGCTGAAGCTGCCGTAACGGCTCTGGTCTCCCGGACAATGCAGGGTCTGCAGCAATCCCGAATACTTGCCGTTGACCGACCCCCGGCTTGCACTGGTCTCTCCACCGCCGGTCGCGCCGACCGTGAAGCGCTGGCGCGCCTTGATGTCATAA
This sequence comes from Rhodospirillales bacterium, assembly GCA_963669335.1. Lineage (GTDB taxonomy): Bacteria > Pseudomonadota > Alphaproteobacteria > Kiloniellales > JACOMY01 > JACOMY01. Next base: position 457,155 of record OY770023.1, read on the forward strand.
CCGCCGTGAGTGGATCCCCAGCAGCAGTAGGCGCGCACTTCATAGCTTCCGGCGGGGAGGCCCTTGAAGGTATGGGCGCCGGAATCCTCGGAGATGTAGCTCCAATAGCCGTTGACATAATGCGAGCTGGCACTGTTTGCCTTGACCACAGAGATCCAGTCCTTGGGATCAGAAAAGTTGTTGTAATAGATCGTAATATTCTCTCCGGGACTGTAGGTCTCCTTCGATGTTCGGACCGACCATGCTTCTGCAGTTTGGCTTGAGAACACAAAGAAAAGAGCGACAGCCAGGAGATGCGCAAGGTTACGGGGGGCAGCCCATTTGTGCATCATTGAGTTTCCTCCAACTGGTTATGTCCAGTTGACTGTCAGTTTAGCATGTCTGACGACTTCTGAGAAGTGTGACCCCGTCTGTTCTGAGCGTTCGGGGCGAAAGGAGACACCAGGCTTGCTGAAAGTCACGGGTGTGACGGGCTGCCCGCTCACTGTCCCAAAGGACCCTCATCGACGGCATCGGGCGGGGCAGATTCTTCGTGGAACCTAAGACACAGCTGCGGCAGCAAGGTGTTGCTGGAGTTGATGCCCCACTTGGAACAAGCCGGTGCCAAGAGCTCTAATACAAGCGGCCGCCCAAAGGCACGTCTTGATCCGGAGTCAGTAAGACAACCTCGCCGTCGGAATCGGGCACACCCACCACCAGGACCTCGGACATGAACTTGCCGATCTGGCGCGGTGGGAAGTTGACGACGGCCATGACGTGGCGACCGACCAGACCCTCTGGCGTATAGTGGCGGGTGATCTGGGCCGAGCTCTTGCGTTCGCCAATCTCGGGGCCGAAGTCGATCCAGAGCTTGATCGCGGGCTTGCGGGCTTCGGGATAAGGCTCGGCGCGCAGAACGCGACCGACGCGGATGTCGACCTTCAAGAAATCGTCGTAGGAAAGAGGCTCGCTCATGGGGGGCGCCCTCGCAGTCGTCGCTGATGGTAAGGGGCGTTAGGCCGGCTCGCCGTCGGCCAAGGGCTGATCCTCCTCCCGAGAGGAGCGGCGGTTGAGCCAGGAGAGCAGGCGCTCGGCTCGGCGCAGCTGGCTGTCGAGGGCGGCCATGGTCGGGGCCAGATCCTCGCTTTCGTCCTTCAGGAAGGTGCGCGCAGTAGCCAGCCAGACCAGGGCTAGACCCTTGGCACGCAGCAGACCGCCCCAGCCCTCGGCCTTCAGACCGGCAGCCAGAAGCATGGCCTGCATGGAGTTCAACAGGCTCATCCCGCCGCTGATCACGGCACCGGGGTCACCGTTCATGGTGTTGGCGACCGAGGCCAGTCCGCTGCGATAGGGACGCAAGGCATCAAAGCGGCGCATGAGAACGTCGAAGACCCGATCACGGGCGTCGCCGTCCTCAAGCGCAGCCGGCTCTTTCAGCACGGCCTGGTCGGCCATCTTGGAGAGGTGACGAAGAATGCTCTGGCGGCCGGGGGCGGCCTTCCAAGCTTCGGCCAGGGGCACACCGGCCTGGGCTGCGATCTCGCGATAGCCGATCTCCGACCAGGGTCGTTCGGCCGCCAGGGACATGGCGGCCTCGACCAAGCGTTTCTCGGGATTGCGTACGGCCATCGCGTGCTCGTTTCCTTATGCCTAGTGAAGCTTGGCCCAGATCTTCCGCTTCACAGCATAGAGGATGATGGTGAAGACCAGCAGGAAGAGGATGGCCTTGATACCGGTTTGCTTGCGCGCCTCCATGTGCGGTTCGGCCGCCCACATCAGGAAGTTGGAGACGTCATAAGACATCTGATGCACGCTCGCCTCGGTGCCGTCGGAGTACTCCACCATGTCTTCGAAAAGCGGCGGCGCCATAGAGAAGGCGCCCTTGTACTTGATGAAGTACTGGCCTGGCTGCAGTTTGATATCGGAATCGGCCGGCGGCTCATCCTCGTAGCCGGTCAGGATCCCGTAGATGTAGTTTGCGCCGTAGGCCGTCCGCTTCGCCAGCAGCGAAAAGTCCGGCGGAGCCGCGCCGCCATTTGAAGCGCGAGCAGCCTCAATGTTGGGGAAGGGCTCTTTGAAGTGATCCGAGGGCAGACCCGGGCGGGTGAACATGTCACCGAATTCGTCGGGGCCGTCCTCGATCTCGACACCCGCCGCGATAGCCTTCACTTCCTCCGGCGTGAAGCCGATGGCCTCTAGATTACGATAGGCCAAGAGGCGCATGCCGTGACAGGCGGAGCAGACCTCGTTGTACACCTGGTAGCCGCGCTGCAAGGCGGCCCGGTCATAGGTGCCGAAGACACCGTCGAAAGACCAATCGAGGGAGGGGAAGGGCTCAGGATGCCATCCGTCGCCACCACCACCGGCAGCCGTCGCTGTGCCTGCGGAGGCGGTCAGCAGAGCGGCGGCCAGGAGGAGGCCTTTTGCGCGTGATCGGGCCGTCATTATGCTTTCTCCATCGGCTTGGCAGTCGCGCCGGCCATACTGCCGCCGCCTTTCAGGACAGGCTCGCTGATCGAGGCCGGAAGGGGCTTCGGTCGCTCCATGACCGACAGCAGTGGCATAGCGATCAGGAAGAAGCCGAAATAGACGAAAGTGCCCAAGAGTGAGAGAATCGGCCAGACGCCCTCCGCCGGCATGGCGCCACAGTAGCCGAGGAAGACGCAGTCCAAGGCGAAGATCCAGAAGAACCACTTGTAGAGCGGCCGGAAGCGGGCCGAACGCACCGGCGAGCGATCGAGCCAAGGCGCCAGCGCCACCAGTATGAGGGAGCCAAACATCACCAAGACACCGCCCAGCTTGGCCTCGATGATCACCACCCCGGTGAAGGGGATACCGATGTCAAACGTGATCGCGCGCAACATGGCGTAGAAGGGCAGGAAGTACCATTCCGGCACAATGTGATCCGGCGTCACCAGGCTGTTGGCCGGGATGTAGTTGTCCGGGTGGCCCATATAATTCGGGAAGAAGAAGACTGCCGCGGCGAAGATGATCAGGAAGACACCCAGACCGAAGGCATCCTTCACCGTGTAGTAGGGGTGGAAGGGGATCTTGTCCTGCGGGCCCTTGGCATCAATGCCCAGCGGGTTGTTGGAGCCGAAGCGATGTAGCGCCCAGAGGTGCAGGAAGACCACCGCCACGATCACGAAGGGCAGCAGGAAGTGGAAAACGAAGAAGCGGTTGAGGGTCGGGTTGTCGACCGCAAAGCCGCCCCACAGCCAGGTCACGATGTAATCACCGATCCAGGGAATGGCTGAGAAGAGGTTGGTGATCACCGTCGCACCCCAAAGCGACATCTGTCCCCAGGGCAGCACGTAGCCCATGAAGGCGGTGCCCATCATCAGGACCAGGATCACCACGCCCAGAATCCAGAGGATCTCGCGCGGCGGCTTGAAGGAGCCGTAGTAGAGGCCGCGGAAGATGTGGATGTAGACCACGATGAAGAAGAAGCTGGCGCCGTTCATATGGATGTAGCGCAGCATCCAGCCGCTGTTCACATCACGCATGATGCGCTCGACGGAATCGAAGGCGCCGGCGGTCGAGGGATTGTACTGCATCGCCAGCACCAGTCCGCTGACGATCATGATCACCAGCACGATGCCGGCGAGCGACCCGAAGTTCCACCAGTAAGACAGGTTTCTGGGCGTGGGATACTCATGCGTCTCGTGGCGCATGAACGTGAAGACCGGCAGGCGGTGATCGATCCACTTGATCACTCCGCTGCCTATCGATGAGCCGTTGCTAGCCATGGCGTGCCTTTCGGGTATCCCTAGCCGACCTGAATGCGGGTGGGAGTGAGGTAGCTGTATTCAGGAACGATCAGATTCGTGGGCGCCGGGCCCTTTCGAATGCGTCCCGAGGTGTCGTAGTGCGAGCCGTGGCAGGGGCAAAACCAGCCGTCGTACTCGCCCCTGTCCGAGCCAGGTTTCTGTCCCAGCGGGATACAGCCAAGGTGCGTACAAACACCGACCACGACCAGAAAATCCGATTCCGGGATGGCTGCAACAGCGGCTGGCCCTCCTTCTGGCGGCGGCGGTTCCACAAGGCGCGATTGATCTGTTTGCGGGTCGGGCAATGAAGCGACATCTACGTCGCGCGCCGCCACGATCTCGGCGTGGTCGCGATGGCGAATGAAGACCGGCTTGCCGCGCCACTGTACAGTGATTGATTGCCCAACCTCGACCGGCTCCAGATCGACCTCAATGGTCGCCAGGGCCAGGGCGTCTTGCGCCGGATTGAGAGAATTGAAGAACGGCCAGGCCACCGCGAGCGCACCAATGCCGCCCATAGCCCCCGCCGTCAGATAAAGGAAATCGCGCCGGGTGCCTTCGTGCTCATCAGCGTCACCGGCACCACTCTTCACCGCGTCGGACATTTCACTCTCCTGAAACCCAACCCCAAGCCTAGGGCATAGAAACCCAAGGGCGGACTTGTCGTCTACCTCTGATGCGAAAGACAATAGCGCCATCGGTCGCCCCTGCGGACGCCATGCGGCAGTGAGCCGCAAGATTTCCTAAGGCTATTCCGCCGCAGGGGCTGATGCGTCGGCTTTCAGGGTCCACTAGGGGCCGCGGGCTCTGCTAGAAGCCTCGCCATGACCCCTGGTATGACCCCTGGCCACAGCCACGATCTGCGCCTGGTTCTCTACCAGCCGGACATCCCTCAGAACTGCGGTGCGCTGATGCGCTTGGGCGCCTGTCTCGGCGTCGGTCTGGAGCTGATAGAGCCCCTTGGCTTCATCATGGATGACCGCCGCCTTAAGCGCGCCGGCATGGACTATCGCGAGCTTGCCAATTGCCGGCGCCACTCTTCTTGGCAGGCCTTCCGGTCGACAGATCAGGGCCGTTTGGTGCTGCTGACCACGCGCGCCCAGTCGTCCTATCTGGGTTTTACCTTCCAGCCTGGCGATCGCTTGGTTCTGGGACGGGAATCGGCGGGCGTGCCGGACGCTGTTCACGAAGAGGTCGATGCAGCGGTCACCATTCCCATGCAGGCAGAGGCGCGCTCCTTGAACGTGGCCCTGGCTGCCGCCATGGTTTTGGGAGAGGCCCTTAGACAAGTGGATAGCGAGAGACGAACGACGTGAAAGACGAAAGCGTGAGCGAAACCCAGTTGGAGCCAGGAAAAGCTAAAGCCAAAGCCTGGTTCGAGAGCCTGCGCGACCGCATCTTCGCGGCTCTTGAGACCTTGGAGGAAGAGGGCGGCTTCGGAGCGGAAGATCGCCCGCCGGCACGTTTCGAACGGCGCCCTTGGAGCCGCGAGGGCGGCGGCGGTGGCGTTATGGGCTTGCTGAGCGAAGGCCGGGTCTTTGAGAAGGCCGGTGTCAATGTCTCAACCGTCTGGGGTAGCTTCTCTGAAGCCTTCGCCAAGGAGATCCCTGGGGCGGCTGAGGATCCGCGGTTCTGGGCCAGCGGCATCTCGCTGGTCTTGCATCCGCGCAATCCCTTGGTCCCGCCGGTGCACATGAACACGCGTCATGTGGTGACCAGCAAAGCCTGGTTCGGCGGTGGTGTGGACCTCAACCCCATCTATCCGGTGGAGGCCGATACGGCAGACTTTCACGCCCGTCTTCGGCAGACCTGCGACGCGCATGGCGAGGATTACTACCAGCGCTTCTCCGACTGGTGCGACGAGTACTTCTTTAACAAGCACAGGAAAGAGCCGCGCGGGGTTGGCGGCATCTTCTATGACTATTTGGACCAGGATTGGGCGGCTGACTTCGCCTTTACCCAGGACGTGGGTCTGGCCTTTCTGGATATCTATCCCGAACTGGCCCGACGGCATAAGGACCGGAGCTATGGCGAGGCGGAGCGGCGTCATCAGCTCTTCCGCCGCGGTCGCTATGCAGAGTTCAACCTGCTGTACGACCGCGGCACCCGCTTTGGCCTGATGACCGGCGGCAATCCCGACGCCATCTTGATGTCCTTGCCGCCGCTCACCGCTTGGCCGGTTCCGGAGAAGAGCTAAACGCCCCCCATCATCAGCCGTAGATGATGTGGTCCACGTTGGTCATGGAGACGCCGCCCGGCAGGCTGATACCGGCAGCGAGCACCAAGGTGTCGGAACCGTCCCCGCCGTCCAGGCTGTCACCCGCCTGAATGCCCTGCTGGCTGTTGACGCGGAAGATGTCGTTCCCCGTTCCGCCGAAGAGGGTATCGACGCCGCTGCCGCCGATCAGCACATCTCCGCCGTCGTTGCCTCTGAGTACATCGTTGCCCTGGGCACCGATCAGAGTATCCAGTCCGGGCCCGCCAAACAGCACGTCATTGCCTGCCTGCCCGCGCAAGAAGTCGTTGCCCTGGCCCCCCTGCAGTGTGTCGCTGCCGTCGCCGGCGAAAACGAAATCATCGTCCTGCTGTGCCAGCACCCGGTCGTTGCCGTTCCCACCGTAAAGGGAGTCATTGCCGCTCTCACCGTAGATGAAGTCCCGCGCGTCGCCGCCGTAGATGCTGTCGATGCCGCCGCCGCCCATCAGGTGATCTGATTGATTGCCGCCCGAGATTTGATCATTGCCATTGCCACCATCAATGGTATCTGCCCCGTCGCCACCCTCAATGCCCTTGTCGTTGCCAGCCGAACCGAAGATTTCATCAGCGCCGGCATCTCCGAAAATTTCGGTATCATTGCCGCCGCCGGCGAAAAGCCTGTCGTCACCATTGCCGCCCCTGATCAGGGTGTCGTCGCCGGCATCGCCCGAGACCCGGTCGTCGCCATCATTCCCATAGAGCGTGACATCGTTGCCGTCGCCACCAAAGACCCGGTCATTTCCACTGGCGCCCTGCAGGTCATAGTCGATACCGATGCCGCCGTAGAGCCGGTCCGAGCCGCTACCCCCGTCGAAGACCGCATCCGAGCCATGCGAGCCGGAGAGGATGTCCGTGCCGTTGTCACCAAAGAGGCCGGCATCCCTGTTGGCGCCACCGAAGATGGTGTCATTGCCGTTGCCACCAAAAGCAACGTAATCGCTGTTCTCCCCACCATAGATCACATCGTCGCCGTCACCGCCTGCGCGACTGGTATCGACCCCTTCGCCGCCGAAAATGCTGTCATCGCCGCCGTTGCCGTAGAGTCGATCCTGATCGCCGTAGCCGAGAATCGTATCGGCGCTGTTCGTGCCAAAGAGCGTATCTGGACCATTGGTTCCGGGAATGAATGCCATGTTTCTTCCTCCATTAAGGTCAACGGCTTAGTGTCGCATTGAAGTGCGGGATCTGCAGTCTCTGAGGTTGAGGCGAGCTGCACGCCCAAGTGGTACCCGGCAGCTAGGAGTTGTCAAGTCGGAAGGGATGATAGAAGAGGCTGATGGATGATGTGCGGTCTGTTGAATGACTTTTTCGTGATATCGCTTTCGGGCCTATCGTGACGCTTGTCGACTGGTCAACAGTAGCCAGGCGCGTTCTTCAGTCGGGCTCTGCGGGGCGCGTAGGCGGGCAGCCAGAATGTCCATCCTCGGCGCTGTCAGAACTGATGACAGATCGAGCAGGCGACCGGCAGCCAGATCACGAGCGGCCATCGCGCGCGGTACCCAGGCGACGCCCCAGCCCGTCCGTGCAAGCTCCAGCGCCGGCGGGCTCAAGGCGACGTTGCAGGTAGCCTGAAAGCGATAGCGATGGGCTTTGGGAGCTGAGAGCGCCTCTGCCTGCAGGCGCCCGAAGAAGCTCTCCTCCGGATAGGCCGCATAGGGCAGGATCGACTGTTCTTCCGGGCGCCAATCGGCCGGGCGTCCCTCGGCGGCGATCACCGGACAGAGCCGCTCTTCGGAGATCAACTGCTTTTCGATCAGGGCCTCTTCGCCGGCAAGCGGAAGCTGCTGGGTCTCGTAGGCCAGCATGATCGCAGCCCGTCGCGTCATCAGCATCGCAAAGCCCTCGTGCCGGCTGGCTGAGACCAGGTTCATGCGCGCATCCGGAAGGCCGCCGCGTAAAGGGGCAGCCAGGCTGGGCGCCTGGGCATTGGCGAGCGCGTGCTGGGCGACCAGGACCACAGAGCTTGGTCGGCCATCGGCGCCGCTCAGGCCATCGCTGACCCGGCGCAGATTGGCCGCCAGGCTGCGAATTTCCTCCAGGCGCTCCAGCAAGGCGGCTGTCGGCCTGGCGGGCCGTCGGCTGCGATCCAAGAGAGTGGTACCGACTTGGGCTTCGATGCTGCGAATGCGGCGCGTGAAGGCCGGCTGGGTCACGTTTCGGCGCAGCGCGGCCTCGGTCAGGCTTTCCGATTCGGCGATGGCCAAGAGGTCTTCGATCCATTCCAGTCGCACGGCGATGCTTTCGGTTACATGCAGGAACTGCATATTAAGTGGCAAAGTCAGCATTTGAAATCGGCTTTGTGGTCCCGTTAAGCTCTCGTTACGCATTGAAGAGTTTCAACCGGGCGGCCGATCTGCGCCCCGGACGGTTTGTGCATTTCCGTCTAGGGGAACCTGTGCAGTCCAGCCTTGCTAAGGGTCCGCGATGGGCGAGAGGATCTTCAGAGGTAGCTTCACCCAACAGGAAGCCATTCCTGACGACGCTGTTGCTGAGGCCCTGGAGGTGCTGAAGAGCGGACGCCTGCATCGCTACAACCGCAGCGCCGGTGAGATGGATCAGGCCTCGCTCTTGGAGCAGGACTACGCGGCCTATCAAGGCAGTCGCTATTGCCTGGCCTGCACTTCGGGCGGCTATGCCATGCATGTTGCGCTCAAGGCCTTTGGCCTGGCGCCAGGTCAAGCGGTCTTGACCAATGCCTTCACCCTCTCCCCCGTGCCCGGCGCCATCGACAATGCCGGCGGACGGGCAGTGCTGGTTGAGGTCACCAGAGACCTGGTTTTGGACCTCGAAGATCTTGAGGCCAAGATCCTGGCCAGTGGAGCCAAGCTTTTGCTGCTCTCGCATATGCGCGGCCACCAGGTCGACATGGAACGCTTGTGCCAGCTGCTGGAGCGCCACAAAGTGGCTCTGATTGAGGACTGCGCGCACACCATGGGGGCGGCCTGGAAGGGGCGCAAGAGCGGCAGTTTCGGACTGGCTGCCTGCTTCTCCACGCAGACATACAAGCACATCAACTCCGGCGAGGGCGGGTTACTCACCAGCGACGACCCGGACTTGATGGCGCGCGCGGTCCTCTTCTCCGGCTCCTACATGCTCTATGATCGCCACGGCGCGGCACCGGGGCCTGAGAGCTTCGCCAAGCATCGCTATCTGGTGCCGAACTACAGTGGTCGGATGGACAGCCTGCGGGCTGCCATTCTGCGTCCGCAGCTGCGCGATCTGGATCACCAGGTTGAACGCTGGAACGAGCGCTATCGCTTGCTGGAGGCGCTGCTGGGGCACTCTCCCTCGATCTACCTGCCGCAACGCCCGGCAGAAGAGCACTACGTCGGCAGTTCCATCCAGTTCCTGCTGGAGAATGCGACCCCTGAGACCTGTCGTACCTTCCAGGCCGACTGCCTGGCGCGGGGTGTGGAGCTCAAGTGGTTCGGCGAGGCGACGCCCAGCGGCTACACCAGCCGACATGATACCTGGCGCTACCTTCAGAGCCAGTCCCTGCCGAAGAGTGATCAGCTCTTGGCAGGGCTCTTCGATATGCGCATTCCCCTGACCTTTACGCTTGAGGACTGTCGCGTGATTGCCGAGATCATCCTCGCGTGTCTTGCGGACCTGGACAAGACAGCACTCGAGCCCCGCATGGCGGGGTGATGACGTCTGAGGATGTAAGGAGATTAAACGGTTTCATAGCGGGGCTAAACCGCTATGGTCACAGTCCCGACAGACGGTCGCCTGCGGGATCCAAGAACAATAACAAGGCGACCAAGAGGCACTCATGAACGGGAGTAGAAAATGGTAAAGTACAAGCTGGCATTTGCCACCTTAGCGGGTTCCATGGCTCTGTCTGCCTATGCGCAGGCAGCTGATGTCATAATCGGTGTGCCGAACTGGCCCTCCGTCGCGGCCACCGCCAATGTGTTGAAGGTGGTGATGGAAGAGAACCTGGGTCTGGATGTCGAGCTGCAGAACGGCACCAACCCGGTGATTTTCGAGGCCATGGACAAGGGCTCGATGCATGTGCATCCGGAAGTCTGGATGCCGAACCAGGTGAACCTGCACAACACCTTCGTCAACGACAAGGGCACGGTGGCCTTCAACACCAACGGCATTCCGGCCTTCCAGGGCATGTGTGTGCCCAAGGCCTATGCCGAAGCCAATGGCATCACCAGCATCGAGGACTTGAGCAATCCGGATGTGGCCGCCCTCTTCGACGGCAATGGCGACGGCAAGGGCGAGATCTGGATCGGTGCACCGGGCTGGGCCTCGACCAACGTCGAGAAGATCCGTGCCAAGTCCTATGGCTATAACGAGACCCTCGAGCTCTTGGAAATGGACGAGACCTTGGCTCTGGCCGCGCTGGACAAGGCGGTCGAGCAGGGCGGTGGCTGGGTCGGCTTTTGCTATACCCCGCACCACATGTTCGCCCTGCATGAGCTGGCGATCCTGGAAGAGCCGGAGTACGACGCCGCCAAGTGGAACGTGATCCAGCCGACCGACGACCCCAACTGGCTGGAGAAGTCCGACGCAGGGGTGGCCTGGGATCTGGCCTACCTGCACCTCCACTATGCCAAGGCGCTTGAGGAGGAAGCACCGGAGGTTGCGGCTCTGCTTCGGAACTACAAGCTGGATACCGACACTGTCTCTGGCATGACCTATGCCCTGGTCGTCGAGAAGCAGGATCCGGCCGAGTTCGCGCAGAAGTGGGTGGCCGAGAATCCAGACATCGTCGAGAGCTGGCTGCAATAGGTCCCTAAGACTGGTCGGGGCGGTCGTCTGAACGCACAGATGGGCGACCGTCCCGCCAATACCAATAGAGGGGGGCTGTGCAGTGAGCGAAGTCGTCGTCAAGCTACAAGACGTCTGGAAGATCTTTGGTCCTGAGGCGGATGCGCAGCGCGCCATGGCTTCGGTCAAATCCGATGGCTTGGGCAAAGCGGAAATCCTGCAGCAGTTTGGCTGTGTCGTGGGCGTTGCTGGTGCAACCTTCGAGGTCACCCGCGGCGAGATCTTCTGCATCATGGGCCTGTCCGGGTCGGGCAAATCGACCCTGGTCCGCCACGTCAATCGTCTGATCGATCCGACATCGGGCAGCATCGAGATACTGGGTCGCGATGTAGCCAAGATGAGCGAGAAGGAATTGCGGCTGGTCCGCGCCAAGCAGATCGGCATGGTGTTCCAGCATATGGCGCTGATGCCGCACCGCTCGGTTCGTGACAATGTCGGCTATCCGCTGGAGATCCGCGGCGAGCCCAAGTCCAGGCGCTGGGCCGTGTCCGAACACGCGCTCTCGCTGGTCGAACTGCAGGGCTTTGAAGATCGCCTGCCGAAGGAGCTGTCGGGCGGTATGCAACAGCGGGTCGGCATTGCTCGCGCGCTGGCATCGGACCCGGAAATCCTGCTGATGGACGAGCCCTTCTCGGCGCTCGATCCTCTTATTCGCCGGCAGTTGCAGAATCAGTTCAAGGCGCTGGTCGATCAGTTGCAGAAGACCACGCTCTTCATCACCCACGATCTCGACGAAGCCATTCGCATGGGCAGCCGGATTGCCATCATGAAGGACGGCATCATCGTCCAGATCGGCACCCCGGAAGAGATCGTGACCCAACCCGCCGACGACTATGTCCGCGAGTTCGTGCAGGACATCTCCAAGCTGAAGCTGGTCAAGGCGCACAGCGTCATGGGCCCGATGTCTGAGGCCAAGGGCGATCTCTCCGACGCGCCGCGAGCCCGCGAAGATACCGATCTTGACCATCTGATCGACCTCTCGGTTGGCAGCGATCAGCCTATCGTCATCACTGACAGCGACGACAAGGAGATCGGCCTGGTCTCCAAGGCCAGACTGCTGCGCGGCATCCAAGGAGGCAAGGAATGAGCATGCAAGACGAAAGCCTCTCTGCGGTCGCCGATATCGAGGTCGACAAGCAAGATCTAGACGCGAACATCGCCGAGTTCGTTGGCCAGAATGAGGCCTATTACCAGGGCGTCTTCCACAAGATTCACGAGGCCACCAGCCCTGTCCCGATCACCTTCAACTGGGCCGCAGCCGGGCTCGGTCCGATCTGGGCAGCCGCGCGCGGGGTCTGGGGCTTCTTCTGGTTTTTCATCATTCTGGAAACCATCGCCTGGGTGCAGATGGGCCGCGGCCTCTGGGGCAACCTGGGCGCCGCCGACGAGGCCAAAGCCGATCGCCAGCGTGAGCGTGCGCAGGGTTTCCTCGACAAGGCCGCAGAGGCAAAGACGGCGGGTGAGGATCCCAGCCGTTTCGAGACTCTGGCCAGCAATATGACCAAGGCGGCCGAGAAATCGCAGGCTGCTGCCGACGAGGCCAATGCCGCTGCCTTCGGTATCTTCATCAGCGGCCTGATCATCCTGGTGCTGATCAAGCTGGTGCAGGCGATCTACTCCAACATCACCTACGAGGCACAGTATTCGCGCTGGCGGATCGACCGCACGGTTCCCTCCGGTTGGAATCAGAAGGGTCTGGCGCTAGGCATTGCGCTGGTCTTGGCGATTGCGCCTCTGACTATCTACAAGTTCACCGTGGCTTCGGTGCCGGAGTTCCTGCAGGCCTTTCCGGCCGACAAAGATCTCTATGCTGCTGCCGCCGAATGGCTGGAGGGCGTCTTCGATGCGGCTGCGGCCGGCGGCGCTGGTATGTTCGATGGCATCACGGCCGGTATCCGCGGCATCTTGAATGCGCTTACCATTGCGCTCATCGGAACACCCTGGCCCGTGGTGATGGCGGTGATCTGCGTGGTTGCCTGGCGCGCAGCCGGTCCGCGCGTCGCGATCTTCACGGCGGCCGCCTTGGCCTATGTCGCCTTCCTGGGCTACTGGGAGATCTCGATGGAGACGGTGGTGCTGGTGGGGGCCGCGGCCTTCCTCTGCGTCATCATCGGCATTCCGCTTGGAATCTGGTTCGGCAAGTCGCAGCGGGCCTATCGCGTGGCGGAGCCGATCCTGGACTTCATGCAGACCATGCCGGCCTTCGTCTATCTAATCCCCATCATCGCCTTCTTCGGCACCGGCAACCCGCCGGGCGTTCTGGCCACCATCATCTTCGGCATGCCGCCGGTGGTGCGCTTGACCGCCCTGGGCATCCGCGGCGTGCCGGAATCGATCAAGGAAGCGGCCGAAGCCTTCGGCGCCTCGCGCTGGCAGAAGCTGCGCGATGTCGAGATTCCCCTGGCTCTGCCTTCGATCATGACCGGGGTGAACCAGACCATCCTCATGTGTCTCTCCATGGTGGTCATCATCTCGCTGATCGGCGGCGGTGGCCTGGGCAAGGTCATCCTGGAAGCGCTGCAGTATGCAGCCAAGGGGCCAGGCCTCTTGGGCGGCTTCGCCATCCTCTTCTGTGCCATGGTGCTGGACCGCATCGTGCAGGGTGGCTTCCGTCGTAAGGACCAGCGGTGAGGCGAGCGGGGTCAGGCGAGGCGGAGCCGCCGCACCGCCTGACCCTGCGTGCCGTCGAGATTTTCGTTGCCGTCATCGAAGAGGGCTCCATGGCGGGCGGCGCCAAGCGCCTCTCCGCCAGCCCCTCCTCTGTCTCCCAGCAGATCGCCAATCTGGAGGAATCCTTAGGCGCTGTCCTGATCGAGCGTTCGGCGCGGCCGCTGGCTCTGACCCCGGCCGGCTACCTTTTTCAGAAGCGGGCCTTGGCCATTCTCGATCAGACCGCCGCTGCGCGCGCGGAACTGATCGAACTGGACCTGACCGCGCTGCCGGAGCTGCGCCTGGCCGCGATGGAGGATTTCGATGCCGAAGTCATGCCGGGATTGGTGCTGGCCTTGGCCAAGGACTGGCCACAGTGCCGCTTTCGAGTTCGCTCCGGCTTCAGCCACGAGAATGTCTTGGCCTTGGAGAGTCGCGCCGTTGATCTCGTCGTCGCGACAGAAGTCGAGACCTCGACCGATTGGCTGGAGGTCCATCCAATCCTGCGCGAACCCTACATTCTCGTAGCCGCACGCGGGCTCCTGGGCAAGACGCCGACAGCGGAACAACTCTCAACCCTGCCCTTGGTGCGCTACGGTCAACAGCAGCGCATGGGGCGACAGATCGAGGTGCACCTCCGCCGCCTCAGGCTCTCACCACCGCGCCAGTTTGAGGTCGATGCCACCTCAGCACTGGTCTCCCTCGTCGCCAAGACCGGCGGTTGGGGGCTGACCACACCGGCCAGTCTCTTGACCCTGCCAGACACGCCTGGGATCGAGGCACGACCGCTGCCGTTCCGCGGGATGACACGGACCATCTCTCTGCATGCCCGTCTGGGGGCATTGGGCAGCATCCCTCGCCATGCGGCTGACCTGCTCCGCCATCAAGTCTTGCGGCACACGCTGCGACCGGCTTTGGCACGCATGCCTTGGCTTGAAGGCCAGCTTCAGCTCTTGGGCGAGAGCGATCGGACTGTCAGTAGCGGGTAGCCGGGACCTCGCTTAGCCTCGCTGCCAGACCTCCGGATAGAGATCGGTGCCGGGGCGGTCGCCGGGTGCCAAACCCTGGGCGGTCATGACGGCGCTGTGGTCGGGGTCCATGCCGCAGTCGCGGAACTTGATGCGCACGTCGTCGCCCAGCCACTTGGTGGTAAAGACCCTAAGCTCCCGATCCTCCGGCAGGTGACCGGACCCGCCGTGCATGATGCGGCTGTTGAAGGCCACACAGTCGCCCGGCTCCAGGTCCCAGCTCACCACGCCAAAGCGCTCCGGATCGGCGTTGATGTCAGGGAAGTCCTCTGCGGCGACGCCGGAGAAATCGACCTGATCGATCCCGGTCTTTCCATCCGGATTGAGTCTGCCGAAGTTGTACTGATAGAAGACGGAGTCCATCCGATGGGAGCCCGGCACATAGGCCAGTGCATTCTCTTTCGTCACCGGTACCAGGGGCATCCAGAGGGTACAGGTGTCGTAACCTTCGACCGACCAATAGGGCTCGTCCTGATGCCAGGGGGTGGCGAACTGGCTGCCGGGAGAGCGCACGAAGACCGCATCGAAATAGAAGTAGATTCGCGAGGAGCCCATCAGCTGCCCGGCAATTTCTGCTGCCGGCGAACCAAAGATAAAGCGCTGGTACTCCTCGATCCGTTGCCAGGCTTGGCTGTCGTAGAACATGGTGCGCCCGGCGGCATCGCGATCCCATACACGGGATCGATCAGTAGGGTCTTCGCAGTTGGCTTCGAGGCCCTGTTTCAGAAGCTGGATCCAGTCAGGATCGAAGAGGCCGGGAAGCGGCACGACACCGTCGCGATGATAGGTGGCGATCTCCGCTTCACTGATGGCGCGTGGGATGTCCGAATTCATGATCGAGGCCCTCCGGATTCGCATTGACTGAGGGAAAGTCTGATCCTTTTCGAGGCCAGGTGTAAATCAAAAAGAAGCGACGTTAGGAGAGGTCCAGGCGGATCGGCAGTCGGGCTCGGATGGCCGCGTCAGCGGTCTTGTCCAGATAGCTAGGGTGATGCTCAGACAAGACTGACTGAGCCCGCTCGCGCGCCGCCTGCCAGGCATCCCTGGCGCCCTTCTCGGCCCAGGTCTTGGGCTCGTCGCGGTCGGCCAGGCTGGGGTAGAAGTAGTCACGTTGCATCGAGGCCATGGTCTGGGCGCCGCCCAGGAAGTGACCCTCGCCCAGCACCGCCTCCTTGATTGCTTCAAAGCTCAAGGTTTCGGCATTGACTTCGATGCCGCGCAGGGTGCGGTAGACGTGACCCAGCATCTCGTCGTCCAGCACGAAGGCCTCGAAGGAGGCGCCGAGAAGGCTCGCCATCATACCGGAGGATTCGTAGACCATATTGGCGCCTGCGAGCCCGGCAGCCAGGGCCGAGAGCGCCTTCTCCATCCCCATCTGTGCGTCTACCGCCTTGGCATCCGACATCGAGCAGGCCACGCCGGAGGGCAGGCCCAGCCAGTTGATGATCTGTGCCGAGGCCGCGTTCATCACCGTGATCTCGCCACCGCCGCCGCAGAAGGCGCCGCTGCGCAGGTCGATCACCAGTGGCCAGTTGGAGAAGATCATGGGATAGCCGGGCTCGACCATGTTGACGAAGGCCAGCGAGGCCAGGGTCTCGGCCAGGGACTGCGCCAGGAAGCCGGCCAGGGTCGCGGGCGCTGTCGCCCCTGACATGGCGGCTGTGATGCAAGAGATCGGCACACCGCGGCGAATACAGGCCAGTGCCACCTCGACAGCATCCTCGCCATAGCGCAGCGGCGAGATCACCGGCGAGATATGGGCCTTGCAGAAGGGGCGCTTGCGATAGCGGCCTTCGCCGCCCAGCGCGGTGTCGAACATATCGATGATGGGATCGACGTGCTCGGCCAGAGTGAAGGCGGTGCCGACCGGCTTGGTGGTGCCGCGCAGCAGGCAATAGGCCGTGTTCACATCCAGCTGAAAGGGGTCTTCGACGTCGGTTGCGATGCAGCAGCGCGTGAACCAGGAAACGTTGGTCAAGGTGTCGACGAGACGGGTGAAGTCATAGAGGTCGCGTAGAGTGGAGGGGCGATAGAGACCAGTCTCCAGATCCAGGGTCTGCACCGCGGCGCCGCCGGTGCCGAAGTGGACACGGGCATCGCCCAGTTCGAAGTCGCGACTTGGATCGCGACCATGGAAGACGAAGGACTTGGCGGCGCCGTCGATGATGTCCTCGATCAACGCAGGCGGGAAGCTGAGACGGCCCAAGGGGTTGATTACAGCCCCTTCTTCGACGGCGATCTCTTGCACAGACGGTGGAACCTCGCCCATGCCAAGCTCCTCCAGCAGGCGCAGCGCCATGGCGTAGATTTGCGCCATTTCGCTCTCTGTCAGCGGCCGATAGCGCCCGCCGATCTGGCCCGGCGGGCAGGGGTTTATCTGCTCTGCATCGGCCGAGCGTGCGGCGCGCCTTGCTCTGCGGCCACCTGCGCGTCGTCCGCCTCCCAAGCTCCCCGACATGAGTTGTTGCCTCGCCTTCCAATCGCTTTCTTCAGGCAGGTAGTCTGCTTCATTCTTCGTGGTGGCTTGCAGTCCCTTCAGCGAAAACGCAGGGGCGGTTTCGGCTTTCCGGTTGCTCGCCCTAGCCAGCATCCCAGCGAGCGAACTGTGCCTGGATGAGGTCATGTAGGCGGCCGCGACCGAAGCTCGGATCGTGACCGGCGTGCACCACCTCGACCGGCAGTCGTAGCAAACGCTCCAGGCTGCTGCGGTATTGAACAATGTCAGAGTGATCCAAGTCGTCAATCAAGGGGCCGTCATAAATCGTATCGCCAGAGAAGAGCGTTGCGGTCGCTGCGTCCCAGAGGCCGATTCCGCCGGGTGAATGGCCGGGCAGGTGCAGCACCTCGAAAGTACGATCACCCAGGTCGACGACCTCGCCGTCTTCGACAGAGGTGACGCCGCGCGCAGGCCGTAAGCGATAGCGCGCAAGATCGAAGCCGGCATAGGGGAGGGCCGTCACCATGGCGCCTTCAGGCTCGTCGTCGTCCATCGGCGGCAATCGCAGGGTGGCCATGTCTCCGGCATCGAAGGCCTCATCGATCAGATTCAGATCGTGGGGCGGCTGTCGCAGACCCTCCACCTCGCTCTCATGGACAAGGCACTCTGCAAATTCATGGTGACCGCCGACATGGTCGAGGTGAACGTGGGTCGCAACCGCACTGACAGGTTTGTCCAGGACATCCTTAGCAAAGTCGACGAGGCTGACCAGGCCCGTGCCGGTGTCGATCATCAGATCGCGGTCGCGGCCCCGCACATGCCAGATGTTGCAGCGCAGGAGCGGAATCACATGCGGCTCGAAGATCAGGGTGATGTCGCCCGCCATCGCCTCCGTCTCGAACCACCTGTCGGCGATGGCGATTTCCATGGTGTCTCTCTCCTTTGATTGGCGTGTATCGTTTCGAAATCGGAATAACTTAAGGTTGTAGTCGCCAGTGCCTTCGACAAACCGAGGCGTTGGTGTCTCTGCCACGGTCTTCGCAGCACAAACTGCTGTCGAACAAAGACTTTTAGCTCACTCTGCTGTCTTTCCAGGCAACAGGTTTTAATGTCAGACTCTCTTCCAAGGTTGCAGTTCACGCAAAGGCGTCCTTAGATCGCAGCAGTCACACGAAGCCAAGATGGCAAGATACATCCCCCAGGGAGATTCCGGAAAGGAAGGCGATCATGAAACTGGCAAGCAAGCTGTTGTTGACCCTTATAGCCCCATTGGCTCTGGCATTGCCGGCTTCGGCCGAGTTCCAGTTGGATAGCCGCTACACGGACAATGACGGCGACCTGATCGCCGACATTCCGAGCGATCCGGCCAACCAGGTCGACCCAGGCACTTTGATTTTCGCCTATACGCCGGTCGAGGATCCCGCGGTCTATGCTGAGGCCTGGTCCGACTTCCTGGCTCATCTGGAGGAGAAGACCGGCAAGCGGGTGCAGTTCTTCCCGGTCCAGTCCAACGCGGCCCAGATCGAGGCCATGCGCGCCGGGCGCCTGCACATTGCCGGCTTCAACACCGGCTCCAATCCGCTGGCCGTGGCCTGCGCCGGCTTTCGCCCCTTCACCATCATGGCCTCGGCCGATGGTTCTTTCGGCTATGAGATGGAGATCCTGACCTTCCCAGGCTCCGGTATCGAATCGGTCGAGGACATCAAGGGCAAGAAGATGGCCTTCACCTCCGAGACCTCAAATTCGGGCTTCAAGGCGCCCTCGGCGATCCTGAAGGCGGACTACAACATGGTGCCGGACGAAGATTTCGAGCCGGTCTTCTCGGGCAAGCACGACAACTCGATCCTTGGTGTGGCGAACAAGGACTATCCGGCCGCGGCCATCGCCAACTCGGTCCTTTCGCGCATGATCAGCCGTGATGTCATCAAGCCCGAACAGGTGGTTTCGCTCTATAAGTCACAGACTTTCCCGACCACCGGCTACGGCATTGCTCACAATCTGAAGCCGGAGCTGCAGGAGCAGATTCAAGAGGCCTTCTTCTCCTTCCCCTGGGAGGGCAGTTCGCTGGAGGAAGAGTTCGCCAAGTCCGGTGAGGCGCAGTTCATCCCGATCACCTTCCAGGATCATTGGGCGGTGATCCGCAAGATCGACGAGGCCAATGGTGTCTCTTACACCTGTCAGTAAGTCAGGCTAGAGCGGGGAGGGGAAGGCGTGCTGCGGATCGAAGGGCTGACCAAGTCCTATAAGACAGGGGACAAGGCCCTTCGTGGTGTCTCCTTCGAGGTACCGGCCGGTCAGGTCATGGGCCTGATCGGCCCCTCGGGCGCCGGCAAGTCGACCCTGATCCGCTGCATCAATCGCCTGGTGGAGCCAAGCGCCGGCAAGGTCTTCATCGGCGACACCGAGATCACCGCCCTGCCGCGGCGCAGCTTGAAACAGGCGCGCCGTCGCATCGGCATGATCTTCCAGGAATACGCGCTGGTCGAACGCCTGACGGTCATGGAGAACGTGCTGTCAGGCCGCTTGGGCTATGTGCCCTTTTGGCGCTCCTTCACCCGTCGCTTTCCACCGGCCGACATCGAGAAGGCCTTTGCCCTCTTGGAGCGCGTAGGCCTGGCCGAGCATGCCAACAAACGAGCCGATGCCCTTTCCGGCGGTCAGCGCCAGCGGGTCGGCATTGCGCGCGCCTTGGAACAGGATCCCGACCTGCTGCTGGTGGACGAGCCGACTGCTTCGCTCGATCCCAAGACCTCGCGGCAGATCATGCGGCTCTTGCAGGAGATCTGCCGCGAGCGGAATCTGCCGGCCATCATCAACATTCACGACGTGGTGCTGGCGCAGGGCTTCACTGAGCGCATTGTCGGCCTCAGAGCCGGTGAGCTGGTGTTCGATGGCCCGCCAGCCAAGCTGGACGAGACGGCGCTCACCTCCATCTATGGCGAGGAGGACTGGACCCAGATGCGCCAGGCCGCGCAGGAAGCCGAAGAAGAGGCCGAAGCGCACGCGCAGGAGCACCGCATGGTGGGGTCGCTCTAGGTGTCCAGCCAGGCGCTCAGGCGCTGGCGCCGTCCGCCAATCCTGATTCAAAGCCGCTTCTGGCGTTCCGTGGTCTATGGCGGCGGTCTGATCTATCTTCTGGTCGCCATCGGCTCGCTTGAGGTCAATTGGGTCCGTGTCTATGAGGGGCTGGATCGCGGCTGGCGCTTCATCGAGGGCTTCCTGCTGCCCGACTTCACCAGCCGTTGGCGGGACATAGAGATCGGTCTGATCGAGAGCCTGACCATGACGGTGACGGCGACCGTAGTTGGGATCGCGATCTCGATCCCGATTGGGATCGGGGCGGCGCGCAATCTCTCCCCGGCGCCGGTCTATTTTCTCTGCCGTTCCATCATCGCCCTCTCGCGGTCCTTTCAAGAGATCATCATCGCCATTCTCTTCGTGGCCATGTTCGGCTTCGGGCCCTTTGCCGGCTTCCTGACCCTCTCTTTCGCCACCATCGGCTTTCTCGCGAAGTTGCTGGCCGAGGACATCGAGGACATCGACGAAAGCCAGGCCGAGGCGATCCGGTCGACCGGGGCCTCCTGGCTGCAACTGGTGAACTATGCGGTGCAGCCACAGGTCATGCCGCGCCTCATCGGGCTCTCGCTCTATCGCTTGGACATCAATTTTCGTGAATCCGCGGTGATCGGGATCGTTGGTGCCGGCGGCATCGGGGCGACCCTCAACACCGCGATCGATCGTTATGAGTACGATTCGGCCGGAGCCATTCTGATCATCATCATCCTCATCGTGATGTTGGCCGAGTATAGCTCCTCCTTCGTACGCAGGTGGGTGCAATGAGCAGCCTCGACTGGCGACACCGCAGCTCCAAGGGGCAGCTGCTGCTCTGGGTCGGCTGGCTGGCTCTGGTCGCGCTCTTCGTCTTCTGCTGGCAGGTGATGACGCGGGACACCATCTGGGCTTTTGTCAGCGATGCGCCGACCCAGGCCGCTGACCTCGGCAGCCGCATGTGGCCGCCGCGCTGGTCCTATATCGAGCGGCTGTGGGAACCGCTTTGGGACACCCTCAACATCGCGACCCTGGGCACCCTGCTGGGCATCGTGATTGCCGTGCCAGTGGCCTTTCTGGCAGCCCGCAACACCACGCCCTCGACCACGATCGTCCGGCCGCTGGCGCTTTTGGTCATCGTCTCCTCGCGCTCTATCAACTCTCTCATCTGGGCCTTGCTGCTGGTTGCCATCATTGGCCCCGGCATCCTGGCCGGCGTGATCGCCATCGGCCTGCGCTCCATCGGTTTCGTCGCCAAGCTGCTCTACGAAGCCATCGAAGAGATCGACAAGACCCAAGTCGAGGCGGTGCGGGCCACCGGCGCCAGCGGCGCGCAGGTCATCGACTTCGCGATCGTGCCGCAAGTGCTGCCGACCTTCTTCGGGGTCGCGGTCTTCCGCTGGGACATCAATATCCGCGAATCGACGATTCTGGGCTTGGTGGGCGCCGGCGGGCTGGGCTTGCAGCTACAGGCCTCACTCAACGTTCTGGCCTGGCCGCAGGTGACCCTGATCTTCCTGGTGATTCTCGCCACCGTCGTCTTGAGCGAATGGATCTCCGCCAAGGTGCGCCACGCGATCATCTGATCGATCGCGGGGCGTCTATCCCCAGGGTCTATGATCCGGCCCCGTTTCCAGGCGCGGCGGCAACGTGCTAAGCGCTGAAGGTCCAAACAAGAAGACAGAGTCGGGGCCCAGAATGGCCAAGAGTGCAGCAGCCAAGGGCGGCGAGATCATTCCGGTCCGCGCCATCGATGCCATATCCGAGCGCTATTTGAACTATGCGCTCTCCACCATCATGTCGCGCTCTCTGCCCGATGTGCGCGACGGGCTGAAGCCGGTACATCGCCGGCTGATCTTTGCCATGCAGCAGCTGCGCCTCGACCCCAACTCGGCTTTCAAAAAGTCGGCGCGTGTGGTCGGCGACGTCATCGGCAAGTTCCATCCGCACAGTGACCAAGCGATCTATGACGCGCTGGTGCGCCTGGCTCAAGACTTCGCGCTGCGCTTCCCGCTGATCGACGGGCAGGGCAACTTCGGCAATGTCGACGGCGATAACGCCGCGGCCATGCGCTACACCGAGGCGCGTTTGACCGAGGTCGCGGCCTTGCTGCTGCAGGGGATCGGCGAGGATGCTGTCGATTTCCGTCCGACCTATGATGGCGAGGCGGAAGAGCCGGTGGTGCTGCCGGCCGCTTTCCCGAACCTCCTGGCCAATGGCGCGCAGGGGATTGCCGTTGGCATGGCGACCTCGATCCCGCCGCACAATGCAGCCGAACTTTGCGCCGCGCTGCAGCAGCTTATCAAAAAGCCCAGCACATCTGTCATCGACTTGCTGGCCTTCGTGCCGGGCCCTGACTTTCCGACGGGGGGCGTCCTGGTCGAGGACCCGGCCAACATCCAAAGCGCCTATGAGACCGGCCGCGGCTCCTTCCGCCTGCGCGCGCGTTGGGAGGTAGAGCGCATGAAGGGCGGCATCTGGCAGGCGGTGGTGACGGAGGTCCCCTACCAGGTCGCCAAGGCCAAGCTGGTGGAGCGTATCGCCGAAATGATGGAGGCGAAGAAGCTGCCGCTGCTAGAGGACGTGCGCGACGAGTCCGACGACAAGATCCGCCTGGTCCTGGTCCCCAAGAGTCGCAATGTCGAGCCCGCCGTGCTCTTGGAACAGCTCTTCCGCAACAGCGATCTTGAGGTGCGGATCCCGCTCAACCTCAACGTTCTGCAGGCCGACAACACGCCCAAGGTCATGACCTTGAAGGAGGCGCTGCAGGCCTTCCTCGACCATCGCCAGGTGGTCTTGCAACGCCGCTCTCGCTATCGCCTGGCTAAGATCGCCGATCGCCTTGAGGTCCTGGAGGCCTATCTGGTCGCCTACCTCAACATCGACGAGGTGATCCGCATCATCCGCTTCGAAGACCATCCCAAGCAGGAGCTGATCAAGCGCTTTGAGCTGACCGATTCGCAGGCCGAGTCCATCCTCAACATGCGCCTGCGCGCGCTGCACAAGCTTGAAGAGATTGAGATCAAGAAGGAGCAGGACGCGCTGCTGATCGAGCAGGAGGGCCTGCAGTTGCTGCTGGAGGAGCCCAAGCGCCAGTGGAAGACGATCGGCAAGGAGATCGGTGCAATCGCCAAGTCCTTCGGGCCCGATACGGTGCTGGGTCGACGCCGTACCGAGGTGGCGGCTCCGCCGGAGCCGGTGATCGTGCCGCTGGAGGCGGTCATGGAGCGCGAGCCGGTGACCGTGCTCTGCTCCGACAAGGGTTGGATCCGCGCTGCCAAGGGCCATCTGGATGACAGCCAGATCGCCGATGCCCGCTACAAGGAAGGTGATCGCGGCCGCTTTGCCATCCGTGCAATGACGACCGACCGGCTGTTGCTGGTCGCGACCAACGGCCGGATCTACACCCTGGGTGCCGATCGCCTGCCGGGGGGCCGGGGCTTTGGTGAGCCCCTGCGGCTGATGGTTGGCCTGCCGAACGATGCCGATCTCGTCGATCTTTTTGTGCACAAGCCGGATGCTCGCCTGCTGCTGGCCTCCAGTGCCGGCTATGGCTTCCAGGTAGCGGAAACCTCCCTGGCGGCGCAGACCAAGAACGGCAAGCAGGTGATGAATGTCGGCAGCAGCGACGAGCTAGAGGTGGTCTGGCGCATGAGGCCGGAGGACGACACGGTCGCAGTCATCGGCCAGAATCGTCGCCTGCTGCTCTTCCCGCTTTCAGAGCTGCCAGAGATGACCCGCGGTCGCGGCGTGATCTTGCAGCGTTACAAGGACGGCGGGCTGGCCGACATCAAGACCTTCAAACTGGAAGAGGGCTTGACCTGGTCTCTGGGTGCGGAGCGGACTCGCCGCGAGCTTCGACTGACCGATTGGCTGGGCAAGCGCGCTCAGGCCGGGCGCTTGCCGCCGACGGGCTTTCCGCGCGCAGGCAAGTTTGGCTAGTGGTGCAATCCTGACGGATTGGGACCATCCGTCAAGGTTGCACCACTAGGGACAGAGGGTCAGTCCAGGGCGGCCCGCAAGGCTTCCGCCAGTTTCCGTCGCTCGAAGGGTTTGCGCAGCAGGACCTTGTCCGGCCCTAGAAAACCGTGGCGCCTGGCGGCAACAATCGGATAGCCGGACATGAAGATGGTGCGCAAGCCCGGATAGTCGCGGCGCACCTCCTCAGCGAAGTCGGGCCCGTTCGTGTCACCGGGCAGCACCACGTCCGAGAGGATCAGATCCACGGGCCGCTTGCTCTCCAGGAAGGAGCGCGCTGTGGCGATATCGCCTGCCGGCAGGACGCGATAGCCCAGGTCCTTCAGCAGGCGCACGGCGAGATCGCGTAGGTCGCCATCGTCTTCGATCACCAAAATGGTCTCCCCAGCGCCTCGCTCCAGGTAGTGCGGCTTGGGTGGGGCTTCCTCCGCCTGGCCGCTGACCAGCGGCAGGTAGAGCTTTACAGTCGTGCCTTGCCCGATCTCGCTATAGATCGAGAGGTGGCCGCCGGACTGCTTGGCGAAGCCATAAACCATGGAGAGGCCCAGACCACTGCCTTGGCCTACATCCTTGGTGGTGAAGAAGGGCTCGAAAGCCTTCAAGCTGACCTCTTCCGTCATGCCCTGGCCCTCATCGCTGACCGCCAGGACGACATAGTCGCCAAGCGGTGCTTCCGGATTGACGGCGACATAGGCCTCGTCCAGGTGGGCATTGTGGCATTCGATGGTCAGCTTGCCGCCCTTGGGCATGGCGTCGCGTGCATTCAGGGCGAGATTGAGGATGGCATTCTCGACCTGCCCTGCATCGGCCACTGCGACCGCGTGCTCGGCATGGGAGGCCGTCTCCAGCTCTATGGTCTCGCCCAGGGTCCGGCGTAACAGTTCACGCAGGTCTACCATCAACTTGGCGATGTCGGTTGGCCGCGGCCGCAGCTGCTGCCGGCGCGAAAAGGCCAACAAGCGCTGGGTCAGTTCAGCTCCGCGTTCGCTGGCACGCAGGATCGGTGCCACCAAGGGGGCATCGGCGCCCAGTTGATCCTCCAAGAGCTCGACATTGCCTTGGATCACGGCGAGGAGATTGTTGAAGTCGTGTGCGATGCCGCCGGTCAGCTGGCCGATCGCTTCGACCCTTTGTATGCGACGAAGGCGGGCCTCGAACTCCATCGATTCGGTGATGTCCTGGCAGGTTCCGCGGGCAATCTCGATGTTGCCCTTGTCGTCGGTCAGGAACTCCGCGCTCTCGCGCAGATGCCGAACTTCACCGTCCGAGCGCAGGATCCGATAAACCTGTGTATAGGGCTCACCGCTCCACCACCCCTCTTTGGCGGTCGCCAGTACAGCATCGATGTCGTCCGGGTGCACCATTCTGTAGAAGGAGGAGATAGATTGTTCGCCACCCTCCCGCTCGATGCCAAGAATGCGAAAGATGCCATCCGACCAGTAACCTTGCCCGTCCGCCCGACGCTCCCAGCTGCCCAAACTGGCTATGCGCTCGGCCTCCTTCAGGCGTTGTTCGCTGGCTCGCAGTTGGGCGGTCTGTTCCCTGACCAAAGCCTCTAGTTCGTCGCGGTAGCGCAGCAGCTCTTCCTCGACCGCCTTGCGCTCCGTAATGTCCTGCAGAATGCCGCTTGACCTTGGCGGTAGGCCCGGTCGATCCGGCATGGCCTCACCGACCTCAAAGAAGTGTCGATAGCTGCCGTCGGCCACGCGCTCTCGGAACTCGACTTCGTAGAGAGAACGTTCTCTCTCGCCCTTCAGGACTGCCGCGCGGTAGCGTTCCCGGTCCTCCGGATGGATATCAGCGATCACCCCTTCTTTGTGGCCTCGAGACTTCGTGTACTCCTCAATCGTCTGCCCATAGAGCCTAGCAAGCTCTTCCGAACAGTGAAGGACAACATCCCTGCGGTCGTCCCATACCCATGCGCCCAGTTTTGCCAGCCGCATGGCTTGCGTCAGAAGCGTTTCGTTGCGTTGCAGACCTTCCTCGATGGTCTTGCGATCGGTTATGTCCTGCACATAGCCGTGGCTGGCCACCATCTTGCCGTCCGCGTCGAAGATGGGGATCGATTCTTCATGGACTTGGATCACCCGGCCGTCGGCTCGGCAAAATCGATATTCGATATTGAAGGCAGCACCATTCGTCTTCGCCTCCAAGACCTTCGCCTCATAGTGCGCTTGGTCTTCGGGATGCACCCAGAGGAGGTCGGCGGCATGACTATCCGTTCGCTTGAGATAGTCAGATGGCGTGGTTCCAGCTAAGTGCGCCAGGCCTTCAGAGCAGTAGGTGCAGCGATCCTGGATCTCATCCCACTCCCATCGTCCCAGCTTGGCTAAGCGCTCGATTGCCTCCAGACGGCTCTTGCTGATGCCGGCTTCCGCGCACTCGATCGCAGCGGCTGCAAGGACGTCCGGCGGCAGCATGGCAAGGGGCACCATGGCAAGAGCGGGCTCGCCGTTCTGACTTATGGCAATGGGCCGTCCCTCCCGGACCACCCGTTCTAGGAAATCGGCAAAGCGTGCCTGCGCATTGGCTGCGTCTATGACTTTCACGGCCGAGGTGTCCTCGTGCTTACTGACACCTAGGTTTCGCATAAGTCTCAGGGTGATGAAAGCCTAGCTGTTTTGCTGAACGTGTTGCTGAGTGGAACAGATCCCGGTCGCTGGTTCACCTTTGCCGAGTCCCGAACAGGCTCTAGCTGAAGATTACATCGATGTTCGTTATCGTGAAGTTGCCGGGAAGGCTGACGCCAGTGGCAATGATCAGGGTGTCAACACCGAAGCCGCCATCGATGAAGTCACCGCTTTGCACTTCGCTTTGGGTCTCGAGTCGGAAGACGTCGTCGCCTCCTTCGCCGAAGAGGCTGTCGACACCAGATCCTCCATAGAAGCCTGAATCGTCTCCGTTGCCGGCAAAGACGAAATCATCGCCGACACCACCGTAGAACGAGGAATCTTCACCAAGACCGCCGTCGAGCGTATCGTTGCCTAAAGCGCCGAAGAGGCCCGCGTCATCGCCGGATCGACCCGAAATGCCGTCGTCACCGAGACCGCCGAACAAGAGAGAGTCGTCACCATAGTCGCCGGCCAAGAAATCGTCGCCCGAGCCACCGAAGAGGCGCACGTCATTTCCTGTGCCGCCGAAAATCTCGTCGTCTCCAGCATCGCCGTAAATCTCACTGTCGTTGTATTCTCCACCGTAGAGGCGATCCTGCCCGTCGCCACCGAAAATCTGATTGTCGTCGCCACTGCCGCCGAAGACTTGATCGGGTCCCTCGCCGCCGAAGGCATTGTCGGTGCCGCTGTCGCCTTGCAGCGAGACATCGATCCCGGTACCGCCATAGAGTACGTCGTCACCAAGGCCGCCATAGAAGTCGGAGTCTGACCCGGACCCGCCGAAAAGTGTGTCGGCACCGTTCTTGCCGCGCAGGTAGGCGTCGTTGCCGTCGCGACCGAAGAGGCTGTCGGATCCGCTGTCGCCGATGAAGAGAACGTCATCGCCACTGCCGCCATAGAGCGTGTCATCTCCCTCGCCACCGCGAAAGAAAAGATCTTCCCCGGAGCCACCGTTCAGCCAGTCATCGCCTTGGCCGCCGTAGGCGCGGTCTGTTCCATCCGCGCCGAAGAGATAGCGATCGGACCCGCTGTCGCCATAGAGGCGATCGGTACCGGTGGCACCGAAGAGGGATGTGTCTGAGCCGCTGCCGCCGAAGAGGGAGTCAACGCCGCTGTCACCGAAGAGGCTGAGGTCCGCTCCCGAACTTCCGTAGATCAAATCCCGCCCATTGCCGCCAAAATGAATGGAATCATCACCAGCGTCGCCAAACAGCTGATCCGATGCATCCCCGCCAAAGAACCCTGTGTCACCACCGAGGCCACCGAACAGGAGGTCGTCGCCGCTGCCTCCGCTCAGCGAAACATCGCCGGCGGTGTCGCCATAGATACGGTCGTCTCCGGCTCCTCCAAAGAGATAGGTGTCGCGTCCTCCGCCGCCGAAAAGCAGGTCCGCGCCCGTATCCCCATTCAAGCGGCGATCATACTCGATACCTCCAAACAGACGGTCTGCCCCGGCACCGCCATAGAGGCTGGTGTCGCTGCCATCATCGCCTTGGACGAGATCATCGCCACTCCCGCCGCGAAGCAGAGTATCGTTCCCCGATCCGCCATAGAGGCTATCGTCTCCCTCGCCGCCCTCTAGCAAGACGTCATTGCCGCCGGTCCCGGAAACGATATCGTCCCCTTGATCGCCGTAGAGCGCCGTGTCGAGGCCGATTCCACCGAAGATCCTGTCGCTGTCAGAGCCGCCCCAAAGGAAGCTGTCGTTTCCTTGACCAGCATCTAAGGTGTCGACGTCCTCACCTCCAAAAAAGCTGAGGTCATTGCCGCTATCGCCGAATAGAAGGTCCACTCCTTCGTCGCCGAAGAGCGCAGTATCAGCGCCGCTGCCACCATAGAGGCGATCTCGCCCGCTCTCACCGGAGAGAGAAAAGTCATCTCCGCGGCCACCAAAAACGCTGTCGGTTCCGCCCATCCCACGGAAGGAGCTGTCATCTCCGAGATCGCCGAAGAGTGTATCGTCACCGCCGCCGCCGACAAAGCGAAGGTCGTTACCACCCCCGGCAAAGAGCGTGTCATCGTCGGCGCCGCCGAAAGCGATGCTGTCGCTGTTGGAACCGCCAAAGATCAGGTCATTGCCGAAGGTTCCGAAGAGCCGTCTGTCTCGTCCAGGACCACCGAAGAGGTGATCGTCGCCGCTGTCGCCCGAGAGTGACTGATCAGCCCCGCTTCCACCATAGAGACTGTCATTGCCAGCCAGCCCATAGAGCCTGTCACTACCGCTTAGGCCGTAGATCGTGTCTGCTTGATCGGTGCCGGTCAGAGTGTTGTTCACACCGGCCGTGCCATAGATGACAGCCATACAACCAGACTCCTCTGTGCTTTCCCTGTTCCAGGATAGAGGAATTTGCCATCACAATCAACGATTGGTGGCGTGTGTTTGCTTGACCAGTCATTGCCCTCCTAAGGTCTCAAGCGTGCCAACCAGCTCGGCTATGGCATCATCCGCTTCCCGAGCCGCGAGGCCCGGGATAGTGGCATTCCTCGGTGGAAACTCAGGCCGAATTCCCGTTGCGGGAGGTGGGGGCAGAGATGACCAAATCCGCTCATGCGCCACCAGCCTAAGGGCTCGTCTTGGCGGGTGGTCCTGGGCTCCACGCTGCCTCAAGTGTGGAGCCCATCTACCCTCACTTGGGTCTCTAGAACTGCCACTTGGGTCTCTAGAACTGCACCCCGCGGGTCAGCGCTCCATCGACCACCAGATTGGCGCCGGTGATGAAGCTGGCGGCGGGGCTGGCCAGGAATACGGTGGCTCTGGCGACCTCGTCGGGTTTGCCCATCCGTCCTGTGGGATTGAGTGCCAGCGCACGATCATAGAGCTCTTTGTTGTTGTCCTTGATCCAGTTCCAGACCCCACCTTCGAAGTAGATGTTACCCGGCGAGACGGTGTTGCAGCGGATGTTCTGTTCGGCCAGTTGGAAGGCCAGACCCTGCACATAGTGGATGAGCGCGGCCTTGAAGGTGCCGTAGGGGCCGGCGGCGAAATCGATCTCGCGACCCGAGACGCTGGAGATCGCGACGATGGCCGCTGTCGCGCTCTGTTCCAGATGCGGCATAGCGGCGTTGACCAGACGCACCGTGTGCATCAGGTCGACGTTGAACTCGGCCGTCCAGCTCTCCTCGTCCTGGCCGATGGCAAGAGCGCTGACGTTGGCGATCACGATGTCGAGGCCGCCCATCGCCTCGCTTGATGCGCTCACCCAGGCCTCTAGAGCGTCCTTGTCGCCGACATCCACCAGAGAGCCGGTGATGCCGCCGCCCAGTTCCGCCAAGGTCGCATCCAGGTCGGCTTGCGTGCGCGCACAGATCTCCACCCTGGCGCCCTCGCCGACCAGAGCGCGAGCAATCTCCTTACCGATGCCCTTGCTGCCGCCGGTGACCAACGCCTTCTTACCCTGCAAACCCAGATCCATCTCTTGGGACTCCTTTTCGACCTTCCGCAGGTCCGCCACCTGACGGCCCGGCGAAAGCCTGTCCGCCCGTTGCCTTGG
Organism: Rhodospirillales bacterium; assembly: GCA_963669335.1. Classification (GTDB taxonomy): domain Bacteria; phylum Pseudomonadota; class Alphaproteobacteria; order Kiloniellales; family JACOMY01; genus JACOMY01. The sequence goes on from OY770023.1 coordinate 487,185, forward strand.
GAGTCAAGGACAGGGGGGCGTTGCAACCCGCTTGACGAGTCTGGACACATCTGTCTAGAGTCCTCAGCGTTGTGGTCGATATGAATGGGAGGATGCCGAAACATGTTAAGAAAGATGCTCTGTCTCTCAGCTGCGCTGCTTATGGTCTCTGCAGTTTGGGGGGCGCCAGACGCAGCCGAGGCCAAGACCCTGAAGATGGCGACCGACTCAGGGGCCAAGGGCTCGCCGGCCGGTGATGCCTTGGAGCGCTGGGCCGAACTCATAACCAAGAACAGCGATGGCGCGCTTGAGGTTGAAATTTTCTATCAGAACGAGTTGGGCGGCCAACAGGAGCTCTTCGATCTCTTCGTTGCCAACGACGTCAATCTCACCCTGAACTGGCCGATGACCTCTTACGACGAGCGTATCTCAGTGCTCTACACGCCCTACATGGTGGTGAGCTGGGAGGAGGCGATGGAGGCCTATCGGCCGGGCGGATGGATCAACACCATGCTGGACGGCATCTATGCCGATCTGGGCCTCAAGTTCTTTGGCGCCTGGCCGGAAGGCTTTAACGGCGTGGCGACCAGGGGTGCCTATGCCACCACGGTGGAAGAGGCCTCGACGATGAAGATCCGCGTTCCGCCGGTCTTCCCTATGGCCGAGACCATCCAGGCCCTGGGCTATCAGACCGCCACGATCGACTGGGGCGAGGTCTTCACCGCCATTCAGACCGGTGTTGTCGATGGTGACGGTGCCAACGTCATCTACTGGGACTATGAGTACTTCCGTGACGTGCTGGACTACTACACCCGCACCAAGCAGCAGTTCATCACTGGCGTGTTGTCGATGAACCTGGAAGCCTGGGAGGGTCTCTCAGAGGAAGAGCAGAAGATCGTCCTGGAGGCGGCGGTAACCGTCATGGAGGAGGGCTTTGCCAATGCCGAGGCGCTCGACCAGTCCTATGTCGAGAAAGCCAAGGAAGCCGGCATGACCTATGTCGAGCCCAACGAGGAGCAGATCCGCGGTCTGGCGGAGGCCGTGCGCGCCAAGGTCTGGCCGATGATGGAAGAGCGGGTCGGCGCCGAGGTCATGGAAACGATCCGCGCCAACGCCAGCAAGCTCTAAACTGATGCTGCATCGGATGGAAGCGGTTGTCGCAAGCGCTCTTAGAGTCGTCGCGATTGCCGCCTCCATCCTGGTAACGGGTGCGATGGTCTTTCTGGTCATCGCGCGCTACCTGCTCGGTCTCTCGGTGGTCGGGCTGCACGAGCTGATCCTGCTCTTCGCAATCCAGCTCTATATGGCCGGCGCCTTGATCGCCTCCGAAAGGCGCACGCATCTCTCGGTCGATTGGTTGAGCCAGCGCCTGAAGGCACCCAAAGCGCAAGCCCGCCACCGCCTCGCTCTAGCAGCCATCACCCTGATCGTGACCGGCTTCTTCATCGCTTGGTCCTATTGGATGCTCTCTTGGGGCATGAAGCGGCCGCAAACGACGCCGGCCTTGGGGATCCCGCTCTGGCTGTCGCAGGCCTCGATCATGGTCGGAGCCCTGGGCTGCTTTGCTTTTGCCCTCCGCGATCTCCTGCAGGCTGCCCGAGACTTGAGGCAAAGCCCGTGACCGCCCTGATCGCACTGCCGCTCCTAATTGTCCTGATGGGTCTGGGCGTTCCGGTCGCCTGGTCCTTTGCCGGCGTACTGGCCTATCTGACGATCCTCTACGACGTCAATCTGAACACCCTGATGCTGCAGGGTTTTCGGGCCTTGAACTCGGTCATCCTGGTGGCCCTGCCGCTCTTCGTCCTGACTGGCTACCTCATGCAGTCCGGCGGCATTGCCCAGCGCATTGTCGACTTCGTCGCTCGCTTCGCCTCTGGCCGTGGTGGCATGGGGGCGGTGATGGTGGTCGCATCCAGCATCTTCGGTGCCATCTCCGGTACAGCGACGGCCGCCGTAGCCTCGATCGGTGCCATCCTAACCGATCCCTTAGTGAAGAGGGGGTATCCGCGAGGCCACATTGCGGGCTTGCTGGGGATCTCTTCGCTTCTGGGGATTCTGATCCCGCCCTCTATCACCATGATCCTCTTCGCCGTGGTGACCCGGCAGTCTGTCGCTGCGCTCTTTGCCTCTACGATCGGCCCTGCCTTTCTGCTGATTCTGGGGCTGATCCTCTACAACCGCTTTCTGGCGGGGCATGCCTTCGAAGAGCGCGCCTTACCCAAGGAGAGCGACAAAAGCATGGGGCGGGTGACACTGTCGGCCCTTCCAGCGCTGTCCCTACCGCTCATCATCCTTGGCGGGATCTATGGGGGTATCTTTACGCCGACCGAGGCCGCCGGCGTTGCCGCCCTGGCTGCTCTAATCATCGGTGGACTGATCTACCGCGCCTTCACCTGGCGAACCCTGGGGCGCAGTGTCGTTGCTGCGGCCGAAACCAGTGGCTCTATCATCCTGATCCTGCTCTTCTCCTTGATGATCTCCCGCATCCTGGCGGCCGAGCGCATTCCGCAGGACCTGACCGAGGCGGTCCAGGTGATCGCCGGATCGCCAATCGCAGCGCTGCTCTTGGTCAACGCCGTCCTGATCATCGCCGGTGCGCTGATGGATGACATCTCAGTTACGGTCGTCGTCGCCCCGCTCTTCCTGCCCTTGATGCTGGCCAACGAGGTGCATCCGGTGCAGTTCGCCGCAATCGTCGCGACCTCGGTCGTGATCGGTGCCAACTCACCGCCGGTGGCGCCCATTCTCTTCATGTCCTGCCGGGTCTGTGAGGCGCCGGTCTTGAGCGCAGTCTGGCCGGCACTGAGATTGATGCTCTTCGTTGCTTTGCCGGTCATGCTTGCGACCACCTTCTGGCCGGACCTCTCTTTGGCAATACCGAGGATACTCGGACTGCTCTAATCCTCTTCCCGTTCTCCCGATGCCGCTAGCTGTGTGGGATCGACAATCTTCAAGCGCGTCGCCAGATGCGCCAGCTCGATATCGGAGCCGACACCCAGCTTTGCGCGAATGAGGAAGCGATAGTTGGAAACGGTCTTGGCGCTTAGGTTCAAGACCTCGGCGATCTCCGCGGCTGAATGCGCCTCTGCGATCATGCGAAAGATCTCGAACTCGCGGGCGGTCAGGCTCTCCAGCAGGCTGTCCTGCCCGCCGATGTGCATCAGGGCCAAGGCGAGACTGATATCCGGGCTCATGGAACGCCGGCCTTGCGAGACGTCACGGATGGCGGAGATCAAGAGCTTGGGCTCGCTGCTCTTGGTGACAAAGCCCAATGCGCCGGCCTTGAAGGCCTGGGCTGCGAAGGCTGCGTTCTGGTGCATGGTGAAGACCAGGATGCGCGCGCGCTCGTCCCACTTGCGGATGTGCCGCAGAACCTCGATCCCGCCCTTGCCCGGCAGCGAGAGGTCGATCACGGCGACCTCAGGGCGCTCAGACTTGTAGAGCCGATAGGCTTCGACGCCGTCCGCTGCCTCGGCGACGACCGCCATGTCGCCTTGCTTCTCGATCAAGCGGCGATAGCCCTCGCGCACGACAGCATGATCGTCGACCAGCATGATGGTGATGGCTTTCTGCGTCATGGCTGGGCCGTCGTCTCAATCGGAAGCCTGCAGGCGATGCTGAGGCCCTGCGGCTTCGCATCGGTGATGGTGATCTCACCGCCCAGCGCCGAGACCCGCTCTTGCATGTTGACCAATCCTCGACCGCTGCGTTGGCCCTCGCGTGCCTCCTTGCGGCCATGACCGTTGTCTTCGACCATCAGACGGATCACGCCAGCCTCTGTTGAGTGGAGACTGAGTGTGACACGGCCGGCATCGGCGTGCTTGGCGGCATTGGTGAGGGCTTCTTGGGCGATGCGGTAGAGGTGGACGGACATCTCTTCGTCTAGCTCCGGCAGCGCATCCGGCGCCACAAGGAGGAAGCGGGTTCTGCTGGAGGCGACATTCCACAGCGAGATCAGCTGTTGCAGGCTCTCAAGCAGGCCGAGACGCTCCAGCTCCGCCGGACGCAATTCCAAGAGGCTGCGATCGAGTTGGCTCAGCATGCTCTGCGCGATCTCGGATAAACGCTGCGCCTCTTCCTGAAGGCTGCTTTCAGGATCGGCCGAGGCCTCGATCGACGCCGCCAGCGCCCTGATCGCCGTTACGTTCTGTGCGAACTCGTCGTGCAGTTCGCGTGCCAGGCGGCGTCGCTCCTGCTCCTGCGCATTCAGCAGGCGACGCGAGAGCCTGGCGCGCTCGGCCATAGCGGCCTCGATGGTCTGGGCCAGGGAGTTTGAGGTCGAGCCGATCTCCTGAAGCTCTGACAGTCGAAAGCGCGGCAGTCGATAGCTGAAGTCCCCAGCGGCAATCCGGCCGAGACCTGCCACGACCTCTTTGGTGGGCGCCAAGGCGCGCTCGATTGCGACATAGATGAGAAGCGAAAGGCCGAGAATGGTGAGCAGCGTGAGCCCGAACATCTGCTCCAGGCTGCGCCAAGCGCTGGCGATGGCACCGGCGCTGTCGCTCAGGACCGAGACGCTGCCGTAGCCCTGGTCGCGGTAGACGACCGGCGCCAGTGCTGCTTCGTGGCGCGGAAAGAGCGCCTTGTAGAGCCCGGCGAACCAGTTTGGCACGGGCTGGTGACTGATCGCCGTTCCGATGCAGCTGTTGCGCTGCATTGCGCCCTCAGGATCGATGAAGGCTATGCAGCGACCGCTGAAGGCGGGCGGGACCGCGATCGGGGGCCAGTCGGGAAAGCGCTCTTTGACATCGGCGGAGACGCTGATCCTCAGCAGCTGCATCCGCAGTTCCTTCGAGACCAGCAAGGCGGTCTGGCGATCGCTCTCTTCAATGGCACGGTGCGAGAGGAAGAGGACGACCGCCATCGCGAAGAGCAACGAGAGTAGGGCGACCAGGACCACCCGGCGTATCAGCGAGGCCTTGAGGTTCTGCGGTCGCGATCGTGCCATCCAGGTCATCTTTCTCTGCCCATGCTAGGCCGCGCTTAACTGCAATCCAACGTCATCGGGGAAAATCGGGCGATCTGCCCGGTCAACTTGGGGAGGCCCACTCTATCGCGTTGGCCTTGGCAGCGGAGAGACTTCGCCCCTCCGCAGTTCGCGGTCGTCAGGAAGCCAAGGGAGATCAGCATATGTGTCTGTCTGACAGCGGTAACGGGCGTGACCTCAACGACGAGAGCAGGCGTTCGCTTCTGAAGAAGATGACGGCCCTGGGCCTCAGCGCGCCGATGGCCATGGCGCTGCTCTCTCGCAGGAGTGAGGCGAACACCATGAGCTTCCTCGACCGCGAGCGTTTCGTCGGCGGTCTGGTGGATCTGATCGAAGCAGCCAACGCACCAGAGTTGCAAGAGTATCGCGTGCTGGATCTGCGCAGTGGCGATCTGCCCTGGAAGGCGGCAGAGATCACGCTCAAGAAGGGGCAAGAGGTTACCTTTCTGATCGGCGGTCGCGTTTGGATCTCGCGTGAGCACGATCTCTGGTTTGAGCCCGGCACCTCTTTCAATGTGCGCACCCTGGGTCTGCGTCCCCTCTATAATCCGATGAACAACACCGGCACGATGGTCGCCGCTCACGACGGCCCGATCGAGATCGCGCGTGCCATGGCCGAATGGGCCAATGAGGATGGCGCGCTTTGGACCCCGGAGGAGGTCTATACCTCTTTCGATGTGGCCATCTATGCGGTGGCTCTGGTCTGGAAGGGTAGTGCTCTCAAGGGCCTTGAGTCGATAGCGGCCGCGGGCGATGTCGGCGGCGTCATCGGGGCGGAGATGGCGCGGCTCACCAGCCCGCGAAAGCTCCCAGAGGGCTGGCATCACTTCTATATGGCAGGCGACGATGCCGGGATCTTCTTCGATCTGGGTGACGGCGAGATCGGCTGTCAGACGCATAAGAACGGCGCCATTCTACAGAAGCCGGTCTCGGTTCCACTGCAACCGGGCGCCAAGGTCAACTGGCGTTGGATTGTCGAGGAATTACCTTCTCTCTTCCCAGAGGACCAGATCGTCACCCACGACTATCTCTCGCTCGGGGTCGAGTACGACGATGGTCAGGACCTGACCTATATCTGGAGTAACGGCCTGGACAAAGGCCATACCTTCCGCTGTCCCTTCCCGCGTTGGAACCCGATCGAAACCCACATGGTGATTCGCAGTGGCTTGGGTGAACTGGGGCAGTGGCTCTCGGAAGAGCGCGATCTCTATGCCGACTATCAGACCCACATCGGCGGACCAGCCACCAAGGCCGTCCGGGTCTGGTTGCTGGGCGTCTCGCTGTTCCAGCGCCGATCGGGTTCGGCACGTTTCGCCGACATTTCGATCACCGCGCCGGACGGTACCCGCGTAGCTCTCTAGTCAAAAGATGAGGAGCCCCACTCAGGGGGCTCCTCTATTGCGCGAAGGCTCTAGTCCTTCAACTTCCACGCTGTCTTGTCGATATCCAGATCAGAGAACTTTTCCGGATCGAAGGTTGGATGCTCTTTGCCCTCGTTGAGCTGTCCGCGATAGTCGTTGAGCAGCCTCATCGCCACTGGGAAGAGCATGGCAATGGCCAAGAGGTTGACCAGGGCCAGGATACCCATCACTGGGTCAGAGAAGAAGAAGACGTCTGTTGCCCGCTCCGCCCAGGCCCCCAGGAAGACCAGGGCGATGATGCAAATGCGGAGTACCATCTGCGCCGACTTGTCGTCGGTGAAGACCGTCAACGCCGTCTCACCCAGATAGTAGTTGTAGATGATCGAGCTGAAGGCGAAGAGCAGGATCGCCAAGGTCAGGAAGTACTGCGCCCAATCACCGACATGGCTGACCAGAGACTGCTGCGTCAGCGCCACACCGTTGACCTCAGTCCCTGGGACGTAGACATCGCCCAGCAGGATGACGAAGGCCGTGCAGGAGCAGATGATGATCGTGTCGATGAAGACCGACAAGGACTGCACGATGCCCTGGCTGATGGGGTGGCGGACATAGGCCACCGCTGCCACGTTCGGGGCGCTGCCGAGACCTGCCTCGTTAGAGAAGAGACCACGCCGCAGGCCCTGCGCCACGGCTGCACCCATTCCGCCGGCCACGGCCTCGTTGTAACCAAAGGCGCTCTCGACGATGAGCACGATCATGCCGGGGACCTCGCCGATAGACAGCAGGATCACGATGATCGCCATGGCGATGTAGCCGACCGCCATTATCGGCACCACCACATCGGCCACCTGGGCGATCCGCTTGATGCCGCCGAAGACCACCAGTGCCGTAACGCCGGCAAGGATCAAGCCCATCCAAAGGCGGTCGATCCCCAGGCTATCATGCGCAGCACCGGCGACGGTGTTGCCCTGGAAGGCATTGAAACCAAGCGCAAAGGCCGCGATCAAACAGATAGCATAGATTACTGCCAGCCATTTGTACTGCTGACCCAGACCATGCAGGATGTATTGCGCCGGTCCACCGCGATAGCTGCCGTCCGGCTCGGAGCGCTTGTAGGCCTGTGCCAAGGAGCACTCCACCAGGCTGGTGCACATGCCGACAAGTGCGATCGCCCACATCCAGAAGACAGCACCGGGGCCGCCCAAGGAGATGGCAACCGCGACGCCGGCGATGTTGCCACCGCCGACACGCCCGCCGACGCTGACAAACAAAGCCGCGCGCGAGGAGACATGGCCGCTCTCGCCCGGGATTTTCTGCGGGAAAAGGACGCGGAACATGCGCCCGAAGAAGCGGAACTGGCAGAAGCCAGACGCCATGGTGAAAAAGCAACCGAGAATGACGAGGAAGGGGATAAGGGCAAACCCCCAGGTCGCATCGCCGATTGCGTTAAAGAAGTCTTCCAAGATACCCATTGTTTGTTTGTCCTCCCCTACGTTTGTTGCGTGTTTCGGTGGGCTCTTTGGAATGACGGTTTTGTGCACCCGTTTCGAGTTCGGCCCAGGGAATCACAGTGCCAAGGTGGAAAGTCTTTCGCGTCGCCTGAGGCTTGTCAAATGAGCCAGAGACAGCAGGGTGAATGGGCGTCAATGGTGACCTTTTGGCCACAAGAGAGAGGTGCGCAAGGCCTCGCTCAAGCAATCGACATCATGTGACCATCGACGGCCAAGGCCTGACCGCTGACACGACAGCCGGCGGGGCTGTCGAGGTAGAGGATGGTGCCGGCAATGTCTTCTGGCGGAATGAAGGTCCTGAGCGAGGCTCTGGCTGCCTGCTCGGCGCGGACCTCTTCTATCGGGCGTCCCTCTGCCTCTGCGCGCGCGGCGATCACCCGTTCGATCCGCTCGCCGGCGATGGCCCCTGGGCAGACGGCATTGACGCGGATGCCATCGGCGCCGACTTCTGCTGCCAGAGACTTGGAGACACCGATCACCGCCCACTTGGTGGCGGAATAGGGTGTGCGCAGCGGGAAGGCATGCAGGCCGGCGGCCGAAGAGATGTTGACGATCAGGCCGCTCCCCTGCGCTTTCATCCCCGGCAGGACCCTGGCTGTGCAGATGAAATGCGAGAGGAGGCCGATTTCCAAGCAGGCGCGTACCGCTGCGGTCTCGATCTCTTCGATGGGGGCAGTCGGGCCGGCGATCCCGGCATTGTTCACTAGGGTATCGCAACCCCCAAGGTGGTCCAGTGCACGATCCATCCAGGCCTTGAGCGCTGCCTCGTCAGAGACGTCGCAAACCTCGGCCAGGATCTGGGGGTGGGCCGCCGCCATGGCTGCCACCTTCTCCTCTTGAATGTCACAGATCGCGACCTTGGCGCCTTCGGCCAGGTAGGCCTCGGCGACCACCTTGCCAATTCCGTCTGCTGCTGCGGTGATGATGACGCGCTTGCCGCTGAGGCTCATGTTCGGACCTTTCCTTCTGTGAAGAGGCAGTTTGGCAGGTGGGCCTTAGATGTGCGGCCCCGATCGCCTCAGCATATCGCCCGCTAGAGCCGCTTGGAATGCCCGATGCGGCCTAAACGCCGATGGAAAGGTCACGACCCTTGGGTAGATCTGCACCGCGCCTGGTACAGGTGAGCGCTGCTGCCTCCATAGCGAAGTCGAGCAGGGATACGAGATCACCCCTGTCGAGAGCGGCAAGGGCAGCGCGATCCTTGCAACCACGCTCGGCCAGCGCGGCGATGAGCGCTGCCTGGAAAGAGTCGCCGGCGCCCACAGTGTCGACCACCCGAACCTTGCGTCCCGCCACCGCGACACGGCCCTTGGCGGAGAAGGCCTCGGCTCCCTCTGCGCCGCGGGTGATGACGACGAGAGAGGCGCCAAGGTGGCGCCAACGTTCGGCGATCTGGCTCGGTTCTTCGCCGGGATAGAGGAGGTCCAGATCCTCGTCGCTCACCTTTACGACCTCTGCCAGGCGCAGGAAGCGTTCCACGCGTCCACGCCAAAGCGCCACTCGTGGTTCGACATTGAGCCGCACATTCGGATCCAAGGTCAGCAAGCGTCGCCCGGCTTCTCGCTCGAAGAGGGCAAGCAGGGCAGAGCCCACCGGTTCGACGGCCAGAGAGTAGGAACCGGCATGAAGGCCCCAGATCGAGGGATCAAGATCGGGGAGTTCGCTGCCGCTGATCGAACGGTCTGCGGCGCCCTCCCCGTAGAAGGCATAGGCCGGTCCGCCGTCTGGCCCCACGTCCACAAAGGAGAGCGTGGTCGGCTGGTCTCGGCGCAGGATGAAGTCGGTTGCGACACCTTCAGCCGTGAGCGCCTCGTGCAGCCGCTCGCCAAAGCGGTCAGTCGAGAGGCCGGTAAAAAGGGCGGCCTCCTGCCCCAGCCGGGCGAGGCCCAGCGCGACGTTGAAGGGCGAACCGCCAATCCTGGCATCGAAGGTCAGACCCGCCTCGCTCTCGACCTTGAAGAGGTCCCAAAGGGCCTCGCCGCAGACCAAAAACATCTCAGCCTATCCTCTGCTTCTGTTGGAGCCTTTGCCAGAGACCTCCCGATCGACACCTGGTCAGAGCGGCTCCCTCAGCTCATGGCCTCTCTCAACCAATGTCCGCGTGGCTGCATGGGACCGGCACCGGCCCTATCTCCGCCAGCGTAAGCCGAGAGGGCCTGCTCGCAACCCTCTTCCCAGATCATCGTGAGCCAGCGCTCAAAGGCCTCGGCGAAGCGCGCCTCGCCGGCCAGATCGCCATAGAACTGGCGCTGTTCCAACCAGGCACGTGGGCGCAAGCGCGCCTCTGCTGCTGCCTTTGTCAACACATCCCAGTGCGGATCATTGGCCTCCATAACCGTCCCATCCTCGCGCGTGCCTTCGCACATCCGCGCCCAGAGCGCCTCGACCAGTGCCAAGCCGTCAAGGGCTGCACCCGTCGCCAAGGCATCGCGAAGGATTGGCAGCACGAAGCCGGTGTGACGGGACGAGCCGTCAAAGGCGACCCGACGTGTGGTGTCGACAATGGCCGGATTGGAAAAGCGGCGGTCGATCAGCGTGACATAGGCCTGAGGCGGGATGAGCGGCACCGGCTTGATGTGCGGCGCAATCTCGTTCTCCTGCACCTTGCGGAAGTAGGCGGCAATCAAGGGGTGCGCCATGCAGTCTGAAATACTGCCGACCGACAGGATCTCACCCGGATTGGCCAGGACCTGATGGCCGGCATTCAAGATGCGGATCTTCATGACCTCATAATCATGAACCCGGTCGGAAAAGGTGGCACCGGCGCGGTCCCAGTCCGGGCGGCCGGCACAGAACTTATCCTCGATCACCCATTGGCGATAGTTCTCGTGGGTCACCGGCGCCTTGTCGTCGATGCCAAAGCTCTGAGCCAGGGCGATCTCTTTCGGACCGGTCGCGGGGACAATGCAATCCACCATGGAATTGGGAAAGCTGCAGGTCCGATCGATCCAGGTGGCAAGGCCCGGGTCGGTGAGACGCGCCAGTGAGACAAGGGTCTGACGCAAGGTATTGCCGTTACCCTGAAGATTGTCGCAGCTGAGGCCGGTGAAGGGGCCGGTGCCGGCCGCGCGGCGCAGCTTCAAGGCTGCCACCATGGCGCCAAATGCCGTGCGGGGGGTCTCTGGATTTGCCGAATCGTAGAGGATATCGGGGTGCGCAGCATCGAAGCTGCCGCTCGCCGGATCGACATAGTAGCCGCCCTCTGTGACGGTCAGGGCGACGATGCGGATCGCCGGCTCCGCCATCTGCTGGATGAGGGCGGCATTGTTCGTCTCGACCGGCAGGAAGTCGATCATGGAGCCAGTGACCTCGGCCGAAGTGCCGGAGGGCGCCAGTTCGATCAAGGTCGTGAGATAGTCCTGCGCGCACAGCTTCTCGCGTTGCGAGGCATCGCCCGGACGCACGCCGGCGCCGATGATCGCCCAGTCCTGGCAGAGACCTTCTTCAAAGAGCCTGTGCAGATACCAGGCCTGGTGCGCCCGGTGAAAGTTGCCGAGCCCGATATGGACAATGCCGGGCGTCAGAGCGTTGCGGTCGTAACGCGGCCGCCGGATCCGCTCGGGAAGCGCCGAGAGAGTCCCGTTTGAGAGGGGGATCAACTCATCCATTGGCCACCATCAACATTGTAGGTTTGCGCCACGATGTAGTCGGCCTCGTCACTGGCAAGGAACACGGCCATGCCGGTCAGGTCCTCTGCACGGCCCATACGGCCATAGGGAACAGCCTCGCCGACCTCTCGTTTCTTCTGTCCCGGCGCCTTCATCTCATACTTGGCGAAGAAGGCGTCGACGCCATCCCAGTGTTCGCCTTCGACCACGCCTGGGGCGATGGCGTTCACGTTGATCCCCTGCTTGATCAGATCCAGGCCAGCCGATTGGGTAAGGCTGATGACGGCGGCCTTGGTCGCGCAGTAGACCGCGACCAAGGCCTCACCGCGACGGCCAGCTTGGCTTGCCATGTTGATGATCTTGCCGCCGCCGCCGCGCGCAATCATGTGGCGGGCCACGGCCTGGAGGGTGAAGAGCGTGCCCGCGACATTGACCGCCAAAACCCGGTCATAGGCGTCGCGCTCGATCTCGACGATGGGGGCGGCGGTGAAGAGGGCGGCGTTGTTGATCAGAATGTCGATCCGACCAAGCCGGCTCACCGTCTCTGCCACCGCACGATCGATGCTCTCTTGCCTGGTCACATCCAGTTCGATCGCGACGGCAGCCTCTCCGAGCTCTCGTGCTGTCTCCCGGGCGCGACCGATATCGATGTCGGCAATGGCGACGCGTGCCCCCTCGCGCAGATAGGCTTCCGCGAAGCTGCGGCCTATACCGCGCGCGCTGCCGGTGATCAGCGCCGCCTTCCCCTCTAACCTCGTCACGCGATCCTCAATCCCTGCTGGTCAAAGCGGTGGATCTGATCTTCGCGTGGCTTCAGCGCGATGCGGTCGCCGTGCTTGAAGCTGACCTCTCCAGGCGCGCGCACGGTCATGGTCTCGGCCAGTCCCGTTTCGTGCACATGGAAGAAGGTGTCAGACCCCAGGTGCTCTGCGACGCCGACGCGACCGTGCCAGAGCGCGCCTTCGTCCGTGACCTCGATATGCTCCGGCCGCACGCCGATGGTGTGGGCGCCCTGCTTGGCTGCTTCCGGACCCTCGATGAAGTTCATCTTGGGTGAGCCGATGAAGCCGGCGACGAAGAGGTTTCGCGGACTGCGATAGAGCTCCAGCGGTGATCCCACCTGCTCGATGTTTCCGGCCCTAAGGACCACGATCTTGTCGGCCATGGTCATGGCCTCGACCTGGTCATGGGTCACGTAGATCATCGTGGTGTCGAGGCGCTTGTGCAGCTCGCTGATCTCCAGCCGCATGCCGACCCGCAGGGCCGCGTCGAGGTTCGAGAGCGGTTCGTCGAAGAGAAAGGCCGCGGGCTCTCGGACGATGGCGCGACCTATGGCGACGCGCTGGCGCTGGCCGCCAGAGAGCTGACCCGGACGACGATCGAGATAGTCGGTCAGGTTCAAGGCCGCGGCCGCCTGCTCGATACGACGGTCCTGCTCGGCCTTGTCGATCTTGGCCATGCGCAGCGGAAAGGCGATATTCTTGCGCACACTCATATGCGGGTAGAGCGCATAGGACTGGAAGACCATGGCGAGGCGGCGCTTGGCCGGCGGGATGAAGGTGGCATCCTCGCCATCGATGCGGATGGTGCCGCTGGTGATGTCTTCCAGCCCGGCAATCAAGCGCAGCAGGGTGGACTTGCCGCAACCCGAGGGGCCGACGAAGACCGCGAACTCTCCATCCTCGATGCTCAGGTCCAATGGCGGGATGACTTGCAACTCGCCAAAACTCTTGGTGACTTGTTCAAGCGTGATCTGTCCCATGATGATCTTCCTTACTTGACCGCGCCGAAGGTGAGGCCGCGTACCAACTGCTTCTGGCTGAACCAGCCGAGGATCAGGATGGGCGCGATGGCCATGGTCGAGGCCGCCGAAAGCTTGGCGTAGAAGAGGCCCTCGGGGCTGGAGTAGCTGGCGATGAAGGCCGTCAGCGGTGCTGCCTTGGCGGCCGTCAGGTTCAAGGTCCAGAAGGCCTCGTTCCAAGCCAGGATGATGTTCAGAAGAACGGTCGAGGCGATGCCGGGCATAGCCATGGGCGTGAGCACATAGAGGATCTCCTCCTTCAAGGTCGCCCCGTCCATACGGGCTGCCTCCAGGATCTCGCCCGGGATCTCTCTGAAGTAGGTGTAGAGCATCCAGACGATGATCGGCAGGTTGATCAGCATCAGCACGAAGATGAGACCGACGCGGGTGTCGAGCAGACCCAGTTCGATGAAGATCAGATAGATCGGATAGAGCACACCGACCGCCGGCAGCATCTTGGTGGAGAGCATCCACAGCAAGATGTCCTTGGTGCGCCTAGAGGGCACGAAGGCCATGGACCAGGCGGCGGGAACGGCAATCAGGATGCCAATGAAAGTTGAACCGCCCGCGATGATGACCGAGTTCCAGAGGTAGCGCATGTAGTCAGAGCGCTCTTGGACGACGCTGTAGTTCTCCAGGGTCCAGTCGAAGAAGAGGAAGACGGGCGGATCGGCGATCGCCGTGGCCTCTGTCTTGAAGCTGGTCAGGATAGTCCAGAGGATCGGGAAGAAGATCAGGAGACCGACCGCCCATGCGGCGATGGTGTTGATCGTCTTGCGGCGGGTGGTGACTGTGCGTGCCATGTCTCGCCCTCCTCACTTATCCAGGTTCTTGCCGACGATGCGCATCAGGAAGATGGCAACGATGTTGGCCAGGATGACGGCGTAGATACCGCCGGCGGAGCCGAGCCCTATGTTCTGGCTTTCCAACACCCGCTGATAGATCAGGTAGGTCAGGGTGCGGGTGCCGAAGGAGCCCTGGGTGGTGACGAAGATCTCGGCGAAGATCGACAGCAGGAAGATCGTCTGGATCAGGACCACCACGGTAATCGCGCGGCTGAGATGCGGCAGAATGATGTAGCCGAAGCGCGCGAGCGGCGGGGCACCGTCCATCTCGGCCGCCTCAAGCTGTTCGCTGTCCAGCGACTGGATCGCGGTCAGCAGGATCAGGGTGGCAAAGGGCAGCCACTGCCAGGAAACGATCATGACGAGTGAGAACAAGGGGGCTTCGCTCAGCCATTCGACCGGCTGTGCGCCGAAGAACTTCCAGAGGTGCGCCAAGAGGCCATTCACCGGGTCCATCAGCATGTTCTTCCAGACCAGGGCCGAGACCGTGGGCATGACGAAGAAGGGGGCGATCACCAGGATGCGCACGATGCCTTGGCCGGCCATTGGCTGGTCCAACAGTATGGCCAGCAGCACGCCGAAGACGATGGTGATCACCAGCGCGCCGCCGACGATGACCAGGGTGGCCTGCACACTGGGCCAAAAGGCGCTGGAGGTGACGAAGCGAACGTAGTTGTCGAAGCCGACCCAGCCCAGATCGCCGCCGCGCAGCGGCAGGTACTTCTTGAAGGAGAAGTAGAGCGTCATCAGGAGCGGGACGAGCATCCAGCCGAGCAGCAGGACGACGGCTGGTGCCATCATCACTCTGGCGGCGGAACGGGAATGCTGTGTTGCCATGACCTGTCTCCACGCAAAGGTGGGGCCTTCGGCGGTTAAGCCGATTGCGTCGCGAGGTTAGTGGAGCGGGGCCCGGGGGCGGCGTCAAGCAGCACCCCGGGGCAAGCGAGACGGAGTTAGTAGCCGGCGGCTTCCATCTCTTCGGCCGTAATCTCCTGCGCCTTCTCAAGCGCCTCTTCCACCGACTGCTGGCCTGCCAATGCAGCAGAGATCTCTTGGCCGACTTGAGTCCCGATGCCCGCGTACTCTGGGATTGCGACGAACTGCACGCCGGTATAGGGCACAGGATCGACGGTTGGCTGCGTCGGGTCGGCTGAGTTGATCGAATTCAACGTCACCGCGGCAAAGGGAACCTTGGCATATTCCGGGTTCTCATAGAGAGATTTGCGGGTTCCCGGCGGTACGTTGGCCCAACCTTCGTTCTCGGCGACCAGGGCTGTGTAGTCCTTGCTGGTTGCCCAGGCGATGAAGGCCTTGGCCGCATCCGTCGCCTGAGATCCTGCCGGGATCCCCAAGGACCAGGCCCAGAGCCAGTTGCCACGCTTGCCCAGGCCATTGTCTGGCGCGAGGGCAAAGCCGACCTTGTCGGCCACGGTCGAATCATTGGGATTGGTGACGAAGGAGGCGGCGACGGTGGCATCGATCCACATGCCGCACTTGCCCTGTTGGAAGAGCGAGAGGTTCTCGTTGAAGCCGTTCGTGGAGGCGCCCGGAGGACCATAGTTGGTCATCAGGTCCATGTAGAAATTGACCGTGTTGGCCCACTCCTCGCTGTCCAGCTGGGCCTGCCAGTCCTCGTCGAACCATCTGGCGCCAAAGCTGTTCGACATGGCGGTGAGGAAGGCCATGTTCTCGCCCCAGCCAGCCTTGCCGCGCAGGCAGATGCCATAGACCTCGTTGCCTTTATCGGTCATGGCCGCCGCGGCTTCTTTAATGAAATCCCAGGTCGGTGCGTCCGGCATGGTCAGACCGGCCTTCTCCATCAGGTCCTTGCGGTACATGACCATGGAGGACTCGCCGTAGAAGGGGGCCGCGTAGAGCTCTCCGTCGACCGTCAGGCCGCTGCGGATGGCCGGCAGGATGTCGTCCGCGTCCCACTCTGGCGGCAGGTCGTTCAGAGACACCAGCCAGCCCTGCGCGCCCCAGATCGGAACCTCGTAGGTGCCAATGGTCATCACGTCGAACTGGCCGCCTTTGGTGGCAATGTCTTGGGTCACGCGCTGACGCAGGACGTTCTCTTCCAGAGTGACCCACTCCAGCTGGATATCCGGGTGCTTGGCGGTGAAATCCTCGGACAGGGCCTGCATGCGGATCATATCGCCGTTGTTGACGGTGGCGATGGTGACGGTGGTCTCAGCTTGGGCTGTGGCGAGGCTGGCGAGCGCGAGGGCGCTCCCCGCAAGGAATGCGGTCCTAAGGTGCATTTGAACTCCTCCCTTGGGGTTTCTTATCTCTTACGACACTAGGGAACTTTGAATCGCACGCGATGTCAATCAATAATTTACGCGCGCAAATTTTCTCTGATGAGTCAGGCGGAGGAACGCATCACCAGTTTGCCCTCGAACAGGGTCTCTTCCCGGGTCCTGAGGTCACCGCCTGCCTCGATCAGATTGAAGAGCACCTCCACGCTCCTATTCGAGATCGCCGCATAGTCCTGGGCGATCGTGGTCAAGGAGGGAGAGGTGAAGCGCGAGAAGGGGTGGTCGTCATGTCCGGCGATGCGGATCTGACAGCCGTCCTCGCGGCCGACGGATATCTTCAGTTCGTGTGCGGCGGCAATGAGGCCGATGGCCAGACGATCATTGCTGCAGAGAATGGTGCTGGTGGCAAAGCGGTCGGTCTTCAGCGCGTCGATGCCGCCGTCAAAACCAACCTGCTCGAAGTCCCAAGTCTTGCCTTCGATGCGAATGACCTGCGGGTCGTGTCCTAGCTGTTCCATGGCGGAGACAAAGGCCTTGCGCCGCTTGTTTGCGTTGGGATTGACCGGGGGCATCTCGAAGAAGCAGGGCGGTGAACCTGTCCTGCAGAGATACTCGACAATCAGCGGAATGCTCTGGCCATTGTCGGAGCCGATGAAGGCCTCTCCAACGCCCTCTATGTTGCTGTCAAAAAGGACTGTCGGCACCTCTTTGCAGAACTTCTCCACCGCCCGCTTGTCAGATCGGCGGCCGAGCGGGGCCAAAAGGACCCCGACCGGCTTAAGGGACCTGAGGCTGTCCAAGATGTCCCGCTCGTGATCTTCTTCGCCATGCGCGCTGAATAGGATTGGCCAGAAGCCCTTGGCCAGGCAGCGGCGCTCGATGTTGCGGGCGATTTCGGCGAAGAAGGGGTCCGAGAGATAGGGCACGACAATTCCGATCGTCTTCGTCAGCCGACGATTCTGGTTCATCGCGTAGATGTTCGGGCGATAGTCGTAGCGCTCTAGGGCTGCCTCGATCCGCGCGCGCGTCGTCGGGCGCACGGAGGAGGGATCGTTGAAGTACTTGGAGATGGTCGGGCGAGAGATGCCGCTGACCTCGGCAAACTCCTGCATGTTCTTGATCTTGGTTTCGTCCATGCCGCGACCTCTCGGGAAAGCGCTCGCGCACGCGTCTGCGTCCGGCCGGCCACCTTTGACGGAGGCAAGAAAGAGTTTCCGCGCGCAAAGTTCCTATTTTACATTAGGCAGCGAATGCCTCGCCGGTCAAGGCACGCTGCTGTCTCGGGCGGCGCGGAGCGGGGCTTGCCTAGATCTCGCGGACGGAATCCCGCTCGATGAACTGACCTTCCAGCAGTAGCGGCTCTATGGCGGCTCCGGTCTCCAGATGTGCCACCACATGGGTCGCCGCCAGTCGGCCCATACGACGGGCCGGCAAGTTGATGGTGGTCAGCGCCGGATAGAGCTCTGATGACCAATCGAGATTGTCAAAGCCCATGACCGAGAGATCGTCAGGAATCGTGAGGCCGGCTTCGGCGGCGGCGAAGTAGCAGCCAAGTGCCAGCACATCCGAAAGACAGAGGATCGCGGTGAAGCGGGTCTCGGACTCGATGAGGCGTCTCAAGGCCGCTTTGCCGCCAGCGACATTCAAGGGGGTTTCGAAAAACTCGACCGCAAGCCCCGGGAGATCCACGGAGTCCGCGCCGGCGCGCCGCTGTCTCGTGCGATCACTCTCGGACATGGCACCGTGCACGACGGCGATTCTGTGATGGCCTTTGCCGGTCAAGAACCTGACCGCTTCTGCGGCAATGGCGAAGTTGTCATAGCCGATTGTCGGGGAGGGAAGCTCCGGGTCCCAGACCGATGCAAAGACGTGGGCGACGCCGCGTCTGTTCAAGAGGTCGACAAGTTCGTCGCTATGGGCCGCACCTGTCAGAATAAAGGCTTCGGCGCCCATCCCGAGCAATTTTCGAACAGCAGTCAGTTCTTCATTCTCGTCCGCGTTGGAAATCGCCAAGACGAGTGAATACTTATGTAGAGAGAGTGTTTGCTCAACTGCGGTGATGTATTTTGCATAGATATTGTGCTCGATCGTCGGGATCACCGCGGCAACAGTCTTGGTTATGCTGGTGGAGAGGGCGCGGGCGGCAGGGTTGGGCAGGTAGTCCAGCTTCTGACAGGCCGCCAGCACCCGCTCGCGCGTTTCCGGTGCAACAAACTTCGTGCCGTTCATGACCCGTGAAACGGTCGCAATCGACAGCCCGGACTCCCGTGCAACGTCGCGAATCCGGCCAACTCTCTTTGCCAACGCGTTTCCTCCATCTCGTTCCGGCGAACTTTAGCCTTGACAGCGGGAGGGCGCAATAGGTTATAGGAAAACGGTTTCCTGAGCTGTTTTTGAATAGGTAACCGCTTTCCTAGCGGTTTTGGTGATGAGGCGAGATGAGCAGAAGCGAGGTTTCGGGCCCGTGATACCTACTGAATCAACGCTCAGGCAGTCCCCTCGACTGGAGCGCCAACGCTATCGTGGTTTGAAGCAGCCGACCGTGCTTTACCGCGATCTGCGCTGGGGCGAGGTGGCCTCCCTACCCGTCCAGGCTGATGCCATGGTCTCGATCACCACGGTCGATGGCGCGGGCGAGGTCTGGGTGACCGGCCTTTCAGATGGTTCGCGCAATTTCTCGCCAGCGGCGCTCGACCTGCCCCAATCCCTAACTGTTTCGCTGGATCCCACCCTGTTCGATTCTCACGACATGGCGGCTCTGGCTAAGAGCCGTGATGGTGATTTGGCTGCGTCAAAGGTCTATCGGCTCTTCGAGGGGAACAGCGATGCCGGCGAGACCTTTGTCCTGCGCGTGGTTGCAGACGCCATGCTCTTCGCTATCGCACCGGTCCGCGAGGCCTACCTGACCGACGGCGGTGGCAGCAGCTTTTCCATCCGGGTCCAACCGCCAAGCGGTGCGCCAAGCGACATCTTGCTGCCTGCACCGCTGGGGAGGGTCGTGGACGAGGTACGGGTTGCGCGCGGGACCGCGCGCGCCTATCAGGTGAAGCAGGGGCAGTTCGTCCAGATCATCGATGTCGAAGGTCAGCAGTGTTCCGACTTCATGGCAATGCGCGCCTCCAGCCTCGAGGCCGGAGTTGAGCGCTATATCGATTCCACCGTGTCGCGCACCATGGCGCGGGGTGCCTATCCGCTGCCCGGGCTGCATGACAAGTTCTTCGATCAGGATATCCGGCCCTTGCTGGCCGTGCGCCAAGACACGGTCGGCCGCCACGACACCTTTGCCCTTGCCTGCACCGCGCGCGGCTATGAAGACCGTGGCTATCCAGGCCACGTAAACTGTTCGGACAACATCACGGCAGTGTTTCAGCCCTATGGGATTGCACCGCGCAAGGCTTGGCCCGCCATCAACTTCTTCTTCAATTCCTGGATTGCACCAACGGACAGTCGCATCTCCGCCGATGAGGCCTGGTCCAGGCCGGGCGACTATGTGCTTCTTGAGGCGATGACCGACCTGGTCTGCGTCTCTACCGCCTGCCCGGATGATGTCGATCCCATAAACGCCTGGAACCCCACGGACATTCATCTGCGCATCTATGACAAGGAAACCCCGGTCTCACGTGCGGTTTCCTGGCGCGCGCAGCCTGAAGATCAAGGACGGCTGACGCGCCAATCGGCCTTCCATGCGGAGCTTGCTGCGCGCACCAGCAACTTCCGCCCGGCGCGCGACCTTTGGGTTGCCGGGCACTTCGATGCCACCGGTGCCATCGAAGAGTACTGGGCCTGCAAGCAGGCTGCGACCCTGCAGGACATGTCGGGCTTGCGCAAGTTTGACATTGCGGGACCCGACGCCGAGACCCTGTTGCAACATTGCCTGACGCGCGATGTATCCAAACTTGCGCAGCACCGCGGCTTCTATGCGCTGATCTGTGATGCGCGCGGCAGCGTGCTGGACGATGGAACCCTCTTCCGGCTGGAGCCCATGGTCTTCCGCTGGTGCTGCGGCTCTGAGGAGTCCGCCCTGCATCTTCGCGAGCAGGCAGAGCTTCTAGGGCTGAACGTGCGCGTCCAGTCCCTCGGGCAGAAGATGGCGAATCTCGCGCTGCAAGGTCCCAAGTCGCGGGACATCCTGCGCCAGGTGATCTACACGCATCCGGGGCGTCCGGCGCTGGATAATCTCAAATGGTTCGGCTTTACGATCGCCCGTCTGAGAGATCGGGATGGCCCGGTCATGATGCTCTGCCGGACCGGCTTTACCGGTGAGCTTGGCTATGAGGTCTTCTGCGACGAAGTCGATGCCCTGGAAATCTGGCGCGGCCTTATGGAGGCGGGCGAGGCCAAGGGCTTGGTCCCAATGGGCGCCGATGCCCTGGATATGCTCCGGATAGAGGCTGGCCTGATGATTGCCGGATCCGAATTTGGACCGGACAGTGATGCACTCGAGTCTGGCCTGGGCTTTGCCGTAGACTTCAAGAAACCCGATTTCCATGGCCGTGCCGCATTGGAACGCAATGCGGCAGCGCTCCGCCGCCAACTGGTAGGGCTCAACCTCACCGGCAACGAGGCCCCCTCGCATGGCGATGCCGTCTTTGCCGGACGCGCCCAGGTCGGCGTGGTGACCTCTGCTTGCTACTCTCCAGAACTGGGGCATGCCATCGCCATGGCGCGAGTTGCCGTCGAGAACGCCGCCCAGGATAGGCAGTTGGAGGTTGGCAAGCTGGACGGACAGATGAAGCGCTTGCCCGCGACTGTCACATCTCTCCCCTTCCTTGATCCGAAAAGAGAAAAGGCCAGGTCATGAGCGAAGAAAAAAAGGATGGTGTGGTCGTAACGCGCCACGTTTGGAAGATCTTTGGCCAAAGGGCCGAAGAAGCCATGCAGGCGGTTCGTCAGGAGAACCTGGGCAAGGCCGAAGTCTTGGAACGCTTTCAGGCCGTGGTTGGCGTGCGCGACGTCTCCATTGATGTGGGTGAGGGCGAGATCTTCTGCATCATGGGGTTGTCGGGTTCCGGCAAGTCGACCCTGGTGCGCCACATCAATCGGCTGATCGAGCCAACCTTTGGCGAGATCCTGATCAACGGAGAAGACGTCGGCAAGCTGAATGCCGAAGAGCTGCGCGCAGTCCGGGCAAAGAAGATCGGCATGGTCTTCCAGAACATGGCCCTCTTGCCGCATCGGACAGTCAGGGACAATGTCGCTTTCTCCCTGGAACTGCGCAACGTCGATGCCTTCACCCGCGCTGAGGTGGCCGATCGTGTCATCGAACTGGTCAGCCTGCAAGGCTATGGCGATCGCCTGCCGGCGGATCTTTCGGGCGGCATGCAGCAGCGTGTCGGACTGGCCCGGGCGATGGCGGCGGATCCGGATATCCTCTTGATGGACGAGCCCTTCTCTGCCCTGGATCCGCTGATCCGTCGCGGCCTGCAGGACGAGTTCCTGGCGCTCTCCCAGACCATGAAGAAGACCACGCTCTTCATCACCCATGATCTGGATGAGGCCATCCGCATGGGCAGCCGCATCGCCATCATGAAGGATGGTGAGATCGTTCAGACCGGCACACCGGAAGAGATCGTCACCCAACCGGCCGACGACTACGTCGCTGATTTCGTGGCCGGTATTTCAAAGCTGAAGCTGGTTTACGCCCATACCGTCATGCAGCCGATCGAGCAGTTCAAGGCCGGCGGTGGACTGCTGCCGGAGATTGCGAGCTGCCCGCAGGCCGATCCCGACGACGATCTCGACACCCTCGTGGGCCTGACCGTGAACCAGGAAAACCCGGTTGTCATTATGAGCGATGCCAAGCCCGTCGGTGTCGTCACCAAAGATGCGCTTCTGCGCGGCATTCAAGGGGAGATCTGACCCATGTCCGACAAGGCCGACATCCGCACCCCCTTTATGACCTTCGCCGGCGACAACGGCGCCTACTATGCCGAGGTCTTTCTCAAGATCCAAAAGGCGACCTTGGATCGCTTTCACATTAACCGTGCTGCTTTGCTTGGCAGCTTCGTTTGGGCGGCACTGCGGGGCAACTGGCTGCTCTTTACAATTGGCTTCATCTTCGACCTGGTCGCCGCCGCCAACCTGGGCCTGGTCTACAAATACAGCCAGGCAGCGATCGACAATGCCGACAAGGCCTACCTAGTCGAGCGCTATGAGGGTTGGACCAGTGTGCACATCGTGGCCGCGATTCTGGTCTTTGTCGTCGGCCGGCTGGTCTTTGCTTGGCTGGCCGATCGCCTCTATGCCGGGCAGTACAACAGATGGCGGGTCAACCACGGCGTCAGCTCCGGCGTCGAGCGTTCCAGGTTGATGATCGCCGGCCTGATCGTGCTGCTGATCGTTCCCCTCTTGCTCTATCGCACGACCCAGTTCGCGCCAGACGAGCGCACCTGCATCAAGCTCGAACGTGCTGCCGAGAGGGGCGACGCAGTGAGCTTTAAGGAGCGCTTCGACTGTCTGGTTATTGGCGAGTTCCCGACGCTCTTCTGGATCGATCGGCCGGATGAGATGACCTTCCCGCGAGATGATGCGGGCGAACGCTACGTCAAGCTAACACCGCCCAGTGCGAATGCGCCGGCGGTCAACCTCAACACCTATGTCTCGCAGGCGATCGATGACGGCATTGGCTACGTCACTGTGTTCTATGGTTTCCTCTTCGACGGGATAACCGAGTTCCTGCGTGGGATGCTGCTGGCCATCACCTCTGTCTTCGTCGGCACGCCCTGGCCCATCACCATGGGTGCGCTTCTGTTCATCGCCTACAAGATGGCCGGCCGACAAACCGCGATATTCGTTGGTGCCTCGCTACTCTACCTCGCCATTTTCGGCTTTTGGCAGGCGGCGATGGATACCCTGTCGCTGGTGGTCGCGGCCTCGATCATCTGCGTCGTGGTGGGTCTTCCTTTCGGAATCTGGGTGGGTAAATCGAGACGAGGGCAAATGATCATGACGCCGATACTGGACGTCATGCAGACAATTCCGTCTTTCGTCTATTTGCTGCCGGCCATTGCCTTCTTCTCCATCGGTAAACCACCGGGCATTCTGGCCACGGTAATCTTTGCCATGCCGCCCATGGTGCGCTTGACGGCACTTGGCATCCGCCATGTTCCGGAGAACACCAAAGAGGCAGCCCTGGCCTTCGGTGCCAGCCCGCGGCAGCTGCTGTTGAAGGTCGAGCTGCCTCTGGCCATGCCCTCCATCATGGCCGGCATCAACCAGGTCGTGATGATGAGCCTGTCCATGGTGGTGATCGCCGCCCTGATCGGGGCCGGCGGCATGGGCTACATCGTAACCGAGGCGCTGGAGAACACGGAAACCGGTCGCGGTCTCTTGGCCGGTATCGGAATTGCCCTGTTGGCGATGATGATCGACAGGGTGGTGCAGCGGGCCAGAGGGTCCAAGGAATCCTAAGGGGCGTGCTGAAAGCGCCCTCCATCCCGAAAAGAAAGGGAGTGCTATGAAAAGAGTGAATGCCTATCTCGCCGGTGGGCTCCTGTCGCTGGGTCTCGCCGGAACCTCTGTCGCCCAAGATCCCACGGTGGCGATCTCCGACCTCACCTGGACCGGGGCCAGGGCTATCGGCCATGTCATTCAGGCCGTGATTGAAGGGCCGCTTGGGTCGGAAGCGGTTATCGTCTCGGGCCTCTCCGACGGTTCTATCGTTGCCGCCGGCATGGACAAGGGCGACGGCTCGGCCGATGTCTACACCGATCTCTGGATGCCGAACCGCGAGGCGATCTGGAACAAGTACATTGAGGGGGCGGGGACCGTTGGCCACAACACGCCTTATCTCGGTACGCAGAAGATGTACGTGCCCACTTACATGGCCGATATTGTGAGCTCGATGGAGGATTTGAAAGATCCGGAAGTCGCGGCCATGTTCGACAAGGACGGCAACGGCAAGGGCGAGTATTGGGCCGGCGATGCCGGCTGGAAATCCACCCGCATGTGGCAGGTCAAGTTCAAGAGCTATGGCCTGGACGAGCTCTGGGAAGCCGAGATCCTGCCCGATGCGACCTTCAAGGGGCAGCTGAAGACGGCAATTCAGCGCGAGAAGCCGATCCTCTTCTACTACTGGACGCCGGAGTGGGTGCACGCCGCTTACGACCTCACCGCGCTCGAAGAGCCCGCACGCACCGAGGGCTGTGAAGCGACCAATCTCGACCAGGAGGACTGGCTCGAGGCCTCCACCTTCGCCTGTGCCAGCCAGGACGCTGAGATCTACGTCGCCTACTCCAAGTCTCTGGAGGAGCGGAACCCAGAGGTTGCCAAGTTCCTGAGCCAGATCAAGCTCGATCCGGCGGTTGTGAACGAGTGGATCCTGCTGATCGGCCGCGACAAGCTCGATCCCCGCGATGTCGCCGAAGAGTGGGTCGCGAACAACATGGATACCGTGAACGAGTGGATCAAATAACCAAGTGACCTAGGAACGCACCCTCCAGGCGTTCCGACCTTGGCCCGGCCGACTGCATCTGCAGCGGCCGGGTTTTCTTTTGGGACCGTCCGTTGCTTTAGACCGGCCTGCAATCAGCAGGTTGATCTGATAGAATGCGAATTTTTGTGGCATAGCGACAGCATCCACAACAGTAGAATCAGCACCCTGATCGTCATGGTGGCATGCAGTGCGACCCCAGCCCGTTTGGGAACAGTGAGGGCGCACCTCCTCTATTGCGCGTCCCGTGCGATTCGCCGGAGCCGTCAATGTGGCGCTCGCTCTCGTGGCCGCAGGTCCTACAACCACCCCTTCCTCTTAAAGAACAAGTAAGGAAGGATCGCGCTTAGGATCATGAGGCCCAGGGCCAGGGGATAGCCGAAGTGCCAGCCGAGTTCGGGCATGTCCTGGAAGTTCATGCCGTAGATTGATCCGATGAGGGTGGGGGGCAGGAAGACCATGGCGAGGACCGAGAAGATCTTCATGATAGAGTTCTGCTGCTGGGCGATCAGGCCCAGAGTCGCGTCCAAGAGGAAGGTGATCTTCTCGTTCACGAAGTCCGCGTAGTGACTGACCGAGGAGAGGTCCTGGGACTCGGTCTTCAGGCGGTTGCGGATCTCTTTCTTTGCGCCCATCTCGGCCGCGGTAAGATTCAGGAAGGTGAGTGCGCGGCTGAGGCTCATCATGCTCTCGCGCGATTTGCTAATGATGTCGCCGATGCGTCCGATGCGCTGGATCAGGCCCTTGTAGGTCTGCTGCCCGGCCGTGTGATCGGCCTGGGAGAAGACCTCGTGCGCCACGGCCTCGACGTCCTGTCCGGCCATCTCGATGATGTCGGCCAGGCGGTCGATGACGGCGCTGAAGAGCCCGATCATCGCCCAGGTGCCGCTGCTGCAGACCCTGGGGTCTTGGCGCGCCAGGTCCGAGAAGACCCGGAAGGAGTAGGGCTCCGTATAGCGCAGTGTGACCAGGCGCTGATGGCTCAGGATGAAGGCGACGGCACCGATCTTCGGATTGGGCGTGGAGACGTTGGAGAGCAGGGTGACGGTCAGGCAGAGGGAGTGGGGATCGTGTCTGAGGCGGCTGGAGGTCTCGATCTCAGAGATCTGCTCGCGGCCGGGAATGGTGATGTCGAGGGCAGTCTCGACCGCGGCGATCTCTGCAGCATTGGGTGCATAGAGGTCGATCCAGGTGGCATCGGCCAAGGGTGCGGTCTCGCCGTCCTGATAGCAGGTCACGCTGTCACCGCTCTTGGCGAAAACGGTGATCATGGATTTCTCCCCCCTTCAAAGCCAGTTCTTGTGGTGCAGTCGAAGCAAAATCGACGACTCTTCGCAAGACCGCTTCTTGGCAGCCTTGCTCAGTTCGGCGTGTGCCGCTGCAGGAAGTCGATGACTTCGGCTCTGATGCCGGCGTCCTTGGTCAGCCAATGGGCCTTGGCCAGCGCCGGCGGCTGGCTCACGACCAAAGAGCGCGCCTCGGGCCGATTCTCCATGAAGGCGCCGCAGTCGCCCTGCAGGGAGGGGTGCTGAAACCAGGGATCGTCGACCGCGACGAGGGACAAGAGCGGCTCCTCCTCCGGCCCCTTCAGGCCGTGGTACTCCGGCCAGCCAGCATGGCAGGTCCAGCCCTCGACGATGCGACCGGTGACCGGGATACCGGCGAAGGTCGCGGCCGTGATGCCACCCTCACTGTGCCCCATCAGGAAGGTCGCGTCCTCGCGCAACTGCGGCAGATCTTTGAGCTTGGCCAGTGCATACCCCATTTCTGCCTGACGCCAGCCCAGCACTTCACGGTGCAGGGCGCCCCGCCTTTGCGCTGGAATACAGCTTGTCGGCTTATTCTCGCGCGCGAAGCCGTCTGGCATGACCACCAGATAGCCAGCCTCAGCCAGAAAGGCGCCCGTGACCCCAGAGGCCTGCCAATGCCCGGCACAGCCGTGTGCGTAGACCACGGCCGGGATGGCTTTTGGTAGTGCTGCAAGCTTGTCTGGAAGGTCGACGGTCGCAATCCTCTCATAGCCGTCCGCGTCATCGGCCGGAAGAAAGACCCAAGATGCCTGCCAGGTGCGTTCCAGTTCGACCGGATCCTTAGCCTGGCCGTGGGCACTGGCGGTCCAGAGGGTGATCAGCAGAAGCGATAGCAGGGCGGTGCGGAACATGGATCCTCCATCAACGGATGGCAGCCAAGAGCTGGCGGCTATAGGGATGATTGGGCCGGTCATAGAAGAGGCGCTGGGGTGCCACCTCGACGATTTGGCCGCGGTACATGACGGCGATGCGGTGGCAGAGATACCGCGTGGCAGCCAGGTCGTGCGAGATGAAGAGGGAGGCGAAGCCTTGTTCCACCTGCAGCCGCTTGACCAGGTTCAGGATCTGCGCCTGGACCGAGACATCCAGCGCGCTCACGGCCTCGTCGAAGACAACCAGCTCGGGCTTGGTGATGAGTGCGCGGGCGATGGCGATGCGCTGCCGCTGGCCGCCGGAGAGGGCGCCCGGATAGCGTTCCGCGATCGAAGGATCCAGGCCCACGGCTTGCAGCATGGCAGCGGCAGCGTCGCTGCGGCTCTTGCGGTCGCCCTCACCCAGGATCTCCAAAGGCTCAACCAGCGACGCGCCACAGCGCAGACGTGGGTTCAGCGCCCATTCGGGATGCTGCAGGACGAGTGATCGCTGACCCCTCAGGCTGCGTGCCGTGCCCATGGCTCTGCCCCGAAACCGGACGCTGCCGTTGGTCGGCTTGGCCAGGCCCAGGCAGAGCTTGCCGAGAGAGGTTTTGCCTGAGCCGCTTTCGCCGACCAGGCCCAGGGTCTCGCCGGCGATGATCTCCATATCCACTCCGCGTACCGCTTCGACCCGAGAGGCGCCAAGGCCGCGCCCGCGATAGCTGAGATGGACCTCGGAGAGTTGGATGACCGGCTCTGTCATCGCTCGTCTCCGGCAAGCAGGCGCTCGGCGAAGTGGCAGGCGACTTGCTTGCGCCCAAGCAGTCTGGCGCCGGGTCGCAGTTCCTGGCAGCGCCGTTCGACATAGGGGCAGCGCGGGGCGAAGGAACAGTCCTTGGCCGGCTTGTGCAGCATGGGCGGTAGACCGGGGATCGGCTGCAGCGCCTCGCCGGGCGCTTCGTTCCCCGCTGCGGCGGCCAGCAGGCCCTTGGTATAGGGGTGGCCGGGGCGGCTGAGGACCGCGGCGCTGGGCCCGGTCTCGACGATGCGGCCGGCATACATGACGGCCAGGCTCTGGCAGTGACGGGCGGCCAGGTGCAGGTCGTGTGTCAAGAGCACCAGGCTGGCGCCGCTCTCCCGCTGGAGCGCTAGAAGGGTGGCCATCACCTTGGCGCGGATCGAGACGTCGAGCGAGGCCGTCGGCTCGTCGGCGACCAGCAGGGCGGGACCGCGGGCGATTGCCATGGCGATCACCACGCGCTGCGCCATCCCACCCGAGAGCTCATGCGGATAGCGCCTCACCAGCTGCTCCGGCGCCTCCAGCTCGGCGCGTGCCAAGAGTCCTTGGACGTGATTCTCTGACGCCGCTCTACCGCAAGCGCGGGCGACCTGCCGGCCGATACGCATTGTCGGGTCCAGAGCGCTCATAGGGTTCTGGAAGACGAAGCCCAGGGTCTCGCGACGCAGGCGGCGCACCTCCTCCTGCTTGGCCTCGAAGACCGGGGTACCGGCGATCGTCAGGCTGCCGCTGCGGCGCTCAGCCTCCGGCGGCAAGAGGCGCCCCATGGCGAGACCGAGCGTGGACTTGCCCGACCCGCTTTCGCCGACGATTGCCAGGGTATCGCCGGCGCCAAGCGTGAGGTCCAGCCCATCCAAGGCCTGCACCGGCCCGGTCTCGCCGGCGTAGATCAGATCCAGGTCTTGGGCTTCGACCAATGCGCTCATGTCAGCGGCCGCCCACGTAAGGGGTCGACGCGGTCGCGCAGGCCGTCGCCCAGCAGGTTGACCGAGACGATGGCGAGGCTCAGCACGATACCGGCAAAGCCAACCAACCAGGGGGCGATGGTGAGATAGACGGAACTGACCCGCAGCAGGGTGCCGAGAGAGGCGCGCGGCGGCTGCTCGCCGAGGCCAAGGAAGGAGAGCGCGCTCTCGATGATCATAGCAATCGAGAGCGCATAGGTGAGCTGCACGATGGCCGCGCTCATAACGTTGGGCAGGATGTGGCGGATGAGGATGCGCCAGGTCGAGGCGCCGGCGACCTCTGCGGCGATGACGAAGCCGCGCTCGGCGAGGCTGAGACTGGCCGAGCGAATGACTCGAATGAAGAGCGGCAGGGTCGCAGCCGAGATGACGGCGATGACGGAGAGCGCCCCCGGGCCGGCAACAGCGGCGACCAGGAGGCCGGCCAGCAGCGGCGGAAAGGCGAAGAGCAGATCGGCGAAACGCGCGACGGCCTGATCGACAAAGCGACCGAGATAGGCGGCCAGCATGCCCAGAAGGGTACCCAGCACGGCCGTGATGGCGACCGCCATGGAGGCCAAGAGGAAGGTGTAGCGGATGCCCTCAACGACGCGGGGCAGGAAAGAGCGGCCCAGCTCGTCGGTGCCGAAGGGAAACTCCCAACTGGGCGGCGAGAGCCTGGGCCCCGCGGCCAGCTTGGTCGGATCGCCCAGCGGCAGCCAGGGACCGAAGACCCCCAGGAAGAGCATCACGCAGAGCACGCCCAGTGCCAGGGCCGCCAGGCGGTCGCCGGCAGCAAAGCGTCGAAGGGCCTGGGTTAGAGACCTCATTGCTGTGAACGACTGGCGCCGATGCGCGGATCGATCAGCACATAGGCCAGATCGACCAGCATGTTGAGCAGGACGAAGAGGGCGGCGACGAAGAGCACGCCGCCCTGGACCACGGCATAGTCGCGGTTCAGCAGGCCGGAATAGATATAGAAGCCGACGCCGGGGACGGAGAAGAGGACCTCGACGATGACGGCACCGCCCAGCAGATAGCCGAAATAGGTCGCCGAAACCGTCAGCACCAGAACCGAGGCGTTGCGCAGCACGTGGTGGCGCAGAATTTGTCTGGGGGTGTCGCCACGAGCGACGGCGGCGGCGATGTAGCCCTCGGTCAGGACCGTGAGCACGGCATCGCGGGTAGTCCTCAGGATCAAGGCCATACCGAAGACGCCGAGGGTGACCGCCGGCAGAATCATGCCAAGCAGGTTCTCGATCGGGTCTTCGGCAAGCGGTGTGTAGCCCCCGGCCTTGAGGCCGAGGGACCAGACCGAGAAGACGAAGATGAAGAGGCTGCCGAGCACGAAGTCGGGCACACTGGCCCCGAGCGCGCCGACCATTCGCCCGAAACGCCCGCCGCCGTGGGTCGACGCGGTGGCGGAAGCCACACCCAAAGGCAGGCCCAGTGAGAGTGCAAAGAGAAGTGACAGGAAGGCCAGTTCTGCTGTCACCGGCAACCGCCGCAAGAGCTCAGCGGCTACCGGTTGTTGCGTCACCAAAGAGGTGCCGAGATCGCCCTGGAAGAGCGCCAGGAACCACTTGACGAACTGCACCCAGACCGGTTGGTCCAAGCCAAAGCGGGCCGTCAGGATCTCGCGTGCCTCGGGTGTCACGAAGGGTCCCAAGACCACGTCGGCAAAGCCGCCAGGGACCAGCCGCAAGGCGATGAAGACCAGCAGCGAGGCCCCGGTCAGAGTGATAAGGGCGAAGAGAACCCTGCTGCCCAGAAAGGTCAGTATCCGCATCGCCCTGACACGTTACCTCTGTTGCTATGCCTTACTGATCCTTCAGGGATTTGAACTCGTCCACATACTGGAACATGTTGGACGAGCCGGTCTTGGGTGCGACCCGGATATCGATCAGATCGTCGCGATGCGCGACATAGTCGATCTTGTTGACCAAGGCCAAGAGATTGGCGCCGCTGTCGATCATCTGACAGGCCTCGTCCAGCTTGGCTTCGCGCTCCGGCCCGTTCGGCATGCGCTTGACCTGCTCCAAGGCTTCGTTCAGGGCCAGATCGTCGACGAAGAAAGACTGGTTCCAGATCGCGAAGTTGGGGTTCCACCAAGAGATCACCATGCTGGGATCGGTGTAGCCGGCCAGCCAAGAGACAGAGAGATCGAAGTCACTGTCGGTGAAGACGCGCTGCAGCCAGTCGGCAACGGGAATCTGCTCGATCTCGACGATGAAGCCTGCCTCGGCCATCGACTGCTGCATGACCTGGGCGATGCGCGAATAGAGCTCGCTGGAGGAGGTCGCGATGATGCTGACTTTCGGTGCGGGGTTTCCAGCCTCCTGCAGCAGGTTGCGGGCGCGCTCGACGCGCTGGTCGCGCGGCAGTGCGTAGGTCGGAAGCTGATGGCAGGCCTCCAGCCCAAAAGCCCGCGGTACCGGGTAATCCACCTCTGTGGTGCCGGCGAAGACCAGGTCACGGATCGCCTCGCGATCCAGGGAGAGGTTCATGGCCTGGCGAACGCGTTGATCGTGGAAGGGGCGATCGGGGTTCTTCGCGTTCACATCGACCCGGAAGTAGTTGCTGGTTTCCTGCGGCTGCACCTTGATGTTCTGGTCCCGCGCAAGCAGCAGTTCGACATCGGGATTGCCGAAGAAGGTATAGTCAATCCGGCCATCGCGCAGGGCGGCAATACGGGCCGATTCATCGGGGATGATGGGGGCATAGAGGGTCTCGGCCAGGGGATAGCCTTCGCGCCAATAGTGCGGATTGGCCTTGAAGGTCCAGCTCTCGTCCTGCTTGTGCTCCTCCACCATGTAGGGACCGGACCCCAGCATCTGGGTGATGGGGTCGAAGCTGCCGGCCTTGTACTCCTCGATCGGAATGATCGCGGCGGAGATATGGGCGACGGCAGGCAGAAAGGCCGTGTGCGGCTCTTCCAAGGTGACCTTGACCTTGTGATCGTCCAAAGCTTCGACCTTGGCGATGCTGCCGAACTGTTTGGCCCAGTAAGAGGCCGTGTTCGGATCCAGGATGCGCTCGAAGGTGCCGACCACGTCGGCCGAGGTCACTTTGCGCCCGTTCGAGAAGGCCGCGTTATCGCGTAGGGTGAAGGTGTACTCGGTCGGCGACACCTGCTCCCAGCTCTCGGCCAGCCCGGGCTGCAGTTGGAAATTCTCGTCCGTGGCCAAGAGGGTCTCGTAGACCAACTGGAAGACGTCCCAAGAGGCTGAGGTGCCGGCGACGTGGACATCGCCATAGGTAATCTCGCCGGGCTTGCCCCAAACGATTCGACTTTCTGCCACTGCGGTGGTCAGGCTGCCTGCCAGGAAGGTTGCAGCCAAGGCCGCGCCCGCAAGCCATCGGATGAGAATCGACATAGCTCCCCCTATAGTGATTCTTTGGTTAGTCTGTTTCTGTCGTTAAGATAGTGCGCATGGACAAGGCCTGCGGACAAGCGGGCAGAGCGGGGCAGGTTGCCACCGGCAGCCTAAGACCTGTGAACAAGGAGGGAGGACTGCGATGCTGTCGGTAGAGGACTATGAAGCCCGCGACGGTTTGGGCCTGGCGACTCTGCTGGACTCCGGCGAGGTCAAGGCCGAGGAGTTGCTGGAGCGTGCCATCGAGCGGGCCGAGACCCTGGATCCCGCCGTCAATGCGCTCTCGCAGAAGCTCTATGACCATGGACGCCAGGCCATTGCCGCCGGTTTGCCGCAAGGTCCTTTCCGTGGCGTGCCCTTCCTTTTGAAGGACCTGGGTGCCCTGTTGAAGGGTGAGATCACCAACCAGGGTTCTCGGCTCTTTCGCGAGTTTCGTGCCGAGAAAGACAGCACCTTGGTGGAGCGCTACAAGCAGGCTGGCTTCACCATCTTCGGCAAGACCACCTCGCCCGAGTTCGGCTTCGCCACCTCGACGGAAACCAGCCTGACCGGCGAGACACGCAATCCCTGGAATCCAAAACGCAGTTCCGGCGGATCATCGGGTGGTGCGGCAGCAGCCGTGGCGGCGGGGATCCTGCCTTTGGCCCATGCCAGCGACGGCGGCGGCTCGATCCGTATCCCGGCCTCCTGTTGCGGTCTTTTCGGCCTGAAGCCAAGCCGGGCCCGCGTGCCGGCCGGTCCGGACTATGGCGAAAGCTGGGGTAGTCTTGCCATCAACAACGTGGTCAGCCGCACGGTGCGTGACTCAGCGGCGGCGCTGGATGTCGTCGCCGGACCGGAACCGGGCGACCCCTATTATGCACCACCTCACGCTGGGTCCTTCCTTAAAGAGGTGTCGCATGCACCCCCCAGTCTCAAGGTCGCGCTGCAACGAGCGCCACTGACCGATGCCGCGGTGCATCCCGATTGCGTCGCGGCGGTGGAGCATGCGGCCTCTCTCTTGGAAGGCCTGGGCCACAAGGTCGAAGAGGCAATGCCGCCGGGCGATGGCGAAGAGCTGGGGAAGGCCATCTATCTGGTCGCTGCCTGCAACCTCAGCCTCACCTTGCGGGTTTATGGTGAGGCCCGCGGTACGCCGGTGACCGCCGAAGAGGTGGAACGGGTGTCTTGGGATTGCGTTGAACTCGCGCGTACATTCGACGTCGAGGACTATCCGGCAGCGATCAACAGCTTCCACCGACAGGGCCGCCGCATGGCAGCCTTCCATCAGACCCACGATCTCTTGCTCAGCCCGACCCTGGCAACGCCGCCGCCCCTGCTGGGGACCTTGCATATGAACAACGAGGATCTGGACGGATTCAAGGCTGCCATCGGCGCCATGTCCCCCTTCACACCGATGCTGAACATGACCGGCCAGCCCTCCATGTCGCTACCGCTCTTTTGGAATGACGAGGGGCTTCCGATCGGGGTGATGATCAGTGCCGGGATGGGCCGTGAAGACCTGCTGTTCCGCGTGGCGGCTCAGCTGGAAGAGGCGGCGCCCTGGCGTGACCGGCGGCCACCGCGGCGAGGAGATTAAGGCAAGGCCGCCGCAATTGACTGCGGTCAGCAAAGGCTCTTGGTCATAGCATTCGTTCCTAGGGATAAAGGATGATCCGGCAAGACTGTCGGTTGTTCGCTCATAAGGAACAAATAGGCGCTTTTGTCAGGTGTCAGACCCCGCAGCATCGATAATCGAAAGCAGCTGAACGCCGACCGGTTCCGCCAGGTAATCAGCAATGCGGGCACGATAGGCCTTATAGTGATCTGACTGGCGGTGCGCTTCCAATGCAGCCTGATCTTTGTATTGTTCAAAGAGATGATAGCTCTGCGGCACGCCCCCCTGTTTCTGGCCTAGATAGAGATCGTACCTGACATTACCTGGCTCAGCCCGGGTCGGACCAATCATATCATTTAGTATTTCTCGAACATCCGCCTCTAAACCCGGCTTCGGCTGAAAGGACGCGAACACAAGAATGGGATCAGCCATAGTAATTTTCCTATCCTTCTCTTTTGCTACACAGTTGGGCCTTCTCTAGGCATCCCTAACCTGGCTGATCAGGCTGACCAAATAGTGTCTAGCAGCGCAAGACGCAGCCCAAAACAACCAGCGAAGAATAGGAGGAGAGAATGCCTGCAATCAACCCCGTGAGCGACGCCATGAGCATCGTCATGGTGCAGTTCTCACCTGAGGCAGCAACCAACTGGGCCGAAGTGCAGCGGAACATCGACACCATTTCGGATTACGTGGACCGGGCCTGCGACAGCTTCCCAGGCGTCGACCTGATCGTCTTCCCCGAATACAGCACGCATGGCTTCGGCTTCGACCCCTATGCCAGCCATCTGAAACTGGCCTCGACCATCCCCGGACCCGAGACCGATGCCCTTGGCAAGAAGGCCCGAGAAAAGGGTGTCTGGCTCTGCGCCTCGGTGGTCGAGAAGCATGCCGATCCCAACCGCAATCCCTACAACTCCATGGTGATCATCAATCCGCAAGGTGAGGTGGCCCTCAGCTATCGCAAGATGATGCCCTGGTGTCCGAAGGAGCCCTGGACCCCTGGTGAGGCCATGCAGGTCTGTGACGGCCCCAAGGGGTCAAAGCTGGCAATCACGCTCTGCTTCGATCTGGACTATCCCGAGGTCGCACGCGAGGCCGCCTGGAAGGGCGCCAACGTGATCTTGAGGCCGGCCAAGTACATGTACCCCTGGGATCACATCTGGAACCTCACCAACCAGACCCGGGCTTACGAGAATCAGACCTATGTCGTCGCCGTCAATCACACCGGTCAGGATCGCTCCTTCTCTTACTTCGGGCGCTCCATGGCGGTGGACTTCGACGGCAACATCATCGCCTCGATGGGCGAGGGTGCCGGCATGACCAAGGTCGATGTCTATCCAAGACTGGTGGAGCAGGCGCGCGATCAGCGGATCTCGAACAACTACCTCTATCAACTGAAGCACCGCGGCTATACTGGCGTCCCGCCGCACGGGCTCTCCGACAATCCCTTCACGATCTATAGCGAGTGGGACAAGATCCCGGCACGCTGGGACCATGGCCCTGGTGACCAGGCCGAGGCGGTATCCGAGAAGGGCCGGGCCAGCCTGGCCAGAGCACGGCACACGGACAAGGCCGCCTAAGGCTCACCCCAACTGGAGGATCGAACAATGGACCTCATGATCAAAGACAAGGTCGCGATCGTAACTGGGGCGAGCGCTGGCATCGGCGAGGCCGTGGCCCGCGAACTGGCAGCCAATGGCGCGAAACTGGTGATCACCGCCTTTACGGCTTCGAAACTGGCGGCCGTCGCAGACTCACTGCGTCGCGACTACGATGCCCAGGTGGTCGACATTCCCATGGACATCACCGCCGAGGACTCGGCAGAGCGTCTGGTGCGGGCCGCCTTGGATCGCTACGGCGGCCTCGACATCGTGGTCAACAATGCCGGTCGCGCCCATCCCGGCGGGCTGATGGAGAACGACGTCGAGAACTGGCGCGACATGGAGGAATTGAAGCTGCACGCCATGGTACGGCTGAACCGGGAGGCGATCCCGGTGATGCAGGAGCATGGCTGGGGCCGGATCATCAACATGTCGTCGATCGGCGGCATCTTCCCCAATCCCAAGCTGCTGGTCTCACACTCCATCTCGGCGGCGATCAACACCCTCACTCGCGGCCTGGCTCTGGAGGTCGCCAAGGACGGCATCCTGGTGAATGCGATCGGCATCGGTGCCATCCGCACCCGGAACTGGGAGCAGAACATGATCCCCAAGGTGCGAGAGACCAGGCCCGATCTGGCCGATCTGCCCGATGAAGAGCTGCTGGCCCATGTCGGCCATGACTACACGCCGGTCGGACGGCTTGGCACGCCGGAGGAGATCGGGGCCATCGCTGCCTTCCTCTGTTCGGAGCGTAACGGCTTTGTGACCGGCAGCACGATCGAGGCCTCAGGCGGCGCGGATCGCTTCTTCTAAAGCCGCTCTCACCATAGGTAAGATATGGTTTGGCCCTCAGGCTGCCCATCTCAGGAACAGTCCGACGAGATCGAGGCGGGTCGCTGCGGGCCAAACTCTGTTAGGCTCTAAGAGAACCCTTCCTTTCACCTAAACCAGAAGCGCCTTTACGTCATCGGTGGTGACCAGCTTGCCGCCCATGCCCCACTCGCCGCTGTTGACTTCGCGGATCCTGACCCAGGTTATTTCGCGAAGTCCCTCCCCTTCGATCGCGATCATCGTGTCAGTGATCCGCTTGATCATCTCTTGCTTTTGTTCCGACGAAAAGACGCCTTCGATAACGTGTATATCGACCATAGGCATTGCGAGATTCCCTTTCTCTGCTTCTGCGCGACGAGACCCTCCCGTTGCGCAGTGACAGAGGTAAGGGGTATGATTCCCCGCCGCTTGAGGGCAGCCTGAAGAGCTCTTGGGGAAGGCTTGGGATTTTCTCGGGCCGCGAGGCGCTGGCGGTTGCCAGGCGCCGCCGTTCCGCTATGAAGGGCCGGCGGAAGGCCTTGTGTCAGGGCAAGATTGGGGAGTGGGCGCGACGAATAGATGATCTACAGCTGTGAGACTTGGGAGCTGGATACCGAGCTCTATGAGCTTCGGCAAGCCGGGACGCTGTGCAAGGTCGAACCCCAAGTATTTGATTTTCTTCTCTTTCTTGTGCGCAACCATGATCGGGTCGTGAGCAAGGAGGAACTGGTCGATGAGATCTGGGACGGTCGTATCGTCTCTGAGGCCACAATCTCGACCTGTCTCAAGGGCGCGCGACAGGCCTTGGGCGACGATGGCCGCCTGCAGCGGCTGATCAAGACGGTGCATGGGCGCGGGTTTCGCTTTGTCGGTTCCGTGACGATGCGCGACTCGCCGTCTGAACCGACCGAAGGAAGAACCAACATCGGCGAAGTTCCCAGCCCGATTCCGGTGATTACAGGTTCGCCCCCGCCGCAGGCCGAGCTCCCGACGCATCGGCCTACCAGTAGCGAACCGAGCAAGCCGGTGATCGCGGTTCTGCCTTTCGCCAACCTGAGCGGCGATCTCGATGAGTTCTTCGCCGACGGCTTGACCGAGGACATCATCACCAACCTGGCACGCTTCCGCGATCTCCTGGTGGTCGGGCGCACGACCTCTTTCCAGTTCAAGGGGCAGCGCTTCAACCTGACCAAGGTCTGCGAGGAGCTGAATGCCGGCTACATCGTGGAAGGCAGCGTCAGGCGTGCCGGTGGTCGCATCCGGATCACCGCACAGCTGATCGACGGCGTCAGCGGCATTCACATCTGGGCCGACAGCTACGACCGCGATTTGGAGGACCTCTTTGCCGTCCAGGATGAGGTGACGCGCACCATCGCAGCACGACTGGGTGTTTCCATGCAGGGCGTTGCGTTGCAGCGCGTCATGAAGAAGAGCCCGAGTGAGCTGGATGCCTATGAATGCGTTCTGCGCGGGCGCCGCTATAGCGTCAACATGGATCCCAAACTGCATGCAGAGGCGCGCGACCTCTTGGAGCGCGCGATTCAGCTCGATCCCTCCAGTGCTGACGCCCATGCGCTGCTCGCCAACGTCTACCTTGCAGAACATCGGGTCGAGGCCAATCCCCGGCCGAACCCGATCGAACGCGCACTTGAGATGGCAGAGCGCGCGGTGCGGCTGGATCCGCAGAATGCCTATGCACGCTGTTGGCTCGCCATCGTCCACTTCTTTCGCTGCGAAAACGAAGCCTTCGAGGCGGAGGCCGATCGCGCCCTTGCGCTCAATCCCAACGATCCGGAGATCCTGGCCGATTGCGGGCACTACTTCACCTTCATGGGGCACTTCGACAAGGGCTACGCGCTGTCCCGGCGTGCGCAGCAACTCAATCCCATGCATCCCGGCTGGTACCAGTTCAGCTTCGCCCGCTACTTCTATCATAAGCGGGAATACGAGCAGGCCTTGGCCGAGATGCGCCGCGCCTCCATGAACGACTTCTACTGGATGCATGCGCTGATCGCTGCCTGCCAGGGCCAGCTCGGCCAGCCGGAGGCTGCTCAGTCGCTGGCGCGCGTCTACGCCTTGAAACCGAACTTCTCCGCCTATCGCGAACTGAAGAAATGGAACCCCGATCCCGACGACATGGAGCACATCGTAGAGGGCCTGCGCAAAGCCGGCCTGCAGGAAGCGGCTTGAGGCGCCGGTCGCGCGGCGGCCTCGATCCTCTGCTCTTGGGGCCTGCGTGGCCTGAAGACGGCAGGG
The DNA here is from genome assembly GCA_963669335.1 of Rhodospirillales bacterium. GTDB lineage: Bacteria > Pseudomonadota > Alphaproteobacteria > Kiloniellales > JACOMY01 > JACOMY01. The sequence continues at coordinate 525,514 of OY770023.1, forward strand.
CGCTTCGTGCATGGGTCTGGCGTCCGTCTGGTGACCTAGCCGGCAATCCCTTGCAGGGCTTTGACATCGTCGGCGCTGAAGGCGCGCCCGCCGATGCCCCATTCGCCGCTATTGATCTCGCGAATGCGGACCCAGGTGACCTCGCGCAGGTTGTCCCCCTCGATGTCCACCATGGTGTCGGTGATGCGTTCGATCATGTCGCGCTTCTGCTCTGCGGTGAAAACGCCCTTGATCACGTGAATGTCAACCATCGGCATGGTCTGTCCTTTCCTATCTCTTGTGCAGCGGGTTTGCCCCCTTGCGTGGGATCATAGGTAACCGCTTCGGCCGGGCCATGCTTGAGGATGATCTGAGGACTGTCTGAGGATGTGCAAAAAAACGAAAAAAATCGCTCATTTTGAGGCCCAATCGGATGCCCAGAGCGGTGAAATGGGCGTCCAACCGTTTCTGCGGAATGGGGGTCCGACCGGTCCCTCTGCCAAGCTATATGTCGAAGTCCCGACTAGGATGCGGCGTGATGGGTTGGGATCTTAGATGATCGTGGCGTTCGACGAGTGCGAGTTGGACACTGGCCTGTTCGAACTCAGACGCAACGGCAAACCCTGCAAGGTGGAGCCGCAGGTCTTCGATTTGCTGCGTTTCCTGGTGCAGAACCGCGACCGCGTCGTCAGCAAGGAAGAGATCGTCCAAGAAATCTGGGATGGTCGCATCGTGACCGAGGCCACCATCTCGACCTGTATGAAGGGCGTGCGTCAGGCAATAGGCGACGATGGGCGCATGCAGCGCCTGATCCGCACGGTGCATGGCCGAGGGTTCCGCTTTATCGGTGAAATCGCGAACGACGCTGCCGCAGAGACGGTGGTGCCGCTCCCTGAGCCAGTCACGCCGCCAGCGGCACCACAAGCTGAACCGCCAAAGGCCCAGTCAAAGGCCAAGCGGGCTAGACCGGTGATCGCCGTCTTGCCGTTCGACAATCTGAGCGGCGGTCTGGATGAGTACTTCGCCGATGGCCTGACCGAGGACATCATCACCAATCTGGCGCGCTTCCGCGAGTTGCTGGTAGTCGGGCGCACCTCCACCTTTCGCTACAAGGGCCAGCGCATGGACCTGACGAAAGTCTGCGCCGAGCTTGGCGCCGGCTATGTCGTGGAAGGCAGCGTCAGGCGTGCCGGCGGCCGCATCCGCGTGACGGTACAGCTGATCGATGGAGAGAGCGGTCTGCACATCTGGGCCGAGGCTTATGACCGCGACATGGAGGACCTCTTCGAAGTCCAGGACGAGGTGACCCGCACCATCGCTGCCCGTCTCGGGGTTTCGGTTCAAGACGTCGCCCTGCAACTGGCCCTGAAGAAGAGCCCGGCGGAGCTCGATTCCTATGACTGTGTGCTAAAGGCGCGGCGCTACCCTTATGCCCTGAACAGCAAGGCTCATGCTGAGGCGCGCGAGTTGCTGGAGCGGGCCTTGGAGCTGGACTCGGATAACGCCGATGCCGCGGCCTTCCTGTCCAACATCTATCTGGCCGAGCATCGCCTGGACGAGAATCCCAAGGGGGATTCGGTAGCCCGCGCCGAGGCCATGGCCGTGAAGGCAATCAGCCTGGACCCGCAGCATGCCTATGCCCGCTGTTGGCTGGCCATCATCCACTTCTTCCGCAAGGAGATCGATGCCTTTCAGTCGGAAGCCGAGCGGGCCCTGCAGCTGAACCCCAATGACCCGGACGTCTTGGCCTACGTGGGCCTTTACCGCGTCTGCCTTGGTGAGTTCGAGCCCGGGATCGCGCTCTCTCGGCGCGCGCAGGAACTCAACCCCCTGCACCCAGGCTGGTACCACTTCGCCTTTGCCCGCTATCACTACCATCACCGTCAGTACAAAGAATCGGTTGCGCGGGTGCGCCGCGTGGCGATGCCCAACTTCTTCTGGCCGCAGATCCTTCTGACCACGGCGCTAGGCCAGTTGGAGCACCCCGAGGCACCGCGCGCCTTGGCTCGTATCTATGAACTGAAGCCCGACTTCTCGGCCAAGGGCGAGTTCGCAAAGTGGAACACTGAGGCTGAGGACTACAAACACCTGATGGAGGGCCTGACCAAGGCCGGCCTTCAGGAGGAGTGGTGACGGCTGGCCGTCCAAGACGGTGACGCCTCGCGACCGGGCGGACTGCCGTCTACCGAGCAGAGAGGCGGTGATCCCTCTCTCTCTCTCTCTCTCTTTGATGGCGATAGAGATTACCAGTAGGCGACACTTCCGTCTTGCAAGCGTCTGAACAAACTTTCAGATACTTGCTATGGCGGTGTCGATCCTCCCTTGGTTTGGCTGACGTGATGATCAGCGCAAGGTCCAGGCAAGCATCCCGACTCGCTCCCCATTGAACCGACATTGTGGCTCAGAGTGTGCTGTGCAAGATCTCTCTCGGCGTGCCTGAGCATACCGCTTTGGACGTCGGTCGCCTCCATGGCCGCTGGATCTGCTTCAGGCGACGCCAATGCTTCAAATTCGTCCAGGCACTCCATCAACACCAAGGAATCTCCTGGGCACTCGGTGTCACCGCCCCTATTGGATGGAACAGGCTTCCAAACATGAGTCTTCTAATTCCTACAAAATACGGTAAAGCAGGGTTTTGTTGCGCACATAATAATTTCACATGATAATTTCTAATTAAAAATTTTGCTTTCTGGAACTGAAGGTGGGGCAGGTGGATGCGACATTCGCGCAGCAGCAGGAGGCTTTGAGATCAGATGGCAGACGCCAGATTCCTCCTGATTATTGGTGTCAATGGGCACCCAGGGGCAGTCGCTTGACCCTCAAATCGCCGGGTTTCGCATGGAGATCCAAGAGTTTCGGATCTGTCCTGGCGGAACCTTTGGCCAACGCTTGGGCAAGAGATCACGAGGCGGGATAGCGAGCCGCCGACGTCAGACTTTCCGACAGGAAGATGTCTGAAAATTCCTCATGATCAATAGATCCCATGCTTGAATATTCATTCGAACAGTAGCAGCTATGCGGCTGGACGTTGCAGGGCCTCAAGGGTGCAAGCGCACCGAAGAGGCGAAGCTGCGGGCAGGGAGAGTGGCACTCCGGAGCGATGCAACTGCGCGACGAATGTTGTGTGTCAGAAGCAAGGATTCACGGGTCCGCCCAATCGAAGAGCGGTTCGCTAAGACGAGGTCAAAGACATGCCGACTTACTTGGGAACAAGTCTATCCGACATCATCATCGCCAGCAGCTTCGATGACGTGATCAGAACCTCTGGTGGAGACGACGTCGTCCTGGGCGGCGACGGTGACGACACGATCAGTGCCGGCACCGGCGATGATGGCTTGATTGAAGGTGAGACCGGTGACGATCGCATCTCTGGCGGATCTGGAGATGACGGGTTCTTTTTCGGCGGTGGCGGAGCCGATGATGTAGGTGGCGGTACGGGTGAGGATACCTTCTTCTACGGTGGCGCCGGCGCCGATACTCTGCGGGGACATGATGACAATGACCGCTACTTTTACGGCGGGCATGGGCATGACGTCCTTTTTGGAGACTCCGGAAACGACAGCTTTTTCTTTGGCGGTGCCGGAAACGACATGCTGGCACCGGGTCGCGGCCATGATCATTACATGTTCGGGGGGAGTGGCACCGACGAGATATGGCTCTCCAGCGGTCACGACTCCTTTGCCTATGGGGATGCCGGAACAGACACCATTCGCTCCGGAGGGGGAGATGACTACGGTCTCTATGGTGGGCTCGGCGATGACTCCATCTTCTCCGATTCCGATTCTGACGGCTTTCTTATGGGCAACAGCGGCAACGATTCCCTGAACAGTGGCGAGGGATGGGATAGTTACCTGTTCGGGGGAAGCGGCGCGGATCGGCTCCTCCTTGGCGACGGCAATGATGTCACTGCCTTCGGTGGTGAAGGTGGCGATAGAGTTTACGGCAATCTTGGAGATGACAGTCTCCTCTTTGGCGATGCTGGTGACGACACGCTGACTGCCGGCGACGGCGAGGACGCCAGGCTCTATGGCGGAGCGGGCGATGATCGGCTCTTCGGCGGATCGGGAAATGACAGCTACATCTACGGCGGTCTTGGAGACGACGCCATCGGTGGCGGTATGGGCTTCGACCGCCAGCTCTTCGGTGGCAGCGGCGCAGACACCTTCCTGAGTAGCGCAGGCTTCGATGAAGTTGGCGAGACCTTCCATGGAGGCAGCGGCACTGATGAAGTCCGATCCTCCGTGCTCTTGCCAGTCGGAGTCGTCCTTAGAGACGTAGAGGTCAAGCGCCTGTGGGGAGATTTCGAAAGCGATCACGGCGACACCGGCGGCGACAGCCTCTCTGTTGGTAGCGGGCGAAACCAGGTTTTTGGCGCAGATGGTGACGACGACCTACGCGGTGGCAGCGGCACGGATCTGCTCTTTGGTGGCAGTGGAACTGACATTTTGCGTGGCCAGGCCGATGACGACGTGATGAACGGCCAAAGTGGCAACGATACGCTGCTGGGATCGGCCGGCAGCGACTGGGGCCTGGGTGCGACCGGGAAGGATCGCCTGGGTGGTGGCAGTGGAGAGGACGCTCTGTTCGGCGGCTATGGCAAGGACAGCCTATCCGGTGGCAGCGGCGCGGATGTGGCGGCAGGCGGCAGAGCGGATGATACCTATGTCGTCGATACCCTAACTGATCGCGTGATCGAGTACGCAGGCGGCGGTGTCAATGATCTGGTGATCACTGAGGCTGCCACCTTCGGGATCGGCAGCGGCGAAGATCAGATGATCGAGCGTCTGCAGGTCGGTGACAACCTCGCTGCTGCCTGGCTCTTCGGCAATGCCGACGACAACAGCCTGATCGGGAACTCCGGCAGCGACTATCTCTATGGAGGGCAAGGCGATGACTATCTTGACGGGGCCAGTGGCAGTGACACGGCTTTTGGCGGTCAGGGCGACGACACCCTCGTCGCCGACACAGAGACCGACAGGCTCATTGAGAGCCCCGGCCACGGTAGCGACATGGTTCTGGCGCGGAGCGACTATAGCCTCATGACCAACGTTGAGACCTTGGTGATTGCCGATGGCGCTGGCGGGCTCGACGGCCGTGGCAACGCCCTCTTCAATCGACTTGAAGGGAACAGCGCTTCCAATGCCCTGCGTGGCCTTGAAGGCGATGACCTGATCCTGGGCGAAGGTGGTACCGATACGCTCTTCGGCGGCAGCGGTTGGGACTTCGTCTATGGCGGTGACGGGGCTGATATCATTGGCATCGATGCTTTCGATTGGGTCTTCGGCGGCGATCAAAGTGATGAGTTCCGCTTCAATGGTGACGAGGTGGGCGAACCCTCCGGCTCCGGCGGGCCCCAAATTCGCGACTTCGACGGCCAGGCCTTCGGTGGTGCCGATCAGGATCAGCTGGTCTTCGCCAAGGGCATGGAGACCGGCAGCTTTGCCTACATCGGCGAGGCCGCCTTCTCCGGCGGCAGCAACACCGAGGCGCGCTTCGTTGGCGGCGACGGACAGGTGAATGTCGACCTCGATGGCGACGGCTCCACCGACCTGGCCTTCCAGTTGATCGGCCTCACTGAGGCCCAGCAGCTGACCGCCACCGACTTTGTCTGGAGCTAATGGCTAGGGCGACCATCCCGCTTCCGTCCACAGGTCGTCACCTGTTTCTCTCAATCAATTGCAATGCGCGCGGACTGAATCTGGCGGCAGAGGAGGAAAGAATCATGGCTGTTGTTTACGGTTTCGGTGGTGCGGACACGCTCTTTGGCACCAGCTTCGACGATAGCATTCAGGGCTTCAGCGGCGCTGACACGCTTTTCGGCGGTAACGGCAACGACACGATCTTGGCTGGCGACGGCGATGACGGCCCGGTCCAGGGTGACAGTGGAAACGATCTTCTCTATGGCGGAAGCGGTAGCGACTCCTCTTTCTTTGGTGGCAGTGGTGCCGACTCGCTCTTCGCCGCTTCTCTGGACGATAGTCTCTTCTATGGCGGATCAGGTGATGATCAGATCTTCGGCGGTCCCGGGCTCAATCGCGGCTTTTGGGGCGGAGACGGGAAGGACCACCTCATCGGAGGAGACGATGTTGACCGCAGCTTCTTCGGCGGTGATGCGAGCGATTTGATCGGCCTGAACGCAGGTGACGACAGCGTTCACTACGGCGGTGATGGCAACGACGTCTTCTTAGCCGGGCCTGGCAAGGATTTTCTTCTCTTTGGGGATTCGGGCGTTGATACCATCCAAGGTCAGGATGGCGAGGATAGCTTTTTGTTTGGCGGCAGTGATGACGACAACCTCTATAGTCAAAACGGGTTCGACCAATACCTTTACGGTGACCAAGGCGACGATCGAGTCTTTGGCGGTAGCGGGTTTGATCATAGATTGTACGGAGGGAACGGAGATGACAGCGTTAGAGGTGACTCTGCCGCCGACATGTTCCTGCATGGACGTGCGGGCTCTGACAGCGTCTCCGGAGGCGATGGGCAAGATGCCTATCTCTTCGGAGGGCTCGGGAAGGATTACATATTCGGCGGGCGTGGCAGTGACTATTATGTCTACGGTGGCCAAGATGCGGACGCCATCTATGGCGGTAGTGGCCAAGAATGGGCTGTCTACGGCGGAGACGGTAATGATCTGATCTCCGGCGGCTCAGCGGACGATCGTTCCCTCTATGGCGATGAAGGCGACGATTTTGTGTTCGGTGGCAATGGCGATGACGCATCAATCTTCGGGGCTGCAGGCGATGATCAGATCTCCGGTGGATCTGGGGACGACAGCCTCCTCTTTGGCGGACTGGGGGATGACCTGATCGCTGGCGGACGGGGCTTGGATCTCGGCCTCTTCGGGGGCAGTGGTGCGGATACCTTCTATAGTTTCTCCGGGTTCTCTGAGGTTGGAGAGATCTACGATGGCGGTAGCGGCACCGATACCTTTGTCGGCTCCGCGCTGCTACCACCCGGCGTGATCCTGAGGGATGTTGAGGTCAAGCAGGCCCTTGGTCTCTTCAATGACACGACCGGTGGCGTTGGCGACGACAGTCTCTCCGATGGTAGCGGGCAAAGTCAGATCTGGGGCCTTGCGGGTTCCGACGATCTGCGCGGTGGCAGCGGCAATGATTTGCTCTTTGGTGGAAGTGGAGCTGACACCCTGCGTGGTCAGGCCAATGACGATGTCATGAACGGCGAGAGTGGAAACGACACGCTTTTGGGATCGGCCGGTAACGACTGGGCCTTGGGCGCGACCGGTAAGGATCGCCTGGGCGGCGGCACCGGCGAGGATGCGCTCTTCGGTGGGCAAGGCAAGGATAGCCTGACTGGAGGCAGTGGTAGCGACGTCGCGGCCGGCGGCCGGGCGGACGACACCTATGTCGTCGATACCTTCACCGATCGCGTCATCGAGTATGCCGGCGGCGGCGTGAACGACCTGGTGATCACCGAGGCAGCTACCTTTGGGATTGGTGACGGCGAAGATCAGATGATCGAGCGTCTGCAGGCTGGTGACAATCTCGCTGCTGCCTGGCTCTTCGGCAATGCCGACGACAACAGCCTGATCGGGAACTCCGGCAGCGACTATCTCTATGGAGGGCAAGGCGATGACTATCTTGACGGGGCCAGTGGCAGTGACACGGCTTTTGGCGGTCAGGGTGACGATACCCTCGTCGCCGACACGGAGACCGACAGGCTCATCGAGAGCCCCGGCCACGGTAGCGACATGGTTCTGGCGCGGAGCGACTATAGCCTCACGACCAACGCCGAGACCCTGGTGATCGCCGATGGTGCGGGCGCGCACGACGGGCGTGGCAATGCCCTCTTCAATCGGCTGGAAGGCAACAGCGCTTCCAATGCCCTGCGAGGTCTTGAGGGGGATGATCTGATCCTGGGCCAAGGGGGTGCCGATACGCTCTTCGGCGGCAGCGGTTGGGACTTCGTCTATGGCGGTGGCGGCGCCGACGTCATCGGGGTCGACGCGTTTGACTGGGTTTTTGGCGGCAGCCAGAGCGATCAGTTCCGCTTCAACGGTGACGAGGTCGGCGAACCCTCCGGCTCCGGCGGTCCTCAGATTCGCGACTTCGACGGCCAGGCCTTCGGTGGTGCCGATCAGGATCAGCTGGTCTTCGCCAATGGCATGGAAACCGGCAGCTTTGCCTACATCGGCGAGGTCGCCTTCTCCGGCGGCGGCAACACAGAGGCACGCTTTGCCGGCGGCGAGGGGCAGGTGAATGTCGACCTCGATGGCGACGGCTCCACGGACCTGGCCTTCCAGTTAATCGGTCTCACCCAGGCCCAGCAACTGACTGCCACTGACTTCGTCTGGAACTGAATGGCTTGATTGGGACATCGGCCTGCAAACAACGCGATTTCTGTCCCGCCTCGTGCCAGCGTCGGAATGCAGTCGGCAACCTCGGCTTCCGGCGCTGGCACTCTTTTTGTTTGGGGGGCCGCCCGATTACCGAGTCAGCTCCCGCCGGGCTGAACAAAGGGTCGTATCTCGCTCTCCGCACCGATTGATAAGAGATTGAAAACATGCGGAATTCACTGGCTCGATGCAATCTGAATCATAGCAGTATGAGATATTCTTGTTTGAAGTTTTGTTTCATCGCGACCTACTCTCTCGGCAGTCACGACGGCCTGATGATCCTGATTGGGCAGTGGCAAGAGGAGGCAGACCTGGACAGCCTTGCCGGACAAGCTAGAAAAGACCGCCGCATGCGTCCCGGCTATTCCAAGATATCGATCAACATCACTGCAGTGGTTGTGGCGATAAAAATAGTAAAGACGGAAAGTGTTGCGCCAAAGCTTGACTAGGTGGTTGCTGTTGTCATGGTATTGTTACAAAGGTAACTTCGTCGACCCTCGAACATCATAACTGAACTCTCTCGGTTTAGGCTGCTGAACAGGCAAAGGCACGACCGTCCGAGAGGTAGTGAAACGCGGCATGGTGCGTTCAATGAGGCCTTTCGCTGGTTCTCGTGCCCCTAAGCCTTGCCCTGGATCCTTGGATTGTTCGCGGCCTGCGGCGTCCGAATGCGGAGGAAAGAGAAATGGCCAATGTGAATGGCAGTGCTGGTCCGGATACCCTGTTTGGAACCAGCTTTGATGACAACATACAGGGCAATGCCGGCAATGACTCACTCTTCGGCGGTGACGGTAATGACTTTATCTTGGCCGGTGAGGGCGATGATCGCGTGCTGGACGGCACCGGCGGCGACGACATGCTTTGGGCGATGAGCGGAGATGATCGCTCTCTTTTCGGCGGGAGCGGTCAAGACAGTCTTTGGGGTGGTGACGGGCAGGATAGCTATCTGTTTGGCGGTAGCGATGACGACAGCCTCTTCGGTGGAACTGGCAACGATGCGACCTTTTGGGGCGGCGCCGGAGCAGATCGAGTTGATGGCGGTGATGGAAACGACGTCAGTTTCTTCGGTGGTGCTGGTGACGACTTTCTTGGTCTTGGTAGCGGCCATGACCGTCACCACCATGGCAGGACGGGCGCTGACCTCCTATGGGGCGGTGATGGGAATGACTCCTTCCTCTTCGGTGGAGACGGTGTTGATTCGGTCGGCGGATTCTCGGGCGACGATGCCAAACTCTATGGCGCTACCGGCGACGACAGTGTCTCTGGTGATGACGGCGACGATCACTACCTCTATGGCGACAAGGGAGATGATACGGTTCGCGGTGGTAGTGGCGACGACCGCTACCTCTTCGGTGGCAACGGTGTCGACAAACTCGAAGGCGGCAGCGGCTCAGATAGCTTTTTCTTCGGGAAGGCTGGAGACGATTCTCTCTTGGGCGAGAAGGGGAACGAGGCTTGGCTGTTTGGCGGACTTGGCGATGATCAGATTTTTGGCGGGGATGGTGACGACTCCTACCACTTCGGCGATATCGGCGATGATACGCTGATTGGTGGGGCGGGATACGACCCTGGCCTTTATGGAGGCAGCGGCGACGACAGCTTCGTGGTCGGCCTGAACGATGCGGAAGTTGGCGAGACCTATGATGGTGGCAGCGGCTTCGATCGGGTCTCGATGCATCAACATGCACCGATCGGCGTTATCTTCAGAGATATTGAGGAGGTGCGGTTCCAAGTCAGCTTTGACAACACCGACTATGGATCCAACGCGGACGACAGTTTCTGGACCGGGTCCGGCGATGACTTGATCACCGGGAATGGTGGCAACGACGATCTGCGCGGCGGCAGCGGTCTGGATCTGCTCGTCGGTGGTCTCGGCAACGATAGCCTGCGTGGGCAGGCCGGTGATGACCTGATGAACGCCGGGTCTGGCCAGGACACCCTGCTCGGCTCTGCCGGCAGCGACTGGGGCTTTGGAGGCAGCGGCAAGGATCGCCTGGGTGGCGGGACCGGTGAAGACGCCCTCTTCGGCGGTCGTGGCAAGGACAGCCTGGCCGGAGGCAGCGGCAGCGATGTGGCTGCGGGTGGGCGGGCCGATGACACCTATGTCGTCGATACCTACACGGACCGTGTGGTCGAGTACTCTGGCGGTGGTTTGAACGATCTGGTGATCAGCGAAGCGGCCACCTTCTGGATTGGCTCCGATGAGGATCAGATGATCGAGCGCATGGAGGCTGGCGACAGCGTCACTGCTGTTTGGCTCTTCGGCAACACCATCGACAATAGCATCACCGGCAGCTCCGGCGGCGACTATCTCTATGGCAGTGATGGCGACGACGTTCTCAACGGAGCCACTGGCAGCGATTCGGTCTTCGGTGGCGAGGGCGATGACACCTTCCTTGCCGATACTGAAGCCGATCGCCTGGTTGAGGGCCTAGGGAAGGGCTACGACACCGTCCTGGCGGAGAGCGACTATACGCTCTCGACCAATGTCGAGGCCTTGGTGCTGGCCGAGGGTGCAGGTGCGATCGACGGGCGTGGCAACGCGCACGGCAATGGTCTGGAGGGCAACAGCGCGTCTAATGCCCTGCGCGGTCTTGGTGGCACGGATCTGATCCGGGGCGGTCTCGGCGGTGACACGCTCTTCGGCGGCAGCGGGGTAGATTTCGTCTATGGTGGCAGCGGTGCCGACATCATCGGTCTGGATGCCCTCGATCTGGTGTACGGCGATAGCGGTCATGATGAGTTCCGCTTCAATGGGGACGAGGTGGGCTCGGGGATGGGGTCCGGTGGTCCCATTATCCGCGACTTTGACGGTCAGGTCTTCGGCGGTGCCGAGGAGGATCAACTGGTCTTCGCCAATGGCCTACTGACAGGTGCCTTCGGCTACATCGGCGACGCCGCCTTCTCCGGTGGCGGCAACACCGAGGCCCGCTTTGCCGACAGCGACGGGCAGGTGGCTGTCGATACAGACGGTGATGGATCGGTCGATCTAGCCTTCCAGCTGGTCGGCATGTCGGTCGCCGAGCAACTGACTGCTACCGATTTCGTCTGGAGCTAGAGCGCGCCCAATAGGCGGATCAGAAAGGATTTTTCCTGATGATTCTGGGGCGAAGGCTACCTTTTGGTGGGTATGCCTTCGCCTCTAGGTTTACGCGCCCTGCCGATTGCACAAAACAATTCTATTGAAAATTCCTTCAATCCATCCGATCTGTCTCTACCACTGGGTCGGCGGCAAGCCACGCCCGCCTGATACCTGGAGGGACAGCATGGCGAACTACTTCGGTACTGATGCAGCGGACACCATCTTCGGCAGCAGCTTCGCCGATCTCATCCAGGGCTTCAGCGGCGATGATTCGGTCTTGGCGCGGGACGGCAACGATATCGTGATTGCCGGTTCGGGCGATGACGGCCTGATCGCCGGAGAAAGTGGTGACGATCGGATCTATGGCCAAGACGGCGACGATTCTCTCTTCTTCGGTGGTCTTGGCTCGGATCTCCTCTGGGGCGGCAGCGGTGGCGATACGCGCTTCTATGGCGGGCCGGGCGCGGACACCCTCTTGGGCTTTGATGGGGGCGATGGCCGCTTTCGAGGGGAGCAGGGCGACGACGTTCTCATGGGAGGTGACGGCGACGACTCCTTCTTCTATGGGGGCGATGGCAAGGATTACATCCGACTGCAGTCCGGAGACGACTTCATCGTAGATGCGGGGAGCGGCGACGATGATCTGCGCGGTGGGGCCGGGGATGATTGGGCCCTCGCTGGTGGCGAGGGTGTGGACACTCTGCGCGGCGATGGTGGCGACGACAGCTTCCTGAGCGGGGGCAGCGGAATCGACACGATCCGAGGCGGCGCGGGCTCAGACTCCTATATCTATGGTGACAGCGGCGCCGATCAGCTCTTCGGTGGTAGCGGAAGCGACCGCTACTTCTATGCCGGAAACGGCAATGATCGTGTGCTCGCCGGTACCGGTGATGACGGCGGGCTCTATGGTGACGGCGGGAACGACAGCCTCTTCGGCGGCGATGGTATCGACACGCGTATCTTCGGTGGAACCGGGGCCGATCTGATCTTCGGTGGCTCCGGCGACGACAACCGACTGGGCGGCGGCCCTGGCGCGGACATCATCTATGGCGGCAGCGGGATGGACGGGTCCCTCTCTGGAGGAAGTGGGCCGGATACCTTCGTTGTCGGTGTTGGTGAAGGCGAGGCTGGCGAGATCTACAACGGCAGGGAGGGCAGCGACACCCTGCATGCCGCTGAACTCCTTCCTTTCGGCATCCTATTGCCGGAGGTGGAACTCCTGAGACAGTTCGGGGGCTTCACGCAGCGTCAGGTGAGCAGCGCGACCAACTCCCTCTCTGTTGGGACGGGCAAGGACTCTATCCGCGGGTCGAACGGCGACGATGATGTTCGCGGTGGCAGCGGTGATGATCAGATGGTTGGGCGCTCCGGCAACGACACGCTGCGTGGACAGGCCGGCGACGACATCATGAATGGCAGTAGCGGGCTCGATACATTGCTTGGTGCGGCTGGTGACGACTGGGGACTGGGCGGCAGTGGAAAGGATCGGCTGGGTGGAGGCTCGGGCCAAGATGCGCTCTTCGGAGGCCGCGGTCGTGATACCCTGACCGGCGGCAGTGGCAGCGACATCGCACTGGGTGGCTTCAGTAGCGACACCTATGACGTCGACACCTCGACCGACCAGATCTTTGAGTACACGGGCCAGGGCACGGCCGATTTGGTGCGCTCCGACGCTCAGACCTTTGAGATCGGGACCGGGCAGGACCACCTGATCGAGCGAGTGGAGATCAACCAGGATGTTGGCGATGCGCATTTGATCGGCAACGATCGTGACAACACCCTAACTGGCAACAGCGGCGACGACGAACTCTTCGGCAATGGCGGCGATGACATTCTGAACGGTCGGGGCGGCGACGATACGGGCCTTGGCGGTCAGGGTGACGACACCTTTACCGCCAATGCTGCGGGTGATGTCTTCCTGGAGGCGGCAGATGAAGGTGAGGATCTGGTCATCGCCCGTGTGGACTTCAGCCTTGGTACCCATGTCGAGACCCTGAGCTTGGCAACGGGCGCGGGCGGTATCGATGGCACCGGCAATGCCGAGGATAACCGCATCGACGGCAACACCGCGCCAAACGACCTGCGCGGTCTGGCGGGTAACGACACGCTCTTTGGGGGCGGCGGCAGCGACAGAATCTTCGGAGGAACCGGCAAGGACTTCCTTTATGGCGGTGCTGGCAACGACGTGATCGGAATGAATATCGCTGGACGGGTCTTCGGCGGCAGCCTGAATGACGAGTTCCGCTTCAACGGCGATGAGGCTGGCGATGGGGCGGGCTCCGGTGGCCCCGTCATAGCCGACTTCGACGGGCAGGACTTCGGCGGCAATCAGGAGGACCGCTTCGTCTTTGCCGCGGGCCTGGAGACGGGAACCTTTGCCTACATCGGAAACGCCGCCTTCTCCGGCGGCGGCAACTCCGAAGCACGCTTCGAAGGGAGTGGGCAAATGCAGGTCGATACAGACGGTGACGGCAACACCGACATAGCTTTCATCGTGTCCAACCTGGCTGCCGCCAATCAGCTAACGGCGACGGACTTCGTGTGGAACTAGCGCATGGCCAATTGCTTTGTGCCGCTGCCACGCTTCGTCCGTAATCCAGGGTTAGAGTGGGGGCAATGACGTAAGAAACGGCTCGACTTTTCCTCGCTTGGCGAGAGGGTGGGCGACAGAAAGTTCGAGGAAGCGGGCCGCTCCAGTAGGAGGGCAGCGAGATGGCGAACTACTTTGGGACCGGTGGCAACGATTCGATCAACGGCAGCAGCTTTGCTGACTTGATTCAGGTCTTCAGCGGCGAGGATATGGTTTTTGGCCGCGGTGGTGACGACACCGTGCTCGCGGGTGCCGGCGATGATGGCGGCTTGGTGGGAGAAGCGGGCGACGATGTCTTCACCGGTGATACCGGCAATGACACGCTCTTCTTCGGTGGGGCCGATAACGACTTCCTGCGCGGCGGTTCAGGTGCGGACTCGCTCTTCTTCGGTGGAGGTGGTGACGACGTCTTGCTGGGAGACGACGGTAACGATGCCGAGTTTCGCGGCGAGATGGGCGACGATGTCCTGATCGGCAACAGCGGGCGCGACATGCGCTTCTTCGGTGCCACCGGCAGTGACGCAATCTTCGGCCGCAGCGCCGCCGACACCATGGCTTTTGGCGGCAGTGGAGATGACTCCCTCTTCGGCGGCGGTGACGACGACGTTTCTTTCTTCGGTGCCGATGGAGATGACATCCTGCATGGCGATGATGACAATGATCTCTTCTTCTTCGGCGGCAGTGGCGACGACAGCCTTCGCGGCCAGGAAGGCATTGATGGCTACTTCTACGGCGGCAGTGGCAGCGACCTGATTGATGGCGGCAGTCGTGGCGATGGCTTTCTATTCGGAGGCAGAAACTACGATCGTGTGATCGGTGGTAGCGGCACTGATCTGCTTCTCTTTGGTGGAGGAGGAAATGACCGCTTGGACGGCAATGCCGGCAGCGATCTCTCCTTCTTCGGTGATACTGGCAAGGACAGGATCTTTGGTGGCCTGGAGACGGATATCCTCCTCTTCGGTGGTCCCGGCAACGACTACATCTTCGGTGGATCTGGCGACGACTCGCTGCTCTATGGTGACGATCGTGATGATCTCATCGGCGGTGGCAGCGGCCGGGATGTTGATCTCTTTGGTGGCAGTGGCGATGACACCTTCTTCATCGGCGCTGGAGAGTCAGAGAGCGGTGAGACTTTCCATGGCGGCAGTGGCTTCGACAGTCTTAGAAGCGAAGAACTGCCAGCCTTTGGCCTTGCGCTGCACGACATCGAATTGATGCGGATTGTTGACACCTTCAATCTGCTGTTCGGGAACTTCAACACCGACAACTCCTTGAGCGGCGGTGGTGACAAGGACGAAATCATAGGCCGCTCCGGCGACGATGATCTGCGTGGGCTTGGCAATGATGACCTGCTCTTCGGAGACCTTGGAGACGATGACCTGCGCGGTGGTGCCGGCGACGATGTGATGAACGGCGGCAGTGGTGATGATCGCTTCTTTGGTGCCCCGGGGGACGATTGGGCCCTGGGTGCCACGGGAACCGATCAGATGACCGCAGGCTCGGGTCTGGACCATCTCTTCGGCGGTCGCGGTCGAGACCTCTTGGAGGGCGGCAGCGGCGTGGATTTCGCTGCCGGCGGCGCTGCCCCTGACACCTACATCGTGGACCGCAGCACGGATCTGGTCAGCGAGCTGAAGGGCGGGGGCGACGATCTGGTGCGCGCGCTCGACGACTATACCCTCTCGGATAATGTCGAGCGCTTGCGTCTGCAAGTCGATGCGGGCGCCATCGATGGCAATGGCAACGAGCTGGACAATCGCATCGATGGGAACAGCGGCGGCAACCTGCTGCGCGGGCTACAGGGCGACGACAGCCTCTTTGGCGCTGCCGGCGTCGATAGGCTCTTTGGCGGTCTGGGCGCGGACCTGCTTTATGGTGGGGCCGGTCACGACAGCATCGCCCTCGGTCCCAACGCGCAGGCCTTCGGTGGTTCCGGCAATGATCAATTCCGCCTCAATGGAGACGAGACCGGAGATGGCGCCGGCTCGGGCGGGCCGACAGTCGCGGATTTCGACGGTCGCGACTTCGGTGGCAACCAGGAAGACCGCTTCGTCTTCGCAGCCGGCCTGGAGACAGGCGTCTTCGCCTATGTGGGCGCAGCTGCCTTTTCGGGCGGCGGCAACTCAGAAGCACGATTCGACGGCGGCGGCCAGATCCAGGTTGACGGCGATGGCGACGGGACTTCGGATATCGTCTTTGTCGTTTCGGGTTTGGCCAATGCGAACCAACTGACCGGGACAGACTTCCTCTGGAGTTAAGCCAGATCCTAGAGGAGGCAGGCACTTGGTTGTCTCCGCGCGCGACAGAAGCTGCGGCACCTGGACTCCTTCACGCTGATCGGCCCACAAGTATAGAGAATCCTATTTGCATTGAGAAAGGGTCCGAATGCTTGTTCATGGTTCTCTCCAGAGCTTACGCGAGATCGATGGATCAATGCGACGGGAGTGATGGACATGGTCGAGATGACGGGTGTCGCAGACCTGTCGAAGCGCTCAGGATGACGTTCTAGACAGGTCTACGACACGAGTGGCAACGACAGCCTTATGGGTGGCCGCACTGTCGACACCCTCTTCGGTCAGATCGGCATGGACTTCATCGGCGGTAAGGCGACGGACACCCTGGTCCTGCTTGCCAATGTCTCCCGTCCGGATGGTCTGACCCTGAGCGCCGTCGCGTTCATTCGCCGCTAGGAAACAGACCCGCCCGAGACTCTCTTCTTGAGCGGCACCGCGAATGCTCTGGCCCTGTAAGACTTCGGCTTTGCCGGCAGTGGCAACTCGGACGCACGCTACGCTGGGCCCCGCCAGATCCAGGTCGATCAGGACGGCGACGGAACCCTCGACCAGGCCCTCCCGGTGGATGGGGTTACCACAGCCAACCTCTTGACCGCCGCCGATTTCCTCTGGCTGACCTGATCTGGAACCGCCTTGGTGTCACTCCTTTTTGCCGCTATGAACACGACCTCGCTGTAGAATAATTTTTCGATAGAGTTCGGCAGAAAAATGCACTGGGATTCTCATTGCATCGATGCAATTTCAACAAAATCAATGAGTTCCAAATTTGGGAGTCAACGCAGTTTTGCTCATAAGCCAATTAGATCTTCTCAGTTGAAGATTTTTTCGCCGCCCGCAGATTGCAGTCTAATCAGTCTTGGCACCACCGAATGGGGTGATGCTCAACATGCAATCGGGAGCCTGCGGTATGGCGAACTACTTCGGCACGACAGGGTCGGACTCTATCATTGGCAGCAGTGACGGCGACGTCATCAATCTATTGAGCGGCAATGATCAGGCCGAGGGTGGAGACGGCAACGACGGGATCTTCGGTGGTGACGGTTCTGATTTCTCTTTGTTCGGTGGAAGCGGGAAAGACTATCTGACCGGAGGTAGCGGTAGTGATGCCTTGATCTTCGGTGGTCAGGGCAATGACAGCATTAGTGACGTTGACGGTAACGATGTCTTCTTTTATGGCGGTGGAGGTAAGGATTCCCTCTTCACCGGCGTAGGGCAGGATGCATCGCTCTTCGGCGATGGCGGCAACGATCTGATCTTTTCTGGCGGCGGTAACGATCGACGCATCTATGGCGGATCGGGCGTGGACCGCATCTATGGCGCTGCAGGCGATGACTCTTTCATCTTTGGGGGTGCCGGCGACGACAGCATTTGGCTGGGTGAGGGGCAGGACGCAGGCGCCTTAGGCGACGAGGGTGAGGATCAGCTCTATGGCGGCAACGGGGACGATTCCTTCCTCTATGGCGGTCTTGGAGACGACACGATTCGTGGAGGTGAAGGCAGCGACTCCCTCTTCTTCGGCGACAGCGGCGACGACAGGATCTTTGTGGACGGCAGCAATAATGGTGGCTTGTTTGGCGGGAGTGGTGCGGACCGGATCACGGGCTCCAGCGGTGAAGACAGCGGCTTCTTTGGAGGCAACGGATCGGACGTCCTGATTGCCGGTGTCGGCAATGACTTTGGTTTGTTCGGTGGCGGGGGATCCGATCGTATCGAAGGCAACAGCGGTGGCGATTGGTCCCTCTATGGTGGGACCGGTCACGACGACATCTTTGGTGGCTCCGGCCTCGATGGACTGATCTTTGGCGGCCTCGGCAATGACTTCATCAACGGCGGGTCCGGCTTCGACCTCGGGCTCTATGGTGACAGTGGCCGAGACACCTTCTTTGTCGGTGCTGGCGCGGCCTTTGGCGGCGAAACTTACGATGGGGGCAGTGGTGTCGACAGCCTGATCGTCTCCGGATCGCTGCCCTTTGCGGTTGATCTTCGTGACGTGGAGGTTCTGGTGACCCAGCCGATTGGCAATGCGATCTTTGGCAGTCTGAACAGTCAGGACAGCCTAACCGGTGGCTCTGCTCGCGATCGCATGTTTGGGCTGAGTGGCAACGATGACCTCCGTGGAATGGGGTCCGCAGATTTGCTCTTCGGCGGCAACGCCAACGACCAGCTCCGCGGTCAGAACGGCGATGACATTGCCAATGGGGAGAGTGGTCGCGACACTCTTTTCGGCGGTGCCGGGGACGATTGGGGCCTGGGTGCTACGGGCAATGATCGCATCGCCGGTGGCGCCGATCAGGACATGGTCTTCGGTGGGCATGGCAACGATGCGCTCTTTGGCGGTTCTGGTAGCGACCTGCTCTTCGGCGCCCAGGGCCGCGATACCTTGAACGGTGGCGAAGGGGTCGATACGGCGGCCGGAGGGCGCGCCGACGATACCTATTTGGTCGACGACCCGGATGATGTCTTGCGCGAGCGTGCCGGCGAAGGTCTTGCCGACCTCGTGCGCGTCGGCATCGCGACCTTCACCTTGGGTACCGGAGCGGAGGGTCACATCGAGGATGCGGAGATCCTCGCCTCAGTCGGTGGCGGCAGCCTGGTGGGGAACACCCTGGACAACAGGCTTGAGGGTGCCTCTGGGGCGGATTTCCTGAACGGCGGTTTCGGCGACGACACTTTGGATGGCGGAAGTGGTGCTGATAGCATGGTCGGCGGTTTCGGTGACGACACCTTCTTTGCCGACAATAACGGAGATCAGGTGGTCGAAGGGCCGGGGGCTGCGCGCGGGGTGGATCTGGTCATCGCCTCGGTCGACTACAGCCTGGATGCCAATGTCGAGAACCTTGACCTCAGCGCCGATGCGGGTGGCATCAACGGCTTCGGCAATGCGCTTGACAACAGCCTGGATGGCAATGCCGGGGACAACCTGCTCTTCGGCGCTTCTGGAAATGACCTGCTTTTCGGGCGGGGAGGAGATGATCTGCTCGCCGACGGTAGCGGAGACAACAGCTTCTATGGCGGCGGCGGTGCCGACACCATCACGGTCGGCAATGCCTCTGAGATCCGAGGCGGGATTGGCGACGACCTCTTCCTCTTTGATGGGGATGAGTTCGGCAATGGCTTTGGCTTTGGCGGTGCGGTCATCGAGGACTTCAATGGCCTGAACATTGCCGGTGCCGAGAGCGATCGTATGGTCTTCGCTTTTGGTTTGGAGACCGGAACCTTTTCCTATATCGGGAGCGCCGCCTTCAGCAGCTCCGGCAGCACCGAAGCGCGTTTCGCCGGTTCCGGGCAGGCGCAGATCGACCTGGACGGCGACAGCGTTATCGACATGGCCTTTCAGCTTGTCGGTGTGACGGCCGCAGGTCAGCTGACCGCTACGGACTTCCATTGGCAGTGATCTGGCCTGCTACACACCAGTACTAGGGAGACAGGAGGAAGCAGAGATGGCGACTTACTTTGGCACGAGTGGGGCGGACAACCTCTATGGTGGAGAGTTTGATGACGCTCTCTATGGTCTCTCGGGCGACGATTCTTTGAGAGGCGGCCTCGGCAACGATGCCCCGCTCTTCGGCGCGCAGGGGAATGACAGCTTGTTTGGCGGCCTCCAAAACGACTCACTCTTCTATGGCGGTGGCGGAAAGGACTTCCTTTTCGGCGGTGGTGGCAGTGACGGTCTTTTCTACGGCGACGGTGGACGCGATGGCCTTTATGGCGACAGTGGGGATGATTACTCTTTCTTCGGCGGCTCCGGGCGGGACTACCTCATGGGAGGGACCGGCGAAGACAGCCATTTCGATGGTGGGTCGGGTGACGACGTCCTCTCCGGATCCAGCGGGAATGATGCCAGTCTCTTTGGGGGTGAGGGGGACGACTTCATCGCTGGCAATGTGGGGAACGATACCTCGCTCTTCGGCGGCGATGGCGACGACAGTGTCTATGGTGGGGCTGGCCACGATAGAGACCTAAGAGGCGGCAGCGGGAATGACTTCCTCTTCGCTCCCTCCGGAAACAACGGCGGGATGCGCGGCGGCAGCGGTGTCGACACGATTCAGGCCGGTGGCAACACGGACCGAAGTCTCTTCGGTGGAAACGGTGGCGACACGATCTTTGCTGAATCCGGCAACGACTGGAGTCTCTTCGGCGGTGGTGGCCATGACAAGATCTACGGCGGCGTCGGCGACGATAGCTTCCTCCACGGCAACACCGGCGCCGACCGGATATTCGGTGGCGACGGAAATGATCGCAGCCTGGCTGGCGGTATGGGTAACGATACGATCGTGGGCGGTTCCGGACTGGACGAAGCGATCCTGGGCGGCAGCGGTGACGACCTCTTCTATGTCCTGGCCGGCGAGTTCGTGACCGGTGAGACCTATGACGGCGGCAGCGGTGTCGACACCTTGCTGGCGTCGCACGCGCCGCTTCTGGGTGTAGCCCTGTTGGACTTGGAGAGGCTGGAGCTCGATATCCAGCAAAACCGCCTCTATGGAGCGCCAAATACGCAAGACACGATCTTTGGCGGTGCGGCCAATGATTGGATCGACGGGCTTAGCGCCAAGGACGATCTGCGCGGTGCTGAAGGCACCGATCAACTCTTCGGCGCACTGGGTAACGACCGTCTGCGTGGAGGGAGTGGGTACGACATCCTGAACGGCGGCAGTGGGGCGGATACCCTTTTCGGTGGTCAGGGTGACGACTGGGCCTTGGGCGCGACCGGCAAGGACCGCTTCATGGGCGGTACTGGAAACGATGCGCTCTTTGGCGGGCGTGGTGTTGACTTTCTGAATGGTGGCAGTGGCAGTGATGTCATGGCCGGCGGACGCGCCAGCGACACCTATGTGGTCGATGATGCGGGTGACATCGTTCGTGAAGGGGTGGGCGAGGGTGTCTCGGACCTGGTTCGCGTCAATGTCTCCTTCTACGCTCTTGCCGGTGGTGACTTTGGCCAGGTGGAGCGGGTTGAGATCGGTGCCGGCGTCGGCGGTGGCACTCTAATAGGCAACAACTTCAACAACAGCCTGACCGGCAACAGCGGGGCCGACCTCTTGAACGGCGGGGCTGGCGACGATGTACTGGATGGTGGCAGCGGCAACGACACCATGCTGGGAAGCTTCAGCAACGACACCTTCCTGGTTGATGCGACCGGCGATGTCATTACCGAGGGGCCGGGCGCCTCGCGCGGCGTCGATCTGGTGATCGCCTCGGTGGATCACACCTTGGCCGTCAATGTCGAGAATCTGCAGATGGCTGAGGGAGCCGGTGCACTGCAGGCCTGGGGCAACGGGCAGGACAACCACATGGAGGGCAACTCCGTCGGCAACATCCTGCGAGGGCTCACCGGAGACGACACATTAAGCGGTCATGGCGGCAGCGACACCCTTTATGGCGGAACCGGAGAGGACACCTTCTATGGAGGGGCGGGCGACGACACCATACGCCTGGGCAATGGCTCGCGCGCCTTTGGTGGCGGTCGCGATGACGACTTCCTCTTCAACGGCGATGAGGTGGGCGACGGCGCTGGTTCCGGCGGGCCGGTGATCGAGGACTTCGATGGTCGAAACTTCGGTGGCCAGGGTGAGGACCGCTTCGTTTTCTCCTTCGCGCTGGAAACCGGGACGGCTGCCTATATCGGTGATGCGGCCTTCTCGGGCGGCGGCAATTCTGAATCACGCCTTGCCGGCACCGGCCAGGTGCAGGTCGATACCGATGGTGACGGCTCGACGGACATCGCCTTCCGTGTCACAGGCCTGACGGCTGCCTCGCAGCTGACCGCGACCGACTTTTTGTGGAACTAAGTGAGGCTTGCACCCTAGAGAGACTCAGGGCCCTCGCTTGTGAGGGCCCTGCCACTCTAACCTGAATGACGGTGAGCCATCTCGCCGCGTGTCCGAAGCCTTGTTTGCGACGGCTGCTCTGACGGATAGTGCGTGCGGTCCTAACACCCGTGGCTAGATAATCAGAATCCAGTGTCCGAAACCTCGTCTCTGGTGGGGCCATAGTGCGGCTTAGCAGGATGGTCGCCTGCCCTGGCGCCGCCCGCTTCTCGCTGAGGAGGCAAGGATCATGAGATCGTGTTTGCGGGCTGTTGCGCCCGTTCTTTTCGTCATCTCGCTGCTGTTGGGGGCGAACACCCTTCAAGCCAAGACCGTGACCGATGTCCTAGGGCGCACGGTCGAGGTTCCGGATTCGCCCGAACGAATTCTGGTCGGCTTTCACTTCGAAGACCTTTACGCCGTCGGCGGGCCGGAGGTCTATGACCGCGCAGTGGCGATCTCTCGCGGCGCCTGGGAGGATTGGCGACCCTTGCAGTGGGCAGCCTACACCGCAGCCGAGCCAAGACTCTTGGAGCTGATCGATGTTGGCGAGGTCGAGGCTGGCTCCTTTTCGCTGGAGGCGGCGGTCGCAGCTCGTCCTGACTTGGCGATTTTTGCAGCCTGGCAGATCGATGCCCTGGGGGAGAGCGTGGCGCGCCTGGAGGCGGCGGGAATTCCCGTGGTCGCCCTGGATTACAACTCACAGACCCTGGATCGCCATCTCGTCTCCACGCAGCTCTTGGGAGAGATCCTGGGACAGGAGGAGCGGGCCGCGCAGTTGGCCGGGGAGTATCGCGCGGCTGTTGAGGATACGGCGCGCCGTCTTGCCGATGCCGAGGGGGCGGAGCCGCGTGTCTATGTGGAGCTGGGGCGCAAGGGCCCGGACGAGGTCGACAACTCTTATGGCGATACCATGTGGGGGCGCTTGGTCGAGACTGCTGGCGGCGAGAACATTGCCCAGGGCCAGATTGCCAAGTGGGGCGCTTTGAGCCCGGAGTTTGTCCTGGCGCAGAACCCGGAGGTGATCCTCCTGGCCGGGTCCGGTTGGGCTGGGCGAGATCAGGCCGTGCGCATGGGGCCAGGTGTCGATCCGGCTCTCACGCATCAGCGGATGCAGGCCTATCTCGACCGCCCGGGCTGGCAGACTTTGGATGCCGCAAAGGAGGGCCGTATTCATGCGGTCTATCACGGCGGCGCCCGCACGCTCTATGACTATGCTTTCCTGCAGTATCTGGCCAAGGCGCTGCATCCAAAGGCTTTTTCGGATGTCGATCCGCAAGCCAATCTCGATCGCTTCTTTGAGACCTACATGCCGGTCCAGTTCAGCGGCACCTACATGACACAGTTGCCGTGACCTCGAGGGCGGAAGGGCAGGGGCCGGAAGACGCCAGCCCTGCCCCGACCGAGGCCAGCTATGGCGCTTTGGTCAAGCGACGACGCTTCTGGTTGGCGCTGGTGGGCGTCGCACTGCTCGCCTGCCTCTTCCTTGATCTCTTGACCGGTCCCGCATTTCTGGCGCCAGGAGCGGTTCTGGGGGCGCTGTTGGGGCTGTCGTCGGCAGACCCGGTGACCATGGTGATCGTGCAGGACATCCGCCTGCCGATGACCCTGATGGCGCTGCTTGTCGGTATGGCGCTGGGCTCGGCCGGCGCCTTGATGCAGACGATCCTGGCGAACCCCTTGGCCAGTCCCTACACCCTGGGTTTCTCAGCCGCTGCCGGCTTCGGCGCTTCGGTTGCGATCTTCACTGGAGTCTCCTTGCCGTTTTTGCCAGGCCTGACGGTGCCCTTGGCGGCCTTTGTCGCGGCCTTGGTCGCGACTGCCCTGGTCTATGGCTTCTCCAGCATGGCCCGCATGAGCCCGGAGGTGATGATCCTGGCCGGGATCGCCACGCTCTTCCTCTTTCAGTCCTTGCAATCACTGGTTCAGTACCTGGCCGCACCGGAGGTTCTGCAGGCCATCGTCTTCTGGCTCTTCGGATCCCTGCTGAAAGCCAGCTGGGACAATCTCCCCATCGTTGCGGTCATCACCGCGTCCTGCCTGGCAGCCCTGCTGCCCGACCTTTGGAAGTTGACCGCGCTGCGTTTGGGTGAAGAGCGCGCGCGGGCGATTGGCGTCAACGTCCGAGGCTTAAGAACAAAGGTCTTCGTGCTGGTTGCCTTCCTGACGGCGGGCGCGGTCGCCTTCGTCGGCACCATCGGCTTCGTCGGCCTGGTGGCCCCGCATGTGGCGCGGATGCTGGTCGGCGAGGATCAGCGCAGCTTGCTGCCGCTCTCTGCGATCGTCGGTGGCCTGATCATGACCGCGGCCTCAGTCCTCTCAAAGCTGGTATCGCCCGGTGCCGTGGTGCCGATTGGCATCGTCACCGCGGTGGTCGGCGTCCCCTTTCTCTTCGCTCTGATCCTGAGCGGGCGGAGGCGGCATTGGTGAACCTCACCCTGGATGCCGTCTCTGTCGGTTACCGTGCCAAGCCGGTGGTGCGCAGCGTCTCTGCCAGCTTGGAGGTTGGTCAGGTCACCGTCCTGATTGGCCCGAATGGGTCAGGCAAATCCACTTTGATGCGCGGCATTGCCGGTCTGCTGCCGATCTCCGGGCAGATCGAGGGGGCAAAGACGGCGGCCTACATGGCGCAAGACACCGCGGCCTCTTCTTCCCTCACCCTGCTCGAGGTGGTGCTGCTTGGCCGGGTGAAGACACTTGGCCTGCGACTGGACCCGGCCCTCCTCGTGGAGGCTGAATCCGCACTGACGCGCTTCGGCCTAGACGGGGTCCAGGGGCGACGTTTGGATCAGATCAGCGGCGGGCAGCGCCAGCTCGTGTTCCTCGCTCAGGCGCTCTTTCGCAAAGCCAAGATCCTGTTGCTGGATGAACCGACGGCGGCGCTTGACCTGCGTCATCAGTTGCTGGTGATGGAGACCTTATCCGCCTTGGCGCGGGACGAGGGATTGATCGTGATGATGGCGATGCACGACCTCAGCCTGGCTACCCGCGTGGCCGACAAGCTGCTCTGCCTGCATGGCGGCCGGCTGGTGGCCGCAGGGACCGCGGCCGAGGTCCTAACCTCGGCGCTTCTGCAAGAGGTCTACGGCATCGAGGCCGAGATCGACCGCTCGGAACACGGCTATCTTCGCGTCACACCTATAGGGCCTTGCGACGACCGTTAGGCTGCGCTGCTTGCGGTCACAGAGATCCGATGGGCGTGCAGGTGACGATAGTGCGGCAGGAAGCTCTCATGCATCTCCTGAACCCAGTCTGGCGTCTTGCTGATGTCGGCCGGCTTCGTCTTTTGCGGCTTCAGACCGTCCGATTCCTTCAAGGTGGCGTGCCAAACCTCTTCCTTGTCGTACCAGAGCACCTCGTCGCGCGCGCCGGGCTCCCAAGACAGCGCCTCGGGCAGGAAGGGGATGTCGAGCACGTCACACCAGGCGGCCACCACGGCATGCGGATCGGCCAGCAGGTCGTCGCTGTCGATGACCGGGGGTGGACTTCCGTCACGCTCCCATAAGAGGTCGAAGAGCCGGCGTTGATCGTCGAAGCCGATCTCTTTGGCCAGAAAGTAGTCCCAGTTGCGCGCGCAGGAGGAGAGCACCTTGGCCGGGTCTCGGATGAGGAAGGAGTGGCGGAAGTGCCCGAAGAAAGCCTCGTCCCAGAGGTGATCGGTGTACTGCGGCATGTCCTTTGAGAAGACCGGGCCCTCTTGTGCAGCCTCTAGCAGGGCATGGAGGACACCGCTGATGGTGAGGCCGGGCTGGCGCGGACTCTCGTCGGTCAGGCGCGGCCAGCGGGCATCGTCGCCCTGATACCAGGCCTCTCCGAAGGGCTCGTGAAAGCAGGTCATGTCGCCCCGCATACGCATCATCCACTCGAAAGCGGTCGAGGTGGAGCGCGGCGTTGCCCAGAGAATATAGATCGGATGCATGAGAGGACTCCTAGTCTTGGTCTTGCAGCCTGGAGAGCAGCTGGCCCTGCGGGCCGAGAGGCGCCTGACCCAGGGTCTTGAAGATGCGCCAGTAGAGCGCGATGTCGGAGGCGACCAGGGGTTTGCCGCTGACCTGCTCCAGGTCGCGGGCCAAGCTGAGCGGCCTTTGCGGCAGGCCGTCACCCGGCCGGCGGAAGTTCGGCATGCCGTTGATCACGATGGCATCGGCATCGGGCGCGCGCTCGGCCACGATCTCCATGGAACGCCTCGCGAAGTCGCCGGGGAAGATCCAATGCTGGGCATTGATTTCCTCCTGTGTGGGGGCAAGACCGAGGTCGACGAAGTTGCCGACATAGAGCACACGGAAGCCGGCCTCTCTGAGGAAGCGGGCGATGCCGTCACGCCAGTCCGGCCAGTAGTAGACGGCGTTCAACGCGATGCTCTCGGCGCCCAGATCCCGTAGAGCCTCGACCAAGCAATAGCCGGCCATGTGCAGCGGCGTGGCATAGGTGTCGCTGACCCGTGCCAGGAAGCTGCGGATATCCTCCGGGCTCTTGCCGCCGGCATGCACCCAGTTGGTGCCGACCTGGCCCACCACATCGGCGCCGGCGTTCGCCATGCAATGGACGACCTCCTCCAGCAGATGGAAGTTGTCGACCCGCTGGCCCAACTGATGCTGATAGGAGGCAAGGTGCAAGAGACGCCCATGCACGCCAATACCCTCTGGCGCGATGCGCAGGAAGTCGTGTGGCGCTGCGTCGAAGTCATGGGGCGGCGCAGTGAAGCCCACCTGGTGGGGAAAGAGCTTGTTCGCGGAATCGAACCAGCGCTCTGGTTTGATGCGCTCTTGTTGCATCTTAGTGCTTTCAGTCGACACCATCCTCGCCCCCAAATCGCAAGACCTTTCGTCTGACACTCTGTATCTTTGCGGTGGCTGTAAACTGCTTCTTGGTTTCGGTCTGTATATCGGATTTGATATGAGGGGGGTGAGGGCGTGGTGATCAAAGAACGAGATGGCGGCTGCACCTGTGGCGCGGTGCGCTATCGGCTGAATCGGACGCCGCTCTTTGTGCACTGCTGTCACTGCACCTGGTGCCAGCGTGAGACCGGCTCAGCCTTTGCCGTCAACGTCCTGATCGAGGCCGAAGCCGTAGAGCTGCTGAAAGGCGAGGTCACCAAGCAGGATCTGCCCTCGGCCAGTGGGGCAGGGCAGCTTTTTAACCGCTGCGGCTCCTGCGGGGTGACCTTGTGGAGTAACTACGGTTCAGCCAAGGAGCGGGTGCACTTTGTCCGGGGCGGCACTTTGGATGAGCCCGCGCTGGCGCCCCCGGATATCCACATCTTCACCTCCAGTAAGCAGCCCTGGGTGGTCCTGCCCGAGGATGTGCCGGCCGTCGAGGAATACTATCGTCGCTCTCTCTATTGGCCACCGCAGCATGTCGAGCGCTATAAAGCTGCTTTATCTGCTTGATTGTGCCTGTAATCGCTTCGGTCTAGGCTCGTCTTCAAACCGGAGGGACTAAGCTATGGCTTTACAAGACGGCAAGAAGGCTATTCTGTCAATTGATGGCGGCGGTATTCGCGGACTGGTGCCGGCCTTGATCTTACGCGACTTGGAGGGACGGCTCAGGGCCCGCGGCAAGACCGAACCCTTGCACGCCTATTTCGAGATGATGGCGGGAACCTCGACGGGTGGGATCATTGCGTCCGGCCTGGCTGCGCCGCATCCGGAGGGGGACGGAAAGCCGGCGATGACGGCCGAGAACCTGGTGCGGCTCTACCACGACGAGGGCGAGGCGATCTTCTCCAAGGACCGCTTCCGCGGCCTGCGCGAGGCCATAGCGCGCTTCAATGTCGATGCCATCATGCAGGAGAAGTACGACGCCAGCGCGCTTGAAGGTTTGCTCGAGCGCTATCTCGGCCGCGCGGTCTTGAGCGATGCGCTGACCAACCTCTTGATTACCGCTTATGACATTGAGGCCAGACGGGCCCTCTTCCTGGTCGGCGGTCCTGACCTGGGTCAGGGTGACAGCGACTTCTTCTTCAAGGATGCGGCCCGGGCCACCTCGGCAGCCCCGACCTACTTCGAGCCCGAACGGGTGAGCGACATACGCTCTGGCCGTTCGCATGTGCTGGTCGACGGCGGCGTCTTCGCCAATCAGCCCTCGATCTGCGCCTTCGCGGCCGCCCGCGCGGTCTGGCCGGATGCGGACATGGCTTTCCTCTCGATCGGCACCGGCTACCAGACCCGGCGTTTTGCCTTTGAAGAGGCCAAGGACTGGGGCCCGATCAACTGGATCTCGCCGGGGCAGGGGGCGCCAATCATCTCGATCCTCATGCATGGCCAGGCGCATAGCGCCAACTGGCAAATGAAGCAATTGCTGGGGGAGAGCTTCACCCGTCTGGACGCTGCCATGATCGAGGGCTTGGGCAATGACGACATGGATGACGCCAGCCCCGAGAACCTGGCTGAACTGACCGCCCTGGCCGCGCAGATCATTCACGGCAACAGCCGCAGGCTGGACGACTGGGCGGACAAGCTGGTGGCTGGGTAGTGGCTACGAGGCCGAGGCTGCGGCCATGACAGAAGCCGGCCAGATCCTTGTTCGTTCAGCCAGGAACGAGGACGCCGCCGAACTGGAGCTTTGTTTCCTTCGCGCCTATGCGCCTTTCCTTAAGACGCTTCCTGATCTGCCGCCCGTCACCGAGGGGCTGGCGGAGGAGATCGCTGCGCATGACGTCTTCGTCATCGAGGCTGACGGACGCCTGCTGGGTGGCCTGATCCTCTATGTAAGCGAAGAGGCAGCACGCATTGCAAATCTGGCCGTGGATCCGGAGCATGCCGGCCAAGGTTATGGCCGCCGCTTGTTGGCAACCGCGGAACAACAGTGCCTGATGCTCGGTCGATCGGAGATAGAGCTTACGACCCACGCGGCGATGGACGACGCCCAGGCGCTATACCGCCATCTCGGATGGAACGAAGTCGGGCGCGCTGGAAACCGTGTCTTCATGCGCAAAGTGCTGTGATCAGCGTCCCAGTCCGCTTGCTGGGCAAAGATCCCTAGGCGATCCGCCGCCGCCTTGTGCCGAAGCCACCCTGTTCCTCCTCGTCGAAGAGGGCGGCAAGCTGCTCCATCATCGTGCCGCCAAGCTGTTCGGCGTCGACGATCGTGACCGCGCGGCGATAGTAGCGGGTGACGTCGTGGCCGATGCCGATCGCGACCAGCTCCACCGGGCTGCGGGTCTCGACCATCTCGATGACCTCGCGCAGGTGGCGCTCCAGGTAGTTGCCGGCATTGACTGACAGGGTGGAATCATCGACCGGCGCGCCGTCGGAGATCACCATCAGGATGCGGCGCTGCTCGGGCCGGGCAATCAGGCGGTTGTGCGCCCATAGCAGGGCCTCGCCGTCGATGTTCTCTTTCAGGATGCCTTCGCGCAGCATCAGGCCTAGGTTCTTGCGGGCGCGCCGCCAGGGGGCGTCAGCCTCCTTATAGACGATGTGGCGCAGGTCGTTCAGGCGTCCGGGCAAGGGCGGCTTGCCGGCGGCAATCCACTTCTCGCGGGCCTGACCGCCTTTCCACATGCGGGTCGTGAAGCCCAGGATCTCCACTTTGACGGCACAGCGCTCCAGGGTGCGGGCCAGGATATCGGCGCTCATGGCGGCGACGCTGATCGGTCGGCCACGCATGGAGCCGGAATTGTCGATGAGGAGCGTCACCACCGTGTCGCGGAAATCGATGTCCGATTCGCGCTTGAAGGAGAGTGAGTGCGTCGGGTTGGCGACAATGCGGGCCAACCGCGCGGTGTCGAGGATGCCTTCTTCCAGGTTGAATTCCCAAGCACGAGTCTGCTTGGCCATCAAACGCCGCTGCATGCGGTTGGCCAGCCGCGCGATCACCCCTTGCAGATGCGCCAGCTGCTGGTCCAGCATCAAGCGCAGGCGCGTCAGCTCATCTGGGTCACAGAGGTCCGGCGCGCTCACAACCTCATCGAAGTCGGTGGTGAAGGCCGTGTAGATGTCGCCCGGCTTGACGTTGGAAAGGTCATGCTCCGGCGGGCGTCCGGGGCGTCCCGGCTCTTCCTCGCCGGCGCCGGCGGTCATCTCGCCTTCGGCTTCGGCGCTGGCATCCTCGCTGCCGTCGGCTTCGGCGACCTCGACCTCTTGGCCTTCCATGCTGGCCTGGGCCTCGCCGCTGTCTTGCTCGCCGCCCTGGCTCTCGGCGGGAGCATCCTGGCTGTCCTGCTCTTCGCTTTCGGCCTCGGAATCGTCGGAGTCGGCCTCCTCGATCATGTCCTCGAGTTCGAGGTGCTGGATCAGCCGGCGCGCGATCTGGGCAAAGCCCTTCTGGTCCTTCAGAAAGTCGCCCAGATCCGTCACATCTTGCAGGATCTTGGGATCCAGCAGGGGGCGCCAGAGGTCGGCTACATGCTGGGCGGCCGGCGGCAGATCGCGACCGGTCAGCGCCTGGCGCACCACGGCGCGCAGCGCCTCGGCAATCGGCGCGTCTGAGGCCTCGGCGATGCGATTGAGCCCGCGGGAGCGATAATGCGCCTCCATAGCCGCATCCAGGTTCATCGCCATGCCGGCCATGGCCTGACTGCCCAAGGCTTCGCAGCGGGCCTGTTCGACCACGTCGAAGACTTCGCGGGCCACCGGATCCTGCGGACGATTGCCGTTGTGCACTACCTGACTGTGGTAGCGCAGCCGGAGTGCGCTGGAGTCGGCCTGGCCACGCGAGCGCAGCACCTCTTCGACCGGCAGGTCGCGCGGCGGCGGAGTCAGCTTGACCTCGTCACCGGTGACACCTTGCCCAGAAGGGTGGAAGGCGACCGTGGCCTCGGGCTTGCGCGACACCGCGCGGATGGTTGCCGCCGTGGTCCGCTTGAAGCGCTCGAGAGGGTTTTCGCGATCGTGCATGGCCTTGATGCTCGGGCCCAGGCTCTAGGAGACGACGGTCTTGACGCCGGTCTCTGCCAGCTCGGTCCCGAAGCAGCGCTGATAGTACTCGGCCACGATCGGACGCTCGGTCTCGTCACACTTGTTGAGGAAGGTCACCCGAAAGGCGAAGGAGAGATCCTGGAAGATCTCTGCATTCTCCGCCCAGGTGATGCAGGTCCGCGGGCTCATCACCGTCGAGAGATCGCCGTTGATGAAGCCCGAGCGGGTTAGATCGGCCAAAGCCACCATGGCCGAGACCTTCTCGCGGCCGTCCTTGGTGTCATAGGTCGGGCACTTGGCCAGCACGATGTTGGTTTCGTCGTCGTGCGGCAGATAGTTCAGGGTGGCGACGATGCTCCAGCGGTCCATCTGGCCCTGATTGATCTGCTGCGTGCCGTGATAGAGGCCGGTGGTGTCACCAAGACCCACGGTATTGGCCGTGGAGAAGAGGCGAAAGGCCGGATGCGGTCGGATCACACGATTCTGGTCCAGCAGGGTCAAGCGGCCAGCGGACTCCAGCACACGCTGGATCACGAACATCACGTCCGGGCGGCCGGCGTCATACTCGTCGAAGACCACGCCAACGGGGCGCTGCAGTGCCCAGGGCAAAAGGCCTTCGCGGAACTCGGTCACCTGCTGACCTTCGCGCAGGACGATGGCGTCCTTGCCGACCAGGTCGATACGGCTCACGTGGCTGTCCAGGTTGACACGCACCAAGGGCCAGTTCAGGCGGGCTGCCACCTGCTCGATGTGGGTCGACTTGCCGGTGCCGTGATAGCCCTGGATCATGACCCTGCGGTTATGTGCAAAGCCGGCCAGGATGGTCATGGTGGTGTCATGGTCGAAGCGATAGGCATCGTCCAGGTCGGGCACATAGTCGTTGCGCTCGCCGAAGGCCGGGACCTCCATATCGCTGTCCAGGCCGAAAGTCTGCCGGACAGAGACCGTGATGTCAGGCTGCAGGCTGGGCGGCAGGTTGTCTTGCACCATGGTATCGCTGGGCATCGTTCGGCTCTTCCTTCTCTTCGCAATCACCCCTCTTCGGCTCATGAGCCGAGAGTGGGCCGGCGGCGACTTCAAGCTCCGGTTCCAAGGTCCGGGCGCCGCGGTGTCAGTCGTTAGGCTGTATGGCTGTAAGCGGTCTTAAGAGTGCTATAGGCCCGGTTCACTTCCTTCAAGCGTTCTTCCGCCTGACGATCGCCTCCGTTGGCGTCGGGGTGGAGTTGCTTGACCAGTGACTTATAGCGCGCCTTGATCTCTGAAAAGGGGCTATAGGGTGGCAGACCCAAAAGGGTCAGTGCCGCTTCTTCAGCTGAAACCGGTTTTGGGGGCGGCTCCGCGCACTTCTCCTTGCCCAAAAGGCCAAGGGGATCGTGGATCGACAGGCCCGCGCCCAGCGGCCATGACGGGCGCTGCCAGGTCTGGTCTGCGCGCATATGGGCCTCGATTTGCGCTGAGGACATACCTTTGTAGAAGTCCCACTGGGCGTTGTAGGCGCGCACATGCTCCAGGCAGAACCAGTAGTAGTGGTCCAGCTGATTGCGTGACATGGGCGCACGAAACTTCCCCGCCTGCAGGCATCCGGGATGCATGCAGACACGCGGCGCCGGCTGGCCGCTGTCAAAGGGTGCCCGCAAGGGATCGGGCTGTGAGCCTCTACGCATGAGAGGATTATGGGAGGCCGGAACCAGGGTGACAAGCGGCCGCTTTGTTACCATGGCGACCCGCGTGACCGCGCCCTTGAGAAGCGGGCCCAATTCTGGCGGTGCATGAGACTGGAGCGTTGCGATCAGCCCGGTGGGGCGCCATCTTCCCTAACATGCAAGCCACCGGAAGGAGCAAGATGTGAGCGTTGCCGCGACCATCGAGGAGAAACTGACCCGCGCCTTTCAGCCGACGCGGCTGAACATCGAAGATCAATCCCATCTTCACGCCGGCCACGCCGGGCATAATCCGGAGGGGGAAAGTCATTTCCACGTGGTTCTGGTGAGCGAAGCCTTCGCCGACATGAACCGGGTTCAGCGTCAACGCGCGGTCTACGCGGTCTTGGCCGAAGAGCTGAAGGGCCGAGTGCATGCTCTCAGCCTGGAGACCCGTTCGCCGGCCGAGCTCGCGTAGGCTAGCTACGGGCCTCTTGGCAGCGCCGTTGCACCTGTTGCAGGAGCGGCTTCAATTGGCCCGGATCGATCGAGAGCGCCTCTAGTTTCTGCACCGTGTTGCAGAGATACTCGGCACAGGGGCCGCGCTCGCCCGCGGCCTCGGCTATGAGGGCGGCTGTGGCCTCGAGGTCGAGCCGCCCGGTGTATTGCACGTGATGACGATCGACGACGAAGGCGAGGCCCAGGACCGGGCCTTGCGCCGTCAGCAGCTTGACCAGGCGCGGATGATAGACCCTGGTCGTCATCTCCCGCTCGTGCAGATAGTCGAGCACCCACTCGCTCTCTCGCGAGCCCACCTTGAAGGCCATGCCCTGACAGGAGCCGCCGCGGTCCAGACCCAGGACCAAGCCCGGCCGTTCCGGCGTGCCGCGATAGCTGTGCGACCAGACGCAGAATCGGCGATGGTAGCCGTGTAGCAGCGCAGGACAGGCCTCGGCATGCGGGAAACCCGGATTCCACATCAGCGATCCATAGCCGAAGACCCAGAAATCGCGCCCCACCCGGCACGGCAGGATCTGCTTCAGGCAGGGCATATCGCGACACTCTGCGATCAGCCGCTCGTGGTTGAAGCGTCGGTGGTCCGGATTTCCTGATACAGGCTTGTCGCGCATACCGCGGCAGGTCTCCTCGGGTGCTGAACTCTACAAGTGGCTAAAGATAGGGCCTCTCTCCGGCGGGCAAAAGTGGCTGCGGGGTCACACGAGTCTTGGCCTCGAAGAAAGATCGAGAGTCAGGGTCTGGGTCAATCAATAGATAAGGCACGCGAATGTGAAGTCGCGACGTAGGATTCTGGTGCACTTCGTGGCACTGTCGCACCAGAGTATCGCTTCCATCTGAGCCTCAGACTTCCCATCTGCACTTGGTTGGCGGGGCGATGCTCGTCTGGCCACACTCGAATGCCAAGTGCCGCAGTGCCGGGAGTGAGGTCTGCGGTTTGGGGGACCGTCCCCAGGGACGCAATGCAGTCGCCAACAAGGCGGCCGAAGCAAGAGCGGAAAGGACAAGCAATGAGCTTACGGATCAACGACACGGCACCGGACTTCACTGCCGAGACCACCGAGGGCACGATCAGCTTTCACGACTGGCTTGGTGACTCCTGGGGCGTGCTCTTCTCGCATCCCAAGGACTTCACGCCGGTCTGCACCACAGAGCTGGGCTACATGGCGCGGATCAAGCCGGAGTTTAAGAAGCGCAATGTGAAGATCATGGGGCTTTCTGTCGATCCGGTCGAGAACCACAAGGGCTGGTCGGCTGATATCGCGGAGACGCAGGGTCATGCGCCGAACTATCCGATGATCGGCGATACCGATCTCGCGATCTCCAAGCTCTACAACATGCTGCCGGCCGAAGAGGGCAGCAGCGCTGAAGGGCGCACCGCGATGGACAATGCCACGGTGCGCAACGTCTTCGTCATCGGGCCGGACAAGAAGATCAAGCTGATCATCGTCTATCCGATGAGCACCGGCCGGAACTTTGACGAAGTGCTGCGCGTCATCGATTCGCTGCAGCTCACCGCCAAGCACAAGGTCGCAACGCCGGTGAACTGGAAGAACGGCGAGGATGTGATCATCGTGCCGGCTGTCAGCAACGAGGATGCCGCCAAGGCCTTCCCCGATGGCTGGGAGGCGCCGAAGCCTTATCTGCGGATCGTCAAGCAGCCTGGCTAAGACGCCTTTTTGCTGAAGTGTTAGGGGCGGGTCGGACAGACGTTCGGCCCGCCCTTTTCTCTAGGAGCCCGTTTGAGATTACGCGGCGCCGGCCCGCACCCCCGCCCGATCACCCATTTCATCGTACTGTCGTGGGTGGTCGGGCGGGGGTGCGGGCCGGCGCCGCCTTGAGAAAGGGCCTACGCGCCCTTTCTCAAACAGATACTAAGAACCGTCGCCCAGCTCCGGTAGGAGTTCATCCGTCGTTACCTGACGGCAGTAACCCTTGATCGCGCGCAGCGAGTTGTCATGGCGCTCTTGAGTGAGGGTGGCGCAGGCGTCGGTGACCTGGGTCACCAGATAGCCAAGATCACAGGCATCGCGGACCGCCGACTCCACACATTGATCGGTCAGCAGGCCGGCGATGATCAGCTGTCGCACACCCAGGTTGCGCAAAATGTAGTCGAGATGGGTCGAGATGAAGACCGATGAGGAGGTCTTGGGCAGGACGATCTCGTCGTCACCCGGTGCGATCTCGTCGATCACCTTGCCGTCCCAACTGCCCTTCGGCACGTTAAAGCCGGTGATCTTGTAGTCCAGGCTGCGATCGCGGCCATCCTTTGTCAGGCTTTCGATGGTGGTGTAGAGCACCTCGACGCCAGCGGCCCGGCAGGCCTTCTGCAGGGCCTGCATCTTCGGGATCGTGTGGTCTTCGAGTTCGCGGAAGTGCCAGCCGTACTTGGCCTCGATCTCTTCCTCGGTCAGGCCTTTGTACTCACCGCCCTCTCGGGTGACGTTGTAGTTTTGCACATCGATGAACAGCAGGGCGGACTGGCTGAGATCCAGCGGGATCTCGCGGCTTAGGGTCTCGGTCATCCTTCACTCCTTTACCATGGCGCCAAAGCAGTCGGCCAAGAGGCTGGACCAGGTCTCTACCCCCTCCGGCGTGTCGATCAAGTCATTGCGGATCTCGACCAGAATGTGCGGCAGGCCACGCTTCTCGCCGTGTGTCGGGATCGTGTAGTCGCTAAGGTCGGTGACGCGGTAGGGCTCGTTGAAGGCCGCTACCAGCCCTGGCCGACGGTTCAGCAACTCACGCATCAAGGCATGGGCGCCGCGGTCGTCGCGATTGAACAGCAGGCCGATTTCCCAGGGACGCTTGAAGCCCTGCATGACCGGCGTGAAGCTGTGCATGTCGGCCAAGAGCTTGGGCGGATTGGCGTCAATCTGCTCGGCAATGGCGGTCTCGAAGGGCCGGAAGATCTCGGCGACCCTGGCCACGCGCTCGGTCTCGGCAATCGCCTGATTGAAGGGAATCTCCGTCCCGTCGCTGACCTTGGGCATGGAGGAGGGCACGCCAGGCGGTCGGTTGCAATCGATCACGAGACGGCTGTAGCGCTGCAGGACTGCCGGCGCCTGCAGCTTCGCCGACAGGCTGCGCGTGACGGCGGCGGCGCCGATGTCCCAGGCGATATGGCGGTCCATCTCCTCCGGCGGCAGCCTTTGCCCGTCCAGCGCCTTCGGGATCGCCCGACCGGCATGTTCCGAGATCAGCAGGATGGGGGCGTCGGCGCGGCCGTCCAGGCGCTCGACCGGGTCCGGATCCTCGGGACCGAGGAGGGAAAAGGAAGGATCGCTTGTCATGATGGCGGGAGATTAGCGGTATCCCTCCGCCAAGAGAAGCCGGCTTGCGCAGGCCGAGCGAAGCAGCGATCTTGTGCCCGCAAAGAACAGGTGCAGGAAGCAAAGGGAGTGTGGTGAGCGTGATACGTGAGGATCTCGTCTTTGTCGGGGCTCCCGACTTTGCCGGCCGCTTGCGCGGCAAGGCCTTCCCTCGTGCTGAGCTGGAAAAGCGGTTGAAGAGTGGGATCGGCTGGACCCCCACCAACGTGCAGATCACCTGCTTTGACCTGATCGCCGAGACGCCTTTCGGTTCGCTGGGCGACCTGGTGATGCTGCCTGATCCTGCCGCCGAGTCGCGTGTGGATTTCGACGATGGAGGCCCTGCGGACCATCTCCTCTTGGGCGATATCCGTGAACTCGACGGCAGCCCCTGGGCCTGTTGCACGCGCACTCTCTTACGATCGGCCATTGAGCGCTTGAAGCGTGTCTCGGGCCTTGAGCCCTTTATGGCCTTCGAGCACGAGTTCCACCTGAAGGGCGCAGCCAGGCCGCATGGCGATGCCTACAGTCTGGCGGGCTTTCGCGCGCAGTCGAGCTTTTTGGGGGCGGTAATCGCAGCACTCAGGGCAGGCGGGCTGCAGCCCGACACCATTATGAAAGAGTATGGCGTCGACCAGTACGAGGTGACGGTGGCGCCGGCGCTGGGCATCCGGGCGGCCGACGAGGCCTCGATCCTGCGAGAGATCGTCCGCAGCGCGGCCCTAAGGCATGAGGATGAGGCGAGCTTTACGCCGCTGCGCGATCCGGCCGGCGTCGGCAACGGCGTGCATATCCACATCAGCTTCCGCGACGAGTCCGGCCGGCCCGCGACCTACGATCCCGAGGCCGAGCATGGCATGGCGACCTTTACCGGAGCCTTCATCGCCGGAGTTCTGAAGTACCTGGATGCCATCGTCGCGATCACGGCGCCCTCTGTCGTCTCCTACACCAGATTGACCCCACACCGCTGGAGTGCTGCCTACAACAATCTGGGGGTACAAGATCGCGAGGCCTCGGTCCGCCTTTGCCCGATTGCGACCAAGGATCCCGAGGCCATTGCCGCCCAGTACAATTTCGAGTACCGGGCAGCCGATGCAGCCGCTTCGCCGCATCTGGCGCTGGCGGCGATCATCCACGCCGGCGCCCAGGGGATTGAAGAGGGCTTGCCGACTCCACGCCCGACGCAATCGGATCTCTCAGCGCTTCCCCCTGAGGAGTTGGCAGCGCTCGGCTATCTGCGTTTGCCGCAAAGCCTGCCTGAGGCACTGGATCGTTTTGCCGGCAACGCCACGGTCACCGGCTGGTTCCCCGAGGGCTTCGCTCAGATCTATTGTCAGCACAAGCGTGGCGAACTGGCCTTCCTGCGCGGGAAATCGATGGCGGCGGTCTGCGCGGATTACGAAGCCTCATATTGACCCAGGGGCTCTGGCAGCGCTGGACCGGCTAGCGAAAAAACGGCAAGACTGGCCAGGATGTTTGCGGACTTTAACGACCTCTTGGCGGCAACGGTGGCCTTCGTTCTGGGCCACTTTCTGCTGTCCAGCTTCGCCATTCGCCGGGCCCTGCTGCAGCGGCTGGGCGAGAATGGGTTTCGCATTGCCTACTCTCTGGTCGTTGCCGTTTCTTTCGTCTGGATGCTGCTTTCCTATCGGGCGGCACCCTTCGTTTCGCTGTGGTATCCGCCGCCTTGGACGGTGCATCTGGCAATGCTGATCATGCTGCCGGCCACGCTCTTCTTCGTCATCGGCTTGGCGACGCCGTCACCCACGGCGGTGGGCGGGGAGAGCCGACTTGATGTGCAGGACGCGCGCCCGCCGGCACACGGCATTCTGTCGATCACGCGCCACCCCTTCCTGGTCGGGGTCGCGCTCTATGCGCTGGCCCACTTGATCGCCAATGGTGATCTGGCGACGGTCATTCTGATGGCCGGACTCTTCATCCTCTGCGTCGGCGGCATGGCCCACATTGATCTCAGGCGCTCCAGAACCCTGGGACCGCTTTGGGGGCCGATCGCGCTTAGCACCTCTCGTATGCCTTTTGCCGCGATCCTGCAGGGGCGCGCCAAGCTTGATCTGGCTGGGATCGGCTGGTGGCGCTTTCTCTTGGGGCTCCTGGTTTATGCGGGCTTCATACTGCTGCACGGTCCCGTTATCGGGGTTCCGCTAATCCATTGATCTCGCTTGCCTTGCAAGCTGGGTGGGGGCTTGTCGCCAGCCAGTGACCCTACTAGCGTTCACGACGCTAAACCTAGGAACGGAGGTCGTGTCATGAGGTTCTTTGCGCCCCTTTTTCTTGTCGTCGCCTTGGGATCTGCGCCGGCCATTGCCGATGAGCCGGTCACCGACGAGGAGGCCAATGCCATTCAGAACGCATTGAATGCCTGGGGCTGCGCCGGCGGCGAGATGGAGAAAGAGACCGGCGATCATCTGCAGTACGAGGTGGACGACGCCATGTGCGATGCGGGCGAATATGATTTCCGCCTGGACGCGGACTTCAACGTCGTCCTGATCAGCCGCCACTAAGCGGGAGTCGTGGTGGTCAGTCGAGGGGCGTCTCTTGATAGAGGCGCTCTAACCACTTGCCCTCGACTTTCTGCCAGAGAATCGTGATCTCGGCCTTGCTGGGCAGGGCTTGGCCTTTGAAGCTTCCCGACATCTCGGCGGTGAAACGCAGCAAGGCCACGTCTTGGCCCAAGGTTTCGACATGCATTTCCGAGATAGGCTTCTGCGTAAAGATCAGATCACTGGCGGTTGAAAGCTGGAAGTCCATCCCCTTTGCACCGTTGTAATAGGAGGTGATGGCGATGTGGTCTTTGGTGGTCAAAGCTTCGATTGCCGAGCGGTCCTGTAGCTGAAAGGCCTCTGTAACAGCCTGAAAGGCCGTCAGGATTTCATCTCTAACCCGCGCTTCGTCGGCCTGGAGCGGCGTGGCAATGAGCAAGAGCAGAACGATCTGTATAGCGAAGGGTAGCCGCATCCCCGGTCTCCTACCTTGGTGGCGAAAGAAAATTCGGTCTTGCACAATGGGGTGCTTCGCCCCCACCTGGCAAGGCGTTGGAAAAGTGGGAACTTGGGCCACCGCGAAGCTCTGTGAATGGGCTATGTATGAGCGCGGGCAAGGGTACGAGGGAAGGCGAGGGCAATGCTACGGCAGAGAGGTCTTGGCTGGCCGATTGAGATCGGTCCCCGAAGAACAGGGCGGAAATCACTTCTCTTTGCCGGAACGGCGCTCCTTCTCTTCGCAGCTCTCTGGTTCACAACGCCGGCCTTCGCGCAAGGTAGCGCCCTGGATATCTGCAGCAGCGGCGAGAAGAGCGACTGTCGCTTGGCCCTGCTGACGGCCGCTGCCGGTATCGCACTGGAAATGCAGACGGAAGAGCCGCGCGACGAAGCGCTGCAGGAGGTCTCGGACGGTCAAGCGCGGGCCCAGGCCTTCGATGCGGCAATCCAAACGGCCTCGGAGATCAAGCGGCAAGAGCTGCGCGACCTCGCGTGGATGAGCCTTGCGATCGACCTCGCCGGCGCCGGAGACGAAGCGCGGGCAATGGACGTGCTCTCCCGCGTTTCGGACAAGCGCCAGGCAACGAACCTGCTGCCGACTTTGGTCTCAGAGTTTGCGCGCAGCGGCCGGCTGACCGAGGCGCGGCGCACCTTGATGCAGATCGCCGACAAGACAGAGCAAGACCGAGCGCGGATCTTGATCGCGACACACCAGGCGAACAGCGGCGATCGCGACGGCGCGCGGGCTACGGCGAAGACCATAGAAACGCCCAGCGATCGTGCCTCGGCCTATGCCGCCATTGCCAAAGCTGAAGCAGAGGCCGGGGCCTTTGGCGTTGCCCTGGCAACGGCCTTAAACGAGGTCTCAGACGATCGCCGCATCGATGTGCTGCACTTCATCGTGCTGGCTGAGGCACTGGCCGGTGAATATCAGTCTGCCTTGGCGACGGCTCTCAAGATCGAGGACCCGCGTTGGCGCGACCGCGCCTTGACCTCTCTGGCAGAACGCGAAGCTGAGCTTGGCGATGCCGCCGCGGCCAAGCGGACCCTGGCGCGCATTGAGACCGAAAGGCAGCGTGATCGCGCCCTGGAACTGGTCGCCGAACGCCTGGGCAAGGTCGACCAGATGGAGACCGCGGTTGCCCTGGCGCGGGCGATCGAGGGCCCGGACCGCCGCGTCGACAGTCTGCGCGATCTGGCGGTGATGGAGGCCGGCTATGGCCGTATCGACGCGGCACGCGCCTTGTTGCAAGAGGCCTTGGAGACCGCCTTGGCGATGGATAACAAGCGGTTGAGCGACTTTCTCTTAGTCGCCTTGGCTTCCTCCATGGATGATGCGGGCCTGCCCGACATGGCTGTTGCCATGGTTGCTGACCGCGAACCCGGTGTCACGCGCGATGGGATCCTGGTGCAGGCCGTCGAGGGCTTCTTGAAGCTGGATCTGACGGAGGAGGCCCTGGCCGCTGCGCGCCAGGTGGAATTCGATCAAGAGCAGGCGCTGGCCTTGCTGGCGGTCGCCGGTCGATTGATCGAGGCGGGCGATGACGAGGCTGCCGATGCTCTGTTCGAAGAAGTTGAAGCCTTGGGGGAGGCTGCCGAAGACGACTATGCGACCTCGCGCATCATGAGCAACCTGTCGGAGGCCTTGGGCCAAGCCGGGTTGCAGGAAGAGGCCATGACCGTGTCGCGCAGCATAAAGGATGCTCCCTTACGCGGTCGGACCAGGGCCTTTCTTGCGCACCGCATTGCCGCGGCTGGCGATCTGCCCGGTGCTGTCTTCAAGGCGCGCAGCATCGTCGATCCGACGAATAGGGCCCAGGCCCTGCTGACCATTGCCTTGGCTCAAGCCAGGCTTGGCAACTGGGCCGGCTTCTTTCAGGTGGTGGATGCCATGCAAGAGCCAGCCACTCGGGTCCGCGGACTGGTGGTCGCCGCGCGAGGGCTCTGGGACTAGAGGCAACTGCTCCTGGTCGCGCCCATCTCTTCTGGTTCAGAAGGGATCGTTACCGAAGACGATTGCGCACCAGCGGGGCCTGCATCCAGTGCGTCTCTGACCGGACATGATCCGCGCGCACGTACTTGGCCATGTGGCTGGACATCTCGCTTTCTGTGAAGCGCTCCGCCGAACGAAGGACAAAGCCTTCCTGCTGTGAGAAATCCATCTCGGCAAGAATCTCCTCCAACAGAGACTCACGCCAGGCACCACGATGGATGAGCGGTACCGGCTCGATGCCCAGCTCCTGGAATCGGGCAGCGGTCTCGTCCCACGAGCAGATCACGTCACCTTGGATCCAAGCGAAGCCAAGGAAGTAGGACGGCAGATCGGCATAAGTGATGGCGTGGCGCGCATAGAGATACTCGCCGACAATCCGCTCTTTATCTGAGAGGGCGGG
The DNA here is from genome assembly GCA_963669335.1 of Rhodospirillales bacterium. GTDB lineage: Bacteria > Pseudomonadota > Alphaproteobacteria > Kiloniellales > JACOMY01 > JACOMY01. The sequence goes on from OY770023.1 coordinate 567,342, forward strand.
CGAGATGGCGGCGGCAAAGGCCTTCATCCAGTCACGCGAGGGATGCGGTCGGGCATCCGGGCTTCTGGGATAGCAACCACCAGCAAAGATCGTGGTGTTCTCACCGTCCATCTTCTCGGTGATGACCAGATCCTGAGCGCTGCGGAGCACAGCCAGATCGTGCAGGATCTTGTCATCACTGCCGGCCCCTGGCGACTGCGGCAGGTGATAGGTCCTTCCGTACTTTTTCATCTGCCTGCCTCCATCATGAGCGCCCGTTTTTGTGCTTAGGGCGCACTCTTCCTAGACGGCTATCCTTTCGCCGAATAGAGAGCTAATCGCGGTTTGGCAGAAATCGTGGGAATCTTGTCATTGCTGCCAAGACCGCCTGCGCGCAAACTGTCGATTATGCAGCAGGAATTATCGCAACCGCTCCCCACTGAGGGTTGGCCCAGCAAGCGGGTCGCCATGCTGGCCTATCCCGATGCCAATAGCCTGGATGTCGTCGGACCCTTGCAGGTCTTTGCCGGCGCCACCCGCTATATGCAGTTCCTTCCACCTGGCCAGGTTCCGGGGGAAAGGATCAACTATCAAGTTGAAATTCTGGGCTTAGAGTCCGGGCCGATTACCACGTCGGCCGGCTTTGACCTGCATGCCGCACGTGGGATCGACGAGGTCTCAGAAGGGATCGATACCTTGCTGATCGCGGGCGGCTACGGCCATCTGCAAGCACTGCGCCAAGCGGACCTGCTCTATTGGGTCGCGGAGATGGCACCAAAGGTGCGACGGCTGGGATCGATCTGTTCCGGGGCATTCATCCTCGCAGCCGCAGGCCAGTTGGAGGGGCGTCGTGCGACCACGCATTGGCGCTATTGCCAAGAACTGGCTGCCAGCTATCCGGAAATCACGGTAGAGCCCGATCGACTGCATGTTCGCGATGGCAAGATCTATACCTCTGCCGGGGTGACGGCGGGCATGGATCTGGCGCTGGCGCTCTTGGAAGAGGACTGCGGGCGTGGGATCGCGCTCTCCACGGCGCGCGAGATGGTGGCCTTTCTGAAGCGGCCGGGCGGACAGTCGCAATTCAGCCAGCACCTGGAAGCGCAGGCCGCCGAACCGGCTCCGATCAGAGACCTGCAAGCCTGGGTCTTGGAGAACCTCGACCGGGATCTGTCCGTTGAGGTCTTGGCCGAGCGGGCGGCGATGAGTCCGCGCAACTTTGCGCGCATCTTCGCCAAGGAGACCGGCACCACCCCGGCCAAGTTCGTCGAACGCGCCCGGATCGAAGCAGCCAGACGGGCCTTGGAAGAGAGCGCCGAACCCCTGCCGGCGATCGCCGAGCGCTGCGGTTTCGGCCATGCCGAGACCATGCGCCGTGTCTTTCAACGCCATCTGAAAGTGGCGCCCCAGGATTACCGACAGCGCTTTCGCGCAGTCACCACTGCGGCTGCCGAGTAGCCGCTCTCTCTTGCCCGGAAAGGACTGATCGCGTGTCACTGATCTCTCGGGATAGGAACGTCCTCCTGCTGTCGGCCTGCCAGGCGCTCTTCTGGGCGGCCTTGATGGTCGGGATCACCATGTCAGGACTCGTCGGCCAGATCCTGGCCGCTGACAAGTCGCTGGCGACCTTGCCAGCGGGTGTCATGGCGCTGGCCGCCATTCTGGTGACGCGTCCAGCTTCGGTCCTGATGCAGCGCATGGGCCGTCGTGCCGGATTCTTTCTTGGGGCCTTGGCCGGTCTGGCCGGTGGCTTGATCTCGGCAGAGGCCATCTTCGCCGGTGACTTTCTGCTCTTCTGTATCGGCAGTGCGGTCCTGGGTGGCTATCAGGCCGTGGGGCAATACTACCGCTTGGCGGCGACCGACTATGTGACGCCGGGAGAGCGCGGGCGCGCCGTCTCGACCGTCATGATGGGTGGTATTGTGGCCGCACTTTTTGCCCCCTCCTTGGCGATCTGGTCGAAAGATCTCTTCGAGCCCATCGTCTTTGCCGGCTCCTTCCTCTTCGTGGCCGCCCTCTCGATCTTGGCCACGGGACTGATCTGTTTCCTGACAGGCGACCGACCGGCTGGCGTGAAGGCGGAGGCGGCTGGGCGTCCGATGCGAGAATTGCTGCGGCAACCGAGCCTGATCCTCGCCATCGCCAATGCGGGTATCGCCCAGGGCGTGATGGTCTTGGTGATGCTGGCAACGCCCCTGGCCATGGTTGCCTGCGGCTTTACCGTTTCCGATGCTGCCCTGGTGATCCAGTGGCACGTCTTGGGGATGTTTCTGCCCTCTTTCTTCTCGGGCCGGCTGATCGATCGCTTCGGAGCCTCCAACATCGCCATCGCCGGTGCCGCCATGCTGGTGGCGAGCCTGGGAGTGGCGGCCGTGGGCATCGACTTCATCAACTTCAGCCTGGCGCTGATCTTGCTGGGCAGCGGTTGGAACTTCATGTACGTGGCCGGTACCGCCATGATCGCGGCTTCGCACCGTCCGGAAGAGCGTGGCCGCGTGCAGGGGACCGCCGAACTCTCGATCGCGGTGATCGCGGCTGTAGCCTCCTTCGCCTCCGGTGGCCTCTTGCACGGCCTTGGATGGGAAGCAGTCAACCTGGCGGCAGCGCCACTGGTGATCCTGGCAGCGGTACTGACCTTCTGGTTCGCCCGCAAGCAGCCTCGGCTAGCAGCTCAAAGCTAGTTGTCGATCTCGACCCGCATCACGCGATTGGTGCCGCTTTGGTGGATCAGCAGGTCTCCCTCGGCGGTGGGGCGCATGTGGCGGATGATGCCCGCATAGAAGTCGCCGGAGGGAATGACCCAGCTTTGAAAGCGCTCGGTCTTTGGGTCGAAGCGCACCAGGGTGTCGGGTCGTTTGCCGGACTCGTTGTACCAGACGATGTCGTCGATCACGGCAATGGCGTAGGGGTGGGAGTCGGGACCGCTGGGTGAGTCCCACTCGCGGATCTGGCCGGTCTTGGGGTCATAGTGACCAAGCCGCCCCTGGCCGGAATTGACGTACCAGATCGTTCCGTCGCTGGCGATGTCGAGCCGGCGTACCGTCGTGCCGGGTGTGGGCAGTGCGACCTCGCCCAACTCCATGGTCTCCGGATCAACGCGCAACAGGCAGGGACCGCCGTTGCAGGCGACCCAAGGAACGCCGTCTTGGTCGATCTTGATGCCATAGGGGCGTGATCCGGGGCCGGGTGCCGTCACCAGCCGGACTGCGCCGCTCTCCGGATCCAAGCGGCCCACCATGTTGCTGTGCTGGAGGGTGAACCAGAGAATGCCCTTGTCATCGAAGATAGCGGAGTGGGGATCACGCGCCGCGGGATCGGGCATGGGGTACTCGGTGACGGCGCCGCTCTTAGGATCGAGGACCCCGATAGTCCCGTTCTTGTTGCCGGTGTACCAGACGCGGCCATCGGAACCCATAGTCACGGTGTGCGGATAGGCGCCGGCGGGCAAGGGATACTCGCGCATCTCGCCGGTCTCTGGATCGATGCGGCCGATCAGGTTGCCCCACTGCGCCGCCCACCAGATGCTGCCGTCTTGAGCCTCGACCGGATCGCGCGGGCGCTGGCCCAGTGTCGGGACAAACCACTCGGTAAAGGTGATCTCCGTCTCGCCCGGTACCAGGGTCGGGCTGCGGCGCTCGTTTGGCGGGAAGTGCTCTGCCAGGTAGTCAATGACAAGCGCTTGCGTGTCCGGCACGCCTGAAAGATCGATCATGCTGTCGGTCAGATGGCGCCAGTCTTCCGCCCTATAGCCGGAGCTGCCTTCGATCAGAGAGGTTGCATGGCAAGAGCTGCAGTAGCCTTGCACCTCTTCCGCACCGGGACCGGCCGGAAGGCCCAGCGCCGGTGAGGCAAGGGCTGCTGAAAGGCTGAGCGCTGCTGCAGTCACGATGGTTTTCGGAAAGGGTGCAGGGGATAGTCTGAGCATTGGCCGCTCCTTCTTGGCAAGCAAGCCTCGCCTATGCTCGAGCGCAAGTCCAGTCACAGGAGGTGGGAAACCATTGCTATAGCAGGGGCTGTGAGGCCGCTCCGTCTCCTATCGATAGAGCGCAACCGTGGCACGATGATGCTATGAACATGGAAGGGGTGTGATTTCACGGATCGGGACCCTCTCAGAGTGGGCATCGCGGGGCGCAGTTTTTCCATGTTGTGTTACGTTATAACATGCCATAAATACTATCTGGATGGTCGATTGAGGCGTCGCATGAGCGAGCGGGGCGTGGCGTTGTCGCCTGCGGTGTCAGAAGTCCTGCGCTATCCCCGATGCGCCACAAGCAACCATGCAACTTTTTGGTCTCCCATGCACCCCAGTCGCTTTTCTCTCCAACGGAGGTCCTGCTAGTGAAAGTCGCCTATGTGTTTGCCACGGACATGGCCGCGACATTCAAGCTTGCCACCATGATCCTGCCGCAACTTGAGGATGGTTCGCATGGAGCGACCGTCGTCGGCATGTTCTTCTTCGACGACAACCTCTTCTGCTTGAGGGAGGGCGATCCGGTCGGCGAACGCTTGGCCAAGGTCGCGAAGGAACAGAACATCTTGCTGATGATCTGCGATCAGTGCGCTGTGCGTCGCAACCTAGCTGAAGGCACCCTTGAACAATGTGGCAAAGGGGAGGTGGAGGCGAGGGGCACGGTGGCCGGTGTGCAGGCCGGCTGTTTCCCACAGCTCTACTCTGCTTTGACACCGGCCAAGCCCGATCAGGTCATCACCCTCTAACGCTCTTGGATAGGTATCGCATGTCTGCTATCGACCGCCGCCTTCCCGTAACGGTCCTCTCCGGCTTTCTCGGCGCCGGGAAGACCACCTTGATGAACCACATACTGAACAACCGTGAGGGCAAGCGCGTCGCGGTCATCGTCAACGACATGAGCGAGGTGAATATCGACGCCGACCTCATCCGTGATGGTGGTGCTGATCTGAGCCGCACCGAAGAAACGCTGGTCGAGATGACCAACGGGTGCATTTGCTGCACCTTGCGCGATGACCTTTTGAAGGAGGTGCGGCGCCTCGCGCTGGATAACCGTTTCGACTATCTTCTGATCGAGTCGACCGGCATCTCCGAGCCTTTGCCCGTAGCGGCCACCTTCGATTTCCGTACCGAAGAGGGGGAGAGCCTAGAGGATGTCTCGCGCCTCGACACCATGGTGACGGTCGTTGATGCGGTAAACCTCTTGCGCGACTACGCCTCGACCGATTTTCTCAAGGACCGGGGCGAGTCACTGGGCGAGGAAGATAATCGAACACTGGTCAACCTGCTCGTCGATCAGATCGAGTTCGCCGACGTCGTCATCCTAAACAAGATCGATGACGCATCGCTTGGTGAACTGGACGCGGCGCGCAAGATCATCAGATCGCTCAATCCCGATGTGCGGCTGATCGAGACCAACATGTCGCGTGTGCCCCTGGACAGGGTTCTGGACACTGGTCTTTTCGACTTCGAGAAGGCCCAGGAGCACCCGCTCTGGTTCAAGGAGCTCTATGGCTTTGCTGACCACAAGCCGGAAACGGAAGAGTATGGGGTCACAAGCTTCGTCTATAGGGCGCGCCGTCCTTTGGTGGGCAGCCGTCCCCAAGGAGCGCTGGCCAGATCACCCCGAGTGGCGGAAGTACGTCGCCGATTCCTGGGATCCCATCTATGGAGACCGCCGTCAGGAGATCGTCTTTATCGGCACTGACTTCGACGAAGCCGCGATCCGGGCCCGGCTCGACGCCTGCTTGGTCGGCGATGCTGACGCCATGACCGTGGATCTTGCTGCCTGGCAAGGCCTGAAAGATCCCTTCCCGGCCTGGCGGCGCGCAGAGGCAGCTGAGTGACCCGCGCGTCGTCGAGGGTGTCGCTCTTGTCGTCGCTTTGAGGGGGTGTGTAGGGGCTTTGCTGCTGACTGCTGTTCGGCCTGCCTCGCTCACTATCGGGCTTCCAGTTTTCGATTGACGAGCTGGAATCCGCGCGGCGCCTCAGAGCCTCTGTTATCCTTCAACCTGGCCGCGAGCCCTATTCCTTACAAGGCTCGCGGCATTCCCAATCTAGCTCCACTTGAGTTAGTCCAGGCTTAGCTCTTTTGTGCGACACGGGTTTCCATGTGCGCCACTAGATCGCTGACCAGTTGCTGGATTTCCGGAACCAGCTTTCGTGTGATGGTGACGACGGCGCGATCTCGGACCTCGGCCTCTCTTTCGTTGGAGGCCCAACTGGGGAGCTTTTCGGAGAGGTCGATGCTGGTCATCGCGGTGCCGTAGGGATAGCCGTTGCGCACATCAATCAGAAGCGCACGCGCGCGGCCCTCGACCTCGATGCTCTGGCTGCGGACAAAGCCGCCGCCTAGAGTGGTTAGATCTGATAAGGCCCGATAGTCAGACCGATTTGAGGTACTGACCCCGACTTCATAGACCAGCACGGCATCGAGGTGTTGCCTGGCGGCCCCCAGGCGGATCTTGGTCAGCACGTGCTTGGCATCGCCGCTGAGCGCCCGCCGATCCTGCGGCAGCACCGCCTGGACCGTGTAGTCCGCGAGGAAGGGATCGACCGGGACGAAACTGCCCTTAGAGCTGAATTTCTGAACCAGGGGCGCCCAGAGCTGAAGCTCCTGTTCGGGCAGTGCAGCCAGCTGTCCGCGGTCGATGCGTGCAATCCCGATTCTGGCCGGCAGCTGCAGGAGCGGTTCGATCTCCGCTGCCCGTCGGACCAGCTCATCTGTCGAGACGCGCTCGATCGTCTCCTCGACTACCTCGCCGTCGCTTACCTTGTGATAGGTCGTCGAGCTCTCGACCGCCGGAGCGCTTGACTGATAGCGCGAAAGATAGTCCGCGCCAGAGCTTGTCTGTGCTGTGCCATGGCAACCAGCGAGGATGAGAAGGGCCAGGGGGGTGGCCAGGTGGAAAAGGCTGGGGCCTTCGGTCATTGCTGTTCTCCTTCATAAAATGGGTGAATTACCCATTTCTTGCTCATAGCGATCTATGATCTTGACTGCAAGGGAAAAATGGGAGAAAAGCCCATTTATGAGAAGCGAGGCTGCATGAAGAGCGACGGGCTAGAGGCCGCACTGACGAGAATCCTGCGTCCGCTGGTGCGTCTCGGCATCGCGCGCAAGGTCCTGTTTCCGGAGCTCGCGCAGCGCCTGAAGGAGCTCTATGTGTCGGTGGCCGCCGAGCGTTTCCGCCTGGAGGGGAAGCGGGTCACCGACAGTCGGCTTTCTTTGCTGACGGGTCTTCAACGCAAGGACGTGAAGGCGATCCGCGCCGCGGGCGAGGAGGCTCGCCCAGTCAGGAGCGCCGGGCCCTTGCCGCGCATTCTGGCCCGCTGGCAGGGGGATCCAGCCTTTTGCGATGAGAGGGGTGAGCCCTTGGCTCTGCCACGGCAGGAGGAGGGAGGGTCCCCCTCCTTTGAGCGCTTGGTCAGGGAGGTCAGCCGCGATCTCCATCCCAGGACGCTCCTGGACGAGCTGCAGCGCTTGGGACTGGTCAAGTGGGATGCTGATGGCGATCAGGTACGGCTCTCAGCAGAGGCCTTGTTACCTGGCGCGGATGACGAGGCCCTGCTGGGGTACTTCGGCAGCAATCTTGGCGATCATGCCGAGGCGGCAACAGAGAACCTTCTGGCGCAGCCAAATCCCAGTCCCTTCTTCGAGCGGGCCGTTCACTACAACCGCTTGAGTGCAGCGTCGCTGGAAGAGTTGGATAGTCTGGCACGACGTCTGCAGCAGGAGGCGCTTTTGAAAGTCAATGCCCGCGCGCTGGCCTTGCAGACCCGCGACCGGGAGGATCCGACAGCCAGAGGCCGCTTCCGCTGTGGCGCCTTCGTCTATGCCGAAGAACCGAAGCCCGAGGAGCAAGAGTGATGAGAGTGACCCCAATCCTGGTCTTGTTGCTGCTCCTGTTGGGCGCCTGTTCTGCCCCGGTACCGCAACCGCCGGAAACGCTGTGCCTGGAAGAGAAGGATCAAGAACCGATCGACGGCGGTTTCGGTGGAACCGGCAAAGCCCCTGGCGATTGCCCGTCTGAGACACCTCTTTGATCCAGGATTTTCATCATGTGGTATAATAGAGCACCTATAGAAGCAAGAATTACAGAAATTTACAAGGTTCATACAGCCTAGAGTGTTGGTCTAAAACTGGCGGTTTGGGCGTTTGTTTGTCAGGGTGACCAGAAAGAACGGCGCTGGTTCGGAGAATAGGGTTAAGCCAGAGCGGAATTAGGCGCCCAGCGATCGTCTAGAAGGCATTTTTGCGACAGATCTTTTCTTTCTGATGGACCTGCGCTAAATTTATCACCAGAGATCTACAAGAGATGAGAGGGCGCTGATGAGAGCTTGTGTGGGAGCGGTGGTGATCGCCGCAGTCTTTGCCGTCACCGGGGCCTCTGCCGAGGAAACCCAGGCCACGAGCGAGGCACCAACCTTCCTGTTCACCCAGACGGCAGAGAATGTCGGACTGGAGGGCGATAGCCTGACCTTAAGCGGGGTGGGACAGAAAACGCTCTACTTCGCAGATGCGCCAGGGCGTGTCGTGGGGTTCCTGACGCATGACCGCTTCATCGACTATTGGCATAGTGATGAAAGCGGTTTTCTGACCAATCCGCCCAACGCGGCGCTGGTCATGCACAACGAGGATGCCGAGGCGCCGGCGATCGTGGAGTTAACCGAAGTCGCCCTGTTGGACGGCAATCTCGTCTACACCTCGAAGCTGCTGGAGGGTGACGCCGCAGCGATCTCGGGCCCGGCCACCATCATCATCGATCGCGGTGGGGGGGGCCACGGAGGCGGCGGCCACGGCGGCGGCGGTCATCATGGTGGCGGCGGCCATCACGGCGGTAACCATCATGAGCGCGGCAGCGGCCACCCGCTGTTCCAGGACTATGATTGGCCCGACGACGATCAGGCCAGCGCACCCTGTGACCCCCACCAGGGCTTCTTCCATGACTTCTTTCTCTGTCTGAAGTGATCGGCTGAGAGGCTTCAGGTCCTGCTTGAGGCAGAGCCTGAAGCGCAGCCTTGATAGCAGCTGGCTTTGACGGGTGGTGCCGACCAGCCGGAAGGCCTAACGTCGATCCTCAGCCCGCGCTCTCTATTGGCCTACTCTGCGGCAACCGCCTGCATTGCCGCCTGAGCGCAGTGGCAGGAGGCCCCAACCGGCAGGTCAGAGCGAGCGGCAGCCAGTTCCAGGCGCTGGCGTATCAGCTTCGCTTCCGCCCCATCGCCGGCGCCGCGGCGTCGCAAGCATTCGTCGAGGCCCTTCAGGCTCCAGATATTGTCCGGGTGGATGCAGGCGCGGGGCAGGTCGCCGGCTAGGCCGAGGTCCTCGCGATAGGCTTGCTCGGCCTCCTCGACATGGCCCTGTTCCAGCATCAGCGCACCAAGTGCGTGGCGTACAGGCTGGATCCAGCCCCAGGGCTCATCATAGGGCAGCGCATCCTCAAGTTCGATCGCTTTCCGGAGGTGCGTGAAAGCCAGGTCGTGGTTGCCTTTCCGGTACTCCAGTTCCCCGTCCAGCATCTGCTCGGCCACATCGAGAAGATCGATGCAGCGGTTGTTGTGCAGATGGCGGCTGTCGGGCACCTTGGCGCGGGCGTCCAGGAACCTCTCCCGTTCTGCTTCCGACTGCGCAACCTCACCCAGTGCTGCGTGGGCCACGGCCTTGGCGTAGTGCAGAGAAGCGGTACAGTAGCAGTATAGTTTCGGGTCTTCGGGGAGCGGTTCGGCGACAATGTCGCGCCAGCGACCGAAACGAATCTGAACGTGGGTCTTCATGGAGAGATAGCTCTCCAGGAAATCCGCCATCGGTGGGCTCTCCAGCTTAAGCAGTTCGACTGGGACCTCCTGGATCATCTCCTCCGCGGCCGCCATCGCCGGTTCGTACTGGCCAAGGAACATCGCGCCGTAGATGGCAAAATGATAGTTGTGCACGCGGTAGGCAGTGTAGAAGTTCATTCTGCCCTGTCGTTCGGCGATCTTCAGGTCAGCCTCGATGCCCTTCTGGTTCCAGTGCAGGCTGTCCCGATACTCGCCGCATTGAATGTCGATATGGGTTGGCATGTGGATCAGATGGCCAGCGTCAGGCACCAGTTCGCGCAGCCGGTCTCCGGCGACGAGTGCCTTCTCCGGTGTCGGTGACATTTCCATCAGGTGGACATAGAGGTGAAGCACGCCGGGGTGGACGCGACCCTCAGGGCTGTCGACGACTCTCTCCAGAACCCTCTGCGCCTCGATCGTGCCGGCGCCTGCGGCAACCGTGCCGTTTCCGATGTCCCACATCTTCCACGGCGTTTGGTTCAGGATAGCCTCGGCATAGATGGTTGCTACTTCGAGGTCGTCGGGATTGGCTTCGTAGGCCTTCTTCATCGCGGCGGCGAAGTCGTCGTTCCAAGGCTCCTGCTTTTTGATCGGCTCACGCTGGGGGTAGCGCGCCGGTAGGGCTTCGATGAGGGCGCGCTCGGGAGGCGTCACACTATCGGCCCGTTGCAGGGCAGCCTGGGTGCTATCATAGGCCGTGCCAAGGGCCTTTGCCTTGGTATCCGGATCCATCATCCACCATTCAAAATTATAGTTCGGCCCCACGGCATAAGCGATACCCCAGTGCGCCATAGCGCAATCTGCGTCGTACTCCAGCGCTTTCTGGAAGCACTCGGTGGCCAATTCGTGGTTGTAGGCGTAGGTCCAGACAAGACCGCGGTCGAACCAAAGTTGGGCATCTGGGGATTTTGTGGTGATTGTTCGTGAATAGACGTCGATGTCGAAGTAACTCATTTCCCGTTTCCCCTGAAATATTTGACCCGAGAGCACTTTATTGAAGGTGCACTCTGTTTGCTGCAGCCCACCCAAGGCCGTAACTGTGCCTAGAGTGAAGCTGAGGCCTTTTCTGGTCAAGCTCAGATTCACCAGCTTGACACTTCATCACGCAGTGCTTGGATGATTGTTCATTACAAGCTTCTCAGGACGGAGGCGTCGCGGTAACATTTCCTGCGATTGACCTGGTCCCGGGGAGTGCATGCTCTTTGGCTAACGCAAGAGAAATGGAGGTCGAAAATGAAACGATGGGTGGGAATGGTAACGCTTGTCGCTCTCCTTGTGACGCCCGGTGCTGCGGCGGTGCAGGCCGAAGAGACTGCTGATGCGACAGAGGCTCTACCGCAGGCGACCTTTCTCTTCACGCAGACGGCAGAGGGCGCCGTCCTGGAAGGAGAGACCCTGACCCTGAGCGGGGTCGGACGCAACACGCTCTACTTCACAGACGCCCCGGGCCGCATTGTCGGCTTCATGCCGCACAGTACCTTCGTCACCTATTGGCACAGCGACGACAGCGGGTTCCTCACCGATCCGCCTAATGCTGCGCTGGTCCTCCACCGCGGCGCCCAGGTGCCTCCCCATGTGCTGGAGCTGACCAATGTCGCGCTCTATGGCGGCGATCTGGTCTACACCGTGAAGATCCTCGAGGGTGATCCCGGCGACATTTATGGGCCGGCCAGCATCGTGATCGACCATGGCGGACATCACGGCGGTGGTGGGCATCATGGAGGCGGCGGACATCATCATGGCGGTGGCGGTCACTGGCATCACCATGGTTTCCATCATGGCGGCGGCTGGTTCTGGGGTGGCGATCATCCCTACTTCCAGGACTACGATTGGCCTGACGAGGACAGCGGTTGGCCCGGCAGCAGCTGCGGCTACCATGAGGGCTTCTTCAAGGACCTCTTCCTCTGCCTTTGAGGTCCTGGCCAAACTCGCGGGGCTGCACCCTGAGAGCGACTGGTCATTGAGTTCAGCCGCTCTCTAGCCGGCTTTCTCCCGGCGGCTCTTCAGGTATCGTCTCGTGAAGAAGACGAGGTCGAATGCCGTCAGGATCACGCCGAAGCCTAGGGTACTAGAGACAAGCCCGCCCCCCTGATAGTGCATGGCGTCACTCCTGATGACGCCCGTCGTCGGATCGTAGCGGCGATGCATCCGCTCGCGAAAGCGCTCATCTGCTCTTCTACACAACGATCCGGTTTCGAAACGACCGGGGCAGCCGAAGCATTGACCGGCAAGCCGGCGAAGAGGCAGAGTGACGATGCAGCACAGGGAAGCAACGAAAGACAACAGCCTTGGGGGGCTTGGCAGATCTCTGAAATGGCGGCCGTTGTGCCGTGTCTAAGCATAACAGGACCTAGCCATAACAGGGGATGCGTGGTTTCGGCCCCGGATCCGCAAAACGAGGACAGACCCCCAGACCTGTCGGCTGCTTGATTTGTTGAAATAGAGGCCTCACGCGCAACCAAGGGAGACGCAGCAATGAAGCAAATGGCCAAAAGACTGACTGCCGGGGTGGCACTCTCCGCGGCATTGGCGACCGCGGTGTCGGCCGCCGAACTGACGGTCTATACCGCCGTCGAGGCAGAGGACCTGAAGAAGTATGCCGATGCCTTCAACGCCGACCATCCGGACATTCAGATCAACTGGGTGCGCGATTCGACCGGCATCGTGACGGCCAAGTTGCTGGCCGAGAAAGACAATCCGCAGGCCGACGTCATCTGGGGCTTGGCCGCAACCTCCCTGCTGCTCCTGAAGTCGGAGGGCATGCTGGAGGCCTATGCGCCGAAGGGAGTGGAGAACCTCGACCCGAAATTCGTCGACAAGAGCGACCCGCCGACCTGGACCGGCATGGACGCCTGGGTCGCCGCGGTTTGCTTCAACACGGTTGAGGCCGAGAAGCACGGTCTACCGAAACCGACGTCCTGGAAGGATCTGACCAAAGAGGTCTATCAGGGCCATGTGATCATGCCGAACCCGAACTCTTCGGGCACCGGCTTCCTGGATGTCTCTTCCTGGCTGCAGATGTTCGGCGAGGAAGGTGGTTGGGCGTTCATGGACGCGCTGCACAAGAACATCGCGTCATACACCCATTCCGGCTCCAAGCCTTGCAAGCTGGCGGCGGCAGGTGAGATCCCGATCGGCATTTCTTTCGCCTTCCGCGGTGCCAAGTCCAAGGCAGCCGGCGCGCCCATCGACATCATCGTGCCCAGCGAAGGTGTGGGTTGGGACATGGAAGCAACCGCGATCGTTGCCGGCACGGATGATCTGGAGGCAGCCAAGACTCTGGTCGACTGGACGGTCACCAAGAAGGCCAACGAGATGTACAACAGCGGCTATGCCGTCGTGGCCTACCCGGGTGTCGCCAAGCCGGTTGAGTTCTTCCCGCCAAACCTCGAAGAGAAGATGATCCCGAACGACTTCGAGTTTGCGGCCAACAACCGCAAGGCGATCCTGAAGGAATGGCAGGAACGCTACGATTCCAAGTCCGAGCCCAAGGGCTAAGTGCAAGACGGGGAGGGCGCTTTCGGGCGTCCTCTTTCTGCCAGCGGGCGCGAACCGGCAGTTTGGCGCTCGAGGCTTATCGGGATACTGCCATTTCCATAATCTGCGCAGATCTAGATCTCGATTCGGGGGCAGGGGTTGCCAAAGGAAACCGTCAACAGCGCTGCGGAGGAGCCCTATCTGGCGATCCGCGATCTTTGGAAGCTCTTCGGAGAGTTCGCCGCACTCAAGGACATTTCTCTTGATGTGCTGCAGGGGGAGTTTGTCTGCTTTCTAGGGCCCTCGGGCTGCGGCAAGACCACCTTGCTGCGGGCCATAGCGGGCCTCGATCTGCAGACCCAGGGCACAATTCACCAGGATGGTCGCGATATCTCTGCCTTGCCGCCTTCGCAGCGGGATTTCGGCATCGTGTTCCAATCCTATGCACTCTTTCCCAACCTGACGGTCGAGAAGAACATCGCCTTCGGGCTGGAGAACACCGGCCGCTCCAGAGCGGAGATCGCCAAGCGGGTGAGCGAGCTGCTGGAGATGGTCGGGCTGCCGGACCAGGCCAAGAAGTACCCGGCCCAGCTGTCGGGTGGTCAGCAGCAGCGCATTGCCCTGGCGCGCGCGATTGCCATGTCGCCCGGTCTCTTGCTGCTGGACGAGCCGCTCTCGGCCCTGGACGCCAGGGTTCGCGTTCACCTGCGCCACGAGGTCAAGGAGCTGCAGCGCCGGCTGGGCGTCACAACCATCATGGTGACCCACGACCAGGAAGAGGCGCTGGCGATGGCCGACCGCATCGTCGTCATGAACCACGGCGTGGTCGAACAGATCGGCTCTCCGACCGAGGTCTACAGAGAACCGGACACGCTCTTCGTCGCCGACTTCATCGGCGAGATGAACCAGATCCCCGCAACCATGGCCTCCGACGGCACGGCGGTGAGGGTCGGCTCCAAGACCTTGGCCGCCAGCGGGGAGGGCTTTGCCGAGGGGGCCAGGATCATCGCCGCCATCCGGCCGGAAGACGTCATCCCGCATGGAAGCGGCGCCCGCTCCCCGGGCGCGCCGGACATCGTCGCCGAGCCGGACAACGCCTTGGAGATGACGATCGATTCGATGGAGTTTCTCGGCTCCTTCTGGCGTACCGCTTTGACCAGTGCCGACCTGGGACAGCAGCACCTGATTGCCGACTTCTCCATCAATGCCGTCCGCCGTCTCGACATCTCTGAGGGCGGTACGATCGAGATTGAGTTGCCGAGCAAGCGGCTGAAGGTCTTTTCGCCGACAGAAGACGCCGCCTCATGAGCATCGTCGCCGCGTCCCAGAGGCCAGCCGGACGCAAGCTGAAATCCAAGCTTGGGTCCGACGACTGGATGATGCGCGGCTACATGGTGGTCATCGGGCTCTACCTTGTCATTTCGCTGGCCCTGCCGCTCTATGCCATGCTGTCCAAGGCCTTCGAGACGGCGCATTTCGATCTGGCCCAGTATGAGTTGCAGATCAGCGACGAGGACGGCGCGTTCCCGCCCAATGCCGCGATCGAGACCTTGGCTCAACGCAATGCAGACGGGGATTTCGTTCCGGCTGAGGAGCTGGAGACCAGTTCGGATGGTCGTTTGGCGGTCACGAAGTTTCTGACCGAGTTCTCCTTCCGCTCGCCGGTCAACTATCGCTTCCGAGCGAATACGGCGGGCGCGGTCTATCTGATCGGTTCAGAGCGGATCGCCGATACCGAATGGCGCGACTTCTCCTCCAACGAGTTCCGACGGGTGGTGATCCGTCCCGCCAGCGGCTTCGGCACGGAGAACTTCCAGACCTATTTCTCGACCCCCTCGCTGTTCCACTCGATCCAGAACTCGCTCTTCATCGCGATTGTCAGCACGGTGATCACGGTCTCTCTGGCCTTTTGCTTTGCTTACGCGATCTGTCGCTCCTGCATGCGCTTCAAGGGTATGTTCCGGGTCATCGCGATGGCGCCGATCCTGGTTCCCTCGCTGCTCCCGGGCATCGCGTTGATCTATCTGTTCGGAAATCAGGGGCTCCTGAAGGCCTTTTTGATGGGGGAGAGCATCTATGGCCCGATAGGCATCATTATCGGCTCCGTCTTCTTCACCTTTCCCCATGCGATGATCATCATCCTAACGGCGCTCTCCATTGCCGATGCCCGTCTCTTTGAGGCGGCGGTCTCGCTCAGAGCCTCGCCCTGGCGCACCTTCTGGACCGTGACCATTCCCGGTGCGCGCTACGGCCTGATCTCGGCCGCCTTCGTTGTCTTCAATCTGGTGATCACCGACTTCGGCCTGCCCAAGGTGATTGGCGGGCAGTACAACGTTTTGGCCGTCGACATCTATAAGCAGGTGATTGGCCAGCAGAACTTTCAGATGGGTGCAGTGGTGGCGGTGGTCCTGCTGATCCCCGCCATGCTGGCCTTCGTCATCGATCGTCAGGTGCAGAAAAAGCAGGTGGCCTTGTTGTCGGCGCGCTCCGTCGTCTATGAGCCCAAGCCCAACCGGCGCTTCGACCGCGCCTGCCTGGTCTTCTGCTGCCTGGTGACCCTCTTCATCATCGGCATTCTCGGCATCTGCCAGTATGCAGCGCTGGTCAAGTTCTGGCCCTATGACCTCTCTTTGGGGCTCACTAACTTCGACTTCGACCGCATGGATGGCGGCGGCTGGGCGGCCTATTACAACTCCATCGTCATGGCCTTGCTGACTGCCTTCTTCGGCACCATCATCGTCTTTACCGGCGCCTATATGGTGGAGAAGACCAAGGGATTCGCCACCGGCCGCCTGACCTTCCAATTGCTTGCCATGCTGCCGATGGCCATCCCGGGTATGGTGCTGGGCCTGGCCTACATCTTCTTCTTCAACAGTCCAGACAATCCCTTCCACTTCCTCTATGGGACGATGGCCATTCTGGTGATCTGTACCGTCACGCATTTCTATACCGTGACTCATCTGACGGCCGGCACGGCGCTGAAGCAGATCGACCCGGAGTTCGAGTCGGTGGCAGCCTCGCTCAGAAAGCCCTTCTATAAGCTCTTTGCCCGGGTGACCGTGCCGGTCAGCCTGCCGGCCATCCTCGATATCTCGATCTATCTCTTCGTCAATGCCATGACGACAGTCTCTGCCGTAGTCTTTCTCTATTCATCGAAGACGACCCTGGCCTCGGTCGCCGTGCTGAACATGGACGATGCCGGGGACGTGGCCCCGGCCGCGGCCATGGGGATGATGATCCTCTACACCAACGTGATTGCGCGGATCGTCCATGCCGTGCTGTCGCGATTTGTGTTGAAACGAACGCAGAGCTGGCGAAGTCGCTAGGATCACCAGCCTCCACCGCCACCGCCACCACCTCCACCGCCGGAGAAGCCGCCGCCTGAAGAGGCGCCGCCGTGCGTGCTGATGGGGTTCGATGGCGGCTCGCTTGTTGCTGCCACAGAGTCTCCTAGCCGGTCTTCGAAGTGGCCAGGGTCGAAGGCGTGATAGCCGACGAACCAGAAGGGTGCCGAGGTACCCGCCAGCAAGGATGAGAATTGCTGGCTCCAGCCCGCTGTCACGCCCAGAGCGACGGCATAGGGCAGATAGCGCTCAAAGAGCTCTGCCGTGGGCTTGGGTGCGCTCGCTTTGGTGTGATTGCCTGTTTCGGCAGCCTCTAGATAGAGGCGGAAGCCCTCGACTTCGTCCATCAGCTTGCGGCCGGCCTTGGTCGGCCTCGCCATCAGCAGATGGAAGAGGGCGGCAATGAGCCCATAGCCGCCACCGGCCAGGACAACCACGTCGCCGGTCGTCCAATGGCGTTCGAAAACGATGGCCTGACCTTCGTACAAGACAGTCACGGCGATGATTGCGAGCAGGCCGACCGGCAGAGCAAAACGCCCCAGTCGTGCCTTGATTAGCCAGCGGCGTGCATGGATCTTTGACAGTCCGAGAGAGCCATCCTTGAAGACCTGCCAGAAGACGGAGAGCACAAGGACCAGCGATCCTGCGAGCATAGTCATGCCGGCCCAAACGAGAGCCGGGCCCAGGAAGTCAGGCCCGCTGAGCCAGAAGAGACCCATGGCGATGACAAGCCCGATGAAGAGGCCGCTCGCGGTATAGAGGCCGTTGCGCTTGAAGCTGGCGCCATAGTGTTCTTCGCGCAGGGCCGCCCGCACGGCCTTCCGGGCCCGATCCATCCGCCCACCGTTGCCCTTATCTCTCTTCAATACCAGTGCGTAGTCGCCTGGGAACATGGCCCAATAGGCTGCCAACTCGGCCGGCGTCAGGTTCTTACCGCTGCCGCCCAGCGGGACCAGTTGAAAGCCGCCGCGCGCATCGTAGTCTGCATCGCCAAGCTCTTCGATTCGGAGGGCACCCTTGACCGCCATGCTGAGGATAGCGGCGGTGAGGCAGCGATCGTCGTAGGCCTGGCGCTGCAGATAGCGCGCGGCGGCGGGGCCGATGCCCTTGGGTGGCTCAATGCGCGGGTAGAGGCTCTGCTTACTCGGATCTCGGCCGATCGCCATCCAAAAGAGGAAGAGAATGCCGCCACCAAGCAGGCTGGCACCCAGCGCCGCCACCTCCTCCTGCGGTTGGCCCAGCAGGGTCTTGGGATCGGGGATCTGAACCAGACCAGCCGGCCAAGCGACGGCAACGGTAAAGCCTTCGCCGCGTCCCAGCGGGGCCGTCGTGCGCGCGCGAAAGAGACCGGGTTTGGCCTCAAGCACCTCGAAGTCGGTGCCGTGACCGCCTGTCGGGCCGGTGTAGACGGCAAATTGCTTGATCTCTGCGCCCTTGGGCAGATGAACCGTGACCTCGGCCGCGAGGATGGGGAAAGCCCATTGGTCGCCGGTGACGTTCCAATAGAGCTCGTCATAACCATCGAAGGCACTAAGCTGGCCTTGGGTCAGGTAGGCAATGCTGTAGTGCTGCTCTGAGGGCACCGGCAGGAAGACGTCCTTGTCGCCGATCCTGATGCGCCTCAGGGTGCCATCACGCTCCAGCCGGTAGGTTTCCTTCGTGCCGTTGCGCGTGACTGAGAGCACATCCAGGGTGACGCGTCCCCGCTTGCCGCCACGCTCGGGGCCCTCAAGCGGTAATTCGCGAACGATGCCACGCTTGATGGCCTCGCCTTCGACCGTGACGGTGATGGTCTCGACCACCTCAAGCGCGCCATCCGGCTGCACCTTGATCACGACGTCAAAGGCCTTGATCTCCTCGGCCGCCTGGGCTGGCTCCATGGCTGAGACGAAGAGGAGCAGGATCGCTGTTCTAAAGACCAGTCGTCCAATCACCGTGTGTACGCTTCTGACGATTCTATCATTGATTGCTGTCTACCATGTCCTAAAGATTGCGATCAACGACAAAACTTTAGTTGAGGAGGCGCATGGCTCTGGCGTTGCGGTAACGAAACAGAGGCCCATTGCCAGATTCCCGGAGGAATGGCCGGTCTGGCCACGCCCTGCATGTTCACCATCACCCTGATCGGAGATGACTTTCGCCTACATCCCCAGCACCTTCTGCATTGGCTGCTTTGGGTTCAATGTGGCCATCCAACGATTATGCCTATATCACAGATCCTGATCTAGTAACCAACACCGCGTTGGGGTAGTTCTATACT
Source organism: Rhodospirillales bacterium (assembly GCA_963669335.1). Taxonomy (GTDB): domain Bacteria; phylum Pseudomonadota; class Alphaproteobacteria; order Kiloniellales; family JACOMY01; genus JACOMY01. The sequence continues at coordinate 586,186 of OY770023.1, forward strand.
TTTATCGGTCGCCGCAAGCCGCACATCTAAAGTTTGGTTTTCAGTCAATGCCACCTCCTTGTAATACACTTTACAGGGATAGTACCGCATGCGTCCTCCCCAAGGACTGAGTGCCGCGCAAAATTCAATAGTAGCCACAATGTAATCCCCAGGCGGTAGTTTCTGGCTTTCAAAAGAGAAATCACTCATAGAACAGTTGGCCCTTCTTGCAGAGGCCAAGCGCCAAGCCTTATTTTTTACAGCGTCTTGAAGTAGAATTTCGTTTGCCTTTGTCTTTGGATAGGTGGCACCCTTAAGGTAAGTGCAGAATCTTTCTCCGTCTTCCTCATGGTTGTGGTCGAAATTAGCGACCTGGTGTGTGGTAAGCTGGATCTGGGCTGTTGCTGGCGCGTCAAAAACGGCGGCTTCCTCTGCGCTCATTGGTGGCACCTTTGGCTGTGGCGGTAGTGATGTGCATCCTGCAACAAACGAAATGATTGCCAATCCGACGACCAATTGGATTTTCATTCTTCCCTCCCTGCAGCTACATGATGTAGCTCTGCGAGGCCGGGTACAGGGCTGCCCGTAAGGTGTCAATGCTGTTTCTTGGTGACGTGCGAGGAGGCCTATCATCGGGTCGCAAGTTGCTGTCCCTGGATCTCTTCCAACCTCCGCATCATCACCCATCTTAGCTCTGCTACTTCGCTAGGCTATTGGGTTACCAAATATGCAGGGCTCCTACCAAGCATCATAACTCCTTGAGAAATACCCTGTTTTGGATAGGCTCTTGAGCATGAAAATCCGGCGTCACCATAGCTCAGATTACCAATTGAACTGGCCCCCAATTGGATCGGACACCCGGCGTAGTCATGAAGGCTTGGGGATATCCTCAAGGATAGGCTTATGTCGGACGAAGGATTTCAGCGCGTAGAGGTGATCACGGGTGTTGCTCGTCGGCGTCGCTGGTCGCCAGAACAGAAGCTGGCGATTATCGAAGAAAGCATGCTGCCGGGAGAAAGCGTGTCGTCGACCGCGCGGCGCCATGGCGTTGCGCCGAACTTGTTGTATCGTTGGCGTCGCTTAATGAGCGAGGGAGGCGCCACGGCAGTGCAGGCTGACGATGGAGTGACTGGCAATGGTGAGGTTCGCCGTCTGGAAGAACGGGTGCGTGAACTTGAGCGCCATCTTGGCCGCAAGACGCTTGAGGTGGAGATCCTGAAAGAGGCTTTGGCCAAGTCGCAGTCAAAAAAACAGACCTTGCTGTCCTCGTCGCTGCTGAAGGGGCCTTCCCGGTGAAGTCGGTCGCCGACACGTTATCGGTGTCGCGCTCGAACCTGGTGCAGCGGCTTGCGTCCGGCACTGAGCCGCGTCGGCGCTATCACAAAGCGCAAGACGCGGCGGTTTTGGCGGAGATCCGCCCTCTGGTCGATGCACGGCCGAGCTATGGTTACCGTCGCATCACCGCGCTGGTGAACCGCGATCGGGCCGCCCGGGGCGAAACACCGCTCAACCACAAGCGCATCTACCGGATTATGAAGCACCATGGGCTGCTGCTGGAGAAGCACTCCGGGGCTCGACTGGGACGTTGCCACGACGGCAAGGTCGTCGTCATGCGCTCCGACCTGCGCTGGTGTTCGGATGGCCTGGAGTTTACCTGCTGGAATGGCGAAGTGGTTAGAGCCGCCTTCATCATCGATGCCCACGACCGTGAGGTCGTCGCCTGGAAAGCGCTGACTGGGGCTGGGATCTCCGGCTCGGACGTGCGCGACATGCTGCTCGAAGCCGTCGAGAGCCGCTTTGGCGGCCTACAGGCGCCACAGAGGGTTGAGTTCCTGGCCGATAACGGATCGCCCTACACGGCTCTGGAAACACGCCGCTTTGCTACCCAGCTGGGCCTGGTGCCCTGTTTCACCCCCGTCGCCAGCCCCCAGAGCAACGGCATTTGCGAGGCCTTCGTGAAGACCTTCAAGCGCGACTATGTCCGCATCAACCCTTTGCCAAGCGCCGCTCACGCGCTGGAAAAGATCGCCGGATGGTTCGAGGACTACAACGAAAACCATCCACATTCAGGGCTCAAGATGGCGTCCCCAAGGGCGTTCCGAAGAGCTCACAACTTAGCCGAGGTGTCCGCTTAAACGGGGGCAACACCACCAATCGATTGCGGAGTTGAGATGGCTGCTCAAGGCAGATGAGTGCTCACTGCGAGACATTGCCCAGAAAGCGCGCGATTCATCGACAGGTACAAGAGCCACTTGGAACTCTGCGACAGAGAGGGGCGCACAGCCCACTGGGTGATTGATCAAAACAGTAAGATCTTGGGAATGATGACTATCCGAGTTGTCCAAAAAGAGCCATCACCGCTGGGAGGGAGCGATATTGGGGTTACCTCACCAACTCCATAGTGATTCCGGAGAGGCGGAACCTTGGCCTGGGGAGCCAATTGCTTGGGGCGGTGATAGATTGGGCTGGTAACATCGGACTCGAGTTGCTGATTGTTTGGCCAAGCGAAGCCAGCTATTCGTTTTATCGACGTGCTGGGTTTGAGGGGCGTGATGACCCGCTAGAGCTACTGCTAAATCCGGACCCTGAGTAGAGAGCATTTTTACCAAGGACAGGCAACAGGCCTCTATCTCCTGACCTTGGTGTTACACAAGACAAGGATGCAGATGGACGGTGTGGCATGACGCTCTGTTACACGATTTGGTTCACGCAACGCGTTGGCAGCACATGGCTTTGTGACTTGCTCTCACGCACCGGGGTTGCCGGGCGACCTGGAGAGCACTTGAGTTTCGCGACACCCAAAGCAGTGTTCGATTTCTATGGAACAGAAGACCACAGCGAAGTCCTCGCGAAGATCATGGCCCTCGGTTCGACGGCCAACGGTGTGTTTGGCATCAAGCAAGGCTACTCAAGGGCGCTGCTTGCAACCGCCCTCACAGTCATCAAACCTGATTGGAGGAACCAACAGGAGGAACCTTCCATTGTGGCCTGGGAGAGTGCCTTCCCCTATCATCGACACATCTTCTTGACCCGTCGCAACAAGCTGCGTCTCGCCGTCTCGTGGTGGAAAGCGATCAAAACAAATGCGTGGCATCGCCGGTTTGGACAGGAGCCGACAAAAGTCGATCTGAGCGATGCGTATGACGCGAAGGCAATTCATCAGCTCTTGAACGAAGCGGTTGCGCGCGAGGCCGGGATCAGTGAGATGATGTCGGAGGCGGGTGTCGTTCCTCTCACACTTGTTTACGAAGATGTCATGCGCGATCCGCAGCGTGCGTTGGATCAAGTAATGGATCACCTTGGCCTTCCGCGAAGCAAACTGGTTCAATCAGACTTTCAGCCGCTCTCTGACGAACTCAGCGAAAAATGGGTTCAAGAGTTTCGCGACGACTTGCAAAAGGGATGGACGAACCTGGGATGGTGACGCCAAGGATGTGTTCACACAGTTTGCTGGGCCTCTGTGCCGGCAATGCAAAAAGGGGCGCCACTGAGGGCGCCCCTTCTCACTCAGGTCTCAGAGCCTGATCAGAACTTCCGATAGGCCTTGTTCAGTTCCACCATGGGGTGGCGCTTGGACATCTGGAACTTGATCAGCAGTTCTCGCGCGAGCATGTCGCGGTCCTGCTGGGTCTCCGGCAGGTCGGTGCCTTCCGGGATAGTGACCCAGCCGTTGATATTGCGATCGAAGACGGCCGGACGGCCCTCTTCATAGCCCATATGGACGTCTTCCAGCCAGTTCAGGTCGTCCCAGCCCATGACCTCCAGGTACTGCTTCAGGAAGGGCGTCAGACGCTCGTAATCCGGCAGCAGGTTGACGTCATAGCGATAGCCGATGTGCTGACCGATCTCCTTCTCGCGCTCGGAATCGAGGCCGGAGGTGTCGGTCAGGAACTGATCGATGTTCTTGATCTCGGAGCCCTTGTAGGAGGTGCCTGCCATGATCTTCTCTCCCGCTCGGTGCTGCACCTCCTAAAAATCGGGAGGTGCAGCCGCCGTGCTTCAATCTTAGAGGTGATGATAGTCGTCGACGCCGACGGTGTAGTTGGTGCCGGCCAGAGGCACGCCAGCCAGGGCCGAGGCCTCCATCGTCAGGGCCGCCAGATCCTCCGGCTCCAGGGAGTGGATGTTGGTCTTGCCGCAGGCGCGGGCCAGCATCTGGCACTCCATGGTCAAGGTGTGGAGGAAGTTGTAGACCCGCTCGGCCGCCTCGTCGGGATCGAGACGCTTGCGCAGCTCGGTATCCTGCGTCGCCACGCCGACCGGGCAGCGTCCCGTGTGGCAGTGGTAGCAGGAGCCGGGCTCGACACCCATCTCGGCCTCATAGTCGGCCTCGGGGATGTCCTTGTTGCAGTTGAGCGCCATCAGGGCCGAATGGCCGATGGCGACCGCGTCGGCACCCAGGGCAACGGCCTTGGCGATGTCGGCACCGTTACGGATACCGCCGGCGTAGACCAGCGAGACCTTGCCCGAGGCTCCGACGTCGTCCAGCGCCTTGCGGGCCTGACGCACAGCGGCGATGCCGGGGACACCGGTCTCTTCGGTGGCGATGTGCGGGCCGGCACCGGTGCCGCCCTCCATGCCGTCGATATAGATGATGTCGGGGCCGGTCTTGGCCGCCATCCTGACGTCGTCGTAGACGCGGGCCGCACCCAGCTTAAGCTGGATCGGGATCTGGTGGTCGGTGGCCTCACGCACCTCTTCGATCTTGAGCGCCAGATCGTCGGGGCCCAGCCAGTCGGGGTGACGCGCGGGCGAGCGCTGGTCGATGCCGGCCGGCAGAGAGCGCATCTCGGCCACCTGGTCGGTCACCTTCTGGCCCATCAAGTGGCCGCCCAGGCCGACCTTACAGCCCTGGCCGATGAAGAACTCGACGGCGTCCGCCAGGCGCAGGTGGTGCGGGTTGAAGCCATAGCGGCTCTGGATGCACTGGTAGTACCACTTGATCGAGTAGCGCCGCTCGTCGGGGATCATGCCGCCCTCGCCGGAGCAGGTGGCAGAGCCCGCCATGGTGGCACCGCGCGCCAGCGCGATCTTGGCCTCGTAAGAAAGCGCGCCGAAGGACATGCCGGTGATGTAGACCGGGATGTCGAGCACCATGGGGTTCTTGCACATGGGGCCCAGCACGGTCTTGGTCTCGCACTTCTCGCGGTAGCCCTCGATCACGAAGCGCGTCAGGGTACCCGGCAGGAAGGTGAGCTCATCCCAATGCGGGATGTTCTTGAAGAGCGAGAAACCGCGCATGCGATAGCGGCCAAGCTCTGCTTTGATGTGGATGTCGTCAACGACATGCGGCGGAAAGATGAAGGAGTTGCCGAGGCGATAGCGGTCGCGGCCCAAAGGCTTCTTCTCGCGATGCTCCTCCGGCAAGGGCTGATTGGCCATGATGTCTGCTCCTATGTGAGGCTGGCGGAAAAAAGCGGTGGTCTAGAGGACCAGCTTCTTCTCGCTCGGCTCCAGGTTGTCGTAGTTCCAGAGTTGCTTGCCGGCGACGTACTTCTTGTAGTGGTCGACACCCTCGGCCGGCAGCAGGTCGTACATGGCCAGCTTGCGCTTAAGCCAGGCGCGATCCAGATCGGTCACCTCACCGGGCACGCAGTCCACGCCCAGGGACTTGACCTCGCCGCCGACGAAGATGGTGCCGTCGTACATCGAGTCGCCAAGGTTGTGGCCGGCGTTGCCGCCGACGATCATCCGACCGCGCTGCATCATGAAGCCGGAGAAGGCGCCGGTGTCGCCACCGACGATGATGGTTCCGCCCTTCATGTCGATGCCGGTGCGCGCGCCGACATGGCCCTTGCAGACCAGATCGCCGCCGCGGATCGCCGCCCCGAAGAGCGAGCCCGCGTTCTTTTCGATCACCACGGTGCCAGCCATCATGTTCTCGGCGCAGGACCAGCCGACACGACCGGAGATGCGCACGTTGGGACCGTCGATGACGCCGACGCCGAAGTAGCCAAGCGAGCCTTCGAAATAGAGGTTCAGCCGGTTCAGGATCCCCACACCCAAGGCATGGCGGGCCATGGGATTCTTCACCACGATGGTCCCGTGACCCGATTGCATCAGCTCACGGATTTTGAGGTTGGCCTCTTTCGTGCTCAGGTCCTTGGCGTCGAACTCGGCGCGCTTGTTGTAGTCGACCTCGAAGCCATCTGGATAGACGAAGTTCTCGTCCGCGTCCGGCTCGAAGAACATCTGCTGGGTGCGACCGCGCAGCTGTTCGGTGTGCATGCCCATGGCATGCGAAAGATCCTCTTGCATCGTTAGGCCTTCCATACCCGGACTTCGCCGTCATAGGGGTCAAAGGTATCGATCTCCTCCGGGAAGATCGTGCGAATAGCGATCTCTTCCGAAGCAATGGCCACCACCTCGTCGCTCTCGAAGAGCACCAGGGGCTTGGCGGCCATGGTGTCCTTGGCCATGCCCAGCTCGTCCTTGGTGGCGACGAAGTAGGTGAAGACGCCGTCGATCTCTTCGACCGACTTGCGGAGCGACTCTTCCAAGGTGAAACCCTGCTCCAACTTGTCGGCGGTGTAGACCGCCAGCAGTTCGGAATCGCAGTTGGAGACGAAGCGATGACCCTTGCGTTCCAGGTCGCGGCGCTTGTTCCAATAATTGGTGATCTGGCCGTTGTGCACGACCGAGATGTCGGAATAGGGGTAGGCCCAGTAGGGATGGGCCGAGCGGATATCGACATCCGACTCGGTGGCCATCCGGGTGTGGCCGATGCCGTGCGTGCCGGCAAAGCTGTTCAGGCCGTATTGGTCTGACACCTGATCGGCATCGCCCAGGTCCTTGATCAGTTCCAGACCGCGGCCGATGGAGAGGATCTCGACACCTTCGATGTCCTCCATCTGCTCGGCCAGTTTGGTCAGGTCGCCGTCATAGGTGAAGCGATAGCGATAGGCATATTCGGTCGCCCCCTCGCTCTCGGTAATGGTTGCACCGATCGCGGCCAGGCGCTCATCGACGGCCTGGCGGCGGTCCTTGACCTGCTGGTGAATGGCGATGCCCTTCTTCAGGTCTTCCTGCTCGGCGACCTTGAAACGCATCACATAGTCGGCCTGGCTGGGCTCGCCATAGACCGCAAAGCCGGTGGAATCCGGCCCGCGGTGCTTCAGCGCGCGCAGCATCGCCGTCATCTCGGCGCCGATGTTCGACGTCTTTCCTCGATGAATGAGACCGGCAATTCCGCACATGGCTGGGACACCTCTCCTTACTATTGGGAACGAAGAAAAAGGATGGCTCGGGCTGGGCAGAGCCCGGTGCCCGAGCCAACAGGGGATTACGGCAGGCAGTCGAGGTAGGTCTCGACGTCCCAATCGGTGACGGTCGCGTTGAAACGCTCCCACTCGTCGTTCTTGTACTCGGTGAAGACCCTGAGCATCTCGCCGGGCATGGCCGACTGGATCACCGGGTCATTGTCGAGGCGGGCCAAGGCTTCGCCCAGGCTCATCGGCAGCTTCTTGACCTGCTTGCCGGCTTCCATGGCCGCATAGATGTTGCGCTCCTCCGGCTCACCCGGATCCAGCTCGCGATCGATGCCGTCGTCGAAGGCCTGCAGGATGGCGCCGGCCATCAGGTAGGGATTCACCATCGAATCGACGGCGCGATACTCGAAGCGGCCAGGGGCCGAGACGCGCAGGCCGCAGGTGCGGTTCTGGTAGCCCCAGTCGGCGAAGACCGGCGCCCAATAGCCCGTATCCCAGAGCCGGCGATAGGAGTTCACGGTGGAGCAGCCGATGGCGGTCAAGGCACCCAGATGCTCGATCACGCCGCCGATGGCCTTGAGGCCGATCGGGCCCGGCTTACGCGGATCCAGGCTGAGATCCGGCATGAAGGTGTTCTCGCCGCCCTTGCGATAGGCGAAGTTGTCGGGCAGGCCCGGCAGCTCTTCGTTGCCCAGGGTGTTCACCTGGTCCTCGCCGCCATACCAGAGCGAGACGTTATGGTGACAGCCAGAGGCCGAGACCTTCATGAAGGGCTTGGACATGAAGCAGGCAATCAGCCCGAACTCGCGGGCCACCTGGGCGCAGATCTGACGATAGGTGGTCAGCCTGTCCGCCGTGCGCAGCGCGTCGTCGTACATGAAGTTCAGCTCTAGCTGGCCCGGCGCGTCTTCATGGTCGCCCTGGATCATGTCCAGGCCCATGGCGCGGCCATACTCGATGCAGCGCAGGAAGACCGGGCGCAGCATTTCGAACTGATCGATGTGATAGCAGTTCGGCTTGGTGTAGCCAGTAAGCTTGCCGTCCTCTTCGCGCTTCAGCCACATCATCTCCGGCTCGGTGCCGTGACGCATGTGCAGGCCATTGTGCTTGGCCTGGAAGGCATCGTGGATGCGGCGCAGGTTGCCGCGGCAGTCGGCGGTCAGGAAGGCACCTGGATCCTCGCGCTCTTCGCGATTGCGGAAGAGGGTACAGAAGACACGAGCGACCCGCTTGTCCCAGGGCAGCTGGCAGAAGGTGTCGGGATCGGGAATGCCGACCAGCTCAGAGGCCTCCGGGCCATAGCCCAGATAGTCGCCGTGGCGATCGAGGAAGAGGTTGGCCGTCGAGCCATAGACCAATTGGAAGCCGCGCGCTGCGGTGGTTTCCCAATGGTCGGCCGGGATGCCCTTGCCGACGATGCGTCCCGTGACCGAGACGAATTGATAATAGACGTACTCAATGCCCAGCGCGTTGATCTTCTCGCGCACCGCCTTCACCATCTCGGCCCGTCCGGGCGCTTCGACGTAGGCTTCCAGATCGGTATTGTGAGCCATTCCGCTCGCTCTCCCTTGCTTAGTGTTAGCCTGGCTTATCGGCCCATCAGAACCGGCTCAGAACAGGGCCGGTCTTGAGGCCACCGACAGTCGCCATGCTCCTCCGATCTGGAACAGCAGTGACGACCGATCCCCTACTTGGGGAATGACAACACAATCTTGGCCCAATTGAAACCAAAATTTTTCATTGGACCAGGAAAGGTTCAAATTGGTATAGTGGATGTAGGCACTGAGCATGAGGAACGCAACACCATGGAAGGCAGCGAGACGGAGCGGCAGCGTGGTCACCTTCCCAGTACGGTGGGTGGGGCTGCCGCAATAGCAGCGCAGCTGCGCCGGGCCATCTTGGACGGCAGTTATGGCTACCGCGAACGCTTACCGGCCGAGCGCGACTTGGCTTTGCACTATGGCGCCTCGCGCTCGACGGTGCGCGAAGCCTTGCGCCAGCTGGAGGAAAGTAACCTGGTGGTCCGCCGGGTCGGCAGCGGCACCTTCGTCAACCATCGCTCCAACAACGAAGAAGAGGATGTCGCCGAGCGGACCAGCCCCATCGAACTGATCGAGGTGAGGCTGGCGATCGAGCCACAGATGGCACGACTGGCAAGCCTGCACGCAACCCAGCGCGACCTGGATCGCATGGCTGAAGCCTTGAACGATGTGGAGACCTGTAACAGCCGTGACCGTGAGGCCTTCACCCGCTGCGATGCGGCCTTTCACCAGGCCCTGGCCGATTGCACGCGCAATCCGCTGATGATCGGTCTCTACCGTCAGATCAATACAGTGCGCAGCCATGCCCAGTGGGCCAGGATGCGCGACAAGGTGCTCTCGCCGGATCGCCAGCGCGCCTACAACGACCAGCATCGCGCCCTCTATGATGCGATCCGCGCCCGCGATACAGAGAACGCGGTGCGGATCGTGCGCGAACACCTGGAGATCGCACACCACGACCTGGTCGGTGCCAGTCGCAGTTAGACGCCTTTTCGGGAATGCACGGCACCGGCCCGGTGACGTCGAGCAAATGAACAGACTGCTCATTTGCGAATTGAGCCACTAAGTCCCTGTCTTAGTTGCTGAAGACCGGCCGCTCAGGTACTGGCAGGATGATCAAGTTGAACGATCGTCCTTGCAAAACCATTCATTGCAAGCACAAGAGAATTTTTGTATAACTGACGAACATGCATTCTTGCATCTTGGTTTGAGGGCTTTGGCGACGACAATAATAGAAAGCGGGGGCGTGGGGTCATGGCGGACGTGGTTGGGACCAGTGGGAACGATTCACTGCTCGGAACAAGCCTGTCGGACGATATCTTCGGGCTGACCGGAAACGATCGACAGAATGGGTTGGGCAGCGATGACCGCCTTTTTGGCGGTGTTGGCGATGACGATGGCCTCTTCGGTGGCCGGGGCGACGACACCATTACCGGCGGCACCGGAGAAGATAAGCGCCTTGTCGGCTCCAGCGGGTCCGATCTGCTAGATGGTGGAAGTGGGAAGGATCGCTCCTTCTTCGGCGGCAGCGGCAGCGATAGCCTCTATGGCGAGGATGGCCGCGATCTCCGCTTCTTCGGTGGCAGCGGCGCCGACTTCCTCTTCGGCGGCGACGAACGCGACTTTTCTTTTTTCGGCGACAGCGGGTCCGACATACTGGTCGGGGGCACCGCTGCGGATCACTCCTTCTTTGGCGGTGATGGCACGGATCGCGTCTTTGGGCAGTTTGGTGAAGACCGCCTCTTCTACGGCGGCAGTGGCGCCGACAGCCTCTATGGCGGGGAAGACTATGACAATCGCTTCTATGGCGATTCCGGCAGCGACACCCTCTACGGCGGCGAAGGCAACGACTCGCGCTTCTTCGGCGGCGATCAAGACGACTGGATCTTCCTGGACCAGGGTTACGACTCGGTGGTTAACGGCGGCAGCGGCGTCGACTACATCTACGGCGGAGCGGGCCTCGACCTGGGACTGCGCGGCGCCAGCGGTGGCGACTACATCTTTGGCGGTGAGGGCAGCGATGACCTGGGCGGTCAGGGCGGCAACGATCGCCTCTACGGCGGCGTGGACATGGACAGGCTCGCAGGCGGAGCGGGTGTCGACCGCCTCTTCGGCGGCAGCGGCTCCGACATCATGTACGGCGGCAAAGGTAACGACCGCTTCTATGTCGAAACAGTGGGCGACATGGTGATCGAGGCCGCCGGCGAAGGCAGGGACCGCGTTATCGTCTCGGTCGATGACTACACCTTGGCCGAGCATGTCGAGGTGATGACGAACGCCAAGGACGGCGTCGAGCGGACGCTTCATTCCAACACCGGTGGCGCGCGATTGGTCGGAAACTCCGCCGACGATACGCTCTTCGGGCGCAGCGGCGACGATGAGCAGTACGGTGGGCTGGGCGATGACGCGCTGATCGGTGCGGAGGGCGACGACACCCTGCGCGGACGTTCTGGCGAAGACGGCCTGATCGGTGGTGACGGCGACGACCTGCTGGATGGCCAGGACGATGCCGATGCCAAGGACCAGATGGTGGGCGGCAGCGGGAACGACACGCTGCTCTTCAACAACAACGACACGGCCTTTGGCGGCACCGGGGCGGACAGCTTTATGCTGAACGGCGACGAGACCGGGACGACCCTGGGGAATGGCACCGTGGTGGCCGATATCCTGCTCTTCGATTTCCACGGCGCCAACATGCAGAACGCTGCGACCGCCTTGGACAAGCTGGTCTTCACAACGGGGCTGGAGAGTGGCTCTTTTGCCTACCTTGGGTCCGGCGGGTTCAACGCCGGCGGCAACAGTGAGGCGCGCTATGACACCGGGCTCGACCAGGTCGAGGTCGATACCGACGGGGACGGCAGCGTGGACATCGCCTTTGGCGTCCAGAGCATCTCTCTGGCCTCTTCCCTGACCGCCAGCGATTTTGTGTTTCTGAGCTAAGCGCTGGTGGACGCGAGAGAGCACAGGAAAGAGAGCAGCTCTCGGGTTTGATCGCTGGCCTCTGCCTCTTCCAGAGACCAGGAAAGCGAGAGTGCGGCGTGGGCTGTTGCCCACTGCAAGAGGCGCCTCTTCTCGACGTTGAAGGCTTCGGACCAGGCGTCGGCTCGCGCATTCTGAAAGTCGGCGTCAAGAAGCTGACGCTCCGCGCCTTCGGGATTGCGAAAGGCATTGGCCAATTCATAGCCGCGCTCGCCGATCAGTCCCTTGGGATCGATGGCGGCATAGCCGCGCTGGCCCAGACGAATGTTGTCGTGATGCAGGTCGCCATGCAGCGCGATCGGACTTTCAGACGACAGGATGAGGTCGCGTGCCAGACCCCGGCAGAAACCCAGGTCTCGCTTTGTCGACTCGGGCCAAGACGAGTCGCTTTCGATCTCAAAAAGAGATTGGAACCAATCAGAGAGTGCTGGCATTTGCTCTGTCGGCGAAACGTTGCAGTCATGGAGCCTTAAGGCTGTCTCGACAAGAAGGCTGTCTGCGCGCTCTCTTTCTCCATCTAGCCAGAGCTCGCTCAGCGAGGGACCCTCCAGCCACTCCAGCAAGACTGCCTTATCGGCAGTGCCCAGCAGGTGAGCAGCAGCGCGACCCTGCCAAGCCTGCAACAAGTCCAGTCCGGGTGCTTCCTCGTCATAATCACGATGATAGACCTTAAGAGCGGCCGGACTGCCGTCGCTTTGCGAAACCTGCCAGACACTGGCTCGTGGCGTCTCTGCGATCAGCTTGGGGGAGCCCACCGCGAACCGTCGCAAGAGCCTTTTGTCTGGTCTCGCTTCCATTGCTCACGCGCCAAGCGCTTTGGCGACCATGGAGACCAAGACCACGGCCAGGAAGCTGAGAAAGATGCCCCGCAGTTGGCTTTCGCTCAAGCCCTTGGCCAGTCTGACACCGCGCGGCACGCCGAACTGACCACCGAGGATCAGGCCTGCCAGCGCTGGAAGGTAGAGAAAGCCCAGGCTGAAGGGCGGCATAGCAGCGGTGCCGCTACCGGTCAGAATGTAGGCCGAGGCGCCCACCAGACCGATGCTGGCGCTCAGCGCTGCTGCCTGGGCTGCGCCCTCCTGCATGGAGTAGTGGTTTCTCGCCATGAAGGGCAGGGTCATGGTCGCCGCCCCGCCACCGGCCATCGCGCCGACGACCCCGGTCAGACAGAAGTAGGGCGCCCAGATCGCTGGTGAGGGGAGGCTTCCTTGCCCGCGCGGCCGGCTGGGTGCCTTGGGTTTGGGGTGGAAGATGGCGCGCAGACTGCGCAGCAGCACCAGGCTGATGAAGCCGATGAAGCCAAGCCGCAGAATCCAGTCAGCCAGGGCCCCGGCTGCCAGGGCCCCGCCAAGGGCGCCCAGCATCACCGGACCGGCCAGAAGCCCGAAAAGCGGTGGATAGAGATCGCCGTTACGCCAGCGGTACCAGGCAGCGCTCGCCGTGTTCACGATCATCAGCGCCAGGGAGGTGGCCAGTGCCACATGCATGACCTGGCGGTCCGGAACCTGTGCCAAAGGCAACAGGTAGTTCAGGACCGGAACCACGGTGAAGCCGCCGCCAATGCCGATCAGCCCGGCCAAGAGGCCGGCGACCGCGCCCGCCGCAACGCAGCCTGCAACGATCAGCAGCAGGGTCCCAAGATCCATGGAGCTTTCCCTAGCCTAGGTGATGCCAAAGGTCTTCAACAGCATGGCGACCAGGATCACCAAGAGGGTTCCGAGAAAGACCCAACGCAGACGGCCTTCGTCGGAGCGTTGCGAGAGACGGACGCCATAGGGGGAGGCCGCGAGACCACCGATCGCCAGGCCCGCGAGGGCTGGAAGATAGAGGTATCCCAAGCTGCCTGCCGGCATACCGACCTCGTTAAGGCCGGCAATGATGTAGCCGATCGAGCCGACGAGGCCGATACCGACGGAAAGACCGGCGGCCAGCGCACCGGCCTGCTTCATGGTGAAACCATGGTTGCTCAGGAAGGGCACCATGATTGTGCCGGCACCGGTCCCGCCCAAGGCGCCGGCGAAGCCCGTTATGCCTGACATGATGCTGGCCAAGAGGTTGGAAGGTGGTGGCGTCTTGCTTGCCGTCTCTGACAGCCCCTCGTGGCGCGCTTTCACCAGGCCCTGAATGCAGCCACGCAGCGAGTTGAGGACGACCAGCAGAAAGAAGAGATGCAGCACCAGGGTCGAAACCAGGTCTGCCACCGCGGCCCCGACCACGGCACCCAGTGCAATGGGCAAGATCAGGCGTTTCAGCCAGGTCAGATCCATCTCGCCCGATCGCCAGCGCTTGAGTGCTGCGGCAGAGGTGTTGATCACGATCAGGACGAGCGAACTGGCGAGCGCGCAGTGCATCATGTTGTCGTGCGGAACCCCGGCGAGCGGCAGCAGGTAGTTCAGGATCGGCACGGTGGTGAGACCGCCACCCAGCCCGAAGAGCCCGGCGCCGATCCCGGCAATCACGCCGCCGATGAGGCAGAAGACGAAGATCTCTGCAGTGACTGCCCAGTCCATGCCCCACCACCCGATCAAGAAAAGAAAGGCCGCGCCGGGGAAGCCCTCCGGCGCGGCCGATCATAGAACCAATGGTGCAAGGAAACCTAGCGCTCCTCCTCACACTTTTTGAAGCTGGCGTTCTCGTGCCGGGCTGATTGAGCGATCACGCCGACCACCACGCCGACGACCAGGATCAGGAAGAGGCTCATCATTCCTGGGCTGTTGGCGAAGGTGAAGATCGCGCTCGCCCCCTCCCAAGACTCGAATGGTACAGAGTTCATAGCTCTTCTCCTCTAGAGGGTTACTCGGCAGGTGTGGCGACAGGGCGGGCCCGGCTCGGCGGCCCACTCTGGGGCACGCCGGCCTCGGGATAGGGACGGATTGGCAGCTCGGCTGCGTCGAGACCCATGATCTCTGCCTGGCCGCCGACCCGCAGCAGTCCGAAGACCTTGAGGACGAGCGAGATCACGTAGCCCGGGATGAAGCCCAGAGCCATCATCACCACCGCACTCAAGACCATGCCGCCCAGGTTGACCGCCGGCCACTCGGGGTTCACCTGGGGATAGCCCGCCGCGAAGATCCCGAGCGCCACCATCGACCAGACGCCAGCCACGCCATGCACGGCAAAGGCGCCGACCGCGTCGTCGATGCGGAACTTCTCGATCAGCGCGTTGGCCGGATAGATGATGCAGCCGCCGATGAAGCCGATCAGGAAGGCCAGCGGCGGATAGTAGATGTCCAGGCCCGAGGCTGCCGAGATGATCCCGGCCAGAGCGCCCGACATCATCCAGAAGGGATCGCGGGTCACCAGGAAGGCGCCGATTATGCCGCCGCCGAAGCCCATCAGGGTGTTGAAGCCGATGGAGGAAAGCGTCATCGGCTGGCCGAAGATGTTCACCCACTGCTCGCTGCCCATATAGATCGCGCAACCGCCCAGGAAACCGAAGAAGCCGACGATGATCAGCATCAGGCCGATCAAGGTCATAGGCACGCTGTGACCCAGGATGGGATTGGCGCTGCCGTCGGGATTGAAGCGGCCGATGCGCGGTCCGAGGTTGATCAGCACGCCGAGTGCGAAGAAGCCGGCGACGGTGTGCACGCATCCAGCCGCGCCGAAGTCATGGAAGCCAAGCTCGGTGGTGAGCCAGCCCTCCGGATGCCAGCCCCAGGAGGCGCCCAGGATCCAGACTGCGGAGCCCAGCACAATCGCCAGGATGATGAAGCCGCTGACGCGAATGCGCTCAATGACCGAGCCTGACATGATCGAGGCGGTGGTCGCAGCGAAGAGGGTGAAGGCCGCCCAGAAAACGCCGGTGGCATTGTCCGAGAGGTTTGGACCCATGGCCATCGACCATGGCAGTCCGTCGGCCGCATCGATCGGCACGAAGCCATTGGGGAAGGCCAGATAGATCCACCAGCCGAAGAGGTAGAAGGTGGGGATAAGAAACGCGAAGGCCAGGATGTTCTTCACCCCGGAGGCCAGCGCGTTCTTCATCCGCGAAGCGCCCATCTCATAGGCAAGAAAGCCGGCGTGAATGACGACCATGATGGCGGTGCACCACCAGTAGTACACCTCCATGTTGATGGTGTTCATCATGTCGATCGCGGCTTGTAGATCGGTTCCTTCCATTCCGGTCACCCCTCATGTCTCTCAGTCGCGTTGTGAAGGTCGCTGACACAGTGATTGGCGTGTCGGGTGGCTCGGGACCTTCGTGCAACCAGCCCAACACTCGGCTCGACGGTCTGGCCGAGACCCATCTCTCTTGGTCTCAACAGCCCCTTCGTGAACCATAGTTGATTCTTGGGAAACACGACGCGCGGTGAAAATCAATATCGCAAAACTATTCAAGCAGAGTTTGTGTTGTAATTGGTTGCGTAAAAATTAGACAATGCCGCAATTCAACTTAATACTTATTGGAAATGAACGGGGTGCTTGTTCTGATTTTGCGGGTATGGGAGAGGTATTACAGAGGAGGCCGAGACTCTGAGGAGCGAAGATTGCCTCTGAGAGGCGCAGATGAGCGGAAAACAGGCAGTAGATGGGATTGCCCAAAATTTATGTCGCAGTGTCACTGGATCGTTGCAGGGCAGCGCCCTAAACTTTTTACTAAGGGTTACAGAAGTTTCGTCGGGAGAGAAACCATCGCTAGAAGCAAGTCAGCGGAGAGCAGAGGAGGCCGGGCGCCGGAGGAACAGGACCCGCATGCATTGAGCGGGGCTCAGGAAAACAGTCTTGAGGTGGCGATCGGGCGCGAGGCCAAGGCCTTTCGCCAGTCACTCGATATGACTGTGGCCGAAGCGGCGCGAGCGGCCGGGCTCTCGACCGGCATGCTATCCAAGATCGAGAACGGGGCGACCTCTCCCTCTCTCGCCACCCTTCAAGCGCTCTCCCGTGCACTGCAGGTTCCTGTCACCGCCTTCTTCCGACGCTTCGAGGAGGCGCGCGAGGCCACCTTCGTCAAGGCCGGAACGGGGCTCGCCATAGAGCGTCGCGGTACGCGCGCAGGGCATCAGTATCAGTTGCTGGGCCATGGCACCGGTAAGGGCCCCGTGGTCGAGCCCTACCTCATCACCTTAACGGAAGAATCGGATGTGTTTCCTCTCTTCCAGCACGCCGGTGTGGAGTTCCTGCATATGTTGGAGGGGCGGATCGGCTATCGCCACTCGGATCAGACCTTTGTGCTGGAGCCGGGCGATTCCCTCTTCTTCGATGCCGATGCGCCGCATGGTCCGGAAGAGCTCTTGGAGCTACCGGCGCGCTACCTCTCCATCATCTGCTACGAGCGTGACGGCAGCTGAGGAAGCGGGAATCCAGGTGAGGCAGGGGAGGCAGTCGCGATTTGCCGCCGCGGCCGGCTTTTGCGACGCGCAGTGGAGTGCTAGATAGAGGGCACATGAGAGGCTCGCTTGGGTGAGCCTGCCGCTCTTGGCTGCTGTTGGAGCGCCCCGGATGTTCTTGAACTTTGCCTCGCCGATCGCCGAAAGCGGTCGCTGGCCCCTTCGCCTGCTGCTGGTCCTGGTCCTGACCTTGGGCCTTTCAGCCTGTTCCAGTGACGAGGAACTGATCCCGACCGACCCGAATGAGGCCTCGGTCGAGGAACTCTACGACCGTGCACTGGCGACCATGCAGGCCGGCGAGTATCGCCAGGCTGCCGCTCTCTTCGATGATGTCGAGCGCCTCTATCCCTATTCAATCTGGGCTCCGCGCGCCCAATTGATGGCGGCCTATGCCTTCTATCTGAACAACAGCTACGACGATGCGATCAACTCGCTTGACCGCTTCATCACCCTGCACCCCGGCAGCAGGGATGCGCCCTATGCGCACTACCTGAAGGCGCTCTGCTATTACGAACAGATCTCGGATGTACGCCGGGACCAGCAGATGACCCGCCAGGCGCGCTCTGCCCTGGAAGAGGTGATCAGGCGCTATCCGGACAGCCGCTATGCCCAGGATGCGCGCCTGAAGCGCGACCTCGCGGTCGACCATCTGGCCGGGCAGGAGATGGAGATCGGCCGCTTCTATCAGCGCCACGGCGACTATCTGGCCTCCATCAATCGCTTTCGCACGGTGATCACGCAGTACCAGACCACCACGCATGTGCCCGAAGCGCTGCATCGTCTGGTCGAATCCTATATTTCGCTGGGCGTCTTCCGTGAGGCCCAGGCGACGGCAGCCGTGCTTGGCTACAACTATCCAGGCAGCCAGTGGTACTCCGACAGCTACTACCTGCTGACCGGCATCGATCTCAGGCCGGAAGAGCAGCCCGATTCCTGGATCGCCGGAGTCTGGCCTTTCTAGCCAGCGGGCAGCGGTAGGCCATGCTGACCCGCCTCTCCATTCGCGATCTGGTCTTGATCGAACGCTTGGATCTGGATCTGGCGGAAGGCCTGACCGTGCTGACCGGCGAGACAGGTGCCGGCAAGTCGATCCTGCTGGATGCACTGGGGCTGGCCTTGGGAACCAGGGCAGAGGGGCGTCTGGTGCGGCGCGGCGCCGAGCAGGCTCAGGTCACTGCAGTCTTTGAGCTGGCGGACAGTCATCCGGCCCTGGCGCTGGCGCGCGACAACGGGTTGGACGAAGAGGCCGGGCTTCTCCTCTTGAAGCGCAGTGTCAACGCAGAGGGGCGCAGCCGCGCCTTCGTCAACGATCAACCGGTCAGCGTCTCTCTTCTGCGCAGCCTCGGCGACCTGCTGGTCGAGGTACAGGGTCAGTTCGACCAACGCGGCCTCATGGATTGGAGGGGGCATGCCGGTCTGCTGGACGCCTATGGTCGTGCCGAGGGGATCTGCCGGAAGGTCAAGGCGGCTCACGGCGCGTGGCGAGAAGCAAGGCAGGCGGTCGAGGTCGCGGAAGCGCGCATCAAGGAAACTCGGGCTGAGGAAGAAAGCCTGCGCCATGCCTTGGACGAGCTGGACGGGCTGGATCCGCAAGCTGGCGAGCTGGAGCAGTTGGCGGAGGAGCGTCAGTTACTGCTGCACCGCGGCGCCATCCTCGACGCTTTGGCCGAGGCCGAACGCGATCTCTTCGGCGGCGGCAAGGCAGAGAACCTGCTTGTCCAGGCCCTGCGCAGCTTGGAGCGCGTCTCGGAGAAGGCTGGCGAGCGCCTGCAGCCGCTTTTGCAGGCTCTGGAGCGCAGTCTGAACGAACTCGAGGAGGTCGGGCGCGAGATCGCCAACCTGGGCAGCGACTCCGACCTGGACCCCGACCGTCTGGCCTGGGTCGAGGATCGTTTCTTCGCGATGAAGGACCTGGCCCGCAAGCATGGGGTAGAGGCAGAGGCTCTGCCGGCGCTTCGGGAGGAGATGGCGGAAGGTTTGGCGGCGCTGGAAGGCGGGGAAACCGCACTCAAGGATCTCCATGAAGCAGCCGCAGCAACCGAAGCGGCCTTCCGGGCCGCCTGTGAGAGGCTCTCGAAGGCCAGAGAGAAAGCGGCGCGAGACTTGGATCGTGCGGTTAATGGCGAGCTTCCGCCCTTGAAGATGGACCGCGCTCGCTTTGAAACGGCGCTCGAGCCCCTGCCGGACGAGGCCTGGACCGCAGAGGGGGCGGAGCGCATCCAGTTCCTGGTGGCGACCAACGCGGCCGCTGAGGCCGGGCCGATCGGAAAGATTGCTTCGGGGGGTGAATTGGCACGCTTCCTCTTGGCCTTGCGTGTGGTCTTGGCCCGCATCGGCACGGCCGAGACCCTGGTCTTCGATGAGGTCGATGCGGGCATCGGTGGCGCGACGGCGGCGGCTGTGGGAGCCCGCCTCTCACGCCTGGCCGGGGGGTGCCAGGTGCTGGTCGTCACCCACAGTCCCCAGGTGGCGGCCCGCGGCGCGCGCCATCTGCAGGTGGAGAAGCAGGCCAAGGGCAAGCTGGCGGTCACCGCCGTGCGCCCGCTGGAAGAGAACGAACGCAGAGAAGAGATCGCCCGTATGCTGGCCGGTGCCGAGATCACCGTCGAGGCGCGGCAAGCGGCGGCCAAGCTCTTGGAGACAGACCCATGACCGACACCCATGACCTGCCTGTGGCGGAGCTCAGCGAAGCTGCTGCCGCTGAGGAATTGGCGCGCCTGGCAGAGCTGATCCGTTACCATGATCAGCGCTACCACGGGGACGACGCGCCTGAAATCGACGATGCCAGCTATGACGCTCTGGTCCGCCGCAACCGCGAGATCGAGGCGCGCTTTCCGACCCTGATGCGCAGCGATTCACCGTCCAAGCGGGTGGGGGCGCCGGTCGCGACGGGCTTTGCCAAGGTGCGCCACGCCGTTCCCATGCTCTCTCTTGGCAATGCCTTCGACGAAGCGGACCTGCGGGAATTCTTTCAGCGGCTGAACCGCTTCCTGGGCAAGGACGGCGCGGCGGCAGAAACGGTCATGGCAGAGCCGAAGATCGACGGCCTCTCGGTCTCGCTGCGCTATGAGGAGGGCGCTTTCGTGCGCGGCTCGACCCGCGGCGACGGCAGCGAAGGCGAGGACATCACCGAGAACCTGCGCAGCTTGAAGGAGATCCCGGAACGGTTGGCCGGCAAGGCGCCGGCGCTGGTGGAGGTCCGGGGCGAGGTCTATATGCGCAAGGCTGATTTTCGGGAGATGAACGCCCGTCAGGAGGCTGAGGGCCTGAAGGTCTTCGCCAATCCGCGCAACGCTGCTGCCGGCTCGCTCCGCCAACTGGATGCATCGATCACCGCAACCCGGCCGCTACGCCTCTTCGCCTATGCCTGGGGCGAGGTCAGCGGTGGGGCCGAGGCAGGCCTTGGCGCCACACACCACGAGGCGCTGGCTACGCTCGGTGCCTGGGGCTTTCCAGTCAACGCGCTGTCGCGCCTTTGCCAGGGCGTGGAGGAGGCCCTGGCCGCCTACCGTGAAATCGGGGAACAACGCGCCGACCTCGACTACGACATCGACGGGGTCGTCTACAAGGTTGACCGCTTGGATCTGCAGGCCCGCCTAGGCTTTGTCAGCCGGGCGCCACGCTGGGCCATTGCGCACAAGTTTCCGGCTGAGCAGGCGGTCACGCACCTGGAGGCGATCCAGATTCAGGTGGGGCGCACCGGTGCTCTCACTCCGGTGGCACATCTGACCCCAGTCACGGTTGGCGGCGTGGTGGTGTCGCGCGCGACCCTGCACAACGAGGATGAGATCAATCGCAAGGATATTCGGGTCGGCGACAGCGTGGTGGTGCAGCGCGCCGGCGACGTGATCCCGCAGGTGGTCTCGGTCCTTCTGGACAAGCGTCCCGAGGACAGCGAGCCCTATCGCTTCCCGACCCACTGCCCCTGTTCGCTGGAGAGCCCGGTAGTAAGGGAGCCGGGTGAGGCCGTGGCGCGCTGCAGCGGCGAGCTGGCCTGTCCGCATCAGCAGGTGGAGAAGCTGCGCCACTTCGCCAGCCGCGGCGCCTTCGATATCGAGGGCTTGGGTGAAAAACACATTAAGGCCTTCTTCGAGCAGGGTCTGATCCGGACTCCCGACGATCTCTTCACCCTGCAAGCGCGCGATGGCGCGGCTGGCACGCCCTTGGCCGAGTGGGAGGGCTGGGGCCAACGCTCGGCCGAGAACCTCTTCGCCGCCATTGAACAGCGGCGACGGATTTCGCTGGAGCGCTTCATCTATGCGCTTGGCATTCGCCAGATTGGCGAGGCGACGGCGAAATTATTGGCGCGCCGCTATCAATCTCTCTCCGCCTGGCACGCTGCCATGCGCCACGCGGCTGGCGAGCGTGCTGCGGCACCTGAGGCGCGCAAGCCTGAAGAGGTTGGGGAAGCCTTTGCCGCGCTCTGCGACATCGACCAGATCGGGATCGTTGTTGCCGATGACCTCTGTCGCTTCTTCCAGGAGGAGCACAATCTGGCGGTGCTGCTGCGCTTGGAGGAAGCCTTAGAGGTGGAGGATGCTGAGGCGGTGGCCGAGAGCGACTCGCCCGTAGCCGGAAAGACCCTGGTCTTCACCGGCACCCTGGAGCAGATGACGCGCAGTGAAGCCAAGGCGCGTGCCGAGGCATTAGGCGCGAAGGTCGCAGGCTCCGTCTCCAAGCGCACCGACTATGTGGTGGTCGGCGCCGATGCCGGCTCCAAGGCCACCAAGGCACAAGCCCTGGGTGTGGCCGTGCTGACGGAAGCCGAATGGTTGTCTCTGATCGGTCACGCCGGATAGACCCACACTCATCAGAACTTTCTGCTATCTTTCAACTATTTGACTGAAGGAAGCGCCCGCTTTCTGCCTTCCCGCGCGCCCTTCAATACAATCAAAAGCAGCGTCATTACTGGCAACGATCGGGGAGGCGTGACTCCATGCCTGCCGTCCTACCCGCAGAGTCCGCTTGCGTTGACACGTCTTTTGCGAGAATATCTCTTGAGCAAGACGCTTGCATGACAAGCCGTGCTTGGTCATAAGGAAACGCAAGCCCATTCTAGAACAGGGAGTTGTTCGATGCGAGGGAAGGGTCGGAGAGCATCTAAAAGTAGTATCATGGTGAATCAGCATTTGGGCCAGCGGCTCAGAG
This sequence comes from Rhodospirillales bacterium, assembly GCA_963669335.1. Taxonomy (GTDB): domain Bacteria; phylum Pseudomonadota; class Alphaproteobacteria; order Kiloniellales; family JACOMY01; genus JACOMY01. The sequence goes on from OY770023.1 coordinate 608,371, forward strand.
GGCGACGTGTGCTCCTGGGGCTCTCGCAAGCGCAGCTCGCTCGCAGTTTGGGTGTAACCTTTCAACAAATCCAGAAGTATGAAAATGGCGGCAGCCAACTGACGCCGGAACGCCTGCACCGCCTCTCCGTTTGCTTGGGCGTTGCCGTTGATTTCTTTTTCGATGGCTTGCCCGATTTGCGCGCCTCGGCAGGCCCGACCAAGGATCCTCTGCTGTCAGACGGGCAGGCCCAGGATGCGCAGATCCTGGCGCTGGTCCGCAGCTATGGGCGTATTGCCGATGATGCCCAGAGGCGCTCCTTTCTGCATCTGGTCCAGAGCGTCTCGAACAGCGATCTGGCAGGCTCAACCACCTGAAGTCTGTTAGCAGCCACAAGGCTTTGCTGCTAACATATTGAAGAATCTAGCTTTTTCGCTTGATCTCTCGCACCGATTCGTCCCAGGCTTTTCATCCAGGTAAAGGCAGGCGCCGCATCGACCAAGGGGCCGCCGCAGGATCGGGGGGCGAAAAGGGAGCGGAAGTAGCGCAATGCAAAGTGGGTGTGACCGGGCTCTGACCCAACAGTTGGAAGGCTATCGCTTAGCCACAGCCGAGATTCTCTACTACATGCCGGACCATCCTGGCGTGCTTCAGAGTTTCGTTTGGCAGCACTATGATCGCGCCCCCGACTACCCGCGCCTCAACAAGTTCCTTGCCTATTGGCATAAGGAGATCGATGCCGCCCTGCACTCCGTGACCGTCGGCCGCAAGGAGCTGGTCGCGCCGCCCAAGGTCGAAGCCGCGACCGCACTCTTCTCTCTACACTAAGCTCGGCGCTTTTCTGTCCAGCGCTTCGAAGACGAGCTGGCCCAGTTTGCGCACGGCCGACTCCAGCCAGGGGCTCCAGTCATGGCCGCAGCTGAGCCTTAGGCAGTTGCGATAGCGTCCGCTGGCAGAAAACACGGTGCCAGGCGCAAAGCACACCCCTTCAGCCAGCGCCTTGTCATAGAGCTGGCGACTGTCGACCTCCTCCGGCAGTTCTATCCAGAGCACAAAGCCGCCGGCGGGCCGTGTGACCTTGGTGCTGGGTGGAAAGTAGCGGGCGATCGCATGGGTCATGCGATGAATGTTGTCGGCGAAGACCCGGCGCATGCGCCTTAGGTGGTTGTCGTATCCGCCAGAAGACAGAAAATCCGCCAGCGCGGCCTGCGGGAGCACGGCACCGCAGAGCGTATGTGCGAACTTGGCCTCCAGTACGCGCCGCATATGCCGCTTGGTCGCAATCCAGCCGACGCGATAGCCAGGTGCCAAGGTCTTGGAGAAGGAACTGCAGTAGAGGATGTCTGCCTCCGGCGCCAAGGCCATGAAGGGCTTGGGTCGGGTTTCTCCGAAGTAGATGTCCCCATAGATGTCGTCCTCGACCAGTGGGATCCGCTTGTTGGTCAACAGCGCTAGCAGGGCGCGCTTCTTGGTGTTCGGCATGAGGCAACCCAAGGGATTGTTAAAGCTGGAGGCGACCAGGCAGGCCCGCACCGGGTGCTGCTCCAGCGCCTGCTCGGCGGCCTTAAGGTTGATCCCGTCGGTCGCATGGGTCGGCAGCTCCAGCGCCCTGAGGCCGAGCGCTTCCAGCACCTGCAGCAATCCGAAGTAGCTGGGCGACTCGATGGCCACGGTATCGCCGGGACGGGTGACCGCGCTGAGCGCTAGCGACAGTGCCTCGGTACAGCCGCAGGTGATGGCCATGTCTTCCGGCGCCAGAGCTTGCCCCCAGCGCAAGGCCCGGCGCGCGATCTCTTGGCGCAACTCCAAGAGGCCGCGCGGTTCTGTGTAGGTGTTGAGGCTGGTCCCCTTGGTGCGTGCCGCGCGCGCCAGGAAGCGGTCCAGGCGTCCGGCAGCCAGCAGCTCAGCACTGGGGACGGCACAGCCCAGCGGCGCCAGGTTCGGATCGGCCCCCTGCTCCAAGAGCTCCACCACACCGCCGATGGCGACGGATCGCGCCTCGTGCGGCGGTGCCGACAGGGCAGGGCGGCCCAGTGTCACGCGGCTGCCCGGTCGAATGTAGAAGCCGGACTTGTGCCGCGCCTCGAGAAGGCCGCGATCCTCCAAGAGCCGATAGGCTTGCTGCGCGGTCGAGAGGCTGACACCGCGCTCTTGCGCCAGACGGCGAAGCGACGGCGCCTGCATGCCGGGTCGCAGGGTTCCTGCATCCACCAAAGCGGCGACGAAGTCCGCCACCTCTTCGTAGCGCAGGCGCTGTCTGCTGCCGAATTCCATTCCGGTCTCCTCTCTGTACCCCTCGATCAACCAATACAGATTCTGAAAAATCTATCTGTACTGGTCACAATTGCATGGACCTGTATCTGTATCAAGGGTGTTCGATGGGTAGGGTGATGGAAGCAAGGGGCGCGCACTCGCAGCGCCCAAGAAGAATGGAGAGAACACGATGGCACGCCCGCTGACCCGCTTTCCCAAGAACGACATCATGTCCCTCACCGAAGTGGTGCCGACCTATGATCTGGCAGAGAGTGTCGGGCCCGACCTGCAACTCGGAGACCTCTTGGGTCCGGACGTCTTGCAAGAACTGGAGACGCTTCCTCTAGGCTATCGGACAGCGGCCGGTGACCCAGCCTTGCGGGCTGCCTTGGCGGAGCTGCACGGCGTGACGGCTGAGGACGTCGTCGTCACTGCGGGGGGCATGCAGGTGCTCTTCCTCTCCGCCTTCATCCTTTGTGATCCGGGTGACGAGGTGGTGACGACGCGCCCGCTCTTCCCCAATGCGCACAACAGCCTGCTGGCAGTCGGTGCCAAGGTGACCGAGCTGCCGCTCAGCTTCGATCAGGGCTATCGCCTGGATGTCGCGGCGCTGACCGCTGCGCTCACCCCCAAGACTCGACTGGTCGGCCTGGCGACGCCGCAGAACCCCTCGGGCGTGGCGATCTCGCGGGAGACCCTGCGCCAGGTACTGAACGCCATGGCGGCGGTCTGCCCCGAGGCGATCCTTCTGGTCGACGAGACCTATCGCGACGCGGCCTATGGCGAGGACGCCGTCGCGCCCTCGGCCGTCGGCTTGAGTGAGCAGGTGCTGGTCTGTGGCTCGCTCTCCAAATGCCATGGGGCGCCGGGGCTTCGTATCGGCTGGGCGGTGACCCGGCATGCGGCACTGCGAGAGCAACTGGTCTTGGGCAAGTTCAACACCGTTATCTCGCTGCCGGCCCTGGATGAGGTGCTGGCCTTAAAGGTGCTTGCGGGCCGAGAGGCCATCATCGGTCAGCGTCGCCGCCATCTTGCCGAGGGATTGGCGCGGGTCGAGGCCTGGGTCGCGGCAGAGCAGGACCTGGTTGAATGGGTCCGCCCTGACGCCGGTGCGCTTTGTTGCCTGCGACTGCGTTCCGAACAGTTCAGCGCGGCCGCGGTCGCCGACTTCATCGCTGCCTGCCAGCACGAAGAGGTGCGTCTGGGTGACGGCCGCTGGTTCGGCGAACCCGCCGGCGTCTTCCGGCTAGGCTTCGGCCTGCTCTCAATGGCGGAGCTGGATGCGGGCTTGGCAGCGCTCTCCAAGGCGCTGCGGGCAAGCCTTAGACGTGCCGCATAGCGGGAGGTCTCACCTGCCATCACGGCACACCACTCTGTCTTCGGGGTCGGCTTGCGTCCAGGGGGCTTAGCCGTCAGGTTACGCCCGCTGCAGCGGCCGGCCGCTGCCCAACATCAGGTCCCGCCGCAGCGCGGTGGGCAGAGCCGACAGGGGAGTGTGTCGTCGATGAAAGTTATCTGTGTTGCCAAGCGCGATCCCAACGCCGCGCCCGAGTCCTTTGCCGCCTTGGCCGATGCCGAATCGCAGACCGCGATGCGCTTCGCTGTGGATGACTTCGTGCGCGAGATCTATTCCATCGCCGACGGCAGCGGCGCGGTCATCATCGTCGAGGCCGAATCCGCCGACGCGGCCAAGGCCAAGCTCTCCGAGCTGCCCTTCGTGAAGGCGGGTTTGCTGCAGATCGAATTCATTCCGGTCAAGGCCTACCGAGCGCTTTCGAAGCTAGCCGGGTAAGTCTTCGTAAATGAGAAAGGGTCGGGCAGTGATGCACGGCCCTTTTGGATTGCTACAAAGCTCAGACTGGCGGTGCCGATTGCCCTCCTGTTGAGAGAAGGCGAGGCGCCTATTAGCTTACCCATAACGTGAGGGTGCTTCCTGCGACCGTGCCGCGGGGTCGTTGATGGCGGCGCCGCGCTCCGTTCCTATACGTCTGCATTGAAATTGTTTCTATGCAAGTGTATAGGTACCTCCAGACGGAGATGCGCGTGGCACGACCAAAATCCTATGATCGCCAGACCGCCGTAAAGAAGGCCTGCTACGCCTTTTGGGAACACGGCTATCAAGCGCTCGGCGTCCGCGAGCTTGAGCGCTTAGCGGGCATCAATCAGTTCGCCATCCGGTCGGATTTCGGCGGCAAGGAAGGCCTCTATCTGGAGGCGCTTGCCTTCTATGCCAAGGCCGCGATCTCCAGTGCCATGGCTCCGATGAAGGAGGGCGGGATACCCGAGATCATCGGCTTTCTCGAAGGGCTGGTCACACCAGGATCCATGACCTCCAGCGCCTTCGGCTGCTTGATCGTGAACACCGGAATCGAGAATGCGCGTGTTCAAAGCCCGCTCTTGGCGGAAGCCGCAGAGACCTATTGGGCGACCCTTGAAGACCATTTCCGTCAGGCGTTGGAGAACGAATGTGCAGCCCTGGGCGAACGCGCTGGCTTTGCACCCAGCGACTTGGCTGGTGCTTTGGTGCCAGCAGTGATGGGCATTCACGCCCAAAACCGACAACGCAAGGATCAGACCGCGGGCCGCGCCCTTGTCGATCTGCTCTGCGCAAGCCTGAAGAATAGGCTGCCATGAGACGACAAAGCTCCGAGTTTGCCCCAGTTGATGGGCTCGACGGCATTTTTATGGCACGGTCAGGCAAGCTGAATTGCTTTGCGCTCCGTCTTCGAGATGGTTCTCTTTGCCTTTACAGTCCGGTCAGCGGAATGTCCGCTACGCACGCTGCACAATTGGAGAGCCTGGGCGGTGTGACAGCGCTCTTGGCCCCCAACCACTATCACAACAAGGGCTTAGAGGAGCATGTGAAGGCCTTTCCCGGTGCGATGCTCTGTTGCTCGGCGGCAGCAGAGCTACGATTGCGGAAAGTCACCGGTCTCAGCTTCGCGCCGCTCGATGCGCTCACGCCGCACTTGATTGAAGAGCAGGAACTCTTGGAACCGGAAGGCCTGAAGACCGGCGAGGTGTGGGTGGAGATTAGCGGTGCTGAAACTGCCTGGATCGTGACGGATGCCTTTAGCGCCGAACTCCTGCCGCCCGGAGAGTTTGCTGCCTCGCCAACACGACTGGGTACCTTTCCTCGCTACGGGGTGACGGACGCAGACCGATACACAAGATGGGTCCTCGGTCGTCTGGAGGTCTCGGCTCCAAGTTGTTTGTTGCCATGCCATGGCTCTCCGGTGAAGGCTCAGGACTTGGGTCCACTACTAGCGGGCATTTTGGAGGGTATCAGTTGAAGCTATCTCGCCGCAGGCATTTTTTGGTGTCAGAACGCCAGCAACTGCGGAAGCCCGGATTTAGTGATTGGACTGTCAATCACTGAAGCTTCTCCTTGCAAGGTCACGGCGAGCTTGGTAGCTGTCTGGCAGTTTAGGGGGAAGAGATGCTTTTGCGTGCAACCATCAGCTTGGCGGCACTGCCGATCCTTGTTGCTGCCTGTGGGCGTCCCTCGCAAGAGGTTACCGTGCAGCGCAGCAGTGACGAGGTCTTGAGCTGCTTTCAGTTAAACAGCGAGTATCAAGCCAACCTCGATTCGATTGGTTTCAATCGCGACGAGAGTCTGGCGCGCGAGCGTGACAATCTAGGCTCGATCGCCGGAGTTCTCGTGGGCGGCGTCGGTGCTCTGGCTGCCGTGGATATGGGGTCAGCAGAAGAGGCCGAACTTCGGGCCTTCATCGCGCGCAATCGGCGCATCGCCGAGCTTTCAGAAGCTAAGCAATGCCCGCCATTGGAACCCGACATGGACAGCATCGTGAGCGAACTCGAAGCCGCAGAGGCGGCGCGAGAAGCAGCACCGACGACGCGACCCGAGGAGCAATGACTCTGACAAGCGAACCGGACGGGTGACGGGACAGCGATTCTCGCTCACGATACTTTGCAAAAGGACCAAGAGAGGAAGCTCCTGTGAAGATTGCACTTTCACTGATTTTGGTGACCCTGCTGGCAGCCTGTGCACAACCTGCCCGTGTTTCTCAGATGACAACCCAGGCAATCCAGCCGGAGAGGGTGGCCGCCAATCCAGAACTGCAAGGCGCCATTGAACTTGGTGGCGTTGGGGGTGGCGAGGAGACCAGCCCACTCTGGACCTCGGAGGTGGGCACGCCGGAGTTTCGCCAAGCCTTAGACCAGTCGTTGCAGGTCAGCGGTATGCTGGCCCCGGACCCGGCGGCGGCAAGCTACATGTTGGAGGCCGACCTGATCGAAGTGGATCAGCCGTTCATGGGCTTTAGCATGACCGTTGCATCGACAGTTGACTACAAGGTCTACAACAAAGCCGATAACACACTCTTCTTTCAGAAAGTGGTGACGGCGAGCCATACAGCAACGCCGTCGGATGCCTTTCTTGGTGTCAAGCGTCTGCAACTGGCAAACGAAGGTTCGGTAAGAGAGAACATTCGCCAGTTCTTGCGCGCTTTCATTAACCACTGGGAGCAGAACAAGCCAATTGAAGCGGTACCAGAGGGCGTAGAGCTGAGCCTTCTGTCTCAGTAGGGCAAGCGGAACGCAACGATCCGGCGCACGCGCCCTACAGGAGTCGCTCTCCTGACCTTGATTCAAGTAGTCGAAGATGACTTTTGCAGATACTAAAAGGGCCGGGCATCGCTGCCCGGCCCTCCTTAACTCTGCATAAGCCTACATCTGCATCCAGTTGCCGCTCTGCTCGAAGGCGTGGGCGGCCTTGTAGATGGTCGGCTCGTCATAGTGCTTGCCAATCAGCATCATGGAGACCGGCAGGCCGTCGCTCATCCCGCAGGGGATTGCCATGGCCGGATGACCCGTCACGTCGAAGGGCGCGGTGTTGGGGATCATCTCGAAGGCACGGCCGATGACCTCTTCCATGCTGGTCAGATCCGGCAGCTTGGTGGCCTTGACCGGCAGGGTCGGCATCAGCAAGAGGTCGACTTGGGCCAGGCTCTGATCATAGGTCTCACGCAGCAGACGGCTCAGGTTCTGCGCCTTGGCGTAGTAGTGACCGCGATGGTGCTTGATGAAGTACTCACCCAAGAGCATGCAGACCTTCAGGCTGTGCGACAGCTCATCGGCCCGGTTGCGCCAGCTGGCATGGGCATCCAACAGTGCGGTCGAGTAGAGGCCCTTCCAGTTGAAGCCCATGCCGTTGGCTTGCATCATCTGCGCCTGCAGGCCCTCCACGGCGACCGGCGTCCAGATGGCCTGGCCCTTGAGGTGCATGGGGATCGAGACCTCGCTGACCTCTGCACCCAAACTGGCAAGCTTCTCGGCCGCCGCACGCACCTTCTGATCCACGTCCTCTTCCGAGTTCGCGAGGCCAAAGCCCTCGGTGACCACGCCGATCTTCATGCCTTGGATGCCGGCGCCCAGAGCCTCGGTGTACTTGTGGGTCTGGACGTTGTATTGCCGCGGATCGAGCCCGTCTTCGCCGGCCAAGACCTCCAACAGCAGGGCATTGTCGGCAACGTTGTTGGTCATCGGGCCGGTGTGATCGATGGTGCTCTCGATCGGCATGACTCCGGTGTAGGGCACCAGGCCGTGGGTCGGCTTCATGCCGTAGTTGCCGCAGTAGGCGGCGGGAATGCGGATGGAGCCGCCCTGATCGCCGCCGATCGCCATGTCGACCTCGCCCGCCGCCAGCAAGGCGCCGCTGCCGGACGAAGATCCACCAGCTGAATGCCCGGCCTTGCGCGGGTTCTCAACCGGGGCCGGGGTCGAGGTGTGGCTGCCGCCGGAGAGGCAGAAGTACTCGCAGACCGCCTTGCCCTTGATGGTGCCGCCGGCGTCCAGCATCCGGGTGACGATGGTGGCGTCCAGGTTCGGCGTGAAGCCTTCCAAGGTCGAGGCGCCGTTGCGCATCTGCACGCCGGCAACCTGCACGTTGTCCTTGACCACGATGGTCTTGCCGGCCAGGGGGCCGCTGTCAGCGCCCTTGATTTCGCTCTTCACGTACCAGGCGTTGTACTTGTTCTCCTCCCCGCTGGGCTTGTAGCCGGGGGTGCGGGGGTACTTCACCCTGGGGATGTAGTCGGGCATCTGCTCGACCACCTCGTAGGACTCCAAGAGCCCGCCGATCACGCCATGGAAGAACTCGATCTCCTCGCCACTCATCGTCATGTAGAGATCGTCGACGATGTCCTCCAACTGCTCATGAGTCGGTCCGCGTACAGGCATAGCACCTCTCCCTTGGTTGCTGCGCAGGTTCGCCCGGGGGGTGGGCAGGGCGCAGGATTACGAACTGGCAAAGATCTCTTCGGAAACCTGGATGATGGGATCCCCGTCCAACAGCGGTTTGGCGACGGCAAAGAAGGCCGCCACGGTCTCCGAACCATTGTGGCTCTCCATGGCCGCGCGGTCGCGAAAGCGTTCGTAGGTGGTGAAGACTAGCGGGTCCTCTCCGTCCTGGCCGCAATAGTAGCCGAGCGTACCCGGTTCTTCCGCCGCGGCATAGGCCGCGACCTTCAGGAGTTCTTGTTTGATTGTGTCTTCATGGCCCGCTTGGACCCGGATGATGGCGGTGAGTGCGATCATGTTTCTCTCCCTTGCCTTAGGCCTACATGCCGACGAATTCGGCCACCAATGCGGGGTCGGTCAGGTCGTCGGGGCCAAGCTCGTGCAGGATTCGGCCGCGTTGAATGATCAGCACCCGCTCGGCCAGGGCGCGGATGAAATCCAGATTCTGCTCCACTAGGATGACGGTCAGCCCACTGGCGGCCTTCAATTGGTTCAGCCGCTCGGCAATCTCTTCGATGATGGAGGGCTGGATGCCTTCGGTCGGCTCGTCCAGCAGGATGAGGCGCGGGTCGCCGCAGAGACAGCGTGCGAGCGCCAAGAGCTGCTGCTCCCCACCACTCAGCGCACCACCGGGTCGCTTCAACAGCGGCTTCAGGCGCGGGAAGAAGCCCAGGATTTCCTCGATACGCTGCTCTTCGGCGCTGCTGGAGAGCCCGGCCACCAGTGCGCCGGCCTTGAGGTTCTCCATGACCGAGAGGGCGGGCAGGATCTCGCGCCCCTGCGGGACATAGCCCATGCGGCGTCGATTGCGTTGGAAGGGCTTCAGCCGGGTGATGTCGTCGCCTGCGAGGCGGATGTGACCCTTGCCGGCCGGCAGGAAGCCCATCAGCGCCCGCATCAAGGTGGTCTTGCCCATGCCGTTGTGGCCCAGGATGCCGATAAAGGCGCCCTCGTCCACGGCAAGCGACAGGCCGTCCAGCACGCGAATGCGGCCATAGCCAGAGGTCAGGTTCTCGGCTTCCAGCAAACTCATGCCGCGCTCCGCCCCAGATAGACGTCGCGGACCCGCTGATCGCTCAAGGCCTTTTCAACGGTCTCCTCGACCAGGATGCGGCCCTGGTGGAAGACGGTCACCATGCTGGCGATGGAGCGGATGAATTGCATGTCGTGCTCCACCACCACCACCGTGGCCTCGCGGTTGATCTCGCGAATCAATTCGGCCGTGCGGGCGGTCTCTTCCACGCTCATCCCGGCTGAGGGCTCGTCCAAGAGCACCAGGCTTGGCTCGCGGGCGACCACCATGGCGATCTCCACCCACTGGCGTTGTCCATGCGCCAGCTCACCTACCATGCGGGTCAGGATATCGCTCAGGGCCACACGCTCGACCACTTCCTCCAGCTTGCGCCGGGCCTCTGCCTTGGGCAGGGCGAAACGGGCAGCGAGGCTCAGGTTCTCAAAGACCGAGAGGCCGTCGAAGACGTCCGGGACCTGGTTCTTTATGCCGATGCCCCGGCGGCCGATTTCGTGCGGATCGGCGCGGCTGATGTCGTGCCCGCGAAAGAGGATCTGGCCGCTGGTCGGCTGGTGCTGGCCCGTCAGCATCTTGAAGAAGGTGCTCTTTCCGGCCCCGTTCGGGCCGATCAGGCAGCGCAGCTCGCCTTCCTCCAAGGTGAAGTCGACACGGTCGATGGCATGCACGCCGCCGAAGGATTTGCGCAGCGCTTTCGTCTCAAGGATTATCTGGCTCATGAGCGCTCCCCCTTGCCGCGCAGAGAGAGCTCAAGGCTGCTCAATGCATCGGAAACCGAGGGAAGCAAGCCGTTCTTGAAGAGCAGCACGAAGAGGGTGAGGACGGCGCCCAAAACCAGGGTCACCTGCCCGACCCCCTGGGTTCCGAGCCAGGTGGTGAGATAGACCACCAGGGCGGTTCCCAGGATCGGGCCGGCCAGGGTCATGCGCCCACCGACGATGACCCAGATGATGACCTGGGCCGCTTGATTCAGGTCGAACATGGAGGGGCCGACGAAGTTGCCCCAGACCGCAAAGAGGACACCGGCCAGACCGGCGATCGCGCCGCTCAGGGTGAAGGCAGCCAGATGGTACTTGCGGCTGTCGTAGCCCAGCAGTTCGACGCGGCGCTGGTTTTCGCGCAGGCCGACCAGGACCTGACCGAAACCGCTGGTCAACAGCAGGCGCAGGCCGACATAGACCAGCATCATGATGCCGGCCGTCAGGTAGAAAACCCCGTCGATGAAGAGTTCGACCTTGGGGTCCCAGGGAACCTGTAGTGGTGGGACGCCGGGAATGCCGTTCTGGCCGTTCAGGCGCACACTGCCGACGACGAACTGATCGCCCGATGTCGCGCGGATCGCCTTTTCCAGGATCAAGGTGACGACCAGGGTGATGACCGAAAAGTAGATGTCGCTGATCCGCCCCCAGATCAGGAAGTAGCCCAGCAGGGCGGCAAAGGCAGCCGGCAGGATGATGCCGGCCAGCGCCGCCGTCGTGGTCTCGCCGGTATTCATCGACATGACGGCGTAGATGTAGCCGCCAAGCCCGAACATGGCGGTCTGACCCAGGCTGAGGATGCCGACATAGCCCCAGAGGAAGGACATGGAGAGCGCCAGCAGGGCCAGAACGAAGATGATCGAGGTGTCCAGTTGGAAGGCCAGATCGTAGTAGGAGGGCAGGAGCATCAGGCCCACCGTCACAACGATGACCGTCAGCCACCAGCTCCAACCCGGACGCTCGCTTGCGGGTTTCAGCGCGAAGAGGTCCCCCATGGCGCTCTAGACTCCCCGCTTCAGGCGCCCGGTGATGCCTTGCGGCAACAACCGGAGCAGGATGATGGCGACGAAGAGCACCGAGATCTCGCCCAGGACCGAGGTGGTGAGATAGGCGACTGCCCCATCGATGGCACCGAAGAGGCTGGACGCCGCCAGGGTTCCGGTGAGTGGCAAGGGACCGCCGGCGATCACGGTGATGAAGGCCTTGGCGATGTAGAAGACGCCCATGGTCGGCGAGGCCCCGAAGAGCGGCACCAGGATGGCGCCGGTGAGGCCTGCCAGAAAGGCGCCGAAGCCGAAGGTCAAGGTGAAGACGCGGTCGGTATTGATGCCAAGGGCCTGTGCGGTGGCCGCGTTCTGCATCGTGGTGCGGACGATCAGGCCGATCTTGGTCATGCGCCAGAGGCAGTAGATGGCGATCAGAAGCGCGAAGGCGACCAGGATCATGACCAGGCTGTAGACCGAGATGGAAAAGGTGCCCAGCGAGAGGGTGCCCAGATTCTGCGGTGTCGAACTGGTCTGCGGCCCGAAATAGGTGGTGACTGCACCGACGATCAGGAGGCTTAGGCCCCAGGTCGCCAGCAGGGTGTCGAGGACGCGGCCATAGAGAAAGCGGATGACCAGGCGTTCGCCTACGATTCCGACCAGGCCAACGATCAGGCCGGCCAGCGGTATCGCCAGACCCAGCGGAATGCCGCCTTGAGCCAGCTGCGCGCAAAAGAGCGCGCCCAGCATGATGAACTCGCCATGGGCCAGGTTGATCACCTTCATCATGCCGAAGATGATTGCCAGCCCCAGGCTGATCAGAATGAAGATGCTGATCGAGAAGAGGATCTGATAGCCATAGATCAGAACGACCTCAAGCATGGCCGGCGGTAATCCTTCGACAGTTCGGCGGCAGGCGGGAAGGGGACGAGCGCGAGGCTCGCCCCCTTGGAGCTAGACGACGCTGCGTGAGCCTAGTTGACTTCCGGCTCGTACTGCGTGGTGTCGTCGGGGTTGGCGTGCAGATCGCAGACCAGCTGGGTGTCCAACGGCGGCTGCTGCTGGAAGGACTGCAGCAGGTCGAAGCTGCCCTTGTCGTTGCCGATCGCGATGTGGATGTCCATCGTCGTGTGATTGGTCTTGCCGTCGATGGAATAGAGGCCGCCAGGCCCGTCGAAGGAGACCCCGCCTTCCTTCATCGCCGCGATCACGTCGTCGGGCTCGGCCGAGCCTGCCTTACGGACCGCATCGGCCCAGAGCATCACGCCGCGATAGCCATACTCGCCATACTCGCCGATGTAATCGTCCTCGCCGGAGAAGGCCTTGAACTTACTGACAAAGTCCTTGGCTGCCGGGGTGTCGAGGTCGTCGACGAAAGAGGTCGCGATGATGATGCCCTCACCCTCTTGCGGCGAGAGCTCGGTCTGCTCGCGCCCCACGCCATAGGTGGAGGAGGCCAGCAGCATGTTGTCCTTGCCGATGGTCGACTCGAACTGGCGGTAGAAGCCCATGTGGGCACCGCCGACCAGGGCCGAATAGACCACGTCGGGATTGGCTTCCTGAATGCGGGCCAGCACCGGTGCGAAGTTGGTCACGTCCAGTGGGAAGAACTCAACCGCGGCCACTTCGCCGCCGTTGGCCTCGATGATTTTCTGCATCCACTTGGCGGTGATGTGGCCATAGTTGTAGTCGGCCGCGAGGATGTAGCTCTTCTTCTTCCCCTTCTCGTTGATGACGTAGGGGATGAGTGCTTCCAGCTGCTGGGCCGGGACCATGCCGGTGGAGACATGACGGCGGTCACAGACGCCGCCCTCGTAGAGGGAGTTGTAGAACAGCAGGCCGCCGAAGCGCTGCACGATGGGCCGCATGACCTCACGCGAGGAGGAGGTGATGCCGCCGTGGATCACACTGACCTTGTCGCGCAACAGGGCATTGGTGGCGTACTGGGAATTGAACTTGTTGTCGGACTGGCTGTCATAGAAGCGGATCTCGACCGGGCGCCCCAAGAGGCCGCCTGACTTGTTGATCTCGTCGACTGCCAAGGCAACGCCCTGGATCTGCTTCAGGCTATAGATGTTCAGGCCGCCGGACTGATCCAGAATATTGCCGACGATGATTGGATCTCCCGATTGTGCCTGCGCCTGTCCCCCGGCCAAGGCCAGGGAGACTGCGGTCAAACCTGCCGTCGCCAAGCCCGTCAACAGCCGGCGCCGGACGCGCCTCTTCTGATCCTGTTCAAGCATCTGGTTCTTCGCCTCGCTCTTTATGGTTGGGCACGGAAAGCTGCCAGGCAGCAGACGTCACGGCTGATGCCTTGCTTGGCCTCAGTGTGTGACGAAGCAGGAACGAAGGCAAGACCTGCATCGTCTAGATGTGATCACATAGATCAATTTTGACCGCGGTCGTCGGGCGAGAGGGCTTGACTTTTAGGTCAGGTCGCCGAAGGAGCGGAGGCTGACCTTGATGTAGAAGCTGTTGTCCGGGTCCAGCTCGCGGTCATCGAAGCGCGAGCGCTCGAAGACCGCTTCGACGACGATGCATTCGTCCTCATAGCGAATGCCGCCACGGGTGCGCAGCGCGCGATTGTCTTCGATGTCCTGCAGGTGTGAGCCATAGGCGAACCAGTTCTCGCTCACACGCGAGGAGAGCCCCACGGTGATCTGGTTGCGCCCCTCCAAGATCTCCTCGTCCTGATCATTCAAGAGGGCGTCGGCCTGCAGATATTCGACGTTGAGCCTGAGCTTGGGCACACCGGCCGAGAAGCCGATTTCGTTGCGGTCGAAGCTGCCGCTACCGGTATCGACGCTGAAGCGCCAAGTGGCATCCAGCCAGGGTGCCGGCGAGGCGCGGAGGCCGCCGACGAGATTGGAGATATTGGTCTCCAGGCCCGATCCCGTGGGATAGACCCCCTTGTCATCGAAGGGGCGGTAGCTCTGCCCGACCAGGAAACGGACCTCACCGCCCTCGGGCGCCAGCAGGGACCATTCGGCACCATAGTCCACACGTGGCCCCGGCTGCACGCGGTCTACGCCGGGAAAGCGGTTCATGGCGAAGAGGTTGGTGTCGTCGAACTCCAGGTCCTGCGAATCTTCGTTCGGGATACGCTCCGGATTGTTGTCGCGCGTGGCCAGCACGCCCTGGACGATCGGCTCAAAGACCGTCTGCCAGGTGCCGAGATCAGCCACCCAGGGATAGCTCCACATCAGGGCGGCCTGCGGATGGATGCGTCCAGCCAACTCGGTGCCCCCGTCGTCCGGGTTCACGTTGCCGGCATCGTCGGGGTCGAAGTCGTTGACCCAGTAACCATCGGCCTGGACGCTGGCTCGGAAGAGGTACTGATCGCCGATTGGCGAGGTATAGGGCAGGTTCCACTGGCCCATCACGTGGGCACGCCGCGTATCGCGTCCCTCGATCCGCACCAGGTCGACCAGATTAGCGTCGAAATTGAAAACACTGCCGAAGACCAGCGGATCGCTGACGTGGCTGAGCTCAAGATAGGGGAGCGCGATCGGGATCTCTTCGGTGTTGTCCTCGCTGCTGAGGCCTTGGAAGCCGAAGAGGCGCGCGGTGACATAGTCTCGACCCTTGAATCCCTCGATAAAGGCCTCTGAGAAGAGGGTCGAGGGCGTGCCAAGATCGTAGGTGCGCAAGTAGGTGTCGTCGGTGGTCGTATCGATCTGGATACCGCCGCGGTAGGTGGGATTGAAGTTGTAGTCCAGGCGGGTGCGCAGGTGTCCGCGGAAGGCATTGTTCGTGGTGGAGCCGTCATCGTTCACGCGATCGGCAATGGTGCCGCTGCCGGAAAAGATGAAGTTCCCCTGCGGCAAGATCTTGCGATATTCACCCTGCAGAACCGGCAGTTCCTTGGTGGTGAAAATCGGCGCGATGGTCGCATCCGAGGTGTCGTCGATCACGATGAAGAAGGGAACCTCAGCGGTCAGGCCAAGCTGGCCGGAACTGCCGAAGGTCGGCGCCAGGAAGCCCGTCTTGCGATCGACCGTCGGGTCCGGATGGCTGAAGTAGGGCGTGTAGAAGAGCGGCAAGCCAAAGACCTCGAAAGTGGCGTCGCGGTAGGTGACGGTCTGCTCTTCCTGATCGTGGACAACTTTGCGCGCCTTCAGCTGCCAGAGCGGCGCCTTGGTCGGGTCACTCTCGCAGAGCTCGCAGGGGCTGTAGACGGCCTTGGTGAGTTCGGTGCGGTTGCCCTCTGTGCGCACGGCGCTGACGGCGGCAAGCCGGCTCTCGTCGCTTAGCAGCACGCCGACGTCACGCACGAAGGCTTCACGCAGATCGCCAGTCACCTCGGCATAGTCGGAGAAGAGGACCTCACCACCGGGCTCCAACAGGGCGACGTTGCCATTGGCGGTGACCACATCGTTTGCCGTGTTGTAGCTGACCGAGTCCGCCAGCAGGACCCGGCTGCCTTGTGAGATCTCGACGGATCCCCGGGCGGTCACGATGCCGGTGCTCTCGTTGTAGGTGACCTCGTCGGCGGTGATGAGCGCTGGCTGATCTTCGGACAGAGGCGTGTTGCCGACCTGCTGCGCGGCCGCGGTGGTGCCGAGCAGAGCCAGAATTGCCGTCGAAGCCAGAAGCGTGGCAATCCAGCCGGCGCGAGCTGTCCGAATGGGCGCGCTCAAGGCCCTAGCCATCTTCGCGATAGAGCAAGACGGCGACGCCGACCAGCAAACAGATCGTCGCCGGTGTCCAGGTCGCCAAGATCATCGGCAGTTTGCCGCCCAAGCCTAGGGCGAAGAGAAAGCTGGAGAAGAGATAGAGCAGAAAGCCGGTGACCGTAGCCGCGGCCAGAACCAGTGCCGTACCGCCGCGGCGCGGTGGCCGCAAGGTGAAGGCCGCCCCCAGAACCACCAGGCCGGCATAGAGCAGAGGCAGCGCCAGCAAGCGATAGAACTGCATCTCGATGCGCTCATTGGGGAAGCCCGCATCGGAGAGGGCTTTGGCATAGCTCTGCATCTCCCAGAAGGAGATGGTCTCCCAAGGCGCGAAGCTTTCCGCCAGGGAGGCCAAGGTCATCTCGGTCGGCAGCTCGATCATGGATCGCTGTTCGGGAGCTTGGCCGGGCTTGGTCTCCACCACGTCTCTCAGGATCCAAAAGCCGCTCATCAGCTGGGCGCTCTGGGCATCTAGCCTCGCCAGAAAGCGATCGCCGTCGGGTGCAAAGCGCAGCACCTGGACCTGGCGCAGGAAGGCGCTTCTGCCGGTCGCCGCGTCGGCGTGCAGGACATAGACGCCCTCAGGCTCCTGCTGGCGCAGCCAAAGCCCGCTGGGACCGACGGAGATGATGGAGCTGTTCTGGCGCAGATACTCATCCTCTAGATGCGCATAGCGCTTGTAGAAGGCGGCCGAGATCGGCGAGAGCACAGCGAAGGTGAAGACGCCGATGATCAGCGCGCAGACCACTGAGGGAAACAGGATCTGCCAAACGGAGATCCCGGCGCCGCGGGCAACTGCCAGTTCTTGTGTGCGGGTCAAGCGCCAGAAGGTGCCGATCCCGGCGCCCAGGATGGCAAAGCCCAGGATGTCGATGACGATCTTGGGCACCTTCAAGATCGACATCTCGGCCACCAGCAAGGCGGAGATCTCCGGCTTGTTGCCGAAGCGGTCCATCAGGTCGGCGGCATTGCCGACCAGGATGATCACCACCAGGATGCCGGAGACCAGCAGGAACCAGCCGAGGAACTGGCGGGCCAGATAGCGACCCATCCCGAAGGAAAGGCGGCGGCGCTGCATGGTCAGCGTTGCGGTCTCGACCGTCATGCCGTGGCCCGCCTTTGCGGCCGGAAGGTCCAACTGCTGGGCCAGCCCCAGCGCAGCAGGAAAAAGCCCAGGAGGATAGGGATGATCGGGATCATGTAGATCACCGGTGCCAGACCAGGATCCTTGCTCATGATGTCCTGGCCGATGAAGTTCATCCCCTGCAGCCCGCCGACGACGGCGGCCGCGGCTGCGATCCGCAAGGGACGCCCACGCCTGGAGAACTGGCCGCCCAACATGGCGACCAGGCCGATCAAGGCATAGGCGATGGTGTAAAGAGGCTCGATCATGCGCTGGTGGAACTCGGCGCGCAGCTCTTTCAGCCGATGTTCCTTGATGGTTTCCGGGTTCTCGGGCCAGAGCAGTTCGTGCAGGAAGCGCTCTTGCGGATTGCGCCAACGGTCGCTCTGCTGCCCGCTGAGCGGTGTCAGATCCACGGTGTAGCGCTCGAAGATCAGATTGGTGACCTCTCCGGTCTTTCGGTTCAGCTCCTGCCGGCTGCCGTTGACCAAGAGGACGCGGGATTCGTCGCCAGTGCGCACCAAGGCACCCTGTTCGGCGATCAGGGTCGTCGGTCGCTCTTCCTTGCGGTCGTCCTGGACGATGATGCCGCGCAGCGAACCGTCAGGATCGCGGGCGCGAACATAGACCGTGACGTTGCGGCCGATGCGATTGAAGACCCCTTCTTGAATCAGCACGGATGCGTAGGAGCGGGTGATGTTGTTCTGCAGATCCTTGAAGTTGCGGAACGAGAGCGGCAGGAAATAGAAGGCGATGACGTAGGCGATCAAGGTGACGCCGGCGGTCAGCAGCAGGGCAGGCCTGGCCAGTCCCAGAGGCGGGATGCCGCTGGCGCGCATCACCACCAGCTCGCTCTCTTGGCTCAGCCGATGATAGACGAAGAAGATCGCCACCACGGTCGCGATCGGCATGACGATGCCCAAAAAACTGGGCATTAACAACAGGATGAACTGCAGGAATTGGCTCGCGGGCAGGCCGCGGTTCACCATGAAGTCGACGAAGCGCAAGGACTGCGCCAGCCAGATCGCCAGGGTCAGCGCGACCGTTATCAAACCGGCCATGATGGCTAGCTGAGTCAACACGTATCGGGTCAGCTGACGCATGGCGCTTGGTTGGGGCTCCCTTCGGCCACCGGATGCTTCCTCTGCCCACCTAACCCGCTACCGGTGTCGGTCAGATTGACCGCGGCGAGCAAAGCTTTGCAGGCATCTCCTCCTCCGCTATAGGTGAAAGTCTGTCGAGGCGTCCAGTCTGTGCAGCAATCGGGCTCACCCCCTGCTGGCCCTGAAAGGGCGCGCTTTTCACCTTGTTTGCGAACGAACCCAGGTTGGATCACGAAATGCTGAAGATCACTTTCTCCGACGCTGCGCCTGCGAAGAGCGGCGCCCTGGTCACCGCAGTCTTGGACGAGGGGATCCTCTCGCCGGCTGCGGCGGACCTCGATGCCAAGACCGAGGGCATGCTCTCGCGCGCCATCAAGGCTGCCGACTTCAAAGGAAAGAAAGCCTCGATCCTTGAGGTCTTGGCACCGCAGGGTCTGCCGAACTCGCGCGTAATCCTGCTCGGGATCGGCAAGCCGGAGGATTTGGGCGACAAGGATATGGCCGACCTGGGCGGAACGGTGGTCGGGCACCTGCTGGCCTCTGGCGAGAGCCAGGCGGCTGTGGTGATGAGTGAGGTCGAGGGCGGACCGGCCGCGGCAGAGCGTGCGGCCAATGGTGCATTCGGCGCCTTGCTGCGCTCTTACCGCTTCGACAAGTACAAGACCAAAGAGCAGGAGAGCGACAAGCCGAAGCTGAAGAAGCTGACCATCCACCTGGAGGACAAGGCGGCTGCGAAGAAGGCCTTCCGCCCCTTGGAGGCCATCGCCAAGGGCTGCTTTAAGACCCGTGATCTGGTCTCCGAGCCGGCTAACATCATCTATCCCAAGTCCTTCGTGGCAGTCGCCAAGAAGCTCTCTCAGCAAGGCTTGAAAGTCTCCGTTTTGGGGCTGAAGGAGATGGAGAAGCTGGGCATGGGCTCGCTGATCGGCGTGGCTCAGGGGTCGGTGCGGGAGCCGCAGTTGCTGGTTCTGGAATGGAACGGCGCCGCAGACGAAGAGGCCGCACCAGTCGCGGTCTGCGGCAAGGGCGTCACCTTCGACACCGGTGGCATCTCGATTAAGCCCGCACCCGGCATGGAAGACATGAAGTGGGATATGGGCGGTGCCGGTGTCGTGGTCGGCCTGATGGAGGCTCTGGCCCGTCGCAAGGCCAAGGTCAACGTGGTTGGCCTCTGCGGTCTCGTTGAGAACATGCCCGACGGTAACGCGCAGCGCCCGGGCGACATCGTGACCTCTGCCTCGGGCCAGACCATCGAGGTCCTGAACACCGATGCCGAGGGACGTTTGGTCCTGGCCGACGTGCTTTGGTATGCGCAGGAGGAGTACAAGCCCAAGGCGATCATCGATCTGGCGACCCTGACCGGGGCCATCATCGTGGCCCTGGGCAAGGAGCATGCGGGCCTCTTCAGCAACGACGACGAGCTCTCGGAACAGCTGACGACAGCTGGCGGCGAAGTTGGAGAGAAGCTCTGGCGCATGCCCTTGGGCGAGGCCTACGACCGCATGCTCGACAGCGACGCTGCCGACATGAAGAACATCGGCAATCGCTTTGGCGGATCGATCACGGCAGCCCAGTTCCTGCAGCGCTTCGTCAATGAGGGCACCCCCTGGGCGCACCTCGACATCGCCGGCGTGACCTGGCTGGACAAGCCCGTCCCGACTGCGGCCAAGGGCGCCTCATCCTTCGGCGTGCGCCTGCTGGATCACTATATCGCTGTCAATCACGAGGGTTAGGCGAAGCCGGGGCCGGCGGTGGTGAGCGACGTTCGCTTCTATCAACTGGGCCGCCGGCCCTTGGAGCAGGCACTGGCCGTGATGCTGGAGCGCTGCTATCAGCGCGGCCAGCGTGCCTTGGTGCAGGCCGGGTCGCCGGAACGGGTGGAGGCCTTGGCCGGCCACCTCTGGACCTACCGCGATCGCTCTTTCCTGCCGCACGGGACCGAGAAGGACGGTTTCGCCGAGCAACAGCCGATCTGGCTCAGCAGCGAGGCGGAAAACCCCAATGGGGCCGAAGTCCTGTTCCTGACCGATCGCTCTGAGCGTGACGATCTGGCCAGCTTTGCCCTGGTGGCCGTGCTTTTCGATGGTGGCGACGAGGAGAGCCTGACCGCTGCCCGCGAATACTGGCGCCGCCTGCGCGAGGGGGGAGAGACCTTGACCTATTGGGCCGAAGACGAGGCCGGCCGTTGGACCCAGAAGGCGTAATCCAACTCAGTCAGCAAGCCCCAAAGCCCGCAGCTCCGCGATGCGCCTGGGTCGGTCACCGCTCAAGAAAAACTCGTCCAACTGCGGCGGCGCTGCGGTGGTTGTAGAGAGCAGTTGATGCACCTGTCCGCGATGGTGAGTCTGATGCAGGAAGAGGTGGGTCAGAATGGCTGAGACCGGATCAGCATTCTCGACGCCTTCCGCATTGGTGAAGTGCATGACCTCGGCCAGGCTATTGCTGTCCAGAGCCTGGCAGAAGGCAATCAGCTCTCGGTCGCAGGCCTCTTGCGCGGAAAAGAGCGTCGCCCGGTCAGGGTAGTCGCCTTCATTCCGGACGCCGCCAGATGGGCGCGTCCCTCTGGACATGCGCGCCATGTAGGCCTGATCGACCACCAGGATGTGCGCCAAGGTTTCGTGGATAGAGCCGAAGAAGCTTTCCCGTGGCGCATGATAGGCTGCCTCGTCCAGCGCGAGACAGGATCGCTGCAGGCGATGGTTGGACCAGAGATTGTTCTCCGCCTGGGATTGAAAGTGTTGAACCAAGGCGTCCGCCATAACGCGCGCTCCTTACCGTCGAAACCGGATGGCTACTCAAAAAAGACGATATCCAAACGATCGCTCTCCGGTTTGCCGAAACCGCCCGCCAGATGGGTGCCGTCGGGCAGGCGGGCCAGGCCGCCAGGAAAGCAGAAGGCGATCCGAATGTCCTTGGCGTCGCTCCGGCTGTTTCGTACTTCGATCCTCAGCGTCCGCTCCTGATGGCCTTCGGGCAGGCGCTCCCAGCGGTAGCTGAGTTCGCGGCGGGGCATATCGATGAAGCGATTGGCCTCGCTGGTACCTCGGCTCTGCAGGGTCTCTTGCATCCAGGCCAAGAGATCGGGCTGCTCGTCGGCACAATAGGCCTCCACATGTGCCAGGTCTTCGAGCTCTGACAGGCTGGTAAAGCGATCGACGCTGAGGCCGGTATAGGGCGTGTAGGTAAGCTCCAGCTCTACCGTGCTGCGCGAGGGGAGGAGAATACGCCAGCGCGGCTCAATCTCCTGCGTCCAGGCAAAGCGATTGGGCCTGGGTTCGCCGCGGTCGGTTAGTGCGCGCTCGATCCGACGATAGTCGCTGCGCGCCATCTGATTGAGAGCACCATCGCTGAGTTCGGCGAGGTCGATGCCGGCGGCCTCCAGAAAGGGCGTGACGTCGCGGCCTTCGTTGTAGAGACGGCTGACAACGCTGTGCAGGGCCTGCTCTTCACCATTCAGGGTCAAGGTCGCATCGTTGAAGGCCCGGGCCAGAGAGGGCGCTGGTGGCTCGGGCTCCGGCAGAGAGGGAAAGGGAAAGCCCACCGTCAGGACCGCTTCGCTCTCGGCGGCGTTCATCAAGCGATACTGGACGCGCACCTCATCGGGCGAGAGATAGAGGCGCTGACCTTCCAGGGTCACCCGCTCGTTCAGCGCCAGATGCAAACCGCCGGCCGTTACCGAGAACCACTCGTCCGGCGTAGCAAAGTCTTGCGCAGAAAGACTGCCGCCGCCGGTGATGGTGGCTGATAGGCAGAGAAGCGTAAGCAGGGCCCGCATCAGGCCTGCTCCTCCTCCAGGGCGCTTTGGGCGCTCAGCCAGCTTTCTTCCGTCTTCTCGATAGCGGCCAGGATCTCGGCGTGCTGACTGCGCAGTGCCTTGAGCTCGGCCGCCGGTTGGCGATAGCTCTCCGGATCGGCCAGGCGCTGCTCCAGGATGGTCTTGGCCTTGTTCAAGGTCTCCAGGCGGGTTTCGGCCTCAACCACCGCCTTGCGCAGCCGGGACAGGCCCGGACGGCGCGGTGCGGGCGCTGCCGCCGCCGCTCTTGTCTTCGGTTTCGCCTTGCTGCGGCCCTCGCGCTCGAGCTGTCGCTCGCTCAGCACTTGCTGGCGATAGTCGTCGAGATCACCCTCGAAGATCGACAGAGAGCCCTTGTCGATCAGCCAGAGACGATCGGTCACCAGGCTCATGAGATGAGGGTCATGGCTGACCAGGACGACCGCGCCCGGAAAGCCGTTGAGGGCTGTGACCAGGCCCTCGCGGGCCTCCATGTCCAGATGATTGGTCGGCTCGTCCAGCAGCAAGAGCTGCGGTGCCTCGCGGGTCACCAGGGCGAAGACCAGACGCGCCTTCTCGCCGCCAGAGAGGTTGCGCACCGGGGTATCGACCCGCTCCGCATCCAGCCCATAGCGGGCCAGGTGAGAGCGGTGACGCTGTGGCTGGCCTTTGGGATCTTCACGCAGCATGAGTGTGAGCGGCGTGGCAAGGGGATCCAGCTGATCGGCCTGATCCTGTGCGTAGTAGCCGACCTTCAACCTGGTTGGCCGCGTCACCTGTCCGGCCTGGGGCTGCAGTTGTTCGGCCAAGAGGCGGATCAGCGTGGTCTTGCCGTTACCGTTGGCGCCGAGAAGGCCGATACGGTCGTCGGGGTCGAGCCGGAAGGTCACGTCGTGCAGAACCGCCTTGCCAGGCTGATAGCCGATGGCCACCCCGTTTACCGCCAAGAGCGGCGGGGCCAGAATCTGCGGATCGGGGAAGGTGAACTCGGTCCCGCGCTGATTGCCCAAATGCACGATGGGCTCCAGCTTGGCCAGGGCCTTCAGGCGCGACTGTGCTTGGCGCGCCTTGGAGGCCTTGTAGCGAAAGCGGTCGACGAAGGCCTGCATATGCTTGCGCTGGGCTTCCTGCTTGACGGCGGCGGCGGCCTGCTGTGCCTGGCGCTCGCGGCGGCTGCGCTGGAAGGTCTCATAGTCGCCCTCATAGGCGACCAGCTGGCGGTTGTCCAAGTGGATGATGCGATTGACCACGGCGTTCAGCAGGCGCCGGTCGTGGCTGACCAGCAGCAGGGTGCCAGGGTAGCGCGCCAGAAAGCCCTCAAGCCAGAGGGTGGCCTCCAGGTCCAGATGGTTGCTGGGTTCGTCCAACAACAGCAGCTCGGGTTGGCGGAACAGCAGCGAGGCCAGGGCGACCCGCATGCGCCAGCCGCCCGAGAATGTCGAGGCTGCCTGGCGCTGCTGGTGGCTGGAGAAGCCGAGGCCGGCCAGGATACGGGCAGCCCGGCCAGGGGCCGAGTCCGCGCCGATGGTGCGCAGGCGCTCGTGGATCTCGGCCAGGCGGCCAGCCTCTTCGCAGGTCTCGGCCTCTTCCAGGAGGCGACTACGCTCCTCGTCGGCGGAGAGCACGATGTCGATCAAAGCGCGCTCGCCGCCGGGCGGTTCCTGCGTCAGATGCCCGACACGCCAGCCACCGGTGATCGCCAGGTTGCCCTCGTCGGGCTGCATCTGGCCTTGTATCAGCTTCAATAGCGTGGTCTTGCCGGCACCGTTCGGCCCGACCAAGCCGGCCCGATGACCGCGCGACAGCGTTGCCGATGCGCCCTCCAGCAGCGGTCGACCGGCGATCCGCAGGGTAATCTTGTCGAGACGAAGCATGGACGGCTCATTAACGCATTCTAAAGAGAAGCTAAAGCGCTTCCCGTCTGACGATCCCTCTAGAGCAGGCAACAGGGCTTGCAGCGGAACCGGATGAGACCCCACCTCAACGCCTGCGCGCTATGGCCGCTCTAGGCTTGCCCCCTCGGCAACGGCGCGTCTATATACCGCCGCCATTTCATCGGCGCGCGGTCGCAAAAGCCAAGGGGCGCGACCTCTTCGATACAGCAGACAAGGAAGGAGGCCTGACCATGGCCAACGAGCGCACGCTCTCCATCATCAAGCCGGATGCCACCCGGCGCAATCTCACCGGCAAGATCGTTGCCCGCTTTGAGGATGCGGGCCTGCGCGTAGTCGCGCAGAAGCGAATCCAGCTGACCCAGGCTCAGGCCGAGGGCTTCTATGCCGTGCATCGCGAGCGGCCTTTCTTTGGCGACCTCTGCAGCTTCATGACCTCTGGCCCGGTGGTGGTTCAGGTCCTGGAAGGCGAGAGCGCCATTGCGAAGAACCGTGAGGTCATGGGTGCCACCAACCCGGCCAATGCCGATGCCGGCACCATTCGCGCCGACTTTGCCGAGTCCATCGAGGCCAACTCTGTGCATGGTTCCGATGCGCCGGAAACGGCCGCCGTTGAGATCGCCTACTTCTTCGCCACGACCGAGATCGTTGGCTGATCAAGCGTTAGCGCAGACGAAGAAAGGGCGGCGTCCGATCCCGGGACGCCGCCCTTTCTTGTTTCTGATTCTTGTTTCTGGGCTCTCAATCTCGCTGAGGAATCCTACAGCAGGAAAAGCGCCATGAGCACCAGTGTGGCAATCACAAACACGCCAGCGATCGTGCCGCCTTTGACGAAGCCACGATAGGTCTGCACGTGGTCGTGATACTCTCTCTCTTTCATGATGTGCATCGCTTGGTTCCCCTGGCTGTCGGCGTCTCAGTTTCTTGCCCTTTAGGTAAGCCAGAGCGGCCTTTCGCACAAGCGCTCTTGCCTAGCCCGCTGGGTTGACGAGGCTTCCCTCTGCTGACTTTGCATTCCAGCGCACTCGGCCTCTTTCGTCCAGAGTGACCGCACCACTGGCCACCAGGGCTAAACAGCGCGGGTAGAGCTCGTGCTCGGCTTCGAGAACGCGGGCAGCCAGGCTGTCTTCGTGGTCCTCCGGTAGCACGGGCACCGCGGCCTGGCCGATAATCGGACCGCCATCCATCTCCTCATTCACGAAATGCACGCTGCAGCCGGCCAGGCGCACACCGGCCGCCAGCGCCCTGCGGTGGGTGTTCAGCCCCGGAAAGGCCGGCAGCAAAGAGGGGTGGATGTTCAACAGCTTGCCTTGCCAGATGGCGACGAACTGTGGCGAGAGGATGCGCATGAAGCCGGCCAGGCAGACGAGATCGCAGGCTGATTCCATGATGTGGGTCTGCAGCATGATCTCGAAGGCTTGGCGGCTCGGCTGTTCGCGGTGCGGGACCAGCGCCACCTCGGCACCGGCCTCTGCGCCCATGTTGATTGCCTTGGCATAGGGCTCGTTGGAGATCACCAGCGAGATCTCAGCAGGGTAGCTGGGGTCCTTGGCGGCCTCCAAGAGGGCCTTGAGGTTGCTGCCGCGGCCGGAGACCAGGACGGCTGTGCGTTTGCGTTCCACTAGAAGAGCGCTCCTTCCAGGCGCAGGGGAGCGTCACTCTCTTTCCGTGCCTCCAGGCGGCCCAGCGAGAAGGCGCCCGCCGCCTCTAGGTCGGCCAAAAGGCTGTCGGCTTCGGCTGCATCGACGGTCAGCACCATGCCGATCCCCATGTTGAAGGTCTTGAGCAACTCTTCGGTCTCAATCCGGCCGCTATCTCTGATCCAGGAGAAGACCGGCGGCAGGCGGTTGCCGATCGGGCTGTCGATCGTCGCGACCAAGGCCTCGGGCAGCACGCGCGGCAGGTTGCCGGGAAGGCCGCCACCGGTGATGTGGGCCAAGGCCTTTAGCTTGCCTTCTGCCAAAGCTGGTGCCAGGGCCTCGGCATAGATCCGGGTCGGCGCCAGCAGGGCCTCGCCCAAGGTCTCTGCCTCGCTTTCGAAGAGTGGGGGCTGGTCGAAGCTGAGGCCCAGGCTCTCGACCAGACGACGCACCAGGGAAAAGCCGTTGGAATGCAAGCCGCTGGAGGGCAGGGCGATCAGCCGGTCGCCGGCAGCCAGATCGGCGCGGGGAAGCAGCTGGTCGCGCTCTACTGCGCCCACCGCAAAACCAGCCAAGTCATAGTCACCAGCGGCGTAGAGGCCTGGAAGCTCCGCCGTTTCGCCGCCGATCAAGGCCGCACCGGCCTGCCGACAGCCCTCGGCAATGCCGGCGATCACGGCTTCGGCGACCGCGCTCTCCAACTTGGCGCTGGCGAAGTAGTCCAGGAAGAAGAGCGGTGTCGCGCCCTGGACCAAGAGGTCGTTCACGCACATGGCCACCAGATCGATGCCGACCTGTTCGTGCCGGCCGGTCTCGATGGCGATCTTGAGCTTGGTGCCGACCCCGTCGGTGCCGGAGACCAGGATCGGATCCTTGAAGCCTGCCGCCTTCAGATCAAAGAGGGCACCAAAGCCGCCCAGGCCTCCCATCACGCCAGGCCTGGCCGTTGCCTTGGCCAGCGGCCCGATGGCGGAGACCAGGCGATCACCGGCTTCGATATCCACACCGGCTGATTTATAGGTCAATGGCGTCGATGCGGGGGCATCGCTGGAACTCACGTCGTATCTCTCCTTAGTGGGGTCTGTTGGCTGGCAAGGACCAGCGACAGGGCCTATGGTCTTGATCGCTGTTCTGCCAGGACCCTTGGACGAGGTCCAGCGGCAGCAGTGTATCGCAACTCAGGAGATTGCAAGCCATGTCCTTGGGACATCCCTTGGTCTTACCTATCCTCTCCCTGGTGGTGGGAATCCTCATTTTGATCGCGCCGCGCCTCTTGAATTACGCCGTGGCCTTCTACCTCATCCTGGTCGGTGTGCTTGGTCTGGTGGGGCAGGGGGTGATCAACCCTTGACCCAGAGAGAGTTGACGAAAGGCGGCCGCAGCGAGGAAGCTTGCATCCACGCCTTTGGGAGGTGGGGAGTTGTGCGTGAAATCTGATCTGCGATCAGGGCTTGGTCCCTGCTTGCGCGCTGTAGCGCTGCTGACTGTTTTGGTCTTGCTGCCGCTTCGAGTGGCCTTGGCCGATCTCTTCGTTGTGCCCGGCGTCATCGTCTCCGTCGCCGCGAACTCTTCGGTCGAGGCCAAGTCCCTCGCAGAGACAATGGCGAAGGAACAGGCCTTTCGACGCCTGGCCGAGCGGCTGGTGGTTCCGGAGGACCAGGCCGCCATTCCCGCCGTGACGGTCGCCCAGATCGAACCGACCATTGCGGCGATCCGGGTCCTGGACGAGGTGGCCACAGGGA
Source organism: Rhodospirillales bacterium (assembly GCA_963669335.1). Classification (GTDB taxonomy): domain Bacteria; phylum Pseudomonadota; class Alphaproteobacteria; order Kiloniellales; family JACOMY01; genus JACOMY01. Next base: position 635,580 of record OY770023.1, read on the forward strand.
CGACCTTCGACGGCCGCTTCACCATCCGCTTTGAGCCGGCGGCGACCAGGCGGCTCCTGCAGGACCTGGGCCTGCGCTACACCGAGGTGCAGAGCCGGCCCTATGTCATCGTGCCGGTCTATCAGAGCGAGGGCGGCACCGAACTCTGGGAAGGCGTCAATCCCTGGCTGTCGGCCTGGGAGAGCTTTGGTGGTCTCGACGATACCCTGGTGCCGATCGACGTGCCCTTGGGCGACCTACAGGACGTTGTCGCCATCGATGCAGAGCGCGCATTGGCCGGCGATTCGCGTGGCCTGGCGGATCTTGCAGCCAACTATGACGGCGTTGGTACCGTGGTGGCCGACGCTCAAGTCAGCGGCAACCCCTGGGTTGGCGGTGCCGGCATGGTGATCGCGGTCAAGAGCTATGGTGAGCCCCTGGGACAGCCCTTCTCGATCACCTTGGCACAAACCCAGGATGAAAAACCTGAGGCCTTCTTCGAGCGCGGGGTCATTGCGGTCGGGCAGGGACTGGAGGCGGCCTGGAAGAGCGCCAACGCCATTCAGTTTACCGAGGCCAGCAGTCTGCGTGTCCGCGCCTTGGCGCAGGCCCTGCAGGACTGGCTCTTGATCCGCAAGAACCTGGAGATGGAGCCGCTGGTCTCGAACCTGAAGGTGATCTCGCTGCGTCGCGGCGAGGTGATCCTCGATATGAGCCATCGCGGCAGTACCGAGCAGCTGCAGCGCGCTCTGGCGCAACGCGGTCTCACCTTGGTGCAGGCTGCGGGCGGTTGGGACCTGCAGCTGGGTGGTGCGCCTGGCGGGATCCAGGCGCGGCCGCTCCCGGTGCCGCAGAACCCGGCGCCGGCACCCTCCGGCGGGGGATCAAGCGCTGAGTAGCGGCCCAGTCACGCCCGAGGGCGGCGCCGAGCGCTTGCCACGGCCGGAACGCGGACCGCGCCGGCAGTGGCCCTTCTGGGTGCTGCTGGGGTTCTTTGCGCTCTTGTTCCTCTTCCTGGTGCGCCAGGTGGCCTTGCCTTTCGTTGCCGGTCTGGCCTTGGCCTACTTCCTGGATCCGCCGGTCGATCGCCTGCAGGAAAGGGGCCTGGGTCGCACCCTCTCAGCGGTGATCGTGGCCTTTATCTTCCTATTGGTCTTGCTTGCGATTCTTGCCCTGGTCGGCCCTTTGATCGTGAACCAGGCAATCGACCTCTTGAACAATCTGCCCAGCCTGCTCGCTGCCGGCCGCGATCTCCTGCTGAACTACCTCGACGAGATGGGCGAGCGCCTGGAGATCGATGCCAAGGCCAAGATCAGAGAGTATCTCGGTGCCTTCAGCCAGCAGGCTTTGGACACCCTGATCAGCCTGGTGCTGAACCTGATCCAAAGCGGTGTGGCCCTGGTCAACATCATCTCGCTCTTTCTCATCACGCCTTTGGTGGCTTTCTTCTGCCTGATCCGTTGGGACGAGATCGTGGCCAGCGTCGATGACCTCTTGCCTCTGCCCGAGCGACCGGCGATCCGGGCTGTCGCCCGCGACATGGATCGCGCGCTGGCCGGATTCGTGCGCGGGCAGGCGATGGTCTGTCTGATCATGGCGACCTACTACGCCATCGCGCTTTCCCTGACCGGCCTGCAGTACGGAGCGGCCGTCGGTCTCTTCGCCGGGATCCTGACCTTCATTCCCTACATCGGTGCCTTCACCGGATTTCTGCTGACCATCACGCTCTCCTTCATCCAGTTTCCCGATTTCTGGAGTGCCATGCTGCCGATCGGCCTCTTCCTCTTGGGCCAGAGTGTCGAGGGCAATGTTCTGACGCCGCGCTTGGTGGGCAGGGGGATCGGGCTGCACGATGTCTGGGTGCTCTTTGCCGTCTTGGCCGGCGGTGCCATCGCCGGCTTTCTGGGTGTCCTCATCGCCGTCCCGGTCGCCGCCGTGATCGGGGTTGCCGTCAGGCACGCCGTCGCTCGCTATCGCCAGACGCGCTACTTTCTGGGTGACGAGGACGCGGACCCACCACCGGAGCAACTGCCCAAGCCGTGATTGCCGCAATGAGCTTTCAGTACCCCTTGCGTCTGCCTCCGCTTAAGCGCTTCGGGCGGGATGACTTTCTGGTCGGTCCTGCCAACAAGGCGGCCTTGGCCTTCGTCGAGGCCTGGCCCGACTGGCCGACGCCCGTCCTGTTGCTGCGCGGGCCGCGGGGTGCCGGTAAGAGCCACCTGGCGCAGATCTGGCAGAACCGCTCGCGCGCGATGCTGCTGGACGGCAGCAGTCTGGAGATCGAATCGCTGCGCGATCAGTTGGGCGACAACCGCGCATTTCTAATCGAGAACGCCGACCTCCTGCTGTCGCAGCGTCCGGACCTGCAGCCGGCCTTCTATGCGCTCTTTGGAGCAGTTGCGGAGCGCAAGGGCTGGCTTCTGCTGACGGCGCGTCGCTCACCGGCCTCCTGGACACTCGATCTGGCTGACCTGCGCTCCAGGCTCTTAGGCGCGACCCAGGTTTCAATCGGCATGCCGGACGATGCCTTGCTGCTTGGTGTGCTGATGAAGCTCCTGTCCGACCGCCAGCTGGAGACCAACCCCAACGTCTTTCGTTTTCTGCTGCCACGCATCGAACGCTCGATGGGGACCCTGCAGGAACTCGCCGATCGCCTCGATGCCGGGGCCATGGCGGCACGCCGTCGTCGTCGTCGGGTGACAATGCCGCTTGCCAAGCGCGCTCTACGCTCCTTGGATAGTGGCAACGAACAAAGTCTGTATCGTCACTAGGGAGAGAGAACTCGTGGATCTGGGAATTGCTGGCCGCACGGCCATTGTTTGCGCATCGAGCAAGGGTCTGGGGCGCGCCTGTGCGGCTCAGCTGGCCGCCGAAGGGGTCATCGTCACCATCTCCGCCCGTTCGGCCGGACCTTTGGAGGAAACCGCTGAAGCCATTCGCGCCGTCGGCGGCCAGGTGACCGCGGTCGCCTGTGACGTGACTACGCCAGAGGGGAGGGCCGCCCTGCTGAAAGCCTGCCCGGCACCCGATATCTTGGTGAACAATGCCGGAGGCCCGCCCCCGGGTGACTTCCGCAGCTGGACCCGCGACGACTGGATCAAGGCGCTGGACGCCAACATGTTGAGCGCCATCGAACTGATCAAGGCGACGGTCGACGGCATGATCCAGCGTCGCTTTGGCCGGATCGTCAACATCACCTCTGCGGCTGTAAAATCACCGATCGAGGTTCTGGGCCTCTCCAACGGTGCACGCGCCGGTCTCACCGGCTTCTGCGCTGGATTGGCACGTCAGACCGTGCGCCATAACGTCACGATCAACGGACTGCTGCCGGGGCCCTTCAACACCGATCGCCTCTCCAGCACCTTGGCTGCCGTGGCCAAACATCAAGGAAAGACCATTGAGGCCGTGGCCAAGGAGCGGGCGCAGGACAATCCGGCCGGGCGTTTTGGTGAGCCGGACGAGTTTGGACAGGCCTGTGCTTTCCTCTGTTCAAATAAGGCGGGCTTTATCAATGGGCAGAACATTGTCCTGGATGGCGGTGCCTTCAATGGAACGCTTTAGATCTCGTGGTGAATGCAAAGTAAGGCTGCTCTATTGACGAATTGATTTAGATCAATAGACGCATGCTGAATCATGCGAACTCTAGCAAAGTTGGCAACTCGACAGTGTAATTGTTTCGGTTCTGGAACTAAATGTCCTATTGACGAAGCTCGGTCTTGCGATCCATCTCTGTCAGAGAAGGAATGTTACGATTGTGTGACAGCCGGTGCCCACTGCTGGCTGGCGTGACGTGAGGATCGATGAAAGAAGAGATCGAGCTTAAGCTGGCAGTCGATGCCAAGCAGCTTAGGCGCATGCGCAGCCACCCCCTGTTGCGCACGCTGGCCTCTGGCCGGCGCGCGCGCCGGCAGGACCTGCAGAGCTGCTATTTCGACACCGCTGATCGGCGCCTACAGGCCGAAGGCATGGCGCTGCGCGTGCGCAGCAAGTCGGGCAAGCTGATCCAGACCCTGAAAGCGCCGGTGCTAACCGGGCACAGCGGCCTGCAGCACATGCAGGAGTTCGAGACCGAGACGCAGAGCGAGCAGCCCGACCTGACACTGATCCAAGATCCGGAGGTGTCCGCTTGCCTGGAGGCGATGACGGCCGAGAACCCGCTGGTCCCCTTCTTCGAGACGAGGGTGGTGCGCTATGTGCTGCCCGTTCGCCTGATCGAGAGCGATATCGAGGTTGCCTTCGACGAGGGGCACGTGATTGCCGGTGACCGGCAGCAGGCAATCTCTGAAATCGAGCTGGAGCTGGTCACCGGAGCGCCGGAGTACCTGCTGCAACTCGCCCTGGCCATCGGCGAGCAAGCGCCCTTCTCGCTGGAGCCACGCTCCAAGGCGGCCCGCGGCTACATGCTGGCGGAGCAGAGCATGCTGCCGCCGGTCTTTGCGTCAAGCTTCGTCATTCCCGACGACATCTCTGCCGGCGGTGCCTTCGAGATGATCGCACGCAACTGCCTGAAGCAGATCCACGCCAATGAGGCCGCCTTCCTCTCCGGCAATCGCAATCCGGAGGTTGTGCACCAGCTTCGCGTTGGGGTGCGTCGGCTACGCGCCGCCGTCTCGCTCTTCGGTGATCTGATCGCCGAAGGGGTTCTGGTGCAGTTGAAGGAGGATCTGAGCTGGGTGCAGAACAGCCTTGGTCCGGCCCGCGACTGGGATGTCTTCCGGATGGAGACCCTGGCGCCGGTCATGCACCGCTTGCCGAGCGAAACAACGCTTGCTGACCTCGGTGAGGCTGCCGAAACGCTCTGCGACGAGGGCTATGATCAGGCCCGTGAGTGTCTGACCAGCCATCGCTATGCCCTCTTGATCCTGCGACTGCAGTACTGGCTGATGAGCGGTGGGTGGCGTAGCCTTCTGCAGAACAAGGATGGCGTCGGCTATCCGGCGGACCAGGCAGCCAGCGCCTTTGCCAAGGCCGGCCTGGCAAAGCGGGCACGACAAGTCCTGAAACGCGGCAAGGCCCGTGACGAGGCAGTCGAGGACTCCCTGCACGAGCTCAGGATCTCCGGCAAGAAGCTACGCTATGCCTTGGAGTTCTTTCGCGACTTTTTGAAGAAGGGCCAGGCCAAGGCAGCCATCGGGCTGACCAAAGAGCTGCAGGACTGCTTAGGCTCACTCAATGACGCGGCCGTATCCAAGTCCCTGCTGGAAACCTTGGCGACCCGCTTCCCGGAAAAGGTGGATACGCGCGCTGTCGGTATTCTCTTGGGCTGGCAAGGACATCGTGTGGACGATGATCTAAGCCACCTGCAGGAAGTCTGGGAACGAGCCCGTAAAGGATTGAAACCCCTGACTTAAGCAGATCTGGGCGGCCGGATTCCTAACCTGCCAGCTCATGTGACTGCCGCACCCCTATGTCCAGAGGCGGGCCACGCCCCCATTGCAAGGCTGCCAATCGTGATTTAATCGGCAAGGATCTTGTGAGCGAAGCAGCCTAACCCGAGGTTTCTAGCCCAGCGGAACTACAAAACGCGCAACAATCGGGCTTCAAGACCGGGGAGCAGGGATACGATGCGGGCTGCGTCTCAAACCACCAACCAGATCAGCGGTGGTCATCTCATCGTCCAGTGCCTCAAGGCCCAGGGCGTGGAGCGGGTCTTTTGCGTGCCGGGCGAGAGCTATCTGGACGTACTGGACGGGCTCTACGAGAGCGGGATCGCGGTGGTGCAGGCGCGCCATGAGGGCGGTGCGGCGATGATGGCAGAGGCCGATGGCAAGATGACCGGGCGGCCCGGCATCGCCATGGTGACCCGTGGACCGGGTGCCACCAATGCGGCCTCCGGCATTCATGTCGCCTGGCAGGATTCCACCCCGATGATCCTCTTCGTCGGCCAGATCGGGCGCGAGATGCGCGGCCGCGAGGCCTTTCAAGAGGTAGACTATCGCGCCGTCTTTGGCGGCTTGGCGAAGTGGGTTGAAGAGATCGATCGGGTCGAGCGCATTCCCGAGGTCTTGTCGCATGCTTGGCATGTCGCCCTCTCCGGGCGACCAGGGCCCGTGGTTTTGGCGCTGCCGGAAGACATGCTGCGCGACGTGACCGACCGTGGGGCTGGACCCTATGTCCGGGTGGCCGAGCCGGCCCCCTGCCCGGAGGAGATCGCCCGTCTTGGCCAGATGCTGCGCGCTGCCGAGCGTCCCTTCATGGTGCTGGGCGGATCGCGTTGGGACGAGGCTGCGGTGGCAGCCGCAAGGCGTTTCGCCGAGGCCTGGGCCCTGCCGGTCGGTGTTTCTTTCCGCAGACAGCAGCTCTTCGACGCCGGGCACCCAAACTATGCCGGCGACGTTGGCCTTGGCATCAATCCGGCCTTGAAGGCGCGCGTTGCCGAGGCCGATCTGCTGTTGCTGGTCGGTGCGCGCTTTTCCGAGAATCCCAGCCAGGGCTTCAGCCTGCTGGACATCCCAAAGCCGAAGCAGAGCCTGGTGCATGTGCATCCGGGCGCGGAGGAGCTGGGGCGGATCTACCACCCGGATCTGGCGATCAATGCGACGCCTGGGCGGTTCCTGGCAGCCGCGGCCTCGCTGACGCCGCAGTGCCCTTGGGGACGCCGCTTTGCGACGGAGGCACATAGCGCCTATCGCGACTGGACCGACACGCCCCCGCCTGGTGTCGGAGCCATGACCCTCTCGCATGTGCTGACGGTGCTCAGGCGCGAACTGGCGCAGGACGCCATTCTGACCAATGGTGCTGGGAACTACGCAATCTGGCTGCATCGTTTCTATCGCTATCGCTGGGGCACACAGCTGGCCCCGACCTCTGGCTCCATGGGCTATGGCCTGCCGGCCGCGGTGGCGGCGGCCTGCCGCTATCCTGAGCGCCAGGTGGTGTGCCTGGCGGGCGATGGCTGTTTTCAGATGACGGCCAACGAGTTCGCCGTTGCCGCTCAACTGGGCCTGAAGCTGCGCGTCCTGGTCTGCGACAACGCCATGTACGGTACCATCCGCATGCACCAAGAGCGGGCCTATCCCGGCAGGGTTTCTGCGACCAGCCTGGTCAGCCCCGACTTCGCGCGCTGGGCCGAGAGCTACGGTGCGCTCGGCCTGACTGTCGAGAAGGATGCCGATTTCCAATCGAACTTGGAAAAGGCTCTAGCCGCACCCGGCCCGGCGCTCCTTCACTTGCGCTTGGATCCCAAGGACCTGGCCCCGGGGCGACAGCTAGGCTGATCTCGGCTCCTCTCGTCTGGTCTGTACTGCTAGCTTTGTACACCCGCCTCTTGCCAGCGAGAGGCCCAGCGCTCTGCCCTCGTGATCAACCTGCCGATGATCCAGGCCAAGGCCAGATAGACGATGGCGGCAGAGATGAAGATCTCGTAGGGCGCATAGGTCTGTGCCACGACCGTGCGGGCAACACCGGTCAGGTCCATCAAGGTCACCGTGCTGGCAAGGGCGGTGGTCTTCAACATGCTGACCGCTTCGTTGCCATAAGGCGGTAGGAAGAGGCGCAAGGCGAGCGGCGCGGTGATGGTGCGGAAGATGGCGAGAGGGCGCATGCCCAAGGCCCGCGCAGCCTCGCCCAACTCTTTGGGAACGCCGGAGAGCGCGCCGCGCATGATCTCAGCAACATAGGCACCGGAGTTGAGGGCGAAGGCCAGCACGCAGCACCAGAAGGGATCGCGCATCACGATCCAAAGCGGGCTCTCGCGCAGGATCGGGAACTGTGCCAGGCCGTAGTAGATGACGAAGAGCTGAACCAGGGCCGGGGTGCCGCGAAAGAAGGTGACATAACATCTGGCCGTTGCCCGCAGCCAAGGCTTCTTAGAGGTGAGCGCCATGCACAGCAGCGAACCCAGTACCAAACCGCCCAGAAGCGAGTACACCAACAGACCCAAGGTGATGCCGATCCCCGACATCAGGCGGGGGAGAGTGTCCAGGATCAGGTCTAGGTTGAGGCCCATCAGCGGACCTCCTGAAAGCGGTTGGCGCGGCGTTCCAGGCGCCTCAGCACGCTGGTGATCACGGTGGTGAGCGCCAGATAGATAAAGGCGACCACCATGTACATGACGAAGGGTTCTTGCGTCACCGAGATCGCCATCTCGGCCGTGAACATGATCTCTTCCAAGCCAACGACAGAGATCAGAGCGGTGTCCTTGATCAGGGAGATGGCTTGGTTGCCGAAACCCGGCAATGCAATCCGCCACATCTGCGGTGCCCGCACCAGAAAGAAGAGCGGCAGGGGCTTGAGCCCCAGGGCGCGCGCCGCCTCGATGCTTCCGGGATCCACGCCTAGGAAGGCTGCTCGGAAGATTTCAGTCAAATAGGCACCAGCGATAAAGCTGATGGCCAGGGCACCGGCCCAAAACGGCGGAATGTCGAGATAGCGAATATCGGGGTCCAGTGCCTGCCCGATCGCCGTCAGGGTCACCGCCGATCCGAAATAGAAGATCAGCAGGATCAAGAGTTCTGGCGTACCGCGAAAGACCGTCACATAGAGTGACACCAAGGGTTGTAGCCAGCGTGGTCCGAACAGCCTTGCGGCGGCGCCCAAGAGGCCCCAGAGGATGCAAAGCACCAGGGCGACGCCATAGACGCCCAAGATGACCAAGGTGCCCCAAAGATAGTCGTCAATCCATCCGACGACGGAGACCATTGCAAGTTGCCTTCGGCAGCAAACCAGACCTGAGAGACCGCCCCGCCGATCACGCTCGTCGGGGGCGCGGCGGGGCAGCCATCAAGTCAAGGATGCTAGTTGGTGCCCGCCCACTGCTGTGGATAGATTGGGAAGGGGAAGTAGCGCAGGGAGAACTCGTTTAGAGTGCCGTCCTCGGTCATGCCCTTCAGTGCCGTATCGATCTGGCCCTTTAGGTCTTCCTGACCCTGGCGCATTCCGACACCGACCCCAATGCCGAAGTACTCCACCTCTTCGATCTGCGGGCCAACCACGTCAAAGTCCTTGTTGCCCTCATCAGAGAGAAACTTCAGGTAGGCCTTCATCGGGTTGGTCATGATGGCATCGACCCGTCCGGCCGCGAGGTCCAGATACATGGGCTCGTTACCGTCGTAGTAGACGATCTCGGCGTCCGGGACCTTCGCTTTCATCCACTCCTCGTAGGTGCTGGAGCGCTCGAGACCGACTCGAATACCCTCAAAGCCGGCGGGGTTGACGCTGCCGTCCGCGTTGAAGAGCGCCAAGCCGGCATCCTTGCGGGCCACGAACTGACCGATCGACACGCGGTAAGGGGCTGAGAAATCTATCTGCTTCAGCCGCTTCTCCGTGATCGACATGGAGGCGACGATCAGATCGAACTTGTTGGCCAGCAAGGCTGGGATCATGCCGTCCCACTCTTGGCAGACGAATTCGATGTCGGCGCCGATGCGCTTGCCGACCTCGCGCGCAACATCGACGTCATAGCCGGTGAGATCGCCGTCGGCGGTTCGGTAATTGAAGGGGGCATAGGTGCATTCGGTGCCGACGCGAAGGGAGTCTGCCTGCGCGGCGGATGCCACAAGCAAACTTCCCACGGTCGCTAGGATGGTGGCGGTAACCCTCAGCATGTTCGCTCCTCCACGGCTAAGGCCAATGTTGCGCTCATCGCTTCGCCTCCGATTCGAGTGACTGTCTAGGAGGCGATTACACCCCTCGATCATAGCGCATGCCCTTGCCCGCGACCTATTCCCCTGAAGAGGGACAGTGTCACAAAGGTGACCTATACCTGTGTCGATCCGGGAGGAGAGTGACTATGCCGTTTGCAGATCAGGACCTCAGCCTTGACCTTGGTCGGATGACGCCACAGAGACTTAAGGGGCTGATGGGCGGGGTGGCCATGCTCTACGCATCTGCGGATCGAAGCCGTTTCATCGGTGCCTTGCAGGGCTTTCTTGCATCGATCTTGCCCTTTGACCACCTGACCATCTTCAGTCAGGAGGAGGACACGCGGCCGAGGCTGATCTGGACGAGCTTCGACAGTGCCGTCATCAGAACGGGTGTCCGCAACTATCTTATGTCCACCTACGTGGTTGACCCCTTCGTTATGGCCTTTCGCGGCGGGGCCCCATCCGGCGCCTATAGAGGCTGCGACATGGCCAATCGTGCAGCGGTCTTGCGGTCCGAGTGGAACGGGCTTCCACTGGAGGTCACCCGGGGAGAAGACCTGGGCTATCGCACTGCGGATTGGCCAAGACATCTGAGCGAACTGCAGATCGTCTTTGGCACCGAAAGCCAGGATGGGCGAAAGACCTGCTGTCAGATCGGCCTCTATCGCAATCCGGAAGGCCACTGCTTTAGCGAGGGGGAACGCCGGTTGCTGACAGCCTTTACGCCGGCGATTGCCGGGGCTTTCGGGCAAGCCTGCCACAGCGCACTCGATAGGCACGCGGCGATCCCGGAGTATCTGGACCTCTTAAGCCCGCGGGAACGCGAGGTCATTCAGTTGGTTGCCAAAGGCTTCGGGTCACCTGCCATCAGCGAGCTGCTATCGGTTTCGCTGGAAACGGTGAAGACGCATCGCAAGCGCGCCTATCGAAAGCTGGCCATCTCTTCCCAGGCGGAGCTCTTCGCCCTTATGCAGAGCCAGTCCACACACCTGAGTTCGGACCGGCCAGTCTAACCTCTTGCCGGCCACAGCCTACAGCGTCGACGATGTCCCGTGATCGCCAATGCCAAGGAGAGGGTTGATTTAGGGGGCTTCGGGGGCCGGCCCGAAGCCAGCCCCCTGAGCCTAACCTAAGCCGCAGCCACCTGCAGGTCTGTTGGTGCGGTAAAGGCGATCAGGCTGGCCAGATCCGGCTGCAGGTTGCGCCAACTGCGGGCCGTCACTTCGAACAAGGCAAGTGCAGCCGTCGGGAACTTCTCCTGCATGCGCTCGAATTCGTCCACATCGGACTCCGGGCCGGCAAGGCGCTGTGCCAGTAACTCCATGCCCGGGTTGTGCCCGACCAACAGCAAGCGGCCGACATCGTCATTGACCTCTTGAATCCGGTAGAGAAGTTCACTGGGTGCTGCGTGGTAAAGATCACGACTGTAGTTGGTCTTCGGTGCCTTGCCGCCGAAGGCCTTCGTCGCGAGATCCCAAGTGGTACGGGCCCTGATCGCTGTCGAGCAGAGCACCATATCCGGTACCAAAGCTTCCTCGACCAGGAACCGCCCCATCAAGGCAGCAGCGCTCCGGCCCCGTCGATTGAGCGGACGGTCATGATCCGCTAGAGTGGCGTCTCGCCATGAGGACTTGGCATGACGCAATAGCAAAAGTTGCTTTCCCTTCATCGCGTCCTCCGCAAATTTTGCCTCCTCACGGTCAAGCTGACATACAAAGCGGCGCGAGGAAAGACTATCTTTGCAAAACAGACGCCTGGCTTTGCAAAACAGACGCCTGGGTAGGGATCTTTCTTCTAGAGTGAGAGAATAGGAACAACAGTCATGGACGACGCGAAGGTTGATCTTCAATCGGAGGAGCGTGCGAGCGATCCGGTCAGGTCTGAGGTCATAGATCTCGCCAGCCCTGCGCGCTTCTTCAACCGTGAAGTCTCATGGCTGGCCTTTAACGAGAGGGTCTTGGACGAGGCCTATAATCTCCATCACCCGCTATTGGAGCGCCTTCGGTTCCTCTCGATCTCGGCATCTAACCTGGACGAGTTCTACATGGTGCGTGTCGCTGGTCTGAAGGCGCAGGTCCGCGCCGGCATCGGCGAGGCGAGCCAGGACGGCATGACCCCGCTGCAACAGCTGGCCGCGATCAAGGAGCGAGTCTCTGGCCTCAAGCGTCGGCAGCAGGAATGCTGGCTCTCACTGAAGGCCGGGCTGCGCGAAGTTCGTATCCTGGTGTTGAAGGAAGAGGAACTGAGCGAGGCTGAGCAATCTTGGCTGGCCGACTACTTCGAGCGGGAGCTCTTCCCGGTCTTGACGCCGATCGCCATCGATCCGACCCATCCCTTTCCCTTCGTCCCGAACTTCGGCTTCTGCATTGTCGCGCAGTTCGTCAGGCCGGAAGAGGAGGGCGGGTCCTTCAACGGCTTGCTGCAGATTCCGTCTCAGTTGGATCGTTTCATTCGCCTACCGGGGGGCGAGCTGCGTTTCGTGACCATAGAGCAGGTCATCAAGCTGAACCTGGCACGGCTCTTTCCGGGCTTCAGGGTGCGCGGCACCGGCGCCTTCCGAATCGTGCGCGACAGCGACATCGAGATCGAGGAAGAGGCGGAGGATCTGGTGCGGGTCTTTGAAACCGCACTGAAACGACGCCGCCATGGCCAGGTGATCCGTCTCTCCTTCCCGGTGGGTATGGCGACCGAACTGAAGAGCTTTGTGACCGACGAACTGCAGGTCGAATCGGACGACATCTTCGCGCTGGAAAACCTGCTGGGCCTGGCGGACATCAAGGCCCTGATCGTGAAAGATCGCCCAGAGTTGGTCTTCCCGCCTTACAACGCGCGCTTTCCTGAGCGCATTCGTGACTTCGGCGGTAACTGTCTGGAGGCGATACGGGCCAAGGACATCCTGGTGCATCACCCCTACGAGTCCTTTGACGTGGTGGTGCAGTTCATTCGCCAAGCCGCCATGGATCCAGCCGTGGTTGCCATCAAGCAGACTCTCTATCGCACCTCGGAAGATTCGCCCATCGTGACGGCACTCGCCGAGGCGGCGGAGGCCGGCAAGTCGGTCACCGCCCTGGTCGAACTGAAGGCGCGTTTTGACGAAGAGCGGAACATCCGCTGGGCACGGGATCTGGAGCGGGCCGGGGTGCAGGTGGTCTATGGCTTCATCCACCTGAAGACCCATGCCAAGGTGGCCCTGGTGGTGCGGCGCGAGGGCGGTTCGCTGCGCTCCTACGTGCATTTCGGCACCGGCAACTATCACCCTGTCACGGCTAAGATCTATACCGACCTTTCCTACTTCACCACCGATCCGGCGCTGTGCAGTGATGCCGTGCGGCTCTTCAACTACATGACCGGCTACGGCAAGCCGGACAAGCTGGAGAAGATCGCGGCCTCCCCCATTTCCCTACGCCGCACCCTGATCGAACATCTGGAGCGAGAGATGGAGAACGCCCGGGCCGGCAAGCCGGCCGCGGTCTGGGCCAAGATGAATGCGCTGGTCGATCCCGATATCATCGATGCGCTCTATCGGGCGAGCCAGGCCGGCGTCCAGATCGACCTGATCATCCGCGGCATCTGCTGTCTTAGACCGGGCCTGCTCGGCCTCTCTGAGAACATTCGTGTCAAGTCCATCGTTGGCCGCTTCCTGGAGCACAGCCGTATCGTCTGCTTTGCCAATGGTGCGCCCTTGCCCTCCAAGCAGGCGACCGTCTTCATCTCCTCGGCCGACTGGATGCCGCGAAACCTGGACCGCCGGGTAGAAACCTTGGTGCCGATCCAGAACGCGACCGTGCACGAGCAGATGCTGGACCAGGTGATGGCCGCCAGCCTGAAGGACGGGGCGCAAAGCTGGACCCTGGACAGCGAGGGGCGGTTCCGTCGCATTGAGGGCGAGGAGGAGGATTTCTCCGCCCACACCTTCTTCATGACCAATCCCAGTCTTTCTGGTCGCGGCTCGGCCCTGAAGAAGAGCGGCGATCCGGCGCGGGTAGAGCTGGACGATTTGTGACATATCTAGCCCGTCGTCAGCCGGTAGTGGGCTGGGGCGCCGACCGCCATAGGGCGGATTGGTCGTCTCCGCCGGGGGATCCAGGGTGGTTGATAGGAAAGAGGTCAGGATCGAGGCGCGGGGTGCGGAGGAGGCTTCCGACGAAGCAGCCTCTATTCTCAATGCAGGCGGGAAGAGCCGCAATGGCCGTCGCATTGCCGTAGTCGATATCGGTTCGAACTCGATCCGCCTGGTGGTCTTCGATCGGCGGGGGCGCGTTCCGGTCCCGGTATTCAATGAGCGTGTGATCTGCGGGCTGGGCAAGGGGCTGGCGCAGAGCGGCCGGCTGAGCGAAGAGGGTAAGGCCTTGGCGGTGCCGACCCTGGTGCGCTTCGCTCGCTTGGCAGAAGCGATGAATGCGGCCGAAGTCGTGCTGGTGGCCACCGCAGCCGCGCGCGATGCTGACGACGGGCCTGATTTTGTGCAGGAGGTCGAGCGCCTCTGCGGCTATCCGATCCGCATTCTCGACGGCGAGCAGGAAGCCACCTTGGCCGCCTATGGCGTCGTTGTCGGTATTCCCAACGCGGACGGCCTGGCCGGTGATCTGGGCGGCGGCTCCTTGGAACTGATCGAGCTTAATCAAGGAGAGCTGGGGCGCCGCGTGACCCTGCCCCTCGGCCCGCTGCGGCTGATGGATGCCAGTGACGGTGACAAGCGCAAGGCTGAGAGGCTTGTTCGAGACGCGCTGAAAACCGTTCCTTGGCTCGACGAGATGGCCGGTCGCAACTTCTTTGCGGTTGGCGGCGCTTGGCGCAATCTGGCCCGGGTGCACATGCAGCAGATCGAATACCCGCTGTATGTCATTCAGCACTACATCATCGGGACCGACGATGCGATTCAGCTCTCTGAGGTCATTGCCCAGCAGGGCAAGCGCTCGCTCTCGAAAACCTCCGCAGTTTCGCGCCGCAGGGTAGAGACACTGCCCTTCGCCGCCTTGGCACTCAAAGGGGTCCTCGATCGACTGCGGCCCATGTCGCTGGTCTTCTCCTCCTTCGGACTGCGCGAGGGGCTGCTTTACGAGGGGCTGAGCGCGCGCGAGCGCAAGCGGGATCCTCTCATCCTCATTGCCGAGGATCTGGCCAGGCGCGAGGCACGCTTTCCGGAACTGGGTAAAGCGCTCTTGGAATGGTTGACGCCGGTCTATGTCGAGGGGCGTGGGCTGGAGCGGCGCCTGGTTGCCGCCGCCTGCCATTTGGGTGACATAGCCTGGCGCGATCACCCTGACTATCGCGCACAGCAGGCAATCTCCCGCCTGCTCTACTATCCCTACGCCGGGCTGGACCATGGCGGACGTGCCTTCCTGGCACTGGCAGTCTATCTGCGCTATGGCGGGAACATGGACGATGCCTTTTCCGCCGACGCTCGCGCTCTGTTGTCTGCAGTTGCTCGGCATGAGGCACGCTTGCTTGGGCTTGGCATCAGGCTCGCATACTCAGTGTCGGGAGGGGCCGCTACGGTCTTGAACCGCACCAAGCTCACCATCGTCGGTCGGCGCTTGCGCTTGCTGCTGCCGGCGGATGGCAGCCTGCCGCCTGGCGGCGCTCTATCGCGCCGTCACGAGGCCCTGGCGGAGGCCATGGGATTGGAAGGAACGCAGGTCGTCTTCGACGAAGCCGAGAGCCCGCGTGCCATCGGCTGATGCGCCCTTCGCTGCGTCGAGGCCTCGCTGCACTCGCCCTGGTCGGGGCGCTCTCCTCTCCCTCCCCTGCGGCCGATGATCTGCAGCAGTGGACCACCTTGCTGCTGATCAACCGCTTCGACGAGCAGTGGAGTGGGATGCTTCTGGCTCAGGGGCGCTTCAACCAGGACATCTCCAACGCCCAGGTCTTCTTGCTGCGCCCAGAGGTCAGTTACAACGTCAGTCCAGAGGTTCAGCTAACCTTGGGTTTCGATTACTTCGATCGCTTGGATCGCGGGCGACCCACGGAGTATCGGGTCTGGGAGCAGCTCGGGATCGGTCACGAAATGGGGCCGATCGGCCTCACCAACCGTCTGCGCGTGGAACAGCGCTTCATCGACGGTGTGGAGGGGCCCTCGGTTAGAATGCGCTATCGCCTGCGCGGTCAGGGCTGGGTGGATGACGACAAGCGCTGGATGCTTTTCGCCTCCAACGAAATCTTCTATACAATCAACGATGTCAGCGGCGGTCCGCCGGTCGGCTTCAATCAGAACCGCCTACAGGCCGGAGTTGGCTATCACCTGCACGAGGGGCTGCGTGTGGAGCCCGGCTACCAATGGACGGCGGGGCGCGGCGTCAGCAATCAGGTGCTGTTGCTGACTTTTCGTGTAGACCTGCAGAACCTGACGGATCGGAAGCCTTAGTTAACAGAGCACAAGGGTTTGCCGATGGCCGAGCGCTGCTGTTAAAGAGAGGCCGAGCGACGGTGCCCGCCGTCACGCAATCAAGGTGAGTGAAGGAGCAGACAGGAATGAGCAATGGCTCTTGGGCGGACTATTTCCCTTTCGACGGCGGCCAAGAGCTGAAGATCGAAGCCAAGGTCCTCCTCTTTTCCTTGAAGGGGACCGGCAAGGTGCGTGAACGCACAGACAATGACCTGGCGCTCGAAGTGGCGATCCCGGAGCAGAGCATCCTTGGCAAGTCGATCCCGGCGATCGACATCGTCGCTGCCTTCACCTATCGCGATGAGGGCTCCGGCAATGGCGCCGTGATCGAGTACAATGGTCGGCGCAAGGAAGACAAGGCGCTGGCGATCCAGTCCGATCCGGCGGAGAAGCGCCGTCGCTTCGATCCCTCGATCGCGATTGCCGGCAAGACCGTCGGCTTCTCGATGGTACAGACGGGAAAGCAGACTGCGGAGATCCGCGACGTCACCGGCCTCAACCTGCCTTTCGACCTGAAGCTCAAGATCAAGGCCGCCTGATTCAAGCAGCCACAAAGAAAAGGGCCTCGGCGCGATCCACGTTCGCGCCGAGGCCTCCTCTGACCTGCTCGGTCGAGTTTAGTTTCCGTCACCATGCGGTGCCAGGACCTCAGGGCCTGCCGGCGGCACAGTATTGCGACCGCCGCGCACCTTCTTGGTCAAGAGCTCTGCCGGGCGACGTTCGGCTGCGATGTCCATCACGCTGAAGGTCTGGTTGACGTAGTTGGTGACACCATCCAGACCGGTGCAGAACTCGCGAAGCTCCGGCGTCATCTCGGCCTCGACCAGACGCTGCGGACGGCTGGGGTCCATGGTCTCGAAGCGGACATAGAACCAGGGCTCACCGCGCTTGACGATGAGGTCGCGGCCGATGTCGTGCCACTCGAAGGCCCACATCAAAGAGCGCGGCCAGTTGTGGATCGGGAAGCGTCCGCCGATCATCAGGCCCGGCCACTGCGGGGACTTGTAGTCGTAATAGGGCGGCAGCTGGTTCATCCAGCAGGGCTCGTCGCAGATGAAGCGATAGGGCGCCACGATCTGCAGCACCGGACGCTTGGGATGGCGCCAGCGGTTCTGCGCCATCACGGTGATCATGCGATCCAGCTTGCCGCTTGAGACCGTGCTCTTCATGCCGGCCGCGTTGGTCAGCTTCGGATTGCCCTTGTCGTCCTTGCCGAGCCTCAGGTGGAAGTCGA
Organism: Rhodospirillales bacterium; assembly: GCA_963669335.1. Lineage (GTDB taxonomy): Bacteria > Pseudomonadota > Alphaproteobacteria > Kiloniellales > JACOMY01 > JACOMY01. Next base: position 652,762 of record OY770023.1, read on the forward strand.
CCGGAGCCGCCACCGAGTAGGTGCGCGCATCGCCATCGACGATGGCGGGGCAGTGGTTGACCGCCTTGGGATGCTCCGGCGGCCGGGCCAGGCCCTTGAGTGGCCGCGGCGAGTCCCAGAGGAAGCCGGGTCCGCCACCATCGACCAGCCAGCCGATCTCGAAGACCCTGGTTCGGCTCTTCTTGGGTGCCACCTTTTGCTTCTCGCCCTTGCCGGAAGCGGGCAGGTTGCCACCGGTGCCGAATGCATTGTCGGGGGGAAGCTGATCGCCGGGCTCTTCATCGCTGCCGGCACTGGTGTCCAAGCTGCCCTCGTCTAGGCCAGCATCCGCTGCCTCTTCTTGGGTCGCCTCCGATTCCTCGCTCACCAAGGCATCCGATTCGGCGGCCTTCTTTCCAGCTTCGGTCTCTTGTTTGCTCTTTTCGTCTTCGATCAGCCCACTCATGGCCTTGGCTCCTTAAGGCTGAGACGTCCCCCATCGCGCAAGACTTCTTGCCCGTCCGGGCGAGGTCTCCATTCCGTCTGCTCTCCTCAAGCTAAGGACTTGCGCGGCGGCATGCAATCGCCAAGCGGCTTGCCCCGGGCACTCTCTTGCCTCATGTCTTGCTACGGCAGGGCCGTCGGGGCCGGAACGGAAAGGGCTTCATGAGAAACGAGCCGGGACAATTCGCGCGACAGATACCGGATGGTGACGACCGCGAGCGGCGAGTTTGCCGGGATTGCGGATTCATCGACTATGAGAATCCAAAGGTCGTCGTCGGCAGCGTCGCCACCTGGGAGGGGCGTATTCTGCTGTGTCGCCGCGCCATCCCGCCGCGCCTTGGCTATTGGACCTTGCCGGCCGGCTACTTGGAAGTCCACGAGGCGCCTGACGCCGGCGCCATGCGTGAGGCCTGGGAAGAAGCGCGGGCCCGGATCGAGATCGAGCAGCTGATGGCGGTCTATTCGATCGAACGTCTGAGCCAGGTGCAGCTGATCTATCGTGCCAAGCTGGCAACGGCAGAGGTCGAGGCCGGTCCGGAAAGCCAAGAGGTCGGCCTCTTCACTTGGGAGGAGATTCCCTGGCAGGACATCGCCTTTCCCAGTGTCGTCTGGGCGCTGAACCACTTTCGAGAAATTGGTGATGCCGAGCACTTCGTCACCCGGGTGAACCCGCGCGATAGTGTCGGCGATATGGCGGAGCTTGCGCGCGTAGGCGCAACCGAGGGCCTCTAAAGAGCTTTTCTATCTGTGCCTTCCTCACTGCGCTCCCTCCGGTCCAGCAGCCAGTCTCGGAGCAAGATTGCCTCCGGTTTGCGTCTCTCGGCTGTCTCTTCGAGTAAGATGTAGAGCGCTTCTTCGACCTGCATGGGCTCTCGGTGCGCCAGGACCAGGCGATCCTGCTTCAGGTAGGGACCGGCCAGGCGTTCTTGCAGCAGGGCGAGGCGGTCGCTGCTGGCGGCAATCTCAGCGGCGGCGATGGTGGAATCGACTTGCAGATCGCCGACCTGCGGCGGTCGCTCAAGGTCATGTTGCTGGAAGAAGGCGCGCCAATGGTCTTCACCGCTGATGATGTGAATGACGGGGCGTTTGATCAGTGCGTCTAGGGGCAGGTCGGCTTCGACCTGTGGCCGCATGACCGCGACCAGTCGATCCCGCAACAGGAATGTGGCCTCGTAACCGGGCCAGCGGCCATAGCCCAGGCGAATGTCTACGTCGGCCTCACCTGCCGCCAACTTGTCGGCCCAGATGGAGCTCGCCAATCGCAATCGAATGTGCGGGTACAGCCTAAGGAAATCATCGATCACCTGGGGCAACCAGAGGGCGCTGTAGGTGATCGGCGCCCGCAAGGTCACACTGGCCGCACCGGGCTGTCCGAAGACGCCGCTGGTCGAGCTCAGGATCTCTTCGAAGGCGCGCCGCAGCGCGGGCAGGTAGGCCTTGGCCAGCTCGGTCAGGCGCAGTCCTCTCGGCAGTCGCTCGAAGAGGGGATAGCCCAGGTGGCGCTCTAGCACGCGGACGCGGTGGCTTACCGCCGACTGCGAGAGGTTCAGCTCTGCGGCTGCGGCCGCGAAATTCTCATGCCTTGCAGCGGCCTCAAAGGCCTGGAGTGCCAAGAGTGGCGGAAGTCGGTGACGCATGTTGCCTCGTTGCTAGAGAAGAGAGACAGATCCTAGCACGAATTCTTGGGGGTCTTAGGGGCCTAAGGATGCGTTTGACGTGGGTCTGGCTCAAAGATCAGATTCAAATGATCAAACTCAAGGGACTCAAGAGCAATCCAGGGAGGACCTGTCATGCCATCCACCCGGACTAGCCGCGGTTTGACCCACGATGAGCGTAGTGCCTTCGAGCGCGATGGATTTCTGGCCATCGACCAACTGCTGGCGGAGGAGGATCTGCAGCCGATCGAAGCCGAATATGCAGCCTTACTGGATCGCTTGGTCTCAGAGCAGCACGCGGCAGGCCAGCTTTCTGGTCGCTTCGAAGACCTATCCTTTGCTGAGCGCTATGCGCGGGTGATCGGCGAGCGGCCGGATTTGCATTGCTTCTTCAACATCTCGCTGCCTTTGATCAATGGCCCGGTTGAGGAGGCGCGCTATCACTTGAACGCCGGGCCGTCGGTCTTCGGCCTGCTGCGCCATCCCAAGGTCTTGGATCTGGTCGAGGACCTGATCGGCGGCGAGATCTACTGCAGCCCGGTGCAGCAGATGCGGATGAAGCCGCCGGCGGCCTGCGTCGAGGGTGATTTGCAAGGACATTCCAACATCGGGGCCACGACCTGGCATCAGGATATAGTCGCGCTGTTGCCGGATGCGGACGAGACCGAGCAGGTGACCGTTTGGCTGGCGATCTCCGAAGCGACCGAGGAGAACGGCTGTCTGCTCTCGGTCCCGGGATCACATCGGGACGGGCCGCAGGTGCATTGCTCCAACGACGAACTGGCTTCAGAGCCACATGTGCCGACGCGCCTGATGGAGGGGCGACCGGCGGTTTCCCTGCCGGTCAAGCGCGGCGGCCTGGTGCTGTTCCACAAGATGAACCTGCACTGCGCGCTGCCGAACCGCTCGCAGTGCCTGCGATGGAGCATGGATCTGCGCTACCACCCCATCGGTCAGGGCAGCGGTCGTCCAGCCTTTCCCGGTTTCGTCGCCCGCAGTCGCAAGAACCCCGCCAGCGAAGCGAGGGATCCAGAGGCCTGGGCAGCGGCGTGGGAGGCTGCCCGTCAAGCCATCGTCAGCGGCCGCTACCCCGACCGCATCTTCGAGGACAGGCGCTGGAACGACGCTGCGGTCTGCTGAAAGCAAGGCTAGCTCAGATCGAAGCCCTGCTTGCGAATGTAAGCACCCCAGTCGTCGCGGGCCGGCTCGGCGTACTGCCGGGTGCGATCCTCGGACCAGCCGTAGACTGCGGCCTCGCCCCAACGATCACGATGGCGCTGCCTGTCCGGTCGGGTCGGCTCGGCCGTGGCGCGGGCTTGGTCATAGTCGTCCACGGCCGGCAGCAGGTTTGAATCGTCGTAGCAGTCTTGGTGGAGGGTGACCTGTGGCGGGAGGCGTCGTCGCAGCACCGGCTCCTCGGCCGGCCACCCAAGACAGAGACCTGCCAGCGGAAAAACGTGCTGAGGCAGTTCCAATAGCTCTGAAACGGCGTCGATCCGATTGCGGATCTCGCTGACGGGACAGCCGCCCAACCCTGCTGCCTCTGCCGCATAGAGGGTCGAGACCAGAACGATCCCGGCATCCACGGCAGCATTCATGAAGCTATCCAGGTGCTCATTGGCAAAGGGATGGCTGCGCTGCTCTGCCAAGCGCCTGATGCGCCGACCGTCGCCGCAGAAGACCAGGCAGACCGGCGCCTGGGCGACCCAAGGGAACTGCGGCACCAGTGCGGCCAGGGCATGCTGCTTCTCGAGCCCGAGGCGGATGATGCTGACCTGCTGCAGATCGGACTTCGTCGGGGCCGAGAGGCCTGCTGCCAGCACGCCGCGCAACACGGCCTCTGGCACTGCTTTCTCCTGGTAGCGGCGGATCGAGCGGCGCGTCAGCATCTGCTGCTGGAAGGGCGTGTCGCCCTCGATCTCCTCCCATGCGCCGAAGCGCTCTGACAGCAGTCGCTGCAGGTCTTCCACCACTCCCTCCTCATCTTCCCGAAGTCTCCGGAAAAGCACCTCCGGAACACCACCACGATGACATTCTCTTGCCGCGATGGCTCACAACAACTTGACAAGCAGGCTGGATCACCATACCTGCTTCGCGTGGACAGGTTTAGCACTCGCTCGATAGGAGTGCTAACAGTCTGGCCCTGAACACATCTGAAAACCGAAACACTCTCTCTATCGCATGAGGAGGAGACAGCAAATGAAGTTCCGGCCGTTGCATGACCGTGTGGTCGTCCGTCGCTTGGAAGAGGAAGAGAAGACCGCAGGTGGCATCATCATTCCGGACACCGCCAAGGAGAAGCCCATGCAGGGTGAGATCCTGGCCGTTGGTCCTGGTGCCCGCAACGAGAAGGGCGAGGTCGTGGCGTTGGACCTGCAGGTCGGCGACCGCGTGCTCTTCGGCAAGTGGTCCGGTACCGAGGTGAAGATCGACGGCCAAGAGCTGTTGATCATGAAGGAGAGCGACATCATGGGTGTCCTCACCGATGCCGCCCCGGCCCAGGCCGCTGCCTAACCGATCCTGTCAAGAACCGCTAGATCAGAGGATTAGCGAGAATGGCTGCTAAAGACGTTAAGTTTTCCGGCGATGCGCGCGCGCGCATGCTGAAGGGTGTCGACATTCTGGCCGACGCCGTGAAGGTGACCCTGGGCCCCAAGGGCCGCAACGTGGTGCTGGACAAGTCCTTCGGCGCACCGCGCATCACCAAGGACGGTGTCACCGTCGCCAAGGAGATCGAGCTCTCCGACAAGTTCGAGAACATGGGCGCGCAGATGGTGCGCGAGGTCGCCAGCAAGACCAACGACCTGGCCGGCGACGGCACCACCACCGCCACCGTTCTGGCCCAGTCCATCGTCCGCGAAGGCTCCAAGTCGGTGGCCGCCGGCATGAACCCGATGGATCTGAAGCGCGGCGTCGATCTTGCTGTCGAGGCTGTCGTCAGCGACCTCCAGGCCCGCTCTAAGCAGATCGCCGCCAACAGCGAGATCGCCCAGGTCGGCACCATCTCCTCCAACGGTGACGTTGCCGTGGGTGAGATGATTGCCGAGGCCATGCAGAAGGTCGGCAACGAGGGTGTCATCACCGTCGAGGAGGCCAAGAGCCTGGACACCGAGCTGGACGTGGTCGAGGGCATGCAGTTCGACCGCGGCTATCTCTCCCCCTACTTCGTGACCGATTCTGACAAGATGCGCGTCGTCCTGGAGGATCCCTACATCCTCCTGCACGAGAAGAAGCTCTCCGGTCTGCAGCCGCTGCTGCCGGTCCTGGAAGCCGTGGTGCAGTCGAACCGTCCGCTGCTGATCATCGCTGAAGACATCGAGGGCGAGGCTCTGGCCACCCTGGTGGTCAACAAGCTGCGTGGCGGCCTCAAGATTGCTGCCGTCAAGGCCCCGGGCTTCGGCGACCGCCGTAAGGCCATGCTGGAGGACATCGCCGTCCTGACCGAGGGTCAGGTCATCAGCGAAGACCTCGGCATCAAGCTCGAGAGCGTGACCCTCGACATGCTGGGTACCGCGAAGAAGGTGGTCCTGAACAAGGAGGACACCACCATCGTCGACGGCGCCGGCTCCAAGGAGGCGATCGACGCCCGCTGCGGCCAGATCCGCGGCCAGATCGAGGAGACCAGCTCTGACTACGATCGCGAGAAGCTGCAGGAGCGCTTGGCCAAGCTCTCCGGCGGCGTTGCCGTGATCCGCGTCGGTGGTGCCACCGAGGTCGAGGTGAAGGAGCGCAAGGACCGCGTCGAGGACGCCATGAATGCGACCCGCGCTGCCGTTGAAGAGGGCATCGTCCCCGGCGGCGGCACCGCGCTGCTCTCCGCCATCAAGGCGCTTGACGGCCTCACCGGTGCCAACGACGACCAGCGCGTCGGTGTCGAGATCGTGCGTCGTGCCTTGAAGTCCCCGGCCCGTCAGATCGCCAACAACGCCGGTGCCGATGGCTCCGTCGTGGTCGGCAAGCTGCTGGAGGCCACCGAGGCCAACTGGGGCTTCGACGCCCAGACTGGCGAGTATGGTGATCTGGTTGCCAAGGGCATCATCGACCCGACCAAGGTGGTGCGTACCGCACTGCAGGACGCGGCCTCCATCGCCGGCCTGCTGATCACCACCGAGGCCATGGTCGCCGAGGCGCCGAAGAAGGACGAGCCGGCTGCTGGTGCCCCCGACATGGGTGGCATGGGCGGCATGGGCTTCTAAGTCCAGGCACCGACGCCCAGAGCAAATCCCGAGCAGGCTAGCCTGCGTCGACGATTTGCTTGGTGTGAGTGTAGTTCAAGAGAGAGGGCCGCAGCCTCAGGGTTGCGGCCCTTTTTCTCGTCGCAAGGGCTGTGCCGGGAAGATGGCTTGGCAATGGGATTGTGCAGCCCCTACATAGCGGTCGGTGCAGGTCTTGGAGAGTGAGCGATGACGTCATTTACGGAGACCGTTTGGCAATCGGTGAAGCCAATCCGCGAGGCGATGATCGCCATGCCTTTCAATGACGAGCTGCGGGCCGGCACGCTCTCGCGGGAGCGTTTCCAAGGCTATCTGCTGCAGGACAGTCTCTATCTGATGGACTATGCGCGGACCTTGGCTGTGCTGGCTGCCAGGGCTCCGGACAGCGGCTTGATCCTGGAATACAGCAGGGCGGCCGAGGTCTGCATCATCGTGGAGAGGGCCCTGCATGAGAGCTTCCTTACCGAGTTCGGGCTGACTGCCGCGGACATCGAGGCGGCCGAACCCAGCCCGACGACCATGACCTATACGCAGTACCTCTTGGCCACTGCGCACACGGCCAACTTTGAAGTGGCGGTGGCGGCAGTCCTGCCCTGCTTCTGGGTCTATCGCGAGGTTGGGCTGGCGATCGCAGCCAAAGCGGTCGGCCAGAACCCCTATCAGGCTTGGATAGACACTTACGCCGGCGAGGAGTTCGGAGCGGCCGTCGAACGCCAGATCGCGATTGCCGACCGACTGGCGGAAGAGGCGTCGCCGAAAGCGCAGAAAAGCATGCGTAAGGCTTTCCACCGCTGCACTCAGCTGGAGTGGATGTTCTGGGACAGTGCCTATCGTCAGGCCGGCTGGCCGATCTAATTTCAGACAGCCTTCAGGGTCGCCAACACCTCTGCACGGAACCAGACGTGGGCGGGGTCGGCCTGGCGTCTGGGATGCCAGAACAGCTTGAGGGTGAAGCGCGGCGAGGGAAAGGGCAGTTCGAAGCAGTCCACCTTGTCTTGATGCAGGAGCGCGAGGCGTCTGGGCAGCAGGCAGAGGACATCGGATGTGGCCACGAAGGCAGGGGCAAGCAGGAAGCTCGGTAGGGACCAGACCACCCGCCGGCTGCGGCCGAGCCTTTCGAGGATCCGGTCGGTGGCTCCGGTGAAGCCGCCACCCTCCGGTGAGATCAGCAGGTGATCCGCGGCGCAGAAGGCCTCTAGGTCTAATGCACCCTGGCCGCGTGGATGGGCCTTGCGTCGGATCACCAGAAAATCCTCTTCGAGACCCTCGCGTACCCGGGCTTCGGGCAGATCCATGCCGATTGCGAGCGCGGCGTCGACGCTGTCCTCTTCCAAGTGCGACCAGACCTTCGGCGGATCGAAGGGAAGCAAAGCCAGGCGCGTCTGAGGCGCCGCCTGCGAAAGTCGCTGTGCCAGGCTGGGCCCAATGACGGCATGCACATAGTCTGTCCCGATCAGACGGAAAGATCTGTCGCTGGTCTTGGGGTCGAAGTCAGCGCTCTCGCGCACCAGCGCATCGAGATCGCTTAGGAGCTGGTGAAGCGGCTCCTTCAAACTCTGCGCCTTGGTCGTCGGCAGCAGTCGTCGTCCGGAGGGGATGAGCAAAGGATCGTTAAACAGTCGACGCAGCCGTGCGAGTTGGGCAGACATCGCCGGTTGGCTGACGTTCAGGCGTCGGGCGGCTGCCGTCACGCCGCCGGTTTCCAGCAGTGCGTCGAGGGCGATCAGCAGTCCGATCTCGGCTTGCTTTAGATCCATCTAGATTATGCAATCTATCACTAGCATCGATTTCGTTTATCACTTTCTGAACCTCATCTGACAAGCAGTCAGACAGGAGGAGGATCTTATGAAGATTGGGATCATCGGTTCCGGCGGCATGGCGAAAGCCCTGGCCGGCAAGTGGAAAGACAAGCACCAGGTCATGCTCTCTGGCCGTAATCTGGAGCGCACATGGCAGGCTGCACACGACTTGGATGTCGCTGCCGGCACGGCCACGGAAGCCGCGGGCTTCGGTGAGGTGCTGGTCTTGGCAACGCATCATGCGGATGTCTTCGCCGCCATCGAAGCGGCCGGCGGTGCGGCAGCCTTCGACGGCAAGGTGGTGATCGACATCAACAATCCGATCAGCATCGAGACATTTCGCTCGACCCGTGACGACGGTCGCTCCTTGACCGAGGCTCTGGCCGAGGCACTGCCGGGTGCCAAGCTGGGCAAGGCCTTCAACATGGCCCAGGTCAAGGTCTGGGAAGATCCGGAGATGACCTATGATGGCCGCCCTCTGGTGGTCCTCTACACAGCGGACCAGGCGGCCGATCAGGTGATCGCCGGCCTGATCGCCGATGTCGGGGCCGCGCCCCTGCGCTTGGGCGGCAATGCGCAGGCCTACCAGCTGGAGGCCGCCGCTGCGATCGTCATCAAGTTCCTCTTTGCCGGCAGCGATCCCATGACGGTCTTGAATCTGATCCGTCCGGAGACGAAGCCGATCCGCTAGCGAGCAGGAGAGCGAGCATGAAGAGGTTCCAAGGCAAGAGGGTCGCCGTGGTGGGCAGCAGTTCAGGCATTGGCAAGGCCGTCGCGGTGTTGGCTTCGGGGGAGGGGGCCTCCCTTCTCCTCTCCAGCCGTAGCGCGACCAAGCTGGAGGCCACAGCTCAAGAGATAGCGGGCGCGCGGGCGCTGCCACTCGACATCACGGACGGGGCCTCGCGCGCGGCCTGGGCCGCGGCACTGCCGCCGCTGGATCACCTGGTGATTTCGGCCTCCAGTGCCGCACATGGTTCCGTCGCCGAACTGGAGGAAGCGCCACTTCGGGCCATGTTTGAGGCCAAGTTCTTTGGTCCCTACCTGACGGCCAAGGCCGCACTACCCAAGCTGAGAGCGGGCGGATCGATCACCTTCTTCTCTGGCGTGCTCTCGCGCCGACCGGGGCTCAACTGCTCGGGGCTCGGCGCGGTCAATGGCGCGGTGGAGAGCCTGGCCCGTGGGCTTGCCTTGGAGCTGGGGCCGAGACTCCGGGTGAACTGCATCTCGCCCGGCATGGTTCGCTCCGAAGCCTATGACGCGATGGACGCCGTGAAGCGCGAAGCAATGTATGAGGCGACCGGTGACTCCTTGCCGGTCGGCCGTGTGGGCTTTGTCGAAGAGGCGGCCGAGGCGGCACTCTTCCTGATGAGCAACGGCTACACCACAGGCGTCGTGCAGGACGTCGACGGTGGTCACATGATCCGCCAATACGCGTCGCGCTAGTAGAGGACCCCGTCAACCGGTTCGATGTTGTCCGGCAGATCGGTCTCGCCCAGCGCCTCCAACAGATTGATTTCGATGGTCCGGGCCAAGGTCGAAATCGGCACGTCGGTGACCCCGCCCTCGAAAGGGTCTTCGGTGCTGTCGCTTACCTTCTCCATCAGGAAGAAGACCCAGGAGATCAGTATTGAGAAGGGCACCAGGGTCAGCATGAACTCGTGACGGAGCAGGCTGGTCATCTCATGGGCGGCGACGTTGCTTTCGAAGATCTCGACGAAGGCCAGCGGCAGAATGGCGATGAAGAACCAGGTGAAGAGCAGGCCGAAGTTGGCGACCTGACGCGGGAAGGGCGTGTTCTTGATACGCTCGCAGCCGCCCTGCGCATCGTAGAAGCGGCCCAAGGTGTCCATCAGGGCGACATGGCGGATGCTGTCCAGTTTGCCTTGCCGAGCAAGCTGGGCCAAGAGCTTGCCCTGCAGCGTCAAGAGCCCCAGGGCCGGATTGCTGGTGCCTTCAATGGCGGCCGCATCAGTCTGGGAGATGTGTCGGAGATAGCTGTCGGGCGTCTGATGATAGTCGTGGTGATCCATCACCCGGCGATGGCCGAAGATCCGGGTCCGGGCGGTTTCTCGCAAGTGCGTGCGCGCCCGCAGTTGAACGGCCAGTGCGTTGACCCAGGCGATGTGTCGGCGAATCAAGAGGTCACGGACGGCTGGATCGCTCTCTCCCTCTCGATCGATCAAGGTGGAGACCTGGTTGGCCCAAAGCCGGCTGGCGTTCACGATGTTGCCCCAGATCTGCCGCGCCTCCCACCAGCGCTGATAGGCCGAGGTGCTCTTGAAGCCTAGATAGAGCGAGACTGCGATGCCGATGGTGGTGACCGGCGCCACCGGCAGCCCAACGGCCTCGATCTGCAGGAACTCGCGCAGATAGACGATCAGCAGGGCCCAAAGCCCGACCAACAGCAGGAAGCGCCAGGAATCGTGGAAGAGGTGACGAACGCTGATGCCGCGGCGCACATACATGCTCTGTTTGCCCTGTCTTTCCTGTTAGGCCGCGGCCTTGTCGGCCAGCCAGTTTTCGATCAGCTGGCGATAGCGCGTGCCGTCGAAGCTGGGGAAGTGCCCGCCATGGACCTGGGTGACCGGCAAGGTCAAGAGACGCTCCATCGAAGTCAGATAGTCGTCTGGATCGGAGTGATAGCAGTCCTCGATCAGCGGGCCGTCATAGATGATGTCGCCGGAGAAGAGGAGGCCGCTGGCCGCCTCGAAGAGCACGATGCCGCCGGGCGAATGACCCGGCATGTGCAGGACCTGGAAGTGGCGATCGCCGAGGTCCAGGATGGCACCCTCTTCGACCAGCCGCGTCGCCGGAGCCGGGGTCACAGCATAGGCCTCGGAACTGTAAGGGCCGGGCGGAAGCGCGGTAAAGATATCGTCGGTGACATAGGGGTCGGCCAGGGTCTCCTTGCGGCCCGGCTTGGCCAACAGCTCTGCCTCTGCCGGATGCACCAGACGCTCGTCGAACTCATGGTGACAGCCGATGTGGTCGAAGTGGGTGTGACTGGCAACGGCCAGAACCGGCCGCTCGCTGACGGCCGGGACCCAGCGGCGCAGGCTGACGACGCCCATGCCGCTGTCGACCAGCAGATCGCGATCGCGGCCGCGCACATGCCAGACATTGCAGCGATAGAAGGGCTTGATGAAGGGCTCGTCGATCAGACTGACGCCCTCATCCAGGTGTTGCACCCGATACCACTCCTCCGCCTTAGCCGTCCTCACTCTGCGTCTCCCTCGCCCGTCTCTTGCATCACTGTATAGGCGACGGTCTGGCCATAGGAAATCTCCAAGGTGTGCCCGTCGGGATCCAGCAGGAAGGCGCCATAGCCGACCGGCGGGGGATAGTCGAAGGGTCCCTTGACCGTGACGCCCTCGGTTCTCGCCTCCTCGATCAAGAGGTCGACCCGCGCTCGGCTCTCGACGGCCACACCCAGATGCGCGAAGGGCCCAAGCGGGGCCCCAACCGCGCCGTCCTCCAGAAAGACGATACAGAAAGGCCGCGTGCCGTCGGCCAGCCAGGCGACCTTAACCCCCTCTTCCGCGCGGCTGTGCACCACCTCCATGGCGGCATAGCGCCGGTAGAAGGCAGCCGTTGCGTCCAGATCGCTGCATTTCAGCGCCACGTGGGTAAAGCCGAGGTCGAGTGGGGGACTAGGATTCGGCATTATAACTCCTCTTTCTTGTGGCAGAGAATAGCAGCAGACGAGATGTGTAGCCCAGGATGTCTCTTGATGAGTGTCTCCTGCCATTCTTCGTCTCGCGACTGACTGCTCACGAGAATTTTACAGCGGGTTCCGTCGCCGCCCTTTCTCGCAAACTGGTTGGGTTGAGTGATTACTGGAGAATGACATCGAATAAATTTTGCGAGCTCTCAGGGCCTATGGCATCATCAAGCCCAAGGTGGGTTTGTGGTAAAATAGGACCATTGAGGCAGAGCGAGCCTAGGGGAGTAGCGGGATGACCATTCTTTTTGGAACGAGCGGAAATGATTCTCTGGTCGGCACAAGCGAGGCTGACACGATCAATGGGCTCACAGGCAACGATACGCTCTATGGACTGGCCGGCAACGATCGCCTGACCGGCGGCGAGGGACTGGACACTGCCTATGGGGGCAGCGGTAACGACACGCTGGTTGGAAACACCGGGGACGATCGGCTTTTCGGAGGCAGCGGAAACGATAGTGCCCTCGGTGGCGATGGCGACGACACCATCGATCTGGGGGTAGGAACCCTCTTTGCGCGGGCCTTTGGTGCCAGCGGCAATGATACCCTGACGGCCTCTTCCTCCGGCCAGGCCAATCTCTATGGTCTCGACGGCGATGACATCATGTTCGGCGGTGATTTCGTGCGAGGCGGAACGGGCGACGACACGGCCTATGGTTTGACAGGCAATGACACGCTCCAGGGGCAAGAAGGCTCGGATACGCTCTTCGGTGGATCCGGAAACGACATTGTCGAAGGCGGATCCGGAATCGACACCATAGATGGAGGCAGCGGTGTCAATAGGGGCGACCTCGACCGGTCCTCGGTTGCTGATGATTTGGTGTTTAGCTTCTCAGGCACCGGCAATGGCTTCGTCAATGACGGAGCCGGTGGTTCAACGGGAAGTGAGGTCTCCAACTTCAACACCCTGACCATTGATGGGGGAGATGGGGCCGATACCCTTTTTGGCGGGGAGGAACTCCTTCGATTCTTTGCGAAGAGCGGCAAAGATCTTGTCTATGGTGGATCCGGGATAGACACTCTCTTTGGCGGCGAGGATGACGATCGCCTCTATGGAGGGTCGGGTGACGACTCGATCGACGGCAACTCTGGCAACGACACGATCGATCTTGGTGGTGTCGCTGGCTCACCTGAACGTGCTGAAGGCAATGAAGGTGATGATACGATAATCTCCTCAGGATCCTCCACAGATGATCTCTATGGCGGAACTGGCGATGATCTCATCGATGGCGGTGATTTCCAGGATGGCGGTGACGGTGATGACACGCTGCGTGGGCGAACCGGCAACGACGTCCTGCGAGCAGATAGCGGAGACGATACTTTAAATGGCCAAGATGGCAATGACCGACTCTATGGAGGGGACGGTAACGATTCTATCTTCGGCGGAACGGGGAACGATACTCTAAATCCCCTGTCAGGTATCGACTTCGTCAACGGTGGCACGGGTGTCGACACTGTCATCATGTCGCGCAGCACGCTGACCAACAACATCACTTTGGATCTGCAGGGGGCCACCAGTGCCTTTGTTACTGACGGGCCAGGTGGGACGACCGGAAGCGAGCTTCGAAACATTAACCAACTGACCATTACGCTCGGCCAGGGCGACGACCTGGTTGGTGGTGGCTCGCTCAATGATCGCTTCATCGCCTCGTCTGGTAACGATTTGCTCAGGGGCAATTCCGGCAATGATGCGCTCTACGGCGAAAGCGGCAATGACACGGCCTATGCCGGGATAGGTGCCGATGATGTCAGAGGCGGCGATGGCGATGACCGCTTGGATTTGGGAATAGACACGGACTTTGATCGTGCGGTGGGGAATAGCGGCAACGACAGCATCTACACTTCGAGTTCCGGGACCGACAACCTCTATGGCGATGACGGTGACGACCGACTGGAGGGGGGTGATTTTCAAAGCAGTGGCACCGGGCATGACAGGCTCTACGGAGAGTCCGGAAACGATAATCTGGATGGAAATGACGGAGACGACACGGCCTTTGGTGGTGTTGGCAATGACAACATAGAAGGTGACAGCGGGGCCGATACCCTTCTTGGTGGCTCCGGCGATGATCGCCTCTATGGCGACCATGGCGACGATACGCTCATGGCTGGCAGCGGTGAGAACCTTAGGCAGCGTGGTAACAGTGGTAACGATGTATTTCTGGTCGGTGCCAACGAGAATTCTGCTGGCGACTCCATTGACGGTGGCTCCGGAACGGACACCATTGCACTGATCTCCGGGGCCGAGTTGGCGGCCGGGATGATCATCACATCGGTGGAGCACACCATCCGGATTGGTACCAGCGGTAATGACGTGCTGACCGGTTCCGGTGTGGCGGACACCATTTATGGTCTGTCAGGCAATGATGATATCTCTGGCCTTGGCGGCGACGATAGTCTCTTCGGGGACGACGGAGCTGACAGCCTCTACGGTGGTGGTAACAACGACACGCTCTACGGTGGCTCGGGCGCGGATCGTGGCGGCGGAGGTGGTGGCAACGACACCGCACTGGGCGGCAGCGGCTCCGACTCGCTGGTCGGAGGGCCTGGAAACGACAACCTCTATGGCGAGGCCGGCAGTGACACCCTGCGCGGCAGCACCGGCGGCGACAAGGCCTTCGGTGGTGCGGGTGACGATACCTTCGAGGTCAATGTCGGGGAGGCGACTTCGAGCGACACGATGGACGGCGGTGGTGGGACCGACACCCTGATCCTGATCAATGCGGCCATGCTGGCCGGCGGCGCGCTCATCACCTCGGTCGAGAGCACCCTGCTGCAGGGGACCAGCGGCAATGACAGCCTGAACAGCCAGTCGACGGCCGTGACCCTCTCGGGTCGCAGCGGAAACGACACTCTGACCGGCCTTTCGGGCGCCAACCGGCTCTATGGCGATGAGAACAACGACAAGGTCTACGGCGGCAGCCAGATCGATCGCCTCTACGGTGGCCTGGGCAGCGACACCCTGGACGGCGGCTCGGCGCGAGACAGCCTCTTCGGCGGCTCGGGTAGCGATCGCTTCCTGGTCGGCACGGGTGAATCGGTCAACAACGAGACCTACGACGGTGGCTCAGGGGCCGACACCCTGATCCTGGCGACCGGGGTCTCTTTGGCGACGGGCGCTACCCTGATCTCGGTCGAGGCCTTGTCTGCGGTCGGCAGTAGCGGGGCCGACACAATTGTCGGCCTCAGCGGCTCGGACACCCTCTCTGGAGCCAATGGTAACGACAATCTGCGCGGTGCGGCCGGCAACGACTTCCTCTATGGAGACACGGGCAACGACCAGCTGCGCGGTCAGGATGGCAATGACACGCTTGAGGGCGGCTCCGGGCTCGACACGCTCTTCGGGGCCACGGGCAATGATGTTCTGATCGGCGATACCGCGAACGACCAGTTGGTCGGGGGCACCGGGACCGACATCCTCTTCGGCGGGCGCAATCGCGATCGCCTGAACGGTGGCTCAGGTGCGGACACCATGTACGGCGGTCAGAACAACGACACCTTCATCGTCGACAACAAGGATGACGTCCTCTTCGACGGTTCGGGTGGCGGCAACAACGTGCTGCGCCTGAACGCCGTGAACTACACTCTGGGTACCGTCTCCGACATCCTGGTTGAGCGTGTGAACATCCAGGAGGCGGCCGGGGCAGCCCGCATCGTGGGCAACGCCAACAACGACATCCTGACCGGCAACGGCTTTGACAACACCCTGGTGGGTCAGAGTGGGAACGATCGGATGAACGGCGTCAGCGGCACGGCCACGCTGACCGGGGGCAGCGGGAACGATACCTTGGTGGTGAACACCGCGACTGACGTGGTCCGGGAGTTCTCGGGCCAGGGGACGGACCTGGTGCAGGCGCTGGTCAGTTACACGCTGCCGACGGGCTCTGCGTCGGCCTTCGTGGACAACCTGCGCATCCAAGCGAACGCCGGAAACCTGAACGGCTTTGGTAACGACATCGACAACACCCTGGATGGAAACAGCGGCGCCAACACCTTGCGTGGCAACGCGGGCGACGACGAGCTGCTGGGCGATGAGGGCAACGATGACCTGCAGGGCGGGGCGGGTGCCGATCGCCTGGAAGGAGGCTCTGGGCAGGACCTGCTGCGCATGGGCAGTGCCGATGTCGGGATCGGTGGCTCGGGCGCGGACAACTTCCGCTTTGGTCCAGCCCAGCTGGGCAATGCCGGCTCGGGCGGTCCGATCATCCGCGACTTCGATGGGGAGCTGGTGAATGCGGCCAACGGCGAGGACAAGCTGGTCTTCGCAACGGGCATGGAGACCGGCAGTTTCGCCTACATCGGCGCGGCTGGCTTCTCCGGTGGCGGCAACTCAGAGGCCAGGCTCGCCGGTCCGCGGCAGGTCCAGGTCGATGACGACGGCGATGGGGTGGTCGACCAGGCCTTCCTGATTGACCGGGTTACCGTCGCCAACCTCCTGACCGCGACGGACTTCGTCTGGCTGTAGAGCCGGGCGGCTCTGGGTTCTAAACCTTGCGAATCGGGGGCTGTTTCAACGGGCAGCCCTCGTCGCGACTCCGGACCCCGGCCCATCCCCAGGATCTCCACAGAAACATCCTCAAGACTGCGGCTTTTTGGCAACAAAGCCGATTGCTGGCCGCTCGCCGCAGCACTAAGGTGCCGCCTCAATCTCAAGAGAGCCGGCATTCTGGTCGGCGGGAGCTAAGTCATGGCCGGTAGTGTGAACAAGGTCATCCTGGTCGGAAATCTGGGCCGCGACCCGGAAATCCGCAGCATGCAGAACGGCGGGCGGGTGGCCAATCTCTCGATCGCCACGTCAGAGACCTGGAAAGATCGCAACAGCGGAGAGCGCCGCGAGCGCACCGAATGGCATCGCGTCGTCGTATTTAATGAAAATATCGTAAGGGTTTGCGAGAGTTACTTGAAAAAGGGGTCCAAGGTCTACCTGGAGGGCCAGATCGAGACTCGCAAATGGCAGGACCAGGGCGGACAGGAACGCTACACCACCGAGATCGTGCTTCGGCCCTATCGCGGTGAGCTCACCATGCTGGATGGTCGCGCCGGCGGCGAGGGCATGGCCCAGGGTGGCGGTGGAGGCGGCTTCTCGTCGCCGCCGCCGGCCTCAGAGCCACTGGACGACGATATCCCATTCTGATCTTATCGCCCGCGCCTGCCTCGTGGTATGACCGCCTCTGGGTAGGAAAACCAAGGCCAACATCGAACGGCGATCTTGACCGTCGCCAATCGACTCTCTCAATAGAACAGACTTTGCAAAGGGCACCGGAGGGTTACCTAGTATGTCCAAGACCATGACCAAGTCCGAGATCGTCGCGCATGTGGCTGAGCAGGCCGACATTTCCAAGGCCTCAGCGCAGGCCGCTGTCGATGCCATGATCTCTGCCATCGAGTCCGGCCTGAAGGAAGGCGGTGTCCGCATTCCGGGCCTCGGCACCTTCTCTGTGCGTGAGCGCGCCGCGCGTACCGGCCGCAATCCGCAGACCGGCGAAGAGATCCAGATCGCTGCCAGCAAGTCGGTTGGCTTCAAGGCAGCCAAGAACCTACGGGACGCGCTGGACTAAGCTCCAAGCGACCTTGATTGCACCGTTCGGCGCCTGCCGAACGGTTGGGGGCGGTCGAAGGGCCGCCTTGCTGGGTTGCCGGCATCTTTGCACAGGTCCCCTATGCGTCTAAGCCGGGGCCAGGCTGCAAGATAGTTGCCGGCACCTGCCTTTTTATCGTGTAGACTCAGTCTTAATGAACAGCCCCATTGAAGCGAGCCTTGCCGCGTGAGTGATGTAACGACTCCGCCGGGCGCCTCTCCGCGCGACCTCGGTATCCAGCAGGTCACCATCGAAGAGGAGATGAAGCGGTCCTACCTCGATTACGCGATGAGCGTCATCGTGTCTCGAGCGCTGCCCGACGTGCGCGACGGCCTGAAGCCGGTGCATCGGCGCATCCTCTATACGATGAAAGAACAGGGCTACGACTGGAACAGGGCCTATCGCAAATCGGCACGCATCATCGGCGACGTCATGGGTCAGTATCATCCGCACGGCGACAGCCCGATCTATGACGCCATGGTGCGGCTGGCCCAGCCCTGGTCGATGCGGGTCGAGCTGATCGACGGACAGGGTAACTTCGGCTCCATCGACGGCGATCCGCCCGCCGCCATGCGCTATACGGAGGCCCGTCTGGAACGGGTGGCCAGCGAAGCGCTGCTGGCCGACATCGACGAAGACACGGTCGAGTTCCAGCCCAACTACGACGAAACCACCAAAGAGCCGACGGTTCTGCCGGCGCGGCTGCCGAATCTGCTGATCAACGGCGCCAATGGCATTGCGGTCGGCATGGCGACCAGCATACCGCCGCACAATCCAGGCGAGGTGATCGACGCCTGTTGCCACCTCTTGGACAATCCCGACGCATCGGTCGAAGAGCTGATGCAGATCGTGCCCGGGCCGGACTTTCCGACCGGCGGCATCATCGTCGGACGCTCCGGCATTCTCTCAGCTTACCGCCAGGGGCGCGGCACCGTGGTCGTGCGCGGCCGTGCCGATATCGAGCAGCATGGCCGAGATCGCGAGACCATCGCGATCAACGAGATTCCCTATCAGCTGACCAAGACCCGCCTCTTGGAGCGCATTGCCGAGGTGGTGCGCGAGAAGGTGGTCGAGGGTGTCTCTGATCTGCGCGACGAGAGCGACCGAAAGGGCTTGCGCATCGTCGTTGAGCTAAAGCGCGACGCCCAGGCCGACGTGGTCCTGAACCAGCTCTACCAGCACACGCCGCTGCAGTCCTCCTTCGGCATTTCGCTGCTGGCGATCGACGGGCGCCGCCCGCTGGTCCTGTCGCTGCGCGAAATCCTGGTCTCCTTCCTGCAGTTCCGCGAAGAGGTGGTCACCCGGCGTACCGCCTTCCGACTGGGCAAGGCCCGCGACCGCGCGCATGTGCTGGTCGGCTTGGCAATTGCAGTTGCCAATATCGACGAGGTGGTGGCCCTGATCCGCCGCTCGCCCAGCCCGGAGGTCGCCCGGCGCGAGCTGATGGTGCGTCACTGGCCGGCCAGCGACGTGGCCCCCTTGATCGAGCTGATCGACGAGCCGGGCCACAAGGTGGCCGACGACGGGACCTACCAGCTCTCCGAGGTTCAGGCCCGTGCCATCCTGGATCTGCGACTGCAGCGCCTGACCGGGCTGGAGCGCGAGAAGATCGCCGAGGAGCTGCAGGCGCTGGCCGCCGAGATCCGTGACTTCCTGGAAATCCTGGCCTCGCGCAGCCGCCTTCTGGGCATCGTCCGCGAAGAACTGGAGGCGTTGAAAGAGCGCTATGACGATCCGCGCCGCACCACCTTGGAAGAAGGCGAGATCGAAACCGATATCGAGGACCTGATCCAGCGCGAAGACATGGTGGTGACCCTGTCGAACGCCGGCTACATCAAGCGGGTCCCGCTCTCGGCCTATCGTGCCCAGCGCCGCGGCGGCAAGGGGCGCTCTGGCATGTCGACCCGCGAAGAAGACGTCGTCAGCGGCGTCTTCACCTGCTCTACCCACACGCCGGTGCTCTTCTTCTCGTCACGCGGCAAGGCCTATAAGCTGAAGGTCTATCGTCTGCCGATGGCGAGCCCGCAGGCCCGCGGCAAAGCCCTGGTTAACCTGCTGCCGCTGGAGCCGGGCGAGACCATTACCGCCACCCTGCCGCTGCCGGAGGCAGAGGAAGAGTGGACGGACCTGCAGCTCATCTTCGCGACCTCGGCCGGGACAGTCAGGCGCAATCGCCTCTCCGACTTTGCCAATGTGCGCTCCAGCGGGCTGATCGCTATGCGTCTGGAGTCTGCGGAAACGCGGCTGATCGGCGTGCGCCTCTGCAGCGAAGACCAGGACGTCATGCTGGTCACCGGCAAGGGTAAAGCGATCCGCTTCCGCGCCACCGACATCCGTCTCTTCGCCGGCCGCGACTCGACCGGTGTGCGCGGCATTCGCCTGGAAGAGGGCGATCAGGTGATCGACATGGCGATCATCAATCATGTCGAGGCCAGTGCTGAGGAGCGCGAGGCCTATCTGCGTATGGCCAACACGCGCCGTCGCAGTGAGGGCGAAGAGAATGGCGCACCGGCGCAAGCAGTCGAAGGGCTGCTCACGCCGGAGCGTTTTGTCGAGCTGGAGGCGCAGGAGCAGCTGCTGCTCTCGGTTGCCAGTGACGGCCTGGGGCGGCGTGCCTCTGCCTATGATTTCCGCCTGACCAATCGCGGCGGTCAGGGGATCGGCAATCTCGATCTGTCACGCAGCGGGCGCGCCACAGTGCAGGTTGTGGCTACCTTCCCGATCGAGGCCGGTGATCAGCTCTTGCTGGTGACCGACGGTGGACAGTTGATCCGCTGTCCAGTGGAAGACGTCCGCATCGCCGGGCGGGCCACGCGCGGGGTCAAGATCTTCACAGTCGCGGCCGATGAAGAGGTGGTCTCCGTCTCTCGCCTGGACGAGGTCGAGGAGGAAGAGGCCGAGGATCTTGAGCAGGCGGACGCTACTGAGGACGCTGAGGGCGAGGCTGAATAGCGCGTTGCGACGCTTGAGAGCCTTGCCTTATCGCGGACGAACCTCCTAAAACTCCGAGTTGGAACGGTGAAATAGACGGCCGCTTTCACGCGCCCGTCGATGGCCAAGAGCCTGGTATTCGAGGAACAGGACTTTTCCTGGTGGCGCAGGCCGGTTGCTTGTGTCGAATCTGATCGTGATCAGGCCCTGTGCGGGACGAATCTGCGAAGAAGGCGGTCCGCGCAGAGACATGAACGAAGGGCAGTGCCATGGGAAAGCCGCTGATCGGAGTCTATCCTGGGACCTTCGACCCCATCACCAACGGTCATCTCGACATCATCCGCCGAGCGACGCGCGTGGTCGACAGGCTGATCATCGCTGTCGCCAAGAACGACGGGAAGGGCCCGCTCTTTGGAACCGACGATCGCTTGGAGATGGTGCGCGATGAGATTGCGACCCTTGAGGGGAACGGCGCGGTGGTCGAGGCGCGGGCCTTTTCCAACCTCTTGATCAACTTTGCCGATTCTGTTCATGCCAGTGTCATCGTGCGTGGCCTGAGAGCCGTCTCCGACTTCGAATACGAGTTCCAGATGGCCGGCATGAACACCCGCATGGCGCCGCATATAGAGACCCTCTTCCTGATGGCGTCCGAGCGTCATCAGTTCGTCTCCTCGCGCTTCGTCAAAGAGATCGGACGCTTGGGCGGAGACATCTCGACCTTCGTGACACCACGGGTCCAGGCGCGCCTGAAGGAGCGCTTTGCTCAGCTCGGAGACTGACGATTGAGGCCGTCGCCCTACCGGATCAGTCCAGCGCCCGAGTCTGCCGATAGGGCTCTTCCCGAACGGCATGGCCAAGAACCATCTTCATGAAGAGGCAGGGAACAAACCACTCTAGACCCTGACCTAAGGGCAGGACTGACCAACTGCCAAACATCGCCAAGAGGACGATCGCGCTCGCCCCTGCGCGGCGTAGGTAGAGCGGCATCGCCAAGATGGTGGCGATGCTGGCCTGCAACAGCAGGTACCAAATCACCCCCATTAGGACGCTGCCCTCGAACAGATAGGCGGCAATGACCGGGTGAATGTGGATAGCGGTGAACAGCCTTGGGTTCTTGGCAAGGCGGGCGCTGCGGCCTTCGCCGGGCTGCACAGGACTGTGGTAAAAGCGTTTGCAGGAATTCAGCATGTTGGCGACGGCACCGCCGGCAATGTCGTAGGCAAAGAGGGCCAAGACAAGAAGGCGCCATCCAGGCGCGATGGGCTCCTCTGCTGTCAGATCGAGCATGAGCACAACGGCCGTCAAGACGGCTGCCATGCCATAGGCGAGCCAGCGCTCCGCGCGCGTGGCGTCGGTGCCGCAGAGCAAATCGGCACGCCCTGTGTATCGCCATTCTATGGGTACCTCTTGCATGGTGACCTCCGCATAAAGGTGACGGGATCTCTGCGAAGCATGTCGGCCTGCAGCAGGGAAAGGTTTGGTCCTCGCCCCTCAGATTCGAGTTTGAGTGACTGGCTGGTCATCTAATTAGGAATTCTTTTGTGACCGTTGAGTCATAAAAGGTCGGTCGCGACAATTATGACCAAGCGGTCATTAAAACGCCCTGCTATGGAGACTGGGAGAGAGCCGCACTGACGGACCAAAGCTCGTCGCCAGCCTGGACCGCAAAGGGCGACGAAGGCGACTGCGGCGATGCGAACGGGCAGCCCGGAAACATCATGAGGACCAGCCGACGATGCCGAAAATCGTAGACAAGGACGAGATGCGGAACATGCTTTTGGATGCCGCCGTTCGGGTCTTTGCAGACAAGGGGTATCACGCGGCCACGATTAGCAACGTGGCAGCAGCGGCCGGCATCGCCAAGGGGACGCTCTATCTCTATTTCGAGAGTAAAGATGCGCTGACAGTCGCGATCGCCAAACGTCAGTTCGATGCTTTGGAACACCAGATAATGCTGCAAGAAAACGAAGAGACTTTGGATGGTTTCCTGGAGTATCTCCGGAGAATCATGGATGTCACCGACGCTGAGGCGACCTCTTACAAAGTCTTCTTCGAAGTGTTGGGCCCTGCCTTTGTGTCGAAACGGTTCGAGAGGGAAGCCGCCACCTTCTTCGATAAGCTTGGCCGCCGCTATGCCAATCAAATCAAGCATCTGCAGAAGCGGGGGGAGATTGCGGCTGGCTACGATGCGGATGCGATCGGCCGCGTATTTGCCAGCATGCTGGACGGCGTGGTCTTGCATCGAGGTCTGTTCGGCGTTCCGAGAAAGCGACATCGTCGGATGGTTAGCCAAGCCGTCACGCTTCTGGGCGCGGGACTAAGGTCGCGGCCGCTTGTTCAGGGATTCGCGGATAAGCCTGACAACAAGGCAAGACCGGCAGGCGCATCATGACCCGCTGTCGCTGAGAACAGCCACACAGCTTTCGCAGCCACTCCTCGCGTGGAGAGAGGTCCCTGGCTGGCTCTCTCTGCCACCTCTGGGTGGGGTATCCCCGAGACTTCGAAAGGAGCACAGCATGCTGGTTAAACTGGGTGCCGCCTTGGCCACCTTGACCACCTCTATCCATGCCCTTGTTGGCCATTTCGATACACTGCTGCCCCTGTTGAGTTCTGATCTGACACCGCCGGTTCTGGGCGCCTTTCATGCTTGCTGGCACATGATCACTGTCACTCTTGCCTACTCTGCCTGGCAGTTTTGGCGCGGCGGTCAGATTGCTCGGCAACTGGCAGCCCTATGGATTGTCTTTGCCGTCATCTTCGTCGGTGTCGGCTTGTGGCAGTTTGGCATGGCAGGACTATGGATACTGCCGCAGTGGCTCTTTCTCGGTGGATCGGGAGCTTTGGTCTTGGCGGGGTCACGCCTGAGGTCACCTAAGGCACTTTCCCTTCGCTTGCGCTCATCTGCAGGGCCTTAAGCTGAATGGTCTAGAGAGCAAAGCGTCGTCGCTGGTGTTTCCACCGGCTCTGGCTTTGCTCTAGACCCTCTGCGCCGTTGCCCGCAATCGGCCGAATTTGCAACAGCAAGAGGATGAGAGAGTGCTTTAAGCTGGTCCTAGTCAGGCCCCCAACCGCAACTCTGCAAAAACAACGCTCGATACTGTGAAACGGCGTGAAATCCGGGCCCCGATCTGCTCTTAATGGCGAAGAGAGACGGCAGCGCAAGGAGGCGTTGGCGCTCGCCCAGGACTCATGCCTGTTTGGAGGACGGCCTTGCCATGGGGTGGCAGGTGCATCGCACAGAATGAGCCGGAAGCTGTCGCTGAAACTCTTCGGCCGCTTTGAGGTGCTCGAGCCTGACGGTCTTGCGTTACCGACGCGCAAGGCCGAGGCCCTGCTTGCCTATCTGGCGCTGCCGGCGGGGCGTGCGCGGGCCCGTGGGGAGCTGACCGACCTGCTGTGGGGTAGCCGGGATGAGCGCCATGCGCGCCACAGCCTGAACCAGGCGCTTTCCAGTCTGCGCAAACAGCTCAATCCCCTCTTCCCCGAACTCATTTGCGCCGACAGCAATGGCCTGACCCTCTCTCCAGATCTGGTGACCAGCGATGTCGCCCGGCTGGATGCCCTCTTGCTTGAGGCCACCCTGGAAGCCCTTACGGAGGCTGCCGAGCTGTGGAAGGGCGATCTTCTCTCTGGCATGGAGCTGCGTGAAGAGGCCTTTGAGGCCTGGCGCGGTGAGGAGCGTCAGCGGCTCAAGTTCTCGATGATGGAGGGCTTTCACGGTCTGCTCGACCGGCAGATCGAGGCGGTCGAGCGATCGGCTGCGAGCCAGACCGCCCGAAGCATCCTGCGCCTTGACCCCTTGGACGAGTCGGCGCATCGCAAGCTGATGCAGATCTACGCCTCCAGCGGGCAAAGGAATGCAGCACTCAAGCAGTTTCGGGAGTGTAGCGAGCTGTTGCGTCGTGAGCTGGATGTGGCGCCGGATAACGAAACCCGGACGCTGCATCAGCAGATCCTGCGTAACGAGTCCCCGACCGCAGTTCATGCCGTGGTGCCTGAAGCAGCACCCCAGATCGCACTTGGCGAGGCACAGCCGACAAGCAGCTGGACGCCGGTTGCCCGCAGCCGACCACCGGCGGTGTCGGTTAGGCGCTTCACCTACATCGGCTCGGACCCCTTGGATCAGGCCGTGGCTGAATCCATCGGGATCGATCTGCTGACGGACCTCACCCGCGACCGCAGCCTGGCCATCGTCAGCGACCAGAGCCAGGCGGCAGGACAGGGGGAGGCCGTCTATGTGGTCGAGGGCAGCCTGCGCCGAATGGGCGAGGCGGTGGCGATCACCGCGCATCTCTTGGACATCGGCGGCGGATCCTACCTCTGGACCGAGCGCTGGGTTCAGCCCTTGGCCGAATTGCTGCAGGGGACGGGGCGCACAGTGGACCGCTTGGCTGCAGTGCTGAAGCGCGAGGTGGAGACGGCAGAAGCCCGCAAGGCCATCGATAGCCCGCCAGAGGCGCTGGGCGCTTGGTCCTACTATCACCTGGGCTTGCGCGAGCTCTACCGCTTCACCCTGCCCAGTCTGATGACGGCGCGCAGCCACTTTCAGCGGGCCATCGCGCTGGACAAGGATCTGGCGGCGGCCTATGCGCGCCTGGCCTATGTCTATGTCCAGCTCTATTGGTATGGTCCCCCGGCCGGTCGCCAGGGCTTTGTAGACGAAGGCCTGGCAGCGGCTCAACAAGCCGTCGGCCTGGATCCCAAAGAGGCCCATGGCCACTTCGCGCTGGGGCGGCTCTATGCCATCCAGCAGGCCTTCGACCAGGCCGTTCCGGAATTCGAGATCGCGCTGACCCTCGATCCCAGCCTGGCCCAGGCCTCCTTCGGACTGGGGCAAGCGCTCTCGGCGGCAGGCTTGCCGAAGGACGCCATGAGCTTCCTCGATCAGGCGATCGAGCTCGACCCGCAGGATCCGCACCTCTGGACCTTCTACCACGATCGCGCTGAGGCGCTCTTCGCACAGGGCGATGTGGACGCGGCCACCAAGAACTCAAAGGCTGCCGTTCGCCTGCCCAATGCCTCGCACTTCGCCTGGGCCAGCCTGGTCGCGATCCAAGGCAGCCGGCACAAGCACGAAGAGGCGCAGTCGGCGCTGCGTCGGCTGCTGCAGCTGAAACCCGAATACAGTGTGAGCTTCGCCCGTGAAGAGCTCACCCATCACGCCAACCGGGACTTCGTCGACAACTATCTGGACGGCCTCTCTGCGGCCGGGCTGGATGAGGAGTGAACGCTCTTTTCTGCGCGTTTGGACACTGTTGTTGAGCGATCGATCATCCTTTTCGAAGCATTTTGATCCGGCGGACGCATTTTTGATCCTTCTTTGACTGCATTTTTGATCGGCCTTTGATTGCTGACCGCCATCTTCTGATCCGCGATCACGTCGACGTCAGCCGCTGGAGTTTCTCAAGGGCGAGCCTCGCCGAGAGCAGTGGAACGGCGACAAGAGGAAGGGCGCGGAACAATGCTGGGACACAAGATCCTCTTCGATCATGCCATGGCAGAGGCCAAGCGCCTGCCGAGCAAGCGGGTCCTTTCCCGAAGCCTACGATCCCATCTCCGTCGGCGCAGCGACGAAGAGCGCGCAGAGGCACTGGCCGCCTAGGCGCAAGACATCGGCAGAGCGCGCTACGGACTGTTTGGGCTCCGCGACGCAAAGAACAAGACCCCAAGAACATCTGGGATCCCTAGGCCGCCAGGAGGGTGACATGGCATTCTTAGAAGGAACTACTGGTGTTGATACGCTGACTGGCGGCGACCAGGCGGACTACATCCACGGGCTAAGCGGCAACGATTCTCTTATTGGTCATAATGGTGCTGATGTTCTGTCGGGTGGTTTTGGCAACGATACGCTGCGCGGCGGGGACGACAACGACACGCTCTACGGCGGTCTGGGTGATGACTATCAAACCGGCGCCACCGGTGATGATCGCCTCTTTGGTGGCTCCGGAATCGATGCGACCTTCTTCGAGGAGGCAGGCAATGGCCGTCTCTTCGGAGGTAGCGGGAATGATCTCAGTTTCTTCGGCGGCGGCGGCAATGATCGCCTCTATGGTGATGAAGGCTCTGATCAGAGCTTCCTAGGCGGCGGAAGTAGCGACCGGCTTTATGGTGGCGGTGACGGCGATACGCGGTTTTACGGCGGTCTTGGTCCCGATCGCCTCTTCGGCGGTAGCGGATTTGATGAGTCTTTTTATGGGGGTAGCGGAAAGGACAGGCTCTACGGCGATGAAGGGGTTGACCATGCCCTGTCAGGTGGTTCTGGAGACGACAGAATCGACGGCGGATCGGGATTCGACCTGAGCCTCAATGGAGGAGAGGGCGACGATCGCATCTATGCGGGATCCGGTGCAGACTCGATACTGCAGGGTGGAAGCGGGAAGGATACGGTTCATGCCGGTGATGGCCTTGACCTCCAGGTTTCCGGGCAAAGCGGTAACGATTACCTATACGGCAATGCCGGGGACGACAGCCTATTCTATGGTGGCGCCGGCGATGACCGTATCTCCCTTGGCAATGGCGAGGATACCTATCATCGGGGCGAGTACGGAGATGACCGAGTCTTCGGCGGCTCGGGCAGCGATAGCACGCTAAGGGGTGACAGCGGTAACGACAGCATGTTCGGCGGGTCTGGCAATGATGGCCTGCTGATTGGTGATTCCGGCGATGACAAGCTCCTCGGTCGAGATGGTGATGATCGCTTGCTTCGTGGATACGACGGTAACGACCGCATCTATGGCGGCACAGGGGATGACTCCTTCTTTAATGGAGGAAGCGGAGATGACCTCGTTTTCGGCGGTATCGGTAATGACGGATCCCTGGATGGCCTGACTGGCGATGACCGAATCTATGGGGGATCGGGTGCTGATCGTTCGATCCACGGCGGCGCAGGCGAAGACCTGCTCTTCGGTGGATCCGGGCTGGATTTTAGTCTTCGCGGAGGGGAGGGGAACGACACCTTCTTCGTCGACCCCTTCGAATCGGAAGACGGAGAGTTACTTAACGGCGACGGCGGGACTGATCGTTTGTCGGTGCATTTCCTTGCCACCTTAGCCGATAACCTGGACCTCTTCTCCCTCGAGGAAATGGAACTGCGGGGAACCAGTGCTGGTGAGACCATCACGACCCGCAGCGGGTTCGACCGCATCGATGCCAAAGGCGGCCGTGATCTGGTCTATGGCGGCAGTCACGGCGAGACCATCTTGGCTGGTGGCGGCAGGGATACGGTCTTTGGTGGATCGAGCTTCGACAAGATTTACGGGGGGAATGGTGAAGACCTATTAAAAACCGGATCCGGACTCGACCTCGCGGATGGCGGAAGTGGCAATGACACTCTGCACGGCGGTGAGTCACCCGATGCGCTTTCCGGTGGGTCTGGCGAGGATCGCTTACTCGGTCAGCATGCTGATGACGAACTAGAGGGTGCGGCAGGCGATGACCGACTCTTCGGTGCTGGCGGTGACGACACTGCCTTCGGCGGCAATCAAAGCGACGGGGTGAGAGGGGGTGTCGGCGCTGACAGCCTCTATGGCGGCCAAGGCGTCGATCATCTCTACGGGGGCGCCGATAACGATTGGAACTTCGGCGATGATGGCAGCGATCTGCTCTATGGTGGAGTTGGCAACGACCTCATCTTCGGTGGTTCCGGCAGTGATACCTTGGTGGGTGGAGAGGGCAGTGATGTCCTGTTGGGGGACAGCGGCAATGATACGGTCATTGTCGACACGGCTACCGACCTGGTCGGCGAGACGGCGAACGGCGGTATCGATGTGCTGCGCTCGGACGCCTCTGCCTTCACCTTGACCAGCGGCGCCGGCGGTTTCTTCGAGCGCGCCATCCTGAACGAGACCGCGGGCAGCGCGCTGCTCGAAGGCAACGAGCATGGCAATCACCTGGTCGGCAACGAGGCCGACAATCGTCTCATCGGTCGTCACGGTGATGACTCCCTGAATGGCCGCAGCGGCAGTGACACCATGGCCGGTGGTAGCGGCAACGACACCTTTGTCGTCGATACCCAGGGCGATGTGGTGCGCGACAGGAATGACGATGGCGTCGATCTGGTCCGGGCAGAGATCGACTACACCCTGCCGGACGGAACTGCCACGGCCTTCATCGAGAACCTGCGCCTTGAGGACGGATTCGGGAACCTGGATGCAAGCGGCAACAGCCTGGGCAACCGACTTGAAGGCAATGACGGGGCAAATCGCCTAGCCGGCAACGAGGGCGGGGACCACCTTTTTGGCGGACTTGGCAATGACAAACTTTTCGGTGGCCGGGGCAGCGACTTCATGGAAGGCGAAGGTGGATCGGACAGCATCATGATGGGGGCCGGTGACACGGTCTTTGGCGGCAGTGGCGACGACGCCTTCCTCTTCGGGGGGGCGGCTCTTGGCCCCAGCGGCGGTGGCCCGCTCATCGGTGACTTCGATGGCGTTGTCTTCGGCGCCGGTAGCGGTGCAGACCGCTTTGTCTTCGCCAGCGGCCTTGAGGTCGGCACCTTCGACTATGTCGGCAGCGCGACCTTCAGCGCAGACGGCAACAGCGAAGCCCGCCACGTCGGGGGAAACCGAGTTGAGGTCGACCGCGACGGCGATGGAGCGGCGGACATCTTCTTCCGTGTTCAGGGGGTGGCCTCTGACGATGATCTCAGGACCGAGGATTTCTTCTGGGCCTAGGCCACCCGTCGGTTCACGGAACAGACCTTGGCTCGGCCCGTAACAACGATAAAGGAGGCAGCTATGAATACGATTGGAGGAACATCTGGAAACGACCTTCTGGTTGGCGGATCCAGTGAAGACTATATCGTCGGATTTACCGGTAATGATAGACTCCACGGTCGCGGCGGTGACGATTTTCTAGGAGGTCGCACTGGAAGCGATACGCTCTTTGGCGGCGGCGGTGATGACTTGCTTGCATCTGGTGTTGTCGGCAACGGGGATACTCTTTTTGGCGGCGGTGGTAACGATCAAGCTCGGCTGGACCTCTTTGGTGAAATTGAAGCTCTGGTCTTCTCTCTTGCCGGCGGCGGTGCCACCTCTGTGGCTACCCTGGCCGGCAGCAGTGCCGCGGTTCTTGTCGGTATCGAGTCGGTGAGTATCCGTGCCAGCAACGGTAACGACACGCTCCATGGCAACTCCGGCGACGACACCTTCAATGGCGATGATGGAACCGACTCTCTCTTCGGCGGATCGGGTGCGGACACCTTGAATGGTGGACCTATTTTCGCAGGCGATCGCCTTGACGGTGGGTCGGGCAGTGATACGGCCAGCTTCAATATCTCCGGCGGTACTGGAGCTGTTGTCTTCGATCTGTCGAGCGGTGGCATGGCGTCGGTCCTACAGGGAGGCCTGACAGGAACCAGTTTGATTTCCGTTGAGGCTGTCAAGTTCAGAGGCGGGGATGCGAACGATACCCTGGGTGGAGGTGTTAGCGCTGATAGCCTCTATGGTGGTTCGGGCGATGACACAGTCTATGGCGGCGATGGTGACGATAGTCTCGAAGGTGACGGTGGAATAGACCGCCTTTTCGGCGGCTCAGGGGATGACTTGCTCAAAGCAGAGATGGCCGGTGACCTGCTCTCCGGCGGATCTGGAGTGGACACCTTCAGCTTCGTGCCCACGATCTCTGGCAACGCAACGATGGATGTAGATGCCGGCTCAACCGGTATTTTGTCGGGCGTCACCTATTCGGGGATGGAGGCATTCGATCTCGTCGTAGCGGGGACTGGCAACGCTACCGTTTATGGAGGCATTGGCGGGGATAGAGTCTTCTCCAGAGTCGGTAGCGCCACATTGGTCGGACGCTCCGGAAACGACATCCTCTCTCCATCAACGGGCGTGAACACGATCTTCGGTGGTTCGGGTTTCGACACTGCCTACCTGGACCTCTCAGACAGCATTGGCGATATCGTCTTCAATCAATCGGTCTTCGACGGCTCAGAACTCTTCTCCGATGGAAATCAGGTCGTCGGTATAGAGAATCTGCGTCTTAGAACGGGAAGCGGAGACGATACCTTGGTTGGTGCGTCGGGCGTGGACTTCTTATCTGGCGCCGGCGGTACTGACGTCATCCGCGGACGGGGCGGCGACGACGCCTTGTTGACCGCAAACTTGGGGACGCTCTTTGGTGGCGAGGGCAACGATCGTCTGACCACCTCCCTTGCCCCCGATGGCGCCTATGATGACATAGAGAACCGAACCAGTCTCTTCGGTGGCGAGGGTGACGATGTACTGAAGAACTTCAGCTTCAACAGCAACTCGCGCAGGACCAGCGCGCGCCTTCTGGGGCGCAGTGGTGATGACCACATCCTCAATCAAGGCAGAAACCTTGAGTACAGCACCATAGATGGCGGGTCTGGCGATGACAAAGTCACGATCGATATATTCGAGGTTGTTGCATCACACGCTGAGCTCCTGGCATTCGGCGGTGAGGGTGAGGACCGCATCGATGGCCAACAGTTTCATGCCAAGACTGCCTTTTCTGCCCGGCTCTATGGCGGTGATGATAACGATCTGATCTATGTGCGGGATCAGAGCCTGACCGGTGGTAGTGCTGATCACGTTACGCTCTTTGGTGGCGACGGCTCTGACTCCTTGGGTACCGGCCGTTGGGACGGCCGCTACTTCCAACCCAGTCTTGACATCGGTCTCTCCTTCATCGGCGGTGCCGGTCACGATCGGATCTACGGCGAGGGTGCCAAGGGCGACGACTACATGCGAGGTGGATCTGGCCACGATGCTCTCTTCGGCGGCTCTGGCGAGGACACCTTCGTCGTGGGCGAAGGCGAACTCAGGACCGGTGAAGAGATCTTTGGCGGCAATGGGGCTGATACCCTTTTTATTGTCGGCGGTGCCTCGGCGGCCGCCTTTCTTACGCTGGGCTCGATCAATACCATCCTCGACGCCTCGACCAGCAGCGGCAACGACCACCTCTTCGGCAACGGCCAGGACAACGACCTGCGCGGTCGCAGCGGCGATGACCACATCTATGGTCTCTCCGGCAGCGATAGCCTGCGCGGCCAGGCTGGAGACGACCGTCTCTACGACGGTAGCGGCAGCTCGACTTTGTTCGGCGCGTCCGGAAGCGATCGTGCCGAGGCCGGCGATGGTGATGACAGCCTGCGCGGTGGCTCTGGCAGCGATACTCTCTTCGGCGGCAGCGGCAGCGATTCGCTGCACGGTGGCGAGGGTGTGGATACGGCGGCGGGCGGTCGTGGTGACGACACCTTCGTCGTCGACTCCACCGGCGATCTGGTCATGGAGGACGAGGGCGGCGGATTGGATCTGGTCCGCGCCAAGACCGACTTCACTTTGCCGGACGGCACGGCAACAGCCTTCATCGAGAATCTGCGCCTCGAGGACGGCTTTGGCAGCATCGCCGCCACCGGCAACAGCCTGGACAACAGGGTTGAGGGCAACACCGGCGCCAATCGCTTGGCCGGCAACCAGGGCAGCGATCATCTGCTGGGTGGTGGCGGCGGCGACACCCTCTTCGGCGGTCAGGGCGGCGACACCATGCGGGGGCAGGGCGGGGTCGACACCCTCAACATCGGTGCCTTCGACACGGCCTTCGGCGGCAGTGGCGCTGACTTCTTCCGTTTCAATGGTGCCGCGCTTAGCAGTACCGGCTCTGGCGGTCCTTTGATTGCGGACTTCGATGGTGTGAACCTGGGCAAGGCCAACGGCGCGGACACCTTGCTCTTCGCCACCGGTCTGGAGGTCGGGACCTTCGCTTACCGTGGCGGGCAGGCCTTCAGCGCCGGCGGCAACAGCGAAGGCCGCCACGCCGGTGGAAATCAGGTGGAGATCGACCGGGATGGCGATGGCGCGGCTGACATCTTCTTCCGGGTGCAGGGGATGAGCGCTGCGGAAGACCTCACGAACGGGGATTTCCTCTGGCTATGATCTGAAAGATGATCGAGGCCGGGCAGTGAGCGACCCGAACCAACGACACCGTCATAGAGATGGACCAGTGTCGCCTGTCGGCACTGGCCCGCTCTTCCTCCCTAAACTCGTTCGGCGGGACATCTCGTCAATGACCGAGATGGGGCGGAGGTCGGCCCCAGGAACCTTGCGGCGGTTCGGGATGGGATGCTCCCTTTTGCGCGTTTGAGTGCTCTATTGAGCGAACGATCATCGTTTTCGAAGGTTTTTGACCCGATCAAAGCATTTTTGATCCTTTTTTGACTGCATTTTTGATCGGCCTTTGATGGCCGACCGCCATCTTCGGGTCATCGGTCACGCCGAACTGAGCCTCTGGAGTAGCCTTAAGGGCGAGGCGGGTTCTGGCGCTGATCGACAAGCGCGACAAGAAGAAAGGCGCAGTACGATGCTGGGACACAAGATCCTCTTCGAGCATGCCATGGCAGAGGCCAAGGGCCTGCCGAGCAAGCCCGTCCTTCCTCCGCGGCTGCGCCCTGACTTCGAGCGACGCAGCAGCGAAGAGCGCGTGGCAGCGCTCGCGGCCTGAACGCAGGACATCGCTAGGGCCAGCCGCGAACTGGCTTGGCGCTACGACTAAGAAAGCAAGACGTAAGGTCAACCGAGACCCCTACGCGTGAGGAGGGTGACATGGCATTTCTGTATGGAACGTCAGGCAGTGAGGCGGTGACTGGTAGTGACCAGGCCGACTACATCAATGCTCAGAGTGGCAATGACACTGTTTATGGCCTATCCGGAGACGATATCCTCCTAGGCGCGCTTGGAAATGACACGCTCCGCGGTGGCACCGGGGACGATAGTGTTTTTGGCGGCGGGGGTGCCGACAGCCTAACCGGCGCTCTTGGAGATGATCGTCTCTACGGCGGCTCCGGTCTCGACAACGGCCTCTTTGAAGAAAGCGGCAATGGCTTCATCTTCGCCGGGAGTGGCGAAGACAGGGAGATCTTCGGCGGGAGCGGTAACGATCGTCTCTACGGTGGCGCCGGCCCGGATGCCACGATTCTTGGCGGCGACGGTAGCGACCGACTCTTCGGCGGCGCCGATGGTGACGCAAATCTCTCCGGCGGGGTTGGAGCTGATCGCCTTTACGGTGGCAGCGGGATCAACACCGTCTTTTATGGTGGCAGCGGCAACGACCGAATTTACGGCGGCGAAGACTTCGACCGTCAGTTCTTGGGCGGATCCGGAAATGACAGGATCAAGGCCTTTTCGGGCGATGACTCTGACATGCGAGGTGGCGCCGGCGACGATGTCATCTTTGGTGGTTCCGGTGCGGACAACGGCCTCACCGGAGGTATCGGCGACGACGCCATTTTCGCCGGCGTCGGGAACGATAGGAACGTCAGCGGTAACGAGGGTGACGACCGACTCTACGGTGGAGAAGACGGCGACTTCACCTTTCAGGGTGGGTCCGGGAATGATCGTATCGAATCGGGAGATGGAAGCGATTCCTTCCACTATGGTGGCAGCGGCGTCGACAGGCTCTTCGGTGGTTCCGGACACGACGGCTTTATTGAAGGGAACAACGGCAACGATTCCCTCTTTGGTGGATCTGGAATCGAGTTCTCACTTGATGGCGGTTCCGGGAGCGACAGGATTGTCGGACGGGACGGTGACGATCATTTTCTTCTCGGAAAGAGTAGCAATGACAGCCTCTATGGCGGAAGTGGCAACGATTCCAAGATTTACGGAGATCTAGGCGACGACACGATCTTTGGCGGCATCGGCGGCGATCTCTCCTTGGTCGGACGGTCGGGCCAAGACCTGATCTATGGTGACTCTGGAAATGACAGCTTTATGGGTGGTGGTTCGGGTAATGACCTGATCTTTGGTGGTTCAGGCGCTGACTTCGGTTTGTATGGGGACGCGGGCAACGACACCTTCTTTATTGACCCCTTCGAAGCAGAAGAGGGTGAGTTCATCAATGGTGGGGCGGACACTGACCGTCTCTCTGTGCATTTCTTGACCACCCTGCCCAACAGCCTGACCATTGTCAGTGTCGAGGAGATTGAGCTCAGAGGAAGCAGCGCCGGTGAGACCATCACGTCGCGCAGCGGGTTTGATCGGATCGACGCCCTTGGCGGTCGTGACCTCGTTTACGGCGGCAGCCAGAGTGAGGTGCTCCTTGGCGGGGGTGGTCGCGATAGCGTCTACGGTGGGTCGAGCTTCGACAAGCTTTACGGCGGCCTCGGGAATGACTTTCTGGCCGCGGGTTCCGGTATTGACCAGGCCAGCGGCGGCAGTGGTCGAGACACACTCCATGGCGGCGAGGCCTCGGATTTGTTGTTTGGCGCCACAGCGGACGACCGCCTGCTCGGTCAGCATGCCGATGACGTCCTGGAGGGGCAGAATGGTGATGATCTGCTCTTTGGTGCCCGGGGAGACGACACGGCCTAT
Organism: Rhodospirillales bacterium; assembly: GCA_963669335.1. Taxonomy (GTDB): domain Bacteria; phylum Pseudomonadota; class Alphaproteobacteria; order Kiloniellales; family JACOMY01; genus JACOMY01. The sequence goes on from OY770023.1 coordinate 687,474, forward strand.
GGCGGCAACCATAGAGACGAGATCAAAGGCGGTTCTGGACGTGATTCGCTATTCGGCGGCCAAACGGCCGACCGTCTCTATGGCGAAAGTCAAGCGGACCTCCTCTATGGCGACGGCGGAAATGACACTCTTGAGGGCGACGCCGGTAACGACTCTCTGGTTGGCGGTGATGGCGCAGACGCCCTCACCGGCGGATCGGGTAAGGACTTGGCCTTTGGTGGGAACGCTGCCGATCGCATTGAGGGTGGAAGTGGCGACGACATCATCTTTGGTGGGTCTGGGAATGACACCCTGGATGGTGGTGAAGGCACTGATGTCCTCTTGGGGGATAGCGGCAACGATACGCTCTTCGTCGATACCGTAACGGACTTGGTCGGCGAGACGGCCGACGGTGGTATTGACGTTCTGCGCTCCGACGCCTCTGCCTTCACCTTGACCAGCGGTGCTGGCGGCTTCTTTGAACGTGCCCTGCTGAACGAGACGGCAGGCAGCGCGCTCCTCGAAGGCAACGAGCATGGCAATCACCTGGTCGGCAACGAAGCCGACAATCGGCTCATCGGTCGTCACGGCGACGACTCTCTGAATGGCCGCAGCGGCAGTGACACCATGGCCGGTGGTAGCGGCAACGACACCTTTGTCGTCGATACCCAGGGCGATGCGGTGCGCGACCGAAACGATGACGGAGTCGATCTAGTTCGCGCTGAGATCAGCTACACCCTGCCGGACGGCACCGCCACAGCCTTCATCGAGAACCTTCGGCTTGTGGATGGGTTCGGCAATCTCGATGGCACCGGCAACAGCCTGGATAACACCGTGGAAGGCAACTCTGGCGACAACCGCTTGGCCGGAAATCAGGGCGCCGACCACCTCCTCGCTGGATTGGGCAATGATCGTCTCTTCGGCGGCCAGGGGGGCGACACCATGGACGGTGGGGGTGGCTCCGACACCCTCAGCATGGGCGCCGGCGACACCGTCTTCGGAGGCAGTGGTGACGACTCTTTCCTCTTCAGTGGGGCGGCACTGGGCGCCAATGGGACTGGCGGCCCGCTTATCAGCGACTTCGACGGCGTGGCCTTCGGTGCTGGTAGTGGTGCGGACAGGTTCGTCTTCGCCAGTGGCCTGGAGGTCGGGACCTTCGCCTTCGTCGGAAGTGGCAACTTCAGCGGCAGCGGCAACAGCGAGGGCCGTTACATTGGCGGCAGCCAGATCCAGGTGGACCGTGATGGCGACGGTGCAGAAGATCTCTTCTTTCGTGTGCAGGGCATGACCTCCGGTGATGACCTGACGACCGCTGACTTTCTCTGGCTGTGACCAGAAGACGAGAAGACAAGAAAAGGGGTTCATGACATGGCGATCATACTTGGAACAGACAGCGACGAATCTTTGTTCGGAAGCAGTGGCGCCGACTACGTCACTGGGGAGAGCGGTATTGACTATCTCTACGGTCTTTCTGGAACAGATGTCTTAGTCGGCGGATCAGAGCGGGACATTCTTCACGGCGGAGCCGGGGTGGATACCCTCTTTGGCGGTGACGGCAATGACGGAAACATCTTCGGTGACAGCGGCAACGATACCCTCTTTGGCGGATCAGGCCGCGATGTCGTTGTTTATGGTGGCAGCGGTTCGGATCGGATTTATGGAGGCGCCGGCGACGACGACATTCTCCACGGAAAGTCTGGTAACGACTTACTGTTCGGGGACGCTGGCGCCGACACCCAGATGTTTGGCGGCGATGGTGACGACCGTGTCTACGGCGGGCCTGGTGTTGATTCGTTGCTCGCTGGAGGATTGGGTGAAGACTACTTGTTTGGTGACGGCGGTAACGACGACCTTTTGCTCGGCGATGCGGGTTCGGATCGGATCTATGGTGGCGCGGGCGCCGATCGGGTCATCAGTGGGGACAATGGAGACGATCGCCTCTTTGGTGGCGCCGGTCAGGACTTCCAGTTGTTGGGCGGATCTGGTGAAGATCGAGTCTATGGCGGCGCGGGTGCTGACACCGTGCTGTCGGGCGGGAGTGGAGCAGACACCGTCTCAGGCGGCAGTGGTCTAGATAGCCGCCTCTATGGCGGTGACGGAGACGATGCCTTTCTAATCGGTACGGGTGAAGCCCAGGCGGGCGAGACCTATGATGGTGGAGCCGGCTCTGACAGCCTGCTCCTTGCCTTAGGAGCCACACTCCCCGAAGGCCTGATCTTGATCGACGTAGAGGCGGTCGTTCAGATCGCGACCAGTGGCAATGACAGCTTCGTCAAGAACCCCCTTGTCGACGTCGCCCGCGGCTTAAGCGGGGACGACAGCATCGATGGTCTAGGTACAGTTGATGTTCTTGAGGGCAACGAAGGCAACGACCTGCTGCAGGGTCTGGACGGTGCCGACCTACTGTTCGGTGGTATCGGCCGCGACACTGCTCTGGGTGGTGCCCTCTTTGACCAACTCTATGGTGATGCCGGCGCCGACAGCCTGAAGGGGGGTGACAATAGCGACAGTCTCTTCGGCGGCAGTGCCGGTGATCGCTTAGAGGGCCAGGCGGGCGACGACTTCCTCAGCGGAGACCAAGGAAACGATCGGCTCTTTGGCGCCTTCGGCGCGGACATCGCTTATGGCGGCCTTGGTGCGGATGAGGCCGAGGGCGGGAGTGGTTCTGACGGTCTCTTCGGCGGTTCAGGAAATGACAGTTTGACCGGAGGTTCCGGCCAGGACTCGCTCTTCGGCGCCAGCGGGGTCGATCATCTGCTGGGTGGCGAAGGCAAGGACAGCATCTTTGGCGCGGCCGGAAATGATCAGATCTTCGGTGGTTCCGGCGAGGATGTCTTTCAGGGCGGCGAGGGTCGCGATGTGCTTGATGGCGGTAGTGGCGCCGACGTAGCACTGGGTGATCAGGGCAACGACACCTTCCTGGTTGACACAGCGACGGACATCGTCGCCGAGACCGCCGATGGCGGCCTTTCAGACCTGCTGCGCTCGGAGGCGAGCAGCTACAGCCTGAGCGACGGCATCGGCGGTTTCATCGAGCGGGTTCTTCTCACACAAAGCGCCGGTGCGGCGATGGCCAGTGGTAACAGCATCGACAACTCACTGATCGGCAACGGCTCCGACAATCGGCTCTTCGGTCGCGATGGCGACGACCTTCTGAACGGTCGGGGTGGTAGTGATGTCATGCTTGGTGGCCGGGGCAACGATACCTTCATCGTCAACACGGCGGATGACCGGGTCCGAGATCTGACTGGAGCCGGAACTGATTTAGTCCGCGCTGAAATCGACTACACCCTGCCCGACGGCTCAGCCGCAGCCTTCATCGAAGACCTGAAGCTCGAAGCCGGCTTCGGCAGCTTGAACGGCAGTGGCAATGCCCTGGACAACAGGATCGAGGGCAACAGCGGCGCCAATCGTCTGGCCGGCAATCAAGGCAGCGACCACCTGCTGGGCGGGCTTGGCAGCGACACGCTCTTCGGCGGTCAGTCGGGTGACACCATGGCGGGCGAGGGCGGTGCGGACACCATCAATCTGGGTGCCGAGGACACGGCCTTCGGCGGGAGCGGCGATGATGCCTTCCGCTTCAGTGGCGGCGCCCTGAGCAACAACGGCTCCGGCGGGCCCTTGGTCGGCGACTTCGACGGTGAGGCCTTCGGGGCTGGCAGCGGGGCAGACAGCTTTGTCTTCGCCAGCGGCTTGGAGGTCGGCACCTTCGCCTTCATCGGCAGCGATTCCTTCTCTGCTGGCGGCAACAGCGAGGGTCGCTATGCCGGCGGCAACCAGGTCGAGATCGACCGTGATGGCGACGGGGCGGCCGACATCTTCTTCCGTGTCCAGGGCATGACCTCGGGGGACAACTTAACGACGGCTGACTTCGTCTGGCTCTAGGCGGCGTAAAGCTTGGCAACCTTGGCTTCCAACAAGCCTCTGATGATGGAGAGTGTAGGATGGCTATTCTGATAGGTAGTGCCGGAGACGAGATCCTAATCGGTACAAGTCAAGTCGACTACATCAATGGAATGAGTGGAAGGGACAGCCTTTTTGGCGCCGGCGGTGGCGATGTCCTGAAAGGTGGGTCTGGTCCCGACTTTCTCTATGGTCAAGGCGGTGATGATCTAATCTATGGCGGTGCAGCCCGGAACAGGGCCTTTGGTGGTGCCGGGGACGACAGCGTCTTTGGCGAAGGTGGCCATTTGAATCTCGTCTACGGGGGATCTGGGCGCGACTACATTACTGGAGGGTCTGGAGCCGATCAGATTCTCTATGGCGGGAAAGGCAACGATGTCATCTTTGGTGGTCTTGATAATGACACGCGCATTATCGGCGGTGATGGTAATGACTTTCTCTACGGCGGTGCGGAGAGCGATACGAGGCTTGAGGGGCGCGACGGTTCAGATCAGATTTTCGGGGGCGAGGGTGCCGACAGAGACCTGCTTGGGGGCGATTCATTTGATACCCTCTATGGCGGAAACGGAAACGATATCTTTCTCTACGGTGGCAGCGGCTTAGATCTGATCTATGGCGGAAGTGGGCATGACTCTCACTTCTATGGGGGTGAGGGTGCCGATTTAATCGCTGGTGGGTCTGGATTTGACCTTAGTCTCTTTGGAGGGCCTGGTCCTGACCGTTTCTTCTTTGGCCCTGGCGAGGCCGTGGATGGCGAAGCGGTCGCGGGCGGCAGTGACTTTGATAGGGTACAGCTTCATCACCTGGCCACTCTTCCAGATGGAGTCACGCTGATCTCCATAGAGGGTGTCTTTCAGTTTGCTACGAATGAAGACGATAGCTTTGCGGCTAGTTCAGCCGCCTACGAAGTCTATGGGCATGATGGAGATGACAGTATTACTGGTGCCACGCAATCAAACCATGTTTTTGGCGGTAACGGTAACGATCTCTTAGACGGCAATCAGGGTGCCGACATTTTGCTCGGGGAGAATGGCAACGACCGGCTTCGGGGCAAGGGACTGCTGGATGAACTCTTCGGGGGCAATGGTCGGGACCAGCTTTTTGGTGGTGACTTTGCCGACTCCCTCTATGGCGGCAATGCCACCGATAGTCTTTTCGGCGGAGACGGTGACGACCTCGCGGACGCCGGACAAGGCAAGGACAGCATCTTTGGTGGCGAGGGCGACGACAGCGTCTATGGCGTGGTCGGCGCAGATCTCGCCTATGGTGGAAGCGACCATGATCGACTGGTTGGCGGCAGCGGCGACGATTCACTCTACGGTGGTCTCGATAACGACAGACTCTATGGCGACACCGGGCAGGACTCTCTAGACGGCGGAAGCGGCATTGACCTTCTCATCGGCGGCAGTGGCGAAGACCGGCTGCAGGGGCGCAGTGACAATGACGCGCTCACTGGCGCCAGCGGTGCCGACACTGCCTTTGGTGGTCTGGGTGACGACAGTATCGCAGGCGGCGAGGGAGACGACACACTGAAGGGCAACTTCGGGAGTGATCGCATCTCTGGTGGCGGCGGTCATGACAGCCTGGAAGGCGCCGACGGAAACGATTCAAGCCTTGTTGGTGGTGATGGTGATGACCTTGTCCAAGGCGGGTCCGGGATTGATGTCAGCCTCTTGGGTGATAGCGGCAATGATCGTCTCTATGGCGGAGATGGTGACGATGATGTCCTCCTCGGCGGCGAAGGTGACGATCTAGTCGTCGGCGGCAGCGGACTGGACGCCTCTCTTCTGGGCGGTGATGGCAATGATACGCTTTCCCCCGGCTCCGGACTCGATCGTTGGGTCTATGGCGGCTCTGGTGACGATATTTTATTGGCGGGCACCGGAGAAGTGATCACCACGCAGTTCGGCAGCTTCTCTAGTTTCGAGCGCATGTATGGTGGCAGCGGAATGGACACCGTCCTCATTGCCTTCATGGCGACGCTTCCGGATCGTGTCGGATTCTATAACTTCGAGTCCCTCGCCCGCATCGCAACCGAGGAAGACGACAGCTTCACCGTCCTACCCGGAGCAGAGACCGTGCTGGGACTGGGTGGTAACGACCGGATCACCGGCCTCTCGAGCGATGACTCGCTGGTCGGAAACGGCGGCGGCGATGGGCTCTATGGTCAGAGCGGGGATGACCATCTCTTCGGTGACACCGGCGTGGACAGCCTCTTCGGGGGTGCCGACGATGATGCTCTCTATGGCGGGCGCAGCAGTGACACCCTGGATGGTGGGTCGGGTGGCGATACCCTGGCCGGCGGTCTTGGTGACGACCTGCTGCATGTGGACACGGCAACTGATGTGGTGTTTGAGACTGCGGATGGGGGCCTCTTAGATGTGCTGCGCTCAGATGCTGCGAACTACACCTTGGCGTCTGGCGAAGGCGGCTTCGTGGAAAGGGCTATTCTGAACAACACGGCTGGTGCGGCGCAGATTCGTGGCAACGAGCACGACAACAGCCTGACCGGCAACGGCGACGACAACCGCTTCTTCGGTCGCGCCGGCGATGATGTTCTGAACGGCCGGGGCGGTGTCGACATCCTGATCGGTGGCGCCGGTGTCGACACCTTCGTCGTTGATACCCAGGCCGATCAGGTGCGTGACAGCTCCGGTGGCGGCGTCGACCTGGTTCGGGCGACGACTGACTACACCCTGCCGGATGGCGGTGCCAACGACTTCATCGAGAACCTCAGACTGCAGGGCGGTTTCGGCAACATCAATGGGACCGGGAACAGCCTGGATAACCGCATTGAGGGCAACAGCGGCGCCAATCGCCTGGCCGGCAATCAGGGGGCCGATCACATCCTGGCTGGTCTTGGCGGAGATACGCTCTTCGGCGGAAACGGCGGAGACACCATGGAGGGTCAAGGGGGGGCTGACACCATCAACCTAGGCGCCTTCGACACGGCCTTCGGTGGCAGCGGCGCCGATTCCTTCCGCTTCAGCGGTGGAGCCATCGGCAATGGCAGCAGTGCACCGCTGATCGGCGACTTCGACGGTGAGATCTTCGGTAAGGGCAATGGTGCCGACAAGCTTGTCTTCGCGACGGGATTGGAAACTGGAGCCTTCTCTTACATCGGCGGCGCAGCATTCAACGGCGGCGGCGCAAGCGAAGCACGCCACGTGAGCGGAGATCTGGTCGCGGTCGATCACGACGGAGACGGCAGCGGGGAGATCTTCTTTCGTGTGCAGGGCCTGACCTCCGGTCGTGAGCTGACCACGGGAGATTTCCTATGGCTCTAGATCACGGATGGCCGGGCCTACTGCGTCGCCGAGGGCGGTGCTGGAAGGCAGAACTCCCGGAGCCTCCGAAGCGACGACCTAGCCGATGACTTCATGAGACGAGGCTAACTGATCGCAGGAGGGGCGCTGACAGCGCTTCTCAGCAGCAGTTTTGGGCAAGAGACTTCAACAGGAAAGTTAGACCGTGCGCCGGATGGCGCTTACGGCAAGGAGAGAAAGATGACCGATCTTTATGGTTTTGACTTGGATGACACAATCGTTGGCACCACTGCCGATGACGAGATTGAAGGCGGTACGGGCAATGATGTACTGCATGGTCGGCTTGGAGAGGACGAGCTTAAAGGCGAAGAGGGGACAGATACCCTCTTTGGCGGCGGCAATGCGGATACCCTGAACGGCGGCTTTGCCGGTGGCGGCGACAGCCTCTTCGGCGGTGCTGGCCGGGATGTTGGACGATTCGACATGAAGGATGGGACCGGAGAGTTGGTCTTCTCCCTGGCTGACAATGGTGCGACCTCCTTTGCGACCATCGCGGGCAGCACAGGCGCAATGCTGGTCGGGATCGAAGAGGTATCTGTCGTTGGCTCAAACCTGAACGACACGCTGAGCGGCAATTCCGGTGATGACTCCCTCGTTGGTATTAGCGGCAATGACAGCCTTTTCGGTGCTTCTGGAGGGGATACCCTGAACGGTGGGGCGTTTCTGGACCGGGATCTCCTTGATGGCGGTAGCGGCATTGACCGTGCCAACCTCCTAAACTCTGGAGAGGCAAGCGGTATCACACTCGATCTCTCCGGTGCCGGCACGGCCAGCGTCATGCTGGGGGCTGTGACGGGGCAGAGCTTGGTAGCGATCGAGGAGGTTCTTCTGCATGGAACCTCTCTCAATGACACCGTGACCAGTGGCATCGGCAACGACACGATGCACGGTGTGGATGGGCAAGACCAACTCTATGGAGAGATTGGTGACGATACCCTTTACGGCGGTGACGACTTTGATTCTGTCTTTGGCGGAAGTGGCGCCGACTTTCTAACTGCAAACAGTGGAGGAGGCACACTAAACGGCGGGTCGGGGAGCGATGCTGTTTTCCACTCCGAGTCGAGGGATGAAGCGGTCACAGTCGATGCCGTGAGTGCATCAGGGGCCTTCTTCGATGTGGCATTCTCCGACATTGAGACCTTTCGGCTTCGCCTCAATGGCGACGGGGCCGTTACCTTTATCGGCGAGGAGGGCAACGACTACATACGTTCGGACACCGGCGCCGATCTTCATTTCGGCGGTGCTGGCGATGATAGCATCTCGGCCGGATCGGGTGTCGACACTCTCTTTGGCGACCTTGGAGACGATGACCTTAGCGCGGGTGTGGAATCAGACATATTGTTTGGTGGATCGGGAAATGACCTCCTGAGGTCCGGGAGTGGTGGCTCGACCACTCTTTCCGGCGGCTCTGGTATCGACACCTTTGCCTTCTTCGGACTGGTGAGTGGAGACACCTTGGTTCGGGCCAATGCCGGTGTCTCCGGGATTTTTCAAGCCATCAGCTACTCTGGCATCGAGGCCTTGGATTTCAACCTTCTCGGTTCTGCCAACGTTACCCTGCGTGGTGGTGACGGCAACGACATTCTCCGGGTCAACAGCGGCAACGACACGCTGGTTGGTTTCTCCGGCGATGATTATCTGAGGGCGACGAAGGGCGTCAATACGCTCTTCGGAGGATCGGGCGTTGATACTGCCTTTCTGCACCTGAATGTCGATGTCGGTCCGGTGGTTTTCGATCAGATCGGATTCACGGGTAGCGCCGCCTTCGCGGATGGAAACCGGGTTGGCGGGGTTGAAAGACTGCACCTCGTCACTGGCAGCGGCGATGACACGCTGAAGGGTGGGGGTGGAGAGAACAGCCTTTATGGTGGTGCCGGGGACGATACGATCAGAGGCGGCGCCGGAGACGATCTTCTTGAGACCTACAACAGTGGTACGCTGTTTGGCGGTGCTGGCGATGACACTTTGGAAGGCAAGCTCCGTCCTGACGGCGTCTACGTCGACGAAGAGGCTGACTTCAGTATTTTCGGGGGCGCAGGCGATGATGAACTGGAAATCGACGCCGCTCGTGAAAGCACCTTGAGTCCCAAAGGGATAATAGACGGCCAGAGCGGCGATGATGACATTGGTCTTCGTGCAACCGACATGCACTATGCTACCCTCTACGGCGGAAGTGGCAATGACTATGTCAGCATGGATATTGAACAGGCCGATACGCAGGGGCTTGATGGCAAGTATGCGGAGATCTTCGTCTTCGGTGGTGCGGGCGAGGACACCGTCAGTGTCGACACCTTGTATCTTATCAATGATGCCTCGGTTCGCGTCTACGGTGGCGAGGGCGCAGACCATCTCTATGCCGAGTACCACACGCAGAGTGCAGGGACTGCGGACGATATCACGCTCTTCGGCGGTCTGGGCGCGGACCTCATAGGATCAGGCACGCTCTCGTCGGATGACTTCAGTGGAACAACAGACTTTAACATGTCTGCTATCGGTGGCTCAGGCCGAGATGCGATCTTCGGCGGCGACGAAGGCGGCAATGATTACATTCGTGCCGGCAGTGGTCTTGACTTTGTGTATGCCTCTACTGGCGACGACACCTTCGTGGTCGGTGAGGGTGAGCTTGTCGCGGGTGAGAAAATCGTTGGCGGGTCGGGCAGTGATACGCTCTTCATTGCCGGCGGGAACTCGGCTGCCAATCTTCTGGATCTTTCGGAAATCGAGGTTGTCGCCAACCTCTTCGCTGGAGGCGGCGATGATCATCTCTTCGGGAACGAGAAGGACGATGACCTACGCGGACAGAACGGCAACGACTTCCTCTATGGCCTGTCCGGCGACGATAGCCTGCGTGGGGGCAGTGGCAATGATTCTCTCGAAGGGCGGAGTGGTCTAGACACTCTGTTTGGCGGTACGGGTGACGATGTTGCCTTGGCTGGCGATGGCGCCGACCGGGTGATCGGTGGTCTCGGAGCAGACCTCATGTACGGAGGCAGCGGCGCAGACACCTTGAATGGCGCCAATGGGGTCGACACGGCATACGGTGGCCGTGGGAATGACACCTTCATCGTCGACACGATGGCCGATCACGTCGTCGAGTACGAGGATGGTGGGTCCTTGGATCTGCTCCGCTCTGACTCGCGGCGTTTCCACCTCGGCAGCGGGAACGAGGCCTTCGTGGAGAAGCTGGTGCTGAACCAGACGGCCGGCGCGGCGGAGCTTGGCGGCAGCGACATAGGCAACACCCTGGTCGGCAATGCCTTCGACAACTTCTTCTTCGGGCGAGAGGGCGATGATGTCCTGAACGGTCGGGGCGGCAGTGACACCCTGGTGGGTGGCCTCGGTGACGATACCTTTGTGGTGGATACGGCAACGGATCAGGTGCGTGACCGGAGCGGCGCCGGCGTCGATCTGGTGCGGGCCGAGACCGATTACACCCTGCCTGACGGCACGGCCACGGCCTTCGTCGAGAACCTGCGTCTTGAAGCGGGGGCCGGCGGCATCGACGGCACCGGCAACAGTCTGGACAACAGGGTCGAGGGCAACACCGGCGCCAACCGCCTGGCCGGCAACCAGGGTGCCGATCATCTGCTGGGCGGTGGCGGTGGCGACACGCTCTTCGGTGGCCAGGGTGGTGACACCATGGAAGGCGAAGGCGGTTCCGACACCCTCAATCTGGGTGCCTTCGACACGGCCTTCGGCGGCCTCGGCGCTGACAGCTTCCTGGTCCGCACGCCCAATCTGGCGCCCACGGGAACCGGGGCGCCGCTGATCGGGGACTTTGATGGTGAGATCCTGGGCAAGGGCAATGGCGCCGACAAACTGGTCTTCGCCACCGGCTTGGAGGTCGGCAACTTCTCCTATATCCGCGGCCAGGCCTTTTCGGCAGGCGGCGAAAGCGAGGCGCGCTTTGCCGGCGGCCAGCGGGTCGATGTGGACCGTGATGGAGACGGCACGACCGACATCTCCTTCCTGGTCGAGGGGCTAAGCCAGGCCGGCAGCCTCACCAGTAGCGACTTCATATGGCTTTAGAAGAGGGACCCACTGGGGGCGTCACTGCTCAGGCAGCGGCGCACCCCTAGTGGGCCCGAGGAGAGAAGCAATGACCATCTTCATAGGCAGTCAGGGTGATGAGGCAATCGTCGGCAGCAGTGAGGCCGACTACATCGGTGGTGCAGGCGGAAACGATACACTCTTTGGCCGTAGCGGCAATGATATCCTCCTAGGGGGATGTGGAATAGACAATCTCTACGGCGAAGAGGGCGACGACTCTCTCTTTTCTGGAGAATCGGGTCGTGGCACCTTGCAATTCGGTGGCGAAGGTGATGACCGCATCTATGGAGGATCCGGCATCGATGGGCTGTTCTACGGTGGTTCCGGCAATGACTTCATTTTCGGAGGCACTGGAAGTGATGGCTTCCTGAATGGAGGCGCGGGTGACGATCGAATCTATGGAGGTGCTGACGGAGATAGCTTTCTGTTCGGCGGCTTGGGTGCGGATATCCTGTCCGGTGGCTCTGGATTTGAGATGAGCTTCTTTGGCGGATCAGGAGATGATACCTTTCTCCTTGGAGCCGGGGAGGTGGAACCGGGCGAGGGCATGGACGGTGCGAGTGGCACCGATACGGTTCTCATATCCTTCCTCACCACGCTTCCCGAAGATCTGGATCTGAGGAACATCGAGTCCGTCCTGCAGGTCGGTAACAGTGGTGACAACAGCTTCCTGGCTGTGAGTTTGGCCGACAGCGTCCTGGGCCTCAGCGGCGATGATCAGGTTGATGGGCAGCAAGGGTACGACCTCATCTATGGTGGCGAGGGCAACGATCGTCTTGACGGTCAAGGTGGTGCCGATCGCTTGCTTGGCGAGGGGGGGCGGGACACGCTCTTCGGCGGCTCGCTGCTGGATCTGCTCTACGGTGGTGCCGGAGCCGACCAGCTGAACGGTGATTCTGGCACCGATAGTCTCTTCGGTGGCAGCGCCGGAGACCTGCTGTCCGGGGCGTCGGGTCTAGACCTGCTGAGTGGCGGACAAGGCAGTGACCAACTCTATGGCGGCCAAGGGGCAGACTCCCTCTTCGGCGGTGCTCAAAAGGATCATCTGCGCGGTGGCTCCGGGGATGATCTGCTTCTGGGGGAAATTGGGGATGATGATCTGCGCGCGGCCGAGGGAGACGACAGCCTCTTCGGCGGGAATGGGTCCGACACGCTGCGCGGACAGGCCGGGAAGGACAGATTGGAAGGTGGAACCGGCAGCGACAGCTTGATCGGTGACAACGGCAATGACGCCCAGTTCGGTGGTCTGGGTAATGATAGGCTGAACGGCGGCTCGGGCAGCGACAGCCTGGTTGGTGGCTTGGGATTGGACCGCCTGAACGGCGGCAGCGCTGTCGATCGGCTTTTTGGGCGCGACGGCGACGATATTCTGAATGGCAACGGCGGCAGCGATACCCTGATCGGCGGCACCGGTGACGACACCTTCCTTGTCGACACGCAAACTGATCAGGTGCGCGAGGTCGCCGGTGCCGGCTCCGATCTGGTGCGCACGGAGAGCGACTTTACCCTACCGGATGGCACGGCGACGGCCTTTATCGAGACCTTGCGCCTCGAAGCGGGAGCCGGCGGCATCAACGGCACCGGCAACAGCCTGGACAACAGCATCGAGGGCAACACCGGCTCCAATCGGCTCGCCGGAAACCAGGGGGCCGATCACCTGCTGGGCGGCGGCGGTGGCGACACCCTCTTCGGTGGCCAAGGGCCGGACACGATGGCGGGAGAAGGCGGGTCCGACACCCTCAATTTGGGGGCAGGGGATACGGCCTTTGGCGGCAGCGGCGCCGACGACTTTCTGATCCGGACAGAAAACCTGGCCGCCACAGGAACTGGTGCACCGCTGATTGGTGATTTCGACGGCGAGATCCTGGGCAAGGGCAATGGCGCTGACAAGCTGGTCTTCGCTACTGGATTGGAGGTCGGCAACTTCTCCTACATCCGCGGTCGGGTCTTCTCTGGCAGCGGATCGAGCGAGGCGCGCTTCCTGGGTAATGGCAAGGTCGTGGTGGATCGCGATGGCGATGGTGCGGGCGACATCTCTTTCTTTGTGGAGGGCTTGACCGAAGCTGGGAGCCTTACCGGCACGGACTTTGTCTGGCTCTAGGAAGAACGCGCGAGTGAGCTCCGGCAGAGATGCCTAGCAAAGGATGCGCTCAGCAGAGCTGGCGCGACGGCTAGAGGAGGAAGCGTAGCAATGGCGACCTACAGCGGCTTTAAAGGTGACGATGTCTTCTACGGCGAAACGGGCGATGATCTAGCCTTTGGTCGCTCGGGCAATGATCGCCTCTTCGGTCGTGGCGGCGACGACCACCTGATTGGGGACAGCGGTACCGATACGCTCTTCGGAGGTGGCGGTGCCGATACCCTCGCTGGCGGCTTCGCCGGGAATGGTGACCGCCTCTTCGGCGGGGGCGGGCAGGACAGCGGATCCATCCATGCCTACGACGCGACAGCTGCGCTCTTCTTCTCTCTGGCCGCCGATGGAGGGACCTCTGTCGCGACCTTGGCCGCCAGTAGCGGTGCCGTCATGATCGGTATCGAGCGGGCCTTTGTACAGGGCGGGTACGGTAACGACACCCTCTACGGCAACTCCAAAGACGATCAGCTCATGGGGCGCGATGGCAGTGATCGCATCTTTGGTGCCTCCGGGAATGACTATTTGGAAGGGGGCAGGATCGGCGAGGGAGATCTGATCGATGGAGGATCGGGAGACGATAGTGTCCGCTTCTTCTCTTTCGGCACCACAGGGGCAATCTCCTTTGATCTCTCGACTGCTGGACCGGCCGTGGTTTCTGTCGGTGGATCCGCGACCGATACCCTGATCTCCGTCGAGGCCATGAAGTTCCGCAGTGGTGATGCCGCCGACCGGCTTGGTGGCGGCCTTGGCAAGGACTCGCTCTATGGAGAGAGTGGAGACGACAGGCTCTATGGTGGCGATGAAGCGGACTTCCTAAGAGGGGGCTCTGGCAGCGATCAAGTCTTTGGTGGCTCCGGGGCGGACTATCTCTTCTACGCCTTGGCCGGGGACACTGTCTTTGGTGGCTCGGGAAGCGACACACTGCGCACGGCCGGGTCGTTCAATGGCGATCTTGAAATCGAAGCCGAGAACGGCTTCGACGGTGGGCTTCTCGGTGCGACTCTCTATGGCGTCGATGTATTCAACTTGACCATGCGTGGACCCGGCAACGTGACTTTCGAAGGAGGTGGAGGCGAGGATGCCGTTCGCTCCGGCTCCGGAAGTGACACATTGAGGGGCGGCGGCGGCGGCGACACGCTACGTGGTCTCGTCGGCTCTGATTTCCTCTTCGGCGAAGACGGTGACGATCGGCTCTATGGTAGCCTGGGGAAAGATCGACTCTTTGGCGGCAGTGGCGACGATTTTCTCGGCGTCGTCCAAAGCGACAGCAACACCAACAGCATCTTCGGCGGCTCCGGCGTCGACACCATGGAGCTTGTGGGTGAGCTCGATGGAGATGCGGAGGTTCGCGCGCGAGCCGATCTGGGTAACTTCCTAGGCGTGAAGTATTCCGGGATCGACGCGCTACACCTGCGCCTCATCGGCGACAATAACATGACCATTCGCGGCGGTGGCGGACAGGACAGCATCGAAGTCAGTACCGGCAATGACACCCTGATCGGTCTATCCGGGGACGACACCTTGCGCGCTCTGGAGGGGGTGAACACGATCTTTGGCGGCTCTGGCAGCGATCGCGCCTACCTGCGGCTCAGTACCGGCATCGGTGACGTGACCTTCAGGCAGTCCGCGCTTGACGGTGCCCTGATCTTTGCCGACGGCAACAGAGTGGGCGGTGTCGAGCAGTTGGAACTGGCCACCGGCAGCGGCCGAGATCTGCTTTTCGGGAATGCCGATGCGGATCGCTTTTTTGGTGGCGGCGGTGACGACACGATCAAGGGGTTGAATGGCGACGATAGCCTCGAGACCACAAATGGCGGCACGATCTTCGGGGCCAATGGGAAAGATATGGTCGTGGGCAGGGTGAGCAGTGATGAGGTGGATAGCGACCAGGAGGTCGTCTTCAGCCTCTTTGGCGGTCAAGGAAACGATAACATATCACTCTTCGGAGAGACGGGGACGACGCAGGTCGTATCGGCCAGGCTGAACGGACAGAGCGGCGATGATATTGTCCGGGTCGCCCTGGAAGATCTTCAGTACGGAAGCATTGCGGGCGGGTCCGGGAACGATCTCCTCAGGCTGAACCTCCGCGACATCAATGGTTCCTTTGCTGAGATCTTCGCCTTCGGCGGCGGCGGCCGCGATCGCATCGACCTGTCCCGCATCGATGGAGGGAGTATCTTTTCGGCGCATCTCTACGGCGGTGAGGGGCATGATGCCCTCTATCTGAGGACACAGGATCTGGACACTGATAACGCTGACGAGGTGATCCTCTTTGGCGACGATGGCGATGACCAGTTGGGGGCTGGTTACTTGCATGAGGGCAGTTTCAAGGCCCGTTTCTCGGTTGACGTCTCCCTTGTTGGAGGGTCCGGCGACGACGGTCTCTATGGCGAGGGCGCGGACGGCGACGATTACATGCGGGGCGGCAGCGGCATAGACACGCTCTTCGGTGGAACCGGCGAGGATCTCTTCGTGATGAAGGCCGGCGACCTGGTGAGCGGAGAGCAGATCTTCGGCGGTCTGGGAGATGACACCCTCGTGGTCGCCGGTGGGGCTTCGGCAGCAGCGCTGCTTGAGCTCTCTTCCGTCGAGGTGATCATGGACAATACCGCAAACAGCGGCGATGACCGGATTTTTGGAGATAGCCAGCAGAACGACATCAGAGGGCAGAGCGGCGATGACCGCATCTATGGGCAGGCAGGGGTGGACACTCTGCGTGGGCAGGCTGGTGACGATAGTCTCATGGACGGAACCGGCAGTAGCACGCTTCTGGGGGCTGCCGGCAACGATCGGCTTGTTGGGGGTGATGGCAATGACCGATTGGGCGGTGGTTCCGGCGTTGACGCGCTCTTTGGCGGCAGCGGTGAGGATTTCTTGAACGGCGGTGTCGGCGGCGACAGGGCTGTCGGTGGCCGGGGTAACGATACCTTCATTGTGGACACGACCAGCGACCGCGTGGTTGAGCTGAGCGGCGGTGGCAATGACGTGGTGCACTCCCGTGCCGCTGACTTCAGCCTGGTCGATGGCCTGAATGGCTATGTCGAGCGCTTGATCCTTGATCGCGAGGCCGGTGCAGGGCGGATCAAGGCCAGCGACCACCACAATTCTCTAATCGGCAATTCCTTCGACAACAGGCTCTACGGCGTCTCCGGGGATGACTTCTTGAACGGTCGCCAAGGAGCAGATACGATGGACGGTGGTTCCGGAAACGACACCTTCCTCGTCGACACCCGTACAGACCTGGTGCAAGAACGGGATGACTATGGCGTCGATCTGGTCCGCGCCCAGAGCGACTTTACGCTGCCCAGTGGAACGGCGACGGCCTTCGTCGAGAACCTGGCGTTGCACGGCGGCTTTGGCACGCTGAATGGAGCCGGCAACAGCCTGGACAACAGCATAGAGGGAAACACCAGTAGCAACCGCTTAGCCGGCAATCAGGGCGCCGATCATCTGCTCGGCGGCTTGGGCGGCGACACCCTGTTCGGCGGCAATGGCGGCGACACGATGGAGGGTGAGGGCGGTGCGGATACCATCTTCCTGGGCAAGGGCGACACGGTCTTCGGCGGCAGCGGCGCCGATCAGTTCCGCTTCAGCGGCGGGATGCTGGGCGTCAATGGCTCGGGCGGTCCGCTCATCGGTGACTTCGATGGCGAGGATCTTGGCAAGGGCAATGGTGCGGACAAGCTCTACTTCGCTACAGGACTGGAGGTTGGGACCTTCGCCTATCGCGGCGGCGGCGCCTTCACGGCGGGCGGCAACAGCGAGGCCCGCTTTGCCGGCAATCGACAAGTTGAGGTCGACAGCGACGCAGACGGCAAGGCTGATATCTTCTTCCTGGTGGAGGGCTTGACCGCAGCCGGTGGGCTGACGGTCAGCGACTTTATCTGGCTCTGAAAAGACTGGGCATAGTGGCAGCGATCGCGCCGAGGGGCTGGTGCGTGTGCGGAACACATACAACGGCGACGGATTCAATCAAAAGAAGTCGGACGCAAAGGGCTTTTGATTGTCTTTTGACTGGCCTTTTGATCCCTTTTTGAGAGGTGGGGCTTATCTCAACTGGTATCGGGGCTTTGGCGCAATCATCGCCTCATCGACGCGAAAAAACGAACAGAAGCAAGGTCGGGCAGATGCAAAAGGATGATTTCATGGGCGGTTGGAAGGTAGAGGTCGCGTTTCTGACCTCCTTTCCGGTCAGCCCCCTCATGGCGTGACGTCTAAGGCCAGTTAGTCGACGGGTGGCGTCGTTTCATTGCTTGGTGAAACGCCGCAGCACCCGGTCTTTGCCTGCCGCCACGGGCGATCAGGCCTGCATCTCGGGTTCGAGATCACAAGAAGAACGAAGCGAAAGAAGAAGATCCTTCGGCGGTCGGTTGGGCCGAGCGGTCGCGTTTTTCGGATAAACAAGGCACATAAAGGAGTTTCGTCATGACTTTGTTTCAAGGAAGCTCAGGACAGGACTTATTCTATGGCGGTGATGATGAGGACCTTGCCTATGGACGAGGAGAGACGGACAGTCTCTTCGGCGGCGGTGGCGAGGACAGTCTTTTTGGCGGCAGCGGCACCGATGTTCTCCATGGCGGGGCCAAAAGTGATTTCTTGGATGCTGGTTTCGGACTCGCTGGGGATAGCCTCGTCGGTGGCGGCGGCCGCGATTTGGCACGTCTGCGCCTTCAAAGCGGTGCGGATGATTTGGTCTTTGCGCTGGTTGGAGGTACGGCCTCTGTCGCCACCCTGGGCGGCACTGCTGTTGCGACCCTGAAGGGCATTGAAGAGGTCAGCGTCGTCGCCTCCGAGGGGGACGACACGATTTCGGGTGGCTCTGGCGACGATAGCCTGCTTGGCCGCGGCGGAACTGACACTCTCTTCGGCGGTTCCGGTAGCGACTTTCTACATGGAGGATTTTTGACGGATGGCGATTTACTGGATGGTGGCTCCGGTAACGATACGGTAGCCTTCGTGCGGGGCACTGGATCCGGTAATGTCGTCTTTGATCTCTCCACGGGCGGGCCTACGGTTCTAACTCAGGGTGGAGTGAGCGGGCACACGCTCGTCTCTGTCGAGCAGGTGACCTTCTTCAGCGCAGGCAACGATGACACCTTGAGCGGAGGCAAGGGGCACGACTTGCTGTCCGGCGCAGCTGGCGATGATCGACTCTATGGTAATCTGGGCGATGATAGCCTGAGTGCAGGCATCGGCATTGATAACCTCATTGGCGGCTCCGGCGACGATATTCTTCAGCCTTTGAGCGCACTTGACCTGGCAGATGGAGGATCCGGCGTTGATACGCTGCGTCTGCACCTGGCGGTCAGCGGTGATCTCTTGGTGCAGGCCGGTGATGGCGAGGTAGAAGGGATCCTCTTCTCGGATATTGAGGCTTTTAACCTGCGCCTGTTCGGTGAAGGCAATCATACCATCGAGGGCGGGGTCGGTGATGACTCTCTTACCATGTCGTCTGGTGCCGACAGTCTTTTCGGCAGCCTTGGCGATGACATCATTCGAGGCGCGGACGGTAGTGACCGGATCTATGGTGGACGTGGTGATGACCGTCTAAACGGTGGTGCTGGTGACGATACCTTGATCGGCGGTGCTGGCGACGACACCCTGGATGCCATTGCTGAATCCGAAATCGCTTTTGGCGGCGCCGGCGTAGACACCCTGGTCATGTCGGCGGGTCTGAATGCAGATACGCTGATCAACGTGCGTGCTGCCGGGGTCCAGACCCTGGATGGTGTCCGCTACTCCGGCATCGACGCTCTGGCGCTGCGGGTCTCGGGATATGGTGATGTTACTGTGCGTGGCGGTGCTGCCGACGATGACCTTCTTGTTCGCACTGGCAATGACACTCTGCTTGGTCTGACCGGTGACGATTCCCTGACGGCTTTGGCCGGCGTGAACACGCTTTTCGGGGGTGCGGGTGATGACTGGGCCTATCTTCGCCTCACCACGGGCGTGGGTGATCTGGTCTTCAATCAATCAGCTTTCGAAGGGGCGGCCACATTCGCCGACGGCAACCGTGTCGGCAATATAGAATCCCTACGTCTTCGTAGCGGCAGCGGCGACGATCACTTCATCGGCGGGTCTGCAGACGATGTCTTCCGTAGTGGGGCTGGAGAGGACACGCTGCGCGGCCGAAGCGGTAACGACTCTCTGACCTCAGTGAATGCCGGCACTCTGTTCGGTGCCGGCGGCGATGATCAGCTGAGCATCGATCTGAGTGCCGATCAAGACTACATTGACGACGACTTCAAGTTCAGCCTCTTCGGTGGCGAGGGCAATGACCTTATTGAGGTGGACGGTCCCGATAACTCCTCGCGACCCATGGTGGCCCGCATGTCGGGGGCGAGCGGAACCGACACCCTGACAATGCGAGCCGGCAACATTGTACGCGGGCGCTTCGATGGTGGCTCTGGTCACGACGATATCAGTATCGAGGTCACCGGCATAACCGACAGCTTTGCCGAGATCCTGGCCTATGGTGGGGATGGCAACGATACCTTGAATGGCTATGAGTTTGAAGGGGCGCTTTTCACGGCGCAGCTCTTCGGTGGCAGCGGGAACGACCTGGTCTATGCCAACTATCAGAAGATCGCCAACGGCAGCGCGCGACAGATAACCCTCTTCGGCGGAACTGGCTCCGATACCATGGGTTCAGGCCTCTTTGATGGAGAGGACTTTGATGCCAGCTACGACATCGACCTCAGCTTCATTGGCGGCGCCGGGGTCGATCTGATCTACGGCGAGGCCTCTGATGGCGATGACTACATGCGCGGCGGCAGTGGTCGCGATAGCCTCTTCGGCGGATCGGGCAGAGATACCTTCGTGGTTGGCGAGGGTGAAGGGCGCAGCGGTGAGCAGATTATCGGTGGCGCTGGCAGCGACACCCTCTTCATCGCCGGTGGAGGTGCAGCCACCAGCAGTCTTGTCCTCTCCTCGATCGAGATTATCGCAGACATCGCGCCCACGTCGGGCGGCAATCATCTCTTCGGCAATGAGCTGGACAATGATTTGCGCGGGCGTAGCGGAGATGACGTCATTCGCGGGTTGAGCGGCGCCGACAGCCTTCGTGGACAGGCCGGCGATGACACTCTGATGGATGGCAGCGGTGACTCGACGCTGATCGGTGACGTCGGAAACGATGCCGGCTATGGCGGTGATGGCGACGACAGATTGCGTGGAGGGGCCGGATCCGATCGCCTGTTCGGCACTGATGGTGACGACCGCATCGACGGCGGCAGCGGTGTCGATACACTCATCGGTGGGCGCGGCAACGACACCTTCTTCGTCGATACCGCCTCGGACCGTGTCAACGAGCAAGAGGGTGAGGGCACGGCGGACTTAGTGCGTTCCGATGCCAGCATCTTTCATCTTCCCTCTGACTTGAACAGCTACATCGAGCGCGGAGTTCTTAATGCCACTGCCGGGGCGGCGCAAATGTCTGGCAACGCCTTAGACAACAGTCTACAGGGGAACGCCTTCGACAATCTCCTTTATGGCGGTAATGGCGATGACATCTTGGATGGGCATGGTGGCACCGACACACTGCATGGCGATGGGGGCGATGACACCATGCTTGTCGATACCAAGACCGATCAGGTTCAGGAACTCTTGGGGCAGGGATTGGATGTGGTGTTGGCCTCAGCCGACTATACGCTGCCGACAGGGACATCGACCGCCTACATTGAGACGCTGCGATTGGCCGACAATGCCGGCGACATCAACGCTACCGGCAATCATCTCGGCAATCGGATTGAAGGGAACAGTGGGTCCAATCGCTTGGCTGGCAATCAGGGATCAGACCATATTGTGGGCGGCGGCGGCGGCGATCGCATCTTCGGCGGCAACGGCGGCGACCTCTTCGAAGGGCAAAGCGGTAGCGACACGCTCTACATGGGTGTTGGTGATGTCGCCTATGGCGGCTCTGGAGCCGACTTCTTCCGTTTCAATGGGGGCGCGCTCAGCAACACGGGCTCCGGTGGTCCCTTGGTCGGTGACTTCGACGGGGTGAATCTGGGCAAGGCCAATGGAGCCGACACCCTGCTGTTTGCCACCGGTCTGGAGGCCGGAACCTTCGCCTACATCGGTGGTGCCGCCTTCTCCGGCGGTGGCAACAGCGAGGCGCGCTTCGAGGGCAACCGTCAGGTCGAGGTCGACAGAGACGGTGACGGGGCGGCCGACATCTACTTCCGGGTCGAAGGGCTGACCCAGGCAGGTGGGCTCACGACCAGCGACTTCCTCTGGTTATAGGTGACCGCCGATAGCGGCTTTGAGCGCCCGGCTTTCCCTTGAATGGGAAGGCCGGGCGTTTCTCTTTGGATGGTAGGGATCGTTTGGTCAATCATCTGATTCAGAGAACATCATCATCTTAACTATTCATTTTGCAGGTGAACTCTAAGTCGCAATATTAATCATAGAGAGTCGCGCCAATCTGCATAACAGGTGCGGCGATATCGCAAGAAATATTTGAACTTGGCGTGTGAGCGCGTGAACCGCTGTGCATAGGCAGAGCGGTAAGGGGCGCACATTGGCCGAGGACAGACTGGAAACCTGCGCCGAGAGGAGCCGAACGATGGCCGTTTTGATTGGTAATATGACAGACGAGCTGCTGCAGGGCAGCAGCGAAGCCGACTACATCAGCGGCCTGGGCGGCAACGATCGTCTCTACGGTGGCTCGCAAGGAGACATGGTTCTGGGCGGCTCAGGTGAAGACCAGCTGACTGGAGGTAGCGGTGACGACAGTCTCCTCGGTGGGCTTGGCAGAGACAGATTTCTGTTGGGCGGGGACGGCGACGACAAGATTTTCGGCGGCTCGGGTGGAGACTCGAATCTAAGCGGTAACAAGGGGGCTGACATCCTTAGGGCTGGGAGCGGCAACGACCTAAGGATATCCGGCCAGAGCGGCAACGATCGAATCCTTGGTCAGGTTGGCGATGACAGCTTGATCTATGGCGGGCTGGGCATGGACAGCCTCTATGGCGGTGCCGGAGATGATCGCCGGATTTTGGGTGGCTCTGGTGCTGACCTGATCTCTGCCGGGTTCGACAACGATCGCTCTCTGGACGGCGAGAGTGGGGCCGATCGGGTCTTCGGTGGGGGTGGTGAAGACTTCTACCTTTATGGCGGCGCAGGTGACGACCAGATCTTCGGTGGCTCTGGTGGTGATTACCGGTTGGACGGCGGGGACGGCGCGGATCTGATTGCCGGTGGATCGGGCTTAGACGAGGCAGTTTTCGGTGGATCAGGAGACGATACCTTGTTGATCCGGTCAGGCGAGGCCCTGGCCAGTGAAGAGCTCTATGGTGGGTCCGGGACCGATACCCTGCTCTTCGCAAACCTGGCGACGCATCCTGACAGCCTCTTGGTCTACAACGTAGAGATGGTGCTGCTGGAAGGCAGCAGCGGGGATGACAGTGCAACGATCGGAGGTGGCTTCAGCCATGTGCACGGACTAAGCGGCAACGATAGGCTCTATGGTCATCACCTTCGCGACCAGATCTATGGGGGCCAGGGGCATGATCGTCTGGAAGGTGGACAAGGTGCAGACCTATTGGATGGTGGCCTTGGCGCTGACTCGCTCATAGGCGGCGATCTTTTGGACAACCTGTACGGAGGTGAGGGCGCCGATCACCTGCGTGGTGGGCGCGATGCCGATAGCCTCTTTGGTGGAGCCGGGAGAGACCGAGGTTATGGGGGAGCGGCCGATGATCACGTGCGAGGAGGGCAGGCCAGCGACAGCCTCTTTGGAGGTGGAGAGAACGACCGCCTCTTTGGCGGCAGCGCTGCAGATAGCCTCTATGGCGGCATTGGGACCGATACACTGACGGGGGATCAGGGAGACGACCGTCTCTTTGGTGGAAGCGGAAACGACCGTCTGTACGATGAGCTCGGTAGGGGGCGCCTCTACGGCGGTTCCGGTCGAGACTATGGATTGCGTGGAGGCAGCGGAGATGACGCACTCTATGGCGGATCTGGAGGCGACGGCGGATTTTTTGGCGGCAGCGGAGATGACCGGATCTTCGGCGGGAGCGGCATTGAGCACGTCCTGCGTGGTGACAGTGGTGACGACCGGCTCTACGGCGATGACGGAGACGACACCTATCTGGAGGGCAACAGCGGAGATGACTTGATATTCGGAGGTGAGGGACAGGCCTTCCTCTTCTGGGGTGGTGCTGGCAACGATAGTCTCTTCGGCGGATCGGCCAATGATGGTTATCTGAACGGTGGCGACGGTAACGATCGCCTCTATGGTGGCAGTGGCAATGATTCTGGTTTCGTCGGGGTGAATGGCGACGACCGCCTCTTTGGTGGCCACGGCAGCGACCTGGCCTTCTATGGTGGATTTGGTGACGACCGCTTGTTCGCTGGGCCCGATGGAGACAGTTTCTTCGGCGGTGCGACAGGCGACGATGCGATCTTTGGCGGTGGGGGCGCTGACATCACGCTGACGGGGGGCAGTGGCAGAGACAGCCTCTTTGGCGGGGGTGGGGCCGACACCGGGCTCTTCGGGGGGCCAGGTGACGACCTAATCTCCGGCGGTGCAGGCCTGGATGTAAAGCTCTATGGCGGCAGCGGTGCGGATACCTTCTTGATCGATCCTGGTGACCTCCCCGGCCGTGAAGTCATGTTTGGTGGCAGCAGTAATGATACTCTGTCCGTGCACTATCAGGCCGATGTATCCGAGAGTTACTTCGCAAACTTTATCGAGTCCTTTGTCTTGCGCGGAACGAGCCGAAGCGAGTCCTTCTCAACGGCCTCCGGTTTCAATCGAGTGAACGCCTATGCCGGCGATGACTTCGTCGAAAGGGGCAGTGGCGTGGCATCTATCTTTGGCGGGTTAGGGAATGACTCGCTGTCCGGTGGATCAATCGACGACAGCTTGTTCGGCGATGGCGGTCAGGATTGGCTAAAGGGCGGATCGGGTGACGACGCGATTGATGGCGGTCGGTCGATTGATCGGCTCTTCGGTGGCAGCGGCGCGGACCGCGTCTTGGGTGACGACGGCAGTGACCGCCTCTTTGGTGCTAGAGGTGATGATGTGCTGCTGGGCGGAGAGGGCGGTGATCGCCTCTTCGGCGGTATCGGCAGCGATACGGCAATCGGCATGGCCGGCAACGACACGGTCCTGGTCGATACGGCCAGCGATCTGGTTATTGAGACGGCCGGCGGAGGTCTCAGTGATCTTATCCTCTCAGAGGCCGCGGACTATCGCTTTGCCTCCGGCCTTGGCGGCTTCGTCGAACGCGGGATGCTGACTGAGGCGGCCGGGGCTGCGACGCTCTGGGGCAATGAGATCGGCAACACCTTGGTGGGCAACAAGGCCGACAATCTTCTCCGCGGTCAAGGGGGAGCCGATGAACTGGAAGGCGGCCTGGGCGATGACAGGCTCTTTGGTGGCGCCGATGCTGATAGCGTCTTTGGCGGAGATGGCGCGGATACCCTTCATCTCGGCAAGGGTGATCTGGCTTTTGGCGGCTCCGGTCAGGATTGGTTCTTCCTGGGTGGTTCCCGCAGTGACTTTGTGATCGGTGACTTCGACGGGCAGCGTCTCGGCGCGGCCAATGGGGATGACAAGCTGGTCTTCGCCAGTGGCTTGGAGCAAGGGACCTTCGCCTATCGTGCAGCGCAGGGCTTCAGCGCCGGCGGCAACAGCGAAGCGCGCCATAGCACTGGAGACGAGGTCGAGGTCGATATCGATGGCGATGGCCTTGCCGACATGCGCTTCGAGATCGCCGGGCTATCCGTGGCTGGCCAACTGACCAGCAGTGACTTCCTGTGGCTCTAGCTTCTCCGCTTAGGCAACGGAGAGTGCCGCGGGCGTTCTCAGGATCTCGATCAAGGCATCGATCTTGGGCGAGTGCGCACCCTTCCGCCAGGCCAGAGCCGTCGGCAGGCGGTCTTGGCCTGGTGGAAGCGGGTGCAGGCTCAAGCGCTTGGCCTCCGGGAAGGTGCTAAGCACACTGCGCGGCAGCAGAGCGACACCCATGCCGACCAGCACGCAGCCCAGCATGGCGTGGTAGGAGTTCATCTCGATCAGCTCCTCGGGCTTGGCTTCGTGACTGTCGAACCAGGCCTCCAGCCGTGCGCGATGCGGGCAGCCGACCTCGAAAGTCACGACGGTCTTGGGCAGCCCGTCTTCGGGACCGATCGGCGGATGATCGCCCCGCGCGACGATCACGAGGTCCTCGACGAAGGCCGGCGCGGTCTCGAAGCTGTCGCCATCCAGTGGTTCGGGGATGAAGGCGGCATCGACCTCGCCGGAGAGCAGGGCGCGGATCAGGATTTCCTTGTGCCCGGTGCGCAGCTCCAGGGTCACGTCTGGATAGAGCCGGTGATACTCGCTGAGCGGGGCTGGTAGCCGCACGGCAGCCGTGCTCTCCATCGCACCAACGCGAAAGGTCCCCCGCATTTCCGAGTCTTGAACCGCAGCCTTGGCTTCCTCGGCCAGCGCCAGGATCCGGTCGGCATAGTCGATCAGGACCTGCCCAGCCGGAGAGAGGTGCATGCGCTTGCCTTCCCGGATGAAGAGGGCGACCCCCAGCTCCTCCTCCAGCTGCCGCACCCGCGTCGTCACATTGGATTGCACGCGATTGAGATGCTCCGCCGCGCGCGTGACGCCGCCTTCGCGGACCACGGCGCGAAAGATGCGCAAGGCTGCCAGATCCATCATCTCCTCCAGAGAAGGTTATGATCCCAATTATTCATTTTTCTTTTTGCTCGTCAATGCGTAGATCGTTTCTTGCGCAACAGGAAAGTATTCCTGCCGAAGTGACGAAGAAAGGAGCGCAGATATGAGTTTGGATATCAAGACCTCGGCCCAGCAGAGGCGGCTGGGTGAACTATCAGACAGCGAGTGGCTCTGTCATCGCCAGATCCAGATTGAGCGCGGTCTGAGAGCCGCGCATCGCGAACGCGCGGTGGAGATGCGCCGCTGCTTCAATGGCCTTGTCGGCCTGCTTCGTCGCTGAGAGAGGGAGAAGACCATGAAACGGGAAGAACAGGATCTGGTGCGTGCCAGTTGGGCGCTCGTGGCTCAGCTTGGACCCTTGGCGGCCGAGCATTTCTACAAACGTCTGTTTGAGAGTGAGCCCCGGCTGCAGCAGCTCTTTGCCAGCACCAGCATGGCGCGTCAGCATGCCCGCCTGGTGGATGCGCTCTCCTTCGTCGTCGACCGTCTGGATCGACTGGACGAGGTGGTGCCAGTCCTGCGTGAGATGGGGCGAAGGCATCAAGCTTATGGCGTCACGGAAAGGGACTATCAGGCTGTGGGACAGGCTTTGCTCTCGACCTTGGAGGAAGCCCATGGCGACGCCTGGTCAGAGCCTTTGGCGGGCGCTTGGGAACGCGCCTATGGTCTGGTCGCTGTGACCATGCAGCCGGCAGAGGCCTCGATTTGAGGCACGTTGTGATTTTACGGCGGTCATGGGCGGAGCGGAAACCGGTGGCGGCCCAGCGGCGAGTGGATTGGGGAGAACTCGCGAGTGCTGGGCCGCCTGCCTGGCCCCCCAGGCAAGAGTGGTACAGGTTGGCGTTATCTGCTGTGGCAACAGCTTGAGGCCTGTACCGATGGCACTATGGTTGAGGACCTTTGAAATAAATACCTCTGTACCTTTTGTTTATGCAGCCAGACGAATTGGTAATGACTTGAGGCAGCGAAGATTGAAGTTGCTGCTGTGTTCCAGAGATCCCGGTTCGATCTCTATCGACGTCAAGGCCCGCGCCAGGCGTTCGAAGACAATCTGTCCCTCCAGCCGGGCTAGCTGGATCCCTGTGCAGAGATGCTGACCGGTGCCGAAGCCCAAATGGCGACAGGGGCTGCGCGCGACGTCGAGGCTATCCGGCTCGTTGTAAGCCGCTGGGTCACGTCCGGCGGCAGCCATGACCATCAGAACCAGATCGCCGGCGGCAATGGTCTTGTCATCCAGCATCACCTCTTCGCGGGCCACGCGGCCCAGGTACTGAACCGGTGGGTCATAGCGCAGGAATTCTTCGACAGCCTTGCTGGCCAGACCGGGATCGGCGCGCAGACGCCCCAGTTGCTCAGGGTTGCGCAACAGTGCCAGTAAGCCGTTGGTCAGCATGCCGGTCGTGGTCTCGTTGCCGGCGTTCAAGAGCAGCAGGACATTGGCCAGCAACTCGTCCAGGCTCAGTCGCTCACCCTCTTCTTCGGCCTGCACCAGGTTGGACAGCAGGCTGTCGTTCGGATTGGCGCGCAGGTCTTCTGCTTTTCGCATCAGGTAGAGCTTGAAGGCGAGGACGGCGAAGAGGCCACGTCGCAGCTGTTCGTCGCTACACTGGGTGTAGAAGTTCAAGACAACCTCGGAGAAGTCATCGCACCAGGCCTTCACCTGATCGCGGTCGGCGACGGGGATGCCGACGATTTCCGAGATCACCATGATCGGCAAGGGGACGGCAAGATCCTGTACGAAGTCCATCTCTCCGCGTGCGATACCCTGGCCAAGCATTTGGTCCACGATGTCTTCGATCCTGGGCCGATAGCTCTCGATCACGGTCCTCTGAAAGGCATGCTGCACCAGGTTCCGCAGTCGAAGATGGTCGCCATCGTCGCGCTGAGTCATGACCAGCGAAATGGTGTCGAAGAGTGGCCGATAGATGGAGTTCGGATACTGCTCTCTGGCTCTCGTGACACGATCGCTGGAGAAACGCTGATCCTTGAAGACTGCCTTCACCATGTCGTGGCGGGTGACGATCCAGGCGTTCAGGCTCTTGTCCCAGTAGACCGCCGCCTTGTTTCGCAAAGTCTCGTAGGTGGGATAGGGGTTTTCCAGCATATCTCGGCCAAATAGCCGGGCACTGGAATTCACGGTCGGTACTGTTGCGGACATTGTGTCAACTCCCCTTTGACACCGAAATATGAGGTCCTTGCCTCGTTACTTCATCTCGCATCCAGTGTGACGATTTCTTGGCGAGGGTGAAGCGGATCTTGGGTCTTTCGGGGAACGACAAAGGCAGCAGCGGGTAGAGCCGTCTCGGCTCCACCCTGTCCGCTGGCGATCGCTGAAGGGCAGATCTCTCTGCAGTCAGCCGCAAGGCGGCCGGCGCGTGTTCTGTCGCGTTAGGGACAATCCAGGAGCTTTTCTATCTCTTGCATTTGATCGGGACTAAGCGCTCCCAAGGCGACGGCAGCGAAGTTCTCCTCGGCCTGTGCCACAGTACGAAGACCCGGAATGGGGATCGTGCGATCGCTTCGGGCCCAGATCCACGCGAGCGCGCCTTGGACCAGGCTGCGGCCACCGCTTTTCAAGATCTCTGTGATGTTTGCCAAGCGTTTGTTCCAAGCCTCAACCGAACCGCCGCCATCCCTGTAATAGGGAAGCCAGCTCGGCGGGCGACTGCGAATGTCATCGCTGGGGCGTCTGTCCTGGCTGCCGTGCTTGCCACTCAGGAATCCCATTGCCAGGGGCTGGCGAATGATGGCCGCAAGCTCCTCCTTGTCACAGAGGGCAAGCATGGCCGGCGCGTCCTGAAAGACATTCATATCGAACTGCACTGCTGGGACCCGCGCTCTGGCGGCGAAGAGGGCAGCGCGCTCCGGATCGTCAGTGCTCCAGGCATAGGCGCGGATCAGGCCCTCGTCGCAGAGACGGTCCAAGGTGTCTGCGACCCCTATGGCCTCACCGATGGGCAAGTCGCCCAGGTGCAACTGATAGAGATCGATCCAGTCTGTCCTGAGGCGCCTGAGTGAAGCCTCACAGGCTTGGCGAATGTAACGGGGAGAGACGTCAGTTCCCGTCAACTCTCGCGTCGACCTATTCAATGTGTTGCCGAACTTCGTAGCGATGACCAGGTCCTGGCGCTTCCCCTGCAGCGCTTGCCCCAAGAGACTTTCCGCCTGACCGGTGCCATAGGCATCGGCGGTATCGAAGAGGATGGCACCCAGATCGATCGCGCAGTGAAGGGCGCAGATGACCTCATTCTCGTCTACCTGGCCATAGCCAAGAGGCACGCCGGTGGGGTAGTGGCAACCTGCACCGCTGTAGAAGGGGCCACCCATCGCCCAGGTTCCGACACCCAAAGGGCCAACGACCGGTCCGGCGACTCCCAGGGGACGCTCCTTCACTATGCTCTTCATCTGATCTCTTCTCACAGCATATCTTTCATTTTTGGTGGTCTAGGTCACTACGTGAAGCAATGTTCCGCAAAACTGATTGATTTAGTTAGAAAAATTTCTGTACCTTTTGTTTCATGAATGAAACGTGGAATTGGGACGACCTCCGCCTCTTTCTGGCTGTCGCGCGCGCGGGGGGCTTGGCGAGGGCCGGTACGGTGACGGGGTTCAGCGCACCGACCTTGGCACGGCGCATGCTGTCTCTGGAGCGGGCGCTGGGGACCGAGTTGTTCCTGCGGCGCCGTCGCGGCTATGATCTCACGAGCGCCGGGGAAGAGCTGATCGGACTGGCCGAAGCCGTCGAACGGGCGGCACTTGGAATAGAGCGCTGGTGCAGCGCCGCCGACAAGGCGCCTCGTGTCAGGATCGCGGCGGGCGCTTGGATGAGCCGTTTCCTGGCCCGCCACATGGCAAGCTTGCTGGAGCCTGAAGAGAGACTCGGCATTGAGATTGTGACCGGGATAGCGCCCGCCGACCTGCTGCGCAGAGAGGCCAATCTTGGCTTGAGAAATCGCCGCCCGGAAACACCGGGTTTAGCCGGGCGGCGCCTGGTACGCGTGGCCTTCGCGATCTATGGCGAGAGGGGTTTTCTTAGCGACCACCCTGAAGCAAGGGACAACAGGCGATTTGCAGCCTGCCCCTGGATAGCCTTTTCGCCGCCGGGGCCAAGCTTGCCCTCCAGCCTCTGGTTGGATCAGCAACTGCTGTCTGAGCCCCTGCTGACCTGTTCCACGGCAGAGGCGGTGCTGGAGGCCGCCCTGGCCGGGATCGGCCTTACTGTCTTGCCCTGCTTCATCGGTGATGGGGAGCCGGGATTGCTGCGTGCCTCCTCAACCCTTGCCGATCTGGAGCATGAGCAGTGGTTGGTGAGCCACGACGACGACAGGCACCAGCGGGAGATCAAGGCACTCGCCGAGAGGCTTACCGCACTCGTTCGTGCACACAGCAGCCTCTTCGGCGGAGAGGCCGCCGTGTGAGAGTGCGCCCTCTAGTCGAAGACCTCTTCAATGGCCGCCTTGGTCGCCAGCACGATGTCATCCGCCTCGCTCTCGTTGAGGCAGAGTGGCGGGGCAAAGCCCAGGATATCGCCTTGCGGCATGGCACGCGCGATCACGCCGTTGCGCAGCAGTGCGGCCGCGACGGCTGCTCCGGTTCCCGCGCTGGGATCGAAGAACTGTCGCTTGGCCTTGTCCTCGACGAACTCCACGGCAACCAGCAGGCCCTCGCCGCGGATATCGCCGACCTTGGGGTGCGTGCCTAGGGCGTCGCGCATGGCGTTCTGCAGATAGGCGCCGCAGCGCCCGGCATTGGTGACCAGGTCCAGCTTGTCGATCAGTTCCAGATTGGCAATGCCGGCCGCAGCCCCGATCGGATGGGCGGAGTAGGTCCAGCCGTGCCCGATTGGGCCAAGCTTGTCCGTGCCGTCCTGCAGAACACGCCACATAGACTCTGACACGATAGAGCCGGAGAGCGGCGCATAGGCCGAGGTCAGGCCCTTGGCGACAGTGATCAGGTCCGGCTGCATTCCGTAGTGCGGCGAGCCGAACATGCTGCCCAGGCGCCCGAAACCGGTCACCACCTCGTCGGCGATCAGCAGTATGTCGTGGCGCTTCAGGATGGTCTGGATGGCGTCCCAATAGCCAGCGGGCGGCGGCACCAGGCCACCGGTTCCCAAGACCGGCTCGCCGATGAAGGCAGCAATCGTCTCCGGGCCCTCGCGCGCGATCAAATCCTCCAGCTGGCGGGCGCAATGCTGGACGAAGTCGGCCTCTGACATGTCCAGATCCTGGCGCCGGAAGTAGTAGGGTGCCTCTGTATGCAGGATGCCGGCGAGCGGCAGATCGAAGGCCTTGTGAAAGAGCTCCAGCCCGGTGAGTGATCCGGTCATCAAGCCCGAGCCGTGATAGCCGCGCCAGCGCGAGATGACCTTCTTCTTCTCCGGCTGGCCCAGGATGTTGTTCATGTACCAGACCAGCTTAATGTTGGTCTCATTGGCGTCCGAACCGCCGAGGCCAAAGTAGATCTTCGACATGCCCTCTGGCGCGCGGTCCATGATCATCTTCGCCAGTCGGATCGAGACCTCGGTGCCATGCCCGACATAGGCGTGATAGTAAGCAAGCTCGCGCGCCTGCTCGGCAATGGCATCGGCCACCTCGCTGCGGCCATAGCCTACGTTCACGCAGTAAAGGCCGGCGAAGGCGTCAAGGAAGCGCTGGCCGTCGCGATCATAAAGATAGACACCCGATCCATTTTTCATGATGCGCGAAGGCGTCTCGCCGCGGGCGTGGCGGGCCAGGTGGGTGGAGGGATGAAAGAAGGACTCACGGTCCCACTGGCTCAGTTGGTCGTTGTGTAGCATGGCGGGTCAACTCCTGTGTTGAGGCAGCGGGGCTTAGGCCCAGGCGCGGCAGACCTACTTGATCTCGGTGAAGGCCTCAAGTCCCTGGCGGGCGCCCCTACTCAGAGCTGCTCCGTCGATCTTAGAGTGTTGCTCCTTATCGCCAGCGACTCATACCCGCAGGACTGCATAGTGGATGCTAACCCCAGGCCACCCGAGAAAGGCACGGAAGAGAGCTCCTTCCGAAGAAAATCTCTCTTTACCGTGCCAGTCAGGTAGTCACTTTTTCGCCTGGTCCATCAGCATGCCCAAGGGCGGCAGCGCGCTGCTCTTGACCGTCTTCGTTCGGATATAGGTGAAGTAGCGCTTCAGCCCGACTTTCCGGGCCAAGAGATCGTCGATCATGCTCTGATAGCTGTCGATATCGCGCGCGACCACCTGCAGAAGATAGTCGAATCCGCCACCCAAGGCCCAACAGGCGGTGATCTCCTCGTAGTGCCGAACGGCGCGCTCAAATCTCTGGAAATCGCCGTCGCGATGCGTTTCCAGCTCGACCAGAACAAAGATCGAGACATGAGGGACGATCTTGGCGAGAGCGATTTCTGCGTGGTAGCCGCAAACCAGGCCCTCCTTCTCCAGGCGCCTCAAACGCTCCCAGCAGGCCGTCGCGGAGAGGTTGACCCGCGCGGCCAAGGCGGTCTTGGAGATCCGCCCCTCTGAGGCCAGAATCTGCAAGATCTTGAGGTCGCGCTGGTCGATCGAGATTGCCATGATATGACCTTCCGCTGGGCAACAGTCTCTTGTCAATTGTCTTGCTTCAGTGCATGTCATGAACCATGACAAGCTGGCCACCAAAGAAGGGCAGCCTGAAGCGGCCCGCCTATCGCTCTCTCGCACAGCACGTCATCGAGGCGGTCGAGAGTGGTGATCTGAAGCCGGGCACGCGTCTGCCGACCCATCGCGCGCTCTCCTACGAGCTGGGGCTCAGCGTGCAGACCGTTAGCAGGGCCTACGAAGAACTGGCTCGCCTGGGTATCGTTGAGGGCGAGGTCGGGCGCGGCAGCTTTGTGCGGGCTGGACCGCCCGATGCGCGCATGCCCTGGCACCGCCTAGCACGGAGCGAGGACGTCATCGATTGCTCTATGCTGGTGCCGGTCACCGGTGAGATCCACGCCACCCGTATGGCCGCCACACTCTCCAGCCTTTCGGCCGACCTGCCGGAGACAGCGCTCTTTTCCTTTCGGCCGCGCGCCACCTTCGAGGCGCACTGCGAGCAGGCCGTGGGCTGGCTTGGCGGTTGCGGGCTAGAGGCCGAACAGGACCAGGTTCTGCCGACCAACGGCTGCACTGCGGCAATGACCATCGCGCTGATGACGGCCGCTCTGCCGGGCGATCTGATCGCTACGGAGGAAATGGGTCATCACACCCTGGCTTCGCTCACCAATACCTTGGGGTTGCGCCTGACCGGCCTTGCCATGGATCAGGAGGGAATTCTGCCAGATGCCTTTGAGCAGGCCTGCAAGGCCTCGCAGGTGAAGGCTCTCTTTACGCTTCCCAATGGCCTCAATCCCCTGACCGCCACAATGAGCCTGGAAAGGCGTCAGGCCATTGTTGAGGTTGCCCGACGCCACGAGGTATGGATCATCGAGAATGACGCCTGGGGTCCGCTGCAGGCTGATCGCCTGCCACCGCTTGCCAGCCTGGCGCCGGATCTGACTTTCTTTTTCACCGGGCTCACCAAGTGTCTTCTGCCAGGACTGCGCATTGCCTGGTTGGTGGTCCCCGACACCATGAATGCCGTCGCCCGGACCCGCCACCTGGTCACCAACTGGATGGCTACACCCCTGATGGCCGAGATTGCCTCGCGTTGGCTTGTCGATGGAACGGCGCAGGAGTTGCTGCAATGGCAACGCGGCCGCTTGGCACGCCGCAACGCAATTGCGAGTGAAATCCTGAACGGCACCGACTTCAGAAGCGCGTCGAACGGTCTGCATGTCTGGCTTACCTTGCCGGAGCCTTGGAACGAGGCCGCCTTCGTCGCCCATGCGCGCCACGGCGGCGTGGCCGTGGCGGCGGGCGCCAACTTTGCTTGCCGCATGCCACAGCCGATCGAAGGTGTCAGGCTCTGTCTCGGGGCCGGAACGGAAGGCGATATCGAGCAGGGATTGCGGGTCGTGGCGCGCTTGGTTCGCGGAACACCGGAGTCCGCCCTTCTGGCGATTTAGGTGCAGCGTCTTTGCTTTTTTAGATTGTCATGATTTAATAAACCGTTTGACATGATTTCAGCTCTGGCCAAGTCTGCGGTCAACCCGACCCGTCGCTGCTTCGCCTAACGGCCGTTGCAGGCTCAAGGAGTCTCGGGAGGAACAGAGGGATCGCACAGGCGCCGCCCGGCACAGCGACCAGGCTGCCTGGTTCTATGACAGCAGGAACAGGAAGGTTTGACCCATGAAGAAGAGAATTCTGTTCGCCAGCCTCGCCGCCACCTTGGTGCTGAGCTCCAGTGCCTGGGCCGACACCTGGCGCTATGCCTTCGAAGAATCGATGGACGAGGTGCAGGGCAAGTTCGCCCAGAAGTTCAAGGCTGAGATCGAGGCCAACTCAGAGCATGAGATCCAGCTCTTCCCCTATGGCACCTTGGGCGAGTCAGCCGACATCATGGAGCAGGCCCAGGCCGGCATCTTGCAGTTCGTGAACCAGTCGCCCGGCTTTACCGGCTCTCTCATTCCGGAAGCCCAGGTCTTCTTCGTGCCCTATCTGCTGCCGACGGATCAGGCACAGCTCGCCCGCTTCTATCGGGACAGCAAGGCAATCAACGAAGACTTTCAGGCACTCTATGCCGCGCAAGGTCTTGAGCTCTTGAAGATGTATCCGGAAGGCGAGGTGGCGATGACCACCAAGGCGCCGGTCGCCAGTTGCGCCGACCTCAACGAGGTCAAGTTCCGGGTGATGACCAATCCGCTGCTGGTCGAATCCTATCGTGCCTTCGGGGCGACTCCGACGCCGCTGCCTTGGGGTGAGGTCTATGGCGGGCTTCAGACAAACATCATCCAGGGGCAGGAGAACCCGACCTTCTTCCTCTATTCAACCAAGATCTACGAGGTGACCGACCACATCACCTATGCCGGTCACAACAACTTCACGACTGCCATCATGGCCAATCTCGACTTCTATGAAGGTCTCGATGCCGAGACCCAGCAGGTAATCCAGAACGCTGCGACGGCCGCTTACGACTTCGTCGTCGACTATCAGCAGGGCCTGGCGGAGACGGAGCTGAAGAAGATCATGGAGGCCAAGCCGGAGATGACGGTGACGGTTCTGAGCGACGAGCAGCGCCAGTGCTTCAAGGACGCAGCCGCGGAGGTTGAGGCCAAATTCATCGAGATGACCGGCGATAGCGGCAAGGCCATCCTGGAGCAGATGAAGGCCGACCTGAAGTCTGCCGAACAGGGATAGTGCAAAGGTGAGGTCGGCTGCTGGGAGGGTAACCTTCCTGGCAGTCGGCCTTACGAACAGGCACCCGACGGAGGACCAGTCTTGAGCGATCCCAAACCCCGATCCGAGCATCAGTCCAGCCTGCCGGGCCCGCTGGGCCTCTTGGATAGCCTGATCAGCCGCCTGGAATCGGTCATGCTGGCGGTTGGTGTGCTCTTGATGGCAGCCAACACGGTCGGCAATGTGGTTGGACGCTTCGTCTTTCAGTCCAGCATCTTCTTCTCTGAAGAGCTGAACCGCATCCTGATCATCGTCATCACCTTCGCCGGCATCAGCTACGCCGCGCGCCAAGGCCGGCACATCCGCATGTCGGCAATCTATGACGCGCTTCCGCCCAGGCTGCGCAAGGTCATGATGATCGTGATCGCGCTGACCACGGCGGTCTTCATGTTCGGTCTTTGCTGGTACGCGCTTGGCTACATCGAAACCCAGGCCAACCGCGGTCGGGTCTTGCCGGCCCTGCAGATCCCGGTCTGGTGGACCCTGATCTGGGTGCCTGTGGGCCTTTTCATGACTGGCGTGCAGTATCTGCTGACGGCCATCAAGAACATCTTCGAGAAGGACATCTACCTCTCGACCAATGTGCTTGAGGGCTATGACACCGACGAGTTGGAAGTCTAGGGACCAAGTTCATGGCCTTAACGATCTTCGCCATCATGATCGTGCTGCTGCTGATCGGCTTTCCGATGATGATGCCGCTCATCGTCGGCGCCTTCGTCGGCTTCTTCGTCATGCTGAACGGCTTCGGCCAGATGGAGACCATGATCCAGCAGTTGATGGCGGGCATTCGCCCAGCCTCGCTAATCGCCGTACCCATGTTCATCTTTGCTGCTGACATCATGACCCGCGGCCAGTCGTCAAACCGGCTGATCGACATGGTGATGAACTTCGTCGGGCACATGAAGGGTGGCCTGGCGGTCTCCACAGCCGCCGCCTGCACCATGTTCGGTGCCGTCTCCGGCTCCACCCAGGCAACCGTGGTCGCGGTCGGCGGACCCTTGCGGCCGCGCATGCTGAAAGCCGGCTACAAGGACAGCTTCGTGCTTGCCTTGATCGTCAATGCCTCTGACATCGCCTTTCTGATCCCGCCCTCAATCGGCATGATCATCTATGGCGTCGTCTCCAATACCTCGATCTCGGAACTCTTCATTGCCGGGATTGGGCCGGGGCTTCTGATTCTGCTGCTCTTCTCGCTCTACTCCATCATCTATGCCATTCGTAATCACGTACCGACCGAGCCGCGGGCCGGCTGGGGTTCCAGGATCCGCTCGGTGCAGCGCGCGATCTGGCCTCTGGGCTTCCCGGTCATCATCATCGGCGGCATCTATGGCGGGATCTTTTCCCCGACCGAAGCGGCGGCGGCCTGTGTGCTCTATGCCTTGATCCTGGAGGTCATCGTCTTCCGCTCCATGACCATCGCCGATGTCTACAGCACCGCCAAGTCGACGGGCCTGATCACCGCCGTGGTCTTCATCCTGGTGGCGGCCGGGGCGGCCTTCTCTTGGATCATCTCCTTCGCGCAGATCCCGCAGGCAGTGCTCTCTTCCATCGGCATCGATCAGATGGGGCCGATCGGGGTGCTCTTCGTCATCTCCATCGCCTTTTTCATCGGCTGCATGTTCGTCGACCCCATCGTGGTGATCCTGGTCCTGGTTCCGATCTTCGCCCCCGTGGTGAAGGCAGTCGGTCTGGATCCGGTTCTTGTCGGCACGATCATCACCCTGCAGGTCGCCATAGGCTCTGCGACACCGCCCTTTGGCTGCGATATCTTTACCGCCATCGCCGTTTTCAAACGGCCCTACATAGAGGTCGTACGCGGCACGCCGCCCTTCATCGTCATCCTGCTCTGCGTGTCGGTCGCCCTGATCTTCGTGCCGGAGATTGCGCTCTTCTTGCGCGACCTGGCCTTCGCGAAGTAGGGGACAAGGCTATGTTCACCCACATCCTTGTTCCGGTCGACGGCTCCAAGAACGCCATGGCGGCCTTGGAGAAGGCGGTCGCGCTCAGCAAGCTCAGCGGTGCTGCCTTGACCCTGCTGACGGTCTATCGCCATCACTCAATGCTGGAGGCCTCTTTCTCCATGGTTCGCCGCGACGATCCGGGCTCGATGGACGACATCATGCGCGGCCACGCCAAGGAGGTCGCGGAGGAAGCCAAGGCGCAGGCAGTCGCCCTAGGCGCAACAGAGGCACGCGCCTTCGTGCGCAATGGACCGGTGGCGCGCAGCATCGTGACCTTCGCCGAGGAACATGATGCCGACCTGATCGTGATCGGCAGTCGCGGGCTGGGCTCCATCGAGGGCTATCTGCTGGGCAGCGTCTCGCACAAGGTGACGGGCATGGCCGACTGCCCGGTCTTGGTGGTCTGAGATGCAGGCGCAGCTCGAACTCTCGCCGGTCGAGGTGCGGATGGACCCGCCCGATCGGCCCTGCCGCCTGGCAATGATCGCATTGGCGAGCGACCTCACCTCGGAACGCGATGCGCAAAGGGTCATTCCCAAGGACCGCGCGGTGCTGCATGTGGCGCGCGTGGCCAATGCCAACCCGACGACGCCGGAAAACCTCAGAAAGATGGGGCCACGCCTGGCGGACACGGCGGCGCTGCTGGCGCCCGGCATCGATCTGCAGGGTGTCTACTACTCCTGCACCGCCGCTTCGGTGACCATCGGTGACGAGGCCGTTGTCGAGGCGATCCATCAAGCGCGACCCGGCCTGCCTGTGGTGACGCCGAGTGATGCCGCCGTGCAGGCCTTCGCAGCACTCTCGGTGCGCAAGATCGCTCTGCTGACTCCCTATCTGATCGAAACCACGCAGCCGATAGTGGAGTACTTCAGGGGGAGGGGCCTCGACATCGTCTCGGCCCACTGCCTGGGCTTTGCCGACGATCGCGAGATGGCGCGCATCTCGGCTGACAGCATCGAATCGGCTGCCGTCGCGGTCGATAGGTCTGATGCAGAGGCGCTCTTTATCTCCTGCACCGCCTTGCCGGCGCTCGGCGTGATCGATCGGCTGGAAGCGCGTCTGGGGAAGCCGGTGGTCACTTCAAACCAAGCCGGCTTCTGGCGCCTTCTGCATCATGGTGGGGTCAGCCCGGCCGAGGGGGCGCCAGGACATCTCTTCTCGCTTACTCCCAAGGAGACGGCGCCATGAGCCCGTCCTTGGTGACCTTGGACGAGATCGAGGCAGCACGTCAGACTCTGGAAGGTCGCATTCGCCGAACCCCGCTTGAGCCCTCTCCAAGCCTAAGTGCGCTTACCGGCGTGCCGGTTCACCTGAAGCTGGAGCAACAACAGTTCAGCGGCAGCTTCAAGTTCCGCGGCGCCAGCAATGCAATCGCGCTATTGACGGAGGAAGAGCGCGCCGCCGGCGTCGTTGCGGTCTCGACCGGCAACCATGGGCGCGGCCTTGCCCGCGCTGCCGCAATTTCCGGCGTTCGCTGCGTCGTTGCCATGTCGGAACTTGTGCCGGC
Organism: Rhodospirillales bacterium; assembly: GCA_963669335.1. Lineage (GTDB taxonomy): Bacteria > Pseudomonadota > Alphaproteobacteria > Kiloniellales > JACOMY01 > JACOMY01. The sequence goes on from OY770023.1 coordinate 726,290, forward strand.
GAACAAGGTCGAAGCCATCCGCGGCGAAGGCGCGGAAGTCCTGATCAAGGGCAGGTCACAGGATGAGGCACAGCTCGAAGTCGATCGCTTGGTCGCCGGTGGGATGACCATGCTTCCGCCTTTCGATCACCGTGACATCATCGCGGGACAGGGAACGATCGGCCTGGAGATCCTTGAGGAGCTGCCGGAGGTTGAGGCTGTCATTGTCCAGGTCTCGGGCGGAGGGCTGGCATCGGGCATTGCCAAGGCCGTCAAGTCTTTGCGCCCGAATGTGCGGGTCATAGGGGTCTCCATGGCGCGTGGTGCTGCCATGCATGCCAGCCTTGAGGCCGGGCACCCGGTCGAGGTGACCGAAGAGGCGACCCTGGCTGACAGCCTGGGCGGTGGAATCGGCTTGGACAACCGCTACACCTTCGCCATGGTGCGCGAGTTGGTCGATGACTTCCTACTCTTGAGTGAAGGAGAAATCGCCGCCGGAATCCGCCACTGCTACTGGCAAGAGCGACAGATTGTCGAAGGTTCCGGCGCAACTGCTGTCGCGGCACTCCTATCCGGCAGGATTAGTCTTAATGGACCCGCGGTCGTGCTTTTGAGTGGTGGCAATATTGACATGAGGCTGCATCATCGGATCGTCTCTGGGGAAGACGTCGATGTCCGAGAGGAGACAGCCTGATGCCATCTGTTCGTATTTTGACTGAACAAGAACTGCGGGATGCGATCCCCTTGAACCTGGATGCCGTGGACTGCGTAGAAAAGGCCTTTGTCGCGCTCGCTGGCGGGGAGATCGTGATGCCGCCAATCCTCTCAATGGAGATGCATCACGATCGCGGCGAGTTCGATGCCAAGACGGCCTACGTCCCGGGCCTCGACAGCTTCGCCTTCAAGATGTCGACGGCCTTCTATGGCAATGTTGCTCTGGGCCTGCCGTCTCTGTCGGGGCTGATGGTGGTCTTTTCAGCAAAGAACGGCCTGGTCGAAGCCGTCCTCTTGGAGAATGGCTATCTAACGGATGTGCGCACGGCCGCCGCCGGGGCGGTTGCCGCCAAGCATCTGGCCCCGGCCGAAGCCTCCAGCGTGGCGGTCTTAGGCACGGGCTTGCAGGCACGCCTGCAGTTGGAGGCCCTGACCCTGGTGCGAGCCATCGGTCGGGCTTGGATCTGGGGGCGTGACTTCAACAAGGCGCAGGCCCTGGCCGAGGAGATGGAGGTGCAGTTGGGCATCCCCGTCGGCGCCGCCGTCCATGCTTCCCAGGCCGTCGCCGATGCCGACATCATCATCACCACCACGCCCTCCGAGGAACCGATCCTGCAGGCGGAGTGGCTGCGCCCCGGCCACCACATCACCGCTATGGGCTGTGATGCGCCGAACAAGAACGAACTGGACCCACAGTGTCTGCTGCGCGCCGACCTCTACGTACCCGACCGACTGAGTCAGGTTCGGCCGCTGGGTGAGCTGCGCAGTGCGATCGCCGCCGGGCTCATTCCGGCCGATCGCGACTTTGCGGAGTTGGGAGCGGTCATCAAGGGCAGCGCCCCGGGGCGACGCAGCGCTGAAGAGATCACACTCGCCGATCTGACAGGGACCGGCGCTCAGGACACCGCCATCGCCACACTGGCTGTGGCTCGCGCAACCGCGGCCGGTGCCGGTCGCAGCATCGAAAGCTAACAAGAGGGGCCATGTCGTCGCCGCAGCCGCACTTTACCCGCGAAGAGTATGAGGCCCGAATCGCGAAGACGCGGCAGGCGATGGAACAGGCCGGGGTCGAGGTCATCCTGGTCTCGGATCCTGCCAATATGGCATGGCTCACCGGCTATGACGGCTGGTCCTTTTATGTGCACCAGTGTGTGATCTTGGGACTGGATACAGGGCCAATCTGGTTCGGGCGCGGCCAGGATGCGCAGGGAGCCGTTAGAACCACCGATCTCGCCGCCGAGGACATCATCGGCTATCCCGACGACTATGTGCAGTCGCGCGAGCGCCACCCCATGGACTACCTGGCTTCTTGCTTGACGGCGCGCGGTCGGGCCGGGGCGCAGATCGGCGTCGAGATGGATAACTACTGGTACTCGGCCAAGGCCGATGCCTGCCTTAGGGCCGGCCTGCCGAATGCGCGCTTTTCCGATACGACCGGCCTGGTCAACTGGCAGCGCGCGGTGAAGTCGCCGCAAGAGCTGGACTACATGCGCAAGGCCGCCCGCATCGTCGAGCGCATGCATGCCCGTATTGCCGAGGTCGCTGAGCCTGGCCTCAGAAAGTCCGACCTGGTGGCGGAGATTTATGATGCCGCGCTGCGCTATGACAGCGATCTGGGGATCGGTGGTGACTATCCGGCGATCGTGCCGCTGCTGCCTTCGGGGCCCGATGCTTCGGCGCCGCACCTGACCTGGGACGAGCGACCGCTCAGTAAGGGAGAGGGTACCTTCTTCGAGATCGCCGGGGTCTATCGCCGCTATCACTGCCCACTCTCGCGCACGCTCTTTCTGGGTAAGCCGAGCCAGGACTTCCTCGATGCCGAGAAAGCTGTGCAGGAGGGGATGGAGGCTGGTCTTGCGGTCGCGCAGGCCGGTATGCGCTGCAAGGACATTGCGGACGCCTTCTTCGCCGTCTTGGCCCGCCACGGCATCGTCAAGGACAATCGCACCGGCTATTCCATCGGGCTGGCCTATCCGCCGGACTGGGGCGAGCACACCATGAGTCTGCGCAGCAGCGATCTGACTGAGCTGCAGCCGAACATGACCTTCCACTTCATGACCGGGCTCTGGATGCAGGATTGGGGCTTCGAGATCACCGAGAGCATCGTGATCGGCGAGACCGGTCCGGAGCTGCTGGCCTCAGTGCCGCGCGAACTTGTGGTGAAAGACTGATGACCCGCGATCTGCCGCCAAGTCTGATCGAATCGACGATTCCCTTCGACCAGGACGGAGTCCATCACGGTACTTTGCGCTTGCCGCACAGCCGCGAGGATTCGGCCTGGGGCTCGATCCTCATTCCCATCTCTGTCCTTCGCAATGGCGAAGGGCCGACGGCGCTTCTGACCGGCGCCAATCACGGTGACGAGTACGAGGGGCCGACGGCGCTGCTCAACCTCTTGCAGGATATCCAGCCTGAGGATCTTTGCGGGCGCATCATTGTCGTGCCTTTCATGAACCTGCCGGCCTTTCAGGCTGGCATGCGTACCTCGCCCTTGGATGGCGGCAACCTCAATCGCAGCTTCCCGGGACGACCGGACGGCACCCCGACCGAGAAGATAGCGGACTATTTTCAGCGCTATCTGATCCCCCTGGCCGATTTGGTCTTGGATTTTCATTCCGGCGGCAAAAGCTTGCAGTTCGTGCCCTTCGCCGCGGCGCATGTCCTGGACGACGCAGAGCAGCAGTCACGCTGTGAGGCTGCGATGCAGGCCTTCAACGCGCCTTACTCCATGCTGCTGAAAGAGATCGATGCCACCGGTATGTACGACACGGCGGCCGAGGCTGCCGGCAAGGTCTTCGTCTCCACAGAACTGGGCGGTGGCGGGACCACCACCGCTCAGACCACTGCCATTGCCAGGCGGGGCGCGCTCAACGTCTTGAAACATGCTGGAATTCTGCAGGGTGATCCGGAGGTTGCTCCCAGCTTCGATATCGACACCACTGAAGGCGAGTGCTTCACCTTCAGCGAAGACGAGGGCCTCTTGGAGTTTCTGGTCGATCTCGGCGAACCGGTGCAGCGCGGGCAGGACCTGGCTCGAATCTGGTCAACGAAGCGCAGCGGCACCCCGCCAGTCGTGGTGACCTCGCCGAACGAGGGCATTCTGGCCGCCCGGCACTTCCCCGGATTGACCAAGACGGGGGACTGCCTGGCCGTCGTCGCCAATATTCTGTCTTAAGGCCCTTCTTTTTTTGTGAAGGATCAGAGGAAGCGCTCTCGGTGCCGCACCGGCAGTAGGGAGAGCAGCCTAAGCAAGAAGACCAGCCGACGTGGAAAGAGAACCTCTGCCCTGCCGGCGGCTGCGGCCTTCAGAATGCGCCCGGCTGCAATCCTAGGCTCGACCTGGAAGGGGCGCGATGTGGCGACCCCAGGTGCTGGCGGACGGGCAAGAAATCCCGGGCAAGCCAGCGTCAGCTCGATGCCCCCTTGCCTCGCGGTTGGCCGCAGAGAGTAGGTGAGGGCCCTAAGACCGGCCTTGGTCGCGGCATAGACCGGCGCTTGGGAGTAGCCCAGGAGTGCTGAGAGAGAAGACACGAGGATAATCCGGCCGCCACCCTGACCCTGCATCAGGGGAAGTGCTGTCTCAAGGGCATGGATCGGCCCCAGAAGGTTGGTTTCGACCAGATCCGTGCAGCGGGCTGGTGCTTCCAGAAACGCATCCTCCTCGGCGATCCCGGTCAGCCCGGCGTTCACCACCAGCCAATCGATCCGCTGTTCTCTGTTCCGGTCTTTGAGCCAGCGCGCGACGGTGCTCGGGTCTCTGATGTCGATCACCTCAGAGGTTGCGTCGATCCCTTGGCCCGCCTTGACCTTTGCGGCGAGCACAGCCAGGTCATCGTCCTCCAGGCCGGCGAGCGACAGCCGATCGGACTTCGCAGCCAAGGCCTCCGTCAGGGCCGTACCCAGCAGACCGGAGGCGCCCAGGACGGCCGCATGCCTAGGCCATGTCATGGGCCATGTCTGGGACCATGTCGCGGGCCTGCAAGGCCTCCGGAAAGGCGCGCGCCACCTTAGCGAAGGCAGAGAAGGCCTGCTCCATCTCACGCGGAGACAGGGTAGGAGGGAAGCCGAGGCGCAGCAGGTCCTTGCCCTTCGGCACGCCCGGATGCACCGCCGGGCTGACACTCACACCGGCCTCTGCCAGTGCCTTGGCGACCTTGAAGGTGAGTACGTCATTCCCCAGCAAGATCGGAACCATGTGGCTGCCGTCGCCGCCGCAGCGCCATCCCATCTCCCTCAGCCTGCGCCGGGCCGATCTCGCCATCTGCATCGCGCGTTCAGGCAGGTCCGGTTCGGCGCGCAGAATGCGTAGGGCCGCCAAGGCCGCGGCTGCTTGCGCCGGTGCGATGGCGTTGCTGAAGAGGTAGGAGCGGGCATTGAAGCGCAGATGATCGATCAGCTCTGCGCTGCCGGCGACGAAACCGCCAGTCGAGGCGAAAGACTTGCTGAAGACCCCCATGATCACCGGTATGCGCTCTGCCACACCCAGTGCTGCCGCCAAGCCGCGCCCGCCGGGGCCAAGAACGCCACAGCCGTGGGCATCATCCAGGAAGATCCAGGCGCCGGTCCGATCGGCGATCTCCACCATCTCGTCCAGCGGCGCCAGGTCGCCATTCAGCGAATAGAGGCTATCGATCACGACCAGCTTTCTATCGTGGTCGCTGTTTCGCAGCTTCTGCGCCAGGCCAAGCGTGTCGTTGTGTCGAAAACGATAAGCCTCAGCGCCGGAGAGGCGGATGCCGTCGATCAGGCAGGCGTGCACCTCCGCATCGTAGAAAGCAGCGTCATCGCGACCGATCAGGGCCGGAAGGGCACCCACGTTGGCCAGATAGCCGGTGGCGAAGACCAGGGCTGCCTCTTTGCCAAGGAAGGCCGCCAGTTCCTCTTCCAACTGATGATGAAGCGGTCGCGTGCCGGTCAGGAGCCGGCTGGAGGTGGAGGAGGTGCCATAGCGCTCTAGCGCGTCAACCACCGCCGCCCTGATGCGCGGGTCCTGGGCCAAGCCAAGGTAGTTCGACGAGCCAAGCTGCAGCAAGCGCTGGCCATCGATCTCGACATGGTTGAGGCCTTTTGGCGTTTGCTCTTTGTAGTAAGGATAAAGACCAGAGTGCCGCGTAGCCCGTACTCGACCCATCATGGCATTGTCGACGATGCGTTCTCGAAAGGCTGCGTCGGCCCTTTCTCTCGCGGTCATGGTCAAAGGCGCTGCCGTCATGGTTTTCATCCGCATTACTTCACAGCGAGCGCGTCATTTGTGTGAACGCTCAACTCGGATGGTAGGTGTCGCCACTTGATAGAACAAGCTGACCATAAGATTAGGTTTGGATTTTACGGGATGTGTAAGCCGAATGTGCTGCCCATCCCGCACAAAGAATGTCCAGAGAGCACTCAGCGATGCAGATCGGACCGACAGGGGGGCTTGTTCCCAGCCGGCTGCTCGCGGCATGCTCTACTCATGAGTGCACTTCAGGGCGATAGGCAATGCGTTTGATCGGATTGCTGGCGGTTCTCTTCTTACTTATCGGTTGCTATGGCCGCCCACCGGAGAGTCGGCTGCCCGACGCCATCTCCACAGTGCGGCTAGACACTGATGCCGCACCACAAGGCCTTGCCTCGGAGAGCGGGTCGGGAACCCTGGTTTTGAACATGCGCAACCCAATCTCGCCCAATTGTGGGGAGACGACCATAGCGTTGGTGCGCAAAAGCAATGTCTCGGAATCCATCTCTGCCGCCCTGAACGCTGGGGACCTGCCGACCGGCTTGATCGACCTCTCTCTGCTCTATCCGGAGCAGGTAAAACTCCTGGATTGCACGCACTATCGCCAAGACGGAAAGCGCAATGTCGCAGAGATCAGAGACCTGGAGGCGGGGCCTTGGTTGCTGGTTCTCTTCGTCGATATCCCGAACAGCAGTGGCTATGTCATCGTTAGCGGCCAGTACATCTCTACCGGCCTTCCAGAGCGCTGCCAGGTCTATCAGACGAAGGTGGATCTAAAGGATGGAGAGGTCCATGAGGTCGGGTTCTGGGACTTGGATATGGAGATTCAGTTTGTGCCGAGGATTGTTTACAGCTGCTTTCAGAACGTGACTTACTGAGGTCTCACCAAACGCAACGGACCGAGAAAGAGCGCATGTCGCTCTTAGGCGTGTAGGTGAAGACCTCGCCCTCCGGGATCGAAACCTCGGCCAGGTAGACAGTGCCTTTGAAGAGGGCGTCACGCCCGCGTGGCTTCGGGCAGCGCAGCCCCTTCAAGAGCACCAGATGATAGTCACCTGCAGCGACCGGCGGCGAGAGGAAGCGGCCCTCCTGCTGCTGACAGGCCAGACGTCCGTTCGGGCCCATCGGCCAAACGGAGTTGCCTCGTGCAGTGATGATGAAGCGCTCTGCCCGTTCCGTCGCCGGCAGGAGGTAGCCTGCCAGGTATTGACAGCCCTGGTAGACGTCCGGATCGAGGGCATTGATGCTTTGCAGTGGAACAGCAATGCGAGACTGGCCTTCCGTCGGCGGAGAGGGCGGCAGAACGGCATCCAACACCGGCACATCCGGCCTTCTCTTTACGCAGCTCGCTGCCAGACCCAGAGCGAGCAGCAGGAGCAGGAGACGGGTTGTACGGGCGACAAGGGTGGGGTTGGCCATAGGGAATTCCAGAACAACTCAGGGTTAGCCCGACAGTGCGATGCTCGTGCGCTGAGGCCAAGGCCCTTTTCTTATTTAGTTGACGATGTCAATAATATCCTTGTTATCGACAAGGAGGTTTGTCGGAGGATGGCGAACAGGAACGCCAAGGCGATCGAAGCCGTCCGGGCCTTCAATCGCTTCTATACCGGTCACGTTGGGGCGCTGGACGAATCGATGCTGGAGAGTGGCTTCAGCTTGGCCGAGGTTCGCCTGCTCTACGAACTGAACCGCCATCCCGGTATCTCGGCAGGCGATTTGGCGCCGCGTCTCAGGATGGATCCAGCCTATCTCAGCAGGCTCTTGAAGCGCTTTCGCACGGCCGGTATGGTCGCAGTCGAGCGCGATCCGGGCGATGCCCGCCGTCAGCGTTTGACCTTAACGGCGGCGGGGGGCACGGCTTTCGCACCGCTGGAGGAGGCCTCGCAACAGCGCGTCGCTGCGGTCCTCGAAAAGCTCACCGCGCAAGATCGGCAGAGTCTACTGGCGGCGATGACCACGATCCGTGGGCTCCTTGATGCGGGTGATGGCGGGCGGTCGCCCACGATCTTGCGCCCCTATCGACCCGGTGAGTGCGCCTCAGTCCTCTCCCTGGCCCTTGCTCTCTTCTCTGGCGAGTTGGGTTGGTCTGGTCGTTTCGAAGCCGAGATGACGTGCCATCTAGCAGACTTTCTGATGCGTGATGCAAAGACGCCGGATGGCCTGCTGGTGGTCGAGCGTGCGCAGAGGATCGAGGGGGCGGCACTCTTCCTTCACGAGGGGCCACAGCTCCACGTGCCCTTCCTCTTTGTAGTGGCCAAGGCCCGGGGAGACGGGTTGGGACGGCAGCTGCTGAACCAAGCGGTCGCAACAGCCCGTGCTGCAGGCTGCGACACGATCCGGGTCTCTTCTGAAAGAAGCCTCGCGGCGGCGCGTAGCTTGCTGCGCGGCTTCGGCTTCGCCTTGGCGTGCGAAGAGGCCTTCCAGGACTATGCCCGCCCCTTGCACCGCCAAGTCTGGGAGCTTGCTCTGTGAGCGCCAAGACCCTGCCGCTGCTGGCCTCGATGACCACCGGCGTGTTCGTCGGTGTCGGACTGGTCCTGACGCGTTATGCGATCTCAGAGGCCGGACCGCTGAGCGTTGCCTTCCTGCGCTACCTCTTCGGGGTCCTCTTCCTGCTGCCCTTCCTCTTCAGCCTGCGCCGCGTGGCCTTTCAGGGCTGGGATCTTCTGCCGGTCGTACTGTTGGGCATCGGACAGTTCGGCATTCTGATCGCACTGCTGAACTATGCTGTGACCTTGATCGATCCGGGTCAGGCGGCGCTGATCTTCGCGGTCTTTCCGCTGCTCACGATGGGCTTCGCCGTGGCCATGGGGCAGGAGCCTCTGTCCGCAAGGCGGATGCTCGGGATCATTCTGACCATCGTCGGCGTGGGGTTTTCGATCGGCGGGGCGGCCCTTGGCGGAAACCTGTCAGAGGCGCAGTGGCTGGGCGTCGGCGCAGCCTTCTTGAGTGCGCTCACCGGCGCCTTTTGCTCAGTCCTCTATCGCCCCTATCTGATGCGCTATCCCACCCTGCAGGTTGGCAGCGTTGCGATGTTCGCTGCAACTCTCTTTCTAGGCGGATTGGCGGTTCCGGAGGGCTTCTTCACAAGCTGGCCTGACTTCAGCCTTGGGGTCTGGAGCGCTCTTCTCGGCATCGGCTTGGTGAGTGGCTTGGGCTACATGCTTTGGCTCTATGCTTTGCAGCATGTCTGGGCCTCCAACGTTGCCGCCTTCATGGGCCTCAGCCCGCTCACGGCCAGCCTGCTCGGCCTCGCCTTTCTGGGCGAGGCCGTTACCCTGGCCGATGCACTGGGCCTGCTCTTGGTAATCGCGGGTTTGGCGCTCGCCCTATGGCGTAGCGGCTAGGGCGGTCTCGCCGCTCTCGGCCAGGCGCTTGGCAAAGGACTCGATCCGGCGGCAGGCCTCGGTCAGGGTCTCGTCGGAGAAGCCCAGGGAGAGGCGGCAGAAGCCCTCGGCCTGCTCACCGAAGCCACCGCCGGGGAGAACCGCGACGCTTTCCTCCTGCAGCAGGCGCCGTGCGAAGGTCACGGCATCCAAGCCGCTCCGGCGAACGTCCAGCATGACGAACATCCCGCCCTCAGGGCTGGCGCAGGAGAGGCCCGGCAGGCGATCCAGCCAAGGTGCCATGAAGTTGCGGCGGCTGGTATAGGCCGCGTGCATGCGCTTCACCTCGCTGCGCCCCTCGTTCAAAGCCACGACGGCGGCATCCTGGATGAAGCCGGGGCAGCCGTAGAGCATACAGAGCAGCAGATTGTCCAAGTGTTCCGCCAGCTTGCGCGGGCCGATGGCCCAGCCTACGCGCCACCCCGTCATGGCATGCGACTTGGATACGCTGGAGATCACCACACAGCGTTCGTCCATCCCCGGCAGGACGGCTGGTGTGCGATGCGGATGGTCGTAGGTGAGCGAGCCATAGACCTCATCCGAGACCAGCCAGAGGTCCTTCTCGCGGCAGAGTGCAGCCACGGCCTCCATCTCTTCCGGCTGCATGACCGCGCCGGTCGGATTATGCGGTGAGTTCAGCAAGAGGACACGGCTATTGGGCGTTACGGCTGCGTTGAGGGCTTCCAGGTCCAGCGCGAAGTTCTGGTCGGGCAGCAGCGGGACCGTGACCATGGTGGCCCCGGTCGAGCCGATCACGGCCTCATAGGTCGAATAGCAGGGGTCGGTGGTGATCACCTCGTCGCCGGGCTGGGCCAGACATTGCATGGCGGCGAAGAGTGCGGCCTGCGCGCCGGGTGCGACCACGACCTGGTCGGGATCGACCTTGTGTCCGGTCAGGTGCTCCTGCCAATCGGCAATAGCCTCTCTGAGCGCACGGGTGCCGACGATTGCGGTGTAGTGCGTGTTGCCGCCGCGCATGGAGGCCATGGCCGCGTCTTGGATCAGCTCCGGCGTATCGAAATCGGGCTCGCCGACAGTCAGGAAGAGCACCTCTTTCCCGGTTCGGCGTTCCTGCTGTACGCCTTCGATATGCAGGGCCCAGGCTTCGGCTCCACGACCGGCCACACGATCCACCAAGGATGCGAATTGCATGGTTAGCTCCTATCAAAAGCATGCGTTTCGGATGCAGCGACCGGCGCTCTGCAGTGTCCGGCTGCGGCCCGCCTACTTCCCCTCAGGCCGGCTCCGCTGCTGCGACCGGCAGTGATGCCAGTCGGCAGAACCACTGTCCAGCCTTGTGAATGCGCGGCTAGCTATGCGTCAGGCGCGCCAGGCTCTCTTTGAGTTCGGCATGGAAGGCCGCCATCAGCGCGGCGACAGAGCCGCGTCTGATCTCGCTCACCCCCTGCCCAGCCCAGATCGCCATAAGATCGGGCCGTTCCCGTTCTACGGCGGCGCGGCGGAGGTCGCTGGTGATGCCATGCTGCGTCGGGTAGCTGGCAATCGGCAGGTGCTTCTCAAAGGCCTCGACCATGAAGCGGTTGCGCAGAGCACGGGCCGGTTTGCCGGTAAAGGCCTGGGTGAGCGCCGTGCCTTCTTCTCCGGCTGATAGGAGGGCTTGCGTCTGGACGTGACCAAACCCGCTCTCATCGGCGGCCAGAAAGGCCGTTCCCATCTGCGCGGCCGAAGCACCCAGCGCCAGGGCGGCGGCGATGCCCTGGCCGTTCATGATGCCGCCGGCGGCGATGACCGGGATCTCCACCGCTGCGGCCATCTGCGGGACCAGCGCCATGAGGCCGATCATCGCCTGGTCATAGGGCAGGGTGAAGGTTGCGCGATGCCCACCGGCCTCAAAGCCCTGAGCCACCACGGCATCGACGCTGGAGTCCTCGAGGAGGCGTGCTTCACCAAGCGTGGTGGCAGTGCCGATGGTAAGGATGCCGGCTTCGCGCAACGCGTCCAGATGGTCGTCCTCGGGAATACCGAAGCAGAAGGAGAGGGCAGCCGGTCTTAGTTTCAGCACCGCCTCGACCTGCTCATCCCAATGCAAACGAAAGTGTGGCTGCGGCGGTGGCGGCCTGAGACCAACCTCATCGCGATAGGGGTCGAGTGCCGCAGAGGCCTCTTCGATCGCAGCCTCGCTGACCGCCTGGGGGCGCGCATCAGGGACGAAGAGACTGACGGCAAAGGGTTTCTTCGTGCGTGCGCGGATGGCCTCTCCTGCCGCCAGAATGGCCCGGCCGCTCATGTAGCCGGCACCCAGTGATCCCAAACCACCGGCCTCCGAGACGGCAACCACCATCTCAGGCGTCGTCACGCCGCCGGACATGGGCGCCTGGACGATGGGCAAGCGAAGCCCCAGTCGGTGGGTCAGCTCGTTGTTCACTTGGTCAAGGTCTCCAGCAGGTTGCGGATGGCGTCGGGCATGGCGATCGGGGTCATCGTGGCGCGATTGACATAGACATGGACGAAGCGGCCGACCGCTGCCGGTCCCTCTTGCCCCTCGACGAAGAGCCCGATTTGGTAGGTGACGCTGCTGCGCCCCAGGCGAAGCACCCGAAGACCGCCCTCGACTGCCTGTGGGAAGGCGATGGAGGCGAGGAAGCTGCACTGGGTCTCTGCCACGATGCCGATGACCTCACTGCTGGCCAGGTCGAGCAGGCCATGCCGCATCAGGTTCTCGTTCACCAGAGTGTCGAAGTAGGAGTAGTAGACGACGTTGTTCACATGGCCGTAGACGTCGTTATCCATCCAGCGGGTCGGAATGGTCTGAAAGTGCGGGAAGTCCGCGCGTGTCAGGCTCTTGGGATCGGTCTCGGCGGGGGCCGGCATGGGCAGCCTCTGGTCTCTCGTGGCAGGTGACGGCTGAGAGCTGCCAGAAATGCTGCGCTGCGGCAAGCGTCAGGAGACCTTGCGGCCAGCCAGGATGTAGTTCACGTCCAAATCCCGCGCGCTCAGGCGCCAAGCCTGATCCAGGGGATTGTAGACGATGCCCTTGGCCAAGGTCACCTTGAAGCCCGCGTGACGCATGAAGCGCCCGACCTCTGACGGCTTGAGGAAGCGGCGCCAGGAGTGGGTCCCGCGCGGCAGCCAACGCAGCAGGTACTCGGCACCGACAATGGCCATCGCAAAGGACTTTGTCGTCCGATTCAAGGTTGAGATCGCCAGAACACCGCCGGGACGAACCAAACCGGCTGCTAGCTCTATGAACGCGGCCGGTTCCGGGACGTGCTCAATGACCTCCAGGCTGACGACGGCATCGAAGCTCTCGCCGGCTTCCATCAAGGTTTCGGCACTGCAGTTGCGATAGTCGATCTGGATGCCGCTCTCTTCGGCATGGGCCTTTGCCGCCTCGATCGCCTGTGGCGATGCATCGACGGCGGTCACTTTGGCGCCCAGTCGGGCCAAGGCTTCGCTCACCAGACCAGCGCCACAGCCGAGATCCAGCAAGGATAACCCCTTCAGCGGCGTGAGGGACTGCGGCCCCTCCTTTGAGAGCGGCGTCAATGCCTCACGCAGGAAGGCCAGACGGGCCGGCCCCTGTCGATGCAGAGGCGCCATCGGGCCCTTCGGGTCCCACCAGTCTTCGGCGAAGGCGTCGAACTTCTCGATCTCATCGGGATCGATGGCCAGATGGCCCTGGTCGACCCTGTCCCGAGCCTCTTGCGATGCTGCCATGTTCCTCACTCTGCGCTGGCCCGCTGAGCCTTGCTTGCGCCGCAGCGGTCTCGTGAGTATGGATAGGCCTGAGTGCAACGACAAGGCAGTGCCGCTGTCCCTTTCCGCCGCTGGGCGAACGCCCCGCAGCCCTGGGAACTGTCTCGGCGGCCATAGCGATCAATCAGGACCGATGACACGCTTGGTAATGAAGTTCGGCGGCACCTCCGTCGCCGACCTAGACCGCTTGGAACGGGTTGCGGGCCGCATCAAGGCGGAGTGGGATCAGGGCCACGAGATGGCCGTGATCGTCTCTGCCATGGCGGGCCAAACCAACCATCTGGTCGATCTGGTGCGCAAGGCTGCCGGTCTGGCGGATTTGCGCGAGTACGACGTTGTGGTCTCCTCGGGCGAGCAGGTGACTGCGGGCTTACTGGCCATTATCCTGCAGCGCATGGGCATCCCGGCGCGCTCCTGGATGGGCTGGCAGCTGCCGATCAAGACCTCGGCGCAGCATGGCTCGGCCCGCATCGAGACCATCGGCACCGAAGAGTTGGAGCGGCGCTTCGCTGAAGAGCGTCAAGTCGCTGTGGTCGCCGGCTTCCAGGGCGTGGCCGAGAAAGAGCGGATTGCGACTCTGGGCCGTGGCGGTTCTGACACCTCAGCGGTGGCCTTGGCGGCTGCTCTCAGGGCAGACCGCTGCGACATCTATACCGATGTGGATGGGGTCTATACCAGCGACCCTCGGATCGTGACCAAGGCCCGCAAGATGGACCGTATCACCTATGAAGAGATGCTTGAGATGGCCTCGCTGGGTGCCAAGGTCCTGCAGACCCGCTCGGTCGAATTGGCGATGAAGCATAAGGTTCGGGTGCAGGTTCGCTCCAGTTTCGAGGACAAGCCCGGCACCCTGGTTGTTGATGAGGATGAGATCGTGGAACAGGCAATCGTCAGCGGCATCGCGCACTCTACGGATGAGGCCAAGGTGACGCTCACCCGCATTCCCGATCGGCCGGGCATTGCGGCTGCGATCTTCGGCCCCTTGGCCGATGCGGCGATCAATGTCGACATGATCGTGCAGAACATCTCGTTGGATGGCGAGATCACCGACATGACCTTCACCGTCGGCCGCGCCGAACTCGACCGTGCGCTGGGCGTGCTAGAGCAGAATCGAGATATCCTGCGCTATGCCTCTTTGGAGCACGATGCCAAGGTTGCCAAGGTGTCGGTCGTTGGCGTCGGGATGCGCAGTCATGCCGGCGTGGCACAGCGGATGTTCACCACCTTGGCCGAAAAAGGCATTAACATCCAGGTCATCACCACCTCTGAGATCAAGATCTCGGTCCTGGTGGCAGAGGACTATCTTGAGCTGGCGCTGCGCGCACTCCACAGTGCCTACGGCTTGGATGCCGACTAGCTTGGGTTAGATCGCGCGCTTTAGACGCCGGAGTTTTTGCGGCGACAGGGGGACTGGAATGGCCAGGGCACCGGGCTGGCTCGCAGCACGACGCCTGCTGAAGCAGCTCCGCGATCTGCTGCAGCAGGGCGGTCCGGCTGAGCAACGCCTGGACCAGGTGACCCGCCTGATCGCCAGCTACATGGTGGCCGAGGTCTGCTCGCTCTATCTGACGCGGGCCGGCGAGGTCTTGGAACTCTTCGCCACCATCGGCCTGAAGCCCGAAGCCGTGCATCGGACCCGCTTTCGCTTCGGCGAGGGCCTGGTGGGCCAGATCGCGGCCAATGGCCGGCCTTTGGCCCTGGCCGATGCTCAAAGCCATCCCAACTTTGCCTACCGACCGGAGATCGGTGAGGAGAGCTTTCAGTCGCTGATGGGCGTACCGATCCTGCGTGAAGGGCACACCTTGGGCGTTCTGGTCGTACAGAACGTTACCCGCCGTGCTTACGCCGAAGAGGAGGTCGAGGCCCTGGAAACCATCGCCATGGTGGTGTCGGAGATGTTGGCCTCCAGCGGTTTGGTCAGCGCCGAAGAGCGACGCCTGGTCGAGAGCCGTGGCCTCTTGCCGGCGCGCCTTACCGGCATGGCTCTGACCGAGGGCTCGGGCATCGGCATTGCCGTGCCGCACCATCGCGGACTGGTCATTCGTCGCTTCGTGGCCGAGGACCCAAGCAGCGAGCTGAAACGCCTGCACAAGGCGCGCGACGAGCTCTCCGCCAATCTTGACCGCTTGTTGGAAGCCAGCGATCTCGGTAGCTCGGGTGAGCATCACGATATCTTCGAGACCTATCGCATGTTCGCGCAGGATCGCGGCTGGATCGGTCGCATCGAAGAGGCCGTGGAGGCCGGGCTCACGGCAGAGGCCGCAACGCAGCGCGTGCAGAACGATGTGCGCCAAAGAATGGCGCAGGTCACCGATACCTATTTGCGTGAGCGCCTGCACGATCTGGACGATCTGGCAAACCGTCTGTTGCAGCATCTGGTCGGTGGCGAAGCGCCATCAGACCAGCTGCCTGAAGAGGCAATCCTCATTGCCCGCAATCTCGGCCCCTCCGACTTGCTGGACTATGACCGCGCCAGGTTGAAAGGCGTGGTCTTGGGTGAGGGTGGGCCGACGGCACATGTCGCCATCGTCGCACGTGCCTTGGGCATTCCCATGGTGGGGCGCTGCCCGGCTGCACTAAGCGAGATCCGACCGGGCGACCCGGTTATCGTCGATGGTGACACCGGACAGGTTCTGGTGCGTCCGCGTGAACAGGTGCGCGAGAGCTTTTCTCGGGCGCTGACCGACCGTCATCGCCGCCGCCAGCTCTTTTCCGAGACCCGCGATCTGCCTGCCGTCTCTAAGGACGGCATCGCCATTACCCTGCAGATGAATGCCGGCCTGATGTTCGACCTGCCGCAGCTTCATGCCTGTGGCGCAGAGGGCATTGGTCTCTATCGCACCGAGGTTCCTTTCATGGTGCGAGAGAGCTTTCCGACCGTGGTGGAACAGCAGCGGATCTATGCGGAGGTCTTGGATCTGGCGGCTGGCAAACCGGTGAACTTTCGCACCCTGGATATCGGCGGCGACAAGGCCTTGCCCTATTGGTCCGGCGCGGAAGAGGAGAATCCGGCCCTGGGCTGGCGCGCGATTCGCATCGGGTTGGACCGACCGATCATCCTGCGACGCCAGCTCCGCGCCTTGATCGCTGCCGCTGCCGGTCGCGATCTCTCCATCATCTTCCCGATGATCGGCACCCTTCAGGAGCTGCGCGACGCCAAGGCCTTGTTGGCGCGCGAATTGAATCTGGCGGAGACCCCGCCAAGCACAGTCTCCTGTGGCGTCATGCTGGAGGTGCCCGCACTTTTGTGGCAGCTCGACGGCCTTTTCGAGCTGGCCGATTTTATCGCGGTCGGGAGCAACGATCTGCTGCAGTTCCTCTTTGCCAGCGATCGTGGCAACCCGGCCTTGGCCGGCCGCTACGGCCTTTTCCATGCAGCCTCGATCAGGCTCTTTTCGGATCTAACGGCCCATGCTGACGAAAGTGGGGTGCCGCTGTCACTCTGCGGCGAATCCGCTGCCCATCCCTCAGAGGCCATGGTCCTCTTGGCTTGCGGCTTTCGCCGGCTCTCCATGCCGCCGGGCGCTGTCGCTCCAGTGAAGACCATGATTCGCAGCCTGGATATCAAGGCGTTTCGCGCCTTTCTGATGACCAGGCTCGAACACGACTCGGAGTCGCTGCAGGCGCAGATTCGAGCCTATGCCAAGGACCATGGAATTCAGCTCTAGCCGGGGAAGATGGCTCTAACGGCTTGGTTTGCTTGGTACCTTTGGCTTTGACCCATCTGCGCGCCGGCGACTGCCCACAGCTCGGGCCTGATATGTTTGCTCAGAGGCGTCTCACTTTGTTAAAAGAGAGCGAGCTTGACGCGGCTGGCGCATGGTGCGCCGCCTTACTCCAACCCTCTTGGGAGAGCCCTCGTCTTCGTTGTTTGGGGGGCAGTGCATTTTAAGGAAAGATCGCGTGCTTAAAACGCTGAAGAGAGATCGTCGGAACCAGCCCTCTCAATCCAACGGATCCGGCACCTTTTCGCCCAGCATGCTCGGTGGCCGCAACGAGGCGGATGCCTGGACACCACCACCGCTTCCAGACTTGCCTCAATTCCGCGAGCCGGACGGCGATGGCCCGCCGCTGCCGCCTGAGCCGAAGAAGCGGACAAAGACACGCAGCGAGAAACCAAAGGACCTACCGCCGCTAGGTGCGATGCGTCCGAACGAGGCAGCGCAGCCAGCCCAAGGCAAGCCGGACCCTGCACGTCCGATGCCGCCCCTTCCGGAGCCGCCGATGAGCTTGGCCCCGGCCAAGCCGGCAAAGCCCGCGAAGGCAGCGCCGCCCAAAGAAGAGGCGCGGCGTCCAGAGCACCGTAGCGAGCGTCGCAAGCTGGAGATCCCGCCCGAGCCTCTCGATCTGGGCCCGGCAGATGGCGACGAGCCGCCGATCATGGAAGAGCGGCCGCGCCAACCGACGGCGGCGACCGTCGGCGCGCTCTTGGCGCAGACCAGGGCCAGCTTCGGCCAGGATATCGACGAGGTCTCCTCTGCCTTGCGGATTCGTCCCGTCTTCCTGCGGGCGATTGAAGAGAGCCGCTATCAAGATCTGCCGGGACTGACCTATGGGGTGGGCTTTGTGCGCAGCTACGCGCACTACCTGGGCCTCGACGTCAACGACTGCGTCGAGCGTTTCAAGGACGAGGCGGCCGGCATCGATCGCACGCCCAACCTGAACTTCCCGACCCCGGTACCGGAAGCCAAGGTGCCGACCGGCGCGATTATCCTGGTCTCTCTGCTGCTGGCTGGACTGGCCTATCTGGTTTGGACCTATGTCTCGCGCGACGGCGGCTTTGGCGAGACCGAGACCGCGACGACAGAGACGGTAACGCCTGCTGCTGCTGAGACGGCCACGACGACGCCAGCAAGCGATAGCGAGGCAAGCACGGCCACTAGCTCCTCCGGCGCGACTACGACCACAGGTGCAACCGATGGTCAGACGAGCGATTCCGGTACGACGAGCGCTGAAGACGGCGCGGCGGGTAGCGCGGCTGCTGGCGTGACAGGCCTTGCCGCCAACGCTGCGACGCCGGATGCGACGGAAGCGGCCGCGGGCGATGGAAGCAGCACAGTTTCGATCTCGAACTCGGCCGAATCGGCTGCCGGCGGCGCCGTGTCGGGTGGGACCGGAACCGTGCTCTTCACCGAGGCGGCCTCTGCCACACAGCCTTCCGATCCTTCGGTTGCCGGCGTCACCGCGGCCTATAGCGGACCCAGGGTTGTTTTGCGCGCAACACAGGACAGCTGGGTGCAGGTACGCAACTCCAAGGGCGATTCCATCTTCACCCGGGTCTTGCGGGCCGGAGACACATATGACGTGCCTGAACAGTCTGGCCTGACCCTGCTGACCGGCAATGCCGGCGGTCTGGTCATCACGGTCGATGGACAAGAGGTGCCAAAGCTGGGTCGTGACGGCCAGGTTCGGCGCAACGTCTCGCTTAATCCGGACTCTCTCAAGGCCAATTAGTCCGCACGCCCTTGATTTGCGGTCGTCCAGCCAGCATGTCCCGGTGCGAGACAAAGGTTTCGCATCTAAGATTTGAGGAAGAGCGATGAGCGACCATACGGCGGTGCGCCCCTGGCGCCAGATTCTGCGCCGGAAGAGCCGACAGATCATGGTCGGCAAAGTACCGGTTGGCGGCGATGCCCCCATCTCCGTGCAGTCGATGACCAACACCGTGACCCATGACGTCGCAGCCACCATCGAGCAGGTGCGCGCGCTGGAGGTCGCCGGTGCCGATATCGTGCGGATTTCCTGCCCCGATAAGGAGTCGAGCGCGGCCCTCAGCCAGATCGTCCCGGAAGTCACGGTCCCGATCGTGGCCGACATCCACTTTCACTATAAGCGCGGGATCGAGGCGGCTGAGAACGGGGCCGCCTGTCTGCGCATCAATCCCGGCAACATCGGCGGTCGCGACCGGGTCCGCGAAGTGGTGAGGGCGGCACGCGACAACGGCTGTTCCATGCGCATCGGCGTCAATGCCGGCTCTCTGGAGCGCGAGCTCTTGGAGAAGTATGGCGAGCCCTGTCCGGACGCCATGGTCGAAAGCGCGCTGAACCACATGAAGTTCTTGCAGGACGAGGACTTCCACGAGTTCAAGATCTCCTGCAAGGCCTCCGATGTCTTCCTCGGCGTGGCCGCCTATCAGCAGCTGGCCGAGGTCTGTGACTATCCCCTGCATCTCGGTATCACCGAAGCTGGCGGCCTGCGCGGCGGCACCATCAAGTCCTCGATCGGGCTCGGTAGCCTGCTTTGGGCCGGCATCGGCGACACCATCCGGGTCTCGCTCTCGGCCGATCCGGTCGAAGAGATCAAGGTCGGCTTCGACATATTGAAGTCGCTTGGTCTGCGCCATCGCGGCGTCAACGTGATCTCCTGCCCCTCCTGCGCGCGCCAGCAGTTCGAGGTCATCAAGACCGTCGAAGAGCTGGAGAAGCGGATCGAGCACATCACGACACCGATGACGGTCTCGGTCATCGGCTGCGTCGTGAACGGACCAGGCGAGGCCTTGATGACCGATCTTGGTCTGACCGGCGGCGGTAAGGGCACGCATCAGGTCTACATGGCCGGCCTGCCGCATCACCGCCTGAAGGACGCCAGCGTGGTCGATCACCTGGTCGAGCTGATCGAGGCCAAGGCGGCTGAGATCGAGGCTGCCAAGGCAGCCGAAGAAGAGGCGCAAGCCGCCGCCGCAGAGTAGGCTGCTTCCCAATGGATGAGGATCGCACGCCACTCTATGTGGCATTGGCCTTTTGGGCCGGGCTCTTTACCGGAGGTCTAGGCGCCCTGGTTGGCGTGATCATGGCCTACTTCAAGCGCGACGACCTGGCCGGCACCTGGGGTGAAAGCATCCTGACCTATTTCATCACGACCTTCTGGGTCGGATTGGTGCTGTCGATCGTGGGCACCGTGCTGGCGATCGTCTTGATCGGCTATTTGATCCTCGCGGTCCTGGCGGTCTGGTACCTTCTGCGCTGCTTGCGCGCCACCTTGGCCGTCTTCGACCGCCGCCCGATCGAACAGCCGACCAGCTTGTTTCTGTAGTCGCCCGGCTTTTCATACGGCGAGGAAATCGCTAAACCAGGGCCGCTTCAATTTATCGACAGCCCGAAAGGCGGCCTCAAAGCGTGTCTAGTCTTAAGCCCATTCGCGGGACCCATGATTTGCTCCCGCCGGCCATGCGTCGGCACCGCCAGGTCGTTGAAACCTCGCGCGAGATCGCCGAGCGCTACGGCTACCTCTTGATGGCAACGCCGGTCCTGGAATTCACCGAGGTCTTCAAGCGCACCATCGGCGAGGCGACCG
Source organism: Rhodospirillales bacterium (assembly GCA_963669335.1). Classification (GTDB taxonomy): domain Bacteria; phylum Pseudomonadota; class Alphaproteobacteria; order Kiloniellales; family JACOMY01; genus JACOMY01. The sequence goes on from OY770023.1 coordinate 746,594, forward strand.
ACATCGTCACCAAGGAGATGTATAGCTTCGCGCTGGGCGAGGGCGAGAGCATCACCCTGCGGCCGGAGAACACGGCCGGTGTCGCCCGCGCCTACATCTCCAACGGCCTGTCGCATGACCTGCCGCTCAAGTACTTCTACGCCGGGCCCATGTTCCGCCACGAGAGGCCGCAGAAGGGACGTCAGCGTCAGTTCCATCAGATCGGCATCGAACTCTTCGGCGTGCCGCAGCCGGCCGGAGATGTCGAGGTGATCGCTGCCGGTGCGCGGATCCTGGAGGAGCTGGGGCTGACCGGCAAGATCACCCTGGAGCTAAACACCCTGGGTGATCAGGAGAGCCGCAATGCCTACCGCGGCGCCTTGATCGACTACTTCGGGGCGCATCGCGACCGCCTCTCTGAAGACAGCCTCGCGCGGCTGGAGCGCAATCCCCTGCGAATTCTGGACAGCAAGGATGCCGGCGACCGCGCGGTCGTGGCCGATGCGCCGAGCTTTGGCGACTATCTGACCCAGGCGGCGAAGGACTTCTTTGCCGAGGTTCGCAGCGGCCTCGAGACCCTCGGTATCGCCTATGAGCTGAACCCGCGTCTGGTGCGGGGCCTGGACTATTACTGCCACACGGCCTTCGAGTTCACGACCCAGGCCCTGGGCGCGCAGGGCACGGTGATGGGCGGCGGCCGCTACGACTATCTGGTAGAGACCATGGGCGGGCAGCCGACCCCCGGTGTGGGTTGGGCTGCCGGCATTGAGCGTTTGGCGATGCTCTTGGCCGAGGAGCCGCCGGCACCGCGCCCCTTTGCATTGGTTCCGATCGGGGCTGCGGCAGAAGCCAGAGCCACTCTCTTGGCAGAACAGCTGCGCAAGGAGGGTTTTGCCGTGGAGATGGCCTTCTCCGGCAACCTGAAGAAGCGCATGAAGCGGGCGGATAAGATCGGCGCGAAGGCGGCCTTGATCTTGGGTGACGACGAATTGGCCGCGGACACCATCGTGTTGCGCGATCTGGACAGGGGCGAGCAGTCCACCCTAGGGTTGGAGACCTTGTCACAAGAACTGAGCGCGCGTTTCTGACAGCAGAGCCATGATCCCGCAGCGTGACAGCCTGGAGCGTCTTTGCAGCATAGGCCTGACCTATCGCAGCGCACCGGCCCCTTTGCGCGAACGCTTGGCCGTCAGTGAGGCGCAAGAAGCTCTTTTCTATTCGAACCTGGCGACCTGCGGCTTCGATGAGGCCTTGCTGCTATCGACCTGCGACAGGGTAGAGATCCTGGGGCTCGGGCGCGAGCCCTTGGCCAACCGTCGAGCCCTGGATGCATTGGCGCGGAGCGGTGGTTTCGAACGCCAGAGCATTGAGCCCTACACCTTGGAGCATCGCGGAGCGGAGGCTCTGCGCCATCTCTTCGCCATCACGGCCGGGCTCGATAGCCAGGTCGTCGGCGAGCCGCAGGTGATGGGGCAGGTTAAGGCGAGCCACGCACGGGCCAGGCTGCTGGGTGCCAGCGGACCGCTGCTAGACCGCTACCTGGCAGGGGCTTATCAGACCGCCAAGCGTGTCCGAAGCGAGAGCAGGATCGGCGAAGGGCCGGTGTCCTTGGCCGCTGCCGCGCTGAAGGTCGCGCGTACTCTGCATGGTGACCTTTCGGAGCGCTCCCTGCTGCTGATCGGCCTGGGCGAACTGGGCGAATTGCTGGCCGACTACTTCCGTGTCGGCGGCGTTCAGACCTGTGGGGTTCTGCATCGCAACATAGATCGGGCCAAGGCCGTGGCGCTGCAGTTGCAAGCGCAGGCCTGGAGCGGTGCGGACCTGGATGAGGCCCTGGAGGCGGCCGATGTCGCCATCTTCTCGCAGGGCTCCGGTGAGCCGGTGGTGACCAAGCGCAGCATGGCAAAGATCCTGCGCCGGCGCCGCGGTCGGCCCATGCTGCTCTTCGATCTGGCTTTGCCGAGCGACCTTGGCCCCGGGGTCGAGCGCTTGGACAATGCCTTTGTCTACAATCTCTCGGACCTGGAGCACCTGGCCTTGGACGGCAAGGCCTCGCGAGAGGGGGCCTCTGTGCAGGCCTGGCGGATACTGGGAGAGGAGCTGGCGCTCTTCGAAACGGGGCTGGCCGCGCGGGCTGCAGATCAGAGCGTGACTGCGCTGCGCCGGCATGCCGAAGCCCTACGCCAGGAGGTTTTGGAGAACGAGAGACTTGACGCGGCGGCCGCAACGGCGCTCCTAGTGAAGCGTCTGATGCATGGACCCTCTGCGGCCCTGCGGCAGGCGGCAAGGGAGCCAGCCGATCTCGCTGCCCTGGAAACGGCGATGCGTCGCCTTTTCCCCAAGGCAGACGAGGATCCCTTGCAAGATCGAAAACGAGAGAGCTAGGAGCCCCCCTTGAGCCTCGAAGAGAAGCTGGCCGCCGTTCGCGACCGGCATGAGGAACTGTCTAGGTCCTTGGCCAGTCATGCAGAACCCGGCTCGGCCGACTACACCCGCATTGCCAAAGAGTATGCGGAGCTGGAGCCTGTGGTCGCCGGCATCAACGAGCTGACCTCGGTCCGCCAAGAGATGGAGGACCTGGAGGCCCTGATGGGCGACGGTGACGATCCCGAGATGCGCGGCCTCGCCGAAGAGGAGTTCTATCAACTGAAGGAGCAGGTGCCGGAGTTGGAGCACTCCATCAAGGTGCTGCTGCTGCCCAAGGACGAGGCCGACGAGCGCAACGCGGTCTTGGAGGTAAGGGCCGGCACCGGCGGCGAGGAAGCCTCTCTCTTCGCCGGCGACCTCTTCACCATGTATCAGCGCTATGCCGAGCTGTCGGGCTTGAAGGCCGAGACTCTGGATTACGAAGAGACCGACCTGGGCGGGTGCAAAGCGGGCTCCATGCTGATCTCCGGCAAGGGCGTGTTTGCGCAGCTGAAGTACGAATCTGGGGTGCACCGCGTGCAGCGCGTGCCGGTGACCGAGACCAGTGGGCGGATCCATACCTCGGCTGCCACGGTGGCCGTCTTGCCCGAAGCCGAAGAGGTCGATGTCGAGGTCGAAGACAAGGATCTGCGCATCGATACCTATCGTGCGCAGGGGGCCGGTGGTCAGCATGTGAACAAGACCGATTCGGCGGTGCGCATCACCCACATGCCCAGCGGCATCGTGGTGCAGTGCCAGGATGAGAAGTCGCAGCACAAGAACCGTGCCAAGGCGATGAAGATGCTGCGCGCCAAGCTCTATGACGAAGAACGCCGCCAGCGTGATGCCGAGTTGGCCAGCGCGCGCAAGAGCCAGGTTGGTTCCGGCGACCGCTCGGAGCGCATCCGCACCTACAACTTTCCGCAAGGTCGGGTCACCGACCATCGGATCAACCTGACCCTCTATAAGCTGGATCGTGTGCTGACCGGCGAGGCCCTGCATGAGTTGATCGAGGCCCTGCAGACGGAGGATGAGGCGGCCCGCCTGGCTGCTGTGGCGGAGGAGTGAGCGGCGCGCTCTCGCTCGGGACCTTTCTGGATGAAGCAGCGACGGCGCTGGCTGCAGGCGGCCTCGAGGAGCCAAGGCGTGAGGCCCGCGCCCTCGTTGCGGCATTCCTGCCGGGCGGCAGTGCCGCGCTCTATGATCGTGACCGCAGCATCGATCCCAAGCTGATCCCAGCGCTGCGGGCTGCGGTCTCGCGTCGGGCGCAGCGCGAACCTCTGGGGCGCATCCTCGGCGTGCGCGAGTTCTGGAGTCTGGAAATTGGGCTCTCTGCCGACACCTTGGAGCCGCGCGCGGATAGCGAAACCCTGGTGGAGGCAGCGCTTGCCGCTGTTCCCGACCGCAGGGGATCCTATCGCATCCTGGATCTGGGGACCGGCAGCGGCTGCCTGCTGCTGGCGATTCTCTCCGAGCGTCCCATGGCTTGGGGCTTGGGCATTGACCGGGCCGAGGGCGCTGTACGACAGGCTGCTGTCAATGCCCGAGTCCTCGATCTGAACGACAGAGCTCTCTTCCTGTGCAGCGACTGGGGGACGGCTCTTGCGGGCGGCTTCGACCTGATCGTCAGCAATCCGCCTTACATTGAGACCGGGACCTTGAGTGCCTTGCAGCCCGAGGTGGCCCGGCACGATCCCTTGCTTGCATTGGATGGCGGGTGTGATGGCCTGGATGCCTATCGCCGCCTGGTTCCGGAGGCCTTCGATCTCTTGCAGCCCGGTGGGGCGCTGGTTTTGGAGTTTGGCGTGGGACAGCAAAGCGCAATCGAGGAGATTCTGCGCCAGGCAGGGCTTGACCAACGCGCTTTCAGTACCGATCTCAGCGGCACGCCACGCGCACTTTGTGCGCGGCGGCCGCAATAGTGGCTTGGTGCCAGCCCTTCCCACGCCACGAGGCAAGAAAAAGCTTGGAAGGGCGCGGCTTGGCCGCTAGGTTTCTTTGGGAACTAGGCGACGCGCTTGGCCAGCCAAAGATTGGAAGGCAGGCGCGGACTGGCGCCCCAGCTCAGCGGCACTCGACGGAAGACAGGCATAGACATGTCGGTCGATCTGCAGAGCGAAAATGACAATCGACACTAGCGATAGACAGCATAGACAAACGCCGATGCGACAAAGCAACAACGGTCGCCGCAGCCGCGGTGGACGACCATCCCGTAGGCCGGGCCCGCTGAAGTCTCAGACTTTCGACAGCAACGGGCCAGAGGTGCGCATACGGGGCAATGCCCATCAGGTTCTGGAGAAGTATCAGAACCTGGCGCGTGACGCGCAGACCAACGGCGATCGCGTGCTGGCAGAGAGCTACTATCAGTTCGCCGAGCACTATTATCGCATCGTGCATGAATCGACCGATCCGGAATCGCCCGGCAGCCAGCGACGCCATCAAAGCGACGAACGTGACGATGGCCAGCGTCACGAGACTGCTGATGCCGATGAAGAGGGCCGTAGCGATCAGAGTCGCAGCGACCAGTCCCGAAGCGACCAGTCCCGAAGCGACCAGAGCCGAAGCGACCAGAGCCGCAGCGACCAGAGCCGCAGTGAGGGAAGCAGCTCTCGCCGCAGCAGCAGTTCCAGCCGCTCTCGTCAGCCGGCAGAAGCGCCTGAGGCAGCTGAGAGCAGTGCAGCCGAGGCGCCGGTCCAACCGGTGAACGGCGAGGCCAGCGATGGCGCCGATCGCGAAGGTCTGGAGCGTGCGCTGGGTGCTAAGACCTTGGTTTTGACCAGTGAATCAGCACCGAAGGAAGACGCGAAGGAAGACGCGACCGAGGCAGCTGAGACTGCCGAGGCCCCGGCTGCGGAGAGCAAGAGTTCACGTGGCAATGGCACCCGCTCGACCAAGAGCCGCTCGCGCTATCGTCGCTCCTCTTCCTCTTCCTCGCGTTCATCTGGCGAGGCCGAGGAGGCTGAACCCCAGAAGCGGCAGTTTCCAATGCCGGCGGAACCCGCCGAGCAGAGTGAAGGCAGCGATACCAAGGAAGGCTAGCAGCAGCGACAGACGAGAACCGCACCCGGGCGCCCGGCAGGTCTTGCCGAGCCAGCGGATCATTCGGGCTGTAGGTTTCTGGGGTTTCTTATCAACGCTAGGACAACGAGAACAAGGGCGGCAGGGGCTGAGCGTCGCGACGTCGAGAGAGCACCGGCCGGGTCAGCGAGGAGAGACAGCATGTCAGCCAATCTCGAAGCGGTCGAGGATCTGCCGGATTACCATCCCCTCTTTCCTCTAGGCGAAGACAAGACGCCTTATCGCCACTTGGGCAGCGACGGCGTCTCCGTCATAAAGCTGGGTGATCAAGAGCTACTGTCAGTTTCGACCGCAGCACTGAGACGCCTCGCCGAGGCTGCCTTCATCGACATCAACCACCTGCTGCGGCCGGGCCATCTGGGCCAGCTTCGCAAGATCCTGGATGATCCTGAGGCCTCGCCGAACGACCGCTTCGTGGCCTTCGATCTTTTGAAGAATGCGAACATCGCGGCCGGCGGCGTTTTGCCCATGTGTCAGGACACGGGCACCGCCATCGTGATGGGCAAGCGCGGCCGCCTGGTCTTCACCGACGGGCAGGACGAGCGCGCGCTCTCGGCCGGGGTCGCCGATGCCTATTTCAAGCGCAATCTGCGCTATAGCCAGGTCTCGCCGGTCTCCATGTTCGAAGAGACCAACACGCGGACCAACCTGCCGGCTCAGATCGATATCTACGCCGAGGGGGAGGAGGCCTATAAGTTCCTCTTCGTTGCCAAGGGTGGCGGTTCGGCAAACAAGACCTTCCTCTTCCAGGCCACGCCCTCCGTGCTGAACCGTGATCGCCTGCTGCCCTATCTCGAAGAGCGCATTCGCAGTCTCGGTACGGCTGCCTGTCCGCCCTATCATCTGGCAGTCGTGATCGGCGGTACCTCGGCTGAGTTGAACCTGAAGACGGTGAAGCTCGCGAGCTGCCGCTATCTCGACGCGTTGCCGACTGAGGGCAGCGAGACCGGGCATGCTTTCCGCGACCTTGAGATGGAGCAGGTGATCCACGGCATGGCGCAGGGCCTGGGGATCGGTGCCCAGTTCGGCGGCAAGTACTTCTGTCACGATGTCCGTGTTATCCGTCTGCCGCGCCATGGCGCCAGCTTGCCGATCGGCATCGGTGTCTCCTGCTCCGCAGATCGTCAGGCGCTGGGCAAGATCACCCGCGACGGCATCTTCCTGGAGGAGCTGGAGAGCAATCCGGCCCAGTACCTGCCAGAGATTGACGAGTCCGGCCTGGGTGGCGATGTGGTGCAGGTGGATCTGACCCGGCCCATGTCCGAGATCCTGGCGACTTTGAGCCAGCATCCAATCAAGACGCGGCTCTCGCTCACTGGACCCATGATCGTGGCGCGCGATGCGGCCCATGCCAAGCTGCGCGCAAGGCTAGAGGCGGGGGAGCCGCTGCCGGACTACTTCAAGAACCATCCCGTCTACTATGCCGGGCCGGCGAAAACGCCAGAGGGCTTTGCCTCCGGCTCTTTCGGGCCGACGACAGCCGGTCGGATGGATTCCTTTGTGGATCAATTCCAGGCGGCCGGCGGCTCGATGGTGATGCTGGCCAAGGGCAATCGCAGTCCTCAGGTGCGCGAGGCCTGTGGCAAGCACGGTGGCTTTTATCTGGGCTCGATCGGCGGGCCGGCGGCCCGCCTGGCGCAGGACTGCATCAAGAAGGTGGAGTGCATCGAGTATCCCGAACTGGGGATGGAGGCGATTTGGCGCATCGAAGTTGAAGACTTCCCTGCCTTCATCATTATCGACAACAAGGGTAACGACTTCTTCAAGGAACTGAAGGTCGCTTAAGCGCGCCGCCCGGCGGGTTGCAACCCTAAGAGTCCGTCCGGAAACTGCTTGTGCCCTGCACTGTCTTATCGAGGTCTTGGGCAAGGAGAGTGTCGCGCGGCGATGCCGGGCGCATCGTAAGCGGCGCTCGACACAGCCCCAAGGGCTTGATAAGACAGCCCTTCGGGTCGCTGCCGAGGCCACGATTGCCGCGTCACGGCGGCTTGACGATGCGCCCGGCATCGCCGGCGCCACCGTTCCTAACACTCGAGGCCCCGGCAGCGATGCAGGACACAAGCAGTTTCCGGACGGGCTCTAAGAGAGGATCCAGATTCGATGATGGCTGTGAGATCGGGCGCAAGGCGCTTGTGCCTTGCTTTGTGCGTGATTTGCCTCGTGCCCTTCGCCGCGGCGGCACAAGAGGAGAAGACGATCCTCGTGGTGCCGGGAGATAGCGACAACCTGATGGGCACTATCGCCGAGGTGATGCAGCCGGGCTTGGAGCGGGCCTTGGAGCAGCCAGTCGAGATCGCGACCGTGATCGGCGAGAGCGGCGGCATGGCGCAGGACCTGATGGGACGCCTGCCGCCGGACGGCTCCAGCCTGCTGGTGGCCGAACTGATGACTCGCGCGATCGACGAGGCTTTGCCGGAATCAGGGCAGGAGACGACCCTCTCTTCCCTGACCCCGATCCTTAAGCTGGCCCAGGGTGTCTCCGTCGCCTTGATCGTGCGGAGCGACTCGTCCTTCGAGACCTTCGAGGAACTGGCTGCCGAAGCGCAGGAGCGGACCTTGAGCGTCTCGACCTCAGGCAAGCGCACCAGCTCCGGCGTGGCCTTGGCGATGATCGCCAAGCGACTGGATCTGCCCTTTGCCTTTGCCAGCCGTCCGACCCTGTCCAACATTCTTCGTGACCTGGACAGCGGTTCGGTTGATGCCGCCATCGTCTTCACCAGGGTGCTGACCTTCCCGGACTTCCAGGGCGACTATCGTGCCCTGGTCACCTTCGGTGCCGAGCGAAGCCCGCTGCTGCGCAAGACGGTGCCGACCCTGGCTGAGCTCAGCGGTGATCGCAAAGACGCCTTCACCACGTCTGTCGCCCTCTTCGGCCCGCCTGCCATGGATCCGGAAAAGGTCTTGAGCCTGTCTGCCGCTTTCTTTCGGGGCGTTTCTGCTGACAATGCGGTCATGCAGGCAGCCGTTGCCAATGGCGTCGAGATCATCTTGAAGGACGCCGAAGTCATCGAAGAGACCATGCAGCGCGACGCCAATGTGGTGGAGCGCGTGCTGCCGCTGCTGCAGTAGAGACCAGGGGGAAGCGGAAGAGATGTCTATCGAGCGTAAGCACACCGGCGATCGCATGAGCCAGATCGTCATCCACGGCGACACCATCTATCTGGCCGGTCAGGTTGCCCAGTCGGCGCGCGGCGCCAGCATGGGCGAGCAGACACAGGCGATCCTTGACCAGATCGATGCCCTCTTGGCCGAGGCCGGCAGCGACAAGGGCAAGATCCTCTCGGCCACCATCTGGATCACCGACATGGAGCGTTTCGGCGAGATGAACGCCGTTTGGGATGCCTGGTCCAAGGGCGGTCATGCACCGGCCCGAGCCTGCGTCGAGGCCCGTCTGGCCTCGCCCGATTTCTGTGTCGAGATCGGCGTGATCGCCGCCAAGTAACCGCGTTACGCGGCCGCTTGTTCGCGCAGGCGGCCGGCCAGATCCACATCCAATGAGAAGGCTTGGCGGAAGCCGGCCTGACCACGTCGGGTGACCGTGAGGCCGCGCGGCGTGGCACTGCGGCTGATCCAGGCCTCCTCCAAGAAGAAGCGGAAAAGGGCTGTGCCGAGGGCTCCGGCCAGGTGCGGTCGCCGCTCGCTCCAGTCCAGGCAGGGCCGACAGAGGCGCGGCCCACTCTTGGTGCTGCAAGACTTCAGATCCAGCCCGAGATCGGAAAGGGCACGGCTGCCCGGGGCGGTGATAATGCCGGCCTCTTCCGTTAGCTCGATGATCTTCCGGTCGACCAGGCGGTCGGTCAGCGCCACGGCCAGTCCGCCTGCCAGATGATTGTAGCAGCTGCGCAAGGCCCTCAGCTCCGGATCGCGTGGACCGGTTCTAGGCGGCAGGCGGCGATCGCCGCTCAGGATCTGCAGCTTCTCGATTAGGTCGGCCACTTCCGAGGTCGCGAGCCGGAAATAGCGATGTCGGCCCTGCTTCACCATAGAGATCAGTTGGTTCTCCTGCAGCTGCCGCAGGTGGCCGCTTGCCGTTTGCGGCGTGATGCCGGCAATCGCGGCCAGTTCGGAGGCGGTGAGCGCGCGTCCATCTACCAGGGCACAGAGCATCGCGGCACGACCGGGATCGCCGATCTGGGCAGCCATCGCGGCAAGACTGGCTGGGCTCGACATGGGGACCTCTCCTCAGAGCGCGTGTGGATCGTCAAGCACCATTCTATCCGATGGCTCTGGACCGATACTACGAGCGAGGCCGAAGCAAGCAGTCACTCCTGACAGATAGCATCCGGGTTCCTGCAGGCTGTTAAGGAGGAAGAGATGATGTTTCGCTGCTTAGAGTGTCTCTTGGCTTGGCTGTTAACCGCGGCTCTGCGCTGTTTCTCGGGTGGAGCACGACAGCGTCAGGAGGCGCGGGGATCGGCTGCCGCCCGACGCCTCAATGCGCAGATGATGGGTTGGTGAGCGCTCGCCGCCCTCAGGCATAGAGATCGAGCGGCGTCGAGGCGGTCAGGGTGACCTCGATGTCGTTCAGAACGGCGCCAGCCGGAATGATAACGCCTTCGGCCAACAGCAGCGTATCGACGCCGGCGCCGCCGTCGAAGCTATCGCCGGCCTGGATTTCCGCTTGCGTGCGCACCACCAAGAGGTCGTTGTTGCCGTCGCCGAAGATGCTGTCCCGGCCGCTGCTGGCCACCAGGAAGTCATTCTGGTTGCCGCCGTAGATCACATCGGTTCCGGAGCCACCATTCAGATCCTCGTCTGCGCCTGCGCCACCGAAGATGCGGTCGTCACCCAGGCCACCGAAGAAGCTGGCATCATCGCCGGCCCGGCCGCTCAGCCCATCGTCGCCCTCTCCGCCATAGAAGCCCTGGTCTCGACCGCTGTCGCCTGCCAAGAAGTCGGATCCACTGGCACCATAGGCGTGACGGTCGTTCCCACTACCGCCGAAAAGGGAGTCGTCCCCGCTGCCGCCGAAGAGGGAGCGATCGGTCCCGTCGCCGGCATAGATCCGGTCCTGCGACACGCCGCCGTCGATATAGACCTCGCCGCCCGCATCCCCGAAGATGCTATCGTTCCCGAAACCACCATTGAGGCTATCGCTGCCACTGCCGCCGTAGAGACGGTCGTTCTGATTCTCCCCAAGGATCGTGTCGCGACCGCTCTCGCCCATCAGAGAGAGATCGTCGTCCTGACCGCCGCGCATATAGTCATTGCCAAGACCGCCAAAGAGGAGCGAGTCGGCTCCACTGCCGCCGAAGAGGCGGTCGTCGCCCTGAGCTCCGTAGAGACCGGAATCCTCGCCGGCACGACCGGTCAAGACATCATCCGCCAAGCCCCCGAAGAAGCCAGAGTCGGCACCGCTATTGCCGGCAATGAAGTCATCACCCCGACCGCCGATCAACGAGGCATCGTCACCACTGCCACCGTCGATGAAGTCGTCTCCCAAACCACCCGAGAGGGAGATGTCCTTGCCCAGTCCACCGAAGAGACGATCGTCACCTTCGCCGCCGTCCAAGACCTGATCGTCGGCATCGCCGCCGAAGATGCGATCATTGTCGGATCCGCCGAAGAGGGAGGTGTCGGTGCCGCCTTGGCCGCGGATCAGATCGTCGCCGTTCTGGCCCATGAGCAGACTGTCGCTGCCGTCACCGCCGGCGATACGGTCCTTGCCATTGTCGCCGTAGAGAAAGCCATCGTTCCCGCTGTCGCCGAAGAGGCGGTCACGCCCACGCCCGCCATAAAGCGACCGGTCGTCGCCATCACCCCCGTAGATCCGATCTAGTCCTTGTTCTCCCAGCAGGTCCTCATCGTCTCCGGCATCGCCGAAGAGGCTGTCGCTGCCACTGGCGCCGTAGAGCTGGGTGTCCGCGCCAGAGTCGCCGTAGAGGCTGTCACTGCCTGTATCACCGTAGAGGCTCTGGTCTGCACCGGTGCCACCGTTGAGTAGGTCATCGCCTGAGCCTCCGAAGAGGCCCAGGTCATCGCCACTGCCGCCGTCCAGCGTGTCATGGCCGCTCTCTCCGTACTGGAGGCTATCCGCGCCGCTGCCGCCGAAGACCGCGTCGCTTCCGTCTCCGCCATAGAGGGAGGTATCGTCACCGTTTCTCGCATAGAGCAGATCGTCACCGGAATCGCCGAAGAGAAAATCGGTCGTCTCAGACCCGGTCAGGGTGTCAGCACCGCTCAGGCCCTCGAGTATGTAGAAGGAGAAGCCGCCCTCGACGGCCAGGGTGTCATTGCCGCTGGTGCCGCTGCGCTTCAGGGCCTCGACAGAGGCCCGCTCAATCCCGCTGGTCAGGTTGCTGGCGTTCTGCAGCCACAGGGTATCGACCCCGGACCCGCCGAAGAGGGAGTCCCCGAGGATGAGTTCGCCGGAGGCCTGGACCAGGAAGCTGTCGTTGCCATTCCCACCAAAGAGCGTATCGGCAGCGCTGCCACCGGCAAGGGCATCGTCGCCCTCCACCCCCTGGATGGTTCGATCGTCACCACTGCCGCCGTAGATGCGGTCATCTCCACTGCCGCCCAGAAGCGAGGTATCGTTACCGTCTCCGCCGAAGATCCGGTCCTGGCCGGAGACGCCGGCGAGCAGCGTGTCATCGCCGGAATCGCCCATGACGAGGTCATCGCCGCGCTGTCCGACGAGGGTGACGTCGGGGCCGCTGCCGCCGAAGATCGTATCGTCACCGCTCCCGGCAGCCAGAATACGGTCGTTGCCTTCGCCCCCGAAGAGCGTGTCGACGCCGGAGAAGTCATAGAAGTCGCGGTCGCTTCCGGTCGCACCATAGAGAGTGTCGTTGCCGTCTGCCCCGCCCAGGTACCTGTCGCTGCCGTCGCCGCCGAACACGACATCGTCACCAGCATCGCCGTAGAGGAAGTAGTCTGGATTGCCGTCCCCGTAGACCTTGTCGTCGCCGTTACCACCGTGGAGACGCCTGTCGGTACCATCGCCGCCGAAGATCGTATCTATGCCGTCGCCGCCCCAGAGACTGCGCTCGTTGTTGGTCCCGCCGAAGATCAGATCATTGCCACTGTCACCATAGAAGCGGGTGTCAGAGTCCTCGCCACCGTAGAGGCGATCGTCACCGGATTTGCCGGAGAAGGTTGCATCGGTTCCGTCATCACCGAAGATCAGATCGTTTCCGGTACCGCCGGAAAGCTGAGTGTCGGGCTGGTCCCCACCATTGATGGTGTCGTCGCCATCGTTGCCGCGTAGGGCGAAATCGGCGCCAGATCCGCCAAAGATCACATCGTCACCGGAACCACCCAGCAGACTGCGGTCGATCTCGCCTTCACCATGAAGCACATCATTCCCACTACCGCCGATGAGGGTATCGGTATCAGAGGCGCCATAGAGGGAATCGTCGCCGTCCTGGCCATAGACCGTGTCATCGGCGCCGCCACCCTTGACACGATCGGACCCACTGCCACCGTAGATGGTGTCTTGAGCCTCCCGACCGTAGATCACGTCGTTGCCGCTGAGGCCGAAGATCCGGTCTTGGTTGTCTGTGCCCGAAATGGTGTTGTTCACACCGGTGGTGCCAAAGATCGTCGCCAAGACCGCTCTCCTCGCCCGTGATCTGATTAGAGTCCCCGGGGATCACCCTAACTGGCAAAGTCGAGTTGTTCAAACCTGTTTGGAAAGGGGCTTCGCGTAAGGATGGGTCTCTGCCCAATGCCGCGCGATCTCGGCCCGGCGGCAGATCCAGACCCGGTCATGACCCATCATGTAGTCCAAGAGGCGATGCAGAGCGCCGATCCGACCCGGTCGGCCGAGCAAGCGGGCGTGCAGGCCGATGGTCAGCATTCTCGGCGTCTCAGCACCTTCCTGATAGAGCTGGTCGAAGCTCGCCTTGACGTAGCGCTCGAACTCTTCGGCCAGTTGATAGCCCTGACCGCGCGAAAAGCGGCTGTCGTTGGTGTCGAGGGAGTAGGGCAGGATCAGCAGCGGGCGCCCATAGTCGAGGTTCCAGAAGGGCAGCTCATCGCTGTAGTTGTCCGAATCGTAGAGGAAGCCGGGATTGTCGGCCACCAGGCGGCGGGTGTTGGCGCTCGGCAGACCGGCGTAATAGCCAAGCGGGTGCTCGCCGGTGACCTTGATGGCTTGTTCGACGCACCAGGCGATGTGCTGGCGCTCCACCTCGATCGGCAGACCGTGGTGGTCGATCCAGCGCCAACCGTGCGGGTGAATGTCGAAGCCCGATTCGGCGATGGCCTCGAGAGCAAAGGGATTGAGTGCGCCGGCCAGCCCCACCAGGTTCACCGTGGCCATGAGCCCGCGATCCTGGAAGGCCCGCATCAGTCGCCAGAATCCAACCCGACTGCCGAACTCGTAGCAGGACTCCATGTTGAAATCGCGATGGCCGTGGCGCGCCTCGACGACCAGGTCAGAGATGCGGTCTTCGGAGGTTGGGTCGCCGTTGACGATGCTGCGCTCGCCGCCCTCTTCGTAGTTGATGCAGAAGTTGACGGCGATCCTCGCCTTGCCCGGCCACTTCGGATCCGGTGGCTTGCGCCCATAGCCGATCAGGTCGCGCGGCGGAAAGGTCGCGCTCATTGCCCTTAGCTGACCACGGTCAGAGGCGTTCTGATGTAATCCAGGAGACGCTCGAGATTGCCGGCGCGTCGGCGACGCTTGCCCTCTTCGAACAGAAGGTATTCATAGGTGCCGGGCCCGATCAGCTGCTTGGCCAGGGTATAGAGCGGTCGCTCCTGCGCGCGCCGATAGATCGAAAAGGCAGCCAATCCCGCTTGGTGATCGATGGCATAGTCGCGCCAGACCCCGGCCATAACGTTCTCGCTATAGACCGACATCAAGGCCTGCAGTTCTGACTTGGCAAAGAAAACGGGTTTGCTGTTGCGTTTGGTGCCGCTGCGAGAGCGCTGAGCCTCCTTCACGTGCTGTGAGAGAGATATTACTTCCGCCATTCCGCCCTGACCGCTGTTCAGTCCTGCGGCTTCGTCAGCCGTCGTTACCCTGATGAACAGTCTGCTGCGCCAAATCGGTCCTGTCCAGAGGCTTGCAATGAATTTGCCATAGAGGGGCTCTCCGGCCTAAAAGGCTGCGCGACACCCTTTGAGCGCGCCCTTGTGCCCGGCGCGCGCCAGACAGGAGAGCAGCCATGGCGGCAGCCCAACCCCCGCTCTGTGATTTCGGCTGGAAGGCACCGGATTTCAGCCTGCCGGCGATCGACGGCAAGACTTATAGCCTGGATCAGGTCAAGGGCGAGAAGGGCCTCTTGATCATGTTTATCTGCAACCACTGCCCCTATGTGCGCTCGATCATCGGGCGAATCGAACGCGATGTTGCCGAGCTCAGCGGGCTGGGCATCGGTGCCCTGGCGATCATGTCGAACGACACCCTCGCCTATCCGGCCGACTCCTTCGACAACATGAAGCGCTTCGCCGCCGAGAACGGCCTGAGCTTTCCCTATGTGATCGATGAGAGCCAGGCGGTGGCCAAGGCCTACGGTGCCATCTGTACGCCCGATTTCTATGGCTTTAACGCCGACTTGGAGCTGCAGTATCGCGGTCGCCTGGATGTCTCGCGTACCACTCTGGTCGAGGAGGCGCGCCGGGACCTCTTCGAGGCCATGCGCCAGGTTGCCGAGACCGGCCAGGGGCCGCGGGAACAGGAGGCCTCGATCGGCTGCTCCATCAAGTGGAAGGCGGCTTAAGTGCGTGCTTGCCTTCGTGGGCGCGGGCACTAATGTGGCGGCCAAGAGCGCACAAGGATCGTAAAGGGATTGAAATTCGGTGAGTGATGTCTTTCGCGAGGTCGAAGAGGACCTCCGCCAGGAACAGCTAAAGCGGCTGGCGAAGCGCTATGGGCCCTATGTCGCCATCGTGATCGTCCTGGTGATCGCCGTGGTCGGTGGCTATTCCATCTATCAGAACTGGCAGCAGGATGCGCGCGAGGAAGCCGGTGCAACCTTCGCCTCTGCCTTGGCGGAAGCGCGCGAGGGCGATGCGACCGCGGCCCTGGTGGCCTTGGACGAGGAGGCCGGATCGGGCGCTGGTGGTTTCCGCATTCTGGCGGCCTTTGCTGCGGCGGAGATCCGCTCTGAGAACGAGGATCCGCAAGGCGCGATCGAGGGCTGGCGGGCACTGGCAAAGGACGGCTCGGCCGGGCAGCCGCTGCAGGACGTGGCCAGGCTCTTGGCCGTCATGCATGCGATGAACGACGGTGAACCGCTGCCGGCTCTGGAGGGGGAACTCTCGCCGCTGGCAGACAGCGATCGGCCGCTCTCCTACCTGGCCCGTGAGCTGACGGCGCTCATCGTCCTGGAACAGGGTGACGAGGCGCGGGCCAAAGAGATCCTGTCTGCCTTGGGTGAAGACCCGGAGAGCCCGATCGGCCTGCGCGGACGGGTCAATCAGTTGCTGGATTCTCTCGGGTCCTAGTGGCCATGCCGCTGCGCGCCTCCTCTCTTGCCATTCTGGCCCTGGCCCTGAGTCTTGGTGGCTGCGGGCTCTTCAGCGATGCACAGCCGCCGCTGCCGGGCGAGCGCGAATCGGTCATCGTGCAGGCGACCTCGCTGGAGCCGGATCCGGGGCAGGAAGGCAGCCCGGTCCGCTTGCCGCCGCCCTATGTCAACGGCAGCTGGTCTCAGCCGGGCGGCACTGCCGCGCACGCCATGTACCATCTGGCGATCTCCGATAAGCCGGTCATCTCTTGGATTGCCGACGTGGGCGCCGGCGATGGTGAGGACGCGGCGCTCTTAAGTCAGCCCATTGTCTTTGGCGGCACCATCTTCTCCCTCGACTCTTTGGCCGAGGTCTCGGCCTATGGCCTCTCCGATGGACGCCTCTACTGGCGGACCGACCTGGAAGACATCGTCGACGACTCCGGCGCCTTCGGCGGCGGGATTGCCTACGATGACGGCAAGGTCTTCGTCACCACTGGCTTCGCCCGCATCTTCGCGCTCGACGGTCGCACCGGTCAGGTCTTGTGGGAGCAGCGAGCGCCCGGACCCATGCGCTCTGCCCCGGTGGTCGATGGCGGTCGCGTTTTTGCGGTGACCCTCGACAACCAGGCCATCGCTCTAAATGCCGGCGACGGTGCCGTGCTGTGGCAGCACCGCGGTGTCGAAGAGCAGGTGGGCCTCTTGGGCTCCTCCAGCCCCGCCGTGGCCGGCCCGATCGTGATCGTGCCCTATAGCTCGGGCGAGCTCTATGCCCTGGGTGTAGAGAGTGGCCGTGTGCTCTGGAACAACAGCCTGGCCGCCGTGCGCCGCAGCGATTCCATAAGCGACATCGGACAGGTGCGTGGCCTGCCGGTGATCGACCGCGGTCTGGTCTTCGCCACCAGCAATGCCGGCCGCACCGTGGCCATCGACTTGAGGCGCGGCAACCGCGTTTGGGAGCGTGATCTGGGTGGGCCGCTGACCATCTGGGCCGGCGGCGACTACCTCTTCCTCATTACCAACAAGGCAGAGCTGGTCGCGCTTGAGCGCGACAATGGTGCGATCCAATGGGTGACACCCCTGCCGCGTTGGGAAGATGCCGAGGACAAGGAGGATGCCATTGCCTGGGTCGGCCCGATCCTTGCCAGCAACCGCCTGGTGGTGGCCGGCAGCCACGGCGACGCCTATGCCGTCTCTCCCTATACCGGCGAGTTCCTGGGCGCGGTCGAACTCCCCGCCGGTGCGGCCGTCTCCCCGACCGTGGTGCAAGAGCACCTCATCTTCCTCAGCACCGACGCCGATCTGGTGGTGATGCGCTGAGCCTGCCTGCTGGGCAGCCATGTCAAATCTCCGCGACAAGGCTGGTCTCTTGGCCATTAGCCTCTCGTTTATGGAGAGGTTTGACGGGAGTCCAATCGGGGTGGGCGAGGGGCTGTGACGAGCCCGCCTTCAAACCGTATCGTTGCTGGCGTCGGCTGGATGCTGTTGACCACTTTCTGCTTCGTCGCTGTGACCGGCGTGGTGCGCTATCTGGGGTCCGACATTCCGGCCGTGCAGGCAGCCTTCATTCGCTACACCGTTGGCTGCCTCCTGGTCTTGCCGATGCTGCTGCCGCTGTTGAAGGTCAGACCCAGGAAGCCGACCATGGCGCTCTATGTCCTGCGGGGCTTGGTGCATGGCGGTGCCGTGATGCTCTGGTTCTATGCCATGGCGCGCATCCCCATCGCAGAGGTGACGGCGATCGGCTACACCACGCCGCTCTTCGTCACCCTGGGCGCTTGGCTGGTGTTCCGCGAGAAGCTGCACGCCCGGCGCATTGCCGCCGTCTGTATCGGTCTCCTAGGCGCCCTCATCATCCTGCGGCCGGGGTTCCAAGAGGTGCAGATCGGGGCCTTGGCGCAGCTGGCGGCAGCGCCGCTGTTTGCCTGTTCCTTCCTGATCGCCAAGCGCCTGACCCTCACCGAGACGCCCAGTGCCATCGTCGGCATGCTCTCGATCTTCTGCACCCTGGCCCTTTTGCCAGGCGCCTTGATCGAGTGGCGCGATCCCACCTTGAAAGAGGTGATGTGGCTGAGCCTCACCGCCGTCTTCGCCACGGCCGGCCACTACACCCTGACCCGCGCCTTTCAGGCGGCCCCGCTGACCGTCACCCAGCCCATCGGCTTTTTGCAACTGGTCTGGGCGGCGCTCTTAGGCATGTTGGCCTTCGGCGAGGCCTTGGACCCCTACGTTTTTCTGGGCGGTGGCATCATTGTTGCCGCGGCCACCTTCATCTCGCATCGAGAGATGCGGGCCGCCCGTAAGGCCAAGCAGGCTAAGCTGTCGCCGGCAACGTCTTAGGTATCAAGCAGGCGAGTGTCGAAGGGGTAGTGCGAGAGCTGCACCGGCCCCTCCTCGGTGATCTGCACCATCTGCTCCAGTTTCACGCCCTCACCGCCGCGATCAGAGCCGGTGAAGCTCTCGACGCTGAAGACCATGCCCGGTTCGATCAGACCGTCGTAGCCACAGTCGTCCCAGTCCTCCTGATAGGGGATCTTGGGATACTCGTCGGTCATGCCCACCCCGTGCGTCAGACAGGTGTAGCGATGGGCGACACAGTCCGGCCGGCGCTGGAAGGCGCGCTGGCTGACCTCCAGAAAGCTGCGGCCTGGCTGCAGCAGTTCGATGTTGTGATGCACCTCGTCATAGGCGTGGCGGTAGATGGCTTTCTGCTCTGCGCTGGGCCTACCCTCGCCGCAGAGCCAGGTGCGTGAGATGTCGGCGCAGTAGCCGAAAGGGCCAACCATGTCGGTGTCAAAGGCAACCAGCTCGCCGGCCTCGATCACCTTCTCGCTGGCCTCGCGATACCAGGGGTTGGTGCGATAGCCGGATGACAGAATGCGGCACTCGAACCAATCGCCGTCGAAGGCCGTGTTGGTGCGATGCAGATGGGACAGCAGTTCGGTCTCGGTGATGCCCGGTTGAAGCGCCTCTTCCATGGCGCGCATCCCCGCTTCGGCAACGGCGATGGAATAGCGGATCAACTCGATCTCTTCGGCCGACTTGATGATGCGCGCCCGCTCCACCAGGGTCTCGGCATCGACCAATTGAAAGCCGGCCTGCATCAGGCTTGCCGCGGCACTGGGGTTGAGCCGGTCGCAGGCAATCTTTGGGTAGGCCGAGGCCAAGCCGGTCTCGGCCAGGAAGTCCTCGATCTCTTTCGCCAGATTGCGGCCCTGGTCGCTCAGGTCCAGGCCGGCATCGAAGATGTTGCGAAAGCGCCCGGGTCGGAAGGCGTGGATCTGCGGCGAGCTCTCCTTGTAGGTGCCGTGCATGACCAGCGGGCCCTCGATCGGCAGCAGCAGATAGCAAAAGGGCATGCGCACCTGAAAGATCGAGAACTGGCGATGGTCGGCGGCATAGCGCTGGCTCACCGGATTGGCGATGACGCAAAGCGAGACCTGCTCGGCGCGCATCACCGCGCGAATGCGCTCCAGGCGATAGGCATGGACGGCCTCCATGTCGACCGTCGGCTTGACCGGTCCCTTTGGCGCTGTTCTCGCCAGCTCAGAAGCCATCGCCATCCCGCTCTCCCGGCGTCCCGTTTCTCGTCCCTGAAAGGAACACTAGGCGCGGGCTGCGGGACCTGCTCTCTAAGAGCCGACTTCCTGAGGTCGCTTGTGGGTCAATCGCCCTCAAAGACGCGACGGACCATGTCGCGGTAGAGCAGCAACTGGCGGGGCAGCAGAGCATCGTCATTAACCGCCTTGCCGATGATCATGCCGCCGTCCACCAAGGCACAGAGCATGTCAGCCAGGTCGTCTGGATCAACGGGGTGCTTGGGCGGATGCACTTGGGCAATCGCAGCGATCCTGGTCGAAAAGCGGGTCCGCCAGGCGAGAACGGCGGTGCGGTGCAGATCGCGGACCTCACGATTGAAGAGCTGATCTTGATAGCAGTAGGCCGCCATCAGACAGCCGGGATTGCCGCCCGGCAGGTCGTCCAGCATTTCAGCCAGCATCTTCAGGCCGATCAGGAAGGCATGCAGCGGATCGTCATGCAGCTGGTCCGCGCGCCCGAAGACATAGTCTAAGAGGATGCGCTCCCGTTCCAGATAGCGGCGCAACAGGGCCTCGGCCAAAGCGCCCTTACCCTTGAAATGATAAAAGAAACCGCTCTTGGTAATGCCGACGGCGGCGATCAGCTCGTCAATCGAGGTTGCGCCAAAACCCTTCTCCAGGATCGCCGACTCGGCTGCATCCAAGAGACGCTCACGCGTCTCCGTTCCCTCCTTTTCGACGCCTTGCGGCATGGATGACCTCGCTTGGTGTTGGTTCCCCCGAGTCGGGGGCCAGGTTCAACCCACTGTACCATAGGTAAGGTCGTCGGCTGCAGGATGCAGGTCACCAGCCCGCTCGAAATTGCTAACGCATTGATTTAGGGCGATTTAGGTCCGCTCAGAATGCTGTGCTATCGGTCGTCTGGATCTTCCGGGGGGCTCCACTCATCTTCGTTGTGCACTGCAAAAACTGTCGTGCTGACAAGAGGAGGGAGCCTGCCATGTCATGGTCAGTGGCCAACCAGGACGCATCGGCGTCCTTCATCATTACGAACAGCGCAGCGGAGCGCGCCTCCGGTCTCTGCAATCCACTCTTGGGCGGGACACCGGCTGCCTTCACGCTGTTGAACGATCCAGCCGGCGAGGAGGCCTTGGTCGGCTTCTACTGCCCTTACTTGCGTCTGGCGCGGGCGCTGGGTGCCGGAATGCTGTTGGAGGCGCCCACGGCCTGGGCCACGGCAGCCTGGATGGAGCGCTGGAACCTGTCAGGGCTCGAGCCGGCGGCGATCAACCGCCAAGCCGTCGCCTTCGTCTCGCAGATCCGCGATTTCTTCGATCCCAGTGGTGAGCATGTGCGACTGGGCGGGACAATGGCACCGCTGCCGCATGGTTCTGCAGGATCGCCGTCGCGCGAGGCAGCGCTCTTGGGGCATTTCGAACAAGCAGAGTGTTTGGCGGCCGCCGGCGTGGATCTCTTGGTTGCTACGGCCATGACCCAACCGGAGGAGGCTATCGGCCTCACCATGGCGGCCGCCGCGGTGGAACGCCCACTGCTCATCTACTTGGCGCCCGATGACCAAGGGCGGCTAGGTTCTGGCCAGCCTCTGGTCGAGGCCATTGAGGAGATCGATGCCGCGTTCTCGCCGAGCCTGAGGCCTGCCTGCTATGGATTGGAGTGTCGAGATCAGAGACAGGCACAGGCGCAGCTAAGGGCCTTGGGTCCCTTGGCTGGGCGACTGCGCGCTCTGCGTCTTTCCACCCCGCTCTTTCCCCCCCTATCCGATCGAGAGATGGCGGGAGCGATGCGCGACGACCCCACTTGGTGCTGTCCGGAAGCCGATCTTTGCATGGCCTACCCTCAGCTTACGATCTTCGGCGGGGGCTTCCTCAAGCGAGGACAGCACTGCTGTCAGACCGATCTGCTGCAGCTTGCCGCCTAGAAAAGGATGTTGTCCGGAAACGAAAAAAGGGGTGGCAGGTCGGCTGCCACCCCTTGATCATCGCATTGTCTTTCGGTCGTTACTTCTTGGCGAGCTCATTGTGGGCTGCGGTAAAGCCGGAGAGCGAGACCGCCATATCGGCCTTGGCGCCGTTGCCGAGCTGCATGGAGATGGTGAGCTGTCCGCCGGCCTTCATCGCCGCGATCAGCTGGTCGTTCATCACGATGCCGGATTGGCAGATGTTGGGGCCACAGACCTCGATCGGCACCTTGGCGACCTCGTTGCCGTCGATGGAGAGGCTAAGCCCGGACGCAACGCGGAAGGTGCTGGGCGGCTCCGTCAGGCCGTAGGGCAGACGCAGCAAGAGGATCATCGGGTTTTCGGGCCGGAAGTAGCCGAAAGCCGTCCAGAGCGCCAAGCGGTCATCGCCGGTGCGCACCTCTTGCACTGCACCGCAGGTCGGCGGCTCAGTGGCCTGGCAGACGATCTGCCAGTCCTTGAACTTCGGACCCAGTTGATTCTCCGGCTGAGCCTGATCCTGCGCCAGGCTGGCGGTCGCGGACAGTCCGATGAATAGTGCGGCCGCCAGACCGGCCATCGCGCGGCTCAGCGGACTGAGGGGGATTGCTCGGAATCTCATGGCCGTCGGTTTAGCCTAACTTGTCCGCGTCGGCCAGCCTGCAAGTCTGACGATTCCGGGCTTTTTTTGTGCCCTTTTCGCCGCGCTTGCCTGAATGGATGGCAGTTAGCGAAGAGAGGCGCTTGCCCGGAGGCACGGAAAGGGCGAGATATAGGCCCCCTTTGGGATGCCTAACGACAAATCAGAAGTGTCACGTGACTGCCATGCCGACCACGAACGAGATCCGACGCCTGTTCCTAGACTACTTCCGTGATGCCGGTCACGAGGTGGTGAGCTCTTCACCGCTGGTGCCGCGCAACGACCCCTCGCTGCTCTTCACCAACGCAGGCATGGTGCAGTTCAAAAACGTCTTCACCGGCCAAGAGCAGCGCGACTACAGCCGCGCCGTTACCTCGCAGAAGTGCGTGCGCGCCGGCGGCAAGCACAACGATCTGGAGAACGTGGGCTACACCGCGCGCCATCACACCTTCTTTGAGATGCTGGGGAACTTCTCCTTCGGCGACTACTTCAAAGAGCGCGCGATCGAGCTGGCCTGGAATCTGGTGACCAAAGAGATGGGGCTGGATCGCGACCGCCTGCTGGTCACTGTCTATTCCGAGGATGAGGAGGCCGCTTCCCTCTGGCGCAAGATTGCCGGTTTGCCGGACGAGCGCATTATCCGCATCGCCACCTCTGACAACTTCTGGGCCATGGGCGATACCGGACCCTGCGGACCCTGCTCTGAGATCTTCTATGACCATGGGCCGCACATCCAGGGCGGGCCTCCGGGCAGCCCCGATGAGGATGGCGACCGCTTCATCGAGATCTGGAACCTGGTCTTCATGCAATACGAGCAGATGTCGAAGGAGGAGCGGGTCAACCTGCCGCGGCCCTCGATCGACACCGGCATGGGGCTGGAGCGCATTGCCGCCGTGCTGCAGGGCAAGCACGACAACTATGATATCGACCTGATGCGCGGCCTGATCGAGGCCTCGGCCGAGGCCAGTGGGGTTGTGCCCGAGGGCGAGCATGGGGTCTCGCATCGGGTGATCGCCGACCATCTGCGCGCGACCTCTTTCCTGTTGGCCGATGGTGTCATGCCTTCCAACGAGGGGCGGGGCTATGTGCTGCGGCGGATCATGCGGCGTGGCATGCGCCATGCCCACAAGCTGGGCGCGAAAGAGCCGCTGATGTACCGCCTGGTGCCGGCTCTGGTCTCGGCCATGGGGCAGGCTTTCCCTGAGCTGGTGCGTGCGGAGCCGCTAATCCGCGAAACCTTGAAGCTGGAGGAGACTCGCTTCCGCGAGACCCTGGGCAGGGGCCTGCGCCTCTTGGAAGAGGCCACGGGCAAGCTGGGTGAAACCGAGGCTTTGGACGGCGAGACCGCCTTCAAGCTCTACGATACCTATGGCTTCCCCTTGGATCTGACGCAGGACATCCTGCGCGGCCAGGGTCGTGCCGTGGACCAAGCCGGTTTCGATGCCGCCATGGCCCGGCAGAGGGCGGCCGCTCGGGCTGCCTGGTCCGGGTCGGGTGAAGCGGCCACCGAGCGCCTCTGGTTCGATCTGCGCGAGCGCTGCGGCGCCAGCGAGTTCCTGGGCTACACCGCCGAGGTGGCCGAGGGCGTGGTGCAGGCCCTGGTGGTCGATGGCCAGGAGGTGGCGCAGGTCGAGAAGGGCCAGGAGCTGGCCTTGATCGTCAACCAGACCCCCTTCTATGGCGAGGCCGGCGGTCAGCAGGGCGACAGTGGCCTGATCTTCTCCGGCGAAGGCGCCGAGATCACGATTCGCGATACGCAGCGCCACCTGGGCGATCTCTTCGTACACCTGGGTAAGGTGACTGAAGGCAGCCTCAAGGTGGGCGAGACGGTCGAATTGCGTGTCGCCGGTGAACGGCGCGAGCGGCTGCGCGGCGCGCACTCTGCGACCCATCTGCTGCATGCGGCCTTGCGTCGGCGTCTGGGCGGGCACGTGACGCAGAAGGGCTCTCTGGTGGCGCCTGGCCGTCTGCGGTTCGACATCTCCCAGCCGACGCCGCTGACGGCCGAGGACCTGCGGGTCGTGGAGCGTGAGGTGAATGCGCGCATCCGCGGCAACACGCCGGTGGTGACCACCCTGATGCGGCCAGACGAGGCGGTCGAAGCGGGCGCCATGGCCCTCTTCGGTGAGAAGTATGGCGATGAGGTGCGCGTGCTGGAAATGGGTGGCCAGGACCCGGAGGACCAGAGCAGGGCCTATTCCCTGGAGCTCTGTGGCGGCACCCATGTCGCCAACACCGGCGAGATCGGCTTCTTCAAGATCACCGGCGAAGGCGCGCTGGCTGCCGGTGTGCGTCGCATCGAAGCGGTGACCGGGGAGGCCGCCGTGGCCTTGGCCGAGCAGCAGGAGTCTTTGCTTTCGGAGACCGCTGCCGTCGCCAAGACCGCACCGGCCGACCTGCCGACCCGCATGGCTCAGCTCTTGGATGAGCGTCGTAAGCTGGAGCGCGAGGTCTCGGATCTGCGCCGCAAGCTGGCCGCCGGTGGCGGTGGTGATGCCGCGCCTGCCGAGCAGCGCGCGGTTGCCGGCGTCTCGCTGATCGCCAAGCTCTTGCCCGACATGCCGGCCAAGGATCTGAAGCCGCTGGCGGACGAGTTGAAGCGTCAGGTGGGCTCCGGCGTGGTGGCCTTAGTCGCCACCAATGACGGCAAGGCTTCCTTGGTGGTCGGCGTGACCGAAGACCTGACCGACCGTCTGGACGCCGTTGGCCTCGTCCGCGCCGGTGCTGCGGCTGTCGGCGGCAAAGGCGGCGGCGGTCGTGCTGACATGGCGCAGGCCGGCGGACCAGAGGCTGGGAAGGCTGCAGAGGCTCTAGCCGCGATCGAGGCCGCGTTGGCGGCGGCTTAGGACGCTCAGCCGTGGCTTTGGTGGGTGTCCTTAGGCATGCGCAAGACACTCAAGACTGTGCTTTCTGGCCGGCACTTTGTGCTGGCCAGATCTCCCTGATGTCTTGGGCGCTGTGGAGAATGCGTAAGATCGTGACGCTACTCTTCGGCACCACATAGAAGATCAGATAGCGGCCAAACACCACTCTGCGAACCGTCATGCCGTCCAAGTCGAAGACCTGGACTGTCGCCGCGGGGGCTGCGGCGATCTCATTACAGCGTTATCGTATCTCTTGAATGAAGGTGACGGCACGCTCCGGATTGTCCTGTGCGATGTCGTCACCGAGAGCTTTCAAGTCGGCTTCCGCTGTTGCCGTGAAAAAACACGGCATCGGTCTCACTTACTTCGGTACTTCTGTTCGAGTCTTGTGAGAACGTCCTCAGCAGGTGTCAGCCTACCGCCTTCGAGATCCGAAATGCCCTCTCGCAGTGCCGTCTCATAGGTCTGTTGGAGGACCAGTTCCTGATCGTGGCGAATGAGGTCGCGACTGTAGTCGCTGGCGCTCGCATAGCGACCGCTGTCGATTCTGGACTGCACCCAGGCGCGCATGCCCTCGGGGACGGAAACATTCATCGACGCCATCGCAACTATCCTCCTTGAGGAGATTTCCTTTTCTCTGGGTTCAACTGCTCTTGTCAGAACACCCCCGCTTCCAATCCGGCCGCCAGCGCCATTCCCAGCTCCTCGCACTGCTCAAGGAAGCCTTCCTGCCACTCGCCGCGGCAGATCAGCGGTTCCTGGACGGCGCGCCAGCGCAAGCCCGTGACAATGCGCTCGACGGCCATCTTGGTGCCCTGGCCGTCGTTGCCGGCGCGGATGTAGAGGGCATAGGGGCGGCCCTGGGTTTCCTCCAGGCAGGGGTAATAGATGCGGTCGAAGAAGTCCTTCAGCGCGCCGCTCATGTAGCCCAGGTTTTCCGTCGTCCCCAGAATGAGCCCGTCGGCTGCCTTGACCGCCTCGGGGCCGGTCTCCAGAGGGGCCGTGACCTCGATCTCGACGCCCTCGATTTCGGGGTGACCGGCACCGCGCGCCACCGCCTCGCGCATGGCCAAGGTGTTGGGGGAGGGGGCATGGGCGACGATCAAGAGGCGCTTCATCGGGGACTCCTTTGCGTGGCTGCAGCCTGCCATTGCCGTCGCGGCGCGTCACCAGGTGCCTTGCCGAAGGGGTCGCAGCCGGCCTAAGGGAGGCAGCCTTTATCTTTTTGGGAGGCCGGAGATGTCGCCTCTTTTGCGCTGGGGTTTGCTGCCCTTTTGGTGGCTGCAGGTCTTCAGCGGTGCCAAGTCCTTTGCCCGAAACCCCGTGATCGGCAGCCCGAAGCGCAATCGCCGTGGGCTTCATGTCTGGCGTGTCCGCTTGGCCGATCGCCTGGCTCAGCGGCGCCGGCGGCGCTTCGCGCGCCTGCTGACGGCCGAGCAGCGCGAGGCCTTCGCCCGCGACGGCTATCTGGTGATCGAGGCGCTGTTGCCGGCAGAGGCCTTCGCCAAGCTGCGCGACGAGGTGCTCTCCGCTCGACAGCCGGTGGTCGAGCATCAAGAGGGAGACGCGCTGACCCGGCACCTGAGGCTTGAGCCTAAGGTCCTAGCGCAAACGCCTGAAGTCGCTGCTCTTCTCAAGTCTCCGGCCTGGCAAAATCCGCTGAACTATGTCGCTGCCTTCAAGGTTCAGCCACTGCTCTCTGTGCAGTCGGTCTTCAGTCAGATCGAACCGGCGGCGCGCGATCCGCAGAACGATCTGCACATCGACAGCTTCTATTCCTCGATGAAGGCCTGGTTCTATCTGGATGATGTGCCGGCCGAGGCCGGGCCCTTCGTTTATGTGCCGGGCTCGCATCGGGTAACGCCGCGCCGTTTGGTCTGGCAGCGGCGGATGAGTATTGCCGCGGCCGAGGGGCAGACCAGGGACCCTGAGGATCGGCGTGGTTCCTTCCGGTTGGATCCGGCGTTGTTGCCACGGTTGGGTCTGCCGCCGGCGAAGCCTCTGGCGGTCAAGGCCAACACCCTGGTAGTCGCCGACACCTTCGGCTTTCACTGTCGTGCGGTCAGTCAGACACCGGGCCGTCGGGTCGCCCTCTATGCCATGAGCCGGCCCAACCCCTATCTGCCCTTCTGCTTGGATCTCAGCCGCTTACCGGGGCTGCTTCGGCGCTGGCATCTGCTGCCGGGCGACCGTCTTAGGCGCAAAGTTGCGACGCCGGCCGATCCGCCGGAGCCGGTGCAGGAGAGTTCTTAGAACTTGTCGCCGATCTTTTCGCCCATGCGGTGATAGCCGCGGGCACGATAGATCAAGGGCTCTTCAGCATCGCCTGCCCCGGCTCCGGTCACACGGGCAACCACCACGCGGTGGGTTCCGATCTCCACCGCCTCGATCAGGTCGCAGGTGAGATGCGCGATAGCATGGCTCCAGTAAGGCAGGGCATCGGCGCCCATCTGCCAGCCGGGATCGGCCAGACGCGCCGCATGATCGTTGTCGCCATGTCCGGCACAGATCTCCGCCAAATCGCGATCGGCGTCACTCAGGAAATTCACGGTGAAGCGGGCATTCTCCAGAACCGAGCTTGCTGCTGACCCGCGGCTCTGCAGACAGATGACGATGGTCGGCGGGTCGGCACAGACCGTGCTGAAGGCCGTCACAGTGACGGCGCCCGGTCCGGCGGGACCATCGGTCGCGACCACGGTGACCGGTTCCGGCACACAGCGAAGTGCCGAGAGAAAGTCCTCCCGCGATGCCGGCACGCCCACACGTTCATTCTGCTTCAGGAGAGCGGCAAAACCGCTGGTTCCGATCCCTGTCATGCCTGCGCCCCCGAGCGCTCCAGGCTAGCTGTTAGGCGTCTCATCGTCACAAAGTGGGTAGAGCTGGCCGCGGCGGTCAAGCTCTGCTTTCACCCGATGGCAAGAGATTGCCGCAATGTGGCCTTGCGTAAACCCTTAAGCAGCACAGATCTGCTGTGCAGTCCACAAAGGAAAGGACCAGACCTCATGGTCGATCCCGATCGCCAGCGCATAGTTCTCTCCGACCGGCTGCGGGCTATCGTCTTGCTGCTGGCGGCCATTGCGCAGGTTCTGGCGGGCTATCTGCCGATCCTTTTGGAGTGGCAGGTCACGATCTCGGATCGCTCGGCTTCTTTGCGCACGCCCCTGGTGCCGGCTGGCTATGCCTTCTCAATCTGGGGGCTGTTGTTCCTCTGGCTTCTGGCACTCGCCGTCTGGCAGACCTTGCGTCCGCAGCTCTCCTCGCTGCTCCTGAGGTCATGCGGTTGGTGGATTGCGCTGCTCTTCGCCATCCAGACAGTGTGGGAGCTCTATGTTCCCTGGCAGAATCTGGATTGGGTGAGTGCGCTGCTGTTGCTGGCCGCGCTTGGCATTGCCCTTGGCTTGGCCTTCGTCCTCAGGCGAAGCCCGCCATCCAGCAAGGCGGAACGATGGTTGCTGGTCTATCCCATCATGGCCTTGGCTGGCTGGCTGACCGCTGCCTTCTTCGCCAACCTCTCTTCCACCCTGCTCTTCGCCGGGCCGACCTGGCTCAGCCCGACAGAGTTGGCGGTAGATTTGGCGCTCCTGGCGCTGCTGTTTACGCTTGGCGCCTCGGTGGCCTTGCGCTTGGCAAGCTATGCCTATGTGCTGCCCTTGGCTTGGGCCTTGGTGGCGGTTGGGGTGAGCAATGTCACCTGGGCCTATCTGCCCCCCTTGGCGCTCGCCGCTGGCTTCTGCGCCTTGTTGCTCTTGGCCGCACCCTTGCTGGCACGAAATCGCGGTCAGGCCGGCGCGTAGCTCTGGACAGTGCACCGCAACAGCGATAGTCTGCAGAACATATAGAGAACAATAGGGTATGCCATGAAGATCGACTATGTGGAGTTGCCGGCACGAGATCTTGCCGAAGCCAAGGCCTTCTACGGCCGCGCCTTCGGTTGGAGTTTCGAAGATTGGGGGCCGGATTACATGGCCTTCAGCAATGCCGGTCTCGAAGGCGGCTTTCGGCGCAGCGAGACGCCGCCGCCGCGAGGCGGATCCTTGGTGATCCTCTTGAGCGACGATCTTGAAAAGGCTGAGGAGGCCGTTCTAGCCGCCGGAGGAGAGGTGGTGGAGAAGCACGCCTTTCCAGGCGGCCGCCGCTTTCACTTCCTCGATCCCTCGGGCAATGAACTTGCGGTCTGGACGAAGGTCGAGGGTTAGCGGTCTTAGGCGCGACTGCGCTCAGCCTGATTGTGCAGTGCTGTCACCTGCAGGTGTTCGCGCACGGTCTCCAGCTTGTTGGTCAGGTGCTGCTTCAGGATCTTGGCCAGGTTCTCGCCGTCGCGGGCCTTGAGCGCTTCCAGGATGGTCTCGTGCTCAGCCACCGCCTTGGCCCAGCGGTCTTCCGACATGTTGGCCATGTAGCGCGCGCGCCGAATGCGCCCGGCGAGCGCAGACTGCATCTGCTCCAAGGTGGGATTGCGGGCCGCCTCTAGAATGGTCTGATGAATGGCCTGGTTATGCTTGAAATAGCTCGGCATATCGCGCTTTTCATAGGCCTCCAGCATGGCATGGTGGTGGCGCTCGACAGTGGCCACCTCGCGATCGGTGATGGCAAGGCAGGCCAGTTCGCCGGACAGCGCCTCAAGTGCGCCCATCACGGGGAAGGCCTCCTCCAGGTCCTGGATGGTCAGTGCGGCGACCGAAGCACCGCGATTGGGCAAGAGCTCAACCAAGCCCTCACGTGCCAAGACCTTCAGGGCCTCGCGCAGCGGCGTGCGGGAGACGGCGAAGAGATCGCTCAGGTCCTTCTCGGAAATCTTGCTGCCGGGCGCCAGATCACCCTCGACGATCAAGAGGCGCAAGCGGTCCACCAGTTCGTCGTGCAGGGAGCGGCGTCGGATTGGTAGAACGCTGGTCTCGGTCATGTGCTGTTTCTCACCTCCGTCAGGGACGGGGATCGGCTCCGTCCACTGTTCTCCCCCGCATTAGTTCAAAGCATTATCGCTCGCTTCGCGCAACAATGCCACCACATGACGCGCCTCTCGACCGCTGCCGTCGAGGATTTGATGACGACACGAGGTGCCGTCAGCGACCAGTGGGACCTCCGGGCCGGCCTTGCGGATGGTCGGCAGCAGGCTGAGTTCGGCCATGGCCATCGAGACCTCTTGCGTCTCCGCCTGATAGCCGAAGGCACCGGCCATGCCGCAGCAGGAGGAGGGTATCACCTCGACCTTGAGGTCGGGGATCAAGGCCAGAGCACGCTGGCTGGGCGATAAGGCGCCAAGGGCCTTTTGATGGCAATGGCCGTGCAGCAGAACACGCTCGGTACCGATCGGCGCCAGATTGAGGCGCAGGCGCCCCGCCTCCTTCTCCCGCATCATCCACTCTTCGAAGAGCAGGACCTGGGCGCCTTCCTCAGCGCTCCATTCACCGGGAAGCAGGGCCGGCGCTTCGTCTCGGAAGGTCAGCAGGCAGGAGGGTTCGAGGCCGACGACATGCGCACCGCCCCGGATCGCTGCTTTGAAGGCCTTGATGCTGCGTCGCATCTCGGCCTTGGCCTTTTCCACCAGTCCGGCTGCTAGGTAGGTGCGGCCGCAGCAGAGCGGGCGTCCGGATTCGGGCAGGGCGTGCTCGAAAGGGGTATCATTCCGGGTCAACAGTGCAGTCGCAGACTCGAGATGGTCAGGCTCGAAGTAGCGGTTGAAGCAGTCGGCAAAGAGCAGAAGGGATGGTGCGGCCGTAGCGGTGGCTGCCGGTCGGAAAGCCTTGGTCTGCCAGCGCGGCAGGCTGCGCTTGGCACTGAGACCCAAGAACCGTTCGCTGAGACCGGCAAGACCTGGAACCTGGTCGCGCAGATTGGCCAGCCAGGCGAGCTTGGAGGCCAGTGGGGCATAGCGTGGCAGCTCGGCGATCAGGCGGTCGCGGGTGCTGAGGCCTTTCTCTTCCGCGCGGCGGGCCAGAACCTCGATCTTCATGCGCGCCATGTCGACCCCGGTCGGGCACTCTCGCTTGCAGCCCTTGCAGGAGACGCAGAGCTGCATCGTCTCCAGCATCTCGTCCGACGTGAAGGCATTGGGACCAAGCTGGCCGGACATGGCCTGGCGCAGACTGTTGGCGCGGCCGCGGACCAGATCACGCTCATTCCGGGTTACGCGGTAGGAGGGGCACATGACGCCGTCGCCCAGCTTTCGACAGGCGCCGTTGTTGTTGCACATCTCAACCGCGCCCTGGAAACCGCCGCCCGATCCGCCCCAGGCCGACCAGTCGAAGTGGGTCTTGAAGTCCGGCACCTGGTAATCCGGCGGATAGCGGAAGAGGCTGCGGTCGTCCATCTTCGGTGCGCGCACGATCTTGCCAGGATTGAGCAGGCCTTCGGGGTCGAAACGATCCTTCACCCACTCGAAAGAGCGGATCATGCGGCTGCCGAACATGGCCTCGTGGAACTCGGAGCGCACGATGCCGTCGCCATGCTCTCCGGAGTGCGAGCCCCGATAGCTGCGCACCATCTCGAAGCACTCCTCCGCGATGGCGCGGAGTGCCTTGACGTCCTTCTCCTGCTTCAGGTTCAGAACCGGCCGCACGTGCAGGGTGCCGACCGAGGCATGGGCGTACCAGGTGCCGTCGGTGTCGTGCTTGCGGAAGATGTCGGTCAGGCGGCTGGTGTAGTCGGCCAGATCCTCCAGCCGGACAGCACAGTCTTCAACGAAGGAGACCGGTTTTCCCTCGCCCTTCATCGACATCATGATGTTGAGGCCCTGCTTGCGGACCTCCCAGACAGCCTTCTGGAAGGCTGGGTCTTGTGCCTCGACGACACCACCTTCCTGCTTCCCGGGATCGCCCCAGGCGAAGCCAAGCTCGGCCATCAGGTCCACGAGGCCGGCGAGCCGGCGCAGGTTCTCCTGCTGATCCTCCTCGGCAAACTCGACCAGCAAGAGGGCCTGCGGCTCGCCGCGCACGAAACGATCGACGGTGTCGCGAAACAGGGGGATCTCGCGCGACAGCTCGATCATGGTGCGGTCGACCAGCTCGACGGCCGTCGGGCCCAGCTTGACGATGTGCTGCGGCGCCTCCATGGCCTGGCGGAAGGTGGGGAAGTGGCAGATGCCCAGGGTCTTGTTGCGGGGCAGGGGAGAGAGGCGCAGGGTTGCTTCCTCGGTGAAGGCCAAGGTGCCTTCGGAGCCGACCAGCAGGTGCGCCAGATTGTTGGTCCCTCCGTTCGGCACCAGGGCATCGATGTTGTAGCCACCCACCCGGCGCATGAGGTCCGGGAAGCGCGCCTTGATCTCGTCTGCTTCCTTGGTGCCTAGCTCCAGCAGTTCGCGGACGAGATGCGTTTGCTGATCTGGGTCATTGGAGCCGACCAGGTCTCTGGGGACCGCCCCGAAGTGCATATGCGAGCCGTCGGCCATCAGGCAGTCCAAGGCCTCGACGTTGTCGCGCATGGTGCCGTAGCGGATGGAGCGGGAGCCGCAGGAGTTGTTGGCCGTCATGCCGCCGATGGTGGCGCGCGAGGAGGTGGAGACGTCGACCGGGAACCAGAGCCCCCGCGGCGCCAGAGCCTTGTTCAGTTGATCCAAGACCAGGCCCGGTTGCGCCCGCGCAAGCCTGGCCTCGGCGTCAACCTCCAGCAGGCTGTTCAAGTTTTTGGAGACATCGATGACGATGGCTTCATTGACTGTCTGGCCGCATTGGGAGGTGCCACCACCGCGCGGCAGCACCGGAACACCGGCCTCGCGCGCGATCTCCAGGGTCGCGGCAACGTCGGATTTGCTCTTTGGCACGACCACGCCCAAAGGAAAAATCTGGTAGAGGGAGGCATCAGTCGCGTAACGTCCACGCGAGAAGCGATCGAAGAGAACCTCTCCTTCGATTGCACGGGCTAGCCGTTCCTGAAGTGCCGGCACCGGCTTTCTCCTCCACCTGCCGCCCGCTAAGGGCTCAGAGCCTCGCCGAAAAAGACCCTTGCATTTTGAATGCATAATTCATAATACCGGAAGCTAAGAACGACAAGTGCCTGAGTTGGTGGAGGACGGGCATGGCGAGCGCAGGACGACACTTTCTGCAGATACCGGGACCGACGAACGTTCCCGACCGCGTGCTCAGAGCGATGGATCTGCCGACCATGGATCATCGCGGGCCAGCCTTTGGGGATCTGGGCCAGAAGGTGCTGACCGGCATGCGCTCGGTCTTCAAGACCGAGGGGCGGGTAGTTATCTATCCGGCCTCGGGCACCGGCGCCTGGGAAGCAGCCCTGGTCAACACCCTATCGCCGGGTGAC
Source organism: Rhodospirillales bacterium (assembly GCA_963669335.1). Taxonomy (GTDB): domain Bacteria; phylum Pseudomonadota; class Alphaproteobacteria; order Kiloniellales; family JACOMY01; genus JACOMY01. The sequence goes on from OY770023.1 coordinate 779,713, forward strand.
TCCGTCTTGATGTACGAGACCGGCCACTTCGCCAGCCTCTGGCAACAGATGGCTGAGCGCCTGGGCCTGAAGCCGGAGTTCATCGCCGGCGACTGGCGCGGCGGTGTCGATCCCAATGCTATTGAGGAGCGGCTTCGCGCCGACTCCGGCGGTTCGATCAAGGCCGTCTGTGTCGTCCATAACGAGACCTCCACCGGCAGCACCTCGCGGATCGACGAGGTGCGTCAGGCGATCGATGCGGCCGGCCACGGCGCGCTCTTGATGGTCGATACCATCTCCTCCCTCGCCTCCATCGACTATCGCCATGACGAGTGGGGCGTGGATGTCACCGTCGGCGGCTCGCAGAAGGGCCTGATGTTGCCGCCGGGCCTCTCCTTCAACGCGGTCAGCGAGAAGGCGATGGCGGCCAGCAAGGCTGCGGGCATCGCGCGCTCCTACTGGTCCTGGAGCGAGATGGAGACGCCGAACGCCAAGGGCTACTTCCCTTATACGCCGGCGACCAACCTGCTCTATGGGCTGGCAGAGGCCATCAACATGCTGCACGAGGAGGGCCTGGATCAGGTCTTCGCGCGTCATCAGCGTCACGGCGAGGCGACTCGGCGCGCTGTTAATGCCTGGGGGCTGGAGGTGCTCTGTCGGAACCCACGGCATTACTCCGGCTCCTTGACGGCTGTGCTGATGCCCGAGGGCCAAGACGCCGATCGCTATCGCGCGGTGGTGCTGGAAAACTTCAACATGTCGCTGGGTAACGGTCTTTCCAAGGTGGCCGGCAAGGTCTTCCGCATCGGCCATCTGGGCGACTTTAACGACTTGATGCTGATGGGCACCCTGTCGGGCGTCGAGATGGGCTTGGAGCTGGCTGGCGTGCCTTATCGGCGCGGCGGAGCGCAAGCAGCACTCGACTATCTCAGCGGACGCGATCAAAGTCAGGAAGAGACGGCAGCCGAGTGAAGACTGCCAAAGCCGAAGAAGCCCCGAGCAAGGGGACGGGACAAAATCATGCAACAGGGAGCGTGACGAGAATGAAACTAACGACACTATTGGCCGCAGGTGCGGCCCTTATCGCGCTTGGCGGAACCGCCCAGGCCGAGAAGCTTACCCTCAAGTTCGGACATGTCGGGGCGCCTGGCTCGCTCTTCGCCTTGAGCGCCGAAGAGTTCGCGCGCTGCAGCAACGCGGCACTTGGCGACGCCGGCGAGGTGCAGGTCTTCGGGTCTTCGCAGCTGGGCAAGGATAAAGAGCTGATGCAAAAGCTGAAGCTCGGCCAGGTCGATTTCTCTCTGCCGTCCTCGGTCATGTCTTCGGTCGCCGATGAGTTCGGTGTCTTCGAGATGCCCTACATCATCCAGGACCGCGATCACATGAAGCGGGTGCAGGCCGCGATCATGGACAGCACCCTGCAGCCGGCCGTCAACGACAAGGGCTATCGCATCATCGGCGTTTGGGAGAATGGCTTCCGCCACATCACCAACAACACCCGCCCGATCGATCAGCCCCAGGATCTGGAAGGCATCAAGCTGCGCACGCCCAAGGGCGCCTGGCGGGTCAAGATGTTCCAGCTCTATGGCGCCAATCCGACGCCCATGGCCTTCTCAGAGGTCTTCACCGCGCTTCAGACCGGTGTGATCGACGGGCAGGAAAACCCCTACGCCCAGATCGCCTCGGCCAAGTTCCAAGAGGTGCAGGACTATCTCTCGATCACCGGTCACGTCTATACCCCGGCCTATGTCGTTGTCTCCGACAAGCACTTCTCCAAGCTGCCGGAGGACGTACAGGCCAAGCTGGTGACCTGTGCCGAAGAGACCCAGGCCTTCGTCTACGAGACCGCGGCGCGGCTGGAGACCGAGCTCTTGCAGGTTATCCAAGAGGCCGGGGTCCAGGTGAACGAGGCCGACAAGGAAGCCTTCATCGCGGCGTCCGCACCGATCTATGAGGAATTCTCCACCGAGGTCGATGGCGGTGCTGAGCTGGTCGAGACCGTCCGCGGCTTGGCGGGCGGTTCTTAATCTAGCTTCACGCGGGCGCTGCTTGTCTCCCAAGCGGCGCCCGTAACTCTTTCCCAAGCGTCCTCATCGTCCTTAGAGCCCAGGAGGTCGGAAGCCGATGCTGAGCCGTCTCAAGAACGGTCTCGAGTGGCTCTTGGAATGGATCACCATCCTCTTGATGGTGGCGCTGACGGTCGTGGTGATCGTCGCCATTACCTTCCGCTTCGCCGGCGACTCGCTCTCTTGGTACGACGAGGTCGCGGCCATCCAGCTCTCTTGGATCACCTACTATGCCGCGGCGCTGGCAGCGCTGAAGCGCAGGCACATCGGGTTCGACTCGGTCCTGTTGGCGATCCCCATGCCGGCCCGTATGGTCGCCGTCGTCATTGCCGAAGTTCTGGTCATCGGCTTCTTCGTGATCCTGGCCTGGACTGGCTGGGTCGTCCTGGAGGTTCTGGAAGGCGAGGCGCTGGTCTCCCTCACCTGGGTCCCCGTTCAGTTCACACAGTCCGTGATTCCCATCGGCGCGGTGCTCTTCGTGATCGCCGAATTGCTCAGCCTGCCCGACTATTGGCGGACGACTGCGGCCGGGCACTCCCTGGAACATCCCGAAATCCACGAGGAGCAGGCCTAAACTATGCTGATCCTGCTTATGTTCTTGGCCCTCGTAGTGATGATCTGCCTGAACGTGCCGATTGCGGTGGCCTTGGCGATCTCTGGAATCATCGGGCTCTTGTCGACCGAGGGCATGGACAGCCTGGTCACCGTCGCGCTCGATATGTACGACGGTTCCACCAAGTTCTCGCTGATTGCAATTCCGATGTTCGTGCTGGCTGGCGCCATCATGAACGCCGGTGGCATCACCGATCGGCTGATTAACTTCATCTCGGCGCTGATCGGTTTCGTGCGCGGTGGGCTGGCCATGGTGAACATCGGCGTCTCGCTCTTTTTTGCCGAGATCTCCGGCTCGGCGGTGGCCGACGTGGCCGCCATGGGCTCGGTCATGATCCCGCAGATGAAGAAGCGGGGCTACTCTGCCCCCTTCGCAGCAGCCGTGACCTCCTCCTCAGCCTCGCTGGCGATCATCATCCCGCCCTCGATCCCGATGATCCTTTATGCCGTCTCGGCCAACACCTCGGTCGAGCAGCTCTTTGTTGCCGGCTTCGTTCCGGGCCTCCTGGGTGGGGTGGGGCTGATGTTCGTGGCCTATCTCTTCGCTCGCCGCTACAACCTGCCGCGCGAGGAGATGTTCAACTTCGCCCGGGTGCGCAAGACCTTCTGGGAGGCTCTGCCGACCTTCTCCCTACCCGTGATCATCCTGGGCGGCATCTTCGGCGGCTTCGTCACCGCGACGGAGGCAGCGGGCCTGGCGGTCCTTGCAGCCCTGGTGGTCGGCCTCTGGTACCGCGAGTTCGATCTGAGGCAGATGCGCCGCGCCATGCTGGACGGTGGCATGCAGACCGCCGTCGTCATGCTCTTGGTGGCTGCTTCGGTGCTGATGGGCGGGTTCTTGACCCGCGCACAGCTGCCGCAAGAGCTGGCGCAGCAGATGCTGGCGCTGACGGACAATCGCTTTGTCATTCTGGCGATCCTGAACGTCTTCTTTCTGATCATCGGCTTTTTCCTGCACTCGGCAGCCGCCATCATCCTGGTCGTGCCCATCGTCATTCCGCTGATTCAGGCCGCCGGGATCGATCCGGTGCACTTTGGCCTGGTGGTCACCCTGAACTTGGCGATCGGCCAGCAGACGCCGCCGGTTGCCAGCGTGCTGATCACCGCTTGCTCCATCGCGCGGGCCAACATCTGGGAAGTCTCCAAAGTCAACGTCTACTTCGTGGCCGTGCTTTTGACCGTGCTCTTGATGAGCACCTACATCCCGCAGATCCCCATGTTCCTGGTCGACTACTTCTATCGATGACGCGGGTGGGCACCGACCCCTCGTGCGAATAGTCCGTTTGATAATGGCTTCTGAAAGCCATTATCAGGGCGGCGCCGGCCCACACCCCCGCCCGGCCGCCCACGAGAATATGATGAAATGGGCGGCCGGGCGGGGGTGTGGGCCGGCGCCGTGCATTCCCAAGAGGGTCCTAAGGAGCCATCATGAGCGAAACAACGGAAGACGAGCTGCTCTATCGGGTCGAGGAGGGGATCGGCTGGATCACGCTCAACCGCCCCAGGCAGCGCAACGCGCTCACCTTCGGCATGTATGAGGGCTTGGCCAAGATCTGCCGCGAGGTCGGAGAGACCCCCGAGGTCAAGGTCTTGGTGGTCTCCGGCGCCGGCGAAAAGGCCTTTGCGGCCGGCACGGACATCGCGCAGTTCCGCAGCTTCAAGACGGCCGAGGATGCCGAAACCTATGAGGCGCGCATTGACTCGGTCCTGAGCGCCGTCGAGACCTGCCCGCGGCCCACCATTGCTGCCATTGCCGGTGCCTGCACGGGCGGAGGTGCTGGAATCGCGGCCGCCTGCGACCTCAGGATTGCCAGCAAGGACCTGCGCTTCGGCTTTCCCATTGCGCGCACCCTGGGCAACTGCCTTTCGATCAACAGCCTGGCGCGGCTTAGCGCGCTCATCGGTCAGGCGCGGGTCAAGGAACTGGTCTTCACCGCTCGGCTGCTGGGCGCCGAGGAGGCTTTGGCCAGTGGTCTGGTCAGTGAGATCCTAGAGGATCGCGAGGGCGTCATGACCCGCGCGCGAGCCTTGGCGGAGACCCTGGCCGGGCATGCACCCCTGACCCTGCAGGCGACCAAAGAGGGCCTGCGCCGTTTGCGAGCCGCAACCAGTCGGCTTGACGACAGCGACCTGATCCAGCTTTGCTACTTGAGCGAGGACTTTCGTGAAGGTTTGGAGGCCTTTTTGGGGAAACGGCCGCCGAACTGGAAGGGGCGATAGCACGTGGCTGATAAGGGCAAGGGGCCGCTCTCGGGCCTCAAGGTGGTCGAACTGGCTCATATTATGGCCGGGCCGGTCTGCGGCATGATGCTGGCGGACATGGGCGCCGAGGTCATCAAGGTGGAGAAGCCGCGCGGCGACGACACCCGGCGCAGCCTGCCGCCGGACATCGAGGGCGAGTCGGCTGCCTTTTTGATGATGAACCGCAACAAGCGGGGCGTCTGCCTGGACCTGAAGAAGGAAGCCGGCGTCAAGGCGCTGCGACGCCTGCTGAAGCGCTCCGACGTGGTGATCGAGAACTACCGCAAGGGCACCATGGAGAAGCTGGGTCTGAGCTACGCCAGCCTGCGCAAGGAGAACCGCGGTTTGATCTACTGCGCGATCTCCGGCTTTGGCAGGACCGGGCCCTACGCCGAGCGGGGCGGTTTCGACCTCATCGCCCAGGGCATGTCGGGCCTCATGTCCATCACGGGCGAGGGGCCAGGTCGCCCGCCGGTCAAGGTCGGGGCACCTGTTTCTGACATCACGGCCGGGATCTTGGCGGCGCTGGGAGTGGTCGCAGCCCTCAATCACCGCCAGAAGTCCGGCGAGGGACAGATTGTCGACACCTCGCTTTTCGAAGCAGCCATCACCCACACCTACTGGCAGTCGGCCATCGCCTTCGCCACAGGGGCCTCGCCAGAGGCCATGGGCTCGGCTCATCCCCTGAATGCGCCTTACCAGTCTTTCGAGACGGCTGATGGTTGGATCAATATCGGCGCTGCCAATCAGGCCAACTGGGAACGTCTGGTGCAGATCCTGGAGGCGCCGGAGCTGAAGAAAGATCCGCGCTTTGAGAGCAACGCCGGGCGCATGGAGAACCTACCGGATCTGGTGGAGGCCCTGAACCAGCGCTTTCGCACGGCAACCACAGCGGAATGGCTGGAACGCTTGGAGGTTGGTGGTTTGCCGGCTGGTCCAGTTTCGACCATCAGCGAGATGCATCAAGACCCGCAGGCTCAGGCCCGCGGCATGATCGTTGAGACCGAGCATCCCGTTGCCGGTCTGACCAAGGCCCTGGGTCTGCCGATCACCTTCTCGCACACGCCAGGCGCGATAATGCGGCCGGCACCGGGCCTGGGTCAGCACACCCGGCAGGTCTTGTCGGCGATCGGTTACTGGCCGGAGGAGATTGATGCGCTCTTTGCTGAGGGTGCCGCTATCGGTGAATAGCGTTGCGGTTTCGTTACAATCGAATGCCTGGTTGATTTGACAAGAGAAAGATTTCGTCAAGTCTACAAAAGAAAAATGCCGGGAAGTCTTACGACTTCCCGGCAAGTTGAACAGGGAGGCTTCACGTCTGGGAGACGTAGGACCCACCTCGGTGGGCCCTGGATTCCCGGGGGGAGGCCCGGGAAACTCGTTGACCGCTGCGCCGCTGTGCAGTGCAGCAATCACAAGAGAACAGATAGTCAGGGCAGATCTTCTGGTCTATCGGTCTTATCTCACGGGTGCTATGCGAGCGCTGCATGGTCTTCAAAAACTCCGCGGAATGAACGACTTACCCTTCTGCGATCTAGCCCTTTCCTTTGCCTGTTCGCCGCTTTCGGGCGGCGCTCTTGAAACCCGATTGGGACCGACTCTGGCCCGCTAAAAGCTGCTCTCGTTCACTTTTCGAAGCAGGAAATCGCGGAACACCGCGATCCGCTTTGTCGAGCGCAGTTCTTCTGAGTAAACGAAGTAGCTGTCTATTTGCGGTCCTTCGACATCCGGCAGCACGCGCACCAGCTCGCTCTGCTTGCCGATCATAAACTCGGGCAGGGCAGCGATACCGGAGCCCGCCATCACCGTTTGCAAAATGCCGTAAACGTTGTTGAGGCAGAGCGCCGGTTTGCGCGGCCCGCTGCCGCGTCTGCCGATGTGCAAGAGCCAGTTGGCGTCCGGCACCGGCGGGCGTTCGTCCTCGCCATAGACGATGATGCGATGGCGATCGAGATCCTCGACGCTGTTCACCGGGCCATGGCGCTTCAGGTACTCGGCCGAAGCATAGGCCTGCACATGCACGGTGATCAGGTGCCGCTGGATGAGATCGGCCTGCCGCGGCGGCTGCATCCGAACGGCAACATCCGCTTCGCGCATCGAGAGGTCCAGTTCCCGGTCGGCCAGGATCAGATGCAGCTCGATCTCAGGATAGAGATCCATGAAATCGCGGATCCGCGGCGCCAGCCAGGTCGAGCCGAAGGCGACTGTGGTCGTCACTTTCAGCGGCCCCTTGGGTCGGTCCTTGCTCTCGGTCAACTGCGCTTCGATCATCGCCAGCTTGCCGAAGACCTCATGCGCCGTGCGATAGAGCAGCTCGCCCTGCTCGGTCAGGATGAGACCGCGTGCGTGGCGATGAAACAGCGGGACGCTCAGGCTCTCTTCCAAGCCGGAGATTTGCCTAGAGACTGCGGACTGACTCAAGTTCAGCTGTTCGCCGGCGTGCGTGAAGCTCCCTGCCTCCGCAACGGCGTGAAAAATCCGCAGTTTATCCCAATCCATTGCCATGACATGCCCACCCGACAAGATTTTTCTTGTTCACTTTACCGCAGTCGCCCTCGCGTCGGCTTTAGCTTTGTTGCATCAAGGCGTTTATGGCACAGGGCGCGTCAAAGAAGTCACACTTTCGCGGCTTTACGACTAAAGTCAGTGACCTCTGGTGTCAGTTTACTCGGCCGCGTCGGCCAATCTGTGGTCTTCCTCACCAAGCCAGCGGTCGGCCTCCAAGGCGGCCATGCAGCCCATGCCGGCAGCCGTTACGGCCTGGCGAAAGACCTTGTCCACACAGTCACCGGCCGCAAAGACGCCGGGGACCGCAGTCTTGGTGGAATTGGGCTGGGCGATCAGATAGCCCTCTTCATCCATCTCCAAGGCGTCCTTGAAGAGGGCGGTGGCCGGATCGTGACCGATGGCGACGAAGAGGCCTTCGACCTCGATCTCGCGGGTCTTCGCCGTGACCGTGTCCTTCAGCTTGACGCCGGTAACGCCATCCATGGGACCGCTGCCACCCAGGACCTCGTCGACCACCGCGTTCCAGATGACGGAGATCTTGGGATGGGCCAGCAGGCGATCCTGGCCGATCTTCTCGGCGCGCAGGGCATCGCGTCGGTGGATCAGGGTCACCGAGCGGCAGATCTGAGACAGGTAGAGCGCCTCTTCGACGGCGGTATTGCCACCACCGACCACGGCCACGTCCTTGTCACGATAGAAGAAGCCATCGCAAGTGGCGCAGGCGGAGACGCCGCGGCCGTTGAAGTGCTGCTCTGAAGGCAGGCCCAGCCAGCGCGCCTGGGCGCCGGTGGCGATGACGACCGCATCGGCGGTGAAGACCCGGCCGCTGTCCGCAATCAAGGTGAAGGGGCGCTTGGAAAAGTCGACCGACTGGATGAGGTCGGATTCGAACTGGGTGCCGACATTGGCCGCCTGGGCGCGCATCTGCTCCATCAGCCAGGGGCCCTGAATGGGATCGGCGAAACCCGGATAGTTCTCGACGTCGGTGGTTATGGTCATCTGACCGCCAGGCTGCAGGCCGTCGACCACCAGCGGCTTCAGATTAGCGCGCGCGGCATAGATGGCAGCAGTCAGGCCGGCCGCGCCGGAGCCCACGATCAACACGCGGGAATGCAGGTTTTCGGTCATGGTGGCCCTTCCTTCTTGCCTGGTCTTCATTGCGGCGACCAAGAGGCAGATAAGCGGTTGTCACCCAGCTGGCAAGGTGGCGACGCGCCGGCAGTGGATAACCAGCGAGAGGATCGCTCTCTAGGCTTCGCTCTCAGCGAGGAAGCTCTGTGGCAAACGGGCGGTGACCTGGTGAGCTAGAGCCGGCATCTCATCGAAGGGCGGGGGCTGCCAGAGCTCCAATTGACCCTGATAGGGGCGGGTCAGGCCCGCATCGTTCATGTCCTTGTGAAAGCGCGCAAACTTGGCAGAGCCTCCGCGCAGGTTTGCGACCATGACCGGCAATCCAGCGGCTGCCGCCTCGGTCACCATGTTCACCGAATCCTCAGTGACAACGGCTGCTGTCGCACCGGCAAGGATCGCGTAATAGGGGTTCTCGCCCTGCTCGTCCCAGCAGGTGTGGGGGATGTCGCGAAGCTGGCTCAGAAGCGCTGCCGTTGCCTTGGGATTGCTACGTCGCGAGGGAGTGATCATCAGTCCTAAGGACTCGCGCCGCGCCAGCTCTTGCAGGCTGCGGCCGAGGTTCAGCGCCTGATCGACCTCATAGCGATGCACCTTGTTGCGTCCGCCCAGCAGCACCGCCAGGCGCCGATCCGGCAGGTGGGCGAATTCCTTGGCAAAGCGCTGCTCTTCGGCGGCAAGCCGCGAGGCGGTTACCCGATGGATAGAGCCCATCATCTGAATGACGTTTGGTCCGCTGAGGCCGTCATGCTGCGGCACGATCACCAGATCGAAGCGCTGTGCGGGAAGGGTGGGGCGCTGGACCTGAATGATCACAGTCGCGCGCCGTTGACCGGTCTTCAGGCTGGCTGTGCGCAGGGCCAGGAGTGGGCGTACAGCCTTGCGGCCTACGCCGATGGCGATATCGGGCCAAGGGGGGACGAAGTCGCTGGGTCCGCGTTGGCCGAGCAAGGCCAGGCTGTCCGGACAGAGCTGAGGTGGCAGCCAAGAGACGGGTGGTTGCGTGCGGATGCGCTTCAAGGTGGCCTCGAGGCCCAAGGCCTCGGCCAAGCCCAAGGCCTGGATGATGTTTCCAGCCTTGTTGTCGGTGACCGCCCAGACCGACGGCGCCTTGTGCGCTTGCAGCATGGGCGCGACTCTGCCGCTCTTCTGTGGCCCCGGCAAGTCAAACACCGATGACGGCTCCGCGATTCAGCGAGGCGTGAGACCGCAAATCTCCATGCTGCGGAGGGCAAGAATCGCTTGCTTGTGAGCGTTGACTTGAAATAAAGCTGCGCTTGTCGGAGTGCGTCGTCGGAGTGCGTCTGGGGACGCTGGCGGCAGGCTATCACAGTGGAGAGAGGTCTATGCGACGCAGCAAGTTGGACCGCGTCGACCTGCAGATCTTATCGGATCTGCAGCAGGAAGGGCGCATGACCAATGTCGAGTTGGCGCGTCGCGCCGGTATCTCGGCGCCACCCTGCCTGCGGCGCCTTAGGGCCCTGGAGCAAAGCGGTCTGATCGAGGGCTATCACGCCCGGGTCAACGCTGCCGCTCTGGGTTATGACGTGACCTTCTTCGCCCTGGTGGGGCTCGACAGCCAGGCGGAAACGGTACTGCAGGAGTTCGAGGCTGCGATGCAGGCCTGGCCGGAGGTGCGCGAGTGCCATATGGCGCGGGGGCCGCACGACTTCGTCATCCGCCTGGTGGCGCGCAACACCCAGCACGAGAATGAATTGACTCAGCGGCTGACCTCTGCCCCGCATGTCACGACGGTGCAGACCATCCAGGTCATTCGCACTGCCAAGGAGGACCCCGGCGTCCCGATCGATCCGGACGGGGAGCCGGAGGAGGACTCGTTCTAGCCCGGTGGCTCGCAACATCGAGATCAAGGCCCGGGTCGCCGACCTGGCGGTGCTTGAGCGACAGGTGGCCCTGCTGGCTGACAGCGGACCCCAGGTCATCCGACAAGAGGATGTCTTCTTTCTCGTCCCGCAGGGGCGCCTCAAACTGCGTCTCATCGCGGAAAAGCCGGCTCAGCTCATCTTCTATCGCCGCCCGGATCAAGAGGGGCCGAAGCTCAGCGACTATCGCGTAGTCGAGAGCAGCCAGGGCGAAGCACTCTCTGGGCTTCTGGCTGCGGCCTTGGGAGAGCGCGGCCGCGTGATCAAGACGCGCCGGCTCTATCTGATCGGTCGCACCCGCGTGCACCTCGACCAGGTCGAGGGCTTAGGTGGCTTTCTCGAATTGGAAGTGGTGCTCGATCACGCGGAAACGGCCACCGAAGGTGAGGCTGAGGCGGCCCGGCTGATGCAGGCCCTGGGGATTTCCAAGGCCGATCTGGTGGCCGAGGCCTACATGGATCTAATCGCTCAGCTCTAGCTGGGTGAGGGCGTCGAACAATCCGTCGCGCGTCTCCGCTGAGAGGCAATCGACCTCAACAGTGTCCTGAAAGGCGGCCAGGTGGAGCGTTTCCTTCTGGGAGAGCCCTTCTTGAACGGAAGTCAGGAGATCGGCGCCGATCTGGATCAACTGCGGGCGAATGTCTGCCTTAAGATCAGGCACCTCCGTCGGCGGTGTCGCCGCGCCGCTGTCCCAGCGCTCCAGCCAGCAGAACTGGATCTCCTTGGCCGCCTCGATCTGGGCCGCGAAGAAGGCAGCCGCGCCCTCGGGATCGATGCCGCGTTCGCCGGCGGCCTCAACGGCCTTTGCCAGCACCACGGCCTCACGCTCCTTGTCCTCGACGGCAACACCGCGATCCAGCTTCCAGGCCGCCACCGGCTGCATCAGCTCAAGCCGTTGATCGATCAGCTGATAGGCCTGATTGCTGGCGCCTTCCGCCGCTGCGCTTGCAGGGACGAGCAGGATGAGAGGCAGGAGAAAGCGTTTCATTGGGAGCCTCCTGGCGCTCAGCCGCCGCCTCCAGGCGGGCGACGCATATCAAAGGGGTTTTCGACCGCCGCATACTGCAGATAGCCCAGGCGCGCCACGGGCTTGACCAAGGTTAGATCGACCAGGCCATCGACGATGATCGCATCGTCGATGTGGATGCCGATCACCTCGCCGATCACCATGGTGTTGCGCTCGCCCGGTGTTCCGCAGGGCAGCTCGATCACCTTCCAGAGGCGGCATTCCATGTTGATGGGCGCTGCCGCTACCCGCGGCGGTGCGACCATGCTGGAGGGCGTCAGTTCGAGCCCGGCGAAACTGTTTTCGGCCTCTCCGTGCGCCAGCGGGGCCGAGGTCAGGACCATCTGCTCGCGCAGTTCCCAGGTGACCAGGTTGGCGACAAACTCACCTGTCGCCTCCACATTGGTCACCGAATCCTTGGCTCTGGATTCCTCGATCTTTATGCCGTTGGCCGAGAACATGACCATCGGCGGATCGGACGCCAAAGCGTTGAAGAAGCTGTAGGGGGCGAGATTGACGCGCCCTGCTTCGTCCAGGCTGGTGAACCAGCCGATCGGGCGTGGCACGACACAGGACTTGAAGGGGTTATGCGGCAAACCGTGATCGTTCTTGGCGGTCTCATAGAACATGGCTGTTCAGTCCCTCTCGTCTCGGTCAGGCCACAGCCGACCCCGCCCTGAGGCAATGCAGTGCAGCTCAGGGGTTCCTCTCCAGGATCCGGCGAAGGAAACGCCGGATCAGCTGTATTGAACCTTGAGAATCTCGTAGGCCTTTTCGCCCCTCGGCGTGTGCACCTCGACACTGTCGCCGATTTGCTTGCCGATCAAGGCGCGCGACATGGGGGCCGTGATTGCCAAGCGTCCCTGGGCAACGTCAGCCTCCAACTCGCCTACGATCTGATAGGTGGCTTCTTCGTCGGTGTCTTCATCGACCACAGTAACCGTGGCACCGAATTTTACGGTGCTGCCCGAGAGCTTGCTGACGTCGATGATCTCTGCGCGAGCCATCTTGTCTTCCAGCTCCGCGACACGGCCTTCGATAAAGCTCTGTCGCTCCCGCGCAGCATGATACTCCGCATTTTCTGAGAGATCGCCATGCTCTCTGGCCTCGGCGATGGCTTTGACGACGGCCGGTCGTTCGACCGATTTTAGATGTTTGAGCTCCGTTTCCAGCAATTGGAAACCCTGAGACGTCATCGGAACCTTATCACTCATAGAAGGGACCCTTTCACCGCTCCCTTGTCGCTGTTAGGCGCAGTTGATAATTCTGACCTGATTTTTTGTCGTTCGACAAGACGCTCTGAGTTGAGCGGCTTTAAGACAGCCCAACAAAGTAGGACTGCAAGGGGGCGACTTCAAGCGATCCGCTCTCACGCGCCTCCAGCGCCAGGATCGCGGCCTGGGCGCCGCGAATCGTGGTGTAGTAGGGAATGCGGTCCATCAGCGCCTGACGTCTGATCGAGAAGGAATCGGCGATCGACTTGGCCCCCTCACTGGTGTTGATCACCAGCTGAATGCCGTCGGACCGCATGACATCAACGATATGCGGGCGTCCTTCGCGCACCTTCTTGACCGGGGTGACTGTGAGCCCGGCTGCGCTCAAGGCCTTGGCGGTGCCGGTGGTGGCCACCAGACCGAAACCCAAGTTTACCAACTGTTTAGCCAGCGGCAGGGCGGCTTCTTTGTCACCCTCCTTGACAGAAACGAAGACCGAACCGCGTTTCGGCAGATCGTAACTGGCGCCTAGCTGGGATTTCAGGAAGGCGCTGGCGAAATCCCTATCCAATCCCATGACTTCACCGGTGGACTTCATCTCCGGTCCCAACACGACATCGACACCGGGGAAGCGGGCGAAGGGGAAGACGGCCTCTTTGACCGCCACATGGCCACCTGTGCTGCCATCCTGCGGCATAAGGTCAGAGACGGCCTCGCCGGCCATCACACGGGCGGCCAGCTTGGCCAGTGGCTGCCCGATTGCCTTGGCGACGAAGGGCACGGTGCGGCTGGCCCGGGGATTGACCTCCAGCACGTAGATCTCGCCCTCGCGCACTGCGTATTGCGTGTTCATCAGCCCACGCACGCCCAGGCCTTTAGCCAGCGACTCGGTCTGGCGCGCGATCTCTGCCAAGGCATCCGGACTGAGTGAGAAGGGCGGTAGGGCACAGGCCGAGTCGCCGGAGTGAATGCCAGCCTCTTCGATGTGCTCCATGATGCCGGCAATGCGGACCGTGTCGCCGTCCGCAAGCGCGTCCACGTCGACCTCGATGGCGTCACTCAGATAGCCATCGACCAGCACAGGTGACGTGCCGGAGACCTTGACCGCCGTTTCCATGTAGTGCTCGAGCTGGCCCACGTCGTGGACGATCTCCATAGCCCGCCCGCCCAGCACGTAAGAGGGACGCAGCAGCACCGGATAGCCGATGCGTTCGGCGATGCTGCGGGCCTGGCTCAAGGAGGTCGCGGTGCCGTTCGGCGGCTGCTTTAGGCCCAAGCGCTCGATCAACTGCTGAAAGCGCTCACGGTCCTCGGCCAGATCGATGGCCTCGACCGGGGTGCCCAGGATCGGGATCTCGGCGCGCTCCAAGGCGGCGGCCAGTTTCAGCGGCGTCTGGCCGCCATACTGGACGATGACGCCCTTCAAGGTGCCGGCCTGCTGTTCCCGTCGGGCGATCTCGATCACGTCCTCATCGGTCAGCGGCTCGAAATAGAGGCGATCGGAGGTGTCATAGTCGGTGGAGACGGTCTCAGGGTTGCAGTTGACCATGATGGTCTCATAGCCAGCGTCCTTCAGCGCATAGGCGGCATGGACGCAGCAGTAGTCGAACTCGATGCCCTGACCGATGCGGTTGGGCCCGCCGCCCAGGATCATCACCTTCTCGCGCTGGCTGGGATCGGCCTCGCACTCCGGCTCGAAGACGCCGTCGCCTTCGTAGGTCGCGTACATGTAGGAGGTGTCGGAGGCAAACTCGGCCGCACAGGTGTCGATGCGTTTGAAGACCGGATGCACGCCCAAGGACTGGCGGCGCGCTGCAACGGCGTCGGGCTCGATGCCGACCAAGCCACCCAGGCGGTGATCGGAGAAGCCCAAGCCCTTGAGGCGCCTCAGGCCAACTGCATCGCCCGGCAGGCCCTGCGCCGTCAGCGTCGCTTCCTCTTGGACCAGCTCTTCGATGTGGCGCAGGAACCAGGGGTCGAAGTGGGTCACCTCGGCAATGCGCTCTAGCGAGAGGCCCAGGCGGAAGGCCTGCGCAATGGTCAGAATGCGGTCCGGTTTCGGGAGTGCCAGATAGGTCGAGACCGCATCGATATCGACGCTGCCGTCATCGGCGACGGCATCGGGAATCTCCACCTCGTCCAGGCCGCTGTAGCCGGTCTCCAGCGAGCGCAGCGCCTTCTGCAGCGCCTCCGGGAAGGTCCGGCCGATCGACATGGCCTCACCCACCGACTTCATGGAGGTGGTGAGGTAGGCCTCCGCACCCTTGAACTTCTCGAAGGTGAAGCGCGGCATCTTGACCACGACATAGTCGATGGTCGGTTCGAAAGAGGCCGGGGTCACCTTGGTGATGTCGTTCTGCAGCTCGTCCAGGCGGTAGCCCACGGCCAGCTTGGCGGCGACTTTGGCGATCGGAAAGCCGGTCGCCTTGGAGGCCAAGGCCGAGGAACGCGACACGCGGGGATTCATCTCAATCACCACGATCTCACCGGTGGCCGGATCGATCGCGAACTGAACGTTGGAGCCGCCGGTATCCACACCGATCTCACGCAGACAGGCCAAGGAGGCGTTGCGGAGCAGCTGGTACTCCTTGTCCGTCAGGGTCAGCGCCGGGGCCACGGTGACCGAGTCGCCGGTGTGGATGCCCATGGGATCGACGTTCTCGATGGAGCAGATGATGATGCAGTTATCCGCCTGATCGCGGACCACCTCCATCTCAAACTCCTTCCAGCCCAGCACCGATTGCTCGACCAGGACAGAGCCCACAGGCGAGGCGGTCAAGCCGCCGCGCACGATCTGGCTGAACTCTTCGCGGTTATAGGCGATGCCGCCGCCGGTGCCGCCCAAGGTGAAGGAGGGACGGATGACGGCCGGCAGGCCGACCATATCCAGGGCCTCAAGCGCCTCTTCGTAGCTCTCGACCATGCGGGCCTTGGGCGAGCGAATGCCGATCTTCTCCATGGCGGCGCGGAAGCGCTCTCGGTCTTCGGCCTTGTCGATAACATCGGCCTTGGCGCCGATCATCTCGACGCCCAGCTCTTCCAAGACCCCCGTTTTGTCCAGCTCCATCCCCACATTGAGTGCCGTCTGCCCGCCCATGGTCGGCAGCAGCGCGTCCGGGCGCTCTTTCTTCAGGATCTTGGTCACGACGTCGGCGGTGATGGGCTCGATATAGGTGGCATCGGCCAGGCCGGGGTCAGTCATGATCGTGGCCGGGTTGGAGTTCACCAGGATGACCCGATAGCCCTCTTCCTTCAGCGCCTTGCAGGCCTGAGCGCCGGAGTAATCAAACTCGCAGGCCTGACCGATCACGATGGGCCCGGCGCCGATGATCATGATCGATTTAAGGTCGCTTCTCTTGGGCATGGATTGTCACCTAGGCTCTTCAATCGGATGGCGAGGCCGCACGAAAAGAGCGCCGAGACGGTTTGTCCCCGGCGCGCCGATCTCGCCAGCCAGTGCTTTGCTAAAAGGCGTTAATGCCACGCAGCGTGCGACATGAAAAGGGGGCAGCGGTGCAAGCCTGCCCCCTTGGCAATGCGCGATCCTATTTTGTCGCGTCCATCAGTGCGACGAAGCGCTCGAAGAGATGCTGGCTGTCCTGCGGTCCGGGAGAGGCTTCCGGATGGTGCTGAACCGAGAAGATCGGCTTGCCCTCGACCTTCAAGCCCTCGTTGGTAGCGTCGAAGAGCGAACGATGAGTCTCGACCACACCGGCGGGCAGGCTTGCGCTATCGACCACGAAGCCGTGGTTCTGGCTGGTGATCTCGACCCGGCCGCTATCCAGATCCTGCACCGGCTGGTTGGCGCCGCGATGGCCCATGTGCATCTTCTTGGTCTTGGCTCCCAAGGCCAGGGCCAAGAGCTGATGGCCCAGGCAGATGCCGAAGATCGGCTTGCCGCTCTCGACCAGGGTCCTCAAGGTCGGCAGCGCATAGACGCCCGTGGCTGCCGGGTCGCCCGGTCCGTTCGAGAGGAAGATCCCGTCTGGCTCGTGCGCCATGATCTCTTCGGCCGTTGCCGTTGCCGGAACGACGGTCACCGAACAGCCGGCACTGGCCAGCATGCGCAGAATGTTGTGCTTGGCGCCAAAGTCGATGGCCACGACCTTGTGGCGCGGTGCGGTTTGCCGGCCAAAGCCCTCAGGCCAGGCCCAGGCGGTCTCGTCCCAGTGATAGGTCTGGCGCGTGGAGACCTCCTTGGCCAGGTCCATGCCCTCTAGGCCGGGCCAGGATGCTGCCTGGGCGGCCAAGGCATCCAGGTCGAAGCGACCGGCGGGCTGATGGCAGATCACGGCGTTGGGCGCGCCGGCATCGCGAATCCGCCGTGTGAGCGCGCGGGTGTCCACGCCGGCCAGACCCACCAGTCCCATGCGGGTCAGCCAGGCCTCCAGGCTGTCGTTGTTGCGCCAGTTTGAGGGATCACCCGGCAGGCTGCGCAGCACCAGTCCGCGCGCGGCCGGCGTCTTGGTCTCTATGTCTTCCGGGTTGGTGCCCACATTGCCGATATGGGGGAAGGTGAAGGTGATGATCTGCCCGGCGTAGGAAGGATCGGTCAGGATCTCTTGATAGCCGGTCATGGAGGTGTTGAAGCAGACCTCGCCCACGGCTTGGCCGGTTGCCCCGATCCCGCGGCCCCAGAAATGACTGCCATCGGAGAGCATGAGACAGGCCGTTGCACCCTCGGGGCGCACAACGAGAGACGGCCCGCTTGTGATGGCGGCCGTTTGCGAATTTGGGCTCATGGGCGAAACCGGACCCCTGGTGATGTGGCTGTATCGACACTAGCTCTTAAGCGCTCGCATCCGCCCTCGCAAGTCATCGCTGCCAGAAGCTCGATGCATTGGAGGGGTGCGCAAAGCCTTAAGGCGCGTTAGGGTGCGCGCCGCTCGTCCCGGTGGAAGGCTTGGGAGGGGATGGCGCCGAGACCGCCAATGACCAGTTTATCAGGAGTTCGCCCATGTTGCGTGATCGTTTGAACGCTGCCTTGAAGGAGGCCATGAAAGGCCAGGACAAGCGAGGCGTCTCGACGATTAGGTTAATCCTCGCTGCCCTGAAGGATCGTGACATCGCTGCCCGAGGGCGCGGCGAGAACGATGGGCTGGGCGACGATGCCGTCCTTGAGATGCTGCAGAAAATGGTGAAGCAGCGCCGCGAATCCATGGCGGCCTATGAAAAGGGCAAGCGTGAGGATCTGATGCAGCAAGAGCAGGAGGAGATCGACGTGATCTCGCGCTTCTTGCCGCAGATGATGGACGAGCAGGAGACCGAGGCGGCCGTCGAATCGGCGATGCAGGAACTGAAGGCCGACTCGATCAAGGACATGGGTCGCGTCATGGCGGCGCTGAAAGAGCGCTTTCCAGGCAAGATGGATTTCGCCAAGGCCAGCGGCATGGTCAAGCGTCGACTCGCCTGAGCAGATGCTGGGCGCGCCGCATTGCGCTATCTTTGAATAGATGAACGGTATGACCGGAGGGCTTGGAACAGACAGCTGAGCCCAAAGTGGGAGCGCACATGTCCCTGCCGCAGGGCTTTCTAGACGAGCTTCGCGCCCGCATCGGGCTGGCTGCCTTGATCGGCCGGCGAGTGCGCCTGCAGCGTAAGGGGCGGGAGCATCAGGGCCTCTGCCCCTTCCACAACGAGAAGACGCCCTCCTTCACCGTCAACGAGGCCAAGGGCTTCTATCACTGCTTCGGATGCGGCGCGCATGGCGACGCCTTTTCCTTCGTCATGCAGACCGAGGGGCTGGGCTTCCAAGAGGCAGTCGAGCGCCTGGCGGCGGAAGCGGGCCTTGAGGTGCCCAAACCGACTCCGGAAGCCAAAGCTGCCGCAGCCCGCCAGGCGAGCCTTCTCGAAGTCGTAGAGGCGGCCTGCCAGCTCTTCGAGAAGAGCCTGAGAGGTCAGGAGGGAGCCGAAGCCAGGAGCTATCTGGAGCGACGTGGCCTGACCGCCCGAAGCGTTGAGCGCTTTCGTCTCGGTTTTGCGCCCGACCGACGCGGATTCCTGACCGAAGCCCTGCAGCGCGAGGGAATCAAACCCGCACAGCTGGTTGAAGCTGGGCTTGCCAAGCAGGACGAGGCCGGCGGGCGGCTGCGTGAGTACTTCTTCGGCCGGATCGTCTTTCCCATCACCGATCGCCGTGGCCGGGTGGTTGCCTTCGGCGGGCGGCGGATGGGCGAGGGCGGGCCCAAGTACCTGAACTCGCCCGACAACACGCTCTTTCACAAGGGCGAACTGCTGTACAATCTGAAAGGCGCGCAAGAGGCGCTTAGAGACAAGAGCCAGCGCCTCTTGATGGTCGAGGGTTATATGGACGTGATCGCGCTGGCCCAGTTCGGGTTCGGCGCGGCCGTAGCACCCTTGGGTACAGCCATGACCGAGCAGCAACTGGGCCAAGCCTGGCGCCTGGTCGATGAACCACTGCTCTGCATGGACGGTGACGAGGCTGGCCGCCGGGCCGCCCGCCGCCTGATCGAACGCGCGCTGCCCAATCTGGAACCGGGCAAGTCGCTGAATTTTGCCTTCCTGCCCGAGGGAGAGGATCCCGATAGCCTGCTGCGCAGCGGTGGGCCTGAGGCATTGAAGAGCCGCCTGGAGGCGAGCCTGCCGTTGGCAGAATTGGTCTGGCAGGAGGCCTTGGGCCCGATCCCGCCGGCGACACCGGAACGCTGGGCGGCCCTCAAGGCCAAACTGCTGGGCCTCTCGGGTCAGATCGGCAATGCCAGCGTCCAGGAAAGCTATCGCAGCTTTTTGATGGATCGATTCTATGTAGCAAGACGGCCACAGCGGGACCAAGAATTCACGTCAAAGCGTCGCCGCGATCCACGAAGTACCACAGCGCCAAACCGGACAAAACCGGCGCCGGAGAGTCAAAGACAGCGTCAAGAGCGTGAATTCTTGGCCATTTTGGTCAATCATCCCGGATTTGCACATCTGCATTTGGAAGAACTTGCTGCCCTTGAGTTCCAGAACGCAGAACTAGAACGATTCAAAGCAAGCGTGATTGATTGCCTTGCGACCTTGCCAGAGGTTGACAGCGAGGCCTTGCGTCGCCAGTTGAGCAGCCTGGGCTATGCTGCATTGCTCGATCAGGTTCTGTCATCTGCCGTCTACGCGCTTTGCGCTGCGGCGCGCCCTGGCGCACCACAAGAACAGGTCGAGCGTATGTTGGAGACTTTGCTTGCCGACTTCGCCAGATCACGTGCTCAAGAGGCCATACGCGAAGCAGAAGCGCGTGTCGCGGAAGACCTCACTGAAGAGACGATGGCGAGTTTGGAGGCAGCAAAGCGGGCCTATGAGGCCGCCGATCGGCGGCTTTTGGCATTGGCTATGCCATGAGCAGCGATGGGTGGTGACAGGTGACTTTCGAAAGCATGAAATGAAGGGTTCGGTCCCGGCCTAAGGGCGAATGGGCAAAGGGACCTGGTATCAGGACAAGGGGCAAGGGGCGCAGGCGAAGGCGGAATTGACCGCTCTTTCCTGTATTGAACACAGTCGGTTGCGAGGACGCGATGGCAAGCAAACAAGGCGAAGCTCAAACCACCAATAGCGAAGAGGCCATGGACGGCGCCCTGATCGACGCCACCATGGCGGCGGTCAAGAAGATGGTCGCCAAGGCAAAGGAGCGTGGTTACGTCTCCCTCGACGAGATCAACCAGGCTCTGCCGCAAGAGCAGGTCTCTGCCGAGCAGATAGAAGACACCTTGGCCATGCTCTCTGAGATGGGCATCACCGTCGTCGAGGGCGAAGAGCAGGAAGACGAAGAGGCCAACAAAGAGAAGAACAAGGCCGAGGAAGAGGAAGAGAGCAGCAACGCCTCTGGCAACGTCAGCGACGAAGAGGTCGGCCGTACCGATGACCCGGTGCGCATGTATTTGCGCGAGATGGGCTCGGTCGAGCTGCTGTCGCGTGAAGGCGAGATTGCCATTGCCAAGCGCATCGAGGCCGGTCGCGAGAAGATGATCTCTGGCCTCTGCGAGAGCCCGCTGACCATCCATGCCTTGCTGCACTGGCGCCAGGCCTTGATCGATCAGGAAATCCTGCTGCGCGATATCATCGACCTGGACGCGACCTATGGTGCCGGTCCCGACGGCGAAGACAACAGCAACAAGAACGCGGCTGCTGGCGAAGCAGGGGATGGCGAGGCCGAGGGTGGCGAACAGAAAGGGCCCGTGAACGGCTCTGCCAACGGTGCGGCTGCAGCTGGCACCAATGGTTCTGGCACCAGTAGCACTGGCACTAATGGCTCTGGCACCAACGGCTCCGGCACTGAAACCAGTGAGGCCAGTGCTGGGTCGGAGACTACGGGCTCGGAGACCAGCGACGACAGCGACGATTCAGGCGACGATGAAGACAACGCGCTCTCGCTCTCGGCGATGGAGCAGCAGCTGCTGCCGCAGGTGCTGGAGCGCCTGGATGCGATTGCCCTCTGCTACCGCGACCTTATGGCCGTGCAGGAAGAGCGTCTGGCCGCCATGACCAGTGGCGAAGAGCTCGACCTGGGTACCGAGGATCACTACGACGGCCTGCGCCAGGACATGGTGCAGCACATGAAGTCGATCCGCTTCAACAACGGCCGTATCGATGCCCTGCTGGAGCAGCTCTACAGCTTCTCCAAGACCTTGATGGTGCTGGAGGGACGCCTGATGCGTCTGGCCGAGAGCTGCGGTGTGCCGCGCGCGGTCTTCCTCAAGTACTACCAGGGCTCAGAGCTGGACCCGAACTGGCTGGGTTCGGTGCGCGATCTGCCGGGCCGCGGCTGGAAGCGCCTGGCCGAGCGTCATCCCGACGAGGTCCTGCGTGTTCGGGAAGAGATCCAGGGTGTCTCGGAACAGGTCGGGCTGCCGATCGGCGAGTTCCGCCGCATCACCAACACGGTCAAGAGCGGCGAGCGCGAGGCCAGCCGGGCCAAGACCGAGATGGTCGAGGCCAACCTGCGCCTGGTGATCTCCATCGCCAAGAAGTACACCAACCGCGGCCTGCAGTTCCTGGACCTGATCCAGGAGGGCAACATCGGCCTGATGAAGGCGGTGGATAAGTTCGAGTATCGCCGCGGCTACAAGTTCTCGACCTACGCCACCTGGTGGATCCGGCAGGCCATCACCCGATCGATCGCCGATCAGGCCCGCACCATCCGAATTCCGGTGCACATGATCGAGACGATCAACAAGCTGGTGCGCACCAGCCGGCAGATGCTGCACGAGATCGGCCGCGAGCCGACCCCGGAAGAGCTGGCCGAGCGCCTGGTCATGCCGCTGGAGAAGGTGCGCAAGGTTCTGAAGATCGCCAAGGAGCCGATCAGCCTGGAAACGCCGATTGGCGATGAAGAGGATTCGCACCTTGGCGACTTCATCGAGGACAAGAATGCGGTCCTGCCTCTGGATGCCGCCATTCAGTCCAACCTGCGTGAGACCACCACACGCGTATTGGCCACTCTGACGGCGCGTGAAGAGCGTGTCCTGCGCATGCGGTTCGGCATCGGCATGAACACGGACCACACCTTGGAAGAGGTGGGCCAGCAGTTCAACGTGACCCGCGAGCGTATTCGCCAGATCGAAGCCAAGGCCCTGCGCAAGCTGAAGCATCCGAGCCGTAGCCGGAAACTCCGCAGCTTCCTTGACAACTAACTCGACCATGCATGAGCCTTCCTTCAGCAGAAGGAAGGCTCATGCGCTATTACGATCAGTTTCGTGTTCCGGCCGGGGCCATTGTCTCGCTCGCCGACTATGATCCCTCCGGGACCAATAGCTTCAAGAAGTCTGAAGCCAACGCACTTCTGGAAGAAGAGAAAGAGAAGCTGGCGGCGCTGCAATACCGCCTCTTCGCAGAGAACAAGCAAGCGCTCCTGGTCGTTCTGCAGGGACCGGATGCGGCCGGCAAGGACGGCACCATCCGTCATGTCCTCTCCGGCGTAAATCCCCAGGGCTGTCGTGTGCAGTCCTTCAAGCAGCCGACCGGACACGAACTGGAGCACGACTTCCTCTGGCGCGTGCACCTCTGGGCGCCAGAGCGCGGCCAGATCATGGTCTTCAACCGGTCACACTATGAGGACGTCCTGATCGTCCGGGTGAAGGGTCTGGTCAAGGAAGAGGTCTGGCGCAACCGCTATAGCCTGATCAACAGCTTCGAGCAGCTCTTGGCCGATCGGGGCACCAAGACCCTCAAGTTTTTCCTGAACATCAGCAAGGAAGAGCAGCTCAAGCGCTTTGAGAAGCGTCTGAAGGACCCGACCCGGCATTGGAAGATCAGCGAATCCGACTACAGCGAGCGGGAGTACTGGGACGACTATGTGACAGCCTTCGAGGAGGCGCTCAGTCGCTGTTCGACGGATCAATCGCCTTGGTTCGTCATACCCGCCAACCACAAGTGGGCACGCAACGTGATCATCGCCCGGATTCTGCGCGAAGCCATGGAAGAGATGGACCCGCAGATGCCGGCCCCGACCGTCGACCTGGAGGACATCAGCAAGCGTTTCCACAAAGCGGTCAAGGAGGAGAAGAAAGAAAACTCCAAGTCGTCTTCTGACTAGCCACCCCCGGTTGCGCCGGTGCCAGATGCCCGTAAGTGAGAGAAGGGGCGGAACCTATGGGCACGACACGACCGCTTTCAGACATCCGAGTCCTCGACTTTGGCCAGTACCTGGCTGGTCCTCTGGTTGGGATGATGCTGGCCGACTTAGGCGCCGAGGTCATCCGCATCGATCCGCCGGGCGGCCCACGGCTGAAGACACCGGCCTCTGCCATGCTCTCTCGCGGCAAGACGGCGGTGACCCTGGATCTCAAGACCGCAGAGGGGCGGCAGTCTGCGCTGGACCTTGCGGCCCGCTCTGACGCTGTGATCGAGAATTTCAGGCCGGGCGTAATGGGACGTCTGGGCCTGAGTCCGGAGGACCTGCGGGCGGTCAATCCTGATCTGGTCACGCTCTCGATGCCGGGCTTTGCGTCGAGCGATCCGGAGCTCGGGCATTTGCCGGCCTGGGAGGCGATCATCGCCGCGCGCTCTGGGCAGTTCACCGACATGGGCCTGAACCGCCGGCTGATGGGGATCAACCCCTCCTTCACGCCGCTCGCTTTGGCTTCGGCTTACGGCGCGGCCTTTGGCGCCCTGTCTCTGCTCTTCGCTCTCTTGGCGCGCGATCGGAACGGTGGCGAGCACATCGAGGTGCCCTTGGCCTCGGCCCTGCTGGAAGGCCTGGCCTACAATTGCCTTCAGGTCGAGGACTATCCCGAGCGCTACAAGTCGCCGCGAGAGGTGGAATTGGATCGTCGCGCGGCCGAGGGGTTGCCGATGAACCTCAGCTTCGAGGCCCTGTCCGAGTTCCTCGACCCCTTCTACCGGACCTACGCTTGCGCCGAAGGTCGCGGCTTCTATGTCGTTGCCGGCAGCGTTCGCAGCCACCCGGCGCGCGTGCTGGAGACCTTGGGATTGGAAGACCTGCTGGCCGAACTGCCGGCCTTCAATCCCTATCTCGACAGCAAGGACTGGCCGGCCAGTTGGAGCCTCTGGAACTATCCCGTAGGGGCCGAGGACCGTGCCCGCGTCGCGGCTGCTATGAAGCAGGCTTTCCTTACACGCAGCGCCGATGAGTGGGAGGATCTCTTCGGCAGCGCCAAGGCTCCGGCCACACAGCAGCGCCGCACCGCGGAATGGCTGAAGGACCCGCACGCGCTGGCCAGCGGCCTCATTTTGGAGGTGACCGATCCGGCCCATGGCGCCATGCGCCAGATGGGCAATGTCGCTTGGCTGGGTGAGGACGAAGCCGCTGCCCAAAAGCGGCCCTGCCTAGAGCAGGAGGCTGCGCGTCAGGCCCTGGACCGACTGCTGGCAGAGCCCGCTCGTTCGCACTCCGGCGCGGCAGGCAATCAGCCTTGGCTGGAGGGCCTGAAGGTGCTGGACCTGACCAACGTGATTGCCGGCCCCACCATCGGCTCGACCTTGGCGCGCTTTGGTGCCGAGATCATTGCCGTGCAACCCGTCGAACCCTCGGTCGATCCCTGGAACACCGTCATCTTCGGCATCTACGCACAGCGCGGTAAGCGCTCGGCCCTGCTATCGCTCAGCACAGACGCCGGACGGTCGGCCTTTGATCGCCTCATCGCATGGGCCGACGTCATCACCTTCAACGGCACCGATCAGCAGCGCGACAAGCTTGGCCTCAATCCCGACCGACTGAACGCGCTGAAGCCAGGTTTGATCTTAACCCAGCTGGATGCCTTCGGTGGACCCAATCGCGGGCCCAAGTCGGACCACTTAGGCTATGACGATCTTGCCCAGGCAGCGACGGGTGTCATGCTGCGTTTCGGCGGCGGCATGGAGACGCCGGAAGAGCATGCGCACTTCGGGACCATCGATGTTCTGGCTGGTTTCTGCGGTGCGGTCGGTCTGGCGGCGGCCCTCGTGAGGCGGCAGCGGACGGGGGAGGGCGGATTGGCGCGCGCCTCCTTGGCGGCGGCCGGCAATCTGATCCAGGCTCCGTTCATGTACGACTTTGAGGGGCGCGCGCCCTTCGACGAGCCTTCGGGCCGCGCGGCCTTGGGGTGGGGGCCCTTCTACCACTGCTATCAGGCCGCCGACGGCTGGTTCTTCCTGGCGGCTCCTGACGGAGGAGGAAAGGCCCTCGCCGAAGTCGATGCCTTGAGTGATTTGGCGGCCTTGCCCGAGACCGACTTGCAGCCGGCCCTAGCTCAGCGGTTCCAATCTCAGCCTTTCGCCGTTTGGGAGGCACTCCTGTGTAAAGGTTCCGTGGCTCTGGTCCGCCTGGGCTCCTTGCAGGAAACACGCGACGGGGCTCTCCAGCTCGAAAGCCAGGAGGCCTTTGAGATAAAACCCGGCACCTATCAGGTGATACGCCACGACCAGCATCCCATGGGGCGCTGGTGCGATCTGGTGGTCCCCAACGCCGTCAGGCCGGAAAAGGCGCCGATCATCCTGCCGGCGCCCATGCCAAAGTACGGGACCCATACGCGTGCGGTGCTCCGGTCGTTGGGCTACGACGACACCACCATCGAGCTAATGATCGAGGAAGGTGCGGCTGGAGAGGCCTGGTCGGAGCGCTATCTGCCGGAATAGCGGGAACCTAAACGCGGGTCTCTATACCAAGCAGGGTGATCGCCGCGCTCGCCATCACCTTGGCGGAGGCGACCATGTCATCGATGCCGACGAACTCGTCGGGCTGATGCGCCAGATCGAGGATGCCGGGGCCGTAGGCAATGCAGTCATGCAGATGGCCGATCCGGGCGACATGCTTTTGATCATAGGTGCCGGGGGAGACGACATACTCGGCAGGCTTGCCAAGCACGCCCTCGATCGCCTTGGCGACGGCCTGGACCACGGGCGCATTGCGCTCCGTCATGGTCGGGCCGACGGTCCAGAGTTCATTCAGGCTATAGTCAAACTTCGGCCGCTCTCGCTTCAGGGCTTCCAGGATGTCGACGACCTCGCCCTTGACCTCATCATAACTCTCTTCGATCAGGTAGCGGCGGTCGATCACCATGCGGCAGCTGTCCGGCACCAGGGCAGAGGGCAGGCCGTCGAAGCCTTCGCCGAGGCCGCCGTGGACCGAGTTGATGTTCATGGTCGACTGCTTGGCGCCCTCGGGCACCACCGGCATGCTGGTCCGCTTGTTGGCAAGCGCGGGGTAGAGATCGCGCTCGAAGCGATCGATGACCGCGCCCATGTGGCGCACGGCGCAGTCGCCGAGGAAGGGCATGGAGCCATGCGCGATATGGCCGAAGGTCTCGATTTCCGCCCACCAGACGCCGCGATGACCAAGACAGATGCGATCGGGGTTGAGTGGCTCTGGGATGATCACCTGGTCGACGCGTGGGCGTGAGAAGTAGCCCTGCTTGGCGAGATAGGCGACGCCGCCATAGCCGCCGGTCTCCTCGTCCACGGTGCCGGAGATCTCCAGCGCGCCGGGCCAGTCAAAGCCCATCTCTAAGAGCGCTTCCACGGCGATGATCGAGGCCGCCAAGCCGCCTTTCATATCACAGGCGCCGCGCCCATAGACCTTGCCGTCCTTGACCGTTCCGGCAAAGGGGTCCTGGCTCCAGCCCTCACCCGTTGCCACCACGTCGATGTGGCTGTTGAAGTGTACGCAAGGCCCCGGCCGCTTGCCCTCGATGCGGGCGATGACGTTGGTGCGGGGATAAGCAGCACTGTCACCGGGGCTGCCCTCGCCACGGATGTAGAGCACCTCGAAGCCGCGCCTTTTCAAGCGATTGCCGATGAACTCGGCACAGGGCACATAGGCATCGCCCGGCGGGTTGACGGTCGGAATGCGGATCAGGTCTTGGGTCAAGCGCACCAGATCCTCGCGCTTGCTCTCGATACGGGCGTTGAGCTCTTGCATAGGCGAAGAAGCAGCTCCTGGTGTCTGAAAGGGGAAAGAGGCCTGCGACCTCTGCTGTCTAGCATAAGTGGGACGGTCGCGGCAGGCTTTCCAGCGCAGAGGACTCGTCTGCCGCCCCGAAACCCAGAAGGGGCATCAAGAACACATTTTACTAGGGGAAGTCACATGGCATGGATTCTGTTGTTCCTGGCCGGTCTGATGGAAATCGGCTGGGCCGCCGGTCTGAAGTATACCGAGGGCTTTACCCGGCTCTGGCCGAGTTTGGCCACGGGTGCCTCCATGATCGTCAGTCTGGCGCTCTTGGGTTTGGCTCTGAAGACACTGCCGCTGGGCACGGCTTATGCGGTCTGGACCGGTATCGGGACGGTGGGAACGGCCATCCTGGGTATCATGCTGTTTCAGGAATCGATGGCACCGATGCGCCTGTTCTGCATCGCGCTGATCGCCATCGGCATCATCGGGCTGAAAGTTGTGACGCCCAGTTGATCGCAAGCCGGTGCTGAAGTCTCAGCGCGGCAGGCTCTTGAAGACACTCCGCACCAAGGAGTCGTTGCTTTGCGCTTGGTCGAGGGCTGCGCGCCACTTGGCTCCGCGCTCCTGAGCGTTTTCCACTGCGTTGGCAAGCTCTCCCGGTCGGTCCTCGGCCAAGACCTCCAGCAGCCATCGCGCTTGCGCACGATCTTTGCGTGCCTTGGCGGCGTCTGCATCGCGACGCTCGGACGCGACGATCAGCTTGTGCACGGCATAGCGCTCCGGCCGTGGGATCTGCAAGGCGACACCTTCACGATAGAGGGCCACGGCGAGGATCGGCTCGGCGATCAAGTAGTTGAGGTAGGAGAGCGTCGTTGCATGGACGCCCAATGCGGCCAAAGGGACGATATCGCGCTTGTCCTGCATTCTGGGCGCCAGGAAATCGATGGAGATTCCCCCTCCTGGCATCTGCCAGCGGGTCGGCTGTTGGCGCGGGTCGAGGCCCGAAATCGGCTCCAGCGCCAGATCTCGAAAGGTCTCCTGTAGCGAGGGATGGACCTTGTCATCGATCGCCAATGACAGCACCTCGAAGGCGGCGATGTCCAGGTCTTCGGTCACCCCCAGGCCTACCGCTGCTCTTGTTCCCAACTCCGCTGCGTAGAGTCGGAATGCATGCGTCCCCACCAGGGTGGCACCAAGCCTGAAGGTGCCAACCTTCGCCAGTGCGTTTAGAACCTTGCCGGTGGTGCGATCCAGCGCTGGAAGACCTCCGGCGCGGAGCTGTGCGACGAGCTGAGAGCAGCGCTTGACGAAGGTCGCGCGGGTTTCCGATCGGTTGATGGAATGCTCTAGGCGGGCCCGCAGCTCTGGCGAATCCGGCCCGATGTAACGGTCTACGACGCGATCACCGATCCGTCTGTGGTCGTACCAGAAGCTATGCTTGTTCTGCTGCTTCAGAACGGGTTTGCCGACAATGTCGGCAAGCGAGCGCATCCGATGCGCTTCGACCAGGTCCTGATAGGTCGTCTGCAGGCTGAGTGACAGGTCGGACATGCAGCATGGTAGATCTCAATACCCCACGAAAGCAACTTTCGTGGGGTATTAGCCCTTCCTGTGCAGGGTCAGTGTCGATTCGGTCAGTTGGTTGGGGTTGCCTGGATGACCTCTTCCAAGAGGTCCAGTTCGGCAGCGACGGCTGGCTTTTCCTTGATGATCTCGATGCCGACGCTGCGGAACTCCTCCAGCATCTCGTTGTGCTGGTCGGCAGGCAACTCGATGATTTCGCCGCCCTTCTCGACCCAGATCCGATCCGTGCGGGCCACGTTCTCGATGCCGAAGGGCAGGACCGCCTCGGCTGCGGCCCAGCCGGCCTCGCGGATCGCGTTCTGGACCTCCGGGCTCTGCTGTTGGAACCAGGCCTCGCTCACGATGTTGACCGAAACCACGACCGAGAGTCTGAGGTCGGTCACGTACTTGGCGACGTCATAGAACTTGAAGGCGACGAGGATGGGCATTCCGGCCAACATGGCATCGATATTGCCGGACTGCAGGGCTGGGACCACCTCGCTCAAGGGCAGCGGCAGCGGACTGGCGCCGATCGAGGCTAGCGGCTTCATCTGCAAGGGACTTGCGAAGGTGCGGACCTTGAGGCCCTTGAAGTCCTCCAGGTCCCTCACCGGCTTGGTCGAGAGCAGCAGGATTGGGCTGTTGTAGATGGCGCCGATGACGCGGAAGCCCTTCTCCAGACCCATGGTCTCCAGATGCTTGCGATAGTCTGGGTCGTGCAGGACGCCGCCGACCTGTTGCGGCGAGGCAAAGAGGGCGGGGACGTCGAAGATCTCGAACTTGGGCTCGGTGCCGACCAGGAAGGAGGTCGGGGTGATGAAGCTTTCGATGGTGCCGAAGAGCACGCCCTCCAGCATGCGCGGGATGGTGCCCAGCTGGCTTGCCGGATAGATCTCCACCTTGACCGCATCGCCGACGCGGGCGTTGAGCTCTTCGGCAAAGCGCTTCTGCCACTCGTGCTGCACGTCGTTGATGGTGGCGCTGGCCAGCTTCATGACCGCTTCGGCCTGCGCTGCTTGGGGCGCAGCAAGGGCCATGCCGGCGGCAAGCGCGATGGCCGCGGGGCGTAAGGATCTGGAGACGAGAGACATTGGGCATTACTCCTCTTGCTTCATAACAGTAGCAGGGACAGGGCCGGCAGATAGGTTACCGCGCCCAGGGCGATCAACTGAATGGCCAAAAAGGGTAGGATTCCGCGATAGATGGCAGTCAGGTTCGGTGACAGAACCGACTGGGCCACAAAGAGGTTGAGGCCGAAGGGCGGCGTGAACATACCGATCGAGAGGTTCACCGTCATGACGATGCCGAAGTGTATCGGGTCGATCCCAAGATGCAGCACGATTGGCAACAACAGCGGTGTCAGCACCAGGATGGCGGAGGTCGGATCCAAGAGACAGCCGATGGCGAGCAGAAGCAGGTTGACCAGCAACAAGAAGAGGGGCGGGGAGAGCTCCATCGCCACCATGGCTTTGACCAGGTTCTGCGGTACGGCCAGCACCGTCAGGATCCAGGAGAAGACGCCGGCGGCCGCGACGATGACCAGGATCTGCGCGGTCAGTAGAGCCGCTTCGCCGGCCGCATCCAGAACCCCGCGCCAGGAGAGGCTGCGATAGAGCAGGGTTGCGGCCAGGATGGCGTAGAGGCAGGCAACGCCGCCGGCCTCGGTCGGTGAGAACCAGCCCAGATAGATCCCGGCCAGGACCACCACCGGCATCAGCAAGGCAGCCCAGGCCCGGCGCGTTGCAGCGAGAAAGACGGCGGTCGAGAAGCCGTTCGATTCCTTGAGTTCGCGCCCCTTGGCCCAGAGCAGGATGTAGAGCGCCATCAGGAGGGCGATCAAAAGGCCGGGCAGCAATCCTGCCTGAAAGAGCTTGGGGATCGACTGCTCGGCGCTGGCGCCATAGAGGATCATGGCGATGGAGGGCGGCACCACGATCGCGATGGAGCCGGAGGAGGCGATCAAACCCAGAGAGAAGCGTTCGGAATAGCCGCGTTCCAGCAAACTTGGGTAGAGGCTGCGTCCGACTGCGGCCACGGTGGCCGGGCTGGAGCCGGAGACCGCACCCATCAGGGTCGAGGTGCCGACCGTGGCGATCCCGAGGCTGCCGGGTAGACGCCCGGTGATGCTGAGCACCCAGTCGACCAGGCGCTGGGCGATGCCACCGCGGTTCATCAGCTCGCCGGCAAAGATGAAGAAGGGCACGGCCAAAAGCGCATACTTGTCGATCCCACCGAACAGGACCTGATGCAGGGCAATCGGCGGCATCGGCAGCGCGACCAGCAAGGTCAGACCGGCCGCGATCAAGAGCAGCGCAAAGATCGGTACGCCCAAAAGGAAGAGGAGCAGCGGCAGGATCAGTAGAAGCCAGATCATGCCGCGCTCCCGCGGATGAGGCTGACGAGGCGGAGCAGGGATTGAAGGGCTGCCGTCAGCGCCGTGGCGGCGAGACCAACCAGAAGACCGCCGTGCACCCAGGCCATCGGCAAGCCTGCCGCCATAGAGGTCTGGCCGATGCTGTTCAAGCGTTGCACGACAATCCAGGATTGGCTGGCCAGGTAGCCACAGAGGCAGGCGATCAAGAGGTCGACCAGCAGACGCTGCAGAGCGCGACCGCGGCCCGGTAGTTGGCGTTCGAGCAGGTCGAGACAGAGGTGGCGTCGTTTGGCGGTCACCTGGATCAAACCCAGGAAGACCAGCCAGATCATGCCGTAGAGCAGGATCTCGTCTGCACCCGGCAGTGCCCGCCCGAAGAGATAGCGCCCTGCGGCATTAGCCACATTCAGCAGCACCAGGGCCAGGAGCAGGAGACCCAGCAGGCTTGTCGCCAGGCGGTCCAGACCGCTGCCCAGGCGCTCCAGAAGGCCAATCATCGGACTCTATGGCTCACAAAGGTTCGCACCAATCGTCCTCGATATCCTGTGTGCAGAGCTTGTGCAGGTTCGGTTGTCCTGACAGGCTCTTCGCAGAGCTACGTTTTATCAAGGCATTGCATCACTTGCTAGCGTTTGAGATAGAATGATTCGTGAACCATTTGCATCTATTGGTTCGTATATTGTACTCGTGATTGCCAAGACTTGTTGTCCCCTGCTAGCCTTTGGTTCGTTTCTCTTCCGAGGGAGCCTTTGCAAATGGAGGGGCCGAAAACTCGGCGCTACCGCAGTGGGGAGATATCGCAGCTGAGGACTTGGTCCGTGGCGCAGGAGAGCGCAACGGCAGTGGTTTCACCGCGCCTCAAGGTGGAGAGGTCAAGCGCCTGCCGCTCTTGGCCGAAGCTCTGGTCCGGACCGCAGAGAAGTTCCTCGATGTGGAAGGGGCGCGGCTCCCCTTCGTGCCTCAGGAAGAGTGCACCACTCTCTTCGCGCCAGAAGGAGATCTCGGTCGCCGCGCCGGGCGGTAGAGCCAGGGCTGAGGCCGTCATCCAATGGGCCAGCTGCCACTGGCAACGCAGCGCCTCAGGACCGCGATTGGTCACGGTGAGGGAGACCTCACTGTCGACAGCCAGGCTCGGCGTTCCGAGGAACAAGCTCGCGAGGCCGAGTACGATCAGGGCTGGGCTAGGCCGGACTGGCATTACGCTCTTCTCTCAAATCTCTATCCAGGAGACGCTGGAACCATGACCCCACGCAAGGTGCAAATCGTCAAGGAGACCATTTACAGCGAGGCCGGTGGTGCCGCCGATCCGGCGGTGGTGCGGGCGGCCGCCTTGATCGTCATCGAGAACCCCTTCGCCGGTCGCTTCGTCGAGGACCTCTCGCCGCTCTTCGACATTGGCATGACCTTGGGCGAGCGCTTCATGGCCGAAACCGCAGCACAGCTTGCGGGTCCGCCCAAGGCCTATGGCAAGGCCGCCATAGTCGGCATCGAGGGTGACTTGGAACATGCTGCAGCACTGTTGCATCCAAAGCTGGGAAAGCCCATGCGCGCGGCCCTGGGCGGCGGCGAGAACATCATACCCTCCGTCACCAAGGTCGCCGCGGCCGGGACCAGCATCGACGTGCCATTGGCGCACAAGGACGAGATCTGGTCCTTCGATGAACTGGACACCATGACCCTCTTCGTCGCCGATGCGCCGCGCCCGCGCGAGATCTTGATGATCATGGCGGTCAGCGACGGCGGCAGGCCACGCCCGCGGGTGGGCAAAGGACGCGCGGTGACGTGAGCTTAGCGGCGGGCTCTCGGATCTTGCGGCGGCAGCGGGGCCTTGCCTTGCAGCAGGGCGGCGGCGCGCTCGGCGATCGCCAGGATCGCGGCATTGCAGGGACCGGTCGTGATCTCCGGCAGGATCGAGCCGTCGATGACATAGAGCCCCTCGACACCTTGAACAGTCAGTGTTTCGGAGGAGACCACGGCACCCTCATCCAGACCCATGCGGCAGGTGCCGACAGGGTGGTGGTGGGTGTGTGCGGCCTTCTCCAGGAAGGCCAGACGCTGGCCCTCCGTCGTGCAGTCGGGTCCCGGCAGCAATTCTCTCTCTCGCCAGCCGGCGAGTGCCGGGGCATGGCCGATGCGCTGAGCCCACTCCAGGGCGGCGAGATAGAGCTGTCGGTCCTCCTCCTCACCCAGATAGTTGGGGTCCATCAAAGGGGCCGCGGCAGGATTGGCGCTGGCCAAAGTCAGACGGCCACGGCTGCGCGGACGCGTGAAGCCAAACATCAGGGCATAGGCGCTGCCGTCGGCCGGCGCCGTGAAGGCCTCGGTCGCGACCGGCGCGATGACACAGGCCAGCACCAGATCAGGCGCCGCGCCTGGCCAGCCGCCGTCGAGGTACAGCAGCGATTCCGAGCGCTGCGCCCTGGAGGGCGGGACCGCTGCCTTGGCCGCGTAGAGATTGCTGCCGGAGAGCAGATGGTCGTGCAGGTTGGCGCCGACTCCAGGCAGGTCGCGGATGACCGGGATATCGAGCCAACGCAGGTCCTGAGCCGGGCCGATGCCGGAGAGCAGCAGCAGGTGAGGCGAGCCGATCGCACCTGCCGCCAGGATCACGCCGCGCTCGGCCAAGAGCCTCTCCCCGTCCTGCAGCATGAGACCGCGGCAGCTCTGCCCGTCGAGGATCAGCTTTGCGACCGGGCTGTTCAGCCGCAAGGAGAGATTGGGGCGGGCCAGAACCTCCGCTGTCAGGTAGGCGTCGGCCGCAGATTGCCGCTTGCCCTCGGTGATGGTCAGGCTGTTGAGGGTGTGCCCGACCATCTCCGGCCCATTGTGGTCGGGGATAGCAGGCAAGCCCTCGGCCGCGGCCGCTGCGCGATAGGCAAGGGTAATGGGGTGAGGCTCTTCGGGCTGCATCAGGGCGACCGGGCCGCCGCTGCCGTGCCAAGCATCGGCGCCACCATGCCAATCCTCAATCGCCTTGAAATAGGGAAAGAGGTCAGCGAAGCCCCAACCCGGCAGGCCCCAACGCTCGAAGTCCTCGGGGTGGCCGCGCACATGCGCCATAGCGTTGATCGCGCTGGAACCGCCCAGGACCTTGCCGCGAGCCCAGGCATGGCGGCGGCCTGCGGTTCCTTGCTGCGGCTCGGTATAGAAGTCCCAATCGATTGGGCGGCCTTGCAGCGCGGTCCAAGACAGGGGATGTGCAATGTCCGGATCGCTGGCCGGGCCGCCGGCTTCGACCAGCAGAACGCGGCAATCGGGATCTTCGGAGAGGCGGGCCGCCAGGACGCAGCCGGCGCTGCCGGCGCCGACGATGAGGAAGTCTACTTGGCTCATGGCGCGAATGTGGCAGACTGCGCCGCACTTCGCAGCCCCCTAAGGAGAGACGCCCTATGTCCGCCGAGCTAGCCGCGAGCGAAAGAGAGCCCATCATCACCCTCTCTGCCGGCCCCGTGGCCTGTTACCCCGCTGTGCTGAGAGGCATGAGCAGCACGGTCCACTACGACTATGACCCCTATTTCCAAGAGGCCTATGAGCTGATCAGCAAGCGCTGTGCCCAGGCGCTTCGGACCGAGGCGCCGACCCTGATTTTGCAGTGCGAGCCGGCGCCGGCGATCGAAGCGGCGGCCGCATCCCTGATCGGACCGGATGATGTGGTCTTGAACCTGGCCTCCGGGGTTTACGGCAAGGGCTTCGGCTATTGGGCGGCGCGTCACGCCAAGCGCGTCGAAGAGATCGAGGTGGCCTATAACGAGGCCATCGATCCGGCTGCCGTCGAAGCCGCCTTTGCTGCGCACCCCGAGATCAAGGTGGTCTCTGTCGTACATCACGACACGCCCTCGGGCACCTTGAACCCGGTGGCGGAGATCGGCCGCATCGTTCGCGCCCATGACGCGCTCTTGATTGTCGATGCCGTCTCTTCCTTCGCCGGCATGAATATCCATCCGGACGACTGCTCGGCCGACATCTTCATCACTGGTCCTGGCAAGTGTCTGGGTGGTCCGCCCAGCCTCTCGCTGCTGGCGGTCAGCGAGCGCGCCTGGGCTCACATGGAGGCCAATCCCACAGCCCCGCGAGCCTCGATCCTGAGCTTGCTGGACTGGAAGAATGCCTGGAAGCGCGGTGAAATCTTTCCCTTCACGCCCTCGGTTGCGGCGATGAACGGGCTGGATGCGGCCATCAATCACTATCTGGACGAGGGGCCAGAGGCCGTCTGGGCGCGTCACGCCTTGACTGCGCGGGCCTTCAGGGCGGGCCTCTTGGCGCTCGGCTTGGATCTTTGGCCGGCGCGCGAATCGATCGCCGCGCCGACCTGCACCGCCGTCGCCCTTCCCGACGGTATCAACGACCAACAGCTCCTGGCAGCAGCACGCAGGCTCTATGGCGTGGTCTTCTCCAGCGGCGTGGCCGAGACCAAGGGCAAGCTGATCCGGGTCGGGCATATGGGACCGGTGGCAGAGCCGATCTACGCCTCGGTCGCGATCACCGCGCTGGCCGGCGCCATGGCGTCCTGCGGCAAGCATCTAAACGTGGCGGCCGGGCAGACGGCGGTCATGGCAATCATCGCGTCGGCGCGCAACTGAGCAAGCAGTGAGGAAGGCTGCATCGCCGAGCGGGAGGCATCAACAGTAGAGGGAGGATCAAAGGATGCAGCGTTTCAAGGATCGGGTGGTGATGGTCAGCGGGGCTGCCCAGGGGCTGGGCCGTGCCATCGCCGAGCGCCTGGCGGAGGAGGGGGCCACCTTGGTCGCGGTGGACATCAACGCCGAGGGTGCCGAGGCAACCGCCAAGGCTCTGGGCGGCGGCGCCTTTGCGGTGGCCTGCGACATCGGCGAGCCGGAACAGGTCGCGGCCCTGCACCGCAGCGTCGAGGAGCGCTGCGGCAAGCTCGATGTGCAGGTGAATGCCGGCGCTATCGTGCCCTTCGTGCCCTGGGACGAGCTTACCTTTGAGGAGTGGCGCCGCGTCTTGCGGGTGAACCTCGACGGCATGTTCCTGATGTGCAAGGCGGGCTCTGATTTGATGCGGAAGGGCGGCTACGGCCGGGTCGTCAACATCGCCTCCAACTCACTCTTCGCCGGCACGCCTAACATGGCGCACTATGTTTCCAGCAAAGGCGGTGTGCTGACCTTCTCCCGCGCGCTGGCAACCGAACTCGGCCAGTACGGAATCACAGTCAACGCTGTGGCCCCGGGCTTGATCGATACCGAAGCAACGCAGAACAGCCCACACAAAGAGGCCTTCGGCTTCGTCGAGATGCTGCAGGCGATCAAGGGCAAGGGCTTGCCCAAGCTAATCGTCCCAGCCGTTGCCTTCCTGGCCTCGGAAGAGGCCGAATGGATCACTGGTCAGTGCCTGGTCTCAGACGCCGGCATGATTCG
Organism: Rhodospirillales bacterium; assembly: GCA_963669335.1. Lineage (GTDB taxonomy): Bacteria > Pseudomonadota > Alphaproteobacteria > Kiloniellales > JACOMY01 > JACOMY01. The sequence goes on from OY770023.1 coordinate 815,985, forward strand.
CTGGTGATGGGAGGGTGCCGGCTAGGGCGCACGTTGGGCTCTCTCCCCTAATCCTAGCCTGACGTACTGCATAGAAAGAGCGTAACCAATCCGGGAAGACCATTGGAGAAAGCTCGGATTGATGGTAACCTTTCGCCCAAACAGCGATGGCTGAGGGCCGATCGCCTTCAGGTGGACTCACTTGTCCGCGTGATTCGGCCCTCCGTTTCAGAGCTGTAGAGCAGGACGACGACAGGTCATGTCGATTTGACGAGATCCTGCCCTGGGCGAAAGGACATCATCATGGCGTTGATCTATGGCACTGCCGGGGCGAACAATGTCCTGACGGGAACGGATTCGGTTGACACGATTTTCGGACTGAGTGGGAACGACCGCCTCTATGGATTAGCCGGCTCTGACACGCTTGATGGTGGGTCTGGGTCAGATACTCTGGTCGGTGGGACAGGCGCTGACTATCTTCTGGGTGAAGCTGGCGACGACAGCAGTCTATTCGGCGGACAGGGCGATGACACGCTTTCCGGCGGTGATGGTGCGGACCGCTTGTTGGCCGGGAATACAGGGAACGATCGGGCGTTCGGCGGCAGTCTTGCGGACCAATCCCTCTATGGCGACAGCGGCGATGACCGGCTCTACGGCGCTTCTGGCGACGACTACAGACTGAATGGAGCCTGGGGCAACGACCTTATTTTCGGCGGAGACGGCGGCGACGACCTGCTGATCGGTGGTTCCGGTGTCGATACCCTCTTCGGCGGTGATGGGAACGACACCACGCTCTTCGGTGACAGTGGTGCCGATCTGATCTACGGCGGCAGCGGTGATGATCGGACACTCAATGGCGGCGTCGCGACCGACACGGTCTTTGGAGGGGTGGGCGACGACCAGCTCTATGGTGGGTCCGAGGCCGACCTCCTGCTGTCGGGTGACTCGGGCAACGACGAGGTCCGAGGGGCAAGCGGCAACGATCAATCGCTATACGGAGCGAGCGGCGACGACCTGCTCTACGGTGGCCTAGGCGCTGACTATCGCTTCAACGGAGTTCAGGGCAACGACCTTATCTTCGGCGGAGACGGCGGCGACGATCTGCTGATTGGTGGTTCGGGTGTGGATACCCTCTTCGGTGGTGACGGGAACGACACCACGCTCTTCGGCGACAGTGGCGCGGATCTGATCTACGGCGGCAGCGGTGATGATCGGACACTCAATGGCGGCGTCGCGACAGACACGGTCTTTGGTGGAGACGGTGACGATCAGCTCTATGGCGGATCTGGGGCAGACCTCCTCTTGTCGGGAGATAGCGGCAATGACGAGGTCCGCGGTGCAAGCGGCGATGACCAGTCGCTTTATGGCGCTGCGGGTGACGATACGCTCTACGGTGGCCTAGGCGCTGACTATCGCTTCAACGGAGTTCAGGGCAACGACCTTATCTTCGGCGGAAACGGCGGCGACGATCTGCTGATTGGTGGTTCGGGTGTGGATACCCTCTTCGGTGGTGACGGGAACGACACCACGCTCTTCGGCGACAGTGGAGTGGATTTGATTTACGGCGGCAGCGGTAACGACTTGACCCTCCATGGCGGTAATGGCGACGACTTGATTTTTGCCGGGTCCGGCAGCGACAGTCAGGTCTTGGGCAACAGCGGAACGGATGTCTTGCGTGGCCAGCAGGGTGACGACCAGCTGCTTGGCGGAAGTGGGTCCGATACGCTGTTCAGCGCCGAAGGCGGTGACCGCGCCTACGGTGAGGCCGGTAGGGATCGCCTTGGGGGCGGCAGTGGCAGCGATAATCTCTATGGCGGTCAGGCCGGAGATCGCCTCAATGGTGGTTCCGGCAGCGACACGGCCAGCGGGGGAGCCGGAAACGATACCTTCATCGTCGACACCTTGAGCGATCTGGTTCGAGAAACGGCGACGGGTGGGGGACGGGATGCCGTGCGCTCCAATGCGCTGGACTATACCTTGCCCGACGGCCCCGAAGGCCATGTCGAACTTGGCTTCCTGAACGAGATCGGAGCAGCTGATCTGGCCGGCAATTCTATGGACAACAGCCTCTTCGGCAACATCAGCACCAACAGTCTTGCCGGCAACGATGGTGACGACCTGCTGGACGGCGGTGGCGGCAGCGACCTCCTCTCCGGTGGCTCCGGCAGTGACAGCTTGCAGATGGCCACTGGCGTCCAAGCCTATGGTGGCTCAGGAGAGGACAGCTTTCTCTTCGATGGCGGCAGCCTTGGTTCGGCCGGTAGTGGCGGTCCGCTCATCGCAGATTTCCAGGGGCTTGTCTTCGGATCTGCGAGTGGTAAAGACGCCCTGGTGTTCGCCACCGGTCTCGAAGTCGGCAGCTTCGCCTATGTTGGATCCGCTGCCTTCTCCGCGGCAGGCAACAGCGAGGCACGTTTTGCCGGCAGTGAACAGCTTCAGGTCGATCAAGATGGTGATGGCGTTGCAGACATTGCCGTCCGCCTGTCCGGAATGACGGCTGCCAATCAACTCACGGCGAGCGACTTCGTCTGGCTTTAGTCCAACGGACGAGCCAGCAGCTGCTTACGCGGAGCCTATGGCCTAGTCTTCAGGTGTGTCGGTGGCCACCAGGGTCCAGTTGGGATCGCGGCTGCGGGTGTTGCGAGCGAAGGTCCAGAGGTCGATGATGTAGTCCACGTCGGACTCGCCGCCTTCGATAGCCTTGCCGTGACGGTCGCGCAGCACGTTGATCTGCTCTGACTGGAAGCGGATGGTGACGAAGGCTGTCTTGCCCTGCAGCTCGGCCTCGACGACCTCGGCATCGGAGATGCCGACCAAGGTGGTCTCCAGAACTTCGCCAGCCTCTTCGCGCTCGCGGATTGCGCCGGCGAACTCTTCAAAGACCTCGTTGGCCAGCAAGGGGCGCAGGGTCTTGAGATCGCCGCCGGCATAGCTGGTGAGAATCATCTCAAAAGCCATGCGAGCGCCCGAAGCGAACTCTTTATCGTCGAAGCCGGGGTCGGCGGACTTGATGTCGGTCAGGCCCTTGCCGACCGGCACAGAGTGGCTGGGCACATCGTCGCGCCCAATGTCCGACGAGTGATCCTCCTCGGCCTGGGTCTGCGGTTCCTCCTGACGATCGGGGAAGCGAAGCACGCGATCTTCGCCGCCCTCGCGCTCTGCCTGATCGCGGCGCTGCTGCGCGAAGGGGTCGAGCTGCTCTTGATGGCCTGTGCGTCGGCCCAGATGGCTGCGCAAACGCAAGATGATAAAGCCAGCAATCACAGCCAGTAGAATGAGATCGAGATACTGCAAGCTCGTGCCCCATGGTTCGGCGCCGCCGCCGAGATCTGGAGGTTGAAGACAGCAGGCGGAACTTTGTCCGCCTAGGAAACTTGATCTAGCCTAACATCCTTCGGGCAGGCAGAGTCATTTTCCTTTGTGCTACTCGCTAGATAGGCGTCTCCCGGTCAAAGAGCAAGCACGAGGGAGAGGGCAGAGCGCCACGCCCAAGCTGTGCTAGGGTCGCATCAAGGCTTGGATTCCACCTTTCTTTCGAGGTTTGCTGCATGCTGCTCATCCGTCACGGGCAATCGCTCTTTAACAAGCATTTCTCGAAGACACGCGTCGATCCCGGGATTGTCGATCCCGAGCTGACCGATGAAGGGCGAACACAAATTCGTGCGGCGGCCGCGCAACTGACGGCCGAAGGGCGCTCTTTCTCGCGTCTGCTCTCCTCGCCCTACTGGCGGGCATTGGAGACGGCAGAGATTCTGGCGGAGGCATTGAGCCTGCCGATCGAGATCGAGACCCTGGTCTCTGAGCGTGCCTTCTTCGTCTGCGACATCGGATCGCCCAGAAGCAAGCTGGAAGGGCGCTTTCCAGCGATCGACTTCGCCGATCTGGAGGAGGTCTGGTGGCCCTATCCTGACGAGACCGACCAACAGCTGCTTCAGCGTTGCCAGCAGTTTCGCGTAAAGGCGGCCGAGCGCCGAGATTGGCCGGACACACTTGTGGTCTCGCATTGGGGGTTCATTCGTGGGCTGACGGGGCAGAGCGTTCAGAACGCCACTCTGGTGCGTCACGATCCCACCATCGCGTGAGGCCGGCATGGCGGGGGGCGAGGCCGAGGCGGGATCAGCGGAGCGACGCCGCGGAGAGGCGATCGCCATCCTCTTCGTGCTGGCGGAGAGCGCGATCTATACGGTGATCTTCACCTCGGAGAAGCTGCTGGGCGATGAGGTTCCAGTACTGCAGCTGCAGTTTCTGCGCTTTTTCACCGGTCTGCTTCTGGTGCTGGCCTTTATGGCCTTCAAAGGAAAGCGCCTGCCTGACAGCGTCAGCCCGCATTGGCGGCTGCATTTGGTTCGCGCAGTGATGGCGGTGGCTGCGGGAGCCTTTGCGCTGCAGGCCCCGCTCTGGGCGCCGCTGCTGGACGTGACAGCCGTTCAGATGCTGGATGGCCTACTGGCACTCGCCTTGGGCATGATCTTCCTGGGCGAGCGCTTGAAGCCCCTGCATTGGTTCGGTTCAGCGCTCCTGATCGCAGGTGCTGCAACCGTCGTTCTGGGTGAGGGGGCCTTCGTCGTCGAGGGCAGTGTCAGCCGCTCAGATCCCTACTACTGGGCCGGCCTGGGATTTTCGGCCCTGGTAGCCGTTTTCTTCGCGGGTCAGGCCCTGACCACGCGCATTCTGGCGCAGCGTGAAAGCGCGCTGGTTCTGATCCTCTATCTCAACGCCATCGCCAGCGTGCTGTTGCTAGGCCCAGCGCTATGGGTCTGGACCAGCCCACCCTTTTGGCAGTTCCTGCCCTACCTGATGCTGGGCCCCCTGAACCTCTTGGCGCAGTTCTTCTATGTGCGGGCCTGTGCCATGGCGCCGATCTCTCTGATCGGTCCGGTCGAATACAGCCGTCTCATCATCGCCGGGTTGATCGGCCTCCTCTTCTTTCAGCAGATGCCGAGCAGCCTCAGTCTGATTGGCGCCGCCGTATTGTTGACCGGTGGAGTGATCTTGGCCAGGCGCTGAAGCGGGGGGTCACCCAAGGCCCTTGTAGCGGTCTTGCGCTTCGGCCAATGCAGCTTTCAGGCCCTTCTTGGCCGTGGCCTCGCTGAAGGCGACGTAGTCCGGGACCGGCTGTGCGCCCAGGATCGCGACCAGTTCCAGATAGTAGTCGGTGGCGCTGCGGAAGCCTTGGATCTCATAGACTCTGTTCAGATAGCTCTTGTGCAGGTTCTGGATCTCGCGCGGGATGCGCGCCATCAGGGTCGCGCGCTTGGCGGTCGCTTCGGCCAAGGCCTCCAGCGGGACCACCTCCGTCACCAGGCCCAGGGCCTTGGCTTCGTCTGCGCCGACCTCGCGACCGGTCAGCAGAAGGTCCTTGGCCGCCTTCATGCTGACCAGCCAGGGCAGCGCCATGCAGTGTCCGGAGATGCCATAGCGCACTTCGCTGTAGCCCAGGCGGGTGTCGTCGCTGACGATGGTCACGTCGCAGAAGAGGGTGAGCTCGAATCCCTTGCCGATGGCGATGGAGTTGACGCTGGCGATCACCGGCTTGGTCAGGCGCCAGGGCGTCGTAAAGTCTTCGAACTGTTTGAAGTAGTGGTCGCGGTAGGCATAGATCGAAGAGCGGTCTTCGGCCGCATCCTCGTCCAGGTCGTGGCCGGCGCAGAAGGCGCGCCCGGCGCCGCGGATCACCACGACATTCACGCCTTCGTCGGTCTCCGCGCGTTCCAGACCCTGGCGTAGCTCTGCGATCAGCTGCAGGTTCATGGCATTCAGCTTTTCCGGCCGATTGAGGGTCAGCCAGCAGACCCCTTCGTCATCCACCTCATAAAGCAGGTGCTTATAGGGATCGCTCACGGGTCTTCTCCTTTGTCTCTGAAGCGGACGCGACGGTCATCACCGCATCGACCAGGGCCACACCCTGGCCCTCCGCGGCGACCAGCAAGGGGTTCACCTCCAACTCGATGATCTCCGGGTCGGTGGAGACAAGCGCCGCGAGGCTTTCGACCGTGTCCAGAACAGCCTGCAGGTCGCAGCGCGGGGCAGCGCGCCAACCATCCAACAGCGGGAAGAGCTGCAAGCGGCGCAGGGCGGCCTCAATATCTGCGCGACTGCTCGGCAACAGGATGGTCCGACGATCCCTCAAGAGCTCCGCTGCGACGCCGCCGCTGGCCAGGGTCAAGGCTAGACCGACCGCGGGCAGACGTCGGATGCCGATCAGCAACTCGGCCCGCGCTGCGGTGACCATCTCCTCGACCAGAAAGCCCTCAAGCGCGATGCGACCTTCAAGACGACAACGCATCTCTGCTGCCGCCGCATCGACCGACGCCTTGTCCGGAAGCGAGAGCGTCACGGCACCAAGCTCGCTCTTGTGCAGCAGATTGGGCGCCCGGGCTTTCAGAACGAAGGGCGGGCGCAAACCGTCGAGGGGGGCTGGGCCGTCCTGCCAAATCCGGTGATTGGGAACGCTCAGCCCAACCGCAGTAAGGCGAGCCTTTGCTTCGACCTCGCTTAGTAACGTCCCCTCAGGAACCGGAAGTGGTTCTGGCAGCACGATGTCATCTGTTTCGCGCTCCTCCAGTGAGGACCGCAGCTCCGTGTAGAGGGAGGCGTTGGCGAGTGCGCGCGCACCCTCTTCCAGTCCCATGAGTGGTGCCATGCCGAGCGACAGCATGCGATCCCGTGCCTGCTCGGGAAGAGCTTCGCCCAAGGTGTTGATGAAGGCGGCCGGCAGGCCACGCGCTGCAGCGGCCTTGGCAAAGGCCCTGGTGGCGCGGTCCCAGCCGCCTTGATCCCAGCCCTCTGCGGGTGGGTAGCACATGACCTGCACGGCCATGTCGTAGTCGTCGGCGAGGAAGGCGTCATAGATCGCCCTTTGGTCTTCTTCGCTGGCATCATGATCGGTCGCTATGTCCAAGGGATTGGCCGGATGCACGAAGGGCGGCAGGAGGGTCGCTAGCCTTTCCGTCGAGCGCGCGGGCGGCGGCAGAACCAGGCCCAGCGCCTCTGCCCGGTCAGCCCCCAGAACCGCGTAGGAGCCCGATGAGGTCGCAAGGCCCAGCCGGCGGCCGCGCGGGCGCCGCGTAGCCGTCAGCATCTTCAAGGTCTCGATTGCTTCGCTCTGGGTCTCAACCTCGACGAAGCCCAAGCGTTCGAAGAGCGCCGAGGCGATGGCTGCCTCGCCGGCCAGAGAGGCGGTGTGCGACTGGGCTGCGCGCCCGCCCGATTGGGAGCGTCCGCCCTTGATCGCGACCACGGGTAGATCGCGCGCTTGGGCTTTCAGGGCCGCACGAGAGAGTGCAGCGACGTCACCCAAGGTTTCGAAGTAGAGATTGATGGCAGTGACGCGAGGATCCTCAACCAAGAGGTCGAAGACCTCGGCCATGCTGACCACCGCCTGATTTCCAAGCCCGATGAGATAGGCAACAGCAAGACCCCGCGTCTGGCAACCGAGGTCAGAGAGATAGGCGCCGCCGTTGCTGATCACCGCAATGCCGGGACCGGGGCTGTGGCGCCCGAAGTGGTCCATCATGAAGACGGCGCCATCGGCAAAGTTCGCCATACCGGGACAGTTGGGGCCAAGCAGCGGCATCTCGCTGGCGGCGGCGATCAAGGCGGCCTGTCGTTCCAAACCCTCCCCTGCCATCTCCGAGAAGCCGGCCGTGTTGCATATCGCAGCCCCAACGCCGCGTTGCGCCAATGCCGAAATGGTCGCCAGGATCGCCTCTTTCGGCACGGCGACGAAGGCCAGATCGGGGACCTTCGGAAGCGCTGCCACGCTGCGATGACAAGGGATGCCAGCCAGCGAAGGACGCTTGGGGTTCACCGTATAGAGCTGCCCAGAGAAGCCGAGCGCTTGGCACTCGGCGATCGCGGCCTCAAGGGTCGCACCGCCGACAAAGACAGCGCTTCTCGGTCGAAGAAGGCGCTGTAGGCGGGTTCGGCGGTTGAAAGGCTCCATTCCGCAGTCAGGGCTCCCGGCGTAGGCTCAAGTTCTTCATTCGCAAGGCCGATCCATCAAGGAGGGCCGCAAGATGGTCAGCGGCTCTATCATCTGCTCCTCCTCTCCTGCTCTAGCCCCGCTGCAGCACGCGGATCCGGGACTCGAGATCGTCACGGTCGGCATAGATGCCTTCGATGTCCCGGACGCCCCCCTTGGCCTCATAGGCGGTGCGGCCGTGCAGCAGACGGCGATTGTCGAAGGCAACCAGATCGCCGTCGCGATAGGTCACCAGCAGCTGGTACTGGGGGTCGCGGGTCATGCGGATCAGTCTGTGGACGGCCTGGTAGGCCTTCTCTTGCACCGCGACCGGCGCCTGCAGCGGTGCGCGCAGCCAGGGGGTGAAGCGCACCTCTTTCATCCGCCCGTCGGGATGCAGACCGAAGATCGGTGCCTCTGCCCGGTAGTCCGTGTCGCGGGCGCGATTGTTCCAGGTCCAGTTCACCTGGCTCAAAATGCGGAAGAGTTCCGGATCGTCTCTCCTGATGTCTTCGGCGATGCGAAAGCCGTCGACGAAGCTGCCTTCGCCGCCTTCCGCCGTGTTGTGGTGGCAGAAGAAGAACTGCAGGCCGTGCGGGCATTCTCGCGTGGGCATGTCGATGTGCGGCAGGAGGGCGCCGCTTGTGAAGGCATTGGAATCGGGATCGGCCTTGATGCGCAGACGATAGCGCCGGCCGAAGTTGCTTTCCCGCACGGGGCCAATTCTCGTGACCAGATCCTCTAGGGTCGAATCCGCGGAGGGCAGGTTTCTGAGGCGCGCTATGCCCTTGCTGCGCAGGGCAATCAGCCAGTCCAGGAAGAGGCTTTCGTCCGAGAGAACAGCAGGGCCATCGAAGCTAGGAGGTTCTCTGAGAACGGATGCGTCCCAGAGGGAGGGTGCCTCGGCCTTGCCGTCTTCTTCAAACCAGGCATGGGCATAAAGCCAGGCTGGGTCGAAGCGTGACTTGTGTCCGCCATGCGACCAGACCACAGAGAGGTAGCCCTCACCATCGATGCGCGCTGCGCCAGGGTGGAGGGCGGCCGGCAGCAGGCTGGGGTCGATCCGCATCTCGCGCGACTGCGGATGGAGGGTTGCCGGCTCTGGACTGTTTTCGCGGAGCCAGAAGCTGTGATGACGGCTTTCGCGACCATCGTCCCATAGAAGTCGCAGCGCCTGCCCTTCAATCGCAACCCGCACCAGACTGCGGTCCGAGCGGTAGGTCGCGTAGTCGGGCCAATAGGGTCTCTCACGCTGCTCCATCCCCTCTCCTCCCTTGGATCACGGCTTGGAGTTTATCGAGGTTCAGGGCTTTCCAGCTTGACATAGAAAGACAGAAACTTAACGCTTTTGATCAAATCTAGGAGCCGCCATGCGATCCGTCGCCATTGTTCTCTTGGAGAGTTTCCCGCTCCTGTCCCTGTCGTTGGTCACGGAACCCCTGCGTTTGGCCAACCGTGAGAGTGTGGCCCCGATCTTCCTCTGGCGATGTCTGACCCAAGATGGTGCAAGCGTGCGCTCCTCAAGCGGCTTTCAGGTCGCGGCGGATGCAGCGCTCGACGGCGGGCGTGACGATGCTGTGGTGCTGCTCTCCTCCTATCGCGCAGAGGCGGTGGCCGGGCCGGGTCTGCATGCTTGGCTCAGAGTGCGGGCGGCGAAAGGCGCTCTGATGGGCTGTGTCGATACCGGCGGATTGATCTTTGCCGCGGCTGGTCTGCTGACCAAGGAGGCAGCGGCGGTGCATCACGAGATCGTTGCGGCCTATGGGGAGACTGGTCGCGGGGCCTTTCTGATCGATCGCCTCTTCGCCTTCTCGCCAAGCCGCTGTTCATCGGCCGGCGGTGTGGCGACCCTCGATATGACCCTTGCCCTCATCGCGCACTTTAGCAGTGCTGGCTTGGCACGTCGGGTCGCCGAAATCCTGAACTATCAACCGCTGGAGAGCGAGCGCGCGCAGGGCCGCTTCGGACAGGATTGGTCCTTGCCGCGTGTCGACCGCTCTTTGGCGCGCGCGGTGGAGGTCATGATTGCAACCCTGTCCTCGCCGGTTCCTCTGGAACTGGTGGCCCGTGAGGCCAGCCTGCCGCCTTGGCGCCTGCGTCGCCTCTTTCTGAAGCATCTGAAACAGCCGCCCGGCGCCTACTATCTGGAGATGCGCCTGGAGAAGGCGCGGGCGCTGTTACACAACGCACATGCCTCGGTGACCGAGATTGCCGGCCTTTGCGGCTTCGACAGCTTGGAGAGCTTTAGTCGGGCCTATAAGCGCCGCTATGGCCTGCCGCCATCGCAAGACAGAGACTAGCCGCAGAGCAGGCTTACAGGGCCTCGCCTCTGGTCAGGCGCGGCAGCTTGCCGGTGACACCCATGGCGTGCTGCATGAAGAAGCGCTTCAAGGGACCGGCACGGTCGACGGCCGCCAAGCCGATGTCGCGGGCAAGGCGGATCGGGGCGATGTCATTGGAGAAGAGGCGATTGAGGCTGTCCGTCACCAGGCAAAGCGTGACGCTGTCGAAGCGGCGCCAGCGCGTATAGCGCTTAAGGATCTCCGGTGAACCCAGATCGATGCCTAGGCGGCGGGCATCCACCAAGATTTCGGCCAAGGCGGCGACGTCCCGAAGGCCCAGGTTCAGGCCTTGGCCTGCAATGGGGTGCATGGCATGCGCACTCTCGCCGATCAGGGCCAGGCGGGGGCCGTGGAAGCGCTCGGCAAGCAGCAGGTTCAAAGGATAGGCGAAGCGGTCGCCCTCCTGCTCAAAGGCGCCCAGGCTGTCGCCGAAGCGCCGACCGCAGGCGGCGGCAAAGTCCGCGTTGCTCAGCGCCATGATGCTCTCGCGGTCTTCGGCACGGGCCGTCCAGACCAGGGAGGAGCGGTGATGGCCGGCCTTGTCATCGTTGAGCGGCAGGACCGCAAAGGGACCATCGGGCAGAAAGCACTCGTGCGCGGTGCCCAGGTGCGGCTCTTCGTGGCGCAGGGTCGTCACCACGCCGATCTGCGCATAGGACCAGCGGGCGATCTTGATCCCGGCGGCTTCGCGCAGTCCCGACCTCTGCCCCTCGGCGGCGATCACCAAAGAGGTCTTGAGGGTACGGCCGTCCTTCAAGGTCAGGAGCGCGCTGGCGGAGCCGGGCTCCAGCCGCTCGACCAAGGCCGGCGCCAGAATGCGGACCGTCGGCAGCTCTGCCAAGCGCTGCAACAAGGCGTAGCGGTTGAAGCGGTTCTCGACGATGTGGCCCATCGGCTCCAAGCCCGCATCCCCCTCGTCCAGGTCTTCCACCGCATAGTGCAGGAAGAACGGGGAGGCGGGCTCAGAAGGGCGGCCGTCGGAGACCCGGATATCGAGAATCGGCGAGGCACCGGGAACACAGCCCGGCCAGACCCCCAGAGCATCCAGGATCTGGCTGCTACCGCGGGAGATGGCGGAGGCTCTGCCATCGAAGCTGGGCTTCAAGCCCGCTTCAACCGGACGTGCGTCTAGAAGCAAGACGTCCAGGCCGGCCGTGCCCAGCGCTGCTGCAAGGCTGAGCCCGACCAGGCCGCCGCCGACGATGCAAACCTCTGCGTCATGCTTTGTCATGAACCTAAGGTCAGACCGCAACGCGCCCACCGCAAGGTCATGCCGTGTCGCAGATCTCCGACTCTGATACCCATTAGGTGGGCAGAGAAGGTTTATCTGATTAATTCTTATGCAGAATGTCCCGATTTCACTGTGCTGCATTGCAACAATCTGCTGGATCGGCAGCTAGGGGCCAGTTTGGCACGCTTCTTGCTTCATCACTGAGTGATCGCCGTGCGGCAGCGCGGTGCCTGCATCGAACAGGAAGGACAAGAAAGCATGAAAATGGTTATGGCCGTCATCAAGCCCTTCAAACTGGAGGAGGTCCGCGAGGCGCTCTCCGCCATGGGCATTGAGGGCATGACGGTGACGGAAGTGAAGGGCTACGGCCGGCAAAAGGGCCAGACCGAGATCTATCGCGGTGCCGAATATGCCGTGAACTTCCTGCCGAAGACCAAGATCGAAGTCGCCGTCAGTGCCGATCTGGCAGAACGTGCCGTCGAGACCATCCGCCAAGCCGCCGGAACCGGCCGGATTGGCGACGGCAAGATCTTCACCTACGACCTCTCAAGCGCGGTGCGCATCCGCACCGGCGAGAGCGACCAGTCTGCGCTTTGACCCTGTCGAGCCCCCTCATCACCCCTTTGAAGCAAGGCGCCGCTCGACAAGACCTGGTCGAGTCCTCAACCGGCGGGCAGCGCAGGTATCGGGAGCAAGTCTATCCTTATGAAGCCTAGAAACCTCTTCTTCGTGGCAGCCGCCTTGAGCCTGCTGGCGGTTCCCCTGCCGGCCGTGGCGCAGGAGTTTGCCGACAAGGCCGAGATGGAGTTCGTACTGAACACCTTCTCTTTCCTCATGTGTGGTGCGCTGGTCATGTGGATGGCCGCCGGCTTTGCCATGCTGGAATCGGGTCTGGTCCGTACCAAGAACACGGCCACGATCTGTTTGAAGAACGTCTCCCTCTTCTCCATCGCCTGCATCATGTACTACCTCATCGGCTATAGCCTGATGTACAGCGACGTCGACGGCGGATGGATCGGCAGCCTCTCTATCTTCTACAATCTGGGGGATAACGAGATCGCGCTGATCGGTGCCGAGGAGAAGACGCCGGAGATGATCGCCGCCGTCACCAGCAACGGCTATTCGGTCATGTCCGACTGGTTCTTCCAGGTGGTTTTCGTTGCCACTGCGGCCTCTATCGTCTCCGGCACCTTGGCCGAGCGTATCAAGATCTGGCCCTTCCTTATCTTCGTCGTGGTCCTGACCGGCATCATCTATCCGATCCAGGGCTCCTGGACCTGGGGTGGCGGCTGGCTGAACAATGTCGGCGGCGGTTTCTCGGACTTCGCCGGCTCCACCATCGTGCATTCGGTTGGTGGCTGGGCAGCGCTTGCCGGTGCCATCATCTTGGGCCCGCGTAAGGGCAAGTACACCGCCGACGGCAAGATGCACCCCATGCCGGGTTCCAACCTGCCCTTGGCGACGCTTGGCACCTTCATCCTTTGGCTCGGGTGGTTCGGCTTCAACGGCGGCTCTGAGCTGGCCTTGGGCACAGCCGCCAACGCTGCCAACATGTCGCTGGTCTTTGCCAACACCAACCTGGCTGCCTGCGGTGGCGTGGTCGTGGCGGTTCTCATGACCCAGGCGCTCTATGGCAAGATCGACCTTACCATGGCGCTGAACGGTGCCATCGGCGGCCTGGTTGCGATCACTGCTAATCCCGATATCCAGCACTCCATGCTGGCCATCGTGATCGGTGCCATCGGCGGTGCCTTGGTGGTCTTCTTCATCCCGCTCTTCGACAAGCTGAAGATTGATGACGTGGTCGGCGCCATCTCTGTCCACTTGGTGGCTGGCATCTGGGGCACCTTGGCTGTCGCGATCTTCGATGACGCGGACTTCGTCGCCCAGATCGTCGGCATCGCTGCGATCGGCGCCTACACCTTCATCGCCTCGGCCGTTGTCTGGTTGATCTTGAAAGCCACCATCGGGCTACGTGCAGACGAAGAGGAAGAATCTGACGGTCTGGACAAGTCCGAGCTGGGTCAAGAGGCCTATCCGGAGTTCGGCCAAGGCGCCCGCTCTCTCGGCGGCTAGAGCGGATCTAGAGCTCTGCGGGGCCGCCGTCCTACTTCCGTGGTGTCGGGCGGCGGGCTTGCGGAGGAAGCTTCACGTTTCCTCCAGCGTAGGGTGCTCCCCTGCGTGCACCTTGAGGGTGGCTTCATGCCACCCTTCTTTTTTGTCCCTTTGGGTGCTGTCACATAACCTGGTCGCGGCATTGCTTTCCTTGTCTTGGAATCGGCGGCGTGAGATAACAAAGCCGCAAACCTCGATAGAAAAGAGCGGTACCAAGATGCAGAGCGTGTTTGAGCGGTGCGGCGGTTTTCAGAACGTGCGGAGAGTAGTGTCAGATTTTTACGACAAGGTCTTGGAGTCAGAACAACTCCAAGGGTATTTCGAGCACATCGATATGGCGCGGTTGGTGGATCATCAAACCAAGTTCATCGCTCAGATCATGGGGGGGCCGGTCAGCATCAACGACGATACCTTGCGCAAGGTGCATGGGACCCTGGGCATCAGCCATGGCGAGTTCATGGAGGCGGCTTCGCTGTTGGAGGAGGCGATGGAGGACCATGATTTTGCCAGCAGCGATATTGCTGAAGTCATGGAGGCCTTCGCCCAGCGCGAGAGCCTGATCGTCAACAACAGCGGCAACTGACCCATTCCATGAACGAGATCAAGAGGCCGGCTGAGCCGGACGCACTGCGGGAGACCTTGCAGTCCTTGCGGGTCGGGGTGTGCCTGGCCGACAGCCAAAGCTGGGAGGTGCGCTTCGAGAACGCGCGCTTCTTCAAGTGGTTCCCACCGACCGACGATGACAGCGGCAGCCTTGAGGGTCGGATGCCCGAGATGGACATCGATCGGGCCCGCAAGCGCCTGGGCGACAAGCGCCCCTATAGCTACGAAGTCGAGGTGCAGATCGGGCAGCGCAAGCACCCTCTGGGCATCGAGATCCGCGCTGAGGAGTTCGGCGGCGAGAGCTTAATTGTCGTTGAGGTGCGCGACCTCAGCAAACAGCGGCAGGCCGAGTACATGCTGGATTCCTATTCCCGCATGGCCGAGAAGCATGCCCGCGACCTGGCGAAGGAGAAGGAGCGGGTCGAGAAGCTCTTGCTGAACCTCATGCCGAGGCCGGTCTATGAGGAGATGAAGAGCTTCGGCACGGCCACGCCGCAGCGCTTCGAGACGGCCTCTGTCATCATGCTGGATTTCGTCGGCTTCACCGAGATGGCGATCGCACGTGATCCCAGCAGCACGGTGGCAGAGCTGAACGATATCTTCACGGCCTTCGACCGCATCGTCGAGCTCTTTGGCTGCGAGCGGATCAAGACCATCGGTGATGCCTATCTGGCGGTCTCCGGCATGCCCGAGGCGACGCCGGACCACGCCGCCAACATCGCCAAGGTGGCGCTGCGCATGCGGCGCTATCTCAATCGTCGCAACGAATCCCATCCGCACAAATGGATCTGCCGAGTCGGTATCGGAAGCGGCGCGCTTATCGGTTCCCTGATCGGGGTGCAGAAGTATGTCTACGACGTCTTCGGACCGGCCGTGAACCTGGCCGCGCGCTTGGAGAGCATGGCCGACCCTATGCAAATCCTGACCAACGAAGAGATGGCCTTTCAATTGGGTGATGGTTTTCTCTTGGAGGAGCGCGGCGAAGAAGACGTCCGCGGCTTCGGCGAACAGGTGCTCTACGAGCTGAAGGGCGAGCGCGCCGGCCAAGGCTAGAGTGCGAAGGCGATAGATTGATCCGATCCACCGTCTGAATTGCGCTCCAGCGCTCTTGGTCCAAGGTAGGCTTGCCAGCCTTGGCTTGGTCATGGTTAGTGAAGGGCTCTATCCCAAGGGGTGACGAAAGAGGCCGATGTCTGAGCCCTTGATCGCAGCGGACGAGGCTTCGTTTCGGACCCAGGTGCTTGCCGGCTATCAGCCGCGGCCGGGTCACTACGACGAGCTCTTGGATGCCTCCGGTGAAGTCCGCCCGCACTGGCGACCCTATCTCCGGGGTTTTGCTCGGCTGAGTGCCGAGGAACGTGTGCAGGCTCTGAATACTGCAGAGCGCACGCTTCTGGAGAACGGCCTTTCCTATGTCGCCGGTGCGGCGTCGGAAGGCGACGTTCGACCCTGGCAGACGGATCTGGTTCCTGTCGTGATCGACGCTGAGGAGTGGCGCGCTTTGGAGGCGGCCTTGATCCAGCGCGCCGATCTCTTGAACGCGATCACTGCCGACCTCTACGGACCGCAGCGCCTGATTGCCGAAGGCCACCTCCCAGCTGCCCTGGTCAGCGCCAATCCCTACTTCGCCAGACCCTGTTACGGTGTCTCGATGCCGGGCGGTTGCTGGCTGCATCTGCTGGCCTTTGACTTGGTGCGTGGGCCGGACGGGCGTTGGCTGGTGACCGGCGATCGCAGCGAAGCGCCGAGCGGCAGCGGCTATGCCTTGGAGAATCGCATTGTCGTCTCCCGCTCGTTGCCCGACCTCTTCGAACAGAGCAATGTGCTGAGGCTCGCCAGCTTCTTTCGTGCCTTCTCGGAGAAGTTCCTAAGCCTGTCGCGGCACAACGAGCCGCTGGTTGTGGTGCTCTCCACCGGGCAGCAGCGTCAAAGTTATTTCGAGCATGCCTATCTGGCGCAGTACCTGGGCTATACCGTGGTCGAGGGGGCGGATCTCACCGTGCGTGGCGAGCGTCTCTTCTTGAAGACGGTCGAAGGCCTGAAGCCGGTCGATCTGATGGTGCGCCAGGTTGCCTCCAGCGAGATGGACCCGCTCGAGCTATCGAGTTTTGGCGTCGGTGTGCCCGGCCTCTTGCGCGCGCTGCGCTGCGGCAATCTGGTCCTGGCCAATGCAGTCGGCAGCGGCCTGGTGCAGAGCGACGCGCTGCTGGGGCATCTGCCGCAATTGGCAAACGTGCTTTTGGGTGAGGATCTGCTTCTCGACAGTGTTCCGACCTGGTGGTGCGGCACCGAAGAGGGCTGCCGGAAGGTGCTGCAGAACCTCGACGACCTGGCGGTGCGCGACCTGACGAAATCCAAAGCCATTCTGTCAGGCGATAGCGACAGCTATCTGATGACCGAGCCGGGCAGTCCCGAGCGGAGCGCACTTGAGCAAGAGATAAGGCTGCGTAGCCACGACTTTGTCGGGCGAGAACTGACGCCGGCCTCGACCACGCCTGAGTGGCAGGAGGGTGGAACCCTCAGTGCCGTGCCCATGACCCTTCGGGTCTACCTGGCTGCGACGGCCGATGGTTATCGGGCCATGCCCGGCGGCCTTGCGCGCATTCGCCCTGAGGGACAGGCCAGCCTGCCGATCAGTCATGCCAGCGACATCTCCAAGGATACCTGGGTGCTGTCTGAAAAGCCGGTGGAGACGGTATCGCTGTTGCCCTCGGTTCGCCAGGTCGTCGCCTTGCGGCGGAGTGGGCGTGAGCTGCCCAGCCGGACGGCGGACAACCTCTTTTGGTTTGGCCGCTATCTGGAGCGTTTGGAGAGCGCCGTGCGCCTCCTGCGCTCGCTGGTCGTCAGGATCGGTGGCGCACAGCGGGCCGGCAGCGATCTGGTCACGCCATCGCGCGTGCTGGACCTCTTGGAAGGGCTGCAGCATGTCTCGCCAGAGAATGCTGCGCGCTTCCGAAAAGAGGGGCCGCCCGTCTTCTTGCGGAATCCCAGCCTCTTCCTCGCCGACCCGGACTGTCCCGACGATCTGGTCAGCCTGCTGCGCGCCATCGGGCAGATCAGCACCTCGCTCAGGGAGCGGTTTTCGCGCGACGCCTGGGATAACCTGCAGCATCTCTCGAACACGCCCCTGGTGCAGCTCAAGTTGCCGGGCTTCGGGCAGGCTTGGCTGCAGCGCTTGCTCGAGGGTCTGGTCGACCATCTCTCAGCGCTGAACGGCATGATGATGGAGAACATGACCCGCGACTTCGGCTGGCACTTCCTGGACCTGGGACGCCGCCTGGAGCGTGGCTGGCAGATCACGCGGGCCATGCGGACCATAGTCGGGCAGGGCGGGGCAGAGCGTGACGGTGGTCTTGAGCTCCTGCTGGAGCTGGCCGACAGCCTGATCACCTATAGCTGGCGCTACAAGACAGAGGCCCAATTGGCGCCTTTGCTGGATTTGATCTTGGTCGATCCCAGCAATCCCCGGTCGCTGCTGTTCCAGGTCAATTTGATTTCAGGACACCTCAGCAATCTGCCCCAGTCGAGCACGGGATCGGACCGACTTTCGGTCGGCGAGCGAGAGCTGATCCAGCTGTCTGCCACCCTGCGCTTGGCCGACGTCTACCAGCTCTCAGAGGGCCCTGCGGAGACGCTCGACGCTCTCTTGGCTGATGCCAAGGCCTCTCTGGAGGCCATCTCCGACGAGGTGACCGAGCACTTCTTCAGTCACGCCCTGGAGACCCGCGTGTCGAGCAGCGAGCTGGCGTAGGTCCGGCATGCGCTACAGCGTCAAGCATCGTTCGACCTTCGGCTATGCCGGCAAGGTTGCGCTGTCGCATCATCATATGCACCTGCGCCCGCGCGATACGCCCTGGCAGCGGGTCCAGGACTATCAGCTGTCGGCCGAACCCAGCCCCGTCCTGCTGCAGGAGCGCAAAGATTTTTTCGGCAACTGGGCGGCCGACATGACCTTGCAAGAGCCGCACCGGCAGCTGGTCGTCAAGGCCTCTTCGCTGGTCGAGGTTACCGCCCCTGGCAAGCGCAATCCCAAGGAGGCTCCGCCCTGGGAGCGCGTGGCGGCCCAGCTCAGGGCAGCGCGCGGCGCGGAACTGGTCGACGCGCAGCAGTTCGTCTTTGGCTCGCCCCATGTTCTCTTAGGAGAAGAGGTGCTGGCCCTGGCGCAAGAGGCCCTGCCGCCGGGACGCCCGCTCTTGGAGGGTCTGATCGCGCTGACGAGCCAGATCTATCGAGATTTTACCTACAAGGGCGGGGTCACCGACATCTACACCCCGGTCACCGAAGTCATCCGCAAGAAACAGGGTGTGTGCCAGGACTTTGCGCATCTGCAGATCGCCTGCTTGCGGTCTCTGGGATTGGCCGCGCGTTACGTCAGCGGCTATCTCTTGACCCATCCTCCCGAGGGCCAACCGCGACGGATTGGGGCTGATGCCTCGCACGCTTGGGTGTCGGTCTGGTGTCCGCCCTTCGGCTGGGTCGATGCTGACCCAACCAATGATTTGCTGGTGGCCGACGAGCATGTGACCTTGGCCTGGGGCCGCGACTATGGCGATGTCAGCCCCATCACCGGCTTCATGGTCGGTGGCGGCTCGCACCAGGTGTCGGTCGGAGTCGATGTTCTGCCACTCAGATAGAGGGAGGGGAAAGAGCCCATGAGTGAAACGAAATCGCGGCTGGGTCGCACGATCGGCAATCTCTTGTTGGCCTTGCTGAACGCCACCTTGATCCTGGTAGCACTCTGCCTCTTCCTTGGCTGGCAGCTCTTCCAAGAGGTGGAAACGGTCACTGGCCACGTCGCGAAGAACGTGACCCAGATCCAAGATTTGAAGACTGAGGTGCAGGCGATGACGGCGGAGATGTCGGCCCTGCGGTCGGAGCTTTCGGAGCAGAGTGTGCAGGCCGATCCCTTGACCTTGCAGGCGATGCAGGAGCTGTCGGCGAAAATGGATCGTATTGACGGCCGCGTCAGTCAGGCCGAGACGCGCCTTGCCAGCTTCGTCAACGAGCCGACGGCGCTGATCGATCACGCGGTGGATCAGACTGCCGGGGAGTTAAAGGAATTGGTCGCCGCGTTCGCGGACTGCCCCGCCGCGTCGAAGGAGTAACCAGCGGCGCGAACTGAGCGCGCCGCTGATCCAGACTCAAGAGAAATCAGACGACCGATTCGACCCACTGCTGCAGCTGCATCTTGCTGACCGCGCCCAGCTTGGTCGCAGCGACCTGCCCGTCCTTGAAGATCATCAGGGTCGGGATGGCGCGCACGCCATACTGGCTGGGAGTCTTCGGATTCTCATCAATGTTCAGCTTGGCGATGCTGACCCGACCCGTCATCTCCTGCGCCAGATCCTCCAGGGCCGGAGCGATCGCACGGCAGGGGCCACACCACTCCGCCCAGAAATCCACCAAGACCGGATGATCCGCCTTGAGGACATCATCGTCGAAAGAGGTGTCGGTAACCTTGTTGATGCTCATCAGTCGCTTTCCTTTTGCCCGCTAGCTGGCGGGGTATTGGTCAGAGGGTGCGTTGAAGCAGGAGCCGTATCTAGGGATCAGTCGGCGGAGGGGTCAAGGGATTGGCTTGTTCTAGACGGTCATCGCTTATGTGCATCAGCCTGGCTTGTTCAGTCCACAGCAGATAGCAAAGGAGCTTACGGTCCGGATAGAGTCCGCGCAACAGCAGTCGATAGGCCGCCAGCTGTTGCAGATAGGCACGCGGCACCTGGTCCGGATCACGCGGCGAGGGGCGGTTGGTCTTGTAATCGACCAGCAAGACCGAGTCGACTGTGACCGCCAAGCGGTCGACCTGACCTGCGATACGGCGCGCGCCGACTAGGCCGACGATCGGCACTTCCGCTTGGCTGATCGGACCGAAGAGGGGCGCGACCTCCGGCGCCTCGAGCACGGCCAATGTCTCGCGTGCGATTTCTTTCTGCTGCTCTATCGGCAGCGCAAAGGCCGGTTGTGCGAGGAAGCGCGTAGCCGCCGCACTGCGCTCGCCCTCCGGAAGATCGGGCAAGAGCTGCAAGAGGCGATGTACCAGACGGCCGCGTGACAGGCCGGCCGCTGGGCCGGGGCTGAGCGGCGAGAGGACAGGGGGGTCCGGTAGATCAGGCCTGGAGGGGGAGAGCGGACGGATCGGCTCCGGCTCCAAGGGTGGAGGCTGGAAGGCCCAGGCGGGGAGGGCCGGTGTCTCTTCCTTGCTTTGCGGCGATGGTTGCGTCACCTGCTTTAGCTGGGTTGAGCGATGGAGGAGGGGAGCCTCGCTCTCGCCTGTGAGATTTGCCAGGCCGCGCTTTAGCAGGTCGTACCAGGAACCCTCGGGCACCTCCTCGCGCGTGCTGTGGCCGGCGAGGTAGAGGCGATCTTCTGCCCGGGTCATCGCGACATAGAGCAGGCGGCGTTCCTCTGCCGCGGCCTCTTCGCGTTGCTCGCCGGCGATCGCCCTGATGGCTGGCACGCGCTCGCAATCTTTGACCCGCCGCAGCAGGAGCCCCTCGGTACCGCTAATCTGGAAGGCGGCGCTGCGGGTTCTGCGCTGGTCCGTGTCGGGGATAATGACCACTGGAGCCTGCAGGCCCTTGGCACCATGCACGGTCATCAGGCGGATCTTTTGTCCGGCCTCTTCCATGTCACGTTTGATCTCGACCTCGCTGCGGGTCAGCCAGCCGAGGAAGCCCTGAAGGGTGGGCGTATGCTCGCGCTCGTAATCCAGCGCCAAGCTCAGGAACTCGTCCAGAGGATCGCCGCACTCCTCGCCCAAGCGCCCGGCTATCCGCCGCCTGCCGCTGAGAGCCCCCAGGACCTGCGAGAGGAGTTCGAAGGGTGGCAGGAAATCGACCTGCCGGCGAAGCTCTTGCAGTTCGCTCGCTGCAGCCTGCCAGAGCGGATCGTCGCCGGAGTGGGCCAAGAGCTCCGCCCAGAGTGTTGCCTCTCTCTTGTAGGCCAGACGATAGAGGCTCTCGTCGTCGATCCCGTAGAGCGGGCCTTTCAGGACGTTGGCGAGGCTGAGGTCGTCGTCGGGAAGCAGCAAGACCTGGACCAGCGCTGTCAGGTCCTGCACCGCCAGTTGCTGGGTCAGCAGCATGCGGTCGATGCCGGCGACCGGCAGCGAACGCCGCTCCAGCGCGCGGGCCAAGGCATGGAAGAGGCGATCGCGTCGGCGCACCAGGATGAGGATATCGCCGGCCTCGATCGCGCGCCCACGCGCTGAGAGCCAGGCTTCCCCCTCTTCGCGGCGGGCCTTCGGGTCCTTCAGCCAATGCTCGATACGAGCCGCCAGGGCGTCGGCAAGGGCCACGGCCGGGCTGCTGGCCCGACGTTGCTCCAAGGGAAGGAACCAGGCCTCGGCCTCCTCTTCCTGCAGCGGCAGTTGGCGCGGATCGAGGGTCACTTCGCCGCCCGCATCGGCGCGAACCGAGAGGTGGTTGGGATAGCGGCCTTCGGTCAGAGCGGGCGCTGCATCGAAGACCGCATCGACAGCCTCAAGCACGGCTGGAACCGAGCGGAAGGAGTGGATCAGTGGGACCCGCTCAAAATGAAGCCGGGCGGCCTCGGCGCGACTGGCATAATGACGGGCCGCGGCCTCGAAGCCAGCCGGGTCGGCGCCCTGAAAGCGATAGATCGATTGCTTGGCATCGCCGACGGCGAAGACGCTGCGCGGACCTGCCTCTCGCTCCGCTGCTGCGCTTACACCGCTGTAGAACTCCTCGGTCAGGACCTTCAGGATCTGCCATTGCAGTGGCGAGGTGTCCTGTGCCTCGTCGATCAAGACGTGGGAAAGACCGCCGTCCAGCTTATAGAGCACCCAAGCGGCCGCACCCTCCTTGGCCAAGAGGTTGGCGGTCCGCTGCAGCATGTCCTGATAGTCGAGCGCACCCAGGGCCTGCTTGCGGGCCTCATAGTGCTGCAGCAGATGGGACGCCAGGATGAGGTTGGCCGCCGTCAAACGCAGGCAGCGTGCCGCGATGACCCGCTCTTCCAAGGCCAGAAGCCGGCCGGCCTCGGCCTCCATCACCGCAATCGCCTCCGGAACGGCCACTTGGGCAGACTTCGTCAGCAGCCGCTTTCTTGCAGCACGATCCTTGCCGCTGTTTGCGAGGAATAGGCCGACATAGTCCCCGAAGGCTTCCGCCCTTGCCTCAGGCGTCAGACCCAAGAAGACTTCGAGGCCGGCAACCTTCTCTCGCTCTTTCGGCGTGCCGGAGATCAGGGCTGTCTTGATCAATCCCAGATCGCCGTCGTGAGGAAGGGCCGCGTCGCTCAGCCCCTCGCGGAGGACCTCTTCGGGATCGGCCTCCAGGTCGAGATCAAGGAAATCAGCGAGGCGCAGAAGCGGTGGCAGATCGCCCTTCTCCAGCAGTGGGATCAGGTGATCGCGTTCGTTGGCGAGCAAGGCCTGCAGCTCGCCCAGGCCCTCTTCACCGTGCGCGACCAAGACCGCCTCCAGGGCCTCGGCCAGCCGCGGTTCCAGGCTTGCCTGTCGGATAAGGTCGTCACGCGCCGCTGCCATCAACTCGGCGGCACTGCGTTCGTCCAGGGTCTGAAAGCCGGGACTGATGCCGGCCTCCAGGGGAAAGCGGCTCAGCACCGACTGGCAGAAGCTGTGCAGGGTTTGCACCTTGAGCCCGCCGGGCGTGTCCAAGACAGAGGCCAAGAGGCTGCGCGCCCTGGTAATCTCTTCCTCCTCGGGCGGGCGGCCCAAGAGGGCATCGAGGCTGCTCTCCAGCGCTTGCTCGCTCTGGGCGACCCAGGCCTGCAGCGCCTGCATCAGGCGGTTCGCCATCTCGCTGGCAGCTGCCTTGGTGAAGGTGATGCAGAGCAGCCGCTCCGGCGCCGTGCCGTCCAGCAGCAGCCGCAAACAGCGATCCACCAAGACCTTGGTCTTGCCGCTGCCGGCCGAGGCCTCGACCCAGATCGTGCTGGCCGGATCGAGGGCGCGGGCTTGGCGCAAGGTGGCATCGCGCAGAACCTCGCTCATGCCTCGTCCCCCGACTCGCTGGACCACTCGTCGACCCGCGCCAGCTGTCGATAGTCGTCAAAGCGCGGCGCCGCACCGGGCCTTGGCAGGGCTAGATAGGGGGTCTCCGGCTGGTCGAAGGCGTTGACGAGCGCAACAAGTCCCGCTTTGGCCTGCTCGGCAAGGCTTTCAGCGCTGGGATTGCGGCCGCCGGTTAGCAACTTGGCTTCGCCGGAATCGGCTCCACCTGCCAAGCGCCAGAGTTCGAGAGCCTGCAACGCGCCAAGGGTCTCCTCGCCAAATCCGCCTGCCGCTGCAATCGCGCCTTCCAACGGCAGCTGGGGGGCCAGGCCTTGATTGACGTCGCCCTGTTTCGGCAAGCCTCCGGTCTTGTAGTCGATCAGTACGAGCCCGCCGTCGCGACGGAGTTCCAGGCGATCGGCTTTGGCCGTCAGCCGAAATTCTCCGGCAGGGGCAGGGATAACCAGGGCGCCACTGCGTTCGGCAAAGACCGCAAGAAGAGCAGGGCGGCGATGGATTTCCGTCTCCAGGAACCAGGCCAGAAGGCGGGCGAGACGGGGCTGCCAGAGGCGTTG
This sequence comes from Rhodospirillales bacterium, assembly GCA_963669335.1. Lineage (GTDB taxonomy): Bacteria > Pseudomonadota > Alphaproteobacteria > Kiloniellales > JACOMY01 > JACOMY01. Next base: position 839,770 of record OY770023.1, read on the forward strand.
CAGAGCCGGATCTAATCCAGAGGCAGCAAGACTGCTCTCGACGATCTCCTGCAGAGCGGATTCCGGCTCGTCGGGTAACGCTGTGGGGTAGGCCTTGACGAAGTTCTCCAGGACCGCGTGGATCAACTGTCCGCGCTCTGCCGGGCCCGGGTCCTGGCCGATCTCGTCCAGCTTCTCCAGCCTCAGGATGGAGCCGGCAAAGATGGCATAGGGATTGCGCATCCAGGTCTCGATGCGCGTAACGGAGAGCTGACGCGGACGCGCCTCGATGGGCGGCCGTGGTGCGGGAGCACCACAGGGGTGGAGGCTTTCGGGTTTGTCCAATTCGGCTACCCAGGCGGCGGCGCGTGCGGTCGGACGGCGGAGAGACTCTGTAATCCCCACAATCTTGGTCACGGCCTCCAAGCGCGAGAGCCAGCGGGCCGGGATGGTCGGAGCGCCCTCCTGCTTCTTGGCGCGGGTTAGCACGACCTCGGGGGCTGAGAGGGCTTGGAGGAAGTCGTGGGCGGCTTGGCCGATTCGCCGTTCTGGCGGCGGCAGACCCATGGCGGCGCGCATTGGGCGACTGAGCCATGGTCCTGGATCGGCAAGGCGCGGCCAGGAGCCCTCGTTCAAGCTGCCGAGGATCAGAAGGTCGGCACCCTGTAAGCGCGCCTCCAGCGGTCCCCAGATGAAGAGGCGTGGATGCAGGCCATAACGTGGCCGCAAGACTTGTCCTTCGAAGAGGCTGTCCAGCAGGGCCGGTAGATCTCTTGGCGCAAGATCTGGCAGGTCGGCCGCCGCGGCCCGCATATCGAGCAGCGCGTCGGCCGCCGCTTCGCCGGCTTCATCCGCCCAGAGCTGCTCTGCTCCCAGAACGTCGGGTCCGCTCGCCAGGGACTCTGCGGCCCGCAAAAGGGCGTCCAAGAGCGGGGAGAAGGCAAGGCGTTGCTGATCGAAGAGCGACAGAAAGGGTGCCAAGCATTGCTCAAGCCGATCGAAGAGTCTCTCGAGGGCAGGTGCCACCTCCGGAGGGAGGCTTGGCCGCTCCCCAATGCGCCGGCGCAGGGCAGATCGAATTCCGGGCAATCCTGGCTGTGGCCTGGGGCCGCGCAGAAGATAGCGCTCCAAGGCGCGGGTTAGGGCTGCCAGCTCTCCGCGCGTGTATCCGGCCCGGGCAAAGGGGTGCTTCAACAGCGATAGGAGCGCTTCCGGCGCCAGGCCCTCGCCGACTGCCTTGGCGAGAAGACGCAGCAAGGTCATCGGCGGCGTTTGCAGCAGTGCCCGGCCCGCGGAGTCGTCGATCTCGATATCCCAGCGCCTCAGCTCCGCTGCCACCCGGCGCGCGAGGCTGCGGTCCGGTGTTACCAGGGCGGCGGTCTTTCCCTTTGTTTCAAGACTTCCGCGCAGGAGGAGCGCGATCAGGGAGGCCTCTTCGCGCGGGCTTTGGCAGTCGTACCAGGTGAGGCCCTCCAGCGCCTTGGTCCAGCGCCTTTCTTGCCGCTCGCTCAGGCCAAGTGCCAAGTCGCGCCAGGAGTCGGTCTTGACGGCCGGGCGCATGGCGATGTTGGTCAGGCTTGCAATGTCGCTCTCCGGCAGCGCCTCGGGCCAGAGCGCGACGTCACTGGGCGCAAGCTTGAGGCGCCGCAGGAGCTGGGCCAAGCCGTACTGAGGATGGCTCGGGTCCTGCGTGATCGCGTCCCAGAGATCTTCACTGCAGCCCTGGTCAAGCCCCGGCAGCACGATCTGACCCTGCGGCAGGGTCACCAACTGTGCCAATAGCCGCTGAACCGCCGGGATACTTCCGGTCGATCCGGCGGCAATGATGGGATGGTCGGGTAGGGTCTGTTCCCAAACCCTGCCTTGCGCCTCCAGGATCAAGCGACGCCGTGCCGCCGGTCCCAGATGGCCCTCGGACTGTTCGATGCTGGGCCAGGCCTCGGTCACGATCTGCAGGAAACTCCGGCTGGTTTGCCAGTGGCTTGCGAGCTCCTGCGGGACGATCTCGTCCAGGCGTGCCCAGTCGATCTCCGCGGTCTCCGCCTCATCGATCAGCCGGGCCAGGTCGCGTGCCAGGCGGATCACGCCGGCAGCCGAAAGGCTGGTCCCTTGCAAGCTCAACCATTCACCGACCAGCTTTGCCAAGAGGGCAACGCGGCGGCTGTCGGCCAGCGCCGGCGCCAACGCCAGGTCGGCGACACCACCCAGGCTGCCGCCGCCCTCTAAGGCCAGCTCCTCAGGATCCAGATCGCCAAGCGGCAGCATGCGGGGCAGGATCTGCGGCCTGCCCTCATCCAGACGCAGGAAAGCCTCGCTCAAGGAACGCGCTGCGCGGCGGTTCGGCAGCAGCAGGAGCACGCGGGAGAGTGTCAGAGGGTCACCGGCGTAGCGACGCCTGAGGCCGCGCGCGAGACAGTCGACAAAGGCATTGCCTGCCGGGATGGAGAAGACTCTTGGTGTCTCGTCAGACATCAAGGGCCGGTCATGACCAGGGCGCGCCGAAACCCATCTCTGAGAGAAGGGCTTCGGTCTGGCTCAGATCCTCCGGTGTTCCGACTTGGAACCACTCTCCTTGATGACGAACGCCATAGAGGCGACCCTCTTCTTCGGCTGCTCGATAGCGCGGCAGCAGGGCAAAGCGTTCGACCGCGCAGCCCTGGAAGAGGGCCGGCGAGAGGATCTGAATGCCGGTGAAGACGAAGGGCGCCAGCTCCCGTTCCGGCCGGTAGCTAAGCTGACCCCAAGCATCCATACGAAAGTCGCCCGGACCCTCGTAGCCATGGGCCGAGACGGTGGGATGCAGCAGCAATAGCGCGTCCATGCTGTCGCTCTCCCACTTGTTTGCCAGCCGTTGCAGCGCAGGGATAGTGCCGTCCAGCCAGAGGATGTCGCTATTCAGCACGAAGAAGGGTTCATCGCCAAGCAGCGGCAGTGCTTTGGTGATCCCGCCTCCGGTTTCCAGCCGCTCTTCTTCTTCTGAGAAGAGGATCTGCGGACTGTCTCGCTCTGCCAGATGCGCGCGCAGCAGGTCGCCTAGATAGCAGAGGTTCACCACCACCTCTTCCACACCGATCTCGGCCAGCTTGTCCAGCACACGATCGATCATGCTGCGCCCCTGCACCTCGATCAGGGGTTTCGGCAGCCGCTCGGTCAAGGGACGCATGCGGCGACCCTCACCGGCAGCCAGAACCATTGCGCGCCTGGGTACCGGCGCCTCAATCACATCGCTCACCTGCAGCTCCCCCTCGTCTGTCAAGTTTGCTCTTGTCCTGGAACACCGCGTCCGGGTGCCGGCCCCGGTAGCACCGGATCGCCGAGCGGCAGATGCTCGTCGAACCAGGCAGCCACCGGTGCCAAGGCCGGGTGTTTGATGTCCTCTGCAATCAGACGCAGCACGCGCGGCAGATGCGCCAGATAGCGCGACTTGCCGTCCCGCCGGTCAAGTCGGGTAAAGATCCCTGCGATCTTGGCGCTGCGCTGTGCACCGAGACAGGCATAGCTCTGGGCGTCGGCCTCTGGGTCGCGATCGGGGAAGGCTTGACGCCAGCGATCCAACATCTCCTCGGCAAGTCCAGGTCCGAGGCTGCGACGCGCATCCTCCAGCAGCGAGACCAGATCGTAGGTAGGCGACCCGACCAGAGCATCTTGAAAGTCGAGCAGTCCGCAGGCTGCCGGTCCCGAACGGCCGGGCAGCAGCATCAGGTTGTCGACGTGGTAATCGCGCAAGACCAAGACCTCGCGCTGCTCGGCCACTTCGGTCAAGCTCTCGCGCCAGGCTTCCAGATAGCTCTCGACCACCGCTGGTGCTGCGGCGCGACCGGTCGTTGCCGGCAGGAACCAGTCCACCAGCAATCGGGTTTCGGCCAGAAGGCAGTTCATGTCATAGGGTTTCAGCGCCTGGCCCAGCTCCGGCTTCCACCGCTCTTGCAAGGTAATGAGCACGTCCAGCGCCAAGCGATAGAGGGCTCTCTCGTCGCCGCCGCGCGACAGGACCTGGGTAAAGGTGCGGTCGCCGAAGTCTTCTAAGAGGACGAAGCCTTGGGCCGGATCTGCCGCCAGGATCTGCGGCGCCGACAGCCCCATGTCCAGCAGGATCTCAGCGATCAGAAGAAAGGGCTCGACCGGCTCCTTGTCGGGCGGTGCATCCATGAGCACCGCACTCGAACTGCCGCCTTTCAGGCGGTCGTAATGGCGAAAGGAGGCATCGGCCGCCAGCAAGCGGCGATCCGCTTCCGCCCATCCGGCCCCGGCCAAGAATGCTTGGCGACTGGCGTCGCGATCGCGCGCAGTCATGCGGCAAGCAGGGATTCGAGCGGGGCCAGGCGTTGCCCCCAAGCGGCATTGCCGCTGATGGTGACACGACGGCCCGATCCTTCGTGGCAAAAGTGCAAGGTCAAGGCCTCCTCAGGGACCAAATCTCCCAAGCGCTCCGGCCATTCGACCAGGATCAGGGCCTTGCCCTCGGCCTCTTCCCAGCCCAGCTCATAGATCTCCTCCGGGGCGGAAAGGCGATAGAGGTCCAGGTGCCAAACCTCAGCGATTGCGCGCTCATAGGTCTGCACCAGAGTGAAGGTCGGACTGGGGACCTCCTCTTCGCTCCTGTCCTCGCCATCGGGCCCGGGAAGGGCGCGGATCAGGGCGCGTGCGAAAGAAGTCTTGCCGCTGCCCAAGTCCCCGTTCAAAAGGAGCAGGTCTCCGGCACTGAGCAGTGGTGCGACTGCTCGGGCCAGGGCATCGGTCGCCTCGGCGTCCTGCAAGAGACAGTCAAAGCGTGGGGCAAAGCGTGGGGCGACGTCCAGGTTCATCACCGCCAGTCTTAGCGGCCAGCGGGGCTTCTTGCCAAGCCTCGCAAAGGTAGGATTTTCGTTCGTAATCGAGGGGCCTGGAGCCTCGGGAGAAGGGATCTATGGCCGAAGCGGTTCAGAAGACGGATGTGGTGATCATCGGTGCCGGTCCGGTGGGGCTTTTCGCCATCTTCGAGCTGGGGATGCTGAAGCTGCAAGCGCATGTGATCGACAGTCTGGACATGCCCGGCGGGCAGTGCGCTGCGCTCTATCCCGAAAAACCGATCTACGACATTCCAGCCTATCCCGAGATCATGGCGGGCGACCTGGTCGAGCGTCTGGTCGAACAGGCCAAGCCATTCCAGCCCGTCTATCACTTTGGGCAGCAGGCAACAGCGCTGCAGCGTGGCGAGGACGGTCTCTGGCACATCGAGACTTCGGCCGGAACTCAGTTGGCGGCCCACGCCGTGATCATCGCAGCCGGGGCCGGTGCCTTTGGCCCGAACCGCCCGCCCTTGGAAGGCATTCGAAACTATGAGGATGGAGAGCCCGGCTGTGGCGTCTGTTACATGGTGCGCCGGCGCGAGGACTTTCGCGACCGCACCCTGGTGATTGCCGGCGGTGGCGATTCGGCCTTGGACTGGGCCGTCTCCTTGGCCGAGGTGGCGAAGAAGGTCTACCTGGTGCATCGGCGGCCGCGGTTTCGGGGCGCGCCGGAAACGGTCTCACAGATGGAGGCCTTGGCTGCACCCGGTGGTCCGATCGAAAAGGTCATTCCCTATCAGCTGCACGGCCTTGCGGGTGACGGCCGCCGGCTGGAGACGGTGATCGTCGCGACCCTGGACGGCGAGACTCGCGAGTTGGAGTGCGACTGCCTGCTGCCCTTCTTCGGCCTCTCCATGAACCTGGGGCCGATCGCCGATTGGGGATTGGCCCTGGAGAAGAGCCTGGTCACTGTGGAGCCCACGACCGGCGAGACCAGTGTGCCCGGCATCTTCGCCATCGGTGACATCGTCCACTATCCGCACAAGCTGAAGCTGATCCTGACCGGCTTTGCCGAGGCCGCAGCTGCCGCGCACGCCATTCGCCCCCTTGCACGGCCCGGCGAAGAGCTGCATTGGGAATACTCTACGACCAAGGGTGTCCCCGACGCCGCTTAACCAACGAGAGGGAGGGAAGAATGTCCGACAGCATGGCTCTTGATGGACCGCGGCGTCCGGCAGTCAGCGGCAAGGCCAAGTCCCTGGTCGTCCTGCTGCACGGCTGGGGTGCCAATGGTGACGATCTGATCGGCCTGGCGCCCTATCTGGCGCAGGGCTTGCCGGACACCGCCTTCGTCTCGCCCAACGCACCCTTCCCCTGTGAGGCCAATCCCATGGGCCTGCAGTGGTTCAGCCTGATGGACCGCAGCGAAGAGCAGATGATGGCCGGCCTGCGCCTTGCGGCCTCGCTGGTCGACAGCTTCTTGGATGAAGAGTTGGCACGCCACGACCTGCCGCCTGAGGCCCTGGCCCTGGTCGGCTTCAGTCAGGGCACCATGCTCTCTTTGCACGTCGGGCTTCGCCGCCACACGGCACCGGCGCAGGTCGTGGGCTTCTCCGGTGGTCTGATCGGAGCTTCCGAGTTGCCAGACGAGTTGACCACGCGCCCGCCTGTCCTGCTGGTCCACGGCACCGGCGATCCGGTAGTCCCCTACAAGGCCTCTGAGATGGCGGCTGAGGTGCTGAAGGCCCAGTCCGTCTCGGTCGAGCTCTTGTTGCGCCCGAACCTGCCGCATTCAATAGACGAGGCGGGGATCGCTGCGGCTCAGGCGGCTTTGAAAGCCTCTCTGCGCTAAGGTTGGTCCCGATTGGGTGGATGAGAGTCGTAGAATCGAGAGTCTCTATCTGACAAAAATTGTTGTTCGAATGACACATTCGGACGTTTGTGCCGATGCAATGACGGGTCGGATCTTGCGGCACGCCAAGGTAACTTGGGCGCGTTGCTCACAGCTTCGTGATTCTTAGAGGCCTGCGCCGAAACTCATCATAAACGATTGTTCATAATAACTTTTTACGCTCCCGTTGGGCTGGAAGTCCGTGCGCGCGCCTTTCTATAGAGTCTGTGCTTGTGCCTAAGAAAGGGTCAGCAATACTGACAAAAACCTAACCAAAAGGTTAGGCTCAAGTATCTTGTGGTCAGGTTGTCGCCTAATCTGAATGACTGTTAAGTCTTCTTCCTCGGAATGTCCTGAGACCGTCTTCATGCTGGCGTTAGCCACTGCCAGTCGTGAAGTCACTGCTTTTTTCGCGGTGTAAAACCATTGCTATTATTGGTTCAAGCCGCATTCGAGGAACACGAGTATGGCCATCTATTCGGGTGACTCTGGCAACAATGCCATTACTGGCACCAGCCTTGCGGACACGCTTTACGGACTAAGCGGTGTCGATACGCTCCTGGGATTGTCGGGCATAGACAGTCTGTTCGGGGGTGCGGGGAATGATACCTCGCTCTTCGGCGACACGGGTGATGACCGTATAGAAGGTGACTCTGGCAAAGACGGCAGCCTCTACGGCGGGTTAGGTGCAGACAGCATCTATGGAGGCGAGGGCCAGGATAGCTTCCTGGTCGGCGGTGCTGGTGCTGACCTCATCTTCGGCGGGTCGGGATTCGACACCACGCTGCTGGGTGGTGACGACAACGACAGGATCTATGGCGGAGAGGGGGAAGATCGCACGCTGCGAGGAGGCAGCGGTGACGACTACCTCTTCGGCGGCCTTGGCGACGATAGGGCGCTGGAGGGTGGCACCGGCAATGATCGCATCTATGGCGGATCGGGCCGCAACGTCCTGCTGCGTGGTGGTGATGGGAACGACATCATCGAAGGCGGCAGCGGTCAGGAGAGCGGCATCTATGGTGGCTCTGGCAATGACACCTTCTATGGCACCCTGGGTGAAGACATTGCCGTGCGAGGCAATAGCGGTGTCGACACGCTCCATGCCGGCAGCGGCGTTGATAGCCAGTTCTTCGGTAATGAGGGTGTGGATACCCTCTTTGCGGGGTCAGGCGACGATTACAACTTCCAGGGCCAGTATGGCGACGACAGCCTTCTAGGCGAAGCAGGAGACGACAGCTCCTTCTTTGGCGGAAGCGGCAGCGATCTTGTCTCCGGCGGTGATGGTGACGACCTCAGCCTCTCAGGCGGTAGTGGGATAGACACTGTCCGCGGTGGCAGCGGTGACGACCTGATCATCGCTGCGGCCCCTGCAGAACTAACCGTGGGCGATATCATCGACGGCGGTACCGGGAGCGACACGCTCGTTCTCGGCCCTGGGGCATCTCTGGTCGCTGGTGTTCTGGTTAGCTCAATCGAGCTCTATGCCTTCAATGGGACCAGTGGTGATAACTCGATCGTCGGCACCAGCATTAGCGACAAGATCTATGGGGCGAGCGGCAAGGATCAGCTCTTCGGGGTAAGCGGCGACGATCAGATCTACGGTGGCTCCAGCGCCGACTACTCTCTGTTCGGCGGCGACGGCAGCGACGGCATCTTTGGAGGCAACGGCGATGATACCAGCCTCATCGGTGGCTCGGAAGCGGACAGCATCTATGGTGACAGCGGTGCGGACACCTTCCTCTTCGGCGGTGTGGGAGACGACAGCCTCTTCGGCGGAGAAGATGACGATTTGGGCCTCTATGGTGGGACGGGCAACGACGTCATCGACCTTGGTCCCGGTAACGATGGTTACGTAGGGGGCGGTAACGGCGACGACACCATATTCGGTGGTGATGGCGATGACAGGACCATTAGCGCCGATCGGGGCAACGATACGATTTATGGCGGGTCCGGAGCCGACAGAAATCTCCGAGCTGGGTCGCCCTTCGGTCCACCGGGCGACAACGTCATTTTCGGAGGCTCCGGCAATGACTATGGTCTGCGCGGAGGAACTGGCCAGGACAGAATCTACGGAGGTGATGGAGACGATAGCGTTCTCACTGGCGCTAGGGGGGACGACACCCTTTCTGGCGACGCTGGCGATGACACAAGCTTATTCGGCAACAGCGGTGACGATACGCTCTATGGCGGGGTGGGAAAGGACATCATCCTCAATGGTGGTAGTGGCCAGGACAGTATCGATGCCGGCTCGGGCCAGGACTATCGGCTCTACGGGAGCCTCGACAACGACCGCGTAGCGGGGGGGAGCGGCGACGATTTCAGTCTCGATGGCGGCGAGGGCGATGACAGCCTCTTTGGTGGCGATGGCAATGATACCAGCCTAGTCGGGGCGACTGGTGATGACAGTCTCTATGGAGACAGCGGATCCGATTCCGAGCTCTTTGGTGGATCGGGGCAAGATCGTCTAGACGGTGGTGCAGACGCCGATAGCCTGCTCTATGGCGGCCTTGGTGTCGACACCATCGCCGGCGGAGCTGGCAATGACACCAGCCTGTTGGGCGGCGACGATGGCGACAGCGTCTTCGGTGGTCGCGACAACGACCTCTATCTCTTCGGCGGAAACGGTGACGACACCGTTGGCGGCGGCGACGAAGACGACACCAGCCTGCTTGGGCAGTCCGGCATCGATCGCGTCACAGGACAGAGCGGCGATGACGCCGGACTCTTTGGTGGCACCGGAAACGACTTCCTCTATGGCGACATCGGTTCGGATAGCCAGTTCTTTGGCGGTCTGGGCGACGACAGCATCTCCGGCGGCGATGACGACGATTCCAATCTCTTCGGTGAACAGGGCGCCGACACGCTGCGCGGCAATACCGGTGATGATTCCATCCTCTATGGCGGCAGCGGTATCGACCTGGTCTATGGTGGGTCTGGTTTCGACTATGTCCTGAATGGAGGCAGTGGGAACGACACCATTCAGGGCAATAGCGGTGACGATCGTGTGCTGCAGGGGGAGGGTGGCGAAGACCGGATCGAAGGCGGGGACGGCGCCGACCGAACTCTGCAGGGCGGTCTGGATAACGACCTGGTCTATGGCGGTACCGGTGCTGATACCAGTCTGGCGGGAGACGCCGGTAACGATCTCATCTACGGCGGCGATGACAACGACGTCTCGCTTGAAGGCGGCGATGGCCAGGATCGCGTCTCCGGTGACAGCGGCAACGATGCCGAGCTCTCTGGAGGCAGTGAGGCAGACAGCCTCTTCGGTGGCGAGGGAGACGACCGGCTCATCTTCGGCGACCAGGGAGACGATACGCTCTACGGCGGTGTTGGTGAGGATAGCCGCTTCTATGGCTCGGCTGGAACGGACACTGTCCTGGGAGGCAATGGCAACGATGGCTCTCTCTTTGGCGGCATAGACAATGATAGGATTGAGGGTGGGACCGGAACCGATGTCAGCCTGTTCGGCGGCGATGCAGACGACACGGTCTTCGGAGGTCTTGGAAGCGACCGGGTGCTGGCCGGTGGCAATGGCGATGACCTGGTCTTTGGCGATGCGGGCAACGACCGCAGCCTGACCGGCGCTACCGGTGCCGACAGGCTCTATGGTGGTGCCGGACAGGATGTCTCCCTGGCCGGCGGCGATGATGATGACAGCCTCTTCGGCGGGGATCAGAACGATACCAGTCTCTTCGGCGGCGATGGTCAGGATTACCTTGCCGGTGGTGATGGCAACGATATCGCTCTGGACGGTGGTTCGGGCGATGATCGTGTCTACGGCGGCGAAGGAAATGACGAGGTCCTGGGCGGCGACGGCAATGATACGCTCTATGGCGGGCTTGGGATCGACCAGCAGTTCGGTGGCAGCGGCGACGACAGCTTTGTCGTGGCAAGCGCCGGTGAGCTGCAGTCGGGTGAGGCCATCATCGGCGGTCTTGGCAACGACACGGTCCTCTTTAATGGCGCGCAGTTTATCGGCGAGATCGAACTCTCCTCGGTCGAGAGTGTGGTCTTTACCGGAGGTCCGGGATCGGAAGCCGGCTTTGCCACCAAAACCAGCGACACCGTCCTAGCAGGCAACGGCGACGACACGATCTACGGATCCAGTGGCAAGGACATTGTTAACGGCGGTAGCGGTAACGATACGCTGCTCGTCGAGAACCAGGATGACCTGGAGAGCGGCGAGACCTTCGATGGCGGCACCGGCAGTGACACTCTCATCCTGCAAAGCGGTGCCAACTCGATCCCGGCTGGCTTCTATCTCTATGGGGTTGAAGAGGTCCTGCTGCTGGGCGATGCCTCCAGCAACAGCTTCAGTGGATCATCGCTCTCGGACTCGATCTATGGGGCTTCCGGGGCGGACGATGATCTCTTAGGCCGCAGTGGGGATGACACCGTAAAGGGCGACAGTGGCGATGATGCCGATTTCTTCGGCGGTAGTGGCAACGACAAGCTCTACGGTGGGCTAGGCGCTGACTCTTCGGTGCTCGGCGACGAGGGTGACGATTCCATCTTCGGTGATAGCGGTGATGATTTCCTGCTGTCCGGCGGATCTGGCGACGATTTCGTCTATGGTGATTCAGGAGACGACGTCGGGCTGGTCGGCGGGTCTGGATCGGACACGGTTTACGGCGGATCCGGTTCTGATACACTGCTCAATGACTCCAGCGGCGACTTCCTCGATGGCGGGTCTGGCGTAGACCAGATCTACCTGCAGAGCAGCGAGACTCTGACAGCCGGTCTGGTCATCACCAATGTCGAGTACATCTACGTCGTGGGTGACGTCGGCTCAGAGAGCCTGGGCGGTACCTCCTTCAAGGACATTTTGGTCGGGCGCGAGGGGTCGGACTCACAGTATGGCTTGAACGAGGATGACACGCTCTATGGTGGTAGTGGTGGCGATATCGGGCTCTATGGTGGGAGCGGTGCCGACACCCTCTATGGCGGTGAGGCAGGCGATACCAGCCTCCAGGGCGACAGCGGCGCGGACAAGATCTTCGGTGGCGACGCCAAAGATAGCTACCTCTATGGCGGCGAGGATGACGATCTTCTCTACGGCGGCCTCGATAACGATCAAACGCTGATCGGCGACGATGGCAACGATAGCGTCTTCGGCGATAGTGGCATCGATCGCTACCTGGCCGGTGGGTCGGGGCATGACCGCGTGGCCGGTGGCTCGGGCGACGACGTGTTCCTGCACGGGAACTCAGGCGACGACATCATCGAGGGTGGTCTCGGCAACGATACCGCGATCTATGCTGGAGAGGGCGACGACACGATCTTCGGTGGTGCCGGCATCGATACCTTTGTGTTGGCGGGCAGCGGCTATGACCTCATCTACGGTGGCGGCGGTGACGACCGTCTGGTTCGCGGCGAAACCGGAAACGACACGCTCTACGGTGGGTCGGGAAATGACATCTTCGTCTACGGCGATGGCGGCGATGACAGCCTTTATGGCGGGCACGGTATCGACGGTTGGTTCCGCGGTCATGGGGGGCAGGATCGGCTTTTTGGTGGCAGCGGAAACGACACCAGCTTCGCCGGCGGCGACGGCGATGATGTTGTCCGCGGTGACAGCGGCGACGACGTCTCGCTCAGCGGTGACACCGGGGCCGATCAGGTCTTCGGTGGCCTAGGCGACGACACATCGCTCTCGGGCGGTGACGATCAAGACCGGGTCTACGGCGGCAGTGGCGACGACACAGCACTCGACGGCGGCAAGGGCAGCGACACGCTCTATGGCGGCAGTGGTGACGATCAGATCTTTGGTGATGCCGGATCGGACCGCCTCTATGGCGACCAAGGAAAAGATCTGCTCTACGGGGAAAGCGGGGACGATCTCTTCCTGGTCAAGAGCCTGGGCGATATCGCTGCCGGCGACCGCTTCGACGGTGGTTCGGGCGTCGATACCTTGGAAATCCGGGGGGCGACCTCGCTGCCCGCCGGCATCGTCGTCTCCGGTATTGAGAGCATCCTGTTGGAGGGCAGCAGCGGTGCCGACAGCCTGCCGGGCAGCAGTCTGGCTGATACGCTCTATGGAGGTGATGGCGACGACACCTTTGATGGCTCCAGTGGTGCCGATAGCCTTTACGGCGGTAGCGGTGACGACACCCTGATCGTCGAGAACCAGGATGATCTGACGAGCAGTGAGATCTTTGACGGTGGCACCGGCAACGACACCCTGATCGTCCGCAGCGGCGCCTTTTCCATCCCGATCGGGATGGTTCTATCCAGCATCGAGGTTGTGCAGCTGGAGGGGGCCAGCGGGACCAATTCTTTCTATGGCTCTTCCCTTGGCGACAGCATCGACGGGGCCTCGGGTGACGATGTTTCTCTGCTGGGCAATAGCGGCGATGACCTGATCGAAGGCGGGCTTGGTGAAGATGTCAGGCTCTACGGCGGGTCCGGCAGCGATCGCCTCTATGGCGGCTCGGGGCGCGACGTCTTCCTCTATGCCGGCGAGGACAACGTGGCCGGCGATGATGTCGTGGCGGGCGGCTCTGGTGATGACGAGTGGTTGCGCGGTGGCAGTGGCAAAGACTCTCTCTATGGCGGCCATGGTGCCGACAGCCGGTTGTTCGGCGGCAGTGGTGACGACCTCGTCGAGGGTGGCTCCGGCCACGAAAACGACCTCTCCGGCGATGAAGGCGATGACAGGGTCTTCGGCGGTAGCGGCAGTGACGATAACCTCTCCGGCGGGGCGGGAGACGACACCGTCGATGGTGGCTTGGGCGACGATCGCGGTATCTCGGGTGGACAGGGTAACGACACCCTGATCGGCGGCAGCGGCGACGACGTCTTCCTAGAAGTCAACATCACGCTGGGCGCCGGTGACACGGTGGATGGTGGCAGCGGCAACGACTCGCTTGTCCTCGAGTTCGGTGCCGGACTTGGCGGTGGCTTTGACTTCATCTCGGTCGACTCGATCATCTTCTCGGGCGACGGCAGCACCGATCCGATCTTTGCCTCCAGCTTCTCGGAATTCATCATTGTTCGGACCTCGCCGAACCGGGTCTATGCCCTCAGTGGCGATGACAAGATCTATGGCTCTAAGGGCGGCGAGGACTATTTGAACGGCGGTTCCGGCGCAGACTCGATCTATGCCAATGGCGGCGCCGACCAGATGCTGTATGGCGATGATGGCGCTGATCGTCTCTTCGGTGCGGCCGGCATCGATCGGGAACTCTTCGGCGGCAATGGTCTTGACCTGATCTATGGTGGGAATGACGCCGACACCTTCCTCTATGGCGGCGCTGGTGATGACAGCCTCTTCGGCGACAGCGGCAACGATACCTTCCTGACCGGCGACGAGGGTGCGGATCGGGTCTATGGCGAGACCGGGGTCGACTATCGTCTCTATGGTGGCTCCGGGGAGGACCTCGTCTATGGCGGCCTAGGATCCGATCGCGCACTCTATGGTGAAAGCGGAAACGATAGCGTCTTCGGCGGTGATGAGCAGGACGTCGACCTCAAGGGTGGTGCTGGTGACGACCTGGTCCGTGGTGGCCTCGGGGACGACAGCAACCTACAAGGCGAGGCGGGCGCCGACAGCCTCTACGGTGGCAGCGGCAGTGATGATAGCCTCTATGGCGGCGATGGGGCTGACCGGGTCGTCGGAGGCACCGGCGCCGACGTCTCTCTCCATGGCGACAGCGGTGCCGATACCTTGGAAGCTGGCCAAGGCAACGATTCCTACCTCTATGGCGGCGATGACGATGACAGCCTCTATGGTGGTCAGGGCGACGACCGCGCTCTCTCGGGTGGAACCGGCAATGACCTGGTCGTGGCCGGTGAGGGGTTCGATGAGAGCCTTTATGGCGGCGATGGTGACGATCGGGTCTATGGCGGTATCGGCTACGCAGTCGTCCTCCACGGTGGCACCGGCAACGACACCTTGGGCATGGGCAACAGCCTCTATGGCGGTGACGGCGACGACTCGCTGATCGCGGGTAGCGGCGCTGCAGTCGGCACCTACTTCTTCGGCGACAGCGGTGCTGATCGGCTCGAAGGCAATGCCGAAGACAACAGCTTGTTCCGCGGTGGCGAGGGTGACGATGTGCTCCTGGGCGAGTCCGGGACGGACCGTGGGCTCTATGGCGATGCCGGCGCGGACAGCCTTTTCGGCGGCAGCGGGGATGATAGCCGACTGGCCGGTGGTAGCGGAGACGACACCGTCTTCGGTGGCGATGGTGACGACACCTCACTTTCCGGCGGCTCGGGTATCGACAAGGTCTATGGTGGCGATGGCGATGACATCCTAGGGCCAGCGGCGTCCAAGAGTGGGCAGGTGGTCTTCCAGGCCGGCGATACCTTCGATGGCGGCAGCGGCACCGACACCTTGGTGGTTCGGGACATTGCTACCGATTTCAGCGGCGTTGCTTTGATCTCCATCGAGACCATCGTCTGGACCGGTGATTACTATGACAATCTGATCTATGGCACCAGCCTGCCGGATGTTCTGCGGGGCTATGGCGGTAGCGATACGATTTTCGGTCGTAGCAGTAGCGATCGGATCTATGGCGGCAGTGATGGCGACCGGACTCTCCGGGGTGAGACCGGTGACGACTCGATCTTCGGCGGGAACGGTCAGGATACCTCCCTCTTCGGCGGCGACGGTGATGACCTGATCGACGGTGGCGGCAACAGCGATACCTTCGTCTATGGAGGCCGTGGTGATGACCGGATCCTCTTAGGTATTGGGAGCGATTACCAACACTTCGGTGGCAGCGGAGCTGATGTTTTTGAGGAGAATTTTGTTGGAAGTAACAAGTATCTCTACGGCGGCTCCGGTGATGACTATTTCGATTTTAGATCAGGTGGTGAAACCTTCGTCTATGGTGGACACGGAGACGACACCTTCCAGGGCGGAGCCGAAAGAGACAACACCATCGATGGCGACAGTGGTAACGACAGTATCTATGGCTACATTGGCAGAGACACATTTCTGACAGGAGGCAGTGGCGACGACAGTGTCTTTGGCGGCTTCGATGAAGACACCAGCCTCTTCGGTGGGGCTGGTGACGACCGGGTGTATGGTGGAGTCGAACTTGACTACGGTCTCTTCGGGGAAACCGGCAAGGATGGCCTCTTTGGCGGCGACGATGGTGATCAAGACCAAAGCCTCTATGGAGGCAGTGGAGATGACAGTCTCTATGGTGGTGGTGGTAACGACCTGAGCCTCTTCGGGGGCTATGGTGACGACAGCGTCTATGGAGACAGCGGCAACGATTCCGTCCTGGCCGGCGACTCTGGTCAGGATCTGCTGAACGGCAAGTCGGGGTCGGATCGCTCGCTCTACGGCGGCAGCGGTGATGACGTCGTTTTTGGCGACGCCGGCAATGATGGAACCCTGCGCGGCGAGGATGGTGCCGACCGCGTCTATGGTGGCAGTGGCTATGATAGCTTCCTCTATGGTGGCACCGGGGATGACCAGCTCTTCGGCGGCAGTGGTGGTGCTTTTCTCCTGATTGGCGGCACGGGCGCTGATACGATCAACGGGACCACCGGCGCAGTCTACCGTGCCTATGGCGGATCGGGGCAGGATCTGATCAATGGCGGTGTCGCAATCGACAGACGACTCTACGGTGAAGACGGCACAGACTCTGTTTTCGGCGGCAGTGGTGACGATTCTTACCTAAATGGCGCAAGCGGTGATGACCTGGTCGAGGCTGGATCAGGCAACGACAGCTTTCTCTTTGGTGGTCTGGGGAGTGACCTGCTGCGCGGCGACAGCGGCGGAGACCAGTCCCTGCAGGGTGGGGAGGGTGATGACAGTCTCTACGGTGGCAGCGGCAACGACACCGGCCTCTTCGGCAGCAGTGGTGAAGATCTGATCGATGGGGGAGCCGGCAACGACACTTCACTGGAGGGCGGCAGCGGTGCCGATAGCCTCTATGGTGGTGCTGGCGAAGACCTGACCCTTCAGGGCGATTCGGGCGATGATGTCATTCGTGGTGGCGATGGAAATGACACCCATTTCCGAGCCGGGGACGGCGCTGACCGGGTCTACGGTGGCGACGGCAATGAGTTCTCGGTCTATGGTGGCAGCGGCGACGACCTCCTCCGCGGCGGCAGTGGCGGCGACAACTTCGTCAAGGGCGGCGACGGCAAGGACCTCGTCTATGGCGACAGCGGTAATGACTATGTCGTTCAAGGCAACACGGGCGATGACATCGTCAAAACCGGCGACGGCGACGACAGTGTCATCTTCGGCGGCGACGGAACCGACCTGGTCTATGGTGGCTCTGGTGACGATAATGAGCTAAAGGGCGGCGACGGAACCGATACCGTCTTCGGCGACAGCGGCAGCGACGTTAGCATCCTCGGCGAGGAGGGGACCGATACCCTCTTCGGCGGTCTGGCCTCCGACACCTCGCTGATTGGCGGTGACGGAGATGACCTTATCTATGGTGGTGCTGGAGAAGATACGAACCTCTATGGTGCCTCTGGCCTTGACCTGATCGAGGGTGGTCTGGCCGATGACAGCCGGCTCTTTGGCGGCGACGACGCAGACACTCTCCGCGGTGGTTCAGGAAATGATATCCACCTCGCCGGCGACACTGGAGACGACAGCGTCTATGGGGGCAGCGGTCAGGATCGCAGCCTCTTCGGTGGCCTTGGAAACGACCTGGTCGATGGCGGCACCGGTCAGGACGGGAGTCTCTACGGTGACGGTGGTGACGACCAGGTGCTGGGCGGCGAGGGGGAAGACACGCGCCTCTATGGTGGCTCCGGCAGCGACACCGTCTACGGCGGCAGCGGTGCTGATCGCCGCCTGGGTGCGACCAGCGGCAATGACCTGATCGATGGGGGCAGCGGCAGCGACAGCATCCTGAGTGGCGGCGAGGGCGCCGACACCCTGCGCGGTGGTCTGGGCGACGACAGCCAGTTCTATGGCGCCAGCGGTGACGACAGCATCTTTGGCGGCAGCGGCGAAGAGGCCCAGGTCTTTGGCGGTCTCGGAAAGGACTGGATCGACGCTGGCTCCGGCATCGATCGCAGCCTCTTTGGTGGTGAGGACGATGATCGGATTGATGCGGGCGATGGCTTTGACCGCGAGGTCTTTGGTGGTGATGGCAATGACTCGCTCTCTGGCGGTCTTGGCGACGACGAGAGTTTGTTCGGAGGGACCGGCAACGACCGGATTGACGCCGGCCTTGGTGATGATCGCAGCCTGATCGGTGGCGAGGGTCAGGATACCATCTTCGGTGGCAGTGGCGATGACGTGATCGTCGTCCTTGAGGACCTGATGACCGGGGAAACCCTCAATGGCGGCAGCGGGGTCGACACCATCATCGTTGAGGACGGCAGAGGCTTCGCGGGTGTATCGCCTTTTGTCTCCCTTTACAGCATCGAGAAAGTGTTGATCTACGGCCAAGATCGGAGCGGCGGTCTCTATGGCTCGCAATTAGATGACACGGTTCGTGGCGGTACCGGTTCAGACAGAGTGTTCGGGTTCGGGGGCAGTGATCTGCTCTACCTGGAAACAGGTGCCGACAGAGCCTATGCCGGGAATGGGGACGACACCATCTTCGGCGGGTCAGGCAAAGAGTTCTTGATCAGCGCTGCTTCTGGCTCCGACTCAATCTTTGGAGATGCAGACGACGATAGCCTATTGGTCGGTGGTTCTGGAGACGATGCCGTCTTTGGTGGCGAAGGTGATGATGGGGCCCTGTCCGGGAACCAAGGTAACGATGCAGTCTACGGCGGCAAAGGCAATGACGAGACCCTTGATGGTGACGACGGCAGCGACCGTATCTTTGGCGGTGACGGTGATGACCGCAATTTAGATGGCAACGCGGGCAGCGACACGCTCTATGGAGGCGCTGGTGACGATGCCTCCCTCTATGGCGGCAGCGGGGCTGATACCATCTACGGGGGATGTGGTCATGACTCCGTGGCGGACGGCGGTTCCGGGGCGGACCTCTTCTTTGGAGAGACTGGTGACGATCATTTCCTCGGCGGTGACGGAGACGATGTCGGCACCCTCGGCACCGGAGTGGATTCTGCATCGGGTGGAGATGGGGAAGATCGGATTTACGCTGGGTCCGGTGACGACGCCTCGATTGACGGCGGCGATGGCGATGACCGCCTCTATGGCGACGATGGCAAGGATCAAGTGCTGCGCGGAGGCTCCGGTAACGATCTGGTCGCCGGGGGCAGCGGCTTTGATTCCTTCCTCTTCGGCGGCAGCAGCGTGGACGTCATCTATGGAGGCAGCGGTTACGACTTCCTCCTGGACGGCCAGGACGGTGATGACCGAATCTATGGCGGCGACGGCGGAGAGTTTGTCGTCTACGGCGGCAATGGCGCCGATACGATCTTCGGTGATTCCGGCCTCGATTCCACCCTTGATGGCCGCACTGGCGACGACCGGGTCTATGGCGGTTTTGACAACGATAATTTCCTGAGGGGCGGCAGTGGCGTCGACTATGTCTTCGGTGACGAGGGAGACGATTACCTACTCGAAGGTGAAAACGGCTTCGACTACATCTATGGTGGGGCTGGAAACGACTCCGTTCTCTTCGGTGGGCTCGACAATGACCTGATTGAGGGTGGCGATGGTGATGATGTCAGCCTTATCGGTGGGTTCGGAAATGACACCTTGCGTGGGGGAACCGGAAACGACAGCACTCTGATCGGGGATAGTGGCAACGATAGGATCTTCGGCGGAAGCGGTGACGACCGTGATCTCATTGGTGGTTCCGGGATCGACTCTGTCTATGGTGGTTCCGGCTCTGACACCATGGTTGTCCGCAACACCAGCGACATCACTGTCGGCGACATTCTGGATGGCGGTGCCGGTACCGACACCCTGCTCTTGCAGGTCGGTTTGACCCTGCCGGTCGGCGCCATTATCAACTCTGTCGAGTACATCCTCTATTCCGATACGCTCTACGGCACCTCCGGCGACGACAGTCTGACCGGCGGCAGTGCGATCGACTCCATCTTTGGGCTCAGCGGCAATGACACCTTGGCCGGTGCCAGTGGCGATGATCGGCTCTTTGCAGGTAACGGACACGATAGCCTCTATGGCGATGCGGGTGACGACAAGCTCTACGGCGAATCCGGACTCAATCTCCTCGAAGGCGGAGACGGTGATGACTCGATCTACGGCGGTTCTGGCGATGGCTCTACGCTGAACGGCGGCAGTGGTAACGACAGTCTCGTTGCAGAAGATATGCAGGGCGGCACACTGCTCGGCGAGACAGGTGATGATCATCTGCGTGTCGAGGGCAAAGATGGCGTGACCCTGGATGGTGGCGATGGCGCCGATACCATGGAAGTTGCCGCCTTCCGCTACCAGATCCGCGGCTACGGCGGTGCTGAGGATGATCTATTCAGAGCATTTGGCGGGTCCGACTTTATCAACGTTGTCAAGTTTGAGGGCGGAGACGGTGACGACACCGTTCTGGCCGGTGCCGGTGCAGATCGCTCTGTGTTCGGTGGCAGCGGGAGCGACACGCTGGATAGCGGTGCTGCCGGAAACAACTACTACAATGAATCTTTCTTCGGCGGGTCCGGCGATGACTCGGTCATGGGCGGAGCCCAGAAGGATGTTCGTCTGTTCGGCGACTCCGGTAGCGATCTGGTTGACGGCGGTGGCGGTACCGATACCTTCCTCTTCGGGGGAACAGGTGTCGACACAGTGCGTGGCGGCCTTGGCGATGACGCCATTCTCTATGGTGGCCGTGCTGCCAACAATGATGCGGACGTGGTGCTGGGTGAGAGCGGCCACGACAGCTACCTCTACGGCGAGGATGGCGATGACCTCGTTTACGGCGGGTCGGGAAATGATAGGTTCTTTCTTGGCGGGACCGGGTCGGACAGCCTCTTCGGTGGCGACGGTGTCGATAGTCTGTTCTTCGGCGGCAATGAAGAGGACCTGATCTTCGGTGGATCGGGCAATGACACCTCGATGCGTGGGGGAAGCGGTCAGGATCGCATCTATGGTGACAGCGGTCAGGACCAGAACCTTTACGGCAACTCAAGCGACGACCGTCTGGCTGGTGGTCTGGGTGATGATACCAGCTTGTTTGGCGACGAAGGCGCGGACAGCCTCTATGGCGACAGCGGACAGGACAGCCTGCTTATCGGCGGAGGCGGCGAAGATCTGATCTACGGTGGTTCCGGCGACGATGCCATTCTGATCGGCGAAATCGGCTTTGGCGTCAGTGTTGGTGGCGTCAGCCTGAACGACCGGATCTTTGGCGGCGAAGGGGATGACACCTCGCTGGTCGGTGGAAGTGGCGACGATCGGCTCTATGGCGACGGCGATTCCGACATCGACCTCTATGGTGGTTCGGGTGATGACCTCGTCTACGGTGGCGATGGGGGAGACATCGGTCTCCTCGGCAATGCGGGTCGTGATACCGTCGAGGGTAACAGCGGGGATGATCAGGATCTCCGGGGCGGCTCTGGCGACGACAAGCTCTTCGGTGGGCTCGGCGATGACTTCGTCCTAAACGGGAACAGCGGGGACGATACTGTCTATGGTGGCTCCGGCCAGGATCATCTCCTCGAAGGGGGCGACGGGAATGACATCCTGGAAGGGGGATCAGGAAATGACACCTCCATCTTGGGGGAGACTGGAGAAGACACCCTGCTGCTGGGCCGGGGTGACGACGAGGTTGCCTTCGGCGGATCTGGTCGGGATACCATCGAGGCTGGCCTCGGGGACGATGATGTTCTCTTTGGAGATTCGGGCAACGACGTCATCTTCGGGGGATCGGGTATCGACAGGATCGTCAATGGCGGTGCGGGCGACGACATCGTCTTCGGCGGGTCCGGCGATGACTTCAACCTCTCCGATGGCGAGGGGGCGGCCAGGATCTACGGCGATCAAGGCGACGACAAGCTCGTCAATGCCGGCAATGGCAATGACCGCATCTTCGGTGGCTCCGGCTCGGACGGCACCTTTGAAGGGCAGGATGGCGACGATGCGATCTATGGCGGCAGCGGTATCGACACCTCGCTGGTCGGCGATCGCGATTCCGACAAGATCGCCGGCGATCAGGGGGATGACAGCCTCCTCTTCGGCGGCCTGGGAGACGACAGCGTCTATGGAGGCGCTGGCAAGGATGCAACCTTCTTCGGGGGTGCCGGCAGAGACACCCTCTTTGGCGGTATCGAGAATGATCGATCTCTTCTCGGCGGAGACAGTGACGACCTGATCTATGGCGGGCAGGACGACGACTCCTTCCTCTTCGGTGGGGAGAGCGACGACACCGTCTGGGGTGGTCAAGGCGCTGATGCCGACCTGGACGGCGGATACAACGACGATGTCGTCTTCGGCGGCAGCGGCGCAGACGCAAGGCTCTACGGCGGCGGTGGCGATGACACCATCTATGGCGGTTCTGGAGATGACGTCAGTCTCTATGGTGGCTACCGTTCAGGGGAGGACACGGTTTTTGGAGGCGAAGGCAACGACTTCCGCCTGGTGATCGAGACGGTTGAGGGCACGGTCTTTGGCGGTGAGGGCGATGATGGGCTCTTGCTGGGTGAGATGGTCTTCGGCGGTGATGGCGACGATCACACCTTGGGGGTGCCCGCCTTTGGAGCATCTGCATCGCCTTATCTCTTCGGCGGCAGTGGTGATGACCGCCTCTTCTTGGGTAGTGAGAGCTTCGGCGACAAGCTCTATGGCGATAGCGGAAACGATGCCTCCCTCTATGGCGCCGATGGCGATGACAGCATCTTCGGCGCGGATGGCAATGACACAAGTCTCTTCGGCGAGACCGGTGCCGACCTCCTAGAAGGGGGAGCCGGACAGGATACTGCCCTCTATGGCGGCAGTGGTGACGATGAGGTCTACGGCGGTGCCGGGGATGATGTCGCCCTGGCAGGCGGCAGTGGTATTGACCGGGTCTATGGCGATAGCGGGTCGGATACCCTCGCTATCCGTTCGGTCGATGAGCTTGAGGTGGGTGACGTCGTCGACGGAGGCAGCGGCCAGGACTTGCTGATCGTGACGGAAGCCGTTGATCTCTCGCTCCAGCCTGGTCTCGTTGCCGGCTTCGAGACCATTCTGACTGGTGAAGCTCAATTCGGGACGGACGAAGATGACCTCCTCTCTGGTGTCGCAACGTCGGTGCCGGTGATGAACGTGATCTTTGGCGCCTCAGGCGACGACCAAGTCTATAGCGGCGGTGGAGATGACGTCATCTTCGGTGGGTCGGGAGATGACTTCCTGTCTGATGATACAGGTTTAGACACGCTCTATGGCGGTGATGGCGATGATGGATTGGACAACTTTTATGGTGTAGCCGCTATGTACGGCGGCTCTGGGTCCGACTCCTTCTACGTCGGGGATCTCAGTGCGGTTGAGGCACTGGGAAGTGAGACGATTGATGGTGGATCTGGTCACGATAGGCTCGTCGTTGTCCTAAGGTCGGCCAACGATCTCTCGGTCGCTGATGACCTTTTGGTCACGAACGTCGAAGAGATCATCCTCCGCTTCGCCGATACACGGGTCTATGGCACCGATGGAGACGACAGTCTCTTCGGCGGCTTTGCCTCCTCCGGTCCGGTGCTGCTCTATGGTCTGAGTGGCAGCGATCAGATCTTTGGCGGACTTGGGATGGACAGCATCTTCGGCGGCGCCAACGACGACTTCTCGCTCTTCGGGGCGGCCAACGACGATCAGATCTATGGCGGTGACGGCGACGATGTCTCCTTCTTCGGTGGGAGCGGCAGCGATGAACTGCATGGAGCGTCCGGACTAGACGCCGGCCTCTACGGTGATAGTGGTGATGACCTGCTCTTCGGTGGACTGGGTGGAGACAGTCGCTTCTATGGTGAGGAGGGTGAGGACCAGCTTTTCGGCGGGGACGGGCTGGATGCTGAGTTCTACGGCGGGTCTGGCGCAGACGTTATCCGACTGGGTGTCGGGCATGACGCGAAGGGCTATGGGGGTAGCGGCGCGGATCAGGTCTTTGGCGGCAGTGGCGAGGACTCTCTGCTTTTCGGCGGCGACGGTGACGACAGTCTCTTCGGCGGAGATGGTCTCGCGGTCGATGCCGAACTCGATGGTGGTCTCGGCAATGACAGGCTCTGGGGCGGCGAGGGCAACGACTCCCTACTCTATGGCGGGAGCGGTAGGGACAGTCTTTATGGCGGGGAAGGTGATGATTCACTGCTTTATGGCGGCAGCGGTGCGGACCGTGTTGAGGGCGGTCTTGGTGATGACGAGGGTCTTTATGGCGATGCGGGCGCGGACCGTGTCTATGGTGGTTCTGGCGACGATGGGCGGCTTGAGGGCAAGGATGGCCGTGACACCCTGTCGGGGGGCAGCGGTGCGGATGCGGTCTTTGGCGGGTCTGGCGACGATGTGCTGATCGTGCGTGACCTGGCGGAGGTGACGGCGGGCGATACCATCGATGGCGGCAGCGGTGTGGATACGCTCTTCGTCTATGCCGGCTACGACATTTCAGGTTTGGCCAATCTGGTGGGGATCGAGGTCTTCGGGGTCTTGAGCGAGACCGGTGTCGACCCTGCGGCCGGCAGTACATTCCTGCTGACCAGCGGCATCGAGCTTTTCAATGCCTTCGATGGTGACGATGCGGTCTATGGCGAGGCGGGCTCTGACACCTTGCTGGGCTGGCTGGGTCGCGACAGCCTCTTCGGTGCGACGGGGCTGGACCGGCTCTATGCCGGCAGCGGCGACGATGTTTCTGTCATGGGCGGCGACAACAGCGACTTCCTTTTCGGCGACAGCGGAGCGGACAGCCTCTACGGGGACCGCGGTTCGGACTGGGGTTATGGCGGCGATGGCGACGACATTCTGGTGGGTGGCAGCCATGTTGACCGGCTTTACGGCGGCAGCGGTCGCGACGGCATGCGCGGCGGCTCCTCGAGCGATTCCCTCTTCGGCGGCTCGGGTGCGGACAGCCTGCTGCAGGGTGAAGAGCGGACGGATCGGATCTTCGGTGGCCTTGGCGGCGACAGCTTCTTCTTCGGCGGCTCGGCGACGGACAGCCTCTTCGGCGGTAGCGGCGACGATGTCTCCTTGATGGGTGGCAGCGGATCTGACCGGATTTATGGCGATAGCGGTGACGACCAGATGTTTGGCGGCCTGATCGGCGACCGCATCTATGGCGATGCCGGCGCGGACCTGGCCTATGGCGGCGAGGGCGTGGACCGCCTCTATGGCGGTTCGGGCGCGGAGCTGGGCCTCTTCGGTGGCAATGCGCGCGATCTGCTCTTCGGCGGGACTGGGGCCGACGGCAAGCTCTATGGCGGCAGCGGCGGCGACGTGATCGCGGGCGGCATGGACGCGGATGGGATCTTCGGCGATGCCGGTACCGACACCCTGCGCGGGGAAGTCGGCGACGACCGGGCCTATGGTTCGGGCGGTCTGGATCGCATCTTTGGCGGCAGTGGCGCCGACTATCTCTATGGTGGCAATGCCAAGGATCGTCTCTGGGGGGATACGGGCAACGATCTCCTCTTTGGCGACAGCGGTCCGGACCAGATGTTCGGCGGCTCTGGCGTGGACACGGCCTTTGGCGGCAGCGGCAGCGACACCTTCACCGCCGACACCTTGGGGGACCTCTTGGTGGAGGTGGCCGGTGGCGGTGCCAACGACCGGGTGATCGTGAAGGCGCAGGCCTACACGGTGGCCGAGCACATCGAGATCGTGACGAACATTCTGGACGGTGTCGGGCGCAGCCTCTATGCCGGCTCGATGGCGGTGCGCCTAGTCGGCAACTCAGGGGACGACAGCCTCTTCGGGGCCTCGGGCGAGGACGTGATCTTCGGCGGCGACGGCCAGGACCTGCAGGAGGGCGGCGATGGGAACGACATCCTGCGGGGTCGCTCGGGCGCGGATCTGGCCTATGGAGAGATCGGCAACGATACCTTGGACGGCCGCGGCGATCTCGAGGCCGGGGACAGCCTCTTCGGCGGCAGTGGGCAGGATGTCTTCCTGTTCAACGACAAGGACCTGGCCTTTGGCGGCTCTGGCGTGGATCGCTTCAACTTCGATGGGGACGAGCAGGGCTCGCTCGACCTTGGCGGCACGCGGGTGGCGGAGCTGGAGATCGGTGACTTCGAGGGCGTCCTGCTGGCGGCCAGCGGTCAGAACGACACGCTGGTCTTCGACGCAAGCCTGAAGGTGGGCAGCGAGACCTATATCGAGGCGGCTGCCTTCTCCGGCGGCGGCAACAGCGAACTGCGCTTCGACGAGGGGCTGGGCCAGCTGGAGGTCGACAGCGACGGTGACGGTGACGCCGACCTGGTCGCCAAGCTCTCCAACATCACCTCGGCCAGCCAGCTCACCGCCGGCGACTTCCTCTTCATCTAGGGCGGCGGGGCGATGCAAAGCTGGAAGCACATCAAAGTGATCTCCCTGAACGATGACAATTCCCCTGCCCAGGTTCTGGGCGGCAGAGAAGGACGATAGCCATGGCTGTCTACAACGGTGACGCCGGGAACAACTCCATCAGCGGGACCAGTCTCAATGACACCTTGAGCGGGCTCAGTGGTGCAGACTCCCTCTTTGGCCTATCTGGGATCGACACGCTCTTTGGCGGGGATAATGACGATACCTCGCTCTATGGGGGCGTGGGCGATGACACGATCGAGGGCGACAGCGGTGACGATAGTCTCCTGGCAGGAGATTCCGGCGCCGACAGGGTTTTTGGAGGCGATGGTAACGATCGAACGCTCCGCGGCGGGACCGGCGTCGATAGGCTCTACGGCGGGGACAACAATGATACCTCCATCGATGGTGGTGACGGCGCCGACTACCTCCATGGCGACAGCGGTGACGACAGGTTCCTAGACGGCAACTCCGGGGATGACTGGATCTTTGGAGGCGATGGTAAAGATCGAACGCTCCGCGGAGAGACAGGCAACGACAAGATCTTTGGCGGTGCCGACAACGATGTCGGCCTGATTGGCGGTTCGGGAATCGATACCATTCGCGGAGGCGATGGCGATGACACCCGTGCCGTGGGTGATAGTGGCAATGATCTCATCTTCCTCGAAAGTGGAGCGGATGACCTCGCACGGGGCTTGGACGGTGTCGATAGGATCTATGGTGGCAGCGGCAAGGATACCTTGCTCGATGGTGGCGATGGCGATGATAGCGTCTATGGCGGAGATGGTGACGATCTAGCACTTCACGGTGACTACGTCTTCGGCAACGACGGTGACGACAGTGTCTTCGGTGGCACCGGGAATGATACGGAGCTTTTAGGCTTTGGCGGCAAAGATCAAATATTTGGCGGCGACGGTGAAGATGTCCGCCTGTTGGGTGGATGTGGAATCGATCGGATCTATGGCGGGGCTGACGCAGATACCTCACTCATGGGTCAGACCGGCAACGACTTCATCGACGGTGGCGACGGCCATGACCTCAGCTTGGACGGTGGGATTGGCAGCGACACCATATCAGGTGGTCGAGGAAACGACGGAATATATGGCGGTGCTGGCAATGATAACTCTCTGGTCGGTGGGTCCGGCGATGACCGCGTCTATGCTGGTAACAGCAACGACTATAATCTGTTCGGCGGTAGTGGGAATGACAGGCTGTTTGGCGGCGCCGCTGACGACAGCTTTGCGATCGGGGGCTCCGGGCAGGACACTTTGAGCGGTGACCGAGGGGGTGACTACGGGCTGTGGGGGGGGAGCGGCGACGACACCGTCTACGGTGGCTCCAATGCCGACGGACTGCTCGCTGGTGGTCTGGGGAACGATCTGGTTCGGGGCGGCTCGGGTGACGATACAGACCTCGTCGGTCATTACGGTGGCGGTGCCGTAGAAGATGGCGATGACCGAGTCTATGGTGATGATGGCAATGATATCGGTATTTTGGGATTTGGTGGCAACGACACACTTCGCGGCGGCAGCGGTGATGACACCTTGCTCAATGGGGACACCGGAGAAGACTTGATCTACGGCGGTACTGGTAAGGATACGTCTTTAGAAGGCAATGATGGTAACGATGAGATCTTCGGTGATGATGGCGATGACACCACCTTGGCAGGGAATGATGGAAACGACCGTATCTTCGGTGGGAACGATCAGGACCAGTCACTCTTGGGTGGCAGCGGAGACGATACGGTCTATGGCGGGAGTGGCCTCGACAGCTTCCTCTATGGTGATTCCGGTAACGACTATGTGACCGGAGACAGCGGCAAAGACGCCGTCCTCGCCGGCGGAGACGGTGACGACAGGGTCGAGGGCGGCAGCGGAGACGACAGCAGCCTTTCCGGTGGGTCCGGCGCCGACAGCGTCTTTGGCGGTCTCGGTGATGATACCGGCCTGTACGGTAACGATGGCGACGACGACATATTTGGCGGATCTGGCGTCGATCTGAGCCTTTACGGCGGAACGGGAAATGATCGCGTCTACGGCGGGTCTGGTTCAGACAGAACTTTGGTGGGCAACGATGGCGATGACAGCCTCTTCGGCGGAACTGGAATCGATCAGAGCCTAGCCGGTGGCAGCGGCAAAGATGTGATCGACGCAGGGTCGGGCGACGACGACTATGTCTATGGTGGCACCGGCGACGACACCATCTATGGCGGTGAAGGCAACGACTATCAGATTCTCGGCGATCAGGGTAACGATACCCTGCTCTTGGGATCTGGTGTGGACACCAGCGCCTTTGGCGGGGATGGCGCCGATCTGGTCGATGGTGGCTCCGGAGGCGACAGCTTTCTCTACGGACGTGACGGCAATGACACCATCTATGGCGGGACCGGTGTTGATGCTGTGCTTGTCGGCGGGGATGGGGATGACCTCATTCGCGCACACTCAGGTGATGAATCGATCCTTGTCGGTTACTCCGGTGCCGATACGATCTACGGAGGCAGCGGCAAGGATTCGCGCCTGATCGGAGATGACGGCGCGGATCGCCTCTTTGGTGATGTCGGCGACGACGTTTCGCTACTCGGTGAGTCCGGTGACGACTATCTCTTCGGCGGCAGCGGTCAGGATTCAAAGATGGACGGCGGCGCCGGGGCCGATCGCATCTATGGCGGTACCGGCAATGATAGTCTTCTCGATGGCGGTGCCGACAATGACATCATCTTTGGCTACGATGGCGACGACACCACCCTCTATGGTGGCGACGGCAACGATGCTATCTTTGGCGGACAAGGGAACGACACAAGGCTCAATGGTGGCAGCGGCATCGATAGCGTCTTCGGCGACAGTGGCGACGACGTTATCTTCGCCGGTAAGAACGGCCAACTGGTTGCCGGCGACAGCATCGACGGCGGAACCGGGATCGATACCCTCTTCCTGCGCAGCGGTGTCTCTCTGCCAGCAGCGGTCTTTGTCACCAACATCGAACTGGTCGTCTTCAATCTGCAAACCAGCGGCGACGATTCCATCGAAGGCACCAGCCTGAACGACCAGCTCTCCGGTGCAACGGGCAACGACAGCCTCTATGGCCTATCCGGGGATGACCGCCTTTATGGCGGCAACAGCGGTGACCATCTCGTTGGCGGTGCAGGCGACGACAGTCTCTACGGTGGCGACGGGGCCGACAGTCTTTTGGGCGGCTCTGATAGCGATCTGCTCTTTGGCGGCGCTGGTTACGACACTTCGCTCTATGGTGATGAAGGCAACGATACCGTCTTCGGAGGGAGCGGGAAGGACCAGAGGCTCTCGGGTGGGTCTGGCGACGACAGGGTCTATGGCGGAACCGGTGAAGACACCTTCCTAAACGGCAACAGCGGTCAGGACCTGGTCTATGGCGGCAGCGGTGGCGACACGGTCATCGACGGAGGCGAGGGTAACGATACCCTTCACGGAGACACCGGAAACGACCAAGAGGTCTATGGTGGGACCGGCGATGATGCCTTCTATGGAGGTGACGGCAATGACTCCATCGTCTTCGGTGCGGACGGCAAGGATCGCATCTTCGGTGATGCCGGCAGTGACTTCGGGCTAAATGGAGATTCCGGCGCCGATACGATCTACGGTGGGGCGGACAACGACCTGGTCTTCTTCGGTGGCGATGGAAACGACACGCTTTATGGCGGTGACGGCAACGACGCCGGACTCGATGGCGGCAGTGGCGATGACCGCATCGATGGTGGTAGTGGTGGCGATGCTGGTCTCCAAGGCTTTGCTGACAATGATGTCCTCCTGGGTGCGTCCGGTTCCGACGTGGGCCTCTACGGCGGCGTAGGTGACGACACGGTTCTGGGCGGGTTCGATAAAGACGTCATTTTGGCCGGTGGAAATGGCCTGGACACAATCCTCGGCGAGGAAGGTGATGATGAAAGCCTCTACGGCGGCTTCTCGGATGATAGCGTCGACGGCGGTGATGGCGACGACGTCACGCTCTATGGCGGTGCCGACAACGATTATGTGACCGGTGGCAGCGGACAGGACAGCATTCTGAACGGCGACATCGGTGATGACCGCGTCTATGGCGGAGTTGGGGCCGACCTCTCGCTCCTTGGAAGCGACGGCGATGACAGCGTCTATGGCGGTGAGGACGACGATGTCTCCCTCTCCGGGGGCAGTGGGAACGATCTCGTCTTCGGTGAGACCGGCGACGACACGGCCCTGCAAGGCGACACCGGCGACGATCGGCTCTACGGTGGCTCCGGCACGGATCTCAGCCTCTTCGGCGGCGAGGGCGCTGACTCGCTCTACGGCGGTGACCGCGCGGACCGCAGCCTCTATGGCGACGGCGGAGCTGACTATGTGTCCGGCGGTACCGGTGCTGACCGGAACCTGGGAGGCGGTGTCGGCGATGATTCTGTCTATGGTGGTCTCGGTGACGATACCTCGCTCAGCGGGGGCAGTGGCCTCGACAGCATTTTCGGTGACGAGGGCAACGACACCTCCCTGGCCGGAGACACGGGCAACGACCGGATCTTTGGCGAGACCGGGCGCGACGCCGATCTCGCGGGCGGCGATGGCGATGACCTTGTCTATGGTGGGTCTTCGAATGACACCCGACTGTCTGGTGGCAGTGGTAATGACACCCTGGAAGGCCAGGCGGGCGATGATGTCTCTCTCTTGGGCGGTACCGGGCAAGACCTGCTGAGGGGGGGAAGCGGCGACGACAGCTATCTCGCCGGCGGCGATGACGAGGATCTGGTCTACGGTGGTATCGGCAACGATGCCTTCCTCTCCGGCAACAGCGGCAGCGACCGCGTCTTCGGCGGCCTTGGCGGTGACTCCTTCCTCTATGGCGGTGATGGTGACGACACGCTCTACGCTGAAACGGGCAATGATCGCGGCCTCTTCGGTGACAGCGGCATCGACCACCTCTTTGGCGGGACCGGGCGCGACACCTCCTTCTTCGGCGGCGAGGGCGACGACTATGTCTATGGTGGCTCGGGTGAAGACCTCAGCCTCTATGGTGGCGCTGGCTACGACCGGGTTTACGGTGACACCGGCAATGATGTCGCCGTTGGCGGCGGTGATGGCGACGACAGCGTCTTTGGTGGTCTAGGCGACGACGAGCTGCTGGGTGGTAGCGGCAATGACACGCTCTACGGCGGCGTCGGCGTCGACCGACAAGACGGCGGTGCGGGCGATGACGTCTTCCAGGTGCAGAGCCTCGGCGAACTTGTTTCCGGTGAAGAGCTCGTCGGTGGTGTTGGCAACGACACGCTAAACGTCCTGGATGGGACGAGCCTGCCCAGCGGTGTCACCCTCTCCTCAGTCGAGAGTGTCGTTCTGCGTGGTACCGTCAGTGCCGAGACCTTGGCTGGCCCCTCCTTCTCCGACACGCTCTATCTCTATGGCGGCGACGACCTCGTCTATGGCTCGACCGGGCAAGATGCTGTGGTCGGCGGTAGTGGTGCCGACACGCTACTGATCCAACAGCAAGACCAGATCACCAGCGGCGAGGTCTTTGATGGTGGCTCGGGCAGCGACACCTTGCTGGTCGATGGCGCCACCCTGGTTCCCAGCGACTTCACCCTGATCTCCGTCGAGGATGTGCGGATCTACGGCGGTGCCGGCGGCGTTGGCTATGACGGGCTGGTGGGCTCGTCGATCAATGACAGGATTTACGCCGGCGGTGGCAAGGGCGCGGCTCTCTATGGCGAAAGTGGCGACGATGCTATCTACGGAAGCAATGCCGGGGATCTCTTCCTCCGCGGTAGGGACGGCGACGACAGCATCTATGGTGGGCTCGGCGATGAACTCGATCTGTCGGGTGGCACGGGTAATGACATAATCCGCGGCGGGCTGGGCGACGATGTAGGGTTAAATGGTGGCGTCGGACAGGACAGCCTCTTCGGCGGCAGTGGGAAGGACATCTTCACTGCTTCCGCTGGCGACCTGGAAGCGGGCGACCTCATCGATGGCGGCACCGGCAGCGATACCCTGGTGCTGACGGGCAATATGACCATCGAACCAGGGGTTACATTGGTTTCGGTGGAGCGGATCGACCGGATTGGATCATCTGTCGACGATGTCTTGGACGGTACCAGTGGTGCGAATGCCCTTTACGGCTTGAGCGGAGTCGACACACTGCGCGGCTATCAGGGAGATGATAGTCTCTATGGAGGCGCTAACTTCGACTATCTCTTTGGCGGTAGTGGAAACGATCTCGTTGACGGCGATAGCGGGTTCGATTTTAACCTTTTTGGTGGCAGCGGCAGTGATACAGTTGGAGGCGGCTCTGCCTCGGACGAAGCGCTCTTCGGCGGCAGTGGTGACGACACCATCTTGGGTGAAGACGGGGGGGACCAACTACTTTTTGGTGGCAGTGGTGCCGACACGATCTATGGCGGCAGCGGTAAGGACGCCAATCAATACGGCGATGATGGCGACGATACCGTCTATGGCGACAGCGGTGACGATGTCCTGCAGGAGGGTCGAAACGGCGACGACCTGCTGTTCGGTGGTCTAGGCGCGGATGGGAGCCTCTACGGTGGGTCCGGCGAGGATCGCGTCTACGGCGATTCCGGTTTCGACTATCGGCTGGATGGTGGGTCTGGAGATGATCGCCTCTATGGCGGTAGTGGTAACGACTTTAGCCTCGTCGGCGCAGATGATGCTGACATCCTTGCTGGCAAGGTTGGTAACGATTCCCTGTTCTATGGTGGCAGTGGCGCGGACACCATCTTCGGCGGCTCTGGCTTCGACGATCTTGTGCAGGGTGGAAGTGGGTCTGACCGAATCTACGCCGGCAGTGGCGACGACGCCAACTTCAGCGGTGGCGACGGAGACGATCTGCTACAGGATGGCCTCGGTATTGCCTATGACTTCTTCGGCGGCGATGGCAGGGATTCCATTACGACCGGCAGCGGCGCCGACAATAACCTGAGCGGTGACCAGAACGACGATCTGATCTACGGCGGCAGTGGAGCAGATGTCACGCTTGAGGGTGGTAGCGGCGATGATCGCGTCTATGGCGACGAGGGCGACGATACGCGGCTCATCGGCGGCAGTGGAAACGACCGTGTCTTTGGTGGAGAGGGCGATGACGTCTCTCTCTACGGCGATGAGGGCAACGACCGTGTCTATGGCGGCATTGGTGATGATAGGATCGACGGCAGCTCCGGTGATGATAGCCTGATCGGCGGCGTTGGGAACGATACGCAATACGGTGGCTCCGGCTATGATCTCTTCATCCTGCGCAGTCAGGGAGAGATCGGTCTGGAGACGATGGTCGGTGGCTCCGGGATCGACACCCTGATTGTCGGTGAGGGGGCCTCCCTGCCGGCGGGGGTCGTGATCTCCGGCATCGAGAGCATCGTCCTTGAGGGTACCAGCGGTGCCGACACCGTGAGAGGCAGTAGCCAGAATGACACGGTGAACGCGCTTTCCGGTGATGACCTGGTCTATGGCTCAAGCGGTCAAGATTCGGTTTATGGCGGCAGTGGCGCCGACACCCTGATCATCAGCGGAAGCGGCCGCCTGGAGAGCGGTGACTTTTTCGACGGCGGAACCGGTAACGATACGCTGATCCTGCAGGACGGTGCTCAGTCAATCCCTGCTGGCGTCGACCTGACGTCTGTCGAGAGCATCCTCTTTCTCGGATTGCCTGTCGACGACCAGATCGACGGCTCGTCCTTGGACGACACCATCCTGACCGGGTCCGGTTTTGATACCTTTGCTTTCGGAGAGTCAGGCAATGACTTGATTGATGCTGGAAGTGGCTCCGACGAGAATTTTTATGGTCGTGATGGTGATGACCGCCTGTACGGGAATGATGGGAGAGAATTTTACTTTAACGGCGAGTCTGGTAACGATAGCCTCTTTGGTGGCTCAGGCGACGATAGTCGTTTCAGTGGCGATACCGGCGATGACCTGTTGCAGGGCGATAGCGGCAACGACTCCTATTTTACCGGCGATGATGGCGATGACACGCTCCGCGGAAGTGACGGCATTGACACGGAATTCCTCGGCAACAGCGGGAACGACCTCATCGAAGGCAACTCCGGTCAGGATCGCTTCCTAAACGGTGGCTCTGGCGACGACCGCGTCTTCGGTGGTGAGGGCGATGACGACATCCTGATCGGCGATGTAGGCAACGATCGGATCTATGGTGGTGACGGGAACGACAGCAACATCTCCGGTCGTTTGGGTCTCGACTCCGTTTTCGGCGGCTCCGGCGACGATCTCTTGACCGAGTTCGGCGCGTCGGCTGTTGTTGCCGGCGAAACACTGGACGGCGGATCCGGTACCGACACGCTGCACCTCTTCAACGGTGCCTACGTAAACTCTGGTGCGAGCCTTATCTCGATCGAAAAGATCGTGCTCTATGCGCAGAATATACCCGCTGGTAGCAAGCTGGTTGGCAGCTCTTTCGATGAAAGCTTTGTCGGCAGGACCGGGAATGACAGCATCTATGGCGGCAGTGGTCAGGACAGCGTAAACGCCGGCAGGGGCGACGATGTTGTCTATGGTGGCTCCGGTGATGACATCATCGAGGCGAACTTTGGCTATGACAGCCTACTCTTCGGTGATGCCGGTGCAGACACGATCTTCGGCGGGGTTGACCTCGACGAGCGCCTCTATGGTGGCGAGGGGGCAGACACGCTCTACGGCGGAGAAGACGTGGACAGTCTCCTGTCGGGTGGTGCTGGCAACGACCTGATCTACGCGGGCGAGGACAGCGACATCGACCTCCGCGGCGGCACCGGTATCGACAGTCTCTTTGGCGGCAGTGGCGACGATACCTCGCTCGATGGTGGCTCAGGTGACGACCGACTTTATGGCGCTACCGAAAACGACCTCTATGTCTACGGCGGAGAGGGTGCGGACAGGCTCTATGGCGGGCTTGGTACGGATTCACGCTTCTTTGGCGGCATTGGGCAGGATGTGATAGGGGGCGGAAGCGGTCACGATGAAGACCTTTATGGTGATGGCGGGGCTGACCGCCTCTATGGAGACAGCGGCAAGGATGTCGGGCTCTACGGTGGCGCTGGTGATGACTACCTCTATGGTGGTCATGGTTACGATACGCGCCTAGCCGGCGGGTCTGGCAATGACACCGTCTATGGTGGCTCCGCGAACGATCGGAGCTTGCTCGGGCAGACGGGTGCCGATCGGCTCGCCGGTGGGTCTGGTGGCGACACAGCCATTTATGGCGGTCTCGGCGATGACCTGTTGCTCGGCGAGTTCTCACTCTATGGCGGAAGTGGCGCAGATACGATCCAAGGAGAAGGCTCCGGATTTGCCTTCGCCTATGGTGACAGCGGCGCGGATGTCTTCGATGGAGTCAGCTTCTTCGTAGGCTTTGTCTACGGCGGTGCCGGTGCCGATACGGTCAACGCAGCCAGCGGCGATGACAGGATGCTGAACGGGGAAGAGGGCGCGGATAGCCTCTTCGGCGGATCGGGCGGCGACAGCTATCTCTATGGCGGCAGTGGCGACGATGCGGTCTATGGTGACCATGGTGATGACGTCATTCTCTCCGGTGGATCCGGTAAGGACCGGGTCTATGGCGGCAGTGGCGACGACATCATTATGGAAGAGGCTGCTGCCGTCGTGGTCGGCGACAGCTTTGACGGTGGCACCGGGAACGATACGCTCATCATCAATGGGGCGATCTCTTCTCTGAGCGGCGTGGTTCTGGTCGGGATCGAGAACGTCGTTATCCAGAGCGCGACGGGCGATGACACGCTCTACGGCACCAGCCTGATCGACTCGCTTTACGGCGCCAGTGGCAGCGATACCATCTTCGGGCGTAGCGGCGACGATGCCCTCTTTGGCGGTGCCAACATCGACAGGACCATTGACGGCGAGGCCGGCAACGACTCCGTCTATGGTGGTGGGGGCAACGACAGCTATCTGATCGGTGGGCTGGGCGATGACACCGTCGATGGTGACGAGGGCGACGATCGCTTTGCCTACGGCGGCCTTGGCGACGACAAGCTTTATGGCGGACTTGGCGTCAACACCCAGTTCTACGGTGGGGATGGGGCCGATGGCCTCTTCGGCGAAGGCGATGGGCAGGAGTCCCTCTTCTTCGGTGACAGCGGCAATGACTCGCTCTACGGGCGCTCTGGCGATGACATAGGTCTCTATGGAGCGACGGGTGATGACCGGCTCTATGGTGGCGCCAATGCCGACCGCACGCTTGCCGGTGGCTCGGGCGAGGACGCTGTCTTCGGCGATGACGGTGACGATACCTCCCTGGTCGGTGGCACCGGGTCTGACAGCATTTATGGGGGCGACGACGAGGACGTCTCGCTGATCGGCGGCCTGGGTGATGACACGATCCAAGGTGGCTCCGGCGCCGACCTTCAGTTGCTCGGCGGTTCGGGCAAGGACCTGATCGTTGGTGGCTCGGGCAAGGACGCCGAGCTCTATGGTGGCAGTGGCGACGACAGCGTCTTCGGCGGATCGGGCGGCGACCGCGCCATCGCCGGTGGCGAGGGAGATGACGCGCTCTACGGTGGTGACGCCTACTTCTACGGCGATCAGTCTCTGCTCGGTGGGAGTGGAAATGATCGAATCTTTGGCAGTAATCGCTCGGATGCGTCACTGCTTGGAGGGTCCGGAGAGGATGCGATCTACGGCGGTGATGGGCTTGAGACTGTGCTGTTCGGAGGTGACGGCGCGGACACCATCTTCGGAGGGGCTGGTTTTGACCGATCGCTTTTCGGTGGGTCCGGCGCAGATACGATCCAAGGCGGACTTGATGATGACGAGAGTCTGACCGGCGGTAGCGGCGTAGACAGCATCTTTGGCGGTCTTGGGGGCGACGAGTACGTATACGGCGGTCTGGGCGATGACAGGATCTTCGGCGGCAGTGGTGGCGATCGCTTTATCTTCGGTCAATCTGGCAGTGATGTCATCCGCGCCGGAAGCGACGTTGACGTCTTCATGTTTGGCGGTTCGGGAGATGACATCGTCTATGGGGAGGATGGGATAGATGTCCAGTTCGGGGGCGGTGACGGCGCAGACCTGCTGTACGGCGGTAGCGGTGGCGACGTCTCCATAAATGGCGATAGCGGCGATGACAGGGTCTTCAGCGGTAGTGGCACCGATTCCCGGCTGCGTGGACAAGATGGAGACGACCGCCTCTATGGTGGCCTCGGCGCCGATGAAAGCTTCTTTGGTGCCAGTGGAAACGACAGCATCGATGCGGGCTCCGGCGCAGACTTTATCCTTTACGGCGGACCAGGTGACGATCGCATTGACGCGGGCAGCGGCAATGACTCTCGCTTCGACGGTGGCAGCGGCAACGACATCATTCTGGGTGGCGTGGGCAACGACGTCGGCTTCTACGGTAACAGCGGGATCGACAGCCTGATTGGCGGCAGCGGCGATGATGCCAAGTTCGAAGGCGGTGCCGGTGATGACTTGATCCAAGGTGGCACCGGATATGATGTCTCTCTGGCTGGCAGCAGCGGTGACGATCGGATCGAGGGTGGTCTGGGGGCCGACACCTTGCTCTCAGGCGATGCCGGCACGGATGTCGTCTACGGTGGCTCCGGCGGCGACTACAAGCTCTATGGCGGTGTTGACTACGATACCACCCTGGGCGGCAGCGGCAGCGATACGGTCTTCGGCGGCTCCGGCAGCGATACTCTGCTGCGCGGGGGTGAGGGTGATGACAGCCTCTTCGGTGGACTGGGGTCCGACCGTACCCTGCTGGGTGACTCGGGTCTCGATCGGATCGAGGGCGGGCTCGGCAGCGACACGGCACTCTCCGGCGGCAGTGGTTCCGACAGCCTCTATGGCGGCGATGGCGAGGATCTCTCCTTGGCCGGCGACGAGGGCAACGATCTGGTCTTAGGTGAGAGCGGAAACGACATCTCACTCGATGGTGGTTCGGGTAATGATACAGTCTATGGTGGGACCGGCCAGGATCGAACCTTGGCGG
Source organism: Rhodospirillales bacterium (assembly GCA_963669335.1). GTDB lineage: Bacteria > Pseudomonadota > Alphaproteobacteria > Kiloniellales > JACOMY01 > JACOMY01. Next base: position 877,679 of record OY770023.1, read on the forward strand.
GGGGCTCGGGTGCCGATCGGATCGCTGGCGAGCTTGGCGAAGACCGTGCGCTCTATGGTGACAGCGGCAACGACAGGATCTTTGGCGACAGCGGAGATGATCAGCGGCTGTTTGGCGGTGCCGGAAATGACACCATCGAGGCAGGCAGCGGCAGCGACATCCGCTTGGAGGGTGGCAGCAATACTGATCGTCTCTTCGGTGGTGATGGCAACGACTCGCTCTTCTACGGTGGGCAGGGGAGCGACACCCTCCAAGGTGATAGCGGCGACGATAGCCTCTTCTATGGAGGCGGCGAGAACGATCATCTGATCGGCGGCAGCGGCGCTGACGCTGACCTGGACGGTGGCGCCGATGCCGATGTGATCGAGGCCGGATCTGGTCTGGACCGTAATCTCCGCGGCGGCGAGGGTGACGATTCTGTCTATGGTGGCCAGGGCTATGACTCCCTCCTCTTCGGCGGTGGTGGTGCCGATCGGCTCTTCGGGGACGACGGTGACGACACCCGTCTCTTCGGTGGCTCCGGCGATGACTCCCTCTATGGAGGCCGGGGCGACGACCTTTCGCTCAGCGGTGGCTCTGGCGTAGACAAGGTCTTCGGCGGCAGCGGGAACGACGTGCTGCTGGTCGCTGAAACGGCGCTCGATGGAGAGACTTTCGACGGTGGAACCGGGGTCGACACGCTGTTGATCACCGTCGGCGGCTTCCCCTCTGGCGTGAATGCGGTCTTCACCTCGATCGAGTACATCATCCTCCAAGGAGACAGTGGCGACAACACGCTGCTGGGCACCGCGCTCCGGGACACGGCCTTTGGCGAGGAGGGATCCGATAGCCTCGCGACCCACAGCGGCGACGATCTGATCTATGGCGGTGAGGGTGATGACGGCAGAGCAGAGGGCGGCCAGGGTGATGATCGCATCTTTGGCGGCACCGGGGCGGACCGTGATGCCTATGGTGGCAGCGGCCAGGATCTAATCGACGGCGGCGACGGCGATGATACCTTCCTCTACGGCGGCAGTGGCGAAGACCTGCTGTATGGTGGCGAAGGTAACGATAGAAGCCTCTACGGCGGTCGCGGCGACGATCGGGTCTTTGGGGAAAGTGGTGATGACGGCGGGCTCTATGGCGGGGCGAACTCCGACATTCTCTATGGTGGGGATGGCGACGACAGCCTGGACGGGGCGATTGGAAACGATACCCTTTATGGTGGCTCCGGTGATGATCGCAATCTGAATGGTGCCGCTGGCGATGACCGCATCTTCGGTGGCGATGGCAACGACACGCAATACGGTGGGGCGCAGCAAGACAGGCTCTACGGCCTTGAAGGAAACGACACCCTGGTCGGCGGTGAAGACAGCGATCGGGCCTATGGCGGTATTGGCATCGATCTCTTTATGGGTGGGGGCGGCAACGACGTTTTTGATGCTGGTGACGGCAATGACCTGAGGATCTATGGGGAGGCGGGCGACGACACCCTGATCGGTGGAAGTGGGACTGAGGTCGTGATTGAGGGTGGTGTCGGGAACGACAGCTTGGAGAGCGGAAGCGGCGTCGATGTCTTTTTGAGAGGTGACTCCGGATCAGATCGTATCGACGCCGGGGAAGGCCAAGACTACGGCTTGTTCGGCGGTTCTGGCGATGACCGTCTCTACGGTGGTGCCGATGACGATACGAGCCTTGTAGGCGGCGATGACAGTGACACCCTTTGGGGAGGCGATGGACAGGACATCCGGCTCTATGGTTCCTCCGGTGATGACACTGTCCATGGCGGTTCCGGCGATGACTCTCAGTTCTATGGAGGCCAGGGCGACGACAGTCTGAGTGGTGGAAGCGGCGCGGACGAAGATCTACGCGGAGGCTCTGGCTTTGACGCTATCTACGGCGGCGACGGGGACGATTCCTTCCTCTACGGCCAGGATGGTGATGACAGTCTTGAGGGTGGTGCCGGCGCGGAGATTGGGCTGCTGGGAGAGACTGGCAACGACGCGCTCTTCGGTGGCGAAGGCGACGACACAGCGCTTGAGGGCGGCGACGGTAATGACCGTGTCTATGGCGGCCTCGGGGACGACGCATCACTTAGGGGTGGGTCTGGCATCGACTCTCTCTATGGAGGTTCGGGGGCCGACACCTTTGTCGTTACCAGTCAAGGTGAGATCGAGGTCGGCGATCTTTTCGACGGTGGTACCGGCAGCGACACCCTGATCCTGTCGGGCTTTGGCCTGACCATCCCGGTCGGCGCCTCCCTGACCTCTGTTGAGGTCACGCTTTACGCCAGTTCTTTGGCTGGGACCTCAGGCGACGACAGCTTCATCGGCACCAGTGGCATCGACACACTCTCCGGTTTGACCGGTAACGACAGCCTCTATGGGGTTACCGGCGACGATGCCCTCTATGGGGACACCGGTGATGACAGCCTGGTGGGTGGCTTCGGCGACGACACCCTCTTCGCAGCGTCCGGCGAAGACGATCTCTTCGGCGGTAGCGGTTCTGACAGCCTCTATGGTGGCTACTCCTCACCGACAATTACCGGCATCTCCGGCGACGGCTCTACCTTGGACGGTGGCAGTGGCGACGACAGTCTCTTCGCCGATGACCTGCGCGACGGATCGCTGATCGGTGGCACTGGCGACGATGTCTTGGATGCAGGCTCGGCAGATGGTGCCTCGCTCTTCGGCGACAGCGGCGATGATGTGGTCAATCACCTGCAGGGGACCGGGGTCATCTCTGTCAGAGGTGGCGAGGCCGCAGACCGCTTCTATGGCGACAGAGGCGAACTTATCGGATTTAGAGGTGAGCAGGGTAACGATACGGTCTTCGGCGGATCGGGAATCGAAGCACTGATCTATGGCGGTGATGGGGATGACAGCCTCTATGGAGGACGCGCTGGTCCTGGCATCGATGCTTACTTCTACGGCGGCAGCGGCGCTGATCGCATCGGTACCGGTTCCGGGGATGATGATCTTCTCAGTGGCGGTACTGGATCGGACACCATCACCTCCAGCGCGGGCAACGACAGTGGCCTCTTCGGAGGGGAGGGCGATGACACGCTCGACGCTGAGTATGATGACGACTTTAGTTTGTACGGTGGCCACGACAACGACCTGATTTACGCTGGCAGCGGTGATGACTCCCTTGTCTTCGGTGGCTCTGGTGACGATACCTTGCACGCGGGGAATGGTAGAAACGAGAGTGTTTTTGGCGATAGTGGCAACGACACGCTCTACAGTGGCTCCGGCTCCGACTACTCATTGGTCGGCGGCCAGGGTGACGACCTCGTTTACGGCGGTAGCGGTACGAACTTCAGGTTCTCTGGCCAGTCGGGTGATGACCGTCTCTACGGCGGAGACGGTGACAACTATGGCTTCTATGGTGGCACCGGCGCGGATACGATCATCGTTGGCGATGCCTCCAACTTCAACATGTCAGGCGGCCTCGGTGACGACACGATCCAGACCGGTAACCTTCGTGACGTTCTCGTTGAGGGCGGCGATGGAAATGACTCGATCTCTACGGGCGGCGGTGCCGACACAGCGGTCAACGGCGGCTCCGGCGATGATGTCATCGCTACCGGGTCTGGCGAGGATCAGACTGTCAGTGGGGGAGAGGGGCAGGATACACTCTTCGGTGCTTCCGGTAATGACAGCCGTTTCCGGGGCGATGCGGGTGACGACAAGATCTATGGCGGCTCCGGTCTCGATCTATCGCTCGACGGTGGCGACGGAAACGACCTGATTGAAGGTGGTGAAGGGGTCGACCGATCTCTTGCCGGTGGATCGGGCGACGACGTCATCGATGGCGGCGATGGTGACGATTTTGGACTGACAGCCGGGACTGGTCAGGATCGAGTCTACGGTGGCCAGGGCGACGACCAGAACCTTAACGCTCAATCGGGCGACGACCTCCTCTTCGGGGGCAGCGGCAGTGACCGCGAACTTTATGGTGGTGATGGAGACGACCTGATCTACGGTGGCTCTGGTATCGATGTCGACCTGGGGGGCGAAAGCGGCCGTGATACGATCTTCGGCGGTGACGGTGGAGATGTCGATGTCTTCGGCGGTCAAGGAAATGATGTGGTCTTCGGTGGCTCAGGCGCAGACGACGAGCTCTCCGGCGATGGCGGCGACGATCTGGTCTACGGTGGCAGCGGTGACGACTTTTTCATCGCGGACTTTTCCGGCTCGGGTCGCATCTTCGGCGATGAGGGCGACGATGGCTACTTGAGTGGCGCCTACGGAGACGATCGTCTCTATGGTGGCAGCGGTCAGGACTCCAGCTTCAGCGGCGACGAAGGCGACGACTACGCCTATGGCGGTAGCGGGCATGACTTCGGCTTCTACGGCGGTGACGGTCGGGACATCATGGAGGGCTCGCTGGGCGATGACTCGCTCTTCGAGGGCGGCTCGGGTCCCGATCTGCTCTTCGGTGGGTCCGGGCAGGACCGCAGCCTCTTCGGCGACTCAGGGACGGACACGGTCTATGGCGGCTCGGCTGTGGATCGCTGGCTCTATGGCGCAGATGGAGCCGATCTGGTCGACGGCGGCGACGAGGATGATGCCTACCTCTTCGGTGGCGATGGCAACGACACCTTGAGAGGCGGCGACGGCGCAGAGCAGAGGCTCTTCGGTGCTGGCGACGATGACAACCTCTTCGGCGGCAGCGGTGCGGACACCAGCCTCTTTGGCGGCAAGGGGGTCGATACCGTCTTTGGTGACAGCGGGGATGACCGCCAACTCTACGGCGGCTTGGAGAACGACGTCGTCATGGCCGGTGCTGGCAATGACGAGGGCATCTATGGCGGTGCCGGTGACGACTCCGTCTTCGGTGGCGCTGGCGACGACAGCAGCTTGAGTGGTGCCTTCGTCGAGGGTGGACTTGGCGACGACAGCCACCTGAGGCGCGGTCCGCTCGCAGGCAGTGCGGTGTTCATTTTTGGTGGCAGTGGCGATGATCAAAGACTCTATGGCATTGCCGATGCGAACAGCCTCTATGTCGGTTCTTCCGATGGTATGGCGATTCTCTACGGCGGCAGCGGCGCGGACACGCGCCTGGTCGGCGGTACCTACGCCGATCAGCTGCAGGGAGACGCCGGTGATGACAGCGGTCTCTACGGCGGCCTCGCCGACGACAGCCTCTTCGGCGGCGACGGTCATGATGGCGGCCTCTACGGCGGCAACAGCAGTGACCGCATCTACGGCGACGACGGGAACGACTCCTTCCTCTTCGGCGGCAATGGCGATGACAGGGTTTATGGCGGCAAGGGTGATGATGTCGGGCTCTACGGAGGTTACGGAGACAACTATGTCTTTGGCGGCAGCGGTGCCGATGTCGTCGTTCTCCGTTCAGTCGGGGAACTCGGCGGCGACGATGTGATCTTTGACGGCGGTAGTGGTTATGACCTGCTGATCGCACGGACCGGATCCAATGTTGGTTCCAATGGCCTCGTAACGCGCTTCGAGTCGGTACTCTTTGGCTTGGCGAAGATCGGATCGGACGGCAATGATGTGCTGGAGTCCGCAGATCCCGATGCTGTGGCCGGCGAGGTCTTCATCGCGCAGTCGGGTGACGACCAGATCACGGCAGGATCCTTTAACGACTACCTCTTCGGCGGGTCCGGAGACGACACCATATTTGGCGGAAGTGGAGAGGACGAACTCTACGGTGGCGAGGGCGACGACACCTTGCATGCTGGAAAGAATATGGACGGCGTCTTCGGCGACTCCGGGGCCGATGTCGTTTACTTCTCCGATCCGGCTGGCGCCTTCTACTATGGTAGCGACAGCTTTGACGGTGGGTCCGGCATTGACACGCTCTTCATCGCGAGCAGAACCTTCGTCTCGGCAACGGGACCAACCACGATAGACGTCGACTTCACCAATTTCGAATTGGTGGTCTACGGCGATGGTGATCGTGTCGTTTACGGCAGCGACGGCAATGATCAACTCTTTGGTGCTACCATCGACGTCGGACCCGGACCCAGCTATGTCTACATCTTTGGCGGTAGCGGCAGCGACCAGATTATCGGAAGCTCTAACTATGAAGAGATTGCCGGCGGTAGTGGTGATGACGTCTCGCTCTTCGGTGCCGGCGCAAACGATGGGGTCTATGGCAACGGCGGCGACGACGTTAGCCTCTATGGCGGTAGCGGTACGGATATCGTGCGGGGCGGTAGCGGTCTCGACCAGAACCTTAACGGCGACAGCGGCGATGATCGCGTCTACGGAGGTGACAGCAACGATAGCCTGCTGTTCGGAGAGCACGGCGCGGATCGCCTCTACGCTGGAGCCGGCCGCGATCACAGCCTCTTCGGCGGCTCTGGCGATGATCTGATCCGCACCGGCATTGGCCGCGATCGGAACCTCTTCGGTGGTAGCGGTGCCGACACCCTGATGGGCGAGAGCGGCAGCGATTCCCTCCTCTACGGCGGAGACGGCGATGACAGCCTCTTTGGCGGCAACGGCGTGGCGATCGATTCCCTGCTCTTCGGTGGATTGGGGAATGACAGGGTCTATGGCGACGGTGGCACCGACACCCTGCTCTACGGCGGCAGCGGTCAGGATCTGATCGATGGCGGCAACGGCGCGGATTCTGGTCTCTACGGCGGCTCGGGGTCGGATCGTGTCTATGGCGGCTCTGGCGATGACCTGAGCCTCTCGGGCGACGAGGGCCGGGACACCCTCTCCGGCGGCAGCGGTGTGGACGAGGTCTTCGGCGGGTCCGGGGACGATGTGATCCTGGTGACGGATCTGGCCGAGGTCGCAGCAGGCGAGACCCTGGATGGCGGCAGCGGGACCGATACGCTCTTCGTCTATGCCGGCTACGACATCTCCGGCATCGCCAACCTGGTCGGGATCGAGGTCTTCGGCGTCCTGAGCCAGACCGGGGTGGACCCCGCCGCCAGCAGCACCTTCCAGCTCAGCAGCGGCTCCGACCTCTTCAATGCCTTCGATGGCGACGACGCGGTCTATGGCGGCAATGCCACGGATACTCTGCTGGGCTGGCTCGGCCAGGACAGCCTCTTCGGCGGGACCGGGTCGGACAGCCTCTTCGGCGGTTCTGGCGACGACGTCTCGGTCTGGGGCGGCGACGGCGGCGACTTCCTCTATGGTGAGAGCGGGTCGGACAGCCTCTATGGCGACCGCGGCACGGATCGGGCCTTCGGTGCTGAGGGCGACGACATCCTGGTGGGCGGCAGCAACGTGGACCGGCTCTATGGCGGCAGCGGTCGCGACGGCCTGCGCGGCGGCTCTTCGAACGACTCGCTCTTCGGCGGCTCGGGGGCGGACAGCCTGCTGCTGGGCGAGAAGTCGACCGATCGGATTTACGGCGGGCGCGGCGGCGACAGCTTCCTCTTCGGCGGCTCGGGCGGCGACAGCCTCTTCGGCGGCAGCGGCGACGATGTCTCCGTGATGGGGGACAGCGGGGCCGACCGGGTCTATGGCGACAGTGGTGACGATCAGGTCTTCGGTGGCGATGCGGGCGACCGCATCTATGCCGGGCTTGGCGCCGACCTGGCCTATGGCGACGTGGGCAACGATCGGATCTATGGCGGCTCGGGGGCTGAGCAGGGCCTCTTCGGTGGCTCCTCGCGAGACACGCTCTTCGGCGGTACGGGCGACGATCAGAGCCTTGTCGGCGGCAGCGGCGGCGATCTGGTCGAGGGCGGCCTGGGTCACGATCAGCTCTATGGAGAGATCGGGGCCGATACCCTGCGGGGCGATACGGGGAATGATCGCGGCGATGGGGCCGGCGGCACCGACCGTGTCTTCGGCGGCAGTGGCGTGGACGCGCTCTACGGGGCCAACGGCACCGACCGGCTCTGGGGTGGTGCGGGCGACGACAGCCTCTATGGCGGGCTGGGTCTGGACCGCCTCTTCGGCGGGGCAGGCAGCGATACGGCGGCCGGCGGGCTGGGCGACGACACCTTCTCGGTCAACACCGTCGGCGACGTGGTGATCGAGGCCTCGGGCGAGGGCAGGGACCGGGTGATCCTGACGGTCAAGGTCTATACCGCACCCGAGCACATCGAGGTCTTGACCAACAAGACGGACGGTGTGGGGCGGACCCTTTTCGCGGGCTCTCTGGGTGTGCGGCTTGAGGGCAACACGGGCGATGACAGTCTGATTGGTGCTACGGGTGAGGATGCGGCCTATGGCGGTGGCGGCAGTGACGTGCTGCTGGGCAATGGCGGCAAGGATATCCTGCGCGGAGGCAGTGGTGCTGATCTGCTCTATGGAGGGGCTGGCAACGACACCCTGGACGGTGAGGGCGACCTGGGGGTCGGCGACGGCCTCTTCGGTGGCAGTGGGCAGGACGTCTTTTTCCTGAACGACAAGGACCAGGCCTTTGGCGGCTCTGGCGTGGATCGCTTCAACTTCGATGGGGACGAGCAGGGCTCGCTCGACCTCGGCGGCACGCGGGTGGCGGAGCTGGAGATCGGCGACTTCGAGGGCGTCCTGCTGGCGGCCAGCGGTCAGAACGACACCCTCATCTTCGAGGCGGCCCTGAAGGTCGGCAGCGAGACCTACATCGAGGCCGCTGCCTTCTCCGGCGGCGGCAACAGCGAGCTGCGCTTCGACGAGGGGCTGGGCCAGCTTGAGGTCGACAGCGACGGTGACGGTGACGCCGACCTGGTCGCCAAGCTCTCCAACATCACCTCCGCAAGCCAGCTCACCGCCGGCGACTTCCTCTTCATCTAGGGCGGCGGGGCAATGCGCTGGCGTTCATCTGCAGTGCCCTAGCTATTTGTTTTAGAACGCAAAGCATCGTCGCTGGTGAGGCCACCAGTTCGGGCTTTGCTCTAGGGGGATGCGAGGGGCGGTCTCTACGGCTTGCCCCTCTTTTCGCGGGGCTCACCGGGACCGTAGCCTGTAGCCGGCACCGCGTACCGTCTGCAGCTTGTCGCTCTGCGCCCCCAGCTTGCGGCGCAGGCGGCCGACATAGACGTCGACGATGTTGGTCAGAGGGTCGGCGCTGGCGCCCCACACGCTGTTGAGGATGCGCTCGCGCGAGAAGACGCGCCCCGGCTTGGAGAGGAAGAGCTTCAGGATCTCGCGCTCGGTTGCCGTCAGATCGAGGACCTCGCCATCGACCAAGGCTTCCAGGCTCTCCAGATCCAGCTCAATGCTGCCGGCTTTCAAGACGGCATTGCTCTCTTCTTCGATGAAGTTGTTGGAGCGTCTGGCCAGGGCCTCGATGCGAGCGATCAATTCGTCGAACTCGAAGGGTTTCACCAAGTAGTCATCTGCGCCGATCTTCAAGCCCTGCACCCGCTCGTCAAGCGCGTCAAGCGCGCTTAGGATCAGGATCGGCGTAAAGTCCTTGCGGGCGCGCAGCTTGCGACAGAAGTCCTGACCCGGCGTACCCGGGAGCATGAGGTCCAGGACAATGACGTCGAAGCGGTCTTGCCCAACCAGCTCCAACGCAAGCTCGCTGTCCGGAGCATGGGTGACTGACCAGCCCTCGGCTCTGAGGCCGCGCAAGATGAAATCGGCGACACGCACCTCGTCTTCGACGACCAGCACATTCATCGTTGGCACTCCCCCAAACAAGACAGCAAGATTGCACTGTCACCTGTTGATTTTGTTGTTTTCCTTTGCCGCATCTTTCTGATACCTCAGCGAAAGCTTAGAACATCATTCAGACAACGGCGGTCTCGCTTGAGTATTCCAATGGGAGTGTGTTTTTTTTGAGGGTGAAACGTTGGTTGCTACAAAGCCAGGCTATTGTACTAATGGTTACTATAACCCAAGCCTGGCTTTGGACCTGGGTGGCCTTTGCTACTGACAGGGAGGGTTTCTCAAGAGGCAGCTGCCAAGCGCGCACGCTGTGGCAGGGTGAAGCGCGCCTGAACTCCGGCGCCCGGTCTGCTATCGAGCGCGATTTTTCCGCCATGCGCCTCGACGATGGCCTTGGCAACCGGTAGTCCCAGCCCGGATCCGCTGTCATAGCGAAGGGCGGCGTTGGAGCCCCGGAAAAAGCGCTCGAAGACGTGCTCGAGTTCGTTTTCGGAGAGACCGGGACCATCGTCCATGACCGAAATGGCATAGCCCTCGGGCGCGGGATCGAGCCTGACCAGGATATCCTGTCCGCCGTAGAGCAGGGCATTCTCGAGCAGAATATGCACAACCTGGCCAATCCGTCCGGGATCGGCGGGCACGCGGGCGCTGGTCACCGCGGTCTCGAAGCGCAGCCGCTTGCTGCCGTCGCCCAAGGCGTGTCCGGCCTCGATCGCCTGTTGCAAGAGCGGGAGGAGGTCGGTTTCCTGAAGCTGAATGCGGACCTCGCCGCTCTCCTGGCGGGCCACGAAAAGCAGGTCGTCGACGATCCTCGTCGTGTGGTCGGCTGCCTCCCGCGTGCGGCGCAGCACCTCCCGATACTCCTCGCCGCTGCGTTCCCCCTTGCGCAGGGCCACATCGGCTTCGCCGCGGATGATGGTCAGCGGCGTGCGAAGCTCGTGGCTGACGTCGGCCAAGAGACGACGGCGATTGGCTTCGGTTTCGCGCAAGGTGGTCAAGAGCTTCTCCAACTGTGCGGTGCGGCTGGAGACCTCGCGCTCCAGGGCATCGCGAGAGGCGCTGAGGTGGTCCTGACGCTCGGCGACCTTGGCGGTCATCTGATTGAAGGCCTGGGCCACCCGGTCCAGTTCACTGTCGCCCGGTGTCTCGATGCGATGCGCCAGCTCGCCACGCCCAACGGCGGCGGCGCCCTCCAACAGACGTTGGATGGGACGGGTCAGGCTGCGACGCAGCAGGAAGACGCCCACCAATGCCGTAAGGGCGGCAATGACACCGGCTGCCAGAGCCAGGCGTTGGAACAGCCGGGTGGCGCCCGCCATCTCGGCCTGCGTTTCCAGAACCTCTTCCCTTTCCTCTGCAAGGGCATCGGCGATTAAGGTCTTGAAGTCGCCGTCGATCCTCTGGTCCAGCATGGTCGTCAGCCGATTGGTGAAGGCCTCCGGTGAGGAGTGGCGTTGGCTATCGCGCAGGATCGCGAACTCCCGCAAGAGGCTGTCCAACTGGCGCTCGATCCTGGCAAGTGTCTCCAGCTCTTCGATCTCTTCCTCCCCGACGAGCTGGACCTCCTCGCCAATCCGGCGACGGATCTGTTCCAGGTCGTCGCGGATGTTGGCCAGGAGTTCCGCCTCGCCGGCGCCCTTGTCGTGGTCCCCGATCAAGAGCGCATCGCCGAACTGCTTGAAGAGCTGATAGGCATGGCCGGTCAGTGCCAGATATTGCGCCTGCACCTCATAGGCTAGGTGCGAGCGCTGCAGGTGCTCCTGAGCAGTCCTTGCACTCCAGAAGGCAAGACCGGCGGAAATCAAGGCAATGCTCAGGAGTCCGCAGAAAGAGAGAGTGAGTTTCGTAACATAGCGCAAGGCGTTGCCCCCCAGGTTGTTCAGGCGGCAAAGCGCGGTGCGAAGAAGTCTGCCGTTGGTCCATCGCCCTCCAGCAGCGCCTGCGGGGAGCCCGCTTCGCGGATCCGGCCGTCCTCTAGGTACCAAAGAAGGTCCAGCCTGCGGGCAAGTGCCAGGTTGTGGGTGATGACCAGGGCGGTGCAGTCAACCTGCCGAAGCAGAGCCTCGATCAGACTAGGACCCTCTGCATCCAAGGCGTCGTCGGCCTCGTCCAGCAGCAAGAGCCGTGGGGCGGAGAGCGCCGCGCGGGTGAGATAGACGCGTCGGATCTCGCCGGCCGAAAGATTGCGGCCCTGTTCGGCCAATCGACCGTCCAGACCGCCCAGGCGCGCGATGACCTCGCCCAAGCCGAAGGCTTCAGCCTTGGCCAGGATGGTCTCGTCACTGGGACGCTTGGCGATACCCAGGGTGAGCGCCCGGCGGAGACTGCCAGCCAAGATCGGCGAGCGGGTCCCGATCAGGCCCACCATGCGCTGGCGTTCCTCGACCGTCAGGCCTGCCGGCGCTCGACCACCCAGAGTAACCAGTCCCTTGGTCGGCAGCTCAAGACCGGCCGCGAGACTGAGGAGCGTCGACTTGCCGGAGCCGTTGCCGCCGACGATGGCGATCATGGAACCGGCCGGCGCCGAGGCCTCTATGCTGGTCAGGCAGCCGGCTGCAGCCTTGTCGAAGACCAGCTCTTGCGGCCGATCCTCCAATGCCGCGGTGGAGAGCGACTTGGGCCGCTCCAAGGTCGGCAAACTCAGAAGCTTGAGGCACTTGTCCCGCGCGGCGACCCAGGCCCGGTGTCGGTCCCAGACCCCGGCCAGGTCGCGCAGAGGCTGGATCATCAAACCAAGCGCAGCCAGTGCTCCGGCGGTTTCCGCGACACTCGCACCAGTCTTGAGCGCGACGAAGAAGAGGCTGGCTGCGGCCAAGCCCGACACGGCGTCCGGCACGGCGCGCAGCAGGGCGGCGCCCTTGGCCCGTTCCAAGGCGGAGCCGATCAGCGCCTTGGTGCGGCGTGCCAGATGCTCCTCCTCGGTACTGGTGCGACCCAAGAGGTGCAGCTCTGGTGCATGAGGAATACGCTCGCTCATGTCGGCGGCGAGACGAGCCCGGTCGGAGCGGAGGCGCTTGTGCGCTGGGCCCAGACGCGGTCCGGTGATCGCCATCACCGCGATACCCAGCGCGAAGGGGAGTGCCGCGGCAAGTGCTAGACTGGGATTCAAGAAGTAAAGCGTGGTGGCGGCTGCCGGCAGCACGATCCCGGCTGAAATCCAGCGTGCGATCCCCAGGCTGACCCAGCCGCGCACGGCTGCCAGATCACCGACGAAGCGCATCGCCAGCGCGCCCGATCGCCGCTCGGCCACCGATCGCTGCGAGACCTCGGTTAGGTGAATGAAGAGGCGATGGCGCAGGGCTGCCGAATAGTTCTGACCGACCCGCTCTGCAACCACCCGCTCTCCGATGCGGCAGAGCGCGATGATCAGGCCGGCGAGGGCGATCAGTCCCAGTGCCATTAGCGGTAAGGCGAGAGAGTCGTCACGGAAGGCTGCAAAGACGTCGCGTGTCGAGAAGGCGGCCAGGCCTGCACTTGCGGCTTGACCGAGGGCCAGGGCGGCGACCAAAGCAATGCTTCGGCCGCGACCCTCGCCCGTGATCGGGGGCAACCTGCTCATGCCGCCACGCTGACCGCGTCAACGATGTCGGTCTCGCGAGACTTGCTGCGACGGCTCATCATCTTCGACAGCAGGCCCGAGGCGGACTTGGCATCGCAAAGCTGAGCGCGAGAAAGCACGGAGACGCCGGTTGCCGCCTCTGCCTCCGCCGCGCCGAGCGGCGAGCAGGAAACCATGCCGGTCAGGGCTGCAGGTTCAATGCCCAGGCGGCGCATGGCGGCGGCACCGCCGGCGGCGGCCATGGCGTCTCCCGCGGCGAAGAGGACGCCGATGAAGAGCTCCTTCATGCGTGGCAATTGCAGCAGGCCCTGGGTTTCCTTCTGGAAAACGCCATCAGCCAGCTCGACAACGGCCGTGGTGCAGCCCTGCTGCGCGGCTTGAGCCAAGAGGGTGTCCAGACCGGCTTGAATCCGCGAGAGGGGTTGGCGGTAGGTCGAGACCATGCCGCTGTCTGTGAAGTCGCCGACATAGTTCGCGCCGCTGTCGAGGAAGGCGTTGTAGTCACCGAATGCACCGGTTCCGGTCGCCTTGATCGCGGCGACCTTGTGGCCAGCACGGCAGAGGCCATGGGCCAAGCTGGCGACAGCCGTGGTCTTGCCGGAATTCATCGAGGCACCGACCACCCCGATCACCGTCAGGCCCAAGGGACAGCTTTCAGGCTTAAGCGCGTAGTCATCCAGGTTGATGACGCGGCCCTCGGCAGTACCGAGGAGGCCCAATGGCTTGACCCGGGTGGGGGCGGCCAAGCGGTCGTGCTGATGGCGCATGCGGCCAAGAACGCCGCCGCCGGCAAGCATGTCAGCGCCCCCGGAATCAAGCTCGGCCAAACCTTCAAACTGATCGGGTGCATAGCGCGCACCGCAGGCAAGGACGACCAGATCATCGAGGTAGAGCGCCGATGGTCGGCCGGTCGCCAACTGGATGTTCTTGTGGCTACCGATCTTCTCGACCCGGCCGACGACAAGATCCCCGGAGGTGGCGCGGCTTAGATCGGTGATCATCCGGCAGGCATCGTCGCGTTGCACACGGCGCGTTGAGAAGGCCCATTTGGCGTTGGCCAGGCTGGCGATGGAGAAGGGGAAGTTGCTGGACATCTTTCTTGATCCTTTCAAAGGGGGCTCATTGGCGGGCGAGGGAAGGGGGGCGGCTAAGTGCGGACCGAGGCGAGCGGGAAGGGCGTTACGGTAGAAGGCTCCGAGTTTTCCGTAAGAGTCGCCTCTCGGCTGGGCTCCGGCAGGACGACCCGGTCCAATCCGCCGCGCCGCACGCAGGTGCGGAAGCTGTGACCGCAGTTGGGCAGGACGGTGAGCGTGACATTGGGCGTCAGGCCGCGCACAAAGGCCGTGACTGTTAGTGCCTTGGCCCAGACGTGCGCTCGTTGCAGCCGGGTCGTGCCCTGCTGGCTATCGATGGCATCGCCGCTTCGCGTGTTGGCATCGCCACGATTGTCCTTGGCACGACGGCAACGCGGATGGGCAGGCTTAGGAAGCAATCGAGGTTCGCGGCAAAGCGCTCTCCCCAATCGGGCCAGCGGTTGGGTCGATTGCCCATGCCGTAGGGAAAGACGGCATCGTCGGGAAAGGTGTACCAACCGGCCGACGCGACGCTGAGCTCAGCCACCATCCGTGGGTGCAGCATGGCGAAGCGATGGGCGAACTGGGCGCCACCGGAGAAACCGGTCAAAGCGAAGCGTTCGGTCCGCCACAGGCCTTCACGCCTCAGCGCCTGCATCAACGCGATCAGGGCACGATCGGCGCGTCCCTTGCGCACCACCTGCTGATAGCGCGGCCAGCTTGCCTCGTCGAAGAGCGGAGCAATGACGCTACGTCCTTGGGCTGCGGCCCTGGCTGCCAAGAGGGCGGCTTGGTCCTCTGCACCGCGGCGAATACCGTGAATAGCAACCAAGGGTGGCCGCTGTGGCGTCGGGAATCTGGGATGCGCGATCCAGCAGGACAGGGGGGTCTCTTTGCAGGCCTCTCGCTGGAACAGCGTGAAGGAGGAGGTCTCCTGCGAGAGATCGATGGCGAGGTCGCCTTCTATGATGGCGGTCATGGGTCAAGCCGCCGCTGCCGCGTGGAACAGCGTGCGGCTGCTCTCTGCGGAAAAGGTCCGACCGAAGATCTGCTGCGCACGCGTGTAAGGCAGCAGATCGAAGATCATGTGGATCCGATCCTCATCGCCGTCGTTGAAGGCCTCGTGGATCTGCTTGTTGTCGAACCACCAGAGCTCGCCTTCCTGCATCCTGTGCTCTTCCGTGCCGGCCTTGAGCCAAGAGCCTCGAGTGGAGCGCAGGACGAAGTGGTAGCGGTCGCGGACCTTGTAGTAGTCGCCGCGATCGATGTGCGGATAGACCCGCCGGCCGGACGGCAGGCAAACGATCTTGGCGCGCGACAGCAGGGCGTCCTGTTCGCGGGCGATCCGGCAGAGCAGGCCGCAGGCCAAGGGGAAACGCACCGACCCGTTGGTCCAGCGGCTCTCATGAACGTCGCGGCGCTCGCGCCCGCCGATCGCTGACTTGCGCAGACCGCGCAAGGGGATGGAGAGTGCTTCGCGCTGAACGGCGATCTTCTCCTGGCGGCCGGTTGACTGTGCCCATGCATCCTCGACGGAGCCGATCTCATCGAGATAGGGCTTGGGATCTAGGCCTGATTTGAGGCGTCGGAAGTACTGCATTGCCATCTCCTCCGTTGGGGTTCACGAGCACAACGTCGCGGCTCCGGATCTATTCCCGACCGAGCAGAAGAAAGATTGAATCTCTAAGCCGGCGGATGGAGGAGAGGCTAGAAGCAGGGTCTGTTGGTGACAATTAAGTTATTGAAATTAACTGGTTATTCGCAAATTTGTCATGCGCTGTTCGGCGTCCCTTAATCAGTCGTTTAGCTGATGTTCATCATTAAGCGCCGTCAAATGTACGAAAGGCCGCGGCATGGCAAGGCAACGCGCAGCGGGACGGCATTTTGGATTGATGGTCCGGCACCTGGGCCAAGACTGTAGGAATGTGATCAACGCCAGCAGAAGACTGGTACGACAGCGTCCTGCATGTCTTGGGGTACACCCTCGTCCATGTCAAAGGACTGAGGCTCGCCGCGAGGATAGAATATGCTAGCCTCCTCCAAGAAGCGACGCAGCTCCCCAAGGCTCGTAGCGTAGTTGACGTTCTGCGGTAGAGATCCAGTCTGCTCCGATACGAAACTTTGCGAAAGACGGGCGCTCACCACACCCAGGATTTCGCCGTCGGCGCTGAGAACCGGCCCGCCGGAGTTGCCGGGCTGAATGGGTGCGGAGACGGTCAGAAAGCGATGATCATCGCCGGGGCCGGTTAAGGATGAGACATTGCCAGCAGTGAGGTGAAGACTTGTCCCGACCAATCCATAATAGGGATACCCCATTGCGAAGATCTTCTGACCCAGCCGAGGTGCAGCCGCCTCAGACACTGCCAGCCAGTTTTTGGATCGTTGCTGAGAGGTTAAGGCGGCGAGATCAAGGTCGTTGTCGGCGGCGATCAGTGTCAGCGGGACGTGATCGCTTGTCGTGATGCTGCGACAGTCAGCAACAACGTGCTCGGCGGTCACGATGTCCGTGTTGTTTACAAAGAAACCGGTACCAGAGGTTTGCTGCTGCGCGGTGATCGGAATCGGGTCTGGTTCAGGTGCTAAAACCCGGTCGGTCTTATTTTGCGAAGGGCGTCCTGATTCACTCTCCCCGGCCTCCTCGGCAAGTGCCAGCGCGATGGCGTCACCGATTACCTGGTCGAGGACACCGCCCTCGGGGATGGTCCAATCCCTTGGTTCACCAACCCAGATGCCTGATGCGATGAGGTCCAACCAGTGCTCGCTCCTCGGATCGGCGGTGACGGCAACATTGTGCCAAACTCCAAGGACCTTATCCGAGCGCATGTAAATGGCGGCGCCGTTCTTGTCGCGTAGCTTTGTCACCCAGATTGTGTCCCGGCGAAGCAGGTAAGGGTCATCTCCGAAACTCATGTCATCTAAGGTCGATTGGTGGAGCTCTTGCATCGAGCTCTCATTACTCACATCATAAATCAGGAAGAGACCTTCATCTTCCATCCTGTAGAGGAGAGGGCGTTCTGATTTGAGCGTGAGTTTGTTCCAGGGCGCGCTGATGTTGTAGGCAGTCCTGCCAAAGCGCATGTCCTGCCAGCCGGTATCCTCCAGATGCTCCAGTACAAGAACCGCTAAAAGGAAAATGTCCGCAAAGAGGACCTTTGGATCATCAAGTGTAGGGTTCGTTGCGGCAACCCATTGCTCCAGTGCGCGCTGTGAGCCTCGACCCCATTTGCCGTCGTAGAGCGCGCGGTAGTATCCCTCCGAAGCCAGTGCCAATTGGAGTATCCGTTTCTCGGTCTCTGTTAAGAGTCGTGCATCGAACTCAGCAAAAAGGAGACTCTGATCCTGGAGACTTTGAACCGGGGGAAGTGTCACGAGCCGCAGAAATTTGTTGCCAGTGGAGCAAAATGAATCTTGCGGTATGCCGCCACTCTTCTTCTGCGAAGCTAAGAATTTAGCCGCATCGCTCCGCTCAATTAGTCCAATCGATATGGCATACCAGCCGTTGGATGAGAGATAGACTTCGAAATCTTGTCCCGTTAGTGTTTGATCAACAAACTCCTGAACCTCTTGCAAGTTGGCTCTCGAAGCGACAATGACAGCGCAATCTGCATCAGGTACGAGGTTGCCGGACTGAGCTGGCCTCGCAAGGGCAAGTCCTAGTGCGACCAGAGCTAGACAAGTTATCAACAGTCTAGCGATCACGGCCCTCCCCATCTTCATCGTCCCTTCTACCCGCAATAGTGACAGGTTTTAGATATGATTGCAATCTCTGGGCCAGAATCAATCGATTCGTGGATAGCGTTGCACCGACCAGTTGGGCAGGCTTGAGTAGTCAACCCTGAGACTCGATATCGTTCTTGTGCTAAGCCAAACAGGCAACTCACCGGTCTCTCCTCTTGCCGGTTCCCATCCCATCCATTAGGCAGAGAGCCCCTGATCGGGCGGTGCACCACAGACTTCGGAGGAGACGAGACCCATGCGTCCTTGGCAGAAATCTCTTACAGCGGTGCTGACCGGAATCGGGTTGACGAGCTTCGTGAGCGCAGGGATCGCGGCCGAGAACACCATCATCGTGCTCGATGCCTCAGGGTCCATGTGGGCGCAGATCGACGGCAGCCACAAGATCACCATCGCCCGTGAGGTCTTGGACGAAGTGTTGGGGCAGCTGCCGGCTGAGCAGGCCCTGGGTTTCATGGCTTACGGGCATCGCAAGAAGGGCCAGTGCGGTGACATCGAGCTGCTGGTTCAGCCATCAGTCGGCAGTGCGGATCAGATCCGTCAGGCAGCCGCCAAGCTCAATCCCAAAGGCAAAACGCCCTTGAGCGATGCCGTCAGGCAGGCGGCCGAGGCGCTGCGTTACACGGAGGATAAGGCGACCGTGGTCCTGATCACCGATGGGATCGAGACCTGCGATGCCGATCCCTGTGCGTTGGGTCGGGCTCTGGAGGAGAGCGGGATCGATTTCACCGCGCATGTTGTCGGGTTTGGCCTGAAGGAGGGCGAGGGTGCTCAGATCTCCTGCTTGGCCGAGGAGACCGGCGGGCGCTATCTGGACGCTGCCAATGCCGCAGAGCTGACCACGGCGCTGACCGAAACCGTGGCCGCCCCGCCCCCTGCGCCGGAGCCAGAGCCGGAACCCAAGGAGAGCGCGACGGTGTCTGGGCCTGCCGAGGTCCCGGCCGGTTCCACTTTCGAGGTTGCCTGGGAAGGACCGGGCGGCGAGCGGGACTATGTCACCATTGTCGAGCTCGGCACGCCGGAGCGGCGTCACGGGAACTACAGCTACACGGCCAGAGGCAACCCCTTGCCCCTGCTGGCGCCGGATGGTCTGGGACGCTACGAGCTGCGCTACATCGCGGGCGAAGGCGACGAGACGCTGGGCCGCGCGCCGATCACCTTAACCCCGATCGAGGCAAGCCTGGAGGCGCCCTTCGAGGTGGCGGCAGGTGCGACCTTCCAGACCTCTTGGAGCGGTCCTGGCTACAACGACGACTACATCACCATCGTCGAGGCCGGCGCGCCGGAGGGCAGCTACACTGAGTACCGCTATACGCGCGACGGCAGTCCTGTGAACCTCGCGGCCCCGGACGGGCTCGGCTCTTACGAGGTCCGCTATGTGGTCGGGCAGTCTGACCGTACCTTGGCCAGTCACCCCATCATTGTCGTCGCCGTCGAGGCCAGCCTGGAGGCGCCGGCCGAGGTTTCGGCCGGGGCGCGCTTCGAGGTTGCCTGGGAAGGTCCTGACAATCGCAACGACTACATCGCGATCGTGGAGGCGGGTGCGCCCGAGGGCAGCCATCAGTCTTACGACTACACCCGTAAAGGCAGCCCGGCAAAGCTGGTGGCTCCCGATGGGTTGGGCGCCTACGAGATCCGCTATGTGATGGGCAGTTCCAAGCGCACTCTGGCGAGCCGTCCCATCACCTTGGTCGACGTTTCTGCCAGCCTGGACGCTCCTGCGGAGGTGGCGGCCGGAGCGCGCTTCGAGGTGGTCTGGGAAGGGCCGGACAATCCCAACGACTACATCACGATCGTGGAGGCCGGCGCGCCCGAGGGCAGCCATCAGTCCTATGACTACACCCGCAAAGGCAGCCCGGCGAAGATCGTCGCGCCCGACGGTCTTGGCGCCTATGAGATCCGCTATGTGATGGGTAAGTCCAAGCGCACCCTGGCCAGCCGCCCGGTCACCTTGGTCGGCGTCGCTGCAACCTTGGACGCCCCTGTGGAGGTGAATGCCGGGGCGCGCTTTGAGGTCGCTTGGGAAGGGCCGGACAACCCCAATGACTACATCACGATCGTGGAGGCGGGTGCGCCTGAAGGCAGCCACCACTCCTACGACTACACCCGCAAAGGCAGTCCGGCAAAGATCGTGGCGCCCGATGGGTTGGGCGCGTATGAGATCCGCTATGTGATGGGCAAGTCGAAGCGGACCTTGGCGAGCCGGCCTGTCACCCTGGTCGCCGTGGCCGCCAGCTTGGAGTCACCGGCTGAGGTTGCTGCAGGGGCTGATTTCCAGGTCGCTTGGTCTGGGCCCGACAATCCCAACGACTATATCGCAATCGCTGAGCCTGGGGCGCCCGAGGGCAAGTATCTGACCTATGCCTATACCCGCAAGGGCAGCCCGGCAAAGCTGCGCGCCCCCGACATGGTTGGCCAGGTCGAGATCCGCTATGTGATGGGCAAATCCAAGCGCACGCTCGTCAGTGAGAGCATCGCGCTGACCCCGGTCACCGCAAGCCTCAAGGTCACCAACACGGTGGTGCCGGAGGGCAAGGCCATCGTCGAGTGGCAGGGTCCCAACAACGCAAACGACTACATCGCCTTGGCCGAGCCCGGCGCGCCGGAGGGCAAGTACCTAGCCTACGTTTACACCCGTAGAGGCAATCCCGTGACCATCTCCGTCCCGAAGGTTCTGGGTAAGTTCGAGATCCGCTATGTGATCGGACAGTCGAAGCGCACGCTGACCTCCATTCCAGTCGTGATCGACATTGCACAGGTCACGCTCGAGGCGCCGGCGACAGTGAAGGCCGGCGGTACCTTGAAGGTTGCTTGGAGTGGTCCGGCGAACTGGGAGGACTTCATCGAAATCGTTCCCGCAGGCGCTCCGCCCAAGACCAAGCCGGTGGCTGCAACCAGGACCTCGCAAGGCAGTCCGCTGCCGATCTTCGCGCCGGGGCAGCCCGGTCGGTACGAGATCCGCTATGTCATGCGCGAGACCGGTGAGGTCGCGGCCTCCATTCCCTTGACTGTCGAGTAGCTGAGGGGGCGATGGAGGCGGCAAGCGCAGGTCCGCCTGCCGTTGAGAACTGGCGGGCAGGCGGACGCTATCTCTCGATAGAGGGGCGTTCCCTCTTCCTCAGAGACGAGGGAGAGGGCCCGGCGCTGCTGCTCTTGCATGCCTACCCGACTGCTCTTGGGGATTCCATGCAGTCTGGCCAAAATTGATCAAGAGATTCAGGGTTTTGGCGCTCGATCTTCCAGGTTCGGGTCTATCGGACAAGACCTTAGGGCAGGACTATAGCCTTGGAGGTTTGGCGCGGATCGTCAGTCAGGTCTTGAGCGCGTGCGAGATCGAGCGTCCGCACCTTTTGGCGCATGGCTATGCCTCGTCTGTGGCCCAAGAGATGATGGCTGAGGGCCAGACCTTCGCTTCGGCCGCCTTCATCACGGCTGGTCTTTTCCCCAAGAAGGGGCGCTTGACCCTGATGCAGCATCTCATGCTGTCGCCGCTTGGACCCTGGCTTGCCCGCTATGCGCCCCAGCCCTTCGCTGCCTTTCGTCGCCGGTTTATCGGCGCCTTTGGCCCCGGGCGCCAGCCGAGCGAGGAAACGATAGCCTGCGCTTGGTCATTATTACGACTTAACAATGGCCTACACGCTGTTCCGGAAGTCTTGATCTATCTCACAGAAAGGCAAGAACAGGCTGATCGCCTGTCTGCTGCCATGCAGGCCTTTGACGCGCCTCTGTGTCTTATTGCGTCCCCTGACGATCACCTGAGTGGGCCGGCAGAGGTCGAGGCTTGGCGACACAGTCTGCCTGAGGCCAACCTGATCTTTCTGCCGGCCGGAACCGGACACTATGCGCCGCTTGAGTGTCCCGAAGAGGTCTTGCAGGCGTACTTCGCATTTCGCGACCGCTATGCCGGGTGAGCTCGGTCAGGCAAAGCGGGCTTCGCCCGTCATCGCGAGGTGACCCTCGGGCGTCTCCGCCCATAGGCTTGCCCCCTCTGCTGTTTGCACGCCGTCAATAAGGAAGGGCAGTGTGTCAAAGAGTGGTGACAAGGCTCTGAAAGAAAAAGAAGAAAGTTCTCGACCTGAGCGCCTCTCGGCCAGGGCGGCGAGGAGTGTTCCGGTCAGGGGGCCGTGGAAGACAAGGCCCGGATAACCCTCGACGTCCCGGCAGTAGTCGCGATCGTAGTGGATACGATGACCGTTGAAGGTGAGGGCGGAATAGCGAAAAAGCTGGACCGGACTGGGGTGGATCGTCTCCCGCCACGGCCCTGCCGCCGGGGCTACCTGTGGCTTTGGCTTTGGCGCGGAGGGGTCGGGGTCAGCTCGATAGACGATGTCATGCTCTTCCACCAGACAGTCCTGGCCTGCGACCGCCAGCGCGTGCTCGACGGTGACGAAGCAGAGCGGCCCGCTGCGCCCCTCCTTCAGCGCCACGCCCTTGATCGTGGAGCGCTTGATCGCCTCCTCTCCCAGCGGGAGCGGTGCCAGAAAGCGAAAACGCCCGCCGGCCCACATGCGTCGGGGCAGGGCCACCGGGGGTAGAAAGCCGCCGAGCCTAGGGTGACCATCGCGCCCGAGGCCGCTGAGCGGCATCTCAACCGGGAAATAGATCCAGTGCCATAGCGCCGGCAGTGGGTCGCCCGCCTCTAGACTGGCTTCTTGATCCATCGTGGTCTGCATCAAGCGCGCCTGCTTGACCGAAAGACGGTCGCGTGCCTCTTCGCCGCGCCCGATCCAGCCGACGAGGATATCCGGATCGAGTGTTGCGTCCTGCATTGCCGAGACCCCCAAGCCGCCCGCGTTGACAAGTCTCAGATCAGCGGCTTAAGTCGCCGCACCGTCAAGAAGAAATCCGACACACACGTTTTCTGGGAGAGAAGAATGAACCACCGCCTCGCCGCCCTCGCCGGCGCAGCCGCGATCGCTCTGGGCAGCCTTGTCCTGCCGCAAGCCGCCAACGCCGAAGAGACGCTGCGCATCTCGCTGCAGCTTCCCCTGAAAAGCCACTTGGGCCAGAACCTGCTGCTCTTTAAGGAGGCGGTCGAGAAGAACTCCGACATGACTGTGGAGATCTACGATTCGGCACAGCTCTTTAAGGATAAAGAGGTGCCAGAGGCTGTGGCCTCCGGTCAGATCGAAATGGGTGTCGCCTCGCTCACCCGCTTCGTCGGCGAGATCCCGGCCGTGGATGTCTTCTACATGCCCTTCGTGCTGAACAGCGAAGAGAAGGTGCGCAAGGCCGTAGCGCCCGGCAGCAGCGTGCGCGCACCGCTGGATGCCGCCATGTTGGAGACCGGCGCCCGGCCGCTCTGGTGGCAGGCCTATGGCGGGGTGATCCTGCTGTCCAACGACGCACCGATCAAGACGCCGGCCGATATCAAGGACAAGAAGGTCCGCGTCTTCGGCAAGACTCTGGGCACCTGGATTCAGGTGCTGGGCGGTGCGCCGACCCTGATTTCGGGTTCCGAGCAGTTCCTGGCCTATCAGCGCGGCACCGTCGATGTCGGCATGACCGGCGTCTCTGGCGTCAAGTCGCGCTCACTCTGGGATGTCATGAACACCATCACCGTCACCAACAACGCCGACATCGAGTTCGTGGTGCTGATCAATGAGGACTTTTGGCAGGGCTTGAGCGACAAGCAGCGCGAAGTCATCACCGCAGCCGCGCTGACGGCGGAAGAGGATGTGCGCAACCGCGTGAGCCAGATCGAGGCCGACGCCTTCAAGGCAGCGGAAGAGCATGGCATGACGGTCTATCATCCGACCGAGGCCGAGATCGAAGAGTGGAAGAAGGCCTCCGCGCCTGTCATCCAAGAGTGGCTGAAGTCCTCCGGCGAGATGGGCAAGCAGGTGCTGGACGCCGCCGAGAAGCTCTAACCTTTGGGCGCCGCGCCTGACGGCAGGCGCGGCGCCATCCTTGCCATGCGCATCATCGACCGCTTGAGCGACCTCGTCGCCACCCTGGCCGCTTGGGCCTTCTTCGTCATCGGCCTGATGCTGGCCTATGAAGTGGGCGCGCGTTACTTTTTCAACGCGCCCACCATCTGGGCCGAGGAGCTGTCGCGCCTGGCCTTCGTCTGGGCCACCTTCATCGCCGCGGCCTCCTTGCTGCACCACGACAAGCACATCCGCGTCACCGTTGTAACCGACAGGCTAGGCGAGGGTGGACAACGCGCGGCCCGTGTCCTGGCTCTGCTCTTCGTCCTTTTCCTTTCGGCCGCCGTGGTCTGGTACGGGACCCCGATCGCGATCAACTCGCTAGAGCGCGGACGCACCACGGGGACGATGATGGACCTTCCCAACTGGTGGTCGCAAGCTGCTGTTCCGCTGTCCTTTTTGCTGTTGGCTCTGCAAGCCGTTCTGGAACTGATCCGCACCCTGGCGGGCGCGCCGCTGCCGCGGCATGAGGAGGTCGCGGACTAGATCATGGACACGATTTTGATCCTGGTGGCGCTCTTCGCGCTGCTGCTGACCGGCGTGCCCGTCGCCTTCGTCTTGGCGGGTCTTGGTCTAGCCTTGCTGCTGATCGGCGGTTTTTCGCCGATGATGGCGGCCTCCGGCATGCTCTCGACCATGGACAGCTTCGTCCTGATCGCCGTGCCGCTGTTCCTGCTGATGTCCAACGTCATGCTGAAAGGCGGGGTGGGGCGCGATCTCTTCGCCGCGGTTCAGGCCTGGGTCGGGCATTGGCCTGGCGGCCTGGCAGTTGCGACCGTGGTCTCCTGCGGGATCTTCGCCGCCATCTCCGGTTCGTCGGTCGCGACTGCGGCGACGATCGGCACTGTCGCCATTCCAGAGATGGTCAATCGCGGCTACCCCCGGCACTTCGTCTTCGGTCTGCTGGCGGCCGGCGGCACCTTGGGGATCCTGATCCCGCCCTCTATCATACTTATCGTCTATGGCGTCATCACCGAGGAATCGGTCCTGGCCCTCTTTGAGGCCGGGGTCGGTCCGGGGCTATTGCTGGTGGTGCTCTTCATCCTCTTCTCGATGCTCTACGCGCGCGTCACCGGTATTACCCAGGACACGGAGAAGGCCGATTGGGAGACCCGCCGCCGGACCGGCCTTAGGGCCCTTCCGACTGTCTGCCTTGCAGCCATCGTCATCGCCGGCATCTACCAAGGTTGGTTCACTCCGACCGAGGCCT
Source organism: Rhodospirillales bacterium (assembly GCA_963669335.1). Classification (GTDB taxonomy): domain Bacteria; phylum Pseudomonadota; class Alphaproteobacteria; order Kiloniellales; family JACOMY01; genus JACOMY01. Next base: position 902,698 of record OY770023.1, read on the forward strand.
CGGCCATCGGCTTCGTCGGCGCGCTTTTCGTCACTCTGGTGATCCTGCGCTCGCTCTCCTGGCAGGGGCTCAAAGAAGCGGTGCGGGACTCGATGAAGACCACCGTGGCGATCCTCCTGATCGTTGCCGGCGCCAAGGTCTTCGCCCGAGCCATTGCCTTGTGGCGCATTCCACAGGACATCTCGGAGCTGATCTCGACCAACATCGAGTCGGCCGGTCTCTTCATCCTGGTGGTCGCCCTGGTGCTGCTGGTCATGGGGCTTTTCATGGAGGCGCTCTCCATGATGCTGATCATGGTGCCGGTGCTGGCGGGCGCGCTGGTGGTGCTGAACATTGATCCCATCTGGTTTGGGATCTTCTTCGTCATCATGGTGGAATGCGCACTGATCACGCCGCCGGTCGGGCTCAACCTCTATGTCATTCAAGCGGTCGGCAAGGCCAAGATGGGAGAGGTGGCGCGTGGCGTCTGGCCTTTCCTGCTCTTGATGCTTTTCACCGTCCTCCTCATCACGCTCTTCAAGGACATCGCCCTATGGCTGCCCTACAATCTGTGAGCCCGGCCCAGCAGCTGAGAGATCTGCTGGCCCAGGGCCGGCTTCTGGTCACGCCCTCATGCGGCGATGCGCTTTCGGCCAAGCTGATCCAGCAGTCCGGCTTCAAGACCGCTTTCATGTCCGGCTTTGCGGTCTCCGCCTGCCGCATCGGCCAGCCCGATACCGGCCTCATCTCCTATGGCGAGATGGTCGATACGGTGCGCAACATCTGTGCGGTGACCTCGATCCCGGTGCTCTGCGACGGCGATACGGGCTACGGAAACGCGCTGAACGTCAAGCGCACGGTCAAGGGCTATGCCAGGGCCGGGGCGGCGGCGATCATGATCGAAGACCAGGTGGCGCCCAAGCGCTGTGGTCACACCAAGGGCAAGCTGGTGGTGGACCGCGTCGAGGCCCTGGATCGCATCAAGGCCGCCGTCGATGCGCGTGCGGAAGGCGACGACATTCTGATCTTGGCTCGTACCGATGCCAATCATGGCCACGGCCTGGACGAGGCCTTGGAGCGGGCTGCGGCCTTCAAGGCAGCGGGCGCCGACATCCTCTTTGTCGAGGCACCGCGTTCGCTCGAGGAGATGCGCCGGATCTGCACCGAAGTCCCCGGCCATCACATGGCCAACATGGTGGAAGGCGGCGCCACTCCGATCCCGACACCTGCCGAGCTGGAGGCCCTCGGCTATGCCATTGCGGCCTATCCCTTGACCCTCATGTCGGCGGCCATGCGCGCCATGCTGGAGGCCTTGGAGGGGCTGAAGGGTGAGACGCATCCTGCGAACATTCTGGATTTCGCCGAGTTGCGCCGCCGGGTCGGCTTCGAGGACTACTATCAGGAAGAGACACGCTACGGCGACGTCCGGCCGGATTAGCGAGCCAAGTCAAGGCCTTCTCAGAACAGAACTGCGTGCCGACCGGATCGATGACCCTGTCGGACAAAGCTGCACACTTGACAGCTAGATAGTTTCCTAATTAGGAAACTATCTATGTCTGATGTCTTCAAAGCCCTGGCCTCGGAGCCGCGGCGACGCATTCTCAATCATCTCTCGGGCGGTCCGATGACGGTCGGCGAGATCGCACAGCACTTCGACATGGAGCTGCCCTCGATCTCCAAGCACCTCTCGGTCCTGCGCGAGGCCGGTCTGGTGCGACAGCAAAAGCGCGGCCAGAACGTCCTCTACTTCATTGCTGCCGACCACATCGCAAATTCGCTCTACAGCTTCCTCACTCCCTTTTGCCCGGACGCGCGGAAGATTGCGCGCGAACGGCGAAATGATGGGCGGGACGAGAGCGACGCGACAGCAGAGCGGGAAAATCAATGATGTCTGGTCGAACCTGGGTCGGTCTCTTCATCGTCATCTGCGGGGCGACCTTCACGATGCGGCTGTTGCTGGATTCCTCCTTGGCCCGCACGCCCGTGGTCTACCTTCTCTTCCCCTTCGCCCTCTCCATCGTCATCTACGCCATCCCGCATCGTGCACAGGCTCAAACGGCGACCAGCCTTTTTTCCAGGCACTTGAAGTACGCGACGATCATCATGCTGGCCAGTTCGGCGCTGCTGTTCGAGGGTTTCCTCTGCGTTCTCTTCTTCATGCCGATCTATTATCTGGCAGTCACGGTCGGCTATCTCTATCGCCTGGGTCTGGAGAAAAAAGGCAAATGGCCGCCGCAAGCAGCGGCCGTGCACCTCATTCCCATGGTGGTTCTGGCGCTCTCTATGGAGGGTACCTTCGCCTGGAGCAGCCTGCCCCGCCAGGGTGCGGTGACGGAGGTCAAGGTGGTCGAGCAGTCGGTCGAGGCCTTGAAGGCTAACATGGCCAAGGAGATCCGCTTCGAGGGCGACCGCTCTTGGTTCCTCAGCCTCTTTCCGCTGCCGCACCGGGTCGAGGCCGGCTCCTTGGAGCCGGGCGACGTGCATCGCGTTCACTTCACCTACCGCCGTTGGTTCTTCGCCAACACGCACGAGGGACGGCTCGACCTCTTGATCGAGACGGTCGAGGAGAACCGCATTCGGACCCGCGTCATTCGCAACGACAGCTATCTCGCCAACTACATGCAGATCGAGGGCACCGACGTTGTCCTCCGTCCACTGGCGAGCGGTGAAACGGAGATCGAACTGACCCTCCACTATCGCCGCCTGCTGGACCCGGCTTGGTACTTCGCGCCTCTACAAGAGCAGGCGATGCGCGAGAGTGCCTCCTACCTGATCGACAAGGTGATTGCGCGGAGCCCGGGCCATGTCTGATCGCCTCGCCAGTCGCGTTGCCTCTGACGGTGACGCCAATCGCGGTCAGGTCCGCTGGCACCCCGGCAAGTCACTGCTGTGGACAGCGATGCTGCTCGGCTGGATCTTGGGAGGGATCTTCTACACCTCCTGGGACGCGGTGCTCCTCTTCTTCCTGCTGGCCGGCCTCACGCTTTGTCTCGGGCATTCCATCGGGATGCACCGCAAGCTCATCCACGAGAGTTTCCACTGTCCCCTCTGGTTGGAGCGCGTCTTCGTCTTTTTTGGAACGATGGTCGGTCTCGGTGGGCCTCTCACCCTCATGCGCACGCACGATCTGCGCGACTGGGCGCAGCGCCAGCCGGACTGCCATCCCTACCTCACGCATCAGAGCCCGCTCTTGAAGGACTTCTGGTGGCAGGTGCATTGCGAGCTCTATCTGGAAAGGCCGCCGAGCTACCGCCATCCCGCGCGGCTCACCAAGTCGCCCTTCTATCGCGGCCTGGATCGCCACGCCTTGGCAATCCATCTTGCCATTGGCGCCACACTCTTCCTTCTTGGCGGATGGGGCTGGGTTGCCTGGGGTCTCTGTGCGCGCGTCACGGTCTCTATCTTCGGACACTGGTGCATCGGCTACTTCGCCCACAACCAGGGCCATCGCGACTGGCATGTCGAGGGGGCCGCTGTGCAGGGTTTCAACCTGCCGGCCTTTGCCTTGGTCACCTTTGGCGAGTGCTGGCACAACAACCACCACGCCTTTCCCGACTCGGCCAAGCTGGCGATCGAGCCCGGTCAGTGGGACCCCGGATGGACCGTGTTGCAGGTCCTGGCACGGCTTGGGCTCGCAGAGGGTTTTGTCTTGCCGAAGAGTTTGCCGAACCGCCCGGAGCTTCGCCGTCGGAGCCCATCTCTGTCTAAGCGCAGCGTCCGCCGTCCACAGTGTAGCTCGCACCGGTGACGAAGCTGGCGGCGCGCGAGCAGAGCCAGGCGACCAGTTCGGCAACCTCTTCCGGCGTGCCGTTGCGGCCCATGGCAGAGCGGGCGGCAAGCGCGTCGTGCAGGCCCGGCATGGCCGCGTTCATGGTCTCGGTCATCGGCGTCATGATCCAGCCGGGGCAGACGCAGTTCACACGTAAGCCCTCGGCCGCATACTCGATGGCCGTCGATCGGGTCATGCCGACCACGGCGAACTTGGAGGCCGAATAGCCGGTGTTGACCTGACTGCCGATCAGCCCGGCGATCGAAGCGGCGTTTACGATGACACCACCGCCGGCGGCCAGCATTGCCGGGATCTGGGAGCGCATCGAAAGCCAGACGCCGGTGACGTTGATGTCCAAGATCTGTTGGAAGCCATCAGGCTCAAGATCCATGAGCCTTGCCTTGGGGCCGGAAATCCCCGCTGCATTGAAGGCTCCTCCAAGGGGACCAAAGGCCTCCTGGCTGCGGGCGACGACTGCTGCCTGCGCGTCAGCATCGGTGACGTCGAGGGGCAAGGCGATGGCGCGACCGCCGGCTGCTGCAACCTCTTCTGCCGTCGCCTCGGCGGCCTCACGATCGATGTCGGTCGCCGTGATCAGGGCGCCTGACCGAGCCAGGCAGAGGGCTGTGCTGCGGCCAATACCGCTTCCGGCCCCGGTGATCAGGACCGAGAGTCCCTCGACGTCGTAGCGTGTCACCCTGCACTTCCCCTCTGCTTGCTTGTCTCCGAGTTCGAAGCTTGAGGGTAGCGGCTCGTGGCCGAGGACCATAGATCCTACGTGATCAAGAGCTCGCAATACCTCAGTCTGTGCTATCCCTAAGGGGAAGGGTTGGAGACAGGAGACGAAGCATGGCGATCACCCAGGTCAAAGGCTGTTGCCCGCTGGATTGCCAGGATGCTTGCGCCTGGATTGCCGAGGTCGAAGACGGCCGGGTGACCAAGGTTCTGGGATCGAAGGAGCATCCCTTCACCCGCGGCGTGCTCTGCGCCAAGGTGAAGGACTATCAGGCCAAGACCTATGCGCCGGATCGATTGCTCCATCCCTTGCGCCGAACGGGCCAGAAGGGTGATGCGGCCTTCGAGCAGATCTCCTGGGAAGCCGCGATCGACGAGATTGCCGATCGCTTCGGCGCGATCATCACCGACCATGGCGCCGAAGCCTTAATGCCCTTGCACGACATGGGCTCGGCCGGTGTGCTGCAGCGTCGTTCGCTGATGCGGCTCTTCAATCACCTAGGCGCCAGCCAATTGCACGGCAGCCTCTGTTCGCAGTCGGCCATCGCCTTGATCGGCGAGGGCTATGCGATGAGCTTTGATCCGGAGAGCATGGCCGAGAGCGAGCTTATTCTGCTGTGGGGCACCAATCTGCTGTCCACGGCACATCATCACTGGCAGCCCTGTGCCGAGGCGCAGAAGAAGCGCGGCGCCAAGGTGATCGCGATCGATCCCCGGCGGACCCGCACGGCGTTGAAGTGCGACGAGCATTTCCCGATCCGGCCGGGGACCGACGCCTTTCTGGCAGCCGGTATGGCCAAGATCCTGGTCGACGAAGGTATGGCCGATCTGGACTACGCCCACGCCGCGGCGAGCGGTGTCGAGGCCTATCTGGCCGAGATCGCCGACTGGACGCCTGAGCGCGTGGCAGAGGTGACCGGCATCCCGGCTGCCGACGTGATCCGCTTGGCGCGGCTCTACGGGAGAGCCAAGCCCGGAACCTTGCGTGCCGGCGTCGGACCGCAGCAAACGATTGATGGCGAGCTCTACGTCAAGAGCCTCTCTGCGCTGGCAATCATCTCCGGCCATTGGCGCCTTCCCGGTGGCGGATTCTTCTTGTTCGCCTCTCCGACCCTGGACGACACTGCTGCGGAGCGGCCTGACCTGCTGCCGCGAGAGACACGCAGCCTCGATCGCGCGCGACTGGGTGAGATCCTGACCTCCGAGACCTTGGATCCTCAGGTGAAGGGGCTGATGATCTGGGGGCACAATCCCTTGGTCAATCAGATCGATGTGGAGACGGTAAAGCGCGGGCTTTCGCGCGAGGACCTCTTCACCGTCGTCATCGATCACTTCGTCACCGACTCGGCACGACACGCCGACATCGTCCTGCCGTCGACCACTCAGCTGGAGCATTTCGACGTGCAGGGCTCTTGGGGGCAGCAGTATGTGACGATGAATCAGCCGGCTGTTGCGCCGCTGGGCGAGGCCAAACCGCATACAGAGATCCTGCGTCTGCTGGCCCAACGCATGGGGCTGAGTGAGCCGGCTCTCCTCGAAGACGATGAGGCCATCGGGCGTTCCAGCTTGCCTCAGGAATTCGACTGGCAGGCGCTGACAGAGCAGGGCTGGCTGAAAGCACCGGCACCGGCCGAGCCTCCGGCTGGCGCGGGCCCCAAGCTACCCTTGGCCTGCGGCCTTCCGGGCCTGCAGACGCATCGCCTTCCAGGTGCTGTGCCGGACGGCACCTTCAGGCTGCTGACCGCCAAGGGCCACTATCTCGTCAACTCCACCTTTGCCAACATGCCAAGACAGGGCGAACAGCAGGGAACGCCTGCCTTGGAGATGCATCCGGCCGACGCCGAGCGCCTTGGACTGGCCGACGATGACCGCGTCTCTGCCTCTAACCAACAGGGCGAAATCGTCCTGCGCCTGCGTGTGACGGATGGGGTGGTGCCCGGTACCTTGGTGATCGAGGGTAAACGCTGGTGGTCGGGACCCGCAGGGGAGAACGCAGTGACCAACCGCTTGGCGCCACCGCGCTGGTCGGCCACCGGGCAGCCAGCCTTCAACGATACCTTCGTGGAGGTTCGTCGGGCTGGGTGAGGCCAATGATCGGACTTGGGGTCTGGGGCGTTACTTTTTGATTAGGATTTTGGCGCGAGACCAGTCCACCTTCTCCCTCTGTCGTGCTCCGGCTTGACCGGAGCACCTCTTTCCGCAGGTACAGCAAATGGTTAGTGGTGCTCCGGTCAAGCCGGAGCACGACAAGGATTGGGACACTCGAGTGCTTCCTATTTCAGAACCACCGGCGTTTCCAATGCCCGCATCTCAGCCGTTAGCCAGGCGCAGAAGGCTCTAACATAGGGGCGTTCAGCCCGCCGGCTTGGCAGGTTCAGAACATAGGGCGCCTCAAAGGGTAGGTAGCAGGTGATCGGGCAGACCAAGGCGCCGTCGCGCAGCAGGTCGGCGACATAGACACGCTGTGCCAAGGCGACGCCCAAGCCCGCCTGCGCCAGGTCGATGGCCAGCTTGGAGGTATTGGCTGCGTGCCCCCGCGTTGGCGCCGGAAGAGCGCTGGTCGGACAGTGCTGTTTGATCCAGGCCTGCCAGCTTGGATAGCTGGCCTGCGGCGAGGGCCATAGCGTGTGGATGAGCGGTAGCTGCAGTAGCTCTTCTGGTGCCGTCATGCCCTCTTCTGACCTCAGCAGGCTCGGAGCACAGACCGGCATGGCGATGTCGTCCAGGACCTTCTCGACTAAGAGCTCAGGATAGTGCCAGTCGCCATAGGTTAGGCGGACATCGATAGCATCCTGTTCGAAGCGAATGGGGTCGTCCTCCGCACGGATCGAGACTTCGATATCACCGCTTGCCTCGATGAAGCCGGAAATGCGGCTGGAGAGCCATCCGGTGGCAAAGGAGGGCGGCACGGAGATCGTGAGATGCGCAGACACAGTCTGACCGCGAAGCTCGACCACGGCGGCTTCCAGGTCCCGGAAGGCTGTAGCGATCTTGGGCGCTGCACTCAAACCAGCCTCGGTGAGCTGCAGCCGCTTGCCTTGGCGGTGGAAGAGCTGGCGGTCGATCTGCTCCTCCAGTTTTCGCACCAACTGTCCGATGGCGGCGGGAGAGACACTCAACTCGTCAGCGGCGGCGACGAAACTGCCGTGGCGGGCAGAGGCCTCGAAGGCGCGCAAGGCATTTAGCGATGGCAGCGACATGGTGCATTGCCTTAAGAAAGGAAAACTATCTTAAACCGCAGAACATATGATTTGTCATAGATTTTCTTCGGAGTATCTCTTTCCTGCAGGCCATGCTATTCAGATGCGGGACGAAGGTGATGCAAGCGATCGATCACAAGACGATCTTAGCGGGACTCTCGGTGGAGGCGCGGACAGCGCTGTTGGAGCGGTCGGATGCCGCTGGCCTAAGGCACCTTGCGCTGCATTTGGGTGCCATCGCGCTCTGCTCGTTCCTGATCCTGCTGCAGGTGCCGCTGTTGCCGCTGGTCCTGCTGATTCAGGGACTCCTGATCTGCTTTCTCTTCACCACCTTGCACGAGTGCGTCCACCAAACCCCGTTTCGCAGCGAGGCCTTGAACGTCTGGGTCGGTCGCCTTTGCGGTTTCCTCGTCTTTCTTGGGCCGGAGTGGTTCCGCTATTTCCACTTCGCCCATCATCGCTTTACCCATGACCCGGATAGGGATCCCGAGTTGGCCAGCCCCAAGCCCCGCACTGCCTGGCAGTACCTGGTCTACATCTCAGGCCTTCCAGACTGGATTGGTCGTCTGCGCACGCTGCTGCGCAATGCATTCAGGCCGAATGAAGATAACTACGTCCCGGCACGCGGGAAGGCGAAGGTGATGGCCGAGGCGCGGGTTCTGTTGGCGCTTTACGTTGTCCTGATCGCGCTCAGCCTGCTGCTTTGGACTCCGGTCCTGATCTATCTCTGGCTGCTTCCCTACCTCTTGGGCGGGCCCTTTCTGCGCTGCTATCTGCTGGCAGAGCATACCCGTTGCCCGCATGTCGCTTCGATGCTGGAGAACACCCGGACGACCTTCACGAACAGCATTGTCAGGTTCCTGGCGTGGAACATGCCCTATCATGTGGAGCATCACGCCTATCCCTCGGTCCCCTTCCACAAGCTGCCTGCCTTTCACGAGCATACGCGCGCCCACATCGTGCATAGCGAGCAGGGATACGCGCGCTTCAACGGCCGCTATCTGAGGGACAGCATGACAGGGCGCCTAGAAGGCCAAGTCTAAGCTGGGGCAAAGGCGCAGAGAGGTCGGCAGTCTATTGTGCTGCCTCTTCCTGATTGGCGCCATCGCCGCTAAGCCAATCGGAGAAGTCACTGCGCGCCCGCGCAACATAGGCGGGCTTCCGGGCCTTGCCCTTCAGCCGCTTGCCGCGCTCGTCCCTCAGGCCCTCCGGCAAGGGCGGGAAGAGGCCAAAATTGACGTTCATCGGCTGGAAGGTCTCGGCCTCTGCGCCGCCGGTGATGTGGGCCAGCAATGAACCTAAGGCCGTGGTCTGCGGTGGGGCGGAAAGCGCGCGGCCCTGTTGCTCCGCAGCGGCGAAACGGCCGGCGATCAGGCCGATGGCGGCGCTCTCGACATAACCCTCGACACCGGTGATCTGCCCGGCGAAACGCAGGGCAGGGCGCGCCTTTAGCCTGAGCCAGGGATCGAGCAGTTTCGGCGAGTTGATGAAGGTGTTGCGGTGCAGGCCGCCAAGCCGCGCGAATTCTGCCTTCTCCAGGCCCGGGATCATCCGGAAAACCCGACCCTGCTCGCCATAGCGCAGCTTGGTCTGGAATCCCACGATGTTGTAGAGTGTGCCCAGTGCATTGTCCTGGCGCAGCTGCACCACGGCGTGGGCGCGTTTGCCGGTGTGTGGGTCGGTCAGACCGACCGGTTTCATCGGGCCGAAGCGCAGGGTCTCCCGCCCGCGACCGGCCATGACCTCGATCGGCAGACAGCCCTCGAAATAGGGGGTCTTCTCCTCCCACTCCTTGAACTCGGTCTTGTCGCCCTCCAGCAGGGCGTCGATGAAGGCCTCATAGCCAGCCTCGTCCAAGGGACAGTTGATGTAGTCCTTGCCCGTACCACCCGGCCCCACTTTGTCGTAGCGCGACTGGAACCAGGCCACCTCCATGTTGATGGAGTCGCGATGTACGATGGGAGCAATGGCGTCGAAGAAGGCCAGATAGGCGCTGCCGGTCAGCTCCCGCACAGCCTCTCCGAGTGCAGGAGAGGTGAGGGGGCCTGTGGCCACGATGACCGAGGACCAGTCTTCCGGCGGCAGGCCAGCGATCTCCTCACGGCGGATCTCGATCAAGGGATGCTGCTCCAGCGTCGCGGTCACCGCATCGGAGAAGCCATCGCGATCCACCGCCAGGGCTCCACCAGCCGGCACCTTGTGCTTATCTGCCGCCGATATGATGACCGAACCCAGCCGCCGCATTTCTTCATGCAGCAGGCCGATGGCGCTGGCCTCCGGATCGTCAGAACGGAAAGAGTTGGAGCAGACCAGTTCGGCCAGTCCCTTGGTCTGATGGGCATCGGTCTTGCGGGTTGGGCGCATCTCGTGCAGCAGCACCAGCTGGCCTGCCTCGGCGGCCTGCCAGGCGGCTTCGCTTCCGGCCAGGCCGCCACCCACCACGTGTAAGGTCTTTGTCTCGCTCATGGCCCTTGCATTAGGCGCTGACAGGCTCGGTTACAAGAGAGGGTCCCGGTTTTTGCGCAGCCCGATGGCTTTCTCCTCTGTGCCGGAGGCATTAGGCTTTGGGCCAAGAGAGGAGATCTCTGATGGAGCTGCGTTGGACGCCGCCGTCGCTGAGTGCGCTCAGGGCCTTCGAGGCTGCGGCGCGGCATCTGAACTTTACCCGGGCGGCAGAAGACTTGGCCCAGACCCAGGGCGCGATCTCGCACCAGATCCGCGATCTGGAGGCACGCCTGGGAGAGAAGCTCTTCGAGCGGCAAAAGCGCAGCTTGAGCCTGACCGAGGCCGGCGCGCGTTATCTTCCCTTTGTGCGTGAAGCTCTGCAGCAGTTGCGCAGCGGCGAAGAGGCCTTGAAGGGCAGCGGCGGGCACAGCGTCTTGACCGTGACGCTCTCGCCCAACTTCGCTGCCAAGTGGTTGATGCCGCGCCTCAGCCGCTTTACCGAGACCCATCCCGATCTGGAGCTCAGGCTCTCGGCCAGCATGCGGCACATCGATTTCTCGCAGGACGACATCGACGTGGGGATCCGTCATGGTGTTGGCGACTGGCCGCATCTCTCGGTGACCAAGCTCTGCAGTGAGATGCTCTTCCCGGTCTGCAGTCCTGGCCTCTTGGAGAGGTGCAAGCTGCCGCAGGAGCCGGCTGATCTCTTAGCCATGGGGCTGGTTCACGAAGGCGATCGCAGCCGCTGGCGGCAGTGGTTGGCTGCCTTCGACGTCAGCCCGGACGAACTGCAAGGCCCCACCATCAACCAGACTGGCTTGGCCATCGACGCAGCGCTCGGCGGTCAAGGCGTGGCCTTGGCACGCTCTGCTTTGGTCGGCGCAGATCTGCTGAATGGGCGCCTGGTTCGCCCGATCGAGCATGAGCAACCGGCACTCTTCGCCTATTGGATCGTCTGCCCCAAGGAGAAGGCAGAGTTGCCGAAGATCAGACGCTTTAGGGACTGGTTGCTGGCCGAAGTGGAGGCCGAGGCCTCGGCTCTCAAGGCGGCTGAAAAGCGACGTGCGCAACCGCAAGCAACAGGAGCTTGGATCCATGACTGACCTTGGCCCGGATGGGATTTGGCTTAAGGGACCCGGGCAAACTGCCCCGACCTCAGACTTTAAGGAGGCTCAAGCACGCCTGCTGCGGCACGGCGTTGGTCTCTGGCCTTATGATCTGAGCGGCCTTCCCGCCGAGCTGCAGGCGATCCGCTTGGCGGAGCGACCGACTGAGGCGCAATTGCAGACACTCAAGTCCGCCCTGCTCTTCGATCGCGCCACCTTGCTGAAGCACATTCGTGCCAGCGGACGGGTGGAGAATGTGCCGGGAGGAGGCGCGCTCGAGTCTCAGGTCGAGAACCACGGCTATGGCTATCCACAGCTCTTCATCTGTGAGGTGGGCATAGACTACAGCCGCTTTGATACCTACCACGTGAACGTGGCCGAGGACGGTACCGAGGTTGACGAGGTAATCCAGATTCTGTCGGGCAGCGGCCTGAAGGTCTTCCACCGCGTTGAGGAGGGTGAGATCAAGTTCACACTCGCTTGCCCCGACCCGAATCAGGGTTGGATTCTCACCTACAGCGGCGGGCATCCGCACATGGCCAGCTTGGCGACCGCAGCGGTCGGAACCAAGGCCCTGGTACAGGTGATCGGACCGCCGACCTGGACCATGCGGAACGTGGACTAGCCAGGAACTTGATGTCTGGCCCGTCTTGACCGACAATGCAGCCATGGCGAAGCCCTTGGCATTCTTCTCTGCCGTCTTCGCCGCGCTTCTCCTCGCGGCGTCCAGCGCCTTTGCCGGTCCGGATTGTAAGTGCGTCAGCAACGGCGAGTTCTTCGTCCAAGGCGAACACACCTGCATCAAGACAAATCAGGGCTATCGCCTGGCGCGCTGTGACATGGTGCTGAACAACACCTCCTGGGTCATGACCGGTGAGAGCTGTCCGCTGACTGCCGTACCGCCGGGCGAGGACCTGAAGGGGCGTCTCCTGGCCCTGGCGGCAAAGCAGGCGGCGCGAGATCTGCGATCATTCTAATCAGGTATCCATTTCGCTCAGGCTTGATCACCTGGCGCAGGTCCAGGTGGCCAAAATCAAGCCACGGCTAGCTCGTCCAAACTAAGGGTCGGCAGTTCCGTCAATGAGAGATCCGAGACGGGTGCGTTCGTTGCTTTCACGTACCGGCAAGCTCAATGCAGGATTTCCTCAGCCCTTCTCCATTCTGGTTAACCCTCAAAGCTACAATCATTGCCATTTTCGTTCAGCTTAATGCATCTTTTGCGGTTGACTATTTTTTGGTAGTGTGTTGATCTATTTATGCGCTCATTAGGGGTTTGGCGATGAGAGGAGATTGACTCATGGCAGAGTTTGAGATCGTGCCAGGATTGGAGTTTGCAGATCGCAGCGCTTGGAAGGCGAATACCTCGTTGCCGAGATTAGGATACTTCGTAAGGCGTGAAGATCGTACGCATGTCTTCATTCACCACACGGTCACGCCAGATTCCGATGATACGCCCAACATCTGGGAAACCAAGGAAGAAGCATACAAGCGGATGCGTGTTCTGCAAACGATCAGGCCTGATCTAGGAATGGATGTACCATACAACTTCGTCGCCTTCGTGATGCAGGGCGATGGTTTACTCATTTGTGAGGGACGAGGCGAAGACCGAAGAGGTGCCCACACCTCTGGTCACAACACGCGTGCGATAGCGGTGTCATTCGCTGGAAACTTCGAAGAATTGAGCGTATCCGGCATAGACTTTCCAAAGGTGATGGAGCGGTTGTCGTGTTTTCTAGGTTGGTTGAAGTACGACCCTAACCATCCTTCTTACGGAGGTCCATATGATCCGATGATCAACTTAGATCAAAAGAAGATAGAGGGAAGAAATGTCTGGGCTCACCAAGATGTCAAGGCGACAGCTTGCCCTGGTGTACATATCTTCCGACATCTAGACTTGGTAGATTTCTCAGATCCCAGCGCTGCTTGAGGGCTAATGTACAAGCATTACTGTTGATTCGCTTGTTTCTGGAGCTCTTGTAGACTTTGACATGCTGCCAGGGAGGCCCGCTCCGCTATGGCACCAAGGGTGTGAGCAGTGGCTTGCCGGCAAAGTGTGCGGCCAGGTTCTCGATGACCAAGCGACCCATCTCTTCGCGCGTGGTGAGATCACCGCTGGCGATGTGGGGTGTGAGGACCAGGCGCTGATCGTCGATCAAGGCCTGCGGAACGTTGGGCTCGTCGGCGAAGACGTCCAGGGCTGCGGCCCCAATCTCATCGGCTTGAAGAGCAGCGACCAGGTCCGCCTCCTGCACCACTGAGCCACGGGCGACGTTGACCAGATAGCCATCGGGACCCAGGGCCTTAAGGACCCGGCGGTCCACCAGGCCAGCGGTTGCCGGGCCGCCGGAGACCGTGACCACCAGCAAGGTGACCTCTGCGGCCAGGGCCTCAGGCGTCGCGCGAAAGCTGGCCTCTCGACCGGATATCGGATTGAGGTCGCTATAGAGCACCTCCGCGCCGAAAGCCTCGAACAAGCCGGCACAGCGCTGGCCGATCCGCCCAAAGCCCAGGATTCCGACCTTGCTGCCCTTGAGACCCAGTCCCAGTGCCAAGTTGCCATGGTGCCAAGAGCCGGCTCTCAAGAAGCGATCGCCCTCGACGATGCGGCGCAGCAGGCCGATCGAGAGCCCCAGGGCCATCTCGGCCACTGCATCGGTCAAGACGCCCGGTGTGGTGGTGACCGCGATTCCACGCTCGCGACAGCGCTCCAGGTCTACGGCATCGCTGCCGACGCCATAGACCGCAATAACCTCGAGGTTGGGCAGGGCATCGATCAGCGTCCGGTCGGCGCCCAGATCCCCCCTGGTCGCCAAGGCCGTCACCTCTGCCGCCTGGCGTACCAGATCGGCTGGGTCCTCTGCTTCCCAGAGGCGATGGAGGCGGAAGCGCGCCTCCATCTCGGTCATCACAGTCTGAGGGGCCAAGGGGGCCAGCAACAAGACGTCTTCCATCGTCGTTCTTCCTTCGATCTAGGCTGCAGGGAATGCTTGGGAGGCTGGCGCTCAGGTGGCCGTGGGTTCTTGCGCCGCCGACCGGGGGGCTCAAGGAACCACTGCGCCTCCAAATCCACAGGAGCGGCGGACGATGAGGCGTGGCGGCAAGACGATCCGTTCCGGCGGTCGCTCGGGATCGGCAAGGCGACGCAGCAGCGCTTGCCCGGCTTCTTTGCCGACGGCGCGCGGGGTCGAGGCCAGAGTGGTCAGGGCGGGGTCGCTTTCCGCTGCCTCTTCGACGTTGTCGAAGCCGACAACTGCGATTTCTGAACCGATCGCGATCCCGGCTTTTCGCAGGCTCGCCATCAGGCCCAAGGCAACCAGATCGTTGAAACAGATGACGGCAGTCGGCCGGGGCGAGAGCGCTAAGAGCGCAGGAGCGGTCTCGCGTCCGCCCTGTCGCGTTGCCGGGCAGGGAACGACCATGCCAGACACCAGACCGTGTCGTCTTGCAGAGGCTCGAAAGCCGGCCAGCCGCTGAGCTGAAGCGGAATGGCGCAGCGCACCGCCGGCGAAAGCGATGTGCCGATGGCCCAGCCGTGCCAGGTGATCGAAGGCGGCTTCGACTCCCATCCGATAGTCCAGGCTGACATAGTCGCCGCGGGTTGGGGAGAGGTGGCGCAGCATCTGAACCAGGGGAAGCCCCCAGGATTGAATCTCGTCGAGGAGGCGGAGATCGCTTTCGGCGACCGGGCAGAGAATCAAACCGTCGACTGACTGTTCTCTGAGCCGCCTCAACAGCGCTTTCTGGCGCTCTGGCGACTCGCGGGTGTTGACCAGCAGCGCCACCTTTCCCGCACCCTCAAGCGCGTCATCGACGCCGGCCACAAGTTCGGCAAAGAAGGGGTTGGCAATGTCGCTGACCAGCAGTCCGACAGTTTCGGATCGACCAGTCCGCAGAAGTGCTGCCCCCCGATCATAGACATACCCCACCCGCTCTGCGATTTGGCAGATGCGACTGCGGGTCTGCCGAGAGATTCGCGTGTGCCCGCGAAGCGCCATGGATACCGTCGCAGTGGACACTCCGGCTTCGGCGGCGATGTGCGCAAGGGTGGGGCGCTCTGTCATTGCTGGTTAGATCGATTAAACGCTGGTGAAGAGTGTGAAGCTCAATTTGTTTAATCGATTAACATTGATCTGTCAACACGACTGCCGCCACCGCGTTGCCCGCTGCGGTACCAATTTTGGTAAGGTGGAAACTGGTCCAGCGATTGCTCGTAACTCGGGCAACCGGTCATGATCTTATAGGACAGGAGGAGTTATCCTCATAGAGAGAGGGATGCGGTCCGTGCGGTCGATTGTCTTGATTTCCTTCGTCTGCCTCTTGCTTCTGGGGTTTAGCGAGCAGGGGCTGAAGGGGGCTCCGATTGAGCTGAGCAGCGGCCGGCAGGTCAGCTTCGAGCGGCCGGGCATCTACAAGTTCACGAAGTCGGATGACACCTTGCTGCTGCTCTCCTATCTTACGCTGGAACCCCTCTATCAGGGCACCAAGCCTAACGAGGCGCAGGAGAGGCAGCTGATCTCTGAAACGGACGAGATCTGCCGCTACTACGCCAACCCCTATGTGCAGCGTTACATGCAGCAGTTTGCGTCGCAGGATTTCGCCTCCATGGCGATTCGTATCCGCTATCAGGTCGGCGAGAAGAATGGCCTCAAGAGCTTTGTCAATTGGACGACGGTCTATCACCTGAACGGCATGACCTGTGGCGAACAACTCAAGTCCTCCTAGGTCAACTCTCTGTCCCCGGCCACGCACAGTCAGGAGCAAACCAAGAGCCGGCGCACAGCCCCAAGCTCCGGTCAGGGACCTCTGTGCACCCGTTGTGCAGGAACCGAGTCTCCCGCAAACTGACTGCCACCGGTGAATTCCACCCAGGGACTCCAAGTTGATGAAAGTCCGGAGAGAGCGGTATGGCCACAAGGGCGCGCGTCGATGTCTGGTATTCGCTGCAGAGCGACTATTGCTACTTCCTGATCGATCGCCTCCTGCGGCTGTCTGCTGCCGAGGTCGATGTCGTCTTGCGGCCGGTTCTGGGTCTGGTCTTGAGGATGCCGGAGGCAACGCGCCACAGGAGCCAGCGGGAACAGGACTACTTCATCACCGACACCAAGCGGACGGCCGCCTATCTCGGCTTGCCGCACCACTATCCTGATCCTTCTCCCATCGCTTTCGAACCGGGCTCTTTGTGGATCGCCAGTCAAGAGCAGCCCCGGATTGACCGGCTTTATCGCCTCTTCGTCGGCGCCAACAGGGCGGGCGCGGGGCTCTCCTTTCTCGATGAGGTCGTCCGCAGACTCTGGGACGGAACGCAGCCCGGCTGGGACAAGGGGGCATTTCTGCCCAACGCCATGGACCGGATCGGCCTGCACCACGACCAAGTCCTGGCAGAGAACCAGTGGGAGGATGTCAGCCAAGAGTTGGAGGTCAACCACCAGGCAATGCTGGAGGTCGGCCACTGGGGTGTCCCGCTGATGGCCTATGAGGGCGAACCCTTCTATGGACAAGACCGCTTTGACCAACTGCTGTGGCGCATGGGGATTGCGTTGGACGAGGTGTGACGCACAGAGTTTTCGGGCGGTGCGCCGAATACAGTTACAGAAGTCCGTTTTTGGCGCCAGGGTGTGGAAGGGGGTCTATGTCCTGTGTGCCGCCAAAGCGGTCATCCGGACAGCTTTGGTCAGGTCGTCCCTGCAGAACCGGCTTGACGGCTTCACGAGGGATAGATCAATTGCCTTATGTCGAAGTCGCCGTCACACAAACCCTGTGATCCAGCCACGGCCTACTATTGTGACAGCAGCCTTGGCCCTCTAACCTACGACGAATTCTATTCCGATCAGAGCGCCGCCTCACGCGACTTCTATCTCCGATGCGCTCAGCGCTACGGCGGGCCAGTTCTCGAAATTGGGGCTGGAACCGGGTTGGTTTCGTGGCCGATCGCGAAATCGGGGCATGAGGTAGTTGGAATCGACATTTCACCACGCATGCTGTCAATCGCTCGCTCAAAGGCAATCGACTATGATCCTTCGATTCGTCGGCGAGCCGCGTTCCACCAGGCAAATATGGTCGAGTTCGATCTGGGCCGCAGGTTTCGAACTGTGATTGTTCCGGGACGCTCATTTCAGCATCTGCTCACACCAAGAGAGCAAAGAGATGCGCTAACTTGTATTCACCAGCATCTCGAAATGAGCGGTATGATGATCATGAATTTATTTGATCCGAAACTCGAATACTGCTTACCCAAAGCGATGCCACCTAAGCAGACTGATAAGAT
Source organism: Rhodospirillales bacterium (assembly GCA_963669335.1). Taxonomy (GTDB): domain Bacteria; phylum Pseudomonadota; class Alphaproteobacteria; order Kiloniellales; family JACOMY01; genus JACOMY01. The sequence continues at coordinate 920,197 of OY770023.1, forward strand.
CAATCTGGTAACCGGGATGACGTTTCGTCACACGATACTTTCTCGTGTAACTGACCCACAGTCACAGACATTCATAGAAACCATGCTTCTGCAAATGTTAGATGAAAATCATCATCAGATACGTGAAGAGAAGACGCAATGGTCATTGCGTTGGACGTTCCAACAGGAAATGCGATACTTGCTCGAACTGACTGGCTTTAGTGTTGAGCGCCTTATGTCAGACTTCGTTGGCGCTGGGCCGTCTTATGGGAAGGAACAAATCTGGGTTTGCCGCGCCATCTAGTCTTGCATCACTGTGGTTGATTGACCGCGTCGCTACGCAAAGTTGCTGTCCTGCGGTACCTAGTCATGTCCATAGTAAGCTCACAACCGACCTTCTCCGTAGCGCAGGATGTGCCAAAACGCATACGCCTTTGTCGCCAACAAAATCGTCCATTCTTGAAGAAGAGCTTTTGATATATGGTTTTTGAAATCTTGCTGCTACCTAAACGACACGGCAAATGGTCTTCTCTTTAATGGGTTGCCAACGTTGTTGTTGTATGATAGATGTCGATCACTAGTCCCAATAGATGGTTGATTTTGAAGATGAAAATTCTACGACAGTTCCTCGTGATTGTCCTTCCGCTTCTTTTGTTGTTGGCAGGCGAGTCACGCGCACAGCAAGGTCCACTTCAGTACGTGACAATCGGCGGCGTTCCTATGCACTGTGTCACCAGAAATGGCCAGCTGGTCGCTCTGTATATCGACCCGTCTGTCAATCAGTTCATTGGCATCGCCAGCAGCGGTGGCTATCCGACAATAAGGCTAGGACCTGGGTTCTTTAACAATGTCCCACCATTTGTGGCGCAATTTTGGTTCTTACATGAATGCGCACACCATTCCGTTGGAGGAAACGAGTCTGCGGCAGATTGCTTCGCTATTCGCAATATGCGTGCCTTGGGATTAGTTCGACACCCTGGGCAAGTCCAGCAGCTATTACAGCAAATCTCTGGTATGGCCGGAACCTCCCGTCACTTGCCTGGGGGACAACGGGCTCAATTGGTGTATCAATGCCTCAATAGCTGAAAGCTTCTTATTCTAAATGGAGTGTAGAGTTGGATCTTACTATCCCATCTCCTGAGCTATTTCTCCAATATGACTACCCCGAGACGCGCGATCTAATGAAGTTATTCCTGACCGTCGTTTCGTCGACACTTGCGTTATCTGTGGCCTTTTCTGACAAGATTGTTCGAACCCATCAATCAGATCGGCGTGTTCGACGACTGATGCTTTCGGCATGGGTATTAGCGTCTGGACCCATAAAGGGTTTGCGCGGCTCGGGCTTTGGATGATTCACCCTTCTCAGAGGAGAGAGGTGAACGATGAGCAATCACTTTTGGCTGTCGGAGCAGCAGTTTGCGCGGCTTGAGCCCTACCTTCCAACGGACACCCGAGGCAAGCCACGCGTCGATGACCGGCGTGTGATCAGCGGGATCGTTCACGTTCTGAAGACTGGTGGGCGCTGGTCCGATGCACCCGCGATCTATGGGCCGCACAAGACCTTGTATAATCGCTTTGTCCGCTGGGCTGCGAAAGGCGTCTGGACCGACATCTTCGAGGCTTTGGCGCGCGCCGGAGGCCCGACTGCAGCAGTGCTTATAGACTCGACGGCAGTTCGAGCACACCGCTGTGCGGCCGGGGGAAAAGGGGGGCAGAGGCTCAAGCGATCGGCCGCTCGCGCGGCGGACGGACCACCAAGATCCACGCCCTAAGCGACCCACAGTGTCGGCCCATCGCCTTCCTGCTAACGGGCGGTCAAGTGGCGGATTGTCGGGCAGCCGAGGTCTTGCTGGAACGCTTGCCTCCAACCGATCTCCTGCTTGGCGACAAGGCCTACGACAGTGACAAGCTGCGCCGCCTGATCGAAGCCCGAGGGACCGCTCCGAACATCCCGCCCAAGACCAATCGGCGCTGGAAATCATGCTTCTCGCCATTCCTATACCGACAACGCAACGCCATCGAGCGCATGTTTGGACGCCTCAAGGACTTCAGACGCATCGCCACGCGATATGACAAGCTGGCGCGGAACTTCCTCGCTGCAATCGCCATCGCTGCAACCGTTTGCTACTGGTTATGAGTCCTGGCGCTAATGTTCGTGGCACTTTTGTTAGGAGGGGCCTCAATCGTGTTCATTGCTACGGCTGCCGGTTGTGCGATCTACGGAAGCGTGCCTCTGGTGGATTGTGGTGGTTGGGCGTTCGCTCTTTGGTCGTGGGCCACAGGATTATTCGGTGCGGTGGTATACGGGGCCGCACTTGGATGCATGGCGATCGCCGCCTGGAGGTCAATTTCACTTGATGCGAGAGTAGAAAAATGACGTTTGTGACACGAAGATTATCGTCAAAGACCGTAGGTTTTTGCTTACCCTAGAATTGACCATTTTTGACGCATAAGATCCGGCAGGGGATCGTGTCCGGTATCCAGGCAATGCTGCCACCCGTGACCTAGCCGCGGGTGGCAGCAATGGTTGCCTCTGCGCCCTTCTAGCTATGGACAGATCCACAAGCGGAGCTCAGAGTGTCCCCGCCAGTTCCACTTGCCCGGACGCCTTGGCGAGCTCTGCTAAGGTCTCACCCTTCGGATCAGGGACAGATGTGTCCGCGCCCTTCTTAACCAGGTGCTTTACCGTCTCCCATTCACCTCTCATCGCGGCCATCCAGAGCGGGGTTGCCCAGCTGATGTCGCTGGGAGCGGATGCGGGCTGGAGGACCTGGCCAAGGCGGGCATTGAGCCAGTCTGGATCCTCGGCAAGGCGCGCCTCGATCTGAGCTATCTTGCCCATAGCGGCGGCCAAGAAGATGTCCATCTCTGCCTCCATCAGAATCGCGATGGCTTCCTTTTGCTGACCATAGAGCGCGTGACCAAGGGGCGGTGAGCAATGCTCGGGATCGCGGAGCTTGGCATCCGCTCCAGCCGCCAGGAGCAGCTTGATAGCCTCTGTGCGTCCACGCCATGCGGCCGCGTGCAAGGGTGTCTGGACGCCCTTGGGACTGAGCTCAAATCCTAGGTCGATCATCGTCTGCACCGCTCTCAGGTGACCATTGCCTGCAGCTTCGCGCAGCAACTCGGCTTCTATCTCGGGCGCATGTCCCATGTGGTTGGGCTTGAGCCGACGCGCGGTCTCCGCATCGCCGGACATGCAGGCCGCATAGAATTGCGACCGCTCGGGCAGGGGTTCTGCATTGCCGCCCTTCGCCTTGACTAGCTCCGCAATCTCCGGCATCCCCCGCATCAATGCGGACTGGTAGGGTGTGAAGCCTTCGGTGAAGGTCTGATAGTCGTTACCGTCAGGCGTGTTGATATCAACGCCATGCTCGATCAGTAGACGTGCCCGATCGGCAAAGCCCCAACGGAGCGCGACGATCAGGTTCCAGTGCATTGTCCGAGGCGTTGGCGGCTGGCCCTCCTCTTCCATAGGCCACCAGTCACAGGGATCGCTGTCCTTCAGGCCATACTCCAGCATCAGTTCCAGATGCGTGTTGTCAGGGCTAAAGCAGCGATTGTAAGCGCCTTGGCTCTCGTTGGGGTTGGCGCCTGCGTCGAGCGCGGCGCGGGCAAAGGCAAGCATATCCGGATGCTCCGGCAGCCGCGTCTTGCCGCCCTCGCCATCGCCAAAGATCCCGGTGAGCACGGCAAAGCGATAGGTGCCGTCCCAGAGGTAATAGAAATTGGGGTCCGCACCGGCATCCAGAAGCAGCTTGCCGGCTTTAAATGACGAGGCTCCAGGCAAGCGCGCGTAGGCAGCATACATGAGCGGCGACCATTGGAACGGCCCGCCCGGCTCGTCCACCTTGTTTGGGTTGGTAGAGAGCCACCTGGCGACGGCCTCCTCATCCCCGCAGGCTGCCGCAACATGGGCGGAATGCGTAACGATCTCAGGGTGCTCGGCCAAGATGGCGGCAGCCTTTTCGAAGTCGGCAGGGCCGCGCGCGCTATCAGGGCCATAGTGCAGGCAGACAAGATCCAGAAAGTGGTTTGCCCTCTGCTCGGTGGTTTCCTGCGAACCAAGCCCAGCCTCAATATGTCGTTTCAACCGGGTCCAACTGGAAAAGCCATACTCGCGAGCAATGACCAGCTGCGCCTGCTGCAGCTTGATCTTCGCAGGATTACCGAAGTAGGGACCAACCCGCGCCAAGGCGGTCTCATCTTGGGATCTGGCCTCTTTTAGGAGGTGTTTTGCCTGTCCCTTGAGATGCTCAAGCGACGGCCGGTCGGGAAGCTTTGCCATTTCGGCCTCCTTTCGAACTGTCCGCTATCCGCGCCCACGGACCTGAAAGAAGGTCGGAAGCAATATCTTGTCTCGACTGACAGATGGGCTAAGCCCTTCCCGCGGATCGGAAGCATCCTGACATGCTGTTGGGAGCCTAGCAGCGATGAGAACTTAAGCAAGGCCGCCGTACGTCAATCCACGGGGTTTGTGAGTCTGGGCTGTGAGGCAGCAAAGATTCGGCGTTGGCGACGCAGCGTGCAACGTCATTGATGGTCACGAGCTCCGTCCCACCCGCCTGCGGGGGATTGCCCATTGTCTTTTCGGGATCCCCTCGATACCAATCGCTTACGCAGGGGAGTCCCGACCAGGGGACTGAGAGGCTGACGGGGGCTTAGGCCCAATGATGCGACCCTTTGAACCTGACCCAGTTGATACTGGCGTAGGAAGCTAGGAAGCGCAGGCCACGGACCTAGGCTCGCGTTCTCCGAACAAGGGGTCTTTCTCCCTCTCGTTTCCCCAAGCCTCGACGCAACTGGCGTCTCTCTTGAGTTGAACCGCTTGAGGAGCAAGAGACGTGAACCTGCCCAGTCCCAAGATCACCACGGGTGCTTTGCCCGCATCGCGCAAGATTTGTGTCAGCGGCACCCTGCATCCGGATGTCAGGGTGCCGATGCGCGAAATCTCTCTGCATCCGACCGCTGGGGAGCCACCGCTGCCGGTCTACGACAGCTCCGGGCCCTACAGCGATCCGGATGTGGCGACCGATATCCGCCAGGGGTTGGGCCCGCTGCGCCGCAGGTGGATCGAAGCACGCGGTGATGTCGAAGCCTATGACGGCCGCCAGATCAAACCCGAGGATAATGGCTTTGTCGACGGCGATCGGCTGACCCCGGAGTTCTCGGTCCGGGCCCGTCCGCTGCGTGCAAGAGCGGGCAAGGCGGTGACGCAACTGGCCTATGCCCGCGCCGGCATCGTGACGCCCGAGATGGAGTTCATCGCCATCCGCGAGAACCAGTTGCGCGGGGCTCCGGTCGAAGAGCGCGAAGGCAATGACTGGGGTGCCAACATCCCCGACTTTGTGACCCCTGAGTTCGTTCGGGACGAGGTTGCAGCCGGCCGCGCCATCATCCCTGCCAACATCAACCATCCTGAAAGCGAACCGATGATCATCGGTCGCAACTTCCTGGTGAAGATCAACGCCAACATGGGAACCTCGGCGGTGACCTCTTCGATGGAAGAGGAGGTGGACAAGATGGTCTGGGCGATCCGCTGGGGCGCCGACACCGTCATGGATCTCTCTACCGGCCGCAACATCCACAACACGCGCGAATGGATCATCCGCAACGCGCCGGTCCCGATCGGCACGGTGCCGCTCTACCAAGCCCTGGAGAAGGTGAAGGGCGTGGCCGAGGACCTGACCTGGGAGATATTCCGGGACACCTTGATCGAGCAGGCCGAGCAGGGGGTGGACTATTTCACCATCCATGCTGGCGTGCGGCTGCACATGGTGCCGATGACGGTCAAGCGGGTAACCGGCATCGTATCGCGCGGCGGCTCGATCATGGCCAAGTGGTGCCTGCATCACCACAAGGAGAGTTTTCTCTATGAGCATTTCGACGAGATCTGCGACATCTGCCGTGCCTATGACGTCTCTTTTAGCCTTGGTGATGGTCTGCGCCCCGGCTCGATTGCAGACGCCAATGACGAGGCGCAGTTCGCTGAACTTGAGACCCTGGGGGAGCTGACCAAGATTGCCTGGGCCAAGGACTGTCAGGTGATGATCGAAGGCCCGGGCCATGTGGCCATGCACAAGATCAAGCGGAACATGGATAAGCAGCTAGAGTGCTGTAACGAGGCACCCTTCTACACGCTTGGGCCGCTGACTACCGATATCGCACCGGGCTATGACCACATCACTAGCGGCATCGGTGCAGCGATGATCGGTTGGTTCGGCTGTGCCATGCTCTGCTATGTCACGCCCAAGGAGCATCTGGGTCTGCCGGACCGGGACGATGTGAAGACCGGCGTCATTACCTACAAGATCGCCGCCCACGCCGCCGATCTGGCTAAAGGCTTGCCGGGTGCCCAACGCCGCGACGACGCCCTCTCGCGTGCCCGTTTCGAGTTCCGCTGGGAGGATCAGTTCAACCTGTCACTGGACCCCGACACGGCGCGGGAGTTCCACGATCAGACCTTGCCCAAAGAGGCGCACAAAGTGGCGCACTTCTGTTCCATGTGCGGGCCGAAGTTTTGCTCGATGCGGATCAGCCATGACATCCGTTCGGAAGCGCAGGAACAGGGCATGGAGGCCATGGCCGCCAAGTTCCGCGAAGGCGGCACTCTCTATGTGCCGGTCGAGCCTGAGCAGGACTGAGGATTGATGCAAACGCCGGTTGTTTGGACCGGTCGGATCTGAGATTCGGCTGACCTCACGCGAGGCCGGCGCAGTCACGCTATGCGGTGTGCCGCGAGAGCCACTCGCGGCACACTGGCGGAGCTACGGGTGTGCAGGGACGTTCTGACAGGCGCTGTCCAATGGTGTGAGTCAAGGGTCGCTGAGGACGCTGCGTGAGAAGCTGTTATAGATTGGTCCGAATACCGTAAACCATGGCCGTTTCGTCATGAAGCGGTTCCACGATGGAGTACCTCGTTAGAAGGACCACGAAGAGGAGATCTCAACTTGCGCGGTCGGCCTTACCCGGAGCCCGGCGAATCATCGCTCGATTGTGCGGGGCTACAATTAGGAGTTTTGCAAAGGAGCGTGGTCAGTTACAAGGAACGCAATGTGCCCGATGTCGGGATGATGCAATGAGGGCGGTACAGAGCGGTGCGAAGAACCCTAAAGGCGATATCGACGATCCTAGTTCTGTGGGCCACTGTTGGCAGCGCGGCTGAAGAGCCTTCATCTCCCGAGCTTTGCATCCGGGGCGATAGAGCGCATAAGGAAGGAGACTTCCAGAGTGCGGCCACCTACTATTCTCAATGCCTCGATCTACCCGATCTCTCTAAAGAAGACAAGGCCGCTGCCTACAACAATCGTGCCCTATCCTACAGTTACGAAGGGGCATTCGACAAAGCCTCGGAAGACTACGAGCGCGCAATCCAGCTCTATCCAGAAGAAGAAAAAAGACAAAGAAAAATGGCCAAGGGCGCACTGCCCATAGCAGCCCACATGGATCTGCTCTTGGAGTTCGATCCGTCAAAGCGGTTCCGCCCGCACACTGTTCCCTACAAGGCACATCTAGGATATCTGTTCTTGCTACAGAGAATGAATACGACCGAGGTCGATGCCTTGAGTAGGGTCCTAGAGGAGCAACCGAACAACGTTGACGCCTATCTGCAGCGCGCCAAGGTTCATAGCCGCAACGGCGAATGGGCTAAGGCGATCGCCGATCTCACTTCGGCTATTGAGCTTGTGCCCGGTGACGCTGAACTCTACTACAAACGCGGGAGTGCGAAGATCAGTAGTGCCGACAAGCAAAGCGGAATCGCTGATTTGGAGAGAGCCATCCAATTGGACCCCGATTTCCTTCCCCCCTACTGGCTGCTAGCGAGACAACACCGTTTTGCCGGGTCTTATGGTGAAGCAATTGAGGTCATGTCCACTCTCGTAAGCAAGGACCCGGATAAGCGTTCCTATCGCGAAGAGTTGGTGGATATCCTGATTGAGGCAGGACAGTACGAACAGATGATTGCTGTCTTGCAGGACTTCATAGAGCGTTACCCCCACCAAGCCGACCCCTACCGTGATCTAGGATTTGCGTACTGCCGCACCGGCGATGCGTCGCGCTCTATCGCCGTCTATGACCGAGCCCGACAAATGAAACCCAGCATAACCGAAGATCAACAGGAGATATTGAAGGAGGAGGGTTACTACGGCGGTCCGATAGACGGTCAGGCGAGCCCGGAGTTTGAGGAGGCGTCTCGCCGCTTTATTCAAGATGGCTGTCCGCTTTAGGGCCTGATCCGAATTGCCTCGAACACTGTCTAGTGATATCCTCAGAGGCAACAGTGGCGATAGAGGCGCTCAGCCGTACTTGCTTTGCTGGGTCTTCACAGCAACGTTCAACAGAGCCGAGTGGGAGGACCTTGGACTCCAAGACGCTGGTCTTTCCCGACCTATGGCGACGGTCTCAGTATCCGGTCACTGACAGTTGGCACCATCCAAAGAGCCTGCGCATAGCTTCGTCGTAGGTTCAGGGGGCAGATCTTTCAGGATCTGTGACCAGGCTGCCGTCCTGCTTCAAGTGTCGCGGAAAGAGGCCTGACAAGAAAAGGCGCACGCAGGCAATGGACTGCTTGCGGTCGGCGGTCTTTGGGGTCAGCAGGACATCCAACCAGAGGCCATCGGTCATGGCCGCAATACCGGTCACCACAAGGTCCGGGTCGACGCCAGGGTAGGGGCCTTCTTGGACCAGGTCCGCGATCATCGCTCGCATCATCTGGCTATAGGCCTCATCGCGGTCGGCACAGAGCTTCAGATAGGTTGGGCGCGATTTGGCCTCGCCCCAGAAGGCGTACCAGACGGCGACCTTCTTTCTGTTGCAGACCGCGGGATCGAAGTCGGCATCGATTAAGGCCAGAAGGCCTTCGATGGGGCTTTTGCCAGCGCGGTCCAAGGCCTTCTGCCAATTACGCCGATACTCTTCTGAGAGATGGCGCAGGGTCTCGATCAAGAGCTGCTCTTTGCTCTCGAAGTGGAAATTGACAATGCCGCGCGATAGGCCTGCGCCAGCGGCGACGTCGGCCAACGTGGTTTCGGCAAAGCCGCGCTTGGCGATCGAATCGATGGTGCTGTCGATCAGCTGCTGCCGCCTCAATGCCTTACTCTCGGTGCGTCGGCGAGGTTTCTCCACGACGGCTTCAGAGCCCATAATTTATTCTTCCTTTTCAGCGCGTTATCAGTCATGCACAGGTGACGATAAGAGTCGAACTTGACTGAACGCTTAGCCAATGTATAGTGTCGGGCGACGGACATCAAGGCTGCTGTCGCAGCCGATTTGAGGAGTGGTGTGGGGCGGAGCATGGGGCCTCGAGGGATGCCTGGGCTGTGGGGAAGGGCGGTGCTGCGCCAGACGTGCGCAATGCGCCAAAATTCGTCATGGGGAAGGTCGCGCTTTGGACAGGTTTCGCCGTGGGGACGTGGCAAAGATGCGTTGTTGGAAGAACGTCCAATAGCGTCTTTGTTCGGGAGCCTCAGCCCATGACCGCGCATCGTCTCGACCCGCTCTTGCGCCCCACCTCTGTTGCCGTGCTCGGTGCCTCTCAGCGCGAGGGGCGCGTGGGGCACACCTTTGTGCGCCAATGCCTCAATGCCGGCTTCAAAGGGCGGCTCTATCCGGTCAATCCCCGCTACGAAACGGTAGAGGGCTTGCCCTGCTATCCCTCTTTAGAGGCCCTGCCGGAGCCGGTGGAGCATGTGATCTTTGCCATTCCCAATGCGGCGATCGAAGAGGGCTTGGACAAGGCCATCGCTGCCGGTGCCAAGGCGGCGACCATGGTCTCCTCTCTCTATCTTCCGGATGACAGCGACCCGCGCCTGCCCGAGCGGGTGGCGGCCAAGGCCCAAGCGGCCGGCCTGGCGCTCTGCGGCGCCAACTGTATGGGCTTCTACAACTTCGAGGTCGGGCTTTGGGCCTGCGGGTATCTGACCCGCCCGAACCATCGACCCGGCAACGTGACCTTCCTCACCCATTCCGGCTCCTCCCTCTGTTCGGTGATCGATGCCGAGGGGCGGGTCGACTACAACTATGTGGTCTCTACCGGACAAGAGCTGACGGTCACCCTGGCCGACTACATGGACTTTGCGCTGGATCAGCCCTCGACCGAGGTCTTGGCCATCTTCATGGAGACGGCGCGAGATCCGGAGCGCTTCGAGGCTGCGCTGGCCAAGGCTATGGCGCAGCGTGTGCCGGTGGTCATGCTGAAGGTCGGGCGCACCGAGGAATCGGCCAAGCTCGCGACCAGCCACTCGGGCGCGATGGTTGGCGATGACGGCGCCTATCAGGCTCTTTTTGAGCGCTATGGCGTGCACCGCGTCGATTCCCTGGACGAGCTGATCTACACCAGCCTGCTCTTCTCCCGCTTCGGCAATCTGGGTCCGGGCGGCCTCTCGACGATCCACGATAGCGGCGGCGAGCGCGAGCTCTTGATGGACCTGGCCGATGCCAAGGGTGTGCGTTTCGCCGACATCAACGAGGAGACCAAGACCCGCTTGGCCGCGCGCCTGGAATACGGCCTGCCGGCGGTCAATCCCTGCGATGCCTGGGGCACCGGCAACGACTTCGAAGAGATCTTCAAGGACTGTATGGCAGCCCTCATGCAGGATCCCGACAGCGCCATTGGCGCTGTGGCCTGCGACCGCGGCCCTGAGGGCGGCTTGAACGGCGTCAATGTCCGCATTGCCCGTCATGCCTCGACGCACAGCGGCAAGCCGGTTCTGGTCTGCGCCAACCATCAAGGCACCGGCAACAATCTGGACCTGGTGTCGCTCTCGCGCGCCGGGCTGGTGGTGATGGATGGCATCCCACAGCTGCTGACCGCCGTGCGCGCCTTGGCCGATCACCGTGACTTCCAGCCACCCGGTCTGCCGGCGGCGCCCGATCCAGCGGTGGTTACGCGCTGGCGCGATCGCTTGAGCCAAGGCCATGCCCTGGACGAGCAGGACGGCCTGGACCTGCTGCAAGACTTCGGCATCCCGACGGTCGAGCGCCAGGTGGTCGAGAGCCGAGAGGCGGCCGTTGCGGCGGCCGCGGCCATGGGGACGGCTGTTGCCCTCAAAACCGCGATGACTGGCATCGCGCACAAGTCGGACCTGGGCGGCGTGCTGCTGAACCTGCGAGGGGCCGAGGCGGTTGCTGCTGCCTACGACGACCTGGCAGCCCGGATCGGTCCGCGGGTCCTGGTCTCGGCCATGGCGCCCAAGGGCGTCGAGATGATCCTGGGCGTGACCCGCGACCCGCAGCTGGGCTGCACGCAACTGATCGGCGCCGGCGGCATCTATGCCGAGGTCCTGAAGGACGTGGTGCTGGCCAAGCCGCCCTTCGATGCAGCCTGGGCGGCGAGCCTCATCGACCGCCTGCGCCTGAGGCCGCTGTTGGATGGCGTGCGCGGCGCACCGTCTGTCTCAATCACTGCTTTTGCCGAGGCCTCTGCCGCACTGTCGGCAATGGTTTCGGCTCTTGGCGACCTCATCGCCGAAATCGACGTCAATCCCGTCATCGTCAATCCAGAGGGCTGCTTCGCTGTCGACGCCCTGGTGGTGCCCTTGACAGCAAAGGAGACCGCACAGCAAAGCGCCGCCCCAGAGGCAGCGCAGGTTTTGGAGGCGCAGAGCGCCTAAACGCGCCTCCGGTCCCGCCTGATCGAGCGGGAGGAGGCGATGCGCGGCGGCCAAGCCAGGTCAGCCGCGCAAGACCCCTCTCTCTCGATCGCAAGGTGAGACTATGGAACGCGTAAACATCAATCCGGAAGAACAGCTCAAACATCTGATCCACCCCTGGGAATCGCTTGGCAGCTTCCCCTCAGCCGACCGCGGCTTCCTCAGCCATGCCGAGGGCATCTATGTCTACGACAGCGAAGGCAACAAGCTGATCGATGGGCCGGCCGGCATGTGGTGCACCCAGGTCGGCTATGGCCGCAGCGAACTGGCCGAGGCCATGGCAGAACAGGCCATGAAGATGGCCTATTACAGCCCTTGGAACTTCGACCACCCGCTCGCCACCGAGCTGGCTGCCCGCCTAGCGGCGCGTTCTCCCGGCGATCTCAACACCGTGGCTTTCAGCACCGGCGGCTCGACCGCTGTCGACACCGCGCTGCGCTTCGTCATGTTCTACAACAACGTGAAGGGCCGCCCGGAGAAGAAGCACATCATTGCGCGCGAAGCCGGCTATCACGGCTCCACCTATCTGGCGGCCTCGGTCACCGGCAAGGACCGCACGCGCAACTACTTCGACTTCATGACCGACACGGTGCATCGCCTGACGGAGCCCAATCCCTACAAGCGGCCCGAGGGCCAGAGCATCGAAGACTTCACCGCCGCTCTCTTGCAGGAGATGGAGGCGAAGATCTTGGAGATCGGACCGGAGAAAATGGCCGCCTTCATCGCCGAGCCGATCCAGGCCTCCGGCGGTGTCGTGGTACCGCCGCCGGGCTACCTTAAGGGCTGTCGCGCGCTCTGTGACAAGTACGACATGATCTACATCTCAGACGAGGTGGTGACCGGCTTCGGGCGGCTTGGCCATTGGTTCGCCTCCGAGGAGGTCTTTGGCATCGTCCCGGACATCATCACCTGCGCCAAGGGCTTGACCTCCGGTTATGCCCCGATGGGCGCCACCCTCTTCTCGGACCGTCTGATCGGCGAGATCACCGGCGAGGACCAGGAAGGCATCAGCTTCGTCAACGGCTTCACCTATTCCGGCCATCCCATCGCCTGTGCCGTCGCGTTGAAGAACATGGAGATCATCGAGCGCGAGGGGATCCTGGAGCATGTCCGCGAGATCGCCCCTTACTTCCAGGAAAGCCTGCGCAAGCTGGAGGAGATCCCGATCGTTGGAGAGGTCCGTGGTGTCGGTCTGGTCGGCTGTGTCGAATGCTCCATAAGCCGCGAGAGCAAGACGCCCCTGAAGTTGGATCGTGCCATCGGTGGGCGTATCGACGAACACTGTCAGGGCTTGGGCCTGGTGGTGCGCCCGATCTATCATATGTGCGTCATGTCCCCGCCGCTCATCATCACCAAGCCGCAGATCGACGATATGGTCGGAATCCTGCGGGAGGGCATTTTGCGTGCCCAGGCCGATGTCGCGCGCGAGGGTCTCTGGAGCCCCGATGGCACTTAAGACGCTCTTTCCCGAGGGACTCTACAACCCGGCCCCGGTGCCCTCCTGGTGGGAGGCCTCGGCGCCGCCGGACCAGAGCGGATATGAGCCCTTCGAAGGGGAGGCCGAGAGTGAAGTCGCCATCATCGGCGGCGGCTTCACCGGTCTTTCGGCTGCCTATCATCTGGCCAAGGAGCACGGCATTGAGGCGCGGGTCCTGGAGGCCGGCCACATCGGCTGGGGGGCCTCGGGTCGCAACGGTGGTTTCTGCTGCTTCACGCCCGACAAGGTGGGGGTCTCAGGCCTGATCAAGCGTTTTGGGCTGGAGGAGACCAAGCGCTACTACGCCAGTCAGGTTGAGGCCGTCCGCCTGGTCGAGAGCCTGGCGGACGAAGCGGATATCGACTATCAGCGCCAGGGTGATGGCATCTATGAGGTTGCGCATGCGCCCAAGGTCGTGCCGGCCCTGGCTGAGACCAAAGAGGTCTATCAGCGCTACTTCGGTATCGAGAGTGCCTTGCTCAGCGCTGAGGAGTTCGGGGAGGTCGGCCATCGCGGTACCGAGCAATTCGGGGCGCTTCATGTGAAGATCGGCTTTGGGCTTCATCCCCTGCGGTTTGTTGCTGGACTGGCGCGTGCGGCTTCCAAAGAGGGCGCGCAGCTGCATGGACAGAGCCTGGTGACCGCCTGGCGCAAGGAGGGTTCCTGGCATCGTCTTGAAACGGCGCGGGGCAGCGTCAAGGCGAGACGCGTGATCCTGGCGACCAATGGCTTTCAGCGTGAGGGCCTGAACCCGGCCTTCGATGGGCGCATGCTGCCGGCGCTCTCCAACATCCTGGTGACCCGGCCCTTGAGCGCGGAGGAGCGGGCGGCGGAGAACTTCGTCACCCACACCCCGATCTTCAACCTGCGTCACCTGCTGTTCTACTACCGCATGCTGCCGGAAGGACGGCTGCTCTTCGGTGCCCGCGGCGACTCCAGCGGCAGCGACAAGGCGTCTGCCAAGATGCGGCTCGAGCTGGAACGTCGGATGGGTGAGGTCTTTCCGGCCTTCCGTGGTGCCGAGACTGCGTACTTCTGGCGCGGGCTGGTCTCGCTCACCCGCGACCTGACGCCGGCGATCGGTCGCCTGGAAGAAGACGAGACCGTTTTCTATGCCTTTGGCTGCCATGGCAACGGGGTCAACACCATGCCCTGGGCCGGGCGACAGCTGGCGCGGATGATCCGCGGCGCCAACAGCGATGCTGAGGCCCTGCCGGCCGTGCTGCGCGGCCCGGCCCCGCGCTTTCCGCTTCCAGGCTTGCGCAAGCTCTATCTGCGCGCCGCCTATCTCCACTATGCTTGGCTCGATCGATAAAGGGAGACCCGCCATGCCAGCCGAAGGTCGTCGCATCATCCGCAAAGCCGAACGCCAATGGGGCACCTATGACCTGGATGGTCCGGTGCAGGACGAGTTCGGCCTGATCCCGCTCTCCTACAAGCAGGACCTGGGGCAGGGGACCTATCTCATGCGCATGGACCCAGGGGCGGTTACCATCGCGCATGACCACAAGTGTTTTGAGGACTTCATGATCCTGGAGGGCGAGCTGATCGACGATGACGGCACGGTCATCGGCCCCGGCGACCTGGTGACCTATGCCCCTGGCAGCCACCACAACTCTCGCACAGTGACCGGCTGCGTGATCCTGGTGACGGAATGGCACGAGAAGCGTTAAGGGCGCCATCCACGCCAGAGATGTGATCACATTGTAGATTGCGCCTGACCCGCGTGTTAGCCTTCGCTCCGTTGCTTTAGAGCAAGGCTGAGCGGGGAGGACGCATGCAGATGATCGATACGCGCCACGGGCCGGTGGCGCTGAGGGAGAAGGGACCGGCCGATGCACAGCCGCTGCTCTTCATTCACGGCAACTCCTCCTGCAGTGCTGTCTTCGAGAAGCAATTCGACAGTGATCTGGCAGACCGCTACCGCCTCTTGGCCTTCGATCTGCCGGGACATGGCAACTCTCCCAATGCCACCGATCCCGAAGCCAGCTATTCCATGCCCTCCTATGCAGAGGCGGCGGCCGACGTTCTGAATGCCTTGAAGATTGATGAGCCCGTGGTGATGGGCTGGTCCTTGGGCGGGCACATCGGGCTGGAGCTGACGCAGATTTTTCCGGGGGTCAAGGCACTGACCATCACCGGAACGCCGCCCTCGGGGCCGGGCGCCGATGAGGTGATGCGGGCCTTCAACCAGATCCCGGAGATCTCCTTCGCTGCCCAAGCAGTTTTCACCGAAGAGCAGGTGCAGATCTTCTCTCGCTTCATCTACAGCCTGACCAAAACCTTGCCCGATCACCTCGTAGAGGCCGTGCGGCGCTGCGATGGGCTCTCACGCCAGCACATGTTCGGCGACTTCCTGAATCCCAAGAGCCGCCTCAACCATCAGATCACGGTGGTGGGAACCTGGCCGAAACCGTTGGCAATCATTCTAGGCACGGACGAGCCCTTCATGGAAGCGAGCTACTTCGAAACCTTGCAGTACGCCAATCGCTGGCGTGGCCAGACGCAGATGATCCAGGACACGGGCCACGCTCCCTTCTGGGAGGCGCCGGAGGTCTATAACCCACTACTGCACGCCTTCCTCCAGGAGGTCTGCAGCTAGCGAGAATTCAGAACGGAGGAGGATCCTATGAGTTTGGGCGATGAACTGTCTTATGCCTCGGCGTCGGAAATCGCGCTGCTGATCCGGCAACGAAAGCTCTCTCCGGTCGAGGTGGTAGACGCCTTTCTGGACCGCATCGAGACCCGCAACCCCAGCATCAATGCGCTGGTCTTCGTCGGTGCCGAGGACGCCCGACGAGAGGCCAAAGAGGCTGAGCAGGCGGTCATGTCCGGCAAGACCTTGGCGCCGCTGCATGGCGTGCCGGTGGCGATCAAGGATCTCTTCGACTTCAAGCCCGGCTGGCCCAACACCTTTGGCGGCGTTCGTGCCATGAAGGATTACATCGCACACCACCACTCCGCCTTTCCCGAGCGCATTGAAGAGGCCGGCGCCATCATCCTGGGCAAGGGCAACAGCCCGACCATGGGCATGCGTGGCACCTGCGACAACTTCCTGTTCGGCGCAACCTCGACACCTTTCCAGCCCGGCCGCAACAGCGGTGGTTCCTCCGGTGGTAGTGCCGCGGCAGTCGCCGATGGTCTCGCGGCCCTGGCCGAAGGTTCGGACGGCGGCGGGTCGATCCGCATTCCGGCTTCCTTCTGCGGGGTCTATGGCTACAAGGCCTCCTTCGGTCGCATTCCCTTCCTCTCCAGACCCAATGCCTTTGCCGGCGATACGCCTTTCCTCTTCGAAGGGCCGATCACACGAACCGTCGAGGATGCGGCCATCGCCTTGACTGTGCTCTCTGGTTACCATCCAGGCGATCCTTTCTCGATCGATGAGGACGTGGATTTCCGTGGATCTATCCATCGCTCCATCAAGGGCTGGAAGATTGCCTACAGCCCCGACTGGGATGTCTTTCCGGTCGACCCGCGGGTCGAGGCTTGCGTGCGCGAAGCCCTCAAGGGCTTTGAAGAGGCCGGTGCCACGGTCGAAGAGGTTGAGGTCGGCATCACCCGTGACCAGAAGGAACTGGGCGATCTTTGGTGCCGCATGATTGCCCCCTTAAACGTCGCCGCCTTCGAAGGTTTTAAGGCCGCTGGGACAGATCTACTGCGCGATCATCGCGAGGACTTCCCACCAGAGTACCTCCGCTGGGTCGAGGAGGGATACCGGACGACGGCCGCTGAGTTCTATGGCATGCAGGAGATTCGCACTGAGATCTACGATGCCGTTCAAGGCGTCCTGGCGAACTATGATCTTATCGTCACGCCGACCCTGGCTTGTCTGCCTGTGGAGAACCGCAGCGACGGCAATACGGTCGGCCCGAAGGAAGTGAACGGCATCGAGGTCAATGAGCTGATTGGCTGGTGCCTGACCTATCCGGTCAACTACACCGGCCATCCGGCCTGCTCGATCCCGGCCGGACTGGTCGAGGGCCTGCCGGTCGGCATGCAGATCATCGGGCGCCGCTGGGCCGACAGTGACGTGCTGGCCGCCAGCGCTGCTTTGGAGCGGACCAGGCCCTGGAAGGACAGCTATCAGATCTGTCGCGACCGGCCACTCTGAGCTGAGGTGAGAAGGGGAGCGGTCGCAATCCGACTGCTCTCCTTGCATAATGAATTCATTATTAAGTTTCTTAGTTTCTCTTATGATCGCCAGATAAATTCGGTTTTGCAGCGTGTGCAGTTATTAAATTGCGCTTTGGGGCTTGACGGCTCCGGTCCAGCCTCTTACCCTTGCAACCAAGCCTGGAGGGAATTCAACCATGTCTTGGATGGTCGTCGTTCTGTGTACAAGGTGAAAGCACCGGTGTCTGACACCGCGCGCCTCTTCGCCCCCGATTTTTTCGGGGGTTTTTTATTGCCCGCGTTTCGCGTCGTGAACGAGGAACGACACAGTGTTAACGGCTGCTAGCACGCCACCCAGACTTATCACCCTCGTGGTCTTGACGGCACTTTCGGTCCTGACCTTGAACATCTTCCTGCCCTCGCTGGCGGCCATGGCGGAAGATTTTGAGGCGGACTATGCACTGATGACCTTTGCGGTCGCCGGCTATCTCGCCGTCACCGGCTGTCTCATGCTCTTGGCAGGGCCGCTGTCGGACCGATTCGGGCGACGACCGGTGGTTCTGGTCGCTCTGATCGTTTTCGTGGTGGCGTCCGTCGGCTGCAGTCTGGCAGAGGACATCTGGGTCTTCTTGGCCTTTCGGGTCTTACAGGGAGCGGTTATCTCCGGGTGGACCGTCTCTACCGCCATCATTCGCGACACTTCGGAACCGCAGGAGGCTGCCAGCCGCATCGGCTATGTCAGCATGGCGATGGCCGTCGCCCCCATGCTGGGACCGGTTCTGGGTGGCCTGCTCGATGGCCTCTTCGGTTGGCGATCCATCTTCTGGCTCATGTCGGCCTTGGGCCTCCTGGTCTTCACTTTGGTCTGGTTCGATCTGGGAGAGACCAACAAGACACGCTCTGAGACCCTGGCCAAGCAGATCCGCACCTACCCCAGCTTGCTGGCTCATCCGACGTTCTGGGGTTTTGCACTCTGCCTGGCCTTCACCACCGGCGCCTTCTACAGCTTCCTTGCCGGCGCTCCCCTGGTTGCACGAGAGGTGCTGGGCATATCGGCGGCCGAGCTGGGGGTCTATCTGGGCAGCATCACCGGCGGCTACTTCGTCGGTAGTTTTCTTTCGGGACGCCTCTCCAAAGGCTTTGCCTTAACCACCATGATGCTGACCGGGCGGCTGGTTTCTTTCCTGGGCCTCTCCATTGGGCTCGTCTTCCTGTTGAGCGGGTTGGTGCATGTCGCAACCTTCTTCGGTGCGACTCTCTTCGTGGGACTGGGCAATGGCCTGACCTCGCCCAGCTGCCACGCCGGGGTCGTCTCGGTCGAGCCGAAGCTGGCTGGCAGCGCATCAGGCCTAACCGGAGCGGTGACCTTGGGCTGTGGTGCGCTCCTGACCTCTGGCGTTGGCGCTCTGGTGCGTGGTCCGGCTGCGGCGGAGATCCTGTTGGCCGTTCTCGTGACCCTCTCTTTGCTGGGCCTGGCTGCGGCCTTCTTCGTCCGCAGGATGGATCGTCTCGCACCAGCCTAGCGCTCCACATTCTCCTTAATGTGTCGCCAGCAAGACCATTAGGCGATCATCTCTTGCGGCCTCTCAAAGCGCTCTGCGGCAGGGCTCATATCCCTATTCAAGCAACGGAGACGGGACGCGAAAGAGCGCCTCGAAGCAGTTGAAGGGGAAAGCCATCATGCAGAGCAACGCACCCACGTCAGTGCCTCTATCAAACGAGGCTCCGCATGGCTCAGAAAACGCGCGAGGCCTAACCCTCGCCCTCGACCGTTCAGTTGCAGACGAGAGTTATCTCTGCGCCGCCCGCTCCACGCTGAATGCGATTCGGCCGCTTCGCGCCGCACCTGCGGTCGAGGCCTTGCCGTTCAACCTCAGCCTCCGGCTGGGGTGACGGGCGATCGCGCTAGACACAGACGTCACTTCCTCCAACCACGCCTGCCATCGGGAAGGAGCAATCACCATGGGTCACAGCACCCCTATCGGCATCTCGCCGCAGTTCAACATCCACCACTGTGCCAGCGACCAGCTTTTGCTGCTGTCGGAAAAGCGCAGCTTCCGCCTGAAAGGTGATCTCTATGTCCGCCTGCTGCCTCTCTTGGATGGCAGCAAGAGCGAAGAGGAGATTGTCGAGGCCTTGCAGCAGATCGCCCCTGCTGAAGAGGTGAAGAAAGCCCTGGCCCATATGGCGCAGCGCGGCTATGTCCGAGCCCGCAGCAGCGCACCGACCAGCAGCCAATCGCTCTGGGTCGAGTGGGAGCAGGAGCCGGAAGCGGTGCTCTCGGCCATGGCCGACTGGCCGCTGGCAATCACCGCCGAGGGCGAGAGCCGCGCGGCCGATAGTGGTGCTGCCGCAGAGCTGGCTGCCACCTTGGCCGATGCCGGCTTTCCTCTGGTTCGCCGCGAGGACGCGCGCCTCAAGGTCGTGCTGGTCGATGACATGCTGCAGCCCGGTCTCGAGGCCGTGAATGAGCAAGCGCGCCGGGACGGGCAGTCCTGGATGGCCCTCAAGCCCGGTGGACGCGAAGCCTGGCTCAGCCCCCGCTTCGATCCGGAAGGGCAACGTTGCTGGCTCTGCCTCAGTAACTGGGTCAGCGAGCATCGCCCGGGTGACAATCTGATCGCAGAGCCGGTCCGCAGTGTCCGCCCGGCCCGCGGCATGACCCGCGCAACCCTGGAGTTCGCCCGCGCCCAAGCCAGCCTGGCCTTGACCCGCATGGCCAACGGCGAGAGCGATCTGGATCAACACCTGATCACCTTCGACAGCGGAAGCGGCGGCTTGGAGCGTCACTATGTGCGCGTCGATCCCTCCTGCCAGGTGTGTGGTGGCGCCCAAAAGGGCAAGCCCACGGTCGTGCAGGTACCTTCCTTGGCGAACTTCAACAGTGAGCAGAAGATTGCGCACCAGGACGGCGGATGGCGGGTCCTCTCCACGCAGGAGGCCAAGGACAAGCTGCAGCGTCTGGTGAGCCCGATCACCGGCGTGGTCCCGGGGCTTGAGGATCAGACCCCAAAGCTGGGCCTGCCCGTGGTCTCGGCCATTCAGAGCAATCCCCGCGCCGTGGCGCTGAACAACAACCGCCTGGTCGGCCGCCCCAGTGCCGCCTCCGGCAAGGGCGCGACCTTGGCTCAGGCTGAGGTCAGCTGCCTGGCCGAGGCCCTGGAGCGTTATTGCACCGGCTTCACCGGTCGCGAAGCGCGGCGCAGGGCCCGTATGGCGGACCTCGGTGATCTCGCTGTCGATCCGCGCAGCCTGCTGCTCTTCAGCGAGCATCAGTACAAGATCCGCGACACCTGGAACCCCGAGAACGACGTCTTCAGCCAGATCGCACAGCCCTTCGATCCGGACGAGAACATCGAGTGGTCGCCGATCTATCGCCTGCGCGATGGAGCGGAGCGTTGGATCCCGACTCGCTATGCCTACTTCAACTATCTGGACGCCGAGAACCCCAAGGGACGGATCTTCTGTGGCGCCGATTCGAACGGCTGCGCCTCTGGCGCGGTCCTGAGTGAGGCGGTGCTGCAAGGCCTGCTGGAGCTGATCGAGCGCGATGCCTTCGGGATCTTCTGGTACAACCGCATCCAGCGCCCGGCGATCGATCTCGATGCCTTCGACGACCCCGATCTGCAGCGCGTCCGCGCCCGCTATGCGGAGATGGGGCGGTCCCTGACGGCGCTGGACCTGCGCGGAGACCTGGGTATTCCGGTGGTCGTCGCCTTCTCGGCCAATGCCGACGGTGGTCAGATCTTCCTGGGCCTGGGGGCGCATCTTGACGTCTCCGTGGCACTCTCTCGCGCCGTCAGTGAGGTGAACCAGGTGGCCGTGATGCTGGACTGCGACGAGGCAGCGGCCGAAATGGATCCCACCTCGACCATGATGACCTGGCATCGCGAGGCCACCCTGGAGAACCAGCCCTACCTGCAGCCGCTGAAAGGCGCTGCCAAGGGCACGCGCGATTTCCCGACGCTCTGCGAGCGCGGCATCGTCCCTGCCCTGGAGGCTGCGACCGAAGCTCTGGAAGGCGTTGGTCTGGAGCCCCTGGCCATGGATCTCTCCTGGCCTGATCTGGACCTGGCCTGCGCCCGCGTGGTGGTCCCCGGTCTCCGGCACTTCTGGACCCGCTTTGCGCCCGGCCGTCTCTACGACGTCCCGGTGAAGCTGGGCTGGCTCGACAAGCCGAAGGCTGAGGCTGAGCTGAACCCCATTCCCTTCTTCCTCTAAGCCGACGATGGGAGCCGGAACCATGCAGACCATAGCAAAGACCTCTTGGGTTCTCCGTTTCGTCAGTGATGTCGTCTCTTGCGAGGCGACCCAGGGAGGACTTGCCATCGACGTCAAGGGCTGGCGCAGCCTGCCCTTGCAGCCCAACGACCCCGCCGTTGCCAACGCCCTGCAGAAGCTGCAGGCACCAGGCGTCAGCCTGGAGGACCTGACCGGCGGGGTGGGCGAGCAGGGCCAAAGTGAGCTCTTCTTCTACCTCAACCGATTGGAGCGGATCCGCGTTTTGGAGTGGGCCGTTCTGGAGCAGGGCCAGGAGATCGCAACCCTCGAGTCCCTCTCGGCGACCTTCCATCTGGACTATACGGCTCCGGCCGAAGTCACACCCTTGTCTTTATCGCGCTTCGCCCTAATCCGGCGTGCGCCGTCCGAGGGGGAAGACACGCCAGATCATGCCGTGCTGGAATCGGGCGCGTCTCGTGCCCGCATGATCCTGACGGCACCAGCCGCCGAGCGTGTGGCCGACTTGGCTGTCAACCCGCAGGCACAGGGCGCCGATGCGATCATCGACCTCTTGGCCCGGGCCGGTCTTGTCGAGTCGGTCACGGCTGAGGAGCCTGAAGAGCGGATGCCCTGGGAGTTCCATGATCGCCTCTTCCACGAGATTACCCGTGGCCTTCACGAGACCGAGGCAATTGGCGGAACCTATCGTATGAAGGGTGTCATTCCCTCGCCGCCGGCGGTGGTACCAGTCTCGACGGAGCAGGGCATCGCTTTACCGTCGCCCGGCCGGCACGAGAGCCTGCCTCTGGATCAGGTGTTGGCTAAGCGCCGCTCGATCCGCAGCTATGCCGACGAGCCCATCGACACCCAGCAGCTCTCTGACCTGTTGTACCGCGTTGCTCGGACCACCGGCAGTGTGGATATGGACCCGCAGGACATCATCTCGCGTCCCTATCCCTCGGGTGGCAGCCTGCATGAGCTGCAATTCTACCTGGCGGTCTGGCACTGCAAGGGCCTGGAGCGCGGAATCTATCGCTATGTCGGCGAGAGCCATCAACTTGTCCCCGTTGGCGGCAGCGAAGCGCAGATGGCAAAGCTCTTGGGCCGCTCCGGTGCTGCCATGGGCCAGCCTGAGGCAAAGCCGCAGGTCTTGCTGATCCTGACGACGCGCCATCCACGGATGGCCTGGAAATACCAGGGCATGGCCTATCGCGCGACCTTGATGAACGTCGGCGTGGTCTTCCAGACCCTCTATCTGGTCGCCACCGACTTAGGCATCGCCGCTTGCGCCAATGGCGCCGGCGACGGTCGGGTCTTTGAAGAGGCCAGCGGCCTCAATTCCTGGGAGGAGTCGGCCATCGGTGAATTCGCCCTCGGCCGGGCTGCCTGACCCGAGGAGGACCGAGAAATGCAAGACATCGAGAACGTCAGCGTCCGCTACATCAAGCAGTGGGAGACGCGTGCCAACGTCCGCCAGCCTGATCGCTATCGCGTTGAGCCGGGCGTTGACCCGGCAGCGATTGCCAATGCGCATCTGGTTCCAACCCTGTCCCATCCCCTGGTCCAGGAGATGGGGGAGGAGACTAAGCGCATTCTGGTGATGCAGTTCGTCTATGAGTACCTGAAGACGGTCGCAGACAACGAGGGGCAGGTGATCCTCTCCATCTGTGGAGAGGCCGGCAGCAGCCTGGCGCGAGACTTTCTGCCGCCCGTGACCCGTCGTGCCTTGCAGACCGTCTCTACGGACGAGGGCTTTCACACCTACGTCGCCGAAGAGATGATCGACGATCTGGTGGCTGTGACTGGCATTGACCACATCAGGCCGGATGATTGGTTCGGCAGCCAAACCATGATCGCCGAGGGGGTGACCCTCGCCAGATCACGCGCACTGCCGGAGGCCAGGATGATCGTGCATCTGGCTTTCATCGGTCTGCTTGAGAACTCCATTACGGAAGAGATGATCGAGCTCCTGCGCATGACCGAGCGGGAGAGCCCCTTCTATGAGTTCAATCGTGAGCATGTCCGCGACGAGGCCAGACACTCTTGGCTGTTCCGCGCGATCCTGCGTCACCTCTGGACGACCATGGATCCGGATCTCAGGGCCTCGGTGTCAGAGAACCTGCCGACCGTGCTCGCCTACTACCTGCGTTCCTTCACGACGCCCTTCCGCGACTTCGAGCAGTATCGCCTGGAGCAGGTCGGGATGGAGCCCGAGAAGGCGAAGCTGGTCATTGACGAGACCTTTGCCAGAAAGTTCGATCCACGGACCCATCCCATGTGGGTGAATCTTTGGGCATGCCTCAGGGAGACTGGGTTGCTTGAGGATCCGGTTCTCTATCGCGGCCTACAGCGTGAGCGCTTGGCAATCGAGGATAAGCAGGCAGTCCTCGCCGCCTAGGCGCACAAGCGTGGACGGCGACGCCTGTCTAGCGTCGCCGTCCACCTACTTTCACCGTTCGTTAGTGATTGGCGCTTACGAGAACCACCAGCGCTCCAGACACTTGGTGCCGTCCAGATCCCAGGATGCGGCCAGGCGCTTGTGCTCGACCTTGTCGCTCATCGCGAAGACATAGTTTGCGAAGATCGGGATGATGGCGCCGCAATCGTCGGTGCAGAGCTGCTGCATCTCTGCATACATCTGCCCACGCTTGTCCTCGTCGTGCTCGACCCTGGCCGCCTTCAGAAGCTCGTTGAAGCGCGGGTTCGCCCAATTGGTCTCGTTCCAGGGAGCGCCGGCCGCGAACGCGGTCGAGAACATCATGTCCTCGGTCACGCGCGGGTTCCAGTAGGTCGCCGTCCAGGGCTTCACCTTATAGACGTTGGACCAGTAGCCATCGTTCGGCGTGCGCACCGCCTCGATATTGATACCGGCCGGGCGGGCGGTCTCACTGAAGAGGACGGCGCCGTCGATTGCGCCGGCAAAGGCGGCATCGGCGGCATGGAGCTGCGCATTGATCTCTGTCACGCCGGCCTTCTTCATGTGGAACTTGGCCTTGTCCAGGTCATAGGTCCGCTGCGGCAGATCGGCGTGATACTTGTAAGTCCGGCCAATGGGGTTGTCGTTGCCGAGATAGCCGTGACCGTAGAGCAGCTTACGCAGCATCTCTTCACGATCGATGGCATACTTGAGGGCCAGGCGCACATCAGGGTTGTTGAAGGGCTCGCGATCGACCATGGCCACATAGGCGTAGTATTGCGATCCGGAGGGCTCTTCGATCTTGATGTTCTTGTTGCGCTTCAAGAGGTGAAGGGTCTTCAGGTCCATGCGGTCAGCGGCGTCGACCTCACCGGTGACCAGCGCGTTGGTGCGGGCCGGCACGTCGATGATCGACAGCACGATGGCCTCGTCGAAGTGGCCGTTGCCTTCCTTCCAATAGTTCGGGTTCTTGACCAGCAGGGCGCGCTGACCAGGCTCGAAATTCTCGATCTTGAAGGCACCGGTGCCGACGCCGGACATGATGTCCAGTTCACCGTTCACCAACGGCATCATGGGGGCGTGATAATCGGTCAAGAGGGCCGGGAAGCCGACATTGCCTTCCGACAGGGTGATGACGAGGGTGTGGGAATCCTCCTTCTTCAGGTCTTGGATGGACTTGAGGATGGCCTTGGCCGGCGACTTGGAGTCTGGGCCAATCTGGTATTGCAGAGAGGCGATTGCGTCATCGGCATCGAAGGTCTTGCCGTTGTGGAACTCGACGCCCTTGCGCAGCTTGATGGTCCAGGTTGCGGCATCGGCTGAGGATTCCCAGCTCTCCGCCAACTCCGGCACCAGCTCGTCGTCATTGTTCATCTCGGCCAGACAGTTGCGAAGGCCGTAGCCGACGGTCTGCATGTAGCTTTCGAAGTAGGTCGCCGGATCGAAGGTGTCGGAGGTGGCGCCACCGCCGATGGCCATACGCATGGTACCGCCCGACTTGGGCTCGGCCGCCTGCAGCGCCTTTCCGGCCAATGTCGTCGCCACCGGCAGGGTCGCGCCCAGAGCGATGCTGCGCCCCATGAACTCCCGCCTGGACATACGCCCCTTCGAGAGGAGGGATGCGTAGTAGTTGATCTGCTTATCGTTGGACATGCCTGGACCCCTGCTTCCTGTGGATTTGTATCCGGTTACATTAGTCTACAGGACAGAATGTGCGTTTTGCAATACAAAAGTAGTAGGAAAGGCAAGCACCCTTGCCGATTGCACCATCAAGGGCCTTTATGGCTGGTCGATCGTGCACACACGCAACAGCTGGCTCACCGACTATAAACTCACTCTCTAATACGGAGCGCAGACGCGTGGACGGCGACGCCTGCCTGGCGTCGCCGTCCACCGAGTTGCTTGCTTGTCTTTAGAGACTTAAGCGAACCACCAGCGCTCCAGACACTTGGTGCCGTCCAGATCCCAAGAGGCAGCAAGACGGCCATGCTGGACCTTCTCGTCCATCGCGAAGACGTAGTTCGCGAAGATCGGAATGATGGCGCCGCAGTCGTCGGTGCAGAGCTGTTGCATTTCTTGATACATCTGCGAGCGCTTGTCCTCGTCAAACTCCACCCTGGCTGCCTTCAACAGCTCGTTGAAACGCGGGTTCTGCCAGTTGGTCTCGTTCCAAGGTGCATCGTCGGAGAAAGCCGTGGAGAACATCATGTCCTCCGTCACACGCGGGTTCCAATAGGTTGCCGTCCAGGGCTTCACTCTGCTGATGTTGGTCCAGTAGCCATCGTTCGGTGTTCTGACGGCTTCGATGTTGATCCCCGCACCCTTGGCACTTTCGCTGTAGAGCACCGCACCATCGATGGCGCCGGCAAAGGCAGCATCGGCGGCGTAGAGCTGTACGTTGATCTCGTCCATGCCGGCCTTCTTCATGTGGAACTTGGCCTTGTCGAGATCGTAGGGCCGCTGCGGCAGCTCGGCATGATATTTATAGGTGCGACCAATGGGGTTGTCATTGCCGATGTAGCCATGGCCGTAGAGCAGCTTGCGCAGCAGTTCTTCGCGGTCGACGGCATACTTGAGAGCCAAACGCACATCGGGATGGTTGAAGGGTTCGCGATCGACCATGGCCACATAGGCGAAGTACTGCGATCCGGAGGGCTCTGCGATCTTAATGTGCTTGTTGCGCTTCAGCAGGTGAAGGGTCTTCAGGTCCATACGGTCGGCGGCGTCGACCTCACCTGTGACCAGTGCGTTGGTGCGGGCCGGCACATCGATCACCGACAGCACAATGGCCTCGTCGAAGTGCCCCTTGCCCTCCTTCCAGTAGTTCGGGTTCTTGACCAGCACAGCGCGTTGGCCAGGCTCAAAGTGTTCGACCTTAAAGGCACCCGTACCGACACCGGACATGATCTCCAGCTCGCCGTTGACCAACGGCATCATGGGGGCGTGATAGTCGGTCAGCAGGGCCGGGAAGCCGATATTACCTTCAGACAGGGTGATGACGACGGTGTGGGAATCATCCTTCTTCATGTCTTGGATCGACTTGAGGATCGCCTTGGCTGGGGACTTGGAGTCCGGACCGATCTGATACTGCAAAGAGGCAATCGCGTCGTCGGCGTCAAAGGTCTTGCCGTTGTGGAACTCGACGCCCTTGCGCAGCTTGACGGTCCAGGTTGCTGCGTCCGGAGAGGCCTCCCAGCTCTCCGCCAGCTCTGGCACCAACTCGTCGTCGTTGTTCATCTCAGCCAGGCAGTTTCTGAGGCCATAGCCGACGGTCTGCATGTAGCTTTCGTAGTAGGTGGCCGGGTCGAAGGTGTCCGAGGTGGCGCCACCGCCGATCGCCATGCGCAGGGTCCCGCCCGGTTTCGGCTCCGCTGCCTGCAGAGCCTTCCCGGCCAAGGTCGACGCCGCGGTCAGGGTTGCGCCAAGGGCCACACTGCGCCCCATGAACTCACGCCTGGACATGCGCCCCTTCTGAAGGAGCGATGCGTAGTGCTTGATCTGCTTCTCGTTGGACATGCCGGACCTCTGCTGTTCGTTGCGGTTAATCGTTTGCTTATGTAGTTTTGTATTGCAAAACTACGGTTTTACGATATAAAAATAGCGTAAGAAGCCCCACGCGGTCAAGGCCGCATGGGTGTGAGTTCGCGCAGAGAGGCAAGCCTGCTGCCGGGCTTGCCCCGGCGCATTGGTGATGACAGGTAGGCGGTGGACGATGGTTCAAGAGGGGGAGGAAGGCACGTGAGCAGCTCGATCCTCGACAAGACGGTGCTCTTGCTCGAGGTCCTGGGTGATGCCAGCCGGCCACTCAGTTTCACGCAGATCGTTGACGCCAGCGGTCTGAACAAAAGCTCTGTGCATCGGCTCTTGTCGCTGCTGATCGAGCATCGCTTCGTTCACTATGAAGAGCGCACACGCTCCTATGTACTCGGCCCCAAGCTCCTGCAGTTGGCTCGCAGAGCACGCAGCGGTTACGACCTGCAGTCGGTTGCCTACGACGAGATGCAAGAGCTCTATCGGCGTTTCAATGAGAACGTGACCCTCGGCATCTTGAAGGCCAACACCGTTGCCTATGTGCGCACCATCGAGGCCTACCACGATTGGTCGATCGTGCAGGCACCCAGCGTGCGTGAGCCCTTTCATTCAACGGCGACGGGCAAGGCCTTGGTCGCCTTCTTGCCGGAGCAAGCCCGCAAAACCTTGCTCTCTGACTATGAGTTCACGGTCTATACCGAACGCACGATCACGACGCGCGCGGCCTTTGACGAAGAGTTGGAGAAGGTGCGGCGACGCGGCTTTGCGACCAGCGACCGTGAGAACCTTGACTATGTGAACGGAATCGCAGCGCCGATCTTCAACTATGTCGGCGAACCCATCGCTGCCCTCAACATCTGGGCTCCATCTTTTCGTCGGCCGCTGGAACAGCTTATGGCTTGGGTTGGTGACCTACAATTGGCGGCGCGCCGAATCTCCGAGATCATCGGTAGCGAGGATTGTCCCAAAGATGTCTTTACGTAATGGCCAAGACCGGCAGGAGCCTCATAGGGTCTTGCCGTCGTAGACGCGGCTTGGAAGGCTTAGTGCATCCAGCGCGTCAACGCATCCTAGATTGACCCGATAGCAGCCAGGATTGAGCCGGGTTTCGACAAAGGTGTGGATGCCGCAGATGCTGCAGAAGTGATGCCGAGCGGTCATCGTGCCGAACTGATAGCTGCGCTGCGCGTCGCCCTCCACCCAGATCTCAATTGCTTCCGGCGGGATGACCATGCTGGTCATGATGCTGCCTTTGCGCCGGCAGAGCGAACAGTCGCACAGCATGGCGTCGGTTATCTCCGGCGTCCGAAACCTGAAGCGAATGGCGCCGCAGTGGCATTGGCCTTGGTAGTCCTTCATGGCGCGAATTGCCGGCTAATCTTCGCGTCTCGTCAAGTCTTGCGCTTGTTCTGAGAGAGCATTTCAACGATCCCGCCGACTGTTCAAGCGAAGGGGTGATCGCTAGGGTCTCGGCATGACCGATCAGCCAATTCGTCGCCTTGCCGCCATCCTTGCCGCCGACATTGTCGGCTACTCGCGCCTGATGGATGAGGACCAGGCCGCCACGCTCGATGCCTTGCGTGTCTTGCGTTCAGAGCTGTTTTCCCCGGTCGTGCGTCGCCATAACGGCAACCTCGTGAAATCCATGGGCGACGGCTGGATCGTTGAGTTTCCGAGCGTCTTTGATGCGGTTACCTGCGTGCTTGAGATCCAGAAGGGACTTGCCGGTCATGAACGGGTACGTCTGCGCTACGGCATCCACAGTGGTGAAGTCGTCTTCGAGGCTGAGGACCTCTTTGGCGACGGGGTTAATGTTGCCGCGCGACTTGAGGCCTTGGCGGAGCCAGGCCAGGTCTTGATTTCCGATTCGGCCTACAATGCGCTCGACGCCAAAACTGCGGGCCTGTTTGGGGGAGGGGGCCTGCGACAGCTAAAAAATATTTCTCGCAAGATTGCGGTTTGGGGAGTCCCCGCGGCTGAGACCGCAGATGAAGACACTGCGACTTCGGTTATCGCGATGGCCGCACCGGCGCCGGACAAACCCTCGATCGCTGTCCTGCCCTTCCGTAATCTCTCGCATGATGAAGAGCAGGAGTACTTTGCGGACGGGGTGACCGAGGACATCATCGGTGCCTTGTCCAAGTTTCAGTGGCTGATGGTGATCGCCCGCAATTCCTCTTTCGCCTTCAAGGGGCAAACCCCGGATGTGAAGACAGTCTCGGAGGCCTTGGGCGTGCGCTATGTCCTGGATGGCAGCATCCGGCGCGCGGCCCAACGCGTCCGGATCACCGGGCAGCTGACCGAGGCGCACTCGGCCAGCAGCATCTGGAGCAATCGCTTCGACGGAGTGATGGACGACATCTTCGAGCTGCAGGACAAGGTGACCATCGATGTGGTCGGCGCCATCGAGCCCTCACTCAGGCAGGCCGAGATCGAACGCCTGCGCGTGAAGCCGACAGAGGACCTACAGGCCTATGAGCTCTACTTGCGTGCACAGTCGCACTTTCACCTGGTGACCGATGCCGACAACCAGGCGGCCATTTCCTTCCTCTCGAAAGCGGTGGAGAAAGATCCAGGCTATGCCGTTGCCGCCGGCCTGCTGGCTTGGTGCTATCTGCAGCGGGCAGTGCAGCAGTGGGGTCTGAATGATGGAGACGTGCCCCGCGCCATCGGCCTAGCCGAGCAGGTTTTGGCCAGTGACCGAGCCGATGCCATGGCACTGGCCTATGCGGCTCATGTGATCATGATGTTTCTAGGCGACAACCTGCGTGCGCGCCGCGCCTTCGAGCGCTCCCTAACCGACAACCCTCACTCCGCGCTCGCACACTCCCTGTCGGCAGCCAACGAAGCCACATTGGGAGAGCCGGAACGGGCGGTTCAGCATGCCGATCTTGCCCTGACCCTGAGCCCCAAGGACAGCTTCCGCTATACCTTCCTTATCACCAAGGCGCTGCCCCTGATCGATCTCGGTCGCTATGACGAGGCTGTTGAGGCGGCCAGCGCCTCGATCGACGAGCGTGGCAACTTCCTGCTCTCGCACTATGCCTTGATTGGTGCCCTGATGTTGAAAGGTGACCGCGAAGCGGCACGTCAGGCTTTTGGGCGACTGCTAACTCTTTCGCCCGAAGTCTCACTCTCAACGATCGTCAAGAGCGCGCGCTTCTTTCAAGGTGACCGCGCCGCAGAACTCCGCCAGGCCCTTCGCGACGTCGGAATTCCCGATTGATCCAGTCGCTGACAGAGGTGGCGTGAATAAGCGGCTGCTGTCCCTAGCGCATTTCCATCCGATCCTGAAAGCGCATCCAGCGGGCCACCACCTCCGCGCCCAATTGATGGAAGCGATGCAAGGGATAGCCCTTGATTGCCGTCGTCGGGAAGGGAAGCGCGTCTTCCGCCTTGCCCAAGACGCGCTCGGCCAGGATACGGCCCATGACCGTGCTGAGCGCAACGCCGCGCCCGTTGTAGCCCAGGCCTGCCAAGAGCCCGGGTGCCGGCTCATGCAGATGGGGAAGGTGGTCGCGGGTAATCGCGATCCGGCCGCTCCAGTGATACTCCCATCGCACGCCTTTGAGCTGAGGATAGAGCTGCTCCACGGCTCGACGCATGTGGGCGAAGGCGGTTTCTTCGCCACGCTTGGCGATGCTGCCCAGGCTGCCCATGAGAATCCGTCCGTCTGGCTCGCGACGACCATAGATGATGGTGCGCCGGGTGTCGGCCAGGGTGCGGCCACCGGGTAGGATCTCGTCATAGGTCGCGCCGCTCAGCGGCACGGTCGCGGCCTGCATGGAGACCAGAGGGACGACACTCTCGGCCAGGCCGGGCCAAAGCCGGTCGGTGTAACCATTGGTGCAGAGCAGGACAGAACCGGCCCTGAGAAGCCCTTGGGGCGTCGTGACCTCCCACTTTCCGGCAGACTGCTTCAGGCTGGTCGCCGGCGTGCTGGAGTAGATGCTGACGCCCGCCGCCAAGGCGACCCGCGCCAGGCCACGGGCATAGGAGAGTGGTTGAACCGCGCCGCCGCTGCGCATCAAGGTGGCGCTCTTGTAGCCTTGCGTTCCCGTTGCAGCCGCCGTCTCCTCTGCCTCAAGAAACTCGATCTCTGCACCTTGCCGGCGCCAGCTCTCTGCAGAGGCTCGCGCCTTCTCTTTGGCCTTGTCGCAGTGATCGACACGCAGCCAGCCTGTCTGTCTCGCTTCGCATTCGATAGAATGGTGGGCGATCAGATCAAATGTTTCCTGCGCGGAGTTGAGCACGGTTTGAGCCACCTGCGGCATGCGTTCTGGCCCAACGATCGCCGCCATTTCTTCAGGCGTGGTGTGCGGCAGAGGATTCACCTGTCCACCGTTTCGCCCAGAGGCACCCCATCCAATCGATCGCGCATCGACCACGGCAACAGACCTACCGGCCTCAGCCAGCACCAGGGCCGCGCGCAGGCCGGTGAAGCCGGCTCCGATCACGATGGCATCGACGTCTCTCGTGCCGCTCAGAGCTTCGGTCTTTGGCTCGGGGGTCGCGGTTGCAAACCAAAGCGATTGCGGCCAGTTCCAATCCTTGCTGGCATTCTGCTGCATTGAGAGTCCGTTCATCGAGCAGCTCCTTCTCGATTCCTTTAGCCCAGCCGTTTTGCCTCGACAGACCACCCTTCGGTCAAGTAATTTCTTAATATGAGACTAAAGTTTTGTTATACGGAACTTTTTCATGGTGAATCAAGGCGTGGAACGACGCGGACGTCGCGCTAGGCAACGTGAGCGAAAGTCTGTTGACCCTTTGCCAAGTGCGGGAGGCCTGATTGGCGGACATTACGAGCCACTGAAGGCACCGGCCGTGGAACAGATCCACAGGGCCGCGCTGGAGGTCTTGGAGCAGGTCGGGATGGCGAGCCCGACCGACACGGTCAGGGATCTGGCCTTGGCCAAGGGCTGCCGTCTGGATGAGGGCGGGCGGCTGCTCTTTCCAGCCGCGCTGGTCGAGGACACCATTGCCGAGGCCGGTCGCAGCTTCCTGCTGCATGGGCAACATCCCAAGCACGATATCGAGGCCAGGGCCGGGCACCTGCATTTTGCGACCGGCGGTGCCGCGGTCAGCATCTTGGACAGTCAGACCGGGACCTATCGGCCCTCGACCCTGCGCGACCTCTATGACTTGGCGCGTTTGGCCGATACGCTCCCCAACATCCAATGGTTCACGCGCCCAATCGTGGCGACCGATATCGAGGATTGGCGGGAGCTTGATCTCAACACCGTCTATGCCTGCGCAGCGGGAACTGAGAAGCATCTGGGCACCAGTATCACCGTGCCCGAGCATGTCCATGAGATCGAGGCCCTGTTGGACCTGGTCCTGGGGGCTGAGGGCGGCTTTCGCAAGCGTCCCTTTCTCTCCGTCCATGCGACCACCGTGGTCTCGCCGCTGACCTTTGCCGCAGATAGCAGCGATGTCGCGACCGCGGCTGCGCGGATTGGCATGCCGGTCCACAGTCAGACCGGGCCACAGGCGGGCGCTACGGCGCCGGCTGCCTTGGCCGGGACCCTGGTCCAGGTGGTGGCGGAAACGCTGGCTGCCTTGACCGCCATCAACCTGGTGCGTCCAGGTCATCCGGTCATCGCCGGCGGTTGGCCCTTCGTCTCGGATCTGCGGACCGGTGCCTTCACCGGCGGCGGTGGGGAGCAGGCACTCCTTAGCGCCGGTCTGGCGCAGATGATGACCTTCTATGATCTGCCGAGCGGTACGGCGGCCGGGATGGCCGATTCCAAGCTGCCGGATAATCAGGCAGGCTATGAAAAGGGCGTGACCACCCTGCTGACCGCCTTGAGCGGCCCAACCTTCCTCTATGAATCGGCGGGCATGTTGGCGAGCCTCATGGGCTGTTCGCCTGAGGCCATGGTGATCGATGACGAGATGCTCTCGACGGTTCGCCGCTGCATGCGCGGGATCGAGGTGACGGAGGAGAGTCTCTCGGTCGAGGTCATTGCCGAAGCGGCCCGCGGGCCCGGCCACTTTCTGGGCCACGAACAGACCCTTGCCTTGATGCAGAGCGAGTACGTCTATCCGCGCTTGGGTGACCGCGAGTCGATCGCCGTCTGGGAGGAGAGGGGCGGTCAGGACATCGTCCAGCGGGCCCGTAAGCGGGTGCGCGATACCCTTTCCACGCACTATCCAGACCATCTGTCGCTGGGGGCCGATCGGCAGATCCGCGCGCGCTTCCCCATCCGTCTAGCGCAGCGCGCGCTGCAGCCCAAACCTTCGGGAGATTGATATGAAAGATGAGGCCAAGGTCGTCATCGTCGGCGGCGGGATCGTCGGTTGCAGCCTGCTCTATTGGCTGACTCGCCTGGGCTGGAGTGATTGCCTGCTGCTGGAGCGTCTGGAGCTGACGGCTGGGTCGACCTGGCACGCGGCGGGAAACGTCACGCACTTCGGGCATCGCCCTGACCTCACCCGGCTCTACGTGGAGGCCCTCAAGACCTACCTGGATGCTGAGGCCGAAAGCGGCCAGGTCGTGGGCTTTCACAAGACGGGCAGCCTGCGCCTGGCCACGACCAGTGACGAACTGGCCGCCTATGAGCGGTTAACGGCAGACTACGAAAGACTGGGCGTTCCCTACCATGTCGTCGATGCCGAGGAGGTCGGTCGCCTGCATCCACTGCTGGAAGTCGAAGGGCTCTTTGGGGCTGCCCATACGCCTGCTGATGGTCATGTCGATCCTTCGGGGGCGACCTTTGCCCTGGCAAAAGCCGCTCGTGCGCGTGGTGCAAGGATCGCGCTGCAGAGGGCAGTCACCGGGTTGGAACCGCGCCGCCAAGGCGGCTGGCTGGTGCAGACCGATCAAGGTCCGGTCCGGGCGGAGCATGTCGTCGTCGCTGCCTCCTTCTGGTCGCGGGAGCTCTTGCAGAGCTTGAGCCTCTCGCTGCCGCTTTATGCGCTGCAGCACCACGAGGTGGTGACCGACCGGGTCGCTGCGATCGCGTCCCTCTCGGGCGAGTTGCCGACCGTGCGAGACCCGGCAGCGCCGGCCAACACCCGTCAGGAGCGCGATGGCTTTCTCTGCGGCGTCTATGAGACCGACCCGGTGTTCTGGGCTCTGGACGGCATCCCGGCAGACTTTGGCCGAGAGTTGCTGGCGAACGAGACCGACCGCCTGGAGCCTCACCTGGTGAAAGTCATGGACCGGATTCCGGCTTTTGCGGAGGCGGGGATCAAGGCCGTCAACAACGGGCCGATCTGCTACACGCCGGACGGCAGCCCGCTGGTTGGCCCCTTACGTCAACACCCTGGGCTCTGGATCGCGTCTGGCTTTGCGGTTGGGATTGGTACGGGCGGAGGCGCCGCCAAATTGCTGGCCGAATGGATGGTGGAGGGCGAGCCTCAGCAGGATCCAAGCCCGGTCGATCCGGCCCGCTTTCCCGATACCATGCCGCGCGAGACCTGCCTGGGCCTGATCCGCGACACCTACGCCGCCGGCTACAGCCTGCCTGAGGTCGAGCCGGATTGGAGCCTGTCCGGAAACTGAGCGACAACCTGGCGCTCCCGCTTCTGCTGGCGTCGCGCGAGGCACTTTGGCAGCATCCGGCTCGCTTCAGACCAAGATGATCGCAGATCGAAACGATCTGTGGTCTCACTCTTGGTCCTGGCTTGAGATTCTCGTCTGTTCCGGAAGGCCGTCGGTTATGCACAAATCCCTGGTGGTGGTTGAGGATTTTTACAACAATCCGATGGAGGTGCGGGCGGCGGCACTTGCTGGCGGCTTCCCCGAGCATCAGGGCCCGCGCACCTTTCCCGGCCGCAACTCCGCCCAGCCACTGGTCAATCCGGAACTGGATCGCGCCATCTCTGCCA
Organism: Rhodospirillales bacterium; assembly: GCA_963669335.1. Classification (GTDB taxonomy): domain Bacteria; phylum Pseudomonadota; class Alphaproteobacteria; order Kiloniellales; family JACOMY01; genus JACOMY01. The sequence continues at coordinate 955,418 of OY770023.1, forward strand.
TCGTGGGGGAGCCTCTGCGTGGTCATCCAGCACCGACCTCTTTTCATGGCTTCTGCCGCTCGACCCTGGCCGGTGACGAGAGCCGCTATCTGGTGCATGTCGATCCCTCCAACCTCTGGTGGGTGGGGGTCTGCTATCTGAGCCTACCGGAGGACTGCAGCGGCGGCACGACCTTTTACCGTCACCGCAGCCTGGGGCTGGATCGAACGCCGACACAGCAGGCCGAGATCGAGGCGGTCGGTGTCTCCAGCGTGGCGGAGCTCTTGGCGCGCGACGGACGCAGTCTTGGCGCCTGGGAGGAACTGATGACCGTTCCCATGCGCTTCAATCGTGCTATTTTCTATCGACCCTGGCTGTGGCACTCAGCCGGTCCGGGCTTTGGCGACAGGGTGGAGAACGGACGTATGGTCCAGGTTTTCTCCTTCCTTTCGGCGCAGCAGGCGTGAGTGCCCCGGGCATGATGTCCAGACAAGTGGAGACAGCGAGATGAGCTATGCCGGTGACAAGACTCCGGGCGAGACCTGGGAGGCGCTCACGAGCGATTCCAAGGCGACGCTCATCGACTGCCGCAGCGAGGCCGAGTGGGCCTTCGTCGGCATTCCCGACTTGACTTCGATTGGTAAGGAAACGCTGCTTCTGGCTTGGCAACACTTTCCTGGCATGCAGGTTAACCAGAACTTCGTCACCAATCTGCAGGCCCAGGTCGCTGACAGCGAGTCGCCGCTCTATTTCCTCTGCCGCTCTGGACAGCGCAGCCAGGCAGCCGCAGCCATGGCAACGGCGGCGGGCTACAAGAGCTGTTACAACGTCTCCGAGGGCTTCGAGGGCGGCCACGACGAATTGGGTCATCGCGGCCGCGTCAGCGGATGGAAGGCGCGCGACCTTCCTTGGCGGCAGGGCTAAGCCTAGCCGCCCTTCCTCACATGGGCTTGGCAGGCACTCGCTGCGTTGCCGGGCCAAAGGGCGCGCCGGCGAGATTGCCGCCGGGCAGGCTGATGCGGCTCCAGCTCAATCCCTGCTGCGCGACGCGAGGCATGCCCGGATGCACCGGCGATTCCTTGGGCGTGATGAGGAAACGTCGAACGACCTCGGCGTAACCGCGGTAGTAGTAGCGTCCATTCAACGCCAGATAGGCCTCGCGCTTGGCGCGCCAACGTGCCGGGATACGGTACCAGGCGAGCCCCGGGTGCTTGTGGTGCACGATGTGCAGGTTGTTGAAGAGGAAGAGGAAGCCGAAGAAGAGGCCCGATTCCACGACACAGATCCGCTCGCCGACCTCCGCCACGGCCTGATGCTCCAGGAAGGAGCGCATGGCCGACAGAGCCGCGCCGCCGTAGACGAACCCCACGAGGTAGAGCCAGAAGGGCAGGCCTGAGATCCAACAGGCCCAGCCCAAGGGAAGGGCAATCGCCGGAATATGCCACAGCCAGGCGGAGAGATCGCTGCGGTCGCCTTTCGCCAGGCGGGCGAGCCCGCCAGACCAAACGAGAAAGATGCTCCGCGCCGGCGACAGAAGGACCCTCCCGGCAAAGCTGTTCATGGCGATGCGCAGGCCGCGTTCCATGGGACCCATCTTGGCCCAAGCCTCCGGCGTCACATAGAAGCTCTCAGGGTCTTTCTCCGGGCAGGTCAGATACTGGTCGCGATGATGCGTCATGTGCATGCGATGCGAGACCGGATGTGGGATCCAGGCCCAGATCGAAGGAAAGATCATCACCTTGTTCAGGCGGCGGTTGGAGGTGGGGTGACCGTGGATCACCTCATGCTCAACATGCCCATAGAGTCCGCCCAAGTAGATCGCCAGAGGCAGGAAAAGCCAGATCGGAATGGCCGCATGGAACCAGGTCAAGAGCCCGAAGGCGAGGTAAAGTCCAGCGATCAAAACAACCGTTGGCCACTCAATGCGAAAGCGCTTCCTGCCTGTCCGACGAACCCCACTTGTCATCTTGTTTCCTAAGTCCCTTCCCTGGTGTTGACCTCTCATAACGGGATTGTGAAAGCGATGATGCCTCAGGAGCAAGGATGCTATGGTAACAGCGTGCAGCGTTTGGTAACTCTTTCCTAATTTCGTTGACGATGCACAACGTAGCAGCGGGTATGCAGGGAATGTGTGTTAATGAATAAACGAGAGACGATCATCACATTTCGCAACCGTTTGCGCGAAATCATTGAAAAGAATGGTGAAAGTCAGGCTGCCTTCGCGCGGCGCGTCGGATTGGATCGATCGACCTTGTCGCAGCTTCTCGATGAGGAGCGCGACCGCCTGCCGCGGGCGGAGACCATCGTGTCCATTGCTAACGCCACTCAGGTCTCGATCGATTGGTTGCTGGGACTGACGCAAGAGGGTTTGGTCGGACCCGAGGTGATTCAGCGCATGCTGGAGATCGAGACCGAGGCCGGTTCGCCGATCGATCATCGCCTGCAGCGCTGGCACGACGAGGCGGCCGGCTATCGGATTCGCTATGTGCCCAGCGGCATCCCCGATCTCCTGAAGACCGAGGCCCTGATCCGCTATGAGCACCGCCATCTCTCGCCCGAGGTTTCCGAGAACCTTGCCGCCAGCACGGCCGCGCGTCTCGGCCTGATGCGTCAGCCTGAGCGCGACCTGGAGATGTGTAGCTCCTTGCAGTTGCTGGAAGGCTTGGCCCGTGGCGAGGGCATCTGGCGCGATCTGCCCTGGCCCGAACGGCGTCAGCAACTGGAGAGCATGGCCAGCCTCCTAGAGGAACTCTATCCCTCGCTACGCTGGTTCCTCTTCGATGGGTTGCAGACCTTCTCCGTCCCCTTCACCATTTTTGGCCCACTGCGTGCCGCAGTTTATTTCGGATCGATGTATTTCGTCTTGAATGCCAAGGAACATGTGCGGATCCTGTCGCGAAACTTCGATCAGCTTGTGCGCGACGCCCGCGTTCAGCCGCCCGCGGTTCCCTCGATGATCCATGGTTTGATCGAGGAGGTTGCGAGTGGCCGGACCAAGGCCTAGCTGCTGACGCAACAAATGGGGGAGCGACGATGGACGAGACGGGAGAGAGGCACCAAGGCGGCTGTCAGTGCGGCGAGACCCGTTATGAAGTGAGAGGCCCGCTGCGGCCGGCACTCATCTGCCACTGCGGTATGTGCCAGCGAATCCACTCCGGGCCGGCTTACTACAGCGCAGCCCAGAACGAAAATCTCCATCTGGTGAAGAGCGACGCATTAGGCTGGTATCGCTCTTCACCTGAGGCGGAGCGGGGCTTTTGCAGGAGCTGTGGGGCCAGTCTCTTCTGGAGGCCAGCGAGGGGCGGCTACACCGCAGTCTCTTGCGGCAGCCTCGATCGACCGAGCGGCGTCAAGGCTGCGGGGCATGTCTATCTGGTCGACCAGGGCGACTACTATGACCTGCACGACGACCTACCGCGCTTCCAACGGGGGTCCGGCAGCAAGCTGCCTGGCGTCATGACGGTGATTGAGGAGTAGGCGGCAGTGCCGGGCGCAGTCTCATTGCCCATGTACGATCTGCCGCAGATCGCCTGGGCCAGCGACACCTTGGTCGCGGCCATCGCCTCTGCCCTGCCTGAGGGCCTGGCCGATTCCACTCACCGCCGGTCTGAGGACCTGGACTGTCTATGGCGTGCGCCGGATCTGCTTCTGACCCAGACCTGCGGCTATCCTCTGATGACGGCCTATGCGGACGCCTTCACCTATGTTGCAACCCCTTGCTATGACCTGCCTGGCTGCGAGGGGGGGCGCTATTACAGTGTCGCCGTGGTGCGCGCAGATGATCCGGCAACACGTTTGGCGGATCTGCGCGGACGGCGGGCCGCGATCAACGGGCGGGATTCGCAGTCCGGGCATAACTGCCTGCGCCGGGCCGTGGCGGATCTGGCTGAGGGTGCTCCCTTCTTCTCTGCGGTGCTCGAGACCGGCGCCCATGCAGCCTCCCTCGAGGCTGTGGCCCAAGGTCTGGCCGACGTCGCGACCCTGGACTGTGTCAGCTACGCTCTCTGGTCGCGAGAAACGCCGGAGCGCTTGGCCGGGACCCGCGTGCTCTGCCGTAGCGCCAGCGCACCCGCACTTCCCTATGTAACGCGCGCCGACATAGAGCCGGAGGTCCTCTCGGCCCTGCGGGCGGCGCTGCAGGCGGTTGCCGACGACGTGGAGCTGGCCCCGGCTCGGCGGGCCTTAGCGCTCTCAGGCTTTACCATTCTGGGCCGAGAAGCCTATCAAGAGATCCTGGTCATGGAGCGGGATGCAGAGGCCTTGGGATACCCCAAGCTGATCTAGGGTTAGGAGATGCCTTGTGAGTGACAGACTGTGCGACCGCTCTGCGGTCGAGCTGCGCCGACTGATCGGCGACAAGGAGATCTCACCGCGCGAGCTCTTAGCCTCCTGCAGAGAGAGGGCAGCGGCCGTCAATCCTACGGTCAACGCCGTTGTTGCCGAAGATCCGCGTGCCGAACAAGCGGCCGAGGCGGCTGAGGCCGCGGTCCTGCGTGGCGACAGCCTGGGCGCACTGCACGGTCTGCCCCTGGGCATCAAGGACCTGACCGAGACCGAGGGTCTGGTGACGACCTTCGGATCGCCTCTCTACGCTGACAATGTACCGGCGGAAGATGACCCCCTAGTCGCTCGGCTGCGTCAGGCGGGTGCGGTGATTGCGGCCAAGACCAACACGCCGGAATTTGGGGCCGGCGCGAACACCACAAATGCCGTCTATGGCGTGACTGGAAACCCCTTCAACCCCGCCAAGACCTGTGCCGGCTCTTCCGGCGGGTCGGCGGTGGCACTTGCGACCTCCATGCTGCCGCTCTGCACCGGTTCCGACCTTGGCGGCAGCCTGCGCACGCCAGCGGCCTTTTGCGGCGTGGTAGGATTGCGTCCGACCCCGCATCTGGTGCCGGACGTCAGCAGCTCTCGAGTCTTTTCTCCCCTTTCGGTCGAAGGGCCCATGGCGCGCTCTGTCGCCGACCTCCGCCTCTTGCTCTGGTCGATGGCGGGTGAAGATCATCTCGATCCCCTGTCACGCCCCACCGCAGGGCAAGGTGACGATCGGATTGGTGATCTGGCGAGCGCCAAGGTGGCCTTGTCGGAGGACTTGGGTGTCGCGCCTGTGTCGCAAGCGATCCGGCGCCTCTTTCGCGAGCGCAGCGCCGAGATGGCACCGCTCTTCAAGAGCTGCGACCAGACGGATCCGGAGATGGGGGATGCCACCTGGGTCTTCGAGACCCTGCGCGCGGTGGGCTTTCTCGCCAACTATCGCGAATATTACGATAAGGACCCGCAGCTGCTTGGCCCCAATGTCAGGGCCAATGTCGAGCTCGGCCTAACCCGCTCGGCCGTTGATGTCGCCGATGCCGAGGTGGGCCACGCCAAGATTTACCGGGGCTTTCAGCGTTTTCTGGATGACTACGACTTCTTGATTGCGCCGGTCGCCTCGGTCTCGCCTTTCGACAAGACGCAGCTCTTTCCGCAGGAAATCGATGGCCGGCCGCTGGAGACCTACATCTCTTGGATCGCGATTACCTATGCGATCACCTTGACCTGCTGTCCTACGATCGTCTTGCCCTGCGGGCTTGATGAAGAGGGTTTGCCCTTTGCCGTTCAGATCGTCGGGCGCCCCTGGCAAGAGGCCCAACTGCTGCGTTTTGCGGAGTCGGTCGAAGCTGCCTTGGCCGCCTTGCCCCACTGCAAGCGGCCGATCCCGGATATCGCCGGCCTCAGCTCCTGAGCGAGGCTTCGGGCAGAGCCTGCTCGTCGCCGCCACGGAGGCGTAAAGCCCACATCAGACCAACGACGGCGCCCTTGATCAGCGGCAGGCTGATCAGGCTCAACACCAAGGTCACCAGAGGCCAGATGATCAGCTGCAAGGTCATTGACCAGCCCTGCGTCTGCTCGACCAGCAGGACCAGCGGGATCACGATGTGCCCCACGATGAAGATGGTCAGATAGGGCGGAAAGTCGTCAGCCCGGATATGACCAAGCGGCGTGTGACAGACCGAGCATTCGTCGGTCAGCTTCAGGTAACCGCGAAAGGCTTTGCCTTCGCCGCAGCTGGGGCAGCGGCGCTGCAGTCCACGCCACATGGAGCGTAGGGCAGGGCGGTCTTCGTGTTGGTAGGAGACAGGCATGCGAGAGAGAATCGTGGTTCGCGCAGCGCTTGTCCAGGAGAGCGCGTCGCCGCGTCGCGGACGCAGGGGCGGCCCTGCTATGCGTTCTGGGCGAAGTCGGCGACGGCGTCCTTGATGGCCTCGTCCAGTGGACGTGGCTTGTAGCCAAGGTCAACCTCAGCCTCGGTCGAGACCAGTGGGCCAGAGGCGAGAGCCAGACGCACGGCCTCGGGTGTTGCTGCCGGTGCCCGGCCGGTGAAGCGATCCGCCACCCAGGTCCCGACATGGGCGCTTGCCAGAGCCAACCAGCCCGGCACGCGGCGCTTGGGCATGGGGACACCGGAAAGACGTCCGACGCGCTCCAGGAAGGCTGCAAGGGTCAGGTTCTCTCCGCCCAGGATATAGCGCTTGCCGGGCAGACCGCGCTCGGCCGCCAAGACATGGCCAAGGGCCACGTCGCGGACATCGACCAGGTTCAGGGTGCAATCCAAGAAGGCGGGATAGGACTGGTTCAAGAGGCCGCGCAACATGCGCGAGGGGGGTGTCAGACCGCGGTCGCCCGGCCCGATCGGTGCGGTCGGGCTGACGACGACGACATGCAGGCCGCGCGCCGCCATCACCGCCTGCTCGGCCAACAGCTTCGAGCGTGTGTAAGGACCCGGCATCGCCGAGAGAGCAGGGGTGTGGAGGCCGTCAATGGTCTGTCCTTGGCTCTCCGGCAAGAGCACCGCCTCAGTCGAGCAGTGCACCAGGCTGCGCACACCGGCGGCCGTGGCGGCGGCCAGCAGAGACTGCGTGCCGACCAGGTTTACCTGCTCATGCACACTCTTGTCCTTGCACCAGAAGTGCGGGATGGCGGCCAGATGGAAGACACGCTCCACCCCCTTCAGCGCCTGCGCCAGGTCTTTGGGATTCAGCAAAGAGCCGCGGAGCCAGTCTGCCTGACTGTTCGCCGGTGCTTCGGCCAGATCAAGCACTCTTACGCGACCACCGCGCGCCAAGAGAGCCTCGACCAGGTGTTGTCCAATGAAGCCGGCACCGCCGGTAACCAGGTCCACTTGGGTGAGCCGTCCTTTCAGCCGAAAGCGGTCGCGTGGTGCCGGGGGTCGGACTCGAACCGACGACCTACCGATTACAAATCGGTTGCTCTACCAACTGAGCTATCCCGGCACTGGCTCATACCTAGCCTTCCTCACCTTGACCCGCAAGACAGGTGCTGGACCTGATCCCAAATGTGACGCAGGATCGCTGCCAAGAAAGCAGCTTCGGAGGTGAGCCATGGCAGATCGTGTTGTTAGGTTGGACCCGCACAATCCCTCAGGCGAAGGACTGGAGGTCTGGGAGCAGATCCCGCCGGAGGCCTTGATCAGCGGCACGCCGGTGCAGCGCGGGGTCATGGTTCATGACGTTGATGGCCTGCAGGTCGGAACCTGGGACTGCACGGCCATGACCACGAAGATGGAGCCCTACAGCGTGCATGAATTCATGCTGCTGCTCGATGGCGACGTCACCATGGTCGATGAGAATGGTCACGAGGAGACGATCTTCGCCGGTCAGCCCTTCTATCTGCCCAAGGGTTTTAACTGCAGCTGGCGCCAGCCCGGCTACATCCGCAAGTTCTTCCTGATCCTGGACCGGGACGACGTGGCGGCAGAGAGCGATCCGGCCAAGCTTGCCGTGGCACGGCCCCAGCCCTATGGACCAGCTGAAGGCTTGACCGAGATTGAACTGAACGAGGCTGATTTCTCTACGCCAAAGCCGGTACAGCGCCAGCATCTGGTCTATGAGAGCGCGGACGGGAAGATCCAAGTCGGCACCTGGGATGCGACGGCTTATGAGCGGCCCATCACCCCCTCGAAGCGCAGCGAGATCATGTGCATTCTGGAGGGCTGTGTCACCATGACGAGCCCGGAGGGCGAACAGACCTTCCATGCCGGCGACAGCTTCTTCCTACCTTTGGGTGCCCCCAACGGCTGGCGCAGTGAGGGCTACGTCAGAAAATTCTTCTGCGCGGTCTGGCCCTGACCCGGTGGTTCCTCGCCCGATCAAGCTTGAGCCCTACGCGCCGAACGGGGAGGGGCTTGAGCCTTGGGCGGTGATACCTCCGGACATCCTTGTTGGAGAGATGCCGCAGCAGCGCGGTCACAAGGCCTTTGAGCGTGATGGGGTTTGCGTCGGGACCTGGGACTGTTCAGGTGGAGCCACTCGGCTTGCGCCCTATCCGGTCTTCGAGTTCATGGTCCTCCTTGAAGGAGAGGTCACAATCACCGACCAGGAGGGGAAAGCAGAGAGGATAGGGGCAGGCGAGGCCTTCTTTCTTCCCAAAGGTTTGCCCTGCGCTTGGCGTATGCCGGGCTACTACCGGAAGTTCTTTCTTTACTTAGAGCGTCCAGATATTCCGGCTGAGAGCGACCCGGCCAAGCTAAAGGTAGCGCGTCCCTCGCCCGACGAAGAGTGGGGAGATCGGAGCCTAGGATATTTGGATCTTTCCGACCGCTTGGCCTCACTACCGCTGGAGTGCCAAGAACTGGCTTATGAGAGCGCTTCCGGGTGCGTCCGGGTCGGGGGCTGTTCTGCAGGGGACAATGAGAGACGAGATGTGGAGGTAGAGTGCAACACCCTGCTGTGCCTTCTCGAGGGTGCTCTCACTCTCACAGATCCCGAGGCCGTGCTGCACCTTCAGTCTGGCGACGCCGTCTTCCTGCCCGCTGGTGCCGCCTTTGCCTGGCACAACAGGGGTGCTTTACGAGGCTTCTTCTGCATGGTATCGCCCTGAGGTTTCTTCGTGTCGTTGCCGAGAAGAAAATTCATTAACGTAGATAAATTTGTGAACGATCGTATTTTTTACTTGTACACAATTCCTCCTTAAAGTATTAGAATCAACGTGATTTGTGGTTTTTTCTAGAATTAGAATAGTACATGTTGATTCATTCCTGCTGGTCACCAAGTCTTGTGCCATCGGCGCACGAGAGCGCTTCTTCAACGAGGAAAGGGATGACATGAAGAACGTCAAGACTGTTGAGACCAGGCAGATCAACACTCCGATGGCCAAGCAGGACGCGCTGGCCGGCACGTTGCAGGACGAGGCCTTGGATCGTCCGGTCGGCGGCATCTCGGTACAGTGTGGATGCTTCCCCTTCTGCTTCAGCATGAGCCCAGGATCGCCCAACTAGCGCGAAGGCACGAGGCGCAAGAGGATAGTCGGTGGCCGTCACCGCAGATCTCAGGTCAGCAGCAGCAACGATGAAAGGGATGACATGAAGAGTTTCAAGACCGCACAGGCTCAAGAGAGCAACGGCTTCGTCAACAACGGCCCCATGACCAAGCAGGTCGACCTGACCAACACGCTGCAGGACGAGGCCTTGGATCGCCCCGTCGGTGGCATCTCGGTCCAATGTGCCTGCTTCACCTTCAGCTACAGCGCCGGGTCGCCGCGCTAACGCAAGGATAAGAGAGGTCAGAGATAGACTGGTGGACGACACCACTCACCTCACCAAAGCAGCAGCATAGGAAGACGCCAGTTCATGAGAACTCGGCGTCTTTCTTTTTTGTCTATCGGCCAGGTCTGACTTAGGTCGGCAGTGTCGGTAAGAACTGAGGTGGCCGGCGGTGCTTGGTCGCCTGCTCGAAGGCATAGCCGTAGCCGAGCAGTTTCCCCTCTGTCCAGGCCGTCGAGAAGAAGGATAGCGCGATCGGCAGGCCGTGCAGATAGCCTGCTGGGACGGTCAAGTGCGGATAGCCGGCCATGGCCGCCGGCGATGAACAGCCGCCGACAATGCGATCGCCATTGACGGGGTCAATCGACCAGGCCGGCATGGAATCGGTGGGGGCGATGATGGCGTCCAGGCGATGCTCAGCCAGAACGCGGTCAATCCCCTCGGTTCGGGATAGGCGGAGGCACTCGGCCTTAGCTTCTTGGTAGGCCGGCTCCTCCATCCCGCCGGTCGCCTGCACCATCTCGAAGAGCTCTTGCTTGAAGAAGGGCATGACCGCTTCGGCATGATCGCGGTTGAAGGCGATCAGCTCTTCCAGGCTCTTCATCGGGCTGCCCGGGTGCTCCGCCAGATAGCGGTTCAGGCCCTGCTTCATCTCATAGAGGAACAGCGTGGTCTCTGCCTTGCCGAAAAGCGGAACCGCGGTGCCATTGGCCGGCTCGACGACCTCGGCGCCCAGCTCGCGCAGGACCCGAACGGCCTCTTCGACAACGGCATCAACGCCTTCATGATCACCCATCAGGTCGCGTGCCAGGCCCAGCCTTGCGCCCTTCAAGGCATCAGTTGAGAGAGAGGTCCCGTAGTCTTCCGCACGATGCGGCTGGGCGGCCTCGGTGGCAGGGTCTCGCGGGTCGAGACCAGTCAGCGCATTCAGGACCAGTACCAGATCGGCAACGCTGCGCGCCATGGGGCCGGCCGTGTCCTGAGGGGCCGCCACCGGCATGATGCCGGAGCGACCGATCAGGCCGACCGTGGGCTTCAGGCCGACAATGCCGTTGATGGAAGAGGGGCGCACCACCGAGCCATCGACCTCGGCCCCGATCGCAGCGCTGCAGAGATTGGCTGCCACGGCGACGCCGGAACCCGAGCTGGAGCCTGAGGGGCTGCGGTCCAGCACATAGGGATTGCGGGTCTGACCGCCGCGGCTGGACCAGCCGCTGCAGCCGCGGGTCGAGCGCATGTAGCCCCACTCGCTCATATTGGTCTTGCCGAGCAGAACGGCGCCGGCGCGGCGCAACTGGGCCGCCACGAAGGCGTCTTCCGCCGCGACATGCCCCTCCATGGCGAGCGAGCCGCCGGTGGTCGTCATTTTATCGGCGGTGTCGATGGCGTCCTTCAAGAGGATCGGCACGCCATGCAGAGGGCTGCGAGAGCCGACTTGGCGGCGCTCCTGGTCCAGCTTTGCGGCCACCTCCATCGCATCGGGATTGATCTCGATGACAGAGCGCAGGGTTGGGCCCTGGCGGTCGATCGCCTCGATACGCTCCAGAAAGGCCTGACATAGCCCTGCGGCGGTCAAGCTCCCGCTGTCGAGGCGCGCCTGAATCTCAGCAATCCCCAGTTCCTCAAGCGCCATGGCGTCAGACTCCGCTTCCTTCAATGGGGTGGTATCCTGACGCCTCGGCCCAAGGGCTGGCAAGCTATCCGGCTAGGAGAACCGGAGGAAGTCGATTGCTGTCAGAAGCTGGCGCGCAAGACAGAGCAGGCCAACCTGCTCCAGACCCCAAGCCATAGGCTAAGCCTGCCAAAGACTCTCAACCCTCACCTCTGTTGTGAAGGCTTACAAATCCTTCAGGATCTCCTGCAGCTCAGAGGCGCTGACGACGCGCGACTTCACATTCTGGCTGCGGAAGCGGAACCAGCTGTCCGGGTTGAACTCATTCTCCTTGTAAGAGGGACCCTGGTTATAGCCGTAGCCGAAGAAGATCTTCTGCCATTTGATCGGCTTCGGCACGGTCACTGGCTCATTTCCGCTTAGCGCCAAGGTGACTCCATCCTTGTGCAGGAAGAGGTTGATCTCGCCGCGTTGGCCGTGCGGATAGGCATAGTCGCCCAGCACATGAACCTCGTCGCCCTGGACGTAGACCACCTTGTCGGCAAATCCGGGACGGCCGATCTCGACCATGGCGTACTCCTTCGGGCCGCCGATCGTCAGCAAGGCCATCCGGCGATCCTTGGCGGCCAAGGCATCGAGATCCTGACTGGTGAAGTCAAACTGGAACTGCAGCATCTCGTCGGCTGCGTAGTCGGCAATGTCGGTTTCGGCGCCAACAGAGGCCATCTTCTTAACGGTAACCACGCCACCGTCGCTTATGGTCGCCTTGTAGGTGCAGTAAGAGGCGACATAGTGCTCGTCTCTATTGTAGTCGTGGTTGGGAACATCAAGCGGGCAGGTATCCCAACCGGGGGTGTCGACACCCAGGATCTCGACGGCACTGCGGGGCAGCAGCAGGTACTGGTCCTCCGGCGGAAGCGGCCTGATGATCTCTCCCTTGATCGAGCGTTCTGACGAATGCACGGCATAGATCGCATCATCCACCAGGATCATGTGCGGGTAGGAGATCCCTCTTTGGTTCTCGACCAGAGGATTGTCTTCCTGGTCGTTGGTGATGGAGACGCCGGGCAGGAAGGTTCCGATCTTCCCGGTGCGGCTGAAGAAGAGAGAGAGGTTGAGGCGCTCTGTACTGGCCGAGTCGGCTTTCGCCAGCATGCGGCCGGTTCGTTCTGCCCGGGCGCCGGTTTCGCCGGCGAAGCTGTTCTCAAAATCATGGTGGACCATGACGACGCGCTCACCGACACCGATGACATGCGCCCTGAGTGAGGGAACCTCGAGCGGCATGGCTTCGAAGGGGCTCCAGGTTTCCCCACCGTCCTTGCTCGTGCTGTAGACGATGAGGGTGGAGGTAGATTTGCCCCGCCGGTTGCGGTTCCTGACATAGAGGAAGAGCTCACCGGTCACCGGGTGCTCGACCAGCACCGGTTCCCAGAGATTGAACTCGGGCGGCGGTGTGATGCGCGGGAAGGCATTCCAGGTTTCGCCGCCATCCTTGGTGTAAAGCACCGCGATATCGTTCTTGACGTCCGGGTCGGTCTCGTTCTCCGGCGTGACGGGGACCAGGACCCAGCCGTTGCGGTCTGCCGTCGCGCCCGTCTGGTGCTTCATCTGCAGTGAATTGGCGGAGACAAAGACAAAACCGTTCTTTGGATTGAGGCTGGTGCTCTTCAGGTCGATTTTCTTGACGACCCACTCTGCATCGGGGTTCTGGTCGGAGTGCTGGAGGCGGCCGAAATAGGTGCCCCGATTGCGGCCGATGTTCTGTGTGAACCAGGCCCAGAGTTCCTCGACGCGGTTGTTTGGATCCGGATCGAGGTCGACCACCAGAAGCTCCGGCTGCCACTGCCTGTTGTCAGGGTTCTCGGGATTGGTCCTCTTGTTGAAGGGCTTGTTTGGATTGCGCAGAAGCTGCGTGCGGAAGAGACCTTCATAGTTTTGACCAGGAGGGACCTTGGGGTCGCCGGGTTGGCTCCAACCGGATTTGAAGGCGTCCCGCCGCCCTTCTGGGCTGTCGACTTGCTGCTTCGATTTGGAAAGCAAGACCCGTTGACCGGCCACGCCTTCAATCACGGCAAAACTGGGGAAGAGGCGGTGTTTCTCCGGTATCTCGCCATTCGCCTTCAGCTCTTCCATTTGCTTTCGCGTCGGGGTTCTCTTGTTGTTGCTGCCCCAGACCACGTACCAAGAGTCGTCGAAGAAGGCCATGGCGGACATGTGATTATAAATGCTGGGGCGTCTATACTCGTACCATACCAGTTAACCCACTGTTTGTTGGCCTTATCAACACGGCAATTGGGGTTGATATTGTCTTCTGCGTTCACGGCGCATTGAAGAACCCGGTCTTTGCGATCGTTGATGACCCGGTCCCTCCAATACACCGGGGCTGTCTCTCCCTCCGCGATGCCATTGAAATCGTAAATCGTCACATGCTCGACCGTGGGGTCGTAAAAGCCATAGCAACGCCACTTGGTCTCCGCCGTCTTGTTGGCAATCTTGCAAGTTTGATCGTCTTGTGCCTGTGAAAGGCCCCCGGAAAGAAGGCCAAAAGCCCAAATGCACCCGATGATTGTTGTTCTCTTCAACATGCTTCACCTCCCAATCCCCAAGCGAAAGCAACGAATATCTAATCTCCGGCCCGTTTCAGGAACTACAGGCAAGACCAGGGCGCAAGTCGACTGGATGCAACAGCAATCCCCAATGTGAGCGGAGTGTAGGTCGGCCTGCTGAGCAAGGCAACGCCGTGGGTGTGGTGGTGGTTGTCGCGGCTCTGACGGTAGAGCCTCCTCCAGACTGCTCGGAAAAGGGCGCGATCGGCTGCAAGGGCCGGATGGCAGGCGCGGTCTTCTGATGGCCAGTTCTCGCGCACTGGAAATCGGAGGACCTTCGCTATGACCGCAATCGCTCGGCTGAGCTTTGCTGCTTACGGCATTCATTTTGCCGATCAGATGACCTTGGTGGCAGTGCCTCTGGTCGCTGCCGTAGCCTTCATGGCCGGCCCGGATCTGATCGGTGTCCTGGTCGCCTGTCAGTCTTTGGCCCACCTTCTGGGCTCGCTGCCCTTCGGCATCCTGGTGGATCGCATGGAGGGGAGGCGCCTGGCGCTGGTTGCAGCCGCACTCACCTTCATTGGTCTGGCGGCAGCCAGCATCGCGCTTCTCGTGGCGGACTTCTTGGCCTTTGCCGTGGCTGTCACCTGGACCGGATTTGGCGTGGTCCTGTTCCTCCTGGTGGCGCTCTCGATCTTGCCGCGCCTGGCCGAGGCCGACGGCCTCGCTTCGGCCAATGCGAGGATCGAGGTGCCGCGCGCGCTGGCCTCCCTCCTGATGCCTCTCAGTGTCGGCCTGCTTTTCGCCAGCCTCTCTGCCTGGAGTCTCTTTGCCGCCGCCGCTGTGGCCACACTGGCCGCCGGCGTGCTGCTCTACGGCCTACCGGAGTTCCGCCCCCTTCCGCAGCGGCGTGAGGCGATCTGGGTCTCCGTCGCTAAGGGTGGCAGCTTTGTTCTGAGGCACGCTCTCTTGCTGCCGATCCTGCTCTGCGCGCTCTTCTGGAATCTGGCCTTTGCCGCGCTCCTGGTGGTGCTGGTGCCGCTGATCGTCGAGACCTATGTCGCTGATCCGGGCAACTTTGGCCTGGCGCTGGCCGCCTTCGGTCTCGGCGCTGTAATCGGGACCTGGATGATGAGACGCCTGGCCAGTCGCATTCCGCCGAACAGCGTGCTGCTCTTCGGGCCGGGTAGCTCGGCAGTGGCACTTTTGGGCCTGACCTTGGCGCCGTCCGGCAGCGGGGTGGTCGCGCTCTATCCTGCCTTCTTCCTGCTGGGCTTCGGGCCGGCCATGTGGATGGTCGCACAGAACGCCGTGCGCCAGCTGGTGACGCCCGACGGACAACTTGGGCGGGTGAACGCAGTGATCCAGACGGTGATCTATGGAATCCGCCCGCTGGGCGCGCTTGCCGGTGGCTGGATGACCGCGGCTACCTCACCAGAAACGGGGCTTCTGATCGTCGCAATCGGCTTTCTTCTGTCTTTCGCCGCCGCGCTTTTCAGCCCCTTGAGGTCGGTGCGCCGCTATCGGGACTTGCGCGCTCCAGCGCTCTAGCGGGACGACAGATTGGTGGGCCGATTCACCAGACGCTTGGGGACCAAGCGCCTGGATCGGACCACTGGGCTAGTTGCTGTTGGACGACCCGGAGAGGTCGGTCTGCACATCATCCACGGCCTTGTTCACCGCGTCCGTGGCGCTGTCCAGCTTCTTCTGTGCGGAGTCGGCAGCGTCGCTGGCCGCATCCTTCACGTCGTCCACAGCCTGATTGGCGGACTGGGTGGCCTCATCCAGCTTCTCGCCGGCGGTCTGGTTCTCGTCCTCACCGCAGGCGGCCAATGCCAAAGGCAGAGAGAGGGCCAGGACGGCGGCCAGCTTTCCAAAACGCTTGCTCATTAGGGGGCTCCTTGGCTTTTGCCATTGCTTCTGGGGGCACGGCTCACCGTATGTCAGCAGGCCGACCCCTCTGTTGGATGATACGGATCAAATGCGGAGAGCGTGGGTAGGCGGGATGACCAAAGATTGAAACCGGCCATCCGTCCGGACTTCTGCAAGCCACGGTTCTGGCGACATCGGCCCGCACTCTCACCCGACCGACCAGTTCATCATACTGTTGTGAGAGGCCGGGTGGCGGGGCGGGCTGATGCCGTGCAGTCCAAAAAGCGACCCTAGAGCCCCAGCTTATCCTTCAAGAGCTGGTTCACCATGCCGGGGTTGGCCTTGCCTTGGGTGGCCTTCATGGTCTGGCCGACAAACCAGCCCATGACCTTCATGTTGCCGCCCTTCAGCTGTTCCACCTGGGTCGGGTTGTTGGCGATGATCTCATCGACTACGGCGGCGATCGCGCCGGTGTCGGTGATCTGCTTCAGGCCGCGCTCATCGACGATGGCGCCGGCGGTCTTGCCGGTCTCCCACATGGCCTCAAAGACCTCTTTGGCCATGCGGCCCGAGAGGGTCTTGTCGGCGATCAGGTCGATCAGCCCGCCCAGCTTGCCGGCGTCGACAGGAGCCTCGGACAGGCTGCTGCCCGACTTGTTCAGCGCGGCAAAGAAGTCACCCAGGACCCAGGTGCTGGCCAGCTTGGCATCGCGTCCGCCGGCCACGGCCTCAAAGAAGTCCGCGCGCTCCTGATCGGCGACCAGGATAGCGGCATCGATCGGCTTTAGAGCAAAGGCCTCGATGAATCGTGCCTTCTTCTGATCCGGCAGTTCCGGCAGGCTGGCGCGGATCTCCTCGACAAGGGCAGGGTCAACCCGGACCGGCAGCAGATCCGGATCGGGGAAGTAGCGATAGTCGTGGGCCTCTTCCTTGCTGCGCAGCGAGCGGCTCTCGCCGGTCATGCCGTTGAAAAGCCGAGTTTCCTGGTTAATCTTGCCGCCGGCCTCCAACACCTCGATCTGGCGCAGCGTCTCATAGTGGATGGCCTGCTGCACGAAGCGGATGGAGTTCACGTTCTTGGTCTCGGTGCGGGTGCCCAGGGGCTCGCCCGGACGCCGGATCGAGAGGTTCACGTCGGCCCGCATCGAGCCCTCGGCCATGTTGCCGTCGCAGGTCCCAAGATAGCGCAGGATGGCCCTAAGCTTGGTGAGATAGGCGCCGGCCTCTTCGGCTGAGCGCATGTCGGGCTTGGACACGATCTCCATCAAGGCGACGCCGGAGCGGTTCAGGTCGATGAAGGTCATCTTGGGATGCTGGTCGTGCAGAGACTTGCCGGCGTCCTGCTCCAGATGCAGGCGCTCGATGCCGATCTCGCGGGTGGAGCCATCCTCCATGTCGATGGTGATCTGCCCCTCGCCGACGATGGGCTGCTCGTACTGGCTGATCTGATAGCCGGCCGGCAGATCGGGATAGAAGTAGTTCTTGCGCTCGAAGACGCTCTCCAGGTTGATCTTGGCGTTGATGCCAAGGCCAGTGCGCACGGCCTGTTCGATGCAGACACGATTCAAGACCGGCAGCATGCCCGGGAAGGCGGCATCGACCAGTGAGACCTGGCTGTTGGGCTCGGCCCCGAAGTCGGTGGCGGCGCCTGAGAAGAGTTTCGACTTTGAGGTCACCTGGGCATGGACTTCCAGCCCGATGATGACCTCCCAAGGGCCGCTCTGCCCCTGGACCAGATTGCTGTCGCTCATGGTTCTACCCCGCAATCCGCTGCGGCTGATGGGTGAAGTGGGCGGCGGTCTCGATGCCGTGGGCAACCCGAAAGACCATCTCCTCGTCGAAAGCCTTGCCGATGACCTGCAGGCCCAGCGGCAGGCCGTCGTCGGTGAGACCGGCCGGGACCGAGATGGCCGGCAGACCGGCCAGGCTGGCAGGTACGGTGAAGACGTCATTCAGGTACATGGCCACCGGGTCGTCCATCTTCTCGCCCTGGGCGAAGGCTGCGGTCGGGCTGGTCGGCGCCAGGATGGCATCGACCTTCTCAAAGGCCTGGGCGAAGTCGCGGGCGATCAGGCTGCGGATCCGGCGCGCCTTGTTGTAGTAGGCGTCGTAATAGCCGGCCGAGAGCACATAGGTGCCGATCAAAATACGACGCTTCACCTCTGCACCGAAGCCGGTGCCGCGGGTGGCCTCGTAGAGCCCGGTCAGATCCTCTTCGGGGACGCGGGTGCCGAAGCGCACCCCGTCATAGCGGGCCAGGTTCGAGGAGGCCTCGGCCGGGGCCACGATGTAGTAGGTCGGCAAGGCGTGCTGGGTGTGCGGCAGCGAGATCTCGCGAACATGCGCACCCTGCTCTTCAAGCCAGGTCATGCCGCGCTTCCAAAGCCGCTCGATCTCAGCCGACATGCCGGGCATGCGGTACTCTTTCGGCACGCCGATGGTCAGACCCTTCACGTCCTGATGCAGGGCGGCCTCGAAGTCAGGGACCGCGCGCTCGACCGAGGTGGAGTCTTTGGGGTCGTAGCCGGCCATGGCGCCCAGCACGATGGCGCTGTCGCGCACCGTGCGGGTGAAGGGGCCGGCCTGATCCAAAGAGGAGGCGAAGGCGACGATGCCCCAGCGCGAGCAGCGGCCATAGCTAGGCTTCATGCCGACAATGCCGCAGAAGCTGGCCGGCTGGCGGATCGAGCCGCCGGTATCGGTGCCAAGGCTGGCCGGTGCGACGCGGGCTGCGACCACGGCCGCCGAGCCGCCGGAAGAGCCGCCTGGCACCAGATCGCGGTTGTCGCCGCGGCGTTGCCAGGGATTGGCCACCGGCCCGAAGGCCGAGTTCATGTTGGCCGAGCCCATGGCGAACTCGTCCATGTTGAGCTTGCCGGTCATGACAGCGCCTGCCGACCAGAGCTTGGCCGTCACGGTCGATTCATAGGTCGGCACGAAGCCCTTCAGGATGTTGGAGCCGGCCGTGGTCTCCACACCCTCTGTGCAGTAGAGGTCCTTGATCGCAATCGGCACGCCCTCAAGCTGGCCGGCCTCGCCCTTGGCCAGGCGCGCGTCGGCGGCCTCTGCCATGGCGAGCGCCTTGTCGGCCGTCTCGGCGGTGAAGGCGTTGAGATCGCGCTGGCTCTCCATGGCGTCCAGATGGGCCTGGGTCAGCTCCTTGGCGGAGAAGGCACGCTTGGCCAAGAGCTCACGCATCTCGGCCAGGGTCAGGTGGGTAATGGGTCCGCGGACGGTCATGGGATCTACTCCACCACCTTGGGCACGGTATAGAAGACGGCCATGCGATCGGGCGCGTTGGAGAGCACGGCCTCTTGCGCGTCGCCGTCGGTGACCTTGTCCTCGCGCAGATGCAGCTCTGTCGCTACGGCCGAGGTCATGGGTTCGACGCCCTCGGTATCGACGGCTTGCAGCTCGTCGATCCATTGCAGAATGCCGCCCAGCTCCTGGGCCAGCGTCTCTTCTTCCGCTTCGTCGATGCGAATGCGGGCAAGGCGCGCGATGTTGCGCACCGTATCCTTGTCAACAGTCATGGCTTGAGCCTGATCGATTCCGAAATTTCGAAGGCCGGACGCTACACCTAGGGGTACTGCCCCCGCAAGATGCGGTTAGCCGACCGCTACGCTTTGCCTGTCTCCGTGCACGCAGAGGGGTATTGCAAAGGGACTACTTGGCGCTTTCGCCGTGTGCCTATAAGAGAGATGGAGAGGAGAGGGGCCCATGCCAAGAGATCTGCTTGAAGCCTTGTCTGTTTTGCCCGCCCGCGGGCGTCTCTTGGGCCTGGACCTGGGCAGCAAGACCATTGGGCTTGCCGTCTCCGACAGCCTCAGGACCGTGGCCTCGCCCTTGGAGACCATCCGGCGCAAGAAGCTCTTCCAGGATGTCGAGCGCCTGCAGCTCTTGATCACCGAACGTCAGCCGGTGGGTCTGGTGCTGGGCCTGCCGGTCAACATGGACGGAAGCGAGGGGCCACGCTGTCAATCGACCCGCCAGTTCGCGCGCAACATTGCAGAGCGCGGGATCGAGCTGCCGATCGCCTATTGGGACGAGCGCCTCTCGACAGCCGCGGTCGAGCGCTTTCTGGTCGAAGAGGCCGACATGACCCGGGCGAGACGGGACGCCGTGGTGGACCGGATGGCAGCAGCCTATATCCTGCAAGGCGCCTTGGATGCGCTGTCGCGGCAAGGCGGAGGGCCGGCATGACCGCTGCCGTCCTGACTGAGTCTCAGCGTTGGCGGGGCCTCTTGGCGATTGCTATGGCGGCCGGCGTGGCCGGCATCACCTATGGCTGTCTCTCGCCGTTGATCGCCATCATCTTAGAGAAGCAGGGCCATCCCAACTGGGCGATCGGCATAAATTCGGCCTGCGCCTTCCTGCCGACCATCCTCCTCGGCCCGCTCATTCCCAAGCTCTTCACGCGCATCGGCTTTCTGAACGCCATGGTGCTGGGAATCATCGGTGAGATCATTTGTGTCCTCCTCCTTCTGGCTTGGCCGAACATCTGGTACTGGGCCGGACTGCGCTTTCTGATCGGATTTTTCGCCACCATCCTTTGGATCGGCAGCGAGACCTGGATCGTTGCCATGGCGCCAGAGGGGCAGCGCGGACGCGCCATCGCCTTCTACATGATGGCGATCTCTGGCGGCTTTGCGCTCGGTCCGATTCTGCTGCAAGTCACGGGAACCGAAAGCCTCTTGCCCTTCTTCATCTCGGTTGGCCTAACGGCGCTCGCCGGAACGCTCATCTGGTCGGCCAGGCGCATGCCGCCGGATCTACCGGAGGCGCCAAAGGCAGCAATTGCAACGGCATTCCGTGTCGCGCCGCTGGTGATGGCGGCGGCCCTATTGGCCGGCTTTGTTGACATGGCCGCCCTGACCCATTTGGTGAACTTCTCCCGTGCGGCTGGCCTCACGGAACAGACGGCATTGCTCACCCTGACTGTTATGCTGATGGCCAACCTGATCATGCAGTTCCCAGTCGGCTGGCTGGCGGACCGCGTCGACAAGCGCAAGCTCTTGATCGCATTTGGCGGCGTCTTCTTCCTGGCGCCGATCCTGATCAACTTCACGATCGGGCAGAGCTGGCTCTTCTGGCCCGTCCTGATCGTCTGGGGCATCTGCTCCCTCGGTATCTACACCGTGGCGCTGACCATCCTGGGTGAGCGCTTTGAGGCCAATCTGCTGGCCAGTGCTAATGCCGCGATCGTGGTGCTCTACCAGTTCGGTGGAGTCTCAGGATCCTTCGCCGGTGGCACGGGCATGGATCTGATGGGCTATCAAGGCCTCATGTGGACCTTCGCCGTCGCAGCCTCGATCTTTCTTGCCTTTGCCGCCTACCGAACGTGGCAACGGCGCAAAGCAGCTTCCTATTACTGAAAGTAGCATAGGCCGTAGTCTTGCCGCAAATTGATGGCAGAAAACGCGAACCTAGAGAGCTCCAGCTCTAAGCCGGAATGGGCGGTGGGCGTGCCCTTAGGGGGTCGAGCCGCCACACCGCCCTCAAAAACACACCCGAAGGTCGGGGGGAAGGGTGTGCCTTATCAAGGTGGGGGGATATGAACGCTTGTACAATGCATTCTTTCTGTCTTTACACCTTTGGTAGGAGCGTGCGCGGTAGCCTCAGGGCGCTCTTCTTCGGCATCGCCATGGTGGCTTTGATCGGGTCCTACATCGATTTCTTGAACGCTGGGCCCAGCGAATGGAGTTTTTGGGATAACTTGGGAGCGAACGACAGCCCTGTCCCCTTGATCGCGTTCTTCATCTTTTGGTTAGGCTTTGTCTTCGGCATCCTGCGCTCCTTTGTCTCGTCGCGCCGCCGTTCCCTGATCCTGTTCCTTCTCTATCCCCCACTCTTTTGGCTCGTCATCGTCCTCCTCTATGTGTTGCCTTCAGGAGATGACGGTTTCTACCCAGCTTATTCGCTCCATGAGTCCCTTCTAGATTACTTGAAAGCGACCCCGCTCTATCTCCTGATGTCTCTGTCACTCTTTGTGGCGGACTGCGTGCACAGGTTATTGGAAAGAGGGTTGATACACCTATGGCGAAGGGCAAGAGGCAGGGCCTTGGTTGCTACACCCGCTGACCCAGCCAGGCATTGTAAACCCCGGCCGCCACGATGACCCCAATGCCGATCCAGGAAAAGAGGTCCGGGAACTGGTTGAAGACCAGGTAGCCCAGGATCGAGGCGCCGATGATCTCGG
The DNA here is from genome assembly GCA_963669335.1 of Rhodospirillales bacterium. GTDB lineage: Bacteria > Pseudomonadota > Alphaproteobacteria > Kiloniellales > JACOMY01 > JACOMY01. The sequence goes on from OY770023.1 coordinate 977,170, forward strand.
TGTAGGAGAAGGGCGCCAACAGAGAGGCCGGGGCACGCTCATAGGCTAGGATCATCAGAAGATGAGCGACGGCGGCCACCATGCCCAGAACCACCATCATGACGAACTCTTTGCTTGTCGGTGGGCGCCAGAGGCTGCCTTCGATCAGGACCAAGAGGCTCAGCACCAGGCTGCCGACGACGGCGGTCATGGCCAAGGTCACCAGAGGGGGTGCCGAGAGCGATAGGTGGCGTGTTGCGATGGCATAGCCGGCAAAGGCACAGCCGCAGCCCAAGGCCAAGAGAGTGCCCAGCTCGACGGCCTGAAAGCCGGGGCGTACCAGAATGAGGATACCCAGGAAGCCGGCGCCGACTGCGATCCAGCGGCGAAGGTCTACCCGCTCTTTCAGAAAGAAGGGGGCCAAGGCGGTGATGACCAGGGGGGCGATAAAGATCAGGGCCACTGCGTCGGCCAGTGGGATCCGCGCCAGGGCCCCGAAGAAGAGGCAGGTTGCCGCCACCATGAAGAGGCTGCGCAGGAGCTGCAGGCGCGGCTGGCGCACCCGCAGAAGCGCACCCAGGCCGTGGCGCCAATAGATCAAGGGCAGCAGGGGCAAGAGATGAAAGACGAAGCGCGCCCAGGCCACCTGCCAGATGGAAAAGTCCTCCGTCAGCAGCTTGGCCAAGGTATCCAGCAGCGGGATCAACTGTTGCGCCAAAAGCAGCAGCCCCATCGCGGCCCAGGGCCGATCCACCGCTGCTGCTGTTTGCTGCATCACCCCTCCCGCTACCGCCTCGTCATCAGCAGGGTGCGGCTTTGCGTCCATTGCGAGCAAGCTGCTGACGAGCATAGCTGCCCAGCGAAGGCGCGCTTGCGTCCACAGAAAACCTTTAAACTGGCTCAACAGATAACAATTTGTGGGAAATGAGGATACCTGAGCTACGGCTAACCCGAGAGCGCTTGATTGCTATCTTCAAAGACAAGGCGAGCGCAAAGGCCATGGCTGAAGAGATGGCTGAGCTCTTGTTGGCTGCACCCTACGCTATTCTCGTGACCGGCGTAGCGCCGACTGAGCGTGGTGTCTTGACGATCCATCTGACGCGCGCCTTGGCCGAGTTGCCGCCGATCAAACCAGGGCAGACTGCCGAGGACCGTGCTCAGCTCTCTTTCACAAAGGTACGCATCAATCCGAAGCGAGCCAATCAAGGCGGCGATGTCACGCGCTACAGCCGCACCAATCAGGCTTTGGCACTGCATAGCGACTCCTCTTATTCTCACGATCCGCACGAGTTGGTGGCCTTCCAGATGGTGCGGGCCGACCAGGAGGGTGGGGAGAGCCTGATTGCACCAATCGACTCGCTTCTGGCAGCGCTCGATCAAGAAACCAGGGATCTGCTGTCAAAGCCGATCTACCCCTTCGGTCGGGGCCGACAAGCGGTGCTCTGGCATAGCGGGAACAGGGCCAACATACGCTATTACCGCAGCCAGATTGATTCAGCCTTGGCTCAATGTGAAAGCCTGGACGAGGACGCCAGCGCGGCCCTTGAGCGTGTGGATGAGATCCTGGCAAGACCCGAGGTGGCAATCCGCCAGCGCATCCAGTCCGGCGAAACTCTCTTCATCCACAACACCAGAGCCTTGCATGGACGCAGTGCCTTTGCTGCAGACAGCAATCGGCTGATGTATCGGGTACGCTCGCATGTCGGATGCCTCACCTAGCCGCGGCGTGACGGCGTCCCAGCGCGAACGTCTGGGTCATGCCTTCGCCGCAGCCCGAGCGGACCTCGGCGATGCGCGGGCGAGGACCAATCTGGCCCTCCTCTTGATGCTGGCTGGACGCTTGGAGGCTGCGCGACGCCAGGCCTTGGCTGCGCGAAACATAGACGGACTGCGAGGAGAGCAGCTGCGCTTTCTCGGCCGTCTGCTGTTTAAGCTTGGGCTCTTCGATGAGGCCTACGTAACGCTGATTGCGGGGCTGCGCGAAGATCCCAGGGACGCAAGCTCTCTCAAGGTACTCTCTGCTTTGCTCCAGAGCCGGAACAACGAGGACGGTGCGAAACGTGCCCTCAGCGCGGCCGCCAGGGTTGAGCCGATCACGCCGCCGCGCCAGTTCGACCGACGTAAGCCGACCCTCTTGCGCTTTCGTTCCTTTGATAACGCCCGCTATGGTGCTGCCCTTGAGTCCGCCACCGGCACCTATGTCTGCCGCTTGAGGGGCGGCCATTTCTCGATCAAAAACTTCGTCGACAAGTCCAAGGTCAACCTCTACCTGGCTTCGATCATGGGTAACAATCTCGATCAAGTGACCAAGGTTCCGGACTTCGATCTTGCCATCAACACCGTCAGCTGCGCCGACCTTCATGGCGCCACCTTGCGTAAGCTTGATCGCTTTCTGGCCGACAGCGATCCCAAGCGCATATTAAACCTGCCGAGCCAGGTGCTGAAGACCTCGCGAGAGGAGAATGCCAGGCGGTTGGGGAAGCTGGATGGCTTGGTGTTCCCGCGCACGGAGCTCTATGCCAATGATCTGCCGCCCGAGAAGGGTGTCGATGCACTGCTAGGTCAGGGCTTCTCCTTTCCAATGATTCTGCGACTGCCGGGCACACAGACCGGTGAGAGCGTGGAGAAGATCGATAATCGCGCTGGCGCAGAGGCCTATTTGCGGGGCTCTGGTCAGGGGCAGCCGGTCTACGTCATCGACTACGTCGATTGTCAGGGTGAGGAAGGATACTTTCACAAGTCCCGCTGTTTTTTCATCGATCAGGTCTTCTATCCAGTCGCTGGTCTCAGCAGCGATAGCTGGCAGATCCACTCAGGCGACCGCTACCAAGTGATGGACAAGCAGCAGAGCTTGCAAGAGCGTGAGCAGCGCTATCTGGCCGACCCGCGTGGCTTTCTGGGCGAGGCTGCCATCGATAGGCTCCATGCCATTCGCGACTGCTTGAAACTCGACTTCTTTGGAATTGATTTCACGCTTGATCGCCAAGGCCGCCTCGTGATCTTCGAGGCCAACGCCGCGATGCGGCACAACTATGATCACGCCACGGCTTTCCCGTACACACGGCCCTACCTGGATCGGGCCTCCAATGCATTCAAAGCCATGATTCAACGACGCTGCGCCCGTCACTAAGGACGGGCGCAAACGAACAGGATGGTCACGAGTGCCTTAGGGCAAGATCACCTCGTCGATCACGTGGATCACGCCGTTGCTGGCGATCACATCGGCCTGGATCACCTCTGCATTGTCGACCATCACGCCATTCGTGCCATTGATGTCGACGGTTGAGCCCTGGACAGTCGCAACCTCAAGCTGCTTGCCGGCCAGGTCGGCGGCCATGACCTTTCCGGGGACCACGTGATAGGTAAGCACGGCGACCAGCTGATCCTTGTTCTCAGGGCGCAGCAAGGTCTCGACGGTGCCGGGCGGCAGCTTCTCGAAGGCCTTGTCGGTGGGCGCGAAGACGGTGAAGGGACCGGGGCTCTTCAAGGTGTCGACCAGGTCGGCAGCCTGAACGGCGGCGACCAGGGTGTTGAAGGAGCCGGCGGAGACGGCTGTATCGACGATATCCAGCTGGGCCGGCTGCGACGCCTGACTGCTGGTGTTGCTGGTGCGGCTGGATGAACAGCCGGCGACAAACACGACGACGGCAAGGGCGGCGACAAGTGACTTCAGCATGGATCTTTCTCCTTGTGAACGTGAGGTGGGACGTTTTCCCACTTGCTGCAGCCGGTGACATTGACCGCTCAAATCCTTAGTCAAGCATTGATGTGGAATTTTTTCCCACGCTGACCTAGATTGGGGTCATGGGACGAGAGCGGGCCAGCGACGAAGATCTTTCTCAGCAGGCGTTGAAGCAGTTGCTTCGACCGCTGATGAAGCTGTTGATCGCCAGGGGCGTCACGGCACAGACCCTGCATCAGCTCTTGCAGGAGCTTGCGGTCGAAGTTGCGGAGGAGGCCTTTCAGCTGGACGGGGCAACGCCCACCGATAGCCGCATCAGCCTCTTGACAGGGGTGCACCGCAAGAAGGTACGCGAGCTTCGCCAGCAAGACCGAGCATCAGAGTTGTCGGCTGACCGCCATGTCTCGGTCTTGGCGACCATTGTCGGACGCTGGCAGGCCGATCCACTCTACATAGATGACGAAGGCAAGCCGCTGCCTTTGCCCCGACACGCGCCAGAACCACCCTCGTTCGATTCCCTGGTTGCTGCCGTCAGTCAGGATGTGCGGCCGCGTACGATCTTGGACGAGCTGTTGCGCCGCCGTGTCGTCCATTTGGATCCCGAGGATGAGCGGGTCCTGCTCCACGACGAGGCCCTTGTGCCGAGGGAGAGCGAGGCCGAGCGGCTGCACTTTTTTGTGCGGAACCTCGGCGATCACATGGCGGCGGCGGTCGAGAATGTCTTGACGGAGGAGGGTGGCGCACCCTTCTTGGAACGAGCGGTCTTTTACAACAACTTACGCGGAGAGGCGGTCGATCAGATCGAAGCGCTGGCCCGCGAGGTGACAGGAGAGGTCTTGGCCCGCCTCAACCGAGAGGCCTTTGCCGAGCAGGCGAAGACAGCCGGCGATCCAGAGGCTGCGGAGCGCTTCCGCTTTGGCCTATACTTCTATCGAGAGGATGAGTCGGGCCGGGACAAGAGCGCGACCGAGGGGAGAGCTGAGGAATGACGCTGTTGGCGACACGACGCGCTGTCTTGCTGGGCTTGGGGGCCCTGGGCCTTGCCGCCTGCGAGAAGCTACAGCCGGCACCAGCCGTTACGACCGCTGAGCGGCCCTCTGAGGGGGGCGTGGGCGGCACCGGCATCGTCGGCACCCTGGTCGATGTGGAGCGCTTCACCGTCAATGGCCTCGACTTGACAAGTGCAGAGGACCTAAGCCTGCGCGATGCCTTTGGGGGCGTTACGCCCGATCGCTTGGCCTTGGGACAGGTCCTGACCGTTGAGGCCAGCACGACAGAGGGCGGCGCCTTGCGTGCCCAAGCGCTGTCCGTCGTGCATCCCTTGATCGGCACCGTCGAAGCCGTGGAGCGGCGCAAGATCACCGTGCTTGGAACCGAGGTTCTGGTGGAGCGCGGGGCACCGCGGAAGACTGCCGAGGGCCGGAACTTCCGTCCTAAGGTTGGACAGCGCGTTGCTGTTTCGGGCCTCTGGCGGGGACCCGAAGTGGTCGCCTCGCGGCTTGATCTGCTGCCGGACGCAAGTGATGAGGTCGAGGTGATTGAGGCGGTGGTCAAGGCAGGATCGGCCCCGGACCGTCCGACCTTGGGTGGCCTGGAACTGGTGTTGCCGGCATCCGCTCAGGTGCCACAGCTTGGCACCTTCGTCACGGTCCAGGGCCGCCGTCAGGGCAAGCTCTTCGAGGTCTCCAGTCTGCGCGAGGGGCGCTTCCTGGGCGCCGCCGGTCCGCTGGAACGGCTTTCAGTCGAGGGCTATCTGGACCGTGTGCCGCGTGCGCCGGGCTTTGTCGTCGCCGATCTCGGTCACAGCTTCGACCCTGAGGCCAAGCTGCAGCCCTTCGCGCAGGAACGTGCGCTCTACCTCGGCCCCTATGAGGGCAGCTTCAAGGTCGCGCTGGGCTTGCCTCTGCCAGAAGACTTTTCGCGGCGCAGGCGTCTGGTCGAACGGATCGATGACGGTTTCGATCCGGCAGGCGCCCTTTCGACCCGATGAGCTAGACTTCAGCCTCTAGGGCTGCGACGGCTTCGTCATCCAGGGCTTGCGCGCGCTGATGGGCTGGGCGTTCTGCTAGGCGGTCGCGATAGGCCTCCAGGCGAGGTGTGGCCTCCAAGAGCTTGTAGTGAAGCGACCAATCGATCAAAGCGCCCATGTAGACGTCCGCGGCCGTAAAGGTCTCTCCAGCGATGTACGGGCTCTCTGCCAGCGCATGGGCGAGGGTGCGATTGACGCGCTCCAGATCGCCATAGCTCAGCATGCCTTTACGCGCCTCCGGGGGTTCGATCTTCAAGGCCGTGTTGGTGAAGGCCTGGTCCAGCGGCCCTGCACCGAAGAAGAGCCAGCGGTAGTAGGCACCGCGCTTGGCCGGCGCGGGCGCCAGACCCGCCTCGGGAAAGGCGTCGGCCAGATAGGCGCAGATCGCGCCACACTCGGTGACGACGACCCCTCCATGCTGGATTGCCGGCACCTTGCCCATGGGATTGAGCGCCAGGTAGCTGGCCTCCTTCATCGTGGTGGAAAAGTCCAGGATGCGGGTCTCGTAGGGCGCGCCCACTTCCTCTAGCATCCAGCGAGCGATGCGGCCCCGGGTCTTGGGGTGCGTAAAGAACAGCAGGTCCGACGGCATGGGCGCTTCTCCCTTGGTTTGGGATGGGGAGCTTAGGCTGCCGTGGCACCTCCCGCCAAGTGAAAGTCCCAAGGTGTGAAGGCATGATACCCGTCCGTGATCTAACGGCTGGCCGAAGACCGGGCCCGCACTAGGTCACATGGAGACACAGTGGAGAGTTGGGCGCCTAGGTGAGCTATCTCTTGGCATACATCGTGATGTTGGTGAGTTTTCTCGCCATCGATGCCGTTTGGCTGAAGCTGGTCATGAAGCCGCTCTTCGACCGCCATGTCGGATTGCTATTGGCCGAGAGGCTGCGTCTCGGTGTGGCGGCTGGCTTCTACCTCTTCTACGTCGCCGGGATCGCCTACTTCGCTGTTGCGCCGGCCCTGAGCGACGGCGGTTGGTCCATCGCTGTCTTGAATGGCGCTTTGCTTGGTGGGCTGGCCTATGGCACCTATGAGGCGACCAACATGGCGACCCTAAAGGGCTGGCGCTGGTCGATGGTCGTGGTCGATGTCGCCTGGGGCGCAGTGCTGACAAGTGTGACGGCACTGGTCGGTTTTATGGTGCTACGGGCGGGCTAAGTCGCGGCTAGAGGGCACCGTCTAGAGAACCCGACACACGCCATCGCGCCTGGGGTCGCCGGCTCCCTGGAAGCCCCCTTCATCGACGCTGGCGATGTGGGTGCCGCCGAAGTACATGTTGGATTCCTTCCAACGGTTCATATCGGGGAAACGCCGCGCGAGTGCCGGCAGTGCGCCCTCGAAGCCTCCTTCGACGTTCAAGATGCCTTCGCTGTCCAGATGAATGCGCGGCGCTTCGACCGCCTCTGCTGCTGACATCTCGAAATCGATCAGGTTAACCAGCAGTTGAAGGATGGCTGTTCTGATCCGATTGGATCCACCCGAACCCAGGGCTGCACGCCGCCCGTCCGGCCAGAGCAGGGTCGTTGGGGTCATCATGGAACTAAGCCGGGTGTTCGGCTCCCAGGTCATGAAGCCGGCCGGGCTCAAGTCCGCTTCGCCCAGCATGTTGTTCATGTGAATGCCGGTGCCGGGGACGACATAGCCACAACCTTCGCCGTTGGAGACGGTCATCGCCGCCATGTTCTTGTCTTTGTCGATTACAGAGATGTGGGTCGTACCGCGATGGGCCTTCGCAGTTCCGAGCACAGAGGCGCGGTACCAGGTGAGAAAGGTCTCGTCCAAGGAGGTGGCGGTCACGTCTTCCACAGCGCGCAGGGCTTCGATTTCCGTCCGGCTTTGTGCGGTCCTCTCCAAGACCTCAGCCAGCAGCAAGAGATAGCTATCGCTACCGGCTACCAGTCCCTGCAGCTTTGCCCTTTCCAGCAGGCTCAGCCCGAAGGCGATCAAGAGGCCGCCGGCGGCTGGTGGCGGGTTCATCTCGATCAGGGTGCCGCGGTAGCGCAGCTTGAGTGGCTTGCGTCGCATGACCTCATAGCTGGCGAGATCAGCCAGTGTCACGAGGCCAGCGGGCTGCATGTCCCGCTCGATGATCTTGGCTATGTCACCGCGGTAGAAGAGGTCGGGGCCTTCATGAGCCAGGTTTTCTAAGACGGCAGCCAGCTCCGGATTGCTGGTCCTCTCGCCTTCTAAGGTGAGCGTGCCTGGCGCCGTCCGGCTGCCATAGATGGCCATGCAGGCCTCGCTTCCGGCGAAGATCGGATTGACGACGGTGTGCAGAACGAAGGCTTGATAGGCGCTCATGACGACGCCATCGCGGGCGTGCCGTGCCGCCGGCACCACCAGCTCTTTGAAGGGCATCCGGCCGAGGTCCTTGTGGAGCTCGAAGAGACCCTTCACGAAGCCCGGTACGGCTGAGGAACCTCGGCCGATATGAAATTCCTGCCGCGCACTGCCGAAGTCACCTTGGATCGGATAGAAATCCAGGGCATCCAAGGGTCGCGTCCTGCCAGGGGTTTGGACGAAGAAGTCATAGATCAGGGATGGCTCACCATCTCGTGCCGCCAGGAGAAAGCCGCCGCCACCCAAGGATGCCAGCGCAGGCTCGGCCACTGTGGCAGCCAGGACAGCGGCAATGATCGCATCATAGGCATTGCCGCCTGCGCGCAGAATCTCCTCTCCCGCGCTGGCGGTGACCTCGTGTCCCGCGGCGATGACTCCAAACTGGCTCCTCATGATGGCCGGCAGTGGGCCCTATGGTCCGGCAGAGGTCAAGAGGTGGCAGAAGAACCGCGCCAAAGCTCATGAATACTGGCGCCAGGTCTTGCTTGATTACCGAGCAAAGGTGGATGGTAGGATGGCGCAAACATAAAAGGGGAGGGCGGATAAGCCATGGCCGTATTCGATCGCGGGGCACGTTTCGGCGCCGTTTCCGTCTTCAATCACTGGATCATCGCAATCGCCATTATCGTGATGCTGGCCATTGGCCAGGTGATGGACGATGACAATCCGCAGAGCTTTCTCTTGGGTTTGCACAAGTCGATTGGGGTTTTCGTGCTGCTCTTCGGCCTATGGCGCGTGCTGTGGCGCCTCGTTTGGCGCTTTCCCGACGATGTCTGCGCGATGCCGGCTTGGCAGAAAACGGCGGCCAGCGCCGTTCATTGGGCCTTGCTGATCGCCATCGTTGTCATGCCGCTCTCCGGCTACATCGGGGCTACCACAGGCGGTGGTACGGCCTCCTTCTTCGGGATTTTCGACCTGCCCAATCCTGGCGAATCGAAGTGGATCTCGGAGATCGCCTTTTCCGTGCATGGGATCTTGGCGAACATCCTGATCGCCTTGATCGTTGTGCACATTCTGGCGGCGCTTAAGCATCACCTGATCGACAGGGATGGGACCCTGAATAGGATGCTCGGACGCGACATCAGCTAGATCGGCTTGCGACCAGGTGAGGCCACCTGGTCGCAAGCGCTCTTCCTCCTCACCAGTCCTCCATACGCTTCTTGTGGTGCTTGGTGATGGCGCGAACCATCTTGCCGAAGGATTTGTCACGCGCGCGACGCTCGGCCAGGGTGGCCGCGTTGTAGCGCTCCTCGGCGGCGAGCTTGCGCCAGCGCGCCAGCCTGGCGGGATCGACCTCACCACGCTCGAGGGCCGCCTGAAGGGCACAACCCGGCTCGCTTTCGTGCTGGCAGTCGCGAAAGCGGCATTGGCCTGCGAAGGCCGCCAGGTCCGAAAAGAGATCCGCCACTCCCTCCTCGCTGTCGGTCAGCTGCAGCTCCCGCATACCCGGCGTGTCGATCAAGGCACAGCCTTGCGGCGTGAAATGGATCTGCCGGCGCGAGGTGGTGTGGCGCCCCTTGTCGTCATCCTCGCGAATGCCGCTGGTCTTGGTGGCTTTCTCCCCAAGCAAGGCATTGACCAAGGTGGATTTCCCGACACCGGAGGAGCCGAGCAGGGCCAAGGTCTGACCGGCGGTACACCAGTCAGCCAGTTTGCTTGTTGGCTCCTCACTCAGCGCATTCAGCGGCACGACGGCGATGCTGTCTGAGATCGCATCGGCCGCTGCGACATAGGCCGAGGGCTTCTCTGTGAGATCGGCTTTGGTCAGGACGATCACGGGCGTCACCTTGGCTTCGAGGGCCAGAGCGGCATAGCGCTCGAGCCGCGCGACAGAGAAGTCCAGATTGCAGGAGGACACGATCAAGGCCGTGTCGACATTGGCTGCGATCAGTTGCAGCCGTCTGTCCTTGCCGGGAGCACGGCGTTTGAAGAGGGAGGTGCGATCCAGAAGGCGGCTCCGGGCCGGATGGTTGCGGTCATAGAGCAACCAATCGCCCACCGTCGCCTCCAGTCCGCTTGGGACAAGGGCATCGATCTCCTCGCCCAGCACCTGCAGGCCTATGCGATGAACCTCCACGACCCGAACGGGTGGTGTCTCGATCAGATCATCGATGCTTGCTTGCTGGGCAAAGAAGGGGCGCCAGCCGAGTGTCTCCAAGGCTGTGGGCGCGCGCCTGGGCACGCTGGCGGCGCCCGCCAGCGGCAAGAACTGGGAATAGTCCCGTTTCATTGTTGAGAGCTTTCTCGAAGCAGCCCTCGGTCATCCGAGGGCTCAAAGGTACCGATTTAGACGATTGCAAAACGTCCTTCGCCCGCACGTAGCTATGCGGGGCGTTCCTTAGGATCTGTTTTGTCTTGGGAGGGCGCTCTGCCTCCCCGCCTTATCGGGCCATAAAAGCTCCATTGTGATAGCCGCGATTTGGGGCTGCGCTCAGCCTTTGTCAACACGGGCAGCGAAAGGCTGGTCCACTTGCCTAGTCGTGAGACGTGGCGGTCACCGCCTCAAGGGCCAGCCCCTCATAGCCGCTGCGCGGCAGGCCGGCGGCATCGCGACCCTGATGATTGAAGGGCGGCTTTAGCTGGCCACGGAAGTGCCGGCGCACCAGGTCCGGCCAAGCTGTCCAGGGATCGAGCCCGCGTTGCTCGGCGGTCCAGGTAAACCAGCGCCGCCCGCTGGCAACATGGCCGATCTCTTCCTCATAGATGACCTTCAGGATCGCCGCACTCTCGGGATCTTCGACCGTCTCCAGCTTGGCGATCATCGCCGGGGTCACGTCCAGGCCGCGCGCTTCAAGCACCAGGGGAACGACGGCAAGGCGGGCCAGCAGGTCTTTGGCGGTGGCCTCGGCCGCCTCCCAGAGCCCGTCATGAGCTGGGAGTGCGCCGTAGTGACTGCCGAGGTCCCGCAGGCGATCGGACAACAGTGCGAAGTGCTTGCCCTCGTCGTCCAGAACCCTGACCCAGTCGTCGAAGAAGCCCTTCGGCATCGCCTCATCGCCGAAGCGGGCGATCATATCTGCCGCCAGATCGACGGCATTGAGCTCGATATGAGCCAGGGCATGCAGCAGCGCGATCCGACCGGCACTGCCGCGATTGATGCGGCGGCGGGGGACGTCTTTGGGCGCGACCAGTTGCGGTCGGGCTGGCCTGCCAGGGCGCCCCAAATCTGTAAGCGCCGCGCCGCACTGCAGTGCGCCGGCGTGCCAACTCTTACTCAAGGCACGTGCAGCGCGGGCCTTTACCTCGGCATCGCAGGTCGCAAGGACCGAGGCTGCGGCGCGCTGCAGCGTCTCCATGTCTGGCCTACCTAACCAACCCCTCTAGCCCGCCTTTTGCAGCCGGCTCTCTTTCTTGCGCTGATGGGTATCTAAGGTGCGCTTGCGCAGGCGGATGGTCTTTGGCGTGACCTCCACCAGCTCGTCATCGGCGATGTAGGCCAGGGACTGCTCCAGGCTCATCTTGCGCGGCGGCGAGAGCTTGACGGCGTCGTCCTTGCCGGCAGCGCGGATGTTGGTCAGCTGCTTGGCCTTCAGCGGATTGACCTCCAGGTCGTTCTCGCGGCTGTGCTCGCCGATGATCATGCCGTCATAGACGTCGGCACCGCTGGTGATGAAGAGCTGGCCGCGCTCCTCCAGGTTCCAGAGCGCATAGGGAACCGCCGCCCCGCGGCCGATCGCGATCAACACGCCGACGCGGCGCGACGGGATCGGACCCTTGTAGGGCTGATAGTCGTGAAAGACTCGGTTCATGATCCCGCTGCCGCGGGTGTCGGTCAGGAATTCACCGTGATAGCCGATGAGGCCGCGCGAGGGGGCATGGAAGGTCAAGCGCTGCTTCCCGCCGCCCGAGGGACGCAGGTCCTTCAGCTCACCCTTACGCTGCGAGATCTTCTCGACCACGACACCGGCGAACTCTTCGTCCACGTCGACCACGACCTCTTCGATCGGCTCCAGGCGCTGGCCCGCCTCGCTCTCGCGGTACACCACGCGCGGGCGGCTGATCGAGAGTTCGAAGCCCTCGCGGCGCATGGTCTCGATCAAGACGCCCAGCTGCAACTCGCCGCGGCCGGCGACCTCAAAGGCATCCTTCTCGTCGGTTTCGCGCACGCGGATGGCGACATTGCCCTCCGATTCCCGCAGCAGGCGGGCGCGGATCAGGCGGCTGGTGACCTTGTCGCCCTCACGTCCGGCCAGGGGCGAATCGTTGATCGAAAAGGTCATGGCCAGGGTCGGCGGATCGATCGGCTGGGCCGGGATCGCTTTGGTGACCTCGGGGGCAGCCAGAGTATCGGCGACGTTGGCTTCGGTCAGGCCGGCAACGGCGACGATATCGCCGGCAATGGCCTCATCGATCGGCTTGCGCTCCAGGCCGCGGAAAGCCAACAGCTTGGTCAGACGCGACTGCTCGATCACCTTGCCGTCGGCACTAATGGCCTTCACCGGCGCATTGACCTTGGCGACACCCGATTGAATACGACCGGTCAGAATGCGGCCCAGGTAGGGATCGGCCTCCAGGGTGGTGGCCAGCATGGCAAAGGGGCCGTCGCTGTCGGCCTCGGGCGGCTGCACATGCGCGACGATACGCTCGAAGAGCGGCGCCATGCTCTCGCGCGCGCCCTCCAGGCTGGCCGAGGCCCAGCCGTGCTTGGCCGACGCGAAGAGGGTATGGAAATCCAGCTGTTCTTCACTGGCGTCCAGCAGGGCGAAGAGGTCGAAGACCTCGCTCTCGACCTCCTGTGCGCGCTGTTCGGGCTTATCGACCTTATTGATGACCACGATGGGCTTCAGGCCGCGGGCCAGCGCCTTGGCCAGCACGAACTTGGTTTGCGGCATCGGTCCCTCTGAGGCATCCACCAGCAAGAGCGCGCCGTCGACCATAGAGAGGATACGCTCCACCTCGCCGCCGAAGTCGGCATGGCCGGGCGTGTCGACGATGTTGATGCGGGTGCCCTGCCAGTCGACCGAGGTGGACTTGGCCAGGATGGTGATCCCGCGCTCGCGCTCCAGGTCGTTCGAGTCCATGGCCCGCTCGGCGACGCGCTGGTTCGTGCGGTAGGCGCCGGACTGTTTCAGAAGCTCGTCAACCAGGGTGGTCTTGCCGTGATCGACATGCGCGATGATGGCGATGTTGCGCAACGCCTGACGATCTTGAGTCATGTGTCTAATGCTCCTAAGCCAGCTCTCGGCTGGCCAGTTCGCTGAGGTCCACTTCGGGCCGTGCGCCGAAATGGCTGATGATTTCCGATGCCGCCAAGGCGCCCAAACGCCCGCAATCGAGCAGCGATTTGCCCTTGGTGTAGCCGGCAAGGAAGCCGGCGGCGAAGAGATCTCCGGCGCCGGTGGTGTCGACGACGCGCTGCACCGGGAAGGCCGGAACCTCCTCGCGTTCAGCGCCGGAGAGGATGATGGCGCCCTTCTCACTGCGGGTGATCACGGCCAGATCGAGCTTGCCATCCAGACTGGAGACTGCGCTGGCCAAATCGTCGGTCTCGGCCAGCGACTTGATCTCCTGCTCGTTGGCGAAGAGCAGATCGATGTGCCCCTCGATCAAGGCCCTAAAGTCCTCGCGGTGGCGTTCCACGCAGAAGGGGTCGGAGAGGGTAAGCGCAGTCTTGCGGCCGGCGTCATGGGCCAGCTGGGTCGCCTTATAGAAGGCCTCCTTGGCGGCCGGCGGGTCGAAGAGATAGCCCTCTAGGTAGGTCACCTTCGAGGCCTGGACCGTCTCCGCATCCACTTCGCTGGGGCCGAGGCCGACACAGGCACCCAGATAGGTGTTCATGGTGCGCTGACCATCGGGCGTGACAAAGATCAGGCAGCGCGCCGTCGGCGGCCCGTCTTCGGCCGGCCGGGTGGGAAAGTCCACGCCGGCCGCGCGAATGTCGTGCGCGAAGATGCCGCCAAGCTGGTCGTTGCGGACCTTGCCGATAAAGGCAGCGCGCCCTTCAAGGGCGGCCAGACCGACCATGGAGTTGGCCGCCGACCCGCCCGAGACCTCGCGGCCCGGCCCCATGACGCTATAAAGCGCCTCGGCCCGCGGTCCGTCGACCAGGCTCATTGCGCCCTTGGCTAGCCCCTGTTCCTGCAGGAAGGCATCCTTGGCGGCTGCCAGGACATCGACAATGGCATTGCCGATGCCGCAGACATCATAGCTCTGTTGGCTCACCTTGCGTCTCTTTCCTTAAGCTTCCCCCAAGGGTCGGGCCCGAGTCCTTAGCCCACAGCAAAAAAGCGCCAAGCGCCCCTCTTCGGTCGCCTGCCGCCAGATCGCTTCTGTTGCTCTGCAGCATTACTTCGCACTTAAGCGGTCAGGTTACAAGGGTTAGCGCTGGATTCGTCGTCGCATCGGGAATAGGGTCCGCGGCAAATGACTTGGGCCTAAGGCGCGAATCGGTCACTCTGTCAAATGGCTGACACGCGCTGTCGGGTCGCGGCAAAGGTGCCGGCGCCCAAAGCCCTGAAGACAAGGTTTCAGCGATGAACAGCAGACCACCGATTGCCCCGCGGGCCGGCGACCAGCCACGCCGTGCAGGAGAGTTGCCGCCCGCCCTGGCGCGCCGTATGCAGGGCCCGAAGAGCACCATGGCGCAGGAAGAGCCGGTCCAGCGCTTGCTGATCCCGGCCTCTGTCACGGTGACCGGCGAGATCCGGGATGCGCAGGAGGTCAGCATCGAAGGCCGCGTGGAGGCCGACATTCTGGGTAGCCGCGTGCTGGAGATCAGCGAGACAGGATCTTTCGTCGGCAACACAGAGGTGGAGGTGGCCGATATCCAGGGCCGGGTCGAGGGTACCTTGACCGTCACCAAGCAGCTGCTGATCCGCGCGACCGGCCGCGTGGTTGGCCGGGTGCGCTATCGCGATCTCTATATTGAGGCCGGCGGACGGCTGGCGGGTCAGGTCGATGCCTTGGATCCGGGTGCCGAGAACGACATTCCCGTGGTTGCGCCGGGAGACATTGAAGGGTGAGCATGATCCCGCCTCTATCTCGAAAGCTTGTCCCTGTATTGCTTCTGATCATGGCTGCAGCCTGCGCCAAGCCCGGCACCGACGGATCGGAGTTGATCGGTCTAACGGCTCCTGCCGTTCATGAAGCATTGGGTGATCCGCAACGCATTCGTCGAGAGGCAGGAACCCAAGTCTGGCAGTACGCAAGCCCAGCCTGCGTCCTGGACATCTTCCTCTATGAGGAAGCCCGCGGCTCTGCCGTGGTGCATGTCGAGGCCCGCGATCTGGAGGGACAGCGCGCCGACCCGAGCCGCTGCCTGGGCTCACTCGATCGTGGTGTCGCAACCAGCTAGAACAACAAGCGAAGTGGGGGGGTGCCGTGACGGCCTATCTGATTGCCCAAGT
The DNA here is from genome assembly GCA_963669335.1 of Rhodospirillales bacterium. GTDB lineage: Bacteria > Pseudomonadota > Alphaproteobacteria > Kiloniellales > JACOMY01 > JACOMY01. Next base: position 992,546 of record OY770023.1, read on the forward strand.
CGATGTGAAGGATCCTGAGGCCTACACGCTCTACACGGATCGCACGCCTGCCGTCGTTGAGAGCTTTGGCGGTCGCTTCATCGTGCGCGGCGGTAACCCGAACGTCTTGGAAGGCGCCCTGGTCGGCCCACGCGTGGTGGTCATTGCCTTCCCGGATCGCGAGACAGCCGAACGCTGCTATCACTCACCCGAGTATCAAGAGATCATTCCCCTTAGGCAGGCCGCATCGACCGGTGCGCTCTGCATCGTGGACGGCGCGGATTGAGACGGACCCATTAGATCGCCCGCCGGTCGATGAGGGGCGATCTGCTTCGGCGGTTTCTGGTCAGTTCCGTAGAAGCGCATGAGAGCGCCCTTTGCAGAAGGCTGGCTCGGATACCTCACGAGGATAGCTGCATAGAGATTCCGAATTGGTGAAACTGTGAGCGTGACCAGAGACTTACATCCAGTCTGAAGAAGCTCACTATGCGAACAGATTGTCGCTCAAGTTTGATGGTCTTTGCACGCTTCGAAGGCTGCCGTGTGGTCGCGGATTTCCTTTGTGATGCGATCTCTTTCGATGCCGGAGCGCTGCTGCTGGGCGCTACGGACAAGATCCGTAAAGACCTTCGCCTTTCTTGGCCGCTGCGAGGCAGGTCGCAGACGACCACGCGCCATCGTCTTGCCTTAGAAAGAGTACTTGTACAAACGCTTATTCAAACTATGTACTGAGTAGATGTCAACCCCTGTTTGTCAGGCCGTGAATGGAGAGGTCTCCTATGTCTCGCATCCTGATTCTACCGACGCTCTTCGCTGCCCTGTCGCTGCCTTACGTGGCAAGTGCAAGTGAATCCTGTGAGTCATTCGTAGCCTACTCGCCTAACGAGAAGCGCATGGCATCCTACGTCACTGCGAAGGCCGAGGGACCGGGTCCCGGCGACAAGCTGGTGGGATTTCGCGAGTTGACCGACGCGGATGGTGATCGCCGGGGAGCGCTCCACTGGATCGCCGATGTCCACTCTGTCGACCAGCAGGGCTTTGCAACTGACAAGACCCTGAGCCTCGTCGTCGTCCTCAACGATGGGGTGATCTTCGCCTTCGACGAGGCGACCGCGCCCGTGGATGGCAGCCTGCATGCCACGAGTACAGTCCAGCATCCGCCGGAAGGAGAGATCGTCAGAATCGTTGGCGGGACTGATGCCTACGCCGATGTCTCTGGAACCCTCACGATGACCAACGAAGAAGAGGGTAACAGGTATCGCTTCGACATCTCCTGCGAGGGTTAAACCGACGCCGAGCAGGGCGCCGATCCGCGTTTCCTTGTCGCCGCGCTTGCGGCTAAGACCGTCAAGGCCCGCGAACTCTATGAACACCTCTACTGCTTGCGCGGTGACATGGAGAACAGGACCAAAGTATGCCAACTCGACCGCTTGGCTGACCGCACCTCGGCGGCCAGCATGAGCGCCAGTTGGCTCAGCCTCTGCTCTGTCTCCCGAGCCTTTGTCCTGCTCCCCGCACTGCGCCGCAACGCATTGCCCACTGCGGATGCCAGTCCATATCGTCCGCTACTCTCGTGATGTCGCGATAGCGCTGCCACCTGCCTCTCCTGAAGAGGGATGCAGTAGGGGATATTCGCCGCTTCGAGTCAGGCGACTCGGTCGGGCAGAAGAAAGGTCGAGCGCGCTTGGTCGCTCAGCAATCGCTTGGCTGAGTAACGTTGTTCGAGCGGGTTGCTGGTGATCAGATCCTGATTTCGAGCAATAAAGTCATAAACATCCGTATGGACCGATGTTCCCCTGCGTTCCGCAATAATGCTTAAGAATGCAATGGTAATTGTTGCGTTGAACTTGCGCCTTGCGCCACCCCGCAAGGCCATTGCGTGTATGTTCTGTGCATATTTGAAAGTCGCAGTGAGGAAGTCGTATCTGTCCAGCATGACGTAAGCCACGCCGACATGGTCAATGTGTTTGAATTCGGCAGTGTTGATTGCGCCGTCCTCAAAATCGTCTGTAAGCTTATCATAGTCGATGGTCATCGCAGGATCTCCTTAGCGGGCCGTCAAACCGGGGTAGTAGGTTTGCCATAAAGGTAACTTGGTACCAAGTTACCTTAAATCAAGCTGCCACTGTCGCCAACCGGTGGACAGAAAGGGGGCAGCCTCGCAACCGTGGCTCAGGTTTGGCTTGAACGGGTCGGGCAGGCTGCGTAGCGATGTACCAAACTCATATCCCGTTCATAGGATGATCGCTGTGGCTAGAGGAAAGAGCGTTGAACGCGTCCAGACCGGTGTCAGGATCGAGAAGCGCGTTTTGCAGGTACTGAAAGCGATCGCGGCCCGCCACGAGATGGGGCTTGGAGATCTCATCGAGGGAATTGTGTTGCACAGCTTCGAGGGGCGCTGTCCGTTCGATGAAGAGACGCTGGATTTCATCGAGAAGATGCGGACTGCCTATCAGCTCGACCTGACGGCAGCGGACAGCCATAAGCTGGCGGAGAGGTAAGCTAGCCTGAAGGCTACGACTACTGAGGTCTTACGATGCTCCGCGAACAGAATTGCAGATATCGTAACTCTTGGAGCATGGACAGTGGTCTGGAGATGGTGCCGGTGGAGAGATTTGAACTCCCGACCTTGGCTTTACGAAAGCCCTGCTCTACCACTGAGCTACACCGGCGCCGGACAACCGCTTCTTCTAGCGAGCGGCAGGACGCGGGAACCTAGTCCGGCCATCCGGCCCCGTCAATCGCTCTCTTTCTCTGCAAGTCTCTGTCGTTAGATCCGCGACCAGGTGCGCAAGAGGTTGTCGCGTAGCCAGGCGAAGCGGTCGTGGAACTGCCCTGGCTCCGGCATGGCCGCCAGGACGTCGTGACCCAGCTTGTCGAAGGCGTTGAAGATCTCGCGGTGCTTGGCATCGGGGATCAGCGAGTGAATCCAGCCGATTGCCGAAACCCGGCTGCCGGAGCGCACCGGCTCTACCCCATGCAGCATGTCCGAGGGATAGCAGATCAAGGTTCCGGCCGGCTCTTTGAAGAGCTTGTCGCCGAAGGGGGTCTGCACCCGGAACTCACCGCCCTCATAGTCCTTGGGCTCGGTCAGGAAGACGGTGAAGGAGAGGTCGGTGCGCATCATGTTGGCGGTGCCGGGGTACATGATGCTCTGGTCCATATGCGCCTTGTAGAACATGCCGGCGTCATAGCGGTTGAACATCATGTTATAGGTCTTGGGCAGGGCGAAGACGTTGAAGTCGACGTTCTGCGAAAGCGCCTGGATGATCATCTGCGTGGCGGCCGCCAGGTTGGGATCACTGGCCCCGCCTTGCAGATTGTCTTTCAGGTGCGCGCTGCCGGTTTCCTGACCGGAGCGCAGAGGGCTGCCCAGAACCTGCGCGCGCAGCTGTGCCGCCTCATCGGGTGAGATCAGTCCCGGTACCGTCAACAGCATGAGAAGAAACTCCTTGGACGGGCCTGTGTTGTCTTCTTGGCAGAAGGTGTGGACGGGCCCGCTTAATCCAAGGTGACTAGGCGCCGCGTCTGGCTGCCTCTTCCGGTGTGACCGACTCTTTGGCCGCCTCGTCACTGGGCGGTGGCGGTGGGGGCGGGGCCTCGGCGCCGTTTGTCGCGGGTGCTTCCGAAGGCTTCTCCGCCACCGGCTCGTCTGCTTTCGGCTCCTCGGCAGGGATCGGGGAGAAGGCGAAGCCATCCCCCTCAGCTGATCCACTGGCCGGGGAGAGGGCAAGCCCGCTATCCGGCAGCGGCTTGCCGGCGCGCCAACGCAGGCTGTCGAAGGTGCCGCAGGCCTGGCAGCGCGGGGTCCAGTTGTCAGCCTCATGCTGGCAACTGCTGCAATACCAGGAGGGGGAGGCCGGGCGCCCTGCCGCGGTCTCCAGCCAGGAGCGCGCGGCTGCCGCATCGCCATGCTCGGCCTGCTCCAAGCGGGCCAGCAACTCTGCCACGCGGGCATCGGCCGACTCGTCCTCGGCTGCCTGCAGCTCGCTGCGGCTCTCGGCCCAGTCGCCGCTTTCCAGCGCCAACTCGGCCAGCACCAGGCGGGTCTCGACGTGTTCCGGCTGACCGGAGACGAAGCGCAGCAAGGCCTTCTTACGCGCATCGGGCTGCTCGGCGGAGGGGCGGGTGCGTTTCCAGGCGCCGTAGATGTCGGGGTGCGGGCTGACCGCCCAGGCGCGGCGCAACGCGCGCTCGGCATCCTTCTGGCGGTTGGAGGCCACCATGGCGTCGCTCAAGAGCACCACGGCCGGGATCAGGTCGGGCGCCAGCTTCAAGGCCTGCTTGGCCTTGTCCACGGCGCGGCCGGGCTCCTTGTCCAGCTGGGCCGTCTTGGCCTCTTCATAGAGCAGCACGGCACGCTTGCGATCGATGTCGACGCGCGGCAGGGCCTTGCGCCGCTTGGCCTCGTCCAGAGCGCGAACCGCCTCTTCCAGGCGTCCACGTCGCTCCGCCAGATCGAAGAGGGCATCCAGAACCCAAGGGGTGTTGGGGCGGATGTTGTAGGCCTCTTTCACGTAGTCCAGCGCCGCTTCCTCGTCGCCGTTGCGCAGCGAGATCTGCACCAGCCCGCGCAGACCCAGGAAGCGCGTTTCCGGCTCCTCCAGCATGACGTTGAAGTAGCGGCGGGCCGCCTGCTCGTCGCCCTCCAAGGTCGCCGTCTGGGCCGCAAGCAGCAGGGTCAGGGGCGGGTTATCCAGCAGCTCACCGGCGCGCTTGGACCAGCGGTGCGCCTCGATGGGATCACCGGCAGCCACCGCGACCATGCCTTGGGTCAAGGCACGATAGCCGCGCCGGCGCTTGGAGCTGCGCCAGCCTTCGGCCGTTGCGCGCGGAACCCGCCAGATGCGGCGAAAGACCAGGACCGCAACGGCATAGGCCGCCAGGAACAGAGCGAAGACGGCCAGGAAGATCCGCATGTCGATCCGGCCTTCGACCCCCAGCCAGACGAATTCGACCGCACCGGGGCGCTCATAGATCCAGGACGCGGCCCAGGCGGCCGCGACGACGACGATCAGGATGAAGAGGAAGCGCAGCATCATGGGGCTTGTTGATCTCCCCGCTAGTTTTGCTGCGCGGCCAAACTGGCCAGCGCGGCTTGTTGCAGCCGTTCGGCCGATTGGAGTGCCAAGAGTCGGGCGCGGGCTTCGGTCAGCCAGGGAGCCGCCACGTTTGCAGCAGCACCTTGGAGGCTCGCGACCTCGGTGATGGCCTCGGTGAGGTTGCCGGCCCTGAGGCGTGCCTCGGCGCGGGAGACGATGGCTTCGGCCGTATCGCCGGAGATTTCGCCGGTTCGGCGCACCTCGACCAGGCCTGAGACTGCGCCCCAGGCATCATCCAAGAGGTCGCCGTCGTCCGTGGTCTCGCCTTGCGCGGCAGCCATGATCTTCGGGATCTGAGCTTGGAAGCTGCTGATCAGGCCGCCGCGCGAGGAGACACCGGCCGAAGCCAGGGGCTTCAGGCTGGTGAGTTCGCTCTGCAGAGCCGGTGCGTCGCCGGCAAGCTTCTCCACTGCATCGAAAGCACCCTGGAAGGAGCCACCGCGCTGAACTGCTTCTTCGAGCTGGGCCGAGGCCAGCGCCAGGGCGGCCGCCCGCGGGCGCATGTCCTTGGAGATCGCCTCTGTGATGGCTTTGTCGATTCGGTCTTTCAGCGTGTCCGAAAAGGTCTTCACCTGCTCGCCGAGCGCCGAGAGCTCCTTACCGGTGGCTTCGCTTGCCTGCTTCAGGCTTGCCAAACCGTCCTGCAGCTCCGGCGTGCTCTTCTCCAGGCTTGCTACCTTACCGCCCAAGCCGTCCAGGCCGGTCTTGTTTTGATTAGCACTTTCAGTGACTTCGCTTAGAGACTTTGCAGCGGTCTCAAGGCTCGACTTAAGTGCTGTCACCTCGCTGTCGAGGGAGCCCTTCAGGTCCTTCAGGCCGGTCTCGGTGGTCGAGAGTGCGGCGCTCAACTTGGCCACCTCGCCTTCGATCTTGGCGCCCAGAGCGTCGCTGGTCTGCTTGGCCTGGCTCTGCAGCGAGGCCAGATCCTGCGAGAGGCGGTCCGAGAGGTCGCTGACCTCTTTGCTGGCCTTGGCGGTGAGATCGGAAATGTCGCCACTGGTCTTCTTACCGAGATCGGCCAACGCAGTCGCCAGGTCATCGGCCTGCTTCTTGACCCCGGCAATACCGTCTTCCAGCGCCTTGGGATCGCTGGTCAGGCGGGTGATCAAGGTGTTGGTGCGGGTCTCCACACGCGAGACGGCGGCGCGCAGACTCTCCATCTCCGTCAAGACCTCGGGACCTGGGACCTTCTTGGCTTCCAGGGTGGCAAGCCGCTTGTTCAGGTCGTCAAGCGTCTTGTTGGCGCTGGACTGAATATCCTTCAAGGACTTGTCCAGAGTAGCAAGACCTTGCTTGCCGCTCTCGGCCGCGGAACTCAGCGCGTCTGCCACCTGCTTCTGCAAGGCGGCACCTTCGGCTTTCGCAGCTGCGACCGCATCGCTCAAAGCCTTCAAGGCGTCCGAATCCCCGGTGCTTTTGCTCAGGTCCTCGACCCGGGCGGTAAGATCGGTGATCTGCTTGGTAATGCCGTCGATCTGCTCTTTCGAAGCGCCCGCCGGCGCCTTGGAGAGTGTTTCGACCTGTGTGGTCAAGGCCGCGACCTGCTTTTCCGCCTTGTCAGCGGCTGCTTGCGCGTCGGCAGCGCTCTTGGTCAGGGCTTCGATCTTCTGGTTCTGCGCATCCCAGCTGTCGGGAGTCACTACCTTGCCCAGCCAAATGTCGCTGGTGCCGACCGCCAGGATGTAGCCGACAGCGACCAGGACGCCGCCGAGGGCGACGCCCTTCAAGAGGCCGGATCGCCGGCTGACTGACGGCGGCGGTGGTGGCGGGGCCGAGGGCGGCTGTCGCGGACCATCATCGCGGCCGCTTCCTCCGCCTCCTCCCGCTTGGGAGGGCGTCTCGCTCTCAGCCTTGTCGTCAGACTTGCCGCTGTCCTCGGCAGCCGTCGTGTCGGTCTTTTCGTCGTCCTTGGCAGCACTGCTGTCAGCCGCTGTGCTCCCGGCAAGACTGTCGCCCTCGTCCGGCTCGGTCACCTCCTTGGCCGTGACCTCGATCAGCGGCGAATCGGAGTCGCTGTCGCTCAGGCTGTCGGGGCTGGATCCGCCGGTCACGTTATCTTCGCTCAGGATGTCGCTGGCGGTCAGTCGATGGGCCGCGCGGGGGAGCGCCTGGCCCGCACCGGCCTGGGCAGTCGCGTCTTTACCGTCGTCCTTCGCCGCGGCCTCGCCGCTCAGGCTGTCACCGGCGCCGCTGGTCAAGGTCGATTCGCTGCTGGCCTCACCACTCTCAGAGCTGGCGAGCGCTTCCTTGGCAGCGCCGGCGTCCCCGACGTTGTCCTTGGTGCTGGCGCTGCTGGCCGGTGCCGCGTTTGCGTTCTCCTCGGCCTTGGCGTCCTCGTTCAGGCTGTCCGGCGCTGCGGTCGCAGTCTTACTGCTGGGCCTGTTGCGCCTGGTGCGTGTCCGTCCGCTGGTCGGGGTGGTACGCCTGCTTCGGCCGGACTTCTTGCTTGTCATACACTCCCTCCTACGCGGGACAGCAGCCTATCGTCTCCAACATGCCGGCCAGATCCGGCCGAGACGCAGAGTGAATCTCTCGCCAGACGCTGTCGGTCAAGCCCGCCGCAACGGCAGGGCTCAAACAATAAGCAGCCAAGGCTGCGGTTGTTGCGGCAAGCCCCGTTTCTGCGGCGAGCCTAACAAAGGTCTGAGCCGTCCTGGGAGAAAAAAAGGTCACCCCCTCAAGACGGGCCTCTTTCAGGGCTGAGATGGCCGCTTCCGGCATCTCTGTGGCGGCCACAGCGCGATAGACAATTCGTCGCTCCACAACGAGCCCGCTGCCCGCAAGCAGAGCCGAAAGATCGCGCGCCTGATCCTCACCGCTGGGGTGAAACACGCGGGCACCGACAGGCAGGCTGCGCTTCAGGCGCTCGGCCAGAGCGGCGGCATCACCGCCGGCGTCCGTGACATCAACAAAGCCCTTTCGGCGGGCTGCCTCTGCGCTGGCTGTACCAACGGCAAAGAGGGGGAGCGTGAGCGCTTCCGGTCTATCAATGAAAGCCAGCGCGCGCGCAGAGGTGAGGGCAATCGCCTCGACCTCCGCCATGGTCCCTTCCAGGGCCTCGGCCGTGCCCTCGATCGAAAAGAGCGGTGTGACAAGGGCTTGGTGGCCCAACCCTTCCAGATCCTTTGCGAAGCGGGAGGCCTCTGGCTCAGGGCGCGTGACCAAGAGGCGCATCACTCTTCCAGCAGTGCCAGGTGTGCCGGGCTTGCGGCTGCCATCAGGGCTTCGCCGGCCTCGCGGCCTAGCTTGCTTGCCTCAGCAACCGGGCCGCTTTCTCGCGCGCGCAGCGGCCGACTGCCGTCGGGCAGAAGGAAGAGGGCCTCGAGGCTGAGCCTGTCCGCTTGCACCTGGGCCAGCGCCGCCACCGGAGTGTGGCAGCTGCCATCCAGGGCTGCAAGGCAAGCGCGCTCCGCCATAGAGCGGTGCCAGGTCTCCAGATGATTGATGGCGCGCGCGCGTTCTGCGGTTGCCTGGTCGCCTCGGCGGATCTCCAGGCCGATGGTGCCTTGCGTGGCTGCTGGCAGGAACTCCTGCGGCTCCAAGGTCCGCCCAACCGTGATCTTCATCCGGTTGAGACCGGCTTGGCCCAGCAGTGTCGCCACCATCTCGCCGTCACGCAGCTTGGCCAGCCGCGTATCCACATTGCCGCGCAGCGGCACGATCGAAAGATCCGGGCGCTGCATGAGCAACTGTGCACTGCGTCTGGGCGAGCAGGTGCCGACGACCGCGCCCTTTGGCAAGGCCGAGAGACCCTCGGTCATTGGTCCCAGCTGCTCTGCGGTGATCAGACAATCCCGCGGATCTTCTCTGGGCAAAACCGAAGCCAATTCAAACTCTTCCGGCAGGATGCTCGGAAGATCTTTGAGCGAGTGCACGGCCAGATCGATCTCGCCCGCCAAGAGCGCGGCCTCGATCTCCTTGGCAAAGAGGGCCTTGCCACCGATATCGGTCAGCGGCCGGTCGCGTACCCGGTCTCCAGTGGTGCTGACGACGACGATCTCGATCGCCGCTTCGCCCTCGAGATCGGGCCAGGCTGCGCGCAGGCGGGCGGCCACCTCATGCGCCTGTGCCATGGCCAAGAGGCTGCCGCGGGTGCCCAGGCGCAGAGGGCCTGCCAGCTCTGGCCTGCGCGTCTCTGTGCCGGCGGGTGTCTCTTGGAACCGAGAGGGAGAGGTCATAGGTAAGGGCACTCATGTCTTGAACGCCGAAGCAGGCTGCGGATCGAGGGCAGAGACTTGCCGCTTGCTTGGGTTGCTTGACAAGCGGAAACATGCCTCAGCCATAGGTGATCAAGCAGCCGGGCGCGAAAGGGGGGACCTTGCTGGTTCTGGGTATAGAGACCTCTTGTGACGAGACAGCGGTGGCGCTGGTCGATGAGACGCGCCTGGTCCATGCCAACCTGGTACTCTCCCAGATCGACGAGCACAGCCCCTTTGGTGGAGTGGTGCCTGAGATTGCGGCACGCGCACACCTGCAGCACCTGGCGCCACTGATCTCTGCGGCCCTCGACCAGGCCGGCAAGGAGATGGGCGAGTTGGACGCGATCGCTGCGACCAGTGGTCCCGGCCTTATCGGCGGTGTCTTTGTCGGTGCAGTCATGGCCAAAGCCATTGCGGCGGCCCGCGGTATCCCCTTTCTCGCGGTCAATCACCTTGAGGGGCATGCGCTTACCGTGCGTCTGACCGACGGCTTGGACTTTCCCTATCTGCTGCTGCTGGTCTCCGGCGGGCATTGTCAGCTCTTGGCAGTCGAAGGAGTCGGTCGCTATCGGCGCTATGGCGGTACCCTGGACGATGCCGTGGGTGAGGCCTTCGACAAGACGGCCAAGCTCTTGGATCTGGGCTTTCCGGGCGGTCCGGCGGTCGAACAGGCGGCCCGCGGGGGTGACCCTCTGCGCTTTAACCTGCCGCGACCCTTGCAGGGCCAGCCCAACCTCAATTTCTCCTTCTCCGGTCTGAAGACGGCGGTGCGACGACAGGCCTTGGCCCTGGAGGAGGACGATCAGCAGGGCAGGGCCGATCTTGCCGCCTCCTTTCAGGCTGCCGTGGCTGACGTTCTTGAGGATAGGGCAAAGCGGGCCCTTCGACGCTTTCACGCGGATACCGGAATGCCGGGACCCCTGGTGGTTGCCGGCGGGGTCGCTGCCAATGCCACTCTGCGGAGCCGCCTGGCGGCCGCGGCCGAGACAGCGGGAACGCGGCTTGTCGCGCCGCCGCCCAAGCTCTGCACCGACAATGCGGCGATGATCGCCTGGGCGGGCCTGGAACGGCTGGAACTGGGCCTGACCAGTCCCTTGGACACGCCGGCCAGGCCGCGTTGGCCCCTGGAGAGTCTGAGTTTGGAGAGTTTGAACCTGGAGGAGGGCGGTCGTGCAGAACGATCTTAAGGTACAGGTCTCACAGCTGTTCTCGACGCCGGTTGCGGCCGTCACTCTGCCGGATGCCGCCAGGATCAACCCGGCCCTCAAGGCCTTGATCCTCGCGCGACGCCAGGCCGGCCAAGAGATCCAGGCCTCCAATCTGGGTGGTTGGCAATCCTCCTGGGATATGGAGAGTTGGGGCGGGCCCGAAACCAAGGCGGTGCTGGATGCCGCCAAGGCCGTCGCCGACAAGCTGACCGTTCGACGCGACGGACAGCCGGCCGGGATCGCCTGGCGCTGCAACTGCTGGGCCAATGTGAATGGTCCGGGGGACTCCAATGAGTTCCACTGCCATCCAGGCTCCTTCTGGTCGGGCGCCTACTATGTCGATGACGGCGGAACGGCCGCCAACCCGGCTCTAGGCGGTGCCTTTGAGATGATGGATCCGCGCGGGCCGGGCCCGGCGCTCTATGCCCCGCATCTGGCTTATGCCATGCCGCAGGGGCTTTCGCCAGGCAGCAGCGAGGTTGTGCAGCCGCGCAGTGGCCTGCTGCTGCTCTTCCCGGCTTGGCTGCTGCATCAGGTGCGCCCCTATGGCGGGCAAGCGCTACGCATCTCCATCGCCTTCAATCTCTCTATCTAGCAGGAGCGCTGGACCATGGTCTTCGAGCGAATAGCCGTAGTGGGCGCCGGCGCCTGGGGCACGGCGCTGGCGGTCGCTGCCGCCAAGGCCGGTCGCCAGGTGACGCTCTGGGGACGCGACGCAGAGCGAGCCGAGACCATCGAACGCGAGCGGAGCAACCGCCGCCTGCCTGATGTCCCGCTGCCTGATCGGATCAAGGCGACTGCGGATGCAACGCTGCTGGCAGAGGCGCAGGTCTGGCTGCTGGCACTGCCGGCACAGAGCCTTCGAGAAGCGCTCTCCGAACTGGCGGCCAATGCGCCATCGGGCGTGCCGCTTGTCATCTGCGCCAAAGGGATCGAGCGTGGTAGCGGTCTGCTCTTGGACAAGGTGGTCGCCCAGATTCTGCCTGCTAACCCGCTGGCTGTGCTCTCCGGACCCACTTTTGCGGCTGAGGTCGGGCGCGACCTGCCAACCGCGGTCTCTCTGGCCTGCGCTGATCGCGATCTGGGCCATCGCCTGGTCGAGGCAATCGGATCGTCGACCTTCCGTCCTTACTACAGCAGTGACGTCACCGGGGTGCTGCTCGGCGGCGCCACCAAGAACGTTATGGGCTTGGCAGCCGGTATCGTCGCCGGCCGGGGTTACGGTGAGAATGCGCGTGCAGCCCTCCTGACCCGCGGGCTGGCGGAAATGAACCGCCTAGGACGGGCTCTTGGCGCAGCGCCCGAAACCTTGATGGGCTTGGCCGGCCTGGGCGATCTCATCTTGACGGGGACCTCGACGCAGTCGCGCAACTATAGCCACGGCATGGCCCTAGGGCGTGGATTGGAACCTGGATTGGCCCTGGCTGAGGGTGCGGCCACGGCATCGGCCCTGGTGACCTTGGCAGGGCGACACGCGCTGGAGGTTCCGATCGCTGACGCCGTCGCGGCCGTGCTGGCGGGCAAACGTTCGATCGATGCGGCCGTCGAAGCCATCCTGTCGCGGCCCTTCCGCGACGAAGAGGGTTAGGGGTCTCGGCTAAGGCCTTTTTCTTCCAATCGGGCTAGGTAGTCGGCCCAGATCGTTTCCTGCTCATCGCCCAGCTTGTGCAGGTAGTCCCAGCTGTAGAGGCCGGTGTCGTGCAGATCGTCGAAGACGATGCGAACCGCATAGCTTCCCACCGGCTCGATCCGCATGATGCCGACGTGGCGCCGACCGCCCAGTGTGGTCTTTTGGCTCGGGCTATGGCCCTGAACCTCGGCAGAGGGGCTTTCGACGCGAAGATACTCGGCAGAGAGCGTGAAGCTCTGCTGATCCTCGAAGGTGATCTTCAGCGCCTTCTCGGCCTTGGAATAGCGCAGTTCCGTTGCCCGATGGCGCTGACCGTGACTGCCTTCAGTCATCGAGCTGACGGGCCTCATCGACCAGCATGATCGGGATGCCGTCGCGGATCGGGAAGGCCAGCCCGGCCTTGCGACTGATCAGCTCTTGCCTCTCGTCGTCGTACTCCAGCGGACCCTTGGTCTGTGGGCAGACCAGGACACGGAGGAGGGTCTTGTCCAAAGCCATAGGCGTTACGCGTCCTTCCGTCTTGAGAACCTCAATGCTTCGAAGCGACGTTGTCGTCAGCGTCCTCGTAGGTCGCGAGTTGTAGCATAGTGATCATCGAGGCAGCCCGCTCTGACAAGTCGGCGGCTTCCAGAAGCGCTTGCTTCTCGCCGGCAGAGAAGGGGCAGAGCATCGCCAGCGAGGTCACAAGCCGCTCGTTGCCGGTCTGCTCGATGGCGTCCCAGTCGCCGTTGATGCCTTGGCGGTCGAAGAAGATTCGCAAGGTGGCGACCAAGGCATCGCGGTCGATCTCCGCCTCCTCTTCATCCAGGTCAGCCCGGTAGGCAGAGAAGTCTGCCTTCACTTGGCGATACCCCCCGTCGGCCAGCTCCAGCTCTTCACTGATCCGAAAGCGCGCCAAGCCATCCAAGGTGATTAAGTAACGGCCGTCCTCTGTCTCTGAGAAGGTCGTGATCCGTCCCGCACAGCCCAGTTGGTAGACTTCTGGCTGGCCCAGCGCCGTGACGCCGTCACGCGGCTGCACCATGCCGATCAAACGATCGCCTTTCAGGGCGGCATTGACCATGGCCAGGTAGCGCGGCTCGAAGATGTTGAGCGGCAGTCGACCGCCCGGCAGCAGCAAGCAGGCGGGCAGCGGGAAGATCGGCAGACTCTCTGGTAGGCACTCGAAACGGGGGTCGAAAGGGGAGCGGCCATCAGGCCTCCTGTCACCGCAAAGCTGATCCATGCGTTCTTCTAAGAGAACAACAGGGATGAGAGTTTGCGCCGAGAGTCCAAAGTCAAGGGATCGGTCGGCCCCCAGGCCTCAAAATATTTGACCAGCTGCTTGCGGGCAGCCTCTTCGTTCCACTGCCGATCGCGGCGCACGATCTCTAAGAGCTCGCTGGCAGCAGCCTCCGTCTTGCCGGCGCCGTAGAGCGCCTGGGCCAGATCGAAGCGGGCTGCGTGATCGTCTGCGTTATGCGCTACTTTTTCCATCAATTCAGCAACTTGCCCGCTTGCCTTAGCAGACTCTTTCAGGAGGGCGAGCTGTGCCTTGACGGCGGCGAGTTCCGGCTTCTCCTGCATCTCTTCGGGAAGCTGCTCGAACTGGGCTGCGGCCTCTTCTGCCTGACCGGCGGCGATCAGCGCTTTCAGCAGGCCGGCCATGGCAGCCAGGTTGTCCGGCTCATGCTGCAGCACCTGTCCGAAGATGGCACCAGCGGTTGCATGGTCGCCCGCGGCCAGGGCCTGCTCGGCCTCCTCAAGGGCCTGCTCCAGCGGGTTCTCGCCGCCACCGCCCGCCATGTCGGTCAGTCGTTGCACAAAGGCCTTGAGCTCGCTTTCGGGCAGGGCGCCTTGAAAGCCGTCGACGGGGCGACCCTGATAGAAAGCATAGATCGTTGGGATCGACTGGATTCTGAGCTGCTGGGCCAGGGCCTGGTTCTCGTCAATGTTGACCTTGACCAGGGTGACAGCGCCGCCAGCCTCTTTGACCACCTTCTCAAGCGCCGGGGTCAGCTGCTTGCAGGGACCGCACCAGGGGGCCCAAAAATCCACGATGACCGGCCCTTCCGCAGAGGCCTGGATCACATCCTGGGCAAAGCTTGCCGTGTCGCTGTCCTTGATGGTCGCCGCGCCGCCGGATTGGCCTTCGCCGATCATGAACTCCATGATGTCTTCTCTTTCCCAACTGTCTTGGCGCCGCGCGCCCGCTGCACGGCTCTTAGCGTCGCTGGATAAATGGACCGATCAGCGGGCTATAACAAGGTCTCTTGGCCCAGGCTCACAGTGTCGAGAAATCCAGCAGGCGCGGGGCATGACCCTCTGCCTCAAGGAAACGCAGCAGATCGCGTCCACCCAAGGTTGTCGTTCGGTCGTTGACCAGGGGATGGGCATTGACCGGCTGACCGTCGGTCAAGACCGAATCCAACACCATGGTGACCGCCTTGCCCTTATCGTTGATGATCGCAAGCGGCGTGACCGCGCCGGGTCTAACACCCAGATACTGCATCAGCCGATCGGCACTGCCGAAGGAGAAACGGCCGGCGTTCAGCACCTCTGCCAGGCGTTTCAGATCCACCGGGCGGTCTTCCAGACAGGTGACCAGCCACATCGCGCCCTTCTTGTTGCGCAGGAAGAGGTTCTTGACGTGATGCCCTGGCAGAATGCCGCGCAGCTCTTTCGACTGCTCGACGGTGAAGAGCGACGGGTGGCTGACCGTGTCGGACCTGATCTCCAGCGCGTCCAGACGCTGAAAGAGCTGCTCTGGCGTGGTCGCGGCACTGCCGTCGGCCAGCAGGGCCGGCTTCACCTCTTCTTCTTGACCCTCACCCATTGTCTCAAAACCTCGTATCTTCAAAGGGGCTTATTGCCCGGGGCAACGGGCGCGGACCCTAAAGCCAGGGTGACGGGGGCTGCAAGCCTTGCAGATCAGGCAAGCCAGAAATCCGTCACGAAGTCTGCGAAGAAGCTCTTGCAAAGCCCCGGCGTCTTCGCTATCACCCCTTCCTCGCTTGGGAGCGCGGGCGTAGCTCAGGGGTAGAGCACAACCTTGCCAAGGTTGGGGTCGTGAGTTCGAATCTCATCGCCCGCTCCATCGAGGTCCAAGAGCCGTGACGGTCGCGCTGGCGATCTTTGTCCGGCACCTTCCAACAAATCCTTTTCGCGACACCCATTGCCGGACCAGCATGGGCGCATCATCAGTGCGACCCTTTTGTTCGGCCGCATCGAGAGCGGTCGCAGCAATCTCTGCGTAGCACCTAGCAGGGCAGAGAGGACCCACTGACCGTGGGCCGCTCAATGCGGTAGTGTGTTTGCGGAGTATCCATGCGTATGGCGATTGACTTGCTCGTCCAGACGAAGTGCTCGATGCACGACAGGCAAGGGCTCAACACCAAGGTCGTCCAGCTGTCCTGGCGGATCCTATGAACTGGCTTCTTACCACCGCGCTCACGCTCATCCTTGTGGAGACGCTGCTGCGCCTGCCGCTAATCCCCGCGGCGCGCATCATCCTGCGCACCTCCGGTAAGGCGGTTAGGGTCTTCTCAGCCAAGCGCGTATCCGACCATTGGAAGGAAAAGGCCATGGGGGCCTATGCGCGACGCACCTTGATGGCCTCGCTGCGCTTGGCGGCCTGGTTCCTGGTCGTGGTGCTCTTCGGGTTTCTCATGACCGAGGTCATGCTTGAGGCCTCTTCCGACTTCGTCGTTTTTCTCTTCGGCTGGCAGGGCCTCTTGTTCAGCCTCGCGGTCGCGAGCCTCTATGTCTGGATCAGGCGCCGCATCGTGAATGCATAACTACGGCCCCCTGTCGCGCGTGCTGCACCGCCTGGCCCTTGGGTCCAAGGCGATCGCGGTGACCAGCTTCGACCTGGATCAGAGCCTGGCATCGGTAAAGGTCGACGATGTGGCGCAAGGGCGCCATGTCTATGTCGCCGGCCTGGCACGCGCGGGAACGACGATCCTGATGCGCCGGCTCTATGCCAGTGCTGCCTTCCGGTCCTTGACCTATCAAGACATGCCCTTTGTCCTGGCGCCCGGGCTGTGGCGACGGCTGTCGGGCACGGGCGGCAAAGGGCAGGCGCAAGAGCGCGCGCACGGCGATGGAATAGAGGTCGATGCCAACAGTCCCGAGGGCTTGGAGGAGGTCTTTTGGCGGGTCTTCGCAGGCGAGGACTACATTCGTCCCGATTGCCTCATGCCGCACCAGCCCGACCAGGAGGTTGGGCAAAGCTACCTGACCTATCTTGCTGCTGTCTTGGCAGCGCAAGAGCAGGGCGGGCCCGCGCGCTACCTCGCCAAGAACAACAATGCGATCTTGAGGCTGGGCTTTCTTCGCAAGACACTGCCGAAGGCACTGCTACTGGTGCCCTTTCGCGAGCCGCTGGCCCATGCCAGCTCTCTGCTGCGCCAACACCGCCGGTTCTCGGAGATGCAGGCAGCCTCTCCCTTTGTGAAGAGCTACATGACTTGGCTGGGACATCATGAGTTCGGACTAGACCATCGTCCCTTCCGCTTGACCGCTTCCGATATCCAGGCGAGGCAAGGGGGCCCTGAGCAATTGCCCTATTGGCTTGGTCTCTGGCAGGACACCTATGCCTGGCTCTCTGAGACCATGCCAAGTGGGGTCATTCCTATCTGCTACGAGGATCTCTGCAGCGATCCCCTGGTCTGGAGGCGGATTGCAGAGTTGGCGGAAATTGATCCGGGCGCGGGGGCCGAGATGCCCTTCGTACTTGGCAGACCAGGCGAAGAGCGGGATCGATTGGCGGCGGCCGCGCAGACCCTCTACGAAGAGCTCAGACAGCGCGCTCGGGACGCTCTGGATCTAACGTGACCCGACAGCTTCGCATGCTCCAACCGTCCTCTATCCGCCACTAATGCAGACCCCTGCTCGTGTTCGTTAGCTCTTGCATCAAGCCCTCATCCTTTTGCCGATCGCGTGAGAAGGCTTGGGCATAGGAGGGCAGTGCCGCCTCAGCGACCCAGGCCGCGCAGTTTGCCCAACAGCGCACTGCTGCAGCGAAGGACCTAGCCGCCGCCAACACCGGGGGCAAGAATGCGCTGACCTATCTGATCGGGGCTTTGGCTCAGGCTCTGGTCATAGCATCGCTCAAACGGGCGCACGGCGCCGGCCGATCTAACGCCTCGTCTGACGTGTCTGGCTTGAGCGGTGGAAACATGAGTGTTGCTTGGGAGCTAGCCCAAACCACTGCCGTGTTAGCTGGGCGATCCAGGACGTTTTCTGCTAGAAACGAGGACATATGTATCTCCTTTTTTTCTGAGCAATATGCTCGTTTGAAGATTTGGCCTATTGAATCGATTTTAAACCATCTCCGCGGAATGACCCTGGAGCGAATATCTTTACATCACAATGCGGAGGAATTCTGGGAAACCTGAGGGCAGAATGAAGAAGACCCGCGCCGACTATCAGGCCCAGCAGGAAGCTAGGGTCCGTGAGAAGAAGATTAGCCCGCGGCGGTTACGCAGGACCTCTATGAAGAGCTTCGACTGCGCTAGGCAAGTATAGAATCTGACCTGTGCCGGCAGTTCCTTTGCTCCAACCATCTGTTGTCAGCGGCTAAAGCAGACCCCGGCTGGAACGCGATAGCACCTGCATCAAGGCCTTATCTTGATAACGATCGAGCGAGAAGGCCCTGGCATAGGACGGGAGAGCTGCCTCAGCGACCCAGGCCGCGCAGAGTTCGCCGCTGGCGCAGGCGGCCATGGTTCCGAACCCGGAGAGGGCGACGTTCATGAAGGCACCCTTGGGGCCCATCTTGCCGATCAGCGGCCAGTTCTCTTCGGTCATGGTGTACCAGCCGCCATAGTGATGCATGCCGCGAGGCAGAGCGCCGTAATAGCGCTTGAGGCTCGGATTGAGCCTGGCCGCACCACGCAGCACGACCTCTGGGAAGCTATCGACGAGGGGGGGATCCCAGCGCGCCTGATCCTGCTTGCTGTTGAAGGCCCAACCCAACCGCAGCCAGGTTCCGCGATCGCCGCCATCCGGTCGGCAATGCACGGCGCCCGGCATCTCTTGGGCCAGCCTTGCAACCTCCGCATCCTCCTGCAGGAGAGCCCTCTCTTCCTCTGACCAATCGATCTCCTGCCGGTCCAGGTCGATGGAGAAGGGCATGTCCCGAGGGATCGCTTTCTCACGGTCATCGAAGGCGATCTTCTGTTGGAAGACGTTGTGGATCGGCAGCTCGACGTCCAGCATGGTAGCAATCCTGTCGGCGAAGGGGCCGGCGGCATTGATTACTCTCTCTGCCCGCAGGCGCTGCACCCCCCTTTCGCCACGGATGATCAAGGTGAAGTCCCGTGTCCTCTCTATGGCCTCGACCATGCCGGTGAGGCGGCGTCCGCCGAGCGCGCGTATCCGATCCAGCATGTAGGTGCCCAGTTGCTGGCCGCTGATGTCGCCGGCGCGGCGAATGTGGATGACCCGGCGGATTTCGTGCCCGAAAGAGGGGAAGGCGCTGGCGATCAAATCTTGGCTCGACAGGATATCGACGCCGGCAGGAGCCCTTTCCCATGCAGGAGAGGTGGGGTGCTGATAGCCAGGGGCTGCGGCGGTGTCATGGACGCGCAGCTGTTCCCCCCCAGCCGGTCCCAGGTCTTCGGCCAGCTGCTTCAGCAGCGCCTCGATCTCTGTCTCTCGGGTCGCCAGGGCATAACCGCGGCGGGTCATGTTGATCTGGTTGTCGCTGTCTTTGGCAATCGCCTCCATCAGATCGATGGAGCGGTTGGTGAAGGTCACCATGGTGGGGTGCGGCCACCAGTTCCGATAGTTCTCGCCGGATTGGGCTGAGGTGAAGGCCATCGGTTGCCCCGCATCGACGAGGACGATGTCCGTGATGCCGTGTCGGGTCGCCAGATAATAGGCCGTGGCGATGCCGGCAATGCCGGTGCCAATGATGGCAACTGTCGCGCCTTGATCGCTCTGGGGCATGTGGGCAGGGCCCTCCAAAAGATTCTAACGATACGATCTTGACAAGTTCGTATACGATTTTGCAAGATCGAATTCGAACAGACGAGGTATGCGATGCGACGTGCTCAGTCGAAAGCCGAGGAGCGGGGGGCTTCCAGCCCCATCTACGCGGGCCTTCGGGCGAAGATCCTGAACGGAGAGCTGACGGGCGGGACACCCCTGCGTCAGGACGAGATTGCCCGGCAGTTCGGTGTCAGCAAGATCCCGGTTCGCGAAGCGCTGCGTCAGCTGGAAAGCGAGGGTTTGGTCGAGTTCCGGCCCAGACGTGGGGCGATCGTTCGCGAGATACCCGACAGTGAGGTGCTGGAACTGATCGACGTGCGCTTGGCCCTGGAGTGCCGCGCGCTGGAGCTCTCAATTCCGCAGATGATCGAGTCCGACTTCCAGCTCGCGGAGGAGATCCACGAGGAGTATGCGGCCGAGAGCGATCGCGAACGCTGGAGCGAGCTGAACCTTCGCTTCCACCATTCGATCCTGGAACCCTGCGGCAACCATACCTTGCTGACGCTGCTGTCCGACATCGAACAACGCATGGGCGCAGCCACGCGCCTGAGGGTCACCCGTGTCAGCGGCCTGGATCGGCCTCTCAGGGAACACGAGACCATTCTCATGGCCTGCAAGGCCGGCGATGTCGACGCCGCCGTTGCCGGCCTTAGAGGACACATCGAGACCACGCGCAAGGAGTTCGTCGCCTACATGCGGCGCTCTCAGCTCAAGTCCCTGGACCCCTGATCGACACCCCTGATTCCCGTTAAAATCCGAAGGAGGAGAGCCATGAAGATCGTTCTGACGGCCGTGGCAGCGGCCAGCCTGTTTGCCTTTGTCACCGCCCCATCGCTTGCCGACGAGCGCAAGTTCGTCAATATCGGCACCGCCGGGATCGGCGGCGGCTATTACCCGACCGGTGGCTTTATCTGCAACGTGCTGAACAAGAGCCGCAAAGAGTATGGCCACAACATCCGCTGTACGGTGGAGAGCACGGGTGGCTCGGTCGCCAATCTGCGGTCGATCCAGGTCGGCGATCTTGAGGTGGGCATCGCCATGTCCGCCTGGCAGCATCATTCTTGGAATGGCAGCGACCGCTTTGCCGAGGACGGCAAGAACGAGGATCTGCGCTTTCTCTTCTCGTTGCATGCCGATGCCGCACAGATCGTCGCCCGCGGCGACAGCGGTATCGAGAGCTTCAAGGACCTAGAGGGCAAGGTGGTCAATACCGGCAATGCCGGATCCGGCACCGAAGCCCAGGTCTACGAGATGATGGGCCGCTATGGCCTGGAGCCCGAGACCTTCTTCAAGCAGGAGACCAAGCTCACCTCCAAAGAACAAGCGCAAGCGCTTTGCGACGGCAAGATCGACGCCTTTTTCTATCCGACCGCCGTCGGCGCCGCCTCGATCCTGGAAGCGACCAACACCTGTGATGCCAAGGTCATCCCCTGGAACGATGAGGTCGTGCAGGCAATGATGGCAGAGCGGCCCTACGTCATCCCCGTCGTCATTCCGCCCGGCACCTACAAGGGCCAGACCGAAGAGGTCGTGAGTTGGGGCACGCCGGCGACCATCATTGCCAGTGCCGACACCGATGAAGAGGTGGTCTATTACCTGGTAAAGGCCGTCTTCGACGACTTCGAAGCCTTCAAGGCGCAATCGCCCATGTACAACGCCGTGCAGCTGGATACGGCCGCGAAGGCCGGCCGGACCGCCCCCTATCATCCCGGTGCGGAAACCTATTTCCGGGAAGTCGGACTGGTCGAGTAGCTGACTGAGAGACGCTTTCCCGCTCGCTTGGTAACTTTGGTCAAGCGGGCGGGAGCACCAAGACCAAGAGGGGCGTTCCATGGCCGAGACCCAATCCCCCAGCAATCCAAAGCAGGAAGACCTCGATCGCCTGGTTGCCGAGAACGACCTAGGCGGTCGGGCTCCGCTTGGCAAGACCGGCAAGCTCCTGGTCGCGATTGCTCTCCTCTGGTCGCTCTACCAGCTTTGGATCGCCTCGCCCTTTCCCTTCTGGTTTGGCTTTCTCATACTGAACGACACGGTTCAGCGATCGATCCATCTCGCCTTTGCGTTAGCGCTGGCTTACCTCTCTTATCCCGCAGGCAAGCGGGCACCGCGCAGCCGCGTTCCGCTCTATGACTGGATCCTCTGCGCGATTGCGGTTGCCTGCTGTCTCTATACGGTTCTCTTCTACGAGCATGTGGTCCTGCGCTCCGGTGGTGCGCGCACCACGGTCGAGATCGTCGTTGCATTGGCAGGAATGGCCACCTTGCTGGAGGCGACACGGCGCGCTTTGGGCCTGCCGATGGTGATTACCGGACTGGTCTTCATCGCCTATGCCTTTCTTGGGCCCTATGCGCCGGACCTGATCTCGCACCGCGGCCTCTCGCTCAACCGCTTTACCGAGCATATGTGGCTCTCGACCGAAGGCGTCTTTGGGCTTCCGCTCGGGGTCTCCAGCGGCTTCATCTTCCTCTACGTCCTCTTTGGCAGCCTCTTGGATAAGGCGGGTGCTGGGAACTACTTCATTCAGCTCTCTTTCGCGTTGCTCGGGCATCTGCGCGGCGGTCCGGCCAAGGCGGCCGTCATCTCCTCGGCCCTGACCGGTATGATCTCTGGCTCGGCCATTGCCAACGTGGTGACCACCGGCACCTTTACCATCCCCTTGATGAAGCGCGTCGGCTTCACCGCTGAGAAGGCAGGCGCCATCGAGGTCTCTTCCTCGATCAATGGCCAGATCATGCCGCCAGTGATGGGTGCAGCCGCCTTCCTGATGGCTGAATTCATCGGGATCAGCTACTTCGAGGTGATCACGCACGCCTTTATCCCCGCCTTCATCTCCTACTTCGGGCTCTACTGCATCGTTCACATCGAGGCCCTGAAGGGGCGCATGCAGGTCTTGGAGCGGGCGGTTCAGGATACGCGGGCCAAACGCATGGCGACCTCGCTTCTGACCGTGATCCTGCTCTCCGGCGTGGGCTTTGGCCTCTACCTCGTGTTCCAAGGATTGGGGCATCTCTTCGGAGACGCTACTTTGCTGGTGGTCGTGGCGCTGCTGATCGCGCTCTATCTTGGCTTGATCTGGCTCTCGCGCCGCTATCCGGAAATCGAGGTCGACGATCCCGACGCGCCGCTGCTGACCGTGCCGCGGGCGCTGCCGATCTTTCTGGCCGGGCTCTTCTACATCATCCCGATCGGCGTCCTGGTCTGGTGCCTGATGATCGAGCGCTTCTCGCCGGCGCTCTCTGTCACCTGGGCCATCCTTGCGATCTTCATCCTGCTGGTGACACAGAAGCCGCTCATGGCCTTGGCGCGGGGCAGGGGAGGTGTTGCTGCGCTTTGGGTTGAGGGCTTTCGCGATCTGGTCGAGGGGTTGATCGCCGGGGCGCGCAACATGACCGGTGTGGCCGTCGCCATGGCGGCCGCCGGCATCATCGTCGGCGTGGTCTCTGCAACCGGCCTGGGCCTCTTGATGACGGAGATCATCCAGACACTCTCCGGCGGCAGCTTCTTCCTGATGATGCTGTTGACGGCGCTCATGTGCGTGGTCTTGGGCATGGGATTGCCGACGACGGCCAACTACATCGTCGTGGCCGCCATCATGGCCTATCCCTTCGTCACCCTGGCGGCCCAGCACGGTATCGAGGTGCCACCGATCGCGGTCCATCTCTTCGTCTTCTATTTCGGTCTGCTGTCGGGCACCACGCCACCGGTCGCCATCGACGCCTTTGCCGGGGCCGCCGTCGCCCGCTCCGATCCGCTCAAGACGAGCCTGATCGCCTTTGTCTATGGTCTTAGGACCGCAATCCTACCCTTCATCTTCGTTCTCAACCCCACCCTTCTGCTGATCGGGATCGACAGCTGGTGGCACTTTGCCGTGGTGATCGGATCGTCTTTGGTGGCCATGGTGGCCTTTGCGGCCGGGACCCAGGGTCACTTCTTCGCCAAATCCCGGCTTTGGGAATCTCTTGCCCTTGTCCTGATCGCGATTGCCTTGTTGCGCCCCGCGACGATCCTTGATGCGATTGATCCGCCCTTTGTTTCGGCTCCAGCCAGTGAATTGCTGACCATCGCCGACAAGCTGCAGGGAGAGCGCAGCATTCGCCTCGAGGCTGAAGGCGAGAATCTGAGCGGTGGGATCATCCAGAAGACAATCACGCTTGCGCTCAGGGGAGACGGCAAGGGCGATGCAGCCCAGGTGCTTGAGGCCTCTGCCGGCCTGGGCGTCGAGCGTGAGGGCGCGAGCCTCTTGGTGACTGACCTGAGCTTCGGCGGTGCCGCGCAGAAGGCAGGCTTGGACTACGATTGGCGGATCCTCGCCCTTGAGTTCAAGAAGGACCGCATGGATCCCGATTGGTTGATCCTGCCGCTGCTTGCCGCCTTGGCACTGCTGATCGCGCTGCAGTCGAGCCGCCGCCGAGGGGAAGAGAGACTGGCCCATGTTCACTAAGATCCTGGTTCCCGTCGATCTCGACGATTTGGACCATCAGCTGCGCGCCATCGCTGCTGCCCGGACGATCGCTGTGGCCGACAAGCGGCCTCTGGCGCTGCTCTCCGTGGTCCAGAGGCTGGGCAACTATGCCTCCACCTTCTTTCCCAAAGACTTTGAGCGGCGGGCAAGCGCGGATGCACTGCAGCGTCTACAGACCCTGGCAGAGCGAGAACTCACCGGCCTCTCGGTCGAAACCATCGTTGCGCACGGCGCCATTTATGATGAGATCCTCTCGACGCAGCAGAGGATTGGGGCGGACTTGATCGTCATGGCTTCGCATCGTCCGGAATTGCAGGACTATCTGCTGGGACCCAATGCGGCCCGTGTGGTCCGCCATGCGCCCTGTTCCGTTATGGTCATCCGAGACTAACGCACAACACAGCTCAAAGGGTCATCACGTGAGCCAGTCCCCCTATAAGGCGCTGTTTCAGCCCTATCGCCTGGGCCATCTGACCCTCAAGAATCGCATCATCAGCACCAGTCACGCACCGGCCTATGGCGAGGAGGGGATGCCTGGCCTTCGCTACCAGCTCTACCACGAGGAGAAGGCCAAGGGCGGCTTGGCCCTGACCATGTTCGGTGGCGCCTCCTCTGTTTCGGCCGATTCACCGCCGGCCTTCGGCCAGCTTCAGGTCGCCGATGATCGGATCATTCCGCACTTTCGGGCCTTTGCAGAGCGCATCCACGCTTATGACGTCGGTCTCATCTGCCAGCTCAGCCATGCTGGTCGCCGTACCCTTCCGGCGAGCGGGGATTGGTTGCCCAGTCTGGCACCCTCGCCGCTCCGCGAGCCGGCCCACGGCGCCATGCCGAAGACGATGGACCCGAGCGACATCCAGCGGGTGGTTGAAGACTACGCCGCTGCGGCGCGGCGCTGCTATGAGGGCGGGCTGGACGGTATCGAACTGCTCGTCTCCGGCCACCTGATCGGTCAGTTCTGGAGCCCGCTGTCGAACCAGCGCCGCGACGACTACGGCGGATCCTTTGAGAATCGCATCCGCTTTGGTCTCGAGGTCCTGGAGGCTATCCGTGCGCGTGTGCCCGGCTCCTTCATCATCAGCCTGCGCTTCACAGCCAACGAGTTTATCGAGGGCGGGATAACCGAAGAGGAGGGCATCGCAATCGCCCTCGCGCATGCCAGGTCGGGCCTGGTCGACTGCTTGAACGTCTCCGGCGGTGCCAATTGGACCAAGGCCGGTGTTGCCGAGACCGTCCCCTCCATGGCCTTCCCCTCTGGTCGCTTCATCGAGCTGGCCGGCAAGGTACGACGCGCCACCGGCCTTCCGACCTTGCACGCCGCCGGTGTTGCCGATCTGGCGACCGCGCACTTTGCAGTGGCCGAGGGGCATGTCGACCTGATTGGCATGACCCGGGCCCAACTCGCCGATCCGCATCTGGTCCGAAAACATCTGGCTGGAGAGGACGAGGCGATCAGGCCTTGTGTCGGTGCTGGCTTTTGCATCGACCGCATCTATCGCGGCGGCGACGCGCTCTGCCTGCACAATCCCGTCACCGGCCGCGAGAACCTTTTGGTCCATCGCGTGGAGGCGGCGGCAAGACAGCTCAATGCGGTTGTGGTCGGCGCCGGTCCGGCCGGGCTGGAGGCAGCGCGCAGTTTGGCCGAACGCGGCCACAGGGTCACGGTCCTGGAGGCGACGGATCGGGCGGGTGGACAGAATGTGTTCGCGGCCCGGCTTTCCTGGCGCCAGGGCATGATCGCGATCACCCGATGGCTCTTTGAGCGCTGCGAGGCCCTGGGTGTCGTCTTTCGCTTTGCCTGTCTGGCTGACCCGGACACAGTCTTGGCGCTCCAGCCCGACCTGGTGGTGATCGCGACCGGCGGCTTGCCCAACATGGAGACCATTGTCGGTGCCGAAGCCCATGCCTCGTCAATTTGGGACGTCATGTCGGAGGAGGCCACGGGCGAAGGGCCTGTCTTAGTTTATGACGAGACCGGTGGTCAGAGTGGTCCGAGTTGTGCCGAGTACCTTGCTGAAGCAGGGCTCAAGGTCGAATTGGCCACCCCGGATCGGATGATTGCGCAAGAGGTAGGCGTGACCAACCATGCCATACACCTGCGGAACCTCTACGCTCTGGGCGCCGAAATCCTGCCCGATCTGCGGCTGAAGGCGATCGCGCGCGTCGGCAACCTTTTGACCGCGCAGTTCGTCAATGAGTACAGCGGCCATATGAGCGAGCGTCGTTATCAGCGCATCGTGGTCGAGGTGGGGACCTTGCCACTGGATGATCTCTTCTTCGATCTGGCCGAGCTCTCCGTCAACGCCGGCGAGACCGATCAGGCAAGCCTGCGTCGCGCCGAGCGCCAGCCGGCCTTGGACTTAACCGATGGTAGGCAGGGCAAGTTCGCGCTCTACCGCATTGGCGACAGCATCGCGGCGCGCGGCCTTCATGCTGCTGTCTTCGATGCCGCCCGCCTCTGCCAAGGCGTATAGTGTCGGTCCCTGGTGGTCTTCTTGCGCAATGACAGGTGCCGGCCAGGCTTCAGTGTGGTAGATGGATGTAAGCTATTGCGAAACCGCGATTCCTCGGTGCGTCAGGCCCCGTCACGGCCTGTTGAGTTGTTGGCTTCATAAGGAGACAGACATGTTGTTTCGGACCATCGCATCCCTCCTCTTGGCAATGGCTTTGACGGCTTGTGTCACCACGGATGGGGCAACAGGTGGCGGCACATCGAACTCCGGTAAGGCCAAGGGCCCGCGTGCGATCGTCGGTACCTGGGAGGTCAGCCAGAGAGGCTCGATCTTCACCTGCAAGCTCACGGTGAAAGAAGGCTACAACCGCGATTCCGGGCAGGCCAGCCCCAGCGGCTGCATACATTTCGATGGCATGCAATTCATCAACCGCTGGGAGCGCAAGGACGGCCGCTTTGAGTTCTACGCCTTCGTCAACAGCCTGGCCATGGTGGCGCGCAAAGTGGATCGCGACGAGTTCAGCGGGCGCCTGCAAAAGAAAGACGAGAAGGTGACCTTGATCCGCAAGTAGGTGCGTTTGAGGTTGAAGACCTAAACGCCCACGCCAAGTGTTGATAAAGCGGTCCCCGGAGGTCCTATGAAGCATCGACATAGAAAGGCGCAACGCCAGATGAGGCAGGCAGCCAGGATGACCGGTATGGCGGGACGGAGGGGCCTGCCTGGTGGCGGGGGCGGGCTGACCGGATTGGTGATGATGGTCATCCGCATGGCGATGCGGGCTCTGCAACGCGGCGGCCGGCGCTGAGGAACGCGCCAGAGATCGGTCTTGCTGGGCCCTATCCCAGAGACATCCTCACTGATAGCGCTCTCGAACCAGCCCATCGATCAGGCCCGGCAGCAGTTGCTGGCCTTCCTCAGTCACCCTGTAGCCCCTGGCCTTTCCTGCCAAGTCTGCAGGCACGGCGTCATCCGAGGTGTCGCTGAGGCCGACCAGTGAGAGATGGGTCCAGAAGACGTCGTTTGCCGAGCACTTCATCGTTAGCAACGTCGAGCCGGGATGCTCCAGCAGCGCAACGACGGTTGAGACCTCACCATCGCTTAATGCGTCGAACGAAGCCTTTAGCTGTGGTCCGAACTCGTAGGCGTGCATTGCGGCTTCGGAGAATCCGGGTTCCGGAACCTGGGCGCCGTCTGAATAGAAGCAGGGCGCGTCAGCCTCAGCGGTGGTCACGGCTGTTGGCAGCAGGCAGGCAGACAGCGCCATCGTTCGCACCATGATCCGAAGCTTCGCCCGATCAGCGAAGAGGCAATCGGGCAGCGAAGGTTTGTGCAAGAGCCCGGATAGGGCACTGGAGCAGTTCCAGCTTGTCTCTGCGAATCTCATCTAATGACTGTGCATCCGCAGGCTAAGCCAATCAAGCAACGGTATGTCTCTGCGGCGCAGCTGAGCGCGGACTGACGCCGCTTGCCAGTCCCGATGACCGTGACGACATTGAAAGGTGTATCTGATCAGAACGACAACTCTCCGAACCCGCCGCGTCCGACCCGCCGCCCAAAAGGAGTGACCAAGATGTCCTTGCAAATCATCAGCGCGGCCATCGCGCGTACCGGCACCGACTCGCTCGCCGAAGCCCTGGAGCAGCTGGGTCTCGGGCCCTGCTACACGATGTACAACGTGCTCACCTCCGAAGAGCAGATGGGCTACTGGATCGACATCGTCGACGGGCTGCCGCCGGACTGGACGAAGATCTTTGCTGGCTGTCGCTCCTCTGTCGATTGGCCCGTTGCCGCCTATTGGCGAGAGCTGATGGAGGTCTATCCCGATGCCCTGGTTCTGCTGACAAAGCGTGACCCCGAAGCCTGGTATCGGAGCTATGCCAATACGATCCTGCCGCTCTTGCAGGAGGTGCAGGCAATGGCGCCGGAGGATCGCAGCCAGTTCAGAGCCATGACCCAACGCCTGGTCGGCGACAGGTTCTTTGGCGGTCGCTTGCATGACCCGGACCACATGATCCAGTGTTATCGCGACTACGTTGCCGAAGTGGAGGCGAGCGTGCCGAAGGATCGGCTGCTGGTCTACGGACTGGGATCGGGATGGCAGCCGCTCTGCGACCGGTTGGGGCTCCCTGTGCCCGATCGTCCCTATCCGAAGAAGAACACGCCGGCCGAATTCAGACAGAAGTTCCATCCCGACAATCACCCGCTGACGACCTCGAACGCGATTCGCTAGCCATCGAGTTTCTGCCTGCAGTTTGCCAATCGAGCGCTACGGCCGTGCCTCATGACCTTGCGGTGAAGACAGGAGCCCGGGGCTTGCGCTAAGAAAGCTGCAGCTTGGCTAAGAACCCGGATGAGGGAGTTGGAAGATGAGCGCCTCGAAGAGCGCAGGGGATGATGATACGGCGCTTTGGGTCCTGCCCGAGGCGCCGATTGTCAGCGAAGACCGTGGCAGCCCGGCGACGCAGCTGTTCCGCATCAGTGTGATCTTGACCGGTGGGACCATCTCCAAGACCTATGACCAGCGCACAGCGGTCATGCGCAACGACGAGCCCGTTGCCAAGCGCATCATCCAGTCGCTCCACCTGAACGATGCGAAGATCAAGCTGGTCGAGCTCTTGAACAAGGATTCGCAGGACTTCACGGATGAGGATCGCCAGGCGGTGGTGCACCGTGTGCGCGTTGCATCAAAGCGCAACAACGCCGTCGTCGTCGTCCACGGCACCGACACCATGGCTCAGACCGCCGATCTGTTGGTTGAGGAGCTGGGCGCCCTGACTGTCCCCGTTATCCTGACCGGGGCAATGACGCCGGCGGTCATCGAAGGCAGCGACGGCCGTCAAAACCTGACGGAGGCGCTCTTTGCCTGCCGTTTGCTGGACCCGGGCGTCTACATCGTCTTCCATGGCCAGGCGCTGCGCTGTCCTGGGGTCGAGAAGGATTACAAGGCCATGACCTTCCGGCGTTCATCAGGCTCTTAAGGCGGAAAGAAATCCAAAGAAGCACACCTCTTCGCCACAATGGTGCATCACTTGCAGACTGAGAAGGTTGCAAGCCTGGCTCTCGGTTGACGCTCAGACACTGCCCTCCTCACGGCAAAGGCAAACGCAAAGGTGTCAAGAGATGAACCAGCAGGTAAGACAAGCAGAACTCTATGCTAGCTACAGCTATCCCCAGCATAGGTATGGCCTAGAGCTGATTGAGACAGCAGATCCGAAGCCCGGTGAGCGGGTCTTGGATCTGGGATGCGGTCCCGGCACCTTGACGGAGCTCATCGCCAGACGCGTGGGCCCTGAGGGCTCGGTCGTCGGCGTCGACCCCGATGTGGAGCGGGTCAAACTGGCAAGAAAGGCACGTTCGCCAGAGTGCCGCAACCTCAGCTTTGAAGTGGGGCGTGCTGAAGATCTGGCTTTAATCCCACATGGCTCGATCGATCTCCTCTTCTCGAACTTCGCGCTGCAATTCGTCCGGGAGCGTGCACGGGCGTTGCGGGAGATGGCGCGCTGCTTGGCGCCGGGGGGACGCTGTGTCTTTACCGCGTGCGCCCATCTTTCGCCGCTGCTAGGCCGGGTCTTCAACCAAGACAGCGAAGGTCCGAACCCGAAGAACCCTGGCAACATTGTCCTCCGTGCCGACGAGTGGCGCGCATTCTTGGAGCAAGCGGGTTTCCTCGTGGACCGCGCCTAGGAGTTCGAGGTCTGGCAGCATTTTCCCGAGGTATCGGCCTTCTATAACTGGATGGAAGGCTCAACGCATGGACAGGTCCTGCGCTCGGGGCTCTCTGCGGCCAGGCAAGGCGAACTCACCCGCCTGTTCGACGGCGGTCACGAGGTCTATATGATCACGGCCTCGCGCGTCCTCGCCCGAAAGCCGGTGCGGCATTGAGGGGCTTAGTTGGCCGCCGCAGATCGACTGCAAGCGGCCGCATGATCGGCGCGTTCTGCTCCCTCCCATAGGTTAACGCTTGGACAATGACCTCTGCATACCGGATCGGTTTTGCCGAGCTCCCTCCTAGGGCTCCGGTACTGAATCCGCAGAGTAAATGTGCAGTGGGGCAGTTTGTGAATTCTTGAAGTAGCCACAATGGCCAACGTGACGCAACTTGTCCCATATTGGGGTCGGATCGAGGTTATTGCAGGGAATTCTCCAATGGTCTCTTTATGGAGGTTCGTTCAGGCCCAAAATTAGGGAGAGGGCACGGCGTTCGTGTCCGTCAGAGCAGATCCCTAACCGATGGCAGCATCAGCGACAGGGATTCCTCAGAAGAGACAAGGTCCTGGAGCCTCTGAGCCAAGCCACAGCGCGGCGACGACCCTTCAGGCAGATTAAAGACCAGAAGAAGGACCCCAATCATGGCTTATGGAAAACCCGTTAGCGACCGGCAGAGCGCCGAAGCACAGTACTCCTTGGAGCAGGGTTTCGATCTCGTCTCGGGTCCCGGCAACGAACTGCACTACTCGATCTCCAACGACGAGTGTCTGGATCGCCCGGTTCGTGCTGCCGACCACGCCGTCTACTCCGTCATCAGCGACGGCAACGAGGCACTGGACAGCTTGGTCGATGAGGCTCTGGATCGCCCGCACATGAAGGTCAGCTTCAGCTGCTGTGGATGCCACTACGATCCCATGCGGTAGGGGTGTGAGCTCTGCTGCTTGGTGAATTGAGGTGAGGGTAGGTGCAATCCCTGGACCGAGCCTTTGAACCCTTCAAGAATCGCCAAAGCGGTCCTGGCTGCGCTCGTACAGCCAGGACCTTTAAAACGCTGTTGGAGACGGTCATCCGCGACCCTCCCGTTTCAACTCCATGATCCTGCTGAGAATCGGCCTTGGTTTGCAGAGGCCTGTAGCCATGGCTAGCAGCGAATGCACCTCTCTTGAGGTCTCATTCCAATAGGAGAGGTGATGGCACTAGAAGGACAGCCCTAGAAGGGAACCGCCTGAGACGCAGACACATCCTCACACCGCAATAGGTGGAGTGTCTTAAGTCATTGATTCTATTGGTGGGCGCACAAGGACTCGAACCTTGGACCCGCTGATTAAGAGTCAGCTGCTCTACCAACTGAGCTATGCGCCCGCCCAAGAGAGCGGGGGATATAGCAAGACCGCTGCGGGCCTGCAAGCACCTTTTCTGCCTATCTCCTGTGAGTGCTGTCGATCATTGACGATGACCGACTTTGCTCAGCGGTTCCGGCCCACTCCTTCGCCCGTCCACACAGGTAGGTCACCTATTGGATGGACGGGCTAAGGAGTGGGCTGGTGCGCGGCGCTGAGGTCCACTTAGCGCATACCAGATCTATTCCTCGCTGAGGCCGCGGCGGGCGATCTTGGTCTCGCGGTGGACGTAGGCCGAGATGGCCAGGCCGTAGGAGACCATGATTGCGAGCATGGCCGTGCCGCCGTAGGAGATGAGCGGCAGGGGCACGCCGACGACGGGTACGATGCCGGTCACCATGGCGATGTTGATGAAGACGTAGAGGAAGAGATTGACGGTGATGCCCAGGACCAGGAGCCGGGCGAACTGGCTGCGTGCGCTGAAGGCGATGGCAAAGCCGTAGGCCAGGACCAGGGCGTAGAGCAGCAGCAGGCCGAGCGCGCCGACCAGTCCCAGCTCTTCGGCGAGCATAGTGAAGATGAAGTCGGTCTGCTTCTCCGGCAAGAAGCTCAGGTGGCTCTGGGTGCCCTGCAGGAAGCCCTGGCCCCACATGCCGCCGGATCCCAGTGCGATCTTGGACTGCAGGATGTGATAGCCGCTGTTCAGCGGGTCGCTCTCGGGGTCGAGGAATGTCAGGATGCGCGCCTGTTGGTACTCGTGCAGCATATCCCAGGCGATCGGCACCGCAGCGGCTGCCAGTGCCAGGACGATGGCGAACATCCAATAGCGCACGCCGGCACAGAAGAAGACGGCACCTCCGGCCGCCAGCAGCATGCCGGCAGTGCCGAGATCGGGCTGCTTCAGGACCAGGGCAACCGGTGCCAGGACCAGGAGGAGGGGCACAATCAGCTTGACCGGTCGACCGGTGTCTTCCGGCGCCAAGGTGTGGAAATAGCGCGCCAAGGCCAGCACCAGGGCGATCTTCATCACCTCGCTGGGCTGCAGCTGAAAGACCTTAAGGTCGATCCAGCGCTGCGCGCCCATGCCGGTTCGCCCGGCGATCTCCACGGCGACCAAAAGCGCCATGGCGACCCCGAAGATGGGATAGGCCATGCGGTACCAGAAGCGGATATCGACCAGGGCGATGACCAGAAGCACGACCAGGGAGACCCCGAAGCGGACGGCCTGTCGGGTCGCCCAGGGATCGGTACTGCCGCCGCCTGCCGAATAGAGCATCAGGAGGCCGACCCCGGTCAGCAGGCAGAGCAGCAGGACCAGGACCCAGTTCACCTGCAGCAGCTTTTGGCCAAGGGAGTAGCTGGTTTCGCCGCCACGCGATCCGGTTAGTAGAGACATGGCCTCAGCTCTCTTGCCGGTCACGCTGATAGGCGGCGAGCGGCAGGGCAGGTGTGGTCAGCGGAGCCAGTCGCTGTGTTTCGATCAAGAGGTCGCGGGCGATGGGGGCGGCCGCCTTGGAGCCGCCGCCGCCATGGTCGACCACCACGGCACAGGCATAGCGCGGGGCCTGCACCGGCGCATAGCCGACGAAGAGGGCATGATCGCGACGCCGCCAGGGCAGATCCTCGTTGCGGGTCACACCGCGTGCACGCTCGGCCATGGTGATGCGGCGCACCTGGCTGGTCCCGGTCTTGCCGGCCATTTCCCAGCCTTCCTCTTTGATCCTGGCCTTGCGCGCCGTGCCGCGGCGGTGGTTCACCACCTGATCCATGCCTTCCTTGATGATGGCCAGATGCTGGCTTGGGATACCCAGGTCTTCCAGCGGATGAGTGATGCGCACCGAGGTGTTCTCGTCACGCAGACCGCGCAGCAGGCGGGGGTTCACCTTCTTGCCGCCATTGGCGATGCGCGCGGTCATGACGGCGAGCTGCACCGGCGTTGCCAGCACGAAGCCCTGCCCGATGGCGGAGACCAGGGTCTCGCCGATCTGCCAGGGTTGGCCCAGCTTTTCCTGCTTCCAGGCCTTGGTCGGGATCGCACCGCTGCGTTCGCCGGGCAGATCCAGGCCGGTCGGCGCACCCAGGCCCAGCTTCTTGGCCATGGCCGCGATACGCTCAATTCCGATGCGCCGGGAGACGTCATAGAAGTAGACATCACAAGACTGACGCAGCGAGTCCACCATGTCCATGTGGCCATGGCCCCAGCGCCGCCAACAGTGGAAGCGCGACTTTCCGAGCTTGTAGTGGCCTGGGCAGTAGGCCGTCTGGTTGGGGCCGATCCCGGCCTCCAGCGCCGCTAGGGCGACGATCATCTTGAAGGTCGAGCCCGGCGCATAGAGGCCATAGACCGAGCGGTTCGAGAGCGGCTTCAAGGGATCATGGGTCAGGCGGTTCCAATCCGCACCCGAAAGCCCGAGGACGAAATTCATCGGATCGAATGTCGGCACGGAGGCCAGCGCCAGAAGATCACCCTTCTCGATGTCCATCACCACGGCCGAGGCTGCGGTCTCGCTGGCCAGCCGTTCGTGGGCATAGCGCTGCAGGCGGGAATCGATGGAGAGCACCAGGTCCTTGCCGGGCTCGCCGTCCTGCCGCTTAAGGTCCCGGATGGTGCGGCCATAGGCATTGACCTCGTATTCCAGGGTCCCGGCACGGCCGCGCAGGCGTTTGTCGTATTCCTTCTCGACGCCACTCTTGCCGATGCGCAGGTCCGGGAGCTGCAGCAGGGGGTCGGTCGAGGCCTTGAGCTCTGGCTCGGAGACCGGGCCGACATAGCCAACGATATGCGCCACAGACTCGCGCAGGGGATAGATCCGGGTCTCGCCGACATCGATCGAGATGCCGGGCAGCTCCGGAGCATTAACCTCGATCTGGCTGACCTGATCCCAGGTCAGGTTCTCTGCTACCATCATCGGCACGAAGGCCCGGGTGCGCCGGAGGTCGCGGGCCATGCGCTCCAGATCGGCTTCCTCCAGTGGGACGATCGTCTGCAACTGCGCCAGGGTTTGCTCCAGGTCTTGCGCCTGCTCGCGGACCAGCATGACCTTGTAATTACGCCGGTTGATCGCGAGGTCCGCGCCGAAGCGGTCGACGATGCGCCCGCGCGGCGGGGCCAGCAGGCGCATGTTCACCCGGTTCTCTTCGGCCAAGAGGGCAAAGCGATCTGTCTGCACGACCTGAAGCTGATAGAGGCGCGCCCCCAAGACCCCGAAGAGGCCGAGTTGCAGGCCGCCCAGAATGAGGGCGCGGCGGGTCAGGCTCCGGGTCCGTCGCAGCTCCTCATTATGTTGACGCAATGCCACCGCCCGCTCTCTCCAATTAGGCCTGTTTCAGGAAGCTGTTCTGGGTCAGCACGAAGATCCAGGCCAGACAGGGATAGATCGCAATCGTCATCAAGGCCTGAAAGGCCGCGGGCTCGACCGCCAGGACCGCGCGCAATGCAACCATCTGGCTCAAGAAGAGCAGCGATTCGGCGAGAATTGCGACCAAGGCAAAGACGATCCACTGCACGATGAAGGAATGTGGGATTATGTAACGCCGCTGAGCCTTCACCGCACCATGAATCAGCAGCAAGGTGAAGGTCCCGGGACCGACCGGACCGCCGCTCAAGAGATCGCTCAAGAGGCCGAGGCCGAAGATCGCCCAGATCGGCAGCAGATCGGGGCGATGCACCGTCCAGAAGTAGACCAGGATCAACAGCAGCCAGGGCGAGATTGGCGTCAAACCAGCCAGGCGGATCGGCACCATGCCCACCAGGATCAGAATCAGGGCCAAGAGACCCGGCAGCAGCATGCGCGTCCAGCGATCGATCTTTTGCAGAGCGGTTAGGAACATGCCCGGGTCGGATGCCTTCTCAAATGCTGCAAGCGCGATGATCACCTTCTTCGATTCAGCCTGGCTTCGAACCAGACTGGCTTCGGATCAGCGTGGCCCGATCAAGTCAGGCTCGGAGTCGCGAACGAAACCATAGTCGATCAGGCGCAGAATCTCCAGCCGATCCCAGTTGACGAAGGGGCGGACGGCGGTCTTGCCATCGGCGACGGCCGAGAGACGCCCGATCGGCAGCCCATTGGGGAAGATGCCGCCATCGCCGGAGGTCACGACATAGTCGCCGGCGGCCAGCTGCACATCGGGATCGACATAGAGCAGGTGGGGCTCCGGTGTGTTGTCGCCGACCAGGACGGCGCGGTTGCGCTGTTCGCCGACCAGGACGGGAATGCGGCTGTTGATGTCGGTCAGCAGCAGCACGCGCGAGCTGCGCTCTCCGGTGCCGACCACCCGGCCGACCAGGCCATTGCCGGTCATCGCCGCCTGACCGCGATTGACGCCCTTGGCACTGCCGGCGTTCAGCAGCAAAGAGCGGGCAAAGGCGCCACCCTGATCGCCGATGATGCGGGCGGAAACGCTGCGCGCCTCCGGATCCGGCACGAAGTTCAGCAATGCGGAAAGGCGGCGGTTCTCAGCCTGCAACTCCAGGGCACGGGCCTGCCAGGCCAGCAGGCGCTCGTTCTCGGCCCTGAGCGCCTCGTTCTGAGCCCTGAGGGCCGCCATCTCCTCAGCATAGTCGATGATGCCGTTGACCGTGGTCACCGGCCGCGAGAGCGCCTCCAGGAGCGGGGCTACGGCATCGTCCACGGCGGAGCGGGTGCGTTCGATGACAGCGACATCGGCCTTGGACAGCAGCATCAGGGTGAAGGCCGTGGCGACGAGGGCGGCGAAGGCCAACCGTCCGGCCCAGGCCTTCAGGGGGGTGGCAATGCGCGCTACGGACAATGGCCGTTGCATTGGCGGGCTCGACCCTCAATCGACTGACGCTAGCTCGTCTTGCTGGCCTGGATCTGTCCGGCCGGGCAAGACGCTAACTGGATTCGCGACAGACCCTAACGTAGGCGACTCGCGTCGTCCAAGCTTCAAGCAAGGAATTGTTACGTTACACCGAAAAAAATCAGTACATCGAGATCAAAACGGTGCGCAGAACTTTCATTTCTTCCAAACAACGCCCAGTGCCAAGCGCAACACAGGAGAGAGGATCGTCGGCAATTGAGACCGGCAAGCCGGTCGCGGCCCGCAGGACGAAATCGAGGTTGCCGAGCAGAGCGCCTCCGCCTGTCAAGACGATGCCCTTGTCGACAATGTCGGCGGCCAACTCCGGTGCGGTATGCTCCAGGGCAACTTTGACGGCCTCAACGATGGCGCCGACCGGCTCTGCCAAGGATTCTGATACCTGGTGTTCGGTGATGATCAGCTCCTTCGGGACGCCGTTCATCAGGTCACGGCCCTTGACCTCCATCACCCGGCCCTCGCCGTCTTCGGGCGGGCAGGCTGAACCCGTTTCCTTCTTGATCCGCTCCGCCGTGCTCTCGCCGACCAGCAGATTGTGGTTGCGACGGATGTAGCCGATGATGGCCTCGTCCATCTTGTCGCCGCCGACACGTACAGAGCGTGAGTAGACAATGCCGCCCAGAGAGAGGACCGCCACCTCGGTGGTACCGCCGCCGATGTCCACCACCATCGAACCCGTGGGCTCGGTCACCGGCAGGCCGGCGCCGATCGCGGCCGCCATCGGCTCTTCGATCAGAAAGACGCGACGTGCGCCCGCGCTCTCGGCCGACTCCTGAATGGCGCGCCGCTCAACGGCAGTGGAGCCGGAGGGCACGCAGACGATGACCTGAGGGGAGGCAAAGGAACGCCGGTTGTGAACCTTGCGGATGAAATGCTTGATCATTTCTTCCGCGACTTCGAAGTCGGCGATCACGCCGTCACGCAGGGGACGGATGGCCTGAATGTTGCCGGGGGTACGGCCCAACATCATCTTTGCCTCGTCGCCGACCGCCAGGACCTGCTTTTTGCCGCGCCCTTCGGCGATGGCAACCACCGAGGGCTCGTTCAGCACGATCCCGCGGCCCTTGACGTAGACCAGCGTGTTGGCGGTTCCTAGATCGATGGCCATATCGGCCGAGAGCATGCCCATGACACGCGATAGCATCGTCTCTTCTCAAGTCCTGCGTTGGAGAGGGTCTCTTTCGGCTGCCAGTCTGCGGCGGAGGCCTAAAGCCAATCCCGTTCGCATAGCGCCAGCCCTGAGGCTTTGCAAGGCGCAGATGGCTGTGGAGAAAAGTGCTGACGAGACGCCTCAATTCGATGATTGGCTAAGGCCGTTTGGAATCCGCGACTTAGGCTGCGAGCTTGCTTAATTGGGCGAGGGAGCGCCTGACCCAACCGCTGTCTGCGCGCAGTGCCGCACGCTCTGCGACCAGGGCCTGGAGCAGGGGTCGATTCGCTGAGCGGGCAGCCGCTTCCATCAAGGTGAGATCGATGATGTCGCGCTGGGCATGGCTGCCGCCGAACTGCTGGGCCGCCGGTCTGAGGTCGGCCAGGGCCGAGATAGATCCTGCATAGTCGCCACGCTCGAAGGCGATCAGGCCGCGGGCCAGCGGCAGGCCGACCAGGCGTTCCATGCGCCCATTGTCGCTGTCGCCGGCAGCAGCAGCTTCCATCTTGGAAAGCAGGGTCTCCAGCTCTTGCGGCCGCTCGGCGCCCAGGAAGGCCATCACGCCATGCACCGTGTTGAAGGCGTGAATGTCCTCCTCGAGGAAGGGCAGCCAATCCTCGGCCACGGGCTGCCAGCGTTCACCTTGGTCGACTCCACGCAGGCGCAGGCGCCAGAGCAGGGAGGCGGCGTCCGATAGCTCCAGGATCACGCCGTTGCGGGCCGCCATGATGGGGCCGTCGTAGAGCGCCAAAGCGGCCTCGTCCTCGTCGCGCTCCAGGTGGCAGAGCGCAAGGTGCCACCAGTTATGCATCTGGAAGAAGTTCTCGCGGGACCAGCCCTTCTCGGTGCCGCGCAGCCAGGCGATACCGGCCTCAGAACGCGCCTCCATCTCATAGACATGGGCTACGGCGTGGGCGGCCCAGGCATTCTCCGGGTTGAGGCCGACGGCGGCCTGACCCTGCTCTTCCGCCTGGCGATACTGTCCACATTCCTCCAGGCCGAAGGCGTGCAGGCCGAGCACGCCGTGAAAGCTCTCGTCGTTGCGAGACCAGGCGTGCATCCGTCGGGCCACACGATCGCGCAGCGAGCGTACGTCCCCACAGTAGAAATCCAGGATATGGCCGATCTGCAACGCCAGGACATCGCGCGGCCACTGCAGCAGCAGGGTTTCGATCTCGGCCCTGGCACCATTGAAATCGCCGGAGAGGTAGCGCCTGGCCACCGCCAGATGCAGACGCTCGCGGTCGTTCATCGCATAGCCTGCGGCCTCGTCCAGCTTCTTGGCCGCCCGGCGCCAACTGCGCGGCTCCATCCCGGTGAGGTTCAGCAGGGCGATGAAGAGGTAGCCCATGACGAAATCGGGGCGCTTTTCCAAGGCCTGCTTGATGCCGCCAATGGGATCGCCATTGTAGCAGAGGAAGCCCTCTGTCCCGCGATCATAGAGCGCCGCACAATCGGCGTCTGCGCCGCTCATGGTCAGACCCTGGCGGTCGGTGGCCTCGGACATTGGTTGTTCTCTCCGTAGGGACTAAGCGAGGAGACCTGTGGCGCGTGAGAGCCAGGCCCAGACGTAACCCTTGCTGGCTCGCTCGACCAGGATGATCGCGCTCTCGCGCCCGGTCACGATCAGGGTTGCCGGCAGCTCAGCAAAGCGCAGCACGGCGGAGCTGCCACTGGGCATTACGCCGGCGGAGCAGTCGACACTGCAGCCCATGGCCAGCAGGTCACGCAACAGCGGCCCCTCGATCTCCACGGCGAAGAACGCATCGCTGACGTCACTGACGGCTGCTTCGGGTCCCATAGACTTCTGGAGCCCTGCAAGCGCAGCGGCGCCGCTGCTGTGGCAGTAGAGCAGCCAGCGGCCAAAGCCCTGCCAGATCAAGACGCGCTGCCTGCCGCTCTGCCCACCCGGGTCGGGTAAATCGACTCTAAGGGCAGACTTGATGGCCTTCGAGAAGGTCTTGTCCTTAGCCTCGCCGCCCAGGACCAGGATTGCGTCTGGCTCGGCGACTGAGAGCGAAAGGCCGGAAACCTTGGGCGCCTCGGAGAGGTGGGCGTCAGGCGCCTCTGCCAAGAGCTCAGTCATGGAGCCGTCCTCCCTTGGGATCGAAGAAGCAGGGAGAGACCACCTTGACCGGGCGGCGTTTACCCAGATGAACGGTCTCGATCTTGGCACCCTCAGCTTCAAGCGCCCGGCCACCCGCCAACAAGGCGAGGGCAATGGGGCGTTTCAGGATCGGGCTCATGTAGCTGGAGGTGACATAGCCGGTGCTGACCATACGGCCGCCGCGATCCACGATGGTGTGCGCGCCGTTTTCGATCGGGCCGCCCTCGTCCAGCACCTGCAGGCCCACCAACTGGCGACGATCCTGGCGCTTGGCCTCGGGCAGCCAGAGCGAGCGCCGCCCGATGTAGTCCACGTCCTTGTTCTTCAGCGGACCCAGCATACCCAGGTCTTGCGGCATGGTGGTTCCATCGGTGTCCCGGCCGATCAGGATGTAGCCCTTTTCGGCCCGCATGACTGAGAGCGATTCGATGCCGAAGGGGGTGATGCCGAAGGGACGGCCCAGCTCGATCAAGTGACGCCAAAGGGCGGCGCCATAGCGGGCGGGGACGGAAATCTCGTAGCCACGTTCGCCCGTGAAGCTAACGCGAGCGATGCGGGCTCTTAGGCCCTCAAGCTGCCCCTCGGCGAAGGCCATG
Source organism: Rhodospirillales bacterium (assembly GCA_963669335.1). Taxonomy (GTDB): domain Bacteria; phylum Pseudomonadota; class Alphaproteobacteria; order Kiloniellales; family JACOMY01; genus JACOMY01. The sequence goes on from OY770023.1 coordinate 1,032,294, forward strand.
TGGGGCAAGGCCGCGTCGCTCCAGTCGACGTCGGTCGAGAGCGCGCTCATCACATCGCGCGAGCGGAGACCGGAGATCGACAGGGTGGCCCAGGCTTGGGTCTCGTCCAGGACATGCACCTTAAGATCCGGCCACTCGCCCTGATGCCACTCTTCCAGAGCATGCAAGACATGGTCGCTGTGGCTGGAGGAGGGGGAGAGCAGATAGCGCTGGTCCGACTGGCGCGCCACCACGCCGTCATCCAGCAGGATTCCAGTCTCGTTCAGCATCAGGCAATAGCGCAGCCGGCCCGGTTTCAGATTGTCCAGGCGGTTGTAGTAGAGGCGATTGACGAACTCTGCCGCGTCCGGCCCGACGATGGCGATCTTGCCCAGGCTGGAGCCATCCATCAGACCGACCTGCTGGCGAGCCTGCAGGGCCTCGCGCTGGATTGCCTCGGCCTGGCTTTCGCCCTCTTTGGGATAGCAGGCTGGCCGCGACCAGATCCCGTAATCGCGGAAGGCGGCGCCGGACTCCTTGTGGGCGGCGAGCGCCGGCAGCTCACGGCGGGTGGCAATCAGATCGTCACGCCGGAGACCCGCAATCGCAGCCAAGGAGAGCGGCGTATAGGGTGGGCGGAAGGTGGTGGTCCCAACTTCGCCCGGCTGCCGCTTTGTCTCTTCGCCCAGGATGGCCAGGCCGTTGATGTTCGAGGTCTTGCCCTGGTCCGTGGCCATGCCCAGGGTCGTGTAGCGCTTCAGATGCTCGACCGAGACATAGCCCTCGCGCGCGGCCAGAGCGACGTCCTTGGCGGTGACGTCGTTCTGGAAATCGACCCACTGGCGCGCGCCCTGGACCCGAGACCGCCAGAAGGGCTGGATCGCACTGCTGCCGAAGGGTTCTGTCTCTTGGCCGCTGGCGGGATCGACCTCACTCTTCGCTCCTAAGGCGGAGAGCGCTGCTTGGGCAGCGCGATGCCCTTCGTCCAAGCAGTCCTGAAGCCCGAAGCTTCCATTGGCGGAGCCTGCGCTCTCAGCTTTTTGCACCGAGAGGCGCGGGCGGAAGCCGGCAATCTCTGGGTCGTAGCGCAGCTTGCCACCGGATTGTGAGAGGAGGTGCACGGCCGGCGACCAGCCGCCCGAGAGGCACAGCAAATCGACGTCTTGACCGAAGGTGGCACCCGCGCCGCCTTTGGCCGCGACCGAAGTGCCGGTCCGGCCCAGGGTCACGCCGTCGACCGCCAGGGTTCCGTGAACCTTCAATGGCTGATGGCCGAGCGAGACCTGGATCCCGGCGGCCTCCATGGCGGCCAGCAGTTCTGGAGCCGGTGTGGTGCGCAGATCGGACAGAGCCACCTCGGCACCGGCTTGGCGCAGCACCTGCGCACTCTCGTAGCCGTCGTCGTTGTTGGTGGCGACCAGAATGCGCCGGCCGGGCAGCGCCGCATAGCGCTTTGCATAGACCGCAGCGGCCGAGGCGCCCATGATTCCTGGTCGATCGTTGTCGGGAAAGACCAGCGGCCGCTCGTGCGAACCGGTGGCCAGGATCACGCGCTTGGCCTGCAGCACCCAGAGGCGTTCGCGCTGCCAGCCGTGGCCCTTCTCATCCCGCTCATGGTGTTCCAACAGGAGGATGCGGTTCTGGTCGTAGTAGGCTGCAGCCATGGTGCGGGTCATGACCCGAACACCGGCTTTCTCCAGCGCGCCGGCCGTGCGATCCGCCCAATCGGCACCTGGCTCACCCTCGATCTCGGTCTGGCGCCAGAGCAACTGACCGCCCAGGCGGCGCTCTAGATCAATCAGCCAGACGGAGAGCCCGCAGCTGGCTGCGGCCCGGGCTGCAGCCAGACCGGTCGGTCCAGCACCGACGATCAGCAGGTCGCAGCGCCCATGCCGCAGCTCCTGCGGCGGAGACACGGAATTGGGGTCAAGACGCCCCAGGCCCGCCATCTGGCGGATCTTGGGCTCGTAGTCTGCCCACTTCGGCCGCATGAAGGTCTTGTAGTAGAAGCCGGCCGGGATGAAGCGGGCCAGCTTGTCCAGCCGGGCGTTGCGATCGCTTTCCAGATCGGGATCGGCATTGACCCCGCGCGCGATCATGCCGTCCACCAGATCCACCAGGGTTGCACGCGCATTGGGCTCGTGGCGCTCTCCAAGAGTGATGTCCAAGAGGCCGTTTGGCTCCTCTGCGCCTGCTGCATAGAGCCCGCGCGGGCGATGATACTTGAAGCTTCGCCCGACCAGGCGCACGCCGTTGGCTATCAGGGCCGAGGCTAGGGTATCGCCTTGATAGCCCTCGTAAGGCCGGCCTTCGAAGAGGAAGGAGAGGCGGCGCCGGCGGTTGATCTCTCCGCCCTTGGGCAGACGGTGGCTCTGGCTCATGTCTGTGCCTCCGCCGCGGCACGGCAAGAGATCACCCGGTGGGTCACGGTATCGCGCTCGACTACCACCAGGGCACCGCAGATATGGCGGTAAAGCTCTCTGTGGACGCCCTTTTCGTTATTCTCGAAGTAGAGGTATTGCCCCCATTCTTCGTCGCTGACACCCGACGCCGGTCTCGGCTTCGGTTCCGCCAAATAGTGAAACTCCTGCTCGTCACGCAGCCCGCAATAGGGGCAGGTAAAACTCTGCATTGACCGCGTCCTTAAAAGCGTAGGGCGAGGGCGCTTTGACTCCGAGTGAACCGGCTGGCTTCCGATGTCCCGAACACCAAGGCAAGCTCTAACCCTAAGCCCGCCTGCTGCCAAGCGAAGTCTTCGGTCTGAGACGCCTTGCTGTTGGTCTCTGGAGGCTCGTTCAGCGAAATTGAAAAAATGTACCGATTGAATTTGCCCTCTTGAAAAATTGTTCGCCGCTGCCGACCTTCTGGCGACGAGACCTTGACGGTCCGACCTAGGCGGTTGGCAAAGGGATTGAAGAGGGTGATGGCTCGATCCACCAAACTTGAGACAAGAGGGATCGGTTCATTGGTCGGAAGCCCGAAGTCGGATCTCGGCAGGCCTCGGCGGTGCCAGCGATGATGCTCCACGTCACTTGACGGGCTAAGCGGCTCCGCCCCCGCGCAGCGGTCTAACTGGCCCCCAGCTTTGGGGCAACAGTCCGACCCCCGCGCCTAAAGACTCCAACAAAGCTGAGATAAAGCTAAAGGAAGAAGGGGATTTCCCATGGCTCTCTACGTTGGTACCAGCGGCAATGATACGCTCACCGGATCGACCTTTCCGGACTCGATTTACGGTTTGTCGGGCGATGATACTCTGCAGGGCCTGACCGGCAACGACACCTCCCTCTTCGGCGCCAATGGCAACGACACTATCGAAGGCGGCATTGGCTCTGACGAGCTGTTCTACGGCGGCAGTGGTGCCGATCTCCTGATCATCAACGACGACTTCCAGGGTGACAGCCGGATCTATGGAGACTCAGGTAACGACACGATCCTGGCGAATTACGACCGGCAGCTCCACGGCGGCGATGGGAACGACCGGATCTTCGGTGCGACCAACTTCGCCCGTTTCATCTATGGCGGCAACGCCGTCGACACTCTGGTGGGTTTTGAGCGGATTTTCGGCGGCAACGGTCCCGATGAAATCACCGGTGCCCGCTACCTCTACGGCAATAGCGGTGTCGACCGGATCTACGCCGACGGCGCAGACGGCAGTGACGGAACCATCACGCCTTCTCTGGTCTTCGGTGGAGAGCAAAACGACTTCATCTTCGGCGAGCACATCACGCAGCAGCAATTCTTCGGCGATGGTGCCGACGACAAGATCTACGGCAACAGCGGCACCGACAGCATCTTCATCGGTGGCAGCGGCAATGACAGCCTGCTGGCCGATAGCGGCGAAGACAGGGCTTTCTTCGGTAGTTACGGCGAAGACACCCTGTTCGGCGGCAGCGGTAACGACACCAGCTTCTTTGGCGGCAACGAGGGCGGCGACCAGGTCAACCCGACGGAGTCGCAGCATGACCTCCTCTATGGTGGGGACGGTGATGACCTCTCCTTCTATGGCGGTCGTGGCTCCGACGTCGTCTATGGTGGCAGCGGACATGACACCTCCTTCTTCGGTGGCACCGGCAATGACCGTCTCTTCGGAGATACCGGCATCGACGATCGCTTCTTCGGTGGCAGCGGCCACGACAGCATCTTCGGCGGCGACGGCGATGATTCCTTGCTGCGTGGTGGCACCGGCAACGACCGCATCGACGGTGACGACGGCGATGACTTCTCGCTGCGCGGGGAGCTTGGCAGGGACGAGATGCGCGGCGATGGCGGCGACGACGGCCTCTATGGCGGTAGCGGTGGTGACACCCTCTTCGGTGGCCAGGGTCTGGACGTGCTCTTCGGCGACAGCGGCAGTGACCAACTGGCCGGCGGCAGCGGCAGCGACGAGATCTTCGGTGCTCGAGGTCGCGATCGCCTGAACGGTGGCAGCGGCGTCGACACGGCCTACGGTGGCCTCAGCAACGACACCTTTATCGTTGATGAGCTGGACGACCTGATCTTTGACGCGGCTGGTGAGGGCAGCGAGGTGCTGCGCTCCAACGCCATCAACTACACCTTGGGCACCGCGGCCGAGGTCTCGATCGAGCGCATCAACATCATGCAGGAAGCCGGCGAGGCGCGCATGGTGGGCAATGAGAACGACGAGATCATCACCGGTAACTCCTTCAACAACACGCTTGTGGGACGCAGCGGTGCCGATCGCCTGAACGCCCGCAGCGGCACCAACACCATGACCGGCGGCAGTGGCGACGATACCTTCGTGGTCAGCACCACCACCGATGTCGTCCGAGAGTTCAACGGCCAGGGTACGGATCTGGTGCGCTCCAACGTCGACTTTACCTTGCCGGATGGGGTGCCCTCGGCCTTCATCGAGAACCTGCGTCTGCAGGCCGATCGCGGCAACATCGACGGCGCCGGCAACGAACTGGACAATACCGTTCAAGGCAACAGCGGCGACAACACCCTGCGCGGTATGACCGGCAGCGATACGGTCATAGGCCGTGACGGCAATGATCTGCTGTTCGGCGGACCGCAAGGCGACCGCCTGGAAGGTGGGAGCGGTGCGGACACCCTGCGCCTGGCCTCTGGCGACGTGCTCTTCGGCGGATCGGGTGAAGACGACTTCTTCTTCAGCGGTGCCTCTCTGGGTATGGCAGGCACGGGCGGTCCGGTCTTCCGCGACTTCGACGGTGTGCTGGCCAATGGCGCCAACGGCGAGGACAAGCTGGTCTTCGCAGCGGGGCTGGAGACGGGAGCCTTCTCCTACATCGGCGGTGCCGGTTTCTCAGGCAACGGCAACTCCGAGGCCCGGTTCAACAATCCGCGCCAGATCCAGGTCGACCAGGACGGCGACGGCTCGGTCGATCAGGCCTTCCTGATCGACGGTGTCACCGCTGCCAACCTGCTGACATCGACAGACTTTGTCTGGCTCTAGAGCAAAGCCCGGGCTGGTGGGATCACCAGCGACGAGCGTCTGTCTTCTAAAACGAAGACCTAGGGCACTGCTGATGAGCGCAAGCGAATCGAAAGTGCTCTAGCGGCAGGGCTTGGGTCACCTTGCGCCGGGTGACCCAACGAGAGCCCGCGGTTGCCCTCCGAACCGGGTGGTCGCGGGCTCTCCCCGTTGCTCACAGGAGAAGATCAGGTCGCGATGATCGCCTCGACGACTTTCTGTGCCAGTTGGTGCGCTGGCCCCTCCCAAGCCGGCGACATGATCGAGCCTTCAAAGGCGATCGAGCGGCGGCCTTGCTGCAGGCGCTCCAGCAAGGCGACGTCTTCCAGATTGAGGTCGTGCCACATTGCCAAGAGGGCTGCGCGCGCTCCGGCATAGCGCTCTGCCTCGGCGGCCTCTTCCCCGACGACGAAGAAGTGCAGAACCTCCAGGGTCTCGTCCGGGGATAGGGGATAGGTTGCCAGGACGACGAACTGATCGGCGAAGACTTCGGCAGCGAAATTGGGCAGTGCGGCAAACCAGAGGCCCCGCCGCCTATCCTCCTCCGAGAGACCGGGATAGTGGGGCAGGGAATCACCGCGGCCGGCCGTCAGCTCAGGCGCTACATAGTCGTTATAGAAGACATGCTCCATCCAGGCGCCAGACCAGCGCACGTTCATCGGCGCGTGTTTGATGAGCTGCGGATGGGCGGCGAAGACGTGATAGCCCTCCATGTAGTTTTCCAGCACCAGCTTCCAGTTGCTCTTGATGCGGTAGCTGCGCTTGCCGATCCAGCGATTCTGAGAGAAGTCGAAGGCAGGGGTCCGTTTGACTAGCGGGGCCAGCCAATCCTCAAGGCTGAGCCCACCGGGTTCCAGCTTGACGAAGATGCAGCCGTTCCAGGTGGCGCACTCGATTGGGTGGAGGCCGAAGGTGCGTCCTTCCTCACTAGTAAAGCCCTCGATTTGATCGGGCCCATGGAAGTGCGGCCGCGCGCGCAGGCTTCCGTCCAGGCGATAGGTCCAGGCGTGATAGGGGCAGGTGATGGCCTTCACTTGACAAGGCTCTGCCACCAGCTTGGTGCCGCGATGGCGGCAGACATTGTGGAAGGCCCTGATCGCGCCCGCCTGGTCGCGCAGCAGTATTATCGGCGTGCCTGCGATCTCTAACGGCAGCAGGGAGCCGACCTGCGGCAGTTCCGCTTCGGCCGCGACGAAAACCCAGGCGCGCGCGAAGATCTTACGCTGCTCTAGCGCCAGCCAGGCTTCCGACCAGTAGGCGGCATTGGGCAGACCAGAGGGCTGGTCGATCGGTGCGCGAGCGCGGGCCAGGCCCTCGGCGCCGAGGATTGCTTCTATGGCATCAAGCGTGGGGTCGGTCATCTTGCTACCCAGATCGCTGTTAGTGAAAAAAGCATGCTATTGTTTTTCTCATTGCGCAATACGCAAGTTATGAAACAATGCAACATACTCCTTGCTCGGTCGGCCTTTAGCGCGTCTTGACTGAGAAACCTGCTTGTCTCAGAGAGAAAAAAATGCTTTGAAATTTTTCATGATGAGTGAACAGCAACGGCCCAAGCCATCAGAGAGCTCACTCGGCGATCTTGGCGGGCAGATCCGACAACTGCGCAAGGCCCGCGGGCTAACCCTGGCCAAGCTGGCGGAGGCCTCCGGCAAGTCGGTCTCCTTCTTGAGCAAGGTGGAGCGCGGTCTGGCGAAGCCCTCGATCACCGCCTTGCAGGACATTGCCGAGGCGCTGGACGTGGCAATCGGCTGGTTCTTTCAGACTGACGGGCCAGCCCCGGCCGATGAACGGCCCTACATCGTCCGTGCAGAGCGGCGACGCCGCCTGACCTACAGCTCTATGGTGTCCACCGACTACCTGGGCTTTGAGGATCATCTGCTGTCGGCCAGCCTTGAGGGCCAATTGGCGCTGGGCGTCTCGCACTATGCCCCGGGCGGCTCCACCGGTGACGACCTCTATACGCATCAAGGCGAGGAGGCCGGCTTGGTTCTTCAAGGGGAGATTGAGGTCTTTATCGGCGAAAAGAGCTTTCGGCTGCGGGCCGGCGACAGCTTTTCCTTTCCCAGCCACCTGCCGCACCGCTTTCGCAATCCGGGCCAAGTGGAGGCCGTGTTGGTTTGGGCCAACACGCCGATCTCGCTTCGGCCCTAACCAAGGATCCAAGGCATGAGAGACCAGGCCCGCGTGGTGGTGATCGGCGGCGGCAACATGGGGGCCTCTGTCCTCTATCACCTGGCAAAGCTGGGGTGGAGCGACGCCATCTTGATCGAGAAGGCAGAGCTGACCTCGGGGGCCACCTGGCACGCGGCAGGCCTGGTCAGTCGCATGGTCGCCGGCCATGCGCTCGGCAGTATCCACGACTATGCGGTGGACCTCTACAAGACCATCGAGGCGGAAACAGACCAGAGCGTCAGCTGGCATGGCTGCGGGTCGCTCCGCGTTGCCAGCTCGGCCGAGCACATGGATTGGATCAACCACGTCCGCGATGCGGTCCTGGCGCGCCGGCTAGAGGCAGAGATCTTAAGTCCTGACGCCTTTGCCGCGCTGAACCCGCTCTACGATCTGGCGGCGGCGGGGGTGACAGGGGCGCTTTTCACACCTGACGACGGGCATGTCGATCCGGCGGGTGCCTGTTTTGCCCTGGCCAAGGGCGCGAGGCTGATGGGTGCCGAGGTGGTCCGCCACTGCCGTGTCAGCGATGTGATCCAGCAGCCCAACGGGGAGTGGCGGGTGGTGACCGACCAGGGTAGCATTGACTGCGAGCATCTGGTGAACGCCGCCGGCTATCATGCGCGTCAGATCGGTTGTTTCAGCGGCCTGGACCTGCCGATCACGACGATGATGCACCACTACATCGTCACCGACAGCGTGCCTTCCTTTGCCGACGCGGAGCGTGAGATCCCGGTCACCCGTGACGATGCCTTCTGCGGTTACCTGCGCCGTGAACAGGGCTCCGCCCTCATCGGTCTCTATGACAAGCAGGCGCCGCAAGCGGTTTGGCTGGAGGGCTGTCCCTGGGAGTCCGAGCACGAGCTCTTCGAGCCGAACTGGGACGGCATCACGCCCTGGCTGGAACGCTGCTTCCAGCGCTGTCCGGAGCTGGCCGAGCTGGGCCTGAAGCGCGTGCTGAACGGCGGCATCACCTATACGCCTGACGGCGCCATGCTGTTGGGCCCGGCGCCGGGCCTCAAGAACTATTGGCTGGCTTGCGGCGCGACGGTCGGGATTGCCTGGGGACCGGGTGCCGGACGTGCATTGGCCGAGTGGATGGTCGAGGGCAGTGCCTGGATCTCCACCCGCGCCTTCGACCCGCGCCGTTTCGGCATCTGGGCCGATGCCGACTATGCCAAGGCGCGCGCCACAGAAGACTACACACTGCGCCAGGCCATGCCCTATCCACAGCATCAGCGCCAGGCCAAGCGGAACATCCGGCTTTCTGGTGTCCACGACAGGACGGCGGCTCTTGGAGCGCTCTTCGAAGAGGCCGGCGGATGGGAGCGGCCGCGCCTCTATGGCGAAGAGCCGCTCTCCTGGCTCCGCTCCAGCGCCTTTGACCAGGTGGCAGCGGAATGCCGAGCGGTGCGCGAGCGGGTCGGACTGGGCGATTTCTCGGCCTTCGCCAAGTTTGAGATCTCTGGTCCTGACGCCGACCGTTTCCTGGACAGCATTTGCGCCAACCGACCGCCGCAGCGGATCGGGGGCACCTGCCTGACCCTCTTCCTCAATCGCCATGGTACAATCGAAGGCGAGGCGACCCTGCTGCGTCAGTCTGATGATCGCTTCTACCTGGTGACCGGCGCGCCTTCAGAGCGACGACTGTGGGACTGGCTACAGCAAAACCGCGGCCAACTGCAGATCGAGCTGATCAACCGCAGCGACGCCATCGGCATTCTGACCTTGGCAGGCCCCAAGGCTGAGGACTGTCTGCGCGCTGTCCTGGACAAGCCAGTGGCGTTGGACGGCTTTCCCTGGCTGCAGGGCCGCGAGATCACCCTCGGCGACATCCCGGTTACGGCGCTGCGGCTCTCCTTCACCGGCGAGCCGGCCTTTGAGCTGCATGCCGCGCAGCAAGATCTGGCGCAGCTATGGGACCTGCTGTGGGCGGTCGGGCAGAGCCATGGCATCGCTGCTTTTGGCGCCAAAGCACTGGACTCACTCAGGATCGAGAAGGCCTATCGCGGTGGGCATGAGCTGGCCAACGACGTTTCGCCCAAAGAGGTGGAGCAGATGCGCTTCGTCAAGACGGACCGCGCCTTTCTGGGGCGCGATGCGCTGGCAAACCGCAAGCCCAGCAGCCGCATTGCATTGCTGGCGCTGTCGGGGGAGAGCTGTGATCCGCTGGGCGGCGAAGCCGTCCTGCTGAAGGGGCGAGTGGTGGGCTCCCTCAGCTCTGCCGCCTATGGTCACTCCGTGGGTCTCAGCTTGGCCTTTGCCTTTCTGAAGCCTGAGGTGCCGGCCGACGGTGACCTCGCCGTCTCGCTGTTTGGTGAGGCCATCCCGGCCGAGGTCCTGCCCCAGGCGCCCTATGATCCGCAGAATCATCGTCTTCGAGCTGGGCTGGCAGCCGTGGCGGCTTCCACAGTCTGACCGGCTGCGCTAGGGAGTTAGCGAGTTCTGATAGGGAGGGTTTGCTCACATGTGCGCCGCCAAACTTGTAACAACGACACTCGGCTCCTATCCCAAGCCGGACTATGTGCCGATCCGCGATTGGTTCGATGCCAGCCGACAAACGACGGGCATGAACGATCCGACGATCACCCTGAACTATCGTGACGACCCCAGCCACGAGCCGCTCTTCCTGAGGGCTGCCAGCGAGGTGATCGAGGCCCAGATCAAGGCTGGGATCGACATCCCGACCGATGGGGAGGTCCGGCGCGAGAATTACATCCACTATCACTGCCGCCACCTCGAAGGCTTCGACTTCGATACCTTGGAGACCCGGGTGTTGAGGGATGGCGCCTACAAGACCGACCTTCCGGCAATCCGTGGCGAGGTCAGGCATACCGGCTCCAGCTATGGCGTGCATGACTGGAAGGCCGCACAGGCGCTGAGCAGCCGGCCGGTCAAGTTCACCCTGCCAGGACCGCTCACCATCATGGATACCGTGGCCGACTGCCACTACGACGACCGCCCGCGCCTGAACAAGGAACTGGCAGAGACCGTGAACAAGGAGGTCCTGGCTCTGGCTGAGGCCGGCTGCCGGTACATCCAGGTCGACGAGCCGCTCTTCGCGCGTCAGGTGGATGACGCCCTGTCGTTCGGGATGGAGGGATTGGAACGCTGCTTCCATGGGCTGGGCCCTGAGGTGACCCGTGTCGTGCACATGTGCTGTGGCTATCCCGAACACCTGGATGACGAGGTCTACAAGAAAGCCGACCCCGACAGCTATCGACAGCTCTCCGCAGCCGTTGACGCGGCGGCCTTTGACCAGGTCTCAATCGAGGATGCGCATTGCTGCAACGACCTTGACTTGCTGGAGCGTATGCCAACGAAGACGGTGGTCTTCGGTGCCGTCGCGGTGGCTCGCAGCCGTGTGGAGACGGTGGACGAGATCGCCGAGCGCCTGACGGCTGCCCTTGACCATATCGACCGTGAACGCTTGGTCGTGGCCCCTGACTGCGGCCTTGGTCTGCTGACCCCAGAGCTGGCGGTCGCCAAGCTTGGCGCCATGTGCCAGGCCGCAGCGCGGGTGTGAGCGCCTGACGAAGGGCTTTGGTCTTGCACGCTATGATGTCTTGAAGCGTCCGCGTCTGTTGGGTGCGCCCAGACGGACCAACTCTTGCAGGTTGGCCCCATTGAGCAATGTCTCGCCCTCTGCCAAGACCGATCTGGCCAGGGCCTCCGCCTCGCTTGTGCGCCAATAGGAGAACTGCTTATCCCCTTGGAAGACGGCGTTGATCTCATCCCGGTCTAGGAGGTCATCAATCTTGCTGCCAAAGACTCGCCTGCCCTCGAGCATCAGATTGGCGATGTAGTGGTAGTGCCAGAGGGCCGTGTCGTCGCGAGGGTAGCTCGCGTTGACGCTGGGTTCGGGCTCTCTGACTGTCCCCTCGACCAAGCGCAGTGCCACCGGTAAGGCGATCTGATCGAGATAGGGTAAGGTCCTTTGATCTTCGAGAATCTGCAACTTCGATTCGTAGATGGTTATCGCAGCCTTTAGCCATGTCTGTCCGAACTCTTTCGGGTTCTTAATCCCAATGACGCCTGCGTTGTAGTAGGGGAGGGCGAGGTGAGCCTCTGCGTCCAGGTTCAACAGTTCATAGACGCTGTGCCATACGCGCTGCGGATCGGTTTTGGACTTCGGATTGGGAAAGGTCTTGGATGCGCTCTTCGCCACAAAGCACTCTGACTCCTGAAAGAATTCGAGTGGGTTGGCGCAGAATATGTCCGTGTCGAGAAAGGTGACGTAGTCGGCATTCATCGCCGCGACCGCATAGATCTTGTTGGCCTGCGGATAGGTCGAACCGAAGTGGCTGTTGTCGAAAGGAACGAGGGTGGCCCCAAGGCTCCTCAAGATGGCCAGGGTCCCTTCCCGCGGCGTTGGGTTGCCCCGCCACAGATCATTGTCGATCGGGTAGCAGACGGTGATGTTCTGGGGATCTATTTTGCCATGGGTCACGAGGGACGCGGTCAGCAAGACCGCCTCTGCCTCCAGCCTTCCCCGCTGCGTTACCAGGACGTACTTCATGGTCACAGCACCCGGCTCAGACTTGAAGTGACATGGGGTGCGTCAACGGCCGGGGAGCGCTGGCCAGTCTAGTGCGCAATCCCTGCAGCCGCTGCCTCGTCGATCAGTGCGCCGGTGGTGAACCGCTCCAGGTCGAAGGGCTTGGAAATGCGGTGATGGCTGCCGGTTGCCAGGATATGTGCCAGCAGGAATCCGCCGGCGGGAATGGCCTTGAAGCCACCGGTACCCCAGCCGCAATTCAGATAGAGGCCGTCCACCGGGCTGGGCCCCAGGATCGGGCTGGAGTCCGGCGCGACGTCGACGATGCCACCCCACTGCCGCAGCAGCTTCAGCTGTGAGAAGCTGGGGAACATGGCCAGCAGGCCGGCGACGATGGTCTGCGTGGTGGGGAAGTTGCCACGCTGGGCGTAGGAGGGCTGTCGGTCGATGCCACCGCCGAAGACCAACTCGCCCTTGTCCGATTGACTGACATAGGTGCCGACTGCCGGTGCCAGGACCACGCTGTCCAGGACCGGCTTGATCGGCTCACTGACCAAACCCTGCAGGCAAAAGGAGACCAGCGGCAAGCGAAAGCCGGCCTTGGCTGCCAGCACGCCGGAGTGGCCTGAGGCCATCATGGCGACCCGACCGGCGCCGATGCGGCCTTGGCTGGTCTCTACCCCGACGATCCGATTGCCCTGCTTCTGGAAGCCCAGAACCTCACAATTCTGGATGATGTCGACACCCAGCGCATCGGCGCCGCGGGCATAGCCCCAGGCCACCGCGTCATGCCGGGCGACGCCGCCGCGCGGCTGATTGATCGCACCCCAGACCTCGAAACGCTGCATATCCAAGAGCGGCAGCTTCTCCTGAACCTGGGCCGGCGTCAGGATCTCGGCATCGACCCCGTTGATCTGCATCGCATTGGCCGAGCGCTTCATCATGTCGAGCTCGGCCTCGGAGTGGGCCAAGACCATCATGCCGCGCTGGCTCAACATGATGTTGTAGTTAAGATCCTCCGAGAGGTCCTCATAGAGCTGCAAGGCCAACTCGTAGAGGGCCGCGCTCTCCGGATAGAAATAGTTAGAGCGGATGATCGTGGTGTTGCGTCCGGTGTTGCCGCCGCCCAGCCAGCCCTTGTCGATCACCGCGACGTTGGTCAGGCCATGCTGCTTGGCCAGGTAGTAGGCGGTGGCCAGACCATGGCCGCCGGCCCCGATGATGACGATGTCATAGCTAGACTTCGGCTTGGCTTGTCTCCAGGCCGGCTCCCAACCCTTATGATCGCGCAGGCCTTCGCGCACCAGGCGCAGGGCTGAATAGCGGGTCTTTTTTGCCATGGCTTCCCTCTCGGTGGCTCGCTTTCGTCAATAGCCTGTCCCGGCGGCGAGGCCAAGAGACTTGACGGGACCCCTTGCCGGGCCGCAGAGGAGGGGTCCGTCGGCCGCGCACGGCCTGTTCGTGCCAGGTCCTTGTTTGCAAAGCAGTCCCTAGGTCTGATGTCCCGGACCTCTGCGGGCTTGCGCAAGCGTGCGAGTAGAATGTCGATCGACCCAGACAGCCAGTCGGCTGATCAGCCAACCCTGGGGGAACCAACCCTAGGTAAGCCAGGCCTGGGGCTTGCCGCGAGCAGCCGCTTGGCCGGTACGGTCTCAAGGCGCACCTTGGCGATGCCCCAGCTGGCGAGCTTTCTGCCGGAGGTGGAAGAGATCTGCCTGGCCAGGCCCGGCCTCTTGAAGCGGGCACCGGAGGTCGACTTGATGCTGGGCTGGGGGCATCGCCCGACGGCCGCTGTGGCGGCCCGCCTTGCCAAGCAGCGCGGCCTGCCGCTCTGGACCTTGGAAGATGGCTTCCTGCGCTCGGTCTGGCTGGGGCGGGATGGCGCGCCCACCCTCTCGATGGTGGTCGATGATGAGGGGATCTTCTTCGACGCACGCCGGTCATCCCGCTTGGAGCGCATGCTGCTCAATGCCGATGCCTGGCGGAACCCGGACCTGCGGGATGAGGCTGATGCCGTTCTGGCTGCGCTCCGTAGCCACAAGCTCTCCAAGTACAACACTGCCCCGCCCGGGGACCTCTCGCATTTGGCAGATGGGGGACGACCGCTGGTCCTGCTGCTGGATCAGGCAGGGAACGATCAAGCCATCCCTGGGGCCTGCGCCAGTGCCGAGACCTTCCGGCGCATGCTCAAGGCCGCGCGGGCAGAGAATCCCGATGCCGAGCTGCTGGTGAAGACCCATCCCGACGCGCTTGCCGGACATCGCCCGGCACACTTCCGTCCGGAGGACCTGCCCGAGAACACGGTCTTGCTGGCCGAGGCGATCAATCCCTGGTCGCTGCTCGACCTGGTCGACAAGGTCTATGTCGTCTCCAGCCTCATGGGCTTTGAGGCCTTGATGGCGGGCCGCGAGGTGCATTGTTTCGGCGTTCCCTTCTATTCCGGTTGGGGGCTGACCCGCGACTGTGCAGAGGGAGCGGCAGCTGAGGCCGCCTTGACGCGGCGCTCTTCGGCCAAAGGCAAGCTGGATCTGCTGGATCTCATGGCCGCGGCCTATCTGCGCTACAGCCGCTATGCCGATCCCATCACCCGCGAGACCCTGACCTGCTTGCAGGCGATCGATCGCCTGGCTTCTTGGCGTGACACGCTGGAGGCACGGCGGGGCAAGGTGCTTTGCGTCGGCTTCACCCGTTGGAAATGGCCGATCATGCGGCGCGCGCTGGCGGCCTCGCCGCGCGATGTCAGCTTCGTCTCTTTCGAGAAGCTGGCGGCGGCCGATGTCTCCAAGATCGACCGGATGGCCGTCTGGGGCATGCCGACCAAGCCGCAGATGGTCGATCTCGATGCCAAGGAGCGGCCTCTCATCCATGTCGAGGACGGTTTCCTGCGCTCCATCGGCTTGGGCTCCGATCTGACCCGTCCGGCTTCGCTCTCGGTCGATGAGCTCAGCCTCTATTACGATGCCACCAAGCCGACGCGGATGGAGCGCATCATCCTTGAGACCGAGTTTGACCAGGCTCTGGTGGAACGCGCCGAGCGGCTGCGCCAGAAAGTTCTCTCGGCGCGGCTCACCAAGTACAACATCGCCGATCCGGATCTTCCTGATATCAAGCAAGAGGCGGCCGGGCGGCGCATCATCCTGGTTCCGGGGCAGGTGCCGAAGGATGCCTCCATCACCTATGGCTTGGTCTCCGTTCCCGACAATCGTGCACTCTTGGCCGGCGTGCGTCAGGAGAACCCTGAGGCCTTCATCGTCTACAAAGAGCACCCGGACCTGATTTCCGGCAATCGCAAGGGACGCATGGAGCCCGACGAGGTCATGCAGCACTGCGATCTCTTCCTGGAGAAGGGGCCGATCCTGGACCTCATGGACCTGGCCGACGAGGTGCAGGTGATCTCCTCGCTCTCCGGTTTTGAGGCCTTGATGCGGGATAAGCCGGTGACCTGCTGGGGGGTACCCTTCTATGCCGGCTGGGGCCTGACCCGGGACAAGGTGACGGTGGAACGCCGCACCCGCGTGCTCACCCTGCAGGAGCTGATCGCGGCGGCCTTGCTTCTCTATCCTACCTACATGGATACTGTGACCCTGTTGCCTGCTGAGCCTGAAGAGGCCATCCAACGCTTGATCGAGAGGCGCGATCGGGGCGAGCGGAGCTGGGGGACCTCGGGGCCCCGCATCGTCCGCCAGGCCCGGCGTCTCTATCGCTATCTGCAGGCCGCAAGGGAGTTTTAGGAGGAGGGTCTTTCGATGCCGCTTCGTCTCGCCACTGCTGCCGATGTTGCCGCCGTCCGTGCCATAGCGGAAGCTGCCTATCAGCCCTTCGTTGCCGCCATCGGCAGACCACCGGCGCCGATGGTGGCGGACTTTGAAGCCGCTGCTGAGGCAGGTGATCTCCACCTCTTCGAAGAGGAAGGGCAGGCGCTTGCCTACATCCACCTCTATCCTAACGGCGAGGCCTTGCACATCGAGAACCTGGCGGTGGCACCGGAGGCACGGCGCCGCGGCCTGGCGAAGCAACTGCTGGCCTTCGCTGAGCTGGAAGCACGGGCGCGCGGCCTGACCTGCCTGGATCTTTACACCAACGAAGTGATGACTGCCGCCTTCGGGCTCTACATCGCCGCCGGCTTTCAAGAAGTCGATCGGCGTGTCCAGGATGGCTTTCGGCGGATCTATTTGCAGAAGTCTCTCGTTTGACGGCGCAATTCATGGCGTTTGCCAAGTTCCAGCACCAGCTGATAGCGTTTCCTTTACGGGGTTCGATCAGCAAAGGGTGCGGGCATGGACGAAGGCGAGAAAAAGGGTAAAGGTAAAGGACGTTACATTACCTGGGCAGTCGGTATCGCACTGGTTGTCTATGTCGGCTTCATGCTGGGGCCTTATCTGCGCTCGACTCTGATCCGCGATGCTGCCGTGACAACCTGGATTCATGTTGCCACCTCGCCGATCTATGGAGAGGTCGGCCGCATCCTGCCGAAGCCAGGTGACGAGATTGAGGGGCACGGGCGCATCGTCCAGATTCGCAATGACAAGGCTGATCGCAGTCAGCTGGATGGAGCCCTGGCCGAGGTCGATGCCTCTGAGAGCCTGGTCGCGGCCGCGATGAGCTATCTTCAGGGACTGAATGGTTTCAAGCAGGACCGTGAAGCGCAGTTCGAAGAGTATCGCCGGGTCTATCTGGCCGAACTGGATGTCGAGCTTCAGGGAACCCGCCAACAGTTGGCGCGTGGCCAGGAAGAGCTGGACACCCTGACCCGCTTGGCGGTGCGCAAGGAGCGTCTGACGCAATCCGGCTCTGTCGCGCTCTCCGATCTGGATGAGGCGCGGACCCGTATGCTGGCCCTGCAGCGACACTTGGCGGGTCTCGCAAGCCTGGAAACCAAGCAGCTTGCACGGCGAGAAGCGGCGTTGAAGGACATCATCGTGCTGGATGACGGCAGTGATCCCGACTGGGGGGCCAGGACCCTGCACGAGCTGGACGCGGCCATTGCCGAGGCACAATTCCGGCTGGCCGAAGCCAAAGCCAACCTGGAGAACGCTGAGGCGCGGCTGCTGGCAGAGCAGGAGAACTTCAAGAACCTGACTGAGGGGCACGTCAAGGCGCCGCCGGGTGCCGTTCTTTGGAGCACCATTGTGGGCGAGGGCGCGGCCGTCGACATCGGCACACCCGTGGCGTCTTGGATCGACTGTGATCTCTTGTTGGTCGATGTGCCCGTGGCCGATGCAGAGGTGCCGCTGCTGCGGCCTGGAACCGAAGCCCAGGTGATCTTCGAGGGCGATGCCCATTCGCACAGTGCCATCGTCTATCTGACCCGCGGCTCTGCCTCTACCATCAAAGAGGATGATCTGGCAGCGCTGGCCAAGGGCCGCGATCATGGGGTTGCGCAGGCGCTGCTTCTGCTGGAGATGGACGAGCGGGATAGGGAGCGCTGTCCCGTTGGGCATGCGGCCTATGTCGACTTTCCCGACGTCGGCCTGATCGACGTGATCCGCGCCCGACTGCGCATCTAGCAGGGGACGCGGTCATGGCAGGCAATTGGCGCCTTACGCCCGCGGAAAAGCAGCGCGAGCAGGCACTGCTCTATACCCTGATCGCCGATGTCACCATCGTCATCGTGATCGCCGTTGTGGCGCTCTCCTCCGGGTCTTTGACCATGGGGGCCGAGCTGATCCGCACCTTTTTGATGGTTGGCCTGGAGGTCTTTTCCTTCGTCGCCATGTGGCGCATTCATCGTGGGCGTTTCGCCGACTTCGAGTTCGGTCATGGCAAGATCGAACAGCTGGCCAATCTTGGGATTGCGGTTGGCTTGCTGGTCGGTGGCGCCCTGGTCTTGAGCGGCGCTATTTCGGCTTTGACCGGTGAGCCGCATGTGCTCTCTCCCTTGGGGCTAGCGTTTGCGGCCTCGGTCGCGGCGGTCAACACCAGCGAGAACTTTCTGGCCTGGTGGGCCATGCGCAAGGCGGCCAAGGTGGAGGCCAGCACGATCCTGATCTCGCAGATGCGGGCGCGCTGGGTGAAGCTGGTTTCCTCTGTTGTGGTGCAGGTGGCCTTGACCATCGCTGCGCTGACCTATGACACCCTGGTGGCGCATTGGCTGGACGGATTGGGTGCCATCTTCGTGGCCTGCTTCATGATCCTGACCGCGGTCGACATGCTGCGCGAGGGCCTGCCGGATATCCTGGACAAGGGGCTGGACGAGGCCGCCCACCTGGCGATCCTGCGGGCGCTATCAGCCCACTACGACAGCTATGCCACCTTCCACGGCGTGCGCACCCGGCGCGCCGGCGGGCACATGTTCGTCGAGGTGGACCTTGGCTATCCGCAAGAGTTGAGCCTCGAGGAGGTCGATCGGCGCCGCCTGGCCCTGGAAGAGAGCTTCCATGAGGAACTGGGCCCTTGTGACGTCACGGTGAAGGTGCGCGGCGAAGTGGTCAGTCCCGCGGCTTGATACTGCCTTAGCCGTCGATCAGCTTCCGCATTGCACGGCCGGCGATACGGGCCGGGTGGGTACCAGGCTCGGCATTGCGCACCACCTTGTTGACCGCTTGGGCCTTGCGTTCGACCACCGGCTTAGCCTGGTTCACGGCAAAATCGCGCGCCTTCTCACGCACCTTGGGGTCGGCGGCGAGCCTGCGGGCGGCCATGGTGGCGAGGCTTCTGAAGAGCACGGGCAAACCTCTCTCACGTCTTGCTGGTGATAAGTGTAAGGCCTCGGGCCGGTTTCTTCAATGTGCAGGTCAGGAATGTGCAGGTCAGGCGGCCTTGGCGCCCCAGACCCTGTCAGCGAACTCCGGATAGAACTCGGCGACCTTCGGTGCGATCTCGCGGCGTAGGCGGGCGCGGCGCTCCTCGCTCGGCTCAGGCGTTTCCTTGAGCGCGCCAAGGTCGAAGTCGAAGCCGGTCGCTTCAGTGACACCCTCCAGGGTCTCGCCGGGGTGGAGCTGCTCCAGGCGGAAGCGGTGGGTCTCGCGGTTGAAGGCGAAGACGGCGCGTCCTGTGACCAGGGCGGCCGGGCCGCCAGGCCGATAGACGGCGCGGTCGCTGCCGCCGGGGGCTGAGACGAAATCGACTTTGCGAACCAGGCTGCGCGGCGAGTGCTCCTCTCGGAAGAGGATCACCTTGGGTACGACGTAGTAGAGCAGGCCGGAGCCGAAGGAGCCGGGGAAGCGCTTCTTCATCGTCGGATAGTCGCCGATGCCGACCAGGTTGATGTTGGCCTGACCGTCGATCTGCACCCCACCCAGAAAGAAGCTGTCGATCCGTCCCTGCGCAGCGGCGTCGAAAAGCTCGCGCGAACCGTCGGAGAAGGGATTGAAGCGGCGCGAATGCAGGATGGTGACATGCATGCGGCGCTTGCTCTCGGCCTGCGCCAGCAAGGCTGCGGCGCCAGGGATGGGGGAGGCTGCGCCAACCGCGACATGACGATCGCCCGCCAGCCGATCGGCCAGCAGCGAGATCAGCAGCTCTTCGCGTCCGCTCATGCCGGCATCAAGGCCTTCAGACCCTGGCATTCCAGATAGTCGGCAAAACCCTCCTCGCTCTTGGCTAGGCGGGCATAGCGCGACAGCTCCTCTCCGTCGCGCGGATAGATGTCGGTCAGCCCGGTGGGCCAGGCGCCCTCCGGCGCCTCGGCGATGCCGTCTACGTAGAAGGCCGGCAGCGCGCAGGCCGCAGAGGCCTCGCTCTCCAACAGGCTCTCCTCGACGATCTTCTCGACCGTCACGAAGAGCTGGCGCGAGGCATGGGCCAGGGTCGCCAGCTCCCGGCGCCGTCCGATCAAGATGTTGCCGTCGCGGTCGGCATAGGGCGCATGGAAGACGGTGACGTCGAGCGGCCGGGCCGGCAGCAGGACGACGGGGTCACTCGCCTCTGCAAAGGGGTTGTCGATGACCGTCCAATCGGGCCGGTAGCGCAGCAGATCAGAGCCGATGAGGCCGCGCAGCGGCATGAAGGGCACACCCTTCTCGACCGCCTGCAGCTGGGCATGAAGCGCCGGGCAGGTCGAGTCCTTCATCGTGATTTGACCGGTCTCGACCGCAGCGGAGAAGCGTGGTGCCAAGCCGTACTCGCCCAGAGTCACAGCGGCTGTCTCTACCTCTGCGACACAGCCGGCGCCGATCAGGAGATCGCCCTGCATCGTTGTGAGCGGCAGGCAGTAGAGCCGCAGGTCCTTTGCCCCTCGCGCAATCAAGGCGCGCGTGACCGCCATTGGGGCGCCGGAATAGTCGGCAGGCACGCCCAGGAGCGCCCCGTCCGGCACGGCCTTGGCGATCTCTGCGACGCTCATGGTGAAGTCAGCCATGGCTCCAAACTCTCACTCAATGCATTGGACCCCTTGACCCTAGCAGGCGCCGAGCCAACGGAGAAGGTGCCAGAGGGGCGAGGCACCTTTGACGCCGCGCGGGAATAGGCTGGGGCGTTCAACAAAGAGGCTAAGATAATGCCGCCACCCAGTCAGATTTTCTCGTCTTCCAAGTGCGTAGCAACTCTGGCGCGGTTGCCGGCTGACATCTCTAAGCAATAAGGAAATACATCACTTAAGTGCGTAATAAAGTGATCTCGTGCCCAGGGTTCCTGGTGCGGTATACAAAAAGACTCGCTGTAAAATCTTGATCTCTTTGTTTTTCAACGAAAAGAAAGCTCTTAAACGTCCAGTGTGTCATATCATATCAATTGTCATCTCTCCTGGATCGTTCTAGGCTTCTTCGTGTCGCGGCGCAGAGGGAGACGATCGTTATGGCAGTCATCACCGGAACCGACGGACCGGATGTCCTGCCGGGGACCTCGCTCGACGACACCATCCTTGGCCTTAGCGATAACGATGTCCTTTACGGAGGAGGCGGCGACGACACCCTCTACGGAGCGTCCGGCGTAGATCTGCTCTTCGGTTCGACTGGCAATGATGTCCTCTTCGGTGGTTTGGGCGACGACTCTGTGCTCAATGGCTTCTTTGGCGAGGACACCGTCTATGGAGGGGCTGGCAATGACACCCGCCTCTTGGGCGGGGTGCTCGACGACCTGCTCTACGGTGGCGCAGGCAATGACAGTGAATTCTACGGCTCGGCAGGTAGCGATGTGATGAAGGGGGGCAGCGGCGCCGATCGCTCCTTCTTCGGCGGACGCGGCGACGATGGGATTTTTGGAGGGACCGGGAACGACGCCTTTCTCTATGGCGACGATGGAAGCTACGGCAACTACGAGACCGATAGCCTCTACGGCGGTGATGGCGACGATACGCAACTCCAGGGTAAATCCCAGAACGACATCGTCAATGGAGGATCCGGGAACGATGTCTTGCTCTTCGGTGGGTCCGGTGACGACATCATCTCGGGCGGATCGGGCAGCGACACCTCCCTTTACGGTGGCCAGGGTATCGACCGAATCACTGCCGGCGATGGTGACGACAGTCTTGTCTTCGGCGACGGTGGCGATGACAGTCTCTTCGGTGGCCGCGGGAACGATAGAGATTTCAACGGCGGAAGTGGCAATGATCTGATTCGTGGGCGTGCTGGCGATGACTCCGTTCTGGCAGGTCTGGGCGGCGACGATAGGCTTTACGGCGATGACGGGAATGATGCCTATCTTTATGGCTTTGATGGCGCAGACAGCCTCTTCGGTGCCGCGGGCGATGATACGCAGTTCTACGGTTCTTTCGATGACGATCTGCTCTATGGAGGCTCAGGGCAAGACGGGGCGTTTTTCGGCGGCGAGCAGGACGATGGTGTCTTCGGCGGCAGTGGCAGCGACACCTCGCTCTTCGGTTTTGAGGGCAACGACTCACTCTATGGTGATGAAGGGTCCGATAGATACCTCTATGGCAGCGTCGGCAGTGATTCGATCTTTGGCGGCGATGGCGGCGATTACTCGTTGGATGGTGGGCAAGGAAACGATGTCATCAGAGGCGACAGAGATGCGGATGTCAGGTTAAGGGGCCAAGAGGACAACGATACGATTTTCGGCGGCCACGGTGCCGATTCCTATCTGGAGGGCGGGGATGGCGACGACGCGATCTATGGTGATGCCGGGGCCGATCTCTCCCTGAAAGGGGGATCAGGCAAGGACCGTATATTCGGTGGATCCGGCGTGGACATGGCCTTCGGTGATTCGGGCGCCGATAGCTTTGTTGGCGGCAGCCCCTCCAATGCGGGTTCCGCAATGGAAGCCGATGTCTTCTACGGTGGTGATGGCGACGACGTCTTCTTCGACGGCGGCAATGGTGACGACACGGCCTACGGCGGCACCGGCGCCGACGTGAGCTTCTTCGGTGCCGCGGGCGATGACACACTCTTCGGCGGCGATGGCGCGGATCAGAGCTTCTTTGGCGGCGACGGCGGCGACACGATCCGGACCGGAACGGGCGACGATTCGCGCCTCTATGGAGACACCGGCGTCGACTGGCTCTATGGCGAGGATGGAGACGATTCTCTGCTCTATGGCGGCGCACTTGAGGCCTCGGGCGTCTTCGGCGTTGTCGGCGGTGGCAGTGGCAATGATGCCCTGCTCTTCGGTGGCAACACGAACGACTACCTTGTCGGAGAGAGTGGGAACGACAGGCAGCTCTACGGCGGCAGCGGCGTGGACGGCATCTATGGGATGCAGGGTGACGATAGCTCTCTCTTTGGTGGCTCCGGCAATGATCTCGTCGCCGGTTGGTCCGGCGATGACGAGATGCTCTATGGCGGGGATGGCGATGATCGGCTCTGGGGCGATGGTATCGACGCCCATCCGACGAGTGGCGCCGACATCAACCTCTTCGGAGGATCGGGGACTGACACCATAAGGGGGCGACTGGGCGAAGATGCGCAGGTCTATGGTGATAGCGGCAACGACACGATCTACGGCGGCGGGGGAAACGATACCTCGCTCTTTGGAGCGCTTGGGAACGACAGCGTCTTAGGTGACAGCGGCAGCGATTACCTCCTCTATGGCCAGGCCGGGCAAGACATCCTCTGGGGTGGAAGCGGCTATGACGCCTCCCTGTTCGGGGGTAGTGCCAGCGATACCATAGCCGGCGGAGACGGAGACGATAAGCGTCTCTACGGCGATCAGGGCAATGATACCCTCTTTGGCGGTCGCGGCGATGATGGCTATCTCGAAGGCGGTCTGGGGGCCGACAGGATCTACGGGCGCGTCGGCTATGACAGCTTCTTCACCGGTGGCAGCGGCGCCGACCTGATCTATGGCGGCGATGATGAGGACTTGAGCTTCCGCGGCGATTCCGGGGACGATAGGATTTTTGGTGGCAGTGGTAACGACGATCGACTGCGCGGGGTTCAAGGCGATGACCGGCTCTACGGTGGCGATGGCAATGACGATCGCCTCAGTGGTGAATCGGGTGATGATCTCCTTTTCGGCGACAGCGGGAACGATTTCAGGCTTATCGGCGGCTCTGGGAACGACACGCTCTATGGAGGGCTTGGCGATGACACCAACGTCGGCGGCGTTTATGGCAGCAATCACCTCTTTGGTGGATCGGGAGAAGAATTCAACCTCTATGGCGGTGACGGCAGTGATCGCATCTACGGCGGCAGCGGCGATGATGAGTTCCTGAGCGGTCGTGTCGGCAACGACCGGATCTATGGCGGTCTTGGTGATGACCGCAACCTCATTGGCGGTAGCGGCGTCGACTCGCTTTTCGGCGGGAGCGGTGGTGATGACATGCTCGGCCAAAGCGGCGATGACCGTATCGAAGGGGGTTCAGGATCCGACTTTGGATATGGCGGTGCGGGTGAGGACGATCTTAGAGGTGAAGAGGGCAACGATCGTTTCTTCGGTGATCTGGGCGATGATCAGGTGCGTGGAGGGTCGGGCAACGATACCGCCGACGGTGGCTCAGGACGCGACACGCTCTTCGGCGCCAGTGGAGATGACACATTCTCCGGCGATTCCGCCAACGACCTGATGGTGGGCGGCAGTGGTAGTGACACCTTGTTCGGCAGCCAGGGCCGCGATCGCCTGAACGGGGGGAGCGGTACCGACACGGCCTACGGCGGCGCCAACAACGACACCTTCATCGTCGATACGGTGACGGATCGGATCTTCGACGGCAGTGGCGGGGGCAACAACGTGCTGCGCTCCAACGCCAATGACTTTGCGTTGGGTACGGCAAGCGAGATCCTGGTCGAGCGCGTGATTC
Organism: Rhodospirillales bacterium; assembly: GCA_963669335.1. Taxonomy (GTDB): domain Bacteria; phylum Pseudomonadota; class Alphaproteobacteria; order Kiloniellales; family JACOMY01; genus JACOMY01. The sequence goes on from OY770023.1 coordinate 1,056,528, forward strand.
TCAACACTGCCGCCGGCGACGCCCGCATGGTGGCCAACGCCAACGACGACATCCTGACCGGCAATTCTTTCGACAACTCGCTTCTGGGGCGGAGCGGAGAGGATCGCCTGAATGGGATCGGTGGCACCAACACCATGACGGGTGGCAGCGGCGACGATACTTTCGTGGTGACCACCTCGGCTGATGTCGTGCGTGATCTGAACGGGCAAGGTGTCGATCTGGTGCGCGCCATTGTGGACTACACGCTGCCCACCGGCTCTGCCTCTGCCTTTGTCGAAAACCTGCGCTTCCAGGCCAACACCGGCGATCGGGATGGGGCCGGCAATGAGCTGGACAACACCATCGACGGCAACTCCGGCGATAACCGGCTGCGCGGTCTCGGTGGCGATGACGAGCTGGTCGGAGGTGACGGCGACGATGCGCTCTTCGGAGGGGCCGGCGCCGACCGCTTCGAGGGCGAGAGCGGGAACGATACCATGGGGCTGGGCAACGGCGATGTGGCCATCGGCGGGTCCGGCATGGATCAGTTCCAGTTTGGTCCGGCGCAACTGGGAAGCAATGGCTCTGGCGGACCGATCATCCGCGACTTCGATGGAGTCTTGGTGAACGGCGCCAATGGCGAGGACAAACTGGTTTTTGCCACGGGGCTGGAGACCGGGACGTTTGCCTATATCGGCGGCGACACCTTCTCCGGCAGCGGAAACTCGGAAGCGCGCTATGCCGGAACGCGACAAGTGCAGGTCGATCAGGATGGCGACGGCAACGTCGATCAAGCCTTCCTGGTGGACCGCGTCACCAACGCCGGCCTGCTGACCGCCGCCGATTTCCTCTGGCTTTGAACCACAGCGCCTAATCCTGCCATAATTGCGCGTGAGCCTTAGGGGCCGTGCGAAAGTGGCAGCCTGGATCCCTCGCCATATGGCGAGACCCACGAGACTGACGGTGGGGTGAGGGGCGGCGTATGAGGGGTGAACGGTCAGTCCAGAGGGTCAGAAGCGGCCCCTTTTTCATCGGTCTCTTGGAGCAATACAAGGGAGCGAGAGAATGGCCACGATTACCGGAACCAATGGCCCGGACACCCTAAGTGGTGGGATTTTCGGGGACCTCATTGATGGGCTGGCAGGCAACGACAGGCTCTATGGGATTGGAGGTGCCGATGAGCTTCTCGGTCGCTCGGGCGACGACGGCCTCTATGGCGGCAACGGCGGTGATACCCTGACGGGTGCCGACGGCGATGACAGCTTGTTTGGCGGCAATGGTAGCGACAGGAGTCTCTATGGAGGCACCGGGCAGGACAGCGTCTTTGGTGGTCGCGGCAGTGACACCGTCTTGGGCGGTGATGCTGGCGACGACAGCCTCTTCGGCGGTTCCGGTGCAGACCAGAGCCTGATGGGCGGTGACGGCAGCGATCTCCTCTGGGGTGGGGAGGGCAACGACCATCACCTTTTCGGCGCTGCGGGCCAACTGGATCTCCTACAGGGCGATACTGGTGATGACTTTGCTTTTTACGGCGGCTCCGGCCCGGATCGGCTCTATGGCGGGTCTGGTAATGATTATCTACTGTTCGGTGGCAGCGGCGATGACCTCCTCTTCGGTTCCCTCGGTGATGACTTCGACCTCGCCGGGGATCTCGGCGACGACACGATTGAGGGCGGCGCAGGGGACGATGGTTTCCTGATCGGCGCCTCTGGCAGTGATACAATCGAAGGAGGCTCCGGTGTTGACGGCCTCCTCATCGGCTATAGCGGGAACGACAGGATCTATGGGGGAAGTGGCAACGATATCGAACTGGTCGGAGGCGATGGCGACGACTATCTCGAAGGCGGGGAGGGTTCCGATCGCCTGGCCTATGGCGGTTCGGGAAGAGACAGCTTCTATGGTGGAGCGGGCAGCGATTCCTTCTTTCTGGGCGACAGCGGCAGAGACATTCTGAGCGGTGGGTCTGGTACCGACGATAACTTTTTCGGGGATGCTTCGGTTGATACCCTGATCGGAGGATCAGGTGACGACAGCCTTTTCTTTGGCGGCAGTGCCAGTGATACCTTGGGCGGTGATGACGGAAAGGATAGCTATTTCTTTGGCGGGCAGGGCAAGGATACGCTGTTCGGCGGCAACGAAGCCGATTCCCTCTTGTACGGAGGTGGGGGCGATGACCTGGTCTATGGCCGCGGTGGCGCCGACGAAGCCCTCTTCGGCGGGCTGGGCAGCGATCTGATCTATGGCGGCGGCGGCGACGATACCTCCTTGAACGGCGGCTATCCCGCCACCTCTGCCATCACCAGTGACGGGGGGGACCTCATCTTCGGCGGTGATGGGGACGACAGTCTACTGCTTGGCGGCTCGGAAGCCGATCGGATCTACGGTGACTCGGGCGATGACTATGGCTTCTACGGTGGCGATGGAGCCGACCGTCTCTATGGGGGAAGCGGGAACGAAGCCTATCTTTGCGGCGAACGCGGCGCAGATGAGATTCGAGGTGGCAGCGGCGATGATCGCTACCTCGCCGGTGGCAGCGGCGGTGATGAGATCAGGGGCGACCAGGGCGTTGACCTCATTTATGGCGACAGCGGCGCTGACCTCTTGTTCGGTGGTGCCGACGACGACAGCCTCCTCGGACGTCATGGTGCCGATCGCATTATCGGTGGCACGGGGCTCGACCGGCTCTTTGGAGGTTCTGGCAGCGATCAATTGAACGGGGCCGGTGGCGATGATAGGGCTTACGGCGGATCCGGAAACGATACCTTCATTGTGGATGACGCGATGGATGTGGTGGTTGACGAAGTGGGCGAGGGGGCAGCCGACCAATTGCGCTCCAACGCTCCCGACTTCACCATTTCCAAGGGGGCGGAAATCGAGCGCGGCATCCTGATCAAGACCGCCGGAGATGCGACCTTAGCGGGCAACGCCTTCGATAACCTGCTGCTCGGAAACTCCGGCGATAATCTTCTCATCGGTGGCTCAGGTGTGGATGTGCTGAATGGTGAGAGTGGCAGCGACACTGCAATCGGCGGCTCTGGCAAGGACACCTTCGTCGTCGACACCGCCAGTGACCGGGTTGGCGATCTCTCCGGGCAGGGAACGGATCTGGTCCGGGCTGAGGTCAACTACACCTTGCCGAGTGGCACCAGCGACGCCTTTGTCGAGAACCTGCGCATGCAGGGCGGCTTCGGCAATATCAACGGTGTCGGCAACACCTTGAACAACTCTATCCAAGGCAACACGGGTGACAATCGACTGGCCGGCAATCAGGGCGCCGACACGATCGTAGGACGCGACGGTGACGATACGCTCTTTGGCGGCGGCGCGGCCGATAGCTTCTATGGCGGCAGCGGGGCGGATACTCTGAATCTTGGGCTAGGCGACAAAGCCTATGGCGGCTCCGGTAGCGATAGCTTCCTGATCTCCGGCAGCCTGGCAGACGTGACCATCGCCGACTTCGACGGGGTGAGCCTGAACGCTGGCAATGGCGAGGATAAGCTGGTCTTCGCAACCGGGCTCGAGGTCGGCAGCTTCACCTACATTGCCGGCGCTGCCTTCTCCGGCAGCGGCAACTCTGAGGCGCGCTTTGCTAGTAGCGAGACCCTGGAGGTCGATATCGATGGTAACGGCAGCGCCGATCTGCAGGCTCGCCTGGTCGGCCTGACGGCGGCGAACGTGATGACCTCGATAGACTTTGTCTGGCTCTGAACGCAGTGGAGTACAATAGGTTTCCATGTTCTGCGCACCTATACTTAGCCTGAGCCCAACAGATGTGAAAATCTCGCGCGCCATTTGATACAGCGTTGTGCGTCACGCTCTTCGTAAACCTGTAGCGCGGACCCTGGGTCCAGCGCGAAGGCGTCCTCGCTATCCTCTGCCAATGCGGTTAGCCGCATGGTGTACCAGGCGGTCACACCGCCTGGTGGCGGGGATTGGAAGATCGGAAAAGCGGGATCGCTGCCGTCTTCAGTCAACCAGGCCTTCGCCAGCCGCGGATTGAGAACCATCGCACGGGCCAAGCTCACCATATCAACAGCACCGCCCGCCACGGCATCCACTGCCTGCTCACGCCTTTGGAAGCCGCCGGTCAGCATGAGCGGCACCGCGGTCACGCCTTTGGCGCGTCGGGCAAAGTCAAGAAAGTATGGTCCGCTATCCGACACGCCATCGGAACTTGCTTTCGCACCAGGGAAATAGGTCCCACCGCTGATATCAATGAGATCGACAGAGGAAGAATCAAGAAGACGCACGACCTCCAAGGCCTCGTCCTCCGTCAGTCCGCCTTCCAACTTGTCCGTCGCGTTGATCTTGATCCCGATGGGAAACCCTGGGCCAACGGCGCGTCGCACTGCCTCGATGACCTTGAGCACCACTTGGCATCGTGCCTCGATGGAGCCGCCATAGCCGTCATCACGACGGTTGAACAAGGGGGAGAGAAACTGACTGAGTAAGAAGCCGTGCCCAGCATGAACAAGAACGCCGCCAAAGCCTGCGTCCTTCGTAAAGCCAGCGGTTCGCGCATAGATCCCAGGGAGGTCTTCTATCTCTTCCCGTGACATCGCCGCACAGTGCAGACCGTCTAGGTCTAGCGCTGACGGTCCCTTTGGCTGGCTGATCGGCACGTGCGCGAGGGCACCGGCGTGACCGAGTTGCGGCCAGAGCTGTGCACCGTCAATCGAAGCCCGGCTGACCAACGACTCTAGTGCCCGCCGGTCGCTACCGGCACTGAACACTAGATTCCCTGGCTTCTCCGGAAAGCGAGGATCGCCTTGCACTTCGCCGATGATGGATAGGGCTACGCCGCCTTCCGCCCAGCGTTCGTAGAGGCGGATCTGGGCCTCTGTGGGATCACCCCGACCGTCCCCAAGCGAATCCGACATCGCGGATTTGGCGAGGCGGTTCCTCAGGACTACGCCACAAGGAAGCTCCAGCGGTCGCCCGAGAAGGTGATGGGGCTTTGATGACTTTTCCTCTTTGCCTGGTTCGTTCATCACAGTTTCTCCTATCGAGATATTTCGATTTAGCTTTTTATGAACCGACACTTGAACTCGCCAACGCGCTCGCACGCCCTACCGCGCCCTATGGCTTCAGCAGCTCTCTCTCGACCGCGCTCAGGAATGCACCGATCGCGCTCTCGTCGCGGCGGTAGAAGGTGTATTGGCCGTGGCGCTCGGAGATGACCAATCCAGCATCCTTCAGCAGGCCCATGTAGTTGGAGATTGTCGATTGCGAGAGTCCCGCCTTTTCCTGGATGTAGGCAACACACACCCCCTCAAGATCAGCGTGCTCCGGCAACGCGGGCGGAAAGTTCGATCTGTCTTTGAGCCACTCCAGAATCCGGCGTCGGACAGGGTTGTTGAGAGCGGCAATGGCTTTGTCCAGGTTCATATATCGAGATATATCGATTTATATGACTGCTGTCAACCTCGCCACCTTAGAGTTGGGGCTTGGCGGTGGGTTGCCAGAGACGCATCAGCATCCTTGAGGGCTGCTCTGTGGTAATCTGAGAAGCCGTTCTCGTCCTTCAGATGTCCGTTTGGGACTACAGCTGCCACATGGACTATTTGAATTGAAACAGAACGTTTCTGGTGTCGGTTTGTCTGCATCGTCTCTATAGAAAAGACGCCAGGCACTGCAACTGGTCCTTCCTTTGCCGCGACCCGATCAATGTGCTCTAACTGTCACCGCAACAGATCGAGGACATCATGGCGAACTTCACCGGTACCGACGGACCTGACTCCATTTCGGGCGGCTTGTTTTTCGATGTGATTGATGGCCTTTCGGGGAATGACTCTCTCTATGGGATTTTCGGCAACGACACATTGCTGGGGCGATCGGGGGACGACGCGCTCATTGGGGCGCCCGATCCCTCTTTGGTGTTTCTGACTGCGGATGATGATCTTCTCTATGGTGGCGATGGCACGGATCGCCTCTATGGAGGCATCGACACTGACAGGGCTTTTGGTGGATCCGGCAACGACACGCTCTACGGCGGACGCGACGCTGATGTCGGCTTCTATGGCGGGACAGGTCAAGACAGGCTCTATGGTGATAGCGGCAATGATACCTCCTTCGTCGGGAACGCCTCCTTCGACACCCTAAAGGGCGGATCGGGTGCCGACCTCTTTTTCTTCGGCGGCAGCGCGAACGATCGTCTCTATGGCGGTGACGATGATGACAAGAGCTTTTTCGGCGGGCAGGCGAACGACCGCATTTATGGGGGCACCGGCAACGACGGGGACTTCGAAGGTGAGACCGGGAATGACAGTCTCTTCGGCGATGATGGAGACGACTATTTCCTCCGCGGTGGCAGCGGTGCCGATACCCTGGACGGTGGCAGTGGCGCAGAATTTGGTTTCTTTGGCGGCGCCTCAGCCGACGTCATTTCCACTGGGTCCGGCAGTGATTTCAGCGTGTTTGGCGGCAGTGCCAGTGATAACATCGCTGGCGGTGCCGGCAACGACACTATGCTGCGTGGTGATCAGGGGAACGATACGATCATTGGCGGCGACGGCGACGATACCTATCTCTTCGGTGGCGACGGCAGTGACAAGATCTTTGGCCATGGCGATGACGACGAGGGGCTTTACGGAGATACCGGTAACGATCGGATCTATGGCGGTGGCGGTGACGATGGCGGCTATCCGGTCGATGACGGAAAACCCATCTCAGGCGGTGACGGCGATGATCGCATCTATGGGGGTTCGGGCAGCGATCGGTACCTCAACTGGAACAAGAGCAGCGGTAATGACACTCTGTTCGGTGGCTCTGGCGATGATTGGGTGCTTTGGGGTGGCGCCGACAACGACAAGATCTATGGCGGCCATGGTGACGATTCCAACCTGAGCGGCGGGAACGGCGATGATCTGGTCTTTGGTGGAAGCGGAGCAGACTCAGAGTTTAGTGGCGGTCATGGCACGGACACCTTGCGCGGCGGCAGTGGCGAGGATCGCTTCATGCGGGGTGGCTCTGGCAGCGACGAAGTACGCGGCGACGACGGCAATGATGATATCTATGGCCAATCCGGATCCGACCGATTGTTTGGTGGCTCCGGCAATGACCTCGTCTTTGGAGACGAGGGTGCCGATCGCGTGGTCGCCGGACTGGGCTCAGACAACATGTATGGCGGCAACGCGAACGATCTGTTGAACGGCGCAGGCGGCAGCGATACCGCCTTTGGAGGGGCAGGCAACGACACCTTCATCATCGATACCGCGACGGATCGTATCTTCGACGGCACGGGCGAGGGCAATGACATCCTGCGCTCCAACGCGAATGACTTTGCCCTGGGCACGGCAACCGAGATCTTGGTCGAGCGCATCCTGCTCACGACCGGGGCAGGCGACGCGCGTATGGTGGCCAATGGCAACGACGAGATCCTGACCGGCAACTCCTTCGACAACTCACTGCTCGGGCGCAGCGGTCAGGACCGGCTGAATGGCATCGGCGGCACCAACACCATGACCGGCGGCAGCGGTGACGACACCTTCGTGGTCACCACCTCGGCCGACGTGGTGCGGGATTTGAACGGGCAGGGCGTCGATCTGGTGCGTGCCGTGGTGGACTACACACTACCCAGCGGGTCTGCCTCCGCCTATGTCGAGAATCTGCGCATCCAGGCCAACACCGGTGACTTGGATGGGGTCGGCAACGAGCTGGACAATTCGATCCAGGGCAACTCGGGCGATAACCGTCTGGCCGGCAATCAGGGTGTCGACACGATCGTGGCGCGTGACGGCGACGATAGGCTCTTTGGCGGCGGCTCAGGCGACAGCTTCTATGGCGGCAGCGGAGCGGATACCGTAAATCTCGGAGCCCAGGACAGCGCCTTCGGTGGCTCCGGTGCCGACTCCTTCCTCTTCAGCGGCTCGATGACCGGCATCCTGATCGGAGATTTTGACGGCGTCAGCCTCAATGGGGCCAACGGCGAAGACAAGCTGGTCTTCACCACCGGGCTGGAGGTTGGCACTTTCACCTACATCGACGGTGCTGCCTTCTCCGGCTCGGGCAACAGCGAGGCCCGCTTTGCCGGCGGCAACACCTTGGAGGTCGACATCAATGGCGATGGCAACCGCGATATTGCCGTTCGTATGACCGGCCTCTCAGCCGCCAACAGACTAACCGGAACGGACTTCGTCTGGCTTTAGCTTGCATTACCTAAACGAGATTAAGGTTGTGGCACGAGCAAGCCGATTTATGGTGCTACGTCATGGAGTTGTGGCGACCGAAGTTTGGGAAGAGCAGGGTTAGGCTAGAGACCAGAGAATGAAGGCACGAGCTAATGGCAGTTAGACCTGCAGAGACGCGCGCTTTCCACCTGACGTAAGGCCTTCTGACTGACAAGAGGTATCAAATTTCATTGAGTGCACTTGCAGCTTTATGCGACTGTGCCTTTGGGGAAAGTGCAGAGCTGGGTGAGGCAATGGCAATCGTCTTTGGAACTGCAGGCGTAAACAACAGCCTGGACGGGACGAGTATTGACGACACGATCTATGGTCTGAGCGGCGACGACAGGCTCTTTGGCCTCTCCGGCGTCGACCAGGCCTTCGGCGGCAGCGGTGGCGACGGGCTCTATGGGGGCGCTGGCGACGACATTCGGCTCTTTGGGGGATTGGGTGACGACAGCCTCTTTGGCGGTCTGGGCGATGACGGCCAGTTCTTCTTCGGGGTCTACGGCGGCGCTGGCTCCGACAGCCTCTATGGGGGGAGCGGCGACGACGAGTTCATTCTGGGCGACAGCGGTCGCGATAACCTCTTCGGCGATAGCGGCGCGGACGCGCTGTTCTACGGCGGTCTCGGCGGCGACAGTCTCTCCGGAGGCGACGGCAATGACAGCGCGCTTGCAGGCGATGCCGGCAACGACAGGATCTTCGGTGGCAGCGGCAACGATGGCGACCTCTTTGGCGGCGGTGGCGTCGATGGGCTCTTCGGCGGATCCGGTTTCGACCAGGCCTTCTTCGGCGGCAGCGGATCCGACAGGCTCTATGGGGGGAGCGGCGACGACGGCGACCTCGTCGGCGACCTTGGAGACGATCGCCTCTTTGGCGATAGTGGCGACGATGCCTATCTGGCAGGCGGTAGCGGGGCCGATCTGGTCTACGGCGCTGCACAAGGGGACCGGAGCCTCATCGGCGACTCTGGGGAGGACCGCCTCTTCGGCGGTAGCGGAAAGGATTCTCTCTTCTACGGTGGCGATGGGGCAGACAGCCTCTTCGCGGACAGCGGAAGCGATCGAGGGCTCTTTGGGGCCGCTGGTGACGACCGTCTCTACGGTGGAGATGGCGAGGACTATAGCCTCTATGGAGGTCTAGGCGACGACGGTCTCTATGGCGATAGCGGCACCAATACGCAGTTCAGAGGGGGCAGCGGCAACGACAGCCTCTTTGGCGAGGCGGGCAGGGCCATCGGTCTCTACGGCGACACAGGGAACGATAGCCTCTTCGGCGGCGATGCCGACGACCGCTTGTTCTATGGCGGAGCGGGCGCGGACAGCCTCTTCGGCGGGGGCGGCGAGGATCTCCTCTTCTTCGGTGGAGCTGGGGACGACAGCCTCTGGGGCGGTGAGGGCACAGACCGACTGAGCGGAAGTAGCGGTCGGGACCTGTTGCGCGGTGACAGCGGAGACGATCTCCTCTATGGCGGCAGCGGCGCTGACACGCAGTTCGGTGCTGCCGGCGACGATCGGCTTGTCGGGGAAACTGCCAACGATCAGATGGTGGGTGGCTCGGGCAGCGACACGCTCTTCGGCAGCCAGGGCCGGGACCGTCTGAACGGAGGCTCCGGCAGCGATACTGTCTACGGTGGGCTCAACAACGATACCATGATCGTCGATACCGGGACGGACCGCCTTTTTGATGGCACGGGCGAGGGCAATGACATCCTGCGTTCCAACGCCAACGATTTTGCCCTTGGCACGGCAAGCGAGATCTTGGTTGAGCGCATCCTACTCACGACCGGGGCTGGCGATGCCCGCATGGTGGCTAACGCCAATGATGAGATCCTGACCGGCAATGGGTTCGACAACTCACTACTGGGTCGCAGCGGTGAGGATCGACTGAACGGTGTCGGCGGGACCAACACCATGACCGGCGGCAGCGGTGACGACACCTTTGTGGTCACGACCTCGGCCGACGTGGTGCGTGACCTGAACGGGCAGGGCGTCGATCTGGTGCGTGCCATTGTCGACTACACCTTGCCCAGCGGTTCTGGCTCGGCCTACATCGAGAACCTGCGCATCCAGGCCAACACCGCCGACCTCGACGGGGTCGGCAACGACCGCAACAACTCGATCCAGGGTAACTCGGGCGATAACCGCCTGGCCGGCAATCAGGGTGTGGACACGATCGAGGGGCGGGATGGCGACGACACGCTCTTCGGCGGCGTCTCAGGCGACAGCTTCTATGGCGGCAGCGGGGCGGACACAGTGAACCTGGGTGCCCAGGACACCGCCTTCGGTGGCTCTGGCGCCGACTCCTTCCTCTTCGGTGGCTCGATGACGGGCATCCTGATAGGGGACTTTGACGGCGTCAGCCTCAATGGCGCCAATGGCGAAGACAAGCTAGTCTTCGCCACTGGGCTGGAAGTGGGAGCCTTCACCTACATCGACGGCGCTGCCTTTGCCGGCGCAGGCGACAGCCAGGCCCGCTTTGCTGGCGGCAACACCCTGGAGGTCGACATCAACGGCGACGGCAACCGGGACATCGCCGTCCGCATGACTGGTCTCTCCGCCGCTAACAGGCTGACCGGAACGGACTTCCTCTGGCTTGTCTAATAGAGAGAGCGGTTCATCGGTTAAGATGAACCGCCACCGCTGAGTGAGCGCTCAGCGGTGGCGGCGAGGGTCGGATCGCTTCTCTGGCAGGCCGCCTAGCGGGCCGCACTAGAGTCTGATCGCCCTCGTCTTTTCCTCGTGGCCTGAACGGATACCTGGGCTTTAGGCCCGGATGACAAGCAAAGGACCTGGAAAAGATGCGACACGCTACCATCGGGATTGACATCTCTAAAGCGCATTTCGATGCGCACCGCTTGCCCGATCGCGCAAGCCGCCGTTTCGCCAATTCGCCGGATGGCTTTGCCGGCTTGAAAGACTGGCTTGCCGGCTGGCAGGTCGAGCGGATCGTCTTCGAGGCCAGCGGCGCCTACACCAGAGCCTTCGAACAGAGCCTCTGGCAGGCCGGTCTACCGCTGGCCCGGGTCAATGCCCGCCAGGCCCGCCGCTTCGCCGAGGCGATCGGCAGCCTGGCCAAGACCGACCAGGTCGATGCCGCCATGCTGGCGCGCATGGGCCTGGCCCTGGAACCGCCCCGCAGCACGGTGCCCGATGAGACCCAGCAGCAGCTGCGGGAACTGAGGTTGGCCCGCAGGGCCCTGATCAAAGAGCGCACCGCGCTCTCCAATCGTTCGCAGAGCTTGAGCCTTCCCTTGCTCCGCCAACAACGCGATGCGAGCCTGAGCTTGATCGATGAGCAACTCGCCGCCATCGATCGCGCCCTCAAGGCTCTCGCCGAGCAAGACCCAGACCTGGGCCTGCGCCTCGCCATCCTGACCTCGATCCCGGGCTTGGGCGAGACCTCCGCCTTCGCCTTGCTGAGCGAGCTACCCGAGCTGGGGCGCATCAAGGCCAAGCCCCTGGCCAGCCTGGTCGGCCTCGCCCCCATGACCAGACAGTCGGGACAGTGGACCGGCAAGGCCTCGATCAGGGGCGGACGGGCCAAGCTGCGAACAGACCTCTATCTTCCCGCCATCGTCGCCTGCCGCTTCAATCCAGATCTCAAGGCGCTCTACGCCAGACTGACCATGGCCGGCAAACCCAAGAAAGTCGCCATCGTCGCAGTCATGCGAAAACTCATCATCCTCGCCAACGCTCTCCTCAGAGACCGGCGAACTTGGACACCACGAAGCACTTGATCGATTACGGATACTTTAGATGCCCTTGCGGCCTCGACTGTTGCTAATCGTAAGGCTAAGACTGGACTAGTCTTCAAGCGACGGTCGCGGCAACTGGGGAGAATCCTATGGCCATTATCTACGGGAGTGCCGGCGAGGATAACTCGATTCAGGGCACTAGCCAGCGCGATACCATCTTTGGGCTGAGCGGCAGTGATAGTATCTATGGTCTGCAGGGCGTGGACACGCTCTTCGGCGGCTCTGGGGATGATCGAGGTCTTTATGGTGCCACCGGCAGCGATCGCATCTTCGGAGATGCCGGCGACGACAGCTATGTCAATGGTGGTGGCGGCAATGACCGGATCTTTGGCGGTCCGGGAGACGATGCCTCGATATGGGGTGAATCGGGATCTGACCTGATCTTCGGCGGCGGGCAAGCGGATCGCAATCTGGCCGGTGAGGCCGGAAACGATCGTCTCTATGGCGGCGGCGGTCCCGATTCTTTCCTCTTCGGCGACAGCGGCGCTGATCTGCTCTACGGCGGCCCCGGTGATGATGCGGGCATCAACGGCGGCAGTGGGGCTGATCTGCTCTTCGGTGGCAGTGGGAATGACAGCTCCCTCACCGGTAATGCGGGCAACGATGGGATCTACGGCGGCACTGGTGATGATTTTCTGCTCCGCGGCGACCAGCTTGGCAGCGGCAACGATCGGATTGAGGGGGGGCAGGGAAACGATTCCTTCTTCTACGCCGGCAGCGGCGACGACAGTCTCTTCGGTGATGGTGGTAGCGATGGAATCCTCTATGGCGGCGCTGGGAATGACCACATTGAAGGAGGAACAGGCAATGATTCCTTCCTGGGCGGCGATAGTGGAGCCGATAGGATCTATGGCGGTCGCGGCGTAGATCGAGATCTTACCGGAGGATCCGGGGCGGATCGGATCTATGGTGCGCTCGGAGACGACGCCACCCTCATCGGCGGTGAGGGTGATGATACGCTTAGGGGCGACAGTGGAAACGACTCTATCGTCGTCGGGGGCAGCGGTCGTGATCGCTTGGTCGCCGGCGCGGGCGATGATGAACGCTTTTACGGCGGCAGCGGGATCGACACGCTGTTTGGTGGGAACGGCGCGGATTACTTCTTCTTCGGCGGACGTGGTCCGGATCGCCTCTATGGACGGGCGGGAGCGGACACCCGCTTCGAAGGCGGCTATGGCCGCGACCGGATCTATGGTGGGGACGGCGACGATCACAGTTTCTGGGGCAACAGCGGGAATGATGTGCTCTTCGGTGGCTCCGGCAGCGATCAGAGCTTCTTCGGCGAGTCCAGTGCCGACACCCTCTACGGCGATGCCGGCGACGATAATCGCTTCTTCGGCGGCTCGGGCGGTGACCGGATTTTCGGCGGCTCGGGCGGCGACTATTGGATGGCGGGTGACTCAGGCAACGACAGCCTGCGCGGCGGCAGTGGCAGCGACAGCTTCCTCTTGGGCTCGGATGGAAAGGACGTGCTGCGCGGCGATGGCGGCGATGACGTCCTCTATGGGGGGACGGGGAACGACACCGCCTTTGGCGGTGCAGAGGACGACAGCGCCTTTGAGGCCTTGGCAACGATAGGCTGATTGGTGGGGACAACAGCGACGTGCTTTTCGGGGACGACGGGAGAGATACGCTGACAGGCTCCAGCGGTACCGACACCCTGGCCGGGGGCAGTGGCGGCGACACCCATTTTGGCGGCGACGCTTCGGACAACGTCTATGGTGGCGAGGGTGACGACCGGATCGACGCTGGGTTCGGCAAGGACTCTCTGATTGGCGACAGTGGTGACGACTACCTGGACGGTGGTGCTGGTGTTGACTCAGCCTTTGGCCGCAGTGGCGATGACACCTTTGTGGTCGACAATACGAGCGATCGCGTCGGAGATGAGTCGGGCCTTGGAACCGACCTGGTTTTGGCTCAGATCGATTTCACCTTGCCCATCGCGAGTAACGCGGCCGAGATTGAGAACCTGCGCTTGCTCGCCGGCTTCGGGAATCTCGATGGAGCGGGCAACAGCCTGGACAATCACATTCAAGGCAACTCGGCCAGCAATCGCCTGGCCGGCAACCAGGGCGATGACCGGCTGGAGGGCGGTGCCGGCAATGACCGCCTCTTCGGTGGCCAGGGTGGGGATCACATAGAGGGCGGCAGCGGTGCCGACACCCTCGCCATGGGCAGCGACGACACGGCCTTCGGCGGCTCGGGCGCCGACTGGTTCCGCTTCACCGGACTGGTCGGATCGGCAGAGATCGGCGACTTTGATGGGGTCAGCCTCAACGCCGGCAACAGCCAAGACAAGTTCGTCTTTGCCACGGGCCTGGAGATGGGGGCCTTTAGTTATATCGGTGGCGCCGTCTTCTCCAGCTCCGGGAGCAGCCAGGCGCGCTTTGCCGGCGGCAACACGATTGAGGTCGACGCCGACGGCGACGGGAGCGCGGATCGTGTCTTTCAGGTGATCGGGCTTAATGCCGAAGGCCAGCTCACGGCGACTGACTTCCTGTGGCAATAGGCAGAGAGCCTGGGGTATCGTCCGAGACAACTCTCCGGGTGGTCAGGATACAGGACGACAGGCTCTTCGGCGGTTCGATAGGAGGCTGATGCTGCCGCTGCTCGATACCTCTGGGTGAGATGCGTATAGGACATGACGCTTCCCTCTTGGTCGGACGAAGAGGCATAATGCCTATCTGACCAGTCAGTTCGTGCATTTGGGGGGGTAGGATCGTGCGTGTCCTTCTGATGGCTCTTGTTTCCATGGTGCTTTTGGCGACGCCGGCACTGGCAGACGTTTGCGACGATCTTTGGTTTACGCGTAATCTGATTATGGATCGGGCGGGCTATTGCTTCGGCTCAACGTTGGGGCAGGCGGTCTTTGATAACGCCAATTGTCGAGGGAAAGAGGTGAAACTCGATACCGCCTCGCAGAAGCTGGTGGAGGATCTGCGGCGGAACGAGACGGACTTGAGCTGTGCCGTCAACACCAAAGGAACCACGCTCGATCTGCCGGATATCGAGATCAGGCGCAGGCTGGTGGATCTGCCCGTGCGCGATGAGTTCGAGAGTGGATGTATCGGCTGGCGAGATGGTGACGTGCCGCTCTTTGCCGGACATCAGCCCGGATCGGAGGTGATCGGCTGGGTTTCTCCGGGCGACAACATTCTCTATTCGCATGTGCCGGTCGGTGACTGGGATTACGTGACCGTCTCGGATTCGAACTGGAACCTGAAGGCCGGCGGCTGGTTTGGACAAGCCACCACCGACGCAAGCTGCGAGAACTGGGCAGGTTAGTAGGCTTAACGGGTTACCCCTTCTTAAACCCGGGCTCCGTCACCCAGATGCGGCCGTCGTCGGTCCGGCGGATTGGTCCGTCCTGGTTTGGCGGCGATAAACCCTGTTCGGCCGGTTCCTCTCCAGGACCCAGGTCAAGCATCGGCTCCAGACCGCGCAGGCGACGGTACTGCTCGATCTGCCAGCCAGGCCGCGCGTCTATGGGCTTGTCCGGCTGCTGCAGCCGCGGGATCGGGACCTTGGCATAGCGCAGCGCCATGGCGGTCGCCATCTCACGGTGACGCAGGTCCGGATCATCCTTCATCCTCTGATACCAGCTTCGTTGCTCGCTGGCATCCTTCAGGCGATAGCTGTTGCGTCGGTCGGCCGAGTGGAACTTGAGACAGGTGATTCGCGGCACCACGGCGTGATTGTGGGTCTGATTGCGCAGGCGCTCGAAGAAGTCCAGGGTCGGCACCCCGTCGAATTTGCGCCACTGCGCCCAACCGCCGGCGGCCTCGGCAACGGCTTTGCTGTGCAGCACCGTGCTGGTCATGCTAATGAAGGTCAGCGCGTCGGATCCCCGCGGTTGCGCCGGTAGGCCCACGATCTGCCGGTGAAACTGCGGTGGCGGAGAGATGGCGAGCGCCAGGCTGGCAGCCATGTCGAAACCGCCGTCGGTGACGCAGGCGTAGAGCGTTTCCAGATGCTCCGGGTACCAGAGATCGTCATGGTTCAGGTAGGCGATCCAGTCTCCGCGCGCGCGCTTCAGCGCGATCCGGTTGACGTCCGACTGGTTGCCCTTGTTGTTCTTCAGGTTGGACCAGCGGATGCGCTTGTCCTTGAAGCTGCGCACCAGCTCTTCGGTCTCGTCCGTGCAGGCATCCCCGATGACGAGGTATTCGAAGTCGCCGAAGCTCTGCTCCAGGGCGGTCTTGATGGCCAGTTCCAGAGCTGCTGGATAGTTGTAAGTCGAGGTGACGATGGTGATCGGCGGTGTGGCCAAGGGTCAGTATCCTGTCACCGTATCGAAGCGATAAGGGATCTGGTCGGTGGTGATCGGCAGGGTGACCTTGTCCGGGTGTTCGTAGTCATAGGGGGCACTGGGAATGTTGAACATCACCACCTCCTCGTCACCGACGCACTCCACGGCGTGGAAGACGCCCGGCGGCACCAGGACCAGGGCCCGCTTGATGGGTGAGTAAACCGTCTCGGTCACCAGGCCGCTGGTTGGCGAGCCTCGCCGTCCGTCATAGAGCACCAGCTTCGCCGTACCGCAGAGGAAGAAATAGCGATCGATCTGTCGGCGATGGCAGGCCCAGCCCTTCACCTTGCCCGGCCGAACGGTGACCGCATAGGCATGCACCATTGGGATCTCGTCAAATTTCCAGGCCTGGTTATAGATCTCACAGAGGCTGCCGCGATCATCCTCATGGGTCGCCGGGAAGAAGGCCTTGACCCCATCGATCACCGGGGCCAGCGAGCGCCCGCTCGCATCCACGCTCTGCGGGGCGGGGCGCAAACCTTTCGGGACTAGGTCGCTTTCTGACATGTTCCCAATCTCTTTTCTTTTTGCTGACGCAGTGTCCTGCCGACAAAGGCCACTATGGTGACTTGCTGGGCTGCAAGATATCAAGAAGCTGGGCTCAGGGCGCAAGGGCCTGCGGCGAAGGTCGCCAGGGGAGGGTAGCGCTGCAGGATCTACAGCAGGGCGGTGGTGCTGGTGGGCCAAAGCGGGCATGCTCTGTCTCGACATCGAAATGAGGAGACAGCCCCATGCCCGACTACCGCAGAGTTCTGGATATCGTCGCGGCCTCGGAGGATCCGGACCAGCTTCGCCAGTTTATGGAGAATGCCAAGCGCATGGAGGCGGACGAGGTCTATGAGGCTGCCTTCCGACGGCTGACCGAAATCCTTCCCCATGAGTCGCCCGGCCCGATCGATCGGGACTTCTGGCGCTCTATCCACGCGCTGGAACAGCGTCTGCGCGAAGAGCGCGGCAAGACGGTTCGCCTGACGCGCACGCGGCAGAAACTGGGCCGTGTGGGCGCGATGCAGACCCTGTCCGATCTGGCACTCAGCGCCACGCCTTCGGATGGCTTCGAGATGCTGATCGAGCGAGGGATGGCCGACCTCACCGCAGAGGCCGTGATCCTGCGCCACCAGGAGCACTTCGAGCCCGACGTGATCGAAGCGGCGCGCCTTCGATTGGACGGCACCGATCTGGCCGACGGTAAGAGCGCCGAGGGGTGATTGCCCTGATCTAGTGGTCGAAGACCACAACGGAGCGCGCGACCTTGCCCTGGCGCATCTCGTCGAAGGCTTCGTTGATCTGCTCCAAAGCGATGCGTCGCGAGATCATCTCATCGAGCTTCAACTGTCCGCGCAGGTAAAAATCGACATAGCGTGGCATGTCCACGCGAAAGCGGTTGGAGCCCATGTTGGAACCCTGCAGGCGCTTGTCGTTGATCAGGTCGGCCGCTTCGATTTCGATGGTCTGACCTTCCGGCACCATGCCGATGATGGTGGCCACGCCCGAGGTGCGGAGCATGCGAAAGGCCTGCTCGCTGGTTTCTTTACGACCAAGCGCCTCGAATGAGTACTCGACGCCGCCTTGGGTGAGCGTACGGACGGCCTCTACGGGGTCTTGGTGACTGGCGTTCACCCGGTCGGTGGCGCCGAAGCGCCCGGCGGTCTCCAGCTTCTCGTCGCTGATGTCGACAGCGATGATGCGACCGGCACCGGCGATGGCGGCGCCATTGATTGCCGAGAGGCCGACCCCGCCGCAGCCGATGACGGCAATGGTGGCGCCGATCTCGATATCGGCCGTGTTGACCACGGCACCAAAGCCGGTGGTGACGGCACAGCCGATCAAGGCCGCTCGGTCCAGCGGCATGTCCGGCCTGATCTTCACCAAGGCATGCTCGTGCACCAGCATCTGCTCGGCGAAGGAAGAGAGGTCGTAGAACTGATGGACGGTCTCATCCGCCTGTGAGAGGCGCGGTGGTTCCTCGCTGCCACGCGCCGTCTCCGGGTTCTCGCAGCTGAAGGGGCGCCCGGTGGTGCAGAAGGCACAGTGACCGCAGAAGACCGAGAGGCAGGTGATCACATGGTCACCCGGCTTTACGTAGCTGACGGCCGAACCGACCTTCTCGACCACTCCCGCCGCCTCGTGCCCGAGGACAGAGGGGTGAGGCGTGGCATAGAAGCCATCGATGTAGTGCAGGTCCGAATGACAGACCCCGACGGCCGCCGTGCGAATCAAGACCTCGCGCGGGCCAGGGTTTGAGATCGAGACCTCTTCGATGGTGAGCGGGCGGTGTGGACCGTGGAACAGGGCTGCTTTCATGATTGTCTCGACCTCTCTTACCCGGGCAACACTAGCGTCAGGACCCATCCAGGTCGATGCCGATTGCTAGAGTCTAGAATCTTTAGCAATCTGCTCATGCGATAGCGATTGCGGAGAGATTGGTATTTTAGTCGCGCAGCAGGTTCATATTCATGCAGCGCTTGCTGGACCATTTGGTGCCTGCGAGGTGCTTAAACCCGGCTGCGGCCAAGCTGTTTGAACCTCTCCAAGATGGGACAGACTCAGAACTCGTAATCAAAAAACTCAATATCGCGACGGAACAGCTCGGCCACGATTGATCTGCTGTTCTCGGTGTAAATGTCGTGATAGGATCTGGATCTAGAAGCTGGGTTACGATTCTGGTCACGTATCTGAAGATCAATGCGGCCTTTTGTTAGCTCGTAGATATCTTGGAATCCAGCCGCGAGATCCTCGAGACGAAGGACGTAATCAACGGCCAACTGACCGGTCTCATCAGTTATCCAGTCAAGCTGATTTGCAGCACGGGTTGGGTGTTGGCAGGTATCTGACGCATACTTAAGATTCTCGCAGAAAGTGTCAAAGCTCATTTTGTTCGTAACCTTGATGCCTTCGTGACGAGAGTAGAGCGATACAACCCGCGCATAGGGATTTCGTACACTCGCAATCTTGAAATAGTTCTTGAAAACCTCGGCCGCCCTTATCCTAACCTCAGCATCACTCTCAACGTCATGAGCCAAGGTCGGAAACGACGCATTGCTCCCGAGGCTCTGCAAGAGGAAGAAAGTGTAGAGCGCATCGCGCACTTGCAGGATCGTCAAGTGTGGATTGGGGATTAACATCGTCCCCTGCATTGCCAATTGTGCTCGAATACTTGTTGTTCCTGCTTTGGGAACAGCTATGAAGATCACTTCTTTGTCGAAGTTCACCGCTTCGTTGAAGAGTAGCGGCCTGTCCTTACTTTTTGCGAGTCTGTTGAGATTCAAGTCAGAATAATCATCAACGTGTCTGCTTGTGGTCGTCCCAAACCAATTACGATCCAGGAGGGGCTCAAAGAGGCTGACCATCCTCGCGATCTCGGCCTCCAGGTCTACCTTATCTATCTCGTCTACCTGAAGATACCGGCTGATCGCCCCGGCCGCTTTGGTCTCACCATCGGGTGACTTAAGGTAACGGAGCCATTCTGTGAGGTTCGAGAAGTCGGTTTCCTTAGGTTTCAGACGTTGTTTTCGCCTGAAGCACCAGGGTCCGCCAGCCTCGATCGCCACTTGTAGTTCCCGAGCCTCTGCCGAGTCCGGTTCAGGGAGTTCTCCAAAGACCCTCGGAGCCGCTCGCTGAACCGCTTTCCTATGACTGGTTTGGGCGATGTCCCTCGGCGATACTGACGCGCTATACCCGAACTCGATTCCTCTCTCCGACACTATGATAAAAAGTTGAGGTATCCCTCCGAGACCTCGGACGTTCTCTTTCAAGAGTATCGTGACCCACAGATCCCGTGGAATCTTTGTTTTGATGCCGTTTTTCAGGTTAAAGCCAACTGTCGTGCGGACGAGGAACTTGTCGCGATGGGACAGCTGCGAAACCGCCAAATGACCAAGAGATTGCAGCGCCTGTGTAACACGACTGTAGGCGCGCAGTTCACTCTTCGATAAATTCAGAAAGCTCTTCTTCTTACGGGAGTCAGCAATCAGGAAGATATCTTTTGACGTGATCGGTGTTGAACCACCGTGATTTGCATCTGACACGTCCGGTGATCCTAGATTGGTATCACCTTGAAGAGCCGCGGGTTTCAAAGACTCTTTTCCGTCCGCCATCTTTCCCTTTCCTCAGTTCACGTCGCCGCCATAACTGGTTTTCGAAACCGGTCTATCAGCCTTAGGACGCTTTGGAGCCAGGCAAGCTGAGCTTCAGTGGTCAGTCGAAACCGGGTCGAAGAATGCAGCTTCGGTGTCACCCATCGGGTGAACCATTCCGCTCCCTTCAATACCACAGTAGTGCTCTGATTCTTGTGTCCAACCTCGCTGTGCTGTCGCCAAATCATGACTTCAAATGGGGGATATCGGCTTACAGGGCGACCTTGTACTCCTGGATGGTGTTGCCGCCGTCGACCACGATCAATTGACCCGTGACATAGCTGGCTTCTTCGCTGGCCAGGAATACGGCGACATGGCCGATCTCCTCCGGTGTTCCGGGGCGACCGACCGGGGTGTGACGGCCGGCGGTCCGCTCGGCCTCTGAACTGGACGCGGTATCGATCCAGCCAGGCCCGATCGCATTGACCGTCACGCCGCTGTTGCCGACCTCGATCGCAAGCGCGCGGGTCATGCCCAGCATGCCGGCCTTGGCCGTGGCATAGACGGAACTGCCCGGAATACCGACCAGCGGCCCGGTGACCGAGGAGATCTGGACGATACGGCCATAGCCTTGTTGCTGCATTTCCGGCAGGACTGCCCTGGTCATCAGAAAGGCGGACTTCAAGCTGATGTCGATGCCATAGTCCCAGCCGCGTTCCGTCGTCTCCACAAGGGGGGCGGTGGGCTCGTCACCGCCGATCTGGGTCATGCCGGCATTGTTCACCAGGATGTCGACGGGCCCGAGCTGTTGTTTGACCGCGGCCAGCAAGGCGGTGACCTGGTCGCTTTGCGTCAGATCGGCAGTCTTGGCGAAGCAGCGTGTGGGATCGCCGCCAAGCGCGCTCAGCCGATCGAAGATGCGCTCCGTCGTTGATGTGATGGCGACCTTGGCGCCCGCTGCCAGTAAGAGCCTGGCTGAGGCAAAGCCTATTCCCTCTGCACTGCCGGCGCCGGTAACCAAGGCGACGCGTCCCTCCACTCCGGCCATGATCTCTTTCCCTCTCCGTCTCTCCGCCCTGTTCCAGCACCCTATGGAGGGCTTCTATTGGCCATCCCATCATGCCTGAGCCGGAAAGCCGAGAGATTTCGAAAGCTTCGAGCAGAAAGGGGTGCCGTCGTGGTCAACCCTGGAGATGGTTCGCGTCCTCTGCACGATGAGGGATCATCCGTACAGAATGGTCTCGATACTTGTGAGCGTGACGCCATCAACCAGACTAACCCCAGCAGCCAGCATCAAGGTATCGACACCTGCGCCGCCGTCAAACAGATCACCGGCTTCAAGTTCGCCTTGGCTGGCGACATTCAAAATGTCGTTCCCACCCTCGCCGAGCAGCGTGTCGATCCCCAGGCCGCCGAAGAGGAAGGCGTCGTCGCTGTTTCCACCGCGCAGTGAATCGTCACCCTCGCCGCCGTAGAGGTAGGAGTCGCTCCCGCCACCCCCAGCGATACGATCGTTCCCGAGGCCTCCGTAGAAACCGGCATCGTCGCCGGCGCGCCCACTCAAGCCATCACTGCCCTCGCCACCGAAGAAGTCGCGGTCATCGCCGCTGTCTCCGGCAAGGAAGTCGTGTCCGCTGACACCGAAGAGGCCTTGATCGTTGCCGCTACCACCGAAGAGGCTGTCAGTTCCGCTGTCTCCATAAAGGCTCGTATCGCCGCCGATACCACCATAGACACGATCGTTTCCAGAGCCGCCGAAGAGTGACAGATCGGCTCCGCTACCGGCAAATACAAGGTCTCTGGCAGCGCCACCGAACAGTCCCCTATCGCTACCCTCGTCGCCATTGAGGGTATCGCTTCCAACCCCACCGTTCAGAGTATCGACGCCACTGCCGCCATAGAGGAGGTCCGCTCCTTGATCGCCGCTCACATAATCGCCTCCGCCATCGCCGTGGAGCGAGCGATCGTCGCCATTACCCCCGACTACGCTGTCGGCACCCAGTCCTCCGAAGAGACCATAGTCCGCATCGGCGCCACCGAAGAGGCGGTCATCCCCGGTACCACCGTAGAGCAGCGAATCGTCCCCTTCGCGACCGCTCACTGCGTCGTCTCCGCTCCCTCCATAGAGGAGGTAATCGTCACCGCTGTCGCCGACGACGAAGTCATCGCCGAAACCCCCGGCCAGCGAGACATCGCTGCCGCTGTCACCGAAGAGCTGGTCGTCACCCTCATCTCCGAAAATGCGGTCGCTTCCGAGGCCGCCATAGAGTGCGAGATCATCGCCATCGCCGCCGAAGATCTGATCGTCGCCCGCTTCGCCCAGGAGATAGCTATCTGTCCCGGTTCCGCCTGCGAGCCAATCCGCGCCGGAACCGCCGTAGAGCCCAAAGTCTTCGCCTTCGCCGCCGGCGACAGAGTCGCTGCCGTTATCGCCGAAGAGATAGCGATCCTCTCCTGCACCGCCGAAGAGCTTGTCTGTGCCGCTGGCACCGAACAGGGATCGATCGTCCCCTGCATCACCCATGAGCCGATCTGCGTCGCTGCCGCCGAAGAGGGCACGGTCGGCACCGCTCCCTCCGGAAAGCGTATCGTTGCCCGTAGCGCCAAAGTGCAGGCTGTCATCTCCGGCGGCGCCGAAGATCCGATCGGTGCCACTTCCACCGCGTAGGAAGCCATCCTGCCCACTATCGCCGAACAGGCGATCGTCGCCCAAGCTGCCGAAGAGGAATTGGTCAGTCCCGCTGCCGCCCGAGATGCGGTCGGCGCCGCTGGCGCCGTAGAGCGAACGGTCAGCCCCGTCGTTGGCGGCCAAGCTGTCCACACCGCTGCCGCCATAGAGGCGGTCCTGACCACTCCCGCCATAGAGGGCACCGTCATCGCCGGCGCCACCGGTAAGGCTATCGCTGCCACTGCCGCCGAAGAAGAAGCTGTCGTCATCGGCGTCGCCGTCAAGCGTGTCGTCACCATAGCTGCCGTAGAGGTATCGATCCGCCCCTTCACCGCCGTCTAGGCTGTCGTCACCGGCGTTGCCACGCAGGAAGGTGTCGGAACCGCTGCCGCCTAGTACGCTGTCGTCGCCGGCACCACCAATCAGGCTGACGTCGCTGCCGCTACCTCCGGAGAGCCGGTCGCTGGCACTCCCCCCGATCAATGTCTCGTCGTCGCCGCCACCGCCAAAAACGGTGTCACTGCCGTAGCCGCCATAGAAGCCGGTGTCATCGCCTTCGCCGGCATAGAGCAGATCACTGCCGCTGCCGCCGACAAAGGAGGTGTCGTTACCGCTGCCGGCATAGAGCCCGTCCGTCCCTGAACTGGCGTCAAAGTTCCTGTCTTCGCCACTTTCTCCGGTGAGGACGTCGTTACCAAACCCACCGAAGAAACCACTGTCGTCGCCGGCACCCCCGCTTAGGCTATCGTCACCATCTTGACCGAAGAAGTCCTGATCGCTTCCGCTGCCGGCAGCTAGTGTGTCGTTGCCGTAGTCTCCTTGAAAGAGGCTGTCATCGCCGTCGCCCCCGGAGAGACTGTCGTTTCCGGTCTCTCCACGCAGATAATAGTCCTGGCCGGTGTCACCTTGCAGACTGTCATCGCCGCTGCCGCCCAGCAGTGAGGTATCGGCTCCATGGCCACCGAAGAGCTGGTCATCACCCGCCTCGCCATAGAGGTAGGTGTCGTTCCCACTGTTGCCTTCGAGGCTGTCGGCACCATCCGATCCATAGAGATAGCTATCTTGCCCGCTTCCGCCGGAAAGCTTGTCATCGCCACTACCGCCATACAAGAAGGTGTCGTCTCCGGCCTCGCCCCGAAGAATGTCAGTCCCGGTTGACCCTATAAGATACCTGTCATCGCCACTACCGCCGGCAACGCGGTCATCACCCGTACCGCCATTAAGGTAGAGGTCAGAGCCCGGACCCCCGAAGAGAGAGTCGCGACCGTCACCTCCATACAAGAGGTTGTCTATGCCGCTTCCACCGTCAATATAGTCGGCACCGCTTCCCCCGTAGAAGGCAAGGTCGTCGCCTGTCCCACCGGAGAGGGAGTCTTGACCCGGGCCACCGAAAAAGAAAGCGTCAGTACCTTCACCACCGTAGAGATAATCGTCCCCGGTCTCGCCGTGAATTTTTTCATCGCCGTTGAAATCGCCAAAGAGAAAGTCAGTTCCATCACCGCCGAGTACTGTGAACTCGGAACCGCTCCCACCGTAGATAGTGTCGTTACCGCTAAGGCCGTAGAGCCGATCGTCTCCGCTCAAGCCGTAGATGCTGTCATCGAGGCTCGATCCAAAGAGGGTGTTATTGACCCCTGCGGTACCGGTGTAGCCTGGCATCTCTGCAACCTCCTATCTCAAACGGTAAACGTATGTTCGTCTATGCGCGCGAGAACAGCAAATGGAACTCGCACTGTAAGCGCGTCTGGATTGACAGCATCTCT
Source organism: Rhodospirillales bacterium (assembly GCA_963669335.1). GTDB lineage: Bacteria > Pseudomonadota > Alphaproteobacteria > Kiloniellales > JACOMY01 > JACOMY01. The sequence goes on from OY770023.1 coordinate 1,081,248, forward strand.
CGGTTGCGCGATCCCGGACAGCCTCACGAGGGGATTCCGTTTTGTCTGGCAAGGTGCTGAGACCATAGGGGCAAGGCGGCAAGATTGGAACTCCTGTCAGGCTGTCCTTCCGTCTATTGAGCTTGCATCTGACCCCTGTGCTCAGACTGCTCCAGAGGGCAACATCGCCCTTGGCATTGCACCGCCTTGGCGCGGGCCCTCCATTTTGACGGGAGTTTGAGAGGGCAAATCTCAAGCGCTCCCTTTTGACTCTTTTTTGACGGCATTTTTGATCCTGTTTTGAGACGGCACTGCCACATCCTCATCCGCAGTGAGAGCCCTGGTGGTAGCGCAACGCCGTCAGGGGTGCCGAAGAACCAGGCAAGAAAGGAAGACAGATGAGCATTGAAAGACTCTACACACCCATCGCGACCGAAAGACGTGTCGGCCATCTTTATCCAAGAGATATGCATCATAACGCTGCATCGTCAGTGATGGCTGTGCCGGCCAGCCCTCGAATGAAACGAGACTGGCGCTTCTTCTATTTCGTCAACTTCTTTCCAACACAGCGAGGGCGCTAGCAGCGTCGCGGCTGGGCGCGCTGCTTCGCAGACTTGAGCCCGTCCTCTCGAGAATAAAGGCAATACAGAAGGAGCGAAGCAGTGGTGACGATCTCAGGAACTGATGGAAGCGATCGACTTTACGGCACTTCGGAACCGGATCGGATTCTTGGTCTCGATGGGAATGATCGGCTTTATGGGGCCGACGGCAACGACACTCTGTTTGGCGATTCCGGTAAGGATTCCGCCTTTGGGCATGACGGTAACGATGTATTTTTTGGAGGCATGGGAGGTGACTTCTTCGTTGGAGGAAGTGGCAGTGACCGCGTCTATGGAGATGATGGCGACGACACGATTGGCGGCTTCAGCGGAAGAGATATTAAGTTCATCGGTGGCGCAGGCAACGATTCTCTCTTCGGCGACGCCGGTGACGACTTCAGTTTTTGGGGTGGACAGGGTGATGACCTTCTCTACGGCGGTGACGATGACGACAGAGGCTTCCTGGGCGACGATGGCGACGATCGGGTCTTTGGTGATAGCGGTAACGATCGAACACTTCGGGGAGGCAGTGGTGTCGATCTCATCTATGGCGGTTTCGGTAAAGACAGTTTCCTGATGGGCGACACGGGAAGCGACAAGATCTATGGCGGGTTGGGGAGCGACGTCATTCTTAACGGTGGATTGGCTGTTGATCAGATATTTGGCGGCAGCGGTACGGATACTCGTCTCTTTGGTGATCGCGCCAGCGATTGGATATTTGGTGGCAGCGGCAACGACCAGCGCCTTTATGGCGACCTCGGCCATGATCATGTTTACGGCGGTGAAGACAGCGACCGCAGCCTTTTCGGCGGTGGCGGAGATGATCGGGTCTTCGGCGGTCACGGGCACGAAGTCCATCTGGCCGGGGGAACGGGGAACGATCAGGTCTTCGGTGACGCGGGAGAGGATTCCTCTCTCAGAGGCGAGAGGGGTAGCGATCGCGTCTATGGTGGATCCGGCGACGACAACCTGCTTTTCGGCGGATCCGGCGCCGATCATCTATATGGTGGCTCGGGATCGGATACCGGGCTGCAAGGAGGCAGCGGTCAAGACCTCCTCTTCGGCGGTCTCGGATCGGATCGCCACTTTCTCGGTGGTGATGGCGATGACCAGATCTACGGCGGCAACGGCGACGACTATGGGTTGGGCGGTGGATCCGGGAACGATAGGGTCGCCGGCGAACGCGGCCATGACAACTTGTTGGGTGGTGATGGTTTGGACACCCTATGGGGCGGATTGGATAGCGATGAGATCTTTGGGGGCAATGGTAGAGACCTGATCTTCGGCGGTAAGGGGTTGGACACGCTTGAGGGCGAGGGTGATCGAGATACACTGGTTGGCGGATCAGGATTAGATACACTTTTTGGTGGTGATGGAAGAGACCGACTGGATGGCCGAAGCGGTACGGACTTTGCCTTCGGTGGTGCCGACAACGACACCTTCGTCGTCGATACGCTGACCGATCAAGTCTTTGAAGTTTCTGGCGACGGCGAGAACGACATGGTTCGGTCCCTGGCGCTTGACTACACCTTGAACAGTGGCGGCAGTGGCTGGATCGAGCGCGGCGTCATCGAACAGGCCGCGGGCGAAGCCAGCTTCACCGGCAATCACTTCGACAACCTGATCCTTGGCAATGGCTTTGCCAACAGTCTGAGTGGCGGCTTCGGCGATGATATCTTGAACGGGCGAGGTGGGGTTGATCGGGCCTATGGCAACGATGGCGAAGACACCTTCGTGGTGGACGACGCCTTGGACCAGGTGCACGAGTTCTTCGATGATGACCTCGACACCCAGGGGAATCAGACTGACCTGGTCTTGGCCGAAGTGTCCTATACCTTGCCCGATGGCACCGCCAGCGCCTTTGTCGAGGACCTGCAGCTGCAGGAGGGTTTTGGCAACATCAATGGAGCCGGCAACCTGCTGGACAATGGGATCCAGGGGAACAGCGGCGATAACATCTTGCGCGGCCTGGGCGGCCATGACCTGATCGAGGGCGGCGACGGCAAGGATCGGCTCTTCGGTGGCGGTCAGAGCGACACCCTCAAAGGGGAGGAGGGCGACGACACGCTTTCGATGGGGCGCAACGATACGGCCTTTGGCGGAGCCGATAGTGACTGGTTCTTCTTCGGCAGTGCCAGCTTGGCCACTGGCGACCAGGTCATCCAGGACTTTTCCGGCCTGGCCTTGGACGGCGGTGGCCCGCGGGACCTTTTGGTCTTCCGCAGTGGCCTGGAAAGCGGCCTCTTCGACTACGTCGGAAACAACGCCTTCAGCGGCGATGGCAACAGCGAGGCACGCTTCGCCGGCAGTGGTCTGCTAGAGGTCGATCACAACGGCAACGGCAGCACCGACATCTCGGTCAGAATTGCTGATTTCAATGCTGCCAGCAACCTGAGTGCCGCGGACTTTCTATGGCTCTAAGGGCGTACTCCCCTAATGGTCCGCTTCACCAGACGGAGGGGTACCATCCGTCTGGGTTGCACCACTAGTTCTCCTGCTTGGTCCAAGTGGACCAGGCCCTGAGGATGAGAGCGAGCGACAGGGCACCGGGGTCCGGATGTCCCAAAGCGCGCTCGCCCAGGGTCTTGGCCTTGCCGAAGCGGGCCACCATGGCCTTTGTCACCTCGACGCCGTTCTCGGCGCCAGTGGCGGCCGCAGCCAGAGCAGCGGCAAGATCGTCGCTGCCCTCAGCAGAGGCGATCGCCGGTGCCAGCGCATCCAGCATGGTCTTGTCGCCCTCGCTGGCGCCGCCGCGCTTCATGACGGCGTCGCGGCCGGCGGTCAGAAAGTTACTGAAGCCGCCAGCGTCTATGGCCTCGCTCTCGCCCAGTGCTTGGCCGCCGGCGCGGAAGAAGCTGCCGAAGACGGCACCGGCCGCACCGCCGGTCTTGGAGAGTAGCGCCATGCCGGTGGCCTTCATCACCGCGCCTGGTGTAGCCGGGGTCTCCGCCTCCAGCTTCTCTTTGACCGCGAGAAAGCCCCGGCGCATGCCGACCCCATGGTCGCCATCACCGATGGCGCGGTCGGCATCGGTCAGAAGCGGCTCGGCGGCGATCATGGCCTCGGCGACGGCCAGCATCGCGGCCTTGGTGTCCTCAGCGTTCATGGCTTGCTTGTCCATTCGGGGCGGTTCATCGCAAAGCAGGACGCGGGCGCATCGAAATAGCCTTTCAGCTCTTCGTCGAGCTTCAGCAGGCTGATGGAGAAACCGGCCATCTCTTGACTGGTGACGAAGCTGCCCATGTCGGTCTTATGCACCTTGACGCCCAGGTCGTCCAGGATCGCTCGGACGCGGCGGTTTACGATCAACATCTCCATGTAAGTCGTCGCACCCAGATTGTTGAAGAGGAGAGCAACCTCATCACCGCGCTTAAGCGGCAGGTCGCCCAAGAGGCTTTCCATCATCTGCTCGGCCAGAGGATCGGCCTGCAAGAGGGCTTGGCGCTTGAGACCAGGTTCGCCCGTCAGGCCGACACCAAACTCCATCTCGTCATCTGCGAGCTCGAAGGTCACTTTGCCCGTCTCCGGGAGAGTGCCGGCGCGCAGCGCCACACCCAGGCTACGCAGATTGGCTCTCGCCTTCACGGCAACGGCCTCGACAGCATCGAGACTGTCCAGCTGCGTTGCGGCCGCACCTACGATCTTGATCATGTAGGCATCGCCACCGATCCCGCGGCGCTCCTGCAGGCGCTCTGGCGGTGCCGAGGCGACATCGTCCCAGATCGGCACGCTTCTGACCTCGATCCCCTCGTCTTGGGCCAGCTCGGCGGCGATGTCGAAATTCATCACGTCGCCAGTGTAGTTGCCATAGAGATAGAGTACCCCGCGTCCGCGATGGATGGCCTTGCTCAGCTCCAGGATCAGATCGGGCGGCGGGGCCGAGAAGACGCCGCCGGCGGCCGCGCCATCGGCCATGCCGGGTCCGAGAAATCCTGAGAACAGAGGTTCATGACCGCTACCGCCGCCGATCAGCAGGGCAACCTTACCCTCCGGTATGTCCCTTCGAACCAGGGCGTTCAGACCGGGAAGACGCGCTACACTACCGTCATAGGCCAACACCAGGCCGTCCAACAGCTCCGAGACGACAGCGCTCGGCGCGTTCAGAATCTTCTTCATTGCCACCGGGCGGGAGGGCTCAGCGGGTCAGGGCAAAGCAAGAGGCTGGAGCGTCCAAATAGCCCTTAAGCTCGTCATCCAGCTTCAAGAGGGTGATGGAGAAACCGGCCATCTCTTGGCTGGTGACGAAGGCGCCCATGTCGGTCTTGTGCACTTTGACGCCTAACCCGTCCAGAATTGCGCGCGCCCGCCGATTGACAATCAGCATCTCCATGAAGGTGGTGGCGCCCAGATTGTTGAGGAGAAGGGCGATCTCGTCGCCGGCCTTCAGCGGCATGTCGGCCAGCAGGGTATCCATCATCTGGTCGGTCAGGGGGTCCGCCTGCAGCAGCTTCTCGCGGCTGACGCCGGCCTCGCCATGGGCTCCCATGCCGATCTCAATCTCATCGTCGGGCAGCTCGAAGGTGAGCTTGCCGGTCTCCGGAATGGAGCCCGCGCTCACGGCGACACCGAGGGTCCGGATGTTTTCACGCGCCTTGACGGCGACCGCCTCGACCTCGGCGAGGCTGCCAAGCTTGGTTGCGGCCGCGCCTGCAATCTTGATCATGTAGACGTCGCCGGCGATGCCGCGTCTTTCTTCCATCTGGTCCGCTGGGGCAGAGGCGACGTCGTCCCAAACCCGGACGGTGCGCACCTCGATACCCTCCTCTTCGGCCATCTCGGCGGCGATATCGAAGTTCATGTTGTCGCCGGCATAGTTGCCATAGAGGTAGAGCACGCCGCGTCCGCGGTTGACCGCCTTGGTGGCCTCTAGGATCACGTCGGGGCCGGGGGCGGCGAAGACCCCGCCGGCGGCCGCGCCATCGGCCATGCCGGGACCGATGAAGCCGTGAAAGAGGGGCTCGTGACCGCTACCGCCGCCGATCAAGAGGGCGACCTTGTCGTCCGGGATCTCGCTTCGGACCAGGGCGTCGAGGCCGGGCAGACGGGTGACCGCGCCGTCGGAAGCCAAGGCCAGACCGTCCAGCATCTCCGTCACCACATTGGCCGGATCGTTCAAGATCTTCTTCATCTTAAAGCTCATCGCTCTCCTCCCCCTCGCTGGCCCTGGTCGGCACATGATCCAACACGATGAAAGCGACTATCCCGATCAAAAGCAAAGGAAAGCCATAGGTGAAGAGGTCGAAATCGAAGGGTTGGATCATCAGCGCCACGGCAAGGAAGATCAGCCCGGAGATGATCGCGAAGAGGCGGCTGTGCAGTTTCAGGTTCATGCCGGCACCGCTGCCTGCTGTGCCCGGCTCAGGAGTCTCTCGGTCTCAGCGTCGAAGAGGAAGGCCCGGGCCGGGTCGAAGTCGAAGGCGGCCGACATGCCCTGGCGAGCCGGCAACTCCAGGGGCACGGCCTTGCGAAAGCTGCCGAAGGAGCCGTCGATCTGGATCGCCTTGTCGATTCCGCGGCGGTTGACGGCATAGATGCTGCCCTGAAAGCCCGTCGCCTCCACCAGGGTGATGTCCTCCGGCCAGAGGCCGATCTTGACCTCCTGGGCAATCTCACCTTCAGGCCGGAAGTCGGCGAGCGGCAGCCTGCGCTCTTGGCCCTTGATGCGTAGCTCCGATCCTTGGCGTTCGGCATTCAGAAAGGCCATGTGGGGGCTGCCGATCAGGCGCCCGACGGCGGCATTGGCCGGGGCCGCCATGATCTCGTCCAGGGTGCCAAGCTGAATAACTTTCCCTTTGGAGACCAAGGCCAGACGGTCGGCGACGGCGGTGGCCCCGTGGAAGTCGTGGGTGGCGTAGAGCAGGGTGGAGCCGTAGTGGGCGTGGAGGCTGCGCAGCTCCGCCTGCAGGTCTTCGCGCAGCTTCAGGTCTAGCGCACTCAAAGGCTCGTCCAGCAAGTAGAGGGCGGAGCGGCGTAGCAGGGCGCGGGCCAGGGCAACCCGTTGGGTCTCACCGCCGCTGAGCCCCTGTGGTCGGCGGTCGATCAGATGCGCGATCCGCAGCTGTTCGGTGACGGTCTTCAGCCGCGCCTCGATCTCCGTATTCGCGACGTCCCGACCAGGAGCCTGCAACGGCAGAACTATGTTCTGCCTGACCGTCAGGGTTGGAAAGAGGTTGAGGCCCTCAAAGACCAGGGCGACGTCGCGCCGGTTGGCCGGCACCTGCGCCAAGTCCTGCCCGGCCAGGTGAATCTGCCCGCGATCGGGCTTCTCCAATCCAGCGACGCAGAGCAGGGTGGTGGACTTGCCGGCTCCCGTTGGGCCTAACAAGGCCAGGATCTCGCCCTCGGCCAGGTCGAGCGAGAGGCCGTCCAGGGCGCGGGTACCGCCGAAGCGCTTGGCCAGATCCTCGATCGCGAGAACGCTCACGAGACCAGCTCCTGTGCGCCGGTGGCGAGGTCCAAACGGCAATCCTCCTCGTCGAAGAGGAAGGCGCGGTTGAGGGCGAGGCCGATCTGCCCCGAGCCACCCGAGGAGCGATCTTGACCCAAGAACACCTGATCGCCCAGCTTGAAGGAAAAGAGGCGATCCGTCCCTTGTCTGAAGGGCTGAACTTCGCTGGCGTTGGAGAGCTGCGCCAGCGCCTCATTCGTGCCGAGACCGATGTCCTGTGGGCGGATGCCAAGGCGGCAGCCGCTGCGACCTGATAGAGTGCGTCTTAAGGCTTCGGTCTCAGGCCCGTGCAGTGCTGTGCCCTCCAGAAGGATTTGCTCCTCCTTCAGCTCCACCCGAAAGAAGTTCATGGAGGGCGAGCCGATGAAGTAGCCGGTGAAGGCTGTCGCGGGCCGGAAGTAGAGGTCGTCGGCGTCGCCGAACTGTTCAATGCGCCCATCGCGCATCAGCACGATGCCGTCGGCCAGGGCCATGGCCTCGCGCTGATCATGCGTCACATAGATGGTGGTGACGCCCAGCTCGCGTTGAATATGGCCCAGCTCCCAGCGCATGTTCTCGCGAAACTGCTCATCGACGGCCGAGAGCGGCTCGTCCAGCAGCAGCACGTTGGGGCGCCGCACGATGGCGCGGGCCAGCGCGACCCGCTGCAGCGCGCCGGGCGGCAGACCGCCGGGACGCTTCTTCATGATCGCGCCCAGATCCAGAATCTCCGCCACCCAGTCCAGCTGGCGGCGGACCACCTCTCGACTCTCGCCACGGGCCTTCAGGGGAAAGGCGATGTTGCCGGCCACCGTCAGGTGGGGATAGAGCGAGACCGACTGAAAGACCATGGCCACGTTGCGGGCAGAGGGGCTGAGGCCCAGGATCTCTTCGCCGTCAAAGCGGATTGAGCCCTGGTCTGCCTCTTGCAGGCCGGCGATGCAGCGCAGCGTCGTGGTCTTGCCGCAGCCGGAGGGGCCGAGGAAGACGACGAAGCTACCGTCCTCGATCTCAAGAGAGATGTCGTCCACGGCACGAAAGTCGCCAAAGCTGACCCGGAGTTGCTCGATGGTGATGCGCGCCATGGGCTTAGCCTCTCGCCTTGGCGCTCAAGAGGTTGAGGTAGCGTACCAGCACCAGGGAAAGGCCGATGATGATCAACAGCAGGATGACGGCCAGAGCCGAGGCCTCCCCGGTGTAGAAATAGCTGAATGCGACCTTGCCCAGAGAGAAGGAGACCGTCTGTGTCGTCGATCCTGGTCCGCCACCGGTCATGGCGAAGAAGAGGTCATACTGTTTGAAGGAGTCGATCATGCGCAGCAGCAAGGCGATGAAGAGGATCGGCGCGGCCAAGGGCAGGGTTATCCGGGTGAAGCGGTAGAAGGCAGAGGCACCGTCGATGTCGGCTGCCTCATAGATCACCCTTGGGATGCCGCGGAAGGCGGCGGTCGCCAGCAGGATGATGAAGGGCGTCCACATCCAGGTGTCGGCGATCACCACGGCAACCAGCGCGTTGTCGGTTACCCCCAGCCAGTCAATCTTGTCGGAGCCAAGCAGGGTAGCGAGGTAGTTCACCACACCCCATTCGGAGTTGAACATATAGCGCCAGAGAAAGCCGACCACGATGGGGCAGACCATCATCGGCATCATCAAGGCGGTGAAGATGAGGTCACGGCCGCGGAAGTTCTTCTGCAGGTAATAGGCGACGAAAATCCCGATAACGAACTGGCAGGTGACGGAGATCACCACGAACTGGCCGGTGAAGATGAAGCGCTCCCAAAGCTCCGGATCGCTCAAGAGGAAGTCGTAGTTCTCCAGACCGATGTACTCACGCCCCGCATCGGAGCGCAGGATCGAGAAGCGATAGAAGCTGAGGATGATCAGCGAGACGAAGGGATAGCCCACCATGCCGATCAGAAGCAGCAGACAGGGCACCAGAAAGAGCCAGATGATGGCCCGGTCGGAGAGCTCGAAGCGCTTGGACGGGCTCATCGCGCGCGCCCCAGCACGCCGAAGGTCATGCCCATCAAGAGGTAATGACGCAGGAAGTAGAAAAGGATCACCACAGGCACGATCAGCACGGTGCCGGCCGCACAGATCTGGGTCCATTCGATCCCCGTGGCGCCCATGGCCGAGGCGATCTTCACCGGCAGGGTCTTGGCCTGGGTGGTGGAGATGATGGAGGCGAAGGCGAACTCATTCCAGGCGAAGATAAAGCAAAAGCCGCTGGTGGCGGCAATGCCGCCGACGACCTGTGGGATCACCAGGCGTCTGAAGGCATAGAAGCGGGAATAGCCGCAGTTGATCGCTATGCGCTCTATGTCGGTGGAAACGCCGTCGAAGAAGCCCTTCATGATCCAGGTTGCCAGCCCGACGTTAATGAAGGTCGCGATCAAGATCAGGCCGATGCGGGTATCGGCCAGCCCAAGCTCTGAGAACATGATGTGATAGAAGACCAGGACGGCGACAGGCGGCAGCATGCGGGTCGAGAGCACGAAGAAGAGAAAATCATTGCGCCCCGGAAAGGCGAAGCGCGAGCAGGCATAGCCCGCCAGGGTGCCCAGAGTGACGGCGATCAAGGTGCCGGAGATCGAGATCACCACGGAATTGATCAGCGCATCGACCAGTCCGATCGCCGAGGCGGCTCCAGCCCCCTCGCCGACGCCGAAGACGGCTTGGTAGCCAGCCCAGGTCGGCTCGAAAATCAAGGTCGGCGGAAAGGTGAAGAGGTCTTGCCGATCCTTGATGGAAGAGATCATCAGCCAGAAGATCGGCCCCATATTGTAGAAGCTGTAGGCAAGCAGCAAGACAACGGGAAGGAAATGCAGCGCACGGCGAAAGGGATCTACCGTGGCTGCCCCCGCCGCAAGCGGCGTCTTTGCGCTGACCGCGTCTCTCGGCACCGTGTGACTCTCCTTTGAGGAAGCGGGAGCCGTCGTCCGATCGTCGACGGCTCCCTCTCGGTTCTACTCGATAATGAGAACCTCGACCTCATCCTTGCCGACCGGCGTGATCACCTGATCGGGGACCTCAGGTGCAGCGTCACCGCGTTTGATGTCATAGCCGGCGCGCCTGAGGGTGCGCTCGTGCCGACGGGCGGCGTCGTCGAGAGCCTGCTGCACCGTCTTCTTGCCGGTAATCGCGTTAGAGACCTCGTCCTGCAGCTCATCCAACAGGATGGCGTACTCCGGCAGGTGCCAATAGTCGTTGGTGTAGTCCAAGGCCTTGGCAAAGTGCTTGTTGTAGCTGTTCAGCTCTTGCCACTCGGCACTCTCCAGAACGCTCTTCAGGCCGGTCTGACAGACGGCGGCATACTCTGCCTGCTGCTCGGGCTGGAAGTACCACTCCATGAACTTGACCAGGGTTGGGATCTTCTCGGAGTAGACATTGATGCCCATGCCTTGACCGCCGACCGAGAACTGGCGGCGGAACTTGCCATCACGACCGACAGCGCCCGGCAGGTTGGCAAAGCCGGTTTGCTCGGCGTAGGGATGAACCTCCGGATCGGAGTTGGAGCCGTGGAAGTAGTACCACTGCATGGCCATGGCGAGCTTGCCCTGCTGCCAGGCGGCGTTGACCTCGTCCCAGCCCCAATTCTGAGAGCCCGGCGGGCCAAAGTCGAACATGTCGACATAGGCCTGCACGCCGTCGACTGAGGCCGGCGAGTTCAGATAGCCTTCGACCTCGAAAGTCTCGGGATTGTAGAGCTCGCCGCCGAATGACCAGAGGAAAGAGTTGGAGGCCGTGGTGGCGAAGTCGTACTCGCGCCCGCCCATCTGGCCCCAGCCATAGAGATCCTGGTCGGGACGGGTGAAGAACTCGGCAATATCGCGGGCCTGTTGATAGGTCTGCGGGACCGCCAGGTCATAGCCGTACTTCTCTTTGAAGGCAGCCTGCTCGGCTGGATCCTCAAAGAGGTCCTTGCGGTACATGAATCCGTATGCGTCCTGATTGACCGGCAGACCCCAGAAGTTCCCTGAGTTGTCGGGATACTCGCCATAGCGTGCCAGCGACGCCCTTGGGAACAGCGAGGCATCCAGCACGTCGGAACCATCGAAGATCTCATTGATCGACTTGGCATGGCCGGCGCCGGCGAACTCTGCGGTCGACTGGCTGTCCCACATGGCGAAGTCGAAGCCGTCGCCCTTGATCGCGAACTCGGATGCGATCTTGCCGTGCCACTCCGGCCCATAGGGCACGAGGGCGGGAACGACCTTGACGTTCTTGTCGGGGTAGCGCTCTGCGATCTTGACGATGGCATCGGCGCAGGTGCCGGCATGCCAAACGAAGGTCAAGGTCTCTTCCTCAGCCTGCGCAGAGCCGATCAGCCCCAGCGCCAATCCAGCCACAGCCGATAACCAAAGACTGCGTTTTCCTGCCTCTTGTCTCGTCATCGTTCCCTCCTTCGATTTCGGGATGCCGCCAGTCTGCGGTGATGCGGCTCCCTCCGGGTTCGGGCTGTTTTCGCCCTTGATGTAGTTTCCTTGTTCTTGGTCTTGCTGCCCTTCAGTTAACTTCCGTGAACCAACTTCTGCAGATCGCGCATCATCCTCTTGGGATTCTGGGCCTGAAAGAGATTGCGTCCGAAGACCAGGCCCTTGGCGCCGCTCTTCATGATCTCGCCAACCATGGTCTTTGTCTGCTTGGCATCGCCCAGCGCAGCGCCGCCGGCCAGCAACACCGGGATATCAACGGCGGCCACAACCTTGGCGAAGCTCTCGGCATCGCCCGACCAGTCGGTCTTCAAGAGGTCGGCCCCCATGTCGGCTGCGATCCGGCAGTTCATGGCGATGGATTCTGCCGTGAAGGGGTCATCGTGGAGGCCGCCGCGCGCAGCCATGGGCTCGACGACAAGGGCCATGCCCAGACTGCGGCAACGCTCTGCCATATGGCCGCAAATCTCGATCGAACGGCTCTCCAGCTCCGGATCCTTATGGCTGGTGAAGAGGAAAGAGATGACGGCGTCGGCACCGAGCCTGAGCGCATCCTCCACTGATCCGACCAGACGGGTATAGCCCTCGGCATAACCACCCGCACTTCCCTGACGCCACATGGTGGTCTGATCGACACGCAGCATGATGGCAGGGCGCCCGCGCACGGCCAGAAGGTCGGCGTTGCGCTCCACCTGTCCCGGCGTCAAGAGCAGGCCTTCGGCGCCCAGGTTCACTGCTGCCTCGATAATGGGACGGGCTTGCGTCAGGCCGGGAACTGGCCCCAATTGCATCCCATGGTCCAGCGCGATGGAAAAGGAACGTCCAGTCTTTGCATTGAGAAAGGCCGCGCTTCTGAGTGCCTTGCCGCTCATGACGCTTCGCTTTCTGAATTTGTCTCGAATTCCCTATCGACCCGGCGAAAGTTGACGCCCTCTTCGGTCAAGAGGCGTGCCGCCTCGCCGGGTAGATCGCCGGCGAGCAGAACCTGATCGAAGGCGTTGAGGTGTACAAACTTGTGCAGGCCCGACTTTTCGAACTTGGAGGAATCGATGATCGCCACCTTGCGGTCGGCAATGTCGAGGAAGGCCTGCTTGGTTCGTGCGATGTCGGCGTTGAAGTAGTAGGTGGTGCAGTTGCGGACCGCCGAGGCCGACATGATCACCAGGTCGATCCAGAGCGAAGAGATCGCGTCTTCCGTCACCCGGCCGAAGAAGGCGCGTGCAATCCTGTCATAGGTCCCGCCGACGGAGATCACCGTCAGCTCTTCCAGTTCGCCCAGGGCCGTCATCAACGGCAATGCATTGGTCAAGACCGTCAACGGCCGCTTCTCCAGCAACAAGGGCACGATCGCCGCGACCGTGGTGCTGTCATCCAGAGCAATCGCCATGCCGGGCTCGATGTGGGCTGCCGCTGCCCTGGCCAGAGCCTCCTTGTGCTCGCGGTTAAGCTGGGCACGTCGGCTATAGTCCGCCTCGAAGAGGACAGAGGGTTGCATGGTAGCGCCACCACGCTGCTTGCGGACGAGCCGCTGTTGGCTTAGCAAGTCTAGGTCGCGGTGCACCGTCATCTTGCTGACGTCAAGCGTGGCCGCCAGCTCCTCGACCGAGACGGTCGATTGGCTGCGGATCACCTCCAACATCTTTTGGCGGCGCATTTCGGCTCGCACGCGAAGACCTCCCTAGGTTCTTCTTTCTAACAGGCTATCACAGAAAACGCGGCATGCAAGGGTGTTTGTAACATAGATTCTGTTATAGATACCGTTTCCAGTGTTATTTCGAATTCCCGAAACTGTCATCCAAGAGTTCTTGCCTTAAGGCCTTGATTCCCGAGAGAATGCCCGCGCCGGCGGGGAGCCCAAAGCCTGCCTGCCAGAGCAGAACACAGGAGAGGACGAGATATGGAAGACAGAAAAGAGAAGCTGCTGATCAAGGCTATCGCAAGCGAGCGTCTGGGGCGGCGGGCCTTTATGCAGCGGGCTTCGGCACTGGGTGTCGGCGCCGTTGCGGCAGCCAATCTTTGGACCGGGTCCGCCCGGGCGGCCGAGCCCAAGAAGGGCGGGCATTTCCGCATGGGAATTGCCGCCGGTTCGACCACCGATAGCCTGGACCCGGCAGTCTATGACGACAGTTTCGACCTGGCCTTTGGCTGGTCCATGGCCAACAACCTGAGCGTCATCAACAAGCATGGTGAGCTGGAGCCGGAGCTGGCGGAGAGCTGGGAGGCCTCGAGCGACGCTGCGACCTGGACCATCAAGCTGCGCAAGGGCATCGAGTTCCACAACGGCAAGACCATGACGGCCGACGATGTGGTGACTTCGATCAACCACCACCGCGGGCCTGACAGCAAGTCCGGTGCCGCCGGCATCCTGAAGTCGATCACCGACGTGAAGAAGGGTGACGATCACACGGTCGTCTTCACCCTGGCGGACGGCAGCGCGGACTTCCCCTACCTCATGTCGGATTACCACCTGATCATCATGCCGGAGAAGGACGGCAAGATGAATTGGGAAGAGGGCGTCGGCACCGGCCCCATGATCATGAAGAACTTCGAGCCGGGCATCCGTGTGGAGATGACACGGAACCCGAACTACTGGAAGGAAGGCCAGGGCTTCTTCGACGAATACACCGTGCTCGCGATCCTGGACCCCTCTGCCCGCGTGAACGCCTTGCAGACTGGTGAGGTCGACGCGATCGATCGGGTGGATGTCAAGATCGTGAAGCGCCTGGAAGGCGTCAACGGTGTCCGCATCCTCGAGAACACCGGCTACCTGCACTACACCTTCCCGATGCGCACTGATACGGCGCCCTTCGACGACAACAACGTGCGCATGGCCTTGAAGTACTCGATCGACCGCGATGAGCTGATGCGCAAGATCCTGCGTGGCCACGGCACCTTGGGCAATGACCAGCCGATCGGGCCGAACGATCCCTTCTACGACGCCAGCTTGGAACAGCGGAGCTACGATCCCGACAAGGCCAAGTGGCACCTGAAGCAGGCTGGTCTCTCTAACCTGAAGGTCGATTTGGCAGCGGCCGATGCGGCCTATGTCGGCGCAGTCGATGCCTCGGTGCTTTACGCGGAGCAGGCCAAGAAGGCCGGCATCGAGATCAACGTCGAGCGCGTCTCCAGCGACGGCTATTGGTCCTCCATCTGGATGAACAAGCCCTGGTGCGCCTGCTATTGGGGCGGTCGTCCGACCTCTGACTGGATGTTCTCGACGGCCTATGCCTCCGACGCTGCCTGGAACGACACCTTCTGGAAGAACGAGCGCTTCAACGAGCTGCTGGTTCAGGCCCGTGCTGAGCTCGATCAGGATCTGCGTCGCGAGATGTATGGCGAGATGCAGTCGATTGTCCGTGATGATGGCGGTGCCCTGGTCTGGGCCTTCGCCAACAACATCATGGGCCTCTCCGAGCGGGTCCGGCACGACGACGTCGTGGCCGGAAACTATCCAATGGACGGCTTCCGCGCGTCTGAGCGTTGGTGGCTGGCATAAAGGCTTTGAGGCGAGGAGGGCTCTTCGCCGTCCTCGTCCCATCCCGGAACCGCCAGGACCTTTTCCAATAGCCTGGCTAGGTTCGTTGCAAGAGGCCGGTTAGTCTTTCTCCTATGAGGGAGGCTGACCGGTCTCTCGTTTTTTGATCTGCAGGAATGGAGTGCTGCCATGTCAGCTGGAAGGGATCGTATCCAGTCAGTCACCGTGCGCCCGCTGCTGGTGCCGCTCAAGCGGCCCTTGGTGGTGGCCAGCGGCCAGGTCGAGCATGCACCCCTGATTGCGGTCGATCTGAAAGGCGAAGCCGGCGCCTCAGGGCTTGGCTACGTCTTCACCTATACCCCGGCCGCCCTGGGGCCTACAGCGCGGCTGATCGAAGAGATGGGTAAGATGCTCGTGGGTGAGACACTTGCTCCCTACGACATCGAGCGTTTTCTCTCTGCCAAGTTCAGGCTCTTGGGCGTGACCGGGCTGGTCACCATAGCGATGGCGGCCCTCGACATGGCGGCCTGGGATGCGGTGGCTAAGAGTGCCGATCAACCGCTAGCGCAGTACCTGGGCGGCAGCCTGAAAGCCCTGCCTGCCTACAACTCGAACGGCTTGGGAATCATCGGCGCTGTCGCAGCGGCCAAAGAGGCGGAAGAGCTGGTGGCAGAGGGCTTCTCGGCCATCAAGCTGAGGCTCGGCTATCCAACCTTGGCGGAGGATCTGACCGTCGTGGATGCCGTGCGCCGGGCCGTCGGCAGCGAGGTGGCCATCATGAGCGACTACAACCAGTCGCTCAGCTACGCCGAAGCCAAGACCCGGGTACTGGCCCTGGACCATGCCGGCCTGACTTGGATCGAGGAGCCGTTGCCGAGCGACGACCTGGCAGGCCATGCCCGACTGCGATCCCTGGCGCGAACACCGATCCAACTGGGCGAGAACTTCTGGAGCCCTCGTGAGCTGGCCAAGGCTTTGGAGGTTGGGGCCGGCGATCACTATATGCCCGATCTCATGAAGATCGGCGGGCCCACCGCCTGGCTACGCGCGGCTGCTCTGGCTGAACCCCAGGGCATTCCGATCTCCTGCCATCTCTTCCCGGATTTATCCGTGCATCTGTTGGCGGTGACGCCGACCTGCAACTGGGTGGAG
Source organism: Rhodospirillales bacterium (assembly GCA_963669335.1). Taxonomy (GTDB): domain Bacteria; phylum Pseudomonadota; class Alphaproteobacteria; order Kiloniellales; family JACOMY01; genus JACOMY01. The sequence continues at coordinate 1,097,313 of OY770023.1, forward strand.
TTCGTGGACTGGGCGGAGCCGATCCGCCAGGAGCCGGTGGCGCGGTCCGACGGCAAGGTGGTGATCGAGGAGAAGCCCGGCTTTGGTCTAGCCTGGGACGAGGCGGCCCTGGCCCGCTACGCCCTCTAGCGATCACGCCACCCTCTCGCCGCCGTATCAGGGGCGTGCTGCCGCGGTTGTGCGCCTAACCGCCTGTCACCACTGTTCTCGCTGCGTCTCCAGTCAGAAGCCGTCGGAGAGACGCAGTCCCTTCCTACTCTCTTCACAGTCTTGGCCGATCTTCCTCTCTAAGACAGAACCAAGGAGGACCCAAGCATGTCAGTTCAGAACAACAGAGGCGCCAACGAGCGGGTCAGCAAGGGACGTTTCCATGACGTCGACGAGGTGAAGGCCTGGGCCATGGCCCGCCAGCAACGCGCCGCCTTCTTCCAAGCCAAGGCCTTGCGCCTCAAGTTCCTTGCCCAGCAGAGGGCCGAGAGCGCCCGGGCAGGATCGCTTGCTGCTGGTCATCAGGGGCATGCAGCGGCATGAGGCCCAGGCAGCCGTCAATCACTGAGATCAACGTCATCGGCCGGGTTTGCTCAGTAAGGGGCAGACCCGGCCGAATACTAGCGTCTGGACCCATAAAGGGTTTGCGCGGCTCGGGCTTTGGATGATTCACCCTTCTCAGAGGAGAGAGGTGAACGATGAGCAATCACTTTTGGCTGTCGGAGCAGCAGTTTGCGCGGCTTGAGCCCTACCTTCCAACGGACACCCGAGGCAAGCCACGCGTCGATGACCGGCGTGTGATCAGCGGGATCGTTCACGTTCTGAAGACTGGTGGGCGCTGGTCCGATGCACCCGCGATCTATGGGCCGCACAAGACCTTGTATAATCGCTTTGTCCGCTGGGCTGCGAAAGGCGTCTGGACCGACATCTTCGAGGCTTTGGCGCGCGCCGGAGGCCCGACTGCAGCAGTGCTTATAGACTCGACGGCAGTTCGAGCACACCGCTGTGCGGCCGGGGGAAAAGGGGGGCAGAGGCTCAAGCGATCGGCCGCTCGCGCGGCGGACGGACCACCAAGATCCACGCCCTAAGCGACCCACAGTGTCGGCCCATCGCCTTCCTGCTAACGGGCGGTCAAGTGGCGGATTGTCGGGCAGCCGAGGTCTTGCTGGAACGCTTGCCTCCAACCGATCTCCTGCTTGGCGACAAGGCCTACGACAGTGACAAGCTGCGCCGCCTGATCGAAGCCCGAGGGACCGCTCCGAACATCCCGCCCAAGACCAATCGGCGCTGGAAATCATGCTTCTCGCCATTCCTATACCGACAACGCAACGCCATCGAGCGCATGTTTGGACGCCTCAAGGACTTCAGACGCATCGCCACGCGATATGACAAGCTGGCGCGGAACTTCCTCGCTGCAATCGCCATCGCTGCAACCGTTTGCTACTGGTTATGAGTCCTGGCGCTAGAGCACTTTCGGTTCGCTTGCGCTCACCTCCAGTGCTCTAGCTAACTGTCATAGAGCGCAACCCGTCGTCGCTGATCACGCCACCAGCTCGGGCTTTGCTCCAGTCAGGGGTTAGAAGAGGAAGTCGTCGTCATCCAGCTCCGAGAGCGTCACGGATGCCAAAGTGAGCATCTGTGAGCCGAAGGTGAAGACCACGTCATCGTTCACCTGATCGGCGGCTGCCGTTGCGTCCGCGAAGCCGTCGACGCCGCTGACGCCGGAAAGGTCGACCTTGTCGTCGCCCTCCTCGAAGTCGGTGACCAGATCCCGGCCGGAGGTAAAGACGAAAGTATCGCCGCCGTCGCCTCCACGCATGGTGTCGTTGCCTTGGCCACCGATCAGGGTGTCGTCGCCCTCGCCGCCGAACATGCGATCGCTGGCACTACCACCTTCCATGGTGTCGTCGCCTTCACCACCGAAGAGGCGGTCGCCGCCGGCACCACCCGACATCTCGTCATTGCCTTCGCCTCCGATCAAACGATCGGGGCCAAGACCTCCGTCCAGACTGTCGTTTCCTTCGCCGGCGTTGATGGTATCGCGACCCGCACCGCCGAAGAAGGCGTCATTGCCGGCGACGTCGGTCATGACGTCGTTTCCGGACCCACCGACCAGACTGTCTTCGCCCTTGCCACCGATCAGGCGATCATTGCCAACGCCACCGAAGAGGTGATCATCGTCATCCCCGCCGTTGATGGTGTCACCGCGGCCGAGGCCGTAGAGCCAGTCTTCGCCGTCGCGGCCGCGGATCAGGTCAGCAGCTGGACCACCGAAGAGCGTGTCGTCGTCGCCGCTTCCAAAGATGTTAGCCATTGTCGTCTCCTTACTGAGGTCTAGGGTGCCGGACTGCACAGTCATGCAGCCCGTCTCAAGGCAGAGGCACGCTCCGCCACATTAACGACAACGGCTGGCTTGCTCTCTTATTCCGATTAAAATTCCGTGAAGGGAAAAAGGTTTGGTGGTTTGCCTCAACTACAGCATTTGAGCTGTGAATTTCTCCGGCAACTCTTCCCACCATTGTGGAGGCTTCGAAGACCTCCCCAACATTGTGAGCAACAATCTTGTCATTACGGGGAGCGAGGCGCTAGGTTTCTTCTTGAGGGAGTGGGGCGGGTGTCGTTGGTGAGGGCGACATCATGCCGAAGCGATGACTTGAGGGGGAGATCCACTATGGCCGTAATTTTTGGTACCGCCGGGCAGAACAACACGCTTTACGGCACCAACGCGGTCGACAGAGTCTATGGTCTCAGCGGAGATGACAGGATCAATGGGGAGGGAGCGGACGACACCCTCTTTGGAGGGAGCGGCAATGATTTCTCCCTCGTTGGCGCTTTGGGTGACGACACGATCTATGGCGGTGCAGGGATTGATACTGAGCTTCAAGGTGGCAGCGGATCGGATCATCTTTTCGGCGATGACGGTGACGACAGGCTGTTGCGTGGTGGGAGTGGAGATGACGTCGTAGTCGGAGGCCTGGGCGACGATGTCTACCTCTTTGGAGATCGCGCAGACGATTCGGTGTTGGGTCAGGGTGGAAACGACACCTTTCTGGCGGGCTTTGACGGGGACGATCTGATCGACGCAGGCAGTGGATCGGATCGCCAGCTGTTTGGCGGTACGGGATCGGACCTGATCCTTGCCCAGAGCGGCGATGACAGCTTCATCAGAGGAGACGAGGGAAGCGACAGCCTCTTCGGAGGTGATGGCGATGATACCTCTCTTCTCGGGGGTGAGGGCGACGATCGCCTCTATGGAGCCGACGGAGACGATCTGTCTTTGTATGGTGGCGCTGGCAACGACAGCGTTTCTGGGGGGCTAGGCAATGATGTCAGCCTTGCCGGCGGTGCCGACAGCGACCGGGTTGAAGGCAACGGCGGCTCGGATCAGCTCTTCGGCGGCGATCAGGGTGACAGCCTCTTCGGCGGCAACGGTGACGATCGTGCTTACGGGGATGCTGGAAACGACAGGGCCTTCGGTGGCTCCGGCCAAGATCTCATCTACGGCGGCGTTGGTAATGATAACAGCGTCTATGGCGGTTCCGGCGAGGACTACCTCTTCGGTGATGGCGGGAACGATTTCCGCATCTATGGAGATGTCGGAGCTGATGTCGTCGTTGGTGGTGCAGGGGCGGACCAGAACCTGGCCGGTGGTAGCGGCGACGACCGGGTCTATGGTGGCAGCGGCGACGATCGTAACCTCTTGGGTCGCAGCGGGGCGGACTACATCTCCGGTGACAGCGGCGCCGACTCCAGCCTGATCGGAGGCGACGGAGAGGACGTCCTGATCGGCGATTTCGGTAACGACGAGGGGCTCTTCGGTGGATCCGGGAATGATCTCGTCTACGGCGGTCAAGGCAATGACAATCGCCTCTACGCTGGTGCCGGCGACGATACGATCCGTGGAGGAAGTGGCAAAGATGGCGTTCTGATCGGCGATGTAGGCGACGACACTGTCTTCGGTGGATCTGGCAACGATAACTTCATCGGCGATGGTGTGGCCGGCGGCCAAACGGGTAATGATCGTCTCTATGGCGACGTTGGCGACGACTCGATTTTTCTAGGGGTCAGCGGCAAGGACGCCCTCTTCGGTGGAGACGGCCGAGACCAGGACCTGCGCGGCGGTGCCAACGAGGATCTGGTTTACGGCGGAAGCGGGAAGGATATCAGCCTCTTCGGTGGTGCCGGCGACGATGTTGTCTCCGGTGACACCGGCGCCGACAGTCTGGTCTTCGGCGCCAAGGCCCGATCGACGGAGCCAGGCAGCGACGGCAGCGACACCCTGTCTGGCGCAGATGGCGACGACGTCAGTTTCTTTGGTGCGGAGGCTGATGACAGCCTTTCTGGAGACAGTGGCAATGATTCTTACTTCTATGGAGGCGCCGCGGCAGACACACTGACCGGCGATACCGGCAACGACTATTTCTTTGCCGGCGATGCCGGTGATGACCGTCTGGAAGGGGGCAGCGGTCAGGACACGAAGCTCTTCGGAGGTGCCGACAACGATCTCGTCTATGGTGGGGACGCCAACGACGTTAGCCTCTATGGCGCTGACGGGCAGGATAGCCTGTTCGGGGGTAGTGGCCTAGATCGCTTTCTCTTCGGCGGCGGCAATGGCGACCGGGTTTCGGGTGAGAACGGCGACGACGTCTCTCTCTTCGGCGGTAACGGAAGCGACTCCCTCTATGGCGGCGATGGCGATGACAGTCGGCTATTTGGCGGAAGTGGCCAGGACGCGATCTTTGGAGAAAGCGGCGCCGATGAATTGCTGGGAGACAGCGGTGACGATCGCCTGGAGGGAGCCAGCGGCGACGACACCGTCAGCGGTGGCGACGGCGACGACCAAGCAAGCGGTGCTCTAGGAATAGATAGCCTCTCCGGCGATAGTGGCCAGGATCTTTCTTTCTTTGGGGGAGACGGGGATGACAGACTGGACGGTGGGTCCGGCGATGACTCCCTCTTCTATGGCGCCGAAGGTGACGACCTCTTGATCGGCGGCGACGGGGCCGATGCGGATTTCTTTGGCGGCAGTGGTTCGGACCGATTCAATGGAGCAGCCGGAGACGATGTGCGCTTCTTCGGCGGCAGTGGCTCTGATCGCATTTCGTCTGGAGATGGCGACGATCGCAGGCTCGAGGGTGGCACGGGTGACGACACCCTGCTGGGTGGCGAGGGTGCTGACTCCCAACTCTTCGGTGCCAGCGGGCGTGACAGCATCAATGGTGGTGGTGGTGACGACTCCCTACTGACCGGTGCGACCGGAGCCGACATCATCAATGGTGGTGATGGCAAGGATGCCAGGTTGATCGGCGGCAGCGGTTTCGACATCGTAGCTGGGGACGCCGGCGCCGATGAGCGCCTCTATGGCGATGCAGGCAATGACATCGTGCTGGGCGGGAGTGGCGATGACACGCGTCTCGAGGGTGGCGCGGGCGACGACCAGGTCGCCGGCGACAGTGGCAGCGACACCTTGCTCTTGGGTGGAGGGGGCCTGGACCGGCTCTTCGGTGACCTGGGCGCCGACTCACGCTTCTTTGGCGGTGATGGCAACGACACACTTTATGGCGGCAGTGGTGGCGACTATGGCTTCTATGGTAGCACTGGCGAGGAGGATATCCTCGGCGAGAGTGGCAACGATACTAAGCTTGAGGGTGGCAGCGGTTCTGACCTGATCGCGGGAGGCCGTGGTGATGACAGCCTGCTCTACGGTGGCCTTGGTGACGACTCCCTGACCGGTCAGAACGGCAACGATCAAGGGCTGTTCGGGGGGAGCGGTATTGATCGCATCACGGCAGGCTCTGGCAACGATCAGGACTTGGATGGCGGCAGTGGAGACGACCGCGTAGCCGGTGGATCCGGCGAAGATGCCTCCTTCTACGGCGGCGATGGTGCCGACAGCCTGACCGGCAACCTGGGCGACGATGTCGGCCTCTACGGCGGCAGGGATGGTGATCGGGTCTTCGGTGGCAGTGGTACCGACAGCGCGCTCTTCGGCGACAGCGGGTCGGACCTTGTCTTCGGCGACAGCGGTCATGATTTCGGCCTCTATGGCGGCAGCGGTCGGGATCTCGTCTTCGGCGGCGACCAGAACGACACCGTGATCGCCGGACGTGAAGGCAGTGACGATCTCTTTGGCGGCAGCGGCGCGGACAGCCGGATCTGGGGCGGAGGCAGCAACGACTACATCTCCGGCGACAGCGGCTCGGACGTCAGCCTCGTCGGCGATGGTGGGGATGATCGCATCTTCGCTGGACTTGGCAATGATCTCAGTCTCTCCGGCGATAGCGGTGATGACGGGCTCTGGGGCGGCAGCGGGCAGGATCGTAGCCTGGAGGGCGGACTGGGTGATGACAGTCTCTTTGGCAACAGTGGCAATGACACCGGCCTCTTTGGTGGCAGCGGCCAAGACACTCTCGAAGGTGACAACGGGGCCGATCGATCTCTGGATGGTGGCAGCGGTGCCGACACCCTTCAGGGCGACAGTGGTGCCGATTCACAGCTCTACGGCGGCCGTGGCGATGATCTGATCTTCGGCGGTTCCGGCGGTGACTTCCGCTTGAACGGCGTCAATGGCAGTGACCGGGTCTATGGCGACAGTGGTGCGGACTTCTCACTCGCCGGCGGCAGCGACGCCGATCAGATCTTCGGTGGCTCCGGTAAGGATGGATTCCTGGATGGTGGTCGCGGCGACGACAGCCTCTTTGGTGACGATGGCAATGACTCCCTGCTGCTGGGTGCGGACGGTGAAGATCAGATCTTTGGCGGCAGCGGCGACGATTCCTATCTGGAAGGCTTCTCCGGCAACGATCGCATCTACGGAGACAGCGGGTCGGAGTTCAGGATCTACGGTGATGAAGGCAATGACACGCTAAGTGGCGGTCTAGGCGATGAAGAGCAGGTCCACGGTGGCCTTGGCGTCGACCGGATCTATGGCGGGAGTGGTGACGACTTCCAGATCTACGGCGACGGGGGCAGCGATAGGATCTATGGTGATAGTGGCATTGAGTCCCAAGTCTACGGCGGCAATGGAAACGATATTGTTTCCGGCGGTGACGGCGATGACGGTGTCTTGGATGGCGGGAGTGGTAGCGACCAGATCCGGGGCCAACAGGGGAACGACCGTATTGCAGGAGGCAGCGGCGACGACCGCTTGATCGGTGGCAGTGGTGGTGATGTTGGCTATGGTGATGCGGGCGCCGATATTGCCTTCGGCAACTCTGGCTATGACGGTTTGATTGGCGGCGAGGGAGACGATCTCTCTTTCTACGGCGGCGACGGTGGTGATCTGCTCTACGGGGGGTCGGGCAGTGACTCCTCCTTCTTCGGTGACAGCGGCAGCGATGTTCTGAATGCGGGCAGCGGGCAGGACCAGAGCTTCTACGGTGGTACCGGCAACGATACGATTTTGGGTCTGGCGGGCGTCGACTTCTCGCTCTTCGGCGGTTCCGGCAGGGACCGAATCTCCGGCGGTAGCGGGACCGATGCTTACATCTATGGTGGAGACCAGGCGGACACCATCTTCGGAAACCTCGGTGATGACGCCTTCATTCACGGTGATCGAGGTGATGACCGCATCGCGTTGGGCTCGGGAAAAGACAGCCTTGCCTTCGGTGGCCTCGGGGATGACGGCATCTTCGGCCAAGAGGGAAGGGACGCTCGCTTCTACGGTGCCAGCGGACATGACCGCCTCTATGGTGACAGCGGTGGCGACTACAGTCTCTATGGTGGCAGCGGTGCAGATCGCATCTATGGCGGCTCAGGCATGGACTACGTAATTGCCGGTGACGACGGTGACGATACCTTGGATGGTGGTGACGGTGTCGACTTCGGCCTCTACGGCGGCGTTGGTGATGACAGCCTGCATAGTGGTGCTGGCGACGATGCCTCTCTCTTCGGAGGAAGTGGCACCGACGTGGTTGAAGGTCAGGATGGCAAGGACCTGCTGCTCTCGGGCGGCAGTGGCAGCGATCGCCTGGCTGCCGGCCAGGGTAATGACGGCTACGTCTTTGGAGACGATGGAGAAGACAGCCTCTTTGGTGGGTCCGGAAACGACGTCATTCTTAGGGGCGCAGCGGGCAATGACACCATCCACGGCGACAGCGGTGTCGATACCCTCCTCTATGGAGGCGGCGGCAAGGATCTGGTCTTTGGCGGTGACGGCAAGGATGCCCTGATCCATGGCGACCAGGGTGACGATCAGGTCTATGGAGGCAGCGGCGCGGACTACAGCCTCTATGGCGGCAGTGGTGCTGACAGCGTCGGAGGCGGCTCTGGGATCGACGGAGGTCTCTATGGAGACACCGGCAACGACCTGGTTCTGGGTAACGCCGGCAACGATCGATCGCTCTACGGCGGCAGTGGTAACGACAGCGTCGACGGTGGCGGCGATAACGACCAAGCACTCTTCGGCGACAGCGGCAGCGACCGGGTAGCCGGAGGCAGTGGCAGCGACTTCGGTCTCTTTGGTGGTACTGGCGCAGACAGCCTCTACGGCGGCGAGGGAGATGATCTTACTCTCTCTGGCGGCACCGGATCGGACTCGCTGGACGGTGAAGACGGCAACGATCGACAGTTCTATGGTGATCACGGCAACGACCTCCTACAAGGCGGTAGCGGTTTTGACTCCTCCTTCTTTGGCGGTAGTGGAGCCGATAGCGTCTTTGGCGGCAGCGGGATCGACCTTCAGCTCTATGGTGGATCGCTGGACGACCACATCTCGGCCGGAGATGGCAATGATGCCTCTCTCTTCGGTGGCCTTCAGAGTGACAGCCTCTACGGTGACAGCGGGAACGATTCCTTCCTCTATGGCGATGCTGGCGCCGACCGGGTCTTCGGCGCCAGCGGAGCGGACGCCTATCTCTATGGCGGCGATAACGGGAATACCGTCTCGGGCGGCGACGGCGATGATTCCTACCTCTTCGGCGATGCCGGACCGGACACACTCTTTGGCGGCAGCGGTGGCGACCTCGGCTTGAACGGCGGTGCCTCGGAGGATCGCCTCTATGGCGATAGTGGCAACGATACTTCTCTCTCAGGTGGTGCAGAAGCCGATCAGATTTTCGGAGGCGAGGGGAACGATTCGGCGCTCTACGGCGGCAGCGATGCCGATCGGATTTACGGCGGCAGTGGACAGGACGGTGGTAGTTTTGGTGGGATCAACGGAGACAGTGGAGACGACAGTCTCTTCGGTGGTAGCGGAGTCGACCGCACGCTTCTCGGCGGTGCGGGCGATGATTCGGTTGCGGGAGACGCCGGCATTGACGTCGGGCTCTTTGGCGGTAGCGGCGCCGATGTCCTCTCCGGCGGCGAGGCCAATGATAGCCGGTTGAGCGGCGGCAGTGACGGCGATCAGATCTTTGGTGATAGCGGCAATGACGTCTCCCTTTTGGGCAATGAGGGAGACGACTCTCTCTATGGCGGCACTGGCGCGGATAGCAGCTTCTTCGGTGGCGCCGGCAATGACACAATCGCGGGCGGTGCGGGAGATGACTTCCGGCTGCTTGGTGCGGGCGAGAACGATACCCTGTCCGGCGGCAGCGGTGGCGATGTGAGCCTCTCGGGCGGTGAAGGCAATGACTCCCTCTATGGCGACAGCGGTGGCGACGCCGCCTTGCTGGGTGGTGCCGGCAATGACCGGATCGATGGCGGCCTAGGCGCGGATCTACGCCTGAGCGGTGGCAGCGGCTTCGACCGCATCTATGGCGGCGATGGCGCTGACCGCGATCTCTCCGGCGATCAGGGCGATGACCGGATCTATGCCGGGAGCGGTGACGACAGCTCCCTCTACGGCGGTCTCGGCGATGACCTACTGGTCGGCGGCGTCGGCAACGATGAGACAATCTTCGGGGGCAGTGGTGCTGATTTCATCTCGGGCTTCACCGGCGATGATCGAAAGCTCGATGGCGGCAGTGGTAAAGATCAGGTCTATGGCGGTGGTGGTGACGACGAGATCTATGGCGGTCTTGGAATTGACACGCTGGACGGTGGCAATGGCGACGACGTTATGGTCGTCCGCAGTCAGATGGAGATCCAGGCAGGAGAGACCTATGAGGGTGGTGCCGGTGTCGACACCCTGCTGTTGAAGGATGCGGTCAGCCTGCCGGTCGGTGTGGTCTTCTCCTCAATCGAATTCTTCGCTCTGGAGGGCACCAGCGGCAACGATTCGCTGCTCGGTGACAGTCGTGACAACATCCTGCTTGGGCTTTCCGGTGATGACCGCCTTTACGGCCTTGGGGCCGATGACAAGCTCTACGGCGGTGCCGGCAATGACGATCCTCTGCGCGGCGGCGACGGGAATGACGGCATCTTTGGCGGCAGTGGCGCCGACGAACGCCTCTTGGGGCAGAGTGGTGACGATCTGCTCTACGGCGACAGCGGCGCGGACAGTTTCCTCAGCGGCCTAAGTGGCGATGACTTCCTTTTTGCTGGCGAGGGCGAGGATCGGCGTCTGGTCGGTGGTGACGGGAATGACCGGCTGGCCGGTGAGACCGGGAACGACACCTCATTCTTCGGGGGCAGCGGGTCTGATCGGCTCTATGGCGGCGACGGTGATGACCAGGACTTCTTCGGCGAGAGCGGGGATGACGTTGCTTTCGGTGGCAGCGGAGCGGACGCCACCTTCTTTGCCGGTGACGGGGCCGATCGCTTCTATGGTGGCGACGGCGATGACCGCCGTATCTATGGCGAGGAGGGGGGTGATTTCCTCTTCGGTGGCAGCGGGGTCGAGACCTTCTTCGTCGGCGGCGAAGGCGCTGACTTCATCTTTGGTGGCGATGGCGACGACTCCTTGATCTTTGGCGGCGATGCCAACGACCGTCTCTATGGGGACAGCGGCAATGACCGCATGGGCGGTGATTCCGGCGAGGATCGTTTGGACGGCGGTCTGGCTAGCGACCAGCTCTTCGGTGGTGCCGATAATGACAACCTCTTCGGTCGCAGCGGGGCTGACTTCCTCTATGGCGGCAGTGGCGGCGATCGGCTGGAAGGTGGCAGCGGCGCGGATGTCCTGGCCATGCAGAGCGGTAACGCCGCCATCGGCGGCGACGGCGCGGACAGCTTCTTCTTCGATGGCGCCGGCGTCGGCACCGCTGGAAGCGGTGAGCCCATCGTGCGCGACTTCGATCGCGCCCAGGGCGACAAGCTGGTTTACGCCACTGGGCTGGAAGTCGGGGCCTTTGCCTACATCGGCGGTGCTGCCTTCTCCGGCGGCGGCAATTCGGAGGCCCGCTATGCCGGTCCGAGACAGATCCAGGTCGATCAGGATGGTGACGGCAACGTGGATCAAGCCTTCCTGGTGGACGGCGTGACCATGGCCAGCCTGCTGACGGCCACAGATTTCCTGTGGCTCTAGTCTAGGAGGCGCAGAAGGAACCGCGACAACGCAGTCTTGCCCCCAAGGGGAATTGAGCGCAGATTGGGCCGTATCACAGCTCAAGGCAGGTGGGGAGACCGGCCTTTGGCGTGGCGCCGAGCAGGCCTTCCCGCTCCCGAAGCTCTTCGAAGGGTGGTATGGCGAGACTTTACGGCACCCCTGGTCCTGATTCCCTTTCAGGCAGTTCCAACGACGACACGATCCAAGGTTTGGGCGGCACTGATACCCTATCGGGTCTGCAGGGCAATGACGAACTCTATGGCGCCGGCGCCTTTGATCGCCTTTATGGCGGCGAAGGTGATGACACGCTCTATGGTGGTCTGGCCGTTGACTCGCTTTATGGAGGAAGCGGCAGCGATCGGGTCTTTGGTGGCCAAGGCAATGAGCGCGGAGCCTTCGGCGGCAGCGGCGACGACCAGGTCTATGGCGGGGAGGGGCGAGACACGCTGTCGGGCGAGATCGGGATCGATTCCCTGTTCGGCGCCGATGGCGATGATTCCATCATCATAGATGACTCGCTGGCGATCGAGACGGGCGATGCCTTTAACGGTGGCTCCGGCTTTGACAGCTTCGCCTTGCGCGTCGATATCGGCCTGCCGATCGATGTGGATCTTACCAACTTCGAGGCTTTGCTGCTCTTCGGGACCGATGGGGATGACACCTTCGATTTGACCAACCCCTTTAACCGGGCTCTGGGGCTCAGCGGCAGTGACACGATCAGCGGCACGGGCGATGTCGCTCTCTATGGTGGATCGGGTGATGATAGTGTCTATGGCGGCAGTGGGATCCAACGTGTCTACGGCGAAGAAGGGGATGACCAGGCGTCTGCGCTTGGTAGTGGGGCCGACAGCTTCTTCGGTGGTGACGGAACCGACTCCTTCGTCCTCGGCGAAGCCGGCGCTGACCGGCTCTATGGCGATGTCGGCAACGATTCGAACTTCTATGGACAGTCCGGTAACGATCGCCTCTATGCCGGAAATGGGCTCGACCACTCCTTGTTCGGTGGCACCGGCGCCGACCGTGTTTTCGGCGCCAGCAGTTCTGATAGGTACGTCTTCGGCGGACGCGGCGGGGATCGCCTCTATGGAGACGAGGGCGACGACGTCAATTTCTACGGCGGCAGCGAGATAGATCGCCTCTATGGTGGCAGTGGTGCAGATACGGACTTTTTTGGGGGCGTGGGGAACGACACGCTCTACAGCGGATCGGGTGAGGACGTCAGCCATATAGGGGGCGAAGGCAACGACAGTCTCTTCGGCGACTTCGGCGGGGACACTGATTTCTTTGGCGGCTCAGGAGCGGACTACCTCTACGCGGGTGCCGGCAGCGACACCGGCTTCAAGGGGGACAGTGGCGCCGATGTCATCCAGGGTGCCTCTGGTGAGGACTTTGACTTCTACGGCGGTTCTGGAGACGATCGGGTTTTCGCTGGCAGCGGCGACGATTTCGTCGTCGATGGGCTCTCCGGAGATGACCGGATCTATGGCGACGATGGCGATGATCTCTCCTTCTATGGCGGTGAGGCCGATGACAGCATCTTCGGCGGCAGCGGCGATGACGGCGTTCTCTTTGGTGAGGAGGGCAGTGATCGTATCTATGGTGGCAGCGGACGAGACAACGGCCTGCTTGGCGACGCTCTGGTTGAGAGCCTTTTTGGCGGCGACTATCTCTTTGGTGGCCATGGCGACGATACCGCCCTTTATGGCGGTGAGGGCGAGGATGCGCTTTACGGCGGGTCCGGCCAGGACGAGGGTCTCATCGGTGGCGATGGCGCAGACCGTGTCTACGGTGGATCCGGCGACGATGATCTTCTTGTAGGTGATAGCGGCGCGGACACACTCTATGGCGGTAGCGGCGGCGATGACACCTTCTTTGGCGGCGCAAATGCAGACTCCCTCTTTGCCGACAGCGGCGATGATGGGTGCCTCTTTGGCGGTGAAGATGCCGACAGCTTGGATGCCGGCGGTGGCGGCGACGCCTATCTCTTCGGCGGTGCGGGTAACGACCGCATAGCCGGCAGCAGCGGGATCGACTTTGCCATCTATGGCGGCAATGAGTCCGACAGCATTTACGGGGATCAGAACAGCGACAGCTATCTCTACGGTGACAGTGGTGACGACAGTATTTATGGCGGGGGTGGCAATGAACGACGCTTGGGCGGTGGTACCGGAAACGACCTGATTGATGGCGGCGGCGGGATCGATCGCTTCCTGCTCGGTGGGGACGGCGTCGATTTGCTGTTTGGGGGCAGTGCTGAGGATTCGCTCCTCAAGGGCGGCGGCGGGTCCGATCGGATTTACGGTGGAAACCAGGCGGACGAGCGGCTGTTCGGCGATGGCGGTAGTGATCGCGTCTTTGGCGATGAGGGGGCGGACTCACTGCTGTTCGGAGTGGGCGGCATCGACCGCCTCTACGGCGGTGGGGCTGAGGATTCGCTGCTCTATGGCGGTCAGGGCCGCGACACGCTCTTCGGTGGCAGCGGCGATGATGGGGGCCTCTTTGGCGCGTCGGGCGATGACAGCCTGTTTGGCGACAGCGGAAAGGATCTCGGTCTCTACGGCGGTGCGAATGATGATGAGATCGAGGGCGGTGCTGGTGATGACAGCTCTCTTTACGGCGGGTCCGGCGTGGATCTGATCCGCGGAGGCAGTGGAAACGACGAGGTCAGCGGTGACTCCGGCGCCGACACCCTCTTTGGTGCGGAAGATGACGACGCGCTGTTCGGCGGAGACGGCAGCGATCGCCTCACGGCCGGTCTCGGCCAGGACCTGCTCTATGGTGGCGCTGGCGATGACTTCCTGAACGGCGGCAGCGGTGTCGATACGGCCGTCGGGGGGGCCGGCGCCGACACCTTCGTGGTCAGCACCACTGCCGACCTGGTCCAGGACGCCAGCGGCGGCGGCACAGACCTGGTGCGCGCGGCTGTGGCCTTCACCCTCCCCAACGGCGGGGCCGAGGACTTCATCGAGAATCTGGTCCTCTTGAGCGAGGCGGGTGCTGCCGACGCAAGCGGCAACAGCCTCGACAACACCATCGAGGGCAACAGCGCTGCCAACGTTCTGCGGGGGCTCGGCGGGGACGATCGGCTGATCGGCGGCCTTGGCGATGACAACCTCTTCGGTGGTGCCGGCAGTGATAGCCTGGAGGGGGGCAGCGGCGCTGACTCCCTGCTGATGGCGACCGGGGTCGAAGCATCCGGCGGGTCGGGCGCGGATTCCTTCCGATTCAACGGGACTAGTCTGGGCGACGCGGGCTCTGGTGGTCCCCTGATCCTCGACTTCTCCGGCGCAGAGGGAGATCGCCTTGTCTTTGTAACCGGCCTTGAGGTCGGAGCCTTCACCTACATCGAGGCGGCCGCCTTCTCCGGCGGCGGCAATTCGGAAGCGCGCTTCGCCGGTACCGGCCAAATCCAGGTCGACCAGGACGGCGACGCCGTGGTCGACCAGGCCGTCCGCATCGATGGCATCTCAGCCGCCAACCAGCTTTCGACCGGTGATTTCTTGTGGTTATGAGAGCGTGAAAGATCGCCCAGCCGTGACTAAATTCATGTAAGAATTTCTGTTCAAATATTCTCCTTTTAGGGGTATATTGAGATCTCATTCTTGCGCACTGATTGTCGTTCCTGCTTGCGTCTCTACCCTGTTTTGCGCAAAGCTTCCCGCCAAGCGGCGATGCGACGGAGGGCGTAGCACGCAGCGGCGGGCGATGCGTCCCTTCGAAGTCAAAGCAAGATGACCGGGGGAAAGCAAGATGGCGACGATCTACGGCACGCCCGTTTCGGACACACTCAATGGGACTTCCGCGGCGGATCTCATCCTTGGTCTAGGGGCCAACGATACCTTGGATGGCGGACAGGGCAGCGACAGCCTCTATGGCGGTGGCGCCAGCGATCTGCTCTATGGGGCCACGGGTAGCGACCGGCTCTACGGTAGTCTTGATGCCGATTTGCTCTATGGTGAGAACGGCAACGACTATCTCTTTGGCGGCCGTGACGACGACAGCTTTCTCTTCGGCGGTAGCGGCGATGATTTTATCTATGGGGACCAGGGGGATGACCGCCTCTTTGGCGCCCCTGGGATGGACCAGGTCTTTGGTGGAGAGGGCAACGACAGCATCCAGGTCACCAGCGCCGAGGACATCACCTCGGGCGATCTCTTTGATGGCGGTGCTGACGACGACGTCTTTGGACTGGCGCACGATGTTGCACTTCCCGGCGGCGTCACCTTTACCAATATTGAGACCTTCCAGCGATTCGGCAGCAGCGGGAATGACACGGTCGCAACCGATAGCCTGTTCCTGCTTGCTTTCGGAGAGAGCGGCAATGATTTGCTCCTCGTCAACGACGCCGGGGTTGGTTACGGCGGGGCAGGCTATGATCGCGCGGCTGGAGACTCTGGTTCTCAGCGTGTATTCGGTGGCGGTGGCGATGATTACCAAGCAGATTTGGCTAGTGGTGATGATTATTTTTTTGGTGGATATGGAAACGACGCGCTAATCTATGGCCAATGGGGCAATGATCGCCTCTATGGTGATCATGGAGGTGACCAATTCTTCTTTGGAGGAGCGGGAACGGATACCCTGTTTGGCGGTAGTGGCGCCAACAGCTACTTTTATGGAGGGGCATCGGCTGACACCCTCATTGGCGGCGCGGTCGCCGACAATGTGTTTGACGGGGGGCGCGGCAACGACCGCATCTATGGCGCCGGTGGCGGCGACCGTAGCCTCTGGGGCGGTAGCGATGCCGACAGGCTCTTCGGTGGTTCCGGCGCCGACAGTTATCTATTTGGCGGGGAAGGCGCGGACCGAATTTACGGTGGCACGGGGAGTGACTCTCGACTGATTGGTGACAGCGGCGAGGATCTTATCTTTGCGGGTTCGGCGTCTGATAGCGAACTCTATGGAGAGAGCGGGAAGGACACTCTCTATGGGGGGGACGGGGCCGATGAACAGTTCTTTGGCGGTGACGGCAGCGATCTCATCTTCGGTGGAAGCGGGAGTGAGGCGCAGGTTTATGGCGCCAATGGCAGTGATACCGTCTACGGAGGCAGCGGCGGCGATACCCGGATCGATGGTGGGGAGGGCGCAGACAGTCTGTTTGGCGGCCTAGGCGTTGAAGACTTTCTCTATGGAGGCAGTGGAGCCGACCTGGTCAATCTGGGGAGCGGTTTTGATCGCTTTGGCTATGGTGGATATGGCAACGATCGAGTCTATGGGGCAAGCGGGAATGATTCCTTTCTTGCCGGGCAGAGCGGCGATGACAGTCTCTTCGGTGAAACCGGGAGAGACGCCTTTCTGTACGGCGGCTCTGGCAATGATATAATTTTTGGCGGCAGTGGTGAAGACAACCTTCTCTATGGTAACGACGGTGACGATTCGGTCTTTGGCGGTGCCGGTGACGATGTCAATCTGCGGGGTGCAGCCGGATCGGACAGCCTCTTTGGCGGTGAGGGCGATGACGGAGAACTCCAAGGTAGCGAAGGGGACGACAGCGTCTATGGTGATCTTGGCGAGGATCGCTACCTCTATGGTGGGATTGGGAATGATCATCTGAATGGTGGCGGCGGGTCGGACAGCAGTCTTTATGGCGGAAGCGGTGACGACCGCATCGATGGTAGCAGTGGGATCGATGTTGTCCTCGACGGTCGATCCGGGGCGGACAGCCTCTATGGCGGTCAGAACAACGACAGCCTTCTCTATGGCGGTATCGGTGCCGACAGCCTCTATGGCGGTCTGGGGGAGGACCGCAACCTCTATGGTGGGTTGGGGAATGATCGCCTGGATGGTGACGGCGGCGCGGATTCCAGCCTAATCGGCGGCGATGGTGATGACTTCGTCAATGGCAGCACTGGTGGCGATCACGGCCTCTATGGTGCCTCCGGTGCGGACAGCCTCTTTGGCGGCGATGATGACGATAGCTTCCTCTATGGCGGCAGCGGTGACGACAGTGTCTTCGGCGACCTGGATGAGGATCGCGCCCTCTACGGAGGCTCAGGAGATGATCACGTGAACGGCGGTGGCGGCCTGGACTCCACCCTTGCCGGCGGAGACGGTGACGACCTGATCGATGGCAGCAGTGGGATGGATTTTGGTCTCTATGGTGGGACCGGGTCGGACAGTATCTACGGTGGACAGAACAGTGACGGGAATCTTTACGGCGGCACAGGCAATGACTATGTCTTTGGTGGCAATGGCAACGAGCGCTATCTGATCGGGGCAAGCGGGGTCGACGTGATCGATGGGGGTGGCGGCAATGATCGCCTGCTCTTCGGTGGGCGGGACAACGATACCCTGTTCGGCGGCAGTGGCGAAGACGGTCAACTGCGCGGCGGCCTTGCTTCGGACCGCCTCTACGGCGGTGACCAGGCCGATGATGGTCTCTTCGGTGGTTTTGGTACCGACTGGATCTATGGCGGACAGGATGGTGACTCTCGTCTGATGGGCGAAGACGGCAAGGATCTGCTCTTTGGTGGTCATGGGGATGACGGGCTGTTCTATGGCGGCCAAGGACAGGATGGCCTCTATGGTGGAAACGGTAGCGACAGCGGCTTCTTTGGAGGCTCTGCTGCGGACTCGATCTCCGGGGACTCTGGCAACGATACCTCCCTTTTCGGAGACCAGGGAGATGACAGCCTCTTTGGCGGGGCAGCCAGCGATTCTCTCCTTTATGGAGGCAGCGGCCTCGATTCCCTCTTTGGGGGTGAGGGCAATGATCGCCACCTGGATGGAGGCTCGGGTGTCGATGTGGTCCGTGGAGAGACCGGCAATGACGAACTCTTCGGGGGCGAGGGTGGCGATAGCCTCTTCGGCGCTGGCGGGGATGATACCCAGCACGGTGGGTCTGGAAATGATCGGGCCACGGGTGGCAGTGGACAAGACAGGCTTTATGGCGAGGCAGGAAACGACTTCTTGAACGGCGGCAGTGGTGTCGACACCGCGGTTGGAGGATTGGGAGACGATACCTTCGTCGTGAGCACCACGGCCGATATGGTCCAGGATGCCAGCGGCGGCGGTACCGATCTGGTGCGCGCATCGGTCGGCTACACCTTGCCGGGCGGCGGTGCCCAGGACTTCATCGAGAACCTCACTCTGCTGGCCGAGGCCGGAGACGCCAACGGCAGCGGCAATGGCCTGGACAACACGCTGGTCGGCAATAGCGGCATCAACGTCCTCCGCGGACTGGGCGGAGATGATCTGGTCGAGGGAGGCTTCGGTGACGATAACCTCTTCGGCGGCGCCGGCAGCGACAGCCTTTTGGGCGAGAGTGGCAGTGACTCGATGTTGATGCTGACCGGTGTCGATGCTTTCGGCGGCAGCGGTGCCGACTCTTTCCGCTTCAACGGCTCGACCTTGGGTGATGCCGGTTCTGGCGGGCCCATGATCTCTGATTTCTCGCAGACGGAGGGTGACAAGCTGGTCTTCGTCACTGGTTTGGAGGTCGGCACCTTCGCTTACATCGGTGACACGGCCTTCAGCGGGAGTGGCAACTCTGAAGCTCGCTTTGCTGGACCGGATCAAATCCAGGTTGATCAGGACGGCGATGGTGCAGTGGACCAGGCCTTCCTGGTCAGCGGGGTCAGCTCGGCCGGAGGGCTGACCGCTACAGACTTCCTGTGGTTGTAGGGAGTGGGAGATCCGATCAACACGACTAAATTCATGTAAGAATATCTATTCAATAATGCGCCTATTGAGAGCAAAACAACGTTTCGTTGTTGCGTACTAATTGTCGTTCTTGCTTGCGTCTCTGCGCTCTTCTGCGTCAAGCTGCGCGCCACGCGGCGATGCGAAGGGTGGCTTGGCCTGCGCAGCAGCAGCCGAGGCGTCACTTCCCACTCACGAGATAGGGAATTTGCAGGATGGCAACGATCTACGGCACGCCCGAGCAGGACTCACTCTATGGCACCTCTGCAGCGGACCAGATCCTGGGTCTGGGGTCCGACGATACCCTGTTCGGTGGACAGGGGAGCGATAGCCTCTATGGCGCAGCGGCCATCGACACACTCTATGGAGATACAGGCAGTGACCGGCTCTATGGCGGGCTCGCTGCGGACTCACTATACGGTGGACTGGGAGATGACGGGCTCTTCGGAGGGCGAGACGACGACAGCCTGCTCTTTGGGGACAGTGGCGATGATTCGGTTTATGGCGACCAGGGAAACGACCTCCTCTTCGGTGCCTCTGGGAAAGACCAGGTCTTCGGTGGCGAGGGAGACGACCGGATGGTCGTCAGCATCCAGGACAACATTGGGTCCGGCGACCTCTTCGACGGGGGCAGCGCTGATGACACCTTCGCATTGGCCCATGACGTAACGCTGCCTGGTAACGTCACCTTCACCAACATCGAGCGCTTTCAGCGCTTTGGTACCAGCGGTGATGACACCATCTCCTCCGACACGCTCTTCACCTTGATATTCGGAGAGAGCGGTAATGATGAACTCCTGCTTGCAGAGGGGGGCATCGGCTATGGTGGTTATGGCTATGACCGCGCTTACGGAGACTCTGGGTCACAAACCTTTTTTGGCGGATACGACGAAGAAACGCTCGCGCGTATGGGCGGCGGTGACGACGATGTCTTTGGTGGCCAGGGCTACGACTCGATGTTCTATGGCGAGGGGGGGACGGATCGCCTCTACGGCGGTTCCGGTGGCGATGGCTCCTTCGATGGCGGGGCGGCAACCGATACGCTTTTTGGCGGCGAAGGTGACGATAGTTTCTTCTACGGTGGTGCCTCGTCAGACACTCTCTTTGGCGGTGCCCAGTACGACAGTTATTTTTTTGGTGGGCGCGGCAATGATCGGATTTATGGCGGCGACAGTAGTGATGCCAGCCTCTATGGTGGCAGCGATGCGGACCGTATTTTCGGTGGATCCGGCGATGATAGCTATCTGGTAGGTGGGGAAGGCGCAGATCGGATCTACGGCGGCAGTAGCTTTGACCGTGCCTTGCTCGGAAACAGCGGCGACGATCTGATTCTTGCGGGGGCGGGCTACGATTACAGCCTCCTTGGGGGCAGCGGTAAGGACACGCTCTATGGCGGATCGAACGGCGATTCTATGCTCTACGGCGGCGACGGGGCGGATGTCGTCTACGGTGGCGATCGCAATGACGAGCGGATCTACGGCGACGACGGAGATGATCGCCTCCATGGAGACAAGGGCAGCGACTCTTTTCTCTATGGGGAGTCGGGGGCGGACAGTATTATTGGCGGCAGTGGAAACGATTATTTTATAGGCGGCCGGAGTGGAGATGATCTGATTGATTTGGGTAGCGGGTATGACGGGAATGTCGACGGTGACGACGGTAGAGATCTAATCTATGGCGCAGATGGAAATGATTCTTTTCTTCGTGGCAACGGCGGCGACGACAGTGTTTTTGGTGGATCTGGCGTGGATAGCTTTCTTTATGGGGGATCAGGCAAAGACGGCATTTTTGGCGGCAGCGGGAGAGAAGAATTCCTCTATGGCGGCAGCGGTAACGATGTAGTCGACGCCGGCGATGACAAAGACAACAACGTTCGCGGTGGGGACGGGGATGATAGCCTCTACGGTGGCCTCGGTGATGACAGCTTCTTCTATGGGGAAACTGGTAACGACTACCTAAATGCTGGCGGTGGTCTTGACTCACAGTTCTACGGACACACTGGGGATGACGTCATCGATGGGAGTAGCGGAAGCGATGGCAGGTTCTATGGCGGAAGCGGCGATGACAGCCTCTATGGCGGCCAGAACAATGATAGCATCTTTTATGGCGGGCTTGGTGACGATAGCATTTTTGGCGGTCTCGGCGTAGACGAAGCGTTGAGAGGGCAGGAAGGCAACGATCATCTTGATGGCGGCGGTGGTGCAGACTTCGATCTGTTCGGCTATAGCGGCGATGATGTCCTCGATGGTAACAGTGGGAATGACAGCAGACTCTACGGTGAGACCGGGCTGGATACCATCTTTGGTGGCTCGGGTAACGACACCTCCCTCTATGGTGGCTCGGGCAACGACAGCGTCTTCGGTGCTTCAGGCGAGGACCGCAGCCTCTTCGGGGGCTATGGGGACGATCTCGTCAGTGGCGGCGGCGGTTTGGATGCCAGCCTATATGGTGGTTATGGTGACGACACCGTTGACGGCAGCAGCGGGATCGACCTCGCCCTCTACGGAGGCATGGGTTCCGACAGAGTCTATGGCGGCCAGAACAGCGACAGCTACCTCTATGGCGGCAGCGGTGATGACAGCATCTTCGGCGGCGCGGGTAAGGAGCGCTATTTGATCGGTTCCAGCGGCATCGATCACATCGAAGGCGGTGCCGGCGACGATCGGCTGCTCTTCGGAGGTCGCGGCGAAGATACCCTGTTCGGCGGCAGTGGTGCAGACGGTCAGCTGCGCGGCGGCATCGCCTCCGATCGTATCTTCGGTGGCGACCAGGCTGACGATGGGCTCTTTGGCGGGTTCGGCACTGACAAGGTCTATGGTGATCAGGACGGGGACTCCCGTCTGATGGGCGATGACAATCAAGATGGCCTCTTCGGCGGCGGTGGCGATGACACCCTGCTCTATGGGGGACAGGGTCTAGACAGCCTCTACGGCGGTGTTGGCAGTGACGCCGGTCTCTATGGTGATTCCGGTGCTGACACAATCCATGGAGACTCCGGCGATGACTCTGTCCTCTTTGGCGGAGTGGGCGACGACTCTGTCTTCGGCGGTGCTGGCATTGATGGCTTCTTGTTCGGTGACAGTGGGTCTGACTCGATTTCTGGCGGGTCTGGCAATGATTTCCTTCTGAACGGAGGCTCGGGTGTGGACGTCGTCCGCGGAGAGACGGGCAATGATGAGCTTTCTGGGGCGGCGGGCAGCGACAGCCTCTTTGGCGCTGACGGCGATGACACCCAGTATGGCGGTATCGGGATTGACCGTCTGACGGGCGGGAGTGGTGAAGATCGTCTCTATGGTGATGACGGCAATGACTTCCTGAATGGTGGCAGCGGCGTGGATACCGCGGAAGGTGGTGCGGGGAATGACACCTTTGTCGTCGACACCGCGGCAGATGTTGTGCGGGACTCCAGTGGTGGCGGCACCGACCTGGTGCGTGCCTCTGTGGGTTACACGCTACCCAGCGGCAGTTCAGAGGACTTTATCGACAATCTGATCTTGCTATCTCAGGCGGGTGACGCCAACGGGAGTGGCAACGGCCTGGACAATACGGTTGAAGGCAACAGCGGCATCAACGTGCTTCGCGGACTAGGTGGAAACGATCTGGTCGAGGGCGGTATTGGTGACGATAACCTCTTCGGCGGCGCCGGCAGCGACAGCCTTTTGGGCGAGAGTGGCAGTGACTCGATGTTGATGCTGACCGGTGTCGATGCCTTCGGCGGCAGCGGTGCAGACTCCTTCCGCTTCAATGGCACGACCTTGGGGGATGCAGGCTCAGGCGGGCCCATGATCTCCGACTTCTCGCAGACGGAGGGGGACAAGCTGGTCTTCGTCACTGGTTTGGAGGTCGGCACCTTCGCTTACATCGGTGACACGGCCTTCAGCGGCAGTGGCAACTCTGAAGCTCGCTTTGCTGGACCGGATCAAATCCAGGTTGATCAGGATGGCGATGGTGCAGTGGACCAGGCCTTCCTGGTCAGCGGGGTCAGCTCGGCCGGAGGGCTGACCGCTACAGACTTCCTGTGGTTGTAGGGAGTGGGAGATCTGATCTACACGACTAAATTCATGTAAGAATATCTATTCAATAATGCGCCTATTGAGAGCAAAACAACGTTTCGTTGTTGCGTACTAATTGTCGTTCTTGCTTGCGTCTCTGCGCCTTTCTGCGTCAAGCTGCGCGCCACGCGGCGATGCGAAGGGTGGCTTGGCCTGCGCAGCAGCAGCCGAGGCGTCTCTTCCCACTCACGAGATAGGGAATTTGCAGGATGGCAACGATCTACGGCACGCCCGAGCAGGACTCACTCTATGGCACCTCTGCAGCGGACCAGATCCTGGGTCTGGGGTCCGACGATACCCTGTTCGGTGGACAGGGGAGCGATAGCCTCTATGGCGCAGCGGCCATCGACACACTCTATGGAGATACCGGCAGTGACCGGCTCTATGGCGGGCTCGCTGCGGACTCGCTATACGGTGGACTGGGAGATGACGGGCTGTTTGGAGGGCGGGACGACGACAGCCTGCTCTTCGGTGGCAGCGGCAGTGATTCGGTTTATGGCGACCAGGGAAATGACCTCCTCTTCGGTGGCTCTGGGAAGGATCAGGTCTTCGGTGGCGAGGGAGACGACCGGATGGTCGTCAACATCCAGGACAACATTGGGTCCGGCGACCTCTTCGACGGGGGCAGCGCTGATGACACCTTTGCCTTGGCTCACGATGTAACCCTCCCTGGCAGTGTGACCTTTACCAACATCGAGCGCTTTCAGCGCTTTGGCACCAGCGGTGACGACACCATCACCTCCGACACGCTCTTCACACTCCTCTTTGGAGAGAGCGGTAACGACGTGCTTCTGCTTGCAGAAGGCGGCATCGGTTACGGTGGTTATGGCTATGACCGCGCCTACGGTGATTCCGGGACACAGACCTTCTTCGGCGATGAGGGCGAAGATACGCTGGTCTACATGGGCGCTGGCGATGACGTTGCCTTTGGTGGCCGGGGCTACGATTCGTTTTTCTATGGCGAAGGGGGGACGGATCGCCTCTATGGCGATTCCGGTGGAGATGCCTCCTTCTATGGTGGGGCGGCCACAGACACCCTCTTTGGCGGCGATGGCGACGACAGTGCCTTCTACGGCGGTGCCTCGTCCGATACCATGTTTGGCGGTTCCCAGTACGACAGTCGCTTTGAAGGTGGGCGCGGCAATGATCGGATCTATGGCGGCGACGGGAGTGATGCCAGCCTCTATGGTGGCAGCGACGCAGACCGGATTTTCGGTGGATCCGGCGACGATACCTATCTGGCAGGTGGGGAAGGCGCAGATCGGATTTACGGCGGCAGCAACTTTGACCGCGCCCTGATTGGAAACAGCGGCGACGATTTGATTTTTGCCGGATCGGACTACGATTACAGCCTCCATGGCGGCAGCGGCAAGGACACGCTCTATGGCGGTTCGAACGGCGATTCTATGCTGTACGGCGATTATGGAAATGATGTGGTCTTCGGCGGCGAAGCATTTGACTATCGGATCTACGGCGGCGAGGGAGACGATCGCCTCTATGGAGACGATGGCGACGATTCCTTGATCTATGGCGATTCGGGGGCGGACAGTCTCTTTGGTGGCAGTGGGCTCGATTACTCTTTAAATGGCGGGACTGGAGACGATCTGATTGATTTGGGTAGTGGGAGAGACGGAGGTGTCCAAGGTGACGACGGTAGCGATCTGATTTATGGCGCTGCTGGAGATGACTCGTCTCTTGTTGGCGAAAGCGGCGACGACAGCATTTTTGGTGGATCTGGCAATGATGCCTTTCTTTATGGGGAGTCAGGCAAGGACGGTATCTTTGGCGGCAGCGGGAGAGACTCCTTTCTCTACGGCGGCAGCGGTGGCGATGTCGTCGACGCCGGCGATGATAGAGATGAGTTCGTTCGCGGTAGGTACGGAGATGATAGCCTCTACGGTGGCCTCGGCGATGACAGCTTCTTCTACGGGGGTATTGGCAACGACTACCTAAATGCCGGCGGTGGTCTAGACTCACAGTTCTACGGAGAGATTGGTGATGACGTCATTGATGGAAGTAGCGGAAGCGATGTCAGGTTCTATGGCGGAAGCGGCGCTGACACCCTCTATGGCGGCCAGAACAATGACAGTATCTTCTACGGTGGATATGGTGACGACAGCATCTTTGGTGGTCTGGGCATAGATCAGTTGGTCCGGGGACGGGAGGGCAACGATCATCTTGATGGCGGCGGCGGTTCAGACGGCACCCTTGACGGCGACGACGGCGATGATGTCATTGATGGCAACAGCGGGAATGACAGTCTGCTCTATGGTGACTCTGGGCTGGATACCCTCTTCGGTGGCTCGGGTAACGACACCTCTCTCCTTGGCGAATCGGGTAACGACAGCGTCTTCGGTGCGTCCGGAGAGGACCTCAGCCTCGCCGGAGGCTATGGCGACGATCACGTCAATGGCGGCGGCGGTTTGGATGCCACCCTTTTCGGCGGCTATGGTGACGACACGGTCGATGGCAGCAGTGGGATTGATCTTGCCCTCTATGGAGGGAATGGCGCCGACGCGGTCTATGGCGGCCAGAACAGCGACAGCTACCTCTATGGCGGCAGCGGTGATGACAGCATCTTCGGCGGCGCGGGTAAGGAGCGCTATTTGATCGGTTCCACCGGCATCGATCACATCGAAGGCGGAGCCGGCGACGATCGGCTGCTGTTCGGCGGGCGCGGAACGGATAGCCTGTTCGGTGGTAGCGGTGCAGACGAGCAACTGCGCGGCGGCATGGCCTCAGACCGCATTTTCGGTGGCGATCAGGCCGACGGTCGCCTCTTCGGTGGGCAAGGCACCGACAAGATCTTTGGTGATGGGGACGGGGATTCCCGTCTGATGGGCGATGAGAACGATGATGGTCTCTACGGCGGTCATGGGGATGATAGCCAGCTCTATGGCGGCCAGGGATTAGACAGTCTCTACGGGGGCACTGGCAGTGACGTCGGTCTCTATGGTGGTTCCGGCGCGGACTCAATCTATGGGGACTCGGGCGATGACAGCTTCCTCTTCGGAGGGGCGGGCGATGACAGTCTCTTCGGCGGCGCTGGCAGTGATGGCTTCTTGTTCGGTGACAGTGGGTCTGATTCAGTCTCTGGCGGGTCTGGCAATGACTTCCTCTTGAGTGGAGGCTCGGGCGTGGATGTCGTCCGCGGAGAGACGGGGAATGACGAGCTCTACGGGGCCGATGGTAGCGACAGTCTCTTTGGCGGCCTTGGCGATGACACGCAGTATGGCGGGATCGGGATCGACCGTCTGGCGGGCGGCAGCGGTCAAGACAGCCTCTATGGTGACGATGGCAACGACTTCTTGAACGGTGGCAGCGGCGTTGATACCGCAGCGGGTGGTCAGGGGGACGACACCTTTGTCGTCGACACCACGTCCGATGTTGTGCGGGATGGTACCAGCGGCGGCACTGACTTGGTTCGCGCCTCGGTCGGCTACACCCTGCCCAGTGGCGGTAGTGAGGACTTCATCGAGAATTTAACCCTGCTGTCCCAGGCGGGGGATGCCGACGGTCGTGGCAACAACCTGGACAACACTGTGGTAGGAAACAGCGGCGTCAACGCGCTCCGCGGACTGGGTGGAGATGACCGGCTTGAGGGCGGGCTCGGCGACGACAGCCTCTTCGGTGGCGCCGGCAGCGACACGCTCTTGGGCGAAAGCGGCGGTGACTTGCTGTTAATGCTGACTGGTGTCGATGCCTTTGGCGGCAGCGGCGCAGACTCATTCCGCTTCAACGGTGTAACCCTGGGGGATGCCGGTTCCGGCGGGCCCATGATCTCTGACTTCTCGCAGACGGAGGGTGACAAGCTGGTCTTTGCAACGGGCCTGGAGGTTGGAACCTTCGCCTACATTGGCGACACGGCCTTTAGCGGCAGCGGCAACTCTGAAGCCCGCTTCGCTGGACCGGATCAAATCCAGGTTGATCAGGACGGCGATGGTGCAGTGGACCAGGCCTTCCTGGTCAGCGGGGTCAGCTCGGCCGGAGGACTGACCGCTACAGACTTCCTCTGGTTGTAGGCGGAATGACTTCGATCGAATCTGCCTGCGCTGAGGGAGACACCGCGCGATTTCGCTATTGTATAGTGTGAAATATAACTCTCGTCTTGCGTGAAAAGCGGCCTGCAGGCTTGCGGTCCCGCCCGTTCTTGCGTCAGGCTTTGTAACAAGCGGCGACGTGAGGGAGGGCGCGGCGGCGAATCTAGATCCCTTCCGAATGGTGAAACAGTCGGAGCAAGGGACAATGGCAACGATCTACGGCACGCCCAATTCGGACACCCTGATCGGGTCTTCCGACGCAGACTTGATCCTCGGACTAGGTGACAACGATCTGCTGGACGGAGGACAGGGCAGCGACAGCCTTTATGGTGGCGGTGGCGGCGATCGGCTCTATGGGGCAACGAGCAGCGATTGGCTCTATGGCGGTCTCGCCGCGGATTCGCTCTACGGCGGGAATGGAAGTGACCGTCTCTTCGGCGGTCGGGGCAACGACAGTCGTCTCTTTGGTGGCAGCGGCGATGACTCGGTCTTTGGTGATCAGGGTGATGACCTCCTCTTTGGAGCCTCCGGGAAGGATCAGGTCTTCGGTGGAGAGGGCGATGATAGCATCTTCATTACCGGCGCCGATGACATAGCCGCGGGCGACCTCTTCGACGGCGGTGCTGACAGGGACACCTTTGGGCTGGCCCACAACCTGACTCTCCCAGGCGGTGTTTCCTTCACCAACATCGAGACCTTTCAGCGCTTCGGCAGCAGCGCGAATGACACTGTCGAAACCGATAGCCTCTTCCTTCTGGCCTTTGGCGAGCAGGCTGAAGATACACTCCTGGTGAACGATGGTGGACGAGGCTACGGCGGCAGTGGTGCAGATCGGGCCTATGGCGATTCAGGCTCCCAGCATGTCTTCGGTGACACGGGAAGTGATGCGGGTGCCTTCTTGGCCAGCGGTGATGATTACTTCTTCGGCGGCCACGGGTATGACTCCTTTATCTATGGTCAAGGAGGCACTGATCGCCTTTATGGCGATAGCAGCGACGACCAGGCTTTCTATGGGGGGGCAGGAACCGACACCCTCTTCGGCGGCAGTGGCTCTGACGGTTCCCTTTTTGGCGACGCCTCTTCCGATACGCTTTTCGGCGGCCTTGGTTCCGACAGCTATCTTCGAGGTGGTCGTGGCAATGATCGTATTTATGGGGGCGAGGGAGGCGACGACAGCCTCTTTGGCGGCAGCGATGCCGACAGGCTCTTTGGTGGTATTGCCGACGACAGCTACCTCTACGGTGGGGAGGGCGCGGACCGGATCTATGGCGGTAGCGGAAGCGAGTATCAGTTGGTTGGCGCCAGTGGTGACGATCTCATTTTTGGGGGGTCAGCCGTGGATCTCGGCCTACGGGGGGGCAGCGGCAAGGACACCCTCTATGGCGGAGAGGACGCCGAACTGTTGCTCTACGGCAATGACGGTGCCGATCTGATCTTCGGCGGAACCGGCGACGATGCACAGATCCATGGTGATACCGGCAACGACAGGCTCTATGGCGGCAGTGCCGCAGACAGTCTCCTGTATGCAGGAGATGGCCAGGATAGTCTCTTCGGCGGGGACGGGCAAGATAGATTCATCTTTGGCGGTAGTGGCAATGATCTGATCGATCTTGGCAGCGGTGTTGACACCTTTGGCTATGGTAGAGACGGCAACGACCGCATCTATGGTGGGAGTGGAGACGACTCATTCAATTCAGGTGAGGAGGGAGACGACAGCCTCTTTGGTCAAAGTGGAGATGATCAAGGTCAGTACGGCAGGACCGGAAACGATCACATCTATGGCGGTAGCGGTCGGGACAGCCTCCTCTATGGCAACGACGGCGATGACAGGGTCTTCGGCGGAGCCGGTGAGGATTCTAATCTGGCGGGTGAGTCAGGCTCGGACAGCGTCTACGGCGGTGACGGCAATGATCTGGTGATCATAGGGGGAGAGGGCGATGACCTTCTCTCTGGAGACCTGGGCGATGACCGTTTCTTCTATGCCTCCTCCGGGAAGGACACCCTGTTTGGTGGCGGTGGCTCGGACACGAGCCTTGACGGTGGCGAAGGCGACGACCTGATCGACGGCAGCAGCGGGATCGACCGCGACCTGCGCGGCAGAAGCGGGGCTGACAGAATCTACGGCGGTCAGAACAATGACATCTCTCTTTACGGCAGTAACGGCGACGACAGTCTCTATGGTGGTCTAGGCGATGACCTGACCCTGTCTGGTGGATCTAACAATGATCGGATCGACGGTGACGGCGGAGCGGACACCTACCTTGCCGGCGGTGATGGTGATGACCTCGTCAACGGCAGCACTGGTGCCGATCATAGCCTCTTTGGCGGGACTGGCGCAGACAGTGTTTTTGGCGGCGATGACGATGATTGGGCGCTCTATGGCGATGCCGGGGACGACAGCGTCTTCGGGGGTTTGGGTGATGACCAGTACCTCGCTGGCGGTTCTGCAAACGACCATGTCAATGGTGGCGGCGGGCAAGACTATGTTCTTGCCGGCGGTGACGGTGATGACACAGTCGATGGCAGCAGCGGAATCGATCTTGCACTCTATGGGGGGAATGGCGCTGACGCGGTCTATGGCGGCCAAAACAGCGATAGCTACCTCTATGGCGATAGTGGTGACGACAGTATCTTTGGCAGTGTCGGCAACGAGCGCTATTTGGTTGGCGCCACCGGGATCGATCACATTGAAGGAGGCGCCGGTAACGATCGTCTGCTCTTCGGCGGGCTGGGGGCGGACAGTCTCTTCGGGGGTAGCGGAGAGGACGGCCAACTGCGCGGTGGCCATGCCGCAGATCGCATCTTTGGTGGTGACCAGGCCGACGAGGGCCTCTTCGGTGGTCTCGGCACTGATTTGATCTATGGCGACCAGGACGGGGACGCCCGTCTGATGGGCGATGACAACCAAGATGGCCTCTTCGGCGGTCATGGTAGTGATAGCCTGCTCTATGGAGGTCAGGGGTTCGACAGCCTTTTTGGCGGAAACGGCAATGATGCTGGATTCTTCGGTGGTTCGGGCGCAGACTCGATCTTTGGGGATTCCGGAAACGATGCCTCGCTCTTTGGCGGGCTGGGTGATGATAGCCTCTTCGGCGGCGCTGCCGCCGACACGGGGCTCTACGGCGGCAGCGGTCTCGACTCCCTAGCGGGCGGTGACGGCAATGATCGCAGCCTGGATGGAGGCTCGGGCGTGGATGTCGTCCGTGGTGAGACAGGGAATGACGAGCTCTTCGGGGCGGAGGGCAGCGACAGCCTCTTTGGCGCGGTCGGTGACGATACGCAGTATGGTGGGGCCGGGGTTGACCGGCTGACCGGTGGCAGCAGTCAGGACCGGCTCTATGGAGATGCCGGCAATGACTTCCTGAACGGTGGCAGTGGCGTCGACACAGCGGTCGGCGGCGCAGGGGATGATACCTTTATCGTCAACACGACGGCCGATGTTGTGCAGGATTCCAGCGGCGGTGGCAGCGACCTGGTGCGTGCCTCGGTCGGCTACACCTTGCCCGGTGGTGGTGCCGAGGACTTCATCGAGAACCTGACCCTGCTGGCCGAGGCGGGTGATGCCAACGGTAGTGGCAATGGTCTAGACAACAGTGTCATAGGCAACAGCGGCATCAATGTTCTGCGCGGGCTAGGGGGCGACGACCTTATCGAGGGCGGTCTTGGCGACGACAACCTCTTCGGCGGTGCCGGCAGCGATAGCCTCTTGGGTGAAGGGGGCAGTGACACGCTGCTGATGCTGACGGGGGTCGATGCCTTCGGCGGCAGCGGCGCAGATCTTTTCCGCTTCAATGGCTCGACCTTGGGGGACGCTGGTTCCGGCGGACCGACGGTCTCTGACTTCTCGCAGACGGAGGGCGATAGGCTGACCTTCGTGACAGGCCTGGAGGTCGGGACCTTCACCTACATCGGCGGCTCTGCTTTCAGTGGCGGTGGCAACTCGGAAGCCCGCTTCGCGGGTACGGGGCAGATCCAGGTCGACCAGAACGGCGATGGTGCTGTGGACCAGGCCTTTATCGTCAACGGGGTGAATGCGGCCGGAGACCTGACCACGAGCGACTTCCTGTGGTTGTAGTGCAGCAGCCAGATCTTGTTAGACAGCTAAATTCAGGTGAGAATTTCTTTTCAGTATTACAGGTATAGGATGTATAAGTCTGCGGACTCATTGCGTCGTAATTGTTGTTCACGCTTGCGCCCCCGCCCTCTCTTGCGCCAAGCTTCCCGTCAAGCGGCGATACGAAAGAGGGCGTAACGCACGCAGCGACGAGCGATGCGTCCCCTGACTCATGAAATTCACGCGGGGGAAGGCAAGATGGCGACGCTTTATGGAACACCCGTCTCGGACACGATTGATGGTAGCTCCGAGGCGGACTACATCCTCGGCCTTGGAGCCGACGATACCTTGGACGGCAGACAGGGCAGTGACAGCCTCTATGGAGGAGGCGGCAGCGATCTCCTCTATGGGGCTACCAGTGGTGACCAGCTCTATGGAGGAGTGTCCTCAGATTCGCTCTACGGTGGATTGGGTGATGATCGCCTCTTCGGCGGCCAAGACAACGACAGCCGCCTTTTCGGAGGCAGCGGCAATGATTCTGTCTATGGGGATGATGGCGACGACCGGCTTTTCGGCGCGCCGGGGATCGACCAGATCTTCGGAGGCGCAGGCGACGATAGCCTTCTTGTCACCAGGGCTGAGGACATTACCTCTGGCGACCTTTTCGATGGTGGTGCAGATGAAGATGTCTTCGGTTTAGCGCACGACGTTGCGCTTCCTGCCGGTGTCATCCTCACGAACATCGAGTCCTTTCGGCGCTTCGGCAGCAGTGGGAATGACACGGTCGCCTCCGATAGCGTTTTCGACTCGATTTTCGGGGAGAGCGGTAACGATCTGCTCATCCTCAATGGCGCGGGCCTTGGATACGGTGGGCCGGGCTATGATCGGGTCAATGGCAACTCTGCGTCGCAGACTATCTTCGGCGGCGACGGGAATGACTATCAAGTATTCTTGGCGAGCGGAGATGACTATTTCTACGGTGGAAGTGGCTATGAGACCTTCATCTATGGGCAATGGGGCAACGATCGGCTCTTTGGGGATGTCCAGGGCCAAGGAGCCTTCTTTGGTGGAGCCGGAACAGACACGATCGCGGGAGGGAATGGGCCCAACAGCTTCTTCTTTGGCGATGCCTCTGCTGATACCATCTTCGGAGGATCGGCCATCGACTATGCCTTTTATGGCGGCGGCGGCAATGACCGTATCTA
Source organism: Rhodospirillales bacterium (assembly GCA_963669335.1). GTDB lineage: Bacteria > Pseudomonadota > Alphaproteobacteria > Kiloniellales > JACOMY01 > JACOMY01. Next base: position 1,129,658 of record OY770023.1, read on the forward strand.
TGGCGCCGGGTCGGCTGATGCCAACCTCTTTGGTGGCAGTGACGCCGACAGGATTTTCGGAGGGCCGGGCAACAACAGCTATCTTATTGGCGGGGAAGGCAACGACCGCGTGTATGGCGGCAGCGGTTTTGAGATCTACCTGGCCGGTAACAGTGGCGATGACCGTGTATTCGCTGGTTCGGGAGGTGAATCCTCTATCTATGGGGGCAGTGGCAAGGATACGCTCTATGGCGGTGACGACCAAGAAGCACAGATTTTCGGCGATGACGGCGACGACATTATCCATGGCGGTAGTGACAAAGAGTCGTGGATTTATGGCGATTCAGGCAATGATACTCTCCATGCAGACAGTGGTGACGATACTCAATTTTTTGGCGATAGCGGTGCAGACAGTGTCTTCGGTGGCGATGGCGAAGATGAACTCTTTTATGGTCGCAGGGGAGACGACCTGATTGACCTGGGAAACGGTCGAGATAGCTTTGGCTTTGGTGACCAGGATGCGGATGGAGTCTATGGAGGCAGCGGCAATGATCTCTTGCTTTACGGAGAGAGCGGCGATGACAGCCTCTTCGGAGCAAGTGGAGATGATGGCTTTCTCTTTGGCGGCAGCGGTAGCGATAGCGTCTATGGCGATGGCGGTGATGACTCTCTGCTGGAAGGAGATGATGGCACTGACGGCATTTTTGGTGGTGCTGGCGATGACACCAGCTTGGCTGGCGGCGATGGGGCTGACAGCGTCTTTGGCGGTGATGACAGAGATTTTGTCCTGAACGGTAGTCAAGGTGACGACAGTCTCTTCGGTGGTCAGGGAGAGGACAGCAGCTTCTACGGCGGTTCTGGGGATGACCACTTGAACGGCGGAGCGGATGCCGATTACCACTTCTATGGCGGTGATGGTGATGACCTGATTGAGGGCAGCAGCGGGATTGACAGGCATCTCTTTGGTGAGTCCGGCGCTGACAGCCTCTATGGCGGACAGAACAACGACACCTCTCTCTTCGGTGACACCGGCGACGACAGTCTCTTTGGTGGACTGGGCGAGGATCGCTTGTTGTTTGGTGACTCCGGCAATGATCACCTGGATGGCGGCGGTGGCGCGGACGCCACCCTTTATGGACGCGATGGCGACGACGCGATCCATGGCAGTACGGGGAATGACTTCGGCCTCTATGGTGCATCCGGATCGGACAGCCTCTTTGGCGGCGATGACGCGGACAGTGCGCTCTATGGCGGTGGCGGTGACGACACGGTCTTCGGTGACTCCGGCGAGGATCGCGCGCTCTTCGGGGGCTCTGGGAGCGATCAGATCTATGGTGGCGGCGGATTGGATGCCACGCTCTATGGCGGTGACGGCGATGACCGAATCGATGGTAGCAGCGGGATGGATCGCGGTCTCTACGGCGGCACCGGTTCCGACAGCCTCTATGGCGGTCAGAACAGTGACAGCTATCTCTATGGTGGCACGGGCGACGATAGTGTCTTCGGTGGCGTGGGCAATGAGCGCAATCTGATTGGAGCCACCGGCGCCGACAGGATCGAAGGGGGTGGCGGTGACGATCGCCTGCTCTTCGGCGGCCGCGGGGCGGATAGCCTCTTCGGTGGAAGTGGCGACGATGGTCAGTTGCGGGGCGGGCTCGCCGCAGATCGCCTCTATGGCGGCAATCAAGCTGACGAGGGTCTCTTTGGCGGCTTTGGAAACGACCTGGTCTATGGCGACCAGGACGCGGACTCGCTCCTCTTGGGTGATGACAACCAAGATGGGCTCTTTGGCGGTCATGGTGACGACAGACTGCTCTATGGCGGTCAAGGGAATGACAGTCTCTATGGCGACAATGGCAGTGATGCGGGCCTCTACGGCGGATCGGGCGCGGACTCGATCTATGGAGATTCCGGCAACGACACCTCGCTCTTTGGTGGCCTAGGAAACGACAGCCTCTTCGGTGGTGCTGCCGCCGACACTGGGCTGTTCGGCGGCAGCGGCCTCGACTCCCTCGGCGGGGGCGAGGGCAATGATCGCAGCCTGGATGGGGGCTCGGGCGTGGACGTGGTTCGCGGAGAGACCGGCAATGACCTGCTCTTCGGGTCTGACGGCGGCGATAGCCTCTTCGGTGCCATTGGTGACGATACCCAATACGGCGGGGCCGGAGGTGACCGCCTGACCGGCGGCAGCGGTCAAGACTTACTCTACGGAGATGCAGGCAACGATTTCCTGAACGGTGGCAGCGGCGTTGACACGGCAGAGGGCGGTCAGGGGGATGACACCTTCGTTGTCAGCACCACGGCTGATCTCGTTCAAGATGCCAGCGGCGGCGGCACAGACCTGGTTCGCGCCTCGGTTGGCTACACCTTGCCCAGCGGCGGTTCTGAGGACTTTATCGAGAACCTGACCTTGCTCGCTGAGGCTGGCGATGCCAATGGCAGCGGCAACGGCCTCGGGAACACAGTCGAAGGCAACAGTGGAGTCAATGTCCTTCGTGGACTGGGCGGAGACGATCTGATCGAGGGGGGGCTTGGCGACGACAACCTCTTCGGCGGTGCCGGCAGTGATAGCCTTGTGGGTGAGAGCGGCAGTGACTCCTTGTTGATGCTGACGGGCGTCGATGCCTTCGGCGGTAGCGGCGCCGACTCCTTCCGCTTCAACGGTTCGACCTTGGGCGATGCAGGCTCGGGCGGCCCGACGATTTCGGACTTCTCACAGACCGAGGGCGACAAGCTGGTCTTTGTCACGGGCCTGGAGGTCGGAACCTTCTCCTACATCGGTGACACCGCGTTCAGCGGCAGCGGCAATTCCGAGGCACGCTTTGCCGGCAGCGGCCAAATCCAGGTCGACCAAAATGGCAATGGCGTTGTAGATCAGGCCTTCATCGTCAATGGCGTCAATGCTGCAGGGGATCTGACCACTGGGGACTTCCTGTGGCTTTGATCCTGTCTCAGTCATAAGCAAGGAGCACAGCGAGTTTTCACTGCAGTCGCTCTTGTAAAGCAGGAGGAAGACATGGCCACGATTTACGGAACACCGCTACCAGACAGCCTCTACGGCGGGTTGTTGAGTGACACGATCTTCGGGCAAGGCGACACTGATACTATCTTCGGGTCCTTGGGAAACGACCGCGTCTACGGTGGCGGATCCGACGACAGCCTCTACGGAAGCTTGGGTGACGATCGGGTCTTCGGCGGACTGGGCCGCGATTCTCTCTTTGGAGGATCGGGCAGCGACTCCCTCTACGGCGGCATAGACAATGACAGCCTGCTCATCGGTGGAAGTGGCGATGATCTGGTTCATGGTGACCAGGGCGACGACTTTTTCGCCGGCGAGTCAGGCATGGACTCCTTCTTCGGAGGCAATGGGTCTGACACCGTTAGGATCAGCAATGCCGCCGATATCACCGACGGTGACTTCTTGGATGGTGGCTCGGGGCAGGATGTTTTTGCGCTCAGTTTTGATATCGCTTTACCGGCCACTCTGGTTGTCACGAACATGGAAACGATCGGGCGCTTCGGCAGCGTGGCAAGCGACAGCTTTGAAATCGGGACCTTCTTCAATCGCGCCGACGGTTCAGCAGGCGATGACATAATCGAGAGCTCTGGATCGGCCAGGGTCTTTGGCGGGTCTGGCGCCGATCGTGTCTATGGCACCGTCGGTGTCCAGAGGGTGTACGGTGCTTCAGGAGCTGACTACAGCTTCCAGTTGGGCAGCGGTAAAGATGTGGTTTTTGGCGGACCCGGCGGTGATGCCTATCTGGATTTGGGCAGTGGCAATGACACGGCCTATGGGGGCTCCGGATCTGAGTATTACATTTCGGGTGATGAGGGCGACGATCGCCTCTTTGGCGGCAGTGGTGGCGACTTCCGGATTAGAGGCGAAGCCGGCAACGACCTGCTCTACGGTGGTAAGGAAGCAGATGCCTATTTGTTCGGCGGCAGCGCTGGCGACACCATCGTCGGTGGGGACGGCGACGATCGCTATCTTAGGGGAAACCACGGATTCGATCGAGTTTATGGAGGTAGTGGTGACGATTCACTCCTTTTTGGCGGTAGCGGTACTGACCGCCTCTACGGGGGCTCTGGAGATGATTTCGGGCTCTTAGGTGACGCTGGCAACGACACGCATTTTGGTGGGGAAGGCAATGACAGCTTTTTTGAAAGTGATAGTGGCAGTGATACCTTCTTCGGCGGATCTGGTGAAGACGAGGACTTCTTTGGCGGCAGTGGAGATGATCGCCTCTATGGGGACCAAGGCGATGACACCTCGATCGAGGGGGGTGACGGCGTAGACCGTCTCTACGGTGGATCCGGCGACGACTACTATCTGGAAGGGGAAAGCGGCGACGACAGCGTCTTCAGCGGCAGTGGCGATGACATCTACCTTCTTGGGAAAGATGGTGCGGATAGCCTCTTTGGGGGTGACGGCAAAGACAGACTGCTCTATGGCGACTCTGGCGTCGACCGCATTTTTGGCGGCGACGGTGCGGACACTTTCCTCCACGGCGGAGATGCAAGTGACACTGTGAATGGAGGGAGCGGAGATGATGTCCTGCTTCGCGGTAACGATGGTGTCGATCGCATCTTTGGGGCGCAGGGGGACGACCTCGCCTTGAACGGGGACGACGGAAACGACAGTCTCTTTGGTGGAGAGGGAGACGATAGGACTCTGGTAGGGGGAAGCGGTCTGGATCGCATTTTTGGCGGCAGCGGAGACGACAGGCTGCTGATCGGTGGAAGCGGCAATGACAGTTTGGATGCCGGTGGTGGCCGTGACTATGGCGTAGCAGGTGGCGCTGGCGGGGATCTGGTTCAGGGCAACAGCGGTGTCGACATTGGCCTCTATGGTGGTGACGGATCGGATCGTGTCTTTGGTGACCAGAACAGCGACAGCTATCTCTACGGCGGTAGCGGCAGCGACAGCCTCTATGGAGAGGGTGGCAACGAACGTCGGATCTTCGGCGATAGTGGTGACGATCTGGTCGAAGGTGGTGGTGGCGAGGATCGTAGCCTCTTTGGAGGCGCTGGTAGCGATCAGCTCTTCGGCGGCAGTGGAGATGATGCGATCCTGCGTGGCGGTGACGATTCCGATCAGATCTATGGCGGCGCACAGGACGATGCACGCCTTCTCGGCAATAAGGGTGATGATGCGATCTACGGCGGTGATGGCAACGACACTGGGCTCTATGGAGGCGATGGAGACGATTCTATACGCGGTATGAGCGGCGCTGACGAACTCCATGGCGATGGAGAGAGTGACACCCTCTTCGGCGCCGACGGTAATGACACACAGTACGGTGGCCAAGGGAATGATCGGGCAACCGGTGGGTCTGGATTGGATCGGCTCTACGGCAGCAGCGGTGAAGACTTCCTGAATGGTGGCAGCGGGGTCGACACTGCGGTCGGTGGCTCCGGAGATGATACCTTTGTGGTCAACACTATTGCCGACCTGGTGCAGGAAGTCTCTGGCGAGGGCACAGACCTGGTGCGTGCCTCGGTCGGCTACACCTTGCCCAGCGGTGGTGCCGCTGACTTCCTGGACAATCTCGCCCTGCTGGCCGATGCAGGTGATGCCAACGGCAGTGGCAATGGCTTGAACAATATGATTGAAGGCAACGACGGCAGCAATGTCCTGCGCGGACTGGGCAGCAACGACCGAATTGAGGCTGGCCTTGGCGATGACACTCTCTTCGGCGGTGCCGGCAGCGATAGCCTCTCGGGTGAAAGTGGTAGTGACACTCTGCTTGTGTTGACCGGTGTGTTCGCCTTCGGTGGTTCGGGTGCTGATTCCTTCCGCTTCAATGGGGCAGATATGGGCGCCGGCGGTGTGGGCGGACCGACAGTTGGGGACTTCTCGCAAGCCGAGGGCGATCTCCTGGTCTTTGTCACCGGCCTGGAGGTCGGTACCTTCTCCTACATCGGCGCTGCTGCCTTTGGTGGTGGTGGAAACTCGGAAGCGCGCTTTGACGGGGCAGAGCAGATCCAGGTCGACCAGAACGGTGATGGCGCTGTGGACCAGGCGTTTATCGTCAGCGGCGTCAATGCGGCCGGGGACCTGATGACCTCAGATTTTCTGTGGCTGTGAAGATGCTGCTAGGACCATAAAGTGGCTAAATTCATCTGAGAACTTTTGTTCAATAATGTAATTGTTGCGAGTGTTTACTAATGCTCTTCTGCGTCATGATTGTCTCTGAAACTTGCTTTTGCACCCTGTTCTGCGTCAGGATTACCTCAATTCTGGTGGGTGGTGAGCCTTGCGAGCCGCTTTGCACGGATCCTCTGCCTGTTTAGGCCTCCCAAGCCCCTCATCTATGGGGCGGCGGAACAAAGAGAGGGGCGGTGCCACCGGTTACAGTCGGTCATTGTCGGTGACCGACAACAAGAGGCGGCGATGCGAAGGAGGGCGCAGCGCGCGCGACAGCGGGCGAAGCGTCCCTTCCGACGCAAGAGACAGTCGGGGGAAGGGAAGATGGCATCGATCTACGGCACACCCGTGTCGGATACTCTCTATGGCAGTTCCAATGCGGACGTGATTCTGGGATTGGGGGCTGACGACAGCCTCTTTGGTCAGCAAGGAAGCGACACACTCTACGGCGGTGGCGCAGGCGATCAGCTGTTCGGCGACACGGGCGATGATCTGCTCTATGGCGGCATCGCTGTCGATTCCCTCTATGGGGACCTCGGCAGCGACCGGCTGTTCGGCGGCCGAGATGGCGAGAAGTCGCTTTTCGGTGGGAGCGGAGACGATCGACTCTATGGCGACGAGGGAGCGGACCTGCTGTTCGGCGAGTCGGGCATAGACCAGCTCTTCGGCGGCGCGGGTGACGATGTGATTATCGTTAGCCTCTCCGATGGTATCGAGACCGGCGATACCTTTGATGGCGGCGCCGACGATGACACCTTGGCAATGGCCTACGACGTGGCACTTCCCGGTGGTGTCACCTTTACCAATATTGAGGTGCTTTTGCGTTTTGGCGACGATGGTGATAACACGGTCACCACCGATAGCCTTTTCACACGGGCCTATGGGAACAGTGGCAATGACCTCCTTATCCTAAACGGAGAGGCTGTTGGCTACGGTGGGTATGGCAACGATCGGGCTGACGGGGACTCAGCCGATCAGCGCTTCTTTGGTGATGGCGGCAACGATGCTCAGGCGTATCTCGGCAGTGGTGACGACAGTTTCTTCGGTGGAGCCGGTGATGACGCGGACATCTACGGACAGTGGGGCAATGATCGCCTCTATGGAGACATAGGGGACGACAGTTACTTCTTCGGTGGTGCCGGAAGCGATACGATTGTCGGCGGTGCGGAGCGCGACAGCTTCTTTTATGGAGGTGCATCGGCCGATACTCTGATTGGTGGCATAACAGCGGACTATTACTTCTATGGGGATGGTGGCAACGATCGTCTCTATGGCGGTGATGGGGACGATCGCCGCCTCTTCGGCGGCAGTGACGCGGACAGGATATTTGGCGGGACTGGCGGCGATGCCAGCTTTAGAGGTGGTGATGGCGCGGACAGGGTCTATGGTGGGAGTGAAGCGGACCGAATATTTTTTGGCAACAGCGGCGCGGACACCATTTTCGGCGGTTTGGGGGACGACAGTTTTCTGAGAGGGGACAGTGGGGACGATAGCGTCTTCGGCGATCAAGGAGACGACACCATTTTGGAGGGGGACGATGGTGCCGATTCGGTCTTCGGTGGCGATGGTGAAGACGAGGACCTTCGTGGGGAGAACGGCAATGATCACCTTTACGGGGGCAGCGGAAACGATACTACCATGTACGGTGGCATGGGGGACGATGAGCTCTTTGGCGGCCAAGGCGACGATGTTCAGTGGGAGGGAGGTAGTGGTGCCGACAGTCTCTTCGGTCAGAGTGCAGACGATAGGCTGCTCTACGCGGGATCCGGCAGTGACAGGGTTTATGGTGGCAGCGGTAACGATCGATTGCTCTATGGCGGAAATGGCAGCGACTCGCTCTTCGGAGGCTTAGGCGACGACCTCTTGCTCTATGGTGATTCGGGTGACGATCGCGTCTATGGCGGCGGTGGCGCCGACACCTTCTTGGTCGGAAAGTCTGGTAACGACCTCATTGACGGAAGCAGCGGTAGCGATCGTAACCTTCGCGGTGAAGCCGGAGCAGACAGCCTCTACGGCGGCCAAAACAATGACAGCCTTCTTTTCGGCGCTAGCGGTGACGATAGCCTGTTCGGTGGTTTGGGCGAGGATCGCTATCTTCGCGGTGAGTCTGGCAGTGACAGCCTCAATGGTGGCGGCGGTCTCGATGCGAACCTCTATGGCGGTGACGGCGACGATCTGATCGACGGCAGCAGTGGGATCGACATTGGTCTCTATGGCGGCACTGGCTCGGACAGCATCTACGGCAATCAGAACAGCGACAGCTATCTCTATGGTGGCTCCGGTGATGACGGCATCTTTGGCGGTAACGGCAACGAGCGTAATCTGGTTGGAGCCACCGGAAATGACCTGATCGATGGGGGGGGCGGCAACGATCGCCTGCTGATCGGTGGACGCGGCAGCGATACCTTGATCGGTGGCAGTGGGAAAGACGCTCATCTACGTGGTGGGACTGCCTCGGATCGCCTCTATGGCGGCGATCAGGAGGACGCGCGTCTTTTCGGCGGTCTTGGCGCCGACTGGATCTACGGCGGGCAGGACGCTGATTCCCTGCTGATGGGTGACGAGAACGATGACGGCCTTTTCGGCGGTCATGGGGACGACACTCAGCTCTATGGCGGCCAGGGTTTGGACAGCCTCTATGGGGGGAATGGCAGTGACCTCGGCCTCTATGGCGGCTCAGGTGCTGACTCGATCTTTGGAGGCTCAGGTAACGACACCTACCTTGTCGGTCTCCAGGGGGATGATAGCGTCTTTGGGGGTGCTGCCAGCGACACCCTGCTCTTTGGCGGGACTGGTCAAGACTCCTTGAGCGGTGGCGAGGGCAATGATCGCGGCCTCTTTGGAGGCTCGGCCCGGGATGTGGTTCGCGGGGAGACGGGCAACGATCAGCTGTACGGCGACGTTGGTGAAGATACCCTCTTTGGCGCTTTGGGCAGTGATACGCTCTATGGTGGCGCCGAGGGGGATCGATCGACGGGAGGCAGTGGGCAAGACAGACTCTATGGCGGCGGTGGAAATGACTTCCTGAATGGCGGTAGTGGGGTCGATACGGCAGTGGGTGGTTTGGGGGACGACACCTTTGTGGTCAGCACCACCGCCGACCTGGTTCAGGAAGCCTCTGGCGAGGGCACGGACCTGGTGCGGGCGTCGGTTAGCTACACCCTGCCCAGTGGTGGTGCTGCTGACTTCTTGGAGAACTTGGCCCTTCTTGCCGATGCGGGTGATGCCGCCGGCAGCGGCAATGGCCTGGACAATGAGGTCGAAGGCAATGACGGCAGCAATGTCTTGCGCGGATTGGGCGGCAGCGACTTGATCGAAGCTGGACTAGGCGACGATAACCTCTTCGGTGGTGCCGGCAGCGATAGCCTCTTGGGTGAGGGCGGCAACGACTCCCTGCTGATGCTGACCGGCGTGGCCGCCTTCGGGGGCACTGGCGCAGACTCTTTCCGCTTCAACGGATCGAGCTTGGGCAATGCGGGCTCCGGCGGGCCCACGGTGTCCGACTTCTCGCAGACGGAAGGGGACAAGCTGGTCTTCGTCACGGGGCTGGAGGTCGGGACCTTCACCTACATCGGTGCCTCTGCCTTCAGCGGGGGCGGCAACTCAGAAGCGCGCTTCGATGATGCTGAGCAGATCCAGGTCGACCAGAACGGCGATGGCGCCGTCGACCAGGCCTTCATGGTCACTGACGTCAACGCGGCCGGGGACCTCACGACAGGCGACTTCCTGTGGTTGTAGCGTCAGCTATAGCCTAGACAGGGGGACTCCAGCAGTGCTTGGGGGGAAGCACGCATGTGCGGTGATGAGGCTCACCGCTTCGCACCGGCCCGTTCCCCCTCCCGACCACCCACGCCAGTATCATGATTGGGTGGCCGGGAGGGGGAGCGGGCCGGTGCCGTCAAGCACCGTCGGTCATTGACAATGACCGACGGTACAACACCACAGCAAGGGAGGAAGCAGAGATGGCAACACTCTATGGAACACCGGATCCGGACTTTATCCTAGGGAGTCTCGTAGCCGACAGCATTTTCGGGCTTGGAGAGAGTGACACCCTGGTCGGCGGCTTGGGCAGTGACCGTCTCTATGGGGGGGCCTCCTCCGACAAGCTCTATGGCAACAAGGACGACGATATCCTCTATGGAGGACTGGGCGCGGACTCCCTGATTGGAGGGTCCGGCAGTGATTCCCTCTACGGAGGTTTGGGCGACGAGACCTTCCTCTATGGTGGAAGCGGTGATGACCAGGTCTTTGGTGACCAGGGCGATGACCTCTTTGCCGGCGAATTGGGGATGGACTCCTTCTTTGGGGGCAATGGTTCCGACAGCGTCAGGATTGACGACGCCGCGAACATCACCAGCGGTGACTTCTTTGACGGTGGGTCGGCGCAGGATGTCTTTGCTCTTGGCTTTGAAATCAGCCTGCCGGCAGGGGTTGTCGTCACCAATTTCGAGACGATCGGACGTTTCGGCAGCACGGGTGAGGACTCGATTGAGATCAGCACCTTCTTCAATCGCGCTGATGGTCTTGATGGAGATGATACGATCATAAGCGCTGGTGCAGCCCAGATTTTTGGCGGTTCCGGGGCAGATACGGTCTATGGCAGCACGGGGGTACAGCATATCTATGGTGGATCGGGCGCTGAATTCAGTATCTTTTCAGGTAATGGTGATGATGTCATCTTTGGTGGCGATGATAGCGATGAATACTTAGTCGGAGAGAGCGGGAACGATATCATATTTGGCGGTTCTGATGATGAATATATTGTGTCCGGTGGCTCTGGTGATGATCGAATCTATGGAGATGATGGCGACGATTTCCGGGTCATGGGCTCAGGTGGCAATGACTTGATTTACGGAGGCGACGGAGAGGACGATTACATCTACGGCGGAAGTGCTGGTGACACCCTTTTCGGTGGGGCCGGGGATGATCGCTATCTCGGTGGCGATCATGGCTTTGATCGCATCTATGGTGGCAGCGGAGATGATGCCAATCTTTTTGGTGGGAGTGGCGAGGATCGCCTCTATGGGGGGGCGGGAAAGGACTATGTGCTCGACGGTGGCGCCGCCAATGATGTTGCGTTTGGTGGAGACGGCGATGATGACGTCCTAGAAGGTAGAAGCGGCGATGACTCTCTTTTCGGTGGATCAGGGCACGACGAAGACCTTTTTGGCGGCAGTGGATATGACCGTATTTATGGTGATGACGGCGACGATACCTCGATCGAGGGAGGTGACGGCATAGATCGCCTCTATGGTGGCTCTGGAGAGGACTACTATCTGGAGGGTGAGACCGGCAATGACACTGTCTTCGGTGGTAGCGGCAATGACACTTACCTGCTGGGCAAAGACGGCGCCGACAGCCTCTTTGGGGGAGATGCCAACGACAGACTGCTCTACGGCAATTCCGGAGTGGACCGCATCTTTGGCGGTGACGGTGACGACAGCCATGTCTACGGCGGGGATGCAAGCGACACCTTGAACGGTGAGAGCGGAGACGACTATCTGCTTCTCGGCAATGCCGGCGTCGATCGTATCTTTGGGGCGGGCGGCGATGACACCTCGCTCGTCGGCAACGCTGGCAACGACAGCATCTTTGGCGGCGAGGGAGCCGATACCAACTTGTTGGGCCAAAGCGGTCTCGATCGTATCTTTGGCGAAAGTGGCGATGACAGTGTGCTGGACGGTGACAGCGGCAACGACACCTTGGATGCTGGCGGTGGTCGCGACTACTATCTGCGCGGCGGTGCCGGTGAGGATCTGCTGCTGGGTGACAGCGGTGTCGATATCGGCCTCTATGGTGGGGACGGCGACGACCTGGTCTATGGAGCGCAAAACAGCGACAGCTATTTCTATGGCGGCAGCGGCAGCGACAGCATCTTCGGTGAGGGCGGGAATGAGCGCCGGATCATGGGAGATAGTGGCGCCGACCTGATCGATGCTGGGATCGGCAACGACCGGAGCCTCTTCGGTGACGACGGCAATGACACCATCTTTGGCGGCAGCGGTGAGGATGCGGTGTTGCGCGGCGGTGATGATGAGGATCTGATCTACGGTGGCGCGCAGGATGACCAGCGACTGCTCGGCAACAAGGGTGACGATGGGCTCTATGGGGGCGATGGCGACGACTCACTGATCTTCGGTGGAGAGGGCGCGGACCGGATCTATGGCGGTGACGGCAAAGACAGCGGGCTCTACGGTGGTAGCGGTGCGGACTCGATCCGGGGTGTGAACGGAGATGACGAGATCTATGGCGGTGACGACAATGACTCCCTCTTCGGTGCCGAGGGTGATGATCTCCAGTTCGGCGATACGGGCAATGATCGGGCAACCGGTGGGAGCGGTACTGACCAACTCTATGGAGGTAGCGGCGAAGACTTCCTCAATGGTGGCAGCGGCGTCGACACAGCAGTCGGCGGGACTGGCAACGATACCTTCGTCGTGAACACCACGGCCGACCTGGTTCAAGAATCCTCTGGCGGCGGCACGGACTTGGTGCGTGCCTCGGTTGGCTTCACCTTGCCCAGCGGCGGCGCAGAGGACTTTCTCGACAACCTCGCGCTTCTAAGCGACGCGGACAATGCCAGTGGCAGTGGGAACGGTCTGGACAACACGGTAGAGGGCAACAGTGGTGACAATGTCCTGCGCGGCCTGGGCGGTGACGATCTGATCGAGGGTGGCCTTGGCGACGACAATCTCTTCGGCGGCGCCGGCAGTGATAGCCTCTTGGGCGAAGGCGGAAACGATTCTCTCTTGATGCTGACTGGCGTCGAGGCCTTCGGCGGCACAGGGGCGGATTCCTTCCGCTTCAATGGCAACACCCTGGGGTCTGGTGGTTCCGGCGGCCCGACCATCCAGGACTTCTCCGGCGCTGAGGGCGATCGCCTGGTCTATCTGACCGGTCTCGAGGTCGGCAGCTTCACCTATGTCGGATCGTCTGCTTTCTCGGGTGCCGGCAACTCCGAAGCGCGCTTTGACGGCGGTGAACAGGTCCAGGTCGATCAGAACGGTGATGGCGTGGTGGATCAGGCCTTTCAGATCACAGGCCTTTCCGCAGCAGCGCAGCTCACCACGACTGACTTTGTGTGGTTGTAGTACGCTGAAGCGAAATCGCCTATGATGGAGCCATAGGGCAGGCCTCGCAGGCCAATGCCTGTGAGGCCTGCTGGGGTCTTTCCTGACCGACTGACGGAGGGAAGAGCAGATGGCCAATATCTATGGAACTCCGGGGATTGACGACCTCGTCGGCACCAGTGCTCGGGATCTGATTTTCGGGCTTGGCGACAGTGACACCCTCTACGGTGTGAGCGGCGACGATACGCTCTATGGCGGCGCGGCCGGTGACAAGCTCTATGGTGCAGACGACAACGACGTCCTGATAGGTGGCTTGGCGTCGGACAGTCTTTACGGCGGGACGGGGACGGATATTCTCTACGGCGGCCAAGGGCATGACGTGGCTCTTGACGCCGGAAGCGGCGACGACAGTGTCTTTGGTGGTCCGGGCAACGACCGGATCATCGGCAATTGGGGGCAGGATCGCTATTTCGGTGGCAGTGGCGCTGACCTCTTCGATCTTCAGAACCAAGAGGCCTTGGTGTCGGGGGACAGCTTCGATGGCGGATCGGGGCTGGACACCTTTGCAATGGGGCCGGGGCTGACACTGCCCGCCGGCGCCTCTCTCACCAACATCGAGTATCTTATCCAACTTGGCACAACCTTTGACGATCAGATCACCGCTCAGTCACTGTTCCGGCAGGTCTATGGTCTGGAGGGTAACGATACCGTCTTTGCCACCGGGCAGGTCAGCCTCTTCGGTGGGAGCGGCCGAGACAGCGCATTTGGTGACAGCGGAGCACAGACTGTGTTTGCCGGGTCAGGAAACGATCGCTCCATAGACGTGGGCCGTGGTCGCGATTTGGTCTATGGCGGAGACGGGAATGATACGCTGATATTTGGGGGTTCTGGCAAGGACCGCATCTATGGAGACCAGGGCGGAGATTTCTTCGTCTTTGGTGGGACCGCTGACGACAGTATCTTTGGTAGCACAGGCGATGACTTTATTTTCTACGGTGGAGACGGCGATGACCGCCTCTATGGTGGGGTCGGCAATGATACCTACCTTTCCGGTAGACTGGGATCGGATCTGCTCTTCGGTGGCCTCGGGGACGACAGTCTTCTCTTGGGCGGCAGTGGTGATGATGTTCTCTCCGCTGGGTCCGGTCGGGATGCGTTCCTCTATGGTGGTTCCGGCGATGACCGCGTCTTTGCCGGCAGTGGAGCTGATGGAGTTCCAGGGATTTCGCTCAACAACCAAGTTTTAGGCGGCGATGGCGATGATCGCCTCTATGGAGATGACGGCAACGACTATCGCTTTTATGGAGATGACGGCGACGATCTTGTCAACGGCGGCTCAGGGCAGGACTTATCCTTCTATGGAGGAAGCGGTGCCGACGAACTGAGAGGCGGCAGCGGTGCCGACAGTGAGTTCTTCGGTGGCAGCGGTTCCGACCGCTTGGTTGCTGGAGATGGCGACGATATCGGTTTCTTCGGTGACGATGGAAGTGACACAGTTTTTGGCGGTGGAGGCAACGACGGTAATCTGCGCGGTCTCTCTGGGAACGATCGCCTTAGCGGGGCTGGCGGGGACGACAGTGCCTTTCGCGGCGGCGACGGCAGTGATCGGATCTTTGCAGGCAGCGGCAGCGACTTCTCGCATGCCGGAAACGCAGGGGATGACAGCGTCTTCGGCGCATCGGGTGCCGATACCTACCTCTATGGTGGCTCGGGTAACGACACCTTGGACGCCGGCGTCGGTGACGATGTCGGGCTCTTTGGCGCCTTCGGGAATGATCATATCTTTGGAGGCGGTGGGCGCGATTCCTATCTCTTCGGTGCTCAAGGCAATGACCTCCTTGATGGTGGTAGCGGCGTCGATCTTGGCCTCTATGGTTTTGGTGGCACTGATCGCCTCTATGGTGGCCAGAACAGTGACTCCTACATCTATGGTGGCGACCAGAATGATACTATCTTTGGCGGTAATGGCAATGAGGCGGAACTCCGCGGTGATAGTGGTGACGACCTGATCTACGGAGAAGGGGGTGCGGATCGTCGATTCTTCGGAGGCTCCGGCAAGGACGTGCTCCACGGTGGAAGTGGTGCCGACAGCTTCCTTCGCGGCGGTGCGCAGGACGATCTTCTCTATGGCGGGCAGGAAAGCGATCAAAGGCTCTTCGGCGGCCTTGGAGCGGACAGCGTCTACGGGGGCGCCGACGGTGATCAAGACGTCTATGGAGACGCTGGAGACGATGATCTCTTTGGCGCTGGTGGCAATGACTATTACTTCTATGGCGACATCGGCAGTGATCGTCTCTTCGGCGGTGTCGGCGCCGACACCTCCTTCTACGGGGGATCGGGGATTGACCTCCTCTACGGCGGAAGCGGAGATGACACCGCCCTTTACGGTGACAGTGGGAACGACCGGGTCGACGGCGGTGCCGGCGCGGACTCGTTGCTCTTCGGTGGAGCCGGCCTCGATAGCATCCTGGGAGGCAGCGGCAACGATCTTTCCCTCTTTGGTGGCGGAGGGGGCGACAGTCTCTTTGGAGACAGCGGTCATGACTCCGCCGTCTTCGGTGCAATCGGCGACGACGACCTCTTCGGCGGCAACGGCGGTGACCGGCTCTACGGTGACAGCGGCAATGATCGCGGCTTTGGCGGTGAGGGGTCGGACCGCCTCTATGGAGGGGCGGGAAGTGACACGCTGGACGGCAACAACGGTGTCGACACGGCCTTCGGTGGCCTCGGAGACGATACCTTTGTCGTCTCCAATAGTGGTGATCTGGCCCGCGAATCCACAAATGGAGGCACCGATCTGGTGCAGGCGCAAGTTGCCTACACCTTGGCAAGCGGCGGTCCGGAGGACTTTCTGGAAGACCTGCAGCTCTTGAGCGCTGCCGGCGATGCCGCTGCCAGGGGCAACCTCTTGGACAACACGATCGAGGGCAACAGCGGAGACAATCTCTTGCGCGGGGTTGCCGGCAATGATCGTCTGATCGGTGGCGAAGGAGACGATCGTCTCTTCGGTGGTCTTGGCCTCGACCTCCTGGAGGGTGACAGCGGTGCCGACACCCTGTTGATCTTGACCGGTGTCGAAGCCTTCGGCGGCAGCGGGGCGGATCAGTTTCGCTTCAACGCTCAAACAATGGGCAACGCCGGTTCCGGCGGCCCGAAGATCCAAGACTTCTCAAGCAGCGCTGGCGATCGCTTCGTCTTTGCGACCGGGCTGGAGGTTGGGAGCTTTGCCTATGTCGGTGCCGCAGCTTTCAGCGGCGGCGGAAACTCGGAAGCGCGCTTTGCCGGTGGGGGCCAGATCCAAGTTGATCAGGACGGGGATGGCAGCGTCGATCAGGCATTCCTGACGGCCGGCATTACATCGGCAGCGCAGCTAACTGCTACAGACTTTCTCTGGCTTTGACGCCTCCCAATCGCCGGCACCCGGACCCATGGAGGCCGGCTTGGTGGCGATTTGGCTTGAATTGGCCTACTATGCCTGGGTTCGGTGAGCATGCCTGGCAGGTCCTTGGTATCAGTCCTGAACGTCGTGCCGGCCGTGATCCCGAACCGGAACCCGGAGGGAGGAAGGCATGACCACGGTCTACGGAACCCCAGGTCCAGACGTTATCATTGGCGGTGACAGCGCTGATGAGATCTTTGGTCTCGGCGGGAATGACACCTTAAGAGGAGAGACGGGCGACGACAGCCTCTATGGTGGCGGCGGTGGCGACAGGCTCTTCGGCGCCAATGGCGATGACCTGCTTACCGGCGGGCTTGGACGGGATGCGCTCTACGGCGGTACGGGCCAGGATCTGCTCTATGCCGGGTTCGGCAATGACACCAGCATACGTGACGGCAGCGGTGACGATCGCGTCTTTGGCGGTCTAGGTGACGATCGCGTTTTGGGAAGCTGGGGCAAAGACAGCCACTATGGCGACAGCGGTGCCGATCTCTTCTTCATGGAGAACCAGGAGGCACTTGAGGCGGGCGACAGCTTCGATGGGGGTTCAGCCAGTGACACGCTTGCCCTAGGCTCCGGTGTCTCCTTGCCAAGCGGCGTCTCTTGGACCTCGGTCGAGCACCTGATTGTGCTAGGCACGGACGCGGCCGACCATCTGACTGCACAGCCCTTGTTTCTGGAGGTCTTCGGCGGTGAGGGTGACGACACCCTCATTGCGACCTTCACAGCCAGCTTGTTTGGTGGCTCTGGCGCGGATCAAGCCTTCGGTAACACCGGCGCGCAAAGCGTCTTTGGGGGCTCGGGTAACGATGGCTCCTTTGCGTTTGGTCGCGGACGCGATGTCCTCTTCGGTGGCCCTGGTATCGACAGGCTCGTCGCCGCCGGTTCGGGCGCTGACAGCATTTACGGTGATGCGGGGCAGGACAGCCTCTTCTTCGGCGGCACGGGTGCCGACCTTCTTTACGGCGGCAGTGACGACGATGGTGTCTTCTACGGACTAGATGGTGATGACAGCCACTTCGGCGGCGATGGCGAGGATGCCATCTTTCTTGGCGGCAGTGGAGACGATCTCCTCGTCGGCGGATCAGGGGCCGACAGGGCGCTGGGCGGTAACAGCGGTGCCGATCAGATATCAGGCGGGTCTGGCGACGACAGCAGTCTTTGGGGTGGGCCGGGGATCGATGCCGTCTTTGGGGGCGCTGGCGACGACGACAATCTAACCGGCGATGCGGACGCGGATAGCCTCTTCGGTGATCGGGGTGACGACCTTCTGCTGCTCGGCGGCTCGGGAGCCGACACCATCTACGGCGGGTCTGGCAGTGATGGTCGCCTCTACGGAGACACGGGCGACGACCGGGTCTTCGCTGGCAGTGGGAATGATGCAGACCCCGCCGGTGCTCTGGTCAACCCAAAGATCCTCGGTGGCGATGGCAATGATCGTCTCTATGGCGACGCAGGTGATGACCAGCGGCTCTATGGTGAGGAAGGCGATGACCTGATTGACGGTGGCTCCGGGCAAGACGTCTCCCTCTATGGTGGGACGGGTGCTGACGAGCTGCGCGGCGGCAGTGGCCGGGACGAGCGTATCTATGGCGACGCCGGAGCCGACCGCCTGGTCGCCGGGAATGGTGACGATGCAGACCTCTACGGTGGTGGAGGCAATGACACAATCTTCGGCGGTGAGGGAGACGACACCCAAGCACGGGGAGGGGACGGTAAGGATCGCATCAGCGGGGCTGCCGGCGACGACACGCTGCTCTCTGGCGAAGCTGGGGCCGACCGTGTCTTCGGGGGCAGCGGTTACGACTTCCTTCTTCTGGGCGGCGATGGTGCTGACTCTCTTTACGGCGGGTCGGGCGGAGACAGCTATCTCTATGGCGGATCAGCGGACGACTCTATCGACGGCGGTCTGGGCGAAGATCGTGCGCTAGGTGGGGACTTGGGCGATGATCAGATCTGGGGTGCGGGCGGCCGTGATGCCTACCTCTCCGGCGGCAGCGGCAGCGACCTGATCGAGGGGAGCAGCGGGATCGATCTCGGTCTCTATGGCGACAGCGGCGTCGACACCCTCTATGGCGGCCAGAACAGCGACTCCTACCTCTATGGCGGCGATCAAGCTGACGGCATCTTTGGCGGCGCCGGAAATGAGGCTGAGCTCTTTGGCGGTAGCGGCGCGGACCAGATCGATGGTGGTAACGGCGCAGACCGCCGTTTCTTCGGTGGTGCCGGTGACGACAGTCTGAGCGGCGGCAGCGGTGATGATCGCTTCCTGCGAGGACACATCGGCGATGATCGTGTCTCTGGTGGCGCTGGGCATGATCAAGGGCTTTTTGGCGGCATTGGAAGCGACAGCCTCTATGGCGGTGCAGGCTTTGACTCGTCTCTCTTTGGTGGCTCGGGCAGTGATCTCCTGCTGGGAGAGACCGGCGGTGATTCCCGTCTCCATGGAGACTCCGGAAACGACCAGGTGGACGGTGGTGTCGGTTCGGATTCGCTCTTGTATGGCGGGACGGGTTTGGACTCTCTGCTGGGCGGCGGCGGCACCGATGCCTTTCTCTTCGCGGGCAGTGGCCAAGACCGACTTTTCGGGGGCGGCGGCAATGACCAGGGCCTCTTCGGTGATGAGGGCGCGGACCTGCTCTACGGCGGCGACGGCAGTGACGCCGCCTACGGTAGAACCGGTAGCGACCAGGGTTTTGGCGGCAGTGCTGTGGACCGTCTCTTCGGCGGCTCTGGAAGCGACACCCTGGATGGTGGCAGCGGTGTAGACACGGCCTTTGGTGGCTTCGGCGATGATACGGCATTGGTGTCCGGCACGGCGGATGTCCTGCTCGAGGTCTCGGGCGGCGGAACCGACCTGATTCAGGCCGCTGTGGCCTACACCTTGGCCAGTGGCGGCGTGTTGGACTTTGTCGATGACCTGGAGCTCTTGAGCGCGGCCGGTGCTGCCAATGCCAGAGGCAATCTCTTGAACAACACGATCCAAGGAAACTCCAGCGCCAATCTTTTGCGCGGTGTTGCCGGCGATGATCATCTCGTCGGAGGGGAGGGCGATGACCGTCTCTTCGGTGGCCTGGGCCTCGATCTCCTGGAGGGTGAAAGTGGGGCAGATACCTTGCTGCTCTTGACCGGTGTCGAGGCCTTCGGCGGCAGCGGCGCCGACTCCTTCCGCTTCAATGGCGACACCTTGGGAAGTGCGGGGCTTGGCGGTCCAAAGATCCAGGACTTCTCTGGCGCGGCAGGCGACCGCTTCGTGTTCGCAACCGGCCTGGAGACCGGGATCTTTGGCTACATCGGGGCGGCGGCTTTCAGCGGTAACGGCAATTCTGAGGCACGCTTTGACGGCGGTGGTCAGCTTCAGGTCGACCAGGACGGAGATGGTAGCGCCGATCAGGCCTTCCTGGTCAGCGGCGTAACGGCGGCGTCGCAGCTGACAGTAGGAGATTTTGTTTGGTTGTAACCTTTGGGTCGGAATCCTGAATGACTTCAACTGATCCTGGTACCCTGCAATTCCTGCAGTCTTTGTGTATTATAGCGTGCCAGAGCAGCCCCCGCGTTGAGTAGCCAAGACTGTGGTGCCGGCCTTGCGCGTCGGTGAGCAAGAGGCGGTCAGACCGCCCGCTAGACAATGGAGGACAGCATGACACTGATCTTTGGCGGCGCAGCAGCGGACAGTCTGACTGGAACGAGCGGTGATGACTTCATCTTCGGTTTTGGCGGTAGCGACAGCCTCTTTGGTGTCGGTGGGAACGACAGCCTCTATGGGGCTGCGGGCTACGATCAGCTCTTTGGGGGGGAGGGCGCTGATGGTCTCTTCGGCGGGGTAGCTGTTGATAGTCTCTATGGTGGGTCCGGCGATGACCGGCTCTTCGGTGGACCCGGTAAAGAATTCTTTCTCTATGGCGGGAGTGGCAGCGACACGGTTTTCGGAGATGCCGGGGATGACAGG
This sequence comes from Rhodospirillales bacterium, assembly GCA_963669335.1. Taxonomy (GTDB): domain Bacteria; phylum Pseudomonadota; class Alphaproteobacteria; order Kiloniellales; family JACOMY01; genus JACOMY01. The sequence continues at coordinate 1,150,243 of OY770023.1, forward strand.
ATAATAGATGGCTCGGGCCTGGACAGCCACTTTGGTGCATCTGGTGACGACCTCTTCGATGTGCGCAACCAAGCCGATCTCACCGCCGGAGAGCTCTTCAATGGTGGCGCCGGCAACGACAGCCTTGCCTTGGCACCGCAGGTGACCCTGCCGGCGGGGATTACTGTGACCAACGTCGAGGTCTATCTGCGGCTGGGGACCCCGCTCGACGATCAGATCACGGCGGACAATCTCTTTCGCTTGGCCTTTGGTCAGAACGGCGATGACACCTTCTATGCCGACGGGGAAGCGACCTTTTACGGCAGTCTTGGAGCGGACAAGGTCTACGGCGGTAGCGGTGCGCAGCGTGTCTTCGGTGAGTTCGACAATGACAGCTACTTCCATCTCGGGAGTGGTGCCGACAGGGGCTATGGCTACTTTGGGGCAGATGCCTTCTTTTATGGAGATCAGGGCAATGACTCTCTCTTTGGAAGCTACGGTGAGGACAGCTATCTTTTCGGCGGTGCCGGTAATGACCGGATTTATGGCGGATACGATGCCGATGTCCGGCTGAACGGCGACAACAGCGTCGACCGTCTGTTTGGAGGTGAGGGTCGGGATGCTAGCTTTTTCGGTGGCCATGGCAATGATTTCATCTATGGCGATGCCGATCCGGATAGCTACTTTTATGGTGGGAGCGGTAATGACAAGGTTTATGGCGATGGGGATGCAGAACAGTATTTCGCTGGATCCGGAGACGTTAGACTTTATGGAGGCTATGGAGATGATCTGGTCTATGGTGGGCAGCAGAGCGATAGGTTTCTAATCGGGGGGGCTGGCGACGATAGCCTGTTCGGTGGCAGCGGCGATGACTACGCACTCCTTGGATGGTCGGGAGATGATGTCATCCATGGCGACAGCGGAGCGGATCAATCGCTGAATGGAGGGAGCGGGATTGATCGCGTTTTCGGCGGGGCCGGTGACGACGAGGCGCTCTTAGGTGGGACCGGAAACGACAGCCTGTTTGGTGGAAATGGTCAGGACAGGGTCTTTGAGGGGAGAGACGGCGACGACAGCCTAATTGGTGGCGCCGGGGAGGACACCGCCCTCTATGGTCAGTCAGGTGCCGACAGGATCTTCGGCGGCGTGGGCAATGATGAGAAGATCTATGGTGGAAGCGGTGATGACCAGATCTATGGAGGGGAGGGCGACGACACGATCATCAGGGGGGATGATGGGAGTGATCTTATCAGGGGTGGCAGTGGCACCGATTCGACTCAGTTTGGAGGGGACGGTAGTGACACCCTTCATGGTGGTGACGGGACGGACATAAGGCTTGAAGGGAACAGTGGCGACGATCGTCTCTTTGGCGATAGCGGCGGAGATTTGTCGTTCTATGGCGGTACCGGCAAGGATCTGATCTATGGAGCCGAAGGTCAGGATCGTGCTTTCTTTGGTGGAGACCAAGATGACAGCATCTTCGGCGGGAGTGGTGGCGATGGAACACTGATAGGCGGCAATGGCACCGATCTCATTCGCGGAGGCAGTGGTAACGATTTCATCATGGGCGGTGGAAACGGCGACGATCTCGTGTATGGAGATAGCGGCGACGATACTAACCTCTATGGCGGTAGCGGTAGCGATCGTGTCTATGGTGGCTCAGGAGCAGACGTAGTTCTGGGTGGTGCGGCTGGGGATGATCGCATTTTTGGAGGCGTGGGCGATGATACCCGGCTTGGCGGCTACGATGGCGATGATAGCATCTTTGGTGGGGCTGGGTTCGACTATCGCCTCTTTGGTGGGAGCGGTAACGATATCCTAGACGGAAGCAGCGGGATCGATCGTGGCTTCTACGGTGAGAGCGGATTCGATCAGATCTTTGGTGGCCAGAACAGCGATTCTTACCTCTATGGTGGTAGTGGTTCCGACAATATCTTCGGCGGTAATGGCAACGAGCGCGGCCTCTTCGGTGGCTTTGGTTACGACATCATTTATGGCGGCGGTGGAAGCGACCGTGCGGTCTTTGGCGACGACGGGGGAGACAACATCAACGGCGCCACCGGAAACGATTCACTGCTGATTGGCGGTAGCGGCGGTGACGGCATCTACGGTGGCGATGGTGATGACCAGCAGCTCTTCGGCAGCAGCGGAATAGATGTCATCCAAGGTGAGAGTGGCAGTGACCAGGCACTCTACGGAGACTATGGTGATGACTTCCTATTTGGTGGTAGTGGCAATGACAGCCGTTTCTTCGGCGCCACCGGTACTGACCAGATTTGGGGTGAACACGGCGATGACTCCTCCCTCTTTGGTGGCAGTGGAGTTGACCAGATCTATGGTGGGTCTGGTGCCGACAGCGAACTCGTTGGAGGCAGTTACTCTGACATGGTCAATGGAGACAGTGGCAACGACCGTGCCCTCTTCGGGAGCAATGGGGCAGATCAGGTGCGAGGAGGGGACGGCGTTGATTCACTCCTCTATGGCGCGAGCGGGGACGATTCCCTCTTTGGTGGCTCGGGAAGCGACCGTGGCCTCTATGGTGGATCCGGGAACGACTTCGTCTACGGCGATTCCGGATGGGACACACTTTATGGTGACGACGGAATAGACTCGCTTTTCGGCGGTCGGGGCCGCGATGTGATTCGTGGCGGCAGTAACTCTGATCTGCTCTATGGCGATGTTGGCGCCGATACGCTCTTTGGTGGGTCCGCCCAAGATGGCTTTGCCCTCAACGGCCTCTTCGGGGGTGATGGCGACGACACTCTACGCGGCGGCGATGTCAATGACCTCGCCTTTGGCTCCAGTGGTGATGATAGTCTCCTGGGCTTGGCGGGTGATGATGAGCTCAACGGTGAATTGGCGAACGATCGCCTCACCGGTGGGCTTGGCAACGACACCGCCGATGGCGGCAGCGGCAGCGATCGCCTGCTCGGCGCATCTGGAGAAGACGTTCTGAATGGGGGTAGCGGCGTGGACACGGCAACCGGCGGGTCCGGCGATGATACCTTCTTTGTCGATACCACTGGCGATGTCGTGCAAGATGCTTCGGGCGGGGGCACTGATCTCGTCTTTGCGTCCATCGCCTATACCCTGCCGGGTGGCGGCAGCAATGACTTCATCGAGAACCTGACCCTGCTGAGCGCGGCCGGCGAAGCCAACGCTAGCGGCAATCTGCTCGACAATGTCATCCTGGGCAACAGTAGCCGAAACGTCCTGCGGGGGCTGGGGGGTGATGATCAGCTTGACGGCGACAATGGCGACGACAGCCTCTTCGGTGGAGCCGGCAGTGACACCCTGAATGGCGATAGCGGTGCCGATCTGATCTTGATGCTGACGGGCGTGGAGGCCACTGGGGGATCAGGCGCCGACAGTTTCCGTTTCAATGGTGCGACCCTGGGTTCGGGCGGCAGCGGCGGGCCCCTCATCACTGACTTCTCTAGGACGGAAGGCGACCGCTTTCTCTTCGCTACGGGTCTGGAGGTCGGCACCTTCGCATACATAGGCGATACGGCTTTCTCTGGCGGCGGCAACTCCGAAGCGCGCTATGCTGGGCCCGACCAGATCCAGGTGGACCAGGACGGTGATGGCAGTGTCGACCAGGCCTTCCGGGTCTCGAGTGTCAGCTCTGCCGGCGCTCTGACCGCTACGGATTTTGTGTGGCTTTAGAAGAGCTTGCCCCTCCAAATTGAAGAGCGATAAGCGCACAGTGACGCCAAGTTGATGACCTGTGCGAGGCACTGAAAGTCTAGGTTGCTTGCCATGCCCCGCTACCCTGTGCAGGCTTTCGGCGGTTATTCGGACCGGCACGAGAGCCGGAGATGCACCGTAGCGGGAGACACCCATGGCAGAGATTTTTGGCACTCCAGGCCCCGACACCCTGACCGGAAGCAGCAGCGACGACACCATTCTAGGCCTTGGTTCCTCTGACACGCTCTTCGGGGCGACCGGAAACGACAACCTCTATGGCGCTGCCAGCATCGACAGCCTCTACGGTGGCTCGGGCGATGATGACCTCTACGGTGGCTTCGCAAACGATAGACTCTTCGGTGCCTCGGGTGACGACCGGATCTTTGGCGGTCTGAACGACGAATCCATCCTGGATGGTGGCAGCGGCGCAGATCGGATCTATGGTGGCGGTGGGGACGACAGTATCCTCGATGGTTCTGGTCTTGACAGTCATTTTGGGGACAGCGGCGACGACATCTTCGATGTCAGAGACCAGGGCAATCTGCTGAGCGGCGAGCATTTCGACGGTGGTGCGGGTACCGACAGCTTTGCCTTGGCTGCGGCGCTGACCCTTCCCGCCGGGGTGACCTTCTCCAACATAGAAGTCTATATGAGGGTCGGGGACTCTGGGGCTGATGTCTTGACCGCCGACAGCATCTTTACACTGGCCTTTGGTCAGGATGGTGACGATTACTTCTATGCTGATGGGATAGACGCCACCTTCTTTGGCGGGGAAGGCTATGACTCTGCATTTGCGACATCGGGGTCGCAGAGTGTTTTTGGCGATGACGGTGATGATGCCAGCATCACCTTGGGCAGCGGCCAAGACAGAGTCTACGGTGGCCAGGGTGGTGATACCTCTATATTTGGCGGTGCAGGTGACGATCTGATCTTCGGCGGTTCGGACTCTGACAGTTTATTGGACGGTGGCGCCGGGTCAGATCGGGTCTATGGCGGCGCACAGAACAACTACAACCTCTATGGAGGCAGCGGTGCGGACCGGGTTGAGGGCGGCGGATCTGCCGATGTCAGCCTCTTTGGTGGTACTGGCGATGACGAAGTTCTCGGTCTTTCCGGGTCCGATCGCTTTCTCTATGGCGACGATGGAAACGATCGCCTCTACGGAGGAGCCGGCAACAATAGCTACTTCTTTGCTGGCAGCGGTGCAGACCATCTGGTTGGAGGAACCTCTGGCGATAGCCGCTTTTATGGCGGAACTGGAAACGACTCAGTCTTCGGAGGTTCCGGCAGCGATTTTTCCTTGAACGGCGATCAGGGAAATGACCGGGTCTACGGCGGACAAGGCGATGACTCCGGAATCACGGGTGGTTCCGGTGCGGATCTTCTGTACGGTGGTGATGGTGAAGACGTCAACTTCGATGGTGGGAGCGGCTCTGACCGGATCTATGGCGGCAGCGGATCCGACACAGACTTCTTCGGAGGGTCCGGTGACGACAGCATCTTCTTGGAGAGTGGGAGCGATGGCTCAGCCTATGGCGATACCGGTGATGACTATATCTATGGAGGCGATGGTGATGAAGAGAGCCTGGTCGGAGGGGACGGTGCCGACCGCCTCTACGGTGGAGACGGGGTAGATTCGGGCTTCACCGGTGGTTCAGGTCTCGACCGCTTTTTTGGCGGGAATGGTGACGACAATCGCTTTGATGGCGGATCCGGGAACGACCGCATCATGGGCGGTCTTGGTCATGACTACCTCTTGGACGGTGAAGATGGCGTCGATCGCATCTTCGGGGCGTCGGGTGACGAGACCTTTCTGCGCGGAGGGACCGGTAACGACCGAGTCTACGGCGGTAGCGGCAGCGATTATCGCCTGGAGGGTGGAGATGGCGCCGACAGGCTCTATGGCGGTGACGGGGAGGACACCTTTCTAATTGGTACAACCGGTGTGGATCGCCTCTTCGGCGGTGAGGGTGACGACGAGTCGTTGTTCGGCGGCTTTGACGGCGACACGATTGAAGGCAACCTCGGTGACGACCGTGATCTTTCGGGCGACACGGGCGATGATAGCGTGTTCGGCGGCGGTGGTGCTGATAGTAGCCTCTTTGGTGACACCGGGACAGACCAGGTCTTCGGCGGGTCCGGCGATGACCAGCAGCTCTACGGCGGCTACGGGCAGGATGGCGTCTATGGCGGAGAGGGCTTTGATTTCTACCTCTTCGGTGGCTCCGGCGAAGACCGCGTGGACGGCGGGCTGGGGATCGATCGCGGTCTCTTCGGCGGCCTGGGGCAGGATGGGGTCTATGGCGCCCAGAACAGTGACTCCTACCTCTATGGTGGCGTCGGTGATGACAGTGTCTTTGGCAGCGGTGGCAACGAACGCGGCCTCTTCGGTCAGATCGGGAACGACAGTCTCTACGGTGGGGGCGGCTCGGATCGGGTGTTCTTCGGTGGCTCGGGCTTAGATAGCCTCTTCGGCGGCTCCGGTGAGGACACCCTGCTAAATGGGAACTCTGGGGCCGACTTGATCCAGGGCGATCAGGGTGACGACAGCCAGCTCTTTGGCGGCAGTGGTGACGACCGTATCTATGGCGGCGATGATGATGATCGCCGGCTCTTCGGCACGCAGGGGGACGATACCCTCTTCGGCGGTGCGGGCGCAGATGGTCAGCTCTATGGCGGGTCCGGTTACGATACCTTAGAGGGGGGCGACGGGAGTGATTCCGGGCTCTTCGGTGGCACTGGTGTCGATCAGGTCGGCGGGGGAACCGGTCGGGATTCCTCGCTCTACGGCGGCCTTGGTGATGACAGCGTCGGCGGCGGTGCCGGATCGGATTCCAGCCTCTTTGGCGGTAGCGGCCTGGATTCGATCGACGGCGGCAATCAGGACGACAGCTACCTCTATGGCGGATCGGCCGAAGACGTCCTTATTGGAGGCTCGGGTGACGACTATGGCCTCTATGGCGGTCAAAACGTCGACTTCATCTCTGGCGGCACAGGAAATGACAGGGCCCTCTTCGGCGGTGAGGCCGAAGACTTCATCTATGGCGATTCGGGCGATGATGCTGCTTATGGTGACGATGGCGCGGACTACGTCTTTGGTGTCAGCGGTGACGATCTGGTGGTAGGCGGCAGCTATGGTGACCTGCTTTATGGCGGGGACGGCGCCGATCAGCTCTTCGGCGGCTCTTCCAATAACTCGATTTACTCCATAGATAGGCTTTATGGCGGATCGGGTAATGACACAGCCCGTGGCGATGACGGCGATGACAATGTCTACGGCCAGAGTGGCGATGACTCGCTGCTGGGCAACACAGCAAACGATAGCCTCTTCGGCGGCGATGGCACCGACCGACTCTCCGGTGGGGGTGGCGATGACCGCGGGACCGGTGGCGCCGGGACAGATCGCCTCTTTGGTGCGACCGGCAACGACTTCCTGAATGGTGGGGCCGGTTCTGACACTATGACCGGTGGTTCCGGCGATGACACCTTCATCGTCAACACCGTCGCTGACCTGGTGCGCGATGCCTCGGGCGGCGGGACGGACCTGGTGCGGGCCTCGCTATCCTTCACTCTTCCCAATGGCAGCACCAACGATTTCATCGAGAACCTGGAGCTCTTGAACTCGGCCGGTGACGCCAACGGAGGCGGCAATGCTCTGAACAACAGGGTCGAGGGCAATGATGGCATCAACCAGTTGCGTGGCTTTGGTGGGGATGACGAGCTTATCGGCGGCCTTGGCGACGACATGCTGTTCGGCGGGCAGGGCGATGATCGCCTCCTGGGTGAAAGCGGTGCCGACACACTGTTGATGCTGACCGGTGTGGTCGGCATCGGCGGCAGCGGTGCGGATAGCTTCCGCTTTAATGGCAGTGCACTCGGCGACGCCGGCAGCGGTGGACCGATCATCCGCGACTTCGACGGGGTGCTGGTGAACGCGGCCAATGGAGAGGACAAGCTGGTCTTCGCGACTGGGCTTGAAGTCGGAAGCTTCACCTATATCGAGGCGGCGGCCTTCTCGGGCGGCGGCAACTCCGAGGCTCGTTTCGCCGGCCCAAGACAGATTCAGGTGGACCAGGATGGTGACGGCTCCGTCGATCAGGCCTTCCTGGTGGATGGTGTGACCGCTGCCAATCTGCTGACGGCAACGGACTTTGTTTGGCTCTAACCGGTAGCTATAACTGCTCTGGCGTGGTGCTGATGGATCCTTGTAAACGCAAAGCCACAGCAGCGAAGACAGAAGGGGAAGCAAGATGGCAACGATCTATGGCAGCAACGGTGACGACAACCTGGTTGGAACCAGTGCAGACGACACCTTTCTCGGCTTCATTGGCGACGATACCTTTGCAGGCTTGTCGGGAGACGACTCGATTTATGGTGGCCTCGGTGTCGATAGTGCCTTGGCCGGCGATGGTGACGATCGCCTCTTCGGTGGTCCCAATCCGGACTTTCTCTTTGGTCAAAGTGGCAGCGATGGGATTTTTGGTGGCCAGGGGACGGACGGAGAGGTCTTCGGAGGAAGCGGAAACGACTCTCTCTACGGCGGCGCTGGTGACGACGAGCTTTATGGCGATCTGGGGGTAGACAGTCTCTTCGGCGGAAGCGGAGACGATTTCTTCTACATTGATACGCAGAGCCATCTGACGGCTGGCGACAGCTTCGACGGCGGAGCTCAGGACGATACCCTACTCTTGGCGCTTAGCGTAACCTTGCCAGACGCAGTTGCCGTCACCTCGGTCGAAGTCATTGGACGCATCGGTAACGATCTGGATAACCAGCTTAGCGATGCGACTCGCGTATCGCATCTCTACGGCCTTTCCGGAAACGATGTTCTCTTCTCCTTTGGCGCTAACCAGACGGCGGCCGGTAACCGCTTTCTCTATGGTGGCCTTGGGAATGATCGCGTCTTTAGCGGTAGCGCTGTGCAGGTCTTCTTCGGCGGCTTTGGCGATGACTACCAGGTTGTTGTCGGTAGCGGCAATGACAGCATTTTTGGTGATGCCGGCGATGACAGCTCGCTTTTTGGCGGAGATGGATCAGATCGAATCTATGGGGGATCCGGCAACGACCGCTACGTGTATGGTGGAACCGGACACGACCGGCTCTATAGCGGTACCGGATCCAACGCCTTCTTCTATGGAGGCCGCGGCAACGATCGCATCGTGGCAGACAGCGGCTTCAACAATCGGTACTTCTTCGCTGACTCCGGCAATGATCTCTTTATCGGCGGAAGAAATCAGGACCGCGAGGTCTATGGCGGTAGTGGAAATGATCGCTTGTATGGTGCGGATGGCGGTGATGTCACCGTCCTCGGAGAAGGTGGCGATGACTCGCTCTTCGGTGATGATGGAAACGATGCCAGTCTCTTTGGCGGGCTGGGTGATGACCGGATTGCCGGGGGATCAGGCGCAGACGGCTACTTGATCGGTCAATCCGGCAAGGACACGATTTTCGGAGGCAGCGGGTCCGACGGCATGCTCTTCGGTAACACGGGCGATGATCGGATCTCTGGTGCTGACGGGAACGACACCTATCTCGCAGGAGGCCACGGTGACGATTCGCTCTTCGGAGGAAGTGGCAAGGATCAGAGCTTGGTTGGCGGTAGCGGTGCCGATGCGATCTTCGGCGGGAGCAGCAGCGATGCGCTGGGCGGCTACAACGGAAGTGGCGCCTATGGGTTCTTCGGTGGCAGCGGCAACGACCGGGTTTATGGCGACGATGGCATTGACGCAGGCCTCTATGGTGACGGCAGCACGCTTCAGGTCGGCATCAGTGGCGATGACTCAGTCTTTGGCGGATCTGGTTCAGACTACGACCTCTTCGGCCGCGAAGGTGACGATAGTCTGAACGGTGATAGCGGGGATGACCGCTACGTCTTTGGTGAGACAGGCCAAGATTCTCTCTTCGGCGGAGATGGAGTCGATCAGCTTTTCTATGGCGGCTCGGGTAACGATTTCCTCTCCGGGAACAGTGGAATGGATCTGGCGCACTTCGGCGGTGCTGGCAATGACGAGATCAACGGCGGCGCCGGGGAGGATCGTGGTCTCTATGGTGAAGGCGGTGATGACACTTTGCGTGGCGGTCGGGATGACGACACAAGACTTCGCGGTGGTGGTGGTGATGACCTGATCTTTGGAGGCACCGGCTCAGATAGCCTGCTTGAGGGATACGGCAACAACGATCGAATCTTCGGTGGCGGTGACGGCGATTTCCGGCTTGATGGCGGCTATGGTGACGACAGCGTCTACGGTGATGGAGGCAATGATAGTTACATCAGGGGTGATTATGGGAACGACCTCCTGGAGGGAAGCAGCGGCATTGATCGGGTCTTCTTCGGCGGAGACGGGAACGACAGCCTCTATGGTGGCCAGAACAGCGACAGCTACTTCTACGGTGGCTATGGTGACGACAGCATCTTTGGTGGTGTCGGCAACGAACGCTGGCTCCTCGGTGACTTTGGCACGGATGTGATTGATGGCGGGGGCGGTGCCGATCGCTCGCTCTTCGGTGGCGAGGGGAGCGATACGCTCCTTGGTGACAGTGGCAATGATACCCAGCTCAGCGGCGGTTCCGATGCCGACCGGATCTATGGCGGTGATGGCGATGACTTCCGGCTCGTCGGCAATGATGGCGATGATGCGATCTACGGCGGTCTCGACAACGACACCCGGCTCGACGGTGGCAGTGGCAATGACTTCGTCTCTGGCGACGGCGGTGCTGACACCAGCCTGATTGGTGGGTCGGGCAACGACACACTCATTGGCGCGACGGGTAACGATGGGCTCATCTTCGGTGGCGATGGCGACGACACGATCGACGGTGGCCTTGGTCTTGACAGCGGTCTCTTCGGTCAGTCGGGGCAAGATCTGATCTACGGCGGTGCCGGAAACGACATGGGCCTCTTCGGTGGTTCTGGCACAGACCTCGTGCGCGGTCTCACCGGTGTGGACAACCTCTATGGCGAACAGGGGGAGGACTCACTGGTCGGCGCGCTTGGCGATGACTTTGCCTCGGGTGGAGCAGACGAAGACCGCGTCTTCGGTGGGTCCGGCCAAGATAGCCTCTTTGGTGGAAGTGACGATGACCTCTTGAACGGTGGCAGTGGTGTTGACACCGCTGTGGGCGGTTTCGGTGATGACACCTTTGTCGTCAGCACCACGGCGGATCTGGTGCAGGAAGCAAGTGGCGGCGGCACCGATCTGGTGCGCGCAGAGGTGGGCTTCACCTTGCCCAATGGGGGGGCGCAGGACTTCCTCGAGAACCTGACGCTTCTGAGCAAGGCCGGCGATGCCAACGCCAGTGGCAATGGTCTGGACAACACGGTGGAGGGCAACAGCGGTGCCAATATCCTGCGTGGTCTGGCTGGTGACGACACCCTGATCGGTGGCGATGGTGACGACGGCCTCTTCGGCGGTCTGGGGTCTGATCGGCTTGAAGGCAGCAGTGGAGAAGACTCGCTTCTGATGCTGACGGGTGTGGTGGCCATCGGCGGCAGTGGCGCGGATGCCTTCCGCTTCAATGGCGCGTCGCTTGGCAGCGGCGGTACCGGTGGGCCGATCATCCGAGACTTTGATGCTGCCTCCGGTGATCGCCTGGTCTTTGTCACCGGTCTGGAGGTTGGCACCTTCTCCTACATCGGCGGAGCCGCCTTCTCCGGCAATGGCAATTCGGAGGCCCGCTACGACGGCCCGCGGCAGATCCAGGTCGACCAGGATGGCGACGGCTCTGTCGATCAGGCCTTCCTGGTCGACGGCATCACTGCTGCCAACCTGTTGACCACCTCGGACTTTGTCTGGCTGTAGCGCGGTCTTGCACCTGGCAGGACGAGGAGCAGATCCGGATCACGCGTGATCCGGGTCCTCGTTCGGGGCATCTTGCGTGGGTTCGGCCAAGGGCTCTTCCATGCGCTTCGCATCAGGCCCTTCCTCCGCCTGGTCCTTCTTGGAGGACTTGCGCCGCTGCAGCGCCAGATGGGCCGGCGGGGCTTTGCCTTCCTTATCCTCGCCGAAGTAGATCGTCTGATGCGGGAAGGGGATCTCGATGCCGCGCTCGTCGAAGATGCGCTTCATGCGCTCGTTGTAGGCGCGCCCGACCGCCCACTGGCTGCCCGGCCGGCACTTGATGCGGGCCCGCACCACCACGGCTGAATCGTCAAAGGAGGTGAGGCCGAACCACTCCAACTCACCCAGGATTTCGGCGCGCCACTTCGGATCGGAGACCAGGTCGGCGAAGGCCTCATGCATGGCTTCCTTGGCCTCGTCCACGCTCTCTCGATAGGCGATGCCCATGTTGGCCACGTGATAGGCAAAGCCGCGCATATAGTTCGAGACCATGTCGATCGAAGAGAAGGGGATGATGTGGAAGACCCCATCCAGATCGCGCAGGCTGACGGAGCGGATGGTCAGCCGCTCGATGGTGCCGGTGGTGCCGCCGACGGTGACCACGTCGCCCACGTTCATCGCGTTCTCGAACTGGATGAAGACACCGGTGATCACGTCCTGCACCATCTTCTGCGCACCAAAGCCGATCGCGAGACCGAAGACACCGGCCGAGGCCAGCAAGGGCGCAATATCGATCCCCATCTCCGACAGCGCGAACATGACGGAGAAGACGACCAGGATGGCGGTGAAGGCGTTGCGCGCCAGGGTCCAGAGCGTGATCTGCCGGGCTGAGGGCGGGCGGCCCAGGTCTGGGTTCAGGCGATAGTCGACCCAGGAGGAGAAGGCGAGCCAGATCGCGAAGCTGACCAGGATGATCATGGCAACGCCGATCAGGTGCGAGGTCAGTGCGGCGCCGAAGTTGCCGGAGAGCCAGGCCCGCACATCCATCAGCTCTAGCGTGTGGATGGTGTAGCCGATGACGATCAGCAGAATGACGTAGCGGATGACGAAGAGGAACTTCGGCACGAAGGCGTTAAGCCGCCCCTCCAGCATCGGCAGGCGATGATTGACGCTTCGTGGAACGCGCAGGCCGTTGACCATGGCGCGCTTCAGGGCCGTGGTGACCACCGCGCCAATGACGATAGCGGCCAGAATCTTGCCCGAGGCGATGATGACCGGCAGGAAGGCGCCGCTGGGGTTGGTGATCACCATCCCGGCCAGCACGGCCAGGTAGATGATGAAGGGCACCGCCCAGGTTCGCGCCAGGAACCGAAACAGCCGCTGTTCGGGCTTTAGGTTCATGATGCGGTGCAGCCAGTCGGAAACCCGCTTGCGATGGGCGATCACCAGGGCCGTCAGGATCACCAGCGCGACCAAGGTGATGAGGGCCGAGACGCTGCGGCTGGCAAAGTAACCGACGTTGGAACGGATGATCGGCACGACCAGCAGATTGCCGTAACCGATGATCGCGATGACGATGCCAAGCCAGGTTGAGAGGGTCTGGGCCGCATAGTCGGAGAGTGGAATGAATCGCAGCTGGCTGGTTGCAGGCGACAGCAAAGCGCGTAGAGCGACACGGACCAGTTCGATGATTAAGAAGGCATTGAGGTAGAGCGTTTGGCGCACCTCGATCGAGCCGAATTGTCCGAAGGCGGCAACGGTCAGGAGGTAGCCGGAGGCCCAGGCCAGGACCACGATCAGGGCATCGACCGCGATGCTGGCAATGATCAGGAAGACGGTCTTCAGGAGGCCGACCTCGCTGGCGATCCGGCCCATAGCCCGGTCCAGCCGGCGGGCGAGAAAGCGGAGGACCAGGAAGACCGCCAAGGTGATGGCGATCACCAGGGCCAGGTCACCCAGCGCGCTGACCACCACATCGGAATCGACACTGCCGATAGCGGAAAAGCGAGCCGGCGCGGAGAGCAGCCGATCCCAAAACTCCAGTGCCTCACTTGCAATCTGCTCGGCGAATTCCTGTGTCAGTTGCGCGGCGCGCAGCACCAAGGAGACAGGTTCGATTGCCGGCTTTTTCTCTTCGGCGGCAGGCTCGCTCTCAGAGGTGCTGTCGCTCGCGGTCTCTTCTGTCTGCTCGGTTGTGCTGTCAGAGGCCTCCTGACCGCTCTCCTCGGAGGCCGCGGGTTGCTCTTCCGCAGCTAGCTTCTCCAACTGACCGATCAAGGCGTCGCGCGTCGCGGGATCCCGTAGGACGTCGATCAGGGTCTGCAGTTCAGCGGCTGGAACCGGCTCACCGCTGTCTTGCGCCAAGGCCGGCTGCGATCCGGCGAGTGCTAGAAAGAAGGCAAGGTAGATCCAAAGAACACAAGCTTTGACCGGCGCGATCCGCATCGAAGGCCACACTCCCGACTGCTAGAATCAGGCTTCGTGCGACAGGCCCGAAGCCTGGCTGTCATTGCATGGACTTAAGCCTCGTTGCAACCAACCTAGGCGATCAGCACTCCGGCAGATTGACGGCGAGACCGCCCAGGCTGGTCTCTTTGTACTTCTCGCTCATCTCCAGCCCGGTCTGGCGCATGGTCTCTACGCAGTTGTCCAGCGGCATGAAGTGCGTGCCGTCGCCCCTGAGTGCCAAGGATGCCGCTGCTACAGCCTTGATGGCGCCCAGACCGTTACGCTCGATGCAGGGCACCTGGACCAGGCCACCGGCTGGATCGCAGGTCATGCCCAGGTGGTGTTCCAGCGCGATCTCGGCGGCGTTCTCCACCTGTTCCGGCGTGCCGCCCAGAACAGCACAGAGGCCGGCAGCCGCCATGGCCGAGGCCGAGCCGACCTCACCCTGGCAACCGACCTCGGCGCCTGAGATGGATGCATTGTGCTTGATCAGGCCACCGATGGCCGCCGCAGTCAGCAGGAAGCAGTCGACCCTGTCCTTGCGATCGGCAACACAGTGATCGAGATAGTAGCGCAGCACGGCCGGCACCACGCCGGCAGCACCATTGGTCGGGGATGTGACGACACGGCCACCGGCGGCGTTCTCTTCATTGACCGCCATGGCATAGACCGAGATCCAGTCGTTCACCACATGCGGCTGGCTGTCGTTGCGCCCGCTCTCGTCCTTCAACGCCTGATAGATGGCGCCTGCGCGGCGACGCACCTTCAGGCCTCCCGGCAGAATGCCGCTGCCCCGCAGCCCACGCTGCATGCAGGCATCCATGGCTTGCCAGATGTCTTTCAGACCCTGGCTCACCTCCTCAACGCTCTTGACAGAAAGCTCGTTATCCCACTTGAGTTCTGAGATTGTCTTGCCGCTCTCACGGCACAACTTCAGCATCTCGGCCGCGGTGGAGAAGGGGTAGGGACAGGTGGTCGTCGGCTCTTCGCTGCCGCTGGTCTGGCTTGCCTCCAACTCCTGCTCTGTGACGATGAAGCCGCCGCCGATCGAATAGAAGACAGAGCGCAGGACCAGCCCGTCCTTACTGTCCAAGGCCTCCAAGATCATGCCGTTGGCATGCCCCGGCAGCGGACCGTCGTAGTTAAAGACGATGTCGCTCTCTGGGTCGAAAGTGAGCTCGGGAAGGCCGTCGTGACTGACCCTCTGTTCCCTAGCAAGTGCCTCCAGTTGCTCTTCAGCCCGATCAGGATCCAGCTCCGCCGGCGCAATGCCAAGCAGACCCAAGGCCACAGCCCGGTCGGTTGCGTGTCCCTTCCCGGTGAAGGCGAGCGAGCCATAGAGCGTCGCCCGCAGCCGTGCCGGCTCCCCCGATCCTTGGATGCGGTCCTCCCCGGAACGCAGCATGTCGATAAAGCGCCGGCCCGCACTCATAGGCCCCATGGTGTGGGAGGAGGAAGGTCCCACGCCGATCTTGAAGACGTCGAACACAGAGAGGAACACGTGACCCGTCCTTGTTTTTGCGTCGCCCAGCGCCCCGGGACGAACTTTGTTGTTGGCCCTCCTTACTCCGCTGCCTCGGCATAGTCCTCCAGCGGCGGGCAGGAACAGACCAAATGCCTGTCTCCGTAGGCGTTGTCCACTCGATTCACCGGTGGCCAGTACTTGTCAACGCGGAAGGCGCCCGGTGGGAAACAGGCCTGCTCACGGCTATAGGGGCGGTCCCAGTCGCCGACCAGGTCCTCCACCGTGTGCGGCGCGTTCTTCAGCGGATTGTTGTTGGCGTCGATCCGCCCTTCTTCGATATCGGAAGCCTCTCGTCGGATTGCCAGCATAGCCTCGCAGAAGCGGTCCAGCTCTGCCTTGGGTTCCGATTCCGTGGGCTCGATCATCAAGGTGCCGGCGACCGGCCAACTCATGGTCGGCGCGTGGAAGCCGCAGTCGACCAGGCGCTTGGCAACATCGTCGACGCTGACGCCGGCATGGTCGTCCAGCGGCCGGGTGTCGATGATGCATTCATGCGCGACCCGCCCGTTCGGCGCCTTGTAGAGAACCTCATAGGCCCCCTCCAGCCGCTTGGCGATGTAGTTGGCATTCAGGATCGCCACCCGGGTCGCCTGGGTAAGGCCACTGCCACCCATCAAGAGGCAGTAGGCCCAAGAGATCGGCAGGATCGAGGGGGAGCCATAGGGGGCAGCCGAGACGGCACCAGGGCGGCCGTCGGTTTCCGGATGGCCGGGCAGGTAAGGCGCCAGATGGGCCTTGACCCCGATCGGACCCATACCAGGACCACCGCCGCCGTGCGGGATACAGAAGGTCTTGTGCAGGTTGAGGTGGCTGACGTCCGAGCCGATCTTGCCAGGCTGAACCAGGCCGACCATGGCGTTCATGTTGGCGCCGTCCAGATAGACCTGGCCGCCATGCTCGTGCGTGATCGCGCAGACCGCGCGCACCGTCTCTTCGAAGACGCCGTGGGTGGAGGGATAGGTGATCATGCAGGCCGCCAGGCGGTCGGAATGAGCCTCTGCCTTAGCGCGGAAATCCGCCACGTCGATGTCGCCATTCTCGGCCGACTTCACCACCACGACCCGCATGCCCGCCATCTGCGCCGAGGCCGGGTTGGTGCCGTGCGCCGAGGTCGGGATCAGGCAGACATCGCGGTCATGATCACCGCGCGCGCGGTGATAGCTGCGGATGGTCATCAGCCCGGCATACTCGCCCTGCGCGCCAGAGTTGGGCTGCATGGAAATCGCGTCGTAGCCGGTGATCTGGCAGAGCTTGTCCGAGAGGGTCTCGATCAGCTCGCGATAGCCCTCGACCTGATCGGCCGGCGCAAAGGGGTGGATCTCTGCAAACTGACGCCAAGAGACCGGCAGCATTTCGGCCGTGGCGTTCAGCTTCATGGTGCAGGAGCCAAGCGGGATCATGGCCCGATCGAGCGCCAGGTCGCGGTCGGCCAGGCGGCGCATATAGCGCGTCATCTCCGCCTCGGCCCGGTTCATGTGAAAGATGGGATGGGTGAGGTAGGGGCTGTCGCGCAGTGCCTCTTGCGGCAGGCGATACTCCTCCGTCAGATCGTCTTCCATATTGCCGCCGAAGGCGCGCCAGACGGCCTCCAAGATGGGCGGGCGAGTCTTCTCGTCGAGGCTGATGCCGACGCGATCATCCCCGATCTTGCGTAGGTTGACCCGGTTGCGGACAGCCGCCTTCAGGATGACGCCCTGCAGGGCACCGACGCGGACCGTAATGGTGTCGAAGAAGTTCTTGGGCTCCACCTCAAAACCCAGCGATTCCAGGCCTTTGGCCAAACGCACTGTCTTGCGATGGATGCGTTGTGCGATGGCTTTGATGCCGTCAGGCCCGTGGAAGACGGCGTACATAGAGGCCATGACCGCCAGCAAAGCTTGCGCGGTGCAGACGTTGGAGGTCGCCTTCTCGCGGCGAATGTGCTGTTCGCGGGTCTGCAACGCCAGGCGATAGGCCTGGTTGCCGCGCGCATCGATCGAAACGCCGACGATACGACCGGGCATGTTTCGCTTGTAGGCATCCTTGGTCGCCATGTAGGCGGCATGCGGTCCGCCGTAGCCGACCGGCACGCCGAAGCGCTGGGTTGAGCCGACGGCGATGTCCGCCCCCATCTCTCCCGGCGGCTTCAGCAGAGCCAGAGCCAAGGGGTCGGCGATCATGATGGCGATGGCGCGGTTGGCGTGAAGGGCTGCGATGGTCTCGCTGTGATCGACGACATGGCCATAGGTGCCGGGATACTGGAAGATCGCGCCGAAGATCTGGTCTGCCTCCAAGTCGCTGTCGGGGTCGCCGACCTGAACCTCGATGCCCAGCGGCTCGGCCCGGGTTTGCATGACCGCAATGTTCTGTGGGTGACAGTTCTCGTCGACGAAGAAGCGGTCGCGCTTGCTCTTGGAGACGCGATGCGCCATGGCCATGGCCTCGGCAGCGGCCGTCGACTCGTCCAGAAGAGAGGCGTTGGCGATTTCCAGCCCGGTCAGATCACTGACCATGGTCTGGTAGTTCAGAAGCGCTTCCAATCGGCCCTGACTGATCTCCGGCTGATAGGGTGTATAGGCGGTGTACCAGGCCGGATTCTCGAAGATGTTCCGCTGGATCACCGGCGGCGTCATGGTGGCGTAGTAGCCCTGGCCGATCAGCGAGGTCAGCACCCGGTTTTTCTCCGCCACCTTGCGAATACGATAGAGCATCTCGCGTTCGGAGAGCGGACGCCCCCAGTCCAGGCGCTCGTCGCGGCGAATGTCATGCGGCACCGTCTCTTCGATCAGCTGATCCAGGCTCTCGACCTCCAGGGTCTTAAGCATCTCGTCCATCTCGCTGGGCGAGGGGCCGATGTGCCGGCGATTGGCGAAGTCATAGGGAAGATAGTCAGTCAGCGAGAAGGTCATGGCGGCATCTCCCTTGTGCGGCCAAGGATCTCTGGGCTCAGGCCCAGCGTTCCTTCGAGTTGAGACCCGCCGGACTCTGCCAATCCCGCGGGTCCTCCTTTGTCTCTAAGATATAGAAGCCTTATAGGCCTCGGCATCCATTAAGCCTTCGAGCTCGCTCTTGTCGCCGATGGAGATCTTGTAAAGCCAGGCCGTGCTTTCGGGCCCGGCATTCACCATGTCGGGCGACTCGGCGACGGCGCCGTTGGCCTCGACGATCTCGCCGCTGACCGGGGCATAGATCTCACTGGCCGCTTTGACGCTTTCGATGACGCCGATCTCGTCGCCCTTGGCGAAGCTCTCGCCTGGATCCTTTAACTCGACGTAGACCACCTCGCCCAGCTGCTCGGCGGCATGCTCGGTGATCCCCAGGGTTGCCGTATCGCCTTCGACGGTCAGCCACTCATGATCTTCGGTAAAGTAGGTTGTCATCGCTCTCTCGAGTCCTCCCTGATGCTCGGTCGTTGCCGAGTCTGCTCTGCCGTCCTCAGTATTTGACGGGCTGGGCGAAGGGTCAATGCGCAAGCCGGTGATCTTCGTTCGTGGATAAGTGCGCAGCTTGCGTCTCGATCCAAGCGGACCCAGGTAGCAGCCTTGCGTGCCAGCGAACGATGGGGTGAAAGCAAGCGGAATGGACCAGAGACTGATTTCACCAGCGGCGGAGCGCAATCTGCCGCCTTTGATCGAGGCCTTGGCGCCGGCCTTGCCTGGAACCGGCACTGTGCTGGAATTGGCCAGTGGCCCTGGTCAGCACGTCACGACCCTGGCCCGACGCTTTCCTGACTTGTTGTGGCGACCAAGTGAGAGAGATCCCGATAAGCTGGCCTCGATCGCTGCCTGGCGCGCAGAGGCTGCGCTCGAAAACGTGCTGGAGCCCTTGGAAATCGACCTCGGAACAACCGATTGGAGCCGCACTGTTCCGGACCGGCCGGCGGCCGCTCTCGTCGTCAATCTGACCCATGTCGCCCCCTGGTCAGTGACCAAGGGGCTCTTTGGCGGACTTTCAACGTTGCTTCAGCCGCAAGCGGCAGTCTTCCTCTACGGGCCCTTCTTTGAAGAGGGGGTCTCTCCTGCGTCCTCGAACGTCTCTTTTGACCAGAGCCTCAGGATGCAGAACCCGGATTGGGGCCTTCGCCTTGTCGAAGATCTGGATCGTTTGGCCATTGGTCTTGGTTTTGTCCCAGAGCCCAGGCAGGCCATGCCCTCCAACAATCTGGTCCTCAGCTATCGGCTGACGGCGAGCTAGCCATCGGGTTTACAGCGCTTGCAAGCTCTGAGCCCCGCCTCTCGTGCAGCCATCGGCGTTTCGAAAAAGCGCACGTTCTGCCGCTTCGGCCGGCCGGGGCAGCTTGGCTTGCAATAGATACCCGTGGTCACGACTCCGACGAAGAAGCGCCCGTCGGCCGAGCGATCCCGGATGAGGCTGGCTTGCCAGCGCTGCTCGTCGGTCGCGTAGTTGTTACCTGGCTGGCTCATGATCATCTCCTGATTGGGTCGCTGGTGGCACCAACCTGGTTGGTCTTCCTCGCTCGGTCACTCCGCTCTTTGCAAAGGCAATGAAAAGGGGGCTCCCTTGTCTCCTAGGGGGAAGGCTGCCAGTTTGTCTTGAGAGATGCCCCAAGAGGACGTAGAGGGAGGCTGGCGATGAGCCTGGTCATGCCGAAACCTGACGAGGCGGTGATTGCTCGTCGCGCCGAACTGGCCACTGCCTTACGTGCAATCGTGCCCGGTGAGGGCGTGATCGATCAGGCCGTTGAGCTGAAGGCCTATGAGTCGGATGGTTTGACCGCCTACAGGCAGCCGCCCTTGCTCGTCGTTTTGCCGGAGACGACTGAGCAGGTCTCCAAGGTCTTGGCCTACTGCAAGGCTGAAGGGGTGAAGGTGGTCCCGCGCGGTGCCGGCACCTCGCTGTCCGGCGGGGCGTTGCCTCTGGCCGACGGGATCATCCTGGGGCTCGGCAAATTCAATTGCGTGCTGGAGATCGATTACGACAACCGCTGTGCCGTGGTGCAGCCGGGTGTGACCAATCTTGGCATCACCAATGCCGTGCAGGATGCCGGCTTCTACTATGCGCCCGATCCCTCCAGTCAGATCGCCTGCACCATTGGCGGCAACGTGGCGGAGAATTCCGGCGGGGTGCATTGCCTGAAGTATGGCCTCACCACCAACAATCTTCTGGGTCTTGAGATCGTGCTGATGGACGGCACTGTCCTGCGCATCGGTGGCAAGGCCATGGATGCCCCGGGCTACGACCTCTTGGGGCTGATGACCGGTTCCGAAGGCTTACTGGGCGTGGTGACCGAGGTGACGGTGCGGATCTTGCCGAAGCCCAGCACCGCCAAGGCCTTGCTGCTGGGCTTTCCTTCCAGCGAGCAGGCCGGCGACTGTGTCGGCGCCATCATCGCCGCGGGCATCATCCCGGGCGGCATGGAGATGATGGATCGGCCCGCCATCCATGCTGCCGAGGCCTTCGTGAAGGCTGGCTACCCCTTGGATGTCGAGGCACTGCTGATCGTCGAACTGGATGGCCCCGAGGCCGAGGTCGAGCACCTGGTCGCTGAGGTCGCCCGTATCGCCGAGGAGAAGGGCGCGACAGTCTCGCGGACCTCCTCCAACGAAGAGGAGCGACAGCGTTTCTGGGCAGGGCGCAAGGCGGCTTTCCCGGCGGTGGGTCGGATCAGCCCAGACTACTACTGTATGGACGGCACCATTCCGCGCAAAGCCTTGCCGCTGGTGCTGGAGCGTATGCGCGAGATGAGCGAGAAGCACAGCCTGCAGGTCGCGAACGTCTTTCATGCCGGTGATGGCAACCTGCACCCGCTTATTCTCTACGATGCCAACAAGGAGGGTGAGTTGGAACGCGCCGAGGCCTTTGGTGCCGACATCCTCACCCTCTGTGTCGAGGTTGGCGGGGTGCTTACCGGTGAGCATGGTGTTGGCGTCGAGAAGCGCGACCTGATGGGGCAGATGTTCAACGAGACCGATTTGGCCGTACAGCAGAAGGTCAAATGCGCCTTCGATCCCGACGGGCTCTTAAATCCGGGGAAGGTCTTTCCGGAGCTGCACCGCTGTGCCGAGTTGGGCCGCATGCATGTGCACCGCGGCAAGCTCCGATTTCCTGATCTTCCTCGCTTCTAGAGAGGCCCAATGGAACGCTTGATCCCCAAGGACGAGGGAGAGCTCTCGAGCCTCCTGGAAGAGGCGAGCGCTGCCGGCCGGCCCCTGGAGGTGATCGGCCGCGGCAGCAAGCGCAGCTTTGGCCGGCCGCAGCAGGTCGAGGCCGAGCTCAGTCTGGAGGCCTTCACTGGCGTGCGCTTCTACGAGCCGGAGGAACTGGTGCTCTCCGTCGGGGCTGCGACACCGATGGCTGAGATCGACGCGCTGCTGGAGGAAACCGGTCAGGTCCTGGCCTTCGAGCCGATGGACTTGGGGCCGCTGCTGTCCGGTAAGGATGGTGAGGCACGCTCCGATTCGCTGGGGGGCGTGGTTGCCTGTAATCTCTCCGGCCCGCGCCGCCCGAAGGCCGGGGCCGCGCGCGACCATGTCTTGGGACTAGCCGGCGTCAACGGGGAAGGGGCCCAGTTCAAGACCGGTGGTAGGGTGGTGAAGAACGTCACCGGCTATGACCTCTGCAAACTGATGAGCGGCTCACTCGGCACCCTGGCGGCGATGACCGAGATTACCGTCAAGGTCCTGCCGCGCGCAGAGAAGACAAGAAGCCTGCTCTTCTTCGGGCTGGACGCTGCTCAGGCGACGGCACTCTTCGTCAAGGCCATGGGCTCGGCCTATGACGTCTCGGCGGCGGCCCATCTGCCCAAACCCCTGGCGCTCAAGAGTGGAGTCGATCTGGTTTCCGGTGCCGAGGCTTCGGTCACGGCCCTGCGACTCGAAGGTCCGGAACCCTCAGTCCTGGCGCGTCAGGCGGGTTTGACGGCTCTCCTGTCTGAGATCGGAGTCGTGGGGGAAGAGCTGCATGCCATGCGCTCCCGACACTTCTGGCGGGAGGTTCGCGATTGCCGAGCCTTTGTTGGCCGATCGGATAAAGCCATCTGGCGTGTCGCACTGCCGCCGGCGAGGCTAGCCGATGCCGTCCAGCAGCTGTCGCTTGCTTCAGAAGACTATTTTTGTGACTGGGGTGGGGGATTGCTGTGGATGGCGCGCTCTGAGGAGGGCTCCTCAGACAATCTGGCCGCGCAGATTGAGGCACTTGGCGGTTACGCCACCCTGGTTGCCGCTGAAACCGGTGCCCGCGCGGCCCTGCCGACCTTTCTGCCGCAAGACCCGGGACGCAGTGCGCTGGCTGCTCGGATCAAAGAGGCTTTGGATCCCAAGGGTATTTTGAACCCGGGCCGTCTCTACGCTGGACTCTAAAGCATGCTGGAAAGTGCTCGCGTGAGGTACTAGGCTCTGTTGCATAGGAGCAATCATCCAACCATAGATTTGTCCTTTGCTCTCGTCGGGCTTGGGTTTCCGCCCGGCATGCGGCATGAAAGCAAAGCGAAGGCTTGGACTGACGCGGAGCGCTGCGCTAAAAGCCTGCAAGGATAGTGCGAAACGTTGGGTGCGGTTCCTCGCCGTGCAGTCTGAGGCCGCTCGGGTTCCCGGCACCAGGGGAAGAGAGAAAATCACGATGATCTCCGGCTTTATCGCCCTTTTGCTGTCTGTCGCGTGGTTGGGCGGCGCGGCCTTCTACATCGACAAGTACTTTGGCTTGAACAACCTGATCGATTTGTCGGGCTTCGAGCAGGGGATGATGGTTGCCGGGCTGTGCGCACCCTTGGCGCTGATCTGGATCATTCGGACCAGCATCAGCAACGGGCTTAAGCTGCGCCGTTTGTCCCGAGAAGTGCGCTCTCTGCGGTCTCTGGTTGCACGGGTGGCACCGCCAGCTGCTGCCACCGGCCAAGCGCCCGCACCTGCTCCCAAGCCGGCCCCGGCCCCTGCGCCCAAGGCACCTGCACCCGCTCCCAAGCCGGCACCGGCACCCAAGCCAGCTCCGGCACCGGCTCCTAAGCCAGCGCCTGCGCCCAAGCCTGCGCCCGCTCCAGTGGTTGCAACGCCGAAACCGGCACCCGCTCCAGCCGTTGCTACGCCCAAGCCGGCCCCTGCGCCGGTGGCTGCTGCGCCCAAGCCTGCACCCGCTCCCGCGCCCAGCAGTGGCGACGTGAAGAAGGTGATGGCCTCTCTGGAGAAGGTGGCCCAGGCGGCTAAGGCGCGTGAACCTGCAGCCGCGCCGGCACCGACACAGACCAAGGCGGCTCCGTCGCCTGCTCCGGCTGCTCCGGCACCAGTTGCTCCTCCGTTGAGTTCAGCGACCCCGGCATCAGCGACTCCCGCTTCAACGACTGCGGCTTCAACGACTGCGGCTTCAACGACTCCGGCAACTGCGACACCGGCGCCAGCAGCTCCGGCCGCATCGCCTGCAGCGACGACCAAGCCTGCGCCGACGGCGCCGGCCGTGCCCACGGCAAAGCCCGCTCCGGCCGCTGCCGCGCCTGGGCAAGCAGCGAAGCCCGCGGCTGCGCCGCCGGCGGTGGCCGCTCCGAAGGCACCGACCGCTCCACAAGCGCCGACAGCACCGCAGGCCCAACCGGCCGCCGCCGCTGCAGCAGCGAAGGAACCCAATCTCTCGGTGGTCAAGGGTACGGGCAGCTCGGCTCAGGTGCAGGCACGTCCTGCGACTAGCCCGGGTGCGGCGACCTTGGCCAAGATGGAAGTCCTGGTCGGCGCCACCAAGCGGGATCTGAATGCGCTCGCCAATGATCTGGTCTTCGGCCTCCGTAGCGAGCAGGACCATGCCGCAGCGCTCTCTGCCTACAACGGCGGTCAGAAGGACGCCTTCTTCGCGGTGCTCTGGGAGCACCTGAGGCGCTCGTCGCGTGATCAGGTGGCCAAGGCGGTGCAGGATGCCGGGGTCGGCGATCTGGTGACGGCCTATCGTCAGAAGTTCGAGGATCTGGCGAAAGAAGTGCAGGGTCGCGATCCCAGCGGCCAGGCCCTGCAGGCGATCCGCAAACAGCCCATGGGGCGCGTTTACGACGCCCTGCGCGACCGGCTAGGCTAGCGCCATCAGCAGGCGCGTCGCTGCGGATCCTCTTGATTGCTTGGGGAACTGCCGTAGGTCCTAAGCGTCGACTGAGTTTTCTGCGCTCCTCCTGATTCGAGAGGGGGAGCGGGAGACTGACGCTTGGGGGTATGGTGCCATGCAGACGAACTTTAGCTTAGCCCAGCTGGCCGACCCGGATGTCTTCGAGTCGGAGAAGATCCTGCGCAACTGCGTCCACTGTGGCTTTTGCACGGCGACCTGCCCGACCTATGTCCTGCTGGGTGACGAGTTGGACAGCCCGCGAGGCCGGATTTATCTGATCAAAGAAATGCTGGAGGGTGATCGCGCCGCGGACGAGAAGACGGTCAAACACATCGACCGCTGTCTCTCCTGCCTCTCCTGCATGTCGACCTGTCCGTCGGGTGTGCACTACATGCACTTGGTCGATCACGCCCGCAAGCACATCCAAGAGACCTATCAGCGCCCGCGCATGGATCGTTGGCTGCGGCAGCTCTTGGCCTGGCTCTTGCCCCACCCGGGCCGCTTTCGCCTGGCCTTGGTGGGCGCGCGCCTGGCCAAGCCGTTTCGTGGGCTGGTGCCGGCAAACCTGCTGGGTGGACGGGCGCGCGCGATGCTGTCGCTGGCGCCGGACAGCATCCCCACGCCTTCGCCATGCGACCGCCCGCAGACCTTTCCTGCCGAAGGACCGCGCCGCTATCGCATGGCGTTGATGACCGGCTGCGCGCAGCAGGTGCTCTCTCCCGATATCAACGAGGCGACGATCCGCCTGCTGACACGCCACGGCGTGGAGGTCGTGGTGGCGCGCGGGACCGGCTGTTGTGGTGCCTTGACCCACCATATGGGCCAAGAGAAGTCGGCCCTCGACTCGGCCAAGCGCAACGTCGAGGCTTGGACCAGAGAGTTGGATGCGGGCGGGCTGGATGCCATCGTGATCAACGCCTCCGGCTGCGGCACGACGGTCAAGGACTATGGCTTCATGCTGCGCGAGGACAAGGAGTGGGCTGATCGCGCCATGCGCATCGCGGGCCTCACCAAGGACGTCAGCGAGGTCATGAGTGAGATTGGCCTGAAGGCACCTCTGCCGGGCCGCGGAGGGTTGAAGCTGGCGTATCACTCGGCCTGCTCTCTGCAGCATGGACAGCAGGTGAAGGAGCCACCGAGAGCGCTGCTGCGGCAGGCTGGTTTCGAGCTTGGCGAGGTGGCCGAGGGGCATCTCTGCTGCGGCTCGGCTGGAACCTACAATCTCCTGCAGCCGGTGATCGCCACGCGGCTAAGAGACCGGAAGGTCGCCAACATCGAAGCGACCGGCGCCCAGGCCGTTGCGACCGGGAACATCGGCTGCATGACGCAGATCGCGACGGGCAGCGACCTGCCGATCCTGCACACCGTTGCCTATCTGGACTGGGCGACCGGCGGGCCGCTGCCCAAGGCCTTGGAGGGCCTGGTCGCAGAAACGGAAACCGCCCCGGCTGCTGCACAGCACGAGGCGGTCGCCTAACTCAACGAACCTCCTTAGAGCCAGACAAAGTCTGTCGAGGTGAGCTGGCCTGCGTCGGTGACGCCGTCTATCAGGAAGGCCTGGTCGACCGAGCCGTCGCCGTCCTGATCCACCTGGATCTGCCGCGTTCCGGCATAGCGTGCCTCAGAGTTGCCGCCGCCGGAGAAGGCGGCGCCGCCGACATAGGCGAAGCTGCCGTTTTCCAGGCCTGCGGTGAAGAGCAGCTTGTCCTCTCCATTCGCTCCATTGACCAACTGCCCGTCGAAGTCGCGGATGACCGGTCCACCGGAGCCGCCACTGCCGAGGGCTCCGCCATCGAAGCGGAAGAAGTCCCCGCTGGAGCCGCCGAAGACAACCTCGGCATCGTCCATGAAGAGGCGATCCTGACCGCTGTCGCCCTCCAGGCGGTCGAAACCACTGCCACCGATCAGGAAATCGGCACCGTCACCACCCTCCAGCCGGTCGTCGCCGGAAAGACCCGTTAGCTGGTTGTCGCCGCTGTTGCCTTTGATGGTGTTGTCCAGGCTGTTGCCGGTGCCGTTGATGTTGCCGAAGCCACCCTGCATACGCAGGTCCTCAATGAAAGCCGTGGCGGTGCCGTCGGGCAGGGTGAAGTCGCTCTCGGCGCGGACCAGATCCTTGCCCTGGCCGTTCAGCTCGCGCACCTGATCGGTCACGGTGTCGACCACCATGGTGTCGTCGCCCAGGCCGCCGATCAGGATGTCGGTGCCGTCCCGCCCGTTCAGGGTGTCCGCCCCCAGCATCCCGAAAAGGCGATTGTCGTCGGAGTTGCCCAGGAAGACGTTATCGAAGGCATTGCCGCGCAGATCCGCGTCGCCGGCGGCCTCGTTGATGTTGACCCGCTCGATATAGGCATCGAAGCCGCTGCCCAAGGTGTAGGCGTTAGCGTTGGAGCGGATGACGTCGATGCCGCCAGCGATGGTCTCCTTGACCACGTCGCTCTCCGTATCGACGACGAAGGTGTCGTTGTTGGCACCGCCTGCCATCGTGTCAGCACCGCTGCCGCCGTTCAGGCGGTCTCGAGCCTGGCCGCCGAATAGCGTGTCTTCTCCCGTGCCACCCGCCAGGCGGTCGGCACCACTGGATCCGGTCAGGGTATCGTCCCCGGCACCACCGAAAAGAAGGTCGGCACCATCGCCACCGACGGCCTGGTCATTGCCGGTGAACACCCGGACGACATCGGTCCCGGTCCCGCCGAAGGCAAAGTTGAAGACAGAGGTACCGCGAATCTCGTCGTCGCCATCGCCACCGCCTTGGAAGAAACCACCGAAGAGGCTGTCGTTGCCGTCGCCTCCGTAGAGGCCGTCGTTGGAGTGACCGACGGAGATGACGGTGTCATCCCCGTCCTCGCCGGAACCGACGTCAAAGGCATCGTCCTCAGCGAGAAGGATGTAGTCGCTACCGGATCCTCCCTCGGCGGTGTCGTCGGAGACATCGACACCGACAAAGATATAGTCGCTGCCGCTACCGCCCTTAATCCAGTTAAAGGCCGTCCCGGTATAGATCCTGTCATCACCGTCATCGCCGTTGATGAACTGACCGTTTGCATTCAGGATATCGTTGCCGGAGCCTCCAAACACCAGATCCGTGCTGGACCTGGTTGCAACGATGTGGTCGTTGCCGGAGCCTCCTTCGGCCCGGTCCGTAATGACGTCCGTGCCCAGATCGATCAGATCGTCGCCATCTCCTCCGATTAGCGAATCGGCACCCGCGTCGCCATAGAGCGTGTCCGCGCCGCTGCCGCCGAAGAGGCTGTCCTTGCCATCTCCACCGAAGAGCGTGTCGTTGTCGCCGAGGCCGAAGAGCGAGTCGTCGCCACTGAGGCCGAAGATGGTGTCGACCAAGAAGGTCCCGTCGAGAGATTCCGATGCACTTGTTCCATAAAGTCCGGGCATGATCCTGTCCTTTCCTTACCCCTGCGGCCTTGGCTTGTTGGCCGGCGTTTGCGTGGTTTGGAAGGTAGGCGGGGCCTGGTGGAGCTGCTTGAGGAGGAGCGGGGGTCTTTCTGAGGAATGGCTGAGAAGTTCCTTCCTCATGATTTCCTTTAGCCCTTTTGAGCCCTTTCCCGGCGGGCTTTGTCACACTTTGCTGAGCTGTCTCGTCTTGGTGTCGACGGTGCGCGGCATCGGGCCGACGCCGGATCGAATGCGAGAGGAAAGCTACCATGCAGCAGAGCCCTGAAGAGGCCCTCCAGGTCTTCGCAACCTATTACGACTATGACGTTTCCTTCATGCAGCACATGCTGGAGGTCTCGCCGGCGGCCTTTGAGAAGTTCGCAGCCCTCACTGCCTTGTCGCAGCATTGCGAAGCCGCGCCTGTGTCGGCCTCCTTTGCAGCCAAGCTCTTCGGCGCCTTGACCGAAGACTGTGGTCCTTGCGTACAGTTGGTGGTGCGGATGGCGCGCGAGGCTGGGATGCCGGCCGACCAAATCGCCGCCGTCCTAACCGCCGATGAGGAGGCCATGAGCAAGGAGACCGCCTTGGGCTATCGTTTCGCCACCTCGGTCATCAATCGCTCTGACGAGCAGGATCTGGTGCGCGCCGCGGTGGTCGCCGCCTGGGGTGAGAAGGCCGTGATCGACCTAACCCTCGGCATGCAAATCGGTCGGGTCTATCCCATGGTGAAGACCGCTCTGGGCTATGCCAAGACCTGTCAGCGGGTCGAGGTCGAGGGCCAGCCGGTCGACGTGGTGCATAAGGCAGCATGACCGCCCTGGCCGCCCAGTTTGAGGCCAGCCGCCCGCGCTTGATGGGGCTGGCCTATCGCATGCTGGGCAGCCGCAGCGATGCCGAGGATATCCTCCAGGACGCCTATCTGCGTGTCCTGGAGGTCCCGGCAGAGAAAGTGGACAATGCCGAAGCCTATCTGATGACGGTGGTCTCCAGGCTCTGCCTCGATCAGGCCAGGTCGGCGCGGGCTCGCCGCGAGGTCTATGTGGGTCCCTGGCTGCCGGAACCCTTGGTAGGGGAGGAGCGCGCCTCGCCGGAGACCATCGTCGCCCTTGCCGATGACCTCTCCTTCGCCTTGCTGGTGACCCTGCAGACCCTGTCGCCGGCCGAGCGGGCCGCCTTCCTGCTGCACGATGTCTTCGATCACTCCTTCAAGGAGGTGGCGGAAACCCTTGGCCGCAGCGAGGCTGCTTGTCGTCAGTTGGCCGCTCGGGCGCGAAAGGCGATCACCGCCGGCCGCCCGGCCAAACCGGCCGAGCCCGCCGCGCACAAGGCCCTGCTGCACAGCTTCATCGAGGCCATGGTCAGCGGCGACATGAGCCGGATGACGGCACTCTTGAAAGCCGATGTGGTGACCTATTCCGACGGAGGCGGGGCCAAGCTCGCAGCACTGCGTCCGATCTTCGGTGCCGACAAGGTGGCTCGCTTCTACCTCGGTTTGGCGCGCAAGCACCACGAGCGGGGCGGCACCAGCCGATGGGTTGAGCAGACCATCAACGGTCAGCCAGGCTTGGTTGTCTTTGTAGACGAGGAGCTGGACCACACCCTGACCATTGCGGTCGATGACGGCCGGATCTCCGCCATCTATGTGGTGCGCAATCCGGCCAAGCTGACCCAGGTTATGGCGCAGGTCGGTGAGGCCTAACGGCCGAAGAAGTAGAGCCCGGCGGTCACGGCGAGCGCGATGACCAGGCCCAGGAAGACCAGCTTCATGGAGCTGTAGGGCCGGTCTCCGCTGACCCGGCCGGTCTGGCCGTTGACCACCACCTGATAGAACCTGCCCTTGTAGCGATAGGAGGCGAGCCAGACGGGTAAGAGGATCTGCTTGAATGTCACATCCTCGAAGGCGGTTTCCACCCGGTGGATGCGCTGCAGGTCGCCCCCGATGTCTTCGCGGATCAGATGCATGATGATCTCCTGCATCTCGCGCTTGGCCTCCTCGTAGCCCTCCGGTAGGTCGATCTGGTAGGCGTCAGCGCGGAAGCCGGCCAGGTACTCCTCGCGATAGGGGACCAGATCGCCCAATCGCCATGGCGCCAGTCCGCGAACCAGGCTCATCGGCAGATTACTGCCGGCGAGCGCCAGGACATCGTCGAAGCGCCGCAAAATACGCCCGGTGACGCGGCGCCAGCGAATCTCCGACCTCGGGACCGATCGCAGATCCGGGCCCGGTTTGCCGATGCGCGGCATACGCCGGGGCACAAAGCGCTGGGTTCCGCGCGAGCCCCGGTAGCGGCTCTCGGTCTTGGCATCGAAGGTCCAGAAGGGCAGATAGATGCCGCTGAAGGCGTCATGGTGACGTGCGAACTTGGCAAGACCCGAGGGCGCAAACCAAAGCCGCCTCATCCATTTGCGAAGCGCAAGGCGGGCTGCCTCCTGGTCGATCTCAAAGGGGCCTAGTGCCTCGGGCTTGATCGGCCGATTGCGGCCGGTGTCGGTCACCACATCGGATCCGCAATAAACACAGGCGCCTGCGTGGCTGTCGGGCTCCAAGGTGAACTGGGCGCCGCAGGACTGGCAGGCGACCACCCTTTGATCGCCATGAACGGCAAGGCGCTCCAGGCGGTTTAGAGTCTCGTAGTAGTCCTGCTCCTCAAAGACATCCTCCTCCTCAGGAATGCTGTTCTCGTGACCGCAATGCGCGCAGGTGGTGTGATTGCTACCGGGCTCGAAGGTGAGATTTGCACCGCAGGATTCACAGTCGAAGCGTTCCTCGACTTCTTCTTCCGCCCCCCGACGGGCGCGAGGAAGCGACTCGCCCTTCGGTCGGCGCCCCCAAGGACCAAGACGCATTGCGCTAGTGCCCCGGCGGCAGCGGCGGTGGCCTGCGGGCGAAGAGCGTGGCGAGATCCGGGCGAGAGTTGGCTGCTTCCCAGCCTGCCATACCCTCGGTCCAAACCAGGCTCTCCGCAGTCAGGCGCCCGTTTTGCGCCAGGCTCTGCAACTGACCAAGGCCGAAGGGGCCTTGGGCCGCGCCATCCAGGGCCACGTGATAGCTGGCGGCGCTGGGCAGCGGCGGCGGTGCAGCGGGGGCCGGGGGCGGTGCTTCGGGCTCTGCGCCGGCCGGTGCCTTGCCCCAGGGACCGCCCATGGCCTGACCCATCTGGCCCGCCATCATCAGGCCCATGGCCATGCCCAGGCCATCGCCGGCAGCCCCGCCCGGCTGGGCGGCGGCCTTGGCCATGGCCTCGGCGGCCTGGAACTGCTGATACTTGCTGAGATCGCCGATCAAGCCCATTTGACTGCGCTTGTCCAAGGCCTCTTCGACCGCCGGCGGCAGAGAGATGTTCTCGACCAGCAGCTGCGTCAGCTCCAGGCCATAGGCCAGAAAGCGGGGCTGAATGGCGTTGGTGATGAAGCGCCCCAGATCGGTGTAGTTGGCGGCCATGTCGAGGATTGGGATGCCGCTCTCGCCCAGTACCACGCCCAGCCGTGAGACGATCATGTTGCGCAGCTGGCTCTGCACTTCCTGCACGGTGAAGTGGCTGTCGGTGCCGACGATCTCACGGATGAAGGTGCCGGCCTCGACGATGCGGATCACATAGCTGCCGAAGGCGCGCAGGCGGATCGGCCCGAACTCCGGATCGCGCAGGATGATGGGATTGCGCGTGCCCCATTTCAGGTCGACGAAGCGTTTGGTGTTGACGAAGTAGACCTCGGCCTTGAAGGGGCTTTGAAAGCCATGCACCCAACCCTGCAAGGTCGAGAGGACCGGCAGGTTCTCGGTATTGAGTGTGTACATGCCCGGTGGGAAGACGTCGGCAATCTGCCCTTCAGACACGAAGACCGCGACCTGGCCCGGCCGCACCGTCAGCTGGGCTTCGTTCTTGATCTCGTTGCCATAGCGCTCAAAGCGCCAGACCATGGTGTCCTGGCTGTCGTCCGTCCATTCGATGACATCGATGAACTCGCCCAGTAGCTTGCGCAGTATCATGGCTCGCGGCCTCTGGCTTAGGACTTGACCGCCCGCGCCCTGGCCTGTGCTGCCGCCAGGGTCTGCTTCAGATCGGCCTCGCAAGCCACCAGCCTCGCCTCTGCATCAGCGCGCTTCGCCTTGCCTTCATCAGCAATCCTAAGCGAGTCCTCGATGGTCGCCACCAGGTTCGCATTGGCCTTCTCGACGGCCTCGATATCGAAGATGCCGCGCTCCACCTGGGTTCGGATCTCCTGGTTCGATTGCCGCAAGGACTCAGCGTTGGCCGTCAGCAGCTCGTTGGTGAGGTCGGTGGCTTCCTTCAGGGTCCGGCCGGCCTCGGCCGAGCGTGCCACTGTGACCGCGATGGCCAGCTGCTGACGCCAGAGCGGCACCGTGTTGGTCACGGTCGAGCGGATCTTGGCGGTCAGGCTCTTGTCGTTCTCCTGCACCAGGCGGATCGAGGGCAGGGCCTGCATGGCGACCTGACGGGTGAGCTTCAGATCGTGTACCCGGCGTTCCAGATCGTCGCGCGCCTGACGCAGGTCGCGCAGCGCCTGGGCTGCCAGCATCTCGCCGCTCTCGGCAGCTTTCTCCTTGGCCGGGATCTCGGTCGCATCCAAATCTGCCAGCTTCGCTTCGCCGGCGGAGATGTAGTCGGCCAGTTCGTGAAAGTAGGCCAAGGTCGCGTCGTAGAGCTTGTCCAGGGTGGCAATGTCGGTCAGCAGCTCAGTGGTGTGACGGTCCAGGCGATCGGTAATGTCGTCGATCTGAACCTTCACCGTCTCATAGCGCTGGATCAGCTTGGCGGCCGGCTTGATCTTGCCCAAGAGGCGACCGAAGAAGCCCGGCTCGTCCTTGGGATCGATGTCGGAGACGTCGAAGCCGCGCAGGGTGGCGACCATATCGTTCAGCGCACCGCCGGCCGGGCCGGTATCCTTGTTGCGCACGCCCTCCAGCATGGAGTCGGAGATGTCGGTCACCTGCTCTTGCGCCTTCGCACCGAAGAACATGATGGAACCGGCATCGGCCGGGTCGATCTGCTGCATCAGGCCACGGATCTTCTGACTGCGCTCTGGCGGCGCTTCGGCCAGCGGCACGACCGCGCTTTCCGAGAGCTCCTTGCTTGAGAGATTGTCGGGCGGCGGGGGCAGCGGGATGACCTCTTGGGTTGCCGTCGTGGTCTTCGGAGTATCGCTCATGATCAAATCCCCTTAGGTCAGGCCTTCGCGCTGAATGCGCTGTTCCAACACCTCGATCTGCACGTCGAGATCCAGCGTGTCATTGGCCAACAGCCGCTGATGCAACTCTTCCGCAGCCCGCTCCATGGCCGCCAACAGCGCCACCATGCGCGGCGCCATCTGTTCGGCTGCGGCGCGGTCATTCTGCTGCAGTCGAACCAGGCGCTCGGCCACTTCGGCGGCGCCGTCCAGGTAGACATTCATGAACTTGCGGGCCCGGCGCAGATCGCGCGGGTCTTGGCGGATGCGCTCCAGAATGCGGTTCGTCAGGGCCACCACGCGATCAATGCGTTGGCCCAGGATATAGCCCGCCATCGCCTTGCGCGCAGAGCGCAGCTCTTTGCGGTCTTGGCCGAACTCGTCCAGGATTTCGTCGGCAACGGCCGCCATCTTGCCGACCTGGTCCATGAAGGCAGAACTGTGCCCGGACTGCAGCTTGTGCCGCGCAGAGATCAGGCGATCGCGCTTGCCTTTGGCCTCGGCGATCAGGCGTTCGGCGTCGCTCATCGCCGCCTTGTCTGGGGCTGCAGAGGCTCTGAGGCGTGGGGCGCGAATGGGTTTGTCGTAGCCATAGGCCATGATCGTGCCGGCGCCGGCCGCGATCGCCAGGATGGCGCTCTCCACCACACCGTGGCCGGCCAGCATTGCCGCCATGCCGGCGGTGGCGATGCCGATCAGCAGGGCCGCGGGCGTTCGTCCGGGAAAGCCGCCCTCGCCGCGCTGATAGTCGAGACCCCGCTTCAAGGACCAGGCACCCGCGCCCATCAGGGCGGTCATGGCGATGCCCTGACCGAAGTCGATCACATCGCCCTGCAGCAGACGCGCCACCGAAGAGAGGCCGAAAAGAACGGTGAGTGCCGCCGGCCAGATGCCACGCGAACGCAGGATCCGGCTCTTCTTGTCCTTGCCTTTGCTCAAGAGCGCTCGACCTTGACCAGTGGCTCGCCAGAGGAGCGGGCAGAGCAGGACTGTAGGCCAACCAGACCCACCGTCACGATCAAGAGAACCACCCCTAAGAACCTGACACCCCCGCTGCCCATCGCTTTGCCTCGCGCTCTATTACCTCTTCGCTCCTGTGCATATCGGAGGCGAAGGCGCCTTCGCCAAGCCCCAATCTTAGAGAAGTCTCCCCAATCCGGCCGCTTCCAGGTCACCTTTCAGGCCCTCAGCGGTAATCGCCAGGTTGGTCATGGTCTGTTCGGCGTGCCTTTGTCGATGGCTCAGCATGGCTTCCGCCATCTGCAGCCGGACCTCAAGGTAGGCCGGATCCTCGGCCAGATTGCGGGTCTCGTGCGGATCGGACTCAAGGTCGAAGAGCAGCGGCGGCAAGCCGGCGAAGTGAACGTACTTAAAGCGCTCGCCACGCAGGCAGGCCAGGTTACAGTCCCGGCTTTCGAGCCCCAGCGCAGTCTCGGCGGCACCTGAGACAACCTCGCGGAAATCGTGCTCCCAGAAGGCAGCCTGACGCCAGCTCTCAGGTTCCACGCCCTCTAGGAAGGGCAGTAAAGAGCGGCCGTCGCACTGATTGGGGATCGCTGCGTCCAGCCAGTCCAGGACGCTGGGTAGCAGATCGACGGACTCGGTGAAGCTGTCGACAACCTGTCCACCCGCCTTCTCTGGGTCGCGGATGATCAGAGGGATGTGATAGGCCGGATCGAAGAAGGTCTGCTTGCCCAGGAGGCCCTGGTCGCCCAGCATTTCACCATGATCGACGGTGCTGACGACCAAGGTGTCTTCGGCCTGCCCGGTCTCTTCCAACGCATCCAGCAGTCGGCCGATGTGATGGTCGGTCTCGCTGACCAGACCGTAGTAGCTGGCGCGAATGCGCGCTGCGATCTGGGTGTCCAGGTCATGCCCCGCCGCGCTGGAGCCCAGATACTCGACCAGATCGGCGCCCTTGCCCAGGCAATAGGCATTGAAGGGGTGGAGCGCCGGATCGGCCTCGGCACTGACGGGCGGGGTGTCGACCGGATCGTAGAGCGCGTGCCAGGGTTGAGAGGCCGTCAGCGGCGGATGGGGATGCCAGAACGAGACATAGATCAGCCAGCCGCGATCCTGATTAACACGCATACAGTCGATCACCTTGTCGGCCAGAAAGGCCGTCAGGCTGTCTTCCTGGCGGAAGCGCGAGGCGCCACCCATGCGCCCGTTAGCCGGCTCGAACATGTCGTGATAGGTCTCGGGAACCTCGGGATAGCCCTTGGCCAGCAGGTGCGCACGCCAGGATCGGAGCGATTCATCGACCCGACAGCCTGGCTCGAAACCAGGGAGCACGCCCTCGAACTGCTGCAACTCGGGGTCGGCCAAGCTCTTGCCTTTGGGATCCTCGCCGGTATCGCTGTATCCGAAGAGGGTGGCGAAGAGGCCGGCCTTACGGGCTTCCAGCGCCAGATTGGTGAAGCGGCTGTCCACCGGCGTCCCGTTGCGGACGCCGCGGTGGGTCATGAGATAGCTGCCGGTCAGAAGCGAAGTGCGCGAGGGAGCGCAGGGGCTGGCATTGGCATAGTGCCGGCGAAAGAGCGTGCCCTCCTGCGCCAGGCGATCGAGACGCGGGGTCTTCACCAAGGGGTGGCCCATGCATCCGAGGGAATCGGCGCGCCACTGGTCGCCGGCTAGAAAGAGGACGTTGCGCGGTCGGGACATGCTGCGGCTCTTCAGGGATGAAATCTCGCGGACCCTGTCAGCAGTCGGTAGGGCCGCGCAAGCCGCAAATTATGATCGTCTCATTTTTGCTTCCGGCATGGCCCATTGCCTGCCGAGAGCGCCTTGCTAAGAACGCGGCTTTTCCTTCTTGGGATCGTAGAAGGGGAAGGGAACCACCTTGGCCGGCAGCCGCTTCTGATGACCATCAAGCTTGCCGA
Source organism: Rhodospirillales bacterium (assembly GCA_963669335.1). GTDB lineage: Bacteria > Pseudomonadota > Alphaproteobacteria > Kiloniellales > JACOMY01 > JACOMY01. The sequence goes on from OY770023.1 coordinate 1,186,137, forward strand.
CCTCCACCTCTGTGCCGAACGCGGCGTGGGCGATATCAAGCCGGGCGATAGCCACGGATTTGCGCAGGATGGGAGAGCGGGTGCCGCTGGTCACGGTCCCGATTTGCGGCCGGCCGATGTGAACGCAGTCGCCATGGCCGATCTGATCGTTGCCTTCCAGCTCCAGGCCGACCAGCTTGTGCTGCGGGTTCTCCTTGCGACGGATCAGGGCCGCGCGGCCGACGAAGTCGTCCTCTTTTGACTTCAGGGGCACGGTGAAGCCGATGCCGGCTTGGAAGGGATCGGTCTGCTCTGAGAACTCGTAGCCATAGAAGATAAGGCCGGATTCAATCCTGAGGGTATCCAGAGCTGTCAAACCCAAGGGTTTGATACCGTGCGGCTTTCCGGCCTCCATCACGGCGTCCCAGACGGCAACGGCGTCGCGCGGATGGCACCAGACTTCATAGCCCAACTCACCCGTGTAGCCAGTGCGGCTGACCACCAGCGGAGCACCGTTGTGGTCGCCGAGGCGGCCGATGCAGTAGCGGAACCAGGCGATCTCGGTGAGCCTTGGCTGGGCATCCGGGGTCCAGACCACCTCAGCCAGGATATCGCGGCTCTTCGGCCCTTGGACCGAGAGGTTGTGGAGCTGATCGGTGGAACTCTTGACCCAGGCCTTAAGGTTCAGCTTCTCGGCCAGCTCGCGCAGCCAGATGCCGCAGTAGTCGTCACCGCAGACCCAGCGGAAGGTATCGGGGCCAAGTCGGAACAGCGTACCGTCGTCGATCATGCCGCCGTGCTCGTAACACATGGCGGAATAGACGACCTGGCCGGCCGCCAGCTTGCGCACGTTGCGGGTGAGTGCTGTCTGCAGCAGGGTTTCCGCATCCGGTCCGAAGACCTCGAACTTCCGCAAGGCCGAGAGATCCATGGCGATTGCCGCCTCGCGGCAGGCCCAGTACTCCGCCTCCGGCCCCTCGTTGTTGAAATGATTCGGCAGCCAAAAACCGCGATACTCGCTGAAGTTCCGCGTCAGGGCCGAGGTGCGGGGATGAAAGCCGGTCTCGCGCGTCTCGCGCGGCGCTGCGTCTGAAGTCATGCGATAGGCCACCGATTTCTTGAAGAGCGTGTCGGGCCCATAGACCCGCACATGTATGTCGGTCGGGTTCCAGCCATTGGCCGGCGTGGTGTCGTCGGGACAGGCCGAGGAACAGCAGACCATGTCCTGCGTCGCGCGCATCAGGACGTAGTCGCCCGGCCTGCTCCAGGGCTCGTCCAGGCTGTAGACATGGGCGTCGTCGATCGCGGTGTTGTAGAAGAAGTTGATCGTGGCCCAGGCGGCTCTGGCCTCAACGCCGAAGGGCGCCAGCGCCCGGTTAAAGTTTTCCGAGCAGTTGACGTGTCCGGGGAAGCCCAGGTCGTCATAGTACTTGGCCGTGCAGGCGACCCCAAAGGTGTCGTGACGGCCGACCGTGTCCTGGATCACCTCCAGCATGGCCTGACCGTTGAAGTCATAATACTTATCGAAGAGCCCCGGCATGGGATACACGCAGCCCATGATCGAGCGGGTGTTGATCATGTCGGGCATGAACTCTTTGCCGCGCTCCAGCGCAGCAGAGGTGAAGCAGCCGAAGTCTGAGCACTCCCGTCCGGCCACATCGATGATCTGGATGTAGTCGCCGGCTCTGACCTCGTAGGCCTGGGCCGTGCGGGCGGTGATCCGCTGCTCGAAGAGGGGATCGGCCAGAGGGTCGGGCAGGGGCAGATCGTTGACGGCGACCAGCTGTGCGCGCGTGACCTGGGCTTCCAGATCGGTCGGCGGGCACTGCTCCTCCGGGGTCATGTCTCGGCCCGGCGCGGCGAGCGCGACCAGCAAGGCCTCTGCAGCCGTGAACGCGACCTTTGCACCAGGCGCGCTCTCGCCCTGGAAGAGCCTCTGTGCCCGTGCTGTGGAGAGGTCGACACCGCGGCGTGTCAAGCCCGCTGCGCTGCGCTGCGCACTATCGCTGCCATCGCTGAGAGCGGCCTGAAGCGCGCTTGCGGGGCCATCGTCGCTGGCACCTAGCTGCTGCAGGGCAGGGCGCCCGTCCAGTGCAAAGGCAGCCACTTCGCAAGGCTGCAGTCCCTCCGGATCGCAGATCAAGAGCCTGTCGCCGGCCGCCAGCGCGATCACCAGACTGCCGCCGCCCGGCACCCGGTAGAGTTCACGGTCCGGTCCACGTCGCGCGAGACCAGGCTGCATCACCAGCGAGGATCGGGGGCGAACAAGGCTCGGTAGGAAGTCGTCTTTGCTTAGACTGTTCTCACCCATGGCATCTGGTCTTTCCGACGAACAGGGTCCCTCAGGCTATGCAAGGGAGCCTAAACGAGCCAATTGGACAAATCTAGCTGTTTTTGGTCTAATATTGGTTTGAAATTGGTTTCCCTATAGTGATGCGATATGAGACAGCGCGCAGTGTCGCCAGGACTGGACGACAGGCGCTGCTTTGGTCATCTTGCCGGCCATGCGGCTCTACCGGCATTACCATGACCTTCCCCCCAGTGCGCGCGGCGCCGTGATTGCCATCGGCAACTTCGATGGCCTGCATCGCGGACACCAAGCGGTGATCGCTGTAGCGCAGCAGAAGGCAGCCGCGCGTGGTTGCCCGGCAGGGGTCATGACCTTCGAGCCGCATCCGCGCCAGGTCTTCGGCCGGGCAGACCAGCCCTTTCGCCTAACCCCCTTTCGCGCCAAGGTCAGGCTCTTGGCCGACCTCGGTCTCGATCTGCTCTATGTCCTCAGATTTCAGCCGGCGCTCTATGGCCTCTGCGCTGAAGACTTCGTGCAGCAGGTCCTTGTGCAAGGCCTCGGCGTCGCGCATGTGGTCGTCGGCGACAACTTCTTCTTCGGTGCCAAGCGCGGCGGCGATCCAGACCTCTTGCAGCGGATGGGACGTGATCTGGGGTTCGAGGTGACGGTCATGGCCCGTGTGGACGATGGCAGCGTGGCCCTCTCGTCCACGCGACTGCGGGCTTGCTTGAAAGAAGGAGAGATGGCGGCTGCGCGGCAGATCCTGGGGCGCGACTGGGAGATCAGCGGACGCGTCCTGCATGGCGCTAAGCGCGGTCGCGATCTGGGCATGCCGACTGCGAACATCGACCTGGGCGACAGCCTGCGGCCGGCCTATGGCGTCTATGCCGTGCGCGTCGCTCTGGAGGGGGAGGCGAGGCCGCTTTGGTACAAGGGTGTCGCCAACCTGGGCATTTCGCCGATGTTCGCATACGATCGTCCGTTACTTGAGGCCCATCTCTTCGATTTCTCCGGCGATCTCTATGGTCGTCGGCTGCGGGTTGCCCTGGTGGAGCGCTTGCGTGGAGAGATGACTTTCGACGGTTTGCCGGCCTTAATGGAGCAGATGCAGGCGGATGGCCGGGCTGCGCGCGCAATCCTGGAAGACGACAGGGCGACGGCCTGAGACTGGAGCAGAGCATGAGTGGTGCAGAGCCTGGTGGGGTGGAGAGCAAGGGCGCTCAGCGCTTTGGCTTTCTGCTGTTGCCGCGTTTTGCCATGCTGGCCTTCACAGCGGCCGTCGAACCGCTGCGTGTGGCCAATGTGCTGTCGGGCAAGGCGCTTTACCACTGGCAGGTGGTGACCAGTGACGGCGCACCCATGGCCTCCTCCAACGGAATTGAAATCAACGCGCAGGCGGCGGTCAGCGACGAGGCCAGCTTTGACAGCGTTGCGGTCTGCGGCGGCCTGGATGCGCATCTTTTCGATGATCGGGGGGCCTTCTCATGGCTCAGGCGCCATGCGCGGCAAGGGGCCCGCATCGGTGCCATCTCGGACGGCACCCATGTCTTGGCAGCCGCCGGCCTCTTGGCGGGCTATGCCTGCACCATTCATTGGCGCTGCCAGCCCAGCCTGATGGAGATGTATCCTGAGCTGGAGATAAGATCCGGGCTCTATTGTCTTGATCGCGCACGCTTTACCTGCGCTGGCGGCACGGCATCGCTAGATATGATGCTGCATCTGATTGAACGCGACCATGGCCACGATCTGGCCTTGCAGGTGGCCGAGCAGTTCCTGCACGAGCGCATTCGCGGGCTCGAGGCGGAGCAGCGCATGGCCTTGCGCCAAAGGGTCGGGGTCGGTCACCCGAAGCTGTTGGAGGCCGTGCGCTTCATGGAGGCGAACTTAGAAGAGCCCTTGTCGACTGCCGAGTTGGCTGAGTTCTCGGAGATCTCGGTGCGGCAGTTGGAGCGGCTCTGTCAGCGATACCTGGGCTGCACCCCCAGGGCGCACTATGTTGAGCTGCGTCTGCAGCGGGCGCATTGGCTCTTGTCGCACTCCAGCCTCTCGGTGACGGAGGTCGGGCTGGCCTGCGGCTTTGTCTCTGCCTCCCACTTCGCCAAGCGCTACCGCGAACGCTTCAAGCAGACGCCGCAGAGGACCCGCATGGGTGAGAGGCCGGATGAGAGCGCGCGCATGGCACAAGAGATGCACCAAGGGACGGGGGGCTGAGGGCTGACCGGGATGCGGCGGCATCTTGTGGCAAGCCTGCGCCTGCAGGCCCTCGCGTTCTTGCTGCTGTGCGGGCTGGCCACCTCCGCACAGGCCGCCTTGCTGAGCGTCTCCTTCGAGGATGGGCGTATCCTTGAGGCTGAGGAGCCCGATCGCCTCTGGCATCCGGCTTCGCTTACCAAGATGATGACCGCCTATCTGGCCTTTGAGGCCTTGGCGCTGGGCTACCTCGAGTGGGACCAGGAATTGACGGTCTCCAAAGAGGCCGGCCGCCAGCCGGAGGTCGCCTTGGGCTTGAACCAGGGTGACAAGATCAGCGTAGGCAAGGCCATCGAGGCTATGCTGCTGCGCTCGGCCAATGACGCGGCCGTGGTCTTGGCCGAGGCCGTTGCCGGCAGCGAAGAGCAGTTTGCCCAGCGCATGACCGAGACGGCGCGGCGCCTGGGCATGACCCGCAGCCACTTCGTCAACGCCAACGGCCTGCCGGCGGACGAGCAGGTGACCACAGCCCGCGATATGGCGATCCTGGCCCGGGCCCTGTTGATCGACCTGCCGCGGCGTTATCGCTCTTCGGCAAGGGCGGGTTGCAGTGGGGCAACGCCTGGCTTGCCAACATCAACGGGATCTTGAGCAGCCTGGATGGCGCCGATGGCCTCAAGACCGGCTTTACCTGCAAGTCCGGTTACAACCTTGTGGTCTCGGCTGAGCGTGATGGCCAGCGGGTGATCGGCGTGGTCCTGGGTGCCCGTTCACCGGAGGAACGCCGCCGGCAGGCAACCGCACTGGTCGAGCGCGCCTTTGAGAGCCTGGATGCCATCGACGAGGATCTGGCGCCCAGCCGCAAGGCGCAGAACGGCGTGCCTCTGCTGGTTCCTGCAGAGAGCCTGCCTTCGAACGACGGAGAGATCGCGCCGGTCGTCCTGACCCCGGCCGACTGCCTCTATGGCGCTGCGCCCCGCATGGCGCGTGGTCCCTGGGCCATCCATGTCGGCAATTTCCGCACCTACAGCCTGGCCAGTCGCAAGATGCGCAGCCTGCGCCGCCTGACTTCGGCGCTAGGCTTCTCGCAGCAAAGGATCACCCGCTCCAAAGGCATGGGCGTGGCCCGCTATCAGGCGCGCTTTGCCAATCTCAAGAAAAGCGAGGCTCAGCGCGCCTGCAAGACCTTGCAGTCCAAGGGGCACTTCTGCCGCGTGGTGCGGCCTAGAAAGCGCTGAGAGGCCAGGCGCTAGAAGGTGAGCTCGTTGCGGCGGATGGCACGGCCCGGGCGGGCGCCGGTGGCGGTGCCGTCACGCCAGACCGAGCGGCCGTTGACCCAGACCTCGGCAATGCCGGCTGCGGCCTCTGAAGGGGCTGCGAAGGTCGCACGGTCCAAGACCTTGGCCGGATCGAAGAGCACCAGGTCGGCCGCCATGCCCGGTTCCAGGGTCCCGCGATCGGTGAGACCGAAGGTTCTGGCCGGCAGCGCCGACATCTTGCGCACCGCCTCTTCGAGAGAGAAGAGCCCGATGTCGCGCGCATAGTGGCCCAGAACCCGCGGGAAGGTGCCCCAGAGGCGCGGATGGGGGTGGCTGTCGTGCGGCAGGCCGTCGGAGCCGATCATGCTGCCAGGATGCGCCAGGATGCGCTGTACATCGGCCTCGTCCATGGCGAAGTAGATGGCGCCGGCCGGCTGCAGGCGCTCGGCGGCAGCGATCAGGTTTAGGCCCCAATCGGCGGCGATCTCGGCCAGGTCGCGGCCCTGCTGCTCGGGATGAGGGTCTGACCAGGTGACAAGCACCCGTTCCGACTCTTCGATATAGTGGGGCTCAAGAATGGTCGAAGAGGCGTGGTAGGGGTAAACGTCGAAGCCGATCCGCTGATGCTGGCAGGCTTGATCGACCAGGCCCAGGGTCTCTGCCGCGCGCCCGAAATTGGCGCGACCGCTGCATTTGAAGTGCGAGATGACCAGGGGCACGCCCGCCTCGCGCCCGATCTGGAAGGTCTCTTCCAAGGCCTCGGTGATGACATCGCCCTCGTCGCGCATATGGGTGGTGTGAAGGCCGCGGCCGCTCCCCATGACTTCGGCCAGGGCGATGATCTCGCTGGTCGGCGCAGCGGCGGCCGGTGCATAGCCGAGACCGGTCGAGAGGCCGATAGCGCCGGCAGATAGCGCGGTCTCCAGACTTCGTCGCATGTCGGCGATCTCTCCCGCATCGGCTGGTCGGTCGAGATCGGCCATGGCGGCAACCCTCAGGCTCGCGTGTCCCACCTGACAGAGCGCGTTTGTCGCGGCTGGTTCCCTGTCGAGACGGTCCAGGTAGCTACCGAAGTCGGCGAAGAAGTCTCCCGGCTCCGGGCTCAAAAGGTCCAAGGGACCCGGCGGCCGTTCCTCTGTCGAGAGGGGGGCGAGGCTGATCCCGCAGTTGCCGGTGACGACCGAGGTCACGCCCTGGCTCACCTTGCAGTCCATAGAGGGTGTGACCAAGAGCGCGCGGTCGTCGTGGGTGTGCACATCGATGAAACCCGGCGCCAAGGCAAGGCCGCTGCCATCGATCTCGCGGCCACCACGATAGCCTGACACATCGCCGACAGCCAGGATGCGGTCGTCCCGGACGGCGACGCCGCCCTGTTTGGACGCAGCACCGCTGCCGTCGATCAAGCGCACCTTGGTTATCCTTAAGTCGACTTGCGTCATGGTCGTCTCTCCGTCAACAAGGCCCTGTTCGATGCTTTCGCAGGCCAGCCTCTTCGACTAGCATCGTGGCGGGGAAAAGAGTCAATCAATGCTCGGAGTGGAAAGATTATGAAGACGCGCGCAGCCGTGGCCGTCGAGGCCGGTAAGCCACTGGAAGTCATGGAGGTCGATCTGGAGGGCCCGAAAGAGGGCGAGGTCCTGGTCGAAATCATGGCAACCGGTATCTGCCATACTGATGAATTCACCCTGTCCGGTGCCGATCCCGAGGGGCTCTTCCCGGCGATCCTGGGACATGAGGGTGCCGGCATCGTGCGCGAGGTGGGTCCAGGTGTCACCGGGCTCAAGCCCGACGATCACGTGATCCCGCTCTATACGCCAGAATGCCGTCAGTGCGAATACTGCCTCAATCCCAAGACCAACCTCTGTCAGGCGATCCGCTCGACCCAGGGTCAGGGTTTGATGCCGGATGGCACGTCGCGTTTTTCGATGAAGGGGACGCAGCTCTTCCACTACATGGGCACCTCGACCTTCTCGAACTACACCGTGGTGCCTGAGATCGCGCTGGCCAAGATCCATCCCGAAGCCCCCTTCGACAAGGTCTGCTACATCGGTTGCGGTGTGACGACAGGCATTGGGGCCGTCATCAACACCGCCAAGGCGGAGCCCGGCTGTGTCGGCGTGGTCTTTGGTCTGGGCGGTATCGGCCTCAACGTGATCCAGGGCCTGAAGCTGGTCGGCGCCAAGATGATCGTCGGCGTCGACATGAACAATGGCAAGAAAGAGTGGGGCGAGCGCTTCGGCATGACCCACTTCGTCAATCCCAAGGAGGTCGAGGGCGACCTGGTCGCCCATCTGGTTGAGCTGACCGGCGGCGGTGCCGACTACTCCTTTGAGTGCATTGGCAATGTCAATGTCATGCGCCAGGCCCTGGAGTGCGCCCACAAGGGTTGGGGCGAAAGCATCATCATCGGCGTTGCCGGCGCCGGGCAGGAAATCTCGACCCGTCCCTTCCAGCTGGTCACCGGTCGCTCATGGCGTGGCACCGCCTTCGGTGGTGCGCGCGGTCGCACCGACGTGCCGAAGATCGTCGACTGGTACATGGACGGCAAAATCCAGATCGACCCGATGATCACCCACACGCTCTCGCTGGAGGAGATCAACAAGGGCTTCGATCTGATGCACGCCGGCGAGTCGATCCGCAGCGTGGTGGTGTACTAAAGCGTTACGGTATCGGGTCCCGGCAGGCTGTCGGGACCCATCCCACTCTCACACGACAGGAGACGAGATGAGCCTCGAGACCTTGGAAGAGCATGCCTGCTTCGGCGGTGTGCAGGGCGTCTATGCGCACAACAGCCAGTCCACCGGAACCAGGATGGTCTTTTCGGTCTTCCAGCCGCCGCAGGCGCGCGAGGGCAAGGTCCCGTTACTCTACTACCTCTCCGGTCTGACCTGCACCTGGGAGAATGCGACGGTCAAAGCCGGCGCGCAGCGCTATGCCGCCGAGGCCGGGCTGATGCTGGTCTTCCCCGACACCTCGCCCCGCGGCGATGATGTGCCGGACGTCGATAGCTATGACTTCGGCTCGGGTGCCGGCTTCTACGTCAACGCCACGGAGAAGCCCTGGTCCGAGAACTATCACATGCTGAGCTATTGCCGCGACGAGCTGCCGGCCCTGGTCGAAGCTGAGTTTCCGGTGCTGGACGGTAAGCGCGGCATCACCGGGCATTCCATGGGTGGGCATGGTGCGCTCTCCATCGCGCTCTCCAATCCCGACCGCTATCACTCGCTCTCCGCCTTTGCCCCGATCGTCAATCCCAGCTCCGTTCCCTGGGGGCAGAAGGCTCTGGGCGGCTATCTGGGCGAAGACCCGGCGCTTTGGCGTGCCCATGACTCCGTCATCTTGATGCGCGAGCGCGGCTGGAAGGGCGACATCCTGATCGATCAGGGCGGTGCCGATCAGTTCCTGGGCGAGGCGCTGCAGCCCGATCACTTCGAGGTGGCCTGTGCCGAGCGCAACGTGCCGTTGACCCTGCGTCTGCAACCGGGCTACGACCACTCCTACTACTTCGTCTCGACCTTTATCGGCGAGCACATCGCCTGGCATGCGGAGCGCTTGGCCTCGTAAGTATCTGTTTGAGAAAGGGCACGCAGGCCCTTTCTCAAGGCGGCGCCGGCCCGCATCCCCGCCCGACCACCCATTTCATCTTACTGCTGTGGGTGGTCGGGCGGGGATGCGGGCCGGCGCCGCGCAATCTCAAACGGACTCTAGCACCCTGACCTCGTAACACAGGGAAACAAGAAAAGGCATGACCCAGGATCAGATTCTACTCTTCTCCCTCCTGGGTCTGCTCTTCATCTTTCTGATCTGGGGCCGCTGGCGCTATGATCTGGTCGCCTTTGCCGGGCTGGTCCTGGCTCTGGTCTTGGGATTGGTGCCGGTCGACAAGGCCTTCAGCGGCTTCGGTCATCCAGCGACGGTGGTGATTGCCCTGGTGCTGATCATCAGCCGCGGGCTCTCCAACTCTGGCGTGGTGGAACTGGTCGCCGGCTACATGGTCGACGCCAAGCGCAGCCTCTTTCGCCACATCACCATCATGTCCTCCCTGGCTGCCGCGCTCTCGGCGGTGATGAACAATGTTGCGGCCCTAGCGCTTCTGATGCCGGTGGACCTGCAGGCTGCGAAGGCGGCCAAACGCAGTGCGGCCCTGACCTTGATGCCGCTCTCCTTCGCCTCGATCCTGGGCGGCCTCATCACCTTGATTGGGACGCCGCCCAACATCGTCGTCGCCGCCTTCCGCGATGAGGCCTTAGGCAGTCCCTTTGCCATGTTCGACTTTGCGCCGGTGGGCTTGGCAGCGGCCGTGGTTGGGGTGCTCTACGTCGCATTGATCGGCTGGCGCCTGCTGCCGCGCGACCGGGCCAAGCAGGGCGCGCCGGAAGCGCTCTTCGAGCTCAAGGACTATATCGCTGAACTCAGTGTTCCGGAGGGCGCTGCTGCCGTTGGCAAGTCTCTCGCGGATCTCGAGAATGGCGCGGAGGAGGAGGCCGGGCTGCAGTATCTAGGCCTAATCCGCCAAGGCAATCGCCTGCCCGCCGGTGCCCGTTTCTTGCCGATCGAAGCCGAGGATGTTCTCGTCGTGCAGGCCAGCCCGGAGGCCATCGAGAAGGCGGCCGGTGCTTTGGGCCTGACTTTGATGGAAGAGCGTCAGGGCGCAGAGGTGCTGAAAGGCAAGGACCTGGAGCTGATGGAGGTCGTGGTACCGGAGGGTGCTTCGATCGAGGGGCGCAGCATGCTTTTCACGCCCAGCCTGCAGAACATGGGTGTGCGCCTCTTGGGTCTGTCGCGGCAAGGCACGCGGGTGCGCCAGCGCTTGCGTCGCTTGCGCATTCGCGGCGGCGACATTCTGCTGCTGTTGGGTCCTGCCGTTGCCTTGCCGGAGGCCTGCCATCGTATGGGTGTGCTGCCGCTGGCCGAGCGCGGGCTGCAGGTAATCCAGCGCGACAAGGCCAAGCTGGCCGTCTTGATCTTCGGCGCGGCCATCGTTCTTGCCAGTGTCGGCCTTCTCTACCTGCCGGTGGCGCTGGCCGCTGCCGCTCTGCTCTTCGTCCTCTTGAAGATCGTCCCTTTGCGCGAACTCTATCCTTCGGTGGAGTGGTCGGTGATCGTGCTGTTGGGCTCCATGATCCCGATCGGCGCTGCCTTGGAGGAGAGCGGTGGCACAGCCTTGCTGGCCGGCGGCATTCTCTATCTGACCGAGGGGGCAGAGGCCTGGGTGGTGCTGACCGTTCTGATGGTCGTGACCATGACCCTCTCGGACGTGATGAACAACACAGCGACCGCCGTCATCGCAGCACCGGTGGCGTTGGACCTTTCACAGCGTCTGGAGGTCAATGCGGACGCCTTCCTGATGACCGTGGCGGTTGCTGCCTCCTGCGCCTTCCTGACGCCGATCGGGCACAAGAACAACACCCTGATCATGGGACCGGGCGGCTATCGCTTCGGCGACTACTGGCGCATGGGCCTGCCGCTGGAGATCCTGATCATCGCCGTCTCAGTGCCGATGATCCTGCTTGTCTGGCCGCTGTGACCGCACATTTGGTTCAAGAGAGCAGGAAGGAACGCATGATCTCAATTCGAGCATTGGCAGGAGCCGCTCTCTTGGCGTGGCTGCTGGCGCCAGCGATCGTCCAAGCCCAGAGTGAGGAGGATCTGAACCGGGTGTTTCGCGAGGCGGATGGCAACGCGGATGGAGACCTTTCTGCGGCGGAGTTGGCCGGCGCCTTGGAGGCGTCGCCTGATTCGGCACGGGTGACGCTCATGATCGTGATCTTGGATGCCGACGGCAGCCAGAGCCTGAGCCTCTCGGAGTTTCAGCACATCGGCGCGCTGCTGTCCGGCCAGATGACGGCCGATCAGCTGGCGCGTTTCTTCGCGTTCTTTGACGGGAACCGTGATGGCGTCCTCGACAAAGCCGAGTTCAATGCCGCCGTTGCGCTCCTCGGAGGCTACGAGAACCAGGCAGCCATCGACGAAGACTTTGACGCGGCCGACCAGAACGGTGATGAGAGGCTTGATGTCAAGGAGTTCGAAACGCTGATGAATTAGCGTCTAGGGCACTTGCATCACTCGGCTGGGGGTGGTGGCGAATAGTTGAAGCCCAGGTCTTTGGTCTTAGCCTCCACAGCCGCGCGACCGCCCAGAGACTCGATCAAAGCGGCCTGGTCGGCAAAGGCCGCTCTATCGGCACGGCCGGGATCGACTATGGCGCTGAGCCCCTGCTGCAAGTCAGCGATAATGTCGGCATGCCGATCCGAGGTCCCAAGGTCCCGCAGTTCCTGCGGATCACTGGCCAAGTCGAAGAGTTGCGGGCGCTCGCCCTCATAGTGGACCAGCTTCCAGCGGCCGCGGCGATAGGCGAAGATCCCCGTGTCGCTGCCGCCGTCGTGGTACTCGGCAAAGAGGGGACGATTTTGATTATCCTTGGCTCCGGCGATCTCCTGCAAGGCCATGCCCGGCCCGCTGTCGTCTGTGTGCCCAAGGACCGCGCGCAGGGTCGTTGGCGCCACATCGACCAGGGAGACCGGGGTGGCCACACGCTTGCCCTGCGGTAGCCCTGGGCCTTTCAGAATCATCGGCACACCGAGGGAGTCCTCGAACATGACGGATTTGGCCCAGATGCCCTGGTTGCCCAGCATCTCCCCGTGATCGGAGAGGAAGAGAAGCGATGTCTGCTCTGCCTGGCCGCTGGCCTTCAGGGCACCTGTCACCTCTCCGACCAGGGAATCGAGAAAGCTGACCAGGCCATAGTAGGCAATGCGGGCTTGGCGGCGGGCCTCTGGCGTGAAGTAGCGGTCGTAGTCGAAGAAGCCGAGGAGCCGGGCGAGAGCCGGATGGTCAGTCGCGCTTGGCGCCGTCGGTTCCGGTAGCGCGACATCGGCATAGCGCTGGTAGAAGGAGGGCGGTGCGACCAGCGGATAGTGCGGCGAAACGAAGGAGACGAACAAGACCCAGGGCCGCTCGCTCGGTGCCTCGTTCTCCAACCAGCTGGCGGCACGCTTGGCGACGGCCCGATCATAGTCGTGATAGGGGCTGGTCCCAGGGCCGACATCGGCAGCCAGTTCAGCCGCCGCCGGAAAGTCGCCAAGTGGCCGGCGCAGCAGGCCAGGCAGCCAACCCTGACCATCCTTCACATGCAGCGGCAGAAGTTCCGGATCGAAGCCGTTGTCGTCGGTCGAGGCGCGAAAGTGCAGCTTCCCGACGGAGGCGACCTCAGCCCCCGACTCGCGCAGTTGATGGGCCCAGCCCTTGGGCGCACCATGATAAGGCTGGGCGCTATCCCAACAGCCGATCTGATGCACAAAGCGGCCAGTCTGCAAGACCGCCCGCGCAGAGACACAGATCGGCGAGTTGGTGTAGGCCTGGGTGAAGAGGGTGCCCTCCGCGGCCAAGCGGTCGAGGTTGGGCGTCTCCACCGGCGCACTCCCCAAACAGCCAAGCGCCCAGGGCGCCTGCTCGTCACTCATCAGGATCAGAAGATTGCCGGCCGTTTGCATGCCTCTCTGTCCTTCCAGTTGCCTTCGTCAGTCACGCAGCACCAAGGGCTTCACATAGCCGAACTCTGCATAGTCATTCTTGTAGAGGTCATAGATCAGAGCGATGTCCTCTTTCTTGAACCGGGCGATCGGCTCTTCGATTTGAATGCGCTCTTTCTGCCGGGGCAATTCGGTTGGTATCGACAACCTGTCTTGAAGCGCCATGCAATCGCTGATCAAGGTTTCGAAGTGTCCGATGAAGTCCAGCTCCTCATCGATGATGTTCTTGTAGACCTGATTGGGTGCATGCTTGTTGGTCAGCAGTTTCCGTCGCTGCCAGAAGCGATGGTCGTGCTCGACCACGATGGGATTGCCAAACAAGCGCTTGTAGCCGGAGACGTCGAGGCCATCATCCTTGGACAATCCGAAGTGATCCGGAAAGGAGGAGAGGCAAGAAGCAACGCGCGCGATGGGGTCTCTCACGAAGGCGAACTTGAAGTAGTCGTCCCAGTGGTCTGCGTAGATGCGCTTGGCTTGGGACGCGATCAGGTGCTTCGTTCTGGGCTGTTCGTCCCACCAGTCGACGCCAAAAACCCACTGCTCGATGAGTGTGCCCGCTGTCCTTGGAATGTGGATAAAAATGCAGCGGTGTTCATGTGAGATCACGGAACCTGCCCTTCTGCTTCGGCGTGCCGGCTCTCCGATGATTGGAGATTGGGGCTTTGATGCGCGCTGGGTATCATCAAAGGGCACTGCCTGCCCATAGGGTCGCGCGGCCGGTGCTTAGTCCAAAGCGGCCTTCAGGAAGGCCTCACTGACCTCCAGGTAGCGATCGACCTCCGCTTCGCCGTGGGCGAAGGAACAGGCAGGACCCGCAGAGGCGACTGCTTCCCAGACCGAGCGGTTGGCCATGAAGTGCCGGCGGGCGTCGACGAAGCGCGGGTCGAGGGAGCGGCCGGCCTCTTCGGCGGTGCGCGGAAGCTCCGGGAAGAGGACCCAGCCGGAGCGACCGCCGATCTGTGGCGCACGCCAATCCAGACCGCGTCGATCGAAGAGGCCCTGCAGGCCTTCGGCGATGCGTTTGCCCAAGTGTTCGGTCCGGGCGTAGTCCTCCTCGCGCAGGCAGTGCTGCAGGGCGGCGCGGGCCGCGGCAAGCGCGATGGGGTTGGCATAGGTGGTGCCGCCGGTCGCCAGACCGTCGGGACCCACGTCGACGTCAAGCTTCTCGGCCATCAGCTCGCCCAGTGCCTTGGTCATGCCGAAGGCTGCAAAGGCGATGCCGCTGCCCAGGCCTTTGCCCAGGGTCATCAGGTCGGGTTCCAGGACCCAGGCGCGGGTCATCCCGCCAAAGGCGAAGGAGTGGCTGTGCGCCTCGTCGATGATCAGCAGGGTGCCGTGATCTCGACAGAGCGCGCGGGCCTCGGCCCAGAAATCCTCATCGGGAAAGACCAGATTGCAGTTTGTCATCAAGGGCTCGGCGATCAGGGCGGCAATGTCCCTGGGTGCCAGAGCGGCCTTGAGGGCCTCCAGGTCGTTGAAGGCGATCTGGCGCACGGTAGAGCCGGCATCCTTTGGCAGGCCCAAAAAGCCGCCGTCGCTGCCCAAGCTCTCGTCGATGTGGCCGTGATACTTGCCGGCGAACATCAGCGCCTTCTCGCGCCCGGTCGCCAGCCGCGCCAGGCGCAGGGCTTCCGAGTTGGCCGAAGAGCCCGATCCGCTGAACTGCCAGAAGGGCAGGCCGCTGCGGCGGGCCAGTTCTTCGCTGGCCTGAATGCCGTCGTCGGTCGGCAGCAGGAAGGCACTGCCGGCCGCCATGCGCTCCTCGACCGCACGCACCACCGGCTCGGGCGCAAAGCCCAGGCTGGCGAAGAGATCGGCCTGGTTCATGTCGAGGTATCGGTGCCCGTCGACATCCTCGAACCAGGCACCTTGACCGCTGCTGACGTAAAGCGGTGGATGGCGATAGAGGCCCGCCATCCAGGCCATGGGGACGCCTGACGGCTGACTGCGCTGAGCCCGCTCCCACAGTGTCAGGCTGCGGGGAATGCGGGTGGCGAAGCGATGGCCCTCTTCGTCTCTCAGCGCCGTCAGGCGGTCCCAATCAAGCATGACCTAGAGGCCGAGCGCTTCCTGCGGGGCCACATAGGCCATGCCATGGGCCTTGGCGACGGCCTCATAGGTAATCGCACCGCCGGCAACGTTCAGGCCGTTCATCAAGTGCTGATCGTCGGCCAGGGCCTTGCGGTGACCCTTGTCGGCCAGCGCGACTACGAAGGGCAGGGTCGCGTTGTTCAGCGCCATGGTCGAGGTGCGCGCGACCGCGCCCGGCATGTTGGCGACGCAGTAGTGTACCACGTCGTGCACGATGTAGATGGGATCCTGGTGCGTGGTGGCATGCGAGGTGGCGAAGCAGCCGCCCTGGTCGATGGCGATATCGACCACGGCCGAGCCCGGCTTCATGTGCTTGATCATCTCTTCGCTGACCAGCTTCGGCGCTGCCGCACCCGGGACCAGCACGGCACCCACGACCAGGTCGGCCGTGGCGACATGGGTCTCGATGGCGTCGACCGTCGAATAGATGGTGTTCAGCTGACCGCCGAAGCGCATGTCCAGCTCGTCCAGGCGGGCGAGCGACTTGTCCATGACGGTGACATGGGCCTCCATGCCCATGGCCATGCGGGCTGCGTTGGTGCCGGAGACACCACCGCCGATCACCACGACCTTGGCGGCGGCAACACCGGGAACACCGCCCAGCAGCATGCCGCTGCCGCCCTGGTACTTCTCCAGGCAATGGGCACCGACCTGGATCGACATACGGCCGGCAACCTCGCTCATCGGCGCCAGCAGCGGCAGGCGGCCATGACGGTCGGTGACGGTCTCATAGGCAATGGCGATGGACTTGGAGGCGACCAGGCCCTCGGTCTGCTTCAGGTCGGGTGCCAGGTGCAGGTAGGTGAAGAGGACCTGGCCCTCGCGCAGCATGGCACACTCGGCCGGTTGCGGCTCCTTCACCTTGACGATCATGTCGGCGCTCTCGAAGACGGCGGGCGCGTCCGGCAGGATCTTGGCGCCTGCCCGCTCATAGTCCTCGTTATAGAAGCCGACGCCGGCACCGGCATCAGCCTGGATGACGACCTCGTGGCCGTGATGGATCAGTTCACGCACGGAAGCCGGGACTAGACCGACACGATGCTCTTGCGCCTTGATCTCCGTTGGTACACCGACACGCATTTTGTTGGTTCCTCCATTTGTTGCAGGCGCGTCAGGCCTGTTTTTCCTCGTTCTCGTGAATCATCTCGCCGCGGACCAGATAGATCGCCAGGCCGGAGAAGATGAGGGTGATCGGCATGATGCCGAATAGCTTGAAACCGGCCCAGAAATCGGTGGAGAAGTTCCGCCAGATGATTTCATTGAGCACAGCCAAGACAATAAAGAAACAAGCCCACAGCAAGGTCAGGCGGTGCCAGCCGCGAGGGGTCATTTTCAACATGGTGCCGAGCAGCGGCGCCAGAAGGGGGCGGCCCAAAGCGAGCCCGCCAAAGAGAATGACGCCGAAGAGCGTATTGACGATGGTCGGCTTTAGCTTGATGAAAAGCTCGTCGTTCAAGATCAGGGTCAGCGCACCAAAGACCAGGACGAAGGCACCTGAGACCAACGGCAGGATGGGAACACGCCGCTCCAGCGCATAGTTGACGCTGAGCGCGGCTATCACCGCGACCATGAAGGCGGCGGTCGCCGTGAAGATGTCACTGCGCGCGTTGACGACAAAGAAGACCACCAGCGGGCCTGCTTCCAGCACCAGCTTGAGAAAAGGTGAGATCGCCGGTCGCGCCGGCAGGTCGCTTTGGGTCATCGTGGAATTGGCTCGCTTGCGCTTTAGGTGAAGACAGCCTGCGCCCAATGCGCAGGTCTCCCGCGAACGTTCGGGACAGTCTTTAGAGTAGTTTCGCGGTCAATCCGAGCCAAGCTTTCTGCATGGCTGGTCACGGACTATCCTTTGGCTTCTCCAGCCAGAGACTGGTCTCCAGAGCGCCTGCCAACAGCGGTAGACGCCCGATTATCCCATCTTTCCAATCGTCTGTCATGTAACCGGCAACGTAGTGGCTGGCAAAGACCAGGCGGAAGGCGCCGCCTTGCAGCAGGCAGCCGACCAGAAGCTGCTCGTTGTAGCCCCGCCAGCGCCAGCTCTCCGGATAGGCGTCGGGCAGCAGGATATCGTGGATGTGGACCAGGATTCCCGCGGGCAGGCGCGGAAGCAGGTCCAGTAAAAGGCGGTCGACGTCGCTGCCGGGCATCGCGATGTGGCTGCTGTCGATGAAGAGCAGGTCGCCGGCCTCTAGGCTCTCCAAGAGGTGCGGGTCGGCTTTGGCCAGGGTTGCGGCGTGATGCGTGACGGGCAGGGCGGTGATGGTCGCGCGCGGAGCCGGGTCGATGCAGGTGATTGTCGTCGCCAGTCCTCCGTCGGTGACCGCTCGTGCGAGAAAGCGGGTGGAGTGACCGGAGCCGATCTCGAGGATGCGCTTGGGCCGACGGCTGCGCACCAGGGCATAGGCAGCCGCCGCGTCCAGCCGCGGAAACCAGTCCTGCTCGAAGCGCGGCGCCGGGGCCTTACCGCCGATGGCAGAGAGTGCCTCCGCCTGCTGCTCGATGTCGGCCAGGACCGCGCGAAAGCGAGGCTCGGCTTCTTGGAAGAGGGGGAGGAGGGCGGGGTAATCCTCTGCGCCGCGCTGATCGGCATAGCGATAGGGCAGGAAGTAACCGCGCTCGCCGAGACCCAGCAGCGTCTGCAGTCCGAAAGCCAGGCGACGCCAGGGCCGGCTCATGATCCCTCCTCGCGGGCAGCCAGCTCATAGAGTGCGACCGCAGCTGCATTCGAGACATTCAGGGTGCCGATGGGCGGCTGGGTCGGAAGGCGCAGCAGGGCATCGCAATGCTCCTTGGTCAGACGGCGCAGACCATCGCCCTCTGCGCCCATGACCAAGGCCAGGCGCTCTGCCCGTGGCGCATCCTTGAGCGTGCGGCCCTCCTCATCGAGGCCAAGGCACCAGAAGTCGGCCTGTTTCAGACGGTCGAGCGCGCGGGCCAGGTTGGTCTCGCGCAGATAGGGGACGACCTCCAAGGCACCGGAGGCTGCCTTTGCCAGGCTGCCGCTCTCTTCCGGCGCACGATCGAGAGTGGTCAAGAGCGCCGCCGCGCCAAAGGCCGCAGCTGAGCGCAGGATGGCGCCGACGTTCTGCGGGTCGGTAATCTGGTCGAGCACGATCAGGGTCACCCGCGGCCTGTCCAGATGCCTTAGAAAGCTCTCCAGGTCCGGTTGGTTGAGGGGTTTGCAGGCAAGCGCCAGGCCTTGATGAACGGCACCTGGGGGAAGGAGTTGGCTCAGTTGGTCGCGTGCCAGGCGCTCGGCCCGCGGTAAGTCTCGCTTGGTCAGGGCGGCGGCTAACTCCGGGTCCGAGTCGCCGCTGGTGACCATCTTCAGAATGCGACGTTTAGGATTGGCAAGTGCTGCGAGTACTGCATGGCGGCCATAGATCCAGTAGGCCCCTCTCGGCAGCGCGCCGGGCGGGCGGCCAGCGGCCTCCTTCCTTGCACGCTCTGGCCGCTCTGCCGCTCTCGCTGGGGCTCTCTCTTTGGCCGGGCCTGGATGCTGTCTGGCGCTGCCGCCGGACCTGCGCGTCTTCCTCATTGGGCTCATCTATTCTCTGACCGATGCGGATCAGGCTTTGCCGCATTTCCTTTGCCATTGACAGCAGAACTTTTTTGGCCATAGTGGCCCGCCTGCTGCCGGGGCGATTGGTTCCGCGCACGCGCCTGGAGGGGTGCCCGAGTGGCTAAAGGGGACGGGCTGTAAACCCGTTGGCTATGCCTACGTTGGTTCGAATCCAACCCCCTCCACCATCGTGCGTGCGGAGCTTTTGTCTAACCGTTGGCAGGGGAAGGAGCGTCACGTTGGTCGCTTTGGTCATTGTACCGGGGCCGGCGAGGCGCTATCTGTCTCTGGTGCGCCGGAGGCGGGTGTAGCTCAATGGTAGAGCAGAAGCCTTCCAAGCTTACGACGGGGGTTCGATTCCCCTCACCCGCTCCAACGGCCGCCGGTTGTCGATCAGGACGACCGGGCGGGGCCGGGGAGTGAGGTGCGGGAAATCAGTCTCCATAGCGCAACGTTGAGGCCGAGGACGGGACCAGGGAAGCGATGGCCAAGTCAAAATTTGAGCGGACGAAGCCGCACTGCAACATCGGAACGATTGGCCATGTTGATCATGGCAAGACGTCGTTGACGGCTGCGATCACGAAGGTGCTGGCGGAAGCGGGCGGTGCAAAGTTCACGGCCTATGATCAGATCGACAAGGCGCCGGAAGAGAAGGCGCGTGGCATCACGATCTCGACGGCGCATGTGGAGTACGAGACGGAGAACCGTCACTACGCGCACGTCGACTGCCCCGGTCACGCCGACTATGTGAAGAACATGATCACCGGTGCGGCGCAGATGGACGGCGCCATCCTGGTTGTCTCTGCCGCCGACGGACCGATGCCGCAGACCCGCGAGCACATCCTCTTGGCGCGTCAGGTCGGTGTGCCTGCGATCGTGGTGTTCCTGAACAAGTGCGATCAGGTGGACGACGAGGAGCTCTTGGAGCTGGTGGAGCTTGAGGTTCGCGAGCTGCTGTCGAGCTATGAGTTCCCGGGCGACGACATTCCGATCGTGAAGGGTTCTGCCTTGGCGGCGCTGGAAGACAGCGACGAGAAGCTGGGCAGGGAGGCGATCCTGGCCTTGATGGCCGAGGTTGATTCCTACATCCCGCAGCCGGAGCGTCCGAAGGACAAGCCCTTCCTGATGCCGATCGAGGACGTCTTCTCGATCTCGGGTCGTGGCACGGTGGTGACCGGCCGCGTTGAGCGTGGTGTTGTGAAGGTCGGCGAGGAGATCGAGATCGTCGGCCTGAAGGACACGCGCAAGACGACGGTGACGGGTGTGGAGATGTTCCGCAAGCTCTTGGATCAGGGCGAGGCGGGCGACAACATCGGCGCGCTGCTGCGTGGTGTTGGTCGTGAAGAGGTGGAGCGTGGCCAGGTTCTGGCGCACCCCAAGTCGATCACGCCGCACACGAAGTTCACGGCGGAGTGCTATATCCTGACGAAGGAAGAGGGTGGTCGTCACACGCCCTTCTTCGGGAACTATCGTCCGCAGTTCTACTTTCGCACGACCGACGTGACGGGTGTGGTGGAGCTGCCGGAGGGTACCGAGATGGTGATGCCGGGCGACAACACCACGATCGCTGTGGAGTTGATTGCACCGATCGCCATGGACGAAGGCCTGCGTTTCGCCATCCGCGAAGGCGGTCGCACCGTCGGTGCCGGCGTCGTCGCCAAGATTGCCGATTAGTTCGGCGCGCGAGAAGAAGAGGTTTGCCGCCGCGTAGGCTGGCGCTAGGAGTGTAGCTCAATTGGTAGAGCACCGGTCTCCAAAACCGGGGGCTGTGGGTTCGAGTCCCTCCACTCCTGCCAACGCGGGGTCATAGGAAACTGGGGACGGCGGCCAGGACGCTTAGAAGCGCCGGGCCGCCGTTTGCCCGTGTTTGAATTGGTTTTGGAAAGGAAGCTTGATGGCCTTCAAGCCGGTCAACTTTATCACCGAGGTTCGCCAAGAGGTCTCGAAGGTGACGTGGCCGACGCGGAAGGAGACCATGGTCACCACCGCGATGGTCTTCGTGATGGTGGCCTTGGTGGCGCTGTTCTTTTTTCTGGTCGACCAGGTCTTGAGCCTCGGCATCTCGGCGATCCTGGGCTTCGGGCGTTAAGTTAGGTTAGGGCAAGGTCAAATGGCCAAGCGTTGGTATGTGATTCACGTCTATTCGGGCTTCGAGAAGAAGGTCGCCGAGGCCGTTCGCGAACAGGCAGAACAGCTTGGCATGACCGACCTGATCGAACAGGTCTTGGTGCCGACGGAAGAGGTGATCGAGTTGCGCCGCGGCCAGAAGGTGAACGCGGAGCGGAAGTTCTTCCCGGGCTATGTCTTGGTCAAGATGGATCTGACCGACATGTCCTGGCACATGATCAAGAATACGCCGAAAGTGACCGGCTTCCTGGGCGGGCAGATGAAGCCCTCGCCGATTTCGGAGGCTGAGGCGCAGCGGATCTTGGATCAGGTCAAAGAGGGGGTGGAGCGGCCCAAGTCCTCCATCATCTTCGAGGTGGGCGAGCAGGTGCGTGTCACTGACGGGCCTTTCGAGAGCTTTGTCGGCATGGTCGAGGAAGTCGATCCGGAGCGCACGCGCCTCAAGGTTTCCGTCTCCATCTTCGGTCGCTCGACCCCGGTGGAGCTGGAATACGGGCAGGTGGCAAAACTCTAGCCGGATGCCTATCTGTTTGCGGTGAGCTAAGGCTCACCGGATCGGCACCAGCCCGCTCCCCCTCCCGGCCACCCAATTAGGATAATGGCGTGGGTGGCCGGGAGGGGGAGCGGGCTGATGCCGCGTCTCCTGCGGTCAAGATGACTGAAGGAGACCTAGGGAAACGCGGGAGGCCGGGCCACGAAGACCCGTGGCGGCTGTTTGGAACCGCGGAGCTCTCACCCGCAGCGGAGTGGGTTCGCTGTGGTTTTGCGTTGTTTTTAGAGGGACTGTTCGATGGCAAAGAAAGTCGCGGGCTACATCAAGCTCGAGATTCCGGCTGGCAAGGCCAATCCTTCGCCGCCGATCGGACCGGCGCTGGGTCAGCGCGGTCTGAACATCATGGAGTTCTGCAAGGCCTTCAATGCTGCCTCGCAGGATATGGAGACCGGCATGCCGGTGCCGGTGGTGATCACCGCCTACACCGACCGCAGCTTCTCCTTCGAGATGAAGACGCCGCCGGCTGCCTACTTCCTGAAGAAGGCTGCAGGCGTGCCCAAGGGGCACCAGACGCCGGGCCGCGGCACCAACGGGACGGTCACGGTGGCACAGTGCCGCGAGATCGCCGAAAAGAAGATGGAGGATCTGAACGCCTACGACCTGGATGCGGCGACCAAGATCATCCTCGGTTCGGCCCGCTCCATGGGCCTGCAGGTGGTGGAGTAGGACGATGGCAAAGCTTACGAAGAACCAAAAGCAGGCGCTGGACGGCCTGGACCGCGACGCCTCCTATCCGATCGAAGAGGCGGTCCGTCTTGTGCGTGAGAAAGCCAGCGCCAAATTCGACGAGTCGGTTGAGATCTCGATGAACCTGGGCATTGATCCACGCCATGCCGATCAGGCACTGCGCGGTGTGGTCAGCCTGCCCAACGGCACCGGCAAGACGGTCCGCGTTGCGGTTTTCGCGCGTGGCGACAAGGCCGATGCGGCCAAAGAGGCCGGTGCCGATATCGTCGGCGCCGAGGATCTGGTCGCTGAAATCCAGGGCGGTCAGTTCAACTTCGACCGCACCATCGCAACGCCGGACATGATGGCTCTGGTTGGTCGCCTGGGTAAGATCTTGGGTCCGCGCGGCATGATGCCGAACCCCAAGCTGGGCACCGTGACCAACGATGTCGCCGCCGCCGTGCAGGCTGCCAAGGGCGGTCAGGTGGAGTTCCGCGCCGAACGTGCCGGAATTGTGCATGCCGGGGTTGGCAAAGTAAGCTTTGACGACGCCGCACTTTTGGCTAATGTGCGCGCCTTCGTCGATGCGATCATGCGGGCCAAGCCCTCTGGCGCCAAGGGTACCTACGTAAAGAAGGTCTCCTTGAGCTCCACCATGGGGCCGGGCATTTCCGTGGACACCGCCGGCCTAACGGGCTGACGGGTCGACGTTTTATTGGAATTCTCCGCGGCGGTGGCCTCCTGTTGAGGACGCCGCGGCGGCTGGATCCGAAGGCCGAGGTCCTTTGAGGGCTTCGCCTTTCGGAGCAACTGTCCAAGACTGTAGGCGTGGCTTTCGGGCCATTTAAGCTCCGTATCCGATGCGGTGCCTGCATAGACGGGGTGCACAGGGTCTAGTCTCTTGCTTGACGGTGCTGCTTTGGCAACCACATCAGGCAGACGGGTTCTTGGCGAGTGCTCTCCTGGGCAGAGAGTCGGGGTGTCGGGTGGTCCGATGCCCTTTGGTGAGAGCGTCCAGTGATTTGGCGGTCTCTTCTTTTTGAAGAGATTGTTGGATGGCCAAGGGCGTTTCAGCAAGGTGGAGACGCATTCGTGGATCGTGCTGCTAAAGAAGCTCTGGTCGCGGAACTCAACGGCGCCTTCTCGCAGTCCACTCTTTTGATTGTCACCCATCAAACCGGGATGACGGTCTTCGAGAGCCAGGATCTGCGTCGGCGTATGCGGGAGTCCGGTGCCAGATTCAAGGTGGCTAAGAACCGTTTGGCGCGTCTCGCCCTGGAGAACACTCCTTTCGAGGGGTTAAGTGACGAGCTCACGGGTCCGACCGGACTAATCTGGTCTGAGGATCCCGTCGAGGCTGCAAAGGCGATCGTCAAGTTCGCGAAGGACAGCAAGAAGCTGACCATCGTGGCTGCCGGTTTCGGCTCGCAGGTCTTGGACGCCAAGGGCGTCGAGCAGGTTTCGAAGATGCCGTCTTTGGACGAGCTGCGCGGCAAGCTGGTCGGCCTCATCCAGGCCCCGGCTACCAAGATTGCCGGCGTGCTGCCGGCACCTGCGACCAAGGTCGCCGGTGTCATGCAGGCCGGTGCTTCGAAGCTGCCACGTGTTCTCAACGCCTATGCCCAGAAGGATGCGGCATAGGCCTGGACGAGGTGCAAGCGGCTTAGCCCGCGGACTATAACGTGAAAAAAGCGGGATAGCGGGGCCCAAGCGTAACCGAGAGGCCCGGATCCCCAGCCAAGACCCTGAGGAGTGACAAAATGGCTGATTTGGACAAGCTCGTCGAAGAGCTTTCGAACCTGACCGTACTTGAGGCGGCTGAGCTCGCCACGAAGTTGGAAGACACCTGGGGTGTCTCGGCCGCGGCTGCGCCGATGGCGATGCCGATGATGGCCGCTGCTGGCGGTGGCGACGATGCCGCCCCGGCTGCCGAAGAGAAGACCGAGTTCGACGTCGTCCTGAAGGCGATCGGCGACAAGAAGATCAACGTGATTAAGGAGGTCCGTGCGATCACCGGCCTCGGCCTCAAGGAGGCCAAGGAGCTGGTGGAGAGCGCGCCCAAGGCAATCAAAGAGGGCGTGCAGAAGGACGAGGCCGACAAGCTTAAGGAGCAGCTTGAGGGCGTTGGCGCGACGATCGAAATCGCCTAGTCTTCGGCCGCTGCGCCCCGGCGCAGTGGCAAGAGCGATAGCCCAGGCGGCGCGGGAGAATTTCCCGCGCCGCCCTTGGGCGTTTGTGCATTTATCAAGCCGAACCTGCCGCTAAGCCGTGCTTAGAGGACGTGTCGGGATCAAGGCTCAAGGGCCTTGTGCGGTCAATTAGAGGCCGCATCAGAGACTTAAGGTGCGGGTGTCTTACCCCGCGCAGGAGATGCTGGCGGTGCCTTGGCACCGCATTCGCCCGGATCGCTTGGGGTCTGGGCAGGAAGGGAAGAAGGGCGAGTCATGAAGAGGTCGTTCACCGGTCGCAAGCGCCTACGCAAGAGCTATGGTCGAATCCCCGAAGTCGCACAGATGCCGAACCTGATCGAGGTGCAGAAAAGCTCCTACGACCAGTTTCTACAGATGGGCGGCGACGCGGCGACTCGTTCGACCCTCGGTCTGCAAGAAGTCTTCAAGTCCGTCTTTCCGATCAAGGACTTCTCTGAGCGCGCCGAGCTGCAGTTCGTTCATTACGAGCTGGAAGAGCCGAAGTACGACGTCGAGGAATGCCAGCAGCGCGGCATCACCTTTGCGGCACCGCTGAAGGTCACCCTCCGCTTGGTGGTCTGGGACGTCGATGAAGACACCGGTGCCCGCTCGATCCGCGATATCAAGGAGCAGGATGTCTACATGGGCGACATGCCGCTCATGACCGGCAACGGCACCTTTGTGATCAACGGCACCGAGCGTGTGATCGTGAGCCAGATGCACCGCTCGCCCGGTGTCTTCTTCGATCACGACAAGGGCAAGACCCACGCTTCGGGCAAGTACCTCTTCGCCGCCCGCGTGATCCCCTATCGCGGCTCCTGGCTCGATTTCGAGTTCGATGCCAAGGACCTGGTCTATGTGCGCATCGACCGCCGTCGCAAGCTGCCGGCGACCACTCTGCTCTTGGCCTTGGATTCAGAGCGCACGGCCAAGCTGCGCGAAGAGGCCGCCGCCGAGGGCCGCGAGCTGGAACCAGTCGAGGTCCAGGGCATGACCCTGGAGGAGATGCTGAACACCTTCTATGGTCAGGTCTCCTACATCCGCTCCAAGGACCAGTGGCACACCAAGTTCGATGGCGAGGCCCTGCGCGGCTCCAAGCTGACGCGCAACCTGATCGACGCCAAGACCAACCAAGTGGTGGCCGAAGCGGGAACCAAGATCACGCCGCGCAAGACCCGGCAGTTCGCCGAGGCCGGCCTGGAGTACATCCTGGTCGCCCGCGAAGACTTGCTGGGCCGCTATCTCGCCAGCGATT
Source organism: Rhodospirillales bacterium (assembly GCA_963669335.1). Lineage (GTDB taxonomy): Bacteria > Pseudomonadota > Alphaproteobacteria > Kiloniellales > JACOMY01 > JACOMY01. The sequence goes on from OY770023.1 coordinate 1,211,827, forward strand.
TGATCGACACGGACACCGGCGAGGTTTTCGGTGAGGCCGGTGACGAGATCACCGAGCCCCTGCTGACCCGGATCGAGGCCCTGGCACTGGATAGCCTGGACACCCTGGCGATCGACCACATCAATATCGGCGCCTATCTGCGCAACACCCTGGCCGTCGACAAGAACCGCACCCGCGAGGAGGCGCTGGTCGACATCTATCGCGTCATGCGTCCGGGCGAGCCGCCGACGCTTGAGAGCGCCGAGGCGCTCTTCAAGGGGCTCTTCTTCGACTCCGAGCGTTATGACCTCTCGGCCGTCGGGCGCGTGAAGATGAACGCGCGCCTCTATGGCCGTGAGAACGCCACCGATGATCAGCTGCGTGTCCTGCGCAAAGAGGACATGCTGCGCATCCTGCGCATCCTCTGCGATCTGAAGGACGGCGTCGGCGAAATCGACGACATCGATCACCTGGGCAACCGCCGTGTGCGCTCGGTCGGCGAGCTGATGGAAAATCAGTACCGCGTCGGCCTGCTGCGCATGGAGCGCGCGATCCGCGAGCGTATGAGCTCTGTCGAGATCGACAGCGTCATGCCGCACGATCTGATCAACGCCAAGCCGGCGGCGGCTTCGGTGCGCGAGTTCTTCGGCTCCTCGCAGCTTTCGCAGTTCATGGACCAGACCAACCCCCTGTCGGAGATCACGCATAAGCGTCGTCTCTCGGCCCTGGGTCCGGGCGGTCTGACCCGTGAGCGTGCCGGTTTCGAGGTGCGCGACGTGCATCCGACCCACTATGGCCGGATCTGCCCGATTGAGACGCCGGAAGGCCCGAACATCGGTCTGATCAACTCGCTGGCGACCTATGCCCGGGTCAACCAGTATGGCTTTATCGAGACGCCCTATCGCCGGGTCGAGGACGGCCGGGTGACCGAGGACGTGGTCTACCTCTCCGCCATGGAGGAGGGGAAGTACACCGTCGCTCAGGCCAACGCCCCGCTGGATGGGGAGCAGCGCTTCGCCGAGGACCTGATCTCCTCGCGCAAGGGCGGCGACTACATGCTGGCGCGTTCGGAAGACATCCAGCTGATGGACGTCTCGCCCAAGCAGCTGGTCTCGGTGGCGGCCGCGCTCATTCCCTTCTTGGAGAATGATGACGCCAACCGCGCGCTGATGGGTTCCAACATGCAACGCCAGGCGGTGCCCTTGATCAAGGCCGAGGCGCCGCTGGTCGGCACCGGCATGGAAGGCACCGTGGCGCGCGATTCCGGTGTGGCCATCTCCGCCCGTCGCGGCGGCGTGGTCGATCAGGTCGATGCCACCCGCATCGTGGTGCGCGTGAACGAGAAGGAGAGCCATGCCGGTGAGACCGGTGTGGACATCTACAACCTGCTTAAGTTCCAGCGCTCCAACCAGAACACCTGCATCACCCAGCGCCCGCTGGTGAAAGTCGGTGAAATCGTGGAGAAGGGCGACATCGTCGCCGACGGACCCTCGACCGACCTGGGTGAGCTGGCCCTGGGCCGCAACGTGCTGGTCGCCTTCATGCCCTGGCAGGGCTACAACTTTGAAGACTCGATCCTGCTGTCCGAGCGGATCGTGCGCGATGACGTCTTCACCTCGATCCACATCGAGGAATTCGAGGTCATGGCCCGCGACACCAAGCTGGGTCAGGAAGAGATCACCCGTGACATCCCGAATGTCGGTGAAGACGCGCTGCGCAACCTCGACGAGGCCGGCATCGTCTACATCGGTGCCGAGATCCAGCCGGGCGACATCCTGGTCGGCAAGGTGACGCCGAAGGGCGAGAGCCCGATGACCCCGGAAGAGAAGCTGTTGCGCGCCATCTTCGGCGAAAAGGCCTCTGACGTGCGCGACACCTCGCTTCGGGTGCCGCCGGGTGTCAGCGGCACCATCGTCGAGGTCCGCGTCTTCTCGCGCCGCGGCGTCGACAAGGACGAGCGTGCCCTGCAGATCGAGCGGCAGGAGATCGAGCGTCTGGCCAAGGACCGCGACGACGAGAAGGCGATCCTGGAGCGCAGCTACTACAACCGCCTGAAGGATCTGCTGGTCAGTCAGCAGGGCCAGAGCGGACCCAAGGGCTTCGTTGCCGGCACCGAGGTGACCGAGCTGGTGCTCTCCGACTACACCCCGGGTCAGTGGCGTCACATCACCGTGGCCGACGATGCCCGCCAGGCCGAGATCGAAGAGCTGGGCAAGGCCTTCGACCAGGCGGTTGGCGGTCTGACCAAGCGCTTCGACAACAAGGTGGCCAAGCTGCAGGCCGGCGACGAGCTGCCGCCGGGCGTGATGAAGATGGTCAAGGTCTTCGTCGCGGTGAAGCGCAAGATTCAGCCGGGCGACAAGATGGCTGGACGGCACGGCAACAAGGGCGTGGTCTCGCGCATCGTGCCGGTCGAGGACATGCCTTATCTGGAGGACGGCACCTCGGTCGACATCGTGCTGAACCCGCTGGGTGTGCCCAGCCGTATGAACGTCGGTCAGATCCTGGAAACCCATCTGGGTTGGGCCTGTCGTGGCCTCGGCCGTCAGGTGGCGGAACTGGTGGAACGCGTACAGGCCGATACCGACGGGCTGCGCGACAAGTTCAAGGCGATCTATGGCGAGAAGACCTATCAGGATGAGGTCGCCGAGCTGAAAGACGATCAGGTCGTGGAGATGGCACGCAACATCACCAACGGCGTGCCTATCGCCTCGCCGGTCTTCGATGGTGCGCATGAAGCCGATATCGTCGACGCCCTGACCGCAGCCGGGCTTGAGTCCTCCGGTCAGGTCACCCTGGTCGATGGGCGCAGTGGCGAGGCCTTCCACCGTCCGGTGACGGTCGGCTACATCTATATGTTGAAGCTGCATCACCTGGTGGACGACAAGATCCACGCCCGCTCGATCGGCCCCTATTCCTTGGTCACCCAGCAGCCGCTGGGCGGTAAGGCGCAGTTCGGTGGTCAGCGCTTCGGTGAGATGGAGGTCTGGGCGCTGGAAGCCTATGGCTCTTCCTACACCTTGCAGGAGATGCTGACGGTGAAGTCGGACGACGTCTCGGGCCGCACCAAGGTCTACGAGGCCATCGTCAAGGGCGACGACAACTTCGAAGCCGGCATTCCGGAGTCCTTTAACGTGTTGGTGAAGGAGCTGCGCTCGCTCTGCCTCAACGTCGAGCTGAAGCAGAGCAGCTACTAAGCCAGCCGCCGGACTTTTATTTTCGGCCCGGGCCCTGGTGGTCCGGGCCAACCTCCGCCCCGCAGGAGAGTGTCTATGAACGAACTAGTGAATATCTTCGGCCAGCCCCAGGGCCCGCAGAGCTTCGATCAGATTCGCATTTCCATCGCCAGCCCGGAGCGTATCCGCTCTTGGTCCTTCGGCGAGATCAAGAAGCCCGAGACCATCAACTATCGTACCTTCAAGCCGGAGCGCGATGGCCTCTTCTGTGCCCGCATCTTCGGTCCGATAAAAGACTACGAGTGTCTCTGCGGCAAGTACAAGCGGATGAAGTATCGCGGCATCATCTGCGAGAAGTGCGGCGTTGAGGTTACCCTCTCGAAGGTCCGGCGCGAGCGCATGGGCCACATCGAGCTGGCCAGCCCCGTGGCGCACATCTGGTTCATGAAGTCGCTGCCCAGCCGCATCGGCTTGCTGATGGACATGACCCTGAAGGATCTGGAGCGGATCCTCTACTTCGAGGCCTATGTGGTCATCGAGCCGGGCATGACCGATCTGAAGCCGCGCCAGCTCTTGAGCGAGGATGAGTTCCTCGACGCGCAGGAGAAGTACGGCGACGAGAACTTCATCGCCAAGATCGGCGCCGAGGCGATCAAGGACATGCTGAGCCAGATCGACCTTGATTCCGAGCGGGTCAACATGCGCGCGGACCTGAAGGAGACCAACTCCGAGGCCAAGCGCAAGAAGCTGGTGAAGCGCCTGAAGCTGGTCGAGTCCTTCATGGATTCCGGCTCGCATCCGGAGTGGATGATTCTGGACGTGGTGCCGGTGATCCCGCCCGAGCTGCGCCCGCTGGTGCCGCTGGATGGCGGCCGCTTCGCCACCTCTGATCTGAACGATCTCTATCGCCGCGTCATCAACCGCAACAACCGTCTGAAGCGGCTGATGGAGCTGCGTGCGCCCGACATCATCGTGCGTAACGAGAAGCGCATGCTGCAGGAGGCGGTTGACGCCCTCTTCGATAACGGCCGTCGCGGCCGCGTCATCACCGGCGCCAACAAGCGTCCGCTGAAGTCGCTCTCCGACATGCTGAAGGGCAAGCAGGGCCGCTTCCGCCAGAACCTGCTGGGCAAGCGTGTCGACTACTCCGGCCGCTCGGTCATCGTGGTCGGCCCGGAGCTGAAGCTGCATCAGTGCGGCCTGCCGAAGAAGATGGCCTTGGAGCTCTTCAAGCCCTTCATCTACTCCAAGCTGGAGCTCTATGGCCTGGCCTCGACCATCAAGGCGGCCAAGCGCATGGTGGAGAAAGAGCGGCCTGAGGTCTGGGATATCCTGGAAGAGGTCATCCGTGAGCATCCAGTGCTGCTGAACCGCGCGCCGACCCTGCATCGCCTGGGCATTCAGGCCTTCGAGCCGGTGCTGATCGAGGGTAAGGCCATCCAGCTGCACCCGCTGGTCTGCACCGCCTTCAACGCCGACTTCGACGGCGACCAGATGGCGGTCCACGTGCCGCTCTCCTTGGAAGCACAGCTCGAAGCCCGCGTGCTGATGATGTCGACCAACAACATCCTCTCGCCCGCCAACGGCAAGCCGATCATCGTGCCCAGCCAGGACATTGTGCTGGGTATCTATTACCTCTCGATGGAGGGCGGCGAGACCCGCGATGCCACCCCGATCGCCAACATGGGCGAGCTGCAGGCGGCCCTGGATGCGGGTGCCATCACCCTGCACTCCAAGATCACCACGCGCTACGTCACGAAGGACGAAGAGGGCAATGAGCTCGTGCAGCGGGTCGACACCACGGCCGGTCGCATGATCCTCTCTGAGGTGCTGCCTAAGGACCCCCGGGTGCCCTTCGACATCGTCAACCGGGTCTTGACCAAGCGCGAGATCTCAGAGGTCTTGGACGTGGTCTATCGCCACTGCGGTCAGAAAGAGACGGTGATCTTTGCCGACCGTATCATGGCGTTGGGCTTCAACTACGCCAACAAGGCCGGCATCTCCTTCGGCAAGGACGATCTGATCATTCCGGACGCCAAGCACAACCTGGTCGACGATGCCCAGACCCAGGTGAAGGAGTTCGAGCAGCAGTATCAGGACGGCCTGATCACCCGCGGCGAGAAGTACAACAAGGTGGTCGACGTCTGGTCGACGACCACCGACCGCGTCGCCGAGGAGATGATGAAGGGGATGAGCGTCGTCAAAGGACGCGACATCAACTCCGTCTACATGATGGCGCACTCCGGGGCCCGTGGGTCGCCGGCCCAGATCAAGCAGCTGGCCGGCATGCGCGGCCTAATGGCCAAGCCCTCGGGCGAGATCATCGAGACGCCGATCATCTCCAACTTCAAGGAAGGCCTGACCGTGCTGGAGTACTTCAACTCCACCCACGGTGCCCGTAAGGGTCTGGCCGACACGGCTTTGAAGACGGCGAACTCCGGCTATCTGACCCGCCGTCTGGTCGACGTGGCGCAGGACGCCATCATCACCGAAGACGACTGCGGCACCACCCGTGCGCTCACCATCTCGGCCGTGGTCGAGGGCGGTGAGGTGCTGGCGCCGCTGACCGACCGGATCCTGGGGCGCACCGCGGCCGAGGATGTGGTGGACTCTGCCAGCGGTGAGGTCATCGTGCCGGCCGGGACCATCATCGACGAAGAGCTGGTCGTTAAGATCGACCTGGCGGGTGTCGATACCGTCAAGCTGCGCTCGCCGCTGGTCTGTGAGTCGGCCAGTGGCATCTGCGGTACCTGCTACGGGCGCGATCTGGCCCGCGGCACCAAGGTGAACCAGGGTGAGGCCGTGGGCGTCATCGCCGCCCAGTCGATCGGCGAGCCCGGCACGCAGCTGACCATGCGTACCTTCCACATCGGCGGCGCCGCCCAGCGTGGTGCCGAGCAGAGCTCTGTCGAGGCCACGGTCGACGGCACCATTGCCATCCGCAACCGCAACGTGGTGGCCAACTCCGAGGGCGTGCTGATCGTCATGACCCGCAACCTGGAGGTCGTGCTGAAGGACGAGATGGGGCGTGACCGCGCCAACCATCGCGTGCCCTACGGTGCGCGCCTGCTGGTCGACGACGGCACCGAGGTGACCAAGGCCCAGCGGCTTGCCGAGTGGGACCCCTACACCATGCCGATCATCACCGAGAAGAATGGTGTTGCGGTCTATGCCGACCTGATCGACGGTATCTCCATGCGTGAGGTGACCGACGAGCAGACCGGTATCGCCAGCCGCGTGGTGGTGGACTGGAAGCAGCAGCCGCAGGGCAATGACCTGCGCCCGCGCATCCAGCTCTCCGATGCCGACGGCAACATGATGAAGCTCTCGAACGGGCTGGAAGCGCGCTACCTCATGTCGGTGGACGCCATCCTCTCGGTCGAGAACGGGGCAGAGGTGAAGGCCGGCGACGTGCTGGCCCGTATCCCGCGTGAGACCTCCAAGACCCGCGACATCACCGGCGGTCTGCCGCGTGTGGCCGAGCTCTTCGAGGCCCGCAAGCCCAAGGACTTCGCGGTCATCAGCGAGATCGCCGGCCGGGTCGAGTTCGGCAAGGACTACAAGACCAAGCGCCGGATCATCGTCCGCCCGCCCGACGAGGACGCCGAGGCCAAGGAGTACATGATGCCCAAGGGCAAGCATATCTCCGTGCAGGAAGGCGACTTCGTGGAGCGCGGCGACCTCCTGATGGACGGCAGCCCCGTGCCGCATGACATCCTGGAGGTCATGGGCATCGAGGCCCTGGCCGAGTACCTGGTGAACGAGATCCAGAGCGTCTACCGACTGCAGGGCGTGAAGATCAACGACAAGCACATTGAGGTCATCTGCCGTCAGATGCTGCAGAAGGTCGAGATCACCGACACCGGCGACACCACCTTCCTGATCGGCGAGCAGGTCGATCGCGACGAGTACGACGCGGTCAACGAGCGCACGGAAGAAGAGGGCGGCAAGCCGGCCGAGGCCAAGCCGGTGCTGCAGGGCATCACCAAGGCCTCGCTGCAGACCCGTTCCTTCATCTCCGCAGCCTCCTTCCAGGAGACGACGCGAGTGCTGACCGAGGCCTCGGTTCAGGGCAAGGTCGACTTCCTGGTGGGCCTGAAGGAGAACGTGATCGTCGGACGTCTGATCCCGGCGGGCACGGGCTCTGTCATGAACCAAGTAAAGCGCGTGGCGGCGGACCGCGACCAGGTCCTCTTGGCCGAACAGCGCGCTGAACAGCCGGAAGGCGAGAGCCCAGGGCCCGACGACGCGCCGGATGCCACGGCGGCCGAGTAAGCCGTCGCTTGAGCGAGAGACTGGGGGCGGCACCATCGCGGTGCCGCCCCTTCTCTATGGGGACTCCCATGCGACCTCGCCCTCGTTCCGTGAGGCGCTAACCTCCTCCAGCAGCCAACTGCGAAAGGCCTCGACCTTTGGCTCTGCGATGCTGCCCTTGGCGCTCAGCAGGTAAAAGGAGAAGCTGAGCGGGGTGGTGAGTTTGGGGTCGAAGGGGTAGAGCAGGCGGCCGGCGGCGATCTCCTCGGCCGCCATCATGTCTCCGATCAAGGCCACCCCCTGGCCGTCGATTGCCGCCTGCAGGGCCATCTGCTCGACGGTGAAGCGCGGGCCTCGGGTCGGATTGATATCGTGCAGGCCGGCGGCTAGCAGCCACATGCGCCAGCTCGCCTCGGCCTCCTTCCAATCGACATGTAGCAGGGTGTGATGGCGTAGGTCGTCGGGCTCCTGCAGCGGAACATCGCCCTGCAGGAGAGAGGGGCTGCAGACCGGCCTGTTGCGTTGATTGAAGAGCCAATCGACGCGTACCCCGCGATAGCCGCCGGGGCCGTAGCGCACGGCGACATCGGCGTCTCCGCTGGCGACATCGACCAGTCGATCCGTACCGTCGATCCGGATCTCTATCTCTGGGTGTCTGCTGCGGAACAGCTCCAGCCGGGGCAAAAGCCACATGGCGCCGAAGGAGGGGCTGACGCTGATGGTCAGAACGCGGCTCTCCGACTCTGCCCTGATCTGCTCCACGCCCAGAGCCAAGTGCTCGAAGCCTTGGGTCAGCAGCGGTAAAGCTGCCTCACCGGCTGGGGTCAGACGCAGCGCGCGGGTCAGGCGGTGGAAGAGCGGAACTTGGAGCAGCTCTTCCAAGGCCTTCACCTGGTGGCTGATCGCGGCCGGCGTGACGTTCAGCTCAGCCGCCGCGTCCTTGAAGCTGAGGTGACGGCCCGCCGATTCAAAAGCCTTGAGCGCATTCAGCGGTGGCAGAGGGTTCGTTATATCAACACCTTAGAATACCTAATGTGTAAGGTAAGATCTTCTCGTTTGCTCTGTCACAAGACTAACCGCATATCTCGCTAACAGCAAGTCTATGAACGTAGGGGCATGCTTCTCTGCTGTTCACATAGCAAGAAAATCTAATGCGTGATCGCTGAATCCCAGCGGACCAAGACGCGCTCGCGTCACCCGTCCGCCGGGGTGCAGGTGAAGGGGAGGGGCCTCCGCATGACGGCAATCCAACGGTCGGACTATTACCTGGGTGTTACCTTGGTCGTCATAGCGGCATTGACCTACAGTACGGCCGGTCTCTTCACCAAAGGCGTTGAGGCCGGGTCGTGGGAGGTAATCTTCTGGCGGGGATGCTTTGCAGCCGGCTTCACCCTTCTCTGGACCCTGCAGAGGGGCGACTTCCGGCAGAGCTTCCTCAAGATGGGGCGGAGTGGCTTGGCGGTCGGTCTGATCGGCGGTCTCGGTACGGCGGCCTTCATTCCCGCCTTCAAGCTGACCTCGATTGCCAATGTGTCATTGATCTATGCGGTGGCCCCCTTGATCGCGGCCCTCCTGGCCTGGGCCTTCATCGGAGAGCGTGCCGCTTTGCGCACGATTGGAGGCTGCCTAGGCGCGTTGCTGGGGGTCCTGATCATCGTGGCTGGTTCACTCGGAGAGGTCAGTCTACAGGGTGACTTGCTTGCTCTGGTGATGACCACAGCCATGGCCGCGATCATGGTGATCTATCGAAAGTATCCCAAGACACCGGCGGCAGGCCCGGCGGCCCTGCAGTCAGTCCTCCTGCTGCCGGTCTGCATGGTGCTCGGTGCGCCCCTAGCCATCCCTCTCACTGAGGTCGCAATCCTTGCTACTTTCGGTCTTCTCTTCGCCATCGCGTCGGTTGCCTTGGCGGAAGGAGCCAAGCGAGTGCCCTCCAGTCAGACCGCGCTCTTGAGCGCTTTGGAGACCCCGCTGGCGCCCATCTTCGCCTTCCTGCTGTTGTCTGAAGTTCCCAACGTCGCGACCTGGATCGGTGGCTCGGTCGTGTTCTTCGCAGTTCTGTTCTCGATCAAACGGGACGGCTAAAACAAAAAAGAACGGCCGGAGAGGTGATCCCCGGCCGTCATCTTGGATAGCGACTGCTTCTTAGACCAGGTTGAACTGGAAGTCGCTTGCGGTCAGCTGATCGACGGCCGAGAAGCCGAGGAGGCTGACGGAGAAGTCAGACGAGCCGTCGCCATCGGTGTCGACCTGGAGCTTCTCTGCGCCGCTGTCCCAGCGGGCTTCGGCGATGCCAGTGCCGTCGAAGGCATCGTCACCGATGAATTCGCCGCCGGACACAAGCAGGCTATCGGCCAGGATCAGGAATTGGTCCGCGCCACCTTGTAGCTGGCCGGTGAAGTCGCCGATCTCGCCCTGCGAGCCTGAGGCGTTCAGGTTCTCGTTGAAGCCGAAGGTATCGGCTTCGGCACCGCCAAAGAGCAGGTCGCCCTTGTCGCCACCGCCGAAGAGCAGGTCGTTGCCGCTTCCTCCATTGAGCAGATCGGCTCCCTTGTCGCCGTGGAGGGTATCGTTACCACGATCCCCGTCCAACTGATCGCCGCCGTCGCCACCGTAGAGCAGGTCGTCGTTGACGCCGCCGGAGGCTTCGTCGTCGCCCTCGTCACCCATCAGGGTGTCTTCGCCCTGGTCGCCGTAGAGGTAGTCATCGGCCGTACCGCCGCTGATCTGGTCGTGATCCTTGCCGCCGTAAGCAACATCATTGCCGGATTGGCCGAAAAGGCGGTCGGCCCCGGATCTTCCGTAGAGGAACTCCAGCGCTGGATCGCCCACCAGATCGAATACCTCGCTGCCTACCGTGCCAGTAACGCCGTCCAAAGCGTCCCCCGCGATCACCAATTGATAGGAAGCCAAACCAGGTGCGAAAACGCCGACGTTGACGGCCACCGAGAAGCCGGACGGAATGGGGCCAACGATGATGTCGGGGCCGCCGCCGGAGGCCGATTGAAGCTCGAAGACGGCAATGTCGTTGCCGGTGCTATTGTCGACCCGGAAGATGGCTCCGCCATCCGGTAGATTGCCGAGGAAGGTGACGTTGGTCTCGAGGGAGTCACCATTATCGATAGGGTCGCTGATGTCACCCTGGGCATCGAGCTGGTCCAGCGGCACCAGTGCAGTACCAGTCCCAGGGCTCAGGCTGATGGGCACGAAGATCGGCACGCTTCCGTTGTCGCCGCCGTAGACCATGTCGGCCCCAGAGGCACCGTTCAGGGTGTCGCTTTCACTGCCGCCGAAGATGGTATCGTCACCATGGGCGCCGCTGAAGGTGTCAGCACCGCTGCGACCCAGGATGGTGTCCTCTCCATCGCCGCCGAAGCCACGATCTTCGCCGTCGCCACCGTCTATGACGTCATTGCCACCGTTGCCGATGAAACGATCCTCGCCGGAGCGGCCCTGCAAGCTGTTGGCAAGATCGTTGCCCCACATGGTGTTGTCGCCGCCGTTGCCGACGCCGTTGACACCGGTGATGAAGGCAAAGGCCTGGAAGTCCTCGAAGTTGGCACCCAGGGTGAAGTCGCCGGTAATGCCGGAGATGACCAGATCCTTGCCCTGATCGGGGGCTTCCAGGATGGTCTCGCCGCCGAAGACCAGGAAGGTGTCGTTGCCGAAGCCACCATACATGGTGTCGTCTTCGACCAGGCCCTTGGGGCTGCCGACCAAGGTGTCGTTGCCGGAACCACCGCGGAGCGTGTCGACTCCGCTGCCACCGTTCAGGGAGTCCTTTCCGCGAGCGCCGTAGAGCAGGTCAATACCGCTGTTGCCGGACAGGGAGTCGTCACCGCCGCCACCGCGCAGGGTGTCGTCACCCAGTTGACCGGCAAGGATGTCGCTATCAGCGCCACCAAAGACCAAGTCCTCGTCCGCACCGGCGGAGATGCTGTCGTCTCCGTCGCCGCCAAAGGCCTGATCCTTGCCGTCGCCGCCGACCAGGCGATCCATGCCGGTCTGGCCGGCCAGCAGATCTGCACCGCTGTTGCCGACCAGGCGATCGTTGCCGCTGTGGCCCTCCAAGAGATCCTTGCCGGATCCACCCATCAGGTCATCGTCACCCTTTCCGCCGAAGAGGGAGTCCCCTCCATCTTCGCCCATGAGCGTGTCGTTACCAGACTTGCCATAGAGGCTGTTCACCGAGGAGTTGCCGCGCATGACATTGTCTTGGAAATTGCCATAGCCATTGATTGGGCCGGCATCCAGCACCGCGATGAAGTCCTCGACATGGAACTCCAGCGACCAGTTCACCGAGGTGATGACGGTGTCGTTGCCATCATCAAGGTTCCCTATCAGGGTTTCGCCGCCGCCTACCCGGAAGATATCGTCGCCCAAACCGCCAAACAGCGTGTCCTGGCCAGAGCCGCTGCTTGATCCAGTCAGATCATCATCTCCGAAGTCGCCAAAGAGGGTGTCTACGCCACTGCCGCCCACGATCGTGTCGTTGCCGAAGCCACCAGAGATAGTATCCGATCCAGATCCGCCCTCTATCGTATCACGACCGTTCTGGCCACCAAGGTCATCGTCCCCATGGCCACCATAGACGCTGTCGTTGTTCGACCCTGCAAAAACGTCATCATCGCCGCCGCCACCGAAGATGCGATCGGCACCTCCGTTGCCCTCTATGTGGTCCTTGCCGCTCCCTCCTGCGATGCGGTCGCCCCTGTTGCCAGCGATGATCAGGTCTTCACCATCGCCGCCAAAGAGCGTGGCATTCTGCTCCACATTTCCAACCAGGGTGTCATCACCGGCGCCGCCACGCACGACGTCGTTTCCGGCTCCCAGATAGGGTCCCCCAGCCAGGTTGTCGTCGCCACTGCCGCCGAAAATCTCGTCTGCACCAGAACCACCCAGCAAGACATCCTTGCCGCTTCCCCCTCTGAGGAGATCGGATCCACCACGGCCGCGGGCAATATCGTCACCCTCACCGCCGAAGAAGGAATCATCGCCGTCTTGCCCGTTCGCCGTATCGTTGCCCTCACCACCGTGGAGGGAGTCGTTACCCGAACCGCCAATGAGTATGTCGTCGTCGTTACCGCCGTAGAGGAGATCGTCAGAGGAGAGACCGTAGAGCGTGTCGTTGCCACTCAGTCCGAAGATGGTATCGACCAAATCCGACCCTGTGATCGTGTCCGGTCCGCTGGTTCCATTGTAGATCGGCATGCTGTTGACTCCCTCCCTTGCGAGAACAACTGGCTTGACGCCTTGGTCTTGAGATTGGGCAGCTGCCCGTCTCGCAATCAGCGCGACACCTGCGGTCTGAGCGCAGAGAAAAGGTTCGAGAGCCGAAGTCCGCTGTTCACCCGGCCAAGCGTCGTGCACCGGACGCTAGAATAGCATAACCTCGCCGTCTTACCAATGGATGCATCTCAAAAGCGGTCACCATGGTCACTGAAAAAAAGAGGGCCGAGGCAGTGCCTCGGCCCTCCATAAGGGTGCTGTCAGCGTCTTCTAGACGAAGTTGAACTGGAAGTCGGAGGCGGTCAATTGACCGGCCATGGAGATGCCGGCGAGCACAACGGTGAAGTCCGAAGAGCCGTCACCGTCGGCGTCGACCTGAAGCTTCTCACTACCGGTGTCGAAGCGGACCTCGGCAATTCCGGTGCCGTCGAAGGCATCGCCGCCGATGAACTCGCCACCCGACACGGTCAGGCTGTCGACATTAACCCGGAACTGGTCGGCACCGCCTTGGATCTGCCCCTCAAAGTCGGCGATCTCGCCTTGAGAGCCGGACGCGTTCAGGTTCTCGTTGAAGCCGAAGGTGTCGCCTTCCGCCCCGCCGAAGAGCACGTCGCCCTTACCGGACCCACCATAGATCAGGTCATTGCCGCTGCCACCATAGACATAGTCGTCGTTGGCACCGCCGAAGAGGGTGTCGTTACCCCAGTTGCCGAGCACGATGTCGTTGCCGTCATCACCGTAGCCGAGGTCTTTGCCGCCGCCACCGAAAACAACGTCATAGTCATCGCCACCGAAAATGCTGTCGTTGCCCTGATCGCCATAGAGATAGTCGTCGGCGGTCCCGCCCTCGATCAGGTCGTCATGCACGCCGCCATAGGCCACGTCCTTGCCCGACTGCCCGAAGATGCGATCGGCACCGGCATTGCCGTAGAGATACTCGAAGGGATAGCAGAGGCACTCTTCCTCCTCGTCGTCGCCATCATACTCGACAACGGTCGGGGCTGGAGGCGGCGGCTCTTCCGGATAGCAGAGGCACTCCTCCTCATCGTCACCATCACCCTCCACGAAGTTGCGGGCTTGCGCGCTCTGCGGCGGATCCTCCGGATAGGGGTAGGGGATCTTCACGAAGCATTCGTCGAAGCCATTGTCGCCGCCATAGAGCGCATCATCGCCGCTGCGGCCGACCAGAACGTCACTGGTGTCGCCGCCGAAGATGCTGTCGTCGCCACCGTCGCCGAAGGCCAGGTCGTAACCGGTTTGACCCAGGATAGTGTCATCGCCGAGCCCGCCGTAGAGGTCATCGAAGCAGGAACCGCCTTCGAGCCGATCATCGCCATCGTTGCCAAAGATCCGGTCGTAGCCGTCCTTGCCCTGCAGCGTGTTCTCCAGGTCGTTGCCCCACATACGGTTCATGCCGTCATTGCCGACACCATTGACGCCAGTGATGAAGGCAAAGGCCTGGAAGTCTTCGAAGTTGGCACCGAGGGTGAAGTCGCCGGTGATGCCGGAGATGACCAGATCCCTACCTTGACCCGGAGCCTCCAGGATGGTCTCGCCGCCGAAGACCACGAAGGTGTCGTTGCCGTAGCCACCATACATGGTGTCGTCTTCGACCAGGCCCTTGGGGCTGCCCACCAGGGTGTCGGCGCCGGAGCCACCGCGGATGGTGTCGACCCCAGTGCCGCCGTTCAGAGAATCGCGCCCACGGGCACCGTAGAGCAGATCGATGCCGCTGTTGCCGTTCATGGTGTCGTCGCCGCCACCACCGCGCAGGGTGTCGTCACCCAACTGACCGGCGACGATGTCGTCTTGGCCGCCGCCATAGGCTATATCGTCGTCCGCGCCGCCGGAGATGCTGTCATCTCCCTCGCCACCAAAGGCCAGATCACTGCCGTCACCGCCGACCAGGCGATCCATGCCCAGCCCACCGTCTAGCGCATCTGTACCGCTGTTGCCGACCAGGCGATCATCGCCGGTGTTGCCTTCCAAGAGATCCTTGCCGGATCCACCGAAGACGTCGTCGTTACCAGTGCCACCGAAAAGGAAGTCGACGCCATCGTTGCCATAGAGGCTGTCGTCGCCGGTCGCCCCGAAAAGGAAGTTCTCCGACGAGTTGCCATGCATGCCGTTGTCTTGGTCGTTGCCCCAGCCATCAAGCGGGCCGGCATCAGCAACCAGGAGCAGGTCCTCGACATTGGTTACCAGCAACAAGGAGAGGTTGGTGATGATGGTGTCGCTGCCCTCAGCAGCGGCTTCGACGATCACATCAGCCGAGTTATAGACACGGAAGGTGTCATCGCCCAGACCACCGTAGAGATAGTCGGCGCCGGCACCCCAGCCGCCCTTCAAATCGTCGTCACCGTCGCCGCCGAAGAGTGTGTCGACGCCGCTGTCACCCATCAGAACGTCGCTTCCGCTGCCGCCGTCTAGGACGTCGTCACCGGAATCACCGTTGATCCGATCATTGCCGTCGCCACCATTGGCAAAGTCATTCTCGGTCCCGGCCAGGATGCGATCGTTACCGGAGTCACCGAACAGGGCGTCTTGCTCGTCGTTGCCGGAGATGGTGTCGGCACCAGAGCCGCCGAAGACGTTGTCGATACCCGATCCTCCGGAGAGGGAATCCTCGCCGGTCAGGCCGTAGAGGTAGTCCAGGCCGCTGCGCCCCTGCACATCGTCATTGCCATCGGCCCCGTAGAGGCGGTTGTTGGAGGTATTGCCGATGATGCGGTTGTCGATGTCGTTGCCAACCGCGTCCAGAGCACCGGCATTGCTGAAGAGGGTCACCTCATCGACGTTCGTGGCCGCTACGACGTTGACCTGGGCGATGATGGTGTCGCTGCCCTCGGCAAAGCCTTCGACCACCACGTCGGTGGAGGTGGCCACGCGGAAGGTGTCGTCACCCAGCCCGCCATACATGGTGTTGGTGCCCTGGCCACGCAGATAGTCGTTGCCGAGCCCACCGAAGAGAACGTCGGTGCCGGAGCTGCCGAAGATCAGATCGTCGTTCTCGTTGCCTTCGGCGATATCATCCCCACTACCACCGCGGATGGTGTCGTTACCCAGACCGCCGTACTGCGTGTCGTCGTCGGTGCCACCGTTGATGACATCGTCCGATGCCAGTCCATAGAGCGTGTCATTGGCGCTGCGGCCAAAGATGGTATCGACCAGATCCGATCCCGTGATCGTGTCCGGTCCGTTTGTTCCATTGTAGATCGGCATGCGTTTAAACCCTCCTCCGTTCATTTCGAAACCACCCAGAGCGCTTTTTGGGCGCGATGACCGAAGTGGGTACAATAGGGGAGACCCGTCTGGGGTCAATAACCTCCATCTGCTTGGCTAGCGCCTGCCCTAAAGGGCAGAAACTACAATCAGATTCCCCATTCCTGCATCCGATCATCTGGTCTGGACAGTTGCCTCCAACACAATGTTGCCAGATTTTGGCCGCAATTCCAATGGGCTTCTGCTCGCTCCGATACCGCTTTGATGGAAAAGGCAAAAAAGAAGAAGGGCCGAGGAGGAATCCTCGGCCCTTTCAGCTTGGGGTTTGACGTTCTTCTAGATCAGGTTGAACTGGAAGTCGCTGGCGGTCAGTTGATCGACGACCGAGAAGCCGACGAGGCTGACGGAGAAGTCGGACGAGCCGTCACCGTCGGCATCGACCTGGAGCTTCTCTGCGCCGCTGTCCCAGCGGACCTCGGCAATCCCAGTGCCGTCGAAGGCATCGTCGCCGATGAACTCGCCGCCAGAGACGGTCAGGCTATCGGCATTGACCCGGAACTGGTCGGCACCGCCTTGGATCTGACCCTCGAAATCGACGATCATGCCCTGCGAGCCTGCGGCGTTCAGGTTCTCGTTGAAGCCGAAGGTGTCGCCCTCCGCACCGCCAAAGAGTACATCGCCCTTGCCGGACCCACCATAGATCAGGTCGTTTCCGCTGCCACCATAGACATAGTCGTCGTTGGCGCCGCCGAAGAGGGTGTCGTTACCCCAGTTCCCGAACACAATGTCGTCGCCGTCGTCGCCATAGCCGAGGTCTTTGCCGCCGCCACCGACGACGACGTCATAGTCCTCGCCGCCGAAGAGGCTGTCGTTGCCCTGGTCTCCGTAGAGATAGTCATCGGCAGTGCCGCCCTCGATCAGATCGTCATGCACGCCGCCATAGGCCACGTCCTTGCCCGACTGCCCGAAGATACGATCTGCACCGGCATTGCCGTAGAGGTACTCGAAGGGATAGCAGAGGCACTCTTCCTCCTCATCGTCACCATCTCCCTCGATGACAGTCGGGGCTGGCGGAGGCGGCTCTTCCGGATAGCAGAGGCACTCCTCCTCATCGTCGTCGCCATCACCCTCAATGAAGTTGCGGGTCTTCCCCGTCTCCTCCGGCTCTTCCGGATAGGGGTAGGGCATCTTCACGAAGCACTCGTCGAAGCCGTTGTCGCCGCCGTAGAGCGCATCGTCGCCGCTGCGGCCGACCAAGACGTCACTGGTGTCACCACCGAAAATGCTGTCGTCGCCGCCGTCGCCGAAGGCCAGGTCATAGCCGGTCTGACCCAGAATGGTGTCATCGCCAAGCCCGCCGAAGAGGTCATCAAAGCAGGATCCACCTTCAAGCCGATCATCGCCGTCGTTGCCGAAGATCCTGTCGTAGCCGTCCTTGCCCTGCAGCGTGTTCTCCAGGTCGTTGCCCCACATGCGGTTCATGCCGTCATTGCCGACGCCGTTGACGCCGGTGATGAAGGCAAAGGCCTGGAAGTCCTCGAAGTTGGCACCCAGGGTGAAGTCGCCGGTGATGCCGGAGATCACCAGATCCCTACCTTGACCCGGAGCCTCCAGGATGGTCTCGCCGCCGAAGACCACGAAGGTGTCGTTGCCGTAGCCACCATACATGGTGTCGTCTTCGACCAGGCCCTTGGGGCTGCCCACCAGGGTGTCGGCGCCGGAGCCGCCGCGGATGGTGTCGACCCCAGTGCCGCCGTTCAGAGAATCGCGCCCACGGGCACCGTAGAGCAGATCGATGCCGCTGTTGCCGTTCATGGTGTCGTCGCCACCGCCACCGCGCAGGGTGTCGTCACCCAACTGACCAGCAACGATGTCGTCTTGGCCGCCGCCATAGGCAATGTCGTCGTCCGCACCGCCGGAGATGCTGTCGTCTCCTTCGCCACCAAAGGCAATGTCCTCGCCATCACCGCCGACCAGGCGATCCGCTCCAAGGTCACCATCCAGCAGATCGGTAGCGCTGTTGCCGACCAGGCGATCGTCGCCGGTGTCGCCTACCAGCACATCCTCGCCGGATCCACCGAAGAGATCGTCGTTGCCGGTGTTACCAACCAGATAGTCGTTACTGTCGTTGCCATAGAGGCTGTCGTTGCCGGTTGCCCCGAAGAGGCTGTTGGTCGACGAGTTGCCATGCATGCCGTTGTCTTGGTCGTTGCCCCAGCCATCAAGCGGGCCGGCATCAGCAACCAGGAGCAGGTCCTCGACATTGGTCTCCAGCGACAAGGAGAGGTTGGTGATGATGGTGTCGCTGCCCTCAGCAGCGGCTTCGACGATCACATCAGCCGAGTTATAGACACGGAAGGTGTCATCGCCCAGACCACCATAGAGATAGTCGGCACCGGCACCCCAGCCGCCCTTCAGGTCATCGTTCCCAAGGCCGCCGTAGAGCGTGTCGATGCCGCTGTCACCCATAAGGGTATCGCTTCCGGCATCGCCGTGGAGGGTGTCGTCACCGGAGTCACCGTTGATGCGATCATTGTTGTCGCCACCAGCGGCATAGTCGTTCCCGGTCCCGGCCAGGATCCGATCGTTACCGGAGCCACCGAAGAGGGCGTCTTGGTCGTCGTTGCCGGAGAGGGTGTCGGCACCAGAACCGCCGGCGAACAGGTCCAGACCGGATCCGCCGGAGAGGGAGTCGTCGCCAGCCACGCCGTAGAGGTTATCATTGCCGCTACGTCCCTGAACCTCGTCATTGCCATCTTGGCCGTATAGCTTGTTGTTGCCCGTGTTGCCGATGATGCGATTGTCGATCTCGTTGCCGATGGCATTGATGTTACCGGCATTGCTGAAGAGGGTGACTTCGTCGACGTTGGTGGCCACCAAGACGTTGACCTGGGCGATGATGGTGTCGCTGCCCTCGGCAAAGCCTTCGACCACGACGTCGGTGGAGGTGGCAACCCGGAAGGTGTCGTCACCCAGACCGCCATACATGGTGTTGGTGCCCTGGCCGCGCAGATAGTCATTGCCGAGCCCACCGAAGAGAACGTCGGTGCCGGAGCTGCCGAAGATCAGATCGTCGTTCTCGTTGCCTTCGGCGATATCATTCCCACTACCACCGCGGATGGTGTCGTTACCCAGACCGCCGTACTGCGTGTCGTCGTCGGTGCCACCGTTGATGACATCGTCCGATGCCAGACCATAGAGCGTGTCATTGGCGCTGCGGCCAAAGATGGTATCGACCAGATCCGATCCCGTGATCGTGTCCGGTCCGTTGGTTCCGTTATAAATCGGCATCGTTCTTAAACCCCCTCCGTTCGTTGCCAGTGACTCCAGTGCGCGGCACCGGAGGCACACGCTTTGTCACGATCGATAGGGGTTTCGCACCTGATGCTGACGCCTTGACGACGTCACTCGTCTTTGCCTCACCCTGGCAGAAACTAAGATCTCCCCCCTCACTCCGCGCCTTTATCTGTGGCTTAGCTCGTGACCTCCACCACAAGAGTGCCAGATTCCTGCCACATTTCCAATGGGCTTGTTCTCACAGAACGGCAAGGCTCGCGGCAAGCGCGCAAAGAGAAAGGGCCGAGGACAAAGCCTCGGCCCTTCCGCCCTAGTCCCAGTTGGGTCTTTTAGACCAGGTTGAACTGGAAGTCGCTGGCAGTCAGCTGACCGGCCATCGAGATCCCGGCCAGCGCAACGCTGAAGTCCGTCGAGCCGTCACCATCGGCATCGACCTGCACCAACTCACTGGATGAGTTGAAGCGAACCTCGGCAATGCCGGTACCGTCGAAGGTGTCGGTACCGATGAAGGCGCCACCGGAAACCAGAAGGCTGTCGGCAATGACCTTGAACTGGTCGGCACCGCCTTGGATCTGCCCTTCGAAGTCGCCGATTTCACCCTGAGAGCCCGAGGCGTTCAGGTCTTCATTGAAGACGAAGGTGTCACCACCGGAGCCGCCGAACAGCGAGTTACCGCTGTCGTCGCCGCCGACGATCACGTCGTTTCCAGTGTTGCCGTAGAGGAAGTCAGCATCGGAGCCACCGAAGAGGGTGTCGTTACCCCAGCCACCGAACAGCAGATCGTCGCCGTCATCGCCATTGACCACGTCGTCGTTGACCCCACCGAAGGCAGTGTCCTCGTCATCTCCACCGTTCAAGGTGTCTTTGCCCTGATCGCCGTAGAGGTTGTCGTTGCCGGAATCTCCGTTCACGACATCGTGATCCTTGCCACCATAGGCAATGTCGCTGCCTGACCCACCGAAGAGCGTGTCGATACCTGAGCGGCCGAAGAGGTACTCAGGCGCCGGCAGTTCACCCAAAGTGAACTCGGAGTCATTGGTGGAGTTGCGGCCGCCTTCCTGGACACCGTCGACATAGAGGTCGTAGCTGCCCGTCACATCGCCGACATTGACCGCTACCGAGCCGCCCGGCGGTATGGTGCCAACCACGATCTGCTCGCCGCTGGGCTCCGCCTGCAAGACAAAGACAGCATCGCCGTCAGTTGTGCCATTGTCGACTCGGAAGATCGCACCACCGCCTGGCAGGTTGGCTAGGAAGGGATGGTTTATGTTCCCGGAAGACGAGTCCTCGCGCCCGGGGAGAATTGGATCGCTGACCTCACCGGCTTCGTCGATTTGATCCAACGGAACCAGAGCCTCATAGCCGACCCAGATCGGCACCGCGGGAATGGTCCCGTTGTCGCCGCCGTAGACCATGTCGTTGCCGGAGGCACCGTTCAGCTTGTCGCTGTCGCTGCCGCCGAAGATGGAGTCGTCGCCATCGGCACCGATAAAGCGGTCGTTACCGCTGCGGCCCAGCATGGTGTCGTCGCCCTGATCGCCAGAGCCACGGTCGAAGCCGTCGCCACCGTCGATCACGTCGTTGTCGGCGCCACCGAAGAAGACATCGTCACCGGAGCGGCCCTGCAGGCTGTTGGCCAGTTCATTGCCCCACATGGTGTTGTCGCCGCCGTTGCCGACGCCGTTCACACCTGTGACGAAGGAGAAGGCCTGGAAGTCCTCAAAGTTCTGGCCCAGGGTGAAGTCACCGGTGATGCCGGAGATCACCAGATCCTTGCCCTGACCCGGGGCCTCCAGAATGGTCTCGCCACCAAAAACGATGAAGGTGTCGTCGCCGTAGCCACCATACATGGTGTCGTCTTCGACCAGACCCTTGGGGCTGCCGACCAGGGTGTCGTCGCCGGAGCCACCGTGAACCGTGTCGTTCCCGGTGCCACCGTTCAAGGAGTCGCCACCGCGGGCACCGCTGAGGCTGTCTGCCCCGCTGTTGCCGTTCATGGTGTCGTCGCCACCGCCACCGCGCAGGGTGTCGTCACCCAACTGACCAGCAACGATGTCGTCTTGGCCGCCGCCATAGGCAATGTCGTCGTCCGCACCGCCGGAGATGCTGTCGTTTCCTTCGCCACCGAAGGCCAGGTCCTCGCCGTCACCGCCAACCAGGCGATCCGCGCCAAGTTTACCGACCAGCAGGTCCGAGCCGCTGTTGCCGACCAGGCGGTCGTCGCCGGTGTTGCCGTCTATGAGGTCCTTGCCGGAGCCACCGAAGAGATCGTCGTTACCGGTGTTACCGTAGAGATAGTCGCCGCCGTCGTTGCCATAGAGGCTGTCGTTGCCAGTTGCCCCGAAGAGGCTGTTGGTCGACGAGTTGCCATGCATGCCGTTGTCTTGGTCGTTGCCCCAGCCATCAAGCGGGCCGGCATCAGCAACCAGGAGCAGGTCCTCGACATTGGTCTCCAGCGACAAGGAGAGGTTGGTGATGATGGTGTCGCTGCCCTCAGCAGCGGCTTCGACGATCACATCAGCCGAGTTATAGACACGGAAGGTGTCATCGCCCAGACCACCATAGAGATAGTCGGCACCGGCACCCCAGCCGCCCTTCAGGTCATCGTTCCCAAGGCCGCCGTAGAGCGTGTCGATGCCGCTGTCACCCATAAGGGTATCGCTTCCGGCATCGCCGTGGAGGGTGTCGTCACCGGAGTCACCGTTGATGCGATCATTGTTGTCGCCACCAGCGGCATAGTCGTTCCCGGTCCCGGCCAGGATCCGATCGTTACCGGAGCCACCGAACAGGGCGTCTTGGTCGTCGTTGCCGGAGAGGGTGTCGGCACCGGAACCGCCCAGGAACACGTCCAGACCGGATCCGCCGGAAAGGGAGTCGTCACCAGTCACGCCGTAGAGGAGATCATTGCCGCTACGTCCCTGAACCTCGTCATTGCCATCTTGGCCGTAAAGCTTGTTGTTGCCCGTGTTGCCGATGATGCGATTGTCGATCTCATTGCCTATGGCATTGATGTCACCGGCGTTGCTGAAGAGGGTGACTTCGTCGACGTTGGTGGCCACCAAGACGTTGACCTGGGCGATGATGGTGTCGCTGCCCTCGGCAAAGCCCTCGACCACGACGTCGGTGGCGGTGGCCACGCGGAAGGTGTCGTCACCCAGACCGCCGAACATGGTGTTGGTGCCCTGGCCGCGCAGATAGTCATTGCCGAGCCCACCATAGAGCATGTCGGTGCCCGAGCTGCCGAAGATCAGATCGTCGTTCTCGTTGCCTTCGGCGATATCATTCCCACTACCACCGCGGATGGTGTCGTTACCCAGACCGCCGTACTGCGTGTCGTCGTCGGTGCCACCGTTGATGACATCGTCCGATGCCAGACCATAGAGCGTGTCATTGGCGCTGCGGCCAAAGATGGTATCGACCAAATCCGATCCCGTGATCGTGTCCGGTCCGTTTGTTCCGTTATAGATCGGCATGTTGCTAAACCCTCCTCAGTTCTTCTCAAACCTGCCATTACGTTGCGGATCCACCAGCGCGATGCGCAAGCACCTGCCACACCTGATGGCCGCGTTCTGCTTCATGTCCACACCTGGAATGGAGTGCCGCATGCTAAACTGATAAGATTGAGACTCTGACTCTCTCCCCCTGTCAAGTGCGCGCCATCTCTTGCGGATGTCAGCGCGACCCAACTCTAGATTGCCAGATTTTCGCCTCATTTCCAATGGGCTTTCGGCGTGTTTCTTTAAAAGGTTGAGCAGCTTATCCAAAAGAAAAAGAAAAGGGCCGAGGAGATGCCTCGGCCCTTCCACTAAGGTTTGTGGAGTCGTTTAGATCAGGTTGAACTGGAAGTCGCCAGCGGTCAGTTGATCGACGACGGAGACTGTGACCAGGCTGACGCTGAAGTCAGACGAGCCATCGCCGTCCGCATCGACCTGGAGTTTCGCCTGGGCGCTGTTCCAGCGGACCTCGGCAATCCCGGTGCCGTCGAAGGCATCATCACCGATGAACTCGCCGCCAGAGACGGTCAGGCTGTCGGCGTTGACCCGGAACTGATCGGTGCCGCCTTGGACCTGACCCTGCCAGTCGACGATGACACCCTGAGAGCCGGAGGCGTTCAGGTTCTCATTGAAGCCGAAGGTGTCCCCACCTGCGCCGCCGAAGAGCACATTGCCCGGACCCTGGCCGCCATAGATCAGGTCGTTGCCGCTGCCTCCGTAGATGTAGTCGTCATCGGAGCCACCGAAGAGGGTGTCGTTACCCCAGAACCCAATGAGCTCGTCATTGCCTTCATCCCCATGGGCCGTGTCATTGCCACCGCCGCCGACGACGAAATCGTAGTCTTCGCCACCGTAGAGGTTGTCATCGCCCTGATCACCGAAGATGAAGTCATCACCGGTGCCGCCTTCGACTAGATCCTCATCCTTGCCGCCGAAGAGGATGTCGCTGCCGGACTGACCATAGACGCTGTCGCTGCCCGCAAAGCCGGCGAGGATTTCGAAGGGATAGATGAACTCCCCATCACCGTCGCCGTCACCATCGTCATCAAGGTCATCGTCGTCATCTCCGATGATCTCGTCGGTGCCCTTGGTCGGCAGCGGCGGCATGGGCGGCAGCTCCTCCGGCAGCTCGAAGGGCAGGGAGTCGTCGAAGGCGAAGCCATTGTTGCCGCCGAAGAGCGCGTCGTCACCCGAGAGGCCGATCAGGATGTCGCTGTGATCGCCGCCGAAGACGCTGTCGTCGCCGTCACCGCCGAAGGCCAGGTCGTTGCTGCTATTGCCCTGTACCGTGTCTTCACCGGCACCACCGGCAATGAGATCGAACCCAGAGCCGCCACTGACAGTGTCGTCACCATCACGGCCGAAGATCAGATCGTTCCCATCGCGGCCCTGCAGCACGTTGGCAAGGGTGTTGCCCCACATGCGGTTGTTGCCGTCGTTGCCGACGCCGTTGACCCCGGTGAAGCCCTCGATCGCTTTGAAGTCCTCGAAGTTGGCGCCCAGGGTGTAGTCGCCCTGAATGCCGGAGTTCACCTGATCGCGGCCCTGGTCCGGTGCTTCCAGAATGGTCTCGCCGCCGAAGATCACGAAGGTGTCGTTGCCGAAGCCACCATACATGGTGTCGCTGCCGGAGGTGCCCGCCGGATTGCCGACCAGGACATCTGCACCGGAGCCGCCGCGCAGGGTGTCAACGCCGCTGCCGCCGTTCAGCGAATCACGACCCTTGTCGCCGACCAGGCTGTCCTCACCGCTGCTGCCGGTAAGAGTGTCGTCGCCACGGCCGCCGAAGACCGTGTCGTCGCCAAGCTGGCCGGCAGCCACGTCATCGCCGCGATTGCCTTCGATGATGTCTTCGCCTTGGCCGGCGGTGATGCTGTCGTCACCGGTACCGCCGTAAGCCAGATCATCGCCGTCACCGCCTACAAGACGATCCATACCGGACAATCCGTCCAGAAGGTCGTTACCGGAGTTGCCCACGAGACGATCATCGCCTTCAAAGCCAACCACCAGATCCTTGCCGGAGCCACCGAAAGCGGTGTCGTCACCCAAACCACCATAGACCCGATCGTTACCATCGTCGCCGGAAACTGTGTCGTTGCCAGTTTCACCATCGACAATGTCTTTTCCGCTTCCGCCGAACAGAGTGTCATCACCAGTGGCGCCGACGACAATATCCTTGGTTGAGCCACCGTAAGCGAGATCATTGCCGCTCGCACCGTTCAGGAAATCGTAACCCTCTGCGCCGAAGAGTGTGTCGCTGCCGCTTGCACCATTGAAGGAGTTGAACGAGGTGTTGCCATGCATGACGTTGTCTTGGATGTTGCCGGTCGCATTGATCGGACCGCCATCTTCCTTGGCAATGAAGTTCTCGACATGGGTCTCCAGGGACCAGCTGAGCGCGGAGATGATGGTATCGGTGCCCTCGGCCGCCGCTTCGATGATCACCGGGTTGGGATTGTCGACGCGGAAGATGTCGTCTCCGAGACCGCCAACGAGGTAATCGACAGCGCCTTCGCCGCCGCTCAGATCATCGTTGCCCTCTTTGCCTTCAAGGAAGTCGACCCCGCTGTCGCCCATGAGGGTGTCGTTGCCCTCACCACCGACCAGATAGTCGGTCCCGGAGTCACCGTTCATGACGTCGTCACCGGCTTCGCCTACCGCATAGTCCAGGCCGGATCCGCCGACGACGCGATCATCGCCCGAGCCACCGAAGAGGTAGTCGGTCGCATCATTTCCTGTAATCGTGTCCTGGCCGCTGCCGCCGTAGATCGCATCGTTGCCAGAGCCACCGGAGAGGGTGTCGTCACCCTTGTCTCCGTAGAGAATGTCGAAACCGCTGCGGCCCAGCATCTCGTCGTCGCCGTCAGCGCCTACCAGGTTGTTGTTCCCGGTGTTGCCCACGATGCGGTTGTCGATGTCATTGCCGGCGGCGTTGAGGTCGCCTGCGTTGTTGAAGAGGGTGACCTCGTCAACATTAGTCGCCGCGATCACGTCGACCTGGGCGAAGATGGTGTCGCTGCCCTCGCCAAAGTTCTCGACCACCAGATCGAAGGGGTCGTTGACACGGAAGGTGTCGTCGCCCAGGCCGCCGATCATGGTGTCGGCGCCAAGTCCGATCAGATTGTCGTTGCCGAGCCCACCGTCGAGGATGTCGGTACCGGCACCACCGGACAGGCCATCGTCGCCATCCCCACCAAAGGCCGTATCATCTCCGTCAGCACCGCGGACCGTGTCATTGCCGCTGCCGGCATAGAGCAGGTCGGCGCCGGAGGCCGCATTCAAGGTATCGGCTTCGGACAGCCCATAGAGGGTGTCGTCCCCCTTACGCCCGAAGATGGTATCGACCAGATCGGTCCCGGTCAGGGTATCATTTCCGTTGGTTCCAAAGATTGCGGCCATAGTGCTTTACTCTCCTCCGTTTTGCTCCTTCGGCTTCGGCGCGTTGCGATCGAGCGAAGCCTGGATCTCTTCAGTCATAAGCTGCTTCATGCTGTCATCCGACTGTCTAACGTATTGAGATCAGAAGACAAGCAGATGTTTGGTCGAGGCTCCTCTAATCCCCCTAGACGAGATTGAACTGGAAGTCGCTGGCGGTCAGTTGATCGACGCCCGAGATGCCGGCCAGCGCGACGCTGAAGTCCGCGGACCCGTCGCCATCGGCATCGACCTGCACCACTTCGCCGGTCGAGTTGAAGCGCGCCTCAGCAACCCCGGTACCATCGAAGGTGTCGCTGCCGATGAATTCTCCGCCGGAGACGACAAGGCCGTCGGCGTAGACCAAAAACTGGTCGGCACCGCCCTGGATCTGCCCCTGGAAGTCGCCGATCTCACCCTGCGAGCCGCTGGCTGTGAGGTTTTCGTTGAAGGCAAAGGTATCGCCGCCTGAGCCGCCGTAGAGCGCGTTATCGCTGCCACTGCCGCCGACGATCAGGTCGTTGCCACTCTCTCCAAAGAGGTAGTCGCCATCTGATCCACCAAACAGCGTGTCGTTGCTCAGGTCACCGTAGAGCCGATCACCGCCGTTTCCGCCGTAGGCCAGGTCGTGGTTGACGCCACCAAAAGCCACGTCGTCATCGCCGCCGCCGATCAGCGTGTCATGGCCCTGATCTCCGTAGAGATTATCGGCACCTGAGTCTCCATTCACGACGTCGTGATCTCGACCGCCATAGGCGGTATCGTTACCGGATCCACCGAAAAGATGATCCACGCCAGAGCGACCATAGAGCAGCTCACGGCTCGGCGGCACGCGTTGATCCGAGGGTTCATCAGAGACGGATTCGTTGGCGGAGAGGGCGGCGCGAACCCAGATCAATTCATTGTCGCCACCATAAACCCAGTCGGCCCCTGAGGCGCCATTCAGGGTGTCGCTTGCGCTGCCGCCGAAGAGGCTGTCGTCACCATCAGCGCCGCCGAAGCGATCGGCTCCGCTGCGGCCCAGCATGGTGTCGTCGCCGCCATCACCAAAGCCGCGATCCGCGCCGTCGCCACCGTCGATCACGTCATTGCTGTCACCACCGAAGAAGCGGTCGTCGCCCGAACGGCCTTGCAGGCTGTTGGCCAGCTCGTTGCCCCACATGGTGTTGGCGCCGCCATTGCCGACACCGTTTACGCCGGTGAAGTTTTCGATCGCTCTGAAGTCTTCAAAGTTCTGACCCAGGGTCACGTCACCCTGAATGCCGGAGTTCACCTGGTCCTTGCCCTGGCCCGGGGATTCCAAAATGGTCTCGCCGCCGAAGATCACGAAGGTGTCGTCGCCGGAGGCACCATACATGGTATCGCTGCCAGAGGTGCCCAGCGGGTTGCCGACCAGGGTGTCGGCGCCGGAATCGCCGCGCAGTGTGTCGACGCCGCTGCCGCCGTTCAGCGAATCGCGACCGCGATTGCCGACCAGGCTGTCCGCGCCACTGCTGCCAGTCAGAGTGTCGTCACCGCGGCCGCCAAAGATCGTGTCGTCGCCAAGCTGACCGGCGACTGCGTCGTCGCCACGATTGCCTTCAAGCGTGTCATCGCCTTGGCCAGCCGTGATGCTGTCATTCCCAGTACCGCCGTAGGCCAGATCGTCGCCATCGCCAGCCACGATGCGGTCATGACCGCTGAACCCATCTATAATGTCGTTGCCGGAGTTGCCGACCAGGCGATCGGCTCCGTCAAAGCCAGCCAAGAGGTCCTCACCGGAGCCACCGAACGCGGTGTCATCGCCCATACCGCCAAAGATCCGGTCGTTGCCCGCATCACCTGCGAAGGTGTCGTGTCCGCTCTGACCGTCGATCACGTCATCTCCACTGTCGCCAAAGAGGGTATCGGTGCCGGACTCTCCGTCGATAAAGTCTTTGCCCGAACCTCCAAAGGCGACGTCATCGCCACTGTCGCCGTTCAGAACGTCACGACCATCATTCCCGGCCAGCAGATCACTGCCACTGTGTCCATAGAGCGTGTTGTCCGAAGAGTTGCCAAACATGCTGTTGTCTTGGATGTTGCCGTAGCCGTTGATCGGCCCGGCATCCTCGATCGCAACAAAGTCCTCGATGTGGGTTTCCAGAGACCAGGTGAGGGAGCCGAGGACCGTGTCGCTGCCCTCAGCGGCGGCCTCCACCAAGATCGCAGTGGCATCGACACGGAAGGTATCGTCACCGAGGCCGCCATAGAGCGTGTCCGTTGCAGGCACGCAGCCGCCGTTCAGATAGTCATCACCCTCATCGCCATAGAGCGTGTCAACGCCGCTATCACCAAAGAGGGTGTCGTCGTCATACTTGCCGGCTAGGGAATCGGCGCCTGAACCGCCATAGATGATGTCGTTTCCGGTATCTCCGGCCGCGTAGTCACTATCGTCGCCAGCACGAATTCGGTCGTTACCCGATTCACCCGTTAATGCGTCTTCGCCGGCATTGCCGGTGATGGTGTCATCCCCGTCATTGCCACCGATTCCGTCACTCCCGGAGCCGCCGGAGATCCGATCGTTTCCGGCCTCACCGAAGACCTCATCGTCGCCCGAACGACCGAGCAGCTGGTCGTTGGCGTCGCCTCCACGAAGCAGGTTGTCCCCGGTGTTGCCGACGATGCGGTTGGCGATGCCGTTGCCCTCTGCATCGATGTCGCCGGCATTGTTGAAGAGGGTCACCACGTCGACATTGGTGGCGACCGTCACATCGACCTGGGCGAAGATGGTATCGCTGCCTTCGGCAAAGCCTTCGATGATGACGTCGCCGCTGTCGTTGACGCGGAAGGTATCGTTGCCCATCCCGCCGATCATTGTGTCGGCACCCAGCCCGATCAGATTGTCGTCGCCGAGCCCACCATCCAGGATATCCGTACCCGATCCACCCGCCAGCCTGTCGTCCCCGGCCTGCCCGTAGGCCGTGTCGTCTCCGTCGGCGCCGCGGATCGTGTCGTTACCGCTGCCACCGAACAGCAGATCGGCTCCCGAGGCAGCGTTCAGCGTGTCAGCTTCGGAGAGACCATAGAGGGTATCGTCACCCTTGCGCCCGAAAATGGTATCAACCAGATCCGATCCCGTTATCGTGTCCGGTCCATTGGTTCCAAAGTACGCTGGCATTGCCTAGGAAACCTGCTCTCAGTTGAAGCCCTGTCCAGGTGATGATGGCGCTCCTGATCGGAGGCTCGTTGAACTCTTGTTTGCATTATGGCCTGGGCGAGGATCGTAGCCCCGGTATCATCGAAACAGTCAGGCTGGGGCCTTATGCCCGATAGATCCACAAGCGCCAAAAAAGGCGCAGTTTCCCTGACCAGATTCCGATCCCTCCTCATCACCTCCTTACACCCGAACAAAGGGTGCCACATTTGGACCACATTTCGAAACAAAAAAAATCTACCGATGCATGCATAAAAGATGAATTGTCATACATGTGTAGTTTTCATATTTTGATAGCGCGATTAAGTGACAGATAAGCGCCCGAGGGAGATCACGTTCCCGTGAAGCTTTCGCTTTCCCTCAACTATAATGAATGTCGAGCAAGCTGGGGATAGGCCTTGGCGATGACGCGATGTCATGCTTTGATAGACGGCTTTTCTACCGGGAGGAGAGACTAGGCTGTCAGAAGGGCAGCAAGAGACTGATGCCCTAAGGGCAGGTCTTGAGAGTGCTGCGCTAAGCGGGCCGAGCGTGATCTGTCGAGGCTGCCGTGTTGGGATCTGCGGAGGAACTGTCAGTCCACTGATAGAATGCTCTTCGACCAGTGAATGCTCGGCGCCTGGATTGAGGGGCGTTGCCTCCCGGCCACCCGCCAAGGTCACCTAGCGCGTGGCCCGGAGGAGGGGCCGGTCGGTACTGATGTGACCGGAACGGAGGTCGCTCCAGCTGGGATTGGTTTTGGACCTCAGGGGTTCAGTTCGTTGCAGCCTTTTCACGAAGCTGGGTGCCGCTCTCGTCCTTCTGTTCATCCAACTTGAACAAGAGTGATGTAGAGCAGCTGAACTTCATATCGCCGACAACGGGCCGGTCGAGCGCTTCATCAGAGAAGCAGTCAGCAACGTGCATCCCAGATCGAATGGCGGTGCTGTTGCCTTGGGATCGGTCACTCGTACTGCTGTTCATTGTGGGTCTACCTTTGCTTTTCTCTCTGCAAGAGTGTGCTTGCGTACGAACCTAGATGGCGAGGGATCATCGGCCACGCTACGCGGATCAGAAACAATCTTGAGAATTCCAACAACTCTCGGTTTTTCGATCTCAATGCGGCGATGTTGGCGAAATGCCTACAGAAAGCAGCTTCATTTCGGGATTGTGCGTACATCGCCGGGAGCGCAGCAATTGAGAACACACACGATTTCTGGCCTCTCGCTCGAGATTTTAGGATGCCAGCGGTGGGCGTTGGCGATGGTGCGAGGTCGCGCTTTGCCAGGCGGCTCCGGCACGCAGCAGGAGACCTTCGTTCCAAGGTGAGGCCGTCAGTTGAA
The DNA here is from genome assembly GCA_963669335.1 of Rhodospirillales bacterium. GTDB lineage: Bacteria > Pseudomonadota > Alphaproteobacteria > Kiloniellales > JACOMY01 > JACOMY01. Next base: position 1,242,389 of record OY770023.1, read on the forward strand.
TGCTCTGTGGCGCCCTCCTTGCATCCAGGCCGGCGGGGAGCTGGATCGAGGGAAAACCGCTTAGCGGTTGCGGCGCAGAGAAATCGATTAGATTACGGAAGAGCTCCAAGGTGACCTCGAAGGACTCCAGCTCGTCTACCGTTAGGAGAGGCTGCGCCGTCAGCGGGGTCAGCAAGAGATCGATGTCCTGAAAGCAGGCCTGAAGGGCGCCGCGATAGGCAAGCCGCGCTTGCTCAGCCTCGGCATAGTCAATTGCCGAGAAGGCCTTGCCGCTCTCGACAAAGAGCCGAAGCGCCTGGCCGTAGTCATCGCCGAAGCGAGGGAAGAGATCCTTGTGCACCATCGCGGTCTCGGCGGCGCAGATCGTGATCCAGGCATCAGCCCCCTCGGAGAAGGCGGGCAGGCGCACCTCGCGCAGCTCCGCGCCGGCCTCGCCAAGACGGGCGAAGGCAGCGTCCAGCATGCTGCGGATCCCAGCATCGACCGTGACGCCGCCGAAGTTTGGATCGTATCCAAGGGTGAGGCCGGAGAGATCCCGATCGAGGTCCTTGAGATAGTCGGGTACCGTCAACTGAGCCGCGGCTGTGTCGGCCGGGTCTGGACCGGCGATGGCCTGCAGCACGGCGGCTGCGGCATAGGCGTCGCGTGCGAGAGGCCCGACATGATCCATTGAGGGAGATAGGGCCATGACCCCTGCGCGGCTGACACGGCCCCAGGTCGGCTTGATGCCGGTCACGCCGTTGGCGAGCGCGGGGAAGCGGATCGACCCGCCGGTGTCGCTGCCCAGCGCCGCATAGCAAAGGCCGGCTGCCGTTGCCACACCCGATCCACTGGAAGAGGCGCCGGCCCAGAAGTTCAGCTCTTCTGACCACGGATTGACCGGTGCGGGGATCGAGGGGTGATGCTGCGAGAGCGCGCCCTCGGTCATGGTCAGCTTGCCCAGAATGACCGCGCCCGCCTGGCGTAGCCGCGCGACCGCGGTGCAGTCCTGCTCTGGCACCCGATCGGCCAAACAGCGCATACCCCCGGCAGTAACCACGCCAGCCGTGTTGTAGAGATCCTTGACCCCGATTGGGACCCCCTGCAGTGGGCCCTTGTCCTCACCCTGGGCGAAGGCCTGGTCGGCCGCTTCGGCTTCGGCTAAGGCGGTCTCGCGCATCAGGCGGATATAGCTGTTCAGCCGCGGGTCTAATGCCTCGATCCGCTCATAGAGGGCGCGCGTGACCTCGACCGAGGAGACGTCTCGACGCCGCAAGGCCTGCGCCAACGCGGCCAAATCCAGATAGGCCAGGTCCGCGTGCGGTGCCATTGCTGCGCCTCCCTCCGGGCGAAAGGTTAGAAACGGTGTGCGCTGACTGCTGGGACCATGATGGCATCGAACTCCGGAGCGCCGCGCTCACGGTCGCGGAAGGCGTTGAGCTCGCGCACAAGGCGCGAGAAGGCGCCCTTCTCGTCGGCGATGGCCGCACTCATGTTCGAGAGGCCGCGCAGCTCAGTCAGTCCCCAGAGCGTGCGATAGCGTCCAACCTGAGCCAGCGAGCCCGAGGCCACGGCATAGGTGCCGCGATAGCTGACGTCAGGCGGGCAGAGGCGGGCCAGATCGCGCTCATTGTCCAAGAGCCAATGGCGGAAGCTCTGGGTCTTGTCGTGCGGAACGTCATAGCTCCACTCGATCAGCATGGCGTCGATCAGGACCTTCTTATCCAGCGCGTCGTCGACAGCCTCCAGCTCTTCGGCGGAGACACCGCGACGGCGCGGATCGCGCAGCAGGAAGCTGACGCCGGAGCGCACCTCGGGATCGATCGCCGAGACCTCCGGTTGGCCCTTGGTGGTGAGCGCACTCAGCCGATCCAAGGCGCTTGCTGTGTCTTTCGTCTTGCTCATGGTTTCACCCTCTCTCCCGTCGTTCATGCGGCTTTGGCGTCCTGCGGCAGAACCACCAGTAGGCCCTGTTCCTCCAGTGACTCTAACATGACGGCCAACGCGGCCGCGCTCAGCGTCCATCCACTGTCATCCAAGAGCCGCAGCATGGCCTCTTCCTGTCGCGCCAACTTGGCTGTGACCTCCACCACTTCCAACAGGGCCCAGGCCTCCAGGTTTAGCCGCAGCAGTCGCGGCGGTCGACGCAGGTAGGCCAGGCAGAGATCCATCTCCGGCACCGGCCTCAGCCTCAGGCCCTCACTTGGCTGCAGGCGGCGCATCGGGCAGTCTCGTCAGGTCCAGCCCCTGATTCAGGCGGCTGTCGTAGGGATCGGGCGCGGTGAAACGCCCGTGGAAGGCATAGGCTGAGGCGCGGCAGCCACCGTGCGAGCCCTGGCTTGCCGAACAGTCGGCACAAGAGGCCTCGACGGCGCCGCGCCTCAAGTCCTGGTGCAGCGGATGTTCCCAGGTTTCCTGCAGGCTCTTCTCGGTCACCGATCCGAAGGCCACATAGTCGCGCAGATAGGCACAGCCGATGGCTTCGCCGTCGGCCCGGATCGCCGCCATCTGCCAACAGCAGTTGTGGTTGTTCGGATGCCAGGAGTGAATGATGCGCTGCCCTGCGTCCTTGGCCGCATCTAGGGCGGCCATCTGCGCCTCCAACGACAAGGCAAGCTCAGACCATCGACTGCGCGCCCTGCCAAGCGGGTAAAGCCTGAGGAAGGCCAGCGCACCGTCAGGCACCCGCACTCTGGCGAGCCTGGCTGCAGCGGCGGTCTCATGGGCATTGAGGGCGGTCAGGACGTAGAGCAGCTTCACGGCAACGCCGGCTTCCACCAGATGATCGATCCCGGCCAGGGTCTGGGCCTGGCTGCCCGCCGTGCCGGTCATGGCGTCATGCACCGCGGCCGAGGCGCCCCAGAGATCGACGAAGACCTCGCCGACCCCGATCTCGGCCAGGCGCCGCGCACGCTTCTGATCGATCAAGGTCGCGTTGGTGCGGATCATCACAAAGGCCCGCTCGGCCAGCTCTCGGATCAGCTCCTCGAAGCCCTCGCGCAAGAAGGGCTCACCACCTTCGAAATAGAACGCGATGATCCCGTCATCGGCGGCTTCGCCCAAAACTTTGTGCCAGGTCTCCATAGAGAGTTCCGGCGCCTTGCCCGCTGCATTGCAGTCGGCGTAGCAGAAGGTGCAGTTCAGATTGCATCGCTCTGTCAGGCAAACGGTCAGCTTGATCGGACTGTCTAGCTGGCTCTCGTTGGCCAGCGGCGGGCTCAAAATGTCCGGGCCGGCCCCTCCGCCCGCAGGGCGAGACCGGTCGGGATCCAGGGCTTGGAGGTGCTGCACCATCGCGCCAGGGCAACGGGACGGGCGCTAGCCCGTCGGCTCCTGATCGGAGTTGTCTTTCAACACTTTGGCCAAGGCATTCGCTGCCGAGACCCGCCCATAGCCAAGACCATGATGCCAGCGATCATGACCACCCTGTTCCTGCACCGTTTCCTGCAGCAGCTGGCCGATTTCCCAGCCATTGAGCTGCGGTTTGATCTGCAGCAGCAGTGCTGCGATGCCGGCGACATGCGGGGCCGCCATTGAGGTGCCGGAAAAGGCGATCGTTGCCGAGGTGCGCCAGGGGCTGTCGCTGTTCGGGTAGCGCAGGCGGAAGCCCTTGGAGCGGGCCGCGTGAATCAGCCGACCGGGGGCACTGACGTCCGGCTTGCTGCCGCCGACCCGGGTTGGTCCCAGCGAAGAGTGGTGCCAGAGGGCGCGATCCTCGGCCGTGTCGTAGTAGGCGCCGACAACGATGCTGCGCTGGCCGCAGGAGAGGGAGCCCAGGCTGTGCATCTCTTGGGCATGGGCGAAACGCGACTGGTCGGATTGATTGCTGCCGCTCTCATCGACGCGGAAATCGTCCCGTTCGATCCAGCCGTCGATGACAAGGGTCTCCGACTTGGCCAGTTCTCCAGTCGTGAAGAGCGTCAGATCCACGGTCACGCTCTGATCCTTGGGCGGTTCGCCGTCGCTATGGTGTCGCGAGAGGACCTCGCGGATGCGCAGGGGTTCCAGCCAGAGGGTGACGACCAGCCGCCGACCGCGCTCCTTGGCCCAGGGCGGTGCGGTCACCGCACGCACAGAAGCAAAGCCGACACGGGTGCGATGCGGTGGCCCGATCTCCAGGTCGTCTTCGTTCAGCACGGCCTCCGACGAGGAGGGCAGCCAAACCTGTGCGCGGCTGTTGAAGGGCAGGTGCGTACCATGCTGAAGGCTGGCCTCGCCCGCTTTGGCGCTCAAGTTCTGCAGGCGGAAATTCAGCGGCAGAGAGAGGACGTCGCCTTGCTGCACACGCGCCTTCAAGGACATCTCGGAGGTCTCGTTGTCGGTCCAGAACTGTACGCGGTTCTGTGTGACGTCGCCGGCAGGAAACTCCCAAGAAAAGGCGGTCTGATCGCCGCTCTGCAGAACCCGTCTGGCGTGACAGTTCTGCTGGCGGAAGTTGCCAGCGGCGACGGTCACACAGCGACCGGACTGCTTCAGCAGCCAATCGAGAATGGCGTCGAAAACGGTGCTGCCGTCGTGTGGGCCGGCATTGCCGTTCAGGCTGATGTTGACCACCGCCGGGCGCCCGGCTCGTGCGGCCTGGTGAAAGATGTAGAGAACACCCATCAGCAGGCGTGCGATGTCCAAGGCTGAGCCCGGCTGAGGCCCGGCGTCCTTGGCCAGTTGCACGAAGATGAGATCGGCACCGGGCGCCACACCGGCGCTGCGCGGGCCGCCCTGCAAGACCGCATAGCCATTGCCTGCAGCAATGTCCAGTACATGGGTGCCATGGGCGCCGCCCAGAGCCTCTACGTCCATGTAGTGCCGAGCGTGGGGGTCATAGCCCAGTCGCCAATAGGAATAGTCATGCGCCTCGACAAAGGGCGGAGGTTCGTCTCTGCCGGCCAGCGAGGCAGGGCAGGGGTGCTTGGCCGGGTTCAGCGCCCAGTCGATCTCGTCCCGGTCGTAGACGCGACCGCTCCAACTGCCCAACCCGCCTTTGCGCGCCGCCGCACGCCCCACCGCCTCGTTCTGATCCCAGAGTGTCAACAGTCGAGTGGCACCGTCCGCAGTGCGGAAATTGGGATGGGCGAAGTCGCAGCCGAAATCCACCACGCCCATAATGACGCCGGTGCCGTCGACCACACCCTTATGGCCCGAATTGCCGGGCTCGTCGCCCGGGTTGATGCCCAGTTGCTCGGCCGTGGCCTCGATGTCGGCAACGGAGGTGTCTAGCTGCGGTTCGACGGCACTCGCCATCGCCGCCATACCGCCAGCGAGAGCCGCGCCTTCCGCGGCGGCGGCATCCTTACCTTCCAGACGATAGAGTCGCAGAATCTCCGCCAACGGACCGGAGAAGAGCTTGTCTTGGGCGCTACGGCTCAAGCCGTCCCAGCCGTCCAGCTGGCTCACTTGATTGCTGGTCAGCTGAGCCAGGCCGTTGACGGTAATCAGCACACATTGGCCCTTGGGCGCGTCCAGGCCCTTGACCTCTTCCATGGTCAGGACATCGCCGTTCTCGGTCGCGACCAGATCGAAGAACTCCGCCGGATCGAAGCGCACTGCTGTCTTGCTGGCCTTGGCGCCGGTCTCCCCATTCAGCGCCGCCTGCAGGGCGGCCAGTGAGGCGACAAAGAGCGCTCTGCCCCCCGGGTGGCCTTCGCCGGCAAGCCAAGCCAAGCCGTCGGGGCTGGATTGACCCAAGTTCGCCAGTAACGCGAGCAGCCGGTCCTTGTTCATGAGCCTCTCCCCTTATGGCTCTGGCTCCGCTTTGCTCCGGCATTGAGCGCCGATTGCGACGGCAGAGCTGATGTCCCCTCTTCACTTGCAAGTTAGAATGACGGCTCTAAGCCCATTGGACAAGCATGACTTTCCGTACTCTTCGCGATCTTGTTTCTTGGTCCAGGCGAAACCACTGTAATGAGGGCGTCTAGCCCTTGCTCTTGACCCGGGTCGTGCAATAGCGTCGAGTGCAGTAACGGAAAGACGGATTTTGTAGTCTTAAGGATCGGCGATGCAGTGCGCACACTGCGGCAGTAACGTGGTGGCGGGCCAGCGCTTTTGCGCCGCCTGCGGGAAAGCCGTGGCGCAAAGCTGTAGTGCCTGTGGCGAAGAATTGCCTGAGGCTGCACGCTTTTGCATCTCCTGCGGTCACAAGGTGGAGGGGCGCGACGCGCCCAAGCGCGCGCTCGCAAAGCCCAGCCGTGAGCGCCGTCAGATCACCGTCCTCTTCGTCGACATCGTCGGCTCCGTCGCCATGCTGCAAGAGCTGGAGCTGGAGCAATACGAAGGTCTGATCGGCAACTTCCGTACGCTCTGCGATGCCAGAGCCAGAGCGATGGGCGGGACGATCCTGAAGTTCCTGGGCGACGGCATCATGATCGGCTTCGGCTATCCCCAGGTCCGTGAGAACGCCGCGGCCTCGGCCGTGGAGTGTGCGCTGACCATCGTCGAGACTCTGAAGACCTGGGAACAGGAGCAGTTGGCCAGGGACCCTGATCTGCCCGATGAAGCGATCCTGCGCGTGCGCATCGGGGTCGAGACCGGTCTGGCGCTCACTGGTACGGTTGCTGAGGAATCACAGGCCCTCTTGGGCGATGCCCCGAACATGGCGGCGCGCATCCAGTCTTTGGCGGCCACCAACAGCGTGGTGGTCGGGCCGACCACGGCGCGGATCGTGCGTGACTACTTCACCATGACCTCCATGGGTCCGCAGGAAATCCGCGGCCGGCGCGATCCCATCCCTTTGTTCCAGATAACCGGTATTGCCGCGCGCAAGACCATCGGCCGCCGCGACCCCAAGACGGCGGTGCGCTTCGTCGGACGGCGGCAAGAGATGGATCTCTTGCGCGCGCTTTGGTCCACGGTGGAAAAACAGCATGGCTCTGCCGTCCTTCTGACGGGAGAACCGGGGATCGGCAAGTCCCGCTCGGTCGTGGAATTCTTAAGCGAAAGAAGCCCGGAGGAGGCGAGCCCCGTCACCCTGCAATGTCTGCCACAGACCCAGAGCAGCGATCTGGCGCCCTTGGGCAGCTACTTCCGCGGTCTGGAGACAGATGCGGAAAGCAGCGATCCCGTCCGCACATTGGTCGCCGAAGCCGAAGGTGTAGCCGATCCAGAGGACCAGATCGTCGAAGCCTTCCGCCAGACCTTCTCTCTGGCACTCGATGTTCCAGAGGGCCAGACGGCGGTGACGGCCGAGCTCAGACGACGCGCAATAGATGTGGCGCAGCGTTGGTTCGATCGCATGGCCCAGAAGAGGCCGATCGTTTTGGTGGCCGAAGACCTGCATTGGGCTGACGAGGAGACCTTGAACTTTCTGAAGGCCTTGATTGCGCGCCACGGCGAAGAGCGACGCCTGGTCATCATGACCGCGCGGCCAGAGTTCAGCTGCTCTTGGCTGTCACGTCTGAAAGTGCACCAGGTCCCGATCGAAGGTTTCTCGCCCAGCGAGACGGGTGAGATGATCATGGCCCGTCTTCAGGCCAAGGCGGTCTCGCCAAGTCTGGTTGCAGCCCTACATTCTCATAGTGGTGGCGTACCACTCTTTCTGGAGGAATTGGTTGCGAGCCTGCTGGAGACCGAACGCCTGACCCGTGATGGCGATCTGGTGCGTTTGGTCGACGGCAGCGTTTCTGGAGTACCAACAACAATAATGGATTTGATCATGAGTCGATTGGATCGTTTGGGTAAGGCGCGCTGGTTGGCCCAGGTCGCAGCCGTCAGTGGGCGCCAGTGCCCCATTACCTTGATTTCCGCGGTCACCGGTCAAGGCATGGATGAATTGACACCAGAGATCGATGCCCTGCTGGAATCGGGTTTGCTGGAAGAACGCGGCATCGGCAGTGAGGCCGTCTTGGAGTTCAAGCACGCCCTGGTTCAAGAGGCCGCTTATCAAACCCTGCCGCGCGATGTCCGCGAGACCTATCACCTGAAGATCGCAGAGGCTTTGGCCGGCGATCAAGAAGCGCTAGGCCGTGCGCACGAGATCGCCGCGCATTTCGATAACGCGGGCCGCCCGGACCTCTCCTTTGAGCATTGGATGACGGCCGGAACGCGGGCCATTCGCCGCTCAGCCAATGAGGAGGCTCTGCGCCATCTGAGGGCCGCCGTCAGTGCCGCGCGCCAGCGCCGCGACCTGGCGGCTCGCGACCGCGCCAAAGCGGAACTCTCGGCCCGGCTGGCCATGTCGGCGCCCTCGATTGCGGTGCACGGCTGGTCGGCGCCGATCGTCGAGACCCAGTACCGCGAGGCCGAGCGCCTGTCGCAGAGCGTCGGGGATCCGCAGCAGAGCTTCGACATCCTGCGCGGCAAGCTGAACGTCTATCTGCTGCGCGGTGATCTGGCCGCCGGCCGTGTGGCTGCTGAGGCCATCGCACGCGAGGCCGAAGCGGAAGGTAGCTCGACCTCGCGCATCGAGGGATTGCGCTCGCTGGCAGTCTGCGATTTTCTGGCCGGCGATTTCGAACCGGCCAAGAGCCGTCTCCTTGAGATGCGGCAGCTCTATTCCGGCAGCGAGCATCACGACATCGCCTTCCGCTATGGCTCCAATCCCTTCGTGGTGGGGGAGAGCTGGCGCGCATGGGCGCTTTGCTTGACCGGTGACCAACTGGCCGCCGAAGCGGTGATCGAGACCGCGATCGAAGAGGCCTTGGCGACTGATCATGCCTTCTCGCTCTGCTATGCGCTCTGCTTCCAAGCCTCGATTCAGCAGTGTGGGGGCGCGGTGGAGGCTGCCGAGTCGACGGCGCGGCGCATCATCGATTTGGCACACCGCCAGGGCTTTCCCTATTGGGTCGCCTGGGCCGAGATCGTGCGCGGCTGGGCCGTCGCCAAGAAGGGCGATCCGGCCTACGGGTCTGAGCGCACGCGTGACGGCCTGCGTGGCCTGGCGGCCGTCGGTGCCCGCCAGATCCTGAGCTACGGTCTCACCTTGCTGGCCGAGACCTTGGAGGATCGCCCGGTCGCCCGGCGCGCCGTCATCAAGCGCGCCGCGGTCTCGATGCAGCGCACCGGAATCATCTTCTATCGCCCGGCCTTGCAGGCCCTGACCCGGCGCCTGGGTGAGAGCCTGCCGGCGGCTTGAGTACTGGGCGCTAGAGCAGCAGTTGGTCAATCGGGCCGCTCATCAGAGTCAGTCGCCAGGTCATGTACGCTGAGCTAGACGAGATCCACCGACGACCGGAGGTGTTTTCTACCTGCTCCGCGGAGACACTCTGGACCCAGCCGCATCTGGCCAAGCAGATGCTCCAATTTCACTTGAGCCAGGATACTGTGCTTGCGTCACGACCGATTGACGCCATCGGTCGTGTAGTTGACTGGATCGACCGTTCCTTTGGGTTGGATGGCAGGTCAGTTTGTGATCTTGGCTGTGGCCCGGGGCTCTACACGAAGAGATTCGCAGAGCGCGGTGCCGTCGTTCATGGCCTCGACTTCTCCCGCAATTCGATAGACTACGCGCGGAGGCATGCTCCTGTTCACGCCAAGTCCATCACCTATCAGGTCGCCAACTATCTGAGAGACCCGCTCCCGGCGCAGCAGGACCTGGTCACCTTGATCTATTGCGACCTCCGTCCACTCTCGCCCAGTCAGCGCAAGACCCTGCTGGCCAAGATCCACAAGGCTTTGTCGCCCGGCGGACGCTTCCTGTCCGACGTCTATTCAATGACGGCCTTTGGAGGCGTCGTCGAGCGCGTCAGCTTTGCACGCAATCTGATGAATGGGTTTTGGTCGGCGGAGGACTACTTCGCTTTCCAGCACACCTTCCGATATGAGCGTGACGCGGTATCCCTCGAGCGTTTCACTGTCATCGAGAAAAGCCGCAAATGGGATGTCTACAACTGGGTGCAGTATTTCTCGCAGGACGAGATAGGTCGCGAACTGAAGCAGGCGGGTTTCAGCGGCATCGCGTTCACCGAGGGTTTCGGTGTTGATCGCTCCGATCAAACGACCTTCGGAGTGATTGCCACGGCATAGCGGCGGATATGCAAGCTCCTTGCGATAGGTCACGAGGAGAGGCCTGGCATCAGTCTATGATATCCCGGTGCTATGGCACCACGACCTGATCCCTCAGTACAGCAGCGAAGCCTTCAGCCCCCCGCCGTAGGTCTGGGTGTTGCCGGAGAGGCGGCCGGCGCCCAGGGCCTGGATGTTGACGTTCTAGGTGGTCAGCAGGTCGACCCCGATCTCCAGATCGACGTCCTTGCGTTCGGCTGTCTCAATCAACGTGTTGGGCATGGCGAGCGAATTCGCGGGGAAAGGATCGCGGACTCTCTTTTTCGCAGGGGGCTAGGCTGCCAGGCGATCTTGACAATCGCTGAGGCAAACCCGTTTCCCGTGCGGCTGTGGTGGACATCCGCTGGGGGAGCTGCGGTCCACCACCCTTAAGCCCCGAGCGCGCCGCAGCTGGTTCAAGGGGCCGACGTCTTTACCCGCCGCCGGCTTCAGACCGCTGCCTGCCGTCTCCGGTCCATTCACGGCGATGAGCGCGACCTGGGCGGGTACCCGCTTGTTCTCGGAACTGGGGCCGCGGGTTACCGTCAGGCTGGCCGCGGCATTGGGCCGATCCAGCTGTTCATCGCGCAGAGCGACCCTCTCTTCTGCTGCCATTTTGACCGGCGCGCCTGAACAACTCCAAGGCACGATCTCACCCTCTGGGCGATCCAACGCCTCGTCATCCAGAGCAGTTGCGTCATGGTGTGCGGAGTGAACCGAGCCCCAGCAGAGACCGCAAAGATGCCCCTCGCAGAAGGCATGAGGCTCATCGGGACGATCCAAAGCCTCGTCCATGAGGGCGACACTTATCTGAGGTTGAGAGACTTTGCTTACGCTGTCGATCGGCGGCGCGTTCAGATCCTCGTCCTGCACCGGGACCTCCGCTGCCCGACTAAGGCACATGAATTCGGTGAAGCAGCTGCATTGCGAGACGATTTCACTGGGGCGATCCAGAACCTCGTCGGATAGGATCGCGGTCGCCTCCGACACCGGAGCAGGAGACGACTCTACTCCAGCGCATAAGCAGCAGCACATGGAAACGGTCTCTATCGGCCGATCCAGCTCCTCGTCGGATAGGGTCGCGTTCGCCTCCGACACTGGAGCTCGAGACAAGGCTCCCCCAGCCCATAAGGTGGTGGCCTGGGGTGGGTGGTCCAGGGCCACATCCGCGGCAGGCGCTTTGTCCGGCGAACATCCGGCGTAGTTCAAGGTCGAAGCAGTCCGATCCAGGCAGTCGTCGGACGGATTGTAAAGCTTGTTCGAGCAGGTGGTGATCGACGCCACTGCAGTCTCCTCACTCATCAAACATCTGGTGGGTGTGTCTGAATTTATATGATCGTTCATATCTGGATAAAAAGGACAGATACCTACTCTACCTTAGCAATGCTAAGCTCATGCCCCACTGTGTAGATTCCAGAATAATCGTGCAGAGATGATGTGACCCGAGATTCCCCAAGTGAACCCGCTCCGTGACGAAGAGTTGTCTGGGGCTTGATTAGATCGTGGGTGCCTTCATCTGGCATCCGGAGAAGGGGCGATTTCGTGAGCTTCGAGCAGCTGTTCGCCCACTCCGGGATTGGACATGCCGAATAGGCTGTTCCCAGGCGCACTGGTCTTGTAGTCCGACGCATCGCGGGTCAGCCTGGCCGGCTCGACCCAACCGCGCGCTCTTTTCTAGCAATGTCAAGCTGAACGGTAACGCAGCGGCGCCTAGATTCACTGTCCATTATGCGCTTGGTTCGAAGCATTCGAAGCAACGGTCACCAAACCCGCAAGACCCTCCCACGCCTGTCAGAACAGCAGCGAAGCCTTCAGCCCGCCACCATAGGTCTGGGTGTTGCCGGAGAGGCGGCCGGCGCCCAGGGCCTGGATGTTGACGTTGTAGGCGGTCAGCACGTCGACCCCGATCTCCAGATCGGCATAGGTGCGGTCCAGGTCGCTGACCGAGCTGAAGCTGCTGCCCGACGTGCCGACGAAGGAGGCGGTGGCGGTCGGCGAGTTGTTGGTGAGGAAGGCGGTCATGCCGAGGCTGATCCAGGGACGCGCCACGGTGCCGGAATCGAAGACATGCTCCATCCCCACCTCCACGGCCGGCTGCAGATAGACATAGACATCGTCGTCCTGCTGGATGTCCAGGTTCAGGCTGCCAGCACCGCTCTCGGTCAGGCTGCCGGAGGAGACATAGTCGATGCCGATGTCGCTGCGCGGCTTCACGAACCAGGTGTCGAAGTCGAAGGCATGCTCGGCCCTGAGCTCGCCGGAGATCAGCCAAAGGCTCTGGTCGCCGTCGGTCTGGCTGCCGCCAAAGACATTGCGGTTGGCGTCGAAGCTGGCATAGCCGCCGGAGAAGGCGCCCGAGATCATGGTGTTGCCGAACTGCCGCTTGGCCACCAGGCCGCCTTGGAACTGCCAGCCGTCGGCATCGGCAAAGCCGCCATCCTCGTCCAGCGAGCGATACTCGATGGAGAGCGCGCCGCCGAAGAGCCAGTCGCCGTTGACCTCGTACTGTCCGCCACCGGCGAGCTGGAAGGCGTTCTCGTCGAAGCCGCGGCTGGTGCTGGTGCCGTCGCGATTGAGGTGCCGGCCGGTGACCCGCATCCAACCGCACTGCAGCTCTTCGATGAAGCGATAGTCGCCCGTGCGCTCGCCACAGCTCAGCATGGAATCCTTGAACAGCAGGCTGGAATAGAGCGTGGTGAGCTGGGTGTCGGCATAGATCTGCGCATCCATCGAGCCCAAGGCGTTCTGATAGCTCGCCATGTCCTGGATATCGACCAGGCTGGTCAGCTCTGAGGGCAGGGTGCCGGCAGCGAAACTGTCCTGAATGTGGTTCGCCACGGCGTCCTGATTGCGACCGCTGGAGGCCAGCACATCGTCGTTGGCAAAGTCGACCTGATAGCTGAGGTCGACCTGCTTGTCGCTTACGAAGTCCAGCTCATAGCCGGCCACCACGCTGGGTGTGACCGTGAACTCTGAGGCCGAGCGGCTGCTCAAGCCCCCGTCAGCGACCACCAGGGTCACGCGGGAGCGGTCTTTGGCCGGACCCAGGTTCAAGAGCTCGATCTCGACATCGCCCTGCAGATCTGCGGTGCCGGAGATGTTCATGCGATCGGCCCTATTCGTGGTGGGGTTAAGGCTCATCTCCATCACGCCCGACTTGGCATGCTCAAGGCTGCCGTGATGCTCCAGTGTCGTGATCCGCCCCTGGCCGCCAGGGCGCATGGTGCCCCGGTTGATCAAGTGCGCGACTTCGTAAACGTCGCCCGTATTCAAGACGCCGCCTTCTTCGTTGACCAGGGTGATCTCCGTGGTCTTCATCGGCGTCGAGCTGGTCGCGGCCGCGGCGCCTGGTGGGGCAGCGGTGTCATTCGGCAGGGAACACTGCTGCGTGTTGGCGAAGTCGACACAAATCCAGCCATCCATGGTGCCTGTGTTGGTGATGGCTACCTGGCTGGGTTCGGTCACGCCGGGGACGTCGATCGCCCGGATGGCCACGCCGGCGCTGCGGTTGCTGCTGCCGGCGAGCTGGATCGTTCCCTTGTTGACGATGGTGTTGGTGGTGCCCTCTTGGATAACGATGCCGGCGCCGACGATGCCGGTGTTGCCGAGGGGGCCACCGTGGAATAGGGATGCTCCCTCGTCGATCAGGATTTCGATCGGGCCTTTGCCCTGGCCGCTGCTTTGAGCGTAGATGCCGCTGGAACCCGCGCCGCCGGCAAAGACGATCGCGTTCGACCCAGATAGGGTGACGGACACTTTGGTGTCCGTCGTCGTTGCCGGACCGGAGCTGGTCAAGCCTCCAACGCTCTGTACGAAGACCCCGTGCGCCGTCTCTCCATTGGTTGCGACGCTGTTGGTAATCGTGACGTCGACAAGGCCGGCCGTGCCATCGCCGCCAGTGCTGCCGATCATGGCGCCGGTCGGGTTGTGCGAAACTTCGCCAGCGATGCCACCGCCGCCACCGACGGACTGTGCAAAGACGCCGATCGACCCCTTTCCGAAGGTCTCCACGTCGCCGTCCAGCTTGACGGCGACGTCGCCACCGTTGCCGCCGGCCTTGGTGGTGTTCTGGCTCATCGCCAGCCCGGTGCCATAGAGCGAATAGTCATTGGTCGCCAGGGAGACATTGCCGGCGTGACCGCCGCCGCCGCCCACCGACTGCGCGAAGATTCCATAAGAGGCAACCGTTATGCCGCTACCAGAGGTATTCACGCCGGAAACGATCGAGTGCGATTGGTCGATCGTGATCGTAATGTCGCCGCCGTCGCCGGTTGCGGCGCCGCCGCCGCCGACCGAGACGGTACCCCCCTGACCGATCGCGCCGGTGCCGCCACGCCCGCCACCGGCACCCACAGACTGTGCGTAGAGTGCCGTCGAACCTATGCCGTTGGTCAACAAGAAACCGTCGCTCAGCGTCACCTCGATGTCGCCGCCGTTGCCGGATTCACTGCTGCTGCCTGCAACTGCGCCGAGGGCCGCGTTCAGGACGGTAAACTCGGTCACGCCGACAGCTTGACTGCCCTGCGACAGGGCCGAGGCGTCGCCAGCGGAGCCACCGCCATAACCGATCGACTGTGCGAAGAGGGCATAGGAACCCGGGCCATCCGTGGTGATGCCTCCGGAGTTGGTCACTGTCAGGTCGCCGCCGTCGCCGCCATTGCCGGTCTGACCGCCCAGTTGGACCGTTGCATTCCAGGTCGTGTTGGCAGCATTGCAACCGGAACTCCTGCCGCAGTCCTGGAAGGGATTGCCGAGCGAGCCGCTGGACCCGCCGCCACCGCCGACTGACTGGGCAAAGAGACCGTGTGAGCCGCTTCCCTTGGTCGTGAGAGCACCGCTGTTGGTGAGGCCCACGTCACCGCCATCGCTACCGGCACCAAGCGATCCGGCGGCGGTGTATTCCGTCGACAAGGTGGGGGCTGGGTTATTGCCGACGATGTTGGCAAGCGAGAGGAAGGCGGAATCGGCGTCACCGCCGCCGCCGCCGATGGACTGTCCGAAGACCGCGTGGGAGTTCTGGTTCACGGTCGTGACAGAGCCGCTGTTCGAGATGGTGACCTTGCCGCCGGTCCCGCCGCTGCCAGAGCTCGACATCTGCAGGTCGAGGGTGTGGTCTTCCTCCTCGCTGGTGGCCGAGAGCTGCAAGGTGCCGGTAACCGCACCGGAGCCGCCGCCACCACCGACGCTCTGCGCCAGGATGCCGTGCGCCTGGGTGAAGCTGGTCTGGCCGGCGGTGCCGGTGGTTATCGCCTGGGCGTTGCTGACGCTCACATCACTGCCGTCGCCGCCGTCGCCACCGGTGCTACCCAACGTCAGGTCGTACATGTTGCTGTCGGTCGAGGTCGAGAAGGCGCCGTTCAAGGTCAACCCACCATTTCCGCCACCGCCACCGACAGACTGTGCATGAATGCCCTTGGAGCGATTACCGGTCACCTCAATGCCAAAGCCAAGATTGCCGGAGGAGGGTTTCGTCACGGCCACATCGACCGTTCCGCCCGCACCACCGGTTCCGGCACTGGCGCCGACGGCGATACCCAAAGAGAAGCTATCCGAAGAGGTCGTGAGGCCGCCGGAGAAGGTCATGCCGGCATTTCCGCCGCCACCGCCCACCGACTGCGCCATGATACCGCTCGATTCATCGGCACCTGTCTCTATCAATGCGGTGTCGCTGTTGACGGTGACGGCCTTGCCGACGCCGCCGCCACCGCCCGCGCTGCCCAAGGCGACGTTGGCACCGCCCGAGCCTTCTACATTTGCGTTGACGGAGATCGTGGTGCCGCCCTTGCCGCCGCCCCCGCCGACCGATTGGGCGAAGATGGCCGGGGAGTCCGCGTCAGCGGTATTCAGTATGTTGCCGCCAGAGCCAACCGTCACCGTGCCACCGTCACCACCCGGACCGCCATTGCTGCCGAAGGCCATACTGATCCCGACGGAACCGTCGCCAACGGTTCCGGTGCCGGAGATCGTCAGGCCACCGCTGCCGCCACCGCCGCCGACCGACTGCGCGAAGATCGCCGGCGATGCCTGGCCGAAGGTGCCGACTTCGGCATTAGCGTTGATCACGCTGACGTCGCTGCCGCTGCCGCCACTGCCGCCCGCCGCACCGACGGCCAGGGACAAGCTTGGAAGCTCAAAGTCGGCAGATAGGGCAGCGGTCGTCCCGCCATGGCCACCACCACCACCGATCGATTGTGCCCAGAGCCCGGGCGAATGCGTGCCGCCGGGAGACACTTCATTCGAGTTGGTGATCGTGACTTTGGCGCCATCGCCACCCGGGCCGCCCGCAGCACCGACGGCTATAGCAAGCCCCGCTTGTGCGGCGAAGGAGGCACCGCCTCGGCCACCGCCGCCGCCGATCGACTGTGCATGAATGCCGGGTGATTCCTTGGCGCTGGCGGGATTGATCATGCCGCTGTTGCTGACGGAGACGTCCTGGCCGTCACCGCCACCACCAGCCCGACCACCGAGTGAGAACTCGGAAAAACTGCTGCCGCCGATGCCGCCGCCGCCGCCGATCGACTGGGCCACGATTCCCGGCGAACAGCCTGTCTGACAGACCGCATCCGCGCCGGCGTCGCCAGTATTGATTCCGCCCGAGATGTCGCCGCTGTTGTCGATCGTAACAGTGCCGCCGTTGGCGCCGTCCGAAGCACGACCGCCTATTGAGACGATCTTGGCGCTGGAGGTGCCGCCGGAGCCACCCGTACCGCCGACGGATTGGGCGACGATCCCACCACTGGCGTTGCCGAAGGTGGAGATAGACCCTGCATTCTCGATTGAGACCGTTCCACCGTTGGCACCGATGGAGCCGTTGCCGCCCTGGGCATAGAAATCGGCGAAACCTGGAATTGACGAGGAGTCGCCACCATTGCCACCACCGCCGCCGATGGACTGCGCAAAGATGGCGACAGCCCCGTTGCCCTCAGTCGATATCGGGGCGCCGCCGCTGTTCGTCACCGTCACCTCGCCGGCCGCGCCCGCACTGCCAGCCGATGCCGCAAAGGACACGACCAGGGAATCCGCGGTTCCGGCGCTGCCCGCATGTCCACCGATCGATTGAGCCAGAACGGCGTGCGATCCTGTGCCCTTCGTGCTGATACCTTGGCTACCGCTGTCAAGCGAGATGGTGACATTGCCTGCAGGGCCGCTACTGCCACCGCCGCCACCTTTGGTATCGCAACAAGCACCGCCATCGCCACCCACGCCGCCGGGACCGCCCAGGCTGAGCGCGGCAATCCCGGTCGAGTCGTCTCCGCTTGTGGAGATGTCCCACTGGCCGGCAAGGGAAACGTCACCGGCGGTGCCGCCGAACCCGCCGGAACCGCCATCTCCGAAATCCTTGCCGCTGCCGCCATTCCCGCCGGCGCCGGCAATGGACTTCGCCAGAAAGGCTGGGGACGACTCACCCTTTGTGGTGATTGTGCGCAGGCCTGTCGTGTCGCCATGGGCTATGACCATCCCTGCGGAGCCGGCATCACCACCGCGGCCGCCATTCTTGTCAGTGCCATTGTTGCCCGCGCCCCCGTCGCCACCAGTGCTTAAGAGCTGGATGCCGTAGGACTTGTCGCCTTGGGTTGCCACCGACCAGCCCGCTGTGCTGCTGGCTTGACTGCAGTCGCCATCCAAACAGACGGAACTGCCAGCGCCGCCACGACCGCCATCACCACCATTGTTCGCGCCGTGGCCACCGTCGCCGCCGGCTCCTGCAGTACTGGCAGCGAGAACGCCCGGCACCACCTGTCCAGCGGTGGTTATGCTGGCGACATTGCCTCCTTGGCTTCCGCCGACGAGCTGGACGATCCCTCCATTGCCGCCAAAACCCGCATCGCCGCCGTCGTTGATCCCCCCATCCACGCCGTCACCCTGTCCGCCGTCGCCTCCGGTGTTGCCTACGCTTACGATTACGATCGCAGCGGATTCGTTCGGAAAGGTGTTTGCGCTGTTCCCGAAGGTGATGGTGCCATCGAAGGTCGCTGAGATATTGCCTCCATCGCCACCTATGCCACCATTCCCTCCGTCACAGCCCAGCGGGAAGGGACAGGTCGTGACCCCGCCGTTGCCGCCTTCGCCGGCAACGCTGGCGACGTTGATCCCGGCTGCACCATTGAAGATCGGGCCGGTCTGAAAGAAGTCCCCGGCCAATGACAGCGTGATGGTCCGACCGTTGGTCCCGTTGCCGCCATTTCCACCGGACTTGGTCGATGAGTTTCCGCCTTGCGCACCAGACGTGCCTGAGGCACGGACAGCCACAATCAAACCATCGGGGTCGCTGTTCCCGATTGTGAAACTGGGCAAAGTGGAAACGTTGAGTTCGACTTCCGGCCCGGCGGCTTGCGGGGCGACCCACTCTAGCAGCGCAATGTCATTGGCAATGTTCTGGACGTCGACCAGGTTGGCCGTGTCTGGGACCTCGGTCTGGATAAATAATCCGTCTGCAGGCAGCGTGCCGGAGCAGAGGAACTGTGTGGTGCTGCCATTCTGGGCAACGCAGTCGGCCGACGCGGGGCCGGTCCCGAGCAAGACCCAGAAGGCGCCGGCCAGCAATCCAGCCGAGCAGGCCCCCAGCGCTCGAAGGTTGGACAGACTCCTGACCTTGTCGATGCTCGGTCCCCGCATGGCGTTCCCCTTCGTTCTTACTTGCGCGTCGCTGCCAAAGAGCGGTGAATGACGGTTCATCCACTACTCGCCACTATCAAACGACGACTTGTTATTTTTGAGTGTCGCAGAGAGTCTTTTCTTGAGTCAATGATCAGTACGGGGAAAGGGCAGAGATTGGGTTGGCGATCCCGCTAATATTGCTAAAGCGCGCAAATGCAAACCTGGCGGCTGAGCGGCGACAATTTTTTGATAACAATTTGCAAAAGAGGGTATTTTGCCAAATAGACTAATGAGATGCGGCTCCTTTATCTAGCGATTAAACAGAGAGACTCTTATCACGACTCGGCGGCCGCAGGAGTCGAGGACGCAGGATCAGACCATCGGCCCTGCGCGGGGGACCGACCATCGAGGTCCATCCGGTCAACGACGAGTTCTGTCTGCTAGTGGCTATGAGCCCTGCTGCTGACTAGCGTTGCGGACAGCCGGCTTCTATGAAGGCGCGCAGTGCGGCCTGAGCCTTAGGTTCGAAGATGTCGTCGGCGACGAACCCACCATCAGGCTGATAGAAGCCTTCAAGCATGAGGAGGAATTGCAGATTGTTTGCATGACTGGGCTCCAGGCGTGCGCTTTCCATGTAGTCACTGAAAGCTTGTTTGGCCTTGCCTAAATGGCAATGGGCCGTGGCTCGGCTGCCGTATGCGCCAAAGTCATTTGGTTTCAATCGAAGAGAATGATCATAGTCGGCAATGGCGCGACTGTATTGTCCGATTCGCGCGTAGGCGTTGCCACGATTGAGATACACCTTGATGTAATCGGGTTTGATGCGCAGCGCTGCATTATAGTCAGCGAGTGCCTGATTGTACTGTTCTTCGCTGTAGTAAGCGTTGCCACGATTGAAATGAGCAATGGCTTGCTGTCCGGACGAGAGAGTCCCTTTGTCTATGCAACGATTGTAGTGGGAGATCGCCAGAGCGTTCTTGCCCGCGCCCTGCGCGTCCCAACCAAGATAACAGTATGTCAGGTCTTCAGCGGTACCAGAGCGCAGCGGAAGCAGGAGCACGGCAAGGCAAAGGATCAAAGAACGGACAGGACGCATCGTGTGTTTCCCACTCAGTAAGAGATAACTACTACCGATTGGTGCAGCCTATCCAGACTCTGCTGTTAATGCACGATCAAGTTTGAGGTGGTTGCCGAAGTCGATGACCCGCATCCGGCAGGCCTTTAGGAGTCCGCTTCATCGCGAGCTGGCGAATCTTGCCATCAAGCTGTTGCCCTTCCCCCGTCGGCTGTGGCTGTGTGGCGCCGCTACCTCCGACAGTCGACGGGAAAGTAAGGACCAAAGCCAAATGCCGGACCGCTTTGATATCGCTGGACATAACGAGACCATGATGGCTGTCGTGACCACCGGGAACGGTGACTACGACAAGCTGGTCTATCGCGAAGTCCCAATGCCGGAACCCGGCCCTGACGAGGTCCTGCTGCAGGTTCTGGCCGCCGGGGTCAACAACACAGAGATCAACACGCGGCTCGGCTGGTACTCCTCCAGTGTGACCGGCAGCACGGACAGCACCGCGGACGCGCAATCGCAAGACGCCCAACAGAAGGCGGACGGGGGCTGGAACGAGGCAACGCCCTTTCCTTTCATTCAAGGTACGGACTGCTGCGGTCGGGTGGTCAAGGCTGGCAAAGAAGCAGATGGCGGCCTGGTCGGCAGCCGGGTCATCGTGCGCGCCTGCATGCGCCCGAACGGTTATGACACGATGGACAATGTCTGGATGGCGTCGGATTTCGACGGCGCCTTTGCGCAGTATGTGAAGGTCCCTGCTGCCGAGGTCTTTCCTGTGGACTGCGCCTGGAGCGACGAGGAGCTGGCGACGATCCCCTGCGCCTATGGCACGGCGGAAAACATGGTGCATCGTGCGCAGGTCGGCGCCGGCGACCATGTCCTGGTCGCCGGTGCTTCGGGTGGCGTTGGCTCTGCCACGGTCCAGTTGGTCAAGCGGCGGGGCGCGCGCGTCACCGCGATCTGTGGCGCGTCCAAAGCCGATGAGGTGCGCGCGATCGGCGCTGATGCCACGCTTGACCGGGGCAGCGATGTCGTCGCCGTACTCGGCGAGAACGCGGTCGATGTGGTGATCGACAATGTCGCCGGACCTGGCTTTCCGGCCATGCTCAAGGTCTTGAAGCGGGGCGGCCGCTATGCCTCGTCAGGGGCGATCGCCGGTCCCATGGTGTCCTTGGACATGCGCGACATGTACCTGAAGGACATCACCCTGATCGGCTGCACGGCCTGGGACGAGCCGGTCTTCCCGAACCTCGTCTCCTACATCGAGCGCGGCGAGATCCGCCCCTTGGTGGCGAAGGTCTATCCTCTGAAGCAGATCGCGGATGCGCAGCGGGATTTCATGAGAAAGGCCCACTTCGGCAACTTCGTCCTGGTCCCGCCGCCGATAGAGGGTTGAGCGTGAGGGGCGCGGTCCCGGTCAAAAATCCTCCGCGTGAAAGGCTTGTGCGCTGGCGGCACCGTTGCGGGCGCGTGAGGCTTCGCTCTCTGCATAGGGGAGGAGATTGGCCAGATAGAAGCGGGCGGTCTTGATCTTCCCTCTGTTGAAGGCCGGATCGCCGCTGCCCTCAGCCAGGCGGCGGGCGGCGCCGGCGGATGAGACACCGAGCAAGAGACCGCCCACAGCGTAGCCCATTTGATTAAGGAAGGGGGTGGCCGCAGCGGCGCTCAGATCCAGATCCTCGCCGGCCGTCTCGATGAGCCAGGCGCCATTGCTGTCGATGCTGTCGATAGCTCCGGAGAGGGCAGGGGCCATCGCGGTCACCTCCGGATCGCTGCTGGCCTCGACCTGCCTCACCAGATCGCGCATCCACTTTGTGACGGCCGAGAGCGAGGCACCGCGATCGCGCAGGATCTTGCGCATCACCAGATCCAGCGCCTGGATGCCGTTGGTGCCCTCATAGATCGGCAGGATGCGGGCGTCGCGATAGTGCTGGGCGGCCCCGGTCTCTTCGATGAAGCCCATGCCGCCATGGATCTGGATGCCCAGGGAGGCCACCTCGCAGCCGCGGTCGCTGAGCCAGGCCTTGACCACGGGGGTCAGGATCTCCTCCTGCGCGCTGGCCAGCGCCTTCTCCTCGGGGTTCTGGCTATGGCGATTGCGATCGATGGCGGCGCCGACCAGATAGCCCAGCGCCCGGCCGGCCTCGGTCAGCGCACGCATGGTCGCCAGGGTGCGGCGCACATCGGCATGCTCGATGATGGTGACCGGTGTCACGTCGCGTGAGCCCAGCGCGCGGCTCTGCTTGCGCTCCTTGGCGTGGCCCAACGCCTGCTGATAGGCACGATCCATGATCGAGATGCCCTGGATGCCGACCGCGATCCTGGCGGCATTCATCATGGTGAACATGTACTCCATGCCGTGGTTTTCTTCGCCGATCAAAAAGGCGGTGGCACCACCATCGTCACCGTAGGACATGACGCAGGTGGGCGAGGCCTTGACCCCCAGCTTGTGCTCGACCGAGACGCAGCGCAGGTCATTGCGCTGTCCGGGGCTGCCGTCCGGGTTGGGCAGGTACTTGGGCACGATGAAGAGGCTGATGCCCTTGCTGCCGGCCGGTGCGCCCTGTGTGCGGGCTAGGACCAGGTGGACAATGTTCTCCGCCATGTCCTGCTCGCCGTGGGTGATGAAGATCTTCTGTCCGCTGACCTTATAGTGTCCGTTCTCCATCACCGCCTTGGTCTTCAAGGCGCCCACATCGGTGCCGGCCTGCGGCTCAGAGAGGTTCATGGTGCCCGACCAGAGACCCGTTGCCATCTTCGGCAGATAGATCGCCTTCTGCTCCTCGGAGCCATGCGCCTCCAAGAGGTCGAGCGCGCCGCTGGTGAGCAGCGGGCAGAGGGCGAAGGACATGTTGGCGGCGTTCCACATCTCCATGGTTGCCGCCCCCAGAACATGGGGCAGACCTTGACCGCCCCATTCCTCCGGCAGGGTCAGGCCGTTCCAGCCGCCTTCCACGAACTGCTCATAGGCCTCGACGAAGCCCGCGGGCATCCGCACGACCCCGTTTTCCAGCCTGACGCCGCTCTGGTCGCCAGACTGGTTGAGCGGCGCCAAGACCTCGGCGGAGAGGCGGCCCGCCTCTGCCAGGACGGCCTCGACCAGCTCACCGTTGGCCTCTTCAAAACCAGGCAGCTTCGCCAGTCCTTCCAGATCGGCGACCTCTTCCAAAACGAATCGCATGTCCTCAAGCGGGGCCTGATAGCGCATCGCCGCGTTCCTCTCCCTATACCCACTCTTCTTTCCGACCTTGCCTGCCCGCAAGGCGATGTACGGCGTGGGGCATTGGTTATGACCCACGTTGATCGACGGCACCGGCCCTCTCACCCTCCCGGCCATCCACGCCAGTATCCTTGAATGGGTGGCCGGGACGGAAGAGGTCTGGTGCGAGACGGCGAGCTTGCCTCACCGCACATTCGACCTAACCCTGTGCCAAAACTTGCCACAAACAAGTCTAGAATGCAGAAATGGCTCGTGACAGGGCGGCACAGGGGAGATGCAGACGCATGCTTAGAATATCTCTAGGGACCTTGGCCAGTGCTGGGCTTATGGCCGGCCTACTGGCGACGACCTCGGCTCGGGCCAATGGCCTGGACGTGAACAACCTGGAGGTCCTGAACGACCGCGCCGTGCCGGAGGTCTGCTTCGACTTCAACGACGCGCTGCCGGAGGATCCCGAGGCCTATCTGGAAGACTATGTGCGGGTGACGCCCAAGGCCGATACCGCAGTAACGGCTGCCGGCGAGCGGCTTTGCGTTTCGGGTCTGGACTTCGGCACGCGCTATGACATGCGTCTGCGTGCCGGTCTGCCGGGTGCGCAAGACGGCGCCAGCCTGAGCAAGGATCTGACCTACGACGTCTATGTGCCGGACCGTCCAGCCTCTCTGACCTTTCTCGGTGACCGCGGTTACATCCTGGTCAAGGATCTGGCCAAGGGGCTGCCCTTCCGCTCGGTCAACCTTGAGAGCGCCGATCTCAAGATCATTAAGGTCAATGACCGCAACATCATCCCGCAACTGGCACAGAGCGATTTGACCGGGCAGGGCCAGCTCTATCCCAACGAGGTGCGGCGCTTCGTCCGTGACCGCGGTCAGGAGATCTGGAGCGGGACCCTCGAGGCCCCGGCGGCCAAGCGCAACGAGAGCGTCGACAGCCAGATTCCCCTGGCCGAGCTGGGGATTGATCCGGGGGCGGGGCTTTACCTGGCAGTCGCTCGCGATCCCAGCGGCGAAGACTGGGACCCCTGGGCCAGCCAGTGGTTCATGGTCTCCGACATCGGCCTCACCAGCTTCCGCGGCGACAATGGCCTATGGATCTTTGCCCGCAGCCTGCTGAACGCCGCCCCGATGGAAGGCCTGGAAGTTACCCTCTTGGCGCGAGACAATGCGGTGCTGGGAACGGCCAAGACCGATGCCGGCGGCAAAGCCACTTTTGATGCGGCGGCGCTGCGCGGGCCGGGTGGCAATGCGCCACGTGCTTTGCTGGCCTATGGTGATGCGGGCGACTTTGCCGTGCTGGATCTGGGCGCCCCGACCTTGGATCTGAGCGACCGCTCCATCGCTGGACGGACACCTCCAGCAGCGGTCGAGGCCTATCTCTATAGTGAGCGCGGCATCTATCGTCCGGGTGAAGAGGTGCACCTGGTCGGCCTGCTGCGCGATCGCGACCTCAAGGCCAAGGCTGGCCTGCCGATCACCTTCAAGCTTTGGCGCCCCGACGGCGTCGAGTTCCGCAGCACAGTCAGCCAGGATGCCGGCGGCGGTGCCCACAGCTGGACCATAGCCCTGCCCGGTACTTCGAGGACCGGCCTCTGGGAGGCGACGGCGCATCTGGGACCCAAGGGGCCGGCGATCGGCCGGACCTCCTTTGAGGTGGAGGACTTCGTTCCGCCGCAGATCGAGTTCGACCTGACCACCCAGGATAAGATGGCCCAGATCGATGAGCCGGTGACGGCAGAGATCGATGCGGACTATCTCTATGGCGCACCGGCCGCCAACCTCTCGGGCGAGTACACCCTGATCGTCGAAGAGGCAGACGCGCCCTTCAAGGACTTTGCAGCCTATCACTTCGGTCTGGTCGAGAAGTCCTTCCGGCCGGAACGCAGCGATCCCGAACGCTTCGTGACCGACGCTGAAGGCAAGGCGCTGCTGAAGGCCGTGCAGCGGAAGCAGCCGGACAGCATGGCGCCGCTGAACCTCTCGGTCCGCGCGGCGATCTTCGACATCGGCGGGCGCGGGGTCTATCGCCGAGTCACCCTGCCGCTTGAGGACAAGCCTTTCTATCTGGGCATCCGTCCGGGCTTCCAGGATGGCTCGGTCGGGGAGGGGCAGCAGGCCTCTTTCCAAGTTGTTGCGCTGAACCGCTCCGGCGACGAGCAGTCGGTCGATGAGGTCGACTACAGCGTCTATCGCGAGGACTATGACTATCTCTGGTATCGCGAGTGGGGTGAGTGGAAGGCCCGTTGGATCGTCCGCGACACCCTGGTGGACCAGGGCACGATCTTCCTGACGCCGGGGCAGCCGGGCGAGATCGACTACACCCCCGACTGGGGTCAGTACCGGGTTGAGGTGCGGGCCGAGAATGGTGAGATCGCTTCCTCCTACCGCTTCTCCGGCGGCTGGTGGCGCAATCCTTCGGCCGACACGCCGGACAATGTCGAGGTCTCGCTCGACAAGAAGCAGTACAAGGCCGGCGAGACCGCCAAGGTCTTTATCAAGCCGCCCTTCGATGCCGAGGTGCTGATCACTGTGGCCGATGCCTCGCTGCGAGCGACGCAGACGGCGAAGGTCGGGCGCGACGGCGGTTTCGTCGAGATCCCGGTCGCGCAGGATTGGACCGCTGGCGTTTACGTCATGGCCACCGCCTTCCCGACGGCCAAGCCCAGCATCGCCGCCATGCCGACGCGAGCCGTTGGGTTGGCCTGGCTGTCGCGCGATCCCGAACCCTATGCGCTTTCGGTTTCGATGGAGCTGCCGGAGAAGATGCAGCCCAGTCAAGAGCTGACGGTGCCGGTCAGCGTCACCGGTGCCGCCGCCGGGGCAGATGTGCATCTGACCCTGGCCGCAGTTGACGATGCCGTGCTGCAGCTCACCGGCTATCAGCCGCCCGACCCGCTGGGATGGCTGCTCTCCAAGCAGGTGCTGTCGGTCGCGCTGCACGATCTCTATGGCTATCTGATCACCCCGCAGGGCAAGGGCTTCGCCAAACTGCGCAGCGGTGGCGACCAGGAAGGCAAGAACCTGGAGAGCCTGCCTGAGCGCTCCTCCAAGGTGGTCTCGCTCTTCTCCGGCGTGGTGACGGTCGGTGCCGACGGCAAGGCGGATGTCTCCTTCGAGGTGCCGGACTTCAACGGCCGCCTCCGGGTCATGGCTGTCGCCTGGTCGCCCGCTAAGCTGGGCAGTGCCAACGACACCCTGATCGTGCGCGCGCCGCTGATCGCCGAGGTGACCCTGCCGCGCTTCTTGGCACCTGGCGACATGGCGCAGTCGCTCTTGGTCCTGCGCAACCTGGATGGCGCCACCGGCGACTACACCGTCGAGGTAACGGGCGACGATATCGTCTCCGTCTCAGGCGGTGCGCTGGAGGCCAAGGGTCTGGCGCAAGGCAAGGAGGCACGGCGTCCGCAGAGCCTGAAGGCCGAGCGTCTGGGCGTGGCCAACCTGAAGCTCACGGTCAGCGGCCCGGATGGCTACAGCCTGGAGCGTGATTTCGTCATCTCCGTGCGTCCGGGCAGTCCCTTTGTCACCGAGCGCAAGGTGGCCTGGCTCAAGCCCAAGACCAGCACTACGGTCAGCGCGTCGACGGCCACCGGCTATTGGCCGGAATCGGCTGAGGTCGGGCTCACCGTCTCGGCCGCGCCCGACTTCGACATCGTCGGCCTGCTGGGCTCTCTCGATCGCTATCCCTATGGCTGTGCCGAGCAGACCACCAGCCGTGGCCTGCCGCTGCTCTATGTCAACGAGGTCGCCAAGTCGTTGGGTCTGGCAGATGACGCCGGCATTGCGCTTAGGGTCCAGCAGTCGATCTATCGCCTGGTCAATCAGCAGAACGGCGGTGGCGGCTGGGGCCTCTGGGGCCCCTATGGCACGCCGCAGATCTGGCTCAGCGCCTATGTGACCGACTATCTGACCCGGGCCAAGGCAGCCGGCTATCACGTGCCGGAGGCTGGCTATGAGTCGGCGCTCGACTTCCTGGAAGCGGCCACGCGGCGCTACCTGGATGATCCGGAAGACTTCGCGGCCTATGCCTATGCGCAATATGTCGTGACCCGCGCCGGTCGCGGTGACCTCTCGGAGCTGCGCTACTTCTATGAGACCCGCTTCGACAAGCTGCCCTCCACCTTTGCCCGCAGCCAGTTCGCGGCGGCCTTGGCCTACCTGGGTGATAACGGTCGGGCGGAAGCGGCCTTCGGGCGAGCCGAGCTGGCGAACACCACGCAGAAGGTGCGTTGGGCCGACTATGGCAGCAAGCTGCGCGACGATGCGGCCCTGGTGGCCCTGATGGCCGAAAGCGGCATCTCGGCACCTGACCTGATGAAGACCTCGATCGAGCGTCTGGTGGCGGACTTCGCCGACAGCAAGCACCTCTCGACCCAAGAGATGGCCTGGCTGATCCTGGCGAGCGAGGGGCTGATCGCCAACAGCGGCCGGGTCACCTTGGCCGTCGACGGTCAGGCCCAGCAGGCAGTCAAGGAGGCCTTCCATCGGCTCTTGAAGCCGGGGCAGGGCGGACCGCAGAGCCTGACGGTCGAGAACCTGGGCAGTGATCCGCTGTTCCAGGTGGCGACGGTTGCCGGTGTCCCCGAAGCGCCCTTGCCGGCCTCGGAAGAGGGTTTCGTCCTGCGCCGCCGCGTCTTTGACATGAAAGGCGTCCCGGTCTCGCTGGCCGACCTGAAGCAGGGCGAAAGCTATGTCGTGGTCCTGGAGGGTCGCTCCTCGGATGGTCGCAACCATCGGGCCTTGCTGGTCGATCTTTTGCCGGCCGGGTGGGAGATCGAGAATGCAGCCCTGGGCCAGGGCGTCCCGCTGGAGAGCTTCCCCTGGCTTGAGGAGCTGACCAAGGCCGAGTATCGCGAGGCGCGCGATGACCGCTTTGCCGCCGCCATCAACCTGACGGCCAAGCAGAGCCGCTTCCGCACCGCCTACATCGTGCGGGCGGTGACGCCTGGCGAGTTCCTGCTGCCCGGCAGCTATATCGAGGACATGTATCGTCCCGATCTCTCGGCACGCGGTGCAGCGGGGCGGGTGACCATCGCGGGTCGCTAGCCAAGGCATGCTGCAGCGGCTGCCACTGCTCGCAGCCTGCGGGCTGCTGGTTTGGAGTCTGGTGCAGGGGGCCTGGTCCGGCTTGGACGAGGCCTTCCCGCCGGACTTGAGCCGCTATCAGCAGCTCTCTCGGGCTGTGCTGGATCGTGAAGGGCAGCTCTTGCGGGCGGTGACGGCGCCGGACGAGCGCTGGCGCTTTGCCGTGACGCCGGAGGAGGTCTCGCCGCTCTACCGCTCGATGCTGCTGGCCTATGAGGACAAGCGCTTCGAAGAGCATGGTGGCGTCGATCTCCTGGCAGTCGGGCGTGCCTTCTGGCAGATGATCGAGGCCGGCCGGGTGGTCTCCGGCGCCTCGACCTTGACGATGCAGGTGGCGCGCTTGCTGGAGCCGCGACCGCGCGGGCTGCTCGCCAAGGCGATTGAGGCCTTTCGTGCCCGCCAGTTGGAGGCCCGCCTCAGCAAGGACGAGATTCTTGCCATCTATCTCACCCTGGCGCCCTACGGCGGCAACCTGGAGGGCGTTGAGGCCGCAAGCCGTGCCTACTTTGGGCGGGGCCCTCTGCACCTGACGCCGGCCCAGGCGGCCCTGCTGGTTGCCTTGCCGCAGAGTCCCACCTTAACCAGGCCGGATCGCCATCCGGAAGCAGCACAGCGGGCGCGGGACAAGGTGCTGCGCCGCGTCGCCGAGGCCGGCCTCCTCACCGAGACAGAGTTGGCGGAGGCCTTGGAGGCAGGCCTGGCGACGCGGCGCCAGGCCTTTCCCTTCCAGGCACCGCATTTAGCCGAACGCCTCCTGGCCTCGGGCGAGACCAGGATCCGCAGTAGCGTCGATGCCGACCTGCAGGCTGCGGCTCAACGAGTCCTCGCGCGTGGCAGCCAGCGCTTGGGGCCTGGGGTCTCGGCGGCGGCTCTCATTATCGACAATGAAACCGGCACGGTGCGCGCCTACCTTGGGGCGGCGGACTATTTCGATCGCGCGGCGGCAGGCATGATCGACATGGTGCAGGTTTCGCGTTCGCCGGGCTCCACCCTGAAACCCTTCATCTATGCCATGGCCTTCGAGGGGCGTCTTGCCCATCCGGATAGCCTGATTGCCGATCGGCCGCAGAACTTCTCCGGCTATGAGCCCAGCAATTTCGATGGCGGGTTCCGCGGAGACGTCACCTTGCGCGAGGCCTTGCGGCGCTCTTTGAATGTGCCTGCCGTCTTCCTGCTGGAGAAGGTCGGCCCGCTCCGACTGGACAAACGCCTACGCGCGGCAGGCCTTGATCTCAGCTATCCGAGCGGCAGCGGTCGGCCGGGCTTACCCCTGGCCTTGGGCGGTGTGGGCCTCTCCTTGGAAGATCTGGCCGCTGGCTACCTCGCGCTGGCGCGGCAAGGGCAAGGCGTGGCCTTGTCGTTGACCGAAGACACAGTAGAGCAGGCCATTCCGCCGCCGCTCCTCTCGTCGGACGCAGCCTGGCAGGTGGCAGAGATCCTGGAGGGAACGCCGCGGCCACTGGGCTATCGCCTCTCGGCGGCGGCGCGTAGCGGCGGCACATCAGGCATCGCCTACAAGACCGGCACCTCCTATGGCTTCCGCGACGCCTGGGCGGTTGGTTTCGATGCGCGCCATACCATAGCCGTCTGGGCCGGCCGCGCCGATGCGCAGCCCTGTCTGGCCTGTGTCGGGATCACGGCTGCAGCCCCGCTCCTGTTTCAACTTTTCGCACTTCTGCCGCCGGCTCCCAGTGCCCGCAGCCTCTGGACGCCTCCAGAGCACCAAGAGGCGCAGCTGCCGCCCAGCCTGCGTCGCCTGGGTGAGGAGCCGCAAGCGGCTGCCGAGATCGATGAGTTAGAGATCACCTTCCCGCCGGATGGCGCCGAAATCGCGCTCACCGGCTCCATCCCTCTCAGCGCCGAGGGAGGGCAGGGACCCTTCACCTGGCTGGTCGATGGCGCCCCTCTGATGATCGGCCAGGCGCGGGCGGAGGCCGCTTGGCTACCGCCAACCCCCGGCTTCGCCAGGATCGTGGTGCTCGATTCCAGCGGGCAAAGTGCCGAAGCCTCGGTACGATTGCTGCGCCCGTGAGCCAAAGACGCTACACTTGTTGCGACCTGTTCACGCTTTGCTGTCGGTCTGCTGTCGTTTTCGTTATTTGAAAGAGATCAAAACTGGGCCTAGGTCTGCATCGTAACCGCGGCGCCCGGCGTCGTAGAGCCAAGATCAAGTCGAGGAGTGACAATCGCATGAACCGAGTGACTTCCCTTTCGCTGGCCGCCGCTCTCTTGGGCGCTGCTTCCATGGCCGGAACCGCTGTGACCGCGACCAGTGCAGCTGCCTATGAAGGCAAGTGCTGGGGCATCGCGAAGGCGGGCGAAAACGATTGCGGCAATGCTGCCGGCACCCACACCTGCGCTGCCCAGTCGACGGTCGACTATGACGGCGGTGATTGGAAGGCCGTTGCATCCGCTGATGAATGCCTTGAGTTGGGCGGCAAGATCGAGCCCTTCGAAGGCGTGAACGAGAAGTTGGCCGGCTAGTTCCCCCTCCAGCGTGAGGCTACTTCTCATTCAGGCAGGGCCGCCGGTATAGCCAACCGCCGGCGGCCCATCCCTGAACGGGAGGGCGGTGAAGAAGAAGGAGGAACGCTCCCATGGCAGACAAGGCCCCCAAGCACCTGCGGCTTGCTCTTGCAGCGGCTCTGGTGGGCGCGGCCTTTGCTGCTGCGGAGAGTGTGGCCAAAGAGAAGGTTGAGGGTGTGCGCTGCTATGGCGTCGCCAAGGCTGGTGAGAACGACTGTAGCTCTGCGTCAGGCTCGCACGACTGTGCCGGCAAGGCGCGGGTCGACTATTCCGGCGCCGAGTGGCGGGACATCCCCACCGTCAAAGAATGCGTCGAGATGAGTGGCTTCCTGCGCCCCTTCATGGGCGTCAATTCCAAGCTGACGAGCAAGTGATGAAAGCCGGTGTCGGACTGCGTCACGGCCATGTGGGCCGCTTCCTTGAGGAGCGCCCGGCCAGCGGCTTTCTGGAAGTCCACAGCGAAAACTACATGTCAGAGGGTGGGCCGAGGCGGCGCGCCCTCTTCGATCTGCGCCGCGATTATGCCGTCAGCCTGCATGGCGTGGGGCTCTCTCTCGGCAGTGCCGAGGGGCTCTCAGACGATCATCTAGAACGCCTAAAGGGGCTGATCGGCGACTACGAACCCTTCCTGGTCTCCGAGCACCTCTCCTGGAGCGTCTTCGGCGGGCACTATCTCAACGATCTGCTACCGCTGCCGTACAGCGAGGAGAGCCTGGATCTGGTCTGCCGCAACGTGGATCGCGCGCAGGAACACTTGGGGCGTCAGATCCTGATGGAGAACCCCAGCAGCTACGTCAGCTTTGCCCAGTCGACCATCCCTGAGCCGGAGTTCCTGGCAGAGGTGGCGCGGCGCAGCGGCTGTGGTCTGTTGTTGGACGTGAACAACATCTACGTGACGGCAGTCAATCACGGGCTGGATGCCTCGGCCTATCTGGCAGCGCTGCCGGCTGACGTGGTGGGTGAGATCCACTTGGCTGGCCACTGCCGCCGCCAGATCGAGGACCAGGAACTCTTGATCGACGATCACGGCAGTCAGGTGTCCGAGTCTGTGTGGGCACTCTACCGTGAGGCGCTGGCGCTGGTTGGCGCCAAGCCGACCCTGGTCGAGTGGGATACGGCGCTGCCGGAGCTGGCCGTGTTGTTGGGCGAGGCGGCCAAGGCCGATCGATATCTGGGCCAGGAGGCCTTGGCCGGTGCTGCCTGACCTGCAAGCCCGCTTTACCGAGAGCCTCTTTCAGCCGCCGGGTAGTGATTTCGAAGCGGCCCTGACGGCTGAGATTGCGCTGAGTGGGATCGCGACCGAAGAACGCCTGGCGGTCTATCGCAACAATGTACAGATCTCGTTGATCTCGGTGCTTGAGGCCGCCTTTCCGGTGACCGCGACCTTGGCCGGGCACGAAAACTTCGCCTTTGCTAGCCGTCGTTTCATCGCCGAGAAGCCGCCGGCAGAGGCACGGCTCCTGGCCTATGGCGCAGATTTTCCGGCCTGGCTGTCAGCCTTCAAGCCGGCTGCCAAGCAGCCCTGGCTCGCTGAGATGGCACGCCTGGAGTGGGCGCGCAACGAGGCCCTCTTTGCCGCCGATGCCGATCCCTTGGATCCGAACATCCTGACCCAGCAGGACCCGGCAGAGGTTATGGCCCTCCGTTTCCAGGCTCACCCAGCGACGCGCCTGGTCTACTCAGCCTTTGCTCTGAACGGCCTCTGGCGCGCAGTCCAGGAGGAGGGCGCCTTGCCCGACCCGAATAGCGCGGCAGAGACGGTCCTGGTGCTGCGCCCGCATCTCGAGGTGACCCAACTCTCCCTTTCGCCCGGTGAGGCTCGTCTGGCTGAGGCCCTTCTGACTGGCAAAACCCTGGGAGAAGCAGCCGAGGCGGCGCTTGCCGACGAGCCGGCCTTGGATCTACAGGCGGCGCTCTTCCGTCACCTAAGACATGGCAGCTTTTCTGGCTGCCACACACCTTCGGGCTCCTAGCGACCCGACAACAGCAACCCTCGATGAGGAGATTGAAACAATGGCCTTCGTAATGAGCGTCAAGCGCCTCTACGAGCGCTTCTTCGCCTTCCTGGACCGCATCACCGAAGGCTGGCTGCTCCCGACCTTGGCACGGTTCGGATTCCTGGCGGTGCTGTTCATGTTCTTCTGGAACTCCGCCATGACGAAGCTGGGCGATGGGATCTTTGGTCTCTTCTCAATGTCCAGCGGTGCCTACTTCCAGATCGTACCCAAGGCCGTGGAAGCAGCAGGCTATCAGCCGGGCAATGTCGGCTTCGGCGCTGACCTCATTGTCTTCTTTGGCACCTGGGCCGAAATCCTGCTGCCTGTACTCGTCGTGATCGGCCTCTTCACGCGCCTGGCCAGCTTGGGAATGATCGGGTTCATTGTCGTGATGACCTACGTCGATCTGACGGCACATAACTTGAAGCCAGAAGTTGTCGGCACTCTCTTCGATGGTCAGGTGACCGGTATCTGGGATAACCGCCTTCTGTGGCTAATCCTGCTTCTCATTCCGATTTTGAAGGGACCTGGCCCGCTCTCAGTGGATTTTGTCTTGGGACGCGTATTGCGACGCCGTGCAGAGCGTCCGCGCCCCGTTGAGGCAGTACACAGCCCAGAGCCAAAGATCGAGACTCCGGCGACCTCAGGGTAGGACAACACCCGGGTTCATGATGCCCTTGGGGTCGAGCGCCTGCTTGACCGCGCGCATCATGGCGATCTCGGCGGCCGGCTTGAAGGCCTGAATGTCTTCGGCCTTCAGCCGGCCAAGGCCGTGCTCGGCGGAGATCGAGCCGCTGAGCGCCGAGACCTCGGCATTGACTCGGGCGATGATGCGCGGGCGCCAGGCCAGGAAATCCTCCTCGCTCATGCCCAGTGGGGCCAGCATGTTGTAGTGCAGGTTGCCGTCGCCGATATGGCCGAAGGGCATGATGCGCAGGCCGGGAAACTCGGCCTCCAGAGCAGCCGTGCAGTGCTTCAAGAACTGCGGCACCTTGGAGACGGGGACGGCAATGTCGTTGGCAAGGCCCGGCCCGGACTGCTTGCGTGCCCAGACAATGGCCTCGCGCCACTTCCAGAAGTTGGCCCGCTGCCCCTCGTTCTGGGCAATGACGCCGTCCTCCAAGGCGCCGGCCTCAAAGGCCTCGGCCAGGCAGCCCTCCATCAGGACTGTCAGCTGCTCTTCATCGGCGCCGGAGAACTCCAGGATCAGGGCCCAAGGCGGCAGCGGATCGAGCGGGGAGACCAGGTCGGAGATCTTCTCTTGAGTCAGGGCCAAGAGGTTCTGCGGCATGATCTCGATCGCAGTCACCAGATCGCCGCTGGCCGAGCGGGCGATCTCCAGGATCTTCAGCGCCTGAGCCGGCGCGCTCAAAGCCAGATAGGCCGTCGCCTGGGCTCGCGGTCTTGGGAAGAGCTTCAGGGCGGCCGCGGTGACGATACCCAGGCTGCCCTCGCCGCCGATGAAGAGCTGCTTCAGGTCATAGCCGGTGTTGTCTTTTCTGAGTGCCCGCAGCCCGTCCCAGACCTCGCCGTTCGGCAGCACCACCTCCAGCCCCAAGACCAGCTCGCGCATGGAGCCGTAGCGCAGCACATGGATGCCGCCGGCATTGGTCGAGATGTTGCCGCCGATCTGGCAGGTGCCTTGCGCGCCGAGCGACAGGGGGAAGAGGCGCCCAGCCTCGGCCGCTGCCCCTTGCACGCTCTCTAAGGTGCAGCCGGCCTCCGCTGTCAGGGTGAAGTTGGTGGCATCCACGGCACGAATGCGGTTCAGACGCGAGAGCCCGACCAGAAGCCCGCCAAAAGGCGTCGCTCCGCCGCATAGCCCGGTGTTTCCGCCTTGCGGGATCACGGGCACGCCGGCCTCTGCGGCCAAGCCCACAACGCTCGCCACCTCCTGCGTGTCGGCCGGCAGCACCAGCGCTTTGGTGTGGCCCTTGTAGTACTTCCGCTCGTCCAAGAGGTGCGGGTCCAGGCGTTCCTGATCGCGCACCAAAGCCTTGGGGCCCAGCCGCTCTTCCAGCCGCTGCAGCAGGTCATCCATCGCGTCGCTCATGAGGGAACTGTAGAGCGCCTAGCGGTGCCAGCCTAGTGCCTCTGACGGCGATTTACCTTGTCAGCCAGATAACTGGAGCTAGGCTCCCGAAAGCGAAGAAAGATGGGGAGCGACGGCATGCGTGCGGCCTTGATGGAGAGCTACGGGGATCCTCTGCCGATACGGGAGGTGGCGGACCCCCCCTGTCCGCCAGACGGCGTGGTGCTGACGGTTCAGGCCTGCGGGGTCTGTCGCTCCGACCATCACAACTGGGTAGGCAAGGGGGCGACCAAGGTCCTGCCGCATGTCATGGGGCACGAGTTCGCCGGCCTGGTGGAAGAGGTCGGCCCGCAATGCAAGGGCTATCGGATCGGCGATCGCGTCACCGCGCCCTTCATCGCCAGTTGCGGGCATTGCGGTGACTGCCGTGGCGGTCAAGCGACCATCTGTGCCACGCAACACACCATCGGGTTCTCGATCTGGGGCGCCTTTGCCGAGCGCGTCGCGGTCCCGCATGCCGACTTCAATCTGGTGGCCCTGCCGGAGGGGCTTGATGTTGCCCAGGCTGCCGGGATCGGCTGCCGCGTGACCACGGCTTGGCGGGCTCTGACTGACAGGGCTCGACTGCAGCCTGGCGAGTGGGTGGCCGTGCATGGCAGCGGCGGGGTCGGTCTCTCCTGCATCATGATCGCGGCTGCTCTGGGTGCCCGCGTGTTGGCGATCGATATCAACGAGGCCGCTCTGGCCAAGGCCAAAGAGATGGGGGCGAACGCCGTCTTGGATGCCCGGCAGGCCCCTGATGTCGGTGAAGCCGTCAGAGAGATGACCGGCGGTGGTGCCCATGTCGCGATCGAGGGATTGGGCACGGAGGTTACCTTCGAGAATGCCCTGCGCTCACTCCGGAAACTCGGCCGTCACATTCAAATCGGCATGCCGGTTGGTCAGCATGCGACCGTGGCTCTGCCGCTGTTGGAGCTGATCTATCTGCGCCAGTTGTCGATCCACGGCATGCGGGGCCTGGGGGCTCCGGCCTTTACCGACCTGCTGGCCATGGTCGAGGCAGGTCGCCTGGACATGGGCCCGCTCGTGACCCGCCGCATTGCCCTTTCGGGAGCCGGTGCCGCCTTGGCCGAGATGGATCACGGTGCCCCTGCCGGGGTCACCGTGATCGATGACTTCCGGTCCTGATCGGAGGGATTAAGCCCGCTGCTCCTCAGGACGCGGTGCTGCCGCGCGGCGAAGCCGATCGTTGATGGCCTCGCCGAGCCCGATCTCGGGGATCGGCATGACGGCGATGGTCCTGATCTCGGGCCGGTCGAGGTATCTAAGGGCCGCGAAGAGGCGGGCAGCTGCCTCCGTTAGATCGCCGGCAGGGCTCAGGTTCTCGGTCACCAAGGCGCCGGGCAGCGCTGGGCCGAAGGCCAGCAGGGCCTCGTCCTCGGCAACCTCGGTTGCATTGAGACGCAATGGCGGGCGCGGCGCATAGTGACTGGCGAGCTGGCCGGGGCTCATCGGTGCGGCCTCGTCTTCGGAAAGCTGCAGGCTCCCGGTCACCTCTTCCAGAACGTCACGGGCGAGACCGCCGGCGCGCAGCAGGCGTGGCCTCTCGCCCGTCAGATCCAGGACGCTCGACTCCAGACCGACTGGGCAGGGGCCTCCGTCTAGGACCATTGCGACTGACGTGCCCAGCTCTTGGCGCACATGCTCGGCCGCGGTCGGGCTGACCTTGCCGGAGCGATTGGCGCTGGGAGCGGCCAGCGGTCGGCCCACGGTGTGCAGCAAACGGCGGGCCAAGGTGTGGCCCGGCACCCGGACCGCCAGACTATCGAGACCGGCCGAGCAGAGGAGGGAGATGCGGCTCTCCTGACGGCGCGGCAGCACTAAGGTCAAGGGTCCTGGCCAGAAGTGCTGGGCCAGGGTCTCGGCCAGGGGAGACCAGTGGACCTCTCGCTCCAGAGCAGCCGTTTCGGCCACATGCACGATCAGGGGGTTAAAGCGCGGCCGGCCCTTGGCTGCGTAGATCGCAGCGACAGCTTCATCGTTCGTCGCGTCTGCGCCCAGGCCATAGACGGTCTCGGTCGGGAAGGCGACGAGGCGGCCTGCGCGCAGCAGGCCGGCGGCCGTCTCTATGTCAGGATCAGGGATCACCGCCGCTCTATGGCAGAGCAGCGGCATCCCTGTCATCCTTTGCGGCAGGTCTAGTTGCCCTGCCCATGGCTCATGGCGCCGACGGAGCCGACCGCGACCGTCACGGTGATCTCACCGGCCTCCTTGAAGGTCAGGGTCAAGGGAAAGTGCGCGCCCTCCTTCAAGGGCGCCTTCAGGCCGATCAGCATGACATGCAGGCCGCCGGGCTCCATCACGGTGGGATCGCCAGGCGCAACTTGTACCTCCTTCACCTGGCGCATCTGCATGACGCCGTCGTTCATCAGGTGCTGATGCAGCTCGACCCGCTTGGCGACATCGGATGCGGCACCGACCAGATAGTCGGCGGTTTTGCCGTCGTTGGTAAAGGTCATGTAGGCGGCACCATTGGGTGCCTGGCCAGCGGTGGCACGCGCCCAGGGATGATCGATCGTCAAGTCCTTGAGCTTGAAGTCATGCGCCATGGCTGAAAGCGGTAGCGCCAGAATGAGAAGGAGTAGGGAGAGGATACGCATGTCGCTTGGTCTCCTGTGGTAGGTAAGGGATGGTGGAGGTGCGTTGAGAGGCGGCTCAGAAAGACTTCTGATATCCGACGACAACGGCCCAGTCGGCCGCCATCTGCGGGCCATTGAGGTTCTGGTAGAAGGGGACAAGGAACTCCAGCCCCATGCGGTGACCGCGGAGCAGGCCTTCCTGCCCGACTAGATTGAGGCCGAAACCCGCGTCCAGCTTCTGCCCGCCATAGAAGTCGGGGTTGGCGGTCTGCACGGGAGCGACGATCTCACTGTCTTGTCCCTTGATCTGACCCGAGGTCTGCCCGGTGAAGCGGATCGAGCCGCTGATCCAGGGATAGGGCTCGTAGCTGCCCCAGGCCGTCAACTGATGGATGTTGCCCAGGGCATAGTCCTGGCTGTTTCGGAAGAGGCGGATGGTGCTCATGTACTGCGCCCCCCAGCCCCAGTCGTCGATATGTCCGGTGTAGGTCAGGCCCGGCATCAGATCGACCGTGCCGCTCCCCAACTGCATGGCATAGGGCAGGCGCACCGTCGGCGTCATGCCCATGGGGGTCAGGATCTCGTCCTCCTTGGTGATCGAGCCTGAGGGCAGGGAGAGGCCGCCATTGAAATGCACATGGTGGACGGCGTCCTGGTAGATCTTCAAGAGGGCCGAAACGCGGGTATCGCCAAAGCCGGAGGTGTTGGTGGTGAATTCGCCCAGTTGCGTCGTTCCCATGCCGCCCTTGAAGGTCGTGTGGTTCATCGACTTGGTCGTGTAGTTGGCCATGACCATCAGGGTCGCCCAGTCGGTCGGGGCGTACATGCCGCCAAACATGTGCATGTTGGTGTCCATAGAGGTCGGCACCACACGCAGGGTAGGGGGCTGTCCCGGCATGCCGAAAAAGGTATTGGGCACCGTGGTTGCAATCTCCTCGGCACTGACATAGTCGGTGCCGATCTTGTTGCCGCCCATCTCCATATGCATGAAGCGGTAGGAGATCATCCATTCTCCGGCTTCGTGCATGTGATCGCCCATCACGCCGATGGGTGCATGTGCGTCTGCGCGGATGGGTTCGACGCCTTGGCTGGTCACCGCGACCCCTTGGCCGCTGTGTGCAAAGGCAGGCGCAGTGGCAACGCCAAGCGCCGCGGCGAGAATCGCCGCTGGTGTAAAGGTCTTCACCTGTTCCTCCAGATCTAAGGCTGCGCGCCACCAGGACCGCAAAGGTGTGGCGCGCGATAGGACACTGCTGAAAGCTGCTGCTGGCCGAACGGCCAGCGGGGATCAGACAGACAGCGGCGGCGCGCGACTGGAGAAACTGGAGGGAACAGGGTTTTCCCTGCGTGGCCGGTCCAAACCCATGAGGACGGCAAGCAGGATCGCGAAGGCCAACAGGCCAATTGGCAGCGGAATCTCGTTCGCCAAGGTAACCGTGGCTGCGGCGATGCAAAGCGGACAGAAGGAGAGATTGACCGGTTCCGGTTCGCCGTCGCCTTCGCCCTCAAAGATGAGGAATCCGCTGCCGGTACAGATGATCTGGGGGATCAGATTGCCATCCGCATCGCTCTGCGGCATGTGCCAAGGGGCTGCCGAGAAGGCAACAAGGATCACCTTGATGCCGATCGCCAGTCCGGCCAGCCAGAGACCGATTGCGTGTAGCTTCTGCTGCCTCCCCATGGCGCTACGCTAAAGAGACCGCCTCTGCCCGCCAAGTGGTTGTGGCCGCAAGTCGCAGTGATAATGCGAATGACTTGCATTTGCGAGATATGAGGCATAGCATCCTCCTCGAAATCGGCCATGCCTGAAGCCCGCCGTAGGGACGAGGAGATCACGAGATGCCGCACAGTCTGCTGTTGGCCGACTGCCGAACCGACAATCTGAAACTGGGTGAACAGCTGCTGCTCTGGTCACTCAGAAGCTGGGTGCAGGCGACGCGCGAGAAACGCTGTCCGCTCTGTGCCATCGAAGAGCCCTTCGCGCTCATCAAGGCGGAAGCCGTAGCCGAGGCCCTGCACCGCACATTTCTGCTCTTGCTGAAACCCAGCGACCAGGGGCTTCGCGTGCATTATCCACGCTGTTCGGTCATCGGCGAGGACGAGTCGCGCATCCTCTTGGCGGCGAGTGCTGCCTATCACGAGGATGTCTGTCTGGCCGGGCGGCTGTTGAGCGGCACTTTCAGGCCGCAGATGGCCACGGCCTTCGCCACAGCGCTTGGTGCCTTGGCGCAGTTGCTGTCCCGTCATGGCTTGCCCCTGCCGCAACGCTTGCCCCCAGTGACCAGGCTGGCCACGCCCCTCAACGGCTATGGTGCCACTGCCGGGTCAGCCCAGCTTCACTGATCACCGTATCAGGTGAACTTCTTGCCAACTTTGAATGCTGTTCCCCGGGCTCAGACCCGGGGATCCACATTGTTCCGCCCCACCGCCTTGGCGTGACGAGCGGTGAGCCTTAGTCTCTGCGCTTAAGATCAACAGGCGGAGAGCGGCACATGGCTGAGGAGAGAGGGGCAGATGCGGAGATCGATCTTGAGGCGATCTGGGATGATCACACGCGCTTCGAGTTCGAGACCAAGGACCCAGAGGCCACCTTGGAGACCATGGTCGACAGCAACTATGTGAACCACATTCCGACCATGACCGGTGGCCGCGGCATGGAGATGCTGCGCAAGTTCTATTCCAAATTCTTCATCCCCAGCGTGCCTGACGACTGGGAGGCCAGGTCGATCTCGCGCACAGTCGGCAAGAGCCAACTGGTCGACGAGCTTTACACCAGCTTTACCCATACCAAGGAGATTCCCTGGATGCTGCCCGGCGTGGCGCCGACCGGAAAGCGGGTGGAGATGGTGGTCGTGGTGATCGTCAGCTTCGAGGGCGATAAGATCGTGCATGAACACATCTATTGGGATCAGGCCTCGGTTCTGGTCCAGGTCGGGCTGCTGGATCCGACCGGACTGCCGGTCGCCGGCGCGGCCATCGCCCGGAAGGCGCAAGACTGGACCCTGCCGTCAAACGAGATGATCAAGAACTGGTAGGCGCCGGAGACGCTTGCCCGCGCGCGCAGGAGTCCTTACCTAGGCGCCATGGTTCGCAGCGCGGCACCGCCGCTTC
The DNA here is from genome assembly GCA_963669335.1 of Rhodospirillales bacterium. GTDB lineage: Bacteria > Pseudomonadota > Alphaproteobacteria > Kiloniellales > JACOMY01 > JACOMY01. The sequence continues at coordinate 1,282,610 of OY770023.1, forward strand.
TCACCCTTCAGGATATCCGGCTCACCTTCGGCGGCGACCCGCTGCTGACGGGAGCAGAGCTCTTCCTCTTTGAGGGAGAGCGGCTCTGTCTGGTCGGCCGGAACGGCAGCGGCAAGTCCACCTTGCTGAAGATCGGCGCCGGCAGTCAGGAGGCTGACCACGGAAGCCGCGTGCTGAAACCCGGCACGACCCTGCGCTATCTGGAGCAGGAGCCTGACTTCTCCGGTTTTGCCACCACGCGTGCCTATGCTGAGGCCGGATTGGCACCGGGCGACGACCCGCATCGGGTCCGCTTTTTCTTGCAGGAACTGGGGCTGACCGGCGAGGAGAACCCGGCGGAGATCTCTGGAGGGGAGGCGCGCCGCGCGGCCTTGGCCAGGGTCTTGGCGCCGGAGCCCGACATCCTGCTGCTGGACGAGCCCACCAACCACCTGGACCTGCCGGCCATCGAATGGCTGGAGGCGAGGCTTGCGTCTCTCCGCTCCGCCCTCGTGCTGATCAGCCATGATCGGCAGTTTCTGACCAAGCTCTCGCGTCGGACCGTCTGGCTCGATCGCGGCAAGACTCGCCGGCTGGAGAAGGGCTTCGGCGCCTTCGAGGCCTGGCGCGATGGGCAACTGGCCCTGGAGGAGGTCGAGCGGCACAAGCTGGACCGCAAGATCGCGATGGAGGAGGACTGGCTGCGCTATGGCGTCACCGCAAGACGCAAGCGCAATCAACGCCGCCTCTCTGACCTCCACGATCTGCGCCGGCAGCGCCGTGAGGCCCGCAAGGTTGCCGGCCAGGTCGTCATGGCGGCGGCAAAGGCAGAGGCTTCCGGTCGCCGCGTGATCGAGGCCAAGGGGCTGAACAAGGGCTTCGGCAGCCGTGCGATCGTGCGTGATGTCGACCTGGTGATACAGCGCGGTGATCGCCTGGGCATTGCCGGTCCCAACGGCTGCGGCAAGTCCACACTGGTCGGGCTTCTGATCGGGCAGCAGCAGGCCGACGCCGGCGAAGTCAAGCTTGGCAGCAATCTGGAGATTGTCTCCCTCGACCAGAAACGCGCCACTCTGAACCCACGGCTCTCCTTGGCCGAGGCACTGACGGATGGCCACGGCGACCAGGTGTCGGTCGGCGGACAGCAGCGCCATGTACGCAGCTACATGAAGGACTTCCTCTTCGCCCCGGAACAGGCCGGGACGCCGATCTCTCGCCTTTCAGGTGGCGAGCGCGGACGCCTGGCTTTGGCCATAGCCCTGGCGCGCCCCTCGAACCTCCTGATCCTGGACGAGCCGACCAACGATTTGGACCTGGAAACTTTGGACCTGTTGGAGGACCTGCTTGCTGGCTACAAGGGGACAGTCATACTGGTCAGCCACGACCGCCGCTTCCTCGACAACATCGTGACCTCGATCTTGGTGCCGGCGCCGGAACTGGGAGCCGGCCGTTGGATGGAGTACGTGGGCGGCTACAGCGACATGCAGCAGCAGAGGCCATCAGCATCGCGTCCAGAGCCGGTAGTCAAGCCATCGAGCAAAGGCGCACCGGCCGTGCAGCCGCGCAAACCCGCGCAGCCCGTGAAGCTAAGCTTCAAGGAAAAGCATGCGCTTGAAACCTTGCCGGAGAGAATCGCGACCTTGGAGCGGCAGATTGCCAAGCTGCGTGCCGAGATGGAGGATGCCGGCCTCTACCAGCGCGACCCAGAGGGCTTTCAGAAACGCGTTAGAGATCTAGCGCGCGCCGAGGCCGCGCTTGCCAGCTCTGAAGAGGAGTGGCTGATCCTGGAGATGAAGCGCGAGGCCCTGGAGTCTGCCGGTGGCGCAGCGCAGTAAAGATCGAAGCCAACAAGAGGGGAGACCGCAAGCATGTTCGAGTTCGGTGGCATCATGGGCGTCATCGCCCTCATTCTCTTCATCTATGCTGCACTCAAGATCGTGAAGTCCGATGCCTCGGACATGTCGAAAGCGATCTGGATCGTGCTGATCCTGATCTTGCCGATCCTTGGCTTCATCATCTGGCTGCTCTTCGGTCCGGCCGGACCAGGCCGTCGTTGAGGTCAGGCCTCCACCCGATAGTCCAGAAGGCGGCCCTTCCAGTAGATGAAGCGCCCCTCCGGTAGGATCCAGGCAACCTCGGCCTCGCTGGGCAGCAGACGGGACCCAATCTGCTGTGGGTTCCAAAAGCGTCCCTCCCAGGGCGTCGGAACTGCTCCGCCGGGAACGGCCCGTGGTCGGTCCTCGGCACGGACCCAACCGCAGCCGGTCTCGTCCAGCATAAGGGTCACGCGGGCCGGGCCGCTTTTGGTCTCGGTCTCGACCTGGATGCTGCCGTCCGGCTGCTCCTGCCAGGTGAGACCCGGACTGCTCAACAGCGCGTCAGGTGCCCAGAGCAGTTCGGCCAGATAGCGCATGGCCTCAGCCTTGTCGGCTGCCTCACCCTTGGCCCGGGCCAGCGGGAAGAGCGAGAGCAACCGGGCATCGAGCAGGCCCTCGCCAGCGACATAGGCATCGAGCACACTGACCACGGCTATCGGCCCCGCTTTTGCCTTCGCCTGCCAAAGGAAACCGGGCGCGCCCAGGGCGACGAGGCTCTCCGCCTGTAACTGGTGCCAGGACTGGTCAGGTTGAAAGCGGATCTCGCAGTCTTGGCGTATCCGGATCAATCCCTTGGCGGCTGATTCAGCCCCTGCCGCCTCGGCGTAGGCTCTGAGGCGCGCTGGTAGAGCCGAGGGCTCAGCCACAGCACGGACCTTGCGGAGCCTAGCGATGAGCCTGCGCCGTTGATAGAGGCGCCAGAGCAGAAAAGCGGTCACCAGGGTCTCCAGTGCCACGGCTGCGACGACAAGCCAAATCCAAAACACGTGTCTATCCTTCTGACTTGCGGGCCTTCTGACTTGCGGGCCTTCTGACTTGCAGGTGAGGGCTGATGGGCGCGAGGCTAAGCGGAGGCCGGCCCCTGAAGAATGTGGTGCCCGGTCGCGTCAGCCAAAGAGGAGATCCTTCGATGACCGCAAGAAAGAAGCGCTACCCGCTACCCAAGCGCTTCCAAGCCGCCCTCTCTGAGGAGGCCTATCGCAATCTAAGGGCGCTGAATGCCCGCTATGGCTTGGGAAACAACTATCTATTGACGGTACTGCTTGAGAACCTGGATAGCGTCACCGATCCTGTTGCCCTCGACCAAGCCTTCCGTGGATTCATCGCCGAGTATGGCGCACCGACACCGCCTGCAAAACCCTCGGCATGAGACACTCTGCAAAATCTGATTTGAAGACAGCCTATTTTTACTTCATGTGGTAAGTAACGCCGCCTGCGTCACTTGGTTGTCGCCTCCCTTTACTCATAGAGCTGCCCGAATCTGGTCGCAAAGCGCACAGAGCATCCGCCAACCTGGGACGGAGAGATAGGGGCGTCCTGGTCACGTTTCTTTGCAGCGACAAGGAATCCAACCATGGCGATTCTCTTCGGCAATGCCGGTGACAACACGATCAACGGCGCTTCGGGTAACGATCAAATCCTTGGTCTTTCCGGTGACGACTCCCTCTTCGGTTTCGGTGGCTCCGATCAGCTCTTTGGCGGCGGTGACAACGACTTTGTCTTTGGGCAGGGCGGCGACGACCTGCTGTTCGGCGATGACGGCCTCATCGGTGGTGGCCCCGACCGACTCTTCGGTGGTGGCGGCATCGACGTCTTGAGGGGTGGCTCGGGCAGTGACACCCTGCGGGGTGGCCTGGACGCCGACATCCTCTTCGGTGGCGGCGGCCGCGATACATTGATCGGCGGCGACCAAAGCGACGTCTTGAACGGCGGCCCGGGTATCGATCGTTTCATCGGTGGTCCCGGTAACGACGTCTTTGTCGTCGGCGATGCCTTTAGCGATCCCAGAAGCGGCGAGGCCGTCTTCGGCGGATCGGGTGTGGACACCATCGTCTCTAACCAAACTCTGCCCGCCGGCTTCACAATGGTCGGGGTCGAGGTGGTGATCATCGATGAGATCACACAGGTCAACACCATCATCGGCACCAGCGGGGACGACAGCCTCGTCGGCAGCGTGACCGACGACTGGTTCGATGGGTTGAGCGGCAATGACTCGCTCTACGGCCTGGCGTCCGACGACACCCTGAATGGTCGCAGCGGTGACGACCTGATGGTTGGCGGCAATGATTCCGATTCGGCCTTCGGCGCTCTGGGCGACGACACGGCCTATGGCGGACAGGGGGTCGACACCTTGACCGGCGGCGACCAGGACGACACGCTCTTCGGCGGCACCGGGCGGGATCGCCTGACCGGAAACACAGGCGTCGATCTGCTCTATGGTGGCGATGGCGATGACCTTTTGCGGGTCGGCGATGGCGTCACCGCGGAAGCCGGAGACCTCTTCGATGGGGGTGACGGCGACGATACCCTGATCAGCGACGGGCCCCTGCCGGTCGGCGTCAACATCACCTCTGTCGAGACGGTAGTGGTTGCCGGGATAACGGGCAGCGTCACCCTGACCGGTGGCCCGGGCGGTGACGCCCTTGTCGGCGGTAGTGGTCGCGACACGCTCTTTGGCGAAGACGGCGGTGACGATCTGCGCGGCGGCGAGCGACCGGATCGGCTCTACGGCGGAAGCGGTGGCGACAGCTTGCGCGGCGAAGAGGGCGGCGACCGGCTCTGGGGTGGCTCGGGCAAGGATCACCTGCTGGGGGCCGCCAACAATGACGTGCTGCGCGGTGGCGATGGACGCGACACCCTGCGCGGCGGCAGCGGTTTCGACAGCCTTTTCGGTGGCGACGGCAACGACACCCTGATCGGTGGTAAGGATGACGATAGGATGGAGGGCGGATCGGGTGACGACCTGTTGCACTTGCAAGAGGCCGATTCCGCCTTCGGTGGCTCAGGCGAGGATCGCTTCCTCTTCGACGGCGACGAGACGGCAGGCGATTTGGCCGTGATCGGAGACTTCGATGGGGCCTTACTGGGCGGCGGTGCCGAGGATCGCTTCGTCTTCGCGACCGGGTTGGAGAACGGCACCTTCGACTACATTGGGACCGGCCTCTTCAGCGGTGCCGGCGAGAGCGAGGCACGCTTCACCCCGGGTGCGCAGCAGGTCAGGGTCGATGTCGACGGCAACGGCAGCTTCGATCTGGCCTTCCAGGTGAGCGGCATGACCGCTGCCAACCAGCTAACCGCCAGCGATTTTCTCTGGCTGTAAGGATGGGCGGGGGAGGGCGCTCCTCCCCCAGTCCCTAGAGGCTGCGGGCGCGCTCCAGGAAGGCACGGATCAGCTCCGGATCCTTGTCGCCGGGCGCGCGCTCGACGCCCGAAGCAACATCGACGGCCCTGGCACCGCTGGTTTCGACCGCTTCCGCCAGGTTCTCTGCCTTGAGCCCGCCGGCCAGCATCCAGGGCTTGGACCAGCGCCGACCGGCCAGGAGGCGCCAGTCGAAGGCCACGGCATTGCCACCGGGCAGCGCGTTGGCCATGGACTTGGGCGGCTTGGTATCGAACAGCAGGCGATCGGCGACGGGCTCATAGTCCTTGACCTGATCCAGGTCCTCACGCGTGGCGATCTTGATCACCTTCATGACCGGCTTGCCGAAGCGCTGGCGTATATCGGCCACCCGCCCGGGCGGCTCGCTGCCGTGCAGTTGGATAAGATCGATCGGTGCCTGCCCCAGGATCTCAGCAAGCAGGGCGTCGTCGACATCGACCACCAAGGCCACCTTGATTGGCCCCTCCGGGATACGCTGGGCCAGGCTTGCCGCCTCTGTCGGCGTGACGCTGCGCGGAGAGCGGGCAAAGAAATTGAACCCGATCAGGTCGGCGCCGCCCGCCACCGCTGCGGCCAGGCTCTCCGGCCGATTGAGCCCGCAGATCTTGGTCTCAAGCGCCACTGCCGCCTCCGTGCAGACTGGGTCGGCGGATCGGGCCGGCAAGTTTGCTGTAGGCAATGGACACGATGCCGATTGTGATCGCCCAGGGTAGGTAGCTCAAGACAGACTGGATGGCGAGCAAGACCCAGGTCCCAAGAATGGTGCCTTGGAAGATGGCAGCCACAATGCCGGTCAGGATCACGCTCACAAGCAGCAGCACCAACAAGATTGGGAAGGATCCCAGCACGATGGCCCAGAAGAGGCTTAGCGACGTTCCCTTAGTCATCCGCCAGGAATCGCCCATGCTGCAGGGGGCATCCAGGGCCGCTGCCGGAAACATCATGCTGAGCTTCACGTAGACCACAACGATGGCGATGAAAGCAAAGAGCACCACCAGCCCCGCCGGTCCTGCGAAGGCCAAGGTGACCCCTGATAGGGCAATGACGGTGGTGCCGAAGATGAGTGCCAACGACAGCCAGGCAAAGCGCGTATGCTCCGACCCAATCTTCGGCACCAGGCGCGGCTTCTCGCCAAGCAGGCTCAGCCGATGCCAAGAGACGGCGAAGAGCGTGATCGCGATTACGTTGACGACCAGCATCGCAACCATGCGCAACACGCTTTCCTCGCCCATCAACTGCTCCAGCGCTTGCTCGGAGGTCATGGTTTGCTGCTGGCGCATCGCGTCAAGGTTCTGGGTAAAGGCTGCCCGGACCAGGGTGTCGATTGCTGCCGGAAGGGCGAGCGCCACTAGGCAGTTGCGCCAGTTCTGGAACAGCAGCCGATAGGATTCGACCACCAGTTCGGCCATACGAAAGGGGGCGCCCCCGCTGGTGTAGGTCATAAACTCTCCTCCCGAGTGCCGCGCTCAAGCGCGACTAGAGATAGGGCGGCGTGCAGGCCGATACGAGTTCTGCCGGCCCCTCGCCCGGGTTGCGGAAGCGGTGCGGCCGGCGGCTGTCGAAGAGATAGGCATCTCCCTCGCGTAACAAGCGGACTTGACCCTCCACCGTCAACTCGATTTCGCCCGACAGCACGATACCGCCCTCATGGCTGGGATGCTCCAGCATGGCAGGCCCGGTATCGGCGCCGGGCTCGTAGCGCTCTTGCAGGATCTGCAGATTGTGCGCGCGGGCATCGCCGACCTGGCGCATGACGACCCGACCGCCGGCGTCGTGGTGCAGCCGCGAGGTCAGATCCAAGAGCTCTTCGGAGGAGAAGAAGATGCGCTCGCCAAGACCCTGATCCGGCTCGAAGAACTCGGCCATGGTCATGGGGATTCCGCCCAGGATCCTGCGCAGAGAGGCGACCGAGGGGCTGCTGTGGTTTTGCTCCACCATGCCGATCTGGCTGTGCGGCACGCCCGCCCGCTCGGCCAGCTGTCTTTGGGTCAGACCTGCACTGCGGCGGGCTTCACGCAAACGCGCACCGACGTCGAATTCTGCCAGCACGGGCGGCACTCCTTGGTTGCTCATAAGAGACCAGCACATAAAGCTATTGCTCAGGATCTTGTCCAGGCGTATCTCAGTCACAGTGGTTTCTTCGAGCACAGCAGAAAGGTCCTGATCATGAGCGCGAGCGAAGACCTGATTGCCCGGCATCAAGCCGCGGTCGCCAAGGGCGTTGCCACCCGCAAGATCTATGCGGAGAAGGCCGAGAATTCCGAGATCTGGGATGTGGACGGCAAGCGCTACATCGATTTTGCCGCCGGCATCGCCGTGCTGAACACCGGCCATCGCCACCCCAAGGTGATGCAAGCCGTGGCCGATCAGGCCCAGCAGTTCACCCACACCTGTTTCCATGTGGCCCCCTATGAGGGTTATATCCGCCTGGCCGAGCGCCTGAACGAACTCACGCCCGGTGACTTCGACAAGAAGACCATGCTGGCCACCACCGGCGTCGAGGCGGTGGAGAACGCAGTCAAGCTGGCCCGCGCCTATACCGGCCGCTCCGGCATCATCTCCTTCTACGGCGGCTTCCACGGGCGCACCCTGATGGGTATGGCCTTGACCGGCAAGCTGGTGCCCTACAAGAAGGGCTTCGGCGCCATGCCGGCCGAGGTGATCCACGCGCCCTTCCCGCACGCCTTCCACGGCATCACCGTCGAGTTCGCCTTGGACGAGCTGAAGCGCATCCTGACCTCCAGCGTCGACCCCGATCGCATCGCCGCCTTCATCGTCGAGCCGGTGCAGGGCGAGGGTGGCTTCAACGTGGCGCCCAAGGAGTTCCTGGTGGGCCTGCGTGAGATCGCCGATCAGCACGGCATCCTCTTGATCGCCGACGAGGTGCAGGCCGGCATGGCCCGCACCGGCAAGATGTTCGCCATGGAGCATTTCGGTGTGGTGGCGGACCTGGTGACCATGGCCAAGGGCCTGGCCGGCGGCTTCCCGCTTTCGGCCGTCACCGGCCGTGCCGAGGTCATCGATGCGGCCAGCCCGGGCGGCCTTGGCGGCACCTATGCCGGCCCACCGCTCTCCGTCGCTGCCTCCAACGCTGTCCTCGACGTGATCGAGGAAGAGGGGCTCTGTGAGCGTTCGGCCGAGATCGGTGCCAAGATGATGGACCGCTTGCACGCCATTGCCGCGCGCCAGGGCATGGAGTGCATCGGCGAGGTCCGCGGCCTGGGCGCCATGGTGGCCTTCGAGCTGGTGACCGACCGCGCGTCGAAGACCCCGGACGCCACCCTGACCGCCGCCTTGCTGGCCGAGGCCGAAAAGCGCGGCCTGCTGCTGCTCTCCTGCGGCACCCACGGCAACGTCGTCCGCCTGCTCTCCCCGCTGACCATCCCGCAGGACCAGCTCGACGAGGCCTTGGACGTCATCGAGGCCTCCATGGAGGCCGTGGTCGACGCCCGCGGGCATCAGGCGGCTTAGGGCCTTTAGAGGGTGTCGCGTTAACAGACACCCCAGCCTATACTTGCTTGCTCAGCCCCTCGCCGGTGTCGCCTGGCGGGGGGTTGTCACTTGAAGATGCTCGTGCCGGTCCGCTGTACCGGTCATTGACGCACCACAGCCTGCGGAGGGCACAATGATAGAAGAAGACCGCCCGCTTTCCCTCTTCGGACCCGACTTTCCCTTCGCCTATGACGATTGGATCACCCATCCGAGCGGCATTGGCCAGATTCCAGCCGAGGCGCATGGCAAGGAGGTGGCGGTCATCGGGGCCGGGATCGCGGGGCTGATCTGTGGCTATGAGCTGATGAAGCTGGGGCTGAAGCCCGTCTTCTATGAATCGAGCCAGCTCGGCGGGCGACTGCGCTCGCAGGCCTTTGAGGGGGCCGAGGGGGTGATCGCGGAGCTGGGCGGGATGCGCTTTCCCGTCTCCTCCACCGGCTTCTATCACTATGTCGATATGCTGGGGGTGGAGAGCCGGCCTTTTCCCAATCCGCTGACGGCGGCTGCGGGCTCGACCGTCATCGACCTGGAGGGCGAGACCTACTATGCCGAGAGCCTGGCCGATCTGCCGCCGCTCTTCCAAGAGGTGGCGGCGGCCTATCACCAGGCGCTGGAGGAGGGGGCCAATTTCTCGAAGCTGAAGGCGGCGATGCAGGCGCGCGATGCCGAGGCGGTGAAGGCGCTCTGGAACCCGCTGGTCGAGGCCTGGGACGAGCGCACCTTCTATGACTTCGTCACCTCCTCCAATGCCTTCCGCAAGCTCTCCTTCCGGCATCGCGAGGTCTTCGGGCAGGTCGGCTTCGGCACCGGCGGATGGGATTCCGACTTTCCCAACTCCATGCTGGAGATCCTGCGGGTCAATCTGGGCGAGTTGGACGACCATCAGCGCTTCATGGTCGGCGGGGTCGAGCAGGTGCCCCAAGGGCTGTGGCGGCACAAGGTGGAGAAGGCCGTGCATTGGCCGGCCGGGACCAGCCTCGCGGCCCTGAACGGCGGCGCCACGCGACCCGGCGCGGTGCAGATCTGCCGTGACCAGGCGGGGCGCCTGCAGGTGACCGACCGCTGGGGCCGCAAGGACAGCTTCGATGCGGTGATCGCGACTTGTCAGAGTTGGCTTCTGACCACCGCCATTGACACTGAAGAGCGGCTCTTCAGCCAGCGGCTCTGGATGGCCTTGGATCGCACCCGCTACATGCAGTCTTCCAAGACCTTCGTCATGGTCGATCGCCCCTTCTGGAAGGATAAGGATCCGGCCACCGGACGCGATCTCATGTCGATGACCCTGACCGATCGGCTGACCCGCGGCACCTACCTCTTCGACAATGGGCCGGACAAGCCGGGGGTTATCTGCTTGACCTACTCTTGGATGACCGACGCCTTGAAAATGCTGCCGCTGCCGGTCGAGGAGCGGGTCGAGCTGGCGCTTTCGGCTTTGGCAAAGATCTATCCGGGGGTGGATATTGCAAGCCACATCATCGGCGATCCGATCACCGTCAGCTGGGAGGCCGATCCCAACTTCCTGGGCGCCTTCAAGGGCGCGCATCCCGGCCACTATCGCTATAACCACCGTATGTACACGCACTTCATGCAGGCCGATCTGCCGCCGGTGGAACGCGGCCTCTTCCTGGCCGGCGACGATGTCTCCTGGACGCCGGCCTGGGTCGAGGGCGCGGTGCAGACCGCGCTCAATGCCGTTTGGGGCGTGGTCAACCACTTTGGCGGCGCCACGTCGGCCGACAATCCCGGGCCCGGCGACCGCTACGACGAGCTGGCTCCCATCACCTTACCGGACTAAGCGACAGCACATGGAACCTGCCTACAAGGGCCTGAAGGTCCTGGAACTCGCCCGCATTCTGGCCGGCCCCTGGATCGGCCAGACCCTCTCTGACCTGGGGGCCGACGTCATCAAGGTGGAATCGGCTACCGGCGACGACACCCGCGGTTGGGGCCCGCCCTTCGTCACCGATGCCGAGGGCAATCCGCTGGATGCGGCTTATTTCCACTCGGCCAACCGCGGCAAGCGCTCGATCGTTGTCGATCTGAAGAGCGATCAGGGCCAAGAGGTGGTACGCCGCCTGGTCGCCGAGGCCGACGTCATGGTCGAGAACTTCAAGAAGGGCGGGCTCGCAAAGTTCGGGTTGGATTATGAAAGCCTGAAGGCCCTGAACCCGCGCTTGATCTATGTGTCGGTGACCGGTTTCGGCCAGGACGGGCCCTACTCATCACGCGCGGGCTATGACTACATCATCCAGGGCATGAGCGGGATCATGGACCTGACCGGCGAGCCGGAGCGCGAGCCGCAGAAGATCGGTGTCGCCTTCGCCGATGTCTTCACCGGTCTCTATGCCACCATCGCCGTCCAGGCCGCCCTGGCGCAGCGCAAGCAGAGCGGGCGAGGGCAGTACATCGACATGGCCTTGCTGGACGCCATGACCGGCGTCTTGGCCAATCAGGCGCAGAATTTCTTCGTGAGTGGTACTTCGCCGAAGCGCCTGGGTAATGCCCATCCCAACATCGTTCCCTACCAGGTGCTGCCGGCCGCTGACGGTCCCTTTATCATCGCTGCCGGCAACGATCAGCAGTTCAAACGTTTCTGCGCGCTCTTGGGCGTACCGGAGATGGCCGAGGATCCGCGCTTTGCCACAAATCAGGCCCGCGTGCGCAACCGCGAGGAGGCAACCCGCATCCTGTCGGAACTGACCGCCAAGATCCCGCGCGATGAACTGTTGGCACAGCTCGAGGCGACCGGGGTACCCGGCGGCCCGATCAACTCTGTCGAGCAGGTCTTCGCCGACCCGCAGATCCAGTCCCGCGGGCTGCGCGTGGACCTGCCGAGCACGGGGGCCGGGCAGCTCTCCTACCTGCGCAGTCCGATCCGCTTCTCGGAAACTGCACTGACTATGGAGCGCGGTGCACCACGGCTTGGCGAGCATACAGAGGAGGTCCTGCGGGAGATCGGCCTTCCCTTGACAGACGAGTAGGTCCCATCTAGCACAGGTTTTGTTTGAATGAGGCTATGCAGTTCTCTGCGATTCCCCTATTGCGGCTGTAGCGCTTTGACTGAAGGATCGTCCCTATCATGTATGAGCTCAAGAGGAACCTGGTCCGCTTCGCTGGTGTCTATGGCCTGTTTTTGATTGCCTTCTTGATTGTCGTGGAGATATTGGATCGCTTTTTCAAGTATGATCTCCAGTCATCAGTGGGCATTGTGCTGTTGATGTCCAGCGCGATGATGGTGTCGCATCGCGAAGCCGAGCAGACTGGTCAAGAGCCAAGTAAAAAGTACAACTGGATTGTGTCGTTCTGGATGGGGTTGGTTGGACTCCTTGTGGCCTTGGTGATTGCATTCATTTACATGATTTTGTTGGTTGGAGTCGATAACATCGGTTTGATGTGGCAATACCTACAACAAGAGACTTTGAGGGGTCTCGGTGGCTCCGGTCTGGTCACAGTGGTTGCTATATCAATTGTCTTGTCCATCTTGGTATCGCGCTTGGGCTGGGGATTGGGGTTGCATGCAGGTCTTAAGAGATGGACGAAGAACGCACAGAAAAGGCTTTGATGGCTTTTTGTTGCTTTGGAGGGGAGGAGGAGCACGTTGTTACAGGGTAACCTGTAGGGTCTCTGCCGGGAGAGTTGGGTAGGTGTCATGAACCTGCGACCCCATGTGAACACCGTCACATACTATGTCGGTGGTATGCAGGTTGTTTTTGCACTCTGCTACAGTTTGGGATTGTCTACAAAGATCTACATCTCGCCGGTGACAGTGCTCATAGTCGTCTCGTGTTTTTCCCCGCTGCTCGCCTATTGGACCGGTCGGCGCTTTGGCGTGCAGAGCGAGACTCTCTTAGGAAATTGGCGAGCTTGGCTTGTCGCCACAACCATGGTGTTGCTGACCCCCCCGGTCTTCATCATCATCTTGGCTTCGATTATCGTCCTGCGGCAAGGCCTGCCGGGGCTCTCCAATTTTGTTACGATGACGGTAGACTTCGTGCCGCCGGTGCCCATCGGTCCGCTCCTTATTCCGACCGCTCTCTTCTTCTTGGTGACGATCGTTCTGGTTCGCTATTCCTTTGGACTGGGCATGTGGCATGGACATGCACGCTGGCGGCGCAAAATTGGTGGTGCTGCGCCCTAGCAGGCTGTTGAGAAAGTCAGGTGATGCAGGAGGGCAGGAGATTCGTTGAAAGATTAGGAAGGATCCGCAGGACGATACAGATCGTATCGTACAAGGAGCCTGACGCGAGCTTTCGGCAAAGATCCAAACTCATGCGCGGCTCGACTTTCTCAACAGCCTGCTAGCGAAGTGTGTGCTGACGCGTGTTAATCACGGCGTCTAATGTGTCGCTCGTGCCGGATCTTCGCCATGCTGCAGTTTGCCCACGTGATGCACGGCGAAAAAGCAGAGCACCGCAAGGATCGCATAGGGCGGTTTGGCCATCAGTGCGAAGGGCACCATGGCGCCGATCAGGGTGCCGTGCGCTGCAAAGGGATAGCTGCCGGCAATCCCGCCGGGTATCGCGCCGGCGAGAGCGGCTGCCGCGATGGTGGCTAGAAGCGAGCGCAGATAGCCGCGGTAGCCCGGCCTTCCGTACTGGCCAGCAAGAAGAAGTGCCGGGATTATGGTGCTGGCCGCCCCGATGCCGGCCCAGAACAAGGCGTCGTGCGTGTTGGCGGTGTTGAGGGCTTGGGTCCCGACCACAGCCAAGAGCGTTGCACTGCCGACAACTGCGAGGGCCGTCAGGAGACGGGCTTTGATCGGAGCCATGCTCTCCTCCCTTCATACGGAGGCACTGACGTGCGTTCTAGCCGCAGCTCTGGGCCAGCCGCTTGCGCCGCCGACGTGACCAATCGGAGATGATCTTGGCGACACCATGGTCGTAACCCATGCGCGCCAACCAATGGATGCCGGGTCGCGTGATCAGCCAGGCCGCCCAGCCGTAGCCGGGCAGACGGCGCCAGAGGGCGGCAAAGGCGTCGACGCCGATCAGAATGCGGCCGGTCTCATCCTGCGCGATCAGGCGACGCTCGGCCTGCTCCAGGGTGACGCCCATCGCAGCCAGTCGCTCCGGCTCGGCCATGATGTCCGACCAGCCCAAGGTCTTGACGCCCAGGCGTTCGGCGCGGCGTTGATAGGCCGTCATCTCATGTCGGCAGACCGGGCAAGAGCCGTTGTAGAAGGTCGTCAGCCCGCTGCTCTCCGCTTTGGATTGGTCTTGCATTCTGTTCATCCATTTCTGTCTGGACAGAAATTTATGTCATGACCGTTGCGATTCCAAGGGGCAGAGGGCTGCTTTCGGGCTTGGTGCGGCAAGCTGACCGTCATCTATGGCAGAGCAAGACCAAGGCAAGGCGGACTGCAGTGGACAGAGCTATTCGGCGGCAACGCTCGCCCGCGCGAAGGACGGCAAGCGATGGGGCAACAGCGCCACAGAGCCCAGGATGATGACCGCAGCGGCGGCCAGCACGATGAACAAGGTGTCGAGGCCCCAGTTGGCGTAGATAAGCGCGATCATCGGCAGTGAAGCGGCCAGCACAGTGAAGCTGACGACATAGCGCACGCCATAAATCCGTGCACGGGCGGCACCGCTGGCCATCTTGCCGATCATGAAGTCGTTGATCGGGATCTGGCCGAAGGCCCCCAGCATGAAGCCCAGAGCGACGACCAGGGCCCAAAGATCGGTCAGGCCCGGCATCAGCGAGAAGAAGACCAGTTGAATCGCAGCGGCAACCATGAAGACCCGACGGGGCCCAAAGCGGTCCAAGGCCGAGCCGACGATCAGCTGCGCGACCGATGCGATGGCAAAGACGGCGAAGGCGAGCGAGCCGATCACGGTCGCGACATCGCTCTCACCGGCGCTGGCTGAGCCATCAACCCAGGCGGCGATCTCATGGGCAAGCCCTTGAAGGCGATCATCGAACATCTTTGGCAGTGCGAAGGTGGTCGATTGGAAGATGATCGAGGAGACAGCCGTGGTGACGAAGACGATCGAGGAGACCCGGATCAGTAGGCGGCGCGTGCCGGCATCCATCAATTGACTGCTGTGCTGGGGCTTGACGGTTTTATCAGTCCGCTCGGAGCGCATCGCCTTCCAGCGCAGCGCCAGGTAGGCAAGGCCCATGGCGATCGAGAAGAGGCCCGGCAGCACGAAGGCCATGCGCCAACCGCCGTGATCGATCAGGTACCCGGTTATCAAGGCCGCACTGGCGACGCCCAGATTGCCCCATACTCCATTGGTGGCGATCCGCATGCCGGTGTTGCGCCACTTCATGGTGACGATCGCCAGGCCGACGGGATGATAGATCGCCGCGAAGATGCCGATGACGAAGAGGCCGGCGCCGATCTGAAAGGGGCTTGCCGCAAAGCTGGTGGCGATTGATGCCAGGCCGATGCCGATAAAGAAGACCACCATCATGCCGTCGCGGCTC
This sequence comes from Rhodospirillales bacterium, assembly GCA_963669335.1. Lineage (GTDB taxonomy): Bacteria > Pseudomonadota > Alphaproteobacteria > Kiloniellales > JACOMY01 > JACOMY01. Next base: position 1,297,766 of record OY770023.1, read on the forward strand.
CAGCGGTCGGCAAGCCAGCCCGCGGGCAGGGAGAAGAGACCGAAGGCAAAGAACCCGGGCGTGGCATAGACCAGCAACTCGGCATAGCTAACGCCCCACTCCCGATAGAGCGCCAGGGCGGCCACCGTCGCAAAGATCAAGGTGAAGAGATGATCCAGAAAATGCCCGATGTTGAGCAGCAGGAAATAGCTACGGTCCTGGTTCATGCGGCATTCCGGAAGCCTCGCTGGTTGCGCGAAGCATAGCCTTAGCGTGACCTGGTCGCCAAGCTGGTTAGGAAACGGCCCAGACCAGCAATCCGGCGATGGCGGCGAAGCCCAGGTACTTGTGGGCGTTGTAGAGCGGCTTGTTCCAGGCCTTGAAGCGGCGCATGACCCGGCGATAGTAGAAGATCGGCGGGAAGATCGAATTCAGGACGCCGACCTTCTCCTTCGAGGGATCGTTCACCGAGGTGGTGGCACGCACGAAGATCCGCTCCACCAGATAGGCGAAGGCCTCGATCGGCTTGAAGGTCAGTGGCCGCTTGACGTCCGCGAAGAGGATGATGCGGGGAATGTCAGTCTTGTTCTCGGCCGTGTGGATATAGGTCTCGTCGAAGAGGACCGATTTGCCATCGCGCCAGCTATAGCGCTCTCCATCGACGGTGATGTTGCAGGCGTCGTCGTTCGGCGTAACCAGGCCCAGGTGATAGCGCAGCGAACCGGCATAGGGGTCGCGGTGCAGCGGCAGCTTTCCGTCCGGCGGCAGAAGGGTGAACATGGCACCGCGGATATCCGGCATGGATTCCAAGAGCTTCACCGTGTGCGGGCAGTGCTCGCGCGCGCTCGGCATCATGTCGCCGTACCACTTGAGATAAAAGCGGTTCCAGCCGTTCTTCATGAAGGAATAGAAGGCGAGGTCATACTTGGGGTGCACCGGTTCCGGCAGCACCTCGCTGAAGATGATCTTGGCCTCTTCGCGGATCTTCTCCCAATCGGCATCGAGACGCTCAAGGCTGTCGAAGCCGGTTGGGTCGAGGTAGGGCCGGTTCGGCACGGCGGAAAAGATGTAGAAGAGGCAGTTGATCGGCGCCATGAAGGCAGAGTGGTCGGCAAACTGGCGCGCCAGCTTGTGCCGCACCTTGCCGCGACGCTGGATATAGATGTTGGTCGCGATGAAGATCGCGACGATGATGGCTAGAGTGATCATGCTGCAATCGATCCAATCGCCGGCCGGCCTCGCAGGCAGGCCTAAGAAGTCTGAACTCTTTCTCGTGCTCGTCGCGGCTTTGGTCAAGCGCCGGCGCGACATGGGAGGATTGCCTACTCGGCAGGAGGGGCTTGCTGGCGCCTCTGCGTGGGACTAGGTTGCCTCTCGGAGGCGGCAAATAGATGATCGTTTAGGGAGACGGACTTTGCCCAGTGCGCCTCTTCCTCCCAACGAGGTTGAGCGGATCGAGGCGTTGCTGCGCCTTCAGATCCTAGATAGTCCGGCCGAAGAGGCCTTTGACGAGATCACACGCAGCGTCGCTCGTCAGCTTGAGGTGCCAATCTCGGTGGTGACTCTGATTGACGAGGAGCGGCAGTGGTTCAAGTCTTGCTACGGGCTGGACCTGGACGAGACCTCGCGGGATGTCTCCTTCTGCGCCCATGCTTTGACGGACCCCGATCCCCTGATCGTCGAAGATACGCAGCTTGATCCACGCTTTCTCGACAATCCCCTCGTCACCATGCCGAACGGTCTGCGCAGTTACTGTGGGGCGCCGCTGGTGCTCTCCGGCGGTGAGATCATGGGCTCGCTCTGCGTTGCAGATGTAAAGCCCCGGCATTTTTCGGCCACTGACGTCACGCTGTTAAGAAGCCTCTCACGGGTCGTTGTGCATCTCTTGGAACTCAGAACGACGGCCAAACAGGTGTTTGAGCAGGAGAGGGCAAGCGCACTGGCAGCAAAGAGTGAGACAGCCGAAAGCAGAGCGGAACTGAAGCAGACGGAAGAGCGCCTGCGCGACATCGCAGAGAACCTGCCCGGACTGGTCTATCAGTTCAAAATCGATGCTGGTGGGCATTGGAGCTTTCCCTTTATCAGCGGCCGGGTCGCGGCCATCCTGGGTCTGGATCCGAATGTTGTGATGCAGGATCCGGATCATTTTTTGGCGCGGGTTCATCCTGACGACCGGGGCGGTTTCGAACGGTCCGTCAGTGCTGCACATGAGCAGGCTTCGAGCTGGCATTGGGAAGGACGCATGATTTGTGTCGATGGCCAGGTTGGCTGGTTCCGCGGCTCCTCCGCACCGCGACCCCTCGACGGCGGCGGAATGGTCTGGAACGGCTTCATCCTGGACATCTCTGAGTGGCGCCAGATGGAAGAGCGCCTGCGCCAAGCCCAGAAGATGGAGGCCATCGGGCAATTGACCGGCGGTGTCGCACACGACTTCAACAATCTCCTGGCCGTGGTGCAGGGCAATGCCGAGTTGTTGGCTGATCGCCTGGGGGAGAGCGACAGCGCGGTCAGCGCCATCCTGCGCGTCAGCACGCGCGGCTCAGAGCTGACGCAGCGGCTTCTGGCCTTCTCGCGCCAGCAGTCGCTCAACCCGCGTCCGGTGGATCTCGGCAGCTTGATTTGCGGGATGACCGACTGGTTGAGGCGGCTCTTGGGCAACAGCATTGTGATCTCGGCCTGTTCCGACCCGGACCTCTGGCCGGCGCGTGTGGATGCCGGTGAGGTTGAGAACGTGGTCTTGAACCTGGCCCTGAATGCACGCGATGCCATGCCAAAGGGCGGGCGGCTCTGCATCTCCATGGATAACGTCACCAGAGCCCATCAGGCCATGTTCGGCACCCCGGACCTGCAACCCGGTGACTATGTCAGGCTGAGTGTCAAAGACTGTGGTGTCGGGATGCCGCCAGCAGTTCAGGCCCGCGCCTTTGAGCCCTTCTTCACCACCAAAGCAGTGGGCGAGGGCAGCGGTCTCGGACTGTCGACGGCCTACGGCTTTGCCCAACAGTCGGGCGGGCACATCTCGATTGACAGTGAAGCAGGCAAGGGGACCGAAATCAGCCTCTTCCTACCCAAAGCCTTGGACGAGGTGGAGCGTGATCGGCCAGAAGAAAGCAAGGCCGCGAACGGCAAGGGACAGGGCGAGAGGATTCTCTTGCTGGAGGACGACGACGAGGTGCGTCGCATGGCCGAGCGCATGCTGGTCTCTGCCGGCTATCAGGTGACTGCCGTCGCCAGCGCGAGCGAAGCACGCCATGCCTTGGAGGAGGTGGGCGCCTTCCGTCTGCTCTTGAGCGACGTTGTGCTTGGCGGGGAGCAAAACGGTCCGGAGTTTGCTGCGGAAGCAACCGCGCGCTTTCCGGAGTTACGGGTCCTCTTCGTGTCGGGTTATCCGGCCTCCAGCCAAGACAGGAGCATGCTGTCATTGGATGCCACAGTGCTGCGGAAGCCATTCAAGCAGCGCGTGCTGAGCAAGGCCGTTCGCTTGGCCTTGGACAATGGTTCGATCGACGAATAGGTGACCTGTAGTTACAATCGCACCAGAGCAATCATTGGTCCAATCAAGCGAGTCAGCGTAGACGCGCAATAATGAAATGACAGACTGCAATCTGTGATAGCGCGTTTGCTTTGCTGTGTAGCGACGATCCGGTTTCAAGCGATTGCCTTGTCAACGGTCTACCCAGTATCGGTGGCAACTCTTGCGACATAATCGCGCCCATCAAGAGTGCGACATTGCCTTCGGAAATGGCGACACAGGGTCAAAAATCGCAAAAAAATGAGACCGGTTTCATGCACTTAAGCGCCAAAATGTAGGTCGCGGCGGCGATTCTGTTCGCAGTCCTGGTCAATCAGTGCCCCCCCGGCCGCCTTAATGCGCGACCGGAGCTGCGCCTTCCCTGATAGAAAACCCCTTGTCGCTATCAGACGATTCTGTGACAGTTCCTCTCGGCTAACCTAACGAAACAAAAAGCGATAAGAGGAGGAAGGGATGGCTGCAGGCGCTAGGCTAAGCGTCAACACTGTTTTCGTTGCCGCGATGCTATGCACGGCCGGGATCGGAATCTGGGGGATAATCGACCCGGATGACATGACCGGCGCGATGCTGGGATTCACCAATTTTACACTAACAGGCGTCAGCTGGGCTTGGCTCTTTATCTGTACGGCCTTTTTGATGCTCTCGCTGTTGATGGCCTTCGGGCCTTACGGCAAGATCAGGCTGGGCAAAGACGATGAGGAGCCGGAGTTCTCGACCGCCTCATGGATTGCGATGCTCTTCGCTGGCGGCATGGGCTCGGGCCTGTTGCTCTGGGGTCCGGCGGAGCCGATGTATCACTACATCTTCCCCCCCGGAATGGAGGGTGGAACGGCTGAGTCGGCACGTCAGGCGTTGGTCATCACCAATCTGCACTGGGGCCTGCACGCCTGGTCGATCTATGCCGTCTGTGCCTTGGTGATCGCCTACTTCACCTTCCGTCGTGGTCAGCCCTCGATGATTTCGACGCCGATCAAGGCGCTCTTCCAGGGCAAGCTCGGCGAAGGCGTTGGCAAGATCGCCGACGTGCTGGCGGTGCTCTCGGTGGTCTTCGGGCTGGCCGGCTCGCTCGCCATGGGCACCTTGGCGGTGCGGTCTGGCTCTTTCTATGCCTTCGGCACGGACGAGAGCGTGAACACGGCGCTGATCATCCTGGGTATCCTCTTCGTCTGCTACATGCTCTCGGCGACGACCGGCGTGGACAAGGGCATTAAGATCCTTTCCAACATCAACATGGTGATCGCGATTCTCATCATGCTGATCGTGCTTTTCGCCGGACCGACGCGCTTCCTCCTTGAGACCTTCGTGGACTCGATCGGGACCTACTTCTCGGGCCTGATAACGATGTCCTACCGCCTCTTCCCCTATGAGGACTTGGGCGGATGGAGTGCCGGTTGGACCCTGACCTATCTGATCTGGTGGATTGCCTGGGGACCCTTCATCGGGATCTTCGTGGCCCGTATCTCCAAGGGCCGCACGATCCGTGAGTTCTGCTTGGGTGTGGTCTTCGTCCCGACCATCTTCTCGATGCTCTGGTTCGCCGTTTTCGGCGGTGCCGGCTTCTATATCGAGATGTTCGGCGGCGGCGGCCTGAAGGAGATCGTCTTCGAAGATGCCACCAAGGCACTCTTCGCCTTCCTCTCCTACTTCCCGGGCGGTCAGATCATGAACACGCTCGCAGTCGCGCTGATGTTCATCTTCCTCGTGACCTCGGCTGACTCCGGCACCTTCGTGCTCTCGATGATGACCACCGACGGCAATCTCAACCCGCCGGTCATTCAGAAGATGGTCTGGGGCACCCTGATTGCCGCCTTGACCGTGGGCACGCTCTTCTCCGAATCGGTCGCTGTGGCCAAGGCCATGGCAATTACCGGGGCGATACCCTTCACCGTCATCGTACTTCTGCAGATCGTCGGCTTCATGCGCGAGATCAAGAAGGAGGTGGCTGAACCGAAACCGATCGAGGCGCGCGGTGAGACCGTGGGCCATGGCAGAGTCTGATCAGGAAGGGAGGAACGGATCGAATGTTTAGATATCTACTTCTTGCCCTTCTTGCCTTCTCTCTGGCTGCCTGTGATGACAGCGAGAAGAGCATCAAGATCGGCGCCAAGAACTTTGGTGAAAGCCACGTTCTTGCCCACATGATGGCGGCCGTCGCTGCCGAACAGGGGCTGCCGGTGGCCGGTGTCGTCGGCTATGCCAACACCCAGGCGGTGATGGAGGCGCTGAAGCGCGGCGACATCGACGCCTATCCCGACTACAACGGGACGGGGCTGGTCATGCTGGGCCAGAACCCGACGGCCGACGGTGACGCCGCGACGGCTCGGGTGAAGGAGCTCTACGAGCCTCTGGGCTTTTCCTGGCGGGAGAAGTTCGGCTTCGCCAACAACTACGGTCTGGCCATGCGGCCGGAGCGGGCGCAGGAGCTTGGCATCTCCACCATGTCGGAGCTGGTTTCGCATGCGCCGGAGCTGATCCTGGGGGTCGAGGACGATTTCATCGAGCGTCCCCTGGACGGCCTCTTGGCCATGAACCAGCGCTACGATCTGGAGTTCGCCGCGACGGAAGTCGTACCGCTCAGCGAGCGTGGCAAGCTCTATGATCTGCTCTTGGACGGCAAGCTGGACCTGGTCGAGGTCTATACGACCGACGGTCAGATCTCCGACTACGACCTGGTGATCCTGGACGACGATCTGGAGTACTTCCCGGTCTATGATGCCAGTCCGGTGGCGCGGGCGGCATCGCTCTCGACCCATCAGGGCTTCGGACCGGCTTTGGACTCCCTCGCCGGCAAGATCGACGGGGCGGCGATGCAGGAGCTGAACCGCAAGGTCGATATCGAGGGGCGCTCGCCCGAAGCCGTGGCGCGCGACGCTCTGGCACGGATGGGCATCATTCAGGCCGGTGCAGTCCAGACCGAAGAGCCGCTGCTGATCGCAGCCGCACCCTCGATCGGCGAAGGGGCTGCAGCGTCAGCCGCTTTGCGGGCGGCCCGCTCGGCCTTCACCGGTCAGGACATCCAGATTTCACCCACCCTCGACCCCTTGGGTGAGGTGGCGGCTGGAAATGCCAGACTGGCCCTGGTCGGAGCCGATGCCTTCTTTGATCTCTCAGGCCCGGCGCCGACCCGAGACAATCGTTTCGAGGCGGTGGCGGCCGTGGATCAGAACTTGATCCATCTGGTGGTGGCTCAGTTCGGGCCGACCGGCCTGGAGGAGGCAAAGAGCATCGTCGTCGGGCCGGAGGGTTCGGTCTCGGATCGGATCGCACAACTCCTGAAGGACGGGCTGAACCTCTCGGCCTCGATCGACAGGGGGGATTCCGGAACGGCAGAAGCTCTAATGAGCCGACTGAGCGATGAGGGCGGCAATGTCGCCGTGATCTTCACGCCGGAGGGTGATCGCGCACTGGTGGATGCCTTCGCCAAGGGCAACTATCGTCTGGTGAACATCGGCGGCTGGAGCGAGAGCGCCAACCTCGTGCGCTTCCCCTTCCTGCGCGAATCGCGGATCGGTGCAGGGGTCTACCGCGGCCAGCTTGGTTCGGTGGATACCTTGGGCTCTCAGCTGGTTCTGGCTGGGCCCGCGCCCACAACCGGGGATGCCGTCGGCAATACCGGACCAAGCGCGATTGCGGTCGGTCTAACCCCGATCTCGGGCACTGCAGTCAAGGCGATCAACGCCTCGATCACCGGTGCGCCCTTGATCGATCCGACCTTGCCGCAGGCTGCAGCCCTGTCACCGGAGTTGCCGGCACCGCCGGCCTCGATGAACCCGTCACCTTATGTCTCAATCCTGAGCCTTGCCGTTTCCATTCTTCTGGTGTGGTTGGTGTGGCTCTACATCCGGCCTGAGTACCGGTAAGCAAAGGAGGTAGACGATGACAATGAACATCCTTGCCCCGGTCGATCTGATGGATCTGAAGACCAGCAAGAAGGTCATGGATGCGGCCGTGGCTCAGGCCGATATGACCAAAGGGCACCTGACGGTCATGACGGTCGTCCCGGACATCATCGCGGGCCTGGATTGGCGCTATGCCATTCGCGGCGAGACCGGTGGTTCCGGCGACCTCGACATGTCCAAGATCGTCCAAGAGGCATTGGAGCGCCTGAACAAGGTGATTTCCGAATGGACGCCGGAGGGGATGAAAATCACCACGGTGGCCAGACGCGGAACCGTCTATGAGCAGGTCCTAAACCTCGCCGAGGAGATCAAGGCCGATCAGATCGTGATGGGCGCGCACCGCCCGGGTCTCTCGGACTTCCTCTTGGGGCCGAACACCGCACGAGTGGTCCGTCATGCCACCTGTTCGGTCAATGTTGTCAGGCTCTGATCCGAGCCAAAACTAGGATTGACGAGAGCGGGGCCTCAGGGTCCCGCTCTTTTTTTGAGTTGGTCGACCGAACGTCATCGGCCCGCAGCTCCTGGCGAGGGGCGGGCCGATGACGAACCAGCCTTGAGGGCCGACGCCTTAGAGCAGGAAGGGATAGGCATCTTCGTGCTTCAAGAGGGCGATCTTGGTTTCCACGCCGCCACGGGCCGAGAAGCCACCGAGGCCTTGGGCTGAGAGCACCCGATGGCAAGGGATGATGATCGCAATGGGATTGGCACCGCAGGCAGCACCCACCGGTTGACCGTAGCTGTTCAGGTCCTTCGCGATTTCGCCATAGGTGCGGGTCTGGCCGAAGGGGATGGCCAGAAGAGCCTTGTGCACCGATTGCTGAAACTCGCCGCCAGCCGGCGCCAAAGGCAGATCGAAATCGCGAAGCTCACCAGCAAAGTAGGCTCGCAGCTGTTCAACTGCGCTGGTCAGAAGGGGCGTCGTCGGCGCAACCTCTTGGTTCGTCCAATAGACCTCGGTGATGGCGCCATCTTGCTCCAAGAGGCCGACACCGCCTATCGGTGTCATCAGGCTTGCTCGTGTCATTCTCGCTCATTCCTTCCGGCTTCATCGCTGCCTATGACGCAAAAACGGCGGTTTGTGTCGATTGCAGCCTTCCGGCCCAAGTCCTCAAGGCCTAGATAGCTAACATGGTCTTAGCTCTTCTCAAACATGGCCTCAGCGGCCACTATTCGCCGCGACCGGATTTCCGCTTCGCGACGGATCTCAAGCCCTCCTACGATGTCGTCATCATCGGGGCGGGAGGGCATGGCCTTGCCACCGCCTATTACCTCTCGCACTACCACGGCATTCGCAGTGTTTGTGTGATCGACAAGGGCTACCTTGCCGGCGGCAACACGGCCCGCAACACGGCGGTCATCCGATCCAACTACATCACGCCGGAGTCGGTGCGCTTCTACAAGCAGAGCGTCGAGCTCTTTCAGACACTCTCGGAAGAGCTCGACTACAACATGCTCTATACCCAGCGCGGGCAGCTCACCCTGGCGCACTCCGACGCCACCGTCCGGACCTTCCGCATGCGCGCCGAGGTCGGCAAGCACTGCGGCACCAACATCGAAGTGGTCGATCGCAAACAGATCCAAGAGATCGCCCCCAGTCTGCACATGCCGGAGGATCACCGCTATCCGATCCTTGCCGGTCTTTGGCATCCCGACGGCGGCACCGGTCGCCACGACGCGGTCGCCTGGGGTTATGCCGCGCGTGCGATGGACAAGGGGGTCGAGGTGCACCAACGCACAGAGGCACTTGGCATCGTGAAAGAGGGCGATCGTGCTGTCGGCGTCCTCACCGATCGCGGCACCATCCGCGCCGGCAATGTGATCCAGGCAGTCGCCGGCTTCTCCAGCGTGGTCGCAAAGATGGCAGGCTTCCTGCTGCCGATCCGCAGCTATCCGCTGCAGGCCATGGTGACCCAGCCCTTGAAGCCCTTCCTCAATCCCCTGGTCTCCTCCACGGCGCTGCACGCCTATGTCTCACAGACCTCGCGCGGGGAACTGGTAATCGGCGGCGGGTCCGACCCTTACGAACTCTACTCAACCCGCTCGACCTTGGATCTTAAAGAGAGCTTGATCGGGCACACCCTGGAGCTCTTCCCCTTCCTCGCCAAGGTGCGTCTATTGAGGCAGTGGGCCGGCATCACCGACATGACCCCGGACTACAGCCCGATCATGGGTGAGAGCCCGGTTCGCAACTATTGGCTCGACGCCGGGTGGGGAACCTGGGGCTTCAAAGCCACACCAATCACCGGCAAGACCATGGCCGAGTGTATAGCGACCGAGAAGCAGCCGGCAGTCCTCGAGCCCTTCCGGCTTAGCCGTTTCAAGACCTTCGATCTGGTCAACGAGATGGGCGCCACGGCGGCAAGTCACTAGGCGGGAGCGACAAGAATGAAAATCATGACCTGCCCGCTGAACGGGCCCCGCAACATTTCCGAGTTCGCCTGTGGCGGTGAGATGGTCCTGCAGCCTGATCCCCGCGACATGGACGACGGGGCCTGGGCCGACCACGTCTTCCTGTCGAACAACAGCTATGGCGTGGTGCGCGAATGGTGGTGCCACACGGCCAGCAGCTATTGGTTCATCGCCGAGCGCAGCACGGCCACGGACGAGATCATCAAGACCTATCCGGCGAGCGAGCTCTTCAAAGAGCGTGTCGACTTTGCCCCGCGTGAGGAGAGCGCCTGATGTCGAGCGGAGCCAACACAGTGGAGTCCTCGCCCAAGTCGGGCAGCGGTGTCACCGCGGCCTCTGCCTCCAGCCAGGAAGCAGTCAATCGCCTGACCGCACCCGCCGGCCTGCTGGTCGATCACGGCAAGCCCGTCACCTTCTCCTTCGAGGGCAAGCAGTATCGCGGGCTAGCTGGAGACACGGTCGCCTCGGCTTTGGCCGCAAACGACGTCTGGCTTCTGTCGCGTTCCTTCAAGTATCACCGCCCGCGTGGTGTGCTGACGATGGCTGGACAGGATGCCAACACCCTAGTTCAGCTCCCCGGCGAGCCCAACGTCCTGGCCGATCGCCTGCCGATCAGCGAGGGGCTGAAGGTGATGGGGCAGAACTACAGCGGCAGCCTGAAGCGCGACCGCGACCGCCATCTGGACAATCTCGGCCGTTTCATGCCGGTGGGCTTCTACTACCGCAGCTTCAACAGCCCACGCTTCGACCGCTTTTGGGAACCCTTGATTCGCAAGAAGGCGGGTCTGGGCAAGGTCGATCTCGAGGCCGAACACGACTACTTCGACAAGGCCTATCTCTTCTATGACCTGGTGGTGGTCGGCGGCGGGCCAGCCGGCATCAAGGCGGCCGTACAGGCTGCCAATGCCGGGGCCGAGGTCCTGCTGGTTGAAGAGCAGCCGGAATTGGGCGGTGCGCTCTCCTACGCCCGTTTCGATGCCGATGCCTTGACCGGTCTGCATCGTCGCGAAGAGCTGATTGCCGAGGCAGAGGCCACCTCTGGCCTCGACATCATGACCGATGCCGTCTGCAACGGCTGGTATGCCGACAACTACCTGCCGGTGATCAAGGGCAATCGCCTCTACAAGGTGCGGGCCAAGCAGCTGATCCTGGCCCAGGGCTCGATCGAGCAGCCGGCGCAGTTCCGCAACAACGATCTGCCGGGCGTCATGCTGGGTTCGGCCGCACAGCGCCTGATGCGCCTCTATGGCGTCAGGCCCGGTCGCCGAGCCGTGGTGTTGGCGGCCAACGACCACGCCTATGGCGTCGCACTCGACCTCGACGACTGCGGTGTCGAGGTGGCGGCGATTGTCGAGCTGCGCGATGGTCCGGGTGACGGCCCCATGGCCGCCTGGGCGCAGAAACTTGGCTTCAAGGTGATCACCGGCCACTGCATTCAAGAGGCCGTTGCGCGCCGTGACGGCCTGCACCTGGGTTCGGTCCGGGTGTCGGAGCTGACCGGGCAGGGCAGCTTCAACCACGGCAGCGAAGGCATCGACTGCGATCTCCTGGTCATGTCGGTGGGCTACACGCCGACCTATCAGCTGGCGCTGCAGGCGGGCGGCAAGCTTTCCTACGACGATGAGACCGCACACTTCACCATCGGCAATCTGCCTCCCATCGTGAGCCTAGCAGGGTCCCTCAACTCGACCTATGACCTGGCAGCCGTTGAGGCCGAGGGGACTCTTGCCGGTTGGCAGGCTGCGAAGGATCTGGGGCTAAAGGCTGGTCGTCAGCCGAAGCGTCCGGGCGATCGCGGTGCGGACGGCATCAACCATCCCTGGCCGATCTTCAAGCATCGCTTGGGCAAGGATTTCGTCGATTTTGATGAGGATCTCCAGGTCAAGGACATCCAGAACGCGGTCGCCGAAGGCTACAACGAGCTGGAGCTGGTGAAGCGCTTCTCCACCGTCGGCATGGGCCCCAGCCAGGGGCGTCACTCCGCCCTCGCCACAGCCCGCTTGGTGGCTAAGGGCACGGGCCGCAGTGTGGCCGAGACTGGTGTCACCACGGCGCGCCCGCCCTTTACGGCTGAGACCTTGGGTGTGCTGGGCGGACGCGTCTTCGAGCCGGAGCGCTTTACCCCGATGCACTTCGCCCACAAGGGCTTGGGCGCGCAGATGATGACGGCGGGCCTCTGGTGGCGGCCGGCCTATTACGGCGAGAAGAGTGATCGCGACCGGACCATCCTGAAGGAAGTCCGCAACGTCAGGACGAACGTCGGGCTGATCGACGTCTCGACCCTGGGCGGGCTGGAGATCCGCGGGCCCGACGCGGCTGAGTTTGTCAATCGCCTCTACACCTTTGCCTACCTCAAGCAACCGGTCGGACGTTCGCGCTACCTGCTGATGACCAACGAGCAGGGCGTGGTGATCGATGACGGTGTGGCCTGCCGCTTCGCCGAGGACCACTACTATCTGACGGCAACGACCGGCGGCGTGGATCGGGTCTATCGCCAGATGCTCTGGTGGAACGCGCAGTGGCGCCTGGATGTCGATGTCGCCAACGTGACGGCGGGCTATGCCGGCGTGAACATTGCCGGGCCTAAGTCGCGGGCCGTGCTGGAGCGCCTGGAGAGCGATGTCGACTTCTCGGCCGAGGCCTTCCCTTACATGGGGCTGCGTGCCGGCACGATCGCTGGCATCCCGGCGCGCTTTCTCAGGGTCGGCTTCGTCGGCGAACTGGGCTTCGAGGTTCACGTCCCGGCCAGCTATGGCCAAGCACTCTGGTCCATCCTGCTCGAGGCCGGCGCTCGAGAGGGCATCCTGCCCTTCGGTGTCGAGGCACAGCGTGTCCTGCGTCTGGAGAAGGGACACATCATCATTGGTCAGGACACCGATGCCATGACCACGCCGGACGAGGTCGACATGGCCTGGGCAGTTTCGAAGAAGAAACCCTTCTTCGTCGGTCAACGCTCGATCCAGTTGAGGCGGCGCCATCCTTCCAAGCGGCGTCTGGTCGGCTTCACCATGCCGAAGGACCAGCCGGTCCCCTTGGAGAGCAACATCCTGTTGGCCGATGACGGCGAGATGGTTGGCTTCGTCACCTCGGCTGCCCTGTCTGAGGCCTGCGACTCCATCATCGGTCTGGCCTATGCACCAGCGGAGACCGAGGTTGGTGGCAAGCTCACGATCAAGCGCTCGAACGGCGCTTTGCTGGAAGCCACGGCAGCCAAGGCGCACTTCTATGATCCCGACAACAAGCGGCAGGAGATGTAAGCGCCATGACGAGCGATATCCAACTGCGCCACTCCTTCGCCGAAGAGCGCGTGAAAGAGGCCCATGGACGTTTGGAAGAACTAGGCCAGTCCTCCGTGGCCGTCGGCTTTTGGACCGTCGCTGATGAGGTCGCGACGGCAAAGTCTATGGGGCTTGTCGATCTCTCGCCTCTGCCGCGTTTCGGCTTCAAAGGGGTGGGCACTGCCAAGTGGCTGAAGAGCCGTGGCGTCGAGATTCCCGAGGCGCCCAATCAGGCCGCCGTTCAAGAGGCCGGGGGCCTCGGGCTTCGCCTGGCCGCTGAGGAGATGTTCCTGCTGGGTGGTCTTGGCACGGAGGCAGAGGATCCCGCCGATCTGGAAGAGGCCTGGCAGAAGTCACGGGCCAAGCAGAGGGGCTTCCCCCTGCCGCGGCAGGAGACCCATGCCTGGTTCCTGGTGACGGGTGAGCATGCCGATGCCATGCTGGCCAAGCTCTGTGGCGTCGATCTAAGGCCGGCCAAGTTCTCCAATCTATCCATCGCTCAGACCTCGCTGGCGCGCATGTCGGCGGTTGTCTGCCGCCAGGATCTGGCAGGGCATCTGGCCTATCATCTGCTCTTCGACTCTGCCTCGGCTTGCTACCTCTGGGACTGCCTGATTGACGCAATGGCGGAGTTCCAAGGCGGGCCGGTCGGCCTCAACGCCTTGCGCAGCCTCATCAGCACCTGAGGTTGCGGACACAAGGTCGCAGACTTGTTATTGAATGGCGGTTTTGAGCTGATGCTTTGTCGTGCATGAGATATTGCCCCAGGCACGGGGCGATTAGTGTGCTCGCGCCGTAGCCTGCTGCGACTTCCAATCAAAAAGACCGAACGTCCTGACGAGGGGACCACCATGCCCAAGAGCGATATCGAGATTGCCCGCGAAGCGACCATGAAGCCGATCCATGAAATCGGTTCCAAGGTCGATATTCCTGCTGATGCCCTGCTGAACTATGGGCCCTATAAAGCCAAGGTTTCCTTGGATTACATCCGCAGCCTGGAAGATCGGCCGCGCGGCAAGCTGATCCTGGTGACGGCGATCAATCCGACCCCGGCAGGTGAGGGCAAGACCACCACCACGGTGGGCCTGGGCGACGGTCTGAACCGCATCGGCAAGAAGGCCATGATCTGCCTGCGCGAGCCCTCGCTTGGTCCCTGCTTCGGCGTCAAGGGCGGTGCGGCCGGCGGTGGCTATGCCCAGGTCGTGCCGATGGAGGACATCAACCTGCACTTCACCGGCGACTTCCATGCCATCGGTGCGGCGCACAACCTGCTGTCCGCCTTGGTCGACAACCACATCTACTGGGGCAATCAACTGGGCATCGACAGCCGCCGCGTCTCCTGGCGCCGCGTCGTCGACATGAACGACCGCTCCCTGCGCTCGATCAACTCTTCGCTCGGCGGTGTCTCCAACGGCTTCCCGCGTGAGGACGGCTTCGACATCGTGGTCGCGTCTGAGATCATGGCGATCTTCTGCCTCTCGCGCGATCTGAAAGACCTGACCGAGCGTCTGGGCAAGATCGTCGTCGCCTACACCCGCGAGAAGAAGGCTGTGACTGCGGCTGAGCTCTCCGCGCCCGGCGCCATGGCGGTGCTGCTGAAGGATGCGCTGGCGCCGAACCTGGTGCAGACCCTGGAGAACAACCCGGCCTTCATCCACGGCGGTCCCTTCGCCAACATCGCGCACGGTTGCAACACCGTGATCGCCACCCAGACCGCGCTGAAGCTCGCCGACTATGTCGTGACCGAGGCCGGTTTCGGCGCCGACCTGGGTGCCGAGAAGTTCTTCGACATCAAGTGCCGCAAGGCCGGCCTGAAGCCCAACGCGGCGGTGATCGTCGCCACCATCCGTGCGCTGAAGATGCACGGCGGTGTGGCCAAGGAGAGCCTCGGGACAGAGAATGTCGAGGCAGTGAAGCGGGGCTGCGAGAACCTGGCCCGTCATATCCGCAACGTGAAGTCCTTCGGTGTGCCGGCCGTGGTCGCCATCAACCGTTTCATCACCGACACCGACGCCGAGGTCGCGGCAGTGCAGGAGGTCGCCGATCAGCTTGGCACCACCGCCATCCGCTGCAACCACTGGGCCGAGGGCGGTAAGGGCACCGAAGAGCTGGCGCAGCACGTGGTCGGTCTGATCGACAGCGAGACCTCTCAGTTCGCACCGATCTACGACGACGCGATGCCGCTGTGGGACAAGGTCAAGACGGTCGCCACCAAGCTCTATGGCGCTGACGACGTCCAGGCCGACAAGTCGGTGCGCAATCGCTTCAAGGAGCTGCAGGATCAGGGCTACGGGCACTTCCCGGTCTGCATGGCCAAGACCCAGTACTCCTTCTCGACCGATCCGAACCTGAAGGGCGCGCCCTCGGGTCACTCAGTCACCATCCGCGAGGTACGCCTCTCGGCCGGTGCGGAGTTCATCGTCGTGGTCTGCGGTGACATCATGACCATGCCGGGCCTGCCGCGCGTGCCAGCAGCCAACAAGATCTTCCTGAACGAAGAGGGACAGATCGAGGGCCTCTTCTAGAGCGTGAATAGCGGTCCCTTCGCGGAGTGTGACCGCTTCTCTCTCTGTGAGGCGCAAAAATAGGGCGAAGTCATGCCAGACTGTCCTTACGGACCTGGCGGGGCTTCGCCCTAATGCTTTTCCTCCATCTCTCGCATCACAGCTCCCAGGCCATTGACGATGCGGCCTACTCTGTCTTCTCCCTGTCCGAGGCTTTCAAGCTCTGCGGGGCTATGAGCAGTGCCGATCTCCACAGTAACGGGCGCACGCTTCGGCCAGTTGCTGTCTCTTGGCATGGCCTCGTAACTACCCCTGATGATGACTGGCAGGATCGCTGCGCCCGTCGCCTCTGCCAAAACGCCGATGCCGCGTTTCAGGGGCTGGATGCGGCCGTCCGGCGATCGCCAGGCCTCGGGAAACCAGACCACCGTTCGGCCCTGACGAAGGCAGCCCAAGCCGATCGCAATGCCGTTCAGTGGAAAGCGATCGTCGATCGGAAAGACATGGCCAAGGCTGCAGATGTAGCGCGCGAAGCCGGTCTCGAAGAGGCGCTCGCGGTTCGCACCCCAGGCCACCTGACGCAGGCGTTGCTTTGGAATCGCGGCCAACATGATCGGAATGTCGAGATCACTGACGTGATTGGGGGCCAGGATGAAGGGGCCACTGTCGGGCAACCTGTCCAGTCCCTGAACCTTGAGGCTGAACCAGTTCCGATTGATCCGGCGATTGACCCAGTTGATGGTCTCAGCGAGCGCCAGTGTCGGGACGCTCCGATGTTGCATTGAGGGAAAGCGCGAAGGATCGTTCTGGAGGCCCTGCTGAGTGCTCTTGAGTGACTGATCCTGCGAAATGCCAGAGCCATCGAAGAGTGCGTCTTCCAGGTCGCCCAGGGTGATGATGTTGGCGGCTCTCTCCTCGGTGATGGCCGCACCACACTGCTCCTCGATAGCAACCAGGAGGGTGACCCAGTCCAGCGAGTCGATTCCAAGGTCGAGCCTTGGACAGGTCTCTCGCGTCAAGACTGTCCCCGGGAAGCGCGTCTGCAATCTGGTCCATAGCGTCTCACGGACCAGGGTCTGTTCGTCGGTCAGGGTTTGGCCTGTTTCTGCGCCTCCAGTCTCGGTCATTGGTTGCTCCAGAAAGGTACGCAGCGCGGAGACACTGGCTCTCTCTTGAAGCGCTTGCGGCAAGGGGCGGCGTGTCATCACCGGTTCGCTGCGAATACCCTCGGCGTCGCAGGACCTGAGGGCCTCTGCAAGCTCGACACGCAGGATGCCGTCGAAATCCGCACTGCCCTTCTTCCAGATGGCCGGCAGGTCCGGATTGACTACCGCCAGCAGCACCTCGGCCTCCTGGGCCACCGCGACCGCTTTGAAGAGGGGGCTGGCGGCCAGGTGTTGCCTTACCCTGTCAGCTCGATCTGCCGTAACGCCTAGCTCCATCTGTGCCACTCTGCTCTCCACGCATGCTGTCGAGGGAAGCAGACTGCCCTACGATCTAACGTCCTCGCCACTGATAGTGCAGTATCTTGCTGCCAACGGACTCTTGACCGTGTTGAGCTCCAAAAGAAAGGCTCGGAGGGCATGATCAGGATGGGCTGTTCTCTCCCTGGAGATCCGCTTTCGTCCCCTGAGGCGTGATGCGGTAGCTGCATCTTTGATCGCCCGAGAGGAGATGCTGGCTGCGTTCGATGCTGGCCTCTGCCCCGACCAGATCGGTGAAAAGCGCCAATTCTGAGCGGCAGAAACCCTGGCAGGCGGTTGCGGCCGCACAGATTGGACAGTGATGTTCCGTCAGGAGGAAACTGCCGTCTGCCTCTAGGCTCAGGTCAGCCATATAGCCCTCTGCCTGACGGAGCTCGGTCAGCCGCTCTAGCCGTTCTCGCAAGGTTTGGCAGTCGGCCAGGGCATCGCGGTAGCGAACGGCCTGGGCGCCTTCGCGTCGGGCGATGAGGCTTTCCAATCCGGCCGCGCCAAAGAGCTGGGTAACATCCTGGATCAGGCTGGCCGTCAGCTCCGCGTGGCCGTCAGGAAAGCGAGCGTGGCCCTCTGCCGTCAGGGACCAGCAGGCGCTGGGGCGGCCAACGCCGCTCTTTTCACTCTCCTGCCGCAGCAAGCCTGCCTGGGCCAGCAAGGCCAGGCGTTGCCGCACGCCTTGCTGGGTGATGCCCAGCTGTTCGCGCAACGCGGCGGTGGTCATTGGACCATTCAGCTTGATGGTCAGCAGGATCTCGGAATCGCTTAGCGCCATGGATCTCTCGTCCGCCTGTTCCTTCAGACATTTTGAAAGATATTCCTTGTCTTTTTCATTGCAAGCCCCTTCCTTTGAATTTAGAAAGAAATTGCTTTCTTAAATCAGCTGCACGGAGCAGCACTGTTGAGGAGTGATGCGGCAATGTGGTCGAGGCGCGGGGATCGCGAAGCCTATTCTGTCATCCTGGGGGAGGGGAGATGGGCGCTCTTTCTTCTGGTGCTGGGCGGGATCTGGCTGCATGCGGCCGACAGCATCGTCGTAGCCACGGTGATGCCGGCCGTGGTGGCCGATCTGGGTGGGATCGCCTGGACGCCCTGGGCCTTCGCTCTCTATGAATTGGGTTCCATTGTCGCCGGCGCCTTGGCTGGCCTGGCGTCCTTGAGGCTTGGGCTCGGGCGTTCGCTGGCCTGCTTTGCCGCGATCTTTGGTCTTGGATGTGTGGCCTCCGGTTTGGCGCCGGACATGGGCCTCTTCCTCTCTGGCCGGGTGCTGCAGGGAATCGGTGGTGGCGCCCTGACGGCGCTCAGCCACGTCGCGGTGACCCGGGTCTTTCCGGAACGTCATTGGATTCCGCTCTTTGCGCTGATCTCCGGTGTCTGGGGCATTGCCTCTTTGGCCGGTCCTCTGATCGGTGGTGTTTTCTCGGAGCTTGGCTGGTGGCGCGGTGCCTTCTTTGTCTTTGCTGTCAAAGGCTTCTTCGTCGCTGCTGCAGCACCCTGGTTACTGGCGCGTGCCGACAGCGGACTTGCGTCGGTCGGTAACAGTCGTGTGCCCTGGGCATCTCTCTCGCTCCTGGTATCAGGCGTGCTGGCGATTGCGACGGCCGGAGTCGTCGCCTCGCACTGGCTGGGCCTTGGGTTGATATTGCTGGGAGCCGCCCTCTTGCTGGCAATGCAAACTGTCGACGCGCGGGCACGGAGCGCGCTCCTTCCGCAAAAAGCATTGCGTCAGAGCCGTGGCGCGCAGGCAGGCTTGGCCATGGCCTTGCTGCTATCGATGTCCACCATCGCCTTTCTGATCTATGGGCCGCTGTTGTTGGAGATGTTCTACGGCGTCTCTGCGCTCACTGCGGGTTACTTCGTCGCCTTCGAATCAATCGCCTGGACTTTGGCTGCTCTGGCCGTTGGCCGCGTGAAGCCGGATGGGGAGCCTCTCTTTCTGAAACTGGGAGCCCTGACCATCCTTGCCGGCTTGGTTGGAATTGCCATCTTCTTGCCCCTGGGGTCGGCTTGGCTGGTCTTGCCCTGGGTCGGCATGCAGGGGGCCGGTTTTGGTATGGCCTATGCCTTCATCGTAAGGCGGGTGGTGACGGCCACGCCACAGGCAGAACGCGACCATGCGGCGGGCGCGGTGGCGACGGTGCAGATGCTGGGTTATGCGACCGGAGCTGCGATTGCAGGAATCGCTGCTAACGCACAGGGACTAGGGACTTTTGTGGAAACGGCGGAGCTCACGACACTGGTGCGCTGGCTGTTCTTGACCTTCACGCCCTTCGCCGTGTTGGGGCTCGTCGCAGCTTGGCGCTTAGCAGCCTTGCCGCCGACGCTTATCACTTCTTGCGCGGAAGTGCAGCGCTAGCCTTGTCACAACTCGAGCAACCGGTTTAGAAGATTGTGCTATACCGGGGGCAAGGTTTCCCGAGGGAATAGATTCGATAGGAGAAAGCAGGATGGCTGTCAGCACCTTTGCTGGACGGTATCTACTTATGATTCTGCCGGCTGTGTTGCTGTTGTTGACGCCGCTCGGTGGAGTGGCCGCTCAGCTCCAGCCGGTCGAGATCAACGTCAACATCAACGAGGGCCAGACGCACCGCTTGCGCGACGTGCAGCTGACCATCGAGCCCTTCTCCAAGGAGGGCGATGTCGCAGCACCGGTCTCGTTGACCGGTCCCGGCAAGGTTTCCCTGCCCGAGGGACGCTATGTCCTCAAGGCGCAGCTCGACCAGCTGGTGGTCGAGCAGAGATTCAACGTCAACGGCCCGACCAATCAGGTCGTGGTCCTGGACGTGGGTTTCGCAACCCTGGCCCTGATCCCGCAGATCGGCGCCAATCCCTACCGCCGCAATGTTGCCTGGCGTGTCCTCTCCTGGCGTAAGGACCGCAGCGGCAACCGCAAGCTCTTGGCCGTTTTGACCGGTGCTCGTCCGCGCATCGCTCTCCCCGAGGGTTTCTATATGGTCGAGGCGACGCACGGTGGCAAAGCAACCCGGCATACGATCGAGATCGATCGTGGCCGAACCTATGACTACACCCTGATCAAGCAGTAGCGAGCATCAGGATGGTCAAGGAAAAGGGCACCTATTTGGGTGCCCTTTGACTTTTTTGGGGCAGGGTGCCGCGCGCTCTGCCTCTTTTCAATAGCTCACCGCCAAACGAAGTCCGTCGCGGTCAGCATGTCGACGCCGCTTAACTCCGTCATACGAAGGCTCATGTCCGCGCTTCCATCCCCGTCTTGATCCACCTCCAGAATACGTCGACCGGCAAAGCGAGCTTCTGAGTTGCCGCTGCCGCTAAAGCCAGCCCCGCCGATGTAGGTGTCGTCGACGGTAAGGCCGCCATTCAGCGCCAGGAAGAGATCGTCACCCGAGCCTCCAAAGAGGCGATCGACAGCGCCGCCGCCGTAGAGCGTATCCATGCCCTCTTCGCCGGAAAGCCGGTCGACGCCGCTGTCACCGTAGATGACGTCCCGGCCGCTAAAGCCCCGAAAGCTGTCGCCGGCACTCGTGCCCATGATGGTCGCGACCTCCTACAGAGGTCAGGATGTTGCGATCGAGATTTCCCGCGATGCCCTTGAAGAAGATAACGGTGTCGCTTCCGCCGCCTCCGTCCAGCACTTCGCCTGGAAGCAGGTCCTCGCCGCGGGTGCTGTTGTTGAGGTTCTCGATCAGGAAGGTGTCATTGCCGGCACCACCGAACTGACTGTCGGTGCCAAGGCCGGCACTGATGCGATCATCGCCACTACCACCATAGACCAGGTCGTCGCCGCCGCCGAAGAGGAAATCGGTGTTGTCGCCTCCGTAGAGGCGGTCGTCATGGCCTCCGCCATAGAGCAGGTGATAGCCGTTTGAGGCCCGGATCGTGTCGTCATGATCGCCGCCTAGGCCGAAGAGTGTGTCGACGTTGTTGGTTCCGGTTATGGTGTTGGCGCTGTCGTTGCCCGTTTTAGTCGCTATTTATCCAACTTTCTCACTAGAACCAGAATCTTAAGACCAAGAGTAAGCTACATGACAGGCTTCGTGCTAAGCTCGCAAGAAACGACAAGCCTGCTTCGTAACCGCGGTAACAGGTTCGTGAGATGTGAAGCAGCGGAGGTGCCGCGCTTCTGAGGACGAGCGAGAATTACACAACGATCATTCATCTTGTAGCATGGGCAACTTCAAACCCTGCTCGCGGGCGCAATCGATGGCGATCTCGTAGCCGGCATCGGCGTGGCGCATGACACCGGTACCGGGGTCGTTGGTCAAGACGCGCTCGAGCCGGCGGTCGGCTTCCTCGCTGCCGTCACAGACAATCACCATGCCGCTGTGCTGCGAGAAGCCCATGCCGACGCCGCCGCCGTGGTGCAGGCTGACCCAGGTGGCGCCAGAGGCCGTGTTCAAGAGAGCGTTCAGCAGCGGCCAGTCGGAGACCGCGTCTGAGCCGTCGCGCATGCCCTCTGTTTCGCGATTGGGGCTGGCGACCGATCCGGAATCCAGGTGGTCGCGGCCGATAACGATGGGGGCCTTGACCTTGCCTTCGCGTACCAGCCGATTGAAGGCGAGGCCCAGCCGGGCCCGATCGCCCAAACCGACCCAGCAGATGCGGGCCGGCAGGCCCTGGAAGGCAATGCGTTCCTTGGCCATGTCGAGCCAGTTGTGCAGATGGGCATTGTCAGGCAGCAGCTCTTTCACCACCGCGTCGGTGGCGTAGATGTCCTCAGCTTCACCGGAGAGGGCGCACCAGCGGAAGGGACCGATGCCGCGGCAGAAGAGCGGGCGGATATAGGCCGGGACGAAGCCCGGAAAGTCGAAGGCCTGCTCCTCGCCCATCTCCAGCGCCATTTGGCGGATGTTGTTGCCGTAGTCGAGGGTGGGGATGCCCTGGCGATAGAGTTCCAGCATCGCGTGCACCTGTACGCGCATAGATTCCTTGGCTGCCTTCACCGTGCCTTCCGGGTCCTGCTCGCGGCGCCGAGCCCAATCGTCCAGACTCCAACCGGCCGGCAGATAGCCGTTCAACGGGTCATGTGCCGAGGTCTGGTCGGTCACCACGTCGGGGCGGATACCGCGGCGGACGATCTCCGGGAAGATCTCGGCTGCGTTGCCGAGCAATCCTATGGATACGGCGCGGCCCTCGGCATGGGCTGCCTCGATCATCGCCAGGGCCTCGTCCAGGCTGGACGCCTTCTGGTCCAGATACCTGGTCTCCAGCCGTTTCTCGATGCGGCTCGGCTGGCATTCCACAGCCAGCATGGAGGCGCCGGCCATGGTGGCTGCCAGCGGCTGTGCACCGCCCATGCCGCCCAGTCCGCCGGTCAGGATCCACTTGCCCTTCAGGTTGCCGTCAAAGTGCTGGCGCCCGACCTCGACAAAGGTCTCGTAGGTGCCCTGCACGATGCCCTGACTGCCGATGTAGATCCAGGAGCCGGCGGTCATCTGGCCGTACATCATGAGCCCCACCTTATCGAGGCTGTTGAAATGCTCCCAGGTGGCCCAGTGCGGCACCAGGTTGGAGTTCGCGATCAGGACCCGCGGTGCATCGGCGTGGGTCTTGAAGATGCCAACAGGCTTGCCGGACTGGACCAGCAGAGTCTCATCTTCCTCTAGCGATCTGAGGCTGCGCACGATGGTGTCGAAGCACTGCCAGTCGCGGGCTGCGCGCCCGATGCCGCCGTAGACCACAAGCTCTTCCGGCTTCTCGGCCACCTCTTGGTCCAGATTGTTCATCAGCATCCGCAAGGGTGCCTCGGTCAGCCAGGACTTGGTGCTGATCTCCGGTCCCCGGGGCGCCTTGATATGACGCTCGTTGTCGATGCGCGGGTTGTTGTCGGTCATGACGGATCCTCGTCTGCGATTAGCGTGGGGCGGCGGCGGAGCGATAGTCCTGCCGGCCGATGAAAGAGAAGCGGCTGCCGGGGTGCAGCAAGCGGCTGCGGGTGGCGACCAGGCCCCCCGACCAGGTACGACGCAGCAGGGAGAGACTAGGCTCGCCCTTGTCCAGCTTCAGCGCGTTGCGGGCGAAGTCATCCGGCATGATGGCTTCGATCCGGTGCTCGGCTGCCTCGATCGGCCCCAGGCCGGTCAGGTAGTCGTAGGGCGTCTGGCTGGTGAAGTCTTGGCCCAGGTAGTCCGGCGCGAAGGCAGGATTGACGTGGCGCGTATCCAATTGGATCGGTTGGCCATTTTCGATGTGCAGGATCACCGAGTGATAGACGGAGCTGCCCAATGGCACGTCGAGGTCGCGCGCCAGCCAGGGCTCTGCTTCGACCGCCTCCAAAGTGATCTGTTGGCTCTCATGAACCCCACCGCGCTCCAGGATCTCATCGCGGATGGAGCGGATCTCCAGCAGGACCGAGTGCAGCTTCTGGCCCGCGACGAAGGTTCCGGCGCCCTGCACACGCTCGAGCCAGCCTTCGGCGCTCAGCTCTCGGACAGCGCGGTTGACGGTCATGCGCGAGGCCTCGAAAGCGGCCATCAGCGCGCTCTCAGAGGGCACACGGCAGCCCTCGGCAAGAGCGCCGCTGCGGATCTCTTGCTTGATGTGCTCCTTGATGCGTTGGTAGAGCGGTGGATCGGTTTTGGCGATGGCCGCGCTCACGTCGGGTCTCTCAGCAGTCATCCTGGTCTGGGATCACTTGTATATACAAGTGCGGTGCGCAACGCCAGAGACGAGATGGCTCATGTGTTTGGGAGAGAGGGAGGACTGCATGGCTGATAGCTACATCCTGGAGCGTGGCGAGGCACCGCTTCTGGTCTCGTTACCCCATGCCGGCAGCGCTATCCCTGATGCGGTGTTAAGCCAGATGCTGCCCTTGGCCGGCCAGAGCGCCGATACCGACTGGCATGTCGAGCGGCTCTACGGCTTTGCTCGCGATCTAGGGGCGACGATCCTCCAGGCGCGTTTTTCTCGCTATCTGATCGATCTCAACCGAGCACCGGATAGCCGGGCGCTCTACCCCGGCGCCAACAACACCGAACTCTGCCCGACCTCGACCTTTGACGAGGCGCCGCTCTATCCCGAGGGAGGGGCACCGGATGCGGCCGAGATCGAGCGCCGGCGCGCGCTCTATTGGCAGCCCTATCACGACTGCCTGAAGGCAGAGCTGACCCGCCTGCGCACCCAGCACAGGCAGGTGATCCTGTGGGAAGGACATTCGATCCGCAGCCAGATACCGCGATTCTTTGATGGCAGGCTGCCTGACCTCAACTTCGGAACGGCAGCCGGGGAAAGCGCATCGCCGGCTCTTCTTGAGGCTTTGCTCGCTCGCGCCCAGACACACGGAGGCTTCTCGCAGATAGCGAATGGCCGCTTCAAGGGCGGCTACATCACCCGTGCTTTCGGCAGTCCGATCCGTGGCGTCCATGCCGTGCAGTTGGAGTTGGCTCAGGCGGCCTACATGGACGAGCAACCGCCCTTTCCCTGGGATGCCCAAAGGGCAGCGCCTCTCCAGGCGCTGCTGGAAGCCCTCTTGAGAGAGGGACTGGCCTGGCTAAGGACGGCTGAGCAACCGGCCCAAGAGTAGCCCGGCCAGAAAGCCGCCCAGATGCGATTGCCAGCCGATCAGCAGCAGGCTGCCCATGATGCCGCTGAAGGCGACCAGACCGATCACGGCATTGATGATGATCAGCGCAATCAGCAGGCGGCGCTGTGGTGAGCCCTGACGCATTGCCGGCGCGCCACAGGTCAGCGCGACCCCCATGATGCCGAAGAGGCCGCCTGAGGCCCCGACGACCAGCTCTGCCGGCGGGCCGAAGTCGAAAGGCAGATAGACCTGCAAGAGCGAGCCGGCGATGCCGCAGACAAGGAAGAGCAGGACAAACCAAAGCGCGCCCAGATGGCGCTCCACCAGGGTCCCGAAGATCGCCAGGAAGAGCAGGTTGTTGACCAGATGCAGCCAGTCGCCGTGCAGGAAGAGCGAGGTGAGAAAGGGCCAGAGGGCAGGGGCCAGCGGCACCTGGCCGGCAAAGGCAGCCAGCACCAACTCTGGGTTCAAGGCGAAGTTGCGAAAGAAGAGCGCCTCGTCATAGATGTCCAGGCGAGAGACATAGATCTGGATCAGCAGCATAATGCCGCCGAGGATCAGACAGGCCTTACCGAGCCCGCTGGCGCCCTGTGCGGGCCGCGCTTGCCAAGTCATGCCTAGCTCCTGATGTCGCCCTGTCGGACCACCTGGCGCAGAGGATTGAAGCCGACCCGATAGGCAAGCTCCGCCGGGCGCTCGATCTCCCAAAGGCAGAAGTCAGCCTGCTTGCCGACCTCCAGGGTGCCCAGCCTCTTTCCGAGGCCCAGGGCCTTGGCCGCCTCACGGGTGACGCCGGCCAGGCTCTCCTCCGGCGTCATGCGGAAGAGGGTGGAGGCCATGCTCAGCATCAAGAGGATCGAGGTCACGGGCGAGGAGCCGGGATTGCTGTCGGTCGCGATCGCCATGCCCACGCCCAGCTTGCGACAGGCCTCGATCGGCGGCAGCTTGGTCTCGCGCAGGACATAGAAGGCGCCGGGCAGCAGCACCGCGATGCTGCCGCTCTTGGCCATGGCGGCCAGCCCCTCCTCGCTGGCGTATTCAAGGTGATCGGCAGAGAGGGCGCCGAATCCTGCCGCCAAGGCAGCCCCGCCCTGGTCCGAGAGCTGATCGGCATGCAGCTTCACCGGAAGGCCGGCGGCCTTGGCTGCAGAGAAAACCCGAGACACCTCCTCGGGCGTGAAGGCAATCCGCTCCCCGAAGGCATCGACCGCGTCTGCCAAGCCTCGGGCGGCAACCTCTGGAATCATGGCTTCGACGGCGGTGACATAGTCGCCTTGCCGGCCCTCAAACTCCGGCGGCAGCGCATGGGCGCCGAGGAAGGAGGTCTTGACCGTGACCGACCGCATCTCGCCCAGTTTGCGGGCGGCACCCAGCATCTTGCACTCCTCGGTCAGCGCCAGGCCATAGCCCGACTTGATCTCGATGGTCGTGACACCCTCGGCCAGCAAGGCATCCAGGCGCGGCAAGGCGGTGGCGACCAGATCGGCTTCGCTGGCTTCTCGTGTGGCCTTGACCGTAGAGACGATGCCGCCGCCTGCTTTGGCAATCTCTTCATAGCTGGCGCCTTCCAGGCGAAGCTCGAACTCCGCCGCCCGATCGCCGCCGTAGACCAGGTGGGTGTGACAGTCGATCAGCCCCGGCGTGATCCAGCAGCCCTCCGCGTCGTGCAACGCTTGGGTCAGACTGGCCGGCGGTCCCGACAGATCGGACTGCGGACCAACCCAGACGATCTCTCCGCCCCTGGTCGCGATCGCCCCCTTGTCGATAGCGCCATAGGGGATAGCGCCCGGCTGCATACTGGCCAGACGTGCATTGATCCAGAGGTGGTCGAAGGCTGCCTTGCTCATCGCTGTCGCTCGTCTCTCTAATGACCTAAGGGGAGATTGTGTGCCAAGATTGACTTGTCTATACAAGTCGGAAGCTTTGCTTCGTCGATCGGTCGCGCTTGCCGGGTGATAGCAGATTGCGGTCGGCGATGCCTCACCTTAGCGCGGCGTTCTTCGCCGTCCTTCCCGCAGGCGTCCTATGACGTAATGCTCAATTGTTTGAGGAGGTTATCTCTGTGAGTGAAGAGATCCACTTTACCTATCTCGGCGGACCGGAGATTCAAAATCTGAACCTGACTGACGGCGAGATCTTGGACGCGGTCGAGGCCGGGCTCTTGGCACAGGGCCGTGGCGAAACTGTCATCGAGCCACGGGTTCACCTGGAACCAGACCCTGAGTTTCGTGGGCATTTCAATGTCTTGCGAGGCTATATTGCGCCTCTGGGTGTGGCCGGGGTGAAGATTGTCGGCGACTACATCGACAACTACAAGCGGGGGCTCAGGTCCGAGATGGCCTTGCTGAACCTCTTCGATCCCCGGACCGGTATGCCGGTCGCCCTGGTCGATGCCGCTGACATCACCGACATGCGCACCGGTGCGATGACAGCTTTAGGCGCTAAGTATCTGGCTAGAAAGGGTTCCAAGGTCCTGGGGCACATCGGTGCCAGAGGCTCCTCCTATTGGAACGTGCGCCTCTTGGACAGTCTTTTTGATTTTGATGAGATCCGTGTGCATTCGCGCCGGCCGGAGAGCCGTAATGGCTTTGCCGCGCGCCTGTCACAGGACCTGGGCAAGACCGTGAGGGCGGTCGATAACTGGCAGGAGTGTCTCGAAGGCGCCGATATTCAGGTGGAGGCCTCGCGGCTCGAGGCACCGCAACCCCTCTTCAAGACGGAGTGGGTCAAGCCCGGAAACTACGTCTGTCCCTATGGTACCATGAGCGCGGTGGAGCTCTCTCTGACCGACGTCATGGACAAGCTGATCGTCGATGACTGGGGCCAGTGCAAGGGCGGCAAGCTGGGGAGCCTGCGCGCCCATGTGGAGAGAGGCAAACTCTCCGAAGAGACCCTGCATGCGGAGATGGGCGCGGTCGTTGCCGGCAAGCGGCCGGGCCGGGAGAGCGATGAAGAGACCATCCTCTTCTGGCATCGCGGGCTCTCCCTCTCGGACATCGCCCTGGGGCATGCCATGCTGGAGAAAGCCAAGGCTCTTGGTCTCGGTCAGAGCCTGCGCTACGCCTGATGTGATCAAGAAGAGAAAATCAACGCCATCAAAGGGCTGACGTCGTGATCTAAAGCTTGCCTTCTTAGGGCCAAAGTGCGAGCGCTGTTGTTATGTCCTTGCGCTCGATTCGGCACTCCCTCTCGGGGCTCTCTCAGCCTCGGCGCACAAGTGCGAAGCTTGGCGTCTTTGAGGCTCTGCTGGATCGTGGTGTCGGCTTTTTTCTCTCTGCCTGGCGCTCTCTTGCTTTCGTCATGATCGTGGGCCTGGCTTTACTGGCGACACAGCCCGACGCTCAACTGAGCGCCGATGAGGCCGATACCTTGGAAGAGGAGGAGGACGAGGCCGCGGGCCCGACCTTCGATGGCGTCGACTATGAGACGACGATCTTGGTGCCGGAAGACAGCGGCCTCAAGAGTGACCTCGAGGATGCCTCGGTGCTCCTGAGAGAGCAGGATAAGCCGCCCTTCTCAAAAGCAGGCCTCTCGCAGCGTGTGCGCCAGGATAGGGAAGGGCTGATCAAGGTCGCCAACTCGCAAGGCTACTACAACGCTGAGATCGCGGTGGAGGTCGGGGACGGCGATCCCGTTCCGGTGACCCTTACGGTGACCCCCGGCCCACAGACCAAGATCCAGAGCTTCAATATCGGCTTCGTGCCGGGCTCCGACCTCTCAAAGCTGCCGAAGCCTAACCTTGAGGAACTGGGTATCACCATCGGTGCACCGGCCATCAGCACCGACGTGATCGCCGGCGAAGCCTCCTTGATCGACTACTTGGGGGACAATGGCTACCCGGATGCGACGGTGACCAAGCGCAAGGTCACGGTGAACCTGGACAACAACGAGATGCAGGTCGCCTTGACGGTCGACCCCGGCCAGTACCTGGTCTTCGGCCCGCTGGCGATCGATGGCCTGGAGCGCACCGACGAGGAGTACATTCGCCGGGTCTTGGAGTGGCCGGAGGGTGAGACATTTTCGAACAAGCGCCTGGAGACGGTCCGGCGCAAGGCCGTCGCCACCAACCTCTTCGGACAGGTGGAGATGACCCGGTCCCCCGACGCGGTCGAGGACGGCGATGAAGAACCGGTCCAGATTACGCTGAAGGAGCGGCCCCCACGCACCATCTCGCTGGGTGCTGGCTTTGCCACCGATTTCAGCAACACGCCCTTCGGCTTCATTGGTGAGGCCTCTTGGGAGCATCGCAACATCCTGGGCCGCGGCGAGAGCCTAAGGCTGAGTGTCAATGCCCAGCCGGATGAGCAGGCAGGACGCGCATTCTTCAATAAGCCCAATTGGCTGCAGAACGACCAGTCCCTGCAGTGGCGATTCTCAATCGGGAACGAAGAGCAGATCTCCTTCAGGCAGTTTTCCGTCGAATCGACTCTGGGCGTGGAGCGCCGGCTGAGCCAGCATTGGACGATCTTTGGCGGCGGTGGCTTCAAGTATCTGATCGATGAAGATCTGAGCTCGGACAACAACACCGGTAAGGAGACCTACGTCCTCTACAACATCCCCATGCGAGCGACCTACGACAATCGCGATGACCGATTAGATGCGACGAAGGGCTGGCTGGGCGTGCTCTCCATCGCGCCCACCCTGGTCACGGTGACGGACACAGCCAGCTATCTGGCAGCGTCACTCAGCGGCGCCCATTACCTCCGCATGTTGGAAGAGCCGGACATCGTGCTGGCCGCCCGTGCCAAGGTCTCCACTCTTGCCGGGACGGAGCTGGGCAACATTCCCTCCGGCGAGCGGCTCTATGCCGGCGGCGGCGGTTCGGTCCGCGGTTATGAGGTCGACAGCCTGGGTCCGCTCGACAGCAGCAATGATCCGATCGGCGGCCGTTCCTCCCTGGAATTCGGCCTCGAGGCGCGTTGGCGCTTTTGGGAGGACTATGGACTTGTCCCCTTCCTTGATGCCGGTCAGGTCTATTCCTCCACCTATCCCGACTTCGACGAGGATATCCAGTATGCTGGCGGCTTGGGCTTCCGCTATTACAGCCCCATAGGCCCGATCCGCCTCGACCTGGCGGCCCCCATCAACAAACGGCAGCGTGACCGTGCCCTCCAGTTCTACATCTCCATCGGACAAGCCTTCTAAGCCGCGGCGGCGCATCTGGCGCTGGCTGAGGCGGGGGCTCTATGCGCTGCTGCTGCTGATCTTTCTGCCGCCGATCATCATCTTGATCGCGCTGGAGACCGGCCCCGGGCAGCGCTTTGCCGTCAATCAGTTGAACCAGCTGCTGGCCGGCGACGAGGGCGGGGTGGAGCTCAGCGACATGGGCGGCAGTCTTTGGGACCGCCTCACCTTGGGGCAGGTCGTCCTGACGGACGCCGATGGCGCCTGGTTGACGGTCACCGATATCACTTTGGACTGGAGCCCCTTCGCCCTGCTCACCAGCGAGGCCGCGGTCAAACTCTTGGAGGTCGGCAAGGTGGACATGCCGCGTCCGCCGCTGCCCGGGCCGGAGAGCCCACCGGAGCCAGAGCCCGAGGCGGCTGACGAGGGCCTCATCCCGGAATTGCCCAGCCTGCCGGTCGACATCGATGTCGAGCAGCTCTTAGTGCGTGAGGTGGCCTTGGGTGCCCCGCTGATTGGTGTTCCGGCGGACTTTGGCATCTCTGCTGAGGCGCTCTGGCCAAGGGTCGGGGCCACCACCCTAACACTCGATCTGGAAGGCTTGGCCGAGACAGCGGTGAAGCTGGATGCGGACCTTGCCTGGGAACCCGAAAGCCAGGTCCTGACCCTGTCGCTGGATCTGAGCGAACCGAAGGGAGGACTGGTCTCCAGCTTGGCGGCACTGCCCACCCTGCCGGCAATCGATCTTTCTCTCACAGGGCAAGGACCTCTCAGCGCTTGGGAAGGTCAACTCCGCCTGGCCCTGGATCAGACCGAGGCGGTTAAGGCCGACATCACCCTGGCCGGAGAGCCGGAGCGCCGACTGGCGCTGAAAGGTCGGATCGATCCCAGCGGCAGCCTGCCACCCGACCTCTGGCCGGAGGAGGCGCGGCCTTGGCTTGCCGGTGGTGCCGAGCTGGATGTTGCCGCAGAGCTTGGTGAGACCGAGGTCACGATCGAGCGCTTTGAGCTGAACGCGGCGGCCTTCGACATCAGTCTGCTCGGCAACCTGGATACGGAAAAAGAGGCGGTGAAGGCCGACCTCAATTTCTCCATGGCGGCAGACTCCCCGCTGCGTGACCTAGTGCCCGATGTAGAGCTGGGAGCGCTGACCCTGCGCGCAGAAGCGGAGGGTCCGCTGACCCTGCCGATGCTGCGTGTGGCCTTGGCGGTCGATGGGGTGACCACCAAGGAAGCGACTCTGGCTGGGCTGGATCTCTTTCTGGAGGGAACGCCGGAGGAGGGGAAGCTGCAGTCGACCCTGGACCTCAGGATCCAGGATCCCAAGGTGCTGCTGCCCGACGTGCCGCCCTTGCCCTATGGCTCGCTCCGGGTCAATGCGGCGGCCCTGGTCGATCCGGAAGCAGGAAGTGCAAGACTTGACCGCTTTAGCCTGCGCGGCAATGGTCTGACGCTAACCACCGAAGGTGCCTTGGCCCTGCCGGCGCTCGAAGGTCAGCCCTCTTTGCACCTGGATGCGGTCTTGCCTGACCTAGGCCAGTTCGATCCCATGCTTGCCGGACTGCCACTGACATTGACCCTGGACTCGGGCTTGGCACTGGAGGGTATGGAGAAGCCGATTGCGGCCAACCTCGACCTCACCTTGGTGGGCACTGGTGCGTTGCCCGATGGTATCGGGGCAGCCTTGGGGGATGGTCTCTCCCTCTTCGGCGGGGTCGTCTATGCGCCTGACGGCAGCATAACCCTGGATGAGGTGAGCCTGTTGGGTGAGACCCTGATGGTCGACCTCGATGGCGAGGTTGGCGCTGAGGACATCGCGCTTGCCTGGAAGGTGGACCTGGCAGACCTGGCGGTGATCTCTGACGTTGCCGGCACCCCGGCGGCTGGTTCGTTCGAGGCAGGGGGGCGCTTCAGCTATGACGCCACCGGCGCGATCGCGGTGTCGGCGACCATCGATGGACGCGAGCTTGCCGCGGCCGGGGAGAGCATCGGCACGCTTACCGGTGACATCGAGGTTGCTGGAACACTGCCACAGATCTCCGGCGACATTGCGATTGAGGCGCCGGAGAGTGGTTACGGCCCGATCAGCCTCTCCGCCAAGATCGAGCCCAGCGGCGAAGAGGCCTTTCGCATCGCGCCTCTGGCTGTCGCCTTGGGTGGTGAGGTCAAGATCAATGGCGACCTGACCGTCCCGACGGCTGGGGTTCCCGTCAGCGGCACCATCACCGGCGATCTGGCCGGCGGCAAGCTGCTGGCCAATCTGGGTGTTCCCTTGCAGGGCAGCGGCAAGCTCAAGGTCGATCTGACGGCGCAAGGCGAGAAGCAGGATGCCGCCGTCGCACTCACCTTGACACGTGGACGTATCGCCGACATCGCCCATGGTGGCATCACCCTTCGTGCGAATGCGCGCGACGCCACCGGAAACCTGAGCCTCGATGGACGCCTGGATGCCTCCGACATCGCTGTCGATCCGGCTCAACTCTCCAGCGTGGCGGCGACCTTTAAGGGGACTCCGGAAGCGCTCGACATTACCCTGGAGACAGCCGGCGACGTCGAAGGACCGGCGCGCTTGGCGCTGGCCGGACAGGTTCGCCAGAAGGGCTCTCAGACTGAGATCGCGCTCTCTCGGCTCGATGGGGAGGCAATGGGCTTCCCCTTTGCCCAGACCCGTCAGACCGAAGTGACGATCGGTGCCGCTGGCCCGCAGGATGCCAAGCTCGGCCTCTCGGTCGCGGGTGCGGAGATTGCTCTGGACGCAAACCTCGCCGGCAGCAACAAGCGCGTCGACCTGACCCTCAGCGACCTGGATCTGACCCAGCTGAAGCCCTTCATGGGCGAAAACACGCCGGTCGGCAGCATCTCGCTTGATGTCGCGCTCAGCGGTAATCGTCAGGCTCAAGGCCAGATCCAACTGCGGGCAAGGCAGCTTGCCATCCTGGAAGATGGCCTACCGGTCAATCCGCCAATTGACGTGACGGTGGATGGTAATCTGGGCGGCGAGGGGCTCTCCTTGGATGGGCGTCTGACGGGTGGCTTTGGCCAGCCGCTCACCCTGGCTGCGTTGCTTCCACTGACAGTTAATCTGGCGGAACCCGGTGCCGATCTCAGCCAAACCAAGCCCTTCCGTGCCGAGGTGGACTGGAGCGGCGAGATCGGGCCGCTCTTCGATCTGGTGCCGGTTCCAGATCAACAATTGACCGGAGAGGGCACAATCGATCTGGCGGTGGCCGGAACCTTGGAAACTCCACAGGCCAGTGGCCAGGTCACGATCAAGGGCGGGCGCTACGAGAACCTGATGTCCGCCACCATCATCCAGGATCTGACCCTGGTGCTGGAAGGTAGCGATCAACGGCTGGTGATCAAGGAAGCCAGCGGCAACGACGGGCAGAAGGGACGCCTGGCACTGACCGGCGATATCAACCTCGCGAGTGACCCGGCACCAACCTTGCAGGTGGCGCTCAAGGTCGACGACTTCGCACTCGTACGCCGCGACGACCTCTACGCCCGCATGAACATCGATATGAACGTGGATGGCGATCTCAGCCGCGCCATTGACGTCAAGGGAACCATCACGAATGAGGAGATCCGTGCCTCGGTGACACCGGACCTGCCGCCTAGCGTGGTCGATCTGGATGTCGAACTGGTGCGCGATGGTGTGGTCATCAATGCCAAGCCGGAGGTCAGCGAAGAGGAGGAGGCGCCAGCGATCCCGATCAACCTGGATATCACCATAGACCTGCCGCGCCGCGTCTTTGTCGGCGGCCTTGGTCTCGATTCCGAGTGGGGTGGCAAGCTCTTGGTGCAGGGTACAGCCGACAAGCCCTTCATCACCGGCAGCATCGAGCCCATACGTGGCTTCTTCTCGCTCTTCGGCAAGCAGTTCGACCTGACGGAGGGCAGTGTCGCCTTCGACGGCTCGGCCAACATTGATCCCACCCTGGACCTCTCCGCGGTCTACAATGGGAGCGATATTACTGCGACCTTCAAGATCACTGGCAGCGCCGGTGCGCCCAAGCTCAACATCACCTCAGACCCCGACATGCCGCAGGACGAGATCCTCTCTAACGTGCTCTTCGGGCGTGGAACCGGGCAGATTTCCCCGATTGAGGCCATTCAGTTGGCCGAAGCGGCTGCGATCCTCTCCGGTGTGAGAGGAAGCGACAAAACCACCATCGATGTCATCCGCCAAACCATCGGCGTTGACGTGCTGCGGGTCGAGAGCGGCGGCGAAGATGGGGAGGAGACAGTGGTTACGGCTGGCGAATACATATCTGAGGATATCTTCGTCGGCGTGCGCCAGGGCACCACGCCAGGCAGCACCCAGGCGACCGTCGAGGTCGATCTCTTCTCCGGCCTCAAGTTCGAAGGGCGCGCGGGTGCCGACAGCGAAAGCGACAACGGCGCCATGCTGCGCTGGGAGTGGAACTACTGAGCGACCGCCAGCTCAGCTCCAGCGTTCTTTGAACTTGAGGATTGGCGACCCATCGCGATCAAGTCCAGAGCGCGGCATCGGTCCAGACCCGGTGTCCGTTGCGAGATATGGGGCTGCAGGAAGCTGGGAGTCTTCCAGCAGACCGGGAAGTAGATCGGGAAGCTCAGCATGTTGAGCTCTGGATGGTCGAAGCTGTCGTCCTGATCGACGATATAGCCCAGGCGCTTATAGAAATTGACGCCGCGTTCCTGGCAATTGCTGACCTCAAGGCGCGAACCCAGGCTGAGGCCCAGCTTTCCAGCTTCGACATAGACCTGGCGCACGGCTGCGAGCGGCAGTCCAGAGCGCGGCACCAGGGTCATGCGTGTGCAGCAGCTGTAGTTTGGCGCCACTGCCTCTAGCAGGGCTGTCGAGTAGTAGTCCTGGAACGGCAGCTTGACGTTAGACCCCATGGTCATCCGCACGCAGATGAGCGGCTGATCCTCCAGATAGCCCACCAGGTGATGGCTCTGGTGGTCGAAGGCGTTCTCGAGGCTCCACTGCGGAAAGTGGCGCCGAATTGCATGCACGTCGCTGCGCACCTCCGCAAAATCCTCAACGATGCGGAGATCGAGGGAGACCGGGTGACCGCTCTTGGTGGCTGTCCAGGTGATGCGCGGTGATGCTGTGGTGGTCATGGTGCGTCTTCGCTCCGATCAGGTGAGACCGAGCCAGATCTCTTCTGCAGGACCCGCGCTCAGGCGCTTGCTGTTCGGCTCGATCTGATGGTCGTTGCGGTCGGTGAATGTGAACTGCATGCCCAAGACCAAGAGGAAGGTCGTCAAGCTGCGAAGCGCGACGCTGTTGCCAATACAGAGATGCGCGCCGACACCGAAGGGGATCCAGCTGCCGTTCTTGAGGCGCGGATCATTGGGTCGCCAACGATCCGGGTCGAAGCTCTCGGGCCGGTCCCAGATCAGAGGCGATTTCTGAACCGCCTTGATTGAAATCAGGATCTCTTCGCCAGCGACGATGGCGATGTCGTCTATCTGATCGTCGTTGAGGGCGACACGGCCCACTGCCGGAACGGCCGGATAAAGACGGAGAGTCTCGTGGATCAAGGCTGTCGTGAAGGGGTAGTCCTCGATCTCGTCGAAGAGCGTGTGGCCAGCAAGCAGGCGGTTACGCGCGCGATCGGCCTCTTCGTAAAAGCGCGCCGCGGCGGCCTTGTCTTGCGCCAGCTTGTAGAGGATCCAGGGTAGGGAATCCCCTGTCGTTTCGATCCCCGCCGCGAACAAGCCTCTGATTTCTTGGAAGAGCAGATCATCTGCCTCTTCCTCTGTCAGGCCGGCCTTCTTTGCGGTTTCCACGACCGAAGCGAAGAGGGAGGACTCTGGTGACAGCTTGCTTGCTAACGCGGCCGAGACCTTGGGGCGGACCAGTTCGTCCAATCGTTCGCGAAGTATCTCCGACTCGCGCCGATGCGGTGGCGGGGAGCGGAAGAGAAAGGAGCGGAATGATCTCGCGCGTCGGTAAGCCAGGGCCAAAGCATCGCGATAGGCCTCGACCAAATCCTGTGCTTCGTCCTTCCTGATCTCGCTGCCATAGAAGGCCTTGCTCATTGCCTGCACCAGGGCGACCCGCAGGTCACGGACAGCCGGGACGGCTTCGCCTTTGACAGCTGCCTCCTGCCAGCGGTAGGCAAGCACCTGTGCAGCCCAGAGCGATGCCCGGTCGAAGATTGGGAGCTTGCTGTGATGGAAACTGGGCTGCAAGAGGCGGCGACGCTTTAGCCAAGCCTCGTGACTGACCGTTAGAATGGTCTCGCCAAACTCTGGAATGAGGGCGTTTGCCAGTGATCCGCGACGGTAGTTCTCTCGGTTCTTTACCGCGATATGGCGAATGACATCGGGTCTGGCGACAATCAGGAAGCGGCGGTTTGCGACCTTGATGCGCGCAATGCCTTCGTTGGCAAGGGCCACTTCTGCCGGGTAGTTCGTTCCATTCAGCAGCCAAGATCCGAGATGTCCAAAAAGCGGATGCCCTTTGACTTGGTAGGAGTCGACGGGTGGCGATGCGATCTGTTCGGTCATGAGCGTCATTACGCGACTTCCCTTTCCAAGGGCCATTCCAAGGGCCTTTCCACTGTTTCACCGGGAAGGGCTATGTTGTTCAGCCCAGCAAACTCTTCGATGAAGGCCTCGTTCAAAGCCTCGGCGCTTTCGGTCTTCTCAAAGAAGGTCCTGGATCCGGCCAACATCTCCATGCCGTCGAGAAGATCGTGCTTCACGGCAAAGGTCACATGGAGGACACGCCGTACCTCGATCCGCCCGTCAGGTCCTGCTTTCACCTCGTCCGTAACGGGACCAAGAAACAAGCCGGCGCCGCAGAGATTCTGTGCCAAGACATGGAGTGGGCGAGAGATGCCAGGTGCTTGGAGTACCGTCACCATGGTGGTGCCATAGATTTCAACAAGCCAAGCCGGATCCTTACCCAATCTCCGCAGTAACCAGGCGGCCAAGCGCGGGCGCTTTTGAAGTAGACTACGGAAACGGAGACTGCGTTGGTCTTGGTTCTCAAAGACCCGCTGACTGCGAAGCGCGGTTAGCATCTCCGCCAGAGACAGGTTTTGGGCAGCTCGAATCCTGCCGATCGCAACCATACGCTCGCCATTCACGCGGCGATCGATTGTGGTGGCCAGATCGACGTCTTTGAACGAGAGGACTTTTCCGCCGACCAGAGCGGCGTTCACGCAACGATGTTCGTTGATTGTTTGGACCCAGCAATAGGTGACATAGCCGGTCAGCGATATGCCGCGACGAAGCCGCCGTGTGGCCTTCCTGATCCGACGTTCAACCTCTGTCACGTCAATCTGGGTGAACCCGTAAGCGGTCGAGGGATCATGCAGAGTAAGAAAGGCACTGGACAGCAAGCGGTACGGCGGTGCATCCCGCTTTTCCACTTCTCCGCTCTTCCCCCAAAACAACATCACCCCGTCCCATCCTACTCAATGCCGTTAAAGACTGTAGGATTGAGGTGAAGACTCGTCAATCTGTGCGAAAGGTCAGTTGCCTATACTTATGGTCAGGTGCACTGTTTTTATTTGATATGATCCAATGAAATGGCTTATTAATTGTTGAGATTGCAGTTCAAATACTGTCGTAAAAAGTCGATTGTCATGCGAACGCGGACAGGGAGGTAGTGTCGAGACGGATAGAGTAGCCAGATCGCGCTATCGAAGCTGGACGCAGCCGCGCGCCACTCAGGGAAGAGGTCCACCAGGCCGCCTTGCTCGATATCGGCGGCCACCAACCAGTCAGCCAGCAGGCTGGGTCCGAGACCGGCCAGGGTGCAGCTTCTGAGTGAGAGGGCGGAGGAGAGCAAGAGGCTGCCCGTGATCGGAACCTGTTCCGCCGCCCCATTCGCATCACGAAAGTGCCAGGTGTCACGAAACTCGGGCAGATCGATCCTCACACAATCGTGTTGCGTCAAGTCTTTGGGCGTAGGGGGCAGGCCGCAGCGCTTGAGGTAGTCTGGGCTGGCACAGACCCGATAGCGGACGGGATGCAGCTTTACGGTGATCAGGTCTCCCCGCATTGCCGGTCCGTGGCGAACTGCCAGATCGATGGTGTCTTCGACCAGATCGACCTGGCGGTCGGTCAGCAGCAGCTCCAGTTGGATCTTGGGAAAGGCGCTGCGGAAGCGGGGCAGCAAAGGCACCAGACAGCGCTCACCATAAGCGACCGAGGCGGTCATCCGAAGGCGACCGGCAGCGCTCTGCCTGGTGACCATGGCCTGCTCTGAGGCTGCTGCCAGCTCCTCCAAGAGAGGTTCGATGCGCCCGCAGTAGGTCCGACCGGCTTCAGTCAGAGAAAGGCGGCGGGTCGAGCGCTGGAAAAGACGGAAGCCAAGGTCTGCCTCCAGGCTGGAGATGCTTCGCGATACTGAAGAGGGATCTAGATTGGCTTGCCGTGCTGCCGCCGCAAAGGAACCGAGCCGCGCGACGCTTAGTAGGAGGTGTAGGTCTTGGATCTGCATTCATGCAGTTTACGCACGATAATGCTGTGTGGAAGCTCTATTCCTGTTGCACGCGCCAGGAACCACTTTCTGCTCCCGAACTGACAATGAGGAGTGTGTTCGATGACAAAGCTTGCGGTCATAGGTTTGGGCGCTATGGGACGCCGTATGGCCTGCGTTCTGGCAACGGCCGGTCACCATGTCTCGGCCTGGAACCGGACCCCGTTGGAGGATGGGGCATTGGACGCTGCCGGTGTGAGACAGGACGACGACCTGGCTTCTGCAATCAGCGGAGCGGCGGTCATCATCTCCATGTTGCGCGATGATGTTGCTTCACGCGCTGTCTGGATTGAGGGGGCTGGGCTGGACCAGCTGTCGCCGGGTTCACTGCTGATCGAGTGCGCCACAGTCTCCCCCGCCTGGATCGCCGAACTGGCAGCGGCGGCCGACGCGCGGGGGCTCACTCTCTTGGAGGCGCCCGTCCTCGGCTCTCGGCCGCAGGTAGAGGCTGGTGCCTTGATTTTCCTCTTGGGCGGCGAGGGTGGAGATATTGAGCGGGCAGGCCCACTCTTCGAAGCCTTGGGGGCAGCCCGCCATCACTGTGGACCTTTGGGGCATGCCAGTGCCATGAAGCTGGCAGCAAACAGCCTCTTCGCCTTGCAGGTCGCCGCTCTTGGTGAATTGCTGGGCTATCTGAGAGGCCAAGGCTTTGACGAGGCAAGGGCCGTCGAACTGCTGTCCGCCTTGCCCGTAACCAGTCCGGTTGCAAAGGCGGCCGCTGCCGGGATCGAGGCCCGCGCTTTCGCGCCCCTCTTTCCAATTGAACTGGTGGTCAAGGACCTGACCTGCTTGGCGACGGCGGCCAGCGACCTGGGTATCGGCCTACCGCTCGCAGGTGCGGTAGGTGGGGTCTATCGCGCCGCCTTGGAGGCGGGGCGTGGCGAAGAGAACATCACCGCTGTCGCAGCGGCCTATCTCTGATCGGCGCGGGCTGCGGCCAGGGCTTCCGGGGTGTCGATGTCAAGCAAGACGGCGCTGTCGTCGATTGGCACCTCGGCCACCAGGTCTGCGTACTCACGCAGCAACTCCCGTGCACCCTGATCGCCCTCGATCGTCTGCGCCTCGGCGAAGAACTGCCGGCCGAGCAAGACCGGGTTGCCGCGTTTGCCGCCGAAGGTCGGCAGGCAGATGGCACGTCCTTCCAGCGGATTGAAGCTGGCGATCAGGCGGTCGATGGTGCCGGGTGCGATGCGTGGCATGTCACCCAAGAGGACGACGGCGGCCTCGATATCCTCCGGGAGCGCTGCCAGTCCGCGCTTTAGCGAGGTCGAGAGGCCGCCTGCATAGTTCCTGTTGTGCACGCTCAAGAGGTCAAGACCCTCAAGCGCCTCTTCGACCGCGTCGCGCTGATGTCCGGTCACCAGAATGACCGGCTCCGCTTGGGAGGCCAGGGCCGCATCGACGGCGTGGCGCACCAGGGCCTTGCCACCCAAGGGTTCGACCAGCTTGTTGCGGCCCATGCGTTTGGCTTGACCGGCTGCCAGTACCAGGGCCGCCACCTTGGGCGCACGCTGACTGCCGGCCGGAGGCTCGACCGCGGCCGAGCGGGGCAGGGGGCGTTGGCCCGTGTCCTTCAGGAGGCCGCCGACGCCCATGGCCTGGATGTCGGCCGGGTCGACCGGAATGTCGGCCACCAGACGCTCCAACACCCAATCGAAGCCGTTCAGCTTAGGCGAGCGGGCACAGCCGGGCAGCCCCAAGAGCGGTCGGCCCTCGCGCTCAGCCAGGAGGATCAGGTTGCCGGGATCGACGGGCATGCCGAAGTAGCGGACCCTGCCTCCAGCGTTTTCGATTCCTTCGGGCACGACGTCGCGCCGATCGACGATGGCGGAGGCGCCGGACACCAGGACGATGTCACAGTCGTCCAGGCTGTTGATGGCTTGGCTGACGGCGCTGCTGACGTGGGGGCAGCGCAGCTCCCGGACCGGCGGACAGTCCAGTGCCGCGAGGCGCCGATTGGTGACCTCGCTGGTCTTATCGAGGATCGAGGGTTTGAGGCCCGGTAGGGTGGTCTGCACCAGGCCCACGTGCTTGCTCTTGAGCGGCGCCACCTGCAGCAAGGGTGCTTCTGCGGCAATGATCAGCGCCTGATCCAGCACCGCTCGGTCGAGGGCGAAGGGGATAATCTTGATGGTGGCCGCCATCTGTCTGGGCTCGACCAGGTCAAAGGCGCCCAGGGTGGCTATGGTCAGGGCCTCGTCCAGCGCATTGATGCGCTCAATTCGCCCACGGTCCAGACGAAGCAGACCACGCTCGCCAACGATCAGATTGCAGCGCCCGGTGAAGGCGGCGGTGGTTGTTAGTCCCGGGCCGGCTAAAGCCTCGGCAACACGGGCTGCCGCCTCGTCCTCATGGGCCTCATTGTCGGCCAGGCGGGCGACGATCACCTCGTCGACGCCGGCCTTGCTCAAGGCCTCCAGATCCTCCGCCGAGAGCTTGCGTCCCTTCTTGAAACGGCTTTTCGGCAGGTTGACGGAATGGGCCAGATAGGTGCCTTCGGCTTGCCTCGTCGCGCGCGGTCCGAACTCCATGCGCTCAGGCGGCCTTGACCAGGGGCGGGGCGCCCTGGCGCACCTGGGTCATCTTGGCCAGGATCGAGAGCGCGATCTCGGCCGGTGAGCGGGCGCCGATGGCAAGCCCGATCGGGCCATCAATGCGTGCAAAGCTTTGCGGGTCGATCTCATGCTCTTGCAGGCGGATCTGGCGCTTCCCGTGGGTCCGGACGGAGCCGAGCGCGCCGATATAGAAGGCATTGCTGGCGAGCGCACGGACCAGGGCCGGGTCGTCCAGCTTGGGATCATGGGTCAGGGCCACCACGGCGGTGCGGTGGTCGGGGACCAGGGCATCCATGGCCTCATCGGGCCAGTCGAAGGTGATCTGCACCCCGGGAAAGCGATCTTCGTTCGCCCAGGCGCGTCTGGGATCGACAACCACCACCTCATAACCCAGGACGCGAGCCATGGGGATCAAGGCCTGGGCGATGTGGACTGCGCCGACGATGATCAGCCGCAAGGGTGGATTGAAGACTTGGATAAAAAAGCCGCTGTTGTCGTCGATCCCGCTGCGGTCGGAGACGATGGCCGCTTCCAGAGCCGGGATCGAGGCACCCCCCAGCTCCAATTCGCCGGCCAGGCTGTGCCCTTCGCGATCGAAGAGGGCCTGGGCGCCGCTCTCGAGATCGGTCACCAGGGCTACTGACCGCTTTTCGGCCTTGGCGGCCGTCAAGGCATCGAAGACATCGCGCTGCATGATCTTACTCCATGGCCTCGACGAAGACCTTGACCTCGCCGCCACAGGCCAACCCGACGCTCCAGGCATCCTCGTCGGTGACGCCATAGGTCAAGAGCTTGGGCGGTGCGCCGGCCATGATCTCTTTGGCCTCCATCACCACTGCGCCTTCGATGCAGCCACCGGAGACCGAGCCCGCCATGTTGCCCTGTTCATCCACAACCAGCTGGCTGCCGACGCGGCGAGGGGAGGAGCCCCAGGTGGCGACCACGGTGGCAAGGGCCACCTTGCGTCCGCCGTCGCGCCAGGTGCCCGCCGTGGCCAGCAGATCCTCGCCAGTCTTGCCTTCGCTCATGACCACATCCTCCTATGTTAAGCGGCCCTCTTCGCCCCACTCCAGTCGGGCTGAGCGGCGCGGTGGCTTACTCTTGCTAAGCGCGCTCGCCAGGTCGGCGAGGCTGGCCAGGCTGTGGACCGAGCGGAACTCATCGACTTGCGGCAGCATGGCCCTGGCCCCTTGAGATTTTGGCGCATAGCCATCGTAACGCAAGAGGGGGTTGAGCCAGATCAGCCGGCGGCAGGACTTGTGCAGGCGCTCCATCTCGTCCGATAGCCCCTCGGCACCGGCCCGGTCGAGCCCGTCGGTGATCAGCAGCACCACGGCGCCCTGCCCCAAGACACGCCGCGCCCAGTCTTTGTTGAAGTCGGCGAGACAGGATCCGATCCGCGTGCCGCCGTCCCAGTCTGGTACCGCATCCGCCACCTTGGTCAAGGCCTCGTCGGGATCGCGATGCCGCAGTTGGCGGGTGATGTTGGTCAGCCGCGTGCCAAAAAGAAAGACATGGACGCGGTCGCGGTCGTTGGTCAGCGCATGCAGAAAGTGCAGCAGCATCCGCGAATACTGACCCATGGAACCGGAGATGTCGGTCAGCACCACCAGCGGTGGCGGCCGCTCTCTACGCTTGCGGCGCAGCAGCGGCAAGGCATCGCCGCCCTGGCGCAAGGCTGCGCGCAGCGAGCGACGGGCATCGATTCCCTGGCCGCGCGCGTGGGCTTGCCATCGCCG
Source organism: Rhodospirillales bacterium (assembly GCA_963669335.1). Classification (GTDB taxonomy): domain Bacteria; phylum Pseudomonadota; class Alphaproteobacteria; order Kiloniellales; family JACOMY01; genus JACOMY01. Next base: position 1,340,246 of record OY770023.1, read on the forward strand.
GGTCTTGACCCGCTGCAAGGGCAGGGTCAGGCGGGCCATGGCGCGCTTGGCATCCTCCAGCTCCGCCGTGCTCATGGACTCGAAGTCTTTTTCCGCCAGGACCTCTCTGTCGGACCAGGTCAGGGTGGCCTCAATCTCCACCTCCTCCTGTTCCTCCTGTTCCTGGCCCATGCCCGGCTGCTCGCCAGCCAGCGCCTCGCTCAGGCGCCGCGACAGCTCCTTCTGCTCAGGCTGCTGGGCCATGTCCGGCAAGACCGTGGGCAAGAAGAGCGAACGCATACGGTCCAGGAACTGCGGATTGCGCCAAAAGACGTGGAAGGCCTGATCGAAGATCTCCTGATGATCCTGGCGCTTCACAAAGACGGCGTTCAGGGTCCAATAGAAGTCGTCGCGCCGATCCAGCCCGACGGTCTGAACCGCCTTCAGAGCATCCAGAACCGCACCCGGCCCGACCGGCAATCCGGCAGCGCGCAGGGTCCGGGCGAAGGCCAGGATGTTGCCGGCAATGCCGCCGCCTTCCGGTCTGGTGACGCTGTCCATGGTTTAGCCCAGCCGGGCTTCGGACATCTCGCGTTTGACTTCGCCCAAGAGGCGCGCGGCCTCGCTGCCCTCGATCTTGGCGATGTCGTCCTGGTACTTCAGCAGCACACCCAGGGTGGAATCGATGGCCTCTTCATCCAGGGTCACCTTGTCCAGCTGGGTCAGCGCGTCGGCCCAATCCAGGGTCTCGGCAATACCGGGCAGCTTGTAGAGTTCTTCGTCGCGTAGACGCTGAACGAAGGCAACCACCTCGGCCGAGAGGGCCTCCCTGACATGCGGTGCCTTGGCTTGCAGGATGGCCCGTTCGCGCGTGGCATCGGGATAGCCGACCCAGTGATAGAAGCAGCGGCGCTTCAAGGCATCGTGAATCTCGCGGGTGCGGTTCGAAGTGATGATGGTGATCGGCGGCTGCGGGGCCCTGATCGTCCCCAACTCGGGCACGCTCACTTGATAGTCGGACAAGAGCTCCAGCAGGAAGGCCTCAAAGGGCTCGTCAGTGCGATCCAGTTCGTCGATCAGCAGGACCGGCGGGCCGCTCTCATGCGGCGAGAGGGCCTGCATCAGGGGCCGCTCGATCAGAAAGCGGCGATCGAAGATGTCGCTGGCAATGCGTTCCCGATCCTGGCTGCCGCTGGCTTCGGCCAGGCGGATCTCCAGCATTTGGCGCGGATAGTTCCACTCGTAGACGGCGCTGGCGACGTCGAGCCCCTCATAGCACTGCAGGCGAATGAGCCGCCGGCCGAGGGCGGCCGAGAGAACGCGCGCGATCTCGGTCTTGCCGACACCGGCCTCGCCCTCCAGAAACAGCGGTCGGCCTTGCCGGAGCGCCAGGTAAAGGACGGTGGCAAGCGGCCGGTCGGCCAGATAGCGCTCTTCATTGAGCAGGCTTAGGGTTGCGTCGACAGAGGTCGGCAGGTCGCTGGTCATGGGGGCTCCGTTGCGGGCTCGGATCACGAGAAGGCAGACCTCTGCGATGGCCAAGCCGCGCTTATCGCCCCCTTCCCGATTGCTTCTAGATAGGGTGCGTCAGGGCTTTTGGTACCAGGATCCGTTCTGATTGAGGAACCAGGTGCCGCTTCGAGCGCGGTCATAGAGCTCTTTGGCGAAGACTTGGCCCACCACCTGTGGCGATTGACCTAGCTCTCTGGCCCGCTTCTCGTAGAGCTTTTTGCGCTTGCCGTTAACGTTATTGACCAGTCCCTGGGCAGAGTTGTTGCGTGCCTGGACAAAGCCGTCCCAGCGTTCACCCACATTGCCGTTCTGCAGCTCGCTCTTCAGCGACTGTGCCATGGCCGGGTTGATCGAGGTGAGGCCGCCGACCAAGACCAAGGCCATCCAGATCGAGGCCGCAATCAAGGTCAGGGTGGGCAGCCGCCGGCCTGCGGCGCGCGGCTTGGGGGCAGTTTCTGTGTAAATCATGCCTCTATTCCGTACCGAAGATGTCGGGGTTGTCCGCGATGTCGGTCTCCGCTGCCTCCTCGATGCGCACGCGCACATCGGCTTGGATGTTCAGGTTTATGGTTATTGGCTCCTTCGGTGCCTCGACGGCGACCGTGGGCGTGCAGGCAGCCAAGGCCCAGGCCAAACCCAGAAGGGCGAGCAGGGGCAGGGCTGGCGGAGTCTTCTTCGTCATGACACCTATCATACGGTAAGTAGGCCCCCATAGTTCTAGTGCTTTCTGTCACAAGCCCTCAAGTCCAATTGATGTTGGTGTTAGCTTCGTACCGCACGGCACCGGCCCTCACCCCCGCCCGACCACCCAGTTCAGCATACTCGTGTGGGTGGTCGGGCGGGGGTGAGGGCCGGTGCCGCTTTGCAAATGACTTGTAGAAGGCGTTTGCAAACAACTGCTTATCGCTATTTCAGACTCCAGGCGCCGTCGAACAACTCTGGTGTAATCTCGCGGCCGCGGCGGAAGGCTGCCAGCAGATCGGCCAAGTCTACCCCAAAGGTCACATTGAATTTGAAGGGATAGCCGTCCAGCACCGCGGGATTGTTGCCCTCCAGCGTGAGCGCCAGATCGAGATCGCCTTCGGCGCCGAAGCTGACTGTCGCGTAGAGGTAGGTGTAGTGAAAGTCCGATAGGGCATCCAACGCGAAGAGAAGCTGTTTCTGCTCTTGACTGATCTGGCCCAGGCCCAGGCGTTCGGCGGCGTTGGGAATGCGGATGACGCCCTCGTCGACCGCCTGCAGCCAGCCGTTGTCGATGGCGATGCTCTCGGTTCCCAGATCCAGGATCAGCGGTAGCTGTCCGATCACCCGGCCCTCCAGCTGCACATCGCCGAGATCGAGGATTTCGGTCAGCCGGTCGAGCTTGACGTGGGTGACTTCGACTGTTGTGCCAAAGCTGTCCTCTGGACCGGCGACACGGAATGGACTTGCGGTCAGCCGCCCGCCGGCGAAGTCGGTCTGCAGAGACTTGGCATCCAGCCCGGGCCCGCCTTGTGCATCGACAATCTCGAACTGCAGCAGCAGATCTGAGAGAGGAACCCCGACATCCAGCTCTTCGATGGTGATCTGTTGCGTCTTGTTGCTGACCGGCGGCGAGAGGCTAAGGAAGCTAAGATTGCCGTTCAGATTGTCCACCCGCGCCGGCAGCAGCGTGCCCGAGAGTGAGGAGAGCTTGACATTGGCGGCAATGTTCTGGCTGCGCGGGCTCCATTCGGCTTTGGCCTCGATACCGACGGTGCCCGAGACATCCGTCAGCTCTTCCAGTTCGGCAGAAAGCGCCTTGGGCTGCAGGCCGTCGGGCGCGAAGGTGATGGGGCCCCAGCGGGCGTCCAGCTTGCCACGTTCGCTTACCAGATCGTGGCTTAGATCGAGCGCGATGCTGCCTTGGCCATTGGGGCCGCGGCCCCTGCCGGCAATCCGCAGGACTTGACCGCGCTTGGTCAGGCTGGCGTCGAAGGACATGCCGCTGAAGCTTTGACCCTCGTTGACGAGCGAGGCACTGCCCACCCGCAGCGAGACGGCCTCACGCTCCAGGCGCTCCGGCGGGAGCGGTGCTGTGACAGTGACAGAGGAGAGACGGAGTGATTCGCTTGGCAGATCAACGTCGCCGAACGAAAGGCTGGCCTCACCCTCCAGGCCGTCGGCGCTAATTTCACCGGCAAGCTCGATCCCGATATCACGCAGAGCCAGCCGATCACCCGAACCCGGGAGCGATAGGGCCAAGGCCTCAGAGGCAATCAGAAGGCGGGGGAACCAGCGGCCCTCTTGCCCCTGGCGCAGCGCCAGGCGGTCCAAGGTGAAGCTTGCGGCCTCGCGCAGCAATGGCTCTCCTTCCAGCAGCACCTGTTCGACGCCGATGCCGCCCTCATCCAGCATGGCGAACTGCGAGCCCTCTCGATTGGCGGTCAGCAGCATCGGCAGTCGCAGTGAGAGATTCTCAAGGACCAGGTCGTCTTGTCGAGCTTCGGCCAGTTCGGCGTCCAGATCCAGGACGGCGCCAGCGCCGGCCTCGTCCAGGACGGCGTCGCCGGTGAGCGCCAGGCGGGTGATCTGATTGCCGAGAATAGGAAAGGCCTGAAGGGTGAGTGCAAAGCCACTCACCTTGCCCTGCTCGAGATCCAGATCCGGCGTCACACGGGCATCGATGCGACCGCTGATATCGACCTCGGTGTCGCGCCCACTGGAAAGATTGATCGGGCCGGCGACTGCGATCGCGATGCCCCTCTCGTCGCGACGGGCTGAGGCCTGCAGGCCGGCTTCCTCTTCGACTGGAAAGGTGAGGCTCAAGTTGCGCCAAAGGGCGCCGCGGGTGTCGTCGGGAAGATCGGCCAGCAGCGACCACTCCGGATCCAAGGCTGTAACGGCGAGCCGGCTCTCCTCCGAGATCCAGGCCCTGAGCTTGGCATCTTCCAGAAGGACATCAAGGTGGAGGTCCGCGCTGAGGCCCAGCACCTTGTCAGGAATAGTCAATTGCTCGGCCGAGACCTTGAGTCTGGTTGCCAGGCTCGCCTCTTCAAGCAGCTGGATCAGCTTGCCACCCCTTTGATGGATCAGGTCGACCAGGGGCGGTAGGGTGGCTGAGAGCTGGCTTTCCACGGTCAGGCTGCCGCTGCGGTCGATCAGGCCCAGGCGGGCGCTGGCAGATGTGGCATTCAGCGCGAGATCGGCATTGATCTGCGGGCGGCTGTCGATCCGGGTGACGGCAATGCGTCCCTGGCCGACTTCCTCGCCCTCATCGTCTTGGGCGACCAGATCGAAAGTCATGCGCGTCGGGTCGGCATCGATCGCAAGGGTCAGGGTTTCGACGTAGCCGACCAGGGGCGAGATGCCGTTGAAGATCAGCTCGCCCTTGGCATGCGGCAGCTCGTCTTCGGGGAGGACCAGTTCGATCGCTGCTTGGAGCGCGCCGATCTTGGCACCTGGGAAAGCCAGGGCCGCACTTTCTGCGGTGGCCTTGACCTGCAGGGCCTCCTCCGGCGCTTGGAAGAGCTCAATGCCACCCTTGGAGAGGCCGAAGGGTGTCTCCAGGCTATAGGTGAAACGCCCCGCCAGCGCAGCCTGCTTGGGACGCACCAGGTCACCGTCGAGCAGGAGTTCGGTCTCGCCTTGGGCCGTTGTCGCCGTGATCCTCGCATTCTCGATGACGATGGGTGGGATTGCGGCCGCTTCGCCAACTTCTGCTTCCTCCGGACCGCTCAAGAGACGGTCGAGATCGGGATCGTTCAGGGGGCCACCGCCTTGGGCGTTCAGGCGCAGGTCCAGACCGCTGACGCGAACCTCGGCCACGGCAGGATTCCAAGCCCAAGGGTCCCAACCCTCCAAGCCGCTAAAGCGGACCTCGATAGACTTGGCCTTGACGTTGCGATAGCGGCCGAGGGTCAGGTTCTCGACCCGGGCATGTGCCTTGTCGAGGTCGGTGACCTCAAAGCTGGCGTTGCGAATGCCCTCGCTGGAAAGGACATTGCGGATCGCCATCTCTGCCGCCTGATGGCGGACCAGGATCACTCCGGCGACAAGTACCGCCAGAAATGCCAGGAGGAACAGCAAAGCCAGGAGCAGGCGGCCCATAACACCCTATCTGCGCTGCGATCGGACAAACAGTCTTACGGAGGAAAGCCGGCGCTGACCAGTTTGACGGCCCGTGCAGAGCGCAATCCACAGAAGCTGTCTTCAATGGATTATCATAAACAGGAGATAAGTTACTGTTTTACCTGTGCTACTACCTTCGTCCTTAGCCTGAAGCGATGCGATCACCAATGCGTTCGGACAGCAGCTGCAGGCCCTGGCGCAAAGCATCGACGCGGCTGGCCGCGTCGGCGGGATCGACGGCTTTGGTCACGATCACTTCGCGGCTGCTGGCGGCCAGGTCCTCTCGACGGCCCTGTAGCAGGGTCCAGCGCACATCGATCACGGCATCACCGGCCTCGTCCACATCGAAGCGCAGCACCTTGAGCTCAACGCGCCAGTCAGGATCGGTGTAGGAGGGGATGGGGGTGACCATCACCTGGTCATCACCAAAGCGCAGGGCCAGATCGTCGACCACACTGGCGGCGACGAGATCGCCCAGGGGCTCGCTCCAGATCGCGAACTCATGCAGCGAAATGCGATAGGTGCCTTTGCGGGTCACCATCTGGGTGCGATCCAGATAGTCGGCGATCACCGCCGTATCGACATAGATCAAGGGCGCCCCGGCGGGCGCCGTGGTCTCTGTGCGCAAGGCCGCATCGTTGAGGCCGAAGACCTGGGTTGGTGGGGTGCTTCCGCAGGCAGCGAGAAGGACGAGGCCGAGGCCGGCTGCAATCACGCGCGGGATCATTGGCGGTTATCCTTCTTACCACGGATGAGCGCATCGGGATTGCGCTCCAAATAGTCGGCCATGAGGCGAAGCGAGCGTGCGGCACCATCCAGTTCGCGCAGCAGCTTGCGAATGTCGGTCAGGATCGGGGAACGATCGCCAAGCGAGCGTTGCACCGAGCTTAGGGTCTCTCCTGCCTGGTCGAACATGCGGCTGGCCGAGGCGACGGTGGCGTTCACCTGATTGACGATCCTGTCCATGCGACCGTCCATTCCCTGCAGGAAGGCTTCGATCTCGGCCGTGCTGTCGCGCAGATTGACCAGGGTCTCCTTCAGCTCCGGTCCCTCAACCAGCGCCTTCAACGACAGAAGTGATTGCTTGGCGTCTGCCAGCAATTCGTCCAGGGGCAGATCGCTGATCTTCTGGATCACCGCCTGGAGCCGTTCTTTCACCTTATCGGCCTGGCTCGGCCCGGCCGGGATCAGCGGTGGCTGGTGCTGTTGGTCCAGGCTGGCTGGCTCGTCCTCGGCATCGATATCCAGGTCGACCACCAAGGGTCCGCCGATCAACTGCTTGCTGGCCAGGGTGGCGCGCAGGCCCTTGTCCACCAGTTGGGCGACGGCGGCATAGGTCTCTTCTGCGTTGGTCGGGCGTGCGCCCACGGCGGGGAAGAGGTCGGGCTGGAGGACGAGGGACACCAGGACCGCGAAGGCGTTTCGCTCGGCATCATAGCCAAGCTCGATTTCCGTTACCTCGCCGATGCGGATGCCCTTGATCTCCACCGAGGCGCCGGGGGCAAGGCCGCGCACTTGGCTCTCAAACTGAATGGCGAAGGGGACCGGGTTTTCGATCGGCGGCAGCACCTCGCTGCTGCCCAGTCCCAAGCGCTCTTTGGCCGCCTCCTTCAGCGCCTGCTGCGCCTCTGCACCAGGCGACCAGAGCAGCGCCATAGTCAGTAGGGGCGCTAAGAAAAGCGAGAAAAGTCTGCGATCCTTAGGTGGGGAAGGCCAGGCTACTTCTTCCATGCGTCGCAACATCTGCCTCTCCTCGCCCCCGATTCGCGGATCATTATTGCAGAACAACAAAGGGCGCTTCAATCGAAGAAGCGCCCTTTGCCTTGGTTACTGGCTTATCTCAGCTAGCCATTGGCGGCTGAAACGGCCCTTTTTGTCATCACCGAGATCAGGTGCTTGCGGTAGGCCGACGAGGCATGCATGTCGCTGTTCAGCGAGCCCTCGTCGGCGGAACTTGCGCCCACCGCGTCCGCCGAGAAGTTCCCGGCCAGACTGCCCTCGATCGCATGGTCGCGGAACACGCCAGGCCCCGCGCCGGTGACGGCAACCCGGACCGTAGAGCCCGCCTGAGCCACCATCACGCCGACGATGGCATAGCGCGAGGCCGGGTTCGGGAACTTGGCATAGGCTGCCTTGTCCGGTACCGGGAACGAGACCGCGGTCACGATCTCGCCCTCGTCCAAAGCCGTTTCGAAGAGACCGACGAAGAAATCGTCAGCCGGGATCTGGCGCTGGTTGGTGTGGATGGTGGCGCCCAGGCCAACACAGCCGGCGGGATAGTCCGCCGCCGGGTCATTGTTGGCGATGGAGCCGCCGATGGTGCCGCGATGACGAACCTGCGGGTCGCCGATGCCGTCCGCCAGGCTGGACAAGGCCGGGATCCGTGACTTGACGAGGTCGCTGGCTGCAACCTCGGCATGGGTGGTCATGGCCCCGACCACTAGGGCGCCGTCTTCTTCCCGGATGCCCCGCAACTCATCGACCTGGCCCAGATCGACAATGTCGGAGGGCTGCGCCAAGCGTTGTTTCAGGGTGGGGATCAGGGTTTGCCCGCCGGCCATGAGCTGACCGTCCTCGGCGCGCTGCAGTTCGGTGACCGCATCCGCCAGGCTGTTCGGGCGGTGATAGCCGAAATTATACATCTCGGTTGTCTCCTCCTTCTTACTCCGCCGCGGCGGCTTGTTGCGCCAGACGCCAAACCTTCTCAGGCGTCGCCGGCATTTCCATGTGCATGACGCCAAGCGCGTCGGTGACCGCGTTGATCAAGGCCGGGGGTGCCGCAATGGCACCGGCCTCGCCACAGCCTTTCACGCCCAAGGGGTTGTGCGTGCAGGCGGTCTCGGTCATGCCGACCCGGAAGGACGGCAGGTCATCTGCGCGGGGCATGCAGTAGTCCATGTAGGATCCGGTCAGAAGCTGACCGCTGTCGCTGTCATAGACACCGTGTTCCAGCATGGCCTGTCCGACACCCTGTGCGATGCCGCCGTGCACCTGGCCTTCGACGATCATCGGATTGATGATCTTGCCGAAGTCGTCGACGGCAACCCAATCGACGATCTCGGTGACGCCGGTCTCCGGATCGATCTCCACTTCGCAGATGTGACAGCCTGCGGGATAGGTGAAGTTCAGCGGATCATAGAAGGCGGTCTCGTCGAGGCCGGGCTCCACATCCTCCGGATAGTTGTGCGGCACATAGGCGGTAAAGGCGATCTCGGCCATCGACTTGGACTTGTCGGTGCCGGCCACCGTGAAGTTGCCGTCTGCGAACTCGATATCCTCCACCGAGGCCTCGAGCAGGTGGGCGGCGATCTTCTTGCCCTTGTCGATCACCTTGCCGCAGGCGCGGACGATGGCGGAGCCGCCGACGGCCAGCGAGCGCGAGCCATAGGTGCCCATCGCCATGGGGATCTGTGCGGTATCGCCATGCACGATCTCAACGCTCTCGAGCGGCACGCCCAAGGTATCTGAGACGAGCTGTGCAAAGGTCGTCTCATGGCCCTGACCATGGGCATGGCTGCCGGTCAGTACCGAGACGCTGCCGGTCGCGTTGAAGCGAACCTGCGCCGATTCCCAGAGGCCCACACCGGCACCCAGCGAGCCCACCACCGAGGAGGGGGCGATGCCGCAGGCCTCGATATAGGCAGAGAAGCCGATGCCGCGCAGCTTGCCGCGAGACTTGGCGTCCGCCTTGCGGCTGGTGAAGCCGGCGTAGTCGATCATCTTCATGGCTTCGTCCAGCGAAGCCTCGTAGTCGCCGATGTCGTAGGTCAGTGCCACCGGGGTCTGATAGGGGAACTGATCCGGCTGGATGAAGTTCTTGCGCCTGAGCTCCGCCGGATCCATGCCGGTCTCGCGGGCAGCAACCTCGACAATCCGCTCCAGCAGATAAGTCGCCTCCGGCCGCCCGGCACCGCGATAGGCGTCGACCGGGGCCGTGTTGGTGAAGACGGCACGGACGTTGCAGTAGACCACCGGCGTCCGATACTGGCCTGCCAGCAAGGTGGCGTAGAGGTAGGTCGGAACGCAGGAGGCGAAGTTCGACAGATAGGCGCCCATGTTGGCCGTGGTATCGACCCTGAGGCCCAGGAACTCGCCGGTCTCGCTCAGCGCCAGCTCGGCGTGGGTCACGTGGTCACGACCATGCGCATCGGCCAGGAAGGCTTCCGAGCGATCTGCGGTCCAGCGCACCGGGCGTCCGACCCGCTTGCTGGCCCAAAGGCAGACGGTCTCTTCGGCATAGCAATAGATCTTGCTGCCGAAGCCGCCGCCGACGTCGGGGGCGATGATCCGAAGCTTGGTCTCCGGGATGCCGGTGACGAAGGCGCTCAGGATCAGGCGCAGAACGTGCGGGTTCTGGCTGGTCGACCAGAGGGTATAGCTGTCGGTGCCGCTGTCGTAATCGGCGATCGCAGCCCTGGGCTCCATCGCGTTCGGGATCAGGCGGTTGTTCACCAGATCCAGCTTGGTCACATGGTGCGCCGTCGCGAAGGCCTCGTTGATGGCTGCCTCATCACCTAGCACCCAGTCATAGCAGAGGTTGCTGGGCGCCTCTTCGTGCAGAAGCTGGGCCGACATTGCCTTTGCTGGCAAGACGTTAGCCGGCAATTCTTCGTAATCGACCTCAACCAACTCGGCCGCGTCGCGCGCTTGCTCGAGGGTCTCTGCCAAGATCACGGCGACGTGATCGCCGACGTAGCGCACGGAATCGCGAATCAAGGGAAAGTGCGGCGGGCTCTTGTGCGGCTCGCCATGGCGATCCGTCACCGTCCAACCGCAAGGCAGAGAGCCGATCCCGTCCTGCTCCATGTCGGAACCGACGAAGATGGCAACCACACCCGGTGCTGCTTTCGCAGCCGTCATATTGACACCGCGCACCTTGGCATGAGCGTGGGGTGAGCGCACGAAAACCGCTGCCAGTTCGCCTGCGCGATGCAGGTCGTCGACATAGCGGCCCTTACCAGTCAGAAAGCGCTGATCCTCGCGCCGCTTGACTGCCTGTCCTACCGAACCGTCCGGCATATCCTTCAAGCCCCCCTTAGGCCGCGCTGCCCTGCTGGGCGGCGTCTTGAATTGCATTGACGATGTTGTGGTAGCCGGTGCAGCGGCAGATATTGCCTTCCAGCCACTCGCGGATTTCCTTCTCGCTCGGGCTGGCGTTCTTCTGGAGAAGATCCACGGCGCTCATCACCATACCCGGGGTGCAGAAGCCGCACTGCAGGCCATGATGCTCGCGGAAGGCGGCCTGCATGGGATGCAGTTCGCTGCCGGATGCCAAGCCCTCAATCGTCGTCACCTCGCTGCCGTCGGCCTGGAGGGCCAACATGGTGCAGGCCTTGACCGACTGGCCATTCACATGCACGACGCAGGCGCCGCACTGACTGGTGTCGCAGCCGACATGCGTGCCCGTTAGATTGAGATGCTCTCGTAAGAACTGAACCAACAAGGTACGCCCCTCGACTTCGCGGGACTCCTGTTGCCCATTCACGGTGATCGTCACTGTGGGCATGCGTCTCTCCCTGCCTCTCTGCTTAGAACTCGGGTTGGGAATCTAGGGCCAAAACCTTGAATGAGAAAGAGGGCCTTCGGACAGGCCGAGAGCCCTGAAACTCAGGCCAAGCCCGCAGTCTCATGTCGAAGTCTGTGTCCAGGACCAGCGGTGGTCAAGTCCGAATGGGATAGAAAGCCTCCTCGCTTTGGATGAAAAGGCTCAAATCAGGCCCAATCTGACTGCCACGACACTGCAGGCGTGCAAGCCCATCAGCAGCACCAGGAAGAGCACGATCCCATGCATCAAACGGCGCTGTTTGGGCCGAAACTCCCTATCCATGAAGTCGCGCGATTTGCTGGCTTTGGCCCAAATCCAATAGCCATAGGAAGCGATCAGGGCCACGACCCAGGGCAACAGCGCGCTGCCCAGGATGCCGCCGAAATAGGCACCGCTGGCCAGCTGTCCATCGACCTGGACCTGCCCCGGCGTGCGGACCAGCATCCTGAGCCATCCGGCGAAGAGCGCCGCGACGATCAGGATGGGCGTCCAGATCCTGCGTTCCAGGTGCAAGAACGGCGGCCGGGTCGACTTGGACTTGGTCGCGTCTTGCCCTGCGCCGGCTTCCTTGGGCGCCGCCTTTGCCATGCTGCTGCTGTCTCCGCTAACCGAAGGTTCCAACCGTCAGTCGGTTAGTTATTGCTTTCGTCCCCGTGGGACTCCGTGCCGTGGCTGGCGTCGGCCGGTGGCTCGTTGTCGCCGCCCAGCCCGAAAATCGCCAGCAAGATCAAGACCACGACAAAGAGGCCGGTGACCCAGATGCCGGTGTTGGCACCCTTGCCGACGTCCTTGTTCAAGGCCTCGTCGCTGAGTTCAGGCGGAATCTCCGGATGGTGGCCATGATCGTCATGTGCATGATCGTCGTGTGCGGCCTCCGCTTTTGGCGCTTCTTCGCTGGCACCGTGATCGGCAAGCGGCTCTGCCGGAGCCGCATCGCTCTCTTTCGGCGCAGGCGTGTCGCTCTCTTTCGGCGCAGGCGTGTCGCTCTCTTTCGGCGCAGGCGCCGGGGCTGCCGGGGCGGGGGCCGCTGCGGCGGGAGCGGGTGCTGCTGCTGGTGCGGGAGCCGGAGCCTCCTCCGGAGCGCTGCTTGCGGCCGCTTCGGGCTCGCCGGCCTGTTCCTCGGCGACCACTTCTGAGAACTTCTCGAAGAATTGCGAGGCCATCTTTTTTGCGGTGCTGTCGATCAGCCGGCTGCCGATCTGGGCGAGCTTGCCGCCGACCTGGGCGTTCACCGTGTAGGAGAGTAAGGTGCCTTCGCCCTCTTCCTTAAGGCGAACGTCGGCACCGCCCTTGGCGAAACCGGCGACCCCGCCCTTGCCCTCGCCGGTGATGGTATAGCCATTGGGTGCGTCGATGTTGGAGAGCTGGACGGCACCGGTGAAGGTGGCCGACACCGGGCCCACCTTGGTCTTGACCCTGGCTTCGAAGCCGCCGTCGTCGGTCTTGTTGAGCTCCTGACAGCCGGGGATTGAGACCTTCAAGACCTCTGGGTCGTTTAGCGCCTCCCAGACCTTGTCGCGTGGGGCAGGGATCTGCTGCTCGCCGGTCATTTCCATGGGTCTATCCTCTCGCTTCCCAATCGCCGCTCAACCTGGATCATTCGCCCAGGCCACCACTGTGATTCTGCGTGCACCGCAGTGATGTGGCCTTATGAGCATACTCTACAAGCTCAAAGTCTCAGTTTTGAGACCACGTTCGTGCTGCTTTCGCAACCCCGACATCAGTCTATCTGCTGCAAAGCGTCACTTGAAGAGCGGCAAGAGCGCCGAGGACCAACGCTGGTCTTGGCCAGTGGCAACGGTTTCGTCATACTCGCCCTCCAAGCGCAAGAATCCAATAACCAAAGAATGGGGGTCACATGGGCGCGACAACCTTAAGGGAAGCTCTTCAGGGAGGTTCGGTTCTTACGAAGGCAGGTATCCTTGCATTCTTACTAATCATTGGCCTTCCCTCTATCGCTCTGGCAGCAGGCGAGGGAGCACCGCATCTGGATGGTGCGGATCTGGGCCTCTTATGGGGTGTGCCCTTCATCGGAATTCTGCTGTCGATCGCCGTTTTCCCGCTCGTCGCGCCGGTCTTCTGGCATCATCACTTCGGCAAGATCTCGCTCTTCTGGGCGCTCTTGACCATCGTGCCCTTTGCCCTCGTCTTCGGCTTCGGTCTGACTCTCTTCGAGGTGCTGCACGTCGGCCTGCTGGAGTATATCCCCTTCATTATCCTGCTGTTCTCGCTCTTCACCGTGGCCGGCGGCGTGCGCCTCAAGGGCTCGCTGCGCGGCTCGCCGATGGTGAACACGGTGATGTTGCTGATCGGCACCATTCTGGCAAGCTGGATGGGCACCACCGGTGCCGCCATGCTGTTGATCCGGCCGATGCTCAGAGCCAATGCCTGGCGCAAGCACAAGGTTCACGTCTTCGTCTTCTTCATTTTCCTGGTGGCCAACATCGGCGGCTCCTTGACGCCGCTGGGCGATCCGCCGCTCTTCCTTGGCTTCCTCAAGGGCGTCGATTTCTTCTGGCCGACCGTGCACATGTTCCTGCCCATGCTGGTGATGGCCATTCCCCTGCTGATCGTCTTCTTCATCTTCGACAGCTTCCTCTATCGGCGCGAAGACAGCAGGGAAGCCCCGGCTGAGGCTGCCGATTCGGGCCCGCAGGAGCCCTTGGGTCTCGAGGGGACCGTCAACCTGCTGCTGCTGGTCGGCGTTGTCGCTGCGGTGCTGATGTCCGGCATCTGGAAGCCGGGGATCGAGTTCAACGTCTACCACGTCCACGTGGAACTGCAGAACCTGGTGCGTGATCTGCTGTTGATCGGGATTGCCATTCTCTCCTTGATCCTGACCAACAACGAGAGTCGCAAGGCAAACTCCTTTTCCTGGTTTCCGATCGTGGAGGTGGCGAAGCTCTTCGCCGGCATCTTCATCACCATCTTCCCGGTGATTGCCATGCTGAAGGCGGGGACGGAGGGACCTCTGGGGTTGATCGTTGAGGCAGTCTCGGATGAGGGGCAGCCGAACAACATCATGTACTTCTGGATCACCGGTATCCTCTCATCCTTCCTGGATAACGCCCCGACCTATCTGGTCTTCTTCAACACGGCCGGCGGCGATGCCCAGCAGCTGATGGGAAGCCTGGAATCGACGCTTCTGGCGATCTCCGCCGGCGCGGTCTTCATGGGGGCGAACACCTATATCGGCAACGCGCCGAACTTCATGGTGCGCTCGATCTGCGAGGACCAGGGTGTGAAGATGCCCAGCTTCTTCGGCTACATGGGATGGTCTATCATCTTCCTGGTGCCACTCTTCGTAGTGATCACCTTCATCTTCTTCGTCTAAGCGCGACGGAGGCAAAGAAAGAGGCGCCGCCCAGATCGGGCGGCGCCTTGCTTTTCCGGTCCGCTTGTCAGCGGTTAGGTCAGTGGCTGAGCAACAGCGGGACTGTGGCGTGACGCATCAGGTGGCGCGTGACGCCGCCGACGATCAGCTCGCGCAGGCGGGAATGACCATAGGCACCGGCCACCAGCAGATCACAGTCATGCGCCTCCGCCAGATTGAGCAGTGTGCGGCCGGTGCCATTCTCTTCGGTAAGATCGATGGTCTCGGTCTCGATGCCGTGGCGCTTCAGGTACTGCGTCACCTCCAGGGTCGATACGGCATCCTCGGCCGAGGGACGCACCGAGCCGACCAGAACTTTGTCGGCTGCCTGCAGGATCGAGAGGCTGTCGCGCACGGCGCGCACGGCCTCTCTGGTTCCCTTCCAGGCGATCAGGACTCGCTTCGGCGACCACTCGCTCTTGAAGTCGGGCGGCAGCACCAGGACCGGCAGACCGCTGCTCATGATGACCTCCTCGGCGAGCCTGGTGCGCACTCTATCTTCCAGATGCTCGTCCTCCGGCCGGGTGACGATCAAGAGGTCAGCGGCGTGGGCATGCTTGGCCAGTAGCTCCAGATGCTCGCCGTCGGCCACGATCCACTCGTTGGGAATCTTCTCGCGGCTGCAGAAGTCCTTGAACTCGGCTTCCACTTCCTTGGCATGGCGCTCCGCGCTTTCGACCGCCTCTTCAAGAAAGGCGACGGAAACGCCGCGGCCGGCAATGTGCTGAAGATTGTCGGACGGGCGCGTGATGTAGAGTGCCGTCAGGAAAGCCTCGTGCTCGCGGGCCAGGCTCTTGGCGATGGCCATTCTTGTCGCGTGATCCTTGTCGTTGGTCAGGTGGACCACAATGGTCTTGAGACCCATTCTCCATCCCCTCCGGCTGCTTCTTTGTTGCTTCGCCCAGGGGAGCCATCCCGCCGGGCCGTTCAGGACCACAAGGCTAGACCTGAAGCGGTCACTCCTGCAACTGCAGGAGAGCGGTCCCGCTGCCGCACTTGACCCCTGAGCCCAGAGGTGACCATCAAAGGCCATGGATTTTCTGGAAAGGCAGCCCAGGTCAGCACCGCAGACCGCGGTGGAGGGGCCCGTGCTCATCGGCAACGAGATCTATCGCAGCTCCACCTATGGTGCGAAGCATCCGATCTCGATCCCCAGGGTATCGCTGGCCCTCGACCTGATCCTGGCTTTGGGCTGGGGGGCTGGCGAGCGCTATTTGGACTGTGACCAGGCGACGGAGGCGCAGCTGCGGCGTTTCCATGACCCCGGCTATCTGGCGGCCCTGCAACGCGCCGAGGCTCTGGGTGCGCTCTCTCACGCGGATAAGGAACGCTACCGGATCGGGCGCGACGGCAATCCCATCTTCAAAGAGGTCTTCTCCCGACCGGCAACGGCCTGTGGCGCCTCTCTTGCGGCTGCCGACTTGGTGCGTGAGGGCGGCGAGGTCTTTAGTCCGGCCGGGGGGACGCATCACGGGCGTCGCGACCGGGCCAGCGGATTTTGCTATCTGAACGACCCGGTCCTGGCGATCCTTGCGCTGTTGGACGCCGGCGTGGAGCCGATCCTCTATCTCGATGTCGACGCTCACCACGGTGACGGTGTGCAGGATGCCTTTGCCGAAGAGACTCGCGTCTGGACCGTTTCTCTGCATGAGGCCGGACGCTGGCCGCATCGACCGCCGGCGCCCTCGGGTGGTTTGCAAGACCGCGGCGGTGGACAGGCCCGGAACCTGCCCTTGCCGCGTGGCTTCAACGATTCTGAACTGGACTACCTGCTGGAGACCGCCATCCTGCCATTGGCCGAACGCATCGAGCCTGAGGCGATCGTCCTGCAATGCGGCGTCGATGGCTTGGAGGATGATCCCATGAGCAAGCTGGCGCTTTCCAACGGCGCTATCTGGCAGGTGGTGCGCGCGGTGCGTGGTTTGGCGCCGCGGCTGATCGTGCAGGGCGGGGGTGGCTACAACCCCTGGTCCGTCGCGCGGGCCTGGGCAGGTATCTGGGGCTGCTTGACGGAGCGGCCGATTCCCGAGAGGCTGCCGGCCGCTGCCGAGACACTGCTGCGCGGTGTTACCTGGCGGCACAGTCGGGGCCGTCAGCCGCCGGACCGCTGGTTCACCCGACTGCTGGATCCACCCAATCGCGGCACCGTCAGCGACGAAGTCCGCGCTCTACCGAAGGCCGTCCTTGCCCCATGAGCCGCTTCTTTGCCGTCCTGCTTCTCCTGCTCTTGCCCTTTGCGGCGGCAGCCGTCGAGTTCAAGACCGGGGAGCTCTCGATCGTGACCAGCAGCGGCGAGACCTACGTCATCACCATCGAGCTGGCAGAGACCCATGAACAGCGGGCGCAAGGTCTGATGTTCCGCGAGGAACTGGCCCCCATGGCTGGCATGCTCTTCATCTATCCGCGCAGCCAGGTGCCGCAGATGTGGATGCGCAACACCCTGATCCCGCTGGATATGCTGTTCTTGGATGAAGAGGGGAACGTGATTGCCACGGCGAACAATGCCGTACCCTTGTCGGAAGCCATCATCTCGCCCGGCGTTCCGGCGCGTGCGGTCCTGGAACTGCCGGGTGATGCGATTGAAAGGTTGGGGATCAAGCCTGGCGATCAGGTACAGCATCCACGATTGAAAGCGGGAGGGTAGCAGCAATAACTTGTACACAAACAAACCTTCCTGCTTGCTTGAGCGTTCTGTAGTGTTTTCAAGATTTGGATTTGTTTCAAAGGTGTAACATCTGTGATCTATTTTGATTTATCCTCTTTTAGTGCGGATACAGGGAGCGTTATCGAGCCGCTCATCCAAATAAAAAGATAGACTATTAGGAGCATCGGATAGGAGAGAACTGAAACCTCCATCAATTCGATTTCTGCATCGGTGACTAGGTCGCAGAAAATTGCAAAAACCGGGAGAAAAATAGCACAGTATTTGAGAATGCGAGTTTTAAGCATGCAGCTATCGACAGCTTCTTGAATATCTTCAGGAACAAACCGGAGTTGTTTGGTTCCTCGTGTTAGCAAGTAATTTGTAATTCGGTATCGGCTATTGATCGGCGGTGTGCCCGACGGATCTCCAAAAACCTATGATGTAGTGTCCACGCGCCTCATAAGACATAAGCAGTTCTTTCAAACTGGTCCGACTAAATCTAAGGCCTGTGCCAACAAAAATAACTATCAAAAAATAGATCCCAAACACGCCTGAGAAAATGTCGGCAATCATTCTTATACTTTCCCTAGTCTGTCCCGCATTGAGAGCCGCTGTATGAAGCTATTGGACGCCGAGAGATACAACCGTGTCATCCGGTTGGACCCGCGCGGTCTTGCTCTCAGTTAAACTGAACTGAGATAGGCCCTCTATTGTCTGTGCTTTCTGATCACGGAGGGCTCCTTCATAACCCACATAACCAGATAGGTCACGATCACAAACGGATAGAGAAACCATGTCACGGTAATCAAGATAACCTCCGTCCGCACGATGACAGAGCCGAAGACTGCCAGTAGTGGAAATGCAACAAGGGCATACTTGGCCTGCTTAAACAGGTGCGCCGAGTCTCGTGCAATGGCGGTGATGTCGTCTGGTAAGAAGACGTCTTTGGGTGGACCTCGTGTGGTCAACCAGGACACCAAGCGCCCCTTAAAGATTCTGTCTGATCCTGTGAGAGGGTGGCCGTAACCCAGTATGTAGTGGCCGCGCTCAGCATGTTTTCGAAAGGCAAAGTGTAGCCTAACAGTTTTGCGATTGATCGAATGTAACAGCAGCAGCACTGCGCAAACCCAGGTCGCGACGACCGCGTTGGCCAAGAATTCAAGCATCAGCCTGACTTAGTGGCGAACGGGTAGCGCTGGGTACTTGACCTCAGCGCCACGGCAGAGCCTGGGCACACCTAACCCTTCGCCCGCTCCACATAGCTTCCATCGGCGGTCGAGATGACCACGCGGGTGCCGACGGCGATGTGCGGCGGGACCATGGTGCGCGCGCCATTGTCCAGAATCGCAGGCTTGAAAGAGGAGCTGACGGTCTGGCCCTTGATCACCGGCTCGGTCTCGGTGACCTCCAGGGTGACCCGCGCCGGCAGCTCGATGCTGACCGGAATGCCCTCATGCGTGCGCATGGTGCAGACCATGCCGTCCTGCAGGAAGACCGCCTGATCGCCGACGATGTCCTTAGAGACGCTCAGTTGATCATAGGTCTCGTTGTTCATGAAGGCGAAGCTGTCGCCCTCGTCATAGAGGAATTGGAACTGCCCTTCCTCGATGAAGGCGCGCTCCACCGACTCCTGCGTGCGATAGCGCTCGGTCACCTTGACGCCGTCTGAGAGGCGGCGCATTTCGATCTGCGTGACAGGCGTGCCCTTGCCGGGCTGGATGTTGTCGGCCTTGAGGATGGCATAGAGCCTGCCGTCCACCTCGACCACTTGACCAGCACGGAGCTGGTTGGCGCTAACCTTCACTGGAGCTACCTCGGTTTTGCAATTGTCTCGGCTTCGCCGCGCGTCTTAGCAGCTTGACCCCGGTCAGCCAAGGGGCCTTGGTGCAGGCCACAGATGACGAAACGGGAGGTTCCGGGTGCCCTGGTGGTCGAGAGAGCAGTATCAAGCACGACGGCCGAGGCTGTTGCAGAGGCAGAAGGTGTTGGCATCCGTCCGCTCCTTCTTCCTTGCGCGTGGCTTCGTGGAGGTCGAAACGCCGGCCTTGCAGGTCTCTCCAGGCCTGGAGCCGCACCTCTCTGCCTTCGAGACGGAGCTGGTCGCGCCTGACGGTGAGCGCCGGACACGCTATCTGCACACCTCTCCGGAATTTGCCTGCAAGAAGCTCTTGGCGGCGGGAGAGGCGCGGCTCTTTACCTTGGCCAAGGTTTTTCGCAACGGCGAGCGGGCGGCAACACACCATCCGGAGTTCACCCTGCTGGAGTGGTACCGGGCCGAGCCGGATATGGAGCATCTCTATAAAGACTGCGAAGGCCTGCTCCGTGCCACGGCGGAGGCTATCGGCGTCGAGCGCCTGCTTTGGAAAGGTGAGGCTGTTGATCCCTTTCAAGCCTTCGAGCGGCTCTCCGTCGGAGAGGCCTTTGCACGCTTCGCCGAGATCGATCTCTTCGCGAGCCTCGCCGATCCGACCGAGCCTGACGCCCAGATCCTGCGACAGGCGGCGCGTGAAAAAGGCATTCGCGTGGCCGACGACGACTCCTGGGCCGACCTGGTCACCAAGGTCATGCTGGACCGGATCGAACCGCAGCTCGGCAGGGGGCGCCCGACCTTCCTGCATGATTACCCGATAAATCTCGCGGCCCTGGCCCGCCCCAAGGAGCAGGCGCCGCATCTGGCCGAGCGCTTCGAGATCTATGTCGCTGGACTGGAGTTGGCCAACGCCTTCGGCGAATTGACCGATCCCGTCGAGCAGCGCCGCCGCTTCGAAGCCGACATGGACCTGAAAGCGCAGCTCTATGGACTGCGCTATCCGATCGACGAGGGCTTTCTGGAAGCCCTGGCTGTCATGCCACCTGCTTGCGGCATCGCCTTGGGCATCGACCGCTTGGTGATGCTGCTGACTGGCGCCAGCCACATCGAAGAGGTGCTCTGGGCGCCGGTGGAGTAGGGGGCCGGGGCTGTTGAGCGTCAACCACTGCGCCTTGCTCGACTCCAACGCCAGTTAGTCTCTTCGCGTCTTGATGGCTGCAAGACCAGCAGTGTAGCCGATTGGCTGTGCCTAGCGCCGAGGGAGTACTGCAGATGGAAGAGGCCGGGTCGAAAGTGCCTATCGGCGAGCAAGAGGCAAACCTAAGACCGACTGTTTTCGGGACCTTGCTTGCGGTGCCCGTCTTTTTGGCCACGATCTTCGTCAGCTACCTCGCGGGCGGGTTAGTCAACTATCTCTGCGGGGCGATCTATAGGAACTTTCTCGGTCTCTCACTCGGATTCACGTTGCCGCCCTCATATTCCATCCTGGGGTTTCAGATAAGTGTGCCAGGTGACATCATCGAAACGCACCTGGGCTTGTTGCTTCAAGGCGGCATTGCCGGCGGGCTTGCCATCTTCGTGACTGGGATCTTACATCGGCGCGCCAGCATACGCGCTTTGGCCTATGTGACCTCTGCAGCCTTGCTCCTGCTCTATGCCAATAGCCTCCTCCATCTCTTTGACCTGGGTGGATGGCGCAATGGAGTTCGACTAAACGAACTGCTTCCGCTGATCGGCTGCGTCGTTGCAATGATGGCGTTTAGTCATATCCGATGGCTTAGACCGTCGCTTCCGGCGCGGGACCATCTGGCATGGGAATCAGACCAGGACTGACAACACAATGTGGCGTGCGTTCCGGCTCAAGGAGGAAACACCACAGGCCCGCCTAGAAGAGCCCGAAGAAAACCCGATCCTCTCGCTCCTCGACCTCCAGTGCCTTCAAGCGCGCCTCGCTGGACTTCATGAGCCCGGCCCTGGGTGAGATCAGGGTCTTGGTGGCCGCGCCCTCGGCCGTGAAGGCGAAGACCATGCCCGGGCGCGCGCAGCCCGGGGTCACGGCGGTTAGCTCTGCCAGACAGGCGAAGAGCGCGAGGAGACCCTCGTCAGGGCCGCCGATGGCCACGCTGATCGGACCCTCGGCATCGACCCAGTCGGCGCGGCGCAGCGCGCGGTGCGCTTCCTTGCTTTGCTCGGCCAGGCGCTCGCGGAGCGCTTCGCGATGTTTCGCGGCGGCGCTTGCCGGCAGTTCCATCATCTCGCTCTGCATCTGACGCAGCCGGAAGAAGTAGTCGAGCAGGCTGTCGATCATGCCCTTGGAGAAGTGCTCTTCATCAAAGGGGGGCCGCTCGACCACGCGTTCGATGGCCTCGCGCGCTCTCGCGCGCTCAGCCGTCACGAAGTCGATGACCCGGGCGGCGAAGTCGGGCGGGACCAGCAGGAAGGTCCGGATGCTGGCGGAGGGCTCTGGGTCCAGGCTGGTCTTGGCCTGGGCCCAGAAATCGCGCAGGGTCTCCGCCCCTTCCTCGCCCAAGAGGCCGCAGGTCTCGAAGCTGCGGGTAAAGCGGCGGATCTCCTTCGGCCCGAAGTCGCGCTCCCTCCAGGTGTAGGTGAGCTGCAGCCTGGCGGTCTTGACGTTCGAGCCGTCTGCCGCCTCGGCATTGACGAAGCTCAAGGCATCGGCCAGTTCGATCTGGCGCGACGAGGCATCCCGATTGAAGAGGAAGCCGACGTCGCTGCGCACCTTGTTCCACGAGGTCGAGCCGACCGAGACCCCGGTCAGGGTCCGCTCGACCTTGGCTTCCGCGAAGGTGCGGCGCGACCCGGCGATGTCCAGCAGCGGGCCGTCGCTGGCCGGTGCATCGATCAGGGCCACGTTCCAACTGCGTCCCTGCAGGCGGTTCAGGGCTTCGCGCTCCTCGGCGTTGATTGCGGTCACCCCCTTGGGTGGCGCGATTTCCGGGTCAACTGCGGCATCGATCAAGCGCCCGGCGCCGGTGTTGGGTCGCCAGATGACGCTGCGGTAGAAGTCGCGTCCCTCAGGTTCGATCTCGGCGTCAAAGCCGGTGAGTGCACCTTTGCCCTTGCCCATGGTCCAGGCGATTTCAGCGGCGACCAGATCGGTGCCGCTGTTGCGCACACCGCTGGCAATCTCGTTCAGGGTCTCGCGTGCCTTATCGAGAAAGGCGCGCAGGTCCGAGACGGCGTTCTTCGGCGGCCGGCTCAGCAGCTCGGCGATGGCACCGCGGATGCGCTGGTCGACCCCGCCCGAGGCCTGAAGCAGCAGAAGGTTGAGTTGCTCGGCCGCGGCACCGGCGATGCCGTCGAGGGCTGTCTTGACCCCGGCTTCGGCCTGGGCGCTGATGGGGGTGAGTAGGGTTTCCATCTGCTGGCCCAAATCGCCGCTAAAGAGGGTGCTGGCTCCGTCAATGATGGAGGCGAAGAGGTCGCCGACAGTGCCGGCAAGACTGTCGATATCGCCGTCGGCATCGAGGCCCACGACATCGCCCAGCAGGATACGGAGCGCCCGGCCACCGCTCTCCTCGCTGGCCTTCTCTTTGATGGTGTCGATCAGGTGGTCCCGCAGCATCGTGCCCGGCTTCAGGAAGCTCTGTCCATTGCCGACGAACTTGTCGATCTCCTTCAAGATGCTCTCGGAGCTCACGACCGCGCTCAGCAGGGACTGCGCCATACCGGGCGTCAGGTCGCCGACCCCCAGCGAATAGCCGACGCCGACCTCGCCCTCGAGTTCGAAGCTCTCCCAGGTCTTGGCGCCGAGGAGGAGGGCGGGCGGCTTGGGCTCCGTGCCGCCGACTGCCGGGCGATGCCGGACGGTGATGGCAAAGCCGCCGCCGATCTCCAGCTTGCCGCCGGCGCGGCCGTTCAGGGTGCCGGCATTGGCCAGTGGAATGCGCAGGGTGGTGCCGGCGCGCAGCATCAAGCCTTGGCCGCCGGTGAAACGGATTTCTTCCAGCGCACCGCCGGCCGGCTCCTGCGTTCCTTGCGAGGCAACCACCGGCGCTGGAGTCTCAAAGCTCTTCAGGACGGCATCGAAACTATCCAAGCGCCTTACCCGCTGGAAGCCATCGGTCACCGCCCGCCAGGTCACCAGGTCGGAATCGTAGGAGAGAAGGTAGGTAAGGCGTCGGCTCGCTTCCGCCGAGGCCTCGGCGTCAAAACCGAAGAGGCCCACGGTCGGCACCGAGAGTTTGCTGTTGAAGGCCAGATCGCCTTGCAGGGTCAGGCTGGTAAGCAGGCTGCCGATTGGTGTCGGGCGGCCGTCCTCAGGTGCCAAGACATAGCGTATGCCCTGCGCGCTGGTCAGGCTGAGCCCGATCGGCAGCTTGTCGATGGCAGGGGATCCGGAGGTTGCGGCTTCGAAGGGCCAGTCGAGCGTGAGGGGGGTGCCACCATTGGCCAGCAGAACCTTGGCCAAGGGGGAGCGCATGGTCCCGACCTTGGTTCCGACACCGTCGCCCAAGAGCCGGCCGGCCATGGCCTGGATGACGTCACGATCGCCAGTCGCAAGGTCCGCGAGCTCGCCGGCAACCGCCAGGCGCTGCAGTATGCTCTCGTGTGAGCCGCCGCCGGTCTCCAGCAAGTGTCGAAAGGAGAGAAAGAAGATCTCAAAGATCGCTGCCCTGTCGCCGGTCATGAGCCCGCGACCGTCAACCGCCATCCAAGCCATCCTGACCTCCCATCTGCCGCAGATTTTTCTACGTAGCGAGTTTAGCGCCGCTTGCTGGGAGCCTAGGTCTATCGGCGGATGCGATCAACCGAGGGCACAGCCTAGGTATTGCACGCTCAAAAGCCTTCATTCTGCGTCACCTCATGACGGATTTTGTAAAGCCTGATCCGCGCGCCCCTGTCATCATCGCAAGGTTTCAAGTCCGATTAGAGGAGATCCTTTTCACATGCCCGATACGGCGTCTTTGAATGCGCTCTATGACAGCACCCGCTATCCGCTACAGCAGCCGGAGTGTGCGGCCTACCGGCAATTGCTCAAGGACTGTTGGGCCGGTCTGGAGGCTCGCGGTGCCGCCGTTCTGGAGGGGTTCGTTCCAGACACAATCTTGAACGCGATACTGCAAGAGATGGCTCCGACGTTGCCCAAGGCTTTCTACAAGGAGAAGAGCCATAGCCCCTATCTGATCGCCGATGATCCAAGCTATCCCGCCGAGCATCCCCGGAACCGCAAGCAGCGGACGAACTCGGCAACCCTTGGCTATGCCGACTTTCCGCCGAACGCGCTTTTAGATCAGCTCTATGGAGATCCCGCCTTCGTTTCCTTTCTGGCCGAGGTGCTGGGCTATCCCGCCCTCTTCCCCTATGCCGACAATCTTACCCCGGTGAACCTGCTGCGCTACGAGCCGGGGCAGTCGCTGGGTTGGCACTTCGATGTCTCCACCTTCGTCGTGACCTTGATGCTGAGCGAGGCTGCGCGGGGTGGTGCTTTCGAGTACGTGCCCTTCCTCCGGTCCGACGAGGCCGAGAACTATGATGAGGTCGGACGTGTCCTCAATGGCGAGGCGCCTGAGCTGGTGCGGGAGTTGCAGCAGGGCGCCGGCGCCTTGGTGATCTTCCGCGGCAGTCGGACTCTGCATCGCGTTAGTCGGATCGAAGGCAAGGGAGCACGAATGATGGCGGTCTACAGCTATTCGCCCAAACCCGGGACGCATTCGGATCCGCACAACCTCAAGACCTTCTACGGGCGAACCTCCTGACAAGGCTTTCTTGCGCTTTGGTTCAAAGAGCTTTGATGTTCTGCGCTGTCCTTTGACGAGGGGGCATAAGTAACGCAGGATCTCGGGACGCCACAGGGGTGTCGTCTTTCGGGAGATGAAGCTATGGGACAGAAGGATTTGCGGGCTGCGGCGCTCTCGGCGGAGATGCCCTATGAGTCCCACTTCGTAGAGGTGATGGGCAGCAGGCTGCACTATCTCGACAAGGGCGAGGGGCAGGTCTTTCTCTTCCTGCACGGCAATCCCACTTCCAGCTACCTCTGGCGCAATGTGATGCCGCACCTGGAGCCGCTGGGGCGTGTGGTAGCACCGGACCTGCCGGGCTTTGGCAAGTCGGACAAGCCCAAGATCGATTACCAGCTTCAGACCCACATTCAGTATATCGAGGGTTTCATCGACGCTTTGGGGCTCGGCGACATCGTGCTGGTGATCCACGACTGGGGCTCCGCGATCGGTCTGGATATCGCGCGCCGTCGCGCTGATCTGGTGAAGGCGGTGGCCTTCATGGAGGCCTTGGTGCCGCCGACCTTCCCGATGGCCTCGATCGACGAGATGGGTAAGGCCGCCTCGATCTTCGGCGCCTTTCGCACGCCGGAGGTGGGGGAGGAGATGATCCTCAAGAAGAACAGCTTCGTCGAGAAGGTGCTGCCAGGCTCGATCCTAAGGCCGATGAGCGAGGAGGAAATGGCGGTCTATCGCGCGCCCTTCGAAAGCGAGGAGAGCCGCCTGCCGACCCTGGTCTGGCCACGCGAGATCCCGATCGAAGGCACACCGGCGCGCAACGTGGAGACGGTCCAGGCCTATGGCGCCTGGCTCAGGGAGAGCGAAACGCCGAAGCTGGCGCTCTACACCAAGCCCGGCGCCCTGATGCGGCCTGAGGCGGCACGCTGGATGCAGGTTAACTTCAAGAACTGCCAGGCCCGCTTCGTTGGCTATGGCTCGCACTTCATCCAAGAAGACGAGCCGGAAGCCATCGGGCGGAACGTCGCTGACTGGTACCTGACCCTGGGGGGCTAAGACACCCTCACTGGCTCTGGCTGCCCTCGCTCTGCTGCTGGCGGAAGTAGTCCCAGGCATCGATCTCTTGACCGTCGGGCAGGATGCAGACCCCGAACTGGCCCTTGTCACCATCCCGAATCTCGTATTGGCCGCCATTGTCGATGCAATAGCCCGCCGCCGGATTGGCGAGGGTCAAGGTGGCATCGTCAGGTGGCGGCAATTCCTGCGCTTGGAGGCTGAGAGGGCTCAGCAACAAAGCCCCGCAAGGCAGGAGAAACAGTGTAATCCATCGCATTTCGATGCTCCCGCCTGAGGCAATTCGTTGATCCTGCTTAGAAAGGTATCTCAACCCGGAGGCCACCGCCATAGAGCATAGAGTTTTTCGAGAGGCGGGTTGAAAAACGGGTGTTCTATAGTCTTGCATCAATTGCGGCATGAAGTTTGGGCGATAAGCGCAGAATGACCGTTTGGAAATGGGCGGGGGCCCAACCTCGACGCTGTTGGCAAGGCAAGGGGGCTTTCCTGACCGACCCTGCGCTCGCTAAGGTCAGTCGAGTGCGTTTGGCGAAGGTTGCAACCTATGGCCCAGATCTATGCCTATGACGATGTCGTGCCGGTGGTCGACCCGGCGGCCTTCGTGCACCCGGCCGCCGTTCTGATCGGCGACGTCATCGTCGGGCCGGAATGCTATGTCGGGCCGGGCGCCTGTCTGCGTGGCGACTTCGGCCGGATCGTCATGGAGGCGGGCTCGAACCTGCAGGAGACCTGCGTCGTCCATGCCTTCCCGAACCTGGAGACGGTAATCGAGAGCGAGGGACATATTGGGCATGGTGCCGTCCTGCATGGCTGCCGGGTCGGGCGCAATGCCATGGTGGGGATGAATGCCGTGGTGATGGACGAGGCGGTGATCGGCGAGAATGCGATCGTCGCCGCCATGGCCTTCGTCAAAGCCAAGGCAGAGATTCCGGCCAACTCACTTGCCGTCGGCTCGCCGGCCAAGGTGCTCCGCGAGCTCAGCGAGAAGGAGATCGAATGGAAGCGGCAGGGGACCGCCATCTATCGCCGCCTCGCTGCCGAGGCCGGCGACAAGCTGCGCCCGGTCGACCCCTTGCCGGCGGTGGAGGAGGGGCGACGGCGTATCAAGGCGCCGGACTATGATCCCCTCTTTGCCGCCAGACTAAAGATGGAGGGCTAGGGGAGGGCGGAGACGCGCCCTCCCATCCTCGATACGCCCTACAACCAGAGAAAGTCGCTGGCGGTCAATTGATCCGCGGCATTGACGGTCTCGAGCGCGATTTGGACATCAGCTTGCCCGTCGCCATCTTGGTCGACCTGAAGCAGTGCTCCGCTCTCCTCAAAGCGTGCTTGTGAGTTACCGGCGGCATCGAAGAGAGCGCTCTCGACATAGCTGAAACTGCCGCTCTCCAAACCCGTTGCGAAGACCAGAAGGTCGGCCTCCGGTCCTGGCGCCGAGATCTGGCCGGCAAAGTCCACCAGGGTCACTTGACTAGCAGCCGACGCACCCTGATCGATGTCGATGACGAAGCTGTCACCGCCGCTGCCACCCTTGGCGCTATCGCCATCACCCAGATGCAGGCTATCGTTGCCAATGCCGCCGAAAAGACGATCTCGGCTGCTGCCGCCGTCCAGGACATCGTCTGCCGCTCCACCGGCAAGGCGATCCTCACCAGAGGATCCATAGAGCTGATCGTTACCAGCACGTCCTCTCAGATCATCGTCGCCCAGTTCGCCGCGCAGTGTGTCCTCTCCGACGCGGCCAAAGAGGTTGTCGCCGGCCGTATTGCCGATAAGCTCCGCGCCGCTCGCTGAAGAGAAGAGGCTGCGGGCAAGGCCATCGTCAGCATTGCGAAGCTGCTCCACATGGCTTGCCAGGCGATAGCCATCGGCGGCGGCAACAACGGTGTCTGTGCCTTCGCCGAGCGCCTCTCGCACCTGATCTTCAATGGTGTCGACGAAGACCAGGTCATCGCCGCTACCGCCGACAACGATATCGCTACCCGAACCACCGTCCAGCAGATCACTGCCGCTGCCGCCCTCTAGGAAACGATCGTCGCCGCTGCCGCCGAGAATGAGGTCATTGCCGAGATCTCCCAGCAGAGAGACGTCGCCTTCCAGCCCGCCCGCAATGCTGTCGTCACCCGCGCCGCCGAAGAGGCTGCGATCAATGCCGCTGTCGCCGGTCAAGGTATCATTCCCGCCGCCTCCGTAGAGCAAGCGGTCATTCTGGTCACCACCGGACAGAAGGTCATCGCCACTGTCACCGAAGAGACTGCGGTCGCCGCCGGAGCCGCCGAGGAGGAGATCGTCTCCCGATCCGCCCGCCATCTCCAGATCCCCGCCGGCGTCGCCGAAGAGGCTGTCTTGCCCCTCGCCGCCGAAGAGGCCGGTATCGCTAGCCGCTCCGCCGAAGATCAGGTCGTTTCCAAGGCCACCGAACTGGGCGTCCTGACCGCCACCGCCATAGGCCTGATCGTCGCCTTCATCGCCAAAAAGCGCGTCGTTTTCGAGGCTTCCAAAGAGAGTGTCACCGCCGCCGCCACCGAAGAGCGTCACTTTCCCACTCTGACCGCCCAGGGTGTCGTCTTGATTGCCTCCATACATGATGGTGACCTCAATCCCGGTCACTTCGACTCCCTCGGGCAGATCGACGCCGGATCTCGTGATCAGGGTGTCGGTGCCGCTGCCGCCGTCCAGGCTATCGCCTGCTTCCAGGTCGCGCTGGGAAAAGACACGGATGACGTCGGATCCGCTGCCACCTCGGAGGGTGTCTTTTCCCTCTCCACCCTGCAGCCCGTCATCGCCAAGGCCGCCGTCGAGCGTCGAATCGCCTTCGAAGTCGACCAGAGTATCCCTTCCACTGCCGCCGAAGAGACTGTCGGCCCCGTCTTGACCGTAGAGACGGTCGGCGCCACTGCCGCCAAAAGCAGTATCGTCTCCACTGCCGGTCCGGAGCCTATCGTCACCCGCCTCACCTTCGAGACGGTCATCACCGTTAAGACCGATCAGGGAATCGTTGCCGCAGCGTCCGAAGAGGGTGTTGCTGCCACTGCCGCCAGTTAGGGAGTCGTCACCGCTGGAGCCGATGAGAGTCGGCACACCGCTCTCGCCGACCTGCAGGATGGTCTCGATGTTGGTGAGGACGAGGCCAGCGGGCAGGGTGATACCCTCTCCGAGGATTAAGGTATCGCTGCCCAATCCGCCGTCTAGGCTGTCCTCTGCCTCCAGCTGGTCTTGCGAAGAGACGGTGATGACGTCATCGCCGCTGCCCGCGTCCACATCATCAATGCCTTTGCCTCCGCTCAGCGTGTCACGGCCAGACCCGCCGGCTATTCTATCGTTGCCGCTGTCCCCTTGGAGGGTATCGTCGCCGTCACTGCCGTAGAGGCTGTCGTCCCCGCTGCGCCCGACCAGGGTGTCGGCACCGCTGAACCCGTCAAAGCTGTCCGCCGTGCTGGAGCCATAGAGAAGGTCGGGGCCGCTGCCGCCGTTGGCGAGCGTAACCTCAAAGCCACTTGCCTCTACGCCCACGGGCAGGCTGCTGCTACCGCCAATCTCCAGGGTGTCTCGACCGGTACCGCCGAAAAGACCTTCGCCGCTGACGGCCTCGCTTTCGTCGGGGATGACTGCGATGTCATTGTCGTCGCCGCCGAAGACCTGATCCTTGTCTTCGCCGCCGATCATGCGATCGTAACCACTGTCTCCATAGAGCCTATCCGGGTCTGAGCCTCCGTCCAGGAAGTCGTTGCCGTCACCTCCAAAGATCCGGTCGGCTCCCTCTGCTCCAAAGTGCTGGTCGCCACCTGAACCGCCATCCAGATTATCCGCGCCGTCTCCGCCGAGAAGAGAATCAAAGCCACTGCCGCCACTTGCGGCGTCGCTGCCGGATTGACCGACGAGCGTATCGTCGCCGAGGTCGCCGATGAGGCTGTCACTCCCATCGCCCCCAACGAGGCTGTCTTCGCCACTGTTCCCGTTCAGAGTGTCGTCTCCGTCGCCGCCCTTGACCTTGTCGTTGCCGCTGTTGGCAAAGATGAGATCCTCGTCGCCACTGCCATAGAGCGTGTCGTCACCATTGCCGCCAAGGATCGTGTCCTTGCCCTCATCGCCATAGACGAAGTCGTTGCCGTCACCTCCAGCGACAAAGTCATCGCCTTCCGCTCCGTAAATCGCATCCTTGGCACTGCCTCCATAGAGGCCATCGCGTCCGTCGCCGCCGAAGATTGCGTCGAAGTCACTGCCGCCATAGATCTTGTCGCTCGCTTCGCCGCCGAAGAGACGATCGGCCTTGTCTCCGCCATAAAGGCGGTCATAGCTGCTACCGCCGAAGAGGTCGTCCGCGCCCGAACCACCGTAGAGCTTGTCCCTCCCGCTCAGTCCGAAGATCTTGTCGACACCGGAGCCTCCGAAGATGATGTCGATCAGGCTGCTGCCGACGATGCTGTCATTGCCGCTGGTGCCGTACTGCACCACGACTTCGAAGCCGGTGAAGGTGATGTTCGTCGGCAGGGGTGTGCCGGTTTCCAGCAGGATGGTGTCCTCGCCGCTGCCGCCGTTGATGTAGTCGCCTGGCAGGAGGTCGGACCCGGCAGAGAGACGCACGACATCGCTGCCGCTACCGCCGAAAAAGATATCAAATGCGATACCGGTCACGAGAAGGTCGTTGCCGGCGTCACCAAAAGCCTGATTCTTGCCTTCGCCGCCGATGAAGGTGTCCTGACCGCTGCCGCCAATCAGGTTTCCGAAACCGCTGCTGTTGACCAGCAGGTCATCGCCCTCGCCACCGAAGGCCTCGTCGGCGCCGCTGCCACCGTAGAGATGGTCATCGGCCGCCCCACCCGAGAGCTGGTCATCGCCACTGTTTCCTAAGAGGCTGTCGCTGCCGCTGCCGCCGAAAGCCGAATCCACACCAGACCGGCCGGCCAGGGCATCGTTACCACTCGCTCCCACCAGGATGTCCGCTCCATTGTCGCCATAGAGGGTATCGTTGCCGCCGTCACCGAAGATCAGATCGTCGTCGTCGAGCCCGCGCAGAGCATCCGAACCGCTGCCACCTTGGAGCTCATCCGCGCCGGTCCCGCCGAAGAGGGCGTCGCGATCGCTGCCGCCGATTAGAAGATTGGCACCATCGCCACCAAGCACCAAGTCGTCGCCAAGGCCGCCGGCAAAGCTGTCGTCGCCGCTTCCTCCGCTTCCGAAGTCCTCACCTGCACCCCCAAAGGCTGTGTCGTTACCATCACCTCCGAAGAGATCGTCCGCGCCGCCCAGTCCATAGAGGCGATCATTGCCGGTGAACCCTAAGAGATCATCTTGATCATTTATTCCAACCAAAAAATCATTACCACTGGTTCCATAAAAGGTCGCCATGATCTTGCTCCAGTTCTAGGGCCAAAGCCTTTATGACTGAGTCCTCGAAGTCTGGAATTAGGTTCATGGCAGCGCCAAATTGTTTTAGTTACAATGAGAAAGAGACCCCCTCTGGGGTTCCTGATTGAGGCATCATGAAGAAGAGGGGACGCGATGAGTGCTGCCCCCCCAATTGGTCGGGTGGGTCCCTAGCTTGGTCAGAGTATCCGTAATCGATCAAGTGCTTCGTGGTGTCCAAGTTCGCCGGTCTCTGAGGAGAGCGTTGGCGAGGATGATGAGTTTTCGCATGACTGCGACGATGGCGACTTTCTTGGGTTTGCCGGCCATGGTCAGTCTGGCGTAGAGCGCCTTGAGATCTGGATTGAAGCGGCAGGCGACGATGGCGGGAAGATAGAGGTCTGTTCGCAGCTTGGCCCGTCCGCCCCTGATCGAGGCCTTGCCGGTCCACTGTCCCGACTGTCTGGTCATGGGGGCGAGGCCGACCAGGCTGGCCAGGGGCTTGGCCTTGATGCGCCCCAGCTCGGGTAGCTCGCTCAGCAAGGCGAAGGCGGAGGTCTCGCCCAAGCCCGGGATCGAGGTCAGGATGGCGAGGCGCAGGCCCAGGTCTGGGTCTTGCTCGGCGAGAGCCTTGAGGGCGCGATCGATGGCGGCGAGTTGCTCATCGATCAAGCTCAGGCTCGCATCGCGTTGTTGGCGGAGCAAGGGAAGGCTCAAGCTCTGCGAACGATTGGAGAGCGCGGTGCGCTCTTTGATCAGGGCCCTGCGGGCCAACCTCAGTTCCCGCAGCTGCTGCTGGGTCTCATCGGGCACCGTGCTGCGGGGCGGTTCCAGGGCCAGGCCCATGCGCGCCAGCATGGCGGCATCGACCTGGTCGGTCTTGGCCAGGCTGCCGATCGCCTCGGCGAAGCGGCGGGCCTGGCGGGCATTGACCCGGGCCAGCGGTAGACCGGCCTGCCAGAGGCTCTGTTCGAAGGCTCTGGTGTAGGCGCCGCTGGCCTCGAAGACGATCCGCTCGACCTGCCAGCCGGCAAGCCAGTCTTTCAAGCCGGCAAAGCCATCCGGCGAATTGGCGAAACGGCGGCTTGCGCGATCGGGCAAGCGGTGCGCATCGAAATGCGCTTTAGAGATGTCAATCCCGATGGTAGCGTGTCGCATCTTTTCCAGGTCCTTTGCTTGTCATCCGGGCCTAAAGCCCAGGTATCCGTTCAGGCCACGAGGAAAAGACGAGGGCGATCAGACTCTAGTGCGGCCCGCTAGGCGGCCTGCCAGAGAAGCGATCCGACCCTCGCCGCCACCGCTGAGCGCTCACTCAGCGGTGGCGGTTCATCTTAACCGATGAACCGCTCTCTCTATTAGACAAGCCAGAGGAAGTCGTTGGCTGTGACTTGACCGGCTGCCGTCACGCCATCGAGGCGAAAGGCAATGTCGGCCGTACCGTCGCCATCCTGGTCGACCTGGAACTGACCGGCGCCGTCGAAGCGGGCCTCGGAATTGCCGCCACCGGAGAAGGCTGCGGCCTCCAGATAGGAGAAGTTGCCGGCCTCCAACCCCGTGGCAAAAACCAGGCGGTCGCCGGCTGTGCCGTCGAAGTCCAGAATCTCCGGGCCGCCGGATCCAGCGTTACCGAGGGAGGTGCCATCAAAGAAGAAGCTGTCGCCACCGCTGCCGCCGAAGAGTTGGTTGCCGCTCTCCATCGCCATGATGTCGATGCCACTGCCACCTTCCAGAAGATCGGCACCACTGCCGCCGCTCAGGCTGTCGTCACCCAGGCGTCCCTCGATCGAATCGTTGCCGGCAAGCCCGGCCAGCACATTTTCGCCGCTGTTGCCCTGCAGGGAATTGTTGCGGCTGTTTCCAGTCCCGTCGATGTTGCCAAAGCCGCCCTGCATCCTGAGGTTCTCGATGAAGGCATTGGCCGAGCCGTCGGGCAAGGTGAAGTCGGCCTCGGCGCGGACCAGGTCCGTGCCTTCGCCGGCGACATCGCGCACCTCGTCGGTTGCGGTGTCGACGATGAAGGTGTCCTTGCCGGATCCTCCGATCAAGGTGTCGGTGCCGCCTTCGCCGTTCAGGCGATCAGCGCCGCTGCCACCTGTAATCCTGTTATCAGAGTCGTTGCCCAGGAGGAGATCGTCCTTCTCGGCCCCGCCGAGACTGCCGTCGCCGACGCCTTGGTTGATGTTGACCCGCTCGACAAAGCCCTCAGCACCGCTGCTCAAGGTGTAGTCCTGAGCATTGGAGCGAATGACGTCGACGCCACCATCAATGGCCTCGGCGACGACATCGTCAGCCGTGTCAATGATAAAGGTATCATTGGCCTTGCCGCCAAAAGCCGTGTCGCTACCGCTGCCTCCGTTCAGGCGATCCCGGCCCAGGCCACCGAACATCACATCGACGCCCGTGCCACCCGCGAACTGATCCGTGCCGTCGCCTCCATCCAGGTGGTCATTGCCAGTCGCCCCGAAGAGGGTATCGCGTCCACTTTCGGCGACGAGGCTGTCGTCACCATCTCCCCCGCGCAAGGTATCCAGACCGCTGCCGCCGTAGCCCAGGTCTTGGCCGGAGCCACCGAAGAGCTGGTCGTTGCCGACCTCTCCCTCCAGCAGGTCGCTACCGGTCTCGCCGAAGAGACTGTCATTTCCGCTTCGGCCTTGAATGGTGTCGTCGCCGGTGAAGCCGTTGAGGCTGTCATCTCCACTGGTTCCAACCAAGAGGTCGTTGTCGCTTGTCGCTCCGCCCAGGGTGACTTCGAAACCTACAACCACGGCCGAGAAGGGGATAATAACACCGGGTGCGAGCACCAATGTATCGGTTCCGCCACCGCCAAAGAGGCTCTCGTCACGTCCAATCTCGCCGGTGAAGGCATAGACGACGTCATTGCCGTTGCCTCCGAAGACCGTGTCGTTGCCGACCCCCCCGAAGAGGGTGTCGCTGCCATCGCCGCCAAAGAGGTCATCCAGATTACTGCCGCCGATCAGGACGTCGTCACCGGCTGAACCACGGAGTCTGTCAGAGCCAGCGTCGCCATAGATCGAGTCCGCGCCACTGCCGCCGTCGGCCGTGTCGTTTCCGGTGCCTGCGATGATCTCATCCTGACCGCTACCGCCGAAGAGCCGGTCGGTATTACCTTCGCCGCGCAGAATGTCATTGCCTTGGTCACCATAGAGGTTATCGACACCGCTACCGCCATCCAAGATATCGTCGCCGTCCTCGCCGTAGGCGGTATCGCGATCGCCATCGCCGAAGACAAGGTCATCATTCTGGCCGCCATAGATGACATCGTCCTCATCACCGCCGTAGAGGAAGTCCACGCCCTGATAGCCTCGCAGCTCGTCCTCGCCATCACCGCCATTAAGAGTGTCGGAGGCACTACCGCCGTCAAGCGTATCGTCTGCCAGTCCGCCAAAGAGCGTGTCTTGACCCTGTCCGCCGCTGATCAGGTCGCTGTCTGCATTGCCTTCAATGTAGTCGTTGCCAGCCCCACCATAGATAAGGTCAGCTGAGGATCCGCCATAGAGGTAGTCAGCAGCCTCTCCGCCTTCGAGGTCATCGAGGCCACTGCCGCCGAACATCCGGTCTTCGCCGGCCTCCCCGTCCAGAGTATCGGCGCCGTCGCCGCCGACGACATAGTCGTCCCCATCTCCGCCATAGACATAGTCATTGCCATCGCCGCCGAGAGCCGTGTCATCGTCGTCTCCAGCGGTTATGGTGTCGGCGCCCGCCTCACCGTCGAATACATCTTGGCCAGAGCCTCCGTAAAGCTCATCCTTTCCGTGGCCGCCAAACAGTGTGTCGTCGCCATCACGGCCTTGAATCTTGTCTACCGCACTGCCACCACTTATTATGTCATTGCCACTATCGCCATAGATATAGTCTGCGCCATGGTTGCCTCCCAGGCTATCATCACCGCTGCCGCCGAGAAGGATATCGTCGCTGCTGCCACCCTCTAGACTGTCATTTCCAAGCCCGCCGAAAAGGGTGTCGTCTCCATCTTCGCCCGCAAGGGTATCATCACCGACCCTGCCTTCAACATAGTCGGCGCCACTGCCGGCCAAGACCTGGTCGTTGCCGCTGTCAGCAAAGATGTAGTCCGCTCCGGAGTTTCCGTTTAGGACATCATCGCCAGTGCCGCCCTTTATGGTGTCGTTGTTCAAACCTCCAAAAACGCTGTCCGCACCCGATCCACCTTCGATCTCATCTTGACCAACGTCGCCATGGAGTGTGTCTTTTCCAGTACCGCCAAAAATACTATCAATACCACTGCCGCCATAGAGACCGTCATCACCTGTAGCATCGTAGAGGACGTCATTCCCAGACCCGCCGTTCGCTGCATCGTCACCATCTCCGCCGGTCAGCAGGTCATCACCCTGGCCGCCGTAGAGATAATCGATCTCTTCGCCGCCAAAGAGGCTGTCATCGCCCTCGTCACCGAAGAGTTCATCACCAGCGGATCCGCCGTAAAGAGAGTCTGCGCCACTGCTGCCGCGAAGCTCGTCTTCGCCACTGCTTCCGCTCAGGATATCCTTTCCACTGCCGCCAAAGGCGGAGTCATTGCCGGTCAATCCATCCAGGGTGTCATTGCCGGTATCTCCGAAGAGGACATCGTTACCGTCATCGCCGTCGATGTTGTCGTCGCCATCATTACCGTTCAAGGAGTCGTCGCCGGATCGACCCAGGATGAAGTCAGCGCCGTCATCACCGTTTACGTAGTCGTCTCCGTCGCCACCGTCTATGCTGTCGTCGCCGCTACCTCCATAGAGCAGATCGCCGCCACTTTCTCCCAGCAGGAAGTCGTTGCCGCTTCTGCTGGTGAGGCTGTCGTCGCCGCTGCCCCCATAGGCGATATCGAGACCGACCGATCCATAAAAGGTGTCGCCTCCATCACCGCCTTGGACTTTGTTGCTTCCCTCGCCATCATAGAGCGTGTCGGCGCCGCTGCCGCCGTAAAGATAATCGTTGCCATAACCTCCAAACAAAGCATCAGGTCCGCTTTCGCCTTGCAGGTAATCGCTACCAGAGTCGCCCTCAATCCTATCGTAGCCGTCGCCTCCCTCCAGGCTATCGCTAGCCTGTCCGCCAAAGAGGTTATCGTCTCCATCGGCACCCTGGATGCTGTCGTCTCCTTCGCCTCCGTAAAGCAGATCAACGCCGTAGCCACCGTAGAGGTCGTCCTTACCGTCCCCACCAAAAAGGTAGTCCTTACCGGTGTCGCCGAAGAGTGTGTCTTTACCCTGGTCTCCATTGAGCAGATCGTCGCCACTGCCGCCCGTGAGACTGTCGTCGCCGGTTCCTCCCTCGATGGAATCGGCGCCGTCGTTCCCTAGTAGGATGTCATCGCCACTGCCGCCGTCGATGTAGTCGTCCCCGTCATCGCCTCGGATACCGTCTTCAGCATTGTCGCCATAGATAAAGTCAATGCCGCTGCCCCCGTAGACCACGTCCTTCTCGTCGCCGCCATAGACTCGGTCACTGCCGGTTCCACCGTAGAGGAGGTCTTCACCCTCAAAGCCGACTAGAAGATCGGCGCCCTTTTCCCCATAGAGGTAGTCTGCGCCAGCTTCGCCGAAGAGGCTGTCGTTGCTGTTGCCACCAAGTGCTGTGTCTTTGCCGCTGCCCCCGAAGATACTATCGACGCCGGTTCGTCCGGCGAGGGCGTCGTCACCGCTGCCTCCGACCAGAATGTCGAGACCCCCGCCGCCATAGAGCGTATCGGTCCCAAGGCCGCCGAAGAGCAGGTCGTTGTTCAGAAGACCGACAAGCAGATCGTTGCCAAGGTCACCGCTTAGGGTGTCGTCACCATTGCCGCCGTCCAGGAAATCCTGTCCGCTACTTCCAAAAAGGGAATCGACGCCTTCCCCGCCGAAGATGCCGTCATCTCCGCTGCCGCCGACGGCAGTATCCAACCCGCTCCCTAAAAGAAAGTCGTCGCCACCGGCACCACCGAAGGCCGTGTCGTTGCCAGTGAGGCCGGAAATCCGGTCGTCGCCATTGCCACCGTAGAAGGTGTCGAGCCCATCACCACCGTACAAGGTGTCGACGCCACCCAGTCCATAGAGCCGATCATTACCGGTGAAGCCCGATAGCGTGTCAGATAGATTTGTGCCGGCAAGTGAATCGTTTGCACTGGTTCCATAGAGACTGACCATGGTGTTTGCCCCGTTCCTCTCCGTCCCTGGCAAACAGTCTGTCCCATGTCAGCCGAAAAAGGTTCACTAAAATTGGCATCGGCTATCAAAAAATGGAGATTGACGCGCCCGGCTGCCATCAACAGGGCGCGTCAGCGCAATTTCTTCTACTTAGATACGAAAGTAAGGCACAGTCTACTCTGCTGCCGCCTTCTCGCTGGTGTATCCAGCCAGCTCGCCGCGCACGACGTATCGCAGCATGGCGACGACCTGCTCAGGATCGGACGCGACGGCCAGAGCGGCGCCATCGACCTCTTTCAGGGCATGATTGAGGGCCTGGTCGTGCAGGCTGATGAAGGGCTTTTCCAGTGCGGCGCAGTAGCCGGCGTCGAAGGCGGCATTCCATTGACGGTACTTGTCGCCGAAGCGCACCACGGCAAGATCGGCTTCCTGGATCAGGGTGCGGGTGCGAATGGCGTTCAGCTTGGCACCCTTGTGGTCATGCCAGAACTTATCTGACTCGGCACCCAGGATGGCGACACCGCAGTCGTCAGAGGCCGCGTGATCGGTGATCGGGCTGGAGAACTCGACCGGCAGACCGGCTGCCTCAGTCCCGGCAACGATGCGCTCGCGCCAGTCGGTGTGGATCTCACCGGACAGATAGACGGTCCAGATGCGGTCGGGGGAGTAGGCGCTGGGCATGGGGCAAATCCTTGTGATGCGGCGGGGAGGGCGCACTTCCAAGAATGGTGTTGAAGAGGGCTTCTGCCTAGCCCTTCTCGTTGCCAACTGCTTTGACGCCCTCCAAGATCAGCTTGGTGGCCAGCTCAGCATAGTCCTCGCGGCTGATCGGTCCGTCGGGGCGAAACCAGAGGTAGACCCAGTTCAGCATGCCGAAAAAGGACATGGTGACCGGCTTCAGCATGGTCCGCTCTTCCAAGAGCGCAGGGTTCACGGCTGCCAGGATGGCGGAGAAGTGCCCGACCAGCTGGCGTTCCAGCCCGCGCAAGGCCTCGGCCAGGTCCGGCGGCAGAGTCGCCATGGCGTTGATCTGCACGCGATGCTCGTCGTCGGCGTCGCGATAGACCTCCAACAGCTGATGCACCAGCAAGCGCAGGCGTTCTTCCGCTGGCAAGTCCGGATCGTCAACCGCGCTTAAGGCCTGGTTTAGCTCTTCCAGATGGGTGCGTAGGATGTCGTAGAGCAGCGCTTCCTTACTGTCGTAGTAGTGATAGAGCAGTGCCTTTGAGACTCCGCATTCGGCTGCGACCGAGGCGATGGAGGCCCGGTCGAAACCATTCCGGGCGAAGAGCTGCGTCGCCGTCTTCA
This sequence comes from Rhodospirillales bacterium, assembly GCA_963669335.1. Taxonomy (GTDB): domain Bacteria; phylum Pseudomonadota; class Alphaproteobacteria; order Kiloniellales; family JACOMY01; genus JACOMY01. Next base: position 1,378,771 of record OY770023.1, read on the forward strand.
GTATGATGCGACGCTTCTGGTCATAGTCCTGGGCGCGCGGTCTGGCCATGGATCAGTCCTGCTTGCGCAGATCGACCACGCGCCGCGCCTTGCCGGCCGAGCGTTCGACCGCCTCAGGATTGCCGACCTCGACCTCGATTGAGACGCCGATCACACTCTTCACGTGGTGTTTCAGCTCTTTGGCGGCCTGGGCGCGGGTCGCCTCGTCGGCATCCGGTAGGGCCTCAGTCTTGACCGTCAGCATGTCCATGCGGCCCTTGCGGGTGAGCTCGATCAGAAAGTGAGGGGCGAGGCCGCTGCACTTCAACAGCTGTTCTTCGATCTGGGTCGGGAAGACGTTGACGCCGCGCAGGATGATCATGTCGTCGGAGCGGCCGGTGACCTTCTCCATCCGCCGCATAGAGCGCGCCGTGCCCGGCAGCAGCTTGGTGAGGTCGCGGGTGCGGTAGCGGATGATCGGGAAGGCCTCTTTGGTGAGCGAGGTGAAGACCAACTCGCCCTCCGAACCGTCGGGCAGGACCGCGCCGGTCTCGGGATCGATGATCTCGGGATAGAAGTGATCCTCCCAGATGTGCAAGCCGTCCTTGGTCTCCACGCACTCGCAGGCAACGCCAGGCCCGATCACCTCCGAGAGGCCGTAGATGTCGACGGCATGCATGTCGAAGGCCTGCTCGATCTCTTGGCGCATGGCGTTGGTCCAGGGCTCGGCGCCGAAGATGCCGACGGCAAGCGAGGTCTCGCGCGGGTCGATGCCCTGGGCGCGGAAGTGATCCAGGATAGAGAGCGCGTAGGAGGGGGTGACCATGATGACCCGCGGCTTGAAGTCTTGGATCAGGGTGACCTGCCGCTCTGTCATGCCGCCGGAGACCGGGACCACCGTGCAGCCCAGCTTTTCCGCGCCATAGTGTGCGCCCAGCCCGCCGGTGAAGAGGCCATAGCCATAGGCGACATGGATGACGTCGCCGGCCCGGCCGCCCGAGGCCCGGATCGATCGCGCCACGACAGAGGCCCACATGTCGACGTCGGCCAGGGTGTAACCCACCACGGTCGGCTTGCCTGTGGTGCCCGAAGAAGCATGGATCCGGGCCAGTCGCTCCTGCGGGACGGCGAACATGCCGAAGGGATAGTTCTCGCGCAGGTCTTGCTTCACCGTGAAGGGAAACTTGGCGAGGTCCGAGAGGCTCTTCAGGTCGTCTGGATGGGCGCCGACGGCGTCGAACTTGGCCCGATAGACCGGCGCATTCTCATAGGCGTGGGCCAGGGTCTGCTTCAGGCGCAGCAGCTGCAGGGCGGATATCTCGTCGCGCGAGGCGGTCTCGATGGGTTCCAGGTCGCTGGGCTTGGGAGAGAGATCTTCCATCTGGTGCGCGTCCTTCCTTCTTCTTTGTTCTAGCTCTCGTTTTCCGGTAGGTGCGTGCCCTTCACCTGGCGCGACTGTCCGCGAAAGCTGGCGATCAGGCTGCCGTCGGCTTTGCGCACGGTCACGTCATAGATGCCGTTGCGGCCATAGCGTGCGACCTCACTTGCCTCAGCGATCAGCCGATCCTCGGCGAAGGCCGGCGCGATAAAGGTGACAGAGGCGCTTTGGGCAACGACCTTGTGGTTGTAGGAGTTGCAGGCGAAGGCAAAGGCAGAGTCGGCCAGGGTAAAGATATAGCCACCGTGGCAAGTGCCGTGTCCGTTGCAGAACGCTGGACTGATCGTCATGGAGATCTGGGCGCGGCCGGGCTCGATGCGGTCCAATGACATGCCGAGCGCACGAGAGGCCTCGTCTTCGGCCCACATGGCAGCGGCTGCCGCCTGGGCCAGATCCTGCGGGTCGCGCGGCATGCTGCTAGGCCTTACCGGTAAAGCGGGGCGGGCGCTTTTCGGTAAAGGCAGCCACACCCTCGGCGTAGTCGGCGCTCTTGCCCGCTTTGCTTTGCTGGTCGCGTTCCAGGTCGAGCTGGTTGCTGAGGTCATGTTCGGCGGCGGCTTGGATTGCCTGCTTGGTCAGGCCCAGTCCGTAGGTCGGGCCCTGAGCCAACTGGCCTGCGAGCTTCCTGGCTTCCTCCATCAGGTTCTCGTCGGGTACCGCGCGCCAGATGAGGCCCCAGTCCGCAGCCTGCTCGGCACGCAAAGGCATGCCGGTCATGGTCAAGGCCTTGGCGCGCGCTTCGCCCAGCAGGCGGGTCAGGGTCCAGGTGCCGCCGGAATCGGGGATCAGGCCGATCTTGCTGAAGGCCTGGATGAACTTGGCGGACTGGGCGGCCAGAACGATGTCGCAGGCAAGGGCCACATTGGCGCCGGCACCGGCTGCCACACCGTTCACGGCGCAGACGATCGGCTTTTCGATGGAGCGCAGCAGGCGGATCAGGGGGTTGTAGTACTCCTCCAACGTCTCGCCCAGGTCCTGGTCCGCAGAGACCGCAGGGTCAGCCAAGTCCTGGCCGGCCGAGAAGGCGCGCCCGGCGCCGGTTATGAGGATGGCGCGACAGGTCTCGCTCTCCTCCGCCGCGCCCAGGGCCGCACGCAATTTCAAGTTCATCTCTGCGGTGAAGCTGTTCAGCTTCTCCGGCCGGTTCAGGGTGAGGGTGGTCAGGCCCCCGTCTTCCTCCACCAGAATCGTTTCGCTGCTCATTGCCGATTTCTCCTTCGCTTCCTTCCAATAGTGCGCGGAAGCGCTCACTTGAAGAATCTTCTTGCATAAACCGACCGGACGGTCAATTATCTTTGCAACAGTCTGTTTGAACGACCGAGGGAACGAGACGGGTATGACCGCGCTATTCGAACGGCATCGCGAGACCCTGGAGGCCGCGCTGAAGGCGGCCGAGAGCCGAGACTACTGGTCGGCCTATCCCGAGGCGCCTAGCAAGAAGATCTACGGCGAGACGGCCCCGGCGGAAGGAGAGGCGGCCTATAAGGCAGCACTGGGTCAGGCATTCTCCTTGCCTGGTCATCCGGAGGAGGCTCGGCTGGGTGCCGAGGTCTCTCCCTTTGGCCCAGACCTTCGGATCAGCTATCCCAAGGCCTCTGTCGAGGCCCTGATTGCAGCCTCACGTGCGGCGGCCGGCGCTTGGGGACAGGCAGGCCCGCAGGCCCGGGCCGGTGTGTTGCTGGAGGTCCTGGCGCGGCTCAACCGGCGCAGCTTCGAGATCGGCCACGCGGTGATGCACACCACGGGCCAGCCCTATGTGATGGCCTTTCAGGCGGGTGGCCCGCACGCGCAGGACCGCGGTCTGGAAGCCGTCGCCTATGCCTATCGGGCGATGACTGAGACGCCCGAGAGCGCGCGCTGGACCAAGCCGCAGGGCAAGCACGCACCGATCGTTCTGGAGAAGCACTATCGGGTGTTGCCGCGCGGCATCGCGCTCACCATCGGCTGCAACACCTTCCCGACTTGGAACGGCTATCCGGGGCTCTTCGCCAGCCTGGCCACCGGCAATACGGTCATCGTGAAACCACATCCGGCCGCTGTGCTGCCGCTTGCCATCACCCTGGCAGTAATACGTGCAGTCCTGAGCGAGGCCGGATTTGATCCCAACGTCGCGCTGCTCGCTGTGGATGAGGCGGGTAAAGAGGTCACAAAGACCTTGGCCACCCATCCGGAGGTCAAGATCGTCGACTTCACCGGATCCAACGCCTTTGCCGACTGGCTCAGGGCGGAGGCTCGTCAAGCCACGCTCTATACTGAAGAAGCCGGCGTCAACTCGGTGGTCGTCGCCTCGACCGACAATCTGAAGGGACTCACCGCCAATCTGGCCTTCTCGATCTCGCTCTACAGCGGGCAGATGTGCACGGCGCCGCAGAACATCTTTGTTCCCAAAGACGGCATCGAGACTGATCAGGGCCACAAGTCCTTCGATGAGGTTGCAGAGGCGTTGAAGAAAGCGATCGACGGCCTCTTGGGCGATCCGGATCGGGCGGCTGGTGTCTGCGGCGCACTGGCAAACGCGGCCACCGTGGAGCGTGTCGCGCAGGCAAGCCAGGAGGGCCGGGTGATCAGAGCCTCAAGCCCGCTCGAAGGATTGGAGGGGGCCAGAACCGCCACCCCACTCCTGCTTGCGGTAGACGGCGGAGAGGAGGGGTCGCATCACGAAGAACGTTTTGGCCCCATCGCCTTTCTGGTTGCCAGTGAAAGCGCCCAGGCCGCCATCGAGGAGGCTGCCGGCCTTGCACGAGACAAGGGAGCGATCACCGCTGCGGTCTATGCGACAGTTACAGCAACTCTAGACCATGCAGAGCGAGCCTTCGGGGACGCCGGGGTCAGCCTTTCCTGCAATTTGACTGGCAACATCTTCGTCAATCAGTCGGCTGCCTTCAGCGATTATCACGTCACCGGGGCCAACCCGGCTGGCAATGCCTGCCTGACCGACAGCGCCTTCGTTGCCAACCGCTTCCGCATCGTCGCCGTTCGGCGCCCGATCGCGGCCTGAACCACCATCTTTGGGAGGAAGAAAGATGAGTTATAGAAGCATCAAATCAACGGTGGCGGCTCTGCTCGCCACAGCCAGCTTTGCCCTGGCCCCTGCGGCTCTTGCTGAGATCAAGCTGGGCTCGACACTGGCGGTCACCGGACCGGCCTCGTTCCTGGGCGATCCGGAAGCCAAGACCTTGAAGATGCTGGTCGATCAGGTGAACGCGGCCGGCGGTATCAATGGCGAGACCGTGACCCTGATCCAGTACGACGATGCGGCCAATCCCAACGAGGCCCGCACCTTCGCCACCCGCCTGGTCGAGGATGACGAGGTCATTGCCGTCATCGGCGGATCCACGACCGGTGCCACCATGGCGATGATCCCGATCTTTGAGGATGCCGAGATACCCTTCATCTCGCTCGCCGGTGCCGTGGTCATCATCGATCCGGTCAAGCACTGGGTCTTCAAGACGCCGCACACCGACCGCATGGCCTGCGCCAAGATCTTCGAGGACATGAAGAAGCAGAGCATCACCAAGGTCGGCATGATCTCCGGCTCTGGCGGCTTCGGCAAGTCCATGCGTCAGCAGTGCCTCGACATCGTCGGTGACTACGGCATTGCCGTAGTTGCGGACGAGACCTACGGCCCCAAGGACGCCGACATGACCCCGCAGCTCACCAAGATCAAGAACACGGAGGGCGTGGAGGCGGTGCTCAATCCCGGCTTCGGACAGGGACCGGCCCTGGTCACCCGCAACTACCAGCAGCTCGGCATGACCCAGCCGCTCTATCAGTCCCACGGTGTAGCCTCTCAGTCCTTCATCGACCTGGCCGGTGATGCGGCGGAGGGCGTGCGCATGCCGGCCTCCAGCCTCTTGGTCGCCGACAGCCTGGCGGCCGACGATCCGCAGCGCGCGGTCGTGGTCGGCTACAAGCAAGTCTATGAGAGCGAGACGGGGCAGCCGGTCTCTACCTTCGGCGGCTATGCCTATGATGCCTTCCAGATGCTGAAGGCGGCGATCGAGACCGCGGGATCCGACGACCCGGAAGCGATCCGCGACGCGCTGGAGGCCACCAGCGGCTATGTCGGCGTGACCGGGGAGTTCAACTTCTCAGCCGACGACCATCTGGGCCTCGACCTCACGGCCTTCCGCATGGTGGCGGTCAAGGACGGAGCCTTCGTCCTGATCGACTAACTCTGAATCGGCCGATCCGGAGGGACCGTGGTTCCTCGGATCGGCCTTTTCTTACAGAATGCGAGTGCAGACGATGGCAGAGCTATTGCAGTTCCTGCTGTCCGGCGTAACCGTGGGCGCCATCTATGCCCTGGTCGCGCTGGGCTTCACCCTGATCTACAACGCCAGCGAAGTCGTGAACTTCGCCCAGGGCGAGTTCGTCATGATTGGCGGCATGACCACGGCCTTTCTCTATGCCGGCGGCTTGCCGATCTGGCTGGCGGCCCTGCTGGCGATCCTGGCGGCGGTCCTGGTCGGCATCGCGCTGAACAAGCTGGCGGTCGAGCCGGCGCGGGGTGCTCCGGTCCTGGCGCTGATCATCATCACCATCGGCGCCTCGATCTTTTTGAGCGGCACGGCCGAGATCGTCTTCGACAAACAATTCCATCGCTTCCCATCCTTCAGCGGCGACCAACCCATCGCGATTGGCGGTGCCACCCTCGTACCGCAGAGTCTCTGGGTGCTGGGTGGGGCGACCCTGGTCTTCACCGCCCTCTATCTCTTCTTCACCCGCACCCTGATGGGGCGTGCGGTCTTGGCGACGGCCAACAACCGGCTGGCGGCCAAGTTGGTCGGCATCAACACCGGCTATGTCATGACCTTCAGCTTTGCTCTCTCGGCCGCCATCGGCGCACTGGCTGGGATCTTGGTGACCCCCATCACCTTCACCTCTTACGACGTCGGTGTGGGTTTGGCGCTCAAGGGCTTTGCCGGCGCGATGCTGGGCGGTATGGGCAGCCCGCTAGGCGCGCTGATCGGCGGGCTCTCCATTGGCCTGGTCGAGGCGCTGACCGCCGGCTACATCTCTTCCGACTACAAGGATGCGGCGGCCTTCGTGGTGATCCTGGTCGTGCTCTTTTTCCTGCCGCAGGGTCTCTTCGGGGCCAAGATCGTGGAGCGGGTCTAGCCATGCACCTCTCTCCCAAGCACGCGACCTTGCTGTTGTTGCTGGCGATCTTAGCGATTGCGCCACTCTTCTTTCCCAGCTCTTTCTACTACCGCGTCTTCGCGCTCATCTTCGTCAATGCGGTGGCCGTCACCGGCCTTGTCATCCTTCTGGGCTTTGCCGGCCAGGTTTCTCTTGGGCATGCCGGCTTCGTCGGGATCGGCGCCTATGCATCGGCGCTGGCGCCGGTCCACCTGGGCCTGCCGCCGCTTCTGGCGCTTGTGTTCGGCGCGCTGCTGTCCGCCCTGGTGGCCTTCGTCATCGGTCGGCCGATCCTGCGGCTCAAGGGCTATACCCTGGCAGTCGCAACCTTGGGCTTCGGCATCCTGGTCTCCATGGTCCTGACCAACGAGGCCTGGCTGACCGGCGGGCCCGATGGCATTGCCGTGCCTGCGCTCGGCCTGAAAGGCGGGCTCAAAGATCTGGGCATCAAGGTGAAGACGTCCGAGCTCTGGTATTGGGTCACAGGCCTGGTGCTCTTGGCCGGTGCGTGGCTTGCCTTGAACCTGCAGAACAGCCCAAGCGGGCGGGCTCTACGAGCGCTGCATGATTCGGAGGTTGCCGCCAAGACACTCGGCGTCGATGTGGCCTTCTTCAAGCTCAAGGCCTTCATGATCTCGGCCGTCTATGCCTCGATCTCCGGATCGTTGCTGGCCTTGATGAACGGCTTCGTCACGCCGGATGTAGCGGGCTTCCTGCACTCCATTGAGCTGGTGACCATGGCCGTTCTTGGCGGTGCCGGCTCGGTGATCGGCGGCTTCTTCGGTTCCAGCCTGCTGACAGCACTGCCGCAGGCCCTGACCCTCTTCCAGGAGTACAAGCACCTGCTGCTTGGGCTCATCATGATGCTGGTCATGATCTTCATGACCGAGGGGCTGGTCCCCAGTCTGCAACGCCGGTTGATCAGGAGGGCCTCATGACCCTGCTGGAGGTCAAGGACCTGGGCATCGGCTTCGGCGGCCTTCGCGCCGTCGATGGTGTTTCCTTTGCCGTCGAGGCGGGGGAGATTGTCTCGGTGATCGGCCCGAACGGGGCCGGCAAGACAACCCTCTTCAACATGATCTCCGGCCTCTATCGCCCGGACCAGGGTGCTGTTGTCCTGGGCGGAGAGAGGGTGACGGCGATGGCACCGCATCGCCTGGCGGCGCTGGGTCTGTCACGTACCTTTCAGAATCTGCAGATCTTTCCGCAACTGACCGTGCTGGAGAACGTCATGACCGGAAGGCATCTGCAGGAGAAGCCCAGTCTCTTTGCCGATCTGCTGTCCTTGCCCTCAAGCCGGCGCAAGACGCGGGAGACGCGTGCACAGGCAGAGACCTTGCTGGCGAAGGTCGGCCTCGAGGAGTCTGCTGACCTGGAGGCCGGCACGCTGTCCTATGGCGGGCTGAAACGGCTGGAGATTGCGCGGGCCCTGGCGGCCAAACCGCGCCTCTTGTTGTTGGATGAGCCGGCTGCCGGCTGCAACGCGGTCGAGACAGAAGAAATTGACCAGCTGATTGCCGAGGTGGCGGGGGAGGGGATCTCCATCCTGCTGGTCGAGCACGACATGAAGCTGGTCATGAAGATCTCCAGCCACATCGTGGTCCTGGATCAGGGCCGCAAGATCGCCGAGGGCAAGCCCGCCGAGGTCAGCCGCGACCCCAGGGTGATTGCCGCCTATCTCGGCAGCGAGGAGGCCGGGCATGCTTAAGCTGGCGGGCGTCAAGAGCCGCTACGGCCGCATCGAAGTCCTGCACGGCATCGACCTCGAAGTCGCAGCCGGCGAGATCGTCGCCGTTGTCGGCGCCAATGGTGCTGGCAAGACCACCCTGCTGCGCTGCCTTTCTGGCCTGCAGCCGGTCACCGCCGGGCAGATCGCATTCGATGGAGGTGACATCACCTCCACTCCAGCGCATCGCCGCGTGACCCTGGGCCTCGCCCAGTCACCCGAGGGGCGGCAGATCTTCACCAATCTGACGGTGGAGGAAAACCTGCGCCTGGGCGCCTATCACTTCTCCGACCGCAAGGTGAGCGCCGACCGTGATGCGGTCTTCGCTCTCTTCCCGATCCTTGAACAGAAGCGCAATCTCTCGGCTGGAGGCCTTTCGGGCGGGCAGCAACAGATGTTGGCTATCGGTCGGGCCTTGATGAGCCGGCCACGCTGTCTGCTGTTGGACGAGCCCTCCATGGGTCTGGCGCCGCTGCTGGTGAAGCAGGTGATGGAGGTCGTGGAGAGCCTGAAGGAGCGTCAGATCACCGTCCTGCTGGTCGAGCAAAACGCCATGGCCGCGCTCTCCATCGCCGACCGTGGCTATGTCATGGAGACTGGGCGTGTCGTGATGGGTGGGGCCGCAGAGGGCCTGCTGGTCGATCCTGCTGTGCGCGAGGCCTATCTGGGGGTTTAGCCGCGCCCCCGATCACCATCCTTATCGACGGTGCAGCCAATGATAGGAACAGAGATGAAGAAGTCCTGTTTCAGTATGGTTACCATTTATTGCTTGTGCCACTCAACCGCGAATACATTGACAGATTGAGTTAGTTCTGCCAAATTCTACAAGATTTCGCAGTGTAATTTTGGTGCTATCTTCCTGAGAGTTGGCGCCTTTTCTGCGAGTGGATCGTCGAAAGGCAAGAAGTTCATGGCTCTCTTTATCGGTACCGCCGGGAACGATTCCCTGCTCGGAACAAGTGCAGCGGATACTATGTTTGGTGGGCTGGGCGATGATATCCTGCGTGCCTTCAATGGAGATGACCTTCTGCGCGGGAACTCGGGCGACGACCGTTCGCTCTTCGGCAGCGATGGCAACGACACGATCGAAGGGGGCAGTGGTCAGGACTTCGCAATCGACGGGGGCAGCGGCAACGACCTCTTGTTTACCAACGACGATCTGGAACGCGACAGCTTTGTCTTCGGCGGGTCGGGCGACGACATCATTCTTGCGAACTTCGATACGCAGCTTTTCGGCGGTGACGGCAGCGATACTGTTCTGGCCTCGACAAACTACGGCGCTGAGATCTACGGCGGCTCGGGCAGCGATGTCCTGAACGGCGACCGCGATCTCTACGGCGGTGCCGGTGTCGATACCCTGCAAGGCGTCAGGACGCTGCACGGCGATACCGGCGACGATACTATCTACGGTGTCGACAATAATGCGAACGACGATGCCGTGATATCGCCGCAGTCGATCTTCGGCGGGCTGGGTGATGACCTCTTGTTCGGCGAGCATTTTCAGAACTTCCGGTTCTTCGGCGGCAGCGGGGTCGACGAGATCGTCTCGGCGACGGGCCTGGCGCATAGTTTCTTCGGCGGCAGCGCGAACGACACGATCCGAACCGGGTCGAGGTCCGATCGTTACATCTTCGGCGATGACGGTGCCGACCGCATCTTTGCCGGCAGTGGTGAAGACCGCGACCTGCTCGGCCGCAGCGGCCCGGATCGGATCTACGGCGGCAGCGGTATCGATCGCTCGGTCTTTGGCGGTGATGCGGGCGACCGGCTCTATGCCGGCACGCGGGCGGACAGCATCTTCTTCGGTGGCTCCGGACTGGACAGCATCTTCGGTGGCTCCGGAAACGACACCTACCTCATCGGAGACAGCGGCAACGATCGGATCTATGGCGGCGATGGCGACGACCGCAGCCTCAGGGGCGATGAGGGCAGTGACCGCATCTTTGGTGGAGAGGGGGTCGACGCGCTGTTTGGCGGCTCGGACAGTGACACCCTCAAAGGCGATGCGGGCGACGATTCGCTGGATGGAGGTGAGGGCGCCGATACGCTCTTCGGCAGCGATGGCAGGGATCTGGGACTCGGGCGATCGGGCCGGGATCGGCTTGCCGGTGGCAGTGGCAGCGATCTGCTATTCGGCGATACCGGGAACGATGTCATTAATGGTGGCAGCGGCTCGGATTCCGCCTCTGGCGGGCGGGGCCGGGACACCTTCATCGTCGATACCGCCGGTGACCGTCTTTATGACCCGGAGAACGATGGTGAGGTGGACCTGGTCCGATCCAATGCCACGAGCTTCTCCCTGCCGGGTGGGGCGCTGGGTCATATTGAGCGGGTTATCGTCAACAAGGACGTGGGCAACGTCGAGGTGCGAGGCAACGAGTTCGACAACACCCTGGTGGGGGCTTCGGGGAACGATCGTCTCTTCGGCCACAGTGGTTCCGACATCCTGAATGGTGGTATCGGGGTCGATGTGATGGTTGGAGGATCCGGCGACGACACCTTCGTGGTTGAGAAGGCAAGCGATCGGGTGCGCGAGGTTTCCGGCGGTGGCAGCGATCTGGTGCGTGCGGAAGTCAGCTACACACTCCCGACCGGCAGTGCTGCTGCTTTTATCGAAGGGCTGCGCATGCAGGGCGGCTTTGGCAATATCGACGGGACCGGAAACAGCTTGGACAACACGCTGGAGGGCAACAGCGGCGACAACCGTCTGGCCGGAAACCAGGGTGAGGACAGGCTCCTGGCCGGGGATGGCGATGACAGGCTCTTCGGCGGCCTCGATTCTGACCGCATGGAGGGTGAAAGCGGGGCCGACACGATTTCTATCGGCAAGGACGATCGCGCCATCGGTGGTTCCGGAGCCGACCGCTTCCTCTTCAGCTTCGGTCTGGGTACGGCAGGCCAGGTGATTCGCGACTTCGATGGCGAAAGCGTGAATGCGGCGAATGGCGAAGACAAGCTGACCTTCAGGACTGGTCTGGAAGTTGGCAGCTTTACCTACATCGACGGCGCCGCCTTCAGCGGGTCGGGAAACAGCGAGGCTCGGTTTGCCGGGGTTCGTCAGCTGGAAGTCGACCAGAATGGAGACGGTGTTTCAGACATCTTTGTCCTGGTCGATAAGCTAGCCAGTGCCTCTGATTTGACCCGAACGGACTTTGTCTGGTTGTAGCCAAGTTCAACGCGGCATCAATGGGGCTGGTTGGCGGGCAGACTGCCAAAAGAAGCGGCTGCCAGCGCTGCCGGTCTTCCCGAGAAGATGCGCTGCAGGATGCCCTGTTCCTTTTGTCGCCCTGGCCGCGGCTTTCAATATACTTTTGTCGCGTGTAGATTGACGTGCCGGTTTTGCGTCGAGGGCACGTAATTGTCAGCAAAGTGAGGTGTCGCGAAAACAATGACCGGCAGTCGACTCCGCGCGCCGGGCATGTAGAGCGGCACGCCGGGGTATCGTGCGATTGGACCAGAGGGGAGAAGGGGTATGTTAACGAAGCGCGCCAGGCTGCGCAGCCTTGCTGTCGCAGGCGCCTTATCTGTGGGTTTCAGCCTGCTTGCGGTTCCGTCTGCGTCGGCAGACGAGGCTTTCGTGAAGCAGGCTATGGACGCCATGTCGAAGAAGCTGGGAGCCGCCGAGCAGTTCTCGGTCGATTTCGACGCTGCGCTCGAAATTGTTACGACCGAGGGGCAGTTGCTGACCCTGGTCAGTTCCGGCAGCGTAGAGGCAGAGCGCCCAGACAAGCTCTATGCCGAACGCAAGGGCGGTTTCGCCGACCTGGCCTTTTTCTATGACGGCAAGAGGCTCACCCTCTTCGGCAAGACGAAGAACCTCTATGCCGAGGTCGAGACCGCGGGGAGCATCGATGACCTGGTCAATACCTTGCGGGAGGACTACCACCGACCCGTTCCCGGTGGCGACTTCCTGGTGTCCGACATTATCGCTGCATTGCTGGACGATGTGACTGACATAAAGGACTTGGGCAGCGGTGTGGTTGGCGGTGTCGAGTGCGATCACTTCGCCTTTCGCTCTGAGGAGGTCGACTGGGAAATCTGGTTGACGCAGGAGGAAAGCCCGACGCCCTGCCTCTACATCATCACGACCAAGGACCTTGAGCGATCGCCGCAATACACCCTTCGTTTCTCAAACTGGAACTTCGACCCGGATACCCCGGCATCCAGGTTTGAGTTCGAAAACACAAGCGGGGCCAAGAAGATCGAGGTCAGCGATATCCGCGACCACTTCCGCGATCTGCCCGCAAACTTCAAGATGGGAGAGTGACCATGCGCCGGATCAAGAGAACCCTTTTGTTGGGAGCGCTCGTCGCCACGGTTGCCTATGGCATCCAGGTCCGTGTTGACGAAAGCGTCAACAGCGAGGTTGCCGCCGTTACCGTCGGTGTGGGCGCACCCGCCTATGCCAGAGTCGGCCGTCCGCTCACACCTGTCAGCGTCGCTGGCGTGGCGCGTCGCACCTCCCGCAGAACAGCACGTCGTAACGACTAATCAAGAGCTGTAGAAAAAACTGGATGACCGGCGGAGGGGCGAAGACAGGGGACCGTTGCCTCCGCCAGCCATCCAGAGAAGATGCTTTAGAGATTCCCTTTTGACATCTCAGAGGCGATATGGTCGGCCTGGCGCAAGGCCAGAGCGACGATCGTCAATGTCGGGTTCTCGGCGGCACCTGTGGTGAACTGACTGCCATCGGAGATGAAGAGGTTGGGCACGTCATGCGTCCGACCGAAGGCATTGACCACGCCGTCACCGGGCTTCTCGCTCATGCGGTTGGTGCCCAGGTTGTGGGTCGAGGGATAGGGCGGCGTCGGGAAGGTCCGGGTCGCCCCCACCGCATCATAGACGGCAGCCCCCTGGCGGAAGGCATGGTTGCGCATGGCGATGTCGTTCGGATGGTCGTCGAAGTTGACGTTCGGGACCGGTAGGCCGAACTGATCGCGCTCGCTGGCATGCAGGGTGATGGCGTTCTTCTCCTGCGGCATGTCTTCACCGACCAGCCACATGCCGGCCATGTGATCGTACATGTCGAGCGCGCTGGAGAAGGTACGGCCCCAGGCGCCCGGATCCAGGAAAGCGGCCATGAAGGGCAGGCCCAGAGCCAAGGTCTCCATCTCGTAGCCGCCAACAAAGCCGCGCGCTGGATCGTTGATCGCCTCGTCCTGGATGATCCCGGCCATGGTGGTGCCGCGGTACATGTTCACCGGCTTGTCGAAGGTCGCATAGACCGAGCCGGTCATGTGGCGCATGTAGTTCTTGCCCACCTGGCCCGAGCTGTTGGCCATACCGTCCGGGAAGAGGGAGGAGGCCGAGTTCAAGAGCAGACGCGGGCTTTCGATCGAGTTGCCGGCAACACAGACGGCGCGCGCCTTCTGCAGATGCTGCGTCCCGTCCTTGTCGGCATAGAGCACGCCGGTCACCTTGCCGCTGTCGTCATGCTCAATCTTCAGGACCTGGGCGTTGGGGCGGACCTCCAGCTTGCCGGTGGCCTCGCCCTTCGGGATCTCGGCATAGAGGGTCGACCACTTGGCCCCGGACTTACAGCCCTGGAAGCAGAAGCCGATCTGCTGGCAAGCGCCGCGGCCGTCTCTGGGCTCGCTGTTGATCGCCATGCGCCCGGTGTTGCACTGAGTGTAACCCAGCTTGTCGGCGCCGGCCTTCATGACCTTGAAGTTGTTGTTGCCGGGAAGGCCCGGGATGTTGTTGGTCCTGGTCACGCCCATGCGGTCTTCCGCCATGGCGTACCAAGGTGCCATCTCGGCGCCATCAATCGGCCAGTCGAGCAGATTTGCGCCCGGGACAGCGCCGTAGTTGGTCAGCGCCTTCCACTCGTGATCCTGGAAGCGCAGCGAGGCGCCGGCCCAATGCACGGTGGAGCCGCCGACAGCCTTGACGATCCAGGCCGGCAGGCCCGGAAAGTCCTTGGCGACCCGCCAGCTGCCCGAGCTGGTGCGCGGGTCGAGCCAGGAGATCTGGACGAAGCTACCCCACTCGTCGTTCTGGAAGTCGGGAATCTCGTGTCGTCCGCCGGCCTCGAGGATGACCGTGTTGACACCCTTCATCGCCAATTGGGGACCAAGAGTGCCACCGCCGGCGCCGGAGCCGACAACCACGACCACGCTGTCGTCGGAGAGATCGAATACTGCAGCCATGTTTCTATCCTCCCCTTAGGCCTTGCCCAGCCAGTCGATGTCGTCGAAGCCGCGATAGAGGTAACCGCCTTCAGAGGCCGATTCGCCCTCATAGCCGAAGAGGGGCCAGACCTCTTTGTTGTTGTAGAGGCCGGTTACCAGGCTGCCGCGCACCAGTTGGAAGAAGGGGGTGGTTTCGATCCCGCGCAGCAAGGCTTCGCGATCGACCTCCCAGCCGACCTCGGCGTAGGGGACGCCATGGGCCGCTTGGGCCGCCTCATTGAGACCAGCCACGCCCTCTTCGAAGAGCTGCTTGTCCTCCGCGCGATCGGCCGCTGCCTGGTCGAAGGTCTCGACCACCTGGGCATAGAAGTGGTCAGCCACGCGGTCATGAGGATAGGTGTCACGCGACATCTGCACCAGGGTGGCGAAGGTCTCGGGCTGCAAGGCCTTGGCTGTCGCGGCCCAGGCACTGTTGGCACCGACGATCATTCCTCCCGGCAGGATGGATATCGCGACCAGCGAGGCACCGCCGGTTCCGAGTAAACGCCTGCGTGATAGGCTGGTTTTCTTATCTACTAGACGCATGTTTGACGTCCTCCCTTGCTTAATTTATTGGTTGATCATGCGGTGGTCTAAGTCACCTTTATCGGTAGCGGCCATGCCGCTGTAGAACTTCGATCTTGTACTGGTCGGGGTCTTGAACGAAGAAGAATTTCGCCATCAGCGACCCCTCGCGATGAAACTCCTTCACCGGCGTGGGATTGAGGCCCAATTCTTCAAAGCGAGCATGCTCGGACTCCAGGTCTTCTACCGCGACGGCGAGGTGGCCGTAGCCGCTGCCGTGTGTGTAGGGCTCGCTCTGTGCGTGATTGACGGTGAGTTCGACCTCGAAGTCGTTCTCTTGGTTGCGCAGATAGACCAGGGTGAAGCCCTCGAAGGGATAGCGGTCGGCAATCTCCAGTCCGAAGGCCTTGCGGTAAAAATCGACCGAGCGCTCTTCCTCCAGCACCCGAACCATCGTATGAATCGCTTTTGCCATGGGCAGGCGCTCCTATTCCCGTGTCGCTGTTTCGAGAAAAACGATGATGCGCCGGCGGATCTCCGGATCGGCCTGTCGGTACATCATGTAGGTGTCTTCAGAGAGGCTCTTGGGCTCTTCCAGCCACTGATTCAGCAGGTCCGCTGTCCAGGTGCGCTGTTCTGCCTTCAGCCCCTTGGAGTAGGGGAAGTCCGGCAGTCCACCGATCTCACGATCAAAAATCCCCCAGAGATTGGGCCCTTGTCGTCGCCCGCCGTCCTTCTCGTAGGTATGGCAAGCCTTGCACTGCTGCTTGAAGAGGGCGTCGTCTGCCTGGCCATCGTCTGCCTGGGCGCCGGAAGCAGAGAGCGAGAGGGCAAGCAGCATGCTTGCCGTCAGAAGTCCCGAGCCGGGGTTTCGCCGTCCGCTCGCCATCGCTGCCTCTACCTAGAACCAACCTCTAGGGGGCAGTCTAACGAAGCCTCAAAGGCCCGTGGTATTATCTGCCTACTACATCGCCGGTCTGTGATTGGGGCTGATTGAGCACCTTATCCCAACAGAGGACCCTTGCGCTGGAGGCCTGTTCATCCAACCAGGGCAGCCAGGCGTCCTTCGCCGATGAGACCATCCACCAGGGCTGTCAACTCGCAGCTGAAGGAGCGGTCATCATCCAGGGGGGCGACGCAGCTGCGCACCAGGCCAAGAGCCTGACTGACGCGCCCTGCGACTTGAGGCGGCCGGCGCTGCTCCAGGGCTTCCGCACCAATGGCAAGCTCCATCGCCAGCAGATAGGCGAAGCGCTGGGCCAGATCAGAGAGCTTCTTTGCGGCGAGCGGGCTGTGGGTCACCTCGTCTTCGACCCCGTCGGCGCCCCATCGCATTATGGCCTGAACCGGCTGCGCCAGGTGGGTCATCTCGCCCAGGAGGCTGTCGCCGATCTTCATCAAGGGGGCGAAGCCCGAGCGTCCGGAGTCGTGCCGGCTGAGGTTGTCCGGCAGGTCGGAGAAGCGCTTGCTCATAAGCCGCGCCGTCCGCGAGAGGGAGGCGGAGGCCGACTGCGCCACAGCCTGGGCGAGTGCGTCCAAGGCGAGGGTCAGGTGCGGCGTCAGAAAGTTGCCGGTCGAGATGATCTCTTCTTCCTCGACCAGGATCAGGGGATTGTCGCCGCTGGCATTGATCTCGGCAGCCACAGCAGCCGCAGCGAAGTCCCAGGTGACGGCGAGGCTGCCGTGCAATGGCGCCAAGCAGCGAAGCGAGATGGGATCTTGTAAGCGGCGCGCTTGGCCGGGCTCGTGCAGCAGGCTGCCTTCCAGAAGGGTGAGGAGTTCGGTGGCAGCACGTGCCTGGCCTGGTTGCGGTCGAGCAGCGCTTGCCGCCGGTCGCAGTGGTGAGAGATTGCCGCGAAAGGCTTCCAGGCTCAACGCGCCGGCGACCTGGGCCGTTGCGTAGAGCCGTTTGATCTGCTGTAGGGCCAAGGCAGCGATGGCGGTGGACACTGACGAAGCATTGATGAGCGCCAAGCCGTCCTTCGGCCCTAGATCTGCTGGTTTGAGCCCTGCTGCTGCGAAGAGATCCGTTGCGGTCCCGCGCTGTGCGGCATGCCATCCCTCACCTTGGCCGGCGACGAAGCGACCGAGATGACCCAGGATGCAGAGATCGCCGGCCCCAAGCGAACCGATGGAGGGGAGGGCAGGGCGCAGGTCACAATTGATCATCTCGACCAGCAAATCTGCGATTATGGGTGAGAGACCGGCCCCACCTGAGAGCCGCCCGTTCAGCTGCAACAGCATGACCGCGCGCGTGGTCGCAGCCTCCAGCTCCGGTCCGATCGACTGCGCACGCCCTTGGACCGTGCGGAGCGAGAAGGCAGCCAGGTCTTCGTTAGAGAGGCGATGGCCGACGCGGGCGCCCAGGCCTGTGGTCAGGCCATAGACTGGCTCTTGCTTGGCCAAGGCTGCCTCGACCACAGCACGCCCGCGCGCCAGGTTTGCCTTAGCCTCCGCCGTAAGCTGCAGGGCCATCCGCCCCGCAGCCACAGCCTCAATGTCATCGAGCGACAGGCTCTTGCCGTCTAGGTCCAGTGTTGCTGTCACGCCTGTCGCTGGGTCCTTCTATGCGTTGCCAGGCTTAGCCGGCTGCAGATGAACGGCCCCCTCCAGCTTGCTCTCACCACCGGGCTGCATCATGGTGACGACAGACTGCGGGAAGGGAATCTCGATACCGGCCTCGTCAAAGGCCTCCTTGACCATGCGGGTCATGTCCCACTTCAGCTGCCAGTAATCGCCGGCGTCGCACCAGAAGCGCAGGCTGAGATCAACTGAGCTGCCGCCGAGCGTGTTGACGAAGACTGCCGGGGCGGGCTCGGCATGGACGCGGCTATCCTCTCGCGCCAGCTTCAGCATGCTGTCCATGGCCGGCTGGATCGGCTCGCCATAGCCAATGCCGCAGGCGATATCCATGCGCCGGCTGGCGTGGTGCGAGAAGTTGGTGATGGCCTGGCCCCAGATCTGGCTGTTCGGCACGGTGATGCGCACGTTGTCGGGCGTATCCATCTCGGTGGTGAAAAGCCCAACCTCGGCGATGGTTCCCGCGATGCCGGCGGCATCGACATAGTTGCCGATCTTGAAGGGGCGGAAGATCAGCAGCATGACGCCGGCCGCGACGTTTGAAAGCGCGCCCTGGAGGGCAAGGCCGACGGCCAGGCCGGCGGCACCCAGGATGGCGACAAAGCTGGTGGTCTCGATGCCGAACTGATTGAGGACGGCGATGATAACAAAGGCGATGATGAGATAGCGGACGGCGGTCGCGAAGAAGTTGGCGATTGCCGGGTCAATCTGCTTGGAGCGACCCATGCCGCGCCGCATGCCGTTGGCAATCTTGCGCGCAATCCAGAAACCGATGATGAGGATGACAATGGCGGCGACCACATTGATCGCCAGGCCGACGCCCTCAGTGGTCAGGAAGCTATAGGCCTCCTCCACCAGCTTGTTCATCTCGTTAAGCTGTTCGTCCATCTTTCCCTTGCCTCCTTAGAGTGAGGCCGGCCGCTCTCCCCCTCATCGGGCCGGGCACACTTTGGTCCGACAGTCCGTTCCGCTCCCACAGAACATGCCAAGCGCTGCCGGTTCCTAGCCGTTGCAGGTATCGAGTCTCAAGGTCAACTGATTAGGACGCTTGCGGGTCAATGACGGGGTCGGCGTGTCCTCTGCAACACGCCGACCACCGCGAGTAAGAAGGTCTGCCCTTAAACCCAGGGGCAGTGACTATTGGAGGCGCCGAAAGTATGGCCCTCGGCAAAGCGGGAGAAGCTGAAGGGTTTCAGTTCCGAAACCTTGTCGCCGCTGGCGATCTCATGCGCCACCAACTTGCCCACGCCGGCCATCTTGAAGCCGTGATTGCTGTCGGCGATCATGTAGACGTTGTCGGCAATCATGTCGAAGATCGGCACGTTGTCCGGTGTGAAGGCGCCAATGCCGCCGTTCGGGCGATCCTTGAAGAGCTTACGATGGCCCTTGAAGCGCGGCATCAGGTAGGCCATGGCCGAGGTCATATAGTCGGCAAACCAGGGATCGGCCTGGTACTCCGGGTTGGCCCAGCCATAGGGGTCGACCTTGGCATCCGGTCCGATCTTGATCGGGATTGTGCCACCCTGGACGCCAGGACGCTCCATGCGCTCGGCCCCGTTCTTCCAGTAGACATAAAGGTGGTCGGAGATCTCTTCGCCGGTGTCTTCGTTGACGACCGGGGTGTTCATCAGCTCGACGTGGAGGATCGGCGGATCGCGGTCGTCTGAGGTGCGATAGGGCTCGTTGATATAGACCTCGCCCTCCAGCAGACGCCAATAGGTCCACATGTCCATCTCAGGCGCACCACCGTCGGGATAGTGACAGATCAGCCGGTTGGAGCGGCCCAGCATCTCCCAATGCTTGCCGACCCACGCACCCACCGAAAGCACCACCATGTCAGCCTTGATCGGGCCCATGTTGGTCTGGACGGTTGTGACTCGGCCATTGGTCCGCTCGTAGTCGGTGACCTCGACACCCGAGAGAACCTGCACACCCAGCTGCGCGCACTTCTCGGCAAGGCCGGCGACGGCTTGGCGGGTGCCGGCATAGCCCGAGGGCTTTTCGTGATGGCAGACCTCGATGCGGTCCACGTTCATGTCCGGCCAGATGCCCTTGAGGAAGGACTTGGCGTCCTTACCGACGTAGAGATCGGTGGTGTAGCCGACCGCGTTCTGGCTGGCGACGACCTTTTCATAGTCGGCGATCTGGTTTTCTTCGCCGGCGGAGATGTAGCCGACCTGCTGGAAGCCGAGCCGAACCGGGTCGCTCATCCAGACATCGACGGAGTGGCGCAGGATCGCGTGCAGCGGCTCTGTCATATAGAAGTTGCGCACGCAGCCGCAGGCAATGCCGGTCGCACCGGCACCGGGTGCGGTCTTATCCAAGACGACAATGTCGCGGCCGGATCCGGTGCCGCGTGCTTCCAGTTCCATGGCCAGGTGCCAGGCGGTGGAGAGGCCATGCATCCCAGCCCCAATGACCACATAGGTCTTCGCATCAGGCAAGATCGACATGATCCGAAACTGTCCTCCTTTGCTTATCGAGTTGGCTTGAAGGGGGCGGCAGGAACCGCCGGCTCCAAACGGGTTGATTCTAGTCGGACTGGGCAGAGCGATCGGCGCTTGGGAAGAAAATGTCCCTGGATCCCCTGCTCAGTAAGGCAGCTATAACGCCAGCGAGCAAAGTTGTATATACAAATTGCGCGACGGTCGAATTTGGAAGGACCGCGCGGGAGTCGGCGGTGAGGGAAAAACCTATGCCGTCGGGGGAGCAACCCAATTGCCCGATTGAGGGAGTGACGTGGCAATGGCTAGAGAACGTGGCGCGAGAGCGGGACGACGGAGCAGCCGCAGCGGGGGACTGTCGCAGTTGCCGTGGCGGCAGCTCGAAAACCCCTATGAGCCGATCAAGGTCCTGAGAGAGGAGCAGCTGGAGGCGATCCACCAGACCTCTTTGGCGATCCTGGAAGAGGTGGGCATGGACTTCCTGCTGCCCGAGGCCTTGGAGATTCTGCGTCAGGCCGGGGCCGAGGTGACGCCCGGCAGCGAGCGTGTCCGCTTCGACCGCAATCTGGTGCTGGAGGCGATCAAGTCGGTGCCGCCAGACATCACTCTTCATGCTCGCAATCCTGCGCGGAATGTGGTGATGGGCGGCCGAAAACTGGTCTTCGCCAGTGTGGCATCGACACCCAATGCCTCTGACATGGATGGCGGGCGCCGGCCCGGCAATCAGAGGGACTATCGCAACTTCCTGAGGCTGATGCAGGGCTTTAACGTCGTGCACTGCTTCGGAGGCTATCCGGTAGAGCCGGTCGACCTGCCGCCGGAGACGCGGCATCTGGATTGCCTGTCCGACTTCGTCAGGCTGACCGACAAGGCATTCCATGCCTATTCCCTGGGCCGGACCCGCATTCTGGACGGCATTGAGATCGCGCGCATCTCACGCGGCATCGCTAGGGAGCAGTTGCTCCGCGAGCCCTCGGTCTTCAGCGTGATCAATACCTCATCGCCGCTCCGTCTGGATGGGCCCATGCTGGAGGGACTGATCGAGTTGGCAAAGGCCAAGCAGGTTGCAGTCCTGACGCCCTTCACGCTCTCTGGCGCGATGGCGCCTGCGACCTTGGCAGGCGCACTGGCGCAGCAGAATGCGGAGGCTCTGGCCGGCATTACCTTCTCGCAGCTTTGCAATCCGGGGGCGCCGATCATCTACGGTGGCTTCACCTCGAACGTGGACATGAAGTCCGGGGCGCCGGCTTTCGGTACGCCGGAGTACACGCGCGCTGCCCTGATCGGCGGTCAGCTGGCGCGCCGCTATGGCTTTCCCTATCGCTCCTCCAACGCCAATGCCTCGAACCTGGTGGACGCGCAGGCGGCCTATGAATCGCAGATGTCGATCTGGGGGGCTGTCATGGGGCATGTGAACCTGATGATGCACAGCGCCGGCTGGATCGAGGGCGGGCTCACCGCGTCCTTTGAGAAGGTGATCCTGGACGTCGAGATGCTGCAGGGCATGGCTGAGTTCCTTGAGCCAATCCAAGTGGACGAGAACGCGCTTGGCCTCGAGGCAGTGCACGAGGTGGGGCCCGGTGGTCACTACTTCGGCGCCCAGCACACCCTGGAGCGTTACGAGACGGCCTTCTATCAGCCGTTGCTGTCCGACTGGCGCAACTTCGAGACCTGGGAGGAGGCGGGGAGCCAATCGGCAACGCAGAGAGCCAACCGCATCTTCAAGCAGGCGCTGGCGGAGTACGAAGCACCGGCCTTGGAACCGGCGGTGTCCGAAGAACTGGAGAGTTTCGTCGAGAAGCGCCGAGAGGAGGGTGGGGCGCCTAGTCTATAGCTCTCAGAAGGCTTTGAGGGTGGCGGGCATAGGCGTCGCCACCCTCTAACCGATCAGAACATGCCATTGTCGTGGGCCATCTCGCCGGGCAGGACCTGCAGCACATCCCAGTGCTCCACGACCTTGCCCGCCTCGTCCAGGCGAAAGATGTCGATGCCGGCATACTGCAGATCGCCCGGCCAGACCTGATGGCAATGCAGGACGACATAGTCACCCTCTGCCAGAACGCGCTTGAACGCGACCCGCTTGCCCGGATAGTCGCGCGCCATCTCTTCAAAGTAGGCGATGAAGCCTTCCTTGCCGCTGACCACATGCGGGTTGTGCTGGATGTACTCCTCGCCGACGTAGAGTTCGATGGCGCGCCTGGGTTCACACTTGTTGAACATGAGGTCGTAGAAGGCCACGCAGTTGGCCTTGTTTTGCTCCAGATCCGGCATTCCATCCTCCTGACTGTTAACGAGGCTACGATCTAAGCCTTGCGTTTCCTTTGGGAAGTAGGCACCTTTCGGTAACCGAAGTCTCTTTTGGTAACTAAGGATGCGCCGTGTCTCAGATCTGGGATGCCTTTGTCGCTAACTGTCCGACCCGCTTGTTGCTTGATCGGGTCGCCAACAAATGGACTGTTTTGATCGTTGAGCGACTGTCGCTGGAACCTCTTCGTTTCAGTGCGTTAAAGAGGTCTATTGAGGGAATATCGCAGAAGATGCTGACCCAGACTCTGCGGGCGCTGGAGGCTGACGGACTTGTTGAACGGCGGGTCTTTCCGACCGTTCCGGTGACCGTGGAATACAGCCTGACGCCCCTGGGGCAGAGCCTGCATGCGGCGTTAGGCCCGCTGAAGTCCTGGGCGGAAGCCCACATGGACGAAGTGCTGCATGCGCGGGCGCAAGCCCAAGAGGCTCATGCGAAGAGGACTGATAAAGCATCCCAGAGGGCATAGATTCCGAAGGCGAAGATCAGCACGCCAGACCAGCGCTTCACCTGCGGCATCCAGGCGACCCCGATATGCCCGCGAGCGATCAACACCGCAAAGGAGATTGCCAGCCACCAGATCGCTGAACCCAGGAAGACACCGGCCACCAGGACGCCCGCTGCCCCATAGCTCATCGGTGCACCGGCAAGACCCAGGCTGGCGAAGATCGTGAGGAAGGTGATGATGGTGATCGGGTTGGTCAGGGTCAGCATGAAGGTGGTGAGGAAGGTGCCGGCCAGGCCAGCCCTCGAAGCACCCTTCTCTGGTGGTTCGCCTGGATAGAAGAAGAAAATCACGCCCAGCACGATCAGGATGATACCGCCGACACCGCGAATCACGTGCTCTTGCTGGATTAGGAAGTGGGAGACAGCAGCGATGCCAAAGCCGGCCACAGCACCGAAGAAGGCATCGGCCACGGCGGCACCCAGCCCGGCGGAAACGCCGCCCGGGACGCCATAGTAGATCGCGCGCTTGATGCAGATGACGGCCACCGGCCCAACGGGCACGGCGATGATCATCCCGGCGACGATCCCCTTCAGAAAGATATCCAGCCAGAGGGCCATGGTCGTGGTACCGACGGCTCCGATCGCAAATGCCGCTCGGCCACCCCGATTCGCCGTCGGAGTTTGGCCACGGCCATAACAGGTGCCGGCACCCTAGCGATGCCGGACCTGCCTGGCAAATGCGACTGAAGGCTTAGCCGATACCGTCAGGCAAAGCTGCCTTGCGTTCGGCCATGAACGCGGTCAGCGCTTCGTCGATTGCGGGATCCAGCGCCGGGGCCTCGTACTCCGCCAAGAGCTGCTTCCAGAGCGTGTTCGCCCGCTGCTCTGCCGACTTTTCGCCCTCCACCGACCACTGTTCGAAGGAGTTGTTATCGGCGATCGAAGAGCGGTAGAAGGCCGTTTCGAAGTTGGCTTGCGTATGCGCGCAGCCAAGGAAGTGCTTGCCCGGTCCGACTTCGCGAATCGCGTCTAGCGCCTGGCCGTTCTCGGAGATGTCCACGCCGCCGGCCAGCACTTGCATCATGCCCAGCTGATCGGCGTCCATCACCAGCTTCTCGTAGGAGGAAACCAGCCCGCCCTCCAGCCAGCCGGCGGCATGCAGGGTGAAGTTCACGCCACCCAGCAAGGTCGGGATGATGGTCTGCGCCGATTCGTAGGCCGCCTGCGCGTCCGCGACCTTGGAGCCGCAGAGCGATCCGCCGGAACGGAAGGGCACACCCAGGCGTCGGGCTAGCGCTGCCATACCATAGAGCACCAACGCCGGCTCTGGCGTGCCGAAGGTGGGGGCACCGGACTGCATCGACATGGAGGAGGCGAAGGAGCCAAAGACTACCGGCGCACCCGGATTGACCAGTTGCGCGAAGGCCATGCCGGCCAGGCCCTCGGCCAAGGTCTGGGCCATGGTGCCGGCCACGGTCGAGGGCGACATGGCACCGGCCAGAATGAAGGGCGTGATGATGCAGGCTTGACCGGCGCGGGCGTAGACTTTGAGTGCGCCCAGCATGGTCTCGTCGAAGACCATCGGCGAATTCGCGTTGATCAGTTGGATCATCACACAGTTGTTGGCGACGAAGTCGTCACCGAAGACCAGCCGCGCCATGGCTACCGAGTCCTCAGCCCGCTCCGGTGCCGTCACCGACCCCATGAAGGGCATGTCGGAATAGCGGATGTGGCTATAGACCATGTCGAGGTGGCGCTTGCTGACCGGCACGTCCACCGGCTCGCAGACCGTGCCGCCCGAGTGATGCAGAGCCGGCAACATGTAGGCCAGCTTCACGATGTTGCGAAAATCCTCGATCGTGGCGTAGCGACGCCCCTCGTCCAGGGTGCGCACGAAGGGAGGGCCATAGACCGGGGCGAAGACCGTGTTGCGACCGCCGATGGTGACGGAGCGGGCCGGATTGCGGGCATGCTGCACGAACTCACGCGGCGCGGACTTCTGCACCAGGCCGCGACAGAGGCCCTTGGGGAAGCGGACAAGCTCCCCTTGGACGTCAGCGCCGGCGTCGCGCCAGATCTGGAGCGCCTCCGCATCGTCACGAAACTCGATGCCGACCTCCTGCAGGATGGTCTCGGCATTGGCCTCGATCAGCTCCAGTCCCTCTTCGCTCAAGACCTCGAAGAAGGGCACCTTGCGCTGAATGAAGGGATTCTTGGCGGCGTGGTGGCCACTGCGCTTGGCGCGCCGTGCCTCTGCTCCGCCGCCGCCGCGCCTGTGTCTCGCTCGACGACCGACGGCTTCGCCGTCTGGTATCGCACCCGTTTCTCTGCTCATTGTCTCCGCTCCAGCATTGGGCACTGGCCGCCTGTCCCTTATAGAGGGCAGCGGCTCTTGACTGCGATAATTCGGAGAGCGCCCCGGCCACTCTGTCGCTTTCGCGACTGGCTGGCCTCTGTTCGCGCCACTTCAGCCCGCTTGCCAAACCCGCTTGCGCTCCGCATCTTCTATGTCAGTTTTGTTGAGCGTTTGGGCAAGCGGTAGGGGACGAAGCAGGGCGATGTCTTTTGGGGGCCGATGACAGTCGAGGCGAAGGCAATCGAGGCAGAGAGCGAAGAGCGAATGAGCGACACCTTTCGCCGCTTCGTTCACGACATAGGACATCGCGATACCACCTTAGGAGAGCTGGTGAAGGCCCTAGGCGACCGCTCCTTGCTGGTCGCGATCGTGCTCTTCTCTCTGCCCAACTGCATACCGGCGCCGCCCGGCATTGGCTCGGTCTTTGCCGTGCCGGTTCTGGTGGTGACCTGGCAATTGCTGCGCGACTATCCCACCCTGCGCTTGCCGGGCGGGCTGGCCAAGCGGCGCATTTCCGCTAAAGCCCTGTCGTGGATCGCAAACAAGGGCCTGAGACCGCTGATCTGGGTTGAAAAGCGCTGTTCGCCGCGCATGCCGCGACTGGTGAGCCATCGTGCGCATCGCTGGATCGGGATCGCCATCCTGGTACTGGCCACAGTGGTGGCCTTTCCCGGACCCATGACCAACTTCCTGCCAGCCTTGGCCATCCTGGCGATCACCGTGGGCCTCTTGGAGCGTGATGGTCTGATCGTGCTGGGTGGTTTGCTGTTCGGCATCGTCGCCATCATCGTCGCGCTCAGCGCGTCCGCCGCGCTCTTCGGTGGCGCTTACTTGGCGATCGAGCACTTCTTTCTCGACTAGCCTCGCCTCGGCGCCGTCGCTGCTCTAGCATCCTTCCGAGAGGAGGGGTGGCATGGCCGGAGAGGCGCAATGGTTTCTGGCCGCCGATGTCGGCGGCACCTTCACCGACCTGGTGCTCTTGAATGCACGCGGCGGCGCGGTCCTGCTGGACAAGGTATCCTCGGCAGCGACGGCTTCCGGCGAGGGCGTTTTGGCCGGGATCGAGCGGCTGAGCCAACGCGCCGGGATCGCACCGCAAGAGATCCAGCTCTTCGTGCATGGCTTCACGGTCGGGACAAATGCCTTCCTGACCCGGCGCGGGGCGCGGGCTTTGCTGCTGGTGAGTGCTGGTTTTCGCGATCTGTTGCTGATCGGCGATCAGATGCGCCCGACCCTCTATGACCTGCAGGTCCAAAAGCCGGAGCCCGTGGTGCCGCGACCTTTGACCTTGGAGGTGGCCGAACGCCTGGATGCCTTCGGCCAGGTGGTTGACGCCTTAACCCCTCAAGAGATTGATCGGGTGGTTGAGGCTGCAACTGCCCTCAATCCAGAGGCCATCGCGATCTGCTTGGCCTTTTCTTTCCTGAACGACAACCATGAGCAGGCTTTGGCCAGCGCTCTTAGAGAACGCGTGCCAGCGCTTCCGATCTATCTCTCCTCTCGGGTCAATCCGGCGATCGAAGAGTATCCGCGGGCCAACACCACGGCCATCGCCGCCTATGTCGGGCCGGTCGTCGGTGGCTATGTCGCACGGCTGGATCGAGATCTGCGGCGGTTGGGGCTGAAGGCGCCGCTTCGGCTGATGCGCTCCGACGGCGGTATCGCGACCCCGCGCGCCGTGCAGGACAATCCTGCGCAGATGCTCTTGTCAGGGCCCGCAGCCGGGGTCGTCGCCGGGGCGCAACTCGCAAAGGAACTGGGCCTCTCTGACTTGGTGACTTTCGATATGGGCGGCACCTCGGCCGACTTTTCGCTGATACGCGACGCGCGGCCGGAGCGTGTTCCGGAGCGCGTGGTTGCCGGCCAGCCCTTGCGCTTGCCCGCACTCGACCTGGAGACCATTTCGGCCGGCGGTGGCTCTATCGCCAGCGTCGATTTAGCGGGCGGGCTTAAGGTCGGTCCGGATTCGGCAGGTGCGGTGCCGGGACCAGCCTGCTACGGCCGAGGTGGCGAGCAGCCGACAGTGACAGATGCAGCACTGCATCTTGGACTGCTTTCGGCCGATAGCTTTCTCGGGGGCGAGATGCCGCTGCATCCCGGGGCTGCTGCATCGGCGATCGAGATTGGGGTGGCGGGCCCGTTGGGCATTGCTAGGGACCAGGCTGCTGCCGGAATACTGGCGGTGGCGATCGCCAACATGGTGCAGGCTATCCGTACACTGACGGTGGAGCGTGGGCACGACATCCGCGGTTTTGCCCTGGTCGCTGCCGGCGGTGCGGGGCCTCTCTATGCCGGCATGATGGCACGAGAGCTGGGCATGGCCGAGGTGATCGTGCCGCCCTATCCGGGCCTCTACTGTGCCTTGGGGCTGTTGCAGAGCGATCTCTTGCACAGTCGTCAGCGCGCCTGGCGCCGGCGTTTGCACAGCATCGATCCAGAGGAGTTGCGAGAGGTCATGGAGGCGCTTGCCGCTGAGCTGGATGCGGATTTGGAAGCGGACGGCATCCCCCTGGCAGCGCGCAGCATCGAGTTCGAGGGCGATCTGCGTGCCTTGGGGCAGTTCCACCAGCTGCAGGTAGCGCTTCGCGCGCCGGGAGCAGAAAACTGGTGGGATTCAGAAGCGC
This sequence comes from Rhodospirillales bacterium, assembly GCA_963669335.1. Taxonomy (GTDB): domain Bacteria; phylum Pseudomonadota; class Alphaproteobacteria; order Kiloniellales; family JACOMY01; genus JACOMY01. The sequence continues at coordinate 1,406,507 of OY770023.1, forward strand.
TGAGCCTGGCCTTCCATCGCCGGCACGAGCAGGTCTATGGCCATGCCGACCCTGGCGAGGCGGTCGAAATCGTCAACCTGCGCGCTCGCGGCATCGGTCGCATGGCTAGGCCGGAGATTCCGCGGCCCGAGCCGGCGCAAGCACCTCTGCCGCCTCCGCTTGGGAAGCGACTGGCCTTTCTGGACCGGGCAAGCGGCTGGCAAGAGGTGCCGCTGTGGCACCGTCAATCCTTGGCGCCTGGACACCGCCTTGAGGGACCCGCCATCGTGATGCAGCGCGACAGCACGACTGTGCTTCTGCCCGGACAGAGCCTCGCGGTTCATGCCAGCGGCGCGCTCCGCATTTCTCTGGGAGAGAGCTCATGAGCAAGACAGCGCTCCAAATCGACTCGATCGACCGCGATGTCTTTCAGCAGGCACTGGTCGGGATCGCGGAGGAGATGTCGGTCTCGCTTAGGCGGGCGGCCTATTCCTCGATCATCTGGGACATGTACGACTATGCCTGCGGCCTCTTCACGCCCGAGGGCGAGATGCTGGCGCAGGCACGCACGATCGCAGCGCAGCTGGGGATCATGTCGACCGCCTATCAGCACATGATCCAGGCGCATCCTCTGTCCGACTGGCAGCCGGGTGATGTCTATGTCTCCAACGATCCTTATCGCGGCTGCACCCACACGCCCGATATCGTGCTCTTCAGTCCGGTCTTCCTTGAGGGCAGCTTGGTGGCCGTCACCTCCACCATCGCGCATCATGTCGATATTGGAGGCAAGATTCCCTGTACCGAGGCTGCAGACAACGCCGAGATCTTTGCCGAGGGACTGATCCTGCCACCCCTGAAGCTGATGGCCGCTGGGGAGCCGGTGCAACCAATCTTCGAAATCCTGGCGGCCAATGTCCGCGATCCTCGGGCCAGTCTGGGCGACCTACGCGCCCAGATCGCCGGTTGCCGCACGGGAGAGCGGCGCCTGGCAGAGCTCTATGGACGCCATGGGGCAGAGCGATCGCGGGCCTTGGCGGCGGCCTGCCTGGACTATGCCGAGGCCTTTGTGGCACGGCGGGTCGACGCACTGCCGGACGGGAGCAGCGCCGCCCAAATCCTCTTGGAGGACGAGGTCGTGGGCGAGGAGCCTTTGGTCTTGGCGGTGACGGTGACGATCGCGGGTGCGCGCATCGAGGTCGACCTCAGCGCCAGCTCAGCGCAGCGCGACAACGCTCTGAACAATCCCTATGCCTCGACCCTCTCGATGGTGCACTACGCACTCAAGTGCTTGCTGGCGCCGGAGATTGCGCAGAATGAGGGCTGCAACCGGCCGGTCGAGGTGCTGGTGCCCGAGGGCTCGCTACTCAATCCCCGCCATCCAGCCGCCGTCTCGGTTCGCCATCTGACCCAGCAGGGCTTGGCCGATGTCGTGCTGAAGGCTCTGACGCCGCTGGTGCCGGAGCGCGCGGCCGCTGGCTGTCAGGTGGCCTTTCCCACCATGGCCGCAGGTGGTATCGACGACCGACCCGAGATGGCGGAAGAGGGGGCTCCCTATTTTATCATCTCCGACATTCTGGGTGGCGGCATGGGCGCCTCTAAGGCAGGCGACGGCCTGTCGGCCGTGGATACGCACGGGGGCAATTGCGCCATTCTCTCCGCCGAGGTCATGGAGACCTTGAGCCCCTTCCGCGTGCTGCGCAGCGAGGTGATTGCCGGGTCCGGAGGTGCTGGACGCCATCGCGGCGGCCTGGCCATCAGACGGGACTATCAGCTTCTCGCCGAGAAGTGCATCCTTGGCGCCTATGTTCAGCAGACTCACGACTGGTCAGCACCCTGGGGCTTGGAGGGTGGAGAGGCCGGTCGGCCCGGCGGTTTCTGGCTCAATCCCGAAAGCGGACAGGAACGGCGCCTGCCGGGCAAGCTCTATGGCCTGGCGATGGCGCGGGGCGACGTGCTGCGCATGGAGGCGGCTGGCGGCGGCGGCTGGGGCGACCCCGAGGGGCGCTCGGACGAAGACCGTGAGCGTGATCGGGACCTCGGCTATGCTTAGTGTCTAATGGTCAGGATAGATCAGGAAAGCGCTGCACCAGGTTGATCTCTGAAACGTAGCTCGTCTTTGAAAGGCTCAGGACGCAGTCGATCACCGCAATCAGGTCGCTCATCGCAATTGGCTCCTGCGGTCCGAAGGCACCGGTTTCGATGTCCTCGATGACTTCGGGTGTTTCGACATTGTCCGGGTTGAGCACGGTGAAGCTAAGGCCTGCCGCCCTCAGCTCCTTCTGCATCGCTTGAGCAGCACCCCGCAAACCGAACTTCGAGGCGGAGTTGGCGACTTCCCTGCCGGCGATGTTGTCGAGCCCCGAGAGCGACCCGATCATCAGCACACGCGCAGCCTCCGCCGCCTTCAGGTTGGGCAGGAGGCGCTTCGTCAGTTTGATCGGCGCCACGAGGTTGACCGAGAGGACGAAGTCGATTTCCTCGTCGCTGGAGTTGCTGAAATCGTAGTCGCTCTTGAAGGCCTCCTCCTCCCAGACGCCTCCCAGGAACAGGAAGGCGTCCAGCGGGCGATGGCCAAGTGCCTTGGCCACCGCCTCGATGCCCTCTTGCCGGGAGATATCGGCCTCGATCCAGGTGCCGAAAGGCGAGGGGCTCCGCGACACCGAGTAGAGCTCTGGTACGCGCTCCTGATAGTGCTCGGCCGTAGCACGGCCTATGCCGCGACTGCCTCCGACAATGAGCATGGACTGCATGGTCTCTCCCTCACGAATTTGCGCCTAAGACGGGATAGACCGGAACGCTGACATCATAAACGACGCAGCACGCAGACCAGGCATTCGATGCCGCGCGCCGGCAGGTGCGGCCCCTTCTCGTTAATGACCAGCTCGACCTTTCCAGCCTCGGTCAGACGCGCAATCTCGCCCTCATAGTTCGGGTCCTGGCGGGCGTGATCGTTCAGGGAAAAGACAAAGCAGCCGCCTGCTGGAAGTAGGTCCATGACCTGCTCGATCATCGCCGGCGGGGCGTGGCCGGGGCTAAAGACGCCAATCGCTGCGGCGGCCTGATAGTCACCGGGCTTGCCTGGCAAGGGGTTTGTCAGGTCGCCAAGGATCAGTTCGCGGTAGAGGTCCGGCTTTTGCTTGGCGTAAGCCAGCATTTCGGCCGAGAAGTCGGTCCCATCGATGGTGGTGAAGCCCTCAGCTTTCAGGGCCTCGCCGGAGAGCCCGGTACCGCAGCCCAGGTCCAGGACCGCATCGCTCTTGTCGGCGACAGTCGCAGCCAGGGCTGCGGCACAGCGTTCCGGCGTGACATAGCCATTCGCCCGGATCTCGGCCTCGTAAGAGGCAGCCCAATCACGATAGAGACCCTGGGTCGAGCTGCCGTCTTCGACCTTGTAGGCTCCGTCCAGGAAGCCGCCTTTGGAATCGGCCATGATCGTCTCCTGCTGTTCTGGGCGATCCTAGCAGGCTAGGCTTATACCGAGGCAAGACTGGGAAATCGAAAGCAGCGGCGCTTCGGCCATGACGAGCAAGAACCCGACGATACCGAAAGACATGCTGGCCGGCTGGCAGCGTGTGGTGGATCTGATGGCGCGTGCCATGGAGGTGCCAGCCGGCCTTATCATGCGTCTCTCGCCGCCAGAGCATCGGGTCTTCGTTACCAGCAGCGGCAGCGACAATCCCTATTCCGAGGGGCTCGCCTTCCAACTGGGCAGCGGCCTCTACTGCGATCGGGTGATGGCAGATCGGAGCCTCTTGGAGGTTCGCGATGCCTTGCAGGAAGAAGAGTGGGCTGAGAATCCCGACATCGAGCATGGCATGACTTTCTACATGGGTCTTCCGCTCACCTGGCCCGACGGCAGTCTCTTCGGAACCATCTGCGTGCTGGACCGACAGGACAATCCAAGGGCCGTTTCCTGTCGCGATCTCTTGGCGGCCTTCCGTGAGGTGGTGGATGGCGACCTCAAGCTCTTGATCGAGTTGGCGGAACGCAGGCGGGTCGAAGTGGCGCTGCAGGAGGCCCACGACCTCTTGGAAACGAGAATTGAAGAGCGCACTCGGGCATTGACCAAGGCAAACGCTGACCTCAGGCGGCGTGAACAGGAACTGGAAGAAACCAACACCGCGCTGAAGGTGCTGATCGAAAAGATCGAACTGGCCAAGCAGGAGGTGGAGGAGCGCATCGTCTGGAACGTCAACGAGCAGATCGTGCCCTACCTGGAGAAGGTGAAGCGCCTGACCAGCGATGCGCGCACGACGGCCTATCTGGCGATCCTGGAGGCGAACATTCATGAGATCGCCTCGGCCTTTCCCGCGCGCCTCTCGACCGCCTTTCAGAGCTTGACCCCGACGGAGATCGAGGTCGCGAAGCTGATCATCCAGGGGCGCTCCAGCAAGGAAATCGCCGATCTCATGTCGATCGCCACCAGCACCATCAACTTTCATCGCGACAACATCCGCAAGAAGGTGGGCGTCAAAGGCTCCAACGTCAGCCTGCGTAGCTACCTGATCTCCCTCGGCTGACTATGGGGTTTTTCCCCATAGTATCCCCCCATAAGCCCAATCTGTGGTCTGGATCGCGGCCTTGATAGGCTTTTCGGTGGTCAGGCTTCGTCCCGAAGTCGGCCATCTTGCAAGCAAGGGAGGCCTAACATGAAGGCTTACAAAGCTTTAGCGATCAGTGGCGCTATTCTGGCCGGTGCCACCATCGGGGTGGGAGAACAGGCCTACAGCCACCTGGTTTCCTGGGAATCAGGTAAGAACAACAACCGCTTGGTCGAAATCCAGAAAGAAGGCGGCGTGCAGCCGGACAGCGGCAAGGTCGGCATCGCCTACTACAGCAACTCCGCTTTCAAGGTGACCTCACCCAGGGGCATCACCATCATGGTGGATCCCTGGCGCAACGATCCCTCGGGCGCCTGGGGCCTGTGGTACCGCATGGAGTTCCCCATGACCGATGTCGATATCGGCATGTCGACCCATGCGCACTTTGATCACGATGCCCTGGATCGGGTCGATGCCAACATGTTGTTGGATCGCATGGCCGGAACCTTCCAACTGGGCGACGTGAAGATCACCGCGATCGCCGACAAGCATCAATGTGTGGCGCCGGGCACGGTCGCCTGGACCGAGGCGGTGAAGCAGTTCGAGGGGCGCGCCGATCCCTGTCCGCCGACCAACTTCCGCCACTTCGACAACTCGCTCTATGTGATCGAGACCGGTGGCATGAAGCTCTTGATGTGGGGCGATAATCGTCCGAACCCGCCGCAGGAGGTCTGGGACAAGATCGGCGAGGTTGACGTCATCTTCGTGCCGGTGGATGGCTCGCGCCACATCCTGGACTATGCCCAGGCCGATGCCGTGGTGGAAAAGAGCGGCGCCAAGGTTGCCATTCCGCATCACTATCTGGTGCCGGAGACGACCTTCTACACCTCGACCCTGGAGCCGGCGACGGAGTGGACCCAGACGCACGAGCACACCATGCTCGACGCGTCCTCGATCGAGCTCAGCCCGGCCGACCTGGAGGGTAAGAAGGGCCACGTCATGTACTTCGGGTCCTATAACGCGGTGACTGAAGAGGGCTGATGACCCTGTTCGGATTGAACATCTCTATGAGCAAAGAGGGTCGCCTTCCCCGGATGGCGGCCCTCTCACTGCTGCTGCTGGCTCTGCTCTTCGGATTTGCGCGGCCGCTTGCGGCTCACTTCAATCTGAACGTCAACATCCGTGTCATTCACGTCGAGCATTTGGAGGATGGGCTCAGGGTCTATCTGCGTCTGCCGACCCCTTATGTCTTGGCGCCGCTGATCGGCGAAGAGCAGGCCGATGGCAGCGTGGCGCCGGCGCCTTACACGCAGAACAGCGTCAGCGATCAACAGCTGCTTCACTATCTGGACCTGGAGGCGATCCGTGCGGATCCTCTGGGCCTGGCGCAGCTCATCGCGGACGGCCATCAGATCACCGTGGAAAGGGAGATACTGCCGGCCAAGGTTGAGGCCTTGCGGGTCTATCCCGCGCTGTCGCAGCCGCCTTTCGCGACCTTGGAGGAGGCCAAACGGGCCTTCGACAATCCTGTGGTGCCAGAGACGAATCTGCCAATCTATGTCGGGGACAGCGTAACGGATGTGATCCTTCGCTATCAAAGCGAAGATCCGATCTACGCACTGATTATCGGCAGCAGCTTGAACCCCGGTCTGGAAGGGCAGGAGGAGACAGCGAACCTGATCCTGGATCACTTCGCCGACGAAACCCTGGTCTTCCGTGAGAGCGGCTTGCTGGCCGAGCCGGTCGAGATCTCACGGTCTGCACTTGATGCAGCAGTGCGGTTCATCAAGCAGGGGGTGATCCACATCCTGGAGGGCTGGGACCATGTCCTCTTTGTGCTCTGCTTGACTGTCGGCGCGATCCATCTGGGCGCCCTGCTGTGGCGCGTGACCGGCTTTACGATCGGGCACAGCATCACCTTGATCCTGGGTTTCTTCGGCTTTGTGCCACAGGGCGCCTGGTTCATTCCGGCGGTTGAGACCGGCATCGCGCTCTCCATCATCTATGCCGGGGTGATTGCCCTCTTGCGCCGGGAAGGGGCCAGCACCATTGCCATGACGGCGGTCTTGGGATTGCTGCATGGATTGGGCTTCTCCTTCGTGCTGCACCAGATCCTCAACCTCTCCTCACCAAACCTCTGGCAGAGCCTGCTTTCCTTCAATGTGGGGGTGGAGTTGGGGCAATTGGCCATCGTGCTGCTGATCTGGCCGCTTTTTTGGCTGCTCGGCCGCTATGCCGAGCGTTGGGCTCAAGGCCTGCGCTGGATCGTGGTCTTGCCCTGCATCGCGGTGGCAGCCAGTTGGACGGCCGAGCGCGCCCTTCAGGTCATTGCGGCGCTCTAGCGGTCGATTTCAGCGCTCTATCGCACAGTCTTCCGAAGCGGCACCGCTGTCCTCGTTCACCGTCTTGCGGCAATCGCGGAAGGCAACCGGATCAGTCTCGCTAATGCTGGTCTGCGACTGAGGAGAGGTCGTCGTCTTGCTGCAGGCCGCCCCCGCTAGAAGTCCGATAAGCGCCAATCCGGATAGCGCGAGGTGAAGGGCTCGCATCGCCAACTCCCGTTCGCTTTGATGGCGGACGGGTCAATTGGATGCACGTCCTCCCGCTTCAGGATGGGGCGCTTTCTGGATCTGTCTAGTGGAAGGCGCGGATCAGGGATCATCCCCCTGCTGGTCCAGCTTGTTCAGGAGCTGTGAGACGACGTGGACACGCGATGCGCTGGCAAGCGAGATCGGCAGCTCTGCCGTAGCGCGCTCGCGATCGATCTCTGAGATCAGTGCAGCGAGGGAAAGTTTGCGATCGTTCGCCTCGCTATCCAGTGCGCGCCAGAAGATCGGCTCCAGAGCCAATGAGGTCCTGTGGCGGGCAATGGTGAGGGAGCGTTTGCGTAGACCCAAGTCCTGTTCCGTCATCGAGAAGGTCGCCTCCTGTTGCGTCGGATGACATCTCGACCTACCCCCAAATCGGCCTAGATCTGGCCTGTGGTGCCAGGGGACGCTTGCCACGGCCCCAACACACAGCCCATAAGTTCAACGGTTTAGAGTGAGATTTTCACAGGCCATCCCTTCGCTGGCCAGCAATCGCCACCCTTGCATGCTGTATCATGTGGTGCGCGTTTAGCTGACGCCAAGCGCAACCGAAGGGCAGATTTGCGGCGAAGTCGTGAATCCGGCCGATTTCGCGATAAAGTGAGGATGATGCTCGATCTGATCCTGGTTCTCTTCGCACTCGCGATTCTGCTCTTGGCGGTTGGCCTCTTGCAGCCGCTGGCCACACGCTTGGCCGTGCCGCAGACCCTGGTGCTGGCTATGCTGGGCGTGGTGCTGGGACTCTTTGTCGGACCCTGGCAGCCGGTGGGGCTGTTGCAGCCTGTGACGGACCTGAGTGAGGGGCTGGAGCTCCTCAACCTCACGGCCGAGGGGTTCCTCTTCCTCTTCCTGCCGCCGCTGCTCTTTACCGCAGGGCTCTCCGTCGACGTCCGTCTGCTGCGCGAGGACATGGCCGCGGTTCTGTTGCTGGCCGTGGTTGCGGTCTTCGTCTGTGTCCTGGTCGTGGGATTGACCCTTTGGCCGCTGGCGGGCATGAGCTTGGCTGCCTGCCTGCTCTTGGGTGCCGTGGTGGGGCCGACCGATCCGGCCGCGGTGGTCGGGGTCTTTAAGGACATCGGCGCGCCCAGGCGACTCACCACCCTGGTCGCCGGCGAGAGCCTCTTCAACGATGCTGCTGCCATCGTGCTCTTCTCCCTCTTCGTCGCTCTACTGAGCCAAGGTGAGCCGCTTTCCTTCCTCACCGGTCTCGAGACACTGGCCATTGCCTTCCTGGGCGGCAGTCTCTTCGGGATCCTGGCGGGCAAGCTCGCCGGCTATGCCTTTCGCTGGGTCGGACGCTCCGCAGTGGCTGCAACCAGTGTCACCGTGGCTCTGGCCTACCTGGTCTACATTTTGGGAGAGCGCTACGTCGGGGTCTCCGGCGTCGTGGCGGTGGTGGCGGCGGCCCTGGTGGTGGCTGTAGACGGGCCGACGCATCTGGTTCCGACAGTCTGGCAATCTGTTAAGACAGCCTGGCAACAGCTTGAATTTTGGGGGAATTCCCTGGTCTTCGTGTTGGCGTCCATGCTGGCGGTCATATCGCTGCCGGATGCTGCGGGCGAGGACTTGCTGCTGGTCCTGCTGGTGGTGGTCGCTGCCTTGGCGGCGCGCTGCCTGGTGCTCTATCTGCTCTTGCCGCTGATCGTGCTGCTGCGCCTGACCCGGCCGATTGGTGAGCGCTTCAAACTGGTCATCGTCTGGGGCGGTCTGCGCGGCGCAGTGACCATGGTGTTGGCCTTGGCGGTGGCGGGCGAGGCGGCCTTGCCGGAGGAGGTGCGGGACTTCGTGGCCTTGCTGGCAATCGGCTACACCTTCTTCACCGTCCTGGTTCAGGCGCCCAGCCTGAAGCCCATACTGCGCCTCTTGAAGCTCGACCGCCTGCCACCGCTGGAGCAGCAGCTGCGAGACCGGGTTCTGGCTCTGTCGGTGGAAGAGGTGGACCGGCAAGTCCGTCACGCGGCTGAAAGCTACGATCTGCCGTCCGAGCTGGCTGAGCGGGTGATCCTGAAGGAGCGTCCGGCGACGCCGGAGCCCAGCATGACGGAGGACGACAGCCTGCTGGTCGGCCTCCTGACCCTGGTCACGCGCGAGCGAGAGCTCTACATGCGCCATCTGCACGAGCAGGTTCTGGGCCGCCGGCTGGTTGCCAGCCTGATCTCCAGTACCGATCGCCACCGCGATGCCGTGCGCGACGAGGGCCTTAAGGGCTGGCTGCGGTCGACTGCCTGGGTTCTGCAGTTCCATCCGCCCCAGCGCCTTGCTATATGGGCCCAGCGCCGCATGGGCTGGCGTCAACCCCTGGCGATCGCCTTGGCCGATCGGTTTGAGCTGCTGCTGATCACCCGCTTCGTCGTGGGTGAGTTGCGCGACTACGCAACTGAGCGCCTGGCGCCGGTGATGCAATCGGACGCGCGCGCGGCCCTGCTGGCGGCTCTGGATGAGCGGCAGCGTGAGCTGGATACGGCGCTGACGGCCGCCAGGACGCGCTATCCCTCCTACTCGGAAGCCCTGGCGGCACGCTATCTGGCGCGAATCGCACTCAGGCTGGAGGCAGTCAGCTACAATCGGCAATTGGAAGAGCAGCTGATCAGCCGCGAGGTGCATGCCGATTTGATGCGCAATCGCGATCAGCGCAGCGCCAAGGTCTCGCATCGGCCGATCCTGGATCTGGGTCTGGAGCTGGCGGAGATGATCGACCGGGTGCCGCTGTTTCATGAGCTGCCGCAGGCCAGTCAACAGCGTCTGGCGTCCTCGCTGAGGCCCGGACTGGCCCTGCCGGATGAGGCCATCGTGGTGAAGGGGCGGCGTGGGCGGCGGATGTACTTCATCGTGGCCGGAGAGGTCTTGGTGGAACTGCCGGGCGGTAAGATTCGCTTGGGCCCCGGTGCTTTTTTTGGCGAGATGGCGCTGCTGTCGCGCGAGCCGCGCAGTGCAACGGTGCGGGCAGAGGGCTATTGCCACCTCTTGATGCTGGACGATGTCGACTTCCGCGAGGTGATCCGCCGCGATCCGGAACTGCGCCATCACTTCGAAGAAGTAGCCGCGGCCCGTCGCGCCGGCGAACAGCCGAAGAGCAGCCAGCCCAAAGAGGCTTGAGCGGGCGGGCGCCCCCAATGGTGTGTGGAGGTTAGCCCTCGCGCTTGCGGAAGCGATCCAGGGTGACGACGTTGTTGCCTGCTTCGCTCTCGCTCGTCGCGTCGGCCTCAGGCGTTTCGGCCTCCTCCTCGATCTCCTCGTCCGGAGCCTCTCCGGTCTCGCCTTGCACGGCCTTGTCGAACTGCAGGCCAAAGCGCACGGAGGGGTCGGCGAAGGCCGTCACGGCGGCAAAGGGGATGACCAGGCGCTCATGGCGATTGCTGAAGCTTAGGGTCACAGAGAAGCCTTCGTCAGTCACTTCCAGGCCCCAATACTCGTGCTGCAACACGATGGTCATCTCGTCAGGATAGCGGGCCGCCAGATAGTCGGCGATCTCCACATCCTCGGCTGCAGTTCGGAAGGTAATAAAGAGGTGATGGGCGCCGGGAAGCCCCTTCTCGGCAGCGATCGTCAAGGTGTCGCGCAGCACACTGCGCAGTGCGCGCTGCAACATAAGATCATAGCGCAGCAAGTCTTGGCCTGGTGCGTCGCTCAAACTCTGGTCCTCCCCGACTGCTTCTTCTGTCCGGCCCACCCCCGACCGGAGGCTACACGCCCTTGTTTATGTTTGTAAGCTAACGATAACACTGTCGCCACGCTATCCGTACCGCGACGACAATGCGACACTTTTTCGAACGATAAGTGCTGTCACTGCAAAAAAGTCCCGTGATCCGGCCGTATTAAGACTCGTTCGCAGGACTAGTGGCGAAGGATTTAGTGGGGGGCTTCTGTTGCCCGGTGCCCCCCGAACCGCGCTTGCCTTTATGTGTTAGGCAGCGAGGGCCATACGATTGTCGTTGGCACCTGTAGATTCGGCCCGATAACGGCGGAACCATGCCGGGCACCCAACAAGCCTTTACCACGCGTGTCGATCCTGTTTCGCCCCCATAAGCGGCGGCCGCTCAAGTCACGCGCATGGTGACGAGAGCGGGCCAGCCGAAAAGATGGTGGAGGCGCCGGGTACTGCCCCCGGGTCCACTACGCTTATTCCGCAAGCCAGTTTAGCGCCATAGCCGGAACGAGCCGGCTCTCTAGATGTAGTCGTCCTGATGGCCGAAGGGAAGGGGTTCGGCTATCCACCTTACTCAGGTGATCCACAGGTACGAAAATTACCGCTCTCGGGACTCGTCTCGTTCCAGACAAACTGGTCTGCCATTGTGTCAAAGCACCAGCGAAAGAGACGAGCATGCCTGGCATGGCCAACAGATGACCGTGAGCACAACTGATCGACCCGCAATGACCGACGAAACCTTGCCCACGAAGCGCGCCGTGGCGCCGGCCCTGGAAGAGATCCTCTACGACCCGCTGCCGGTGCTGGATCACGGCTTCATCCGGGTGATCGACTACATGGGTGACGATGCCGCCATCGTGCAGGCGGCCCGGGTCTCTTATGGGCGCGGCACCAAGCAGGTGCAGCAGGATCGTGGTTTGATCCGCTATCTGCTGCGCCACCGCCACACCTCGCCCTTCGAGATGTGCGAGATCAAGCTGCATGTGAAGCTGCCGATGTTCGTGGCCCGGCAGTGGATTCGCCATCGTACCGCCAACGTGAATGAATACTCGGCGCGCTATTCGATCCTGGACCGGGAGTTCTATCTGCCGGACGCACAACAGCTGGCCGTGCAATCCCAGAGCAATCGGCAAGGCCGCGGGGCACTCTTGAGCGACGACCAGGCGACCGATGTCCAGGGCCGCATGGCGGCCGGCAGCGCCCAGGCCTATGCCGACTACCTCTGGCTCTTGAACGATCCTGACGGCACCGAGATTGAGGCTGATCCCGAGCGTCCAGGCCTGGCGCGGGAACTGGCGCGCATGGTCTTGCCGGTCAGCGCCTATACCCAGTGGTACTGGAAGGTCGACCTGCACAATCTGCTGCACTTCCTCTCGCTCAGAGCCGATCCCCATGCGCAGTACGAGATTCGTGTCTACGCCGACGTCCTGATGGATCTCGTGCGCCGCTGGGTCCCGATGACGGCCGAGGCCTTTGAGGACTATCGCCTGGGCAGTGCCTCTTTCTCCAAGCAGGGCCTGGCTGTGGTTAGACGCCTCATCGCCGGCGAAGAGGTGACGCAAGAGGACAGCGGTCTGACCGCCAGAGAGTGGCGTGAATTGATGGAGGTACTGGACCGCGAGGCCTGAACCTCTTCCATTTGAGATTCGGACGGATAGCAAGGCCGGCAGTTGCGTGCACCTGCCGGCCTTTCACTGCGCCTAGAAGATCACCCTGGCGCCGACGACGAAGAAGAGGCCATCGACCTCCTCGCCTTCGAGCCTAGCCAGGTCGGCTGTTCCGGCAAAAACTCGCTCATAGTTCACCCCGACATAAGGCGAGAATAGCCGGTCAACCAAATCGTAAGAGATCCTGGCGCCTGTCTCCAGGCGGGGCCCGAGCGCGCTTACGCCACGCTCTGGATCATCGGTGAAGGGAAGATCGAACTCGACACTGGGAATGACGGTCACCCGGTTCGTCACCAAGAGCGCATAGTCACCATCGAAGCGCAGGACCGGGTCTTTTGCGACAAAGAGGTCGAGGTCGATCTCAAACCAATGTGGCGCCAGGCCATGGACACCCAAGACGCCGAACACGCGATCCGGTCCCTCCGGTGTATCGACCCGCACACCCGCCACGGCATCAAAGAAGTCCGATATGGGGGTCTGCAGGCGGAACTGGTTTTCCAGTCTTTCGAACCCGGCGTCTTTGATCAGATACTCGGCTTCGCTGCGCCACACAAAGCGCAGCTCATCCCGGCCGATGAAGGCATCGAAGTCCCAAGCGAAAACGCTATCGTCCGGGTTGACCCGATACTCCAACTGGTCGGCCTGAAAACCCCAGAACAGAGGTTCTTGCGCACGCGCCGTTAGGGGTAAAATTAGGATCAAGGCGACAGCCAAGGCGAGTGGTTTCTTGAGCTGATCCATCGCCCTAGCCTCCCTTGGCGGCGGATTGCGCCGGCTGATCGCCCAGCGGACTACCTTCGACCAGGACCTTGCGAAACATGCCAGCCTCGGCGTGGTAGGCCAGGTGGCAATGAAAGGCCCACTGGCCCGGGGCGTCGACCTCGGTCTCCATAAAGACCGTGGTCCCTGGTGCCACGCTGACCACATGCTTGATAGGGTCCCACTGGCCGCTGCCGGTGTCGAGGATCGACCACATCCCGTGCAGATGCATGGGGTGGCTCATCATGGTCTCGTTGACGAACTTGAAGCGGACGCGCTCGCCCAAGGTGAGCCGGACGGGCTCTGCATCCGAGAACTTCACGCCGTTAATCGACCAGATGTAGCGTTCCATGTTGCCGGTGAGACGCAGTTCGATCTCCCGGTCTGCCTCGCGCTCCGGATAGAGCGGGCTCTGGGCTTTGAGATCGAGGTAGGAGAGAAACTTGCCGCCATTGGCCGCCCGCGGCGCCAAGCCGCTGCCCGCAGCGTAGAAGGGATCTGCCCTCTGCTCTTCTGCGCCGAGATGGGCACTGTGATCCATCGACCCCGCCATCACTGTGCCGTCAGCCATGGCGTGGCTCTCGCTGGTCATGGCATCCTGACCCCCATCCATTGGACCGTGATCCATAGAAGCGTGATCGCCATGCGCCATGCCCATGTCGGCCATTGTGAGACGTGGCTCTTCCCGCAGCTCCGGCTTGTCACCGGTCATGCCGATTCGAGGTGCCAGAGTGCCGCGGGCATAGGCCGTTCTTCCCATGGACTCAGCGATGATGGTGTAGGCTTGGGCCTCTCGTGGTCTGACGATCACGTCGTAGGTCTCGGCAACGGCAATACGAAGCTCGTCAACCTTGACCGGCTGCACATTGTTGCCGTCCGCCTGTATGACCGTCATCTCCAAGCCGGGAATGCGCAGGTCGAAGTAGGTCATGGCCGAAGAGTTGATGAAGCGCAGGCGTACACGCTCGCCAGGCTGGAAGAGGCCGGTCCAGTTTTGTGTCGGCCCCTTGCCGTTGATCAGCGGCATAAAGCCCTGCAGGTCCTCGATGTCGGTGGGCATCATTCGCATCTCCCCCCAGGCCAGGCGGTCCGAGAGGGCGGAGGCAAGGCCAGTTTCTTCGACATCGTCGAAGAAATCGAACAGGGTTCGCTGCTTACGGTTGTAGTAGTCCGGCATCATCTTAAGATTGCGGAAGATCCGATTGCCGGAGTGCGGATGTGCGTCGGTCAGCTGGACCACATAGTCGCGATCGTAGCGGAAGGGTTCGCGCCCCTTCGGTTCGATGACGATTGCGCCGTAAGCCCCGTCCGGTTCCTGGAAGTCGCTGTGGCTGTGAAACCAGTAGGTGCCGCTTTGCACGATGGGGAAGCGATAGGTGAAGGTCTCGCCAGGCGCGATTCCCGGATAGCTGATCCCCGGCACCCCGTCTTGATCGAAGGGCAGGATCAATCCGTGCCAATGGATCGATGTGGGCTCCGAGAGATTGTTCGTGACCTTGATGGTCACCTCATCGCCCTCTCGGAAGCGGAGAAGGGGGCCAGGAGAGCTTCCATTGAAGCCTACGCCGGTCTTGCGGAAAGCGCCGCTGTCGATCGTCACGCGATCGACGGTGAGGCTGTAAACCTCGGCTTGCGCTGCTGGTGCGAGGACGAGAAGAGCAAGCGCCAACGCCTGCCGTTTGATCAGGGCAGTTGCCATGTCGTAATCCTTTGGAGTGCTGGGGCGGCAACCAGGACTCGGGCTGCCGCCCGGCTGTCCTACTGGGCGATCAGGATCTCGCCGATCATGCCGGCGTCGTAGTGTCCCGGCACGTTGCAAGCCAGTTCCAGTGTTCCGGATCTGGGGAAAGTCCAGATCACTTCGCCGGTCTTGCCTGGTTCCAGCAGGACGCTGTTTGGATCTTCGTGCAGGCCGTGACCCATAGAGGCCTGCATGGCCTGGGCGGCCTGATGGTCGATTGCGGTTCCACTCAGAACCCCATGATCGACCATCATCTGCATTTCGTCCTGGTGGGCCAGGTGCATGTCCGCTGTGCCGATGTTGAACTCGTGCACCAGCCGGCCCTGATTGGACACGACAAAGCGGACAGTCTCGCCCGCATTCACCACGATGCTCTCAGGCTCATAATAGCTATCGTACATGGTGATGTTGACGCTGCGAGAGGGGGTGTCTCCCGGCTGACCGGCCGGTGCGTTCTTACCATGCCCGATATCGGCCAGCGACATGGAGACGGCGACAAAGGGGACAAACGCGATGGAGGCGGCGAGCGGGACCCGCGCCGATAGGGTGGTCTTCATGATAGAACCTCTTTGGTCTGAGTAAGCCATGGTCGGCCTTCCGCTTCATCGAAAGGGGCGGAGGTGACCTGGACGCCTGGTTGGGTTGGTGTCGCTCAGACTCGAGGTGGAGGCGGCTCGGTCTCCGGATGGAGGCCCTTTAGCAGTCTGTCTCGCATTGCGAAGTGCGCTGCAGCGGTCTGGGTCGGGCAATAGCTCGAAGCCGCAGCGGAGAGGGCAGGCTGGGCTGTGCAGTGTCCGACCAGGACGACACAGCAGAAGACTGCCTCTCCCAGCGCACAGCCCTCCTGCTCGCAGTGATCACCCGGGCTGTGGAGCAAGTGCCCCGCGACCTCTTCTTGGTTGCTGGAGCCCTGCGCCATGACAGGGTCCGGTGCCAAGGGGCCCAGCACAAGAAGCAGAGCAAGGAAGGTCGCGATCAGCCGGTTCATATCTATCCTGTGAGGCTTCCACCTAGGGGAAGGTCAAGGCAGAATTCTCGATCTCTCAGGTCTCTTGCTTGTGAGCCAGATCGTCCAAGATTGGGCAGTCGGGGCGATGATCGCCGTTGCAGGCCTCCACCAGCAACGACAGTGTTCGACGCATGGCTTCAAGTTCGGTGATCTTGGCGCTGATATCCCTTAAGTGCTGCTTTGCCAGCGCCTTAACATCGGCGCTTGCGCGTCCGTGGTCGACATAGAGTTCCAGCAGCGCACGGCACTCGTTGACGGAAAAGCCCAGCGAGCGCGCGCGAGCGATGAAAGCCAGCTTGTGAACGTCGCTCTCTCGAAAAGCCCGGTAACCGTTCTTTCCGCGCGCCGGAACCAGGAGGCCTATGTCCTCGTAATAGCGTATGGTCTTGCGGGGTAGTCCAGTGCGCGCCGAAACCTCTCCGATGTTCACCTGGCTTTCTCCAACTCCCTGGGTTCGACGGGCAAATCTAATCGCTGTCTGGCGTTCTGACCATGGCAGGGGATGGCCAGAGAGAGCGATCAATGGCGCAAGCGCGGCACCCGGTGGGCAGGCTGACCTGGCGTGCATCGAATGTCAGGCAAGGACTTCGCGGAGGACTTCGGCCAAGCGTTTGCGCTGAAAGGGTTTGCGCAGCAGCACCCGACCTTGGCGGACAAGCTCCGCCGTGTGGCCGGATTCGGCAGGATAACCGGACATGTAGATGACCTTCAGGGTCGGGTAGAGACTGCGCATCTCCTCGACGAAGGCCGGACCGCTGGCCCCTCCAGGCAGGATCACGTCCGACAGCACCAGATCGATGTTTGTCTTATTTTCGAAGAGGGGGCGCGCGGCGGCAACCTCACCGACGGCGATTACCCGATAACTCAGGCCCTGGAGCATGCGGACGATCATATCCCTTAGATCCGCGTCGTCCTCCAACACCAGAACGGTCTCTTTCCCGCCCTGGCTTATGTCGCTGTGCGCTTCCGCCTGCTCGGCGTCACTCTGGCTCGCAGCGCGCGGCAGGTAGAGTGTTACCTCGGTGCCGTGCTCTTCAGTGCTTTCGATGGCGACATTGCCGCCAGACTGCTTGGCAAAGCCGTAAACCATGGAAAGACCCAGCCCGCTGCCCTTGCCGACTTCCTTGGTGGTGAAGAAGGGCTCGAAGGCCTGTGCTCTCACCGCTTCTGACATGCCGGTGCCCGTATCGCTGACCGCAAGCGCCACGTAGTCGCCGACCGGAAGATCAGGAGCCTTCGAAGGCAGTTCATCCTCAACATGGAGGTTATAGCACGAGATGGACAGACGGCCCCCATCCGGCATGGCATCGCGCGCATTCAAGGTCAGGTTCAGAAGCGCGCTCTCGACCTGGCCTGGATCGGCAATTGCAGGCCAAAGACCGGGGTAGGGCGTAACGTCGACTTCTATTGTCGCGCCCAGAGTGCGCGCCAAGAGGTTCCTGATCCCTGCGACCAGTTGGTTCAGATCGATGGCCTGGGGTGTCAGGTTCTGCTGGCGGGAGAAGGCGAGGAGGCGCTGAGTCAGCTCGGATCCACGCAGCGCGGCTTGGACGACAGCCCGCAGGGTGTCCCTGTCTTGGCCAATCTCGTCCCTCAGCAGTTCGGCATTGCCCATGATGACGGCCAGCAGATTGTTGAAATCATGCGCGACTCCGCCGGTCAGCTGGCCAACAGCCTCCATCTTCTGCGCTTGCAGCAGACGTTTCTCGGTTTGCCGTTGCTCCGACACGTCGCGCGCCAAAGCCAAGAGCCTGGTTTCGCCCTGTAGATCAATCAGTCCGACCCGTATCTCCACTGGGAAGAGGCTGGCATCCTTTCGCCGGTGGGTTCCCACGATCGTGACTCTTTCGCCCTTCTTGAGGCTGTGCATCAGGTCACGGAAGCGATCCAGGGAGAAATCGATGTCGATGTCTGGGATGGTTAAGGCCAAGAGATCGCTGCGCTGATACCCCAAAGACCGGCAGGCCTGATCATTGACGTCAAGGATCTCTCCGGACCTTGGGTCCACGACGAAGAAGGCATCTCCCGCCTGGCGGATCAGTGTTCTGAAGCTCTCTTCGGTTCGGCGCAACTCGCGCTGCGTTCGTTCGTGCTCTGCAACCTCTGCCTTCAGGTCGTGCACGGCAGCGCGCAAGAGAGAGGTCCTGCTGACTACCTCACTCTCCAATGCATCGCGCGCATCCTTCAACTCCAGCTCGATGCGCCGTCGGTCGCTGATGTCTTCGACATAGCCCTCGAAATAGAGCAGTTGTCCTGCCGCGTCGGTCACCCGATAGATGTTTTGCCTGACCCAGATCTCTTCGCCGGTCTTGTGGCGGCGAATCCGGCACTCATAGCCCTCAACGAAGCCATGCTCGTGCAGGAGCAGCTTCAATCTCGCCCGATCCTCAGGATCGACATAGATTTCTGTTGCAATGTCTTGCACAGTCGCAAGCAACTGGGCTTCGCGGTCGTAGCCATGCATCTTGACGCCGGCTGGATTCACCAAGAGATAGCGTCCATCCGGCGACGATCTGATGATCCCGATTGACGAATTTTCGTAGAACCGCTTGAGGGTCTCTACGTCTTGGTCGCTGTTGCCTTCGACAGAGGCGCCGAGGTCTGCTCTTGCCATAATATGCACCGGCGGCGGTTGAGACTCACCTGTCTCAAAGCTAAGCAGGCAAGATCAAGCCTTGCCCATTCAAGGTTTCTTGGCTCAACGCCGTGATTATACAGTCATACAGCTGTTTTATGGAAGCTTAATTCTGTCAGAGAGCAGAAAGCAGGCGGGCGCCACAGTGAATTGCTGTAGCGCCGCGCTGCTGCTGTTTGGAGGGTGGGGTGGTCTAGTTCGCGTGCGAGAAGCCAGACCAGTTGGCGTCGGCCTTTTGGATGAAGCCCGGGATATCCTCTTGCCACCACCCCTGAATCTTCTGATTCACGTTGAGATACAGGGTTCCGTCGACGATCTTCCAGGCGTCGGGATCGATCGGAACCTTGCCGCCCTGGGCCATGCCATAGGCGCAGTAGCCACCATAGGCCGGGGCGTAAGTCTCGGGCTCGGCGACGAAGCGGTCGCGGTTGGCAGCATTCGCGAAGTGCCAGGTTGCACCTTGATAATCGGCGGTGAAGGCCGGATCGCCCTTGGTCGGCGTGCCGTCTACGAAGTAGGCGACGGGGTCATAACCCTTGATCGCGACATGCTCGTCAGTCTGGTAGACATAGGGCTTGAGCTCTTCGGCCGAGGCCGCGCCGCCCGCCAGCCCGGTGGCAAAGACGGCGAGGAAAAACAAACGCACCAACTTGGTCATAGTGGACCCTTTCTCTCTCGATCTGTGGCTCTCTCGACCAGAAGATGTGAGAAAGCGCTGAGGCTTCCAAGAGGGGGAGCCACGGCAAAGCGCACACGCTTTATAAAGAGACCGTGAAACCGGCGGAGCAGGGCCAGACCAACAGGGGCGCAAGCCGAAACGACCTGCGCCCCTATTGATCTGACTTCACAATGGAAGAGCGCGATTCAGACGACAGATCAATCAGATCCATCGTCATTGCGCCCTATTCCATGACGATGCTGGGGGCCTGGCGCTCGCTGCGTCCAGCCTCGACCTCTGCCCAGACCGCCTCCGCTATGGCGCGGTAGGTCTGGGCCTGCCGGCTCTCCGGAGCCGCGGCGACGATGGGATTGCCCTCGTCGGAGGCTTCGCGGATGGCGGGCTCCAGCGGGACTTCGCCCAGGAAGGGGACGCCGCGGTCCTCGGCCTCCTGCCGTGCGCCGCCGTGGGAGAAGATGTGGTCCTCATGCCCGCACTTGGGACAGATGTAGCTGCTCATGTTCTCGACTACGCCCAGGATCGGCACGTCGACCTTGCGGAACATGTTGACAGCCTTCTTCACATCAGCCAGGGCGACGGCCTGCGGAGTCGAGACGATGACGGCGCCGTTCAGGGGCACCTGCTGGGCCATGGTGAGCTGTGCGTCGCCGGTGCCGGGCGGCATGTCCACGACCAGGATATCGATCTCGCCCCAGGCCACGTCGCGCAGCATCTGCATCAGGGCCGACTGCACCATGGGGCCGCGCCAGATCATCGGCGTGTCCTCGCCAACCAGAAAGCCGATCGACATGCAGCGCACGCCAAAGCGCTCGTGCGGGATGATGGTTTTGCCGTCGGGCGATTTGGGACGGCCGCTGAGGCCCATCATGCGCGGTTGGGAGGGTCCATAGATGTCTGCGTCCATCAGACCCACCTTGAGGCCGCGACCGGCCAGTGCGAGTGCCAGATTGGTCGCCGTGGTCGACTTGCCGACACCGCCTTTTCCGCTGGCCACGGCTACGATGGCACCGATCTCCGGCAGGCTGGCCTTGGCCGCGGTGCCGCCCTCTTGGCCCCCTCGAGCGGGGGCCGGAGCCGGTGCCTGGGCCGGTTGCTCGTGATGCGCGGTCAGTGCCACGCTGGCCGAGCTGACCCCCGGCAGGTCGAAGACGACCTGTTCTGCCGCCTTGCGCACGGCCTCCATCGCTTGGGCTTGGCTGGGATCGATCTTGATCGCGAAGCCGACGTTGCCGTCGCGGATCACCAGGCCCTCGATCAGGCCGGCCGCGACGATGGACTGACCGCCGCCCAGGACGGAAACCGACTGCAGCGCGTCCAGAATCTGGGCCTCGCTCACCTTCGCCATGCTTGAAAACCCCTCTAAGTCACAAATATTGAGCGGGACGGGGATGGCCGTCCTTGAAGGGCCGAGCCCTTAATTGCGCTCACGTTCAACGATGAGCGCAGGTGAGATATAGACCTCGCGGGTCCGATCCGGTAGGCACCTGCGAAGATAGTCCCGTCGCACCAAGAAGCGGCGGGTCGCCAATCAGTGACAGCGAGGAGCTTGAAAGGCCTATGCCCTGGCAATCGCAAGGTGGTGGTTCTGGTGGTCCCTGGGGAGGGTCCGGCGGCGGATCCGGTGGAGGGTCCGGCGGGAACGGAGGTAACGGCGGCGGTCCCTGGGGCGGCAATCGTGACAGCGGCGGAGGCGGCGGCGGTGGCGGCGGCTTCGGCGGCGGCGGCGGTGGTCGCAACCCGCAGGATCTGGAGGACCTGATCAAACGCGGTCAAGACCGCATGAAGTCGATGATGCCGCGTGGCGGCTTCGGCGGCATCGGCATCGCAATTGCCATTGGCATCGCTTTGCTGGTGTGGCTCGGCAGCGGGTTCTATCGTGTCAATCCAGGTGAGCAGGGCTTGGTGCTGCGCTTTGGCGCCTGGGTCAATCAGGACAGCCTGGCCGAGCCAGGTTTGCATTGGCATCTGCCCTATCCGATCGAAACCGCCGAGATCGTCAACGTCGACCAGGTGCGACAGATCCCCATCGGGATCGGCAACAACAGTCGCGGACGCAACAATCAGATGTTGCAGATGTTGACCCAGGATCAGAACATCATCGACATCGCCTTCACCGTGCAGTGGCGCATCGTCAATGCGGGCTTTTATCAGTTCAACATCCGTGAACCTGAAGAAACGGTGAGGGCCGTCGCCGAGAGCGCGATGCGTGAGGTGATCGGGCAAACCGATATTCAACCCGCTCTGGCCGAAGGCCGCGACGAGGTTGCCCGGGAGGTGCGGGAACTGACGCAGAAGGTCTTGGACGAGTATGAATCCGGGATCGTCGTGAGCGCTGTGAACGTTCAGGACGCTCAGCCGCCGCAAGAGGTCTTGGAAGCCTTCGAAGACGTGCAACGCGCGCAGCAGGATCTGGAGCGTGCCCGCAACGAGGCCGAAGCCTACCGAAACAAGGTGGTGCCGGAAGCGCGCGGTTTCGCCCGTCGGACCATCGAGGACGCCAATGCCTACAAGGAGCGGATCATCAAGAACGCGGAAGGTGAGGCGCAGGCCTTCGTCGAGGTCTACAACGCCTTCCGCCTCAATCCCGATCTGACGCAGCAGCGCCTCTATCTGGAGACCCTGCAAACCGTTCTGGGCAATACCGACAAGCTGATCCTGGACTCCAAGATTCAGGAGGGTGCTGTGCCCTATCTGCCTCTGAACGAGTTGCGGCCCAAGGGCGGCGCGGGTTCCCAAGAGACAGGCAAATAGCGACCGCCGGTAGGTCGATATCTGAGGAAAGACGACAAGACCATGCGTGGACGCTTCCCCCTCATCGTTGGCATTGTGGTGATTGCCATTGGCATTCTGATCTATGCCTCAACCTTCATCGTTGCGCAGACCCAACAGGCTGTGGTGCTGCAATTCGGTGATCCCAAGCGGGTCATCACCGATCCTGGCTTGCACTTCAAGACTCCGTTCATCCAAAACGTGCGCTACCTTGAGAAGCGCGTCTTAAATCTGGATCCTGCTGAGCAGACGGTTCTTCTGGAGGATAATCGACGCCTGGTGGTCGATGCCTTCGTGCGCTACCGCATCAACGATCCCTTGACCTTCATCCGTTCAGTCGGGACAGAGACCGTCCTCGACGGTCGTCTAAGCCCAGTGGTGAACGACGCCGTCAGAGGGGTCTTCGGCGAGGCGACCTTGACGGATGTTGTGTCGTCTGAGCGTTCGCGGCTCATGTCCGACATTCGCGCTCGTGTGAATACGGAAGGCGCGCGTTTCGGCATTGCTGTCGTCGACCTGCGTATCGGGCGTGCCGATCTGGCGCCGCAGGTGGCAGAAGCGGTCTATTCGCGGATGCGGGCAGAGCGTGAACGCCTCGCTGCCGACTTCCGCGCACGCGGCTCTGAGCAGAAACAGACGATCGAGGCCCAGGCCGATCGCCAAGCCACCGTCATCCGCGCCGAGGCGCAGCGTCAGGCCGATATCCTGCGCGGTGAGGGCGAGGGTCAGCGCACCACGGTGCTGAACGATGCCTATTCCAACGATCCGGACTTCTTCCGCTTCTTCCGCACCATGCAGGCCTATCGCAACGCCATCGACCCGGGCACGACCTCTATGGTCCTCACCACCGACAGCGAGTTCTTCAGCTTCTTCAATCAGGCAACACCGGCGGGCGGTATTGCTAATGCGGAGGCGCTCATGCAAAGCGCGCCGGCGAGCCTGAGTTCTGTAGACACTGGTGCGGCGGCGACCGGGACCGAGGCCGTTCCGGCTGCAACGATACCTGAGACGGTGCCCTTGCTTGCTCCAGAAAGCGATAGTTCGGCACCGGCGACGACACCGGAACCCGAGACCACGGCTCCGGAAACCACAACTCCGGCAGCGAATGACAACGCTGCCGATGCGAGCAGCGGCGATGCGGGCACCGCGACCGGTACGACGACTGGTGGCTCGACCAACTAGCCGGTTGGGCGGACCAAAGTGACCATCTGGGGCCAGCGTTAGAGGATGGAGCATTTGCTGCCGGCTCTGGCGCTGGTCTTGGTGATCGAAGGGCTCATGCTGGCGCTTCTGCCGAAGCGCTTGGGAGAGGTCCTTAAGTTCTTGGAAGCACAGTCGATCGATACCTTGCGGAGCCTGGGCCTGGGTGCAGCCAGTCTAGGCGCGGTCCTCTATTGGATTTTCAGGTGACAGATCGTCATGGTTTCTGCGTCAAGGCGTCATATTTCCGCCTCTAAGCAACGGCTCAATCCCTGAAGCACGCGAATCCCGTAGGCTCACGCAGACGCGAAGCGCTGACTCTTTCCAGTTTTGGTATGGCTTTTTGCACGGTAGCGTGCGGTTCAACATTCTGCCGCTGCAAACTCGAATAGGGAGTAGATCCGACCCCATGTCCTTTATCTCAAACACACTGAGAGGAAGCGGCCTGCGCCGAGGCGTTGCTGCGGCCAGCCTCTCGGTCCTTCTTCTTCCCGGCATTGCCTTCGAGGCCCAAGCGCGCGGCGCACCCGACAGCTTCGCCGATCTGGCCAAAGAGCTTTTGCCGACGGTCGTGAACATCTCGACCAAGCACCTGAACGATGACGGCGATCGCTCCGGCAACTTCGAAGAGTTCTTCGAGGACTTCGGCCAGGGTCGCCCGCCGCAGGGCGCAGCCCTGGGTTCTGGCTTCATCATCGATTCCAGCGGCTATGTGGTGACCAACCACCACGTGGTCGACGGCGCCGACGAGATCACGGTGCGTCTGCAGGATGACACCAGCCTGGTCGCCACCCTGGTCGGCAGCGACGAGCGCACCGACCTGGCCCTCTTGAAGGTCGAGAGCGATGAGCCGCTTCCGGCCAGCGAGTGGGGCGACAGCGACACTGCGCGCATCGGCGACTGGGTGATGGCGATCGGCAATCCCTTTGGCCTGGGCGGCACGGTCACGGCCGGCATCGTCTCGGCCCGCGGCCGGGATATTCGCTCCGGACCCTATGATGACTTCATTCAGACCGACGCCGCCATCAACCGCGGCAACTCCGGTGGCCCGCTCTTCAACATGGACGGCGACGTCATCGGCGTGAACTCCGCCATCTTCTCGCCCTCTGGCGGGTCGGTCGGCATCGGCTTCTCGATCCCCTCGCAGATGGCCAAGAACGTGATCACGCAGCTGCGTGAGCATGGCGAGGTGCGTCGCGGCTGGCTGGGTGTCCGCATCCAGCGGGTGACCCCGGAATTGGCCGAGGGTCTGCGTCTGGACGAGGATCGCGGTGCCTTGGTGGCCTCTGTTACCCCCGACGGGCCGGCCGAGGCTGCCGGCATCCATCAGGGTGACGTCATCATCGAGTTCAATGACCGCATCGTGCCTGAATCCAGCAAGCTGCCGCGCATGGTTGCCGAGACTCCGATCGGCTCCAAGGTGCCGGTGAAGGTGTGGCGCAAGGGCAAGGAAGTCACGGTCTATGCCGAGCTGGGTGCACTGAACGAGGCAGTGGTCGCCGCTGCAGCACCAGGCCGGAACGAGACCGAGAAGACCCCAGACACGGTCTCCGACCTGGGCATGGAGCTCTCGGAGCTGACCGCGCAGCTGCGTCAGGAGTTCGAGCTGCCGGCCGACATGACCGGCGTCATGGTGACCAAGGTCGACGGTAACAGTGCCGCCGCCGCCAAGGGCATCAGTGCCGGTGATGTCATCGTCGAGGTTGACCAGGAAGCCGTCGAGAACACGGGCGACGTGGTCAAGCAGATCGAGAAGGCACGCGAGGAGGGCTACCGTGTGGTGACCTTGCTGGTCTATGCCGAGAATGACTACTCCTGGATTGCCGTCCGCATCGACGGCAACGAAGAGGACTAAGCAAAAAGGACTGGCTCCCTCCCTCTGGGACCTCGGTCCTGGCGGGAGGCGAGACCGCCGCCAGAGATAACGAGGCTTCCCGCTCCTGACCGGAGCGGTGGGAGACAAAAAAGACGGAACCGCTGCCGATCTTCGGGTTGGCAGCGGTTCTGCTTTTTGAGACCCGCTCGCCTTAGCTGTTAACAAGAGCCTCTAAAGTGGTCGCGACGGAGAAGAGGGCGCTGTCGTCGCCGCCGAGGGTCATGGCGGTCAGCCCCACACCGCCGCCCTCTCCGGGCAGAGGCAGAGAGATCGCGGCGCCGTCCAGGAAGTTCACGAGAGCGGAGTTGCGCAGCACCAGGTTGTTGATCCTGAGGTACTCCTCGTCTGTCTCCAGCGCTGCGAACTTGGGTGCTACGACAGGGACGGTGGGATAGATCAGGGCGTCGAAGCCCTGTACTGCAGCCTTGAGTTCGGCAATCGCCGCGCGCCGCGCCTCCAGGACATCGAGATAGTCGGCCGCTGACTGTTGGCTGCCTCGCACAACGCGGCCTGAGACCCGAGGGTCGTAGAGTGCCTCGCCGCGCGCCAAGTGGGGGCGATGCCAATGCCAGGCTTCCGACGCCGCCATGCCGCCCTTTGCGTTTATGTCTGACAGGCGATCCAAGGGAGGGAGCGTAATCTCCTCCAGGCCGACCCCAGCTTTCGACAGCGCTGCTACGGCGGCATCGAAGCGCTGGCTGACGGTCTGATCCATGTCCTCCAGGACGTAGTTGGTGAGGAGGCCCAGCCGCAAGCGTGTGGGCGGATGAGGGAGAGGGGCCGCGGCAGTCTCTCCGGCCATCAGAGCGTCCAGGATGGCGCAGCAGGAGACACTCGGTGCCAAGGGGCCGATCGAATCCAGACTGTAGGAAAGGGGGGTGGCGCCCTCGCGCGGGATTCGCCTTTGCGTCGGCTTGAATCCGGTGATGCCGCAGAAGGCTGCCGGTATGCGGCAGGATCCGCCGGTGTCGCTGCCGATGGTCCCGCAGGCCATGCCTTGCGCGACGGAGACGGCGCCGCCGGAACTCGAACCCCCAGGGATGGCCTCAGGATCGAAGGGGTTGGGCGGGGTGCCGTAGTGAGGATTGAGACCGAGGCCGGAATAGGCGAACTCCGTCATGTTGGTACGACCCAGGAAGACCAATCCGGCGCGGCGCAGGCGAGCGATAGCTGGTGCGTCGATCAAGGCCGGACCCTGGTCTGCCATGACCTTGGAGCCTGCTGTGGTGACCTGGCCCTCTAGGTCGAAGAGATCTTTGATGGAGATCGGAATGCCGGCCCAGGGGGAGGGTGCGGCGCCGGCGGCCCGCAAGGCATCTTGGGCCTCTGCTTGTGAGCGCGCGCTCTCTCGATCGACCGAGATGTAAGCTTTGGCTGTCTGCGCGTCGGCGGCATCGATGGCCGCCAGGCAGTCCTCCGTCAGGGCCCGACTGCTGGCCTTGCCGCTCGCCAGGTCTTGGGCGAGTGCGTCCAGGCGTTTGAGCGCTCTCATTGTCAATCACCCTCACTGTGTGGAAGGCCTATCCGTGGCAGGCAGGCTATGAGTTTCAAGGACGGGTTAGTCAGTGTGGTCGATCCGCTTGGCAAGACTGTCGGAAAGACCAATTGATGACTTCGCCAGTGGACGTGCGAATCCGCCGGCGCGAGCGATTCCCGGCCGGATCCTAACCAAGCTCTCTGCGAAGAGGACGCCGGCTGCAACCGGGTCGACGATCGGGATCGGCAGGCGGTCGGAGACATTTGCTGCAAGACCGGCAAGTGGTGCTCCGCCAAGGACAGCGACATCCGCCCCGTCCAGGCACACGGCTTCCTCGACAAGCCCTATCAAGGTCTCGCCAAGCTCCTCCTGCACCCTGTCGATCGACTGAAAGCCCTCGCTGGGAGTACGAATGCCCGCAAAGCGACTCTCAAGGCCAGCGCGCTGAACGCCGTCGCAGTACCAGTCCGCAAGGTTGCTGGAAAAGGTGACAATCGAGAAGCGGTGGCCGAGCGCACAGGCTGTCAGCATCGCCGCTTCGGCAACACCCACCACCGGTATGTCGAACAACTGACGCGCACCAATGAGACCCGGATCACCGAACGCAGCGATGATAACGGCATCCACGTCTTTGTGGTGCTCGGCAATCGTTTCCAAGACCTGAGTCGCGCTGATCTCCGCCTCAGCCCGGCTGGAGATGTAGGGAAAGCCAACAGAGGCTGTGGTCGCTATGATCTCGATACCGGGCGACGCCATTTTTGAGGCGCTGTCCATCATCAGCGAGGTTAGAGAGTCCGAGGTGTTGGGATTGAGGAGAAGCAGCCTCATGGTTGAAGAGACTATATCGCAGCCAGCCCAACTGCCAACGGCAAAGCCCAAATGTGGCTTTGAACCTCAACGTAGAAAGCCGCCAATCACGGCCGCTCGCCCGCTGGAATGCTCCGATAGCTCTTGAGAACGGCGATCAGGACCAGGAAGGCGAGCAGGCTGGTGATGACGAAAAGGCTGGCGAAGCTGTCGGTCATCAGGCGTGCCGCACCAACCACGGCGACGGCGACGGTGCCGCCCAAAAGCTGTGCTGTCACCGAGATGCCCCCGGCTTGGCCGTGCTGATGCTCCTCGACGATGTTCATTGCTGCCCGTCTGGGCGCCACGTAGTGCGCCGGCAGCGCTAAACCCCAGGCAAGCGCGGCGGCGACGAAGAGGGTAACGCTGTCGATCAGGACGGCCAGCAGCAAGGTCAGCTGTGCTGCGAGATTGACCGAGAGGCCGATCAGCATGACCCGTCCGGAACCGATACGGTCGCTGATACGACCGACGAGGAGGGCCATGGGAAGCGAGGGGAAGACGCCGATCAGGATCAGAAGGCCGGCGTCGATCGGCGAGAGGCCCTGGGCTCGCTGCAGATAGATGGCCCCGAAGATCACCACAGTCAGCTTGCTGAACTGGCCCGAGAAGATGGTCACCTTCGCCTCGGTGAAGAAGGGCTTTGCGAAGAGCGAGATATCGATCAGCGGGTCGTCTTGGCGGCGCTCTACTTTGATGAAAGCCCAGAGTGCGGCAATCCCGACGGCGAAGAGAGCCAAGGTCGGTGCTGCGAGCCATCCCCAATCCGGGCCCTGCATGGTCGCGGTGATGAGGCCCACCCCGGTTGCCAAGAGGGTGACGAGGCCCAGTATGTCGAAGTGGCCAGCGGGCTTGGTTTCCCGCTTGGGCAGATGCAAGAGGATGGCGACGACCAGACTGAGGAAAGCGACAACGGGAAGGTTGATCCAGAAAATCCAGCGCCAGCTTATCAATTCGGTCAGAGAGCCGCCCAACAGTGGACCGGAACAGAGGAAAAGGCCGGCCATTCCAGTCTGGATGCCGTAGGCCAGACCGCGTTCTTCCGGCTTGAAGATCTTGGAGATGATGGCGACGCAGCCTGGGAAGACAATAGCAGCACCGATTCCTTGAACCATGCGCATGACAATCAACCAAGTGGCCGACTGGGCAAAGCCGCAGAGGATGGAACTGACGGCAAAGAGAGCCAACCCGGCCAGGAACAGTCGCTTCAAGTCCAGGAGGTCGCCCAGTTTGCCGGCGGCGGTGACCAACCCGGTGAAGACCAGCAGGTAGGCGTTGATCACCCAGTGTCCGCCGGTCCGACTCATGCCCAGGTCATGCTGCATGGTGGGCAGCGCCACCCCGACCGCGGTCTCGTCCAGGAGAACCAGGCCCAGGGACAAACCCATGGCGATCAAGAGCCACCAACGGCCGCGGGTGCGTTGCTGCTCTGCCATAACCGTCCCCCACTGCTGTGTCACCTTCAGGCGCGCGGGGGAGGGCGTCAAGCCTCGCCGAGGAGAGGGGCCAGCGCTGCCAGGAGGGGAGAAAGCTCTGCTTCGTAATGGCGCCAGCGACCGACCGAGCTGTCGTAGAGGGGCTGTCGAACCTGCCAGTCGCTCGGCGTATCGACCGGACGCAGGGTGCGGTGGAAGGCCAGGCAGGCAGGATCCCAGTCGAGACCGATGTGCTGGATCAGCGCGCGAGTCTCGGCCTCTTGATCCTGGACCAGACGGACGTAGTCCAACTCGTAGAGCCGATCCGGAAAGAGGGTGCGCCAGCGATCCATCAGGTCGGCGTAAAGGCGATAGAAGTGGCCAATGTCTTCCAGCCTGGTGGAGAAGGCGTGCTGTTCATTGAAGTTCGTGAAGAAGATCGAGAGGCAGGTGTCGCGCGGGTCTCGGCGGCAGTGCAGGATCTTCGCATTCGGGAAGAGCGCCAGAATGAGGCCCACGGCCATGAAGTTGAAGGGGCGCTTGTCCACAACGCGTCGCGCAGAGCCCCCAAGACGATCCAAAGTCGCTTGATAATCCTGAATGTAGCCGCGCAGATCGTCGGGCGCCGGGTCGTCCGCAGACTGCTCTATCGCGGTCAGATAGCCCTCGAGGTTGCCAAGCTCACCGACCCCTGCGGCCTCAGGATGGCTGGCAATGATCTGCTCGACCAGGGTGGTGCCGGAGCGCGGCATGCCGATGACGAAGACCGGACGCTCGCTGGGATCTGCGAGGCCCGCCAGACGCTCAACAAAGGCCGGATCGAAGCGCCGGGTGAGTTCTGCAAAGCGCGCTTCTACCGCCTCGAGATCGACTTGGTCCGCTTGCTGCTGGTTGGCGGCGGCGAAGGCGGTAAAGGCGCGGCGGTAGGTGCCGGTCTCATCCAGCAGTTTGCCAAGGGCATAGTGACAGTTGCTGCGTTCGCTCCGGGTCAACGCCGGTGAGGCCAGAAGCTGCTCCAGGCGTTCGATCTCCGCTGCTGCCGACTCGGGCTGGCCGGCCGCCGCCAGCGCTTGGTGCGCATCCGGCAGACTGGGTGACAGATCCAAGGCTGTCTCGGCGGCTTTGCGTGCCTTATCCAGGCGTCCGAAGGCGCGCTCTACGTTGCTGAGATTGACCCAGACCGTTGCGGTCTTTGGAGACAAGTCAGCCGCCTTTTCGAGGGAGACAAGGGCGTCATCCCAAAGCCGGCGTCGGCTCTGCAGCAGCCCCAGATTGTTCCAAGCTTCGGCATTCTTGGGGCTGAGTGTGACCGCCTGCTCCAGTTTTTCCTGGGCTGCGGCCAGTTCGTTCATCTCTGCCAACGCACTGCCCCAGTTGGCGTAGAGCAGCGCTTGGCGCGGCATCAGGCGCACCGCTTCGGCGAAGGCATCGGCGGCTCTATCCGGCTGACCCATCTTGCGCAGCACCAGACCCAAGTTGTTGAAACCACCCGCAAAGTCGGGGGCCAGGGCGACCGCGCGTTCGAGTTCGCGCCGGGCCTCGTCCAGCCGACCGAGACGCGCCAGCGCATTGCCCAGGTTGCTGCGCATCTCCGGGTCTTTCGGGCTGAGGCCTGAGGCCTTCTTGATCAGCCGCACGGCCTTTTGACTGTCGCCGCTTTGGTGCGCGATAAGCCCCAGATAGTGCAGGGCGCGGGGGTAGTCCGGGTGGCGTTTGCCGATCTTCTCATAGAGCGCGCGCGCTGCGACAAGGTCGCCACGTCGATGCAGATCCTGCGCCCGTGCCAAGTCATTGGCGCTGCCGAGGCCTTTGATATCGACACCCTTCATCTCTGGAAAAGAACCTTCATCGCAATCGACGCACAGCAGGTATCAGATCACCTGAGTTCTGCCCAGCGCATTGGGCGATTGGCCGGGCCCGCTGAAACACCCAAATAGGATACGAAGGCATCGCAAGACATTGGATTGGCACCATGACAAAGATCCTCCTCACGGGCTATGAGCCCTATGGCAATGTACCGATCAACCCGGCCGAAGGCGTCGCGCGGGCATTGGACGGACAGGTGATTGCCGGCGCCGAGGTCGTCTCTCGCATCATTCCCAGCAGTTTCTTTACGTCCATCGACTTGGTCCGTGAGGCCATTGCCGAGATCCACCCCAGTGCTGTCATCATGCTGGGAGAGTTCACCGGCCGTACCATGATCACGGTGGAGCGCATTGCGCAGAACCTGAATGACGGCACACGCTATGGTCTCTTGGACAATGCCGGAGTTTCGATGCAAGGCCGGATGACGGCTCCGGACGGACCGGCGGCCTACTACGCGACCCTGCCGATCCGGGCGATGGTCAAGGCCATGCGTGCGGCAGGCGTGCCGGCGGACATCTCTGACGCACCCGGCACCTTCTGCTGCAATCACGTCATGTATGGCGTTCTGCATCACCTCTCAGAGAGTGGGCAGGCCATTCGCGCCGGCTTCGTTCACTTGCCGGGCCTACCGGAGGTCGCTGCCTTGGACGAGAACATCGGCATGCCGTCGATGTCCTTGGAAACAGCGACAAAGGGGCTTCGTGCCGGTATCGAGGCTTTGCAGGAACATGCCGTCGATATCGACGAGCCCAGCCGTTCGAGACTGCAGATCTGAGCGACCTAGAGCCAAAGGAAGTCGGTGCTGGTCATGACGTTGGCGGCGGAGAAGCCATCGATCAGCAGGGCCTGGTCGACCGCACCGTCTCCGTCCTGGTCGATTTGAAGCTGACGGTTTCCGGCAAAGCGGGCTTCCGAGTTACCGCCGCCGGAGAAGGCAGCACCGTCGATGAAGGTGAAGCTTCCGACCTCTAGACCGGTGGCAATGACCAGTTTGTCTTCGCCATTCGCCCCCTTGAGGCTGACACCGTTGAAGTCGCGGATGATGGGCCCGCCCGAGCCGCCGAAGCCAAGGTTCGCGCTGCCCAAGCGGAAAGAGTCCAGTCCAGAGCCGCCGACCAGGACGTCATTCTGCCCGATGTTCAGGGTGTCGGCTCCGCTCTCACCACGCAGAGTATCGCCGCTTTGGCCGCCGAAGGCCGTGTCGGCACCGTCGCCGCCCTGGATCACATCGCTGCCGACCAGTCCGCGCAGAAGATTATCCCCGCTGTTCCCCTGGATCCTGTTGTCCAGGCTGTTGCCGGTCCCGTTGATGTGGCCGAAGCCGCCCTGAAGGCGCAGGTTCTCGATGAAGTCGTCGATGCCGCCCTCTGGCAGGGTGAAGTCCGTCTCCGCCCGGACCAGATCCGTACCTCCACCGCTGCGCTCGCGCACTTGGTCAGTCGCTGTGTCGACCACAAAGGTATCGTTGCCTGATCCACCCACGAGCAGATCGCTGCCGCCCTCTCCGTTCAGGATGTCGGCGCCGCTGTGACCCGCGAGGACATTGTCCTGGTCATTGCCGAGCAGCCTGTTGGCGAAGTCGTTGCCCTCCAGCGTGGCGTTGCCTGCAGTTGTGCTGATCTGACCGCGTTCGATATGACCCAGAATGCCTGCTGCCAGGCTGTAGTCCAGGGCGTTCGAACGCAGCACATCCTCCAAGCCGCCTTGGGCCGTCTCGCGAACCACGTCGGTCGCGCTGTCGACGATAAAGGTATCATTGCTGCGACCGCCGATGGCCGTGTCACTGCCGGAGCCACCGTTCAGCAGGTCGGCGCCGTTCTCTCCACGCAATGTGTCGGCACCGCTGCCCCCTGTGATGAGATCTCGGCTCTGGCTACCTTCCGCCAGATCGTCGCCATCGCCGCCGAAGAGAGAATCGGAACCAGCCCCGCCGTAGAGACTGTCTGCGCCGCTGCTGCCGCGCAGGGTGTCGCGATTGCCGGCGCCGAAGAGCTGATCGGCGCCACTGCCGCCAATGATGACGTCGTTGCCCTGACCGCCATAGAGGCCCTGATCATCGCCGTCCTTACCATCGATCCGATCGGCTCCGGAGCCGCCGTAGAGCAGGTAGTCGGCCGTGTCGTTGTAGGCGATCGCAGGCGGCGTTTGATAGCTGCCGAAGAGGCTGTCCGCTCCACTGCCACCAAAGAGGAAGCTGTCTGCCCCATCGCCGCCGCTGATGGTGTCGTCTCCGCCTGAGCCGTAGAGCAGCCGGTCCTCGCCACCCGCGGCGTCCAGGACGTCATCTTCCCTGCCACCCCACAGCCTGTCCACACCACTGCCGCCGGTGAGCCAGTCCTGATCCGATCCTCCGACCAGAGAGTCGACCCCGGACTGTCCGTAGAGAAGATCGCTCCCCGATCCCCCATAGAAGCTGTCGGCCTTGCTACCCCCAAAGAGCTCGTCGTCGCCCGCGCCACCCTCGGCGAAGTTGTCGCTGCCGCTATCGAGGTAGGGAAAGACCACGTCGGCCGAGAAAGTGTCGTTACCGCCATCGCCATAGAAGCCATCACTGCCGGCTGCGCCAAAGGCATGATCGTCACCGGCGCCACCGATCATCCGATCGTCGCCACTGCCGCCGAAGAGGATGTCCGGTGAGGAGAAGCCCCGCAGGGTGTCATCCCCGTCCTGACCGTCCAGGTAGTCAGACCCGGCGTCACCGTCCAGAGTGTCGTCACCTGACCCTCCAAACAGTCGGTCGTCCTGCATTCCCCCGTAGATACGATCTGCCCCGGATTGGCCGTAGGCAAGATCCTTGCCCTTCACTCCCGACGTGAACTCATTAAAAAGATCATCGCCATAACCGCCATAGAAGATATCGTCACCGTCTCCACCATCGGCAGTATCGTTGCCATCATCACCAAAGGCCGAATCGTCGCCCGATCCTCCAAATAGAGAGTCGTCGCCGTTAAAGCCCCGTAGACGGTCCTCACCAGAGCCGCCCCTTAAGATATCGACCTTGGCATCACCATAGAGAATATCATCGCCCAGATCTCCAGAGAGGATGTCAGACGACAGGCCGCCGAAGAGGCGATCATTTCCGGTGCCGCCGTAGGCCGTGTCGTAGCCTGAGCTGGGGAGACTGAACTCGTCGAAGACGTCATCACCCGAGCCACCGAAGAAATAGTCGTACCCGTCGCCGCCGCTGGCCGTATCGTCACCGTCGTCGCCGAAGAGTTCGTCGTCACCTTCACCGCCGTAGAGAAGATCGCGCGAAGCCTTGCCATAAAGCGTGTCTTCGCCGCCGAGACCAAAGATGCTGTCAACGCCTGCGGTGCCGAACAGTGTCTCGTGCAAATCGCTTCCGCTCACTACGGCCATGACCCGATTCCTCCGAGAAACAATTGAAACCATTATCCACGACAGCAGTAGGCTGCATTCTACAGTATTTTCGGTGGGGTTTCGAGGTTGTCGGTCGAGACGGAGGTCAGATCCCTCTTAGGTCCGCAAAGAAGCTCTTGAGCAAGGCTGCCGCCTCGCGCTCCAAGAGACCGCCTACAATGCGGGGGCGATGGTGGCAGGTCGTCTGATCGAAAACCCTGGCCCCGTGATCGACGCCGCCGCCTTTGGGATCGTAGGCAGCAAAGACCAGGCCCTCCAGATGAGCCAAAGCGATTGCCTGGGCGCACATGGCGCAGGGCTCCAGGGTGACGTAGAGGGTGGCATTGGTCAGGCGCTTCTCGCCACGCCTGCGACAGGCCTCGCGAATGGCCAGAATCTCGGCATGTGCGGTGGGATCGCGGTCACGCTCGACCCGGTTCTCTGCCTGCGCAAGGATCCTCCCCTCGGCGACGATGAGGGCGGCCACGGGCACTTCGCCGGCCGCCGCTGCCTTGCGGGCGTGATCCAGGGCCAGGCGCATAAAG
Source organism: Rhodospirillales bacterium (assembly GCA_963669335.1). Classification (GTDB taxonomy): domain Bacteria; phylum Pseudomonadota; class Alphaproteobacteria; order Kiloniellales; family JACOMY01; genus JACOMY01. The sequence continues at coordinate 1,441,105 of OY770023.1, forward strand.
CTGGCGGGGTCTTTCCTCATGTTCTCTCACTTCTGCATGCCAGAGACCGCCTGAAGCGCTTGCAGGCGGCTCACGCAGCGGCTATCGAGAGCCCGCACGGGCCGCGCCGTCAAGCGCCCGCTGAAGGAAAACAGTACAGCGCCCCAATGGCCCAGCTCTTCTATTTCGTCCCCTACATCGCCAGTTTCGCCTTCGGCTTGAACGGTAACCCTTTTATCTGGGCGGTTGCCTTGACCTTTGTCTCGATCCCGCTGCATCTCTGGATGCGGCTGGAAGGCCATCGCCGCTTTGGCATGCCGGTCGAGGACTGGAGCCTGCCGAGCGCCGGATTGTTGGTCTTCGGGCAGTTCATCATCCACGCGACGCTCTATGGCGTCGCGCGTGTTCTGGTCTTGATCGCGAGAGGCGCGGGACTTGTCTGATAAGGCATTAGAGAAGGGCGAGAGGATCGCCAAGGTCATTGCGCGCAGTGGCCTCTGCTCCCGACGCGAGGCCGAAGTGCTGGTGCAGCAAGGCCGGGTCGAGCTGGATGGCGAGACGGTGGAGCAGCCCGGCACCACGGTCCGGGCCGGTCAGAAGGTCACGGTCGACGGCGAGCGTCTGCCGGCCACAGAGGCTGCCAGGCTCTTTCGCTTTCACAAGCCCGACGGCGTGCTCACGGCAGCGCGCGATCCGCAGGGACGTCGAACCATCGTCGACGTCCTGCCAGCCGATCTGCCGCGGCTGATGCCGGTGGGGCGGCTCGACATGACCTCGGAAGGTCTGCTGTTGCTCACCAACGACGGTGAGTTGAAACGGCATCTGGAGCTGCCGGCGACCGGGTGGCTCCGGCGCTATCGGGTTCGCGTCTTCGGCAAGGTCGAGCCCGAGGCGCTGAAGGCGCTGGAGAAGGGGCTGACCTTGGATGGCGAACGCTTTGGCCCGATTCGGGCCTCGCTGGACCGGGTGCAGGGGCGCAACGCCTGGCTGACGGTGGCCTTGCGCGAAGGCAAGAACCGCGAGGTGCGACGCGTCTGTCAGCACCTGGGTCTGACCGTCAACCGTCTGATCCGGATTTCCTATGGTCCCTTCCAGCTGGGCGCGTTGAAGACAGGCGCTGTCGAAGAGGTGCCGGCCAAGGTCCTGCAGGAACAGCTGGGCCGCTTCCTGGCGGGTCCCAAACAGGAGGGCCGGCGTGCGGATCGTCGGAGGTAGCCTGCGTGGTCGGCGCTTGTTGGCGCCGATCGACCGGAGCTTGCGCCCGACGGCGGAACGCACGCGGGAATCGCTCTTCGATCTCTTGACCCAAGGCCGAGCACTTTCGGGCCGGGATGCGGTGGCTGGCGCCACGGTTATGGATGCCTTTGCCGGTACCGGCGCTCTTGGCTTAGAGGCCCTCTCGCGCGGTGCCGAGAGTGCCGTCTTTCTGGAAAAGTCTCACGCGGCCTGCAGCCTCATTCGACGCAACCTGGTAAATTTTGGGATCGCGCAGAAGGGCAGGGTACAGCAGGGCGATGCGCTGCACCCGCCACCCTCCCGACAGGCGGTCGACCTCTGCCTGATGGATCCGCCCTATGGGGCCGACTTGGAAGAGCCTGCGCTTCTTGCCTTGGCGCGGGCCGGTTGGCTTGGGCCGGAGACCCTGATTGCACTGGAACGTGCGGCGAAGGACAGGGTGATCCTGCCGCCGGGCGCGGAGCTGCTAGATGAGCGCCGTTACGGGCGCGCGCGGATTCTGCTCTTCCGGATGGGGGTGGCTAACGAGGAGCCTACCAGGGAAGAGTGACGTTGCCGCCGGCGCTGGCTGCTTTCTCGTAGGCCAGGCAGGAGATCGCGAAGTCGCCGATGGCAAGGCCACGGAAAGCGAAAGCCGCACGCTTTTTCGGATCGAAGCTACAGCCGAGTTTGCCGGAGATCAGCGCGCCAATCTCGCCGGTGACCAAGGGGGCATCGACCATACGCCGTGGGCTGGAGGCCTCTTGCCGCTCGTCATCGATGATGATGCGGTTGAAGGCGGCCATGGAACTCGGCTTCCAGGGCAGTGCCAGGTCAGTGATGGCGGCGAAGGCGCCTGGCTTCAGCCAGGCGGCATCGAGAAAGGGCTCAATCTCATAGGAGAGGGTGACGGAGCTGACGATCAGGTCCGCGCCCTCCAGCGCCTCTTGAGCCGTCTTGCTGGCTTTGGCCTTGAGGCCCATACCGCGGGCCTCTTCGCAGAGCCGCTCGACATTGGTCTTGCCGCGACCGAAGGCACGCACCTCTGCCAAGGGAAAGAGGGTGGCGAAGCTTTCCAGATGACTGCTGGCTTGCACGCCGCAGCCGACGAAGGCGATCGCGCGTGACTCCGGGTTCGCCAAGCGGCGCGCCACCACCGCGCTGAGACCGGCCGTGCGGACACCCGTGACCCAGCGCGCACCCATGATGGCGCGCAGTCGGCCGGTCTCACTGTCGTGCAACAGGATGGTGCCGTCGATACCCGGCAATCCACGCTCCTTGTTGCCTGGGCTGACCATCACGCTCTTCACCACGCTCAGTTGCGGGTTGTCGGCGGCAGAGAGCGTGGTCATGAGGTAGCGGCCGTCACCCGGCAGCACGGCGGACTTCGGTGCCGTCCAGACCTGTCCATCAGCCTCCGAGCGGATCGCAGCCTCAATGGCGTCCGCGATCTCAAGGGACGTCAGGCCAAGCTCCGCCAGCCTGTCTTCGGAGAGGGCGAGAACCTGGTCTTGCTCTTGATCTGGCACTGTTTTTCGGCTCCCCAGCGGTTGTGGTCTCGGTTAGTCGGCCTCGGCCTTGGGCTGCACATGCTCGGAGACGTAGCGCTCGACCTCTTTGCTCAAGGTCTCCATCTGGTCGGCGAAGAAGTGGTTGGCGCTGGGCACGACGCGATAGTCGATGACGATGTCGCGCTGATGCTGCAGCTTGTCGACCAGCTTCTTGACCGCCGGCTCGGAGATCAGCTGGTCGGAACCGCCTTGGACCACAAGACCGGAGGAGGGGCAGGGCGCAAGGAAGGAGAAGTCGAACATGCCCGCCGGAGGCGAGACGCTGACGAAGCTGGCGATCTCTGGTCGGCGCATCAACAGCTGCATGCCGATCCAAGCCCCGAAGGAGAAGCCGGCGATCCAGCATTCCCGCGCATTGGGGTGATAGCTCTGCAGCCAATCCAGGGCGGAGGCGGCATCGGAGAGCTCGCCTTCGCCGCGGTCGAAGCTGCCTTGGCTGCGTCCGACCCCTCGAAAGTTGAAGCGGAGCACAGAAAAGCCGCAGCGCGCAAAGGCGTGATAGAGCGTGTAGACCACACGATTGTTCATGGTACCGCCATGTTGCGGGTGTGGATGCAGCATCAGTGCGATGGGTGCATCGGCGGTACCAGCTGACTGGTAGCGTCCTTCGAGACGCCCCTCGGGGCCGTTAAAGATTACATCTGGCATAGGTCAAAGAGCCTTCGTCAAAGCATTACGTCGTCTCAGGCACGAATGAGACGGATTCGGTCGGGAAAGGCCTGTTGGATGCTGGCTTTCTGCGTTTCCCGCATATCGGCACTATAGTGCAGGCAGGTGACGAAATCTTGATAGCTGAGCGCGGCCATGTATATCCCTGAACGCAGAAGCTGCGGTCCGTTCGAGAAAAGGCAAGAGGATGCCGTTCCGGCTTGGAAGTCCTCCTTACCCTTTCGGAAGGCAGCGGGTTATAGCATGGGCTGAGCCAAGATGTTCAAGTCACTGAAGGCAGAAATCGACGCGACCATTGCCCGCGATCCCGCGGCAAAGTCCTGGCTTGAGGTCTTTCTGTGTTATCCGGGCTTCCAGGCGGTCATGGCGCATCGGCTGACGCACTGGCTGTGGCATCACAGGATGAAGCTGCCGGCGCGCTGGATTTCGCAGGTGGTGCGCACCTTGACCGGCATCGAGATTCATCCAGGCGCCAAGGTCGGCCGCCGCTTCTTTATCGATCATGGCATGGGCGTGGTGGTGGGTGAGACTGCAGAGATCGGTGATGACGTGACCCTCTACCAGGGCGTCACCCTGGGCGGTGTCGCTCCCTCGGTCGACAGCGACTCGCAGCGCAATCAGAAGCGCCACCCGACCCTGGAAGACGGGGTGATCGTGGGCTCCGGTGCGCAGATCCTGGGCCCCTTTGCGGTCGGCAAGAATGCGCGCGTCGGTGCCAATGCCGTTGTGACCAAGCCGGTTCCGCCGGGTGCAACAGTGGTGGGTATCCCGGCCCGCGTGGTCGGCCCCAAAATCGTCTCCTTCGAGCCCAAGCGGAAACCGGAAGAGGCCGACTTTGCCGCCTATGGCATGCCAAAGGATGGACTGCCCGACCCGGTCGCACGCGCCTTCGAGTCTCTGCAGGAGGAGATTGCGCGTCTCCATGCCCGTCTGGATGAGCTGGAAGGCGAGCCGCGACGGGAACAGCAGGGTCACCGCTAGGGCGGAGCCCCTTGTCGGCGTGATGAATGGCGACTGAGCGTTACCTCGACTACAACGCGACCGCACCGCTGCGCCCCGAAGCCCGGGCGGCAATCCTTGCTGCCCTGGATCTGCAGGGCAATGCCTCGTCAGTGCATCGCGCGGGCCGTAAGGCACGGGCCTTGGTCGAGGAGTCGCGCGAAGCCGTCGCTGCCTTTGTGGGCGTCCACCCGGCAGAGGTGATCTTCACCTCCGGTGCGACCGAGGCGAACAACACCATCCTGTCAGGAAACGACGATACCCTCCGGCTCGCTTCGGCTGGCGAGCATGACTCCGTCCTGGCGGTGGAGGGGGTGGAGCAGGTTCCGCTTCAAGCCGACGGACGCATTGACCTTGCGACCTTGCAGCATCGATTGACGGAAGGGCAGGGCGCATTGCTCTCGCTGATGGCGGTGAACAATGAGACCGGCGTGCTGCAGCCTGTGGCAGAGGCTGGCGACATCGTGGTGGCGGCAGGCGGGCGATTGCATTGCGACGCCGTTCAGGCGGTCGGACGCCTTGCGGAAGCGGCCTGGTCGAACGCTCACTATCTCTCACTGTCTGCACACAAGCTGGGTGGGCCGAAAGGCATCGGGGCGATGGTCCTGCGCGATGAGGCACCGCTTCGGCCCTTGCTGGTGGGCGGCGGGCAGGAGCGACGCTTGCGCGCTGGAACGGAGAATGTCGCGGCAGTCGCTGGCTTCGGTGCCGTTGCCAAGCAGCTGTTGTCGAAGTGGCAGATCGAGCAGGCGCATCAGGCGGAGCTTCGCGACCAGTTTGAAGCGGGCTTGCGAAGCTTGGCGCCCGGCGTCGTGATCCATGGCGAGGCGGCACCGCGTTTGGCCAACACCTCCTGCTTCTCATTGCCGGGTGAACGGGCCGAGACGCTGCTGATCGCGCTGGACCTGGCCGGCCTTTGCCTCTCGTCGGGTTCGGCCTGCTCGTCGGGCAAGGTACAGCGCAGCCATGTCTTGACGGCGATGGGCGTTGCACCGGACATAGCCGAGGGGGCCTTGCGTCTCTCGCTTGGTTGGGCCAGCGTTGCGGAGGATATCGAGGCCTGCCTGAAGGCCCTTGCGCGGATACTCGAAAAGTCGCGCCGCCGGGTCGCGTGAATCGAGGGGGAGATGAGTGAGCTGAAGCGCAATGATGCGCCCCTGCCGATCTACTTGGATTTTCAGGCCACGACGCCCTGCGATCCCGCAGTCGTGGAGGCCATGCTGCCCTACTTCACGGAGGTCTTCGGCAATCCGCACAGCGTCGAACATGCCTATGGCTGGAAGGCCGAAGAGGCCGTCGAGGAGGCGCGGGCCCAAGTGGCCGCACTGATCGGGGCAGAGCCGCGCGAGATCATCTTCACCTCCGGTGCCACAGAGGCCAACAACCTGGCGATCAAGGGTGCCGCACACTTTCGCGGCCGGCTGGGGCGGCGCAAGCTGGTGACCTTGGCCAGCGAGCACAAATGTGTGCTGGAGAGCATGCGCAGCCTCGCAGCAGAGGGCTTCGCGCTCACCATCCTTCCCGTCGATGAAGACGGTATTGTCGACCTGGATGAGCTGGCTGAGGCGGTGGATGAAGAGACCGCACTGGTGTCGATCATGGCGGCCAACAATGAAATTGGAACCTTGCAGCCTCTGGCAGAGATCGCGGAGGTGGTCCATGCCACGGGCGCCTGGCTGCACAGCGATGCTGCGCAAGCCGCCGTCAAGGTGCCGTTCAACGTGCGCGACCAGGATCTCGACCTGGTCTCGCTTTCGGGGCACAAGATTTATGGCCCTAAGGGGATCGGTGCGCTCTTTGTCAGGCGGCGCCCGCGTATTCGCCTGGAGCCTCTGTTCAGCGGTGGCGGGCAAGAGCGGGGGCTACGCTCCGGGACCTTGGCACCACCGCTCTGCGTCGGGTTTGGCAAGGCGGCTGCACTCGGCAGCGCGCTCATGGCTGAAGAGGCAGAGCGCCTGTGGCGGCTGCAAGATCGCTTCAAAGATGCCCTGACGGCGGCTGTGCCCGCCGTGCGCTTCAATGGCCATCCGAGCCAGCGTCTGCCAGGCAATCTCAACGTGACCTTTCCGGGGATCGATGCGCAGGTGCTGTTGCGCGCCGTGCCGGATTTGGCGCTCTCCACCGGCTCGGCCTGCAGTTCCGCTTCCGTCGAGCCTTCCTATGTCTTGAAAGCAATCGGGCTGGACGAGGATCTGGCGCGGGCCAGCATCCGCATCGGCCTTGGACGCACCACGACAGAGGCAGAGGTCGATCGTGCCGCCGCACTTCTGACCGGTGCCGTCCGCCAACTGGGCCTCGCGGCATGAGGGACCTGGACAGAGCGCCAAGGGTCGCCTACTAGCAGCGGTCAAGACTCTGCAGCACTGCTGCCATTTCTCCAGAGAGGATGTGTAGAAGTACGATGCCAAAGATGACCTTCATCCTGCGTGACGGCACGCATAAGGAGGTGGATGCGCCGATCGGACTGTCGGTCCTGGAAATCGCGCACCGGAACGATATCGATATCGAAGGCGCCTGTGAGGGCTCCATGGCCTGCTCGACCTGCCATGTCATCGTCAACAAGACCTGGTTCGACGATCTGGAAGAGATCTCGGAAGACGAGGAGGATATGCTGGATCTGGCCTTCGGCCTCACCCAGACCTCCAGGCTTGGCTGTCAGATCATCATCACCGATGAGCTGGATGGCCTGACCGTCGCGCTGCCGAAAGAAACCCGCAACCTCTTGATCGAGTAGGCCTTTCATGTCGGATGCTTTGAGTGAGGCGGGGCCGCTCTTCGGCGCCCTGCGCCAGGACGCCGGCGCGGTCTGGCAGGCCTATAGCCACCATGCCTTCGTCGCCGGGCTGGCCGACGGCAGCCTGCCGAAGGCGGCCTTTCAGCACTATCTGATCCAAGACTATATCTTCCTGATCAACTTCGCGCGGGCCTATGCCTTGGGAGTCTACAAGGCGGAGACGGTGGAGGAGATGCGCCACTGCCAAGCCACGGTGACCGCCATTCTGGATGGCGAGTTGAAGCTGCACATTGCCTATTGCCGGGAGTGGGGTCTGGAGGAGGCAGAGATCCTCGCCAGCGCCGAGGACAATGCCAATCTCGCCTATACTCGCTATGTGCTGGACCGCGGTCTTGCCGGCGATTTCCTGGAGTTGCTGGTGGCCCTGGCGCCCTGCGCCGTCGGCTATGCAGAGATTGGTCAGCGCCTGCTGTCGGCGAACGACACGCGGCGCGACGGCAATCCCTATCTGCCGTGGATCGAGACCTACGGCGGGGAAGAGTATCAGGCCCTGGGCCTCTCGGCAGTTGCGCTGCTGCAGTCGGCAGCGGAGCGCCGCCTTGGCCGCAATCCAGAACAGAGCGATCGCTTTGGATATCTCTCCCAGGTGTTTCGTCAGGCAACGCAGCTGGAGGTCGGCTTCTGGCAAATGGGCCTTGACGCCGCTCAAAGCTGAGGCCTGATCGAAGAGCGAGGATCGTGCTATGCCCTCTCACCTGACCGCATTCCTTTCGGGAAGCGGACGGGATGGGGCAGGGCGATCTTTGGATGCGGTCCTCGCCTTCACGGACGAAGAGCTGGAGTATCACCACGATTTCATCCAGTGGCTCTTTCCCTTGCCGGAGCCCAGCCGCGCGGTTCCAGGCTCGCCTGTGCTGACCGCGAGTGATCGCGACGAGATTGCAGCGAGCGAGGCCATGACGACGGCCTTGCGACGTGCTGCGGAGAAAATGGAGCGCTATTACGAGACCAACGACCACTGGCTGCGGCCGCAGGACCACAATCACCTGCGGATCACCCGGATCATCCGCTCGCTTAAGATTCTGGTCGGACCGGACGATGCGGAGGCTTTCTATGCAGCAGTGATGCTCCGCGTTGGTGGCGCCGGTGGTCCGGTGAACTCGACCTCGATCAGGTTCTGGCAAGAGGCGTTGGGGTAATGGGTTTTGAGGCTTGCGGGTTGTAACGAAGGTACCGCTCGTGCGCACACTCTTGTCATCCTTCGGCTTGACCGGAGGATCATTTTCAGCATGTATATCAAGTGGTTAGAGATCCTCCGGTCAAGCCGGAGGATGACAGGGAACAGTCCAAGCCAGCCGCTGATCAAGTCGGCATTCTCAACCCGTCACCCCTTCGCCAAGAGCGAGATCGCATCACCCATGAGGGTTAGGAAGACGCCGGCTTTCTCGGCTTGAGCGATCCGGAGGGTGGCATGGTTCTTGACGAAGCTCTCCATGTCCAAGCGGCCTTCGGCCACCTCTACCATGGGTTCGTAGGAGGTGGTCATTGTGACGTCGGGTTCGGGGCCAGGGCCTGCCAGGACGGTAACCGCGCCGGCGGCAGCAATCAGGTGGAAGGGCTCTTCGTCGATTAGTAAGCGGGCGCGTACCTCCGCACCTGGCTTCAGCACGCGTCGGCAGGCTTGGGTCAGGGTGATGGCCACCGTGCGCAGATTGCCGGGCCGCTGACGATCCTCGTCCGGGGAGAATTGGCCCCCGAAGCGCGCCAATTCGAACAAGAGGTCACCTGTCTGCCCTCCCAGATCGGTCAAGCGGTAGAGCGTGACGCCGTGTTCGGCCTCCACCCGCTCGATCAATCCGTCGGTGATCAGCACCTCCAGCCGGCTGCTCAGCAGGTTGGTGGCGATGCCGGTCAGTCCCTTCTGCAGCTCATTGAAGCGCGCCGGACCTGCGTGAAGGTCGCGCAGGATCAAGAGGGTCCAGCGATCGCCGACACGATCCAAGGCCCGTGCAATCGGGCAGAGCAAGCGGTAACGGCGAGGGCTGGCCATCGGCAAACTCCCTTAGGCTTTATTTTTTAAAGTTATAACTTGAAAAAATAAAGCAATATGCACAGATGCAGACCTGTCCCCGCCACGCCATGGAGGAACAGATGCTTTTCAGAAACGATCTTAACCGTGCCGCGAGAGTCGGAGCTGACTTTGTGCAGGGAGAAAGCCATGACTAAGGGTCCGCTGATCCTTGTGACCTCGGCGGCTGGAAAGACCGGCCTGCCGACCAGTCTCGCCTTGCTCAGCAAGGGTGCCAGGGTTCGCGCTTTCGTTCGCCAATGCGATCGCCGTGCCGAACGCTTGAAGGCTGCCGGTGCCGAGATCTTCGTCGGTAACCTCTATGCCGTCCAGGACATGCGCCTGGCCATGAAGGGCGCGGACAGGGCCTATCTCTGCGCGCCCACGGCACCCAATGGCCTGCATTTTCATGCCGTGGCCGTTGCAGCGGCCCAGGAGGCGCGGCTGGAGCATGTCGTTCTTTTGAGCCAATGGTTGGCCGACCCGCAGCATCCCTCGCTCTTCACGCGAGAGGTCTGGCTGGGGGAGCAGATGACGAGGCTCTTGGGCGGTAGCCTGACCATCAACAATGTGGGTTGGTTTGCCGACAACTATTTCCTCATGCTGGACCTGGTTGCACGTCTGGGCTTGCTCACCCTGCCCTTGGGGCCCGGTGATCAGGCCAAGAATGCACCGCCCTCCAACGAGGACATCGCAGCCGTCAATGTGGCAGCGCTCCTGGAGCCGGAACGCCATGCCGGTCAGATCTATCGTCCGACGGGGCCTGCCTTGCTCTCACCCAACGTGATTGCCGGTGCCATGGGCAAGGCTCTGGGCCGTCGCGTCGCTTATCAGGACCTGAGCGAGAATCGCTTCCTGAAGGCGATGCGGGCGGCAGGATTCCCGGCAGCGGTCTATGGTCAGCTGCTCTATTACGTTCGCGAGTACAGGAAGGGCACCTTTGCTGTTGCTGCGCCGAACTCTGTTGTGGAAGAGCTGACCGGACGCCCCGCGGAGCCCTTCGAAGCCATTGCCCAGCGCTACGTAGAAAGGATGGGGCGACGGCCGGGGCCGCTCGGCCGGCTCGCTGGTTTGGCGTTTCTGTTCAGGATGCTGGCGACCCCCAGGCCCGATCCAGCCGCGCTGGAGCGGGCTCGCGATCACGTGCTGATCAGCGCGCCGCGCTATAGTCAAGAGAGTGAGGCTTGGCAGGCCTCGCATCCCATGACGGCAGCCGCCGACCAGACGACCCCGCGCCTGGCCCTGGCCTAGTCCCTTGCTGCCTCCAAGGCGCGCGGCAGAGCCTCTGCCAGAACGGCCAGGTCCTCGGCCGTTCCGGCGGAGATGCGGATACAGCGGTCCATGGGAGCGACGCCGGGCATACGCACGAAGACGCCCAGATCGACCAGGGAAGCCAGAACCTTCTTGGCGAAGGCCCCGTCTCGCCCGCAGTCCACAGCAACAAAGTTGGTTGCCGAGGGGAGGGCCGTGAGGCCGTTCTCCGCCGCAATCCGACCGATGCCGTCGCGCGCCTCTGCCACCTTGGCCACCACGGAGGCCAGATAGTCCTGATCCTGGATAGCGGCCAGTGCGGCAGCTTGAGTGACACGGCCCAGTCCGAAGTGGTTTCGGATCTTGTTGTAGTTCAAGACCACCTCCGGATGGCCGATGACATAGCCCACTCTCAGGCCTGCCAAGCCATGCGCCTTGGAGAAGGTGCGGAAGCGCAGCAGGTTGCGCCGCTCGATGTCCAAGGGCAGCAGTGCCTCGGCCGGCAGGAAGTCGCTATAGGCCTCGTCCAGCACCAGCAGGCAGTCGCCGGGAAGGGCGTCCAGCAGGGTCTGGATGCGTGCCTTGGGGAGCCAGCTGCCCATGGGATTGTCGGGATTGGCTAGAAAGACGATGCGGGCACCTTCACGGGCTGCCGCCTCGGCAAGTGCCTCGGGGTCTTCCTGGTCGTCGCGGTAGGGAACCGTCACCAAGCGCCCGCCATAGCCGGCGACATGAAAGTTGAAGGTCGGATAGGCTCCAAGCGAAGTCACGACGCATTGGCCAGGTTCGATGAAGAGCCTGACCGTGTAGCCGAAGAGGCCGTCGATGCCTTCACCAGCCATGATCGCCTTTGGCGGAACAGCATGGTGGCGGGCCAGCGCCTGGCGCAGCTCAAAGAACTCCGGGTCGCCATACATCCAGCCTTCCGCGGCTGCTGCCTGCATGGCCGCAATGGCTTTGGGGGAGGGGCCGAAGACGCTCTCGTTGGCGCCGATGCGGGCCCGAAAGGGACGTCCGAGCTTGCGTTCCTGCGTCTCCGGGCCGACGAAGGGCACGGTGGCCGGCAGGCCGTCGACCAGGTGTGTCATAGGGACGCTCAGATCCGAGGCCATTGCTGTGAGGCTCCTTGTCTTCATCGCTGCGTTGGTCTTGGGATAGCCTGCCCCTTTGACGCTGCCAAGCGCAGTGACAAATGTTCAGGCGGAAGGGGGAGAGCGAGGCATGTCTTTACGGCTCTTTGAGATTGCAGGCGCCGATCCGGAGTTTCGGCCCAGTCCCTATTGCTGGCGCATCCGAATGGCCCTGGCTCATAAGGGCCTCACTTTCGAGGCCGTGCCTTGGCGGGCGGTCGAGAAGGTGCGCATTGCCGATTCCGGCGGTAGGACAGTCCCGGTGCTGGTCGACGGCGCGCGCTGGATCCGCGAATCCTGGGACATTGCCTGCCATCTGGATCAGCGCTTCCCGGACGCGCCTCCGCTCTTCCAGGGTGAGGGCGATCGGGTGAAGGCGCGCCTGATCGACCACTGGACCACCAATGTCTTGCATCCCTTGATGTTCCGCATCCTTGTCTCCGACATGGTGCCGCTGCTGGCGGAGAAGGATCAGAGCTACTATCAGAAGCGCACCTATCGCTACTTTGGCAGGACGGTCGATGCTCTTGCTGGCGAGGCTGAGGTGGCGAGCGAGAGCCTGCCGGACTTGCTGAGCCCAGTGTCTCGCACCCTGTCTGAAGCTGCCTATCTGGGCGGTGCCCAGCCAGGCTATGGCGACTACATCCTCTTCGGAGCTTTCCAATGGGCCCGCGTGGCGAGCGGCCGCCAACTCATCGAGCCAAACTCTGCGCTTGGCCCATGGTTCGAGAAACTGCTCGACGCCTTCGATGGGGCAGGACGGCAACAGCCGCCCCGCGCCCACTGGCATTGACCCGCAGAAAAAAGCAACGTTCCCGTTGCTTTAGGGTGGCAATCATCGGTCCCTGCCTCTATGTAGCTTTGAGGGCGAGGGGGATGCGTCCTGGCCCAGCGCGGTCTTGCCGTAAGACGAGCCGCGGTCGGTCAGAATGTGATTGCCCTTACTCTTCCCTCTGATAGGCAGACCCCAAAAAGACAGGAGGACGCTCCATGGCCGCTCCCTTCGAACTTCCGGCCCTTCCCTTCGAGGATACCGCGCTGCAGCCGGTGATCTCCGCCGAGACCCTAAGCTTCCACTACGGCAAGCACCACAAGGCCTATGTCGACAACCTCAACAAGATGGTCGAGGGCACAAAATTCGCCGACATGGATCTTGAGGATGTCATCAAGGAGAGCGCCAAGGACGGCAACGCCGGCGTCTTCAACAACTCCGCACAGATCTGGAACCACACCTTCTATTGGCACTCGCTCTCAGCGAATGGCGGCGCCCCCAGCGGTAAGCTGGCCGAGCTGATCGACCGCGACCTGGGCGGCCTGGAGAAGTTCCAGAAGGACTTCGCCGTTGCCGGGAACACCCAGTTCGGCAGCGGCTGGGCTTGGCTCGTCTACAACGACGGCAAGCTCTCGATCCAGAAGACCGCCAATGCCGAGACCCCGCTGACCGGTTCAGGCACCGCGCTTCTGACCATCGACGTCTGGGAGCATGCCTACTACATCGACTTCCAGAACCGCCGTCCAGCTTACACCGAGGCCGTGACCACGAAGCTGCTCAACTGGAACTTTGCGGCTGATAACCTGGGCGCCTAACGGCCGCTCAAGGTATCGAGATGAGGGGGCGCCGGCCTTGGGGTTGGCGCCCTTTTTCTATGCCTCTCAGAAGCTCTTGTAGTCGGGAGCGATCTTCTCGATCAGCCGGCTGATGGCCGCCCACTCGGTCTCGCCGCCCGGTGTGTCTCCAGGAATGCCCCAGAGCGCGGCGCGGGCTTGTGCCTCTTTGCTTGGAACCACCAGCTCTTGGCCCGAGGCCAAGGCGTCGACCTGGATCTTGCAGGCATTTTCTAAGGTATAGATGTTGTAGAAGCACTCACCAGGGTTGCGGCCGGCCGTCAATAGGCCATGATTGTTAAGGATCATCAAATACTTATCGCCCATGTCCGAGGCCAGGCGGCGACACTCTTCGGCCTCCTCCGTCACCACGTCATAGGGGTGATAGGCGATCTGTTCGCGAATCTCGTTGGCCTGCTGGCTGAGCGGAAGCAGGCCGCATTTCATGGTTGAAACGGCGATGCCGGCCCGTGTGTGGCTATGGGCGACGAAGTTGACCTCTGGCCGGGCCGAGAGGACGGCCGAGTGGATCGCATGGCCTGCCTGATTGATCGGATAGCTGCCATCGACGATCTGCCCCTCCAGGGTCACCTTGATCAGATTGCCGGCCGTCACCTCGTGGAACATCAAGCCATAGGGGTTGATCAGGTAGCAGTCCGGCTGGTCGGGCACGCGCGCCGAGATGTGGGTGAACAGCAGGTCGGTCCAACCGTAGTGGACGAAAGCGCGATAGAGGATCGCCAAGTCCAGGCGGACCTGACGCTCGGCCTCACTCATCAGGGGCTGTGTGGCGCTCACTACGGCAGTCATGGAACCTCTCCTTTTCCGCTTAAGCTGCGCCGACTCTCTTACGCCCAAAGCGGACAGGCATCCAGCCCCACTCTGCGCAAAGCAGTTGTCCAGCCTGCTCCGTGACCGCTGTGGATTCTTGGCCGCGACCTCACAGCTTCGTGTTTTTATGATTCAATTCCCTACAGACATGACTCCAATAACGACTGTAAAGTGTAAAAATAGGTCCTGTATCAGTGGGGAAGCGAGAGGGTTAGCATGAGGGAGTCTCTCTGTTGGAGAGGTGCGCAGCCTGGGTGCCTCAAATTCTTCTTTGCAGTCACAATCATAGTCGGGAGTGTGGCGGCTCTAGCGGGACTAGGGCAAGCCAAGGCGGAAGAGGAAGTCGCCGGTTACTCCAAGGACATCGAACTGCCGATCGGTAAGCTCTTGGGCAAGGAGGCAGATCGCGTCTGGGGTGGTGTCGGCGTCTTTAACGCCTTTCCGAATAACGGTGCCGGACGCAGCGCGGACTTCGTCGGTGAGTACCATTTCGGCGCCAAGTTCTACTCCATTGGCCCCCTGCTTGGCCTCTCGGTCAACACTGATGGTGGCGTCTATGGCTATGGCGGGATTTACACGAGCTATGCCATCGACAAGGTTCTGCTGAGCCCCTTCTTCACCGTCGGCGGCTATGCCCAGAATGGCAGCAAAGACCTGGGTAGCGTGCTGCAGTTCCAGACCGGGATCGAGGGTGCCTATCAGTTCGACTACGGCGGTCGCGTTGGCCTGCGCTTCTCGCACATCTCCAACGGCGGCACTCAGGACAAGAATCCCGGTGCCGAGACCCTGCTGCTGTCCTACTCCTTTCCGATGTGAGATGAAGGCGGCGCGTCACGCTGCCGGACCCACACCGCCGGACCCACACCGCCGGACCCACACCGAAGATCTGGATTGCCTGCCTTGGGCCGGCTATTCAGGTCTCAGAATCTAACTCGAAACTGCTTGTGCCCTGCACTGTCTTATCGAGGTCTTGGGCAAGGATAGAAAGGCGGCCCGCAGATGGCAGATATCCTGAGTGCTGGAGAGATGCGGAGGGCCTATCGGGCCGGCGAGACGTCGCCCGAGGAGGTCGTAAGAGCGGCCCTTCACCGGATCGAACAGGTCAATCCGACCCTGAACTGCTTTTGCGATCTCTATCCTGGTGAGAGCCTGGCTGAGGCACGAGCCATCGAGGCAAGGGCGGGGGATGAGGATGCGCCGCCGCTCTTGGGTGTCCCGGTCGCGATCAAGGATCTGACGCCTATCGCCGGTAAGCGAACCACAGCCGGCTCCAAGGTCTTCGCCGAGCGTATCTCCGAAGCAGACGCGGTTATCGTCGAACGCTTGAAGGCGGCCGGCGCCATCTTGATCGGCAAGACAACGACACCGGAGTTTGCCTTCTCTGGCTTTACCCAAAGCCCGCTCTTCGGCATCACGCGCAATCCCTGGAACCCCTCCCGGACGCCGGGCGGGTCTTCGGGAGGCTCTGGGGCTGCTGTTGCGTCCGGCTGTGTGCCCTTGGCTGAGGGCTCCGACATGGGTGGCTCTATCCGCATTCCCTCGGCTCTCTGCGGTTTGGTCGGCTTGAAGCCCAGCTTCGGGCGCATCCCTTTCGAGTATCTACCAAGCCAGCTTGAGTCACTCTCGCACCTGGGGCCACTGGCGCGGACGGTCGAGGATGCGTCACTTTTCCTGCAGGTGTGCCAAGGCCCGGATCGGCGCGACATCTCCTCCCTACCGGGTCGGGTCGACCTGGAAGGTCTGGAGGACGGCGTGGCCGGGATGCGGTTGGCGCTCTCCCCAGACCTTGGCTTCTATGCGATCGAGGACTCGGTGGCCCGCAACCTGAAAGCCACGGCACAGCTCCTCGGCGACCTGGGCGCGGAGGTCGTGCCGATCGATCTGCCCTTGACCCGCGACCTGGTGGATGCCTGGAACGACCTCTGGGCGGTCTTTATGGAGGGCTTCTTCGGCCGTTATCTGGGAGACCACCGCCAAGAAATGGACCGAGACGTGGTCGCGCTGATCGAACAGGGGCGGGGCCTGTCTGCCTCAAGACTCAAGGCCATAGAGATTCTGCGTAGCGACCTATGGCGTCTACTCTCCGAGATGACGGAGGGTTTCGACGCTCTCTTGTGTCCCACCTGCAGCGTCCCGGCACCCGCGGTCGAACTGAGAGATGGAGACTTTGACGGCGAAGATGCTGAGGGTCGCTATTGCGGCATGGATTTGACCGCGATCTTCAATCTGGTGAGTGCCTGCCCTGTCGCGTCGGTGCCGAGCGGCCTCTCTGATGAGGGGCTGCCGACGGGCATGCAGATCGTGGGCAAGCGCTTCCAGGAGGGGCGGGTGCTCCGGATCGCGCGTGCCTTGGAGACGGCTGTCGGCGGCTTTCCAAGCCCGCCCGAACTGCCGCTTCTCCACACCTGATCTGGATGAAACGCTGCCCCGCGTGCGCCGAGGCTTTGAAACTGCGGTCAGGACTGCTATGTGCGCTGGAGCAGCAATCGAAACCAAGGGCGCGGCCTTGCAGCCGCGAGAGATCTGGAGCCCATGAGCTATAGCCTGAGTGATCTCGCCAAGGCGATCGAATGCGAGGTGGTCGGCGATACCGAAGTGCGGGTCAGCGGCATTGCCTCGCCAGGGTCGACGCCGGGACCGGAGGATCTGATCATTGCCTTTACGCCAGGCGCCGAGCGTGCCGTGGCCGGAAAACCGGTTGCCGCGGTTCTGGTCGAGGCAAGCCAAGATCGCCCCGAGGGGCCGCGTGCCTACTTGGTAAGCCCGCGTGCTCGGGTTGCCTTTGCTTTGCTTTTGCAGCTGTTCGAATCCGGCCGTCACGCGCCGCCAGGGGTTCACGCCTCAGCCGTGGTTGATGAGACGGCCGAGGTTGCGCCGGATGCCGTCATCGGCCCGCTGTCAGTGGTCGGACCGAGAGCTGTGATCGGTGCAGGCGCGCGTCTCTTGAGCCAGGTGACGGTCGCGCGCGGCGCAAAGATCGGTGAGGGCTCTACGCTCTATCCGGGGGCTCGCATCGGCGAGGACGTGGTGCTGGGTCGTCAGGTCGTGGTGCAGGCAAATGCAGTGATCGGGGCCGAAGGCTTTAGCTATGTCAGCCGCGAGCCCAACGCCATCGAACTGGCACAGCCCACGGACGGCAAGGCGCGCGTCGAGAACGGTCCGGTTATTCGCATGCCCTCTATGGGCACGGTGATTTTGGAGGATGAGGTCGAGATCGGTGCCAATACGACGATTGATCGCGCAACCTTGGGCGCGACACGAATCGGCGCCAGGAGCAAGATCGACAATCAGGTGCAAATTGGCCATAACTGCCAGGTGGGGTCTGATTGCCTCATGTCCGGTCAATCCGGGCTCTCCGGCAGTGTCAAGATGGGTGATCGCGCCGTGGTCGGTGGCAAGGCGGGAATAGCCGACCATAGAAAGATCGGCACCAACGCCATGGTGGCGGCGGCGTCCGGTGTCGGTGCCGATGTGCCCGACGGGGAGATTTGGATTGGTTATCCGGCTGATCGCAAGGACCGAAAGATCAACGAGTATCTCATGGTCGGACGACTGGCCCGTGTCGTGCGCGATGTCGTCGATCTGAAGCGGCGCCTGGCGAAAGCAGAGGCAGCGTTGGCCGGACAGGGTAAGGAGAAGGGCTGAGGCCATGACCGAGATTGAAACGAAGGTGCTGGATATCGTTGCCAAGGAGTGTCGCCTGGATCGCGACAGCCTGACCTTGGACAGCAAGATCGAGGATTTGAACATTCAGTCCGTCGATTTGATGCAGACGATCTTTCAGATCGAAGAGGCCTTCGACATTTATGTACCGCAGGAAGGCGACGACTTTCAGCTGAACACCCTGCGTGACGTAACCGATGCGGTGGCCAATCTGGTCTCCGAAAAGACGGCGAGCGCTAGCTAATCTCAATGCATCGCGTAGCGATCACGGGCCTTGGCTGTGTTTCGGCCCTAGGCCTTGATGTTGCCAGCACCTGGGAAGGCCTGAGCAACGGCAGAAGCGGCATTCGCCCCTTGGCCGGAATCGTGGGCGACCGCCTCATGGTGAAGGTCGCCGGCCAGATGCAGGGCTTCAAAGCGCTCGACCATCTCGACGAGCGGGTCGCTGACTTTACCGACCCCTTCTCGCAGTATGCGATTGTGGCGGCGCGCGAGGCTGCAAAGGACGCCGGCATCACCATTCGTGGTGACCTGTCCAGCCGGACCGCCTGCCTTATCGGCACCGGCATGGGGGGCATGACGACCCTGGACGCGGGCTTCAACCGCCTTTACATGCAGCGCACCCTGCGCGCACCGCCGCTAACCGTTCCCAAGGTCATGCCGAGCGCGGCGTCCAGCCAGGTCTCCATGGATCTGGGCATCACCGGTCCCTCCTTCGGTTTGACCAGTGCCTGCTCCTCCTCAAACCATGCCATTGGCGAGGCCTTGTGGATGGTGCGCAGCGGTCGCGTCGAGCAGGCCATCGCCGGCGGAACCGAGGCCTGCCTGACCTATGGCTGCCTGAAGGCCTGGGAGGTCTTGCGGGTTATGGCGCCGGACACCTGTCGTCCTTTTTCCAAGGATCGCAAGGGCATGGTGATCGGTGAGGGCGCTGGCATTGTGGTGCTGGAGAACTGGGAGAAGGCCAAGGCGCGCGGCGCCAAGATCTATGCAGAACTGGCCGGGTTTGGTTTTACCGCCGATGCTGGTGACCTTGTGCAGCCCTCATTGCAGGGCGCTGGACAGGCGGTGTCGGACTGCCTAGCCGATGCCGGCCTCAAACCGGAAGAGGTCGGCTATATCAACGCGCATGGGACTGCGACCAAGATGAACGATCAGGTCGAGACCAGAGCGATCCACAAGGTTTTCGGGGCGCATGCTCAAGAACTGGCAGTTTCTTCCAGCAAGTCGATGCTAGGACATGGGCTGGGAGCGGCCGGGGGGCTGGAGATCATCCCGACCATCATGGCGGTTCATACCGGAACCCTACCGCCAACGGCCAATTACAATGAGCCTGACCCGGATTGCGATCTGGACTACATCCCGAACGAGCCTCGCCAGCGCCAGGTCTCGGCGGCGCTGTCCAACTCCTTCGCCTTCGGTGGCCTCAACGCGGTGATCGCGGTCAAGCACGCTGAGGCTTAAGCTAGGCTCGTACCGTCGGTCATTGACAATGACCGACCTAGTTCGGCGGCACCGGCCCTCTCCCCCTCCCGGCTACCCAATCATGATACTGGCGTGGGTGGCCGGGAGGGGGAGAGGGCCGGTGCGAAGCGGTGAGTCATACTCACCGCACACCAGTATCAGCCCTTTGGTTCCGGCTTGAAACCACGTCCGCGCTGGATGGCCTTGTCGCCCAGCTTGTCGCGCAGGCTGTCGATGGCTGCTTCGACAGCAACCCTTCGCTTGCGGTCCGGCTCAAGCAGGTTCGGCTGGTCAGCCTCTTCTGCTTTACAGAGGTCGTCGGTGCCGATGCCGATCAGGCGGAAGGCACGACCGTCGGCCTCTTTGGCAAGAAGCGGACGGGCAGCCTCGAAGAGGCGCGCAGCGAGCTGTGTGGGGTCCTCCAGGCGCCGGTGACGGGTGATCAGGCGGAAGTCTGCTGTCTTCAGCTTCAGGACCACGGCGCGCCCAGCCAGGTTTGCGCGCTTCAAGCGTCTGGAGACCGTCTCACAGAGCGGCCAGAGTTCTCTCTCCAAGGTCTCGGAAGACACCAGGTCCACGTTGAAGGTGGTCTCAGAGGAGATCGACTTGGCGGGGCTGTTGGGCGAGACCGGTCGTTCGTCCTGACCGCGGGCGAAGCGATAGAGGCGCTTGCCCATGCTGCCGAAGCGTAGGACCAGCTCTGCCTCTTCATGCTCCAGCAGATCGCCGATCTTGCGAATGCCGGCCCGCTCCAACTGCGCGCGCAGGGCCTTGCCCACGCCCCAGATGAGAGAGACCGGCTGTTCAGCCAAGAAGCCTTGAGCGTCGCCACGGCCCAGCACGCTGAAGCCGTGCGGCTTGTCCAAGTCTGAGGCGATCTTGGCCAGTGACTTGTTAAAGCTGAGGCCGATCGAGACGGTGAGCCGCTCCTCCTTCTCGATGCGCAGCGCCAAGGCGGCCAAGGTGCGAGCCGGTGGTCCGCTGTGCAGCGCTTCGGTGCCGGTCAGGTCCAGAAAGGCCTCGTCGATCGAAAGCGGTTCAACGAGCGGCGTGGTCTCCAGCATCATTTCGCGGATGTGCCGCCCGATGGTGGAGTACTTGCGCATCTCGGGCTTGATCACCACTGCGTCGGGGCAGAGTTTCAAGGCCTTGAACATGGGCATGGCCGAGCGCACGCCATAGAGCCTGGAGGTGTAGCAGGCGGCCGAGACCACGCCGCGTCGACCGCCGCCGACGATGACCGGCTTATCGCGCAGCTCCGGCCGGTCGCGTTTCTCGACACTGGCATAGAAGGCGTCGCAATCGATGTGCGCGATCGAGAGCTGGTGCAGCTCTGGATGCCGTAGAATCCGACGCCCAGCGCAGGCGTGGCAGCGTGGGCCGGGACCCGGGTCCAGGATCAGACAATCGCGGCAGAGGGTGTCTCCAGTCATTACGCAGGCCAGAGCCAGGCGGCACCGCGCACGCCGCTGGCGTCTCCATGCTTGGGTGGCAGGATCGGGGTATCGCAGCGGTCTGAGAAGACCCAGTCTTGCAGCAGCGTCGGCACCCGCTGGTAGAGCTGGCTGATACCGGAGAGGCCGCCGCCTAAGACGATGGCGTCCGGATCGAGGATGTTGATGACGCCCGCTAAGGCACGGGCCAAGCGATGGCAGTAGCGCTCGATGCTGGCCGCTGCTGTCGGCTCGCCGCTGTTGGCTTGCGAGAGAATCTCTGGACCGGTCAGTTCCTGCTTGGTCATCTGATGGTGGTCCCGCGCCAGGCCCGGACCTGAGAGCCAGGTCTCGATACAGCTCTTCTTGCCACAATAGCACGGGGGCCTGCTGCGCTCGGTCTCGTCGGGCCAGGGCAGGGGATTGTGGCCCCACTCGCCGCTGATTGCGTTTCGGCCTCGCCGGGCTTCACCATCGAGAACCAGGCCGCCGCCGACGCCAGTGCCCAGAATGACGCCGAAGACGGCTCTGGCGCCGGCAGCGGCACCGTCTTTGGCTTCGGAGAGGGCAAAGCAGTTTGCGTCGTTCTCGATTCTGACCTCTCGCCTTAGTCGCCTGGAGAGATCACGGTCGAGCGGCCGGCCGATCAGCCAGGTGGAGTTCGCACCTTTGACCAGGCCGCTGACAGGGGAAAGGGCGCCGGGAATCCCAACGCCAACAGCTGCCCGACAGCCAAGCTCCGCTTCTGCGGTTTCCACCAGGCCGGCGAGAGTCTCGATTGTCGTGGAGTAATCTCCGCGCGGTGAGCGGACCCGCTTTCGAAAGCGGGTCGTGCCGCTTGGATCCAGCGCAATGACCTCGATCTTGGTGCCGCCAAGGTCAAGGCCGATGCGCATGTTGCGCTCTGGGCGCGCTACTTGATCTTGGCTTCCTTGAAGAGGACGTGCTTGCGCACGACGGGGTCATACTTCTTCAGGGAGAGCTTCTCGGTCTTGGTGCGGGGGTTCTTCTTGGTCACGTAGAAGAAGCCGGTGTCCGCGCTGCTGACGAGTCGGATCAGAGTGGTGGTCGGTTTGGCCATGGTCCGTTCTTTCTCTACCGTAGCGGCCGGGGCCCGTGGCGGCTCTCTGCCGGCAGGAGTCCTAGGTACCGTCGGTTGGGTGTCTCGAGGCGCGAGAGATTATGCGCTTTCGCCCGCCTGTCAAGCCCAGGCCTCGCATAGCTGCCGGGGCAAAGTGAGTTAGATCGGCGCGCTCTCTTGCCAGACGAGGCGCCGACCGGGGAGGTCGACCAAGCGGGTCTCGCCCTGATAGTGAAACAGAGGAGCCGGGTCGGTGGCTCCCTCGGAGAGCGCGCGTTCCAGCATGAAGCGCGTGACGTCGACCAGATCCTCCCGCAAGGCTTGGTCGCTGGAGATCCACGTCACGCCCTTCAACTCGCCGTCGCCGTTGTGAACTTGCAAGCCATCTGTGACCTTCGCGAAGAAAAAGCGGGTATGGAAGCGGATCGGCGAGTCTGTCGGTGTGATGGCCCGCGCCAAGAGCCGCAGGGTCGGTAGACTTGGCGAGACACCGGCGGAGGCGAAGGCCTGCCAGTGTTCCTGTCGCGGTTCCGCCTTGTCGTTCTCGGAGGCTTCACCAACCAGGATGCCGGTCTCTTCCCAAGTCTCGCGCAGGGCACAGCGCACCAGGGCCTGCCACTTGGCGCGACTAGCAGCGTCGAGTCCCCTTGGAGCCATGGAGAAGCGCTCCGCGAAGCCGGAGGGCTGAAAGTCCTTGGCTTCAAGCCGACCTCCGGGAAACACCAGGATGCCGGGGAGGAACCGCGCCTTGGGATGACGACGCCCCATCAAGACCTCAGGCCCATCGGAACCCGGACGCAGGAGTACGAGCCCCGCTGCGTCGGTGGGACGAACCGGTCGCCTGAACAAGACGCTAGGTGGTCCTAGTTGGGCAGATTGGCGAAGTCACGGCTCATCAGGTGACGATGCAGCCGCTTGTCCTGCAGCAGTTGCAGGGCGACCTCCAGGTCGCGTGCCTTCTCGTCACGCTCCGGCGGACAGTTTGCACGGAAGCTGGCTAGAGCGGTCTTGTTCTTCTCGTCTACCACGGCGTGTTGGATACGCCGCCAGTCTGGACGATGCCGCGCCAAGACCAAGGCTTCCCCTGCAGTGTTGGTACCGCTGGTGCAGACGTCGGGCAGAACGCCGCGCGCGTTCAGCGGGTATCCCGAGGGCGCATGGAAGCGTGCCCAGGTCAGGGTCAACTCGCCCTCGTTCGGCAGGCGCAGCAAGGTCTGTACGCTGCCCTTGCCATAGGTGACGGTGCCGGCGACTAGCGCACGCCCATTGTCCTGCAGTGCCGCCGCGACGATCTCTGAGGCCGAGGCGGAATAGCCATTGACCAGGACCACCATCGGCAGGCTGCGCATGACGTTGTGCGGCTGCGCGTCAAAGGCTTGATGGCTGTCCGGGTGGCGCCCGCGGGTGGTGACGATCGTGCCGCGCTCCAGGAAGAGGTCGGCGACGCTAACTGATTGATCCAGAAGCCCACCGGGGTTGCCACGCAGATCCAGGATCATGCCGACAAAGGGCGTATCGGCCTTCTCTTGCGCCTCCACCACAGCCATTTGCAGAGCGCGCGTGGTGTCGTGATTGAAGCCTTCCACGCGGAGAATCAGGACGTCCTGATCGCGTCGCCAAGAGACGGTCTGTGGCACGATGAAGTCGCGCATCACGCCGATTTCCAGGCGCTGATCATCGCCGCGCAGAATCGAGAGCATGACTTCGCTCTCGACCGGGCCGCGCAATCGCTTGACCGCCGTTCTGTTGTCGATACCCGCGGCGCTCACACCATCGATGGCGATAATCACGTCGCCGTCTTTGAGACCTGAGCGCTCTGCCGGAGTCTTCTGCATAACCTTTTGGACGGCAACGCCCTCCGGCACCACGTCGATGCGGATACCTATGCCGCCAAAGCCGTCACGGTTTGCCCGATTTTCCTGCGCTTCCAGGCGTGAGGCATAGCGCGAGTACTCGTCCAGGTTCTCGGCGACGGCGTCGAAGACGCTCTCATAGATCCGCTCACTGCCGGCCTTGGCCAGCGCCGGTGAGGCCAAAACCAGGTCGCGCACCAGGAGGTCGGTCAAGCGCCCCCAGCCATTGACATCGCTTTCGCTCGGCGCGTCGTAGAGGCCGGCCGTCTCGCCGCGCACGGCGAGCTGCACGGATTGGCCCCGGCGCTCAATGCTGATGGCTGGATCGATGTCGGCCAAGCCCTCGACCCCGGCAATCGCCAGATCGTCGATCTCGACATCGTCAATGTAAACGCGGTCGACGTCAGCATAGCCGACAGCAAAAACGCGCTCAGAGGTCTCGCTGCTGGATGTAACCGCGTCTCCGCCGCCCGTGCAGGCCGCTAGCCCGACACAGGCCAGGGTGACTGGCAGCAAGTTTCTCCAAGATCCGCGTACCCGTTTACGACTGTTCATCACAAACGACGCCCCTCACGTCTACTTGTAGGGAGGAAAGCCTAGTCCCTTCCTGTGGCGGAAACTAGATCCCCAAAAGGCAATTGTGATCAAGATCATGTGGTGAGACGCGATAAGTGCCGGAACTGTTGCCGATCTTCATCACCCCTGTTGCCGAAACCTCTCAGCCGTGACGGCGTCGTGCGTTTCGCTTTCTTTCCCCTTGACGTCGCTTGCCACGCCGAACCAGCGGTCGCGGGCTGTTCTGCGGCCCCTTCTTCTTCGAAGCGGCCTGCTCAGGCCAAGGGGAGGGCCCGGCGTCGCCCTCGGTCAGTTCGAGGATGAGAGAGCCAGTCAGGGCGTCGGCCTCCCGCAGCCGCACCATGACAGCCTCGCCCAGGCGATAACTGCGGCCCCAGCGGCGGCCGACGAGGGCGTGCAGTCTCTCGTCGTGTTCGTAGCGATCGTCCGGCAGGCTGCCGACCGGCACCAGGCCATCGGCGCCACTTTCGGCCAGGCGCACGAAGAGCCCGAAGCGGGTGACGCCGGCGATCCGACCGGGCACGATCTTGCCGACCTCTTTCGAGAGGAAGTGGGCGGTGAAGCGGTCCATGGTGTCCCGCTCGGCCATCGCCGAGCGTCGCTCCGTGCGGGAGATCTCTTCGGCCCAGTCGGAGAAGTGGAGCGCATCCTCCTCTGCCAGGCCACCCTCGCCAAGACCATAGGCTGTGATCAGCGCGCGATGCACCAAGAGGTCCGCATAGCGACGAATCGGCGAGGTGAAGTGAGCGTAACGCAGAAGAGAGAGCCCGAAATGGCCTTCGTTCTCAGGCGAGTAGAAGGCTTGGCTTTGGCTGCGCAGGATCAACTCGCTAACCATGGGCGCCGCTGCTGAGCCTGCGACCTGCTCCAGCACCGACGCGAAGAGCTTCGGTCGCACGACCTGGCCTTTGGCAAACGCAAGGCCCAGGGCACGCAGCACCTCGCCCAGAGCATCGATCTTGGCCGGATCGGGCGGGGGATGCACACGGTACATGCAGGCCTTGCGTTTGGCCTCCAAGGCCTCGGCGGCGGCGACGTTGGCCGTCACCATGAAGAGCTCGATCAGGCGGTGGCTGGCCAGCCGCTGACGGGGGATGATGGCATTGGGGCTGCCGTTCGCTGCCAAGACCACCTGGCGCTCCGGAATCTCCAGCTCCAGGGTACCGCGGGCCCTGCGGTTGCGGTCCAGGGCCTCGAAGGCGGCGTAGAGTGGCCGCAGCACGGGGTCCAAGAGGGGTTCGGTCGTTTCGTCCGGATCGCCGTCAATGGCGGCTTGCACGGCCTCGTAGGTCAGCCGTGCCCGCGATCGCATCAGCGCTCGGCTGAAACGATGGCTGAGCAGCCGCCCCTCCTTGTCGATGCGCATATCGGCGACCAGGCAGGGCCGCTCCTCATCGGGGCGGAGCGAGCACCAGCCGTTGGACAGAGCCTCCGGCAGCATCGGTAGGACTCGATCGGGAAAGTAGCTGGAGTTGCCCCGGCGCAGGGCTTCGCGATCAAGCGCGCTGCCGGGACGGACATAGTGGGCGACATCGGCAATCGCGACCAGGATGCGAAAGCCACCCGGATTGCCCTGGTCCTGATCGACTTCTGCGAAGATCGCGTCGTCGAAGTCGCGCGCGTCGGGACCGTCGATCGTCACCAGCGGCAGGTCTCTGACGTCCAGACGGTTCGCGAGAGGGACGGCATCTGCCTCTTCGGCTTCCTGCACTGCCTCTTCAGGAAAGCGTTCGCGCAGGCCATGTTCTGTGATCGACACTTGAGAGAAGGCACGTGGCGTTTCGCTGGAACCCAGGCGCTCCACCACACGTGCCTCGTCTCGGCCGCGTCGGCTGCTGTAGGGCAGGGCCTCGATCAGCACCAGTTCTCCGGGCTCGGCGTCCAGCCGATGTGCCTCCGGAATGCGGAAGACATCCTTTACCCGACGGTCGGCGGGGACCACCAGGCCGCCACCGCGCTGCACGCGCTCGTAGCGTCCGACCAGCCGCTTCTTGGCGCCGCCCAGTCGGCGAATGATGCTGGCGCGGTAGCGCTGTCCCTCAATCAAGGACAGTCTGGCCAAGACCCGTTCACCCACCGCCGGCGGATTGCCGCCGCGGTCGGGTTCCAGATAGATGACCCAGCCCTGATCGCCTTCCGAAGCAGGGCCGCTCGCCGGTTTGGCCAGAACCTCGCCGTCCTCGTTCTGGCCGCTGATCTCCAGCACGGTAACAGGCGGCAGGCGGTCGGCCGGGGCATGGCGCTTACCCTTGTGGCGGTCCAGCAGGCCTTCCTCTTGCAGGGCGCGCAGCTCTTCCTTCAACCAGATGCGGTCGGCACCGCGCAGGCCAAAGGCGCGGGCCAGATCCCGCTTGCCGACCGGTGTCGCACTTTCCATCAGATAGTCCAGGATCTGCTCGCGCGTCGGCAGCGATCCTTTGCGCGGGCTTGGCGGCGTCACGAAGCGCCCTTGCTGCCGGACGCCTTGGTCTTACTGCCGGTGGTCTTCTTGGTCGTGGTCTTCTTGGCGGTGGTCTTGGACTTGCTGCCCTTCGCTGCCTTGTCCTTGGCGACCTTCTCGTCCAGCAGGCCGACGGCTTGCTCTAGGGTCACCTTGTCCAGATCACTACCCTTTGGCAGGCGGACCTTGGTCTTGCCCCAGACAACCTCAACGCCGAAGCGGCTGCGCCGCGCCTCGATCGGCTTCTTGTTCTTGGGGTGATTGCCCAGTTCGCGCGTGTTATCGCGCTTCTTCTGTCGGGCCTCGGCGATCAGGGTTACCGCCCGGTTGAGACCTACGGTCAAGACCTCGTCGCCGCCTTTCAGGTTGGCGAAGATGTTGCCGCACTTGAGGTAGGGGCCAAAGCGGCCGATGGCCGCCAGGATGGGCTCGCCGGTCTCCGGATCCATGCCCACATCGCGCGGCAGGGCCAAGAGACCGAGGGCGGCTTGCAGGTCCAAAGTGTTGGGATCCTGGCCTTTTTGCAGGGAGGAACGCTTGGGCTTTTCCCCATTCTCGCCCTCGCCAAGCTGGACATAGGGGCCATAGGGTCCAACGCGCAGGCTAACCGGTAGGCCGCTTTCCGGGTCGATGCCCATTTCGCGCGGTTGATTGCCATTGGCGGCATCCTCGCCCCCGTTTGGCAGGCTGAGCGGACGGGTGAACTTGCAATCGGGATAGGTGGAGCAGCCGATGAAGCCGCCGCGCTTGCCCAGGCGCAATCCGAGACGGCCAGTGCCGCAGGTCGGGCAGAGGCGCGGATCCTTGTCCGGTTGCTCGCCGTCGACCGGGAAGAAGTGGGGACCCAACGCCTGGTCCAAGGTATCGATGACATCGGAGATGCGCAGACCCTTGGCCTCGTCAACCGCGGCTTCAAAGGCGTCCCAGAAGTCTCTCAAAACCTTGAGATAATCGATGCGGCCGCCGGAGATGTCATCGAGCTGCTCTTCCATTACCGCAGTGAAGTCGTACTCCACATAGCGGTTGAAGAAGGCGGTCAGGAAGGCGGTCACGACCCGGCCGCGATCTTCCGGAATGAAGCGGCGCTTCTCAAGCCGGACATAGTCCCGGTCCTGAAGGACCTGCAGGATAGAGGTGTAGGTGGAGGGGCGGCCGATGCCGAGTTCCTCCAGCTTTTTGATCAGACTGGCTTCGCTGTAGCGCGGTGGCGGCTGGGTGAAGTGCTGCTCGCTCAAGACCTGCAGCAGGGTGAGCGCTTGCGCCTGGGTGAGCGGCGGGAGCCGGCGATCACTGTCATCGCCCTTGTCACCCTTCTCGCCCTCTTCGCGCACATCGCGATAGAGCTTGAGGAACCCGTCGAAGCGAATGGTAGAGCCCGTTGCGCGCAGGGTGGCGGCAGCGCCGTCTGCCGAGATATCCACGGCCACCTGGTCCAGGACGGCGCTCGCCATTTGACAGGCAAGCGTGCGCTGCCAAATCAGGCGATAGAGCCTGAGTTCGTCCGCGTCGAGTATCGATTGTAGCTTGCCCGGAAAGCGGCCGAGATCGGTCGGGCGGATGGCTTCATGCGCTTCCTGCGCGTTCTTGGCCTTGCTCTTGTACTGCCTGGGAGAGGGCGGCAGGTAGGCCTCACCATGCTCGGCGGCGATGACGCGCCTTGCGGACGCAATGGCCTCGCCGGCCAACTGCACACCGTCGGTCCGCATGTAGGTGATGAGCCCGACTGTCTCACCGCCCAAGTCGACACCCTCATAGAGCTTCTGGGCGATGCGCATGGTGCGCGAGGCACCGAAGCCCAGACGACGCGAGGCCTCTTGCTGCAGGGTGGAGGTGGTGAAGGGCGGGGCGGGGTTCCGCTTGACCTGCTTGGCTTCGACCTTGGCGACCTCAAAGCGTGTCGCGGCTTCCAGGCGCCCTGCGGCGGCCTTGGCCGTCGCCTCATTGTTCAGGTCGAAGCGATCCAGTTTGCGGCCGTCCAGATGGGTGAGACGGGCGCGAAACCTCGCTTTCTCCGCTGTTTCCAGTTCCGCATCGACCGTCCAGTATTCTTGCGGCCGGAAAACCTCGATCTCTGCCTCGCGCTCGCAGATAAGACGCAGGGCGACCGATTGGACGCGGCCGGCAGAGCGGCTGCCGGGTAGCTTGCGCCACAGCAGCGGCGACAGGGTGAAGCCGACCAGGTAATCCAAGGCCCGTCGGGCGAGGTAGGCCTGAATCAGGTGCTCGTCCAGTTCCCGCGGGTGTTGGAAGGCTTCGGCCACGGCCCGCTTGGTGATCTCGTTGAAGACCACGCGCTCGACCGCTTTGCCGCTAAGGGCGCGCCGGCGCGCCATCTCTTGCATGATGTGCCACGAGATGGCCTCGCCTTCGCGATCCGGGTCAGTGGCCAGGATCAGCTTGTCGGCCTTGCGGACCGCAGCAGCGATTTCCTTTAGGCGCTTCTCGGCGCGGCCATCGACCTCCCAGGACATGGCAAAGTCCGATTCGGGCTGCACCGAACCATCTTTGGAGGGCAGATCGCGGACATGCCCAAAGCTGGCCAGAACCTGGTAATCCTTGCCCAGGTACTTGTTGATTGTCTTGGCCTTAGCCGGAGACTCGACGACGACAATGTTCATAGTCTGAAGCTTTGGAACCCCGATCCCTTGACTGCGGCTAGCGTGGCTTCTTGGTGGCCCGATCCGCTGTAACACCTTGCCGTAATTGGCAAAACTGCATTCCTGACAGGCTTGCCGTTGCTGGCCTATTCGCAGGGATCCGCCTCGCGCTCAACCGCGATGAAGCCGATCCTATTTCAAGCGCAGAGGGGAGATCGCGATCTGCCCGACGCTTGGCAACAGCGCTCGCTTAACCGAAGGGGCTCAAGCAAGCAAGGCCACGCGGTTTCCCGCCTGTCGTTCCAGCCGCCCTGCCAACTCCAACTCCAGCAGTACGGTCTGGGTGAGTGAGGGGGAGAAGTGGCATCGGCGAATCACTTCGTCAACAGGCAGCGGCGTCGGGCTCAAGAGTTCGAGAAGATCGCGGCGTGCTTCATCCAGCTCTGATTCGCTGGGTTCCGGCAGCTCGTCGCTATCGTAGGGAGTAGGCGGCGGCTCGGCCAAAGGCTGCCGGACGAGGGGTGTCAGACACTCCACCACATCGTCTGTGCTCTGCACCAAGGTCGCACCCTGCCGTATCAAGCCATTGGGACCCTGCGCACGAGGGTCCAGGGGCGAGCCGGGCACGGCCATGACCTCGCGACCCTGCTCCAAGGCCAGGCGCGCGGTGATCAAGGAGCCGGAGCGCGGTGCGCCCTCGACCACCACGACTCCGAGACTAAGACCGGACACCAGTCGGTTCCGGCGCGGGAAGTGGCGCGCCTGCGGCTCGGTGCCCAGCGGGGCCTCGCTGACCAAGAGGCCCTGTTCGGCAATTTCTGCTTGAAGCGCTTCGTGCTCAGGCGGGTAGACGGTGTCCAGGCCGCCGGCGATGGCGGCGATGGTGGTGACCTCTGCCTTGCCGTCCAAGGCGCCGCGGTGCGCTGCGGCATCGATACCGCGGGCCAGACCGGAGACCACGACCAGGCCAAAGCCGACCAGCCGGTGCCCGAGCGAGCCGGCAATGCGCCGCCCATTGCCTGACGCATTGCGCGCGCCGACGACTGCGACCGCGGGCTCTGACAAGAGGTCCAGCCGCCCTTTGACCGCCAGGAGGGGCGGGGCGTCTTCGATAGATGCCAAGGCTTGCGGATAGAGGCCGTCTCCGAAGGTAAGAAACTTCCCGCCAAGCTTTTCGAGACGCGCAATCTCGCGCTCCGATTCGCTGCGTGCTGCGGGTTTGAGGCGGCCGCGTCGTCCGCCCCGTGCGGCAAGCTGCGGCAGGGCCTTCAGCGCGGCTTCGCCGCTGCCGTAGCGGGCCAGCAATTGTCGAAAGGTGATGGGGCCGACGCGATCGGTGCGAATGAGCTGCAAGCGGGAGAGACGCTCCGCATCGCTCATCGTGCCGACCTCTAGTTTGGCTCCATTTTCCATTTTTTCACGATCTATCTTGCTTCATATGCACGAAAGAGGGGAGTTTAAGGTTGAATGCGCCAGGAGGTCAATCGCGGCCTTCGGGTCCGCTAACCCTTCTTCTTTTGACCGATCTTCGGTTCCTCGCCGCTCAGTAGGCGCTTGATGTTGGCGGAATGGCGAATCCAAACGAGGACCGCCAGGGCGGCGGTGATCTGGATGAGTTGAAGGTCACCGCGAAACAGCAGATCGCCGAAGCCGGGTGCGAAGACCTCCCCCAGACTAAAGCCCCAGGGCAAAATCCAGGCATAGACTGGGGCCATGGCGACCGACATCAGCGCTGCTAGAGAGGAGTAGCGAAAGACGAAGGCGACCAAGAGCCAGGTTAGACAGCAGAGGGCACCGACCCAGAAGGTCAGCGCCAGAAGTGTGCCAAGCGTGGTCGCGACGCCCTTGCCGCCTTTGAACTTGAGCCAGACTGGAAAGAGATGGCCCAGGACCGCGGCAAAGCCGGCGATCAGGGCGATTTCAGATCCGCCGATCCAAGAGGCCAAGCCCACGGCGATCGCTCCCTTGCCGCCATCCATCAACAAGGTCGCTAGAGCCAACTCTTTGCGACCGGTGCGCAGCACGTTGGTGGCACCGATGTTGCCGGACCCCATGGTGCGGATGTCGCCTAGCCCGGCCGCGCGCGTGATCAAGAGGCCGAAGGGCAGGGAGCCCAACAGGTAGCCGCCCGCGAAGGCCAGGATGAAATAAGGCGCAGCATAGGACCAGGAGACGGGATCGGGCATGGGGCGGACTCTTTAGCACGATGGCAAGGGTAGGGAGGCTAGCAGATCTGTCAGCGTATTGCTCTTCTGGCATTTCGGAACTGAAGTGGCTTTTCAGGCGTAATCGAGGGCGAAACACAGGCAAAATGTCTCGCTTTCGCTAGCCTGCGATTGCCTAGGCCCTTGAAATCCAATATGAGGGCCCCTTCTTTCGCAGGTGCGAAGAGCGACTCCAGGGGAAAATCGGGCATGGACTACGAGGCAATCGGCCTGACGATGCGGCGTTTGGTGGTTGAAGCCGGCGCTGAAACGTTGAAGCACTTCCGCGATGAAGGCCTGACCGTGGAAGCCAAGGCGGACGAGTCGCCGGTCACAGTGGCCGATCGTGCCGCCGACGAGGTGATCGTCGCCGGCCTGGAAGCGGCCTTTCCGGAGATCCCTGTGGTGACAGAAGAGCGTGCCGAGACGCAGTCCGATGGACCGCACGACCGCTTTTTCCTGGTCGATCCCCTGGACGGTACCAAGGAGTTCATAACTGGCCGTGGCGACTTCACCATCAACATCGCGCTGATCGAAGGCGATAAGCCGGTCATGGGTGCGGTCTTCGCACCAGCCAAGAAGCGGCTCTTCTGGACACCCGATCCAGAGAGTGCGCTGCAGGAAGCGGGTGACGTCCAGGCGGCGGCACCCGGCGACACGACTGCGATGCGGGTCCGCGCCGCCGATAATGGGGCGTTGGCCGTGGTCGCTTCCAAGTCGCATCGCGATGCCGCAACAGACGACTACATCGCCCGCTACAAGGTTGCGGACTTCAAGTCGGCCGGTTCCTCTCTGAAGTTCTGCTTGATCGCCAGTGGCGAGGCCGATCTCTATCCGCGCCTGGGGCGTACCATGGAGTGGGATACGGCAGCAGCCCATGCGGTCTTGAAGGCCGCCGGCGGGGTCGTCGACCGCGCAGACGGCGGGCCATTGTGCTATGGCAAGCCAGGGTTCGAAAATCCGCACTTTATCGCCTACAGCCCGGACGTTCATCTAGTCGAGGCCTGATCCTCTCACCCGGCCTTCCTTATCGAAGGCCTACCGTCGGACACAGCTATGCAAGACCTCACTCACCTCCAGCGACTGGAAGCTGAGAGCATCCAGATCATTCGTGAGGTTGCCGCGGAATGCGACAACCCCGTGATGCTCTATTCGATCGGCAAGGACAGCGCCGTGATGCTGCACTTGGCGATGAAGGCTTTCTATCCCTCGAAGCCACCCTTCCCCTTGATGCACGTCGATACGACCTGGAAGTTCAAGGAGATGATCACCTTCCGCGATAACATCGCGAAGGACCTTGGCCTCGATCTCATCGTGCACATCAATGAAGAGGGCGTGGCCCAAGGGGTTGGCCCCTTCACCCACGGCTCGGCTTTGCACACCGACATCATGAAGACCCAGTCGCTGAAGACGGCCCTGGACAAGTACGGCTTCGATGCAGCCTTCGGTGGCGCGCGCCGCGACGAGGAGAAAAGCCGCGCCAAGGAGCGCGTCTTCTCTTTCCGCACCGCGCAGCACCGCTGGGATCCGAAGAACCAGCGCCCCGAGCTCTGGAACCTCTACAATGCCAAGAAGGCGAAGGGCGAGAGCATCCGCGTCTTCCCGATCTCCAACTGGACCGAGCTGGATATCTGGCAGTACATCTACCTGCAGAAGATCCCGATCGTGCCGCTTTACTATTCCGGCGTTCGCCCGGTTGTGGAGCGCGACGGCACCCTCATCATGGTCGATGACGATCGCATGCCGCTGCACGAGGGCGAGAAGCCGATGATGAAGTCGGTGCGCTTCCGCACCTTAGGCTGCTATCCGCTCACCGGTGCCATCGAGTCGGAGGCCTCCACCCTGCTGGAGATCATCCAAGAGATGCTGCTGACCACCACCTCCGAACGACAGGGCCGTGTGATCGACCACGACTCGGTCGCGTCGATGGAGAAGAAGAAGCAGGAAGGCTATTTCTAATGGCACACAAGTCAGACCTGATTGCCGAGGACATTGCCGGCTATCTGCACTCGCAGGAGCACAAGTCGCTGCTGCGCTTCATCACCTGCGGCTCTGTGGACGACGGCAAGTCGACCTTGATCGGTCGTCTGCTCTATGAATCCAAGCTGATCTTCGAAGATCAGCTGGCGGCGCTGGAGGCCGACTCCAAGAAGGTCGGGACCCAGGGACAGGGCATCGACTTCGCGCTTCTGGTCGACGGCCTGGCGGCCGAGCGCGAGCAGGGCATCACCATCGATGTCGCCTATCGCTTCTTCTCGACCGATGTGCGCAAGTTCATCGTCGCCGACACGCCCGGTCACGAACAGTACACGCGCAACATGGCGACCGGCGCCTCGACCGCCCAGCTTGCCATCGTGATGATCGATGCGCGTAAAGGTGTGCTGACCCAGACTCGCCGTCACAGCTACATCGTCTCGCTGCTTGGCATCAAGCACGTGGTGCTCTGCATCAACAAGATGGACTTGGTGGACTTCTCCGAAGAGGTCTTCCGGTCGATCGAAGAGGACTATCGCGCCTTCGCTGAGCCCTTGGGCATCACCGACATCGTCGCCATCCCGGTCTCTGCACTGGAAGGGGACAATGTCACCGAGGCCAGCCAGCGAATGGAGTGGTACCACGGCTCGACCCTGATGGGGCACCTGGAGACCGTGAAGGTCGACGATGAGCTGCGGGCCAAGGCCTTCCGCATGCCGGTTCAGTGGGTGAACCGCCCGAACCTGGATTTCCGCGGTTTCTCCGGCTTCATCTCCTCCGGCACGGTGCGCCCGGGCGATCGGGTGAAGGCGCTGCCCTCTGCCAAAGAGAGCACCGTTGCGCGCATCGTGACCTACGACGGCGATCTGATGGAGGCGGCTGCCGGCCAGTCGGTCACCATCACTCTGGCTGACGAGATCGATATCTCCCGCGGCGATGTCATCTGTACGGCAGATCACCCGGCAGAGGTGGCGGATCAGTTCGAGGCCAAGATCATCTGGATGTCGGACGAAGAGATGCTGCCGGGCCGCCCCTATCTCATGAAGATGGGCACGCGCTCGGCCTCGGTGCAGATCGCCTCGCCGAAGTACAAGGTCAACGTCAACACGATGGAGCAGTTGGCGGCCAAGACCTTGGAGCTGAACGAGATCGGTGTCTGCAACATCGCCGTCGACCGCGATGTGGCCTTCGAGCCCTATCAGGACGACAACGCCATGGGCGGCTTCATCCTGATCGACCGTATGACCAACAACACGGTCGGCATGGGCATGATCGACTTCGCCCTGCGCCGTGCGTCCAACATCCACTGGCAGGCAATTGCCGTGGATAAGCATGCGCGCGCCGAGCTGAAGCAGCAGCGCGGCTGTGTGCTCTGGTTCACCGGTCTTTCGGGCTCGGGTAAATCGACCATCGCCAACCTGGTGGAAAAGCGCCTGCACTCGATGGGTCGGCACACCTACACCCTGGACGGCGACAACGTGCGTCACGGCCTGAACAAGGACCTGGGCTTCACCGATGCAGACCGGGTGGAGAACATCCGCCGGGTCTCTGAGGTCTCGCGTCTGATGGTCGATGCCGGGCTGATCACCATGGTCTCCTTCATCTCGCCCTTCCGGGCCGAGCGGCGCATGGCGCGCGACATGCTGGACGAGGGTGAGTTCATGGAGATCTATGTCGATACGCCGATTGAGGTTGCCGAGACCCGCGATCCCAAGGGCCTCTACAAGAAGGCACGGCGTGGCGAGATCAAGAACTTCACCGGCATCGACAGCCCCTATGAGCCGCCGGAGCAGGCGGAAATCCGCATCGACACCGTCGACATGACGGCCGAACGAGCAGCCGATAGCATCATCGCTTACCTCACCGCGAGTGGGTATCTGGGAAGCGTCTGATCGAGATTGGCAGGAACGAGACGAGGGGGGCTGCGGCCCCCCTTTTTTCGTTGCGAGATGGCTTGCAGAAGCAGACCGCAGCCTCCAGCATTGGACGCAGGCAAGCTTGCTTCGCCTGATGAGGAGACTTGAGGAGGTCGGTTGATGCTGAAGCTGCTCGGTATTCTGGTCGCTGTTCTCTGTGCCGGGTCTGCCCTCGCCCATTCTCCGCAAGAAGCATCGCCAGCCTTGCGGACCTTTCTGGAGGCACTGGATCCTAAGGCTGTTTTACAGCCTGGCGAGGTCGTGGACTGCACTCTCTTTGGCGGTAGCGAGGCCAAGTGCCTGAAAATCGTGCTACAAGCGGAGGCGGCGCGCGAGCCTGGACCCTGGTGCCCACGCGGGATTGCCGATGGACCGGAAGCCGGCGGCTTCTGGGTCAAGGACGGCAAGAGCTACGATGTCGATGGGCGCTTCATCGAGGAATTGGCAACCTTCTACGACGACCCAACCTGGCAACTCTTCGATCCCAAAACCGGGCGCATCAAGGTCACGGAAGACTTTGCCGGTTGTTTCGCCGCGGCCAGGCCCGACGTGCCCAAAGCCTATTACAACTATTGTGTCCAATGCCGTCCAGACCAGGTGGTCGCAGCACCCAGCGCCACCTTCTTCATTCCCTTGACACCGCACGCGGCCAAGGAGCCTTCACCGCTCTTGGATATGCCGGGTGCTGGGGTGGCCCTGGATGGGGTGCGCCTCAATGGACCGGCGCCCTACCGGGATATCGTCAAGGCCTACAACGTGGCGCCATTCGACGACTGCGGCGGCCACGTCAACCCCTATCACGGTTATCACTACCACTTTGCCACCGACTGTCTGCACAAGGTGGCGCCTGAGGAAGGGCATGCAGCCCTCATCGGCATTGCCATCGATGGCCATGGTATCTTTCAGCGGCTGAGTCCTCTGGGCGCAGAGCCGGAAGGACTGGACCAGTGCCGCGGTCATGTGTCGGAGGCGCTGGGCTACCACTATCACGCAGCGCCAAAAGGGGTGAACAGCATCATCGGCTGTCTGGTCGGTGAGTTGGGCTGTGTCGCGCCGCCGGGCACCGGGGCCTGCGATGCGACGGCCCGTCAACCTTTTGCTCCGCCTGGCGCGCCTCCGCCGGCCGACCTGCCGGGTCAGGAGTAGGCAAGAGCGTTAAGGGTCCAGTGCTTTACCGCAGTGTGGGCAATGCCCCGCCCGGGCCTTGGTGAAGCGCTGCTTGGTCGCCGAACGACGGATGTCAGCCGCGGCATCGCTGCTGACGCCAAGTTCTTGGCGCCTGGCTTCCAGGGTACGCTCTTCCTCTTCATCGATGACGCCGTCTTCCAGGGCACGGTGGAAATCCTGCGCCAAGGCTTCCCGGCGACGACGCAATTGATCGGCGAAGCCTGAGGCCAGGATACCGGCCGGCAAGGCAACCATGCCGATGCCGACGACCGTGATGCAGGCGCCCAGAATCTTGCCAAGCGGTGTGATCGGAGTCACGTCGCCATAGCCGACCGTCGTCAGGGTGGCCATGGCCCACCACATGGCATGCGGGATCGAATCGAAGGCGCGCGGCTGCGCCGTCTCCTCCACCAGATAGATGCCGCTGGAGGCCAGAATCAGGATGATGAGCAGGATGAAAAAGGCCGCACAGAAGGAGCTGGCCTCTTCGCGAAAGACGTTCAACAGCATGGTCATTGCCGAAGAGTAGCGTGTTAGCTTGAAGATCCGGAGCAAACGCAGGACCCGCAGGAACCTGAGGTCCACGGCGATGAAGAAGCTGAGATAGAAGGGCAGGATGGCCAGCAGGTCGATCAATGCTGCGGGGCTGACGAGATAGCGCAGCCGGTAGCGCAAAGGCCGCCGGGCCGCCTTGTCGGGATCACGCTCGACCGAGGACCAGACGCGAAGCGCATATTCGACCGTGAAGATGGCGACGGAGAAGACTTCGAAGACCTGGAAAGCTGGGCCATAGGCCTCTCGCAGTGGGTCCAAGCTCTCTAGGATCACCGCGAGGACATTGGTCAGGATAAGTAGGATCAAGCCATAGTCGCAATAGCGGCTGAGCCGATCGCCCTTCTGCGCCACCTCAAGGATCTCAAAGCTGCGTCGGCGGAACTCGTGCACTAGGTTCCTGCTCATCACGCCCTCCATGTCGCTTCGGTCAAGCGGGCTGCCGGGTCGGTTTGACTCCAATACCCAAGGCCAACAAGTGGAATTTGCACCTTGGAGGCGAATGACTGCCAGACGTTGTAGGCCGCTTGATCGACTGGGCCGTAGCCGGAAAAGCGGATTGAGGAGCCTTTCCTCCTCTTGTCGAGATCGACCGCTCCGCCCAGCCTTGATAGGGTTAGGCTTGCCTATAAGTGAGCGATGAGGAGCTGTTCATGCCGCTGAGCTATCTCGAGGGATCGGCTGCTGTCGACGACGTCGTGGCGGCGCTGCGCCGCGACGGAGCAGTCGCCGTCAACAACCTGGTCGAAGACACGCTGGTCGACCAGGTCGCAGCTGAGCTTCGAGCACCGCTCGATGCCTCGGGTCTGAGATCCGCCAGCGACTTCAACGGCGACAAGACGCTGCGCATCAGCAATGTGCTGACCACCGCGCCCAGTTCAGCTGCGCTGGTGGATCACGATATGGTGGTGGCGGTCGCGGACGCGTTGCTTTTGCCGCACTGCGCGACCTATCGGGTCGGAAGCTTGACAGCGATCGATATCTTGCCGGGTGAGGCCGAGCAGGCGCTGCACCGGGACGACTCCCTCTACCCGATCGAGATCTCCGGATTGGAACTGCAGATCGGGGTCATGTGGGCCCTGAACGACTTCACGGCGGAGAATGGCGGCACGCGCGTCATTGCTGGCAGTCACCGCTTTCTGCGCTCTTGGCATTTGCCGGATCTGAACGCTTGGGAAGCGACCGTGATGCCGAAGGGCTCTGCGCTCTTCTACCTGGGTTCGACCTGGCACGGAGGCGGGGCCAACCGGAGCAACCTGCCGCGGATGGGGCTGATCAACACCTATTCTCTGGGCTGGCTGCGGCAAGAATCCAACCAGT
The DNA here is from genome assembly GCA_963669335.1 of Rhodospirillales bacterium. Lineage (GTDB taxonomy): Bacteria > Pseudomonadota > Alphaproteobacteria > Kiloniellales > JACOMY01 > JACOMY01. The sequence continues at coordinate 1,479,397 of OY770023.1, forward strand.
ATCTGACGACCCCGCCTGACGTTGCGATCCGCTTTGAGCCTCGCCTGCGGGCTTTACTGGGCTACACGCCCCATGGTTCGGGTGACGACCGTATCGGCAGTTTTCGTGGTGACTGTCCGGCCTGGGTCGACCGGCCGCCGATGCCGGCTTGGCGGGATGAGCGTGGACAGGTTGGCGCGGCCGTCGACGTGAAGGCGCAAAGTGGGCTCTGACCAGGACTAGCGCGGTTGTTTTGCTATGGTGGGGCAGGGTCAGCCTTTCTGTATGGAAGGGGTGCGAGTGCCCTCCCAGACGAAGGTCCATTGATCGCCCTGCCGAACATTCTGTACCAGATGCGGTCGAAAGGCAGCCAGGCAATGCCCTTCCTCATGGCGCACCGAGGGGTAGAGAAGGCCGTTGCTGCCTGCGGCAAACAGGCCTCGGGCTAGCTCCTGCCCGACCGGATAGGCGCAGTCTGGATCGGGATGCAGATAGTTTTCCTCGCTTTGCTGCCTGATGTCGTGGAAGCGTGTCGTGAATCCAGCCAGCAGCTCGCGGTAGGCCGTTATGTTCTCGTAGATGCCGGTCGCGTCCAGCTCACGGGTCAGGTGATAGCCGACCTCCGCCTGCGCTGTCTCGGCCGCGGTCTCGCCATAGGTGGCATACCAAGCCCCGCGCTCTGGCCCGTTGAAGCGGTTGCCGATGGGGGTGGTATAGCAGAAAGCGGCGTTGATGTAGGTCCAGCCATAGCCCTGCGCCTCGCTAACCAATTCCTCCTTCTTGAGGCCCGATGGGAGGCGCAGATTTGCCATTCGGCGTGCTGAGGTCAGGCCTTCCAGCTCTTCCAGGATGGCACGCTCCGCCTCACTGTCGGCCAAGGGCTCAAGCGCTGGTTCTTGGATATAGGCTGTGGAGATCAGGCGCAGCGTGGTGGCGCAAGTGAAGTCGCAGAGCGGGATCTCCCTGCAATCGCTCACAGGCCGCCCCTCAGCGCGTCGATTTGCTGGCGCATGCGCAGCATGGCCGGGATGCCACCCTCGATCATGATCTGCACCGGTGTCTTGCCATCGAAGCCCTCACCGCTGTTCGCTGTCTTCGGCCAGCCATAGGTCAGCGGGCCGTTGAACAGCAGCCGCAAGCCCTTGAAGAGGCCGATCAAGAGACTGGCACGGGTCACCTTGTCCTGATCAAGGCTGCCGCGAAACTGCCCGGCCTTCATCCGGTTCCAGGTCGCCAGGGGGACGTCGTAGAGCTGGGCGGCCTCTCGGTTAGTCAGGCCCCAGGCCTCAGCCACTCGGACAACAGCCTTGACGATGGTCTCGACGACCTCCTGCTTGTCACGACCGAGGGCTTCGACGGTGTCATTATGGGATAGGGTTCTCTCTGTTGTCATTGGTCGTGCCATATGAAGCGCTTTATCATATCATATGATATAGTTTCTGTGATTGCATTATTCAATCCTGGACTACTTAACAGTCCGTCTGAACCGCACGACATGGCGATTGGGCATTGCCAGTGACCAGCCAGGCGATAGATTGACGAGGCAGGGCGGGCGCCTGTGACCTTTGAGGAGACGGCCCTTTGTTGAAGCCCATCATGTCTGGCGACGATAGAGATAAGCGCTACAACCGGCAGCGCCGTGCGTTTCTGTCCGGCGCCCTGGCCAGCCTTGCCGGAGTGACATTGGCGCGACCCATGCAGGCAGCTGAGGGACCCCGGACGCGCGCCATCCCCTCCAGCGGTCAGCCCTTGCCGGTGGTCGGTATGGGCACCTGGATCACCTTCAATGTCGGCGATGATCCGGTCCTGCGCGACCGACGGCTCGACGTCTTGCGCGCCTTCTTTGAACTGGGCGGTGGCCTGGTCGATTCTTCGCCTATGTATGCTTCGGCTCAAAGCGTCTTGGGGTACTGCCTGGACCGGCTTGGCCCTGAACCTGGTCTCTTCTCCGCGACCAAGGTTTGGACCTCGTCCGGTTCTTCCGGGCCCGAGCAGATCGCGCAATCCCTGTCGGAGTGGGGCCTGCCGCGTTTCGATCTGCTGCAGGTCCACAATCTGGTCGCTTGGGAGCCGCACCTGGAGACCCTGGCGGCGATGAAGGCCGCCGGCGATCTCGGCTACCTGGGGATCACCACTTCGCATGGGCGCCGGCACGGTGAGTTCGAAGCGATCATGGAGCGCTATCCGCTCGACTTCGTGCAGTTCACCTACAACATGGTTGACCGCGAGGCCGAGCAGCGGCTCTTGCCCCTGGCGCGGGAGCGCGGCATAGCGGTCATCATCAATCGCCCCTATCGCGGCGGGCGCCTGATCGATGGGGTCGCGGAGCATCCCTTGCCGCCTTGGGCAGGGGAGATCAATTGCGCCAATTGGGCTCAGTTCCTGCTGAAGTTCATCCTGTCCGAGCCGGCGGTGACCTGCGTGATCCCGGCCACCAGCAAGGTCGAGCACATGCAAGAGAACATGGGCGCTGCTCTCGGCCGCCTGCCCGACGCCACAGAGCGTGCGGCCATGCTGCGCTATCTGGAAGAGCTGTGATGCAGCATCTCTTCAGCTATTCCCTCTCCGATTTTCTGCTCTTCTCGCCGGAGACCTATTTCCGTCTCTTCGAACGCTACAACGAGGCCCTTTGGCCGCTTCAGATCCTCTCGTTGGCCCTGGCGCTGCTAGTGCTTTGGCTTGGCGCGCGACAGCAAGGCCTGCGCATCATCGCGCTAATCTTTGCCTTGGCTTGGATAGTCGTTGGCTGGGCCTTCTTCTGGGAGCGCTATCAGACCATCAACTGGGCCGGCAGCTACTTCGCGTTTGTCGCCTTGATACAGGCAGTGCTGTTGTTGGATTTCGCGAGGCGACCACCGGGGTTCAGCCGGCGCGCCCATCGCAGCGGTCTGTTGTTGATTGCCTTTGCCGTGATCTTACAGCCGCTGATCGGACCTCTCTCCGGCAAAGCCTGGCTGGGCATTGAACTCTTCGGCATGGCGCCTGATCCGACAGCTGTTGCGACGGTCGGCTTCTCGCTGCTGGTCTCGGGCCTCAGGCGTTGGCTTGTCCTGCCGATCGCAGTCACCTGGTGCGCGATCACCGCCGCGACGGCCTTCGAGATGGCTTGGCCGGCCGGCATGATCGGTCCCGCGGTTGCGATGGCTGTTCTACTCCTGGGCTACCCGCTGCAGGCTCGCCGTCCGGCATCCTCCACTTGACCGACCGCGTCAGCCGACATCAGATTGAATCCGAAACCTGGGGAGTACGACATGAAGAAGATCGCTGGTCTCGTTGCATCGCTTGCTCTGCTTGCCTTCGCCGGCAGCGCCATGGCCGACGGCAAGGTCTCTCAAGCCACAAGCTTTGACGAATTCAAGCAGCAGTTCTGCGGCAGTCCTCAGGATGACGAGCACATCTTTATCCTGCCGGTTTCGGTCTTCACTGACCACAAGAGCCTGGAGTGCCCGATCGGCACCTTCGTGCTGCGGAGCGGTGATCCGACTGACGATCCAGGGCATGCGCTCTACAACATCGACCCGCCGCATGGTGTCGACGATGCCTACGACTGCGATGCCAAGGCCGACATCGGCATGACCATGATTGGATTGAATTGTATCCCGGCTGGCCAAGAGACCGAAGATCACGAGAAGACCTAGTCGAGGTCTGCCGAGCCGGCATTGATCAGCGCAAGGTTATGGCTTGTCCGCGCTCTGCGGACTGCAGGATGGCCAGTGTTGTTTCGAGCGATCCCAATGCGTCACGCCCGCTCACCAGCGGCTCCGCATCGCCGCGGATGACGGCAGTGAAGTGCTCGAGTTGCCGGATAAGTGGCTCGGCGCGAGGTCCGGGAAGGGAGCGTGCCTGGATCGCTGTTTTCCAGTGGCCGCCCGGACCATGGCTCCAGAGCCGCATGTCGGGGATCGAGAGCGAGGCCTCGGTGCCGCCGATCCGATAGCAGCTCTCGCTGGTCGGCGGATAGGCCGGGTTTTCGGCTGCCGTCAGCTCCCAGCTCCAGGGTGCGGCGATGGTATCGGAGATGTTGAGGGTGCCGAGCGCGCCCGATTCGAAGGTCATCAGGACGACGGCGCTGTCTTCGGTGGCGCCGCCTCTGATCGCGGATGAGGTCCGAGCCTGGACCTGCCGGACCTCACCACAGAGTCTGCGCAAGATGTCGATGTCGTGGATGGCGTTCACCAGGATCGGGCCGCCGCCCTGCTGCACGCGCCAGGCCTGCTGGAAGTAGCTCTCCGGCTTGGAGAGCCAGCAAGAGGCTTGCAGCGACACGATCCGGCCGAGATGCCCCTCATCGATCAAGGTCCGGGCCTGTTGGATCAACGGGTTGTGGCGCCGGTGATGCCCGACCAGCAGGGGCACGCCCCTCTGCTCGCTCGCCTCGATCAGGGTAAGTGCGTCCTCGGCCGTAGCAGCGATCGGCTTCTCGATCAGAATCGGCACCTCTGCCTCGACACAGCTAAGCCCATTCTCGAGGTGCAGCTGATTGGGGGTGGCGATGATGACGCCGTCGGGTTCGGCCTCAGACAACAATTGCGGCAGGGAGGGAAACCATCGAGCGCCTATCTCGTCGGCGAAGGCCTTGGCTTCGGCAGTCGGATCGGCGATCCACTTGAGCGAGACGCCGGCTGCGCTCGGACAGAGGCTTGCATGCCTGCGGCCGACCAAACCGGCCCCTGCCAGGGCGAGAGTGAGCTTCCCTCTTGGCTGAGACATCGCAGGCTCTAGAACTGGTCGGGCTCGACCAGAAGGCAGCTGTCGTCAAGACGATTCAAGACGTCCAACAGCGGCGCGATCGTGGGCAGTTCGTAACGGAAGAAATAGCGGCACGCGTGCTCTTTGCCCTTGAGAAAAGCCTCTTCGTCGGACTGCGGCCCAGCGCCCAATAGACGAAGGGCGGTCTTGGCCTGGATCAGCCACTGCCAGGCGACGACCAGATGGCCGACGGCGTCCAGGAACAAGGTGGCATTGGCCAGACTGACCTCCAGGCCCTTGTCGGCGGCAGCCTCGATCAGGGTCTTTGTTGTTCCGGAGACCTTCCGGCTATAGCGGGACAAGGCAAGCGCTTCCTCAGAGAGCGCGCCGTGATCTTGCAGCTCTTTGGCGGTCGCCTGGATTTCCTGCAGCAACAAGGCAAAGGCAGCCCCGTCCTCTTGACGGACTTTGCGGCCCAAGAGGTCCAGTCCTTGTATGCCCTTGGTGCCCTCGTGGATCGGGTTCAGGCGATTATCGCGATAAAAGCGTTCGACAGGGTAGTCGCGGGTGTAGCCATAGCCACCGTGAATCTGGATTGCCAAGTCATTGGCCTTGAGGCCGAATTCTGACGGCCAGGACTTGACGATGGGGGTCAGCACGTCGAGCAGCTGCCTGGCCTTAAGCGCGTCTGCTTCTGCTCCGTTCTTCTGCTCATCGACCAGGCGCGCAGCAAAGAGGCAGAGACCCAAAGCGCCCTCGGCGTAAGCTTTCTGTTGCAGCAGCATGCGCTTGATATCGGCATGGCGCAGCAGAGGGACCATCGGCGCGTTCGGGTCCTTGGCGCCAGGCGGGCGGCCTTGCGTGCGAGTCTTGGCGTAATCCAGTGCATGTAGATAGCCGGTGTAGGCGAGACAGGCTGCACCCAGCCCGACGGCAATCCTGGCCTCATTCATCATGTGGAACATGCAGGCCAGGCCTTGATGCGGCTGGCCGATCAAACTGCCCCAGGCGCCCTCGCTTTCACCGAAGTTCAGCACTGTGTTGACCGTGCCGCGGTAACCCATCTTGTGATTCAGGCCGGCGAGGTGGACGTCGTTGCGCGGGCCCAGACCACCATCCTCGGACACCGGGAACTTGGGAACCAGAAAGAGCGAAATGCCCTTCACACCTGGCGGCGCGCCCTCGATCTTGGCCAGTACCAGATGGACGATGTTGTCGGAGAGATCGTGCTCTCCGCCGGAAATCCACATCTTGTTGCCGAAAAGGCGGTAACTGCCGTCAGCCTGCGGCACCGCGCGGGTGCGGATGTCTGCGAGAGACGAGCCTGCCTGCGGTTCGGAGAGGCACATGGTGCCGAAGAAGCGGCCGGCCACCAGCGGCTTCAGATAGCGCTCTCGCTGCTCCGCATCGCCATAGACGGACAAGAGATTGGCCGCGGCGATGGTGAGCATGGGATAGCCCGCCGTTGCCACATTGGCGGCATAGAAGTAGGCGGCGATCGCCTGCACGAAGGTGTAGGGCAACTGCAGGCCGCCGAGCGCCTGATCGAAGCCAGCGCCGAGAAAGCCTGCCTCGACATAGGCGTCCAGGGCTGCCTTGACATCAGGAATGATGTGGACCTGCTCGCCGTCGAAGTGAGGTTCGTCGCGGTCCACCTTGGCGGCGTGGGTTTGGAACTGCTCTTCGGCAATCTGCTCGGCCAGATCGAGGATTGCAGAGAGACTCTCGCGGCTGTGCTCGGCGTAGCGGGAATAGCGGGAGAGCTTCTCAACCTCCAAGACGTCATAGAGCAGGAAGTCGAGGTCGCGGCGGCGCAGGAGATGAGGCACGGGTTGCCCCTCAGGTTGCGCGGAAGCGCAGAACGCCGTCTTTCTCCACCTCGCTGACGCGCCCCCGGACTGCCAGGTGGTTCAGGTGCGAGAGGCTCTCGCCTAAGGCGAAGAAGAGCTGATGGTCGTCGAGTTTCCGATTGAAGAGCGCCGGGATTGTCTCATAGGCGCTGAGCGGGCGCTCTTTGCAGGCCTCTTCGGCGCGATCCAGCCGTTCGGCGTGGTGCTCGACCAAGGCTTTAGCCCGCGTGGCGCCGCCGAAGAAGGGCCGACCATGGCTCGGTAGGATCAGCGTCTCGTCGTTCAGGATGCGGGCGAGCCGCTCCTGCGTCTCGATAAAGGCCGTCAAGGGATCGGCCTGGTCGTTCCAGGCGTGGACGGAGACGTTGGGGCTGATCCTCGGCAGCAACTGGTCGCCGGCAATGAAGATGCCCTCGTCCTCTGCATAGAGGCAGGCGTGGCCTTCGACATGTCCGTGACCAGGAACGATGGTCCAGCGACGGCCGCCGGCCTCGATCGCGCCGCCAAGCTTCAGGGTTTCGACCTTGGGCGGCGGCGGTCCGCAGCGACCGCGATAGAGGTTGCCGCGACTGGTGAGCTTGACGGCGGTCTCTTCCGGAAGGCCCTGGCGGATGTAGTAGGCACGTAGACGGGGTGTGTAGGTCTCGTCCGGCAGATGATAGAGCCAGGAGCCGAAACAGAACTCGATCTCGCTCATCCAGACCGGGGCTTGTGTTTCATCAGCCAGCCATCCGGCCAGGCCAAAGTGGTCGGGATGGTGATGCGTGACCAAGAGGCGTCCGACCGGCTTGCCCGCGAGGGGACCGCTGAAGAGCTGGTGCCAGAGCGCCTTGGTCTCGTCGTTGTGCAGGCCACTGTCGACCAGGGTCCAGCTCTCGCCCTCGTCAATGACCCAGAGGTTGATGTGGTCCAGCGCGAAGGGCAACGGCATACGCAGCCAAGAGAGACCGCTGGTGATCTCGGCCAAGGTGCCGGGGTCCGGCAGGCGTTCTCCCTGCGGCGCCGTCTTCGGCAGGTCCTGCACTAAGGTTCCGTCCATCCCGATCCGATCCTTGTTCTTGCGTTGCTGAGCCTAGACCTGTGGTTTTCACCTGCCGGAGGCAAGGAAGAAGCTGGTCATGGCTTCGGCCAGTGCCTCGGGCATCTCTTCCTGCAGGAAGTGGCCGCAAGGCATGCCATGGCCCTCAACCTGCTCCGCCCAGCGACGCCAGATGGTGACCGGTGTCGGCTCGGCATCGCCGATGTAGAGGCTGCCCCAGGGGGCAAAGACCGGGCAGGCAAGTCGCCGTCCGGCGGCGCGATCTTCGCGGTCCATCTCCCAGTCGCGCGTAGCCCCGGCGCGGTAGTCGGCACAGGTGCCGGCGATGACCTCGGGCTTATCGAACTGTGCCACATAGGCGGCGATGGCCTCGGGCGTGAGCGCGTCGGGTTTGCCGGCCCAGCCGGTAAGGAAAGAGGTGATGATGCTGTCCTTGGCGCGGGCCAGCACCGGCTCTGTCAAGGCGGCCGGCCGTGCCAGGAAGGGCCAGTGCCAGGCTGCGATTGCGCCCTCGGCCTCCATGCCCTCCCAGACCTCGATGGTGGGGACAATGTCGACGGCGGCGAAGGCGCGAACCGTCTCCGGATTGTCCAACGCCAGCCGATAGGCAACCCGGCCGCCACGATCATGACCGGCGAGGAAAAAGCGATCGTGACCAAGGCGTGCCATCACCGCCAGCATGTCGCCGGCCATGCTGCGCTTGTCGTAGGCGCGATTGTCTGGATCGGGCTTGGGGCCACGGCTTTCGCCATAGCCGCGCAGATCGGGCATCACCAGGGTGAAGTGTCGGGCCAACAGCGGTGCGACCAGGCGCCAGGTGATGTGGGTCTGGGGATAGCCGTGCAGCAGCAGCAAGGGAGGGCCCTCGCCGCCATGACGCAGATAGATGCTGGCGTCTTCCAGGTCGAACCTGGCTTCCTGAAATCCTTCGAGCATGGCGCGGAGCCTACATCAGGTCGCGGGCGATGGTCTTGCTCCACTGGCGTTCGAAGACATGTTCCTCGTCGACAAAGGCCTGCAGCTTATGCTCCAGCAGCCAGTTGGCGCCATCCGTGGTGAGGCGACCGGTGACCTCGGTCCTGACCGACCAGTCGCCGCGCTCTCTGGTCGCCGTCATGTGGGTCTCACCCTCGACGCTCGCCGGGTCATCCCTGTCGATCGTCCAGCGCTCGCGCCGGATCTCCTGCCAGATCATGCCGTTGTCCGGCTGCTCTAGCAGACCCGGCTCGTCATGAATGTGATAGCTGGTGCGATTGCTGTTCAGGTCCCGTTCCACCCAACGCCGCTGCACGGACTTGCTGAGCTCAGGATAGTCGGGAAGTGGGTCCGGATCGGCCGGCTCTGCCATCTCGATCTCAATCGGATCCTTCAGGACTGGGAGGCCCAGACTGGAAGCGGCCCCTGTGGTCAGCATGGCTTGCACGGGTTCCGGCGGGGGCAGGATCATCGGGAAGTAGGCCGTCGAGAGGGAAAGCCTGATGCGATGGCCGGCCAGGAAGCGATAGCCACTCTCGTCAAGGCGGATCACCACCTCCTGCTCTTCGCCGGGGGTCAGCGCGCTGGGCTCGGCGCTGGAACAGCGGTGCGCCAGGTTCAAGACCCCGAAGGACACACGATGCGATCGCCCATCAGGGTGGAGGTCGCAGAGCCGCGCGACCAGAGTTCCGATCGGACGATCGATGGCAACTCTGAGGGTCACCTCAGGGCGGCCCAGGATATCCAGAGGCTCCTCCAGCGGCACACTGTCGAAGACCAGCGAGCCGGCGTCGTCGATCGACTGCTCGCCGGAGAGCTGGGCATCCGGGGCGACGGTGAAGAACTCGCCGGCCGCCAGCCCACAATCCTGAGGACTGTCGATAATGCGCTTGCCGTCGATCCCGGCGTGGGTCGAGAGGCGCCCCTTGCTTCCGAGATAGTAGGTCGTGAGATCGGGCGCGCCTGTCCAATCGGTGACAGCGACCCAGCGGCCTTCCTCTTCCCTCCGCTCTCCGCCCGGCCGGACATTCTGGGACAGGAAGGCGCGATAGGATGGCAGTGTCTCTGCCTGGTTCTGCTCACCCTTTAGCCAGCGGTCCCACCATCGGCCGGCCTCGGCATGGAAGTCGATGCGCGGTTTCGGCCAGGCGAAGTGCGGGTATTTGTGAATCCAGGGTCCATTAATGGCCTTGCCAGGCGCTGTCAGGTTGGCTGCGACTGCTGGCGGCGCGTTGCGATAGCCGTCGGCCCAGCCGCCGATCACGAGGGCCGCAGCCTCAAGCGCTGCGTAGTCCTCTGAGATCGAGCCATGCTGCCAGAAGGCATCGCGGCGCTGATGGGCAAGCCAGGTATGAATCGGCGGCTCCAGATCCGCCAGGCGGGCCAGCCAACGCTCGCGCCAGGCCTCACCGACCACCGCCGGGTCCAGTGGGCGAGAGAGGTAGGACAGCATGTTGCTGGACCAGAAGTGCTGTGACGATAGCTGCGCTCCGCCCTTATAGTGAATGTCGTCATGAAAGCGGTCGACGGTGGTGGAAAGCGCCACCACGGCCTTCAGGGCAGGCGGTTTGAGCGCGGCTACTTGCAGCGAATTGAAGCCGCCCCAAGAGATGCCCATCATGCCGACGGAGCCGTTGCACCAGGCCTGTTCGGCAATCCAGGCGATGACTTCTGAGGCGTCAGACAGCTCTTGCGGAGAATACTCGTCCTCGAAGCTTCCCTCGGAATCACCGCTGCCACGCAGGTCGACGCGCACCCCGACATAGCCAGCCGCAGCGAAGCCGGGATAGGTCGAGTCGTCCCGCCGGCTGGTAGCGTCGCGGCGTTGATAGGGCAGATACTCCAGGATCGCCGGCATCGGCGTTTCGTCGGCCTCGAGCGGCATCCAGATGCGGGCTGCCAGTTGGGTACCGTCGGAGAGCGGGATCCAATGGGTCTCTATGATTCGGAAGCTGCGGTCTTGCATGGCGCGCGGCCTACCCTTTCGTCGTTGAGACCAGTCTTGATCCAGGGGTACGCCCAACGGGTCTTGCTGAGGTAGCGCGTTCTGGGGATGGAGCCTTGCGTGGCGCTCATGCCGGCAGCGCACGCCTGGATGCTGCGGACCCCTGTCGTGATGGGATGCCTTCCCTGGCATCCCTCTGCTTGCTACCTAGTCTAACAGTCTTTCGACCTGTGGAGGAGGCTTCGGCCATGATCGGACCTGGTGCGTCCAGCCAAGACATCGATCCAGAGATCCTGCAGCAGGCCCGCCAGGACCTGGCGGCGGCCTTGCGCCTGGCCCACCGCTTTGGCCTGAGCGAGGGGATCTGTAATCACTTCAGCTATGCCCTGCCGGGACGCGACGATCGCTTTCTGCTCAATCCCTTTGGTCGCCACTGGGCAGAGATGCGGGCCAGCGACATCCTTCTGGTCGATGAAGAAGGGACGGTCTTAGCGGGTGAGGGGGAACCGGAACTGACGGCGCTTTGCATCCATGCCCCGGTCCACAGGCGTTGCCCGACAGCCAGGGCCGTTCTGCACACCCACATGCCCTATGCCACCACCATGACCATGCTGGAGGATCAGCGCCTGCTGCCGCTGCACCAGACGGCGCTCAGGTTCTGGAACGAGGTGGCCTATGACGAGAGCTTTGCCGGGCTGGCACAGGACTGGGCGGAGGGAGAGCGCCTGGCGGGTCTATTGGGCGATCGACAGGTGCTCTTCATGGCCAATCACGGTGTCCTGGTCACCGCACCCGACATCGCGCTGGCCTTCGACCGGCTCTATTACCTCGAGCGCGCCTGTCAGCAGCAGGTGAACGCGCTCCAGACCGGACGTCCACTGCGCATGGTCGGAGAGAATATCTCCGGCCATACGGCAGCGCAGTATCGAGCCGGTGCCGACTACAGCAAAGCCCACTTCGCCGCCTTGAAGCGTCTCTTGGACCGCGACGGCGAAGACTACGCGGCCTGACGAGATGTCGATGGACAGTCTCTCTTGGCTTGCCTGGGTCGGCCTGGGTGCAGCCCTGGTCTATGCCGCGGCCTCTCTCTTTCTCTACCTAATGCAGCGTCGGATCATCTATGTCTCCAGCAAGGAGCAGCCGGAGGCTGGGCTGCTGGACGGCCGCATGCCGGAAGAGATCTTTTCCACTGCTCCGGAGGGGCCGCGTTGTCGCCACTGGCTCTGGGCGCCGGCTGATCCTGCCAAGGCTGTCATCGTGCTGTTTCAGGGCAATGCCGGGCATATCGGCCATCGCCTCGACTGCTACGATTTCCTGGTCGAAGCTGGCTTTGGGCTCTGCCTGGTGGGTTATCGCGGGTACAGCGGCAACCCGGGGGCGCCGGACGAAGCCGGCCTGATCGCCGACGCGAAGGCGGCCGTGGCCGCCGTGCGGGCGCGCTTGCCGGAGAGCCCGATCGTTCTCTATGGCGAGTCGCTAGGCGGTGCTGTCGCTGTGGCGGTGGCTGCAGAGGGGGAGGGTGCCCCGATGATCCTGGATTGCCCCTTTGATTCTGTCGACGCCTCTGCGAAGCGGCGCTATCCCTGGCTCTATGTAGGTGCGCTTCTGAAGGACAAGTGGGACAGCGTGGGGCGTGCCTCCGCAGTGACACAGCCGCTGCTATGGCTGCACGGGACCGAGGACCGCATCACGCCCTGCAGTGCGGGCCGCCGGCTCTTTGAGGCCATGCCGGAGCCCAAGACGGCCTGTGTGGTGGAAGGCGGTGGGCACATCGGGCTCTATGACTGGCCGGAGGCGAAGGATGCACTCTTTGAGTGGCTGGCGCGCTATGGCAGTCTTGGAGCGGAAGCCGCGGAGAGGAGGGCCTGAATGGCACCGACTTTGAAACGCTATGCCCCGGATACGCCGCAGGAGGTTCTTGCCGCCGCCCTCGATGAGTTTGGCTATGTCATCATCGAAGAACTAGCGCTCGACCTAGTGCGTCAAGCGCGGGAAGAATTGATGCCGCTGGTCGAGGCCGCACCGCTGGGCACGACGCGCTTTCTGGGGGCGCGAACCAAACGTGTGGGGAACCTCTTCCACCATTCGAAGGCGGCACAGCAACTGGCGATCCATCCGACCATCCTTGGCCTCTGTGACCAGACATTGCTGCCGCATTGTGCACGCTATCAGATGAATTTTACTGGCGTGATGCATCTGCTGCCGGGGGCTGCAGCCCAGGAACTGCATCGCGACGGCACCATGTATCCCCTGCGTCATCCCCATCCACCGACCCTGATTCCCTGTATGTGGGCGCTGTCAGATTTCACCGAGGCCAACGGCGGGACACAGGTGGCGCCGGGCAGTCATCGCTGGGCGCATGAACGCTTCCCCCGAGACGAGGAGGTGGTCAACGCCGTGATGCCGGCCGGATCGGTCCTGGTCTACACCAGCGGCCTCTATCATGGCGGTGGCGAGAACCGATCAGACGTGGTGCGCACCGGCATGTCGCTGCAATACTCTCTGGGTTGGCTCCGGCAGGAAGAGAACCAGTTTCTCGCCAACCCACCGGGGGTGGCGAAGGGCTACCCCGACCGGCTGCAGCGCTTGATCGGCTATGACTTTGGCGGCCCCTACCTGGGCTTCGTCAACGGCGACGATCCACATCGCTTGCTGGAAGAGGAGGCGGAGAACCTGGGGCATCGAACCAACGATGCCGTCGATGCTGCGGCCATGCGCATTGAGTGGCTGAAATGGGGTGATCAGGCACCGGAGCCGGACCCATTGGGCGAGGTCGGGCTCCGTGCAGACTACTCAAGACGCAAGGATGGCTTTGAGTGACCCCAAATCAAGGATCTCGCGCTTGATCGAGGTAGCGACGCAGGTCAGTGAGGAATGGCAGGGCCTCAGCAAACTGCGAGGGCGGCAGCAGCTGCTTCATGGGCTGAAACGCGGGCACCAGGGCAGCGATTGATCGACTGTGGAGCTCTCGACCCTGTGCCGTAAGGTAGACGCGTTTCGTGCGCCCATCCTCTGCATCAGGGTTCACCCTGATGGCATGACGCGCTTCGAGACGGCCCAAGGTGTTGGTCATGGTTCCCTTGGTGACCTGAAAGGCCCGCGCCAGATCTACCGGCCGCGTGCCGTCGCCCAGCCGAATCAAGTGGTTCAAGACGCTGAAGTGCGGCAGCTTAAGACCGTCCGGCATGACCGATTCGAAGTGACTGCGTGCCAGCTGCTCGATGATTCCAATCTCGTTGAAGAGCTGAAAGACCAAGCGGTCTTCGGCATCGATTGTCAGGGTCTCTTGTCCGGCCATTGTACTGCGGTCTATTGGTTTGAGGTCGAACCTTATGGCCGCGACCTGGCGCGCTGCAAGCTGAATAGGGCCTATGCGCCGCTTCGGCTTGACATTCGGCGGGCGAGCGCGCATGTCACGGCTCTTCCCGGAAATGCGGTGGTTGGGCCTGGTTTCCAATCCGACCCGTTCGTTCTGCGTCGCAGGCCGAAACTACCGGGACAAAAGGCCGAGCGACAAATGCTCAGGCCACAACCCTGTCAAAGGAGCAGTGTTTGCGCCTATGTCGAAGCGTTTGAATTCAAAGCATAAGATTGACCGCCGTCTTGGCGTCAACCTCTGGGGCCGCCCGAAGAGCCCCGTCAACAATCGCCCCTATGGCCCCGGACAGCACGGCCAGCGCCGCAAGAAGCCGACCGACTTCGGCACGCAGCTGATGGCCAAGCAGAAGCTGAAGGGCTATTACGGCAACATCGGCGAGCGTCAGTTCCGCCGATACTACAAAGAGGCCGCGCGGCGTCGCGGCGACACCGGTGAGAACCTGATCGAGCTCTTGGAGCGCCGCCTGGACGCGGTGATCTATCGCGCCAAGTTCGTCCCCACCGTTTTCGCCGCCCGTCAGTTCGTGAACCACGGTCATATCCTGGTAAACGGCACGCGCGTCACCATTCCGTCCTTCCAGGTCAAGGACGGTGACGAGATCGTCATCCGCGCCAAGAGCCGCGATCTGCCGCTGGTGCTCTCGGCCCTGGACACGCCGGATCGCGACGTTCCGGACTACATCGAGGTCAACATCGGTGAGCGGCGCGCCCGCTTTGTGCAGGCGCCGAAGCTGGCGGACGTGCCCTACCACGCCCGCATGGAGCCGAACCTCGTCATCGAGTATTATTCGCGGAACTAGTCACCTGATGTGACAGACACGAGTGAGAGCGGCGGTGCGACCCTAGGGTCCGCCGCCGTTCTTGCGTTGGGGGCGAACCATTAATGTTGCGGCGCAGCATCGGTAGCGTTAGGTCTAGGCGGGGCGTGGCAAGGGGCTGTCGGTGGGAGCGTTCGAGACGCTCTCTGATTGCGGAGGTGAGAAGGTTTCATGAGCAAGTGGGTCTATTCCTTCGGCGACGGAAAGGCCGAGGGAACTGCGGCAATGCGCAATCTCTTGGGTGGCAAGGGCGCCAACCTGGCAGAGATGTCTTCCATCGGTTTGCCGGTGCCGCCGGGCTTTACCATCACCACCGCGCTCTGCACGGCCTATTACGACGCCGGCGAGGTCTATCCCGACGATCTGGATGGCCAGGTCAAGGAGGCCTTGGCCGCGGTCGAAGGCATTGTCGGGGCGCGTTTTGGCGATCCCAAGAACCCGCTGCTGGTCTCTGTTCGCTCCGGCGCACGGGTCTCCATGCCCGGCATGATGGATACGGTCTTGAACCTAGGGCTTAACGACGAGACCGTGCTGGGGCTGGCCAAGCGTTCGGGCGATGCGCGCTTTGCCTATGATTCCTATCGCCGTTTCATCCAGATGTTTGCCGATGTGGTGATGGGTGTAGAGCACTATCGCTTCGAAGAGATCCTGGACATCGCCAAGGAGGATCGCGGCTACCGCCTGGATACGGAGCTGACGGCCGAAGACTGGCAAGCCGTGATCGTCGAGTACAAGCAGGCGGTGGAAGAGAGCGTCGACAAGGCCTTTCCGCAGGATCCGCGTGAGCAGCTGCAGGCGGCGATCACCGCTGTCTTCGGTTCTTGGCAGAACCAGCGCGCCATCACCTATCGCCGTCTGCACGCCATCCCGGCCGACTGGGGCACGGCGGTCAATGTGCAGGCCATGGTCTTTGGCAACATGGGCGACGACTGTGCGACCGGTGTGGCCTTCACCCGTGATCCCTCGACCGGCGAGAACCTCTTTTACGGCGAGTATCTGGTGAACGCGCAGGGCGAAGATGTCGTCGCCGGCATTCGCACACCGCAGCTTTTGACCCTGGCCGGCAAAGAGGCCCAGAGCTCCGACCTGCCGGCTATGGAAGAGGTCATGCCCGTGGTCTTCGCCCAGCTGGACGAGGTGCGTGGCCTGCTGGAGCGCCATTACCGCGACATGCAGGACATCGAATTCACGGTCCAGCAGCAGAAGCTTTATATGCTGCAGACCCGCAGCGGCAAGCGCACGGCGCCGGCCGCGCTCAGGATCGCGGCGGAGATGGTGGAAGAGGGCCTGATCACCAAGGAGGAGGCGGTGAGGCGCATCGATCCGGCGAGCCTGGATCAGCTGCTGCATCCGACCTTGGACCCTGATGCGCCACGCGTGCTCTTCGTGCGTGGTCTGCCGGCTTCTCCTGGTGCGGCCTCGGGCGTGATCGTTCTGACCGCGGATGAGGCTGAGCGGCGAGCGGCTGCCGGTGAAGCGGTCATCCTCTGCCGGGTCGAAACCAGCCCCGAGGATATCCACGGCATGCATGCAGCCGCTGGTATCCTGACCGCGCGCGGCGGCATGACCAGTCATGCTGCTGTCGTGGCTCGCGGGATGGGCCGAGCCTGCGTCGCCGGGGCGGGGGAGTTGCGGATCGACCGAGAGGCCGGGACCGTCTCCGTCCGTGGTGAGGTTCTAGAATCAGGCCGCGAGATCACCATCGACGGTGGAACCGGCGAGGTCTTCCTGGATCGGGTGCCGACCATCGAGCCGGAGCTCTCCGGGCACTTCGGCACCATCATGTGCTGGGCAGACGAACTGCGCCGCCTGAAGGTCCGGACCAACGCAGAGACGCCGCGCGATTCGACGACGGCCCGGCAGTTCGGCGCAGAGGGCATCGGGCTTTGCCGCACCGAGCACATGTTCTTCGATGCCGACCGCATTGTCGCCGTGCGCGAGATGATCATGGCTGAGGAGGTTTCCGGTCGGCAGCGCGCGCTGGACAAGCTCTTGCCGATGCAGCGCGCGGACTTCGTCGAGATCTTCCGGATCATGCAGGGCCTGCCGGTGACAGTGCGTCTCTTGGATCCGCCGCTGCACGAGTTCCTGCCCCATCAACCCGGAGAGATGGAGGAGGTGGCAGAGGCTGCCGGGATCTCCATCGACTTCGTTCGGGGGCGCACCCTGAAGCTGACCGAGGCCAACCCCATGCTTGGCCATCGCGGCTGCCGCCTGGGTGTGACCTATCCGGAAATCTATGAGATGCAGGCCCGGGCAATCTTTGAGGCGGCCGCCCACCTACAGACCAACGAGGGGCTGAGCGTCGAGCCGGAGATCATGATCCCGCTGGTCTCCATCCCGGGTGAGCTGACCAAGCTGAAGGCACGCATTCGCGCCGTGGCAGAAGAGGTAGAGGCTGCGACCGGCGTCTCGCTCACCTATCTGGTCGGCACCATGATCGAGCTGCCGCGGGCCTGCTTGCTGGCCGGTGAGATTGCCGAGGCGGCCGAGTTCTTCTCCTTCGGCACCAATGACCTGACCCAGACCACCTATGGCCTGTCGCGCGACGATGCCGGCGCCTTCCTGCCGGCCTATGAGGCCGGTGGCCTGATCGACGTCGATCCCTTCGTCAGCCTGGATCAGCGCGGTGTGGGCGAACTGGTGAAGATCGCTGCAGAACGCGGCCGGGCGACCCGCGATGGTCTGAAGCTCGGTATCTGTGGTGAGCACGGTGGTGACCCGGCCTCTGTTGCTTTCTGTGAGTCTCTGGGGCTGGATTACGTCTCCTGCTCGCCCTACCGTGTGCCCATCGCGCGGTTGGCTGCAGCCCAGGCCGCCCTGAAGCAGGGATAGGAACCCTTCATTATGATCCGCTTGCTCACCTTGACTTCGGCGCTGGCCTTGGGACTGTCCCTTCCTGCCGGCGCCCAGAACCCAGAGATGGTGGACGAGGTCTTCACAGAGCTCGATGCCAATCGAAACGGTTTGGTCTCGGCAGAAGAATTGCGCTCCATGTCCGGTGGCGATCGCTCTCAGGAATCTCGGATCGCCTTGATGATCATCATGCTGGACGTGGACGGTGATGGAGCCCTCTCAAAAGAGGAGTTCTCGGTCATGATGGCCGGCAGGAGCGAAATCAGCGACGAGCAGGCGCGCCGCCTCTTCGATCACTTCGACACGGATGGCAACGGTGTCATCGACGTGCTGGAAGGGCGCGCGGCCATGGCGCAGATGCAAAGCAACGTGTCTGAAGCCGAGCAGGAAGAGGCGCTGTTCAGAGCCGACGCCAACGGCGACGGCGAGATCACTTACGACGAGTTTCGTAAAGCCGGACAGTAACGAAGCACCTTCGGCGGAGGATCTTTGGGCCGTAGAGTTATGAGCGGTCTACTAGCCTGCGCTGGAGCGGAGTCAGGCTTTCACTCCGGCAGTCCAGCCATCCGCAAGCCCTCAAAATAGCGTCGTGTGGCGGGCGATTCAGCATACTTGGCGCGTTTGCGTATAGCAGATATTGTCTCCCCGGGAATGAGACTGAGGAGTTGTTCAATGGCAGCCGTGGCTTCGTCACTGCGGCCCAGGTGCGCATAGGCCGCCGCTAAGGCCCGGCTCATTGTGGGGTGTACTCTTGTGGTCTTCAGCGAATTCTCAATGTGATCAATTGCGGCCTTGTCGCGACCGGCCTGAACACAGGCCAAAGCGAAGCCGCCCGACACGGCTTCCGAGTAGTGACTGAGACGACCAAGCCGCCCAAACTTCTGAAAGCAATCGAGCGCTTGTTGCGGCTCACCCAGCCAAAGCCAACCCCAACCTGCCCACGCCAACACATGCGCGCTAAATGGCGATTGCCGCAAAGCACGGTTGATCGCTGCTCGCAACTCGGCCGCATCAACTGTGCCTCGAAACTTGACACACGCCAAGCAGAGTTCCTCGGCCACGTCGAGCGATGGGTGGGACAAGGCTCTCTGCAGCCATTCGTCAGCCAACGGCAGAAACTCTTCGATGGCGTCCGTGTATCCGCAGGCCGACGCGGAGAAGAGATGAGAGACTGCCAAGGTAAGGGCCATGACGTTGTCCGGCTCTCTTTGGATTGCCGCTTGTAGCAACCTCAAAGAGTGGGTGACCGCTTGCGGATCCGCGATGTTCCAGTCAAGGAGACCGCTCAAGAGGCACTCTGCAGCCGACCTGTCGGGGATTGGTGACGCCGCCAGCTTTTGCCTCTCGGCATCACGAATGCGACCGAGCACGTTGCTCGCAATTGCTTCTCCGACGGTGTCCTGCCAGTCAAAGCTATCTGCCAGATCGCCGTCCAGTTTCTCTGTCCATAGGCTCTCACCACCAGCTCCAGAGAGTCGCGCTTCCAGGCGCAAACGGTCCTGCCGCGCTCGTAGGACTGCGCGCAAGCTATAGTCTTGGCTGGTGCCCTCCAGGTTAGTTTTGGACAGCAGCCATTCCGCCGAATTGAGATAGGTCTCCAAATCGCTTGTAAGCGACTCCGCCAACTCACGTACGTCGCTGCGGGTGTCGGATGTGGTTACCGGCTCGATCTTCAGGCTTGGGAATCCCATTCCGGCCGAGCATGCGGACCTTCTCTTGTGATTGCTCGGAGTGCCAGGACCATCCAGGGCACGATGCCAGGTCTGGATCGCTCGATCGATGTTCTTTAGCTCTCGAACGCCGCCATCGTTGAATGACGGCACCAATGTCCCATCAAGACTGCCGTAGATCGCATCGGAAATCGTAACGCCTCCTTGCTCGGCGATCTCTTGCAGGCGGGCGGCGACATTCACGGCATCTCCGAAGATATCTTCGTCCTCTTGGGCGATGTCACCGATATGAACGCCAATTCTGAGCTTGATCACGCCATGACCTGCAAGCCGGTCTTGCAGCATGAGTGCACAGCCAACCGCGTCAACGGCGCTCTCGAACAGGACGAGCCAGCCATCGCCCATGCTCTTGATGATCTTGCCTGTTTGCCCAGCAACAGTGGGCCCGAACACCTCGGCGCGAAACTGACGCAAGGCCGCAAGTGTTTGCTCCTCATCCGCACCCATGAGGCGTGAATAGCCGACAATGTCGGCAGCCAGAACGGCAGCAAGCTTTCGCACCTAACCTTCCAACGTCACCCGAATGGCACCAAAGTGGAGAAGAGGATAGGTCCAGCGAAGGCGTGAGGGAAGCCGTTACGCGGCCGCATTACAGAGTGTCGGTTCGATCACCCGCGGAAACACGGCAGCCGCAGTTCCCCAAATTTGCCCCGAACCAAAGACCCGGATGCGCATGTTGGTGCTTTGAGGCAAGTGACAGGCGCGCTCTGGTCTCGCTTCTATTGGGTTGCGCCTACTGCCTGCTGGCGAGCGTTTGCCCAGCTTGCTCCAGCTCTTGGGCATAGGCTGCCAACTCCGATACGAAGCGCTGGTTCGTCGAGGTGAGAGAGGTCGATTCGCGCGAGATTAGCGCATAGTGCCATGAGATCGAAGGCTCCGGCCTCAGGATCTGCAGCTCTTGGGAAGAGGCCTTTGCTACCCAATGATCCACCAGGGAGAAGCCGGCACCGTTTCGGACCAACCCGGCGATCGAGGCTTGGGTGCGGGCCTGGATCTGTCCGGTCAGGCTGATCTCCGCCGCATTCAGATGGCGATCAATCATGCGTCGGAAGGGGCTGTCGCCGCTGACGGCGATAAAGGGAAGCTGTGATGTCTCCGCCAGCGCGTTCGGCGCCATCGGTCTGGCGGCCGTTGCGAGGGTTCCTTTCGGTGCGATCATCGAGACCGGGCTGAAGAAGCGGCAATGGATCTTCACATGCTGAAGGGCATCGCTGGCGATCAGGGCCAAGTCAACGACGCCGGTTTCAAGCAGCACCAGGGCCCGATGGCCTTCGGCGACCTCCAAGGTCACCTGGATCTCAGGATTGTCTGCCGTGAAGCCCGCCAGGAAGTGCGGCATCAGGAAGTCTGCAATGACCGGAAGGCAGACAATGCGGACATGCCCCAGGCGTGCCGAGCGGATGGCTGACGCGGTGTTCTCCAACTCCTGCAGGACCTGCAGGCCGTTGGCCACCTGCTCGAAGAAGATCCGGCCGTCCTCGCTCAGCTTCAATGTCCGACCGCTCTTCTGAAAGAGCTTGAGGCCACAGCTCTCTTCCAAGGAGCGCAGCAGATAGCTGACGGCCGGTTGGGTTATGCAGAGGTATTCGGCGGCGGCTGACACCGACCCCAAGGTCACGACTGCGTGAAAGGCCTTCAGGCAACGCAGGCTTGGGATCGTATTGGCGCTCATATTAGGACTGTTTATGTTTTTGCCAGTAAAAAGTCAATTGATTCATGGGTCGGCGACAGCATCATGGGAGCCATGACGATGGCCCTCTTCGCCGACATTCCGACGAACGCTTGGCTCGCCGCGACGGGTTTGGTGGCGCTTGGCACCCTCTTTCAGGTGGCGAGCGGCGTCGGTCTTGGTTTGATCGCGGGACCCGGATTCTTGCTGCTGCTCGATGCGCCTGAGGCGGTGCAGCTTGGCATTGCCTTGAACCTGCTGCTCTCCTGCTTGCTGCTGCCCTTTGAGCGCAAGGATGTCGATCGAGAATGGACCCTGCAGCTCAGCCTCTGGGCCTTGCTGGGGATTCCCTTGGGGCTTCTCTTCGTCGTGTGGGCGGGGGGAACATGGCTTCGCGTTGTCGGCGGCGTGCTGGTGCTCTTGGCTTCTCTGCAGTTGATGGCAGGCGGGGCGGCTAAGATCGGTCAGCACTTCGGCGTGCGCAGCTGTGGGGTGATGTCTGGCGCCATGACCGGTGCCTTGGGCATGCCGGGGCCGGTGGCGCTCTGGGGGCTGCTCAACAGTCCGCTTCCAGCGCGCCAGATACGCGCCGTGCTGCGCGCCTACTTCGTGGTCGCCTATGGCGTGGCCTTTCTTCTCTACCTCGGAATCAATGCCGTCGGGTTGAGGCTGGCGGGCCTCTTCCTGGCACTCATTCCGGCCATGGTGATCTCTATCGCCATCGGTGTTGTCGCCAAACAGCACTTGCCGGAGCTTTGGCTGCGCCGTGGTCTGGTCCTTCTCCTGCTGGCAATGGGCAGTGTTTTGCTTCTTGATGGAGTGCGTGATGCAATTGAGTTTTGACGACCTGACCCGACGCTTGCCGGCCTTGGAGAAGCACCCAAGAGAACCGCTGTTCCAGACCGCAACAGCGCTTGAACCGATGCCAAATGCTGGGAGAGCCTTGGGGCTTCGCATCGACATCAAGCGCGACGACACCCTGCCTTTGGCGATGGGGGGCAACAAGGTTCGACAGCTTGAGTTCTATTTCGGACAGGCCGCCGCCCAGAAGGCGGACACGGTCCTGATCACCGGTGCCGTGCAGTCCAACTTCGTGCGCCTCTGCGCTGCCGCAGCCCGGGTCAAGGGCTGGCATCCCATCGTGCAATTGGAAGACCGCGTCCCGAAGGATGATGCCGCCTACAACGGTTCTGGCAATGTCTTGCTGTTGCAGCTTTTGGGGGCAGAGGTCTTGCGCTTTCCGGAAGGGGAGAACGAGGCGGCAGCCGACGCCAACTTGGACAGCGTCGCAGCAGAGGTCCGCAAGGCCGGTCGCAAACCCTATGTGATCCACCTGGGTATCGACCATCCCCCCTATGGCGCGCTGGGCTATGCAGCAGCAGCGGTAGAGACTTACCTTCAATATGAGGCCATGGGGACGATGCCGGATCACGTCGTGATCCCTTCGGGCAGTGGGCTAACTCATGCCGGTTTTCTCGTCGGCGCCCGTGCGATCGGCTGGGACGTCCCGATCCTGGGGATCTGTGTGCGTCGCGACGCCGAACAGCAGCGCGCAAGAATCACCCGGCGGGCCGGTGAGGTCGCCAACCTCTTGGGCGGCGTGACCATCTCACAGGCCGACATTCTGATCTCGGACAGCGTCCTTGCGCCCGGCTATGGACGCATGAACGAGGCCGTCGCCGAGGCCATTCGCCTCGCGGCGCAGCAAGACGCCATCCTGCTGGATCCGGTCTATAGCGGGCGCTGCTTCGCCGGTCTGATCGACCACTTGAACAAGGGCAGAATCAGAAAGGGCGAGCGGGTGGCCTTCATCCACACCGGCGGCACCCCGGCCATCTTCGGATATGAGAGCGACCTCAAGGCAGCAGTGGTGGCTTAGGCCGGGCGCCTATCCCAGGAGGGTCAGGATATTGCCGGCCGGGTCCTTGAAGTGCGCCAAGGAGCCGCCCCAGAACTGCTGTTCGGGTGGGGCCGTGAAGGTGACGCCCTTGGCCAGCAGGTCGGCATATGTCTTGGAGATGTCCTCGACCTGCAGCGAGACGCCGACGAAGCGGCCGACATAGGCTTTCTCCTCGGCGTCGCTGTCATCGCCCAACGCCTCGATGATGAACTGCGGGCCGTCGATGGAAACCCCCATTGCCCCATGCTCGGCCATCTCCCAGGCCAAGGTTAGGCCCAGGGTCTCCACGTAGAAGCGCCTGGCTGCTGCATAGTCATCGACGAAGATGCGTAGGCCGTAGAGTTTCACGAATGCACTCCGAATCTAAAGAATCTGGCTCAGGAACTCCTTGGTCCGCGGATCCTTTGCCTCGTCGAAGAAGGTGGCGGGTGGGCCATGCTCGACGATGATGCCGCGGTCGGTGAAATAGATATGATCTGCGACCTCGCGGGCAAAGCCCATCTCGTGGGTCACAAGGATGCAGGTCATGCCCTCGGCCGCCAGTTCCTTGATCGTGACCAGAACCTCTTTCACCGTCTCCGGGTCCAAGGCGGCTGTCACCTCGTCGAAGAGCATGACGTCGGGGTTCATGGCGAGCGAGCGGGCAATCGCGACGCGCTGTTGCTGACCGCCGGAGAGTTCGCCCGGGTAGCTGTCCTCCTTACCCTGCAGGCGCACCTTGGCCAGCAGTTTGCGGGCACGTTCCTCTACGCCGGTCTTGTCCTGCTTCAAGACCAGGACAGGCGCCATCATGACGTTCTGGAGCGCCGTCTTGTGCGGGAAGAGGTTGTACTGCTGGAAGACCATGCCGACCTTCTTGCGCAGTTCCAGCTTGTCGAGCTTGGGGTCGTGCACCTCTTGGCCCTCGACGGTGATCGAGCCGGACTGAATGTCGTTCAGCGCGTTGATGCAGCGGATCAAGGTCGATTTGCCCGAGCCCGAGGGGCCGATAATGCAGATCACCTCGCCCTTCATGACGTCGAGTGAAACGCCTTTCAGGACCTCCAGTTCGCCGAAGGCCTTGCGCACCTCCTTGATCGAGACGATGGGTTGTTCGGCAGTCCAGGTCATGGGTCAGCCTCCTTAGAGTTTCACCGCAAAGCGCCGCTCCAGCCGGACGGTCAGGCGCGCGATGGGGTAGCAGTAGAGGAAGAAGATCAGCAGCACGAAGCCGTAGAAGGGAATCAGCAGAACCGGGCGATTGTTCTCGGCCTCGATGGCTTGGCGGGTCAGGTTCAAGACCTCTTCCACCCCGAGGATGGAGACGATCGGCGTCGCCATGGTCAGGATGGCATACCAGTTCATCCAGGGCGGGATCATGCGCTTGATGCACTGCGGCAGGATGATCCGCCAGAGGGTCTGATGGCGCGAGAAGGCGAGGGACTCAGAGGCCTCCCACTGGCCCGAGGGTACTGAATTCACGGCACCGCGCACGATCTCGGAGATATTCGCCATGACCGGGAGCGAGAGGCCCACGACCGCCTTGATCCAATCCGGTATCGGGATGATCAGGCCGCCGATCACGATCTCGAAGGGGAAGGAGAGCATGACGATGAAGAGCAGCACAAGCCAGGGTGAGTTGCGGAAGATCTGCGTCGTCCAATGGCTGATCTTGGCGATGATGGGATTGAGCGAAATCTGACCCAGGCCCAAGAAGACCCCGAGGATGGTGCCGATCACCATGGTCAGCAGCGAGATCAGGATGGTAAAGACAAAGCCGTCCAGCACCAGGAAGGGGATCCAGCGCAGCAGGGTCTCAAAGGCGCCAGCCAAGGTGTTCTCGCTGGACTGCGCGACCACGCCGAGTGGCCAAAGCAGACAGGCGAAGACCAGGAAGAAGGGCAGCCAGAGCGGCAAGCCTGCGATCCACTGGCTGAAGCCAATGGGAGAGGCCGCCTTATAGAGCGCCTTGTGCGAATGCAGGACCGCAAGGTCGGTTTGACTGGGCGCGGTCAGGCCCGGAATGGATCGTGCCATGGGCCTAGCCTCCATATCCGGGGATGCGCATCGCACGTTCCCACCTGCTCATCCCCATGACAACGACCCCGACCAGGGCCAGGTAGGAGACGAAGAGCACGACCATCATCGGGTTTTGCGCCGAGGGATAGTCGTTCCAGATGGTGATCGATTCATAGAGCAGTTCCGGCACCGCGATCACAAAGGCCTGGGTCGTGGTCTTCACCAGGTTCACCAGGTTGTTGTTCAGCGCAGGTATGGAGACCCGCAAGGCCAGCGGCAACACGATGTAACGGTAGGTCTGGAGACGGCTGAAACCCAGCGAACCGGCGGCCTCTTGCGTCGACTTCGGCACGGCTTCGACGCCGGCCCTGAAGATTTCGACGTTGAAGGCGCCGGCGAAGAAAGAGAGCGAGATGATGGCCCAGCCGACGTTGGAGATGATCGGTACCTCCAGCCAGCCGTCGGGCGAGTAGGTCGGGGTCAAGCGCCCGAGCGCGAAATAGAAGAAGAGCAACTGCACGAAGGGCGGCGTGTTACGGAAGAACTGGATGTAGCCGGCCACGATGGCGCGCAGCACCTTGGAGTGGGCGCCCTGCATGGCAGCACCTAGGATGCCGATGACGACGCTGAAAAAGACGCAGGCGACCGAGAGCTGGATTGTCATCCACAGGCCGGTCAAGACCATGTCGGCCTGCTTCTCGCTATAGAAGAAGATAAAGTTCCACCGCGGCGCGTCTTCGGCTAGCTCGCGGAAGAAGTTGGCAAAGCCTTCAAACATGTCGGCCCCCCTCGTCCCTGCCAGTTCAGTTCGGCTCTTGTCGGACTGGACGGGTGATGCCCCCTTTGAAGGGCAGTCGAACCCGTCCAGACCTCAGGCTTGGTTCTGGCTTATCAGTCGGCGAGCCAGTCCTTGAAGCGCTCATGCTGCTGCGAGAGATAGCTGGTCGGCTTGATGCCCCACTTCTCTTCCAGCGCCATCAGGGTGCCGTCCTTGTGCCAGGCGTACTGCATGCCGCTCATGAAGCGACCAAAGACGCAGTTCTCTTCCGCCTTGGGCACGGCCAAGGCCCAGGGATTGTCATCCTCGGTCGGCAGAGGCATGCCGAAACCTTCCCAATCGCCCGAAGACAGGTCGGCCTGGATCGAACTGTCGTCATAGACGAAGGCGATGCACTTCTTGTCGCGCAACGCCTGCTTGGCCTCGGCGTTACCGGTGAAGGCGACGACCTGGGCGTCATAGCGCTCTTCGACGATCTGGTTATAGAAGGCGCCCTGCTTGCCACAGACGGGCCGCCCCTTCAGATCCTCCCAAGAGGAAATGTTGAGCGCGTCCGGGGCCAAGATGTTGGTGCCGGAGGTGTAGTAGTTCGGCCCGACGATGCCGACGATCTCGCGCCGATCCTTGCGATCCGACATGGTGGCGATCATCAGATCGATCTTGCCCTGCTCCAGAAACTGCATCCGGTTCGAGGACTGCACGGAAACGACATCGAGTTCGACGCCCATCTTGTCGGCAACGTCCTTGGCCATATCGATTTCCATGCCGACCAGGTTGCCGTCGGTGTCACGATAGCCCCAGGGCTTATAGTCGGCCTTGACACCGACCACGATTTTCCCGCGCTCCATCACTTTGTTCCAGACTGCATTGGTGCACTCTGCCGCCAGCGCTGCCCCGCTGGTAAAGGTCATGACCAGTGCAGTGGTCGTTACCAGAAACTTTTTCATGTCGATCTCCCAGTTTGCGACACCTCTGTTGGTCTCGATCGACGGCCCAGGATCTGGGTCGCCAGCTCGAGTAGGTTCGACGTCCTTAGCGAGACGCCGGGTTCGTCACTGCCGGCAAAGGCCAAACAGTCGGCGAATTTTTGCTCCAGGTCGGGCTCTGTCATGGCCCGTTGCGGCATACCGTAGGCCTCTCCGCAGAAGGCGTCGAGGCGTTCTCCATTCTTGAAGGTGAGCCGGATGCGCGCGCTTTCGGGATAGCGTTGGCGCATGGCATCGCTTGAGAGGTCTTGGGCGACCCTCTGTTCTACTTTGTGCATAATGGCCCGTTTCTCTGGGGCCTTCAGACTGTCAGACGCCAAGTCCTGCAGACGCACGCGGCCATAGAGCGAGGCGCAGGCGAGCGCGTAGGGCAGGCTGAATTGCGCCTCCTGCACCGTCTTGGGATCGGGATAGACCAGGCTGATGGCAACCAGCTCCGGCACCTCGGCCGTGATTGCCTCGATCTCCCGCCAGTCGCGACCAGCCATCAGCTCTGCAGTCGCCTCGATGGCGGCATGGGCGGCAGAGCAGACCGGACTGGTCTTGAAGAAGAGCCCCGGATCGATCAGCCGCCAACGCTGTCCCAGACTGTCGATCTGGCTGTGATCTGCCTGTCCGTCATTCAAGAGGGCCAGGAAACCGCGCGGATCCTCGAAAGCAGCAATGGGACCGGTCAGACCGGCTGCGGCGGCCTGCGCGAAGCCCAGGGCCCGGCGGGCACAGTCGCCCACGAGGTAGGGTTTGGCATCGCTGCCGAAGGCTGCTTTGCCGCCGCCCGCTGCGGCCGCTGCCATGGCGAGCGCAGAGCAGGTGGCCGCTTCATCAAGGTCCAGCAACTTGGCTGCCGCCGCGGTGGCACCGATCAGTCCCAGGGTTACACTGCTCCACCAGCCCTTGAAGTAGTGTCCATGGCCGCAGAAATCGGCCAAGGCATAGGTCACCTCAGAGCCGACCACGAGCGCCAGAAGGGCTTGCTCTTCCTCGAGGCCGCGCTCTTCCGCCAAGGCCAAGACCAGAGGCAGGATGGGGGCCGTTCCGTGCATGATGCCGGTGTAGCTGGTGTCGTCGAAGTCCCAGACGTGGGCGGCCATGCCGTTCACCAGACAGGCCGTTTCCCTGTTGCTCTTGCCAGCCAAGGCCAGGCTGCAGGGACCATCGGTGGGCTGCAGGCCTGCGATCAGGCGCCTGACCGAGGGATGCGCTCCACCAGCAATGGTGACACCCAGACAGTCGAGCCAGGCACGACGCGCCGCCCTCTCCACGCCCTCCGGCAGCGCCGCCCAGGTTTGGGAGACGCTCCAGGTGGCGAAGCGGTGGGCGAGCGCTTGGGTCATGCAGTCCCTCGCTCTATGCGATAGCCCAACGGTCTCGCAGCGTCGGTCATGTAGTCCCACAAGGACTGGGCCCAGGTGACCGGCACCAACAGCTCCCACCTGGTCTCCGCCCTGCGATGCAGCAGCACGCCGACATGGTGCAGAGCGCTCTGGGCGAAGTGGTCGATGGCGAAGATTTCGGCCGTGCAGTCGATCGGCAACAAGCGCGCCAAGAGGTCCGGACCGGCCGTACCCTCGATCCCGAAGACCCAGCGGGCATGGCTAAGGTCGAGGGAACAAGCCAGTTCCGGGTCGAGGGTCTTGGCAACAGCGCTGAGGCTGCCAGGATGGCGCAGCAGGATGCGATCCGGCGCCGTCCTGTAAGCCAAGATCTCGCCCGTTCCTTGGATCTCTTGGTAACCGCCAAGCCCCGAGAACCCCAGTTCCTTCAGTGCGGGGGTCAGAGCAGCCTCGACATCGCCCCAGGCAGCGATCTGTATGAGCGCGCCCGGTGCCTTTTCCGACAGCGAGAGCTGAGCCTTACGCGGTGAAGGCGCTGGTTTCGAGACGGCGATGGGTGAGCGGACCTCAAGCATTCTGCCGCGCTCCCTCAGGATCAAAGAAGTGATGCGAGACCACCTTGGCCGTCAGGGTCGTGTCGCTCAAGAAATCGACCACACGGATGGTCTCGCCGCGACGCTCAGGCCCGCGCTTCAGGAAGGCCAGCGCTATGTTCCGCTTGAGCGCGGGCGAGTAGGTCGGGGAGGAGACCCAGCCTTCGCCCTGGCCCTCGGTCGATCCCTCGGCGGAGAAGAGCAGGGATCCCGGCTTGGCGCCATGGCTGCCCTCGATCTCCAGGCCGACGAGGGTCGGGCGCTCCTTGTCTTGCAATAGCGGTCGATGCCGCAAGACCGAGCCGACAAAGGCCTTCTTCTTGGAGGCAAAGCCCTCCAGACAGAGATCGGCCAGAGTGGTGCGTCCGTCCAACTCGGGCCCTGCGACATGCCCCTTCTCGATCCTGAGCGCGCCCATGGCTTCGGTGCCGTAAGGCTTCAGCGAGAAGGCAGGGCCGGCGGCAACAATGGCCTCCCAAAGCGCGCGACCATGGCCGCTCGGGCAATAGAGCTCGTAGGCCAGTTCGCCTGAGTAGCTCATGCGGTGGATACGCAGCGCGATCCCGGCGATCTCGGCCTTGATCCAGTGGTTGTTCGGCAGAGCGCTTGGCGAGAGGTCGCTCTCTTTCGCCAGGCTGCTTAGGAGACCGCGGGCCTTGGGACCGGCGATGGCGAAGGCGGCCCAGGCATCGGTGACACTGGTCACTTGGACGCGCAGATCGCGCCAGGCGGTTTGCAGTAGCTCTTCGGCGAAGGCCAGGACCTTCGCGGCATTGGCCGTAGTGGTCGACATGAAATAGTCGTGGGTGTCGAGCCTTGCGGTAGCGCCGTCATCGAGCACGATCCCGTCGTCACGCAGCATGATGCCATAACGAAGACGCCCGACGGCCAGGCTCTTCCAGCCGTTGACATAGACCCGGTTCAGAAACTCGGCCGCATCGGGTCCCTGGACCTGGATCTTGCCCAATGTAGAGACATCGACCAAGCCGACATGCTTGCGCACATGCTCGGCCTCTTGCCGATAGGCTTGTCGTAGGTCGGCACCGGCATCCTGGTAGTACCAGGGGCGCATCCAGGGGCCGGCTTCGGTCATGACGGCACCGTTGCTCTCATGCCAATCGTGAAGGGCGGTCCTTCGGATTGGGCGGAAATGCAGGCCGCAGTCGTGCCCGACCAACGCGCCGATGGCGACCGGGGTATAGGGCGGGCGGAAGGTCGTGGTTCCGGCCTCGCCGATGCTGGAGCCGCGCAGCTGCGCAATCCGGGCAAGCGCATTGACGTTCGAGGTCTTGCCCTGGTCGGTCGCCATGCCGCTGGTGGTGTAGCGCTTCAGGTGCTCGACCGAGCGATAGCCCTCCTGCTCGGCCAGGTCGATATCGGTGACGCTGACGTCGTGTTGCAGGTCGATGAAGGCTTTGCCAGTCGGTTTACCGTTGAGCCCCGTAAAGGGCATCTGCTGCTGGGGCGCCCGGGTCCAATCGTCCCCTAGGTCAGCCTCCGGAAGATCCGGCTGGGTCCCGCTCTCAGCGATCGCCAGTCCTTCGGCATGGGCGGCGGCCGTACCGCCGGTCCCTGCGGCCGCGCCGATGAGGCTTTGCGCCGCAACCCAGCCGCCGAGCGCTCGGAAACAGGCCCTCTCTGGATCGTAGGTCGGCTTCTGTTGGCGTTGGCTCCAGAGATGCAGAGCTGGTGCCCAACCTCCGGAAACAGCGATTAGATCACAGGTGATATCCTCCAGGGCAGCAAGCGCGCGGCCATCGGGGCCGACCGGAGCGATGCGGGCGCCGCCAACCCGCTCATGCCCGCGTGCCGCAAAGACGGCATGGCCGCATTTGATAGAGACGCCGCGCTCTTCCAGGGGCCTCGTCAGGCTGTCGGGAACCGCGTTGCGGCTGTCGAGAAGGGTGACCTCGGCGCCAGCTGCGGCCAGGTCCAGGGCGGTGGCATAAGCACTATCGTTGTTGGTGGCGACCAGAGCGACGCGTCCAGGGCGGACGGCAAAGCGGTTGATGTAGCTGCCGATGGCACCGGCCAGCATCACGCCAGGGCGGTCGTTGCCGGCAAAGACCAGAGGCTGTTCCAGGGCACCCGTCGCCAGGACGGCACGTTTCGTTCTGATCTGCCAATAGCGTTGGCGCGGCTGCCCCTCGGGAGGCGTCTCGACATGGTCCCAGAGGCGCTCTACTGCGCCGTAGACCTCGCTGTCATAGGCACCGAAGACAGTGGTTCGCGTCAGCAGGGTGACGTTCGGCAGGGCGTTGAGTTCGCTCCTGACCGCGGTCAACCAGGATTCTGTTTGACCGCGAGGCCGGGAGAGAAGACTGCCACCAAGCTGCCAGTCCTGCTCTACCAGAAGTACCCGGGCGCCGCTGCGGCCGGCCGCCAGAGCGGCGCCCAGACCCGCCGGGCCGCTGCCAACGATCAAGAGATCGCAGTAGGCATTGACCTTCTCATAGCTGTCCGGGTCGGCGGCACGCTGGCCTTCGCCCATGCCGGCTGCCTTGCGAATGAAGTGCTCGCAACGCATCCAAAAGTCAGTGCCTTTGAAGGGGCCGATGAAGGTCTTGTAGTAGAAGCCAGCATGGATCGCTGGCGACAACAATTGGTTCAACGCCCCCACGTCCCAACGCAGCGAAGGCCAGGCATTCTGGGAGCGTGCTGCCAACCCCTCATAAACCTCAATCTGAGTGGCGCGCGTGTTGGGCTCGCTACGGGCGCCGTCACGGAGGTTGACCAGAGCATTGGGTTCCTCGGCACCGGCGCTGTAGACGCCGCGCGGGCGGTGATACTTGAAGCTGCGCGCGACCATGACGCGATCGTTGGCCAGCAGGGCAGAGGCAAGGGTGTCGCCCGGATGCGCGCTGAGCGCCTCGCCGTCGAAGCGGACAGAAATCTCGCGACTGCGATCGATCCAGCCGCCTTGCTGCAGGCGAGAGGCGGTCATGGCCTCTCCCCCCGCGCCAGCCAAGTCTTGCCGACCTCATGGGTCAGGGTATTGCGTTCCACCACGACCCATTGCCGGCAGCCGTTCACGTGATGCCAGTGTTCGCGGTGGGGTCCGCGCGGGTTGTCTCTTAGAAAGACAAAGTCATACCAGGTTGCGGCATCGCCCTCGTCTTGCGGTGGGCGGGTGACGCTGGCGTCGCCGCCGTAGGTGAACTCAGTCTCGTCGCGAAGACCACAGAGGGGGCAGGGGAGTCTCAGCATCGTCTCTAATGCGCGTTCGGGGTTGGCCCCGCGCCCTTCTCGTCGATTTGGTAGCCGCGCTGGAAGCGCTCCAGGGTGAACTCGGCATTGTCGGGGTGCGGGCTGTCCTTGGCGATGGTCCAGGCAAAGCACCAGCCGCTCGCGGGCGTCGCCTTGAAGCCGCCGTAGCACCAGCCGCCATTCAGATAGAGTCCATCGATCGGCGTCCTGGTGATGATGGGAGAGCCGTCCATCGACATGTCCATCACGCCGGCCCAGTGGCGAAGCACGCGCAAACGTGAGACGCAGGGCATCAGGGCCTTGGCGCTGGCCAGGCTGTGCTCGACGATCGGCAGGCCGCCACGCTGGGCATAGGAATTGTAGCCGTCGAGGTCGCCGCCAAGCACCAAGCCGCCCTTGTCGGACTGGCTGATGTAGAAGTGTGCGGCGCCGAAGCTGATCACCGTGTCGACCAGGGGTTTCAGGGGCTCGGTCACGAAGGCCTGCAGGGCGTGACTCTCAATCGGTAGCCGCAGGCCTGCTGCTTTCGCCAAGTGGCCGGAGTGGCCAGCGACCGCGAGACCCACTTTCCCGGCCCGAATGGGCCCCCGGCTGGTCTCGACGCCGACGATGGCGCCACTCTCGCGCAAGAATCCGGTCACCTCGCACTGCTGGATGATGTCGACACCCAGTCGGTCGGCGCCGCGGGCAAAGCCCCAGGCCACTGCGTCGTGTCGGGCCGTGCCGGCGCGCCCTTGGAAGATGGCACCATGGATCGGGAAGCGCGCGTTTGGAGAGTAGTCGAGGTCGGGTAGGCGACGCTTCACCTCCTCCCGATCGATCAACGCCGCATCGATCCCATTGGCGCGCATGATGTTGCCGCGCCGCCTGGCGGCATCCATCTGGGCTGGGGAGTGGCAGAGGTTGTACTGGCCACGCTGGGAGAACATGACGTTGAAGTTGAGATCCTGGCTCAGGTTCTCCCAGAGCTTCATCGAGCGCTCATAAAAGAGGGTGTTGCCAGGCATCATATAGTTGGAGCGCACGATGGTGGTGTTGCGCCCCGTGTTGCCGCCGCCAAGCCAACCCTTCTCCAGTACAGCGATCCGGTGGATGTCATGCTCTTTGGCCAAATAGTAGGCTGTTGCCAAGCCATGCCCACCGCCGCCGACGATGACCACGTCATAGGCCTGCTTGGGCTCAGGATGACGCCAGGCCGGCTGCCAACCCCTGTTGCCGCTGAGCGCCTGGCCCAGGATTCTCAATGCTGAATAGCGCCCCGACATCTGGCCCAGGCCCGTCCCTCTCGTTCACGCCGCTGCAGGAGTTCAGGTATAACGCGTTCGCTATAGCGCTTCAATAGAATTTAGCAGATGATACATTTTGTGAGAGGCGCTATAGTCACTGCACCCTGGACACGCGAGGCCTACGCTCATGATCGAGATACTGGATCGCCTCTCAGAGGCTCTACCCGGC
Source organism: Rhodospirillales bacterium (assembly GCA_963669335.1). Lineage (GTDB taxonomy): Bacteria > Pseudomonadota > Alphaproteobacteria > Kiloniellales > JACOMY01 > JACOMY01. The sequence continues at coordinate 1,512,576 of OY770023.1, forward strand.
TTGCCGGGGAAGCTGGCCCAGGCCGCACGCTTTGTGCTGGATAACCCCGATCGTATCGCATTGATCTCCATGCGGCAGGCGGCCATTGAGTGCGGTGTCACCTCGCCCACCATGTTGCGTCTCTCCAGGCAGGTCGGCTATATGAGCTACAACGACTTTCGCAGTGCCTTTCAAGACGAGCTGCTGCGCGACGGCTTCGGCGCCAGAGCAGGTGCATTGCGTCAGACGGGGGCAGGGCAGGGTCAGGCAGGTTTGGTCGACAAGATCGCCGAAGCCGCGATCGGCAACCTGGAGCGAACTCTACACAGCCTCGACCAAGAGGCCTTGTCGCGCATGGTCGATGTCATCATAGACCCTGGCACCACCTATGTCGTGGCGGCCAGCTCCGCCCATTGGGTGGCGGCGCTTTTGCAGTCGACCGCACGCATGGCCTTGCCGGCGCTCAGGGTGCCGCGCGCGGATGCCGCCTTCATGGTCGAATCCTTAGCCTCCATCGGGCCGAAGGACTCGGTCCTGGCTATCTCCATCGCACCCTATGCCCGCAGCACGATGGAGGCCTTGCGCTTTGCCAAGGACAGAGGGGCGACTTGCATGGTGATCACGGACCGGCGCAGCTCACCCTTGATGGCCTTGGCCGAGATCCGCCTGTTGGCGGAGGCCGAAAGCCCGCATTACTACCCCTCATGGGTGGCCGTGGTTGCCCTGACCGAGCTCATTCTCTCAACGATCGTCTCCCGTAGTGATCAGGCGACCTTGGACAAGATCACCGAGATGGAGCGGCTGAGGCGGCGCAGCGGCGAATTCCTGACGCCAGGTGGTTAGGCCCCGGCGGCTGATCCTGCTTCCTGTCTGATTTGCAGACTTAGGCTGCTACGGAGCCGCTGTTTCTACAGAGCAAAGGTGAACATTGGGTTTCCTAGTCGAGTTAAGCCTCGATTGGGTGACCGTTCGTGCTGCGTGCGTACCCACGGTGGATGGCCATTGGCCAAACTGGCTTGAGCTGGCGCTCGAACGGCCATTCTAAAATCATTCAGGGCTCTTTACATGACCAGCTATCGCAATAGCGTCGAGAACATAACCAATAGAATTAAGATTGACATGGAAAGCACGTTAAAGCAGTATTTGATTATCGAGGCATACCAGGTGAGGGGAGAGTTCGTCATGGTTGCTATCCTCGGTCCGGTGACAAGACCTTTGACCTTCTCGGTCGTCGCTGTTTCGGCGCTGGCACTTGCCGGTTGTTCGGTGGTGAATCCTTATCGGGATGGCGATAACAGTGCCTATGAAGAGTCAGTGTCTTTGACCTCTGCGGTAGCCTATGCGGAATCGACGCGCGAACGCTACTACTACAACGTTAAAGAGCAGACCTTTATCAATAAGGCCACCGGTGTTGCTTTGGTCGGTGCTGCCGCAGCGGCCGCATTCTTCGGCATTCAAGGCAACCACTCAACCTTAGTGACCGGTCTTGGCGTCGGCGGCGCCGGTCTGTTCGGGGTCAATAGCCTCCTCTACAGCTATCCGCGCCTAGGCGTCTACGTGGCGGGCGCCAAAGCAGTTTCCTGCGCGATCAGTCTTTATGCACCCTTTGGGAGCTACTTTCGGAATGACTTCGAAGCGAGCGTCACGGAACTGGAGGATCAGGTGGTTCTTGTCCGACAGCTCGTCGTCCAAACATCAGACCCGACCGGGACAAACAAGTTCTTCGCCAATCAAGTCTTATCTGACGCAGACAAAACATTGCAGAACTCTGTCAAGATCGAAGTGCGGTTGGGGTCTGCGGGTGTGCAATTGTACGAAACTGTCCAGGTCATTCATGCTAACGTATCACAGGAGATCTTGAAGCATGAACCTAATCTGGATGAGGTAATCAAGGATATTGGGAAGAACCTTCAGGTAAACGCTAACTATATTATTAATACGCAAGGTGTTAAAAATACACCTGATACGGTTGCAACACCCGAAAGCGTGACTGTATCTTCCAGAGGAAGCCCCGAGAACCTAAAGGCGGAATCGCGGACCGCAGCAACCCCTACAAATCTAGCACGCCAAGCACAGATTCTTCGAAACATGCGCAACGCAATGGAGATTCGGATCAGCGAGTTTAAGGATCTCCCGCAAGACACCGACTTACAAGCCTGCGCCGAATTCGAAACACTTCGACCGCTGCTGGTCCTCCCGCAACCGACCCTGACTGTGAACCTGAAAGAGGGCAGCGGTGGTGTTGTGCGCGTGAGCGGCGGAAAGCGGCCTTACAGCTATGGCTGGGTCGGCCCGGCGCCCTCTACCGGGGTCAAGCTTGATCACAAACCCTTCACGACCGAGAGGATGGGGTGGGAGATCATGGTCTCCGGTGAGGGGGCTGTCCCTAACCAAAATCTCCAACTGGTGGTGCAAGACAGCGCTGAAGAGATGAAGACGGTGATGGTCAACATCACTGGCACCGATGCCAAGCCTCCTGACGCACCGACGCCGACATCTGATACGCCGGTACTGCGATCCAATGCCACCGTCGCAATACTGCAGGATCGTCTGATTTCGCTGGGCTGTATGGCGGGAACCAGGCAGGTAAATGGGCGCAACGTCACGAACAGCGATGGTTTACCTGGGCCAGTCACAAGCGCTGCCATCTCCAGCCTGCGCCGAGAGCTCAACGCCAACGGCGAGACTGCTGCAGCTCAGGCGATCGCTCAGGCGAGCACCAGTCCGGCGAACTATGCGGCAATCCTGGACACGGCCAAGGCGACGACGGTGCGTTGTTCCTGACGATAGGCTCTGTTGTCTGGACGGTTCCCCGATCCCACTAACGACCGGGTCAGGCAGGTTCGCGGCGGAGGACTCTCGTCAGTCCGGCGTAGCGACCGCAGGCTCCGCAGCCTTGGCGAAGGCCTCTGTCACCACCTTGGTGATCTGGCGGCGTGCCAGGCTGCGGCGCATGAAGAAGCCGATGCGCCGGAATAGGGGCGGGTCGCCGATTGAGAGGCGGCGTAGGCCTTCGTCCGGTTGGGCCGGGCCGGTGCTGGGGAGAATCGAGACGCCGAAACCGTGGCGGACCAGCATGCGGATGGCCTCGATCGACTGAAGCTCTGCAATGGGGAGGGGATCAAGGCCGAGATTGGCAAGCCGGGCCTCGATCAAGGGGGCAACCCGCGCCGTGCGGTTGAAACGGATGTAGGGGTGGGCGGCGAGGAGAGAGGTGAGGTCTTCTTCTTTGGCCGTGTCGGGGGCGATTGCCACCACTTCTTGCCGCGCGATCTCGTTCCAGACGAATCCTTCCGGCAGCTGATCGGGCTCATGGATCAAGGCCGCATCCACCTCACCGCGATCGACCGCACGCATGAGGTCGCCGGAGACGTCGGACGCAACCGTGACACTGGTGCGCGGTGCCGTCTCCCGCAGGGTCATGAGCGCCGTTGGTAAGAGGGTGGTGAGCACAGTCGGGATCACGCCGATGCGGAACATGCCGCCGCGGGCCGGCCCTTGCGCCACGGCATCAAGCATGGCGTCGTATTCGTCCAGGATCACCCGGGCGTGGTCCAGCACGCTGCGCCCGGCATCGGTCAGGCGTGGCGGACGGTGGCTGCGATCGAAGAGCTGCACGCCCAGGCTCTCCTCAAAGGTGGTGACCTGCATGGAAATGGCAGACTGCGCGAGATTGAGCGCCTGGGCCGCAGCGGCGAAGGAGCCGTGATCGGCAATGGCGCGGACCGCCCGGATTTGCTTGATCGACATGATGCTTTCCTAAAATCACATTCCATGATGTTAAGTCCAAATCATACGACTTTTCTACAAGTTTTCTTGTGATAAGATCCCTTCCCATCAAGATCCTATAGATCGTCCACACCGCCCACTTTGGAGGGGTCATGCCCTGCCTTGCCCAAACCGCCATTGCGCCAGTGACCGACCCGCAGGAGATCGTTGCGGATCTGGTGAAGAAGGCGCGCGCGGCCATGGAGCAGTATCAGAATTGCGATCAGGAGCGTGTTAACGAAGCAGTAACCGCCGTCGCTTGGTCGCTCTACAAACCTGAACATGCACGCCGCTTGGCAGAGCGCGCTGTACAGGACACGGGGCTTGGGCGGATAGATTCCAAAATCGTCAAGAACCAGCGCAAGACCTTCGGAACCCTGCGTGACCTGATGAGGGTCAGAAGTGTCGGGGTGATCGAGGAAGACACTGCACGCGGGCTGGTCACCTATGGCAAGCCGGTTGGCGTGGTGGGCGCCGTATGCCCCTCGACCAATCCCTCTGCCACGCCGGTCAACAAGGCGATGATGGCGCTCAAAGGCGGCAATGCCATCATTATCGCTGCCTCGCCCGCCGGTGCCGGAACCACCGGCGAGGCGGTTGGCCTGATGCGTGCCGAGTTGGCCAAGTGCGGTCACCCTGAAGACCTGGTGCAGATGCTGCCGGAGCCAGTGACCAAGGAGATGACGCAGGCGCTGATGGAGCAGGTGGACCTGGTGGTCGTCACCGGCTCTCAGAACAACGTCCGGCGGGCTATGCGCAGCGGTACCGTGGCGATCGGTGTCGGTGCTGGGAATGTGCCGGTGATCATCGACGAGACCGCCAATCTGGTCGATGCGGCGCGCAAGATCGCCGCTTCCAAGACCTTCGACAATGCCACTTCTTGTTCCTCAGAGAACGCGCTCGTCATCCTGGACAGCGTCTATGAAGAGGCGATGGCTGCCCTGCAGGCGGCCGGCGGCTGGCGCTGCTCCGACGCGGATAAGGGCGCCATCGCAGCAACTCTGTGGCGGAACGGCACTCTCAATCGAGAGGTCATCGCCAAGGATGCCATGGTCCTGGCCGAGCGGGCCGACCTGCCGAAGGTCGCGCGGAAGGCAGCCTTCTTCATGGTCGAGGAAGAGAGCGTTGGTGGCAAAGGCAGTTTTGCCGACGAGAAGCTCTCTCTGGTGTTGACGGTCTACCGCGCGTCCGACTTCCAGGCCGCGAAAGCACTGGTCACGGAGATTCTGGAGGTCACCGGCAAGGGCCACTCCGTCGGCATCCATACACAAGACCCCGTTCATGCCCGCGATCTGGCGGCCGAGACCCCCGTGGTGCGCGTCCTGGTCAATCAAGCCCACACCTTCGGCAATGGCGGCGGCTTCGACAATGCCCTGCCTTTCACACTCTCGATGGGTGGGGGCACCTGGGCCGGCAACAGCATCTCTGACAATCTGAACTACCGCCACTTCATCAACACGACCTACCTCGTCACCACGATGCCGGAAGACAAGCCCAGCGAAGAGGCGCTCTTTGGCATTTACTGGGCGAAGTACGGGCGCTAGGGGGCGGGGCGATGAAGTTTGAGGAATCCACGGCCAAGGGGCTGCTCAAAGACTTCGGGATCGAAATCCCGCGCGGGTTGGTGGTCTCGACCCCCGATGCTGCCGTTGAGGCCGTTCGTGCTCTGGGGCCGGCAATGCTGAAGGCGCAGGTTCCTGCCGGCAAGCGCGGCAAGGCCGGTGCGGTGCGCCGTGTCGAAACGCCGGACGAGGCAGCCGAGGTTGCGGCGTCGATCCTGGGTATGGAGTTGGACGGCTGGCTGGTGACGCGGCTCTTGGTGGAAGAGGCGGTGGTGATCGAGCGCGAGTTCTATGCCGCCGTCATGATCGACTTCAAGGCGCGTGCGCCGCTGCTGCTCTTCTCGACAGAAGGCGGAATGGATATCGAAGAGGTGGCGGCCAGGAACGAAGACGCGGTCCGCCGCATCGCGCTTCCGAACAAAGGCGATCTCACGCCTGCTGAGCTGGAGGCCGCTCTTGAAGGTCTTCACCTGGATGCAGGGGCTGTTGCAGTGGTTCTTGCGAAACTCGTTCAGGCCTGGCGCGCTCTGGATGGCGAGCTCCTGGAGGTCAATCCACTGGCGCTGACCGGCGACGGACGGATCTTGGCCTTGGATTGCAAGCTGGAGATGGACGACAGCGCCGCCCCACGACAGGCCGAGGCGGCTGCTTTGGCCCGGCCGGAGCCTCTGACCAACTTGGAGGCCGAGGCGGCTGAAGCAGGCCTTAAGTTCATCGATCTGGGCGGAAGTGTCGGTATCTTGGCGAATGGCGCCGGGCTGACCATGACCACCATCGATGCCGTGCAGCACTATGGCGGCCGGGCTTGCAACTTCATGGAGATCGGCGGCGAGGCCTATACCAAGGCGGAAACGGCGCTGCAGATCCTGTTGAAGCATCCAGGCCTGCGCAGCCTGCTGGTCAACTTCTGCGGCGCCTTTGCCCGCACCGACGTGATGGCCGATGGCGTGGTCAAGGCTTGGCAGCGTCTGCAGCCTAACGTTCCGATCTTCTTCTCCATCCACGGCACCGGAGAGACCGAGGCCGTTGCTCTGGTGGAGAAGGAGCTGGGGATCACGCCTTTCGCCGAGATGGATCAGGCGGTCCGGGCTGCGGTGGAGGCAGCGGCATGATCCTGCGCAAAGACCATCGCATCCTGGTGCAAGGCATCACCGGCCGACAGGGCAGCTTTTGGGCCCAGGCCATGATCGACTATGGCGCGCGCGTCATCGGCGGGGTCAACCCGGCCAAGGCTGGAAGCCGTCATTTGGATCTGCCTGTCTATGCCAAGGCGTCTGAGGCCGGTGAGTTCGAGGTCGCTCTGCTCTTCGTGCCGCCGATGGCAGCCAAGGCGGCCGCGATCGATGCGGCCGAGGCGGGGGCAAAGGTGATCGTCTGCCTGAGCGAGCATGTGCCGCTGCACGACAGCCTGGAGATGCTTGCCGCCGCCAAGGCCTCGGGAAGCCGGGTCTTTGGGCCCAACACGGCCGGGATCGCGACGCCGGGCGAGAGCTTCGCCGGCATTCTGCCGGTCTTCAATCAGAACCTCTTTGCACCGGGCCGCATCGGCCTGGTCTCGCGCTCCGGTAGCCTGGGTACCTTGATGGCCAAGACCTTAAGCCATGCCGGCGAGGGAATCTCAGCCTTCCTGGGGGTCGGTGGCGATCCGCTGATCGGCACCTCTTTGGCCGAGGCCGTCACTCTGCTGGCCGCCGATGAGCAGACAGAGACGATCATTCTCTGCGGTGAGATCGGCGGCGGCGGCGAAGAAGAGGCGGCTGAGCGGGCTCAGGATCTGGGTAAGCCCCTGGTCGCATTCGTGGCCGGCCGGGCTGCTCCGGAAGGAAGAAAGATGGGACATGCCGGCGCCATCGTGGCGGCGGGTAGAGGAGGCTATGCCGATAAGCGGCGTGCCCTGGAGGCGGCCGGCGTGGCCGTCGCCGACCTGCCCAGCCAGGTGCCGGATTTGTTGGCGGCCGCGTAACTGGCCGTTTGTGACGTTTTGTGTAACCGCTGCCACCAGGCAGCCAAAGGGGCAAAGGAAAGGAACCAGCCATGAAGATGACCACCGAAGAAGCCTTTGTGAAAGTGCTTCAGATGCATGGGATCGAGCATGCCTTCGGCATTATCGGTTCTGCCATGATGCCGATCTCGGACCTCTTCCCGCAGGCCGGGATCAAGTTCTGGGATTGTGCCCATGAGTGCACCGCCGGCATGATCGCCGACGGCTACACCCGGGCCACCGGCAAGATGTCGATGGCGATCGCCCAGAACGGGCCCGGCATCACCAACTTCGTGACCTCGATCAAGACCGCTTACTGGAACCACACCCCGCTGTTGCTGGTGACCCCGCAGGCCGCCAACAAGACCATCGGTCAGGGCGGTTTCCAGGAAATCGAGCAGATGGCCGCCTTCGAGGACATGGTCTGCTATCAGGAAGAGGTCCGCGACCCCTCTCGCATGGCTGAGGTCCTGAACCGCGTGATCGAGAAGGCGCATCGCGGCTCCGGTCCTGCACAGATCAACATTCCGCGCGATTATTGGACCCAGGTGGTCGATATCGAGTTGCCGCAGATCGTGCGCCTGGAGCGTCCGTCTGGCGGAACCCAGGCTGTTGCACAGGCCGCGCAGTTGCTCTCCGAGGCTGAGTTCCCGGTGATTCTGAACGGCGCCGGTGTTGTGCTGGCCAACGGCATTGAGGCCTCCAAGCAGCTGGCCGAGCGTCTCGACGCCCCAGTCTGCTGTGGCTATCAGCACAACGACGCCTTCCCGGGCTCCCACCCCCTGTCGGTCGGTCCGCTGGGCTACAACGGCTCCAAGGCCGCCATGGAGCTGATCGCCAAGGCCGACGTGGTGCTGGCGCTTGGCACCCGTCTCAATCCCTTCTCGACTCTGCCGGGCTATGGCATCGACTACTGGCCGAAGAACGCCAAGATCATCCAGGTCGACATCAACTCTGATCGCATCGGCCTCACCAAGAAGGTGACCGTGGCGATCCAGGGCGATGCCAAGATGGTGGCCGAGCAGCTTCTGGCAAAGCTCTCTTCGGCAGCCGGTGAGGTTGGCCGTCAGCAGCGCCGCGATCTGATCGCCGAGACCAAGTCGCGCTGGCTGCAAACCCTGAGCTCGCTCGACCACGAGGACGACGATCCCGGCACCAATTGGAACGAGCGTGCCCGCAATCGTCAGCCGGAGCGGATGAGCCCGCGTATGGCTTGGCGTGCGATCCAGGCCGCCCTGCCGCGTGAGGCCATCATCTCCTCCGACATCGGCAACAACTGCGCCATCGGCAACGCCTATCCGACCTTCGAGAAGGGCCGCAAGTACCTGGCCCCGGGCCTCTTCGGTCCCTGCGGCTATGGCTTCCCGGCGATCCTGGGTGCCAAGATCGGCTGCCCCGACACCCCGGTTGTCGGCTTCGCCGGCGACGGTGCGTTCGGTATCTCGATGAATGAGATGACTGCTTGTGGCCGTGACGACTGGCCGGCGATTACCATGTTGATCTTCCGCAACTACCAGTGGGGTGCAGAGAAGCGCAACACCACCTTGTGGTTCAAGGACAACTTCGTCGGCACCGAGCTGGACCTCGACGTGCAGTACGCCAAGATCGCTGATGCTTGTGGTCTGAAGGGTGTCCAGGTGACCAGCATGGACGAGCTGACCCAGGCGCTGAGCACTGCGGTTAAGGAGCAGATGCAGAACAACGTGACCACCTTCATCGAGGTCGTGTTGAACCAGGAGCTGGGCGAGCCCTTCCGCCGCGATGCCATGAAGCCGCCGGTCCAGGTTGCCGGCATCGATCCGGCCGACATGCGCCCGCAGCAGGTCGGTTAACCCTAACCTTTTGTGAAGATTGCCCGGATGGGGTTTCCCCTCCGGGCAATCGTCGCTAGAAAAGAGATCTACGCGAAGGTATCGCGCAAGCGCCTCAGCACTTCGATCCTCCGCTGACTTTGTTTCCAATCCCAGTCCGCAGGCGGCCGCCTTTGGCGCGCTCGTCCGGGCCCTGCTCTAACCCTTGCGGAGAGTTCGATGACGTCCCGTGATACAGCGCCGGCAAAGGAGGCTGCGCCCAAGGGCAGGCAGCAGGCCGTCCTTACGCTGAATGCCGGGTCTTCGAGTATCAAGGCGGGGCTCTTCGACAGGCATAGCGGCAATCGACCCTTTCTTTCCTGCCTGGCAGAGCGGCTGGGCAGTCCTGAGGCCAGCTGCACCTTTCGCGATCACCGCCGCGCCCCGGTAGAGGGACCAGCGCTGCCGCCGGAGGCTGGCCAGAGCCATGAGGCCATGCTGGCTTGGCTCTTGCCGGCCTTGCGTGACTTAAGCGGCGCCGAGGTGGTCGCTGCCGGTCAGCGTGTGGTCCACGGCGGGCCCGAGCACGAGACCGCTTGCCTGGTTGACGACCAGGTTGTTGATGCGCTGGAGGCCTTGGTGCCTCTGGCGCGCAGTCATCAGCCGCACGAACTCTTGGCGATCCGGGCGGCCTTGGCGTTGTGGCCGGGTCTGCCGCAGATCGCCTGCTTCGACACCAGCTTCCATGCAACCACGCCCGAGGTGCAGCGCATGATCGCCCTGCCGCAGCGAATCACCCAGCAGGGGGTTCGCCGCTATGGCTTTCATGGGCTCTCTTACGACTGGATTTCCGGGCGCCTGCCCGCCGTTCTGGGCCCCAAGGCCGACGGGCACGTGGTCGTAGCCCACCTGGGCAACGGCGCCAGCCTCTGCGGTCTGGTCGACCGCAAGAGCCGGGCGACGACCATGGGCTTCACCACTCTTGACGGCCTGGTCATGGGTGACCGACCCGGCCTCACCGATCCCGGCGCCATCCTCTATCTCTTTGACGAGCTGGGCCTTAGCGGTCAGGAGATGCGCCAGATGCTCTTTCTAGAGAGCGGACTGCGCGGCGTCTCCGGCATCTCCAACGACATGCGCGTATTGATGGAGAGCGAGGATCCAGCGGCCAAGCGTGCGATCGATCTTTTCGTCTATCGGGTGGTGCGCGAGATCGGCGGCATCGCTGCAGAGATCGGCGGCATCGATGCATTGATCTTTACCGGGGGTATCGGCGAGAACGCGGCCCCGATCCGCGCGGCCATCATGGAGGGCTGTCGCTGGCTTGGCCTTCGCTTTGATCCGGAGGCTAATCTGGTCCACTCGACCTACCTCTCGCCAAGCGGCGCCAGTGTCACCGCTCATGTCATTCGGACCAACGAGGAGGCTGTCATCGCCCGTCAAACCCGTGCCGTCCTGGCCGAAAGGGAGGCACTATGAGTCTCGGCTGGAGGGCCCTTATCCCGGCTCGTGGTTGGCGGCATCTGGTCAATCGTCAAACCCTGAAGGCGGATCTGATTGCCGGCTTTACCGGCGCAACGATTGTCCTGCCTCAGGGTGTGGCCTTTGCCACCATCGCCGGACTGCCGGCCGAGTATGGCCTCTTCACTGCCATGGTGACGCCGATCGTGGCGGCGCTCTTTGGTTCCTCTCTGGTCATGGTGTCCGGGCCGACCACGGCGATCTCGGCCGTGCTCTTCTCTACCCTGGCTGGTTCTTACGAACCCTTCTCGGCTGCCTTCGTGCAGATGGCCCTGACCATCACTGTGATCGTGGGGATTATCCAGATCGCGCTTGGTTATGCCGGCCTCGGGCGTCTGGTGACCTTCGTCTCGCACTCGGTCATGATCGGCTTTACCGCAGCGGCCGCCGTGCTGATCGCCGCCTCACAGTTGGGCGACGCCTTGGGTGTAGTCCTGCCCCGCGGCGAGGCCGTCTTCGAACGCTTGGCCTCGGCGGTCCAGGCCGTCCCGGACATGAACTGGCGCGCCTTTGTCGTCGCCATGGCGACACTGGCGACCGCTATCCTGGCCAGACGCATTGCGCCGCGATCGCCAACCTTCCTGATCGCCATCATCGTTGGGGGTGTTCTCTCTTGGCTCTTGAATGGCCCGGAGCATGGTGTGCGTATGGTTGGCGAACTCAGTTCCGTGATCCCCAGCTTCTCGCCGCCCACTCTGTCGATTGCCGAGCTGGCAGGGGCTGCAGAGGCAGGCTTTGCCATTGCCCTGATCGGCTTGCTAGAGGCGATCTCAATCGGGCGCGCCTTTGCCGCCAAAGACCACAAGCGCTTTGATGCAGACCAGGAGATCGTGGGGCAGGGCATGTCGAACCTGGTCGGCGGCCTGTTCCAGTCCTATCCGGGGTCCGGGTCCTTCACGCGATCGGGCTTGAACTATGAGTCAGGTGCGAAGACGCCGATGGCGGCGATCTTCTCGTCAATCATTCTCTTCCTCGTGTTGCTTGCCTTTGCACCGATCGCGGCCTTTATTCCCATTCCCGCTCTTGCCGGGGTGATCCTCTATGTGGCCTGGAAGCTGATCGCCTTCCGTGAGATTGCGGGTATCTTCCGGACCAGTGGAACCGAGACCACAATCATTGTCGCGACCCTGCTGGCCGGGCTGTTGGTCAAGCTGGAGTTTGCGATCTACGTCGGCGTTATCCTCTCGCTCTTCTTCTTCCTGTCGCGTTCCTCCCGGCCGACCTTGGCGATCTCGGCACCCGACCGCGACGGCGTTTTCCGCAACGCCCAGATCTATGAGCTGCCGGAATGTCCGCAGATCGTCTTTGCTCGCTTGGACGGCCCGCTCTACTTCGGATCGGTGGAGGCCATCGAGCGTGCCTTCCGCCAGATCGAACGGCAGCGTCCGGGACAGCGGCACATGATCATGGTGCTGAAAGGTGTGGGCGACATCGACCTGCCGGGTGCCGACCTCTTGGCGGAGGAGGCTGCCGAGCGCAGTCACGCCGGTGGCGGATTGCATATCGTCGCCCGCTTCCCGCCCTTCGTCGCGCGCTTGAAGAAGCTGCGGGTGATCGAGCGGATTGGCGATGAACACCTCTACCCTCGCAAGGGTGATGCCATCGCCGGCGTCGTCGCACAGCTGGACGATGATCGCTGCCTCAGGTGCCGCGCGCGGATCTTCAAGGAGTGCGCCTTCAAGCCCGGCGGGGCCGAGTTCAAGAAGCCGAAGGAGGCTCTGCCCGAACGCGAGGCACTAACTCATGATGTGTAGACCGCCGTCGATGTAGATCACCTCGCCTGTGAGCAGCTTGGCGCCATCGGTTGCCAGGCTGGCACAGGCGATACCGACATCGGCGATGGACACCAATTGCCTGGTTGGCGCCTCGGCGGCCGCACGGTTCAGCAGCGAATCGAAGTGCTTGATGCCGGAGGCGGCTCTGGTCTGCAGCGGACCGGGAGAGATGGCATGGACGCGGATGCCCGTCTTGCCCAGCTCTGACGCCATGTAGCGGGTGCTGGCCTCAAGTGCTGCCTTCACCGGCCCCATGACGTTGTAGTTCTCGACGACCTTTTCGGCCCCGTAGTAGCTCATGGTGAAGAGGGCACCGCCATTCGTCATCAAGGGCTCGGCGCGCCGCGCCATCTCGATGAAGGAGTAGCAGGAGACCTCGAGCGCTTCGAGGAAGCCGTCGCGCGAGCAATCCACGAGCCGTCCGTGCAGATCCTCTTTGCGGGCAAAGGCGATGGAGTGGAGCGCAAAGTCCAGGCGCCCCCATTCCTTCTCGATGCGCTCGAAGAGCGCCTCCATCTGGCCCTCTTCGCGCACGTCCAAGGGCAAGAAGAGCCCGGCCTCCAGCTCTTCGGCCAGCGGCTCGACATGGGGCTTGGCCTTGTCGTTCAGATAGGTGATGCAGAGGTCGTCGGCGCCGAAGAACTTGAAAGCCTTGGCGCAGCCATAGGCGATGGACTTCTCATTCGCGATGCCGATGACGAGCCCCTTCTTACCCTCCAGGGTGCGCGCTTTGGGATCGAACATGCTTCCTCCTTTAGAAGGCAGTGTCGACGTTGTGCTCCCTGAAAAGCGGTTGGGCCGCTTCGATGTTGCTCGTTAGATAGTTAGGCGCCTGGGATCTTGCAGGGGCGCCGAGGAGGAAACTTAGAGGGAGAGTGTTGCCGTGGCGTGACGAGAGGTAGGCAGTTTGTCGCCTCTGCCATGCTAACCGGTCTGTGCGGCCCGTTTTTCTTTCTTCTTGTGATGCGAAAGAGAGCGCCGATAGGTCTCTGGCATCAGCATTGTGGCGCCAAGGGAGATGACTGCCCAGACGATCAAGAGGTAGATCGGCGCGTAGTCGTCGTTGGTGCGCTCCACCATGTAGGTGGCCGCCAAGGGCGTCAGACCGCCGAAGAAGCCATAGGCGATGCCGTTGCCGAGACTGATTACGGTGCAGCGCACACGCGGTGCCAACAGTTCCACCATCATGACGGCATAGACCGCCCAGCCGATGGCGAAGAGGAGCGCGAAACTGACCTGGCCGATAATGATGTAGGCGGAGCTTTCGTGATGAATCATCCACCAGAGCGGAAGTCCCAGAACGGCGGTGCCGCCGGCGGCGACCAAGGCCAGGGGTTTTCGTCCGATGCGGTCGGACAACATGCCGGCAAAAGGCGTAATCAGCAGAATCGCAAACATGGCGAGCGTGTTGATGTCGAGCGCTCTGGCAGTCGAGACATGCATGCGCTCTGTCAGATCGTTCACGGCATAGACGAAGGCCACCGACCAGCCGACCCCGGTCATGACAATCATGCAGAGGTAGACGGTCAGGCTGCGCCACTCTGTGCGCATCGCGTGAACCACCGGGTACCCCTCCTCGGAGGGCTCCTCCTCGATCGCCGGGGTCTCGGCCATGCCGCTGCGGAAGTAGAAGCCGAGCCCGGTGATGATGACGCTGGCCAGGAAGGGAATCCGCCAGCCCCATTCATTCACCTGCTCTTGTGTCATGAGGCTGCTGACCAGGGCACCGACGCCGGAGCCCAAGAGCAGCCCGAAGAACTGCCCGAAGGTGGACCAGCTGGAGACATAGCCGCGGCGATGACTGGGTGCGCTCTCGATCAGATAGACGGTCGAGGTGGAGTACTCGCCGGCAACGGCAAAGCCCTGAAGGATGCGCATTGCGACCAGCAGGATCGGCGCCGCGACACCGATGGTCTCATAGCTGGGCAATAAGCCGATCACCACGGTGGCGCCGCCCATCACGCTGATGACGACGGTCAGCGCCGTCTTGCGTCCGATCTTGTCGCCGACGTGGCCCAGGATGACGGCACCAACAGGACGCGCCAGATAGCCAGCGGCAAAGGCGCCGAAGGCAGCCAGAAGCGAGGTAAAGGGATCGTCGGAAGGGAAGAAGGTTTGACCGATGATGGCTGCGAAGAAGCCATAGCAACCGAAATCATACCACTCGAGCACGTTACCCAGGCCCGCGGCCAGAACCTTGGTCCTGATGCTCTCCTTCGCGTGGCTGCTCATTGGCTCCCCTCTGTCCACAACGCCAGCCCGCCGATCCTGGGAGGCCTGTATATTCGTATTGTCAGCCGAACCTGAACGATGAATGCGCAGACGGCAAGCCCTCGGGATAGCGCGCATTACCAATAAGGTCGACGTCGACAGAAGGGCCGATGGTTTCGCTTCGGATCCTGGCTTACCTGCGTCATTCAAGCTAGATGATAGACCTTTGGTGGGAGAGTTGCCGGTGAGTGAAGCCGCGAAGGCCTATCAAGCACTCGAATCGATGGTTGTGGTCGGGCAATTGCCGCCGGGTAGCCTGCACACTGAGCGCGAGCTCTCAGAGCAACTGGGTATCGGTCGCACGCCCTTGCGGGAAGCACTGCAGAAGCTGGCGCACGAGGGCATGGTCCAGATCCAGTCGCGGCGCGGTATCCTGATCCCGCCGATCAGCTCATCTGATCAATTCAAGCTCTTGAAGGTGCGTCGTGTGGTGGAGGCCGTCTGTGTTTCCGAAGCCTGCGCCAACGCGGGCGATGCCGATCGCAAGAGGATGGCCAAGATCGCTGCCGAGCTGGGTGAGGCAGCCAAGAACTTGGCAAACCGCAACGCCTTTCTGGCTGTGCTACGCGATGCACATCAGGCGCTGACCGATGCGGCCGATAACCCCTTTCTGGTCCTGGCTATGCGACCGGTACAGGGCCTCTCGCGTCGCTTTTGGTTCTTTCATGCCCATGTCGAGGACTATGCCAAGGCAGCGGCCCTGCACGCGGCGATCTTGGAGAGCGTGAGCGGCGGCGCCGAGGCCCAGGCGCTGACCGCCTCGCACGAGTTGATCGACTATCTGGAAGCCTTCACCAGTGCCGCCGAAGCGCGCCAACCTGCACTGGTGTGAGGGGCTACAACAACCGGTCTCTAGAGCCGCGCGCCCTCAGCGTTCAGCAGACTACGGACCTCTGCGCCTGTGATGTCGCGCAGCGCCTGCTCCTCGTCTAGTGACAGGTCCACCGCCAGACCGGCGGCATGGCCATAGCCAAAGCACTGAGCCGTCACCCGGGCTGAGGCCAGGGCCTCGTGTTCGGCCGAGAGGCAGCGGCCGGCGACGATGATGTTCTCGCCCTTGACCGGCACCAGGGTGCCATAGGGGATCTCGTAGGTGTCGTCGAAGAGCCACTCGACCTTGGGTTTGGAGCCGGCGTGTAGCTCGATTGGCCAGGGCGAGCGTGTAATTGCGTCGGCAGACTTAACCCGGCCCAGCACGTCCGCGTTGGTCAGGGTGGCGACGCCGGTGACCGTGCGGGTCTGACGGATCCCGATCTCGACGCCGGTATCGTTGACGTAGGCCGCTTCACAGCCGGGGATCTCATCGCGCAGGAAGGCGGCGTAGTCGCGGACCTGCAGGCGGGCGACCAGCTCGCCCTCGCTGTGATCGACTGGGTTGGTTACGTCCAGATCGCGGCCGTCGAAGCCTAGGATGCGGGTCGCGTTGATCATCAACTCGCCCGGCCTGGTGGTCGGGAAGATCCAGATCTTCTTACGCGGCAGCCGCTTGCCCTCGGGATCGGCGGCGATCAGCTTGTCGATCACCTTGGGCGGGCTGATGGTGTCTTGCCCCCAGTAGGCGAGAAAGCGCTCTAGATCGACGCCGCCCATACGGAAGATCATGGTAGGGTTCTGGATCGCACCGTCGTTGCCTTTGGTGGTGGCAAAGCCGGCGCGGTAGATTACGTCGCCGTCGCCACTGGCGTCGACGATACGCTTGGCTCTGACCTGGGCCAGTCCCGATTTTGTGTTCAGGATCACGCCCTCGAAGGCATCACCTTCCATCAGCACGCCGATAACCTGGCTGTGGAAGAGGATCTGCACCTTGGCCTCGCGCAGGAATCCATCGGCCACTTCGCGCCACATCAGCGGATCGTGGGTGACGGTGTAGGTCTTGCCATAGCGCTGCGGCTCGCTGACGCCGCCTCGATAAGCCAGGGCCGCTCGGAACTTTTCGGCCCAGCCGAAGACAACCTGCTCCGGCCGGGCATTGTCGCTCTGCTGGGAGAGGAAGAGGCCGCAGATCGTGCCTGAGAGGCCCGCAACGGCCCCACCGCCGCAAAAGCCATAGCGCTCTATGAGCAGGACCTTGCGGCCCCTGCGCCCGAGCGTCTCGGCAGCCGCGACGCCGGCAGCACCGCCGCCAACGACGACCACGTCAACCTCGGCGAAGAGCGGCAGATTATTGTCGCGTGGCTCCACAAGAGTGCTGCGCCAATGGCTATCCATCTCGGTCACGAGGTTCTCCTTCCGGCTTGGGTCGCAATGTGCATCGTTTTGTGCGCGCCTAACAGATATATCTATTGATCGTCAAGTTGATTTCCCATAAAGAGGCGCTCGCACGGCGTTTGAGCCGTCCACCTATGAGCCGTTGAGGGTGAAAGAGATGACTGGCACCACCGTAGAGGCTTCGAAAGAGATCGAGCGGATCCGGGTCTATGTGGTGAAGACCGGAATCCCGGAGTTTTCCTGGTCACCGACGATGCCGGCCTTGCAGACCAGCAACACGATCGTTCGGGTCACGACGAAGGACGGTATCGAAGGGGCGGGGGGTGTCTTCTCCTGTACGGAGTACGACGTCGACCGCACCGTCGCCGAGGGTATGCGCCCCTTGTTGAAGGGGCTGGTCGGCAGGGCCGCGATGCGCCGGGAGGACATCTGGCGCTGGATGCAGCTGCGTCGCCTTTCAACCCCCAACACCTCGATAGCCGGGCTCGATATCGCCATGTGGGACCTGGCGGCCAGACGTGCTGGAATGCCCCTCTACATGTTCCTGGGAGGCTCGCGCGATCGGGTGAAGGCCTATGCCAGCATGCAGGTCTTTGACGGGCCTGACCCCTACATCGACCATATCCATGATTTGCGGGAGCAGGGCTTCGCCGCCTTCAAATTCCACTACAAGTGCGAGCCTCATGCGGACCTGGAGATGATGCGTGCAGTCCACAAGGCGCATGGTGGGCGCGGGCTCGACTTCATGTTTGATGCCGACGCCTACTACAGCCCGAAGGGCGCGCTCAAGGTGGCGCGGGCGATGAGCGAGATGGACTACGTCTGGCTGGAAGCGCCCTTTCCGGACCATAATCTGGATGCCTACCGCGAGCTGAGGCGTCGGACGGAGTTGCCGATCCTGCCGGGTGGCAACACCATCGTCGACCTGCCGGAGATCTCCCATGCCATGCGGCACGACTGTTGGGACGGGGTCCGCATTGACGCCACCACGGCCGGCGGCATCACACCCTCACGCAAGGTCATGGCCCTGGCAGAGGCCCATGGCCTCAACGTCGAGTTCCAAAGCTGGGGCTGTGCGCTCTCGATGGCAGCGAACCTGCACCTGATGCTGGCTTTTCAGAACTGCGAGTTCTTTGAGATGCCGGTTCCTTACGCTGACTTTCAGGCCGAGGCGCTGGGTCAGATTGAGGTCGATGCGCAAGGCTATGTCGCTGCCTCCGGCGAGCCCGGGCTTGGCCTTGCAATCGATTGGGACGCGGTCGAAGCCATGTCGATCCTGAGGATCGACCAGTCTTGACGATGCGCGCCCCCAGGGGTGACGAAAACCGCCGCGGTCGCCGACCTGTCAAGGCAAAGGAAATGCGTTGGTCCATGACTGGCCAAGGGCTCTGCTTTCCGCCATGGTGGCGGCCGCTTCAGGATGGGCGCGCCTCGGGCGGTGCCGCAAAGATGGGAGGCTAGGGATGGTGGATCGCAGCGTGCTGGTGACCGGGGCCAGTCAAGGAATTGGGGCAGCTTGTGCCGGCGCCTTTGCGCGCGCAGGTTGGCAGGTCGTCTTGGCGGCTCGCTCGGCGGAGGGGATGCAGGGCGTGATCGCGGACTTGGGCGATGCAGGGCCCTCCTGTCTGGCAATCACCTGCGATGTCACTGACCCGCAATCGGTCGAGGCGCTCTTCGCGGAAATCAAGAGCCGCTGCGGCCACCTGGATGCGGTCTTCAACAATGCCGGCACCAACGTACCGACGACCTTGGTCGGCGATCTTACCTTCGAAGAGTGGCGCCGGGTGCTCTCTGTCAATCTGGACGGCGCCTTTCTGATTGCGGCGGCCGCTTTTCGCATGATGCGCGATCAAGATCCGCAGGGTGGGCGCATCATCAACAATGGCTCCATCTCGGCCCATGCGCCTCGCTACGGCTCAGCACCCTACACAGCCTCAAAGCATGCAATCACAGGGCTCACCAAATCGATCGTGCTGGACGGGCGCGCCTTCAACATCGCCTGCGGTCAGATCGACATCGGCAATGCCGCCTCTGCCATGACCGCACGCATGTCCGGCGGCGTGCCGCAAGCAGATGGTTCGATCAAGGCCGAGCCGACCATGGACGTGAACCACGTCGCACAGGCGGTTGTGTCGATGGCGGAGTTACCGTTGGAAAGCAACGTGCTGTTCCAGACCATCATGGCAACCGAGATGCCCTTCGTCGGGCGGGGATAGCTCTCCGCGCCCTTCGCTACTCCACAACGTCGAGTTCGTCGAGGTAGGCCTCGATCGCCTGGCGGCGGCGCTCGACCTCCAGGGTCAGGTTTTCGATCTCGGCGCGTGTGACGGTCTCGTCGACGCTGGCCGTGTCGAGCTGTGCTTGCGCTTGATCCAACTGGCGGCGCAGGGCCTGGAGGCGCTGTCGGTCTGCATCATTATTCGTCTTCTGCCTGGCAATGCGGGATCTGAGCGAGGCCAGGTTGTTGTCGATCTCGTTAACCCGTGCCTGCCAGAGTGCCTTATCGGCGGCCAGGGCCTCGGCCTCGACCAGCAGTTGGCGCGTCTCTGCCTGGGTCAGGCGATAGGCGGCGATCTTGGCGTCGACCTCGGCCTGCAGGTCATCGACCCGCTCCTGTGAGGTGCCACTGATCTGGCAGGCACTGGCGGTCAGCACGTTGCCGACGCGCGTGGGGTCGCAGTCTGCCTTCGAGACACAACCGGCCAGGATCACGAGTGCCAGCAAGGGCAGGAGACGGCCAGCATTTGCAGAGATAGCTGTGATCACGAGAGCAAGGCCTCCGCACGGTCAATCTCAATATCGAGCGCGACCAGCTGCTGATTGAGCAGGTTGCGCTCGTTCAAAAGTGCATTGCGCCGCTGGACCAAGGCATTGAGGTTTGGGCTGCTGGAGCCGGCGGAACGCGCAATGCTGCTTTGCACGGCGGAGATCTGGTCCTCCAGGCCGGAGCTAACACGTTCGATCTGATCACGGTCGAAGCGCGCTTCCTCCACCGCGCGCTCCAAGCTGGCCTCGCTCACCTTGCGGGCCTTGTAGCCCTCCTCCAGGCTGGCGATCTTCTGCCGGTGACCCGCCACGATCTGCTGAGCGTCCTGGCGGGCGTTGCGCGCCTTGGCCAGCTCTACATCGGCGGCCTTCGACATGGCGTAGAGACGCTGCTCTTCAGAGGCATACTCGCGCTGATTGGCGCCGACCAGGTATCCGCCTCCAGCACCCAGCGCCGCACCGCCCAGACCGCCGGCAGCAGCGCCGATGGCGCAGCCCCGGCCCTTGTTCTGCGATGCCAGGGCACCGATCGTGCAGCCCAGAATGGCGCCAGCGACGGCGCCGATGGCGGCACCTTGAGCCGGGAAGGAGTCGGCGTAGTTGTAAAGGGCGCTCTGTTCAGCGCTCGGGTTGTTAGGACGAGTCCCAGATGAGGCGCAGGCCGACAACAGCATGGCCGCAGCCAGAATGAGCGCAGTGTTGCGCTTGCCTGCCCTGAAATCTCTATTGTTGCTCAGAGACATGGCCGTCTCCTCTCGCTCTACGGTTCAAAACCATTGTGACCTCTATACGCTTTGGCGGTCAAAGGTTCGCTCAGGCCTCACCTGAACTTGTCCTCAAGTTAGGGCCACTAGAGATTCAGCACGCTCTCCAGTACCTTGGCATTGGGTCGCTCTGGTGCTTCGCGCTGCGCCTTCACTAAGGCGACGAAGCCTCTGGCAAATTGTGAGAATCCGCCACTCTCAAAGGCCGCGTACTGTTCGAGGACCGGCTCCAGCTGGCTCTCCAGAAGGCTTTGCGAATAGTCCTGTCGGACCTGACCCATCAGGTCGAGCAGGGCGTTGGCCCCGATCTCGGCGTTCAGTTCCGCGCGTTCCAGGCGGCCGCCGTCGGTGCCGTCGCGACAGGCCTGGTTGTCGCCGCAGGCATTGATCGCCTTTTCCACGGCGCTCACGAAGCGCTCGTCGCGGCGATAGCTGCGGATCATCTGGGCGCCGGCGATGATCGCCATGCGAGCCGCCCTCGCATCCAGCTGCTTCCGCTCTTGGCGTTCCTGATTGAAGCTGCTGGTGACCCGGCCCAGGGCCGATTGCCGGTTCGGGTCGTCGGCCTCTTCCGCCAGGGTGCCCAGAATCGTCAAGGGGTCGCTTTTGGGGTCAATGTCTCGTTGCAAGCCGGCCTGCTGCCAGTCTTCGCGCAAATCCTCGATCCGCGGGACAGAGGTCTCGACCGGGGCCACCAGGGCGACGCGGAAGCCGGCGAACTGCGGCTTCATGGCTTCGGCGCGATGGCTATCGAAGTAAGGATGCTCGCGGCGGGCGCCGCTGCGGAGCAGTTCGCGGCGCGTGTTGCAGGATCCTCCCTTGGTGACGAACCCGCCGACCTGGCCGTGCAGGCGTCCGCCCACGGTCATACGATAGGGCGTCAGCACCATCTCTTCGACATTGCCCAGCATGTCGTAGAGGCCCAGAGGGTTGGGCGCCTTCAGGCCGACCGGCTGGCTGTAGCCATCGCAAGAGTCGGGAGAATCGAACCAGGCATAGCGGTCGATGCCGCCCTCGGGCATGGGGAAGAGCAGGTCGCGACGCTGGCTGTCGGTCACCGCCATGCCGCCGCGTGCCGCGAACTCCCACTCGGTCTCGGTCGGAAGGCGCAGGTAGGTGGGGATTCCGTCTTCCTTGGGCAGTGCCTCCGGCGCCTCTTTCAGTAGCCACTCGGAGAGCTTCTGGGTGAAGACCACGGCGTCGAACCAGGAGATACCGTCCTGCGGCAAGCTCCCCCGGACACTGGGCGTCGGGCAGTCGCCGGACATGACGGCAGCGTACTGGTCTTGCGTCACCTCGTACTTGCCGAGGTAATAGAGGCGACGTTCGGCCTGGTCTTTGTCGCTAATCGAGCCGGCGATGTGGGCTTTGCGGGGGGCTTCGGCGAAAGGGGAGTCGGGCATGGCGCTACCGAACTCAACCTCCAGATCGCTCAAGCGGTTGGCCTCGCTGCTGACGGCGATCGGGCGGAAGGTCATGGCGCCATCGCAGGGAAGCGGCAGGACCAGATCGTCGGGCATGGGGGTGCGATCCCAGAGCTTCTGGTCCCAGCGCGCATCGGCTGTACTGGCCGAGAGCAGCAATGCCACGGCGACAGAGGGCAGGAGCGAGAGTCTAGGCACTGCGCAGTCCTTCGGCTGGATCGATCCCCATGATGCGGCGCGCTGCTGCCGCGGCCGCCAAAAGCGCCACGGCGAGGCTGACGAGCGCCGCTACCGCAAAATGATACGGCTGAAGTAGGGAAATGTCGCCCTTCGCGATGGTTTGACCTGGTTTCAAGGCATCGAAACCCTGTCCGAGGGCCAGTGCGAAGTCCGGCCCGAGGCTCTCGTTCAAGAGGCGCGCGGCGATGAGATAGAGCAGGGTTGCGCCTGCCCAACCGCCAAAGGCGATCAGCAGGGCTTGGGCTGCCGGGAAGATCAGCGAGGCTCGTCTGGAGAGGCCCTGCAGGCGCAGGATGCTGAGTTCCATGGTCTTGCGGGAGACGTTGGCCCAGAGGCTGGCGCTGAAGGCCACCAGATAGCCCAGTCCAGCGACGCCGGCGATAGTGGCGAAGACCACGCCCAGCATCGCCGAGAGGTGCTCAAGGCCCTCAATGCGGCTCACCTTGGTGTTGAGGTTCAGGCCTTGCTCGCTCAGCATCTGGGCCAGTGGTCTGACCGTGGTGAGATCGGACGCGAAGAGGCGCAGAGTTGGGATCGTCGGGCTCTCCAGGTTTCGGCCAGTCTCGCCCAGACTGGGAACGAGATAGCCTTCGCTCCAGCGGTCGACGTCCAGAATGTCGCTGGCGTTGAGCAGCGCGCCGGAGGCTGCCCAGTCGGCTGGTTCGAGGATGCCCAAGACGGTCAGCGGGAGGAGGGCGGTCTCGCCCTGATTGCGCTCCGCCAGCAGCATGATCTTGCTGCCGGCGGTGGCCCCTAGATCGCGCCCCAGGCTGGCTGAGAGATAGGTTTCGCCGGCCTTCGGTGGTGCCTCACCGGATGGCAGTAGGGGGTCGCCCGGGCCGGAACCAAGGATTGTCCCACGGATTGTCTCAGCGCCGCGCTTGTCGGCCACCAGGAAGAAGGTGTCGGCATTGATGGGGTGCGGATGAGGCGCGACGAAACCCACCAGTGGGCTTTGCCGAAGGGTTTCCAACTCGCTCTCAGGAAGGTTGGCCAGACCACGGATGATGATCTGGCGCACATCGGCGTCAGCTGAGAGGCCGCGCGACAGGGTCTCCAGCACGCCAGTCTTGAGACCGAAGAGGATCATCAGCGGTGCGAGGACTGCTGTCAAAGCAAGCACTTGGCAGAGGAAATGGGTCTTCTCGTGCAGGAGGTCCTTGATGGCCAAGCGTGCCGCCAAGAGGGTTTGATCGCTGCTCATGACGGCGCGGTGGTGAAGCTGGTCCATTGCCGCGCGCCTTCAAGACGAACCTGGGCCTCGATCAGGCGAAAGCCGAAGCGTTCCGCCAGAGCCGGATCGTGGGTCGCCAGGATCAGGCTGGTGCCCCAGCGTTCGGCAGTCTCGACGAAGAGCTGCATCACCATCTCGGCCGTGCCGATGTCCAAGGCGCCCGTAGGCTCGTCGGCCAGGACCAAGGCCGGGCGATGCACCAGCGCCCTGGCGATCGCCACGCGCTGGCGTTCACCGACGGAGAGGCGGTCGGGGTGGACCTTGAGATAGCGGTGGACGCCAAGGGCATTGGCCAAGGCCTCGACCTCAGATGCATCGCCGCTACCGCTCAAGGTCTGCGAGAGCGCGATGTTCTCCTCCGTCGTGAGAAAGCGCAGCAGGCCACCGATCTGCTGGACGTAGCCGAAGCAGCGCGCGCGGCTGGCGGAGAGGAAAGCCTCGTCGTCGTCGTCCCATGCAGCGGCCAGGTCGCGAGGATCAGTCTCCTCGGGGTGCTGCACACGAAAGGAGGTCATGGTGTCTGGGCGCAGAGCCGCAGCAAGGATCTCGATCAGGGTGCTCTTGCCGCTGCCACTGCGGCCGACCAGGGCGAGCCGATCACCGCGCTGCACGCGAAACTCAGGCACGCTCAGATCGAAGCGGCGCTTGTCGTCACTTCGGCTCATCTCGGCCCCGATCAACTCCAGCACCCTCGGTGCTGCGGTCACGGCAGGACTTCCAGGGGCAGGGGGTAGACTTTTTCGCCGTCGCTGGCCTTGGGATGCAGGGCAATCCAGCGATCACTGTCCTGGTAGTATTGTTTCAGCAGGCGGCGGGCACTGCGCACGCTGACCAGGATTTGCTCGCGCTCGGACCCGGACATACGATCCCAGTCGTTGCGGGTGGTTCGCATCAGGCGGGTCTTGAAGGGCAGATGCGCGAAATACTCGCCCAGCAGTGCGCCGAGGTTCGGCAGATCCTCGATCTCGAAGTTGACGTTCTGACCGGGATCCAGGTCTTCCAAGACCGAGGGATCGTTGGCTGCCTGGGCGATCACCGTCTGCAGCACATCGAAGAAGAGACCCGGGTCTTGGCCGATCAGACGGTCGGCGGCTTCGACGGCGAGACCAAGCCGCGCATAGAGATTGTTCACCTGATCGCGGTTCAAGAGGATGCGGACCTGGAAGGCGCGTCCGTTCACCGGATCGTCGAGCGCGAACTGTGGCGCCCAGGCTTTGAAGACCTTGGGTGCCTGTGCGCCACTCTCGCGGCCGAGCCAGGCCAGCCGCATGGCAAATCCCAGACACTCAAGGGTGCGGCCGGACTGGCCACAATTGGCAGCGGCTTCTTCGTCGCTATCGGTCGACTCATTGGCCAGGGTCACGACCTGCTGCACCAGCCGCTTGGTGATGTCGTCGACTTGCGGACCAAAGGCGGCGAGGTCGCCGTTGGGGATCTCGTAGTAGGGCGGGGCCCAATCCTGCCGCCAGAAGGAGAGGGAGCGCAGCTGCTGGGCGGCGTTGCTGTGATAGGCCGTACCAGCCGCGGTGCGCAGCAGCATCGAGATGATGGCGATCTGGCGATCGCGCGCCATGGCGTTGACCTGATCCACGGTCAAGCCGGTCGAGGCCAAGGGATCGGGGGGAACGCGCAGTCCGGCGTCGGTAATCAAGATGATGTAGCGACCGCCGAACTCTTTCCAGGTCTCGAGGTTGAGCGCCTCGACCACGCCGGCGAGGCCGTCTTCGTTGTAACCGCGCGAGGAGACCCGGGCTGCTTTGAGACTCTCGATCTTCTTCAGGAACTCGTCCGGATCGAAGTCCTTGTCCAGGGGTGCGAAGACCTTGGCGACGTACTCAAGACCATCGACTCCATCGACCGCGTCGCGGAAACCGATCATGCCAAAGCTCACGCGATCGGCGATCTCTGAGCCGCGGATGGAGTCGAAGATCTTGCGCACCGTCTCGCGTGTGCGGTCGATGAAGGGATCCATCGAGAGCGTAGTGTCGATCACGAAGACCACGCCCACCGGGAAGTCCGGATTGGTGTCCGGTTCAATCTTTCTCTCTTTATTCAGCGGGATAGAGGCGATTTCGAAGATCTTGGATCGCTGCGCAGTGGCCGAAAGGAAGACCTGCTCGGCTTGTAAGATCGGCAGCAGGTAGAACTCCTCGACGAAGTCGACGTACTCGGCATTCTCGATCGAAATGATGCCGCTGTTCGGCGGCGGGTTCCCGGCGCGGGTCCTGGCCACATAGTCCGGCGCCAGGACCGACAGCCGCTCGTCCTCGACCAGGTCAATCAGCTTGTCGCGCTCATCGAAGAAGAGGGTCGGCAGGCGCCCGGCTGGGTTGGTGAAGGTCAGCACCAGAGTCTGCTTCCAGTCCACGCCGTCCTCGGCTGGCATCCATCCAATGGGATCGCTGGTCCGGTTTGGGCCGACCTCAATCCACTCCTTACCGCCGACCTGCTTGCGCTCGAAGATGTAGTAGAGGGTGAAAGGCTGTGGCTCCTCGACGACCGCGGTGCCGCCGGCCTCTTTCACCACCTTGGCCTCTGGGCGTGAGAGAGCGCGTTGCGGGATGGAGGTGGTGCCGTCCTGCATCAAGGGCTCGCGTGCCTCCAGTGGCGCCGAGGCGAGCAGGGCCAGGGCCAAGACGGCCATGGCGCCAGCCAGCAGGGACTTGTAGCTCAGGAGAGTCTTGCTTGTCGGGACAGGGGCTCTCATTGACAAAGCTCCTCTGCTTCCTTGAAGGGGCCGCGCAGGGTGTCGGCGGCGATGGGATCACCCTTGTCGGCCTTTGTCTTCAGGGCCTCACCCAGGGTCTTCAGATCCTCCTTTGCCGTCGCGACGACTCCGGCGCGTTCCGGATCCTCACCCTTTGCACAGGCCTTACCATAGAGCCGCAGAGCCTCGATGTCGTCTGCCGCGGCGAACAAACCGGTCTCAAATCCCAGCGAGTCAATGGCCTGCGCCAGGAGGAGGGAGGCCTCGCGACTGCCTGCGGCCTCTGCCTGCCGCAACAGCGGGCGGGCCTCGTCGAACTTGCCGGCGCTGAACGCGGTCTGTCCTTTGGAGAAGAGGTCTTTGGGGCCGGGTTTCGGTGTCGTCTTGTTGTCAGAGGGGTCTTTCTCGTCCTCCTCTTTGGCTTGCTGCTTCTGCTGTGGCTCCTTATCCATGATCACGAGCGCGGCAGCGGTGCCGCCGGCGACAAGGAGGAAGACCAGAAGCGGCAAGATCCATCCGCGTTTCTTTGATGGCGTTGGCGGTGGAGGCGGCGCAGGCGTCGGTGTCTTGTCCTCCACCAGGCGCGCTGTCAGCGTTTCCGGGTCCAGCTCCACCAGCCCCTGGCCCATGGCGACAAGCGGTGCGCTCTCGAGCCCAAAGATCGTCTCGCCGGCCTCGAGGTGCGCCTTGTAGGGGTGCAGATCGCCGCCTTTCAGCAAGAGACCGCCATTGCCGGTGGCGGAGAAGGAAATCCGCTCGGGTGGTCTTCCGGGACCTTGTAAGAGCCGCGCTTGCTTGCTCTTGGGGTCGATCTCAAGGCGGCCTTGGAAGGCGCGGCGCAGGTCATCGTAGTCGATCCCCAGGTGCGATCCGCCGGGCTCAAGCCGGGCTGGAGGCGCGAGATCGCCGAGATCCTCGGCCGGTGGCTGGAACGCGATGGCGCCGCCGGGCAGCAATTGAAAGGCAACCTCGACGGGGTCCGGATCAGGCTCGGGCGCCACGGCAAAGCCGGGTGTCGCCTCCCAGGTGGCCACGCCATAGGCGCCCAGGTCCGGAAGGCTGGCCATGACGCTGGTGAAGGCCTCGACCTGGTTCACAACCTCAGGCCCGACTACAAGGCAAAGGCCTTCCGGTTCTGCGGAAACCGAGAGTGCGCGAAAGGCATGATCGCTGGCCTGCCAGCCGCTCGGCCCCAGCCAGGGATCGGCCTCTCCGCCGCGTTTGATGGTGACGCTGAGGCTCGCGGGTGCCGGCCGCTGGTCGATGGCGAAGATCAGGCGCGCGAAGCCGCCACCGCTGCGGCTGTCATCATCCTCTATGCGGAGGTCGACGCGCTCCATCTAGCCTCTCACCTGTTGGATCAGCTCACCCAGGCGCCGGTTCTGTTCAGGATCGACGAAGCCGCCCTGTCCCCAGGAGGCATTGCGCCGTGCCAGATCGCGAAGGGCACCCAGCCAGGTCGAGATCGTCCGGCCGCGCAGCCGGGACATCTCGGCCGGATCTTCCGGAAGCTCTGGCAGAGCGCCGGGCGCGATCTCCGCGGCGCGCGGGAAGACGATCTTGGGACCGCCTTGCTCCTCGTCCTCCGGCTCCAGGTCGCTACCCAGCTTGTTGACCAGGCCGTTCAAGGTGAGGGCTGCGGCCATGGCGACGCGATGCACCACCTCGTCGGGCGATCCGAAGCGCGGGACGGCATGCAGCTGGGTTTCGATCGCGCTGGGAACATCAAGGCGCTTGGCGGCGACCGCCAGCTCGTTGATGACCTGCAGGAACTGCTCGGAGGTGAGGTTGTAGGCGCCGGCCAGATCCTCATCGCTGCCGCGGCGTTCCAGATCGTCGAGCCAGACCCTGAGCGCTGCGTCACCGTAGACCTGCGATCCATTCGCCGCTGCCTCTGGCGTGCTGCTGGGCGCCGGTTCCATGCCGGGCGGCAGTTCGAGGGTAATGCTGGCGGCTGCCGCCGGGCGCGGCTTGCTGCCCTCTTTGGTGCGATGCACTTGGCGCATGCAGTCGAGGTAGGCCTGGCCGAGGCGATCCTCGTCGACCATCAGCTCGTTCTGGAAAGGGCCGATGGTCTCTGGTGCTGCCATCAGCGCGCGGACCACATCGGTTGCCTTGCCGACACGCTCTTCGACCCGGCTCTGCAGATCGCCGGTCTCGTGGAAGTGCGTGAGCTCGGCAAGGATCTGGCGCTTGAGGTCCTCTGCGCGCGGCTGGATCTGTCCGTATTTGAGGTCGGGATCGCACAGCGGTTCCAGCGCGCCGGCGAGATAGGAGATGCCGCCGTCGTTCAGCCGCAGCATGGCCTCCCACTTCTCTTCCGGTTTGGCCAGATGGCGGTTGACCAGCTCTTCGCCGATGAAGGTTTCGCGAAAGCGGGTGAGCCACTCGGTCTTGTCGTCGCGAATGCCGGTCTCGGGCGGCACCGTCTCGCTGTCGCCCTGGGACTGGCTGGTCTCGTAGAGGAAGAGGTCGTCGCGGCGAACGTTTGGGTTGCGGATCAGATAGCAGTTGTCGAAGGGTCGCCCCGGCGTCCAGGTCTCGGTCCAGCCGGGATAGAAGCCGATATTGTTGGCCAGGCGATTGCGGGTGCTCTCGCTGTCGCTGGCACCGGTCGCCAGATCGAAGAGGCGGTCGGCCTTGGTCATGCAGAAGAAGAGGGCGGTGCGCCGGCCCTCGCGGTCCTCGGGGCGGCGACCATGGGTGCGCGCGATCCAGCCCTCGATCAGCTCCGGCAGCTTGCGGACCTCCTGGTTCTCCGGTCCGACGCAGAGCAGCATGGAGTTGAGGTCGAGATCGGCGACGTAGTTGTCGAAGAGAACGGCGACCTTGCCGCGCAGGAAGCACTGCGCGCGTCCCTCCGGGTTTTCTTC
The DNA here is from genome assembly GCA_963669335.1 of Rhodospirillales bacterium. Classification (GTDB taxonomy): domain Bacteria; phylum Pseudomonadota; class Alphaproteobacteria; order Kiloniellales; family JACOMY01; genus JACOMY01. Next base: position 1,541,439 of record OY770023.1, read on the forward strand.
AGGGTTGCGCAGCCACTTGTCAGGGCTGCTGTCCAGACGCGAGCGGGCGCCGGGGAAGTCCAGCAGGTCAGTGTGCTCAAAGAAGGGCCAGGGCTTTTGCGTCAGGGTCACGCGCAGCTCCGCCGTCAAGGCAGTCACCACTGGCTTCGCCAAGCTGGCGTGGACGCCGCTGTCGGTGGCCACGGGCACCGGGCTCTCGCCCTCAGCCGGCAGGTCCAGCCCATAGAGTGTGCGCACATGCAAGATACCGCCGGCGCGGTCGGTCAAAGAGTCGAGCGGTACATAGGCCCACTCCGGATGGCCGAGCTGATCCAAGGCCGCCTTCAGTCTGCCGAAGAGCTCTGTGAATTCCGGCAGGCCGCCCCAGAGAGGAGCCAGCGCCTGGGCACGCTCGGCCGCCGGCAGGCGCGGCAGCAGCTCTTCAGTGAAGGCCCAATAGCGTTCGCCCTGTGCGCCGGCCAAGGGATGGCGCGGCAGGTTCTGCTCCAGGTAGTCGCGCAGCTCGAAGACGTCTTCCAGGCGCAGGGCATCGACCTGAGACTTGCCGGCCGCGGCCTCCAAGGCGCTGCGCAGCTCAGCCAACTCCTCTTCGCCGGCTGTCCAGTCGCCGGTGGCACCCAGATCGAAGAGGAAGGCGTTGGCGAGGATCTTGGCGATATCGACCTCGCTCAAGAGACGCAGGGCCACACTGTGGCCGGCCGGGGTCGCTTGCGGGGCAATCGAGAAGCGGGTCACCAGGCCGGTGGTCTCGTTGCCGCCTTGCGGGTTGACCTCGTCCAGAAAGTCCAAGTGGCGGGCTTCTTCATCGGCGCCGAAAACGACCTGAGCACCAGCGCCGTGCGGGGCGATCAGAGCGCCGATCAGGAAGGACTTGCCGGCCTGACTGGCACCAAAGGCAGCAACCGACATGGGCCTCGTTGCTGCCGCTGCCAGCTTTTCGGCCTCGACCGCATGCTTGCGGAAGCTGCGCTGTAGGCCCGGTTGGCGCGCGCCCACCAGCTTGCCGTTGTCGGCGAACCAGGCCCGCGCCTCCAGCGACGCCTTGGCCATCGCCGTGCAGCGTTCGGCCAGTGCCCTATCCTTGTCGCGCAGCATCGCCTAGCCATGCCCCTTCGATCTGAGTACCCCGGTGTCCAACCAGTAGCCGCCTTCGGCCTGCTGGTCCATGAACATGGTCTGCAGCCTGAGCCCGATCTGCCGCCCCACGTCCTCGCCCTCGGCATCGATAGCCTCGGCAATGGAGAAGTCCTCCATCACCACCTCGTCGAACTCGTCCATCGGCTCCGCCCGCTCCAGGGTCACGCCGATTGGTGTGGCCAGATGTGGATGCTTCTCCGGTGTCTTGAAATAGAGGTAGTAGAGCGGTGTGGTCTTCCAGCGCTCCAAGGGCAGTTGCCGGAAGCCGATGAAGACCGGTGCTTCCATCGGTACCTTGAAGTCCACCACATTGGCGCCGGTCATGAGGTCGGCGTTCTCCAGGAAGCAGTTCTTCTCGAGGATCTGCCCGTTGGTCTCCATGCCGCCGATGTAGCGTGCGGTCGACTTCATCTTGATGGCGCTGGCGCGCATGACGAAGCCGGGGGCAAAGCCTTCGCAGATCTGGCAAAGCATGGCACCCACGGCGGTCGTGGTCTTGGGATCGTTAATGCGATAGTCCGCACTGCGGAAGGGATACCAGGCCCCGACCTCATAGCCGTCCATCGGCACCACGCGATTGGCGGCCACCGGCAGGTTTGCGTAGATGAGATCACGCACCGCCGGGAAGCGCGAGGGACGACCGGAAAGCAGCAGCAGATCGCAGTCATAGGCGCGGATGACATCGCAGAGGTCTTCGATCATGCGCTGCACGACAAACTGAATGGCGCCCGAGATCTCTTGCGGGTCCATCAGCAGGTCCAAGGCGAGCGGGTCGAAGGCCGTGCCGCCGGCATTCGTGACCGCGCGGTTGAAGTAGGCCAGTAGACTGGCTGCCGGCATTCGATCGGACGGCAGCAAGCTGCCCAGCTTCAAGTGCTGTGGGCTGCTCGGGCGCCGCGGATCGACGGCTTCGTAGGCTGACAACAGACCGAGCGCGGCTGGAACCAAGATCTGGGTGGTCAGCAGTGCGCGCGTGGAGCGCTCGGGCTGGCCCACGCCGGCGCGGTCGCCGCCGAAGAGGTCGGACAAGAGCACCTCTGCCTGGCGCACGCCGTTGGCGCGCAAAGCCTCGCCCAACTGCGGCAAGACCGTATGCTCGATCACCGACTTGACGATATCGTCGCCGGCCTGCCTGAAGCCCTCACGGAACAGTTGGCGCGGGCGGATGGTCTGCTGCTGGCCGGCCTCGATCTCGTGCTGAATGATCATCAGGTCGGTGGTGCCGCCGCCGATATCCATGCTGGCGATGCGCAGCGCCGGGCCTTCGCCATCCTGCTGTGTGCGTTGGCCGAATAGCTTGAAGAAGTCGTGCGGATTGCGGCGGAACTTGTGATTGATCTCGTTGTAGAGATAGACGAGGTGGGTGCAGGTGGCCTCGTCCCAATCCAGCTTGATCTTGGGTTTCTTGTGGATCGGGTCCTCGTCCGACCAGCCCATGGTCTGCCAGACCAGATCGACGGCCCATTCGGCGCGACGGCGCAGGATCTTCTGCTCGGCCAAAGGCGTGGCTGAGGGCAGGGTCAGGATGAAAGAGCTGAGGCGGCGTGGCAGATCCGAGTTCACCTGCTGCTCACGCACCGACACGGAATTGAGCTGCCCGATGGCGTGGCTCAAGAGCTCGGCCAGCATGAGGGTGTAGAGCGAGGAGCGGGAATAGCGCGGGCTCATGCCGACCACGGCGTTGGGCCGTTTCGGTGAGACCAGGTCACCCTCTTCGGTCAGCTTCGCCGTCATCGGGCCGGAGATGGCCGGGACAGGGCGCCCGAGCGGAAGTGTGCCGCGGTTGTTGGTCCAGGCCTGCGGTCTTGGCGCCTCGTCCCAGAGATAGCGCTTGGGGCTGGAGAGGCCGCTGATGCCCTCGGTCCCGTCGGCCAGAGAGGCCAGCCAGGCGGCCTCCGGACCGACGCGGACCGGGCTTGGCCACCAGAAGGCGTCGCGCCGGGGGCGTCCGGAGCGCCGGGAGTACTCGCGCCTGCCGAAGGAGACATTGGTGAACTCGACCCGGCTCTCGAAGGGGTCGGAGTAGCACTGCTCCGGCCGGCTCAGATCCCTGAGTTCCAGGCGATAGCATTGCGAGATGTCGACGCTGCCGAGCTGTTTGGACTGCTCGATCAGGACGCCGCAGGTGCGACTGTTGCCGACGTCGATCACCAGGTCCACGTCGATGGGATCGCCTTGGATCGATTCGGTGATGGTGTCGGTGAAGCGAATGCGCGGGATCTTGCAACCGGCGGCGACCGCTTCCAGCAGTACGATGTAGTTGGCCCAGTACTCGCCAGGATGCTTGAGATCGGTCAGGGTGGTCGGGCGCCCGCGACGGCGCGTGCGACCCTCCAGATAGCTGTCCTGCAGCCAGGAGCGCACCCAGTCGAGAACCAGGAAGGGCCGATTGGCCTCCGGCTTGCTGACCAGGCAGAACTCCACATCCTCCATCGCGTCTTGCGGCGTGGGGGCGGCGTAAGGGCCGTCGCTGCGTCGCTCCAAGAGCAGCGTGTCCAAGGCGATGACCAGGCGGTGGCTGTAACCGTCGGAATCGACCTCCGGCAGCGCGGCCAGTCGCATACGGGCCCAGTTGGTGGGGCCGGCATCATAGATCGGTTGATTGTCCGGACCGCGCTCTGCCTCCCGCAGGAAGGGCAGGGGGAGCCACTGGCGGTCGAGCAGGTCCAAGGCTTGGGGCGCGCGGACTGAGAAGGTCTCATCTTCCGGCGGCTCGATGCCCTGTGGTGTCTCCTCGGTCCTATAGAGCAGGCGCCCTTCCTTGTCCTTGGTGAGCGGATGCAGGGTGACCAAGGGGCGGCCTTCCTCATCACGCTGATCCTCATGCACCTCCGGCCAGAAGGAACGCGAGATCCGCTCCACCTCGCTCATCTTCAGCGCGAAGTCGAGAAATTGGATCCCCGTGTTGGGGATCAATGAGGTCACGGGGCGATAGTCGAAGGGAGGCTTCAGCATGTCCGTTTTCTTAAGAGCGCGAGGCCACTATAGAACGCGCGGGCTTGTCCGACGATCTTTCATACAAGCGCTCGTTTCAGGCAAGGGCGGCGTCATGGCAGAGTGACCTCTTGCACCAGGCCGGTGCCGCCGTCTTCAGCGATTTCGCCCTCGTAGACCTCGATCTTGCCGCCGCGGGAGACGTAGACCTTGTAGGGCACGGGCGTCGCGCGGCCGGACGAGCGACCGGCGAAGTTGTCGACGATGATCTGATAGCGGCCGGGCTTGGGACTCTGCGGCCAGGTCACATGCTCCCGCGGCGTCTCGCTGATATCGCGCGTGGTGGAGTTCATGTCGACGTCGAGGATGGCGCCGCAGCGCTGGTTGTTGCGGTTCTGGAAATAGACCCGGCTGCCGTCGGGGCAGATGACGTGCAGATCCAGATCGGCGTCGCCCTGCCATTCCAGGATGATCTCGACCTCGCCTTCGGCGCCGCCTTCCTCACGGATTTCTTCGAATGCGCGGCGGGCGGCCTCTTGGTCAGGACTCTCGACGACCTCTGCTTGTGCGCGGTCGATGGGGCAGCGCTGCTTGCGGGCCAGTTCGCGCTGCAGCAGCAAGACCTGGCGCTCTAGCTCCTCACCCTTCTGCTCTGCCACTACCAATTGGTCGGGCGTGGTGTCCTCGGCGGCATAGGCGCCGGGGCAGAAGTTCAAGAAGGCCGGGCGTTCCAGTCCGAAGGGCCAGCGAACGCCGCAGCCCAGCAGCAGCAGGTACATGATGGCGATCATCAAGAGCCCGAAGAGCAGCCACAAGAGCCACCAGAGCGGCGCTGCGGCTGCGGCCTCGCGATAGACCAGGGGCTCAGCGGGAGGTGGCGGTGGCGCTGCGCCCGCCGCTTTGATCGGCTCTTGCTCTTGGCGCAGGCGCCAGGCCTCTCCGGTCAGGAATTCCTGCAGGACGGCGCCGCCGTCTTGGGCGCGCTCGTCCCGGGTGCCCCAGTTGACCAGCAGCGGCTCTCCGCCGACGGAGTAGAGGAAATCGCGTCCGGGCTCAGCCTCCGGCACCACCAAGGCCCATTCCAAGGTCTGGCCCAGGCGCCGGTCGCTGTCTTTGCGGCTAGCCGAGAGGGTTGCGGCGTGACCGCGGATGGTCTCGCTGCGTTCCTTGATGTCCTCCAAGAGGGCAGCCTGCTCCTCCTCGGAGAGGTCGGAGTAGGGCTTTGCCTCACCCTCGGGGGCGCCAAACCAGGAGACACCGCGGCTGCCGGGAACGGGCTCGGCAAAGAGGTCGGCATAGCGGGCGCCCAGCGCATTGCGCAGGTAGGAATCGATCTCGTTCCAGGAATCCTGGACCCGTCGGCTGCCCATCCCCAGAGGACGCAGGCCGACCAGAGTGGTCTCGGCTATGAGCTGGCGATCCATTGTGGCCCCATCCCCTCTTCGATCGCGCCGCCGCTATTCGCTCTTATCGCCCGCTTTGGGCTCTTCTTCGGTTTTCTCCTTAGTTTCAGTCTTCTCCTCGTTCTTTTTGATCTCTTCCTCAGGCTCTTTGGCGGCTACCAGAGGCTTGGGTGCACAGGCGGCTTCGCTGACCTTGGCATCGACACTGTGCTGTTTCAGGAAGCTGAGCAGGCTGGGCGTTGCCAGCGCGTAGTTCAGCCGGCCGCCGTCCTGCTTGCGGTTGCGCACGAAGGTGTTCATTCCGACCACGCGCCCGCACTCGTCAACCAAGGGCCCACCGCTGCTGCCGCCCGAGATGGTGGCGGTATGGACGAGGACTTCGGCGCCGCGGGGGGCTTGCTGGGCAGTGATGACGCCGGTGGTGACACTGGGCTCCGGCATGCTCTGCAGATCGCCGGAGGCAAGGCGCTGAATATCTTCATCCGTCTCGTTCAGGAGGCCGGGGAAGCCAGCGGCCACCACCTCCTGCAGCTTCTTGGCCTTGTCGGTCATGGCCAGGTAGGGCAGGTCGTCGGCGCCCTCGATCTTCAGAAGCGCATAGTCTGGGGTGAAGAAGTCGGTACCCCCTGTCTCGGCGACCAGGGTGGCGGCGGTCGGGCGCTCCAGTCCTTTGCCGAGCACGAAGAGCGGCGTCTGAGTGCTCTCGCCGATGACATGACGATTGGTGACGATCAGGCCCGGCGCCACGAAGAAGCCAGTGCCCTGCGCCTTGGTCTGAGGCGCCAGCACCATGACGGTTGCCAGATCCAGCAGCTCGACCAGGTTGCCCTCGAAGGCGACACCCTCTGGCACCTCGTCCTTGGCAAGCGGCTGGCGGTCGGCGGATTTCGGCAGCAGGGCCTCTTCGGCCGGGGCGAGGGGTTCCAGCTTGCCGTCCTCGTTGCGGCGGAAGAAACCGTCTTCGGCGACGCAGACATCCTCCTGCACCAGGGCCTGCAGGCTGGCGATGCGTTCTTCCAGCGCCTTGTTGCTCTCCTCCTGCAGCACGATCATGCGCTGGCGGTCTTCGGCGGTGGTGTCGTCCTCGGGGTAGATGAGGACGCCGGGAATCAGCAACACGGCCAGCACGATGGCGGCCAGAAGGGTTGCGATCAGAACCGGGATCCAGGGGCGTCCGCGGCGCTGGACCACGACTTTCTCGTCCGAGCCATCCTGCGGAGGGGTGTCCTTGCTGTCGGTCATGGTGCGTCTCGACCTGCTCTAAGGGCCATGGAACCTGGGTTCAGGGCCATCGTGGGAGCTGTGCTCATTTGCAGTGCTCCGGAATGTCTTGGCCGCTGGCGCGCTTCATGGCCTGCGCCAGGGCGGCGGTGTTGTTGGGCTGGAGGAAGAGGCCGCCGGTGGCATTGGCGATGCAGCGCTGGCTCTGGTCACTCTTACCGATGGCGATCACGTTGATGTAGAGGTGCGGATAGCGCTGTTTCAGTGAACGCGCCTGGGCACAGGCATTGCCGCCGCAGCTCTCGCGACCGTCGGAGAAGAGCACGATATTGACCGGCTTGTCCTCGGTCTTGCCGCCCGTGATCATGCGCGGCACGGCGGCGATGGCCTCTGCCAAGGCGGTGCCGCGTCCTGTGCGCACCCTGTCGACTTCGCTCAAGAGAGCCGAGCGTCGTGAGGGGGCGAAGCTGCCGTGGAAGCGAAGCCTGCCACAGTCGCTGAAGCTCATGAGCGAGAGAGCGATGTCGCTGGGACTATTGCGCACCGTTGCCTTGAGGGACTGTTTGGCGACTTCCATGCGGTTGCGCTCACCGGGCGTGTCGAAGGTGCTATAGAGGCGGCTGATCTCGCGTTCCAACTGACCCAGTTCCATGCGCAGCTGGCCCTGCTTCAGCAGGTTGAAGCCGGCACCGCGCAGCTGCTGAGACAGGCGATTGTGCCGCTTGATCAGCTGCTCGTAGCGTTCTTCTTTGGCTGGATCGAGGTTGAAGTCGGTGTCCATACTGGCAGAAGCGTCCAGCAGCATGGCGACCTCAGTTGGGCGTGGGCGCGGGCATTCGGCTGTGCGCTTGGGCTTCTCTTCCTTCTGCTCCGGCTCTGGCTGTGGCTTGGTCTCTTCCTTGGGTTTTGGCTCCGGCTTCGGCTCGGGTTTGGGTTCCGGCTCGACCTTTGCCTGCTTGTCGGGTTCCGGCAAGGGATTGAAAGGCGGTGCAGGGCAGGAGGCGGCCATGGCCAGGCGCTGCTCCAGTTGGATCACCTGGCGCTCCAGATCCTGACCGCGCGCGATGACTTGGGCCACCAGCGCCGGCGGTGGCTCTTCCTTTTCACCGCAGAGCTTGATCAGGACGGTTCCGCCCGGGATCCTGAGACCGCAGGCGTCCAGCATGTAGTAGCCCATGACGCCAAGCACGGCCACCAAGGCCAGCCAAAGCACTAGGAGTGTCGCCCGTATCGGCATTGCAGTCGCTTTGCCACCTCCCACAGAACAGTCTAACCCGCAGGGCTTCTTGATCCCTGCTGTGCCCCGGCTGTCCCCACTCAGGCAGCGGCACGACGGTGTCGGCCTGAGACGCCTCTGCTACTGCTTGCTACCGCCTCTCACCGGTCATGGGCATTCGTCGAAACGTCATTGTAGGAAAAGACGCTAAGCCAAGTCGGGCTCGGCATCAACGGTGGAATAGGTCGCGTTTTCTTGAGCGGGCTGTCCTTGTCGCTCTGCGTCACGGGCCTTGCCGCTCCAGGTTACGGGGTGTCGCAAAGCGGCGCTGTCTGGTCGCAGAATGTCACGCCTAGGGCAGGGCAAGGCGTCTAGCTAAGGCGTCGAATTAACGGGAACGCGAGGGCGGCCCATTGTGGGCAGAGCTGCGGTCCAGGGAATCTTGAGGAGCAGGGCGAGCAATGAAGAGCCATGCACGGGTTGTCGTCATCGGTGGCGGCGTTTGCGGTGTCGGGGCCCTTTACCATCTGGCGAAGAAGGGCTGGACGGATGTGGTGCTGTTGGAGCGCACCGAGTTGACGGCGGGTTCCACCTGGCACGCTGCCGGTCTGCTGCCGCTCTTCAACATGAGCTATTCGGTGGGGCAGCTGCACCAGTACTCGGTCGAGCTCTACAAAAAGCTGGAGGCCGAGACCGGACAGGCGGTCTCTTTCCACAACACCGGCAACCTTCGGCTCGCTTGCAACCGCGACCGCATGGACGAGTATCGCAACTATCAGTGCACGGCGGAGACCATCGGCGTCGAGAGCCACCTGATCGGCGTCGAGGAGATCGAGAAGCTCTGGCCGCTGATCAACAGCGAGGGCCTGGTCGGCGCACTCTGGCATCCGACCGATGGGCATATCGCGCCGGTCGACGTGACCATGGCCATGGCCAAGGGTGCGCGCATGATGGGGGCTGAGATCTATCAGCAGACCGTGGTCACCGGCATCGAGCGCAGCCAGAGCCAGGAGTGGATCGTTAAGACCAACAAGGGCGACATCACCTGCGAGCAGGTTATCTGTGCCACCGGCAACTATGCGCGCCAGACCGCCAAGATGGTGGGCCTGGAGATCCCCTCGATCCCGGTCGAGCATCAGTACATCGTGACCGACGTCGATCCGGTGTTGAAGCAGTACCGTGACGGCGGTGCCGATGAGCTGCCGATCCTGCGCGAGAGCGACTCCCAGTACTATCTGCGCGAGGAGCGCATGGGCTGGATCCTGGGACCCTATGAGAAGGGCGCGCCGGCGCGCTTCATCGACGGCGTCGACAAGGGCTTTGAGAAGGACCTCTTCCCCGGCGACCTCGATCGCCTCATGGTGCATGTCGAGGCCTGCATCAACCGTGTGCCTTCCTTCGAGAATGCCGGCATCAAGGATATCGTGAACGGCCCGATCGCCTATGCACCGGACGGCAACCCCATGGTGGGTCCGGCCTTCGGTCTGCCGAACTTCTGGATTTCCGAGGCGCACTCCTTCGGCATCACCGCCGCCGGCGGTGCCGGCTGGCAGCTGGCCGAGTGGATGGTCGAGGGCCAGCCCAGCGTCGACATGACCGGCGTCGACCCGCGCCGCTTCGGCGTCAACACCAAGACGTTCGCGGCGATGAAGAACGAGGAGGCCTATTCCCACGTCTTCATCATCCATTATCCCATGGAAGAGCGCGAAGAGGCCCGTCCGGCCAAGACCGCGCCCTGTTATGAGCGGCTGGACAAGCTGGGTGCCGTCTGGGGCGCACGCTTCGGCTGGGAACGGCCGAACTGGTTCGCGCCGGCCGGCGCGGCCCGCAAAGACGACTATTCCTTCCGCCGCTCCAACTGGTTCGCACCGGTGGGCGAAGAGGTTGCCGCCATGCGCGAACGGGTCGGCCTGATGGAGCTCTCCTCCTTTGCCAAGTACGAGGTCGAGGGGCCGGGTGCCAGGGCCTGGCTGGACTCCATCGTCGCCAACACCATACCGAAGAAGATCGGCCGGATGACCCTGGCCCACTCGCTCTTCCCCTCGGGCTCGGTGCGCTCGGAATACACCATCTCTCGCATGCCCGACGGCATGTATGGCGAGCGCTTCTATGTCGTGGGGCCAGGCGCGGCGCACGACATAGACTGGGACTTCTTCGTGAAGACCAGCCCCAAGGACGGCAGTGTCTTCGTCAAGGATGTGACCACGCAGTATGGTGTCTTTGTGCTGGCTGGTCCGCGCTCTCGCACGGTCTTCGAGAGGCTGGCCGATGCCGACGTCACCAACGAGGCCTTCCCTTGGCTCACCATGCAAGAGTTCCCGGTCGGCTTCGCGCCCGGCGTCCGGGCTCTGCGGGTGAACTTCGTGGGCTCGCTGGGTTGGGAGCTGCATCATCCGATCGAGTACCAGAACCACCTCTTCGATGCCCTGGTCGAGGCCGGCAAGGCGGAAGAGCTGGGCCATGTCGGGATGCGGGCCATGGACTCCATGCGCCTGGAGAAGACCTATCGTTCCTGGGGCACGGATCTCAATGCAGAGAACACGGTGCTGGAGGCCGGCATGGACCGTTTCGTGCGCCTGAACAAGGGCGACTTCACTGGCCGCGATGCCCTGGTGGCGCAGCAGCAGGCCGGCGTTCCCAATGCCTTCTGCACCATCGAGATCGATGCCGACGACGCTGATTCCTTCGGCAACGAGCCGGTCTTCATCGATGGCGAGGTGGTAGGCCGCGGCACGGCCGGCGGCTATGGCCACCACGTGAAGAAGTCGCTGATGCTGGGCTATGTACGCCGTGATCTGGCCGAGGTCGGCCGTGCGTGCCAGGTGCGCGTTCTGGACCAGATGCGCCCGGCTCGGATCGTTGCAGAGAGCCCCTACGATCCGGAGAATACGGCGCTTCGCTCCTGATTTCTGGTCACTCCAGGGTGGGAGGATCGACGGCAATGACTTTGGGCGGGTTGGCGTTTGGCAACCCGCCCTTAGCTATTGGCGTTCAGGCGGCTGGCTAGAAGCATCTGCGCGACAAAGAGCGTGACTGCGGGCAGGGTGGCGGCGATGAGCTCGTCTCCGCGGTGAAGGAAGGACCAGACCGCGCCCAGCGCAGCCAGGCAAAGCAGCAGCAAAGAGAGGGGGCGGACTCTAGTTGAGTCAGCCGGTGCCCTTCTGAACAAACCCCGTCTCGACAAGCTGGCAAACGGCGTTCCGACCAGGAGGATCGTCAGGAAGAAGGCGGTTTCGCGTAAGGACAGCAAGACATCGGTCAGCGCTGGGATGCTGAAGAGGAAGGCGATGGCCTCGACCAATAGCCAGACGTTCGCGGCGATGACAAGCGGGTTCATCGGCTGTCGCGCAAGTGCCAGGCATGGCATAATCAACAGGACGGCCGCAGCGCCCCAGATAAAGCGATCGGCATAGTCGGAGCCAAAGCGGCCGAGATAGACGAAGACCATGAGTGGAAGGAACTCGAAGAGGTCCCAGGCGATGGCCGCGATCCGCTCTCTGGTCATCGTCGCCTCCTCCCCCCATCCGGCCCGTTTGGGCACAGGGGTAGACTTGGTCGTCGGTTTTGCCTGCGCAACCCAGGTTGCAGCTTGCTGTCGCCTGCTTGACAGGTTCCTGTCGGGTCGCTGACATGGTGATCAGGTCCGAGCCTGGGCAGGCTCGTCGTACCGCAGGTCATGGTCCCGAGAGGCAAGAGAGATGCTCGTCCGAAAGCTACGACTGGATCGCGGCTGGTCCCAAGAGGTCCTGGCAGAGATCTCTGGCGTCAGCGTCCGCACAATTCAGCGCATCGAGCGTGGCGGCAATGCGAGCCTGGAGACCCTCGGCGCCTTGGCTGCGGCTTTCGACGTGGATATCGCCACGCTGTCGCAGGAGACGCGCATGTACAGGCAAAGGGACCTATCCGACCTCGAGCAGGACGCGCTTGAGCATGTCAGGGACATCAAGGGCTTCTACAACCATCTCATCGTCTATCTGATCTCGATCGCGGCGATGGCCGGGTTCAACCTCTTCTCGGGCGGCTATCTCTGGTTCCTCTGGCCGGCCCTTGGCTGGGGCCTGGGCGTCGCAGCGCACGGGCTCTCGGTCTTTGAGGTCTTTTCACTCTTCAGCCCCAACTGGGAGAAGCGCCAGGTCGAGAAGCGTCTGGAGCGTCGCTCCAGGCCGGATTGAGATCTCGTCTGCAAAGACGCCGTGGGGAGAACATGGCTAAGCCCTCCCCACGACGACCGTTGCAAAGCGATTTACCGCGCGGGGCTCTAATCAAAGCCAGAGGAAGTCGCTGGTGGTCAGCAGATTGGCCGCGGTCAGGCCGGCTACGCGGAAGCTGAGATCGGCGGTGCCGTCGCCCTCGATATCGACTTGAATCTGCTCTGGACCGGCGAAACGGGCCTCGGAGTTGCCGGCGCCAGAGAAGGCTGCGCCGTCGATGTAGGTGAAGGCGCCGACCTCCAGACCGCTTTGGAAGACCAGCAGGTCTTCGCCATCGCCGGCACCGAAGCTGACGCCGTCGAAGTCTTGGATGATCGGGCCGCCCGAGACGCTGTAGCCGATCTCTTCGTCGTCGAAGGCGAACCAATCACTGCCGATGCCGCCGGCTGCCTGATCGTCTTCGGTTAGAATCAGAGTGTCGTCGCCGCCATTGCCAACCAGGCGATCGAAACCGGTGCCGCCTGAAATGCTGTCGTTGCCGCCTTGACCGCGCAGCAGGTCGTCTCCCTTGTCGCCGAAGAGAAGGTCGGCGCCCAAGCCACCCTCGATCAGGTCATTGCCGCTGGCACCATAGAGATCGAGATCGTCGCCATCGCCGCCGTAGATCTTGTCGTCACCCGAATCGCCGACCAGTTCGACGTCGTTGCCACTGCCACCGAAGAGGCGGTCTGCACCATTGCCACCCGAGAGATAGAAGTCGTCACCAGAGCCGGCCAGGAGCAGGTCGTCGCCGCCGCTGCCATAGAGGACGACATCGTCACCATTGCCGGCCGAAATTCGGTCATTGCCGGCACCGCCGTCTAGGAAGCCGTCGCTGCCTTTGCCACCAAAGAGGCTGTCGGCGCCTTCGCCGCCTTCGATGTCGACGTCGTTACCATCACCGCCGTAGAGCAGATCCTGACCGGAGTCACCTCTGATGCCGCCATCGGCGCCATCCTCGCCCCGGATAATGTCGCTACCGTCGCCACCCAGCATGATGCGATCGGTTCCGTCGGCACCGAAGATGCGGTCCGAGCCATCGCCGCCGTCAAGGTTGTGGTCATCGCCATCGCCACCGTAGATGACATCGTCACCGGTGCCGCCAAAGACATCAAAATCATCGTCGCCTCCGGCCCGAATCCGGTCGTCACCATCGCCGCCATCGAGGGAGGCATCGTCGCCACCGTTACCATTGATGGAGTCGTCTCCCTCGTTGCCGAGTAGGGCGAGATCGGCTCCAGCGCCGCCGTAGATCTTGTCTGCGTTCGAGCCACCCCAGAGGATGGCGTCGCGTCCGCTGCCGCCGAAAAGCGTATCGACGCCGTGGTTGCCGAGCAGGCCGACATCGGCACCGGAGCCACCATAGACCTTGTCGCGACTGTTGCCGCCTTGCAGATTGTCATCGGCGCCATGACCGCCAACGATGGTGTCATTTCCGGCTGCACCGTAGAGGAAGTTGTCGTCGCCGCTGTCGCCGAAGATCATGTCGTTATCGGCGCCACCGATCATGTAGAGGTCAATGCCGCTACCACCAAAGAAGACGTCCTCGCCGGCGCCTCCGCGGAAGTAGAAGTCGGACCCGTCACCGCCATAGATGGTGTCGTTGCCGTACTCTCCGCTGAGGTTGCGGTCGTCTCCACTGCCGCCAAAGAGGCGATCGTCGCCATTCTCTCCGTAGAAGCGGAAATCGTTACCGCTGTCACCGTAGAGACGGTCGGCGCCGACCTCGCCGTTCAACTCGCGGTCCGCGCCGTCGCCGCCAAAGACACTGTCAGAGCCCCGTCCGCCATAAACGCCTTCGTCCGAACCCGATCCGCTGAAGATCAGATCTTTCGCGCTCAGTCCGAAGATGAGGTCATTGCCGCTAAGACCATAGATTGTGTCCGGATTCTCGGTTCCGAAGAGGGTGTCGTTCACACCCGTCGTGCCATAGATGACCGCCATAACTGTCTCCCCGTGCTGGACTCTTGAAGGCTCCGTCCTGTCTTGGAGCCTAGCAAAGGGAATCCGGTGACGTCAGTGTCTTAGAGCATGTTTGAGAGATAGAGCAGATTCACGCGAACAGGTGATGCCACCTGATCGCGATCTGCTCTAAGGGATGACGGCGGGACCTTTGTCACTGCTCGCGTGATCCGGAGAGTCGCCGTAGCCACGGGCGACTCCCCTTGGTTCCTTACTCTGCGGCCTCTGCGTAGGCCTCCATCGGCGGACAGGTGCAGACCAGATGCCGGTCGCCATAGGCGTTATCCACGCGGTTGACCGGGGCCCAGTACTTGTCGACCAGGAAGGCGCCCGGCGGGTAGCAGGCCTCTTCGCGGCTGTAAGAACGCTGCCAGTCGCCTATGAGGTCGGCCACTGTGTGCGGGGCGTGCTTCAAGGGAGATTCCTCTGCTGCAATCTTGCCGTCCTCGATCGCCTGGGCCTCCTTGCGGATACCGATCATGGCATCGCAGAAGCGATCCAGCTCGGCCTTGGGCTCCGACTCGGTCGGCTCGACCATCAAGGTACCGGCCACCGGCCAGCTCATGGTTGGGGCGTGGAAGCCGCAGTCGATCAAACGCTTGGCAACATCGTCCACGCTTACATGGGCATGCTCGTTCAAGGGACGGGTGTCCAGAATGCACTCATGCGCAACGCGGCCGTTGGGCGCCTTGTAGAGCACGTCGTAGGAGCCCTCCAGGCGCTTGGCGATGTAGTTGGCGTTGAGGATCGCAACTTTGGTCGCCTGGGTCAGACCCTTACCGCCCATCAGGAGGCAATAGGCCCAGGAAATCGGCAGGATCGAGGGCGAGCCGAAGGGGGCGGCCGAAACCGCGCCACCGTCGGGTTCGGACTCCGGCCGGCCGGGGAGGTAGGGCGCCAGATGGGCCTTGACCCCGATCGGCCCCATGCCGGGCCCACCGCCGCCGTGCGGGATGCAGAAGGTCTTGTGCAGGTTCAGGTGACTGACGTCGCCGCCGATAGCGCCCGGCTGGGCCAGGCCCACCATGGCGTTCATGTTGGCGCCGTCGATATAGACCTGTCCGCCGTGCTGGTGGGTGATGGCACAGACCTCCCGCACGGTCTCTTCGAAGACACCGTGGGTCGAGGGGTAGGTGATCATGCAGCCGGCCAGGCGATCGCTGTTGGCCTCTGCCTTCTGGCGGAAGTCCTCCAGATCGATGTCACCATTATCCGAGGCCTTCACCGGCACCACGGTCCAGCCCACCATCTGGGCCGAGGCTGGGTTGGTGCCATGCGCTGAGGTCGGGATCAGGCAGACGGTCCGATCCACGTCACCACGTGCGCGGTGATAGCGGCGGATCGCCAGCAAACCGGCGTACTCGCCCTGCGCACCGGAGTTCGGCTGCATCGACATGGCATCATAGCCGGTGATCTTGCAGAGCTTGTCCGAGAGATCGTCGATCACCTCCTGATAGCCCCGGGTCTGATGCTCCGGAGCGTAGGGGTGGATGTTCGCGAACTCCGGCCAAGACAGCGGGATCATCTCCACCGTGGCGTTCAGCTTCATGGTGCAGGAGCCCAGCGGGATCATCGCCCGGTCCAGCGCCAGGTCGCGATCGGCCAAGCGGCGCATGTAGCGCGTGATCTCGGCCTCCGCCCGGTTCAGGTGAAAGATCGGGTGCGTGAGATAGGCGCTCTCGCGCAGCATGCTCTCCGGCAGGCGGTATTCGCGATTGCGGCTGCTGTCGTCCTCGAGGTCGCCTCCGAAGGCCCGCCAGACGGCCTCCAGGGTCTCCGGCCGGGTCTGCTCGTCCAAGGAGATGCCGACCCGATCCTTGCCGACCTTGCGCAGGTTGACGCCATTGTCGACTGCGGCATTCAGGATCACGCCCTGCAGCGCGCTGACCTCGACGGTCAGGGTGTCGAAGAAGACCTCGGGGGCCACCGTGAAGCCCAGGCTCTCCAGCCCCTTCGCCAGGCGCGCGGTCTTGCGGTGGACGCTCTGGGCGATGGCCTTGATGCCGTCGGGGCCGTAGTAGACGGCATACATGGAGGCGATGACGGCCAGCAAAGCCTGCGCGGTGCAGACGTTGGAGTTGGCCTTCTCGCGGCGGATGTGCTGTTCGCGAGTCTGCAGGGCCAGTCGGTAAGCCTTTTTGCCGCGCGCATCGATGGAGACACCGATGATGCGGCCGGGCATGGCCCGCTTGTGCGCCTCTTTGGTCGCCATATAGGCGGCATGGGGACCGCCATAGCCCATAGGCACGCCGAAACGCTGGGTCGAACCGACGGCGATATCCGCCCCCATCTCGCCGGGAGGTTTCAGCAGAGCAAGGGCCAGGATGTCGGCTGCCATGACGGCAACGGCCTTGGCCGCGTGCAGCTTGGCGATCTCGTCGCTGAAGTCCCTGACCTCGCCATAGGTGCCGGGGTACTGGAAGAGGGCACCAAAACAGGCCTCGGCATCCAAGGCCTCCGGCGCGCCGATCTGGACTTCGATCCCAATCGGCTCGGCCCGGGTCTTGACCACGGCGATGGTCTGCGGGTGACAGTTCTCGTCTACGAAGAAGCACTTGGCCTTGGACTTGGCGATCCGCTTGGCCATGGTCATCGCCTCGGCCGCGGCCGTCGCCTCGTCCAGCAGGGAGGCATTGGCGATCTCCAGCCCGGTCAGGTCGCTGACCATGGTCTGGAAGTTCAGCAAGGCTTCCAGGCGGCCCTGGCTGATCTCCGGCTGGTAGGGCGTATAGGCCGTGTACCAGGCCGGGTTCTCCAGGATGTTGCGCTGGATCACCGGCGGCGTGGTGGTGCCGTAGTAGCCCTGTCCGATCAGCGAGGTCAGCACCTGGTTCTTGCCGGCCACCTGACGCATGTGGAAGAGGGCATCACGCTCCGTCATGGCCTCGCCCCAGTCGAGCGGAGAAGCCTGCCTGATGGTGTGCGGCAGGGTCTCGTCGATCAGAGCATCGAGGCTCGCGGCGCCGACGACCTCCAGCATCTCCGCCATCTCTTTGCGCGAGGGCCCGATGTGGCGGAGGTTGGCAAAGTCGTAGGTCTGATAGTCGGTCAGTTCGAAACTCATGGGTCCGATCCTCACTCGATAGAGGCTTTGTAGGCGGCCGCGTCCATCAAGCCCTCAAGCTCTCCGGCATCAGAGAGTTTGATCTTGTAGAGCCAGGCGGCCCCTTCCGGGTCTGCATTGACGTCACCGGGTGCATCGACCAGGGCCGAATTGGCCTCGACAATCTCACCGGTGACCGGGGCGTAGACTTCGCTGGCGGCCTTCACGCTTTCGATCACGCCGATCTCGTCGCCCTTCTCAAAGCTGTCGCCGGCCTCCTTAAGCTCGACGAAGACGATTTCGCCCAACTGCTCGGCGGCGTGTGCGGTGATACCCAAGGTGGCGATATCCCCCTCGACGGAGAGCCATTCGTGATCTTCGGTGTAGTGCGTGCTCATGCTTCTTGTCTCCTTGCTGTGCAGGCTTGCTGCACGCTTTCCGTTTCTTGTGTTTCTGCTTTTTGACTGGGCGTTAGCGCTTGTAGTTGTGGGCGACGAAGGGCAGGGCCACGACCTCGGCCGGCATCGCCTTGCCACGGACCATCAGATCGACCGCGCGACCGATCTCCGCGGCTTCGCTGGCGAGGTAGCCAATCGAGACGGGTCCGCTGACGCTGGGACCGAAGCCGCCGCTGGTAATCTGGCCGACGACCTGACCTGCGACTGCGATCTCGGTGCCGGCGCGAGCGGGTGCACGTCCGCTGGGCTTGAGCCCGACCAATTTGCGCGCGGGGCCCTCGGCCAGCTCTTTCAGGATGCGCTCAGCACCCGGAAAACCGCCCTCTTCACGGCGACGCTTCTGGATGATCCAATTGATCTGAGCCTCGATCGGAGAGGTCGTCTCGTCGATGTCATTACCATAGAGACAGAGGCCTGCCTCTAGCCTAAGGCTGTCGCGTGCGCCAAGGCCGGCCGGCTCGCAGTCCTCGTGGGCCAGGAAGGCTTCGGCAATCTCTTGCGCGCGCGCATCGGGCACGGAGATCTCGTAGCCGTCCTCGCCGGTATAGCCCAGCCGCGAGATGCGGCAAGGAGCACCCAGTATCTCAGCCGTCGTGGTCTCCATGAAGCTGAGCGTGGCTGCGGCCGGGGCCAGCGCCGAGACCACGGCCTCTGCGGCCGGTCCCTGAACGGCGATGAGGCCGCGATCTGCTAGTTCCACCAACTCCACGTCGCCCAGGTTCGCGCGCATATGGGCGATATCCTGGTGCCGCATCGAGGCATTAACCACCAGGAAGAGGTGGTCGCCGGCATTGGAGACGATGAGATCGTCGCGGATGCCGCCTTCGTCGTTGGTGAAGACCGTGTAGCGGGCCTTGCCGGGCTTCAGGGTTTGGATTGCGCTGGGGACCAGGGCCTCCAGCGCCTTGGCAGCCTTCTCGCCGCGCAGTTCGACCTGTCCCATATGAGAGACGTCGAAGAGTGCTGCCTTCTCGCGGCACTGCTTGTGTTCGGCCATGATGCCGCCAGCGTATTGCACCGGCATGGCATAGCCTGCGAAGTCAACCATCTTGCCGCCGAGGGCGACGTGAAGGTCATAGAGCGGAGTCCGGAGGGCTTCCGCGTTGGTCTCACCCATGGCTCTTACTCCCCTAAGGATGCCGGCCGGGCAGGGAGGGCCAAGGCCGGCCCCAAACCACACAGGAAAACGTGGGATACTGCAAGCGGCGACTGCTGCCGCTCTAACCCCGGACGATAAAGACCGAGCAGTTGGCGTGGCGTGTGACACGCGCTGCATTCGGACCCAAGGGATAGTCCGGAAAATCACCCTTTGGCGAAGCCAGGACAATCAGGTCGACCTTGTTGGCGTGTGCCGCCTTCAGGATCTCACGATAGACACTGCCTTGCTCGACCAGGATCTTGGGCGCGGCACCGGCCTCTGCCATTGCCTGCTTGAGCACGCCTTCGACATGCTCCTTCGCGCCCTCGCCATAGTTGGCGGGCAGGTTCGGCAGGCGGATGATCTCGGGTATCACCGACATGACCAGCAATTCGGCACCATGCTGCGCGGCCAGATCGACGGCGATCGGGAGGGACTTGGCCCAGGTCTTGGGATCGCTGTGCTCCACTGGCACCAGGATCTTCTTGAACATCTTTCGATCTCCCCTCTTAGGGAAAGGGTCTGGCGGCCCGCTCTTCCCCCGGGAATAGGGAAGAGCGGGGCTCTCGGTTAGCGCTCGCCTAACTTCAGTGGCGGAGCTTCTTGCATACCGTTCGCGAAGAAGTCCTTGGTCAGCTTGAAGACGACCGGGCTCAGAAGCGCCAGCGCGATCAGGTTCGGCAGCGCCATCAAAGCATTCAAGGTGTCCGCCAAGAGCCAGATGAAGCCGAGGTCGGCTGACGCACCCAGGGGCACCGCCACGCACCAGAGCAGCCGGAAGGGAATCAGCGCCTTCACGCCCACCAGGAAGGAGATGCACTTTTCGCTATAGAAGCTCCAACCGAGAATGGTGGTAAAGGCAAAGACCGCCAGCACGATGGCCACCATATGTCCCCCGACGCCCGGTATCGCGCGTTCAAAGGCCACTGAGGTCAAGGCTGCACCGGTATGCCCTAGAGTCCAGGCACCCGAAGTGATGATGGCCAGACCGGTGATGGAGCAGACTATGATGGTGTCGATGAAGGTGCCCAGCATGGCCACCAGACCCTGATTGATCGGGCCCTTGGTCGATGCTGCGGCGTGCGCGATCGGTGCGGAGCCCAGACCGGCCTCGTTCGAGAAGACGCCACGCGCCACGCCGAAACGAATGGCTGCCCAGACCGCCGCTCCAGCAAAACCGCCCTCGGCTGCCGCCGGGGTGAAGGCATGCTCGACAATCAAGCCGATCGCTGCCGGGATCTCGCCGACATTGATCAAGAGCACGATGATGCCGAAGAGGATGTAGGTCACCGCCATAGCCGGAACCAGCTTGCCGGCGACGGCGCCGATGCGGGTGATACCGCCCAGAATGACTGCGGCCGTCAGCACCATCAAGACGATCCCGGTCACCAGGGGATCGACACCAAAGTTCTCGTTGATGACGTTGGCGACAGAGTTGGCCTGCACGGTGTTGCCGATACCGAAGCCGGCGATGGCGCCGAAGACGGCGAAGGTCGGGGCCAGCCAGAGCCACTTCTTACCGAGACCGTTCTTGATGTAGTACATCGGCCCGCCGACGTAGTTGCCGAGCTCGTCTTGTTCGCGATAGCGCACCGCGCAGACGGCCTCAGCGTACTTGGTCGCCATGCCGACCAGAGCGGTCATCCACATCCAGAAGAGAGCACCGGGTCCGCCAAGGAAGATGGCGGTCGCCACGCCCGCGATATTGCCGGTGCCGATCGTCGCCGAGAGCGAGGTCATGAGCGCGTTGAAGGGGCTGATCTGCCCTGCGCCCTTTGCCTCGCGGCCGCCCCAGAGCAGGGCGAAACCGAACCCGAGCTTGCGGATCGGCATGAACTTCAAACCGGCCTGCAGGTAGAAACCTACCCCCAGGATCAGGGCCAGCATCAGCGGCCCCCAAACGATTCCATTTATCTCACCTACTAGGTTGCTGATCGCCTCCATCAGATCGTCCTCCTCTGATGTGTCTGATGTTTCACGATTGTCTGTGCTTTTGCCGGACCTGACGGCAGAGCCGGCCGGATGGCTCTTGCTACGCTCTGCAGCAGGTGGCGATCCCTATAAGGGAATAGTTTCTCTTACGCAATAAGTTTCTTTTAGGGGAAATCACGTATCGTAACGAAAACGCGAGACTCGATTGTTGCCTTTCAGGGCAGCAATGTGAGATCAAAAAACTGCGGAAAAACAGATGTTTCGATGAGTTATCATGGGAGAGGGAAATGGCTGATCCCAAAAACACAGCAACCGGGCGAGAGAACAGTAAGACCCAGACGCCGGACGCTTCGGCCTTGGGGCAGATGGTTCGAGAAGCGCGGCGACGGAAAGGCTGGACCCTAGAGGAAACAGGGCGCAGGGCCGGAATCGGTCGCTCCACCCTCTCCAAGATCGAGAACAACCTGACCAAACCCGGTTTCGACATTGTTCGCAGGCTGATGCAGGCCCTGGAGATCGAGACCCCGCAGCTCTTCCTGCAGTCCGGATCGAGCGACATCTCGGGCCGGCGGGATGTCACGCGAAAAGGGGCGGGGGAGCCCAGATCGACCTCCAGCTATGAGCACGAACTGCTCTGCACGGAGCTCTCGAACAAGGGCATGCTGCCCTACCTGTCGCGCATTAAGGCGCGCGATATCTCGGAGTTTGACGAGTGGATCCGCCATCGCGGCGAGGAGTTCATGTATGTGCTAAGCGGCAAGGTGGAACTGCACACGGAGTTCTATCGTCCGCTACCGATGTCGGCTGGCGACTCTGTCTACTACGATAGCGGCATGGGCCATTGCTGCGTCTCCACCGGTGAGGAAGAGGCCTTGGTGCTCTGGGTCTCGATGGAGCGTTAGCGCTGCGTTGCGGTAATGCATGACGCGTCGGAGGAGACTTCCGGTGCAGTTGTGCTGCTTTGCCATTGACCTTGGCTGTCGCTGGTCTAGGCTGCCCTCCGGTTCGCGGCGCGGGGGAACGCGCAGCCGAGGACGGGCCCCGAGAATAAGGGAGAGAGAGGAGCTTCACATGATGAGTTTGACCAGGTTGGCGCTGGCTGGTTGCGCGGCCTTGGCGCTAGGCGCGACGGCGGTCCAGGCAGAGACGCCGGCCGACACCTTGGTAATCGCCGACAAGATCGACGACATCGTCTCGATCGATCCGGCCGAGAGCTTCGAGTTCTCCGGCAACGACATGTTGAACAATGTCTATGACACCTTGGTCGAGCTCGATCCCTCGAACCTTGGACCCTTGGTGCCGGGCCTGGCTGAGAGCTGGAGCGTCTCGGAAGACGGCAAGACCTATACCTTCAAAATGCGCGATGGGGCGACCTTCCACTCCGGCAACCCGGTGACGGCCGAGGATGCGGCCTGGTCGCTGCAGCGTGCGGTGAAGCTGAACAAGACTCCAGCCTTCATCCTGACCCAGTTCGGCTTCACGCCGGAGAACGTCGATGAGGTCGTCACCGCCGATGGCGATACCCTGACCATCACCGTCGACAAGCCCTATGCGCCCTCCTTCTTCTACAGCGCGCTGACCGCCGTGGTGGCCTCGGTGGTGGACAAGCAGGTGGCCCTCGAGCATGAGGCAGACGGCGACTTCGGCTATGAATGGCTGAAGACCAACACCGCCGGGTCCGGCGCCTATTCGCTGCGCGCCTGGAAGCCGAACGAGAACTACGTGCTGGAGGCCAACGACAACTATTGGCGTGGTGCTCCAACGATGAAGCGCGTTTTCGTGCGCCATGTGCCGGAGCCTGCCACCCAGCGCCTATTGCTGGAGCGCGGCGACATCGACATCGCTCGTAAGCTGACCCCGGTCGACATCGAGGGCGTGCGCGGCAATCCCGACATCAACATCAACGACGAGCTGCGCGGGCGCATCATGTATGTGGCGCTGAACCAGACCCGCGAGCCCTTGAACAACCCCAAGGTCGTCGAGGCGATCAAGCATCTGATCGACTATGACGGCATGGCGAATTCCTTCCTCAAGGGCAACTACGTCGTGCATCAGGCCTTCCTGCCGCAGGGCTTCCTGGGTGCCATCGACGACAAGCCCTATAGCTTGGATGTGGAGAAGGCCAAGGCACTGTTGGAAGAGGCCGGGGTCGGCGACATCGAGATCAAGATCTTCGTGCGTAACGATCAGGATCGGCTGGAGATGGCTCAGTCCTTCCAGAACACCTTGGCACAGGCCGGAATCAAGGCAGAACTGCGCACCGGCACCGGCAAAGAGGTGCTGGGCGAGTATCGTTCGCGCAACCATGACATCTACCTGGGCGCCTGGGGTCCGGACTATTCCGACCCGCACACCAATGCCGACACCTTCGCCAAGAACCCGGACAACTCTCCGGAAGCGCAGTTGACCGGTGTTCTGGCCTGGCGTAACGCCTATCCGGCCGCGGCAGAGACGCCGATGACCAATGCGGCGGTCTTGGAGCGTGATACGGAGAAGCGCCGCGCCATGTACGAAGAGATCCAGCGCATTCATCAGGCGAACTCGCCTTTCGCACCGATGTTCCAGCTGATCGAGCAGGTGGCTTCGCGCAACAACGTGGATGGCTTTAACGCCGGCGGATCGATCCACTCTGCTTTCTACTGGCCGGTAACCAAGAACTAGCGGGTGAGGGGCGCGCTCAGCCAAAGAGTGCGCCCCGATTGCTTACAGGTAGACGAGCGTGAGTGACGCTGACGGGCTTGGTCGTCGAGGCTTTGGCCGGCGGGCGGTCGCCGCCGGTTCGGGCATTCGGCGCGCGCGGCTGTCGCGACTGCTGATCGGCACCACGCGGACGCTGATCAGTCTGGCGATTACCTTCCTGGGCCTATTGCTGATCACCTTCATCATCGGCCGGGTGGTGCCGATCGACCCGGTGCTGGCGATCGTCGGCGAACGCGCGAGCCAGGCACAGATCGAAGAGGTGCGCGAGCAGCTTGGGCTGAACGAGCCTCTGATGACCCAGTTCGCCTATTACATCTGGGACGTGTTGCACGGCGATTTCGGCAAGTCCTTGATGACGGCCAAGCCGGTGATCGACGATATCGGCCGCTTCTTTCCCGCCACTTTGGAGCTGGCGACCTTGGCAACCTTGGTCGGGGTCTTTCTGGGCGTGCCAGGCGGGGTGATCGCGGCCGTCAACCAGGGCCGCTGGCCGGATCAGGTGATCCGCGTCGTCGGCCTTTTTGGCTACTCCATGCCGGTCTTCTGGCTGGGCCTGATGGGCCTCCTGATCTTTTATGGAGAGCTGGGCTGGGTCGGCGGACCCGGGCGTCTCGATGCCACCTATGAGTTGATGTACGAGTACGATGTGCCGACCGTGACCGGTGCGGTTCTGATTGACTCCGCTCTCGCTGGCGCTTGGGACATCTTCCGCAATGCGCTCTCGCACGTGATCCTGCCCTCGCTGGTGCTGGGCTACTTTTCCATGGCCTACATCAGCCGGATGACCCGCAGCTTCATGCTGGAGCAGCTGGGCCAGGAGTACATCACCACCGCCAGGGTCAAAGGCGCGCCGGAGTGGCGGGTCGTCTGGGTACATGCTCTGGGCAACGTCTTGATCCCGCTGATCACGGTGATTGCGCTTTCTTATGCAAGCCTGTTGGAGGGTTCTGTCTTGACCGAGACGGTCTTCGCCTGGCCTGGGCTCGGGCTTTACATCACCAATGCGCTCTTCTCCGCCGACATGAACGCGGTCCTGGGCGGCACGGTCGTCGTCGGACTGGTTTTCATCTCGCTCAACCTTTTGTCCGACCTGCTCTACCGTGTCGTCGATCCGAGGGCGCGTTAGCTGATGAGCGTTGAACAGGAAGAGCTGCGGGTCGGATCGCGGGCTTGGCTGACCAGCGATCAGCCGGTCTCTCGCTCTCATGCGCGCTGTGTTCAGTTCTATCTGGCCTGGCGGCGGCTGGCACAGAACTGGTTGGCGATGGTGGGTCTGGGTATCGTACTGGCCCTGATCCTAATGGCGATCTTCGCGCCCTTGCTGGCGCCCTATTCGCCCTTCGAGCAGTCCCTGGAGACCCGATTGCTGCCGCCCTTCTCGCCGGGGCACTGGCTGGGGACGGACGAGTTCGGCCGCGATCTCTGGAGCCGCATTCTCTATGGCGCGCGCATCACCTTGATGATCGTCGCCTTGGTGGCAGTGACGGCACCTGTCTTCGGTCTGATCATCGGGACGGCTGCTGGCTATTTCGGTGGCCTGGTCGACACCGTGCTGATGCGCCTGACCGACATCTTTCTGGCCTTCCCGCGCTTGATCTTGGCCCTGGCCCTGGTCGCCGCCTTGGGACCGGGGATCGAGAACGCCATACTGGCGATCGCGCTGACGGCCTGGCCGCCCTATGCGCGTGTGGCGCGGGCCGAGACCATTACCGTGCGAAACTCCGACTATATCTCGGCCATCAAGCTGCAGGGGGCTCGGCCGCCGCGCATCATCTTCGGCCACGTCATGCCGATGTGCATGTCCTCGGTCATTATCCGGGTGACCCTGGACATGGCCGGGATCATCCTGACGGCTGCCGGTCTGGGCTTCCTTGGCCTGGGCGCGCAGCCGCCGATGCCGGAATGGGGCCTGATGATCTCCTCCGGCCGCAAGTTCCTCTTCGATCAATGGTGGGTGGCGACCGTGCCGGGGCTCGCCATCTTCATCGTCAGCCTGGGATTCAACCTCTTGGGCGACGGGCTGCGCGATGTGCTGGACCCGCGGAGTGCGCCAAAGTGAGCGGGCACCTGCTGGAGGTCGAGGACCTTCATGTCCGCTTCCATACGCCGACCAGGCTGGTGGAAGCGGTGCGCGGGGTCTCTTTCACCCTGGGGCGCGAGCGCCTGGGGATCGTCGGCGAGTCGGGTTCCGGCAAGACTATGACCGGGCGCTCGGTCCTGCGCCTGGTGCGACCGCCGGGGGAGGTGACGGCCAAGCGCATGATCTTCGACGGTATCGACCTCCTGTCTCTGCCGGAACGCCAGATGCGCGAGATCCGCGGCAGTCGCATCTCCATGGTGATGCAGGATCCCAAGTTCTCGCTGAACCCGGTCATGCGCGTCGGCAAACAGCTGACCGAGGCCATGCGGGTGCATGGCGGCGGCTCGCGCGCGTCCATGAAGACGCGGGCCCTCAAGATGCTGGAGGCGGTGCAGATCCGCGACCCCGAGCGGGTGATGCGGGCCTATCCGCATGAGCTGTCGGGCGGTATGGGCCAAAGGGTAATGATCGCGATGATGCTGGTTCCCGACCCGGACCTGCTGATCGCCGATGAGCCGACCTCTGCCCTGGATGTCACCGTGCAGCTTGAGGTGTTGCGCATCATGGACAATTTGGTGCGCTCTCGCGGGATGGGACTGATCTTCGTCAGCCACGATCTGGAGCTGGTCGCCACCTTCTGCGACCGCGTGCTGGTCATGTATGCCGGTCGCATCGTCGAGGAAATCGAGGCCAGTCGGCTGGCGGAAGCCAAGCATCCCTATACTCAAGGCCTGGTCGACTGCTTGCCGAAAATCGCGGAGCGGCGCGAGCGCCTGCCGACCCTGAAGCGCGACGCCCGCTGGCGCGACAGCTCGCTGGCCGACTTGACCGGAGAGGGCGCGTGAAGCTTTCGGTGGAGGGGCTCTCCGTTACCTTCGGCCACGGCGCGCAGAGCGTACACGCGGTCAAGGATGTCTCCTTCCAGGTCCCGGCCGAGAGCTCTTTCGGTCTCGTCGGCGAGTCGGGTTCCGGCAAATCGACGGTCTTGCGCGCGATCTGCGGTTTGGCACCGATCT
Organism: Rhodospirillales bacterium; assembly: GCA_963669335.1. Taxonomy (GTDB): domain Bacteria; phylum Pseudomonadota; class Alphaproteobacteria; order Kiloniellales; family JACOMY01; genus JACOMY01. Next base: position 1,567,869 of record OY770023.1, read on the forward strand.
CCGCCGGGCGCGTAAGCATCGATGGCCAAGAGATGAGCGGCAAGCGTGATCGTGACTTCGTCCGTCGCGTGCAGATGGTGTTTCAAGACCCCTATGCCTCTTTGCATCCACGCCACACCATCGATCGCAGCTTGAGCGAGCCGCTTGCGATCCACGGCATTGGTGAACAGCATGAGCGAGTCGAGCGGGCACTGGTGGATGTCGGCCTGGATGTCAGCTTTCGCTTTCGCTATCCCCATCAGCTCTCCGGCGGGCAGCGCCAGCGCGTGGCCGTCGCCCGGGCCCTCATGCTGGAACCGGAGATCCTGCTGCTGGACGAGCCGACCTCGGCGCTGGATGCCTCAGTCCAGGCGGAGGTGCTGAACCTGCTGGTGCGCCTGCGTCGGGAGCACAAGCTGACCTTCGTCATGGTGAGTCACGACCTGGCCGTGGTGAACCACATGTGCGAGCGTCTCTTGGTGATGCAGCACGGTGCGGCGGTGGAGGAGCTGGATCGCAGGGCCCTAGGCGATCATCAGGTCGAAGCCGACTACACCCGCCAGCTCTTAAAGGCGAGCGAGGGCTATCAGCGTTAGGGTCTTGGGCCCGGTGGCAAGCTGCGCTTGCGTCTGAACCCAAGCCAAAGGCCGATGCCAAGGCCCAGGCGACAGAAGGCGACTGTCACCAGCAGGATGATCGGGGCGAGCCAGAGATAGGCTTGCGTCAAGAGATCGGCCAGCTTTTCGAGATAGGGCGGTACCGGCACGCCGAGGTCGAAAAGCATATTAAAACCAAGCATGTAGATGGCGTAGAAGAGGAAGCCGAGCAGGAAGTAGGCTGCCGCCAGGTAGAGGGTCCAGAGCCACAGGGTCCAGCGACCGGGCCACTCCTGATGACGGCCGCTTTCCTTCACGCCGGTGTAGATCGCGGCCAAGAAGGCAACAAGAAAGCCGTTGCTGTCGTTGGCCTCCGGGTCGGTGTCGACCAAGTAGAACTGGAGCAGCAAAACGGCACCGAAGGCGAGGCAGTAGCCCACAGTGAAATCAAAGAAGAGGGGGCCGGACTTTCTCAGGGACTGCATGCGTCGATCCGTTGCTTCTGGGTCAATCCGGCAGACCGGCCCTGGTCAGAGCCGCAAATAGACGGACAGAGTAGTCCCGGTCGCTCAAGCCCTGCCAGCGCACGAAGCTCTTGCTGGAGAACCCGGGCTCTGCTGCCAGCACCCTCTTGCATAAGGCCTTGGCTTCTGCGGCGAGGCCCAGGTCTGCAGCAAGGGCCGCATTCATCACCGGCGCGGAATAGAGGTCCGGCAGGCGCGCGAGGGTCGCGCGGGCTTCTTCCAGTGCTTCCTCTTCGCGGCCGAGCATGAAGAGGGCGTGGATGCGCGACTGGGCAAGCCAGCCCGGCGGGTTGGGGATGTCACGCGCGGCCCGGGCCATCTGCGCCAAGGCCTCCTCCGGCCGGCTGGCGCTGACCAGGGCAAAGGCGAGGGTGGCGCGGCAGTAGGAATCGCTAGGCGCCATCTTCAGTGCCTTCTCGGCAGCGGCGACTCCGCCCTCCGGATTGCCGCGGGCGAACTCAATGGCACGCAGAGCCGCATAGGGACGAACGTCGTCCGGCGCAGCTTCGATCGCCTGTTGGACGCCCCTGTCTCCGCGCTCGATCAGTGCCTGGGCCTCATCGGCCTCTGCGATCCACGCCAACTGTCCATAGCAATAGGCCGCCGCCATCAAGGGGGCCAGGTAATCCGGATCGACGCCGTGGGCGCGTTCGAACGCGGCGGCTGCGCTCGCCATCGAGTCCGGAGAGAAGATCTGAAATTCTCGAAAGCCCTTGGCCATGATTTGCCAGGCCTCGAAGTCCTCAGTGCCCCACTGCCAGCGATTTGTGTAGGAACCGGCGCCGAGCACGGTGTGAACCGCAATCACGATGTTGCGGGCGAGGTCGTCCTGCACGGCGAAGAGATCATCGTCCTTGCGGTCGTAACGCTCTGCCCAGACCTGAACCCCCGTCTTGCTGTTGACCAGACGGGCGGAGATGCGCAAGCGCGGGCCGGCCCGGCGCGCCTGGCCGCTCAGCAGGTAGTGGTCTTCGTGCTTCAGGGCCTCGGCAGCGGCATCGGTGATGACTGTGAGCTGGCGAATGGTTCCGATCGCGGTCACGATGTCCTGGCCGAGGCCTTCGCACAGGTACCCAAGCTCCTCATCCTTCGACTGATTGGCGAAGGGCAGGACGCAGATCGACTGTTCGCGTAGGACCTCTTTGGGGACCTGATCCTGACGGCTGCCGGCGCTCGGCTCGCCGGCCGGCCAGCGGAAGACTTGAATCGGTCTCGCGATGTTCTTCACGTTGTGCTGGCCGGCGTCGGAGAAGTCTACCTTCACGCGGCCACCCAGGCTCTCGTGGACCAACGAAGAGACGCAGATACCGCCGGGAGAGGCCAAGGTCTCAAGCCGCGCCGCAATGTTGACGCCGTCGCCGAAGATATCGCTGCCCTCAATGATGACATCACCCAGGTTGATGCCGATCCGCAGACGCATTCTGCTAGGATCAGGCTCTCCCTCGGGCGGCGCCTCGATGGATTTCTGGATCTCCAGAGCGCAGGTCACGGCCTCGACGACGCTGGGGAACTCGGCCAAGAGGCCGTCTCCCATCAGCTTGACCAGGCGCCCTTTGTGGCTGGCGATGCAGGGCTGAACAAGCTCTCTATGCAGCGCCTTCAGGCGCTCGAGCGTAGCGGTCTCGTCGGCGCCCATGAGGCGCGAGTAGCCGACAACGTCGGCGGCCAGAATTGCGGCGAGGCGGCGTTCCACAGAGGATCCTCAGACGGCAGAGCTTCTCTCTGTCATGGCACAAAGTATGCCCGCTGACCATCACAGACGCTGAGAGACTAGCCTTGTTTGCAGACCAGGGTCAGGGGCTGCGACCAACCAGGAAGGTAACCCCGTCGGGTCCTGCCTCTTCGCTGTGCGGGCAGTCGGCCACCATTGAGAAGCGATCGCCCTCGCTGAAGGTCTTGGTGCCCTCGTCGGTGGTGATGGTGAAGCTGCCAGAGAGGATCAGCCCCTCGACCGCGAAGTCGTGGCTATGCTCGTCCATCTGATAGCCTGCATCCCAGGACTTGACGGCGTGCGGGTAGCCACGCCGGTCAAGTTCTGCCTTGAAGTCATCGATCCGGGTCTGATCCATGATGCGCCTCCTATTGCATACGCATGGCGCCATCCAGGCGCACGGTCTCTCCATTGATCATGGTGTTCTCGCAGAGATGCAAGACCAGCTTTGAGAACTCTTCAGGGTGGCCAAAGCGGCGCGGGAAGGGGACCTGGCCGGCCAGGTTGTCCTGCACCTCTTGCGGCATGTTCAAGAGCAGCGGCGTGCCGATCAGGCCGGGGGCGATGACATTGACCCGGATGCCGTGACGGCAGAGTTCGCGCGCAACCGGCAAGGTCAGGCCGACAATTCCGGCTTTGGAAGCAGCATAAGCGGCTTGACCGACCTGGCCTTCGTAGGCTGCAACGGAGGCGGTGGAGATCACGATACCGCGCTCGCCGTCATCGTTTATCGGATCGGCGGCTGCCATCTCGGCCGCACAGAGGCGCAGCAGGTTGAAGGTGCCGATCAGGTTCACGCGGATGACCGCATCGAAGTTCTCCAGCGGCATGGCACCATCGCGGCCGACCACGCGCTTGGCCGGTGCGATACCCGCACAGTTGACCAGGATGCGGCAAGGCCCATGCGCGGCACTTGCCTGCGCCACGGCAGCCTCGGCGGCAGCACCATCGCCGACGTCGCAAGCAATGCCCAGCCCGCCGATTTCTTCAGCGATGGCGCTGACGGCCTCTTCGTTCATGTCCAAGGCGGTGACTTTGGCACCGGCGGCAGCCAAGCCGCGCACGCTGGCTGCACCCAGTCCAGAAGCGCCGCCCGTCACAACGGCGGCCAATCCCCTAACGTCCATATCCTCACATCTCCCAATCTCGTGGCAGGATCTCTGCCCTTTTCTCCAAGTCTTGGGCCGGCTCTGTCAAGCAAGCGTGCTGCCTTACCCCTTGGAGATAGCATCTCTCTGACATAGATCTGCGGTCATGGAGAGCAACGAGAGATCCCAGAGCGCGGGCTGGACCCGCCTGCCACAGTCCGTGCGTTGGCTCGGTCTGGCCGGCCTCATCCCCTTCTTTGGCTGTGCCATCATCATCCTCTGGCCCGACAGTGGGGCTCCAGGCGCTCGGATCCTTGGCGCCATGCTGGTCTATGGTGTAGCAATCCTGTCGTTTTTGGGCGGCGTGGCCTGGGGAGCTGCCATGGCAAGAGGAGAAGAGGCCTGGGGCGTCTATCTCTTGGCCGTGGCACCGAGCCTGGTCGCCTGGGGAACGCTGCTCTTCGTCTTTCCGCTGCACCAGGCCTTCGTAATGGCCCTCGCCTTTGCCCTGCTATGGCTGGTGGATCGCTATCACACGGCGGTCGGGCGCTATCCAGAGAGTTTCTTGAAGTTGCGATCGTTGCTGACGATCGGCGTGGTGGTCAGCTTCTTCGTTGCCGGCTACGCGATGCTGCCAGCCTAGCTTCGCGCCGGGCGATGTAGAGGCTGGAGCCGATGAGGACAGAGGCACCCAGCAGGGTCGCCCAGCCCGGCAGCTCGCCGAAAGCCAAAAAGCCAATCACCATGGCAAACAATAGCTTGGTGTAGTCGAAGGGCGCCACAAAGCTGCTTTCGCCGATGCGGAAACCCATGATGAAGAGGGCATGCGCCCCGAGGCCCAAGGCGCCGATCACGGCCAGCATGAGCCACTCCAGAGCGGTGGGATCACGCCAGACCTCGGCAGCCGGCAGCGCGCAAACCAGGATCGAGGCGATCAGTACGTAGAAGAGCAGAACGGTCTGGCTCTCGCTGGCTGGGAAGCGCTTCACCAGGGTGATGGCAAAGGCGATCAGCATGGCTGAACCAACTGCGTAGAGGGCATCGACTTGGAAGGCGGCCGCACCGGGCTGGACGACAATCAGCATGCCGATGAAGCCGGCCGCGACCGCGCCCCAGCGGCGCCAACCGACGGCTTCGCGCAGGAAGAGGGCGGCGAAGAGAACGGTGAAGAGCGGCGTGGTGAAGCCTAGAGCCGTGACTTCAGCCAAAGGCAGGCGCACCAGGGCGTAGAAGCCGAAGAGCATGGCAACGGCGCCGGCTGCGGCGCGCAGGAAGTGCAGCCAAGGGTGCTGGGTGCGAAAGCGCGCAACCTTGCCGGCCACCAGGAAGGGCAGCAGAAAGACGAGCGACATCAGCGCCCGACCGAGAGAAATCTGGAAGGGATGCATGCCGGCGTCGGCCAGGGCCTTGGCCAGGGCCCAGACGATGGTGAAGCCGGCTGCTGCCAGGGTCACCAGCGTAGCACCGCGCAGGTTGGGGGGCAGCTCTTGCCAACGGCTCTGGCCGCGCCGCAGGAGTTCCATGCGCGGGGAGAGGCTGAGCGCGCTGGCGAGGCTCGCGGTCATTCGGGTGGATCGACGGCCTGACGCGCCGCGCGTGCCAGCTGGGCCTCACGGCGGGCGATGTAGAGGCTGGCACCGGCAATGACGGCCGCACCCGGCCAGATCCAGTCGCTGGGCACCTCGCCGAAAACCAGGAAGGCCAGAAGGGCGATCATCGGCAGGCGAATGTAGTCCAGGGGCTGGATCAGCGAAGCCTCGGCCAGGGCATAGGCGCGGGTCAGCGCCACATGCGAGATGGCGGCGAAACTGCCCAGCGCCAGAAGGGCCAGCCAGATCTCCCAATCCGGCCACTGCCAGAAGAAGAGGGCAGGAACCAGCGAGATCGGCGTCATGATGAGGTTCATGTAGAGCACGACCGTGCCAGCCGATTCGGTGGCCGAGAGCTGCTTCACGGTGATGGCCGAGAAGGCCATGAAGAAGGCGGCCGCGATCGGCAGAAAACTGACCCAGGCGAGCGATGCATCCCAAGGTTGCAGGATGATGAGGACACCGAGGAAGCCGACCACCGTCGCGCTCCAACGGCGGATGCGCACACGCTCTTTGAGGATAACGGCGGCCAGGATGGTGCCGAACAGCGGAAAGGTAAAGTTGAGCGCCGTGGCCTCGGCCAAGGGCAGCAGGGCCACTGAGGAGAACCAGAACACCATGGCGGTGAGGCCAAGGGTGGCGCGCCTGGCATGTGCGCCGAAACGCTTGGTCCGCAGACCCTGGAAATCGGTCGCGATCAACCAGGGAACCATGGTGAGCAAGGCAAAGAGATTGCGGAAAAAGGCGATCTGGAGGGGATGCATGCCGGCATCGCTGGCGATGCGCACGCAGATGTTCATCAGTGCGAAGAAGCCGCAGGCAGCCGTCATGAAGAGCACAGCCTGCGACACGGCCGACATGCCGTCGGTGACTTGACCCGAAAGTTGTGGAGACTGCGCTGTCATAATGATCCTTGTTGTGGACAAAGCTAGGCGGCGCGGCGTCTAGCGACTAGCCCATGCCTTCGCACGTCTGTTATGCCGTCTGCGTTCGCTATGCCTTGGCCCCAGGAGAGCGACGATCGCTGTCCGGCCACCCGACCGAGAACCCGACCGAGAAGAGGTGACCATGCCCGCCGAAACCGCCTCCAAACCGCTTTGGCAACCAAGCCCGGAACGCCTGGTCTCTGCCACACTCAGCCGTTTCATCGCCCAAGCGAACAAGCAGCATGGCCTGACACTCAGGAACTATGACGCCGTCTACGACTGGTCTTTGGACCAGATGCCGGCCTTCTGGGAGCTCTTCTGGGATTTCGCCGAGGTGATCGGAGAGCGCCAAGGCGCGACCCTGGTTCGCCCCCACCTGATGCCGGGTGCCAAGTTCTTTCCGGAAGCGCGGCTAAACTATGCCGAGAACATGCTGCGGCGCAGTGACGAGGCCGACGCCATTGTCTTCTGGTCCGAGGACAAGGTGCGCCGGCGTCTCTCCTGGCGGGAGTTGACGGAGCTGGTCTCGCGCATGCAGCAGGCCTTGGCGGACGAAGGCGTGGGCGAGGGGGATCGCGTTGCCGGCTTCATGCCGAACATGCCGGAGACCATAGCCGCCATGCTGGCCACCGCCTCTCTAGGTGCCATCTGGTCGTCTTGCTCGCCAGATTTCGGCGTCAATGGTGTCCTGGATCGCTTCGGGCAGATCGAACCCAAGGTCCTCTTCTGCCCGGATGGCTACTACTACAACGGCAAGCGGATCGACGTGCGGCCGCGCGTGAAGGAGTTCATGGAAGGGCTCTCTAGTGTCGAGCGCGTGGTTGTGGTGCCCTTGATCGACGAGGGACAGGGGCCGGCGGGGCTGCGCATCGCCATGCCGCTGGACGAGTGGATCGGTCCCTATGGCGCCAAGCCGATAAAGTATCGCCGCGTGCCCTTCAACAATCCGCTCTTCATCATGTTCTCCAGCGGCACCACCGGACGTCCCAAGTGCATCGTGCACGGCGTCGGCGGGGTCACCTTGCAGCACCTGAAAGAGCATCAGCTGCAGTGCGATGTGAAGCAGGACGACCGGGTTTTTTACTTCACCACCTGCGGCTGGATGATGTGGAACTGGCTGGTCTCTGGCCTGGGCAGCGGCGCGACCCTGCTGCTCTATGACGGCTCACCCTTCTATCCTGACGGCAATGTCCTCTGGGACTTGGCGCAGGAGGAGCGCTCGACGCTCTTCGGCACCTCGGCCAAGTACATAGATTCCCTGGCGAAGGCCGAACTGGAGCCCAGCAAGACACACGATTTGACGCCGTTGCGCACGGTGACCTCGACCGGCTCGCCGCTGGTGGCTGAGGGCTTCGACTATATCTACCGCTCGGTGAAGCAGGATGTCTGCCTCTCCTCGATCGCGGGTGGCACCGACATTCTGGGCTGCTTCATGGGCGGCAATCCGATCGGTCCGGTCTGGCGCGGCGAGATTCAGAAGCGCCACCTGGCGATGGCGGTCGAGGTCTTCGATGATAACGGCAAGCCGCTGGTGGGTGAGAAGGGCGAGCTTGTCTGCACCAAGCCCTTTCCCTCCATGCCGGTGGAGTTCTGGGACGATCCGAGCGGAGAGCGCTATCACGCGGCCTATTTCGAGCGCTTCAAGAATGTCTGGTGCCATGGCGACTTCGTGGCCTTGAGCGAGCATGGCGGCATCGTGGTCTATGGCCGCTCTGACGCCACCTTGAACCCCGGCGGCGTGCGCATCGGCACGGCCGAGATCTATCGCCAGGTGGAGCAGATCCCCGAGGTGCTGGAGGCCCTGGTGATCGGCCAGGACTGGCAGGACGATGTGCGCGTCGTCCTCTTCCTGCGCCTGCGCGAAGAGGTCGAGTTGGACGAGGCGATGATCAAGCAGGTGCGCACTCGCATCCGCGAGGGCTGTACGCCGCGCCACGTGCCGGCCAAAGTCATCGCCGTCGCCGACATTCCGCGCACCAAATCGGGCAAAATCGTCGAGCTTGCGGTGCGTGACGTGGTGCACGGAAGGGCGATCAAAAACAAAGAAGCGCTGGCGAATCCCGAGGCACTTGATCTCTTTAAGGATCTGGAGGCTTTGAAGACATAAATGCTGTGGTAGCTCAGACCCAATCGAAGACCTGGCGTGACGCGGTCGCGACCTATGCGCGGCCCAAGGTTCTGGTCCTCTTGCTGCTGGGCTTTGCTGCCGGGCTACCTCTGCTGCTGGTTTTCTCCACCTTGAGCGCCTGGCTGCGCGATGCCGGTGTTTCGCGCACGGAGATCGGGTTTTTCGGATGGGTCGGCATCACCTACTCGATCAAGGTGATCTGGTCGCCAATTGTCGACCGGGTCCCCTTTCCCTTGCTCACCAGCGCATTTGGGCGGCGGCGCGGCTGGATGCTGGCAGCACAGATCGGGATCGCTGGTGGTCTGGTGGCCATGGCGCTCGTGGGACCCGAAGGGCATCTCATTCTCTTCGCCCTCTTGGCAGTCTTGGTCGCCTTTGCGTCGGCGACACAGGACATTGCACTCGATGCATTCCGTATCGAGTGCGCGCCGATGAGCGACCAAGGCGCTTTGGCTGCCGCCTATCAGCTAGGCTATCGCATTGCCCTGCTGGTCGCCGGTGCGGGTGCTCTCTTCATCGCCGATTCGGCAGGCTGGGAGGCGGCCTACTTCACCATGGCGATCTGTATGGCGGTGGGCCTGATCACTGTCATCGCCGTCAAAGAGCCGCCTCGGAACCTTGAGAACGAAGCCCAACGCCTAGCCGCTTGGGAGACGGCACTCTCCAAGGCCGGTGTCGATGCGAGTGCGATGCGGAAAACAACGGCTTGGCTCGCGACCGTCGTGGTCGAACCATTCGTCGATTTCTTCCGCCGGCATGGCCATTTGGCACTGGTGATCCTGGCCTTTATCGGACTTTTTCGTATCTCCGACCTGGTGATGGGGATCATGGCCAATCCCTTCTACTTGGATCTGGGATTCACCAAGAGCCAGATCGCCGAGGTCGCCAAGATCTATGGTTTCTTCATGACCATTGCCGGGGCTGCGATCGGGGGCATTGCAGTGGCCAGGTTTGGCGTGCTCTGGCCCTTGTTGCCAGGAGCAGCCGCGGTTGCTGTTAGCAACCTTCTCTTTGCCTATCTTGCCAACCAGGGCCCGGTGGTCGGGTGGTTGATCGTGACCATCTCGGCAGACAATCTGGCAGGAGGATTCGCGGGTACGGCCTTGATTGCCTACCTCTCCAGCCTGACGTCGTCCGCCTATACGGCGACGCAGTATGCGCTCTTCTCCTCCTTCATGACCCTGCCAGGTAAGTTCATTTCCGGGTTCTCAGGTATTCAGGTGGAGAGGTGGGGCTATGAGACATTCTTCATCTATGCCGCTGCCTTGGGCATTCCAGCGATCCTGCTCTCAATCTTTCTGATTGCGGTCCAACCGCGATTCGAGGGCGACGAAGGCGTGGAGCTAGTGAAAGAAGAAGCCTGACGCGTCTGCCTTAAAGCCTGAGGAAGGCCACCACGATGTCGTAGAAGGAGACGTCGACGAAGTCGATCGAGGCGGCCTGGCCGACGGGGCAGGGGTCCGTCGGCATCTCTGCAGTCATCCTGAGCAAGACCTGAGCCGTTTGGCTGTCGTGACCGCTGGCGATCGCGGCCAGATCGTCCTTGCCCAAGGTGGCAGCCGCACCGCGTTTTAGGACGACGACGGCATCGCGGGGATGGTTCTCGCCCTCCAGAGTGACCTTGGCCAGATCTCCCGGATCGACCAGGCTCACCAGAATGTCGGAGACCGGGACGTCGACCAGCAGCTTGCTGCAGTCGATCCAGGACACGATTGGCACCCCCGGGGTCACGGCAGCCCCTTCGCCGGCAATGCGGCTCCAGATGATGGAGCCGGCTGGCGCGCGCACGGTTGCTTGAGATTGGTCGATGTGGCTCTGTTCGGCCGCCTGCAGATCCAGCCGCGCGCGTTCTAACAAGACCTTGGCATGCTGCAGGCGCTCTTGTGCCTCTTCTTGCGTGAGTTTGATCCGGTCGCGGCTCTGAAAGGCCCAATCGGGGTTGCGGCCGAACTCGTCGAAGTAGACACCCTGTCTCGCCTGGTCCAGGCGCAACTCGATCTCCGCCAGTTCCTTCTGCTTGGCTGCGAGGCTCTCGGAGATGTCCAGGACTGTCTGGCGCGCCAGTTCCTCATCAGCCTCCGAGGTATAGCCACGGTTAGAGAGCTTACCGGCCCGCTCCGCGGACGACTTGGCGAGTTCCAGCCGGTCTTTCAGGGCTTCGATTTCACGACGAAGACCCTTGGCATTGATTTCAAGCTTTTTGCGGAAGGCAACTGCGTAGGTTTCCGCGCGTTGATCCCACGCGAGGACTGTTTCATCGATCGAGGAAGCATAGGCTTCTAGTGTTCTCACTTCGGCCTCGGCTGCTTCGACGGCTGCCTCGGCACGCAGAATATCGCCGCGATCGGCCTGGTCGTCCGCGACCTCAACAATGTGACCATTTTGACCGACGATGCTGCCGGGCAGTGGCAAAGGCGTGATGATGTTGCCTTTGATGGAGGAGGTCGCCTGGTTGATCCAGGTGGTGACCGCCGCGTCTCGGGAAAGCAACCAGTAGGCCGTGGGTGCGAAGCTGATAGCGCCGACGAAAAGGGCCAAGACAGTAAGGCCGACGATCGCCAGACGATTGGAAGGACGCCGCGATCGTCGCTCCATCGTCAATGTCGGAGGTTTCGGTCTGTCGGCCGGCTTGGCCTCGGCGTTTGACGGTGGTGTCTCGGAGCCTTGTGGCCCGTCTGGATTGGCGTTTTGCATCAGTCGCCTCGTGATCAGACGCAGCAGATGAATTCCCATGCGCGGATGCTGCACGAGCGCACCGGCCAAGGCCTTGCGCTCTAAACGGTAAAGGAAGCCGTCTTCGAGCATGACGGCGGACGCGGTTCTAAGGCCCTGGTCGGAAAAGAGTCCGATCTCGCCGAAGACATCGCCGGGGCCCAGTTCGATACCGACCTCCGGGATCTGTACCCGGCCTTCGCCCACCATGTAGACGGCATCGGAATCGTCACCGATGGAGAAGATGACATCTCCGGCCGACCAGGTCTGCTCGTGCATCAGGGGCAGGATCGAGGTCGGTGAAAAGGCCTCTTCGAAGGCTTCTTCGATCTCCCGCGCGGCCAATTGCAACTGGGCCAGCCGGATGATGTTCAACGGCAGCAGGGCCAGGTGCAACAGCAGGATTGGCACCAGGCCTTCGAAGATGCCGTAGAGGATAAAGAAGACATTGCTCGCGATCGCCACCAGACGCAGCGGCACGATGGTCTTCATGCAAAAGGTTGCGAAGACCAGGACCGATGCGATGTAGCCGGCGAAGGCGCCGAAGGTCATGACGAGAGTTTAGCTGATCTTGAGGCCCTTGAGGCCCTTAGAGTTCGGCTAGGGCACGCAGCATCACACCATGTGCATAGTTGCGGGCGACCTGTTGGATAAAGGCGAGAAAATCGACGTGGGCACTATCGTCGGCGCTGTCGGACATGACGCGCGTGATGCCGAAAGGAACACCATATTCGAAGCAGATCTGCGCGACCGCGGCCCCCTCCATCTCCACACAAAGGGCGTCCGGCACCCGATCGCGCAGGCTTTGCGAATCGGCGTGGCTGGAGATGAAGCGATCGCCGCTGACGATCACGCCTTGGCGCACTGAGGGTGCCGCAAGGCCGAAGCGGTCCAGGGTCTCGGCCCCGACGCTGTCGGCCAGATCCTCCTTGGCAAAGTCGATCGCAGAGCGTGCTAGGAGGCGGCTGATGTCCGGATCGGCCGGAAAGCGGGAGCGGCCGAGCAGCGGGGTCTCGAACTCTTTGAAGAGTGGACGGGCGTCCAGGTCGTGCTGCAGCAGCTCAGAGCCGACCACAATGTCGCCCACCTTCAGGCCATGCGCCAAGGCGCCGGCAACACCGCTGAACAGCAGGGTCTTGATGTTGAACTCGGTTATCAGGTTGGTCACGGTGGCGGAGGCCGCAACCTTGCCCCAACGCGAGAAGACCAGGACGACCTCGTGTCCGGCCAGTTGGCCAACGTAGTAATCGCGCTGGCCGCGGCTGTGGCGCTCGGCACTGTCGCCCAGCTCCGGCAACAGCATCTCGATCTCTTCCAGCATGGCGCTCATGATGGCTATGCGCATGGGGCTCTCCCTTTGGGTCGGTAACGCTTCCGCTCAGCAGAAAAAGGCCAGCGTCGGCAGATGGCTGACGACGCTGGCCTCAGGTCTTTCGTCCCCAGTTGTGCAAAAGGCGGAGCGTTACAGCGTCTTCCACTCGCCGCTCTCAACCCGGCAGCGATCCTGCACGAAGGAGAAGTCGGTCGAGACGTTCTTGATCTTGAAGCTGTAATGGATCTTGCGGCACGGCAGGCCCTGATGTTCGAAGGCCTCAATCAGGGTAATTGTTCCGCTGTTGCCTGTATCCGGATTGCTCCAGTCCGCTTTGGTTCCCGGCGCTGGCGGTGGCTCATTGTAGATCGGCGCAGCCGCCTCGGCCATGTGGGCCAAGTCGGAATCGTCGATGGTGAAACCAGAGGTCCCGAAGGGGTTCATCTGGGCAGCCGCGATGCTGGTGAAGCCCAACAGAGCGACGGCGAGGATTAGACTAAAGACTTTGGCCGGCATGGCGATCTCCCACTGTCTGTCACCCCAGACCTAGCATTCCGGGGCCGCCTGTCCAACAGCTTAACCGGCTGTGCCGCTGAGGCTATCCATTGCATCCAAGAGACAGTCGAGATTGCGGTTGACTGTCTGGTCGCGGATGACGGCCGCCAGCATGAGATAGGTGCGCAGGTTGCCTGCAGCTGTATCGCGGCCGCCCTTGCCCCACTTGACCGGGACCTCGGCCAAGAGCTTGCTTTGCTCGACCCGTTCCAGCTGCAGCTCGAAGGATTTGGCGGCCTGGTAGATCCCCTCGCTGTCCTCTTCCTTGCGCAGGCGCTGACGCACCTGGCGCATGGGGCGCAGGATTCCACTCTGCCAGTTGGAGGAGAGAGTGTGCAGGCGCCTGAGTTCGTTGTGCGTCAGGAGATGCCCGCCCTGACCGGCCCAACAGCAGTAGAGCAGCAGGTTGACATCCAGGCCCGAGGCGTCCTGCAGCGCCAGGCAGGCCTCCTTCACCGGCTCTTGGCGGTAGAGGGCCAACGCAAAGGACCAGAAGATATCCTCCATTCCTCTAGGCATATCTCAAAACCTGCAAGATTGATTGCTGCGGCGGGCCGGCATAGAAAGGGCTCTCATCGATCATGGCTCGTGTCTCTGCTGTTCCCTTACAAGGCCTCTGTGTCCTTATTATGCTGAGCAGTGTCGCGCGCCGACAGTCGTTAATTGACGCCGCGACAGGGGTGGCGGCCTGGGTTGCAGATTGGGAGGCGCTAGGGCGCCGAAGAGCGGAATCGCGGATGTCGAAGCAAGACGGAAAACGAACGCAAGCGGAGGTCCGCGGGGAACTGGAAGAGCTGCGCACGCAGCATCGCGACCTGGACGACGTGATCGCTCGCATCGTCGAGGAGGTTCCCTTCGATCAGATTCGCATGCAGCGACTGAAGAAGCGGAAGCTGCAGCTGCGCGATCAGATTGCCACGCTTGAGGACCAACTGATCCCGGATATCATCGCCTGATCGGGGCAAGCTTTAGAGAAAGTCCAGCATGTCACAGCCTTCGGAAGGGCGAGAGGCCCTGGTGGGAGTCATCATGGGCAGTCAGTCGGACTGGCCCACCATGCGCCATGCCGCTGAGATCCTGGAGGTCCTGGGGGTGCCGCACGAGTGCCGCATCGTCTCTGCGCATCGCACGCCTGGCCGCATGGCCGACTACGCGGGTTCTGCTCGTTCGCGCGGGCTTCGTGTCATTATCGCTGGTGCCGGGGGGGCCGCGCATCTACCGGGCATGACGGCGGCCTATACCACCCTGCCGGTCTTTGGCGTTCCGATCGAGAGCAAGGCCTTGAAGGGTCAGGACAGTCTGCTGTCCATCGTGCAGATGCCGGCAGGCGTGCCGGTCGGCACCTTGGCGATTGGGCGTGCCGGTGCGATCAACGCGGCATTGCTGGCGGCTTCGGTGGTTTCCCTGGAGGATAGCGCTGTGGCCGAACGCCTGCAGGCCTGGCGCCAAGCGCAGACCGATGCAGTGGCGAGCGAGCCCACGGACGAGACGCCATGAGCGCGGAGATTCTGGCGCCCGGCAGCATCATCGGCATTCTGGGTGGCGGTCAGCTTGGCCGCATGATGGCACTCGATGCGGCCAAGCTAGGATACCGCTGTCATATCTTCTGTCCCGGGGAGACCTCTCCGGCCGGTGATGTCAGTGCCGCAAGCACGACGGCCGCCTATGACGACGAAGCAGCCCTTCAGCGCTTTGCCGAGAGCGTGGACGTGGTGACCTATGAATTCGAGAATGTCCCCGCCGCGACGGCTGCTTTCTTGGCAGAGCGTTTGCCGGTCAGACCTGGCCCCAAGGTGCTGGAAGTCTCACAGAACCGCGGCCGGGAGAAGGGGTTTCTGCGCAGCCTTGGTATCGGAACGGCGCCCTTTGCTCTGGTTCGCAGCGAGGAAGAGTTGGACCGGGCAGTGGCTGAGATTGGTGCGCCCGCCGTTTTGAAGACCACTGAGCTTGGCTACGACGGCAAAGGCCAGAGGATGCTGCGTGACGCTGACCAGGCCTTGCCCGCCTTCCAAGACTTGGGAGGCGCAGACGGTCGCGAGCTGATATTGGAAGGCTTTGTCGACTTTGCCTTTGAGGCCTCTGTCCTGGTGGCACGCAATCCGTCCGGCGAGACGGCCTGTTATCCTTTGGTCGAGAACCGCCATCGGGATCATATCCTGAAGGAAACCCATGTCCCGGCGCCGGCAAGTGCGAAGACCGCGGCCGAAGCAGAAGCCATTGCGCGCAAGATTGCGGACGGCCTGTCACTGGAAGGTTTGATCGGCGTTGAGCTCTTCGTCACGCCTGCGGGTGAGGTTCTGGTGAACGAGATGGCACCGAGACCGCATAACTCCGGCCACTGGACGATGGACGCGGCTGTTACGCCTCAGTTCGAACAGTGTATTCGCGCCGTCTGCAATCTACCGCTTGGCAACACAGAGGCTTTAGGCCCTGCCGTGATGACCAACCTGTTGGGCGACGAGGCAGATGACTGGCTTGCGGTGCTGTCCGATCCGCAGGCCAAGCTGCATCTCTACGGCAAGGCGGAAGCGCGCCCGGGGCGCAAGATGGGACATGTGAACCGCCGCTTGCCTTAGGGTGTGCACGCCCTCTGTGCGAAACTCTCGATGGCCGCTTCGACACTCTTTGTGTTGGGCGACATCACTGATCCTCACAAGCTTTCTTGGCCATTTGGCATTGAGTGAGCGGGCCCTTGCTGAGCCCGACGCCTGCCAAAACAGTGGCGACGGCGTCTTTACTTGTACGGGGAACCAGAGTGGCGGTGTTGTTGTCGGTTCGAATTCGAGCGTGCCGTTCGCAGCGGACGCAGTGATCGTCAAAGATCTGACCCCGCTTTCAGACAACCAAGCCTATAGCCACAGCTTTGTTAGAAGCGCCAATGACGACGGTGGAACCACCTTTGTCTTCGATGTCGATATGGGCAGTTTTCCTTTTGTCACGACGCTTGAAAGTGGTGCGGTACAGATATCGAGCACCGGCAACAGTCATGGCAATTCCGGACGTCCACTCTCGCTCCACTTCTCCGGCGAGGCAATTGGGGTACAACCGGGCATCCTGCGAGCAACCCAAGAAGGGCATAGCGGTTCGAACGGCAAGGATGAGCCGGACCCTCACTTCGCGAACGGCGGCAACGGAAGCACCGGCGGCGCGGGGGGCGGTATGGCGCTCATCCTTAATGCTGCACAAAGCCGCTCTACTGTCACGACTGACCAAGGTCTCAATGCAATCCAGCTCTTCTCCACAGGGGCGAGTGGTGGGACTGGCGGGGGAGGCGGGACACCTGGCTATGACGGTGGCTACGGTGGCGATGGCGGGGCCGGCGGCAACATCGTCATTCAGAACTCCGGAGAGTTCGTTTTCGTCGAAGGGACGGTCGCAGCGGAGTCTACGGGCGGCAATGGCGGGCATGGCGGTACCGGAGCCAACAGGGGCCGTTCAGGTGGAAGGGGCGGCCTCGGCGGCAACATCACACTGGACGAGAACAGCAATGGTGCCTGGTCGCTTGTTGCCGGCGGAACCGATGTCAATGGGTTCCAGCTCATATCCCGCGGCGGATCAGGGGGCAGTGCCGGCGCCAGCGGTACGGCCCAAGGGGACCCCGGTGGGGCAGGCGGGCTCGCCGGCAGCGTCGTCGCCACGCCTGGTCAGTCGCGCACGATCTCCATCAGCGGTGCCGGCTCCCTTGCCTTCTTGGCGATAAGCCAAGGTGGCAATGGCGGATCGGGGGGCGAACAGACCGGCTCCCCGCCTGCCGGCGACGGTGGTTCGGGTGGAGCCGGCGGCAGTTCGGTGAGTATTGGGGGTGGTTGGGATATCTCCGCCACATCGGGGGCTGCTGGCCTCTTTCTCCAGAATATTGGTGGCAACGGCGCTGAGGCTGGAAAGGCAACGATCGGTAGCGGCGGTGTTGGCGGCGGCGGCGGTTACACCGGCGACATCGTTGTTTTGTCAGAGCTGGATAGCCGCATCACGTCTGATGGGACCGCGATTGCCCTCCTCGCGCAGGGCGGCAATGGCGGCATCGGCCGCGGTGGTGATGCCTTTGGTGGACGCGGCGGGAATGGTGGATATGCGGGCGACGTTTACTTCGATACCAACGCATCCGGCGCTGTAGGCGCGGGCGTTTGGGAGCTGAACACCACCGGTGCCTCGTCAGCAACCGCATTAACCGCCAGAGCGATCGGCGGCAACGGCGGCACCGGCGGTGGAGCGGCCGGGCCAGACAACGCTGGAGCCGGTGGAAACGGTGGCAGCGGTGGTATTGTCTCGGTCGGTACGGGAGCGCGCAGCATCATGGCAAACTCTGGCTATGGTGCGAGTTTCGCCAGCCGGGGCGGGAACGGTGGCACCGGTGGCAATGGTGCCGCGACCGGCCGAGGCGGAGATGGTGGCAGTGGCGGCAAGGGCGAGGACGTCACCGTCAAAGGAAACTGGAACATCGCAGCAACCGGCAGCGGTGCGAAGGGCCTGACCCTCGCCAGTGTTGGCGGCAACGGCGGTAAGGGTGGGTCCAGCAGCACGGCCGCGTCCGGCGGCACCGGCAGCGGTGGCGAGGCCGGAGGTGGCGGTACAGCGGGCGCCGTTTGGCTGATCAGCAGTGGCGATAGCCAGATCTTCAGCGACTCCACGGCAATTGCGCTGACCAGCCGCGGAGGCAGTGGCGGCGTCGGCGGTAGCGGCGATACCTTCGGCGGTCATGCCGGCAGTGGCGCTGACGGAGGCGATGTTTGGTTCAATCCTAATGGGGGAAGCGGGTCCTGGGAGATTAGAACCTTCGCGGATGATGGCGTGGCCATTGCGCTGGAGAGCCAAGGTGGAAGCGGTGGCGTGGGCGGTATCTCCTCCAGCAGGACCTCAGGGGCGGGAGGCTCTGGCGGGACCGCCGGCACGGTTGGAATCGCCAACCCCAGTGGTGGACTTACCATCGAGACCTTCGGAGAGATGGCGCATGCACTCCAGCTCTTGGCCCTGGGTGCAGGTGGCGGAACGGGGGGCACGGTCGAAGGCTTGGGCGACGGCGGTGCCGGTGGAAATGGCGGCGATGGCGGCAAGATTGAGGTCGTAGGCCAGTTCGACATCACCACTATCGGATCAGGGGCCTCCGGCATCGTCGCAAGGAGTGCGGCCGGCAAAGGCGCCGATGGATCCTTTCCGGCAGGTGGGGCCGGCACTGGCGGCAATGCGCAAGATATCGATTTCTCCTTCTGGGGCGAGACGAGTATTACCACCGGTGGCACAGGCATTTTCGCAGAGTCGATCGGCGGCGTCGGTGGTACTGCCGGCACCATGCAAACAGGTCAAGTCAATGGCCCGACAGGCGGCGGCACCGGGACAGTGACACTTACGTCGGGCAGCAGCACAGGGGCGACGCTCATCGTTTCCACAACGGGGGATCAGGCGCACGCGATCGCGCTCTCCACGCAAGGAGGGACCGGCGGAGTGGGGAGCGATCGCGACAATGGCGGCCCTCCGGGAACGGGAGGGAAAGGCGGTGTCGCGAAAGACATCCTGGTCTCCTCGATCGCGATCAAGACCGAAACGAAAGGAGCCGCCGCCATGGGCTTCTCGGCGATCAGTCAGGGCGGGGAGGGCGGCCAAGCGGGCGATCAGTTGGGTGGAGAAGCGGCAAGGGCCGATGGCGGGACGGGTGGCGCGCCAGGCAATCTCTCCATTACCGCCAGCTTTGACGTGACAACTGCTGGAACGGGTTCGTCGGGCATTCAGCTGAGCACGATCGGTGGTGCGGGCGGTGCGCGCAGCGACGGCGGCGGGAAAGATGGCGTCAACGGCAAGTCGAGCGACGGCGGCTCTATCTCACTCACTCTCGACAGCGAGAGTGTTGGAGTGAAAACCAGCGGCAATGAGGCCTCCGGCATTGATGCCAGTTCTATCGGCGGCGCGATCGACAGCACCGCGACAGGGAGCACCGTAGGCTCTGGTGGTGCCGTGAGCGTGACCATTGCAGGCGGACAGATCGTAACCAAGGGGGATGCAGCCCACGGTATCGAGGCGGCAAGCTTTGCCGGCGGTCAGCTGGGGACGAATGCCAGCGGCACGGGTACCAGCGATCTCGTCTCCGTGACGACCGCGAGGGGCACCAGCGTGGTGACCAGTGGCGAGGCATCCCACGCCATCTTCGCCAGCTCAATCGGCAGCGGGAACAGCACGACCGCAGACAGCACCAAGGTCTTGATCAATCACTCCGGCACGGCCGTCGCGAGAGGGGCCGGATCGGCGGGCATCTTTGTCCAGAGCAGCGGTCACGGTGCCGGCACCATCGGTGTCGGGATCGACGAAAGTGGGGTCGTTGTTGGTGGCGGAGCTTCAGACGATGCGAACCAACCGATTGGTTCGGCCATCTTTGTCGGTGGCGGCACCCAAGAGAACAGCCTTTTGAATGCCGGTTTGATTCGGGCCGGGTTCAGCGGACAGGCCATCACCTATTCAGGCAGCGGCGCTCTCTTGGTCTCCAACTTCGGCACCATTTCCGGTTCAGTCGTGACCGGCTCGGCTGCAAACGGGGGGCAGGCAACAAGCGCCAAGCAGATCAGCCTCTCAAATCACCAAGGCGGGATACTGGAGACGGGACGGGTCCTGGAGGTTGGGACGCTGACCAACGCCGGCCATCTGCTGCCCGGCGGTCAAGAGGCGCTTCAGACCACGCATATCGCGGGCGATCTCGTGCAGAGCGGGACGGGCCTGTTGGCAATTGATCTCGATACTGCCTCGGGCAAGGCCGATCGTCTGACCGTCGGCGGCAGTGCCACTGTTGCAGGACGGGTCGAGATCAGTCTGACCGATCCTGGCCAAGCCCTGCCAGGAGCGGGAAGCCTCGCGTTGATCACGGCCGGCGACGGCCTGACCACAGGGCCGGGCCTGACTGTCACGCAGTCGGCTGTCGCCCAGTACCGTCTGCAGCAAAGCAACGATCAGACCCTGCGTCTGCACCACGATATCGATTTTGCCAACGACAGTCTCACCCAGGTGCTGAACGACAACCAGGATCAGGTGGCGGCGCACTTACAAGATCTCTATGAGGCCGGTGGTCTGGAGAGCGGGCTGGCCGGTGATCTGATTGCCCTGGAGGGTGCTCAATCCTACGCCAGGATCGTCAGAGAGTTCGGGGCAGAGGTGGCCGTTGACAACCAGTTGACCTCCGTTGCCTCGACCCGGCTTTTCAATGACGCCTTGCTCTCCTGTGCCACCACCATGCCAGAGGGCCAGCTTGCGCGTTTCTTCGATGAGGGCCAATGCGTCTATGCGGGGTTTGGCGGTAGAGGATTCAATCGCGACGCCAGCGCAGACAATCTAGGATTCTCCGGGTCCAGTTGGACCTTCACCGGCGGCGGTCAAATCGACTTAGGTCAGAACTGGAGCCTAGGAGGTGCGGTCAGCTATGAGCGTCGGCGCGTCAATCTCGATCAGAGTTCCGCAACCTCGCGCGGGAACCAGGTCTTTGCGGGGCTTTCACTGAAACATCGCATTGGCGATGCGGAACTTTCTGCCGCGCACGGCTTTGGTTATGGCGCCTTCGACATCGACCGCAGCCCACTGGCCGGACAGAGTGTCAACGGCAAGCAAGGGCTCTGGTCCACCTCTGGACGGATACAGGCCGCCTACATCTTCGGCGCGCAGGATCTCTTCATCAAACCGCGGCTGGCCTTCAGCTACGATCACTATTTCTCTTCCTCCTTCTCCGAATCAGGATCGAGCAGCTTGGGTTTGGAAGTCGAGACAGACAGTGAGACCTATTGGAGCGCCGAGCCCGCCGTAGAGCTTGGCGGCGAGTTTTTGACAGATGGCGGGTGGCTGCTGCGCCCCCATTTGGGCCTGGGAATCACGCAGTATCTGAACAGTCCCTCGTCCAGCCTCCAGGCGCGCTTCGCCTCGTCTCCATCCGGAGTCGCTCCCTTTACTGCGCAGACCGACTACGACAGGACCTGGGGCAATGTGGAGCTGGGCTTGGACGTCTTTGTGGACTCCCATGTGACCTTGCGCGTTGCGGGTCTTGGCCAGTTCTCAGGCAACAACAGGCTCTATGGCGGGACGTTTCGGGCCGAGCTTCCCTTCTAGAGGGGTTTCAGATCGATAGGGCGATCACTACGGCAAGTCCGATGAGCAGGGCTATGGTCACGCCCCACCTTGGCCCGCTTGCAGCCCTCTCCTCCCTCTTCTCGGGCTGAGCAGAGGACCGCTCCTCAAGGTCGGCTCCCTGCTCCTCGGCAAGAGACTGCTTCATTTCGACAACTTTGCGCCGCGCCTCTTTGGTCTTCAGCCAGATGACCGCTGCGGTCTTGCGGCCATCCCGATAGCCATACTCCCCCTCCGCGAGTTTTCTCCGAACGCCTTCCTCGCCGTCCGGATCGTTGTCGAAGATTGCGAAGGGGTCATGTCTGTCCATGGGCTACCTCAAGCTTGCTGGAGAGTCGGAGCCACCGGTGGCTCATATCCAGCATCGACACGGTCAGCGCGCGCTGCGACCCCACTCTTTGCGGGTCTGCATGCGACGGACGAGGCGGTCGGGGAAGGCCATGGCGCGGGCGGCGACCTTACCGATGCGACCGCCGATCTTGACGACGTTCTGCAGCCGCCGGTCGAGGAAAGCCCAGGTGCGCGCCTTGTCCTCTGAGGTATCGTCCAGCCAGTAGAAGGTCGTCGCCGAGATGACACCGCTGAGCAACAGGCGCTTGCTGTACCAGTTATGGTCGGTCGAGCGATCGCCGAGTGCGTTCCAGACCGCATCGGAGGTGCGATGCACCAGGGTCATGCCGCTGATCGCGCCGCTGGGGCGTCGCAGGAGCGGGAGGCTCTGGCGCACTGCTTCCTGATAGGGGGTGATGGCTTGGAACCTGAGGCGGAGTGCGAAGGCGACTTTGGCGGTTACCCCAAGGCTGGAGATGTCCTCTTCTGCCAGGGCCTCCAGCATGGCTCTGTCGGCCCAATCGGAGAAGGCGGCAGCCAGGGCAGGGGGATCGCTTGGCAGAAACTCGCCGACCAGGTCAGGGTCCAGGCCGAGATCCTCGGCGCCGCGGCGAAAGGCCTCGCTGCTCCAACCGTCGAAGGCAACGTGGTTGAGCCCGGCCAGGAGGAGCGCGTCGCGCTGGTCTTCGCTCATGCTTCTGCTTCCTTTTCTTCTGGAAACTGATGGCGCATCTCGCTGTTGAAGATGAGTTTGGTGATGTCGGTCATCCGCTGCGGATAGAGCACACCATCCAGGTGGTCGACCTCGTGCTGCACGACACGGGCGTGATAGTCCTGCGCCTCTCGCTCGAAGAGCTTGCCCTCCAGATCAATGCCGCGATAGCGGATCTGGGTGTAGCGCGGCACTTCGCCTGCCAGGTCGGGGACGGAAAGACAGCCCTCCCAACCCAGCGCCTTCTCCTCGCTCAAAGGGATGATCTCTGGATTGATCAGCACGGTGAGCGGTATGCCGTCGGGCAGGCTGGGATTGGGCGAGATGAAGAAGACTACCAGGCGCAAGGGCACATGCACCTGAGGGGCGGCCAGTCCAGTGCCGCTGGCATCCTCCATGGTCTGGATCATGTCACGAACCAGCAGCTTCACCTCCGGCGCCTGGGGATTGGCGATGGGCTTGGCCACTTGGCGGAGGACGGGATGGCCCATCCGGGCGATCTTCAACAAGGTCATGCCCATAGATATGGTCCAGGCCGCCCTGCAGGGAAAGCAGCACTTCTTGGCGCAGGAGGGTCTTCACAGAGCGGGAGGAATCGTCTATCTCTACTGAAACGCCGCGACAGAGGTTGTTCCGCGGCGCGTTTGTCTTTGACCGTCCGGCATATGGGTGAAGGAGCCTGCCAGAACGTGCAAGTTACTGTCCGCGACAACAACGTCGATCAAGCCCTGCGCGCGCTTAAGAAAAAGCTGCAGCGTGAGGGTGTCTTCCGTGAAATGAAGCTGCGCCGGCACTTTGAGAAGCCGAGCGAGAAGCGCAAGCGCGAGCGCGCCGAGGCTGTTCGCCGTCACCGCAAGGTGCTGCGCAAGCGCATGGAGCGTGAGGGCTTCTAAAGCGGGTCGCGATCGGGTGGTTTCATCTGATCGCGTGCTTCTGCTCTAGGCCGATAAGATCCTACTTGTTAGATCGTTATCGCTAAGAGAACGGCGCAAGCCTTGAGGCCTGCGCCGCTTTCGGTGTTTGTGCTGCCGGTGTTCCCTTAGCTGACCAGTTGGCCGACCTTGGCGATGCTATCGGGCAAGGGGCGGCCGTAGGCTTCGCAAAGCGGGGCGATCAGGCGTTCGGTCTCGTGGCGACCCAGAGCGTCCATCTGCGCGCAGGGACCCGAGAAGCGCAGGGCCTGCTGTGCGCCCATGTCGATGTCGCCAGCTCCGGCGACCTCTTCGGCGAGAACCTCCAGGATCGGCAGGAAAGTTGCACCGCGCAGCCGATCGGCAACGAGCCCATCGTTGTCCGCATGACCGGCATCGTCCTCTGCAATCTCGAAGGAGGCTTCGGACTCGCCGACCGAGACGAGATAGGGGGCGGGTGCGTAGAAGTCGCCCAGCGGCGCCAGGTTTCGGATAGCGTGCAGATTGATGCGCGGTTTGATGATGTTCTGCACGAAGAAGGGACCGGCCGGCACACCCAAGGTGGCCTTGGCGACGCGGTCAACTTGGGCTGTGGTGGCCAGACCTTCGCCGACAAGGCGGGCTGCCTCGTTGGTGTAAGGACAGAAGAAGCGGTTAACCGCAAAGCCATAAGAATCTTTGCAAGCCAGAGGCTTCTTGCCCGTTGCTTTGACGAACTCTAGGGCTGATGCGTAGGTTGCATCGGCCGTGACCTCGCCGCGCACCACCTCCACCAGCGGGTTGATCTGGGCCGGGCTGAAGTAGTGGAGACCTAGGAAGCGCTCAGGGTTCTTCAGATGTTTGGCAAGGTCGGAGACGCGCAGGCAGGAGGTGTTGGTGGCGACCAGAACCTCCTCTGACACGACGGAGGAGAGTGCCTCCAAGAGACCTGCCTTGAGGTCGAAATCCTCGAAGACGGCTTCGACGATGAGGGCGCTCTCTCCTAGAGCTTGCAGATCCTCGCTGCCGCTAAGCCGCCCCAGGTTGGTTTCCGCCTGTTCGGCGGTCAGGCGACCCTTCTCAACCGCGCGATCATAGAAGCGCTTGGCCTCTCCCAAGGCCTTATCCATCTGCTCTGCATTCTTGTCCACCAAGGTGACCTCGAGGCCGGCTGCTGCAGAGGCGATGGCGATGCCGCTTCCCATGGTGCCGGCACCCAAGATGCCGAGTGTTTCGATCGTCATGACTGACTCCTCAAAGGGCTGGCATCAGGGCGCCCAGGTTCGGGAAGGGACATCTGTCCACCCCTGCCAGCTTCACATATCGTCGTTTTGGATTGGGCACAGGCAATGCTGCACTGCACCCAGAGGCCAGGCGACCATAGCGTCGACGACGAGGCTGTCAACGAGGAGAGAGGATTAAGAACCCGTCCGGAAACTGCTTGTGTCCGGCATCGCCGCCCGACACTCTCCTTGCCCAAGACCTTGATTAGACAGTGCAGGGCACAAGCAGTTGCCGGATGGGCTCTAAGGCTTGTGTGCGCGCAACGAGAAGCTGACCGGCAGCCAGGGGGCACCTTCGGGCATGCGCCAGTAGCCCTCACCATCCTCGACCATGCACTCAACCTGCTGCCAGGCCAGCTTGTCGTGCTCGTGTAGAAACTCCACCACCAGGCCCGCTCTAGCGACAGCGGTTACCAGACGACCCAGGCCATGCACCCAGTCAAAGGCGCGTCGGTCCTCGAAATGTTCGACCGATCCAGCATAGCCCTGGAAGGTGTAGACAAGGGTCTGATCGCTGGGCAGTTCATAGTCATAGCCAAAGGCAGGCCCCTTGCCCTCTGGCGTCCAGTCTTCAGAGAGCGCGTTCACCAAGGGGTGGCCCTCGATGATGTAGAAGACACCGCCGGAGGCCAGCAGTCTGGCGATGTCGCGCGCCAGGCGGTCGATGTCTGCGATCCAGCCCAGCACGCCCCACGACATGAAGACAATGTCGAAGGGGCCGTTCAGGTGCTTGGAGACCTCTGAGATCTCGCCCTCGACAAAGGTGGCCTCAAGGTCGCAGTCATCTGCCAGTTGGCGCGCTGCTGCGAGCGCCTTGTCCGAGATATCGTAGCCCGTGACCTGGGCGCCCAAGCGGGCGAAGGAGAGGGTGTCCATCCCGAAGTGACAGAGCAGGTGGCAGAGGCGCTTACCCTCGACCGGACCAAGCTCCTGGCGCTCCAAATCTCCGAGTGCATTGTTGCCGGCTTTGAAACCAGCCACGTCGTAGAGTTCCGATTCCAGATGTAAGGGGACCAGCTTGTTCCAGAGCTCTTTGTTGTGCTCGACGGCTGGATCGAGTGGCGGCTTTTGGGTCATCAGTTCCTCCGACTGCGCCAACCGCCGCGACGCCGCGACGGTTTCTCAGTGCCGCTGAGTGCGGCTTGCCTCAAGAGTTCGACCAAGCGGCCGCAAGCCCCGTCAGGCAAGGGACCCGATTTGTGGCCGGTGCGAGCCAAGAGGCGTCGTGCTGCGATCTCCGGCGTCAGATCCTCCAAGCGTAGACTCCAGGACAGCAAGATGTCCTCGGCCGGGCCTGGAAACGCGTCGCCCAAGTTCAAGGTCTCCTGCACCAATCCTCCCGGATCTTCCGGACAGTGAAGCGGCGAGGTGTAGGTGATGGACATAGGCTCAAGACATTCTTGCGAAGAGGTTCAGACGTGCAGGCTGGCGAAAGAGGTAGCGGCCTTGCTCGTCGCGAGCAGCCGTCGTCTCGAAACGTGCCTCCAGATCAGGTCGATTCTCGGCCAGACGCGACGCGCGCTGCGGGTCGACCGACAGCATCGCAGCCTCCCACTCGTGAAAGGCGCCGTAACGGACCGGGGACTCATAGACGATCTCTTCTAGCGCACGAATGGCCGGGTTGGTCGAGAAGGCGTCTAAAGCCTCAGTCGCGTCCTGGCGTACCTTGGTCTCATCGTCGATCGGTCGGACCAGCTCGAAGTAGGCGCCGCGGGCAAGCGGCTCCAGCACATAGATCAGTCCCTCTTCTTGGGTGACCCTGAGTGCCTCCAGCAGGGCTTTCGGCATCATGTTGGTTGGAATGTGGTGCAAGGAATTGAAGAAGCAGACGACGTCGAAGCTGTCGTTGGGGAAGGGGAGGTCCTCGCCGCGACCATGGGTGAAACTGGCGCCCGGCGGATTGTCCTTGGCCAGGGCCCGCTCAATCGCTTGCTCGAGGGGATCCAAGCCAATCGCCTCGGCGCCGTTTCTCGCAAAGTGGCGCACCAGAGCACCTTCGCCGCAGCCCACATCCAGAATGCGCCGACCAGCCTGAGGCAGGTAGTCTGCCATCACTTCGCTGTGCTTGCGTAACGGTATGTCTTTCATGATTGTCGTTCGATACCTCCCCCCCGAATTGAAGGCCGCTTGGTGCTATTCACTCACATTATCAAATCTCAGCCGCCTGGGTAGAGATCTCGGTAATGGCGGGACCATTACAAGTCCAAAATCATCCAAACCGCCAATCTACCCCTTGGGGTGAGCCCAAAGCTGATAGGCCTGCATGAAGATCTGTGGTTGTTCTGCCTCGAAGGCTGCCCACAGGGATAGATCTTGCGACGCTTGGGGATCTGGGTGGCGTTGGCGAAATGCCGCATAGATGCGGCGGTCTGGTAGCTCGAAGCCAAGGAAGGCCAGGCCAGCCTGGTTCAAGAGGTCGCCAACCTCGCTCAAGGTGAAGGCGCGCGCTTCGGCCTGCTTCAGCAGACCTCTGAGACCCGACAGATCGAAGAAATCCAGGCCGCGGGCGACAGCCTTTGCCGGTGCATCATCTGGCAAAGCCAATAGAGATTGTCGGGCCTGGCGCAGATCGCCGTCGTCCTCCAGCATACCTGCCTGCAGGAGATGCTCGCGGGCGTGGCGCAGCATGGTCTGGGCGGCCTCGCGATAGAAGCCGAGGCGCAGGAATCCCTGGGGCTGTGCCAGGCCTGACAAGGTGGCGAGACCGGCCGCAGGGCCGGTTACAAACTGCATCCAGCTGGGGCACTCGATGACGTCGAAGGGCGCACCGGGCAAAGCTGGCGGTGGCTCTTCAGCCAAGCCGTCGAGGCTCGCCTGAGCGAAGGTGATGTCTCCGGAAACCATGGCGTCGGCCTGCCGGCGGGCATAGCAGAGCGCGGCAAGGGAGCTATCCAAGGCCAGGACCTTTGCGCCGGCATAGCGGCTGCCAGCGCGGACGGCCGTTCCACCGGTGCCACAGCCGGCGACCAGAACCTGCGGCTCTGCAATCGACGGCCAGCTGTCCGGCGGCAGCAGCGGGAGGCTCTCGGCCAGAACCTGTGCCAGAGGACGAGGCGGTTGCCGTGACATGGAGCGCCAGCGGGGGAAGACGGAGCCCTGATCGCTGTCGGCGACAGTCCCGAAACGCGGCATGGTGCTGGCCAGTCTGGCCTCCTGTCCGGGCTCAACATAGAGGCGCTGGTGCAATGCGGCCAAGGGCGCTGAATCGGGGCCGCCGGCAAGAGGCTCCGCTGGGCTGGCCTCGTCGGCAGCGGCCCGACGATAGAGGGAACGCACCAGCCTAGCCGCGTCCCAATCGTCGCCCGGCGCTATCGTTGCAATTGCTTCGGCCTCGCTCGGCGTCTCCGGCCAGGCGTATCCGGTCATCTCCGCCTGCAAGCCCAAGGTGGCGACATTGCCTGGTGAGAGGGGCAGATCCCGACCGCTCAAGTGATAGGCCAACAGCTGACGCCTGAGCGCTGTAAAGAGCCCTTCCAGGTTGGAATCCGGCACCAGAGCACGGCCCAAAAACGCGCGCGTCAACGGGTCGGCGAAGAGCGCGTTGATCGCTTTGGTCTCATTGGCGTCATCCAGCAGGTTCGTCAGCTGGTCACTGTCCTTGGAGGCAGCCAAGAGCGCCTGCATGGTCTTGTTGGTGAGCAGCAGCGAGAGGGTCGGGACCGTCAGCTCCTGCGCCGAGACGTCGGGTGCGACGTAGAGTGCAAGCAAGGCCTCAACGACCAGGGGGGCTGCCTGGGTAAAGCGCGCGCCGCGGAAGCCCGCAGCCAGGGCCAGCCTGGCGGTCGGATCCTGCGGCGCCATACGCCAGGCAGTGAGAGACAGGGAAAGAGCCGGCATGGGTTGCCCGGCTTGGCGCAGCAGGCCGGCCATGATGTAGGGCAGGGTCGGGTCGTCCGGCATCATCGCTTGCGCCCGGCGATAGGCAGCCTGTGCCCGCTCGTTCTCGCCCTTGACCAGAGCCTGCTGTGCTTCAGCCAAGGCCTCGCGGGCAGGCTGTGCCAGGGCACGCGGGTCGATCGGCTTGGGTTCGCCCGGAGCGGCTCCAGGGGGTACATCGGTCATAGCGGTCGGACCTCGCGTTTGATGGTGGCGCGAAAAACAAAGGCCATCGCACAGGCGGCGACGCCGTAGCCGAGGAGCAGGGCCATCAGCAGCCCCTCGACCCCCCAACCCCAGCGGTTCGCCAGCAGATAGCCCAAAGGCACCATCAATAGCCAGTAGGATGCGAAGTAAATCGCGAGCGGTCCCCAGACTTTACCCATCGCGCGAAGGGCACCTTGCAGGACCGCTTGGCTACCATCGGCGATGATGATGAGGCCGACCCAGAGCAAGATCGGTGTGGCGATCGCCAAGACGGCCACTTCGCCCGTGTAGGCACTGGCGAGTGTGGTGGGGAAGAGCTCGATCAGGATTGCGACCAGAATCTGCAGGCATAGGATGAGACCCAGGCCGGTCAATCCGGCTATGCTGCGTCCCTTCTGGTCGCCGCGGCCGACAGCCGTGGCGACGCGGACGGAGGTTGCATTGGCCATCCCGATCGACAGCATGAAGAGGAAGCCAACCACGTTGTTGGCGATCTGGAAGGCGGCCAGGGGCGTGGTGCCGAGCCAGCCGGCAAAGGTCGCGAGCGCGGCCAGTGCAGCCGTCTGAAAGCCAATGGATAAGCCCAGCGGCAGGCCCAGCTTCATATGCTTGACCGCAACCGCGAGAGAGAGTCCCTTCTCCAGGAGGCCAAAACGGGCCCGATCGGGCATCAGGACGAAGATGTAGAAGAGGGCAGCCAGAAACATGGCCCAGCGGGTGACGCTGGTGCTCATGGCAGCACCGGCTGCACCCATCTCCGGGAAACCCCAGTTGCCTTCGATCAAGAGCCAATTGCAGGCGGCATTGACCAGGTTGCCGCTTAAGGTGATGACCATGCCGACCTCTGGGCGCTTGATCCCTTCCAGCATGAAGGTGCAGGCAAGCAGCAGGTAGAGGCCCGGCATGCCGACGGCAAAGGCGCGCACGGCAGCCCCGCCATGGAGAGCCAGGTCATTGCTCTGGCCGAGCAGCAGCAGGATCTCTTCGCCATAGGAGAGCAGCGCAGCGGCCAGAAGCCCCAGGCCGAGTGCGATCACCAAAGCATTGCGCCAGACCGCCCCTATGTCGCGCTCGCGCCGGGCGCCGGAGGCCTGGGCGGTCAAGATTGAGGTGGCCGCCATCAGGCCGATCCCGACCACGAGGACGGTGATGTGCGGCGCCATGGAGATGCCGTAGTGCGCCAGCATCTGGGCACTGACCTGGCCGGTCATGATGGTGTCGACGGTCACCATGATGATGAAGCCACAGCGCGCCAGCATGACCGGAGCGGCGAGCCTTATGGTCTCTCTAATGTGATCTGCCGTCGAGGTGGCTGCCTGCACTGTCGGGGCGCTGCCCTGGCTCATGGTCGGCGGGGCGGGTGAGTTGCGAGCCAGCAATAGGCCCTGACACGGTCCAGACGACGGTTAATCTTGCGCCTTAGCCAAGCCGCAGGGCTTCGTTTGGGCGCTTCTGCCGGTTGGATGTAGGAGTGGCCTTGGTCGTCGTGGTCGATGCGGTAGGGGGTAACTGCCACAGCAGCGACCCCGTGGCGCCAGTAGGCATCCATGTGGTCGTCGACTGGCTCGAACCAGACTTTGGTGTCCGCAAGGAGGCGGCGCGCCCCCTCTGGTGTCAGGAAGTAGGCCTGCGTTCCCCCCGGTCCCTTGTTGTGGCGGACCAGCTGATAGCCCTGACCCAAGTCCGCGATCACACGGGGCTGGCGCTTTCGCTGTAGGGCGGAGAGCCTGATCATCGGATAGCGCGCGGCAAGTGCCGGCAGCAAAGCCAGGACCTCTGCCAGGCCAGGGTCAATCCGCAGGTCGTCTTCCATGATGACAGCCGCCTCGCCGCTCTCGATGATCTGCCGCCAGAGCAGGACGTGGCTGGCAAAGCAACCCAGTTCGGCTGGTCGCAGTGGTAACCCGCGGCGGGCCAAAGTGGCTTGCTCATCATAGCGGCTAACGGCCAGGTGTTCGCCTTTGGAGGCATCAATGGCGGCAAAGCGTTTCGGCGTCAGCCCTTCGCGCGCCAGACCGGCCGAGACCTTGGTCCAGCGTTCCGGTGCTCGGTCTAGATTGACGACATGGATCGGAGGCGTGGCAGCACTCATCGGGGCGGGTTATGCTTGAGATAGCGTTTTGCCAGAAACCGGTTCACCCGGCGGCGCAGCTTGAAGCGCAGATATTGTGAGGTAGTACGCTTGTAAGCCTCTGTCCCAGTCTGGATGTAAGAGAAGTTCTGGTCGTCGTGCAGCACCCGGTAGGGCTGGATCGCATAGGGAACCACGCCGTGGACCCAGAAATTGTCCATGTAGTCGTCGACCGGCTGAAACCAGGTCTCGGCCATCTCGACCAGACGGGCCGCTCCCTCGGGGCTTAAGAGGTAGGCCTGAGTCCCGAGCGGCCGGTAGGTGAGGCAGACCAGTCGAAAGCCCTCTTCAAGTGGCTCCACATCCACCACGTTGCGCTTGTGGTTGAGGGCGAAGAGCCGGATGTAACGACGCTCTTGGATTCGCGCGGCAGCAAGATGGAAAGCCGCCAAGAAGCCCTCCTCGAAACCGAGGTCGTCCTCGATCACCAAGGCAGCCTGGCCGGAATCTCGAATGCGCTCCCACAGACAGTAGTGGCTGGCAAAGCTTGCCATGGTGGTTTCCGTCTGCGGGGCACCGCCATAACTCAAGGAGCGCGCCTCATTGTAGCGAGAGACGGGCAGATGCTCTCCGGCTCTGCCGTCTAGGGCTGAGATCCGCGTGGCCTCCAGGCCCAAGCTCCCTAAGGCGCTCTGCATGGCTGACCAGCGTTCCTGCGCACGGTCCAGATTGATCACATAGATCGGAAGCGGTTGTGATTTTGAGTTATCGGCCATACATGCACCCCAGCGCTGGTCAGGCGCTAAAATCGCCTTAAAGGCTCGTAATCGCAACTGCGTGTGTAGCCTTGAAAGGTCGCGGCACCTCGGTCTTGACCTTGGAAAGCGTCTGACTATACTCGCGCCCTCAATTCAAGGGCGGTTCGAGTCACGATTTCCCAGAGGGGAGGACGTGCCCGGCCGCGTTTTTCGTGTCGGATCGAAGGCTATGAAGATCAAGAACTCCCTGCGCACGGCGAAGGTGCGCGACAAGAACTGCCGTGTCGTCCGCCGTCGCGGCCGTGTCTATGTGATCAACAAGAAGGACCCGCGCTTCAAGGCGCGCCAGGGCTAAGGGGAGCGCTCGGAGGGAGCCCCTCCTGACCGTTGAGCCCTTTTGGGGCTAGTCCCAGGTCTGGTTCGAGTTCAGCCAAGCCACGCGGTCGTTCGCCGCCGCGTGGCTTTTGCTGTTTCTTTCGCTTGGCCAGACTCGAATCCTGTGCTTAGCCTTCTGCTTGTCGGTTCAACAGAAAGAAAGGAGGTGATCCTATGTCGAGTGATCTGCAATGTTCGGGTTCCCTGGATGCGGGCTATCGGCTAAGGAGCAGCCTCCTCGGCCGGTGCTGGCATCCTCTCCCTTCCTTCGGGAAGGATGATCAGGGCTGACCCGAGCGGCCCAGTCACGTAAAGCAGGGGCGGTCTTTCCGAAAGGAGGACCGCCCTTGTTTCGTCTTATGCGTTCCTCTGGCCTCTATTCTTCTATCGGCGGCCAGTGGACATAGCCCGGCGGGGTCGGCCGCCAGCGGTTTCCCGCCAGACCGTGCTGATAGCCGAGGTCGTAGAGCGCCTTCATGTAGACCGGGTCGAAGGGTTCCGTGGCCTCTACATCGAAATCAGCCGGAATCCAGATCACATTTAGATCGATCTCGTCGCGCTCGGTGATGGCGAAGATACGATAGATGTCGCCCGAGCCGGCACCGCCGATGAGCGAACTGGCCGAGGTCCCGGCGATCGACCAGAGCCTGGGTCTGACCGGTTCATAGGGCTTCACCAGCTTGTTGTTGATGATGATGTAGAGTTCTCGATCGAACTTGACGCCCATGGCCTCATCGACCTGCTGGATCGGGAAGTCCGGGCTGAAGAGCATGACCTGCTGGGTCGCCCCGCCATCGACATGCATCTCGTCATAGGTGCGCCCATCCTCGGCGACCACGGGGATCAGGACCGGCGGTAGGGCAGCCGGGATCGCTGACGAGGCCTGAATAACGTCCTGAATCAGGACCTTCGCTTTGGGGTGGCCGGTGGAGGCTATGGCGCTCACGTTCCAGACCACCGGTCGGGCGGCATCGATGTTGGTGGTGCCGATCAGCAAGGTGCGTCCCTCGGCATGGGCCTTGGCCAGATCCTCGACCAGCTCGTCGGTGACGTAACGCTCGATCAGCTGTCTGTAGCCGCGCGAATCGGCCAGCGCGGTGCCGCCGGTGAGGCCGGCGAAAATGGTTCGCCGGAAGAGCTCGCTGGTCTCGTAGGTCGTGTAGGCTTCGCGAAGCTCGTCGTCGTAGTCGGGACCGAGGAAGGCAAAGACACCGACGATCGACCCGGTGCTGATGCCGGTCACGATGTTGAAGGGGGGGCGATCGCCGCGGGCGGTCCAGCCGTTCAGGTAACCCGCGCCATAGGCACCGTCAGGACCACCGCCGGAGAGTGCCAAGGCAATCTCTGGAATGGTCTCACCGCTGCCGTAGAGGTCGCCGTAGGCATCGCGCATGCGCTGGGCACGATGCTCGATAAAGGCTTTCTTCTGTGACTCGCTGAACTCCAGGTGATCGCCCCAGGCGCGAAAGAGGGCGCCGTCGGTTCTGATGCCATAGGGGGCGGCGGTCGCGATCTGGTCTTCCGGAATGGCATTGCGGGTCAGCACCGTCGTACAGGCCGACAGAAGCAAGAGAAGACAGATAAGCAGGATAAGCCCGTGAAGGCTTGTCATTCTTGTGTCAAGTCGCTTGGTCAATGATCTCATCGGCATACTGCTGCTTCCCCTCCAACCGCACTTGGCGAGCCGCACTCTCTGCTTCCTCTCACGAAGGGAAACAGGAATGGCCGCAGAAATCCAGTGGGGAGCGCGCTGCCTCTTCTTTAGTCAGTGCAGAGGTGGGGGGCCTTTGCTGCACCGATCCAGATGGCCAGTCCGCTGATCTTGTTGCTGGCAGAGACGATGCCGACCACCGCATCGCCCTCTGCTGTGCGGCGCAAGACCGGGCCTCCGGAGTTGCCGGGGGCAAGCGGGCAATCGAGGCGGAAGGCATTGGACCCGACCTGGGGTGCCCGGCAGACCTTTTCGTTCAGTCGGTGCACGGAGGGGCTGCCATAGCCTGAGACAACGAGGGGCTCGTTGGCCTGGGGTGCCTGATCTGCGAGGGGAAGAGGGGCCGCCTTCGCTTGCGTGGTGAGGCAGAGGGCGGTCAGGTCTTGACCCAAGTCCTGCGCCGCCCGGGGGCGCAGATGCTCGCGCCAGGAGCCTCGGTCATAGCCGAGGAGCAGGTGGCTTTCGTGGGGATCGAGACCGGCCAGACAGTGCGTTGCCGTCAAGGCGATATCGGGCGCGATCAGCACGGCTGTGCAGTGCCGCTTTTGCCGATAGCCGGCGTGGTTCAGGCGCCCGATCGCGGCCTCGGCGAAGGCTGAGAGGGGAAAGAAGAGGGCCAGAAGCAAGAGCAGCGCCGGGCCCGTATTCACGGGCCTGCGGCGCTGCCTTTTGCCGTTGGTCGGGGAGAGAGGATTCGAACCTCCGGCCCCTGCGTCCCGAACACAGTGCTCTACCAGGCTGAGCTACTCCCCGGCGGGCCTTCGCCATCGGCAGATACCGACAGCGAGCGGCGGTGTATAGCGCCTCAGATCGGCGCTTGCAACACAAAGGCGACGGCAATCCTGCTGCGGCAGAGCAGGCATTCGCCGAACGGAAGGCTAATGCCTCAAAGCGTCTGTTTGAGAAAGGGCGCTTAGGCCCGTACCGCGCAATCTTAAACAGGCTCTAGGGCAGCCTAATCCGACTGTTGCAGGTGCTTGATCTCGTCGACCGAGGTGGTGTCGTCGTTGTCGGAATCAAGGAAGTCGAAGAGTGAGCTGTGGTGATTATCCCACTCTTCCTTGTCGATCATGCCGTCGTTGTTGGAGTCCGCAGCCTGCCAGCACATGTCTGCCAGCTTGGACCATCCAGCCCGCGTGGTGGAAAGACCATCGGCCTTATAGAAGTGCATGACGGCCGGATCGCAGCCCTCATCGGCGGTGGCCGGAGTCGCAAGCAGCGGCCCCGCAAGAAGGGCCATGGCGGCCGGGAGAAGAAGCAAACGCATTGCTGTATCCCTTCGATTCTAAAGGAGAGCCATGGGGAAAGCCTAGGCTGCCACCCCAGGGCTGGCAAGGCGATCGCAGTCCTGTGACCGCCTTTGCCATCGGGGCTTGGACCACGGCCGCGGCGGGATGCGCCAGCCATACTGCCGCTTTAGCCTTGTGGCATCATTGGGGCAGGGCTACAGTCAGCGCCATCGTGCGGGGGACCTGGGCCACTCCGTCGGCAGATTTCTTCGGTCTGTCGAGGGGTTAGCCGGCATTCTTACGGGCGAACCGCACCGACTTGGGAGACTTCTGGGAGGACCATCAGAATGACATTTGCCAAACGCATCGCTGCGGCGGTGAGTGCGGTTGCCATGACCGCCACCTTGGGCGTTGCCCTAGACGGTACGGCCGACGCACGGCCGGTTCGTTGGGATATGCAGAGCACCTATCCGGGTTCACTGACGCAGCTTGGTAGCTTGGGCAAGCGCATCGATTCGCAGATTGGCTTGGTTTCCGACGGTGAGATTCGCATCACCTTCCAGGAGCCTGGCGCCATCGTGCCGGCCCTTGAGACCTTTGATGCGGTGGCCAGCGGCGCCGTCGATGCCGGTTGGTCGACGCCGGGTTACTGGGCCGGCAAGGTGCCCGCCCTGCAGCTCTTTGCTGCCGTGCCCTTCGGTCCGGCCGCACCGGAGTATCTCGCCTGGTTCTACTTCGGCGGTGGCCGTGCCCTCTTCGAGGAGATCTACGCCAAGCACGGGATCTATTCAGAGATTTGCGGCATCATCGCGCCTGAGGCCTCCGGCTGGTTCCGTAAGGAAATCAAGTCGCCTGAGGACCTGAAGGGCCTGAAGATGCGCTTCTTTGGTCTGGGTGCGAAGGTGATGGAGAAGATGGGCGTCTCGACGCAGCTGCTGGCTGGTGGTGACATCTATCCGGCCCTGGAGCTGGGGACCATCGATGCGACCGAGTTCTCCATGCCGGCCATTGACCTGAAGCTGGGCTTCTATCAGGTCGCCAGTCACTACTACTTCCCCGGTTGGCATCAGCAGTCGACCATGTTCGACCTGATGATGAACAAAGAGGCCTATGACGAACTGACCGACGTGCAGAAGGCGCAGATCGGTGCCGTCTGCGGTGACAGCGTTCGCTACGGTCTGGTCGAGGGTGAGGCCATTCAGTTTGCCGCCCTGCAGGAGCTGCAGGAAAAGGGCGTGCAAATCCATAAATGGTCGCCGGAGATGTTGGGCGAGTTCGAGAAGGCCTGGAAAGAGGTCGTGGCCGATCTGGAAAAGGATCCGGAGTTCAAGCAGGTCTGGGACAGCCTGACCACCTTCCGCGATCACTATGCCACCTGGCGTGATCTGGGCTACCTCAACTAGGCAAGGGCTGGAGCCGCGTCGCCCTGTCGGCATCACGACAGCAGGCGGCGCGGTCTTCACGGTTCCGAACTGCGGACCTCGCCTGGTTTCATCTCTGCCTGCTCTTCGCTAATGAGGGCGGTCAGGGGCCGGACCTAGGATCGGGGAGGGAGCCCGTCTCCCGCCGTTTGTCCTAAAGGTCCCCACTTCATGCGTGCACTTCTTTCCATCAGCGACGGGCTGTCTGCCATTACCGATTTCGTCGGGCGAATGGCAGCCTGGCTCTTCGTGCCCATGGCGCTGGTGATTCTCTACGACGTGCTGCAGCGCAAGCTGTTGAACATCTATCCGGAGTTTCAGCAGACCCTGCTCTACCAGTTTCTGCCCTCGACCAAGGCGCAGGAGCTGGAGTGGCATCTGCATGGCTTCCTCTTTATGCTCTGTCTGGGTTTTGCCTACATCCGCAATGGTCATGTACGGGTCGAGGTGGTGCGCGAGCGCCTGAGTGAGCGCACGCGGGCCTGGATCGAACTCTTCGGATGTCTGATTTTCGTGCTGCCCTACACCATTCTGGTGGTCGATCTTTCGCTGGTTGAACTCGCCTGGAAGTCCTTCCTGATCAACGAGGGTTCTTCGGCGACGACCGGTCTGCCGATGCGCTGGATCATCAAATCCAGCGTGGTGATCGGCTTCGGTTTCCTGACGGTTGCGGCGATCTCGATCATGCTGCGGCACATCGTGTTCCTCTTCGGCCCGGCCGAGCTGCGGCCGCTGGCCAATCGCTACGTCAAGGGCGAGGGCGTTGAAGAGCTGAAACATGAGGTGGAGGAAGAGTTGGCGCGTGACGCTGCGGACCACCCGGAACACCACTTCGGTGATCGCAATGCAAACAACAATGGACGGCGGGGTTAGGCGGCATGCCTTGGTACGAGATTCTCCCCGCCGCCATGCTGATCTGTATGGCGCTTTTCATCTTCACTGGCTTTCCGGTGGCACTGGTGCTTGGCGGACTTGGCCTGGCTTTCGGTGTCATCGGCATCATGGTCGGCGAGTTCCGCGTAGCCCACTTCAATGCCGTGCCGCTCAGGATCTACGCCGGTTCGGTAGAAAACATCATCCTCGTCGCCATACCCATGTTCATATTCATGGGGACGATGCTGGAGAAATCCGGCATCGCCGAGGATCTGCTTTATACCCTGCAGCTCTTGACCAGACGCTTGCCGGGTGGTCTGGCCCTATCTGTCACGCTTCTCGGCACGATCCTGGCGGCCACCACCGGCATCATCGGTGCCTCGGTCGTGCTGCTGACCCTCATGGCTTTGCCGGAGATGCTGCGCCGGGGCTACTCGCCGCAACTGGCGACCGGGACGATCGCCTCCTCCGGTACCTTGGGCATTCTCATCCCGCCGTCGATCATGCTGGTGCTGATGGCCGACCAGTTGAGCGTTCCGGTGGGCGTGCTCTTCATCGGTGCCCTCTTCCCGGGACTTCTCTTGGCCGGTCTTTATATCGTCTACATCATGACCAAGGCGACCTTGCAGCCGCATCTGGCGCCGCCCATGGCCCGCGACGAAGACCACAGCGGCAGCGAGATCGCCGGCATGGTGATCAAGACCTTCATTCCGCCGGTCTTCCTCATCGTCCTGGTTCTGGGCTCGATCTTCGCCGGCTGGGCGACGCCGACCGAGGCCTCTGGCATCGGTGCTTTCGGCGCCACCCTGCTTGCCATCTTCAAGCGGCGTCTCTCGTACTCTGTGCTGAAGGATGTCTGCTATCGCGCCGCCGTTACCAATGCGATGATTTTCGGCATCTTCGTCGGCGCGACCTGCTTCTCTCTGGTCTTCAAGCGACTGGGCGGCGACTACCTGATCGAAGAGCTGATCAACAGCCTTGGTGTCGGGCCTTGGGGCATCCTCGGCATGATCATGGTGGTGGTCTTCCTCTTGGGCTTTTTCCTCGACTGGATCGAAATTACCCTGATCGTGCTGCCGATCTTTGCGCCGATCATCGAGGCGCTGGATTTCGGCAACCATGTCTCCAACGCCGAGATGATGCTGCCTTGGTTCGCCATCCTGTTGGCGGTCAACTTGCAGACCTCATTCCTGACGCCGCCCTTTGGCTTCGCCCTCTTCTATATGAAGGGGGCTGCCAAGACGGTTAGGATCCAACAGATCTATCGCGGCATCATCCCCTTCGTCGCCATGCAGTTGGTCGGCTTGAGCCTCTGCATCCTCTTCCCGGAGATCGTGACATGGCTGCCAGAGGCCGTCCTGAACTAGCGCGGCGCTCGCTGATCTGCTTGACCGCTTCAGCGTTGATGGCAGGATGCGTGGTGCGCGAGGGCTCGGAGCCGCAGCCCTTCTCACCTCCAGAGGAGGGCAGTGAAGAGGAAGCCGGAACCGGGCAGAGCGCAGGGATTGATGGTAGGGCTTGATGGTTTCAGGTGGTTGGATAGCGCGGCAAGGTCCACGGTTCTGCATCGCGGTGCTGGTACTGGCGGTGGCCGCCGGTTGCATGAAGCCGCGCGGCGGCGGCCAACGGAGTGCGCCTGACAACAGCGGCCCGATTCAGGGCATCGCCTGGGACCGCAAGGCGACCATGCCGGCCCTTAGCTATGACGAAGGGTTAAGTCTCAACGCCTATTGGGCGCGCTTCGTGGAGGCCGGACCGCAGCTGGAAATCGGGCGCGCCCCAGGCGAGCAGCCGCAGATCACCATGAAGATGGGGGGCACGGCGGACAGCTTCAGCTGGGACAGCACGATCGAGGCCTATCGCCTGACCGAGTCGGGTGCGCTTGGCGGTGGCTATAGCGTCTTCAACGGCCTGACCCCGGGCAATCAGCGCAAGGAGCCCTATGGTCTGCTGGCCTTTGCCGATGCCGACGGCGGCGAAGCCCTCTACGGAATGCTGGGCAAGGCCGAACCGGCGACGGCGAACGGCATCGAGCACTTCAATGGCGGCTACCTCATGTCTCGCCGGAAGGGCGATAACGCCGTCCCCATCTTTGCCGGCAAGGCGCAGGCGCGCCTGGATGGCGACAATCGCCCGCAGCGCTTGGCGCTGCTGCTGACTGTACCACCGGAGTTGCCGCGCCTCTTCGGCAGTCGGATCGGTGCGATTCAGCTTGTGGCGCGCTACGACGCTGCCAGCCTTTCTTTCCGGGCGGAGCGTCAGGAGGTGGCGGCGGTCGGGCCACAGGGGCGCCTGCGCATCCTCACCTTCTCTCTGATTGGGCAGATGATGAACCGAGGGCAGTCCTTGGCTGGGCTCTTCCGACTCTACGATGCCAATGGCGAGGCTTTGGTCATTGGCGCCTTTACCCTGCAGACCACTGCGCGTCCAGGTCCGCAGACCAGTCAGCGATAGACGCTAGCGACGCGCTCTCTTTGCTGTAGTATCAGGGCCTAACGACCCGAGATTGGGAGATGACCCATGCTGCGTCTTGTCGGACTCGCCCTCTTCTTGACAGCCTTTGCTGCAGCCGGGCAGGCAGCGGAAGAGCCCTTGGATTGCGTCGGCCAACCTGATCAGACGGCCATTGGCTTCACCACAATCTGCGCCGGGCAGGAGACCTTTGCAGAAGAGCAGTTGCAGGGTTGGTCCTGTGAGAACCTCTGGGATCTGAGGAGCAACATCCTCTATACCGAAGGTTTTTGCTTCAAGAGTGCGCGCGGCAAGGCAGCCTTCGACAATGTCGGGTGCAGTGCTGAAACCATTGCGCAGTTGAACCTGAACAAGCACCAGAGCGCCAACGTCAAGCTGGTCGAAGAGCTGGAGAAGGCGAAGTCCTGCCCGGCTGACTGATAAGGACCCTCTAGCAGGCCTTGGTAGAATAGGACGCGAGGGAGCGGGCGACCTCTGTTTTGATCCAATCTGCCACCTCGGCAGCTTGTTCGGGCCGCTCGTCCTTATTGCGCCAGACGAACCAGTAGTGCTCATCTTGCAAGGGAATGGCAGGCAGCTGCAGCAAGCGTCCGGACCTGATATCGTCATGCACGAGGAAGTCGTTGGCCAGGGCTATGCCTTGATCGCCCAAGGCTGCATCGATCGCTTGCGTGGAGTTGAGGAAGATCAGCTGCGCATGCTGTCGGACGTCGATTCCTTGGTAGTAGAACCACTCTTCCCACCACTCGCCAAAGTCTTCGTTCAGCAGTCGGGCGGTCAGAAAATCGGAGGGCTCGACGAAGGGGCCATGCTCTTCGTGGTAGCGGGGGGAGCAGACCGGATAGACGTCTGGGCTGGCCAAGAGGTCGAG
The DNA here is from genome assembly GCA_963669335.1 of Rhodospirillales bacterium. Classification (GTDB taxonomy): domain Bacteria; phylum Pseudomonadota; class Alphaproteobacteria; order Kiloniellales; family JACOMY01; genus JACOMY01. The sequence continues at coordinate 1,608,159 of OY770023.1, forward strand.
AGCGCCGGGCAGAACCTCGGCCTCGCCATAGGCAATCCCGAAATCGGCTGAACCGCTCAGAACTTCGGTGAAGTCTACGGCCGGTTCCACCACTAGAGAGTGCTTTGGGAAGCGCTCGGCCAGGCGATGCATCTGTCGCGACAGCCAACGTGAGCCGAAGCCGGCCACGGTCAGAATCCGGATCTGGTTTGAGCCGAACTGCCGCTTCAGGTCTTCGGTCGCGTAGGCGATGGCCTCCAGCGCTTCCGTGATCTGCTGATAGTAGGCCTCTCCAGCCGCTGTCAGAGCGACACCACGCTTGCGCCTTTCGAAGAGCTGCACGCCAAGGCGCAGTTCCAGCCCGCGGACATGGCGCCCGACGACACTGTGGGTCACGTTCAGGGTCTCGGCCGCCGCGCGAAAGCCGCCGTGGCGTGCCGCGGCTTCAAAGGCCTTCAGTGCGTTCAATGGCGGCAGGTTCTTGCGAGGCATGGTTTCAAAAAAGTATCCAGTTCGGTTGCTTATTCCAAGTCGTGTCTCGGCCGAACGCGCCCTATCTCTCTATGCAACCTGAGGTTTGAAGGAGAGAGCAGCCATGTCTTCCCGTCAGCGTCGACGTTTCCTTCTTGCCGGCGCGGCCGGTATCACCGCGCCGCTTTGGAGCAAGCTGGCCCATGCCAGCGAACCCGATGTGGTGGTGATAGGTGCGGGCGCGGCCGGCATCGCTGCGGCTAAGGTCTTGTTGGCTCAAGGGCTCTCGGTCAGGGTTATCGAGGCCAGCGACCGCATCGGAGGGCGAATTTATACCGATCACGAGACCTTCGGCATGCCCTATGACATCGGGGCGCACTGGATGAACTATGGCGGTAAGAACCCTTTTGTCCGCTATGGCAAAGAGAATGGCTTCACAATCTATAGGGCGCCGGAAGATGAAGCGCTCTTTGTCGGTGACCGCAGAGCCACGGGGAAAGAGGTAGAGGCTTACGAAGCCGCCTATCAAGCCGCCATTCGTTCGATCTCGGCTGCCGGTAGGGCCGAAGAAGACGTAAGCCCCGCCTCTGTGGTGTCAGACACCGGGCCATGGAGCGAACTGGCCCACCTGGCGATCGGCCCCTTTGAAATGGCGAAGGATTTCGATCACTTCTCCTGCCTGGATTGGTGGGAGTCGGCAGATGGCGGCAACGACTGGTACTGCAAGGAGGGCTATGGGGCTGTCTGGGAGCATTTTGCCCGTGATGTGCCTGTCTCGCTCTCTACCAAAGCCAATCTGGTCCGTTGGGGTGGCTCTGGCGTCGTCATCGAAACCAACAAGGGCGACCTCAAGGCCAAGGCCTGCATCGTGACGGTGTCGACCGGGGTCTTGGCGCGCGAGGGCCTCCGCTTCGACCCGCCGCTCTCGCCGGCCAAGCAGGAGGCCTTCAACGGCATCACCATGGGGGTCTACAACCACATCACCCTGCAGTTCAGCCGCAACATCTTTGATCTGCCCGCCGATAGCTACGTCATGTCGCGGGGCGATGAGACGATTGAAGGCGCGCCCAAGGGGGCAGGTGTTTTGGCAAACATTTCCGGTTCGGCGCTTACCTACTGTGATGTCGGTGGTCGATTTGCCGAGATCCTCGAAGCCGAAGGAGAGGAGGCTTCGATTGAGTTCGCAGTCTCGGACCTGCGGAAGATCTATGGGGGTGACGTCGACAAGGCTCTGGTCAAGGCTTCTGCGACGGCCTGGGGGCAGAACCCCTTGACCTATGGCTCCTATGCTTCGGCCGAGCCCGGAGCCTATCCGCTGCGCGAAGTCTTGCGCGAAGCGGTCGCTGAGCGGGTTTGGTTCGCCGGAGAAGCCTGCAGCCCTTTGGAATGGGCAACCGTCGGCGGCGCCCACAAGAGCGGTGAGGCTACTGCGCGCGAGCTTGCAAGGCAGCTCGCAGGCTAGGCTTTGTCCTCCTCCTCGACTTCTGCCTCGTAGAGCGCAGCGATGTCGGGATGGGCATAGCCGGAGAGGAGCGCAAGCGAGATCACGCGGGCGTCCAGACCTTCAGGGGCCTCGGCTGCGACTTGCAGGCGGCTCTGCATGCTCTCCGCTTGTTCTGAACCTTCACGATCCTGGAAGCCGACATGGCCTTGATAGCAGTAGGCAAAGAGCCGACCGTTTCTGTTCAAGGCCTCGATCAGCGGTTTGGCGGCCGCGCCCTTGGGTTCGCCCCGCTGCGGCAGACCCATGGCATCCTTGGTCAGGCGCACGAGAGCCAGCCGCAAGGGCTCGGGGAAGCCGCTCGGCGAGAGGCCGGCGGCTTCCAAGCCTTGGTCCAGCCACTCCAAGCTAACCGAGCCGCCGAAGAAGAGCTTGCCGAGGATGTTCAAAGCCATCGTGACCTTTCTTCTGTCGCTCCTGGCGCAGATGTCTGGAGCGAGAGGTGATGTGCGCGCTGTCCGGGAAACATGGGTCAAGCGGTGGCCTGATCCAAGAGCTACCATCCCGTCTTGAAGCCGGAGCAGCGGCTGGCAGAGGGCGTTAGAAGCGTAGGCCGACCCGTCCGGAGCCATAGTAGCTCTGCTGTCGTCCGGCGAGCAGCGTGTTGCCTTCGATGCGGAAAAAGAGGCCGTGCCGCTGATCGTCATGGCGGCCGTACCGCCGCCGCCACCCTGGCTTACGTCCTTGAGGCCGGTCGAGAGTTCGCCCACAGTGGCGATGCTGCCGTCACTGATGACGGTCACGGCCTTACCCTTGCCGCCGACGGCGACATTGATGCCGGCAAAGCTGAGCCCGCTGACAGCGCTCGTCTGTCTGCTGTTGCTGCCGCCACCGCCGAGGCTCTGTGCGACCAGGCCGTCGGCGTTCGCACCACTGGTGGTGATGGTGCCGCTGCTGCTCGACGCGCGCTTGGTCACCGAGATTGCACCGCCGACGCTGGCAGCATGGATGGCATTGGAGAGATAACCATCGGTCTCAGCCTTGCCCTTGGTGACGCCAACGGAGACGCTGCCGCCGGAGCCACCGGCCGAACCGCTGGAACCCAGTGCAACCAGCCCTAGACCTGTACTGCCGTGGCCCCACCGCCGCCCGCTCCGCCGATGCTCTCGGCCCGGATGGCGATGCCGCCGCCAGTGGAGATGGTCACGGCGCCGCTGGAGGTGAGGGCCTCATCGCCACCTCTGCCGCCGCTGCCACCCTTGCTGCCAAAACCCGGAGATAGCGGGAAGTCGGCCTGCCCCTTACCGCCAATACCGCCCTTTCCGGCACGACTGCTGAGGAAGAGGCCGACCGCGTTGGTGTCAGCGGTGATGGTCAGCGGGCCGTCTGCAGTGAAAGTCAGATCTGCGCCGCGCCCGCCGTTGCCACCCTGAGCGCGATCGGAGGAGGCCGACTGGACAGCGCGCCCCCCTTTGCCGCCGTTGCCGCCCAGGCCCAGGACCTCAATCACCGGTGCACTCATGGCGCTGGCGGTTGCGGTCAGGTTGCTGACCGTAATCTCAGGGCTTCCACCAGACGCGCCGTTCCCGCCGTTCCCGCCAAAGACCTTGTTGAAGCCAAACCCATTCTTGGCTTCGTCGCCATCACCGCCGGAACCACCGGAGGTTTCAAACGACACCGCAGAGAGATCGGTCTTGCCGTTGTTCCCGAGCGAAAGATCGATCTCTAGATCTTTGAGCGTGATGCTGCTGACCCCGGCGCTACCACCGGCGCCGCCGTTGCTGCCGCGTTTCTCTCCTAGGATGGGTGGGTCATTGGCAACCCCAGATGCCGCAGAGGGTCTGGTACCGACGGTGCCACCGAAGGAGAAGAGCTGAAAGGCATCGGTGCCGCTCTGGGTCACGTTGACCGCGCCGCTGGCGCCGGCTGATTTTGGGGTCAAAGGTGAAGTCGAAGCTGGTGACCGAGGTGCCGTTTGCGGTGTTGCTGCTGCCAGAACTCCCCCGATTACCGATGAAGGCAAAGCTATTGGAGCCGAGCGGCGTGATGCTGCGGGATGCTGCGGGATGTTACCGCGTCAAAGGTCACCGCCATGACCGGAGTGGCGAAAATGAACTCATTGATGGGAGAGAGGTTACCCGAGCAGTCGATTGTCACAGATCCCGAGGGCTGCGTTGTCGCGCGCTCTGCTTGGGCTTGATCGGCACCCGAAAAAACAGAGCTGCCGAGAGGAGCGGTATGGCCAAAGGCCGGTACGCGCGGTTGAGAGCGTCAGTCATCTTGCCCCCCTTATGTTTGAATCCCCTGAGTGTCCAAGCATCCGTAGTCGCTTAGACTATACAATTGTGTATGATATCTTTGCTTTAGCTAGAGACTACCACTGTGCTAAGAGGTTGTGCAATTGTCAGCTGCTGCACACTCGTCTTGAAACAGGGCGGGGAAGCGGGTGCTTCTGAGAAATGGGGCAGCGCATTGGGTGCTGCCGAGGCACGTGCCAGGGCGGATGCTTTCGCCTTTTGCAGCCGAACAGCACTAAAAGAGCGCGATGCAGCGTACCTCTATGCTCCAGCGATCCGGCGCGTTGGGCGGCGCCGTCGGATCGTCGAAAGCGCTGTGGAAGCTGAAGGTGCAGGGGGCCTCTGGGTGGCTCGCATCGGCTTCCGCGCCTTGCGAAACGGCCAAGGGGCCGGCCGAATCCCACTGCTTGATCAAGAGGGCCTCGTCGCGCTGCATTTCTGGGAAGAGCAGCCAGCGGTGACGATCAGCGTGCTTGGCGTAGTAGTTCTCGCCGATGCGGTCGCGATAATGAATCTCGAAAACCACGAGATCTTCGGGTTTGACGCTGTCGGCGTCACAGAGGGCGAGGGGATGGGAGGCAACCGGCTCTGCCGCGATATTGCGCCAGAGGTTGATGATGGCGAAACGGCCGGCCTTAAGGGCGGCCTCGACCTCGTCTCTCGGCAACAGGCTCTCGCCGTCATTCAGCAGGGGACGATAGGTGTCGTTGGCGCTGGGCAGCTTGGCCAGGTCCTTGAGGCGCTGTGGTGCGCTGGTCAGGGTGTAGTCACCGTGCACCATGTGTAAGGGCGGCTGCACCTGCTGCCCGCCGAGACTGCGCCGCTTGCTGAGGTTGCCGGAGACCGAGCGAATGTTGTGGTCAAAGGCGGCGACACGTCGAGCCCCACTGGCCTGGCGCACGACCTCGGCCGTGTGGGGGTAGTAGTGCTGCAGCACCTGGGTGTGATCGAGGAAGTCGAGTGCGGGCGCGGGCTGGTCGATGCGTTCGAAGCCGTTACGGTTAAGGCGCGGGCAGGCGGCCCGGTCCAGTCTTCTAGCGTCCGAGACTTGGACCTCGCATTGATCGAGATCGGCGCCCTCCCAAGGGCTGTCGTTGCCGCTGCCGTCGCGTCTAGTGAGCACGCGGCCATTGCGATAGAGCGAGGACTGCACCGAGGGGGCCAGATAGTTGAAGGCACCCAGCCTTGGTCTGCCTTGCTCAATCTCCTGTACTGCGGGCTCCTGTACTGCGGGCATTGGGCTCCTCCGGGGCGTCGTCAAAGGGGATGACGCAGCCGGGTTTCGCCGACTGCGTCGTCCTCTACGCGAGATTGCTCCGCCAGCCTAACCAAAAGCGATCAAGCCGGCTTGAGCGATGGTCATGTCAACTCAGGACTCCATCTCGGCAATGTAGTCCTCTTTCTCGCCCAGATGCGGGATGCCGCGGTTATGGCCGCCGTGGGCCTCCGTGCCCTTCAGGACGGCGGTCCTGCGGGTGAACTCCACCTTCATCTCGCCGGCCATGACCTTGGCGATGGTCTCATACTGCCAGCCGCTGACCTCTTGGTTCGCCGGGCGTGCGGACATGCGCTTGAACCAAGCGCTAATCTTTGGATGCTTGTCCCAGACCGTCTGCGGAATGATGTTGCCGGCGTCGTGCGACACGAACTCGTGGAAGGCCGCGAGATCGCCGTAGCTCACCTCGTTGCCGCAAACGTAGTCGCTGTCCTTTAACCAATAGCTTTCCAGCATCTCCATGGACTCGTAGAGGACATGCTTACCCTTGCGCCGTTCGGCGGTGAAGTCCTTGTCGGCACCATAGATCATAGGCGCGAAAATGGTCCAGTGGAAGGCGCCGCCGCCGAGCCGCAGGGTGTAGGCATACCACTGGACGAACTGGTTGATCCTTGCCCGTTCAACCAGCGTGGAGCCGAACCAATGGCTAGGGCAGTTGTACTTTTCGTTCAAATAGCGGCCGATCGCGACGTTCTCCCAAACGGTCAAGTCGCCGTCGACCAGGATCGGAACCTGGCCTGTGGGGTTGTACCTATCGCGGAAATCCTGCTGCTCGTTGATGTTGGTCGTAATGTCGATGATCTCATCCTCAAAGGGGATGTTGTTTTCGATCAAGAACTGGCGGGCAGAGCGGCAGGGTTGTGAGGCTGGGTGATGCAGCAGGCGGAGTGTGGTGCTCATTGGCGGTTCCTCGCTGTTCGGGGGCGAGAGCGGGGACCCCGCCTCTCGCCCCAACTGTCCTTAGGATCTCGTCCTCTTGGGATGATCGCCCAATAGGGTATCGCGACCATCCGCGCAAAGGCTAACTCTCCTATGCAAAGATTGTCAAACAAGCGACACGAATGTATAGCATTGTATAAGTAAAGGGGCGATCCATGGCGTAAGCCTCCGGGATCGCGGCGCGCGACGAGATGGTAAGGCTGGATCATGGTGATAGGCGGCAACAGGGATAGCGAACTGCTGACCATCAAGGAGGCGGCGGCCTTGTTGAAGGTCAGCGAAGCCTCGTTGCGACGCTGGACCAACAGCGGGCGCCTTGGGTGTTTACGCATTGGTGCAAAGCATGAGCGGCGCTTTCGCCGTCAGGACCTGCTGGCCTTCATGGAAGAGCGCGAGTCCGAGCGATCGCCAAAAGCAGCGCAGCCCGACCGGCAGGCCGAGGTGGTCTTGGAAGGGATTGCGATCGAGCATGGCAACCACATTTGCACGCTTTATGAGAACGATCTGGGGCGATTGAAATGGTCGGTGCCGTTTCTGGCGGACGGTCTGCGTGCAGGAGACTGCTGTCTCTTGATCGGGACCGAGGCGGTTCGGGTGGAGATCCTAAGGCATATCGCTGAGGTCTGGAACGGCCTGGAGGAGGCAGTTACTCGCGGTCAGCTGGTCTTGAGCGACGGCGTTCCGGACGGCGAGGCCATGTGCCGTTTCGTCGAGCACAGCTTAATGACAGCAACACGGGCTGGATTCCGCTCGTTTCGGCTCTTGGGTGACATGAGTTGGTGCCTGAAGCTGGGAATGAGCTATGAGGCGCTGCAGGCCTATGAGCAGCGCTACAACTATGAGATCGCCCGCCGTTTTCCCCTGGTCAGTGTCTGCCAGTACGACGTGCGCGACTTTAGCGGCAGTGCGGTGCTGCATGCCCTGAAGTGCCATGAGGACACCTTTAACTTTCCCCTGTCCCGCTTTCTGGCGCCTTGACGTCTAGGGTATGAGCCCCCTCGTTTGAGGGGCCGACAATCCAAGACTTGGAGATTTCAGAGCATGCGCGACCTGGCAATCCTCATCTTTCTCACCCTGGACGGCGTCATGCAAAGCCCGAGCAGTGCGGAGGAGGATCCTTCCGGGGGCTTCAGCGCAGGTGGCTGGGCTCAGCCCTATTGGGAGGCGGTGATGCCGCCGGTCTTCCAAAGCTGCATGTCGGCGCCCTACGACCTGCTGCTGGGCGGCAAGACCTACGATCTCTTTGCCGGGCATTGGCCGGCTATGGGGAACGGGAACCCCGTTGCTGCGGTGCTCAATTCCGCAAAGAAGTACGTTATGACATCAAGGGGCGGGGGCTTGACTTGGGAAGGTGCCGAGGTCCTTGCCGGTGATCCTGCCGAGGCCGTTCGACGCCTAAAGGCAAACGACGGGCCATTGATCCAGGTGCACGGCAGTTGGCAACTGATCCAGACCCTCTTGGCGGCGGATCTGATCGATGAACTGCGGCTCTGGACATTCCCAGTGGTTGTGGGGACGGGAAAGCGCCTTTTCGGTGAGGAAACACCTGTCCGCGGCTTCATCTTGCAGAATGTTCAAAGCCACAAGATGGGGTTGGTCTCAACGGTCTATCGACGCGATAGGAGCTGATGTGGCAACGAGGCAGACCACATCCCTGGCGGATTGCGTTGTCATGGCAGAGTCAGACGGCTGTCCAACAAGGCGCAGACTTTGGCATAATCTGGAATTGCAGTCTGGGCGCCTTGGGTGGTGCAGGTGAGCCCGCCTGCAGCGGTGGCGTAGCGTAACCCTTCTTGATCGATGTCTCCGTTGCTGGAGAGGTAGGCGGCCAAGTAGCCGCAGAAGGCATCGCCAGCACCGACTGTGTCAACGACAGGAACTGAGTAGGCCGTGAGCGTTAGAGTCTCAGTCCCTAGGCAGGCTGTGAGGCCGTCACCGCCCAGGGTGACCACAATGCTGCAGCCTGTTTCCGCTTTCAGATCCTGCGGTTTCGCACTCTCCATGCCCAAGACCGCAGCAAGGGCCTCTGCCTCTCCCGCATTCATGATGAGGAGGTCTGCGTCGCAAAGGAATGCGGCTGCTTCGGGTCGAAAGGGCGCCAGGTTCAGGATGACGGTTGCTCCCGCCGATTTGGCTTGGGCGATGACGGCCGCTGTCGCCTCCAGGTCCATCTCCAACTGACAAAGCAGGATGCTGTCTTCAGTGAAGCCAAAGTCTGTAAGGTCGCTTTTCTTCAGCGCATAGTTAGCGCCGGAGGCAACGGCTATGATGTTCTCCCCAGCCTCATCAACCAGGATCAGAGCCGTGCCGGTCGGATCCTCAAGGCGTCTGAGGCCATTCAGATTGACGCCGGCGTCGCGGAGCAAGGGGAGGGTTTGCTCGCTGAATGCGTCGTTGCCAATGGCACCGACGAGACTGGTAGCGGCACCGGCGCGGGCGGCAGCCAGGGCTTGGTTTGCCCCCTTGCCCCCAGGAGCCGAGAGGAAACGGCCGCCAGTGACGGTCTCGCCAGGCTTCGGTAGGCTCTCGACGTGGGCGATCAGGTCTAGATTGACCGATCCAAAGACCGTCACGGCACGGGTCATGATGCAGTATCTCGCCGTGTCGGCATCTGAAAGGCCGCCCCGCCTTCGTCCAGGTCTTCGGCCTGTTTGCCATAGCTCTTGAAGCGTTGCAGGACGCGGTTCATTTCGGCCGGTTCCAAGAGGGTCGCTTGGCCGGTCTGACAGGCCAGGCTGTACTGACGGCAGAGTGTTTCGATCTCCCCGGCGAGCCAGAGCGCCTTGGGCAGGCTTTCGGCAAAGCAAATCATGCCGTGGTTGGCCAGCAGACAGGCGCGACGGTCGGCCAGAGCGCGCAGCATGTTGCGCGAGAGCTCTTCTGTGCCGAAGGTGGCATAGTCCGCGCAACGGAGTGAGTCGCCTCCGGCAACGGCAATCATGTAGTGGAAGGCGGGCACATCGCGGCGCAGGCAAGAGAGCGCGGTGGCGTGGGCTGCGTGGGTATGGACTACGGCCCCGGCCTCGGGGCGGTCTCGATAGATGTCGTGATGCATGCGCCACTCGGAGGAGGGGAGCCACTTGCCCCAGTAGCCACCGTCCAGATCCATGGTCACGATCTGCCCAGGCGCCATCCCCTCATAGGCGATCCCGGAAGGGGTCACGAGGAAGCCTTCGGGAACGCGAACCGAGATGTTGCCGGAGGTGCCTTGATTGATCCCAAGACGGTTCATGTCCAGGCAGGCCTGGATGATCTCTCGCCTGAGCTTCTGGTGCTTCAGGCCCGCCATGGCTGCACCTTAATCAAAGATGACCCCCTTGCGCATTAAAAAGCAGCCATAGGGACGTGTCTCTGAGGTCTGGACGACGGCAAAACCCTGCCGTGCGGCCGCATAGAAGGCGTGGCGTTCGAGGCTGGCCACCTTGACCGTGCCTCCCTCGCTGCGTTCCGCAGCGGCTGCCACCTCGTCATGGATCTCAAGCCTGGTCTCAGGCTCTCCCACGACCTGCATGTAGACCAGCGGCGAGTCCACGAAACTGTCGAGGGGAAAGAGGCTGAGAATGGCCGCTGCGGCCTGGGTACAGTCAGCGCCATCAAGCTTGATCAGGCGACCCGATACCGTAGCCTTGGCGGTCGAGGCTGCCGGGAAGTTGCGGTCGACGAGGACGAGATCGTCGCCGTGTCCCATGCTCGCCAAGACCCAGAGGAGGTCGGGCGAGAGGAGGGGAGAGATCGTCTTCAGCATGGATCACGCGCCTTTCAGGCCGGCGACCAGACGGCGGAAGGCCAGCATGCCCGGATCATCCAAACCGATAGAGCGCTCAGCGAACATGCGGGCGCGGCCGAGCTTGTTGGGCTGATCTCGAAACTGGTCCAGCGCTTCCTCTGCCGCCTTGTCGGCTGCGGCGAGGATTGCTTCGGGCTGGTCCAAGCCTTGGGTGGCCTGGGCGGCAGCCTCCAAAGAATCCAGGACAGACTTGTCGCCCAGTTCCCCCTTGCCGCGCGCCATCATAGCGTCACGCGCCGCGGCCAGAAGAGCGGAGATCTCGGACCAATCAGCCTCGTCTCGCCCCTTTGTCGCCTTGGCAGCACTCATGAAGCCGGTCGCGATCAAGGTTCCATAAGAGGAGGAGGAGACGCGCTGGAAGGCCTTGGAGCAGGCGAGGAAGGCTTTGCTGAGATCGTCAGGAAAGTCCGGTGCCTCGGCGGCGACCTCCAGCCAGCCCTTGCGGAGAGTGACACCCAGGTCGCCGTCGCCCAGCTTGCCGTCTTGTTCGTTCAGCTCATCTGCGGCCGCCTCCGCCGCGGCAGCCAAACGCGGGGCGGCCGTGCGCAGGTCCTCCACCGTGAAACCCATTGGCCTGGTCCCTAGGTAATCGAGAGGTAGGCGCAGTGGCAGGGCGCCTTCAGCAAGCGCTCCAACTCGTCGTCCAGCTTGCAGATCGTGATGGTGGCACCGGTCATCTCCATAGAGGTGGCATAGCGGCCGACCAGGGGCATGACGATCTCCATGCCGTCGCCGGCGAGACGGTCCTTGGCGCAGCGATACATAATGTAGAGCTCTTCGTCCGGAGTGGCGCCCAGAGAGTTGACCAGGATTGAGATCTTATCGCCGCCGCTGAGTGGCATATCCTTCAGAAGTAGATCCAGCATCTCGTTGGTGATGGCGTCGGCCGGGCGAAGCTTATCGCGCCAGATACCGGGCTCGCCGTGGATGCCCATGCCCATCTCCATCTCATCCTCGCCGAGCTGGAAGGTGGGCTTGCCGGCTTGCGGGACGGTGCAGGGGGTGAGCGCCATGCCGACCGAACGACAGGCATCGGCAGTGCGTTGAGCGACCTCCGTCACTTCGGCCAGGCTGGCCTCCTCTTCGGCGCGGGCGCCGGCAATCTTGAAGGCATAGACCATGCCGGCGACACCGCGGCGCTTTTCGCGCTCGGCCGGTAGGGCAGAGACCACGTCGTCGGCCAAGAGCACGGTGGTGGATTCGATGTCCTCCTCCAGCTCCACCGTCTCGCCGGCCATGTCGAAGTTCATGACGTCGCCGCCGTAGTTGCCATAGAGGCGAAGCACCCCGGCGCCGCCATTGGCTTGGCGCATGGCCTCGGCCATCTGCTCGGCCGAGGGCGAAGCGAAGACGTCACCGATGGCGCAGGCGTCGAGCAGGCCTTTTCCTACATAACCTGTAAAGATCGGCAGGTGGCCTGAGCCGCCGCCAGATACAATGCCAACCTTGCCTTGCGTTGCGCCGGAAGCACGGGCGATAACTCGCGGGGCTGGCTGGGCATAGATGTCAGGATGGACGGCAGTCAAGCCCTCCAGCATCTCGTCGACGTAGGCCTGAGGATCGTTCAGAATCTTTTTCATGACGCGTCTCTTGGGTGCTGGAATGACAAGGAAGACCGCCCGCGTCCGAAGACGCGGGCGGAACGGGCGCTAGATCTTGTAGCCCAGCGCCCGGGCACCATCGATGAAGTTCTTGTACTGCGCCTTCTGGCTGTCTAGTCCAAGCTTCTGTGCGATCTTCACCCACTCTTCGGCGGCCTCGTCGAGGGCCTGCTGCGAGGTCAGATCGCCGGAGATGGCCTTGGAGATGTTGCGGCCAAGGGCATCGGCGTATTCCGGAGCACCCTCCCAGAAGAACTGGGGATAGCCGACCTCGACGTTGGCGAGGCCAGCGTCCAGATGGTTTCGGGCCGTCTCGAAGGTCTTGAAGATACCATCGTTGGTCGGCCAGAGGTCCGAGGTGCCGCGCTGTGGGTTCGGCTCTATGTAGTATTGCGCGGCCATATCGGTGTAGTGCGACGAACCGAAGGGGTCGGAACCGCAGTAGGGATCGGCCACGATGTGATCGGAATAGTCCGGATGGGACATGCGGTAGATGAAGTAGAAGGCCGCGTCCTTCACATCCTGCGGCAGGTTCTTCGGTATCGAGGCGGTGCGGCACCAGAGCGAGATGGCACGATGCGTGACCGAACCATCGTCGTTCACCCAGCCCGGCACGATGGCGCCACGCTGATCCTCGGCCTTTTCCGGACCCTGCTGCTGGACTGTGAACTCGGCAAGATCGATCCACCAGACGCTCATTACATCGGAGCCAGACTGCCAGCGCTGGATCGTGGTGCCGATGTCCATCGCCTCTGCACCCGGCGGGCCGAACTTGATGATCTCCTTGTACATATCCAGGCTCTCGGCGGCCTTACCCTGGTTGATCACCGGGTGCATGTTCTCATCGAAGTAGTTCACGCCGGCCGAGGCGGCGATATCCATCCAGAAGCCCCAACCGAAGTTCGGCGGGTTCACCACCATTGAGGTGCCGTAGATGCCTTGGCTGGAAAGCTCTTCCGTCATGAACTGGGTGACTTTCAGGAAGTCTGGCCAGGTGGAGGGCACCGCCAGATCCTTCTGGAAGCGCTTGGAGTACTTTTTCTGAAGGTCCGGGTTGTCGAAGTAGCTCTGGCGGTAATGCAGGATGTGGATGTCGCCGTCCAGCATCACGCCATAGTTTGCGCCGTCCCACTTGGTATAGAATTCTCGGTAGGCCGGCATGACCCAGTCGAGGTAGTCCTTGGTGCCGTCGTACTTGGCGTAATACTCGTCCAAGGGCTCGAGCTGACCGGTCGAGGCAAAGGCGCCGAAGAAGAGCGAGGGATACTGCACCCAGTCGAAGCGCGGCTTGCTGGTCAGGAGTTGCGGCAGGATCTTCGCCACCGCGTCACCGCCATCATAGAGCTCACGCGAGGCGATGCCGACGCCGGCTTCCTTCTGTAGCAGCGGCGAGAGCCAGAGCGGTGCGTTCAGCCAGTTCGAATCCTGGAAGTAGCGCAGTTCGATGTCGTTGAAGAGCTTCTTGCCCGGCGGGACCGGCTGTGCACCCCAAGCAAGCTTGCCCGGTGCACCAGCCATGGCGGCCGCTCCGGCCCCCATCGCCACGTTTCGCATGAACTTACGCCGGGTCCATCTGCTGAATAGAGACATGATCTCCTCCCTTCTTCTGTTGAACCACCGAGTCTGCCCCGAGCGGCGGGAAAGTCGGCTGCGCCTGCCTTGAGGCAGGTCTTGCTCTTGTCGATGGCCAGGCTAAACGAGCAACTCCTCGGTCTTGGCATCGAAGACCATAACCCGGGCCGGGTCATAGTGTAAGGTAATGGCATCGTTCTGAGCGCTTCGCGTGCCCGGTGGCACGAGTGCGCGAAACCGGGCGGCACCATTCTCCAAGGTCAGGATAGAGCGCTCACCCAGGTACTCGTTGATCGCGACCTTGGCTTGCAGAGCGCCCCCGGCCGGTTTGAGGGTGAGGTTCTGCGGCCGGAGGCCCACGGTATAGTGCGCTGCATCGGCGTTCCCGAGCCGTGCTTCGGCCTCTTCAGTCAAGGTGAAGGTTAGCTGGCTCTCCTCGACCGCCAAGGTCAGGCTGCCGTTTTCCTGTTGCGGGCGGGCTTTGAAGAAGTTGGTCGGCGGCTCGCCGATGAAGTCGGCGACGAAGGCATTGGCCGGGCGATTGTAAAGCGTGGCGCGGTCGCCGACCTGCTGCAGCTTGGCGTTCGACATGACCGCAATACGGTCTGCCAGGGCCAATGCCTCGACCTGATCGTGGGTCACGTAGATCATGGTGCGCTTCAGGTCGCGGTGCAGGCGTTTCAGGTCAAAAAGCATCTGGAACTTAAGGTGCGCGTCCAGATGGCTCATGACCTCGTCCAGGATGAAGACTGCGGGCTCGCGGATGAGGGCGCGGCCCAGCGAAACGCGCTGTTGCTGCCCGCCGGAGAGGCCTGGCGGTTTTTCCTTGAGGATGGGGGTGATACGCAGCAGCTCGGCGACCTGCTGCGCGCGGCGACGACGTTCTGCAGCCGGCACGCCGCGGACCTCCAGCGGAAAAGCCAGGTTCTCCTCGATCGTGAAGTTGGGATAGAGGGCATAGGTCTCGAAGGCCATGGCCACGTTGCGCTGCTGCGGTTCCAGGTGGGTGACGTCGGTGCTGTCGAAGAGAATAGAGCCCGAGGTGACGCTCTCCAGCCCGACGATCATACGCAGGGTCGAGGTCTTGCCGCAGCCGGATGGGCCGAGCAGGGCGACGAACTCTCCATCCTCGATGGCCAGATCCAAGTTCTGCACGGCATGAACGGCCTTGGAGCCGTGACCGTAGATCTTGTTGACGCTGTTCAGCGTGACGCGGGCCATCAGTCATCCTCCAGCAGGCTGATCCCGCTCTCGGCATCGAAGAGGTGGAGTGCGTCGGTCTCGATACCCAGGAGCACCTGCTCCCCGGGGTCGAAGTGCCGTTCCGGATCGGTCAATGCCGTGAGCTGAATCCCGCCGGCCTGGGTGATCATGATGCCGTTGGAGCCCAGGGCTTCGAAGATGTCGACCTGTGCGTCCATCTCCAGGGCTTGGCCCTGTTGCTCGTCTCTCGGCCGGACGTGCTGTGGGCGCAGACCGATGACGATGCGCCGTGAGGCAGCGCCATTGAGGCGCCGCCTTTGCTCATCCGTCAGGGGCAGGCGGAAGGCGGCACCATCGGCATGGGCATAGAGCTGGCCGGCCTCTTCCTGGAGATTTGCCGGGATCACGTTGATCGTAGGCTGCCCCAGATGCTCTGCCACGAAGAGGGCCTTGGGCCGCTCGAAGAGCTCGCGCGCGGTACCGACCTGGACCAGGCCTCCGCCATTCCCCATGACGCCGATGCGATCGCCCAGCGACAGGGCCTCGGCATAGTCATGGGTCACATAGACCGTTGCCACCCGGCGGAGATCCTCCAGGGTGTGGAACTGCATGCGCAGCTCATGGCGGATCTTGGCGTCCAGATGGCTGATCGGCTCATCCAGCAGGAAGGCCTCGGGGTCGGCGACCAGAGTTCGGCCCAGCGCGGTGCGCTGCTTCTGACCGCCCGAGACCTCGCCTGGCTTGCGCTCCAGGAGATGGTCGATGCGCAAGAGCTTGGTGACGGACTTCACCCGGGTCTCGATGGTGGCGCGGTCCACCTTGCGGGCACGCAGCGGGCTCGCGATGTTCTCGAAGACGGTCAGGTGCGGGTAGAGCGCATAGGATTCGAAGGTCATGGCGACCCGCCGGTGATAGGGCGGAAGGCGCGTGATGTCCTTGTCGCCCAGGCGGACGATGCCGCGATCGGCGGTCTCTAGTCCGGCGATGAGGCGCAGCAAGGTGGTCTTGCCGATGCCGGAGGGACCGACGACCACGAAGAACTCACCCTCTTCGACCTCAAAGCTGAGATCGTCGATAACCGGGAAGTCCCAGCCTTTGCAGAGGCCCTCGATGCTGAGTCTGGCCATGGGCTTACCCTTTCACCACGCCGAGCGAGAGGCCGCGGACCATGTAACGCCTGAGCACGATGAAGAGCGCCACGGGCGGGATCATGGCAATGAGGGAGAAGGCCATCTGCAGGTTCCACAGAGTTTGCGAGCCATGCGTGAAGGTCGGGATCACGATGGTGTAGGTGCGCACGTCAGAGCCGACGAAGAGATTGGCGAAGAGGTATTCGTTCCAGGCGAAGATCCAGCAGAGCATGGCGACGGAGATCATGCCGGGCAGCACCAGCGGCAGGGTGACCTTCACGAAGGCGCGTAAGGGGCGCCAGCCATCCAGATAGGCGGCTTCCTCCAGCTCTCGCGGCACGTCGCGGAAGAAGACCATCATCAGCCAGGTCGCCAGCGGCAGGTTGAAGACAAGGTAGAGGATGATGAGCGAGATGTGGCTGTCGGTGCCCCAGGGCGTGTTGTCGAAGAGGAAGAACATGGGGATCAGGATGGCAACCGGCGGAAACATGCGGTTGGACAGCATCCAGAAAGCCAGGTTCTCACCACCGGCCTGGCGTGGAAAGCGGGCGAAGGCATAGCCGGCGAGGCTTCCCAAGAAGAGCGCCAAGAGGGTGTTGCCGGTGGCGATGATGAAGCTGTCGACCAGGGCCGTGAAGTTGGTGGGCTCGGCAAAGACGCCGACGAAGTTCTCCGGGAACCACTCCTGCGGCCAGAAGGTCGGCTGCGTCAGGTTGGTCTCGGCCGCCGACTTGAATGCGGTGATCCCCATGAAATAGAGGGGAAAGAGGGTGAAGAGCAGCCAGAGGCCGAGGAAGATCAGGAAGAGGTAGCGCACGAAACGCCAACGCTCTGCTGCCTGGGCTTCGCTGGCGACAACCAGGGTCTCTGCGGTCGCAGTCATGCTCGCCCCTCCCTCAAGCCAGGCCCTGGGCCTTCATCACGCGCTTCATGTACTTCAGGAAGAGCGTCACGATGATGGCCGAGATGGCGAAGATGATGATGGCATAGGCCGCAGCCTCGCCGATCGCGAACTCGCGGATGCCGCGTTGGAAAGCGATGTAGGTGGGCAGCTCCGAGGATTGCGCCGGACCGCCCGAGGTCATGACATAGACCAGATCGACGAACTTGAAGGCGTCGGTGAAGCGCAGGATGAAGGCAATGGCGATCACCTCTTTCAGCATCGGCAAGGTGATGCGGCGCAAGACCTTCCACTGTCCGGCGCCATCGACCCGGGCGGCCTCGTAGACTGCCGGCGGCAGGGAGACCCGGCCAGAATAGACGATGAGGAGAGGAAGGGCAGTCCAGTTCCAGATGTCGGCGATGATGATCGACCAGAGCGAGACCCCGGCGTTGAACCACTCGATATGCGAGGAGATAATGCCGAGATCGAGCAGCGCCTGGTTGATCGCACCGTTGGAGGGGGTGAGCAGGAAGCGCCAGAGGGTGCCGACGATCGAGGGCGGCAGCATCATCGGCAGCACCAGCAGGATCAGGATCAGTGCGCGGGCCAGGTTGGACTTGAGGTACTCGTAGATGATGAGCGCCAGGATGGTCCCGAGCAGTACCTGAAAACAGGCACCGAAGAAGAGATAGAGCGCCAGGTGCCAGAGCGAGTCGTGGAAGCGTTCCGAGTTCAGCACCGTGCCATAGTTCTCGAACCCGATGTAGGTCGTGTCGCCGGTGAAGAGACCGGTGATGTTGGTGTCCCGGAGCGAGTGATAGAACATCCAGATCGTCGGATAGATGACGATGGCCAGCAGCACCAAAACCGGCAGGCCGACCAGCAGGATCGGCACCCAGCGCGAGACGATCAGCGGCTTGGCCCGCTTGCGCGCGGAAAACCAGTCCGGATAGGTGGAGGGGTCGCCTCGCACGATCTCCGCACGCCGGCTCTGATCTGCCGGACTCTCCAAGGTCATGCTTCCCCCTTTCCGGGCTTGTCGGACCAAGCCGGGCCATGGCCGACAGACTGCCTTTCGACCAGCTGCGGCGGTAGGGCTACGGCCTCGCTGGTCTCTTCCTCACCCTGGACCAGCGCGATCAGGCGCTGGGCCGCAGTACGGCCGATTTCCATGGTGGGCTGGCGAATGGTCGTGAGTTGCGGCTGGCAGTATGATGCCATCTCGATGTCGTCGTAACCGATCAGCGAGAGATCTCCCGGAATTTCCAGCCCGGCTTGGCGGGCCGCGTGCATGGCACCGATCGCGGTTAGATCGTTCATGCAGAAGATGGCTTCCGGTGGCACCTTCTGCTGCGCCAAGAGCCGCTGCATGGCCGCGTCACCGCTGCCAAGGGTAAGATCCGTGCGATAGATCAGGCTCTCTTCGAGGGCGAGGCCGGCTTGCTTCAGGGCTTCGGCAAAGCCTTTCAAGCGGCGGTTAGCCCGCGGATGCTGATGCGGCCCGGCCAGCACGCCCAGGCGGCGGAACCCGCGTTCCACCAGAAAGTTGGCGGCAAGTGCGCCGCCCATCTCTGAATCATCATTGACCACGATGACCTGGTCCAGGTCTTCGGTATCGATCGCCACCAAGTGTATGCCGCGCAATCCACGCAGATCCTGGAAGAAGCTGGGATCGTAGTTCGTGGTCATCACGATCAGACCATCAATGCGCTTCTGCAGCATGGTGGCCAACTGCGCATTCATGCGTTGGCGGTCTTCGCGCGTGTTGCAGAGGATGAGGGAATAGCCCAGTTCGAAGCAGCGCTCTTCGACGCCGCTGATGACCTCTGCGAAGAAGGGGTTGGTCGAGGAGGTGGCCAGCATGCCGATGGTGCCGGTGCGCTCTCCCTTGAGGGCGCGGGCCAGGATCGAGGGGTAATAGCCCAACTCGTCAATCGCAGCCTTTACCCGGGCTTGGGTCTCGGCCGCGACCGGGCGGGTGCCGTTGAAGACGTGAGAAACAGTGGTCACCGAGACGCCGGCAGCACGCGCCACATCCTTGATCGTCGGCAACTGTGCGCGGGCTTCCATGCCCTTGGCATAGTGTGCGGTCGGACCCCGGCGCACAGCGCCACCTGCTTCGGACTTTGGGCGTGACCCCAACCGACGTCTCCTCATGGCTTGGGCGTTTGCCGCGCCCCCCGCGATCTCTCGTTGCCGCGATTTTCTACAGCCTAAGCCGATCTTCGGTTCCCGCGCAAACGTTTTGGGGCATCTTGGGTGAATCTCTGCACCGCTGCCTGTGATGCTGGACAGCGCGGTCGCGGCTGGCAATGATCGGGAGAGATCGGAGGAGGAGATCTAAATGGTAGGAAGCCTGTCGGTTCCGCCTGGGTATCGGGCCTTAGGGCCAGAGGAGCTCCGCAGCTATGCAAGCGGGCAACCGGAGATTGCTCAGCGCCTGGGCGGTTCTCCTGAGGACTGGCAGATCGAAGAGGTCGGCGACGGCAACCTGAACCTGGTTTTCAAGCTGCGCGGACCCGCCGGCGGGCTCGCGATCAAGCAGGCGCTGCCCTATGTGCGGCTGGTCGGTGAAAGTTGGCCCTTGCCGCTGAGCAGAGCACACTATGAACAGATGGCGCTGAGACGAGAGGAGGCTTTGGCGCCGGGGCTCGTTCCAAACGTCGTCTACTACGATGAGACCTTGGCCTTGATCGCCATGGAGCTCTTGGAGCCGCACATCATCATGCGTCAAGGCATGATCGCGGGACGGGTCTATCCCAACTTCGTCAACGCGATCACCGATTTCACGGCCAAGACCTACTTTCAAACCAGCGATATCGCGCTGACGGCTGATCGCAAGAAGGCGCTGATCGAGGCTTTTGCGAGCAACACGGCGCTCTGCAAGATTACCGAGGATCTGATCTTTACCGAGCCCTACATGCTGGCGGAGAAGAACCGCTGGACCAGTCCTTATCTGGATCAGATTGCGGCCGACCTGCGCGAAGACTGGGAGATGAAGCGGGCGATATCGCGCCTGAAGATTGCCTTCATGAGCAATGGCCAGGCGCTGCTGCATGGCGACCTGCACTCCGGCTCCATCATGCTGACGGAGGAGGACACGCGGGTCATCGACCCGGAGTTCGCCTTCGTCGGACCGATCGGCTTCGATCTGGGGGCACTCTTGGCCAACCTCTTGATGAGCTATTTCTCCCAGCGCGGGCACGAAGAGGCGCCGGGCGTACGGGATCGCTATCGAGACTGGATTCTGGAGACGGTCGAAGGCTGTTGGACCGGCTTTGCCGAGAAGTTCTTGGCTTTGTGGCGCAGCGAGGCGGCGCAAGGCGATGGCTATCCGGGTGCGCTCTTTGAAGGAGAAGCAGGGCAGGCGGCGCTGGAGGCGGAGCGGCAGGTCTGGATGGCGCAGCTGTTCCAGGACACACTGGCCTTCACGGGTGCGGAGCTCATCCGGCGGACGCTTGGTCTGGCCCACAACATCGACTTCGAATGGATCGAGGACGAGGCCTTGCGCGCTTCATGTGAGGCACGCGCCATAGCGCTGGCGCGCGATCTCATGGTCCCTGCCAAGCCACTTCAGGACGTCGGCGCACTGCTTGAGTTGGCTCGCAAGCGCGAGGCTTGGGAGCCAAAGCTCCAGCGCTGAGGAGGCAATGAATCTACGTTTAGCTTGAGTACAGATGTCAGACGTTCGATCATGAGTAGGGATGAGTGACGCAGATTGCTCGCTTCGGATCGGTCTGCCAGTGGATTGAGTTTCTGGTCGATGGTACCTCTTAGGACTCTGCTCTTCACGACGACAGCCTGTTGTGCCGTCTCGTCACTGTCCTTTGCCGCGGACACAGACAAGGGGATAAAGCTCAGCATCGGCGGCTACTCCAATTCGCTCTTCAGTGCCGGCCACATCAATTCATCACCAAGCCGGAATGACCCGGAAGAGTCACCAGACTATGGCGCTACCGGCGTCTGGCAGAACACCACATTCACTCTCCAAGGTAAGTACGAAACCGAAAACGCTTTGCAGTTCGGCGCCATGATGGAACTGGAGATATTCAGCTGGCGATCCGACGAGATCTTTACCATTGAGAGGCGCTTTGGCTGGCTTGATACGCCCTACGGACGCTTGGAATTGGGAAGCAACTACTCCGCAGCCTATCAGATGCACTATGCAGCACCGGTCGTGGGACTGCCACTCAATTCCGGCTGGGTGACCGTCTTCATTCCGCCCAATGACGACAGCACCGTGGTGTTCATTTCTCCTGCTACCTCTACCTATCTGGACTTTGGCGATACAGAGAACGTCGTGACCTATTACACCCCGCGGATGGAGGGCTTTCAGTTGGGGCTCAGCTATGCCCCGACCGTGAGCGAGATTGGTGGCGGTCAGAACTTCCCGGTAGAGGCGGAGCGGCGGACGCAATACTACAACGGCATCTCGCTTGGCGCGAACTACGTGAAGACCATCGAGGATGTCAGCGTGGCCTTGGCGACAGGCTATCGGCGTGCGCAACCCTCTGACCTTGCCCGCGAGGTTGGCGCTGGCGCCTATCAGGCCGTCAGCTTCGGGTTTAACCTTGGCTACGCAGGCGTGACGATCGGCGGTTCCTATGCCAACGAGATCGAGGGCGAGCGCGAGTTCGACAGCGACGGCGTGTTTCGCTCAACCACCGGTCAGTCTTGGGACGCCGGCATCTCTTATAAGACCGGCGATTGGCTTCTCGGCGCGGCCTATTTCCATGGCCAGATTGAAGGCGCGCCGGCTGGTACCTCCGGCTTTGTACGGTCCGGTCGCAAAAGCAAGATGACTGCGGCGACGGTGGGCTTCGACTACACCTTGGCCTCAGGCATTCACGCCATCGGCGGGATTATGTATGGCCGCTGGGATGCGGAGAGTGGCGCTGTTAACACCGGTGTCATTGCCGCAAGTGGCCTGACATTCTATTACTAAATCTCACCCAAAACAGGGTCTGTATAGGTGCGCTTGCCTCCTCCTATAAGGATAAAATCACCTAAATGAGCCAGCCTATGGATGAACAATCAATCATTCTGAAGGCTGACGTGGATTGTGTCTTGACCTAATGGATATCGCTTTTCATTGAATTTGTGTTCCGCGTATCCGCGCCTTGTAGTAAAATCGCGAAAATGGCGACGATCTAGGATTGGCCATATGTCAGGAGTGGCCCGCTCAGTTTCGATTGTCTGTACAAAAAGGGGGAAGCATCGCTATGGGACTCTATTTCGGTAGCGCCGGAGAGAACAACACCATCATCGGGTCGAGTGAGGTCGACACGATCTATGGGCTGAGCGGCAACGACCGCCTCTACGGCTTGACCGGCGGCGACAGCCTCTATGGTGGCAGTGGGAACGATAGGATCCTCGAGGGCGGTAATGGCTTCGACAGCCTCTTTGGTGGCGACGGGAACGATCGGTCGCTGATCGGAGGGCTGGGTGCCGACCGGCTCTATGGTGGTGGCGGTGGTGACAGCCTCTTCTACGGTGGCACTGGCGGCGATCGCCTGTTTGGAGACGAGGGTGCGGATCGCAGTCTCTTCGGCGGAATTGGAAACGATACCATCCGCGGCGGCAGCGGGGCTGATTTCTCGCTGGTCGGTGGTACAGGCGTCGACCGACTAACCGGTGACACCGGCGCCGACTCTTTCTTGTTCGGCGGAAGCGGGGTCGATTTGATCTTCGGTGGTGACGGCAATGACGTGAACATTCGCGGAGGAGTCTATAACGATACGATCTTCGGTGGCAATGACGTTGATTTTTTCATCTCAGGGAACGGTGACAGCGATAAGATTTATGGCGGTGACGGCGATGACTTCAGCATTCGGGGCAATGACGGAGAAGATACGATCAGGGGGGGATCCGGGAAGGATGGGGACCTGATAGGCGACAGCGGTGACGATCGGCTTCTGGGAGAATCGTCCAGCGACTTCTTTCTCTTCGGCGGTGACAATAACGATGGCCTCTTCGGTGCTGGCGGCGCTGATCAAACACTCGACGGAGGCACAGGCGACGACAGTCTCTACGGCGGGTCCGGGCTCGATTTCAGCCTGATCGGCGGCGACGGACAGGATTCCCTCTGGGGCGGCGACCAGGGAGACTGGGTCCTTCGAGGAGGGACCGGCGATGACCTCATCTATGGAGACGGTGGTGACGACACGGGGCTCATCGGTGGGGAGGGTAAGGACAGCATCTTCGCCGGTGACGGTGTCGATACCAATCTTTTTGGTGGTGATGGTGACGACCGTATCGACGGGGGCCTTGGGAATGACGGCCGCATAGAGGGGCAATCGGGTGCCGATTCTCTTTACGGCGGCAGTGGAAAGGACGCGCAGCTTTACGGCGGCACCGGGCAGGACAGCATCTTCGGCGGAACAGGTAACGATCGGCTCTATGGAGACAGCGGCGCGGACTTGCTGTTGAACGGGGATGCCGGCAACGACCGTGCCTTCGGTGGCAGTGGCGATGATGTCAGCGTCTTCGGAGGCTTTGACGATGACAGTCTTTCCGGTGAGGAGGGCAACGACCGTCTCTTCTACGGTGATGATGGCAATGACAGCCTTTTCGGTGGTTCAGGGGCGGATCGACGCTTCTATGGTGGAAGCGGTGACGACAGTCTTCTATTGGGCAGCGGAGAGGACTTCCGGTTTGCCGGAGATACGGGATCGGATCTGCTGGAGGGTGGCAGTGGCGACGATTTTACTCTCTATGGAGGGGATGGCGCAGACAGGCTCTACGGTGGCCTGGGTGACGATACCACCATTCTGGCAGACGACGACGATGACCGCGTTTGGGGGGGGAGTGGCAATGAACGCAGCCTTTTCGGTGGCCAGGGCAACGACACTCTCTTCGGTGATAGTGGCGAGGACGTGATTCTTGTTGGCGATGCCGGTGACGATACCCTGGACGGAGGCGATGGAGCGGATGCTTTCTTGCGGGGTGGTAGCGGGAGCGACACGGTCTACGGCGGGCAAGGCGAAGACGCGGTTCTCTACGGCGGGTCTGGCGATGATGTCATAAGAGGTGACAGCGGCGCCGACTCCGTCCTCAGAGGTGGAGAGGGTTCCGGAGAAGACCAGATCTTCGGCGGCAGTGGCAATGATATCGCTCTACAAGGCGGTGGTGGCAATGATCGACTTGAGGGCGATGGTGGCGACGATAGGAACCTTGAGGGCGAGGCGGGTGACGACAGCCTGTTCGGCGGCAGCGGTGATGATACGCGACTCTACGGTGGGGGTAGCGACGACTGGATTTTCGGCGACGAGGGGGCCGATGAAACTCTGTCTGGGGCGGGCGGCGTTGATAGCCTCTTTGGAGGCAGTGGGAACGACGTCAGCCTCCTAGGCGGCCATGACAATGACCAGCTTTCGGGCGACACAGGTAATGATCGAAACCTGAGAGGTGGCACCGGTGACGACAAGGTCTTCGGTGGAAATGGTGACGATACGCGGCTCTATGGCGGGGGCGACGACGACGGAGTTTATGGTGGCGAGGGCGCCGACCTTAGCCTGGTTGGTGGCGGGGGTATCGATAGCCTCTTCGGCGGCAGCGGGAACGACGTCAGCCTTGTCGGCGGCGGTGGCAATGACAGTCTCTCGGGCGATACCGGGGATGATCAAAGCCTGATCGGGGCGAATGGCGATGACCGCGTCTACGGTGGCGAAGGTGACGATAGCCATCTCTCCGGCGGGACAGGAGAAGACGGGATCTTCGGCGGCAGCGGGTCGGACAAGGACCTCTTCGGCGGCCATGACAGCGACAGCCTTTATGGTGGTGCAGGCGACGATTGGCTCTTCGGCGGCAGCGGCGGCGATCTCTCCCTTCGGGGCGGCAGCGGCGAGGACTTTGTCGCCGGTGACAGCGGCGGCGATTCCCTGCTGTTCGGCGACAGCGCCGCGGATGTCTTGAGTGGGCGCCAGGGGGACGATGCCTTCCTCTATGGCGCGGACGCCGACGATAGGCTCTTCGGCGGCATCGGCGACGACAGCTACTTCTTCGGCGGCACCGGCAACGATTTACTCTTCGGGCGCGGCGGCCAGGACCGCTCGCTACAGGGCGACAGTGGTACCGACGGGATCTACGGCGGCAACGACAGCGACCAGTTGTTCGGTGGTAGCGGGGCCGATAGCCTCTATGGCGGTTTTGCTGCAGATCGTCTCTATGGCGATGTTGGTGACGACCAGGGTCTCTATGGCGCCAATGCGGGCGACTGGATCTACGGCGGCAGTGGTATCGATGCCGGGCTGGACGGCGGCAACGGAAGGGATCGCGTCTATGGCGGTAGCGGCGACGACCTGTCTCTTATTGGTGAGACCGGTAATGACTTCCTGGTTGGTGCTGCCGGCGCTGACTCTCTACTCTATGGAGGCTCAGGCGACGACAACCTCAGTGGCCGTAGGGATGATGACGCCTTCTTCTATGGCGGGCTTGGCAGTGACACCCTGGCCGGGGGTGGCGGCGGAGACTCCTTCTTCTATGGCGGTAGTGGGGCTGACGTGGTGAAGGGGTCCGAGGGTGACGATGCCTTTCTCTTCGGCGGCAGTGGGAAAGACAGCCTCTATGGAGGGTCTGGCGACGACACCTTGGTGGTGGCGAGCCAGGGCGATTTCGTCGACGGCGAGACCTACGACGGTGGTTCAGGCACCGACACCTTGCTGTTGGGCCAAGGTGCCAGCATCCCGAACGGCGTCGTCGTCACCAACATCGATGTAATCGCTTTGATCTGAGGATTGCCTAACCCCGCACAACTGCCCGCTCGGGGAAGAGTTTTGCCAGACCCTCGCGACTGGCCTCGGCGATGCCGGCTTCGGTGATCAGGCCAGTGACCAGGCGGGCCGGGGTGACGTCGAAGGCATAGTTCACCGCACTTGAGCCCGAAGGAATGAGCGAGACCGTTTCGATGGCTCCGCTCTCGGTCTCGCCGGTGATCTTGGCGACCTCGTCCGGGCTGCGCTCTTCGATCGGGATCTGGCTGACACCATCGTCCAAGGTGAAATCGATGGTGGGGGAGGGGAGTGCCACATAAAAGGGCACGCCGTTGTCCTTCGCTGCCAGAGCCTTCAGGTAGGTGCCAATCTTGTTGGCGACATCGCCGCTGCCGGTGGTGCGATCTGTCCCGGTGATAACCAGGTCCACCTGGCCATGCTGCATCAGATGGCCGCCGGTGTTGTCGGCAATGACGCTATGGGCGATGCCCTGCTGACCCAGCTCCCAGGCGGTGAGGGCAGCCCCCTGGTTGCGGGGCCTGGTCTCGTCGACCCAGACGTGAACGTCGATGCCTTCTTCCTGTGCTTTGTAGAGCGGTGCGGTTGCCGTTCCCCAATCGACCGTGGCCAGCCAGCCGGCGTTGCAATGCGTGAGTACATTGACCCGGCGGCCTCCCTTTCGCTCTGCGATCTCTCGTAGCAAAGGCAGCCCCTGTTCGCCAATCGACGCGTTAATGACGACGTCTTCATCGGCGTTTGCCGCTGCCAATCGATAGGCCGCTTCACAGCGCTGGTCGGCAGCGAGCGGGCTTAGCTCTTTCACGACGCGATCCAAGGCCCAGCGCAGATTGACGGCTGTGGGGCGGGTAGAGAGGAGGCGCCTATAGGCCTCGTCCAAGCTATGGTCAGAGGCATCGCGGCGCAGGGCGAGCGCCATGCCGTAGGCTGCCGTGGCACCGATCAAGGGGGCACCGCGCACCACCATCCGCTCAATGGCCGCTGCGGCGTCCGCCAGCGAGGTGAGGTTTAGGACTTCGAAGCGATGGGGCAGCTTGGTCTGATCGATCACTGCCACGCTCTCACCGTCGCTTGAGAGCCAGATGGTCCGATAGGCTTGGCCGTCCACTTGCATCGCACTCTGCTCCCCTGCGACTCTAAATGCTGGGGACAAGCTAACGCTCTTTGCCAGGGGCCTTCAATGCGACGCTCACCTCCTATGCGAGGATCACAGCTTGCATTGAGCGGGGGGACATGCCTATCTCTGCCTTGAGGACGCAGCGGGCGTAGGGTGATTGAAGAATCTGTCGCTGCTTTCTTTACGGAGCCATGACGCTGCAAGCGCCAGGCTTTAAAGAATAGCGCCGGGCGGAACCGGCGCGTCATCAGGCAGTTTTTCTACGCAGACTCCCTAAAGAACGAACGCTTTGATCGCTGGCGAGGGCTCTTGGTCCCAGCCATGATCGTCTATTGAAAGGGTCCTATTGACCTCCTTTACAGATCTGGGTCTTGCCAAGCCCATCCTCCGTGCTCTCGCGAACGAGGGCCACGACCATCCAACCCCAATCCAAGATGCGGCAATTCTGCCGTTGATCGAACAACATGACCTGATCGGCATCGCGCAAACCGGGACCGGTAAGACCGCGGCCTTTCTGCTGCCCATTCTGCACCACTTGGCCTCGCACGGCGATCGGCGCAGGGGGAGCACCTCGCGCAGCCTGGTGCTGGCGCCGACCCGCGAGCTTGCCGGCCAGATCGAGGCCTCCTTGAAGCGATACAGCCGCTTCATGCGTGTTTCTTCTGCTTTGGTGATCGGTGGGGCCAGCGCGCGCCACCAGCTGCGCGCACTCAGCCGTCGGCCGGACTTCATTGTCGCCACACCTGGGCGGCTTCTGGACCACATGGCCAATGCTAATCTCGACCTCGGTGAGATTGATACCGTGGTCCTGGATGAAGCCGACCAGATGCTGGACATGGGCTTCTTGCCGGCCATGCGCCGCATCCTGGCTGCTCTGCCAAGGACACGGCAGACCGTCCTCTTCTCGGCCACTATGCCGCGCGAGATCAGGGCCCTGGCCGCTGACTTCATGCGCGATCCGGTCGAGGTCTCAGTCGCACCCGCGGCCACGCCTGTTGAGCTGGTCAAGCAGCAGGCCTTGGCCGTGCCGGCGAGCGAAAAGCGCCAGAAGCTGAAAGAGATCCTGTCCCAGAATGGGGTCACGCGCGCCATCGTCTTCACCCGCACCAAGCATGGTGCCGACCGGGTGACGCGCTTCCTGGAGCAAGGTGGCCTTTCAGCTGCCGCAATCCATGGCAACAAGTCGCAAAATCAGCGTGAGCGCACCTTGGCCGACTTCAAGGCGGGGCGGGTTCGCACCTTGGTCGCGACCGACATCGCGGCGCGGGGCATCGACATCGATGCCGTGAGCCACGTCGTCAACTTCGAGCTGCCGAATGTGCCGGAAGCCTATGTGCACAGGATTGGGCGCACGGCACGCGCCGGCGCCTCCGGTCACGCCATCTCGTTGGTCGATGTGAACGAGCGGGGTCTGCTTCGGACCATTGAAAAGTTGATCGGGACCCAGCTTCTGCCGGAGGATGAGACCGAAAAGCGGGCACAGCCACGACGGCGCTCCAAACCCGGGAAGCGACCGGAGGAGGCCAGTTCTGCGCCACGCCAGGCCAAGCGGCGGCCACGTCGCCGACGCAATGGCAATGCGGGCAGACCATCGCAGTCCCAAGCGCGCGCCGCTTAGGATTGATCAGATCATGCGGGTTGGCGACAATGCCACCCGATGGACAACAACAGCAACTATCCAGTCCATGAAAGGAGTAGATCTCATGGCAAACGGAACGGTTAAGTGGTTCAACGCTACCAAAGGTTATGGCTTCATTCAGCCCGATGATGGCGGTGCCGACGTCTTCGTGCACATCAGTGCCGTGGAGCGCTCGGGCCTGGGTGCCATCAACGAGGGCCAGAAGCTGAGCTTCGACCTGGAGCGCGATCCCCGGAAGGGTAAGCTGGCAGCAGCAAACCTGAAGGCGATCTAGCCACGGCGGCGTAAGCCGCCATCCAAGATTGAGAAGGGCGCCCCACCGTTTGGCTGGGGCGCCCTTTTCTTTTTTGCGAGGTGTTTCGATCGCTGGTCTGCAAACCAGGCCAAGGACCAACATTGGGAGGAAGACAGTCGGAATGAGCAAGGTTCTCTATGAAAAGGATGGCCGGATTGCCCGCATCACTCTGAATAGGCCGGAGGTCCTGAACGCGATCGATGACGATGTGCCCAGGCAGCTGCAGGCCGCGGTCGCTGAAATCGACGCCGATCCGGAGGTCCATGTGGTTCTGCTATCGGGCAAGGGGCGCAGCTTCTGTGCTGGCTATGACTTGAACTTCTACGCCGAGCGCAAAGGACCCAATGCGGGCATCCAAGAGATGCCTTGGGATCCGATGCAGGACTACCGCTTCATGATGCGCAATACCGAGTGCTTTCTCAGCCTCTTTCGCTGCACGCGGCCGGTGGTCTGCAAGGTCCAGGGCCATGCAGTCGCCGGTGGCTCCGACATCGCACTCTGCAGCGATCTGGTCGTGATGGCGGAGGAGGCCTTGATCGGCTACATGCCGGCTCGAGTCTGGGGCTGTCCGACCACGGCCATGTGGGTCTATCGGCTGGGCCCGGAGCGCGCCAAGCGGATGCTCTTTACCGGCGACAAGGTGACGGGCCGCGAAGCTGCGGAGATGGGGCTGGTGCTGAAGGCGGTGCCGGCCGAGAAGTTGGATCAAGAGGTAGACGAGCTGGTCCACCGAATGGCCAGCGTTCCGGTCAACCAACTGATGATGCAGAAGCTGATGATCAATCAGGCGCTGGAGAATATGGGCCTGCGCACGACGCAGATGTTTGCCACCCTCTTCGACGGCATCAGCCGGCACTCGCCGGAGGGGCTGGCCTTCAAGCGCAGGGCCGAGGCGGTGGGCTGGCAGCAGGCCGTCAGGGAGCGGGACCTTGGGACCTATGACTGGACGCTTGATCGGGCGATCAACGCGCCGGAATGATCAAAGCTTTTCAATAATCTTGGCGGAGTCTCGGCGTGACATGGCCTTGCCGCAATTGCTAACCATTGTTGGGCAGAGCGAAGCAAGGACAGGAGGAAGCGCCAGACGATGACCAGGGGCATGATTGGCACGAAGCGAGGTCTAACCGGCCTGCTGATCGGTGGTCTGATGATTGTCAGCGGGGCGGTCTCTGCCGCCGAGTGGCGCTTGCCGACCGTTTTGCCTGAGGGCTCGGTGCAGGTGCAGAGCCTGGAGCTCTTCGGGCAGGATCTGCAGATTGCGACCAATGGGCGGATCTCTCCAGCGATCTATCCGGCCGATAGCCTGGCCCTCCGCAATGGTCTCTTGCACGCGGTGCAGACTGGCGAAGTCAAGCTGGCAGCCCTGCCTTTGGATGACATGGAGGCCTGGGGGCCGCTCTTCGAAGCGGATTCCTTGCCGACCTTGGCCAGCGACTTTGCGTCCGCGCGGCGCCTCTGGGGGGTGTTGCGCGGTCCCTTGCAGCAGGAACTCTGGTCACGCGATCTGGTCTTGCTCTTTGCCGCACCACAGACGCCACGCGGGCTCTTGGGACCGCGGTCCCTGCGCAACGCGAGTGGTCTCAGCGGCCTGTCGCTTGGCGGCAGTACCAATCTGATTGATGGGATCGCCAGAAACCTCGGTGCCTCTGCCTTTCACGGCTCGCCGCGCCGTTTGGCTGACGCCTATCGCTCCGGGCGTGTCGATGCCGCCTTTCTGGGCGCGCCTGAGGCCCTGCGCGGTGCGACTGGTGACTCCGCCTTTTTCCCGATGGACTCTTGGATTCCCCTGACAGTGGTCGTGGTCCACGAGCCGACCTTCGAGACCTTGAGCCGCTCGGACCAAGAGGCCTTGAGGCGGGCAGCAGAGGCCGCCGAGGAGCAGGCCTGGGCCGCCGGCAGGGCGCAGAATGCTGCGTTGATCAGGCTGCTGCAGCGTGATGGGCTCTATCTTGAGGCTCCAGCCCTTAGAGAACGGGTCGGCGAGGCCGGTCGGGGTGCTGCCAGTGACTGGCTGTTTCGGGCAGGACTGGAAGGCGAGGCCCTTCTGCGCAATTTCAGGAACTGATCCAGGCGCAAGCCCACCAGCAGCAAGGTCTTTGCCTTGCGCTTTCTCTGGTGTAGCACTGGCTTTCTGATTCCGGGAGGAGCGCGACGATGACGGCGATTTCCAACATTCGCCCCCTTGCCGACCCCAAAGCCTTGGCGGCGGCCATTGAGGAGCTGCGCGCTGCATTCGACAGCCGCCTCTCGACCTCGCAGTCCGTGCGCGAACAGCATGGGCGCGATGAGACCTCACATGAGGCCTGGCCGGATGCGGTTGTCTTCGCACAGTCCACTGACGAGGTGGTGAGCGCCGTCAAGACCTGCGTCAAGCACGGGGTGCCGATGGTACCATTCGGGACCGGTACCTCGCTGGAAGGACATATAGCGGCGATCCATGGCGGCATCTCGATCGACGTCAGCCAGATGAACGAGGTGCTGGAGGTCAATGCCGCCGACCTGGATTGCCTTGTCCAGGCCGGGGTGACCCGCAAACAGCTGAACGACTACATCCGTCATGACGGGCTTATGTTTCCGATCGACCCTGGGGCCGATGCTTCGCTGGGCGGGATGGCGGCGACCGGTGCTTCGGGGACCAATGCTGTTCGCTATGGGACCATGCGCGAGAATGTACTGGGGTTGACGGTGGTGCTGGCCGATGGCCGGGTCGTGCGCACCGGCGGTCGGGCCCGCAAGTCATCAGCCGGCTATGACCTGACCCGGCTGATGGTGGGGTCGGAAGGGACCCTGGGGATCATCACCGAGGTGCGTCTGCGTCTGCATGGGATACCGGAGGCGATGGGGGCGGCCGTTGCCTCCTTCGAGACCTTGGAAGGGGCCGTGACCACGGTCATCGAAACCATCCAAATGGGTGTGCCGGTCGCGCGCATGGAGTTGTTGGACGAGGTCCAGATGGATGCGGTGAACCGCTACTCCAAACTGGATCATCCAGTCTTGCCGACGATCTTCTTTGAGTTCCATGGGACGCCAAACTGGGTCGAAGAGCAGTCCTCCATTGTCGAGGAGATCGCCTCTGCGAACGGCAGTCGCGCATTCGCCTGGGCCAAGGAGGCGGAGGATCGAGCTGCGCTCTGGCAAGCGCGCCACGATGCCTTCTATGCTGCACTGGCCCTGCGTCCAGGGAGCATCGGCTGGGCAACCGATGTCTGCGTCCCGGTCTCAAGGCTGGCTGAGTGCGTCTTGCAGACCAGAGAAGAGGTCGACGAGAGCGGCCTTATTGCGCCGATCGTCGGCCATGTCGGCGACGGCAATTTCCACCTGATCTATCTCTTGGAGCCGGATAACTCTGAGGAGCTGGAGAAAGCCCAGGCTCTGAACGACAGCATGGTGGCACGGGCCCTCTCGATGGGCGGCACCTGCACAGGCGAGCATGGTATCGGCTATGGCAAGATGGACCTGCTGGCGCAGGAGCACGGTGATGCTCTGCCAGTGATGCGGGCGATCAAGCAGGCGCTGGATCCGGCCGGGTTGATGAATCCGGGCAAGATTGTCCGCAGCTGACATCAGGTGCTGAAGGCGCAAAGTCTCGGATCTCCAGGATCTCGTAGAGCACGCTGCTGAGCGTTATGACGTCGCCCAGGGTTGTGCGGCCGAGATCGGTGTGTCGGAAGGCATCCAGCAAGTAGAGTTCCGCGCGTTCCTCCTCACCCTCGGCATTCACGGCCTCCGCCAGTGCCATGCTCTCTGTGTAGGGGATCACCTGATCTTCTTTGCCGTGCACCAGGAAGAGCCTTGGGCCAGCACCCTTCAAGCTGTAAGTCGTGAGATCCAGGGCCCGCATCTCGGCCTTGATGCGGGCGGGTAAGGCCTGCTCCAGTTCGGGGACGGCATCGGGGTCGCGGTTCTCAAGAAAGGCCAGAACGCTTTGACCCTCAGGGCCCAGGCCGTGACGGAGGGTTTCGATGTCAGACTGGCGATCATCCAAGCGCAGCTCGGCGATGCGTCGCAGACGCCAGGCATCGTCGGGATCCTCAAGCCGCGCCGCGTTGGAGTAGGCGAAGAGCCAGGCGCCGAAGCCATCGGGCTCGCGCCGCCGCCAACGCTCTTGGCCGGGTGCGCGGTAGGCGCCGGTGGTCACGTAGGTCGAGACCGCCTGAGAGCTGTAGTAGCCGCCGAGCGCGACGACGAAGTCGACGCGCTCTGCCAGGTCCGGCTGCAACAGCGCGATCATCAAGGGTCCAACGGCATAAGAGAGGCCGAAAGCGCCGAGGGGTATGTTTGGGCCAGCCTCTCCCGCGAGGTACCTTAGAGAATCTGCCATCACCAGAGAGTCGCTGGCGGAGACCTGGAGGCGGCGCAGATTGGCGATGTCGGGAACAAGGACGAGGAAGCCAGCCTCAGCCCACTGAGCGGCAAAGGCGACGACCCGAGGATCGTCGCGACCATTGGGGCTGGCGCCGGGCAGGATCATCATGGCGGCCTGCGGATCGCCCTCGGTCGGACGATAGAGGTCGCCCTCTTGCAGGCCCGTTTGCCCCTGGTATCGGACGGCAATGCGACTGTATTGATCGGGATAGCTGCCGCCTGCAAGGGAGGAGAGGAGTGACACAGACTCGAAGCTGCGTGACGGCGAACAGGCCGCCAGCAGGCCTACAAGGCCGCAGACCAGGAGAAGGGCCGCGCCTTTCCGAAACAACTGCATCTTTTGGTTATAGTTAATCATGGAATACTCTTTTAAAGAGAGTCTGTGTCGAAATCAGGGCGCCCGGCCAAGAGCTTTCCTTTGGCCTGCAACCTCTGGCCGCAGCGCCTTGACCGGAGGCGAGAGACTGTGCAGGCAGACGGCATGATCGAAAGCGACATCAACAAGAGCCTAGGCCAGATCGCAGGCGGCGGGAAGGCGGCGGTTGCCGCTGCTCTGGCGCGTCTCGAGAGTGCGCCGGACAGTGATCAGAACCTGGCCTACCTGAATGCCGCCTGGCAGTTGGCGCTTGCTGGGGGCGGGGGCCAGGTGCTGGGGATCACCGGACCACCGGGTGTTGGCAAGTCGACCTTGACCGGGGCTTTGTTGAAGGCGGCGCGGGCGAAGGGCCGGCGGGTTGCGGTCTTGGCGATCGATCCCTCGTCCAGGCGCAGTGGTGGGGCTCTCTTGGGCGATCGGCTGCGGGTAATGAGCCCTGCGGGGGACAAGGACTGTTTCGTGCGCTCCATGGCTGCACGCCATCGTCTAGGAGGGCTGTCCGACGAGGCCTTTCCGGCGATCACCTTGCTCCGCGCTCTTTTCGATCTGGTTTTGGTCGAGACGGTTGGCGTCGGACAGTCGGAGACCGATGTCGCCGATATGGCCGATACCGTGGTCTTCTGCGTGCAGCCAGCCTCCGGTGACGCCGTCCAGTTCATGAAGGCTGGGATTGTTGAGATTCCGCACATCGCCGTGGTGACCAAGGCTGATCTGGGCGCTGCTGCCCAGCGTGCGCTGGCGGATCTCAAGGCTGCGATCGGACTCAGCGCTCCGGTCGAAGGCTGGTCTGTTGCCTGCTTGGCGCTGGCTGCCCAAGAACCGGGAGCGGCGGACGCGTTGCTCTCTCTGGCAGAGAGGCATGTGGCGCACTTGAGTGAACGAGATTTTCTGACGACGCAGCGCGCGGAGCAGGGTCGGGCTTGGCTCTTGCAGACCCTGCGTGCCGACTATGGGCGTAAAGGCCTGACCAAGGTCATGGCAGAGCTGGATCAGCCGGCCGTTTCGCCCTTCGCTCTCTTAGCCTCGTTACGCCGTCGCTTTGGCTGAGGCTGCGGTCTCGAGCCAAGCGGAAAGGCGGGCCTCCGGGTCTTCGGCGCGCAACACATCGGTCACGACAGAGCAGCTATCGGCGCCGGCCGCGAAGACGGCAGGGGCCCGTTCCACCGTCAGGCCGCCGATCGCGACCAGCGGAAGGCTGCCAATCGCCTCTTTCCAAACGCCGACGCGCTCCAAGCCCTGGGGATCCCAACGCATGGCCTTGAGGATTGTTGGGTAGACCGGACCCAGGGCTATGTAGTCGGGTTCGAGCGAAAGGGCGCGCCTGAGTTCCGCCCTGTCGTGGCTGGAGATGCCGAGGCGAAGGCCAGCCTGCTTGATCGCCGGGACATCGGCTTCGTCTAGATCTTCCTGACCGAGATGAATGTAGTCGCAGCCCAAATCCAGTGCGAGGCGCCAGTAGTCGTTGACGATGAGCTGGCAGCCGGCGGCTGCGCAGAGGTCACGGGCCTGGGCGATTTCTTGGCGCAGCTCCGCTTCCGGGCGATCCTTGATGCGCAGCTGCACGAGCTTGAGGCCAAGCGGCAGGAATCGCTCCAGCCAATGGGCGCCATCGACGATTAGGTAGAAGGGTGGAAGCATGGCCCTACTGAACCTCTTTGAGCGCGAAGGGCAGGCCGGCGAGCGGCGTCGAGGGACTGGCCATGTCGCGTTCCTCCATAGGCTGGGCTTCAAAGCCGATCCGCCCGGCCTCAATGGCTTTGGCGAAGGCTTCTGCCATCAGCACAGGGTCACCGGCCTTGGCGACCGCCGTGTTGAGGAGGATGGCGTCGTAGCCGAGCTCCATGGCTTGTGCGGCGTGAGAGGGGCGTCCGATGCCAGCATCGACGATCAGCGGCACGTCGGGGAAGTGGTTACGCAGAGTGCGCAGCCCATAGGGATTGTTCAGGCCGCGACCGCTGCCAATCGGAGCACCCCAAGGCATCAGGACCTTGCAGCCAGCCTCTAACAGGGCTTCGGCGACGACTAGGTCCTCGGTGGTGTAGGGGAAGACCTGGAAGCCGTCCTCGCTGAGGATGCGTGCCGCCTCGACTAGGCCGAAGGGGTCGGGTGCGAGGGTGTCTTCTTCGCCGATGACCTCGAGCTTGATCCAAGGCGTGTCGAAGAGCTCACGCGCCATCTGCGCCGTGGTGACGGCCTCCTTGACGCTGTGGCAGCCGGCGGTGTTGGGCAGGACACGGACGGCTGTTTGTTCAATGAGAGAAACCAGAACGGCACTTTCGCGGCCTGTAGCGGTCTCTCGCCGGAGGGAAAGGGTCACGATTTCAGCGCCGGAGGCGGCGACCGAGCGTTGCAGGATCTCTGGCGAAGGGTAGAGGGCGCTGCCGAGTAGCAGGCGCGAGCCGACCTCAACGTCGTAAAGGCGCAAAGACATGGCCTTAGCCCCCCTGCATGGGCACGACCACGTCGATCGCGTCGCCTGGGTTCAAGGTGGTCTCGTCACGCAGTGCCGCCCGGACGAAGTCTCCATTGACCGCCGTGGCCACTTTGCGTTCGGCATAACCGAGTTCCTGCAGCAAGGCTGCGAGGCTCGCCGCCTGGGTCTCAAGCTGCCGGCCGTTCACCGTTACAGTCATCCATTACCTCCGGGTCGCGCTGCCCGCGCAGGATCCAGTCTGCGGCCCGCCGGGCAAGCGCCGGGGCCAGCAGGAATCCGTGTCGGTAGCAGCCGTTGATGTGCAGGCGCCGGCCTTGCTGGACCAGGCGCGGGAGATTGTCGGGAAATGTTGGGCGGGCATCGACGCCGATCTCGACCACCTCTGCCTCGCCGAAAGCCGGGTGCAGGGCATAGGCACTGGAGAGCAGCTCGATCAGGGAGCGCGCCGTGATGCCGCTTCGATCCTCGGTTTCGATCATGGTGGCGCCGACCATGAAGTGATGCTGGTCTCGCGGCACGATGTAGAGCGGAAAGCGCGGATGCAGGAGCCGCACGGGGCGAGAGAGCGTAATGTCTCGTGACCGTAAGACCAGCATCTCGCCCTTCACGCCTCGAAGGTCTTGCAAGCTGTCTCTTGCCGCAAGCCCGCGGCAATCGATGCGCCAGACCCTGGCATCGCTCTGATTCAGTTCTTCCGGGCTCAGACGGCGGCCGGTATTGAGCGTGACACCTTCTTGTTGCAACAGATCCCAGATATGACGGAGCGTTCGACGGGGGTCGAGATGGCCCTCGTCCTCATAGAAGAGGCCGCGGCGAAAGCGGTCGGCTAGATCCGGTTCCAGGGCCGCAATCTCCTCACGCCCAAGGCCGCGCCAGCCCTTTGTCATGCGGCCGAAGCGGTCGAGGTCGGCCTGATCGCGTCGCGGTGCGACCACCAAGGTGCCCTTGTAGAGCGGGGCGGCCCAGTCTGCCCACAATGCCATGCTCTCACGACCAAGCTTGCCGATCAGAGGCTCGGCCGATTCCATCTCGCACTCGGGTGCCAGCATGCCACCGGCCCACCAGGAACAGCAGTCGCTATCCGGGCCCTGGCTCGCTGTTATCAGCCGGACAGAGCAGCCTTGGCGCGCCAGCACCAGAGCTGCTGTCAGACCGACCACACCGCTGCCAATCACCTCTACTGAGGTCACGTAACATCACTCCACTCGAGCGATCCGAGGGGCGGCGGGGCCGGTGCTTTTTGGGAAAGGCACCATCCCTTCGCCGGCATGATCCGGATCAGGTTCTAAGAGTCCGGCGCAGGCAATCAGCGCCATCTCAGCCCCCTGCCGGGGGCACCCCTTGGTTCGCGAAGGATGTTAGGGCAGTTCGTCGCGATCGGCAAGAGATGCGGCGTTGAACCCAGTGCGAAGAGGCATGCTCATCGCTTCGCATCGGCCAGGAGGGGGAGAGGGCCGATGCTGCTCAGCAACCACGGTCATTTTTCAATGACCGACGGTGTTAGCCCGTATGCGGCAAGGTCTCTACAAAACGCAGGGGTTCGCCCAGCGGCGAGCCTACGGTTTGGCCATCGCGCATCACCGTCTTGCCGCGCACGATGGTCATGATCGGCCAGCCGGTGACGAAGCGGCCCTCGAAGGGCGACCAGCCGCATTTAC
Source organism: Rhodospirillales bacterium (assembly GCA_963669335.1). GTDB lineage: Bacteria > Pseudomonadota > Alphaproteobacteria > Kiloniellales > JACOMY01 > JACOMY01. The sequence continues at coordinate 1,645,351 of OY770023.1, forward strand.
TGGCGAGCCAAGAGGCCTCGATCCGGCGGCGTGCTTCCAGATCTACCACGGTGAAATCGGCCTGGTAGCCCTGCGCGATCCGTCCCTTGCCGGCCAACCCGAAGATCCGCTGCGGCCCGGCGGAGGTGAGGTCGACCAAGCGCTCCAGGCTCAGGCGGCCGGCACTCATGTGGTCCATGAGCAGGGGCAGCAGGGTCTGAACGCCCGGCATACCCGAGGGGCTGGCGGGGTAGGGATTGGCCTTCTCGGCCTTGGTGTGGGGCGCATGATCGCTGCCGACCACATCGACCAGACCATTGGCGATGGCGCCCCAGAGAGCCTGGCGATGGCGTCCGTCACGGATCGGCGGATTCATCTGTGCGTAGGTGCCGTGCTCTTCGTAGCAGCTGGGCGCCTCCAGGGTCAGATGCTGCGGCGTGACCTCGACCGTTGCGATGTCGCGGTTGGCGGCCAGGAGCGGCAGCTCGTCTGCCGTGGTGATGTGCAGGACGTGCACGCGGCGCCCGGCCTTACGTGCCAGTCGAAGCAGGCGCTCGGTCGCGAGCCTGGCAGTTTCGGCATCGCGCCAGACGGGATGCTGGGCCGGTCCGCCGTTCCCGGCAAGCGCCATGCGGGCGCGCAAGCGGGGCTCGTCTTCGGCGTGGATCGCCATGCGGCGGGTTCCGGAGCGCAGGACGGCCTCCAGGGTGTCATCATCTTCCACCAGCAGATTGCCGGTCGAGGAGCCCATGAAGAGTTTGACGCCGACCACGCCCGGCAAGCGCTCAAGCTCGCCCAGCTTGTCGACATTCTCGCCCGCAGCACCGACGAAGAAGGCGTGGTCACACCAGGCGCGACCCTGGGCGCGGCGCAGCTTGTCGTTGATCGAGGCCGCCGTGGTGGTGGTGGGCGAGGTGTTCGGCATCTCGCAGACCGCGGTCACGCCGCCCAGGACGGCTGCCTTGGTGCCGCTGGCGAGATCCTCTTTATGCTCCATGCCGGGTTCGCGGAAGTGAACCTGGGTATCGACCACACCGGGCAGGACCGTCAGGCCCTTCAGATCCAGGCGTTCAGCCGCCGGTGCCTGAGCCAGGGCACCAATCGCGACGATCTTGCCCCCGGAGATGGCGACGTCCAGCTCTTGGAGGCCCCCCGTGGTGTAGACCGTGCCGCCCTTCAAGATCAGATCGTAACTTTGGCTCATGCGCGCCGCTCCCCAGTCTCAGCAATAGTCTCAGCCGTCCTTGTCTTTAAGGGAGAGTGGGCATAGGAGGGGGCACCCTTCAAGCCCGCTTGGTGCCGCTGGCCGTCAGTTTCTGGAAAAAATCGAGATAAGCCTGAACGCCCCGCTCTTCCGAGAAGCCGGCGAGATAGGCCTCGCGCCCTCCGTCGGCTAGGCTATGACGGCGGTTGGGGGCTGCCAGCAGGTCCCTGATCGCGGCGGAGAGCAGCGCCGCGTTTCCTGGCTTCACCAGCTTGCCGTTGATGCCCTCTTCTATCAGCCAAGATGGGCCGGCCGTGGCGCTGGCCAGGATCGGACAGCCGGCCATCCAACCTTCCAGCACGACATTGCCGAAGGGCTCCTCAAGAGAGGGTACGACGAGCAGGTCGGCCATTCGCATAAGCGGCAGCGGGTCGTCCTGCCAGCCCAGAAAGCGAATGCGTGACATGAGATTGAGGCTGCCGGCGAGGTGGCGCAGCGAGACCTCTTCCGGACCGTTGCCGGCAAGCCAGAGGGTTGCATTGGGGACGGCGGCTAAGGCCTGGATCAGGATCTTGAAGCCCTTGACCTCATGCAGGCGACCGAGGCCGAGCAGCAGGAACCCCTGATCCGGTTTCGGCAGGCCAGGAGGCGGTCGGCGTTCTTCGGCGCGGTCACGCAGAAAGTTTGGGAGGAGGGTGGTGCGCTCGCGCGGCCAGCCTGCTGCGACGATCCCCTCGATCAGTTGCGGTGCAGGTGCGATCAGGTGGTCGCAATTGCGAAAGCGCTTCAAGGGATAGGGGCCGCCTAGCCGACCCACCAGGTGATAGGGGCCCCTGGGGGTTAGAGCGGCAGCGCGCTGCATGAAGGCCAGTACGATCTCCGGTTTCTCATCGGAGAGTGCCCGCTTCATGATATTGCGCGTCTTGAGATCGAGGCGGGCGCGAAAGCTGGCTGTCTCAGGCTTTATCCCCGCAGATGCGAGCCCGGCCAGGAGCGGAGGATGAGGCCGGACCACAGCCGAAACCCTGACGTTCCGGCGGGTCAGCGCAGCGGCCAGGCGGGCAAAGAAACTCTCCGCACCGCCGCCCTCGCGGCCTGCCATCGTCATCATGACCGAGGGTTGGCTCTCCGCCGCCTCGGCAGGGCTCTCCTCCAAGCTTTCCGCTTCGGGCTCCTCCTCCATAGATCCTCCCTGGCGTGTCGTGATCGATTGCGTCAAGTCTGCAGGCCTGAGGGGCTTGAGATCGGGTCGCAAGCGGACCACATCGCCGCAATGGATCAAGAGAAAGACGAGGCAATCCTGGGACCCCGGCAGCTTGTTCTGCCCGGGCGCGGATTTATTGCCATTGAAGGAGCGGACGCGCGGGACTTCTTGCAGGGCGTCGTTAGCAACGACGTCATGAAAGTGACGCCAAATCAGGCGATTTGGGCTGCCTTTCTAACGCCGCAGGGCAAGTACCTCCATGACTTCTTTCTGTTGGAATGTGATGGCGCACTGCTGTTGGAGACGGCCGCGGCGCGGCTGCCGGATCTGTTGCGTCGTCTGAAACTCTACAAACTGCGCTCCAAAGTCGAACTTGCGGACGTTTCTGAGGCTTGGCACCTCCGGGTGGTTTGGGGTGAGGGCGCCAGCGATCACTTCGGTCTGAAGTCCGAACCAGGGACAGCGGTCGCGCTGGCTGAGGGCGCTGGCGTGGCGATGGTTGACCCAAGACATCAAGGGGTTGGGGTTCGCTGCTGGGTGCGCAATGAAGCCCCGCTGGAGGGTGTTGCCGAGGGGTCAGCCAGTGACTACGAGCAAGCCAGAATTGGGCTAGGGCTGCCGGACGGTGGTCGGGATATGGAGATCGAGAAGGCCCTCTTGCTGGAGAACGGCTTCGACGAGCTGGGTGGCGTAGACTGGCGCAAGGGCTGCTACATGGGCCAAGAGCTCACCGCGCGAACCAAGTATCGCGGCCTGGTCAAGAAAAGACTTTTACCTGTTGAAAAAGAACAAACTTTCGCGGGTGAAGGGGGGGAGATCCTACAGGATGGGAAGGTGGTCGGAGAGCTGCGTTCAGCCTCTGGGAATCGTGCTCTGGCGTTGCTCAGGCTGCAGGCCTTGGAGAGTGATCTGCCCATGACCTGCGGCGAGGAGGAGGTTCGGGTCACATTGCCTGACTGGGTCGTCTTGCCGCAGCGCAAGGAGGTGGCCTCGTGAGCGCGCAGCCAAGCCTGTGCTTTGTGCATGGCATGGCCTGTCGCCCAACCGACTGGGATGGTCTGAGGACAGACCTCGCTGACAGCTATTCCAGCATCGCGCCCGATCTGGGGCTCTTTGAGCCGGACGCCGGTGGCGTGCTCTCGGTCACTGTCGATGCCATGGCCGCGCGTGTGGCGGCTGCCTGTTCCGGTCCGACGGTCCTAATCGGGCACAGTATGGGCTGTCGTGTCGTCCTGCAGGCGGCTTTGCAGCGTCCGGAGGAGACCTCGGCCCTTGTGCTGCTAGATGGAAGTTGCTTTGCCGGCGTGAACCCAGCGGTCATGCTGGATCCAATTCAGGCCGATAAGGACGCCTTTCTGGAAGGCTTCTTCGGACAGATGATTGGGCCAAGAATGCCGGCTGAGACGGGGCGTGGTCTGATCGAGCGGGCCAAGGAGATTGAGCTGGCTCCCTTGGTGCAAGCCATGGCCGACGTGTTTCGCTGGGACGAAGGAGAGAGCAGAGCGGCGCTTCATACCCTGCGGGCGACACCGATCCTGGTGCTGCAGAGCACGACCCTCGGCGGCGACGGAAAGCGCCGGCCACTGGAAACAGGTGAAACAAACGCCTGGATGGAGACAGTCGCCGATGAAGGGGATGCGGTCACTCTGGTGAGTTTAGCGGGTTTCGGGCATTTTCCGATGATCGACGATCCTGCAGCAGTGGCAGAGCCGCTTCGAGACTTTCTTGCGTCGCTCTGACGGGGTAGGGCCGAACAGAGCATAGGCCTCTTCCCTTGCGGCACAGCGCTTTGCGAGCCTCCGGTCGTTGCGCCGCGATTGCCCGCAGTTTATGTCTCAATAATCCAGAGATCCGAAACGCCTGGGGAGAGGCCTTATGTCCGCCTGTATCGTTGGTTGGTCGCACAGCAAGTTCGGTAAGCATGAGAACGATGACCTGGAGAGCTTGATCGCTCAGGTCGCGGTGCAAGCCGTGGAAGACGCTGGACTGGAGCCTCAGGAGATCGATGAGATTGTTCTGGGTAACTTCAACGAGGGCTTCTCGCAGCAGGCCTTTCCAGCCTCGCTGGTGCTGCAGGCCGATGATCGCTTTCGCTACACCCGCGCCACCCGAGTAGAGAACGCTTGCGCCACCGGGACCGCAGCGCTGCACCAGGGCATCAAGTCTTTGAAGGCCAAGGATGCGCGCTTTGTGCTCTGTGTCGGCGTCGAGAAGATGACCAGCCTGCCGAACAGGGACATCGGCAACGTGCTGCTGAAGGCCTCTTACGTGAAGGACGAGGCCAACATCGAGGGTGGCTTTGCCGGTGTCTTTGGGCAGATCGCAGACCTCTATTTCCAGAAGTATGGCGATCAGTCCGATGCGCTGGCGATGATTGCGGCCAAGAACCACAAGAACGGGTCGGTCAATGCCTTGGCGCAGATGCAAAAGGATCTGGGTTACGACTTCTGCCGCAATGTCAGCGAAAAGAATCCCTATGTCGCCGGGCCGTTGAAGCGCACCGACTGTTCGCTGGTCTCGGACGGGGCTGCAGCCATCGTGCTGACCGACGTGGAGACTGCGCTGCAGATGAAGAAGGCCGTGATGTTCCGGGCGGCCCAACATGTGCAGGACTTCCTACCGATGGCGCGGCGGGACATCCTGGAGTTCGATGGCTGCAGGCTGGCCTGGCAGGCTGCCCACAAGCAGGCTGGCACCTCTGTGGAGGACCTTTCTCTCGTAGAAACGCACGACTGCTTCACCATCGCTGAGCTGGTGCAGTATGAGGCCATGGGCCTGGCAAAGCCCGGCGAGGCGGCGGCGGTCGTGAAAGAGGGCATTACCCAAAAGGACGGCAAGCTGCCGATCAATGCCTCGGGTGGGCTCAAGTCCAAGGGGCATCCCATTGGTGCCACCGGGGTCTCGATGCACATCATGGCCTCCATGCAGCTCTTAGGCCTGGCCGGGCCGATGCAGGTGGCCAATCCGAAACTGGCCGGGGTCTTCAATATGGGGGGTGCTGCGGTCGCCAACTATGCATCGATCCTGGAGCCGCTGCGCGGTTAGGGCTAACAAGCGAAAGAAGAAGGAGGTTGCGCTATGTCGGGTGAGGGGCTGTCTGGTTTTCGCTATGCCATGACCATCAAGAAGTTCGGCTCGGTTCCCGAGCCGGCCTTCGAGGATCCGGGCGAACAGGTCTCGACCTGGGGTCAGGTCTGGGGCTGCGACAGCGACGTGGGACGCCTGCGCAAGGTCTTGGTGCATCGCCCGGGAAGCGAGATGAGCATCGTCGACCGCTCCAAGTACATCTCAGAGATCGATGCCTATGGCGATCCGGAGGTGGGCTGGTACTGGCAGCACAACACCATCCCCGAAGTCGAGGACATGCAGGCGCAGCACGACGCCTTGGTGAGCGCCCTGGAAAGCCGCGGTGTCGAGGTCGTCCACCTGGAAGGCGTCAAGGCGCCGCTGATCAAGGCCTGCTACACGCGCGACAGCGTGATCGCGGTCAAGGGTGGGGCCATCGTCTCGCGCATGGCGCCGCGGATCCGGCGTGGCGAAGAGCTCTGCGTGACGCGGACCTTAGCAAAGATCGGCATGCCGATTCTCAGGACCATCACCGGCGTCGGCATGATCGAAGGCGGATCCTTCGGCTGGATCAACAGCAGGACTGCCGTCATCGGCCGCTCGATCCGGGTCAATGACGAGGCAATTCGGCAGCTGGACGAAGTCTTGCGGGCTCAGGGTGTGGAGCTGATCGTTGTCGATCTGCGCGGCTATGACATCCACATCGACGGCAGCTTCGTGATGATCGACCAGGATTTGGCTCTGGTCGCGGCAGAAGGTTTGCCCTTCTCGTTCCTGGAGCGGCTGAAGGAGCTGGGCGTTCGGACCATCGAGATCACCCCGCAGGACGATCCTTGGATCGTCAACTGCCTGGCGGTGGCGCCGGGTGATGTCCTGATGCCGCCGGGTGCTTCGAACGAAACGATGGATCGGTTGGGCGAGGCTGGGGTCAGCGTGACCCAGATCGACTATGGCAAGGTGCAGACCAATGGCGGCTCCATCCACTGTTCGACGGGACCGCTGTTGCGCGATCCCCTTTAATTGACAGGGCCTTGGCGCCAAGTAAGGTGAGAGTTGTTGAGGAAGCGTCCAGCTGTGTGGCGCGGAGTAGAGGTCAGTGAGCAAAAAGGCGACGAAAGACAAGAAGGCGAAGAAGGTCAAGAAGGCAGCAAAGAGTGCTAGCCTGGCGGAACAGACTCGCCTGCGTGCCGAAGTGACCGTCTTGCGGCTGCTGGTCGATCGTATGCTGCTGGTGCAGGCCCGCAACCTTGGCAAGGAAGCCTACCTTGAGGATCTGCATAAGAACCTGATGGTCGACCTGGATCGCGTCGACGAAGCGGGCATGCGCGAGGTGATGAACACCGAGATCGAACGCTCGCTCGAGGTGGTGCGCACCCAGCTACTCTTGGCGCGGGCCGACAGCAGCAAGCGGAACTGAGCAGTTTCGGGTTAGGCTCTGAGACAATCGAGAGTGATCTATGACCGACCTTGAGCAGGGTGGGGCCAGGCAACGTGGTGTGGGGCAACGCGGCGCGGTCAATCTGGGGCGACTTCTAAGCGATACGGCGCGGCGGCTGCCGGATCGACCTGGGCTCATCTGGGGGGATCGCCAGTGGACCTGGTCTGAGCTGGACGCCCGGGTGAATGCCTTGGTGGCGGCGCTGAAGGCGCGCGGCTTCGGCAAGGGCGATCGCATCCTGGTGCTGGCTAAGAACTCGAACCAGATGTTTGAATCGATGTTCGCTGCCTTCAAGCTGGGCGCGGTCTGGGTGCCTTGCAACGCCCGGCTGACGCCGCCGGAGATCGCCTATCTGGGGCAGTCGTCGGGGGCCGTGTTGATGATTGCGGACAGCGGCTTTTCCGAGCATGTGGCGCACTGCCGTGAGACGCTGCCCGCTATCCGGCAGTTCGTCATCATCGGCGAGGAGGTCGGGCCTGAGGCGATCTCCTTCGAGGCTCTGGTGGCAGAGGGTAGGGGCGCTGAGGCCTGGGAAGCGGAAGTGACGGTCGGCGATCCCTGCTGGTTCTTCTATACCTCCGGCACCACGGGGCGACCCAAAGCCGGCGTGTTGACGCACGATCAGATGGGCTTTGTGGTGGTGAACCACCTGGCCGACCTCATGCCGGATACGCAGCAGGACCAAGCCTCTTTGGTGGTGGCGCCGCTGAGCCATGGCGCGGGCGCCCACATCCTGCCGCAGGTGGCGCGCGGGGTGGTCTCGGTGCTAACCGCGAGCCCCTCCTTCGATGAGGAGGAGTGCTGGCAACTGATCGAGCGATACGGCGTCGCCAATCTCTTCACCGTGCCTACGATCCTGACCAGGCTCTGCCGCCATCCGGCCGTGGATCGCTATGACCACGGCAGCCTGAAGTATGTGATCTATGCCGGGGCGCCCATGTATCGGGCGGACCAGAAGCACTGCCTGGAGAAGCTGGGCAAGGTCTTGGTGCAGTACTATGGCCTGGGCGAGGTGACGGGCAACATCACGGTGCTGCCGCCCTGGCTGCATGACCTGGACGACGAGGCTATGCCGGTCGGCAGCTGTGGCTATCCGCGTACCGGCATGGAGATCGCGATCAAGGATAGCGAGGGGCGTCGTCTCGGGCCCGGCGAACAGGGCGAGATCTCTGTGCGCGGCCCGGCTGTTTTTGCCGGCTATCACGACAATCCGGAAGCCAATGCCAAGTCCCTGAAAGGGGGCTGGTTCCACACCGGCGACCTGGGCCGGCTCGACCAAGCGGGTTTCCTCTACATCACCGGGAGAGCCTCGGACATGTACATCTCCGGCGGCTCCAACGTCTATCCGCGCGAGGCGGAGGAACTGCTCTTGACCCATCCAGCCGTCGCCGAGGTCGCCGTGCTGGGCGTGCCCGATCCCAAGTGGGGCGAGAGCGGCGTCGCTGTGATCGTTCTGGAAGAGGGAGCAGGGGTCGAGGAGGGAGAGTTGCTGACCTTTCTTGACGGCAAGCTGGCGAAGTACAAGCGGCCGCAGCGGCTCTTCTTCTGGGAGGCCCTGCCCAAGAGCGGCTATGGCAAGGTGCCCAAACATCTGATCTTGCAGAGCTTGAAGGATCGGGGTTTGGTGGAGGCCTGAATGGCCTCTTGGTCAACGGCAGAGGAGCGTCGGGCTTGCGACAGGCAGAACATCCTGGACCGGCACTAGAGCCGCGTCGACTGCGGGTCGGGGCCAATGCGGCCGGAGAGTATCGGGTCCAACTGGCTGCGGGCGAGGAGCTGCACGAGGGGATTCTCGCCGCCTTGGCCGACGTGGGCCTGCAGCATGCGGCGATCACCCTGCTGTCCGGGCAGTTCGCGGCCTTCAGCTATCTCACCGGGCAAGCCGATGACAGTGGGGAAAGGCTGGCCACCTATGGGGCACCGAGCGTGCTTTGTGGGCCGGTGACCTTGATCGGCGCCAATGCCCTGGTGGGACGGGGGCCGCAGGGGGACGCCCTGTTGCACTGCCATGCCGTCGTTGTGGATGTGGAGGGTGGAGTGCACGGCGGGCACCTGCCGCCGGGTGCCTGCATCGTCGGGGAAGCGGGTCTGGTGGCCCAGGTGATGGGCCTGAGCGGGGGTGGCTTTGCCGTCTCCTACGATGCCGAGACCAACTATGCCATCTTTCATCCGACTTCTCTGGATGCCGAGGAGACAAGCGCGTGAGTGACACGGAGGTCGAAGCCGGACAGCTGGGACGCATTGCCGTCGTCCGGATCAAGCCGAACGAGGATCTCTGTCGTGCGGTCGCAGCCGCGGCCCTGGCCGAAGGCTTTCGCTGTGCCCTGGTGCGCGGTGCGGTCGGCAGCCTCTTGGACGCGGCGATCGGCTATGGGGCCGAGAAGCGCCTGGATATCCCGGGCCCGGGTGTCGAGATCCTGACTTTGAGCGGTGAGGTTCGCCCGGATGCAGCAGGAGAGGTCCAGGCGCTTTTGACCGGAACCATCTCGGACAGTGATGCCCGGGTCTACGGCGGACGTTTCCTGCCCGATGCCAATCCAATCTGCATCACCTTGGAACTGGTCCTGCAGGAGTGGATCCCAGACTAGGGCCTCTTGCGCCGCGTTAATGCGAGGCCGCCCAACAGCATGACGAGGGCCCCTGCAAGAGACAGCAGGGTCGGAACCTCTGCGAAGACGATCCAACCTAAGAGACCGGCAAAGAGCAGCCAGGAATAGCCGATTGGCGCCAGCAGAGCCACGGGGGCTAGGGCATAGCCGCGGATCGTCGTGTATTGCGCTAAGATTGCGATTGGGCCCAGAAGCAGAAAGAAGAAGGGCGAGAGGTCGGGCGCGTCGGGCCAGACCCAGAGCGCCGGTCCCGCGAGCAGCAAGATGCCGAAGCAGTTCACGTGCAACAGCAGGGTCATGGGGCGCTCTGATATCGCCAGCTTTTTGATGAAGAGGCTTTCGACGCCGATCAGAAAGGCGCCGCCGACGGCCAGCGACAGGCCAACCCAATGGTCCTGGGTCAAGCCGGAGGAGAAGGCGCCCTGGCCGACCACGACAATGACCGCGCCCGCCAAGGAGAGCAGGGCACCGAACCAGCGCAGGACCGTCAAGCGCTCGCGGAGGAAGAGGAGGCCCAGCGCGGTGATGAAGACACCTTCCAGAAGGCCGATGGCGGTTGCGTCCAGCAGCGGGATGAAGACCGGGGCCTGAATGGCGGCAACCCCCCCGTAGCTGCCGCAGCAGGACCGCAGCAAATGAGTGGGGACCTGATGACTGCGATAGACCAAAGGGCTCTCGCGGCGCAGTGCCAAGACGGTGATGAGGGTTGCGAGGCCGCCGATGTAGCGCATGAAGAGGATCGTCAGCGCCGGCACCGTGCCACCGGTCAGCTTCGCCGAAGCGTAGACCAGGGTGAAGAGGGCGGTGCTGACCAAGGTCCAGACGATGCCTGAAATCTCAGCGGCACGAAGCTCCTGGTCTTTGTGTATGCAGGTGTCGGTCATAGCGGTCCGTTCAGTATCGATGGCCTGATGATCGAAACCTGCGACTTGCGTCTGACAAGTGCGAACGGATAGTCTGCGTCCTGCATGCAAGATTTCGATGCAGAGATAGCGCAGCCGCGAAGCCGCAGCAGAATCCCCTGGGGTGCACTCAGCGCCTTTGAGGCGACGGCGCGGCTTGGAAGTTTGAAGGCGGCAGGTGAGGCTTTGGGCCTATCTGCCTCGGCCATCAGTCACCAGGTGCAGCGCCTCGAGGCCGCGCTGGAGACCGCGCTCTTTTCGCGTCGAAACAATGCTTTGGATCTGACTGCTGAGGGGCGGCGCTTCTATGATGCCGTAGCGCCGTCGCTCGCGACGGTGGAACGGGCGGCCGAGTATCTGAGCCGTAAGGGCGAGCAGATCTCGGTCCGTTTGAGTCTGAGCCTGGCCGTTCGCTGGCTGATACCCGCGCTTGCCGACTTTCGGCGCCAACATCCAAGAATTCGGGTGCAAGTGGAGACCACGCACGCGGGCGAAGTGCAGTTGGAGGAAGGGCTGGATCTCGCCGTCACCTATCAGCGTGGCGCCAAGATAGAGGACGCGATCCTGATCGACCATTGCTACCCCTTGGCCTCGCCACGGCTCTTGGCGGAGAAGGGCAATCAGATCTGCCTGCTGCCGCTGCTGGCATCGACCGAAGACGATTGGGACTGGCGCGGCTGGGCCAAGATCGGGGACTGCGATCCGGCCTGCCTAGAGATCCTGGACCGCTTCGATAGCGACGACGCCGCCCTGCTGGCTGCGGCCAGTGGCTTTGGCGTGGCGCTCTCACCGCTGTGGCTGGCAGAGCGAGAGCTTCGGGCCGGAACCTTGGTGGTGGTGCCGGAGCAACCGCCTGCGACCCTGGGCGCCTACCGCGTGCTGAAGGGACAGCCGCCGCGTCCGGCTGTCGATCGCTTTGAGACCTGGTTGTTACGCTGCTGCGCCGCACTGGAACAGGTGAGCGAGAACCTTTTGCCTGCTTGCGCCAAGCAAACGCCGGCCTATGTTCCTCACCAACAGATGATAGGGGATGCCTGAATGTTCAAAGCGCTCGTGCTCACGGAAGAAGAGGGGAAGGTCGCAAGTGCAGTGCAGCAGCTCGATGAGAGCGCGCTGCCTGAGGGGGATGTCACCATCCGCGTCTCGCACTCGACCCTGAATTACAAGGACGGCATGGTCGTGAACGGGATCGGTCGTCTGGTGCGGACCTATCCCCACGTTCCTGGTGTCGACTTCGCCGGAACCGTCGAGCAGTCGGAGCATCCGGACTATAAGGCCGGCGATCAGGTCGTGTTGACCGGCTGGCGTGTCGGCGAGATGCACTGGGGCGGCTATGCCGAGCTGGCTCGGGTCAAGGGCGACTGGCTGGTGCCCTTGCCGGAGGGGCTGAGTGCCAAGGAAGCCATGTCCGTGGGTACCGCGGGTTTCACGGCAATGCTGGCGCAACAGGCCCTGGAGGCACAGGGCGTCAATCCTGGCGGCGGGCCGGTCCTGGTGACCGGCGCTTCGGGCGGTGTCGGGTCTGTGGCCGTTAGTCTTTTGAACAAGGCGGGCTTTGAGGTGGCGGCGGTGACCGGCCGGCCGGAGCAGGCGGACTATCTGAAGGAACTGGGCGCCAGCCAGATCGTCGATCGCAGCGCGTTGGCGGAAGCGCCAACCCGACCCCTGGACAAGGAGCGCTGGGCCGGCTGTATCGACAATGTCGGCGGAACGATGATGGCACGGATCCTGACGCAGATGGCCTATGGCTCGGCTCTGGCCTCGGTCGGACTGGCCGGCGGCAACGCCTTGAGCACCACGGTGCTGCCCTTCCTCTTGCGGGGCGTATCCATCCTGGGCATCGATTCCGTGATGTGCCCGAAGGAGAAGCGCCTGGCCGCTTGGCAGCGCATCGCCACGGATCTGGATCGAGATTTGCTGCAGAGCATGACCGAGACGGCCCCCTTGGAAGAGGTGCCCGCACTCGCCAAGGCAATTCTTAAGGGACAGGTGCGCGGCCGCATGGTTATCGAGATTTAAGAGTCCAATCCGATCTTGCTTGTGTCCTGCATCGTGGCTCCGGCTGCGACCCGAAGGGCTGTCTTATCAAGCTCTTTGGACTGCCCCCTATGACTGGCTCGTGCGCCGCTCACGATGCGCTCGGCATCGCCGCGCGCCACTCTCCTTGCCCAAGACCTTGATAAGACAGCGCAGGGCACAAGCAGGATCGGATTGGACTCTAAGTCACACTGTGGCATAAATCGACCAGTGTGGTTGCCACAATTTCGTCATTTATATCGACCTCGGCGATCAATCCGCGCTAAAGACAAGCGTTTAGGGGCGATTCCCGTCTGCTTGTCTGGAGTGCGCCCCCTAAGTGCGTGTTTGGGAAGGGCGCATGAAACGCGTTGCTTTGACTCTCTTGGCTGTCTTGTTGGCTTCCGCACCGTTAGGTGCGGGAGGCCTGTCGGCTGACGAGGGCAAGGTGCTGATCGTGCCGGGCAAGTCTGCCGTCGGCAGCGACCTGCGCCGGCTGGAAAAGCAGGCCGATGCCGGGGACGCCGAGGCCGCCTACCGCATCGGTCAGATCGAAGAGCGAGGCATTGGGCGCCCGGCAGATACCGGCAAGGCGATCCAGGCCTATCTGCGCGCGGCGGAGCTGGGTCATCGGCGTGCCGCCCTGCGCCTAGGCCAGCTTTACAGCCGGGCAGGAGACTATGCCGAGGCGAGGCTTTGGTATGGCAAGGCGGCACAGCGCGGCAATGCCGTGGCTGCTTTCAACCTGGGCCTGCTGCAGGAGGGCGGCCTGGGTGGGCCGGTGGCCCTGCAAGACGCCATCGGCCACTACGAGCTGGCGGTCAGCGCTGGTGTGGGCGAAGCCGCCTTGCGCTTGGCGGAACTCTACCGCTCCGGACGGGCCGGCGACCTGGATAGGGTGCGGGCACTGGCTTGGTACATGGTTGCCGAGCGTTTGGGCACGGAAGAGGCTGCTGTATTGGCTGAGGAGTTTGCAGCGACCATGGCGGCCGAGCAGCGCGCGCAGGCGGCCGAGCTGGCCTCACTGCTCTAGCCCAGCCTTAGCTGGTGGAAATTCTCTTTCGTCGATTCACGAAGCATAGCCTATAAGCCTTCTTGTCGATCACGAGGGCGGCTGGACAGGAGGCGATGACCGTATCTGCGGGCGGACCAAAAGCGGCAGGCCTTGTGCTCGCTCTTGCTGCGCTCGGGGCTTGCAGTTCCCTAGACACCCTCCGAACGGATATGACCGAGGCGGACAAGCCCTGCGCGCGGGCGGTCGAGCTGTTGGAGCGTCGCGAGACCCTGACCTTGGACGGTCGTGAGTTGAAGGTCTATGCCGAGGCCTGCGTTGCCGTCGGACCGCGACCGCAGCTTGGCTATGCCCTGTTGGGACGCGCGGAGCAGTACCTGGGCGATCGCTCTGCTTCGACCGAAGCCTTGAACGCGGCCATGAAGTCCGAACCTGACAGTGGCCCTGGAATCTGGTTGGCACCGGTCTTGGCCTTGGATGCGCGCGCAACGCTCTTTGCCGCTAAGGGTGAGCCCTTGGCTGCCCTGAACGAGATCGATGTGGCCAGCGGCCTTGTGGTGCGCTTTACCGGTGCGCGCTTTCCTGAGCTGTTCAGCCGCCTGCTGTCGGAGCGAGCCGCTTATCTGGCCTTGGCTGGAGAAGAAGAGCGCGCAGCCGCTGACTTCGAACGTGCCTACCTCTTGGCCGGAAACCAGGGGCAGCGCTTTAGCGTATTGCAGCGTGCCGGCTGGGTGGATCTCGCCAAAGGACGCTATGCCAGCGCCTATCGACGCCTGACCCAGGCCTACGACCTAGCCCCGGCAGCGCCGCAGATGCTGCAAACCGCACTCAGAATCTATGTGGCCGAAGCCTTGGGGCTGGATCGTGCCCGAGCCGAACGCGGCCTTAAGCGGCGTATTGAAGCCGACAGTCTGGATCTGGACCTTTATCCGGGTCTCGTCCTGCGCTTTCTCTTGGAAGAGATCGACGGTCCGACCTTGCAACGGCGGGCTGGTGAAGAGAGTCGCCTCAATCCTGCGGCGACCACAGCACAGCTTGACTACTACTTGGGTTTAAGGGCCCTTTTGTCGGGAGATGAGCGACAAGGACACGCAGCCTTTGCCCGAGTCGTGGAGAGTGACGTGGTCGCCTTGCCGGAGTACTTCTTTGCCAGCGGGATCATTCAACGATCGGCGCAGGGGAGCCAGTAACGGCGCACTCGGCTGCGGTGGAAAAAGGAATGGGGACAATCCATGGTCAAGTTCACGCCGGCGGTCTTGCTGCCTCTCGTTCTGATTGCTGCCTGCCAGGCACCAGCCCCCAAAGGCCCGCCCGGACCTTTGGCCGGTGTGGTCATCACCGGGGTGGAGGGTGACCCGAACCAGGCGGCCAGCCAGGTAGCCGATCCTTGCAGAGCGGCAGAAACCCTCTTGGCACAGTCCGAGGACGGTCAGGTGCGAGGCCACCGCCTGGTTGAATTGGCCGAGGAGTGCGTGAAGCGTGGCTCCGACCGTCCGATCGGCCAAGCGCTCTTGGGCTATGGGTTGGAGCAGATCGGGCAGCCCAGACTGGGGCTACAGGCCCTGAAGAATCTCTTGAGCTTTTCGGATGCGGCTGCCTCTGCTGCCAATCCCAACGTCGCCCGGGCTCGTGTCCTGGGCTATGAGGCCAGGAGCTACTTCTACGCCGGACTGGGACGCTGGAGCGATGCGGTCGCTGACCTGAACAGCGCGATGGAATCGCAACCCAATCCTAGTCCGCGGGTGACCGGCGCGCTCTTGGCGCGCCGTGGTTTCTATCAGTCCATGGCTGCAAGCCAACCGGAGACCGGGGGGCAAGGTGTTGGCGTAGGCGCGCAAGCCGCTGAGAACTCCTTCGAAGAGGCGCTATCGCGCTGGCAGGCGCCAGAGGCCGCGAACGAGGTGGCCTTTCAGCGTGGCATGGGTCATCTGGTGAACGGGCGCTGGGAGGCAGCCTCCACCGACTTCACCCAGGTCTTCGAAACGGCGGGCCGACCGCATCGGCGCACCCAGGCCATGTTGCTGGCCTACTATGCCGACTATCGCCTGGGCTGGGCCCAGGATGAAACCATCGAGGCGGCCAGAGCCACCTTCGAAGCCCGAAGCAGGCAAGGCGACCTTGGCCCTGCGCTAGCGCCCTTCGTCGCGCTCTTTCTAGGCCAGATCGGCCCCGAGGCTGCCTTGGGCAAAGCGGAGGCCAATCCCAACCAGAACATTGAGGCCTCTCAGCTGCAGGCCTATTGGTACATCGGGATCTACCACCAGATGCGGGATGAGACCGACCTGGTGGATCGTGCCTGGAGCTTTGGCCTCTCGACCAGGGTGATAACCCTGCAGGACTACTTCCTGATGCAGGCGATGAACCGTCGCTTCGGCGTCTAGGGGGCCGTTGCGTAGGATAGGAAAATAGGAAAAACAGTCGAAATCGTCGTCACAGGCCAAGCAGCTCTTCCCATTCCATGACGCGATAGAGGCTGCGCACGCGATCCAGAGCGATGGTGATGTCGTCGCGCGGAGGATTGTACTGTTCTAGTCGCAGCAATGTCGGCGTGCGCTTGACGAGGCGCTTGACCAAGCAGGGGCGTTCGCCGTCTTCCTCAGTTCCATGCAGTTCGACCACGACATGATCGCCGTTGCGCGGCGGGCGTGCCGGGTGGACGTAGACCAAACTGCCGGGAGCGCGCCAGGGCCACATGGAGTCTCCCTGCACGAAGAGGGCGAAGGCGGACCGCATGGCCTCTATCGCCGGCGGTCTACGGACGTGATCGACCACTTGGCCATTCAATAGGAAATCGCCATCGCTGCCGCCGACGGTGCTGCCCAGGACCGGTACATCGCGCGGCATGGCAGATGCCGCAACGCTTGGTTGCAAGTCTGCGACCTCGGCGTTCGTGCTTATCGCAGGCGATGAAACCTGCTGCGATTGATTGAGCCACGCGGGCTCTGCGAGCGACTCAGGTTTGACGTTCAACAGATCAGCCAGCGTGGTTGCGGCCTTTTGATCCAAGTGTCGTGGCGATCCGCGCCGAATATACTGTTGAAGATAGGCATGATTTCGGCCGATGGCGCGCGAGGCGGCAGCCATCGTGATCCCTCTTGCCTCAAGGAGCTGAGCAAGCCGTTGGCGATCTTTGGCGCTCATCTTGGGTCCGGGTCTATCGCAGTGATTGCTAACAGTCAATAGGAGATCCAATCTTGACGGTCGTATTTTTCCCTATTATCCTACGACTAATAGGAGCTCTCAAGAGCGAAAATCTCGTATTGAGTGCTGTGCTTAAGAGGAAGGGGTATCGTCAAAGTGGCAGACCGGCAAGCGAAAACCCAAGCATCACAGTTCAAGCCCAAGCGGCGCGCGCAGCACAGACGACAGGTCTCGGCTGCAGCCAAGGCAAGACGCCGTTGGTACTTTCGTGGTCAATCCCAAGGGCAGCAGAGATCTGGCGGCGACGTAGGACGGGAAGGACCGATCCTACATGCCTTGATTTCACAGCTTCATGCCATGCAACGCCGCGGCGTTCCGCGCCATCAGATCTGCCGCGCGCTCGGCCTCACGGCGTCCCTTGCCGCAGCCTTTGGGCTGGCTGCGCCGGAACCGACATCCGACCCCTATCGCAGTGACCCACGTAACAGAGCAAGACCGATCAGTCGTCGACGGAGGGCCAGACGATGAGGCGGCGGCGGCCGGGGCGGCCGCGCAAGCAGGCTGGTCGCCGGACCGCCAGTGGAGCTGTGGCGCGACAAGACCGGGTCAAGCCGACATTCGAGCTGCTCCGTCACCGCCAGGCCCTGGTTGGTCCGCAGGCTGACCCCTGCCTGGCGGAGAACCCGCTGGGTGTACTGCTGGCCCATGGCTTGATCTCTGCCGAAGAGCAAATGGCAGGGCAGCGCTTTGCCTGGCTCTACCGCCTTACCGTCGGGCGCCAGACCGTCAGGTCATCCGATCCGCTGATGCCGCGGGAGGAGGCGGGCCCCGCGGCGGCAACGCCACCCTTGGGGCCGGGTCAGGCTGCCTGGTTGGCTGCACGGCAGGCGGACCTGGCGCGAGCACGACAAGATCTGTTGGCCCGGGGGCCCAGGGTCTATGAGATGGTGCAACGCTACGCCATTGCGCAGCAGCATGCCGACTGGATGGGATGCCGACGTCCGCTGACCAAGCGGGAGGCTGAGGCCTTATCGCAGGTGCAGGAAGGGTTGACCTGCCTTGCTCACAGCTTTGGTCTGACCGCCGGGTCAAGAGGCCAGATCGAGCGGGAGCACTGTGCCGAGGGCTAGTGGTCCGATCCAGACGCTTGGTCCCCAAGCGACTGGTGAATCTGCCCACCAAACCGTTGATCTGGTGAGGCAACTTTTCCAGACGGAGGGGTACCATCCGTCTGGGTTGCACCACTAGGTGTCCGGACGATCCAAAGCCTTGATCTGGCCGCGTCAGAGACTGCGCAGCAGGGCCTTGGCCAGGCCGCGAATGCTCTGTCGGCCGAGCTTGACGGCGAGCAGGCTGGTGAGGACGACCAAGGCCACCTGCGGCCAGGCCTGCACGCCAAAAGCGGCGGCAAGCGCGCCGGACAAGAGACCGCCGATGATGGCACCGATCAGGCTTGGCCCGCTGCGACGCGCGACCGGGCAGAGGGTCGAGGCGAGCAGGCCGCTACCCAGTCCCAAGACAATCGCCGGTGCCGTCGGAAGACCGAAGCCCAGGGCCAGCAAGAGGGCGACTAGGCCGGCAATAAAGCCGTCAAAGCTGCGAATGAGGAGCCTGAGACCTCGCCGGTTTTCCCGCAGTCCGGTCTCTCGCGTGTTGCTGGTCTCTTGGTGAAGCATAGCCTCTCCCCTTTGGATCTGCTGATCCTCGCAACGGACCGTGAGTCAGTGGTACGCGAGGAAGAGAGGAATCGTGCTGGCGTATCGAAGAAGAAAACTCCGCTTCAGATTTGACAAGCAATGGAAGCTCTGCTACGCATAAAATACAGGCTTGAGTAGTGCGCCTTATTCGAACCCAACCACGCCGCATAGGCATCAATCCCGCGGAGAGGGGTGAGGGGGCAGCAGCGATACTCACTTTGAGCGACGATCTGCCGAGGGTCGGGGCTTGACCCGGAGCGGGCAAAGCGTGTCTATCAACGGTGGACTGTGGTAGCGGAAGGGGGCTCCGCTGACGGAAGCCGACGACCTTCCAGGTGAGAAGAGTGAGACCGGGCTTGCACGGTAAGATGCGGACACGGCAGGTGGGAGCGCTGGGGGCCCTTATGGCCTTTGCCTTGCTGCTTGGCTGTCGCTCAGCCAACATTGAGGAAGCACTACCACCGGCGACGCCGGTATCTACCCAGATACAGCGTCTGGACGATCCGACCCAGGCCGCGGTCGCCTACTCCAGCAAGACAGTCTATCAACGCGGCACCGAGATCGTGCGCCAGGCCGGAACGGTACCGCCGGATCGCATCGGTTGGACCCTCCTGGGGCTGGTGGATCGCGTCACCGGTGCGCGCCGTTATCGCCTGACCTTGGCCATGACCTATGACAACGAGGCCATCGAGGGCTATCGCAACTATGATAAGGCCAGCCTGCTGCCGAACGGCCCGGCCCTGGTGGTGCAACCCTACAGCCGCAAGCGCGGCGACTGCGGCGGTATCGGCAATGACTTCTGCCTGGGCCAAGAGGTGATCTTCGCCTGGCTGGAGGAAGGAACCCTGCGCTCCGTCGGACCGGAGGGCATGAACGTGCAGGTCGGCGGAGAGAAGGGACGGATCTGGGAATTCAACGTACCCCAGTCGCTGGTTATCGCCCTCTTGGAGAGAATGGACCGCAGCACCGCGGGAACCTGACCTATCCCTTTTTTGGCGGCACCTCTGCAACAGCAGTTCCTTTACAATTTTATCTGTGAGCACTGGGTCGCGCTGTTCATGGCGCGTGCCAGCACGAGCGGCGTCATCCTATTCACATGGACGTGGCATAGGGTGGTCGCGGTAGGACGAGGCCTGCTTTAGCCTCTGTGTTAACATGATTGCTAGGGTGCAATCTTTAATTTAAAAACTGGTTGAACATCATCCGAGCCGATCGACGACTGGGCCATTGAAGTGCGGCGGAGGAGCAGGTAGCGCTGGCAGACAACCATGAGATTGGTTCATAGGGGCCCTTGCTCGACTGCACTATCCAAGCCAAGAGGAGCACAGACATGAAAAAGATACTTGTACTCGGAGGGTGTACGATCATCCTCCTTTTCCTGTTTCTGGGATGGGTGGTGTTCAAATACTTAGAAGAAAGCGATCGTACAGGATGTTCGCTGAGTGAGCAAGAGGCTGAGGCTCTCATTGAATCCTACCTCTCGAAAAGGAGGGAGACCTATCAGCTCCATGGTGTAGATATTGAGAGTAGTGTGTCGTTTCCTCAAGAGCTTTATCTAACTGGGGAGGGTGATGATCGCCCTCTTAAACGAAGAATTAATCCAACTCAATATCATGAGGTTCCAGCTCAGATTAAAGATGAGTTTGGTAAGACATTATACTATCATTTTGTGGTAACGAACTGCGGGTCTGTGCACTTGATGGGGCATAGAGTAGAGTCTGATCAATGAATGTAAGGAGACGATGATATGGCACGGATCAAGAGACAGGGTCGGACACAAAGTGACCCGATCCACAAGATGGGACTCCGTCTAGGAGCGAAAGGAGAAGGTGCTAGATTGCAGCGTGCTTCGAGATGGTGGGGTTGGGACAAGGCAGGCCGGCTTCGAGATCTCAATAGACTGACCGAAGCCCACCAGCCATTGAATCCCTTCGGGCATTTTGACGGATCGATGAGCGACATTGCATTGGCGTGGCTCGTTGGATTTGGACAAGATCGTAGGCTGGACATTAATGATACAAATATCGATATTTATCGAATTCCTAAGATTGCCCGCTTGCGCGATGGTCCGCCTGGCCGGTTTTTAGTTGATTCCAAAGACTCTGTAGAATTGAGCTAATTTCAAGAGTATTCGTTGGGCTGGATTAAGGTAAGAGTCAAAGGCGAGTTGACAAAGACGATACAGGATGGGTTCGCTCATGTGCGGTTTGACGGATTCGTTGAGTCGCCGGGGGTGGAGAAATTTGATTTCAATCCGTCGGATCATCGTCCTGGCTTTAAGGAAGATTTAACAAGAATTGGTGCGTGGATCACAGACAACACTATTGCCGCTCCATTTGACATTTACATCGAAGGCCAACGGAAAGTCCTTCTGAATGACAGGACACCAATAGGTATTCGTGTCCCTCTGGCAACTGTGTCTTCGGCTCGAATCCCTGGCTCAAGGGCGACTGTCGCGAGTGGTGAGGAGACCTCCGCGCTGGATGTCTTTGAAAACTCTGTCGTACGGCCGAGAGGTCAAACCTATGAGTTGGATTTGCGAACAGAGTTGGACAGAACCGAGCGATCTGGGCGTGTGCTGCATGGGCAAAGGGCAGGTCTTGATAGCGGCGAAGCGATGGTTCCGAGTGGCAATGAGCCGGTCTCCTATCTGCGCGCTACAGGGAGAGCTTCGCGTGACAGGCGGAGGGAGAAAGACTTGAGAGATTCGCAAGGCAACCACTTAGGTCTGTCCACATTGCTGACTCGTGTTGATGCGAAGTAAGCAAATCATAGAAATATGTGTCGTATTGGTGCATTTGTAGTGCTCTTTAGA
Source organism: Rhodospirillales bacterium (assembly GCA_963669335.1). Taxonomy (GTDB): domain Bacteria; phylum Pseudomonadota; class Alphaproteobacteria; order Kiloniellales; family JACOMY01; genus JACOMY01. The sequence continues at coordinate 1,666,434 of OY770023.1, forward strand.
GTGTCCGTATCGTTAGTGTATAGTTAAGGTGTATTAGCAACTCAGATTCAAATATAGTACACCAACGTGTAAACAGCAGAGTAACCTGGGTCTGGGCACCCCTCTTTGGGTGTCCGGAGGCGGCGGAGCTTTGGCTGCCGGTCTTGCGCGCGTTTTGCCTCCCCCGCGCGCCTGGCGCCGCTCCGCCGCCACTTTTTTGTCTTGTCGGTCCAAACCAAGAAAGGAGAGGGACCATGTTGGAAAGCAAACTGCGTTTTGATCTCTTGTCGAAGGCAGAGCTTGCCCGGCTTACATTCGGGGTGCTCTTGGGTCTTGATGACCAAGACTTGCTGGAGCAGCGCCTTAGGGTCCGGCTTGAGGTTGGACGCCCTTGGCAAATGGCGTTGACGCCACTTGGGTCCTATCCTCGGATGGAAATCCTCGAGCCCCTTCGCGCCGGAAGACTGGAACTTATGGCGCTTGAGGGCGACGCCACTGCCGCCCGAGTCGATTGCATCGATCTGGAGTTCGCCTGGGAGCGTGAGCCGGAACTGGCGGGGGCGGGATGGCTCTTGCTTGGTTATCAAGAACCGCTCTGGATCGAACACCTGCTGCGCGACCGGCCCTTGGTGCTGCGCTCAGTCAGTGAGATGTCTGGCCAGGGCGAGGTCGCACTTCGCATCGGAGGTCTCCTCTTGCGGGAGGTGGTCTTGCCCGAGAAGCGAGAGAGAAAGCGCGAGGTCTCTTGCCGCTTCGATCTGGTAGAGCCTGATGTGCGCTTTGAAGAGATCAGGCAGCCCAGCGCGACAGGCCCTGAGGCCGACTGGCTCTCGGATTGAGGCCAGGTATCCTGACGAGGGCGTATCTTCGTTGAGTCCAATCATGCCGCGCAATCCCCTGAGACATGGATATCAGTGCCAGAGCACTCAGGCGAGCCCGCCACCTCTGGACATTCTCCTGCTTGCCGGCCTATGGCTTGGGCCATCGAGCGAGAGCGTGGGATTGGATGGCGATGACCTCAGTTGACGAGAGCCAGGTGTTTCCGGGGGGGCGGTCCCTCTCCGGCGGGAAGCTGGCGCAGGCACCGAAGGAATTGGCGGGGCTGGCGGCCTTTCTGAACGAGATCGGCGCCACCTCCTTCCTGGAAATCGGCTCGCGCCATGGCGACACGCTCTTCGAGTTGGCGGTGCTGGTGCCGAGCCTCACCCGCTTTATGGCGGTGGACCTGCCGGGCGGACGCTGGGGGCGGCGCGGCAGCGACAAGAACCTGGACCGCGCCGCCTGGATCCTGCAGCGCATGGGCAAAGAGGCGGAGGTGCTCTACGGCCGCTCTCTGGATGAGGGCATCGTGGCTCGCGCCAAGGCCGGCGCACCCTGGGACTTCGTGCTGATCGATGCCGACCACACCTATAAGGGCGTCAAGGGCGACTGGGATGTCTATGGGCCGCTCGCCGGCAAGGCGGTGGCCTTTCACGACATCGTCGGCGAAGGCAAGCGGAACATCACCGGCCTCAAGATCGAGGTGCCAAAGCTCTGGCGGGAACTGAAGGCCGAGGGCAGGGAGGTCCGCGAGTTCGTTGATCCCCCCGCGCGCATGGGGATCGGTGTGGTGGTTGTTTAGGGCTTCACACGTCGATTCAATCAAAAGGGTTAACCAGGGCTGTAGTACAGAAATTAGTTGAGTTGGGCGGCGGCAATCGTTAGGTTTGCTGCCGATGAGTCAACGTGGCTGAACGCAGCAGAAAACCGTTGCAAGCGTCATCCACTCACCAACGAGGAGGGGCAGGGTGTGCGCGGGTGTCTGCTCTTTGTGATGGTGGCGCCCGTGTTGCTGTTGGCGCTGCTGCTGGCGCCCTTCGTGATCACGGCTGCAATCAACGACTGGCAACTCTATGACTTCGCCAAGCAACTCGATCGTCTCGATAGACTCATGCCCGCGGGCAGTCTTGAGATCGGACGCTCGTCTCGTGTCCATGTGTATTCCAACGGGGACTCCTGCACCTTCACTGCTTTCAGACAGTATGAGCTTGGTGCTACTGACTTCGATTCCCAGGACTTTGCCGCCGCGCTTGAGGCCCTGAGGTTCCAACATCCACGGGAACCTGACGACAGCAGTGATGCTGATTTCAGTTACTTCATTCACGGTGACCTCTTCGCAGTTCGGATTGACAGCGGCCCCTGGTCTCCCGGCTTTGATCCACGGTGCTATTAATGGCTCATCCCGAAGCGCCAAGCGTCCGAGTGGCGGACTCGGCATCCGGTAGGATCTAGCAGGATGGCAGCAATGAAAGTCAGCAGCCCAGTGCCATACATCAAGGTATCGCTGGTGATACTGTTGCTACTCTCACCCTTCATCGCTGCGATGGCCGCAAACCAGTTCGTGGTTCTAGAGCTGCAACAGAAGATCGACAGCGTTGAGGCCAGTTTGGAATCCTATGAGTATGAGGTTGGCTGGCGCGTTGTGTTCCAGCCTGCCGAGGAGAGTAAAGAGTGCCGTATCGCTGTCTACCGCCAGTATCGGGTGGTCCGCCCCCCTTGGTCCGAAGCCCTATTGCACGAAGACCTGCAAAGACTGGGCTTCGTGATGCTGCCGGAGGACGGTGTGACTGGCGATTCAGATGCCAGCTTTGTGCGTAAGTGGTGGTTGCTGGCATTGAACCTGCGCAGCAGCGCCGTTGCTCCATTGCTCGATTTTCGCTGTTGGTGAGCGTGAGGATACTTTCTTACCTTGAAGGATGAAAAAACCAAGAACAGACTTTAGAAAAAAGTAATAATACCTTACCATAGAATAGAATATAGAGTGTGGACTTCTTCAATTCTGATGTAGGGACGTGAAAAAGGAGTGCGTTATGTGGATCGTTCGAAAAAAGGGACTTGGCTGCGTGGCTGCCGTTATGCTCTTTGTGCTGTTATTGTGCGCGCCCTTTGTAATAGAAATGGCTTGGCATGACTACAAGCTATACAAATTTGCGGAGCAGCTAGATGCTGTTGACGATTTACTTGATGTCTATGATCAGAAAATTGGCGAGTTGACTGAAATTAGCGCGGATTCTGGCAGTGGTGATTACTGTATCTACTCTGCGTACAGGCAGTATGAGATATCAACGTCGCCCGATAAACATGAGCTGCTTCGCCGTAAGCTGGATGAAATGCGGTTCCTACCTGCTGGTCCGCGTGCAGATGGTGCTGATGCAAAGTTCTTCTATGTTATTGACTCATGGGTACTTGCAGTGATGATTGAGGATGGACCGGAGCCAGCCATCTTTGATTTACGATGCTAAGAAGGAGTTGGATATGGTTGAGTACCTGGTCAAGAAAAAAGAGCGTGAGACAGCGATTTTTGAGGACAGCTCGGATATGATTAAGTTCGAGCATCAAGAGATTGAGGATGTAGCGGATTTCAAGGAGGGTATCACTGAGAACGGCAGAACGATAGATATATTTGGAAGAAATGCTGGATGGGCCAGTCATCAGGATAATAGATGGGCGGCCAAGTTTGTTCGCGAGAATTCAGGGCTTATTACAAAGGCGGCCAATGAGTTTGATCTTTCTCCAGACCTGTTAAAGGCGGTCGTCTTTACGGAAATGAGTCGAGGTTGGTACGATCGAATAGAGACAGGAATAGTCGACTTTTTGCCTGATTTTCTTCCTGATTCGTATATTGTGGAGACATACTTACCTGGAAACGTAAGCAAATTTTGGGAACCTCTAATACCAGGGAGTGATGTGAGAAAAAAGGAGGATAACTTAAGACTCGCGGCCAAACTTCTTAAAGGGATAGAAAAGAGATTGGACCATCCCCATCCGGAAGATGTCTACTCGCTCTACAATGGAATGGCTCATGACCGCACATACGAGAACAGGAAGACAAAAAACACCCCATTCTACCTGAAGGTCGTGCTGGAAACCAAGCCTGGGAGTATGAAGACTGGCGCCTTCACCATGCCTTTCCCTCGCCGGACGGATCTCCGGAATCGCGCAAGATCGTTTGGTCCGGGACGAAGGCGCCGCCGGCGCCGGTGGTGCCGCTGGAGGCGCCGAAGGTGCGCGAAGCGGAGTGGCGGACCTTGTTGGGACCCTCTGTCCCGCCCTCTGCGCCGAAAGATCGGGAGGGCGAGGTGGAAGGTGTTCTATCTCCAGCGGACTCGGACCGACCAAAGAAGCGGTCGATCAGCCCGAGGGGTTTTCACCTGTTGCAAAAGTCTGAGCTTGAGGCACCGGGCGGGGCGCAGAAGGCCGTGCGGATGAATCTGGCAAGGATGGAGCGGTTTCAGGAGAATCAGGGGGAGAAGGGGGCCACCAGCTTCCCGCGGGTGCTGCACTTCCGCCGTGTCGGGCGCAATCTGCGTTTTGATACGACGAGACCGGTCCATCCGAATGGGCGCAGCCTCTTGACCTCCGCGCATATCGATAACGAGTTCCACCGCATGTATGGCCCAAAGGGGCCGGATCCCGAGTTTCAGCTGCCACATCGGCAAACGGCGCAGGAGCGGCTGGCCTTGGATTTTGAAGAGATGGATCGGGGCAGAGGGCGGTCCTTCGAGGAGATGGCCTATGACTTTCTCGTCAATTCTGACTTAGACCGCGGCCGCAAAGAGATCGAACAGCAGGAAGAGGAGTGGGTTAGGGCCAGTTTAACCGATCCCGTCGTTGGTGGGATGGATGGCCAGGCCAGGCGCGTCGTCGCGCGCTCTGCGTTGAATGCCTACGGTGACGCTGGTCTCTATCACTTTCTGGATGACTCCGGGCTCGGCAATCACCCCTGGATGCTGAGGCTCTTCTATCGTGTTGGGAAGCTGATTGCACCGGGGCGCATGTATCCGACGGTCGCCCCACCTGACTATTGAGGAAGACGGCCAGCACTTCGGCTGACCGTCTTCTCTTGTTTCTTGTCTTACTCTGATTCGGGCTGCAGCCAGCGGGCGGCGAGGCCGGCCAGCACGGCACCGACGATTGGGGAGACCCAGAAGAGCCAGAGCTGGCTCAAGTAGGCGCCACCGGCAAAGAGTGCCGGGCCGGTGGAGCGCGCCGGGTTGACCGAGGTGTTGGTCACCGGGATCGAGATCAGGTGGATCAGGGTTAAGCCCAGACCGATGGCAATCGGCGCAAAGCCCACCGGAACCTTGGGATGGGTGGCGCCGATGATGATGATCAGGAAGAAGAAGGTCATCACCGCCTCCATCACGAAGGCTGCCCCCATGCCATAGCTGCCCGGAGACTGCTCGCCATAGCCGTTAGCGGCGTAGGTGGCCGTCGCGGCATCGAAGCCGGCAGTACCGCTGGCGACGATCTGCAGGATGATCACGGCGGCGATCGCGCCCAGGACTTGCGCTGCGATATAGGGCAGGGCGTCACTGGCCGAATGGCGCCCGGCGGCGACCAGGCCCAGGGTGACGGCCGGATTGAAATGGCCGCCAGAGATACCGCCCACGGCATAAGCCATGGTCAGCACGGTCAGGCCGAAGGCGAAAGAGACGCCCAAGAGCCCGATGCCGACCTCCGGAAAAGCGGCGGCATACATGGCCGAGCCACAGCCGCCCAGGACCAGCCAGAGCGTGCCGATGAACTCGGCCGTCAAACGTTTTACCATAGCACTTCTCTCCTCTCTCCCAAGAGCAGGGGTCGCTCTTTAGGCTCTGCTATCGCGTAAGCGCTTACAGACGCAAGCGCCTTCCTGTGTTGGACCTAACTCTTCTTCGCAGTGTTGCAGAAATGGCTTAGTCGGCGAGGCTCTTTTCAGTCTTCGCGTGCCGATCCAGCCGATTAACGCTCTGATTGTTAGCATACCTAAGTAGAATGACGATTTTTGTCTTCTTTTGAACACTCCCCACAACCAAAGGAGCCAGCATGCCGAAAACCAAGAGCGAAACCACGGACAAGCCGGCGCAACCACCGCCCGCGCCAAGCCGCCGCCCGACCGACGTCACCCGTCTGGCCGCGCGTTACGGCAAGAACATGATCGAGGTTCTGGTTGCGATCGCTTGCGACCCCGATCTCCCCGCCGCCGCCCGCGTGGCAGCGGCCAAGGAAGTGCTGGACCGCGGTCATGGAAGGGCGCCCACACATGTCAATCTCGACGGAAATCAGCGGGTTACTCACCAGTCGGCGAGCCTATCGGAAACTGCTGTCTGGCTTGCGGAACTCCTCGGAAGCCACTGCAATCCCGCGTCTCAGGACTCTGTGTCAAACTGATCTCTACTTTCTGCTGCGCTATGCCTTGGGCCGCAGCGACGCCGACAAGGCCTGGGTCTTTGAACGCTGTCGAGAGGTGCAGGCAAGCCCCGACGGGCATCTCGACCTCTGGGCACGCGAACACTACAAGTCGACCATCATCACCTTCGCGCTGACCATTCAGGATATTCTGCGCGATCCCGAGATCACGGTCGGCATCTTCAGTCACACCCGCCCCATCGCCAAGGCCTTCTTGCGACAAATCAAGCGCGAATTCGAAGCCAATACAAAGCTGCGCGCCTGGTTTCCAGAGATCCTCTGGGAGAACACCCGCGAGGCGCCCAAGTGGTCTGAAGACGAGGGCATCGTCGTGCGCCGACAGGGCAATCCCAAGGAAGCGACCCTGGAGGCCTGGGGCCTGGTCGATGGCCAGCCCACCGGGCGGCACTTCTCGCTGATGGTCTATGACGACGTGGTGACCCGCGAGAGCGTCACCACGCCGGACATGATCGCCAAGGTCACGGAAGCCTGGGAGTTGAGCCGCAACCTGAGTTCTGAGGGCGGGCGTACCCGCTACATCGGGACCCGCTATCACTTCAACGACAGCTATGGCGTGATCCTGGAACGTGAGGCGGCCCGCCCGCGGATCTATCCGGCGACCAAGGACAGCAAGGCCGAAGGGCCGCCGAACTTCATGTCTCGGGAACGCCTGGCCGAAAAGCGGCGCGAGATGGGGCCCTATACCTTCTCTTGCCAGATGCTGCAGGATCCGCGGGCCGAGGAGTCCCAGGGCTTTAAAGAAAGCTGGCTCCGCTTCTACGACAGCGAGCCGGAGACTGCTGCCCGCGGCGCCAATCGCTACATCCTGGTCGATGCTGCCAGCGCCAAGAAGGCGGGCAGCGACTATACCTGCCTCTGGGTCTGGGCCTTGGCGCCGGACGGGAACTATTACTGGGTCGATGCTGTTCGCGACCGCCTGAACCTCAAGCAACGAGCCGACCGACTCTTCCAGCTACACAGAAAATGGCGGCCGCAGTTGGTCGGCTACGAACGCTATGGTCTGATGGCCGATGTCGAATATGTGCAGGAGCGGATGGAGCGTGAGAACTATCGCTTCGAGGTCCGCGAGTTGGGCGGGCAGGTCGCCAAGAACGACCGCATCCGCCGCCTCGTGCCGGCCTTCGCCCAGGCGCGGATCTACCTGCCGCGACGGCTTCTAAAAATCAACGAGGAGGGCAGGGTGGTCGACCTGGTCCGGGTCTTCCTGGAGCAGGAGTACCGCCGTTTCCCGATTGCTCAGCACGACGACATGCTGGACGCCGCCAGCCGCATCATGGAGCGCGATCTGGCCGCGGCTTGGCCGGCGCCGACTCAAGGCACGCTGCCGGACCAGAGCTCTGACCCCGACTACAACCCCTTTCAGGAATGAGATGAGGAGAAAGATCATGTGTATGGCAAAGCCAGCTGCCCCCGCCTTACCGCCTCCGCTGCCGCCGCCGAGCCAGCCGAGCCTACCGGCCCAATCGGAAGCAGCCCAGGCCGCCCGTGGACGCGAGCGTCGCCGGCGCCGTGCTGCCTTCGGGCCGACCGGCACCTTGCTGACCGGCGGCCAAGGGCTGGGCGACACACCCCGGGTCGGCGCCAAGCGCCTGCTTGGCGAGTAGCGCCATGGAGAACGGAGAGAAGAGCCGCCTGGAGCGGCGCCGCGGGGCGCTGGACCGGGAGCGGCAGAGCTGGATCGCGCACTGGCGCGAGCTGGCCGACTACATCCTGCCAAGACGCGCCCGCTTTCTCACCAGCGAGCGGAACCGCGGCGATAAGATCAACCAGAAGCTCCTCGATTCCACTGGCACCTTGGCGGCACGGACCTTGGCCAGCGGCATGATGAGCGGGGTGACGAGTCCAGCCCGGCCCTGGTTCCGCATCGTCACCCGCAAGCGCGAGGTGATGGAGCGCGCCGAGGTCAAGACTTGGCTCTGGCAAGTGGAAGCCCAGGTGCGTCAGCTCTTTGCCGGATCGAACCTCTATAACGCCGTCCATACGCTCTATGAGGACTTAGCCGTTTTTGGGACGGCGGCAATGGTGGTCGAGGACGATCGAGAGAAGGGCCTCCGAGGCTATTCGTTGCCGCTGGGCTCCTACTGGTTGGCGGCGGGCGACGGTCTGATGATCGACAGCCTCTTCCGCGAGCTGCCGATGACCACCCTGCAGGCGATCGAGCGCTTTGGCATGGACCGCGTCGGCACGGCCATTCGCGGTGCCTATGACGCCGGCGACCTGGATACCTGGTGGACGGTCTATCAGGCCATCGAGCCGAACCGTGACCGCGGCGACGACCCCGATGCGCCCCGGGGCAAGGCCTGGCTCTCGCGCTATTGGGAACTGGGCGGCGACAGCGAGAGCCTGCTGGACGAGCAGGGCTATGACGAGCGCCCCTTCCTGGCCCCCCGCTGGCAGGTGACCGGGGCCGACATCTACGGCCGCTCGCCCGGTATGGACGCCCTGGCCGACATCAAGCAGCTGCAGGTCGAACAGCGTCGCAAGGGCCAGGCCATCGACAAGATGGTGAACCCGCCGATGCAGGGACCTTCAAGCCTGCAGAGCCAGGCCGTCTCGCTGCTGCCGGGTGCCAAGACCTTCGTCTCGCCCAGTGACCTGCAGGCCGGCGGCCTCAGGCCGATCTATGAGGTGCGTCCCAACCTGGGCGAGCTGATGGCCGATATCGTCGAGGTGCAAAGGCGCATTCGCTCTGCCTTTTATGCCGATCTCTTCCTGATGCTCGCGGCCTCCGATCGGCGCCAGATCACGGCGACCGAGGTGGAGGAGCGACGCAGCGAGAAGATGCTGGCATTGGGCCCGGTGCTGGAGCGTCTGCAGGACGAGCTGATCAACCCGCTGGTCGATCTGGCCTTCTCGCGGGTGATGGCTGAAGAGGCGATCCCGCAACCGCCGGAGCCCTTGCAGGGTGAGGACCTGTCGATAGAGCTGCAGTCCATGCTGGCCCGCGAACAACGGGTCGATGCTGTGGTCGGGCTCGATCGCCTGCTGGCGGTGGTCGGCAGTCTGGCCGGCGCCTCGCCCGAGGTACTGGACAAGATCGACGCCGATCAGGTGGTGGACGAGTATGCCCAACTGACCGGCGCCCCGCCACGCGTCCTGCGCTCTGACGAGCAGGTGGAGGCGCTGCGGCAAGGCCGGGAGCAGGCAGCCCAGCAGGCGCAGATGGCCCAAGGCCTGCAGGTCGGCGTCGACGCTGCCAAGACCGCCAGCCAGACCAGCACGGAGGAGGGCAATCTGCTCTCAGCCCTGCTGGCAGGAGGCGGTCAGTGAGTGCGGAAGAGGCCCAGGCCAAACGGCAGCAAGACGTCCTCGACTATGACGAGGGGCTGAGGGCCTTGCTGGCCACGCGGCAGGGGCGAACGGTGCTCCGCCGCTGGCTCAGCGAGCTGGGCCTCTTTCATTCGGCCTTGTCCGGACCGGACCAGGTCATCCGCAGCGAAGGGCGCCGTGAGGGCGCCCTTCTTATTTGGGCCGAGTGCCGCCGCGTCGACAGCGCCGGGCTCGCCCGTCTTTTGCAAGAGGAGTTAGACACAGATGGATGAGATCGATCCCTCGCCGCCGACGGGCGCGCGCGAGGAAACAGCAGTGCCCGATCCCGGTCAGGCCGGCGTTGGTGAGGTAACCACTCCGGCCGAAGCGGGCACAGAGACCAGCGAAAGCCCGTCTGAAGGTCAAGAGCGAACCGACGGCGACATCCCGGACTATCGCTTCCCGGAAAACTTTCAGGTCGACCAGGGAAACCTCTCGGAATTCCAGGCCGTCGCCGACAAGCACCAGCTTTCACCTGAGGCTGCTCAGGAACTGCTGGATCTCTACGTCGATAAGCACGGCGGCGAGCACCGAGATGCGCACGAGCTTCTGATCCAGAACGTGCAGCGCTGGGAAGCCGAGACCAAGGCCGACGAGCTGGTCGGCGGCCCAGAATTCGAGCGCAAGCTGGGCGTTGCTCGAACCGCCTTGGATCGCTTCGGCGACCAGGGACTGCGCGACTACCTCGACAGCAGCGGCATCGGCAGCAACCCGCATGTCGTGCGCTGGATGTACCGCATCGGCCAGTTCGCCGCCGACGACCGCTACATCCAGCCCGGCAGCGGTGCCGGCCCCTTGAGCCCCGAGGCCCGTGCCCGGCGCCTCTATGACAACACCTACAAGGACTAAGCAATGGCAACCCTTTCTACCCAACACCCGACTCTTGCCGATCTCGCCAAGCGGATGGACCCCGACGGCAAGATCGACCAGATCGTCGAGATCCTGAACCAGACCAACGAGGTTCTGGACCAGATGACCTGGATCGAGGGCAACCTGCCGACCGGGCATCGCAGCACCATCCGCACCGGCTTGCCGCAGCCGACCTGGCGCAAGCTCTATGGCGGGGTCCAGCCCAGCCGCAGCACCACGGTGCAGGTAACCGACAACACCGGCATGCTGGAGGCCTATGCCGAGGTCGACAAGGCGCTGGCCGACCTCAACGGCAACTCGGCCGAATTCCGCCTCTCTGAAGACCGCGCCCACATCGAGGGCATGAACCAAGAGTTCGTCTCCACCCTCTTCTACGGCAACGAGGGCACCGAGCCCGAGGCCTTCACCGGCTTCGCCCCGCGCTTCAACAGCCTCTCGGCCGAGAATGGAGACAACATCCTCTCGGGCGGCGGTGCCGGTGCCGACAACACCTCCATCTGGCTGGTGGTCTGGGGCGCCAACACCTGTCACGGCATCTATCCCAAAGCCTCCATGGCCGGCCTCAAGTCCGACGACAAGGGGCAGGTCACGATCGAGGACGTGGACGGCACCGGCGGGCGCATGGAGGCCTATCGAACTCATTATGTCTGGAAGTGCGGCCTCACCGTGCGCGACTGGCGCTATGTCGTGCGCATTGCCAACATCGATGTGTCGGAGCTGAACAAGGACCCCTCGGTCTCCGGCGCCGATCTTATCGACCTCATGACCCAGGCCCTGGAACTGGTGCCGCAGCTCTCCATGGGCCGCGCCGCCTTCTACTGCAACCGCACCGTCGCCTCGGTGCTGCGCCGCCAGGCCGTCACCAAGGTCGCCGGCGCCACCCTTGGCCTGGAAGAGGTCGGCGGCCGCCGCGTCACCACCTTCGACGGCGTCCCCCTCTACCGCTGCGAGGCCATCCTCAACAGCGAATCCGCCGTCTCCTAGGCGACGGTCGTCGCCGCTTCGTTACCAAAAACGGGGAGGGGCGAATGTCCGACAGTGGGCGTTGGCCCTCCTTACTTGCAGTTCAAAGAGGACAGTAATCAATGCTTATCGATTCTCGACTGGAGTTCTCCGATGGTCAGGCACTGACCGGCTCGGCGGCCTCTACCAACATCGTCGATCTGGGCCAGGACCGCGACATCGGCCCCGGTCGCACGCTCTATCTGGTGCTGACGGTCGACGTCGCCGCTGACACAGCCAACGGCAACGAGACCTATGCCGTGGCCCTGGAGACCGACAGCTCGGCCGCCTTCTCCTCGGAGACGGTCCTGGTCTCCCGTACAATCGCGGCAGCGGACCTGAGCCAGGGCAGCCAACACGTGATCCCCGTGACCCTGACCAACGAGCGCTTCCTTAGGGTCAACTACACCCTGGGCGGCACCACGCCCAGCGTCACGGTCAACGCCTGGCTCTCGGATCAAGAGCCGCAGGCCTGGCGCGCGCTTCCCGACGCCACCTGAGGGCGAATGTCATGCAGCTACGCTTGAAGCAGGCGGCCTTTCTTGCCGGCCGCCTCTACCCCGCGGGCGCCCTGGTAGACGACTACCAAGGCCCGCTGGCCGATTGGATGGAACCGCTCGACCTCGCTCCAGAGGGCACAAAGGCACCGTCCAAGCGCCGGCGCGCGCGGGAGCCGTGAGAGGGGTGGGAGCGGCTTCGGTCGCTCCCATTGCCCTAGCGGGGTGGGGGTGTCCCACAAAGGTGATTGTCGCCACAGCGCCGGCTCGGAGCCGTGAGGAGGCGGCAGGCAAACCGGTACCGAAGATAAAGACGTTCGACCTGCTGCGGTCAACCGACGGAACAGGTATCCGTTACGCTTGAATCACCCAAGGCCGAGAAGTCTCACAGCCCAGAGCCGAGGCTACGATTGAAGCCCAGTTCATGAAATGTTCTTGCACCTAATCAGAGACAACACTACCTTTACTCCACCTGAATCTTTTTGGGTGTAGAAGGATGGGCGCGACGGACTCTTTGGGGGCCAGAAAGCCCATCCGTCAACAGGTGGCTGTAAGGGCGTCAAGATGAAACACGCAATCATCGCTGTATTCGGACTCTTCACTCTCTGGATCTTGGTCGAGACGAATATGGGGAGACTCTACCGCATCGCCTATGGAGACATAGTGCCACCAGACATCGTCTATACTGGAGGGAAGATACAAGCTCATGATATTGTTTTGGATACAATCATTTATCCTTGGAACGATGATTACGTAAAAAAACATGTATGTAGCGTAAGTTGTAAATGGATACTAAAAGAAACACCATTCAAAGAGCTTCATGTTTCATTTAATGAAGAAGATGATGACGAAAATCACCACCAGTCCCAAATCTATTTGGCAAAAATGGTTCGTCCGTGCGAGTGGTGGCATGACGATGAATGTATTGAAATCAGTTCTGAAAATGAAAAACCACGGAATGCTAACACACTGATTTTCAGAAAGTACTATATCGTAAGAACTTTTAATTTTGCGTATGTACAGTACATAGGACACCAAGTTTGCCTTGGGGGGCATGTTATAGCGCAATACGGTCAAATGAAATGGCTATCAAAGACATGGTTGGCTAAGCTGCTTCAAGTCGGAAGGGGTGCGCCGGGCAAAGATTTCACCGGAAGCATGATCGACGCCAGTAAGCAAATGGAGCTGTTGCTCCAGGAAGTGATCAAGTTTAACCATCCAACAGAAGGAGAGAATCAATGTCCAAGGATTTCGATTGGAGCTTAATTGAGGCGACGATATTACTAGGCTCCGGACCCATAAAAGAGTTGAGCGACGCGGAGTCGATCTGATTCACCCTTCCTAGATAGGAGGAGTGAAGGATGAGCGAGCATTTTTGGCTAACAGCTGAGCAGTTTGCCCGACTTGAGCCTCACCTGCCGAGGGACACGCGTGGCAAGCCGCGGGTCGACGACCGCCGAGTGATCAGCGGTATCGTCCATGTGTTGAAGACCGGTGGGCGCTGGGTTGACGCGCCGGAGGTCTACGGCCCCCGCAAGACACTCTACAATCGCTTTGTCCGCTGGGCGGCCAAGGGGGTTTGGACGGATATCTTCGAGGCTTTGGCGAGCGCAGGCGGCCCTCCGGCGGCAGTTCTGATCGATAGTACGGCGGTGCGTGCGCATCGCTGTGCGGCTGGAGGTAAAGGGGGGCTGCAGAACAAGCGATCGGCCGCTCGCGGGGCGGACGGACCACCAAGATCCACGCCCTGAGCGATGCGCGCTGCAGGCCCATCGCCTTTCTCTTGACCGGCGGACACGTCGCCGATTGTCGGGCTGCGGAAGCCCTGCTGGAACGTCTGCCTGAGACGGTTCTTCTGCATGGCGACAAAGCCTATGATAGCGACAAGCTTCGCCGGCAGATCGAGGCCAAGGGCGCTGCTCCAAACATTCCACCCAAGACCAACCGCCGTTGGAAGCCATGCTTCTCACCTTTCCTCTACAAAGACCGCAACGCCATTGAGCGCATGTTCGGACGCCTCAAGGACTTCAGGCGCATCGCCACGCGATACGACAAACTCGCCACCAACTTCCTCGCTGCCGTCGCCATCGCTGCTACCGTCTGCTACTGGTTATGAGTCCGAGGCCTAAGTGAAGTTGCGTTCATGGATAATGCCGGCTACCAGTTTCTGCGGAAAGAAATGGAAGGTGCAGAGCTGGCAGGTTTTTTGGATAAGTATATTGATCTTCGGGGTGGTAAAAATGATACTAAACTAATTGACTATGTTTCAAAGAACTTCATAATAGTAGACTTTATAAATAACCATAATAGTAGTGGTCTTAATGCAATTCTCTTCCGCAGAAAGTCAGATGACAGGTATTTTTTGGCTGTCGACGGAATGCACACAGACCACCTGAATGAATGGCCTGCTGACCTCTTAACTGTTTCGCTTTACCCAGGAGAATTCCAAGATCCGGGGACTCCGGGGCATCAGCTAACCGAGCTTGTGGACTTTGTTCGCGATGCAGACTTGCCGGAAGACGCAAGGCTGATATTTACAGGACAGTCCCTCGGTTCGACTAACGCGATTGCCGCTACGATGTTGCTTGGAGACATAGTTGAGTGGACTATCCCTCACAATGGGCCAAATCCGATTGGATGGGCCACTCTGTCTGACGGGAATTTCATAAAGATCTCAGAGGCCCCACGCTGGGCGCCCAGTCCATCAAGAACTCCTGAAATGATTGCTGACAGTGAATTCCGCAGGCCCTTAATGGTTGAGATTGTAGTTTCGAATGTTGATACTTCAAAGATTGTCCAAATGACAAACATTGGCGATTACTTTGCGGGGCGTGTAATTCTTGATGATGCAATTACTCGAGGTATTAGCTTGGGTGCAACAATCCAGTTAAACGTAGACAGATATCAAGGTATGAATTTTATGGAGATTCATGACCTTAACGCGGCGCGAGGGCTTGTAGAGACGGAGGAGTACTTCTCAAGAGAAACTGGATTTACTGAAAAGGTAGAAAAAAGTGTGGTAAATGGTGATGATTTACTGCAGTGGGCGCTTGATTCAGGAAGAGTTTCGCGGTTGAAGTTCTCCACGTTGTCGAAAGAGCTTGGCTATGAAGACGTAGCTCTTGTTGACCCGGTGCATTGGCCGGACCGAGCGAGCGCAACTAGTTTGGAGGAGTTTCTGACTTTGTATAGAGACGGGAGGACTGTTTTTCCAGAGGATGTCCATGATCGTCGAGGGATAAGGCGCGTTATTGATCAATCATTTACGGACAGATCTAAGATTAGGGTTCTGCAACTAGGTTATGGCAGAAACTCTCTGGGAGATGAGCGTCCAAGAACTGACGAAGGATGGAGTGCGTTCCGCCTGAAGAGAGCATATCAGCGACTAGAGTCAACCTACCCGACCTGGAACTGGAGCTTTGATTGGGCCTCTGATGAGGAGGTTACGATATCGAAATGGGGTAAGAAATTCGAATCTATTACGCTGGCCTACGATAGTTTTTGGGGGCGATTTTACCCGGTAGATCCTGATGTTCGAGACGACTTAAGTGAATCGGTGAATAAAAGGGGCGACGCACCAGATGAACTTGGCCAAGATCTTCGCGATCCAAGAACAGCGGAGGAGTTAGAGCGTTTAGCTTATGAGAAGGCTGGAGCGGAGGTAGAATCGGCCTATAAGAACTGGCACTTCGACTGGATATCGGACGAGAAGGTGGTGGTGACTTGGCCTGGGAAGTCAGTCCGGTCGGTTCCGCTCTCTTATGACAAAGAGGCAGGACGCTTTTGGCGAACGGATGTGGGAGTAAAGAAGGATGTATCTGAAGAGGGTAAGGACAGGGGAATAGCACCCGACAAGCGAGACCAAGCCCTGAAGTCAGCGATCGACAATGCCGCGTTCGACGTTTCGGCTGCAGCGATGCAGCATTTGGAGCGGATGCAGGAGGCGCGGCGGGCCGAGGCCTTTCCGCCGACCGATCGGCCGTATATGCCGCAAGGGCGTCTGCTCTTGACCAGCGCGCAGCGCTTCCTGGAGCGGCGCGGGGTGATGTGGATCCCCTTTCAGAAGAAGCGCTTGCCGAGCCGTGCGGAACGGCACGATGAGGCCGGTGCCTTCTATGGCGAGAAGATGCGTCAAGCCAAGAGCGAGGGCGAGAGACAGAGGGTGCGCGAAGAATTCGTCGCCTCTCACCTGGCGATCGACGCCGACCAGGATCAGCGCGACCGCGAGACGGCCTGGCCGCAAGCGACCAAGGCGGATCCGGAGATCGGCGGCAAGAACCTGAAGGACAGTCTCATGTTCGCCCGCTATGCGCTCGACCATTTCGGCGATGTGGGGCTCTACGACTTTCTGGACGACACCGGTCTTGGCAACCACCCGGAGGTGATCCGTATGTTCAAGCGGGTCGGCGAGGCCGCCGAGGGCGATCGCACCTCGCGCCCCATGCCCCCTCCCAGACCCGGCTGGGAAAACCGCAAACGCCCCAAGAACGTCCAATGGCTCGGCATGAGGTTCCACCGCTGAGGGTAGGATCAAATAGGCGTTTCCCGGTTGACGCCTGTTCACCATCTTCACTTACGAACGGCGCCTCAATCTTTCTATCAGTCAACCTGGGTCAAGGCAGCCTGCATTGTGACTGCCGTGAAGGTGACCAACGAGCACCTGATCAGGGTGTCGTTGAACCCCTGACCCTCTGATTACGAGCCACTGGTCTGGCGCGCGCGTCCTGACTCCACCAGAGGGACTGTCATTCAGCTACGCTTGAAGCAGACGGCCTTTCTTGTCGGCCGACGCTATCCCGCGGGTGCCCTGGTAGAGGACTATCAGGGCCCGCTGGCCGACTGGATGGAACCGCTGGACCGCGCCCCAGAGGGCGCCAAGGCCCCGTCCAGGCGCCGGCGCGCGCGGGAGCAGTGAGAGGGCTGGGAGCGGCTTCGGTCGCTACCATTGCTCTTGCGAGGCGGGTGTGTCCCAAGAGGGCGATTGTCGCCACGGCGCCGGCTCCGAGCCGTTAGGAGGCGACAGGCAAACCGATACCAAACACAAGGACGCTCGACCTGCTCCATTCAACCGACGGAACAGGTATCAATTCCCCTGGAATCACCCAAGGCCGACAAGTCTCACAGCCCGGAGCCGAGGCCACGAGTGAAGCGCAGTTCATGAAATGTTCTTGCACTTATTCAGCGGTAACACTACCTTTACCTCACCCAAAAGGTTCTTGGAATGAGAAGGACGGGCGTGACGGACAGCCGTGGCCCGGATAGCCTATCCGTTAGCAGGTGGCTGTGAGGGCATAAAGATGAAGTACGCAATGATCGCTGTCTTGGGACTCTTCATTCTCTGGATCTTGGTCGAGACGAACATGGGGAGGTTCTATCGCATCGCCTATGGCGATCTCGTGCCGCCAGATGTTCCATACAAGGGAGAAAAAGTAGAGGCATACAACGTCGTGTTGGACCGTGTGGTTCTTCCTCCACAGACGATCTCCGCTGAAGAAGGACTATGCGGTGGGAGTTGTCGGTGGATTCTTGAAAGTACACCTTTCGACCAAATTTATCTTTCGTTCAATGAGAGTATTAATGAAGATGAATCTGAAGAGCAAGGTAGGTATATTGCAAAGCTGGTATCAGAATGCAAAGGTTGGTATGACAAAGATTGCATTATAGAGAGTCCTGTTAAATCTATTCCAATCAAGGGCAATACACTTGTGTTTCGAGAGTATTATTTCTCTCAGGCGTATCGTTCTGCTTATGTTAATTATCTTGGCCGGGAATTTTGCTTGGGGGAACGTGTGATAGCGAGAGTTGGTATGGTGTTCTGGAATTCTACCACTGACCTGGCAAGGTTCCTTGACTCTTTGGAGGGATCCATTGGCGAAGACAGGACAGGTAGTATGTTAGCCGAGCGTGACCAAATAGATCACCTCTTTCAAGAGACTGTGCAAGTTAATCAAGCATCAGAAGGATCATCACTATGTCCCAATAACTTGATCTAGCACTTATCAAGCCAACGATCTTGTTAAGTGAAGTGGCATATATAAAAATACTGAGTATGAGTCGCTGAAGATAGGAATGAAAGGTGACGATTTAAGGGAAGTTATTGAGAAAAACGTTGATAGGTACAAAGGTGAGTTGGACAAAGAGGCAATTGACTTTGTGGCAAATAGCATGTCAGTGGTTAATTTCATCAAGTCACACGATGAGAATGGCCTCAATGCGATTCTTTTCCATAGGGAGGCTGATGACAAGTATTTTCTTGCTGTAGATGGAATGCATACAAAAGAAGTTCCAGAGCTATTTTTGGATGGTGCAATTGTTTCTCAATATCCTACAAACTTCCGAGATCAAGATGCCTCATAGCATCAGCTAATTCATCTAGTGAACTTTGTCCGCGCGAATCTCCCTAAAGGCAAGAAATTGATTTTGACTGGGCAGTCGCTTGGAGGTACCAATATTGTTGCGGCTGCAATGTTGCTAGGAGACTTGGTGGAAACTGCGATTGCATACAATGCACCGAGTCCGACGGGTTGGGCGACGTTGTCTGATGGAAACTTTATAAAGATCTCAAAGGGGCCCTGGAGGCAAGACCCAACCGGTGTCCCCGCACAGGAGTTACCGGATCGCGGATTGACCGTTGAGATCATCTTGACCGACACTGACACCTCTAGGATTCACAATCTGACAAGTCGGGGAGACCCCTTTGGAGCGCGAGTGATCCTTGATGACGCTATAACAGATGGTGTCGGCATGGGCACGACCCGTCTGTTGTATGCAGATTTGTACAAGGGGTTGGATTTCCGGACAATTCACAACCTAAATACAACTAGAGGCCTTTTTGAGAACTCGGATTACTTTTCAGAACAATCCGGTTTCTCGGATAGAGTTTAGGTTGTAACGCGAACTGGTGATAACTTGCTACAAGAAGCAATAGACTCTGGTCGCATATGGCAACTGAAAGTGTCGACGTCCTCACGAGAAATTGGTCATGAGGAGCTTGCAACTATTGACGTGAAGTTCATGCGTGAAAAGGAAGGTCAGCAGCGAATTGTAGACTACCTGATCGGCTACCAAGAGGGATCCATCCCTATTCCTGAGAACGTCTATGACATTGCCGGAATTAGGCGTTTTGTGGATCAGTCGTTTCAGGGTGGTTCAGAGGTGAGCGTGTCTCACCAGAACGACCTGGAAGACCTTCTGGGGGATCAGCTTCCGACCACGGCGGAAGGGTGGAACGAGGTTCGTCAGAAGAGGGCCAAGGCGAGGTTGACAGAGAGCCATTCGAGTTGGAGTCTAAGGTGGCTAACCGATGGGCGTGTGGTGGCAATCTCGCCAGGCAAACACTCTAGGTCGATCACGTTCGCCTACGATAGCTATTGGGGTCGTTACTTTCTGATTGATCCAAAAAGGAGTAGTAGTGGTTCTGACGGGTTGGCTGAAGAAGACAGGGCACTTGACGAACTAAGTCAAGCCTTGGACTCAGCGTTAAGCGATGCGGCCTTTAACGTCCCGCGTGCAGCGATGCGGCATTTGGAGCGGATGCAGGAGGCGCGGCGGGCGGAGGCCTTTCCGCCGACCGATCGGCCGCACATGCCGCAAGGGCGGTTGCTTTTGACCAGCGCGCAGCGCTTTCTGGAGCGGCGCGGAGCCATGTGGATCCCCTTTCAGAAGAAGCGCCTGCCGACTCGTGCGGAACGGCACGATGAGGCCGGTGCCTTCTATGGCGAGAAGATGCGTCATGCCAAGACCGAGGGCGAGAGACAGAGGGTGCGCGAAGAGTTCGTTGCCTCTCACCTGGCGATCGATGCCGACCAGGATCAGCGCGACCGCGAGACGGCCTGGGCGCAAGCAACCAAGGCGGACCCGGAGATCGGCGGCCAGAACTTGAAGAGCAGCCTCATGTTCGCCCGCTACGCGCTTGACCACTTCGGTGATGTGGAACTCTACGACTTTCTAGACGACACCGGTCTTGGCAACCACCCGGAGGTGATCCGTATGTTCAAGCGAGTCGGCGAGGTCGCCGAGGGCGATCGCACGTCGCGCCCCATGCCCTATCGAAGACCCGGCTGGGAAAACCGCAAACGCCCCAAGAGCGTCCAATGGCTCGGCATGAGGTTCCACCGCTGAGGGCAGAACTGGAACGGCGCCTCCCGACCGCTTCCGAGAGACCCTCGTCACAGTGAACGCTGTCTCAAATCGTCTACCAAACAAGCGGGATCCCGGCTCCCTGCGTCAGGGTCAAAACTTGGCTCTCGGATTAAGAGCCGCAGGCCTGGGGCGCCCTTCCTGACGCCACCTGAGGGCTCTGTCATGCAGCTACGCTTGAAGCAGGCGGCCTTCCTTGCCGGCCGCCGCTACCCCGCCGGTGCCCTGGTAGACGACGACCAGGGCCCGCTGGCCGACTGGATGGAACTGCTGGACGTTGCCCCAGAGGGCGCAAAGGCCCCGTCCAAGCGCCGGCGCGCGCGGGAGCCGTGAGAGGAGTGGGAGCGGCTTCGGTCGCTCCCGTCGCCCTGGCGAGATGGAGGCAGATGGGAGGGCGCCAGTCCTACTGAGCCTCACCGCCAGAACGAGTCTCTGCTACGCTAGAGCCACGAATAGCAACAGGACGCCCAACCCAACATCATGATAGCCCATGAGAGCTAGTTCATGAAATGTTCTTGCGCCTTTATCGCCGCAACACTACCTTTTGCTCACTCAAAGGTTTTATGGGTGGAGAAGGACCGGCGTGACGGACCTCCAAGGCCCGGATAGCTTATCCGTCAATAGGTGGCACTGAGGGTATCGGAATGAAGTACGCAATGATCGCTGTGTTGGGGCTCTTCATCCTCTGGATCTTGGTTGAGTCGAACGTTGGGAGGTTCTATCGTATCGTCCACGGTGACGTAACGCCGCCAGATATCGCCTACAACGGTGAGTTTCTTGAGGTAGGAGATATTATCTTTGATGAAATTTCATTACCAAATGGCAGAAAAAATAGTAATAGAAGCCTATGTAGTACAAGATGTGAGACCATTCTAAAAAAGTCAGACTTCGACAAAGTCTATTTTACTTGGAATGAATTCGGTATTCATGATAGATTGATTCAGAATTATGGACGTGTCGCTAAGTTTAGCTTGCTTTGCGATGATCCATCTATTGATAGCTGTGTCGTTGAACACTCTATTGGTAATATTCCAAAGAAAAACAATACGCTCGTTGTAAGGTTGTACTTTTTATCAAAGAATTTTGAGTGGGCTTTTGTAAATTACATTGGCTATGAAATTTGTATTGGTTCAGATTTATTGGCAAGATATGGCCAAGTTAAATGGTACTCCAATACAGGACTCGCGAAGCTTTCACGCGTTTGGTACGGATCAATAGGCAAAGATGAAACTGGAAGCATGATAGACGCAGGTGATCAGTTAGACCTGTTACTCCATCAGATCGAAAAAGGTGAAACACAAACGGAAGGATCGTTGTTATGTCGGAGAGAATCGATCTAACTCTAGTGAAGCCGACTCTTTATCTCAGTGAAGTGGCGTTTATGAACAATGAAGGGTATCGTGAGTTAAAGGAGGGGATGACGGGAGATGTTCTTGAAGAAGTTCTTCGAAAAAATGTTGATGTTTATAATGGAGAAACAGATGAAGAGTTGATTGACTATTTAAAGAAGAATTTTACGGTGGTTGCCTCGCTCGCAGACGAGGACAACAGCGGTTTGAATGCGATCCTCTTTCACCGAGAGTCGGATGATAAGTACTTCCTCACAGCAGATGGTATGCACACCGCTTATTGGTGGTCGGAAATGCTTACTGATGGTAGGGCTGTAGCGCAATACCCGGACGCGTTTAGAGAGCCGGGATCTTACAAATTGCAGCTAACGCAGATTGTAGAATTCTTACGAGATAACCTGCCCGAAGGGAAGAAAGTAGTTCTGACGGGACAGTCTCTCGGCGGAACCAACATTACAGCAGCCGCAATGCTGCTTGGAGATCTGGTGGAAGTGGCAATTGCGTACAATGGACCAAATCCTACGGGATGGGCGACACTGTCGGATGGGAACTTCATAAAGATCTCCCGTGGACCATCGAGGCCGGATCTGTATGGGGTGCCCAAGGGAGACGGGACAGAATTGACTGTGGAAATCATTCTGTCTAACATTGATACATCAATGATTCATCAGCTAACCAATAAGGGAGACATCTATGCGGGTCGGGTGATCCTTGACGATGCACAGACTCAAGGTGTTTCTATTGGTACTAATTTGAGATTTGATGTTGATTTTTTCGATGGAATGAGTTCCGGTGAGGTTCATAATCTGAATGCGTCGCGCGGTCTTTTGGAAAACCCAAGGTACTTCTCTGAAGAGTCAGGGTTTACGGATCAGGTTGAGGTTGTCACAAGAACCGGGGATGATCTGCTTCAATCGGCCCTAGACTCCGGTCGTGTGGTTAAGCTCAAAGTATCAACTTTCTCACGAGAACTTGGGTATCAAGAGCTTGTTGACATTGATGCGGGTGTTCGACGCGGACAAGATGGGGTAGATCAGCTAGTTGACTTTGTAAGAAGCTACAGCCAGGGAACGCTCCCTGTTCCAGAGAACGTCTATGATCTCAAGGGAATACAGGACTTTGTGGATATTTCGTTTCGTGATGCGACCGAGGTAACGGTGGTCCACAATAATGATGTCGAGAATCTCTTGGGTAAGAACCTTCCAACGACCAAGGACGGGTGGAGCCAGGTACGCCAACAGTGGGCCACCGCACAGGTTGAATCAAGATATAGAAATTGGGAGATCAAGTGGTTATCGGATACTCGAGTGATTGTTAACTGGCCAGGGAGAGCAGCGGACTCACTCGTTCTGTCCTATGATGGTTTCTGGGGTCGCTTTCTGCCGGTTGACCCTAGAATCGTTGAGGGTCTATCTGAAGGGACTGAAAATGAAGAACAGGTACCAGATGAACTAGGCGAAGCTATTCGCGGTCCAAGGACAGCTGTTGAGTTAGAGAGGCTCACTTATGAGGAAGCCAAGGCAGAGGTAGAATCGGCCTATGAGAACTGGCATTTCAACTGGATCTCGGACGACCAGGTGGTGGTGAGCTGGCCCGGTAAGTCGGTCCGGTCGGTTCCGCTTTCTTACGACAAAGAGGCTGGGCGCTTCTGGCGAACGGATGTGGGAATGAAGAAGGACGCACCTGAAGAGGGCGAGGAAAAAGATCAAGCACCAGATCAACCCGGCCAAGCTCTGAAGTCTGCTATCGACAAGGCCGCATTCGACGTCCCGGCTGCAGCGATGCAGCATTTGGAGCGGATGCAGGAGGCGCGGCGGGCGGAGGCGTTTCCGCCGACTGATCGTCCGCATATGCCACAGGGACGGTTGCTCTTGACCAGCGCACAGCGCTTTCTGGAGCGGCGCGGGGCCATGTGGATCCCCTTTCAGAAGAAGCGCCTGCCGACCCGTGCGGAACGGCACGATGAGGCCGGTGCCTTCTATGGCGAGAAGATGCGTCAAGCCAAGAGCGCGGGCGAGAGACAGCGGGTGCGCGAAGAGTTCGTTGCCTCTCATCTGGCGATCGATGCTGACCAGGATCAGCGCGACCGCGAGACGGCCTGGGCGCAAGCGACCAAGGCGGACCCGGAGATCGGCGGCAAGAACCTGAAGGACAGCCTCATGTTCGCCCGCTATGCCCTCGACCACTTCGGTGATGTGGAACTCTACGACTTTCTGGACGACACAGGTCTTGGCAACCACCCGGAGGTCATCCGTATGTTCAAGCGGGTCGGCGAGGCCGCCGAGGGCGACCGCACATCGCGCCCCATGCCCTATCGAAGACCCGGCTGGGAAAACCGCAAACGCCCCAAGACCGTCCAATGGCTCGGCATGAGGTTCCACCGCTGAGGACAGGATCAAAAATGGCGTCTCCCGGCTAACTCCGATCAACCGTCTTCACTATGAACGGCGCCGCAGTCTTTCCATCAATCACCTAGATCACGGCAGCCAGCATTGTGATTGCCGTGAACGTGACCAACGAGCACCTGATCAGGGTGTCGTTCAATGCCTGGCTGTCCGATCAGGAGCCGCAGGCCTGGCGCGCCCCTCCTGACGCCACCTGAGGGCTGTTGTCATGCAGCTACGCTTGAAGCAGGCGGCCTTTCTTGCCGGCCGCCGCTATCCCGCGGGCGCTCTGGTAGACGACTACCAAGGCCCGCTGGCCGACCGGATGGAACCGCTGGACCGCGCCCCAGAGGGCGTCAAGGCTCCGTCCAGGCGCCGGCGCGCGCGGGAGCAGTGAGAGGGCTGGGAGCGGCTTCGGTCGCTCCCATTGCCCTGGCGAGGTGGAGTCAGTTGGGAGGGGGCTAGTCCCCCTCAGCCGGGTCGTGCTCTACCGATTGTCACCGCAACGACGCTATTGAAGTGAAGAACGGCTAATCTGTTGAAGCTCGCTGTTAGAACTGGTCCCCGATTCGCCTGAACCACCAAACTGCGACGGGTCATACAGCCCGGGGGCCAACCAGGCAAGATACGAAGTTCACGGAATGTTCTTGCACCTAATTAGAGGCAACACTACCTTTACCTCACCCAAAAGGTTTCCGAATTGGGAAGGACGGGCGTGACGGACAGCCGTGGCCCGGATAGCCTATCCGTTAGCAGGTGGCTGCGAGGGCATAAAGATGAAGTACGCAATGATCGCTGTCTTGGGGCTCTTCATCCTTTGGATCTTGGTTGAGTCGAACGTTGGGAGGTTCTATCGTATCGTCCACGGTCATGTAACGCCGCCGGATATTGCCAATAATGGGAAAGTTCTTGAGGCTTATAATATTTTATTTGATGAGGTTTCTTTGCCTAATGGTAGAAAAAACAGTCACAGGAATTTATGTAGTACCACTTGCGAAAAAATTTTAGGAGATGGGAATTTTGACAAGATCTATTTCACTTGGAATGAGATTGATATACATAATGACATCATCCAGGACGATGGACGCATCGCTGTTATTGATTCAAGCTGTGTGAGGTCATCTAGTAAAAATTGTGTTATTGAGAAGCCTGTTGGCAATATTCATAAGACAGAGAACACACTTGTAGTAAGGCTGTATTATTTATCGAGGAGTTTTCGCTGGGCGTTCGTAAATTATGTTGGCTATGAAATATGTATTGGTTCGGAGTTAGTGGCTCGATATGGTCAAGTTAAGTGGTACTCTAATACAAAGCTCGCAAAGATACTGCGGAGTGTCTACGGATCAATAGGAAAAGATGAAACAGGAAGTATGGTTGATGCGGGTAATCAGCTAGACTTGTTGATTCATCAGTTAGAAAAAGCTGAAGCAAGAATGGAAGGATCCTTGTTATGTCGCAGAAAATCGATCTAACTCTAGTGAAACCGACTCTCTACCTTAGCGAAGTCGCATTTATGAAGAATGAAGGATATCAGGAATTAGAGGAGGGTATGACCGGAGAGGCTCTCGGACAAGTTCTGCGTAATTACGTTGATGAATACAAAGGGGAAAGGGATGAGAAGCTTATTGATTATGTTAAAGACAATTTTTCAGTAGTTGCCTCGTTTGCAGATCCTAACAATACTGGATTGAATGCGATTATTTTCCATCGCGAAGTGGATGATAAGTATTTTGTTGTTGCAGATGGAATGCACACATATCACTATTTTCATGAAGCGCCTGTTGATGCATGGGCCGTAGCGCTATATCCCATGGCCTTTAGAAAACCCGGATCTCCAAATCTACAATTGACTCAGTTCGTTGATTTCATCCGCGAGAACCTTCCGGAGGGTAAGACAGCCATTCTTACAGGGCAGTCGCTCGGTGGAACGAATGCTACAGCAGCGGCGATTATGCTTGGTGACCTGGTCGAAACTGCGATCGCTTTCAATGCGCCCAACCCCGTTGGTTGGGCGACGTTGTCGGATGGCAATTTCGTTAAGATCTCTCGAGGACCATCGATGTTCGATCTCAGCGGTATCCCACAGGAAGAGGTTACAGAACCTGGTCTGACCGTTGAAATCGTTCTATCCAACGTTGATAGCTCCAGGATTTTTCAGCTCACGAATAAGCGAGACCCTTTTGCTGGGCGGGTGATCCTTGACAACGCCCTGACGCAAGGAACTAGCGTTGGTACACGTACAGATTGGACGCTGACACGTTCAGGGGAATGAACTTTCTGGACATTCATAACTTGAATGCTTCTCGAGGTGTTTTGGACGATCCAGAGTACTTTTCGGCGGAGGTTGGATTCACCGACAGAGTTGACGTTGTCGTAACCACCGGGGACGAATTGATGCAGTCGGCGTTGGAATCTGGTCGCGTCACTCGTGTTAAAGTCTCGACGTTCTCGCATCAAATTGGCTATGAAGAGCTAGTAACCGTTGATGCTGACTTGTTGCAGGGAAAGGACGGTGTAAGGCGGCTTGAAGCCTACCTAAGATCTTACAGTAATGGGTCAAATTTAATTTCTGAGAACGTTTACGACCTGAAGGGAATCCAACGCGATGTCGCTCTGTCATTTGGCGGTGCGCAAGAGGTGACGCTGGCTTTTGAGAGTGAAACAGAGAGCTTTTTGGGGGATGAACTCCCAACGACGGAGGAAGGTTGGAAAAAGATCCGCAAAAGGCGAGCCACGGCAGAGCTGGAATCACGGTATGCAAGTTGGGACTTTCAATGGTTGTCGGATACGCGTGTGGTTGTGACTGCGCCCGGTAAGTCTGCCCGGTCATTTCCATTGCTCTACGATGGCTTCTGGGGCCGCTTTCTGCCTGTTGACCCGAGCAAGAGTGAGGGAGTGTTTAGGGCGGTTGAGCAGGAAGACCAAGTGCCAGATGAACCGGGCGAAGCTATTCGCGGTCCAAGGACAGCGAACGAGTTAGAGCACTTAGCTTATGAGAAGGCTAGAGCGGAGGTGGAATCGGCCTATAAGAACTGGCACTTCGACTGGATATCGGACGACGAGGTGGTAGTGAGCTGGCCCGGTAAGTCGGTTCGGTCGGTTCCGCTCTCTTACGATAAAGAGGCTGAGCGCTTTTGGCGAACAGATCTCGGAGTGAAGAAGGGCGCACCTGAAGTGGGTGAGGAAAAAGACCAGGCGCCAGATCAATCCGGCCAAGCCCTGAAGTCTGCGATCGACAACGCTGGCTTTGACGTCTCGGCTGCAGCAATGCAGCATTTGGAGCGGATGCAGGAGGCGCGGCGGGCGGAGGCCTTTCCGCCGACCGACCGGCCGCATATGCCGCAGGGACGGCTGCTCTTGACCAGCGCGCAGCGCTTCCTGGAGCGGCGCGGGGCCATGTGGATCCCCTTTCAGAAGAAGCGCCTGCCGACCCGTGCGGAACGGCACGATGAAGCCGGTGCCTTCTATGGCGAGAAGATGCGTCATGCCAGGACCGAGGGCGAGAGACAGCGGGTGCGCGAAGAGTTCGTTGCCTCTCACCTGGCAATCGATGCCGACCAGGATCAGCGCGACCGCGAGACGGCCTGGGCGCAAGCGACCAAGGCGGATCCGGAGATCGGCGGCAAGAACCTGAAGGACAGTCTGATGTTCGCCCGCTATGCCCTCGACCACTTCGGCGATGTGGAGCTCTACGACTTTCTGGACGACACAGGCCTTGGCAACCACCCGGATGTCATCCGTATGTTCAAGCGGGTCGGCGAGGCCGCCGAGGGCGATCGCACGTCGCGCCCCATGCCCTATCGAAGACCCGGCTGGGAAAACCGCAAGCGCCCCAAGACAGTCCAATGGCTCGGCATGAGGTTCCACCGCTGAGGACAGAATTGGAACGGCCTCTCAGGTTGGGTCCAATAAACCATCTTCACTGTGAACAGCGCCTCAATCTTTCTATCAATCGACCTGGATCACGGCAGCCAGCATTGTGATTGCCGTGAACGTGACCAACGAGCACCTGAACAGGGTGTCGTTTAACACCTGGTTCTCCGACTAGGAGCCACCGGCCTGGCGTACTCTTCCTGATGCCACTAGAAGGGACAATCATGCAACTGTGCTTGAAGCAGGCAGCCTTCCTTGCCGGTCGCCACTATGCCGCGGGTGCCCTGGTAGACGACTAACAGGGCCCCCTGGCCGACTGGATGGAACCGCTGGACCTCGCCCCGGAGGGCGCCAAGGCCCCATCCAAGCGCCGGCGCGCGCGGGAGCCGTGCGAGGGGTGAGAGCGGCTTCGGTCGCTCCCATTGCCCTGGCGGGGTGGGGAGGGGGCCAGTTCCACTGAGCCGAATCTTGCCCTACCGACTGTCACCGGAAAATCGGTACTGATGTCAAGAGCGCCTGATCTCATGCAGCTCGCGATTAGGACCGGTTCCTGGTTCACCGGAACCACTAAGCTGCGACAGGTCACACAGCCCCGAGCCGAGGCCAGGTATGAGGCTCAGTTCATGGAATGTTCTTGCACCTAATCAGAAGTAACACTACCTTTACCTCACCCAAAAGGTTTCTGGAATGGGAAGGACGGGCGTGACGGACAGCCGTGGTCCCGGATAGCCTATCCGTTAGCAGGTGGCTGTGAGGGCATAAAGATGAAGTACGCAATGATCGCTGTCTTGGGACTCTTCATTCTCTGGATCTTGGTCGAGACGAACATGGGGAGGTTCTATCGCATCGCCTATGGGGATCTGGTGCCTCCAGACATTACCTACAAAGGGGGCGAGATTGACGGATTCAATATCGTTTTGGATGTAGTAAGCAGAATAAAAAAGGCAAATGAACATGATAAAATATCTTGCAGTACGGAATGTAAGTGGCTTCTAAATCATGCCCCTTTCAAGCAAATCTATCTTGTTCCAAGTAAAAACAATGATATACAGAAAGAGTTATTTAGCAACGCGCGCGTCGCTGTGAAGAATGCTGCATGCAAAAATAATTTGGATGATGAATGCATCGTTGAAAACAAAGCATATCATATTCCAATTGGTAAAAATACTGTGGTTTTCAGGAAGTACGATATTTCCATATCTTTCTATTTTGGATTAATGACCTACACTGCTTACGAACTCTGCCTTGGAGACAAGATAATTGCAAGGAGTAGCTTGGTAAAATGGTACTCGAAAACAGCTTTGGCAGATCTCTTGCGTGTCGGGCATGGGGCGTTGGGTAGAGACATGACTGGAAGTATCGTCGAAGATGGTAACCAAATGGAGCGTCTGTTTGAAAAAACAAAGAAAGTTAAACTCTTAGCAGAAGGAGCGAAGCTATGTCCCAGAAACTCGATTGGTCTCTAATAATACCCACAATATATTTGAGCGAAGTGGCTTTTATGGACAATATTGGCTATAAGTCTCTTTCAGAGAACATGACTGGTGATTCTCTTTGGGGGGTCCTCGAAAAAAACATTGATGAGTACAAGAATAAGGAAGATAAAGATTTGTTGAAGTTGGTGACAGAGGATTTTACTGTTATTGATTTCATTGCGAATCATGACAGCAGTGGCTTAAATGCGATACTCTTTTATAGGAAATCTGACGAGAACTACTACCTCGCTATCGATGGTGTGCACTTAACTCTTGAGCAGGAACTCTTCCATGACGTCAACACAGTGCAGAACTATCCGACACGCTTCCGGGACCTTGAAGTCTCGAGAGAGCAATTGGACGAACTTGTAGAGTTTGTTGAAGAAAAGCTTCCAGAAGGAAAACAGCTGATCTTGACCGGACAGTCTCTCGGTGGTGCCAACGCAACAGCACTTGCACTGCTGCTTGGGGATAAGGTCAAGTTGGTTGTGGCCTATGGTGCACCAAACCCAACCGGATGGGCGACGCTGTCGGATGGCAACTTCATAAAGGTCTCGAATGCACCACGTGGGAAACCCCCTTCCCGATATGTTACTCTAGCAGATCAGGGTTTTACTCCGAAAGGAGTGGAAATTATTCTAACAGATGCTGACACGTCACCAATTTTCCAGATTATAGTAGCTGGAGACCCTTTTGCTGGCCGCGTGTTTTTTGATGATGCTGTTACAAAAGGGATAAACTTGGGCACTGTTATTCAAGTTGATCCTGATGTATTGGAAGATATGAGTGGACCCACACGCCATTGGCTTGGAACTATTAGAGGAGTAACGGAAGATGCGCGCTATTTTTCGCAGGAGAGTGGATTCACGGAGAACGCGAATGTAACAATAATGAGCGGGGATGACAGACTGCGGTCTATCATAGACACTGGCAACATTGAATCTCTGACAATTTCAACGTATTCGAAGTCAGGAGACCATAAAAACCTCTTTTATGTGAGTTCAGATTCTGAATCGGATATCGGTGACGCAGACCCGTTTGAGGCATTTTTACAGGACTACAGAAGTGGGAACGTCGCGCTGCCTGATAATCTTGAGGACCACACTAGCATAAGAGGTGTAGTTGAAGAGTATTTTGCAAACTCGTCTGGTTTAGTGGTTCACAATTTGGATGATTTTGTCAGTGTTCCAGACGAACTCAGTTTGCAGTCTCCTGAGGAGATGGAACACCAGAGATACAAGGAAGCCCGGGAAATGGTGGAAGCAGCCTATCCGAATTGGCACTTCGATTGGATCTCGGACGAGCAGGTGGTGGTGACCTGGCCCGGTAAGTCAGTCAGGTCTGTTCCTTTGTCTTACGACAAAGAGGCAGGACGCTTCTGGCGAACGGATGTGGGAATGAAAAAGGACGCGCCTGAGAAGGGAGAGGACAGGGGACAAGTACCCGGCAAGCCAGGCCAAGCCCTGAAATCTGCGATCGACAACGCCGGCTTTGACGTCTCGGCTGCAGCGATGCAGCATTTGGAGCGGATGCAGGAGGCGCGGCGGGAAGAGGCCTTTCCGCCGACCGATCGGCCGCATATGCCGCAGGGCCGGCTGCTTTTGACCAGCGCGCAGCGCTTTCTGGAGCGGCGCGGGGCCATGTGGATCCCCTTTCAGAAGAAGCGCCTGCCGACCCGTGCGGAACGGCACGATGAGGCCGGCGCCTTCTATGGCGAGAAGATGCGTCATGCCAAGAGCGAGGGCGAGAGACGGCGGGTGCGCGAAGAGTTCGTTGCCTCTCACCTGGCGATCGATGCCGACCAGGATCAGCGCGACCGCGAGACGGCCTGGGCGCAAGCGACCAAGTCGGATCCGGAGATCGGCGGCCAGAACCTGAAGCATAGCCTCATGTTCGCCCGCTACGCGCTTGACCACTTCGGCGATGTGGAGCTCTACGACTTTCTAGACGACACAGGTCTTGGCAACCACCCTGATGTCATCCGTATGTTCAAGCGGGTCGGCGAGGCCGCCGAGGGCGACCGCACCTCGCGCCCCATGCCCTATCGAAAACCCGGCTGGGAAAACCGCAAGCGACCCAAGACCGTCCAATGGCTCGGCATGAGGTTCCACCGCTGAGGGCAGGACCAAAAAGGGCGTCTCCCGGCTAACTCCGATCAACCCTCTCCACTGTGAACGGCGTCTCAATCTCTCTGTCAATCGACCTGGATCACGGCAACCAGCGTTGTGACTGCCGTGAACGTGACCGACGAGCACCTGATCAGGGGCTTGTTTAATACCTGGTGCTCCGACCAGGAGCCACAGGCCTGCGTGCCCTTCCTGACGCACCAGAGGGGGCTGTCATGAAACTATGCTTGAAGCAGGCGTTCTTCCTTGCCGGCCGCTGTTATCCCGCGGGCGCTCTGGTAGACGACTACCAAGCCCCGCTGGCCGACTGGATGGAACCGCGGGACCTCGCCCAAGAGAGCGCAAAGACCCCCTCCAAACGCCGGCGCACGCGGGAGCCCTGATAGGGGTGGGAGCGGCTTCGGTCGCTCCCATTGCCCTGGCGAGGCGGGGTGTCCCACAAAGGTGATTGTCGCCACGGCGCCGGCTCGGGGCCGTGAGGAGGCGGCAGGCAACCCGGTACCGAAGACAAAGACGTTCGACCTGCCCCATTCAACCGACGGAACAGGTATCTGTTACGCTTGAATCACCCAAGGCCGACAAGTCTCACAGCCCGGAGCCGAGGCCACGAGTGAAGCGCAGTTCATGAAATGTTCTTGCGCCTAATCAGAGACAACACTACCTTTACCTCACCTATATCTTTTTGGGTGTGGAAGGACGGGCGCGACGGACCCTTAGGGACCAGAAAGCCTAACCGTCAACAGGTGGCTTTGAGGGCGTAAAAATGAAATACGCAATGATCGCTGTATTGGGACTCTTCACTCTCTGGATCTTGGTCGAGACGAACATGGGAAGACTCTACCGCATCGCCTATGGGGACATAACGCCACCAGACATCCTCTATACTGGAGAGAAGATACAAGCGCACGACATTGTTTTGGATACAGTTATGTATCCGTGGAATAGTGATCATGTAGTCGAGTATGCGTGCGGTATCAGTTGTAAATGGATTCTGGAGGAAACACCTTTTAAAATACTGCGCCTCCAAATTAGCGAAGGACCAATTATTCACAAGGAACCAGAATCGCGAAACTATGTGGCGACAATGCTTCGTATGTGTAAGGGCTGGCATGACGACGGGTGTATTAGTGTAAAACAAATAGATGGTGATCCGAACGGTTACAACTCGCTCGTTATACGTGATTATAGTATCATTAGGCGGTTTGTGTTTGCAGACTATCAATATTTGGGGTATCAAGTTTGCTTTAAAGGGCGGGTGATAGCCCAGTATGGTCAAACAAAATGGATGTCAAGAACTTGGTTGGCCAATCTGTTTCAGGTTGGGCGGGGTGCGCTAGGCAGAGAAATGACTGGAAGCATGATCTATGCTGGGAAACAAATGGAGCTGTTGCTCCATGAAGTGGTCAAGGTCAATTATCGAGCAAAAGGAGAGAACCAATGTCCGAGGATTTCGATTGGAGTTTAATTGAACCGACTATCCTCCTAAGTGAAGTCGCGTTTATGGACAACGCCGGTTACCAATTTTTGAAGAAAGGAATGACAAAGGAGTCTCTAGAGAAACTATTAAGAGAGCATATTGACTTTTACAATGGCGAAGATGATGTGAAACTGCGAGAGTACGTATCACAGAACTTCACCATAGTGGATTTCATTGATAAGCATGACACAAATGGAATCAATGCAATTCTCTTTCACAGAGAATCGGATAACAGGTACTTTTTGGCTGTCGACGGAATGCACACAAAGCACTGGGATGAATGGCCTGCTGACCTCCTAACTGTTTCGCTCTACCCAGGAGAATTCGAGGATCCGGGGACTCCAGGGCATCAGCTAACCGATCTTGTGAACTTTGTTCGCGAAGCAGACTTGCCGGAAGGCGCAAGGCTGATTTTTACGGGACAGTCCCTCGGTTCGACTAACGCGATTGCCGCTACAATGCTGCTTGGAGACATGGTTGAGTGGACTATCCCTCACAACGGGCCAAATCTGATTGGATGGGCCACATTGTCTGACGGGAATCTCCTGAAGATCTCAGCATCGCCCCGCTGGGCGCCTAGTGGAATTACACATCGAGATTTGGCTGCTGGCGGTGATGCTTTTGTACCCCTAAGAGTGGAAATTGTACTTTCGAATGTCGATACGTCAAAGGTTGTGCAGTTTACAAATATTGGTGACCCGTTTGCGGGACGTGTCATTCTTGATGAGGCCATTACTCAGGGTATTAGTTTAGGAAAGACAATTCAATTGGACACAGATAGATACGAAGGACTAGATTTCAGAGAACTTCATGATCTTAACGCAGCGCGAGGTCTTGTAGAGCGGCCAAAATATTTTTCTAATGAGTACGGGTTCACCGATAATGTTGACGTAGACACGAAAACTGGTGATGACCTATTGAAGCTGGCCATTGAATCCGGGCGAGTAGTAGATATAAAATTTTCTACACTTTCAAAAGAACTTTGGTACGAGGATTTAGCGACTATCTACTCGGTTCACTGGCCAACAAAAGAAAGCTCAGATGTATTAGAGGGTTTCTTGATCAAGTACAGCGATGGAAGAATTCAGTTTCCTGCGAATGTTCATGATCGTCAAGGTATAAGACAAATTATTGACAGGTCATTACTAGATATAAAGGAGCACAGAATTTTGGAACTAAATCATAGTGAAGGTTCTCTAGGAGATGAGCGTCCAAGAACTGACGAAGGATGGAGTGCGTTCCGCCGGAAGAGAGCACAGGAGCGACTAGAGGCAACCTACCCGACCTGGAGCTGGAGCTTTGATTGGGCCTCTGATGAGGAGGTTACGATATCGAAGTGGGGTAAGAAGTTTAAGTCTATTACGCTGTCCTACGATAGTTTTTGGGGCCGATTTTACCCGGTAGATCCTGACATTCAAGGCGACTTAAGTGAAGCGGTGAATGAAAGGGGCCACGCGTCAGATGAACTTGGCCAAGGTCTTCGCCGTCCAAGGACAGCGGAGGAGTTAGAGCGCTTAGCTTATGAGAAGGCTAGAGCGGAGGTGGAAGCAGCCTATCCGAACTGGAGCTTTGATTGGATCTCTGATGAGGAGGTGGTGGTTGGTGTTGCCCCCGTTTAAGCGGACACCTCGGCTAAGTTGTGAGCTCTTCGGAACGCCCTTGGGGACGCCATCTTGAGCCCTGAATGTGGATGGTTTTCGTTGTAGTCCTCGAACCATCCGGCGATCTTTTCCAGCGCGTGAGCGGCGCTTGGCAAAGGGTTGATGCGGACATAGTCGCGCTTGAAGGTCTTCACGAAGGCCTCGCAAATGCCGTTGCTCTGGGGGCTGGCGACGGGGGTGAAACAGGGCACCAGGCCCAGCTGGGTAGCAAAGCGGCGTGTTTCCAGAGCCGTGTAGGGCGATCCGTTATCGGCCAGGAACTCAACCCTCTGTGGCGCCTGTAGGCCGCCAAAGCGGCTCTCGACGGCTTCGAGCAGCATGTCGCGCACGTCCGAGCCGGAGATCCCAGCCCCAGTCAGCGCTTTCCAGGCGACGACCTCACGGTCGTGGGCATCGATGATGAAGGCGGCTCTAACCACTTCGCCATTCCAGCAGGTAAACTCCAGGCCATCCGAACACCAGCGCAGGTCGGAGCGCATGACGACGACCTTGCCGTCGTGGCAACGTCCCAGTCGAGCCCCGGAGTGCTTCTCCAGCAGCAGCCCATGGTGCTTCATAATCCGGTAGATGCGCTTGTGGTTGAGCGGTGTTTCGCCCCGGGCGGCCCGATCGCGGTTCACCAGCGCGGTGATGCGACGGTAACCATAGCTCGGCCGTGCATCGACCAGAGGGCGGATCTCCGCCAAAACCGCCGCGTCTTGCGCTTTGTGATAGCGCCGACGCGGCTCAGTGCCGGACGCAAGCCGCTGCACCAGGTTCGAGCGCGACACCGATAACGTGTCGGCGACCGACTTCACCGGGAAGGCCCCTTCAGCAGCGACGAGGACAGCAAGGTCTGTTTTTTTGACTGCGACTTGGCCAAAGCCTCTTTCAGGATCTCCACCTCAAGCGTCTTGCGGCCAAGATGGCGCTCAAGTTCACGCACCCGTTCTTCCAGACGGCGAACCTCACCATTGCCAGTCACTCCATCGTCAGCCTGCACTGCCGTGGCGCCTCCCTCGCTCATTAAGCGACGCCAACGATACAACAAGTTCGGCGCAACGCCATGGCGCCGCGCGGTCGACGACACGCTTTCTCCCGGCAGCATGCTTTCTTCGATAATCGCCAGCTTCTGTTCTGGCGACCAGCGACGCCGACGAGCAACACCCGTGATCACCTCTACGCGCTGAAATCCTTCGTCCGACATAAGCCTATCCTTGAGGATATCCCCAAGCCTTCATGACTACGCCGGGTGTCCGATCCAATTGGGGGCCAGTTCAGTGGTGACTTGGCCCGGTAAGTTGGTCCGGTCGGTTCCGCTCTCTTACGATAAAGAGGCAGGACGCTTCTGGCGAAGGGATGTAGGAATGAAAAAGGACGCTCCTGAAAAGGGAGAGGACAGGGGACAAGCACCCGACAAGCCAGGCCAAGCCCTGAAATCTGCGATCGACAACGCCGGCTTTGACGTCTCGGCTGCAGCGATGCAGCATTTGGAGCGGATGCAGGAGGCGCGGCGGGGGGAGGCCTTTCCGCCGACCGACCGGCCGCATATGCCGCAGGGCCGGCTGCTTTTGACCAGCGCGCAGCGCTTTTTGGAGCGTCGCGGGGCCATGTGGATCCCCTTTCAGAAGAAGCGCCTGCCGACCCGTGCGGAACGGCACGATGAGGCCGGTGCCTTCTATGGCGAGAAGATGCGTCAAGCCAAGAGCGAGGGCGAGAGACAGCGGGTGCGCGAAGAGTTCGTTACCTCTCACCTGGCGATCGACGCCGACCAGGACCAGCGCGACCGCGAGACGGCCTGGGCGCAGGCGACCAACGCGGACCCGGAGATCGGCGGCCAGAACCTGAAGCATAGCCTCATGTTCGCCCGCTACGCGCTTGACCACTTCGGCGATGTGGAGCTCTACGACTTTCTGGACGACACAGGTCTTGGCAACCACCCGGAGGTGATCCGCATGTTCAAGCGGGTCGGCGAGGCCGCCGAGGGCGATCGCACCTCGCGCCCCATGCCCTATCGAAGACCCGGCTGGGAGAACCGCAAACGCCCCAAGAGCGTCCAATGGCTCGGCATGCGATTCCACCGCTGATAGTCGACCCGAGCACCGCTGCAATAGTTGACCAGAACTAAGGCTATACCCATTTTGTACAGTGAAAGTGGAGGAATCTACGACTCGATAGAGAGGTAATAATAAAACAGCGCGTATACAGCGCTAGAGTGACACAATTGAGATCAACAAAAAGGTTCATAGGATAAGGACACATCACCTACTGCGCCGTCTGCCGAGTTCGTCCAGGAGACAACCCATTGTTCAGAGCACCAAAGATTCCGCATGCTCATGTAGGATGCGGAGCTTCGCTCATTCAAGGTGCCATAGCGGGGCCGAAAACCTTCCTCTTGAAGAAACTGATAGAAGCGACTGGAGTCGGTACCTGTTGGAAACCGTCTTGCTAGTTCGTCCGCCAAGAGGTCTGAATGTTGATTGGGTGTCCAGCCAAGCTTGGTTGCGAAGCTTGGTTCAGCGTTGAACCAACCCACACGCTCTAGGTAGTCAAAAGAGACCGCGGCCAGCCATCCGCCCACAAAGCAGATAACAAACACAAACAGGTATCGTCTCATGGAACGTCACCGGACAATGTTGGTGTGATCTCCCGCCTAGCGATGTGCACATAGCGGGATCTTCCGATGCAAAATGCTCGATTAAGGTGTGGTGAGCGCTCGGCGCATTGTCAAGAGGCTCATTCTTTGGGTGATTGGTCCTGTGTACACCAATGTCAACGCAAACCCTTTCGTAAAGCGAGGAAGTGATGGTAGACTTACCCCCCGTTGTTGATCTGGACCCATCTAGCGTCTTTTTCTTGAACTCGCCGCAAGTGGCATTGCGCGCTTGGGCAGGTCATCATGGTGAGATACACGGTTTCACCAAACGTCGAAAAACTGATGACCCCCGTCCAGAGTTCGAAGAGACGCCAGAGCAGGATGTCTTTCGTCATGCCTTTATTGCTGCAGCGG
The DNA here is from genome assembly GCA_963669335.1 of Rhodospirillales bacterium. Taxonomy (GTDB): domain Bacteria; phylum Pseudomonadota; class Alphaproteobacteria; order Kiloniellales; family JACOMY01; genus JACOMY01. The sequence goes on from OY770023.1 coordinate 1,703,795, forward strand.
AGTACATTGTACGCTACGAAGCAGGGATTAGCGTCTGGACCCATAAAGGGTTTGCGCGGCTCGGGCTTTGGATGATTCACCCTTCTCAGAGGAGAGAGGTGAACGATGAGCAATCACTTTTGGCTGTCGGAGCAGCAGTTTGCGCGGCTTGAGCCCTACCTTCCAACGGACACCCGAGGCAAGCCACGCGTCGATGACCGGCGTGTGATCAGCGGGATCGTTCACGTTCTGAAGACTGGTGGGCGCTGGTCCGATGCACCCGCGATCTATGGGCCGCACAAGACCTTGTATAATCGCTTTGTCCGCTGGGCTGCGAAAGGCGTCTGGACCGACATCTTCGAGGCTTTGGCGCGCGCCGGAGGCCCGACTGCAGCAGTGCTTATAGACTCGACGGCAGTTCGAGCACACCGCTGTGCGGCCGGGGGAAAAGGGGGGCAGAGGCTCAAGCGATCGGCCGCTCGCGCGGCGGACGGACCACCAAGATCCACGCCCTAAGCGACCCACAGTGTCGGCCCATCGCCTTCCTGCTAACGGGCGGTCAAGTGGCGGATTGTCGGGCAGCCGAGGTCTTGCTGGAACGCTTGCCTCCAACCGATCTCCTGCTTGGCGACAAGGCCTACGACAGTGACAAGCTGCGCCGCCTGATCGAAGCCCGAGGGACCGCTCCGAACATCCCGCCCAAGACCAATCGGCGCTGGAAATCATGCTTCTCGCCATTCCTATACCGACAACGCAACGCCATCGAGCGCATGTTTGGACGCCTCAAGGACTTCAGACGCATCGCCACGCGATATGACAAGCTGGCGCGGAACTTCCTCGCTGCAATCGCCATCGCTGCAACCGTTTGCTACTGGTTATGAGTCCTGGCGCTAAGACGCTGAGGGCGACTGGTCGACCCGAAGAAGTGGTTCACGAGCGTGCAGATCAGATCGCAGCTGCCGTCACCTTGCGGAAAGGATTTGCGAATGAAGCCCTGGCTGGCAATCCGTTGGAGCATCACCTTTAGGACTATTGGAACAACTACGAATGTGTCGTTATTGGAAGAGAGATTATCCAGAATCTGGAGTTTCCTGTATCGAATGATCAGCTTGCACAATACATCGCTGATGCGATGAGAGTTGCACCGGAGCGCTTTATTTTCCATACAGACTCCGATGAAAGGGTCTTGGATTATAGAAATAGATACGATACGCAGAGATTGCCTTGGAGTAGGAAAAAATTGTGGAGAGAGATATTTGTACCAAACATAATAGAAGAAGCATTTCCAGAGATTTACTCGGGTAACTTGGCGAGTAAGGGAGTGACCGAGAACGCGGTGATTGCGCGTCAGGATAATCGGCGAGAACGAACAAGCCGGTTTGTCTCGATGGAAACTGGAACTTCAGATTTCGACGTCCCGGGTGCAGTGATGCAGCATTTGGAGCGGATGCAGGAGGCGCGGCGGGGGGAGGCGTTTCCGCCGACTGACCGGCCGCATATGCCGCAGGGACGGTTGCTCTTGACCAGCGCACAGCGCTTCCTGGAGCGGCGCGGGGCCATGTGGATCCCCTTTCAGAAGAAGCGCCTGCCGACCCGCCCTGAACGGCACGATGAGGCCGGCGCTTTCTATGGCGAGAAGATGCGTCATGCCAAGACCGAGGGCGAGAGACAGCGGGTGCGTGAAGAGTTCGTCGCCTCTCACCTGGCAATCGATGCCGACCAGGATCAGCGCGACCGCGAGGCGGCCTGGGCGCAAGCGACCAAGACAGACCCGGAGATCGGCGGCAAGAATCTGAAGCATAGCCTCATGTTCGCCCGCTACGCGCTTGACCACTTCGGTGATGTGGAACTCTACGACTTTCTGGACGACACAGGTCTTGGCAACCACCCGGATGTCATCCGCATGTTCAAGCGCGTCGGCGAGGCTGCCGGGGGCGACCGCACCTCGCGCCCCATGCCCTATCAACGACCAGGCTGGGAAAACCGCAAACGCCCCAAAAGCGTCCAGTGGCTAGACATGAGGTTCCACCGCTGAAGGCAGGTGGAAGAAAGCCGCCCCCCTGCTGAGCCATTACACCATATACATTGTCACGACTCTCTCAACCCCTAAGCATCCTACTTGGACGATTGCAACCAGGGCGATAGCCTCGTCACCGCGATCAGCAAGAACTACCTCTGAGTGAGCGGGACCGCAGACGGGACTGCAACAACTTTCCGGGTCGAGACCCAAGAGCTGGTTGAGTTGGCGACGATGCTGAGGTGGTCTAGGGTTCTGCCTTGGTAATAAGTCTGACGGGCGTGAAAAAAGAAGTAGCTAGCGCCGTCCTTTTTTATTTAGCTAACGTCCTGAATTATAAGTAAAGAAAATTGATAAGAGCTTTAACGTGAATGCGTTGTTTGGGCTGAATTGACAAGAACGCTTCCTCGTGACAGAGTGTGGCAAAGACCAAGGAGAGAGGTCGCCGACAGGCAAAGAGAGTGGCCGGTAAACAAAGAATGGAGCATGGAAAACGATGGACGATAAGACTGCGAAGAGAGTTGAGAGAGATTGGATCGCCGGTCAGTCAGCGAACAAGTTGATGGATCCTACAGAGAAGGGGGTGCCCCAAGGATTTGTCAGATTTGCTTGGATTTGGTGCAATGAAACAGCAAATTATTGGTGGGTGTTTCCATTCAGCCTTGTTGGGATGTTAGCGTTTTCATTGTCGGCGTTCTACATCTTGAGCAGTATCTTCGACAGTGAGTCGCTGGTGGTGCGGATTGGAGTAGCGGTTGCATCGCTGACGGGCATAGGTGTCGGATTTGCGGTAGGTACAGTGTCGCACGTTCGACGCCATAGAGCGAAATCTAAGGAGGAACTGAGAGATGAGTGAACTTCATCGAATTGTTGATCAGCCAACTCGGATGTAGCTATCATCGTTTTCATTCCCAAAGGGGCCCTGGACTTTAGTCACTTTACTATCACTATGGAATAGGAAGAAATAGATGCCAATAGATGATGAGACGGCGAAAAAGATCGAGAAAGACTGGCTGGTTAATCAAGCCGTAGACCCTATTGCTGCGCACAACGACCAAGGGGTTCCGATGGGTTTCAAGCGTTTGTACTGGCTTGGAGCCAAAAACTTCGCCTCGGTTTGGTGGTTCTTCGTCTGCGGGATAGCTGGCTTTGGATTAGCGACGCTCTCTCTCTTCGCTATCCTAGAGGGCACATTGGGTGCAGATTCGGCCTTAATGGGGATTGTGTTGGGGCTTGGCGGGCTCTGTGGTGCAGCCGCGGGTTTTGTGATTGGGCGACGGCTTGATCGTCGGTCACTGGGAAAGTCGAAAGGAACACATGACGATGAAAAAACTTGACGTATTTGCTGATGTCATTGAGCAGATTTACAGGGCGTTGCCACCACTGGAACGAAGTACGGTTAACATAGTCGCCGATGCAGGCGCGAATCTTTCTGTTGCTAGGAACCGTAGCCAACACAAAATTGTTCGGACCATTGCTGGCTCTACGGGGGGCGAGGCAGCAACGATCGTTTTCTTCCCTCTTGTCATGGCTGCTACGGTTGCCGCCGGCCCCTTGGCGGGTTTTGGGGTTTACGTTGTGTTCAGTGCAACAGGCGCTGCTGCCGGAAAGCTTGTCTACGATGTGCTCTATTGGGGGACGGAGCAGGCTCGCGACGCCCTGGTGGAGATCCTGTCAGATGGGGACTCGTCAAACGGCGATATTGTCTCCAGGAGCTATACGCACAGAAAGGATGGTACGACGACTGAATATCTTACCCGAAGAGAAGGTGGAAGTTATCGTGCCTTCGTTTCTAAACGTGACCTCTTCGGCCGTGTTGTTGGAACTCCCTTTAACTATTTGCAGGAAGACAGAGGGATAGAAAAGACATGGGAAATCGTTACGTCTGTGGGACGCGAAAAACACTTAGAGACCTTCATGCCCAGGCGGGTGGCTTTGATGGGCAAGGATGGGAATTGGTATGCACTCGACTTGGAAACGCAGGAGTTCTTCACCGTAAACCCAGATGAGGGCAGGATTAAAGCACCAACTCGGTTCGAAACGCCGGATGCCTGGGCTGAGGTCTTTGGTCTTGGCTCTTTAAGAGAGGAAGATCTCATCGGGATCGTGTCCCAAGAGAACTTTGTGCGCTTTCGGGACATCGGGACCGTGATGGAGGATGCTCGGCCCAAGACGCCGGGAGAACTAGAGCGCGCACGATTGCAGAAAGCACGTGAGGAACTAGAGGCTGCCTATCCCCATTGGCACTCTCATTGGCCGACAGAGACCCGTGTGGCCCTGTGGCGAGATGGCAAGAACGTCAGGACGTTTACCTTCTCCTACGATCAAGAATTGGGACGCTTTGTGCCCCTCCCGCCAGCCAAAGAAGAGTTGATTGTCGAAGAGGAAACGAGGAGGCGTGAGCGTGCAGAGGAACGACGGCAGCGTGCCAACTGGATAACCAATGCCGCCTCGGTTGTAGCGAGAAACTACCGCTACGCCGAGGATGGCACGACGACTGAGTACGTCACACACAGAGACCGTGGTGCCTTGCAGACCTTTGTGATCACGCGCGATGTCTTTGGCCGCCAGATTGGAGAGGCGCGCAGCTATCGGCGGGAAAGACGCCCTGACGAGACACCTATGAATCTGATCGGGCCGGAAGGACGCGAGAAGAACATCGAGACCTTTGAACCGAAGTACATCGCTTTGGCCGGTCGGGACGGAGAGTGGTATGCCTTCGATGAGGAGTCGGGTGGCATCTATTCTGTGGATCCTGAATCAGGGCGCATTCTGACTCAGAAAGCAGTGTCTTTGGATGAGCCGGGACCCTGGGCGAAAGTCTTTGGAGAGGGGACGGTGACCCAAGAGTCACTCATCGGTATCCTGTCTCAGGAAGACCCAGAGGTCTCCCGTCGTGTTGTACGACGACTGGAAGGGATGCGTCCAAGGACAGTGGAGGAGTTGCAGCGGGCACGCTATGAGAAAGCCAAGGCGGCGGTGGAGGCAGCCTATCCGAATTGGAGCTTTGATTGGATCTCCGACGACGAGGTGGTGGTGACTTGGCCTGGGAAGTCGGTCCGGTCGGTTCCGCTCTCTTACGATAAAGAGGCAGGACGCTTCTGGCGAACGGATGTGGGAATGAAAAAGGACGCATCTGAAGAGGGTGAGGACAGGGGACAAGTACCCGACAAGCCAGGCCAAGCCCTGAAGTCTGCGATCGACAACGCTGGCTTTGACGTCTCGGCTGCAGCAATGCAGCATTTGGAGCGGATGCAGGAGGCGCGGCGGGGGGAGGCCTTTCCGCCGACCGACCGGCCGCATATGCCGCAGGGGCGGCTGCTCTTGACCAGTGCGCAGCGCTTCCTGGAGCGGCGCGGGGCCATGTGGATCCCCTTTCAGAAGAAGCGCTTGCCGAGCCGTGCGGAACGGCACGATGAGGCCGGTGCCTTCTATGGCGAGAAGATGCGTCATGCCAAGACCGAGGGTGAGAAACAGAGAGTGCGCGAAGAGTTCGTTGCCTCTCACCTGGCGATCGATGCCGACCAGGATCAGCGCGACCGCGAGACGGCCTGGGCGCAAGCGACCAAGGCGGACCCGGAGATCGGTGGCAAGAACCTGAAGGACAGCCTCATGTTCGCCCGCTATGCCCTCGACCACTTCGGTGATGTAGAGCTCTACGACTTTCTGGACGACACAGGTCTTGGCAACCACCCGGAGGTCATCCGTATGTTCATGCGCGTCGGCGTGGCTACCGAGGGTGACCGCACCTCGCGCCCCATGCCCCCTCCCAGACCTGGCTGGGAGAACCGTAAACGCCCCAAGACCGTCCAATGGCTCGGCATGAGGTTCCACCGCTGAGGACAGAATTGGAACGGCCTCTCAGGTTGGGTCCAATAAACCATCTTCAATGTGAACAGCGCCTCAATCTTTCTATCAACCGACCTGGATCACGGCAGCCAGTATTGTGACTGCCATGAACGTGACCAACGAGCACCTGATCAGGGTGTCGTTCTACCTTTGGCTCTCGGATCAGGAGCTGCGGGCCTGGCGCGCCCTTCCTGACGCCACCTGAGGGCTCTGTCATGCAGCTACACTTGAAGCAGGCGGCCTTCCTTGCCGGCCGCCGCTATCCTGCGGGCGCTCTGGTAGACGACTACCAGGGCCAGTTTGAGCCTCTGTTTGCTGTTTCCCACCTCTGGTTCTGTCAATGACAACGCCTGCGGTGATTAGATTAACGAGGGCTTTCGTGAACTGGCCCCCAATTGGATCGGACACCCGTCGTAGTCATGAGGGCTTGGGGATATCCTCAAGGATAGGCTTATGTCGGACGAAGGATTTCAGCGCGTAGAGGTGATCACCGGTGTTGCTCGTCGGCGTCGCTGGTCGCCAGAACAGAAGCTGGCGATCATCGAAGAAAGCATGCTGCCGGGAGAAAGCGTGTCGTCGACCGCGGCGCCATGGCGTTGCGCCGAACTTGTTGTATCGTTGGCGTCGCTTAATGAGCGAGGGAGGCGCCACGGCAGTGCAGGCTGACGATGGAGTGACTGGCAATGGTGAGGTTCGCCGTCTGGAAGAACGGGTGCGTGAACTTGAGCGCCATCTTGGCCGCAAGACGCTTGAGGTGGAGATCCTGAAAGAGGCTTTGGCCAAGTCGCAGTCAAAAAAACAGACCTTGCTGTCCTCGTCGCTGCTGAAGGGGCCTTCCCGGTGAAGTCGGTCGCCGACACGTTATCGGTGTCGCGCTCGAACCTGGTGCAGCGGCTTGCGTCCGGCACTGAGCCGCGTCGGCGCTATCACAAAGCGCAAGACGCGGCGGTTTTGGCGGAGATCCGCCCTCTGGTCGATGCACGGCCGAGCTATGGTTACCGTCGCATCACCGCGCTGGTGAACCGCGATCGGGCCGCCCGGGGCGAAACACCGCTCAACCACAAGCGCATCTACCGGATTATGAAGCACCATGGGCTGCTGCTGGAGAAGCACTCCGGGGCTCGACTGGGACGTTGCCACGACGGCAAGGTCGTCGTCATGCGCTCCGACCTGCGCTGGTGTTCGGATGGCCTGGAGTTTACCTGCTGGAATGGCGAAGTGGTTAGAGCCGCCTTCATCATCGATGCCCACGACCGTGAGGTCGTCGCCTGGAAAGCGCTGACTGGGGCTGGGATCTCCGGCTCGGACGTGCGCGACATGCTGCTCGAAGCCGTCGAGAGCCGCTTTGGCGGCCTGCAGGCGCCACAGAGGGTTGAGTTCCTGGCCGATAACGGATCGCCCTACACGGCTCTGGAAACACGCCGCTTTGCTACCCAGCTGGGCCTGGTGCCCTGTTTCACCCCCGTCGCCAGCCCCCAGAGCAACGGCATTTGCGAGGCCTTCGTGAAGACCTTCAAGCGCGACTATGTCCGCATCAACCCTTTGCCAAGCGCCGCTCACGCGCTGGAAAAGATCGCCGGATGGTTCGAGGACTACAACGAAAACCATCCACATTCAGGGCTCAAGATGGCGTCCCCAAGGGCGTTCCGAAGAGCTCACTACTTAGCCGAGGTGTCCGCTTAAACGGGGGCAACACCAATTCGGAAGATCACACTGTCTTTCACCTCGGGCAACGACTCCACTCTCAAAACGATGCCTGTAAGTTTCTTGATTATCTTGTCGCCCAACGACTCTCAACGGACGCCTACTTAAGCCCAGCATCTTGACAGTCATTCAGCTTCAACCTACAAGTTTCAGTGGAAGGTGTTTCGCACTCTTGGGCAGGGGAGCACTTTTTGATGGTATCAAGAATCTTGATGAACGTCCGTTGTCTGCAGAGTGAGGCTATGAGGACAAGCCTGTAGAGTTCCTGGCCTTTCGTTGTACCTTCTTTGTGGTTAAGTAATGCTGAGATGGGTTTTCATGATGATTGAAATCTTTTTCATAATAGTAATATTTATAGCGATTGGCGCAACAGCTTTGTTCATCAAGGCAGTAATGCAAAAACCCTATTCTAAGAAATATTATTGGACATACAATATTCTGGCGCTCGTTCTAGTAACGCTAATTGTTGCAATGATTGCACATATATCTTCATAAAAATAGCTAACTTTTTGCGCTCTTCGAAAAAATGATACACCCATTTTTCTAATAAATGCCGCGCCAGTTTTTGGGAAAGTGGCAGGCATTCTGCTGGATCAGAAGCCGAAAGACTATTGACCTGTGAGATGTTACGCCACGTCACCGGTCTGCGTCCGTTCACTTGAAGTTAACAGTTGAGATCAAGGAGTGTAAGATGTCTGAGTTATCAGATCGCGAAACCAAGGTCACCCTTTATGACGCCATAAGGTGGAAGAAGCTCGATGATCCTAGGGCGGAGGCGGTCTTCGGCAATGATAGAACAATAATGGCTATGCGGAATTTTGACTTGCCCGGAATATGGGGAGTCAATTTTGGTGTTGGGGCCGGTGCCACTCAGTTTGGGTTTGTCATTGAGCCGGACAACCATCCTGGCCCAATTGCTTTAGGTATTGTTGAGGCAATGTCATCGCTCGCAAGCGAATACGATATTGTTATTATGTCAGAGCAGACTTTGGAAGACTTAAACAATGCCTCTACCGGCTTGCTTTATTCAGAGGCTACAGAAATCCGCTGGGCAAGAGGTAGTTTGGTAGATCAAGCAGGAAACGGTTTTACAATAACAGGCGGTTGGGGTTTGGTCGGTGGATCAGTATCTGTTAATGATGACCAGGAGTTTCAAGCTATCTCTTTGTTGCATGGTCCAACATTTGGGATAAAGGCGGCCACGGTGTCGACATCTGTGATCTACTTTGATTTTGACGAGATGAAAGCTGGGATGAAAGCGCATTTTCACAACAACTATGCGGAATATGAGACAGAAGTAGATTCTTTTGACTTTGTTGGGGAAACAGGATTTACATTTAATAAAAGAGGGCAGTTTCAGACAGAGGCATATGATCAAAATGATCTTGTTAATAGTCCTGACAAACTGCGTCAAGTTCGCCAAAAATATCTCAAATTGAATCGAGAGCGGTCACTAAAGAATTCAGGAGAAGACGCAGAGGGTTTGATCGATCCTGATATCTATAAGCGCTTGCTACTGAGTATCTCAGGGAGTGAGGAAAGGAGGAAACTGCTAAGAAAAAGTCGCAACATTACAGACGCTGTTTACTTTGTCCCCAATGAGACAGGAGGCTTAGGCTCCGGACCCATAAAAGAGTTGAGCGACGCGGAGTCGATCTGATTCACCCTTCCTAGATAGGAGGAGTGAAGGATGAGCGAGCATTTTTGGCTAACAGCTGAGCAGTTTGCCCGACTTGAGCCTCACCTGCCGAGGGACACGCGTGGCAAGCCGCGGGTCGACGACCGCCGAGTGATCAGCGGTATCGTCCATGTGTTGAAGACCGGTGGGCGCTGGGTTGACGCGCCGGAGGTCTACGGCCCCCGCAAGACACTCTACAATCGCTTTGTCCGCTGGGCGGCCAAGGGGGTTTGGACGGATATCTTCGAGGCTTTGGCGAGCGCAGGCGGCCCTCCGGCGGCAGTTCTGATCGATAGTACGGCGGTGCGTGCGCATCGCTGTGCGGCTGGAGGTAAAGGGGGGCTGCAGAACAAGCGATCGGCCGCTCGCGGGGCGGACGGACCACCAAGATCCACGCCCTGAGCGATGCGCGCTGCAGGCCCATCGCCTTTCTCTTGACCGGCGGACACGTCGCCGATTGTCGGGCTGCGGAAGCCCTGCTGGAACGTCTGCCTGAGACGGTTCTTCTGCATGGCGACAAAGCCTATGATAGCGACAAGCTTCGCCGGCAGATCGAGGCCAAGGGCGCTGCTCCAAACATTCCACCCAAGACCAACCGCCGTTGGAAGCCATGCTTCTCACCTTTCCTCTACAAAGACCGCAACGCCATTGAGCGCATGTTCGGACGCCTCAAGGACTTCAGGCGCATCGCCACGCGATACGACAAACTCGCCACCAACTTCCTCGCTGCCGTCGCCATCGCTGCTACCGTCTGCTACTGGTTATGAGTCCGAGGCCTAGTTAACGTGAGTCAAAGACCTGAATCGGAAGGGGTGATGGATAAGATAGGAGGTAACGCGCCAACACAAGGTGTCGAGAGGTTCAGTACTGAAAGGCTAACTGGGAGCTCGACCGATCCTACAGGGTCGGTTTTCGACGTGCCGCGTGCAGTGATGCAGCATTTGGAGCGGATGCAGGAGGCGCGGCGGGCCGAGGCCTTTCCGCCGACCGATCGGCCGCATATGCCGCAAGGGCGGCTGCTATTGACCAGCGCGCAGCGCTTCCTGGAGCGGCGCGGGGCCATGTGGATCCCCCTTCAGACGAAGCGCCTGCCGACCCGTGCGGAACGGCACGATGAGACCGGTGCCTTCTATAGCGAGAAGATGCGTCAAGCTAAGAGCGAGGGGGAGAGACAGAGGGTGCGCGAAGAGTTCGTCGCCTCTCGCCTGGCGATCGATGCCGACCAGGATCAGCGCGATCGCGAGACGGCCTGGGCGCAAGCGACCAAGGCGGACCCGGAGATCGGCGGCAAGAACCTGAAGGATAGCCTCATGTTCGCCCGCTATGCCCTCGACCACTTCGGTGATGTCGAACTCTACGACTTTCTGGACGACACCGGTCTTGGCAACCACCCGGAGGTCATCCACATGTTCAAGCGGGTCGGCGAAGCCGCCGAGGGCGACCGCACCTCGCGACCCATGCCCTATGCAAGACCCGGTTGGGAAAACCGCAAACGCCCCAAGACAGTCCAAAGGCTCGGCATGAGGTTCCACCGATGAAGGTCACGGCAGGCGCTCTTGTTGAATTCGAGCAATGTTAGAGTCTTGGTGATGTATCATTGGGGAGTAGGCGCGGACTTGACGAAAGCCTGCCAAAGATGAACGCTTAAGGAGCGACGGTACGCAGTCGCGACTAACAGAAGGGATCATAGGACAGGGACAGATCTCCGAGCTTACCGTCTGGGGTGTTCGTCCAAGAGACAACCCACTGCTCAGGGCACCAGAGGTTGCGCGTACTCATGTAGGAAGCGGAGCTCCGCCCATCATCTGTGCCGTACCTCGCTCGAAACCCTTCTTCCCGGAGAAACTGATAGAAAGGGGTGGCGCTTGTCCCTTTTGGGAAGCGTCGCTGGAGTTCTTCCGTCAGGAGACTTGGATCTTGCGTCGTCGTCCAACCGAGGGCGGTGACGAAGCTTGGTTCAGGGGCGAACCAACTCGATTGCGCCACATGGTCATACAGGATTGACGTGACCCACCCGACTACAAAACAAACGACAAACAAGAGCAAGTAACGCCTCATCGAAAATCACCATCTTGTCCTGGCGTCGTCTTCAGCACGTATTCCGTATCTCGTGAGAACCCTGCAGGCGACAGCCTTGAGAAATGCAGATGCAAAGGCCCGTGTCTTCTCGATAGCTCAGGCGCAGAGGAGCGCACAATCTGGAAGGGGCGGTGTCACAGCGACACCTCCTTTTTTCGATGACGGCCTTGGTGCGTCGTCGTTCCCTATGGTCGATCTGACCCCTCCGGCCTCTATCCTCTGCTGGCACATTGAGTAGCGACGTGGCTTGAGCCCGTTCGATAGCCACTAGCCGGGCGGTCCTCAATCAACGACGCGATATCCCGTATAACGAGTGATCATATTCCTTTCAACAATCTATGTTGACAGAGGCTCGTCATCATGAGACAGTTGGATAGAACAAAAAAGGAACAAGGTGCTATTCATGCTAGGGCACCCGGCCGAAGGAGGGGACTCAAATGGCGATTGACAATAAGACGGCGAAGAGGATCGAAAGGGCCTGGGTCGCCAATCAGCCGCTGTCGGCTTTGCTGCCCCTGGACCGAGAGAGTCCGCCAACGCGCTTCAGCCACTTCGCTTGGCTGCGGTCCAACAGGATCGCCCGCTACTGGTGGGCCTTGCCTTACGCCCTGGGCGGCGGGGCGCTCTTCACTGTCCTGATCCACCTCGGTCTGGCCGAACAAGCGGAGATGAGTCCGGCGACCCTTAACCTCTTGGCAAACTTCGGGCGCCTCGTCGGCATCAGTGTCGGTCTTTATGTCGGTTGGAGACTGCACGGGCGGACTGCTACGAAGAGTTAGCTCAGAGGAGCCTGATCTGATGTGCAAGAATTTGTGGAATATGCAGTACACAGGGACGAGCTGATATGGAGATTGCACGCCTGGTTTGCTCACCTGCAGGGGTTACGCAGACCAAGGGTCGGCGCTAAAGAATTGCAGCGAAGGAAGGTTACACCAATCTGGCGCAATTGAATCACGGGCGTCAGGATCGCAGGAGGAGAGCAGAATGTTGAGGGGATTGTTTTGCGGCCTGGCGCTTACGATTGGTTTAACGCTTGCGCTTGAGGGAAGGGCAGTGGCCAACCCGATCAACAGGCCTGTCTGCGAGAGCCTCCTCTATAAGGCCAACCCGGATGACGAACTCTATACGATCAATGTCTTTGGTCTGACCGACGGGAGTTACGAGGATGCTCCTTCAAACTGGGTCGCGCTTTCGACCTTTTTGGTCATCAATCTGAACACCATCGATCCATCAACAAGTACGGGCCCCTATCTTTTGGCGAAAGTAGAGGGGGATAGAGTTCTTATTGAGATGATGGTTCAAGGGTACAAAATTATTGCGATGGATTACATATTAGATGAGCGAGAATTCTTCCGTATCTATATTGAGTACGTAGCGAGCATAATCATTGGAGAATGTTTAAGTCAGCTGGGTGAACATTTGCGTGGTGATGTGATGAGTACCCATGGTACGGGCCGATTGTTCTCTCACTGCAGCTCTTTGCCCCAGTGGATGGTGTTGTGTAGCCCGTTCTTTCTGGCGCGCGAAACAGCTATGGCAACGGATATGTCATACAACAAACTCAAAATGAGTCAAAGAGGGTCTGAGATTTTGGAGGACAAGAAATCTAGAGACTTTCTAAGGACGACAGTATCACGTGTTCTCTCTTTAAGATCAACGCTGAATGATCCGTGTTTAGTACTTTCAGCATATGTCGGGAACGCGATGTGTTCCAGAATTTTTTCAAAGTAGAATGATCAAAGGGAAGGGTGTACGAGTGCCAGTACTACAGATACAAATCCGTCGAGCGACGGTTTCGGTGGGGGAAAGCTGCCGAAACTTGAAAGGTACTGTATCGCTGGTCAGCGATGAGTTTGTCAAGCAGGTTGGCTGCGCCCATGACGAGGCTGATGTGGCGGTGCCAACCAAGCCAGGAGCGCTTACGCAATGACCGAGACAATGATGGTCCAAAGCGCACGGGACGTACCCTTCACCAGTCTAGCGCGGCGCTGATGGACCGGCATGTTCGGTCATAGAGGTGCCTTCTGGGGCGTAGGCAAGGGCCTAGGGGCCACGCTCGCTCCGGCACACCAGAGAGATAGTGGTCAAGGCCCGTCACTGCGCTTGATCCAACTCTCCTAGCATTGCCACTCGATCAATCTGGACAAAGTGCCAATCATCTAGAAACCGCAGTGCATGGTTTGATCCAGCAGCCAGACGGTAGGCTCGGCCACATTCCTCCAACAGGCGCTCGAGCTCGGTGTTCCTGTCGCCTGCTATACTGTTTCGGACCATTGCCGACCTGAGAGATCTGCTACCGTGTTGGTCACGTGGTTTCCCTTGCGGGGTGTTGGCACAGCGGAAGGTGGGGCAGAGATGCCTCAAATGAGGCAGAGAGCCGTTTCGATGCAGCCAAAGAGTATGCGGTTTAGTTCCGCCGAGGCTCTTCGTGTAGCCCTAACGCTCAAACTATGCTCGGACCTGGCGATAACCCTAGCGTGAATGCTCCGGCGGCAGAACCGGAATGCGAGTCGTCAATGGTGCATCCTACTCTGCCTTGCGTGGTTGGAGGGTGAGCATTAAGCGCGCGACGGCGAGGAGCTCGTAAGCCCGCCGCTGTTTCTGACGACACAGATCATCGGCCCGGAACGTGCCGAAGCGTCTGCGTTGTCTGTGTAGTCACTGGTTGTTCAAGTAATGATGTTCGGTCAGCCCCGCGACCCAGCAACGATCTACTTCCCGTAAGGTCTGAACCATCAGCTCTTCCAAAAACATGAGCTTGTGCATCGTTGCTCTCTCAGGACGCCAGTCTCTCAATTTGTCCTCGGCCCGAGAGCCCGGGGGCATACAATCGATAAAGGAGTGAAGATCATGAGACTTAAACCGCTCAAGAACCAGATGCCTAAAGAGTTTGGTGAGTTGATGAGTGTGATTCTACGACCTGATGGACTGATTACTGAGGATGCCTTGGAGAACTTTGCCCTGCAGATTCTAAGGCAGCGAGTTCCGGTCTTTGCAAGAATAGTATTACCGCTGGATGTAATATACGCGGCAATTGGAAGAGTTGAAACGAAAGCAAGTATCTGGAGTGATAGTCTTGGGAAAGAAGTCAATGACCGAAGGCAAAAACCGAACTTGTATCATACCATTCTTGTCCCACTAGCTACAATCAATGCTGCTCGTGAAGGGAAAATCATTGAGAGCAACAAGATGTTACTGGAAAAAATCATCGATCAGGAAGAGGCAGATGAAATCCAAGTGCGGGCTCATGAAGATTACCGGAATGGAACAAAGATACTTTATCTGTTTTTTCGAAGGGTGCTTCTAAACCACGAAGATCTTCGTAACAAACCGTGGAAAGAGTTTTACGCGGATTGGCGGGTTAGAAACTCATTTCGTGAGCTGGAGGAGCATCTGCAGTGGGCGCCGCTGCCATTCCTGGAAGAGCACTATGCGAGGCCGAACACCTTTATCCGGAAGCGGGAGAATGAGATTGAAGTGCATGAGGTCGACCGGGACGATACAGCCTTTGGCGATGAGATCTCGGTCACCGTCTTCGACACCGCGGGCAAGGAACTGCGGGAGGAGACGCTCTTCTCTGTTGGTCGCTATCGATTCGACAGATCCCGTGACGCTGGGCTCACCCGCGACGGAGAAGGAGCTGCGGCTGATTCGGTAGAGATGGCCATGGTGCCTCCTGACGCAGTGAAGCGGCTCTTCGAGGATTGGAAACCTGGATTTGAGGTGGTCTGGCATGAAGATGGGTCAATTGAGTTGAATGGACCCACAGGACGCTTCGATCTTTACCGAAGGCGGCAGTTTTGGCGATGGGATCCTGTCAGCAACAGCTTCTCTCGGGAAGGGCGGGATCTGGAGTCTCGGAAGCTCAAAGAAGCTGAGCAGCGCGATAGAAGGATAGAGATGGACGAGGGTAGAGAGGAGGGCGAGAACGGTGAATTCACTTGGCCGCGGGCGCCGCGTAACCAAGGGTCTGGAACCTCTGCCCGAGAGCCGCTTGATCTTGATGGTGCTCGAGCGCGGTTACTGGAGCACTTCGATGGATGGAACGCCACCTGGTCTGGAGACAACGTCGTAGAGTTGTCCCGACGGAGGGAGTCAAACACACATGGCGATTACAGTTGGCGGAAGTTCTACTACGATCCAAACATTGGTGACTTCAAACTGATCGACCACGATGACAGAACCTATATGCTACGTGGTCAGAAGCGCAGCGATCTCACCGAGCAAGAGCGGGAGTTTGCGAGGCATGAATTGGGCGAGCCAAAGCAGCGCATACCTCCACGTGTGCGTACCGGGCTTCCGGAGATCTTTGATCCGACGAGTTCAAAGTATGACATGCCGGCGTCGATCGTGCGGCGCTTGGAGCTTTATCAGGAGGCGAGGCGGGAGGAGGCTGTGCCGGTGCCGGGGTCCAAGCAGTGGCCGGCAGGGCGGTCCTTGCTGACCGCGGCTGAGCGGCATGACACGGCCAAAGCAGGTATGCGGGTGCCAATCGCCGAGCGGCATCCGCCTAGCCGACAGGAGCGTTATGACAAGTTGGGCGCTCACTATGCGGCGATGCTGCGTCGCGCGGAGGGGAGTGGGCTAGAAGACGCGGTGCAGAAGGACTTCGTTGCAGCCTTCATCGCGGCCTCTGTCGATCAAGATCAGCGTGACCGCGAGAGGGACTGGGCTGAGCAGACCAAGAACGATCCGGAGATCGGCGGCAAGAATCTGAAGAGAGCTTTGAAAGACGCGGCCTATGCTTTGGATCGCTTCGGTGACTGGGAGCTCTATGGCTACCTGGACGATTCCGGCCTTGGCAATCATCCAGATGTGATCCGGCTCTTTAGCAAGGCTGGCGCCTATGCACGGAACCAGCGCGCCCCGGAACCACCGCCGCCTCTGGAGGCCGGCTGGGAGAAGCGCAAGCAGCCGCGGCGATTGCAATGGCACATCCCCAACAAGGTTGCCTAAACTGCAACGGTTGGAGAACGCCAGTTAGACAGGACGCCGACTGTTGGGCACTTGGACGGATCAAAAACCCGAAACAATCAAAAAGAGAAGATATTTCTCATAAAGCAACCTCAGTTGACAGCCAGCAAGTCTGACCGCATCATAGGGACAAGCGAGGAATACGAGCCTCTCCTGCTGACATCTGACTGCGTAGCGCAGGGAACACTTCTGCCCTCGCGGTCGAGCCCTGTGGTGCTCTTTCCCTTGTGGAAGCATTGCAGATTGCTTCAGGTGGGGTTGATGGAAGCCTCGTCGTCGAAGCAGTTTTGAATGCGACCGAGACTAAACACTGAAGGAGACAACTTATGCCCACAAGCCTAAGCCGCGCATTGCTTTTTGCCCTAACCTTCACGTTGCTGTTTGCGCACCAGGGGAACGCTGTTGAACTGGACAAGCCCATTTGTGAAGTGCTGCTCTACAAAGAGAATCCCTCGGACAAGTTGTTTACGATCAACGTTTCAGGTTTGGCTTTATCGGCGGAACAAGCACGTGCTGAAGGCGAGGTGGTGTTCGTTGGTGCGGACATGGTGAACATTAATCGGGTGAGCGCGCTAGAGTCCAAAGAAAATCGCCTCGTTTTTGGTGGGGATGGTCAACATTTGAGTGTTGTCGCTTTTATAGGTGATCATTCTATCAACATCATTAACTATGACCTCCGAGAAAAGGAACCGCGTTACGGGTTTACAGGGATATTATCCTACCTTATAATTGGAAATTGTCTAGTAAATATTGGTGAAGAGTTTCGTGGAAAGATTATAGTCGGGTATGGGCTCAACACGCTAATGACCTGGTGCGATGTTGCTCAGAGATGGACGCTACTTTGTAGTCCATTCTTTCTTTCGCGGGAGGTGGCGCTATCAGCAGATCTGTTTAGCGATGAAGGTGAGGGGCAATCCCTAGACAGCGACGAAATTCGAACGGAAGCGGACGTGACCCGGGACAGGTGGTACTATCCGCAGATTGCCGGTACAGCATTGGGAATAGAGAACCCCTGCTATGTCCTGGCTACCTACCTTAGCGACAAGTTTTGCAGAAGATTGTTTCCCTAAGCGGCCTCGTCTTGCGCTGAAACTGTAACCTTACCTGATGGAGACTGAATGATGGGTTTGTTCGAAGATATGCTGTTGACCATTTTTCGTGGCGAAGGTATCGCACCTACGGTTGACGTTAAGGAGAAAGTTTCTGAGACATTCAGTAGTGCATTCAGGAAGGAAATCAGGGAAAACTTCAGCTATAAGCCCACCGGCATAGGAGAATCACTTGCGACTGCGTTGTCGCAGCCGACTGACTTGGCCGGGGCAAAGGCAAGAGAACTATCAAAGCTTCATAATGACGGAGTCATGTTTTTTGGGTTCACCCGCACTCTTTATGTTGGATACAATACCTTGTATCGCTTGTGGCAAGAGAGGAAATACAAATTTACCAGAAGTTGGATAAATGACGAGATAACCCACGATGAACTTGTCGAGCGGGATGGGTACAACGATGACGATCATAAGGCTTCAAAGGCATATTTCGAACAAATGATGGAGTACATAGTATTCAATAACAGAGAGCTCGGAAACCTTCATTGGCGGGAGTTTTACAAAAACCCGGAGGTGCACAAGTTGATGAATGCTTTCGCGATAGAGCGTTCTGGCGTTCCGAATAGCGTTTGGCTAATTGATGCTTACAAACATGATAAATCAATTCAAAAAAAGGGAGAAACGATTGAGGTTCATGAATTGGACCGCGGTGCTACCTCCTTCGGGGACGGTGTCTCGGTTCACATTTATGATAAGAGTGGCAAGAAGATTGAGACACGGTCTGGATTGACGATCGGCGACTACAGGCTAGAAGAAGGCGATGATGAGCCCTCAACGATTGTGGGAGAAGGGGCTGCAGCGGATACGGCGGAAAGGTCGATAAACCCGTCTGACGGCAACAAGGCGCTGTTCGAAGAGGAGATCGATGCGGATCGCACTATTTGGCGTGACAACGGTACCGTGGAGTTTATCTGGGTTAAAAAGGGAGCGGTGCCCGGCAAAGTCAGCAGGCATGGTCGGTGGGATCCTCAATCCAACACGCTATTTATTGGGGCTGATGTGTTTGTGCGGCAGCATCCCTCGATCAGGTCGGACATGGAGCAACCGGAGAACACTGGACCAGAGCGTTTCGGTCGGAACATACCTGCCGGTAGTCCCGTGAGCCCGGCTCCCACAGCCAAGCACGCCGGCTCGATGTCAAAGCAGCGCAAAGCTCCACGTGTGCGGACCGGGCTTCCGGAGATCTTTGATCCGACGAGCCCGAAGTATGACATGGATGCGTCGATCGTGCGGCGCTTGGAGCTCTATCAGGAGGCACGCCGGGAGGAGGCAGTGCCGGTGCCGGGTTCCAAGCAGAGGCCGGCGGGGCGATCCTTGCTGACCGCGGCTGAGCGGCATGACACGGCCAAAGCGGGTATGCGGGTGCCAATCGCCGAGCGGCATCCGCCTAGCCGACAGCAGCGTTATGACAAGCTGGGCGCTCACTATGCGGCGATGCTGCGTCGCGCGGAGGGGAGTGGGCTAGAAGACGCGGTGCAGAAGGACTTCGTTGCAGCCTTCATCGCGGCCTCTGTCGATCAAGATCAGCGTGACCGCGAGAGGGATTGGGCTGAGCAGACCAAGAACGATCCGGAGATCGGGGGCAGGAACTTGAAGAGGGCCTTGAAAGACGCGGCCTATGCCTTGGATCGCTTCGGCGACTGGGAGCTCTATGGCTACCTGGACGATTCCGGCCTGGGCAATCATCCAGATGTGATCCGGCTCTTTAGCAAGGCTGGCGCCTATGCGCGGAGCCAGCGCGCCCCGGAACCACCGCCGCCGCTGGAGGCCGGCTGGGAGAAGCGCAAGCGGCCGCGGCGGCTGCAGTGGCAGATCCCCAAGAAGGTTGCCTGACAGCGGGGGCTCTTCTTCGCGATTTGATTGGTCCTAGGCATTTAGACTGAGAGTCGCGCCGGGGCTGCAACATCAACAAGAGAAGAGAGCCTAGAGGTCACCGACTCGCGGGGCGCCGGCCGGTTCGGCGAAACCTTCGGCGTCCAGCAGTACGATCCAACCGACAACTTCACATGACGAGATCCCAAGGGTGGCTTCGGCCGCCCTTTTTCTTTGACGAAAGGAGACACCCATGGCGTCAGACGTTGAAATCTGCAATCAGGCCCTGGATATGGTCGGGGCCCAGACCATTGCGGCCTTGGATGAGGCCAGTGCGGGCGGGCGTGCCTGCCAGAGGCTCTATCCACAGGCGCGCGATGCGCTGACCGCGCTGCATCCCTGGCGCTTCGCCGCGATGCGAGAAGCCCTGGCCTTGCTGGACGAGCCACCGCCTGCGGACTGGAGCCTGGTCTACGCGCTGCCCAGTGGCTGTTTGACCCCACGTTACCTGGAGGCGCCCAGCGGCCTGCAGCATGGCCCGAGCACGCGCTTCGAGGTGCGCGCCGACAAGCTGTTGACCGATCTGGCCCAGGCGGTCCTGATCTACACAAGACGGGTGGAGGAGGCCGGACTCTTCGATCCTTTGTTCGTCGAGAGCCTGGTGGCACTGCTGGCCGTGCGCTTGGGTGCCGCCCTTCGGGTCGACGGCGAGCTGGTGCTGGAGGCGCAGCGGAGCTATCAGCTGGCGCTTGGCCAGGCCCGGGCGCGGGATGCCAATCTGGCCTCCAACCGCGACCAGTGGGAGGCTGAGTGGATCGAGGCGCGGTCATGACGATCACGCCGACCCAACCCTCTTTTGCCGCCGGCGAGATCTCGCCCGAGCTCTTCGGACGGGTCGATCTGGCCAAGTATCAGATCGCCCTGCAGCATGCTGAGAACCTCTTCGTCAGACCGCATGGCGGCATCGTCAATCGACCGGGAACGCGCTTCGTCTGCGAGGCCATCGACAGTGCGGTGGCGGGGCGGCTGATCCCCTTCAGCTTCTCGACTGAGCAGACTTACATCCTGGAACTGGGCGAACAGACCATGCGGGTGATCCTGGATGGCGGCCTGGCACTGGAGACGGCGCAGGACGTCCAGGCCATCTCGCAGGCAAGTCAGGGCGTCGTGACGGTGCCGGGTCATGGCTATAGCGAGGGCGACGAGATCTACCTGATGGCTGGTACGGGTATGCTGGAGATTGCCGCAAGCGTTCTCCTGGTCACCGCGCCCGCGACCGACAGCTTTCAGGTGCGCCGCAAGGGCGAGCCGAGCAGCGTCGATACCTCGGCCTATTCGGCTTACATCAGCGGGGCGCGTGTGGCGAAGGTCTACCGACTGGCGATGCCTTACACAGCAGAGGACCTGGCGGGACTCACCTGGATCCAATCGGCTGATGTCATGTACCTGGCCCACCCGGACTATGCCGTGCGGAAGCTCTCGCGAAGCGGACATGCGGCCTGGACCCTCGAGACGGTGGATTTTGTTCCCTCGATCTCGGCGCCGGCCAACCCGGCGGCTACGGCTACGGTGGCAACAGTTCCCAACCCGGAGGTCTATGAAACCTATAGCTACAAAGTGACCGCGATCTCGGATGAGACCGGGGAGGAGAGCCTGCCGACGGCGGTGGTGACCGCCAACAACGACCTCTCGCTCGACGGCAATTTCAATAGCATCACCTGGAACAGTCTGGCCGGTGCAGCCCGTTACGAGGTCTATAAGAACGACAACGGGGTCTATGGCTTTATTGGCGGTACGGAAGGCACCTCCTTTGCCGACAAGAATATCCTGGCCGATCTCTCCAGTACGCCGCCAAAGGCTGCCAATCCCTTCGAGGGCAGCGGCAATCGTCCCTCGACGGCGACCTTCTTCGAGCAGCGGCTGGTCTTCGCCGCATCGAGCAACAGACCGCAGACGCTCTGGTTCAGTGGCTCGGCCAACTTCGAGAACTATGGCACGCGCTCGCCGGCGCAGGATGACGATGCGGTCACCGTCACCCTGGTGGCGCGCCAGGTCAACCAGATCCGCCATCTGGTGGCGAAGGAGGATCTCTGGGCGCTGACCAGCGGCGGCGAGTGGCGCATTCGCGGCGGCGGCGACGTGGATTTCATCACACCCTCCAGCGTGACCACCAAGCGTGTCAGCGCCTGGGGCGCCAGCCAAGTGCCGCCGCTGGAGGTCGGCAGTTCGGTCCTCTTCGTCGTCGACAAGGGCCAGGGGGTGCGTGACCTCTTCAACCAGATCGCCCTGCCCGAGTTCGACGCACAGGAGGGCAGCGACCTCTCGATCCTGGCGACCCACCTCTTCGAAGGGCGCGGGGTCAGGGCCTGGGGCTTTGCCCAGACACCCTACTCCTTGATCTGGGTGGTGATGGACGACGGCAGTCTGCTGTCTTTTTGCTATTATCGGGAACACCGCGTTCATGCCTGGACACGCCACACCACCGAGAGCTTGGCGGCCGGAGACGGCTCCTTCGAGGACGTGGCTGTCATCTCCGAAGGGCAAGAAGACGTGCCCTATTTTCTGGTGTCTCGACAGCTTGGCGGGGAGACCCGTCGCTACATCGAGCGTCTGCCACAGCGTCAGCTCGGCAGAGTGGCGGAAAGCTTCTTCCTGGACTGCGGCGCCAGCTACAGCGGTGCGCCGGTTGGCAGAGTCTTCGGATTGGATCATCTGGAAGGCCGAGAGGTGGTCGCCCTGGCCGACGGGCATGTCTTACGCGGCCTTAGGGTGACGGGAGGCGCCATCATCCTGCCGTCCCAGGCCTCAGAGGTGCATGTCGGTCTGGGCTATGAGGCGCGTCTGCGCAGCCTGCCGGTCTCGCTCGTCCTGCGCAATGGAACGGTTGCCGGTCGCAGGAAGCGCCTGGTCAGGGTGACGGCGCGGGTGCGGCAGACGCGTGGTCTCTGGGCCGGGCCCACCCTGGAGCGGCTCAATGCCTACAAGCAAGCCGGCGGCGGGACCTGGGGGGCGCCGATCCCCTTCTATGACGGCAAGGTGGAGATCGATCTGCCGGCCGAGTGGAACCAGGAGGGCGATCTCTGGATCGTTCAAAAGGATCCGCTGCCCTTGGAGCTCTTAGACCTGAGCCCGGAATACGCTCTTGGGCGTTGAGTTTCGCCCGGCTGAGCCTCTGCATGCCGAGCTGCTGGCACCGACGCTCCGTCCCGAGGATGCCGCCGAGGTCTGGGCCAGCGATGGTCTGGCGCCACTACCGGCCCTGACGCGCTGTCTGGCACTCTCCAGCGAGGCCTACCTCGGTACCGTCGATGGAGAGCCGGCAGCCCTCTTCGGTGTCCGTCGTCTCTCGCTGACCAGCAGGGCAGGGACCCCCTGGCTCTTAACTGGAGCGGCGGTGGAGACGCGCCCCAAGGCCTTTCTGCGGGCCTCGCGTGGCGTGCTGGAGACCTGGCGTCAGGATTACGACTGGCTCGGCAACTGGGTTGATGCCCGGCACCTGAAAGCCAAGCGCTGGCTTGGCTGGCTCGGCTTTACCTTACATCCGGCCCGACCCTATGGGGTGCTGGGCCTGCCTTTTCACCCTTTCGATATGGAGGGACATCGTGACTAACGCCTCTCACATCCTATCCGGGAGTGCATTCTGATGCCTCGGGTTCCCATCTATCAGGGCACGCAGGTGCGTCCTCAGCCCTTTTCCGACGTGCAGCAGCGGGTGCGCGCCAACGTCGAAGACCATGGCAGCGGTCTGGGCCTTGGCGGCCTGGGCCAAGGTTTGGAGGAGCTGGGCGGCGGCCTGCAGGCCTCCGAACAGCGCCGCAACCGCGAAGAGGAGGAGGCCCGGTTCCTCGCGGCCCAGCAGAAGGCGGACGAGCTTGAAAGCCAGCTCTTTGACCCCGAGGCCGGCTTTCTGGCGGCGAGTGGCCCTGAGGCTGCGAGCCAACGGGAGGCTGCCCTCAAAGACTATGAGAGTGCCATGGAGAGCCTGCAGGCCGGGTTCGAGTCTCCACGCCTTGCCGAGTTTTGGGGGCCGGTCTCTGCCTCTCGTCAGGCCGCCGTTCGCGCTCGGGTGGCGGAAGAGGGCTTGCGCCAGACCTCCGATTGGCTTTTGCAGGAGCGAGGACAGCGGGTCGAGCAACGCTTGACCCATGCCCAGGCCAATTTGGGTAATCCCGATGCGCTTTCCGCCGACCTGGAGATGCTGGCCTTTGATGCCGAACTGCTCGCGCGCTCCCAAGGTCTCGACGATGCCGAGAGCGAGGCCTTCGTGGCGGAGAAGCTGGCGGCCGTACATCAAGCGGTGCTGAGCGACCATCTCTCGAACGGCCGTCTGGAGGAGGCTGCGACCTATCTGGAAGAGCAGCGCGAGACCTTGCCGGAACCCCTGGCCGCGGAGCTGGATCGCAGCCTGCGCGAGGAACGGCAACTCACGGAAGCCAAGGGGCTGGCCGAGGAGTTGCTGGCCGTAACGCCGGCCAGCCTGGGGGAGGGCGGTGCAAGTTTTGAGGCAGCGCAGGCGCAGGTTGATCTGATAGCTGACGAGGAGACCCGCGGCCTGGTTCGCCGACAGATCGAGACCGCGCGCCGCGCCGCCGAGGCGCCACCACCGCCGGACCCGGAGCGAGAGCAGCTGGAAATCGAATCGATCGAGGCGATTCGGGCCGGTAGCAATCCGGACGCTCTGCCGCTGGATGTGCGCCAACGCTTGGGGCGTGACGGGATGGGGCGACTGCGCCGGACCTTCGACCAGGGAGCGGCAGTGGAGACTGACTGGGCGCTCTATGGCGAACTGGCCTCTTTGCCGCTGGAAGAACTGGCTGCGCGCGATCTCTTTGCGGTCAGTGACGGCTTGGCGCCGGAGGCTTTCTCCGTCTTGCGCCAGCGCCAGGAAATGGCCCGGAAGGCAGGCGCACGTGGGGGCGGCTCGCCGGAAGCAGCGCGCCTGGCTGCATCGGGAAGACGGCAGCAGCGGGTGATCGACAGCCTGGGACTGCCGCCGGGAAGCCCGGAGGCCGGTCGCCTGCGCGGCGCCATCGATCGTGCTCTGATGGAAGCCGAGTTGGCCAAGGGCGCAGCCCTGGATCCGCAGGAGGAGAGGCGCGCCATGCAAGAGGGGGCGCTCGCCGGCCTGCCGCCTCCGCCAGAGCCGGTGGAGAGAGACGTCACCGCACGTGACCTCGATCATCTCCGCCAAGCCATGCCGACGCTCTCGGAAGAGCAGCGCCTGGCCGTCGTTCAGAACTTGAAGCGTAATGGAGGTCTTTGATGTCTGAGACCCTGCCATCTCTCGATCCCACCCTCGATGCCGCGGCCGCCGTTCCCGCAGCAGCGCAGCAACCGCCCGCCGCTCGGAGTGTGACTCCGTCATCGGGGCCTGTAGAGGAGGAGGGCTTGAACCCTGCTGCTGCGCCGGAAAGCGGGCGGCCGCGTGGTGATCGCCTGGCCGCAGGCCGGGCTGCTGCGCGCAGCCTTGGTCTGCCGGAGCCTGTTGCGGACCTGGACCCGGATGAGATTGTCGGCCTAGCCCGGACCAGCAATCACTATCGCCTGCTGTCCCAGAGCCCGCATTTGCGCGGCTGGCTGCAGGAGGGGAACAATGAGGAACTGGCCGGGGACGATGTTGAGACTCTGGCTGACTTGGAACAGTTGGGGGTGGCCGTTGCACGGGCGCAGCTTGTCCCAGGCAGTTTCTGGCAAGGTCTCACGCGCTCTTTTGTTTCCGGAGCCGTCAATGCGGTGGGAATGGGATTTCAGGGCCTGGGCAATCTTGCCATTCCTTCTGCCGAGGGTCTGAAGGAGGTTCGGAGCCATCCTGGGTTTGAGTTTGAGCCGGTTGGCGCATTGGGGCCTTTTTTCGGTGAGGGTTACTCTAGCGAAGAGGCATTCGATCTCTTTCAAGGATCGCTGGAGGTTCTTGGTCCGGCTCTTGTCGATGTGGGCGAAGCGACGGAGGACTTTGCCGCGTGGATAGACGTCCCTGAGGAGCAGCGAACCTTCGCGCATGATGTTGCCGGTGGATTGGGCCAGTTTGCCGGACAACTGGCGCTCTTTCTGGGTGGGCCCGCTGGGCAAGCGGCCTTGACCGGGTTGCTCTTCGGGCAGGCTGTTGAGGTTCAGAGACGACTGCAGATCGAGGCGGGCGTCGATCCCAATGATGCTGACGCTCAGGTGGCGCAGTTTGTCGGCGGTGTCATGGGCCTGCTGCTCGATCGCTTTAGCTTGAAGGTCTTGACCAAGCGTCTTCCCAGCCTGGACGCCTACCTGGGGCGGCATCTGGCGGGTGCTGTCAAGGGCGGCGCTGTTGAGGGCACGCAAGAAATGACCGAGGCGGTGCTGCAGCGTGTCATTGTCAATGCCGTCGCAGAGCAGGACATCGATCTGCTGACCGGTCTCTGGCGCGACGGCCTGGTCGGCGGCAACGCCGGCGCCCTGCTTGGCCTCCTGCGCGAGGCGATGACGCCTGGTCGGGGGCGTGGGGCGCAGTTGGCGCCCTCGCCGCAGCCGGGGGAAGAGCGCGCGATCATCCAGGCGATGAATGCCAAGGTGAAGGAGAGCAAGCTCGCTGAGCGCTCGCCCGAGGCCTTCAAGGACTTTGTGGGACGGACGGTCGAGGGGCAGGGCTTCAACCATCTCTATGTCTCGGCCGAGGCCTTCGTGAGCTACTTCCGCAGCAAGGGGGAAGAGCCGGGAGCGGTCGCGCAACGTCTGGGCCTGGAGCCGGGGCGGGTGGCACTGGCAGCCCGCGCCGGCGGCCGCATCGCCATCCCGACCGAGGCCTATGCCGCAGAACTGGCCGGCGGCGCGCACGGGGGCTGGTTCGCCGACAACGCCACCCTATCGCCCTGGTCTATGAGACCGCAGGCGGAGTCCGCCGCGGCCTCGGCCAAGGCCGCCCGCGCACGCGAAGAGGCCTTCCAGCAAGCCGAGACCGCCGAGCTGCTTGAGATCGAGCAGGAGATCACCCGTCAGTTCGTCGATGCCGGTGTGCCGGAGGGTGCTGCGCAGCAGACGGTGCAGTTGCTCGTCGCCTATTACCGAACCTTGGGGCGGGAGAGCTACGAAAGCCCGATGGATCTGTTTAAACGCTTCGGTGGATTGGAGGTCATTGGACCGACTCCGGATCTGGCGAAGCTGAGCGCCGAGGATCTTGCGCGTCGCGTTGCATTTGCGCAGTGGAAGCACCTTAACCCAAGTGTTGAGGATCGGGAGATAAGAGTTCGCAATCCAGATGAGGAAGGTCACGACGATGACTTGATTACTTATGCGAATCCCTTGCCGTTCGAGGGTGGCCCCTATCTGGACGAGGTACTGGAGGAGCCGTCCACAGATCAACAGGGTGGCGACCCAGATGAGAAGTCCGAAAGTATCGAAGAGCCAAGTCTAGCAGATCTCAATTGGCCAAGGCGCAACTCACCTGTCGCATTCCTTAATGGACGAGAATTGGAATACCATGGGAAGGACGACGAAAAATTGCGGTCCGCGGCGCTACATTATTATAAGCATAAATTGTCTATGTCTATTGACGAAGACGGTAATCAAATAAAAGGAAATGCACACAAATTTGATAAAGATGGAAATCCGCTTACAGAAGTGCAGAATATTACCTCGGGGCTTAAGATCAAATTTGAGATTGTCAAGAAAATAAATCAAAGGCAATCAAACGCACAGGTGCGCCTTCGTATGATTCCAGCATTGCCGGAGATCCTTGCGCACGGCACGATCCAAGCCGAGTTCGATCCAAATTTTGACAGAGAGAAACCCTCAAAGAAAAATGTATTGGGTCACTACTGGATTGAGGCAGACGTAATGCTTGGAGACAGGATATATCGAGTAGGTGTTATTATCCGCTTGAAAACAGATGGTACGTTCTTCTACGATGTTACGGTTCCTGACAAATTGCAAAGTGCCAACATCTTGCTACCGCAGCCTATACACACACCGTCAAAGAACGGGGCTGGACTGTCACCAGAAGATGTTGGCAGTTTGAATATGGCGCTTGAAGCGGGTAATTTCAACCTATTTGTGCTTGGTGTGGTTAATTCTGCTACCGGGCAGAGAAGGACTCCAGGGTTCAGAGGCGCTTTGTTCACATCGTCGGACGGCGCTGACAGTGAACATCCGACGCGGTTGATCCTGACAGAGGAAGCGAATCTGAGCACAGCGCTTCATGAACTCGGACACTACTTTCTTGAGACCAGCAAGGCATTCACGACTAGCCCTGTGTCGCCGTTGCGTGTGCATGAGAATCTGAGTGTGGCTAAAGAGTGGTGGCTTAGCAACGCTGATTCTTTGGCCGTGGAAGCCGATGTGCCGCAGGCCGAAGTTGAAGCCTTCCTTCAGGGGGATCTGTCGCCGCGAAATGACGTAGAGCAGAAGGTCTGGCGGGGGATGCATGAGCAGTGGGCGCGGGCCTTTGAGGCCTATCTGCGGGAAGGGAAGGCGCCCTCTGAGGGGCTGAAGCAGTCCTTCCGGCACTTCAAGGACTGGCTGCTTGCGATCTATCGTCGGGAGGAGGCCTTGGGCGTGACCTTGAGCCCGGAGATCCGCGGTGTCTTCGATCACATGCTGGCGACCCGCGAGGAAATCGATCGGGCGATGCGCAACAGCGGCTATCGCGCTGCCGGGAACCCGAGACTGGAACGTGACCTGCAGAACCTCAGAGCCGATGCGGAAGAGGATCTCTTAGCGGCGCGCTTGGCGGGTGACGAAGAGGAGGAGGGCGTCGATGCCGCGCTCCGCGCGCTGCATGGCCAGGCGGCCTTGGCCTATCTGGTGCAGGAGATCGAGGATCTCTCCCCGGAAGGTGAGCCGGTCCGGGGACCGGCCAGTGCACCTGGGATCGCCGAGCGCATTGCGGAGGGCTGGACGGCACGGGAGATGGACGAGAGCATCTATCTGGCAGTCCAGGCCGAGGCCGGCCGCGCGGCCGCGGCAGCGCTTGCAGCCGGTGATCGCCTAGAGGCCCTGCGTCAGCGTCAGCGCCAACTGATCAACCATCACCTCTGGATCAAGGCACGAGAGAAGCGCTTGGAGATGCGACGCGTGCAGGACCTGATCTTCTCAGCGCGCGAGGCGGATCTGCAATCTGCTCTGCCAAGTCAGCAGGGTTCAGAAGCGCTGCCGCTCGCTGCTCGTTAGTCTGAGAAGGGCCGACAAGGCATCTAGCCCGTCCTGGGCATCACAAGGCCAGGCAAAGATGTGCAATCCCGGTAAAGAGAAGCCAGAAGAAGAGAGTCACTGGATGGCCTCTCAGCAGTCTGAAACTTCAGACCCGTTCGACCAAGACGGCAGGGATTAAAACTCTGGTGAGTACCGACATCTTCCGAATGCAGCTTGTAAACACACCGTCAAAAAGAGTCGGGGTCGGGCTGCCAGGCGAAGATGTCGGCGCACCTGTTGTGGGCAAAGGGAGAGCGGGATTCAATCGCTTAACGTTCGGAGAGGCAACCAGGTATGCTTCACTGGCGGCCTGTTCGTATCCGGTGGGGACGGTAACGGACTTCAATCTTCTCTGATCGAGTTCCCAGTCGTCGAACTATCTTTCAGTAACTGGTCGAACCGCATCGATCGAGCGAAGGCAAGTGCCAACATCTTACGGCTGCGGCCTATAAACACACCGTCAGTAAGAGTCGGGGTTGGGCTGTCGGACGAAGATGTTGGCACACTTATTATGGACGCTGGTAGAGTGAGGTTCAATCTTTGGAAGTTCTGAAAAGCAACCAAGTGCGCTTCACCGGCGTCTGGTTCGTTTCCGGTGGAGAAGGTAACGGACTTCCATTGCCTTTGATTGGTTCTCAGTCGTCAAACCATCTTGCAGTGCCCGGTCGATCGGATCGGGCTGTACGACGGTAAGTGCCAACATCTTACATCCGCAACCTGTAAACACACCGTCTGTAAGTGTCTGGGGCGGGCCGTCACATGAAGATGTTGGCGTAGCTAACGTAAGGATGCTTCGGTAAACTTTCAACCAATAAGCGCATATCCCTGAAGAGGAGTGCGGACGGGGGAGGCGGCTAGTCCCCCCGTCATATTGGGGCCGTAGCCCCTCACGCAGAAGCCGTGAATCCTGTCGTTCCGTCCGCACTTAATAGTGTAGCGTCGCGGGTGTCTGATGATCAAGTGTTTGGGTTCAGGCGCATGCGAGTCTGATTGACGGGGCGGCGGAGGAGACGAGGACTCTTGCCGTGCTTAGACCACCATCCGAACTGTTCTGGAGCGCCGGCATTTTCGTTGCGCAGGCCAAAGGCAGTCCAACGTCCAGTCTTGGCACCGGTCTGGTTCCAGAAAATGCCGGCAACCTCACTCTATCCCAAAGCGATAGGGTGTTCAACTAAAAATAGCTCTAGATGACAAAGCCGGTCATGCCGCTTGATCTCAGCCAGCATCCCCTGCTCACGAACCTCAGGCCCTCCAGCGAGAGAAGCTGGAACCGATCCGCCCCGAGGGGATGCTGGCAGTCAGATCCAGGATCTGAACGGGCAGGGTGGGGACGGGGGAAGCGGCCCGCCTTCCCGTCATGTTGGTGCCTGGGCACCGCACGCAGAGGCCGTCGATGATCCTGACGTTCCGAACACACCCAATCCCTCAGGCGGAGGAGGCGGTGAACCCTCCACTCATCTTGGGACCGAGGTCCCGCACGCAGACACCGTCGATGATCCTGACGTTCCGCCTGAACCCGAAAGGGTAGTGGCGTTAACGGTCTCTGTCAACGGCTAGAGGGGGTATCCCGTACTGGAACGAGCCCCCTTCGTAGGAAGGTGCCAACACCCCGTCACAGCAACCCGTAGCTGATCCAGTGCCAAGTACCGGGGCTGGGAGGTCCGCGCAGGATGCTGGCTTTCGCAGGGTAAGGCGTTGTTAGCTTTCCTGCAATCAATAATAGCAGTTCGAGAGTGCCGAGCCTTTCTGGCAGCTGACTGCTCGCCAAGGCAGACAGGACCCTTCACGCCGGGGCCCCGTGTCCGCTGACCAAGAAACCTTCAGCCAACCACAGCAAAGGAGAGAACCCATGTGTAGTGTCGCCGCCCTGACGGGGTCAGGGATCGGCTTGCAAGCCTTTAGCAGCCTGCAAGCAGGTGTCGGAGCCCAACAAGCCGCGCGCTTCAATGCGCGCGTGGCTGAGAACAATGCCGAGCTGTCTCGGCGGCTGGCCGAGGATGCGCGGCATCGTGGCCGGATCGAGGAACAGCGTGCTCGACTGGAGGCTGCTCGCCTGAAAGGGCGCCAGGCAGCCGCCCTGGCCGCCAATGGTGTCGATACCCGCAGTGGCTCGCCGCTGCAGGTGCTGGGCGATTCGGCCGCTCTTGGTGAGCTGGATGCGCTGCAGATCCGTGCCAATGCAGAACGTGAAGCCTTTGAACATCGCCTGAGGCGCAGTGATTCGTTGAATCAGGCATCGCTCAGCCGCTCGAGCGGAGATCGTGCGCTGGCGCAAGGAATCTTCCGGGCCGGCGGTTCGCTTCTGACCGGTGCTGGACGCCTCTTATAGACCCTGACCTCAGTAGAAAAAGGAGAGAACCATGGACATCAAATCTCTGCGCCGGGAGTGCATTCGCATGACCGATCGCACCATGCCGATCAACTTCCGCCTGGCCGCGGCGCGGCAGATCGAGGCCTACATTCTGGGGCGCGAGCCGGATGCGGAGCGCCTGACCTTGGCCAGCGGCAGTGACGCCGAGGGGCAGAAGGACTAGAGCATGATGACGTCAAATCGAGACGATTTGGCTTTTGAATCATGCTCTATAGGTCTGAAAAATAGAGCAGATTCACGCGAACAGGTGTTTCCGTCTATTCGCGATCTGCTGTAAGCACCGAGCCTTTCGGTTCAGCAAGAAACAAACGAGGGGGCCCTGCTGGTAGTCGGCGGGGCCCTTCCCCTTTTTTGGAGTGAGCAACCCATGACCATAGCAAAGGAAACCACCCGCTCCGGTCCTTACGCCGGAGATGACCTGAACAAGACCTTCTCCTACCACTTCCGGATCGACGACAAGAGCCATATCGATGTCGTGAAGATCCAAGTAGATGGATCCGAGAGCCTGCTGGCCTTGGATGGCGAGTATCAGGTCACCGGTGTCGGCAATCGCGCAGGCGGCACGGTTGTGCTGACCCAGGCCCTGGCCAGCGGCGAGAGCCTGGTCATCCTGCGCGATCAGCCGCTGCGGCAGGAGATGGACCTGGAAAACCAGGGGCCCTTCTTCGCCGAGGAGGTGGAGCGCGCCTTTGATCACTCGGTGATGCGTGATCAGGAGCTGGCCGAGCGGCTGGGCCGGGCGGTCACCGTGGCGGTCGGTGACAACACTGATCCCAGGGATTATCTGGCGCAGATGCAGGCGCTGTTGAACCAGGCGCTGGCCTCGATCGAGGGCAATGCCGAGATCTCGGTCCTGACCCACGGTGCCAAGGGCGATCGGGTAACCAACGATCTGGCCGCCTTTCAGGCCGCGCGGGATCGGGCCATCGCGCTGGGGCTCGACCGGGTGGTCGTGCCGGTGCCGCCCGATCCGGATAACTGGTACTTCCTGCTGGGCGATATCGAGGGTGTGGCCGATGTCGAGTGGATCATGGATCCGCGCGCGGCGGTCAATGGCTCGACCAACCTCTTTGCCGTGCAGCAAAAGTGGTCCGGCGCCACAGTTTGGGAAGGCCCGACCGAAGAGGCCACGGTGCTGCCCATCAACCTGGAGAAATACTCGCACCAGGCCCAGGTCGGGGTCGATCTGGATGGCGAGTGGATCGTCACCTATCAGACCAACGACACCTCACCAAGAGAGGGTCGGGACCAGCAGATCGTCGCCCTGCACAAGAGCACCGACAGCGGTCAGGGGCTGACCTGGTCCGATCGCATCGACTTCGCCACCAGTGCCACCCACTGCACCAATCCCATTCCGATGGACGGCGAGCCCGAGGGGCAGCGCTTCACTCTCTGGCGCACCGGAGTGATCAACTTCCAGCAAGAGGGCTTCGGTTCTAAGCTCTGGGTGCGCTATGGCCATGGCCGCGCCACGACGCAGGCCAACTTCACGGTGGCGCAGAAGACCAGTGCTGCCGGCAAGTACACCCTCTATCAATTCTACATGCTGGCGGACGGCACGATTAAGCCGATCCGCTATGGCGATGCGATCCCGGAGGGGGCCAGCTTCAAGGCCTGGAGCCATGAGGGGCGGCCGAACCTCTATGCCTATTGCCATGACACCTTCTTCGGCTCCAACGGCCGGCTGCACTTCCTAATGATCATGCTGGAGAATGGCGAGCCCTTTCGGCAGACCCCGCACTATGCCCTGATCATGTATTGCGACAACCCCGGCGCCGACATCGACGAGATGGTCTTCAAGCTGGGGCCCAGCATCAACTTCGGCGACATGAACCCCGCCACCTTGTGGGAATGCTCCATGGCCGAGCAGGAACCCGGCTTCTACGTCATGATGATGCGCGCCAACGAGAGCCTTGGCTCTGGTACCTTGAACGAGGGGCAGCGGCACTATGTGGCCTTCGGCGATGGCGTGAACTTCACCGGCTTCAAGCCGGCGGGCCTGCATGCACATCGCGATCGACCTTCGCTGATCCGGCTGAACAACGAGCTGATGGCCTACATCACCTTCGACGAGCCGACCACCCGCGCCAACCCGGCGATCTGGATCAAGAACCGCGGCGGCGGCTTCGCGCCCGGTCTCTCGGTCGGCGACGTGACGCCAGTGACCGTCAACCGCGCACGCTCGACTAAGGCCTCGGCCAATGACACCCTGCTGCAGGCGATCGACACCAGAACCGAAACTGTGATCGGCTTCACAGAGGCCCGCGTCGGCGTTCAGCACTTTAGCTCTGCCGGGCAGCGGGTGGATATGGCGCTAGAGGGCTATATCCCGGACTGGCCGGCCTCAACCCTGGACATGAGCCACGTGGACTATACCGCCGGCGACAAGGCGGTGGTCGAGGTCAGCGGGCTGGAAGAGACCTTCTTCGTCGATGGTGGGGCCAACACCTCGTTCATCGTCGAGGGCGATCTGACAGCCGCCAATCCGGACGTGCTGGCTTATGGCGCAGGGCAGGAGTCGACGCTTTCCATCGGACCCGGTGGGGCTGTGGTGGCTACGGCGAGCGACGGATTGGAGATCCAGGCTTCGGCAACGGATATCGACTTCGTCGTGCTGCACCAGACCGGCAGCAAGGGCACCATCACCTTTGCCACGGGTCAAAGCGTGATCGATGTCTCTGCCTCCCTGGGCTTTGGCCTGACGGAGGACTGGACCGATGTCACCCTGCTGGAGGGAGCGGAGGAGGACACGGTCGAGGTACCGGAGCTGGATGGCATCCTCTCGACCGTCAACTCCAACCTGCAGGTGCTGAAGGATACCTCGGCCAGTGACTCCTTCCGCTGGGGCGTTCGCCGCGGCAATCAGGTTCATGTGCCGACCGCCAATCGCCACCCGGACACGGGCGACCTGCTGGTGGCCGGCGCACCGCATCCCATCACCAGCAAAGATCGCGGTGGCAAGGGATTGCAGGCCTCGCTGTTGAGGGCGGAGAGCTTTCCACGCACCGATCAGTTGGTCTTCATCCCTAGGAAGTCGGCCCAAGTCGAGGACGGCCTGGCCGGTCATGACTGGAGCTGGGGAACCTCCACCGGGCTCTTACGCATGAGCGGCAAGACCTCGGCCGGTGCCAGCCTGAAGCCAGGTCGCTGGCAGATCTCGGGCCGTGCGCGGCTGACTGGAATTCCTGTCGCCAATGACAACGCTCGCATTCTGCAGATCGGCAACTTCGAGGAGATCGTGAGCCTGGAGGCTTCGTGGCGCACGCCGCACCTGCTGCGCGACCTGCATCAGATCCTGCGCTCCGGCGGCAGCCGCGATACTGCGCGGGAACGACCGATGGCGCGGGACATCCTGACAGAAGTGCAGCTGGAGAGTGGGGTCTATGTCTTGCGCGACGACGCCTGGTTCGGCTGGACCTTCCAGTACGACAGCTATCGGGGCGAGGTCACCATCGAGGGCGAGACCATCCCGCTGCAATGGCCCTTCGTGCTGACCTTCGGCGACGGCTACCTCTTGAGCGACGCACCGACCGATCGCTCGCTCTATTTGGATGTCGGCTCGGTGAAGGTTCAGGAGCTGCCGGCAGATCATCGGCAGTGGAATCGCATCCGGGCCCGGCCGCATGCGCCCAACCTCATTCCCAACCCGGGTATGGCGGTGGAGCGCGAGAAGGACGGTGAGAGCGGCTTTCCGGTGCAGCAGCCGCGCGCCTTTCTGCCTGGCTGGAGCATCCAGTCGCGCGGTGGCTGTACGGTGACCTCCCAGCAGGGCCAGAACAGTCAGGAGGCGGCGAACCGCGAGTTCGGTGGCTGGCCGCATTTCCTGAATCTCAGCGTCGATGGAGCCGTGAGGTCGCCGGAGACAGCAGCCACAGAAGAGGTGGTGTTTGACTTCGCCTGGCCCGGCATCGGCGCCGTCCCCTCTGGCAACTACATGCTGCAGATGGACATGGAGGATGGCTCGGATCCAGGCGAGCAGAACACAGCACGGGGTGATGGTCTGGGCATCCTGCTCTATTGGTTCCAGGCCTATGGCGAGCGGGCCCGGAAGGGGCGCAAGCGCTATCAGGTCCATCACATGCGGGTGCCGCGCTGGCAGAAGTCCTTCGCGCTGCCGATCCCGGTGCCGCAGATCGAACTGAAGAATGCCGGTGTGGTGGTCCAGCCGGATAGCTACTGCGGCTTCGAGTTTCATATCTCGGCCGGCTACAATTGCAAGCTGCGCATCCGCAACATCGACTTCTTCCGCGGTGACGAGCCGCGCGAGTGGATGCCGCCATCGCCCTATCTGCCAGATGAGACGCGGCGGATTTGGTACGAGGTCAAGGGGGCGGCGCTGAACCAGCCGGTGGTGCACGGCACCCTACGTAACGCCTCAGAGGCCGAATTCGTCTTCGATCTGCCGGACATGGCGCGCCCGCCCTACCTTGAACACGAGGGGCGCTGGGCCTTCGATCATGCCGGGGTCTATCACACCGGGGCGCCGACCTTGGAGGCGGCGACCGACGAGCATGCCGTGGTGGTGATGCGCAAGACCGGGGCCGCACTGACGGCCGGCGATCCGGTCTCGCTGAAAGGGGTGTCCAAGCCCACCATCGAGATGAGCCCAAATGGGTCGCGCACCCTGTTCAGCTTGGACGGCCCCTATGGCGACAAGCTCTTCTCGGACATGGATGTGGATTCCGTGATCCACACCAGCAGCGGCGGGGCGGTCGCCACGCTCACCATGAACGAGAAGGCGATCCTGCGTCCCTCCTACGAGGCCCAACGTGATCGCCTGATCGGCGCCGGGCAGGCCGCTTGGACGCCGGAGGTCTCGCTGCCGAACACGGCCAGTGCCATCAACATGGTGAAGATGTCTGAGGCCAGCGGTGAGGAGTCCCTGGTCGTCGGCTCGGGTGGCTTCACCCTGGATCAGTCGGCCGTGGACGGCGTCGGGACGGCGCGGCCGGTCCTGGCCGGCGGCACGGCCAGTACCTTCGTGGCTGGTTCCACCTACGACATCGACCTGAAGGAACGGGAGACGGTGGCCGACCTCTGGACCGATACGGTCTATCCCGCCAGCGGCACCCTAGAGATGCTGGTCGGTGGCGGCCGCACCGATGCCGAGTTGGCCTTTGACGCGCGGCCGAACCGGCCGATCTATCGCTTCCAAGAAGAGACCGAGGCGATCTGGAGCGGCATTACCACCAAGCCATCGGCCAAAGAGGCTGGGCGGCCCTTCCTCAAGTTCGAGATCGATCGGACTGTGGTCGATCTGAAGGCGGCCGGGATCTGGGATGAACTGGATCTGCTTTACTGCTTTGCCTCGCATGACGAGCAGTCGGCGCTGCTGAACTGGATGAATCCTGGATCGAATTCGGGCACCGCCACCAATGCACCGGTCTTTACGGCCTGGCGAGGCTACGAGTTCGACGGTTCGACAAACTTCATCCTGATCGACAGCTATACCTTGAGCTCCGCTCCGACCAACTTCCTGCAGAACAGTGCATCCTTGTCGAGCTTTGTGGTGTCGCACACGCAAGGCCCGGTCGCCGGCAGCAGTTTTGGCTTCGTTCGCCTCAATCCCAACGATGGGGTGGACAGTGAAGTCTCGATTAATGGCTCGGCTCAAAATGCCAAGCCCTACATTCGCTCGGACGGGCTGGTGGAGGGCTATCAGGCGATCGATCGAGGATCCTCTGCGGGCTTCACCTACTATGGTCAGGGGCGAAAGGCGATGCTGCGTGGGCTTAGCGTCACGGAAACCTCTGCCGCTGTACCCTCGGCCGTGTTGCGCTTTGGCCGCGGCGGCCCCGACTATGCCGCCTGCGAGATGGCTTGGGGGTCGCTCGGCGGGCACCTGAGCGAGGCCCAGCACAAGCGTCTCGCCTGGATCATGGAAGATCACCTCATCCGTATAGGAGCACTCTAGATGCATGAATTCCTAATCGTACCCGCCGGAGAGAGCGCGAGCTTCACCGGAAGCTACTGCGGCGGCATCAAGGCCCTCGAGCCGCGCGCGCTGACCGATGGCCGCTCTGTACTGCCGGAGCGGTTGTTGCTCGAACCGGACGCAATGACTGCCTTTCCCGGTTTGGCGCAACTCGCCATCCAAGAGGTGAGCGAGGAGCAGTTTCTGTAAGAGGAGTAAAAAGAATGAAACGCCTATTTGCGGCCGCCTTTCTGGCGGCCATTTTTGTGCCTGCAACGGCGGGTGCCATCACCTGCGGACCGAAGGAACCTCTGGAGAGTTTCCTGAAGGAAAAGCACAACGAGGCTTTGGCCTTCACCGGCATGGCGAGCGACGGCAACCAGCTGCGGCTGTACCTCGACCCGGACGGCCTGAGCTGGAGCTTGGTTCTGCGACCCGCTCGCAATCCGCAGCTGCTCTGTCCCTTGAGCGATGGCCATGGCGGCAGCCTGAAGAACATCCATCCGGAGAGCTGAAACCATGAGCATACTATTCGACAGCGCTGCGAGCGTGGTGAAGCAACAATCTGCCCTGAACAAGGTCTTGGCGCGGCCCAGACTGCACGAGGACGGGGTCAAGGGCCAGGTCACCAAGGCCGCCATCAAGGAGGTCAGAGAGGCTGCGGCCAAGACCTCGCGCGGGCGGGATCTTGCTCTGGGCGTTGGTGGACTCACGGTCGGCGGGCTCGCTGCACTGGTGAGCGGTGCGGGTGCGCTTTGGGCAGAGCATGGCGCGGCAATCACCAGCGCCGATCTTCCAGGCCTGGTGGCGGCCGTCGTGCCCGCCTTGCTCGGCCTCTACAAGCTGCTGCAGCAGGCCTTCCCGAGGTGGCTCTAGATGAGCGAGCGGGACCTCTTGGCCTGGATCGGCGCGGCCTTCCTGCTCGGTGGCCTCTGTGGATTGGGAGTGGCGAGCCTGCTATGAGCGACGAGCACCCCACACTATCAGAGCGAGCCGCCAAAAACTCGCTCTTCACCATCATTGGGCATGGTGCCGCCACCCTTTCACTTGGTGCAATTGTTTGGCTTGCCAGCACAGTTGCGGCAATGGACAAGCAGCTGACGCAGATTCGGGCGGAGTTGACGGTGGGTGTGCTGCCCCGCGTCGCCGCCAACGAGCATGACATCGAGCTGATCCAACAGGAGATGCAGACCCGAACGCGCGACCGCTTTACCGCCACCGATGCCGCCGCATTGGAGCTGCGCCTGCTGCGCGAGATCACAGACCTGCAGCAGGAACTGCGGCGCTACATCGAAAAACAGGAGAAGAGTTGAACATGGACTTCCTCTTGCATTCATCGGCCGGTTGGGCGTGCGTGGCTCTAGCCGTCTATCCGGCCTTACTGCTTTGGCATCTCGGCTGGTTCCTGGTCTTTTTGCTCCTCTCGAGGCTCGGGAAGGGGGCTCTTCGTCAATATCTGGTCAACTTGGCCATCTCGCACGATCAGCGGCTGAACGCGCTGACTGGCGGCGATCCTGACTCGACGGTCTCTGCGAGGCTGGGCCGGGCTTATGGCTGGGCCATGGTTGAAGAGGAGAAGGGCACGCTCTTCTGGATCTTCGTGCTGCCGGTGACCAGGCTGCTGCACTGGCTTGATCCCTACCATGTGGAGATCTATGCGCTAGCCGACCGCTCAGAGGGCAAGAAGGCGATCTTCGGCTACAAGCCGCTGGGTCCGAAGCACTGGAAGTGGTTGGAAGGGCGGAAGGCTCTGGTAGCTTAACTAGCAGTTTGGGGGATCGCGCCCGCCGTGCGCGCCGCGGTCCCCTCTCGCCTGCGTCAGATCAAAATCGGCAGTTTGGTGTAGTGAATTCAGGAATTCTATGTAAGCGGGAATTTCTTGGTCATCAACTCAAGTATTAGAGGGAGTATCTAAGAGATAGTGCCCTTCTATTGGTGACAACCTCGGCCCGACGACGATAGCTTAATCTTAGGATAGAGATACGCGCGGTGCTTCAGGTCTTTTGAGGTGGAGCAGGGGACATGGCTGTTATCGTTGGAACGAGTGGCAACGATTCACTTCTTGGATCAGCAGTCGGCGATTCAATCTACGGCTTGAGCGGAACGGACCGCCTCTATGGTTTGGCCGGGAATGACCGCATCGACGGTGGCGCGGATAGGGACCTCTCCTTGTTCGGTGGGTCGGGCGACGACCGCGTCTACGCCAGCAGCGGCAACGATGCCAGCCTCTATGGGGACAGCGGCGACGACCGCCTCTTTGCTGGGCAGGGAAGCGACGAGCGCTTCTTTGGGGGGCTGGGTAACGACAGGATCTACGGGAATCAGGGGCAAGCTGCCTACTTCTTTGGCGGACCTGGAAGTGACACGATCTACGGCGTCGTATCTGAGGCCCTGCAGTTCTATGGCGACCAGGGCAACGACACAATTCGTGGCACCTCCCAACTCTATGGGGGAGACGGCGCAGACCGTATTCAGTCGGGAAACGCTGCAGCCAAGAGCCTCGCCGGAGGATCTGGTGCGGACAGGATTTTTGGCGGTGCTGACAGCGACCTCTATCTAGTCGGTGGCTCCGGAGCGGATTCCATCTTTGGCCAGGGCGGCGACGACGAGGCCTTGTTGGGTCAGGACGGGGACGATCGGATTGATGGGGGCACGGGAAACGATCGACTTTTTGGTGGAACAGACAGTGATCGGCTGTCGGGGGCCGATGGTCTGGATCGTGCCTACGGTGGTTTGGCAGGGGACTCACTCTACGGTGGCTCAGGTGCCGATCGCTTGTTTGGAGCAGAGGCCAACGACACGGCCTTCGGCGGATCAGGGGGAGATGTCAGCGTCTTCGGTGGTGTTGGAAGCGACCAGCTTTCCGGTGACGGTGGGAGCGACAAGCTCTTCGGCGAGGCCGGGCTGGATTCCCTTTGGGGCGGTAGTGGGGACGACAGACTTTATGGCGGGTCAGGGCAGGACAAGTTCTATGGGCAGAGCGGTGATGACTCCGCCTTTGGTCAAGAAGGGGATGATCTTGCTTTTGGCGGCTCCGGGGGCGACGAGTATGTCGTTGGGGGGGTGGGAGACGATACGCTCTATGCTGACGGAGGAAACGATGAATTCTTCTTCGGTGCGAGCGGAGACGATCGGATTTATGGCGGAAACGGTAATGATATTGCCATGCAAGGCGGGTCTGGAAGTGACAGGCTTGACCTTGGCGACGGAGACGACGAGGCATACGGCGATGATGGAGATGACGTCCTGCTGGGCAAAAGCGGCAAGGACTTTCTAGCGGGCTCCTCGGGTCAAGATCGTGTCTTGGGTGGGAGTGGATTGGACGATGGCCTCATTGGCGGCTCGGGTGATGATAGGATCTATGGTGGCGCAGACCGTGACATTGGGCTTTATGGCTCTGCTGGTGACGATAGCGTTTTCGGCGGCGGTGATGGCGACGGAAACCTTATGGGTGGAGATGATAATGACAGGATTTATGGCGGTGCTGGAGACGACGCTAACTTGTACGGCGGCAACGGCGCGGACTTTATCGACGGTGGTAATGGTAATGATGGCGCCCTCTATGGAGATGGAGGGAACGACAGCATCTTTGGCGGAAATGGCGATGACAAGAGCCTGAACGGGTCACTTGGCGATGACACGATCTTTGGCGGTAGTGGAGGCGACTTTACAGTCTATGGGGCAGTTGGTGATGACAGTCTCTTTGGCGGCAGTGGCGATGATGCGACCCTAGCTGGCCGTGATAGCGACGATTGGATTTATGGCGACGAAGGGGACGACGTTAGGCTGCTAGGCGAAGCCGGCAATGATCGGATCTACGGTGGTCTGGGCGCTGATAGCGGTGTGTTCGGGGGCATTGGCAATGACAGCCTGTTTGGCGGTGATGGCAACGACACGCTGGATGGTCGAAGCGGCAGTGATTCCGCATCGGGTGGAACTGGCGACGACAAGCTTTACGGTTTGAGTGGTGACGATGTGCTGCGCGGCGGCGATGGCGATGACCTGGCTCTTGGGGGCTATGCACGAGACACGCTCTTTGGTGGGGCGGCGAATGACATTCTCTTTGGCGCGCAGGGTGCCGATCAGATCGCTGGGGGAAGCGGGGTCGATACCCTCGTTGGCTCTTATGACCGCGATCGCCTGAATGGCGGTTCCGGGTCGGATGTCGCCTTCGGTGGTCGTGGCAATGACACCTTCATCGTCGATACCGCCGGCGATGTGGTCCGGGAGACGGCTGGCGGTGGCTTTGACGTGCTGCGCTCCAACGCGATGGCTTACACTTTGGGAGGCGGCGCGCAGGGTCATGTCGAGCGCATGAACGTCAACCGGACCGTTGGTGACGGGAGCCTTGTTGGCAATGAGTTTGACAACACGCTGCTTGGTAACTCCTTCTCCAATGTCCTGGTTGGGCGCAATGGGGATGATATCGTCAATGGTGAAGCTGGGACCGATACGCTCTTCGGCGGGTTCGGGAACGATACCTTCGTCGTCGACACTGCGACCGACCTCGTCCGCGAGAGCTCGGGGCAGGGGACCGACCTGGTTCGCGCTGAGGCTGATTTCACCCTGCCGCAGGGAACGGCGAGTGCCTTTGTCGAGAACCTGCGCATGCAGGGGGGCTTTGGCAACATCGACGGGCGCGGCAACAATCTTGA
Organism: Rhodospirillales bacterium; assembly: GCA_963669335.1. GTDB lineage: Bacteria > Pseudomonadota > Alphaproteobacteria > Kiloniellales > JACOMY01 > JACOMY01. The sequence goes on from OY770023.1 coordinate 1,745,089, forward strand.
TAACGACATCGATGGCAACAGTGGTTCCAATCGCCTGGAAGGGCGCGCCGGCGATGATCGAATCGATGGGCGTGATGGTGACGATAGCCTCTATGGTGGCCTAGGGATCGACCGACTGGAAGGTGGGAGCGGAATCGACATACTAGCGATGGAGAGTGGCAATGTCCTCTTTGGAGGCTCTAATGCCGACGCCTTTTTCTTTGGCGGTGGACCGCTCGGTGTCGGCGGTTCGGGCGGACCCATCATCCGCGACTTCGCTGGTCAGCTCTCCGGCGCCGGCAGCCAGTTTGACAAACTTGTCTTTGCCACGGGTCTGGAGGTGGGCAGCTTCTCCTATATCGGCGCTGCCGCTTTCTCCGCATCCGGTAACAGTGAGGCCCGCTATGCCGGCACACGGCAAATCCAAGTGGATCAAGATGGTGACGGTGCGGTCGACCAGGCCTTCCTGGTGGATGGCATCACCGCTCCAAATTCGCTAACTGCGACCGATTTTCTATGGCTTTGATTGGAGCGTGTGCGGTTTGGCTTTCTCACTGCTCACCCGCTGCACCAACTCTGACTGAGGTTATCCCTCAAAGCCGATCATGTTGCGCCAGTCGAGGTCAATCTTGGCCATGCCGTCGCGATAGACCTCAGACTCGCCAAGGGCTTTGTAGGTCCTCTCAATGGCGTCCATCGAAGGATAGCCGATGCCCGTCAGGCGGCGGCCCGCCGCATTGCCCATTGTCAGGGTTCCATAGCGGAAGACACTGGCGCCATTGGCTTCGATGATCGGCAGGATCTCCTTCATTGTCTCTACCAGTGGATCTGCTGAACCAAAGCGAGTCACCACGCCGTAGGCCGGGACTGTCGTCTGCGGGGTCGAGAGGCCGATGGGCTCCAGTTTCCAGAGGTTGCGCATGACCACTTCAAAGGAAGGGGTGGCGAGGATGGCGCGATAGTTGTCCGACTCTTGATAGACGCCAAAGGCACGATCGATGCCGTTCAGATCCTCATAGCCTTGAAACAGAACGAGCTTCCCGGTGAAGTCGCCTGTGATGATGACGCCATAGCGGGTGCTGACGGCCGAGGCGCCCTCTCTTAGGTCATTGGCCAAGCCATCGACCAGTTTCAAGACCGCGCCCCTGTCGCTGACGCCCACTGAGGCGACAGTAATCATCATGTAGTTTGCGCTGCCCATTGGCCCCTCCGTTTGGTCTCTTGTTTTTGCTTCCGCCACTATCGAGGGTAACAAAGCACCGCTCAGGCCACCAGTCTCCAATCTGGCAGGTGGTCTCCGGTGTCTTACCCGCTGACCCTATCCTGCTGGGTTGGTTGGAAGAGGGCACGCGAGATCCGACTGTTGAGCCAGAGGAAGGCGGAGAGGCAAAGCGGCGCTGCCCAGAGGGTTGCGATGAAGAGGCCGATTGCGACGTAGCGCAGGGGGTAGAAGATCTCGCCGTGGATCTGGATGGCTCCAAGCCAGACATATTTCACCAGCTGCGGAACGTTGAACACCAGCAAGAAAGTAACAATTCCAAAGAGCAGCAGAAGGTATGACCGCCACCAGATGTTCAGGGCGCGCGGATCCTTGGGTTCAGGTGTTCCACTCTGTCGTGCTGCCGTCCGATAGAGCTTCTGCATGAAGTGGCGAGGATAGCTGAAACAAGCCGGCGGTAAGAAGTGTTTGATTAGAGCATGATGCGGCCTCTCGGCCTCTCCTGGAGCGCTCGCGTGAAAGATATGCTCAGCTACTTTGTAGGTCCAAAAGAGGTAGAGCGGGATAGCGACCAATATCAGAGTTGATAGAATGACTTGAAAACTACTTAGAGCGAAGGCAACGACGGTAAAGAAGGCAACCAGGATGGCCTGCGTGATGTAACCCAGAAACTCCGGCCATCCGCTAAGATCAACATGGATGCGACCGTCGATGCTGTAGTCAAACTCACCGCCAGAGCGCAGTACGTCGATAGTGGCGAAGGTCAGAAACAGGCTGAAGGCCAGGCAACACACGAGAGATGTGATGAGGCTGGCACGAATGGTCGTCATCATCCAGCGCCCAATTGGCTTAATCGTCTTGCTCGGCGGCAGAGGAGCAGCTTCGGCTAGGTCATCGGAGGCTGCCACGCCTTGATCGCCGGCGAGAAGTTCGGCGAGCGGTGAGTTGCTGGCCCTGACCCAAAAACTCTGGTCGGAACGGCGCACCTCAGTCTCTGCCGTGATGTGCCCTAGATCGACCATCACTTGCAGCATGGTCTGGTCGGCTGGGCCGATCTCCTCGCCATCTCGCTTGTAGAACCAGGCAACCATCGATCCGACTGCGCCTCTCTTGGACTAACGCCGTGGTCGCAGGTCTTTCCTAGAGCCGCAAACCTAAAGCCACAGAAAATCCGTCGCAGTCAGCTGGCCACCGACGGACATGCCGGCGACGCGGAAGATCACGTCGGAACTGCCGTCGCCGTCTACATCGACCTGGACCTTGCCGCCGCCGGAGTGGCGTGCCTCGCTGTTGCCGGAGCCGGAGAAGGTCTGGCTGCCGCGATAGGCAAAGCTGCCGGTCTCCAAGCCGGTGCCGAAGACCAGCTTGTCCTCGCCATTCTTGGCATTGACCCTTTCTCCATCGAAGTCTTGGAGGAGCTGGCTGCCGGTCCCCAGATTGGCGCCGAACTTGAACCAATCTTCTCCAGATCCGCCGAAGGCAGTATCGTCCTTACCGATGGAGAGCGTATCGGCGCCGCTGTCGCCCTTGATGAGGTCGGCATCGACGGCGCCGAAAATCTCGTCGTCGCCGGCACCACCCTCGATCTCGTCCGCGCCGGAACGGCCGAAGAGGCGGTTGTTTCGGCTGTTTCCCTGGATGTGGTTGTCAAGGTCGTTGCCCACCCCGTTGATGTTGCCGACGCCCGTTTGCAGGCGCAGGTCCTCGATGAAGGCCGTGGAGGTGCCGTCCGGCAAGGTAAAGGAGACTTCGGCAATCACCAGATCGGTCCCATTACCACTTCTCTCAACCACCATGTCGCCTCTGGTATCGACGACGAAGGTGTCGTTGCCCCGGTCACCGAAGAGGGAGTCGCTGCCGCCCTTGCCATCCAGAGTGTCGTCGCCGCCGCGCCCGACCAACTGGTTGTCACCCTCATTGCCCTCAAACGCATTGGCCAGGCCGTTGCCGATGAGGCTGCCGTCGCCGGCAGATGCCAAGAGGAGGCCATTCTCGACGAAGCCGTCGGAACCATCGGGAAGGGTAAAGGTCTGCGCGCTGGAGAGCACAAGGTCCTGATCGCCGCCACTGGAGCCTTCGCGGATGAGATCTGTCCTGCGGTCGACGGTGAAGGTATCGTTTCCAGACCCACCATAGGCCGTGTCGACGCCGCTTCCCCCATTCAGTCGATCATTGCCAGAAAGACCGACAAGCGAATCTTGCCCTGTACCACCCCCTTGTACATCGTTGCCGATTCCGCCCTGAAGGATGTCGGTACCATCGGCACCCAGCAGAGTGCTGCTGCCGCTACCTCCAAAGAGCGTGTCGTCGCCGTCTTGGCCGCGCAGGGTGTCCCGACCGCTGAAGCCGCTCATCTGATCGTCGCCGCTGCCACCCCTCAAGTCGTCGTTGCCATCGTAGCCGCGCAGGAAGCGGTCCTCACCCGACCCACCGAAGATCCGGTCATTGCCGTCTCGGCCGGCAATCAGAGAGTCATCGCCGTCGCCGCCGTAGATCAGGTCGTCGCCTTCATCACCAATAATCTGCTCATCATTGCCATCGCCACCATAGATCGTATCTTTCCCAGTCGCGCCGAAGATAAAGGAGTCGTTGTCGCCGCGACCGAAGAGGACGTCGTTTCCAGCACCCCCTTGCATATTGTAGTCGTCTCCGTCGCCGCCGAAGATCGTGTCGTTGCCCTGAAGGCCAGCCAGTACGGAATCGTTGCCAGAGCCCCCGGCGATGCGGTCACTGGCGCTGCCGCCATAGAGGCCTACGTCGTCGCCGCTACCCGCCGTGATGATGTCGGTGCCGGCTCCACCACGCAGGGTGTAGTCGTTGCCGTCGCCCCCATTGATGCTGTCATTCCCGGAACCACCGTCCAAGAGGGAGTCATCGCCTGCACTGCCCTCGACACGGTCGTCGCCGTCATCACCACTCAAGGAAAAATCGTTTCCGGATCCTCCATAGATGATGTCGTCGTCTTCTTCTCCATAGAGGCGTGAATCGTCTCCGGCATCGCCAGAGATCAGGTCGTCGCCGCTGCCTCCGATCAGGACATCATCATTGCCGCCGCGACCGAAGAGCTCGTCCTTTCCGGCGCGACCCAACAGCAGATAGTCGTTACCCTGGCTTCCGAAGACGGTGTCGTTGCCTTGATCGCCGAAGAGGCCGTCGTCATCACCGGCGCCGCCGGCGATCGTATCGCCAGAACTGCCGCCATAGAGACGCGAGTCACTGCCCGACCCACCATTGATGATGTCACTGCTCTGGTTGCCTTCCAGCCTGGTATCCGTTCCGGAGCCTCCATTAATGGTGTCGCTGCCAGAGCCACCAAAAACCTGCTCGTCATCGCCAGGACCGGCGTAGATTAGGTCAGTGCCAGAGCCTCCGAACAGCTGCGTGTCGTCGCCCGAATCTCCGTAGATTCGATCGTTTCCGGTCTGGCCATTGAGCCCCACGTCATTACCATCTCCGCCATAGACGCGGTCGTTGCCACTTCTCCCGGAGAGGTTGGTGTCATTGCCGCTGCCTCCAAAGACGCTGTCGTTACCATCGGCACCTCCCAGGATGGCGTCATCGCCACTGCCTCCATAAACGGAATCATCGCCGGCAAACCCGTAGAGTGCTTGATCTTTGCCGAGCCCGCCCTCGACCCGGTCATTGCCCCAGTCTCCGAAGAGGAAAGAGTCGAGCCCGGAGCCTCCGAAGAGACTATCGTCACCGCTGCGGCCCTGCAGACGATCCGAACCGGAGTCACCATAGAGCGTGTCTGCGCCGAAGGGAAAGGCGGAGCTTGGCGCATCGCCATAGAGCGTATCGTCGTCATCCCCTCCGTAGAGCGTGTCGTCTTCCTCAAAGCCCCAAAGCGTGTCATCGCCGCTGAGGCCGAACATACGATCTGCGAGGCTGCTTCCGTTTAGGCTGTCTGGACCGTCGGTGCCGGTGAAATCCACTTTGCTACGCCCTCTCTCGTGTTGGAGGGACGCTAGCAGCTTCCGGGCTACAGATCTGCGATTTTGTGAAAGGGATCGGTAGATAGCAGCCGAGAGGAAGAAAAGGTGGAAGAAGGCCGTCGCCTCAGTTGAAAAGGATAGGGGGTGCGAGAGATCAGTCTCGCACCCCCTGACACCATTGCCTTCACTGTTGCGGCCGCTCTTCAGAGCCACCGCATGTCGGCACTAGACGAACGCGAACTGGCTTGCGTCCAGATCGTCGATGTCGGTCTGCTCCAGGAACACGGAACCCCGGCTACCGAAATCGAAGAGCACGCCGCCACCGGTCTCTGCGGCCTGGGCCAGCAGGATGTTGAAGTCGGTGATGCCGCTCACGTCCAGCTGCAGGGTATCCTGGTTGGAGAAGTCACCGATGATGTCATCGTCGTCGCCTGCAGCAAAGGCAAAGACGTCTTGCCCGCCGCCCCCGTAGAGGATGTCAATGCCACCATTGCCGGCCAGGAAATCGCCGCCTTCACGACCGTAGATCTCGTCGTTTCCACCACCGCCGTAGGCCTCGTCGTTGCCGAGCCCACCATCGAGTAGATCGGCGTTCCTGCCGCCGTCCAGGAAATCGGCGCCAAGACCGCCGATCAGCTCGTCAAGACCACCGGCACCCCGCAGCTCGTCGTCTCCGTTGCCGCCTTCCAGGAAGTCATTTCCGTTGCCGCCGAAGAGGTAATCGGTGTTGATGCCACCATCGAGAGCATCATTGCCGTTGTTGCCGCGTAGGACATCGTTCCCGGCTTCGCCACGAAGAATGTCGTTATCGGCACCACCAGAGAGGACATCCCAACCACGGCTGCCCTCGATGAAATCATTTCCGTTGCCACCGGTGACAATGTTGTCATCATCAGTTCCGGCGAAGGCATCATTGCCGTTGCCAAAATCGTTCTCGATCACCGTGTTGATGTGCACCACGGCAATCTCGGCACCCGGTAGCGTGAAGTCCGCAACCTCCGGATCGATGAAATCGCCCAGGGCATTGGTGCCGCCCAGGATGATCTGGTCGCCGTCGCCGACCGGATTGCCGAAGGAGCCATTGAAGCCCGGGTGCAGATGGACGACGCCGTTTTCGTCGATCCCCGTGTTGGGGGCCATCTGGTTGATGAAGGCCGCGTCCAGTTCGGTGTTCACCTCGGTGCCGGCGTCATAGACGTTGCTGCCGCTGAAGACCAGGGTTTGGGCGCCGAGGAAGTTGCCGTTCTCGTCAAAGAGCTCGACGGAGTCATTGGTACCGATGAAGGCGTCATTGGACGGCAGGATCATCGCGGCCAGGCTGACGTCGGTGTTGGTTTCGCCGTCGATGCTGGTGGTGCCCGAGGTCAGCTCTTCGGTGGCGATGGGACCCGCGTCACCGGTAACGACCAGACCTTGACTGCCGGGAGAGGCCGCCAGACGCTCACCTGCAAGACCTGCGGGCGATCCATCCTCGGCCAGCTGCTCGAGGCCGGGGGAGGCGGCTTGACCGCTCTCAAAGAGATCGAAGTTGCCGTTGTGGAAGCCGACGTAGACCGGCGTCAGGAAGGTTCCGCCCTCGCCGGAGGTGTTCTGTACTGAGACACGGATATCGGTCGTGGTTGCCATGGGTGATGCTCCTCGCTCCAATTGCGTTGCTTTGGCGACCGTGAGAAGGCGACGGCAGGGCCACCTCGGCAACACACGACGGCTCGCGAGGGAGTGAGAAAGAGACGTGATATCACGAACTTGCGTGGGCCCGTGAGGGTTCTTAGAGGGCTCTTAATCGGCCGCCGGCAGGGTTGCCCCCAGGGCCGGACTGCTCGGCCGCCAAGCACACGCCATCTCACCCTTTCGAGAGGGGCCCCCCTTGGATCAAAGCCTGCTCGCAAGGCCTTGATGACCGGTGAAGGGTGGTTTTACCGGTTTTCGTCGCCGATCAGTTCTGTCGCCGGCGAGTCTTGTACCCCTCTCTCAGGAAGACGAAGAGGCCACTGCCGCCGATGAAGAGGATGCCGACCCAAATGCTGAGACCAGGGAGCTGTCCCCAGATGAGCCAGCCCCAGAAGATCGCGAGCGGCAGCCCTATGTACTCGAAAGGTGCCACAGTCGCGGCATTGCCCAAGCGGTAGGCCTGAGACAGAGCATAGGCGACGATGCCGGAGTTAAGACCCAGCGCCAGCATGAGATAGGCATCGCCGTCCTCAGGCCAGATCCAGGCCCGCAGGAGGAACTCCAGGCTGGGGTTGTCTAGGCCCACTGCATAGCGACCATCGCCGGCAACAGCATAGAAGAGCAGGGACACCAGAATGAAGGCGAACTGCATATAGACCGCCATGGCGGAGGCCTTGGACACCGCCCCCAACCTGCGCGTCAGCAGCTGGACCGAGGCATAGGTCAGCGCGGCCGCCAGGGGCAGCAGCAGTATGATGAGGGAAACCTCGCGGTCCTCTGAAGACTCCCAGGGGCGCAGCATGATTAAGACGCCAAGGAATCCAACGGCCACCGCACCCAGTCGATAGGGGCCGACGCGCTCTCCCAGAAATGGGATCGACAGCAAGGTGATGAGCAGCGGGGCTACAAAAAAGAGGGCCGTTGCATTGGCAAGCGGCACGGCCGCCAAGGCGGTGAAGAAGGTCAGGTTCGAGAGCACGATCAAGAGGCAGCGCGTGGCGTGCAGCAGGGGGTTTTTTGTGCGCAGAATCGAGAAGCCCCCCTCGACCACGACCAAGGTGAGTGAGAAGAAGATCCCGATCGAAGAGCGGATGAACACCAGTTGGTGCAGCGGATAGGCTCCAGAGAGCTGCTTGATCAACATATCGTTGACCGAAATGGCCAACATTCCCACAAGGACGCAGAGGATCCCGAGAAGGGGGCGGTGGTGTGGGACGGCTTGGCTCGACATCGAGGACAGAGTTAATCCCTTTTTTGTTGCAGCGCCATGCCCGTTTTCGTCATCGCGCGAGAGCAAGGCGGCCGGACTGCCTTCGTACCGCTCGCAGGCTGCTCACAGGTTGCCCCTGGTCGTCCCTCCGCTTGAAAGGGCGTGGATAGGGACTGCAGCTTTTGCTTGCTTTCGGCGTGTCGAGAAGGAACCCTGTCAAATCACCTGGAAACGCGCCCCATGGCAGCACTATATGGAGGCGGGCGGGAACTGCCGGCGAAACGCCTTTTCTGAGATGCCGAACCTCTATCCCCACAGGGTTAGGGTGCATTCCGGAACGCAGTTCGAGTGGTGAGGGTCTACAGGGGGTTCGATGTTCATCTATAGCGCTGTCGACAAGGACCTGGCAGAACCAACTCAAACCCTTGAGGCCTTCGTTTCGGCGACCTCTCTTAGACGCCACACAGACCGAGAGATCGCTCTGGTCACCAACAACAAGGTTCTGGCGGGCCAGATCGCAGTCCTTGAGCACAACCCCTTCAATCGGATCGAGCTGGCCTCTGCCACACAGCACGCCAAGCTGCAGAAGATCACGTCCATTGATCGGCTTTGTTCCGGCAGTAAGGTCTTCTTGGCCTCTGACACCTTGGTCTTTGACTCCATCGACCGGGTTTTTTCCTTCTCAGAGTTCGAAGTGGCGGGCGTTGTGGCACTCGGTCGTGGGTACATCCGCTCAATAGATGACGCAGCCACAAGGGAGCTTAAGCAAAAGTACTCCTTGGATTCAGGTGTCCTCTTTATACGGGAGAATTTCGTTTTGGATCTGGTGATGGCCTGGTCCGAGAAACTCACCATGTTACTCCGCAAACAGGGAGAGGCAGCCTTTGATCAGGCAGCCCTCAAACGGGCCTTGAACGCGCTCGAGCCGGAGGTCTTGACCCTTCCCCACAACTACAACTTCCGGGCCGCCGCCGGAGGGACGCTCAGTGGCAAGTGCTTCATCATGCGGGGACACTTTAAGGAGCAGATGGAACGGATTGCTGAGAATGGCCTGGACGCCGAATTGGTCAACGACTTTATCGATCAGGCGGCAGTCATCAACGACAGTCTGATCGTTTCCAACTTTGCTCCCAGTGAGGCCATCGATGTGACCATGCTTGAGAGAAAGCCGATGCCTTGGCAGCCCTAGCCCTGGTCGCCGAACTCATCGCTCGCTCAGATACAGGTTGGGGCGGTGCCAAAGGCTAGGTCCCACTGTTACAAATAGGGGCAGTTTTCATATTTTGACAACGCATGCGTCCTTTTCGAGGTATTGTGATTGACCAGTGCAATCAATCAGCATAGGCTGCTGACCAACACCTTTTGCGTGAGCGAGCCGATCGGGACTCGGCAACACTGAGCCTCTCGAGGCAGCGCGCCGTAGTTGTGGGATTGGGGCAATGCTGGTTGGTGCGAACATCGAGAACAGATGGTTCCAGCGCATCATTATCGTAGGAAAATCTCCAAAGAAGCTCGGGGAGCTGCCCACTCGAGATGCGGAGACTTTGGTGATCATGCCGGATCGTCGTTTGCCCTGGGCGGATCACTTCATGGAGTCAGGCTCTATACTCGTCGTTCTGGACGAGCTTCTTGATCCCTCCGCGGCGGCCTTGGCCGAGCATAGGGCGCAGCAGGTCTGTGAATTTCCCGGTAGTGGGTCAGTAAGATTCGTCTTCAATCCCTATTATGAGAAGAACAACTCCCTCAGATGGGAAATCATGAACGATGACTCGATCTTGACCTACAAGAGAACGGGGAGCGGAGATCTGAACGGGTTCTCGAGAACTCCGACCTCGCTTACACTTGACCCAATGAGCGACCTTTCTTTCCTCTCCGATGTGATCGACGTGTTTGCGGCTCCGATGGCCACGGTGCATTTCTGTCATTTTGGCGAAGAGATTGATCAGATGGAAAAGTCGGACAGTGGTCGATCCGGACAGTTCATGACAGATCTTGTTCGTAGACAGTACCGCGTGGCATTTACAGAAACCCCCTTTGATCCGGAGTCCTTGTTCACACCAACCAAGAGTTGCAGTGACGCGGTGGATCAGGAAGAAGGTAAGGTTAGCATTGTCATTCCTCTGTATAACGGGGCTCCTTTCATAAATCGTACCTTGCAGAGTATAGTGGATCAGGATTACGACAATATAGAAGTTATTGTTGTCAATGACGGATCGACTGATGGTTCTGCTGAACTCGCTAAGACTTTCGCCAAGAAGATCAAAGCGTTCACGCTTATCGATCAACAAAACCAAGGCGTGGCGGAAGCACGGAATGTTGGATTGGATGCCGCAGTTGGAATGTACGTGACCTTCCTCGATGCAGACGATGTTTTGTTGCCGGAGTCGATAAGGCGGCGGGTCCGTTTTCTTGAATCAACGCGCTTTCGGATTTGTGGGGGATTGACAGAGGTGATCGATGACGATGACCGCTCCCTTAATCTGACATTGGGGCGGCAAGCGGATTGCGCTTATGAAGACCTGTGGGAGATGATGTTCCACATATCGACGGTCATGGGGCAGGCTGAGGTCATGAAGGCGCAACGGTTTCTGGACAGGCGGCGTTGTCCGGAGGACTGGAGGTACCTGTTAGACTTGGTATCGACCGGAGACCGCATCGGCTTGTGTGGAGTTGAGCCATTAACCCGCTATCGTTGGCATAACAGTTCGGCGACGCAGATGGACACAATGGGTAATTTTGACATCTGCATCAACATGATGAAGGACCTTCCAATTAAGCCCAGGGAAGAGTTGGGCATGAGTATTGCTTACGGAGCCTCAATCGGCGTGAATGGCGAGAAACTTAAAGAGTCTTACGTGTCGCGCGTTCAATCTCTCTGCCTAACTCTGGCGATCCTACCGGAAGAGCAATCGATCCCTGAACGCGTGCTCGATCTGATGAACAGAATCGAAGTGTCAAGTGCAGACGGCGTGCCTAGTCTTTTCTTTGAAAACACCCTGACGCGCGCCTTATTGCTACCGCGCCAAAGCAGTGTCTTGTATCACAGTATATTGGAGCGCGCACCCGATGCGTTGTGTAAGTTGAGCGCGCTGGCAAAGACACCGGCAAACAAGACCTTCATAGGAGCGTTCCAGGACTATCTGCTGGATCTAAGGGACGAGGTAGACAAGGCCTGGATGCGGGCACCGAACTTCTGACGTTGATCTGCCCCTGAGTGGAAGCAGTCAGCAGGGAGGATTGAGGCGCCGTGCAGATATCTTGGCCTGGATGGTGTGCGCTCCCTATCGAGGGCAGTCTCGCTGTCTATCATCAGCCGGACAGTTCCGGAGTATGCCATAGCGAGCTACGTACCGGCGAAAAGAGGCGATGAAGGCCTCGTTGGCCGGGGTGGCGGCTAGAGCCTCGAAGCGCTTCGCAACATCCGGTGCTCGATCCAGGATACATAGATGGAGCTCACTGCTGCCGCGTGGAAGCAACAGGCCGCGTGTCAGCGTAACCTCGAACCGCTCGTCAGAGATGGCGCTCGCGTCGCGATCGTCAATTGCGTTCATCAAGTCAATGACGCGCCGATCTAAGGGCTTGCTGCTGTCCTTGAAGGCGGTGGTGAGACACAGCAACTGAACACGCTCGGCAAGGGAGGCATGAAGTCTCTTGCCGTTCATGCCGATTGAACCTCCCATCGCCATACTGATACCCAACTCATCCGGCGGTTTGATTGGCAGACTGCTCATCAGCGTAAGGCAGGCATCGACATGTTCAATGGTCTTGGCTGCCGTTACCGACTCTCTATGCCACCGATACCTGGCCAAAGGCGCGCTTCCACAAGACCCTATGCGGTCTGTAACCCCGGCCAAGTCAATTAGGTATTGCCAGTCTTCGGCATGCTTCTGTCCAACGCGGAACTGCTGGCTCTTCAAAATGTGGCTCTGCCCCATAATCGTGGAGATATGGAACACCGGCTCCCAAAGGTCCTCGTAGCTGCGGTGATCATGGCGACCAATGATCAGGTTGAGGCTCCTGTCATCATCGTCAATCCCCTCTGTGCGGCCGCCACAAATCTTGAAGGCGCTGGTATCGAGGAAGCGGACCCGTCGTTCGATTGAACCCGGCACCAGCAGATCGTCAGCATCCAGGAAGGCGATGTAGCGACCTGACGCGGCTGCCAGACCGGCGTTTCGAGCCGCCGAGACGCCTGCGTTCGCCTGCTCGATGTAAGTGAACTTTTTGAAAGATCCAGCAAAGCGCTTGGCCAGCTCTGGTGAGCGATCGCTTGATCCGTCGTTGACGACGACGACTTCGAGGCTTTCAAAACCCTGCTCAACCACGCTTCGAAGGGTGCGCTCAATAAAAGTCTGAGCGTTGAAGAGGGGGACAATCAGGCTAACCGTTGTTTCGAAGGTATCTGCCGAAGGTCTCCCCTCACAGCCAGGCTCGACATTGGCCTCAAGATCGTAGCTTGTCTTCACGCAAGAGACTGCATGCTGCCTCTTCAAGAGGCTGCGAACCCATTGATGCAAAGCAGCCTCACTCTGGCTTTCCATGGCTCGGAACTCTTCATCGAAATAGCAGAAGCACAGCATCGCTCCCTCTGCAGCAAAGTCAGTGAAGACCGCGTCAAGGAATGCAGGATCGCTCATTGGATTGCTGCACTGCGCCTTGCCCACACCACCGTCATCATGGTCGGAACAGCCCTTGCCCGAATAGGACAAGACGGTCTCATCAGCCACTATTACTGATTTGAGCGCCTCCTCAACCTGCAGGTGCGTATTGAAGAGCAGCCGGACCTGGGTTTGCGAGCCAAAGCTCCCGATCTGTTCGGCGCGGGTTTCTGCTCGTCCTGCTGCGCGAGGGGATAGCATTTCGTCAATTACAATCAGCGCAGATCCGACCCCTTTGAAATGCCCAACCCAGGGAAGCCGCTTGTCAGGTAAAATCACCAAAGTATCTGAATCGCGCTTTGGCAGGTCGCTTATTGATGTAGGTGCATTTCCTACAATTAGGATTCGTTTAAATCGGCGTTCTTGATTTAGGTTTGGGCCATTTGACTGCATTGTGAGTTCCGATTGTCATAGTTCTGCCAAACGAATAACAAACCAGGATCATTCGCCAGCCGTCAATCCGTCCAGCACTCACGGTGCTGTGGCGTCAGGAACTCTAGCAGGGTTGAAGCGGAGAACGCGAGCGTCTTTGCCCAAGGTCAATCAAGCCGCGTTCCCCTCTTGTCGCCGGTGGCTCGTGACGAGGCATCCCTAGATCGACAACGCGATGCTTGACAGGGCGAAAACCGGAGGCAAGGCAGTGTTCGTCGTAAATGCGCGTGTATCAGTGTCGGTCCCGCCTTCGAACAGATCGCCAACTCAGGGCACTCTCAGTCTCGAATCTCTTCTATGGTCAACGTCTCGGTGATCAACGTCGAGCTCTTCCAGTTCGACGATGGCGTCTTCACCTACGCTGAGCTCTTGGTCTAAGCAGGGGCCTGCGGTTCAGCTGATCAGCGTCCCACGGCTGCCAAGATCGGGGCGGCCTCGGCCTTGTCTTGCGGTGCCGGTCGCTCGTAGGGTCAACCAAAGGAGAGCGAGGAGCCCAAGACATGTCCTCAGCGGGAGCAGAGTTTCGGTCCGGATCGATCACCACAGGGGATGGGGTCAAGCTGCATTATCTGGAGGCTGGTAGCGGCGCTCCACTGCTGATGGTCCCTGGCTGGTCGCAGGCGGCTGAGGAGTTCAAGCACCAGCTCCGTGGCCTCTCTGGGCGATACCGTGTCATCGCGGTCGATATGCGGGGGCAGGGGGACTCAGAGCGGCCGGAGTTCGGCTATCGGATCAGCCGCCTCGCTGCCGACCTTAGAGATGTGATCCATGCACTGGATCTGCATGATGTCAATCTCTTGGGCCATTCCCTGGGCTGCTCCGTCATCTGGTGCTACTGGGACCTCTTCGGGCCCGAGCGACTGGCCCGCTTGCTTCTGATCGATCAGATGCCGGCCGTGCTGACCAACCCGATCTGGGAGGCTCAGGAGATCGCCGAGGCTGGCAGTGTCTTGGACATAGAGGGCCTCTTCTCGATGGCGAACAGCCTCCGCGGACCGGAGGGTGTCGACCTCTCGCGCGGCTTCGTAGGACAGCTTCTGTCTGACAAGGCCTCGGAGGAGGAGAAGGAGTGGATTATTGCCTGCAATCTCAAAATGCGTCGCCAGCATGCTGCGACCCTGCTCTTGAACCAAGCCACACAGGATTGGCGCGACACCATCCGCCGGATAACCCTGCCGACCCTTGTGGTCACGGGCCGGGTGAGCTTCGTTCCCTGGACCTCTTGCCGGTGGATTCATGAACAGATTCCCGGCTCCCGCTTTGAGATCTTTGAGGAAGAGGAGGGCGGCCAGCACTTCATGTTCTTGGAGAATTATCAAAAGTTCAATGCGATTGTCGCTGACTTCATCGGGTCATAGTAGTGGCCTGTCCTCTACTGTTGGCGCGGTGCAGGCTGAAACTGTCACTTAGCCATAGACGGTATGCTCGATGCTTATGATCGTCACATCGCCGGGCAAGGTCACCCCTGCGGCGAGGAACAAGGTGTCGATGCCGGCCCCACCGTCGAAGAAGTCGCCGGCCACGAGTTCGCCTTGGCTGGCTACGGTTAGGGTGTCGTTGCCTCTTTGCCCCAAGAGGCTGTCGATCCCGCTGCCTCCGAAGAGCAAGGCATCATTGCCGGCACCGCCGCGCAGATAGTCATTGCCTGTCCCTCCGAAGAAGGAGGAATCCTCACCCAGCCCGCCGGCAAGTCGATCGTCTCCGCTGCCTCCGTAGAAGAGGGCATCGTCGCCCGCGCGGCCCGATAGGCCGTCGTTGCCGGTGAAGCCGAAGAAGTAGGCATCATGACCGGAATCACCGGCGATGAAATCGCTGCCGACATCGCCTATGAGGGAGCTATCCGCACCACTGCCGCCGAAGAGCTTGTCTCTACCCTGGCCGCCGAAGAGCGATTGATCGGCGCCGTCGCCACCATAGACTCGGTCGCCGGCGCTGCCACCGAAGAGCTGCCCGTCATCTCCGCTGCCCCCGGACAGGCTGTCGACGCCACGGCCGGCATAGAAGTAACTGTCGTCGCCACTGCCGCCGTCGAGAACATCGGCGTCATCGCCTCCATAGAAATAATAGTCGATCTCGTCGCCGCCGAAGAGGCTGTCGGCTCCGCTGCCGCCGATGAAGGAGATATCATTGCCATCGCCGCCGAAGAGGCTGTCGATACCGTCGCCGCCGAAGAGGCGAACGTCTGCCCCACTGTCGCCGAAGAGGCGGTCGTTGCCCTCGTCCCCGATAAGGCTGTAGTCATTTCCGCTATCGCCGGATAGCGTGTCGTCGCCGGTGTCGCCGGTCAATACGGAATCGTCGCCAGGACCACCGGACAGACTGTCGTTCCCAGACTGCCCTAGGAGGAAGGAATCATTCCCCTCTCCACCGGCCAAGGTATCATCGCCGTACCAGCCACCCAAAGCTCTATCGTTCCCGCTGTCGCCGTAGATGCGGTCGTCGCCGGTGGCTCCGTAGAGTGCCCGATCGTCCCCATCGCCGCCGAAGAGGCTGTCGGCGCCAGATTCTCCAAAGAACCGCAAGTCGAGACCGCTGCCGCCGAACGCCTGGTCATCGCCGGCGCCGCCGATCAGAAAATCGTCAATTCCACTGTCGGCGAAGAGGCTGTCGTCCCCACTGTCTCCCCTGAGGAAGCGATCGGTGCCCAGTCCTCCCCTTAGGGTGTCATCCCCGCTGCCTCCGTTTAAGCCAAGGTCGTCTCCGCTTGCGCCAAAAATCCGGTCATTGCCGCTATCGCCAAAAAGACCGTTATCGCCCCCAGAGTCACCGAGTATGTGGTCGTCAGCACTACCCCCAAAAAGGTATACATCGTCTCCATTGCCGCCGTAGAGGGTGTCGGCGCCCCTGTCGCCATAGAAGGAGTTATCGTTGCCATCGTCGCCGGATATGCTGTCGGCACCGACGCCTCCATAGAAGCCCGTATCGTCGCCTTCCCCGCCAAAAAGGCTGTCGGGGCCACGGCCGCCGTAGAAGGAGAGATCGCTCCCACTACCGCCATAGAGGCTGTCGCCGCGGGTCAGACCATAGGCTCTGTCGTCGCCGCTGAGACCATAAATGGCGTCGTTCGCACTGGTTCCGATGAGCACATTGTTCTCGCCGGCGCTTCCGAAAATCACAGCCATTGTCGCCGCCTTCCTCTACATTCAATCTTGGCTCAGTTGAACGTGTTCCCGACACCATACGTGAAAATGTGTATCTAGTCTAATCGCGCCGACGCACGCCTCTGCGAGCGGACGGCCTCTTGGTCAACTCCGCAACCCCACGCTCCGCAGCCTCGAATCTAAAGGGATCAAGGGCCACCCGTCTGGCGATATGCAGATCGTAACGGGATGCTTTCCTTGCCTCGGTGCGGTCTTCTTGGGCTGATCTTCATCTGACTCCGCCAGACTCAACACGCAGTTCAATCTAGCGGGAGAGGCTGCTGGTCGATAGGCTCCGAGGAGGGGGTGCCGAGGAGGGGTGCCGAGGAGGGGGTGTAAGGTCTCATCATGTCGTGATGAGCGAAACGAAGATGCGACGAGGTATGTGTGATGACGATGAGCGGCTCTTACGATGTGGGATGGATCGGCGTCGGCAAGATGGGACTGCCGATGTGCCGAAACCTGCTGAAGGCTGGTTTCACATTGACGGCATTCAACCGAACGCAAGCCAAGCTTGCGCCACTCGTAGCCCAAGGTGCGTCAGCGGCGGGATCCTTGAGAGAGGTCGCCGTGGCACCGGTCGTGATCTCCATGGTCTCCGATGATGCGGCGCTGCGTTCGGTTGCGCTGGGAGAGGACGGCGTGCTCGCCAATGCGGCGAAGGGCTCGCTCTACCTGGACATGAGTACCGTGTCGCCGGAGGCATCGGCAGAGGTCGCCGGCGAGGCGCGCGACCGTGGCGTCGACTACCTGCGCGCGCCGGTCTCTGGTGGGGTCGCCCTCGCCGAGACTGCGAACCTCACGGTTCTCATGTCGGGCGGCGGGCAGGCGCAGGATCGCTGTCTGGCGCTGCTTCAGGCCATGAGCAGCAAACAGATCCCTGTCGGCGACGCGGAAGAGGCGCGGTATCTCAAGCTGCTGATCAACATGATGGTCGCCTCGACCGCGGCAATAGTCGGGGAAGCCTTGACCTACGGACGACGCGGCGGCCTTGCCTGGGAGACGATGCTGGAAGCCGTCGGGGCGAGTGCGGTTGCGTCGCCACTGATCGGTTACAAGTTAGGGCCGCTGAAGCAGCGGGACTTCACACCGACCTTTTCCGTCGAGCAGATGATGAAAGACTTGGATCTCCTCTTGCGGAGCGGACAAGAGGTACACGCGCCGCTTCCCTTTGCGGCCATGGTCAGTCAGATTTTTGCTGCGGCAGAGGCTCAGGGCGACGGCGCGCAGGATTTCTTCGCAACGGTCAGGACAATGGAACGGATGGCCGGCCTGGATGATCTTCCTAGGGGGTCTCCTTAGCGCGCCTAGATATTGGAGGCGTCAGCAAACTGTTGGTGCTCACAGCCCGATCGAACCACGGTGCACGGGCATCCGCCGCCCTGTTCGCGACCGCCGTTGCCGCAGCCCACCAAGCGGGACGGGCCTGCGCTTCATGGTCAATCTGCGCGAAGGAGTTCCCCGGGAACCCGCCGCAGTGTCGTGGCTTCTCGTTTCGCTCTGCACAGCGTGCATGCGTCGAGAAGGCCCAGAAGGGGGTCTGACTTAACTGATCCAACTGGAGGAAGAATGGTGCTGCCGAGTGGACTTGAACCACCGACCCCGTCCTTACCAAGGACGTGCTCTACCACCTGAGCTACGGCAGCGCCTTTTTGCCCGGACGCAAACTAATTGGGCGTCCCGGCGAGGGAGGCGGGAAGCTGCCACCAAGCGGGGCGGATTGCAAGAGGCTTTCTTGCCCGCTCAGCCTTGACCCGGCTGCAAGGCCGCGCCAGCTTGGCGGCATGGCAGACAGCAGGGAAGAGCGCCAGGCGCGTCAAGCAGCGGCGCTGCGCCGCAACCTCATGAAACGCAAGGCACAGGGCCGCCTGAGGCAAGAGGAAGCCCCTGAGAGGGAAGTGGAATCCGACCCTGAGGCCGACCCTCAAGAGGGCTGAGTGAAGAGCCCCCTGGGCCCCGGAGGCGCAAGATAGAGGCTTGAGCGGGACTCGGTCGTAGCGCTAGAAGATGCTTTTGCTCCGCTGCGAGTTCCCGGCTCGGCAGCGACGACCCCGATCTAGGAGCCACAGCGAGACCTTCATGGCTATCCTGCCCGACAGCTGGATTCGCGAGCAGGCGCGCGCCAGCGATATGATCGAGCCCTTCGTCGAAGCGCAGAAGCGCGAAGGGGTGATCTCTTACGGTGTCTCCTCCTATGGCTACGACGCTCGGGTCGCGCGCGAGTTCAAGATCTTCACCAACGTGGACAACGCCCTGGTCGATCCGAAGAACTTCTCCGGACAGTCCTTCGTCGAGCGCGAGACCGATGTCTGCATCATCCCGCCCAACTCCTTCGTGCTGGCCCGCACGGTAGAGTACTTCCGCATTCCGCGCGACGTGCTGGTGATCTGTCTCGGCAAATCTACCTATGCCCGCTGCGGCATCATCGTGAACGTGACCCCGCTGGAGCCGGAGTGGGAAGGGCATGTGACCCTGGAGTTCTCCAACACCACGCCCTTGCCGGCGAAGATCTATGCAGGGGAGGGGGCTTGCCAGTTCCTCTTCCTGAAGGGCGAGGGACCGCCCGAGGTCTCCTATGCCGATCGCCAGGGCAAGTACATGGGTCAAAAAGGAGTCACATTGCCGCGTTTATAGTCGCCCCGCATAGGGCAACGACGCAGTGCTTGGGCGACGCGGCAGTCCGCTGCCATTCTCTGGGTTGAGAGAGAGGGGACTAGGATTTTGGATCGAATTCGGATCAAGGGCGGTCGGCCCTTGCGTGGCGAGATAGAGATTTCTGGTGCGAAGAACGCAGCTCTGCCGCTGATGGCAGCAGCGATCTTGAGCGAAGAAGGTTTGCTGCTGCGCAACGTGCCCGACCTGCATGACGTCAAGACCATGGTTGCCTTGCTGAAGCCCATGGGGGTGGCGGTCGAGCCACGCCGTGAGGCTGGAGCGAGGCCTGGGCTGCTGCTGACGGCGGAGAAGATCACCGATACCCGCGCGCCCTACGACCTGGTGCGTAAGATGCGGGCCTCCGTTCTGGTCCTGGGCCCGCTGGTGGCGCGCGAGGGGCAGGCCTCGGTGTCCCTGCCGGGCGGCTGCGCCATCGGTTCGCGGCCGGTCGATCTGCACCTCATGGGCCTGGAGGCGATGGGCGCCAAGATCGAGTTGAAGGAAGGTTACATCCACGCCAGCGCGCCCAATGGGCTGAGCGGGGCCGAGGTTGTCTTCCCCAAGGTCTCGGTTGGTGCCACAGAGAATGTGATGATGGCCGCCAGCCTGGCCCGCGGGACGACGCGTATTGTGAATGCCGCACGCGAGCCTGAGATCGTCGATCTCGGCCGCTGTCTGCAGGCTATGGGCGCGCGCATCGAGGGCCTGGGAAGCGAGGTCATTGAGGTCGAGGGCGTCTGTCGCCTGCATGCGGCCGAGCACCATGTTGTGGCCGATCGCATCGAGGCTGGAACCTATGCCATGGCTGCCGCGGCGACCGGCGGCGAGCTCTCTTTGCTGGGCGGACGGCTGGACGATATGCGCGCCACCGCAGACGTGCTGGAACGTTGCGGGGTGGAGTTGACCCAAAGCAACCTCGGCATCACCGCCAAGCGCGCCAACGGCCGCCTGGTCGGCGCCGATGTCATGACAGAGCCCTTCCCGGGCTTTCCGACCGACCTGCAGGCGCAATATATGGCGCTGATGTCGACGGCCGGCGGGGCGGCGATGATCACCGAGACCATCTTCGAGAACCGCTTCATGCATGTGCCGGAGTTGACGCGGATGGGTGCCAACATCACCGTCCATGGCGCCTCGGCCCTGGTGCGCGGGCAAGAGCGGTTGACCGGGGCTCAGGTCATGGCCACCGATCTGCGCGCCTCGGTCGGATTGGTGCTTGCAGCCTTGGTCGCCGAGGGGGAAACTACGGTCAATCGGGTCTATCATCTGGATCGTGGCTATGAGCGGGTGGAGCAAAAGCTTGCCGCCTGTGGCGCCGAGATCCAGCGCCTCGCAGATGACGACTAGGGGAAGCAGTCAAGCATGTCGACCGCAGAGCGATTGAAGCTGCGTGCCAAGGACGAACAGGACGTCGTGGTGCTGTCCACCTTGCTGCAAGACGCCTTGGTGCCGCGCCAAGAGATCAAGTACCTCTCGAGCGAACGTCGTTTCATCTTTCTGGCCAATCGCTTCCGCTGGGAGATCAAGCCGGAGGTAGCACCGCCGGCGCTGGAGGAAGGGGTCGATGCCAGTTTTGAGCAGGACGCCGCCGACCTGTCGATCGACACGGAAGGCGGGGAAGGCCAGCTCTTTAGCCGGGTCATCAGCGGCCTCTGCTTCGATCGCGTTCGTCAAGTGCGCAGCCGCGGCCTGGACAAGGCGGCTGCATCTGGCGAGCCGCTCAATCTGCTGTCTGTGCAGCGTGGCCTCGCAGCCTGGCTTTTGCGCTTCTCCGGTGGCGCCGAGATTCGCTTGGAAGGCCCGGCGATCGTCGCGCATATGGAGGATTTGGGGGAGGCTTGGCCGACCCGCTGGCGGCCAAGTCACGAGACGCCTGACGAGAGCGCGTAAATTCTCTTAGCAAATCTCATGTAGACGTTGTCAGATCCTGTCACTGTCGCTATCCTTAGTCCGTCTCTGGCAAGGAGAAGGTCCACTCCTCTGCCCTCAAGCAAACGCTTGGCATCTCTTTGGTGACTGCGCGCCGGGTTCTCCGGCCTGCGCACGATTCCCGTTGATTGAAGGAGGAACGACCGATGGCAGTGATCCTGGGCGACGAGAGTAACAATACGATTAACGGCGACCTCTTCAATGATCAAATCCTGGGATTTGGCGGCGATGATGTTCTCGCTGGCCTCTCGGGTTCTGACCAGGTCTTTGGCGGAAACGGCTACGATTACTTGTTTGGTGGAGCGAATGATGACGCCTCACTCATCGGCGGAAGCGGCGCGGACACTGTCTTTGGCGGGGATGGAGATGACGCCTCTCTGACGGGAAACAGCGGAGACGACAGCCTCTATGGCAGGACAGGCGACGATAGCGCCCTGTTGGGTGGCCGCGGCGATGACCGCATTGGTGGTGGATTGGGAGAAGATAAGGTCTATGGCGGCAGCGGTGCTGACGTGCTCGTTGTGGCCAGTCAAGGAGAGCTTCAGTCTGGTGAGGTCTTTGACGGTGGATCCGGCGTCGACACCTTGCTTCTGCGGGAGGGTGCAAGCGGATTGACCGGCGCCAGCATCATCGACGTAGAGGTCCTGCTCTTCCATGGCGGCTCCGGCGATGATGCCATCGCTAGCGGACCAAATGGCGACACGCTCCTCGGCGAGGAGGGGAGCGACAGGCTGCGCGGGGCGGGCGGTGACGACAGTGTCTTTGGCGGGGCTGCTGCAGACAGTCTGCAAGGCAACGACGGCGACGACCGTGTTTTTGGCGAGGGAAGCAGTGACACTATCTTTGGCGCGACTGGGGACGATTTTCTCGATGGCGGGTCCGAGGCTGACCGGATTGCTGCGGGTGACGGCCTTGACCTGGTTTATGGGGATCATGGCAACGATGTGTTGAACGGTGGTTCTGGCGTAGACACACTCTTTGGCGGATCAGGCTCCGATATCTTCATCGTCGATACCGTTGCTGACAAGGTCGTGGAGCGCTCTAGCGGCGGGATCGACCTGGTCCGTGCGCAGGTAGACTACACCCTGCCGGACAGCACTAACGATGGCTTTGTCGAGCGGTTGCGCCTGCTCTTCGATCGCGGTCCATTGAATGGCGCTGGCAATGACTTGCGCAATGTCTTGCTCGGCAACACTGCGGACAACAGCTTGCTCGGCTTCTCCGGTGACGATCGTCTCTTTGGAGACGATGGCGCGGACTTTTTGGTCGGCGGCAGCGGTAAAGATCAGCTACGCGGTCGCTCCGGCGACGACACCCTGGCTATGGAGCGCGGCAGCAGAGCCTTTGGCGGCAGCGGTGACGACTCCTTCTATTTTGATATCAATAGTTTGGGGCTTGGCGGCGCAGGCCAGCCTCTGGTCAGAGATTTCAGCGGAATTGCACCGGCTGCACCCAGTGGCAATGACAAGCTGGTTTTTGCGACGGGACTCGAGTCCGGCGCCTTTAGCTACATTGAGGACGCAGCCTTCTCCGGCAGTGGGAACACAGAGGCACGCTTTGCCGAATCTCAGCGGGTGCAGGTCGACCAAGACGGTGACGGTACCGCCGACCTCAGCTTTCGCATCTCCGGACTGAGCGCTGCCAATCAACTGACCAGCACGGATTTTGTGTGGCTCTAGTGCCTCTATTCCGACTTGAACCAACCGCGAGCTTTTTTGTTCAGAGCCAGACGAAATCTGTGCTCGTCAGCAGACCAGCGACGGTGACGCGGTCGATGAGGAAGGCTTGATCAACAGCGCCGTCGCCGTCTTGATCGACCTGGATCTGCCTCGGGCCGGCGAAACGAGCTTCTGAGTTGCCACTGCCTGAGAAAGCAGCGCCGGCGATGTAGGAGAACGCGCCACTCTCCAGGCCCGTCGCGAAGACAAGCTTGTCCTCGCCGTTGGCACCGTTCACCAAGACGCCGTCGAAGTCGCGGACGATCGGCCCGCCGGAGCCGCCGCTGCCCAGAGTGCCTCCGGTAAAGCGGAAGTCGTCCATGCCCGAGCCGCCGATGAGCACGTCTCCCTGGCCGACGAAGAGGGTGTCGTCGCCGCTCTCGCCCAGCAGGCGGTCGCTCTGTCCGCCGCCGAAGAGGGTATCGTCTCCCAGACCTGCCTCGATCTCGTCGCTGCCTTGATTGCCGGACAGCCGGTTGTTGCCGCTGTTGCCGTCTATCGTGTTGTCCAGGCTATTGCCGGTACCATTGAGATCGCCCTTGTCGGCCTGCAGGCGCAGATTATCGATGAAGTCGTTGGGCCCTCCGGAGGGCAGGGTGTAACTCACCACCGCGCGCACCAAGTCCACGCCCGCACCAGCCAGGTCTTGCACGAGATCGGCCGAAGTGGTGACGACGAAGGTATCGTCACCGCTGCCGCCGGTCATCGTGTTGATCCCGAAGCGGCCGTTCAAGCGATCCGCGCCGCTGCCGCCGACCATGGTGTTGCCGAAGGCATTGCCGCTGATCAGGTCGTTGTTGGCATTGCCCACGAATTTAGCCGCACCGGCAGCGTCCTGCAGGTTCACCCGTTCGATCACCACCTCTGCGGCCGTGCCCAGGGTGTAGTCAATGGCGTTGGAGCGCAGCACGTCGTTACCATCACCTGCGGCGTCGAAGATCCGATCTGCTGCGGTGTCGATAATGAAGGTATCGTTGTTGGCACCACCATAGGCCGTGTCCGCGCCGGAGCCGCCGTTCAAGCGATCGCGGTTAGCTCCGCCGAAGAGGACATCGCTGCCGGTACCGCCTGCTAGCTGGTCATTTGCAGTGTCGCCGGTCAGCAGGTCGTTACCGGTACCGCCGAAGAGAGTGTCCTGGCCGCTGCCACCCTGGATCGTGTCGTCACCGTCCTGTCCGCGCGCGCTGTCACGACCCAGCATACCATAGAGTCTGTCAGAACTGCTTCCGCCCCGTAGATCGTCGTTGCCGCTGTCACCTGAGAGCGTATCGACGAGAGAGCCGCCGAAGAGGGCGTCACTGCCTGACCCACCGAAGGCCTCATCCGCGCCACTGTCACCATAGATGCGGTCGCTGCCGCCTTGCCCGGAGAGGTTCTTGTCGTCCTCCTTGCCACCAAAAACCCTATCGTCACCGCTCCCGCCAAGAAAGCCAGAGTCGTTGCCGTTTCCCCCATAGAGCCAATCACTGCCGGTTCCGCCAAAGAAACTCTGGTCGACATCGAGGCCACCATAGATGCGGTCGGCGCCTGAGCCTCCATAGAGAAAGTGTTCGATCCCGGTGCCACCGAAGAGGGCATCGGAACCGGATCCACCGTAGATGGCGTAATCTCCTCCGCTGCCGCCGAAGAGGGTGTCGTCGCCGCTTTGACCGGAAAGCCTGGCGTCTGCTCCATCCTCACCGTAGAGCAAATCCATCCCACTACCGCCGCGTAGAAAGGAGTCATTCCCGTCGTCGCCAAAGATCAGATCATCGCCGTCATCCCCATGAAGTTGGAACTCGTCTCCACTACCACCATAAACTCTGTCGTTCTCTTTACCGCCGTAGAGGAAGGTGTCTGCTCCGCTGTTGCCGTAAACTCGGTCCGAGCCGCTTCCGCCTCGCAGCATGTAGTCATCACCTGATCCACCAAAGATCAGGTCGTCACCCTCTAGGCCGTAGAAGCGTTCATCCTTGCCACCGCCGCCAAAAAGGGTGTCGGCGCCTGGATTACCGAAGAACTGCGAGTCGTTTCCTAGATCTCCAATAAGGGTATCGTCGCCGTCACCGCCAAAGAGAAAGCCGTCGTTGCCGCGGTTGCCGTCCAGGATGTCCCTGCCGGACTCCCCGAATAGGAAGGAGTCCTGCCCGCTGCCGCCGAAGAGGAGGTCGGCGCCGCTGCCGCCCATGAGGGTCCTGTCGGCCCCGTCGCCGCCGGCCAGGGTGTCGTCGCCGAGACCGCCGTCCAGAGTGGCGTCGTCGCCACTGCCGCCGGACATCACATCATTTCCGGGACCACCGATCAGGCTGCTGTCATCGCCGGCGTCCCCTTCCAGAGTGTCGTCGCCGCTGAGGCCATAGAGCCGGTCATTCCCTGAGAGACCGAAAATCGTGTCTGCAGCAGTGGTTCCGATCAAGGTGCTGTTTTCGTCAGCGGTTCCAAAGATCACGGCCATCGTGAAACTCCTTCGAAGAGTATGCGGCCAGCTCCCCTAGCCTTGGATGAATCATGATGTTGCCCCCGAACGCTGTCCCAGGCTGAAACCTCGTGCCCCTGTCCCTTAGGGTTTGCGCGATGGCCGAGCCCCTTCTTTCGGGCTTCCCCCATTCATTGCGTCCGGCCCTCTAGTTGAGACACTAGGTGGAAATTCTGCTTAAGGCAATTTCTACAGATGCCTGTTAGATGGAGGTTCGGTCGTGTGAGAGGCTCAAGATCACAGAGGTAATCCTGTCGTCACCCTGTCACCACGACTGCATATCGGCTGCAAAGTGTTGCTAACCGTAGATTATCAGATTGACGCGCCTCGGAAAGCGCCAGGCGATACCGGGTATTGCACGCAGGGTGAGGACCTCCCGTTCCACGCTTCCGACCGGGACGAGTGTCTCTTCCTCACTCTCGCGTCGTTGGCGCAAATCTGGATCTGGTCTAGCTCTTGAGCTCATCTCTCTCGTCTTCCTGTCGAAAGCTCAGGCGAAAGTAGGCGGAATGCGGGTCGATGCGATAGCCGCCGAAGGGCGGGCAGGGGCGAAAACCGTGAGAGAGATAGAGGCGGCGCGCTGCGGCGTAGGCCTCCATGGTTCCGGTCTCTAGACTGAGGCTCAGGTACCCACGCGCTCTTGCTTCAGCCACAATCTGCACCAGGAGCCGGCGCGCAATGCCTTGGCCGCGAGCCTCCTCGCTGGTGTGCATGGACTTCACCTCGCCGTTCTTGGCGTCCAACTCTTTCAGCGCGGCGATGCCCAAGAGCGCAGAGCCCTGCCAGGCCGCAAGAAAGGTAATCGAGGGAGAGAGCAGTCCCTCCAAGTCCAGCACATGACTGCTCTCGGGCGGTGAAGAGGCTAGGGAGTGGGTCAGGTGATGCTCCAAGAGGGCCACCACGGCCGGATGATCGGGGCGCTCCTCACGGATCTCAATGGATAGCTCTTTGTCTTGCAAGCTGCTGCTCTCATCCGCGTGCCAAGAAGAGGTCCGGCGCGTCATAGCCGAGGCCGTCCGCAGTCTGCAAGAGAGGAGCATGGCGATCGGGGGCACCCGGTTGCCGACCACGGCTCTCGTCGCCGGTGATGTAGAGCTGGGTGATCAAGGTGCGATAGCCGGGGGCGGAGATCTTGAGGTGCCAGTGCCGTGGCCTTGGTCGGTAAAGGCCGGGCACCACACCCAGGGCCCTATAGCGGCCGGCGGCATCGGTCACCAGACTGCCACGCAGGGCAAGTGCGGCAGCTGGATAGTCGGCGGCCTTGCCATCGCCGGGAGGGTGATAGCGGCCCTTGCCGTCGGCCTGCCAGATCTCGACCAGGGCGGCCTCGACAGGCGCACCCTTGCCGGCTTCACGGATACGGCCCAACAAGGCGATCGGCTGCCCTGGCATGCCGGCGCGGTTGAGGTTGGGATCTCTGGGAGCATCGGCGACATAGAAAGGCCCCAGGAAGTCCCGCTCACTGGGCTGGAAGCCAAGGGCCTGCGCCTTCATGGGCAGGACGCTTGCGATACCTGCCAAGAGCACTGCGCGTCGTGTCTTTCCTGTCATCGCGGCCTAGCCTCTCCTTCAGCTCAACAACGGTCCCAGCCGGCTTGACATGAGCATGCCGGCGCGCTGCGTCAACGAAACGCGGCCCTTTTCGCTGCCTGCAGTGCAGCCCTGTGCCTGGCGGGACTGCTGGTGCTGGACGTCGGGCGGTCAGGCAGGTAATCAGGCGCCATGCCGCTGAACGAGACTGACAAGCTGGTCCTGGCTCTGCCGAAAGGACGGATCCTCGCCGAGGTCATGCCGCTGCTCGCCCAGGTCGGGATCGAGCCTGAGCCCGCCTTTGCCGATAAGTCGGCGCGCCAGCTGCGCTTCACCACCAATGATCCGGGCCTGGACATCATCCGGGTGCGCTCTTTCGATGTCGCCACCTTCGTCGCCTTCGGCGCAGCCGAGCTGGGCGTGGCCGGGCGCGATGTTTTGATGGAGTTCGACTATCCCGAAGTCTATGCCCCGATCGACCTCGACATCGGGCATTGCCGTATCTCGGTGGCCGAGCCCCGGCAGCTGTCGCGCGCGGATGATCCGGCCAGCTGGAGCCATATTCGCGTCGCCACCAAGTATCCGGCGATCACCCAGCGCTACTTTGCAGAGCGCGGGGTTCAGGCCGAGTGCATCAAGCTGAATGGCGCGCTCGAGCTGGCGCCGGGCATGGGGCTCTGCCGGCGCATCGTCGACCTGGTCTCCACCGGCGGGACTTTGCGGGCCAACGATCTGGTCGAGATCGAGACCATTGCCGAGGTGACCAGTCACCTGATCGTCAATCGCACTGCGTCGAAGACCCGGCCACGCGAGGTTCAGCGCTGGGTCGAGCGTTTCAGGGGGCTCGTATCGGGTCAAGCCGATGCAGCCTGAGGCAAGCGGAGCGGGGCGCCGAGGCGCCCGGCGTTTCGACAGCCAGGCAGCCGGCTTTGCAGAGGCCTTCGCTGCCTTTTTGACAGAGCCGCGCATGGCCGAGAGCGATGTCGCGGCTGTGGTGGCTGATATCATCGCCCAGGTGCGCCGCGACGGTGATGCGGCGCTGATCGCGCTGACCCAACGCTTCGATCGCGTCGACCTCTCTGACGGCTTCAGAGTCTCCGCTGACGAGATTGCTGCGGCGCGCGCTGCGGTCCCGGCGGAGACTTTTGCGGCGCTGGAGGTCGCAGCGGCGCGGATCGAGGACTATCACCGTCGCCAGCTGCCGCAAGATGCCTTCTATGAGGACGGGGACGGGGTCGGCCTGGGCTGGCGCTGGACGGCGGTCCAAGCGGCCGGCCTCTATGTGCCGGGCGGCAAGGCGGCCTATCCCTCGTCCCTCTTGATGAATGCCATTCCCGCCAAGGTCGCCGGGGTCGAGCGGCGGGTGATGACGGTTCCGACACCAGACGGCGAGATCTCTCCTCTGGTTCTGGCTGCAGCAGAACTGGCGGGGGTGACCGAAATCTATCGCATCGGCGGCGCCCAAGCCGTGGCTGCCCTAGCCTTCGGCACCAAGAGCATCACACCGGTCGACAAGATCGTCGGACCCGGTAACGCCTTCGTCGCCGAGGCCAAACGGCAGGTCTTCGGTAAGGTCGGGATCGATTCCATCGCTGGCCCCTCCGAGATCCTGGTGGTAGCCGATCCTACCAACGATCCCGATTGGATCGCCGCCGACCTCTTGAGCCAGTGCGAGCACGACGAGGTGGCGCAGGCCATCCTCATAACCGACGATCTCGGCTTCCTTGAGGCCGTGGAGGAGGCCGTGGAGCGGGCCCTGGAGAGCGAGCCGCGTGCCGCCATCGCCCGGGCCTCCTGGCAGGCGCATGGCGCCTTGATCCTGGTTCCCGATCTGGCCTCCGCTGCGCCGCTGGTGGATCAAGTGGCTCCCGAGCATCTGGAGCTAGCGGTTGCCGATGCCGAGGCGCTCCTGGGTGCTGTCCGCAATGCTGGCGCCATCTTCCTTGGCCGCTATACGCCAGAGGCCTTTGGCGACTATCTGGCCGGGCCCAATCACGTCTTGCCGACCGACCGCACGGCGCGATTTGCCTCCGGTCTCTCGGTGCTCGATTTCATGAAGCGCACGACCTTGATCGATGCCAATCGCCAGGCCCTGGAAGGACTGGCTGAAGACGCAGCATTGCTGGCCGATGCCGAGGGCTTGGCCGCCCATGCCCGCTCGCTGCGCCTGCGACTGGCGAAGAATGCATCATGAGCGACGCGCGCCAAACGCACCTGGTCTCGGTCGAACTGGACGAGAGCGCCAGCGTCCGCCGCAGCCACGAGGTCGAACAGGAGCGCGCAGTCGCCGTCTACGACCTTCTGGAAGAGAA
Organism: Rhodospirillales bacterium; assembly: GCA_963669335.1. Lineage (GTDB taxonomy): Bacteria > Pseudomonadota > Alphaproteobacteria > Kiloniellales > JACOMY01 > JACOMY01. The sequence continues at coordinate 1,773,932 of OY770023.1, forward strand.
CAGCTTTTCGCCGATCGATGATCGCAGTCGCGACCACCTGGGGCCCTTTAGTCTGCTCTTGGCCTTGGAGGAGAACCGCCTGGTTCTGCACATTGGTGACAGCGAGAAACAGCCGCTGACCTCGATACACCTCTCGCTCCGACCCTTTCAGCGCCTGATCAAGGATTACTTCCAGGTCTGCGAGAGCTATTTCGAAGCCATTAGGTCGGCGAGTCCGACCAAGATCGAGGCCATCGATATGGGGCGGCGTGGATTGCACAATGAGGGCTCCGAACTGCTGCGCGAGCGCCTGAAAGGAAAGGTTGAGATGGACCTCGACACCGCGCGCCGTCTCTTCACCTTGATCTGCGTCCTCCACATCAAGGGCTAGGCGGTGGAGATCGGGACCATGAACCACGCGACAATGACCGGACGCTGCCCTGCGTTCCTAGGTCGTGTCGTCAGTTAGCCCCGAGCGGTTGATCGAGGTCCGATGACAGAGCGGCTGCCCGGCGCCGTCCTCTTCGCCTGCACAATGAACTCCGTGCGCTCGGTCATGGCCGAGGCCCTGCTGAAGCATCTCTTGGGCCACCGGGTCTATGTGGATTCTGCAGGCGTGCGCACTGGTGAGGCCGTCGATCCCTTCGTTATCTCGGTGATGGACGAGATCGGCATCGACGTCAGCCGCCACAACGCCAAGAGCTTCGACGATCTGGAGGACAGCTCCTTCGACCTCATCGTCTCGCTATCGCCTGAGGCACAGCACTCTGCCGTCGAGATGACGCGCACCATGGCCTGTGACGTCGAGTATTGGCCGACCTTGGATGCCAGCATCGTTGAGGGCAGCCGCGACCAGCGCCTCAATGCCTATCGCGAAGTGCGCGATCAGCTCCATCGCCGTATCGAGAAACGCTTCAGCCTGGATCTGAAACCTCAGGTCTAGAGAATGATGACGTCTAATCGAAATGATTTGCCGTCGGAATCTTGTTCGACACGTTTGAAAACCAAAGCAGACCCATGCGAACAGGCGAGTCCACCTGATGGCCCTCGTCTTCTGCCACAAGCCTAATCGGATCCACAGAGACCAACTCCGCATGACAAGTATAGGCACTCAGAAGACGACCCATCACACCCTCGGTATCGAGGTTTCTAAAGATCGGCTCGTAGTGCACCGTCTGGCCGATCGTGCCGATCGGCGCTTCGCAAACTCCAATAACGGCTGACGTGCTCTGATCAAGCGGAGCAGGGGCGCGTTTATCGCCTTCGAACCAAGCGGGCCTACCACCGCGACAGGATGGCTGGTCGAGAACCGAGGTTCGAACTCTACGAGACCTGACTGGGTGGAGCTTCTTCAACCAATGAAAGACTTCCTGATAAGGGAACGTCTCGCTCCTTATTTTGTAAAGAACACTGTTTTAATCTTCTTGTAAAACTATTTGTATCACAACTCAAAAATCACAAGAAATATTATTGCAACGGTTTCGAATATTGTCAAGAATTCTATTGCGACCCATGCTGACTTCAAGGCAGCTTCGATCGGGTAGCGGGTAGTAATTGAGGTTATGAGGGGCAAGCAGCGTGGCCGATCTTACGGGCGACAACACGATTAATACGATCTTCGGATCCAGTGGCTACGACCGGATTTATGGATTGGGCGCCGACGATACGCTGCTCGGTCAGGGTGGCACAGATCAGATTTTCGGTGGCGACGACGATGACCGAGCCCAAGGCGGAGATGGCAACGACCTCTTGCGCGGTGAGAACGGGAACGATTTTCTCTTTTTCGGGGGCAGCGGCAACGATTTGCTTTCCGGCGGTTCCGGCAGTGATACCGGGTTCGATGGGGACAGTGGCTCCGACCGCGTTTATGGCAACTCGGGCAACGACTCATATCTGCTAGGGGGCACAGATGCAGGCGATGACAGCATCTTCGGCGGCGACGGAGACGATGCAACGCTCGCCGGCAACGATGGAGCCGACCGTATCGAGGGAGGCAGCGGCGCAGATACCGTGCTGGTTGGAGGCAGCGGCAACGATTTGGTCCGTGGGCGCAGTGGTGACGACTATCTGCTTCTCGGCAGCAGTGGTACCGATCGAATTGAAGGTGGCGCGGACGACGATAGCGCGATAGACGGCGGCCATGGGACGGATACAGTATTCGGCGGTGCAGGTGACGATGCTACTCTTATCGGCGGCGCTGGCGCCGATGCTGACAGCATATTCGGCGATGATGGCGACGACTCTACACTTGCCGGCAACGCCGGCGCCGACCGCATCTACGGCGGGCGCGGTCTCGATACCCTTCTTCTGGGTGGCAGCGGAGCGGATAGGGTCTTTGGCGGAAGCGGCGAAGATTTCGCCTTGGTCGGCAACAGCGGGAACGATCTGATCAGCGGCGATAGCGGTGATGACGAACTCCTCATCGGGTACGACGGCGCTGACTTTATCTACGGTGCAGTAGGAAGCGATTTCTCCCTAGACGGCGGTAGTGGCAGCGATGCCGTCCTTGGCGGTGAGGGCGACGACACTGCGCTCTACGGCGGGGCCGGCTCATTCAACGATGGCATCTACGGCGACGGCGGCAACGATGTGCTTCTAGCCGGCTACTCAGGCGATGATCGTGTCGACGGCGGCAGCGGTGATGATAGCCTGCTGTCTGGTGGCAGCGGCGCAGACACCATTTATGGTGGCGGCGGTGCAGACAGAACGCTCCTGGGCGGATCTGGCAGCGGTGGTGACAGTATCTTCGGCGGTAGCGGAAATGATGTCCAGCTGGCCGGCAATGACGGCGGGGACTTCCTCTATGGTGGAAGCGGCCAGGACACCCTCTTGTCCGGGGGTAGCGGCGATGACGTGATCGAGGGTGGAAGCGGATCGGACTCTGCTCTCTATGGCGGTAGCGGGAGTGACAGAGTTTTCGGAGGTGAAGGCGACGACCGCAGTTTGTCGGGCGGTCTGGGTAGCGACATCGTCGAGGGTGGTGTCGGCAATGATACCCTTGGCGGAGAGTCCGGTTCAGACCTGCTGCGCGGGCAAACCGGCGACGACATCCTTTTCGCCGGCAGTGGAGATGACAGCAACTTGTTCGGCGCCAGCGGCGCTGACACCCTCTTTGGCGGCGATGGTAAGGATCTTGTATTCTTTGGAAATGACGGCGACGACCGTATGTTCGGCGGCAGTGGAATCGATGGCCTGTTCTTCGGGTCGGGTGGCGACGATCGGATGTACGGTGACAGCGGAGAGGATGCACTCTTAGTTGGCGGTGAGGGTGCCGATAGCCTTTTCGGTGGGAGTGGCAATGACTACGGCCTCTATGGAAATTCCAGCACCGACAGCCTCTCGGGAGGCAGCGGGGTCGATACCAAGTTCTTCGGCGGCGATGGCGCTGACATCCTCTCCGGAGACGATGGCAACGACTCCTTCCTCTACGGCGACGATGGTGCTGACAGTCTGTTCGGCGGCAGCGGCGCCGATCTATCGCTGGAGGGCGGCTCCGGCGCTGATTTCATCGTAGGCGACAGCGGCGGCGACATGTCTCTGATCGGCGGATCCGGTGCCGATGGCCTGACAGGACGCGCCGGCGACGACATTGCCCTCTTCGGCGGCCTTGATACCGATAGGCTGAGCGGCGGTGCGGGCGACGATTCGCTCTTCTACGGTGGCGCTGGCGACGACAGTCTAGACGGCGGTGGTGGTGACGACCGCTCGCTCATGGGTGATAGCGGCAGCGACCGCATCGCCGGCGGCAATGGCGCCGACCTGCTGTTCGGCGGCAGCGCTGGTGACAGCCTCTATGGCGGTTTAGCGCTCGATCGCCTCTATGGGGGTGCCGGCGATGACACTGGCCTTTTCGGCGGCAATGCCAGAGACCGTCTCTACGGCGACGATGGTCACGACTCTACGCCGGCCGGTGATAGCGGCGCCGACAGCCTCTATGGCGGCAGTGGCTTCGATTCCTCGCTGTTGGGCGCTGAGGGCGACGATCTGATCCGCGGTGACAGCGGCAACGACTACTATCTTTTCGGCGGCAGTGGCATAGACATGGTCATGGGCGGGAATGGAAACGACACTTTGAACGTTGCCAGCCAAGGTGAGTTGCAGTCAGGCGACCTCTTCGACGGCGGCTTCGGGTCGGACACCTTGCACCTTGCTGCCGGCGTTTCTCTGCCGGCCGGCGTCACGCTCACCAGCATCGAATTCACCATTTACGGATAAGGCCAGGACGGGAGCGTCGGAGCAGGCCGCCGGTTGAGGATGTCGAGCGACGGCGCCCTCCGAGGCTCTCGGGACCGCAGGCTGTCCCTTGATCTTGTCCGAGACCGTCAAGACTATAGCGGCGAGCGGGGCGGGGACATCAAAGACCACGTGCGAGCAAAACTGCACTTCTATCTAAAGTGCTACTAGGAGCGGGTCGAGGAGGGCGGTGGTCAAGTCCATTGGTGCAAGACGCTCGAGGATGCGCGCAAGGCGATCCTTCGGATCTGCCGAGCGGTCGGCGCCAAGACGGTGACCAAGGGCAAGTCGATGATCGGCGAGGAGATCGCTATCATTCCCTTCCTTGAGGCCGCGGGCATCGAGCCGGTCGAGACCGATCTGGGCGCGTACATCGTCCAGCTGCGCGGCGAGACGCACTCGCATATCATCGCACCCGCGATCCACGTAACCAAGGAGCAGGTGGCCGAGGACTTTCGCGCCAGGCATACAGGCTCCCGCCCTACGCAGCTTGGATGAGGCGTCGACCCTGGTGGCTGAAGCCCGAGCTGGTGGACTGCCCAGCGACGACGGTTTGCGTTCGAAAACAGGAAGCCCAAAGCACTGCTGATGAGCGCAAACGAATCGGAAGTGCGCTCGCGCTCAGTCCCGGTAGCATCGGATAGTGGTATCCCGCTAGTGGGACAACTTATCCAGACAGATGGTCCCCATCCGTCTGAATCGGACCACTAGTTCAGGTCCAGGGCGCATTCCTTCAGTGCATCCAAGGGAATGATCGCCAGGGTCTCCTCGTGGGTCGCCTCCAGGCGCACCTTGGGCGCCCGACCGGCGCGATAGGCCTCGAACCAGCGGCCAGCACAGAGGCACCACTGATCTCCCGGCTTCAGGCCCTTGAAGCCAGACTCCGGCCGCGGTGTGGAGAGATCGTTGCCTCGCGCCAAGGAGAAAAGCAGGAATTCCTCCGTCATCTGCGCACAGACGGTGTGGATGCCCATATCCTCCGGCCCGGTGTTGCAACAGCCATCGCGATAGAAGCCGGTCAAGGGATCGAAGGAGCACTCGGCCAGGGCCCCACCCAGGACGTTCTTGGCGTTCTCCTCCATCGCTTCCCTCCCGTTTGTCCGCTTGCTCTTACAGTGACCTCGTTGCCTGCCAGAAGAGTTGCACAGTCGACGCTCGGGCGGTAGCTCCCAGGCCGCTGCAAGCTTTGTCAAAAATTTATTTATGTGTTCATAAAGGGATCATTCGCGTCGATTCACTCAAAGTTCGATCGATTTCGAAAAAATTGTACTCATACATTCAATGCAAAGCTGAATGCTGTTTCCTGGTGATGAAGCTTGATCCATGAGGCCCTTCTCTCTCTCAAAATGCGTATGACTTAAGCCGCAATGGATATCATAATATATTGATATTAATTCAAAAATTGAGAGCAGGAAGCACGAATTCCATCGTCAAGCTGGGGATGACGTTGGGCTTACTTTTAGAATGAGTTGGTGCAAAAAGAATCCCCCGTTGATAGAAAAATTGAGCGCGCTGATTCGAAAATAATCAAACTTTGGGCTTGCAACTTGAAGAAAAATTCGCATGTTCGGACCACAACGCAGTGCGAATAGAAATTCAATAAGGCGCCAATGCGCCACCTCAGGACGGCGGGAGTAACCCAGAAAATGGCGAAGATCTATGGTTCCAACTTGGTGGACGATACCCTCTTTGGCACCAGCGGGAATGACCAGATCTATGGTCTGAACGGCGATGACAGCCTCTTCGGTTTGACCGGGAATGACCAGCTCTTCGGTGGCTCCGGCCAGGACATGTCGCTCGTGGGCGGCGCCGGTGACGACACCTTGGCCGCCGGAACCGGCGAGGATGCCTCTCTCTTCGGTGACGCCGGGGCCGACACCATCAGTGGCAATGTCGGCGACGACCGCGGTTTCTATGGGGGTGACGGCGCTGACATCCTGAATGGTGGTGTTGGTGACGACAGCTTTCTGCGCGGCGGGGCGGGCGAGGACCGCATCTTCGGAAGCGGTGGTCAGGACGCCTTCCTTGAAGGCGATGAGGGAAAGGACAGCCTTTACGGCGCCGCCGGTAACGATCAGGCGATCTACGGAGACGCCGGCAACGACAAGCTCTTCGGAGATGCCGGTGACGACTCGATCCTCTACGGCGGCAGCGGTGCCGACCGGATCTATGGCGGCGGCAACAATGATTCACTGCTGGTCGGTGGCTTGCTGGTAGATCGCATCTACGGTGATGGCGGCAAGGACGAGCAGCTGCAGGGCAACAGCGGCGATGATAGCCTTTTCGGGGGTGCAGGCGATGACACGGCGCTCTATGGAGATACGGGTATCGACAGCCTCTTCGGCGGCGATGGCAACGACAGCCAGCTCTTCGGCGGGGCAGAGGAAGACGAGATCAACGGCGATGCCGGCGATGACCTGAACCTCTTCGGCGGCGAGCAGGCCGATCGCATCATCGGTGGATCCGGGAACGATCAACTGGTCTATGGTGGCCAGGGTAACGACTTCCTCGATGGAGACTCTGGCGACGACTCCTTCTTCTTCGCCGGTTCCGGCACCGACAGTATCTTCGGGGGTGTCGACAACGATGCCTTCCTGAACGGTGGCAGCGGGAATGACACGGTCTCAGGTGGTGCCGGTGACGATCAGGCCTTCTTCGGTGGCGAGGGCAATGATCGAGTTCAGGGTGACTTTGGCGAAGACAATGCCCTCTATGGTGACCTTGGCTCTGACCGGATCTTCGGTGGTGCCAGCAACGACAGCCTCTTGAGCGGCGGACGCGGGACCGATCGGCTCTATGGGGATGCCGGCAACGATGCGCAATTGAGCGGTGGCAGCGGCACGGATTCCCTCTTCGGAGGTTCCGGCAAGGATGTCAGCCTCTCAGGCGGTCAGGGTAATGACAGCATCTTCGGTGGTAGCGGCGCAGATCGGACCCTGCAGGGCGACAGCGGCGACGACAGCATCTCGGGTGGTTTCGGTGACGATTTTCTGCTGTCCGGCGGCAGTGGCGACGACATCGTCCGCGGTCAGGTCGGCGATGACGCGGCCAGTGGTGATGCGGGCAAGGACACGCTCTTCGGGGCCCAGGGCGACGACACCTTGGTGGGCGGCGAAGACAATGACCGCGTCATTGGTGGCACCGGCGCGGATACTCTGTTGGGCAACAGCGGTGACGACACGGTCCAGGGTGGTAGCGGCAACGACGCCTATCTCTTAGGCGAAGATGGCGATGACTCGATCTTCGGCGGCATTGGGCACGATAGCGTCCAGTTCGGTGGTTCCGGCTACGACTTCATCTTTGGAGACGAGGGTGACGACGGTATGGCCGGCAACAGTGGTGCCGATCGCCTTTATGGTGGTGATGGAGTCGATACAGGACAGGGTGGGCAGGGTGCCGACCGGCTCTATGGTGGAAACGGCACCGACACTCTTCTCGGTGCGTCCGGAAATGACGGGATCGACGGTGAGAGCGGCTCTGACAGCTATCTGTGGGGTGGCTCAGGCGCAGACGTGGTCATCGGTGGCAGCGGCTTCGATGTCTCTCTCTCGGGCGACGATGGCGACGACTCTCTCTTTGGCGGCCAGGGCGATGACTGGACCCTTGAGGGAGGCGAGGGTGACGACGCAATCTATGGTGGCGATGGCATTGATATCGGCCTCTTCGGCGGGGCTGCGGACGACAGTATCTTCGGCGGTGACGGCGATGACGTCAGCCTCTTTGGCGGGAATGGCAGCGATCTTGTCTTCGGCGGCTCCGGCAGCGACTACATCTATGGTGACAAGGGCAACGACGACCTGCACGGAGATCAAGGAAACGATGGTCTCTTTGGCGGTGTCGGAGAGGACACTCTGATCGGAGACAGCGGCTCTGACAGTGCTTTTGGTGGCGCTGACAGTGATCATCTCTACGGCGGCAGCGGGTCTGATCGCAGCTTCATGGGCGGTTCCGGCAGCGACCTGATCTCAGGCGGCAGAGGGCGTGATCTCCATCTTTCCGGTGGTAGCGGCAATGACGAGATCTACGGTGGTGTGGGTTCGGATACTGCCCTCGTTGGCGGTGAGGGAAATGACCGTATCTATGGCGGATCGGGGCACGACGAGCTCCTCTACGGCGGCAGCGGAGCCGATCACATCTTTGGAGGCGCGGGCCAAGATTTCGGGCTAGTCGGGCTTTCCGGCGACGATCGGCTCTACGGTGGTGATGGCGACGATTTCCTTCTGGGGTTTGATGGCTTCGACAAGATCTACGGCGGCGAGGGCGACGACACCCTCGACGGCGGCGACATGACTGACACGGTTTACGGCGGCTCGGGTTCCGATCTTCTCTACGGCGGTGATGAACAAGATGCCTTGGACGGTGGGAGTGGCGTTGACACTATGTTCGGAGGCATGGGCGACGACGTCTTCGTTGTCGACGACAAAGCCGATCTGGTGATCGAACAGCCTGGTCAGGGCATTGACCTGGTTGTCGCCGAGACCGGCTATACGCTGGGCGGCGATGAAATTGAGAACCTGCTTCTCCTCTCGATCGCCGGTGATGCCGATGCAAAGGGAAACATCATCGAGAATTCTCTGGTCGGCAACACAGGCAACAACGTTCTGCGCGGTGTTGGCGGCGTTGATCGGCTCTTTGGTGGAGAGGGGGACGACACCCTATTCGGCGGTGCCGAAGGCGATCACCTCGTCGGGGGCAGCGGCAACGATCGCATCACCATGGGCCAAGACGATACCGTCTTCGGCGGCTCCGGCTTGGACAGTTTCTTCTTTGGCAGCGCCGATCTGCCGGCGGGCAATCAGGTCATCGAGGACTTCGATGGTGAAGACCTCAATGCCGCCAATGGTGAGGATAAGTTCGTCTTTGCGGCCGGTCTTGAGGTTGGCAGCTTCAGTTATGTGGAGGCCGCGGCCTTCAGTGGCGGGGGCAACAGCGAAGCGCGCTTTGCCGGCGGGGGCACTGTGGAGGTCGACCAGGATGGCGACGGCTCTGCCGACATCGCCTTCGAGGTCAGCGGCCTTGTCGCTGCTTCACAACTGACTGGTGGCGACTTCGTGTGGAGTTAGATTTCACGAACAAGAGGAGGATCGAAGGGATGGGTTTCGTCCCTTCGGGCGACAATAACGGCTGAACCAGGCCGATAAGAAAAGGAGTAATCCGACATGGCGACGATCTTTGGTACCAACCTGAATGACAACACCGCTGGCACCAGCGCGAATGACACGATCTTTGGTCTGAACGGGAACGATCGTCTCTATGGGTTGTCCGGTGACGATTCCTTGCTTGGTGACTCGGGCGACGACCTCTCTCTTAGTGGGGGACAGGGTAACGACCGCCTCTTCGGTGGCAGTGGTGAGGATGCCACCCTCTTTGGTGGTGCTGGTAACGACTCCCTGTCCGGTGGGGTGGGGGGAGATCGCGGTCTCTATGGCGCCGATGGCGACGACTGGCTGAACGGCGGCGGTGGTGACGATAGCTTCTTGCGCGGTGGTCAGGGCGAGGACCGCATCTTCGGCAACAGCGGCGGGGACTTCTTTCTTGAAGGTAACGAGCGCAAGGACAGCCTCTATGGTGCAGGCGGTGATGACTATGCCTTCTTTGGCGGTCTCGGCAACGACTCACTCTTCGGTGGGGGTGATAAGGACACCAATTTCTATGGTGGCAGCGGCGCGGACCGCCTCTATGGCGGTGCTGCTGCTGATTCTCTTCTGTCAGGCGGCTCTGGACTTGATCGTATCTTCGGCGGCGCTGGCCACGACCGCTCTCTCAGTGGAAACGATGGTGACGATACGGTCTCCGGCGGTGCCGGCGATGATCAGAATGTCTTCGGCGATACGGGCGATGACAGCCTTTTGGGCAACAGCGGGATCGACCTCTTCTTCTTCGGCGATGACGGCGACGACAGCATCAATGGCGGTGAGGGCAAGGACGCAAACCTCTTCGGCGGGGATGGCAATGATCGCGTCGAGGGTGGCTCCGGTGATGATCAGCTCCTCTATGGTGGGACCGGCGTTGACGTATTGGATGGAGAAAGCGGCAACGACAACTTCCTCTTTGCCGGATCCGGCGCCGACAGTGTCTTCGGCGGTGTTGGCGACGATGGCTTCCTGAACGGCAGCAGCGGTAATGACTCGGTCTTTGGCGGTGCTGGGGAGGACGCGGGGCTCTTCGGAGGCCAAGGCAATGACCGCGTCGGCGGTGACTTCGGTGCAGACACGGCGCTCTACGGTGATTCCGGCTCTGATCGTGTCTTCGGCGGTGGTCAGAACGACAGCCTGCTAAACGGTGGCTCCGGGTCCGATCGTATCTATGGTGGCGACGGCCACGACTGGCGCCTGGATGGTGGTCTGGGCAAGGACAGCCTCTTCGGTGGGGACGGCAATGACGATAGCCTGACCGGTGGCCAAGGTAATGACTTTCTCTACGGCGGCTCCGGTGATGACGAGTTCTTCTATGGAGGCAGCGGCGCCGACCGGATCTGGGGTGGCAGCGGCCTCGATTTCTACTTGTTTGGCGGTTCAGGGAACGATCAGATTCGTGGCCTCATGGGTGATGATGATCTAACTGGCGCTAATGGTAATGATACCATCTTCGGTGCCGTTGGTTCCGATCTCGTTTTTGCCGGTCTAGATGAAGACCGTGTTTTCGGTGGCAGTGGGGTGGATTCGCTCTTTGGTGGTCTGGGTGATGATACCATCCAAGCCGGCAGTGGCGATGATGGTCTCGTTCATGGTCAAGGCGGCAACGACACAATCTTTGGCGGGCAGGGTCACGATACCGAGTTGGAAGGCGGTTCCGGTCATGACCAGATCTTTGGTGACGGCGGCCATGACGAACTGGCTGGCGATAGTGGAGACGATCTGCTCTCTGGCGGAACCGGCAGAGACACCCTGGATGGTGGTTCAGGCGTTGATGTTCTTGGCGGCGGTAATGGCAGTGACGCGATCCAGGGTGGCGACGGCAACGACTTGATCATTGCCAACAGTGGCGACGACAGCTTCCTGGATGGCGGAGATGGAAACGATGGGATCAACGGTAACTCTGGCGCCGATCTGTCACTCACAGGAGGCTCTGGTTCCGACACTCTCTTCGGTGGGGACGGTGCGGATACAATGCTCGACGGCGGCTCGGGCGCAGATGAGATCTTCGCGGAGACTGGCGCTGACAGCGGTCTCTTCGGTCGGGAAGGCGGTGACACGATCTTTGGTGGCGAGGGCAATGACATCGGCATGGAGGGTGGTTCCGGACACGATAGCGTCTTTGGCGGTGCTGGAAATGATATTGCATACGGTGGTAGTGGTGGTGACGATATCTATGGTGGCAGCGGCGATGATGGCCTTTATGGTGGTCGAGGCATTGACTACCTGTACGGCGGTTCTGGGGCCGACTCCTTTTATGGAGGGGCGCAAGAGGATTTCCTCTACGGCGACGACGGTGACGACACCAGCATGTTCGGCGGCGATGAGCATGACCATCTCTATGGCGGCCAGGGGCGCGATGTCGGTCTCTTCGGTGACAGCGGCCAAGATGGGATCTACGGCGACCGTGGCCTGGATACGGTCTTGATGGGGGGATCGGGCGATGACTCTGTCTACGGTGGCTCTGGCAGCGATACCCATCTGTTTGGGGGCCACGGCTCCGATACAATCTTCGGTGGGGCTGGCAACGATCTTGGTCTGATCGGTGGGGTCGGAAATGATATCGCCTATGGTGGTTCCGGCAATGACTTCTTGATGGGTGACGTCGGTGAAGATCAGTTGTACGGTGAGGAGGGTAATGATGTCATCGATGGCGGGATCGGGAATGACATTGCCTATGGTGGAACCGGCGATGACACAGTCCACGGCGATGAGGGCGAGGATACGCTCTTAGGCCGAACCGGCAGCGACACCCTCTATGGCGGTGACGACCTTGACTATCTCGACGGCGGCAGTGGCGTCGACACGCTGGTCGGAGGTACAGGCAGCGATGTCTTCGTCGTCGACAACAAGGATGATGTGATCGTTGAGGCAGCCGGCCAAGGCGATTCCGATCTGGTCTATGCGCGGGTGGGCTATACCCTGGCCGGTGGAGCCTTGGGCAATATCGAGAACCTGCTTTTGCGTGCTGAGGCTGGTGCTGCTGCTGCGAAGGGCAACGAACTCGACAACTCCCTCTTCGGCAACACTGGAGACAACGTTCTGCGCGGCGTCGGTGGCGCGGACTTGCTGTCGGGCGGAGGGGGTAATGACACCCTCTTCGGCGGTGCCGAAGGTGATATTATGGCCGGTGGAGATGGTAATGACCGAATTTCGGTCGGCCTTGACGACACGATGTTGGGTAACTCCGGCATGGATACCTTCTTCTTTGCCAGCGCCACCTTGGCAACAGGCAGCCAAGTGATCGAGGACTTTGATGGTGAAGACCTGAACGCAGCCAATGGCGATGACAAGTTCGTCTTTGCCGCCGGTCTGGAAGTGGGCGCCTTCTCCTATGTCGATGGGGCTGCCTTCAGTGGGGCCGGCAACAGCCAGGCGCGCTTTGCCGGCGGGGGCACTGTGGAGGTCGACCAGGATGGCGACGGCTCGGCCGACATCGCCTTCGAGGTCAGCGGCCTTGTCGTCGCTTCGCAACTGACTGGTAGCGACTTCGTCTGGAGTTAGGTTCTACAGGTAATTGAGCCGGTAGGGATGCCTTTTTCCCTGCGAGCGGAAACAACAGGCCGCAGCCGGCCGATAAGAAAAGGAGTAATCCGACATGGCGACGATCTTTGGCACGAACCTGAACGACAACACCGCTGGCACCAGCGCGAACGACACGATCTCTGGTTTGAACGGGAACGATCGTCTCTATGGGCTGTCGGGCGATGATTCCCTGCTCGGAGACTCGGGCAACGACCGCTTCTTGATTGGCGGTGAAGGAAACGACCGGCTCTTCGGCGGCAGCGGTGAAGACATTTCCCTCTATGGCGGAGCTGGCGATGACTCCATCTCAGGCGGCGTTGGTGACGATGCCGGCTTCTATGGCGCCGATGGAGATGACTGGTTGAACGGCGGTGGTGGCAAGGATAGCTTCCTGCGCGGTGGTCAGGGTGAAGACCGTATCTTCGGCAACAGCGGGTCTGACTTCTTCCTTGAAGGAAACGAGCGCAAGGACAGCCTCTATGGTGCCGGCGGTGATGACTCCGCCTTCTTCGGTGGTCTCGGCAACGATTCTTTGTTCGGCGGTGGTGACAAGGACGCCAATTTCTATGGTGGCAGTGGCGCTGATCGCCTCTATGGCGGTGCTGCTGCTGATTCCCTTCTGTCAGGTGGTTCCGCCCTAGACCGCATCTTCGGCGGTGCTGGCCACGACCGGTCTCTCAGTGGAAATGATGGTGACGATACGATCTCCGGCGGCGCTGGCGATGATCTGAATGTCTTTGGTGGCACCGGCAACGACAGCCTCTCAGGCGACAGCGGGACTGATGTTTTCTTCTTCGGTGCAGACGGCGACGACAGTATCAGTGGCGGTGAAGGTAAGGATGCAAATCTCTTCGGCGGAGATGACAATGATCGCGTCGAGGGTGGCTCGGGCGATGACCAACTCCTCTATGGCGGGAATGGCGCCGACGTGCTGGATGGCGAGAGCGGGAATGACAACTTTCTCTTTGCCGGATCCGGTGCCGACAGTGTCTTCGGCGGTGTTGGCGACGATGGCATCCTTAACGGCAGCAGCGGCAATGACTCGGTTTTTGGCGGCGCCGGCGAGGACGTGGCGCTCTTCGGAGGTCATGGCAATGATCGCGTCGGCGGTGACTTCGGTGAAGATACGGCACTCTATGGAGACTCCGGCTCTGATCGTGTCTTCGGCGGTGGTCAGGCCGACAGCATGTTGAATGGTGGCTCCGGGTCCGATCGTATCTATGGTGGCGACGGCAACGATCGGCGCCTGGATGGTGGTTTGGGAAAGGACAGCCTCTTCGGTGGGGACGGCAATGACGAGAGTCTGACCGGTGGTCATGGCAATGACTTCCTCTACGGCAACTCTGGTGAAGACGAATTCTTCTATGGAGGCAGCGGCGCCGACCGGATCTGGGGTGGCAGCGGCAGTGACTTCTACCTCTACGGCGGATCTGGGAATGACCAGATCCGCGGTCTTATGGATGACGACCAGGCCAATGGGAACAACGGTAACGATACCCTCTTTGGCGCAGTAGGCTCCGACCGCCTCATTGGCGGTGCGGATGACGACCGTCTCTTTGGCGGCAGTGGATCGGATTTGCTCTTCGGTGGTCTGGGTAATGACACCATCCAGGCCGGCAGTGGCAACGATGGCCTTGTCTATGGTCAAGGTGGCAACGATACGATCTTCGGCGGACAAGGTCATGACAGTGGGTTGGAAGGCGGCACTGGCGACGATAGAGTCTACGGGGAAGGTGGCCATGATGAACTGTACGGCGGTAATGGAGATGATGAGCTCTTTGGCGGAACTGGCCGTGACACGCTCAACGGCGGTTCGGGATTTGACATTCTAAGTGGTGATTTCGGCAATGACATGGCTATGGGCGGCGACGGGAATGACCTGATCCAGGGTAACAGTGGCGATGATACTCTCCTTCATGGTGGAAACGGAAACGATGGCGTTCTCGGTGGATCCGGCGCCGATCTGTCGCTCACCGGAGGCTCCGGCTTCGATACCCTAATCGGTGGGGACGGGGCGGATGCAACCCTCATCGGTGGATCGGGGTCCGATCAGCTCGAGGGAAGATCGGGAGCCGATACCGCTCTCTTCGGTCAGGAAGGCAATGACAGGATCTTTGGTGGCGAGGGCAATGACATCGGCATGGAGGGTGGTTCCGGACACGACAGCATCTTTGGCGGTGCTGGGAATGATATTGCATACGGTGGTAGTGGTGGTGACGATATCTATGGTGGCAGCGGCGATGATGGCCTCTATGGTGGGAGAGGCATCGACTACCTGTACGGCGGGTCTGGGGCCGACTCCTTTTATGGAGGGGCGCAAGAGGATTTCCTCTACGGCGATGACGGCGACGACACCAGCATGTTCGGCGGCGATGAGCATGACCATCTCTATGGCGGCCAGGGGCGCGATGTCGGTCTCTTCGGTGACAGCGGCCAAGATGGGATCTACGGCGACCGTGGCCTGGATACGGTCTTGATGGGGGGATCGGGCGATGACTCTGTCTACGGTGGCTCTGGCAGCGATACCCATCTGTTTGGGGGCCACGGCTCCGATACAATCTTCGGTGGGGCTGGCAACGATCTTGGTCTGATCGGTGGGGTCGGAAATGATATCGCCTATGGTGGTTCCGGCAATGACTTCTTGATGGGTGACGTCGGTGAAGATCAGTTGTACGGTGAGGAGGGTAATGATGTCATCGATGGCGGGATCGGGAATGACATTGCCTATGGTGGAACCGGCGATGACACAGTCCACGGCGATGAGGGCGAGGATACGCTCTTAGGCCGAACCGGCAGCGATACCCTCTATGGCGGTGACGACCTTGACTATCTCGACGGCGGCAGTGGCGTCGACACGCTGGTCGGAGGTACAGGCAGCGATGTCTTCGTCGTCGACAATAAGGATGACGTGATCGTTGAGACAGCCGGCCAAGGCGATTCCGATCTGGTCTATGCGCGGGTGGGCTATACCCTGGCCGGTGGAGCCTTGGGCAATGTGGAGAACCTGGTTTTGCGTGCTGAGGCTGGTGCTGCTGCTGCGAAGGGCAACGAACTCGACAACTCCCTCTTCGGCAACACTGGAGACAACGTTCTGCGCGGCGTCGGTGGCGCGGACTTGCTGTCGGGCGGAGGGGGTAATGACACCCTCTTCGGTGGTGCCGAAGGTGATATTATGGCCGGTGGAGATGGTAATGACCGAATTTCGGTCGGCCTTGACGACACGATGTTGGGTAACTCCGGCATGGACACCTTATTCTTCGCCAACGCGAGCCTGGCAACAGGCAGCCAAGTGATCGTGGACTTTGATGGTGAAGACCTGAACGCAGCCAATGGCGACGACAAGTTCGTCTTTGCCGCCGGTCTGGAAGTGGGTGCCTTCTCCTATGTCGATGGGGCCGCCTTCAGTGGGGCCGGCAACAGCCAGGCGCGCTTTGCCGGCGTGGAAGAACTGGAGATCGATCAGGATGGTGATGGCACGGCCGATATCTATGTGCAGGTGACCGACCTGGCCGCAGCCAATCAACTGACAAGCACAGATTTTGTCTGGAACTGATCGCGGGTTTGGGCGGCGATAGAGGGAGTGATCATCTCTCCCCAACAACAAAATCGGCCCATACTGCGCACAAGCAGCGGGAGAAAGAGTCATGGCAACAATTTCTGGTAGCAATCTTGTCGACGACACGCTTTTTGGCACCAGTGCAGACGACGAGATCTTCGGGCTGGATGGCGACGATCGTCTCTATGGTCTGACGGGCAACGATTCGATCTATGGAGCCTCCGGGAAAGACGTCTCCCTGTCGGGTGGTGATGGAGACGACAGTATCTCCGGTGGGGCTGGCGATGACTCCTCGCTCTTCGGTGGCTCCGGTACCGATTTCCTTTCTGCTGGACCGGACAATGATCGTTTGATCTATGGTGGGCAAGGCCCTGACGTGATCAACGCCGGCGTTGGCGACGATTCTCTCCTCTTCGGCGGTCAGGGTGACGACCGCGTGTTTGGTAGCGGTGGCAATGACTCCTTGCTGCAAGGCGTTGATGGCAAGGACAGCCTCTATGGTGCAGGTGGCGATGACGGGGCCTTCTTTGGTGAGGCTGGCGGCGATCATCTCTTTGGCGGTGACGGCATAGACAGGTTCTTCTACGGCGGCAGTGGTACCGATCGCATCTATGGTGGCTCCTCCGATGACAGCGTCTTGCTTGGTGGGCTCGCGGTCGATCGCCTCTTTGGTAATGACGGCAACGATCGATCGCTGTCTGGCGGTGACAGCAACGACAGCGTCTTTGGTGGTGCCGGAGATGATGGCAATCTTTTCGGTGGGACCGGTAGTGACAGTGTCGCCGGTGACGGAGGGACCGATCTCTTCCTCTTCGGCGGCGATGGCGGTGACACCGTTGACGGTGGCGACGGCGAAGACGCCAACCTCTTCGGAGGCAATGGTGATGATCGTGTTGAAGGCGGTTCAGGTGACGATCAACTGCTTTACGGTGGCCTCGGCAATGACACGCTCGACGGCCAGAGTGGTGCGGACAGCTTCCTCTTTGGCGCCACTGGCCTGGATAGCCTCTTCGGCGCCATCGGCGACGACGGCCTTCTGAACGGTGGTAGCGGCAGTGATTCGATTTCGGGCGGGGCCGGGGAGGACGAGGGGTTCTTCGGGGACGCCGGCAATGATCGGATCAGCGGCGACGCCGGTTCTGACACCGCCCTCTATGGCGGCACAGGCTCCGACAGGGTCTTCGGCGGTGCGCAAAACGATACCTTGCTGCGCGGTGGCCAGGGCATCGACCGCATCTATGGGGATGCGGGCAACGACCGATGGCTCGTTGGGGATAGTGGCAACGACAGCCTTTTCGGCGGCAGCGGAGACGACGAGTCCTTCTACGGCGATGAGGGGAATGACTTCATCTACGGCGGTAGTGGTAAGGATCGAAACGTCTACGGTGGCTCGGGAAACGATCGCATCTGGGGGGCAACTGGCGACGACGTCTTTCTCTATGGCGACTCCGGAAATGATCAAGTCCGAGGTCTTCTTGGCGATGACTTAGCGTTGGGTGAGAATGGCAACGACACGGTCTTCGGCGCGCAGGGTGACGATATTGCCTACGGCGGCAACGATATGGACCGCCTCTTCGGTGGCAGCGGTGTCGATTCCCTGGTCGGAGATGACGGTGACGACACTCTGACCGGCGGCAGCGGTGCCGACGCTGTTCTCTTGGGATTTGCGGGGAACGACACCCTCTTCGGCGGAAACGGCAGCGACGCCCAGCTCGTCGGCGGGGCAGGAGACGATTTCGCCTACGGCGGTGGTGGGCATGACACCCTGTCAGGCCTAAGCGGAGCCGATTTCCTTTCTGGCGACACTGGGAATGACGTCTTGTTGGGTGGCGACGACAGGGACGTGATCTTCGGTGGTGCCGGAAAGGACACCGCCCTTGGAAACAGTGGCGTCGACTACATTTACGGCGATGCTGGCGATGACAGCCTTCTTTGGGGTGGAGAGGGTAGCGATGTGGTCGAAGGCGGTGACGGCGCAGACTATAGAGTCTATGGCGACAACGGCAATGATACCCTGAGGGGTGGCGCCGGTGACGATACTTTCTTTGACGGAGAGGACGGTGACGACTTCGTCTACGGTGGCGAGGGCAACGACATCGGACTCTTGGGAAGCTCGGGAGCGGACTTTGTCTTTGCCGGTTCCGGCGATGACCTTCAAGCCTCCGGTGGCGATGGCGATGACTTCGTATTTGGCGACAGCGGAAATGATCTCCTCTTCGGAGGTTCCGGCAAGGATGACCTTTTCGGTGGTCAGGGGGACGATGTTCTCGTCGGTGGATCTGGTAACGATGTCTTGGCCGGCGGCAGTGGCTCGGACTCCTTCGGTGCGGATGACGGGATTGACCTGATTTTGGGTGAGTCTGGTGATGACAGCCTTCTCTATGGAGGATCGGGCGACGACCGGATCTATGGTGGCGAAGGACGAGACCGGCAGGTCAACGGCGGTAGCGGTTTGGACATGCTCTTTGGCGGTGCCGGCTTAGACAGCTTGCTCTTCGGCGGCGCAGACATCGACTTCATCTATGGAGGCTCAGGGGGCGACACTTCCCTCTTTGGTGGCCTGGGGGACGACAAGATCTTTGGCGATGCCGGTAAGGATCAGGGACTGGAAGGGGGCAGTGGCTACGACGATCTCTATGGTGGCGTAGGCGCAGATATTCTCTTTGGTGGCTCCGGTGAGGACCGGGTCTACGGCGGGAACGGCGACGATATCATCCAAGGCGGGGATGAAAAAGACTCACTCTGGGGTGGCTCGGGCTCCGACACGGTCTACGGATCAAGCGGTCAGGATTATCTTGATGGTGCATCTGGTACCGATCTTCTCGCTGGCGGCGCTGAGAACGATACCTTCCGCGTCGATCACGAGGATGATCAGGTGGTCGAAGTCGCCGGTGGCGGTGGGGGCGACTTCGTCCTTGCCGCGGTTGACTACACCCTGGCCGGCGGCACCATGGGGCAGATTGAGCGCTTGGCGCTCTTGTCAGAGGCCGGCGACGCCGATGGTCGCGGCAACGAGCTGGACAATACCCTGATCGGCAACGAGGGCGACAATGTCCTGCGTGGGGTTGGTGGTGCCGACATCATGTCGGCCGGGCATGGCGACGACACCCTCTTCGGCGGTGCCGAGGCCGATAGCATGTTCGGTGCCAGTGGCAATGATCGGATATCCATCGGCGAAGACGACACGGCCTTTGGCGGCAGTGGCATGGACAGCTTCTTCTTTGCCAATGCCACCTTGGCGACGGGTGCCCAGCTTATCGGGGACTTCGATGGCGCGGATCTGAATGCCGGCAACGGCGAGGACAAGTTCGTCTTTGCCGCCGGTCTGGAGGTCGGCTCCTTCACCTATATCGACGGGGCTGCCTTCGATGGCAGCGGCAACAGCGAGGCGCGCTTTGCCGGTGTCGGCGAACTGGAGATCGACCAAGATGGTGACGGCACCGCTGATATCTTCGTGGAGGTGACGAATCTGGCCGCTGCCAATCAGCTGACCGGCACAGACTTCGTATGGAACTAGTTCTCGCCCTTGGTACAAGGCTCTGCCGCGGGCTTAGTCGGTGACGATAACTCCAGACGCCCGAGGATCGTCGAAGAGGCGTTCCTCGCGGCGGATCGGATGAAAGCCGAAGCGCTGATAGAGGGGCAGGGCGCGGGGATGGTCCAGAGAGTTGGTGTTGACCGTCACCCGCTCCGGCTCTTGCGACCAGGCTCGGTCCAGGGCGGCGTTCAGCAGGTAGGGCCCTAGCTTATGCCCGATGAAGGCGGGCAGCAGGCCGAAGTAGGCAAGGTCGACCGCCCGGCCGCTCTGCAGCTGGCGAAAATCCAACTCGGCATAGCCGGCAGGCTGGCCACCGCGATAGAGCACCCAGACCTCAACCTTGGGATCATGAATGATCTGCGCCAGGCGCTCGTCGCTCATCAAGCGGCGCTCGAACCAGAGCCACTCTTCGCCGACCGTGTTGTAGAGGTAGCGATAGAAGGAGACCGTCGGCTCCTCCACCTTGAGCAGCGCGAGCCCCGGCCCGGCAAGCGGCATGGCCACGTGCGTTCGGGGAGCTTCGCGCATCTCCAGGAAGGTGATGGTACACGCGACCTTGGGAACTGCTGCCATCGCTGCCCTGCTTACTCGGCCGGTCCGCTGGCGATCGGCCTGGCTTCCGCATCGTCCGGCAGACCCCATTCCGCCCAGGAGCCATCATAGACGGCCGTGTTACGGGCACCGGCCAGCTCCAGGCCCAGGGCCAAGATGGCGGCGGTGACGCCGGAGCCGCAGGTGGTGACCACGGGCTTCTTCAGGTCGATCCCGGCCTCGCTGAACCGCGCCGTCAGGTCGGCTGGGGCTGCCATGGTTCCGTCCTCTTGGAAGAGGGCCTGGAAAGGCAGGTTCTTGGAGCCCGGAATATGGCCATTGCGGCGACCGGGCCAGAGCTCTTCACCCTCGCCGGCGAAGCGCTTGGCGTCGCGGGCATCCAAGACCTGCTCACGACCGCTCTTCAGGTTGGATTGGATCTGGTCTAGCTCTCGCACCATGAGCGAGTTCATGCGCGCGGTGAAGTGGCGCTCGCGCGGCTGCACGGGGCCATCCTCGGTCGGCCGTCCCTCGGCCAGCCACTTCGGCAAGCCGCCGTCAAGGACGGCTACGTCACGGTGACCGAAGACCTTGAACATCCACCAGACGCGCGGTGCCGAGAAGACCCCGCGGGCGTCATAGATCACGATCTTGACGCCGTCGCCCAGGCCCAGCTTGCGGACGCGGGAGGAGAATTTCTCCGGCTGCGGCAGCATATGCGGCAGCGGGCTTGCGCTGTCGGCGATGTCATCGATGTCGAAGAAGACGGCGCCTGGAATGTGCTGTTCCAGATAGACCTCGCGCCCTGTCTTGGCCTCGACCGGTAGATAGTAAGAGGCATCGACCACGCGCACATCGGGTGCGCCCAGGTGGTCTGCTAGCCAAGCCGTCGAAACCAGGGGACCACTTGCCTCACTCATAATGCTCTTGTCCTTGCTTGCATGGCGGCGGGAACGCCCGTCTTCACTAGCGCTCCGACAAGTCTCTCGGCAAGGCGACAGTTAGTCAGCCAGGCGGAGGTTGATGCGCCGGTTCTGCTTGCCCTTGTTCTCGATCTTGCCAACCTCCAGCCGGCCGATCTCTGCCGTTTGGGCCACGTGGGTCCCGCCGCAGGGCTGCAGGTCAACGCCCTCGATCTCCAGCAGGCGGACTCGCCCGCTTCCGGTCGGCGGCTTCACGCTCATGGTGCGGACCAGCTGCGGATTGGCTTCAAGCTCTGCCTCTTCGATCCAACGCGGGACGATGCTGTGATCCTCGGCGACCAGACGGTTCAGGGCCTCCTGCAGCTGGGCCTTGTCGGGCGGCCCATCGGGCAGGTTGAAGTCGAGCCGGCTCTTGGCCGCACCGACCTGGCCACCGGTTACCTCGCCTTCGACCAGGCTGCAAAGCAGATGCATGGAGGTGTGCATGCGCATGTGGCGATAGCGCCGCTCCCAATCGATGACGGCCGTGACCTCCGTGCCCTCGGGCAGCGAGGCAGAGCCCTCGGCCGGCACATGCAAGATGCTGCCCGGCTCGGCGCCCTTCATCGTGGTGGCGATGCGCAGCTCTTGCCCATCGGCGGTGCGCAGCAGGCCGCTGTCGCCGGGCTGACCGCCGCCTTCAGGGTAGAAGACGGTGCGATCGAGCGCGATACCCGCGGCACCCGAGGCCGTCACCTTGGCACTGCACTCTTTGAGGTAAGCGTCGTGGCGAAAGAGTTCTTCGGTCATGCCACGGCCCTCTCTAACCACTCCGGAACCGGCAGATCCTTGGAACGCAGGAACTCCGGATTGTAGAGCCTGCTGGCATAGCGCTGGCCGCCGTCGCAGAGGATGGTGGCGATGGTGTGCCCCGGTCCCATCTTCTTCGCCAGCCGGATGGCGCCGGCCACGTTCACGCCGCTGGAGGGGCCTAGGCAGAGCCCCTCTTGGGCGAAGAGGTCGAAGGCGACCGGAACGGCCTCGCTGTCGGGGATCTGGAAGGGTTCGTCAATCTCCAGACCCTCGAGGTTGCCGGTGATGCGGCCCTGACCGATACCCTCAGTGATAGAGCTGCCTTCGGATTTGAGCTCGCCGGTGGTGAAATAGCTGTAGAGCGCTGCGCCCATCGGATCGGCGAGGCCGATGACGATGTCACGGCGACGCTCGCGCAGAGCCATGGCAACACCGGCCAGGGTCCCACCAGACCCGACCGCACAGATGAAACCGTCCAGCTGTGCGGCTGTCTCACCCCAAAGCTCGGGCCCGGTGGTCTTGTAGTGGCCACCACGATTGGCCTGGTTGTCGAACTGATCGGCGAAGATGGCGCCCTGCGGTTCGGTCTTGGCCTTCTCCTCGGCGGTCCGGCGGGCGACGTGCACATAGTTGCCGGGATCGCGATAGGGCTTGGCCGGCACCTCCATCAGCTCCGCGCCGCAGAGCTTCAACATCTCTTTCTTCTCTTGGCTCTGCGTCTCGGGGATCACGATCAGGGTGCGATAGCCACGCGCGCGTCCGACCAGGGCCAGGCCGATACCGGTGTTGCCGGCCGTGCCCTCGACGATCAGGCCGCCCGGCGCCAGCTTGCCGCTGCGCTCTGCCTCTTCAATGATGGCCAAGGCAGCGCGATCCTTGACCGAACCACCGGGATTCAGAAACTCAGCCTTACCGAGGATGGTGCAGCCGGTCGCCTCCGAGGGGCCCTTGAGCTTGATCAGGGGGGTGTTGCCGATGGTGCCGACGAAGCCGTCTCTTAGGGTCATCTTGTCGTTGCTTCCTTACTTATCCTGCAGGCCTGACCTTGGTACTAGGGAGTGATCAGCCCCTCAGGCAAGGCGCCAGACCGCAAGGACTTGTGATTAATCAGGAACCACTGCAGTGCGATGATGGTGACGCCGTTGTGGATGCGTCCTTCCGCCAGCAAGGCCCGTGCCTCGTCAGGTCCCACGGTGAAGGCGCGAACCTCTTCGTCCTCCTCCTCCAGCCCATGCCAGCCGCCGGCGTTCGAGGCATCCACCTGGGTGAAGTAGAGGATGACGCGGGCGGAATTGGCACCGGGGGAGGGCAGGAAGTCGGCAATTCTGACCAAGGGACCCTTGGCCGTCAGGCCTGCCTCTTCCTCCAGCTCGTGCCGCGCCACCTCTTCGTTGGGCAATGCCTTGTCGACCATGCCGGCCACGGTCTCAATCATTAGCGAGGGCACCCCGGCCACCAGTGCCGGCACGCGCTGCTGCTCGATCAACACCAGACGATCCAGCTTTGGATCGTAAGGCACCACGGCGACGGCCACGTTGGGCTTATAGACCTCGCGTTCGTAGACGCGGCTCCAGCTGCCATCCGCTTTGCGATGCCGGGCCGTTGCCTTCATGACTTTGTTATAGCCCTGAAAGATCTGCTCCAGCTTGACGATCTCCAGGCTGTCGCTCTTCGGAAGCGCTGACATGGCTCAGCTCCTCACGCAATTTTGTTGGCTTGAGTGCCGCCAAGCCGGCGGCAGCGCATTGCTAGCCCCAAGCTGGCCCCTCGGTCAAAGGGGAAGCGGGCAGATCAGCCATCTGAGAGGGCCACGGCTGGATTGCAGGTCCCTGCATCCTCATACTACCGGAAAGGCCAAAGGGAGATCTCGTCATGACCGCTATCAGCGAAGCCTATACCTTCACCTCCGCCACCGGCGCGCCGCTGGCCGGTCGTTTCGATCGTCCGGCCGAGGAACCCTTGGCCTATGCCCTCTTCGCGCATTGCTTCACCTGTTCCAAGGAAAGCATTGCAGCAACACGTGTTTCCCAAGCTCTAGCAGAGCGCGGCATCGCGACTCTGCGCTTTGATTTCACCGGTTTGGGGGACAGCGGCGGCGACTTTGCCGAGACCACCTTCGCCTCCAACGTCGCCGATCTGGTGAAGGCGACCGAGAGCCTGCGCGAGGCCGGTATGGCACCCTCCCTTCTGATCGGGCACAGCTTGGGTGGGGCTGCCGTGATCTCGGCAGCGCCCTATGTCTCGGAGGCCGTCGGTGTGGTGACCATCGGCGCACCCAGCGATCCCAAGCACGTCGAGCACCTATTGACCCCGGTCTTGGAAGAGGTGAAGAGCCAGGGCATCGGCGAGATCTCGCTTGGCGGCCAGAAGATTCGCATCGGCAAGGACTTCCTGGAGGAT
Source organism: Rhodospirillales bacterium (assembly GCA_963669335.1). Lineage (GTDB taxonomy): Bacteria > Pseudomonadota > Alphaproteobacteria > Kiloniellales > JACOMY01 > JACOMY01. The sequence goes on from OY770023.1 coordinate 1,798,544, forward strand.
ATAGGCAAGCACAAGCTGCGCGATTGCCTGAAGGACCTGGGCAAGGCCATCCTGGTGATGCACTCGCCGGTCGACGAGATCGTCGACGTCAAACACGCGGCCTTCATCTACAAGTCTGCCGAGCACCCGAAGAGCTATGTCTCCCTGGACAAGGCCAACCACCTGCTGACCCGGCGTGCAGACGCAGAGTATGTCGCCGACATCATCGCCGCCTGGGCCGGGCGCTATCTTACTCAGCGGCGCCCCACCTCACTGCCAGGCGGTCAAGTCCTCGTGAGCGAGGCGGGGCGGGGGCGCTTCCTGCAAGAGGTCACCATGGGCAAGCATCATCTGATCGCCGATGAGCCGAAAACGGTGGGTGGTTTCGATGCCGGGCCTGGCCCCTACGACCTTTTGCTGGCTGGCTTGGGAGCCTGCACGGCCATGACGGTTCGCATGTATGCCGAGCACAAGAAGATCGGCTTGGAGGGGGTCTCGGTTCGCTTGGAACACGACCGAATTCACGCTGAGGACTGCACCGACTGCGAAACCAAGAGTGGCCGCATCGACCGCATCCAAAGGCGGATCGCACTTAAAGGGGACCTCGATCCGGCAACACGACAACGGCTGCTCGATATCGCCGACAAATGCCCGGTACACAAGACCTTGAGCCACGAAGTGAAGATCGAGACCAAGGCCGAAGACAGCTAAGTCGGGGGGCTGGCTTGCCCAGTTCCGACCTCTCTTGTGCCGTGAGGCCCATTTGGGCCCGAAATTTGGCGGTTGCTCGTCATGCTGAATTCGATAGTATTTTTGCTGTGTTAAAAGACGGTTTGCGAAACGCGAGCGTCAGACTCGATCGCGCGGCCGAGGGAAGCCGAACTGTTTGAGGAGACTGAACGCGATTCTAAGGGTCGCGGCTTCGGTCCATTCGGCAGTTCCCTTTGCTCTCCTGCCCACGCGGCCCTCTGGTGCCTGCGGAGGTGGATCGGTCGGATCTTTGAAGATTCGTCGCCGCCTCCAGGTTTTGTTGTCCTTTCGCACAAGCCCGTTTGGGCATTGGGTTATCGTTTGGGAGCCTTAGGGAGTCGCTTCAATGGCAAAGGTTATCAAGGACGAGGCCGGAAAGAGGGTGCATCCCTACATTCCGGAACTGAGTGAGCAGCTGCGCGACGGTAAAGTGGACCGTCGCGAATTCCTGCGGACCGCTGCTTTGCTGGGTGTGGCGGCACCGACGGCCTATGCCTTGGCCGGCAAGATCACCGGCGACTTCAGCCGTCCGGCCATGGCCGAGAGCAGTGTGACCGAGAACGCGGTCAAGGGCGGCCGCCTGCGTGCGGCCATGCGGGTGCAGCGCATGGACGACCCTGCGACCTTCGATTGGAACCAGATGTCCAATCAGGCGCGTGCCATCGTCGAATATCTGACCATCACCGGCTCTGACAATGTCACCAGGCCCTATCTGGCCGAGAGCTGGGAAGCCAGTGACGACCTGACCATGTGGCAGTTCAATCTGCGCAAAGGCGTCAAATGGTCGAACGGCGCGGACTTCGGTGCCGACGACGTGGTGCACAACTTTAACCGTTGGCTGGATCCCTCCGTCGGATCCTCGAACCTGGGTCTCTTCTCCTCGATGACGACCGACTACGACACGGGCGAGAAGAACGAGGACGGCACGCCCAAGATGGGCAAGAAGATGCGCGAAGGTGCGGTCGAGAAGGTCGATGACCATACCGTGCGCATCCACCTCAACCGTCCGGTCTTGGAGATTCCGGAGAACCTCTACAACTACCCGGCTGCGATCGTCGACAAGGACTTCGACGAGGCCGGTGCGGACCTGTCGAAGCGTCCGGTCGGGACCGGACCTTACACCATGGGCGAGTTCGCCGTCGGCGAACGCTTCCTGCTGAAGCGCGCTCAGAACCCCTATTGGGGCGGCGAGGTCTACCTCGACGAGATCCTCTATGTCGATCTGGGTGATGATTCCATGGCTGGTGTGTCAGCCATCGCCTCCGGCCAAGTCGACCAGCTCTATGAGGTTTCGATCGATCTTCTGGAGACGGTCGAGCAGCTGCCCGGTATCATTGTCTACGAGACCACCACAGCCCAGACCGGTGTCGCCCGCATGCAGGTCGACAAGCCGCCCTTCGATAATCAGAAGCTGCGCCAGGCCGTACTCGCCTGTATGGACCCAGAACAGCTCTTGAACTTCGGCTATCGCGGTCGCGGTGCGCCGGGTCAGAATTTCCACGTGGCGCCAATTCATCCGGAGTACTTCCGCCTTCCGGCTTGGAAGCAGGACTATGCCAAGGCCAAGGCCCTCCTCGCAGAGGCCGGTCACCCCAACGGCATCGACCTCACCATCGACCTGGGCGCGGGCTTCGGTTGGCACCAGCCGACGATGGAGGCCTTTAAGCAGCAGTTGGCGCCGGCCGGCATCAACCTGAACCTCAACCTCATGCCGGGTGCTTCCTATTGGGATGTTTGGAAGTCCACGCCCTTTGGCTTCACCTCTTGGACCCATCGTCCGCTCGGCACAATGGTGTTGAATCTGGCCTATCGCTCCGGCGTGCCTTGGAACGAGTCGCACTACAACAGCGCGACCTTCGATCGCCTGTTGGACGACGCCGGCGCGACCCTGGACGTCAATGCGCGCCGCGCGAAGATGGAGCCTTTGGAGCTGCTGCAGCAGGAGGACGCCATGATCGGACTGCCGCTCTGGCGTGCCGTCTTCATGGCGGCAACCGACCGCGTGCGGAACATTCATGCGCACCCGACGCAGTATCATCAGTGGAACAAAGTCTGGCTCGCCTAGGCTTATGCGAGGGAAGAGGCCGCGGGAAAGCTCGCGGCCTCTTTCAGTTTCAGGATCCGGCGGCCAGAGGCTGCCCCAAGACCGGCCTAATCAAGAAGAACGAACAAGACCCAAAAGGGAACAAGGGGGCCAGAGTTCATGCTACTTCTGATCGGACGACGTCTGGGCTCGATGATCGCGGTGATGATCGTCGTCTCGGCGTTGATCTTCCTGGCCCTGGAGGCGCAGCCAGGCGACGTCGCCACCAAGGTCCTCGGGCCCTATTCCAGCGAAGACCAGCGCGCCATCTGGATGGCGGAGAATGGCTACGACGACTCTCTTCCGGTTCGCTATTTCCGATGGTTCGGGGATTTCCTGGTCGGCGATTTCGGGGAATCGACCCGCTTCAAGACCGCCGTTTCAGATGTGCTCTGGCCGCGCCTTTGGAACACGACCATTCTGGCAGCCGCCACCATGGGGCTGGTCATACCCATATCCTTGATACTCGGCGTTCTGGCGGGGATGCGAGAGGGCTCACGAACGGACCGAAGCATATCGGTCGCCTCGATCGTGACGACTTCGGTACCCGAGATCGCCAGCGCGCCCATGCTCTCCTTCGTATTCGTCTTCTTGCTGGGAATTCTGCCGGGCACCTCTTCGTTCCAGAACGGCTTTTCGATAGCGGAGTTGGTGCTGCCAACCATGGTCTTGGTGCTCTATGATTTCGGCTATGTGACGCGCATGACGCGGGCCTCGATGGCCGAGGTCATGACCACCCACTATATCCGCACCGCGGTTCTGAAAGGCCTGCCCTACAAGCGGGTGATCGTGAAGCATGCGCTGCGCAACGCGCTGATCGCGCCCTTCACCGTGGTGATGCTGCAGATCAACTGGCTGCTCTCGGGCGTCATCGTGACCGAGTACTACTTCGCCTACAAAGGCTTCGGCGCCCTGCTGCTGGAGGGGGCGCTCAACCAAGACATCTTCGTCATCGAGGCCTGCTCGATGATTGCCGTTTTCGTGGCCGTTGGAACGCAAGCGATCTCCGACATAGGCTACACCTTCCTCAACCCCAGAATCCGCTTCAGCTAAGGGGGGCGATCGCATGTCTGACAGCGCAATCCAAATCCCGAAGCGGCCGAACATCCTGGTCCGCATCCTGCGTCCCTTGCTGCTGATCCGTGAATCCTGGGTCGGCATGGTGGGCCTGGCCCTGGTGTTCTTCTGGGTGGTCATGGCGCTCTTTGCGCCCTGGCTGGCACCCTTTCCCCCCAATGCGCTTCTGATGCCGAACCAGCCGCCGGGCACCGAGTGGATCGCGAACGCCACCCACATGATCGGAACCATCCCGGCCAGCGAGTATTGTGCGGCCATCGAAGGCGATACCAGCAAGGTCAACTGCGGCACCTTCTGGCTGGGCACCGACTTGACCGGTCGCGACGTCTGGAGCCGCCTGATCTGGGGCGCCCGCCAGGTGCTGATCTATGCGCCGCTGGCAACCTTCATGGCCTATATCGTCGGCATCCCCATGGGGCTCTGGGCCGGCTACAGCCGGGGCCGTGTGGACGCGATCTTCTCCTTCATCTCCAACGTCATCCTCTCCTTCCCGGTGCTGGTGCTCTACGTGCTGGTGATCGCTCTGGTCGGCGCCTCTGCGGTCAATATCGTGGCGGCCGTGGTCTTCGCCTCTGCGCCGGGCATCTTCCGTATCGTGCGCGGTCTGGCGATGGACCTGAGGTCCAGAGAGTATGTCTTTGCCGCAGAAACCCGCGGCGAGCCGCTCTCCTACATCCTCTTCCTGGAGATCCTGCCGAACGCCCGAGGGCCGCTGATCGTCGATGCCATGCTGCGGCTTGGCTACGTCATCATCACCATCGGGACCCTGGGTTTCCTCGGCCTCGGCCTGCCGCCGCCAGATCCCGATTGGGGCAAGATGATCGCCGAGGGGCGGAACCTGCTGCAGGTCTTCCCCTGGACGCCATTGTTCTCCTGCCTTGCCATCTCTTCGGCGGTGCTGGGCTTCAACCTGCTGGCCGACGGCCTGCGCGAAATCTCGCTCAGAGACTAGGAGGGCCCAGCCATGGCAGGTTTTCAGAGCGATTGGGATGGACCGGTCCTTGAATGCAAGGACCTCTCCATCTCCTATTACACCCGTGCCGCAGTCATCCCTGCGGTGCAGGACTTCAACCTGGTTCTGAAGAAGAACGAGACCATCGGCCTGGTTGGCGAGTCTGGCTGCGGCAAGTCCACGGTGGCCATGGCGATCATGCGCTACATGGGCAAGAACGGGGCCATCACCGGCGGCCAGGTGCTCTATAAGGGCGTGGACCTGGCGACCCTGTCGGAGGAGGAGCTGCGCCAGCTGCGCGGCAACGAGATCGCCATGGTCTATCAAGAGCCCATGGCCTCGCTCAATCCGGCGATGAAGCTGGATCGCCAGCTGATGGAGGTGCCGCTCTTCCACGAGCAGGTGAGCGAGCAGGAGGCCTTCGATCGCGCAGTCCAGATGCTGGCCAACGTCAAGCTGCCGGACCCCGAGCGGGTCATGGCCTCGTACCCACATCAGATTTCCGGCGGTCAGCAGCAGCGCGTGGTGATTGCCATGGCGCTGCTCTCCAAGCCCTCTCTGCTGCTGCTGGACGAGCCGACCACGGCCCTGGACGTGACCGTGGAGGCCGGCATCGTCGAGCTGATTGCCGAGCTGGCCGGCACCCTGCAGACCTCGATGATCTACATCTCCCACAACCTGGGTCTGATCCTGGAGACCTGCGACCGCATCAACGTCATGTATTCAGGCCAGGTGGTGGAGGAGGGGGCGGTCGTCGACGTCTTCGACAAGATGCGCCACCCCTATACGCAGGGCCTCTTCGGCGCCATTCCGCTGCCCAGCGCCGACAAGACCGCGCGTCCGCTGCAGGCGATCCGCGGTCAACTGCCGCTGCCGCATGCCCGGCCGCCGGGCTGCTACTTCGGCCCACGCTGCGATCACTTTCAGGCCGGTCGCTGCGATGCCGGCCCGATCTCCATGCAGCCGGTTGACGACACGGGCCACGGCACCCGCTGCGTCAAGTGGCAAGAGATCGATTGGGGCAAGCTGGGCGCTGGCGACGCGCTGCTCCCGCACACTGATTTCGGCGAGAGTGTGCTCAGCGTCAATCAGATGAAAAAGTACTACGAGCTGAAGGACACCTCGATCGCGGCAATGGTCAAGGGCGGCAGCTCGCGCTTCGTCAAGGCGAATGAGAGCATCTCCTTCCTCGCGCGTGAGGCCGAGACGGTCGCCATCGTCGGTGAGTCGGGCTGCGGCAAGTCCACTCTGGCCAAGGTCTTGCTGGGCCTGGAAACCGCGACCGAGGGCTCGGTCACCTTCCAGGGCAAGGACCTGAGCCAGGTCCCGGTGCAAAAGCGCAGCAGGAACGACGTTAAGGCCCTGCAGATGGTCTTCCAGAACCCCTTCGACACGCTCAATCCCAGCCACACGGTCGGCAGTCAGCTGGGCCGGGTCATCCGCAAGTTCGGCGGCATCACCGATGGCGAGGCGGTGCGGCGGCGCGTGCTGGAGCTGCTGGACATCGTCAAGCTGCCCAGCGACTTCTACTTCCGCCGGCCGCGGCAGCTCTCTGGTGGCCAGAAGCAGCGGGTCGGGATCGCGCGGGCCTTCGCCGGCAACCCCTCCATGGTGGTGGCGGACGAGCCGGTCTCGGCCTTGGACGTCTCCGTCGCGGCCGCTGTCACCGGCTTGCTGATGGATATCCAGCGGACCTATCGCACCACCCTGCTGTTCATCAGCCACGACCTCTCGCTGGTGCGCTATCTGGCCGACCGTGTCGTGGTCATGTACCTGGGCAATCTGGTGGAGCAGGGGACAACGGAGCAGATCTTCTCGCCGCCCTATCATCCCTACACCGAGGCGCTGCTTTCGGCGGTCCCGATCGCCGACACCTCGATCGAAAAGAAGCGGATCATCCTGGAGGGCAGCCTGCCCTCGGTGATCAATCCGCCCAAGGGCTGTGCCTTCCACACCCGCTGTCACCGCAAGATCGGCGACATCTGCAGCAGCCAGGTGCCACCCCTGGTGGATGCCGGCGAAGGGCATCGGATTCTCTGTCACATCCCGCTTGATGAGATGAAAGCCATGGACCCGGTGATCGTGCAAAAGGATGCGGCCGAGTAACCAACGGCGGCACTACGCCGTGGGGTTGCGGCGTCTCTGTGCTTGACGCCGGCCCGGCGGCGGGACAGAGATAGGGCAGTCACAAGAACGCGGCTTCCGGCGCGGGCGGGGACCGGCGGAGCGGAAGCCCTGGAGAGGAGTGAACCTTCCCGTGGACGTCCTTCGCATCTTCATTGGTTTCGACGAGCGCCAACCCTTATCCTACACGGTGCTGCAGCACTCTGTGCTCTGGCGCGCAAAGAAGCCCGTCACCATCTCGCCGCTGGTCTTGAAGACCCTGCCGATCACCCGGCGCGGCCTCACCCCCTTCACCTTCTCGCGCTTCCTGGTGCCCTGGCTCTGCGACTACAAGGGCTGGGCGCTCTTCCTGGATCTCGACATGCTGGTGCTGAGCGACATTTCGGAGCTCTTCTCCTATGCCGACGACAGCAAGGCGATCGTGGTCTGCAAGGATCAGCAGCGCTTCGAGTGGGCAAGCGCGATGCTGTTCAACTGCGGTCACCCGGCGAACAAGGTCCTGACCCCGGACTACATTGAGGATCCCAATCGGTGTGTAAAGCCGCACGGCATCGACTGGATCACGGATGAGGAGCTGATTGGTTCCTTCCCCGCAGAGTGGAACCACTGTGTCGGCTATGAGAAGGAGCGCCCGGACGCCAAGCTGGCGCACTACACCATGGGCATCCCGGCCTTTCCGGAGATACGCGGCTGCGAGTACACCGACGAGTGGTTGAAGGACTATAAGACCGCGACGGCGACCCAGCCCTGGCTGAAACTGATGGGCAACTCGGTCCACGCCGAGAAGCTGCCTGACGGCACCATCGTGCCGAAGCTGCATCCCAAGGCGCGCGAGCGTCAACGCAAGGTTGCCGAAGCCAAGGCGGCACAAGCCGCACAGCTGAAGAAGAAGCAAGATGCGGAGAAACAGGGCGCCGGCGCCTAACCTTCCGTCCTTGTCGAACCTTCAACGAGTGTTTTCGTGGGCGCCTTCACCGAGGCGCCCACAGTCGTTTCGCGGTCGTTTCAGACAAGTGACGGCCGCTGCTCGAACGCCGGAACTGGCCTGTGAGAAACGCCCGGGCCTTTGATATCGTAGCACTTACCATCGTCGCGCTCTCTAATCCCAGGCGATGAGACAGCCATGACTGCTCTAAGGATCGGTCGCTATGGGCCTCGGCCTTGTTGCATGTTCCATCGCACTGGCGCTATCCCTCAGCGCTTGCTCGACCGATCGGCAGACCAGTCCGCTCACCTCGGCCTCCGAACAGCTTCTGGTGACCAGCGCTGCGGAGAAGGCGGCGCGCAAGCTTGATCTGGGGCTGCCGGTCGGCATGAAGGTCTATGTCGATGCCAGCTATTTTGAGGGCACCCACAGCCGCCACGCGGTTGGCGCAATCCGTGCCAATTTGCTGAAACAGGGCTTGGCGCTGGTCAACTTTCGCGATCAGGCAACGGCCATTGTCGAGCTACGTGCCGGCGCGCTCTCTATCGATGAGAGCGAGACGCTCTTCGGCCTTCGCAGCTTTCAGGTTCCGGTTCCCCTGGCAGGGGACATTACGACCCCTGAATTGGCGCTCTTCAAAAAGACCGAACGCAAGGGCGTGGCCAAGTTTGCCGCAGCCGGCTATCGCGTGCAGGACGGGCGACTGCTCGGGATCTCCGAGCCGGAGGCAAGCACCTCAAGCGATGCCTACTGGGTGGCGCTGCTTGTGGTCTCCTGGAAGACCAGCGATCGCGAAGAGGGCGATGATCTCGATTTCCTGGACGAGTGGTAGGCCGCCATCTCTTACTATTAAGGTCTGGTTGGCGTGCCTTGACAGGATTAGGACGGATGCCCTAATAGCATAAATAGGACGACCGTCCTAGACACAGCTATAGGATCATCTCGTGCAGCAAGATCTCTATTCAGCCTTCGCCCTTGGCGACCTGTCGCTTCCCAACCGCATGGTCATGGCGCCCATGACCCGCAATCGTGCCTCCCGCGACGGCGTGGCGACAGCCATCATGGCCGAGCACTATCGGCAGCGTGCCACTGCGGGTCTGATCATCTCCGAATCGTCCCCGGTTTCAGCTGAGGCCGTGGGCTATCCCCACACGCCCGGCCTCTTCACCGAGGAGCAGTCTCTGGGCTGGCGCGGGGTGGTTGAGGCTGTTCATGGCGAGGGCGGACGCATCTTTGCCCAGCTGCAGCACTGTGGGCGGATCTCGCACCCAAGCCATCAGGCCGGCCGGGTGTTACCCGTTGCGCCCTCGGCCATCCGACCGGAAGGGAAGGCCGTGACTGCGGCCGGATTTGAAGACTTCGTCACCCCACGCGCACTGGAAGAATCAGAGGTTACAGACGCAGCGCAGCAGTTCCGCAAAGCAGCCGAGCACGCTCGCGCTGCCGGTTTCGACGGGGTCGAGATTCATGGCGCCAACGGCTATCTCATCGACCAGTTCCTGCGCGACGGCAGCAATAAGCGCAGCGACGCCTATGGCGGCACCTTGGAGAAGCGCATGCGGTTCCTGGAGGAAGTTCTTGACGGCGTTACCTCTGTCTTCCCGGCCTCTCGCGTTGGTCTGCGTTTGACGCCTGAGAACAGCTTCAACGACATGTCGGACTCGAACCCCCAGGTGCATTTTGAGGTGATCGTATCGGCTCTGGCGGACAGGGGGCTGGCCTACCTGCATATGCTGGAGGGCGACATGACGGGCGCTCCCAAGCAGGTAGACTATCGCCGGCTGCGTGACCTTTTCGGCGGCGCCTACATCGCCAACAAGGGCTATGACAGGGCCAGTGGTGAAGCGGCAATCGCCAGCGGGGCTGCAGACCTGGTGGCCTTTGGCGTGCCCTTCCTTGCCAACCCCGATCTGGTTCAACGCTACCGCGAGGGACTGGCCCTCAACGAGGCCGATCAAGCGACCTTCTATGGCGGCGATGCGAGGGGCTATACTGACTATCCCTTTGCTGACAGCGCGATGACCTCGGCGGCCTGATCCCGCCGACATCAAGGAGGAGAGATGGCTGCATCCGGGACCCGTGATCGCATCGTCGAGGCGGCGGATCACCTGTTCTATGAACAGGGCTTCGAGCACACCTCTTTCGCCGATGTGGCCAAGGTCGTCGGGATCTCGCGGGGTAACTTCTATTACCACTTCGAGACCAAGGACCAGATCCTGGATGCAGTCATCAAAAAGCGTTTGCAGGAAAAGCAGGTCATGCTGGAGACCTGGGCAGAGGAGGGCGAGACGCCGGATCAACGGATTGCCGGCTACATTCGCCTCCTGCTCATGAACCGAGAGCAGATCTGTTCGAACGGCTGCCCGCTGGGGAGCCTCTTCACGGAACTCTGCAAGATGAACCACCCTGGCGAGGGGGGCGCGCGCGGCCTCTTCGATGTCTTCCGCGTCTGGCTGAAGCGCCAGTTCGAAGAGATGGGAAGAGCGGCCGATGCGGACGACCTGGCCTTGCACCTTCTGGCCTGGAGCCAGGGCGTTGCTACCTTGGCCAATGCCTATCCGGACGAAGCCTTTCTGGAGAAGGAAGTCGCGCGGATGCTGGCCTGGCTCGACGACGTCAAGCCCTCAGCGGAAGGCTGAGCAAGAAAAGGATACTTTCATGTACATCATTCTTTTGCGCCTCTCCGAGAAGCGGGCAGAGGCCGCAAAACACCTGGCCGGCCACAAGGACTGGATCGCCAGAGGCATCGCCGATGGCGTTTTCCTGGTGGTCGGAGGCCTTGAGCCCAAACGGGGAGGGGCCCTGATCGCCCACGGTGAAAGCCGGGCCGAGATTGAGGCGCGCGTCGCCGCCGACCCCTTCGTCGCGGAGGGCGTGGTCACCGCCGAAATCCTCGACGTCACACCACAGCGGGCCGATCAACGTCTCGACTTCCTCCTGAAGTCTGCGGATTGAGGAGGCCCTTAGTGACCCTGCGCCCCGTCGTTCCGCCTGCGATGCGTGCCTATTACGACGACTGGCACATGTCGCCCGGGCTCTCCTGCAACGGCTTTCTCTTCCTCACTGGGATGACGGGCAAGCGCCCGGACGGAGTGCTCTCGGCCGATCCGGCGACGCAAATCAGAGAGGCCTTTCAGCAGGTCAACGCGGTGCTGGAGGAGGCTGGACTTAGCTTCGGCCATGTCGTCGAGCTGACCAGCTACCACAAAGGTCTGCGCGATCATCTGGAGGTCTTCCAAGAGATCCACGCAGACTATGTCCAAGAGCCCTATCCCGCCTGGACAGCCATCGAGGTTGCTGGCTTTGTCACAGAGGGCGTGATCGTGGAGTTGCGAGTGATCGCACGAGAGGCTTAGAGCCTCATCAGACAGGGATCAGTCTGTATGCCTCCTTTATCACAGCCATAGGAAGTCGGTCGCCGTCAGCAGGTTTGCGGCGGTGACACCGTCCACCAGGAAGGCTTGGTCGACCGAGCCGTCGCCGTCCTGATCGACCTGCACCTGTCGTGGGCCGGCAAAGCGGGCCTCTGAGTTGCCACTGCCTGAGAAGGTGCTGGCACCGATGTAGGCAAAACTACCAGTCTCCAGACCGCTGGCGAAGACCAGCTTGTCCTCGCTGTTGGCTCCATTCACTAGGCCGCCGTCGAAGTCGCGGATGATCGGCCCGCCCGAGCCACCGACACCCAATGCAGATCCGTTGAAGCGGAAGGAATCCATCCCGGAGCCGCCGAAGGCGATGTCTCCGGATCCCATGGCGATGGTGTCGGCACCGCTCTCTCCATCCATCCGATCGGCGCCCTGGCCGCCGAACAGCAGGTCGTCGCCATCGCGGCCCTTGATGGTATCGTCTCCCTGGAACCCGCGCATGGCATTGCTGCCGCTGTTGCCTTGAATGCTGTTGTTCAGGGTGTTGCCGCCGCCGTTGATGTCGCCGAAGCTGCCTTGCATGCGCAGGTTCTCGATGAAGGCGGTCGCGGTCCCGCGGGCCAGGGTGTAGTCGGTCTCGGCCCGCACCAGATCCGTGCCTTCGCCGGCCAACTCTTCGACGACATCGGTGGCCGTATCCACGACAAAGGTATCGTCACCCAGGCCGCCGATCCCGGTGTCGACGCCGGAGCGGCCATTCAAGATGTCATCGCCACTCATGCCGACCAGCAGGTTCGCTGCCGAGTTGCCCAGCAGGGTGTTGGCCCTGGAGTTGCCAACCAGCGTGGCGTCGCCCGCGTCCTTGTTGATGTTGGCTCGCTCGACATAGCCGAAATCACCGCCGGCCAGGGTGTAGGCGAGCGCGTCGGAGCGGATGACGTCGTGGGCACCGCCGGCGGCGGTCTCGCGAACCACGTCTCCGGCGGTATCGACGATAAAGGTGTCGTTAGCCAGGCCGCCTGAGGCTGTGTCGACACCTGAGCCGCCGTTCAGGCGGTCACTGCCAATCCCGGCATAGAGGTAGTCAGTCCCGGACCCACCGCCCAGGCGATCGTTGCCGTCCTCACCATAGACCCTGTCCGTTCCTTCGGCGCCGAAGAGGGTATCGCGTCCGGTTCCGCCTAGCGCGGTATCGTCGCCCTCCTGGCCGCGGACCGCGTCGTCACCGCTACCGCCGTAAAGCCGGTCTTGGCCAGATCCACCGTCGAGACTGTCATCCCCAGAATCTCCGAAAACCTGATCGGAACCGCTATCGCCATCCAGGGCCTGATCATCGCCGCTGCCGCCGAAGAGAAAGTCTGCGCCGTCACCACCGAGGAGAGAGAGGTCGTCGCCGCTTCCACCGAACACACTGTCAGCGCCAGAGCGGCCGCTTAGAAAGCGGTCATTGCCACTGTCGCCGAAAATCAGGTCGGCGCCTTCGTCGCCGATCAGTTTGAAGTCTGCTGCGTTGCCGCCCAAGAGGGTGTCGTCGCCATCACCGCCGTAGATATCCCCGTCCGGGCCGGACCCCCCTACGATCCGGTCGTTACCGCTGTACCCGTGAAGAATGAGATCCCGGCCGCTGTCGCCGAAAATGCGATCGTCACCTGACCCCCCAAAGAGGAAGGAGTCCGAACCCTCGCCGCCGTAGAGGACATCGGCGCCATTGTCGCCGTAGAGCGCATCACTGTATTCATCGCCCAGCAACTGATCGTCCCCATCGCCGCCGATGAGGAGGTCAAAACCGCTGCCGCCGAAGAGTGAGCGATCGTTCCCCTGGCCGCCCCTGATTTCATCCCTGCCGGTGCCGCCGTAAAAGAAGCTGTCGTCTCCGGCCCCTCCTGAGAGGATGTCACTGCCGGAACTGCCACTCAGGCCACGGTCAGCTCCGAGGCCGCCGAAGATCTCATCGCTGCCATCTTCGCCATCCAGAAGGTAGTCGTCGCCAGTGCCCCCAACGAGCCGGTCTCTACCGCTGCCTCCATTCCAAATGCGATCGCTGCCGCTGCCGCCAAAGATGCGGTCGTCCCCGCTGCCCCCCCTAAGCGAGGTATCGTTGCCACGGCCACCATAGAGGCTGTCCGCGCCTAGGCCGCCGTCTAGTTGGTCGATCCCGTTGTCGCCCAGTAGCTGGTCATTTCCGGTATCTCCATAGAGGGCATCCTTACCGCTACCGCCGTAGAGGCTGGCATCGTCTCCGCTGCCCCCATAGAGGGAGTCGGCACCACTCTCGCCCCGGAGGTCCAAGTCTTGACCTTCGCCACCCCAAAGGCGATCGCTGCCCAGACCCCCGTAGAGCCTGGTGTCATCTCCGGAATCTCCGAACACACGATCGTTGCCGCTATCCCCGAAGAAGGAGTCGTCGATACCATCGCCACCATAGAGGCTGTCGTTCCCTTTGCCCCCGTAGAAGCTTCCGTCGTCGCCTGCGTCGCCTTGGAGCCGGTCTTGGCCGCTGTCTCCAAGCACGAATTGGTCGTTATCAGATCCGCCATAGAGTGTATCGTTGCCTGAACCGCCTTCGATGCCAGTATCACCACCCCATTCGCCGTAAAGGGTGTCCACTCCGTCGCCGCCGAAGAGCAGGTCATTCGCCTCTTCGCCGTTCAGCCGATCGTTCCCCGTCCCACCGTAGATCGTATCGTTGTGACCGCCACCGCCTATGAACCTGTCGTCACCACTGCCGCCATAGAGGTAGTCGGTGGATTGGTCACCGTAAATTCCATTGTCGGAACCGTCGCCGCCAAAGATGCGATCAACCCCTTGGCGTCCGGCAAGGTCCCAGTCATCACCGGACCCCCCGAAGATCACGTCATCGGAAGAGCCGCCGTTCAGGTCAAAATCAGTACCGGTCCCTCCATAGATGGTGTCCTTGCCGGAGTCGCCTTGAACGATGTCATCATTACCTGCCCCGCCATAGAGCCGGTCGTTGCCGTCGCCTCCGAAGAAGCGATCCCGTCCTTCGTTACCCTTTAACGCGTCGTCTCCGCTGTCTCCGGAAAGGGTGTCATCGCCGGTTCCGCCGAAGAGATCGAGATCATCACCGCTGCCGCCGAAGAGATGATCGATGCCGCTGTCTCCGTGTAGGCTGATGTCCTGACCGGCACCGCCGTAGATCGAGTCGACACCAGTACCACCATAGAAGTAACTGTCTCCGCCGTCCTCTCCTGATAGCGCGTCGTCACCCGATTGACCGAAGAATGACCTATCGTCGCCGTCATCCCCGAAGAGGCGATCGTTGCCATCGTTGCCCAGGAAGCCTTCGTCAATGCCCGATCCACCGTAGAGTTGGTCATTCCCGCTGTCTCCGGTCGGGCTAAGGTCGCCGCCGCTTCCCCCATGGAAAGTATCGTTTCCGGAACCGCCGCTTGCTTGGCTTTCAATGCCGCGGCCGCCGTAGAGACGGTCTGCGCCCAGGTCGCCTTGCAGCAGATCATCACCATCCTCGCCGTAGACAGCATCGTCGCCCAAACCACCGTAGAGACCGTCGATCCCAGTCCCGCCCACCAACTGATCGTTACCCCAATCACCGAAAACAGCGTCTGCTCCGCTTCCGCCGCTGAGCGCCTGATCGTCGCCACTCCCACCGAAGAGGGTGTCATCCCCCTTGTCGCCTAGGAGGTAGCTGTCGTGACCCGTCTCGCCGCGGATGTCATCGGCCCCATCGCCGCCTCTGAAACTAAAATCGGCGCCATTACCGGCGAGGAGAATGTCGTTTCCGTCCTGGCCATAGACGTATGCGTCCTGCCCCGACTGAGCCACGATAAAGTCGTTGCTGCTGTTTCCTTCGATCACCTGGTCTTGACCACTGCCACCGAAGATGGTGTCGGCGCCTGAGCCACCCTTGAGCGAGCGATCATTGCCGAGATCCCCGAAGAGGAAGTCTGCGCCGTCATCGCCATAGAGGGCCTGGTCGTCTCCACTGCCGCCGTGGACAGTGTCGTTACTGTCGCCGCCAAGGAGCGAGACATCCTTGCCGCTATCTCCGTCTAGCGTATCTTTTCCTGACCCACCCAAGAGCGTGCGATCCGCACCACTGCCACCGGAGACGAGATCTGCGCCGCTTCCGGCATAGAGCCTGGCATCGTTACCGCCGCCGCCGTAGAGGGTGTCGATACCGCTGCTGCCGAAGAGGAAGCTATCGTTGCCGAGGTTGCCGTCTAGGATGTCGTCTCCTGCTGATCCCAGCAAGTTCCGATCCGCACCATTTCCGCCGGAGACATAGTCGTTTCCACCACCTCCGTCCAAGCTGGTGTCATTGCCGGTCCCTCCGAATAGAGTGTCGTCGTTGGCGTTGCCGCTCAGGTAGGTGTCCTTGTTGCCGCCGCCAAAAAGAGTATCGCTGCCGCCGAGGCCAACCAGGTCCTGATCACTACCATTGCCGCCATAGATCCGATCATCGCCCCTGGCGCCCAGTAGCAGGACATCGTTGCCATTGTCTCCGCGGATCAGGTCGTCACCCGATCCTCCTGACAGGTAGGAATCAACACCCGCACCGCCTTCGATCAGGTCCTGGCCCGTGTCGCCGTACAAGCGAGAATCATCACCGCTGCCGGCATAGAGGCTGTCATCACCCTCCTCGCCGAGCAGGTTCCGGTCCGCGCCGCTGCCCCCATGGATCTCGTCCAAGCCTAGTCCACCGACCAGAGAGGTGTCGTTACCCTGGCCCCCGCGGATTACGTCGGTACCGCTGCCCCCATAGAGCCCGAAGTCGGCGCCAGTGTCGCCCTCGATAAGATCGTTTCCAGCAGTGCCGAACAGGAGGCTGTCGTTGCCACTGCCCCCGAAAAGGCTGTCATTCCCGAAACCGCCCACTAAAGACCTGTCTGCTCCAAGTCCCCCGGAAATCGTGTCGCTGCCATTGCTACCGAAGAGGAAGATATCGTCGCCGGTTGCCCCCAAGAGGGTATCGGCATCGCCGCCACCGAAGAGCCTGTCACTCCCAGGGCCGCCGATCAGCACATCTGCGTCGCCGGTGCCGAAGAGCAGATCATCGCCAGAAAACCCAAAGATCTGATCCACCGTGTCGGTACCGACCAGACTATCATTGCCTGATGTGCCGAAAAGGATTGTCATGATTGGTGCCCCCGCAATGAATCCGCCAAGGCCGTTCAGTTCTGCTCAGCCAAGTGTCTCACCACCGACTGAGAATCGATTGCGCCTTGAGTGCCGCCGCTTTCTCCTTCCTGCAACTCTACAGTCCAAGTGCGTTGAAACCCAGATTATTTCTGAGTGCCTGCTTAGATTCTTGGAATTGAGGAAAAAACTGTTGTTTATTCAACTTGCCTGGTCGTCGCGCTTTGTGGCCGCGGAGATTTCTAGGCAGGAATCGGCAGTACTGATCGGCCTGAAGGTGAGATGAGCCTGCGGGTCCCGACGCCCACGAGTCTGGCGGGGCGCCGGATACTGCTTGGAGCCTTTCACGTCGGTTATCCAAGAGCCGCAGCGCCCCGGATCTCCTCAGAAGCGTTTGGACCCTCCTGAGGGATACCGCCCAGAGAACTTCCGATCGTTACTCAAGGGGCCGGGGCTACGCTAGCGCGTGGCGGGGGAGGAGGTCGCATGCCCTCCCATCATATTGAGGTCGAAACCCCTCATGCAGAGACCGCTTCTGGCTTTCCGCCACAGCAGCAACAGACTGGATCTCGGATAAATAGTCAAGATCAATAAGGCGCTCGCATTAAGGGTGGATGTGAAACGGTGACACCTGTGCCTTTGAATCTACACTCTCTTAGCCGCCGCTAATTCCAGTCGCCGAAGTACTGGTCCCAGATCTTTTCACCAATCAGGCAGTCATAGCCTTGGACGGGGAGGGGACGGACCTCTGCCCGCGCTGGTTCGCGCCCGACCAGCTCCAGCACCAGCTTGCGGCGGACGGCGCGAGGAAAGTGTTCCCATTTCAGGACTGGAATGACGAAGGCCGCCGTGCCGCCAATCACGCACGCGCGGTAATAGACGTCCAGGTCGTCCAGATGCCACTGGCCGCCCATGCCTTCGTTGGTCATCAGCGGCAGGCCGTTGATGATGATCCCTTGGGCGACGGCAGCGTCCCTGGCGGCCGTGACCGGCCGGCCTGCGTTGTTCGGTCCGTCACCGGAGATGTCGATTACCTGCCGAAAGCCGGAGAAGCCATTCTCGGCGAAGGTACCGGCGGCATAGTCGATCAGGCCTGAGATCGAGGTGCGCCGAAGCGCCGAGTCGAACTCGGCTGTCAGTGCCGCGGCAAAGGCCTCGGCATCTGCGCGGGTCCGGATCAAGGTCCAATCGACGATGACGCGCTGGGAGTAGGTGCCGGCCCACTCGATGTAGGTCAGGGCCACCTGGCTGCGTCCGCTGAGAGCAATGGCGTCCAGCACTTCCTGGCTGACCAGGGCCTCGGCATAGCCGCGCCGCTGGATCTCCAGCTCGCGCGGCGTCATGGAACGAGACACATCGACCGCCAGCACCAGCTCCACATCCACGGGGATGTCGTCGGCTGAGGCTGGTGCTACGGCGACCAGCAGCCAAAGCAGTGACAAGGCTGAGACGATGGCCTTCATGGTCACCAGTCTGGCCCAAACGAGACCCAAAGGTCGAGGTCTCGCTTCAGCAGCGCAATCGCCAGCCTTGTCGCCTGTTACAGCGTCAGCAGAATCGGGAACTCTTCGCGGACCTTCGCGTCCACTGCGCCGAAGTAGTTGGGGTGATGCGAGGCCAGCAGTCTATCCGCCTTTACCTTGGCTGCCGCCATCAGGTCCGGCTTGCCGCTGCCTTCCCAGGTATCCGTTCGCTCCCGGTTCATCAGTTCGGGATAGACGAACTCTGTGTTCATGTAGCCCAGGGTGTGCGCGTTCCCCAGGAAGTGCCCGGGACTGATGGCACAGTCGTGGATCACGTCGACTGCCAGGGTCTCGTCGCTGACCTCGATCCCGCGCAGGGTGCGCAGGATCATGCCGCCGGCCTCGTCGTCGATTACCATGCTCTCGAAGGAACAGCCCATCAGGCTGCCCAGCATGCCGCCAAACTCGCAAAGGCGGTTGGCGCCGGCATGCGCGGCCAGCGTGTAAGCCAGGGCCTTCTCCAGCCCATACTGCGCATCCGGTAGCTTGGCATCGGTCATGCCGCAGCCGATCGAGGTCGGCAGGCTGTAGTACTGACCCATCTGGACGGCAGCAGCCGAAATCAGGGCCTGCTCGCCGGATCCGCCGGTGAAGGAACCGGTGCGCAGATCGGTGATGAAGGGCCAGGCGGCGAAGTTCACCGGCGTGCCGGGATTGATCAGGTTGACGATGACCACACAGGCCAGGGTCTCAGCCACGGTCTGCGCCAGAGTGCCGGCTAGTGTGGCGGGCGCGGTGGCCCCGGCCTGTGGCGGCACCGCCAGATCCGCACAGAGCCCCAGCTTCGCGGTGTCGATCAGGGTCTCCAGGTTCTCCTTGCCGAAGCGCAGAGGGGAGACCACCGGACAGCCGCCAAAGATGACCGAAGGCTTCTTCATGAAGCTGCCTTCACCGCCGGAGGCCATGTCGAAGAGGTGGATGCCGTGGGGAATATGCTCGCGCTTGCGAAAGCTGAGGCAGGCCGGCTTCTGACAGCCTGCCAGCATCGCATAGATCATATTCATGTCGTGCTCGTAGTCGTCCGGCACGTCGGTGGCGAGCACCGTGTCACCCAGCATGTGAATGTTTTCAAGCTGGTCGACCAGGCGCGTGAAGTCATAGATGTCGCGCAAGGTCGAGGGGCGGTAGCTCTTGGTCTCGGACTCGTAGGTGGTGACGGCCGTTCCGGAGTTGGAGAAATAGACGCTCTTTCCGGTCACATGCAGGTCGTCTTTGCCTTCCCGGTCCCCGCGGGCATAGAGGTAGAACTCCTTGGCCGCATTGGCCAAGACATCCTCCACCAGGGCGCGCGGAAAGCAAAGCCGGCCATGCTCGCTGATGACCGCGCCCTTGGGCAGGACCAGCTCGTTCAGCTCTTCGATGGTATCGCCCAGCCCGGTCCGCTCCAGGACGGTCATGGCGGCACCATGAACCGCCTTCATGTCGGCCTCGCTCAAAGGCTTGTAGCGACCGCCGGGGATCCCCGCATGGACCGCTTCGTTGCCGGTGCTGGCCTCGCGCGCAGCGCGTCTCGCCGCACGGCCACCGCCGCGTCTTGAAGTTGCAGTCATTGCGCTATCACTCCCATGGGCTCAGAGATATTGTTTCGCGTTTGAACCATTCGGCGTCTACATCGCCTGCCGAACGTTCGAAGTTTCGGGCGGCCAGGTGACCCGACCAGACCGCATCTGCGATCAGGCCTGGCGAGGCTGCGTCACCGATCAGGGTGAGGGTCGAGAGACCCTGGTCCTGAAGGCTGTCATAGAGCGCGGTTTCGCGGACACGCTCCGTCACCAGCAGAGCTGTCATCGCCTCACAGTCGGATTCTTTGCCAGTGAAGGCACAGGCCTTGCGGATCTGCTCTTTCTCGACGGCGACCAGCACCTCGTTGCAGCAGATCTCGACCCCGGCTTCGATCATGGCGGCCTGCACCCGGGCCTGTTCCAGGGTGAAGCCGGTGAAGGGGGAGACCAGGCTGGCTGGGGTGACGAAAGTCACGCGATGCCCTTGCTCGGCCAACTGCATGGCGAGCACGCCGGCAAGATAGCCCTGGTCGTCGTCGAAGATCGTGACCTGCTCGGTCTCTGGCCTCTTGCCGTCCATGATGTCGTCGGGGGTCATCACCTTGGCACCGGGATCGATGGTCGGCGGGTTGCGCCGGGTCGAGCGGCCCACGCCGTCGGCACGCCAATGTGCGCCGGTGGCGACGAAGACATTGGGGATGGATAGCTCGGCGACCTCTTCGGCGCTCAGGCGGCTCTGCAGAAAGACCTGCGCGTTCGGCAGTTGTCCCAGTTGATAGGTCCGATAGTCGGCAACCCGCGCCCAGGCAGAGAGACCCGACAGGCCGCTTTCGCGCCGTACCCGGCCGCCAGGCTCCTCCGCACCTTCGGCCAAGGTCACTTCGTAGCCGCGGCGGGCCAGGGAAAGCGCGCACTCAAGCCCTGCCGGGCCGGCGCCGATGACCAGCGCCTCACTGTCCGAGGCCTTGGGTTGCATGATCTCCGGATGCCAGCCACGGCGCCACTCTTCGCCCATGGTCGGGTTCTGGGTGCAGCGGATGGGCACGCCCAAGGTGTCGGAGGAGACACAGATGTTGCAGCCGATGCACTCGCGGATGTCTTCGATCCGTCCTTCCTCGATCTTCTTAGGCAGGAAGGGATCGGCGATCGAGGGGCGCGCGGCCCCGATAAAATCCACGATGCCCTTGCGCACCATAGAGGCCATCATGTCGGGCGAGGTCAGCCGCCCGACCCCGACCACCGGCTTGGAGGTCACCTGCTTCACGAAGGCGATGTAGTCGTTCTGGTAGCCATCCTCGGGCTGAAAGCGCGTGGTCAGGCTGTCGTTGGACCAGTCGCAGACGTTGACGTCCCAGAGGTCCGGCAGCTCCGCCAGCAGTTCGACCACGGCGCGGCCTTCCTCGGCCGCCTGCATGCCATCACCGCCCAGCATCTCGTCGACGGCAAAGCGAAAGGCCACCGCGCAGCTGTCCCCCACCGCGTCGCGCGTGTCTTCAAGCAGCTCCCGCGTCAGCCGGACCCGGTTCTCCAGCGAACCGCCATAAGCGTCGCTGCGATCGTTCAGATGCGGTAGCAGGAAATGCTGTGCCAAGGTCATCCCATGACCAGCATAGACATAGATGATGTCGAAGCCAGCCTCTTTGGCCCTAAGAGCAGCCTCGCGATGCCAGCGCCGGAAGTTGCGGATGTCCTCCAGGTCCATGGCACGCGCCTGCTTTGGGTATCCGGCCGTGAGCGACATCTCCGAAGGGGCCAGCACCGGCGCCCGGGTGAAGATGTTCTGCGCATGATTTCCGTTGTGCACCAGCTCGACCGCCGCGAGTGATCCCTTCTCGTGCACGGCCTCGGTCATCAGCCTTAAGGCCGGTATGTCGCGTGCGTCCCAAAGCCGGTTTTCGGGATAGGGCGAGAGGTCCGATGTCGGATGTATCTCGGTCTCTTGATTGCAGACCACCGCCCATCCGCCTTCTGCCTTGACCGCGCGCATAGCGGCCTCGGCCTGCGGCCTCAGATAGCCCATGCCGTCGCAATGCGGCACCTGATAGAAGCGATTGCGCGCAACGACCGGGCCGATAGGCACTGATTCGAAGAGGACATCGTAGCGGGAGGCATCCAGCATTGAAGCGTCTTTCCGGATAGGCCCCGGGGGTCTTCCTCCCCGGGGTGTGATTGGGCTTAGAGCTTGGGCCTTTTTGCGCTCAGCAGTCCCAAAGCGTCTTGGCGTTCGGCGCCAAGTCTACTGCATAGACGCCCGAATTGCCCACTTAACGTTCGTTCATAACCGAGATTTTGCCAATTCGCAGAAATGCGTGCAAAGGAATTCTTTGTCGCGAGGCCAAGAATCGTTGCTTTCACCGGGGCTCGGCAGACTGGCTCTTGTCGGTAAGCAATCCTCTCTCGGCGTTGCTTGGCTCGGACGCTTTGGGGAGGATCGGCCTTGAGAGATCGCAGCCGAGGATATCGAAGCAGGCGATGAGTTCCTATCAGACCGCCCTGGCGGAGGAGCGGCACCTTTGATTGACGTCGCCTACATCAATGGCCTCTTCGACGACGAGGTCTACGTCCTAACGGCGGCGGTCGACGCTGAGGCGAATGCCAGCCTAACCCCGTCGGAGGCAGCGCATGTGGCCAAGGCTGTGCTGAAGCGACGGCAGGAGTACGCAACCGGCCGATATCTGGCGCGGCTGGCGCTCGAACGCCACTTCGCCATCAATGCCTTTGACCTGCTTGCCTCCGCCTCGCGCGCACCTCTATGGCCGGATGGTATCTCGGGCAGCATCTCGCACTGCAACACGCGAGCCTGGGTGGCCCTGGCCCAGGCCGGCGGCGGCAGCCTCGGCATTGACGGCGAGGATCGCAAAACCCTGGACCCGGACCTCTGGCGCATGGTCTTCACCCGGGCTGAACGGACCGCCCTCTCAACCCTAGACCCCGGCCTCCGCGGCCAGCGCGCCTTGGTCATGTTCTCCGCCAAGGAGGCGCTCTACAAAGCACAGTTCCCTCAAAGCGGCTGTTTCATGGGCTTCGAGGACGCCGAAATCACCCTCGAAGAGGGCGGGCGTTTTCTGGCCTGCTTCAAGAAGAGCGTCGGTCCTTTCCCAGAAGGCCTCACCGTCTCCGGTCAATGGCGGCAAGACGAATTCACCCTGACCGCCATCCGCCTGCCGGCTGGTTCTGGGGGATAGGCTGACTGGCTCGAGAGCAAGACGAGGACCGTCCCGGAGTTGTTGCCGCAAGCGGCTGCTGGAAGGTTTCGACCTCCACACCCTGCTGCGGCTGCCGACCGGCATCTGGTACAGCCAGGGCGTCAAGGCGAACGTGCTCTTCTTCGACAAGAAGGCCGCTGCGCGCGAGGCCCAGACCAAGGCGCTCTGGGTCTACGACTACCGCACCAACGTCCACAAGACCCAGAAGACCAAGAAACTTGTCAGCGCGGACCTGAACGACTTCGTCGACTGCTACAAGCGGCGCGAGGAGAGCGAGCGCTTCCGCAAATTCGCTTACGAAGAGTTGGTCGCACACGACAAGCTGAACCTAAATATCTTTTGGCTGAAGGACGACAGCCTGTCGACACCCGACATCATCGCTGGTGAAATCGTCAAGAACCTGGAAGCTGTCCTAGCACAGTTCCGCGCCGTCGTTGAAGAGCTTGGGGACTGAGTTTTCGCCAAACCCGGCGAGGCAGCGGCCTCAATTTCACCAGCCAGATCAACGCACTATTTCAAGAAGATTGGCTCCGCGGGTAGGATTCGAACCTACGACCGGACGGTTAACAGCCGTCTGCTCTACCACTGAGCTACCGCGGATCAGCCAAGGGCTGGGGCCGCATGCCTTGAGGGCCCCGCCAGCGAGGAGAGGGGATTTATCAGACCTGCCTGCAGGCTGTAAAGCGCTTCCTTTGCCTATCTCACATAGATTGGGCGGCGGCCTTCACAATGCAATCGGCGACTGCGATGTAGTCGGAATTGGGCATGTGGAACCAGCGCAGGAATTCTGCCGTCGAGAAATCACCCTTCAGCCAGTGCTCCAGGAACATGCGGCTTACCGGATGCAAGCGCTCCGGCAGGCAGTGGGTAAGCGCTTCGGGCGGGACCATGGGCTATCCTTTCCAGGCCGTCAGTCTAACGCGAAGCTAAGGCGCGATGCGAGCCTTTCGATCCTAAGGACCCAGGCGCCGGCTTGGCGAAGCGGCAAAGGCTCTGCTATCCACATGGGTCAGATCGGTAGAGACAGATTGTGACCTTTGGGGAGCAGGTGGGGGCAGATGAATCTGGAAGTAATCGGGGCTGCGGCAGAGGGCCGGAAGCGGCCCGTGGCGCTGTTGTTTCTGCATGGAATCTGCACCTCGGCCAGTCTTTGGCAAGGCAACTTCCTCGAGGCCTCGGCCGCGGCGGGCTATGACAGCTTTGCGCTTTCTTTTAGGGGGCATGGTGAGAGCGAGGGGCGGGAGCGCTTGGGCTACACCACCCTTAGCGACTATGTCGCCGATCTGGAACAGACGGTCGAGCGCTTGAACCGTCCGCTGGTGGTGGTCGGATTCTCCCTGGGCGGTGCAGTGCTGCAGGCCTATCTGCGCCGCCGGCGCGATTTGACAGGGGCCGTGTTGCTCTGTTCGGCACCGCCGCATGGGCTGGCTGCGGCCGGGCTCAGGCTCATGCTGCGCGATGTCGGGGCCTGGAGCAGCCTCTTCGCGGCCAGTCAGTGCAGCCTGAAGCACGCCAATCCCGCCAGTCTGCGCCGAGCCCTCTTTCGCGAACCGCTCGACCCTGAGGTCTATCAGCGCTTCCTCGCGATGTCTGACGAGGAATCGCCGCTGATCGGCATGCAGCTGCAGGGTTGGCCACCCTTCGCGCCCAGTCGCCTCAGCCTCGATTCGCTGCCGCCGATCCTGGTGATGGGCGGGGCGGAGGATCGCCTGCTGCCGCCGGAGGAGGTGCGTGCCACCGGCAGCTATTATCGCAGCAAGGCGCGGCTGCTGCCCGGCTTGCCGCATATGGTAATGCTGGATCCGGACTGGCGACGGGCGCATCAGGAGTTGCTAAGCTGGCTCGGCGAGACCGTCACGGTCTGAGAATTCGTTTGAGAAACGGCCCTATTGCCTATTCTC
This sequence comes from Rhodospirillales bacterium, assembly GCA_963669335.1. Taxonomy (GTDB): domain Bacteria; phylum Pseudomonadota; class Alphaproteobacteria; order Kiloniellales; family JACOMY01; genus JACOMY01. The sequence goes on from OY770023.1 coordinate 1,823,049, forward strand.
GGGGCGGTGCCGGCCTGCACTGTGCAATCGCCAACGGTCTAACCATTTCGACCAGTCTGGAGCCGTATTCTCCATGCGCCACTTGGAAGTCCCCACGGTTCCGATCAACCACCACATTGCGGCTCGGGCCGAGCGTCATCCGGACAGACCGGCGCTTATCTTCTATGGCGGTGAGACAGACTATGGCGCGCTCCACAGGAACGTGGAGGCGCTGGCAGGCTTTCTGCAGAAGGATCTTGGCGTAGCGGCCGGGGACCGCGTCTTGCTATTGGGCCAGAACGCACCCCAGTTCGTCATTGCCTATTACGCCATCTTGCGTGCCGATGCCGTCGTGGTGCCGATCAACCCCATGAACCGGGCCGGCGAGCTTAGGCACTATCTCTTGGACAGCGGCGCCGAGGTAGTCATCACGGCAGAAGAGGTGCTGCCCGCTCTGGAGACGGCTTTGGCGGAAGGGCTCTGCCGGCGCGTGATCGTCTTCCGCTATGCCGATGCCGTCGACCCGGAGAGCTGCTTTGGCCTGCCATCCGCCTTGCAAACTGAGGCGCCGCCGCTTGCAGCCTCATCAGAGGTCGTCACCTGGCAAGCAGCGCTGGAGGCAGGCTCGAAGGCAGACCCGCAGCGCGCGGGTCCTGACGATCTGGCCGTCATCCCCTACAGTTCGGGCACCACTGGTCAGCCAAAGGGCTGCATGCACAGCCATCGCACCGTCATGACCACGCTCTACGGCACCATCGTCTGGCGGCTGGAAGAAACGCCCGAGGAGAGCCACGAGATCGTCTTGGCAAGCCTGCCCTTCTTTCATGTGACCGGCATGCAGGCGGTGATGAACGCACCGCTCTACCAGGGGCACAGCCTGATCTTGATGGCGCGCTGGGATCGCAAGATGGCCGCCCACATGATCGAACACTACCGGGTCACGCGCTGGCGCAACATCACCACCATGGCCATCGACCTCTTGAACGATCCCGAAGCCTCAGCGCGGGATCTCTCGAGCCTGCAGGGGATCGGCGGCGGTGGGGCGGCGATGCCGGTCGCCATCTTCGACAAGCTGAAGGCGCGCACCGGCCTCTCCTACATCGAAGGCTATGGCCTGACCGAGACCATGGCGGCGACCCATATCAATCCACCCGACAATCCGCGGCGCGGCTCCCTGGGGGTGCCGATCTATGATGTCGATTCCCGCATCCGCGATCCGGAGAGCGGTCGATTGTTGGGTGCCAACGAGACCGGAGAGATCATCATCTCGGCACCGCAGGTCTTCCTTGGCTATTGGAACAATCCTGAGGCCACCCGTGCTGCCTTCGCCGAGATCGAGGGACGGCGCTTTTTGCGCACCGGGGATTTGGGTTATGTCGACGAGGAGGGCTTTTTCTATCTGGTCGATCGCTTGAAGCGCATGGTGAATCTGGGCGGGCTCAAGGTCTGGCCGGCAGAGGTAGAGCAGGCCCTGCTGCATCACCCCGCGGTCGCCGAGGCCTGCGTGATCGCGGCGCAAGACCCGCGGCTGGGCGAAGTCGTGAAGGCCCTCTTGGTCCTGCGTCCGGAGGCTGAGGCCACCAGCAGCGAGGCGGTTGTCGCCTGGGCGCGCGAGCGCCTTGCAGGCTATAAGGTGCCGCGCTTGATCGCGTTTGTGGAGAGCCTGCCGCGGACCCCTTCTGGGAAAGTGAACTGGCGCCAGGTGCAGGAGCGGGAACGCGCCAGCGACGCTTGAGAGCGGCACTCCCGCGACTTTACACCCAATGGCGCCGGTGGGAGGCGCGCTTATCTCTTGTAGATGACCGATCCAGGCAACCTGGCCGAGCGCGTGGCCCCTGAGCACCTTGGCGTCTCACGGCCTTTCTACTTCCTGCGCCACGGCGAAACGCCCTTCAATCGGGAACGTCGCTTTCAAGGGCAGAGCGATGTCCCTTTGAACGACCTGGGTGTCGAACAGGCCGAGCAGGCGGCGCGTGACCTGGCGGGCGAACCGATCAAGCGTATTGTATCCAGTCCCTTGCGACGGGCGCGTCACACGGCTGATCTGGTTGCCGCTGTGCTCGGCGTTGCAGTCGAAGAAGACCCGGACCTGATGGAGTGCCACCTGGGCATCTATCAGGGTAGACCCTACGAGCCTTGGCTTCCCGACTATTGGACCGGCAACTTTGCGCCCGAAGGCGGCGAGGACTTTTGGCAGTTCCGCGCGCGGGTCTGGCCCGCCATGCAGCGCGCCGTTGCGGGCGGGAAGGGGACCTTGCTGGTCGCCCACGGCGGCCTCTGGATTGCGGCCAGGAGCTTCGTCATGATGGAGCCGAACGTCAAGCGGCTGCCCAATGCCCTGCCACTCTATATTGAGCCGAGGCAGGCAGACTGGCAGGTCACGGCGCTTGCTGGACGACCTCTTCCGGTCTCGCGCTGAGCGGGCTAGCGACCTCTCCCAAAGCTGCCGCGACCTTGCGGCGCCTGGCAAAGTAGGCGCAGTAGGCTAGGGAAGGGGCCTCCCACTCCGCCCCTGAGAGAGCCCTCCTTCATGTCCATCACGACGCCCTTCTATTTCCTTCGCCATGGCGAGACCTTCTACAATCGAGAAGGCCGGATACAGGGGCAAAGCGATGCGCCGCTCAGCCCCCGTGGTCTGGAGCAGGCCGCCGAGGCTGCGCGCGTTCTGGCTGACGAGCCCCTGGAGAGAATTGTCTCCAGTTCGCTCAGCCGCGCGTACAAGACGGCAGAAGCAGTGGCCGCGCCACACGGGCTTGCGATCGAGCAGGCGCCGGGCCTGATGGAGTGTCACTTCGGTATCCATCAAGACCAGCCCTATCAGTCCTGGATCCCGGACCATTGGGCCGGGCGCTACAAGCCGGAGGGCGGTGAGGATTTCTGGCAGTTTCGCGATCGCGTCTGGCCGGCCTTGGTTGAGGCCGTCGCCGGTGGGCCCAACACCCTAGTAGTGGCGCATGGCGGTGTCTGGTTCGCGGCCAGGACCAGGGTTCGGATGGTTCCTGACGTCGTGGATATGCCCAATGCGGTGCCGGTCCTCGTCGTTCCAGATGGCGATGTCTGGCAGGTATCGGCTCTCGGTGACGCCGTCCTGCCAGAAGGAAGCAGTTTCTATCACAAGCCATCCTAATGAGTCCTGCGAGAAAGATTAACATTGGATAGTTATAGTATAGGGTCAGAAAAACAGTGCACCGAAGCGGCTCGGATTACTCGAACGATGTCTCCGCTCCAACACTTGCAACAAAGACTGCGCGACCCAACAGGGAGAGGGGCCAAGGAGGATTAGGTCTCAGCTCAGTTAGCCCACTACGAGGGCAATCAGTCGCACGCTGTTGGTCTGGCGCGGCATGTCGGCGAACCGCGTATTTGGCACGGGAAAATCGAGCAGTTGGTGGGTTACATCGCGCCGCTATCGGCAGCTTCTTTCGATCAAAACATCTCTTGAAAAATCAGGTTGTATCGGGTCGGATTCAGGGTCCAAAGGAGACGGTCGCCAACATCGGGAATCTGCTTGGCCAAGTAACCGAAACCGCAGATCCAAATTAATGATGGAATTGATGCTGCAATTTTGCCGTTACATCCTTTAGTATTGGTCCTGTCTTCATAGTATTTATCAAACACTAAGAAAATCATCGTACTGCTAAAAAGTATAATAATCAAGCAGAAGTCCGCCACAAAGGAATAGACGCAGGACCGAAGGGTATCAGAGAGGGCCAGGCATTCTCCCCCGGAAACAAAAACCCGCAATCACCAGCGCAAGCGCCAGAAACAACGGCAATTTGCGAAACGTGGCAGCGAGGTAGCGCAAGAGATTTGGAGACGGACTCGTCAAAGGGGCCTTGTCATACATCCGATCGATCCAAGTGATCCGGGATTCCCCAGGTGGACTCCAGTCATGGCAAAGAGATTGCCTGAGGCATGGTTCGATCGCAACCGGCGAGACCCTGCGACATCGGAGAATGGGCAATTTCGCGAGCGTCGGGCGCCTCTCCGTCCACTCGGGGGGCTGGACAGGTCAAACGCGCTGTTTCCAGGCGCACTGGTCCTGTGATCGGAGGCATCGCGGGTCAGCCTGGGTGCGGTCATGTTGGAACTGGCCGTGGTCGCAGGCGGTCGATCCGCTTCAAGATTTCGGCGAACAGCGTAGGTGGCACGGCAAGCTCGGCCAGTTGGAAGGTTACGTAGCGCCTGTGTTGGACCACCTTCGCGCCGATCTTCACCAGCTTCTCGCGCAGCGTCGTCAATGACCAGCGACTCACGACATCGGGCAGCGCCAGAGTTCGCATGAAGTAGGCGAGATTGTAGGCCAGTGCATGGAGCTGCATGCGAACCGCGTTGGCTCGGAAACTCCGGTAGGACAGCCGCGTCCAGCGGATCGCGTTCTTACCCTCCTTGATCCACTGCTCTGCCGTGCCACGCTGGTTGTAGAAGGCGACGATCCGTTCGGCGGGCCGGGACAGATTGGTGACGACGAACCCGACGCGAGGATACAACTCGCCCGGATGCCATTCGACTTTCGCCACCACGCGCCGCATCCTGCTCCAGCTTCCAGCCCGGTAGCTGAAGCTGGCGTAATAGCGCCGCACCTCCAGCGGCGGGCGGCCCCGCGGGCGGCGCAGCAGATGACCGATTTGTCCCTGAAGCACGCTGTTGGCAGGAAGCCGGATCGCGTAGCCGAACCCTTCGGCCTCCAGATACTCGTAGATCTCCGGTGAGGCGAAGGCGGCATCGCCCCGGAAGTAGCGCCGCAGCTGTCGCCCCCGATAACGCGCGATCACGGGATCGAGCACCTCGCGCCAGCCATCGGCGCTATGCGCGTTGCCCGGCCTGAGCGCGCAACGTTCCAGGTCGCCGAACTGGTTGAACAGGAACAGCGGATGATAACAGGTGCAGCCGAAGTGGCCATTGTAGGCCGTGCCTTCTTGGTCGCCATGAGCCGGGCTGACGGAGCTGTCCATGTCCAGCACCGCGGATTTCGGCGGCTTGCGGCCATGCACCCGGTCGATCCATGCTCCGGGAACTGCGGCCAACGCAGGAAGGTTGGTGTCGTTGGCGAGCCATTGCGTCTCGAACCGGCCCATCTGGCTCGACGACGCCGCGCCCCGATCCCTCGCCTTGCCGCCGACGATCCAACGCATCGCTGGATCGCGAGAAAGGCGCTCGGCGTCGTTGACATCCTCGTACCCGGCCAAACGCCCGAACACCGCTTGCCGAAGCATCCCAGCGATGGCGTGCCAGCCGTTCCTGCCACGACGGCTGTCTTCCAGCACAGTGGCCGCCGCTTTCGTCAGACCGAGAGCGTCGTCAAGTTCCCGATAAGCCAGGAGCCCACCATCAGAGCTCACCGTCGATCCGTGAAACTCCAGCTTCACGCGGCGATCGAAATCGACCCGCAGAGGCCCCTCTAACGAGTCACCCACCGGGTGCGCCATGAGAACCTCGCTTCAGTCGCCATAACATCATGATATCTAAACGTGAATCAGCTTGATCGTCGGCGCAACCTCGATCCCACCTGGGCAATGCGGGCTCAGAGCCCGTGCGGAGAGGCGTCCTGAAAGACGCTCTCGTAGTGGTGTTTTTGCAGCTTGGCTGCCGTCACCAGATTGCGATGCAGGATCGAGACGGTGACCGGGCCGACGCCGCCGGGCACCGGGGTGATCCAGCCGGCGACCTCGTGGCAGCTCTCATAGTCGGCATCGCCGACGATGCGGGTGCTGCCGTCGGGCAGGCTCACCTGATTGATGCCGATATCGATCAGGGCGGCACCGGGCTTGATCATCTGGCCGGTGACGAGACCTGGCTTGCCGACGGCGACGAAGACCGCGTCGGCCTGGCGAGAGTGCATCGCCAGATTCCGGGTCATGTGATGGCAGACGGTGACTGTCGCCCCCTCGCTCATCAAAAGGAAGGCGATGGGTTTGCCCACGATCTCCGAATGGCCGATCACGACAACCTCAAGGCCTGAGAGCTTGAGACCGGTGTGCTTCAGCATCTCGACCGCGGCGACGGAGGTGCAGGGGCCCATGACCAGGTCGTTGTAGACGATGTTGCCGATCGAGGCCGGATGCATGCCCTCCACGTCCTTCATTGGATGGATCGCCGCCTGCAAGGCACGGATCGAGAGCTGTTCGGGCACGGGGCGCTGCAGGATGACGCCGGTGACGCGCGGGTCGGCGTTCATGGCTGCGATGGCAGCCAGCATCTCGGACTGGGTGACGCTGTCCGGGAAGATCCGCTCTTCGAAGGCAACGCCCAGTTTCTCGGCAACGCGCTTTTGATTGCGAATATAGACCGTGGCCGAGGCCGGGTCGCCGACAAGCACTGAGACTAGCTTCGGGGGCCAGCCGGCCTCGCGCAGGCTCTTGACGTCGTTGGCAACCTGCTGACGGATCTCTTGAGCGATCTCACGGCCGTCCAGGATCTTGAAATCGCGGGTCATGGCTTGGCTCTCCGGAGTAGGGCGTCAGTTGTACCGTCGGTCACGAGCATGACCCACGATGCTTGGCGGCACCGGCCCGCGCTCCCTCCCGGCCACCCATTTGAGATACTGGCGTGGGTGGCCGGGAGGGGGAGCGGGCCGGTGCGATGCGGTGAGCTACACGCACCGCACATTCGTACTAACGCCCAAGTGACAGGCTAGAGGTCGGAAGGCAAGCTAAGAAGCGCCTCCCAGCCTGGTCGCGCCATGACCAGACGCCACCAGTCAGTGATAGTCTGCTGCTCTTCAATCAAGGCTCTGCCTTCGTCTGGGACTATGGCATACCGCAAGATGGGTGCCAGGTGACAATCGGCCAGAGTGATGCTCTCTCCCAGAAGCAAAGGCCCCCGGGCTAATCGTGCAATCTCAGCCAAGGCCTTCCTGCCGGTGTCTCGGCCACGTTCCAGTGCATCGGTATCGAGCGGGCCCTCGCGCAGATTGACGAAGAGATCCCAGACCAAGGCGCGATATCCGTAACTATCCAATAGCGCGATGATCTGTTGCATCTGCGCGCGCTGACCCGGATCGCTTGGTTGCAGGGCAGGGCCTGGGAAGGCCTCGTCCAGGTAGCGCAGGATCGCAACTGTCTCGTAGATCTGGACATCGCCGTGGACCAAGACCGGGATCTTGCCGAAAGGCTGCATCGCCTTGTAGCTCGCCGACAGCCCTTCCTCGGCAAAGGGATTGACCTCAATCAGCCCAGCCTCGAGGCCCTTTTCGTGCAGGGCCAGCAGCACCGATCGCGTGTAGGTACTGCGATCCCATCCGTAGAGCGTTAGCGCGCTCATTTCGGCTTCAGCCGCTGCAGGCGGGCCCGATAGCGCCCGGCCGATCTAGGCCTGACGTCCAAGGGCGGGCGGGTGGTGGCGATCGCATCGGCCTCGACGTCCTGGGTCATGACGCTGCCGGCGCCCAGGATGGCCTCGTCACCCAAGCGCACCGGCGCCACGAGGACGGAGTTTGACCCGGTGCTGGCGCCCTTGCCGATCTCAGTCTTGCTCTTGAAGACGCCGTTGTAGTTGGCGGTGATCGTGCCGGCACCCAGGTTTGCACCGGCACCGACCTCGGCGTCACCGATGTAGGAGAGGTGGTTGGCCTTGGCGCCGGGCCCGAAGCTGGCCGCCTTCACCTCCACGAAATTACCGATGCGCACGCCTTCGCCAAGATCAGTGCCGGGGCGGAAGCGCGCATAGGGGCCGACGACGGAGCCGGCCCCGATGGTGACGCCCTCGAGATGACAGAAGCCGCGAATGGTGACGCCTTCGGCGACCGTGACGCCGGGCCCGAAGATGACATTGGGCTCAATGGTGACGTCGGCGGCGAGTGCTGTGTCCCACGAGAAGGTGACGCTTTCCGGTGCCATCAAGGTGACTCCGGCCGCCATGGCAGCCTGGCGCAGACGGTCTTGGTAGATGGCCTCAGCTGCCGCCAGCTCACTGCGCGAGTTAATCCCCAAAATCTCTTCGAAGGTGCTCTCGGCAATCCCGGAGAGCGCGCCTGCTTCGTTCCCAAGAGCGACCAGCGCGGTCAGGTAGTACTCGCCCTTGGCATTGCGGTTGTCGATCCGACTGGCCAGCTCGAAGAGCCTGCGTCCGTCGCCAGCGAGCAATCCGCCCCAGACCAGTCCTTCCAGGCGTTCCTCTTCGTTGGCTTCCTTCTCTTCGACAATGCGCTCGAGCCGTCCTTCGCTGCGGATCAGGCGTCCGTAGCCGCTGGGGTCGGGCGGCCTTACCCCCAACCAAACGAAAGCCGGCGCCTCGGCTGCTTTGCGCTTGGCCAGCATCGCCTCCAGGGTCGGCTTGGTGATGAGCGGGCCATCGCCGTAGAGAACCAGGACATCAGCGCCCTGTTCCAACTCTTCACTCAGGCTCTGCGCGGCGGCCAGAAGTGCGTGTGCCGTGCCCAGCGGGCGGCTCTGCACCGCAGTCGGATGGGGAGAGACGGCCGCCTCGACCTCGGCCATCTCGGGCGCCACGACGGTGACGATCTTGACTGGGTTCAGGCTCTCGGCGACGGCCAGCACGTGGCGGATCATCGCACGACCGGCGACGGGATGCAGGACCTTCGGCAGTTTCGACTTCATGCGTGTGCCTTGGCCGGCGGCCAGGATCACGACGGCCAGTGGTCTTTCAGACGTAGACATGTCAGATCTCGCAACAGGAATTCACACGGACTTGGGGCACGCCAGTCTTGCCCGAGGCGAGGTCCGCTTGGCAAGGCGGTCGGGAGGAGGGGAGTCCCATGCAGAACAGCTGGCCGCGCGCGGTCATCTTCGATCTTGACGGCACTCTGGTGGACAGCATCGCGGACCTGGCCGATGCGCTCAATCGGCTCTTGGCCGAGGCGGGCCTCGCGGCCCTCACCATGAGCGAGATCTTCCAGATGGTGGGCGACGGTGCTGTCGCCCTGATCGAGCGCGCCTTCGCCTATCGCCAGGCGCCGCTCCCGACCGATGGGCTTGAGCGCTTCAAGCAGCTCTATGCCGAGCGCCACTGTGTCGAGACGAGGCTCTACCCAGGTGTCCTGGAGGCGCTGCAGGATCTCAGGTCACGCGGTTGCTTGCTCGCCGTGGCGACCAACAAGCCGGAAGCCCTGTCACGTGCCATTCTGCGCAGTCTTGGAGTGGAGAACCTCTTCACAGGATTGGCCGGTGGTGACAGCTATCCGGTTCGCAAGCCCGACCCGAATCATCTTCTCCTGCTCTTGCGCGATATCGGTGTCACGGCCGGAGAATGCGTGATGGTCGGTGATAGTGAGAACGACGTTGCTGCTGCGAAGGCGGCCGGAATGCGCGCTATCGTCTTCAGTCAAGGTTACAGCAAGGTCCCGATCGACGCACTGGGCGCTGATCGCATCATCGACCATTTCGAGCTGCTGTCGGGCGCCCTTGAAGCTCTAGCGCCGGCTCACTCCGCCCTTAGAGTCTAGCCCGAAGCTGCTTGTGTCCTGCATCGCTGCCGGAGCCGCGAGTGTTAGGAGCTGTGGCGCCGGCGATGCCGGGCGCATCGTCAAGCCGGCGCGACATGGCAATCGTGGCCCCGGCAGCGACCCGAAGGGCTGTCTTATCAGAGCCTTGTTACGGCGTCGAGCGCCGCTTACGATGCGCCCGGCATCGCCACGCGCCACTCTCCTTGCCCAAGACCCTGATAAGACAGTGCAGGGCGCAAGCAGCTTCGGGTTAGGCTCTCAGATCCTCATAAGACACCATGACGTGTTCCTGATAGGCGGGTCTCTCCGTCAGCGCGTCGTAGTAGCGACGGATCGCCGGCAGGTTGGCGCGCTCGATTTCGATCTCGAAATAGCGGTAGAGGACGTGGCCGAACTGTATGTCGGCCAGAGTGAAGTCCGGCCCGGCTAGATAGCGATGTTCGCGCAGCTGCTTGCCGGCAATCATCAAGACCCGCTCAAAGGCTTTGACGGCTTGGCGGATCGCGGCTGGGTCCTGCTTGGCCTTGGGCGTTCGCACCACCCGCCAGAAGATCGGACCGGTGAAGGCGCTGGCGACCGTGATCTTGGACCACTCGGCCCAGCGGTCAACCTCGGTGCGGGCCACGAGCTCCTCGGGCCAGAAGGGGCCGCTTGCGTAGCGGTTGGCCAGGTAGCGCAGGATTGCGCCTGATTCCCAAAGCGGCTTGTTGTCTCCGTCCTGGAGCACCGGAACCAGACGGTTAGGGTTCATCGCGGCAAACTCCGGCGTATCGGTACCCCCGAAACGCTGCCCCACGTCGTAGCGCTTGTAGTCAAGCCCCAGCTCGCCGATGCACCACATTACCGATTGTACGTTGGAGGAGGTGCGACGACCCCAGACTTGCAGCATGGTCAAAACTCCTTGTGGGTAGCTAGCAGGAATATGCGGTAAGTGATACTCACCGCTTCGCTCCGGCCCGCTCCCCTTCCCGGCCACCCAATAGGATACCTGCTTGGGCGGCCGGGAGGGGTAGTGGGCCGGTGCCGCCGATCAACCTCGGTCATTTCAATGACCGACTCAAAGGCAGCGGTTTCGCTGCTCATCCTGCCTTGGCTATAGTCGGCGCGGCAAATGAAACAGGGAGGCTAGAGAGCCTGTCATGATGAAGCGTTACATGATCGAGAGAGACATTCCCGAGGTCGGCAGCTTTGAGCGTGAGCAGCTGCGCGCAGCTGCCCAGAAATCCAATGAGGTCCTGGCCCAACTGGCGCCCGACGTGCAGTGGGTGGAATCCTATGTGGCCGGCGACAAGACCTTCTGTGTCTACCTCGCCAAAGATGAAGAGGTGATCCGCAAGCATGCCGAGATCAGCGGTTTTCCGGCGACCAAGGTGACCGAGATCAGGAAGACCATCGATCCCACCACGGCCCAGGACTGAACGTCAGTCCCTAAACTCCAGGCGGAGGAGGGGGAGTTCACGGCCCGGTATGGATCCTGATGGCGCGGTTCCGATCAGGACCGCGCCCATCTTCTCGTAGATCGGTTTGGCATGGGGGTCAGCTTCGATCGTCATGCTCCTTGCCCCCTGCCGCTTCGCCTCCGCGACGGCCCAATCGAACAGCAAGCGGCCGAGGCCGCCGCCGATCATGGTGGGCTCGACATAGAGTTTCAGCAGATCAGCGACCCCCTCGCTCACCTCCAACTGAACGACACCGGCTAGCTCTCCGGATCGCTCGGCCAAGGTGATGACGGTCTCGGCAAGATCCTGTTCCGTGAAGGTCAGTTCCTCCCGGCAGGCCTCGATGAAGGCCTCGTCATAACCCCAGACAGCCTTGGAGCGCAGGCAGAGCGCACTTAGAGGCGCAAGATCTTGAGCCTCGACCGGTCTTGTTTGCCAGGGTTCCACCATTTTTGAGACCTCTTCTATGCACCCGGCAAAGGTGCAGGACAGAGATCCTTCTTAGCGCCAGCTGCCGCGAGACCCAAGTGGTCCTTGGCTATGGGTCATAGGACATAGAAAGCGAAGGGGCGCTCCCTCGGGTGGGAGGCCCGTCCGCTGGCTCATGGGAAAGCCTTCAGATCAGCCGCTCTCAGCCACTGGCTGAGCAGGCAGCGCATTCAACAGAACCGTGGCCTGTCCCGCGGCGATGCGTCCTTCAGAGACCGCAGTCTCAATGCGCGACTTCATCTTGGCCTGGACGGCTTGGGCGAGGGCGTCAGGGTTGACCCCCAAGGCCGAGCCGGCCTTGTTGATACCCAGCTCTCCCACCAGCATCTGCACCTCTTGCGGTGTCTTTCCGGAGATCTCCGCCAGGGCCTGATTGGTCATGCTGCGCGCCTCCAGGCGAGAGAGCGTGCGCACCGGGCCGATGCGCGGACGGGCATCGTCGGGATTTTGGCCATAGCCCTGGGCCAGCTCTTGTAGCAGTAGTTGGGCCTGAAAATCGCTGAGCTTGCCTTGCTCTTGCGCATCGCGAACGACCCCGCTCCAGTGCGGCTCGATGGCGATGGCGAACTTGGCGAGCGGCACATTGAATTGCTTCAAGGTGGCCCTGGTACCCTGGTCGCGCAGCGCCTGGACGATCCTGTAGGTTGGCTGGTCGGCAAGCTTGGCCAGGACCTCTGCGATCTTCTCGCGGTTCTCCATCAGGATCAGGCGCCCGATCACGCGCGCCTCCTGAACCTGACGGTCCTGCTCGCTCACACTCGCGCGGGTTTGCTGCTCACTCGTCGTTGCGGACGAGGTGCCAGGGTCGTACTGTGCGCCAGCAGCCAAAGGCGTTACAATGAGAGGCGCAGCCAGTAGCGCTGCCACCAGCTTGCTTCTGCCCAATCCAGTTCTCTTCGTCATGATCGAACCCTCCAACAGCAGCGATGGTGGAGCGTCGTGCCGTGGGTCGGCGCAATGCTCCCCTGTGCAGTGGAGGTGGGATTTGACTGTGCGGCCTTCTCGAAGAGATTGGGTGGATCGCCTGACGACTTCGTGGCGCTGAAATGGCGGCAGCTCTTAGTGTTTGTTTGAGAAAGGGCGCGTAGGCCCTTTCTCAAAGCGGCTCCGGCCCGCACCCCCGCAATCTCAAACCAACTCTTAGGCAAGATCCTCACTGGTCTTGCCGCCATGGGCCGCCGACCAGCCGTTGGGGTCGTCCAAGAAGGCGCGGACCGTCTCGATTCCCTTCTGGTCCAGATAGCCCTCGCTTTCGGCGACGTCCAAGGCGTCCCACCAGGTCGCCAGTGCGTGCAGGGTGACGCCAGCCTCGCCCAGACGCGCAATACCCTCGGGGAAGATGCCGTAGTGGAAGACGACGAAGCTGTGCTTGGCCTCGGCTTCGGCCTCGCGCAGGGCCTCGATGAAGCCTAGCTTCGAGCCGCCGTCGGTCGCCAGGTCCTCGACCAGCAGCGCGCGGTCGCCCGGAGTGATGACGCCTTCGATCCGCGCGTTGCGACCGAAGCCCTTGGGCTTCTTGCGGACATAGGTCATCGGCAGCCCTAGAAGCTCGGCAATCCAGGCGGCGAAGGGAATGCCGGCGGTCTCGCCGCCGGCGATGACATCAAAGGCCTCGAACCCGCAGGTCTCGTTGATCTGCTCGACCGCAAGCGCCATGAGGGCGGCCCTGGCACGCGGGAAGGAGATGATCTTGCGGCAGTCGACATAGACCGGCGAGACGCGTCCCGAGGTGAAGGTGAAGGGATCATGCGGGCGAAACAGCACGGCTTCGATTTGAAGGAGACAATGCGCGGTCTGTCGCGCCCTTTCGTTTGCTCGGGACATGGGGGCAAAGGGGCCTTCTCTCGTCTGCGGAATGGGGGCAGTCTTAGTGGCAGGAAGCATGAGAGGGCAAGCAGGAGTCTGGGGTGGGATGAGCCAAGGGGGCGGGATGAGCCAAGGGGGCGCAATGAGCCAAAGCAGCACTGAGATATGGTCAACCGTCGAAAAAATCCGCGAATCGGCGCCGCTGGTCCACTCGGTCACCAACCTGGTCTCGATGGACATCATGGCCAATGTGCTCTTGGCCATCGGTGCCTCGCCGGTGATGGCGCATGCGACGGAAGAGGTTGCCGCCTTTGCGACGATCGCCGGTGCGGTGAACATCAATATGGGGACTCTCGATTCGGCCTGGGTCGAGTCCATGCAGGCGGCCGCTGTTGCTGCAGGGCGGGCCGGCACAGCCTGGCTCTTCGACCCGGTCGGTGTCGGGGCCACACCCTATCGCAACGGCACGGCCGCAGCCCTGATGGCGCTGAAGCCCACGATCGTTCGGGCCAATGCCTCTGAGATCTTGGCCTTGGCTGGCGGCACCGGTGCGGCTGGCGTCGATGCCAGGCATGGTGTCGAAGAGGCTTTGGAGGCCGCAAAGACGCTCTCGGCGAAGAGCGGCGCGGTGGTCGCGGTAACCGGGGCCAGCGACTATGTGACGGACGGAATAGAGGTGCTTCGGATCGACAACGGGCACCCGCTGATGGCCCGGGTGACCGCCACCGGCTGTTCCCTGACGGCGGTCATGGCGGCCTGTCTGGCGGTGACCAAGGAGCCACTGGCGGCTGCCTGCCATGCCTTGGTCCTCTACGGCCTGGCCGGAGAGTTGGCGGCCGAAGAGGCGCGCGGACCCGGCAGCTTTCGTGTCGCCTTTCTCGATCACCTGGCTGGTCTTGACCAGGCCACGATCGCGGCGCGTATGAAGGTGACATGACCATCTCAATGTCTCTGCCAGAGGCGCTTCGGCTTTACTTTGTGGTGGGTGAGGCCGACTGCGCAGGACGCCCGTTGACTTGGGTGGTCGAAGAAGCCGTGCAGGGCGGCGTGACGGCCGTGCAGCTGCGCGAGAAGGAGAGCGATAGCGCGCGCTTTGCCGAGCTCGCCAAGAATCTACGGAGCATTTTGGACCCGCTGTCGATCCCCCTGGTGGTCAATGATGATCTAGAGGCTGCGGTCGCCTCGGGAGCTGCCGGGCTGCATGTTGGACAGGGCGATATGCCGACAGCAGAGGCGCGAGAGCAGTTGCCGGCGCGGGCCCGACTGGGTCTCTCCATCACCAACAGAGAAGAGGCCCTGGCGGCAGAAGACAGTCCCGCCGACCACCTGGGGATCGGTCCGGTCTTTGCGACAGCCAGCAAGGCCGATGCCTCACCCGCGATTGGCGTGGCGGGGCTGGCAGACATCCGTGGGCTGCGCCCAGAGCGTGCGGCCGTCGCCATCGGCGGCATCTCGGCCGCCAACGCTGCTCAGGTCATGGAGAGCGGTGTGGACGGCCTGGCCGTCGTTTCCACCCTGGCCGCTGCGCCCGATCCTAAATCAGCAGCGAGAGAGCTGCGAGCCCTAATTGAGGAAGCCCTGTTTCGAAGGACGAAGAGCCGATGAGTGACCTGGTAGAGCTAACCCGTGACGATGCCATAGCCACGATCTGGATGAACCGCCCCGATCGCTTGAATGCCATCAACCTCGAGATGTGGGATGCCTTGGCTGAGGTCTTGAAGACGGTCAACAAGGACCAAGATGTCCGCTGTATGATCCTGCGCGGACGCCGTCGCGAGGACGGGCGCGTGGCCTTTGGTGCCGGCGCCGACATCTCCGAGTTTCCGGAAAAGCGGGTTAACGCCAAGCAGGCCGAGGCCTATGCCGCGCGGATGGAGAAGGCGACAGACGCGCTGGAAGCCAGCCCTCATCCCTCGATCGCCTTGGTACAGGGCGTCTGTGCCGGCGGCGGGCTGGAACTGGCATTGCATTGCGATCTTCGCTATGCCGGCCAGGGCGCACGTCTGGGTCTTCCCATTCAGCGCATCGGCCATGGTTTGCCGCTCTCTGCCTTGCGGCCCCTTGTGCAGCTCTGCGGCCGTGCCGTCGCCCTGGAGCTCTTGCTGGAGGGACGCCTGATGGATGCCGAAGATGCTCTGATGAAGGGGCTGTTGAACCGCGTGCTTCCGGCCGACAGCGTGGTCGAGCAGACGATGGAGAGCGCGCGGAGGATCGCCGCGGGCGCGCCGCTTGCTCACAAGTTTCACCGCGAGGCCACGCTGCGCGCCCTGCTGCCCAAGCCCTACACCAAGGCCGAAAAGGCAGCGCCCCATCACCTCTGTGACAGCGAGGACTATGCGGAAGGGGTGCGCGCGTTCCTGGCCAAGGAAGAACCCAACTTCAAAGGCAAGTAAGACCATGACCGCCAAGCGCCCGAACATCGTTCTCATCCTGGCCGACGACATGGGCTTTTCTGACCTGGGCTGCACGGGGGCAGAGATCAAAACCCCCACCCTGGATCGCTTGGCGGCCAAGGGTGCCTTGCTCAGCGCCATGTACAACTGCGCGCGCTGCTGTCCGACGCGCGCGGCCCTGCTGACCGGCCTTTACCCGCACAAGGCCGGCATCGGCCACATGGTTATGAACTTCGGGACCAAGGCCTATCAGGGCTACCTCCGCGACGACAACGCGACCATCGCAGAGGTGTTGAAGGCCGGCGGCTATCGCACCTTGATGTCTGGTAAGTGGCATGTCGGCGGTGAGAACGATGCCCGGCTCTGCGATCGCTGGACGCCGGGGGCGGAGGGTTATCCCACCCCGCGGCAGCGGGGCTTTGACCGCTTCTACGGCACCCTCGATGGGGCCTGCAGCTTCTTCGAACCGCACTACGTCATGTCCGACGACGAGCGTACCGGGATCGAGCACGGCAGCTACTACATGACCGATGCGATCACCGACAAAGCCATAGAGATGGTCGAGGCCAATGCGGAGGAGGAGGCGCCCTTCTTCCTCTATCTTGCCTATACCGCACCGCACTGGCCGCTGCATGCCTGGAAAGAGGACATTGCCCGCTACGAAGGCGTCTATCGCGCCGGCTGGGACCATTTCCGCACGGCGCGCCATGAGGAGATGAACGGGCTTGGCGTGCTGCAGAAGCCATGGACCATCTCTCCTCGCGATGCCGAGGCGCCGGACTTCGCCGACATGCCCGAGCCTGATTGGGAGGCCGAGCGCATGGCGGTCTATGCCGCCCAGGTCGATCGTATGGACCAGGGCATCGGCCGCATAGTTGCCCAGCTTGAGCGCTTGGGGGTCCTCGACGATACTTTGATCTTCTTCCTGGCGGATAACGGCGGCTGCGCCGAGTTCATGGCCGAGGACGGCTGGGCGCAGTGGTTTCCCGACAATCTCGCCGACGGTCAGCGCATCGTGAAGGGCAACCTGCCGAATCTTAGGCCCGGCGGTGCAGAGACCTTCATGAGCTACGATCTACCCTGGGCCAATGTCTCCAACGCGCCCTTCCGGCTCTATAAGCATTGGGTCCACGAGGGCGGGATCTCAACGCCGCTGATCGCGCACTGGCCGAATGGCTTTGGCCCGCGTGGCGCTGCGCATGCGCCGACCCATGTCGTGGACCTCCTGCCGACAATTCTGGAAGCCAGTGGCCTCAACTATCCCAGCGAACGCGCGGGCAACGCGCTGCAGCTGCTGGACGGCGAGAGCCTCTTGCCGCTGCTGAAAGGGACTGACTGGCAACGCGACGCCCCGCTTTATTGGGAGCATGAGGGCAATGCCGCGATCCGCCAGGGGCGTTGGAAGCTGGTGCGCCGCCACGGCGGTCCCTGGGAACTCTACAACATGGAAGAGGATCGCACGGAGCTGGATGATCTGGCACAGCGCAACCGGCCAATGGCCGAGGCTCTGGAACGGGAGTATCAGGCCTGGGCGGCGGGTGTCGGTGTGTTGGATTGGGATCGTCTGCAGCGGGGTCTGGGTAAAGAGTGGGGCTTTGAGTAATCACTTCTAGTGATGGCTTGAAGCAGAACTAATCGCTTTTTCATAGGGCTTGGCATCCCTACCTTGCTGCTGTGTCCTGCACAGCAAGGGAGCCTTTCGAGATGTGGCCAAGCCGACGCGTGATCGATCTTCTGGAGGTCGAGCATCCCATCATCCAGGCCCCGATGGCGGGCGCCAACGATGTCGTCATGGCCTTGGCAGCGGCCAGGGCAGGGGCCTTGGGCTCTCTTCCCTGCGCGATGCTGAGCAGTGATCAGGCGCGCAGCCAGATTGAGACATTCCGTCGTGAGAGCGATCGTCCCTTCAATGTGAACTTCTTCTGCCATGCCATGCCCACTGTCGACCCTGCCGAGACAGGTCGCTGGAAGCAGGCGCTTCAGCCCTACTATGAGGAATACGGCTTGGACCCGGACGCACTGCCCGAGGCAAGCTTGCGGCGTCCATTCGATGAGGCGGCTTGTGAACTGGTAGAGGACTTGAAGCCGGCCATCGTCAGTTTTCACTTCGGGTTGCCTGAAAAAGCACTCTTGGCCCGCGTAAAGGCCAGCGGCAGCAAGGTCCTGGCAAGCGCCACCACCGTGGCCGAGGCAGAGTGGCTGGAGGCGCGCGACGTCGACGCCATCATCGCTCAGGGCTGCGAAGCCGGCGGCCACCGGGGGATCTTCTTGCGCGAGGATATCGCCACCCAGCCGGGGACCTTCGTGCTGGTGCCTCAGGTGGTCGATGCGGTCTCGGTGCCTGTCATCGCGGCTGGTGGAATTGCCGATGCGCGGGGTGTAGGTGCGGCCTTCGCCCTGGGGGCAGAGGGTGTGCAGGTCGGGACGGCTTTGCTCAGGACCGAGGAATCCAAGGTCTCATGCCTGCATCGCGCTGCCTTGGAAGGAGCGGAATCCGATTCGACCAGCCTAACCCGCCTCTTCTCCGGGCGTCCGGCGCGCGGGATCATGAATCGCCTGATGTCTGACCTGGGTCCCATGGCAGAGGCGGCACCGCACTTCCCTTTGGCCGGCACAGCCTTGCTGCCGCTCAAGAAAGCGGCGGAAGCCAAAGGATTGACCGACTTTTCTCAACTCTGGGCCGGTCAGGGGGTTGCTCTGGCCAAGCCCGGAGGAACAGAAGTCTTTCTTCGGGCTTTGGCAACTGATAGCCTGGCCGTGTTTCGGTCTATCGATCAATAAGTGTCAGGTGTTGTAAGTCATTATTCACCATATTGAAAAATCATTTCAAATACCGACTAGCTGCAGTTATTTGACAGAATTCTAAGGTTGAACTAGATTTTGCCAAACTAAGTTGCTTGACGCTTGCGCGCTTTGCACGGTCAACTGTGCGGGCAGGCTAGGAGCGTGATATGGATTTGCGGGCAGGGATCAAAGCGGCGGCACCCGACGCGCCAGAGGCAGCAATACAAGGGCTGGAAGCCGTCCAGGACCATTTTACAGAGATGGGCGCACTGGAGAGTCCTTTGCGTGTTGCGCACTTGATTGGTCAATGCGCGCATGAATCACTGCGTTTCACTGTTGTCTCCGAGTCTCTTTTCTATACAACTGCGGATCGTGCCTTCGCAATCTTTCCGCGGCACTTTCGGAATATCAACCAGGCGGCAGAGTTCTTGCGCGATTCGGAGAAGATGGCGAACCACGTCTATGCCAATCGCAACGGCAATGGCTCGGTCGAATCGGGAGATGGCTTCCGTTTCCGAGGGCGCGGCTACCTGCAACTGACAGGGCGCGCCAACTACACGCTCTTTGGCGGGCGACTCGGCATCGATCTGATCCGTCATCCGGAGCTGGCCGAAGAGCCGGAGACTGCTTGGTTGATCGCTGCGAACTTCCTGGCGACACGCGGGCGCGCGGGGCGGCTGGCCTTTGAGTGGGCGGACCGCAACAACGTCGAGATGGTCACCAGAATCGTCAATGGCGGAACGCACGGCCTGGCCGATCGACGCCTGCGCACCGCACGCGCTCTGGAGGGGTTGAAGGGCGAGGCGCCACGACCGACGCTCAGGCTGGAGGACAGCGGTGAAGCGGTGGCCTTGCTGCAACGCGCCCTGATCACAAAAGGCCACGCCCTCGGGTCGATCGATGCTCACTTCGGCCAGAAGACCCTGGCCGCTGTCGAGGCCTTTCAGGCAGCCCAGGGTCTCACCGCCGACGGCGTGGTGGGGCAGAAGACCTGGGAGGCTCTTGAGCCGATTACGGCGTAAGCGGGTTTGCCTGCTGACAGAGCGCTGCGCGCACCTCCATGAGGACACGGCCAGCCCAATTGGCGCCCTCGCCCTCGGTGCCGATGCCCCAGAAGGCGTCAAAGGCGCTGTCCTCGATGATCACGGCGTTGCCGGTAGCACAGAGGAGCCTGCGGAGATCCGGGTTCTGCTGATACTTGGCTAGATCCGCAGCCCGCATGAAGCCCAGCTTGACCTCAGCCCAATCCGGTCGCGGCTCCTGCTTGTTGCGACGAAACCAAGACTGATTGGAAGTCTTGCGCGGCAGGTGCGGGGAGGCCGCCAAGCGCTTGGCCCGACCGGGCGAGTGGCTGGCGCGGATTGCCGCCTTGTAAGCCGGATCATGGCCCTTCTGGTACTGATAGTAGTGCTCGACCGTCGGCCACGCCTCGCCATCCAGGGTAAAGGGCGAGGGGTGGAAGTGTGACAGGAACCCAAAGTCCGCACGGTCCCTCTCAAAAAAGAGAATCCTGCCGTCGTCTGGGATCTGCATGGCTCTTGGTGACTGGTCGAATCGCTGTGGAAGATCGCCTCAGCATAGCGCGCTGACGCGCGATATCTAGGAGTCTCTCCTCGTCCGACTTGGACTACTGCTGCTCGCTCTCACCCGACTCCAGGTTCTGCGGCTCGAAAACATCACCAAAACCGCCAGGAGCCGGTGCCGCTTCTGGCTCCGCCGTCTCCCCCTCTTCACCACTGAGATTGCCTGGGTTGAAGACACCGCCGAAAGCACCGGTGTTGGGGTTGGCATTGCTCTCAGGCTCGGCGGGGGCCTCTTCCGTTGCATCCAGATTGCCGGGGTTGAAGACGTCGCCAAAAGCACCGGTGTTGGGATTCTCGCTATCCGCTGGGGCAGTGCTAGCAGGCTGCTGTTCGCCGGCTGCCTCGGCCGCCTTACGGCGCCGTTCTTCAAGCTGCTGCAGCATCTCCTGGCGGCGCTCCTCAGCCTCCAGGCGCTTCTGCTCTTGAACATGGGCCTTGCATTGGGCCGGGCTATACTGCTGGGCATAGACCACAGTGCCGACGAAGCCCAGGGCCAGCACGATCAGCGCCAAGGAGGCCGGATTGCGCGCCAGGAAGGAGGGCAGCTTTGGCGTGGAGGCCACATCCTTCACCTTCAGATTGCCCTTCAGGGCTGCGCGGCGCTTGTAGGCCTCGTTCAGCAGGGCACCCAGCACGGTCAGGCCGACGATGATGACCGCCAGGGCCGAGATCGAGGGGTTGATGCCATAGCGCACCTTCTGCGCCAGCTCGATCGTCAGGGTGGGGTAGGTGCCGAAGGTGAAGGTCGTGGTGTTGTAGTTCTCGAATGAGGCCAGAAAGGCGATGACCGCTGCCGAGCCGAAGGCCGGCTTCAGGAAGGGCAGCAGGATCTTGCGGAAGGCCTGGGTGTGTGTGGCACCCAGGTCTAGAGCGGCTTCGGTCAGACCGGAGTCGAAGCGCTGCAAGCGGGCGATGAAGACCAGCATGCAATAGGCCGCGATGAAGGTGGACTGGCCCAAGACAGTCAGGAAGATGCCGTTACGCAGAAAGCCGTCGTCGGGCAGGCCCATCAGGGTGTTGATCCGCCCCCAGAACACCAGGGTCGAGATACCAAGCACCACCCCGGGGATCAGGATCGGCGCAATGACGACGGTGTAATAGCTCGCCCGCAGCCGCGGCCAGATCTGGGTCAGAACCAGGGCGCCGGCGAGACCCAAGGCGACCGAGATCACCACGGTGAAACCACCGACGATGAAGGAGTTGACGATCGAATCGGTGATCCGCGTGTCGCCTGCCAGGACGTCGAACCACTCGAAGGTGAAGCACTGCCAGGGGGCTGCCCGCGGAAAGGCGGAGGAGTTGAACGCGGTGATCCCCATGATCACCAGCGGGCTCAAGAGATAGCCGAAGAAGATTAGCAGATAGAGACCGAGCAGGGTCTTTGGGAGAATGCGGCTCACTTACCGATCTCCCCCATCTTCACCTTGAAGAGCCGCATCAGCGCCAAGACGATCACGATACAGGCGACCAGCAGCACCACGGCATAGGCAGAGCCGCGCGCCCAGTTCTGGCCTGTGTTGAACCACTGATAGATGATCTGCGTGAACCAGAGGCTGGAGGGGCCGCCCAGGATCTGCGGTGCCGCCAGTGCGCCGGCCGAGAGCATGAAGACCATGGTGCAGCCGGAGACGATGCCCGGCTTGGCGAACGGAATGACGACGCGCCAATGAATGCGCCACCAAGGTGATCCCAAATCTCGCGCTGCCTCGATCTGATTGCGATCCAAGCTCTCGATCGCGTTGTAGATTGGGAAGATCATCAAAAGGATGTAGGCATAGCCCAGACCGGCATAGAGCGCGATGTCGGCGCGAATGAAGTCGACTGGTTGATCGACCACGCCGATGGCCATTAGCGCGACGTTGATCACGCCCGAATCGCCGAAGACGATGCGGAAGGCAAAGGCCCGCAGGATTTCGTTCACCCAATAAGGAATGATCAGTAAGAGGATGAAAACACGACCAAAGCCACCGATCTTCGACTGTCCCAGATAGTAGGCGAGGGGATAGCAGAGCAGCAAATCGAAGAGGGTGACCATAAAGGCCGCGATGATCGTGCGCACGAAGACCGACATGTCGATCACGTTGATCGGCACATCGGTCTGCCAGCCGAAGATGCTCAAGCGGTCCGGGTTGCCGGGATTGCCCACCAGGAAATGGCGATAGTTGTCCAGGGTGTAGACATCCTGATCGCCGCCGACCAGGCCAGGCGGAAGGTTGTGCCGGAAGGAGAGGTCCAGCATGGCCAGCTGCGGCAACAGGATCAGTACGAAGATCCAAAAGCCGACACCCATCAAGAGATAGATGCCGAGTAGGACCCCGTTGCGTTCGAAGAAGCCTCTGACCGCTTCCATCCTTCGGCCGTCCTACTCCGCTGCCAATTCGCCGCTGGGCAGCACGACGGCCTGCTCGGCAGAGAAGGCCAGGCGCTGCTGACTGCCGGCGTGGGTGTCGCGGATCTCACCGCGGTTGACCAAGGAGACGCGGATCTCCTGCCCGGCCGGCGCGCGCAGGAAGAGGTGCGTGGCCTGTCCTTCGAAGGCCTCCGTCTCCACCATCGCGTCCAGGCGGTTGTTGCCCTCTTCCGCCAGGACAATGGCTTCCGGCCGCACAAAGAGCATGGCCTGGCTGCCTTGCTGCAAGTCACTGGTTGCTGAAGAGGCAATCCGTCCGCGGAACTGTCCGTCTGCGGTCTCGATCACCGCAAAGCCCTCAGCGATTTCCGTAACAGAGCCGCGCAAGACATTGTTTTCGCCGACGAAAGAGGCAACGAAGGGAGAAGCTGGATCGTCATAGATGGTTCGTCCATCGGCGATCTGTTCGATGATGCCGGCTCTCATCACGGCGACATGATCCGACATGGTCAGGGCTTCGCCCTGGTCGTGGGTGATGTAGATGAAGGTGATGCCGACCCGCTGTTGGATCTCGCGCAGCTCGGCACGCATGTGCTGGCGCAGCTTCAGGTCCAAGGCGGAGAGCGGTTCGTCCAACAGCAACACGTCCGGTTCTGCGCAGAGCGCGCGGGCAATGGCCACGCGCTGGCGCTGTCCGCCGGAAAGCTCGGTCACCATCTTGTCGCCGGCGCCGGGCAAGGCGATCAACTCCAGGAGTTCCTCGGCCCGCTTCAACCGCTGGCTCTTGCCGACCCCGCGCACCTCCAAGGAGAAGGTGATGTTCTCCCAAACCTTCATCAGCGGGAAAAGCGCTAGGTTCTGGAAGATGAGAGCGGTCGGTCGCCGGTTCGGCCCGATCCCGGCCATATTGCGCCCGCCGATCAGAATGCGCCCGTCGCTTGGCGACTGAAAGCCCGAGACGGCTCTCAAGATCGTGGTCTTGCCGCAGCCCGAAGGCCCAAGAAAGGAAAAGAACTCGCCGCCCGCGATGTGAGCATTGGCATCACGCACGGCGACAAAGTCGCCGAAGCGAACCCAGAGGCTCTCCAACTCGACACCGACGTCGCGCGACATCCCTTCCCCCCCGTCTTTTTTGCTTGGTTCCGGCCGTCCCGCCTTGCAGCAGGACGGCCGTCACCAGGTTACCAACTAAGCATTCACAAAGCGGTTGCGGTACTCCGTCCGGATTTCCGCATACCAGGGTGCTTCCGCCGGCCAGGGGTTCAGGTTGGCCAGAGAGTTGCCCGGATAGGCCTCCGCAAAGTTCTTCTTGTAGATATCGCCGGCATACTTGTCGGCGCCCAACACCGGCGAGTTATAGCCATGCTCGTCGATCGCCTTGCCTGCAGGCTCAGGCTGATAGGCATACTCGACGAAGGCATAGATCTGATCGATGTTTTTGGCACCGACCGGGATCGCCATGCCGTCGACCCAGGCCATGGAGCCTTCGACCGGGGCTTGGTACATGATCGGCTCGCCCTCGTTCTTGAGCGCCAGCGGCGGGCCGTCCCAGGTCTGACCGACGATGACACCCTCGTTCAGAAGCGAGTTCTTCTGCGTGTCGGCGTCGTTCCACAGCACCTTGATGCGGTTCTTGCGGTCGATGCACCACTGGGTGACCTTTTCCCAGACCTCACGCATCTTCTCCGGGCTTTCATAGGCGGCCCACATGGAGCCTGGCTCAAGCTCGCCGATGGTCTCCATGTAGAGGCCTGCGCCCAGCATCATGGAGTGCGGGCGGCCCATGGTCTTGCCGGCATTCTCCTCGGCCCAGACATCGCCATAGGAGGGTGCGTCGCCTGCGGGTGCCCAGAGGTCGGTCCGCCAGCCGATGCCTTCGGTACCCCAGATGTGCGGCAGCCAGTGCACCTCGCCGTCGAAACCCCAGGCGGTCGGCCCGATCTGCGCCATGGCCGGGTTCACTTTGTCGATCGGCACGCGGTTCATGTCGACGGCCTGCAGCAGGCCCAAGGGCTGCCACTGCAGGTTCCGGTTGTTGGTCGGCGAGACGATGTCGAAGCCCTGGCCGTTGCTGGCCTTCATCTTGTTGATGATCTCTTCGTTCGAGCCGATGCCGGTATAGTTGACGGTGATACCGGTTTTCTCAGTGAAGTCGGCGATGTAGTCGTCGGGCAGATAGTCCGACCACATCAGCACATTGACCTCGCCCGAGCTGGAGAGTGCGGAGGAGACGATGGCCGGTGCCGCGACACCGGCGACGCCCAGTGCTGCACCGTTCCGCAGAACCTTGCGCCGGCTGATGTCGCTTGTTTTCGAGATGCTCATGATTGTGCCTTCCCTGTTAGAACGCGCTTACGGCCCGGATCGGGCCAACTCAATGCCGCCAGGGTCGCCTCGACGACGTTCCCTCTCCCATCCGAACGGCAGGTCGGGACGCTATCGCAACGAATGGCAGCGGTCCATATGCCTTTGAAGTTGCGCGGCGAGTTTGCGCCCTTGTGATTGACAGACGCAAGGAAAGCATTTGTTAAATTCGGTCGCTCTGGGTCAGAGTGACGCCGGCCTCCAGCATCTGCTTGCGCGCTGCCGCCAGGGAGTCTTCTAAATCGATGGCCCGGCAAGCGTCCTCGACCACCGTTGCCTTCAGACCCAGGCGCACCGCGTCCAGCGCCGAATAGCAGACGCAGAAATCGGTCGCCAGGCCTACAAGAGTTACCGCCTTTACGCCCCGTTCCGAGAGATAGCCCGCGAGGCCCGTCGGCGTCGTGTGATCATTCTCATAGAAGGCGGAGTAGGAATCGATCTCGGTACGGTGCCCCTTGCGAATGATCAGATCGCAGTCGTCCGTCTTAAGGTCTGCATGAAAGGCTGCCCCTCTGGTGCCCTGAACGCAGTGTTCCGGCCAAAGCACCTGTTGCCCATAGTGCAGTTCCGTTACCGAAAAGGGCTCCTTGTCCTGGTGATGAACGGCGAAGGAGTGATGGTCGGCCGGGTGCCAGTCCTGCGTAGCAACGACAAGAGCGAAGCGGTCCTGCAGTGCGTTGATGATAGGAACCACGGCCTCGCCGCCAGGAACCTCCAAGGCGCCGCCCGTGCAGAAATCGTTTTGCACGTCGATGATGAGCAAGGCTTCGTCGGCAGCTCTGGTCATGGCGTCTTGCTTCCCTGTCAGGTCAGTTTCTCTATCAATGCCAAGAGCTGGCGCGCTTCGCTAGACGAGAGCGGCTCAAGGGTCTTCTCCGTCACCGCGCGGCCGCGCGTAAGGCAGGCCTCGATGAAGCCCCGCCCGGATGCTGTCAGGTCAACCGTGAGCCGACGTCGGTCGGCGGGATCAGGTTCTGTCGTTACCAGGTCCCTGGCTTGCAGACGGCCAATCACGCCTTTGATCGTGGCCGCATCCATGGCCGTCTCGCGGCCCAAGCGATTCTGCGACAGGGGCCCCATCTCCAGAAGCCGGGCGAGGGCTGCAAACTGGCGAGGGGTCACTTCGGGAATCGCCTCTGCGAAGATGGTCAGGTGACGTTGGTTCGCCTTGCGCAGCAGAAAGCCGATCTGCTCGTCCAAGCGATAGAACGCCGTTGCCGTGTTCGGTGGGGGGGAAGGGGGCCTGCACATCGGATCGCTGTTTCGCCTGCTCTTTTGCCTTTGACTAAACTGCCAAAGAGCATAGAATTCTGTTTGTGTACAAACAAGTCAGCACATCCTCCTGAGGGAGGTTGAGGGTTCTATGTCCTATTGTCGGCCTCGCTCTTTGGCTGAGGCGCTCGAAACTCTGGCTTCTGCTCCCCGCACCATTCTGGCTGGTGGCACGGATCTCTATCCGGCGACAACGCGCGCCAGTTTGACCGGGCAGGTCTTGGATATCACCGCGATCGAGTCGCTCCGTGGGTATCGGGAGGAGCAGGACTACTGGCGCCTTGGCGCCGCCATGACCTGGTCCCAGGTAATCGCAGCCGATCTGCCGCCTGCCTTCGACGGGTTGAAGCTGGCGGCGCGAGAGGTTGGGGCGCGGCAGATCCAGAACCAGGGCACCTTGGCCGGGAACCTCTGCAATGCCTCGCCGGCCGCTGACGGCGTACCGCCGCTCTTGACCCTCGATGCAGAGCTGGAGATTGCCCGGCAAGGCGAGACCCGCCGCCTGCCGCTGTCATCCTTCGTCACCGGCCTGCGCCAAACGGCGCTGCGTGCAGACGAGCTGGTGACCGCGATCCTTGTCCCCCAGGCCAGTGCCAAGGGCCAGGCCTCCTTCCTGAAGCTGGGCGCCCGCAAATATCTGGTGATCTCGATCGCCATGGTCGCCGCGCGGACCGAATTGCAGGCCGGGCAGCTGACGAACGTGGTCCTGGCCGTGGGATCTTGTTCTGCCGTGGCCCGTCGCCTCTCGCTGGTGGAGGAGCGCTTGCGCGGCCGCTCTCCGGCGGAGGCCTTGCTGTCAATCGATGACGAGACTGTGGCTTCCGCCCTGGCCCCGATCGACGATGTGCGCGGCACCGCTTCCTACAGGTCTCACGCAGCAGCGGAACTCCTGCGCCGCTGTCTTGCCCAGGCAATGGACCCCGTCAGTGGAGCACGCGCGGCATGAATGTGGTGACCCAGGAGCAGCGGAAAGAGAGTGATCAGGCGACCCGCTTTCGGGTCAACGGACGGCCGGTCGCGATCGAGGCTGCCGCCAGCAGCCGTTTGAGTTCGGTCCTCCGAGAGGATTTGCAGCTGACCGGAACCAAGGTCGGTTGTGACGCCGGCGACTGTGGCGCCTGCACGGTCCTGCTGGATGGCGCGCAGGTTTGCTCCTGCATGCTGCCGCTGGGCCAGGTTGAGGGCCGGGAGATCACGACCATCGAAGGTCTGGAGAGCGGCGGCCTCTCGGCGCTGCAGGCCTCCTTCCTCCGGCACGGTGCGGCTCAGTGCGGGATCTGCACGCCCGGCATGGTGATGGCGGCTGCCAGTCTCTTGGCAAAGACTCCAAGACCGAGCGCGGCCGAGGCTGAGGAGGCGCTGGGCGGCGTGCTCTGCCGCTGCACCGGCTATCGCAAGATCATTGCCGCCGTCTGTGATGCCTGGCGTCCGCAAGACGGCGAAGCGACTGCTGAGAGCGGGAAGGCAGTTGGTGCAGCCGTGCTGCGCTTGGATGGGCGGCCCAAGGTCACCGGACGAGATCTCTTTGGCGCCGATTGGGCGCCGGAAGACGCGCTTTCCGTGCGGGTTCTCCGCTCTCCGCATCATCACGCCGCCTTTTCCTTCGGAGACTTTGCGGCCTGGTTGGAGAAACAGGCCGATATCGATCTGGTCCTGACCGCGGACGACATTCCCGGCCGCAATGCCTTTGGCGTCATCCCCCCCTTCGCCGATCAGCCAGCCCTAGCAACCTCACCAGCACGCTTTCGCGGTGAGGCCGTGGCCCTGATTGCTGGTAAGGCCGCGACGGTCGAGGCCCTGGATCTGGACGACTTTCCGATCCAGTGGGAGCCCTTGCCAGCAGTCTTGACCAGCGACGAGGCACAGGCTGCCGCCGCCCCGCAGCTCCACCCCGAGCGTCCGAACAACCTCTTGACCAGCGGCTATGTCGAGTGTGGTGAGCCCGAAACTGCAATGGCTGCTGCCGCACATCGCATCACGGGCTCTGTCGAGACCAGCTACGTCGAGCACGCCTATATCGAGCCGGAGGCCGGTGCCAGTTGGATGGAAGGCGACATCCTGGTGATCCAGGCCTGTACCCAGGCGCCTGGTATGGATCGCGGTGACACGGCGGCTTTGCTTGGTCTGCCGGAGGAGCGCGTTCGCATCATCCCGACCGCCACCGGCGGCGGCTTCGGCAGCAAGCTCGACCTCTCTCTGCAGCCGCTCTTGGGACTGGTTACCCTCAAGACCGGACGCCCGGCGCGCCTGGTCTATAGTCGGCACGAATCGATGATCTCGACCACCAAGCGGCATCCGGCCAAGCAGAAAGCGGAGCTGGCCGCGGATGCTGAGGGTCGGGTGACAGCCTTCATCTTCGACGGCGATTTCAACACCGGCGCCTATGCCAGCTGGGGGCCGACGGTCGCCAACAGGGTCCCGGTGCATGCAACCGGCCCCTACCGCACGCCCAACTATCGCGGCATTGGCCGCGCCATTCACAGCAATGGCCCGATATCCGGTGCCTTCCGCGGTTTTGGTGTCCCGCAAGCGGCCATCCTGCAGGAGACCCTCTATGACGAGATGGCCGAACGCTGTGGCCTGGATCGCTTGGAGTTCCGGATTCTGAATGCCTTCGTGGACGGTGACCGGACAGCGACCGGTCAGACCCTAGCCGGTGTTGGCATTCGAGACTGCCTCGAAGCCCTGCGCGAACCCTGGCAAGACGCTTTGGCGGTGGCTGAAGCACAGAAGGAAGATGCTGGACACATCAAGCGGGGCGTGGGCGTCGCCAGCTGCTGGTATGGCTGCGGCAACACTTCTCTATCCAATCCCTCGACGATCAAGGTCGGCATAGCAGCGGATGGCAGCGTTGTGCTGCACCAAGGCGCCGTCGACATCGGTCAGGGCTCGAACACGGTGATCGCGCAGATCTGCGCCGACGCCTTGGGCCTGCCGCTCGCCGACTTCCGCCTCTTGGGCGGCGACACCGCGATCACACCGGATGCCGGCAAGACCTCTGCCTCCAGGCAGACCTACGTCTCCGGCAAGGCAGCGCAACTGGCGGGCGCCGCCTTGCGGGCAGCGGTCCTCCGCCATGCCAATGTCTCGGCGGCGGCGGCGCTTTCCCTTGATGGCCATCTGCTCTTGGTGAGGGACAAGGGGGCGGAGCGTCGCTTGGACCTGTCAGCCTTGCCGCAGGATGAGAATGGCTACGTCTTCGCCGCGATGGAGACCTACGACCCACCGACCACCACTCTCGACGAGAAGGGGCAGGGGATTCCCTACGCAGTCTATGGCTACGGTGCCCAGATGGTTGAGCTGGAGGTTGATTGCCGCTTGGGGACTGTGCGGCCGCTGCGCTTTGTAGCAGCGCACGATTTAGGACGTGTTATCAATCCCTTGCTAGCAGAAGGTCAGATCGAAGGTGGGATTGCACAGGGCATAGGGCTGGCCTTGATGGAGGAGTATGTTCCGGGGCGGACCGAGAACCTGCACGACTATCTTATCCCCTCCATTGGCGACGTACCGGAGATTCACTCCATCCTGATCGAGAAGCCTGATCCTGAGGGTCCCTTCGGTGCCAAAGGCTTAGGCGAGCACGCCCTGATCCCGACAGCTCCCGCAATCTTGAACGCCATCCGTCATGCCACCGGCGCTAGGATCACGCGACTGCCGGCCTTGCCTCACCGGGTGCTGGAGGCGATCCAGGCAGCAGGAGCAGGCGCATGAGCAAAGCCGGGAAGATCCGCTGCGATGCCTGCCCCGTCATGTGTTACATCGCGGAGGGCAAGAGTGGTGCTTGTGATCGCTACGCCAACGAGGACGGCCGTATCGTGCGCTGCGATCCCTTGACCATTCTGGAACGCACCCGCGACGGCGGCGGCGAGGTGGTGCCCTTCCTTCAGGAAGAGGCCGATTGGGACGGCGAGATCGTGCCGGCGGCAGAGCGCTTCGTGACGGCGATCGGTGCTGGAACCACCTATCCCGACTACAAGCCCGCCCCCTTCATCGTCAGCCGCGAGGTCGAGGGCGCCGATCTGGTGACCGTGGTGACCGAGGCCATCTTCAGCTACTGCGGCGTCAAGGTGAAGATCGACACTGATCGCCATCTGGGGCCGGAACAGGCGACGGTGCGGGCTGGCGGAGAGCCGGTCGGCCATGTGACCACCGGCGAATACGGCTCGCAGATGCTGTCCCTGGGTGGCGTGCGCCATCTGACCGGCGGCAGCAAGGCGGAGGGGCGGGTGACCTGCCAGACGCTGCTCGATCTCTGCAACCGCCAAGCCGTCGCGTTGACGATCGATGGCGGCTCCGAGGTCGTCGTTGAGGCCGGCGCGGCGCCGATTGTCGACGGACAGCAGGAACAGCGCATGCGGGTCGGCTGTGGCTCCGCCACCATCGGCATGTTCGCCACCCAGTGGAAGGACAAGGTGGACGAGGTGGTGGTGGTCGACGACCACATCACCGGCGTGGTCTCAGAGCATCAGGCCGGCAAGGTCCTGGGGTGGCCCGACACCGGCATCAACGTGCGTGGTCGCCGCTCGACCCCCGGCCGCTACTTCCAGGTCGCCGAGCCCGGTCTCGGCTGGGGCGGTGCCTCGATCGAGGATCCCTTGGAGATCCTGGGGGCCTGGAACCCGAAGAAGGGGGCTCGGCCGGGCCTCAGCATGCTGATGGTCTCCACCACCGGCGAACAGTTTAGTTACTACGTCCTGGATGAAGAGCTGAACCCGGTCAAACACCCCTTGCCATCAGCGCTGGAGAAGTCGGTCAAGCTGATCGACGAGAATTGCGAGCCGGCGCTCTGCACGGTCCTCTTCATGGGCGGGGCGGGCGGTTCGCTTCGGGCTGGGGTGACCGAGAACCCAGTGCGCCTGACGCGCTCGGTTCAGGGCCTAGAGACCCTGGTGACCTGCGGTGGGGCGCCGGTCTATGTCTGGCCGGGAGGCGGCATTACCTTCATGGTCGATGTGACACGCCTGCCCAACAATGCCTTTGGCTATGTCCCGACACCGGCCTTGGTGGCCCCGATCGAGTTCACCTTGAACCGTGAGGTCTACCGCTTGCTGGGTGGCTATGCGGAAGCCATCCGCAGCGTCGAGGATGTCCTGGAGCGTGGCGGAGAATACGGCTCCTCAAAGCGCGGTCTGGTGGCGCCAGACTCACTGCCCTGGCCGGCCTTGGGTTGAGAGCGGAGATGCAGGGACCCCAGACATCTCTGCTTGCGGATGGCCGGCGCCTGCACCTGCACCACGGTCCGATCGATCTGATTATCGAGGCCTTTGGCGACCAGGAAGAGGTCGAACGCGCCTACGCACAAGCCAGCCGGCGCTTTCAAAGCGTATTGGAGGAACTGGTCGAGGAACTGCCGGCCCTGCGGACACCCTTGGGACCCGAGCTGCCTGACCTCAAGAGCAGGGTTGCCTGTGCAATGCGGGACGCGACGGCACCGCTTCGCCCGCAATTCATTACCCCCATGGCTGCCGTTGCAGGCGCTGTTGCTGACGAAGTCTTGGGCTCTTTGACAGAGGATCGCAGGCTGCAGCGGGCCTATGTGAACAACGGCGGAGATGTCGCCTTCTTCCTGGCTGAGGGGGAGGAACTGACAACGGCAGTCTTCGGGACCACTGCCAAGGTGACCTTGAACGCCGCTGGCCCCTCACGCGGGTTGGCCACCTCGGGTTGGCGCGGCCGCAGCTGCTCTTTGGGAATCGCCGACTCGGTAACGGTCCTGGCGGCGACCTCTGCGATTGCCGATGCGGCGGCGACCCTCATCGCCAACGCCGTCGACCTACCGCGCCACGGCGCCATTGAACGGGCGCCGGCCTCCTCGGTCGATCCCGACAGCGAACTGGGCGACCAGCTGGTGACGATTGAAGTGGGGGCTCTGACGCGCGGAGAGGCGCGCGCGGCACTCTTTGGCGGTCGGATCGCAGCCGATGCCTTGATTGAGCGCAGGCTCATTCACGGTGCCGCTCTCTTTCTGCAAGGCGAATCAGTCTTCTGTCCCAGCGGCCTCTTTCCCAACGGCACGTCGGCCGGCGAGGGCTAACAGCGAGACCGCTGCGATACCCAGAAGGGCGATGCCGCCGGCCGCAGGGATGACCAGCGCATAGCCGCCGATCTCCCACAACAGCGCGCCGACGAAGGGGGCGATCGCATAGCAGGCCAGATAGGGCAGGGCGAGCCAGCCGGCGATCGAGCCGAAGGCCGTTCGTCCGAGAAAGTCTGCGGTGACCACTGGCTTCAAGATTGAGATCACCCCATAGGCCGCGCCTTGAGTTGCGGCAAAGGCGAAGGCTAGGACGATAGAGACGCTTGCCAGCATCAAGAAGAGGGCAGCCAAGGCCACACCGGAAAATGCCAAGATGGTCAAAGACAGGCTTCCGAGGCGTCGTTCGCTCAGCATCAGGGCGACACGGCCCGCAACCTGCATGGGACCCACCACCGAGGCCACAGTGACAGCGGCGGCATCGCTGAATCCGGTCTCCACCAAGAGCGGGATGATGTGGTTGATCAGGATGCCGTGGTTCAGCGCCATGGCAGAGAAGGCGACGGCGATCAGCCAAAAGGGCGCGCCCCTGATTGCAGCCAGGAGGGCAGCCCGGTTCTCGCTTCCCCGCTCAGCCGGAACTGCCTCGGTGGCGCCTGCCTCCAGGAGACCTGCACCAAACCAAAGCAGGGGTGCTCCCACAAAGGCCACGACGAGCGCCATCACCTGCAACGCGCCTTGCCAACCCAGGCTATGCGCCAGCAGGGCGGCGCTGGGAAAGGCGATCGGTGAGGCGAAGCCGGCGACCAGGGTGACCCGGGTGATGACCTTTCGGGCCTGGCTGCCGCTGGTCCGTGTGATGAAGGCGAAGCAGGGCTCGTAGAGGCAGGCAGCCTGTGCCAGGCCAATCACCGCCCAGATCAGAATGAAGACCAGGGGTGATTCGGCAGTCGACAGCAAGGCCAAGGCAATGGCCCCTCCAAGAGCGCCCAGGGCCAAGAGATGGCGTCCGAAACCGGCGTCGATGATGCGCCCGCTCGTGGGAGAGGCCAATGCGGAGACCAGGACTGCCGCAACCAGGCCCAGAGTGAGCGCGCTCTTGGTCCAGCCCAGTTCTCGCTCCCAGGTCAGCAGCAAGGCGGCAAAGCTGTAGTAGAGGCCGGCCCAGACCAGGGTCTGACCGGCGGCGATCATGAAGACGGCGGCGTGGTGCGAGGCGAAGGGGCGGCGCTCTACAGAGCGCTTGAGCAGGCCTTTGCCGGTCGTGCTCAGTCCTTTCTCATTCGGATCGTTAGGACTGGCGTCCATGCTTGGTTCCGGCGCTCTTGAAGCTTGTTGTTATCCTCATTGAAGCAAGCAGCCGATGGAAGCGCCGGTCTGAGACGGCGACCATGTGCTCACGTCAAGGCTTCCCAAAGGCAGGAGAGATAGGCCCGGCGCAGCGGCGAGGGGCGTTCGGGGTTCCACACCACACCGACGGAGATGGCGCTGTCGAAACCAGTGAAGGGCACCCAGGCCAGGCTGTTCGGCAAGAGCGCGGTGCTGTAGCTGCTGGCCAGGAACAGTCCGCCGCCGGCCTGCACCATGGTGAGCGCGGTCTGCACCTGCCGCGTCTCGAAGACGATGTTCGCGGCCGTGCCTGCCTCCTTAAGGCGCTCTATCCAGGTGTCATAGACCCCGGGGTTAAGCGGGCGCTGAAAAAGGATGAGCGGCAGATCGTCAAGCTGATGCAGTTCCAGGCTGGAGTGGCTGGCCAAAGGGTGCTCGCACGGCACGACCAGGCCCCAGCGACCTTCGACAATGGTGCGGACGGCGAAGTCGCGATCGTTTAGCGGCAGCACGGCAAAGCCAAGATCGAGCTGTCCCTCTCGCAAGGCCTCCAGGACCTCGACGGGCGGCAGGTCGACCTGCTCTACCGTCACAGCGCGGTGCTTGGAGCGGAAGCTGGCGATGCTGGTCGAGATCGCAGAGATGTTGAGGTACTCGATGTAGCCGATCCGCAGCAGGTTCGGCGGTCGCCCCCCGGCCGTCCGCGTCTCGGTGACGGCGGCCTCCCAGTCCTCCAGGATGGCCTTGGCCCGCGGCTGCAAGGTTTCGCCGGCTGCAGTCAGACTGACGTGGCGGCGATTGCGCTCAAAGAGGCGGACATCAAGGAACTGCTCCAATTGATTGATTCGATGACTCAAAGCAGGTTGGCTAAGGTTCAGTCGTCGGGCCGCCTTCTGGAAATGCAGGGTCTCTGCGACCGCGATGAAGCTTCGTAGCTGCTTCAGGTCCATCAGGATGCGCCTCAGCTCTGTGATCGAAGATTTGAATAACTAACGTCGAATATGGAATTTGTCATCCACCGCAAGCTTCGATAGCTCTTGTGGATAGTGAGCAAGCCTCGGCCGCAGAGCAGCCGAACGGGAGGGACCGGCCAATGACAATACTCTCCAGCGCGGTGGACCGCCGCTCTGAGACCTATCGCGTCAACCAGGAGGCGATGCAGGACCTCTTATCGGATCTGGAAGCCTCCAGCCGCAGTCTGCGATCCGGTGGCGGACAGAAGGCCCGCGAGAAGCATCTGGCGCGCGGTAAGCTGTTGCCGCGAGAGCGGGTGAGCCGCCTCTTGGATGCTGGTTCCCCCTTCTTGGAGGTTGGCCGATTCGCAGCCTGGGGCATGTATCACGACGAGGTGCCCTCGGCCGGGATCATCACCGGTATCGGCCGCGTCTCGGGCGTCGAGTGCATGATCGTCTGCAACGACGCGACGGTGAAGGGCGGCACCTACTATCCCATCACGGTGAAAAAGCATCTGCGCGCGCAGGAGATTGCAGAGCAGAACCGGCTGCCTTGCATCTATCTGGTCGACTCCGGCGGCGCCAATCTGCCGAACCAGGATGAGGTTTTTCCCGACCGCGAGCACTTCGGTCGGATCTTCTACAACCAAGCCAATCTCTCGGCGCGTGGCATTCCGCAAATCGCGGTCGTCATGGGCTCCTGCACCGCTGGTGGCGCCTATGTCCCGGCCATGTCGGACGAGAGCATCATCGTCGCCAAGCAGGGCACCATTTTTCTCGGTGGTCCGCCCTTGGTTAAGGCGGCGATCGGAGAGGTCGTTACTGCCGAGGAACTGGGCGGCGCGGACGTGCACACGCGGCAGTCGGGCGTCAGCGACCACTATGCAGAAAACGATGCCCATGCGCTTGCCTTGGCACGACGCATCGTCGGCAACCTCAATTGGCGCAAGGCTGGCTCGGTCCGCATGCTGACGCCGCGCGATCCGCTCTATGCGCCGGACGAGATCGACGGCATCGTGCCGCCCGACCTGAAGCGGCCCTATGAGATTCGTGAGATCATTGCTCGCATCGTCGACGGCTCAGAGTTCGATGAGTTCAAGCGGCTCTACGGCTCAACCCTGGTCTGCGGCTTCGCCCACCTC
The DNA here is from genome assembly GCA_963669335.1 of Rhodospirillales bacterium. Classification (GTDB taxonomy): domain Bacteria; phylum Pseudomonadota; class Alphaproteobacteria; order Kiloniellales; family JACOMY01; genus JACOMY01. The sequence goes on from OY770023.1 coordinate 1,858,309, forward strand.
TGGGGCTATCCGGTCGGCATCATCGCCAACAACGGCGTGCTCTATTCTGAGAGCGCCTTAAAGGGCGCGCACTTCATCGAGCTCTGCAGTCAGCGCGGTATCCCGTTGATTTTCCTGCAGAACATCACCGGCTTTATGGTCGGAAAGAAGTATGAGGCCGGTGGAATTGCCAAGGATGGTGCCAAACTGGTGACGGCTGTGGCGACCGCGGCGGTACCGAAATTCACGGTTATCGTCGGCGGCTCTTTCGGGGCCGGAAACTACGGCATGTGCGGTCGTGCCTATTCACCGCGCTTCCTCTGGATGTGGCCCAATGCCCGCATCTCGGTCATGGGCGGCGAGCAGGCAGCCGGTGTGCTCGCCACGGTGCGGCGCGATGGCATCGAGGCCCGCGGCGGCTCCTGGTCGGCCGAGGACGAGACGGCCTTCAAGCGACCCATCCTGGAGCAGTTCGATGCCCAGGCCCATCCGCTCTATTCCTCCGCCAGGCTCTGGGACGATGGGATCATCCAACCCTCGCGGACCCGCGATGTGCTGGGCCTCTCGATCTCCGCCAGCCTTAACGCAGCAATAGAGCCGACCCGCTTCGGCGTGTTCCGGATGTAGGGGAGGCCATGGCCATGTTCGACAAGATCCTGATCGCCAACCGGGGCGAGATCGCCTGCCGGGTAATCAAGACCGCGCGTGCCTTGGGCATCGGCACGGTCGCCGTCTACTCTGACGCTGACGCCGATGCGCGCCATGTCGCAGAGGCCGACGAGGCCTTTCGCCTGGGCCCGGCACCGGTCGCCGAGAGCTATCTCAAGGGCGATTTCATCATTGAGGTGGCGCGCCGCGCCGGCGCCGAGGCCATCCATCCTGGCTATGGCTTCCTTTCGGAGAACGCCGGTTTCGCCGAGGCCTGCGAGAAGGCTGGCCTGATCTTCATCGGCCCGCCGGCCTCGGCCATCCGCGCCATGGGCCTGAAAGACGCAGCCAAGGCCTTGATGGAGGAGGCCGGGGTGCCGGTCGTGCCCGGCTACCACGGCGCTGGGCAGGACCCGAACCTGCTGGCCGCAGAGGCGGAGCGCATTGGCTATCCGGTACTGATCAAGGCGGTGGCCGGTGGCGGCGGCAAGGGTATGCGCCGGGTCGATGCCCCCGATGCCTTCTTCAGCGCCTTGGAGAGTGCGCAGCGCGAGGGGCAGAACGCCTTCGGCGATCCCCGTGTGCTGATCGAGAAGTACGTGACCCATCCGCGCCATGTGGAGATCCAGGTCTTTGCCGATGGGCAGGGTGGTGCGGTCTACCTCTTCGAGCGTGACTGTTCCCTGCAGCGCCGCCACCAGAAGGTGATCGAAGAGGCCCCAGCCCCAGGCATGCCGGAGGAGGTCCGTAGGGCCATGGGTGAGGCGGCTGTCAAAGCGGCGCTGGCGATCGGCTACCGCGGCGCCGGCACGGTCGAGTTCATCGCTGATGGCTCGCAAGGTCTGCGGCAGGACGGCTTCTGGTTCATGGAGATGAACACCCGCCTACAGGTCGAGCACCCGGTGACAGAGATGATCACCGGTCAGGATCTGGTTGCGTGGCAGATCCGGGTTGCTGACGGCGCGCCACTGCCGCTTCGCCAAGAGGAGCTGACGATCGACGGCCATGCCTTTGAGGCCCGGATCTATGCCGAAGACCCAGCCAAGGGCTTCTTGCCGGCCGTCGGACAGCTGACGCGGCTCTCGATGCCGGCCGATCAAGTGGGTGTCAGGGTCGATAGCGGCATTCGCGAGGGCGACAGCATCTCGCCCTTCTATGATCCCATGATCGCCAAGCTGATCGTCCATGGCACCAATCGCAGAGAGGCACTGGCGCGCCTTGCCCATGCATTGGACCGGGTGGAGATCGACGGCTGTACCACCAATGTCGCCTTTTTGGCTGCCTTGGCGCGCCACAAGGGTTTTGCTGCCGGCGAGGTCGATACCGGCCTGATCGAGCGTGATCTCGAAAGCCTGCTCGGGACGGAGGTCGCGCATTCCGAGGAGGCCTGGTGCGTGGCGGCGCTCTATGCCGCCGGCGCGCTGGGCGAACCGGTCAGTAACGATCCCTGGGACCGCCTCTCGGGCTTCCGTCTTTGGGGTGGCGCACAGCAGGTGGTGACCCTCTCGGTCGGCGAAGAGGCACGAGAGGTGCGCATCGCCTATGACGGCACGCACTACACCATCGTCTTGCCCAGCGGCGAATCGACCCTGCGGGTCGTTGAGCGCCGCGTGAACCAGGCTGTGCTCGATTTCGGCGATCGTCGCCTGACGCTCTCCTATGCGCCGCGCTTCGGCGGCCTGACGGTCTTCCATGACGGCGCGGCAGAGCGCTTCGACCTGCCCGATCGCTTGGCCGGCGAGAGTGACAGCGCTGGTGCCGGCAACAGCATCATCGCCCCCATGTCGGGCCGTATCCTGCTGGTCAAGGTCGCGGCCGGCGCCTCGGTCGAGAAGGGACAGGTCTTGCTGGTCGAGGAAGCCATGAAGATGGAGCACAGCCTGACCGCACCACGAGACGGCGTGGTCAGCGAGGTGCGTGTCTCCCTGGGCGATCAGGTGGATGAAGGGGCGGTCCTGATAGCCCTCGAAGAGGTGGAGGAGGAGAGTGCCTAAGGCTGCGGAGACCGGTCAGGCCTCAGCGGTTCGCCAGCAAGGCTTCCTTCTCGTCCTCTTCCTGCCAGCGCATGATCTCTTCGCGCAGCGACTCGTACTCCAGGGCGAACTCACCGCCGAAGATTGGATCGTCCTCGTCATTGGCGGCGACATCCAGCTCTTCCCAATCGCTGGGCTCCAGGATCGCCTCGGCGATCAGGAAAAAGCCCTCGCGCTCGCCTTTCATATGGCCGCGCTGCCGCTCGATGAAGTCTCTGACAGCGGCGGCAAAATCCTCGCGCGGGATCTCGGCTTCCCGCAGGACAGCGCCAACTGTCTCGTTGAAGCGATTGGCCAGGACCGCAATCTCGCGATGCTCGGATTCGAGATCGCCGACGCGGTCGGCCGCCTTGGCATCGCGCATCCGCATACGGGCCAGGATCATGTCTTCTTTCGGATGGTGGCAGCGGTCCGGGAAGCCGGTGAAGTAGGTGGCGATGGCCTGAATCACGTCGTAATCGGGCCGATCGCCACGTTCGAAGACGGCCAATTGCTGCTCCAGAACGTTCAAGAGCCGCGCCATGTTCCGGTGCTCAATTCCGAGCTTCTGCATCATGTCGGTCATCGCTCGCCTCCTTGGCTGTTTCTTTCTGCTCCTTATGGGCAAAGAAAGCAGTCGCCCAGATCCTTGGGAATGATCTCGGTCAATTGCCGTGTCGATTGGCGATGGGATGAGCCTGCAAACTGGGAGAAGGTCGCCGATGCTGCCTAAAGCAGAGACCTACGAGGCGCTCCGGTCGCAGTTCCGCTGGGAGGTGCCGGAGTTCTACAACATGGGTGTCGACGTCTGCGATCGCTGGGCTGACGCAGATCCGGAGCGTGTGGCCCTGATCTATGTCGATGGCGATGGCAGCGCAGAAGAGACCAGCTTTGCCGTTCTCAAGGCACAGTCGAACCGTCTCGCCAACCTCTTGCAGAGCCTTGGGCTCGGCCGGGGCGACCGCCTGGGTGTCTTGCTGCCCCAGATGCCGGAGACGGCGCTGGCCCACATCGCAGCCCACAAGCTGGGCGCCATCTCGATCCCGCTCTTCATGCTCTTCGGCGAAGAGGCCTTGGCCTACCGTCTGGGCGACGCCGCGGGCAAGATCGTGATCACGAATAGGGAGGGGGCGGCCAAGCTCATCCAGCTTCGCGACCGCCTGCCGGACCTCACCAGCATTCTCGTGGTCGATGAAGCCCTCTCCGGCTGCTTGGATTTCTGGACCGAGATGGCGGGGCAGTCTGCGGACTTCACTCCGGTGAAGACGCGGGCCGAGGACCCCGCGATCCTGATCTATACCTCAGGCACCACCGGTCAGCCGAAAGGCGCTCTGCATGCCCATCGTGTCCTGTTGGGGCACCTGCCCGGCGTCGAGATGGCCTTCGACCTCTTTCCGCGGCCAGGTGACAAGCTCTGGACTCCGGCCGATTGGGCCTGGATCGGCGGCCTCTTGGACGTGTTGTTGCCAGGTCTGCATCACGGCGTGCCGGTGGTGGCCTGTCGCTTCGCCAAGTTCACGGCCGAGGCTGCTTTCCAACTGATGGAGAGCCAGGGTGTGCGCAATGCCTTCTTGCCGCCGACGGCGATGAAAATGATGCGTGCGGCCGAGAGCGGAGACCGGGAGCGGAACTTGCAGCTACGCTCTGTCGCCAGTGGCGGCGAGACCTTGGGGAGCGAGCTCTTGGATTGGGGCCGGCGCGTACTGGGCATCACCATCAACGAGTTCTATGGACAGACCGAGTGCAACGTTGTGGTCTCCTCCTGCACGGCGGTGATGCCGGGGCGACCGGGGATCATGGGCCGTCCGGTGCCGGGACACGAGGTCGCGGTTGTCTCTGAGACCGGCGCGATCCTGCCGGAGGGGGAGGAGGGCGACATTGCCGTGCGCGCGCCTGATCCCGTCATGTTCCTGGAATACTGGAACAAGCCGGAGGCGACGCGAGAGAAGTATCGCGGAGACTGGCTCATCACCGGCGATCGTGGCTGCCTGGAGAGCGACGGCTGGCTTCGCTATGTCGGGCGCGACGACGATGTCATCACCTCGGCCGGCTACCGCATTGGGCCAGGCGAGATCGAGGACTGCCTGATTGCGCATCCCGCCATCGCCATGGCCGGTGTGGTCGGCAAGCCCGATCCCGATCGCACCGAAATCGTGAAGGCCTATGTCGTGCTGTCTGAGGGTTGGAGCGAGAGCCCCAACCTGACGCGTGAGATCCAGGATTGGGTCAAGAGCAAGCTGGCTGCGCACGAGTATCCCCGCGAAGTCAGCTTCGTTCAGGCCTTGCCATTGACGACCACCGGAAAGATTATCCGGCGTTCCTTGCGTGCCGAGGCGCGCCGGGAGGCCGAAAGCGCTGCGACCAACTAGGAGTGAGACAAGAATGACTGCGCATACCTATCCCGTTGTCCTGGAGAGCCTCTGGCGGGTCGAGAAGAATCCGCTGGCCCGCAACCTCATGATGGTCGTGGCCGGCAGCCTGCTGCTCTGGGCCTCGGCAAAGCTTCAGGTACCCGTCCAACCCGTACCCTTCACCTTCCAGACCCTGGTTGTGCTGTTGATCGGTGTCACCTTCGGTCCGGTCCTGGGCGGTGCGACGGTTTTGGCCTATCTGGCGCAGGGTTGGGCCGGCCTGCCGGTCTTCGCTGGAACGCCTGAGAAGGGCATTGGGCTTGCCTATATGGTTGGTCCCACCGGCGGTTACCTCCTCGGATTCTTCTTGGCTGCAGTCCTGGTCGGCTGGCTGGCGCGCCGCGGCATGGATCGCAACATCCTGACCATGGCCTTTGCCATGTTCCTGGGCAATCTTGTGATCTATGTGCCAGGCCTGCTCTGGCTGGGCAGCATTGTGGGTTGGGACAAGCCGGTCCTGGAGTGGGGCTTCTATCCCTTCCTCGCCGGTGATGCCTTAAAGCTCCTTCTGGCCTCCTTAATGGTGCCGGCCGTCTGGCGCCTCCTCTCCGGACGTGGAGAGAATGGCTAAGACCGTCACCCTCTTCGAGATGGGGCCCCGCGACGGGCTCCAGAACGAAAAGCGGCAGATCGCGACGGCGGACAAGATCCGCCTCGTCGATCTGCTGACGGACTGCGGCTTCGCCAAGATCGAGGTCACCAGCTTCGTCAGCCCCAAGTGGGTGCCGCAGATGGCCGATGCGGCCGAGGTCATGGCGGGAATCCGGCGCAAGCTCGGGACCCGCTATGCCGTCCTGACCCCCAATCTACGCGGATACGAGGGCGCCAAGACGGCCTCGGCCGACGAGGTGGCGATCTTCGGGTCTGCCTCCGAAGGCTTCAGCCAGAAGAACATCAACTGCTCCATCGCCGAGAGCCTGGAGCGTTTCAAGCCGGTGATGGAGGCGGCGAGTGCCGATGGCCGCCCCGTTCGCGGCTATGTCTCTTGTGTCGCCGACTGCCCCTATGACGGCCCGACCCCGCCTCAGAAGGTGGCCGAGGTGACGGAAACCCTGCTGGCCATGGGCTGCTATGAGGTCTCCTTGGGCGATACCATCGGCTCCGGCACGCCTGAGACCATTGCGGCCATGCTGGATGCAGTCCTTGCGGTCGTGCCTGCCGAGCGCTTGGCCGGGCACTATCACGACACCCGCAACCGCGCGTTAGAGAACATTGCTGTCAGCCTGGAGAAGGGACTGCGCACCTTCGATGCAGCCGTCGGCGGCTTGGGCGGCTGTCCCTATGCGCCGGGAGCCAAGGGCAACGTCGATACCCGCTCGGTCGCTCGTCTGATGGCGGATCGGGGCTTTGAAACCGGGCTCGATCTAGAGCGCCTCGAAGAGGTGGCCGATTTCGCCTGGACCTTGCGTAGCGACGCGCCGGCGTGACGGTGCCTCAGCCTCACCACCAGGGATAACGCTCCCAATAGCGTTTCCACGCGCGGATATGCCGAGCGTATTTTCTGGGCAAGACCTCTGCAAAATGCTCCATCAAGCGCAGCGTGTTGGCGGTCTTCTCCTTGGGGCGCATGCGTTGCCAATAGCCGTCAGGGTGGATGCGATAGACGCACATGACCCGATCGATGTACTCGATTTCCCCGGACAGGGCGGCGATGACGTAGAGCGGCCAGTCGCCGACCCCGAAGTCATCGAACCAGGGTGGCAGCTTCGCGAGCGCTTCCCTGCGGATCATCGGTGATGCGCCCGGGATCGGGTTGCAGGTCAGCATGCTGCGCAGATCATAGACCTCAAAGGTCTCGGGCCGGATGTGCAGCTTTCCCAGGTCTTCGCCATCCTGACCCACGTGACTGGCATTGTGATAGGTCATCGCGAGCTGCGGCTTTCGTTCCATGCGATTGACCTGTCGCTGCAACTTCTCTGGATCAGTCCAATAGTCGTCGCCATCAAGGAAGGCCAGATACTTGCCCTTCGCAGCCGCGATCGCGCGCGTCATCACCTCGTTCGTGTTCAGGTTCTCCGGCGAATAGAGGGTTCGAATAAGATCTGGGTGCTTTGCCTTGCTGTCCTCGATGACCTCTCGCGTGCGGTCGGTCGAGTAGTCCTCGCTGATGATCAGCTCGTAGCCAAACTTCACTCTCTGACTGGCGACCGACTCAATAGCCTGCTCGATAAACTGCTCATGATTGTAGGTGACCATGACAACGCTCACCTGAAGCGGCTCTCGCGCATCGGACTGGGGCGAAAATGTCACTGAGGGGGTCCTTCCAATGGGCCGGTCGTTGTGGTGTGTATCCTGTCCGTTTGTGGCATTCCAGACCGTATCCGGCGGTCACGTTCAGCAGGGGACGAAGGGTGCGTTGCTAGAGCAGAGCTTGATTCCGCCATCCGACCAGGAAGCCTGGACCCAGGCGCTGGAGGGCATAGAGCACGCCTTTGCGCATGGCTATGACAACTGCGCCGCCTTCGCCTTGTCGCAAGACCAGCCCTCTTACCTCTACAGCGCTCGCTGCGAGCGTGGTCGTGTCGCCGTTCCTGTCACGCTGCGCTCCAAGAATGGTCACACAGATCTGGTCTCGCCCTATGGTTTCTCTGGCTTTGCCAGTGTTGGCATGATTGAGGGCTTCGAGGAGGAGTTCGCTGCCTTCGCTGAGGAACAGGGCTGGGTTTGTGGATACATCGCTCAACATCCCATGGTGCCGCTCCGCTACTTTGGGAGCGACAGAGCGGGGCACCTCAATCGGATCGCCTATGTGATTGATCTCTCTCAGCCGGTGGAGGACCTGGTGCGGCGGCTGTCACAAAATCGGCGCCGGCAGATGCGCCACTGGTCGCACTCTGACCTGAGCTTTGATCAGGAAGAGCTGCTGGCCTTTGTTCTGGGCGAGCGCGAGCAGTTCTATGACGCCCGATCGGCGGCGTCGCTCTATTACTTTTCGGATGCGACCTGGCGGGCCTTGGCCGCCTCGAGCGACACGATCCTGATTGGCAGACGAGAGAAGGGGCGCATCGTTGCCGCCAGCATCTTTGCATGGGCCGGCGAGATTGGAGACTACCTCTTCAATATCTCTGTGCCGGAGGGGCAGCCCGCATCGGCGCAGTTAATCTGGGAGGCCGCCTTGCTGCTGAAACAGCGGGGCATCACCTCGCTCACACTGGGCGGCGGTATTTCGGAAGGTGACGGCGTCGCACAGTTCAAGCGGCGTTTCGGACCCGACAGCCATCCTTTGATCTCTCTGCGGCAGGTCTATCGTGTTGGTGACTATCGCGCACTCTGTCAGACTGCTGGGGTGTCGCCCGAGATCGGATCGGGCTTCTTTCCCCCTTACTACAAACCTGCCCGCAAGGAGGCATAGGGACCGCCCGTGTTCACCCGTTCGGCACAAATCTACGATAAGATCTACGGATTCAAAGACTATAGCGCCGCGAGCGAGCGTATCGCAGCCCTGATCGAGGCTCAGCATCCTGAGGCCAGATCTCTCATCGATATCGGCTGCGGCACGGGCAAGCACCTCTCGTTCCTGCAGGAGCGCTACGAGGTCGAAGGGCTGGACCTGAACGAAGAGCTGATTGAGATTGCGCGCAGGACCTGTCCCGAGGTTCGCTTCACCGTGGCGGACATGACGACCTTCGACCTCTCCAGAACCTTTGACGTGACCGCCTGCCTCTTCAGCGCGATCGGCTACGTCAAGACCAAGGAGGGTCTTAGAAACGCGCTCAAGCAGCTGGCTCAACACACCAATCCGAGTGGGTTGGTGCTGGTGGAGCCCTGGTTCACGCCGGAACAGTTCTGGACGGATCACATCACCGCAAACTACGTCGACGAGCCGGACCTCAAGATCACCTGGATGTATACCAGCCGCGCCGAGAACGAGGTCTCAATCCTGGATATTCACTATCTGGTCGGCACGCCGCAGAGCGTTAGCCATTTCGTCGAGCGCCATGAGATCGGCCTCTTCACCGCGGAAGAGTATGAGGCTGCCTTTCGCGATGCCGGGCTTGCGGTGGAGTTCGACAAACAGGGTTTGTTTCAGCGAGGCCTCTACATAGGCCGCAAGGCCAGATGACCGGACCCAGCAACAGACCCCTTGCACTCTTGGGTGGAAAACCCGGCTTCGAGACCCCTCTGCACGTGGGCCGTCCGAACGTTGGAGATCGGCAGCGCTTCTTTCAGAGCCTGGAGCAGACCTTCGATGACCGCTGGTTCACCAACGACGGCCCGCTGAACCGCGCTTTCGAGGCGGCTATTGCAGAGGAAGTTGGCGCACGCCACTGCATTACCGTGGCCAACGGCACCTTGGCGCTGCAGCTCTTGGTGCGTGCTCTGGGCCTGACGGGTGAGGTCATTCTCCCGTCCTTCACCTTCATCTCCTCCGCCACGGCCCTCTCATGGGAGGGGCTCACTCCAGTCTTCTGCGAAATCTCACCTGAGACCCACATGATCGATGCCGATCATGCCGAGACCCTGATCAGCGCGCCAACCAGCGCGATCATGGGTGTGCACCTCTGGGGTGGCTTCTGCGATGCGAGAGCCCTCGAAGATTTGGGGCGGCGCAAAGGACTTCCCGTCATCTATGACGGCGCCCATAGCTTGGGCACCAAGCTCGCGGGGCTCGGGGCCGGTCAGTTCGGCACGGCCACGATCCTCAGCTTTCATGCCACCAAGATCGTCAATGCCTTTGAGGGCGGCGCGATCGTGACGGATGATCCAGCACTCGCCGAGCGCCTCTCCTTGATGCGCAACTTCGGTTTCACCGGCCCGGACAGCGTCGTGACTCTCGGCATCAATGCCAAGATGAACGAGGTTTCGGCCGCTATGGGGCTGAACACGCTTGGCAAGGTGGGGACTGCCATAGCGGTCAACGAGGACAGGCTGGCGCGCTACCGAGACGCCTTGGACCCCTTGCCTCATCTGCATTTGATGAAGGACCCGCCCGCCGGTGTTAGACCCAATCGCCATTACCTGGTGGCCGAAGTCGATGCCTCAGGGCCGCTCGACCGCAATCAACTGCTGGCCGTCCTGGAAGCCGAGGGAGTTTTGGCGCGGCGCTACTTCTATCCAGGCTGTCATCGAAGCGCTCCCTATGCGCTGGAGCGGGGGAGGGCGCCGCTTCCCGCAACGGAAGCGCTCTGTGAGCGGATCATCCAGTTTCCGACCGGTGAGACGGTGTCGCACGAGGACATCGACAGAATTGGCGAGCTCCTACAGGCGGCCTATGCCCAGCATCGCGCCATCTCTGCCAGAGTCGCGAGGGACGGCGCAAAGCCTGTTGCGTGAAATGTAATCTAGCTGGCCGCAGTCTGCTCTGAGAGACCGAGACGCTCCATCAAGGGTGCACCGACCGATAGGATGTCCGCCAGGCTGTAGCGGTCGAGGACTTCGAGGAAGGCAGTCAGCGCTTCGTGCAGCATCCAGGCAAAGCGACAGGTGCCGGCGATCTTGCAGGGTTCATCGTCGGGCGCAAAGCACTCGACGAGGGCGAAGTTCTCTTCGCAGCTCCTAACGACTTCTCCGATTGAGATCTCGGCGGCCGGTCGCGCCAGCCGCAATCCGCCACCGCGGCCACGCTTGCTCTCGATAACACCACTCAGCGCCAGGTGATGCACGATCTTGCGCAGATGCTCTTTAGAGATGGCGTAGCGATCGGCAATCTCTTCGATGGTGCTGCGGGCCTCGCCCTTGCAGCCAAGATAGATCAGCACGCGGAGGGAATAGTCGGTGAACTTTGAGAGCTGCATGGGGAAGACCTCTCATTCTCGCAAGACCTCGGGCCTGCATAGCGCAATTGAGCTCAAGATAGTTTCTCAATACATCTTTGCATTGATGGCGTGCCAAGGCAAGGCAGAAGCTTGCAATCCTTCAGCTTATACCGTCGGTCATTGACGATGACCAACTTTGCTCGGCGGCACCGGCCCACTCCCCCTCCCGGCCACCCAATAGGATACTGGCGTGGGCGGCCGGGAGGGGGAGTGGGCCGGTGCGAAGCGGTGAGTCATGCTCACCGCACATCGGTACAACTACCTCTATTGCGCTAATGCATTGAGACAACGTGAGAATCCCACAGAGAGTTCGACTGGCCACGCTAAAGCCAGAGAAAATCACTGGCGGTCAACTGGCCGGCCACCGTCAGACCGGCCACCTCGAAAACCAAGTCAGACTGCCCGTCGCCGTCGCTGTCCACGCGGACCTTGCCCGAGGTAAAGCGGGCTTCGCTGTTGCCGGAGCCGGTGAAGGCCTGGCTGCCGCGATAGACAAAGTTGCCGACCTCTTGGCCGCTGCCAAAGACGAAGCGGTCCTGTTCGCCCGCATTGCCGAATTGACGGCCGGAGAAGTCAAGGAAGAGGTCCGAGCCATTGGAGACCATAAACCAATCGTCGGAGGAGCCGCCAATCAGCGTATCGCTGCTGGTTCCCCCGTCGATAGTATCACGACCACTGCCGCCAAACAGGCGATCGACCCCGTCACCGCCATACATCTTGTCGGCATGTAGACCGCCTTGCAGGCGATCGGTGCCGGAACCTCCAACCAGCCGATCAAAGCCGGACGCACCGATCAAGGTATCGGCGCCCATACCCCCGAAGAGCTGATCCGTTCCTGCATCGCCATTCAGGTTGCGATCCGAACCCTGGCCGCCAAAGATCAAGTCATCGCCCGTTCCGCCCCATAGCGATGAATCGTTGCCATTGTTGCCGCTTAGCCGGTCGTCACCACTGGCGCCGCGAAGGTTCTGATCCTCGCCCTTCTTGCCGTCCAGGGTGTCGTCACCGTCTCCCCCATAGAGGTGGGCATCGTCGTCGATCCCCCCGAATACACCATCGTTTCCACTGCCGCCGAAGAGAAGGGAGTCGTCTCCGGCGATCCCGTAGATGCGATCATGACCGCTGCCGCCGTGAAAACTGTGATCTCCGCCGGCAGCGCCGAAAAGGCTATCCGATCCGTCACTTCCGAAGAAACTGACATCATCCTCTGCGCCACCGCTCAGCCGGTCGTCGCCCAGGCCGCCAGTCAGGCGATCGATCCCGGATCCGCCGAAGAGGCTGTCGTCCGCGCCGAGCCCGTAGAGCCGATCGTTTCCATCAAGCCCTTTCAGATCATTATCAGCCGCATTGCCGGTGATGGTGTCATTGCCACTGCCGCCGATTGCGTTCTCGATCAACGAGCGGGGATCGCCCTGATAGCGCAGTGCATTGAAGATGTTGCCGCGGGCGGTGTTTCCGAGTCCAAGATCGGCCAGTTGGTTGGTCGCAAAGATCGAGTGTTCACCGGGTCTCAGGTCAATCGAAAGCGCACTGCCATAGGCCGAGAGGTCGTAGGTATCGACGCCGCCGCCATCCCAGACGGTCGCAAAGATCTTGCTGCCGCCGGCATCGATTGCCTTCACGCCATTGACCCAGGTGTCGCCTTGACCCGGTCGCCAGAGGTAGTGGGTGTTCCCGCTGTTGGTCGTGAAGTTGGCCCCATACATCCACTGCAGGGCGGCGATGTCGGCCATCATGTAAGTCTGGGCGAAGTCCCAAAAACTGTTTTGGTAGCCAGCCGTGATGCTCGCCCCGACATAGGAGCGATAGGTCATGATGGAGTATTCCATCGAGTCCTGATTGCTGGGTAGAGGGCCATAGGCGATGGTCTCGTGCCCATGCTTCAGCCCGATGGCATGGCCGATCTCGTGCAGCATGGTCGCCCAGGCGTAGTTGCCGGGTTCGGCTGAGCGATAATCAAAGGTGCGACCGAACCAGACATCGCCGGAGGAAGAGAATACGTCGGGATAATAGGCCCAGGCGGTGTAGGGAACGTCTGATTCACCTATGCGAACATGGGCGTTGTTGGCCGTGGTCAGGGCGAAGGCTTGATCGGTGAATCCCTCGACGGAAAAGCCGTCGTTGGCGCTGTTCCCGTCGCTCTTCTCCAGCGCAAAGCGTGCTGCCGTCTGCTGCTGGGGAGAGATCGGACCGAAGGAAAAGCGCTCGCTGCCATATTTGTACTCTGCGCCGCTCAGCGGAAAGGAATAGGTAATGGTCTGGGCATCCCAGGCCGTCCCGATCAGCTGTGCATCGATCAGCTGTTCGCCACTGGGCCCGATCGTCTTTATGCTGTTTCCGGTACCACTCATTCCTGCGGGCCTCGTAACATCTTACTACTGCTGCTCATTGTTCTTACCAACATGGCGAAGATGGCGCGAGTGCGGCATGGCGACAACGGCAAAAATGCCGGCGAGGCTCATGGCGCCGATGATGCCGATCGGAAGGGCTGGATGTTCGAATTCGGCGAGCGCTCCCATGACGGTGATGAAGGTGATGGTGACCGGGTCCATGATGACCTTGGTCAAGGCCAAGCCGTTCTCCAGGTCCTCTTCCTCGGCACAGGCCATGAGGTAAGCGTCGCGCGCTGTATAGGCCGTCACGCCGCCCACAGTCAGCACGAAGAAGACGGCCGTATAGACCCAGGTCGCATTCAGGGAGGTCACGACTTCTCCGGCCAAGGCGCCCACCGCCGCGATACAGCCCAAAAAGCCGCCAATCGCTAAACCCCAGCGCTCTGAATGGCGCAGTACATGGCGCGACAGGGTGCCCCCGACCACGGTGCCCAGTGCGGTTGCGATGGCAAAGGCAGCCAAAGCACCCGGTGTACCGCCATGCTTGCTGGCAGCGTGGATGGCGTAGAAGGCGGTTCCATACTCGACCGAGACCAAGAGGATTCGGGCCACCAACATGCGGCGATACCAGTGCTGTCGCAGCAGCACGCCATAGCTTGCCTTGGCCTTGGCAAAGGGACTCTGCCGCTTTGTCGGCCTGGTCGATGATTGGCGCGGACCTTCGCGCACCAAGAGGGCCAAGCCGGTGGAGAGCAGCGCTGCTGCGACGGCCCCCCAGATCAGGGTCATGTTGGGGTCTTTTGGGTTGCTGCTGGTCAACAGCAGGGTCGCAAGCGCGATGATGACCGACACGATCCCGGTCATTGCCTGCATGCTTCCCATCAGGCTGCCACGACGCTCTACCGCCCAAAGGCTCGCGATGATGCTGTTCTCGGCGATGGAGTGAACGCCTTTGCCGGCGCCCATCGCGGCGGCTGACAGCAGGAAGATGGCCGCAAGCGCCGTCGCACTCCACTGGCCATTGGCCATCAGCACGACAATCAAGAGACCGATCAGCATCAGGACCATGCCGGCGACCAGGTAGACACGCTTGGCGCCTGGGCCGCTCATGAATGGTGCTGCCAGCGTGCCACTGATCAGGACGGCGGCACGGTAGGCCGGCATCAAGAGGGCCGCGATCAAGGCCGGACCGGAGAGGGCCGTGTAAAGGAAGGGCAGTACCAGTTGAGCGCCGCCGAGGTTGATGGAGGTCAGCTCTGATACGCGATGGCCGATGAAGACTGCATCGTTACGCGTAAGCTGCTCCCGCTCGTCCTTTGCCATTGCGCTTCCTTCACCGCAGTCGCGGGACCATGCTGGCGAGGCGGGCGGGCAGGGGTCAATGAAAAAGGGGCCGGACAGCCTGTCGCTGCCCGGCCCCGGCTTGGGGCTCTTCTGGAACCAGATTACAGCATGGCGATGCTGGAAACGTCGAAGCTGGTCACACCCTGAAGGGTGATCGTGCCCTGCGTGTTGCTACCGGCCACGGTCAGGACAACATGGCCATCGGCGTTGTTGGCGACGGTGACGTCGCTGCTGTCGGCGCCACCCAGCAAGATCAGGTCCTGAGTGCCGTTGAAGTCGGTGATCTCGTCGTCGCCGAATTCGCCGGTGAAGGCAAAGCTGTCCTCACCGAAGTTGCCGCTCAACTCGTCATCGCCAAGGCCACCGAAGATCAGATCGTTGCCGAAGCCACCGGAAATGTCATCGCGTCCGGTGCCGCCGAAGATCAGATCACGCTGTTCGTTACCGAAGATATCATCCTTGCCACTGCCGCCACGAATGGTGTCCTTGCCGTCGCCACCCGCGATGACGTCGGCGTGGAGGCCACCTTGCAGGGTGTCGTTCCCCAGGTCTCCATAGATCCGATCGGCCCCCTTGCCGCCGATGGCCAGGTCTGTGTCCTCTCCACCCGCAATCGTGTCGGCACCGATGCCACCGTCAAGGAGGTCCTCTCCCGGGCCGCCGTTCAGGGTGTCGCCGCCGGCCCCGCCGAAGAGGTCATCTTTTCCATGACCTCCTGAGAGGAGATCGTTACCGCTGCCGCCGATCAGCGCATCGTGACCGCTGTTGCCGATCAGCAGGTCGTTACCTGACCCACCGACCAGACGGTCCATACCGAAGCCGCCCCTGGCCTCATCGTCGCCAAGGCCGCCGAAGAACTGGTCGGCACCGATACCGGCAGAAGCAACGTCATTGCCGTCGTTGCCGAAGAGCATGTCGTCGCCGTTGCCACCGACGAGGTCGTCGTTCTGCAGCCCGCCGTCGATCCAGTCATCGCCTTCACCGCCGCGGGCATGATCGTTGGCCTTGCCGCCGAAAATGACGTCGTCCTCGCTACCGCCAAAGATCCAGTCCTCGCCGCGCTGACCCAGCAGTTCATCCCTCTGCGCACCGCCGAAGATCTCGTCATCGTCCTCGCCGCCCTTGATGGTGTCGGCCCCCTGCTGGCCGCTCAGCGTGTCGTCGCCCCTGCCGCCGAAGATCTCGTCGTCGCCACGGAAGCCGAAGGCGTCATCGTCGCCATTGCCGGCAAAGATCTGATCCGCACCGCTGGCGCCGATCAGATCGTCATTGCCGCCAAAGGCGCGGATGGCGTCGTCTCCGTCGCGACCACCTATGAAGTCATCGCCTTCGCCGCCGGTCAGAAGTTCCGAGTCTTGGGTACCAAGGACCCGCTGATCAGGCAGCGCAATCTCCAGGTCGTAGACCAGGGTGGTGCCGGAGATCTCGTAGGCCACGGCGATCTGCGGCTGGCCGCTCTGGCTCTCGGAAGCCGGGATGAAGGTGATGACCTCCGGCCCGTGGGCGGCGACATCGGCCTCGTCAGTGAAGTCGACGAAGCGACCGGGGATGTAGTTCACGAAGAAGGACTCGGCCGGCTTGGTGATGTCGTAGATCATGATGCCGCTGTCGCGCTCCAGCCCGATGAAGGCATAGACGCGGCCATCGATCTCGCCGGTGGTGATGGCCTCGGGCTCAGGGCCCTTGGCGTCCGAACGATCCTCGTCGACGTCCCCGTCATCATCGTTGAAGCGATGTGGGGCCACCTCGGCCAGGATGCGCTCGAAGTCGTCGCCCGAGTCGAAGATCAGCTTGCCATGTGCATCGAAGATCGAGAAGGAGCGAGACGAGAAGCTGTGCAGCACATCGATATCGCCATCGCCGTCGGTGTCACCGTCGATCGAGGAGACCTCCAAGCGCTCAAGGCCGATGTCCGTGTCGTCGTCGTTGTCGATTAGACCCTTGGCCAGCAGGTCGGCTTCCAAAGCCGGATCGAGCTTGCCGTCCTCCACCAGATCGGCAACGCGGGCCTCGTCATCGTCGCGGCTGTCGCCTTCGTTGGCCGTGGCGATGTAGGTCTCGCCCTTGGCTTCGAAGGCGGCGATGGCATCCGGCATGCGGAAGCCAACGAGATTGTCGAAGTGCCTAATGTCGATGGTGCCGTTGTCCAGCGGGTCGAGCGCGCTCTCGGAGCTGAAGTCCACCCTACCCAGCCCGAAGACCTTGACGACCTCACCCTTGGCCAGGTCGATCTTGGCGATCGCATTGTTCTCCTGCAGCGAGGCAAAGGCGTAGTGACCATCGGGGCTGACGGCGATGTACTCCGGCTCCACGTCCTCGGCGAAGCTGACACCCTCTTGGATGCGAATGCCGGCATCGCGGGCTGCCTCCTCCAGGCCGTTGAACTGGCTGAAGTCCAGGATCTTGGCCTCAGGGTTGGAGGGATCGCTGACATCGATCAGGCCGATGGTGCCGAGCGGATTATCGTCGTTGTCGCTGTCGGCGTTCTTCTCGCCTTCGCCGGCGACCAGCAGGGTCGTGCCGTCCTTGTTGAAGGTGAGCTGGTCCGGCAGGTTCCCGACGTCAACGATGGAGAGCAGTTGCTGGGTCGTCGCATCGAAGAGGGCGACAAAGCCGGGCTGCGAGAGCAGGGTGGTTTCGCCGAAGACCTGCTGCTCAACCGGGTCGCGCGCGATCGCAGCGGCGACGACGCCATTGGCAATCGCCACGGACTGAACCCCACCATAGCCCGGCAGACCGGAGAGGTCGATCGAGGCAAGCAGGCCCCCCTTGGCGCCATTGCCGGGCAGCTCGAAGATGTCGATGCGATCCAGCGCGCCGTTGGTGACGAAGAGCTTACCGTCTTCCTGGGCCACCACCTCAGAGGCGCCTTCGCCACCCTCGCCCTCGAACGCGGCTGCCACCTTGAAGAGCAGATCCTTGCTGGAAATCGGCGCTTCCACCGTGTCGCCACGCTCAGCCAGGTTCTGGATGCGGCTGTCCAGCCCTTGATCGGTATCCTGGATGAAGAAGCCCTGCTGACCGGCCGGGAAGTTCTCAGTCAGGAACTTGGAGAGCGCCTCCTGCTCGCCGACGCCGGTGTCGACCACGTCGGTGAAGTTGGAGAAGGGATAGCCGTCGCCGCCGCCGGCAAGAAAGTTCAATGTCACGACCTTGATGCTGCTCGGCGCGTCGCCGGCGACCTTGCCATCGTCGATGATGATCTGGGTGGTGAGGCCGTTCTCATCGACCAGAGACACGTTCTTGATGCGTGTGCCCTCAGTCGTCGGATTGCCGTTGCCGTCGAGAACCTGTGCGGTGCCGTTGGGATCGAAGGAGAAGTGGATGCCGCCGACCTGCGGGAACTGACCGGGCGTGGCGCCAGGTGCCGTGCCGGCAACGGCGTGCTCCAGGATAATCTTGAGTTCGGCCGGGGAGAGCTCGACGATCACCAGGCCGTTGTCGAACCTGAGCGTATTGTCGATGTCGAGCTCGCTGATCTCACCAGCGAGCTTGCCTGAAAGCGGGTTGGCCGCCGTCGGCTCCAAGCTGGTGTCGCCGTTGTTGTCGACCACAATCTCGCCGATGGCTGCACGAATGCCACCACCGTTTTTGATAGAGACCACGACATCGTCGTCGAACGTCTTGGCGGCGGCCAGGTTGGCGTCTGCCGTCAGGTTGCCGAGGTTGGTCTCCTGCGTGCGCACGTCTTCACGGCGTCCGTTCAGGAAGGTCTCGGCCCGGCCGGCAATGTCGCCGTCTAGGTCGGTCACGATCTGGGTGACTTCAGCGGTCAGGTTCTTGACGTCGGTCGCGACCTCGGACGCGGCGATAGCGTTCTCAACGCTGGCCTCTCCGGTGACGTCGCGCACGCCCTCGGCGTCGGTGGCATAAGACCCAGAAACACTCTCGTCGATGCTGGCGGTCTTGATGACGCCGTTGTTGTCGAACTCCAGGACCAGGCGGCCGACGTAGGTGTATTCGCCATTGGTGGAGACGATCAGGGTCGGGTTGCCGTCGGCGTTGCTGGTCTCGATCGGATAGTCATCGGCGGCCGTATCGCCGGCGCGCAGGCGGTCGTCGCTGTCGGCCAGGATGGTGTCCGAACCGCCGGCGATGATGACGTCGACGCCCTTCAGCAGGCCGGCCAGCTGGGTTTCCAGCGCAATCTGCTGCAGGTGGCTGGTCAGGATGATCTTGTCGATTCCCTGCGCCAGCAGATCGTCGATCACCGGCTGCAGGGTCGCTGCCAGGGCCACCATGTCGTTGGTGCCGGGGCTGGAGACCTCGTCGATGGTGCCGGTGGACGAGATAGAGGCGATGAGCTGGGTCGTGGCGCCCACCACGCCGATCTTCTCGCCGCCAGCCTCGAGGATGGTGGCCGGCGCGATCTTGGCATCGTTGGAGTCGCTAGCGGTTTGGGCGGGATCGGCGGGGTTGTCGCGGGCGCTCAGCAGGTCGGATGCAAAGGCGCTGGCCGGCAGGATCTGGTTGGTGAAGAGGGAACCGACATCGAAATCCTGGCTGAAGTCCAGGTTGGCGGACAGATAGGGGAACTGGACACCGGGAGTATCAACTTCCTGCAGATAGTTGACGTTTCCGTAGCGGCCGGTCGAGAGCGCGTTGCCCTCTTCGCTGTCATAGTTGATGGCGTTCTCGAAGGTGTCTGTGCCGTTGTCGAACTCGTGGTTGCCGACGGCCGAAGCATCGAAGCCCAGCGCGTTCATGATGGCAATGTCGATACGGCCTTCTGAGGTGTCGATCTCTTCGAAGTAGTCGGCCTGGCCGTCGCCGTTCACGTCGACCTTGTAGACATCGTCGAAGGTGACGAAACCGGCGTCGATCGCGGCCTGGATCTCGTCATTGTCGAAGAAGCCGTCGCCATTTGTGTCGATGGCCGCATTCAGAGCCGAGGTATCGACGAGGCCGAAGAGCTCGTTGTAGAAGCCCTCATAGGTGTCGGTCAGGCTGAAGTCGCCACCGGCATTGAAGAAGGGGCCGGGGATATAGTTGTCGCCGGCCGAGATCAGGACCGAGGCGAAGCCCTGGTCGGCTGCTTCCTTCTCAAAGGTGTCGACAATGGCGGCAAAGTTCGGTGCGTTCCTGATGGCATCGAGACCGCCTTCCAGGTCGGAGGCGTGAAGGATTTGCAGCTTGAACATGGACCGTTCCCCGTGAGTTCCGAGTGTGGCGCGCGCCGCATTGGACGGGCGCTGGAATGGCAACGTCTCCGAAGGGCGCGGCCAGCCGTCCGCACCCTCAGAAACCGCGGGGAACAGTGAGCAGTTGGGGTTTCAGTTTTTTTATGAGTTGCGAAAGGTTTTGCTACGCGCAGTGCACAAACATCAATGTACCATAAAGTATCATGGTGAACTTGATTACCAAGTTGTAATGTTTATTCAATAAATATTATAGAATTGTGACAAACTTTGAGAGGCTCTCAGCGAGGCTACCGTCGTTCTCGATTTCGTGGACCTTCAGCCCAGCCTCTTTCCAAGCCACCTGACGCGCCAATCTTTGTTCAAGGTCCTGGGTCTCGGCGCCGTCGCGCGCGGTTAAGCGCTTGGCGAGAACCTCAGGACTGGCCGTGACGTGGACCACCTCCAGGTTGGGATAGCGGCGGCTGGCAGCCGTCACGACGGTGCGGGAGGCATTGACCACTACCGTCTCGCCTCGCTCCAAAAGGGCTTCCGCCGCGACCGGTATGCCATAGCTCAGGCCATGGGCCTGCCAGGACAGGCTGAAGCCGCCCTGCGCCTCGATCTTCCGGAAGGCGTCAGCTGTGAGGCTCTCATGATCTTCCCGCTCGGAATCGCTCTGACGGGTGACCGCGCGCTTGGGAAAGTGGATCTTTGAGTTATCGGCGAGAGCTTTGCTGGCTGCCCGGATGAGGCTGTCTTTGCCGGCTCCGCTGGAGCCAACCACAAGGATCAGCCTGCCACGAAGCCAAAGCTCGGAGAGGTCTTCGGCCAGGTGCGCGAAGTGTACGAGATCTGGCGTGGGGGCGTCTGGAACCTTGGCGAGGTCATCCCAACGGCGCAGCGCCACCGCCTCTTGGGCAAAGGGCTGAGCTGCGAAGTCCTCGGCGTCGCCGGTGCTGTAAGGACCGCCCTGCACCTTGAGCGAGGCGACTGAGGCCGGCGACAGAGTCGCGAAGTAGCCCGGATCGACAGCGCAAAGATAGCGCTTAGCGTCGACGTGCAGGCGCACTGGATTGGTCACCGAGGGGCCGAAGTAGCGGCGCAAGAGGGCAGCACCCGAGGCCTCATGTCGGCCATCCTTGCCTTGCTCGGCGAGGCCCTTGGCATCGATCCGGAGATGGCCGATGTCATGCATCAAGGCGGCAACGATCTGAGAGTGACCGGCATCTGCTTGCTGGGCCAGGTAGGCTGCCTGCAGTGCGTGCTGCAGCTGCGTCACCGCCTCGCAGTCGTAGCGACCGCCGCCCTTCTCCTGCAGCAGAGAGACCAGGGGTTGGATGACGCTCATGCCACGCGCCGACCTTCGCGCCAGACGCTGCGCACCACAGGCAGGCCATGAGAGAGAGTGACCTGCACCATGTCGGCGCGCTTGCCTATAGCGATCTCACCGCGGTCGGTCAGACCGGTCGCAGCCGCAGGATTGGCGGTCACCTTGGCGATCGCTTCCGGCAGGGAGATCGAGGGAACCCGCTCCGGTAACTCGAAAGCCGCTTGCAGAAGGCTGGAGGGCACATAGTCAGAGGAGAGGACGTCCAGCAGACCGGCTTCAGCCAGGCTCTGGGCCGAGACATTGCCGGAATGCGAGCCGCCACGCACCAGATTGGGTGCCCCCATCAGAACGCTCAGCTTCTGCGCATGAGACTTCTCAGCCGCCTCCAAGGTCGTGGGAAACTCGGCAATGGAGATGCCTTGCTCGACCGCTTCATCGACCTGCTCGATCGTGGAATCATCGTGGCTGGCCAAGGGAATGCCGCGCGCTCTTGCCAGTTCGACGATTTGTCTGCGGTTTGGGCCGGCCAGACGCGCGTGGGCATCGCGACGCCGTTCGATGAAGGCCTCCAGCTCCTCTTCGCTCATCCGCGTCTTGCCGCGGTAGTAGGAGCGGAACTGCTCCATATGGATGAACTGGCGCTGACCGGGGGTGTGATCCATCAAGGAGACCAGGCGGATCAGCGGGCTGTCCAACATCTGCTCCGTCGTCTCGATAGTGTCCTCGCAGGCCAGTTCACAGCGTAGATGCAGCAGGTGATCGACACGCAAGGCGCCACGCTCCTGCATCTCCTGGACGGCCTTCGCTAAGCTGGTGACGTTGCGGCTGAGCGAGGTTACATCCTGGCGTTCCGAACCGGCGCGTAGGGCATCGAAGACGGTGGTGATGCCAGAGCCGGCGATCTGCGCGTCATGCGCCATCACCGCGGCCTCGGCTGGCCAGGTGACGCCGGGCCGCGGCTTGAAGTGCGACTCCAGGTGATCCGTATGCAGCTCGATCAGCCCGGGGATCAGGAAATCGCCATTAAGGTCAGTGGCTTGTGAACCAGAGCGCGAAGCATCGATGGCCGTGATCCGCCCTTCGGAGACGACGACATTGCCGTCAACGACTGCATCCGGCAGCACGATTCGGGCATTGGTGAAGACTTGCTGCGTCATGCTGCGTCACAGGCTCCCTGACGGCCATCGACGCCGAACTCCGATAGCGGAATGCGATCGATCCGTCGGAAGTTGGCGCCGGGTTCCGGCTGCTCGAAGAGACTCAAGGCGTCGATCCTCTGCGGCTTGGCCAGCTCAGGCGCGAAGAGCTCGGTCAGGATCGGCAGAAGCGTCTCCGACTGATCGGGCGTGAGCTGTCCGGTCAATGTCATGTGAAAGCGAAAGGCCTCCATGACGTAAGGATAGCCCCAAAGGCCCAGCAGGGTCTCTTGCCGTTCCGTCAATCCAGCCCGGCGGCGACGTTCCAGCTCCTCCGGTGCTGGTTGCGCGCGCAGGCGATCCAGGTCGCGCACGGAGCGTGCGGCCAGGTCCTGCAGCTCAGGCGTCGGCTGGCTTGGAACCAGGGCCAGGAAGCGTGAGAGGGCGCGGACGTCGAGCCGCGGCAAGAGAATGCTCCGCGCCCGGGTTGCCAGGGCGTGCAGTGATTGCCGGACATCATCCTCGCTCGCACCGGGCGCCAGGTGGAAGGGCGGCTTCAAGGTCGCATGAAAGCCATAGCGGCGCGGTGCCTCAGTCAAAGCCGACCAACGATCAAGCGTTAGTCCCGAAATGGATGGCGGTTGCAGCGAAAGACCGCTGTCGCAGTCCCGGCCGAGCCAGGCATTGCCCAGGGCGGCAAGGCTGCTGTCGGCCGCCGGGGAGAAGTAGATTGCATAGCGTGCTGTTTTCATATGGCGAGCTTACGCAACTGTTGTGACAGAAGATCGACGATGGTGACGGTGATGATGATGATGATCAAGATCGCCGCGCTCTCGGCGTAGAAGAAGCCACGGATCGATTCGAAGAGCACCTGTCCGATGCCGCCGGCGCCGACCAAGCCCAAGACGGTGGCCGAGCGCACATTGGCCTCAAAGCGATAGAGCGAGACTGAGATCCAAAGCGGCAGCACCTGCGGGATGACGCCATAGACGATCTCTTGGATGCGATTGGCCCCGGTCGCGCGGATGCCCTCGACCGGTCGATGATCGATGGCCTCGACAGCCTCTGAGAAGAGCTTCGCCAGGGTGCCGGTTGTGTGCAGGAAGAGGGCCATGACACCGGCGAAGGGTCCCAAGCCCACGGCAACGACGAAGAGCACGGCAAAGACCAGCTCGTTGATCGCGCGAAAGGCATCCATCAGGCGCCTGACCGGCTGCACGATCCAGATCGGCGCCATGTTCGACGAGGAGAGGATGCCGAAAGGCACAGAGGCGACAATGGCCAGACCGGTGCCCCAGATGGCGATCTGCACCGTCAGGATCATCTCTTCCAGGTAGTAGTCCCAATCCTGGAAGTTGGGTCTTAGGAAGCCGGAGGCGTAGGCCGCCATGTTGTCCGCGTCGGTGAAAAGGTTGACGAAGCGGTACATCTCCGCCGGCGCCCAGCTCCACACCAGCGCGAAGGCGATGGCGCCGCCAATCAGCCAGCGATAGGAGCTGCGGCCCCAATCGCGGGCCGGCAGAGAAACCTGCTCTAATGGAACGTGAGCCACGGGGTTCGCCCCTCGATTCTTGATTCGCAATAGAAAGGGGAGGCCCCGAAAGAGCCTCCCCCAGATTGGTCTAAAGCCTTAAGACTGTGGCACGGTGGCCATCAGGTCTTCATACTTCTTCCGCTCGGCCTCGAGCGTGCTGAGCTTGGCCTGCTTTTCCTCATCCGAGAGGTCGCTGGCATTGACCTGATTGATCGACTTGGCAATTGCCAAGAGCCGGATCGGGTAGAGCTGGGCATCGGAAGAGGGACGGAAGGGGGCCCACTGCAGGCCGGTCAGGACCTCGCGAGCAAGCTTGACCTCTTCTGGGGTGCCCAGGCGGCCATAGGAAAGAATGAAGGTATAGATCTTGTCCTTCGTCTCGTCCGAGAGATCCTTGCGCCAGACCAGCGGGTCAGAGGGGATCAGCGGCGACTGCCAGATCACCTTGATCTTGGCCCGCTCTTCTGGGTGGGTCTTCTCCAGGCGGCGCATGTTCTCGGTGTTGTTGGTGGCGAAATCCACCTGCTTGTTGGCGACCGTAAGCGCGTTGGTCTGGTGATTGGCGTTGGTGACGCGCTTGTAGCAGTCTTTGGGGTCGATGCCGCGCTCGGCATAGACGAAGGTGGTCGGCACCAGGAAGCCCGAGGTGGAGTTGGGATCGCCCAGGCCGAAGTTCAGCGACTTGTCGCAAGCCAGCACGTCTTCCAGCTTGGTCAGCGGCGAGTCGACATGGGTGATCAGTAAGGACCAGTAGCCGGGGTTGCCGTCGGAATCGACGGTCTGCGCGAAGACCTCGCCCTTGGCGCGATCCACGGCTTCCATCGCCGACTTGTTCCCGAACCAGGCCAGGTCCACCTTGTCGAAGCGCATGCCCTCGATGACGCCGGCATAGTCGGAGGCGAAGAAGGGGTTCACCTTCAGCCCGGTCTCCTTCTCCATGGCCTCCAGGAAGGGGTTCCAGATGGTCTTGAGGTTCTGGCTGGACTCGGTGGAGATGATGCCGAAGTTGATCTCCTCGGCCGCCGCGGCGGTGCTGAGACAGGCGGTGAGCCCGGCAACGGCCAGGCCCTTGATCACAGCGTTCATGCTTCTTGCCTCCAGGTCTAAGGATCGGTTGGATGGAGATGGAAAAAGGGGGTTAGGCGACGGCCTTTTCCGGCCGTGCCGCAACCGGCGTCTGGTGACGCGGTGCTTCACGCGCTTCCGGCAGGATCAGCTCAGCACTGGCGTCGCCATAGAGGTCCTGCAGGGCCTCACGGGTCAGGTGGTGGCTGGGCCCATCGTAAGCGATCTGACCGTCGCGCAGCGCAACGGTGCGTGGAAAGTAGTGGCGCGCATACTCTACCTGGTGCAGCGACACCAGCAAGGTAACGCCGTCCCGGTCGTTCAAGGTCGCCAGGCTCTCCATGACCCGTTTGGCCGAAGCCGGGTCGAGTGAGGCGATCGGCTCGTCGGCCAGGATCACCTTGGCTTCCTGTACCATGGCGCGTGCGATGGCGGCACGCTGCTGTTGCCCGCCGGAGAGGGTGGAGGCGCGCTGCAGCGCCTTGTCTTCGATACCGACGCGTGCCAGGGCCCGCATGGCCAGAAGCTTCTCCTCGCGCGTGAACAGGGAGAGAGAGGCACGCAGTGGCGGCAGACGGCCAAGCAGGCCGGTCAAGACATTGGTCAGGACCGAGAGGCGTCCCACCAGATTGAACTGCTGAAAGATCAGGCCGACGTCGCCGCGAACCGCCTTGGCATCCTTACTGAGCTGACCGCCCTGCTGCACCAGGCGTCCATGCACGCTGACCCTGCTGTCACTGCCCTTGTCGGCTTTCACCAGGCCCGAGACATGGCGGATGAGGGTCGACTTGCCAGAGCCCGATGCACCGATCAGCGCCACCCGTTCGCCGGGTTCGAGGCGCAAAGAGATGGTTTTCAGCGCCTTATGACCCTGAAAGCTTTTGCTCAGGCGTTCAATTTCGATTGCGGGCATTGCTTCCTCCGACAGCGGATGCAAGGACCGCCGACTAGATCAGCCTGCCACTTGTCTGTTTCAGTTCTGTAAAGGCTGGGTTACATCTCGATGCGGAATCGTGCCTGAAGTAGAGAAGCGATCCACTTCTACGATGCCATTTGCCAGCCGGCGACGTTGCGCCTCGTCATGGAAGATCCCAAGCACGGCTGTGCCGTTGTCACGGACCTCTTCGATCAGGGACATGACGGCCTCTCGGTTCTCTGCGTCGAGAGAGGCGGTTGGCTCGTCCAAGAGCAGGATCGGGAAGGGTTCGGCAAAGCCGTGGGCGATGTTGACCCGTTGCTGCTCACCACCGGAGAAGGTGGCCGGCGGTAGGTCCCAAAGCCGCGCTGGAAGGTTGAGGCGCTCGAGCAGTGCTGCTGCTCGATCCAAAGCCTCGCTGCGGGGGCGGCCGCGGGCCAAGAGAGGTTCGGCGACGATGTCCAGGCAGGAAACGCGCGGGATGACGCGCAGAAACTGGCTGACATAGCCGATCGTGTTGCGGCGCAGCGCGCGCAGCACATGGCTCTCGGCGCCGACAATCTCGATCCAGCCGCCATCGCGCACCACCTGAATACTGCCT
Source organism: Rhodospirillales bacterium (assembly GCA_963669335.1). Taxonomy (GTDB): domain Bacteria; phylum Pseudomonadota; class Alphaproteobacteria; order Kiloniellales; family JACOMY01; genus JACOMY01. The sequence goes on from OY770023.1 coordinate 1,884,494, forward strand.
TCTTCGGCCGGGTAGGTGCCGTAGATCATCTTTAGGATGGAGGACTTTCCACTGCCTGAAGGGCCCCTTAGGACCAGGCATTGACCGCGCTTCAGGTCGAAGGAAAGGGAGGAGAGCACCGGCAGGTGGGTTCCGCCTTGCAGATGCAAAGTGAAGCTCTTGGCCAGGTCGCGGACTTTAAGGATTGTGGTCATGGCTCAAGCCTGCAGGATCGAAGAGACCAGTAACTGGGAGTAGGCATGCTGGGGATCCTCCAGGATCTGGTCGGTCAGGCCCTGCTCGACGACACGGCCCTCTTTCATCACCAGCATGCGGTCGGCGAGCAGCCTTGCGACGCCCAGGTCGTGCGTCACCAGCAGTACCGATAGTCCCATGTCGCGCACCAAGCTGCGCAGGGTGTCCAGCAAGCGCGCTTGGACCGAGACGTCGAGCCCGCCGGTGGGCTCGTCCATGAACAGCAGCCGCGGATTGGTCACCAGATTACGGGCGATCTGCAGGCGCTGCCGCATGCCGCCCGAGAAGGCGGCCGGTCTTTCGTCAATGCGGGCAACATCGATCTCCAGCCGCTCCAGCCAACCGCTGGCTTGACCGCGGATCTGGCCATAGTGGCGGGCGCCAAGTGCCATCAGGCGTTCGCCGACATTGGCGCCGGCAGAGACATTCATGCGCAGGCCCTCGGCCGGTGTCTGATAGACAAAGCCCCACTCGCTGCGTTGCAGATGCCGCCGCTCGGCTTCGCTCAGCTCATAGATGTCGAGCTTGCGTCCGTCAGCTCTGTAATAGAAGGCCTGGCCGCTGTTCGGCGGCAACTGTCCGGCCAAGACACGCAGCAAGGTCGTCTTGCCGGAGCCCGATTCCCCGACGATGGCCAGGACTTCGCCGGGCCAAAGCGACAGGGAGATCTCCCGACAGCCGGTGTGTGCGCCATAGTCCTTGCTGATCTCCTCTGCTTCGAGCAGGGGTATCGCATCGAGGGTATCGGTCATGAGACCTCCTGCATGGCGTCGCGCCGCTTCTGGCAATGGTCACTGTCGGAGCAAACAAAGAGGCGGCTGCCTTCATTGTCCGTCACCACCTCGTCGAGGAAGGTGTCGATCGCACCGCAAAGCGCGCAGGGACGATCCCAAGCTTGAACGGTGAAGGGATGATCCTCGAAATCCAGGCTGACGACCTCAGTATCGGGCGGAATGGCGTAGATCCGCTGCTCGCGCCCGGCACCGAAGAGCTGGAGGGCTGCCATACGGTTCATCTTGGGATTGTCGAATTTCGGCGTCGGCGAGGGGTCGGTCACGTAGCGGGCATTGACCTTCACCGGGTAGGCATAGGTGGTGGCGATGTGGCCGTGCTTGGCGATATCCTCATAGAGCTTCACATGCATCAGCCCATAGTCCTTGAGGGCATGCAGGATGCGGGTCTCGGTCTCGCGTGGTTCCAGAAAGCGCAGCGGCTCAGGGATCGGCACCTGATAGACTAGGATCTGGTCGGCCTTCAGCGGCGTTTCGGGAATGCGATGGCGGGTCTGGATGATGCTGGCCTCTTCGGTTTGCTCCGTGGTTTCGACCCCGGCGGTCCGTTGGAAGAAGCCGCGGATCGAAACGGCGTTGGTCGTGTCGTCGGCACCCTGGTCGATGACCTTCAAGACATCGTCAGGACCCAGTATAGCCGCTGTCACCTGAACCCCGCCGGTACCCCAGCCGAAGGGCATGGGCATCTCGCGGCTGGCGAAGGGAACCTGATAGCCGGGAATGGCCACCGCCTTCAGGATCGCACGGCGGATCATGCGCTTGGTCTGCTCGTCCAGATAGGCGAAGTTGTATCCGCTTTCACGCGCCGTCATTCCGCCGCCCTCTCATGGTTTTCGGCCGCTTCGGCCTCTCGCCGCATCTTGCGGACCAGCTCCAGCTCCGACTGGAAGTCGACATAGTGCGGCAGCTTCAGATGCTCGACGAAGCCGGTGGCCTGCACATTGTCCGCATGCGCCAGCACGAACTCCTCGTCCTGTGCGGGTGCGCCGACGAAGTCTTCCCCCAGCTCGCGCCAGCGCAGCGCGCGGTCGACCAGGGCCATGGCCATGGCCTTGCGCTCGCAGTATCCGAAGGTGAGTCCATAGCCCCGGGTGAACTGCGGCGGGTTCTCCTTAGAGCCTTTGAACTGGTTCACCATCTGCACTTCCGTCACCTCGATCTCGCCGATGGTGACGGCAAAGCCCAACTCTTCGAAGAAGACTTCGACCTCAACCAGGCCGACGCGGATCTCTCCGGCAAAGGGATGGCTTCGGGCGTAACCGCGCTGAGTGGAATAGCCCAGGGCCAAGAGAAAGCCTTCATCGCCGCGCGCCAGGCTCTGCAGCCTGAGGTCCCGCTCGGCCGGAAAGGTGAGGGGCTCGCGCGTCAGATCGCCAACCGGACCCTCTTCGTCTGCGGCCTCTTCGATCAGGCCATCTTTGCCCAGGATGTCGGTCACCCTTGGGGGCGTTTCGGCGGGGCCGCTTTCAGCCTCGCAACGCTCTTGCGGTGGCTCTTCGCTGATCTCCTCCAGGCTGAAATCGAGCAGCCGGTGGGTGTAGTCAAAGGTCGGGCCCAGGCGCTGGCCACCCGGCAGGTCCTTGAAGGTCGCCGAAATCCGCCTGTTCAAGACCATGCGGGCCGTGTCGATCGGATTGGCGTAGCCGAAGCGCGGTAGGGTCGTGCGATAGGCGCGTAGCAGGAAGACAGCTTCGATGCTGTCGCCGCGTGCTTGCTTCAGCGCAAGTGAGGCGAGGCTCCGGTCATAGAGCGAGCCCTCGGTCATCACCCGGTCGACCGCGAGGCTCAGTTGCTCTGCGATCTGACGGGTGGAGATTTCCGGAACCTCGGGGTCACCACGCCGCTCTTCTTCCAAGAGCTTGTGGGCGGATTTGATGGCTTCTGCACCCCCTTTTACAGAGACGTACATCAGGGAGCCTCCTGTTTCAGAGAGCGAGGTAGGGCAGCGATGGCGGTGGGGCTGGCCAAGACGAGGTCGAGCCCTCGGGGAAAGCGCTCTGCATTCTCTTGCAGCCCTGCCCAGAAATGATCTGGAAGTGGATTTGCGCCGAAGCGGAGCGGCTGGGCGCAGCCCGGGCCATAGAGGCTGGGTCCCTCATCGGTGAAGCCCTCGACCTGTAGAATGAGCGTCGCCGCGCGATCTGGGTAACGATCATCACCCAAGGCGAAGCGATCAAGCCTTGGCATCTGCGCAGGATCGGCAATGAGAGCAAAGCTTGCTGCATCCGTCTCTTCGACCAAGGGCGCCCCGCTGTGAAAGGCAATCCAGGACCGGAGCGCGCGATGCTCGGCTAGAGGCGGATCCAACCAGAGGGGCGTGTCGGGATCGAGCAGGGTGAGCGCCAAGGAAGCCGTGGTCGGATAGAGGGGGGCGGGCGGATTGTCAGGGCCTTGCAGGGCCACCGGGCGCGCCGGACGCGACATGGCCTCTAGGAGGCTGCGAAAGCATGCCTGGCTTTCCAGCACGGGATCCAGGAAACCTGCTGCCGTGGCTCCATCGAAGGCCATCAGTTGTCTCCTCTGACACGCGTGAAGAATTGAACCTTGGTGGCATCGCTGCGACCGGCTTGTTCGTTCCGTGCGGTTTCCAAGGCCTCATCCAGCGGGACGAGCACCTCGCGCCGCATGCGCTCCGCGGTTTCAGGCTCTTGGAAGAGAGCATCGAAGAGTGCCGCCAACTCGGCCTTGCGATGCGAACGGCCTTGCGTGCAGGCTTGGCCAAAGGTGCCTGTTGCGAGCTGGAGCGTGCAGCGGGTGACCGTCATCTCGCCCAGGTTGAAGGGACCAGCGTCACCCCCCATGCGACCGCGGACCATGACCAAGCCGGTTTCCGGCTTGCGCAGCCAGCTGAACTCTGGCTTCTGCGTCCAATCTCGCCACAGGGATTCCAGCGTCGCGGTCTTCGCCCGCGCCAAGAGCCCCATTGCCCACTGTCGGTCTCTGTTGGTAGCGTCCATCAAACTATACCCTTGTCAGATAGGTCTAGTCATCTCTATCTTTGAATCAAGTCTAGCCTAACAAGGTGACAGGCGTATGAACAGTGGTGAGATTGAACGCGGAAACGGCATTGCCGCCTGGCGCCAAATTGAAACCATTCTGCGTCGCGAGATTGCAGAAGGGATCTTGGCATCGGGGCAGAAGCTACCGACAGAACCACAGTTCGCCGCGCGTTTCGGTGTCAACCGTCACACCGTGCGTCGTGCCTTGTTGGTCATGGCGCAGTCAGGGCTCTTGTCGATCGAGCAGGGGCGCGGGACCTTCGTTCGAGACCAGGTGATCGACTATCCCATCGGCTTCAGAACGCGTTTCAGCGAGATCGTTGCGGCGCAAAGCCATGAGCCCTCCGGGGAGATGATCGCTTCGGAAATCTTGAACGCCTCAAAGGAAATCGCAGACCGCCTGCAGATCGACTTGGGTGCAGTCGTGATTCGCCTTGATGTTTTGAACCTCTCCGACGAGGTCCCGATCTGTCTTTCCAGCTATTGGTTTCCTGCGCGCCGCTTCCCCGACATAATCGAGGCCTATCGTGCGACGGAATCCATCTCTGCGGCCTTCGCGCGCTATGGCTTGCACAACTATCGCCGGCTCTGGACCAGCGTGATCGCCCGCATGCCCAGCCGCAAGGATGCCGACATCTTACGGCAGCCGCCGAATCGGCCAGTCCTGGTCGCCGAAAGTGTCAACTGCGATGAAGAGGGCCTCCCCATCCAGTATGGTCAGAGCCGCTTCGCCGGCGATCGCGTGCAGATCAGGCTGGAACAGTAAGGCGCCGCGTCTGCTCGTCCCAAAAGTTGTAGCTGACGTCGTGCATATCGAAGCGCCGGCTTTCGTCCAGATAGTCATGAAAGTGGACAACGACCGTCTCGGCGTCGATGAAGACGACCGCATAGGCCGGTGGCTCGTGGCTTCCGGGGATACCGCCCTTAGCCGCGAAGTCCAGGCTGACCTGATGGTTGGTACCGCGCAGAGTGGTGAAGGGAATGCCCAACCAGCTGCCCGAAATGGGCCGATGCACATGCCCGAAGAAGAGGTGGCGGATCGCGCCACGATGCGGGCGGATGACCTCGGCGAAGGCCGCCCGGTCCTGCAGCGAAATGCGGTCCAGGGGTGCGAGCCGCGTCTCGAAGGGTGGGTGGTGCATGAAGAGGAAGAGGTCTTCGCCCTCGGCAGCGGCAAGTATCTTTTTCAGCCAATCTAACCGATCAGCGCAGTAATGCCCGGCGTGGGTTCCGGGTTGCGTCGTGTCTAGGAAGAGAAAGCGGCCCTGAGGCAGGCTCAAGGACGACTGTACGAAGCCCAAGGAATCCAGCGCGGTCTCTGGAAAGGCGGCAAGCAGACTCTCCTTCAGGTCGTGATTGCCGACCAGAAGCTGCAGAGGCGGAGCCAAGGGCGCCAGGGCATCTCTCAGGTTCTCAAAGGCTGCACGGTCGCCAAAGTGTGTGAGATCGCCGGTAATCACCACCAGATCGGCATCGCCATGATGGCGATTGATGTCTGCGACGCAGGCGTCCAGACGAGCCCTTGGATCCAGGCCGTAGAGGGTTTCGCCAGGTCCGACCAGGTGGGTATCCGTCAGATGAATCAGTTTCATGATAACAGCGCTTTTCTTGCTTGAGCCTTGTTCTTGTTGTGGACGAGGGGACGGCCGTTCGCTCTCCGCCGTCCCCTGCAATCCTGCAGCGATTAGCCCTCGGCGGGAAGCAGATCCTGCACCTCTTCGTGCAACTCCTCTTGCAAGGCTTCCATATCATCGGCATCGCCGACGACAATGCTCTCGATGCCGTCGTAGATCACCTGCGTGATCGCCAGGCCGTTGTCCCCGGGATAGGCCTGCCAGTCGCGCAACAGCGGCAGCTGATCCACGGCCGTTTTCTTGTTGGGGTTCTGCACGTAGAAGTCGGCCAGGATGATCTCGTTGGCGGCCTTGTTCGGCGGCATGTAGCCGGTGGTCCGGGCGACGTCGGCCGCGCCCTCGCCGGAGGTGATGAATTTCAGCCACTTCCAGGCGGCCTCCAGCTCTTTGGGATCTTCAGAGGTCGAGACCAGCATCGCGGAGTTTCCGCCGGCCGGCAGACCCTTGGGAGTTTCGCCCATGCCCGGGAAGGGGCCGGTCATCAGGGTGAAGTCGCCCTGCGAGCGCTCGACTGCACCCAGGGCTGAGGTCGACCAGAACATCATGCCGATCTCACCGGCGGAGAAGGAAGCCAAGGCAGCTTTCCACTCCAGGTTCTGCATCTCGCAGCCGCGGAAGATCTCCTCCATGGTCTCCAAGGCGGCCAGGGTCTCGGGACTGTCCATGGCGACGGTGCTGCCCTCGACGATGGCCTTGTCCTGGCTCCACAGCAGCGCCTGCATGAACCAGTTGCCGGTAATGTTCCAGCCCCAGAAAATGGGGTTCTTCACACCGTTGGCCTGCATGGTCTTGCAGGCGGCAACCACCTCGTCCCAGGTTGTCGGCAGGCTCTCGATCCCGCCGGCATTCAGCAGGTCCATGTTGTAGTAGCCGACCGGCAGAGAGACGGAGAAGGGCAGACCGTGGACCTGCTCTGAAAAGGTGCCGAGGTCGAGCATGGCCTGGTGATAGCCGTCCTTCTCGAAGTCGGCCTCCTTGGCAATGAAGGGCTCCAGCGAGCGGGCGATGCCCTTGTCGACCAGGATCGCCTGACGGTTCAGGCCCTGCATGGTGACGTCCGGCAGAGTGCCGGCAACCGCCTCGCGGAGCACGGTGTTGGTGCCGTCCTCATAGGATTCGTAGGTCGCGCGGAACTTGATCTCGATGCCGGGATTCTCGGCGTAGAACTTCGGCAGGATCTTCTCGTAGGTCACGTCGAAAAGGTGGCTATAGGGATAGGCGAACTCGACGACGATCTTGTCTTCGGCCAGCGCCGGCGTGGCCAAGAGGCCGACCAGTGCCGCGGTGGTCAAAAGTCTTTTCATCAGCTAACGTCTCCTTGCAGTAGAGAGGCGGCCTTTGGGGGCGAGACTGCCAATCCTTCTCCCCAGAAACCGTCCGATTGATCTCGCCCTTGCGCGAGAACCTCCTTTGAGGGAGTGCCGAGCGCACTCCCTCATTTCATTCCGGTCAGTGTGATCCCTTCGATGAAGCGGCGTTGCGCCAAGAGGAAGGCCACGATGAGGGGGGTGACGATGATGGTAGCGGTCGCCATCATCGGCCCGAAGAAGCTGCCGTCTGCATCACCTTTGAACTCACGGAGGCCCAAAGGCGGGGTGAAGAGTTCGCGATTGCCGGTCACCACGATGCGTGGCCAGAAGTAGTCGTTCCAATGGGCCACGACGGAGAAGATGGCAAAGGCCAAGAGGGCCGGGACCGCGGTTGGGAGCATGACGCGCCAGACGATGGAAAACTCGCTCATCCCATCCATGCGTGCGGCGTCGATCAGGTCGTCAGGCACAGTCATGAAGAACTGGCGCATCAGGAATATGCCGAAGACCGATATGGTCCATGGGATGATCAGCGCCGCGTAGCTGTTGGTCAGCCCCAGCTTGGACAGCATGATGTAGAGCGGCAGTGCGACCGCATGCACCGGGATCAAGAGGCAGAAGAGCACCAGCGAGAAGACCAGATCGCGGCCCCACCAGCGCAGCTTTGCCAATGCATAGGCGCAAGGCAGCGCGACGACCACCTGGATCAGGAAGATGCTGACGGTGACGATCACGCCGTTCAAGAGGTAGCGCAGCAAAGGTGCTTCCGAGAAGGCCATGGTGTAGTTGAAGACTGCTGGCCGCACTGAACAGTCCTGGCGCACCTGATCCATCAAGGCTGCTTGAATCTCGCCGTCGCTCTTGCCGGGGTGATCGGGACGAGCGGCCTCAATGGCGGCGCGCTCCGGCGCGGCTCGAATGGCACAGCGCTCGTCCACCATCATGGCTTGCTGCCCCAGGAAGCCGCCCTCGTTGCGCTCGATCTCGCCCGGCGACTTCAGGGAGTAGGAGAGCATCACGTAGAAGGGCAGGATGACGATGAGCGCGCCCAGAATGAGGACCGCATGCTTCCAGGTCTCGGTGGTGGAAAAGCGGGTGATCATGCGTAGTGCACCCGGCGCTCGACCAGCCAGCGCTGCACCAGAGTGAGGAAGAGGACGAAGGTCAGGAAGATGACGGTCACGGCCGATCCCAGGCCGATCAGGTTCTGCTGAATGCCCTTCTCGAAGATCGCGAACATCATCACATAGACCGACTTTGAGGGGCCGCCGCCCTGCGGATAGAAGGCCTCGACCGTGTCAAAGACCTGAAAGCTGCGGATACAGGCGATGGTGACGACAAAGACGGTGGTCGGGCCCAGCATCGGCCAGGTGACCAGGCGAAAGCGGTCGAAGCCACCTTTGGCGCCGTCCATCTCAGCGGCTTGATAGAGCTCGCGCGGAACCGAGGTAAGGCCGGCCAGGTAGAGCACCATGGTGAAGCCAAAGCCCTGCCAAACTCCGATGAAGGCCACGGTCCAAATTGCATAGTCCTTGTCGCCAAGCCAGAGGGGGAAGTTGCGCGCGCAGCCCCGCTCGAAGAAGGCAAAGCTCTCCAGCCAAGAGCCGCAGGCTAGAGTGAGGGTCTCGTTGATCAAGCCGATTGTGGGATGCAGGGTGAACTCCCAGACGATGGCCATCGCCAGCAAGGCGGCCATCACCGGCAGAAAGTAGATGGTCTTGTAGAAGTCGCCAAAGCGCTTCAGCGAGTTGATCAGCAGAGCCGCGCCTAGCCCAAGCCCCACAGAGAGCGGCACCACCACTCCAACATAGGTGAAGGTGGCGATGAACATCTTCTCGAAGGAGGAGCGGGAGACGATGCGGTCGTAGTTCTTGAGACCCACCCAGTCTGCACCGGAATTGCCCAGACTGTAGTCAGTGAACGACAGCAGGGCGGCAATCACGATGGGCGCGATCAGGATGAGCACCATCAAGACCACGGCGGGTCCCGCAAACCACCAGGGGGTGAGGCGGCCCCTCATGCAGCCTTCTCCTGGCGCTCCGGCAAGAAGCGCAGCCGCTCGCCCTTGGCGCCGAAGATGAGCGCCCGACCAGGTCGGAAGGCTATGTCAATGCGAGAGAGAAGCGAGGTGTCATGAACCTGCTCTGCCTCGGCGCGCAGGATCATGCGATGGGCACCGTCGGCCAGGGCGAGGTGCAGGAAGACCTCGGCACCAAGGTTCTCCTTGTGGGTGACCGTTCCAGACAAAGACGGGCGTGACTGCCCGTCCTGGCTGATGAGAACGAGATGCTCTGGCCGGATCGCCACCGTCTTTGGATCTGACTGCGGCAAGACCCGGCGTTCCAAGAACAGACCCAGGCAGGAAAGGCGCCCCTCTTGATCGACCTCGGCGGGCAGGCAGTTGATCTTTGGACTGCCGACGAAGCTCGCGACCCTTAGATCCTGCGGATCGCTATAGACGCGGTCGGGGCTGTCGAGCTGTAGGATTTCGCCACCCATCATCACCGCCATGCGGTCGGACATGGTCAGCGCCTCGGCCTGATCGTGGGTCACATAGACGAAGGTGGTGCCAAGCCTGCGATGCAGCTCCGCCAACTCAGCGCGCATATGCACCCTGAGGGCGGCATCCAGGTTCGACAGCGGCTCGTCCATCAGGAAGGCGACAGGGTTGCGCACCATGGCTCGTCCCAGAGCTGCGCGTTGTCTCTGACCGCCAGAGAGCTGTCCGGGTTTGCGATGCAGCAGGTCTTCGATCTGTAAGATCTTGGCGGTTTCAGCCACGCGTTCCTTGAGGGCGCGGTACTTGCCGACCGCCATCAATGGTCCGACGAAGGGCAGGCGCTCACGGAAGGAAAGATCGCGCAGGGTGAGCGGCGTCATCATGTTCTGCAGCACGCTCATGTGCGGATAGAGGGCATAGGACTGAAAGACCATGGCCAGGTTGCGCTCGGCCGCGCGCACCTTGTTGATCGTCTCGCCGCCAATGATCACATCGCCGGCGCTTTGCGCTTCCAGACCAGCCAGAATGCGCAGCAGGGTCGACTTCCCACAGCCCGAAGGCCCGACCAGGGTCAGGAACTCACCAGGCTCGATCGCCAGGTCAATGCCCTTCAGAACCTGGGTGTCACCGAAAGACTTGGTAATCGCAGAAAGGCGGATAGAGGCCATGGGCTGTCCCTTGACTGGGCACCGTCGTCCGCAAGAGCCATAGCAAGATCTGTTGACAGCGATGTGACGTCATATTAGTGGCGCTAATGCTGGCAGCAGCCCGGATCCTGCCCGACCTCAGATGGCGGAGGAAGCCATGAAGCCAAGCCCTTATCAAATCGCGGCTTTCACCCACGCGGCGCGAGAGAGAAGTTTTTCCAAGGCTGCACGCGCATTGGGGGTGACACAGTCCTCCGTCACCCAGCATGTCGCCAAGTTGGAACGCACTATGGGGACGCCGCTCTTCATTCGACGCCGGGATGGGCTGGAGATGACCGATGCGGCACGAGAGCTCTTCGCCCTCTCCGATCGCCTGCGCGATCTGGAGCAATTGGTCTTCGAGAAGGTGCAAGACTATGGCTCTCTCTCCGCCGGACACCTCAGGATCGTCGCCAATGCACCCCGGCCGGCGTTGCCCGTGATCGCGCGCTATCTGGAGCTCTATCCGCAGGTTCAGGTGGAGTTTACCCTGGTAAGCTGGACCTTGGGCATGAAGCAACTGCGCGAAAGGGATGTCGATGTTGCCATCATCGCCGAACCCGACGCCGGCGACGACCTCTCAGCCGATGTCGTAGACGAGACCCGCTATGCGCTGCATCTCAGGCAGGATCATCCCTTGGCCGAACGGACACGCGTTTCCTTTGAGGATCTGCTGGGGGAGACCATCGTGTTGCCCGAAACGGGATCGCTTACCCACAAGGTCTTCACGGCGAAGGCAAAGGCCTTGGGTTTTGCCTTTCCCAAGGTCATTCAAACCACAACCTTTCCAGTGATCAAGGAAGCCATCCTGCATGGCGTCGGTGTCGGTCTGCTTCTAGAGGACTCTCTCTACCCCTCGCAGGAGACTCTGGCCTTGCCGATTGCAGAGATGCCGGAGCGATACCGCAACTTCATTGTTGCCCCGGCAGATAAGAGAGAGCTCAGGATCGTGCGCAGCTTTTGGGATGTCGCGCAGAACCGTGTCTGAGAGCTGAGAGCTGAGAGCTGAGAGCAACGCCCTCGGTTGGCAGAGAGAAAGGTAAGGGAGGTTCGCTATGACCCTGATGACGTCCGACGAACTGCGGGACCTTCTGATAGAGGGGCTTTCGGCAAGCGGTTTCTCGGCCCGCAATGCCGAGGCTTTGGCAAGCCAAATGGTGCTGGCTGAGGAGATGGGGCAGCGAAGTACAGGTCTGTCCCATGTCTTCGACTATCTGAATGGTCTCGCCGAGGGGCGGATCGACGGCAAGGCCGAACCTGAGATCTCCGAGCTGGCGCCGGCGATCCTCCTGGTCGATGGCCAAGCAGGAATCCCGCAATTGGGGTTCGATGATGCCTTCGAACGATTGCTGGAGAAGGCAAGGACCCAAGGTTTGGCGCTCTTCCTGCAGAACAACGCGACACTCTGCGGTTCCCTTGGTACCTTTGCACTGCGCCTGGCCGAGGCAGGCCTGGTCAGCCTCGCCGCTACAAGCGGCTCTCCAATCCTGGCGGGCTCCGGCGCTCGGGAGCCCGTCTTCTGCACCAATCCTCTGGCTTTCGCCGCGCCACAGGCCGATGCGCCGCCGCTGCTCGTCGATCAAGCTTCCAGCGCGACGGCTTACGTCAACATTCGCGAAGCGGCCGAGAGAGGGGAGTGCATCCCCGAAGGCTGGGCGCTCGACCGATCGGGTGAACCGACCAGCGATCCTCAAGCGGCCCTTTCGGGGACTTTGCTGCCCTTTGGCGGGATGCGGGGCGGCAACATTGCCTTGATGGTTGAGATTCTGGCTGCCGGCTTGAGCGGTGCCAACTGGGCCCTCGATGCGCCCTCCTTCTTCTCAGGCGATCGCACCCCCGGCGCCGGTCTTTTTGTCTTGGCCATCGATCCGACGAAGGTGGATCCCGACTTTCCCGCTCGCATGGCGCAACAGGTTTCGCGCTTGAATGCAAACTATGGTGTCCACATTCCCGGCCGCGCCAAAGCCGAGGCCAGGAAGGTGGCTGAAGCTTGCGGGATTGAAGTGGAGCAAGGCTTGATTGATCGCCTTCTTGCCTTGGTCGAAAACTGAACCTTAGGCGGACAAGTGCCGACTTTAAGAGTGTGTTCTCCACTGCTTGGTTTGATCTGCCCGGCTCCTTTGGCTAATCTTCAATCCACCCTATAGAGCGCGTGCTCAGCGGGCGGTCTGGGGAACAAAGGTGGGGGAGGCATAGATGGAGGAAACCTCTATCCAGGGGGCACTCCAGACGCTGCTTGAGCGGGCGTTTGAAGCAGCACCGGAGTTCTGGCCGGCATTCGCTGCCTGGTGGCAGACGATGCGCCGCGAAGGGGGCATGGACCCCGGTCTTGCTATCCTGATTACCCTGCTGGTGATCGGGATTGTCTATGGGATCGAGCGGCTTGGCGTCTACCTGATTGAGCGGCATCGACAGAGCAAGGCCGATCCCGAGGCGCCCGCCAAAGAGGGGCAAGTGCACTGGGCGCTCAGCCGTGTCCTCTCCCTCGTCTTCTTCATGGTACTCTGCAATCTGCTGATTGCGATCCTGTCAAAGGAAGGCTCGACCCTGGATTGGATCAGCGGAATTCTCTTTGCAGTCGCACTCAGATTCCGCGTCTTCCTATCACTTCTTGAGCTGCTCGGGCGTCAGGTCGAGTTGACGAGCGATGGAGCCGATGCGGAGAGGAAGCTCAGCAGCGAACTGATCAAGCGCGTCCGCATACCCTTGGCGACCGCTTCCGTGCTCTATGTTGTTCGGTCAATCGTGGTGCAGGCAATTGGCCCGGAGGACAGCCTGCTGGCGGTCGGCATTGTCTTGACGGCCGCGCTTATGGCCGCGACCGCCTGGGTCTTCATCTCGCTCCGCAAGCCTGGTGCGGAGCTCATTCGGCGTATCTTCTCTGAACGTCGGGAGCCGGGAACCGTCGTCACCTTTGCGATGCGCTATTGGTACGTTTTCTACGCGGCCTTTCTGATCCTCTCCGACCTCATGACCTTCGGCCGGGAGATGGGCCTCAGTGCGGGCGTCCAGGAGGAGAAGCCGGCGATCGGCGTGCTGTTGCTGCTGATCCCCTCGCTGCTGATCGCCAATCGGACATGGCTCAAGCACAAGATGCAGATCATCGAAGGCCGCGCCGCTGGTTGGTATGTCGGCATTTCTTCCTTGATTGAGGGTATCTTGCTCATCGCAGCGGCCTCCTTCGTGCTGGATGCCTGGGGAATCTGGTCTCCGCGCACTGCAGAGGAGTCAGAGCTGGAGCAGTTCATCGGTCGTGGCCTCTTTGCCGTCATCACTCTGGTCGTGGGGCTATCGATCTGGCGTGCTTTGGCGGCTGTCCTGGATCTGCACGCCCCTGACGAGGAGGACAGGCCCGAGACCTATGGCGAGCCGGGACGGGCCGTCAGCAGCCGCTATGCCACCATCTATCCGGTCATTCGGGCCTTCGCGCTGGTCTCCGTCTATGCGGTGACGATCATGATCGCGCTCTCCTCCATGGGGGTCGAGATCGGGCCCCTGATCGCCGGTGCCGGGGTGGTCGGCCTCGCCATCGGCTTTGGCGCGCAAACCCTGGTCAAGGACATCATCAGCGGCATTCTCTACCTGCAGGAAGATGCTTTCCGCATCGGCGAATACATCGTGACCAAGGAGGGGAAGGGCACGGTCGAGAAGATCTCTCTACGCTCTGCCCGGCTGCGCCACCACCGCGGCGCGGTCTTCACCATCCCCTTCGGAGACATGGGCACCATCCAGAACCACAGCCGCGACTGGACCAAGATCAAGTTCACGATCGAGATCTCCGCTGATGAGGACCTGGAGCGCATTCGCAAGCTGATCAAGAAAGTGGGGCTTGAGCTCTTAGAAGATCCCGAGATTGGCGAACACTTCCTTGAACCGCTGAAATCGCAGGGTGCGGTCGGGATGAACGGGCCGAACTACATCATCGGGATCAAGTTCAGCTGCAAGCCGGGCGAGCAGTTCATGATCAGGCGCAAGGCCTATGTCGCTATGCAGAAGGCCATCCGTGACCACGACATTCAGGGCGTCACGCCGAAGATCGTCGTGGAGACCACCAGTCCGAACGATCCTGCCGTCGGTGCCGCAGGAGCCGTTTAAGCAGTTGGTGTCTGTTTGGGACAAGGGCGCGTAGGCCCTTTCTCAAGGCTGGCGCTGCGCAATGTCAAACGGACGCTCAAAGCTGGTTTCTGAGTGAGATCAGATAGAGTTCGCCAGGGTTGGCCGCCAAGGCCTCTCCCAAGAGACGCAGTGCGCCTTGGCGATCGCCCAAGGCAGCCCGCATGCGGATCAGAATCGACCAGGCAGAGACCATCTGCGGATCCAGGCGCACGGCTTCCTGGAAGGCGCGCTCGGCGCCACGGTAGTTGTTCATGACCAGCCAACTGCCGCCGATGGCTGCGTGAGTTTCCGGGAAATCCGTCTTGGCCATCAGGGAGTCCTGCCAGTCCCCCATCGCGGCCGCCACTTCAGCGGCCAAGGTCGGATCACTCTGCTGCGGGGCAGCGACCAGGGTGCGCGCCGCGGCAATCCGGACAGCGCGACGGGGATCGGTGAGGGCAGGGCGCAGGGCGGCTGCCTGCTCTTCCACGGGCAAGAGCGCCTGTAAGGCCGCCGCGGCCGCTCGCACCAATGGGTCAGGGTCGCTTAGAAGGGTTTGTGCACGGCGGGCATATTCGGCCGCACCGGCACCGCGCAAGAGGTCAAGAGCAGTCGCGCGGACGATCCCGGGAAGCGCCTCGTCGCGGGCGATGGAAAGAAGATCACGGGCCGCGGCGGCCGCATCCAGCCGGCCTTTGGCCAGGGCTTGAGCATAGTGCGGCTCGCCTTGCTGCCTCTCAGGGAAGCGCTCGGCAATCTCGGCGGCCGCCCAAGTGGCGTCCCGATCCTGGTGGCAATCGGTGCAGGCGTTGGGTGCCCCGGTCTCGACGCTGAGGTCGGGGCGTGGCACCCGAAAGCTGTGATCGCGACGCGGATCGATCCCCATGTAGGTGCGCTCGATCATATGGCAGTTGACGCAGAGCGCGCCGGCGCTGCCTTCCTCGTGAAAGTGATGCGCCGGATCGTGATAGAGCCCGCTGCTGAGCGCGGCAAAGCGGGTGTCGCCGTCTGGAGCGTGGCAGGTGGTGCAGACGGCATTACCGCTGGCCATGGGCTGGGCCCGATGGGGATCGTGACAGTCGCTGCAGCTGACACCGGCAGCATACATGCGCGACTGCAGGAAAGAGCCATAGACATAGACCTCGTCCAGGATCGAGCCATCCGGGTGATAGAGGCCGTCGCGCAGCAAGGCCAAGCGGTAAGCATCGTGAAAGGGTGTGCCTGGCAGCGGTGAGGCATCCGACAGCGGCTCCCGGCGTGAATGACAGCCAGCGCAGAGCTCGATCTCTGCCGAAGCGGACTCGCGATCGAAGGCGATCGTCAGCCCCTTGGCGGTCAGTCCGTCCCATTTCCCAGACTCATAGCTTTCCGGGTTTTCTGCCCAGGCAAGATGTGCTTCGCCAGGCCCGTGACAGGCTTCGCAGCCGACCCCGATCTCGGCTTGGCTGCTGTCGTAAGTTTGCGTCTGGAACGTGAAGTTCTTGTCGTAGCTGGTGGCGTGGCACTCCGCACAGCGCGCATTCCAGCTCTTGTATGGCCCGGTCCAATGCAGGCCGCTGCCCGCTGGCAGCTCAGCATCCGGATAGAGGTGATACCAGCGCTCCTGCTCGACGTCCCAGGCAAGATCCAAAGCCTGGACGCGCCCGGGCTCTGTCTCCACCAAGTACTGCTGCAGGGGTGCGATCCCGGCGACGCCCATGACCTCAAAACGGGTCATCTGACCAGAGGCATCCTCCGTCTCGATGAAGTAGCGCCCCGCTTCAGTCGTAAAGTGGCTCGTAATCCCCTCGTGCTCAAAGCTGGCATTGTCGAAGTCACCCAGCACATGACCATCGCTCGGCAGGGTCCAGGCCAGATCGTGATGGGATCCACGCCAGGCTTCGGTCTCTGTCTGGTGGCAGAGGGCGCAGCGCTCTGAACCGACGTGGTCGGGAAGAGATCGCGAAACCTCGGCTGCATTGGCAAGAAAGGGCGCCAACAAGAGGACAAATAATGTGAAGGCCAGGGCTTGCACCCGTCTTAAGCTAACCGCCCTGGTCATTCCGTTCTCTCAATCCTTGCAGGCATCTTGGCAAGGACTATGGCAGCTCCTTAGCCCCAGGTCAGTGCGCAAGATGCCTTCGACGATCGGAAGGCCTTACTCCGGAACGGTCGCGGTGATTTCGATCGCCGCGTACCAGGCAGAGACGTTGGCGATCTCTTCGTCGGAGAGGCCTTCGGCGATGACGCTCATGATCTCGTGCTCGCGTTTGCCGGAGCGAAAGGCCTTCAACTGGTTCTGTAGATAGATCTCGCTCTCTCCGGCAATGTGCGGCGCAATCGGCATGGTGGCGATACCATCCAGACCGTGACAGACCTGGCAGGCCTGCTTGGCCTTCTGCTTGCCGGCCACCATGTCCCCCGCCAGAGCCGGGCTTGCCAGAGCCGCTGTTGCCAGCAGCGTTGCCACAAGGCCTGCAGCGATGCGCCCAGTCCTCACCATAACGTCACCTCTTCACCGTCTTCAGGGTCATCAGACATGAGGCCGTCCGGTCCTGGGACCAAGACGGCCTCAAACAAGGCTAATTGAATCTCTCTAGGGCGCGTTAGTTGCCGTAAGAGATGCGATAGACAGCACCGACCAGGTCGTCGGAGACCAGGATGGAGCCGTCGCGGAGCTGTGCTACGTCGACTGGGCGTCCCAGATACTCACCGGTCTGGGCGTCGAGCCAGCCGTCGGCGAAGACCTGTGTGCCGGCTGCATTGCCTTCCTCATCCACAGCCGTGTAGAGGATGCGCGCACCGATCGGATCGGTCCGGTTCCAGGATCCGTGCTGGGCTGAGAAGATGCCGCCCTTGTACTGAGCCGGGAACTGATTGCCGGTGTAGAAGGTCATGCCCAGGTCGGCTGCATGCGCGTCGGTCTCGACCACCGGGAAGACCAGATCGGTCGGCGGCTCAGAGTTGGCATACTCGGCCGTGCGGGTGGAGCCACCGCCATACCAGGGGAAGCCGAAGTGCTGACCGGCTGCGGTCTGGCGATTGATCTCGCCCGGCGGGATCAGATCACCCATGCCGTCGACCTGATTGTCGGTCCACCAGAGCTCACCATTGGCCGGATTGAAGTCCATGCCCACCGAGTTGCGGACGCCCAAGGTATAGACCTCGCGATCGGTACCGTCGGTGTTCACGCGGATGATGCCGCCGATGCCGGTGCGGTCATAAAGCTCCATCTTCTCAGGCGGGGAGACGTTGTAGGGCTGTCCCAAAGAGATATAGAGCTTACCGTCGGGGCCGATCCGGCAGACGCGTGCGGTGTGGTTATAGGACTCCTCGGCAACCGGGATCAACTCGCCCTGCGGCACCACATTGAAGGCGGCGACGTCCGGGGACTCGTAGAAGAACTCGGCGGCCGGGAAGACCAGCACGCGGTTCTGCTCGGCGATGAAGAGGAAGCCGTCTTTCGAGAAGCAGACGCCGTTCGGCAGCACGAAGTCGATCGAGGGCGCAAAGACCTTGACCTCATCGGCCACGCGGTCCTTATCACGATCGGTGACCGCCCAGACCTTGGTCTTGCGCGTGCCGACGAAGGTCACCACCCCTTGCGGGCCAACAGCGATGTGGCGCGCGTCGGGGACGATCGCATAGAGATCGATCTTGAACCCGGGCGGCAGGTTGATCCGCTCCAAGACCTTCGAGATGGCCTCTGCCTTCTTGCCACCCTGCTCGATCTCGGGAATTTCCAAGGCCACGCCTGTGGTCTTGAACGCGCTCAGCTTCTCCAGGTTGTTGGCCATGGCGCTGCCGCCCATGGCTGTCACCATCGCGCTGGCGAACAGAGCTGTCCTAACGAATCCCATTGGCACCTCCCATCAGGTTCACAACTTTTCATGAGGGCATAAAGAAGCGATTGCCGGCCAAGGCTGTCGGCCGAGCAATCGCCCCCTCTTCCCTAGAAATCGATGCTATACTGGCCCTGGCAGCATGGCAAAGGTTTTGCGAGACGCGACTTTGGTCCAAGAATGTCCGTTTGGGCACAGCAGTTTTTACACACCTGTGAAGTGTTGAAGCAGCGATTCACGCTTCAGTGGTTTGGTTCTACTGACAAAGAGCCCATTTTGGTCTCGGTTGCTCACTCTCTAGCGATTAGAACTTGGATTGCATCGACCAGTTTTCGGCGGTCACTGCGGAAAGAGGAGAGTGAGCTGAAAGTTGAGAGTCCAGTCGGGACCGTTGGTCGGCCTCATGACATTGTAGAATGAGCTCACCTTGGCGTTGATAGGCTGGTTACCGATGCGGAAGATCTTACCGACACCGCCGCCCACCGGAACCGTCCAGACATCACCCTGGTCTGCATTGAAATCGGCCGTCATGACCGGTGAGCTGTTGAGGTACCAGCCATCCCAGAGGTCGCGGGTCAAAATTGGCTGCAAGAGGAATTGGTTGACGTCGGCGCGGTCATCTTTGCCGGCGACCGACCAAAGCTGCCGGGTCAAGAGGCCGACGGTCATGTCTTTAGGCTGCACCAAAACCACCATTGACGGACCTAGGCTCAGCTTTTGGCTGCCCAAGAGGCTGTCAGTCGCCGTCGGTACCGTCATAGAGGGACCGATACCCCAGATGATCTGACCTGCTTCGGCTGGCGAAATCCAGGCCGTGGAGTTGATGTCGCCCAGGCCGAAACTGGTGCCCGAGCCCTGGCCCTCCGGCAAGATGCCCAGTCCCTCGACGCTGCCGGGCACGCGAATGACGGGGATGAGGGTTCGCGTGATGACGTTCCAATCTTCTGTGAGCCCGAAGGGGATGACCGGCTTTGCGGTCACGCTTCCCACGACCCCATTCTCCGGTCCCACTCCAAAGCCGGTTGACTGCTCGAAGGGGACCGAGATGAGGTTGGCGATCGGGTTCTGCGCCTGGGCTGCAAGAGTCCCGTCATCTGCCTGCACTTGATTGAGGGCGATGAGAAGGCCCGTCGCGATCGCAGAGAGCGCGGTTAGCAAACGGATCTTTGGGTGTGCCTTGCGAGACATAGACATCCTGAACTCTCCGTCGCCGAAATTGAGAAGGCGCCTCCCAAAGACAAGGGAGGCGCCTCCGTTTTGCAGGAACTAGGCTGACTTCACTGATCACTCGGCGTGAAGGGCAGGGGCTGTTTCCAGACCTCGCGGGGATCAAAGGGCAGATCCTCACGCGCGACCGGCGAGGTATAGACCTGGACAGTCTCAGGCCTGACGTTCTCGATACCGGTCAAGGCCGCACCCGGCGTTGCGTCGGGCCGGTTGGGATACTTCTTCATCCAGTATTCGTGCCGGCGACGCTGTTGGTTGAACATGCTCTTCACATGGAACTGCTGGATCATCTCGGGCGATTGCTCGCGAGGGTCGGTATAGAGGTCGTAGAACTCGGCCCCGGAGAGGCCCTCTTTGGCATCGGCCCAGTTGCGCTTGAAGCGCCCCTTCACGCCCGCAGCCAAGGTCGGGCCTTGATAGATCATCACATAGTCGCGTCGGCTGTGGGTGTCGCCATTCAGGAAAAGCGAGGACTGGTCGACGCCGTCGATCACCCGGTCCCGGGGGATGTACTGGCTGGCTTCACCCAAGCGGGCGAAGGTGGTGAAGAGGTCGGTTTGATGCACGATGTCACCGACGATCTCACCCGGGCCGATCATGCCGGGCCAGCGGGCGATGGCCGGGACGCGAACGCCACCCTCGGTCCAGTCGCCTTTGCCGCCGGTATAGAGCGTCTCGACCATCCCACGCGGCCCGTGATGGGTGAAGGGGCCGTTGTCCGCCATGATCACGATCAGGGTGTTCTCGGCGATCCCCAACTCCTCCAGCTTGCTCTGCAGGTCCGCAAGCCAGGCATCGATCTTCACCAAAGCCTCGGGCAGCACGTTCTTGTTCGCGGTCAGCTTCTGCGGAGAACGCGGATCGGGCAGGAAGGCGGTTGCGATCGGCCAGTAGGCCGCGAAGAAGGGCTTGCCAGCCTTGGCACTCTTCTCAATGAAGGCAAGCGTACGCTTCTGCGCCTCGGTCTCGATATCCCAATAGTTGGTGATTTCCGGCGGTGGGCCCCATTCAAAGGTCTTGCCGCCCTTGGTGCCTTCCAGGGTCCAAACCGAGCCGCGCGGTTGCCAGGAGCTATCGATGTCGTAGCGGTCTTCGCCATAGAGCTCCGGGAAGAGGCCGGTGATGACGTTATTGGCCTCTCCACCATGGGTCCACATGCTGGGGACCTGATTATAGGGGGTGAAGAAAGCCTCATCGAATCCCTGGTTGTGGGCATAGCTGGGCTCCGTGTCGCCCAAGTGCCATTTTCCAAAGAAACCAGTGGCATAGCCGGCCTTGCTTAGGACTTCGGCCAGGGTTACCTCTTCAGCGTCGATGCCTGAGCGTTCGATCGGGAAGGAGACGGTGTGCATCCCGCTGCGCTTGGCATAGCGTCCGGTGAGGACGGCCGCGCGGCTCGGCGTACAGGCGGGCTCTGTGTACATCCGCATGAAGTTGACGCCTTCTTCGGCCCAGCGGTTCATGGTCGGTGTCTCAAAGCCGCGCACGCTCTGGATCTCGGGTATGCCGATCTCTCCGACGGCCGTGTCATCCCACATCACGTGGATCAGGTTGGGCGTCGTGCCAAAGCGCGCTTTCAGCTCCGCCAGCTTGGCATCGATCTCAGCATCCTCTAGCAGCCACTGGTCCTTGTGCTGGGCGGCGAGGACATAGTGCTCGGCATCATGGATAATCGCTTTCTCGCTCTCCTCGGCAATGCCACTGCCTGCAGGGAGAAGCAAAGCGGTCCCGAGCAAGAGAGAGAGGAGGGAAGGGGCGGGTCTCTTGAAATGAGTTGAAGTCATCTTTAGTCTCCTGAGTGATGCCTCCGGCGCCTGTCGGGCAGGCCATCGCCCTTGTTCTAGCGAGGTCAATCTCAGGTCCGCGATCAAGAATCCGCAAACTCTGCGCAAAATCTACGATTTGATCTAAGTCAAAACCCTCCTGTCGCCAAGCGAGACATGGCTCCCGGAAACGATCACTGCTATCATGACTTCCTAACCGAATGGTTAGCTTGCTCTTGGCGCCTCAAAGCGGGCAGTCTGATCGGAATAGTCTGGTCTGGTGGATGGTGGCGGTGTCGGAAGTACTTGAAACTCTTGAAGGAGGAAGCGACAGGTGACCCTGTTGCTACAAGCCTCCTTCGGCGATACCGATCAGCTGTGCGAGGCCGTACAGCAGTGGAACCTTGAGTTTCGCCCACTCAGTCTGATCAGACCTCAAGGCGAGATCGGTCGTGTAAAACAGCTCTTTGTCGAGGAAATGGAACTCTCTTACGCGCGCTTCTCTGTTGTGTTCGATCAGTTTGGAGCGCCGCCGCCCGACCGCGTGACCTTCGTCGTGCTGGAGGAAAGGCTGCAGCGCCTTTGGTGGCGGGGGCACGATGTGCGCAACAGCGAAGTCATGGTCTTTCCCAAAGGCAGCGAACTGCGCTCTCTCTCCGGTCCGGATTTTGAGATCTTCACACTCTCTTTGAAAGAACAGCAGATCGAGACTGCCTGCGAGCGTTTGGGGCTTTCCCCGCTGCCGCCACATCGGCGTCGAGAGACCTTTGCCATGCCTCTTCCAGCGTTGGCGAAGGTGCGCCGAAGCCTTCGGGCTGCCGCTGGAAGCCGCATAACAAGCGAGAGCATCAGTTTGCCGGAGGTTCGTGATCTCCTCATCCGTGCTTGGCTTGGCCCGGGTTCAAAGTCACGGCGGAGGCCAAGCCTCCGGTCCCGCGACAGGGCGATGCGGCAGTTTATGGAGGCCTTGGAGCATCCTGACTGGATCGACCTGAGGGTCCCTGAACTCTGCGAGCTTGGGGCCATTAGCGAACGCACCCTGCAGTATGCTTTCAAAGAACGCTTCGGCCTGACGCCTGCTGCCTTTCTCAAGGCCAGACGACTGATGATGGCGCGTCAACGCTTGCAACAGGTCTTGCCGAGCGAAGGGCGTGTCGGCGAGATCGCCGCGGACTGCGGCTTTGGCCACCAGGCGCAGTTCGCCGTCGACTATCGACGCTCCTTTGGCGAAGCGCCGCTCACGACCTTGAAGCGCCTTCAGAGCTAGCCCGGCGCGCTGCGATAGACGAAATCACCTTCGGGCTGAGCGGCGTCCGCGTTGGCTGCGGCGACCAACTCCGCGTTCAGGGGCGAGCGGCTGCAGACGGGATCTGTGGCCGCGGGATCGCCGGCCAGTGCCATGGCCTGACAGCGGCAGCCGCCGAAATCGATACTACGGCGATCGCAGGAGCGGCAGGGCTCTTGCATCCACTCGAAGCCGCGGAAGGCATTGAAGGCCTCGCCCTTCAGCCAGATCTCCTTCAGCCCCCGGTCCTGCACGCGCTCGAAAGTCAGGCCCTCGATGGTTTGAGCAGCATGGCAGGGCAGGACCAGGCCATCCGGCGCTACGTTGATCCCGGTTGAGCCCCATCCGCCCATGCAGGCCTTGGGATAGGTCGCGTGATAGTCGGCCGGCACATAGTCGATGACGAGCGCGCCCTTCAGCCGCTCACGCGCGGCCTGGACCTGCTCGGTGGCGCGCAGGGTCTGCTCGCGCGTCGGCAAGAGGCCGATGCGGTTCTGCGTTGCCCAGCCGTGGAACTGCACGGTTGCAACCTCCAAGCGCCTGGCACCCATCCTCTGCGCCAGTTCGATGGTCTCGGGCAGTTCATGCAGATTGCGCCGATGCATCACGGCGTTCAGGGTCAAGGGAAAGCCGATTTCGCCGACCCACTTGGCGATCTGCATCTTACGATCGAAGCCGCCCTTGTAGCCGCCGACGGTATCGGCCATCTCCGCCGTTACACCCTGCAGCGAGAGCTGCACGTGATCCAGGCCACGCTCCTCCAGCACCTTGAGGCGCTTCTCGGTGAGACCGATACCCGAGGTGATGAGATTGGTGTAGAGCCCGATCTCTCGCGCCGCACCCACCAGCTCTTCCAGGTCGCGGCGAGAGGCGGGCTCGCCGCCGGAGAGATGCAGGTGCAAGACGCCCAGGTCTGCTGCCTGGCGAAAGACATCGATCCATTGCTCCGTATCCAACTCGGCTGCGCGCTTGGTCAGTTCCAAGGGGTTGGAGCAGTAGGGGCAGGAGAGGGGACAGCGATGGGTCAGCTCGGCCAACATGGCAAGAGGCAGTTGGATCGGCTGTTCGGCTACCGCTTCGGTCATGTTTGAACCTCCACCATGCGCCGCTCGACCAGGGCGGCGAGGAAACCAATGGTATCCTTGCTCACCTGCTCCAGTGGTGCGCCGTACTTCTCGGACAGGGCTGCGGCGATGTCTGCCAGGCTGCGTTCACCGTCGACCTCGCTCAGAATGGCGTGGCCCACCTGGTCCAGCTTCATCGCGCGCTCCGGCGCCAGCAGGACCCAGGTGCCGCGAACTCGGTCGTGATGCAGACGCACGCCGCGCGGCAGGACGGGGCGGTCGCTCTCAGCCAAAGCTGTGGCCATGGCTAGGCGGCGTCCTGGCTGGCCAAGCCCTCGCCCGGTTGCCAGGCGCCGGGCGGAATCCTGGCTGGTGTCACATAGGCAGCGTCGAGCGCATCCAACTGAGCCCAGAGCACCTCGGTCTTGAAGGTGAGCGCACCAGCAGCCGCGTCCTGTTTCTCAAGCGTGTCGGCATGGTCCAAAACCCACCCTAGGCCAAATGCGACATCCTTGGGAGCCTCGGTCAGGCGGCGCTTGAAGTAGGCGATCGAGCGCTCGTTGGCGAAGTCGTAGTGCGCCAGCAAACCTTCGATGCGCTGCGCATGAATCTTTGGCGCGAAGAGTTCGGTGAGGGAGGAGGCGACCGCTTCCAAGAGGCTCTTGTCCCGGACGAAGCGGACATAGGCATCGACACAAAACCGCGTTGCCGGCAAGACTCCGACGGCTGAGGCGACATAGTCACGATCCAAGCCCACGGCTTCGGCCAGTCGGAGCCAGCGCTCGATCCCGCCTTCCTTCTCGGCCGAGCCGTCGTGGTCCTCGATTCTGGAGCGCCAAGCGCGGCGCAGGGCCGGATCTTCGCAGCGCGACAGAAAGGCTGCGTCTTTCATTGGGATATGAGACTGGTAGTAGTAGCGGTTGATGACCCAGGCGCGCACCTGATCGGGCGTGCAGCCGCCGGAGTGCAGCCGGTGGTGAAAGGGATGCTTGTCGTGATAGCGCTCGGCGCCAATCTGGCGCAGGCGCGCCTCAAAGGCTTCACGGCTTGCGGCCGGCTGATTGCTCATACCCGAAACTCCATTCCATCCACGCCGACAATCCAGCCCTGGGCCTCCGCCTCGCGTCGTTCCGTTGAATCCGGAACCAAGACCGGATTGGTGTTGTTCATATGCACGAAGACCTTCTGCTTCACCTCCAGCGGCGCGAAGGCGGCGATCGACCCCCTTGCATCGCTCATCGCCATGTGACCCATGCGGGCGCCGGTCTTCTGCCCGACACCGGTACGGCGCATCTCGTCATCGCGCCAGACGGTGCCGTCGAAGAAGACCAGGTCCGCACCCCGCAGTCGCTCTGCCAGTGCGTCCGTCATCTTGGCGCAGCCGGGGATGTAGTAGGCACGCGATCCGCCAGCCTCCAAGGCCACCCCCACTGTCTGCTCACCTTCAAGATCGGTGACCACCTCTTCTCCCTCCATGTAGAGCGGAACCTTGCCGGGAACAGGGAAGAGGCTTGCGGTGACGCTGGAGGTGAGCGGGAAGGGGGTCTCCAACGCAATCGGCGTGCGCGTGACGAAGGCCGGATCCAAGGCGGCAAAGAGCGGGTTGCTGTCCAGCACAGCCAGGATCTCCTGCGTGCCGAAGAGGGTATAGGTCTGCTTTTCGCGCAGGGTCAGCAGCCCGGCGACATGATCGATATCACCGTTTGTGACCAGCACGCTTGAGATGGGCGAGACCCGCGGGCCGGTCGGATGCAAGGCCGGATGGGCGGCCACCTGGACCCTGATGTCGGGCGAGGCATTGAGGATCGCCCAGCTCTCACCATCGCCCGAGACGGCGAGAGAGGACTGCGTCAGGCTTGGGATGTCGCCGCGCCGCGCCGCGTTACAGATGTCACAGCCGCAATTCCATTGAGGCAGGCCACCGCCGGCTGCAGCCCCCAGGATCAAGGCCCTCAGGCTTCCGGAACGCATTTCTTCTGACATGGTTACTCTCCTAGGTCCCGGTTCCGACGCCTTCTTGTCACGTCAAACGAGGTGGCCTGTCAAAAGCCTTTCCCTAATAAGATCTTAAGAAGCTGAGATTGGTCAGCCGCTCAAGGGCGTTGCATCGCACGCTTCAGGTTCTTGGCGGCCTCGATGTTCGTCTCCTCCAAGCCGACCAGATCATAGAGCTTGGTTGAGGTCACGTCGGCATTCGTGAAGTTGGCCCCAGTTACATTGGCGCCGGTCATGTCGGCAGCACCCAGTGTCGCCATGGCCAGGTCTGCACCCTCGAAGTTCGCGCCTTTGAGGGAGGCAAACTCAAGGTCGGCGCGCATCATCTGTGCGCCACTGAAGTTCGCATCGTTGGCCTTGGCATTCTTCAGGACACCGCGCATCAAGCCCATGGACTGGTTCTTCATATCGGCCGAGAGGTCGGCGCCGGAGAAGTCGGCGCCGGTCAGAATGGTTCTGGTGAAGTCCGCCGCGGCCCGCGAGCCGGACAGATCGGCACCGCTCATGTCTGCGCGCCCGAACTGCGATTGAAAGAGCTCTGCTCCTCTGAGCGAGGCACCTGCGAGATTGGCATTCAAGAACCAGGCTTGGCTCAGGATCGCGCCATCGAGGTTCGCGCCGGAGAGGTTCGCCTTGTTCAGTCGCGCGGCCCGAAGGTTGACGCCCGAGAGATCAAGACCTGAGAGGTCGACGCCATTCAGCCGCTTTAGACTAAGGTCTAGTGTCTGGCCATCAGGCAGCGCCTTCTGCAGCGCGATCACGTCTGCGCGATCCATCTCCGCTTCGGTCATGACCGGGCTGTCAAGGTCGACGCCGGCCATCGCCCCTTGCGCTACTGCACTGCCGCTAAAGGCGGTCAACAGCAGCAGTGTTAAGACCAATCGTGTCATGGCTTTCCCCCTGGTTCCGCCACGTGAGTTTGGTCGGTGCAACCTCTGCAGCGGATTTGGCTTTCTGTGGTCTGCGATGTCACCAGCCTGCCACAGCCAAGGCTCGCTCAAAACCAGACCTTCGTCGGTCGACGAGAGAAGACAATCACCGAATGACCCTGCGTCTCGATAAAGCGCTGTTGACTCAATAATTTACGCTCATCTTTAGAGTGAAAATGGCAAACTGCAAACAACAAAAAAGCCAGGGAACCGCTCTGCGGGCCACTGGCTTTTATGCTTGGCCAGACTGACGAGGTCATGTCTGGCCCCAGGTGCTGGCGCGGATCGGGTGAACCCGCCCGCGCTGTCACACGCTGTTTGGCTGCTTACTCAGCAGCGCAGTACATGTTGATCTCCATGCCGCAAGCGACTTCGTCGATCTTCGGGGTGGTCCAGGTCATGATTCTCTCCTCAGGTTGACGCGCGCTTTGGACACGCTGCGACTTATATTCAGGCTCCAAGCCCGACAGTCAAAGGGAATTTCCTAATAAAGTTCTAAGAATGCCCCTGGACCATGGTCTATCTTGCCCATAGATCTCTGCTCTTGAGGGGGGCGGGGCATCAAACCGGATGGAGCAGGAGAGTGGGACGCCATTCTGGACGTTGCGGCTTCAGGGGCCAATCATTCCTGGTGTTGATTTGCACCTTGATCGTCTGGTTGCTTGCTGCAACCTCTACGCTTGTCGCCCGACCCGCGGATCAGCAAGGCCGAGGACTTTCCGAGCCTTTTCCCGGCTATCAGGCCGTCTGCGGCATGCCCATCCTTTACTTACCAACACCCAATGTCTCGCTTGCAATGCGCGACACTCAAAACCAGCCGCTTGTCATCCTCGATCCCAGACTTTCACTGGCGGAAGACCGGGCAAGACGCGCCTTTCTGGCAGCGCATGAGTGCGCGCATCACAAGCTCAACCACACCAGCCTCGCCGGCCTCCTGTCACGTCGCGGTTCTGCATCGGTCGTCTTGGATCAAGAGTTGAGTGCGGACTGTTGGGCGGCCGAGCTGCTGAGCAAGCTGGGGCACGACGAGATCGTCACAATTCTCGCTGAACACTTCTATCGCCGCGGCCTCTATTCGCCGGGAGCCGGCTATCCCTCGGGCCTAAACCGGTCCAACATCATCCGCATTTGTGGCGAGCAAGGTCGCCGACATCGGCAAGCAAGAGCGGCGCCCTAAAAACCTAGACTAAAGTCCAATCGGGATGGCGACTCCTTCACCACTATAGTCCCCACAACAGCGCGCGCATGAAGTGTTCGCTCAGCCGAAGGAGGCGTTGAAGGCATGTCCGTTGTGACCCGATCGCTGCGAGTCGCAGCTTCGCAGGAAGAGGTTTGGAACCAGATTGGCAGCTTCCAAGGGCTGGTCAATTGGCATCCTGCGGTTGAGAGTTGTGCTCTGGAGCTGATTGACGGGGTCGAGCATCGACGCCTCGGTCTTGTCGGCGGCGGCGAGATCCTGGAGAAGCTGCTGGGCAGCGAAGACAATGCCTATGGCTATTCCATCGTGACCGGCCCGCTTCCGGTCAGTGACTACCGCTCGATCCTGACCGTGGCACCGGCCGGTGATCACGCAATCGTGGTCTGGAGTTCGACCTTCGTACCGGCCGGGCCCGACGCGGAGGCTGCAATCGGTGGGGTCTATGACGCCGGCCTGTCGGCTTTGGCTGAGCACTTTAGCGGCTGAGTTGGCGCTAGCAGGCTGTTGAGAAAGTCGAGGCGCGCATGAGTTTGGATCTTTGCCGAAAGCGCGCGTCAGGCTCCTTGTACGATACGATCGGTATCGTCCTGCGGAGCCTTCCTAGTCTTTCAACGAATCTCCTGCCCTCCTGCATCACCTGACTTTCTCAACAGCCTGCTAGGCCTCGTTGCCTGGCCTGCTATACCATTTTCTTTGCAAAAGCGGAGGTCCTGGCTGACCTCCGCTCGGCCTGCGTGTCCCGGGTCCCAAAGCAGCACCCCTACATCGTGGTTCCGAGCCTAACAAAGTATGCTCCGACTGTGTGAAACCTCACAACGGTCGCCGCTGCTCTGTTCGAAAAGCTTACAAAAAAATCAACTGCTTATCTGGCTATGCTCAGTGTTGGCCTGACCACCGGAAGTGTCTCTTCGCGCAGGAGATCGCTCTGGCCGGAAGGGGGCTGATTTGGGGTATTGTACTTTAGGCTTGCTTCCTCCCCCTTCGTGTTGACGCCCGCTGGGCCCGCACCCTTAGACTAAGAAGTCCATAAGAAAGGAGGCAGGACGGCGGTGGCGACTGTTGCGGGCCTCAAGGCGCTTGAGCCCTGGGTCCAAAAGCAAACGGTATCGCGGTCAATTGTCTCCAAAGCCTCGTTCTCTAGTAATGCGCACCAAAGGGAGGATACATATGAAGTACGTGCTTCCTGGCGCCGCGGCGTTGTTGTTGGCTTGCAGTTCGCTTGCCACAGCTAACGATTCGGTGCTGAGCCTCACGAAGAACCCGAATGACTGGGTTATTCAGACTGGCGACTACGCCAACACCCGTTACTCTGATCTGTCACAGATCAATCGCGAAAACGTAGGCGACCTGCAGGTCGCCTGGACCTTCTCGACTGGTGTGCTTCGTGGTCATGAGGGCTCTCCGCTGGTCGTGGGCGACACCATGTATGTCCACACGCCCTTCCCCAATGTGGTCTATGCCTTGGATCTGAACACGCAAGGCACGATCAAGTGGAAGTACGAGCCAAAGCAGAACCCGGACGTCATCCCGGTCATGTGCTGTGACACGGTCAACCGTGGTCTGGCGTATGCCAACGGCATGGTCTTCCTGCATCAGGCCGACACCAACATCGTGGCGCTCGACGCGAACACGGGCGAAGTCAAGTGGACGGCGACCAACGGCGATCCCGCCAAGGGTGAGACCAACACGGCCACTGTGCTGCCGGTCAAGGACAAGATCATCGTCGGCATCTCCGGTGGTGAGTTCGGCGTGCGCGGCAGCGTGACGGCTTACGACATGAACACCGGCGAGCGGGTCTGGCGTGCCTATTCCATGGGTCCGGATTCCGATATCCTGGTCGATCCGGAGAAGACCACGCATCTCGGGAAGCCGATTGGCACCGACTCCGGCACCAACACCTGGGAAGGTGATCAGTGGAAGATCGGTGGCGGCACCACTTGGGGCTGGTACTCCTATGATCCGGAGGCCGACCTCTTCTACTACGGCACCGGCAACCCCTCGACCTGGAACCCGGCACAGCGTCCTGGCGACAATCGCTGGTCTATGACCGTCATGGCGCGCAACCCGGACACCGGAATGGCGGCTTGGTTCTATCAGATGACCCCGCATGACGAGTGGGACTATGACGGCGTCAACGAGATGATCCTCGTCGATCAGGAGATCGACGGCGAGATGCGCAAGATGGTCGTTCACTTCGATCGTAACGGCTTCGGCTACACCTTGGATCGGATCACCGGCGAGCTCTTGGTGGCCGAAAAGTTCGATCCCACGGT
Source organism: Rhodospirillales bacterium (assembly GCA_963669335.1). GTDB lineage: Bacteria > Pseudomonadota > Alphaproteobacteria > Kiloniellales > JACOMY01 > JACOMY01. Next base: position 1,914,298 of record OY770023.1, read on the forward strand.
CAACTGGGCAACCCACGTCGACATGGATCCCAACTCTGATGCCTATGGGCGTCCGCAGGTGGTCTCCAAGTACTCGACCGCGCAGAACGGTGAAGACGTGAACACCACCGGCATCTGCCCGGCAGCCTTGGGCACCAAGGACCAGCAGCCGGCCTCCTTCTCGCCGCGCACCGGTCTCTTCTATGTGCCGACCAACCATGTCTGCATGGACTACGAGCCCTTCCGCGTCAGCTACACCGCCGGTCAGCCCTACGTCGGTGCGACCCTGTCGATGTATCCGCCGGAAGGCAGCCATGGTGGCATGGGCAACTTCATCGCTTGGGACGCCACCAAGGGTAAGATCGTCTGGTCGCTGCCCGAGAAGTTCTCGGTCTGGTCCGGTGCTTTGGCCACGGCTGGTGATATCGTCTTCTACGGAACCCTGGAAGGTTTCCTGAAGGCGGTCGATGCCAAGACGGGTGAAGAGCTCTATCGCTTCAAGACCCCCTCGGGCATCATCGGCAACGTCATGACCTATGGCCATGGTGGAAAGCAGTACATCGCAATCTTGAGCGGTATCGGTGGCTGGGCTGGCATCGGCTTGGCAGCCGGGCTGACCAACCCGACGGACGGCCTGGGTGCTGTGGGCGGCTATGCGGCGCTCAGCAACTACACCGCCTTGGGTGGACAGCTGACGGTCTTCACACTGCCCAACTAAGGTCGCAGTTTAGACTGTCCTTGCTAGACAGGGGTTCGGTGCCGGCCGTATCACAGAGGTCGGCACCGAACCCCAACTTTTTTGGAGGATGCACCGATATGAGACTGCTTGCCGGCCCAAAGGCTGTGACGATCGCTACGTGTAGTGCAGTGACACTGCTGTTCGGAAGTGTGGCCCTGGCCGACAACATTACCGCTGCCTATCAAGAAGACGGTATGTACTACACGGCAGACGATGTTCCGACCTTCAATGTGGCCGAAGACGGTACGGTCGATTGGTTCACCTTCTCTGGCTTTCGCCGTTATCATGCGGAGTGCCATGTCTGTCACGGCCCGGACGGCGAAGGCTCTACCTATGCGCCGGCGCTGAAGACCTCGGCGATCGACATGGACTACTACGACTTTGTCGACGTGATCGTTAACGGCCGCGAGGTCGTCAGCGCCTCGGCGCAGTCGGTCATGCCGGCCTTCGGAACGAACCCCAACGCCATGTGCTATCTGGACGACATCTACGTCTATCTGAAGGCACGCGGCGCCGATGCCATCCCGCGCGGACGTCCGCAAAAGAAAGAAAAGAAGCTCGACGCAGTCCGGGAAATGGAAGATGCATGCATGTCTCATTAAGGGCCTCTTCGCCAGGCCTGCCGACAGACTGGGCGCTGGCTTGGCTTATTGGTTGAGGCATTCGGGCATGGCGGGCTCTCTTGTTAAGAGAGCCCTGTCGAAGAGCTTGCCCAGGACCGCCTCAGTCGCTTTGGCCACACTTCTGGCCGGCATGCTCCTCGCCCAATCGGCCGGGGCGCAAACCTCTGACCTGGTTTCGACCACGGCGCTCAGGGTTTGCGCGGATCCGGCGAACATGCCTTTCTCGAACGAGGCGGAAGAGGGGTTCGAGAACAGGATCGCCGAGGTCTTGGGACGAGAACTGGGTGTTCCGGTTGAATACACCTGGTTCCCCATGGCGACGGGCTTTATCCGGCGAACGCTCAGAGATAACCGTTGCGATGTGGTGATCGGCTACGCGCAGGGCCATGAGTTGGTGCTGAACACCAATCACTACTACACCTCCTCCTATGTGCTGGTGACGCCGGCCGATAGCGATCTTGCCGATGTCGAGACCCTGGGTGATCCGCGCCTCAAGGGGCGATCGATCGGGGTGGTGGCCGGCAGCCCGCCGGCCAGCCACATGGCCCGCAATGGGCTGCTTGCCAAGGCGCGGCCCTATAATCTGATGGTCGACAGTCGCTATGAATCGCCGAACGAAGAGATGATCGCCGATCTCCGTGACGGGAAGATCGATGCAGCCTTCGTGTGGGGTCCGATCGGTGGCTATCTGGCCAAACAGGATGAGCCCGTCCTAAAGGTAACGCCTCTGCTGCAGGAGGATCTGCCGCCGCGCATGAACTATCGCATCACCATGGGCGTGCGGCAGGGCGACCTGGTGTGGAAGCGCAAGCTGAATTCCCTCATCCGCCGCAATCAGGATGAGATCGATCAGATCCTTTTGGACTATGGCGTACCGATTCTGGATGACGAGGGCCGGCATCTGAAGGAGGTGGCCCAGCAATGAGGCTTGCCGCTCTTGCTGCCGGCTTGGCGCTCTGCCTGGTAACGGGCGGGCCGCTCCTCGCCGTCGAAGAGCCAAGCGGCTATCGCATGGGGCAGTACCGCAGTCCGGTTCCGGAAAGCTTGACCGGGGCTACGGTCATCGGGCCTGAGGCAGCGCATGATCTCTGGACGGAGGGGGCGGCGCACTTCGTCGACGTACTGCCGCGCCCTCCGAAGCCTGCCAATCTACCGGAGGGGACGGTGTGGCGTGATCGCCCGCGCTCCAGCATTCCGGGTGCTACCTGGCTGCCCAACACCGGTTTCGGTGCGCTATCGCCGGACGATGCGACCTACTTTGAGAGCGGCCTGGAGCAGGTTTCGAACGGCGACAAGGCAAAGCCTCTGGTCTTCTTCTGCCTCTCGAACTGCTGGATGTCCTGGAACGCCGCCAAGCGCGCCTTGGAGGGGGGCTACAGCGCCGTCTACTGGTTTCCCGATGGCACCGATGGCTGGCTGGCAGGCGGCTGGTCCACGGAAATCGTAGAGCCTCTGGTTTTGGAGTAGCCCTGACGCCGGCTATTCCTTGAAGATGTTGTTCTTCAGGATGTAGCGCATGCCTCTCAGCCAGGATTTGTCGTTGTTGCCACGAATGTCGACGGCGAGCCCTTTGACGGCCCTGCCACTTTCGGTGTCGCGCACCATCAGGTTCATCGAAAGAATGAGGTTAGAGACCTTCTGTACCTCTCCCACCACCGCATAGGTCGCACCCAACTCGCGGGCCAAGGACACCTCGCAGCCGTTGCAGTCGGCCAGGTTGGCATAGAGGTCCATCTTGCGCTGCACCGGGCTCAGGTCCATCAGGGCGAAGCCGCGCTCTTCAAAGGCCTCTTCGACATAGGCCTCCAGCATGGCCATGCGTTGCGTCTCGTCCTCGCGGACACCGAAGTAGGCGCCCTCGGTGCTGGTGTCGATGAAGGTGAGGCCAAAGAAGGCCACCTTGGCATCCGACTGTAGGGGGGCGGAGGCTGCGCCCCCTGCTGTCAACGCCAGCAGAAGGAGGCCAAAAAAGATACGAAAAGGCGCTATCATTAGCGGATGCTGCGGGAACTTTGGGCGGTAAAGCAAGGATTAATCGACAGAACTCAGACCTAAGTGTTAGGTTTGGCCCGCTTATTATTTTCTTATATTGAAACAACAAAATCTAATTCTTGACGCGCCTAGCAAGCTTGTGAGAACGACTTATCTTACAAACCAACACGGGAAGTGGGGGAATATGGGAGGATTTCAGATGAGACGAGTGTGCCTGTCCCTCCTGACACTGCTTCTCCTCTTGGTACCGCTCGCGACCGCTCAGGCAGACGATAAGCAACGCATTCAGGCTGCCGTGCTGCGCGTCGACCATGAACGGCCCTTGCCGCTGTCTCGCCTGGATCTGCCGACGGACGATCTGGGCTTTGCCGGTGGGCGTCTTGCCACTGCCGACAATCAGACCACCGGCCGCTTCATGAACCAGGAATTCGAGTTGGTCGAGGTGACCGCGTCACCGGATCAGGCCGTGGCGACGCTTGAGGATCTGATAGGGCAGGGGATCGGCTTCATCGTCATCCTTGCCGATGGCGCGACCACCCTGGTTTTGGCGGACGCTGCCGGGGATCGTGCACTCTTGATCAATGCCGGCAGTCCCGATGATCGCCTGCGCAACGAGGACTGTCGCGCCAACCTGCTGCACACCGGGCCCAGCCGGGCCATGCTGGCCGATGCCTTGGCACAGTTCCTCGTCTGGAAGCGCTGGGGCGACTGGCTCTTGGTCGAGGGGTCTCATCAGGGCGATCAACTAATGGCGGAGGCCTATCGCCGGGCCGCGAAGCGCTTTGGTGCCGACATCGTCGAGGAACTGGTCTTTGAAGACACCGGCGGCGCTCGCCGGACCGACAGCGGTCACGTCCTGGTTCAGAAACAGATCCCGGTCTTCACGCAGGACGCCGACGACCATGAGGTCGTGGTCGTCGCGGACGAGAGCGAGATCTTTGGCGGCTATCTGCCCTATCAGACCTGGGAGCCGCGCCCGGTGGCGGGCTCGGCTGGCTTACGGCCACTCTCTTGGCATGCAGCGCAAGAGGCATGGGGCGCAACCCAGTTGCAGCGGCGCTTCGAACGCCAGGCCGGTCGCCTCATGCGCCCTCTGGATTTCCAGGTTTGGATGGCCCTGCGCACTTTGGGTGAGGCGGCGACGCGAACGCGCTCAGCCGACTTTGCGACCCTGCGCGACTTCATCCTGGGGCCTGAGTTCGAGCTGGCCGCCTTCAAAGGGCAGAAGCTGACCTATCGGCCCTGGAACGGGCAGCTGCGCCAACCGGTGCTCTTGGTGAGCGACCGTTTGCTGGTGTCGGTTTCCCCACAGCAGGAGTTCCTGCACCAGGTCTCGCGCTTGGACACTTTGGGCTACGACGAGCCGGAATCGGCCTGTGACATCTCGCGGTAAAGGAGAGGCTTTGGACATGAGACACGGCAGCAGACTGGTTTCCTTGGCGGTTGGGATTGCCGCGCTTGGATGGGTGCTCCCAGCCCAGGCCTATACGCTCTACGTCACCAACGAAAAAGACAACACCGTCACGGTGATCGACAGCGAAACCCTGGAGGTCACGGCGACCTTCGATGCCGGACAGCGGCCGCGCGGCATCACCATCAGCCCGGACGGAAAAGAGCTCTATGTCTGCGCTTCCGACGACGACACGGTCAGGGTCTTCGACACCGCCACTCTAAAGCAGACCCATACCTTGCCGTCCGGCCCCGATCCCGAGCTCTTCATCCTGCACCCCAGCGGCAACCCGCTCTATATCGCGAACGAGGATGATAATCTGGTCACCGTCGTGGACGTCGAGACCCGCCAGGTCCTGGCCGAGATCCCCGTCGGTGTCGAGCCTGAGGGCATGGGCGTCAGCCCTGATGGCCGCATCGTGGTCAACACCTCAGAGACCACGAACATGGCCCACTTCATCGATACCGAGACCTTCGAGATCGTGGACAACGTGCTGGTCGATCAGCGGCCGCGCTATGCGCAGTACACCGCCGATGGCTCCAAGCTCTATGTCAGCTCCGAGATCGGCGGCACGGTCAGCGTGATCGACCCGGCCGGGCCCGAGATCGTGAAGAAGATCACCTTCGAGGTGCCCGGCATCGTGCCGGAGGCACTGCAGCCGGTAGGCGTGGCCGTCACCAGCGACGGCTCCAAGGTCTTCGTGGCCTTGGGCCCCTCGAACCGCGTAGCCGTGATCGATGGCGAGACTGACGAGGTGATCAAGTACCTGCTGGTCGGACAGCGCGTCTGGCAGTTGGGCTTCACCCCCGACGAGAAGTACCTCTTTACCACCAACGGCAATTCCAACGATGTCTCGGTGATCGATGTCGAGGCCGTGAAGGTCATCAAGTCGATCCCGGTCGGGCAGCAGCCCTGGGGCGTCGTCTCGTCACCGAACTAGAACAGCCAAGAGACCAACAGGAGGGAGATTGCGATCATGTTTGGAAAGTCTTTAGTGGCGGCCGTCGGCCTCTTCAGCCTCGTAGCACTACCCGGACTGGCCTCGGCCGAGGGGCTGGGTTTTTCTGGATTGCTGCGGGACCGCGAGACCCTGGCACCGATCACCCTGGCCTCTGGCAAGCCACTGGCCGAAAAGCCCTATGAGCTGCAGTCGGGCCGTTACTACAAGATCGATATCGTGGCCGACGGCTCTGCCGAATTGGCCATTGGCGGGCCCGACTTCTTCCGCAATGTTTGGGTCAACGAGGTGGTGATCAACGACATCGAGGTCAGGCCGCTTGGCATCGATTCGCTTGAGTTCGACGATGAGGGCACGGCCACCATCTCTTTCGTCACCATCCGGCCGGGCATCTTTGAGCTGAAGATCCCGGGGACCAAGGGAGAAACCCAACGCGCGATCTTCAACGTGAAGTGACCGAGGACAGCAAGGCCGATGCACTGACGGTCGAGGCCGTCAGTCACGCCTTCGGCGGCAAGAAGGCCTTGGATGATGTGTCGCTAGAGGTCCCGAGGGGTGGCTTTGTCGCCCTCCTCGGGATCAATGGTGCCGGGAAGACCACGCTCTTCTCTCTGGTCACGCGCCTCTATGACAACATCAGCGGATCGATCAAGGTCTGCGGCTTCGATGTCAGGCGGAAGCCGGGCCCGGCACTGGCCCGGCTTGGCGTCGTCTTCCAATCCCGAGCCCTGGATCGCGATCTGACGATCCGCCAGAACATGGCCTACCATGCCGCCCTGCAGGGTATGCCGCGGCGCCTAGCCCGTGAGCGAAGCGCGAGCCTGGCGGCAGAGGTCGGCCTGGCCGATCGCTTGGATTCGAAGGTGGCGACCCTGTCCGGTGGACAGGTGCGGCGCGCCGAGATTGCCCGCAGCCTGATGCACAAACCCACCCTGCTCTTGCTTGACGAGCCCACGGTTGGATTGGATGTGAAGTCCAGGCGCGAAGTGGTTAGTTTGGTTAGGAAATTGGTCAAGGCTGAAGGGGTGGCGGCGCTCTGGGCGACGCACCTCTTCGACGAGATCGAAGATAGAGACGCGATCGTCGTGCTGCACAAGGGGCAGGTTCTGGCGCGCACCACGGCCCAGAGTTTTCGCGGTGATAGCAGCTTGTCCGATGCCTTCCTTGCGGCCACCAGCAAAGAAGCGGAGCCGGCGCGATGAGCGATGACGCGCGCCTTGGATGGAACGGTCGGCTCATTGCCCTGCGCGGGATCGTCTGGCGCGAAGCCCTGCGCTTTACCCATCAGCGCGGCCGCTTTCTCTCCGCCCTGGTCAGGCCGCTGGTCTGGCTGCTGATCTTTGCCGCCGGCTTTCGCTCCATCCTGGGCGTGTCGATCAGCCCGCCCTACGAGACCTATATCCTCTATGAGGTCTATATCGCGCCGGGTCTCTGCGCGATGATCCAGCTCTTCAACGGCATGCAGTCGTCGCTCTCCATGGTCTATGACCGAGAGACTGGAGCGATGCGGACCCTGCTGGTCAGCCCCTATCCGCGCTGGTTCCTCTTGACCTGCAAGCTCTTGGCCGGGCTCTCGGTTTCGCTGCTGCAGGTCTATGCTTTCTTGTTTATCGCCTGGTTCTGGGACGTGGAGCCGCCGCTCTATGGCTACATCACCGTACTGCCGGCCTTGATCCTCTCAGGAATGATGCTGGGGGCGATCGGGCTGTTTCTTTCCTCGACCATTCGCCAACTGGAGAACTTCGCGGGGATCATGAACTTCGTGATCTTTCCGATGTTCTTTGCCTCCTCGGCGCTCTACCCGCTGTGGCGGATGAAGGAATCGAGCCCGCTGCTCTACGAGATCTGCGCGCTCAATCCCTTCACCCATGCGGTCGAGCTCATTCGTTTCGCACTCTATGGGCAGGTGAACTGGCTCTCTCTGGCCGTGGTCGTCGGCTTCACCATGGCTTTCCTGGGGGCGGCCATCTACGCCTATGACCCCTCCAAAGGTATGATTGCCAGCCGCCGTCGGCCTGGTGGATAGGGCAGGGGTCATGGTCAGGCTTTTCCTGCTGCTGTTTCTCGGTCTTACCCTCTTCTCCTGGTCGGCGACGGCGAAGGCCGAAGAGGTCTTGACCATCGCGCTGCTCAAGTCCGGCACCGTTGCTTGGGAGGTGGACACCATCCGCCACTACGGCCTGGATCAAGAGCAGGGCTTTGCCTTGGCGGTGCGTGAGATGGCCGGCAATGCGGCCTCTAAAGTGGCCTTCCAGGGTGGGCAGGCCGACGTGGTGGTTGCCGATCTGCTATGGGCCGCAAGGCAGCGTGCGGCCGGCCGCGACTATGTCTTCATTCCCTTCTCAAAGGCCGTCGGTGGCTTGGTGGTGCCGCCTGGGTCTCCGGCGCAGGATTTGACCGATCTTGCAGGCATGACCATCGGCATTGCCGGTGGCCCGATCGACAAGTCTTGGCTGATCCTTCAGGCCTATGCGCGCGAGGTCCTGGGTTTCGATTTGCAGGCCGAATCCGAGCAGGTCTACGGAGCCCCGCCGCTGATCTTCAAGAAGGCGCAGCAGCAGGAGATCCAAGCCTCGATCAACTACTGGCACTTCCTGGCGCGGCTGGAAGGGGAGGGTTTCCGGCCTGTCATGTCGGTGGATACGGCTGCCCGCGCGCTTGGATTGGATCCTGAAGTTCCGCTTCTGGGCTATGTCGTCCGTGGCGAGTTGCTGCGTGATCGGCCGGAGGTGGTGGCTGGCCTCGTCGCTGCCTCGCGCAGCGCGAAAGTGCTCTTGGCGGCCGAGGAAGCCGCTTGGCAGCGTTTGCGGCCAGCGATGCGGGCAGAGGAAGACGCCGTCCTCGAGAAGCTTCGCAGCGCCTTCCTGGCCGGCACGCCTGCGGAAGGGCCGGTCGACCCAGCCGCCGCAGAGGGTCTGATGGCGGTCCTGGGTAAGGAGGGGGGAGCAGAGCTGGTCGGTGGCTTGACGCGGCTTCCGGACGGTCTTCTCTATGTCCCGCAAGACTGAGATACCGCGCTGGCGTGCCTCTCTGATCTCCTTGGCGATCCTCTTGCTGCTCTGGGAGGTCGTCGCCCTCCTGGCGGACGACCCGACCTTGCTGCCAACACCGCAACGTGTGGCGGCGATCATCTATCACGAGGCTCTTGACGGCGCCCTCTTCCTGCACCTCTCAGCGACGCTCCTTAGGGTTTTGGCGGCCTTCGTGCTGGCCATGGGGATCGGCTGCGTCATCGGTCTCTGGATGGGGCGCAGCCGCACGGCGGACATCTGGGGCGATCCTTGGCTGGTCGCCTTCCTCAATCTGCCGGCGCTGGTGACCATCGTGCTTTGCTATCTCTGGATCGGCTTGACCGAGGTCGCTGCGGTGGCGGCGGTTGCGATCAACAAGATCCCCATGGTGGCGGTGATGCTGCGGGAAGGGGCAAGGGCTTTGGACCCGGCCTTGGATGACATGGCCAAGGTCTTTCGGATGAAACGTGGGGCCAAGCTGCAGCACGTCTGGGCACCGCAGTTGGCGCCCCAGTTCGCGGCTGCCGGTCGCGCCGGCATGGCTCTGATCTGGAAGATCGTCCTGGTGGTCGAGTTTCTCGGCCGCTCCAACGGCGTCGGCTTCCAGATCCATCTCTATTTTCAGCTCTTCGAGGTGGGCCACGTGCTGGCCTACTCCGTGAGCTTCATCCTGGTGATGCTCTTGATCGAAGTCTTCTTACTGCAACCCTGGGAGCGTCATGCAGGACGCTGGCGGCGCCGTGCGGGTTGAGATCCGACAAAAGCGCTTCGGCGAGAAGGCCGTTTTGGGTCCCATTGCCTTTAACGTTGAAGCCGGCGAGGTGCTGGGGCTCACCGGTCCCTCGGGCATCGGCAAGTCCACCCTGCTGCGGATCATCGCGGGCCTGGATCAAGACTATGAGGGAAAGGTCTTGGATGCCGGCCGACTGGCCATGGTCTTTCAGGAGCCGACCCTGCTGCCCTGGCGGAGCGCGCTTCAGAACCTGACCTTGACGACCGGATGCGGGGCAGAGCGGGCGCTGCAGGCCCTCGACGAGGTGGGCTTAAGCGGGGAGGAAGAGAGCTTCCCGCACCGACTCTCCTTAGGCCAACAGCGCCGTCTGGCCTTGGCCAGGGCCATTGCTGTCACACCGGATAGCCTGCTGCTGGACGAGGCCTTCGTCTCTCTCGATGACGCAACGGCGCTCAGGATGCGGAGCCTGACACTCAGGCTTCTTGAGCCTCGCCAGGTGGCCAGTCTTCTCGTCTCACATGACCTGAGTGAACTGGCGACCCTGTCCGATCGGGTGGTCTATCTGGATGGCAAGCCGGCCGAGATTAAGGGCACGTTTGTGTTCGACGAGGATCAACGCACCCGCGATCAAACAGAAGCCGCAAAAGAACTGCGGCATTGGATGGCGCGAACTCAGTCGTGATGATTGGAGAAAGAGCGCTAGAAACAGCGGATCTCCGCTTCGGCCTGTGCCCGTCTTAGATCTGCAACTGCGCCCTTGGCCTGCGCTGCAGTCCTGAAGAGCGAGGTTCGCTCGCCGCCGACCTGACGAATGGAGAGCACAGTCTCGGCGTCCACATAGGCCTCGTAGTCCAGGATCGTGGCGATGACGTCGATGGAGCAGGAACAGCGCGACAGCATCTCCCGGGTTTGGCCGTTGACCGCCATGCAGGCGAAGACATAGTCGGCCCTTGTCTCTGTCGGGTAGTCGTTGACCAGCGACATGTCTTGCGCCTTTGCCGTACTGCCGAGGGTGAGCAGCAGAGCCAAGCAGGCCAGCCTCACTGCGTTGCGCATCACTCGCTCTCCTCCACGCTCTCAAGGGTTACGGACTCCAAGAAGGCGACCTTGCCGGTCTCGTCCGCCGGTGTTTCGGCGCGCATGCTGAGGAAGCCGCCCGGCGCGCTGTCTGACAGAAGGAAGGTCAGTTGCAGATTGGCCAAGGGGCCCAGCTTGTCCCGATTCTTGTCGTTCTCGAAGGGCTCGACCCGGACTTCTCTTGCTGTCACTGCTTCGCCTGCCAGAGCTGCGGCGACCTCCGGTGCGGCCTCGGCGGAGAAGATCGCCTCTTTGAAGCGGTTGCGAATATAGAAGGGGCTACCGCCGCTGACGCGCGCGATGGAGCGAAGGCTCGATTCCAGAAAGATCATGAGAACCGGATTGCCCGCGCTGCCGGGGAAGGGATCCAGGCTACGCTGCTGCTCGCCTTCCTTCATGACCACCAGGGCCTCTCGCTCTCCGGTCTCACCCTGGTCAATGCTCAGGGTGATCTCGCCATCTGGGATGGCATGGAGGTTCTCGCCGCCAACGCCCTGGCGTTGATGGTCGTAGTGCAGGGTCGTACCGGTCTCGATGTCCGCGATCTGATCCTCTTGGAACAGGAGATCGGTAGCTTCGCCCGCAGCTGAAACATTGGGCAGGGCAGTCAGGCTGCCTGCCAGGATCAGACAGGCAAAGACTAGGGAGCGAGGCTTAGACATCGCGGTTCTCCGTTAAGATGAAACCACGGCCGCGCAGGGTGCGTATGACCACACCAAAGTCGGAGGCCGGGGATAGCTTGCGTCTGAGGTAGCCGAGATAGACATCGACCACATTTTCTGAAGAGCCACCTTCGACGGCCCAAAGGCTGTCGAAGATTTCGCTGCGATTGACCACACGGCCGGCGTTCTGCAACAGAAAGCGCATAAGGTCGCCTTCGCGCTCGGTCAGCTCCACCTGGCGCTCGCCGGCTGAGATGCGACGCAGGCGGTCGTCGTAGACCAGGCCGCCGAAGGTCAAACGTCCGGACATGGCCTCTGCGCGCCGCTTCTCCTGCACCTTGAGACGTACCAAGAGCTCTGAGAAGTCGAAGGGTTTGGCGACATAGTCGTCGGCACCAGCTGCCAGGCCGCGGGTGCGATCCTCAACGCCTGAGAGCGCGCTCAAGACGATGATCGGCGCCGACAGGCCCTCGGCCCGGAGCGCCTTGACCAGATCCTCGCCGCTGTCTTCGCCCAGCATCATGTCGACAATGGCGGCGGTAAAGACCGCTTGCTTGGCGAGCTTCAGGGCCGTTTCCGTATCCTCGGCTACCTGCGTCAGATAACCGTCACGCATCAGGCCGCGCGAGAGGACCGAGGCGATGTCGGCATCGTCTTCGACGATCAACACGCGTCTCTCGGTGCCGCTCTCACTCACTCCCGTCTCTCCCCAACGCCACTCTGGCTCTCATCCAGCGCGCTTTCGCTTGTTTGCAGGATCACCGTGACCTCCAAGCCTGGCCCCTTCTTTTGACCCGCTTCGCTATCGTCTGGGAATAGGCTCTTGGTCGGACTCGTCAGCGCGATACTGCCCCCCTGGCGCTCCACGATCCACTGGGCAAGCGCCAAACCGACACCGAAACCCAACCCGCTTTCGGCTCGGTTGCCGCGTGTGAAGCGGTCAAAAACGGCTTGCATGCCGCCAGGTTCCAGTCCGCTTCCCTCATCGAGGATGCGAAAAACCGCTTGGTCACGATCGCGTGCGACCAGGACCGCGATGCGGGCACCTTCGCTGGAGTGGCGAAGGGCATTGTCGAGCAGGCCGCTTGCCACCTGGCGACACCAGTCGCGATCGCCTCGGGCAGTGACCGTCTCGTCGAAACCTTTCAGGATCTCAATCTTGCGGCGCCTGGCGTTGGGTAGGACATCCTCGATGGCGTCGGCCAAGCAATCGGAGAGGCGGAAGTCCTGCACATCCAGCTCGATCTGGCCCGATTCAGAGCGCGCGACACGCAGCAGATCGTCAATGCGTCGATTGAGGCGCCTGGCACGGGATTGGATCACCGCCATGCCATCACGGACATCGGCCTCTTTCATCTCGGGCGCATTCATGATGAGATCGCTTTCCGCCAGAATGACGGTCAGGGGCGTGCGCAATTCGTGACCAATATCGGCGAAGAAGCGCCGGCGTTCCGTGTCGATTTCCGACAGGCGTGCGTTGGCGGCGCTCAAGTCCCTGGTGCGGGCTTCGATTACCTCGTTCAATTGAGCACGATCGGCGTCCACCGCGACGCGGCGCCGGGCCAGGCGTGCCGACAGCAGGTTGATCTTGGCGAAGAGGACGCCCAACTCGTCGCGCTTGGCAAGCGGCAGCGCGACCGGCGTCTCGCCGCCGATGCGAGGGGCTGCCTGGGCCACTTGGGCGATCCGCGACAAAAGCGGTCGGACCAGGCCGAAGGCGAAGATCAGCAACAGCAAGGGCGCTGCCACCGCAGCAGCGGTTGCGATCTGGCTCATCAGAGAGCGCAGGTCTCTGGCCCGCTCCGCAGCGCGGTCGCGATTGCGCCGCTCCTCCTCTATGGCGGTGTTCAGAAGGGGAGAGAACTGGGTGGCGAAACCATCCAACACAGGACGCAGGGTCGCCGCCGAGCCGCTTTGATAGCTGTGCTCGATGGCCTGCTTCAGCCCCTCGAACTGGGCCTGCATGCGTGCCAAGGTCAGACCCTGTGTTGCGATCAGCATCTGGGTTTCTTCGTCGGCGTCCTCGTGCGCTTCGACGGCACTGCTGATGGCGGCCGCAATTCGGGTAAAGGTGGCCTCGACCTCGTCGGCCCGTCGCTCCAGCTGCGCTTGGCGCTGTGCGGTGGGGGTGGCGCCCCCAGCCGTCTCGACAGCCAGAAGCGCATAGTCGCTGATCCGCCGGGAAAGCGAGCCGAAATGCTCCATGCGCGCCTGAGCGTCCATGGCCCGATCAATCTGGCTCGCCGTCTGAGAGGAGCCATAGGCAGCCAAGACGGCGGCGCAGAAGGCCAGAAGCGCGATCGCGCCGGCGCCCGCAATCAACCGCGTCCTTAGCGACACCAGCCAAGTCAGGCGCATGATCAGGTCACTTGCACGGAGGGGCTGCCGGGCGAGGCCGGGCCCTGATCATTGTGCCGCCACACCGTGCCAGGACATGAGAGAGCGCAGGCGGTGCGGTTCCACGGGTTTGGCCAGCACCCCGACCTGTGCCATGCGGGCGCGGCGCTTCAGCTCGTTACCGCGATCGGCCGTTACCAGGATCGCCGGTATGTTGCGGCCGGATGCATGGCGCACGATGCTGATCGCCTCCAACCCCGTGTCGCTCCCATCGAGATGGTAGTCGGCCAGGATGATATCCGGCGGAATCCCGATATCCTTGACGGCCTTCAGCAAGCCGTCTGCGGAGGCTGCGGGAATGACGCTGATGCCCCAACTCTCCAGCATCGCGGTCATGGCGAAGGAGACTTCAGGGTCGTTCTCGACCACGGCAGCGATCATGTTCAGATCCAGATCGGCCTCTGACTGCAGTAACGCTGTCGGTCTCTCCAGGGTCAGCTGTTGGCCTTCGACTAGCGGCACGGAGATTGCGAAGATCGATCCGCGGCCGGGAATGGAGCGCAGGCTGATCGGATGACCGAGCTGGCGGCAGGCACGCTCGACGATGGAAAGGCCAAGGCCCATGCCCTCGTCTCCGCCAACCGGGCAGAGCCTCTGGAACTCCTCGAAGATGCGATGCTGATCGCGCGGTTCGATGCCGGGCCCGGTATCCCAGACCTCGATCGAGGCCAAGTGGCCGCGGCGCCGGCAGGCGACCAGCACCCCACCGCTCGGCGTGTACTTGATGGCGTTTGAGACCAGGTTCTGCAGGATCCGCAGCAGATAGTTGGGGTCGCTGCGCACCACCTCGCGCGACGGCCTGACCCTGAAACGCAGGCCCTTGTCTTCCGCCAAGGGCATGAACTGATCGTTGAGGGCTTCGAAGAGAGAGGCAATCGGCAGCTCGGTGATCGAGAACTCCGCACCCATGGCATCCAGCTTCGACATCTCCAACAGTGTCTGAAGCAAGGACTCAACCGAATTGAAGGCGCGATGCAGACGATTGCTGATCTCCTGCTGCGAGCTATCCAGCCTGGAGTCCATCAGGGTAGAGATCAATAGCTTGGCTGCATTCATCGGCTGCAGCAGGTCGTGGCTGGCTGCTGCCAGGAAGCGGGTCTTCGAGAGGTTGGCGGTCTCGGCGGCCTCCTTGGCCTCGCGAAGGGCGATGCCGATCTGCTCGCGCTCTCGGTTCTCTCGAACCAGGGCCTTATTGGCGGCTGTCAGCGCGGCCGTTCGTTCCTCGACCCGCTGCTCCAAGGTCTCGTTGGCGCTGTGCAAGGCATCGGTGGCGCGCCGCTCGACCGTCACATCGGTGAAGCTGGCGACGAAGCCGCCGGTCGGCATGGCGCAGAAGTTGGCGTCCAGGATCGCCCCGTCGTTTCGTCGGATCTCCAGCGCCATGGGCGTACGCACCGTGCCGCTGCGCACCCAGCTGGAGAGGTTGCGGTAGTGCTGATCCGCCAAGACAATGGCCTTGGTGCTGCGCAGGTAGCCCAGGATGCGTTCCAAGCTGGTGCCCATCTGCGTCAGGTCGAACGGCAAGGTCAAAAGTTCACCGAAGCGCAGGTTGGCGGCCGAGAGGCGCTCATTGGCATCGAAAGTACAGACGCCCTGGCTCATGTGATCCAAGGTAATGCGAACCTGGCGGGCCTGCTGATCCAGCATCTTTTCCCGCTCTTCGCGCTGTTGGCGCACCATGTCGGTGATGTTGGTCTGCAGGATGGCGCTGCCGCCGTCCGGCGTATGGCGCTCTGAGATCTGGATCCAGCGATCGTTGGTCAGCGAGATGACGAAGGTCGCGATGGACTTGCCGTGCTGGTCGAGCCGCATGGCGGCCCAGTCTTGCGGGCTTTGATTGGGCTCGCGCTTCAGATGGCTGCTGTGGGCGATGAGATGGGCGTAGGTGGCGAAGGAAACGCCGGTCTTGATCTTCTGCGAGGCGTCGGGAAAGAGCATGCGAAAGCGGCGATTGCACATGACCAGATTGTCGTCGCCGCCGAAGAGGGCAAAGCCCTCCTGCACCGCCTCCAGCGCATTGGCGAGGTCGCGTCTGGCAGCCACGGCCTCTTGGTGCGCCTGCTGCAAGCGGGTGTTGGTCTGACCCAGATCGTCCAGAGCCTGTTGCAGGTCCTGGGTCCTGGCGTGGACCTCGTTTTCCAGCGAGATCGCGGTCTGGAAGAGGGCGAAGGCAGAGCCCGAGATGTCGGTGCTGCGTTCCACCCGCATCATCAGCACATCGTTAATCTTTCGGAGTTTTCGAACCTGTTCGTCAAGCGGTTGGCTTGGGTCGATCACCGAGTGTCTCCATCGTCCGGCGAGAAGAAGGCCACCCCCACAAAGGTCTGATTCACATGCATCCCGTGGTACTGCTCGCCGTAGGTGTTGAACCCGATCACATTGTACTGTCTCAGAATTTGCGACACGTCGCGTTCCTTCTGCAACTGCTGTGCCTCCAGGCGACGCAAGATGCAGTCAAAGCCCAAGACCATCTCCGGCGCGTTGGCGCCGTTGCCCAGTGCCGCCAATGCCAGGTCCAGCTGCTCGGCAATATCCTGCGCCTCGCCGATGGTCAGCACCAGTCCGGAATCGATGGCCGAATAGAAACGCAGATCGGTCTCGTTCTCCACCTTCAAGATCGCGCGGACATGATAGTTCCGACCGACCCGCACCATGGTTGGGTGCGTAGCAAAGGACATGGGCCCCAACTCGTCGGGGCTGACGCCGATCAGACGCGCATATTCTTTGGTCGCCGGCTCGGCATTGAGTTCGCTGACCAGACGCTCGGCCGACTGCGCCTCGGTCACCACCATGCGGGTATCAGTCGGGCGGTAGTGATCGAAACGGATTTCCTTGAAGGCATAGTTGGTTTCGATCAGTGCCAAGAGCGCTGCGTTGTCGTGGAACGTGCCATTGGCCAGCACAAAGGTCTGGCCGAAGTCCATGCCATCGCCGGCCGACCCGCCGACCAGCGGAATGGGGGCAAGGCTGGGCTCGAAGGCAGACAGCAGCGCGTCTTCCTGGCGAGAGAGGCCGTCGGCGAAGAGGATTGCCAAGCGCCGCCAGCCTTCGGTCTGGCCCAACCTAGAGATCATGCAGCGCGTGGCCTGTGCACCGGCCTCGACCGAAAAGCGTTTCAGATCGCTGAAGAGAGTGGTCTCGATCCGAAAGTGTCGTTTGGAAAAGGCGACGCCGGTCAGCGACCCGGTCTCATAACCCTGCGGCGTGATTTCGCCCGCCGTGGTGCAACCGATAACCGGGCAGTGTCCAAAGCTCTGGCTGAGCGCAAAGGCTAGGGCGTCGCGACCATAGTCAGGCGAGGCAAAGATCAAAACAAAGGCTGGCTCAGCGCAGTCTAGATCACGGCTGAGCTCGGCGACAGCCCGACCGGGGTCCACGGTGCGGGAGACGGCAAAGGAAATCCCGGCCGTCCGCGCTTCCGCATTGACGTGATCTAACAGCACAATCCCCCCTTTTGCTTCAGTCCCCCGATCGCTGCTGCCCTACAGCAAACTGTAACTTATCACATCAGAGAGGAAAATTGTGCCTTACTTGCAACCAGCATGGCTTGAGTGCGTCGCTGTACCCCAAGCTTGCGCAGGATTGCCGTCACATGGGCCTTCACCGTGGTCTCCGCGATTGAGAGCTCGAAGGCAATCTGTTTGTTCAGCTTGCCATCGCAGACCAGTTCCAAGATCCGCATCTGCTGCGGGGTCAGGCTGGAGAGGCGTTCGGCAATGTCGTCAACCGCCGCCGGGGACTCATCCTCTGGCTTCGGCGGCGTGTAGCTCTCGGGCGTGTAGACGTCTCCGGCCCAGATCTTGCAGAGGGCTTTCACCAGAGTGTCCCGCGCGGCGTCCTTGCGAATGAAGCCGGCGGCACCTGCCGACATCACGCCGGTGATCACCTGATCACTGCTGAAGGCGGAGATCACCACAATGGGCGTTGAGGGCGTGGCATTGCGCAGCTTTATCAAGCCTTCGACGCCCGAGGCATCCGGCAAATTGAGATCCAGCAGGATGGCATCGGGCTCAAAGCCGTCGCCCATGACCTCGATGCCTTGAGCCAGGCTGTGCACCCGCCTGACCGCGCGCAGGGCAAAGGCCGACTGCAAGGTCACGGCTAGCGCGTCGCAAAAGAGGGGGTGGTCATCGATAACGAGCAGCGAGCGCACCACTCGCTGCTGCTTGTTGTCGCTCTTCTGAAGTGTCGCGAACATCTTTGGCGTTCCAGCGTTTGCTGTTGTCGCGCCCTTTTTCTGGGCGCTCCGACCGACTTATGTCGGTTTCCTCCCGTTATGCGCTTAGTCTAGCCGCAAGTGGGGTGCGCCGCCACCTCCTACCAAAGTCGTAGATCGCTCCGGGCGTAGAGTGACAGCCGGTCAGCTGGTTTGCTCGCTGATATCGAACTGTCGCTCGAAGGTGCGGCCGTCGGTGTCGCTGGCCTTCACCTGCAGGCTGTCGCCACCGTCCTCGTCAAAGGTGAAGCGGAAGCTGGGGTCTTCGCTGATCGAGATGCCGGCGGTCATGCGGAACAACAGCTCGTCGCCACGCATCACTTCCATCTCATTGACGAAGAGGGCAGGGATGTAGAGCTGGGTGATCTGATTGCGCTGCAGTCCGGAATAGTTGGGATGGCGCATCATGATCTGCGCTTCGCGGCGCCCCTGGGCCAGAGGCTGCGTCTCGTCAAAGAGCTTCAGCTTCATCTTGCCGAGCATGGCAAGCGTGGTCTCTTCGTCCTTCATGGCCGGCGCCGAGCAGCCGCCAGAGGCCTTCACGAAGCGGCCTGTCATATAGATCTTGCCGTCCTCCGTCTCCGCCAGTGCGCGCACGTTGGAATAGGCGTTGATCCGGACCCGGGTCTCCAGGTTCACCGCGCCCATGGAGTCTCCGAACTCGAACTCGGCAGCGACCGGTGCCGGGTTCTCGTCGACGATCAAGGTCAAGCGCACGATCTTGGCTTTGCTATCGGTTGCCTGGGTAATGGTGATGGGCACGGTCGCCGCATCGTGGGCGCGATAGGGTGCCTCCAGGCTGAAGAGGTGCGATCCATCGAGAATCGGCGCATCACCGACGATGTCGCCTTGCAGGTCGACCCAGGTCTCGCCCTCCATCAAGGGGTTGCGGATCTCGTCTGCCAACACTGGCGCGGAGGCAAGGCCGATCGCTAACACGACGGCGCCCAAGGTCTTGGCCATCTCAATCCATCTCCCGGCAGTGGCGTCGTGGGCTGTCCACGAAAGGAGAACCCAGATGTACGACGCGCTTATGATAGTTTCCTCCACTATGCACAGCACCGCGCAGGAGTAAACTCAGACTTGAGTAGGGCTTTGGAATCATAACGTTCTTGTGTAGTCGAAGAGGCTGGCTCGGCTCCGTCGAGCCCCTGATCCCAAGAGGAGAGCCATGGTCTTTGAGCTTCTCGTAACCCTCTGTTTGGCTGGTGAGCCGCCGATCTGCGCCGAGCGGGCCTTGCCGCAGAGAGAGGCCATGACCCGAGAGGTCTGCGAAGCCACGTCAGAG
The DNA here is from genome assembly GCA_963669335.1 of Rhodospirillales bacterium. Taxonomy (GTDB): domain Bacteria; phylum Pseudomonadota; class Alphaproteobacteria; order Kiloniellales; family JACOMY01; genus JACOMY01. Next base: position 1,933,423 of record OY770023.1, read on the forward strand.
GAACGGGTAGGCACCTGGCTTGAGGAGCGGGAGGGGCTGAGCGCCCGGGGTTCCCGCTGTCTTGAGCGGGACGCCTGGATCGAGACACAGGCGGACTTCCGGATCGAGGAGGTGGTGCCCGGCCTCTTCGTGCATCGCGGACGCCACGAACCCTTTGTCCGCGATAACGCCGGCGATATCGCCAATATCGGCTTCGTCGTCGGCGACGAGGCCGTCGCCGTGATCGACAGCGGCGGTTCCCGGCCGATTGGAGAGGGACTGCTGGCGGCAATCCGGCGTGAGACGGACCTGCCGATCAAGTGGTTGATCCTGACTCATATGCATCCCGATCACGTACTGGGCAGCGCTGTCTTTCGTGAAGCCGGGGCGCAGATCCTCGGGCATGCCAAGCTGACCTCAGCCTTGCAGAATCGCAGCGAGACCTACCAGGAGAACATGATCCGCCTGCTAGGCGAGGCCACCATGATCGGCAGCGACATCCTCTTGCCGGATGAGGGCATTGGCGACCGTTTGGAAATCGATCTGGGCAATCGGGTGTTGCTGTTGGAGGCGCACAAGACAGCACACAGCGACAATGACCTGACTGTCTTCGATCTGGAGAGCGGGAGTTGGTTCATGGGCGACCTGATCTTCCATGGCCACACGCCGGCCCTGGATGGCTCGCTTCTGGGCTGGCAGGCGCGTCTAGCCGACCTGGCCGACCGTCCGGCCGAGCGCATAATCCCCGGTCATGGCCCTGCTAGCCTCCCTTGGCCGGAAGGCGCAGAGCCCACCCGCAGGTACCTGCAGGGCCTCACCGAAGAGACCCGAGAGGCGATTGCCAAGGGCGAAGCCATGGGCAGCGCCATCGAGCACCTAGGTCAGGATCTGGAGGGCGATTGGCTGCTCTTTGAGGAATACAATCCTCGCAACGCCACCGCCGCCTACAAGGAACTGGAGTGGGAATAGAAGCTGCCAAATCCCTAGGGCAGTTGGTTCATGATCGAGCGGGCGAGGGCGAAAGCGCGCTTCTCCAGAAGCACCGGCGTCTCGCAGACATAGGTTAGAGACTGCGCCCGATCGGCATAGATGCGGACCTCCCAGGCCAGGTTATCTTCTAACTCCTCTACCAGATCGAGCTGATCGAGACTTGGCTCCTCTTCCGCCATCAGCTTGGAGAGTTCGGCGCGCCGAGCTTCAATTTGCTGGGACAGTCCGGTCTGTTTTTGCGCATAGCGGCCGATGCCCTCGATCAGCTCGCCGCGCTCACGATCGATTAGGGAGAAGGCACCCTGGAAGAGGAGAGCCAGTTTCTCGCCGCGATCTTCACCCTGGGCCGCAGCAAAATCAGTGATCAACCTATCGGCTTCCTCAAGCGAGGTGCGGCGAGCGGCCAGGAGGGGAGCCAGACGGCGCACCGCTTCGTCCTTGCGCCAGTCTGCTTCGGCCGCAATCGGTGGGCCGGCCCACATCTGCCCGATCGACAGCCTCGGCACCTTGCGCTGGATGCAGGGCCAGGTCGGGTCGGAGAAATCGGCCGCCTGCGTAGGCACGGCCATGGCGGCAACAAGCAGGGTGAGCAAGAGGCTCAGTCTGATCATGAAAGGCGTCCCGGTCGGCTAGAGGCGATCGCAGCGTCAAGCCTAGCACTGCTTCACGGCCCTCTGTCCAGGTGGACCATTGTAGGGTTGTCCTAAGGGTCACTTTGACCAAAGAATTGATCTCTAGGCTCAGTTCTGCCGTAGACTCTCTAAGGCCCATGTCCGGGGCACATTTCCGCAATCTATCGTCTCAATCGGGGGCCAGATGATGGTCGCTGGGAAGACAGATCGGCGGGAGGCGCTAGACGAGGGCGAAGTCATGCTCAGGCTGTGCCTGTCTTTCAGTGAGGAGCGGAGCAGTGTCAGTAGACTGCCATCCCGGAAACGATCCTTGTTTCAGCAGGACCATCCGTCCAGGGCACAAGGGTGTGGAACACACTGCTTTTTTGTCCATATTTCACAGTTTTATACTGTGTTCCTGCATTCTGACTTTGGCTCTGACCTTCGGCTCAACCCAGCTCTTGGCGCAGACGGCGCGCTATGACGACGGGCTGTCGGGTAAGATCCACTATGACCCGCTGCGCCCTTATCTGCCGCGCGCCGATCTCTTCATGCCGGTTCCGGGAGGCGTCGTGGCCGCCGAAGACGAGTCGCTTGTCGGTCTCTCGGTGGAGGAACGTGCGGCGAACCTGCATGGCGGTCTGGTTGTCGGCTATTGTTTGAAGTCGAGCTGTTCGCGCGTGACCCACATCGCGATCCTGCAGATTTGCAACAACCGGCTGGGAGGCCTCGACGGCTCGGACACTCTGGTCCTCGGTGTGATGAAACTGCCGGTCGGAACCTCACCCGGTTATCTTCTGGCTCTACAAGGGCGAAACTACGCTGAGAACTTTGCTGATTTCGGACCCTATTCTTTGGATCTGGTGGAGGACGTGTCTCTCGACGGCTCTGCCGTTCAGAACATCGTCGCCGAAGGCAAGGGGCCAGTCGCACCTCTCGGCTACGACGGGCGCGGACTTGATGAAGAGCAGGGACCGGAGACCCGCACCCTTGAGTACTCAGTTTTGCGTTTCGAAGGGAAAAAGCTGTTGATCCCGCACATCGAGGTTCGCCACCTCTGCAAGCAGCCGATCGGCTGACTCAGAGCTGGATCAGCACGCGATCGCCTTCGATCTTCACAGCGTAGGTCTTGAGGTCGACACAGACCGGGGCCGAGAGCGCTTTCCCTGAGGGAATGTCAAAGCGGCCTTGGTGCAAGGGGCATTCGATGACGTTGCCGATCACCAGACCGTCCTCCAGATGCTGCTGCTCGTGCGTGCAAAAGCCGTCGGTCGCGAAGAAGCCCTTTTCGGTGTTGTAGATGGCAAAGCTGCGGCCCTCGTAATCCCAGCGGACCAGATCCTCTTCGTCGACCTCGTCGGTGCCACAGACCTCTATCCAAGTGCTCATTCGTTGTGCTCCACGGGTTAGCGGATCAAGAGATCCTCTTCGAAGGGGTAGCGTGACAGCACGATGGGGCCGCTGTCGGTCACCAGAACCTGATCTTCCAGCTTCACGCCCTCCCTGCCGCCGATCTCGCCGACATAGCTCTCGACACAGATCACCATGCCGCTCTCCAGTTCGCCGTCGAATTGCTCCGGGTGATCGGCGGAATGCAGCAGGACCGGCCATTCATCGGCCATACCCAGGCCATGCGCCATGCAGGGGTAGGGCTGGCGCCCGACACGCTCGTCCTGAACGAAGCGCCTCTCGATGATCTCGCGGAAGCTGGCACCCGACTGCATCAGCTGGATGTTGTGGGCGACCTCAGACCAGGCACGTGTATAGAGGTCGCGCTGGCTTTCGCTCGGCTTTCCCGGGCCGCAGTGAAAGGCGCGCGAGATGTCGGCACCATAGCCGAAGGGCCCGACCATGCCACAGTCGAAGACCAGCAGATCGCCGGCCCGAATGCGCCTGGAAGAGGCCTCCTGCTGCCAGGGATTGGTGCGCTCGCCCGAGGCCAGCAGGCGATAGTCCAGCCATTCGCCGCCACCCTCGATCAGCGCCTGCCACATGAAGGCCCAGAGTTCCTGCTCCAGGATGCCGTTGCGCAGCTGGTCGCGCATGCGGGTCATGCCGTCTTCGGCGACGGATATGGTTAGGTTCATCGCCAGGACCTCTTCCGGCGATTTGATCTTGCGCGCCTGCGCCAGGACCGGTGCTGCATCCTCAACCCGATAACCCAGTGCTTCGAGCGCCTGTTGGGCGTGGGCGCCGGGCCGATCGATTCCGATCCGGGTCTCGCCGCCGCTGTGGGCACGGAGCAAGTCGCCCATCTGCTGTGCCCAGGTCTTCGCCCACTCCTGCTGGCGATAGCCGGCGAACATGTAGGAGAGGGGGAGGACGTCGCTGCGAACCTCGTCGATCGTCTCCAGCTGGTTGCCGGTCTCCTGTCCGGGTCCGGTATCGAAGTAGATCACCGGACCTTCCGCCGGCAGGAAGAGGTAGCCGGCCTGGATGTGCATCTGAAAGAGTGCGCAATTGCGAACGCCCGTGGCGTAACGAATGGAGAGTGGCTCCGTCAGGATGACGGCAGCCAAGCCCTGGTCTTTGATCTGCTGGCGCAGGCGGTTCTGCCGATAGGCTCTGAGCCGCGGCAGGTCGAGGACGCTTTCGCTATCGACCAGATGGATCGGCGGTGTGATCCAGGCTGCCTGCTCCAGGGTAAGAGGTCTGGGCTTGGCGGCGAAAGCCTGGCCGTAGTCGCTGGCGTCTCTCATCGCTGCGTCGGTGTCCACCTGTCGAGAGCCTCCGCCAGCTTGTCGGCTTCGCCGGCAGCCATCGGAACCTCATGGGGCGGGCAGGGGAAGCTGCCGGAGACGACGGCTTCGCGGAAACCAGCAAGGCCCTTTTCGCGCTCGGCCGCCATAGCCTTCCTAAGGCTCAGCATGTCGGCCCAGGCCTTGGCATGGCGCGGCGGGTTCTCGACGTCGCCGCAGATGTCTTCCATGAAGCTGAAGATGATGTCGCCGCCACTGCCCGCACCGATCGAATGGGTCAGCAGGCTGGTCCGAGGCCCGATCTGCTGCAAGGCCTCCTTGGCTACACACTCCACCTCGGCAGCGACAGCTCCAGCATCCTCCAGCCGCTTGAAGTCTTCGAAGAGGCGTAGCGCCTCCTCGGCGGTCTTGCCGACGATGCGAAGCCCGCCGACCTGGGTCGAGAGCCGGGGGACCAAGCCCAGATGCCCTTGCACGGCAAGTCCCTCTCTGGCCAGCCGCTCCACGGTCGAGAGGCCGCGCGGCGTGTAGATGGCATCGGCACCCTGCTCGGCACAGCGGATGGCCGCCCTCAAGGCCTCGTCCTCGCTCACATACTGCACCATGGTCTGAGAGCCGGTGACGAAGGTCCGGGGCGCACCGGCACGGATCTCGTCAATGTCGAGATCGGCGATGGTGATCATGTCGATGCCCAGACGCTCGCAAGCCTCCGCCTCCTCTCGGGTCTGGGCAGAGACCTGGGTCATCTTGATGCCGGCTGCCTTGTTGGCCCTGAGGCAGGCCAGGGTCAGATTGCGTTCCGCCGGGCGGCCGCCATAGGTATAGATCCGCTTCATGCCCATCACATGGTCCGCCTGGCCACGCGCTCGAAGCCGCCGCCGCTGCTGATCATGTGCGGCGCCTGACGGATGCTCGGTGCCTTGGTCGAGAGGCCGAGCGAACGCCTGAGGGTCACCAGAAAGACCTCCCAGTTGCCGCGGAGGAACCCGGCGTCAGGCTCCGGCACCTGCTCCTTAAGCGCCTCGGCCAGCTTGGGCAGGCCGTGGAAAGGCACCTGCGGATAGAGGTGATGCTCCACATGATTGTTCATGTTCATGTAGAGCAAACGGCCGATCCAGTTGGTCCGAAAGGAACGCGTGCTCTCCAGGATCGAGGGCGCATTCTCCTTCAACTCCACATGCTGCATCAGCGTGAAGAGCAGCATGATGGGCGCTCCCAAGATCCGGGGCAGGACCAGGAACCAGAGCAGCCAGGTGGCACCCAGCCCGATCAGAACGGCGATGGCCAGATAGCCCAGCAAGAAGATCCTGGCATTGCGGGTCATCTTCGCAAGCTCACCCGGCGGGGTGACCATGCGCATGGTTTCCGTGTAGCGCCCGCTTGCCAGATGCCAAAAGACCGTCAGGTGAAAGCGCAGCAAGGAGAGGCCCGAGGCCTCCATCAGCCACCCCTTGGCGTCCATCGGCGTGTCGAAGGGCATCTGGCTGTCCTTGCCGACATGCCAGGTGAAGGTGTGGTGGTTGGTGTGGGTGTAGCGCCGATGCAGCGGCTCTTCCATGTAGAGGAAGGAGGTAATCCAGAAGACCGTCTCGTTCAGCCAGCGCGTGCGAAAGGCCGTACCATGCGCGGTCTCGTGGCTCATCGCATAGGCGGGCACGGTCAAGATCGTACCGAGGACGGCCATGGCAAGCCAGACCCAGGCCGTGCCGAGGCTCAGCCAGACCAGCACACCGCCACCGAGCAGCGCCGCGGCCCATTGCGCGAGGTAGATCAAACCCGGCCGGTCGGTGCGCGCGGCGATGGCTTTGAGGCTCTTCTTGTCCAGCTTGATGCCGCTGGAGCCGGCGTTGGTGGCGATGGTGTCTGGCATGGCCTTAGAACCTAGCTGGCGTAGTTGGAGCCTTCCTCGTCGAGGATGGCCTTGAGTTCGGCAAGGTGGCGCTCAGCCTGGTCGGGATAGTCTTCCAGCTCTTGGGCGGTCTTCTCCGCGATCTCGTCCGAGAGCACGCGTAGAGGCTGGCCAGTCTGCAGCGCGCGAATATAGGTCTCGGCCGCGCGCTCGAAGTAATAGACCCGATTGAAGGTATCGGCGACGCTGTCCCCGATCACCAGCACGCCGTGGTTGCCCATGACCATGACCTTCTGCTTCGGGTCACTCAGCAAGGCGGCACAGCGCTCGCCCTCAGCCTCGAAGGCAAGGCCGCTAAAGCCCTCGTCGATCACCATGCGATTGAAGAAGGTCGTGGTGTTCTGGTCGATCGGCGGCAGGCGGCTGTCGGCCAGGCAGGCCAGCACGGTCGCGAAGATGGAATGGACATGCATGACGCAGCGCGCATGCGGGCAGTGGCGATGTACCGATCCATGCAGGCCCCAGGCGGTCGGGTCGGGAGCACCCGGAAGAGACAGGGTCTCCGGATCATTGGCATCCAAGAGCAGCAGGTCGGAGGCACGGATCCGCGAAAAATGTGCCTGATTGGGGTTCATCAGGAACTGCGTACCGTCGTCGTTGACCGAGAGGCTGAAATGGTTGGCGACGGCTTCATGCATGCCCAAACGTGCGGTCCAGCGGAAGGTGGCGGCGAGATCGACCCGCTCTTCCCAATGGGTGATGTTGGCTCCCTGCAATCTTGCGATCTCGGCACTCATCTCGGCCTCCTTATGCCAGTCTAACGGTGATCTGTTTGAGCTTATGGTGGGCTGCTTTCGGCTTTACCAACGAAGAATTTGCGGCCATGCTATTAAGAAAGTTAATGCATAGCTTGCGCATGGAGTCCGATGAGCGAAACCAGCCTTCCGCCTCTGACCTGGCTTCGGGCTTTTGAGGCATCGGCCAGGCATCTTTCCTTCACCCAAGCGGCCGGAGAACTCAATCTGACCCAGTCGGCTGTCTCGCAGCATGTGCGCAGCCTGGAGTCCTTTCTGGGGCGCGAACTCTTCATTCGCCGCACCCGTGCGCTCTTGCTGACGGAGGATGGTGCGAACTACCTGCCTGTGGTGCAGGAGGCCTTCGATATTCTGGCGGTGGGGACGCGGAACTTCATTGGCGGCGATCGCGGGCGTCGCCTGATGATCAACTGCAACATGGCCTTCTCGACCTTTTGGTTGGCACCACGCTTGGCAGACCTTCTGGCAGAGGCGCCCTGGCTGACCCTCAACATCGTGACACCGATCTGGGATCCCGAACGCAGTGCGGCCGCGACGGAGGTCGAGGTGCGCTTCGGTCGGGCTGCCTCCATGCCCGAGGGCGCCATCCTGCTGTCGGAAGAGGCAGCCTTTCCTGTCTCGGCGCCGCAGCCCGAGGGTGCGGTCTTGGACTGGAGGACGACGCCGCTCTTCGACTGTGCCGGCATCGTGACTGGGTGGGAGACTTGGCTGGGCGCGCAGGGTCACCGGTTGCCCAAGGGCAAGTCGATCTCTCTGGCCTCGACCTTCGTTGTCGCCATGACCTCCGCGCAACATGGCGCCGGACTTGCCATGTCGCACCAGACCTTGGCTGGCCGTTTGCTGGAGAGCGGTCTCTTGGTCGAACCCTACGACCTACGCCTGCCGATGGCCGAAGCTTACTTTCTTATGGCAACGCCGAACCATGAAGAAACGCCGGCGACCCGGGTCTTCAATCGCTGGATCAGAGAGCAGTTCGATCTGAGCTAGAGAGCCAGTTTCTTAACAGGTCCAGGCTTCAGTGTAGGGTCTTATCTCGACCTCGTTGCTCCAAGCCCCTCTAGGTTGCTGATAAGTCAGCCAATAGGACTGGGCGACGTCGTCGGGACTTGCCAGTCCGGCACGATCGCGCTCGTCACGATAGATGTCATGCATGACGGGCACGTCGAGATCGCAGTCGAGTCTGAAATGAGCGATGTGAACGCCATGCTTGGCGTAGGCTTTAGCCAGGCTTTGCGACAGCGCTCTCAGACCGAACTTGCCGATGGCATAGAGCGGATAGGTGCCCGACCCTCGAAAGGCGGCGGTTGCGCTGGAGAAGAAGAGAGCGCCGCCCGAGCGCTCGATCATGTTGGGCAGAACCGATTTTGCGGCAGCGAAGGCGCCGACAACTTCCAATCGATAGACGTCCAGGAGATCCTCATAGGTCATGTCGAGCGGCTCCCCGGAACTGAAAGACCCCCGGGCGTTGTAGATGAGAACTTCAACCTCACCCATGTCGTTCTGAATCTGCGCGATCCCCTTCTCGATGGTGTCCGGACGGGTCGCGTCCGCAGGATAGAACCTGACATCGGTGGCGGCTTTGGCAGCTGCCTCCGCCGCGGCAGCGCTGCCGCTTTCTGTGCGCGACAGCAACGCAATGTCGAACGAATGACCCGCGAAGGTCGCAGCCAAGGATCGACCTAACCCTTCGCCCGCTCCGATGATGGCACATAGACGCCGTTTCATGCTCACCTCCTGCTCGGTGCAATACCGTGGATTGGCAAGATAGACTCTGGCGAGGTAGGCAAGAATTACCCGCGTTGTTGTCGTGTCGACCCTCTCGCACACCTGATCGGATAGGATATGATCAAGCTTTTCAACAGTCCTGCTTCGACCGCCATGTCGGCCCATGCCGCGTTGGAAGAGATCGGCTGCAGCTATCAGAACTGTTGGGTGGACATCAATGCACCTCTGGCGCAACGAGACCCTGAGTTTCAGGCACTGACGCCCCACGGCGCGGTGCCGGTCTTGGTGGATGACGACGACAGCGTGGTCTTCGAGGGAACCGCTATCCTGATCTACCTGGCTGACCGTTTCCCCGAAGCGGGTCTCGGACCGGCCGTCGGCGACCCAAAGCGAGGCGACTTTCTGAAGTGGCTGACCTACATGACGAACACGCTGCAGATTGCCATGCAGATCTACTTCATGCCGGAGAGGCACTCGATCTCATCCTCCGGGCGCGAGGAAATCTCGGCCAAGGGGATCGAAAGACTTGACGAGAGCTGGAGGATCATCGACGCAGCCTGTTCCGCACCCGGGCCCTATCTGCTTGGCGCGTCGTTCAGTGCCTGCGATCTGCACCTTCAGATGTTGACGCGATGGCATCGAGACATCGAGGCCATGCGGGCGCGATATCCCCATGTGAAACGTTGCGCTGAACTTGTGGAGCAGCGTCCGGCGGTCAGACGGATCATGCATCATCATGGTCCAGACTGGACCAGCCACCATCCGGATGATCCGGGACCGCCTTGACGATTGGCCATCTTGCCTCCCGTCAAAGGGACGATCAGGGCTTCAGTCGCCGTCGGTAGTAGACCACAGTCTCTTGCTCGTCGAAGCCCCAAGCCTGATGGGCTGCCTGCGAGATGAGGTTGGCGATATCGACGTCAGAGCCCAGTTCTTCGTAACCGAGCGCCACCGCCCAGGCCTCAATGGCTTGGATCAGGGCCTGACCGATCCCTTGATTGCGCTCCAACGGGTCGACCCAAACGCCTTCCAGAAAGGGAACCGGGCGGCCCTCACAGCCATTGGCATAGGGGCGCAGGCTGGCCTCGGCAAAGCCGACCGGTCTGCCTTCTAGGCGCGCGATCCAGCCGCAGTAGCGATCCTTGTCCAAGAGTTCCTGCAGCTCTTCGCCTTGCTCCGGCTCCGACATCTCCGGCCAAAGCTGGGCGCGCATCTCCGTCCACTCGGCGAGATCGGCCAGATTGGCAGGCGTAATGACCGGGCGGACGCTCGCAAGAGCGTCCTCACTTGAGGTGGCCTGAGACATGGCGCGGATCATAGTGATGCTGCTGCCTCCCGATCAAGGGAGGTTACATCACGATGACAAAGTGCCTGCTTCGGGTCTCTTCTGTGAAAGGTTTTAGGCGGCGAGACGTTGCTTGCTGGAGATCCGTTGGCGCGCGATCGCGTCCGCCACCGCGGCCGTATTGCCGTCGCCCTTCTCGGCCTCGATCAGGATCTCGCGAATGGTAGACCCCAATCCGTCCAGCTTGCCCTCGACCCAGCTGTGATCGGCAATCTGCAGGATCTCTGAGGCAACCGAGATGATGCCGCCGGCATTGACCACGTAATCAGGCAGATAGAGTTTGCCCTGGCGGGCCAAGGTCGCTGCTACCGCTGGCCCGGCCAGCTGATTGTTGGCAGCGCCACAGATCAGCTTGGCGGAGAGAGCGGTCACGCTCTCGTCGGTTAGGACGCCGCCCAATGCGCAAGGCACGAAGATATCCATTTCGACCTGCATGATCTCGGTGGGGGCAACCACCTGAGCCCCGTAGCGCTTGGCGATCTCTTGCGCGCGGGCACTGTTCAGATCGCTGACGATGAGTTTGGCACCGGCTGCGTAGAGATAGTGGCAAAGGTGCTGGCCCACATGACCCAGACCCTGAACTGCGGCGGTCCGTCCATTCAGGTCCTTGGCTCCCCAGAGATGCTGGGCGCCAGCGAGCAAGGAGGTGAAAACCCCTCGCGCGGTTACCGGCGAGGGGTCGCCCGATGCGAAGCGCCCTGCCTCCAGGCCGGCCACATAGCGGGTCTGGCTTGCGACCACAGCCATGTCAGCGGGTCCGACGCCGACATCTTCGGCCGTCCAATAGGCACCGCCCAAGCGGTCAATGGCCCGGCCCAAGGCTGCAAAGAGTGCCTGGCGATCACGGATGGTCTCAGGTGCCATGACGACCGTCTTGCCGCCGCCCAAGGGCAGGCCTGCCATTGCATTCTTGTAGGTCATGCCATGCGAGAGCCTGAGCACGTCGCCCAAGGCTTCCCTGTCGTCACGATAGTGCCATAAGCGCGTGCCGCCGGCGGCGGGCCCCAGCGCGGTCGAGTGGAGTGCGATTATGGCGGAGAGCCCGCTCGCCTCATCCTTAGCGAAGACCACTGTTTCGTGGTCGTCGAAGCTCTCATGATCGAACAGCATGGCTTTCCTCCGCGGGCCTTTTGATTGTTCCTATCTTTAAGAAGATCAGGGGGACTGACCTAATTCGCAACTCTTCGGCTAAGATCTTGTGAAAAAAGCAGCTTTGTAATCGCCCACCCAAGGGGCGGGTTTTAGATGTGCGTTTGAAGGCTTGTCTCAGCAGTTTTCTTTGTCGGCTGTGGCGGCGCGCTGCGGCAAAATTGGCACAGGTGTGGGGGCAGGGGGGCGACAATGGCTTGAACTCCTGGCCGCGGTTCTTATCATGCGCGCCAAGATGAGCGGTGGGGCAGGGTGGTGCGAGGCCGCGGTGGCTCCCATCTAATCCCCAGAAAGCTGAACGACTGTCGAAGGAGCCTTCATGGCGAAAGAGGATCTGATCGAATTTCAGGGCACAGTGACCGAGCTGCTGCCCAACGCAATGTTCCGTGTGAAGCTGGACAACAATCACGAGGTCTTGGCGCACACTGCCGGAAAGATGCGCAAGCACCGCATTCGCGTGCTGACCGGCGACCGGGTCAATGTGGAGATGACTCCCTATGATCTGACCAAGGGGCGCATCACCTTCCGCTACAAATAGGCGGAGGTCGTCTTTGGGTCTGCTCCCGGAGGAGCCAGCCTTCGTTGAGGGAGCCGATAGCATGGCTCCAAGGATAGAGGCTCCCTTCATCCTGGCCTCAGCCTCGCCGCGGCGCCGCGATCTTCTGGCCCAGGTGGGCCTTGTTCCAGATTTTATCGATCCGCCGGAGATCGACGAGACCCCGGAGCTGGGTGAGCTGCCGGGTCCCTACGCCTTGCGGATGGCTCAGCAGAAACTGGCGGCAAGTGCTTTGCGTCATGATCGTGCATGGGTCTTGGCTGCCGATACTGTCGTCGCAATGGGACGGAGAATCCTCCCCAAAGCTGAGACGATCGAGGAGGCACGTGACTGTCTCGAACGTCTCTCCGGCCGTCGCCATCAGGTGATAGGGGCGGTCGCGCTCAAGGCTCCCGACGGTCGACAGGTCTTCCGTCAAGTGGTCACGCGGGTCTCGATGAAGCGGCTCTCGGTCGCTGAGATCGACGCCTATCTCGCAAGCGCAGAGTGGTCGGGAAAGGCCGGCGGCTATGCCATACAGGGGCGCGCGGCCGCCTTCATTCCCTGGATCAACGGCAGCTACAGCAATGTGGTGGGGCTCGCGCTGGCTGAGACTCTGGCCCTGATGACCGGCCTCGGCTATCGCCTGGGCAGCGCAAGCGATGCCGGCTGAACTCCAGCCCGACGCGCTCTACCTGCAGTCCATCGGCGGGGAGTGTCGGGCCTTCCGGTATCGCGAGGGTCTGCTGGACGAGCTTGCAATCTGGCATCCCGGACAGCCCTTTGTCGGTGACTGCTATCGGGCAAGGGTGACCCGTATCGTGCCGGCGCTGGGCCTTGCCTTCTGCGATCTGGGCGTCGGCCCCAAAGGGGTCCTGCCTTTGGAGCAAGCGCCCAAAGACCTGACCGAGGGAAGGGCTCTGCCGCTCCGGATGGTGCGTGCCGCAGCACCGGGTAAGGGTCCCAAGCTTGCCCCGGCGCGTGGCCCCAAGGAATGGCACGAGGGCGAGGTGCCGCGCCGTCTGGTCGCTGCTGCCAAGCCACTGGAGCGCTTCTTGAAGCCGGAGCCGAGCCTCATCCTGGTCGATCGACCTGAGGCACGTGACCTTCTAACTGCCGACCAGCCAGTCCGCATCTCTCCTGCCGGTTTTCCCCTGGCGCTCACCAACCATCTCGAGGCAGAGGTCGAGGCCCTCCTGACCCCGCGGGTTGAACTGAGCGGTGGCTCGCTTCTGATCGAGCCCGGCGAGACCCTAACGGCCATCGACGTCAACCAGGGGACCGCCGGTCGTGGCCTAGCCGAGAGGGCCCGCGCGGACTTCAATCATCAGGTCTTGGACGAAGTCGCCCGACAGCTTCGCCTGCGGTCACTGGCCGGACGCATCCTGATCGACTGTTTGTCGCTTGAGAGCCGTCAGGAGCGCGACAGGTTGAAGGCGGCTATGCGGCAGGCACTGGCCGATGATCCAGAGCGTGTTGAGGTCAAGGGCATGACAGTGACCGGCCTGCTGGAGATCACCCGGCGTCGCGGTCACTTCAGCCCCCTGCACGAGGCCTTGACCGAGAACGCTCTTTTGGGTGGTCGGCGCTTGAGCCTCCGCGCCGAGGCGGCTTGCCTGCTGCGCCAGCTCGCGGCCATGCGGCGTGACCAGCCGGCTGAGCGCCTCCGCCTGAAGGTCGGCGAGCCCCTGCTGGCAGTCTTGTCCGCCAATGCTTCCTGGTCGGCCCTCACAGAGTCTTCCGGTTCGCTGCTGCAGGTCCTACCTTTCCAAGAGCCAGACAGCCGCCGCTTCCGTATTGAAACGGTATGAGAGAGGAGCGCTCATGACAGCACAGCCAGGCCCTTCCGGATCGGGAGGTCGATCCTGTCCGATCTGCGGTCGCGGCACGGAACAGCGCTATCGTCCCTTCTGTTCAAAGCGTTGTGCCGACATCGACCTGGGCCGCTGGCTCGGCGAGCGCTACCGCGTTCCGGGCCCTCCAGCGCCGGTCGAAAAGGATGACGATTCCGAGACCTGATGCCGTCGGTCATTGTCAATGACCGACGTTCTTCGGCGGCGCCGGCCATCTCAGCCTCCCGGCCGCCGACGCAAGTATGCGAATGGGTGGTCGGGTGAGAGAGAGGGCCAGGGAAAAGCGGGTGCGAAGCGGTGATACAAGGGGCTGGACAGGCCGCTGCCGAGCCGCTACAACCCCGCCTCTTGCTTGGCGGCGCCTTCCGAGGCCCCGCGCCAAAGCACGCCCAGGTAGCTCAGTTGGTAGAGCATGCGACTGAAAATCGCAGTGTCGGTGGTTCGATTCCGCCCCTGGGCACCATTTGACATGAAATCCCCTTTCTTTTGAATGGCTTTACTGTCCCACTTTCCCATAGCTGCGGTTCCGGTGGGACACCCTACCCGTTGCTGGGGTCGGACAAGCGCTCCAATCCTCGAAGAGCAAGGCGCCTGCGATTGGCTGTCTTGGTGTCGTGCGTGGCCTGCTTCTCGGTTGTGTGTCCGAGTATGGCCATGATCTCGTTAACGGCCGCTCCGCTGTCAGCGAGCACGGTCCCGATGCAATCACAAAACCCGGTCCGGTTGGTTCGCCGCATCACACCAGTTGCGCATTCGATTTTCGAAGCCGCAGCTCTTCGCAGTCGATCACATCCACATAGCCCAAGGCGATGGCGACAACGCGCTGGCCGACCAGAGTAGCAATATCGTGCGCCACCCGATCAGCCCGGCGCCCGTCCAGAAAGCAGGCTGCAATGCGGTCCACCAAGCCAATGGCCTTGTCGGTCGCGCCCAAGAGCAGCGCGTCGGCATCCGACGTGATCGCCCCGCCGCTGAGGTCCGCGACCACGCGGCGCCCTTCATGGCGTGCAAAGACCATCGGCTCTCAGCTACAGTCTGTCAGCATCGGGGACATCCTCTGCGTTGGATTAACGCTCTGTCGCAGAAGAACTTCCCACACTCAGAGCCCGATGCACCGACCTCCGGTGAGAGATCCGGGCTAGCGACTAGCAAACAGCGGCCTGAATCATCCTGCTTTCATCGCCATTGTTTTTCTTCCAGTGTCCAGTGTTTGCCGGGCAGAGCCCCATCCTTGATGAAGGCGTTCACGACATTTGCGAGCAACCTGGATGCACTGTTGTCGAATCCATTGGCCGGCAACGCCTGGCCGAACCCAATGGAACCGGTCGAGAGCACAGCGCCATCGTTCCACGACGTGTAGTAGGTGATGTCTCCTCGGATCCGGTAGTCAAGCGAGCCGACCAAGCCGGCATAGGCATAAAGCAGCTCTTCGGTCACAAGCACATAGTTGTCGGAGTGCCCGCCGGACGACGCGATGATCTTGGTGTGGGGCGGTGTGCCCAGGCTCAGATCATAGCGGTCCAACTCGATCCCCGCGGCGCCGCCATAGGCCAGGCCGCTGTCGCCGATCAACTCGCCCTCGATCCCCTCGGTAATCCAGCTCACCGTCCGATGAAAGCTGTCAGGCATCTTTCGGAAGGGGGCAGCGGTCTCAAAACCCTCGGCAATGAAGCCTACGCCCAACAACTTCTGAGGCGCACGCCCCCGGTTCTTCCAAAGGCCGGACTTCTCGCCTGTCGTCTGCAGATAGTGCTCGCCCGGTTTAGCCGCCCAGGCACGCATGCCGCTGTCCAGCTTTCGAACCTCCATGGTTTCAGGATGGTCCTCGGAAAACCCGACGCACCAATAGTAGCCGTTGCCGCCCATATAGATGAGCCGCCCCCCTTGGGCGACATAGTCTTCCTGTGCGTCCAGCATCTTCTCAGAGACATATTCTGGATGGGTGCCGGTAATGACGCAGTTGTAGGGTTTGATTGCGTCGATGCCCTCTCGGTGCAGATCCTCGTCACAGACAAAGTCGCAGTCGTAGCCCATCTTGTCGATCCAGGCGACGATGGAGAGGTCCGCTGGAAACTGCCAGGTTATGTTCATCGAGGACATGCGATACTTCGGTCGCATGTTAATGATCGGGCGCAGATAGGACGAATAGCAAACACCCGCACCGTCCTCGTAGCTGTCGTAGGTCGACAGACCGAACTCGCGGTGCTCATAAGTTTCGATGTCGACATCCGTCACCACCGGAGGCTGTCCGGTCATCGGCTGAATGATGTGCGCATCGAACGAGAGGCTTTCATTCGCATAAGCCAGGTAACTGGCCGTAGGGACCAGGAAGCAAAGCTTGGCCTGCGGTGTCTTCGCGCGCACGAAGAAGACAATGTATTCTTCCGAGATCCCTTGTCCCGACCCGACGCGGAGCCGGACGGCGTAGATACCGGACTTTAGTGTGTCGGGGATGGTCATTCGCTTGGTTTCGTCCCATCTGCAGTCGGTCACCGTGTCCGGGTGGAACTCGATGCCGCCGTATTGCTCCGGCGCCAAGCGGAAGCAATCCTCCTTGCCCTCCCAGTTCCAGCCGGTCATGCAGCGAACGGGGTGATTGTAGCCTTCGGCGTTCAGGCCATGTGGCCCCGTGTCGACAACTGTCTGGTCGACGCCCTTAGCGCCCAGGCCTTCCGTCGTGTCCCAATAGGCCAGGATGTCGGATTGCGCCGGGCGCTGGCCAGCAGCCAGGGCGTCGAACTCGTCCCGACTCATCGCCTTGGACAAGATCGCAGGACGGTCCAGTTTGCCGGTGAAGAGGTCATTGACGAAATCTCCGCGCAGCTTGTGATTGTCGCGCGCACCACCGATCAGGAAGGGCACAGCGGCGATGTTCTTCGGGCGAAAGCGCAGCTTGGTCCGGACGTGACTGGCCAGATCATAGGGCACCACCGGACCGACCAGAGAGTTGTAGCGGTTCATGACTCCTGTTTGATGCAGGGTCGCCAGGCCCGTAGCCGGGTCGTAGGCGACACCAACCGCATACCAGACCTTTTTCAGCAACGGCATTTCGGCGGTGATGTAGTCTACTTCTTGCCCATCGCCGACCCAAAACTCCAGGTATCCCTGCGGGCTGATCCCGATGGCATAGCCGGTGTTGTTCAGCGTGTCCCAACGACCCATAATGGTCTGGCGCTCTCCCTTCCTGGGCATGCTTGGCCAAATGAAGCAGGTCATCGAAAACCGGCCCTCGACGGCCAAATTGTTGCCGGGGTCGTCAACGGTCAGGAAGTTCCCAAGCTGCGTGAACTGTTTCTTTACCTGCCAAGTACCGTTGATTTCGTGATCGATCTCACGCTCGACATGGCCAGGGCCATCCTTGTGCACGTCCCCGTGGATCAGTTGCACCAACTGCGCCTCGGCGGTGTCCGAGCCATCGCAGTTCACATGGAAGACGATCTCTTCGCCCTGCTTGACAGAGAGTTTGCTTCCATACCCAAAGATCTTTTGCTCTGCCATCTTATGCTTCCGTCATGTCCTTGATCTGGCGCAGAAAAATGCCGAAGTACCCCTCCTCGACAGTTCGGAACACCTCCCTGCTTGCCGGGTTGGGTGGGGCACCGCGCAACCCCGACATTGCGATCATTCGAAAGGTACCGTCCGCTTCTCTCTTCAACCCATACTGTTGTTGTAGGGGGAGGCGCCGAAAGTAGGCCAAGACACGCTCCAGAGGTTCGCTGTGTCGCCCGAGTGGACAGCGTCGGTATTCTTCGATGATTGCCTTATTCAGCACCTTCTTCACGTATTTGCGCTGTTTGGCGTTGAAGTAATCGTACACATAGTCATCTGCGTTTCTGGGATTGAACGGGTCGTCGGACCGCGTGGCGTAGTCATCCATGATCTGTCCCCTAGTCCAGATGCGTCAGGATTCCAGCAGGTCGTGGACGCGGCGCATGAAAACGCCGTGATAGCCGGCCTCTTCAGTGGCGTACTCCTTGTCCTCGACAATCCGGGGGGAGACCCCGCGCGTGCCGGAAAAGGCGATTATCTTGAAAGGACCGTCCGGCCCCACGCGATGAAGCGCATACTTGTCCTCCATCTTTGCACGGCGGAAGTAGAGGAGGACGCGCTCCAGAGCTTCGGAGTGTTGGCCAAGCGGCTTGGCCTCGTGCTCGGCGATGATCTCGGGCGTGATTAGTTTCTTCAGGTAGTCCCTTTGCATCTTGTCGTAGCGACGGAAGTAAAGCTGATCCTTGTCGTCGATCTCGGTCGCCTCTTCGGGAAGCGCCTCACCGCCCTTTTCGGTGCGGGTTGATCTCCATTCCCCACGCTTCTTGTCACGCCAAGCGTTGAACTGTTGCTTGATGCCAAAGTATCCATTGTTCAAGAACAGGACTGCCATCAGCATCAGTGTCCCGATCATGAAGTGTCTGAGCGGACCCAGTTCCAACATGACTTTGTCCAGGAAGACCACGACCAAGGTACCCAGGATTGCACCTTCGGCCTTACCGATACCGCCGATCGTCAGCATGGCCAAACCCAGCAACACGGTATCGAAACTGAAGATCGAGAAGGCAACCCCGCGATAGTGTGCCGTGTAGAGCCCGCCGATCAGGCCCAGTGCGGCTGAGGTCAGGATAAAGATCTGCAGGCGCGCGCGTTTGTAGTCGACGCCACAGGCTTCAGCGAATGCCTCACGCTTTTCCGGGGCCATGCGCAGAATGCGCCCAAGCCGTTTGCCATTGACGAAGCGGAACAGGAACAGGGCCCCGACCATCATTAAGAGAGCGATGTAATAGGAGGCGTGGTTCTGCACCATTGGTGACCAATGTTCGGAGATATAAGTGTCCGCGCCATAAAGGCCGCCAGATGCTGAGCCAAATTCCTTAGATGTTGTGAAGAAGACCCGACACAACTCGTTGAGGCCCAAGGTCAGCAGGGCATAGTAGAAGCCGTCCAATCTTAGGGCAGGAAGCGCGATGATTCCGCCCATCGCGAAGCCAATTGCTGCGCCGATCAAAGGGAGTGAGAACCAAGGCAGCCCATAGTTGATCGATAGCCACGACGTCAAAAATGCGGAGACCCCGACCACAGCATAGGTGGCCAAGGAAAAGATACTGGCCGCGCCCAGAATCAAGGTCCAGCAAATGTTGATGGCTGCGAATATGCCAAAGACGGCACCCGCCGTTAGCAGTGACGACTGCATCGAGGAGGGAAAGAAAAATGGCCCTAGTGCAAGAATTAACAGACACATCACCCAATAGATCGGGCGGCGATCCAAGATTTTCTTTTCGGCCGTGAGGGTCTTTCGATTGTAATGACCCTTGATTGACAGAAGAGTCCGCCGCGTCGGCCACCAGCGCCAGCGGTCCCAGAGCCGATCGCCGTGGTTGGGCCAGATGTAGTAGTGCTTCAGCCGGCCGACTTTGTAGGTCTTGACCTTGTATTCGCTATTCTGATCCCAGGTCTCGCGTGGGTCGGGCACGGGGATCGAAGGAACCTCGTGGTTGCCTCCCTTCGCACCCCAGACGGAGAGCGGATTGATCCAGGTGTAGGATGACCTTTGTTGCTGTTGTTCGCTCATTGCTCGCGTGCCCTGTCTAGCAGTCCAGAAATGCCCCGTGGGCGGATAATGAGGATGGTAATGATCACCAGGAATTGGGTGATCAGCACATATTGCCCGCCGAGGAAGCGGGATGTCGCGGCCTCGGTGAAGCCCAGGATGACGGCTGCGATGACGGCGCCCTGAACGGACCCAAGCCCGCCGCAAAGCGCGATGCTGACACCCTTGATGAGCGGGATCAGACCGCCGAAGGGCGCGATGTAGTAGGTCTGCGACAGCAACACTGCGGCAAGGCCACCCATGGCCCCGGTGACCGCCATGACGTAGATGCCCGTGCTTCTTATGCCGATTCCTACAATGGAAGCCGCGTGCGGGTTCATCATCATCGCCCGTATTTCAAGACCTCGGCGGCTGGACTTCATCCACATCACGACAAAAGTCAGCATGGCGATAGAGCAGACGACGATCCCAATCTTGTCGGAAGTCAGCACCAAGCCACCAAGGTCGACCTTCCAAAAGCCAAAGACCTCAGGCAGCGACTTCGCACGGGGACCGAAGTACATCAGCAGGGATTGAGAGCCGATCAGACTGATCGCCAAGGTGGCGATCATCCCGCGGCCAGTGAAGTTCGGTTTGTCGTGTAGGGGAATAAAGACAAGCAAGCAGATAATGACGCCCCCGATTGCCCCGAAGAGGATCCCAGCGGAGGTGACAAGGACTGGATGATCCGAGAGGCTTCGAGACACGACATAGGCGCCGTATCCCGCGAAAGAGAACACGAAGCCATAGCCCAGATTGATCAAGCCGAGGCTAGACCATGTGATCGAGACCGCCACCGCGATCAGCCCATAGATGCAGGCGACGATGATCGCGTTGGTCAAGATGAAGGGGATGTCCATGACGGTCCTGCTAGGCTGAGAGCTTTAGTGCGCTGGAGGCTTCGCCCTTGAGCTTGCCTGCATGCATGCCGAGCACGCGGTCCACCCGTCCTTCCAACAGCGCGACGTTCTGTTCGGCGATGAACATGGCGCTGTCCTTTAGTTCGATGGCCAGCAGCGCTTGCATGACGCTGAGCCCAATCTTTGGGGCCAATCCCAACGAAGGCTCATCGGCCAGATAGAGCTTGGCATCCGTCATCAACCCGCGCCCGATCGAGACCATGCGTCGCTCGCCCCCGGAGAGGCGTCCGACCGGGGTCTTCATCAGCTTTCGCAAGGGTTCGAAGAGGTCTAGCACCGCGTCCTTGCGCTGCTTGCGGCTGCGCCACGCGCTCTTTGTGAAGGCGCCGCTGTCCAGGTGCTCTTCCACGGTCAGGCCATTAAAGATCTCATCCCCCTGAGGCATGATGGCCAGGCCCTTGCGCACGACCTGATGCGTGTAGCGTCCCGGCCCCTGACTGCGCGTGCGTCCGATTTCTTCTCCATCCAACAGGATCGAGCCACGCTGCCAACCCGTTAGCCCGGCAATGGCATAGAACAGCGTTGTTTTGCCGTGGCCGTTTAGGCCGACGATGCCCACGCGCTCACCGGCATTGATGACCAGATCCAGGTCGTGGATGACCCGCAGCGGGCCATATCCGGCGGATAGCCCTGTGACCCTTAAGATTTCCTTCATTTTTGTCTCCGGGACATAGCCCTCAGGCCGCTTCGAAGTAGGCGGCCCGCACTGCGGGACTGTCGATGATGTCGCTAAGCTCGCCTTGGGCAATGATGTCGCCAGCATCCATGACAATCACGCGGTCTGCGATGGAGTCCAGCAGCTCCATACGGTGCTCGACAATGACGACTGCGATGTCCATTTCTTTGGACAGCATCCGAAGTATCTGATCGATTTCGTCGATCTCGGCATTGATGAGGCCTGCTGCCGGTTCATCCATCAACAATACTTCCGGTCCTCGCATTAGCAGGTTCGAAAGCAATAGCTTGCGCCGCTCGAAGGTTTTTAGAACCGAGTTCGGCGTCTCGTAGGGCGCGGTAAAGTCCACCAAAGACGCGCAATATTCTGCGTCAAAGCGGGTGAGATAAGGCTTGTAGGCCTGCCGCGCTGCTTTGAATGTTTCGCCCACCGTCAAGTCCTCGCATACCAGCGGGGTTTGATAGGTCCGGCCGATCCCCATACGGGCCCGTTCGAAGAGCTTCTTGGATGAGATATCCTGGCCCTTGAAATGAACGCTGCCCGTTTTGGGGTGATAGCGGCCGGACAAGATTTCGAGCAAGCTGGTCTTCCCGGCCCCGTTCGGCCCGATGATGCCGAGAACGTCACCCGGATTCATTTCCAGTCCAATGTCTCGGAGGATTTCGCGTCCTCCCAGATCGAGCGAGAGGTTCTTGCATGAGAACAAGGGATGGGAAGACATAGTGGCCTGCTCCAAGATCAAGCGATCACCACCAGGGCGCCGGACGCAGGGTTGATTCGGCGATCTCATTCGGCCAGATGATCTTGTGCTCGCGATCCTGGACCTGAACGTAGAGTTGGCTCATGCCGCCTTCGAGTTCCGCGGACTGATTGCCAAAGCCGTTGTCCGGATAGTGCAGGGCCTCCTGATACTCGTTGTTCATGTCCATCATGCCGCAGACACCGCGATAGGGGTTGGTGCGGATCCACTCGACATTGGCGGCAAAGTCTTCGGGGTTGCCCGTGGCCTCCCATGACCGGGCCAGGTATTGCAGGATGTCGTAACCGTTGCCGGTGTAGACCAAACCCATGTTGCCTTCGAATTCAGGGAAGCGTTTCAGGTACTTTTTGCGGAAGTCCTGGCCCCTCTGGTCGCCATAGATGCCCAGAACGGTGGACCAGCAGAAGCCTTCGGTGGCGCGACCGCCCAGTTCCAGGAATTCGGGCTGCGATGGCCCATACTGCAGGTAGACCAGCGCTCCGGGAACGGGGTCCGCCTGGAACTGCTTGCAGAAGGCAGCATATTCAGCGGCAACCCAGTGATTGATAAAGATCGCGCCGGCGTCGACCTCCTTCAGGCTTTGCAGCACCGGCCCCCAATCATTCACCGGGTATTGAATGTCGGTGTTCATGGCCAACTCGAAGTCGGATTTAGCCAGCGACTCTCGAGCAGCCTTAAGAATAGTTTGATTGTAGCCGACCTGCTCGGAGACGATGTGAACTTTGCGGTTTTTCGGCTTCCAGCCCTGCTTCTCCTCCATAGCCCTCAGCCATAGCGGATAGGTCCAGCCGTAGTTCACTTCAGAGGGATCCGTCTGGAGCACTTGACTGTATTTCTTTGGATTGGCCTTGAATGCCTCTGTTGCATTGCGCTGCGTGTTACCCTGCAGATAGGGGCATTTATACTTGGCAGATTCGTCCATTGCCGGTATCGGCGCGAAGAGGAAGGAGTTCGAGATCGCGTGTACCTTCTTGTCAATGCAGGCAGCAATTGCCTGGCGACAGCTCTCTGGAGACAGCTTATCGACATCCGGCACAAACAACGCGATCTCACGGCCCAGAACGCCACCCGCAGTGTTAATCTCTTCCATAGCCAAGGTGGTGCCGTTTAGATGGTCAGTATCATCTGCCACGCCGTAAGGGGTGGAAAGAGACGAGGGAACGCCCAGTAGGATCTTGTCTCTGCTATTGGCAATCACCGCTGGTGCGGACAGGCCCAGCGCCGCGGTCGAAGCGCCGCCTGCTAAGATCCCCATTGCCGTCCTACGATTGATCTTTGGGCCAACTGAGCCAGGGTTTCTCTTGGTCATGCTATCCTCCGCTGCCGATAGTGAGCTTCCTGTCCCGGAACCCTCCGGGCCACGTTCCTTGTTGTAGCGTCTAGATGTCGCGTTGATGATCTAGATTGACTCTAGCCATAACGTCTAGCTATTATGTCTGTCAATCTAGAAAATTGGCTTGGACGCTTACACTCTGCGGGAGGACGCTCGCTGCGCCAGGTGTTAAAGGCCGTTGCAAAGCGGATGGAGGGCGTCTAGACGGTCTAGATGGCGGTTGCGGATTTGACGGTGGTGAGGCTGATTGGGTTTGGAATGCGGATATGAAAGAGCAGGCGACAGAGTCCCCGGGAAAACCGTCATTGACGATCCTGATTGCCGACGATCATTGGGTTGTCAGGGAGTCGCTGAAACAGGTGGCCAAGAGCCTGGATGGCGGCTTCAACACCATAGAGGCCGAGAGCTTTCACGATGCCGTGCAGGCGCTGGAAAGCCGACCGGATATCGGCCTGGTGTTGGTCGACTTGATCATGCCGGGGTTCAACGAGTTCGACGGCCTCAAACTGTTGCGTTCGAAGTTCCCAGCGACTCCTGTCGTCGTGGTCTCCATCCATGACGATCCGAACTATGTCGTTCGGGCAATCAGCCACGGTGTCGTCGGCTACATTCCAAAGACCGCAAATGCTGAAGAGATCAAGACCGCACTTGTCCGTGTTGTGTCCGGCGAGGTGGCCTTCCCGCGAGAGATCCTCTCTCAGGTCACGTCCGACGAACTGCCTGGAGCTAGTGGAGAGCGTGGGCACAAAGCGGCCACAACGATCGAGGTCCTGACCCAGCGCGAACGTGAGATCCTTGTCTGCCTGGGCAGTGGCCTGTCCTTGCCCGAGATCTCCAGTCAGCTCGACATCAGCCGTCAGACTGTTCGCGTTCACCTGGGCAATGCGATGAAGAAGATGAACATCGCAACGCGCGAGACCTTGATCAGGTTCTCAATCGAAAACCTGGCGGCACTCAAAGCCGACTGATAGTGGAGGCCAGCCTTTGGAGAGGCCGTACAGCAAAAAGGATACGGTGATCCAGGGGATCGACGCCCTTGGCCACGGCGTCGCTGTCTGGTCGCCCGACGGAACTCTTGCTAGATGCAATCTAGAGTTCTCTAGACGTTTCGCTAGGCAGGATCCAAAGGAGCTGGCCGGCAAGCGCCAGGAAGACTTTCTTCGTGACCTGTCCCAATCGCCGAACCTGATCTTCACCCAATCGCGAGAGGAGTGGTTAAGGAGCGAACTGGATGCCTGCGACAGTCTGCAATCCAGCGAGTTTCTCTTCTCTGACGGATCGATCTGTCAGTTGGAACGTTGGCCGATGCCTGCTGGAGGCTCCGTCTCCTTCTTGCGCGACATCACCGAGGTCTTGCGCAACGAGCGAACACTGCAGCGCGAACGAGACAAGTCCACGGAATCCGAGCGCGTGAAGTCGCGGTTCCTGCGTGCCGCCAATCATGATCTGCGCCAGCCCTTGGCCTCTTTGAAGATATTGATCTACAACTGCATCGAGGCACAGTCGGACGAAGAACGCGCTCAGCTTCTGCACAACATGGACGTATCGGTCTCAATCATGGAGGACCTGCTGGGCGCTCTGTTAAACATCGGACAGCTGGATGCCGGTCGGGTGAAACCAAAGGTCTCCACCTTTCAAGTGTCGACCCTCTTGGATCGCCTGACGATACAGTTCGAACATCAGGCCCTGGAGAAAGGGTTAGATTTCCGGGTGATGCCCTCCAAGGCTGCCCTCAACAGCGATCGAGCCTTGCTGGAGCGGATCGTCAGCAATTTCGTCAGCAACGCCATCCGATACACAGACTCCGGTCGGGTGCTGGTCGGCTGCCGGCGGCGGGGAAAGTCGATGTGGATCGAGGTCTGGGACAGCGGCATCGGAATCCCTGAACAGCACCGTCAGGAGATCTTCAAAGAGTTCTTCCGTCTCTCCGCCAAGCAGATCGACCGAAAGCACAGCCTGGGCCTTGGCCTGAACATCGCCAAGCGCATGGCCGATGTTCTGCAGCACGAGATTTCGGTGGAAAGCGTGCCAGGTAGGGGCTCGGTCTTCGCCATCAAGGTCCCCATCGGCAATGTCTGGCATTCCGACATCGGCGAGCCGGAAATCAACGAACGGGTAGGTGGCGAATTCAGCGGGCTGACGGTTCTGGTGATGGAAGACGACGACATCCTGCGCGAGGCCTTGGTGTCCCTACTGGAACGCTGGGGTATGGAAGTCGTCGTCTTCGCTGATTTCGACAACATCCAACCATTGATCGCCGCGCTGGAACGCGAGCCCGATCTCATCATTACGGACTATCGACTGAAGGGTACGATCCAAGGCACCGATCTGGTGATCGAGATTAACGACACCATTGAAAAGCCCTGTCCTGCCATTGTCGTCACTGCAGACACCAACCCGAACCTGATCGAAGACATTCGCCGGTTGGGCTTTCCCGTTCTCATCAAACCCGTCAGCCCACCCAGCCTGCGCGTGACCATGCACAATATCCTGTATGAGCCGGAACTGGTGCCCGAGCTGCAACAGACCGGGGGCGGCGATGGCTGAGGGTAGCATACCCATCGGTTCGATGGTGCCCTTGACCGGCCCTTCCGCCGCCGACGGACGCGAATTCCGTAACGGCATGATCCTGGCGGCAGACGAAATCAATCAGCGCTCCGGCCTCCTGGGCAAGCGCATAGATCTGCATTTCGAAGACACCGGCACCCAGTCCGCTGTCGAGGTTGTGCGCGCTGCAAACCGCCTGATCGATACCCACCGCGTGCATGCCATTATCAATGGCTACAACATCGGCTCGCAGAACTCGGAGTACGAGGTGATCGCGGATGCTGGGATTATCTACATCCACCACAATACCCTGCTGCAGCACCACGACACGGTGATGAGCGACCAGGAGCGATACTTCGGCTGTTTTATGGGGGATCCGGCTGAGTATTGGTATGGTCAAGGCTTTATCAAGTTCATCTCGTGGCTCCGCGATTCCGGCCAGTGGGAACCGCGCAACAAGCGGATTTCCATTATCTCCGGCAACAAGCCCTATTCGGTGGTGATCGCCAATGCGATGGCCTCGGCCTCGCCGCAGTTCGGGTGGGAGCTGACGTCGCGGCCCATCGTCGTCGGTTCACCGACCAACAACTGGGACGCTATCTTGAGCGATATCCGCGCCGTAGATCCAGGCGTTCTGGCAATAACTCAGTTCTATTCTGGGGATCTTGCGCGTTTTCAGTTGAAATTCATGGAAGACCCAATTCCTAGCCTTCTTTATCTGCAGTACGGCGCCTTACACAAGACCTTCACCGACATCGTTGGAGAGAGGGCTAATGGCGTGATCGTCGGCACTGTGATTGGCTTACCCAGGGACGAAATGGGCAAGTCCTTTGCCCGAAAGTATCGAGACCGCTTTGGCCCGACCTCGACGCCCGAGGTTGGGTGTCAGCCCTATACCTCACTGCACCACTATGCCATCGCCGCCGCGATCGCCGGGCAGACGGGCGGACCGGGCACCTTCGAGGCAAATCGGGCCGTCGCCAAATGCCTGATGAACTACACCTATCGCAGTGTCTCCGGTACCATCAGGATGCATCCCACATGGCAGGCGGCTGTGCCCTATCCGGATGCCGTGCATGACCCTTCGCTGGGGTTGCCACATCTCTTCTACCAGGTGCGCGGCCCGGATCAGACCCAAGCCCTGATTGCGCCGGAACCCTATGCCGACAGCCAGTTTGAGTTACCGCCCTGGTTGGCTTGATTGGACTCTCATCAATGGTGGCCGCCAAGAAGTGCCAGACTATCCATAAGCCTGCATGGTCCGTTGGTCGGAATCCCGTCTTTGGCACGCGGACGCATGCTCAACTGGATGCATGGGAGAGGGTCGCACAGACCTCCTTCAGCGTGCTCATGATCAGGGCCATGTAGTCGTCGTCGTAACCCGCTTCGTTCTCCAGAACGCTCAGGTAAGCGCAGGAAACGCCGCTTTCTAGATCGACCATCAAGAGCTGCCCGCCATAGCCGCATGGGCAACGAGGCGACCATCCGTCATGAGATGGTTCGAGTACCGAAGCCAATCCTTGGGCGGGGCGAGGAGGGGGGCGCTTCGACTGAGCGATGCCTCCAGGAACGAGGTGTTTGCGAAGTCGCCGCCCCGGACATCGGCGCCTCCGCGCGCCAGTAGCAAGCCAAAACGGGCCAAATCGCGTGCGCTGAGGCAGCCGCCGCCGGAGAAAGCGGGCAGATGCTCGGGCGACAGGCTGATGTGAAAGCAGCCCTCATAGCCGGCGGCATCGGCAATCCTCTCGATTTCTCTCGCCAAGGACTGCGGCGCTGCCGCGGCACAGACAAGCGTAAGCACATCCGTGTTGGCTGACTTGTAGTCGGCTTGACCGCTGGTGTTCGCCAGGGCCTTGCCGGTCACAGCGCGCGCGAAGTCGTAGAGGCTGATCTCCGCTTCGCCAGTCCCAGGCAAGCGCCACCCCAAGGCGACCTCCTCGGCGTAACAGTCCGCCAGCGGATCGCTGTAGTCCTCCGAGAAATCATTGTTAATGTTCATGTCCAAGAGGTCTTGAATGCGCGCGTTGGCATAGCCCGAACCCATCCCGGACAGGTAGTCTTTCACTGGCTTCTCGAGGTCCAACAGACCCTGGGCCAACAAGCGCCCCACGATCAGGTGAATGTGGATCTTGGTCACCGACTGGATCGAATGCGGCCGACCGGCATCGAAATCAGCGGCCGTTTGCTCAATCAGAAGGTGGTTTCCTTGCGCGCAGACAAAGGCGGAGAAGGCCGGGTGTGCCAGCAAGGTTTCCAGGGATGACGGTAGGCGCGTCGGTGCGACCAGCGCTGGCTCAAGAACCAAGACGTCCCGTGACCGCACCGTCAAAACGCGGCGGAAAAGGCGATGCGCGTTATGAAACCCGTGACGGCGATGCGCTGCTTGGTTCCAGCGCTGCTTGTTGTCGCCACCTACCGTCAAATCCGGATTGCTCCGTATCACGGGGCGGCTCATCGATCTGCCACCTTGTGCAACAGGACATCGACGGCGATCACCGATTCCTCGTAGACGAACAGCGGGTTGATCTCAAGCTCGAGGATACTGTCGCCTTGCCGCTGGACATGCTGACAAAGGGCCAATAGCGCGGCGGATATCGCGTCGAGATCTACGGGCTTGCGGCCGCGAAACCCGGTTAGCATCCGGCCGACCTTCAGCCTCCGCAAGGCCTGGCGGATATCGCTGGCTGTGCAGGGCAGGAGCAGGGTTTCCAAATCGCCGATCAGTTCCACCAAGATGCCGCCGCTTCCAAGGGTCAAGGCATGGCCGAACTGCGCATCGGACCTTATGGCGACAACCAGTTCGGCAAGGGGCACCGGACACATAGCTTCGACCAGGAAGCTGTCGGTGGCGGCGCAGGGATCGAATTGAGCGACAGCCGACCGCATCTCTTCGATCGCTTGGAGGACTTTGCCGGAGTTTCCAATGCCCAAAGCAACGGCTCCTGCCTCTGTCTTGTGGGCGAGGTTGGGACTCATCATCTTGACGGCTACGGGATAGCCAACCTCTTCAGCCGCCTGAACCGCATCCGAACCGGCGACCAAGCGGCCGTTGGGTACTGCTATTCCGCTCGCGGTCAGCCAGGCTTTCCCATCCGCCTCCAGCACCATCTCGGCCTTGCGCCTGGGCTGTCCTCTGCCGATCGCTTGCGGCGGGTCTCTGAGAATGCTGGCTTTCGCTTCGCCCCAGTCGGCGGCCTGTCGGATCGCATTCAAGGTCTCATGAAGACCCTGCATCGGGGCGACCCCCTGGTCGATCAGAGCGTCACGCGTTGAGCTATCGAGGTTCTCCGGGAAGGTTGCGCAGATCGCAGTGGGCAATCCTTGCCAGTCGGCGGCTCTGACGAAAGCGGCCGCATCCTTCTGGTAATGGACCTTGGATTGATCCAGGTCGGCTGCCGGGTAGTCCTGGACCAGCAGAGCGCTGTCCACTTCGATCCCGGCCAGCGCTGCGGCAAACACCGGGTAGGTGGCTTCCTCCAGCCCCCAGATCGGCGTGGTGTAGTCCAGTGGGTTGGACACGGTCGCGATTGCGGGCAGCAGGTCGGCCAAGTCCGCTGCCTTCTGGGCACCAAATCCAGGGAAACTTAGACCGATGCGCTCGGCATGGTCGGCCAGCATCGTCGCCCCACCGCCCGAGCAGGTGAAACCGGCAATGCGTCTGCCGCTCGGCACGCCGGCCACGCAGAGAAATTTCAGGGTCTCCAGCAACTGCGAGGGGTTGGTCACAGAGATGACCCCGGTCCGCGCGAAGAGCGCTTCGTAGAGCTCGTTGGTGCCGGAGAGCGAGCCGGTGTGACTGACGGTCAGGCTGCTGCCGATGGCGGAGGTTCCGGTCTTCAACGCCACGATTGGCGTGTCGTGCTCCAGTGCTTTGAGCGCTGCACGCTCGAAGGCCGCTATGTCCTGCAATCCTTCGATATGCAATCCGATGGCACGCACCTTCGGGTCTTCGCAGAGAACGTCCAAGAAGTCCTCAAGCCCCATCACCGCCTGGTTCCCGGCCGAGATCATGTAGGCAAGCGGCAGGGAGCGTTGGCACATGGTGATGTCGGAGGAGAGCATCCCGCTTTGGGTGATGATCGCAGCGCCGTATCCGGGCGAACTGCCGCCATGCTCGAAGGACCAGAGTGCTGCCTTGTCGATGTAGTTGATGACGCCGTAGCAGTTCGGACCGACCAGAGCCATGTCGCCCACCGCTTGCTTCAATGCCTCCTCAAGGCCTGCGCCCTGAGCGCCGGCCTCTTTGAAGCCGGCCGAGTAGCAGACCACGCCCCCTGATCCCATGGCGCTCAGTTGGGCGACGCAC
Organism: Rhodospirillales bacterium; assembly: GCA_963669335.1. GTDB lineage: Bacteria > Pseudomonadota > Alphaproteobacteria > Kiloniellales > JACOMY01 > JACOMY01. The sequence goes on from OY770023.1 coordinate 1,963,096, forward strand.
GCGACCGCAGCGGCCGCCGGGACGGCCAGATAGACGGCATCCGGCGGACCGGGCAGCTCCTCTAGGCTGGTGAAGCAAGGAAGGCCGGCAAGCTCCGCACGCTTCGGGTTGACGGCCCACATCTCTCCGGTGAATCCACGGCGGCGGGCTTCATTGATCGCGACGAGCGTCTGCGCGCCGCCGATAAAGGCGACCTGCCGGGGATTGAGAAGCCGATCGAGGTTCCTGCGTTGCGCCGGCGTCATGCACCAAGCGGCCTCAGGATGGATCGCGTGATGATGTGGCGCTGGATTTCGCTAGTGCCGTCCCAGATCCGTTCCAGGCGCGAATCGCGCCACAGCCGCTGGATCGGCATCTCTTCCATCAAACCCATACCGCCGAAGATCTGAACGGTGTCGTCTGCGACCTTGTTCAGCATCTCAGAGCAGTAGACCTTGACCATTGCCGCATCGGCATCCTCCATCACACCGGCTTCGGCCCGGCGTACTGCGTCAGCGACCAAGAGATCGGCCGTCCGCAGCCCGACGGCCATGTCAGCCAAGCGGAAGCCGGTTGCCTGGAAGGTCCCTATCGGCTTGCCGAACTGCTTGCGGCTGGCCGCCCAGTCCGCTGCCATCGTCATCAGCCGTTCGGCCTTGCCGCAGCAGGTGGCACCGACCCAGATGCGCCCCATGCCAAGCCATTTGCCCGATAGCTCCAGACCTCGGCCTTCCTCACCCAAGATCTGCCCAGGTCCCAGGCGTACGTCATTGAAGCTCAACTCGAAGGTCTTGTAGCCGCGATAGCTGACGCACTTGTTGCCTTCTCGGCAATCGAAACCCGCTGTCCCGACGTCGACCAAAAAGGCGGTGATGCGCTTGCGCGGACCGCGCTTGGTCTCGTCGAGGCCGGTGGCGGCGAAGACGATGGCGAAGTCGGGCATGCAGGGCCCGGAAATGAAGTGTTTCGATCCGTTCAGGATCCAATCCTCGCCGTCGCGCACCGCCTTCGACTTCATACCCATCACGTCGGAACCGGCATCTGGCTCGGTGAGCGCGAAGAGTTCCCGCTTCTCGCCGGTGACGCAAGGCGTCAGATATTGTTCGACCTGGTCGCCAGTGCAGGCCAGCAGCAATTCAGTCGGCCGCCCGATCCAGCTGTGCAGCGCGTGGCTGGTCTTGCCGTACTCGCGCTCGACCATCGCCATCGCGGAGTAGCTCAAGCCGCCGCCGCCGACGCTCTCCGGCAGGTTCGAGGCATAAAGCCCGACCTCCTTGGCGCGCTTCTCGATCTGTCGCCCCAGATCCTCGGGCACCTCGCCCGTGCGATCTACCAAATCCTCATGCGGGTAGATCTCGGCCTCCATAAAGCTGCGGACGCTGTTCAGCAGCAGCTCGTTCTCGTGCGTAAGGGAGTCCATCTTGACCTCCGATCAATTGGCGGACTGCTGGGAGCGGCGTCGCGAGAGGATCGCAAAGGCGGCAAAGGCAACCACGGTGGTCAGAATCAGCACCACGGCGGCGGCGGCCACGGTCGGATCGGTGTTCTCTCGTATACCGTTCCACATGCGGCGTGGCAGGGTATAGACGTCGAACTTAGAGATGAAGAGCGTGACCACGATCTCGTCCCAGCTGAGGATGAAGGAAAAGAGCGCGCCGGCGAAGATGCCGGGTCGTATTGAGGGTAGGATGACGCGGCTTATGGTCGTCCAGTTCGATGCGCCGAGGTTGCGCGAGGCCTGCTCCAACTTCGGATCGAAGTTCGCCAAGGACGCGCTGACGGTGATCAGGACCAGAGGGGCCGCCAGGATCGTGTGCGCCAGGATCAGGCCAGGATAGCTGTCCAGCAGACCCATCGGGATCAGCAGGCGATAGAACACCAGGGCAGAGATGATCTGGGGAATGATGAGCGGCAGCAGCAAGAAGGCCCGTACGACTTCGCTGTACTTCGAAGAGACCCGCCACAGGCCGATGGCGCAGAGCGTTCCCAAGGTGGTTGCCAGTGCCGAGGTCGCAAGCCCGATCACTGCGCTTTGAAAGAAACTCGACATCCAGTCAGCGCTGGTAAAGAGCTTCTCGAAATGCCGCAGAGAGAGCTCGTCCTTTGGCATGGAGAGAAAGCGCTTTGGCGTCAGCGACACGGGGATCGCGATTAGGGCTGGCGTTACCAGGAACAGCAGCAATACCCAGGCGCCGACCCGGTTGAGCGTCGAGAGGAAACCCGGTTTCATGACGTGCTGCCCCCGAACACGGTGGTCAGCTTCATGAACCTGGACATGATGTAGAGAAGTGCCAGCACGCCGAACAGCATGATCCCGGCCAGCATCGCCGCCGTGCCCCACTTCAAGGTGACCAGCACTTGGACGGAGATGTACTCGGCGATCATCAGCACCTTGCCGCCGCCCAGAACGGCAGGCGTGACGTAGAAGCCAAGGCTCAAGATGAAAACCAGCAAGGTGGAGGCCACCAGGCCCGGCTTGGTCATTGGCAGGTAGATGCGCCAGAATGTTTGAATGCCAGTGGCACCCAGGCCGCGCGATGCGCTCATCACCCGCTGATCGAGCGACTGCATGTTCACCAGAAGCGGCAAGACGGCATAGGGCACCATGTAGTGCACCATGCCGATCAGCACGCCCAGCTCATTGCGCATGAAGGCAATCGGCTCTGAGATGATGGCGAGCCCCTCCAGGGTGTCGTTGATCAGCCCCTTGCGCCCCAGCAACATCAGCCAAGAGAAGGTGCGCACCAGTATGGAAATCCAGAACGACACCAGCAGCAGGGTCAGCATGTAGCTCTTTTCGCGCTGATTTGCGTGTACCATTGCGTAGGCAACGGAATAGCCGAAGAGCACGCTGATGATCGTGGTGACGATGCAGATCCGGACCGTGGTCCAGAGGATGCGCAGCAGTGTTTCGTTCTGGTAGAGCTTTGCGTAGTTGTCCAGACCGGGCACGGGATCGGTCACGCTCAAGCGGAGGATATCCAGGATCGGCCCCAGATAGAGCAGCAGCACAAGCGCCAGCAGGGGGGCGACGAGCAACCATCCGGGATGGATATGTCTGCGCAAAGCGGTCATTGCGTTTTGGCTCGAAGGCTGTCCGACAGGTTTGGCCCATCGGACAGCCACCCGATCAGCTGATCGCTTCGAGGAAGGCGTTGACGGCGTCACCGCTGTTGTTGCCCCACCAAACCGGATCGTTGAAGGCAACCTTATCGATGTTCATCGCCGACGTGATCGCATAGGGCTGTTGATCCTCGGGAATCTGGGCAAAGGCCGCCGGGTTGGACGGGGTCATGCCCAGGCAGTCCAAGAGCTTCAGCTGGGCTGCCGGTTCTTGTGCAGTCGCGATGAACTGCATGATGGCTTCGCGGCCTGCCGGATTTCCTTTGGGTACGATGTAGGCACCCGGCATCGCCAGAGCCTCATTCATCACCAACTTGTAGCGACCGTCGGTATCGTTCTCGATGTTGCGGCCACGGTTCTGCCAGACCATGCCCAGGGCGACCTCGCCATTGACCACCATGGAGTGGGCTTCTGATCCTGATCCCCAGTAGAGCGAGTTATCCTTGATCGACTTAATCTTCGTCAGCGCGCGCTCCATATCCAGAGGGTAGAGCGCATCCTTGGGCACACCATCGGCCATCAAGGCCCCCTCAAGCGAGCCGTTGGCCCACTTATAGAGCGAGCGCATCCCCGGATACTTGGCGACATCGAAGAAATCGGCCCAGCTGTTCGGCGGATCGTCGCCGAAAGCCTCTGTGTCATAAACGAAAGCATAGCCGTAGAGGATGATCGACACGCCGTATTCCAGCGCGTAGTGCGGCAGGGTCTTGTCCTTGCTGACGACGCTGTAGTCGATCGGCTCCAGGAAGCCGGTCGGCCCAAGCGCGATGGCGTCGAAGAGGTCGGCATCGGCAACATCGGCTGTCACGTTGCCGCTCTCGACCATCTCTCTGATCTTGCCCTGCAGGGGACCGGAGGTGTCGAAGCGCAGCGGCATGCCCGATGCCTCCTCGAAGGGCTTGCCGATGGCGTCCCCGTGGCACTCTTCGGACTGCCCGCCCCAGTTCCACATGACGATGTGGTCGGCTGCCGCCTCGGCACTGCCGCTAAACCCAACGACCGAGGCAAATCCGGTCATCGCGCAGAGCGCCAGGAAGCTGCGCCGATCCAACTTGCCTGCCTTGAAGGCCTTGGCACCGTCCACCAGAGTTTCCCGCATGAATTGCTTGTCTTGCACGTTACGTCTCCTTGTTGTTCAGGCTGGACCGCAGTCCTTCCTTCTTGTTTTTCTTGACGCCATTGACTGGCGCTCTGTTTGGGCACCGTTATTCTGTCTTGAGTTTCACCGCGGCCGCATCGAGCCACAGAAGCTCGACGCTCTGGCCTTCGCTCAGCGGCGCGCGGTTGCGCCAGGAATCGACATCGACTTCCAGCGCGACGCCTTGCGGCGTCGCGACGATGATCCGTTGCATCGACCCGAAGTAAGTGATCGTCCGGATCTCTCCGGTCAGTCGCGCAGGCGTGCCGTCTTGGCCCGTCGGCCGTACGTCAATCTTCTCTGGTCGCAAGGCAAAGACACCCTCGGGCGTCCGCAGAAAGTTGCTCTTGCCCAGAAAGCTCGCGGCGAACTCGGTGGCCGGGCGTTCGTAGAGGTCGTAGGGCGTTCCGACCTGTTCGATGGCGCCGTCGCGCATGATCACGATGCGGTCAGACATCGACAGAGCTTCTTCTTGATCGTGGGTGACATAGATGAAGGTCGTGCCGACCCGCTTGTGTATGTCCTTCAACTGCTCCTGCACCTCGACCCGCAGTTTCTTGTCGAGCGCGCCCAGGGGCTCGTCGAGGAGCAGGATCGGCGGCGCGAAGCATAAGGCACGTGCCAGTGCGACGCGTTGCTGCTGCCCGCCGGAGAGCTGGCCTGGCTTCCGATCGGCAAAGTCCTGCAGGCGGACCAGCTCAAGCATCTCGTCCACGCGGGCCTTGATCTCTACCGCGGGTCGCTTGCGCACACTCAGCGCGTAGCCGATGTTGTCGCGAACCGTCATGTGCGGAAACAGGGCGTAGCCCTGAAAGACCATGCCGAAGTTGCGCTTCTCGGCCGGCAGATTGGCGATGGAGGCACCATCCAAGGCGATGTCGCCTGAGGAAATTTCCAGAAAGCCGGCGATCATCATCAAAAGCGTGGTCTTGCCGGACCCGGAGGGACCCAGCAGGGTCAGAAATTCCCCCTTTCGAATCTCCAGGTCGATGGAATCGACCGCGCAGAACGAACCGAAGAACTTCGACAGGTTTCGGACCTGCAGACTGCCCCGCTTCGTCTCGGACGCCGGCATACTAATCGGCTGCCCCGCGCAGCTTCAGCTTGTTGCGCGCTTCCTGGGGCGTCACCGCCCGCGCGCCCATCCGCTCGATGATCTCGATGGCACGGGTCACCAACTGGCCGTTGGTCGCCAGGACACCGCGATCCAAGAAGAGATTGTCCTCTAAGCCGACGCGGACGTTGCCGCCCATGGCCACAGCGGTGGCCGCCATCGGCATCTGCATGCGCGATATGCCAAAGCCGGCCCACACGGCCTCGGCCGGTAGCTGGTCCTTCATCACCTTCATGGTATCGACGCTGTGGTCGGCGCCCCAGGGAATGCCCAGGCAGATTTGGAACAGCGGCGGGTCGGCGATCAGGCCTTCCTCGATCATCCTCCGCGCAAAGCGGATGTGGCCCAGCTCGAAGACCTCCAGCTCTGCCTTGACGCCCCATTCTTTGGTCAGTTCGGCCATCCGGCGCAGGATCGGCGGCGTGGAGATATAGATGTTGTCGCCATCTCCGAAGTTGAGCGTGCCGCAGTCCAATGAACAGATGTCGGGTAGGCACTCCTGCACATGAACCAAGCGCTCTTCGGCGCCGATCATGTCAGTGCCGGGCCCAGGCATCGCCGGATTTTTGGCATCCGGCACCCAGTCGCCGCCCATGCCGGCAGTCAGGTTGATCACCACGTCGGTGCCGCTGTCACGCACCCGGTCGACCGTCTCTTTGAACAGCTTGGGATCGCGTGATCCTTGACCGGTTTCGGGATCGCGGACATGGATATGGGCGACGGCCGCACCAGCCTTCGCTGCCTCGATCACGGCCGCGGCCACCTGCTTTGGTGTGACCGGAACATGCGAGCTGCGCCCTGTTGTGTCGCCTGCACCCGTGACTGCACAGGTCACGATCACTTCGTAATTCATCGCCGCTGGCTCCCCGTTTCGTCGCAGTTTGCGGGAATGGAGGGTAAATCTCCTGTCGAATTTTCGACCTACTTCATGCGATCATGTCGAAAATCTGCACCAACGAACGAACCCGGGGAACGACGATGAAAATCGAAATGGATAGCGGTGAGACCGGGGCCCGGGGCCAAAGCCACGCCATCTTTGTCATTGTGCCGCGCTTCAATCTCATGACTCTGATCACGATGATCGAGACCATGCGGATTGCCAACTACCTCTCCTCGCAACCCGCCTTCTCCTGGGAGATTGTCTCTTTCGATGGAGCGGTGATCACCGCAAGTAACGGCATGAAGGCCATGGCCCGCGCTGATACGCAGAACCTGGGGCCGGCTGAGCTGATCTTCGTTCTGGGAAGCTGGGGGACGGAGCACTATTCGAATAGGGCGCTGCTGTCCTGGCTGCGCAAACGGGCTCGGCAGGGTGAGCAGGTCTGCGCGGTGGAGCTGGGATGCTACATCGTCGCCCGGGCGGGCCTGCTCACCGGCAAGACGGCAACGACCCACTGGTCTTGCATGCCCGGTTTCCAGGAGAGCTTCATCGACATCGAGGTCTCCGAACAGCTCTTCACCATCAAGGACAGGGTCATGACCTGCGCCGGCGGCTTGGCGGGGGTCGACTTGATGCTGCGCTTGATCGAGCTGTCACACGGCAGCGGCTTCTCGGGTGAGATCGCAGACCAGATGATGCATCACCCGATCCGAACCGAAACCACGCCGCAGCGCCGGACGATGGGGCAGGGGACCGAGACCATGGTTCCCTTGGTCCGTCAGGCCATCGCTTTGATAGAGCGCAACATCGAAGACCCCCTGCCAGTACCCGACATCGCCCGTGCGCTGGGCGTATCGCAACGGCAGTTGGAGCGGCAGTTCAAGCGACACATCGGCTGCACTGCCGTACAGTTCAGCCTGCTACTGCGGCTGCAGCATGCTCGGGTTCTGCTGATCTCCACAAACTTGAGTGTCCGTGAGATCGCGACGGCCTCTGGCTTCAACACGCTCTCTCACTTCGCCTATTCCTTCGGCAAGATCTTCGGCCGCCGACCCTCCGAGTATCGCGATGCTTGGCCGGATGATGAGCCCGCCCCGACCTGGCCCGGAACCCTGTCGGAGTTCTTGACCGCCTTGGAACTCAGGCTTCAGCGCTCGAAAGGGGCCTGATCCTGCGCAACCATAAGCGTTCTTGAGGCCGGGGCTGATCGGAGGCCTCAGAAGGGGCGGTGCCGATCCTCCTCTTCGTGACATCATTCGGCTTGACCCGCCGCTGTCCGTTTGGATTTGCCGGTACCAACTGAGAATACTTTCTGGATATTGGATCAATGAAATGACGTCATGGTCGCGCTTGACGCGGCCATCCACGAGTTGGTTGCGGCCTTGGGCTTGGAAGGTCAGTCGCTCCTTTACGCAAATCGCCCGAGGCGTCGTCAAAACCAAAACGTGGATCCTTGGGTCAAGCCCAAGGATGACGAACAAGTGCAGAGAGAAGATGGCGAAGCACAATCAATTTCTTTAAATCGCACATCAGTGGATCAAGTTCGAGGATGACAGCATTGAGCGTTCAGGCGGTGCGAATGGAACAAGGTCGCCCACCTCAAAGCCTGCTCGACCTGGTGTCCTAGACGGGCCGATGCAGGCCGAGAGCTGAAGACGCTAAACAAAAACGATGGCCTCGATGCTGGTGAGCTCAGCGGCGCCCGGAATGGTGACCCCGACAGCCAGTTGCAGGGTGTCACTGCCGGCTCCGCCGTCGTAGGTCTCGCCGGCCGCTATATCGCCCTGGCTCGCCACCAGGAAGGTATCGGCGCCATTGCCGCCGAAGAGGCTGTCGATGCCACTGCCGCCCGCCAGGAAGGCATCGTCACCAGCACCGCCCCGCACGACATCGTCACCGGAGCCACCATAGAAGTAGGAATCAGCGCCGCCGCCGCCGGCAAGCTTGTCCGCGTCCTGACCACCGTAGAACCGGGCGTCGTCGCCCGCCCGGCCGGTCAGCGCGTCCGTGCCCGTACCACCGTAGAAGAAGGAATCCGCCCCCGCATCGCCGGCCAGGAAGTCGCTGCCCGAGCCACCGAAGAGGCCCTGGTCGGCGCCGCTGCCGCCATAGACCTTGTCATCCCCGAGACCACCGTCCAGCACGGCATCGAGACCGCTACCGCCATAGATCCGATCCTTGCCGACCTCGCCGAAGAGCCCGGTGTCACCGCCGACACCTCCGTTGAGGCGATCTCCGGCAAAGCCACCATAGAGGCTATCGCCACCAGAGCCGCCGAAGAGCTGGTCGGCTCCATTGCCGCCGTCCAGCCGATCCGAACCGCTATCGCCCATCAACGCGCTGTCACGGCCACCGCCGCCGACAAGCTGGTCGTCGCCCAGATCGCCGTAGAAGTAGGAATCGTCGCCGGCACCGCCGGCAAGATTGTCCTGACCATGACCACCGTAGAACCAGGCGTCGTCACCCTGGCGGCCGGTCAGCACATCCGCACCGCTGTCTCCCAGCAAGAGCGAGTCGTCGCCGCTGCCACCGATCACCAGATCCGAGCCGGAGCCGCCCCAGAGCGAGAGATCAGCACCGCTACCGCCGTCAAGCCCATCATCGCCCGCGCCGCCGAAGATCTGATCGCTGCCGCTGCCTCCCTGCAGTTGCGAATCCGCACCGCTGCCGCCCCAGAGGCTATCGTCGCCACTGCCGCCGTAGAGGCCAAAGTCGTTGCCGCTATCGCCCGACAGGCTGTCATTCCCCTCGCTGCCATAGAAATAGCTATCGTCACCGTCACCGCCTGCGACCCTGTCATCAGACCTGCCGCCGTAAAGGCTCCGGTCGTTGCCGCTGTCGCCCGAGATCCTGTCGTCCCCACTGCCGCCGAACAGACCAACATCGGAACCGCTGTTGCCTGAGAGACTATCGCCGCCGCTGCCGCCAAAGAGAAACCTGTCGTTGCCATCCTGGCCGCGAAGTCTATCGGCTCCGCTCTCTCCCATGAGGCGGCGATCAGCCCCGCTCCCACCGCGGACCAGGTCGTCGCCCGAACCGCCGTAGAGGTAAGTGTCGGCTCCGGAATCACCCGATAGTCGGTCGTTGCCACTGTCACCGAAAATCCCGGCATCGTTTCCATCGGCTCCAGCCAGCGTGTCCCTTCCGCTGCCGCCGAAGAGGCGGTCATCGCCGCTGTCGCCAAAGAGGCCAGCGTCATCGCCGGCACCGCCGAAGAGGCTGTCCAGGCCGCTTCCACCGAAGAGCAAGCGGTCATCGCCGCTGCCGCCGGACAGACTGTCATCACCGGCACCACCGAGGAGATCGCTATCCTCCCCATCGCCGCCGTAGAGCTTGTCGCTGCCGCTAGAACCACGCAGCAGCGAATCACTGCCGCTGTCGCCGGAGAGGCGGTCGTCGCCGTCACCGCCGAAGAGGCTGCGATCGTTCCCCTTGCCGCCCCAGAGCCGATCATTCCCGGTGATACCCTCGAGCAGGGAGTCATCGCCGTTGTCGCCAAAGAGACGGTCATCGCCGTCACCGCCGATCAGGGCGCGGTCATTCCCGCTACCACCATAGACGCTGTCCGATCCAGTGCCGCCGGACAGAGACAGGTCGCCGCCACTGACGCCGGCGAGGAGGTCGTCACCACTGCCTCCGAAAAGGGAGGTATCATCCCCGGCGGCGCCGAAGAGGTAATCGGTACCGAGGTTTCCGAAGAGAACGGTATCGTTCCCGAAGGCACCGTTGACGCTGTCATCGCCGTCGCCGCCGAACAGGAAGCGGTCATCCCCGCTACCTCCATAAACCCGATCAGTTCCTGTACCGCCGAACAGGGACAGGTCAACTCCACTGGAGCCGGTGATGAGGTCGTCGCCATTGCCTCCGTAAAGGATGGCATCAACCCCATCACCGCCGAAGAGGGAGTCGTCGCCACTGTCTCCACGGACATCTCGATCACTTCCACTGTCGCCGAAGATGCGATCGCTGCCACTGCCGGCCCGGAAACCGGCATCAAACCCAGATCCACCGTAGATAGCGTCGGTGCCGCTACCACCAATAAGAAGGAAGTCAGCTCCAATGCCGCCGGCGAGGAGGTCGCTACCACTGCCTCCGAAAAGAGAGCTATCGTCCCCGAAGGCTCCGTCAACTCTGTCATCGCCTTCGCCGCCGTACAGCAAGCGGTCATTCCCGCTGCCACCATAGACCCGGTCAGTTCCAGTGTCGCCGAACAGATTCTCATCATTCCCACTGAGGCCGGTGATGCGGTCGTCGCCATTGCCTCCGTAAAGGAGGACATCACCCCCATCGCCGCCGTAGAGCTTGTCGCTGCCGCCAGAACCACGCAGCAGCGAATCACTGCCGCTGTCGCCGGTGATGAGGTCGTCGCCATCGCCTCCTCTAAGGAGGGCATCACCCCCATCACCGCCGAAGAGGTAGTCGTTGCCACTGTCGCCCGAGATCCTGTCGGTCCCACTATCGCCGAAGATGCGATCGCTGCCACTGCCGCCCCAGAGATCGCTATCAAACCCTGATCCACCGTAGATAGCGTCGGTGCCGTTACCACCAAAAAGACGGAAGTCACGTGCATTGCCGCCGAATAGCATATCGTTCCCGCCGTCACCAAAGAGAGAGTCGATACCGGCGCCGCCGACTAGCTTATCGTTCCCGCTCTGACCAAAGAGTATGTCGGTACGGGCGCCGCCATAGAGACTGTCGTCACCGTCCTGTCCGTAGAGCCGATCGGTACCGCTCAGACCGAAAATGCCATCGTTGTCGCTTGTTCCGAAACGCACGTCCGCGCCCGTGGTGCCAAAAATGTCAACCATGTTAGCCATCCAGAGCTTTTTGCTTATTGCTTAACGCTCATCATAGCACGTTTCCCGGATCAACTGGGAGAAAACCAAAATTAAGAAAGCAACGACCGATAGTCATAATTCTAATCCTGCGCTTCGCCAGATTGAATCCACACGCGTATGCCTTGTCAGCAGCCCACCAGTGACACGAGAGACCGCAAGTTCCCCCCAACCGGAATGCGCTAGGCTCGGGCACCTCCACTGCTGTTCAGTTAAGAAAAAAGTGCTGAATTTTGGCGTACTCTGTCAGCCTTCTATAGTTATCCTCGGACTTGATCCGAGGATCCACGCGTTTGTTCTGCGCGATACTAGAGAGGTCGGCACAAAGGGAGGAACATGGATGGCCGCGTCAAGCACGACCACGACAAATTATAGGTGAATCACCGGCCTTCAGATTCTCTTCATAGATGTCGATGGTTCTAAACCGGACAACAGTGGGTCAAATCTAAGGATGATGAGCACGAGTCAATAGAGGCTGGAAAAAGACAAATAGATTCGCCAAACTGGTCAATAGTTAATCTAGCCAGAGGATACCTGTACAAGCTCGAATCACTGTGCCAATACGCAAACTACTTTGCTGAACCGAATAGCAGCGGAGCGCTCCCGGCCATGGCGCAGCATCGAGTTTGCAGCAGCTCCTTTGGAGCTCCGCAGGCTAATCCTCACGCGCAGCCCGCAAGGCCTTCAGCACGGCCACGATCTCGCGGTCCCGCTGGGCTGCCATGTCGGCGAAAAGGCGGTCTCCGGCGATGGCATTGCAGCCCTCGACCATGCGATCGCGCAGGTCCTGCGTCAGTTCCGGGCTCTCCAGCCTGCTCCAGGGGAGCTTCAGCGCTGGGCCGAACTGATCCAGGTTGGTCGCCATCCCGCCCTCGCCGCAGGCCACGTGAAAGGCCATGCACTGGCCCTGCGATACCATACGCGGCGCCGGGCCGTTCATCAGGGCGCTATCGATGTCTTCAGGCGTCGCTTCGCCGTTGGCCACCATGTGCAGGGCTTCGCGCCACAGTGCCTCCTGCAGGCGGGTGGCGACGAAACCCGGTATCTCCTTCTGCATCAGCAAGGGCGCCTTGCCTGCCGCCTTATAGAAAGCGCCGGCCCAGGTAACGGCCGCCGGGTCTGTCTTCTTGCCGCCGACGATTTCGACCAGCGGCAGCAGGTAGGGTGGGTTGAAGGGATGGCCGATCACGCTGCGTTCCGGAGTGGCACAGTCTACTTGGATGTCGCTCATCATCAGACCGGAGGTCGAGGAGGCGATCACCACCTCCAGCGGCACGATGGCACCCAACTGACGATAGAGCGCCTGCTTCATAGCCAGGTTCTCTGGCGCGCTTTCCTGGACGAACTGGCAGTCTGCAACTGCGGCCTCTAGATCGTTGACGATTGTTAGCCGATCAAGCGAGGCGCCGGGTGCCAGGCCCAAGTCCGTCAGGCTTTGCCATGCGGTTTCCAGGATCGTCATGAAGGCCGGCGTTTCCGCCGCGTCGTGCAGATAACTGGTCACATCGTAGCCGCGGGCCAGGAAATGTGCGGTCCAGCCCCCACCGATGGGACCACCGCCGATGCTGGCGATGCGGCGCACCTCCTCGGCTGCGCAGCCCATCGCCTATTTGCCTTTGAAGTTGGGTTCGCGTTTTTCGACGAAGGCGGCGACACCTTCGGCCGCATCCTCTGACTTTAGCATGCGATTATAGGTGGGCATGGGATCAGTCCGCATCTTATTGAAGGCCTCCTCCAGCGGCACGCACTCGATCGCGCGCTGCACCTCCTTGACGCTCTGCATTGCAAGGGGGGCGAACCAGGCAATCGATGCAGCCCACTCACGCGCTGTGTCCAGGAGTTCGGAGGCGGGAACGACCTTGTTCACCAACCCATAGTGCGCAGCCTCGGCCGCCTTCATGCGTCGGCCCAGCAGGAACATTTCCATCGCGATATTGTGCGGAATGCGACGCGGCAGGCGTTGCAGGGCGCCGGCATCGGGAACGATCCCCAACGGCATCTCCGGCAGGCCGAACTCCACGTGATCCGCGGCAATCAAGAGATCGCAACCCATTGCCATCTCGAAGCCACCGCCGATGGCCAACCCGTTGATTGCGGCAATCACCGGCTTGTTCAGAAACCAGTTCTCGGTGAGGCCAGTGAAGCCGCCAGCGCCGTAGTCGTCGCTCTCCCACCACTTGTCCAGCTGCATCTCGCCGTCGTTCAGCGCTTTCAGATCCCAACCTGCGGAGAAGATCCGCTCCCCTCCGCCGGTCAGAATGGCGACGCGGAGCTCGGGATCGTCGTGCAGCTCTTTGAAGGCGGCGGCCAGTGCCTGTGAGGTTGGCACATCTATGGCATTGACCTTCGGTCGGTCCAAGGTGACTTCAAGCACATGTCCGTCACGGACGACCCTTACACCCTCTGCCATGCTTTGCTCCTGTTCGCTTGCGTCTTAGGATAAGGCCGGGATGACGTCGTCGCAGAAGCGCTTCAGCGAGCGCTTTTGCGATGCGTGGCTCAACCCCATCGAGGCGTAGTAGATGAACTCGTCAATCCCCAGCGCCTGGTAAGCCTTCAGTTTTTCGATGACGGTTTCCGGCGACCCGAAGAGCAGGTTTTCTTCCAGCATGATCGGGTCGTACTGTTCGCGTCCTTCTAGCTCATCCAGTGGGATCTGCTTGGGAAAACCGTTCACCACCGCACCGCTGTTGCGGAAGAGGTTCTCGAACTGACCGAGCAGGGTGCGAATCGCGTTCAACGCCTCGTCCCGGTCAGCCTGGTTCTCATAGATGCAGGCGTGACGCATCAAAGAGAAGCGCGGCACCCAGCCGTTGTCAGCCTTGACCATGGCTTCATCCAGCTGGCGCTTGTAGAGTTCCGCTTCGGCCATCGGCCGGGTCAAGGGCCAACAGTGGACGTGGCATCGCTCGCGCATCGCATAGTCGTAGGTGATGGGCGAGCGTGCGGCGACCCAGACCGGTACCTCGGGCTGTGTCGGCTTAGGAACCGAGGTCGCGCTGGGGAATTGCCAAAACTCGCCATCATGCTCGTAGTCGCCTTGCCACAACGCGCGGACAGCTGGCAGCATCTCTTGCATATAGCGCCAAGCGTCAGTGCGCTCCAACCCCGGCTTCATCCGATCGAACTCTCGCTGATAGGCGCCCGAGCCGATTCCGAACTCCAGCCGCCCGCCGCTGATCAGATCCAGAAAGGCTGCCTCGCCTGCCAGGTTGATCGGGTGCCAATAGGCCGCCGTCGCCACCGCCGTGCCAAGCCGGATCTTGCTGGTCTCACTCGCCCACCAGGTCAGAATCTGAAAGGGGTTGGGCGCGATGGTCATCTCCAGCGCGTGGTGCTCGGCCGCCCAGACGATGTCAAAGCCTCCAGCCTCGGCAAGCTGCACCATCTCCAAGGTGTGGCGCGCCACGTCGTCCATATCCAGGCTGTCGTCCAGCCGCTCAAGATTAATCGCAAGTTGGAACTTCATGGTCCTGTCCCTGGCTATCAACGCATCACAAAGGGATTGGCCATCGGTGCGTCCGATGTGTTCATCCAAACGGTCTTGGGGCGGGTGTAGTCGTACATGGCTTGAAAGCCGCTCTCACGCCCGTAGCCGGAGCCTTTGATGCCGCCGAACTCCGCAATCGGCGACACCACGCGATAGGTGTTCACCCAGACGATCCCGGCCCTGACCGCGTCGGCCATGCGCAGCGATCGTGCGCTGTTCTGTGTGAAGATCCCCGCTGCCAGCCCATGCACACTGTCGTTTGCCAGCGCGACCACCTCGGCCTCGTCTCTGAAACGCTGCACGCAGAGCACCGGGCCGAAAAGCTCGGTATCGACAATGCGCAGATCCTGACGCGGGCAGTCGATGATCGTGGGCTCATAGTAGAGCCCCGCCATTCCCTCGGGCTGCTTGCCGCCTGTCAGAACCCTGCCGCCTTCGCTTTCGGCATGGGCGACTTCGGCCTTGATGTGTTCCAGCTGTCCAGAGGTGCAAAGCGGGCCCATCTGGGTCTCCTCGGCCGAAGGATCGCCGATCTTGATCTGGCGTGCCAAGGTGATCATCCGCTCCAGGAAGTCGTCTGCAATGTCTTCGTGGAGGTAGAGTCTGGACCCGGCAACGCAGCTCTGCCCGGTGGCCCCGAAGATGCCGGCGATAGAGGCATTCACCGCGCTCTCGATATTGGCGTCCTCGAAAACGATGAAGGGGGATTTGCCGCCCAACTCCAGCGACACCTCGGCAAAGTTCTGCTTGGAGTTCTCCAGCACGTGACGCGCCGCGTTCGGCCCACCGGTAAAGGAGATCCGAGCGACCAGGGGGTGGGCCGTCAGCACCCGTCCGCAGGGGGCACCGTGACCGGTGACGATGTTGACCACGCCTGGCGGGAAGCCCGCCTCTTCGATCAGCTGGCCGAACTCCAGCATCGCTGCGGAGGCATGTTCGGAGGCCTTCAGCACCACCGTGTTTCCTGCCGCCAGCGCCGGGCCGATCTTGACTGCCACCAGGAAGAGCTGCGAATTCCAGGGGACCACGGCCGCCACCACGCCCAGCGGTTCGCGCTTGGTGAAGACGAACATGTCGGGCTTGTCGATGGGCAGGGTCTCGCCGCTGATCTTGTCGGCACAGCCGGC
Source organism: Rhodospirillales bacterium (assembly GCA_963669335.1). Classification (GTDB taxonomy): domain Bacteria; phylum Pseudomonadota; class Alphaproteobacteria; order Kiloniellales; family JACOMY01; genus JACOMY01. The sequence goes on from OY770023.1 coordinate 1,978,782, forward strand.
ATAGAAGTGGAAGAATTCGGCGATGTACTTGGCCTGCCAGCGGGTCTCCTTCAGCATCTTGCCGGAATCGAGCGATTCCGTGCGCCCCAGCGCCTCTGACCGCTCGCCCAGCAAGTCCGCAAGGCGTCTGAGGCACTTGCCGCGTTCATTCGGCATCATCTTGGCCCAAGGGCCTTCGCTGAAGGCACGGTGGGCGGCGCGAACGGCCCGGTCCACATCCTCGGCAGTGGCCTCTGGGACCCGGCTCCAGACCGCACCGGTGGCGGGATTGATGCTGTCGAACTGGCCGCCATCCGAAGCATCCACCCAGGCGCCGTCGATCAACATTTGGTACGTGCGGATTGCTGTCATTCTGCTGACCCTCCTTCAGGCATGCTGATCATTCTTGTCGCTTCCACGGCACACATGTGCGAATTTTCGACTTGATCCGTCGAAAAATGCGCGCGCGTGGATCCAAGGTGGCGTCTAACCTTGATGCGAAGGAGAGATGGAGATGGCGAAACCGAAAGAGATCTTAGGCGGGCCGCTGGAAATCGGGGGCCGTGTCCTTTCTTTGTCGCGAGCGATACGGGCCGGCGATTTTGTCTTTCTGACCGGACAGGTTCCGATGCGCGACGGCGCGCCGATGACCGACGGCACCGTCGAAGAGCAGACCCGCGCTGTCCTGGAAGACATCAAGGCGACCTTGGCACTGGCCGGATGCGATTTGAGTGACGTCGTGAAGGCCATGGTTTGGCTCAGGGACCGGGCGGACTTCCCCGGATTTAATGCGGTCTATGGCGAGTACTTTCCAGTCGAGCCGCCGACCCGGTCCGCGGTCGTCAGCGACCTGCTGGTCGACGTCCGCGTTGAGGTTGAGGTGATCGCTTACGATCCGCAGCAGACGGGGGCCTAGATGAGCGATCGGGCAGGGGACGGCACCGCATTCGAGATCGCCGGTCCGGCCAAAGCGCCGCCCGTTGTCCTCATTCACGGCCTGGGTCTGAACAGGGCCTGTTGGCAGTGGACGAGGCCCGCGCTCACGGATCGCTATCGCGTGCTGAGTTATGACCTCTATGGCCATGGGGAGAGCGCTGTTCCGCCGGAAACGCCCAGCCTGTCGCTCTTCTCGCGACAGTTAGAGGGTCTGATGGATCACTGCGGCCTCTCTTCTGCAGCGATCACCGGCTTCTCGCTCGGCGGTATGATTGCCCGCCGCTTTGCTCAAGACGCCCCCAGGCGCGCGAAGGCGCTGGCGATCCTGCATTCTTCACATCAACGAAGCCCCGAGGCGCAGGCGGCGATCGTCAAGCGAGTCGAACAGGCGCGCGCGCTGGGTCCGTCCTCCACTGTGGAGGCCGCACTGGAACGCTGGTTCGGCGAGGGCTTCCGGGTTCGCAATCCGGAGATGATGGAGCTGGTCCACAGCTGGGTCATGGCAAACCGCAAAGAGGTCTATCATCGGATCTATCGGGTTCTGGCGGATGGGGTGGACGAGATTACAGCGCCCACACCGCCGATCTCCTGCCCAACTCTGGTCATGACCGGAGATCAGGACTATGGCAACGGGCCGGACATGGCCCGCGCGATAGCGGCCGAGATCGAGGGGGCAGAGGTGTACATCCTAACGACCCTGCGCCACATGGCGCTGGCCGAAGCGCCGGAGCGCGTTAACGAGCCACTCGTGCAGTTCTTCGACCGCACGCTTGGAGGATAAGGCAGAGTGGTCCCGGGCAACCCAGGGAGCAGACCTATGGCAGGACGATGAACGACGAAGAAAAGCGGGCACTGCGCAATGCCTTCGGCAGCTTCGCAACCGGGGTCACCATCGTCACCACACGTCAGGCGGACGGCACGCCGCGCGGCTTCACCGCCAACTCCTTCACCTCAGTATCCCTGGACCCGCCGCTGCTGCTGATCTGCGTTGCCAAGTCGGCGCACAGCTGTGATGTCTTTGCCCAGGCTCAGCACTTCGCAGTCAACATACTGAGTGAGGAACAAAGGGCCGTCTCCGGCTTGTTTGCCTCCCGCTCTGCCGAGAAGTTCCAACTGGCCAAGTGGGATGCCGGGCGTTCAAGCATGCCGATTCTTCACGCCTCTTTGGGGAGCTTCGTCTGCGCGCGCCATGAGGTGGTTGATGCGGGTGATCACTTCGTCCTGATCGGTCGGGTGGTAGATTTCACGGTCAGCAGTCGCCAGCCGCTCGGCTACTTTCGCGGCAGCTATTTCACCATCGGACTGGAAGAGCCACTGGTGAATGCGGCCGGCGCCAGCGGCGGCATCTCCATCAGCGCTGTCATGGAGTGCGAACGTCGGATCCTTCTGGAAAAGCAGGCGGGTGACACTTACCGCGTTCCCAAGGCTCCGATCAGTGATAACAGCCTGAGCGGCCTGGTCGCCACGCTAGAGGCCAGCGGTCTTCGCCCCAAGCTCGACTACCTCTACGCCGTCTACAGCGACAGCGAAACCGGCCACCACGGCATCGTCTATCACGGCACCGTTGCCGGTAACCCTCCTGAGACCATGGCCTACTTCGCGCTCGACACTCTGCCCTTGGATCGGGTCACCAGCACCGCCGAGCGCAGCATGCTCGCGCGCTACCGGGAAGAGTTTCGCCATGGCAGTTTCGGCATCTACCAGGGCGACGAGGCCAGCGGTCTGGTCCATCGCGTCGCTGACCGAAGACCATCGAAACACTGAATCAGGTGGGGCAGGGGATGGCATGAGTTCCGAGCTCAGGACAGTCTTACGAATCTAGGATCTTGCCCTGCGCTTCCGCGTCAGCTTGACTGGGTCGCCTTCAGTGCCAGCCAAAGCGGGGTAGCGGTCTACCTCATCAGCAACTACAATCCGGATCGGCTTCGAGGCTGGTGAGGCATCGCTGTTCGCTCCGGCAAGTGTCAGGTGCCCGCCTGGGAACCGCTTTTGAAGCGGCGTGTTGTTGCTGTCGCAGGCATGGGCGGCCCCTTGAGGCCGTCGAGCAAGCTCCCTAAGAATGGGGCGACTGGTTTAACACTTGCAGGCTCCTTCAGCCAATCGGCTACAGAACTCCGGCTGAAGCCGGAAAATGCCACCATGCCCGGCTGCAGTAGGGGTTGGTAGCGTGACTCAAACAAAGCGGTCTTTGACGAACCCGGGGGTTTCAGTTCAGAACATGAAGGGACCGGAATGGGTGGCTTGGTAGATCCAATGAGGCATCGAGGCTCTGTGTATGGGCAGAGGTAATCCAAAATCCATCAAGGGCGGCTGGTGGCACATGGTGTGTGTGTCCATCCTAGCTGCTGTTTTGGCTATGGTAACTCCTAACACGCAGGCTCAGGAGTATGCGTTAGGCGCAGATTGCCTGAAGGCAAAGTTCTGTCTCCCTGACGCAACTGAGGAAGTTCTTAAGCGATTTGGTAACCATGCTTTCGGTTTTGAGAATGACGCTCCGGACTTCAATGAGCTTGCGCGGTGGGATGTGGAGGTCCGAGCCAAAATAATAGGACGGAAAAGTCAAGATGTTTACCAGGAGGTCCTGAGCATCTTTAAAGAACTGAGTTCATTGTCTGGAGTCCCGGTGACTGACACAGGGCGGCCGAATTATGTAATTGTGGTTGATGATGATCCGCTTGACTATTTCTTACAAGCAACAACAGAAAGACAGCAGAATCTAGTTTTCGGATCTCGGGATGAGATAGATTCGTTTAGATCTAGTATTGAATCGGAGGAGGAGCCAGATTGCGGCGGATTTGTCGTGATTGGTGGTCATTCGTCGGACACTCGTCCGCTTGTTGAAAATTCGGATGTGTCAGACAGCATAGGATTCACTTTGATTTTGGCTGAATACGCTGACAATAAGAGTAAGCTGATGCGATGCCTTTACGAGGAGATGTACCAGGGCTTCGGTCTGTTCAATGACTCAACGGATGCAGTTTGCACTATGTTTGACAACAGAAAGATTCCTGACTCACCAACCACACTTGATAGATTGCTTTTGTACTTACTTTATTACCAAGGCTTGAGATCAGGAATGCAGAAGGAAGAGGCTTTAAAGTCTCTGCGTACTTTTCTGTATTCATACGAGCCGCTTCGTGAACTAATGATTAGTGGGCCATCATGTTGACCCTGTTGAAAGGCGACCCTTGACTAGATTTAGTTTGTGCAGAGAGGTCAGTTTAGGAAGAACCTAACTCTCCTGATATCAAGCAGAGCCAAGTAGCTGGCTCAAGTATAGCTACACACTGGCTCCCCAAGGATCGTCATGTCCGGCTCGACGCCGAGGCCGGGCTTCTCGTTGGTGTTCAGGTATCCGTCGACCACCATGGGAGCATCTTCATCGTAGCGGAGCTTGGAGAAATAGGTCGAGACATAGGTCGCGAAGAAGGCGGTCTCTGGTGTCGAGACCGCCATATGGGCCCGTGCTGCGGCTGAGAGGTCGGCGTCCCAGGCGTCGTCGCAGGTTACAATCCTGCCGGCAGCGGTGCATACGTCGCGGATGAGGCGCATGCCGGTGATGCCGCCGACCCGGGTGATCTTGCAGCCGATGCCCTCGAAGCAGTTGTCGGCAAGTGCGCGGAGCAGGATCTTGATGTCGGTCATGCATTCATCGAGGATCATCGGCTGGCGCACCTGGCGCCTTATCGACAGGCATTCCTCGCAGGTAAGGCAGGGCTGTTCGATATAGAAATCGATGCCCTCCGTGGCCGTCAGAATGCGCAGCGCCTCTTGCGTCTTCCATGCCTTGTTGGCGTCAACGACCAGCGTTCACCCGGTCTGACGCTCTCACCTGCCTTTTGAATGCGGGCAATATCATGCTCGAAGATGCTGCCTTGCCCAACCTTAAGTTTCGTCGCGTGGTTCAGGGCCTCCTGGCGAGCCAGGCGAAAGCTCCTGTGAGAGCATCGAGACGTCACGTTACAAGAAAGTAAATAGCTTTCCAGGGTTCCTCACTTGTTTTTCAGGAATTATAGAATAGATTCCTCAATCAGAGGAGGATGGCAGTTGTACAACAGCATGTTTTAGCTATCCAAATTTTTATCCATAGATCGTATACTCAATACTCGTCAGTGTCACGCCCGCGGGAAGGCTGACGCCGGCCGCCAGCATGAGCGTGTCGGCACCGGCCCCTCCGTCGAATAGATCGCCCGCCTGCAACTCGCCCTGGCTTGCCACATTCAGGGTATCGTTCCCATTCTCGCCCATGACCGTATCGATCCCGCTGCCGCCGAAGAGGTTGGCGTCGTCGCCGCCACCGCCGCGGAGGATATCGCTCCCAGAGCCGCCGTAGAAGGAGGCATCAAGACCGAGACCGCCGTTGAGGCGATCGGAGCCATCATCTCCATAGAAGCCGGAATCGTCGCCGGCGCGTCCTGACAGACCGTCCTCGCCGTCGCCACCGAAGAGAGCGGCGTCGTTGCCGCTATCACCTCGAATGAGATCGTCGCCTAGAGCGCCCCACAGGAAGGAATCACCGCCGCTGCCGCCGTAGAGACTGTCGTTGCCGCTGTCGCCCGCCAGCGAGAGATCATCGCCGCTGCCGCCGTAGAGACGGTCTCTCGCATTGCCGCCAAAGAGACCCATGTCGTTGCCAGCACCCCCGAAGAGGCTGTCGAGCCCGAGGCCACCGTAGAGGCTGTCACCGCCGCTGCCGCCGAACAGCACATCGGCACCGTTGCCGCCCTCGATGAGGTCGCTGCCGCTGTCCCCGAGAAGCGAGTGGTCGTCGCCACCACCGCCATACAAGCGGTCGTCACCCTGACCACCGAAAAAGAGGGAATCATCGCCAGCACCGCCGCTGAGTTTGTCGTCATCAAGTCCTCCGGAAAGGCTTTCGTCATCGCCGGCCCGACCGGTCAGGATATCGGCTCCCGTGTCGCCGATCAGGACCCGGTCGTTGCCGCTATCACCAGCCACGAGGTCCGCGCCGGAGCCCCCCGCCAGATTCGCGTCGCCGCCGCTGCCACCATAGAGGCTGTCGTCGCCGCCGCCTCCATAGAGACCCAAATCCGGTGCTAGGCCGCCTGAGACTCTATCGGCTCCACTGTCGCCGAAAAGGAACCCATCAGTGCCGTCGTCGCCGGAGACGCTATCGTCGCCGCTGCCGCCAAACAAGAGTCTGTCGCCGCCACTGCCGCCTGACAAGCTGTCAGGACCGCTGTCGCCATAGAATCCGCCATAGAAGGAGAAGGATGGAAACAGGACTATGCCGCCGTCACTACCACTGCCACCAAAGATGCTGTCAGCACCTTCGCCGCCAAAAAAGGAGTCGTCTCTACCGTTGCCGCCGTAGAGGCTGTCGGCCCCGGTGTCGCCTAAGAACGAGTAGTCATCTCCATGGTCGCCTGAAAGGCGATCGGCGCCGCTGCTTCCAAAGAACCAGAACTCATCCCCACTCCCACCGGAGAGGCTGTCATCCCCATGGGCACCGACGAAGCCGGCGTCTTTCCCACTGCCGCCAAAGAGGCTGTCATTGCCGCTGTCGCCAAAGAAAAAGAAATCATTGCCAGCGTCGCCGGAGAGGCTGTCGGCGCCGCTCTCGCCTATGAAACTTGTGTCCACCCCGCTGCCGCCGAAGAGCTTGTCGTCGCCGTAACCGCCACTAAGAAAGGAGTCTGCTCCACTGCCGCCAAAGAGACTGTCGGAGTCGCTGCCACCGGTCAACACGAAGTCGTCTCCATCGAGACCAAAGATCGTGTCGGCACCCGGGCCTCCCAAGAAGAGCGCGTCAGTCCCTGACCCTCCGTAGAGTCTGTCGTCGCCTCCTTCGCCGCGGAAGAGTACGTCCTCTCCATCGCCGCCGAAGAGGTAGTCGTCGCCGTAGCCTCCAAAAAGGGTATTGTCTGCTCCACTGCCGCCGAAGAGGCTATCGGAACCCGCATTCCCGACTAAGACGTCGTCTCCGCTCAGCCCATAGATGGTATCGTCCAGGGTTGTTCCGAAGATGGTGTTGTTCACCCCAGCGGTACCAAAAATAAGTGCCATCGTACTTTCCCCGATGCATTTTTCCAATTAAGAAAGTTCAGGATGTAGGAAGAGTTGTCAATCATCCTTAGGTTTTATTTTCCAAAACTCTTTCCAACATCAGGAAAATATTTGTCATCACCGGCATGAACGTGCCGCATTATAGCTGGTTGTGCGCTCCCGACACTCAAAACCGGGCCGATGCGCATCCGCAATGTCAGAAGCGATCGGCAGGCGGAGTGTCCGGCTCCGCCACCCACCTCTACATTGATAGATGCCTGGCCTGGTGCTCTTGATGGGCGCGCCAGAGAAGGACTTGGCGCTGTTGACCAGCATCCGCTTCACCGCACCTCTGGCGAGGTTACCGCACTTACTCCGACGCTTATCGGTCGGGATCACGATAGCCTCTTCTTCCGGCTTTACCGTGCGGCCTGTCTCTTGGATCGCGGAGGAATACTGCCTGCGCGCAATCGCAGTTGCGCATGTCTGGCTCAAGAGTAGCTACGTATCGGCTCCCCAAGGATCGTCATGTCCGGCTCGACGCCGAGGCCTGGCTTCTCGTTGGTGTTGAGGAAGCCGTCGACCACCATGGGGGCGCTCTCATCGTAGCGGAGCTTGGAGAAGTAGGTCGAGACATAGGTGGCGGAGAAGGTGGTTTCTGGTGTTGAGATCGCCATGTGGGCCTGTGCTGCGGCTGAGAGGTCGGCGCCCCAGGCGTCGTCGCAGGTCATGATCTTGCCGGCTGCGGTGCAGACGTCGCGGATGAGGCGCATGCCGGTGATGCCGCCGACCCGGGTGATCTTGCAGCCGATCCCCTCGAAGCAGTCGTCGGCAAGCGCCCGCAGCAGGACCTTGATGTCGGTCATGCATTCGTCGAGGATCATCGGCTGGCGCACCTGACGCCTTATCGACAGGCACTCCTCATAGGTGAGGCAGGGCTGTTCGATATAGAAGTCGATGCCCGCCGTGGCCGTCAGAATGCGCAGCGCCTCATGCGTCTTCCAGGCCTTGTTGGCGTCAACGACCAGGGTTTCACCCGGTCTGACGCTCTCGCCTGCTTTGCGAATGCGGGCTATGTCATGCTCGAAGGTGCTGCCTCGCCCGACCTTCAGTTGGAAGTGGCTGAAGCCTTCGCTACGGTACTGCTCGATGCGCCTCGCCACCCCTTCAAGTGGACCCATCTCGATCTCGGGATAGGCGCGGGCACGCGCCTGCATGCGGCCGCCGATCAGATGGTAGATCGGCTTGCCATAGGCCTTTCCGGTGATGTCCCAACAGGCGATGTCGATGGCGGACTTGGCGTAGGTGCCGCCCATCAGCCAGCGGTTCATGACGGCGTTCAGCCGGTCGGTCTGGGTCGGGTCCTCACCGATGAGGCCCGGGGCCATTTCCTCGATCGCCGCACGCACGCCAAGGGCGTGTTCCGGCTGGTAGGTCGATGCGATCGGGCAAACCTCTCCCCAACCGACAAGGCCGCCGTCCGTTTCCAGTCTGACGATGGTGTCGTCCAAGGCCTCGTAGGTCTTGTTGGGATAGCGCTTCGGCTTCACAAGCGGGATGTCGAGCTGGAACACGTCGATCCGAGAAATCTTCACTGAAAGCCTCCGTCCGGTGGGCGAGATCGGAACGCGCGTGCCGAAGATCGTCTGGCGTCCGGTGCCACGTCGCTATCACGCAAGGATGCAACCGCCTGGTGGGAGCAAAACTATCGAAGGCAGGCACATCCTCAAGCGATGAATGCGCAGGCGCTTGGCCGAGTTCTGGTAATCCAAAGACCAGGCTCTGGCCACCTATGACGATTCCTGAGCCAATTGACCCAGCTAAACTGCTTTGACGGTCCTTCATGCCTCAATGAAGCTGTTTGCCTATCGGACCCGTGCCGCCGATCAAGGTGGCTGTGTGCAGCCCGAGAGGATCCCCCTCAAAGGGGTGGCTATCTTTTCAATGCCATTCACCCGCAGCCGGTCACTGTTTCCAAGGAACGCGCCATGAGAATCACCCGGATCAGCGTCTACCAGGTCGATGTTCCCATCAAACCCGCCACCATCTCGCACGATCGGGTGATGTCGGTTTTCGACATAACCTATGTGCGGGTCGAAACCGATGTCGGGATCGAGGGGTGGGGTGATTCCGTGCCCTGGGGCGCGAACTTCGTCGCTGCTTTTGCGCGCGGCGTGCGTGCCGGCATCGCTGAGTTGGCGCCAAAGCTGATCGGCCGCGACCCGCGCATGGTCGCAGCACTCGCCGCCTTGATGGACTTCGAGATGACCGGGCAGCCTTACGTCAAGACGGCGTTGGATGTCGCCTTCTGGGATATCCTGGCCCGCTCGCTGGACACACCGCTCTACATGCTGCTGGGTGGCATGGTGACGCCGAGGCCAGAGGTCGTGGGGTCTGTCCCGCCCGAAACCGGCGAGGCCTTGGAGGCGGCTATCGCTGCGCTCCGCGCGCAGGGCATCGCCCAGTTTTCCGGAAAGACGAGCGGGGATGTGGCCAAGGACATCGCCTATCTGCGCTGGATGGGCGAACGCCTGCGCCCAGGAGAGTCGCTGAAGTACGACGGCAATGCCGGCTGGCGCGTCGACGAGGCTATCCGGGTGGCTCGTGCCATGGGCCCGATCGACGTCTATTTCGAGCAACCTTGCGCCACCTACGAGGAATGCCGCGAGGTGCGGCGCACGACAGGCGTGCCCTTGATCCTGGATGAGTCGGCCACCGACGTCGACCTGGTGATCCGTGCCAAGCAGGACGGGGTGCTGGATGGGCTTAATCTCAAGCTCGCCAAGGTTGGCGGCATCTCGAAGATGCGACTGATCCGCGATCTCTGTGTCGCCTTGAAGGTTCCCATGGAGATCCAGGACTCTTCCTATAGCGAACTGGCCTGTGCAGTCGTGGCGCACATGGGTCATTCGACACCAGAGCGCGCCATCCGCTCGGTGATCTATCCGAAGGGCTTGAAGAAGGCGACGGTGGCAAACCCGCCGGTGATCTCCAACGGCCGAATGACAGCGCCGGAGGGGCCGGGCATTGCTTCGGTCCCCCTACTGGATCAAATCGGCGAGCCGATCGCTATCTATGAGTGAGAGTCCTCTGAAGTACAGCCGGCCAGCTCAAACAGCGCCCTCGATGGCACTCGCCATGGCCTTGGTCAGACCACCTGGCGCATCGGGGCGGACGAGGATCGAGCGCTTGAACCTCGGCAGCGGGGGAAAGCCGTCTCTGGGCGTGAGAATCCTCATGCCGGGTTCCACACTGCTCTCGAAGAGGATGCCCACGGCGAAGCCAGCGCGAATAGCCGATTTTAGGCTCATGAGACCGCTGCAGGCGAAGGCAACGTTATAGCTGCGCCCTTGCTTCTCTAGGGCCCTCTTGGGCAGCTCTCCCATGGCGCAGCCGTGATTGATGACGGCAAGCGGGACGGGGCCGTCGGGTAGAGGATAGAGGGGCTGACCGACAGCCCAGACGGCTTGCTGCTCCAGAAAAACCTCACCGGGCGGAGTCTCAGCTCCGGAACAGACGGCGATGTCCAGCTCTCCGCGGCGCAGTGCATCGGGGAAAGCCATGGTGCAGCCGGAGGAGGCGAGAACCTCTACACCAGGATTGGTCTTGGTGAAGTCGGCCAGGACCCGCTCAAGCACGCCCTCGTCAAAGTCGTCTGGAATCCCGACCCTGATCTGCCCGTCCAGCGGCGCCTCAAAGAGGGTTTGTACCTGCGCCAGTTCGGCCAGGACCCGCCTTGCCACCGGTAGCAGCTTCTCGCCGCTGGCCGAGAGTGCCATGCCCTTGCCGTCGCGGACGAAGAGTGATGCCTTCAACTCTTGCTCAAGCTTCTTGATCTGAACACTAATCGCAGATTGACTGCGGTTCAGCCTGGATGAGGCCAGGGTCAGGTTCTTGCACTCGGCAATCTCGATGAAGCTCCTCAGAAGCGTGCTGTCGGTGAAGGGGCGTTCGGTTTTATTCATGACCTTGTTCGTATCATTTCATTTTTCTGAATTCAACCGAGGAACTAGGATCACGGGGCGTTATCAGGCGAGGCCTGTAACGCGATCCCAAGACAGAAGCTGAGGTGAGATGGCGGTGAGACCGCATGACGATAGTGACTAAGACCAAGGCGGCGAGTGCGACCAAGGCGGCAGCGACCGAGAAACCTCTCTGGTTGCTCTTGGCGCCGGGCATCTTCCTGGTGATGTGGTCGACCGGGTACGTCGCTGCCAAGTTCGGTCTTGGCTACATTGAGCCCATGACCTTCCTGGCACTGCGCTTCGCCTGTGTCGTGGTCATCATGGCGGCCCTCTTCCTGGTCTTCAGACCCCCGTTGCCGAAATCCAGGGCCGAATGGCTGCATCTGGCGATTGTCGGCTTTCTGCTGCAGTCGCTGTACTTCGGCATGTGTTACATGTCCTTCACGGCCGGGCTCTCGGTCGGAACCTTGGCTTTGATCCTCTCGTTGCAGCCGATCATCGTTGGCCTCGTAGCGCCGCGTTGGAGTGGCGAGCAGGTAGATTGGCGCCGCTGGTTGGGACTGGTGCTGGGACTGGCTGGGGCAGTGCTGGTCATCACTGCACGATCCGAGATTGCCACCCCTTCGGTGATCGGCTTTCTCTATGCCTTTCTGGCACTGCTTGGCATCACCGGCGGCTCACTCTGGGAGAAGCGCTTCGGCGTCTCGCAGCATCCGGTCACGGCAAACCTTGTGGGCTTCACCGCTGGCCTCCTGGGGGTCGCCCCTTTCATGATTGCCTTTGAATCCATGACCATTGTCTGGACCTGGGAGCTGCTGGGCTCTCTGGTCTATCTGATCGTCGCCAGTTCCCTGATCGCGGTCGGTCTCTTGCTGGCGATGATCCGCGCAGGCGAGGTCTCCAAGGTCTCTGCGCTCTTCTTCCTGGTGCCGCCGATGGCGGCCGCTATCGCCTGGGTCGTCCTGGACGAGATCATGCCGCCGCTCGCCTGGCTGGGTATGGTGGTCGCCGGCTTGGGCGTCTTCCTGGCAACCGTCAACAAGGGGGCGGGCCTCAAGCCTGCGCGGGCGCGATGACTGACACGGATGATCGCCGCGCCAAGCGGAACGTTGCGGTCCTGGTGGCGGCCCAAGCGATCCTGGGTGCGCAGTTGCCGATGATCTTCGTGGTCGGCGGGCTGGCCGGGGGCATGCTGGCATCGAATGTCTGCTTCGCCACCTTGCCGATCTCGATGATCGTCTTCGGCTCGATGACCACGGCACCTTGGATGTCCCCCTTGATGCAGCGTTATGGGCGCAGGGTTGGCTTCTTCACCGGCGCGATCTGCGGTGCGATCGGTGCCGCGGTTGCCGCCTATGGCCTCTACCTCGGTTCCTTCCCGGTGCTGCTTTTGGGCTCTTACTTCTCGGGCATCTACATGTCCGCGCATGGGTTCTACAGGTTTGCCGCAGCCGACTCCGCCTCGCTTAGCTTCAAGCCCAAAGCCATCTCCTTCGTGATGGCCGGAGGCCTGCTCTCCGCCATCTTCGGGCCGCAGCTGAACAAGTTCGTGTGGGATGCCTCCGTCGTTCCCTTCCTTGGGACTTACGTCACGATCATCGTGATGAACCTGGTCGGAATGCTTCTCTTCTTTCTCCTGGATCTGCCCAAAGCGGCCGAACGCAAGGCGGCAATGGCGTCTGGTCCGGCGCCGCGATCGCGACGACAGCTGCTGTCCAATCCGGTCATCCTGGTCGCCATCATCTGTGGGACGGTCAGCTATTCGCTCATGAACCTGGTCATGACATCGGCCCCGATTGCCGTCGTTGGCTGTGGTTTCTCGACCGAGCATGCCAATGACATCGTCTCCGCGCACATCCTCGGCATGTACATTCCCTCCTTCTTCACCGGCTATCTCATCCTGCGCTTCGGTGTTCTCAAAGTGATGTCGGCGGGGCTCTTCATCCTGGGAATGGCAGGCCTCCTGGCGCTCTCGGGTGTCACGCTTGCCAACTTCTATCTGGCTCTGATCCTCTTGGGCATCGGCTGGAACTTCGGGTTCATCGGCGCCACCAGCCTCTTGGCGACAGCGCATTCAGCCAACGAGCGCGGGCGCGCCCAGGGTCTGAACGACATGATCGTCTTCGGCTCTGTCACCCTGGCCAGTCTGGCTTCGGGCGGTTTGATGAACTGTTCGGGTGAAACCGCAGTTGAAGGCTGGAGCGCCGTCAACATCGCCATGATCCCCTTCCTCTTGCTGGCCATCCTTGCCCTCATGTGGCTGGTCAGCCAGAATCGAAGGGCTGCCAGGAGCGCTTGAGGCGGGTGTGCCCCGCGGGGCGGCGAGCACCGTCAACAGAAGGATCGCAGGAGATGCACGATAGCCACTCTCAAGTGATCTCAGCCGACACACTCAGTGGTTTGCTAGGTGAGCCGGCAGTCAAGATCTTCGATGTACGCGGTACCTGGACGACGCCTGCGCGCGCCCTGCCGGAGGACTATGCGGCGGGTCACATCCCAGGCGCCGTGTTCCTTGACTGGACAGAACACTTCCTTCAGCAGGGGGTCGCCCCGGGCCTTGCTGCCGTCAGCGATGAGGCTGGTGCCGCAAAGGCCTTCCAGACCCTTGGAATCAACGAGGGTGACCTGGTGGTCTTGTACGACAACTACTCGCACATGTTTGCCGGCAGGCTCTGGTGGGCCATGCGCTATTGGGGCTTTGACCGCGTGCGGGTGCTGGATGGCGGTTGGAACCATTGGCAAGCCCAGGGCTTGCCGGTCTCGACAGAGCCTGCAGAGCCAGCGCCCGGTTCCTTCCAGCCAAAGAGACACGACGACCTGATCGTCAGTCTCGATGACTTCATCGCTGCGAAGGACGAGAGCTGTGTCATCGACGGTCGTGGCGTCAAGAGTTTCGCCGGAAACCCCGAAAGTCCGCGTACTGGGCACATCCCCGGCTCTTTGAATGTCCCCTTCAGTGCTGTGCTGGATGCGGACAGCGGTCTTTTCCTCCAATCGGAGGGGCTCTCCAGAGCGCTGGATGAGAGGGCGCCCCAGTGGCGAGAGACACCGGTAATCACCACCTGCGGCTCCGGCTACGCGGCCACGGTCATTCTGCTGGCGCTCTCGCAACTCGACCGACCGGCCCGCCTATTCGATGGATCCTTTGCCATCTGGAAGCAGGATCCGGACCGTCCGGTTAGCCAGAGCGCTGAAGCCTGATTGCCTTCTCGGGGCAGGCTTTGACGCAGAGGCCACAGGCCCTGCAGTGATCGGCATTCGGGGTCGCCGCCGTCTTTCTGCCGTGGACGCGCGCCCTCAGCTTCCCTAGCAGGGAGAGAGAGTGGAAGAGGTCGTCGGACATGCGCACGACCTCGAAGACCTGGTAGGGGCAGACAGTGACGCAGTCTCCGCTTCCTTCGCACTTGTTGGGATTGATGACCGGCTGAAACAGACCGGCCGGCTTGGAGTTCCTGTCCGGTATCATGACTGTGCCCCTCTGGGTTGAGCGATCACCTGGGTCTCGCCAGGTTCGAGAAAGAGAACCTGCGGGTTGCCTCCCGTGCGGCCTTTGAGATCGTGGCGTGACGAGGTGGGGCCGCCTAGGCCCATTGCGTGCATGGAATCGTGAATGGGGATCAAGGTGTGCGCGCCAAGGATCTCCGCGGCGGTCAGTGACTCTTCGGCTGTGGTCACGAGACGAAAGCCGAGCAGACGTATCCCGTTCACCGGAACCAAGGCCACGTCCACGGCTGGATGCCGAGCCCGGTAGTCTGCCAGCGGTTCCAGACGTCGGGTCTCGCCACCGAAGAACAGACGAGTCTGGCCATAGGTGAGCACATAGTTGTTCGAGCGAAGACCGAAGGCGCGCTGTGCCGCGATCACGTCAAGGAAGAGTCCGGGGGCGATCTCTTTGCTATCGCCCCAATCCAAGGTCTTGACCGATCCGAAGCCCACTTTCTGCGCACGCTTGGCCATCGATCGGGTCGCTGTGTAGATGGCCGTCGAATCGCGATAGGGGTAGTTGGCGAAGGCGGGCATGTCCCAGTGGTCGGAGACGCTGTGGCTGCCGATGATGGCGCATAGCTTCGGTAACTGGTCTACCCGAAGGCCAGGTTCTTCGGTGAAGCCCCAGGGTTTGCGGAACCAGGGATCGGTCAGAATTGCGATGTCGCCAAGCTCAATCAGAACGCAGGCGTTCGTGATTCGTGTCAGACGCAGTGCATCGTGCTGAGGTGTTGTTGTCTTGTTCATGTTTGGAGTTATGGTGATCGGCCGAGACGCTGCCAACTCGCTTTGACGCTTCTCATAAGGCACAGATTTAGCTAAAGAATTGGGGCTAGTTGAAAGGATGCTCAGATTTATGGGCAGTAAGCGCCGACGTCCCAAGCAGGCTCGCTCTCAGTTCACGGTGGACGCCATTCTAGATGCGGTCAGCCATGTCATTCGCGATCAGGGCGCGTCAGCCATTACGACCAACCGGATCGCCGAGCGGGCCGGAGTCAGCATCGGGTCGCTCTATCAGTACTTCTCCAACAAGCAAGACATCCTGAATGCACTGCACGCGCGCCACTTCCGGACGATGGCCCAACAGGTGGAAGAGATACTGCACGCCACAGAGGACGGCTCGCTGGATGACTTGCTTGTGGCACTCGTTGATCTCGTTATTCGGCAGCGTCAAGAAGATCCTGAAATGCACCGGTTACTGGCGACCACGGTCCCACGCAATGCCGCCACACTGGGAGAGGTTGAGCGCCTGTCCGACGCCTTCCTTACTGCAATCTCTATGCATCGCGATGAGCTTAGTGAAGATACCGCCCTCGATCGCTTGGCTTTCGTCTTGCGCCACATGATCGTGGGGCTTGCCAATGCCACGGTCTTGTTCCGGCCCCGCTCCCTGTCCCTTGAAGATGCGCGCACCAGCAGCTTGGCGGCGCTTCGCGCGGTCGTTGATACAGAGAGAGGGCCTTAACTTAGGTCAAGGCGTGACGAGCAATCACGCGGCAGCCGCGCGCGCCTGGGCGGGACCTCCCAGGCTATCGTGCAGGAAAGCGATGAAAGTCTCCGTGAGGGGATGGCCAGCGTGGCCACGGTAGGCAACCATGGCCGTCTCCGGCAGTTCCGGTAGTCCCTCCGTCAGGATCTGGAGGCCGGCGGACGCTGATCGCGGTACGGCTGAAATGCCAAGGTTGGCTTTGACGGCAGAGTGGATGGCGTGGATGGAGTTGGCCTCGGTGCCGACATGCCAGGCGAGGCCAGCTCGGTCCAGGACCTCAATGGCGTGTCGCCGGTAGCTGCAAGGGGCTTGCATAAGAACGAGGGGCAGGGGCGGTTCCAAGAGGGGGCGCTCTTGCGCCGTCGCGACCCATAGCAGAGGCTCTGTCATCAAGCAGCTGCCATCATCCCTTCCCATGCCACCGTCCGGACCGGCAACGGCGAGGTCCAGTTCGCCCGCATCCAAAAGGTCTCGCAGCATGGCACCGGTCCCGAGCTTGAGTTCGAAGACCAGCTTTGGATGGGCGCGTCGGAAGCGGCCCAGCAGCAAATGCAAGTGCTCTGGCGCCAGGTAGTCGGCAAATCCGATCCGAAAGGGATGGGTCGTTTCCGGCGCATTGAGCGCCAGCATCGCCTCGTCGGCGAGATCAAGAATGCGTCTGGCATAGGCGATCAAGAGTTCGCCTGAGGCGGTCTGCGTCACCTGACGGCTGCTTCGTTCCAGCAGCTTGGTTTGCAGCCGCTCTTCCAGCTTTGCGATCTGTAGGCTGACGGCTGATTGCGTGCGCCCGATCCGTGCTGCCGCCGCTGAGAAGCTCCCAGTGTCGGCAATGGCGACCAGGGCGCGCAGGCTGATCAGGTCTGCGTCGAGGCGGAACTGCGGTCTATTGGGATTGCTCATGCTGTCCATTTGAACAACTCATTTTGCTTATCGATCTCTCGTCTCCATAACACTCATAGGAAATTGGCTGTCAATGAGGAATTCAAATGAAACTAACGATCGCTGCACAGGTCCTGGCCGAGGAGGGGCAGGCTGACGCGGTGGAGGCGGCTTTGCGCGACCTCATCCCCATCACCCGAGGGGAGCAAGGTTGTGAGGCCTATCAGCTGCACCGCTCAATCGAGGATCGCAACCTCTTCCACCTGCACGAGATCTGGACCACCAAGGCCGAGTGGGAGGTGCATATGCAGGCGCCGCACATTCAGGCCTTTGGTGCCAGGACCGCGGGCATGGTGGCAAACTGGACGCTCTATCAGCTTGAGCGATTGGATTAGGACGGTGACACGCACCGCGCCACAGAAGTAAGGACGAAACAGATGAAAGCGATTGGCTACACCAAGAGCCTGACGATTGATCAGGCACTGGCTCTCGAGGCGATCGAGATTGCGGACCCGAGTTTAGGCGCCAGGGATCTGATGGTCGAGGTCGAGGCTATCTCTGTCAACCCCGTCGACGTGAAGGTCCGGATGCGGGCTGAGCCTGAGAGCGGGCACAAGATCCTGGGCTTCGACGCCGCTGGTCAGGTGCGCGCCGTCGGCGCCGAGGTCACTCTGTTCCAGCCTGGCGACTCCGTCTTCTATGCCGGGGACGTGACCCGCCAAGGCACCAATGCAGCCCTGCATGCCGTCGATGAGCGGATCGTCGGGCGTAAACCGACGTCGCTCAACATGAGCGAGGCGGCAGCCTTGCCGCTGACCTCGATCACGGCATGGGAGATCCTCTTCGATTGCTTCAAGCTGAAGGAGGGGGCAGGGGCTGGCGAAGACCTTCTGGTCATCGGTGGCGCCGGGGGTGTCGGTTCGATCTTGATTCAGCTTGCCAAGAGGTTGACCGCTTTGCGCGTCATCGCCACGGCCTCTCGCCCAGAGACGATCGACTGGTGCCGCAAGATGGGGGCCGACGAGATCATCGACCATCGCCAATCCCTACCGGAGCAAATGCGGGCGCTTGGCAGTGAGCCGCGCTACGTCGCGGGACTGACTGCCAGCGACCGCCATTTCGACGCCATCGTGGAGCTGATCAGGCCGCGCGGTGAGATCGCCCTGATCGATGATCCGCCGGGCTTGGAGATCGCCAAGATCAAACCGAAGGCACTCTCCTTTCATTGGGAATTCATGTTTGCCCGCTCCATGTTTCAGACGGCGGACATGATCGCGCAGCATGACCTCCTGAACCGTGTTGCGGATCTGGTCGAGGTCGGTGAAATCCAAACCACAGCCACCCGCAACCTGGGCCCCATGACGGTCGAAACCCTGCGCGAAGCACACCGTATCCAGGAGAGCGGTCGGGCGATCGGCAAGACCGTTCTGGAGGCGATTGCTTAGGGTTTCTCTGTGCTGGAGGCGAGGTAGGCGATCACATCCAGTCGATCCTGTTGCTGTCGCAGGGCGAAGGGCATGCGGGAACCCGGCAGGAAGGCAGCGGGCTTGGCAAGCCAGCTGTCGAGTGCTCTGCCGTCCCAGGTAAAGTTGGCGCTGGCGAGAGCTGGTGAATAGGCAAAACCTGGCCGAGTACCAGCCTTGCGGCCGACGACACCACCCAAACCAGGACCAACGCGATCGGTCTGGAGGGAGTGGCAGGCAAAACACTTGCTGCGGAACAGCTGAGCCCCGCGCTCGCTGTCGCCAATCAGTTCCTCTGCCTGCAGTGGAAGAGAAAGGGCAACCGCCAAGACTAAGGCCAGTGCCGGTCTTATCCAAAACATGATCCGCTGCTCCCCTCTGTGGGCAGATGGGGCCAAGCCGCAAGGGGGTCGGCCCCATGGTCCCTGCTTAGGCGCCGAAGAAGAGCGCTTGCTGTGGCAGGCCTTCGCCCAGGGCCGTCGTCAGCACGGTCCAGTGCATGGTCTCATCGGCTACCAGGCGGCTGACAAGGCGCGCATGCTCTTCCGTGCCAAGGCCCGGTATGGCGTTGATGTAGACGTTGACGGCGGCACCCTCGAGGCTTGCCGCAAGCTGCAGCACCTGAGCCTGGTTCTCTAGCGAGGCCGCGTCGATGTCGACGACGTAGTCTTGGATCGTCTTTGCCTCCGCCGGCCTGCCGCCGGCACGCTCGATCTCGAGGATCAGGGTATCTCTATGGCCCTTGTGGTGGTCACGGAACTGCCGCGCGACCGGGATCACGTCTGCCGTCAGTAGCCCGCTGCCGATGGCGATGTCGTAGGCCGCGACGGCCTCGTGATCGAGACCCAGGATGGTGTTGAGCGCGACGATGTCGGCCTCCGCCGCGGTCCCTGCTGCGCGCGCGATGCCCTCGCTTCCGGCCAGGATGGCGAGTGCTGCACCCGTGACGGCCAGCTTGCCGCCGCCACGCAAGAAACCTCGGCGCTCGATGCCGTCAGGGCTTGGTTTGATGATCTCCATTGGAACCTCCTGTGATGGCTGTCTGTGATCGACAGGAGGGCAGTTGGGCCGGCTTGCATTGCTGCACAATCACCGCACAGAAATGCGAGAGGCACAGCAAAGTCTATGGGACGATGAGCAAAGCCATCAGTGGTTTCGACGGTGCTCGCTTGGTGGATAGCCGAACTTTACGACAAAGGCGCGCGTGAAGGCGGCAGGGGAGAGATAGCCGGTCTCGACGGCAACCTGCTGGATAGTGAGCCTTTCTTCCTCCAAGAGGGCCAGGGCCTTCTGTAGGCGCCACTCTGCAAGATAGCGCATGGGCGAGAGGCCGATGAGGGTGCTGAAGCGCTCGGCAAAGCGGCTGCGCGACATGCCCACCTGATGGGCCAGACCTTCTACACTCCAGGCCTCTGCGGGATTGGCATGGATGAGGCTGAGGGCGCGTCCGATCTGGTGATCGCTGAAGGCCTCCAGCATGGCCTCCAGACGGGGGGTCTGCCCAAAGCCGAGGCGCAGCAGTTCGATGAAGACAATCTCGGAAAGACGGGTGGTGGAGGCCTCCGAGCCGGCCTCTCCGGCCAGCATGCGTTCAGTCACCAGGCGCAAAACCTCGTCCAACCAGGGCTGCTGTGCCCTTAGGCTCTTGCTGGTGACGAAGTAGTCGGGCAGGGCCTGCAGCAGGGGGTGTTCCGCCCCGGCACGAAAGTTGAAGTGGCCGCAGACCATCTGCGTGCTGGCTGTCGGATCCCCTTCGCCGATGGCCAAGACACCCTCTCCCTCGAACCCGGCGTGGGCCAGCACCTCTTCCAAGGGTGCCGCGTTTCGGCCCGAGCGGTCGGCTAGCACATGTGCCCGGCCGCGTGGAATGAGGATCAAGTCGCCGGGATCCAGGTCGACGGCATTGCCCGTTTCGAAGACCACATGGCAGCGGCCCTGCATCACCAGATGAAAGCGTGCCGCCTGTTCATGGCTGGGCACCTGGATCGACCAGGGGGGCGAAAAGTCCGTCCGGAAATAGAGCACCCCCTTCAGCGCCAGGGTGTTCAGAATGTCGTTCAGGATGTCCATGATTTGCTGCTTACTGAACCGCGGGTTGTCTTTCAGTACAGAGGCATCTTGGCCTCGACAGGGCCTGCAAGTCACCCCCGCTGCGCCTTAGGCCAGGGGACAAGGGCCGCCAAAGCATAGAGCAGGAGAGCTGCCAGGATCACGACAGTGATGCCGACCTGCATGGCGATCAGACTGGCCAGCAAGGCGCTCATGACCGAGGCGCAGCCGTTGATGCCCCAGGCCCAGGGCAAGAGCTCTGGTGCTGTCATGCCGACGCGGCGAAGGCCAATGGGGAAGGGCATGCCCATGGCGAAGGCGAGGGGGGCGATGAGGACAAGGGCAATGAGCGCGCGCCAGCTCTCGCCTAGATGGATGAGTTCGGCGAAGAGGAACGGCAGCAGCAGGAGATAGAGCAGCGCCAGGGCAAGAATGACTGTGACCGCCAGCACGATTGGGGACGGCGCCCGTCGGCTTGCCGACAGGAGCCAAGCCTCCAGTGGCTTGGTGGCGGCGCTGCCAAGGCCGGCGAAGAGAAGAAAGCCTGTCAGAACCAGGCCCACGGCGTAGAGCGGATGCCCGAGGAAGAGCGTGAACGTGTGAATGAAGGCGATTTCGACGAAGAGGAAGCCGAGGCCTAGCGCTAGAAAGTAGCCTGCGACGCGCCACCGCGGTCGTCCGGGGCGCCAGGCGCGGCGGCGGAACCAGAGTGGTGCCAAGATCAGCAATGCGCTCAAGAGCCCGGCCTGCAGCAGCGTCGCCAAGAGGATGAGGCTGCCGAGTTCGAGGAGGCCGCCGCCACCGGTACGGCTGATTGCCAAGAGCTCCGGCAAACTGCGCCACTTGGTGAGATCAAAGAAGAAGGGGCGCTCGTCGGTCGCGGGCGTGATGTCGAACTTGTAGGCCGCAACAAAGTCTTGAGCCTCGTCACCGCTGAGAGCCTTGGCCGCTTCGAAGAAGTAGGGCCCGTCCAAAATATTCACCAGGTTTGCCTCATCCGCCGCCATGCCGGGATAGGCATCCAGATCGAAAGAACGCGCCCTAGCGAAGGCCTCGGCTTCTTCGATATCCCCGGCGGTGATGGCGCTCTTCTTCGCCAGAATGGTCACGGTGGTGAGACCACGGATCAGAAGCACCCGCTCGGCAGGCTCCGCGACGCCTGCGTTCTTCAGAGCGGAGATCAGCGTTGAGAGGAGCCGCAGGCTCTGCCGTGGTGGCAGGTCCAGCCAGGCAGTGAGGCTCAACCATCCCTCCGGCGCCAAGCGGTCCAGGTAGGTTCCGATCGCCTCTTCCGTGACGCCATAGGTCTCTCTCAGGCCCATGGCCGTGCCGCCCCCGAGGACCGGCAGCATGATCAGATCCCACTGTTCTTGGCTGACCGCGGCGAGGCTCCGCGCCGTCGCCAGGTGTGTTTTGATTTCTGGCCGATGGAAGAGCTGTCCGGTCTCTTCCGCGAAGTCCTCGCCGATCATGCGAAGCCGGTTTCCATCGGGCTCCACCAGGTCAATAGGTCGGGCTCCATGGAAGAGTGCCTGCAACACTGCGTCCGTGCCGCCTGGCTCCAGCAGAAGCACGGAGGGTTGCCGCGTCAGGTGATAGCCCAAGGCGTCACTGGTCTGGTCGAGGTAAGCCAAGCGGCTGACATCGCCGTCGAAACGGGTGATTGCCGAGAGCGCATCGCCATCCTGAAAGAGCGCGATCTGCGGCAAGGGCAGCGCATCAGATGTCAGGCTGAGACCTGGGACATAGCGGAGCGGGACCCTTTGGCTCTCTACTGCGGTCAGGAGCCCAAGCGGTCCGGAGCGCTCCTGCAGAACCTCGGCCCCCTCGACCTGCAGGCCGCTGGACAGGCTCTTGAACGGCGACATCTTGAGGGCGAAGAGGCTCGCCGGCAGCAAGAGCGCCAGAAGCAAGGCAAGACCTGCGGCCGACAGCGACACGCGCCGCCAGATGGGGCTTGGCAGAGACAAGGCGGCGAGGCCCGCGGCAAGCGCTGCCAGAACAGCGATGACGCGGAGCGCCTCTGAGGGCATCAGCAGGAACAGAAGTCCCAGGATGCCCAAGGCTCCCGCAGCCGAGCCCAGGAGATTGACGGCATAGAGACGGCCGATCTCGGCACTGCGCGCAATGAAGACGATGCCGATGGCGCTGGCGCCAAAGAAGAAGGGCAGGGCCAAGAGCAGGTAGATCAGGGGGAGATAGAGAAGCTGGCTTGGTTCCCACACGATGGCGAGCGCGTTGAAGGGCAATGTCTGCGCCAAGAGGAAAGCGGCTGGCGCCAAAAGCGCAAAGCAGAGGGCGCCTACCAGGAAGACCGGCCCGACGTGCGGTCTCAGTCTCTCCTGCCAGAGCGCCAGCATCGTGCCGCTGGCACCGAAGCCCAGCAGCGCGATGGAGATCGCCATGGACGCGAAGTGATGCCACTGGACGATGGCGAAGAGGCGGACCAGCAGAACCTCATAGGCCAGTATCGCCGCAGAGAGAAGCGCCAGCGCGGCGGCGATCATTCCGACCCGCGGGTCAAGGGAACGAAGCGCACCGGCAAAACCTGACGGGTCCTCGGCCGGCCCTCGGCATTCTTCTCGACCAGGGTCAGATACTGCGGGCCATAGACCGAACCGACCGGGATGATCATGCGTCCGCCTGCCTTCAACTGGGCCACCAAGGGCGGTGGCACGTGCCCAGCCGCGGCAGTGACCAGGATAGCGTCGAAGGGCCCGCACTCCGGCCATCCGAAGTAGCCATCACCGACCTTGGTCCTTACCTTGTCATAGCCAAGATCACGCAGGCGCTCGGCGGCAGCCGTCCCAAGCTCCGGAATGATCTCGATGCTGCAAACCTCGCTCACCAACTCTGAGATGACGGCGGCCTGATAGCCAGACCCGGTGCCGATTTCTAGAACGCGGGCATCGGGACCGACCTTGGCCATCTCGGTCATCAGGGCCACGATCAGCGGTTGAGAAATGGTCTGGCCATAGCCGATCCGGAGCGGCCGGTCGTCATAGGCGCGCGCCTGCTGTTCCGACGGCACGAAGCGGTGGCGCGGCACGCGCTCCATGACCTCCAGGACGTCCGGCGAGAAGCCCTCGACCCCGGTTGCCTTGGGCAGGTTATGGCCATAGGCCTCAATTTGACGGGTCATGTCAGCACGCGGCTCGCTCCAGCGATCCTCCTCCGCCGCTGACGGTGCGACACCAACAATCAGCACGCTGAGAAGGGCGGCTCTTAGCGGCGCGCCAAATGTGCCAAGGGGCATGGCTCTCCTCCCCGCAGGATCAGCGACGAGACGATCCTAACAGATTGCCCGAGAGGGATGTAGCCAGAGGTGAGGTCGTACTGTCCTATACCAAGAACAGAAAGTCGCTTGAGGTCAGCTGGTTGGCGTTGGTGATGTTGCTCATGCCGATGGCCATGTCCGCGGCTCCATCGCCATCCAGATCCACCTCAAGCTGCTGCAGGCCGGCGTCGAAGCGGGCCTCTGTGTTGCCGCCGCCCGAGAAGCCGGCTGCTTCGACATAGGTGAAGCTGCCATTCTCCAGACCCGTTGCGAAGACCAAGGTGTCCTGATTGCTGCCGGGGCTGGTCAAGGCGCCCGCGAAGTCGGCGATCACCGCCAAGGCCTCCAAGGTCCCACCGCCGCCAAGGTTGCCTGTCTCGTCGCCGTTCAGGATGAACTGGTCACCACCGGACCCACCAAAGGCCGTGTCGTTGTTGTTGATCTGCAGGCGATCCTGACCGCTGCCACCTTCCAGCAGATCGCGCAGGTCTTCGTCACCCTCGCCATTGAGGAAATCATCTCCAAGCCCACCGCTCAGGCTGTCGGCGCCAGAGCGTCCCTCGAGCACGTCATCGCCGCTCTGCCCACTCAAGGTGTCATCGCCCAGCCCGCCATAGAGGAAGTCGGTGCCACCTTGACCGTAGAGACGGTCGCCGGCCGAGTTACCGACCAGTGTAGCGCCGGCGCTGTTCGAGGTCAGTGCACGGGCCGTGTCATCGCGCTCACTGCGCAGGATCTCGACATGGCGGGCGAGGGCGTAGGTCTCAGCGGTGACGATGACGCGGTCCGCCCCACCGCCGGAGCGCTCGAAAACCACGTCGGTACTGGTGTCAACGTAGAAGAGGTCATCGCCACTGCCGCCGACCATACGGTCGCCATCGACACCGCCGTCCAAGGTGTCGCTGCCGGTGTCACCGTGCAGGCGATCATTCATGCCGCCGCCATAGAGGCGATCATCGGCAGAGCCGCCATAAAGGGCGAGATCGATGCCCGCGCCCCCGAAGAGTCGGTCTTGATGGCTGCCGCCAAAGAGGGAGCGGTCGTTGCCGGCGCCTCCATAGATTCGGTCGCCACCGTTCTCGCCATAGAAGGCCCGGTCGTCGGCGCCATCGCCGCGGATGGTATCGTCGCCAAGACCGCCATAGAAAGTCCGGTCTTTTCCGGCGCCACCCTCTATGGTGTCATCTCCGCGATCGCCATAGAAGTGGATGTCCAGACCGTCACCGCCTTGGATCAGATCGTCTCCAGCACCGCCGTAGAAGCTGTCGTCTCGTTGGATGCCGCCGCTCAGAAAATCGTCGCCGGACCCACCATTGAACCAACGGTCCCGTCCGCCGGCGCCATTCAAGGTGTCCGCGCCACTGTCACCAAAGAGACGCCGGTCGTTCCCGGCAAAGCCATTGATGCTGTCGTTGCCAAGACCACCATAGAAGAAGGCGTCCTTACCGCTGCCGCCACCGAGGTCGTCGTTGCCGACACCACCAAAAAAGCTCTCGTCGTGGCCACTGCCACCAGAGAGGCTGTCGCTACCAAGGTCTCCAAAGAAGGAGAGGTCGTTGCCATCGTTGCCCCGCAGACGATCGTCACCGCTGCCGCCATAGAAACTGACATCATCACCGCCATCTCCCAGCAAGGAGTCCTTTCCAGACCCTCCTTCTGCGATCTCGTCGGCGCCATTGCCGCCGCGGATGGTATCGGCTCCGTCGTCACCGAAGAGTTGGGTATCAGCGCCGTTTCCTCCGAAGAGACGATCGTTGCCGTCACCACCGCTGATGCGCGCATCCCTGCCTTGGCCACCATCGACCAGGTCGTTTCCGGCGCCACCAGCCAGGTTTCTGTCGACATCTGCACCGGCGAAAATCTGGTCGTCCCCTGAGTTGCCGAGGAGACGGGTATCATTGCCGTCCAGCCCTTCAATCAAATCGGCCCCGCTGCCGCCGATCAGGATTCGGTCCGCTCCACCGCCGCCGTAGATACTGTCGTCGCCCTGGCCGCCATTCAAAGAGGTGTCGTTGCCGCTGTCACCGTAGAGCGTGTCTGATCCCGGCCCGCCATAGAGCTCGTCCTTACCGTCTCCTCCATAGAGGGTGTCGTCATTCTGATAACCGCCTAGGTCATCATCGCCGCTGCCGCCAAAGACCCGATCATCACCGGCAAAGCCGCCGATCAAGGAGTCATTGCCTGTTCCTGTGTAGATCAGGTCGGGTCCGTCACCGCCGTAGTTGCGGCTATCATTGCCATTGCCGGAGAAGATGGTGTCGGCGCCGTTGTTACCATTGACGATGATGTCATCGCCGTCGCCACCGTAGATCAGATCGTCGCCTTCGCCACCACCGACAAATCCGTCCGGCGCAGCGCCCAGGAAGATCGTGTCGTCGCCGGGCCCACCTCCCACGGCAAAGTCGCTTCCCTCATCGCCGAAAACGGTGTCGTCTCCGGTATCACCATAAAGGAAGGAGTCCTTGCCCGATCCCCCATAGATCGTATCGGGGCCATCGCGTCCCCTGATCTGGTCAGACCCGCTCTCCCCCAAGATCTTGTCGTCGACATTCGTGCCGGGAATGGTGTTGTTGACCGAGGTGCCGATAATCGTGACGGTGGCCATAACCCATCAACTCCGTGATTTTGACTCTTGTGTCACCAAGACCTACCACAGGGTTGCAAGTGTTCCAAGGGAAGACGCCCAAGGGTGGCTAGATTGTGATCGCCCTTGCTGGTCCAGCGGCTTGCAGTTTGGCCAAGCCAGGGGGGCTTAGCTCTGGAACAGAAAATCGCTCGAGGTCAGCTGGTTGGCGTTGGTGATGTTGCTCATGCCGACGGCCATGTCGGCGGTGCCATCGCCATCCAGATCCACCTCAAGCTGCTGCAGGCCGGCGTCGAAGCGGGCCTCTGTGTTGCCGCCGCCTGAGAAGCCGGCCGCCTCGACATAGGTGAAGCTGCCATTCTCCAGGCCCGTTGCGAAGACCAGAGTGTCCTGATTGCTGCCGGGGCTGATCAAGGCACCTTCGAAATCGGCGATCACCGCCAGCGCCTCTGGGGTTCCACCACCGCCAAGGTTACCTGTCTCATCGCCATTCAGGATGAACTGGTCGCCGCCCGAGCCGCCGAAGGCCGTGTCGTTGTTGTTGATCTTCAGGCGATCTTGACCGCTGTCACCTTCCAGCAGATCGCGCAGGTCCTCGTCACCCTCGCCATTCAGGTGGTCATCTCCAAGCCCGCCGCTCAGGCTGTCGGCACCGGAGCGACCCTCGAGCACATCATCGCCGCTCTGCCCACTCAAGGTGTCATCGCCGAGCCCGCCATAGAGGAAGTCGGTTCCGCCCTGACCATAGAGGCGGTCGCCGGCCGAGTTGCCGACCAGGGTGGCGCCGGCGCTGTTCGATGTCAGCGCCCGGGCCGTGTCATCGCGCTCACTGCGCAGGATCTCGACATGGCTCGAGAGGGTATAGGTCTCGGCCGTGACGATCACGCGGTCATCGCCACCATTAACCTGCTCGGCCACGCGATCCGTGCTGGTGTCGACGTAGAAGAGATCATCGCCGCTGCCGCCGATCATTTGGTCTCTGCCCACACCGCCATCGATGGTGTCGGCACCGCTATCACCATGCAAGCGGTCGTTCATGCTGCCGCCATAGAGGCGATCGTCGCCCGTGCCCCCATATAGAGCCAGATCGATGCCTGATCCCCCGAAGAGGCGGTCCAGATGGCTGCCGCCGTAGAGGTGGCGGTCGTTACCTTCGCCGCCATAGATCCGATCGCCACCTCTGCCGCCGAAGAAGGCGCGATCGTCGTCTTCATTGCCGCGGATGGTATCGTTGCCAAGACCTCCATAGAAGGTGCGGTCCTTGCCCTCGCCACCGTCGATTTCATCGTCGCCGCGATCCCCAAAGAAGCGGATGTCCGCGCCGCTATCGCCCAGGATCGTGTCGTCTCCGGCACCGCCATAGAAGCTGTCGTCCCGGTCGTCACCGCCGGAGAGTGTGTCGTTGCCGCTGTCACCGTTCAGCCAGCGTTCGCGGCCAATGCCGCCTTCAAGGGTATCGATGCCTGTTCCACCGTAAAAGCGACGGTCATTGCCGTCGGAACCGACCAAGCTGTCGTCGCCCTCCGCACCAAAAAGGAAGAAGTCTCGATCGCTGCCCCCGCCGATGCGATCATTCTCCTCGCCGCCGAAGAAGTGCCCATCCTCGCCGCTGCCGCCGAAGAGGGAATCGACGCCGGATCCGCCGTAGAAGAAGCTGTCATTGAGGACATCGCCGGACAGGCTATCGTCCCCGCCGTTGCCAAAGAAGCTCTGGTCCGAACCCGAACCGCCGTAGAGGGTATCTCTCCCGGTGTTGCCTTCGACGATCCGATCATTGTTGCCGCCGCCAAAGATGATATCGACCCCAGCTCCACCAAAAATCTCTTGGTCGCCCCCTTGGTCGCCTTCGATCACGTCACTGCCGCCGCCGCCATAGATCAGGGAGTCCGAATCCCGACCAGCACGGATCAGGTCGCTGCCATTGCCTCCAAAGAAGAGAGAGTCGAGGCCGCTCTCACCAAGCAGAGTGTCACTGCCGGCGCCGCCCAAGAGGGAGACGTCATTACCTTCTCCGCCATCGACTGTATCATTGCCGGCACCGCCGACGAGGGAAATGTCGTTGCCGGTTCCCCCATCAATCAAATCATCGCCAACCTGCCCGTCGAGCAGGATGTCTTGCCCTTGGCCTCCATAAACACTGTCATCACCACTACCGCCATAGATGCGGTAGTCGCGACCGCCGCCCCCAAAGAGGCGATCGCTTCCACTCTCTAAAACAAATCTGTCGCCACCAATGAGGAAGCCGCCGATGAGGCTATCATTTCCTCCGTCACCGTAAATTCTATCATTCCTTGTGCCGCCGACTAAAGAGGTATCTGAGCCACCGCCGCCGTGCAGGAAATCATAGCCGGAACCTCCTTCGACCGCATCGTTCCCGTTGCCGCCAAAGATAAGGTCGTCATCCTCGTCTCCATAAAGTTTATCGTTACCGGTACCGCCCCAGATAGTGTCGTCGCCGATGCGGCCGAGGAGCCGCGTATCGTCGCCGTCTCCACCGTAGAGTCGGTCATCGCCCTCACCGCCGTAGAGTAGGCCATCATTGCCTAGACCGCCAAAGATATAGTCCTTTCCTGAGTTGCCGTTGAGGACGTAGTCATCGCCCGAATCTCCACGGATGGTGTCGTTGCCATCTTGGCCGTAGAGGAACGAATCATCTCCGCTGCCACCAAAGATCTGGTCTTTATCGAACGGCCCATAAAGACCGACATCACCAAAAAGATTGGTGTCGTCACCATTCCCCCCGTAAATGGTGTCATATCCAGAACCACCACCGATTATCGTATCGCGACCTGACCCGCCATAAAGGGTGTCATCTCCGGAGTTACCATAGATGATATCGCCGCCGCCCAGCCCTAGGATCTTGTCGTCCAGACTGGTGCCATAGAGACTGTTGTTAAGCGGGTCTCCGGTGATCGTGTTGATGGACATGCTAGTATCCCTTCTTGCTCGTGCTCGATCTCCGACCCGCCAAGAGACGGTGACCAAGTCTCAGATTGCCGTTGTGTCTTGTCCTGAGAACTGCCATCCGTCCCCCAAAGATGTCGATCCAAAGGATCGCTTGCGCTTTCAATCCGAGACCCGACCCAAACACAGTCTTACCTCTAAGCCAAGAACAGGAAGTCGCTCGAAGTCAGTTGGTTGGCGTTGGTGATGTTGCTCATGCCGACGGCCATGTCGGCGGCACCGTCACCGTCCAAGTCCACCTCAAGCTGTTGCAATCCGGCGTCGAAGCGCGCCCCCGTGTTGCCGCCGCCAGAAAAGCCGGCTGCCTCGACATAGGTGAAGGCGCCATTCTCCAGGCCTGTTGCGAAGACCAAGGTGTCCTGATTGCTGCCAGGGCTGATCAAGGTGCCTTCGAAGTCGGCGATCACCGCCAGCGCCTCTAGGGTTCCACCGCCGCCAAGGTTGCCTGTCTCGTCGCCGTTCAGGATGAACTGGTCGCCACCGGACCCGCCGAAGGCCGTGTCGTTGTTGTTGATCCTCAGGCGATCCTGACCGCTGCCACCGTCCAGTAGATCACGAAGGTCTTCGTCACCCTCGCCATTCAGGAAATCATCTCCGAGCCCGCCGCTCAGGCTGTCGGCGCCGGAACGTCCCTCGAGCACATCATCGCCGCCATTACCTTTCAATGTGTCGTCACCCAGCCCGCCGAAGAGGAAGTCCGTACCGCCCTGCCCATAGAGGTGGTCTCCGGCCGAGTTGCCGACCAGAGTGGCACCAGCGCTGTTCGAGGTAAGGGCTCGCGCGGTGTCGTCGCGTTCACTGCGCAGCACCTCGACATGGCGGGCGAG
Organism: Rhodospirillales bacterium; assembly: GCA_963669335.1. GTDB lineage: Bacteria > Pseudomonadota > Alphaproteobacteria > Kiloniellales > JACOMY01 > JACOMY01. The sequence goes on from OY770023.1 coordinate 2,008,686, forward strand.
GGTGTAGGTCTCGGCTGTCACGATGACGCGGTCTGAACCGCCGTCGGCGCGCTCAAAGACCACGTCGGTGCTGGTATCGACGTAGAAGAGGTCGTCACCGCTGCCGCCGACCATGCGGTCGCCATCGACGCCGCCGTCCAGGGTGTCGCTGCCGGTGTCTCCATGCAGACGATCGTTCATCGCACCGCCATAGAGGCGATCGTCGGCGGAGCCGCCATAGAGGGCGAGATCGATGCCCGAGCCCCCGAAGAGGCGGTCCTGATGACTGCCGCCGAAGAGGGAGCGGTCGTTGCCGGCGCCTCCATAGATCCGGTCGCCGCCATTCTCGCCGTAGAAGGCCCGGTCATCAGCGTCACCGCCGCGGATCGTGTCATCCCCAAGGCCGCCGTAGAAGGTCCGATCCTTGCCGGTGCCGCCCTCAATGGTGTCATCGCCGCGATCACCGAAGAAGTGGATGTCCAGACCGTCTTCTCCCCAGATGCGGTCGTCTCCAGCACCCCCATAGAAGCTTTCGTCTCGCTGAATGCCGCCCCTCAGCAAATCGTCGCCGGACCCACCATTGAAGTAGCGATCCCGTCCGCCGGCGCCATTCAGGGTGTCCGCACCACTGTCGCCAAAGAGGCGCCGATCGTTCCCGGCAAAGCCGAAGATGCTGTCGTTGCCAAGACCACCATAGAGGAAGGCGTCCTTACCGCTGCCTCCACCGACGTGGTCGTTGCCGACACCCCCATAGAAGCGCTCGTCATGGCCACTGCCACCGGTCAGGGAATCACTCCCTCCCTCGCCAAAGAAAGAGAGGTCATCACCAGAGTTGCCCATCAGGCTGTCGTTTGCGCTGCCACCATAGAAGCGCTGGTCATTGCCACTGCCACCGGAGAGCGTGTCAGTGCCTTGCTCGCCAAAGAAGGAGAAGTCCTCGCCATTGTCGCCGCCCAGACTGTCGGCCCCATCACCGCCGAAAAAGCCTTCATCGTCGCCGCCTTCGCCGCGCAGGCTGTCGGCACCCGATCCACCCTCGACAGTGCTGTCATTGCCGTTCCCCGCCCGAACGGTGTCGGAACCACTCCCCCCGAAGAGCTCCAGATCAGCGCCTTGCCGGCCAAAGAGGCGATCATCGCCGGCAGCTCCGGAGAGGCTGATGTCGTCACCATCGCCGCCATCGACCAGATCGTCCCCGGGACCACCGACCAGGTTTGTGTCCATCCCACTGCCGCCGCGGACCTCATCATTGCCGCCGCCACCAGAGAGAGACGTGTCGTTACCGCTCAAGCCTAAGAGCAGGTCGTAACCATTGCTGCCGAAGAGTCTGACGTCGTCACCATTGCCACCAAAGACGCTGTCATCACCGGCGCCACCGGTCAGCGACACGTCGCGGCCGTCGCCGCCATAGAGGCTGTCATCGCCCGGCCCACCACTGAGGTTATCGTCGCCGTTCTGCCCAAGGAGGGTATCGTTGTCTTCATAGCCGGCGAGGCGATCGTCCCCGCTGTCACCATAGATGCGGTCGTCTCCTTCTCGGCCACCGATGACAGCGTCGTCGCCGCTCCCCCCATAGATCAGATCATCACCGGTGTCACCATAGACGCGATTGTCGTTGCCATCCCCGCCAAAGATCGTATCGGAACCACCTCTCCCAAAGAGAAAGATATCCTTTCCGGAATCCCCAAATATCACATCGGAATTGACAGCCCCTAGGAGGAAACCGTCATTGCCAGACCCACCGAATAGTGTATCGGCACCGGACGCCCCATAGAGCCGGAGATCATTGCCGTCACCTCCGAAGATGGTGTCGTCACCGTCGCCGCCGTAGATGAAATTGTCCTTTCCGGGGCCCCCGTAAAGTGAATCGGGCCCGCCGCGGCCAATGAGGATGTCAGAACCACTGCCGCCCGAGATCTTGTCATCGAAGGTGGTGCCGGGAAGTGTGTCGTTGCCCGTACCTGCGGTGATCGTGACCGTGGCCATCTTTCTTCAAATCCCCATTTTTGATTCCGGCGCTGGCAAGAGCTATCACAGGGTTGTAGATCTGCCAAGGAACACTGTCGATGGTTAGCTGCCTTGTGACTGGCTGCCTCTAGCTCAGGAACAAAAAGTCACTTGATGTCAGTTGGTTGGCGTTGGTGATGTTGCTCATACCAACGGCCATGTCGGCGGCACCGTCACCATCCAGATCCACTTCCAGCTGCTGCAGGCCAGCGTCGAAGCGGGCCTCTGTGTTGCCGCCGCCTGAGAAGCCGGCTGCTTCGACATAGGTGAAGCTGCCATTCTCCAGGCCCGTTGCGAAGATCAGAGTGTCCTGATTGCTGCCGGGGCTGATCAAGGCACCTTCGAATTCGGCGATCACCGCCAGCGCCTCTGGGGTTCCACCACCGCCAAGGTTACCTGTCTCGTCGCCATTCAGGATGAACTGGTCGCCGCCGGACCCACCGAAGGCCGTGTCGTTGTTGTTGATCTGCAGCCGGTCCTGACCGCTGCCACCTTGCAGCAGATCGCGCAGGTCCTCGTCACCCTCGCCATTCAGGAAGTCATCTCCAAGCCCGCCGCTCAGGCTGTCAGCGCCGGAGCGACCCTCGAGCACATCATCGCCGCTCTGCCCACTCAAGGTGTCATCGCCGAGCCCGCCATAGAGGAAGTCGGTGCCACCCTGCCCATAGAGGCGGTCTCCGGCCGAGTTACCGACTAGGGTGGCGCCTGCGCTGTTGGAGGTCAGCGCTCTGGCGGTGTCGTCGCGTTCACTGCGAAGCACCTCGACGTGGCTGGAGAGGGTATAGGTCTCGGCCGTGACGATCACGCGGTCATCGCCGCCATTGGCCTCCTCGGCCACGCGATCCGTGCTGGTGTCGACGTAGAAGAGATCGTCGCCGCTGCCGCCGATCATCTGGTCGCTACCCGCACCGCCATCGATGCTGTCGGCACCACTATCACCATGCAAGCGGTCGTTCATGGAGCCGCCGTAGAGACGATCGTCACCGGTACCGCCGTAGAGTGCCAGATCTATACCGGACCCACCGAAGAGACGATCCAGATGACTGCCGCCAAAGAGGGAGCGGTCGTTGCCGTTGCCTCCATAGATCCGGTCGCCGCCATTCTCGCCATAGAAGGCCCGGTCGTCTGCCGCTTCACCGCGCAGGGTGTCGTTGCCAAGCCCACCATAGAAGGTGCGATCCGCACCAGTGCCGCCGTTCAGGGTATCGTCACCGGCCTCTCCAAAGAAGTGGATATCCAGGCCGGCATTGCCGTTGATCTGGTCGTCGCCGGCGCCACCATAGAAGAGGGCGTCTCGGTGGTTGCCGCCGGAGATGGTGTCGGCACCAGATCCGCCGTTTAGCCAGCGGTCCCGGCCATCGCCGCCTTGCAGGGTGTCGGCGCCACTGCCGCCGTCAAAGCGACGATCATTGCCGACAAAGCCGACGATGCTGTCGTCGCCCAGACCGCCGAAGAGGAAATAGTCTCTGCCGCTGCCACCGCCGAGCCGATCGTTCCCCTCGCCACCATAGAGGCGGCGGTCGTCGCCGCTCCCTCCATAGAGCAGGTCTGTCCCGGACCCGCCCTGGAACTGCTCGTCATTTCCTGTGTTGCCTTCGATCCGGTCGGTACCACTACTGCCGTAGAGGCTGGTGTCGCTACCGCCGCCGCCATAGAGGCTGTCGTCGCCCTGATTACCCCTCAGGTTCCGATCCACATTGTTGCCGCCGTAGATCTTGTCGTTTCCGGCAGCGCCGAAGAGACCCGTATCGTCTCCGTCTCCGCCGTCTATGTGGTCCTCACCTACGCCGCCGCGAAGATCGCTGTCCTTACCCGCACCGCCGTAGACCTTGTCATCGCCGCTGCCGCCAGAGAGTGCGCCGTCGTTTCCAGCGCCGCCGAAGAGTGTGTCGTTACCAAAGTTGCCTTGCAGGTTCGAATCGTTCTGTCCATCACCGTGGATAATATCGTCGCCGGTCCCTCCCAGTAGGGCTACATCGTTACCGCTGCCACCGAAGATCGCATCCTTACCGCCGCCACCGCGCAAGGAGATATCGTTGCCGGTCTGACCCAAGAGAAGATCATTGTCCGGACCGCCGTAGAGCTCATCACTTCCGTGACCGCCATAGAGGAAATCAGTGCCCGGATAGCCGGCAAGGTCATCGTTACCACTCTCGCCGTGGATTCTATCGTTACCCTGACGTCCGGAGACGAGGGTGTCATCGCCACTGCCGGTGAAGATGGTGTCGTTGCCGGTCTCACCGTAGATGCGATTGTCATCGCCATCGCCAGCATCGATGAAGTCGTCGCCAGGCCCGCCGCGCAGGAACTGCTCAATTCCGACCCCACCATAGATGTAGTCTTTGCCGCCGCCGCCGAAGAGGAAACCATCGTTACCCTCGCCGCCGAAGAAGGTGTCGTCGCCGTTGCCCAAGCCAATCCCAAAGTCGCCGCCGGAGCCCCCGAAGATCGTATCGGCGCCGTTTCCACCGTAGAGGAAGGAGTCCTTGCCTGGCCCTCCATAGAGGGTGTCGTTTCCACCCCCGCCACTGAGCGCGTCCGTGCCGCTCAAACCCAGGATCTTGTCGTCCAAACTGGTCCCCGGAATGTTGTTGTTACCTGAGGTGCCAGTAATCGTGACGGTGGCCATGTTTCCATCCCTTCTTGCTCTTGCTTGAATTCGGACCCGCTACAACACGGTGACCAAGTCTCGCAGCCTCTTTGAGGTCTTGGGTCGATGGTCTCCTACATCATCCAGATCGACGAGACCGGCTTCCTTTGAAACCCGGACCCAACCCGATGCCAGTCTGTTCTCTAGGCCAAGAACAGAAAGTCGCTCAAGGTCAGCTGGTTGGCGTTGGTCATGCTGCTCATGCCGACGGCCATGTCGGCGGCGCCATCGCCGTCCAGATCCACTTCCAGCTGCTGCAGGCCGGCGTCGAAGCGTGCCGCTTCCAGAGAAAGCCGCTGCCTCGACATAGGCGAAGGCCCCATTCTCCTGGCCTGTTGCGAAGACCAGGGTATCCTGATTGCTGTCCGGGCTGATCAAGGCACCTTCGAAGTCGGCGATCACCGCCAGGGCCTCCAGGGTTCCACCGCCGCCAAGGCTGCCTGTCTCGTCACCGTTCAGGATGAACTGGTCGCCGCCTGAGCCACCAAAGGCCGCGCCGTTGTTGTTAGTCTGCAGCCGATCCAGACCGCTGCCGCCTTGCAGCAGATCGCGCAGGTCCGCGTCACCCTCGCCATTCAGGACATCATCTCCAAGTCCTCCGCTCAGCCTGTCGACTCCGGAGCGCCCCTGCAGCAGGTCATCACCGCTCTGCCCATTCAAGGTGTCATCACCCAGCCCGCCGAAGCGGAAGTCCGTACCGCCCTGACCATAGAGGCGGTGGCCGGCCGAACTGCCGACCAGGGTGGCGCCGGCGCTGTTGGAGGTTAGTGCCCGGGCGGTGTCGTCGCGTTCGTTGCGCAGGATCTCGACATGGCGGGCGAGGGTGTAGGTCTCTGCCGTGACGATGACGCGGTCGTTGCCACCGCCGGAGAGCTCGAAGACGATGTCGGTGCTGGTATCGACGTAGAAGAGGTCATCGCCGCTGCCGCCGACCATGCGGTCGCCATCGACGCCGCCGACCAGAGTATCGCTGCCGGTATCTCCGCGCAGGCGATCGTTCATGCTGCCGCCGTAGAGACGGTCGTCGCCTGTGCCACCATAGAGAGCCAGATCGATGCCCGAGCCCCCGAAGAGATGGTCCAGGTGGCTGCCACCGTAGAGGTGGCGAGGATGTTGTTGTTGCCTGGCCCCCCCTTAAAGGTAATGTCTGCCATGAATGCTCTCCCCCATACCACCAGCTATGGGAAATTGAGTATCATGCCCAGGGGCACCAGCCAAGGAAGAGCCCCCAGGTTGACAAATCTGTGATTTGGTCAGGCGCGCGCCAGCGCCTAGCAAAGACGCTGCGCAGAGCTAGGTGTCAGGAGGCCCGTCCGCGCGCCTGGATCGGCCAAACGGCGACCAGCTTGTCGTCCCGCACACAGTGATAGTGGTCGTAGAGATTCACCGTCGGATCGCAGTGCGGCGCCATCAAGACCACCAGACTGCCGGTCTCCGGCACCTCTGCACCCTCCGGCAGCACAAGCTTGCCGAACTCGTCGCCGAAGGGCTCATAGGTGCTGCCCTCGGGGGCGCCGGCCATCACCGTTGGTAGGGGACCGTCGGTTGCCATGCTCTTGGAGCCAGCATCCAAAGTGACGAAGCCGTCGTGATTGTTGCTGACCACGCGGGTGTAGATGAAGAGGGCGGGGTGGTAGGGGACCTTGCCCCACAGCTTGATGTGCACGCCCATGTACTGGGTGTCGAGGAAGCAGTAGGAGCCAAGCTGGATGTCGTTGAAGACCGCTGCCTCCATATCCACCAGGTGCGAGCCGGTGCCGGAGCCCGTGGTGATGCGCACCGGCATCTTGGCATCCTTGATGGCCTTCTTCATGTCCTTCAGGATCTGCAGCTGCTCGTGGCTGACCCGGCGCCGCTCGGTGGTCTTGGGGATGTGCTGGATATTCCCGGAATAGCCCTGCAGCCCGAAGAAGCGCAGCTCGGGCGCTTCGGCAATGTAGCGGGCGAGAGCCAGGCCCTGATCGACCGAGGTCACGCCAGAGCGGTTGAGGCCGATATCAACATCGACCAGCAGTCGGAACTTTTTGGAGACCTTGCGCGCTGCCAGCTGCAGCTGCTTGATGTTCTCCAGGTTGTCGACCACCAGCATCAGATCGTCCATCTCCTTGTTCATCTCGGCCAAGCGGTCGATCTTGGCCTCCTCGACGACAGGAGAGGTCAGCAGGATCTTCTTGATACCGCCCTCGAAGAGCGCCTCGGCCTCACCCAGCTTGGCGCAGCAGACGCCCTTGGCGCCGGCCTGGATCTGCAGCTTGGCGATGTTGACCGACTTATGCGTCTTCACGTGCGGACGCAGGCCGATGCCATTGTTCGAGATGATCTCTTGCCCGGACCGGATGTTGGCCCGAAAGGTTGGCATGTCGATGACGAGGGCTGGGGTGGAAAGCTCCAAACGGCTGCCTTCCTTCCCGATCAGGTGCTGGTTCGGTGACTCGCTCATGGCGCGGATACTATTGTCGAAAGCGCGGCTCTCCAAGTCCCCGATTGCGATCAACTGCTTCTTTCTTGCCGCGTGCGTGAGAAGGGTGGCCAGAATCGCTTGCGAGACCATTGCGAGGCCGCGGCGTTTTGGCTAAGGGACGCGCCAGACGCGCAAGGAAATGGGCGTCTTCGGGCGAGGAGAGGATGGTCAGTTGGCACGCTTGTTGGGCATTGATACCGGTGGAACCTACACCGACGCCGTCCTTTACGACGAGCGCGCGGGCGTTTTGGCCAAGGCCAAGGCGCTGACAAGCAAGGAAAATCTCTCGCTCGGGGTCGGAGAGGCCATGCGGCAAGTGCTGCCGGATGACCCGAAAGAGGTTGAACTGGTTTCCTTGTCGACGACCTTGGCGACCAATGCGCTGGTCGAAGGGCAGGGTGGTGCCGTCGGCTTGCTGCTGCTGGGCTATCCGGAGAAGGCCTTGGATCGGGCCGGTCTGCGCCAAGCGCTGGGCCAAGACCCTTATGCCTTCATAACCGGCGGCCACAACGCCGAGGGGGAGGCCAAGGCGCCGCTGGACAGCGATACGATCCGGCACCTGGCGCAGGAGATGGCGCCGAAGGTTTCCGCCTTTGCAGTCGCCGGCTTCTTCGCCGTGCGCAATCCCTCCCACGAACTGGCAGCCCGCGAGATCTTGCGTGAAGAGACAGGCTTGCCGGTCACCTGCGCGCATGAACTCTCGGCCGGCTTGGACGCGCCGCGTCGTGCCCTGACAGCGCTTCTGAATGCCCGCCTGGTGCCCTTGATCCAGCAGTTGATTGAGGCGGTTCAGGGTCTGATGCACGAAATCGGGCTGGACGTGCCCTTGATGGTGGTCAAGGGCGACGGCTCGCTGGTCTCCGATCAGGTCGCCCTGACGGCACCGGTTGAGACCATTCTCTCTGGACCGGCGGCCAGCCTTGTGGGCGCGCGCGCCCTCTTGGGTGAGAAGGACATGATGGTCTCCGACATGGGCGGGACCACGACCGACATCGCCCTTCTGCAGCAGGGTCGTCCGGTGTTGAGCGCAACCGGGGCCTCGGTCGGTGGATACCGTACCATGGTAGAGGCCATCGCGGTTCACACTGTAGGGCTTGGCGGCGACAGCGAGGTGCAGGTGAGCGGTCCTAAGCGCTTCACGCTTGGCCCTCGGCGCGCTGTTCCCCTCTCGTTGCTGTCGCGCAGTTACCCCCAGCTGATGAGCACTTTGGGGAAGCAGGCAGAGACGCTTTTTCCACACAGCGAGGACGCTCGTTTCCTTCTGCGCCTGCGCCCTTTGCCGGAAGGCCTGACCCTGCGCCCCGCCGAGCTGTCGCTCTGGGCGCTCTTGGAAGAGGGCCCCTGTTCACTTGAAGAACTTGCCAAGGACTACCTCTCCAAACGCGCTGCCGAGCGGCTGATCGAGCGCGGCCTGGCCATCGTCTCCTGCTTCACGCCCAGCGATGCGGCGCATGTCTTGGGATTGCACGATTCTTGGGACTCTCTGGCTGCTGAGCGCGGGGCCGAACTGCTCGCCCGCTTGCTTGATATGCCGAGCGGCCGTGCGGTGGCTGAAGCAGTCTTCGATGAAGTCGTGGCCGCCGGTGCCGAGGCCCTGGTCTTCGCGGCTCTGGGCAATGAGGGGGTGGATACCTCTCATCCGGACAAGTTCGGCCGCGACCTGCTGGACAGGGCACTGGGGCGCCGCTCTTCTGAGCAAAGCCTGATCGCGCCGACGATCAGGCTTGGCCGCCCGCTTGTGGGCATAGGCGCGCCTGCGGCCACCTACTACCCGGCGATTGCCGAGCGGCTGGGTACGGACTTCTTGGCAAGCGACCATGCCGAGGTCTGCAATGCGCTGGGCGCCGTCGCCAGCGGCGTCGTGCAACGCCTACGCCTGCTGATCACGCAGCCGGCCGATGGGCGCTACCGGGCGCACCTGCCAAGCGGTGTCTCCGACTTCCTCAGCCTTGATGAGGCAGCAGAGGTCGCAACATCGGTGGCCGAAGAGCGCGTGCGCAGTCTTGCCGACCGGGCGGGCGCAATGGACTGCCTGGTCGAGATCGAGCGCAAGGACACCATCGTCCCGGACAGCGGCGGCAAGCCGACCTTCGTAGAGAGCGTCATCGTCGCCACCGCAGTCGGACGGCCTCACCTTGTCATGACGGGGACAAAGGCTTGAGGCTTTGCCTCGCCCGGTAAGCCGTGGCACCTTGGCTCGCGCGTGCAAGAACACGAAGGTCAGCTATGGACAATCTGAAAATTGATGGTGAGCGACTCTGGCAGAGTCTTATGACGATGGCCCAGATCGGCGCGACGGAGAAGGGTGGGGTCTGTCGACTGGCGCTGACGGATCTGGATCGCCAAGGCCGCGACCTCTTTATCGAATGGTGCAAGTCTGCCGGCTGCACGGTTGAGGTCGATGCAGTCGGCAATATCTTTGCCAAACGCCCTGGGCGCGATCCGGACCGCCCTGCGGTGATGACCGGCAGCCATCTTGATAGCCAACCCACCGGCGGCAAGTTTGACGGTGTCTATGGCGTCCTGGCCGGCCTCGAAGTGCTGCGTTGCCTGAACGACCTGGAGATCGAGACCGAAGCGCCTCTGGAGGTCGCGGTTTGGACCAACGAAGAAGGTAGCCGCTTCGCACCGGCCATGATGGGTTCCGGCGCCTATGCCGGCGTTTTCACCCTGGAGGAGACCTTGGCGCGCGAGGACATCGAGGGCACGACCTTTGGCGCTGCCTTGGACTCCATCGGTTATCGCGGCGAGGGGTTGGGCGGGCGCTCCGTCGGCGCCTACTTCGAGGCGCACATCGAACAGGGCCCCATTCTCGAGGCCGAGGAAACCACCATCGGGGTGGTGACCGGTGCGCAGGGTCAGCGCTGGTATGAGGTGACCTTGACCGGTCAGGAGGCCCATGCGGGTCCCACGCCGATGGCACGACGCCGTGATGCCCTGTTGGGGGCCTCTCGGGTCGTTGAGCTGGTCAATCGTATCGGGCTGACCCATCAACCCGACGCCTGTGCCACAGTCGGGATGATGCAGGTGCATCCCAACAGCCGGAACGTCATTCCGGGTCGCGTCTGGCTGACGATCGATCTCAGGAATCCTGAGGACCAGCGCCTTGATGCCATGTGCGCCGACTTCGAGGCCGGGGTGAGGAAGATCGCCCAGGAAACCGGGCTAGAGCTGGATCTGCAGGAGATCTGGCACTCCCCGGCGACGCCCTTTGCCGAGGACCTGGTCTCTGCCGTCCGTCAGGGAGCCCAGCGCGGCGGCTTCAGCCATCGCGACATCGTCAGCGGTGCCGGCCATGACGCGGTCTACATGGCGCGTGTCGCGCCCACCGCGATGATCTTCGTGCCTTGCGAGGACGGCATCAGCCACAACGAGATCGAGAACGCGACCCCTGAGGACCTGGCCGCCGGCTGCAATGTCCTACTGCACGCGATGCTGGAGCGTGCCGGTCTTTGCGGAGGCAACACATGAAGCGGCAGGCCGTCGCTGCTGACGAGGCCCCGGCCTCCCGCGGTGGCTACGTCCAGGCGCTGGAGGTCGAGGGCGCCAGGCGGATGCTCTTCGTCTCGGGGCAGATTCCTGCGACGGCCACCGGCGAGGTCCCGGAGGACTTCGAGGCGCAGGCCCACCTGGTCTGGCAGAACATCCGCGCACAGCTTCGTGCCGCTGGGATGGATCTAGGGGATCTAGTGAAGGCCACCATCTACCTCGCCGATCGCGCCCATGGATTGGCCAATCGCAAGGTGAGGAACGAGGTCTTAGGCTCAATCGAGATTGCACAGACCGTGGTCATCGCCGGCATCTTCGATTCCGCTTGGCTCTTGGAGATCGAAGCCGTTGCGATGGATTGAGAACGATCGGGCCTGGCGGTCTGGCCGGGACTGGCAATGAGGGCAGGGTCAGCGTCCAGCATTGCCGGAACATTGGTTGATGCCTTTGCGGCTCGCAGGCCTCTGGGGGCCGGTTCCTTCATCGTCACCCTCTACGGTGACGCAATCGTGCCGCGCGGTGGCCTGGTCTGGCTCGGCAACGTGATCGCCGTCTGCGCCGAGGTGGGAATCAGCGAGACCTTGGTCCGAACGGCGGTCTCGCGACTGGTCGCTGCCGGGCATCTCTCCGGCGAGCGGGATGGAAGGCGCAGTTTCTATCGGCTGACGGCTGCCAGTCGTCAGGATTTCGAATCCGCCGCTGAAATCATCTATGGCGGACCCAAGCAAAGCCATGGCCAAGAGTGGTCGTTGCTGGTTCTGCCATCTCGAAACCTGACTGATTTGGAGCGGCGGGACCTGGTGAAGCAGGGCCATGGCCTGCTTGGTCCAAGTCTTGCCCTTCGCGCGCAGGATAGTCAGTTGCCGACATCGATTGCAGGTGCCTTGCGGTTCAATGCTGCCGTGCTCGACAAGGCAGGTCGCGAGCAATTGCGTCAACTGGCTGCCGATGCCTGGTCACTTGACAGTCTATCGCTTCGATATCGTCAGTTTCGGGATAGCTATGCCCCTCTCTTGGCGGCCTTGGAAGCCGATACCGATGACCCCCTTGACGCTCAGCTCTGCTTGGCTTTGCGTCTGCTCCTGGTGCATGACTACCGGCACGTTGTGCTCGACGATCCAGGACTGCCTCAGGACCTGCTTCCGCAAGACTGGCTTGGGCCGGTAGCGCGAGACCTCTTTGTCGCGCTCTATGCGCAGCTCAATGACAAGGCCGAGCGGGCAATTGCAGCAACCTTTATCGACATGCAAGGACCTCTTGTGTTCGAACCCAAGCTGCTCAGCAGACGCCTGTCCGCCCTCGGCCTCGCCAGGGTGATCTGACGGCCTCCTTGCAGTAAGGGCCAGCTGCTACCCTAGCGCGAAAGACCGGGCTATCTACTCTCGAGCGGTCTTGCTTGGAGGGGAGTACATTACTAAATGGAGGAAAATTCAGAATAGTGAGTTCACGCTGTCGTTCAAAAATTCATTGCAAGCTGCAGATCAATATAGAAGGGGGGATGCCTAATGGATGAGGTCACCCAACCAAGCAAAGGCCGGCCGTTGGTACGGATCGAGCCTCAAGATCGCCTCGTTGTCCTCGCCCGGACGATGAATGCATCAGAGTCCCGGTCGGAGGCTTTGCTGGCGGACAGGGCCCTCAAGTGGAGGCGCCTGGGGGAAACATGTCTTGGTCAGGCACTCTATCGGCACCGCAGCCTGTTCCAGAACGCCTCGGAAGCACCCCAGTGGAGCCATCTCGAGCTCAGTTACTTTCGTGACCTTGTTCCAGACAGTGCGATAGATGACCTGGTGGTGAGGCAGCCGCCGCAGGCGATAGAGCTTCTGCGCGCGGAGCTTCTCTTGACCACTCCTTCGTCCTTCGTGCTGCCACATGGCTGGCAGGGTCTGGGCAGTCAGTCTAACCGGCAGGCATCATTGGAGTACATCCAAGTGGAGCCGCGGTATCTCGGCGCGTATCGCGATGTAATGCGAGACTACTGCGGCATTGCGGCGTCAAGACTTGTCCAGTTCGGCAGATTTGGAACCTTTAGGGCAATGGAGACCTTGGCGGTGCTCCATCAGGACAAAGCGCTTGGGGTCGAGTGGAACCAGATTCACCTTTGCGAGTTGGAGCCCGATGGCTTTGAAGGTTTTGGTCCGGAGTTTGAGGCTGCACTGCGACAGGGAGCGCCCAAGGTCGCTGAGGCGCCTGGGGTTTTTGCTGGCCTTGATCGCATGCGCAGTGTTCCCCGCTGGACCTTCAACGATGCCGTCGTGGAAGCGGATGCTGCGCTGGGGCAGGAAGGGAGATGGCAAAGGTGATCGAACCGCGGCTCAATGCGAGTTGGTGCCTAGAGTCACGAATTCGGCCATCTCCCCAGCTTGGTGGCTATTGTAGACCTCATTGTTCGTAGAGGTTTGGCCAATTGGGGCGCGGTCCGCCACATACTGCAGCTACAACCAAAGAAAGTCTGTGGCGGTCAACTGGTTGGGGTTGGTAAAGCCCGACAGGGTTGCGGCGACATCCACCGCACCGTCACCGTCACTGTCGATCTCCAGCCTCTCGCCACCTGCCAGGCGCGCCTCACTGTTGCCGCTGGCTGAGAAGCTGTCGCTGCCGCGGTAAGCGAAGGAACCGCTCTCCAGGCCGGAAGAAAAGACGAGCTTGTCCGCTTCAGCAGTTCCGACCTGCTGCAGGCCGGCAAAGTCCATCAGCATGAGGTCGCCAGAGGTGGACTTGCTGCCGCTGAAGAAGAAGCTGTCGGCGCCGGAACCACCCCAAACCTCATCACGCCTGCCCAGACGTAAGAGGTCTTCGCCGCTGCCGCCGACCAGCTGGTTGATCCCGCCGCCGCCGGCCAAGGTGTCATCCCCGGCCTTACCGATCAGGACATCGTCACCCTGCAAGCCTTGCAGAAGATTGTTGTCCGCATTGCCGACGAGAGAGTTGTCGGCGCTGTTACCACGAAGCTGGGCCGCCCCGGCGCCGTCCGAGAGAACCGCATCTTCGACATTAGGTGCCAAGCTGTAGCTATCGAGGCTGACCCGCACCTCGTCATGGCCGCCGCTTTCGTGCTCGACGATCAGGTCACCCAGTGTCTCGATGAAGAAGGTGTCGTTACCTTCGCCGCCATAGGCCTTGTCCGAGCCACTACCGCCATTGATACGATCGTTTCCGTCGCCACCAACCAGCAGATCCTCGCCGCCGGCGCCAATCAGGGTGTCGGCGTGAGCTCCGCCATAGAGCTTGTCGTCACCGGCCTCTCCGCGCAGGATGTCGACGCCGTCACCGCCCTCCAGCAGATCGCGGCCGCGGCCACCGGTGATGCTGTCGTCGCCGGCATCGCCGAAGAGCGAGTCGTTCCCGGAGCCACCGCCGATCCGATCGCGCCCGGTGCCGCCATAGATGATGTCACGACCGCTATGACCCAACAGGGTATCGTTGCCGTCATGCCCTTCGATGATGTCGTTGTGGGCATTGCCTCTTAAGGTATCCGATCCGCCACCACCAAAGAGGACATCCTCGCCCGAGCCGCCGGCAAAGGCTTCAGCCCCGAAGCCGCCATGATAGGCATCGGAAGCCGCGGTCTTCGCGTTGATGGGGGCATCCGTCCAAGAGGGAATGACGCCGTCAAGCTGCGGCTTCAGGCCGGTCGGCTGGGAGTTGGCATTTTCGCCATAGATGCCGAACTCCACCTCTTGCGGCTGTGACGGGTTATAGGCTGGGCGGTCGAAGGCATCGAAGACGAACAAGGGAACGGTCTTGCCGCCCTGGCTTCGCATGCTGTCCAGCCAGCTGAACATCTCTTTGTAGACATCGGCTTGGTTCTTCGCACCGTAGAAGGAGGAATAGCCGGTTTCGCCGATAAAGACCTCCAGCTTACCCGGAAGCTGTTTCTGAACGCCCTCGAAGTAGCTCTCGACATGCTTGAAATCCGTCGAGGAGAAGCCCGGCGTGTACTGATTAAAGAGCACAAAGGGCTTGCCGTCGTTCCAGCCGTCTTTCCAGTGGTTGTTGATGTACTTCGGCACCTGGACCGAGACCACATTCGTTTCCCCGTAGTTGGCGATCGTCGTGGTTACGGGGATGCCGCCCAGGCCCTTCTTGGAGAGGCTGGCCTGCAGGTTATCGAAAGCAGTGGGGATCCACTGTTGGTAATAGGCCTTGAACTGGGCGTGCCCCGGCGGCGGGCCCTGCATGTCGATCTCGTTGCTGAGCAGAATCGTCTTCAGGTGCTGCTTCACCTGCGCTTTGCTGCCGAAGGACTCGATCACCATGTCGACCCACTTGTCGGTGTAGGCCTTGGAGTACATAAGCCCCGGCTTCCAGGTCCCGTCGGGATTGAGCCGCGCCAGGGCGTCGGTGTTGGTGCCCATCACCAGCTCGACATCTGTGGTCTTCTTGATGAAGTTGATGGCCTGTTGCTGTGTCGGATCAATCTTAGGATTGCTGGGGTTGGCCGTGCCGACCGCCACATCATGAAAAGTCTTAATCAGCTTAAAGTCTTGCGTGACCTGCTGCAGATCGTTTTCGATTGAATAGCCTTTGCGCCCGACCTCCCAGGTCTCGTAATTGATGCCGACGTTGTAATTGAAAGGCGTTTGCTTCGGAATCAAGACACTACTATTGGTGGCCGCGGCGGCATTTAGGCTGTTCATGGTCGAGAGTCCCCATCCCCTGTGCGTTACGGCAAGCATGCACAAAACTAAGAAAATGTCACGGCGGGATCTTGATCAAAGCGTGACCCGGTTGTTATCGGGCTAGATCCGAAAAAAGCATCACAAGAATCATTGATTTTCCGATAAAGTCGTGACATATTGAGCCTCAAGCGACAAGAAAGCCTTTAAGGGAGGGCCTGGATGTACGCGCAGATGGTCAAGACCGAGGGCAAGGGTCTGAAGAGCCTGGAAGAGATGGAGCCGCAGGAGCGGCACTTTCAGGAGCGGATCGATGCCGACGAGAAGATTGAGCCCAAAGACTGGATGCCGGAGGGCTATCGCAAGACCTTGATCCGGCAGATCTCTCAGCATGCCCATTCAGAGATCGTGGGCCAGTTGCCGGAAGGGAACTGGATCACGCGCGCGCCCACCCTGGAGCGCAAGGCCATCCTCTTGGCCAAGGTGCAGGACGAGGCCGGGCATGGCCTCTATCTCTACTGCGCAGCGGAAACTCTGGGCGTTTCGCGCGACCAGCTGCTGGAGCAGTTGCACAGCGGCAAAGCCAAATACTCCTCCATCTTCAACTACCCGACACTGACTTGGGCCGACATCGGTGCCATCGGCTGGCTGGTCGATGGGGCCGCGATCATGAATCAGGTGCCTTTGCAGCGCTGCTCCTATGGGCCCTATTCTCGTGCCATGATCCGGGTCTGCAAGGAGGAATCCTTTCACCAGCGTCAGGGCTACTCGATCATGATGACCCTGGCCAAGGGCAGCGCCGAACAGCGCGCCATGGCGCAGGATGCCTTGAACCGCTGGTGGTGGCCCTGCCTGATGATGTTTGGCCCGCCCGATGGAAAGTCCGTGCATTCCGCCCAGTCGATGGCCTGGAAGATCAAGCTCAACAGCAATGACGAGCTGCGCCAGAAGTTCGTCGACCAGACCGTCCCGCAGGCGGACTACCTGGGTCTCAAGGTCCCCGATCCTGATCTGAAGTGGGATGAAGAACGTGGCCACTACGACTTCGGCGCGATCGACTGGGAAGAGTTCCATCGCGTTCTGAAGGGCGGCGGTCCCTGCAATCGGGAGCGCCTGCGCGCTCGGGTCAGAGCTCATGAAGAGGGCGCCTGGTTCCGCGACGGCCTGACCGCCTTTGCACAAAAGCGAGCGGCACGCAGCGAGAGCCAGGCCGCCTGATCGAGCGATTTTAAGGAGGAAGAGCCATGTCGAGTGAATGGCCCCTTTGGGAAGTCTTTATCCGTGGCCAGCATGGCCTGTCGCACCGCCATGTGGGCAGCCTGCATGCGCCCGACGCGGAAATGGCGATCAACCACGCCCGCGACGTCTACACCCGCCGGAACGAGGGCGTCTCCATCTGGGTGGTGAAGGCGGCGGAAATTACCGCAAGCACTCCTTCTGACAAGGGCCCGCTCTTCGAGCCCTCGAGCAGCAAGATCTATCGCCATCCCACCTTCTTCGACATCCCCGACGACGTGGGGGCCATGTGATGACGACGCCAGAGCAGCAGGACCAGCTGATCGACTACTGTCTGCGCTTGGGCGACAACTGCCTGATCCTCGGGCATCGCGTCTCTGAGTGGTGCGGCCATGCGCCGATCCTGGAGGAGGACATCGCCATGGCCAATGTCGCGTTGGACCTGATCGGTCAAGCGCGGCTCTGGCTGGATCTGGCCGGCAGTCTGGAAGGCAAGGGGCGCGATGCCGACGCGCTGGCCTATCTGCGCGACGCCGGCGATTTCAGAAACCTGCTCTTGGTCGAACAGCCAAACGGCGACTTCGGCCAGACCTTGATGCGGCAGTTCCTCTTCGACCTCTGGCACGATTTCGCGTTGGATGCGCTGACCCGGTCCGAGGATACCAGGGTGCAAGAGGTGGCTCTCAAGGCGCGGAAGGAAGTCAGCTATCACCTGACCCGCAGCCGCGATCTGGTCGTACGCTTAGGCGATGGCTCGGCCGAGAGTCACGAGCGTATGCAGGCCGCTCTCGAGGAACTCTGGCCCTTCACAGGCGAACTGGTTACGCCGGACGCTTTGGACAGGAGCTTGAGTGAGGCCGGGATCGCTGCCGATCTGGCCGTGGTCGGGCCCAAGTGGCGCGCAGCGGCTGAGGCCGTCTTGCAAGAGGCGACCCTGACCCCGCCGGATGCCGGTTGGATGCAGGAGGGGGGCAAGGCTGGCCGCCATGGCGAGCACCTGGGCTTCATCCTGGCCGAGATGCAGTTTCTGCAGCGCGCCTATCCGGGCGCCCAGTGGTAGCGCGCTCCATGACCAGTCTCGCCCAACGCCCCGACTGTGAGACCGTCTGGCAGTGGTTGTCGGAGATCCCCGATCCCGAGATCCCGGTGATCTCGCTCGTGGATCTGGGCATCATTCGCGACGTGGCCTGGCAGGAAGAGACCCTGGAGGTCACGGTGACGCCGACCTATTCGGGTTGCCCGGCCACCACCGTCATCAACCTGGAAATCGAGCAGGCCCTGCGCGAGAAGGGCATCGAGAAGCTCGTCTTGAAGCGCCAGTTGGCGCCGCCCTGGACCACCAAGTGGATCAGCGAGGCCGGGCGGGACAAGCTGCGGGCCTATGGCATCGCGCCGCCGGAGGAGGGGGCGAGTTGTGCCGGAAGCTTGGCACCATCGCAACTGATCGCCTGTCCACACTGTGGCGCCGAGGCCGGTGAGCGCGTCAGCCAGTTTGGTTCTACACCCTGTAAAGCCAGCTATCGCTGCACCGCCTGCTTGGAGCCCTTCGACTACTTCAAACCCTTCTAGATCTGGAGAGCGACCATGGTCCGCTTCCTTCCTCTCACCGTGACGGAGGTGCATCGAGAGACGCGCGATTCCGTCGTGGTTTCGCTGGAGCCGCGGGATACCGACCGCGACAGCTTCGATTACCTGCCCGGCCAGTACCTCACCTTCCGCAAGTCACTGGAAGGAGAAGAGCTGCGTCGCTCCTATTCCATCTGCAGTCCGCGCGATGCTGGGCCGCTGCAGGTCGGCATCAAAAAGGTATCCGGTGGTCTCTTTTCCACCTGGGCCAACGACGACCTCAAGGTTGGCGATCTCCTGGAAGCCATGGCGCCGATGGGCAGCTTCACGACGCCCTTCCTGCCGACTGTGGCGCGCCATCATCTCTTCTTCGCTGCCGGGTCCGGCATTACCCCGGTGCTGAGCCTGATCAAGTCGGTCCTGCAGCGCGAGCCTAAGAGCCGTGTGACCCTGGTCTACGGCAACCGCTCCTCCAGCAGCATCATGTTCCGGGAGGCCCTGGATGATCTGAAGAACCTGCATCTGGGACGCTTCACCCTGCTGCACATCCTGACCCGCGAGAGCCAGGAGATCGACCTCTTCAACGGCCGGATCGATGGGGAGAAGTGCCGACAGCTCTTCCGCTACTGGATCGATTCCAAGGGCGTCGATCAGGCCTTCATCTGCGGGCCGCAGTCAATGATGGTAGAGGTCTCCCAGGCGCTGCGCGAGGCCGGACTGGCTGAGCACCAGATCAAGTTCGAGCTTTTTGCCACCACGCAGCCGAGCGGCCGTCGACGCAAGGCGGCAGAAGGAGCAGCTGCAAGCGAGGCCAACCGTTGTCAGGCGAGGGTGCAGTTGGATGGTCTGAGCCGGCAGTTTGAGATGCCCAAGGGTGAGGTCAGCATCCTGGATGCCGCGATGGCTGAGGGCCTTGATGTCCCCTACGCCTGTAAAGGCGGCGTCTGCTCTACCTGCCGCGCCATGCTGGTCGAGGGCGAGGTGGACATGGATGCGAACTTTGCGCTGGAGGACTATGAGGTCCGCCGGGGTTACATCCTGACCTGTCAAAGCTACCCCGCCACCGATCGCGTGGTGGTGGACTACGATCAGTAGGCGTTAGGAGGACGCATGATGGATGACGCCGCTTTCTTGGAGTACTTGGAGCATGCTGGTCGTTTGACCTCGCCCGACAACGTGACGCCAGCCTATCGTCGCGAACTGCTGCGTTTGATGGCTGGTTTCGTCGATTCAGAGCTGGCCGGCGCGGCAGGCTTTGCCGGGGTGATCAACCAGGCTCCGACGCTCTCGGGTCGGCGCCTCATGGCGCGCCTGGTCTTGGAAAAGCTCTGCCACGGGGAGAAGGTGCTGGCCTTGATGCAGCCTTTCGGGACCGATCCGGACCGCTATGCCGGACTGCACCCCTGGCACAAGCGCATAGAGCGCTCGGACGACATAGGCGTGGAACGGCGTGCCGGCGACATGCGCCTCAATGTCTTTCACTATCCCCTCGACGGCTGGTTGGACGCCTTGGTGATGAACTTCCTGATGGGACAGGCCTCGCTCATCCAACTGGAAGAGCTGGCCGGCTGCTCCTATCAGCCTCTGGGCGAAACCATTGCCACTCTGCTGCCGGCTGAAGAGGAGCACCTGTTGTCAGGGCTCCAGGCGTTGATCCTGACCATCGAAGCGAGGGATCGCCGCGATGAGGTTGAGGCGGCGCTGGACTATTGGCGGCCACGCGTTGCGGCTTCCTTCGGCAGCGATGATTCGCCCCGCTTCGAGCCGCTGCGTCGCTTCGGTCTGCGCCACCAGAGCAATCGCGACCTCCGCGCGCGATGGCAGAGTGACGTAGAGGCTCGGATCAGCGAGATCTTGCCGGGTTAGATGGGCTTCATTCAGGCTCTCGCGCTGCCTCTGGAGGACTTGGTGAGGGACGGGTCAGAATGTACCCGCCGACCAGAACGAGGCCGACCCCTTCGATGATGAGAGAGGTGGTTTCGATACCGCTGACCCAGGCGAGGAGGAAGCCCAAGAGCATCGCCAGCAGGACCAGTATCTTGCCCGAAGCAGGCACCATGCCGCGGCGGCGCCATTCGGCAAATCCGCTGCCAAGGCTCTCCGGATCAACGATCCACTGGTGAATACGCCGTGATCCGCGGGAAAAGCCATAGGCAGCCATCAGCAGAAAGGGTGTTGTCGGAAGAATCGGAAGGGTGAGTCCGACGATGCCAGCAATCAGCGCCCCGCCGCCGGCCAGTCGCCAGAGACGATACTTACTGTCATTATCTCTTTTCGAGTTTTGCTCTTCCATCTCTCACCGCAACTATCTGCAATCAGTCAAAGAGTATTGCAGAGAAGGGCGGCTTTGCGCAAAAGGGCTGGAAAGATTTGCGGATTAGCTGAGACAGACCGCGCTGGTGGTGACGCGGCAATACTCACCATCCATGTTGGCGAGCGCCAGGGCATGAACCTCTTCTGCACTGCGGTAGACGCCGTTCCAGTCCTTGCGTCCGAAAGTGAAGCAGACGTCCGCCAGCAGATAGGTCTCGAAGCCCAGATTTCCGGCCATGCGCACCGTGGCTTCGACCGAGTTGTTGGTGATGACGCCGGCGATAATGATGCGCGCGTGGCCTCCGCTGCGCAGGCGCTGTTCCAGATCGGTGCCGATGAAGGCGCTGTTGGTCGTCTTGGCGATCACGACTTCGCCGGGCAGGGGAAGAGCCTCCGGCTTGAAGGCGTGGGTGGGCAGGTCCGGCCGATAGTGCGACCCAGCCTCACTCGAATCATGGCGCACATGCCAGACCGGCCAGCCGCGCTCACGCCAATGCTGAAGCAGTTGGGATAGCTTTGCTTCGGCATCGGGATTGTTGCGCTCGCCCCAGCTCGGCTGATCGATGGCCAGTTGCAGATCGATCAACAGCAGCAGGGTGCCCTCTGGCGGTTTGGGCAAAGCCATCAGCTCAGTCCCACTCGATCTCGAAGCGGCGCACCAGATCGGCGATCTGATCGTCGTTCAAGAGACGTGGATTGCGACCCTGGGTCAGGAGGGCCAGACGGGCGGTCTCCTCTAGCTCCTCCATGGCGTAGACCGCGGCCTCAAGAGAGCGTGCGGCGACCACCGGACCGTGATTGGCCAGAACCACGGCGGAGCGCTTGCCGCCCAGAGCTCGCACCGCTGTCCCCATCTCAGGATCGCCGGGTGCATAGTAGGGCAAGAGCTTAACCTTACCCAGTTTCATGATGGCGTAGGCAGTCACGGGCGGCAGCAAGTTCTCCGGGTCGACCTCAGGCATCAAGGACCAGGCCACGGCGTGGGTGGAATGCAGGTGTACGACGGCGCCGGTCTTGGTCGGCCGCGTATCGTAGAAGGCGGCGTGGAGGGCGACCTCTTTGGTTGGCTTGTCGCCGGAGAGATGGCGGCCCTTTGCATCCAGAAGGGAAAGGCGGGCCGGGTCCAGTTTGCCGAGGCTGCTGCCCGTCGGCGTCACCAACCAGGAACCATCGTCGAAGCGCCGCGAGATGTTCCCAGAGGCCCCTCCGGTCAGCCCGCGATCGAAGAGTGACGCGGCAAGGCGACAGATCTCCTCACGGGCGGCCGCGTCTTCGCTCATGCGTTTGCCAGGCGCGCGAAGGCTTCGCTAAAGAAGCTCTCCTGGCCGAAGTTGCCTGACTTCAGGGCGAGAGCAATGGCGTGACCGGCGCTCTCGCTGTAGGTCCAGGGAACGCCGGGCGCGATCTCCGGCCCGATGCCCAATCTCGAAATGCCCAAGGCCTTGACCACCGCGCCGGAGGTCTCACCGCCGGCAACGACGAAGCGTCTGACACCGATTTGTAGGGCCCTTTCCGCGACACGGGCCAGGGCGCTTTCGACGAGGGTGCCGGCCTCAGCGACACCCAGGGCCTCCTGGCTGCGACGCACCTCGTCAGGCTCTGCGGTCGCATAGAGAATCTTAGGCTGTTCGGCGTCCTGCTCTGCCAGCCAGTGCAGAAGCGCATCGCTGCCTTCCTCTGCAAGGGTCAGAGGATCGATGCGATAGGCTGCCGCCCCTGGTGCATAGGCGGCCACCTGCTTGCGGGTCATCGCCGAACAGCTGCCCGAGAGAACGATCTGACCAGGGCCCAGATTGGGGCGGCTGACTTCTGCGCCCCTCCCCTTGAGGTAACCGCGTTGTCGATAGATCTGGGGCAGCGGCATGGCCAGTGCGCTGCCGCCTGTCATCAAGGGAAGGTCGCAGCAGGCTTCGGCTATGACCGCGAGATCGCTATCGGCGACCGCGTCGACCACGACATGCGCGCAGCCCTCGCGCTTCAGCGCCTGTAGTCGCGCAGAGAGCGCCTCAGCACCCTCAGCCACCACCAGGCGTTTGGCCAGGCCGACCTTACCGCTCACCTGCGGCGCCAAGAGCCGCATCAGCGAGGAGTCACGCATCGGCGTCAGGGGATGGTCACGCATTGGCGACTCGTCCAAGGGCTCTTCGCCGACGAAGAGGTGACCCATGTAGACGCTGCGGCCATTCTCGGGAAAGGCTGGGCAGTAGATCGTCTGATCTGAGCCAAGCTCCGCCATCATGGCCTCGGCAACAGGGCCGATGTTGCCCTCTGCCGTACTGTCGAAGGTGGAACAGTATTTCCAGAAGAGCCGCTGAGCACCGCCGGCACGGAGCCAGGCCAGGGCCTCTCGGCTGGCAGCGACTGCCTCCGCAACCGGTTCTGTCCGGATCTTGAGCGCGATGACTTCGAAGTCGGCGGTCTTATCGGGATCGGCCGGGCTCTTGGGCGTACCGATACGGAGCGATACCTGGGCACCGCCACGGGCCAAAAGACAGGCAAGATCCGTTGCCCCGGTAAAATCGTCGGCTATCGCACCGAAGAACATCGCCATCCTCTCGCCTGTTGCGAATCCGGGACCTTTCGCCACTGATCAGCGCGAAGCATTCACCACCGAGAAGCGCTCGTGCAGGTCTTACCCGGGCCTAGCGAACGCGGCTGGGAATGTCCCAGGCCTCCAACAGCAGGTCCCGGGCCAAGAGGCCGCGGCCGGGTTCGCCTTGGTGCTGACGCGATCCGATGGAGGCTTCGCGTGTCATAAACTGCGCATTGATCGTCTCGGAGAAGGGGTAGCGCGAGACCGAGACCCAGATACGGTAGAGCGGTCCGCCATCGTCGTTGCGACCGACGACGACGCTGGCCGCCTGCACATCGATGGTCGGATCGCCCAGCTGATTGTCCGTCGAGACAGGCTGACCGGTTTCCATATCGAAGATCGTGCCCAGCCGTGTCTTGTTCTTTGTATCTGTGATCCACAGCATGACGAAGCGTCGGCCGTCGGCTGCGCAGTCCAGCGCAAAGGTCAAAGGCTCACCGCCACGCGCCTCACCGGTGATGAAGCTGCGATGCACGCGCACATTGGGACCTTCATGCATTCTGGTTGCCCCGTTCGAGTCCCGCCCTGCCAGCCGGAAGGCCTCTCGCCGCCAGCGCTCGCCAGGGGCCTCGGCATAGGCGATGGTACGGGCCGGGTTCATCTTCTGAGCGTCAGCCCAGATCTCCTGACCGATCCGGCCCGGATCATCGAGATCGACAAAGGCCATATCCTTGCCGGTCTGGATCAAGAGGTGGCGGACGTAACCCAACGATGCGTTTGGCGGCAGTGCCATGAGACAGCCGCGTGACCAGGGCAGATCGGATAGGAAGGGGTAGGCAGCGACACGCCAGGCGCAGTCGGGTTCCCCCGGTCTCAAGATCGGAAAGCGTTCTGAGACGATGACCAGATAGCCCATCTCGTCCAGCCTGCGCGCCAGGTCTGCATGGCACCGCCTGCGTTCGTCGTCATAGACCAACACAGCCGCCATCGGCTCGCTGCGTTCGATGATCTCATCAGCCGAGGCCGAGATCACCGGATCGGTGATGACCAGAAGCCTGGCCTCGTCCGAGGTCTGCCGGCTCAAGTACTGCGACACAGCCTTCAGGCAGGCGCCTGCGTTGACCTCATGAACTGAGGCCAGGCTATAGCGTGCCGCTTGTATATCGGGCAGTCGCTTGGCCAACTCATTGCTGTCGGCACCCTCCTGAGCCACCAGCAGGCCCTTGCCGGCACTGTCAAGCATCCGCAGCGGCGCCTTGGTGATGGTCTCCAGACTGGTCGCTCCCGGGAACTTGACGCCCATGTTGGCCATCAGTTCGGCGACGGCAAAGATCTCGCGCGGCTTGGCCTGTTGGGTGCGGGGCAGTGGTCCCAACAAGGGAACGGCAACCACATCCATCTCAATCGCGGCATCGACCAGGGGGGCCGACTGCGCGTTTGGCATGGTGTCGATCAGGTCCTGCGCCAGGCGCTGCCAGGAGTTCTTGCGGAAATAGGCTTTACCGCCGCGATCGCTGGTTCCCTTGCTTCGCGCTCTCTCTGTTTCCAGGGTCGTCAGTGCGTTCAGGATGTCGGTCGGCCGATCATCGTCGGCGACGACACCGGCCTGATAGAGTTCAGCCATCTCGGCTGCGGCTGTTCCTCTCTGCGCAACGATGGGGGCATCCAAGAAGACGGAGTCGATCGCCAATTGGGCTGGTCGGTCCGCGAAGTCCGGTGGCAGATGAGGCAGCACAACGGCCTGACAGCGACGCAACCATTTGGCCCTGGCCTCCTGACCCGCCTCCGGGCGCAAGGCCGAGGTGTTGCCTCCGGCAATGATGCCCTTGGCGGCATTGGTGGCCTCGGTCGAGAGATCCTCAAAGATCAGCAGGTGATCTTCCCAGTCGTGCAGCCTGCGCAGGGTGCCGGCCATCTCCTCGGCCTTGGCGGCGGTCCAATGCGCGCTTCCGTTGGCGGCAAAGTAGATCCGCGCGTCTGGCTGCCTGGCTTCGTTCGCATTGATCAGGCGCCAGGTGGTCTCGTCATCCAGCATCATGGAGGGCTGCGGCGAGACGCCAAGGCGCACACCGCTGCGGGCGAAGATCGCATCGCTGGTGTGCTTGGTTGCACAGGTCAAGGTCAACCGCGGGTCAGTCTCGGCGGCCCGAAGAAGCCAGCCCCAGCGTTTCAGAAAGCCGCTGGTCCAGGCATTGGTGCCGGAGAACCAATGCAGGTTGACCAGGGCGCTGAGACGCGGCTGTTCGCGGATGACCTCATAGACAAAGGCGGCATGATTGAGGCTGCCCTTGCGCAGGTAGGCATGAACGCGGCCCTCGGTCGCCAGCAAAGCGCTTTCAACGGCCGCACGAACCTCTTTGCGCACCATCTCGCGCAGTCTTTGATAACGCTTGCGATCGCCTCGGTCGGCCCGTCGCAGCCGGTCGGAGCTCTTGGCCAGATTGAAGGTGACCCGATCAATGGTGTCGGGGAGGGTGCCTTCCTCTTCCTCTTCTTCCTTCTTCAAGGTCTCGCCGAAGCGCAGGTTCCCTGACAGCCAATAGGGATGGCCACCGGCTTGCACCTTGGGACTGAGGTAGAGCGACTGGTTCCAGTCCTCGCTCTCGCGCGTGTCCAGATCCGGCGAGAGGGTCAGCACCACGGGCGTGACCTCTGCCTCTCCCTTCGGCGGCGACATGGGCTCTGCTGCGCCGCGCTTGCGCAGTGAGGGGATAAAGGATCCGGTGACCGCGTTCACCGTCTTCCCCATGCTTTCCATTTGGTTGCAGACGCGTTCCAGCTCGCTGCAGTGGCGCAGGTAATAGTCGTTGTAGGAGATGGCGAAAAAGCCGGGGTGGGCCAGCTGGATGGCGTCCATCTGGTCGCCAAACTGAGAGGCCTTATGGTGGCCCCAGAAGTAAGAATCCTGCGACAAGGGGCGCCCGTCACAACCCGAAATCCCGACATGATCGAAATAGGTTGCGGCCACTGGCAACAACAACAGGGTCAGGACGTTCGGAAGCCCGAGGATCGCGAACTTCTCTTCGATGTTCAGGTTGTAGTCATCGCCCGACATCATCGGGATGCCGATGAAACGCTCGTGCAGCTCTTCCGGGAAATAGGTCAGATAGATCGAGTAGTCGCGCCAGGGGACGAAGACGTGAAAGTCGCGTCCGGTCATGGTCTCCAGCAGGTACTGCCGGAAGGTCATGGCATAGGTCGAGGGGCCGGCGTGAAAGATGGGATCGCCGGCCATCAGCGCAATCGGATTCAGGTGATCGACCAGTGGCGCGTTCTTGACGATGGAATTGCAGACGATGGTGTGGCCGTCGCTGTAGTCATAGCGCCAGGCCTCTTCCAAGGAGGGGCCGGTCCCGAAGACATAGCCGACCGGCAGCGAGATCCGCTTGCGGAAAGCCGCCAGCTTCCGCTTCGAATCGGCGACCATCTCCTCTTCGTCGGCCATCAGAGACAGCGCGCCCTTCATCATCATCGAAGAGGCCGTGTTGGCCCGGTCCTCGTCGACCAGATGGAACTTCTCAGATCCGACGACCTTTCGCAGCTCGTCGACCGAGGGGAAGATCTCGTCATCCGAGAGACCCGGCTTTTGCCAGACCAGGACCACGTCGGCCGCCTCGAACTCTGCCAGCCAGTTGGCCTGGGTCTTGACCGGGGGCTGCAGCTTTACCTTTTTCTGCACGCGCCGGCTGGCGTCCGATTCGACAGCCGCCGGGTCGATGAAGCTGGGAACCTCTAGCGGAAACTCAGTGAAGGGTGCGAAGGCTTTCAGGCTGCCAATGTGGCGCTCGTAGGGTGAGAAGTACCAGAAAATGCGTGAAAAGACGCTGCCGCACTGCTCTGGGTCGGTAAAAGACGGATAGAGAAGAATGGTTTTCATCGAGCCTAACGATCCGTACCCAAGTCTGTTGCAAGCGTTGAATTGGACAAGCGTTTTGGCTCCGCAGCCCAGCCACGGATCCGTTGGTCATCAAGGGTGCTTTGTCGGAGCGCAACGGAGCACTCTCTTTCCTGTCTGTCCAGACCTCTTTGCGTCGCGATTCCTGGCGCGCACCGCCTAACAGAATCGGTGATCCTGTCTTCTGTCAAACCTGGTCCCCTCTGCCTTCAGACCTACCCTGTGTCGCCCCAGGCTCAAGAAGCATTTAGAGCGGACCACGTCAATACAGGCGCAGCGCCACTTTCGCAGCCTTCGGTAACAGTTTGAGGTCAGCAGTTTGTCTAATTTCAGGCGAAAGCTCTTACAGATCTCCTATGACCTGTCATGCCGTATTATCTGGTTGCGACAAGAGGATACGCGTTAGGCGGGCAAGAGCAGAGTGTCGGCCGGGTCCCACCAGCACCAGAGCCGCTCGCCGCGGCGTGGCCCGACGCCGCTGCGTGAGGCGTTGGTCTGCGAGATGACCAAGGTCTGTCCTTCGTCGGTGGAGAGGAAGACCTGCGAGTTCTCCCCGAAATAGGCGAGATTGGTCACCACGCCCTCCAGCGCGATGCGATTTTCCGAGGGCTGATCGCGCTGCAACTGCAGCTTTTCCGGGCGAACGGCCACCCCGATGGTGCCGGTGAGCTCTGCATCGCTCGGAACAGAGACCCGGCCCAAACCCTTGACTTGCAGCAAGAGCCGCGCGCCCTCGCGAGTGACGACCTGGCCTTCGAAAAGGTTCATCTTGCCGATGAAGTCGGCAACGAAGCGGCTGCTGGGGTACTCGTAGAGCGTCTGCGGTGCTGCCAGCTGGCGAATGGCGCCTGCCTCCATAACGGCGATGCGGTCCGCCATGGAAAGCGCCTCTTCCTGATCGTGGGTCACGATGACAAAGGTGATGCCGACCGCATGCTGCAGACGCACCAGCTCCAGCTGCATGGCCTCTCTCAGCTTGGCGTCCAGCGCCGAGAGCGGCTCGTCCAGCAGCAGGACCTTGGGACGCTTGACCAGCGCGCGGGCCAAGGCCACCCGCTGCCGCTGACCGCCGGAGAGCTGGCTCGGCAGGCGCTCGCCATAGCCCTCCAGCTTGACCAGAGCCAAGGCCTCTTCGACGCGCGGGCCGATCTCGGCGGCGGCGACGCCCTCGACCTTGAGGCCATAGGCAACGTTCTTGGCGACGCTCATGTGCGGGAAGACAGCGTAGGACTGGAAGACCATGTTGATCGGACGCCGGTTGGGCGGCGTGGCCGACATGTCCTCGCCATCGATCAGGATTCGGCCGTCGCTGGGAATCTCGAAACCCGCAATCATCCGCAGCAAGGTGGTCTTGCCGCAGCCCGAGGGACCCAAAAGCGCGAAGAACTCACCCCGGCGGATCTCCAGGTCGACCGCATCCACAGCGGTGACGCCGCCACCGAAGCGCTTGGAGACGCCCTCAATGCGGACGATGACCTCCTCGCTCATGGCTGGCCTCCTGCCTTGTCGCGGTTCTGGACCCAGAGCGCAAAGGCGGTGAGCGCCAGGGTGATGATGATCAGGACGGTGGAGGCGGCATTGACCTCCGGCGTTACCGAGAAGCGGACCATGGAGTAGATCTTGATCGGGAAGGTCACCGTGTTGGGGCCCGAGGTGAAGAAGGTGATTACGAAGTCATCCAGCGACAGAGTGAAGGCCAGCAAGGCGCCGGCGATCAGGCCCGGCTTCATGTAGGGGATGATGATGTCGCGCAGGACCTGCCACTCGCTTGCCCCGAGGTCCCTGGCGCTTTCCTCCAGCTCGCGATTGAAGTTCGCGAGCCGGGCGCGGACGATCATGGTGACGAAGGGGAAGGAAAACGCGATGTGGGCCGCCGTGATGGCCGAGAGGTTAAAGGGCCAGATCCAGTCCGAGGGCCAGCCGATACGGGCAAAGAAGGCGTAGAGCGCCACACCCATGCAGATCTCCGGCACCACGATGGGCAGCGCCACGGCGCCTTCGTAGACCGGTTTACCGGGAAAGCGGAAACGCCACAGCAAGACCGCAGCCAAGGCGCCCAGGACGGTGGCGAAGAGGGTGTTGACCAGTGCGATGGTCAGCGAGTTGGCAAAGGCCAGCGCCAGCTGGTCATTGTCCATCGCGCGCTCATACCACTTGAAGGTAAAGCCTTTGATCTTCACCAGGCGCCGGCTCTCCGAGAAGGAGAAGGCGATCAGGATCAGGATCGGCGCATAGAGGAAGATCGAAGTGACGATGAAGATGCTGCGCAGCGGCCAGCGGCGGCTGTAGTCCAGCGGGGCGATCATTGTCTTCATGCCATCGCCCTCCGACCAGCATCGCGCGGGCGGGTCAGGAAAGCCCGGGCGGCGATGGCTATGAAGGTGATGTACATAAGCAGGAAGGAGAGCGCGCCGCCAAAGGGCCAGTCATTGGCGCTGCGGAACTGACGCTCGATCACATTAGCAATCAGTTGGCTGTCGGTGCCGCCCAGCAGGTCCGGCTGCAGGAAGCTGCCGAGTGCGGGGATGAAGGTGATGATGATGGCCGAGGCGATGCCGGGGGCCGCCAGGGGCACCACCACCGAGAAGAAGGTCTTCAGGTGCCCGGCGCCGAGGTCCAGGCTAGCCTCGAGATAGCTGGTGTCCAGTCGCTCCAGCGCCGAATAGAGCGGCAGCACGGCAAAGGGCAGGAAGACATAGACCATCCCGATCAAGACGGCGCCGTCCGAATAGAGAATGTCCCAGGGCTGAAAGCGCCCCAGCGGCAGGCCGACGAGAGAGGTCACCGCATCGGCCCCGTCCCATAGCAGTTCCAGACCCATGTTGAGAAAGCCGTTGTTGGTGCGCAAAACGGCGATCATCGCATAGGTGCGGATCAAGAGATTGGTCCAGAAGGGCAGGATGATGATCAGCAGCAGCCAGGGCTTCCAACGCGCCGGTGCGAAGGTGATCAGGAAGGCCACTGGAAAGCCGACGGCAATGCAGATCGCGGTGGTGAGCCCCGCCATCACCAGCGACTTCATCATGATCTGCAGATAGACCGCCTCAAAGGCGCGGTCATAGTTGGCCAGAGTGCCGGTGATCTCGATGTCGATGATCCCGACCTTGTCGCCAAAGGAAAAGGCCCAGATGATTCCGATCGGGATCAGGAAGAAGAGCAGCAGCCAAAAAGTGGGCGGGGCCCCCAGAGCGAGAAAGGTCCCGGGATTGCGCCGCCAAGACTCCATGGCTGCCTGCTCTCTTCGTGCTCTAACCTGGATCCCGACGCCTAGGCGGCGAGGACCCTGGTCCAGGCATCGCTGATCAAGCGCAGCACCCCTTCGCCGCGGTAGAGCGCCGGTTCGCAGCGGTCCAAGGTCTCCTGCGAGGGGAAGATCGCCGGGTTCTTCTTGTAGGCATCAGTCAGCAGTTGCCTTGCCGATTCATTGGCCGTCGCATACTGGATGAAATCGGCGATCTTGGAGCCGGCGTCGGCGTCCAGGATGTAGTTGATCAGCTTGTGCGCATTCTCCGGGTGCGGTGCGCCTGTTGGGATGGCCAAGGTGTCCTGCCAGACCAGAGAGCCTTCCTTGGGCACGACGTAATCGAGGTCGTCGTCCTCGGCCATGACCTGAAGGATGTCGCCGTTCCACTCCATGGTCAGATCGACCGTACCGGAGAGCAGCAGGTCCTGGCCATTGTCCTCGGCGAAGACCTTGATGTTGGGCTTGTTCTTGATCAGCAACTCCTCGACCGCCTTGATGTCGGCCTCGTCGGTGATGTTGAAGGTCTTGCCCAGGTACTTGGCACCAGCACCGAAGACCGTGACCGATTCCGACAGCAGGGCGACGCGGCCGGCGTACTTGTCGCTGTCGAAGAGGTACTTCCAGCTGTCCGGTACGCCGTCGACGGCCGACTTGCGATAGCCGATCCCCATCGTGCCCCACATGTAGGGCATGGTGTATTTGCGGCCCGGATCGAAGCTGGCGTCCTTGAAGGCAGCATTCACATTGGCCTGGAAGTTTGGGATCTTGCTGTGATCCAGGGGCTCCAGCATGCCGGCCAGGATCATGCGCTCGGCATAATCGTTGGTGGGCACGATCACGTCGTAGCCCGGATTGCCCTCTTTCAGCTTGGAGAAAAGCTCGTCGTTGTCGGCGAAGAGATCCATGGTGACCGAGATGCCGCTGGCCTCTTCAAAGTCCTCCAGGGTGGTCTCGCCGATATAGGTGTCCCAGTTGTAGAAGTTGACCTTGTCGTCTTCCGCAGACCAGCCGGCCTTGGGTGCGAAGGCGAGGCCGGCGGCGACGGCACCGGATCCGGCCAGGAGCGAGCGGCGGCTAAGGCGCCTGTTTTTGGTGATGGTCATGCCTCTTGATCCCTGTTCGTCATGGACGTCGAGCGGGACGGGGCCCTTGTTCGGCCTCTCGTCCGGCTTCGGGCCGGATCAAACCGCCTCAAGGCCTTGACTGTCAATTGGGACTGTCAACTGGGACTATCAAATGGCCCGACGTCGCCGTGACAGCAGGAAGCCCAGCTGCACCTGGACCACGCCGGTGATGACGATCGCCCCGCCTACGATCTGCTCCCAGCGCGGCTCGATCCCCAAGGCATAGGCAGTCAGTACCACGATCAAGGGGATCAGGTTCATGTGCAGCGAGGAAGCGAGCAGGCCGATGCCGGCCACGCCGATGTTCCAAAAGACGATGGCCAAGGCGGCGCCGCCGAATCCCAAGAAGGCAATGAAGTAGTAGTCACTGGTCGGAACCTCCTGCGGCAAGGGGGGGAGGACACCCAGTCCCTCCGTCGTCAGCCAGATCGCCAGCAGAAAGAGCGCACCTGGAACCATGGTCGCGAAGGTGATGAGGGGTGGCTTGGTGTTCGGCATCACCCGTCGGCATCCAAGCGAGTACCAAGCCCAGAGCGCCTGCGCGAAGAGGAAGATCAGCTCGCCGCCGCGAAACTTGAAGAGCTGACCCTCGGAATCAAAGTCCAGAGCGGCCAGGCTTGCACCCACGACCGACAGGGCTACCGCGACCAGCAGCCGTCTTGTCGGTCTTTCCCCATAGAAGAGCGCCACCAGGCCGCTGGTCACCGGTGACATGGCGGCGATGACCGCGGCAGTGCCGGGATCCATGAAGGAAAGCGCCACGATGTAGAGGACGGCAAACCCAGAGAGACCGAAGCAGCCCAAGGCCACGATGCGGAGCAGAGGGGCGCCTTCCGGCCGCAGGGGCGGCGGCCGCCAGCCGTTCGATCCTGTCGCGATCAAGAAAACCAGCGGCAAGGCCAGCATGTAGCGCAGGACCCCGAGGGTCAGCGCATCCCAGCGTGCCGAGAGGTCCTCGATCATCGGGATTGGGCTGCCCCAAAAGATGGCACAGCCGATCAGCGCGGCGCTGGCGGAGACTTGCCTGAGAAGAGGGCTTTGCAGCGTAGAAACTCCCGACCGCCTCCAGTGAGATGGTTTGATTACAATGTGTTAAAGCAAGCCATTCGACTTGAAACTAAAGTGGTCGCGCTTGCTGACGATGATGTGGTCGATGACTGCGATGCCCAGGGGCTTTGCCGCCTTGGAGATGGCGTCCGTCATGTTGATGTCGGCACGGCTTGGTGTCGTGTCGCCCGAGGGATGGTTGTGCACCAGAATGAGGGAAGAGGCGCCGAGATCCAGGGCGCGCTTCACCACCTCTCGCGGGTAGGCCGGTGTGTGGTTCACCGTGCCGCGCTGATGCCGCTCGTCGGCGATCACGCAGTTCTTGTTGTCGAGGAACAGCAGCAACAACTGCTCGACCGTCTCGTGCCCGATTTCGACCCGGCAGTAGTCGATCGCCTTCTGATGCGAGTTGATCATTGGGCGTTCGCGCAGATCGGCGCGGGCCAGACGCCGTCCGGCCTCGTAGGTGATCTTGAGCTGCGCCGCCGACGTCACACCCACGCCCTTGACCTTGAGAAGCTCTTCACGCGGTGCGGCCAGGACGCCATTGAGCGAGCCGAAGGTCTTCAGCAGGCGTTTGGCCAGTGGTTTGGTATCGCCGCGGGCCTGTGCGCCGAAGAGAAGGACCTCCAGGACCTCATAGTCATGCAGGGTAGAGGTGCCGTGGTCCAACAGGCGTTCACGCAGCCGCTGCCGGTGGCCGGCGTGATCGCTTCCCTCGCTTTGGGGTTTGGGATCGCTCGCAGCCACGCTTCACGGATCCGCTGGCTCAGGATTGCTCGTAGGGCGGCCGGTCCCAGCCTTTCGGAGAGCCGGTGAAGACCTCATAGCCCTCTTCGGTGACCGCAAGAGAGTGCTCGAACTGGGCGGAGAGGGAACGGTCGCGGGTGACGGCCGTCCAATCGTCCTTGAGGATCAGCACCTCCGGCCGACCGATATTGATCATCGGTTCGATGGTGAAGAACATACCGGGCTTCAGCTCGATCCCGGTTCCCGGGCGACCATAATGCAGCACGGAAGGGGCGGTGTGGAAGATCTGCCCCAGGCCATGGCCGCAGAAGTCGCGGACGACAGAGAACCCCAGACCCTCGGCATAGCTTTGAATGGCATGGCCGATGTCGCCCAGCCTGGCACCCGGCCGAACCACCTCGATACCGCGCCACATGGCTTCAAAGGTGGCGTCCACCAGGCGCTTGGCCTTCACCTTGGGCTTGCCGATGAAGAACATGCGGCTGGTATCGCCATGCCAGCCATCCAGGATCACGGTCACGTCGATGTTGACGATATCGCCATCGCTCAGACGCTTCTGAGAGGAGGGGATGCCGTGACAGACAACGTGGTTGATCGAGGTGCAGATCGACTTGGGATAGCCGCGATAACCGAGCGGCGCCGGCGTTGCGCCATGCGAGAGGATGTAGTCGTGGCAGAGCCGATCCAGTTCCTCGGTGGTCACGCCCGCTGTCACGTGCGGTGTGATGTAATCTAGCGTTTGGGCGGCCAACTGGCCGGCATTCCGCATTGCCGCAAAGGCCCCCGCATCATGCAGCGGGATGCGTCTGGCTTCGGCTGCGAGCTCACGGGAAAGGGCGGCGTCACTGGCATTCATCATCGCGGAACTCTTTGTCTCATACTCTGCTCTCGATCGGCGGGATATCGACCGACCAAGGGGCCGACTGGGTTTCGCCAATAGGTAGGCTAAGTTCGGCTGCCTTACCAGTGGCTCTGGTTCAGAGACCCTTGCCGCCACGACAGTCTAGCTGCGCCACCGGGAATCGGCAAACGATGGAGTCGCAGGCTTTTGCAATGGCCCTGCTCCAGGTCTCTCGCAAATTGCCGGGTGGCGCGCTAGTATCCGTCGAACATGACAGGGTTGAAAGGACCTGAGCAATATGGCTGAACGCATGATCCGAGGGCGGCGCGCAAGAGCAGTGGGGCTGGGGGCCCTGCTTGCACTTGTGGTTGCAGCCTGCCAGCAGCAGCCATTGCCGGGCGTCGACCCGACGCCACCACGCGCAGCTCCGCCTCCCTCGACGAGTGGTCAGCCGGCACAACCGGTGACCAGCCAGCCTGCACCGGCACTCAACGTCACCGGTCAGACGTCTGTGCCCGTCACCACGATCGAAGAGGACAGCAGCGGCTGGAATGCCCCCGACACCGACCCCAACCAGCATCAGGCCGACCTCGATTCCTGTTACGCCTTTGCCAATGCGCAGGTTCGCCACGACGAGCAGATCAACGATGATCGCGCAGCCCTCTTCGGCAGCTACAACGCCGCGCGCGGCAACAACCTCTATTCCTATGAGCGCGCCATTCGTCCCTATGGCGCCGAACAGCGCTTCGGACAGCTCTTCAGCAGCTGCATGTCTTCGCGCGGCTATCAGCAGAACTAAGCAAGAGGGTGAGCGAGGGCGTGACTGGCGCGATGACTGGGGCGACGACGGCCGGATTGATCCTGATCGGCAATGAGCTTCTGAGCGGGCGGACCAAGGATGCCAACCTGGCTTTCCTGGGGGAACAGCTCTCCGAGATGGGGATTCCGCTGGTCGAGGCGCGCATCATCCCGGACCTGCACGAGGTCATTATCGAGACGGTGAACGAGCTGAGGGCCAAGGTCACCTACCTCTTCACCACCGGAGGCATCGGGCCAACGCATGACGACATAACCGCGGAGTCGATTGCTGCTGCATTTGGTGTCAAGCACGCCCTGGACGAGCGCGCGGTGGCCATTCTGCGCGAGCACTATCCGCCCGGCGAGCTGAATGCGGCCCGGCTCAGGATGGCAACCCTGCCTCAGGGCGCGACCTTGATCGAGAATCCGGTGAGCAAGGCGCCGGGGTTCCAGATCGGCAATGTCTATGTCATGGCCGGCATTCCGAAGATCATGCAGGCCATGTTCGAAAGCATCCGGCCCAGTCTGGTTGGTGGCCCGCCGATTCGCTCTGAGAGTGTCACCGTCTATCTGCCCGAGAGTAAGGTCGCGGCAGGTCTGGCGACCATTCAGGCCCAGCATCCCAATCTGGATCTCGGCAGCTATCCCTTTCAGCTACAGGCGCGTTTCGGCACCAGGCTGGTAGCGCGTGGCACGGATCTCGACGCGCTGGCCACAGCCAAGACAGCGATCCTGGCGCTGGTGGCGGAACTGGGCGGCGAGATCGCGGAGAGCGGACAATCCTGAACGCCTTGCCAGTAACTGTCGCTTTGGCGACGATTCCTGACGGCTGCTGTCGCTTGCAGCAAAGTCATCTGGTCGAGGTTGGGGGCGTTCGGTCGCAGGGCGGTCCCGGGTCCCTAAACGCCGGGGTCCCTAAACAAGGACGAGCCGCCCTCGCGGTCCTCGTCGGACAGCAATCATAAGGATGGAAACTCATGAGTCGTCGTGAGGGTGGTCGTCGCGCAGCGAAAAAGAGACGCAGCGAGGCCGCTGCCGAGAGCCTGGCCTGGCATCCTCTGGTCAACAGCTACCCGCGCTGGGAAGTCCTGCGCCCGGAAGAGCTGGAGATGATCCACCAGGCGTCTCTGCGTCTCTTGGAAGAGCAGGGGATCGAACTCCTCTCTGAAGAGGCTGTGGAGCGCTATGCCAAGGCAGGTGCCATCGTCAATCGTGAGACCGGGCTCGTGCGCTTGGGTCGCGAGATGGTGATGGAGCTGGTCGGTATGGCGCCGGAGACCTTCACTCTGACCCCGCGCAACCCCGATCACGCCGAGACCTTCGGCGGCAACCACATCAACATCGGCTGCGTATCGGGCCCGCCCAACTGTTCGGATATCGAGCGCGGCCGTCGGCCGGGCACCTATAAGGACGCCTGCGATCTGATCAAGCTCTTCTGTGCCCTGGGTGTCGGTCACAATCTGACGGCCAGCCCCGTGGAAGCGATGGATCTGCCCGCCGATACCCGCCACCTGGACGGCTACTACGCCAACCTGACCTTGGCTGATAGAAACTTCATGGCGCGTGCCATCGGTCGCAAGCGCGTGGAAGATGCGCTCGACATGATTGGCATCGTGCGCGGCATGTCGCGGGAAGAGCTCGCCAAGAATCCCTCGCTCTTCGCCGTCATCTCCGTGAACTCGCCGCGCCGCGTCGATGCAGAGATGATCGCCGGCCTGACCGCCCTGTCGGAGAACGGCCAGGCTGCGGTAGTGACACCCTTCACCCTGATGGGCGCCATGACGCCGGTGACCCTGGCCGGCGCGCTGATGCAGCAGAATGCCGAAGCCCTGGCGATGATCGCCTATACACAGCTGGTCAGGCCAGGCGCTCCGGTGATCTATGGCGGCTTCACCTCCAACGTCGACATGATGTCGGGCGCCCCGGCCTTCGGTACGCCGGAATACAGCTTTGCAGTGATCGCCGGCGGACAGCTCGCCCGCCGCTATAAGCTGCCCTATCGCTCCTCCAACGTGAATGCCTCCAACGTGGTGGATGCGCAATCGGCCTACGAGGCGCAGAACTCGCTCTGGGCCTGCGTGCTTGGCGGGGTCAATCTGGTGCATCAGGGCATGGGTTGGCTGGAAGGCGGCCTGGTGACCTCCTTCGAGCAAATGGTGGTCGACGCCGAATTGGTTCGCATGATGGGGCATTTCCTATCGCACCGACCAGAGGTTACGGAGGACACCTTGGCCCTGGATGCGATCCGCGAGGTTGGGCCCGGTGGGCACTTCTTCGGCGTTGGGCATACCATCGAGCGCTTTGAGACCGCCTTCTATCGGCCGCTTCTCTCCGATTGGCGCAACTTCGAGAGCTGGGAAGAGGCCGGCGCTCAGAACACCACCCAGCGTGCGCACAAGATCGCCATGCAGATGATCGAGGAATACGAGGCGCCGCCGATGGATCCAGGCGTTCACGAGGAACTGAGCGCCTTCGTCGAACGGCGCAAGGTAGAGGGACTGGAGGGCGGCGCTTAGGGCGCCTTCGCAGAAGGGAAGAGGCAGGCATGATCGATCAGACGACCTTGATGACCTACCTGGCGATCCTGCTTGGCTTCGTCTTCCTACCAGGTCCCGCCGTCATCATGACCTTGGCACGTGCCGGCACGGGCGGAACCCGCGTCGGCCTTGCCACGGCCTTTGGGATCGCCCTGGGTGATCTGGTGCACACGGCGATGGCAGTCATCGGACTCTCTGCTCTGATCCTGACCTCAGCCTTCCTCTTCACCTTGGTAAAGTATCTGGGGGCTGCCTATCTGGTCTATCTGGGCCTGCGCGCGATTCTTGACCGATCGCAGGTCGGCGGGGTTCCGACAGCACGCAAGCTGACCGCAAGCCAAGCGCTGCGACAGGGCCTCTTGGCCGAAGTGCTGAACCCCAAATCGGCGCTCTTCTTCCTGGCCTTCCTGCCTCAGTTCGTGGTGCCGGCGAATGGTTCCATAGCGCTGCAACTCTCGATTCTGGGTGTGCTCTTCGTGCTCATGGGCTTGCTCAGCACCGTCATCGTGGCCTTCTGCGCCGGCCGGCTGCGCGGCCTTCTGATGAATTCCGCAAGCGTGCAGCGCTGGCAGGGGCGGGTGGTCGGCACCATCTACTGTGCCCTCGGGCTGCGTTTAGCCTTGCAAGAGAAGTAGGGCGTTCGGCACATAGCGCCGATGGTCGCGCTCGACGATCCCCTGCACGG
The DNA here is from genome assembly GCA_963669335.1 of Rhodospirillales bacterium. Lineage (GTDB taxonomy): Bacteria > Pseudomonadota > Alphaproteobacteria > Kiloniellales > JACOMY01 > JACOMY01. The sequence continues at coordinate 2,046,460 of OY770023.1, forward strand.
TAGAATCGTTATCGACGATCCGACCCTGGAAGCCCTCATGCAGAGCGCGGCACTGCAACGACTGCGTGACGTCGAGATGGGGGGATATGCCAAGGCCTTCTTCCCCGGCACCCGGTACAGCCGCTTTGAGCATGCCGTTGGAGTCTGCGTTCTGCTGCGCCAGGCAGGTGCGGGTCTCGAAGAGCAGATCCATGGCTTGTTGCATGACGTCAACCACAGCGTCTTTTCCCATGCCGCCGACTACGCTCTTCCCGGCGGATCGGAAGAGCAGCAGAGCCACCAGGACGAGTCGTTTCTGAGTTTCCTGTCTGAGAGCGCGATACCTGGACAGCTCCTCGAGGCCGGATTTGATCCCGAGCGCATTCTCGATCCTGGAAACTTCCCGCTTGCCGAGACCGAGATTCCAGACCTCTGCGCCGATCGCCTGGACTACGGCTTTCGCACCATGCTGCACCACCGGACAGAGCCCCGGGAGAAGATCCTTGGCATGCTGCAGGCTCTTCGGAATGACGGCAGCAGATGGTTCTTCGATGAGCTATCGGCCGCTGCGGCCTTTGCGACGGCATTTCACCGGATCAATGAGCAGGTGATGAGCGCCTTTCCCTCTGCGGTCATGTTCCGTGCGATCGGCGACTGTCTGAAGGTGGCCATGGAGCGCGGGTTTCTCACCCTTGGCGACCTCTATGGCCGAGAGACCCAAGTCCTGGCAAAGCTGGAAGCGGCAGTGCGGCAGGATCCGGTCATTGAACGGCATTGGCGTCGGATGAGCGGTCAGATACCGGCGGTTCCTTCCGAGGAGGCCGAGGCCCTGACTGCCAGCTGCAAGTCGAGAGTTGTCGATCCGCTCTTCAAAGCCGGCGGTCAGGATCTCTGTCGCCTAAGCCAGGCCGTGCCGGACTGGGGTCAGGTGGTCACCGACGGCCGGCAGGCCAAGCACTACCGCTTCCGCTTCCTGGATTAGTTTCTGTCCAGGGCCAACTTGGCGCCCAGCCCGATCAGAATCGACCCGCCGCACCAGCGCGCGATCTTGAGAGATTTGGAGCTGCGCTTCAGACGGGTGACGATGGCAGACGTCAGGAAGACCGTCACCAGGTCGGCCGAGGTGAAGGTCAGGTTGACGATCACGCCCAGGATCAAGGACTGCAGCCAGATCGGCAAACTGGCGCTGGGGTCCACGAACTGTGGCAGGAAGGCGATAAAGAAGATTGCGACCTTGGGGTTCAAGACCTCCACCAGGAAGCTTTCTATGAAGGCTTTCCTCTGCGATTTCGCTTGTACTTCAGGCGCTTCAAGCGGAGTTCTGCCGCCGCGAATCATCGAGATGCCCAGCCAAACAAGGTAGAGCGCGCCGATGATCTTGATGGCGAGATAGGCCTCCGGCACGTAGCGGAAGACGGCCGAGAGACCAAAGACGGCAGCAAAAACGTGAACATAGCAGCCCACGTGGATGCCAAAGGCAGCCCGCAGGCCAGCGCCGCGCCCGCGCGCCAAGGTCTGAGCCGCTGTATAGAGCAGCGCAGGGCCGGGCATATAGGCGAAAAGCAGGGTGGCCAAGGCAAAGGCCAGCAAGAGGTCCAATCCAGGCATGAGAAACTCGCTTGATAAGAGAGATTTCAATCCATACTAAACCCTTGGCCTTTGTGAGCCAAGAGCTTCTTCCAAAAGGCCGCGACGGCTTACGGCCTTGCCAGAGCCGCCCGCGACGCAGTAAGCCGACTGCCGCTGGCGCCTTCGTCTGGCGCGACACGCTTCGACACACTCTGGAACGACAGGGCAGGGTGGCCCGCGGGATAAGGACTCGGCCTCATGGAGCTCACCAGAGAGAAGCTCAACAGATCGAAGATCATCTTCAACCATGTGCCAAAGGCAGGCGGCACCTCGTTGATCTACTTCTTCTATGAGCTTTTCGGTCCGGAATTCTGCTTTCGTCATGCCTCGCGCAGCGCTGCGACGGGCCAGCATTCTCCACCGATCCAGAAGGTGCCACCCAAGGAGCTGGAGCGTTACCGCTTTATCTGCGGGCACTTCGACTACGGCAATCACACCCGCTTCAAGGCGCCCTCGATGTACCTGGGGGTCATGCGCGATCCCTTCGACCGGGTGGCCTCCGATTACTACTTCAACAAGGGGCAGGGGCGCGACGACCTGAAGGAGATGGCCAACAGGCTCTCGCTGGAGGAGTACATCATCGAGAAGATGAACCAGCCGAAGAGCCGCCTGGTGACCTCCTGCCAAGTGACCTATCTCTCCGGCCAGAATTCTGCGGAGGCGGCCATGGCGGTGATCGAAGAGCACTATCTGGCTTGCTGCACGAACGAGCAGCTGGACGATATGCAGCGCATGCTGGCCAGGCTCTACCTGCGTTATGACCTACCGCCCAGCCGGATGAACGTCACCAAGCACCCGCGCGAGAACGTCAAGATCTCGGCCAAGACGCAGGCGCTGATGAACGAGCGCTTCGCAGAGGACTATAAGCTTCTGGCTTGGGTCCGGGACAGGTTCGACCGCGAGTACCGGGTGCAAAACACTTAAACGGAAAATGGGGGAGGTCCGGGATGGATAAGAAGGCAAGGCTTCTGCTGACACGCAAGCTGCCGGAGGCTGTCGAGACGGCCATGGCCCGTGATTACGACCTGGACCGCAATGCCGAGGATCGGCTGTACGACAGCGACGAGTTGATCCGACGCGCCGAGGGGCGGGATGCCATCGTTCCCTGCCACACCGAGCACCTCGCGCGCGACGTGATCGGGCGCTTGCCGGATTCGGTGCGCCTGATCGCCAACTACTCGGTCGGCTACAACCACGTCGATGTAGCGGCCGCCGCCGAGCGCGGGATTGTCGTGACCAACACGCCCGATGTCTTGAGCGATGCGACGGCAGAGATCGCCATGCTGCTGATGCTGGGAGCCGCCCGGCGCGCCGCCGAGGGCGAGCGCCTGGTGCGTGAGGGTACCTGGAAGGATTGGTCACCGCAGTTCATGGTCGGCACCCAGATCACCGGCAAGCGCCTGGGCATTGTCGGCATGGGACGCGTGGGTCGCGTCTTCGCCAAGCGGGCGCGCGGATTCGATATGGAAATCCACTACCACAATCGCCGGCCGCTGGATCTGCCGGACGCGGAAGCAGCCACCTATCACGCCGATCTGGAGAGCCTGCTGTCGATTTCAGACGTGATCTCGCTGCACTGTCCGGCCACGCCGGAGACCGAGGGCCTGGTTGATCGCGCCTTCCTCGACCAGCTGCCGCGGCACGCCATTCTGGTCAATGCTGCGCGCGGCAACCTGGTCAATGACGAGGCCCTGATCACCGCCCTGCAAGAGAAGCGCATCGCCGCTGCGGGTCTGGACGTATTCGCCAATGAGCCCAACTGCGATCCGCGTTACCGTGGTCTCTGGAACAGCTTTCTGCTGCCGCATATCGGCAGCGCAACCCACGAGACCCGCGACGCGATGGGCTTTCGCGCACTGGCCAACATCGACGCCTTCTTCGCGGGACGAGAGCCTGGCGACCGGGTCGCGTAATTTTGAATTCATAATGCTTTTTCTCGGGAATCTGCCTTGCGGTGCCGGGGTGGGGCCCTTAACATCGGCGCAACATAAGAAGGGGAGAGCCGCTCGATCGGCTCCTAAACCTCTCTAAAGATTACAAGAGCGTCACCCCATGAGAGGGAATATCGGGAGGATTGATGGATGAGTGAAACAGTCGATAAGGCAGCCAAGTCGAAAGCCACTCGGCGTCGCTTTCTGAAGGGCGGTGCAGTGCTGGGCGCAGCCGCGGTAGCGATGCCGAACGTGGCGCGTGCTGCGCCGGTCACTTTGAAGATGCAGAGCTCTTGGGGTGCCAAGGCCATCTTCCAGACCATGGCCCAGCAGTACGTCGACCGTGTGGAGGCCATGTCGGGTGGTCGTCTGAAGATCGACCTCTTGCCGGCCGGTGCGGTCGTCAAGGCCTTCCAGGTGCAGGACGCTTGTAATGACGGCGTTATCGATGCGGCGCATACGGTGACGGCCTATTGGTACGGCAAAGACAAGGCGGCTTCGCTCTTCGGAACCGGCCCGGTCTTCGGCGCCGATGCCTCCCAGACCTTAGCCTGGATCCACTACGGCGGCGGCAAGGAGCTCTATAAGGAGCTGGTCAACGACATTCTCGATCTGAACCTGGTGGGTTTCTTCTGCATGCCGATGCCGACCCAGCCCTTGGGTTGGTTCACCGAGCGCATCACCAGCGAGAAGCAGCTTGAGGGTCTGAAGTACCGCACCGTGGGTCTGGCGACCGACATCATGCAGGGCATTGGCGTGCGTGTTACGCAGCTGCCCGGCGGTGAAATCGTGCCGGCCCTGGAGCGCGGCGTGATCGAGGCTTTCGAGTTCAACAACCCGACCTCGGATCTGGAGTTCGGCGCGCAGGATGTGCGTAAGGTCTACATGATGGGCTCTTTCCATCAGGCGGCCGAGTTCTTCGAGATCATCTTCAACAAGGAGAAGTTCGACTCGCTCGATCCTGACCTGCAGGCCATCCTCGAGCACAGCGCGGAAGCCGCGAACACCTCGAATTTCGGTCTCGCCATGGACAGCTACTCCAAGTCCTTGCAGGAACTGATCAACAAGTATGGCGTTGAGGTCTTCCGCACGCCGGAGAGCGTGATGCAGGCCCAGCTCGCCTCTTGGGATGAGGTTCTGAAAGAGCTGAACGAGAGCGAGTACTTCAAGAAGGTGGTCGACAGCCAGAAGGCTTGGTCGGAGCGTGTGGCCTTCTACTCGCTGATGAACCAGGCTGACTACAAGCTGGCCTTCAAGCACTACTTCCCGGGCAAGATCGACTTCTAGGTCTTCTCGCATTGACAGGGTTTACCGGGGCAGTCGGCCATTGCGCTGCTGCCCCGGCGCCTTGTCTAGGACAGAGTGTTTCAGATAACGGGGTGAACGGGGCCTCGGCAGACGGAAGTCAGTAGAAGGGGAGGGTGATGGAGCGCTACATCGCCATTGCCGACACCATTTCCGCTTGGTTCGGTAAGGTCTTTGCCTGGAGCATCATGGTGATGACCTTCGCGGTTGGCTATGAGGTCTTTGTCCGCTATCTGCTGCGCGACCCGACCTCCTGGGCCTTCGACATCAGCTATATGATGTATGGCACGCTCTTCATGATGGCGGGTGCCTATACCCTGTCGCGCGACGGCCATGTGCGTGGTGACTTCGTCTATCGTCTTTGGAAGCCAAAGACCCGCGCCACTGTTGAATTGATCCTCTATTTCATCTTCTTTTTCCCCGGCGTGCTGGCTCTGGTTATCGCTGGTTGGAAGTACTCTTCACGCTCGTGGAGATACTATGAAGTCAGCGTGATGAGTCCGGCCAATGTGCCGATCTTTCAGTTCAAGACAGTGATCGTCGTTGCCGGACTGCTGCTGGTGATTCAGGGCATCGCACAGGTCTTTCGCTGCATCATCTGTATGCGCACCGGCGTCTGGCTGAAGCCCAAGGAAGATGTCGAGGAGATGGAGGACGTGCTTTTGAAACAGCACGAGCATGAGGTTTTGAAGCACTCGTCCGAAGCGGTTGATGCGATGAAGCCTAAGGAGGACCGCAAGGATGTCTGATCCCGTCATTGCCGTCTTGATGCTCGGGGTCTTTATCCTGGTCATCCTGTTAGGCTTCCCAATCGCCTTCACCTTGATGGCCATGGGTGTCGCTTTTGGCTACTACGCCTATTACGACCCAGAGCGGATGTCCTCGCTCTTCGACAACCGGATCTTCGATTTGTTGGTCAATCAGACCTATTCGGTCATGGCCAATGACGTGCTGACCGCGGTACCGCTCTTCTTGTTTATGGGCTACATCGTGGAACGGGCGAACATCGTCGATCGCCTCTTCCACACCTTGAACATCGCCGCCCGGCGCCTGCCAGGCTCCATGGCGATTGCGGCCCTGGCGACCTGCGCCATGTTTGCGACCGCGACCGGCATCATCGGCGCCGTCGTGACTCTGATGGGCCTGCTCGCTTTTCCGGCGATGCTGAAGGCGCGCTACGACACCTCCTTTGCGGCCGGCGTGATCTGTGCCGGCGGCTGTCTCGGCATCCTGATCCCGCCCAGCATCATGCTGATCGTCTATGCCGCGACTTCCAACGTGTCCATCGTCAAGCTCTATGCCGGCGCCATGTTCCCAGGCCTCCTATTGGCGGGTCTCTACATGGCCTATGTGATGGTGCGCGCCTGGCTCAATCCCAGCCTGGCACCCAAGCCCAAGGCTTCAGAGGTGGAGGACATCGGCAAGATGCAGGTGGTGATGATGGTCATCACCTCCTTCTTTCCCTTGGCCTTCCTCATACTCTCTGTGCTGGGCGCCATTCTGGCTGGCCTGGCGACCCCCTCTGAGGCCGCATCGGTCGGCGCCCTGGGCGGCATGTTCCTCGCCATCGCCTATCGCGTCGCCGCCGTCCTGAAAGGAGAGGCGACGGCAACCTGGGCCAAGCCCGGCAGCGTCTTGGCGAAAGACTGGTGGGCCGAGGCCATCGGCGTGGGCGCCACCATCGTCCTGGGGCTCTACACCATCTATGTCATCATCTTCCAAGTGGCGCGCAACATTGCCGTCGGCGATCCCATCTCGCTGGAAGGCGGTCTCTTCGGTGGGCCCTTCATCGCCGTTATCGTCAGCCTCGTGCTGGGCTTTGCCGTGGTGTTGATGGGCGATCAGATCTCCTTCCTGGGACGCTTCAAGCCGAAGAAGGAAGCGGCGCGTGCCATGATGGTCTTTGCCGGCAAGGGAGCCAGCGTCGGTGCGCTCTTCGGGCTGGCCTACCTGGCCTTGATGCACAGTGGCTTTGAAGATCGTGTGAGCAGCCGCCTCTCCTGGTGGAGCCTTGATATCGGCTTCTACGTCGGCGCTGTCGCCTGGTTCGCCTGGCGTACCTTGGAGCGCTCGGTCTTAAGCGAATCGGTCTATCTGACCGTGCGCACCTCGGCCATGGTCTGCTGGCTCTTCGTCGGCTCCTGGACCTTCTCTTCGGTCTTCTCCTACCTGGGTGGCGAGGAGCTGATCAGCGAATTCGTGATCAGCATGGAGCTTTCGCCCATCGCCTTCCTGATCATGGCGCAGCTGATCATCTTCCTTTTGGGTTGGCCGCTGGAGTGGAGCGAGATCATCATCATCTTCGTGCCGATCTTCCTACCCCTGCTGCCGGTCTTCGGTGTCGATCCGCTCTTCTTCGGCATTCTGATTGCGCTCAACCTGCAGACCTCCTTCCTGACGCCACCCATGGCGATGGCGGCCTATTATCTGAAGGGGGTCTCGCCGCCGCATGTGCAGTTGATGCAGATCTTCAAGGGGGTCATGCCCTTCCTCTCGATGATCATTCTGGCCATGGTGATCATCTACATGGTGCCGGGAATCGCGCTATGGCTGCCGGAACAGATCTATGGCAAGTAGAGCGAGGGGTGTCAGTGCCGCGGAGGCCGCTCAAGCGGTTGCCGCCGGTAGCACCAGCGCCAGAAGCCTGGTCGAAGCCTGCCTCGAGCGGGTTAAGGAGGAGGAGCCACGGATCCAGGCCTGGGCGACGATTGATCCCGATCACGCTCTAGCCCAAGCCGATGCGGCAGATGCGTTCCGCAAGTCGGGCCAACCGGTCGGTCCACTGCACGGGCTACCGGTCGGGGTCAAGGACATCATCGATACGGCCGACTACCCAACGGCTTGTGGCCTTGCCGCCTATGTTGACCGAAAGCCCGACCGCGACGCCACCCTGGTCTCCAAGCTGCGGGAGGCGGGGGCCATCATCCTGGGCAAGACCGTCACGACCGAGCATGCCTTCTTTGAACCTGGTCCGACGCGCAATCCCCATGACGTGACCCGCACGCCCGGCGGCTCCTCCAGCGGCTCTGCCGCGGCGGTCGCCAGCGGCATGGTGCCCCTGGCGATTGGGACTCAGACTGCCGGCTCTGTCATTCGTCCGGCTGCCTTTTGCGGCGTCATCGGTTTCAAGCCCAGCTTCGGGCGGATTTCGCGCCACGGCGTGCTGGCGAATGCCGCGCACCTCGATACCGTCGGCACCTTCGCGCAGAGCCTGGAGGACACGGCCTTGTTGGCCGAGGCGCTCTATGGCTTTGATCCGCAGGATCGGGACACAGGCCTCTTGCCGGCACCTGGCTTGCGTGCTGCCTTGGCGACCCCGCCGGCGATGCGGCCGACCCTGGCCTATGTAGAACAGCCGGGCTGGGAGAGGGCCGACGAGGGTACCAAGGAAGGCTTTGCGGAACTATTGGACGTCTTGGGCGAGGCAGCCGACAAGCTGGTCCTGCCGGAGGTGCTGCAGCGCGGCGAGGCCGTGCATGCGACCATCTCCTCAGCCGAGATGGCACGCAATGCCGCGGCGCTCTACCAGAATGCGCGCGATACCCTCAGCAAAGCGATGCGGGAGGAGATCGAGTCCGGGCAGAAGGTTCTTGCCCACGACTATCTCCTGGCCTTGGATTGGCAGGGTCTCATTCGCAGTGGCCTGGAAGAGGTCTTTGAGCGCTATGACGCCATCGTCACCGCCTCGGCGCTGGGGCAGGCGCCAGGCTTGGAGACGACCGGTGATCCGATCTTCTGCCGGCTTTGGACGCTCTATGGCGGACCTTGCGTGACCCTGCCGCTGTTGAGTGGCGAGGACGGTTTGCCGATCGGTGTTCAGTTGATTGGGCGTTACGGCGAAGACGCACGCCTGCTTCGGACGGCGCGTTGGCTGCTGGACACCTGTCAGGAAGAGGCCTGATGCTGCAATGCCGGCCGACTTGAGGAAAGGGACGGGACGATGCTCGACAGACTGATTACCGTGGCGGCGCTCCTGCTCTTCGTCGCCTTCCTGGCCGTGGTGGTCCTCTTCGTCGAAGAGATCGACCTGGCCATCATCGTTCTACTGGTGGTGGCGATGGCAATCGTGGAGTTCTGGCCGGTCCTGCGCAGGCAACAGAATCAGAAATAGCGGACCGTGGACGAACCTCTTTTTTTGCAAGTGTGAGCGTAGAAAGATTCACGCTGTTGATCGGCGCTGGTCATTGCCCAGCTGAATTGATCTGACTAGTCTTCATCTGGCATTTCTGCGGCTTTCTTTTCGACGCGCTTTTGCAGTCGAATGGCCCGAATGAGACTGGCCTCCAGCAAGCCCACCCGATTGGTTTTCCAGGTGCCATCCCAGCTTCTCTCGCCGCGCATTGCCGCCAGCTCGCGCATGATCTCGATGGTGACCAGGTCCATAAGGGTTCCTCCCGATGCATAGGGCGTTGGCTCTGCGAATTCCGTCGACTTTTCAATCGATGAGCCCTCTTTATCGAAGGCATTGTGATAGGGCAACGCGCGGCGCCTGCGACCAAGAGAGGCTGTCGCGCTGCAGTGGCACTGTGCCAGTAAGGGTGCCCGCTCGAGAGGGGCCTTCGCTGGCTGAAAGTGCGACCTATTCGCACCGCTTCAGGCGGAGGAATTGAGATTGCGAGTGAATGCGATTATCAACTTGCCCAGCGTTTTCATGGAAGGATGAAGCACGATGGACAGAGGTTTGAAGCGGCTGGGTTGTGCGGTCTTGTTGGCTGCCGTGGCACTGCCCGGAGCGGCCTTGGCCGATGGGGAGCTGAATGTCTACTCTTCTCGGCACTACGGCAATGACGATGTGCTCTATGACGGTTTTACCGAGAAGACCGGTATCAAGGTTAACCGCATTGAAGGCAAGGGCCCGGCCTTGCTGGAGCGCATCAAGAGTGAAGGAGAGGTGGGCCCCGCCGATGTCTTCATCACGGTTGACGCCGGCATGTTCTGGCGCGGCGAAGAGGCCGGCATCTTCCAGCCGATCGAGTCCGCCTATCTTGAGGAACGCATCCCGGCCCATCTGCGCGATCCTGAGGGCGAGTGGTTCGGCTTCTCCAAGCGCGCGCGCGTGATCTATGTGGATCCGGCAAAGGTTTCGAACCCGCCGAAGCGCTATGAAGACCTGGCTGACGCGGCCTACAAGGGGATGATCTGCATCCGCTCCAGCTCCAACATCTACAATCTCTCGCTGATGGCCTCGATCATCTCTGCCGACGGCGAAGAGGCCGCGCAGAAGTGGGCCGATGCGATTGTTGCCAACATGGCGCGCGATCCACAGGGCGGTGACACCGACCAAATCAAGGCGGTCGGCGCCGGTGAGTGCGCGATCTCGGTCGGCAACACCTATTACATGGTTCGCCTCCGGACCAGCGACGACCCAGAGCTCAAGGCCATGTCGGAGCGACTGGACATTGTCTTCCCCAATCAGGGCGGCCGTGGCACCCATGTGAATATCTCCGGCGCCGGTGTGGTGAAGGGCGCGGAGAACCGCGAAAACGCGATCAAATTCTTGGAGTACCTCGCCAGCGATGCGGCCCAGGAGCATTTCGCCAATGGCAACAACGAGTATCCTGTCGTTGAGGGTGTGGCCGCCAATGCGGCTGTGGTGGCACTTGGCAGCTTCAAGGAAGACGACTTGAGTGTTGCAACCCTCGGCAAGCTGCAGCCGGAAGCAGCGAAGACGATGGACCGCGCTGGCTGGAAGTAGGGCATCTGTCCTGAGCCACGATCAGACTCAGCAGGAAGGCCGCCCGTCAGAGACCCGGGCGGCCTTTTGCTATGGCGCGGGAGAGCAGCAAGACCGGCAGGATGCCGACAGCAACGATCGCCAAGGAGGGGAGGCCCGCATCGGCAAGGCGCTCGTCGGAGGCGAAGTTGTAGGCCTGGACCGCCAAGGTATCGGTGTTGAAGGGGCGCAGTAGCAAGGTGGCCGGCAGTTCCTTCATCACGTCGACGAAGACCAGGAGCGCTGCGGTGGCCATCCCGCTCATTAGCAAGGGCGCGTGCACTTCACGAAGAATGCCTGCCGGGCGCCGACCCAGGGTGCGTGCAGCCTCATCCAGGCTGAAGCGGATCTTGCCTAGGCTGGCATCCAAGGTGTTGAGCGAGACCGCCAGAAAGCGCACCAGATAGGCATAGACCAGAGCCACAATGGAGCCGCTGAGGATGAGGCCGGTGTTCCAGCCGAAGAAATCCCTCAGTGCTTGCGCGACCGCGCGATCCAGGGCTGCTAGGGGGATGATCGCACCGACGGCGATCACGGTGCCCGGAATAGCATAACCCATCCCGGCAAGACGCGAGAGCCCGGAAAGCAGCCGGCTGCTGCGCTGGCGTAGGCCATAGGCGAGCAGCAGGCCGATGACGACCGCCAAGGCCGCGGTAATCGCTCCAAATGAGAAGGAGTTCCAAGCCCAATCGAGGAAACGCGAATCGACCTTGCCTTGGGCCTGGTCCAGCCACATCCAAAACAGCAGTCCTGCAGGAAGCAGGAAGCCCAGCAGGAGGGGCAGGGCGCAGACCGCGAAGGCGAGACAGGCTCGAAATCCCGATAAGGGAAACCGCGGCAGACTGCTGTAGCGGCCGGTCGTGTGGTGGTACTGACGCCGGCTGCGACTCCATCGCTCCAGCATCAACAGGGCCAGGACGCCGATCAACAAAACTGCCGAGAGCTGCACTGCGGCGACCTTGTCACCGAAGGCGGTGAAGGCCCGCACGATGCCGGTGGTGAAGGTGTGGACGCCGAAGAAGGCGACCGTGCCGTAGTCTGCGAGAGTCTCCATGAGGGCCAGCGCCGTGCCGGCCGCGATCGCCGGTCGCGCCAGCGGCAGTGCAACGGACAGAAAGAGACCCCAGGGGCGATAGCCGAGCGTGCGTCCGACTTCTAGTACGCAGGCCGACTGCTGTAGGAAGGCAGCGCGAGCAAGCAGATAGACATAAGGGTAGAGCACCAGGCTTAGCAGCAGAGCGGCACCTGGCAGCGAGCGGATGTTCGGAAACCAGTAGTCGCCGAACCTCCAGTCGAAAGTGGCGCGGAGCCAGGTTTGCAATGGTCCGGCGACATCAAGCGCGTCTGTGTAGGCATAGGCGACGACGTAGCCCGGCACCGCCAGTGGCAGGACCAAGGCCCAAGCGAAAAATCGATCTCCGGGAAAGCGGCAGAGCGTGGTGAGCCAGGCTGTACCGCTGCCGATAATCGGCACGATCACACCGACCGAGACAACCAGCAAGAACGAGTTCAATAGATAGCCCGGCAGCAGGGTTTCGCTCAGATGCGCCCAGCTACCCTCGTCTGGCTGGAAGAGGTGTGCTACCACGCTGGCAATCGGCAGCAGCAGTAAGAGGGCGACGATTGCGATCGGCCAGGTCAGATAAGCGGAGCCCGGGCGCGATCTCGACGGTCGCTCTTGGCTGGCAGGGTAGGCCAGCGTGCGCTCGCTCATCGGCCCCGATCCCCTTGAACCCAAGAAAAATTCCTTTGTCCGCCGAAAAAGACACAGGCCATCTTGCTGCCCGCTGCGATTTTCCGTATACCCCTCAGCGCGTTAGACGCTGCGCCGCAGGGGATCGTGGATGACGTCGCTTTTGTCGCCTGACTACAAACCAACCGAGTCCGAACCTTTCATGAGCCAGCGGATGAGGGAGTACTTCCGTCATAAACTGCTGAGCTGGAAACAGGAGCTCCTCTACGAGTCGAGTGAGACGATCAATAACCTGCAAGAGAGCAGCGTGTCCGAGCCGGATATCGCTGACCGCGCCTCGCTGGAAACCGATCGCGCCCTAGAGCTACGCACCCGTGATCGCGAACGCAAGTTAATCGCAAAGATTAATGCCGCACTCCAGCGAATCGAGGATGGCAGCTACGGCTATTGCGAAGAGACCGGCGAGCCCATTCAGATCAAACGTCTGGAAGCCCGGCCGATAGCCACCCTCTCGCTCGAGGCGCAGGAGCGCCACGAGCGCATGGAACGCACCCAGCGCGACGACTGAGTGAAGGTCCGATTCGCCGGGCCTTGCATCGTCTTGGTTCGGTCGGAATGCGCAGGTCGATAGGCGTTATCTGCGCAGACAGATCCCGTTACAATGCAGAGAGCAGGCATGATAGCGCGGAAAAAGCGCGTTTGTTCCCTTTTTGATCTTGCGTGAATGAGAACAAAGAGTGTACGATCCCTTCATTGCCGCTGCGGTGCCGGCTGTGACATAAGGAGGGACATGCGCATGGCGCAGACAAGCCTACGTCTTGTGACGGGAGACAACGTGGACAAGGAAAAAGCGCTACAGGCAGCCCTCGGACAGATCGAGCGCGCCTTCGGTAAGGGCTCCATCATGAAGCTGGGGGCTGACGAGCAGGCGGTCGAGGCAGAGGTGGTCTCCACCGGCTCCTTGGGTCTCGACATAGCGCTCGGGATCGGCGGGCTGCCCAAGGGGCGCATTGTGGAGATCTATGGCCCGGAGAGTTCGGGCAAGACGACCTTGGCCCTGCATGTCGTGGCGGAAGCACAGAAGAAGGGTGGAACCTGTGCCTTCGTCGATGCCGAGCACGCGCTGGATCCCGGCTATGCCCGCAAGCTTGGCGTCGATGTCGATGAGCTCTTGATATCCCAGCCCGATGCCGGTGAGCAGGCCCTGGAGATTGCCGATACCCTGGTCCGCTCCGGTGCCATCGACGTGCTGGTGATCGATTCGGTGGCGGCTCTGGTGCCGCGGGCCGAGCTGGAAGGCGAGATGGGCGATTCGCTGCCTGGTTTGCAGGCCCGCCTCATGAGCCAGGCCCTGCGCAAGCTGACCGGGTCGATCTCGCGGTCCAACTGTCTGGTTGTCTTCATCAACCAGATCCGCATGAAGATCGGCGTCATGTTTGGCAGCCCCGAGACCACGACGGGCGGCAATGCGCTCAAGTTCTACAGCTCCGTCCGTCTGGACATTCGCCGCATCGGCTCGGTCAAGGATCGCGATACCGTGGTCGGCAACCAGACCCGCGTGAAGGTGGTCAAGAACAAGATGGCGCCGCCTTTCCGGCAGGTCGAGTTCGACATCACCTATGGCGAGGGCATCTCCAAGACCGGTGAGCTCCTGGACCTGGGCGTGACTGCCGGGGTGGTGGAGAAGTCCGGCTCCTGGTTCTCTGCCGAGGGGCAGCGCATCGGACAGGGCCGCGAGAACGCCAAGGGCTTCTTGAAGGACAATCCCGAGGTCGCCAACAGCATCGAGCGCAAGGTCCGGGAGAATGCCGGCCTGGTCGCCTCGGAGATGCTGGGCGGGCAAGAAGCCCAGCAAGAAGAGGATTGATCCCCTAAAGACCGGAGGAGAGGCCAGGGCTGCAGTCCGTCCCGCTCGGAAGAGAGAAGGCAGGGCGGACGGCTGTTCTGGTGACTGTCGTCGATCTCAGGAGGGCAGGGATGACCTACGAGGAGTACAATCGCTTCTGCGCGTCACTCCCGGCGACGAGCCATGTCGTTCAGTGGGGTGGGGCGGATGTCTGGAAGGTCGGGGGCAAGGTCTTCGCCATTGCCGGTTGGGATGCCGGGGAGGAACCGCGTTTTACCTTCAAGACCTCCGAGATGGCCTTCGAGATGCTGCGCGAGCAGCCGGGCCTGCGTCCGGCGCCCTATCTGGCCTCACGCGGCTTTAGCTGGATCCAACACTTCGAACAGCCGGGTTTGAACGATGAGGATCTCAGGGCCTACATCACCGAGTCGCATCGCCTGGTGTCCTTAGGCCTCAGCAAGAAGAGGCAGCGCGAACTCGGCCTGAACCAAGAGTGACGCGCTGCCAGGCCCAATTCGGTCGGAAATGGACCTCTACGACGTCGATTTTTCCGGCGGAGGCGCGTACTTGATGAAGGCTGAATAGACCGATCCGGGGATGTCGATAAGGCCGTAGTTCTCGGACTCGACGAACATCAGAGATTGATCGCCCTTGCCGACCAGGGTCCCATCCATCTCTCTGATCTCGTGCTCGAGCTTGACGAACTTCCTGTTGTAGCTGCTGATGCGCAGGCGCACCCGAACCGCTTGGAACTCTCTGATTTCGCGTAGGAACTTGTGATTGAAGCTGCGTGTCAGGATGAAGAAGTTGGTGTTCTCCAGCGAGAAGTCCGGCATGCAGTAGCGGAACAGCAATTCGCGCGCCTTACCGACCCAGCCGACATAGTTGGCGAAATAGACGTTTCCGACCGAGTTTGTGTCGTTGTAGGTCGGCACCAGCGGCACGGTGAACCAATGCTCGTCAAACCAGCCCGTGTTGGCTTCGCTACTGGTTGAGTGGGCTTGTGGCGGAGGCGATTCTTGGGCCACCGGTTCGGCCTGAGAGGCCGGCGCTGGAACTCTGCCGCTTGATGCCTCGCGTTTGACCTTCGGTGGTGCTTCGGTCGTCTCTTCGTTCCTGTGCGGCACCAACAGCAGCAGTGGCATGGCGAGTCCCAAGAGCATGATCGCCTCCCGCTGCTCCAGGTAGCCGATCATCATCAGGGCCAAGGAGGCAGCACCCGTCAGAAGGACGAGCGAGGCCTTGGGTGCCGACGCCTGAGGTCTTAGCGCCGCCAGAACGAGGGAGGTGCTGCCGGCAAGAAAGATGGTGGCATAGAGCACCATGAAGTGCGCCAGATCTGCGCCCAGCGCAAGCGCTCCCGCTGCGATCGCCAATGCCAATGCAAAGGTCGGAAGGGTCGAGGTCCTGAGCGACGCCGGCAGCAAGGCCAAGAGGGGGCTCTCGCTGCTGCGATCGATGTTGCGCAAGCACCACTTCAAGGCCAGGTGTGCGCTGTCTAAGGTCGAGATGACGGCCAAGACCGCCATCAGAGCGAACAGCAGCAGCGCCCAAGGTGTCTCTCCGCTCTCAAGGACGTTGGTCAGAAGGCCGTGCGCGTAGCTTCTGCCATCCCAGGCAGAGAGCAGCGGCGTCGCATCGTCGTGCACCAACGCCAAGGACAAGCCGCCCAGGATCAACAGCAGGCCGAAGAAAAGGAGCGCGCCGAGAGCGAAGCCTTTGGCTGGCGACTCTCCGGCCTCCGCCATTGCGATGGCCCGTTGCCATTGCTGTAGATCGAGCCAGGGACCGAGCAACAGACCGACCGCCAGCGGGATCGCCAGGCCAAGGAAGGAGAAGTCATAGGAACCGCGCGCGGGCAGTGCCTCGGCATGCGGCGCGAAGAAGAAGAGCGCCAGGCCGGCCGCACAGAAAACCAGGAGGGCTGCACCATGAAGGCGCAAGACGCCTTGGAATCCCAGCATCTCAGCGGTCAGCAGTGCGATGCAGAGCAAGGCCATACCCCAGACCAGCCCGGTATCGAAACCCAGCTCGATAAAGAGATACTTAACGACAGCGAAGAGGGTGAGGGAGACCGCGATCAGCTGATAGGAAAGAAACAACCAGGGGCGACGGCTGACGCGTGATTCGATCCAGGCCCTGAGGTCATGATTCCGCGCCAGGCGGTTCACGCCGACGCCAAAGAGGAACAGGCCCAAGGCATTGGGGACTGCAAAGGCAATCAGGCCGACCCATCCATAGGCTTGAGCGAAGTGAATCGAAAAAAAGAATCCCAAGCCCCAGAGCCATGACATGGCGACAGAGGCACCGAAGATCGATTGCTGCAATCCGATAACACGACGGGCTGGCGCGTGGTCATTGCCAAGCACCACCCCAGCCTTCTGAACCCAGCCGCCCGACACGGCCCCCTCATTCCCACTCACCTGCTGTCCCCCATCATCACTGTGCTAACGTGGGAGATTTATGTATTTGAGCAGGAAAGTCTATCTAGCCAAACGGTTAGTCGCGTAAAAGCCTGTGAGAAGGCCAAATAATACACCTGACTTTTAGGCGACCTGCCCAAAAGGATAGGTGCGATGTGTAGGCGAATAGGGATTGCAGCTGTGCATTTATAGTCGTTTGTCGGGAGTTGTTTTCCAATGTTGGCGGCACTCCGAGGTAATCCCAGGCGTTGTGGACCTGCGCTTAGGCTGAAGCTGTTAGAGTTGGGAGCACCCAAACCTGGGGCCCGAGAAAGACTCCTCGTCTTGAAGATTAGACAGGCCTCAAGCAGCCACGCTAGGATCAGGTTGGTGAGAGGGGCAGCGCGGCTGGTGAAGTGAATCTGTCGCAAGCATCACGACCCGAGCGCTGCTGAAATCGAGGGAGGAGTCCATGCAGGGGCTAGTCTACCGTCTCGGGCGCTTGTTTGCTGCGTTCTTACTGTTCAACCTTGCGATCGCCGGCGTCAGCCGGGCCGACGTCGCCGATCATGTCGGGCCGCTTGCCGATGCCATGCCGCTTGGCACCGACGGGGCCTGGACCACGTCCTTGGCCAATGGTTGGCTGATGCTGACCAACCTCACCGAGGATGACGCGGTCATCTATTATCACGGTGAGAATGAGCCACTGAATGGCGGGACCCGGAAGGTCTCGGTCAACGTCGCGCTGCGCTCGAAAGCCGACAACATCACCGAGATCGGGCTGGTCTTCGACTACAAGTCCCCGGAGAGTTACAAGGCCTTCACCCTCGGTAGCGATGGCGCGGTTTCGCTCTATCTGCGTGACAGTGAAGGCCTGTCGCACGCCGCCACGTCTGAAAATCAGAAGGGGCTCGGCGACGGCAGCGACATTCTCTCCCTCGATCAGAGCGCGACGGAAATCACGCTTCAGATCAACGGAAAGACGGCCTTTAAGCTTGAGAACGACAATGGCTTCGCGGATCGCATAGGTCTGATTGCCTTCGGTTCCGGACGTTTTGCCTTCGATGGCTATGAGGTTGTGCAGACCGCCGCCGTTGGACAGGATAACGATCCCTTCCCACCGCCTGCCGATACGGGCGCTACGGAAGAGGCGGATCCCTTCCCGCCGCCAGCTAGTGATGAGGGGGCCGGCGACGAGGGCGGTCAGCCGGAGGAGCAAACCAGCGAGGGTCCAAGAACGGACGAGCCGAACACCGGTGGATCTGGTGGCATGGAGGAGTTGACGCCGCAGGAGCGCTATGCCGCCTCGGTTCTGCTTGGCACCACCTTCGGCGTGCTCTTCCACGAGTTGGGCCATGCCGTAATCGGAGAGCTGCAGATCCCGGCAACCGGTCCTGAGGAGGACGTTGCCGACGAGTTCGCCGCCTTCATCCTGGGGGCTGCCTTCGAAGAGGGCAACCTGCCGGATGATCCGGTGGAACGGCAGATGGTGCACGACCTGGTCAAGTACTCCTCCCTGCTCTGGTACTACAACGGCAAGAAGATGGAGGCCCAGGGCGCGCAGGAGCCCTGGCAGGGTGAGCACTCACCGAGCCTGAAGCGTTTTCGCCACAGCTTTTGCATCATCTACGGCGGCAACCCGGAGCGCTTTAAGGACGTGGCTGACTTGGTGGATTTACCAGAGCGTACGCGTCAGCGCTGTAAGGTCGACTACATCAAACGCTATAACGCCTGGGAACGCATATTGGCTTCCGTCGCGCGTGACCTGGGGCCGGATACCCCGGGCGAGCTGCCGGCGGACACGCCCGGTGCCAAGGTCATCGTCAGCTTTGATGAGCCCACGAGTGAGCTGGGAAAGGCCTTGATGCCGGTGTTCCGGGATACTGGCACCATCGCTGAGATCGGCGCGTATCTGGAACAGGTCTTCGTCTGGCCGCGCGATTTCCGCATCGTGTTCCGGGACTGCGAAGAGGTGAATGCCTGGTACGACCCCAGCAAGGCGCAGGTCACCATGTGCTATTCCATCATCGAGTTTTTCTCGAAGACGGTCTTCGAAGCAGAAGCGGGAACCCAACAGCCGGGTGGACCACAGCAGCCGGATCCTCAGCAACAGGATCCGCAGCAGCCGGATCCGCAGCAGCCGACGGCAGACATGGCGATGACCTTCCTTTCCGGGACCTGGACGGGGACGATTCCCTCGCAGTATGGCCCGATTCAGGCGCAGGTGATCTACGCTAAGGATGGCAACTATCAAACCATCTTACAGAGCGGTGGCAACCGCACCGATATCTGGGGTCAGTGGTCGGCACAGCCTCTCGGACAAGGTAAGATACAGATCTCGATCAATCCGACACGTTGGAATCCGCCGCAGATCTGTAACGCCAATGGCTATTGTCAGCCGCAGTACTTCTACCCCGACAGCTTCGAAGTCGAGATTATCGACCAGAACAGCGTGCGCTCCGAAGCCGGGGTCTTCAAACGCACGCAATAGCAACAGGGCATGATCTGGTTCTACCTTTTCATCGCCATCGTTGGTGAGGTCGTCGGTACCTCGGCCCTCAAGGCTTCCGACGGCTTCACCAAGCTGGCGCCCTCGGCACTCTCCGTGCTGGGCTTCGGCGTGGCCCTTTTCTTCCTCTCCTTGGCCTTGCGGGTGATCCCGGTCGGCATCGTTTATGCGATCTGGTCGGGCACCGGCATCGTCTTGATTTCCCTGGTGGGTCTCTTTGTTTTCAAGCAGACCCTCGACCTGCCGGCCATTATCGGCATGCTTCTGATCTTGGCCGGCGTCGTGGTGATCAACACGTTATCGAAGTCGGTTACGCATTAAGGGCGGCCTGGCATTGCAGCCAGTGGGTCTGGTGGCCGGGGAGGGCATGCGCTAATGAGGGGCATGCTTGCCAATCTTGCCATCGTCGGTCGCCCAAACGTGGGCAAATCGACCCTCTATAACCGCTTGACCGGTCGCCGGACGGCCTTGGTGCATGACCGGCCGGGCGTGACGCGTGACCGGCGCAGCGGCGAGGCCGAGCTCTATGACCTGAACTTTCAAGTGGTCGACACGGCCGGGCTGGAGGAAGCTCCGCCAACCTCTTTGGCCGGCCGGATGCACGCCCAGTCTGAGCTGGCGGTGGAGGAGGCAGACGTGGTGCTCTTCGTCATCGATGCCCGCAGCGGCCTCTTGCCTGATGATGAGCGTTTCGCCGCCTGGCTGCGCCGGCTGAACAAACCGGTCATCCTGCTCGCCAACAAGTGCGAAGGGCAGATCGCCGAGGCCATGGCGGCAGAAGCGCACCGCTTGGGTCTGGGAACACCGATTGCTTTCTCCGCTGAGCACGGCCTTGGTCTGGGCGACCTTCACGATGCCTTGGCGCCGCTGCTGGCCGACCGCGGCTTCGGGGAGGAGGTGGACGACGATCTGGTCGAGGCGTCGAAGGCCTCTGCAAACGCCGAAGACGACGAACACAGCGGGCCGCTTCAACTCGTGATCATCGGTCGTCCCAACGTCGGAAAGTCCACCCTGGTCAATCGTCTGATCGGGGAAGAGCGGCTTTTGACAGGGCCGGAGGCCGGGATTACCCGTGATTCCATTGCGCTTAACTGGGAACATGACGGACAGGCCATCCGCCTGATCGATACTGCCGGCCTACGTCGCCGCGGCAAGATCAAGGAGAGCCTGGAGCGTCTGGCCGGCGCCGACACCAGGCGCTCTCTGCGCTATGCACATGTTGCCGTCCTGCTGGTCGATGCGACCCAACCCCTGGAGCGCCAGGACCTGGCCATTGCGGAGAGCGTGGTGGAGGAGGGGCGGGCCCTGGTTCTCGCCGTCAACAAGTGGGATCTGGTCAGCGACCAAAGGGCGACGATGGCGGAGATAAAACGGCGGATCGAGCAGTCGCTGCCGCGGGTGAAGGGGCTGCCTGTGGTGACGCTCTCGGCCAGGACCGGCCGTGGCGTCCCCAAGTTGCTTCCGGCGGTTGTGACCCTCTACAAGACCTGGAACCGCCGCATTCCAACGGCGCAGCTCAACCGCTTCCTGGCCGATGCGCTGGCGCAGCATCCCCCGCCGGCGCCGCAGGGGCGTCGCATCCGCCTGAAGTACATGACACAGGCCAAGACGCGCCCGCCGACCTTTGCGCTCTTCGCCAATCAGGCCGATGCTTTACCGGAGAGCTATCTGCGCTATTTGGAGAATGGCTTGCGGGACGCCTTCGATCTCTATGGGCCGCCCTTGCGATTGCGTCTACGCTCTGGCCGAAACCCCTATGCGGAGTAAGTGACATGACTGGCCGAGAGGGAGATAAAGCCCGCCGCACCGTCTCGCTCTCGCGCACTATGACCATCGGTCTGGTGATCTTGCTGCTGGGGTCAGCAGGGGTCAGTTTCTGGCTGGCCTGGGAGGCCGCCCGGCGGAACACCTTCGAGCTCTTGAACTCGGTCGCGATGCTGTCGGTCAATGCCGTGGCGGAAGAGGTCAATTCTTACGTCTCTGCCGCGCAAGAGCAGGTCACCTTCATCGGTGGACTGATCGGCAGCGGCGAAGTGGAGCCGGACGATAACGAGCGCCTGCGCGACTTCATGCTGGGCTCGCTCGCAGCCGCACCTCAGGTCTCCGGCATCGCCTTCGTACGCACGGACTTTTCGGTGGTGCGGGCGGGTCGCGACGATGGTGAGCTGCTCTTCTTCACGGACAGCTGGGCGCATCGCCCGGGCATTCGCGCCGCGTTGGACAATGAACGGGCCTTGGACGATCCCTCTTGGCGGGCGATTAACTATGTCGAGGAGTTCGAGGCCACCCAGATCATTGTCGCCGACAGTGTCATTCGCGACGGTGAACTCCTCGGTCTCCTGTTTTCTGTCGTCTCGATCGAAGCGCTCTCCAGCTTCCTGGCCGACTATGACCAAGATGGGTCGGCGAATAGCTTCGTGCTCTATGAGCAAGACAAGCTGGTGGCGCATTCCAGCCTCAAGGGCGGCTATGCCGCCGCGACCGAAGAAAAGCCCATGCCGCTCTTATCGGAGATGGAGGATCCGCTGATGTCCTCCCTCTGGGGCGATAACGTGGACGACATGAGCTACATGTTGACCGAGGGCTCGATCGAGGGGCGTGTCGTCGAAGGCGAAGAAGACAGCTACATCTACCTCTATCGGGATCTCAGCCACAAAGGCCTGCCGGAGTGGATCGTTGGCGTCGCCTTTCGCGGTGACGAGGTGGAGGACCCCTTCAAGCGCCTGATAGGCTCCGGCGTCGTGGGGCTGATTATCTTGGCCCTGGCCATCGTGATCGGCCTCTATGTGGCGCGGTCCATTGTCCGCCCCTTGCGTGGTCTTGCCAGCGCGTCCCATTCGGTCAGTAGCCTGAACCTGGGTAAGGTGGAACCGCTGAAGAGCAGTCGTTTCAAGGAACTCGACGTGGCTGCAGAGGCCTTCAACTCGATGGTGTCGGGGCTGCGCTGGTTCGAAACCTATGTGCCGCGCAGTCTGGTCCTGCGGCTGATGCGTTTTGGCGGCGACAGCGTGCAGTCCGAAGAGCGCACGGTGACCGTTCTTTTCACCGACATCGTCGGATTCACCGGACTGGGCTCCAGCCTGACGCCAGCTGAATTGGCCTCGCTGTTGAACGAGCACTTCACCCTGCTGGCGGAAGCGATCGAGGAGGAAGAGGGCACGGTCGACAAGTACATCGGCGACTCGATCATGGCCTTCTGGGGCGCTCCCTTCGATCAGCCGGACCATGCAGAGCGCGCCTGTCGGGCAGCACTCAAGATTGCGCAGTCGGTGCGCGCCGATAACGAGAAGCGTCGGGCGCGCGGTGAGCCGGTCATCAGGCTCAGGATCGGTCTTCACAGCGGTCCGGTCGTGGCGGGCAACATCGGCGCCCCTGGGCGGGTGAACTACACACTGATTGGCGACACGGTGAACTCGGCGCAGCGGCTGGAGGCGCTCGGCAAAGAGGTCGATATGGATGCCGATGTCATCGTGCTCTTGGGCGCGGAGACCAGAAAGGCCTTACCGCCATCCTTGGCCGTGCGTGCCCGGGGCGTCTATCGCCTGCGTGGCCGCGACCGTGAGTCCGAAGTCTTCCAATTGATCCTCAAGCCGGAAGGAGAGGGTGATGACACCGATGGGTGAGGCACCACTGTTGCGTCTCTATCAAGATGCACGACGCTTTCGGGCCTTCTTTGGCGACACCCTGATCGCTGACAGCTGTCAGGCAGTTCAGCTCTGTGAGGGGCGGCGCCATCCTGTCATCTATTTTCCCCGCAGTGCGGTCAAGGAGGGGTGCCTGCACCCCTCCACCAAGAGGACGACTTGCCCTCTGAAGGGGGAGGCCGGCTATTGGAGCCTGCAGGTCGGAGGGCGCCAGCAGCAGGATGCGGCCTGGAGCTACGAGACACCCTTGGACGCGGTCCAGGGGATTGCCGGTCACATAGCCTTCGAATGGTCAGCCCTGGACGCGCTCTGGCACGAAGAGCAGGAACTGCTGGCGCATCCGCGCAATCCCTATATCCGCATCGATACCTTGAAGTCCGAGCGGCGGGTGGTGGTGCGCGCAGCCGGTCAGGTCCTGGCTGACAGCAGGCGTGCGGTCCTGCTGTTCGAGACCGGCCTGCCGATGCGAGTCTATCTGCCGAAAGATGACGTGGCGATGGATCTGCTGTCCCGCAGTGCTACCACAAGCGTCTGTCCTTACAAGGGGCAAGCGGCCTACTACACAGCGGAGCTCGGTGGGCGGCAATTTCCCGACCTCGCCTGGACCTACGAAAGGCCCTTTGACGAGGTGGCCCTGGTCAAGGACCATCTGGCTTTCTATCCAGAGCGTGTTGACTCGATCGAGATTGCCGCGACCTAAGAGGCCCCTCGCTCTCTTGCCGGCGAGCCTTCGCTCAAAGGCGAACGCTCGCACCTGCAGATCCCGCGAGACTGTGATCACATATACTTGCTGTCTTGCACGATCGATGCCCTCGCGTTACGCGGCCGCTGTGATTTCAGAGCTTGCGTCGGCTTCTGCATAGTCCCGTGTAAAACTTTGTAATAAAACAATTTTATTCGCGTGAGTAGTACGCAGCAGAGGTCCTTGCACAGCACATAATCAGGCTGCCTGGTTTCGCGTCAGCCTGGCACTTTGCACGCTTTTCGGGCTTCCTTGCTTGACAAGGCATTCGGGCCTGCAACAGGCTTGTGGGTGACGGACGGCGCTTCTGGCCTCGAGGTGTGGTCCCAACAAACAAGGATAACGGAGCGGTTCGACGCTTCGAAGCCGGACGGCGGAGGGGCGTGGATCCTGGGCGCAAGCGCGCCTGTCTCTAAGGGGGAGTCGCAATGGATGCTGCGATAAAGCTGGTGTTCGACATCATGGCCTTTGCATCCATCATGGTTCTCGTGGTCTCCGGTCTCGCCGTCATCGCCAGCCTTATGGGCATCTTCAACCTGGGGCATGGCGAGTTCGTGCTGCTTGGCGCCTTCACGGTCTACGTCTTCCGCGGTGAAGGCCTGCCGGAGTGGAGCGGGATGCTGGCAGCGCCCCTCCTGGTCGGCATCTTCGGCCTCTTGATCGAGGCCTCCGCCATTCGAAGGCTCTACAAGTCCCCAATCACGGCGATGCTCGCCACCTACGCCATCGGTCTGATCATCCGCGAGGTCGTGCGCGGGCTGATCGGCGGCCAATACTATTCCATCGACGAGCCCATTCCCGGTGCCTTCGTCGTGGGTGACCTCAGCTTTTCGATCTGGCGGACAGTGATCATCGCAACCACCATCGTGGTGATGATCGGCTGCTTCCTGCTGCTGACCCGCACCACGATCGGCCTGCAGGTCCGTGGCGCCTTAGAGAATCCTGGGCTTGCCAGAGCGTCCGGCGTCTCGACCACCAGGCTCTACTCCCTGACCTTCGCCTTTGGCGCGGCCTTGGCCGGTCTGGCCGGTGCTCTCATGGTGCCGCTCTTCTCGCTGTCTGCAGACCTCGGCGTGCGCTTCCTCGTGCAGGCCTTCCTCTCGGTCATGCTGGGCGGCGTAGGAACCTTCGAGGGGCCGATCCTGGGGGCCGCCATGATCGGTTCGATGGTCCCCGGATTCCAGTGGCTGCGCGAGATCCCGGGTGTGGCGGTCGCGGTCTCGCCGGTCTTCGCCGAAGTTCTGGTCTTCGTCGTCGCGCTCACCATCGTCAAATTCCGTCCCAATGGGCTCATCAGCAAAGGAAGGATCTAGACCATGTCCATGCCAAGCAAAGACGTCAGTCGTCGTGGCTTTCTGAAAGGCGCCGCTGCACTCAGTGCCGCCGGATGGGCGGCGGCCGGTAGCTCCTGGGTGCTGAAGCCGAAATGGGCGCATGCCGACGGACCGATCAAGATGGGTATCGCCACCGACATCACCGGTGCGATCGCGCCGGGCGGCAACTCGAACTGGCAGGTGGCCCAGTTCACGGTCAAAAAGATCAACGATTCCGGCGGCATCCTGGGGCGCCCGGTCGAGCTGATCCTGGAAGACACGGCCTCTGACCCCGGCGTGGCCGTCGGCAACGTGCGCCGGTTGGTGCAGCAGGCCAAGGTCGACGTGATCCTGGGCGGCATCACCAGCGCCATGCGCGAAGCCATCAAGAACCCCATCGTGCGCCGCGGCAAGACGCTCTACCTCTATCCGCAGCTCTATGAGGGCCAAGAGTGCACGCCGATGCTCTGGTGCACCGGACCGACGCCGGCACAGCAGTGCTCAGAGCTGCTGCCCTACCTGATCAAGCAGGGCAACAAGCGCTTCGCCATGCCCTCGGCCAACTACATCTGGCCGCAGCTCTTGAACACCTGGGCGCGCCGGGTGATCGAAGAGAACGGCGGCGAGATCGTTTTCGAAGAGTACTACCCCCTGGATCAGCTGGAGTACTCGGCCACGGTCGCCAAGATCATGAACGAGGGCGTGGACCACGTCTTCAACACGGTGATCCCGCCGGGCCTGCAGGCCTTCACCAAGCAGCTTTATGAGGCCGGCTTCCAGGACAAGGGTGGCACCTCTTCCTGCGTCTACTTCGACGAGAACGCGGTGAACTATGTGCCGCAGCGTGAGCTGGAAGGAGTCTATTCCTGCCTGGATTGGTTCCACACGGTGAAGGATCCCTTCAGCGAGCAGCTGTTGACCGAGTATTCTGCAATGTTCCCGGATACGAAGTATCTCTTCTCTGCGGGCACCGGTTCGACGGGCATGTATCGCGGCATCAAGCTCTACGAGCAGTCGGTGATCGCCACCGACGGCAATCTCGACCGCGAGGCGGTCGCGGCAGCCCTCGACAGCGCCGAGATCCCGGAAGGACCGGGCGGACCGGCCAAGGTGGTGCCGGGCAGCGGACATGTCGCCATGAACATGTACGTCGGTCGGGCCAAGGATGGTGTCTGGGACATCATCTCAGAGGCCAAGATGGTCGATCCCGACGAGTGCGGCGAGACCTGATCCGGGTGACTGTGCGGCCCCACAGGGGGCCGCACAGACCCTCGTTCAAACTGACTCTTGGAGGCTAGGCGCGAGTGGAGCGAAGCAGCGGTGGGCGTGCGCAGACGCTCAAGGTCATACCCATCATCGAAGGCCTCTTGATTGCCTTTCTTCTGGTGTTTCCGGCCTTTGCTTCGGATTTTCACACCATCATCGTCACCCGTATGCTGATTCTCTGTCTGCTCGCGGTCAGCTTCGATCTCTGCTGGGGCTACTCCGGCATCATGACCTTCGGTCAGGCGCTGTTTTTCGGCATGTCGGGCTATGTGATCGCGCTTTTGGCCAACAAGGCAGAGTTCGTGCAGCTATGGGGGATCGTCCCGATCGGCATGTTCGTCGGCTTGCTGGTCTCCTTCCTGATCGGTTGGTTCCTCTTGCTGGGCAAGCGGACCCCGACCATCATCTTCGTCGCACTGGGAACCCTGACCGCCTCTTACGCGGCCGAGCGCATGGTCGCCGGCTGGCAGTGGGTCGGTGCCGGGAACGGCATGTCGATCTATGACTTCCTGAAGTTCGGCAGCTTCGAGATCGAGCCCGGACAGCTCTTCTACTACATCGCACTTGGCTTCCTGATTCTGGGCTATCTCGCCAGTCGCTGGCTGGTTCGCTCTCAATTCGGGCTGGTCTTGGCCGGCATGCGGCAGAATGAAGAGCGTCTGGCCTTCTTCGGCTATCGGGTGCAGGCCTTCAAGGCGCTGGTCTTCTGCTTCGCCGGCATGCTGGCGGGCCTTGCCGGCAGTCTCTATGCCCACCACGAGGGCTTTATCGGTCCGGCGAGCATGGGTATCGCGCTCTCCACCTTTGCCGTGCTCTACGCCTTGTTCGGCGGTGTCGGGACCCTGATCGGGCCCCTGCTCGGTGTGGGCGCCATTGAAACCATTGTCTTCGTGCTCTCCGACCAGGACGAGTTCAAGAGCTATTGGCCTGTCGTCCTGGGCGTCATCATGTTGGTCGTCGTCGCCTACAAGCCGGCCGGTCTCTTGGGCTTCGTGGTGAGTGAGCGAGAGCGGATCGGCAGTTTCGGCAAGGTTCCGAAAGGAGGGCGCGGTGGCGCTGCTTGACGTTCGCGGCGTCGGCAAGACCTTTGGTGCGCTCCGGGCCCTCGACGGTGTCGATGTCACGGTGGCGGCCAAGAGTTTCCATGGTCTGATCGGCCCCAATGGTTCCGGTAAGTCCACGCTGTTGAAGGCAATTGCCGGCGCCCACTTTGCCGACGAGGGCAGCATTTCCTTCGACGGCAAGGACATCACCCGCGCCCGACCGTCCGAGCGCTCGCGCTTGGGGCTCAGTCTCAAATTCCAGATCACGGCGGTGCTGCCGGAGCTCTCTGTCTTCGACAATGTCCTGCTGTCCTTGCAGGCAC
The DNA here is from genome assembly GCA_963669335.1 of Rhodospirillales bacterium. Classification (GTDB taxonomy): domain Bacteria; phylum Pseudomonadota; class Alphaproteobacteria; order Kiloniellales; family JACOMY01; genus JACOMY01. The sequence continues at coordinate 2,073,798 of OY770023.1, forward strand.
ATCAGTCGATCTGGAGCCTGCTGCGCTCCAGCAGCAAGGTGCAGCTGGCAGGGGAGGTGATGGCGGCGCTGGAACGCTTCCGCTTGGCGGACAAGGCCGAGGACTTGGCCGGCGAACTCAGTCACGGCGAACAGCAGTGGTTGGAGATCGCCATGTCGCTGACCCAGAACCCCAAGCTGCTGCTGCTGGACGAACCCACCGGTGGCATGAGCCCGGAGGAACGCCGGGTCACCGGTGAGCTCTTGATGCCGATCAAGCAGCATTGTGCGCTGGTCATCGTCGAGCACGATCTCGATTTCATCAAGGACATCTGCGATCACCTGACGGTTCTGGACTCCGGCAAGGTGCTGGACGACGGTAGCGTCGAAGAGATCGAGAAGTCCCGCAAGGTGCAGGAGGTCTATACCACCCGTGTCTGACGCGCCCCTGCTCAAGGTCGAGGGTCTTTCCTCCGGCTATGGCCGCAGCCAAGTGCTCTTCGACGTCTCGCTGGAGGCCAGCCGTCAGGGCGGGATCGCCATTCTGGGGCGCAACGGTGCCGGCAAGACCACGCTATTGAAGACCTTGATCGGCGAGATCCGCCCCATGCGTGGCTCGATCCAGTTCGATGGGATTGCGGCTGCCGGCCTGGAGACGCAAAAGCGCGTGCTGCGCGGCATGGGCTATGTCCCGCAAGAGCAGGCGGTCTTCGGCAGCCTCAGCGTGCGAGAGAACCTGGCGCTTGGTGCCGTCACCAAGAAGGATAAGAGCGGCGTCGAGATGGTGCTCGACTTCTTTCCCAAGCTTGGGGAGCGCTTGAGTCAACAGGCCGGAACCCTCTCGGGCGGCGAACGTAAGATGCTGGCCATCGGCCGCGCGCTGCTGGGCGAACCCTCCTTGCTGCTGCTTGACGAGCCGACCGAAGGGGTCTGGGTAGGTGTCATCGAAGAGATTGCCGAACGGCTGCGCTTGCTGAGCGAGACGATGAGCATCATCATCGTCGAACAGCATGTCGAGCTGGCACTTCGGGTTGCCGACCGCGCCTACGTGATGGATCGCGGTCAGTTTGCCTTGGAGGGTCCATCCGAGCAGGTCCGTGACGACCCCATGCTGTTGAAGTATCTGGCTCCCTGACCCTTCGGCAGGGAGATCGAGCGGGAAGGAGGAGCCCCCCGATGAATCTCTCTCCGACCGAGCTGGAAAGGCTCACCATCTTCACCGCGGCCGAGTTGGCGCGCCGCTATCGCGCGCAGGGTATTCGGCTTAGCCAGCCAGAGGCCATCGCGCTGATCAGCGATGAGATCATCACAGCGGCCCGAAAGGGCTTGAGCCATGCAGATCTGGTAGAGATGGGGCACGGCCTCTTGGGTCCGGATGATGTGATGCCGGGTGTTGGGGCGATGACGCCGGTGATCTCGGTCGAGGTCTTGCTGCCGGAGGGCACCAAGCTGATCACTCTCTTTTCACCGATCGATCCCGGCCCTGGAGAGATGACGCCCGGTGAGCTGATCCCGGCTGAGGGCGAAATCGAGGTCAATGCGGGCCGCGAGACCGTGACCCTAGAGGTGGTCAACCGTGGTGACCGCACGGTTCAGGTGCGCAGTCACGCTCATTTCTTCGAGGTCAATCCGGACCTGGAGTTCGACCGCGCCAGGGCCTTTGGCTTTCGCCTGGATGTGGCTTCTGGTACCGGTGTTCGTTTTGATCCCGGTATTGCCAAGGAGGTCACTCTGGTCGCTATGGGTGGCACGGGCCGGGTCTCCGGCTTCGGTGGTTTGACCGATGGTGACCTGGCCGATCCGGGTCTGCGCGATGCTGCGTTGGCGAAGGCCCGCGCGCTCGGCTACCGCGGAGCCTGAAGGCCATGGCAACCCTGACCCGCCAGGCCTATGCAGAGCTCTATGGCCCCACCACCGGCGATCTCTTTCGCCTCGCCGATACCTCGCTCCTGGCCGAGGTTGAGAAGGACTACACGCGCTATGGCGACGAGCTGACCACCGGCGCCGGTAAGGCCATGCGCGATGGCGAGGGTTTTCAGACCAGCGGCACCTATGCCGCGGGCGCCATCGACATGGTGGTGCACAACTGCACGATCATCGATCCCCTGCTGGGGATCGTGAAGGCTGACATCGGCATCCGCGACGGGCGTATCGCCGGTGTGGGCAAGGCCGGAAACCCCGACATTATGGAGGGGGTGGATCCGAATCTGGTATGTGGGCCCAACACCACCGTGGTGCATGGCGACCACTTCGTGGTCACGCCGGGCGGTATCGAGGCGCATGCCCACTTCCTCTCGCCCGAACAGCCGATCCATGCCTTGGCCGGTGGCACCACGACGATGATCGGCATGTCGCCGGGGCCGCATTTCGACGTGACCTGCTCCGGTCCCAACATCCTGGGTCAGCTGATTCGCGCCTGCGATGGCTTTCCGATCAACTTCGGCTTTCTGGGCCGGGGCTGTTCCGACGTCGGTGCCATCGAGGAGTCGGTCGCCGGCGGGGCGCTGGGGGTTAAGATCCATGAGGACTTCGGCGCTTCGCCGGCGGTGATCGACCGCTCTCTGGTGGCGGCGGACAAGCACGACTTCTCCGTCCACATTCACACCGACACGATCAACGAGTTCGGCTTCTGTGAACACACCCTGCGCGCCATCGAGGGCCGCACGGTGCACATGTATCATGTCGAAGGGGCAGGGGGCGGGCATGCGCCCGACATTCTGAAGGTGAATGGCGAGCCGCATGTGCTGCCGTCCTCCACCAATCCGACCAACCCCTTCACCGCCGCAGCCCTGGAAGAGGGCATCCCCATGACCATGCTTTGCCATATGCTGAACTATGGCCTACCGGAGGATGTGGCCTTTGCCGAGGGGCGCATCCGTGCCGAGTCGATGGCGGCGGAAGACCTGCTCCACGACATGGGGGCAATCTCGATCTTCGCGACTGACACGCAAGGCATGGGGCGGCTGGCCGAGAACATTGCGAAGTGCTGGCAATTGGCGAGCGTGATGAAGGATCGCTTGGGGCGCCTGCCGGAGGAGAAGACCGCCAGAGCCGACAACGAGCGCATCCTGCGTTACGTCGCCAAGTACACCATCAACCCAGCCATCGCAGCCGGCATCGACGCCCATGTGGGCTCCATCACGCCCGGCAAGATGGCAGACCTGGTGCTCTGGCCGCGCGCCAGCTTCGGCCTGAAACCCTTCCTGGTGATTAAGTCCGGTGATGTGGTCTGGACCGCCATGGGCGACGGCAATGGCAGCCACATCGGCACCGAGCCGGTTATTCAGCGCCCCATGTGGGGCTGCTATGGGCGGGCCAAGGAGGAGATCGGTGTGACCTTCGTCAGCAGCTTGGCGATGGAGGCGGACACGCATCGCAAGCTGGGTGTCGCCAAGGCCTTCGTGCAAATCGATTCTGTACGCGGGCGCGGTAAGACCGACATGGTGCGCAATGCCGCCCTACCGAAGATCGAGGTTGATCCGCAGAGCTTTGAGGTCAGGGCCGACGGCAGACTTCTGACCTGTGAGCCCGCACGAGAGGTGCCGCTATCGCAACGTTATCTGCTGCGGTGACGTCGGCTCCGCCGTCGCGGCCCAATCTGGACCTCTCCTTTGCCGTCGACCAAGCCGGTGTCACCCGGCTGAAACGTCGCTACGCCCGCTATCCCTGGTCCTTGACGCGTCCCTTCTGGATCGATAAGGCGCCGAAGGGGATGGCCAGTGTGATCCCGCAGTCGACCAGTGGTCCACTGCTGCCCGGAGACCGTGTCACGCAAAGGATATCGTTGGAGACCGGTGCCAGTGCCCACATCACCAGCCAGGGCGCGCAGGTGGTGCACGGGGTCAAAGATGCTGCAGAGGCAGCCTCCCATTGGCAAATCTCACTTGCTGCCGGAAGCCTTCTTGAACTGATTCTTGACCCTGTTGTTCTTTTTCCAAACAGTCACTTAGATCAAAGATTTCAGATCACCTTAGAGGAGGGCGCTTGCCTGATCCTGAGCGACGGCGTGACTTGGCATCCGGACTTGGGCGACCCTCAGTTCCACTGCTTTGCCAGCACACTTGAACTGCTCGATCCAGCCGGCATTGTCAGAGTTCGCGAACGAAGTTGGCACTATGCTGCTGCTCTGCGTGCTCTCACGGCTACGGCTGAACGGCCAGTGCAGGCTCTTGGTCAAGTCTGGATACTGTTCGGCGAAGGCGAGCATCGCGAGATAGATCTGCCAGCCCCCCACAATAGCGCTCTCTATGCGGGAACCAGCCGGCTTCCCAACGATGCCGGCCATCTATGCCGCTTTCTCGTTTACGAGACAGCAGCCTTTGCACCGACGCAACAGACCCTATGGCAAGGTCTCAGGGAGGCGCGCTTTGGAAGCCGGCCGGCAGTGCGCCGCAAAGGCTCCTGACGGTCGGCCGCAATCGACCTTCCTGCGCTAACCTCGAAACCAGAACCTAGAGACCCGGAACGCCAGGTGCCGGGCTGCCGCCGGTGTTGGTGGATTCAGGCGAATCGAAACGTCCGATGTTGCCCAGCAGCTGCTCCAACAGCCCGAATTCGCGACCCTCAGTCGGGGTTTCGCGGCTGACCACCTCGATGCTCTCTCCGTCTTCCAGGGTGAAGAGCTTGGTATCCTCCACGGTCCCCAGGTCGTCGAACTGCACCACCAGAACCGAACGCTCCAGGATATCCGGATCGAGGAAGGCAAACTTGGTCTGCCTCTGCCCGATGTAGTACCAGGTGCGGTCTCGGAAACTGGACACGGTCGAGGGCGAGCCCAGGAGGCGCGCAACCTCAGAGCGTGTGGTGATTCCGGGCTCGATCGTGGCCACGTCGTCGGGGTCAGGCATATTGCCGCGGACCGTGATCTCCCGGCTGCAGGCAGCCAGGAGCAGTGCAAGAAGAACGGCGACGATGGCCTTGTTTATCGCAGCAGGCGCAGTCATTGCTGGCCTTTCCTCCTTCATCGCAAGGCTAAGGCTTGCATATCCCTAAAGCGCGCGTCACTTCAAGACCCCAGCGGAGCCAGGACGGGCATGTCCTGGCTCTTGGCACAACGGACAGCCGTGGATCCATCGACCGTGTTGAAGCGCTTCTTTAGCAAACCCGCCTTTTCGCCAGAGGGCCTAGACCTCTACCGGAGCATTGTCGAGCAGGGGCGCTTGCCACCCTTCTACCGGGATTTGGCCGTGCCCGATAGCGTCGACGGCCGCTTTGATCTGATCGCCTTGCACATATTCTTGGTCATGCGCCGCTTGAAGCGGGAAGGGGGGGCGGCTGAGGCTCTGGGACAGGACCTGACCGAGATCTTTTTCGCCGACATGGACCTGAACCTGCGCGAGCTAGGCGCCTCCGATATCGGCGTCGGGCGTCGGGTCAAACGCATGATTGAGGGCTACTACGGTCGCGCCGTTGCTTACGGCAATGCGCTGGACGGCGAGGGCGAGGCGTTGGAGCCGGTCCTGGCGCGCAACCTCTACGGCACCACGCAAGTCGAGACCGAAACGCTTACCGCCATGTCGGTCTATCTGCACGCGGCCGATGCGCACTTGGCCACGCTGCCCTGGAGCGAGCTTGCAGCCGGGCGCGTCTCATTCCCCGAACCAGAGGTCGGCCATAATGACCCAAAGCTTTGAGTTCTCGCGTCCCTATCAGCTGGAGCGCCTAGGCGCCGGCAGCGACCAGGTTTCCATCGAAGCGAACGCAGATGAGCGCAAAGCCCTGGCCGAACGTCTGGGATTGGTCGGTATGGCAAAGCTCAGCGCCGAGATTTCGATCAAGGCCGATCCCGCCTTGGACCTGCTTTTGATCAAAGGACACCTGGCGGCTGAAGTGACGCAGACCTGCATCGTCACTCTGGAGCCGCTTGGACAGGTCGTGAACGAGCGCTTTCAGCAGAGCTACAGCCTTGGACCTGTCACGGATGACGAGAGCGAGGAGGAGTTCGACCCCGAGGCGCCAGAGGCCTTGCCGGAAACAGGTCTCGACCTGGGCGAAGAGGTGGCCCAACAGCTCTCTCTCGCGCTTGACCCCTATCCGCGTGCGCCCGGAGCGGCCCTACCGGATTCGGCGCGAGACCAGCGCTCTTCGCCCTTCGCGGACTTGGCAACCCTCGGCAAGAAGGCCTCTAAGTCGGAAGACGAGGAAAGCTAGGGTCCAGCCGGCCCGCGCAGCACGGCCTTGCGGTCCGCAAGGGCCTTCACCCCCTTGATTGTGGCCTGCCAGTCCTTAGGTGCATAGCGAGACGGCTTGCCGAAGCGGAGTCTTTCCGCTATCTAGGCGCGCCTTATTGACGGCTGCGCCTCAAGAGCGCCCGCCGCTACTAGCGAGAAAGACAGTCCGATGGCGGTTCCGAAGAAGAAAACCAGCAAGTCGCGCCGCAACATGCGTCGTGCACACGATTCCTTGACCAACGCCTCCTACGGCGAATGCCCGAACTGTGGAGAGCTGAAGCGCCCGCACCACGTCTGCGGCGCCTGCGGCTTCTATGACGGTCGCGAGGTCGTCGACAGCGTCGAGGCTGCCTAGCCTAGGTCAGAGGCACAAGGCTGGCTCAACTAACGGCCGGCAGTGACCGCTCGATCAAGCCGGTTCGCCAGGTGCGGGCCGGCTTTGGCTTTGGGGCCGGCAGTTCTGTCGGAGTCGGAAAAGCCGTGATCCTGGCGGCCGGCCGGTTTAGAGTGCCGACAGAGCCACAAACGAGGACGGTTGCAGAGAGGTGAGCGCCGAACTGACCATAGCCTTGGACGCGATGGGTGGCGACAAGGCTCCGGCTATCGTCGTGCGCGGTGCCAACATGGCGCGCCAGCGCCATCCAGAGGCGCGCTTTCTGTTCTTCGGGCGTGAGGCTGAGGTGCGTCCCTACCTGGAACGCCTGAAGCGCCTCTCCGAGGTCAGCGAGATCGTTCATACCGACGATGTGGTCGAGAGCGAGACCAAGCCTTCGGTTGCGCTTCGCAGTGGTCGACGCTCCTCGATGCGGCTTTCCATCGATGCGGTCCGTGAAGGGCGGGCCGATGCCGTTGTCTCAGCCGGCAATACGGGCGCCTTGATGGCCATGTCGAAGCTGTCGCTGCGCACCATGCCAGGCATCGATCGGCCGGCCATTGCCTCTTTCTTTCCGACCCAGCGCGGCGAAAGCGTGATGCTGGATCTGGGCGCGAATGTTGCCTGCGATTCCAAGAACCTGGTCGACTTTTCGATCATGGGTCGCGCTTTTGCCCGCGCCATCCTTGGCCTGCCGGACCCCACCCACGGCCTCCTGAATGTCGGCTCTGAAGACATCAAGGGGCACGAGTATCTTCAGGAAGCCCGCGCCATCCTCAGGCGCTTCGATCCCGAGCACTTCAAAGGTTTTGTCGAGGGCGACGACCTCTCCAAGGGGACGGTCGACGTGGTGGTGACCGATGGATTTACCGGCAATGTCGCGCTGAAAACGGCCGAAGGCACGGCGAAGCTGATCAGCGAGTATCTGAACCGCACCTTCCGCTCCTCTATCTTTGCCAGCCTGGGATATCTCCTGGCCCGGCAAGCGATGCAGAAGTTGCGCAAGAGACTCGATCCCAGGCGCTACAACGGTGCCGTTTTCCTAGGCCTGAACGGCATTGTGGTGAAGAGCCACGGGGGTACCGACGCGCTCGGTTTTGCCCATGCCGTTTCTGTGGCCGTAGATATGGTGAAGTACGGCGTGATCGAAACCATTGCCAAGGATTGTGAAGCAGCGACGCGGTCGGCCTCTGCGGCCCGGGCGGTCGCTGGCTGATGGCCTATTCAGCCAAAGTCCTCTCCTGTGGGGCCTATCTGCCGCAGAGGGTAGTCACCAATGCCGAGATGTCGAGCATGGTGGATACCGACGATAGCTGGATCAAGAAGCGGACCGGCATTCGCCAGCGCCATATCGCAGCCGACGGGGAGTTCACCTCTGATCTGGGTGTAGCAGCCGCGCAGGACGCCCTGCAGGCGGCCGGCCTGGGACCGCTGGACATCGATCTGATCGTCTGTGCGACCGCAACACCGGATGAGACCTTTCCGGCGACCGCGACCCGCATTCAGGCCCACCTTGGTGCGCGCTCAGCAGCTGCCTTCGACGTGCAGGCGGTCTGCAGCGGTTTCATCTATGCGCTCTCGGTCGCCAACAACTTCATCCGCGCAGGCCAAGCCAAGCGGGTGCTGGTGGTCGCTGCAGAGACCTTCAGCCGGATCTTGGACTGGAGCGACCGCTCGACCTGTGTGCTCTTCGGCGATGGCGCCGGTGCTCTGGTGTTGGAGGCGGTGCCCTTGAACGGTGCGGCCTCACAGCGGGGCATCCTTTCGACCCACATCTATTCCGACGGCGATCACCATGATGCGCTTTACGTCGATGGTGGGCCGGGATCGACCAAGACGACCGGTTTCTTGCGAATGGAAGGGCGGGAAGTCTTCAAGCACGCCGTCACCCGCATGGCCGAAGCGGTCGATACGGCCCTGGTTGCGAACGAGCTGACCCCGGGCGACATCGACTGGATGGTGCCGCATCAAGCCAATATCCGGATCATAGAATCCATGGCTAAGCGCTTGAATTTGCCCATGGATCAGGTGATCGTCACGGTCGACAAGCATGCCAACACCTCGGCCGCGTCCATTCCCTTGGCATTGCACGCCGGCGTCAGCGACGGGCGGATCAAAGAGGGCGATCTCCTGCTGCTGGAAGCTATGGGCGGCGGCTTCACTTGGGGCTCTGCCTTGCTGCGTTGGTAGCCGCTATTGCCACAGTCTTGCCTTAATCTTGATGACAAGAGTCCGATTTGGCTGTGAAATTTAAATCAAAACCATAAACATCGGATTTGACCTGCTTTTTTGCTTCGAGTTAAGCTTTCTCCATAAGAAGCGATTAAGCGCGAAGGAGCAGGGCTGATGCAAAACGGCACGGTGACCAGGGCACAGCTGACGGAGGCCGTCTACGAGGAGGTTGGTCTGTCTCGAAACGAGTCAGCGGCACTGGTAGAGGAAGTTTTGGAGGAGATGACAGCCGCCCTGGTGGATGGCGAGGCTGTCAAGATCTCTTCCTTCGGGACCTTTCTCGTGCGCGAGAAGGGACAGCGCATCGGACGCAACCCCAAGACCGGCGAAGAAGTGCCGATCCTGCCCCGGCGGGTCTTGGTCTTTCGTGCATCGCACGTTCTGAAAGAGCGGATTAACCAGGGCGCCGGAGAGCGGGAGGCCTTAGGTGGTGACAACTGAGCAGAGCGGGGGTGTTGGGGAGACGAGAGCGGGACGATCGACACGCAAGGGCCCTTCGGCCTTTCGGACCATAGGCGAAGCATCCGAAGAGCTGGGTGTACCGCAGCACGTGCTGCGTTTTTGGGAGACCAAGTTCTCTCAACTGAAGCCGCTGAAGCGGGCAGGGGGACGGCGCTATTACCGACCCGAGGATATGGAGCTTCTGACTCGTATCCGCGACCTGCTCTATCAGGAAGGTTTCACCATCAAGGGCGCCAAGCGCTCTCTCAGTCAGAAGGGCGGTGCTAAACCGGCGCCACCCAAGGAGGAGGCAGCAGAGACTGCGGCTGAGCCGGAGACCGTCGAAGAGGCCGGCGGCGCGCCCGACCTGGCCGAAGACCTGGTCGAAGAGGCAGCGGTGGCAGAACCAGAACCGTCTCTGCCTGCAGACCCACCGGCGGCACCACTCTTTGCTTCACTCCCAGAAAACGGAAGCGACGACGGCGAGGTAAAGCGGCTGCGCTCGGCCCTGGAAGAGCTGCATCGCGACCTGAGCTTGCTGCGCCAACAGATCAGCGACCGCCTGTCCTGAGCCTTCTTGGCGAGGCTGACTGCCGGCCCTAAGGCTTGCTGCTATCTTCCAAGGCGACCTTGCCGGTTCCCTGACCATAGCCCTCCATTGCGCCTTTCAGCAGGGTCCAGACCTTCAAGGGCTCAAAGGCCTCCATGCACTTGCCGGGCAGTGTGCGATCATCGCGCAGTGGGCAAATCCGCTTCAGACAAGGCGCACAGTCCCTATCACTTTCCAGGTGTGCCTGATTGGGCCCCAGGGTCTTTGAGCGCCCCACGGAGTTCGGACCATAGAGGGCGACTGTCGGAACCCCCAGGGCACCCGCCAGGTGCCCGAGGCCTGTATCAGAGGTCACGACTCCGTTGGCCCCGGCAATCAGATCCCAGGCTGCGTCCAGGGTCTCTGTGTGGCGTGGTTCGCCGGGGCTATCTTCTGCGATTGCGGCAGCGCGCTCCCTATCTTCGCTCGAGTGACCCGGTAGGTAGGCCACCAAGCCCTCTTTAGCGGCCAGGCGTGCGAGTTCCTGCCAGTGGCCGACCGGCCAGCGCTTGGAGTACCAGCCTGCACCGTGCAGGAAGACCAGGTAGGGCCTGTCAGCCAGCTTTGCCTTGGGAAACCCGAACTCCGGCGGCGAGGTGGGGCGCTGGTAGCCGATCGAGTCGGCAAAGAGGTGGCGGATGCGCTCGACCGCATGCTCCTCGATCGGCACGGTATGGCGCTTGGCGTAGAGCAGGGGCGAAAAGCGTTCGCGTTCGGACCCGAAGGCATAGCCATGCAGCGGCCCGCGCGCGATGCGCCCCATCACCGCCGATTTCCAGAGGCTCTGCGCGTCGATGATCAGGTCGTAGGGATCTTCCCTGATTTCTTTGATGAAGCTGGACAAGGCGCCACTCGTCAGGCAGCCGATCGGGCGCGCCCGCCAATGCCGAAAGCGCAAGGTGATGACCCGCGAGACCTTGGGGTGGCGGCGAGGCAGAAGGGCAAAGTCCCGCTCGATCAACCAGTCGATCTTGAGCCCCGGGACCTCGCGCGCGGCATCGGACACGGCCGGAAAGCTATCCAGCACGTCACCGATGGAGGAGGTCTTGACGATCAGCAGGCGCATCGATCCGGGGCTTTTTCTCTTGGCTCAGACTCCGAGGCGGTCCAGGACCATAGCAGGCGAGAGCTCTTTTAGGCAGCGTAGATGACCCAGGGGACAGCTGCGCTGATGACAGGGGCGGCAGTCGAGTTCGAGCCCCAGAACCTGGGCTTTGTCACTCAGCGGCGGTGTCTCTGCGGCGTTGCTGGAGCCGTAGAGAGCCACCAGAGGCTTGTCCAAGGCAGCAGACACATGCATGAGGCCCGAATCGTTGCTGACCACCTGGTCTGCGAGGCTCAATAGCGCCACGGCCTCTGCCAGGCTGCTGCGTCCGGTGAAGTCCGTGACGGCCTCGGTGGCAGCCTCGGCGATCGTCTGCGCGGCTCCCTTGTCGTCGTCTTGTCCTAGAACCCAGACCTTGCCGCCCTTGTCCGCCCAGGCAGCCGCAACCGCGGCGAAATGCTCGGCGGGCCAGCGTTTGGCCGGCCCGTAGGCAGCACCGGGACAGAGCGCCAGGACGGGCCCTTCTTGCGAGGACAGGGCAAAGCGATCCCTGCAAGCCTCCTGATCTGACAGAGGAACCTCAAAGCGCAGACGCGGCGGTGCTGGAATAGAGGCGTCCTTCGGTAGGCCCAGGGCGACAAAGCGATCCACGCTGCGGGGGACGGCTTTCCGATCGAAGCTGCGTAGGTCGTTCAAGAGCCCCCAACGCAGTTCGCCGCTGTAGCCGGTCCGTCGCTTTGCAGCGGCCAGAAAGGGCACCAGGGCGGACTTCCAGCTGCGGGGCAGAACGAGGGCGCGGTCGAAGCCCTGCTTTGCCAACGCGCGTCCCAAGCGCCAGCGAGCCCTAAGGCCGCCCTGCCCGGAGCGCACATCCAATCGCTCGACACGGTCCACATCGGGCATGAAGCCCAAGAGGCCGGCTGTGGAAGGTGGGGCCACGACCGTCAGCTCCGAATCCGGCGCCTGGTCTTTCAGCAGACGGAAGAGAGAACCGGCCATGATCATGTCGCCGACCCAGGCTGGTCCCACCACCAAGATGCGCTCTCTCGTCATCGGCAGCGACCTTCCCCTTGCGGCAAGAGGAACGTGTTTAGGATCACCTGCTTTTGCGGCACGTCGATTCGCGCCGGTAGCGGGATCTTGAGCACATGCCGCTCTGCCTGATCTTCGGGCGGCAGCGTGACGTCAAGCTCTGCCATGAGCGCGTAGAGCCTGCGCAGGTCGCCTTTGTTGGACTCTGCGTTCCAGACCACCAGGCAGGCACCCGGCGGGCTCGACGGGGCGGGGCGGACTTCCGGATAGCGCGCGGTCAGGATGCGGGCGTCGGGGAAGCGGGCGCGGAAGTTGCCGGCAATGTGGATGTCGCCGGTCACGATCGTCCCCCTGCCGTCATAACCTTCGGCGCGTAGCTCTTCGGCCATCTCGGGATAGGGCGTCTGCATCCGGCACTTGGCGCAGAAGGCAGGGCCGGCCTCGATGTGCTGAAAGCGGGCCTGGATCACCACCAGAATGAAGACGGCATAGAGGATGAAGAGCCAGCGCAGCGCCGTTCGGTGATAGCCATGCAGCTCCAGCCGGCGGAAGAAGAGGGGGAGCAGCGGCAGGGTCAGGGGATAGAGGCGGAACTGATGCGCCTTGTGGATGTCGAAGAGGATGGCCGCGAGGGGTGACAGCAGGAGGATCAGGCCGGCATAGAGCAGCAATATCCGGCCAGCGCCGGTCAGGCTGCCGGAGGGCAAGGGGCGCAGACTGGGCAGGAAAAGCAGACCCAGGATCAGCCAGACGGGAAAGCTGCCGACGAAGAGATTGACGAAGCCGAACCAGCCGCGAAGGTACCAGGGATTGACTTGATCGGCCGGCCGCCAGTTGGACAGATTGACCGCCACCTGATCCAGCAAAGCCTGACTGGCCTCCAGCGCCCAAAGCAGGGTCGGTAGGATCAGCAGAGAGGCGAGCAAGAGCGCCAGCAGGCTGGGCCAGGCGAAGAGCCCTTGCCGGCCTTCGCTGGTGAAGAGCGCTCCAAGCAGGAGCGCCAGCGCGCCGATCCCGAACCAACCGCTGGAGAGCAATCCCAACCCGATTGAGATGCCGAACAGGAGATAATCCCCAAGCCGGCCTTGCTGCACCACCCGAAGTAGGCTCCAGGTCGCCGCCAGCAGCAGGACGGAGGCCAGAACGCCAAGGGTGTCGGCTTCATGCAGGCGCCAGCCGATCGGATAGAGCAGAAGCGGGGAGAGGCCACAGGCCACCTGCAACTTTGGATCGGAGATCAGACGGCGTCCTGCCAGATAGGCGAAGAGGTGGATCAGGAAGACCAGGGCGTAGCGGATGATGCCGACGGTGACGACTGAGGGCCCTAGGACCTGGCTGACGGCCCAGACGATCCAGGTGTAGAGCGGCAGCTGCTCAAAGGCATAGCCGGCAGCAAGGCTCTGGGCGAAGAAGAGCTGGTCCGCATTGTCGTTGCCCACCGTGCTGGTCAGCACTGGCCGCAGCACGGCGTGCAGGATCTGCAAGAGTGCAATGCCCAGGACAAAGCTCGCCGGCCGAAAGGCCCAATGGCTTTCGGGCGTATGACTTTCGGGCGGCTGCCTGACGCTGGCGCCTTGGCTGTCGCTGAGCGGTATCGTCAAAGCCTGTCTTGGCTCCCTCGGTTAGGATTGCGAATCGGACATGTCGCGACCTCTGATCGGTGGGCTTGCCAGCAGCCCGGCCGACAAGGCAGAGCTATGCCTTATGAGCGCCGACAAGACCACTCTCGAAGACGCGGGGCAGCCCTCGGGCGCTATCCTCTGGATCTTGCGCCTGGGTGCCCTCTTCACGGCGGCCATGGCGCTGTGGCGCATCCTGCTCTACGCCACATCCCTGCTATCTGGTACGCGCCTGCCTGTGCAGGAAGCCGCACTCACCTTCATGTGGATCCCCGATCTGCTCTTCTTCCTGCTGTTTTGCTGGTTGGCATGGCGCGCGCCACGCCTGCGATCGCGCGTCTACCTCGAGACCGGCCTGATTGCGAGCGGGCTGCAGATCGCCTTCTTGGCGGCAACCATGATCGTCTTCCGACGCTGGACCGATGCCGAAGCGCTTGGCTTCGACGATCCTCTGGCCTGGCTGCATATACTTCTGCCAAGCCTCTGGTGCGCTTGGCTTTTTCTCTATCTACTGCGGGAGCTTTGGCGCCAGAGCGGCTATCGCCTGGGGAGGCTCTCCAGAGACTGAGCGGCCTCTGCCTCCGGCGAATCCAGACAATAGTCATCGGTCTTATCGGAATAGCTTTGCATGTGGACGATGACCGAGTTCTCGCCGATTAGGACGACCCCCATCTGCGGTTGTTCACGGGTGCCGAAGACCCCTTCGGTCTCATTCAAGGTCAGTGCAATCTGATGGTTCGTGCCGAAGAGAGACGAGACGGAGATACCGTTCCACGACCCGGCAACGGGCCTGTGCACATGGCCGAAGAAGAGGTGGCGGATGCGCTCATGCCGGCGAAGCACGCGCGCCAAGCTATCGTCACCCTCCAGCAGACGTAGCTGGTCCATGCCCGGTATGCCGATGTCGAAGGGCGGGTGGTGCAGGAATAGGAAAACATCGTTGTTGGCATGGACCGCGAGCTTCTCTTTCAGCCACTCCAGCCGATCCTCGTCATAGGCGCCAGCAGTGCTGCCATCGACCACAGAGTCCATCAAGAGGCAGACTCCGCTCTCGATCGCGACCTCGTATTGAAGCTGGCCATTGTCGTCCTGCGGCAACTCCGGAAAGACGCTGTGCAGGGTCGCGCGGACGTCGTGATTGCCGATCAGCAGGTAGTAGGGGACGGTCAGCCGCTCCAGCTCAGCGCGTAGGGCCTGAAAGGCTCCCTCTTCACCGAAATGCGTCAGGTCGCCGGTGATGAAGACACCCACTGCATCGGCGTGGTCGCGATTGATGACGTCGATGGCCGGCCTGAACCGCTCCAGCGGGTCCAGGCCATAGAGTCGGCGGGGCGGGGCCACCAGGTGGGTGTCCGTCAGGTGGATTAGCTTCTCCAAGGCTCTCTCTCCCTCTCAAGCCTTTGAAGCGCGGTGGAGTCGCTCTAGGCCGCCCGCCCATAGTAGAGGGTTACGCTGTGCTTGGCTTCGGCAAAAAACAGCCACCGCTCGACCGCGACGCTGGCGAGCGCTACCAAGGCAGCAGGAAGCGCGAAGACCAGTTGCCCCCAACCCATGCCGACAATCCCGGCAAGCGCCAGAAGGGCAACAGCAATCAGGCCCAAAGCCAGAGCGATGAAGCGCAGCTTCTTGGCATGCTTGCGGGCCACCTTGTAGCCCATCTCGGACATGAGATAGTTCTCTTCCGTGTGCGGCGGCTCCAACAGCTTGACCTTGCCGATGCGGCCCAGGCCGGTTGCCGACTCCATGGTGGAGAAGGCCGGCATGGTGTCGATATCCTTCCAATAGAGCTGCTTCAAGACCCAGGCGCCTAAGAGGACGAGGGCGGCCAGGAAGCTGGCCCAGGTGCCGCCGGCTGCGAAGGAGAGCAGGACGGCCAGCATCGCAGCACCACAGGCAAGGCCCATCATCAGATAGACCGGAGGAACCTTGGGGTGATGCCACTGCCGGATCGGCTTCAGGCTGGCGTAGATCATGGCCGTGGCGAAGACCGTAGCGACGGCACCGACGCCGGAGAGCAGCGCGCAGAGCAGGGTGAACCAGCCGGTCGAGCCCAACAAGGGCAGGGACAGGAACAGCAGGCCAGCCGGCAGGAAGGTGGCGACGGCCAGCACGCCTTCACGCGAGAGCCAGGACGAACGCCACTGGCTGAAGGCAAAGCGTGCACGTTCCGGACTCTTCAGGTGCTGTGTAGAGGCAAGCAGCCCGATGCCGATGAAGGCCAGGGCGAGCGCGAGGCCAATCCCCATGACCCAGCGATCTGCGGCCCAGGAAAAGCGCAGCAGACTGCCGAATGAGAGCAGGAACAGCAGGCCGTAACCGGCGCCGCTGAGGCTGGTGAAGGCGATGACGGAGGCAGCAGGATGCATGGCGATCAGTCCGACAGAATACGGTCAAGCCAGGCCAGGAAACCGCCCTCGGGGTTCGCGGTCTCCAGGGTCTTGGCAGGTTGGCTGCTGCAGCCTTCGCGGCGGGCGCGGGGCGGCAGATACTTGTTGGTGGGGCGGTAGCCCATCTCCGGCATCAGATCCATGCCGCCACGCTCGGCCACCAGGCGCGAGACAGGACTGTCCGGATCGGCCAGGTCGCCGAAGTGGCGGGCCTTGGCCGGGCAGGTGCGCACACAGGCCGGCTGGCGTTCCTCTTCGGGGATGTGCTCGTTGTAGATCCGGTCCACGCAGAGCGTGCATTTCTTCATGACGCCGACGCCGGGATCCATCTCACGGGCCCCATAGGGGCAGGCCCAGGCGCAAAGGCCACAGCCCATGCAGCGGTCCTCGTCCACCTGCACGATGCCGTCGGCTTCGCGCTTGTAGGATGCGCCGGTCGGGCAGACGGTGACACAGGCTGCGTCCTGGCAATGCAGGCAGGATTTAGGGAAGTGGACGACCTGCGGGCTACCCTCCTCGGGCTCCACCTCAAAGGCGTGCACGCGATTGAGCCAGGCTCCGACCGGCTTGGCGCCGTAGGGATCGATGTCGCTCAAGGGGGCCGGATAGCCGCCGGTGTTCCACTCTTTGCAGTTCACCACACAGGCCTGACAGCCGACACAGGTGTCGAGGTCGATGACCAGACCCAGGCGCTTTTCGGTCGGACGTTGCGGAAGCGAGGTCATGCCTTGGTTCCTCCCTTCTTACCGCCTCGGTAGAGCAGTTTGTCCGGAGCTTTTGGCAGGCCCGGCGGCGGTTTCATGACGGCCTCTGATGCTTTGCCGGCGTCTTTCGCTTCGGCGTCCGTCATCTTCACGACCCGCATGCGCATGTCGTACCAGGCGGCTTGACCGGTAACGGGATCGCTGTTGGCGAAGCGGTAGCCGCCCTGCTCGGGCAGCAGTTCGTCGATCAGATGGTTCAGCAGGAAGCCTCGGGTGGCTTCCGGCGCACCGGGATCCAGGTTCCAGGCACCCGGCCGCTTGCCGATGGCGTTCCAGGTCCAGACCGTCTTGTCGTTGAGCGCAGCCTGAATGCGAACCTGCGCCTTGATGCGGCCGTGGCGGCTTTCGGCCCAGACCCAGTCGTCATCCTGGATGCCCTGTGCCGCGGCGACGGCCCTGGAGATGTAGAGCCGATTGGCGCCGTGGATCTGGCGCAGCCAGGCGTTCTGCGAGTGCCAAGAGTGGTACATAGCCATGGGCCGCTGGGTGATCCCGTGCAGCGGATAGGCCTCGTCGTCGTTGCTCTCGTCCTCAAAGGGCGGATACCAGAGCGGCAGGGGATCGAAGACGCGCGCCACACGCTTTCTCAGATGCTCGGGCGGCTGCACCTCGCCATGTCCTTCGGCGGCCAGGTGGAAGCGCTGCAGGATCTCGCTGTAGAGCTGCAGAAGGATCGGTGCCGGGCTCTCGATGAAGCCCATTTCCGAGCTCCAATCCAGATAGGCCTGATTGGCAAAGCGGTGGTGCTGGGCGTCGGCTGGGATCGGCTCCTGCCAGAAGCAGCCATTCTCGATGTACTGCTCCAGCTGCTTGGGATTGACGGCACCGCGACCACGGCTCTGTCCATCCGCACCGCGGAAGCCGGCCAGGGGACCGATCCCGGGTTTACGTTCGTGGTTCACGATGTAGTCGGCATAGCCACCGGGATAGCGCGGTTCGCCGTTGTCCTTGACCATGCCCGGCAGGCCAAGGCGTGCGCCCAGGTCCAACAGCACGGTCTGGAAGGGACGCACGTCGCGGTCCGGCTTCAAGATCGGCTGGCGGATCGCATCGGCTGCCGCGTGCGCATCACAGATCGGCCGATCCAAGAGCGAGATGCAGTCCCAGCGCTCCAGATAGGTGGTGTCGGGCAAGACCAGGTCGGCGTAGTTCACCGTCTCGGATGCAAAGGCATCGGCATAGATGATGAAGGGGATCTTGTACTCGCCGGTGGTGGTGTCCTTGTCGGTCAGCATATCCATGACACCGCTGGTGTTCATGGAGGAATTCCAGGCCATGTTCGCCATGTAGAAGAAGAGCGTGTCGATCGGGTAGGGATCGCCCTTCCAGGCATTGGTGATGACCATATGCATCAGGCCATGGGCAGCGACCGGAGCCTCCCACGAATAAGCCTTATCAATGCGTTGTGGCCCACCTTCGGCATTCAGCAGCAAGTCTTCAGGACCGGTCACGAAACCCAGCGGCGGGCCGGGCAGGGGCTTGCCGGGCACGACCTGATGCGGCTTGCCGGTCGGCTTCTGACCCGGCGGCGTGGGCCGCGGGAAGGGGGGCTTGTAGCGCCAAGAGCCCGGCCGATCGACGGCACCCAGCAGCAATTGCAGGATGTGGATGGCCCGACAAGTGTGGAAGCCGTTGGCGTGGGCAGAGACACCGCGCATGGCATGGGCTGCGACGGCCCGTCCGACGACCTTCTTGTGCTTACGGCCCCAGCCGTCCTCCCACTCCTCGTCGCGGGTGAGGTCATTCTCGAAGGCGGCGTCGGCCAGCTCTGCGGCCAACCGGCGGATCGTCTCCGGGGCAACGCCGGTGCGGGCTTCGACGGCCTCAGGCGCGTAGCGGTCCTCATTGATCCGGCGGGCCACCAGCTCGAAGGCCGGGACCACTTCGCGACCGTCCGGCAGGGTGAAGCGCCCCTTCATGGCCGGAGAGACGTTCTGGCCCGGGAAGGCGACAGGCAGGTCGCTGCGGCGATCCCAGATCAAAGGCGCGCCGTGCTCGTCCCTGGCAATCAAGCCATGGGTGTCGGAACCGGGCTTGTCGATCACCAGGTGTGCTGCGTTGCTGAACTGGGCCAGGAACTCGACATCGATCTTGCCGGCCCGCAGCAACTCGCGGCAGAGCGACAGGATGAAGAGGCCGTCGCTACCGGGCGTGATGGAGATCCACTCGTCCGCAATCGCGGAATAGCCGCCGCGTACAGGGTTGATCGAGACGATCTTGGCGCCACGCTCTTTCAGGCGCGAGAGGCCCAGTTTGATCGGGTTGCTGTCATGATCTTCGGCCACACCGAAGATCATGAAGATCTTGGTCTGCTCCCAGTCGGGTTCGCCAAACTCCCAGAAGGCGCCGCCTAAGGTGTATAACCCGGCGGCGGCCATATTGACCGAACAGAAGCCACCGTGGGCGGCGTGGTTGGGGGTGCCGAACTGGCTGGCCCACCAGCCGGTCAGACCCTGGCTCTGATCGCGACCGGTGAAGAAGGCCAACTTCTTGGGATCGCTTTCACGGATCTTGGCGAGGCGGTCGGTGGCGATCGCCATGGCCTCGTCCCACTCAATCTCTTCGAACTCGCCCGAGCCACGCTCGCCGACCCGCTTCAAGGGCTTGCGCAGCTTTGCCGGCGACAGCTGGTTCATGATCCCGGCAGAGCCCTTGGCGCAGAGCACGCCGCGGTTCACCGGGTGATCGGGATTGCCCTCGATATAGCGCAGCTCGCCATTCTTCAGGTGAACACGGATCCCGCAGCGACAGGCACACATGTAACAGGTGCTGGTCTTGACCTCGTCTGACGGCGGCAGCGAAAGGGCTATTGGGCGATCGGGCGCAGCACCGTCAGGCATGTGTAGGGCTCCAGGCTAGAAGTGGCGGGGCCTTTGATCTAGCAGGCGAAGTGAGCCGATGAAAAGGGTTACGCGGGCGCAAGGCTGTCGCACCTATATTGCACTGCACAATAAGCCGACTGCGGTGCTAGGTTACGATTTGGTCAATTTTCGTTTCCACCTGATCCCCTCACTCACAAAAACTTTTACCTCGAGCCCGAAATGAGGGCTTGCGTTCCGAGGGTGACCTGACTTATCTGCATTCTAGTCGAACGGCGAAAAGCCGGACGGCCTTCCCCGAAAGGGGCGCGGACATTTGATTGGGCAGCTTGCGACCGCGTTACCAATCGCTAAAGCGCCACGGAGTGACCTCCGTGGGCCCTTGTGCTTATGGAGGTCGTCATGACTCTGCGCTCATACGAGCAATGCGCCCTTGATGCCTCCGTGTGGAGGAACGGGCGATGAAATACCTTCCGCTCTTCATTGATGTTGCAGACCGCCCGGTCGTGGTGGTTGGTGGTGACGAGACTGCCGCACGCAAGCTGCGCTTGCTGTTGCGCGCCGGGGCCCGGGTTCGCCTCTGTGCGGCTACACTGACCGACGAGGTGGCTGATCTGGTTGGCCAGGGTGCGCTTTCGCATGCTGGTCCAGCCTTCACCGATGAACTTCTAGATGGCGCAGCCTTGGTCATCGTTGCCGACCATGCGCAGGCCGAGCGGGTGCAGCGCGCCTGCCAGGGTCGCTCCATTCCACTGAATGTCGTCGATCGGCCTGATCTCTCTACGGCCGTCGTTCCCGGCATTGTCGATCGCGATCCCATCATCGTGGCGATCGGCAGCGGTGGCGGCGCCCCTGTCCTCGTACGTCGTCTCCGCGAGAAGATCGAAGCACTGCTTCCCACTGGGCTTGGCCGCCTGGCCGGCTTCGCCGAGCGCTTTCGTTCAGCAGTGGCCGCGACACGGCCCGCCGGCAACCCCCGTCGGCAGCTCTGGGAAGAGGTCCTGGATGGACCTATCGGTGCGAAGGTCCTGGCCGGTCGTGAGGCCGAGGCGCAGGAGGAGATGCTGCGCCTGATCAATCGCAGCGAGACCGCCTCCAGCGGCCAGGTTTGGCTGGTTGGCGTTGGTCCGGGCGACCCTGATCTCCTGACCTTGAAGGCCCTTCGGGTCATGCAGGACGCCGACGTGGTGATCCACGATGCGCTGATTGGTCCCACCATTCTGGATTATGTCCGCCGCGATGCAGAGCGGATCGACGTCGGCAAGCGCAAGGGTGCGCATTCCAAGTCGCAGGCCGAAATTCTGGAGCTGCTGCGCAGCCATGCTGCCCGCGGATTGAAGGTGGTCCGGCTCAAGGGCGGGGATCCCTTCCTCTTCGGCCGTGGCGGCGAAGAGCTGGTCTATCTCCGCGCCCATGGCATTCCCGTCGAGATCGTTCCCGGCATCACCGCGGCCATCGGCGCGGCAGCCTCGGCTGAGATCCCGTTGACCCATCGTGGCTTGGCTCAGTCCTGCACGGTGCTGACCGGGCATGGTCAGAACGGTGAGCCGGATCTCGATCCAGCACTACTGGGCGGCGAGGGAACCCTGGCCATTTACATGGGCCTCTCGGTCGCCGATCGCCTGGCGGAGCGGATCATCGAGGCAGGTCGCTCTGCCACGACGCCCGTCGCCGTGGTCGAGCGCGCCACCTGGGCCGAGCAGCGCACTCTTTACGGAACCTTAGGCGAGCTGGGCGAACTGGTGCGCCGTGAAGCCGTCGAGGGGCCGGCTCTCTTGATCGTCGGCGAGGTTGTTCAGCTCGGCCGCGGGGCAGAGGCCCTGCAGCCGGCGCTGCAGCACGCCGCTTCTTACTAAGGAAGGTCAGATGACAGCGCAGGTGATGACCGCAAACCGACTGGACGATGGGGCCGTGGTTTATCTCGCCCCGGAGGGTGCCTGGAGTGAGCGCCTGGTAGAGGCCGAAGTGGCCGAGGATGCCGCCACCCTTCATCGCCTGGAGGCGGAGGCGGAGCGGGCGGTCCGCGGCCAGCTGGTGGTCGGACCCTACCTCTTCACGGTTGCGCTCGAGGCCGAGGGCCCGCGTCCCATCGGTCAGCGCGAGATCATCCGCGCCGCAGGACCCAGCGTTGGCACCGACTTCAAGGTCGTGGCTGCCAACGACAACGACAGAGCAGGAAACTAAGCGTCATGTATCGCTACGACGAATTCGACGAGGCCTTTGTCCGCCAGCGGGTGGCGGAGTTCCGCGAGCAGGTGGCGCGCCGCCTCTCCGGTGAGCTGACCGAAGAGCAGTTCAAGCCGCTGCGCTTGATGAACGGCCTCTACCTGCAGCTCCACGCCTATATGCTGCGGGTTGCCATTCCCTACGGCACGCTCTCGTCCAAGCAGATGCGGCGTCTGGCCTGGATCGCGCGGACCTATGACCGTGGCTATGGCCACTTCACCACGCGTCAGAACATCCAGTTCAACTGGCCGAAGCTGGGCGACATTCCGGACATCCTGGACTCTCTGGCCGAGGTCGAGATGCATGCCATCCAGACCAGCGGCAACTGCATTCGCAACGTCACTGCCGACGCCTATGCCGGGGTTGCCGCCGACGAGATCGACGATCCGCGGGTCTATGCCGAGGTGCTGCGCCAATGGTCGACCCTGCACCCGGAATTCTCCTTCCTGCCGCGGAAGTTCAAGATCGCGATCACCGGCTCGCCGCATGACCGTGCTGCCATCAAGGTGCACGACATTGGCCTTCGCATGCTGCGCGATGACAGCGGCGCGCCTGGCTTTGAGGTCGTGGTCGGTGGTGGGCAGGGACGCACCCCCGTGGTCGGCGAGACGGTGCGCGACTTCCTGCCGAGCGAGCACCTGATCAGCTACATGGAGGCCATCCTTCGGGTCTATAACCTGCTGGGACGGCGCGATAATCTCTATAAGTCGCGGATCAAGATCCTGGTGAAGCAGGTGGGGATCGAAGAGTTCCGCCGCCTGGTGGAGGCCGAGTGGGCCTCGATCCGCGAAGGCTGGGAGCTGGATCTGCCCGAGAGCGAGGTGGAGCGTATCGGCGCCTACTTCGCACCGCCGACCTACGAGCCCGTTGAGCTCATCGACCTTGGCTTTGCCCAGGCTCAGCGCCAGGATCCGGCCTTTGCCCAGTGGGTGCGTTGCAACAGCTTCCCCCACAAGGAGACGGGCTACACCATCGCCGTCATCTCGCTGAAGCCGGAAGGCGGCATCCCCGGCGACGCCACGGCCGAGCAGATGGAGGTGGTCGCCGACCTGGCCGATCACTACAGCCTTGGCGAGATCCGGGTGGCGCACGAGCAGAACCTGGTTCTGCCGAACGTCAAGAAGGCCGATCTCTACGCGGTCTGGCAGGCCCTGGTGAAGGCAGAGCTGGCAACCCCCAATCTGGGCCTGATCACCGACATGATCGCCTGTCCGGGTCTGGATTACTGCAACCTAGCGAATGCGCGCTCCATCCCCGTTGCCCAGCGGATCGGAGAGCGTTTCAAAGATCGCGATCTGGTGGAAGAGTTGGGGCCCATCACCCTCAACATCTCCGGCTGCATCAATGCCTGCGGGCATCACCATGTGGCCAACATCGGGCTCCTCGGCGTCGATAAGAAGGGTCAGGAGTTCTATCAGATCACACTGGGCGGGCGCGCGGACGAGCATGCTGCCATCGGCGAGATCGTCGGGCCTGCCTTTTCCTATGACCAGGTGGTCGACGCTGTTGAGACCATCGTTACGACCTACCGCGGCCAACGCCAAAGCGGTGAGGTCTTCCTAGACACCTATCAACGTATCGGTATCCAACCCTTCAAGGAGAAGCTCTATGGCACTCGTTAAACACGGTACAGTCCAGTCCGATCCTTGGGTCCGGATTGAGAATGACAGTCTCCCCTTGGGCCGCCCCCTGCTGCTCACCTGGGAGGAGTGGCAGCGCCTGGCCGCAACCCTGCGGCACTGGGATCAGCCTTTGGGTCTGCTGCTGACCGGCAGTGACTCGCTAGAAGAGCTGCGGCCGCACCTGGATCGCTTCCAGCTGATCGCTTTGGACTTCCCGAAGTTCACCGACGGTCGCGCCTATTCGCAAGCCCGCCTGCTGCGCAAGCGTTACGGCTTCACCGGAGAGCTGCGTGCGGTCGGCAACGTCCTGCAGGACCAGTTCCTGCATATGCACCGCTGCGGCTTCGATTCCTACGAGGTCGCCGACGAGACCAAGGCCGAGGCCTGGATCGCCGCCACTGCCCGCTACAGCGGCTTCTATCAGAGCGCCCAGCGCGGCGGACGCCATGACCACGACGAGGATCTGCCCCCGGTCGTGGCCTATGCCGGCGAGCAGCCGGTGGCGGGTACCTGGGCCTACTAGGCAGCCCGGTCAGGAAGGAGCGCGGCATGTCCGAGGAACGCAAGGCTTATCGCCTGCTGACGGGACCCGACGATGCTGCCTTCTGCCTGCGGGTCTCGGAGGCCTTGAAAGAGGGCTATGTCCTTTGGGGCAGCCCGGCGATTGCGATGGGTGAGGCAGGGCCTGTGGTGGCCCAGGCCCTGGTCTTGCCCACCTACCTACCTTCCAACAAGAAAGATCAAGCGCAATGACCGATCGCACGACCCCGGCAAACCGCCCGCAGGAACAGGCCACCACTATGGTGCGCCATGGCCTGAACCGCAGCGCCTTCTCCGAGACCAGCGAGGCGCTCTACCTGAACTCCGGCTTCGTCTTTGGCTCTGCCGCCGAGGCGGAAGCCGCATTCAAGGGCGAGAACGACCGCTATATCTATTCCCGCTACGGCAACCCGACGGTCTCTGTCTTCGAAGAGCGGTTGGCTGCCCTTGAAGGGGCCGAGACTTGTCGCGCGACGTCAACGGGCATGGCGGCGGTCTTCGCTTCCTTGGCCTGCCAGTTGAAGGCTGGTGATCGTGTGGTCGCTGCCCGCGAGCTCTTCGGGTCCTGTCTGCACATCATCACCAAGATCCTGCCGACCTGGGGGATCGAGACGGAGCTGGTACCGGGCGCCGATCTAGACGCTTGGGCCGAGGCCCTGTCGCGGCCGGCGCAGGCGGTCTTCTTGGAAAGCCCCTCCAATCCCATGCTGGAGGTGATTGATATCGCGGCGGTCTCCGCCTTGGCGCATCAGGCCGGTGCCCGCGTGGTGATCGACAATGTCTTCGCGACGCCCCTCTATCAGAAACCCCTGGAGCTGGGCGCGGACATCGTCGTCTATTCGGCGACCAAGCACATCGACGGCCAGGGGCGCTGTCTAGGCGGGGCGGTGCTCGCCTCCGAAGACTTCATGCGCGACCACTTCATTCCCTTCTATCGCCACACCGGTCCCTCGATGAGCCCCTTCAATGCCTGGGTGATGGCCAAGTCGCTCGAGACACTTGAGCTACGGGTCGAGCGCCAGAGTCAGTCCACCGCGACGATTGCCGACTGGCTGGCCGAACAGCCGCTGGTGCGCCAGGTGCGCTATCCCGGTCGCGCCGATCATCCGCAGCACGACCTGGCCAAACGCCAGATGAAGGGCTTCGGCAGCCTGGTCTCCTTCGAGCTGGAGGGCGGCAAAGACGCAGCCTTCCATCTTTTGGACTGTCTGGGGCTGGTGGACATCTCCAACAACCTGGGCGATGCCAAGTCTCTGGCCTGCCACCCGGCGACCACCACGCACTCCAAGCTGACGCCGGAGGACCGCTTGGCCGCCGGCATCACCGACGGCGTGGTGCGCCTCTCGGTCGGGCTGGAGCATCCCGCCGACATCATCGCGGATCTGGAGCAAGCCATGCTGACACCCAGAACCATCATCGTGCCGCCGGCGCGACTCGTCGCCGGCGCCGGAGGCTAGACCCATGCCAGCCTCCGACCTGCCGACATCGGAGGAGCTGGACGCAGACTACGGCACCCTGACAAGCCAAGAGCTTGTAACGGCGCTCTGCCGGGGCGCTTATAAGGGGCGTGTTGCTCTGCTGACGGCCTTCGGTGCGGAATCCGCGCTGCTGTTGGACCTGGTCTCGCGCGCCGATCCCGGCACACCAGTGATCTTCCTGGAGACCGGTAAGCACTTCGTCGAGACGCTCTTCTACCGCGACCTGGCGATCAGCCGCTTTCGTCTGACCAACCTGCAGCAGATCAGACCTGACCCGCAGCAGTTGGCGGCGATCGACCCGGGCGGCGATCTCTGGCAGCGCAGTCCGGATGCCTGCTGCCGCCTGCGCAAGGTGGTGCCGCTGCGCGAGGCCTTACGCCCCTTCGACATCATCATCACCGGGCGCAAACGGGTGCATGGTGGCGAGCGGGCCCAGATGCCGCTCTTCGAGACCTTCGATGGCCGCATCCGGGTCAATCCCCTGGCCACCTGGAGCCAGGAGGAGATCGAAGAGCGCATGGAGAACGCCGGTCTGCCGCGTCATCCCTTGCTGGATAAGGGCTACACCTCGATCGGCTGCCGCCACTGCACCAAGCCTTCGGAGGCAGGGGCAGGCCTACGCGCCGGCCGCTGGGAGGGCAGTGCCAAGACGGAGTGCGGCATTCACCTCCCCATGGTCGGGGACAGGGGCTGCTGAGCCTGAACCAGGTGGTTTCTCAGGCGGCCTTGTTGAGACCGACCAGGGCCAGGCCTTCGGCAACGGAGCTGAAGCGCTCTCCGGTCAGCAGCTTCTCTGGACCGAAGCGGTTGACGAAGAGATCGTGGATCGCCGGCACGAAAGAGGTGCCGCCGACAAGGAACACGCGATCGATGGTGTCGCTGGTGAGGCCGGATGCGAGGACGGCCTGCTCCATGGTCTCCTCGATCTTGCGGATGTCGTCAGCTATCCAGGTCTCAAAGTCGGATCGCGAGATCCTCCGCTTGAGTGTGCTCCGACCAAGGTCAATCGATATGTCTGCAGTCTCTACGTCTGAAAGTTCCGCCTTGGCCGCGGAGACCGCGCGCGAGATGGCCAGACCCTTGTTCATCGTGATGGCATAGATCAGGTTATCGATCTTCTCTGGGTCATTGGCGGTGTGACGGATCTCCTTCAGCGGATTGAGGTAGCGGTGCTGGCGCAGCTGAGTCACCTCGTGCCATCGCGAGAAGGCGGAGTAGTAAGAACGCGGCATCGGCAAGGACTTGCCGTTTGAGCGATAGGTCGTGCGCACACCGAAATGCTCCAACAGAGCATTTTGAATGATCCGATAGTCGAAGCTGTCGCCGGCAATGCCGATTCCGGCATGAGAGAGCAGATCGGCCGCGATGCCAGCCTTTGAGGCGCGGAACCGGGCAACCACGAAGTCTGACGTTCCGCCGCCGAAGTCTGCGATCAAGACCGAGGCCGAACGGCGCAGTGAGCGGAAGAAGGAATAGGCGCCACCAACCGGCTCAAAGACCAGGTCGAAGTCACTGATGCCGGCTCTCTGAAAAGCCTCCCGGTAGCGTTCGATCGCCAGATCTTCGTCTGGATGCTCGCCATGGAACTTGACCGGACGCCCGACGACGATCTGCTTGGGGCCAGGCGCGTCCTGCACCGCGGCGGTGATGCCGGAATGTCTGATGAAAGTCGCCAGTAGCTCAGGAAAGCTGCGTCTCTGGCCAAAGAGGCTGGTACCGTCGAACCCACGGCTGGCCACATGGCTCTTCAGCGACTGCAGATAGCGGAAGTCGTCCGGGTACCGCGATACCAGTTCGATTGCCGAGCGCCCGGTCTCGGTGAGGATCACCGGCCTGCCGTACTCTTCACCCACTTCGAAGGCCAGGACCGAGGGGTGGACTGGATCCCGATAGGGCTCTTCGCCGAGCTGGAGAATCTCGACCTCGTCCAATGACGAGGCCTTGGCGACAACGCTGTTCGTTGTCCCGAAGTCGATGCCGAAGGAGATCATGAGTGCGCTCTATTTGCTGTCGCCGGCAGAGAGGCAAAGGTCGATGTGTGAGGTCGACTTGCCGGAAACCCGACTAGCTACGGGGGTCATTGGCGCGCGTCAAGGCGCTACCGTCGCGTGTTCGGTAGGACTGCAAGGGGTGACGGTCGAATCCGAATGATGCAAAGGCAGTTACCCCTATTGGACAGAGTCGCGTAGACGGCCGTTTCTTGGGTAAGCTGCCCCAGGCAATTGCCTTTTGGAGACACTAGAATTCGCGCCCTGACCCTAACAATCTGGCCCGAGAGTCTGACCATCCAATGGGAGGACGGCCGAGAGACCAGCCACGAGGCTGACTGGCTGAGGGAACACTCGCCGGCACCCGACTGGCGCGACCCGGTGAGCGGCCGACCGCTCTTCCACAGCAGCACACTGGAGCGACCGATCGCGATCAAGGGAGCTTGGGTAGAGCGCGATGGGGCGGTTGCGATGATCCTGGGCCCTGATGGCCACCAAACCCGCTTTGATTGGCACGACCTTAGTCCGGCCAAGCCTGTCTCGGACTAGTTACGCGGCCCAAGGCCGAGCTTTGTCCGCAAGGCTGGGGGACTCTCCAGCACGGTCAGTGCGAAGAGAACCAAGGCCATGCCAGCCCACTGCAATGCTGACAGGGTTTCGCCGAACAGCAGCATGGCCATGATCACGGCCATCAAGGGTTCCGTTGTGGCGAGCATGCTGGCCCGCCCTATGCCGATGATCTTGGCGCCCAGGATGAAGGTGATCCAGGCGGTGGTTGCCGCCAGAGCATTGCCGAAGACGCCCAGCCAGCCGGTTCCGGTTTCCGGCGGCTGGAAGCTGCCCAGAAAGAACAGGGCCAGGCCAAAGATCGGTAGGCTCCACAGCGTGGCGTGAAAGTTGGCCTCCAGCACACCGATCTGCCAGACCAACCGCATACTGGCGACCGTGGCGACTGTGATCGCCAAGGTGCCCAGGAAGGCAAAGCCCAAGCCTGTGGGATCCAGCGAGCCGAAGTCAGCCGCCAGCATGATGCCAAGCCCGGTCAGGGCCGCTGCACTCCAGAAGAGCCGAAAGGGCGTGAAGGGCCTGCGGCCGGTCACATGCTCGAAGATCGCCAAAAGGATCGGATAGAGATAGGTGATCAACATCGCCAGGCCGATATCGATCGTGAGGATTGCGGAATAGAAGCCATAGAGAAAGAGAGCGGCGCCCAGACCGGCCAGAAAGCTGGTGCCGATCAGTCGTCTTGGCAATCGCGGAACTTTGCGGGCGATCACCAGGGCCAAGCCCAAGACCGCAACGGCGATTACGCTGCGCAGGGCCAGCAGCGTATAGGGCTCGCTGCCGCCCAGATAGGCAAGCTTGGCCGTGATCGGCAGAAAGGCGACCAGCCAAGAGGAGAGCAGGATCCAGCCTAACGCGGCCAGGCGGTTGCCACTCTCCTCCACTGCCTCCACCTGCGCCCCCTCGGTCTTTGCAGAACTGAGGGGACGCTAGATGGCTTTCTGCCGCCTAACAAGCAGTCCTGCGCTATGCGCCTTCCTCGATCCGAACCTTGCCCGGCCAGAAGGCATGGTAGCCGGCGATCCCACGGGCGAAGTCCAATGGCGCATCGTAAGACCAGGCGATCTCTTCGCCGGCCAAGGCGTGATAGGAGGCATCTCCCTTTAGCGGGCAATGCGTGCTTTTCTCCAAGCGCTCAAGATCGGCGGTCATGTCATCGGCCGGCACGTAGACCAGCGGGTCATAGATATCACGCCCGACCTCGACCAGGCGCAGGGCTTCTTGCGTGTCGGCGAGCAAGGTATCGCCGGCATAGACCCGCACGCGGGATTTGATTGGCTTCAAAGCCATGAAGTGGGCGGCATTGCCGGGATTGCGGATCACGTTCAGATGGGGCAGGGGGGTGGCGTCGCTCATAAGCTGATCTTTCCTTGTGCTTGCTCGTCTCTATCCTTGGGTGCGGCGCAGCCAATCGGCAAGACCGCTGCCGATCAGGGCTGGGTGATCCTCTTGCAGGAAGTGCA
This sequence comes from Rhodospirillales bacterium, assembly GCA_963669335.1. Lineage (GTDB taxonomy): Bacteria > Pseudomonadota > Alphaproteobacteria > Kiloniellales > JACOMY01 > JACOMY01. The sequence continues at coordinate 2,103,128 of OY770023.1, forward strand.
CACCCGGGCCCAGAAAGCGGGTCTCGACATTGGGGATGTTGGCGGCGATCCAGGCAGCGACCGCGGGTGGGTTCAATGCCCCCGGTTCTGCATAGAAGAAGAGTTTGGGGATCGGCGACTGCAAGAGCCATTCGCCATTGGCCAGGACCGCGTCATGAACCGCCTTGGGCTCGCCCGCAATCGGGATCTCGCGTGGCCACTGCAGGGTCGGTCGGCGGCTTTCAGGCGTCGGGTAGGGGGCACGATAGTGTGCCATCTCCGCCGCGCTCAGACCCCGTGCCACGCCCATGTTGGGAAGGATCTGTTCCACAAAAAAGTTGTCTTCCAGAACCATCTTTTCCCCGATGCCCTCGGTTCTGAGGTTCCGGAAGAGCGAGGTCATGGGTTCGCCCATGGCCTCCAAGGAGGGAACTGGCAATGAGGGCGGAATGATGGCCTCCATAAACACCAATCCGCGGACGTTCTCTGGATTGAAGCGGGCGTGCTGCATGCCGAGCGCAGAGCCCCAGTCGTGCACCACCGGAATGAAGCCTTCTAACTCCAGCTCTTCGATGAAGGCCTCCAGATAGGCACTGTGATCACCAAAGCTGTAGGCGATATCGGGCTTGCCGCTATCGCCCATGCCGATCAGGTCCGGGGCGACCGCGCGATAGCCGGCCTCCAGGGCGTAGGGGATGATGTTGCGCCAGAGGTAAGACGAGGTTGGATTGCCGTGCAAGAACAGCAGAGTGGGGCCGCTGCCTTCGTCGACATAGGCCATCTCTGAGCCCTTGATGGCGATCCGCTTCTTCTCAAAGGGGAAATCTGCCGATATCGGCAAGCCATAAGGTTTGACCTGGTCCTGACTGCTCTCTGCGTCGCCCAGAGCGGGGCTCGTCACCGCAAAGGCGGCCAAGGCGATGGGTACCACGCTGCCGGCAAAAAGGTCTCGTCGGGTCACAGACATGATTGCTTTCTCCCCTGATCCGGCTCAAAATGGATGACCGCTCGGCGCAGTCTTGCGACGGGCTTGTCAGCATCGAAGAAAGATCTGGTGGCTTCGGATCGACATTGCAGGGCGCAATTCCGTTCCGTAGTGGTTCGTTTTTGCACCACCAATTAGGGAAGGCGACGTTCCGTGAGCGATCTCCTCACGCGGATGGATTGGGACGACCTTCGGTTCTTTCTTGCCGTTGCCCGCAGTGGCAGCTTGCGCGGTGCTGCCGATCTCTTGGGCAGCAATCACACCACGGTCTCGCGACGATTGACCAATCTGGAGAAAGGCCTGGAGGCACGGCTTTTCGACCGCACGCGCAGCGGGCTGGTGCCGACGACGGTGGGTGAATTGCTGTTTGCCCATGCCGAACGGGTCGATGATGAGATTGCCACTGCAACCCGCTTGGTGGCCGGTCAAGATAAGAAGCCGGAGGGCAACATCACCATCAGTCTGGCCCCGGCCATCAGCCTGACCTCAATTGCCGCCGATTTCGCTGCCTTCATGAAACGGCATCGTGAGATCGAGCTGCGCATTCTGACCACCAACGCGCTTTCTGACTTGGACAAGCGTGAGGCCGACGTTTCGCTGCGCTACACCGATGAGGTGAAAGACAATGTGGTGGGGCGGCGGCTTCTGCACTGTGCCAAGGCGGTCTATTGCTCACCGGACTATGCAACCAGGGTGCATGACGACGGCGGTCAAGGCCTGGATTGGATCGGCTGGGGCGAGGCCTTCGACGACCTAACCCCACCTTGGATCAAGGAGAGCCCCTTTCCCAAGGCCCGCTTGCGTCATCGGGTGAACGAGGCGGTGGCACAGACCATGATGGCCTCGCATGGACTGGGTCTGACCTATCTGCCCTGTTTCCTGGCCGATCCCCAGGTAGGTCTGGTGCGTGCGCCCTTTCAGGAGCCTGTGCCGGATCGCTCGCTCTGGCTGCTGCTGCATCCTGACCTCAGAGAGACCGCCCGTATCCGTTTGCTGGTCGACTTCTTGGTTGCGCGGATCCGCAGTCGCAGCCAAGAGTTCCTTGCCGGCATCACACCGCCGGTCTGAGCATCACCGAGAGCCTTTCCAGTCTGGGCGGAGGAAGATCCCATGTCGCAACCACCTACCATGCGCGGATTCCCACCGCCACCGGACCAGCGCGTCAGCCTCGACACCTGGGATCGGCCACCGGCCCTGCGCTGGAGCTTCCGCAATGTTCGCATGGTACTGCCGACCCGGGCGGTTCCGGCCAGGCGACGACGGTCCTTGCCACGGGCAGAGCGGCGCCTGGAAGAGCTGGCGCTGCCGATCAAGGATCAGCGCGCAGCAAGCCTGGGAGCGCTGCTAACCAGCACCGAGAGCGATGCCTGCCTGGTGCTGCACCGCGGCTGCATCGTCTTTGAACGCTATTACCACGGCATGACGGACCGTGACCTGCACCTCTCGCAATCGGTCGCGAAGTCCTTTGTCGGCACCCTGGTCGGTCTCGCCGAATCGCGGGGCCTCATCGACCTGGACCGCCCGCTCGACCTCTATGTTCCCGAGCTCGCCGGCTGCGGCTATCAGGGCGCAACGGTGAGGCAGGTGTTGGACATGCGCAGCGGCATCAACTTCGTCGAGGACTATCTAGATCCGGAGAGCCATATGGGAGCGCTGGAGCGCGCCTCTGGCTGGAAGCCGCAGCGGCCCGGCGAGCTCGCCAATACCTACGACCTGATCCTCGCACTGTCGCAGGCCGGTCCGCATGGCGGTCCCTTTAGGTACCGCTCCATCGAAACCGACGTCTTAGGCTGGGTGTTGGAGCGCGCGACAGGTCTCAGCCTGGCCGAGCTTTTATCGCAGTGGCTCTGGATACCCATGGGTGCGGAGGCCGAGGCCTGCTTTACCGTCGATGCTGCCGGCACCTGCCTGGCTGACGGCGGCCTTAACGCCACCTTGCGAGACTATGGGCGCTTTGGCCTGCTCTTTGCCAACGAGGGCGCCATCGCCGGCCGACAGGTGGTGCCGGCGGCCTGGGTCGCCGCCTGCCGCAATGGCGATACCGCGGCCTTTGCTGAGGCGCCCAACGCGGCAATGCTTGATCTGCCGCAGGCTTGCTACAGCCGCCAATGGTGGGTACTGGACCGCGAGGCGGGCATCATCGCAGCCTTGGGGATCCATGGTCAGATGATCTACGTCGATCCCGGCCGAGAGACGGTGGTGGTGGTGCTCTCGTCCTGGCCCGACGCACTGGACGTCGGCAAACGCCGCGCCTTTTTCCGGGCAGCAGAGACCGTCGCGCAAAGCTTGAGCGAGGCGCATTAGCACCTTTGCCATTGCCTTTGGTCGCGCCTCGAACCACTCTCCTTTCGCTAACAACGTCCGAGCCATACAATGATCGAGACCTTCTCCCTTCGACCACTCTGGGCTGCGCTCCTGGCACTGCCCTTCTTTGTCCTCGCGGCACCAAGTTCTTCGAGTGCCGACGAGCCCTTGGTTGCGACCTACGACACAGCCAGATGGACCGTCGGGCTCCTGCGCTTCGACCAGGACGGCATCGATCACACCACGGCCACGGTCTCCTACGGCAATGATTCCGGGCTGATCGTCTACTGCTCGCACGAGACGGTCATCGCCTTGCGGGTGGATCCTTTCTATCCAAACGGTCCGACGCCACCGCAATCGAACATTCGCTTTGTCGTAAAGGGCAGCAGCAAGTCTCTCTTCGATCAGACCCTGGGTCCCTTCACCTTTGCCGACAACAGCTATGGTGGGGCGATCTCGAAAGACTTGGCGCAGGCGATGAAGAACGGCAGCAGCGTGCAGCTGACGGACCCCACGATCGGTCTGGACAAGAGTTTCCCACTGCGCGGCTCGGCCAAGGCTCTGTCCAGCCTGGGTTGCGTCTAAGCGGCCTGGTCTATCTGTAGGCCTTAAGGGCGGCCTCTATGGGGGCATCAGGCCAGGCGACGAGGTTCCCCTTGGCGATGCGTTTCCTGCCAAAGACCAGCCAGGGGTCGTCGACGCTGCCGAGGTCTTGTTCTACGCGAAAGCGGCCGGGATGCTGTTCCGCCAGCTCGAGGCTGGTGAGGCCGCTGTCGTAGCGACCGGCCAGCAGCCCTTCGGCGACCCGCACGATCGAGCCGACCGGGATGTGCTCCAGCCAGGGCGAGAGGTCGGCGTAGTCTCTGGTTGCCGGTTGGAGGGCCAGACTCTTCGGATCTTCGACCTCGACGCGGGTGAGGATGGCCAAGGGCTTGCTGGGCGAGATGAAGGTGTCGACCAGATGAATGCCGTAGGTGAAGTGGGCCTGGGCAATGATGCTGGCACAGTCGGGATGGACGGCGGCCTGCACCATGAAATCGGCATCGCAGGCATAGATCATCTCTAAGCCGACCAGGAAATTCTCGACATAATCGATCCTGGCCTCGGTGAGGTCGCGGAACGCGATATAGCGCCTGGTGACAAGGTCATGATTGGTCCCGAGCGGACCCAAGGTGATAAAACGGGGCCCCGGCTCTTGGCGCATAGCCTGCTTTCCTTTGCTCAAGTTCCTGCCGTTTGCCCTCTGCAGTTCCCATAGACAGGGCGCTATGGCACATCTTAGCCATGACCCGCTGGACAAGAGGACCGGAAAAGCCGGATGTCGAGAGATTGAGCCGACGGTTTGCCGCGGGCGCTGCCGCCTTGGCTCTAGCGCAAGCGCGTGTCGCGTGTCCGGACAGTGATTAGCGACTCACGCCATCTGCGCTACTTCCTCGCCGTCGCCGAAACCCTGCACTTCCGCCGCGCCGCAGAGGGCCTGGGTATCGCCCAACCGGCGCTCAGCCGCGCCATTCGCGAGTTGGAAGCGCGGCTCGGCCTGCAGCTCTTTCAACGCACCAACAGGGCGGTGACTCTGACGACGGCCGGCGAGACCCTGGCGCGAGAATGGCGCCCGGCCTTGGAGCGGATCGAACGCGGGGAACGGCGGGCGCAGGCAGCCGATCAAGGCGAACACGGCATCATCACCATTGCCTACACCGACTTCGCCATCTCTGGCGCGCTGCCGCGCCTGATCCAAGGCTTCACGGCAGCCTATCCCGGCATTCGCATCACCACCCGTCATGCCGTGACCTGGGTGCAGATCGAGGGCCTGACGGACGGCAGCATCGACGTGGGTTTTCTGACCGGGCCGGTGGATCGACAGCAGTTCAAGGCACTTCAGGTCCAAAGCAATCGCTGCGTCGCCGTCGCGCACAGGGATCATTGGCTCGCCAAGCGGGACAGCGTTGATCTGGCCGAGCTGGCAGACGAGCCCTTCATCATGGGCAACGAGCAGGATTGGCAGCACTTTCACGCCTACATCTACGGGGAGTGCAGCCGCGTCGGTTTCCGTCCGCGGATCGTGCAAAGGGCGTTCAATTCGGTTGGCCTCTTCGGCCTCATCGCGGCCGGCATGGGCATCACCCTCAACTGCGAGACAGCACGCAACTATCTGCACCCTGATCTGGTGATCCGCCCGGTGCGCGACTTCCTGGTGCCGATTCCGACTTTGGCGGCCTGGTCGCTTGAGGAGGTCTCCGAGACGACAAGGACCTTCGTGGCCTACCTAGAACGATTGGGCAGGGAGGTTTGATGCCGAACCGGCATCAATTCGTGCTGCATTGATATTTCACATGACCTGCATCGCGGTCTAAGCTGTCGGTCACGCCCAAGAACAACGGAGGCTGACCATGACCCGACATTTCCTGCACGTGATTAGAGGATTGGCGACGGCGACCCTGCTCAGTGTCGCCCTGGTTGCAACGGCCCAGGCCGACAAGGTGACCGTCAATCTCGGCTACGCGGCCTCGGAAACCTCGCCCTATGCCATCCTGGCCGGCAAGTTCGAGGAACTGGTGGAGCAGTACACCGACGGCAGTGTCGATGTGAAGGTGCGCTGCTGCGCCCAGCTGGTGACCGAAGACGAGGCCTTCAAGGCTATGCAGCTTGGCACGGTGGACATGTTCATCATCACGGCGAACAACATCTCGCCGCACTTCCCGCTGACCGACGCCTTCGTGCTGCCCTACATCTTTCAGAGCAAGGATCACGCCTACGCTGTGCTGAACGGCGACATCGGTGCGTCCTTCTCCCAGAAGCTATTGGAAGACACCGGCGTGCACCTGCTGGCCTATGGCTTTGTCGGCGACCGGGATTTCTACAACACGGTGCGCAAGGTGGAGACGCCTGCGGACATGGAGGGCCTCAAGATCCGCGTGCCGAAGAACGAGGTGATGATCGACACCTTCGAAGAGTTCGGCGCGTCGCCCATTCCGCTGGCCTGGGCCGAGACCCCTCCGGCGCTGCAGACCGGTGCGATCGATGGCGCCGACAACGGCACGGCTTTTATCAAGAGCCAGAAGTTCTACGAGATTGCCAAGCACCTGACGATCCTGGAGCACTTCAACTACTTCTCGCCCTTGTTGGCCTCCGATCGGATCATGAACAAGCTGGATGATGCCCAGCGCGAGGCCGTGATGCGGGCGGCCAAGGAGGCCGGTGCCTATCATCGCAAGACCATGAGCGAGCAGATTGCCGATGTGCGCCGCTTCCTGGGTGAGGAAGGCGGCATGACCGTGACCTATCCGGACAAGACGCCTTTTATCGCCGCTGCGGCACGGGTCCAGGACAAGTACGCCAAGGAGCGTGGCGCGGAGTTCACCGCCTTCGTCGAGGCGGTGCGCAACGCCGCAAACTAGGCTTGGCGACGGGGCGGCGGTCATGACTGTGTTGACACTCCTTGACCGTCGTTTCGAAGAGGTTCTCTGCGGCCTCGCAATCCTGCTGATGGCCTGCAGCGTGATGCTGCAGGTCGTCCTGCGCTTCGTCTTCGCCACGGCTTCGCCCTGGGCCGAGGAACTGGCCGTCTACGGCATGATCTTTGCCGTCTATTTCGGTGCGACCATGGCCACCCGCGAGCGTCAGCACATCCGTATCGGCATCGTGATCCAGCATTCACCGCGGCCGATAGCGGTCTTCCTCGTGGTCCTGGCCGATCTGCTCTGGGCCGGCTTCGTCGTGCTGATGGTGCTGCTCTCCATCGAGTACATGGAGCTGCTGTTCCGGGTGACCCAGATTTCGCCCGGTCTGGGACTGGAACAACGCTGGATCCGGCCGGTCGTGCCCTTCGCCTTTGCACTTATGTTCTTTCGCATTCTCCAGGTCTACTGGCGCTGGCGACAGGATGGTTGGAAGGGGTTACCGCTATGAGCGGACCTCTGATCATGGCCCTGGTCTTCGTCGGGACCTTGGCGATCGGCGTGCCGGTGCCCTTTGCCGCCGGCATCGCTGCCGCCGCCGGCATCCTGATCGCCGATATCCCGCTGACCTTGCTGGCGCAGTCGGCTTGGACAGCCTTTGAGCCCTTTCCCTTCGTCACTATCCCGCTCTTCATCTTGGCCGGCCAGCTGATGGAGAAGGGCGGTATGTCCACCCATCTGATCGCCATCGCCGAGCGTCTGGTCGGCGCCTACCGCGGCGGTCTGGGCTTGATGACCGTGCTCTCCTGCATGTTTTTCGCCGCCCTCTCGGGGTCCGGACCGGCGACCACCGCTGCGATCGGCTCGATCACCGTGCCGGCGATGAAACGCGAAGGCTATGCACCGCGCTTCGCCGGGGCGGTCTCGGCTGCCGGCGGGGCCCTGGGCAGTATGATCCCGCCATCCAATCTGCTGATCATCTTCGCCCTGGTCTCGGACGAATCGATCCCGCGGCTCTTCCTCGCGGGCATTATCCCCGGTGTTGGCTTGGGCCTCCTACTGCTGCTGGTGGCCTACATTGTGGCTGCCCGCGCCGGCTATGGCGGGGGCGGGGAGGGTTTCCGCTGGGGGCCTCTGCTGCGGGCGGTCTGGGATGGCAAGTGGGCAATCGGGGCACCGCTGATCGTCCTGGGCGGGATTTATGCCGGGGTCTTCACGCCGTCGGAGGCGGCGGCCGTCGCGGTCTTCTATGGCGCTTTCGTCGGCTTCTTCATTTACCGCGGCCTCACCTTGAAAACAGTGCTGGAGGGGCTGAAGTTCACCGCGCTGACCATCGGTACCGTGCTCTTTATCCTGGGGTCGACCAAGGCCTTCGGGCAGCTCGTCACCCTCTACGACATTCCGCAGGGCGTGCTGGAGATCTTTGCCGGGCTGAAGCAGCAGCCCTGGCTGGTGCTGCTGTTGATCGGGATCTTCTATATCCTGGTCGGCATGTGGCTGGAATCGGTGCCGCAGATCATCATCTTCACCGCCGTGTTCCTGCCGTTGGTGACCGAACTGGGGGTCGATCCCATCGCCTTTGGCATCTTTACCGTGATGACCTGCGAGATCGGCTTTCTGACACCACCCATCGGGGTCAACCTCTTTGTGGCCTCGCGCATCGCCAATGTCTCGGTCGAGGAGGTCTCGATCGGTGTGCTGCCCTTGCTCATTCCCTATATGCTGATGATAGTGGCACTGATCTTCCTGCCTGAACTGGCCACTTTCCTGCCCGACCTCGTCTATGGAGCCCGCTTGTGAGTTTCACCCCGCCAGAGATTCGCCTGATCGGCTATGCCGACCGTATGACTGTCCGACCGGGTGAGAGCATCGGTTTTCATGTGGCGTCGCGGCTGGAGGGCGCCTTTCAAGCCCGTCTGGTCCGCGTGACTTCAAGCGACCCCAATCCGGCAGGACCGGGGATGCAAGAGGAAGAGGTGGCTGCCGGCCTGGCGCCTGAGGGCTACCGCGCTGCTTGGCACGCGGTGCCGCGTGGCTCCTACATGACGGTTCCGGGTGCCGAAGCCCTAGGAAGCCATGATCGTTTGACCCTCGCTGTCACCCTCTGGCCCAGCCTGCCGGGAGGTCGCGACCAGGCGGTGATGACCTTGGATGCTGCAGACGGCAGACGGCTGTCATTAGGCCTCGATGCCGCCGGCAAACTGACTTTCGGACTCTCGGGTCAGGGAACACGGGTGGTGCTCGACAAGCCGCTCAGGCGGCGCCAGTGGGTGCACTGCCTGGCTGAAGTCGATTTCGCCAAGGGCCGCTTGGCGCTCTCACTCGAGGCTCTGGACGGGTTTGGCGAGACCCAGAGCGCAGAGCAGGAGGCCTCGGACCTGGGGGCAGCCTTCTCGATTGTTTCTGTCACCCTGGCGGCTGGAGACGGCCCGGCTGGCGAAGCTCTCTTCAATGGAAAGATCGAGGCGCCCAGTCTGCACGGTGGTGAAACCCTCTTGGCCGCTTGGGACTTCGCCCGCGAGATCTCGAGCTGGCAGGTGCCGGATCGTGGCCCACATGACCTCACCGGCCAGCTGATGAACCGGCCTCTGCGTGGTGTCACCAGCTCGGCCTGGACAGGCGAAGAGACCGCCTGGCGGCACCGACCAGCGCACTATGCCGCCGTCCATTTCCATGACGACGACGTTGGGGACTCCGGCTGGCCGGAGACCTTGCGCCTGACCCTGCCGTCCGATCTGCGCAGTGGTCTCTATGCGCTCAGGCTCTCCGGAGAAGGGGAGGAGGATTCGATCCCCTTCGTGGTGCCGCCGCCGCGTGGAGAACGTCAGTCCGAACTTTGTGTGATCATCCCGACCTTCACCTATGTCGTCTATGCCAACTACGCGCGTTTCGACTACACGGAGAAGACGCGCAAGCGCGTGGACCTTTGGGGGGCCTATCCACACTATCCGAACGATCATGCCGAGCTGGGGCTTTCGACCTACAACCATCACAGCGATGGCAGCGGGATCGCCTTGGCGTCCCATCTGCGCCCGGTGCTGACCACCAAGCTGGGCTACATGAACCTCCATGACTCCAAGGGTTCGGGTCTGCGCCACCTGCAAGCCGACTCGCACCTTCTGGCCTGGCTGGAGGCCGAAGGCTGGTCCTATGACGTGATCAGCGATCACGATCTTGATGAGGAGGGCGTGGCGAGCCTCTCCGGCTATCAAGCGGTGCTGACCACGACGCACCCGGAATACCACACGAACGAGACCTTGGACGCGATTCAGGCCTATCGTGATGGCGGCGGCAATCTGCTCTACATGGGCGGCAATGGCTTCTACTGGAAGATCGCGCGCCATTCGGACCACCGCGACTGTCTGGAGGTCCGCCGTGCCGAAGGAGGCATCCGCGCCTGGGCGGCAGAGCCCGGCGAGTACCACCACATGCTGGATGGCGGCTACGGCGGTCTCTGGCGCCGCAACGGCCGTCCGCCGCAGGCTCTGGCCGGAGTCGGCTTCTCGGCACAGGGGCTTTTCGAAGGCAAGGGCTATCGCCGGACGACAGCCTCGTATGATCCACGCTATGCTTGGATCTTCGAGGGGATCGAGGGGGAGGAGATCGGGGCCGAGGGGCTCTCAGGCGGCGGTGCCGCTGGCTATGAGCTTGACCGTGCCGACCTGGATCTGGGAACCCATCCCGATGCCGTGGTCTTGGCGCGCTCGGGCGAGCATCCGGAGCACTTCGTCGCCGTGCCCGAGGAGATCCTGTCGCACGTCGCCACGATCAGCGGCGAACCAGAGGAGGCCTTGATCCGTGCCGAGATCCTCTATTGGGAGACGCCGGCGGGCGGAATCGTCTTCTCAGCCGGATCCATCACCTTCTGCGGCAGCCTCTTTCAAAAGGATCGCTCGGCCAGCATCGGCACCCTTCTGGGCAATGTCATTCGTCGCATCCTTCGCAATGGAGAGGGGCGGTAACCTCCCTTGCCGCAGCTGCGGCAACACGGGCTGCACATAACACCATTCCTCATGATGTAGGAGCCTGCAAGCCTGCTCTGCACCTATAGTGCTTTCCGATGTCAGCCATGCATGCGCACAAAAATGAGCTGTTTTCAATGCCTTAGAGAAATGTACTAAGAACCGCTGTCCTTGACCTTAGCCATCACACAGCCTAGCTTGATGTTGCAGCGCAGCATAGCGCGCACTCAGCCGAGGAAACGTCTCCCGTAGTTCTCTTAGAGTTCGATCTGGAGGCAAGAATGGTTAAGAAAGAAGACCTGCTTATGTGCCGGGCCGCCGCTTTCCACAGCGCACAGGCCCTGGAAGCACTCTATGAGGCCGACAAGGCCCATCGTCCTGAGATCGCCGCGAAACCGGCTGAGAAGGAGAGGGGGACTGCTAGCCGTCTCCAAGCCCTTCGCCGCTGGTTCGGCAACGGACACGCAAGGCTCTCACACTCTGCATGAGCCTGCTCATCCTTCCTGGTCCCGCGCTCTCGTCGCATGACGAAAGCGCGGGCAGGCAGGGATTGCCCTACAGCCAGACAAAATCAGTAGAGGTGAGCGCATTGCCTGCGCTGAATCCGGTGATACGGAGGGTCTGGTCGGCAGCACCATCCCCATCCTGGTCAATCTCCAGCCGGCGCTGACCGGCGAAGCGGGCCTCAGAGTTGCCGCCGCCTGAGAAGGTGGCACCGCCGATGTAGGCGAAGCTGCCGACTTCCAGACCGGTGGCCACGACCAGCTTGTCTTCCCCATTCGCTGCACCGAATAGCTGGCCGTCAAAGTCGGTGATAAGGGCCAGGTTTGCGCCGCCGGTCCCGAAGCCATTCGCGGTGAGGAGGAAGCTGTCACCGCCCGATCCGCCGATGGCGACATCTCCGGATGATAAGACCAGGGTGTCGGCGCCACTGCCGCCGACCAGCCGGTCGAGCCCGGACCCGCCATCTAGATGATCGTCGCCGGCGTTGCCCGCAATGCGGTCATCCCCACCAAGACCAAGCAGAGCGTTAGCGCCTGAGTTACCGCGAAGTCCGTTGTTCAGGTCATTGCCGGCAGCATCGAGATCCCCAAAATCTGCCCGCAGGGTCAGGCGCTCGACAAAACCATCCGCACCGCTGGAGAGGGTGTAGTCGCTGGCGGCGAAGATGATGTCATTGATGCCGCCGTTCGCGGTCTCCACCAGCAGGTCTGTCTGGGTATCGACAAAGAAGCTATCATTACCGGAACCACCGAAGGCTGTATCGCGACCGGCGCCGCCGTTCATCACATCACTACCGCTGTCACCATAGAGACGATCGGCGTCGCTGCCACCCCAGAGGCGATCGCGGTGACTGCCACCGAAGAGGAGATCAGCCCCGGCACCACCACTTAGACTGTCACTGCCGCGGTCACCATAGATGCGATCGCTTCCGCTGCGGCCTAACAGCTCATCTGCTGCATCGCCACCATCGATGAGGTCATTTCCATCATCACCGAAGAGTTGGCTGTCCTTGCCGAAACCACCGAAAAGGCTGTCGTTGCCCACACCACCGAAGAAGGAGAGGTCAGCACCTGGGCCGCCGGCCAGAGTATCGTTCCCGGTTCCACCGAAGATCAGTGAATCGTCGCCCTTGCCGCCATAGATGTAGTCGTCCTGATCCCCGCCATAGAGGCTGGCATCATCGCCACTGCCAGCTTTCAACTCGTCCGCACCGCTGCCGCCGGTCAAGGAATCTTTGCCACTGAGGCCAACCAAGAGATCGGCGCCTTGGCCTCCGACGAGCGTGCCATCGCTGCTGTCGCCGAGTTGTGCGATGACCTCAATCGAATTCAGGGACAGGCCGGCCGCAACGCTGGCACCGTTGAGCAGAAGTAAAGTGTCGGTGCCGCTCCCACCGTAGAAAGTCTCACCAGCCGTGATCTCGGCCTGACTGGTGATAACGAAGGTGTCGTTTCCAGAGTTGCCCAAGATTGTATCGGCACCCAAGCCACCGTAGAGGAGGTCGTCACCGTCAAGTCCCTCCATATAGTCTTGGCCTTCGCCGCCCAACGCGGTGTCATCTCCGCCTTCAGCAAAGATCACATCATTACCTGAATCTCCATAGAGCAGATCTTCGTTGTTTCCCCCTCTAAGCGTATCGACGCCATCACCGCCAAAGGCAATGTCGTTACCTCCACCACCATTGACGTAGTCGCCGTCGGCGCCGCCAAAGAGTTGATCATCGCCACCATCGCCGAAGATAGAGTCTTGATCATCGAATCCACGAATGTAATCGTCATCTTGCTTGCCGAACAGGCGGTCATTGCCTTGAAGTCCTAACAAGGTATCATTGCCGCGACCGCCTTCAAAGGTATCGGCACCAGAGTTGCTGATAAAGAAATCATCGCCATTACCACCCCAGCCGAAATCATTGCCGGAAGCGCTGATGATAAAATCGTTGCCAGACCCGCCTTCTAGTCGATCGATCCCATTTCCACCATTCAAGATATCGGTACCAGATGAACCGATGAGCGTATCGTTACCCGCGTCACCAAGCATGGAGTCGTCACCAGAGCTTCCGTTCGCCAGGTCATCGCCCAGACCTCCAAAAAAGCTGTCCGCGCCGCCTCCGCCGTCGAGATAGTCATTGCTGGTGTCGCCGAAGACCGTATCGTCCCCAGAGCCTCCAAAAGCACGATCCTCACCACTTCCTCCTGTCAGGGTGTCGCTGTTTGCGCCGCCGTAGAGGGTGTCGCTGCCATCCTCTCCCCGAAGCCAATCATCCCCGGATAGACCTGTCAGCGTATCGACAGCGTTCGTGCCGGTTAGAACATCGTTACCGCTTGAGCCTGTGCGGATAGCCATGACAAATCTCCCTAAACCTTTGAGCGGCCTAACTCCGAGGAAAACCCTTCAACGTCTCTACAAGATGACGAACCATGAAGAGTGATACCTGAACTGGCCCCCAATTGGATCGGACACCCGGCGTAGTCATGAAGGCTTGGGGATATCCTCAAGGATAGGCTTATGTCGGACGAAGGATTTCAGCGCGTAGAGGTGATCACGGGTGTTGCTCGTCGGCGTCGCTGGTCGCCAGAACAGAAGCTGGCGATTATCGAAGAAAGCATGCTGCCGGGAGAAAGCGTGTCGTCGACCGCGCGGCGCCATGGCGTTGCGCCGAACTTGTTGTATCGTTGGCGTCGCTTAATGAGCGAGGGAGGCGCCACGGCAGTGCAGGCTGACGATGGAGTGACTGGCAATGGTGAGGTTCGCCGTCTGGAAGAACGGGTGCGTGAACTTGAGCGCCATCTTGGCCGCAAGACGCTTGAGGTGGAGATCCTGAAAGAGGCTTTGGCCAAGTCGCAGTCAAAAAAACAGACCTTGCTGTCCTCGTCGCTGCTGAAGGGGCCTTCCCGGTGAAGTCGGTCGCCGACACGTTATCGGTGTCGCGCTCGAACCTGGTGCAGCGGCTTGCGTCCGGCACTGAGCCGCGTCGGCGCTATCACAAAGCGCAAGACGCGGCGGTTTTGGCGGAGATCCGCCCTCTGGTCGATGCACGGCCGAGCTATGGTTACCGTCGCATCACCGCGCTGGTGAACCGCGATCGGGCCGCCCGGGGCGAAACACCGCTCAACCACAAGCGCATCTACCGGATTATGAAGCACCATGGGCTGCTGCTGGAGAAGCACTCCGGGGCTCGACTGGGACGTTGCCACGACGGCAAGGTCGTCGTCATGCGCTCCGACCTGCGCTGGTGTTCGGATGGCCTGGAGTTTACCTGCTGGAATGGCGAAGTGGTTAGAGCCGCCTTCATCATCGATGCCCACGACCGTGAGGTCGTCGCCTGGAAAGCGCTGACTGGGGCTGGGATCTCCGGCTCGGACGTGCGCGACATGCTGCTCGAAGCCGTCGAGAGCCGCTTTGGCGGCCTACAGGCGCCACAGAGGGTTGAGTTCCTGGCCGATAACGGATCGCCCTACACGGCTCTGGAAACACGCCGCTTTGCTACCCAGCTGGGCCTGGTGCCCTGTTTCACCCCCGTCGCCAGCCCCCAGAGCAACGGCATTTGCGAGGCCTTCGTGAAGACCTTCAAGCGCGACTATGTCCGCATCAACCCTTTGCCAAGCGCCGCTCACGCGCTGGAAAAGATCGCCGGATGGTTCGAGGACTACAACGAAAACCATCCACATTCAGGGCTCAAGATGGCGTCCCCAAGGGCGTTCCGAAGAGCTCACAACTTAGCCGAGGTGTCCGCTTAAACGGGGGCAACACCAATACCTAACCAAAAGGCTAGGTAACAGCGAAGTCTCTATTTAGGCCGTCCTTAGGTCTGTCGTTATACAGTTAGGCTTCAAGCAAGAAACCTGACCAAAAGACTAGGTTTACGAGGAGGAAGGTCTAAGGAAGCAACACAGCGCCGTGAAACAAATCTCTATCTCCTACCCTTGATGTCAAGCTGGAAATCTCACGAGAGCTGGGTGCATCGGGACTCTAAGTGTGGGTAAATTCTTCTGCGACATAGAGCTAAAACCGACGCAGAGGTGGTCGGCGATGCCGGCAGAGTGAAACTCGAGAGAGATGGTCTTTGCACGCGTCGGAGGCCGCCGGGTGGTCGCGAACTTCGAAGGTAGGGTATCTCTTCGGATGCCGGCGCGCTGCTGCCGGGTGCTCGGACCAGGCGATCGGCTTGGTAGAGCACTTCGCCGCCTGTTACCAGGACGGTCGACGTCCTGAGCGGGGTGGTGCATGACGTGGCAACTCAGGTCGGCCAGTCCACCGCATGACCAGGGATCGGCATTCTGGAAAGACCAAGCCCCTCTACCCGCTCTTCCCCAAGTGTTTCCTAGCCGTATCCAGGTTCCCCCCCGGCCGGTTCTGGTCCAGTTGCGGTAGGCCGTCGGAGATGACCTCCCAGGGGACCTTGTCGGCGACGAAGACGTGGCCCATCCAGCCCTCTTGCTCGAGCGGCCAGTCCTCCGGGTGGTCGAGCGTGCCGATGGCGATGATGACGTGGGGGTCGCCGACGTAGAGGCCGATGAGGCCCGAACCACACTCGGGGCAGAAGCCGCGTCGCAGCTCCTCGGAGGATTGGTAGTATTTGGGCTGGCCCTTGGTGAAGCGGAAGCCGGAGTCCGGCACGGTCAGGATGACGGTGTGGAGGCCGCCGCCGCCCTTCCGGCAGATGCTGCAGTGGCAGATCCCGCCGTTGTCCGGCGGCAAGGTCGATTCATAGCGGATCGCTCCGCAGAGACAGCCGCCGGTTATGGGGAGACGTGCTCTCGACACTGTCTTGTCCTCTTAACGTGACGCAGATTTCTTCTCGGGATAGATGACGACGGTGCGGGTTTCGGTCGATTCGCGGGGCCGGGCGCCCGCAGGGCTCTCGGGATTGAAAAAGCCGGTGTGGCCGGTGAAACGCGCGCGGCCCCTCTCGTCGGTATCATAGCACTTCAGCAGCATGACCTCGCTCGGTTGCATCTCGGAGACATAGAACCAGCGGTGTGCCGGGCTGTGCCGGAAGGAGTAGATCTGGCCGACGTGGGAGGGTTCTTGCAGATTGCCTTCGGAGAAGTGCTGGATCTCGGTCGCAATGAAGTCGGCTTGGCTGGTGGTGCGCGCATCGCAGATGGCAAGGGGGCGATCCTGCACCGGGCCGATGATCGGCCGCCAGACGTTGATCAGCGCCGCGCGGTGGTCGTCAAGATCCATGCGGTCGTTGTCTCGCAGGATCTCTCGGATGCGCCGGGGGCCGGAACTCAAGGTGTAGTCGTTGTGGGCACCGTCCACCGGCTCCCGCACGCCGGCTTGTTGCTTGTCGACGCGAACCTGGCTGCGCACGTTGTGATCGAAGACGAAGACCTCCAGCGCGCCGGTGGCGGCCTTGAGAAGCTTGATGACCTCCGGATAGTACGCCGCCTTGTAGCGCTGGTCGTTGTAGAAGTCGTCGAAGGCGACGGGGCTCGTGAGGAAAGCGAAACCGGCCACATCGAGGGTCAGTTGATCGGCGATGGGCCGGCAGTCATAGACTGGGACCTCGTGGCGCTCTATCGGCGGGCGCTCCACGCCGCGGCCGCTGGAGGCAGGAAAGACCCTGACCTGCGCCGGCTCTCCCTCGAGGGCCGTGTAGGCCATTGTGGTCTTGACATGGGGAAGGCCGGGTAGATCCACCGTAGACACAGCCACGCTCTTCGCTCCTCATCGGTCAAGGTCTCTTCAGGTTAACCGCAAAGACCTCGCAACCGCCAGGACCGGTTCCGAGAGGCTCTCTAGGAGTGGGCCGCTTGGCCGTCTCTCACTCTGCCTGATTGGCGTGTTCGACTAGCGCTTGGTCGCGAGTACCAGGACCCAGAGGGTCTCCCAGCCGCTTCCTGCCTTGGCCAGTCCAAACTCTTCGAAGCTGGGGTCGATGTTGTTGGCGTGGTGTCCAGGTGAGGTGGTCCAAGAGACCAGAACCTCGGACTCCGTCACCTGGCCCTCGGCGATGTTTTCGCCAAAGGCACGCCAGTTGTAGCCCGCGGCGGTTATGCGATCGCCCGGATCGCTGCCGTCCAAGCCATCGTGGCTAAAGTAGCCCTTGGCTTGCATGTCGTCCGCGTGAGCTTGCGCTGCCTTGGCCAAAACGGCGTTGTAAGACAGCGGCCCGGCACCATTGTCTGCCCTGACATCGTTGATCAGGCGCTGGAAGGTCACATAGTCCACGTATTCTGTAACCCCGGGCGGGCTGGCACTCGGGCTTGCATTCGTCGATCCACTGTTGGAGGAGGCCGACTTCGACTTGTCGCCGCCGCCACCGCATGCGGCAAGGCCTAAGATCGCCAGAATCAAGATAAGATTTTTCATGCTGCTGCTCCCGTTGCTCCCTAGGGAAGAGCAGACGACAGGGCGGCGACAAAATCAAGACCTTGTCAACAAGGTACGGACGCGGACCAATAGATCCGCAGCAATGCGCCTGCAGTGTTTGATACTGTACCTCCGACCGAAGTCGGCCTTGTGTCTCTTGCACGGAAATTGCAACGCTCCAGCAGAGGTGCGACACCACTGGTTCAGTCAACTGGGGGCTCTGTTAGCTGGACAAAGGCTGGATAGTCGGTCGTCGGCGGCGTGACAGAAATAGAGTACAGCATCTCATCAATGTAGCCGCGATGATAGGTTGAATGGTTCACTGTGTGCAGAATCATGTCCTGACGGGTCATTGCACCCTTTGATCCATCAACAAAGGAGAAGTGGACAACCTTGTTCTCTTGGTCACTGCGAAGGCGATCTGCATAGTCAATCCACCAGGCATCCATCACTTCAACCATCGCGCCTAGGGACTCCAAGGTCGTTTGCTGCTCGATGTTTTTCGAACCATAGCGATGTTGCCTCCCTTCGAGATGAGCGCGAAAGATGTCGTCGATCGCGTAACTATGCGCCAAGGTTGAAAGAATGGACGAGAAGCAGCTCTGTCGCTGTTTGTAAACTTCTTCGAGATCGATATCGCGCAATGCTTCGAAAGTCTTGGCGTTGGCCCAAGCCTTGTAGCGGCACAGTCTCTGCATGAGGTTCATGAATGGATCCCTACCAGGTTTAATCGAGGCGCGAGGGCTTTGATGGTTGAACGACCCACGCTCTTGCGATCCCCAGGGCTTCCGCTAAGCCGGCTGGATTGTTCGAATGGAGATAGTCAGAAGGTTAAGGGCTTCCCTGCTCCTTGAAGTACATGGCTATAGACGAGTGAAGATCCTAATCCTGGAGAGGCCCGTTGTATCGGACTCGCGATAGAGTGGATCAAAAAAACAGATGTTGGTTTGCCTCCTGTCAATGGAAGCCTCGTCCGCTTTGCCAAGGTGCGCGGTCGATGGCTCGGTCTATGAGCACACATCCCAAAAAACACCGCCTTAAACCATTGGCACCCTTCTTGCCCTTTGCTATTGATGACGGTGTGGAGGCCAGCAGGCACTTTTGTTTGATGAAGAGAGGCGGGCATGGTTGGAGATATTCTGTTTGTAATTGGACTGCTGGTCTCTTTGCCGATCGGGGCGCTCTACTTTCGCGATCTGGGGGACGTGACCCAGATGTTTCTGCGGGTGAAGCGGAAGAACATGCACCGCTTCATTCGCCACGAGTACCGCCTGATCGGCATTGGTTTGGCCGGCGCGCTTCTGATGACCTTGGCTCACCTGTTGCTTGGCGGCGGTGCGACCTGGCTCTGGATCGTGGCGCTTGCCCTGACCGCTCTGCTCTACGGCTTTCCCTACGTCTGGGTTCATGTGGGTCTGCGCAATCAGAGAGCTCGCGCCCGCTACTTCCCCATCGCCGAAGCGGCGCGCTGGGTCAGTCCCTCGTCCAGCGTCCTTGTGATTGAGAACAAGGGACGCGCCAGAGCCCACCCCGATGCCCAGATCATGCGTCCGCACCTGGCTGGAAACGACGAAGGCTTGGCCGGGGAGAATGTGGTCATGACCTACTGCGCCATGGCGAACCTCGGTGTCGGCTATACGCCGGAGATCGAAGGCCAGAAGGTCGAACTGGAGGTCCTGGCACAGCACGGCAACAATCTGATCTTGCGCGACAATGTGACGGGAGAGCCGATACAGCAGATCTATGGCCGGCGCGAGGGGGAGAGTGCAGGGATGCGCCCCTGGCCGACCGTCCGCATGACCTTTCGCGGCTTTGCCAAGGCCTATCCGGACGGCGAGGTCTTCATCAATCCACCCTCAAAGAACCCCTTGCTGCGCCTCTTCGACAGCCTGATCGACAAGGTTTTCACGGCAGAGATCTCACGCCAGCATCGTGAGGCCGAACCGATCATCGACAACATGACCAGGCGCGACGAACGCCTGCACAACAAGACCTACGTTTGGGGCGTGTCGATCAAGGGGGACGCCGTCTGCTGGACCGACGACTTCGTCGTGGAGCAGGGCTCTTGTGTGAATGCGACCGTCGGCGGAACCCCCTTGGTGATCGCCTGGGACCCCAAGTACGAGAGCCTTGGCATCTGGACCCGCAGCAGCGCTGCTCCCGTGCAGAGCATCGACTTCTTCGGTCTCACGGATCAGGGCGAGCAGCTCTCTCGCTTCGCGGATCTGAGACCAGGGCTCTTCTGGCATGTCTGGGCAGAGTTCAACCCGCTGACCGACATCAATCGTATTGACAGCCAGCCGGAGAGCAAGGCGGCTTAACGGAGTTTATGGCTTCCTGGCGTAGAGGTGATGCGGGCAGTGCTCACCACTCTGCAGCACGGGAACCATCAACGCCCAGGTTCGGATCTGCCTGGCGATATGCTCCGCGCCCAGCTTGGCCTCGAACGCGGCCCGCCTGGGGCCGGTCAGTAACGCGAGCTCCGCCTTGGCCTCTTCGCGGTACCAGGCATTTCGGTTCGTTAAGGTTACGTCGATAAAGCCCGCGTCTTCGAGGGCGCGACGGTAGCGCGTTGGCGAGGCCATCCCAAAACCCAAATCCTCTGCCTCGATGTAGGTCTCCATCTGGGCCGAGGGCGTGCCGTCATGAGCGATTAGCCAGTCAGAGGCGATGAAGAGGCCGCCTGGCTTGAGGACGCGGAAGACCTCTCTTGCCAAGCTCTCCTTGTCGGCAATGTGGATGATCGCATCCTTGCTGAAGACGAAGTCCAGGGTCTGCGCCCCAAAGGGCAGGGGACCAGGTTCAACCTGACGGATCTCTATCTGCTGAGACAAGCCGCTCTCTTCGACCCGCGACCGCGCTGCGGTGCAGACCGGTGCTTCGACATCGATGCCAATCACGGAACTGGCAGCATGGTCACGGACAAGAGCAACGGTTATTCCGCCCACGCCGCAGCCGATGTCCAGCCCGGCCTTACCGGACAGGTCGACGCCTTCCAACAGGCGGGCGACCTCGTCAGGCCCGCCAGGCGAGAGATAGCCCTCACCCCATACGGTCTCCATAAAGGCGATGCTCTCTTCGTCGTAATGGATTTCTCCGGACATTCCCACTCCTCTAAGCCTTTGTCCCACAGGTCGCCAATACATACCCCAAAAGTTATCTGATACCAGCGCACGCTGTCAGGGAGGGTGGTTGCGGTCACGGCACCATCAAAACGCTGTGCATCTATTGCTGTTAGGCCAGATGTCCCTACTGCACGATCGCCCCCTTGGGTGCCGGATTATAGCCCGGCGGGTGGGTGCGCCAGGCATCGCCGGCCAATCCCATGTCGTAGCCTATCTCATAGAGCGTCTGCATGTAGACAGGATCAAAGGGTTCTTCCGGCTCTAGATTAAAGTCTCGTGGGACCGACATGACCCTCAGGTCCAAGCCGTCACGTTGAGCAACGGAGAAGATCTTGTAGAGATCGCCGGTTCCCGATCCGGTGATCAGGGTACTGATCGAGGCGCTGGCGATGCGGGGCAGGCGCGGGCGGATGGGGTTGTAGGGTCGCTCCAGCTTGTTGTTGAAGATCACATAGACGGTGCGGACCACCTCTATACCCAACTCGCGATCGATTGAGGTTGGAGAGCCGGCGGCGCTATAGAGTGTGACCTGTTGGGTGGCACCGCCGTCGACATGCATCTCGTCATAGATCTTGCCGTCGGCTTCGACCGGGATCAGGACCGGCGGAAAGGCGGCCGGCACCGAGGTCGAGGCCTGGATGACATCATGAATGAGACGCGCGGCCTTAGGGTGACCGCTATCTGCGATCGCGCCGATGTCCCAGCTCACCGGACGCGAGGCATCGAGGTTGGTCGTGCCAATCAGCAGCAGGCGTCCCTTGCGATACTCTTCGGCGATGCGTGCAACCATGGTCGCATCGACATAGGTCTCGATCAGGTTGCGGAGCCCTTTGGCCGACTGGATTGCCGTGCCTGAGATCAATCCGGAGATCAAGGTGTCCTCGACCAGGTCGTCGGTTGAGATGCTGGTGTAGAGACGTGCCAACTCATCATCGTACTCGCCGCCGAGGAAGGCGAAGGGGGCGATGATCGCCCCGGTGCTGATACCGGTCACAATCTCGAATTCAGGCCGGTCGCCAAGCGCCGACCAGCCATTCAAGACGCCGACACCGAAGGCCCCGTCCGGACCACCGCCAGAGAGCGCCAGGGCCTGGGTCTCGATGATCTCTCCGCGGGCAATCTCCTCCTTGAAGCGCGTCTTCAATGCGCCTGTCCGCTGTTCGATCAAGAGGGCGATTTCCTCTGGATCGACAGTGTCGCCGAAACTGCGCAGTTGACCCGCGATGCCATAGGGACGGGCCTCGCCAAGTTTGGCTTCGGGCACCGCGCTCCGTTTCAGCACTGCACAGGCCGAAAGCAACACCAAGATTAGCGCCACGATGCCCAGACTTCTCAGCAGTATCATCTAACCGTCACAGCCTCTCGCAGATCTCATTCCAGGCTTTCAACTACTGTAGCATAAACAAGGTTCGGTTTTGAATAAGGTTTGTCATGGCTAGATAATTGCCCTAAGAAGGTAGGTTGCAGAATGTTGCGGCTATGCTGGAGTATCAAAAATTCGCCAAGTCGCATAGTGGCTGTTTAGTAGAAAATGACCGAGAGGAGAGACAAGATGCACAGAGGTTTGACCATGGTGGTGGCCGCCGGCGCGCTGATGCTGGCGAGCGCATCCCAGGCTGAAGAGCGCACCATGAATGCCGTTGCGGCTTGGGTGGGCAGTGGCGAAGCCTTCAAGGTGGCGCCTGATAGAGCCTACTTTGCCGGTCAGTTCGGCGGTGCGCTCTTCGTTGAGGAAGAGGGGAGTGGGACCCTCAACGCCGCGAGCCTGACCTGTCCGGGTGCAGTGGAGATTGCCTTGGCAGACGGCAGCCAGTCTGGCGGCGGGCATTGCATCATGACGGCCAGCGACGGCGACATCGTCTATGCCAGATGGACCTGCAGCGGTGTGCATCTGGTCGGCTGTGCTGGGGACTTCACCCTGACGGGTGGGACCGGCAAGTTCGAGGGGATCACAGGGCAGGGGCCCTTCGTCATCCGCTCTGCGCTCCGCCGCGTGGTGGTTGAGGCTTTGAGCGATTCGGTCTCTGAACAGGCGGTTGGTATCGCGGTCTGGAGCGACTTCAAGTACAGCCTGGCCGCGGAGTAGGGAGCCATGAAGAGGAGCCTTCTCGGCGGCTTGTGCCTTTCGGCTGCGCTGCTGTCATTCAGCCCGGCCCATGCCCAGGTCTACGTCTATCCACAGCAGGGCCAGTCCCCCGAGCAGCAGAGCGCCGACCAACGCGACTGCCAGAACTCTGCCAGCGCGCAGACAGGCTATGTCCCAGGACAGCAAGGACAGGTCGGTAGAAACACCTTGCGCGGAGGCGCGCGCGGCGCCGCTGCAGGCGCCATCATCGGCGGTGTCTCCGGTGGCAGCGCCGGCAAGGGCGCAGGCGCCGGCGCTCTCCTGGGCGGCGTCACCAGCGGCGTCCGCACGGCCTCGCGAGAGAACCAGGCGCAATCCAATTGGACGCGCGCCTTCTCTGCCTGCATGCAGGCTAGAGGCTACAGCGTGGGATAAGCCTCTTAACCAGGGATTGTTCTTCGGGTGGGCAAGAGCAGTCGGACTCAACACGGGGTGCTAAGGACCAGCCGCCAAAGCAAGTCTCTGTCCGATCCAGCTCTTGCTACGCCTCTGCTGTGAGCGACTCAGTGTCAACCAGTGCTTCGTAATCTATTCGATTCCAAGACGTTACTGAGGCAGCATCTGCATTCTCAGAGAGATAAGGACCTATGACATCAGTTGAAGTTGGGAATGCTGAGCTGAAGCTTGTCCGCACTGACACGGTTACCAAAACACCGGCGTCGCTGTTGGACCTTATGGCTTCCAGCCAACTCGTCGCCAGTTCGAGGGAGAGCATGGTAGGCTCGGGAAAACAGGAAAAGTAGATGTAGTATTGTATAAAGCCCGAAAAGGTGGCAGACTAGTGAAATCCTCTATCGTCCTATCTGGGAGGCGTAGTCGGGATAACTCTGAACTGGAGGCAAGAACAATGGCACACCCACGCGTTGACAAACTCGCAGGAATCCCACTTTTCTACGATCGGTTCAGCGACGATTCCTACGGCAAGCAGGGTAAACCCTATCGTCCATACGTAGAGGCCGGCTTTCTGGTTATCTGCGAGTATTGTTTTAAAGAGATGCAAGCGCTCTTCACTCCGGGTGGTTTTGCGATAGGCGAGATTTGGAGTGGCGGAGTGGGGCGATCGGGCAGCGGTTCCTCCTTACACCACCAAAATCGTGCGTTCGACCTTGACGCTCTTGTCTTTTCTGACAAACCGATGTGGGTTGCCGATACATTCCCGCAACGGCCCTTCCTCTACCTCGCTATAGAAGCTGTATTAAGGATTCATTTTGGAACTGTCCTAAACTACGACTACAACGCAGCGCATGAGGATCATTTCCACTTCGACAATGGAACAAATGTCGGCTTCAAGAGGGCGGCTAGGAGCCACGTTCTCTTCCTGCAACACAGCCTGACCAAGCTGTTTGACAAGGATGTCGGTACGGCGGGTGTTGACGGGGTCTATGGCGATGACACAGAAGCTGCGTTAACGGATGCGTTGAACGACTTGGGGATTGGAACAATAACCAATACAGGGAACTGGGAGACGTTTTTGCGGGCTTGTTGTGCTGAGGCGCTTGCTCTAGAGACGCAGATTAGCCAGCCCTAGGGTCGGTCTTCTACGAAAGGGATTGGTTGTCTGCCCATTCTTGGTTTGAGTGTAGAATGACCTTCTGGAATGCAGGCCGGATCTTCAGCGAAGAGCTGGTCTGCAGGTCCGCCAATCAAGACAGACGATAGAGACTCATCTGGCTGGCTCTAAACGTTGAAGCTCTCGCCGCAGCCGCAGCGGCTCTTCTCATTGGGATTGGAGAAGGTGAAGCCGGACTGGAACTTGTCTTCCTGGTAGTCCATTTCGCTGCCCAGCAGGAACATGACGGCGGTCGGGTCGATGAAAATCTTGACCCCCTTGTCCTCGATCATATCCTCGAAGCGCTTCTGCTCCTTGGCATACTCAACGAAATAGGAGAGCCCCGAGCAGCCGCGGGTCTTGATGCCGACACGCAGGCCCAAAACCTCTTCGTCGCCGGCCTTGCTCATAAGGCGGCGCACGCGCTCTGCAGCGGCATCGGTCAGAGTGATGATCGGTGGCGCCATGGGGTCCTTCAGTCCTTTCTTCCTACCAACTTAATCTGATCTCTAGGGCGATTCCAAACAAGGCCAAGGTGCTGTGCCCTCAGAGCATACCAAGCGCCAGCTTGGCGTCCTCGCTCATCCGGTCCGGTGTCCAGGGCGGGTCCCAGACCAAGCGGGTTTCGACCTCGCCGATGCCCTCGACCGAGGCGGCGGCGTCTGAGACCATGCCCGGCATCTCGCCGGCAACGGGACAGCCGGGGGCGGTCAGGCTCATCTCGATGACGGCCGAGCCATCCTCCTCGATCTCCAGGCTGTAGATCAGGCCCAGGTCATAGATGTTGACCGGTATTTCCGGGTCATAGACCGTCCGAATGGCCTCGATTACCTCCTCCTTGCTCGCGACCTTGGTGCCTGCGGGAAGGGGCGCGCCACGCCGCGCTGAAAACTCGGTTTCCGGATCGATTTCGGGCGGCATGCCGAAACCGGCCATGGGGCTGCTGCCGAAGATGCTCATTCTGTTGTTGCCTCCGTTTCACCGGCCAGAGCCGCCAGTGCGGTTTGCCAGGGCAGGGTCACGCATTTGACCCGCACTGGATAGTTCCTAACGCCGCCCAGCGGCAGCAGGGTGGCGATGTCGTCGGGACTGTTCACGACCTTGCCCTCGGCGTCCGTGCAGATCGTCTGCAGGTCCGCCATCAAAGCCTGGACCTTGTCGTTGTCGGCTTCCTTCAAGGCCTCCGTCATCAAGGAGGCCGAAGCAAGACAGAGCGCACAGCCCTTGCCCTCAAAGCCCGCGGCCACGACCCTCTCGTCCTCCAGCGCCAGGTAGATCGTCACCTGATCGCCGCAGAGCGGATTGTAGCCGCGCGCCTGGTGCGTGGTGCCTTCGGGCCGGCCATAGTTCTGCGGCTGGCGCGCGTGCTCCAAAATCACCGATTGATAGAGGGCTTTAAGGTCGTCCATTGGTCTAGCAAGCCTAAGCGAAGAGCTCCCGCACCTTGAGCAGCGCGGTCGCCAGAGCATCAACCTCGTCGCGGGTGTTGTAGAGCCCGAAGGAGGCGCGTGCTGTCGAGGAGACGCCCAAGCGATCCATCAATGGCTCGGCACAGTGGTGACCGACCCGGACGGCAACGCCCATACGATCGACGATGGTGCCGATGTCGTGGGCATGGATGTCGTCCATGACGAAGGAGACGATGCTGGCCTTCTCGGGCGCAGTTCCAACGATCCGAAGACCAGGCACTTGCGTCAGGCGCTCATGCGCATAGGCCAGGATACCGGCCTCATGCGCGGCGATTGCCTCGTGACCCAGGGCCTCGACATAGCGTATGGCGGCATCCAACCCGATGGCCTCCAGGATCTGCGGCGTGCCGGCCTCGAAGCGATGCGGGCTCTCCTTGTAGGTGGTCTTCTCGAAGGTGACTGTCTGGATCATTTCACCACCACCCTGGTAGGGCGGCATGGCATTCAGGAGATTCTTCTTGCCGTAGAGCACGCCGATCCCGGTCGGTCCATAGACCTTGTGGCCGGAGAAGGCGTAGAAGTCGACGCCGAGGTCTTGCACGTCCAGTTTCTTGTGGGGCGCGGCCTGGCAACCATCGACCAGCACAACGGCGCCGACCTTGTGGGCGGCCTCGACCACGGCCTTGACCGGGACCACGGTGCCCAAGGCGTTCGAGATATGAGCCACGGCCACGATCTTGGTCCGCGGGTTCAGAAGCTTCTCGAACTCTTCGAAGAGGAAGGCGCCATCGTCCCCGATCGGCACGACCTTGAGGACAATCCCGATCTGGTCGCGTAGCAACTGCCAGGGCACGATGTTGGAGTGATGCTCCAAGGTCGAGACGATGACCTCGTCGCCGGCCTTCAGGAAGTTACGACCGTAGCTCTGGGCCACCAGGTTGATGGCTTCGGTCGCCCCGCTGGTGAATACCACCTCTTCTTCACTGCCGGCGTTGATGAAGCGCCTGGCCGATGCCCGTGCGGCCTCAAAGAGGTCCGTGGACTCCTGGCTCAGGCGATGCACGCCGCGGTGCACGTTGGCATAGTTCTCACGCGCCGCCCGGTCCATGGCTTCCAGCACTTGCACCGGTTTCTGCGCCGAGGCTGCAGAATCAAGGAAAACCAGGGGTTTGTCGTAGACTTTTCGCGACAGGATCGGGAAATCGGCGCGCACGGCCTCGACATCGAAGGCCAGGGTGGCGTTGTGACCGCTCTGCGGCCGGGCGAGGGCAGTGGCGCTCATCGGGCGATCTCCTCCAAGCGACGATCCAGTCGCGTGCTGATCAGGTCGGTCAGGGCCTGATCCTTCAGGCCATCCAAGGTCTCTTCCAGGAAGGAACGCAGCAGGAGCTTGCGTGCCTGGGGTAGGGGGAGGCCGCGGCTGCGCAAGTAGAAGAGCGCCTGCTCGTCCAGCTTGCCGCTGGTGGCGCCATGCGCGCACTGCACCTCGTCATGGAAGATCATCAGTTCGGGCTTGGAGTCGATCTCGGCCTGGTCGGACAGCAGCAGGGTCTTGTTGGCCATCCGGCCATCGGCACGGGCCGCGCCTTCCTCGACCGTGATCTTGCCGCGGAAGACCTGACGCGCCCGCTCGTTCAGGACGCCTTTCACCGTTTCGCGGCTCGCCGTGTCGGCTGCCGCATGGCGGATATGGCTGGTGAGGTCGCCGTGGGCGCGGCCGTCGAGAAGATAGGCACCGTTGAGATCGGCCTCTGCGCCACGCTCGGCCAGGGTGATGTCGACAGCACGCCGCGCCAGGCCGCTGCCGGCAAAGAATAGATAGCCCTGATAGTGGGCATCCCGCGCTACTGTGATGGCAAGCTCGCTCAGGTGGGTGGCTTGTGCGCCTTCTTCCAGAAGTACGACATGGGTCAGGCTAGCCCCAGCGGCGATCGCCATTTCGGCAATCTGGTTCTTGAAGCCGGCATCACCGCTGAGCCGCTCCACCAGGGTCATGCGGGCGCCTTCGCCCAACGTGAGGTGTAGCCGCAGATTGGCCAGGCCCTCGTCACTGCCGTAGTCCAGGACCAGGCAGCCGACGTCGTGATTGCGCGCGACCTGCAGCATCAAGCCATCCTGCAGCAGGGCCAGGTTCATCGCCGCCAGCGCCGAGGCCTCGTCTTCGTCACCAGAGAGAAGCGCGCGCGCCCGGTCCGGTGCAGAGACCAAGAGGTCGGAGAGACGCTCCAGAGTCAAACCGCTGGGTAGATCCTGAGAGGCCGGTACCTGAATCTGTCCGCCGACGACCGACAGGGTCAGCGCATCGTCGAGCAGGTCTCCATCGCTCTTGGAGACCTGCTGCGGTTCTGCCAGCGAAACGGCAGACAGGCGATTGGCCAGCGCCGGCGTGTAACGCCAGTGTTCCTGCCGTGCCGTGGGCAGACCCAGGTCGAGCAGTCGTTGGCTGGCGCGATCACGAAGTGCTGCCAGCCAGGGCAGATCCGCCCCCGGCAGGCCCAGCTTCTCGGCCGTATAGAGATCGACGAAGGATTTCGCCGTGGTCATGGTCTCGATGCTCATGCGGCGGCGCCCAGGATCTCACCATAGCCCTTGGCCTCCAGCTCCTCGGCCAGCTCGCGGCCGCCCGAGCGCAGGATCCGGCCATTGGCCAGCACATGCACGTGATCCGGCACGATGTGGGTTAAGAGGCGTTGATAGTGGGTGATGACCAGGAAGGTGCGATCGGGCGCACGCATCGCATTGACAGCATCCGCAACGGTCTTCAGCGCATCGATATCCAGCCCGCTGTCGGTCTCGTCCAGGATCGCCAGGCTGGGTTCCAGCACGGCCATCTGCAGCATCTCGTTGCGCTTTTTCTCGCCGCCGGAAAAGCCGCTGTTGACCGCGCGCTTCAGCATCTCGTCCGACATGCCGAGCTCCTTGGTCTTGGCGCGCAGCAGCTTCACGAACTTGAGCGCGTCATAGGGCTCTTGCCCGCGCGCCTGGCGCACGGCATTGGCGGCCTCTTTCAGGAAGGTCGTGTTGGCTACCCCCGGAATCTCGACCGGATACTGAAAGGCCAGGAAGAGCCCGGCCGCGGCCCGCTCTTCGGGTTCCATCTCGACGATGTCCTCACCCTTGAAGCGGACCGATCCCTCGGTGATCTCATAGCCGTCACGGCCGGAAAGGATATAGGAGAGCGTCGATTTGCCGGAGCCGTTCGGGCCCATGATGGCATGCACCTCGCCGGCCGGAAGGCTTAGGGAAAGGCCCTTCAGAATGGGCTTCCCCTCGACCGTGACGTGGAGGTTCTCGATCTCAAGCATGGTCTCTGACATTCCGTCTGACATTCCGGGCCTTCCTTAACCGACGCTGCCTTCAAGGCTGATTCCGACTAGCTTCTGCGCCTCGACGGCGAACTCCATGGGCAACTGCTGCAGCACATCGCGACAGAAGCCATTGACCACAAGGGCGACCGCCTGCTCTTCGGGAATGCCACGCTGGCGGCAATAGAAGAGCTGATCCTCGCTGATGCGGCTGGTGGTGGCCTCGTGCTCCAACTGGGCCTCGCTGTTGCGGCTTTCGATGTAGGGCACGGTGTGGGCCGCACAGCTGTCGCCGATCAGCAAGGAGTCGCACTGGGTATAGTTGCGCGCGCCCTTGGCCTTGGGCGAGATCTTCACCAGGCCGCGGTAGGTCTGGGCCGAGCGCCCGGCCGAGATGCCCTTGGAGATGATCCGGCTCTTCGTGTTCGGGCCCAGGTGCACCATCTTGGTGCCAGTGTCGGCCTGCTGGCGATTGTTGGTGATGGCGATGGAGTAGAACTCCCCGACCGAGCCCTCGCCCTGCAGGATGCAGCTGGGATACTTCCAGGTAATGGCAGAACCGGTCTCCACCTGGGTCCAGGAGATCTTCGCGTTGCGACCGCGGCAGAGTCCCCGCTTGGTCACGAAGTTATAGATACCGCCGACACCCTCTTCATCGCCCGGATACCAGTTCTGCACGGTCGAGTATTTGATCTCGGCATCGTCCAGCGCGATCAGTTCGACGACGGCTGCATGCAGCTGGTTCTCGTCGCGCATCGGCGCGGTACAGCCTTCCAGATAGCTGACGTAAGAGCCCTCGTCGGCGATGATCAGGGTGCGCTCGAACTGGCCGGTGTTGGCGGCATTGATGCGGAAATAGGTCGAAAGCTCCATCGGGCAGCGCACGCCCTTGGGGATGTAGACGAAGGAGCCGTCGGTGAAGACCGCCGAGTTCAGGCAGGCATGCTTGTTGTCGCGATAGGGGACGACGGAGCCCATGTACTCGCGAACCAGGTCGGGACAGCGCTGCACGGCCTCAGAGATCGAGCAGAAGATGACGCCCGCTTCCTCCAGCTTGTGCTTGAAGGTGGTCGCGACAGAGACGCTGTCGAAGACCGCATCGACGGCGATGTTGCTGCGCTCCTGCACCCCGGCCAGAATCTCCTGCTCGTGCAGCGGAATACCCAGCTTCTCATAGGTCTCCAGTAGCTTTGGGTCGACGTCGTCGATCGTCATGGGGCCGTCGGAGGCCTGCTTGGGGGCGGAGTAGTAGTAGGCGTCCTGATAGTCGATCGGCGGATGGGCCAGATTGGCCCATTCCGGCTCCGGCAGGGTCAGCCAATGGGCATAGGCCTTCAGCCGCCAGTTCAATAGCCACTGCGGCTCGCCCTTCTTGGCCGAGATGAAGCGCACGATGTCTTCCGACAGGCCCTTGGGCGCGGTATCGGCTTCGATATCGGTGACGAAGCCGTACTTGTAGCGCTCGCCCAGTTCCTTGACCTGCCGCGCAGTTTCAACGCTGACTGCCATTCGCTTCCTATTCTCCCGTCTCGCTTTCGGCTATCCGGCCTGCTTCAGAGGATCACTCTGCGGCCAACCTGCTGTTCTCCGCACGCTCCAGCCCGAAGCCGGTCGGCACCATGTCATTCAGGCTGACGGCGCCCAGGGCCTCTCTAATGACCCGATTGACCTCGTTCCAGTTGCCGGCCATGGGGCAGAGGCTCTGCACGTCGCAGGGATCGGGCGATCCCTCGGCGCAGGCCGTCAGGGCAATGGGCCCCTCAATCGCCTCGACGATCGCAGCAACGCTGATCTCCTCGGCCGGGCGGCTGAGGCAATAGCCGCCGCTGGCGCCGCGGAAGGAGGTGACGATGCCGTTTCGCGACAGCAGGTTCATCAGCTTTGCCACGGTCGGCAGCGGCACGCCGGAGTGTTCGGCCAACTGCTGTGCCGAGGCCAGGCCCTGATCGTCCTCGTTCATCTGAGAGAGCACGACCACGGCATAGTCGGTGAGGCGGTTCAAGCGGAACACGAGGCCAATCCTGATCAATTCAGTCTGAATTAGAAATAGGCCATAACCCGCGCTTTGCAAAGTCCTTTATGCCGCAGGATTGCTCCTGTGAACCGCCGGCAAGAGAAGGTGGCGACGCCAGACAAGTGCCAACAGGAAGCCAAGACCGCTCAAGGCGGCCATGGCGAGAAAGGCACTGGCCGGGGAGACCTCGAAGAGGAAGCCGGCCAGCAGCAAGGCCAGCCCCATGATGATGCCGCCCTGGAGTGCTACATGCAGGGCCTGGCCGCTCGCCGCCGCACCTCTGGGCACGATCTGCGCAATGAGGGTCACCGTCGCCAGGTGTGCGGCAGCAAAGGTCAAGGCATGAAGGCTTTGCATGGCGACGAGGACAGTCAGGTCGGCCGAGACGGCGGTCACGCTCCAGCGCAGGATGCCTGCCAAGCCGGCGATCAAAAGCAGGCGAAAGGGGCCGAGGCCCGCCAGGAGTTTGGCACCGACGGCAAACAAGAGGATTTCGACCAGCACGCCCTCGGCCCAGAGCCAGGCGATCGTGCTCTCGCTCAAGCCCTCGCCGAGCCAGAGGATGGAGGAGACGGCATAGTAGGCCGCGTGGCTGGCCTGAAAGCAGCCGCCGACGGCGACCAGGGTCATGAAGCGGCGGTCGCTCAAGAGCAGGCGCCAGGTGCGTGGCGGTGCGGAGCGCTGTCGTGGTGGTGCCTTGGGCAGGGTAAATGCCGTCACGGCGACCAGAAGCAGGCTGAACGCGATGACGCCGATAAACCACTGGCCACCCGCGCGCGAGACCAGCTCACCGCCGATCAGGTTGCCCAGGATAAAGCTGACAGAGCCCCAGAGCCGCACCCGTGCATAGTCGATACCCTGCTTTGAGGCGGCCTGCAGGATTGAGGAGTCGGCGATCGGGATCAGTGGGTTGAAGACAAACCCCAGCACCAGATGGCCAAGCAGGAGCGGCAGGAAGGCAGCGTTGGCGCCGAGCCAGAGGTAGGCCAAGAGGCTGAGGAGGCCCAGCAGCATCAGGATAGAGCGCGTGTCGCCACGCTTGTCGGCCATGCGCCCCCAGAGCGGCAGGGCGATCACCTTGATCCAGGTCGCGGCCGCCAGCAGAAGACCGATCTCTCCAGGATTCTGCCCGCGCTCCTCCAGAAAGACCGGCCAGAAGGGCAGGGCCAAGCCCAGCACCAGAAAGATGCCGCCGACGATCAGCGAATAGCGTATCGAGAGAGCCAGGTTGGACATAGGGGCCTGCATGGCGACCGTTGGCCCCCGTCCGGTTAGGACGGTCTGGGCTCCACGATCTCTGGGGACTTGCTATGCTGCCTTATAGACCTCGGCACTGGATCCAGGGAAGAGTGAGGAAAACAGGCAATGCCGCTCTATGAGTTACGGATTTATACGCTCGCTGTCGGAAAGATGAAGGAGGCGGCCGAGCACTATCAGACCTTAGGCTGGCCGGCGCTCAAGAAGGCGGAGGATAAGCTGGTCGGCTACTTCCTGGGCGATGTCGGCGCGATGAACCAGATCATCCATGTCTGGCGCTTTGAGGATGACGCCGACCGCCGTCAGCATTGGGAAAGGGTCTTTGCCGATCCTGACTTTCAGGCCTTTGCCAAGGTCTTTCGCCCTCTCGTTCTGAACCAGGAGAACCGCCTGATGACCGAGGCGCCTTGGGGGCCGACGCCCTGACCTGTCAGAAAGGAGGACTGGGCGCGCGCTGCACCCAGCCCGAGTAAAGCTGACAAGCCTTAGGGGACGACAAGATACTAAGAGATGGTCTTGTCTTGGCCGATCCTCAGGCGGGATTCGGCCAGACGAAATCTGGGCGCAGGCTGTCGTAGACCGGACGCCCGTCACTTGGTCGCGCAACGCCCGTCGCCGGATCGTAAAAGGCGTGGTAGGTCGCCGGCAGGTTGGCCGGGTCGAAGCCCATCAGGTTCGGCACGATCGCGCGAATGCGGCCTTGCTTGTCGTCCAGCATGATCGGCGTCCCGCAGTCAGCGCAGGTGCAGAGCTCCAGCGGGCCATCCGGGTTCTGGTCGTTGAAGGGCTGGCGGTTCATGCCGCCGGCGTTGTCAACGGCCAGATCACCATGTTTGAAGAAGACGACATGGGTCGTGTCCTGACCGGTTACGCGCTTGCACACCGAACAGTGGCAAGTGTGATTATCTATCGGATCATGATCAGCGTGGGTGTGAACGTGATCGCATCCTCCCGCATACTTATGGCTCATGGTTGTCCTCCGTGTGTTGAGGATTGTTGATTGGGACGCAGCCCAATAGGGCTGACTATCCAGGAGCCAGTTTACTTTACCTGATTGGCATGCATCGGGGGAGCGCGACCTTGGTCTGAGGCCAGTGCGACGCAAACCTTCTGAAAATGGAGTAGAGGCCAGGGTCCAGGCTTGGACGTCTGGCTCTCAGGCGAAGGCCTTGTAGGCCATCAGGGTGAAGGTATCCCGGATACCGGCCAGGCGCTGGATGCTCTCGGTCACGAAGTGGCCGATGTCATGGCCGTCGGAGAGGAAGCACTTCACCAGCAGGTCGTACTGGCCGGAGATGGAGTGGACCTCTGAGACCTGCTCGACCTCTTGCACCAGGGCGTCGGCGACCTTATAGGCCTCGCCAAGCTCACACTTCACCATGACGAAGATAGTCTGCATGGGTGGGGGCCTCTAGCGACTGGCAGCGCGCAGCGGACGGAGTAGAAAGGCCGGCGTGTGATCGCCAAAGGAAGAGGTCGGATTGTGCGGCTCGTTCGACGGCTGCGCCGTAGAGTTGCGCGATCCGCTGCTGCGCGACGACCGGCTGGTGCGAGAGCGGGAAGAAGAGGAGGAACGGCGGCCATTGCTGTTGGCCGGCTCCAACGCCTCAGCAGGCTGCTCGGCCGGCGCGGAGACCTCCGGCAGCTTAATCTCTTCCGGATCCATCTTGATCAGCTTCAAGAGGTTTGCGTAGCTGCGGGCATCTGCCTTGGTCACCAGCATGAAGGCCTTGCCTTTGCGGCCGGCACGCCCGGTCCGGCCGATCCGATGCACATAGTCTTCCGGATGACTGGGAACGTCATAGTTGAAGACATGACTGACCGAGGGAATGTCCAGACCGCGCGCTGCCACGTCGGAGCAGACCAGGATCTTCACCTTGCCACCGCGGAAGACCTCCAGGGTCTCGGTCCGCGCCGGCTGGCTCATGTCACCATGCAGCGCCTTGGCATCGAAACCATGACGCTCCAGCGAGCGCTGCAGGATGGCGACGTCGCGCTTGCGGTTACAGAAGACCAAGGCGCTTTGTGGCTCGTCCTGGCGCAGCAGGACACGCAGGGCCTCGCGCTTGCGGTAGGCCTCCGTGCCGCAGCGCAGGACGGCCTGATCGATGGTGTCGGCCGTCTTCGCCGGCGGAGAGACCGCTACTTCCTTGGGGTTGCTAAGGAAACGGTCGGCCAGGCGACGGATCTCAGGCGGCATGGTGGCCGAGAAGAAAAGCGTCTGCCTAAGCACCGGCAAGCGCCCCACGATGGTCTCGATGTCGGGAATGAAGCCCATGTCCAACATGCGGTCGGCTTCGTCGATCACCAGAACCTTGACGTCGGCCAGGATGATCTTGCCGCGTTCGATCAGATCGATCAGGCGGCCGGGAGTGGCAATCAGCACATCGACGCCACGCTCAAGCTTGCGTTCTTGATCGGCCAGCGAGGTGCCGCCGGTGAGCAGCGCCATTGTCAGCTTGTGATTGGCGCCATACTTCTGAAAGTTCTCACCGACCTGGGCTGCCAGCTCGCGTGTCGGCTCCAGGATCAAGGAGCGCGGCATGCGGGCCCGAGAGCGTCCACCGGCCAGAATGTCGATCATCGGTAAGGTAAAGCCCGCCGTCTTTCCGGTGCCCGTCTGGGCACAGCCGAGCAGGTCTCGGCCCATCAGAACGTAGGGGATCGCCTTTTCTTGAATCGGTGTCGGTTGGCTGTATCCAGCCATGCTGACTGCATCGAGCAGGGCCTCGCTTAGGCCCAAATCTATAAAGCTTGTCTCTGCGCTCAAAGCGCCCGTCCCATTTCTCATTAACGATTAAGCAGAAAACGCCGGGACCACGGGTCGCGGCGATGGCTATGACATATGTCTTAGGGTGCCGACTTTAAAGGTCCGCGACCACTTGCCTTTGTAGCCTGCCGTTTCTCATATGTTCGCTGGATTTGTCAAGGCAACAGATTTCAAGCGTCCAATGCACGCACAACTTAGCTGCATTGCGTCCTGGCTAGAATCCCCGCGTCTGCCGCTCTGCCTTCTCTTAGTGTTTGTTTGAGAAAGGGCGCGTAGGTCCTTTCTCGGCGCGGTGCCGGCCCGCACCCCCGCCCGACCGCCCGTTTCAGGATACTATCGTGGGCGGTCGGGCGGGGGTGCGGGCCGGCACCGCGCAATCTCAAACAGGCTATTAGAAGTTATAGTCCTGATCGCGCAGGAGGTAATCGATGTTGCGGCCTGGGAAGAGGGCGGCGCCGACCTGTGCGAAGAAGCGCCTGAGCTTGGGATCGTCGGGCCCGTTCAAGCGATCGATAGAGCCGTTGGTGGAGGAGAGCCGCGTGGTGCCGTTGCAGGCAGCGGCAGAGATCCGGAGGCTGCGACCATTGAAGGTGCCACCGCGTGCCGGCGGCGTATCGCAGAGCCGCCAAGAGTTGGCGCCGCCGATCGCGACCACGACACGATTCTTGGCGGGGCGTTCGGCGAGGTCAGTGGGGGTCAGTTTGAACTTGGCACCAAAGGCACCGCTGGCGATGCCGTCTGCGGCGACGCTGGCCAACTGGATCCGCTCTTCCGGATTGACGCTGTCGCCGATCAAGTCGAGTTGCCCGTTGCCTACGAAGAGAGCATTGGATTGCGGGATATAGCGCTGTGTGTCGGTCGAGGAGATGATCCCCGATCCGCTGGTACAGCCGGCAAGCAGTGCCAGAGCACCTACGCCAATAATGGACCTTACACGCATTCTATTCTTCCCTTGGGTCATGATCTTGATGTTGGCGCGTCTGCGCCGGGCAACAAGGGGGGCGGCGCTTCGTCTAGTCTGTAGCAAAGCGCCGCGACCCTCGTCCGTCCTTGGTTCCAGCAATCAGGACCGGCGCGCACCGCGGTCCTGTGGGAAGTAGTCGATGTTTCTGCCTGGGAAGAGGGCAGCACCGATCTGCTTGAAGAGGCGCTGGATCGCGGGATCGTCAACGCCGCTCAGCCCCGTGGCATGCGCATTGGTCGAGGAGATGCGGGTTGTTCCATTGCAGGCCGCGGCGCTGACCCGCAGATAGGAGCCCTTGAACTCTCCACCGCGCGCCGGCGGATTTGTGCAGAGCTCCCAAGAGTTGGCACCACCAATGGCGATCACGACGCGATTGCGTGCCGGGATCTGTGCTTCGTCGCTGGGCGTCAGCAGAAACTTGGTGCCCTGCGCACCGTCGGAGATGCCCTTGGCTGCGACCTGAGCGAGGACTGCACGATCGGCAGGATTGCTGGTGGTGCCGATCAGATTGACCTGCCCATTGCCGACGAAGGAGGCATTGGCATAAGGCGTATAGCGTTGCTGATCGGTCGAGCTAACGACAGGGAGGTCGGATAGGCCGCTGCAGCCTGCAACCGCGAATGCGGCGAGCAATGCAAGTGGGGTGGGCTTCATGAACAGATTCCTCTTTTGAGCTCTCGGATCGGGAGGCCTGAACGGCTTCTGATACAAGAGCTTGCGCCGCCTTAACCCATCCTCAACATGCAACGCTGCACTTTGCTGTGACGCGCGAGCGAGCGGCTGCGGTAAGTGAAGGCGCAGAACGTCTTTCGACGTCTTGTAAGGCCCCACTAGACCGCA
Organism: Rhodospirillales bacterium; assembly: GCA_963669335.1. Taxonomy (GTDB): domain Bacteria; phylum Pseudomonadota; class Alphaproteobacteria; order Kiloniellales; family JACOMY01; genus JACOMY01. The sequence continues at coordinate 2,139,936 of OY770023.1, forward strand.
AAAGGTTCGTTGACGTGTTCGTGAGAGAGGCGGGCGAAGCAAATGCGTTAACTGGCCGGACTAGCGCTTTAGGCGGCGATTGTAGCCGCCGAAGCCAGGCGGGCGGCGGCTGATCCAGGCGACGAAGCGCTTGATTTCGGGATGGCCTAGCAGTGCTTCGATGGTCGCGTAATCGCGCGCCAGATCGCGCTCGCTCAAAGTGGCGTGGATCTTATCGTGGCAAATGCGGTGCAGGAGAACCGTCCCGCGACCACCGAAAGACTTGGGAATGAGATGATGGAGGTTGGCACTGCCTGGAAGCATCGGCCTGCCGCAGAGTTGGCACAGCGGCAGGTCTGATGCTTCACCAGGCATTGATCAAGGTTTAGCCGAGGACAGAGTAGCCGCGTCCGCGCAGGCAGTTGCGCACCATCTGCTTCTCGTCGCTGATACCCTGTGCGCCGCCACCGACGGTGCCGACCGTGCCGCCAATGGCAGCACCGGCAGCAGCACCGGTACCGGCACCTCCGCCCAGAATCGCGCCGGCAATGGCGCCGGTCGCAGCACCCAGGGCTGCACCGCCGACACCGGCAACGGCAGCATCCTCAACCGCAGAGCCGCCCTGCTGGGCCAGGTTCCGGCACTCCTCCAGGTTCTGATTGTAGTTCTCAGGCGTATTGGTGCTGGCCGCGAAGTCTACGGTCGGCGTGTAGGAACTGGTGCAGCCGGCGATCATGGCACCGGCCAGGAGGGCCACCGAAAGCTTTGCGTACATGGTTTGTCTCCTCTCTCAGGGTTTCGAGACGCAATAAGAGCTCATTAGGACTTTACGTGCCGCGTTGCGCAGGTATCCCAATACGCAGGGGTAGGATTTTGCGCGCAGTTGTGGATCGTCGCTGGTCAGACGTCCAAGTCCTGCGCAAAACGCGCGTTCTCTTGGATGAAAGCAAAGCGTCGCTCCGCCTTTTTGCCCATAAGTGCCTCAATTCGCTTGGCCGTCGCATCCTCGACCGTCTCGGCCTCGTCATCCTCGGCAGTGGCGATCACAACCTGTTGAAGCTTGCGCTTTCCAGCATCCATGGTGGTGTCGCGCAGCTGTATGGCCGGCATTTCGCCCAGGCCCTTGAAGCGCGAGATCTCGATCTTGCCGCGCCCGCTGAAGCCTTCGGTCATCAGCCGATCCTTGTCGGCATCGTCCATCGCATAGTGCGTGGTGCCGCCCTGGGTCAGACGATAGAGCGGCGGTTGCGCCAGGAAGAGGCGACCGCTCTCGATCAGGCCCGGCATCTCGCGCCAGAAGAAGGTGATCAGCAGGGCGGCAATATGGGCACCGTCGACATCGGCATCGGTCATCACGATGACCCGCTCGTAGCGTAGCTTGTCGAGCGAGAATCCGGCTCGTCTGCCGCAGCCCAGGGCCTGGGTCAGGTCGCTCAGTTCCTGATTGTCCTTCAGCTTCTCAGCCGAGGCGCTGGCAACATTAAGGATCTTGCCGCGCAGCGGCAGCACGGCCTGGGTTTCGCGATTGCGGGCCTGCTTGGCCGAGCCGCCGGCGGAGTCGCCCTCGACAATGAAGATCTCCGTATCCTCGGCCTTGGTAGAGCTGCAATCGGCCAGCTTGCCGGGCAAGCGGAGGCGCCGGCTGGTTGCAGTCTTGCGGCTCTGCTCCTTCTGGGCACGTCGGCGCTGGCGTTCTTCGGCATGCTCGATGGCATGCTCCAGCAGTTGACGCGCACGCTCAGGCTCGGCCGCCAGCCAATGCTCGAAGTGGTCCTTGACCACACCCTCCACCATGCGCTGGGCGCGCGTGGTAACCAGCTTCTCCTTGGTCTGCCCCTGGAACTGCGGGTCCTTGATGAAGATCGAGAGATAGATCACCGCGCCGGAAACCAGATCTTCCGAGGTGACGATCCCGGCCTTCTTCTGCCCCAGCAGCTCGCCATAGGCCTTGAGGCCACGCAGCAAGCCCGCGCGTAGCCCGGCCTCATGGGTGCCGCCCTCAGGCGTCGGCACGGTGTTGCAATAGGTATGAACCTGACCGTCTTCGTCGACCGGCCAGGCGAGCGCCCACTCCAGGCGATCGGCCCCGTCGCTGAGGGCGGCCTGACCGGCGAAGGGCAGGGGGGTCACCTGTGCCCGCTCGCCGATCACTTCTGCCAGGGAATCCGCCAATCCGTTGGGAAAATGAAGGCGGGCCTCGGCCGGGGTCTTGTCGTTCTCCTTGAGCAGCCCTTCTGCGCAAGACCAGCGAATCTCGACCCCGCGGAAGAGGTAGGCCTTGGAGCGCGCCATGCGATAGAGGCGCGCCGGCTCCAGCTTCAGGTTGGCATCGAAGATCTCTGTGTCCGGCGAGAAGGTAATCGAGGTCCCGCGCCGGTTGGGAGCGGCACCGACTGCCTTCAGCTTTCCCTTGGGTTTGCCTTGGGAGTAACTCTGGCTCCAGAGCTTGCGATCGCGCGCCACCTCGACGGTCAGGTCAGCGGCCAGCGCATTGACGACCGAGAGGCCGACGCCGTGCAGACCGCCGGCCGTGGCATAGGCCTTGTCGGTGAACTTACCGCCGGAATGCAGGGTGGTCAGGATAACCTCAAGGGCCGACTGCTTGGGGAACTTGGGATGCGGGTCGATCGGGATGCCGCGTCCATTGTCGACGACAGTCACCCGATTGCCGTCCTCGAGGCGCAGCTCTATGCGGCTGGCGTGCCCGGCGACAGCCTCGTCCATGGCGTTATCCAGCAACTCGGCCACCAGGTGATGAAGCGCGCGGCTGTCCGTTCCGCCGACATACATCCCCGGCCGGCGGCGCACCGGCTCCAGACCCTCAAGGACCTCGATGTCCTTGGCCGAGTACCCGGGCGGCTGTGCTTGTGTCTTTGCGAAAAGATCCGACATGGCCTCAGATCTATCGAATGCGCTTAGAGCCTGGCAAGCCGTGCGCGCCTGTGATAGCGAAGCTCCTGTGGATGCTTGTGACGCACCACCAGGGAAGGGAGCCGGATGACCGACGAAGAGACTCTGCCCGATAAGCCGCCGCAGGACGAGCCGGCGCTTAGAACCCTGGCAATGCCGGCCGACGCGAACCCTGCCGGAGACATCTTTGGCGGCTGGGTCTTGGCACAGATGGATTTGGCCGGCGCCCTGCCGGCGGTCCGCCATTCCCAAGGTCGTGTCGTCACCATCGCGGTCGAGGGCATGCGCTTCCACCAGCCGATCTTTATCGGTGATCTGGTCACCTGCTATGCCAAGGTCGAAAAGAGTGGGCGAACCTCGATGCATGTGAAGATCGACACCTGGGTCACGCGTCACCGCGACGGCGACGAGGTTCTGGTGACCGAAGGCATTTTTATCTATGTCGCGGTCGACGAAAAGGGTCGTCCGCGCCCGCTGGTCGACGCATAATCCTGATCCATCCTTCCTCCTGTCATCAAGTCGAGGGCCGCAAAGACGTGATCAAACTCTTCTCCGCCGACACCCCGCATGGCATTCGCGCTGCCCTGATCCTGGAAGAGTGTGGGCTGGATTATGAGCTAAAGCTTCTGGACTTGATGAAGGGCGAGCAGCGGGAGGCCGCGTTCCTGAAACTCAATCCTCGCGGTCAGATTCCGGTCGTCGTCGACAAGCGGGATGAAGGCGGGCCGAAGCTGGTGCTGGCGCAGTCAACTGCCATTCTGCTGCACTATTCGCAGACAACCGGAACCCTCTGGCCGGAGGATCCAGCACAGCAAGCCACGGCCTTGCAGTGGACCATGCATGCCGCGAGCGACATGTCTTCGCTGGGTGCTACGCTCTTTGCCTTGGAGAGATTTGTCCCCGAAAAATGTGAGAGTTCGATCGAGTTCTTCATTGACCGTTTAGAAGCCAACATTGACTACATCGAAGCGCGCCTGAGCGAGTCGGAGTACATTGCCGGCGCGATCAGCATTGCCGATTTGGCCCTCTACCCGGTCATCGCCGCACGCCTGGAGACCATCCGCAACATCGATGACTATGAGGCGCTGGAGGCCTGGTTCGAGAAGATGAGTGAACGTCCCTCGGTCAAGCGTGCGCTTGCTGCACATCAGCCGGACTAGAGCCGACGCTCCAGCATCGCCGCCCGAGTGCCGTCCAAGGGATTGATGCGGCTGGTGAGCTCGCTGAAGCCCAAGCTCTTATGGAAGGCCAGCGAACGCGGGTTCGGCGGTACCTCATAGACCTCACAGCAGAGACGCGGTTGGCCCTCCGCTTCTGCCCAAGAGGTGAGCTCCTGATAGAGCTTGCGGCCAAGGCCCAGCCGCCGTCCGGCCGGCTCCACCATCACCCGGTCGATATAGACGAAGGCTTCGGCTTGTTGATTGAACCAGCCGTAATTGGCGCTCTCGTAGCTCGACCCCTTGGTGAAGGCGACCAGCACGGCAAGCGGGTCACCCTCGACCTCTGCAACACCGGTCCAAGCGGCCCGCGCCAGCAAGGCGGCCAAGCGCTCGTCGCTCAGGCTGTTGACCGCCGGCACACAGCGCTCATTCAGATCGCAGAACCACACGAAGTCACGCTCTGAGAGCGGGCGGATAGAGGGTGTGAGTGAAGTCTCCGTCATGCCCCCTCTATAGGCATCTGCCCCCGGTCTCAGGCAAGCATTCAGCGCATCTGACCGGCCCAGTTTGCCTGCTAGCCCTGCACCTCAGGCGCTAGGACCGAGATTTCGTACCAAGTATCCTCCTCTCTTTGCGCAAGATCCAGGTGGCGACAGCGAAAACTTGCATTAACGGAACGGCCCGGGGGATGCTGGCCAGAGCGCAGCCCTGAAATCAAAGCCGCTTGCTGCTGACAAACGGAGACAGTTTCGTAGGTAATCGGTGGCGTAGAGTAGTAGCACATGGTCGTGCCGACACAGACTTTTATCAAGAGTTCGAACATTGCACGTACCCCTTACACTCTCTGTCTTCCTCCCATCCGCGATCTCCCCAATCGTCGGTTATGTGACAGTATGATGACATTCCGACAGGAGTCTGCAAGTAAACTTTGGGTACAGTCGGCAAGCCAGGGCGGGCGTGCGCGCATAGAAAAGGGGCCGCTTGCAGATCAGCAAGCGGCCCCAAGAGGTCGGCTCTAACAGCCGTGTTACGCCAAAGTGATTGGAGGTTGCACTCTAGGCCTTGGCTGTCGGCACGACGGAGTTAGACTGAGTAGTACATCTGGAACTCGACCGGATGCGGGGTGTGCTCCAGCGCCCAGACTTCCTCCCACTTGAGCTCGAGGTAGCCCTCGATCTGCTCCTTGGTGAAGACATCGCCGGCCAGCAGGAAGTCGTGATCGGCGTCCAGGGCCTCCAGGGCCTCGCGCAGGCTGCCGCAGACCTGCGGCACGTCCTTGAGCTCTTCCGGCGGCAGGTCGTAGAGGTTCTTGTCCATCGGATCGCCCGGGTGGATGCGGTTCTGGATGCCGTCCAGGCCGGCCATCAGCATAGCGGTGAAGGCCAGATAGGGGTTGGCACCCGGATCGGGGAAGCGGATCTCGACGCGCTTGGCGTTCGGCGAGGCCCCAAAGGGGATACGGCAAGAGGCCGAGCGGTTGCGGGCCGAATAGGCCAGCAGGACCGGAGCCTCGAAGCCGGGGATCAGGCGTTTGTAGCTGTTGGTCAGCGGGTTGGTGAAGGCGTTGATCGTGCGAGCGTGCTTGATGATGCCGCCGATGTAGTAGAGCGCCATCTCCGAGAGACCGGCATAGCCGTCACCGGCGAAGAGCGGCTTGCCGTCCTTCCAGAGCGACTGATGGCAATGCATGCCCGAGCCGTTGTCGCCCTTGACCGGCTTCGGCATGAAGGTCGCGGTCTTGCCGTAGGAGTGGGCGACGTTGTGCACGACGTACTTGTAGATCTGCATGTTGTCGGCACAGCGCAGCATCTGGTCAAAGCGAATGCCAAGCTCGTGCTGAGAGGGGGCGACCTCGTGGTGATGCTTCTCAACCGGGATGCCCATCTCTTCCATGACGGTGACCATCTCGGCGCGCAGATCGGTGCCAGAATCGATCGGCGGAACCGGGAAGTAGCCACCCTTCACAGGCGGGCGGTGACCCATGTTGCCCTCTTCAAACTCGGCATGGGTCACATAGGGGCCTTCTTCGGAAGAGAACTGGAAGAAGGTGTGGTTCATGTCGACGGCGAAGCGGACATCGTCGAAGACGAAGAACTCGGCCTCAGGACCGAAGACGGCGCTGTCGGCGATGCCGGTGGCGCTGAGATACGCCAGGCCCTTGCGCATGGTCGAGCGCGGGTCACGCTCGTAGAACTGGCCGGTGATGGGATCCAGCACATCGCAGAAGAGAATCATCTGCGGCTGAGCGGCAAAGGGGTCCATGACGGCGGTCGAGAGGTCGGGCTTCAGGTTCATGTCCGACTCGTTGATCGCCTTCCAGCCGGCAATGGAAGAGCCGTCGAACATGATGCCGTCGTTCAGCATGTCCTCGTCGACGGTCGATACGTGCTGGGCCACGTGCTGCCACTTGCCCTTGGGGTCGGTAAATCGGAAGTCGACGTACTTCACGTCGTACTCTTTGATCATCTCCAGAACGGTGTTGACGTCGGACATGGTTCCTCTGGTCCTTAGTTGCGCCCAGCTGGGCAAGGGTGCTTGGTTGCCCTGTTGGGCATGCTTGGTGGTTAGCCTGTGTCGTTTGAAGACAAGGCAGACCTAGGCCTAAATGGCGTCAGGTCCACGCTCGCCGGTGCGAATCCGGATGGCCTCGTCGACGCTGGTCACGAAGATCTTGCCATCGCCGATCCGTCCGGTGCGGGCTGCCTGCTGAATGGCCTCGATCGCCCGTTCGACCAGGCTGTCGTCAATGACGACTTCAATTCGGACCTTCGGCAGGAAGTCGACGACATATTCAGCGCCACGATAGAGCTCGGTGTGCCCTTTCTGGCGACCGAAGCCCTTTGCCTCCGTTACGGTGATGCCTTTGATCCCGACGTCGTGGAGCGCCTCCTTCACCTCATCCAGTTTGAAGGGTTTGATGATGGCTTCGATTTTCTTCATGCGGCCTCTCGGTGGTGGTCCGCCCCGGATCCGGCGCGGCGGTCTGAACGACTGCTCTCAAGCAAGTTTCGTGCCACAGTGTGGAGCTGACGAAAAAGCAGCTGTGATCGGCCGCTGTGCAGTGGCGACCGACCCTAAGATGAGCAAGTGATCACGAATTAGGCAAGAGCAGTGGCTAAAGTTTGTGCAGATGTTGGCTGATGCGGTGCAAGGCCTCTTCGATCACCGCTGTGGAGGCGGCGTAAGAGAAGCGGAGGTGACCGCTGCCGGCAGCGCCGAAGGCTGAGCCTGCCAGGGTGGCCACGCCGGCCTCTTCGAGCAGGCTGGACTCAAGCGCCTTGTCGCTCTGGCCCGTGCCGATGATCGAGGGAAAGGCATAGAAGGCCCCGCCGGGCGACACGGCCTCCACGCCGGGCAGAGCGTTCAAGCCGTCGATCAAAAGCCGCCGACGCCCGGCAAAGCTCTCTCGCATCTCCTCGACGCAGTCCTGCGGTCCCTCCAAGGCGGCAATGCCGGCCCATTGTGTCGGGGCGTTGACGCAAGAGTGCGAGTTGATGGCCAAGCGGGTGACCCCTTCGACCAGGCGCTTCGGCCAAACCCCATAGCCAAGCCGCCAGCCGGTCATGGCATAGCTCTTGGAGAAGCCATCCAAGAGGATGAGCTGCTCGTCGAGTTCGCCGTGCGTCAGAAAGCTGTGGTGCTCGGCGCCATCATAGAGCAGCAGGCTGTAGATCTCGTCGGAGAGCAGCGCAGTCTGCGGGTTGGCGGCGACCAGGGCGGCGATCGCGCGCGAGGCTTGAGGATCGGTCACGCCGCCGGTCGGGTTTCCCGGCGAGTTCAAGATGATGAGGCGGGTCTTGTCGGTAATGCGCGCGGCCAGGTCTTCCGGATCGACGGCGAATCCCGTCTCAGCCTTGAGGGGCAGCGGCACGGGGACGGCACCGCAGTAGTCGACCAGGCTGCGATAGATCGGAAAGCCCGGATCGGGATAGATCACCTCGGTCCCGGGCTCGACCAAGGCCAGGAAGGCGAAGAACATGGTGACCTTGCCGCCGGGCACGACCACAACGCGTTCCGGATCGACCATGCATCCGTGCCGACGCTCCAGGTCCTGGGCAATGGCTTCGCGCAACGGCAGAATCCCGTTGGCCGCGGTATAGCCGTGCGCCCCGTCGCGCATCGCCTTGACGGCGGCCTCCACCACATGCGGTGGCGTTGGAAAGTCCGGCTGGCCGATCGCCAGGCTGATGACGTCGCGGCCTTGACGGCGAAGGGCCTCGGCGCGGGCCAAGACTTGAAAGGCGCTCTCGGTGCCGAGGCGGGCGAGGGAGGCTGATGCCTGCATGGTCTTCAGGTCCGTCCAGAGTGGAGAAGGGAGAGGTCTTGCGGGCTGGCGAGGTCTGTCGTCCCATAGTGGCAGATCTGCTGCAAGGACCTAGCGACTGCCTCTTGACGGGGCAGGGCGGCTCGCGGCATATAGCGCGCTCTTTTCGCAGGCGAGGTTGCCCATTGGGCCGCCTCTTCGCGATGGTGGCTGTAGCTCAGTTGGTCAGAGCATCGGATTGTGATTCCGAGGGTCGTGGGTTCAAGTCCCATCAGCCACCCCATATCTTACAGAGACGACAGCAGTTGTAGTTTTGACGATTGCAGTCGCTTGCCTGAAACGAAGGAGTTTCCGCCGTGACGCAGACGTTGAAACAGCGCTTGTTTGCCGGGGAGACGATCTTCGGGTTCTGGCACATGACCGCCTCGCCCATGGTGGCAGAGATCGTGGCGCAAGCCGGATACGACACCTGCATCATCGATATGGAGCATGGGCCCGGGTCCTACCTGGAGGCTCAGACTTCGGCACAGGCCATGGCGGCGGCCGGCTGTATGCCTCTGCTGCGCGTTCCCGTGACCAACCGGGTGGAGATCAAGCGGGCCTTGGACCTGGGTGCCATGGGCGTCGTCTGTCCGGGCATCGCCTCTGTCGCCGAGGCGGAAGAGGCGGCGCGCGCCTGCCGCTATCCGCCGGCCGGTGTGCGCGGTATGGCGCCCACCGTGGTCCGCGCTGCGCGCTATGGCACGATCTGGCAGGACTATATGGACCAGGCCGATCGCGACATCATCTGCATCTGCCAGGTCGAGACCAAAGCGGCTGTTGACTCCATCGAAGAGATCGCCGCGATCGATGGCGTCGATATGCTCTTCATCGGCCCCATGGACCTCTCCGGTGACCTCGGTCAGCGCGGCCAGCCCGACCATCCTATCGTTGACGAGGCCATGGCGCGGGTCGCGGCTGCCGCCAAGGCCAATGGCAAGGCCTTGGGCAGCATCCCGACCGCTAAGCGTGGCCGCGATGAGCTCCTGGCGGCCGGTTACACCTGCATCATGGCGGATGCCGATGTCGCGCTCTTGCGGGATGGGGCGGCGGCAAGCCTGGCGCGGCTCCGCAGCTAGGCGAAGACGAACGCCATGACGCTCCCTCACGCCGATCCCAGCCTGCTGACGGTCGCCGAGATGGGGGCGGCGGACCGGGGCGCGATGGCGGCTGGCGTTCCCGGAACTCTGCTGATGGATCGCGCCGGCTTCGCCGTCGCACGCGCGATCATGGAGCGCTTTCGGCCCCAGCCGGTTTCTGTGGTCTGCGGTCCCGGCAACAACGGCGGCGACGGCTTTGTTGCGGCACGCTATCTGGCAGCCTCCGGCTGGCCGGTTCGTCTCTTTGCCCTGACGGGGATTGAAGCCTATCGCGGTGATGCGGCCCACCATGCCGCGCTCTGGTCCGGTGCGACCGAACCCGGGGAGGCTGCTGTCACGGCAGAGGCCGGCATCGTGGTCGATGCCCTCTTCGGTGCCGGACTGGATCGACCGCTCTCGGGCCTGGCTGGTGAGCTGGTGGCTGCCTGGCAGCAGAGTGGCGCTGCAGTCGTGGCCGTCGATGTTCCCTCTGGGCTGGACGGTGACAGCGGGCAGGTCGTGGGCGGGCAGAGCTGCCCCGCGGCGATCACGGTAACCTTCTGCCGACCAAAGCCGGGACACCTGCTCCAGCCCGGCAAAGGCCTCTGCGGCACTCTGGTCCTGGCCGACATTGGTATTCCCGACACAGTTGTTGCCGCCCAGCAGCCGAGTTTCTTCCATAACGGTCCGGCCCTCTGGGGCTCCGCGCTCAAGTGGCGCTCGCAGGAAAGCCATAAGTATAGCTTCGGATCGCTGCTGCTGCGCGGCGGAGGGCGGATGACCGGCGCCGGTCGTTTGGCGGCCCGTGCGGCTCTGCGCGTCGGGGCAGGCTTGGTGACGGTGGCGGCACCGCGTGAGAGCCTGCCGACCTATGCCCTAAGCGCGGCTGCGGTCATTCTTTCGCCCAACGATGATGAGGCAGATTGGCGACAAGCGCTGGCCGAGCTACGCCACACAGCCGTCTTGGTCGGACCCGGAAATGGTTTGGACCCAGCCACCCGAACAGCTGTTTTGGACGCTCTTTCAACAGCTAAGCCCTGCCTTCTCGACGCAGATGCGATTTCGATCTTCGCCGGCGAGGCGGAGAGTCTGGCCGATGCGCGGCAGGGGAAATTGCTTCTGACGCCGCACGAGGGGGAGTTTTCCCGGTTATGCCCGGAACTCACAGGCAGTCGAGTCGAACGCGCCGAGGCCGCGGCAAAAGCGCTGGGAGCCGTCATCCTTCTTAAGGGCAGCGACACGATCATTGCCGCGCCCGACGGGCGGGTCGCCATCAACGACAATGCTCCACCAGGACTGGCAGTGGCCGGGGCAGGGGATGTCTTGAGCGGACTGGCTGCAGGCCTCTTGGCCCAAGGGCTTCCAACCTTCGAAGCAGCGGCCGCCGCAGTGTGGATGCATGGTGCAGCCGCTGACGGTGCAGTTTCGGGCCTGCTTGCCGACGATCTGCCGGATCGGATAGCCGCGGTGCTTGAGAGTCTGCGTCCGAAGAACAATCTGCCTTGAATCCCGATGGCCAGGTGATTTAGCCTCCGACTGAGCGTTCAGCGCAGATGACGCAGTGCATCAACTTGCGACGTGATAGCGTTGTTGCGCACGGCTTTAGACCGAGGTTTTGATTTAATGAGACAGGTCCGAAACGATCGTCAGTCGACTACAGCTGCGCGCAAGGTACGGGTCGGTGCTCTCTACCGCGCGAAGCTGCAGGACGGAACGGTCGAGACTGCGCTTGTCTATTCCGTGCGCGAAGATGTGAGCGGCATCGTTCATGTGCGCTTCGAGCTCTTTAAGGATCGCCCGCAGATGCTGCGCCGGCAGGTCGGACCCAAGATTCTAAGCCTGACCGCCTTTCGCCAGCGCTACCGCGAAGAGGTGGCACTACCCGGTTCGCTTGCCGCGGAATAGGTTCTGTTCACAGCCAAGCGCTACCTCGCCCGACCGCCTCTCTGCTAGAAACCAGATTCTGAACGGCAGACAGGGAAGGGACCGGCGCCATGTCTTCGGCACTGGACAGTCATCCAGATCAAGGCCCCACAAGTCATCGGCAGGCGAACAAGCAGGCGCTCTTGAGCGCGCTTGAGCAGAAGGTCCTTTGGCTTTCCACCTGGACGATCCACAACGCCAATCACCTGCGTCCCTCGCGCGACGGCCTGAAGGTCGGCGGGCACCAGGCATCCTCGGCCTCGCTCGCAACCATCATGACGGCGCTCTATTTCGACATCCTGCGCGCCGAGGATCGTGTCGCTGTCAAACCGCACGCCAGCCCGGCCTATCACGCCATCCAGTATCTCTTAGGCAAGCAGAGCCTGGATAAGCTCAAGAACTTTCGGGCGCTGGGCGGCGCGCAGTCCTATCCCTCGCGCACCAAAGACGTCGATGACGTCGACTTCTCCACCGGGTCTGTCGGGCTGGGCGTGGCGCTGACGGCTTTTGCCAGCCTGGTCCAGGACTATGTCGCACTGAAAGGCTGGATGCCCGAGGGGCGCAGCAGCGGCCGAATGGTGGCCCTGGTCGGCGATGCAGAGCTGGACGAGGGCAACGTCTTCGAGTGCATGATGGAGGGCTGGAAGCACGATCTGCGCAACACCTGGTGGGTGATCGACTACAACCGCCAGAGCCTCGATGCCGTGGTGAGCGACCGCCTCTTCGGACAGATCGACCGCATCTTCGGTGCCATGGGCTGGGAGGTGGTTACTCTGAAGTATGGCAAGTTGCTCGAAGCGGCCTTCGCAAAGACCGGCGGCGATGCGCTGAGAGACTGGATCGATGCCTGTCCCAACTCCCTCTATTCAGCCCTGACCTATCAGGGCGGGGCCGCCTGGCGTCGCCAACTGTTGGCCGACCTGGGGGATACGGCCGGTATCAAGGGGCTGCTGGACGAGGAGGACGATGACAGCCTTGCCAGGCTGATGACCAACCTCGCCGGCAATGACATGGAGTCCGTTCTGGAGGCTTTCGGTGCCAGGCGTTCGATGGAGCAGCCGACCTGTTTCCTGGCCTACACCATCAAGGGCAAGGGACTGCCCTTCGCCGGCCACAAGGACAATCACGCCGGCCTGATGAACGAGGCCCAGATGGAGGTCTTCCGAGAGCAGAACGGCATCACGCCCGGCCAGGAGTGGGAGCCCTTTGCCGGCATGGAGGCGGAGCGCGAGGCGCTGACCCACTTCCTGCAGCAGGTGCCGATGGCCGCAAAGGACCGGCAACTGAAGTCGGAGAAGGTCGCGGTGCCCAGCGCCTTCCCCTTGCCCAAGGCGGACTCCCAGTCAACCCAGACAGGTTTTGGCAACATCATGGGAGAGCTTTCCAAGCAAGACAGCCTGCTGGCTGATCGTCTTGTCACGACCTCTCCTGATGTCACGGTCTCCACCAATCTGGGTGCCTTCGTGAACCGACGCGGGATCTTCAGCCGACAGGGGCGCGAAGACACCTTCAAAGAGCAAAAGGTCGTCTCCGCACAGCGCTGGGCCATGTCGCCTGAGGGCCAGCACATCGAACTGGGCATTGCCGAGCACAATCTCTTCGGCGTCCTGGCGGCCCTGGGTCTCTCGCACACGCTCTTCGGATGTCGCTTGTTGCCGGTCGGGACGCTCTACGATCCCTTCATCCAGCGCGGCCTGGATGTGCTGAACTACGCCTGCTACCAGGATGCCCGCTTCCTCTTGGTGGCGACCCCTTCGGGAATAACCCTGGCGCCAGAGGGGGGCGCGCATCAATCCCTCTCCACGCCGCTGATCGGCATGGCCCAGGACAAGCTGGCCTACTTTGAGCCGACCTATGTCGACGAGCTGTCGGTGCTGATGGAATGGGCCTTCGACTACATGCAGCGCGATGGTGAAAGCAGGGGAGAGAGCGCCTGGCTGCGCGACAAGGACGGCGGCTCGGTCTACCTGAGGCTCTCGACCCGGGCGCTGCCGCAGCCTGACCGGGCGCTGAGCGAGCAGGATCGTGCCGACATCATCTCCGGCGGCTATTGGCTGCGCCGTCCGGCCGAGGGCGCCAGCCTCGCCATCGTCGCCACCGGTGCGATTATGCCCGAGGCACTGGAAGCCTGGGAAGCCTTGCAAGAGGACCTGCCGGGTGTTGGGCTCCTGGCCGTCACCTCGCCCGATCGCCTGAATGCAGAATGGAATGCGCTGCAACGCAGCCGTCGGCAGGGGGCCACGGCTGACCAGGCGGCCGTCGAGGCACTGCTCGCCCCTCTGGCGTCCGATGCCGGGCTGGTGACGGTCTTGGATGGCCATCCCGCGACCTTAAGCTGGCTGGGGGCCGTGCGTGGCCAGAACGTTCAGCCGCTGGGGATCGAGCACTTCGGTCAGTCCGGCGACATTCCCGACCTCTACCGCGCCTATGGGCTGGACAGCGATGCCATTCTCGACGCCGCGGCATCGCTGATCCTGCAGCAGACGGCTTCTGGAAACCGGATTGCCTAGGGCTGATGGGACAGCCATGACGCAAGTGCAGTTGGCGTGAGCGCGGTCTCTGCCTATCTCAAGGCGATCGTCTTAATCTCACGAGTGGCACTTTTCTCTTGGCAGCCGCGCGACGCCTGCGATAAACGGGCGCTTCCTGCGTGCCGCCTGCGGGCGTGGCGGAATTGGCAGACGCGCCAGGTTTAGGTCCTGGTGAGGCAACTCGTGGGGGTTCAAGTCCCTCCGCCCGCACCACATGTCAACCTGCTCCGGCGTCGGGGTAGAGCGCGCAATCGAGACAGCAAACTTCTTCGCAAGAGAGCCGAGCGTCAGCATGCAAGTCACTGAAACGCAGTCCGAAGGGCTGCAACGCACCTTCGAAATCACCGTTCCCGCGAGCGACATCCAGACCCGGATCGACGGCCGTCTGGCCGAGCTGGCCAAGACCGCGAACCTGCCTGGTTTCCGGCCGGGCAAGGTGCCGGTCTCTCTGATGAAGCAGCGCTTCGGAGCCTCGGTCATGGGCGAGGTCTTGGAGCAGGCCGTGAATGAGTCGACGCAGCAAGCGATGAACGACCGCGAGATCCGGCCTGCCGGTCGCCCGAAGGTGGAGATCATCAGCTTCGAGGACGGCCAGGACCTGACTTACAAGGTCGAGGCCGAAATCTTGCCGGAGGTCGAGCCGATGGACTTCTCCGGCCTGGAGCTGGAGCAGCTTGTCATCGAGGTCGGCGAAGAGCAGATGGGCGAGACCTTGCAGCGCATCGCTGACGCCAACAAGACCAGCAAAGATCTGGAGGAGGCGCGTCCGGCAGCCGATGGCGATCTGGTCACCATCGACTTCGACGGCACGGTCGACGGCGAGGCACGCGAGGGCATGAAGGGTGAGGACATGCGCCTGGAGCTGGGCTCCGGCCACTTCATCCCCGGCTTTGAAGAGCAGTTGATCGGCGCCAATGCCGATGAGGACCGCGAGGTCGTGGTGACCTTCCCGGAGGAGTATCCGGCCGAAGACCTGCAGGGCAAGGAAGCCGTCTTCAAGGTCAAGGTGAAGAAGATCGAAGAGAGCGTCGCACCCGAGATCGACGACAGCCTGGCGCAGGCCGTTGGTGAAGAGACCCTCGAGAGCCTGCGCGGCAAGGTGCGCGAGCGCATGGAGGCTGACTTCTCCAACCTCACCCAGGGCTTCTTGAAGCGCAAGGTGCTGGACCGCTTGGCCGATGCGCACGACTTCCCGGTGCCGCCGGGCATGCTGGATGCCGAGTTCGGCGCGATCTGGGAGCAGATCGAAGAGGATAAGAAGAACGACCGGTTGGACGAAGAGGACAAGGACAAGAGCGAGGACGAGCTGAAGGCGGACTACCGCCAGATTGCCGAGCGACGCGTGCGCCTGGGCCTCCTGCTCTCTGAGATCGCCCAGCGCAACAGCATCGAGGTCAGCCCGGACGAGCTAAACCAGGCGGTCATGAACGAGGTGCGGCGCTACCCCGGTCAGGAGCAGCAGGTCATCGAGTACTTCAAGAATTCCCAGGAAGCCGTTGCGAATCTGCGGGCACCGATCTTTGAGCAGAAGGTGATCGACCATATCGTCGAGCAGGCTCAGGTGACTGATCGCAAGGTCACTCAGGAGGAATTCAAGGAGCTGATGGAGGCCGAGGACAAGAAGCCGGCCAGCTCTGCAGCTTCTGAGGAGAAGAGCGAGACCGAAGAGGAGAAGGCGGCCGACTAGCTCGCCGATCAGGACAGCGCTGACCCGGCTCAATCAGAGGGGTGACGAAGCGAGGGTCAGCGCCTATCTGAAGGAGTCCAAGAAGCGTGCCCCGTCGCGGCGTCGGGGCAGAGGCAGGAGACAAGAATGCGCGACCCGCATGATCTTTACATGAACACCCTGGTACCGATGGTCGTCGAGCAGACCAACCGCGGCGAGCGGGCTTACGACATCTACTCCCGCCTTTTGAAAGAGCGGATTATCTTTCTGACCGGCCCGATCTTCGATCAGGTCTCCAGCCTGGTCTGCGCCCAGCTCTTGCACTTGGAATCAGACAATCCGAAGAAGGATATCGCCTTCTACATCAACTCGCCGGGCGGCGTGGTTTCCGCCGGCCTGGCGATGTACGACACCATGCAGTATGTGCGCTGCGAGGTCTCGACCGTCTGCATCGGACAAGCGGCTTCGGCCGGATCGCTGCTCCTGATGGCGGGTGCGAAGGGCAAGCGTTTCGCTCTGCCCAACGCCAAGATCATGATCCATCAGCCCTCGGGCGGCTATCAGGGCCAGGCCACCGACATCGAGATTCATGCCCGCGAGATCATCAAGACCCGCGCGCGCTTGAACGAACTTTATTCCGAGCACACGGGACAAGATGTTGACACCATCGCCGATGCGATGGAACGTGACCGGTTCATGACGTCGGAAGAGGCGCAGGAATTCGGCCTGATCGACGAGGTGGTCGTCAACCGCCCGGACATGGCGGAGGACGAGGCACCGGCTGAGAGCTAGTTTAGACGGCGCATGCTGGCGGGGAAGGGGCCTCACTCAAGCCATAGTGAGAAGGCTCCTTTGCCAGCAGAGGTGACATTGCGTCGGCTCTGTTGCAGTTTTGTCATTGTGCGGCCCGATGAGGTCCGTCTAAAATTCCAGCATGCCTGCAAGACAGGCCTAGGAAGCTAAGAGTATGACCAAGTCCAGCAGCGGTGACCCAAAGAACACACTTTATTGCTCCTTCTGCGGCAAGAGCCAACATGAGGTGCGCAAACTGATCGCCGGGCCGACGGTGTTCATCTGCGATGAATGCGTCGACCTTTGTACGGAGATCATTCGCGAAGAGCATAAGACCACTTTGGTGAAGTCACGTGACGGCGTTCCGACGCCGCGCGACATCAACAAGGTCTTGGACGATTACGTGATCGGACAGGATCACGCCAAGCGGGTTCTCTCGGTCGCCGTCCATAACCACTACAAGCGGCTCGCGCACAGCTCCAAGCACAACGACGTTGAGCTTGCGAAGTCGAACATCCTGCTGGTCGGACCGACGGGCTGCGGCAAAACGCTTTTGGCGCAGACTCTGGCCCGCATTCTGGACGTGCCCTTCACCATGGCCGACGCCACGACCTTGACCGAGGCTGGCTATGTGGGTGAGGACGTCGAGAACATCATCCTGAAGCTGCTGCAGTCTGCTGACTACAATGTTGAGCGCGCGCAGCGCGGCATCGTCTACATTGACGAGGTCGACAAGATCAGCCGCAAGTCCGACAACCCCTCGATTACCCGCGACGTTTCGGGTGAGGGCGTGCAGCAGGCCTTGCTGAAGATCATGGAGGGCACCGTCGCCTCGGTGCCGCCGCAGGGTGGCCGCAAGCATCCCCAGCAGGAGTTCCTGCAGGTCGATACCACCAATATCCTCTTCATCTGCGGCGGTGCCTTCGCCGGGTTGGAGCGTATCATCTCCATGCGCAACAAGGGCTCTTCGGTTGGCTTCGGTGCCGATGTACGGGCCCCGGATGAGCGCTCGACCGGCGAAATCCTCTCTGAGGTCGAGCCCGAGGATCTCTTGAAGTTCGGCCTGATCCCGGAGTTCATCGGTCGTCTGCCGCTGATTGCGACCCTGAAGGACCTCGACAACGACGCCCTGGTCTCGATCCTGACCGACCCGAAGAACGCGCTGGTGAAGCAATATCAGCGGCTCTTCGAGATGGAGAATGTCTCTGTCGAGTTCACCGAGGATGCACTGGGTGCGATCGCCGAGAAGGCCATTGCGCGCAAGACCGGCGCGCGCGGCCTCAGGTCCATCATGGAGGACATTCTGCTGGACTCCATGTTCGACCTGCCCGGCCTGCAAGGGGTGGAAGAGATCGTGATCAATCGAGAGGTGGTGGAAGGGCGCGCCCAGCCGCTCTACATCTACTCGGAACGTCGCGAGGACGTAGAGCAGAGCGCCTAGAGTCTGGGCGGCGACGCGTCCATCGTCGCCGTCGTTGCATGACTCGGGTTGCTGGCGGAGAATTGAGCCAGCGGCTGTTTGTTCCGTAGCGTCAAAACCCTTGGTCTGAAAACCGCGAATTGTCAGGCTTGATCGATGGATGACATCGACAGCCTTGAAAGCGGGCGCGCTGCGGCCAACTTTCAAGGGTCGCTGGATCGCCTAATCCGAGGGATCCTGATTTTTTGGGGCGCCGCTTTTTTGACCGGGCCCCAGGCAGAAGTGAGGCACTATGCTCGATATCGCAAAAGGCACTGTCTTTCCGGTCCTCCCGCTTCGCGACATCGTCGTTTTTCCACATATGATCGTTCCGCTCTTCGTCGGCCGCGAGAAGTCCGTGCGGGCGCTGGAAGACGTGATGAAGGACGACAAGCAGATCCTTCTGGTGACGCAGAAGAATGCGGCGGAGGATGATCCTACCGCCTCTGACATTTATACCGTCGGCACGGTCGGCACCGTGCTCCAGCTCCTGAAGCTGCCGGACGGCACGGTGAAGGTGCTGGTCGAGGGCGCGCAGCGTGCGCGTATCTTGCGCTTTACCGACAATGCTGAGTTCTTCCAGGCCGAAGCCGAGCTTCTGGAGGAAGAAGAGAGCGATACGCAGGAGCAGGATGCGCTGATGCGCACCGTGGTCGGCCAGTTCGAGCAATACATCAAGCTGAACAAGAAAATCCCACCGGAGGTGCTGGTCTCGGTCAATCAGATCGATGAGCCCAGCAAGCTGGTGGACACCATCGCCTCTCACCTTTCGCTGAAGATCCACGACAAGCAAGAGTTGCTGGAGACCGATTCCATCGCCGCGCGCCTGGAGCGTGTCTATGGCTTCATGGAGTCCGAGATCGGCGTCCTGCAGGTGGAGAAGCGCATCCGCAGCCGGGTCAAGCGCCAGATGGAGAAGACCCAGCGCGAGTACTATCTGAATGAGCAGATGAAGGCCATTCAGAAGGAGCTGGGCGAAAGCGAGGACGGCCGCGACGAGGTCGCCGAGCTAGAGGAAAAGATCCGTAAGACCCGCTTCACCAAGGAGGCCCGCGAGAAGGTACAGGCCGAGGTGAAGAAGCTTCGGACCATGAGCCCCATGTCGGCCGAGGCCACGGTGGTGCGCAACTATCTGGATTGGATGATTTCGATCCCCTGGAGCAAGCCCTCGCGGATCAAGAAGGACATTCGCCTGGCGCACGAGATCCTCGATGCCGATCACTATGGCCTGGACAAGGTCAAGGAGCGTATCCTGGAGTATCTCGCCGTCCAGCAGCGGATGAAGAAGATCAAGGGCCCGATCCTCTGTCTGGTTGGCCCCCCGGGCGTCGGCAAGACCTCGCTTGGCAAGTCGATTGCACGCGCCACCGGCCGTAACTTCGTTCGAATGAGCCTTGGTGGCGTTCGTGACGAGGCCGAGGTGCGTGGCCATCGCCGGACCTACATCGGCTCCATGCCGGGCAAGGTCGTGCAGGGCATGAAGAAGGCCAAGTCCTCCAATCCGCTCTTCCTGCTGGACGAGGTGGACAAGCTCGGCAACGACTGGCGGGGCGATCCCTCATCGGCGCTGCTCGAGGTCTTGGATCCGGAGCAGAACAGCACCTTCAACGACCACTATCTCGAGGTCGACTACGACCTTTCGGACGTGATGTTCGTGACCACGGCCAACTCGCTGCGTATGCCCCAGCCCCTGCTGGACCGCATGGAGATCATTCGCCTGCCCGGTTACACCGAGGACGAGAAGGTGGAGATCGCCAAGCAGCACCTGGTGCCGAAGGTCCTGACGGATAACGGCATGAAGGAAGAGGAGTGGTCGATCTCCGACGAGGCGCTCCGCGATCTGATCCGCCTCTATACCCGAGAGGCCGGCGTCCGTAATCTCGAGCGCGAGATCGCCAACCTGGTGCGTAAGGCGGTTAAGGAGATCGCACTCGGCAATGCCGAGACCATCAAGGTCACGCGGCGTAATCTTGGCAAGTTTGCCGGCGTGAAGCGCTATCGCTTCGGCCAGGCAGAGGCCGAGGACCTGGTCGGCGTGTCGACTGGTCTGGCTTGGACCGAGGTCGGCGGCGAGCTGCTGTCGATCGAGGCCGTGCCGGTCCGTGGCAAGGGCAAGGTGGTGACCACCGGCAAGCTGGGCGACGTCATGAAGGAGTCGATCCAGGCGGCGGAATCCTACGTGAAGAGCCGGGCTGTCGATTACGGCATCAAGCCGACCGTCTTCGAGCGTCGCGACATTCACGTGCACCTTCCGGAAGGTGCAACCCCCAAGGATGGTCCTTCGGCCGGTATCGCCATGGTGACGGCTATCGTCTCGTGCCTGACCGGCGTGCCGATCCGCAAAGAGGTCGCCATGACCGGTGAGGTGACCCTGCGCGGTCGCGTGCTGCCGATCGGTGGCTTGAAGGAGAAGCTGTTGGCCGCCCTGCGTGGAGGCCTTGAGACCGTGCTGATCCCGCGCGACAACGAAAAGGACCTGGCCGACATACCGGACAACGTGAAGAAGGGATTGAAGATCATCCCGGTTGCCGTGGTGGATGAGGTCTTGGGTCTTGCTCTGACTGAGAAGTTGGAGCCGATCGAGTGGGATGAAGACGAAGAGGCTCTGCCGCCGGCCGGTGGCGACGGCGAGGGTGAGCCGGGCGTCTTGACGCACTAGACACTGTCGGGTTGGCTTTTTCCAATCCTGGCCTGACATTCGGCTGAGAGGCCCCGGTACCGCAACCGTCGGACCGGGGCCTCTGCTGTTATGAACATCCGGACGAAGCCGGCACAGCCTATGCCTAGCCACAGCGAACAGCGGCTCTTGCCCTACACGCCCCAGCAGCTCTTCGATCTGGTGGTGGATGTCGAGCGCTATCCGGAGTTTCTGCCCTGGTGCCTGGCCGCAAGGATCGCACGGCGGGAGCCCAAGAGCGTAACTGCCGACCTTGTGATCGGCTTCAAGATGGTGCGCGAGCGCTTTACGTCATTGGTCCTCTTCGACCGTGATCTGATGCGGGTCGAAACCCGCAATGTGAAGGGACCTTTCCGCCATATGCGCAGCGACTGGGCCTTCAAGCAGCATGACGAGGGCTGCCTGGTCGCCTTCTCGGTCGAGTTCGAGTTTCGCTCTCGCATCCTGCAGAAGCTGATCCAAAGCCTCTTCGAAGAGGCGGTCCGACGCATGGTCGCAGCCTTCGAAGCGCGTGCGGTAGACCTTTACGGCAGCCGCGGATAGAGGGGCAGGCGATCTTCCTTGCTGACCCGCTCTAACATGTTGAATAATGGAGCCGACCCACGGAACCGAATGATTCTATTCGGATTCGACCGGCTCTAGCGGATTCAAAGGAGTTCTCGCCGATGCGTCGCCTCTTCCTGGCAAGCCTTGTCACTCTCTTCATGGTCGCACCGGCGGCAGCGGACGATCTGAAACTTGGTCAAGACCTGGTCGGTGCCTTCTTCGGCGCCGTCCGAGCCAACGACGCCAAGGTCTTGGAAGAGAAGATCGCCCCCGGGGTACAGATGATCAGCTCTACCGGCGCGCGCGACCTCAAGGAGTCGATGAAGCGCATCGCCGCCTTGAAGATCGAGGGCGCCCCGGTCTTCACCAATTGGACGGTCACCCGCCAGGGGCCGACGGTGATCGTCACCTATGATCTGGCTATCAGTGAAGAGTTGGACGGCAAGCGCACCGACGACGCAGCGGCACCGCGCATGACGGTCTTTCTGATGACCGATAAAGGCTGGCAGGTGATCGCTCATTCGAACTTCAAGGTTGCGCAGTAGGCCATCGATCGGACTGCTCAGAATTGGGTAACGCTGAAAGGTCGGTCGTAGTTATCGGTGCCGGTGACTACATCGGCACCGAGATCGTCAGAAAGTTCGCCCGTGAGGGCTTCAAGGTCTTTGCCGGTCGGCGCAACGGCGACAAGCTGGCGCCTCTTGTCGAGGAGGTAACCGCTGCGGGCGGCACCCTCGTGGGGCGCACCTTGGATGCGCGCAAAGAAGAACAAGTTCAGGCCTTCCTACGCGACGCGGAGGAGGCAGCGCCCTTGGAGGTCTGCGTCTTCAATGTCGGCGGCAACGTGAAGTTTCCAATCCTGGACACGACGGAACGTGTGTTTCGCAAGGTCTGGGAGATGAGCTGCTATGCCGGGTTCTTGTCCGGTCGCGAGGCGGCAAGCCTGATGGTACCGCGTGGGCGGGGCGCGATCTTCTTCACTGGAGCCACGGCTTCACTGCGTGGCCGGGATGGATTTGCAGCCTTTGCCAGTGCGAAGTTCGGGCTTCGTGCTCTCGCCCAGTCAATGGCGCGGGAACTCTGGCCAAAGAACATCCATGTCGCACACCTCATCATCGATGCCGGAGTCGATACGGCGTGGGTGAGGAATAGAATCATCGAAACCGAAGGTGACGCCGCGATGGAGAGCCTTGATCCGGATCGTTTGATGCCACCTGCCGCGGTCGCCGAGGCCTATTGGGCGCTCTACCAGCAGCCACGAAACGCCTGGACATTCGAACAGGAGATCCGACCCTACCAGGAGACCTGGTAGACGGCCCGAGCGTCTACCACAACGGTCGGGACCAGGTTAGCCGGCAGAGTGCTTCTCTGCCCTTTCAGAAATCACCAGGATGTGTTGGCTGAAATCGTCGTCCTCACCTTCCAGGAGGGCCGGTAGCTGCTGGCGGAAATCTTCGCGCCGACACCATTCGCTCATATCGTCTTCCCAGGACTGCCAGCGCCGCTTGGCGTCGTCCTCCATGCCCTCGCGATAGAGGATGATGTAGGCCTTCTCGAAGAGGCCCACCAGCATGCGAAAGAGGATGTCGCGCCGCTCGCGCTGCTCTTCGGTGAAGGCGTCATGGTCGACGCTGTCGCGGAACAGCAGCAAATCGGCATTGGAGAGCGCGAGCCTTAGGAAATTGTCATACTCCTCAGCCAGCTGCCGATGGGTTTCGCTGATGCTTGCCGCCCGTTGCCTGCGCTGTTCGTGGACGAAGACATAGATTGCTGCTGGAAAGCCCAGGATGGTGACCAGGTAGCTCAAGATCTCCAAGACGATCATCGACCGACCTCCCTCGACGGCGCGCGCTTCTGCCATCAAGCATGCCGTGTCTCCGGCGCGCCGGGAAAGAGGGTAGGGGTCGCTTGTTCCACCTTACCTTCGCCCCGGGACTCGGACCAGGGAGAGAGCCCCTAGACCGCGCAGGTCGGTCGGCTGCATGTTCTATGAACGTTTGGGCTGTGATAAATCACAGGGAAACTGTGATTTATGAGGTCGCATGACTGTTATAGGTCATTCATCTAGGGGTGGTAATCTTCTCATATACTATCATAAAATCAATATGTTAGACCATTCTCATGGCGAAAACTCGTCAGATTGAGCTCGCTTGACTCTGCTCTGAGCGTCCGCTTAAGCTTCTCAAAACATACCAAGTTAACAAGCGCCGTCGGGGGGAACGCACGAAGCGCACAGTCTTTTCGCGGCTTGCCTTCGGGCAGTGGCGGCCCCGGTCAGGTGGACCGGAGCAGTGAGGCTGTGGCTTCAGCGGGACCTGCGCGGCATAACCAGGGAGGGTATGCATGTTCGCAGTTCCGAAGAAGCCACTCTATAAGTCCGTGTCGCGTCGCCGATTCCTTGAGTTGGGCGGTGGTGTTGCCACTGCCATGGGTGCCGGATCGATTGCCGTCGGCATGAATTCCTTGATCACCCGCACGCCGGTCATGGCGCAGTCGTCTGACGATGCGAAGTGGAAGCAGTATGCCGGCTCGAAGCTGGTCTTCATGTCCGAGAACACCCCGCCGTCCTTCGCGATCCGGGATAACCTGAAGGCCTTCTATGATCTGACCGGGATCGAGGTTGAGATCCTGACCGACGACCTGCCGGTGGTGCAGCAGAAGGTCGGCATCGATCTGCGCGGCGGCAACGCCGACTTCCACCTGAACTATGTCCAGGACAAGCCGATCGGATCGCCCTTCGCGGACTTCTATGAAGACCTTCTGAAGTATACCAACGACGACACCCTGCCGCTCGACCCAGAAGGCTATAACGAGGATGTCTGGTTTGAGAACTTCCTGCGCGCCTGCGGTGTCTACTACGAGCCGGGCCGGATCGTCGCTTTCCCTTATGACTGTGCGGTTGCCTGCACCTTCTATCGCCAAGACCTCTTTGAGAAGCTGAGCAAGGACTTCGAGGCCGAGTACGGCTATCCGATGGAGTTCACCATCGATACCACTTGGAAGAACGTCTATGACTTCGCCGCCTTCTTCAAGAAGATGCGCGAAGCCGGGCATAAGGACATTCCTTACGGATATGCACAGCATCAGGGCTCCTTCGCCTGGACCCTCCAGCTCGATATCCAGCGCATGCTCTTCTCGCACGGGCAGTGGACCGAATTCGAGATCGACGACAAGCTGGGTTCCAAGAACCCCGGCCCCACCAACTGGGGCGACGAGCAGTCCGTGCTGATCATGCAGAAGTTCAAGGAGCAGGCCGAAGTCAGCCATCCGGACAACCTCTCGAACGGCACTTTGGAGCTGAACACGGTCTACCAGGCTGGCGAGATCGCCATGCAGGTGCAGTATCACGAGTTCGCGGCTTCCATCGAGGATCCCAACACCTCGAAGGCTGCCGGCGGCAAGACCGCCTATGCGCCTTGTCCCAAGGGCGCCAAGGACTGGATCACCACGGGGCTGGAGCCGGTCAACGGCACCAACTGCGGCATCGGTGGTATCGGCATCAACGCGGCAGCCTCAGAGGATCTGAAGCGCGCTGCCTTCATCTTCGCCAGCTGGGCAACCTCTAAGGACACACAGCTGGACGTCCTGAAGAAGCTGGGCGGAACCCCGACGCGTAAGACGGTTCTGGAGGTGCCGGAGGTAAAGGCGGCAGAGAAGCGGCCGACCGACATGCCGAACGCACTGACCTTCCACGCGGTCTATGACGTGGGCATTCGCGATCCCAACTTCGTGCTGGGTCCGAAGATCCCCGAGGCCAACGAGTACCACAACATCGTATTGACCGAGACGCAGCGCTGCGTCACCAACGAAACCTCGCCCGAAGAGGCCTGCGAGGAAATCCGCTGGCAGGTCGACGACATGAACGGCATCTAAGCCCAAGTGGAAGTGCGGGGCGTGAACGACCCAAAGAGTGCTCAATCGCGCCCCGCGCGTTCCGGAGATGAGGCCCATGACAAAGAGGTGGGCTTCACTCCTGAAGGTGCGCGGATCCTCCACTATGAAGCGGCAAGCCTGAACCCTCAGGTTAAGCAGCGCTATTACCTCTATCTGATGCTGCCGGCTATCATCGTGCTGGCCTGCATCACCATCTATCCCTTCTTTTGGCTGATCTACATGAGCCTGCACAGCGTCGATGTCGGCGGGGCAGGCGACGTGTGGAACGAATTCAAGAACTGGACGCGTCTTACACGCGACCGCAAATTCCAGGACGGCTGGATATTGCTGCTGCACTATTCGGCACTCTGCCTTGCTTTCGAGGTGGGCCTCGGCGTCTTGTTGGCGGTGGTCTTGAACAACAATCGCTATGAGAAGGTGCTGGTTACCGTCTTCCTCATGCCGATGATGGTGGCGCCGGTCGTGGCCGGTCTGGTCTGGTACTACCTCTACAACTCCACCTTCGGCTGGTACCACTGGCTGATGCAAAGTGCGGGGATCCTCGGAGAGACCTCGATCCTCGGCGCCAGAGAGACGGCGATGTGGGGTATCGTCATTGTCGATGTCTGGCAATGGACGCCCTTGATTGCGCTTATTGTTCTGGCCGGCTTGAAGCGCGTACCGCGCGATCAGCTGGAAGCCAACATGGTGGATGGCGCCGGCGAGCTTCGGAACTTCATCCAGGTGACCCTGCCGAACCTCTACCCCTTCCTCTTGATCGCAATCTTGCTGCGCTTCATGGACAACTTCCGCTTCATCGACGCGATCCTGGTCTTGACCGGCGGCGGTCCGGCGAACTCGACCAAGATCCTGCCGACCTATCTCTTCGACGTCTCCTTCCAGTTCTTCAAGCTGGGACGCGGTGCCGCGATTGCGCTGACCTTGCTGATCGTGACCATCATCTTGGGCTTGATCCTTGTGAAGGTCTTCGACAGTCCGGCGAACAAGCCGCAGCAGCAGGACGGGGGGAGCTAGCCCATGGCCTCCAGCGACATCGTCCGCTATCGCTCGCCGCTGCGCCGGGTGCTCTCGATAGCAACCGTAATCTTCCTTGCGGTCTATCTGGTCTGGACCATCCTGCCGCTCTTCATCATGTTCGTCTCTTCCTTCAAGGACTTGCTGGCGGCTTTTGCCTTGCCGGAGGTGGGAGACTGGCTCGACATCGGCGTCTTCTTCGAGTTCGAGCCGACCTTCAAGCACTATATCGAGCTCTTCACCGTCAACAATTTCGGCCAGTACCTGATCAACTCCATCGTTGCCGCCGGCGGTTCTGCCGTGGTTTCGGTGGTACTGGGATCGATGGCGGCCTATGCGCTGTCGCGCAGCGAGTTCCGCGGCAAGAAGGATCTCTTCTTCTGGATCATATCCACCCGCATGGCGCCGGTGGTGGCGGTCATGGTGCCGCTCTATGCCATCTTTCGGGGCGCCGGTCTCGTCGGGACTCTGCCGGGGCTGATCCTCGCCTACACGACCTTCAATCTGCCCTTCGCCATCTGGATGCTGAAGGGCTTCTTCGACAATGTGCCCTATGCCATCGAAGAGGCCGCCATGTGCGATGGCTGCACACGTTTCCAGGCCTTTCGCGCGATCCTGCCCCTGGTGGCGCCGGGTGTCGGCGCCTTTCTGGTCCTCTGTGTGCTCTTCGCCTGGAATGATTTTCTCTTCGCATCGATCATCGGTTCGGGCGGCGCGAAGACACTACCGCCGGCAACGCGTGAGCTGGTGCAGCCACAGAACATCCAATGGGGTAAGATCATGGCGGCCGGCGTGGTCACGACCCTGCCGATGATGTTCCTGGGTCTCTTGATCCGACGCTATCTGGTGGCTGGCCTCACCATGGGCGCGGTGCGCGAATAGGGCCAAAGGAGAGGGCATGGCTTCGGTCACGATAACCAACGTTTGGAAGTACTACGGCAAGACAGCCGCGGTGCGCCAGTTGAACCTCGTCTGCGAAGATGGCGAGTTCCTCTGCGTGCTGGGCCCGTCTGGCTGTGGCAAGTCCTCGACCCTTCGGATGTTGGCCGGCCTGGAGCATATCTCGGCCGGCGACATCCTCTTCGGCGAGCGGCGGATCAACGACATTCCGCCGAAGGATCGCGACATCGCGATGGTCTTCGAGAACTACGCCCTCTATCCGCACAAGACGGTTTACGACAACATCGCCAACTCGCTGCGTCTGCGCCGCCTGGACAAGGCGACGATCGACGAAAAGGTGAAGAAAGCTGCGACCATGCTGGAGATCGATCATCTCCTCGATCGCAGGCCCGGCGAGCTTTCCGGTGGCCAGAAGCAGAGGACCGCGATCGGCCGGGCGATTGTGCGCGAACCGGAGCTCTTCCTCTTCGATGAGCCGATCGCTCATCTGGATGCCAAGCTGCGGGCCCATATGCGGGTCGAGCTGAAGCTGATGCAGCGCGAGCTGGGGACCACGATGATCTATGTGACCCATGATCAGCTGGAAGCGCTCTCTATGGCTGACCGGGTCGCGGTCATGCACGAGGGCGTGCTGCAGCAGTTCGGGCCGCCGCAGGAGGTCTATCACAAGCCGGCCAATCAATGGGTTGCGGGCTTCGTCGGCGAACCGCCCATGAACTTCCTCGACTGCGAGATTGCCGAAGAGGGTGGTGAGATGGTTGTGCGCCACGCCAACTTCTCCCGGGCGCTGCTGCCCGAGCAGGCGGCGATCATGCGTGAAGCAGGCGGATCGCGCAGCGTTACGCTCGGGATTCGACCCGACGAAATCGCGATCGCAGCCGAAGGCGGGGAGGGCGCCTTTTCCGGTCAGGTCATGCTGACCGAGCCCCTGGGCGGCGATCTCCTGGTTGACGTCGCACTCCAGGGCTCGAAACTCTTGGTCAAGGCCAAACCCAGCTATCAGGGCAATCGAGGCGATACCTGCTATCTTACCTTCGACCGCTCACGCTGGCATCTCTTCTCCAAGGAGAATGGTCAGGCCCACTTTTAAGCAAGCGGCCGTGACAAGCGGCGAACCATCACCTCTGCGGCCAGTGTGCCGCACCAAGCAAGGGAGGAGTTAATGCAGTTAAGCAGAGACGAGTTGAGGGCAGCCTACCAGCGCATGTGCCTCATTCGAAACTTCGAGGACACCCTGCACGAAGAGTTCTCGGCAGGAAACATCCCGGGCTTCGTGCATCTCTATGCCGGCGAAGAGGCCTCCGGTGTTGGCGTCTGCATGCATCTGGATGATCGCGACGCGATCGCGTCCACCCACCGCGGGCATGGCCACTGCATCGCCAAGGGCTGTGACCCCAAAGCCATGATGCTGGAGATCTACGGCAAGAAGGATGGGCTCTGCGGCGGCAAGGGTGGCTCCATGCACATTGCCGACCTCTCCAAAGGTATGATGGGTGCCAATGGTATCGTCGGTGGCGGTCCGCCGCTGATCTGCGGGGCGGCGCTGACAGCCAAGACCCTCAAGACTGGCGGTGTGGCGATCGCCTTCGTCGGCGACGGCGCCTCAAACCAGGGCACGACCTTCGAGAGCTACAATCTGGCCAAGGTCTGGAACCTGCCGGCCGTCTTCATCGTCGAAGACAATGGCTATGCCGAATCGACGGCCAGCGCCTGGTCGGTCGGTGGCAGCCAGGTGGATCGTGCCAAGGGCTTTGGCATGCCGGCCCAAGAGGTCGACGGTCACGATTTCTTCGCTGTTTGGGAGGCGGCTCGCCAAGCGATCGAACGTGCCCGTGCCGGTGAGGGCCCCAGCCTGCTGCACGTCAAGCTGAACCGCTACTACGGCCACTTCGAAGGTGATGCCGTCACCTATAAGGGCGCGGGCGAGGTCGAGAAGGTGAAGGCGGAGAAGGACGCCCTCATGCTGTTTAAGCAGCGCGTCACCGAGACCAAGCTGTTGGAGCCGGACGAGCTGGCGCAGATCGAGGAGGAAGCCAAGGCGGTCATTGCCGACTGTCTGGCCGCTGCCCACGCCGGCGAGATGCCGACCGAGGCCGATCTCCTGACCGACGTCTATGTCGATTACAAGTTCTAAGGGAGGCTGACACCATGCCTATGAAGAGCTTTCGCCAAGCCATCAACGAAGCACTGATGCAAGAGATGGAGCGCGACGAGACCGTCGTGCTGATGGGCGAGGATGTGGCCGGTGGCCTTGGCGCACCCGGCGAAGACGATGCCTGGGGCGGTCCGCTGGGGGTCACCAAGGGCCTGATGCCCAAGTTCGGCCGCGACCGTGTCTTGGATACCCCAATCACCGAGAGTGCCTTTGTCGGCTGTGCGGCAGGAGCCGCCGCGACTGGGCTGCGCCCCGTTGCCGAGCTGATGTTCGTCGACTTTATGGGGGTCTGCTTCGACCAGATCTTCAACCAGGCCGCCAAGTTCCGCTACATGTTCGGCGGTAAGGCGGTGACGCCCTTGGTGGTCCGGACCATGTACGGGGCCGGCTTCCGCGCCGCCTCGCAGCACAGCCAGTGCCTCTATCCCCTCTTCACCCACATCCCGGGGCTGAAGGTGGCGCTTCCCTCCAACGCCTATGAGGCCAAGGGCTTGCTGGCGCAGTCGATCCGTGACGATGATCCGGTGATCTTCTTCGAGCACAAGGTGATGTACGACGACGAAGTCGATGTGCCGGACGAGGCCTATACAATCCCCTTCGGTGAGGCCAATGTTACCCGCGAGGGCGACGACGTCACCATGATCGCCTTCGGGCGCATGGTGAACTTCGCCAACGAGGCGGCCGACAAGCTGGCGGCGGACGGTATTAGCTGCACCGTGGTCGACCCGCGCACCACCTCGCCCTTGGACAAGGAGACCATCCTGGAGACGGCCTCTGAGACCGGCCGCGTCGTGGTGATTGACGAGGCGCATCCGCGCTGCAACATGGCGACCGACATCTCGGCGCTGATCTGCGAGAACTGCTTCAGCGATTTGAAGGCGCCGATCAAGCAGGTGACAGGCCCGCATGCGCCGGTGCCCTTCTCGCCGGCACTGGAAGACCTCTATGTCCCCGGCGTGCCGCGCATCGAAGCGGCGGTGCGCGAGGTCATGGGATAGAACAGTAACCTGATGGCCGGGGCGAGGCAGAGCGTGCCTCGCCCCGGCATCGTTTTTGTACCCGTCAAGATTGGGGCTTCAGCCCCAGGGAAGTATCGAGGAGGCGTCCCATGAGCGACATCCGTCCCATCGTCATGCCCAAGTGGGGTCTGGCCATGATTGAAGGCACCGTGGTCGAATGGCAGGCCGAGGAGGGATCCGAGGTTGCAGCCGGCCAGGACATCATGGAGATCGAGACCTCCAAAATCACCAATGTCTTCGAGAGCCCGGTCGCCGGACCGCTGCGTCGCATCGTGGTGCAGGGGGGCGAGACCGTGCCGGTCGGCGCCCTGCTGGGCGTCTGTGCGCCGGCCTCGGTCAGCGACGACGAGGTCGATGCCTATGTCAAAGACTTCGTCGACAACTTCGATTGGGATGCTGCGGCCGGTGCCAGCGGCCCCTCGACGGAGACCATTGAGGTCGCCGGTAAGCGCACCCGTTTCCTGAAACAGGGCGATGCTGAGGGAACGCCGATTCTCCTGATCCACGGCTTCGGCGGCGATTGTCTGGGCTGGCTCTTCAATCAGGAGGCCCTGGCAGAGGGCCACACGACCTACGCGCTCGACCTGCCGGGCCATGGTGGCTCCAGCAAGGACGTGGGCGACGGTCAGCTCTCGGTCATGGTGAAGGCGGTGATCGACTTTATGGATGAGCGCGGGATCGCCAAGGCGCACCTGGTCGGTCATTCCATGGGCGGTGCCATAGCTTTGGCCTTGGCCTTGGACCATACTGACCGCGTCGCTTCTGCAAGCCTCTTGGCTCCGGCCGGCCTCGGGGCTGAAATCAACATGGATTTCATCGACGGTTTCATCACGCAGAAGCGGGCGAAGAAGCTGCGTGGTGTCCTGGAGCTCTTGGTTGCCGACCCCGGTATGATTACCAACGACATGGTCGAAGAAGTCATTAAGTTCAAACGCTTGGACGGCGCTGTTGATGCGTTGAGCAAGCTACGGGACGGCCTATTCCCGGGTGGCACCCAGGCAAGCTTTGATGCTGGCAAGCTCGCTGGCCTCTCGGTGCCGGTGCAGGCAATCTGGGGTGAGGGCGACCAGATCCTTCCGGTCGCCCATGCCGATGCGCTGCCGGACGGCGTCACGGTCGCACGCTACTCTGGCACAGGGCACCTGCCGCATATGGAGAAGGCAAGCGACGTCAACGCGGCGATCTTGGCCTTCCTGTCTTAGTTCATTGAGGTCCTGCCCCGGGGTATCGGGGCAGTTCTCACTCTCAACGGAGCACCAGCGCGCGACGATTGCCAAACCAGAGGTTCGGTGGTCGTCGTGACGCCGCGCTCGCTTTGCGCTAGGGATGGGCCAAGCAGGAGAGGGAGAGTGAGGTCATGAAGTTTTCTATCTCGCGTGCCGCCGATGGCGGCTTCGAAAGCGGTGGCCTGAGAGACTACTTTGAATATCGCGACCTGGGGATCGACAAGGCCACCGAGGGCAAGGCCGGTGCTCACGTCATACGGGCCGTGCCCGGCAAGCGTCCGCCGAATGCCCAGCATAGCCATACGCTCGAGTTCCAGATGGTCTTCATCCTGAAGGGCTGGGCGCGCTTCTGGTACGAAGGAGAGGGCGAGTTCCTGCTGGAGGCCGGAGACTGCGTGCATCAGCCGCCAGGCATCCTGCATGCACAGAGCGATCAGTCCGACGATCTCGAGTTGCTGGAGATCACCTTGCCGGCCGCGTTTGCGACCCAGATGGCGGAGTAGAGCGCTAGGCCCAGC
Organism: Rhodospirillales bacterium; assembly: GCA_963669335.1. Classification (GTDB taxonomy): domain Bacteria; phylum Pseudomonadota; class Alphaproteobacteria; order Kiloniellales; family JACOMY01; genus JACOMY01. Next base: position 2,171,687 of record OY770023.1, read on the forward strand.
GCGTTGGGCTGGTTGCGGCCAAGAGCGCGCTGTTGGGTGGTTCTTTGCGAAGCAGGGAGGCAACCAGCCGCGCAGTGCCTGGAGCCATACCCAGTCCATAGTGGCTGTGACCGAAGGCCAAGGTCAGCTTTGGAAGCTCCTTTAGCTGGCCTATCACCGGCAGGCTGTCTGGGAAGGAGGGGCGAATGCCCATCCATTCACGCGCGCCAGCTGTGTTGAGCTCTGGCACCACCCGTTTGGCCAGCGGGGCCAACACACGCGCTCGCGCGTAGTTTGGCGGTGCATCGAGGGCGGCGAATTCTGCGGTGCCAGCGATCCTAAGGCCACCCTCCATGGAGGAGAGGTAGACCATGGCATCGGCGTCCTGGATCGAATGGGCGAGGGAGACGCCCGGCTCCGGAAACTCCAGGTGGTAACCACGTTCGGCAATCATCGGTGCCTGGTAGCCAAGCGGCTTTAAGAGCGTGAGTGACCAGGCGCCGCCACAGAGGACCAGCTGCTTGGTGGCAACGCTGCCCGTCTCTGTCTGCAGTGTGAGGGCGCCATCGGCCTCTCTCTCTAGGGAGCGCACCTCTGCACGCAGCAGGCGGGCACCAAGAGCCACAGCCCTTTTGGCCAGTGCCTTGCACAGCGGGCCGGGCGCCAGCGCACGCCCCTGATCCTTGATCAGCACTGCCCAGCGGAAATCCGGAGACAGGGCAGGCTCGATCTCGCGCAAATTGCCGGCATCGACGACCTCGATCGGCGCGCCTCGCTCTCGCCTCAGCCGCCACTTCAAGTCATTCAAGTCCGGCTTCTGCTGCGCGCGAGAGCCTGTGATGGACCAGCTCTCGGTCACCAGATGCTCGTCTCCTGAGCCGCGCAGATAGTGCTGATAGGCCTCCACATTGCCTTGCATCAAGCCATCCATAGCGTTGGCCGTCTGCTCGACCTTTTCGGCTCTACCGTTCCGCAGGAAGGAGAGCGCCCAAGGCAGGGTCTGCGGCAGGTCTCGCCAGCGCAGCTTGGCCGGGCCTTTCGGGTCCAAGAGCCAGCGCGGGATCTGGCGCCAAAGACCAGGCAGGCTCTGCGGGACGCAAGACCAGGGCGAGATCACCCCGGCATTGCCGAAGCTGGTGGCCTCACCCGGCTCGTCGCGATCGACCAAGGTGACGCTGAAGCCTGCCTCGAGGACCGAGAGAGCCGTGCAGACTCCGATGATACCGGCACCAAGGATGGTTACGTCGCTGGTCTCCGACGCCGTGCACTGCATGCTCACGCTCCTCAGGCGTTGCCAACGATCGCGCGTCGTTTGGCGGCGAACTGCATGGCAATGGCCGGAGACAAGAGGACGATTGCGATCAAGTCGGCCTGCAGGTCAGGCGCGATCAGGACCAGTCCGCCAAAAGCAGCGAGCACACGCTCGAGGCGGCCCATAGGTGCCAGGAAGTAGCCGACGACCGAGGTCGAGAGGGCAATCACGCCGGCAATGCAGGTGATCGACACATAGGTGAACTCCAGCAGGTCAAAGCCGGCCGAGGAGACGATCAGCAGGACTGGTGCATAGACGAAGGCCATGGGCGCTACGATCTTGCCCAGCCCCAGGGTGAAGGCCGACACGCCGGTGCGGAAGGGGTTGGCATTGGCGATCGCCGCGGCGGCGAAGGCCGAGGTACAGACCGGTGGCGTGATCTCTGCAATGACACCGTAGTAGAGCACGAACATGTGGCTGGCAATCGGCGGTACGCCAAGCTGCGCCAGGGTCGGCTGCGCGACCGAGACCAGCATGATGTAAAGCGCCGTGGTCGGCACGCCGGCGCCCATCAGGATGCAGGCCATGGCGATCAGCAGCAGTGACAGGAAGAGTTGCAGGCCCTGTACCGAGAAGAGCTCGTAACTGCCGAAGACGACAAGGCTGTGCAGGGATTCGGCGATGGTTTGCGCACCTGCCGTTACCATGAAGCCGATCCGGAATCCGACACCGGTGGTGTTGATCACGCCGATGACAATGCCGACGGCTGCTGCGGCGGCACCGACGGCCAGCGCGTACTTAACGCCGGTCTCAATCGCTTCCAGCAGTTCCGTCATCGGCATGCGGCGCTGCCGCGAGAAGATCCCGAGGATGGCACCACCGCCAAGGATCAGGGTGATCGTCAGGTCGAAGCCGCCACCCATGTACTTCCAGATGACGAAGCTCAAGAAGGCAGCCGGAAAGACCAGGGTCCAGGGGACGGAGGGGCGCGACGCGCCGACGATCAAGGCCAGGCTGATGCCGCAGAAGGCGGACATATAGGGTGTATAGCCGGTGAAGAGCACGACCAGCAGCGCGATCAGCGGAATGACGTTGGCCCAGCCTTCGCGCCAAACCGCGCGGAACTGCGGCATCAACTCTTCGGCGACACCCTTCAGGTCCAGCTTGCGGGCCATCAGGTGCACGACGGCGAAGACACCGACATAGTGCAGCAAGGCCGGGAAGATCGCTGCGATGACGATGGTTGTGTAAGGCACCTCCAGGAACTCGGCCATGATGAAGGCCGCTGCGCCCATGATCGGCGGGGTGATCTGGCCACCGGCGGAGGCAGCAGCCTCGACGCCGCCGGCGAAGTGTCCCGGATAGCCCAGGCGCTTCATGTTGGGGATGGTGAGCGCTCCGGTCGAGACCGTGTTGGCGACCGAAGATCCGGAGATCGTGCCGAAGAAGGCAGAGGAGACCACCGAGACCTTGGCTGGGCCGCCGGTATAGCGGCCGGCCAGGATGGTGGCATTGTCGATGAAGAGTTTGCCGAGCCCGGTCCGCTGCGCAATCACACCAAAGAGCACGAAGTGAAAGACGATGGTGGAGACCACCCAGAGGGTGACGCCGAAGATGCCTTCCTGTGGGAAGTACATGGAGGAGACGAAGGTATTAAACTTGACACCCGGATGCTGAAGGATGCCGGGGAAGTAAGGTCCAAACAAAGCATAGGAGATAAAGACACAGATGATCAGCGGCAGGATCCAGCCCAGGGTCCTGCGCGCGATATCCAGGACCAATAGGATCAGGATCACGCCGAAGACCAGGTCGTAAGTATTGGGATTGCCCATCCGGAAGGTCTGTTCTTCGATGTCGATTCCGAAGTACTGGATGCCGCGCCAGGCCAGACCGAGATAGAGCGAGGCGGCGACACCCAGGACCATGGCCACCAGGTCATAGAGCGGCACATTGCCGATGCGCAGAAAGCCGCCACCCAGGTTCATCAGGCGCTTTGATTTCACAATCGGGTAGAGCGCGTAGATCAGAATGAAGAGGCCGGTCAGGTGAAAGCCCATGTGCCAGTGATCCGGCGGCAGGCCAAACCCGGCAGTCAGATAGTGATAGGTGGCGAAGACGATCGCGACGATGCGAAGGGCGAAATGGGCGTGCTTCGTGACCTTGCGCGTGGCACTGCCTTCGTCGTAGCGCTCTTCGATTGCCGCCAGTTCTTCAGCGGTCAGCTCGTGTTCGTCTGTTTTTGTATTGGTCATGGCATGTCACCGCTCGGGCAAAGCGTCCCCCTCGGCGGCTCCCAAATAGGAGCCGCCGTTTCGTCCAAAGCCTGCTTTAGTTAGGCCTACTGCAGCATGCCTTGCTCTTTGTAGAAGCGCTCTGCACCCGGGTGCAGCGGCACGCCCAGAGAGCCCACGCCGTCGAGCGCCGTCTCAGCCGTGATCAGCTTGCCCTTGGCATGACCGTTGTCCAGAAGCTTGCGGGTGTTGGAGTTCCACATGGCCTTGGTGATGCCATAGACCAGGTCGTCGGAGAGATCGGAGGAAACCACCAAGAGGGCGCTGACGGCCGGGGTCTTGGTGTCTCCGTCGATACCCTCATAGGTTCCGCCCGGAATCTTGGAGGGGATGTAGGCCGGAACCACCTCGTTGATCTTCTGCATGTCTTCGTCAGAGAAGGAATGCAGGTTCATGCCCTTGGTCGAGGCCAGCTGCACCATGGCAGCCACCGGCCAGCCGGCAGCATAGAAGTAGGCGTCGAGCTGTCCGTCAGCCAGGCGTTCGGCCGACTGCGCGTTGTTCAACTCTGCCTCATCCATGTTGTCCCGATTGACGCCCCAGGCATCCAACATCTGCAGCACCGCAACCTGGGTGCCGGAGCCGGCCTGTGCGATGCCGACGCGCTTGCCCTCGAGGTCGCCCAGATCATTGATGGTCTGTCCGGCCGGCAGCACAAGGTGCAGATCTTCCGGATAGAGGTTGGCAACGACGCGCAGGTTCGGGTGCGGCTTGCCGTCGAACTTGCCTTCGCCGAGATACATGGAGCGGGTGACGTCAGCCGCCGCGAGGCCGGCTTCCAGCTCGCCGTTCTGCACAGCGGCGTTGTTGAAGACCGAAGCCGTGGTCGACTGCGCGATTGCGATAAGACCCGGAACGCCGCACTGACCACCCTCGTCGCAGGGGCGTGAACCCGGGGGGGCGGAGATGGCATTGGCGATGGTGCCGCCGATCGGGAAGTAGGTACCACCCGCACCACCGGTGCCGATACGGAAGAAGGTTGGATCTTGCGCCTCGGCGACGCTGGCGACCGTGAGGCCCGCAGCGAAGGCAAGCGCAAAGAGTGACGTCGTGTGTTTCATTTTGTTCTCCCAGAAACAAGCCTGTCCCGTCGGTCCTAGCCGACTGCCAGGGATGATACATACGGGTCACTTATCTTCACAAATTGTAATTTTCTTGCGTCCTATAGAAATCCTTTATAGACTTCGATCATGAATGTGAACCAGATGAAGGCTTTTCGCGAGTTGATGTTGACCGGCTCTGTGTCAGAGGCCGCGCGCAATCTGAACCGGACCCAACCCTCGATAAGCCACTTGATACAGACGCTGGAAAGAGATCTGGACATTCGCCTTTTTGAGCGTCGGGGCGGGCGCCTCCATCCGGTTCAGGAAGCCCATTACCTCTTCGAAGAGTGCAAAGAGCTGCTACACCGCTTAGAGGCGGTCAGCCGCAACATGAAGCGGATCAAGGCCATCGAGACCGGAGAGTTGCGGATCGCCTCCATGCCAGGACCGGCGGTGACCCTCTTGCCGGAAATGGTGTGTCGTTTCATCGGGGACGATTCAGAGGTCAAGGCCACGGTGCTCTCGCGCAGCTCTGACGCTGTGCTGCAGCTGGTCGCCTCCCAGCAGTTCGATCTGGGCATTGCCGACTACAGCCCCTCAGCCGCACCGGAGACCTCGCTCGTCACCAGCGAGACCTACGGCTTCCAGTGCTTCTGTGCGATGCCCAGCGATGATCCCTTGGCAGAGTGCGACCTGGTCACGCCGCAGGACCTGGCCGGGAAACCGATGGCGGTTCTGATCCCCGAGCACCAGAGCCACATACAGATCAAGCGCGCCTTTGAGGTGGAGAACTGCCCATTCAACGTGCGCTTCGTGCATCAATTCTTCCTGCCGCACCTCGCCTATGTCGAAAAGGGCCTGGCCTATGCCGTGGTCGATCCCTTGACCATTGAGTCCTGGCGCCTGAGGGCGCGCGACGCTGCCGCGCTGACCTTCATTCCCTTCCGCCCTGTCATCTACTTTGGCGTGGTCTTGCTGGCGCCTGCCTATCGACCGGAATCGCTGGTGACCAAGGGCTTCCGAGCGCTCCTGCGCGAGGAGCTTGGCCGCCTTGGCGGGGTCGCGCGTGACCTTGGCGACGCGGAGCCTATCAAGACCCCAGGCGCGGGAAGGCAGCCGCTTCCTTGACCTTGCCGAAGACGAAGTGGGTCTCCAGCGCACCGATGCCGCCGATGCGGGTCAGTCGGTCCCTGACAAAGCGTTCGTAGTCCTTCAAGGATTCCGCATAGACCTGCAGCAGATAGTCGTCCTTGCCCGACATGAGATAGCAGGCCTGGACCTCTTCCAAGCGCTCTACCCCGCGCTCGAACTTGGCGATTTCGGCTTCGGCCTGCTTCTCCAAGCGCACCGAGACGAAGGCCATGACCGGAAGGCCATAGGCCTCGTTATCCACCTGCGCGGCATAGCCCTTGATGACCCCCTGTTCCTCCAAGCGGCGAACGCGGCGCAGGCAGGGGGTCGGCGAGAGATTGACCCGCTCACTCAGGTCCTGATTGGTGATGCGCGCATTGCGTTGCAGTTCGCGGATGATCGCTCGGTCTTTATCGTCCATGAAGGTGTTTTAGCAGATTCTGCTAATATTGGCAGAAAAACTATCGAAGATTGGTCACACCTATCGACCAATGCCTGCCATTGAGGATGGCAACGGGATTGCCGTCGATGGGAGAGAATCATGAACATAGAGCTGAAGAATGCGGATGCCTTCTCGCAGGACGAGGAGGCAGCCACCAATGCCCTGCGCCAGTTGAGCCCGCTTAGAAACACCACGACTCTCGCCTCTCCGGAGGCCTTGGCGTTGGAGCAGGCTCGCCACTTCGGGGTCGATCCGATGAGCGACTATGGTCGGGGATTGGTCCGTCTGGCGGCCAGGCTCTATGAGACCAATGTGGCCACCCATGATCTGCTCCGCATTACGATGGATGGCCTCAAGGGCCTCGATCGCAGCGATCGGGTGGCCTGGTTCAACGCCAAGCGCTTCGTCAGCTTTCAGCTCGCCAAGATCCTGGATACGCTGCAGAATCCTCTGCGCGCGGTCTATCAGTCGATCGCCACGGACCAACCGGGTTTTTCGACGAAGGGTGCCTATCCGCTCTTCGACAACGTGGCGGCCATCTTCTCTGCCAACCCCGTCATTACCCGCACGGCAACCTATCTCTTTGCCTGCACCGAGTGGGTGGAGGATGCCTTTACCGGGCGCGAACCCCTGCACGAGATCTATTCCCGCCTGCTGAATCCCACCTCGATCAGCCTCGCCAATCACATTGTCGATCTGGAGTGCGGGCCCGAGGCCAACCAATACATGGCCTGGAACTTCAACTCCGGCATGGCGGCCATCGATGGGGTGCTGAGCCACCTTTTGGGTCGCGGCGACATCGTCGTTTCTTCACGCAATGTCTATGGCGGTACCTACCAACTACTGCACGATTGGTATGCCAAGAGCTCCAACCTGGAGGTGGCGCTGGAGTGGGTCGACGGCTTCGATGCCGAGAGCTTCGAAGTGGCCCTGGATCGTGCGGCCGAGACCTTCGGAGATCGCTTGGCGGAGGGCCGCCAGATCTATGTCTACCTGGAGAGCCCCTGCAATCCGCATGGCTATGTGCTGGACGTTCCCGGAATCGCGCAGGCCGCGCATGAGCGGGGCTGGCGAATAATCGTCGACTCGACGGTAGGGACGCCCTTCCTGCATCCGGTGCTGAAGCACAGCGATCCCATGGCTCGGCCGGATTTTGTCGTCCACTCCTATACCAAGGACCTGGCCGGCAGCGGTTCGACGACAGCCGGTGTGGTTATCGCCCGCAACGAAGACATGTTCCTGCCCAAGCACGCGACGGCCGAGACGACCTGGCCCGATGGATCACCGCGACAGATCTCTTGGGACGAGACCCTCTTTTGGAACGTCTTCTACGTGAAGGGTGCCTTTCTTGATGCCGACAAGGCCTTTGAGGTTCTGAACGGCATGAAGACCTATGAGATGCGGGTCTTGCAGAAAGCGATCAACACGACGGTGTTGGCCCGCATCCTGGCCGCCCATCCGGACATCAACGTCTCCTGCCCGGTGCTGGAAGAGAACGCCAATCACGCTATCGCGCAGCAGCATATGTACCTCGGCCTTCCGGCCGCGCTCTTTACCATCGACGTCGAAGGGAAGGGGGAACGGCCAGGTGTTTCGAGAGCCGCCTTCAAGCGCTTCTTCGACATGTTGGAGCCGGCCATGGGGATGCAGGTGAGCCTGGGTCAGACCACCACCGTCGGCCTCTGCCCGGCCATGACCACCCACTCGGAGCTCTCCGACGCTGCTCTGCGTGAGGCCGGCATTGCCCCAACCACGACCAGGATTGCTGTCGGCCTTGAGGATCCTCGCACATTCGTTGCCCACATGCAGCGGGCGGCCGTGCTGGCCATCGATCCAGTTCTGCCTGGATTCTCCGAAGGATTTCCTTCCGATAAGTGGATCGATCATCTCTACCGAGAGGTTACGCTCGATGTGCAGGAGCGGCACCTGAAAGCCCTGCCGAGCTACTCGGAAATGGCACGATAATGGCTTGCTGGGTCGCCCACGGCCTGGCAGATGCAGCGTTGTGGCTTGATCAGATTTTCTGCTGAAGGCACACTTCTGCAACCGATGGCAAGGACACGCTAGCGCTTGTGGTAATCTAAAGGTGTCTTTGGCAGAACTGCTGGAGTGGGCTTGGGCCATGACCAGTTCGACAAAAGGCTATCTGGTTCCTCTCTGCCTTTCGGCGACCCTGTCTCTCACAGCAGGGTCGAGCGCCTTCGCCCAAGCCTGGCCGATCGAGACCTGGGAGGGGTGGAACACCCAGTCCAGACCGCACTATCCGGGCAAAACCTGGTCTCGCTACGTGAGGCCTGAAGAGGCGGGCTGGTCCTCCGAAGGGCTTGCGGATGCCCAAAAGCTCTCCAAAGCCTTCGGGTCGGCGGCGGTGATGGTGGTTTTCGATGGTCTGGTCTTGGCGGAGTGGGGCGATGTGGAGCGTCGCTACCTCTGCCACTCGATCCGCAAGAGCCTTCTGAGTGCGCTCTACGGGATTGCCGTTGCCAAGGGGCAGATCGACATCGAAGACACCTTGGGATCTTTGGGCATAGAGGACAAGACCCCGCTGACGGAGGCGGAGAAGCAAGCGAGGATCGCGGACCTCTTAAAGGCGCGCTCCGGCATCTACCTTCCGGCTGCCTATGAGTCTCCCGGTATGAAGAATTCCCGTCCCAAGCGCGGCAGTCGGCCGCCAGGGAATCAGTGGTACTACAACAACTGGGATTTCAATGCGTTAGGAGAGATCTTTAACAAAGAGACCGGGGACGACCTCTTCGAGGCCTTCGAGGAGGAGATCGCCCGACCGCTGCAGATGCAGGACTTTGACCTGCGCCACACCTATTACCATCTGGAGGCGGAGCACTCCAATTTTCCAGCCTATCCCTTCCGCATGTCCGCCCGTGACCTGGCCCGCTTTGGCCTGCTTTACCTCAACGAAGGCCGTTGGCAGGATCGCCAGATCATTCCCAGCGACTGGGTTCGCGAGAGCACTGAGGCGCATTCCGCCACGGGCGACGGCGGTGGCTATGGCTACATGTGGTGGACGGCCGGCGGTCGGCTGGGGGAGTTGGGAGCCTATGCTGCTGCGGGCTGGGGCGGTCACTGGGTCTACGTCATCCCCAAGGCCAAGCTGGTCGTAGTCCACCGGGCCGATACCTATGAGGATCGTCACATTCAGGTGTCCTCCATGCGGACAATCTTGAACACCATCCTGAACGCCCGGATCGGCCCGCCGGTCTCCAATCCGGACAGCAGTCCTATGACCCAAGAAGCCCCTGTCCAGAGCCCTGCAGTAAGCCCCGAGAGGTTAGCCGCCATGACCGGCAACTATCGTTTGGAGGGCTTCAGAGTAAGGGTCTATGAAGCAAATGGCGGCTTGCAGTTGGATAGCCTGCGCTGGGGCCGTTATGCATTGATCCCTGAGGAAGACGGAGCCTTTCTGGTAGAGGATGCCGAAAAGCGCCTGGAGTTCGTGCAGGCATCTGACGGCAAAGTTACGGCCATGCGGATCGATCTGGGTGGAGAGGAGCCCTACGAACTTACTCGTCTGCCTTAGGAGGGAGCCGGGATTGGTGGGACGGCGGCCGAAACCGCCGCATTGCTACTGCAGCCTTCCTGGTCGAGAGAGGTCTCCTGAGGCAACATCGAAGACATCGGTCACGCAAAGTAGAGGCTGGTGCAGGTTGGCGTGCACCTTAAGGGCAGAGGTGACACCATCATAGGCCGTGCCGGCCAAGGCTTCCGGATTTTGGAAGGGCACGGTGATTGTGACCTCCGGTCCATCGAAGAGCGGCGTGTAGCCGGGGCTGTCGAGGAAGAGCGGTAGGCCGGGCCAGGTCAGCGGCATTGCCGGTGTCGTCCCTTCCGGGATATCGCGCACGCCGAGCGCGCCCGGACCGCAGGCCTCATCAGGAACCAAGACCACCCAGTGACTGTGCCAGTCCGCGCCGTCGTTGGCGGGATCGCCATCGCGATTCTCGTCATAAAGAGGGGTGTCGTCAAAGTCGGGATGGCTGGTGGCGGCCAAAGCCAGAATGCCGGTCTCTGCTTCAAAGCCGACAGCGGAGGGATCGAGCGAGGTCGGCCAGACATAGGCAAAGACCGGCGCACCGGCCAGGTCGCCAGCAGGGATCGGTGTCTTCGATCCGGCCAGACCCTCGGTCGTCATGTGGAAGGTGACCCAACGACCCTCGCGATGAACGTGGGCGGCCAGGATGTCAAAGGCGGCATGCTGCACCTCGGCATCAGGAGAGAGGATGGCCCCCTCTTGGTGAATGGCATGATCGCCATCGGCATTGGCTGTCGCCAGCGGAAGGAGGAGGGCGAGGGGGAATAGGACCTGTCTCATGGCTGATCTCCTGAGTGCGTCGGAACATCGGAACAGATAATAGCGAGTCGCTATTATTGCAAGGATAGTTTTGACTCGCTATCTTCGCAGCATGCAACAGGATCGACATGAGCACCTTCGCGCACTGCTGGATCGGCTCTGCCGATTGGCAGCTCAGGACGACTGGCAGCAGGATCTGAACCCGGCCCAACAGACTGCCTTAAGCTATCTGGCGCGCGCCAATCGCTTCTCCCGCTCGCCCTCCCAGGTCGCCGACTATCTCATGTGCACACGGGGGACCGTGTCTCAGACTCTGAAGACCTTGGCGCGTAAGGGCTTGCTGCGCGAGGGTCCCGTTCCCGGCGATAAGCGCAGCAGAGCCTATGATCTGACGCCCGAGGGTGAGGCTGCGTTGAACCGTGTCTCCTCATTGAGCGACAGTTTAGCGGCGCTGCCGGAAGCCAGCTTGCGACAGCTACGAGAGGGCCTTGAGACTCTCCTTACGCAGACCCTGCGAGCGCGCGGAAACCGCCCCTTTGGCCTCTGCCGGGACTGCCGTCATCATCGAGCCCAGGGAAAGGCCGGTTTCTGCACGCTGCTGCAGGAGCCGCTCAGTCCAGCAGAAACCCAGCAGATCTGCCACGAGCAGGAGCCGGTCTGACCGCGCTTGTCAGTCTGCGGCAGCGAGTTCCGCTTCCATGGTCTCGCGCATCTTGAACTTCTGCGGCTTGCCGGTGACCGTCATCGGCAGTTCGGCCCTAAAGCGCACATAGCGCGGGATCTTGTAGTGTGCGATCTGGCCCTGACAAAAGTCGCGAATCTCCTGCTCTTCGCAGTCGGTCTCCGGTTTCAGGACGATCCAGGCGCAGACCTCTTCACCGAACTTGGCATCGGCGACGCCGAAGACCTGCACCTGTTGCACCTTTGGATGGCGATAAAGAAAGTCCTCGACCTCACGCGGGTAGACGTTTTCACCCCCGCGGATCAGCATGTCCTTCACCCGCCCGACGATGTCGCAATAGCCCTCGTCGTCGATCACGGCGAGGTCGCCGCTGTGCATCCAGCCTTCCTCGTCCAAGACATCGGCGGTGCGCTCTGCCTCGTCCCAATAGCCCTTCATCACCGAGTAGCCGCGGGTGCAAAGCTCGCCGCGCGCTCCCGTCGGCAGGATCTGACTGTCGGGACCAATCACCTTGACCTCGACATGCGGATGCACGCGCCCGACGGTGGAGACCCGTCGCTCGATGGGATCATCCATGTGGCTCTGGAATGAAACCGGGCTGGTCTCGGTCATGCCGTAAGCGATGGTGACGCCACCCATGTTCATGTCGGAGATCACCCGCTTCATCACTTCGATGGGGCAGGGGGCGCCAGCCATGATGCCAGTGCGCAGGGTGGAGAGATCAAAGCTGGTAAAGTCAGGATGTTCCAGCATAGCGACGAACATGGTGGGAACGCCGTAGAGGCCGGTGCAACGCTCTTTGGCGACACAGTCCAGAGTGGCCCGGGGCTCGAAGGCCTCTCCGGCGAAGACCATGGTGGCGCCCGTGCAGACACAGCCCAAGGTGCCCATGACCATGCCGAAACAGTGGTAGAGCGGCACCGGAATGCAGAGTCGGTCCTCTGGCCCGAAATGCATGGTTCCGACCACCAGTCGGCCGTTGTTGGCGATGTTGCGGTGGGTCAGGGTGGCACCCTTGGGCGTTCCGGTGGTGCCGCTGGTGAATTGGATGTTGATCGCCTCGTCCGGCTTCAGCGCCGCCGAACGGCTGTCTAGATCCGCCTTGCTCACATCCCCACCCTGCGCCACGACGGCGTCGTAGAGGAACATACCCGGGGTCTCTTCGCTGCCGGTTCGGATAATGCTCCTGAGGTGCGGCAGGCGTTCGGCCTGAAGACTGCCTGGCGTGGCCGTTGCCAGCTCCGGCGCCAGCTCATTCAGCATGGCCAGGTAGTCGCTGGTCTTAAATTGATCGGCGGTCACCAGAGCCTTGCACTGGACCTTGTTCAGTGCGAACTCCAGCTCGGCCAGGCGATAGGCCGGGTTGATGGTGACCAGGATTGCGCCGATGCGCGCCGTGGCGAACTGGGTCACCACCCATTCCGGCTTGTTCGGAGACCAGATCCCGACCCGATCGCCCTTTTCGATGCCCAACGCCACCAGCCCCGCTGCCAAGCAATCCACGGCATCATTGAAGTCGGTATAGGTCCAACGCAGGCCGCGGTCGGCAAAGACCAGCGCTTCCCGATCGCCGAACTGCGCAACGGTCTCAGCCAGGATCTCCGGAATGGTCCTCTCCCAAAGCGCTGGTTCCCGTGGTCCTGCGACCAGTGATGCACCGTCTTGGGGATGATAGGGTCTGACTGCAACCATTGACCTTGCGCCTTCCTCTCCTGTTGGACCGGCCTTCTGAGCGAAGGCTCTTTCTGAAAGGAAGACTAGCAGTAGAGGTGTGATCGCGTCACTCTTCGGTCGGGTCGGGCGTATGACCTGAGCGGCCACGGATTCCGAAGCGCGCCTTGAGACGTCCGGCATAGGGTAGGAAGAGCACCAAGACAGCGATCAGCAGCATCGCCAGTGTCAGCGGATCGGAATAGAGCGGCGCCCAGCTACCCGCGGTGATCTGCAAACCCGTGCGCAGCTTCTGTTCGGCCAACGGCATCAGAATGAAGGCGATCGCCATCGGTCCCTTGGGAAAGCCGCCGCGTTCCATCAGGAAACCCAGCACCCCGAAGGCGAGCAACACCCAGACGTCAGCCACGGAGTTGCTGTAGGCAAATCCACCGACGATGCAGGAGACCAGAATGATCGGAAAGAGGATCGACCGTGGAATGCGATTGATCTTGGAGACCCAGCGCACGCTGATGACCATCACCCCGTACATGACAAGGTTCGCCAAGAGCAGAGCCGCCATCAAGGTGTAGACCAGGTCTGGATTGTTCACAAAGAGCAGGGGACCGGGCTGGATCGAGTGAATCAGCAGAGCCGCCAGCAGCAGCACATTGTTCAAGCTGCCGGGCAACCCCAGCGCCACCAAGGGGATCATGGCCCCACCGATCGTCGCGTTGTTGGCGGATTCAGAGGCGATGATGCCTTCTTCACTGCCAGTACCATAGGCCTCTGGCGTCTTCGAAAGCGACTTGGAGACGGAGTAGGCGACCATTGATCCGATCACGGCGCCCACACCGGGCAGCAGGCCAACCCAGGTCCCGATTGTTGAAGACCGCAGGAGGTTGATCCCGTGACGACGGTAGTCGCCGAAGCTCATCAGGATGCCCTTGCGCGAGGCCTCGACACCCTTGGTCGCGCCGTCGCGGTCCAGCATGTCGTTCAGCACCGTGCCCAAGGCAAAGAGACCGATGAACATGGGAATGGGATCGATGCCGCCGTTGAGCTCGACCAGTCCAAAGGTGAGGCGCGGTGTTCCCGACGAGGCATCGATGCCCGGCAGCGCCAGAAGCGCCCCGATAAAGGCGGCGAGAATGCCCTTTATCATGGAGCCCTGACTGATGACGGCTATCAGGACCAGAGCCATGACGATCAAGGCGAAGTAGTTGAAGGGAGAGAACTGGGTCGCCCAGATCGAGAGCGGCTTGGCCAACAGCACCAGGGCCAACCAGGAGACCACGCCGCCGACGAAGGATGCACCGATGCCCAATCCCAATGCCCGACCCGGACGCCCCGAGGAGGCCATGGGATAGCCGTCCAGGGTGGTCATGATCGCGGCTTCGGTACCGGGCATCTTCAGCAGGGTTGCCGTGATCAAGCCGCCGCTGATGGCCCCGACGTAGATCGAGATCAGCAGCACGATCGCGGTTTCCGGCGTCATGAAGAAGGTCAGCGGCAGACAGAGCGCGATTAGCATCGTCCCGGTCAATCCCGGGATGGCGCCAACGAAAACGCCGGCCGACACGCCGGCGAGCATCAAGACGAGCGGCAGCGGGGTTAGAACAAAGCCGAAGGCGTTGATGAGATCCTGCATCATCTCACCAGAGGGTCGGCAGGTCGACGAAGAAGACCCGTGTGAAGAGCAGTTCGCCGCCAAGGCCGATCAGAAAACCGGCGACAAGGGCCATGGCGAGGCCTCTCAGCGTCACCGACCGCTCCAACAGGCAAGCAACTGCGGGGATAAAGACCAGGGTCGACAGAGAGAAGGGGAGGCGGAGGCGGAAGAGCGCGATGATGTAGAACACGACAAGCACGATCATCGCCAAGACTTCGAGTATCTCTCGAGCACTGTAGCGACGCTCGTCGGCCAGGTCTTCGCCGGCGGACCGTCCGGCCCGTCGGATCAGGCTTACCCCGCAGAGCAAGGACAGCAGGATGACGCCGGCGCCAATGGCGTAGGGAGCGGCGGCCGAGCCCAAGGGATCAAAGGACATGCCCTTGATCTCGCCCGCAGCCCAGAGACCGCCTGCGCCGAGGAGAACGAAGAGCAGCAGCGCGGCGACGTCGAATGCCCAGCCTTTCATTGACCTAACTCCACAGCCCTTGGGTCCGCTGTTCGGGACCCTGGGCTTCCACTCTGCCAGGACGAGGGCTAGTTCTGGGAGGCCTGTTTGGCAATCGGGCCAACGACGGCAGCGGTCTCGTCCAGATGCTTGGCAAAGTCCTCACCACGCAAGAAGACCGGGGTCGAGAGGGTGTCGGTATAGAACTGCACCACGCGATCACTGGTTGCTGCCTTCTCCAACGCGTCGGCAAAAGCGGAAACGACGGCATCTGGCGTATCCTTGGGGGCGAACCAGTAGTTGGTGAAACAGAACTGGACATCATGCCCCTGCTCGCGCGCGGTTTGAATGTTTGGTAAGAGCGGATGCTGTTCCTCGGCCAAGAGCGCGATCGTCTTCACCTGGCTGTCGTCGGAAGGCTCGCCGTCCTTGGTCAAGGTGAAGTTTTTGGCACCAGCTGCGCCGACCGAGGCGACGGCGGTTTGAGCGCCGGTGAGGGCGGCAAAGTTGTCGGCCGAACCGCCGATCTGGGCGAAGCGGAACTTGGCGCCGGAGGCATTCTCCAGCAGGATTCCCGACATGTGGTTCAATCCGCCGAGGTTCACACCAAAGACCACTGTGGCCGGCTCGTCCTTGGCTGCCGTCAGAAGGGCGCTCAGATCGTCGAAGCTGGAATCTTTACGAACCAGGATGGCCATGCAGATGCTGCCGGTCGCGGCCACCGGCTTATAGTCCTGATAGCCGAAGTCGATGATTCCGGCTGCTTCGGCGCCAATGATCCCGGTTTCGTGGAGGAGGAATTCATAGCCGTCGGGCTCTGCATCCAAGACCCGGCGTGCCCCGACAGAAGAGTGACCGCCGACATTGACCACGCTCACCGGCTGGGGCAGCAGATCCCCCTCGTCGATGGCTGTCGAGAAGCTCCGGGCGACCAGATCAGAGGAGCCGCCGGCCTTGAAGGGGACGATCACCTTGATCGGCCGTTCGGGCCACTCTGCGGCGGCAAGGGTAGGAGCAGCGATCGCGACGCAGGCGGCGGCGAGCGCGCCAAGAACGGTCTTCATGGTCTATTCCTTCTCGACGAGCGTTACATCTAAGCCATAATTGTCGTATACGACATAAATAGTCAAATACAAAATTTCATGCATCATTCTGCCAGTCCGCAAGCGCCAGATCGACCGCTCTCAAGCGATCATGAGGAACGCGAAAGCCGATCCCAGTGACCTTGCCAAGGTCGATGCAGCCCGCTCTCACCTGTCGCGTTTCCGGGTCGGCAAGATCGAACAGCATGGTGTGGAAGCGATGCAACTCTACGTGTCGCACAGAGCTGCTCACGCTGCCGATATGGAATGCGATCATCTCTGCAAGCCAGGTGGAGGAGCACTGCAAACTGGTCTGACAGGCAAAGGCTTCGGCCAGCCGGAGCAGCGCAAGAGAGGCCGTTACGCCGCCGACGGCTATCGGGGAGAATTGCAGAACGCCGATCGCCTCTCGCTCAAGCAGCGCCCTGAAAACGACGTATCGGTTCTCTGCCTCAAAGACCATCACCGGCATTCTGCAGTCCCGGTTGAGCCACTGCATCGAATCCCAGTCGCGTGCCGGAAAGGGGGCCTGAACGGCCTGAACATCAAGGGAGCGCCAATGCGGTAGCCACCACTCTGCTGCCTTGCGATCGAGACTGTAGACGGCATCGACGATCAGTCCCGTTTCAGGCCCGACAGCGTCTCGCACAGCCTGCAGCCTCTCTAGGTCCTGCTCAAGCTCCAGGGCTCCGATCTTCATCTTGACGCAGCGATAGCCCTCTGCAATGTGCCGGCGCATCTCGGCTTGCAGATCCGATAGAGTGCCATCTTTTTGATAGAGGCCGCCGCTGGCGTAGACCGGCACCGGGCGCTGCGGCGTCGCCAAGCCTAAGGCCTCCCCCAAGGGAAGGCCTTGGCGTCTGGCTGCGATGTCCCACAGCGCAGAGTCCACGCCGCTCAGTGCTGCGGCGGTCATGCCGTGGCGCCCGCTCAATACGCTGTTCGACCAGATCTCCTCCCAGAGTGATGCGATCGAGGCGATCTCCCGTCCGATCAGGCTGGGGCGTATCTCGGTCTGAATGAAACGTATCAAAGCATCGGCTGAGCGATCGAAAGTCCAGCACTCGCCCCAACCGCAGACGCCATCAGCATCCTCAAGCTCGATCAGCACCGCCTGTTTTCGAGTCCAAAGAATGCGCGGGTTGTAGGATCGGCCGCCCAGATCTGTCTCGGCCAAGAAAATTCGCAGCTTCTCGATCTTCACCTTGCCCTCACAAAACTGGCGGATACGACATTTTTGTCGTATACAAGGGCTGTGACAGGGTGAGGGTGTCAAGAGGTTTAATCGGCCTGGCCCTGGCCGAGTGGCATTCTCGGCAGCGGCGCCCGAATCTCGATCGCTTGAGATCCTCATGGGGGCGGGCATACTAGAGAACAGAGGCTTGTGATGACCCAGGGTTGGGACAGAGGGCCTTGGACTTGCTTGGAGAAAGGGCCATCCGGGGTGTCTTTGGCGCAGAGAATCAAATCCATCCGCAAATCCAAGAACATGACCTTGAGTGAGGTCGAGGCCAACTGCGGTGTCACCGCGTCGACGATCTCAAAGATCGAGAACGGTACGATTTCCCCCACCTATGCCAATCTGCTGCGCCTCTCCAAGGGCTTGGGCGTCGATATCGTGCAGCTTGTCAACGAAGACTCGCACCACGCGCCCAGGACCAGACGGTCTGTGACCAGGTTTGGTGAAGGCCCGGTGCATTCCATCGGCTCTCACGACTATCGGCTGCTCTGCACCGACCTCGCCGACAAGAAGATGCTTCCCATGTTGGCGACAATTCATGCCAAGAGCCTGAACGAAGTGCAGCGCCCTGGCGAGCGGACCGACGAGAATGGCTACTTCTCTCACGAAGGAGAGGAGATCCTTTTCGTCTATAGCGGCGAAGTGGTGCTCTACACCGAACACTACACCCCGGTGCGTCTGGCTAGTGGCGATTGTGCCTATATCGATAGCACAATGGGGCATGTCTGCATCCGCGGCTCCGACGAGGATGCCCTGGTCTTCTGGGTCTGTTCCGACGGTAGCTCGATTGAGAAAATGGCAGTGACGCAAAAGAAGGAATAGAGATTTTTTGTCAAACCCTAGCACAGTCGGATGCGAGAACTGAGAACGCTCAAGTCCCTATCAGGGTTTGCGACTCTTCTGCTGTCATGCCACTCCACAAACCACCCAATCTGCGACAAACCTGGCAAATTTTCTACAGATGTTCAACTCAAACTGCCATCTCAATAAATCAGTGTGCAAAGAAACACCATAATTATAAAACAATATGTTAACACATAATGTTAATGTATTACATTAATAATAATTGTCGTAAAACCGACGCACTAATGACGATTTTTCGGCATTCCTGTCATTGAGTCGCCCCCTTTGGATCACCATATGGTTTGGTGTAGAAAGCCAACTCTGGCCGCGTCAATCGACGAAACGGGCGTTCAGCCCAGACACTATGAGAGAGGGGAGGATAGGGTGAATGCTTGATCTGTTGCTGCAACCTGCGGTCATTCCCTTTGCCGTGGCCTTGGGCATCATGCTCACCCTTGCCGTGATCGAACTGGTCACCGTGTTGATCGGCTTCGGGCTCTCCGGTGTCATCGATTCCCTGCTGCCAGATGTGGACCTACCGGAGGTCGATCTCGACCTTGACGGTGGCGAAGCGGTCGATGGGATTTCCTCGCCTGGTGTCTTCGGGTCCTTTGCAGCCTGGCTCTGCATCGGCCGTGTGCCGGCCTTGATCATCTTTATCGCCTTCCTGACCGCCTTTGGCTTGTCCGGTGTCATTATCCAGCAAGTCGCCCAGTCGGTGAGCGGTGCGATGCTTGGCACCCTGGTGGCCGTGGCCGTGGCTCTTCTGGTCTCTCTGCCTTTGACGCGCTACTTCGCTTTGGCCTTTGCCTGGATCATGCCGCAGGAGGAGACCGAGGCGGTCGAGCAGCAGTCGTTCCTTGGGCAGGTCGCTCAGGTGATCCGCGGCACGGCGCGTCCGGGCGAACCGGCCGAGGCCAAACTGGCCGACCGCTTCGGGACCGTCCACTACCTTTTGGTGGAGCCTGAAGAGGGAAATCCGGATTTGACCGCCGGATCCAAGGTGCTGATCTTAGAGAAACGCGGTGCGACCTACCTGGCAGCTGAGGCCGAAGAGGCCCTTGCTGACGTGTCGAAGCTCTAGTTCCCCCTAGCGAGCAACAACCTCTCTGCGCTAAATCGGTAACTGTGGGATGCCGATAGCGCGGCGCGCTCGCGACCCTTTCTCCCACAACCCTTTATGGAGGAAAGTATGATCGACGACAATCTTATCTCTCTGCTGGTGCTGATTGGCATCTGTGTGGTGGCGCTGCTGACGATCGGCATGGTGGTTGCACGCCTCTATCGCCGCTCATCCAAGGAAATCTCCTTCGTGCGAACCGGCTTCGGCGGGCAGAAGGTGATCATGAACGGCGGTGCGCTTGTGCTCCCGGTCCTGCACGAGATCATTCCGGTCAACATGAACACCTTGCGCTTGGAGGTGAAGCGCGCCAACGATCAGGCGTTGATCACCAAGGACCGCATGCGCGTCGATGTTCAGGCGGAATTCTATGTCCGCGTTCAGCCGACCGCCGACTCCATCGCCAATGCCGGCCAGACCCTGGGCCAGCGCACCATGAACCCAGAGGCCTTGCGCGATCTGGTCGAAGGCAAGTTCGTCGATGCGCTGCGCGCCGTGGCAGCCGAGATGGCCATGGAGGAACTCCACGAACAGCGGGTGAGCTTTGTTCAGAAGGTGCAGGCTGCCGTCTCCGAGGACATTTTGAAGAACGGCCTGGAGCTGGAGTCGGTCTCGCTGACCGGCCTGGACCAGACCAACAAAGACTACTTCAACCCCAACAACGCCTTCGACGCCGAGGGTCTGACCAAGCTGACGCAAGAGATCGAAGAGCGGCGCAAGAAGCGCAACGACATCGAGCAGGAGACCGAGGTCCTGGTGCGCCGCAAGAACCTGGAGGCCGAGCAGGAGAGCCTTCAGATCTCCCGTGACAGTGAGTATGCCCGCCTCGAGCAGCAGCGCGAGATCTCGATCCGCCAGGCCGAGCAGACAGCACTGATCGCCAAGGAGGACGCTGAGCGCCAGCGTGAGGCCGAAGAGGCCAAGATCATCGCGCAGCAGTCCGTCCGTCAGGCCGACATCGCCTCTGAACAGATCGTGGCCGAGCGTCAGATTGCCCGCGATAAGGAGGTGCGCGAGCAGGAGATCTTGAAGGAGCAGGCGGTCGAGGCGGCCGCGGTCGAGAAGGCCAAGCAGATTGAGCTGGCCAGCCAAACGCGCGATATTGCGGTGGCCCAGAAGTCTCGCGAGAAGTCCGAGGCTGAGGCGGCTGCCGACGAGGCCCGCGCGATTGCCGCCCGTGCGTCTGAGCTGGTGACGACCGCACGAGAGACCGAGCGTGCCGACCGTGACAAGCAGATCGAGCTGATCGAGGCCCGCAAGAAGGCTGAGATGCAGGCGATTGAGGTTGTGGTCGCGGCCGAGGCCGAGAAGCAAGCCGCTCTTGATCATGCTGAGGCTGTGCGGACCGAGGCAGATGCGGCTGCAGCGCAGGTCCGGATCCGGGCCGAGGGTTCCTCCGATGCCGAGAAGCTGCAGGCTGCGGCCAAGCAGGTCTCTTATTCGGTCGAAGCCGAGGGTAAGCGCGCGGTCAACGAGGCAGCCAACCTGCTGTCCGTGGATCAGATCGCCATGCAGCTGCGTATGAAGCTGATCGAGTCCCTGCCTGAGATCATCTCTGAGAGCGTGAAGCCCCTAGAGAACATCGACGGCATCAAGATCATCCAGGTCGATGGTCTGAATGGGCACGGCGGCAATGGGGGTGGCAATGGCCAGGCCGGCGCTGCGGGAGGAGAGGGCAGCCTCTCCGACCAGATCGTCAGCTCCGCACTGCGCTACCGCACCCAGGCGCCCTTGCTGGACGCCATGCTGAAGGAGGTCGGCTTAGAGAACGGAGATCTCAATCAGCTCTCCGAAACCCTGGCCGGTCGGGGTGAGGTCAAGAAGGACTAGTCCTGGTCGCTGACCTCTCAGAGCGGTTCCAGCCCGCCGATGCCGCAAGGCTCGGCGGGCTTCCTCTTTCTAGGGGCGTTACAGAGCTCATCACACTGCTGCTAGACTGAAGGCAGACAAGGGGAGTGTCGGACATGATTGAGAGAGGGAGCCGGATCGGCGTTGCGGCACTGATGGCAATGTCGCTCGGGATGGCCAGCATCGCATCGGCGCAGGTGCCTCCACCTGAAACTGTGGGAGACCAGATCCCTGATGAGCGCATCGAAGCGGCTATTGCGGACTTGGACACGCTATCCAGCACGATCTTTGCTGAATCGGGCATTCCTGGTTTGGCGGTCGTCGCCGTCTGGCGAGGCGAGGTGGTCTTCGCCAAGGGCTATGGCGAGCGCGTGTTGGGGGAGGGGGCTCCGATTGACCCCGACACTGTCTTTCAGCTTGCTTCACTCTCCAAGCCAATTGCCGCCACTGTGGTCGCGCGGCGGGTCGGTGGTGCGGGTCCGCTCTCCTGGGACAGCCCGGTCGCAGAGTTGCTGCCCGGGTTTGCCCTGGCAGACCCTTGGATTAGCGAAAGGGTGACCTTAGGTGATCTCTTCAGCCACCGCTCCGGCTTGCCCGATCACGCCGGCGATGACCTAGAGGATTTGGGCTTTGATCCAGAGACGATTCTAGAGCGCCTCAAGCTGCTGCCTTTGGCACCGTTCCGGAGGCAGGAGCTCTACACCAACTTCGGGCTGACAGCCGCAGCCCTCGCTGTCGCCAAAGCCGATGGCCGCGACTGGGCCAGCCTGTCCGAAGAGCTGCTCTACCGTCCTCTCGGCATGTCCCGCACCTCCTCGCGCTATCAGGACTATCTCGATCAAGACAATCATGCAGCGCTGCATGTCTGGGACGGGGAGCGCTTCCATAGATCTCCTGGACGCAATCCCGACGCTCAATCCCCGGCGGGCGGGGTCAGCAGTAGCGCGCTAGACCTGGCGAAGTGGATGATCATGGTGCTTGGCGAAGGCAGCTTTGCCGGCGAGAGGATCGTTGAAGAAGCGACACTCTTGGCCGCGACGACACCCCAGATTATCTCGCGTCAGCCGAGCAGCATGCGGGCCCGGGCGGGTTTCTATGGCTATGGATTTGGTGTCTCGGTCCAACCCTCCGCGCGCGTTGTCCTCAGCCACTCCGGCGCCTTCTACCTGGGGACTGGTACCAACTTCATGCTGATGCCATCGCTAGACCTGGGGATCGCCGCGATCAGCAACGGCTCGCCCGTTGGGGCGGTCGAGGCCATTACTGCAAACTTCATGGATCTGGTTCAGTTCGGTGCGCCGACGCGCGACTGGTGGCCCGCCTATCACGCGCGGATCGCGGCCTTGAATGCACCGCGGATCGAGACGCTGGTCGGCGAGAGGCCATCAGATCCAACGCCTGCGAGTGCCCTGCAGAACTACGTCGGACGCTACGCCAATGCCTATTTCGGAGAGCTGATCGTCAAAGAGGAAGCCGGGCAGCTAGCGCTATCGATCGGTCCGGGGCCAATCACAGAGCCTCTGAAGCACTGGGACGGCGATACCTTTTTCTATGAACCGGTGAACGAGAATATGCCGGCCGGCTCAATGGCAGCGGTCATCTTCAAAGGTGACCCAGACATGCCGGCCGAGAGCCTAACCATCGATCTTTATGAAGAGAGCGGCTTCGGCCGATTCGAGCGCTTGCCCTGAGGCATTTGGAGGAAGGGGGCAGCAAGCCCGCAGACTTGCTGCCCCTGCCTGCTAGGCGGACGCAGCCGCGTCCAAGGCCTGGCCCAGGTCGGTCAGGATATCGTCAATGTGCTCGATACCGACTGAGAGGCGGACATAGCCGTCGTTGACGCCACTCAGCCCCTGCTCTTCGGCGGAGAGCTGCGAGTGGGTCGTAGAGGCCGGATGGATCGCCAGAGAGCGGGCGTCACCGATGTTGGCGACGTGGTAGAAGAGCTCAAGGGCGTCGATGAAGGCACGGCCTGCCTTCTGCCCGCCGGCCAGCTCAAAGCCCACCAGGGCGCCGAAACCGCCGCGCATATAGGTATCGGCCCGGCGACGGAACTCACCCTCTTGCTTGTTCGGGAAGATGACCTTGGAGACCTCGGGCCGCTTGGTCAGGAAGTCGGCGACCGCGGCCGCGTTGCGACAGTGCTCGCGCATCCGAAGCGGCAGGGTCTCCAGGCCCTGCAGGAAGAGGAAGGCGTTGAAGGGGCTCATCGCAGCACCCAGGTCGCGCAGCAGCACGACACGGGCGCGGATGGCGTAAGCGATCGGCCCTAGGGGCTTCACCGCTTCGATCCAGACTGCGCCGTGATAGCTGGGGTCGGGTTCAGAAAGCAGCGGGAAGCGAGACTTGTGCGCCTCCCAATCGAAGTTGCCGCCGTCGACGATGACACCGCCGATCGAGGTGCCATGTCCGCCGATGTACTTGGTGGTGGAGTGAACCACCACGGCTGCACCATGCTCCAGCGGCTTGCAGAGCACCGGGGCAGAGGTGTTGTCCATGATCAAGGGGACACCCAGCTCTCGCCCGATCGCTGCGACCTCGGCGATGGGGAAGACGTGTAGCTTGGGATTTGGCAGGGTCTCGGCGTAGTAGGCCCGCGTCTTCTCGTCCGTCGCGCGGCGGAAGTTTTCAGGATCGGACGGATCGACGAAACGGCACTCGATTCCCATGGTCTTCAAGGTGTTGGCGAAGAGGTTCCAGGTGCCGCCATAGAGATCGGTCGAGGAGACGACGTTGTCGCCAGCCTGTGCGATGTTCTGAATGGAAAAGGCGGAGGCGGCCTGGCCGGACGAGACCGCAAGCGCGGCAACACCGCCTTCCAACGCGGCCACACGCTCTTCCAAGACCGCCGTCGTTGGGTTCATGATGCGGGTATAGATGTTGCCAAGCTCTTTCAACGCAAAAAGATTGGCCGCGTGCTCAGTGCTGTCGAACTGATAGCTGGTGGTCTGATAAATCGGCACCGCGACGGCGTTGGTCGCCGGATCTTTGCGGTGTCCCGCATGCAGGACGATGGTCTCGGCATGGTTTGAAGCCATGGTTCTTCGCTCCTCTCTGTCTTAATGCCGCTGAAGCGACATCGAAGCCTAGCACAGTGAGGGGCGCTCCATCTCTAGACGCTTTAGCTGTTGATCACCCGGTGCAAGCTGCCCCTCAAATGCCGGGAACCGCTTTGGGCGGTCAGTCCTTCTCTGTCCGATCCTGGACAGGTGCTATGTCAGTGGGCTAGGCAATTCTGTCAAGGGCCAAGTAAGAGGGGGAGAGTGCTGGGCGCTACACAGACCAGGACCTGGCGAGCCTTGCCTTACGGGAAAGGGTTGCCTGCGCAAAAGAAAATGGATTTTTGTTAGTTTTTCTGTTCTCTTGGCGCACACCAGCCTGCAGCCGAGGCGAAGGGAGTAGAAGCGCGCGATGGCGATCATTTTCGGGACCAGTGGCAAAGACGTGGTGCTGCGCGGCAGCGCTCAGCCGGACCGCATCTATGGCCTCAGTGGCGGTGATGTCTCTCTCGACGGAGAGCTAGGCAACGACACGCTTTACGGCGGCCCGGGTGACGATACCTATCTGCTCGGCCGCTCCGGCACCGATTCCCTCTTCGGCGGGAGTGGAAGCGATTCGGAACTGAGCGGAGGCTCAGGCTCAGATGTTATCTTCGCCGGCAGCGGCGACGACTTTATGCTCTCCGGTGATGCGGGCGTTGATCGCCTCTTTGCCGGCGCCGGGAATGACACCTCCCTTGTCGGCGATGACGGCAATGACTTCCTGAACGGTGAAGCCGGCAACGATTCGGCCTTCTTTGGTGGCAGCGGCGATGACTCTCTGCTGGGGGGAGCCGGCGGAGATTCGCGCTTTTTCGGCGGTACCGGGACCGATGTGATCGAGACCGGCAACGGCAACGACCGCTACATCTATGGCGGCGATGGGATGGACGGCATCCTCGCCGGTAGTGGTGCGGACTTCTACGTCTTCGGTGAAAGCGGCGCGGATGTCATTGATGCAGGTGCCGGGAACGACACTGAGATTGGGGGCGGTTCTGGCGACGATGTCATCACTGGTGGGTCGGGTAACGATCGCATCTTGGGCGATGGTATCGAGGACCTGGGTGCTGGCAATGACACGCTGGTCGGTGGCAGCGGTTCCGATACCGTCTATGGCGGCAAGGGCGACGATTTCATCCTGATTCTCTACGAAGAGGGCACCAGCAACGAGACCATCTTCGGTGGCGCCGGCACTGACACGCTGCTGAGCTACAGCGCGCTGCCGGACGACATTCAGTTGGTTTCTGTCGAGTACGTCTTTGGTGGCGGCAACAACACTGTCGGGACCAGTGGGAACGATGTCCTGACCGGGACCAGCAGCAATGACCAGATCTATGGTTTGACCGGCAATGACATCCTGAATGGTCTGACCGGAACGGATTCGCTCTTCGGTGACACTGGTTTCGACACACTTTTAGCCGGCGGTGGCAATCCCGAGGGCGGCGGCTTTGACTTCTTGGACGGTGGCTCGGGCAATGACCGGGCTCTGCTGTCCTTCCAGAACGTCCTGGCCGGCCTTTCTGCGCAGGAGACTGCAGGAGCCCTGGTGATCAATGGCGGCAGCGTTGGCGCCAGCCTAGTCAACATCGAGAATCTGACGCTTTGGGGCGGTCGCGGCAATGACAACCTGATCGGTCTGGACAACACCGCGTCCGATTTCAACAACGTTCTGCTGCGTAGCGGTAATGACACCTTCGTCGGTGGCCGCGGCATTGACTGGGGCGGCGGTGGTGATGGCAAGGATACACTCTACGGCGGCAATGGTGACGATGACCTGAACGGAAACTCCGGGACGGATAGCCTTTTCGGAGGCTCCGGCCGGGACACCTTCTTTGCCGGCGGCGGCAATCCCAGCGGTGGCGGTTTTGATCTCTTGGACGGGGGCTCCGGCGACGACCGTGCTTTGCTGTCCTTCCAGAATGTCTTGGCCGGGCTGTCAGCCCAGGAAACTGCCGGGGCGATCGTCATCAACGGTGGCAGTGTCGGCGCCAGCCTGATCGACATCGAGCAGCTGACCATCTGGGGCGGTCGGGGCGACGACAACCTCCTCGGCCTCGATAATGGTGCAACGAACTTTAACAACGTGCTTCTGCGCAGCGGTAATGACCGCTTTGTCGGTGGGCGTGGGACCGACTGGGGCGGTGGCGGCGACGGTAAGGACACGCTCTATGGCGAGGATGGCGATGACGACCTGACCGGCAACTCCGGGTCTGACTCCCTCTTTGGCGGCTCGGGACGGGACACCTTCTTCGAAGGCGGTGGTGCGCCTTCCGGTGGCGGCTTCGACATCTTGGATGGTGGCTCCGGCGGTGACCGGGTCCTGCTTTCTTTCCAGGACATTGTTGGCGGCGTTTCGGCCTTCGTCTCTGGTGACGATCTCATTATCGATGGTGGCAGCGTCGGGGCCAGCCTGATCTCTATCGAGAGCCTGACGGTTTGGGGCGGTCGCGGTGACGACGATCTCTTGGGGCTGCAGCGCACCGCCAGCGATCGAAACAACGTCCTTCTGCGCAGTGGCAATGACCGCTTTGTTGGCGGCCTGGGGGTCGATTGGGGTGGCGGCGGTGATGGCGCCGACACGCTTTACGGCAATAATGGGAATGACCAGTTAACCGGTAACACCGGATCTGACAGCCTCTTTGGGGGCTCCGGTAACGACACCTTCTTTGAAGGAGGTGGTGCACCGGACGGAGGCGGCTTCGACATCCTGGATGGAGGCTCAGGTAATGACCGGGTGCTGCTGTCCTTTCAGAACATCGTCGGTGGCGTTTCCGCCTTTGCGTCCGGTAGCGACCTGATCATTGATGGCGGCAGCGTCGGCGCCAGCTTGATCAACATTGACAGCCTGACGGTGTGGGGTGGTCGCGGCGATGACGATTTGCTTGGCCTGGACCAGACCAGCAGCGAGCGCAACTCATTCCTGCTGCGCAGCGGCAACGACCGCTTTATCGGCGGCCGCGGTGTCGACTGGGGTGGTGGCAACGAAGGCAGCGACACCCTCTACGGCAATGACGGCAACGACAACTTGAACGGCGATGCCGGCTCCGACAGCATCTATGGTGGATCCGGCGTTGACTTCCTGCGTGGCGGTATCGGCTCCGACACCTTGAGGCCCGGGTCCGGGCTGGATCGTGCCTTCGGTGAGAGCGGCGATGACGTTTTCATCGTGGGCCTGCAGGAGGGCGTCAAGGGCGAGACACTGGATGGCGGCAGCGGTGTTGACACCATCATCGCCTCGGGTGGCCTGCCGAGTGACATGGTCCTGGTTTCGATCGAGTACATCTATGGCAACAGCGACCTGCTGATCGGTACCTCCGGCGCCGATGTCTTAACCGGCACCGGCAACGATGAGACCATCTATGGCCTCTCAGGGCAGGACACATTGAGCGGCGAGAGTGGCAGCGACAGCATCTTCGGTGCCGCTGACAATGACCGCATCTATGGTGGATCAGGTAACGACGTCGGCCTGGTCGGTGGCGGTGCTGCTGACACGGTCCTGGGTGAGGCGGGCTATGACACCAGCCTCTATGGGGATGCCGGCGACGACCGCGTCTTTGGTGGAGGCAGCAACGATACCTTGCTGTTGGGCCGCAATG
Organism: Rhodospirillales bacterium; assembly: GCA_963669335.1. GTDB lineage: Bacteria > Pseudomonadota > Alphaproteobacteria > Kiloniellales > JACOMY01 > JACOMY01. Next base: position 2,199,350 of record OY770023.1, read on the forward strand.
GCGACGATCGCATCGGCGGTGGCGATGCCAACGACATCTCGCTCTACGGCGGCAGTGGTGCCGACAGCATCACCGGCAACAGCGGCTTCGACCGCCACATGTTCGGTGACAGCGGTGCCGACACGCTGCGCGCCGGGGACGGGAACGACTTCTTCTTCGGCGGAGGCGACGGCAACGACAAGGTCTATGGTGGCAGCGGCAACGACCGCCAGATCTATGGCGGCAGCGGTGATGATAGTGTCATCGGCGATGACGGCGCTGATAGTCTTCTCTACGGCGGCTCAGGTCAGGATCAGATCGAAGGTGAGAGCGGCAACGACCTCAGCCTCTTCGGAGGCTCCGGCGCTGACTCTGTCTTTGGGGGCAATGGTATCGACCGAGCGCTCTATGGCGGGCTTGGAGCCGACAGCGTCTTTGGCGGCATCGATAATGATGAGTTGTTTGGCGACAGTGGCGACGACAGGCTGGTCGGCGGCGACGGCAGTGACACGCTAGACGGTGGGTCCGGTAAGGACAGGCTCGAGGGCGGCCTGGGCGATGATACCTTCCTGGTCGACCTTGGTGATGCCGTCAGTGGCGAGGTCTTCTTCGGCGGACTTGGCGACGACACCATCATCGCGCAGGAGTCCCTGCCCAACGGTGTCACCCTCAATTCCATTGAGCGGATCATCATCTACGGCGGCTCTGGGCCGACCAGTGGCGCAGATATCCTAAGCGGTACCGATGTCGTCGACTTCCTTGACGGGCTCAGTGGCAACGACAGCATTTTCGGCCTCAGCGGCGACGACAATCTCTATGGCTCCGATGGCGGCGATTCGCTCTTCGGTGGGGCCAATGACGACGACCTCTTCGGCGGTGTCAATATCGACGCGCTCTATGGCGGCGCATCCAGCGATACCTTGTTCGGTGGCGGCAGCAGCGATCGCATCAATGGCGGCAATGCCGGAGACAGCATCTACGGTGACAATGGCGGCGACAGTGCCTACGGCGGCAATGGTAATGATACCGTCTTTGGCGGCGAGGGGATCGATCCGACGCTCGCCGGTGACAGCGGTAACGATCTGCTCTATGGCGGCACCGGCAGCGACAGCGGCATCAGCGGTGGGTCCGGCGATGATCGGGTCTATGGGGGCCTAGGTTTCGACCGTCTGCAGGGCGGTGCTGGCGACGACACCCTGGTTGGTGGATCCGGTCGCGACACGGCTTATGGAGGCCCTGGGTCCGACACCTTCCTGGTTGGGACAGGTGAGGCTAGATCAGGTGAAGCCTTCTTCGGCGGCGGCGGCTCCGACACCTTGATTGCCGAGGTGAGCCTACCGGACGGCATCACCTTGAGCTCCATCGAACGCATCATCATCTACGGCAGCCCTGTTGCCACCAGCGGGGCGGACGTTCTGACCGGAACCGAAGTCGTCGATGTATTGGACGGTCTCAGCGGCAACGACACCATCTATGGCATCAGCGGCGATGATTCCCTCTTCGGGTCCGAGGGCAGTGATTCGCTTGGCGGCGGCCCTGGTTCAGATCAGCTCTTTGGCGGCGCCAACATCGATCATCTTTATGGCGGTGGGGCCAGCGACACCCTGCGCGGTGGCGGCAGCGGCGACCGCATCGACGGCGGCAATGCCTCGGACCGGATCTACGGTGACAACGGCACCGACAGTCTCTTCGGAGACGATGGCAATGACCGGGTCTTCGGTGGAGACGCAGCCGATGCGACTGTGGCTGGCGGCAGCGGCAGCGATGCACTCTATGGTGACAGCGGCAGCGACGGCGACCTCGATGGAGGGTCTGGTGACGACCGTGTCTACGGTGGGATCGGCAACGACGTGCTGGTCGGAGGGCACGGCGACGACATCCTTGTCGGTGGTTCGGCCCGTGACACGGCCTATGGAGGGCCCGGGTCGGATACCTTCCTGGTTGGTACCGGCGACGCTCGTCCGGGCGAGACCTATATCGGCGGCGGTGGTTCCGACACGCTGATCGCCGAGGAGAGCCTGCCTGACGGCGTGGTCTTGAGCTCGATCGAGCGCATCATCATCGGCAATCAGCCGACCAGTGGCAATGATACCCTGGATGGCGGTGGAGAGCAGGACAGCATCGCTGGACTTAGCGGTGAAGACACCATTCGTGGCCGGGACAATGCCGACAGCCTCTATGGCGATGCGGGTGATGACAGCCTGAATGGCGGTGATGGTGGTGACAGCCTCTTTGGTCGCGGCGGTGATGACCGGCTCTTCGGCGGTACAGGGCAAGACACCGGCTACGGCGGTAACGGCAGCGATGCGATCTCCGGCGGAAACAATGCCGATCTTCTCTATGGTGGCGAGGGATCGGACAGCATCTTCGGCGGTAACCAGGCCGACACCTTGCGGGGCGGAACGGGGCAAGACAGCCTCTATGGCAGGTCCGGCTTCGATACCCTAAGTGGTGAATTCGGCGATGATCGCCTGGAGGGTGGCACGGGTCGAGATTTCCTCTATGGCGGACCCGGCAGCGATACGCTCTTCGTCTCGACAGGCCATGCGGTCAATGGGGAGACCCTGGCTGGTGGTGGCGGCAGCGACACGCTCTTCGCCTATGGTCCTCTTCCGACTGGCGTCGCCATCATCTCGGTCGAGACCATTGTCTATGGCGCCATCACCAGCGATACCCTGATCGGTACCAGTTTCATCGATACCCTGATTGGCACGGCGGCGGATAATGAGATCCGCGGTCTGGCCGGCGATGATAGCCTCTTCGGTCAGGACGGTGACGACAGCATTTTCGGCGCATCGGAAAGCGATGCGCTCTACGGCGGCAGCGGCGCGGATCGCCTCCTGGGCCAAGGTGATGACGACACCTCTCTCGTCGGTGGCAGCGGCGCGGATGAGATCATTGCGGGCGACGGCAACGACAGCCAGCTTATCGGCAATGGCGGCGCCGATTCTCTCTTCGGCGGCAAGGGCGATGATCGCGGTTTCTACGGCGGTCATGGCGTTGACGTGATCTATGGCGGAGACGGTGATGACACCCAGCTGGACGGGCAGGGCGGCGACAATGACCGGGTCTTCGGTGGTAGTGGCGCGGACAGCGATCTCTCCGGCGGCGAGGGCGACGATACGGCCTTCGGAGGACAGGGGTCGGATCAGCTTGACGAGGGCAGTGGCGACGACCTGATCTATGGTGACGGCGGTAACGACGAGGCCGCGGGCGGACGCGGCGACGATCGCATCTATGGTGGATCAGCCAGTGATCTGCTCTTGGGTCAGCTCGAAGACGATTCACTCTATGGCGAACAGGGATCGGACACGCTTTATGGAGGCATCGGCTCGGATCGCCTGGAAGGTGGCCAGGGTCTAGACAGCCTCTACGGCGGGTCCGGCGCCGACATCTTCGAGATTGACCCTGATGGCATATTCCCAGGCGACCTGATCGATGGCGGTTCTGGGACTGACACCGTTATCTTCGACGGCTCTATTCCAGCAGCGCTCACCTTGACCTCGGTCGAAGTGACGATCGGTGGGCAGACATTCGGCAATGATATCTATGGAACGCCGGGCGATGACATCCTGCCGGGGACTGAGCTGACAGACCGAATCTTTGGTCTTGCCGGGGATGACACCCAGTTCGGCGGCGGTTCCGACGATCTCCTCTATGGTGCCTCCGGCAGCGATGGCTTGTTCGGGGACAGTGGTTTTGACCACCTCTATGGCGGTGCCAACAACGACTTTGAGCTCTTCGGTGGCTCAGGTGATGATGGCGTCTATGGAGGCAATGGCGACGACAGTTTGCTCAGCGGTGATACAGGCCAGGACGCCATTCTGGGTGGTGCTGGAAACGACAAATCGCTTTGGGGTGGGTCTGGCGATGACAGTCTCTATGGCGGGATCGGTGACGACACCATGCTGCTGGGCGGTGACGAGAACGATGTCATCTTCGGTGGTGCCGGTAACGACAGCCTGGTCTTCGGCGGCAGCGGTGCCGATCTGATCTACGGCGGCTCCGGCATAGACCGCGTCGACGGCGGTGCAGGCTCTGACACCTTGGTGGCCTCAATGGGTGAGTTGCTCTCTGGTGAGACCCTTGATGGCGGTGGTGGCAGTGATACCTTGATCCTGGAAGGATCGCTGCCAGCCGGCGTCGTCGTCACCTCGGTCGAGACGACCCTCTTCGTCAACGAGCTTTCAGATCTGTCACTGCAGCCCGGCGCGCAGATCTCCGGTGCCGACTTCATGATGGGATAGGGGGGCGGCGGCGCCGTTCCTGTCGGTTACCGAAGGTGATCCGCGGTCAGATTCTGGCGCAGCGATCTCGAGCAGCATCTTGTCCAAGAGCGCGCGTTCGAAGTCGCGGCGGCTGTTGGCCGTCATGACGAAGGCACCGGGGCCGCCGATGACCTCGGCCTCGTAGGACTCGACCAACCAGGGCTTTCCCGAGGGGCCGACGAAGCTGTCTTGCAGGATGGCAAGCGCATTGATGATGATGCCCTCGGCGACGGCGCGATCACGGGCGACCCTTGCCGGAACGATGCTGCGGTTGTCTGGGTTGTCACCGGACACGTCGATCACTCTACGAAGCGGTTGACAGGGACAGCTCTCGAACAAAGCCTGAGAGGCGACGATGGCGTCACCGATGGCGTTGTAGGACTGTCCGGACCGTGGAGCGCTCAGAACCTGCTGGGCAAAGGCCTCTGCCGACTCTTGGTCATGCACAAAAGCCCAAGAGACCACGACCTGCGCCATGCCGGGGCCACCCCACTCCAGGTAGGCGATGGCAATCGTGCCGTACTGGCCAAAGCCGATGAGATCCAAGAGGTCCGGGCTGGTCACCGCGGCTGCGATGCCTTCACGCTGCAGGGCAAACTCATTCGGGTCGATGCTGCCGGACGCGTCCACTGCTAAGACCAGGGCTGTGTCGACCACTTCACTGGCGCGGGCTGAGTGGGTTGCTAAGGAAAGTGCTGTTGCGATCACAAGAGAGAGGCAGGCTCTTCGTATCATCACTATCACGGCACGTCCTCCACATAGGGTCGGCGATCCGACAAGGGTGGTGCAGCATTGATCAGCTGGCAAGACGAGGGCGCGATTTGCCCACATTGCCGCCCGCGGTGAGCTGTGGCATGGAAGAGGCTCGGGGCGGCGAGCATGAGGGATCATAGGGTGATGGAGATGATGCGCTCGAACCACAGGGTCACACGCCGCTCCTTCTTGGGCGGATGCGCTGGCGCCGGTCTCTTGGCCGCAAGCCCGGCTCTTGCCGCAACTTTGAGCTTTCCGGCCTGGCTGTCCGCCTTCCGCGCCGACGCGCGACAGCAAGGCATTTCGGAATCGACCTTGAGACGCGGCCTCGATGGGTTGCAGCCGGTGCAGAAAGTGCTCGATCTGGATCGACGTCAGCCGGAGTTCGTGCAGAGCTTTTGGCGCTATATGCGTCGGGTGAATGACCGACGCATTTCCGAGGCCCAGCTACGGGAACGCGAAAACCAGGCCGTGCTGACCCGAGTCGAGAACGAGTACGGTGTGCCGGCCCCCATGTTGATGTCCTTCTGGGGCTTGGAGACCAACTTCGGCGGGACTCTGGGCGATTTCCGGGTGATTCCGGCGGTTGCTACCCTGGCTTGGGATGGCCGCCGCGAAGCACTCTTCCGCGGCGAACTCATGGCAGCCCTGCGCATCGTCGAGAGCGGGGTGAGGACACCCAACGATCTGGTTGGGTCTTGGGCGGGCGCCACCGGTCAGTTCCAATTCCTGCCTTCAACCTATCTTAGAAATGCCGTCGACTACGACAGAGATGGCGTGCCCAACATCTGGACCAGGCTTCCGGATGCCTTTGCTTCAGCCGCCAACCTTCTCCGCAACAATGGCTGGCGCGTGGGTGAGCCCTGGGGATATGAGGTGGTTTTGCCAGCAGGCTTCGACTACGCCCTGGCCGACGGTTCCACGTCCCGGCCCTTGGGTGAGTGGGAGACCTTGGGAGTTAGACGTCCGGGCGGCGGCGGTCTTGTTCCGAGGGTCGATAGCGGCGCTTTGGTGCTGCCGGCGGGCTGGCGAGGGCCGGCATTCCTGGTGTTCGGTAATTATCGTGCGATACGGCGCTGGAATAATTCTCAGCTTTATGCCATATCGGTCGGGCATTTGGCTGACCGGATCGCTGGTTTCGGCCCGCTAAGCGTCAGACCACCGGCCGATGCGGACCAGCGGCTGACCTTGGTGCAAGTGCGTGATATACAGACCCGTTTGAATGCAATCGGATTCGACAGCGGTCCACCCGACGGAAAAGTTGGCCCCATGACCCGGGCCGCTGTCAGGGCCTACCAAAGAAGCCAGGGTTTGCCGGCTGACGGCTTTCCCACCCTGGAGCTGCTGAGACGATTGCAAGGATAGGAGTGTCGCCATGCCGTCGGCAGCGCGGTTTCTTGTTCTCTTTGTCGTCTTAGGCCTTTTTGTGGCCGCATGCGCCAGTGGTGAGAAAGCGGTCGCTTCTCCCACTCAAAAGACGAATCCCAAGGTCGCAGCCGTCGATTCTGGTAGCGGCGGCGCGGAACCTCCTAGACATCAGGTCAAACGCTTTCGAGTCGGCAAGCCTTATCGTCAATCTGGACGTCTTTTTAAGCCAAAGACCGACTGGACCTATGACGAAGTGGGTGTCGCGTCCTGGTATGGTGGCAAGTTCCATGGGCGCAAGACTGCCAACGGGGAGATCTTTGACAAGAACCTCATGACGGCGGCCCACAAGACCTTGCCTTTGCCGGTTATCGCCAAGGTCACCAATCTCTCGAACGGGCGCAGCGTCAAGGTTAGGATCAACGACCGTGGCCCCTTTACGCGGGGGCGCCTGATCGACCTGTCGCAGGCTGCCGCCCAAGAGCTGGGTTTTATCCACAGCGGGACGGCCAAGGTGCGTGTCGAGGTCTTGCCGGGCGAGAGCAGGGCGCTCATCAAGGGCAGCGAGCCCTATCAGCCGGCTCAAGCACACCTGGTCTCTGCCGTGCCGGTGCGAGAGCGCTCGGCCGTCTATTTGCAGCTCGGCAGCTTCGCTGAGCAGGATAATGCCAAGCGCCTGAAGCGCGAACTGGAAGGCTTCGGCAATGTCACGATCAAACCCGTCGTGCTGTCGGGCAAGGAATTCTTCCGCGTGCGCATGGGGCCTTTCATCGATGCCTCTGCTGCGCTGAACGCCCGTGAGCGGCTGGCAGAGGCCGGGCTCTTCCAGAGCCGAATCGTGATCGAAGGCAGCAGTTAAGACTCGGATCGCCCTGCTCTAAACTCGGCGAAAGAGCTCTAGAGCAGATCATTCCCGAATGAAGACTTTCGGGATCCTCCATCTGCTCTATAAGCTGTTGATGGAGAGCGATAAGGGAGACACCTAGATGACCAACCGGCCTGCTTTGCTGAGCGTCAGTAAGGCACTCGTGCTGTTTGTTTTCGTTCTGAGCCTAGGATTGGGCCGCGGGGCCGAGGCCCTGGACACCAAGGCCCGTTCCGCCATCCTGATCGATGCCGAGAGCGGCGCCGTCCTCTTTGCCAAGAACCCCGATATGAGCTTGCCGCCGGCCTCGATGAGCAAGCTGATGACTGCCTTCGTGGTCTTTGAGCGCCTGAGCAAAGGCCTGCTCAGCATGGACGACAAGCTGCTGGTCAGCGAAAAGGCCTGGCGCATGGGCGGCTCGAAGATGTTTGTGGAGGTCGGAGATTCCGTCCCAGTGCGGGACCTGCTGCGCGGCATGATCGTGCAGTCCGGAAACGATGCGGCCATCGTCCTGGCCGAAGGCTTGGCCGGCAGCGAGGCGGCCTTCGTGCGCGAGATGAACGCCATGGCGCAAGAGCTGGGCCTCTCGGGTTCGACCTTCGCCAATGTGACCGGCTGGCCCGACCCCGATCATCGCATGACGGCCCGTGACCTTTCGGTTCTGGCGCGCCTGGTGATCGAGCGCTTTCCCGAGTACTACCGCATCTATAGCGAGACAGAGTTCACCTGGAACGACATCACCCAGGGCAATCGCAACCCCCTGCTGTTCCGCAACGTCGGGGCCGATGGGCTGAAGACCGGTCATACGCGTGAGGCTGGATACTGCCTGGTTGCCTCCTCGGTGCAGGAGGAGCGGCGCCTGATCCTTGTGGTCATGGGTTTGGAGAGCAAGCGCGAACGGGCCGAGGAATCGGAGCGCCTGTTGGCCTGGGGCTTCCGAGAGTTTGCCCGCTATCGCCTCTTCCAGGCCGGCGAGCAACTGGATGAGGCTGACGTCTGGATGGGTGAACAGCCGACCGTGCCGCTGGTCGCACCCACCGAGATTGCCGTGAACTTGCTTCGCGCCTCACGCAACAACATGAGTGTCAAGCTGATCTACCAATCACCGATCTCGGCCCCGATCGAGGCTGGGCAAGAGGTAGCAGTCCTGAGCGTCCAGGCGCCGGGCACACCGCCGATCGACTTTCCGATCATTGCCGGGCGCAGCGTTGCCGAGGCCGGCGTCATCGGACGCATGGTGCAAGGGGTCACGGCACTCCTCTCCGGCGGTTAGCGTGCGCGCCTGGCCCGGCCGCTTCATCACCGTCGAGGGCGGAGAGGGCAGCGGCAAGTCTACGCAAGCCAGGCACCTGGCCGAGCAGCTGGAACGCGAGGGCAAGGCGGTCCTCTTGACTCGTGAGCCCGGCGGCACCGAGGGGGCGGAGCAGCTCCGCAGCCTCCTGGTCGAGGGCGCAGCCGAGCGCTGGGATGCCTGGAGCGAGGCGTTGTTGGTCAACGCAGCCCGTCGGGACCATGTCACGCGGGTCCTGCGTCCGGCCTTGGCTGAAGGCCGCTGGGTGATCTGCGATCGCTTCGTGCACTCGACCTTGGCCTATCAGGGCCTTGTCGGTGGGGTCGGCACGACGGCGCTCAAGAGCCTCCACGACATGGCATTGGGGCGCTTCTGGCCGGACTTGACGCTGGTCTTCGATCTGGACGCTGAAGAGGGTTTGACGAGAGCGGCCCAACGCGGCGGTGCTGCCCGCTTCGAGGCACGCGGCTTGGCCTTTCACCAGGCTTTGAGGACTGCTTTCCGGGAATTGGCCGAAGCAGAGCCCACCACCTGCCGCCTGATCGATGCCAAGGGCACAGCGGAACAGGTAGCCACGCGAGTCCGCAGAGCGATCGCCTCTGCCGGCTTGATCTAAGGGCTTGGCAGTGAACGAGGCCTTGATCCCGGCGAAAAACCCCAGCCTCTTGGGCCAAGAGGCCGCCGAGCGGAGGTTCCTTGCCGCCCTGCAGTCGGGCCGCTTGCCCCATGCCTGGCTGCTCAGCGGCAAGGCTGGAATAGGCAAGGCCAGTCTGGCCTATCGCGTCGCGCGCTTTCTCTTGGCGCGACCCGATGGTCGAACGGGCCTGTCGGGCGACATGGCGATCGATCCGGAGGATGAGGTCTTTCGCCAGGTTGCAGCCGGCGCACACCCGGACCTCGGCGTCTTGCAGCGTGGTGTGAACGAGAAGACCGGCAAGCCGCGCGCCGAGATCGTCGTGGAGGACGTGCGCCGCGCCGCCGATCGCCTGCGCCGCACCGCCTCTGGTGGCGGCTGGCGCCTGCTGATCGTCGATTCCGCAGACGAGATGAACCGCTCGGCAGCGAATGCCTTGCTGAAGCTGCTGGAGGAGCCACCGCCGCAGGCCTTGCTGCTGTTGGTCAGCCACGCGCCGGGCCGGCTTTTGGCTACCATTCGCTCGCGTTGCTGCACCCTGGCGATGCCACCTCTGGCGCCTGAGATCCTGGATCGTCTTCTGGCAGAGCATCTGCCCGACCAGTCCCCGGAAGACCGTGCCCTCTTGGCGGAGCTCTCGGACGGGAGCATAGGCCAGGCCTTGGTGCTTGCAGCGGCAGGCGGTCCCGCCCTCTATCGTCGCTTGCTTGGCGTGCTGGGCCGGGCGGGGCAGGGACTGGATACCGCAGAGGCGCATGCCCTGTCCGACGAGATGGGCAAGGCCAATGCCGGCGACAGCTTCCGGGTCGCCTTCGGGCTGATGACCTGGTGGATCGCCCGCATGGTGCGCGCAGGCGTTCAGCAGCGCGCACCTCGAGCCTTGGTTCCGGAAGAGGAGGGGCTGGCCGAACGCTTGCTGGCCAGACGTGCGCTTGCGGATTGGGTAAGCCTGTGGGAAAAGCTGACCGCGCTGGCAGGAAGCTGTGAGCGTGCAAACCTTGATCGAAAGCAGGCCTTTTTGTCGGCGCTGATCGAATTGGACAGCGCCGGCTAGCAGGAACGCCTTTCCCGTAGGATGCGGGTGGCCCCGCGTGTGCGCGATAGAGCGGCGCACGTGCCAGCCCGCGAGTGAGAGCGACATGGCAGAGACAAACGGACGTTACTACGTCACCACGCCCATCTACTACGTCAACGACCGACCCCATATCGGTCATGCCTACACCACGCTTGCCTGCGATTTCTTGGCCCGCTTCATGCGTCTGGACGGACGTGAGGTCTTGTTCCTGACAGGCACGGACGAGCATGGACAAAAGGTCGAACAGTCGGCGCGCGAGCGTGGGCTAGAGCCTCTGGCCTATGCCGATCAGGTCAGCGCCGCCTTCCGTGATCTGACCGAGGCCATGGGGTTCTCCTGCGATGCCTTCATCCGTACCACGGAGGATCGGCACAAGGCCGCCGTGCAGGCGCTGTGGAAGGTGCTCTACGAGCGCGACCAGATCTACCTCGGCCAGTATGCCGGCTGGTACTCCGTCTCGGACGAGGCCTTCTATGCGGAGAAGGAACTGACCCTCAAGGACGGCGAGCGCTATGCGCCGACAGGCACGAAAGTGGAGTGGGTGGAGGAGCCCTCTTACTTCTTCCGTCTTTCCGCGTGGCAGGATCGCCTGTTGGAGCTCTATGAGAGCCAGCCCGATTTCATCTTGCCCGCCTCTCGGCGCAACGAGGTGATCTCCTTCGTCCGTGGTGGCTTGAACGATCTCTCGATTAGCCGCACGACCTACAGCTGGGGTGTGCCGGTGCCGAACGATCCGGCCCATGTGACCTATGTCTGGTTTGACGCGCTGATCAACTACATCACCGCGGCTGGCTATCCGGACGAGAGCGGCCACGACTGGCAGACCTTTTGGCCGGCTGATCTGCACATGGTCGGCAAGGACATTCTGCGCTTTCACGCCGTTTATTGGCCGGCATTCCTGATGGCAGCCGACCTGTCGCCGCCACGGCGGGTCTACGCCCACGGCTGGTGGACCAATGAGGGGCAGAAGATTTCCAAGTCCTTGGGCAACGCCATCGATACCTTCCAGCTGATCGAGAATTATGGTTTGGATCAGGTGCGCTATTTCCTGATGCGCGAAGTCCCCTTCGGCTCGGATGGAGACTTCTCGCATGCTGCTATGGTGCGGCGCTGCAATGACGACCTGGCCAATGACCTGGGTAATCTGGCGCAGCGCGTACTCTCCATGATCGCCAAGAACTGCGGTGGCCAGGTGCCCGAGCATCGCGCGCTGACTGCCGAGGACGAGGCGCTCTTCCTGCAGGCTCGCAGCCTATTGGGCACCCTGCGTGAAGAGGTTGAGCGCCAGAGTTTCCATAAGGGGCTGGAGGCCATCTGGCAGGTCGTCGGCGAGGCCAATCGCTATGTCGACCAACAGGCCCCCTGGGTTCTGCGCAAGAGCGATCCTGAGCGGATGGCCACGGTGCTCTATGTTTTGGCCGAGTGTCTGCGCCGGATCGCCCTGGTGATCCAGCCGGTGATGCCGGAGAGTGCGCAGAAGCTTCTGGACCAACTCGGCGTCGGGCCGGAGCAACGCAGCTTCTCCTCTTTCAATGATGGGCTTGAGAGCGGGACGGAACTGCCTAAGCCCAAAGGAATCTTTCCTCGTTATGTCGAGGAGGAATCGGAGGCCTGATGCTGATCGATTCGCACTGTCATCTGGACTATCTCCAACGCGAGGGTCTGGAACTGGCCGATGTCGTGGCGCGCGCCGAGGCGGCGGGTGTTGCCGGCATGGTGACCATCGGCACCAAGCTCTCGGAGATCGAGACGGTGATCGCCATTGCCGAGCGCTTTGACCGGGTCTGGTGCAGTGTCGGCGTGCATCCGCACGAGGCGGCAGAGCAGGGGCAATCGACACCGGATCGCCTGCTAGCCTTGGCCAAGCATCCTAAGGTGGTCGGGATCGGGGAGACCGGTCTCGACTACTTCTATGAGCACTCTCCCCGTGCCGAGCAGCGCGAGAGCTTTCGCGCGCACATCGCAGCGGCGCGGGTCAGTGGTCTGCCGCTGATCGTGCACAGTCGCGATGCCGACGAAGAGACCCTGGAGATTCTCGGCGACGAGCAGGCCAAGGGTGCCTTCACCGGTGTCATCCACTGTTTTTCCAGCGGGCCTGAACTGGCGAAGGGTGCTCTGGACCTCGGCATGATGATCTCGCTTGCCGGCATCCTGACCTTTAAGAAGGCCGAGAGCCTGCGGGAAACGGCAGCAGAGGTTCCGATGGACCGACTGCTGGTGGAGACGGACTCGCCCTACCTGGCGCCGGTTCCACACCGCGGCAAGCAGAACGAACCCGCCTTTGTCAAACACACGGCACAGGTCCTGGCCGAGGTGAAGGGTGTCGACCCGGAGGAGATCGCGCAGACGACGACGGAGAACTTCTTCCGCCTCTTCTCCCGCGCCTCCAGCAAAGCAGAGGCGTGAGCGCTCTTCGATGAAAGTAACTGTGCTCGGTTGTGGCGGCTCGGGCGGCGTGCCCCTGGCCGATGGAACACCTGGTGGCTACTGGGGCGACTGCGATCCGAACGAGCCGCGCAACCGCCGGCGCCGGGTCTCGATCATGGTGGAGGGGACGTCGGCGGGGCAGGGGACCCTGATCATCGACTGCTCGCCCGACCTTCGCGAACAGCTCTTGGATCACCCGGTCGAGCGCCTTGATGCCGTCCTCTTGACTCATGCCCATGCCGACCATGTGCACGGCATCGACGACCTCCGCGCCTATGTCTATCGCCAACGCGCGCCAATCCCCTGCTTCATGGATGCTGAGACGCATCAGACCATGATCCAGCGTTTCGGCTATGTCTTCACCTCCAGCCACACCGAGAGCAAACTCTATCCGGCTTTGTTGGAAGATGGGGTAATCGAGACCGCCGTGCCCTTCGAAGCGGCTGGCCATCAGGTCATGGCCGTCAATCAGGCCCACGGGCGCAGTCATTCGCTCGGGTTTCGTATCGGTGGCTTCGCCTACTCGACTGATGTCTCCGATCTGGACGAGGCAGCTTTCGATGCTTTGGCCGGTCTTGATCTCTGGATCGTAGACTGCTTGCGCTTCGAGCCGCACCCCACGCATAGCCACGTGGAGAAGACACTGTCGTGGATCGAGCGGATAAAACCAAAACGTGCGATCCTGACTCACATGAATCAGAGCACCGACTATCGCGTCTTAGCAGAGCACTGTCCGCCAGGCGTTGAGCCGGCCTATGACGGATTGAGCGTCACGCTCTAGCAGCCAGACTGTCGCGACGTCACAGTGTCGGACAGGGCCGCCCTTCAACCAACTCATCCATGCCAAGCGGTATCATACTACTAGGATGTGGCAGGATTGCCGCAAACGACACCGCACTCTGCGCAAAGACAGGCACAGCTTCCCATTTTGATTGTTAAGTTAAGCCTCTCTACCGTACTGTATGCGCGTACAACGGGAGAACAAGGAGGCTGGTGCAATGGCTGTTTATTTCGGTACGACTGGTGTCAATGACGTCCTCACGGGATCGTCGGATGCCGATCAAATCTATGGCTTGAGCGGCGACGATCGGCTCTATGGTTTGGACGGCGCAGATACCCTCTATGGCGGTAGTGGGACGGAGTACTCGCTGGTTGGCGGTAGTGGCGCCGATTCGATCTTCGGCGGTGCCAATCGAGACTACAGCTTTTACGGTGGCACCGGCGACGATACCCTTTCTGGCGGCGGAGGGGCTGATTCTCTCTTGATCGGTGACCTCGGGAACGACGTGATCGACGGCGACGGTGGTGGTGACCGACAGCTCCGCGGTCTGGACGGCAGCGACAGCCTCTTCGGTGGAAGAGGGGACGACTATGACCTCTACGGCGGCAGCGGCGCCGACCTCGTTTTCGGCAGTGCCGGCGACGACTCCTGGCTCTACGGTGATACCGGCAATGACGTTCTCTATGGAGGCAGCGGTATCGATGTTGATCTCTATGGCGGAAATGGGGCGGACAGCGTCTACGGCGATGAGGGCGATGACGTCTTCCTTTATGGCGATAGCGGTGACGATTTTGTTTTCGGTGAGGGTGGAGAGGATCGCCAACTCCGCGGTGAAACCGGCAATGACAACCTCTACGGAGGAGCCGATCCGGACTATGACCTCTACGGAGGCAGCGGTGCCGACTTGCTAGTCGGCGCTGGCGGCGACGATTCCTGGCTCTATGGCGATACTGGCAACGACATATTGGATGGCGGGGAAGGGGAAGACCGCGATCTCTTAGGAGGTGATGGAAATGATACCATCTTTGCTGGTCCCGATGCGGACTATGATGCCTACGGTCAGAGCGGGAACGATTCTCTCTATGGCGGTGGTGGCGACGATTCTTGGCTCTACGGTGACACCGGAGACGACTTCTTAAGTGGTGGGCAAGGGATCGACCGCTACCTCCGAGGTGGCCTAGGTGCGGATAGCATCTATGGTGACATCGATGACGACTACGACCTCTATGGCGAGGCCGGCGACGACCTCGTTTTCGGAGGCGGTGGAGACGATTCCTGGCTCTATGGCAGTGGCGGCGACGATTTTCTGAGTGGTGGTAGTGGGGTCGATGTCGACCTTTATGGCGGGATCGGTACCGACCGCGTCTACGGAGGCAGCGGGGATGATCGCTTCCTCTATGGCGATGAAGGTACAGATTTCGTCGCTGGCGATAGCGGCAATGACTCGCTCCTCTTCGGTGCTCTCGGGGACGATGTGTTGAGCGGTCGCGCTGGTGACGACGGCTCTCTCTATGGTGGCGCCAACGCCGATCGTCTGTTCGGTGGTGCTGGCGATGACTCCGTCCTAGACGGCGGCGGTGGTGATGACAGTGTCGTCGGTGGGGGCGGTAATGACGTCGACCTCTACGGCAACAGCGGCAGCGATTTCATCGATGGCGGCAATGGAACGGACGTGCTCTTTGGTGGCAGCTCCGGAGACAGCCTCTATGGCGGTGTCGGGGTTGATCGCCTCTATGGAGGGTCGGGCGGCGACACCGGCCTTTTCGGCGGCCATGCAGGTGATTGGATTTACGGCGCGTTCGGAGGCGATACCTCGCTGCAGGGCGGCACTGGAAATGATCACATCTACGGCGGCAGTGGGTCGGACATCTTCTTGTCGGGAGGACTAGGGGACGATCTGATCCGCGGAGATACTGGCAGCGATCTCTCCCTTTTCGGTGGCAGTGGCGATGATGGCTTAAGCGGACGTGCCGACGATGATGCCTTCTTCTATGGCGGTACCGGCGACGACCGCTTGGCCGGTGGTCTGGGTTCCGAATCCTATTTCTACGGTGGTGACGGCAACGACACCCTGCGCGGCGGTGGCGACGATGATGCCTTCCTCTTTGGCGGCAGTGGGATCGATACGGTGATGGGAGAGAACGGAAACGACACCCTGAACGTAGCGAGCCAGGGCGAGTTGCAATCCGGCGATCTCTTCGACGGAGGGGCGGGCAGCGACACCCTGATCCTGGGCGACGGAGCAACATTGTTTGCGGGCGTCACGCTCGTCAGCATTGAATCGGTGATCTACGGCTGAGGTTGCTGCTGGTCTCTTCAATAAAGTCGGGCTTGCGCCGAAGCGCATATCTCTCCCGATTTCTACGGCCGACGAGGGGCGCGATTATCCAATCACGCCCCTCTCAGTTCCTTGAGTCCGGCAACTCTGTCTAACCGCCATAACTGGAATCAGTCTTGGGCGAGCGCTTCCTAGCCTAACAAAGCACCGGGCGCCTTAACGCCATGACCTGCCGTGCTTCCTCTTCGCGTCCTTGTTTCTTCAGCACATCGCAGAGGCTGTGCTCCAGCAAATCCCGTTGGGCGCGGCTGCCGCCGATGCGGGCGTGGTCGGACATGCCGGCGATCAAGAAGTCAGCGGCCGCGGCCCAATTCTGATCCGCGATGGCCTCATAGGCTTGGGCATAGAGGCGGACCAGGTCTGCCGAGGGGCCCGCAGGGTCGGAGACACGCAAGGCCAAAGCCTCTTCGTTTCCGACCATAGCGTGGGCGATCGCGACGTGGAGGTCGGCAAAGCCGATGCTGGGCTTAGGAAAGAAGCGCTCGGCATAGTCGCTCACCGTCTGCCAGCGCTCCATGGAGACCGGCTCGCCGGCTAAGGCGGCGCGGTAGAGCAGGGCGACGGAATCGGTGATGAGGATCAGGGGAATGCCCTCTGCCGCCTCGGTGCCGATGTCGGCATCGAAGCGCTGCCACATCCGCTCTGTGTCCCCCTTAGCCAGTTCCCAAAGCGCGATATGCCAGGAGAGGTGCCCGTGCAGCAGAGCCTTGCGGTCACGTCCGACCAGCCAAGCCTCAAGGCTGCGCCTGCCCTCCGTGTTATCGTCCCTTTCGTAGTGACAGTGGCTCAAGACATGGGCGGCGTGGAAATTATCTGGATTAAGCGCCAGCGAGCGCTCGATCATCTCCTTGGCACGCTCGACCTGGCCGGTCTCGCAGAGCGAAAAGGCCTGTTGGCTGAGACACCACCAATCCTCTCCATAGAAAGGCAAGAGGAAAGAGGTGTAGGCCAACAGCTCGGCCTCGCGACCCGGTTGACCGGAGAAACCAATCAGGCCGTAAACGCTGGTGCAGATCTGGGCCAGCATGGCGTCACGGGGATGCTGGGCAACATGGGCGCGGATGGCCCGATAGGCCTCCGGCTGGCGGCCGGCGATGAGGAGGCTCATGGCCCTGAGGTGCGCCGCCTCGCGATCGCTGACCCCGGTTCCGGCAGCCTCTGCCCGGGCCATCGCAGCCTTGGCATCTTTCAGGCGCCAGTTCAGCTGATAAGCCCGCGCCAAGCCGCTGTGGCCAAGCGCAAAGTCCGGGTCGGCCTCCACCACCGCTTCGAAGGCGGATACCATGTCGCCTTGGCCGGCCAGCAGGCTGTCGACGGCATGACAGTAGAGGGACTGCGCTGCTTCGGAGTGCACCGTGATCCTGTTGCCGTAGGGGTCTTCCATAGCCGTTTACTCGCTAGGGCAGGGGGGGCAGCCTATCGGTTATAGAAGAAGGAATCGGTGCGGTAGACGCCGAACTGTGCACCCGGCTCCCAGTTGTAGACGCCCACCTCGGGAAGGTTCGCCAGATCCTTGTTGGCGACGATGGGCTGAGGCACCTGCCCCACGAAACCAATGGTGAAGACCTGCTCGGCATTGATCTCCAAGATGGTCTCCCAGGCCTTGACGCGCGCCTCGTCACTGGTGGCCTTGCGCCAAGCATCGAAGGCAGCCAGCAGCTCTTTCGGCTTCTCCATATCGACGGGCGTGCCGGCCTCGCCCTTGGTTTCTGCATACTGTCCCCACTTGGGCCACTGGTAGCCGGATTGCTTGACCGGAACCCAATTCGTCGGCGCCATGGCCGCGCTGGGGACGCCATTTTCATAGCCGAACCAGATCACCATGTTGGCCTCGCCCGAGAAGATGCGATTGCGCAGCGCGGTGCGATCACTGGGTTTGGTGAAGAGACCCACCCCGATCTTCTTCCAGCTGGACTTCACCAGCTCTAGGATGTCCGGCTCTTCCTCGGTCTCGCCGGCGGATTCTACGATGATTTCCAAGGGCTCGCCATTGGGCAGCAAGCGAATGCCGCGATCGTTGCGTTCCGTCAGACCAATCTCATCCAACAGCGCGTTGGCCTGACTCAGGTCGAATTCAGCCCAGGCTTGACGATAGCCGGGCTTGTAGAGCGGGGATTCCGGCAGAGGGCCCTGGTTTCCAACCAAGCCAAGCCCGAAGTAGATCACTTGATTGATCTCATTGCGATCGATGGCCAGCGAGAGGGCGCGCCGGAAACGCACATCGCGGTTCAGCTCGCGCCATATGGGATCGACGGCGTTGAGGTTGGGATAGAGCGCAAAGTTCGAGGGACGTACCGTCTTCCACAACAGGACCTGATAGCCCTCACGTTTCTGCGCCTCCTTCAACAGCGTATAGTCGTTAAAGCCGATGCCTCTGGATTGCAGATCGCTGTCGCCGGCTGCGGTCTTGGCCGGCACCAGACCGGGCGAGGTGATCGCCAGCAACCACTTGTCGAGATAGGGAAGCTGCATGCCTTCCTGATCGACGCGATGGAAATAGGCATTGCGTGCCGCGGTCAAGCGTTGCGCCGGCGGCGGAGTCACCACCAGCCAGGGCTGCAGCACCGGCAGCTGGGGATTATCCATCTTGTTCAGATTGTCGAGGCTGTTGTGCAAGGAGGCCCAGGTCGGCTTGCCATACTCATCAACCAGCGCTGCCAGCTCTTCCAAGTCCCTGTATTCGTCGTGGAACTGCTTCATGTAGTGGGCCGGACGATAGATGAAGAGCGGTGTGGCCCGGGCCAGTGCTGGCAGGAAGAAGGGGTTGGGATCCTCCCACTCGTAGATCACGGTGGTCTCGTCGGGGAAGCTCACCTTTGGAAGCTTGCCATCGACCAAGAGATCGATCGGCGGGCCAACGGGCGAGAGGCTCTCGTGCGTCGCTACGTCTTCCCAGTAATAGCGAAAATCCTCCGAAGTGAAGGGATGGCCGTCCGACCAGCGGTGACCAGGCCGAAGCTTCAGGACGAAACGACGGCTGTCCTCAATCTCGACGGATTCCAGGATGTCGGGCACCAGATTGTAGTGCTCGTCATAGCCCACCAGCCGGGCATAGCCGTAGACCATCATCAGGCGGCTGTCCTTCTGACGCCCAACCATGGTTTGCAGCTTGCCGCCGGATTTTCCGATCCCTCGCGCCTTGGTGGCCTCGACGACCAGCGGCACCTTGGGCAGGCGCTCGGCCACCGGCGGCAACTCGCCGGCATCCACCTTTGCCTTCAGCTCCGGCGGCTCTTGGGGTGCGGGCAAGCTATCGGGCGCCCAACGCGTCAGGCTTACGCTCTCGGCCTGGGCCGCGGCCGCTATCAGACCGAAGGACAGCAGGGTGGCTGCAAGCACAAAGGGTTTCATCGGCTGAAGGTTCCGTCTCAAACGTTGGCTCCCATTTTCTATTGACGAAGACGCACCAGGGTCAGGTTCGATCCTGGCGGCAGGCGCGTGAGCGGTGCCAGGTCCGGAAAGCGATAGCTTGCCTGAACCAAGGCCCTTGCTTCTTCTTGTCGTCCTGCTGCCTCGTCGCTGCCGTCATAGGCATAGTGTTTACCGTTTCTCTGCCATTCTACATAGCTTGTAACGTGTTGCTGATCCTCCAGCATGGCAAGACTGGGTATGGGCGGTGCCCCGGTGGCATGGAGCTGCCAGGCGGGGAAGTTATCGTCCAGAAGGATGAATTGAAAGCCACGCGCATGCGCCTGGGTGATCCGCAGTGCATGGGAGATGTGGTCGTCGAAGAAGCAAAGCGATGTTGCGGGGTCGACCGCCGGCAAAGCCACCTCTGACCAGTCTTGCAGATGAAAAGAGACGCCCGGCGCGCGCAGTCGGCCGGCCGGCGGCAGCTCGACATCGTGCGTGCGGATCTCGGCTGTAGGACAGGCCTGTCGGAAGAGCCAGGCGCTGTGACCCATGAAGCTGCCGCTCTCGACGATGAAGCTTGGAGAGAGCCAGCGCGCGATGAACCAAAGCCAAAGCGAATCATTGAAGCCGCTGCCGTGCTTGTTGGAGACCAACGGCCGCTTCCTATAGACGGCCATAAAGTCCGCCAGGTCGCCACTGATGCTGCCGTCATAGGGCCTGCCGATTTCTGAGCCAGCAGCATCCAGGGCAGCTTTGCAGTGCTCTCGGATCGCATTCTCGAGCCACGTGCGTTCCCAAGAACTGCGTGGCCAGGGCCAGCTGTCAGGAGGC
This sequence comes from Rhodospirillales bacterium, assembly GCA_963669335.1. Classification (GTDB taxonomy): domain Bacteria; phylum Pseudomonadota; class Alphaproteobacteria; order Kiloniellales; family JACOMY01; genus JACOMY01. Next base: position 2,219,311 of record OY770023.1, read on the forward strand.
AGGAATCCGAGGACCTTGAAGAGGTAGGACATGGGCGCGGACGCTAGCGGGAAGCGGCCAGAAGGCCAAGCCAAAGCGCGCCGATTAAGCAGATTAACACCGAGATTTCATCGGCAAAAAGTTCCATAATATATATTATGCGAATCAAAGAATGAGAGAGAAGGACCATAGGACCGTGATGATCATCGACGCCGCTGCGTGGACAACCCCTCTCCCCGCTGGCCTTCTCACAGGGTCTTCAGCTTGGCGACCTCGGCAGCCATAGCTTCTTGCAGCAACGGTGCGGTCTTGTGCACCCACCCGGGCTCGCTGTGACGGATCATCAGCCACAGCAAAGTCCTCACGTCCCAGAAGGTCGCGTCGATCAGGCCTCGCTCGTTCTTATCGCGCTTGAAGTGCCAGTGAACTGAGCCCGGGTACTTTCGTCTGGAGTAGCTTCCGATGTGTGAGATGTAGAGGCCTGCTGCCGTGGCTGCCTTCTCAACCAGGCTCATCATGACCTCGCGTGTGACACCGGCAGGCAGAGCGACATAGAGGTCGTAGGATTTCTTCTCTTTCGCCATCGTCGAAGATGCCTCCTTGCAGTTCAAGGGCCAATCCAAGGGAAAGCTCGCGAAAGCACAAGAGCGAAGTATCCGGGCGCCCCGCGTACAATCTGCCGCCTATCCCGCAGCCGCGAGCTTGGTTAGGCTCGCGCCCATGACCGACCGGAAAGCAACTGCAGGAGCCATGTCTCAGCTCCTCACCATCATGGCGCGCCTGCGTGATCCTCAAGGTGGCTGTCCTTGGGATCTGGAGCAGGACTTCGCGACCATTGCGCCCTACACCATCGAAGAAGCCTACGAGGTTGCCGAGGCGATCGCCCAGCAGGACTTCGACGGGCTGAAGGACGAACTGGGCGACCTCCTGCTCCAAGTGGTTTTCCATGCACGTATGGCTGAGGAAGCCGGACACTTCGCCTTCGACGACGTGGCGCAGTCCATCTCCGACAAGATGGTGCGTCGCCATCCCCATGTCTTCGCTACGAGCGAGGCTGAGACTGCGCGCCAAGTCGTTGGTTCCTGGGAGGCAATCAAGGCTGCTGAGCGGGCTGAGAAGGCCAATGGCAAGCCTGCCAGCCACCTGGATGGCGTGGCTCTGGCGCTGCCTGCTTTGCTCCGCGCTGCGAAGCTGCAGAAACGGGCGGCAGCGGTCGGCTTCGATTGGCCCGACGCCAAGGCTGTCCTGGAAAAGGTCGATGAAGAGCTATGCGAGGTGAAGGCGGAGATCTCAATGCTCTGCGAGGACCCGACCGCTGCAGCGCGCGCTGAGGAAGAGATCGGCGATCTCCTCTTCGTGCTGGCGAACCTCGCTCGGCACGTCTCCGTCGATCCTGAGGTGGCGCTGCGCAAAGCCAATGCCAAGTTCGAGCGGCGCTTTCACGCCATAGAGGCCGCTCTCACCGAGAGCGGCCAAGCTATGGAGGACTGCGACCTGGAGACCCTGGAGGGCCACTGGCAGGCGGCGAAACGGGCCGAGCGTTAGAGCGGTTCGCATTCAGTTGGAAAAAACTAAGTACGACCCGCTCTAACGTGTTGAATACTAGATCCGATAAGATCTAGGCCCGCTTGCCGGCCACGATCCGGTCGAGGATCAAGGCGCAGAAGAGGATCGCCAGGCCAGCCAGGATACCCTGACCCTCAGAGGCATACTGCAAGGCCTCCAGGACGTCCTCACCCAGACCTTTTGCGCCGATCAGCGAGGCCACAACCACCATGGCCAAGGACAACAAGATGGTCTGGTTGACCCCCGCCATGATGGTACGGGCCGCCAAGGGCAGATCCACCTTGAAGAGCAGGTAGGTCGGTGTTGCGCCAAAGGCCGTTGCAGCCTCGCGGACGGCCTGCGGAACCTGTTGGATACCCAGGACCGTGAAACGGATCACCGGTGGGCTGCCAAAGATCAGGGTGGCCACGATCGCCGCCGGCTTCCCTGCCCCGAAAAAGGCAATCACCGGAATGAGATAAACGAAGGACGGCATGGATTGCATGAAGTCCAGGATCGGCCTTACCACGGCGAAGAGCTTGGGTTTGCGGGCGCAGAGAATGCCCAGCGGGATGCCCAGGGTTATGGACACCATGGCCGCCGCCCCCAGGAGGGAGATCGTCGTCATGGCCTTTTCCCAGAACCCCAGCACGCCGAGATAGAGCAGCGCCGAGACGGTGAAAATGGCGACCCGTGGCCCGGCCGAGAGGTAGGCCAGCATCGCCACAACGACGATGATCACTGGCCAGGGCGTGCCGACGAAGACTGTTTCCAACCCGTCCAGCAGCGACCGCACACCCACAGTGATACTGTTGAAGAACTCGGCGCCAACTGACTTGGTCCAGTCGAAGATATCCTTGATGAAGTCGCCGACGCCGATGCGCCAGGCCTTGTCAGCAGGGAAATCCAGCATGATCGGGATCATGTCCGGTCGGGCGAATTGGATCGCCGAGAGTCCGGCGACGATAACGAGTAAGGCCGTGGCGACCGCAGCCCGCGGCCAGGAGAGCGTCCCTGTTATCCTGCGGTCGGAACGCCAGCGGGTAAAGCGACCTTCCAGCGCCCAATTGGCCGTCACGGCCGCCACGCCCTTAGCGATGAGAAGGATCACCAGACCAGCGATCAGGTAGCTGGTGGCATCGCCGGCCGCAGCCTCGGCACGGGCCAAGGCATCACTCAAGGCTCCTTCCAGTGAGTCTGCGGCACGCTTCAGCGAGTCGAGGCTGGCTGCCCCGCTCTTCTCGGCCGCTTCGATCTGCTGGCGCCGCAGTTCCAAGGTGGTTTCGATCTGCGCGGCGCGCTCGCGCTGCTCGCGTCCCAGATCACCGATCAGCCCTTGGGCCAGCTGGATGTAGCCAAAAGTCTCGACAAGCAAGAAGGTCAGGAACCAGGACCAGAGCCCGCGTGCACCGAACCAGACCGGACTGCAGAGGCCTGCGATCGGGTTGAAGGTCGCGCGGAAGCCTGGCGCCTCGGTGATGTAGCGAAATGCCTTCTGGTAATAGCTCGCGTTGGTACCGGCAAAGTCGGCGACCAGGGCGTCCATCTGCGCTGCTGATTCGGCAGTCTTGTCGTTGTTGCTCATCCCTCGCCTCCCCGGCTGCCTTGAATGGCCTGCATCAAATCGCGCTGTTCGACGACGCCGATCTCTTTGCCGTCATCGTCGACGACCACAGTCGCGCCCTCGCCTGCCACGGCCAGATCAATCAGATGGTTCAAGTCGCTGTCGTGCTTGGTACGCGGTGCCGACTTGGATGGCGGTCCCTTCTCTTGGACATAGGCCTCGATCGGCTGCATCACCGAGTGCGCGTAGACCAGGTTGAGCTTGGAGATACCGGCCACGAAGTCGGCGACATAGTCGTCGGCCGGGTTGATCACGATCTCCTCCGGCGCACCAATCTGGACGATGCGCCCATCCTTCATGATGGCGATGCGGTCGCCAATGCGGATCGCCTCGTCCAGATCATGGGTGATGAAGATGGTGGTCTTGTGCAGCTTGGCGCTCAACTCCATGAACTGATCCTGGAGCTGGCGACGAATTAGCGGATCCAAGGCCGAGAAGGGCTCATCCATCAAGAGGATGGTGGGGTTAGTCGCGATCGCGCGGGCCAGTCCGACACGCTGTTGCATGCCGCCCGAAAGCTCGTGTGCATACTTGTCTTCCCAGCCAGTCAGGTTGACCAGTTCCAGCACACGGTCGGCCTCCCGCCAGCGCTCGGCCTTGCCGCTGCCGCGGATCTCCAAGGGCATCGCCACATTGTCTCGAACGGTCCGGTGCGGCATCAGCCCGAAGTTCTGGAACACCATAGCGACACGACGGTTGCGCAGCTCCCGCAAGGCAGCGGGGTTCATTCCCATCACATCGTCGCCGCCAATCAGGATCTGACCTGCCGTCGGCTCCAAGAGCCGGTTGACGTGGCGCACCAGGGTCGATTTGCCGGAGCCGGAGAGGCCCATGACACAAAAGATCTCTCCCGGTTTTACCGAGAAGGTGGCCTCGGCGACGCCGACGACGCAGCCATAGGTCTCCAGGACCTGGGCCTTCGAGAGCCCCTCCCCCTTGATCGCCTTCAGGGCTTCTTGGGCACGGTCGCCGAATATCTTCCAGACGTCTTTGATCTCGATCGCGACCGCTTGGCTCGCTTCTGTCATGGCGCGCTCCTTGTCGGACCGGGGCTGGGTTGGGTGTCTAGACACCCGCCGCGAGACCCAAAGTCCTCACTGCAACGAGGAAATGGTGGCGCAGTGGACGACAGGGGGTGGTCCACTGCGCAACAGAGTGTGAGAGTGGGGGCAGCCCTCCACCGCCCCCGACCCTCCTTCGGCTGGCGCTAGTTGATGCCGAGCCAGCCGTCGACGATGTCACCGTTGTTGGCGACCCACTCTTTCACCACCTCGGCCGGCTCGCGGCCCTTCACCACGACCTCATAGGTCATGGCAGAGACGTCATCGCTGGAGAGATCGATGCTGGTCAGGAAGGAGGCGACCTCAGGTGCGCGGTCATCGAGCGACTTGGAGTGCGCAATGCGGACAGTTTTTACTGCATCGCCGGTCATGATCGAGGACTTGTCGAACCAGTCGGCATCCTCGTTCGGTTGGATGATGGTGTATTGGTTGGGATCGTGCGGCGGCTCTTCCAGCATGGTCACGTCGTAGAGCGCATGCACATAGTGCGGCTTGTAGCAGTAGAAGACGGCACCCTTCTTGTTCTCAATGAGGTCCTGCAGCTTGGAGTAAAAGACCGTCTCGTCTTCTGTGCCCGGCACCAGGAAGGTGTCGATGCCATAGTCGCGCGCCTTCACCTTGTGCACGTTGGTCGAGGCCCAGCCGGAGGCTCCGACCCAGATCTCGCCCATGCCGTCGCCGTCGCTGTCGAAGAGTTCCTGCGCCATGGGTGTGCCCAGGTCGTAGACTGAGCGAATGTTATGATTCTCGGCCATATAGGTTGGTACGCAGAAGCCCGTCCGGCCTTCGTAAGCGCCCTCCGACAGACGGACCGAGCCCTTCCCGTCAACATACTCGTCGGTCAAGCTCTTCTGGTTCGGCAACCAAACGTCGGGATGCACGTCGATGTCACCACGCCCGCCGTCCATGGCCGCGAAGATCACCGGATTGGTGCCGGGCACCAGATCGGCTTCGGCGCCCAGTTTGCTGGTGATGACCTCGGCGATCAGATTGGCGATGATCTTGGCACCTGGCCAGGTCGGCTCGCCGACCATCACGACCTCTGCCTTGGCAGCGGTGCCCGCTAGGAGGACGGCTGCTGCCGCCGCGCCTAGAAGCGTTCTTTTCATATCATTTACCTCCTCTGCTCTGCTCTTTGCTGCTTTGCAGCGTTCACGCACGCGCCCGGGTGCGTTTGGGATCCACGAAGGGAATGCTGGTGGTGGTCGCGGTCAGGCGTTTCATGCGACCGTCAAGCTGTCCGACTTCCAGTGCGGTTCCGACCTCGGCGTACTCGCTGGCCACGCGCGCCATGGCAATCGGCCGTTCCAGCGTTGGAGAGCGGGTTGCGCTGGTGATGACGCCGATCTGCCGGCGGCCATCGAAGATGCCGTCGCCGTGCACCGGTACCTCATTGCCGTCGAAGAGAAGGCCGACGAGCTGGCGCCGCGGTGCTTCGTGGTTACGCTCCAGAGCCGCGCGGCCCACGAAGTCAGCCTTCTTAAGATCGACGGCAAAGCCAAGGCCTGCCTCATAGGCGTCGACCTCGGCGGTGAACTCGGCGCCCGCGATCATCAGACCGGCCTCGATGCGGATCATGTCCAGGGCCTCGCCGCCCATTGGCGTGATGCCATAGCGCTCACCGGCCGCCATCACTGCGTCCCAGATCTCAAGCGCGTTGCGACGATCGCAAAAGATCTCGTAACCCAGCTCACCGGTGAAGCCGCTGCGGGTCAGCAGGAAAGGCACTCCTTCGCGATCATGCAGGCGCGCTACGGTGCAGCCGAACCACTTCATGGTGTCCAGCGAGGGCACATGCGGCTGAATGAAAACCAGTTCGCGCAGCAGGTCGCGGCTCTTCGGACCCTGCAATGCCAGGTTCGGCATGGCCGAGAAAAGTGATTTGATCCAGACTTTTAGTCCGAGGTTCTCCGCCAACTCACGAAGATGCCGTCCTGACTCGTCAGAGCCACAGCACCAGCGAAAGATCTCCGGCGCCAGTCGGAAGAGCGTGCCGTCGTCGATCACCGCACCCGTCTTATCGCAAAGCAGAGAATAGAAGCCGCGATGAACCGAGAGCTTGGCAACATCGCGCGTCATGGCGGCCTGCAAGAGCACCTCGGCATCGGGTCCGAGGATGTCGAACTTTCGAAGAGACGACATATCTTGCAGGGTGACCGCCTGGCGGCAGGCCCAGTACTCCTCCAGCGCTCTGGTGCCCTCGTAGCTGGTCGGAAGCCAGAGATCGCGGGCGACATGGAAGGAACGGGTTAGCTGACTGGTACGGTCGTGAAAGGCGGATTCTTCGGTCAAGATGGCCTCTGAGTCTGGCTCGGCTCGATAGGCGACGCTGCGCTGGAGGGGCTGATCGGCCTTGTAGATGCGGACGTGCACGTCCGTGGGGTTCCAGCCGTTGATCGGATCGACATCGTCTGGGCAGGCTGTGGAGACGCAGACCAGATCGGTCATGGCGCGCAGAGCCACATAGTCCCCTGCGCGTGACCAGGCCTCGTCGACCCGCAGGCGGTTGTCCGCCGGCAGGATCCAGGAGTTGAAGAAGAAGTTGATGGCGGGCCAGGCCGGGCGCGGCGCCACGCCATAGGGGCTCATCGCCTCGGAGATGTTGTCCGAGCAGTTCACATGGCCCGGAAAGCCTCGCTCTTCATAGCCCCGCGCGGTGCAGGCCAGCGCGAAGGTGTCATGACGCCCGACCGTGTCCTGCACGACATGCAGCATCGGGCGGATGTCGGCATCGAAGAACTTATTGAAGAGGCCCGGTCCCGGATAGGCACCGCCCATGATGGTCCGGGTGACGGTCGAATCGATGTGCCGCTCCAGGCCGCGTTCCAGCGCATCCTGGCGAAAGGCCAGGAAGTCAGAACACTGCTGCCCCTCGACGTCGATGACCTGAATGATCTCGCCGGCGGCTACCTCATAGGCGCGACCGGTGGCGCGATCGACCCGGAACTCATCGCGGACCGCACCGAAAGGCGCGGGCAAGGTGGATGTCACCCCTCCCCTACGCTGGACTTCAAGCGCGATACGCCCCCCTGCACCACCGGAGATGATCTCGCTTGGATCGCAGGGCAGGATCGCCCAGACGGTACAGTCCTGGGCGATCGACAGAGTAAGGCGCTGACCGGCCTCAGTATCCGCCTCGAAGATGCGGAGGGCCTTGGCTTCCTCGCCGCGGCGGTCGCGCGTCTTGAACCAGGCTTCTGCCTCTCGGGCGTCGAACTGGCTCCAGTTGATGGCAGCGCTGGCCGAGTTGGCGACCCCCAGAGCTTCAGGCAGCGCGTCTCCGGCATCGTTTACCGGAATGAGCCAGGCTGCAGCCCCGCCGTCCGCGTTCTCAATCGAGAGCAGATCGCCCTCTTTGAGATCCAGGGAGAGCGCATCGCCCGGCCGTAGGCGGCGACGTTTCGAGACCTTCTGGCGCCCTGGATAGAGAACGCCCCGACCCATGGTCTCCGGCCGATAGAGGTGCATACCAGTCACTAACATCCTCCAAGGGCATCAAAGTGACACTCATGGCCACTCATGTAACCCGTTACACAAAGATGAATGTTACCGGTTACGCTTGTCAAGGCAAAATCACGAGCGGGATTTGTTGTGGCGGCGGAGACGGACATCCAACGCATGACCGATGCCACCCCTCCAGGCAACGCGAGGGCAGGCCGGTTGGCGCCCCACCATAGATCGCAGCTCTGTCAGGCGAGGCGCATCGCCTTAACGGACTCACTGTCGCCCGTATGTCACAGTTTTCTTTGCACCTGGATGCGGCTCTTGTGCCAAGAACTCTTTCACAGTACCGTCGGTCAAAAGAAAGCAAAAAATCTAAGGTCGTTGGAGGTGGTAACAGTCAGAGGAGATGAAAATGAAAAAGTTAGTTCTTGCACTTGCCGTTACAGCTCTTATGGCAATTCCGGCACTTGCTGCCGGCGACCATAACTATGTAGAGCCCGCAAAACAACTTGGTGGGGCAAGTGGCTTTATGATGTGGCTGCACTATTTCCCCAATGGTGTGGGGATTATGTAGACCCAGGTTCCTCACCAATGTGACGGCCCGCCGTAGCGGGCCGTCGTCCAGAATAGGGGCTGCTAGAGCCTAGTCCCCTCACATGCACTCGGGTTCAATGCTCGCACTGTGTTCACTCAAAGCGCAAAGCGTCGTCGGAGGCGATGCCACCTGCCAGAGCTTTGCTCTAGAACCCAAGCCGGAGGATCCAGCGGCAAGGACGCTCTCCTCAGGCCGCCGCTTGTAACAGGCCTGGCGTCTCCAACGCACTTTCCTCCCACTCCAGATCACCGGCGTAACGCCAAGTCATCTGCCCGGCCTCGTCCAGCTGAAAGAGCGAGAGCCAGCCCTTGTCGAAGAGTTTGCGCACTTCCGGATGGTTCTGCAGGATCTCGGTCATGGCCGCACGGGGTGCCTCGATGCAGACCGAGAGCCGAAGGGGCTTGTGGTAGAGCGCCGCGCCGTCGTGCACGGATTGCCAGGGCAGACCGGTCCTGAGAAGGCCGCCGTTGCCCTCCTGCACGCCGATGCCGCCGACCACATTGTGCAGCAGCTTGTTGCCGCCGCCGAAAGCCTCTGGCGCCACGCTGGATCCATAGTACTGCAGGCTGATCCAGCTCGCGACCACCACCGGTGCGGTCATGATCAGCTCCAGGATCTTGAAGCCCTCGTCCGCCTGCCAGTCGTAGTCGTGGAGGAAGGCTCGACCGCCCAAAGAGCGGCCTTGCGTCCGCGACCGAGGTGCTGCGATGAAGGCCTTGCACCCCGCCAGGGCCCACTCCGGGCGAGTCTCCGCCCAATCTCGGCTGCGCAGCGCGATGTCCTGCTGGCGCTTGGCACGTGGCAGGGTCAGCAGGCGTTCGCTCCGAGCAATACGCCCGGCGGATGCGAGCCAGGACTCGATCTTGCCCAGGTCCAGCTCGTGATTCCTGCAGTCAACGTCCTCGCGGTAGAGGGTCACAAGGTCGCCGGTCGTATCGTGCAAAGCGGCCAGGAAGAGCGTGTCTTCGGGGACAGCGATCCCCTGCCCCGCCAAACCGCCCCGCACCTCCGGATCGTTCAACAGTAACGCTAAGAGCCGGGCATTGGCCTCGCCCGAGTAACCGCCGCAGGCTCCGCAATGGAGCGCGCTGGCGTGCGGATTGTTCACCACCTTGCCGCCATGCCCGGCGATCAGGACGACGCGGGCAAAGTCTTTGGTCAGGGACATGGCCTTCAGGATCGTTGCCGCCGCTCCGATCCGCTCCTCAAGCGTGAGGCTGGTCTCCAGTCTCGGCGCTGGATCTTCTTGCTTGGTGCCCCGCCGGAGTCCGAGGGAATCTCGGAAGAGACGCCCGACATAGATAGGCCCGGCGGCCTCGACGAAGGCGAATGAGGAAACGGCGGCCAGCTTGAAGCGGCCCCAGGCTCGTGTGGCCCGCGCCGAAAATCGGGTTGAAAGGTCCTGGTCAATCTGGTCCTCAGCGCCGGAAGCACTCCGCAAGGTCGGACTGAGCAGCACCGGCAGACGCCGCTCGACGACATCGGAAGCGAAGCGGCGATGTGCTGTGCCCAGGCCAAAGAAGCCGGCAAAGCCCAGGGATTGGATCGCTGGATCGAGGCTCTCGAGCGCCCGGCGGAAGACTTCGGAGCGGACATCGATGCAGAAGGCCGCCTGAAGCGCCGGCCGCTCCGGTCGCTTGAGGGTCACCTGCTGGCCAAAGAGCCTGGCCAAGTCCCGCTGCTCGGCCCGCTCGGCCGCGGTCTGAAGGATGCTGTCGATCAGTTGCGCGTCGCTGGGCTCAAGGGGGGCCTCATGGGCTTCGCGGACGGCGGCCCATTCCTCCTCGACCTCTGGTCTGTAGAGGCCGTGCAGTGCCTCTTCCCAGACCAGACGGATGGCCAGCAGCTGACGCGCCGTGCTGTCGCTTCCTCCCTCCAACTCGGCTTGCCAGAGTCTCTGGCGCGCGATCTGCGCCCAGCCGCCCAGGCTCATCAAGAGGCTGTGGAAGTAGGTCGGCAGCGCGGCCTCGCTGAGGCCCAGCCGCCGGACCACGCGCATAATCGCCTCCTGTGGGCGCTGCGGTGCCTCTGCGACATGCCGAGCGAAGCCTTTGAGGCCCAAGATCTCAGGCGTCAGGTCGTGCATGGCCGCAGCACGCCAGGCGCTATAGGCACCGCGCTCCTTGGGCGCTGCCCAGAGCGCTTGGCCTTCGTCGAAGTAGCCCGCAGCCCAGGCGCCGAAACGCTCGGCCAGGATGCCTGGCCAGTCGATACCGCTGACCTTGCCGGCCAGCTCTGCCATCGTTGCCAAGGCCTCTGGTGCCGGCGCTTCCTTGCTCGCGGCCGCCCGAATCGCCGGGACGGTGAGTTTCAGATCGGTCGCGCCCTCCGGGATTAGGGCAAAGGCGATGTCTTCATCCCGGATGCGTCCTTCCTTGATCAGCTGGGCATAGTGCGCGCGCGGCATGGTCACCGCGACGCCGGCAACCCGGCCAAGCCGCGCGGCCGTCTGCACCAAGGTCTCGCCGCTCTGGCCGAGGAAGGGGTTGACCGCAACAGTGGCGGCCAGAGGCCAGGCCGGCGGTATGGAGCGCACCGCGGCGTCGAGGATCGGGTCGAGTTGCTCGAGAGAGATGCTGCTCATGTCTTCTGTCCTGACGCTGGGTGTTCCTCAGAGGGGCTGCGATACCGCCAGGCGCCCAAGAGGCGGTCATAGACGGAGTTCAGATAGAGGCCATTGGAGAGGTGGGCGCGGATACCGGCGGCAGCCGGGTGATAGGCCCAGTTCGGGAAGAGCGCCTGTGCGAAGGCCACTAGAGCGAAGCTGGTGACGGCGAGTGCGATCAGAGCCCATTCCAGCGGTCCGGGCACCGGCGTTGCCGGCAGGGTTCCGGCCAGCAGCCACTCTGAGCCCGTGTGCAGGGTGAAGTAGCCCAAAGCGGCGGCCAGAGAGATGACCGCAATCCGCTTGGTCAGGGCCCGCGGGGCCGCATCGGCGAGGCCCTGGGCCAAGAGGTAAGCGACACCGAAAATCAGGATGGCACCCAGAGCCAGAGCTTGCGGAGACTTGTTCTCGAAGCTGAGCAGCACCCCGAAAGCCAGCGCGACGAAGGCATAGATCCCAAGCGCAATCAGGAAGGCGCGCCCGACGGCAAGGAGGTTGGGGATCGCCACCGGGCCAGGACGACGGATAGAGGCGACGTTCTCGATCGCATTGCCCGAAGAGAGGAAGGCATGGGCCTTGTAGAGTGAGTGCGCCACGATGTGCAGCAGAGCGAGCGGGAAGAGCGCCAGGCCGCACTGCAGGATCATGAAGCCCATCTGCGCCACGGTCGACCAGGCAAGCGAGGTCTTGACCGCCGGTTGGGTTAGCATGACGAGACAGCCGAAGAGTGCCGTAAAGCCGCCGATTGCGACCAGTGCCGCCAGTGCGCCCGGTGCCAGCAGCATGACATCGGCAAAGCGGATCAGAAGGAAGCCGCCGGCGTTGATCACGCCGGCATGCAGCAGTGCAGAGACCGGCGTCGGCGTCTCCATGACCTCCGTCAACCAGCCGTGCGTCGGGAACTGAGCTGACTTTAGGAGTGCGGCAAGGGCAAGAAGGCCGGCCGCCCAGATCGCGGCACTGGGTGCGACACCGTCGCTGGCCGCAGTCAGGATGGTCGCAATGTCGCCGGTACCGTAGCCCAGGCCCAACAGGAGGGCTGCGATCACCAACACCAGGTCGCCCAAGCGCGCGGTGACGAACTTTTTGTGCGCCGCCCGCCTGGCCCCGACGCGCTCGCTGTAGAACAGCAGCAAGCGGTGCAGAAAGATGCTGGTCGCAATCCAGCCGATCAGCAGCTGCAGCAGAGTACCGGCCTGCACCAGCAGCAAGACGGCCGCCAAGGTGAGGCACATCCAGCCGGTGAAGGCACCCTGGCGTTTTTCGCCGTCGAGATAGGTGCCGGCAAAGCGCAGCACGATCCAGCCGATGGCGGAGACCAGCAGCAGCATGACGACACTCACCATGTCGATCCGCGGCGCCAGACCGATCTCGGCAAGGCCGATCACCGGCGCTGTCCGAGGACCCTGCAGCCCCAAGACCACAGCGCTGGCGAGCGCGACCCCGAAGCTCAGCAAGGCTGCTAGCTCGCGATGCGCACCTGACGCCGCGGCCGGAAGCCCGGTCCGGCAAAGGCAAAGACGGCTGCTAAGCCGAGCAGCAGCGGCGCCAAAAGCGGCAGAAAAGCGATCACGATGCCCATCCCTCCAGTCGCGGTGACCTCACAGCACGAGGGAGCAGATAGACCTTGCCAATCTTAAAGAAAAATACAAATAGTCTGGGAAACCGTTCGATTGAATAGAACGATATGAGCCAACTGAACTATCACCATCTGCGCTATTTCCGGGCCGTGGCGCATGAGGGCAACCTCACCCGCGCGGCCAAGCAGCTGAACCTCTCGCAATCGGCCTTGTCCGTGCAGATCAAGCAGTTGGAAGAGCGCCTGGGCCACGCCCTCTTTCACCGCAATGGGCGCCAGTTGCAATTGACCGAGGCCGGGCGCATCGCGTTGGATCATGCCGATCAGATATTCGCCACCGGCTCGCAGATGCTGGCGACCCTGCAGCAGGCCGGCCGCGCACGAGAGGCGGTGCGTGTCGGCGCGCTGGCCACTCTGTCGCGGAACTTCCAGATCGCCTTCCTCAGGCCGCTGCTGGGGCGCAGCGATGTCGAGGTGATCCTGCGCTCCGGCACCCAGGTTGAGCTGATGCAGTCCTTGGAGGCGCTCAATCTCGATGTCGTGCTGCTGAACCGCCCGCCGGGCGAGGATGCGGCAACCCGCTTTCATGCCCACCGTTTGGCCGAGCAGGGTGTCAGCCTGGTCTCGACACCGGAACGGGTGCCCGTCCCTGCCCCGCTGCCGGCCCTTCTGGAGCGCCATCCGGTGATCCTGCCGACCCGCGACAGCGGCATCCGGGTCGGCTTTGACGCCCTGATGGACCGGATGAACCTGGCGCCCCTGATCGCCGCCGAGGTCGATGACATGGCTATGCTGCGGCTCTTGGCCCGGGAAGGCGTGGGGCTTGGCGTTATCCCGCCGATCGTGGTGGAGGGTGAGTTGCAGAACGGACGTCTGGTGGCCTTGGCCCAGCTGCCCGACATCGTCGAGACCTTCTATGCGGTCACGGTCGAGCGCCGTTTTCCCAATCCCCTGGTCCGATCGCTCTTAAGCAGTCGTCCGCCAACCGGGGACGACAAGACGACTCCTCTTCTCTTTGAGACCGAAATGGAATAGGCACAGGTGGGAAGGGGAGAAACCGGTGTCATCGAAAAGAGAACCCGCGAGCACCAAGAGCAAAGCCAGAGGCAATAAGCGACCCGGCGTCCGGGCCATTGCCGAGCACACCAATCTTTCGGTCGCGACCATTTCTCGTGTCTTGAATGATGCGCAGAACGTGCGGCCGGAAACCAGAGAACGGGTGCACAAGGCCTTTGCCGAACTCGGCTTCCGCCCCAATCCGGCCGCCCGTGCGCTCTCGACCAGCCGCACGCGCACCATCGGTGCCGTGGTCCCCACCCTTTCGAACTCGATCTTCGCGCGCTTCCTCGATGGCGTAGAGCAAGAGATGGCTCTTCACGGCTATGCCGTGGTCATCGCCACGGCCGAGAATGGCCGCGCACAGGAATTCCAGCGTGTGCGCGAGATGATCAACTTGGGTGCCGAAGGAATCATCATCACCGGGGCCACCCATGACCCGGGTCTGCTCGATCTGGTGCACCAGCAGAGCCTGCCGACCGTATGCATCAGCATCTATCGGCCGGATTTCGAGCTGCCGACCATCGGCTATGACAACGAGCTGCTGGCCCGCGATGCCGTCAACTTCCTGCGCTCTCTCGGCCATGAGCGTCTGGCCGTCCTGCACGGACCACCGGAGGAGAATGATCGGACCCAGATGCGCCTGAAAGGCGCGCGCGACGCCGCCGAGGGGCTGGCTGTCAGCTTCTCCGGCAGCAGCCTCGATGTGATCGGCGGTGCCGAGGCGGCAAGGAAGGTACTGGAGGGCGCTTCCAAGCCCACCGCCCTGCTCTGCCTTTCTGACGTCTTGGCCTTGGGGGCCTTCTTCGAGTTGGCGCGTGCCGGGATCAAGGTGCCGGAAGAGATGTCGGTCATGGGCTTCGACGACCTCGACTGGGCCGCGGTTAGCGAACCCAGGCTGACCAGCATCTCTCTACCGACCACCAGGATGGGCCGTAAGGCAGCTCTGGCCTTGGTCGAAAAATTGGATCGAGATCAGCCCCTCGAAAGCGAGCGATTGGACGCTGAGATCGTGGTGCGCGGCTCGACCGCCGCACCCCCGAAGGGGCACGACTAGAGCGACAGATCTGCTCCCTTCTCTATCGTGTACCGATCGGAGCAGATCCAATTGGCGTAGAATCACAGCGTTACTCATATTCTTTTCAAGAATACACCGTAAACTTCTCTTCTAAAACACTATTTCCTGATCTCTTGGTAGAAACAGCCAACCAAATCGGCGTCCCTTGGACATCTTTGTTCCGGCTGCGACGGCCTGCCATGCGGCAGAAGGCGCCCCGCTCTGCGCCTTGCTCAGTCTCAGAGAAGCGGTCAGGTTTCTCGCGGCAGATCGAGCGCGTTGGCGCCTTCTGCCGTCGACAGGGGCTTCGCGAAGGAGAAGGTCGATGGACACGAGCTTGGCGGTCGATCTCGCCAGGATCCAATTCGCCTTCACAGTATCGTTCCACATTCTCTTCCCGGCTTTGACCATCGGGCTCGCCTCCTATTTGGCGGTGCTGGAGCTCTTGTGGTTGCGCACGGGCAAGACCGCCTACCACGATCTCTACCGCTATTGGATCAAGATCTTCGCGGTGACCTTCGGCATGGGCGTGGTCTCCGGCGTGGTCATGAGCTACCAGTTCGGGACCAACTGGAGCCGTTTTTCCGATATCGGCGGCAACGTGCTGGGGCCGCTCATCGCCTATGAAGTCCTGACCGCCTTCTTCCTGGAGGCGGGCTTCCTCGGCATCATGCTCTTCGGCTGGGGACGCGTCGGCAAGGGGCTGCACTTCTTCGCGACCTGTATGGTGGCGCTGGGCACCCTGATCTCGGCCTTCTGGATTCTCTCCGCCAACTCCTTCATGCAGACCCCGGCCGGCTATGGCATCGATGCCGACGGGCGCCTCTTCGCCGAGAGCTGGATGGAGGTGATCTTCAACCCCTCCTTCCCCTATCGCTTTATCCACATGACCTTGGCAGCCTTCCTGACCACGGCCTTCGTCGTGGGCGCGGTCGGCGCCTGGCATCTGCTGCGCCGTCGCGGCGACGAGCGGGCGCGCATCATGTTCTCCATGGCCATGTGGATGGCGGCCATCGTGGCACCTTTGCAGGTGATCGCCGGCGATCAGCATGGGCTAAACACCTTGGAGCATCAGCCGGCCAAGATCGCCGCCATCGAGGGGATCTTCCCTGCCTCGCAAAAGGGCGTCTGCTGGTCGCTGGTCGGCTGGCCCAATATGGAGGAGGCGCGGGTCGATTACGACGTCTGCATCCCCCATCTGGGCAGCCTGATCCTGACCCACGAGTGGAACGGCGAGGTCAAAGGCCTGGAATCCTGGCCGCGCGAGGACTGGCCCAACTCCACAGTGGTCTTCTGGACCTTCCGTGTGATGGTGGCGATCGGCATGGCTATGGTGCTGATGGGCATGATCTCCTTGGTGCTGCGCATCAATCGACGGCTTTATGACGCCCATTGGTTCCACCGATTAGCCGTTTGGATGGGACCAAGCGGCTTCATTGCCGTGCTCTGCGGCTGGATCACGACAGAGATGGGCCGACAGCCCTGGGTGGTCTATGGCCTGCTCAGGACCGCGGATGCCGCCTCGCCCAACACGGCGGCCGAGGTCGGCACCACCTTGGCGATCTTCGTCGCGGTCTACATCCCGGTCTTTGGCACCGGCACCTATTACGTCCTGCGGCTGATGCGCAAGGGCATGGAGAACCTGCCGCCGGCAGCGCCGATCGGCGGACCGGGCCGACGGCGCCACGCCAAGCGGCCGCTCTCTGCCGCGCCTGACGCGGCCGAGTAAAGGGAGGAACAGGCCATGGGCATCGATCTTCCCCTGATCTGGGCCGGCATCATCGCCGTCGGCGTCATCATGTACGTGATCCTGGACGGCTTCGACCTGGGCATCGGCATCCTCTTTCCCTTCTTCCGCGATAAGGAAGAGCGGGACATCATGATGAACACCGTGGCACCGGTCTGGGACGGCAACGAGACCTGGATGATCCTGGGCGGTGCCGGTCTGCTGGGTGCCTTCCCGCTGGCCTACTCCGTCCTGCTCTCGGCGCTTTATCTGCCGCTGATCCTCATGCTGGTCGCCCTGATCTTCCGCGGTGTGGCCTTCGAGTTCCGCTTCAAGGCCGAGGGCGAGCATCGCCTCTGGGACGTCGCCTTCGCCGGCGGCTCCCTGCTCGCCACCTTCATGCAGGGTGTGGCGCTCGGCGCCTTCATCAACGGCATCCAGATGGACGGCCGCGACTATGCCGGCGGCACCTTCGAGTGGCTGACCCCCTTCTCCATCTTCGTCGGCGTCGCCCTGGTCTTCGGCTACGCCCTGCTGGGCGCCGGCTGGCTCCTGCTGAAGACCGAGGGCGCCTTGCAAGAAAAGGTGTGGGAGCTCTACCGTCCCCTCCTCTTCCTGGTCTTCCTGGCCGTCGTCGCGATCAGCCTCTGGACCCCCCTGGCCGACCCGCGCATCGGTGCCCGCTGGTTCTCCTGGCCGAACACGGTATACCTGCTGCCGGTCCCGGCCTTGGTCGCCCTGCTGGCCTATCACCTCTACCGCGCCGTCGAGCGCCGGCAGGAGCGTCGCCCCTTCATCCTGACCCTGGGCCTCTTCCTGCTCTCCTACCTTGGCCTGGCGATCTCGCTCTGGCCCAACATCATCCCACCGAACGTCACCATCTGGGACGCCGCCTCGCCCGAGGCCAGCCAGGGCTTCATGCTGATCGGCACCCTCTTCCTGCTGCCCATCATCATCGGCTACACGGCCTACAGCTATTGGATCTTCCGCGGCAAGGTCCGCGCCGACAGCCACTATCATTAGCAGGCTGTTGAGGAGGTCAGGTTATGCAGGAGGGCAGGAGATTTGTTGAAAGATTAGGAAGGCTCCGCAGGTCGATGGGGTTCCATCGTTCAAGGAGCCTGACGCGAGCTTTCGGCAAAGATCCAAGCTCATGCGCGCCATGACGTCCTCAACAGCCTGCTGACACCATGCGCGGCAAGCAACTGCTCTGGGCCGTAGGGCTCTGGCTCGCCGGCATCGCAGCCGTGGCGGCCTTGAGCTATGGGCTGAAGCTGGTGATTGGGATTTGAGAGCCTCCGTGGCTCGATTACTTGTTGCCTATCTGGAGGCTCTAGCTATCATTCCGTCAAAGAGCTGATGGAAACCACATGAGCATAGGGAAAGAGACCGCTCAGATTCTCGCTGGTTCACTCGGGGCCGATTGGAGCGAAACCGCTAGTGCGATCGTCAGTGGATCGATTGGTACAATCACTGGAGAGTCCTTAGACCGCTTGCTGCGAAGTCTCTCGACTGCAGTGCAGCGACTGGACAATCCGACCTCAATTCTCGGCAACCACGATCTACTGCGTGCAATGCGCAACGCAAAGCTGACCGCTATCGGAGCCGTAGTGCGTCAGACTCAACGGGAGCGTGGCGGGTTCTTAGACGACTCTGTGTTTCTCGGGGAGATCGCAAAGTGGGTTGATCAAGAACTCTCTCGTAGTATCAAGAGAGAGGTGGACCCACGATATCTGGGAAAACCGGAAACATTTCCACCGGCTAAAGATGAGTTCTTCGCTCGCTTCAGCCAACTGGCTCGAGGGATGGGACAACGGGCGACATGCGTTTTCGCTCGCGATGGCACAGAACCGGAGGTGTTCCCATTCTTCCGCCAATGCGATTATGTTGCCATTGCCTATCTTGAACACTTTTTCTGCCGGGACAATCACTTAGAGGATGCCCAAACAGGTCAACCTGGAAACAATGATGAGAACCCTCTTACGACTCTGCAAGCCAGTACCACACTGCTGGCCTTTGACGAAGCACTCCTGGCACTCGGCCTAAACTGGCGAGAACACGCCCTGGAAGCTGAAGTCCACAGATCTTTCGTCTGCAGGTTTGTCTGCCCCCAAACCGGTTTCTTCTCTTGGTTTAGAGCTTTGGTACGAGAAGCTATCGTAAGCGACGCCCGTTTTAATCAGAAGTTCATGGCCATTATAGCAGCAGAAAGTCACAATTCATTTCGAAAACTATCCGAAAAATTAGCAAATGATTTGAATGATATTCGGGTAATCCTAGATCTAGTGATGCATGAATTTGAGGCACTCAAGAATGTGCTACGCAATGGATTAATGAACGAGGATGCCGGACTCGTCCTTCGAGACGTGTCCGAAATGCTAGCTCAGGCCAACGATAGCAAAGAGAGTTTGCGGCGTATCATAGATCGCATTTCTGGTGGCCCAAGACTTGATCAGATGAGGAAAGGCGACGATCCAACTGCAGCCAGTAACGTGCTCGCTTTACGATTCACAGAAAGACTGACTCATTTCGTGGGGCGACACAGTGCTTTGGAGAGTCTTCAGAAATTCCGTGACCACCAAAGCAGTTTCCTATGGTGGCAGATTTCCGGCGATGCTGGTCAAGGTAAGAGCAGGCTAGCTCTTGAGTTTGTTGAACGCTCAATCACTCAGGGATGGAAAGCAGGGTTTCTCCGCCCGTTCGATGACAACGCGTTGAGTCACGCGCTAAACTGGACTCCTAGTAGAGATACTCTGATAGTCATCGATTATGTATCTGCTCCTGAACGAGCAGAGCGCCTAGGTAAACTAATCGATGTGCTGGAGGGACATTTACCTAAAGATGGGTCCTCCCGTGTCCGGGTTCTCGTTCTTGAACGCCAGCCCTATGAATTACCCGGGTCAACGAAGACATCGCAAGATGGGCGGGTCCCAACAACAGCTAATTGGCACAAAACCCTTTTCTCGGAGGTGATGGGTGAGAGCGCTCGACGGGCTCGTGCCACAGTGTATTCAAGAGCAGCACTGCATCTTAACGATCTGTCGCACAGCGATTTCCTAGAAATTGCCCAGTCCTGGACTTCAAGTACAAAAGGACGCCCGCTTACAGATCCAGAAAAAATGAAGCTAGAGCGCATCAGCAATTCTCCGGGCAAGAGAGAACGCAGCACCAGATCGGGAGGCAAAACAAAAAACTGGCATCGAAGGCCTCTTTTTGCAATTATTATTACAGAAATGGCGCATAGTAACGACCTTCAGATAGCGGAAAGTAGTATGGATATAGAATCTGTTTTGCAGTTTGTATTGGATAGAGATAAAAATGAACTGTTCGGTACCTCTGTAAAAAATGTTACACAAGCTCAACAGCATCTTGCACTATTGGCGAATATGGTGGGGAAGATTCCAATTGATAAGATTTCCTCTATTGGCCAAGATTCCAGTTTAGATTTGAGTGATGAATCTAGGGATTTATCGATATCTTGGCGAGTGTTAGGGTATGACGTAGCTGTTGATGCAGTAGAATATTCGAATTTCATTTTCGCTCGAGAGCCTGATATATTGGCAGAATTTCAACTATTGAATCATTTTTTTCTACCTGCAAAAAGGCATAAAGATAATGTCTATCGTTCGAGTGATGTATGCGATCTAGATAAATTTCGTCGACTTATTGTTGCGGGCTGGCAAAATTTTGCGGGAACGATGTATGCGTTCATTATTCGTTGCGCAGAAGATTTTCCACGTCATCCATCTATAGATGTTCTGCTGAGTACAATACCGCTAGGACTTACCCGAGAACTTTGGTTGTTTGTAAACCCAGTTTTGGTTCAGAATTTAGTGCGAGCATCAAACTTTGAACTAGCAATTAATATCTACGGAGAAGCTAAGGAAATGAGTGTATCATGCGAGATGCCTCGTTATATATTGGGATACTCCGTAATTAACTTGTTTTACTACACTGAAGGAGATGATATAAAGCTTAATACGAGTAAGTTAGTAGAAGACCTATTTGAGTTATGCAGTTCTGAGGTCAGTGAATCTCGTTTAATTTTGCTTAAAGGTTTGTTTGCAGCGTCATCCTATCTCAGGAATTCGGACGTTCCTGTGTTTGGTGTTAACTGGGTTTCCAGAATCCCAGATCCAAGGATGGAAGTCGAAACAAAAGAGTCACTGCATTTGAGGCGTCAAATTTATCGATCGCTAATTTCCTTAGGCTGGGAGAGTGACCTTGATTTGGAGCCGTACGAGTTGCTCGGAAAAATGAGGCTTAGTGTTGATATTGATACTGAAGATCAGAGAAGGGCCTTTGTTGAGACTTGTCTAGTATCTGCAAACGACTAATACAAAAACGGAAAACCGTATACTACGGTTATTACATTATGGCTGAATGAGGATTTCTTGAAAAGCAAAAGTGATTTAGTAGATGTGTATTCTGGTATTTTGCTGGGACTAGTGAAAGATCTAGTTCGTGATGGCAGAGGTTATTGCTTTAAAATGCTAATTCAGAATCTCATAATATTGTATGAATGTCATGGCACAATGCATATAAAGGAGTGCTTGACAGGTTCTATCTTTAATGTCGTAAGTGAGTTATTGAAGCAGAATGATCTAGATGGTGCGCTGATGTGCGTACCTAAGACATGCGCTCTGTATAGTGAAGATGATTCGTTAGATGTTAAGCGATTTATAATGATTTCTCTTGCACTAGTTCTTGGTTATTTGGAAACTAATAGCAGTGATCGGAACAGACGGGCGGTGTCAAACACTCTAGAGTACATTAATAAGCATAACATTGTGCTTCCTACCCCACCCCCACCGGCATAGCCACCTGCCGCGCCCCCTCCCTAAAGTCCCCCAAGGCAAAATCCCAGCGCCCTGCCGGCCACAGGAGCGTCATGCTGTCGTGCCAGGGGCGGTAGATCGCCGTGTAAAGGGTGCCGAAGCCGGCGTCGAAAGCGGTTGAATAGAGGGGCGGCTTCAAGAAGGCGGCGACGAACTTCTCCTCCGGCTCGCGGTGTAGGGTGAGGCGTTGGAGGAGGAAGCGCTGGCGCTCGACGGTGGCGGAGAAGCGGGCGTGGCTCACCCACTCGACGCGCTCCTGGTGGTTGGTGGCGACCGCCTGGTTGGTCAGCAGGGTCTCGCGGTCGGGGGCCATGTAGGCGGTCAGATAGTGGCGGGCGCGGTCGACCAGGGTGACGTTGTAGCTCATGTGGGTGGGGATGCGGGCCAAGGCCTGGCCGGCCTCGGCCGTGGTCTCGCAGGTCTGCAGGACATAGCGCAGAATCAAGGGCACGCCGAAGCCCTCGCCGACGTTGCGCCGACCGCCGAAGGTCAAGGAGACCGCGAGGCCGGCGTCGTTAATGCCGTCGACCAGGCCCCAGAGGCCGTCGCTGGTGCCCATCACCCCCCTACCCTGCCAGCGGGTCTTCAGGACCAGCGCATCGAAGGCCTTGGGGCTATAGTCGTAGTTCCGGACCAGGATCGGCTCTTCGCCCGGCACGATGGCCTGGCTGCAGCCCGAGAGATAGGCCGGTGGGCAGAAGAAGCTGAGGAAGCGCGCGGCATAGTCGCCGCCGCCGGCCAACTCTGCCAGGTCGTCGTAGAGCGGCAGCAGTTCCGGCATGTGCTTGGCGATGGCCTTGCGCGAGGCCCAGTAGGTCGGGCGCGCCTGGGCGCCCTCCTTCAGCCACCAGCGGCGGTAAGCCGGCCAGTACTCGGCGAAGAGCCCGGCCCACTTGGGACCGGGCTTGTCTTCGCTGAAGGCGCGGAAGGTCAGCTCCACGGGTTTGGTCTGCGCGGTTCGGCTTGTCGCTCTCTGTCCCATAGCGCCTCTGCTGTCACGCTCCGGCCGAACCGAAGCACGACAGAGGAGGAAGAGCTGAGAGGCGTCGGCATGGCGGCACTGCTAGAGGATCTTGAAGGCAGGGTCGCTGAGCTCCGGTGAGGCTTGGGCGGCCGGCAGCGGCTTGGCGGAGAAGGCGGCCTTGATGCCGTCGATCCAGAGCTTGGAGCGCTCGGTCAGCTTGAAGCTGGGGGTCATGGAGCGCCCGCGGATCACCAGAATGCCGAGATCCGCGCCCTCATAGCGATAGTCGCCGGGCTTCAGGATGCGCAGGAAGAAGGCCTCTTTCTCGCTTTCCACCGCACGACGGTGATAGTCGAAGCGATCGAAGACCACGCGGCCGTCGTCGAGCATCTTGTAGATACCGGTCGGCGGTGCCTCGGTCAGGATGTCGACCGAGTCGTCGGTGTGCTTGATCACCATCTGCGACCAGGAATCGATGTTGTCCGGGTCGGCCCAGCGCGCGTTCAGCTCTTCCACGTCCAGCTCGAAGGGTTTGCCGGAGAACTCCAGCAGGTGGAAGAGGAACAGCGGCGAATCGGCATGCGCGAAGGCGGCATGGTTGGTCATCGAGCTGGCGCCGGTGATGCGTGGGTTGAGCTCGCCCAGATAGATCTCGCCGGTCTTCTCTTCGATCAGGAAATCCAGTTCGAAATAACCGCGGTAGCCCTCTTTCTTGAGCTGCTCTCCGAACTGATAGGTGAGCTCTCGCGCGCGCTGACGGGTCTTCGGCGGGAAGGCCGTGGCGAAGATCTCGTTTCCGCACCAGCCGCCGCGGTAGGGCGTGAGCTCGGGGAAGCCCACCAGCTCCGTCATCAAGGGGCCGACGATGGTGCCCTGCTTGGTGGCACAGGCCTCGATGGCCGAGCCGCGACAGACCAGGCGCTTCATCACCTTGATCTCGCCTTCGCCCACGATCTCATGCTCGTGGCGGCGGAAATCGGCCTCGCTCTTGATGAAGAATGTCGTGTGGCCGCTGTCGCCGAAGGCCGACTGCAGCACCAGATCCTTGCCCAGCTCGGCCTTGTCCGCGACCTCGCAGAGGTGCTCCCAGCTGGTGATCTCCGAGAGGGTGTTGGGGGCAGAGGGCACGCCGGCCTTGTTGCCGATGCGCACGGTCTCGATCTTGTTGTCGACCCGGTTCCTCAGCTTCGCCTTGGGGAACCAGACCTTGGCGCCCAGCTCTTTCGCCAGCTTCTCGGTCGCCTCGTCGAACATGAGGAAGACAAAGACGGGTGCGCTGCCCCTGCCCTTCACATGGTCGATCACCTCCTTGTGCTGGAGGAGGTAGTTGTTGATGTCCTCGATCGACTGGAACTCGTCATGTGGGATTTCGGAAGGCACCATGACGTTGGGGTGCTTCCCGTCATAGCAGTCTAAATAATTGATATACTTCAGATTCTTGACCCACTCGTCGAGCCCCAGCAGATTGAAGTTGGTGGCGGAGACGAAGTAGATCGGCGTCTCGTTGCGGTGAAAGAAGCGGCGGATTTCCGAGATGTTACGCAGCGTCTTCTTCGGCATGAGTGAAGGTCTCCCGTTCCTTGTATTTTCTTATGCTGAACTCAGTCGTCGCCCGCCAGGGCGGCATCGGTGAAGATGCGAAGCCCCAGTTCGGGGCGATAACCGTGGATCTCGTTGACGTCCAGGGCGCGCATGAAAGCCAGGATCTCCTCCGAGATCACCTGCCCCGGCACCAGGATGGGGAAGCCCGGCGGATAGGGGATGATGAAGGAGGCAGAGACGAACTCCTGCTCCCTGTTCTCGGCCAGCAAGGCCGCCAGCTCGTCGAGCGGCAGGTAATCGCAGTTGTCCTCGTCATAGGCCAGGAAGAAGGCAGCCCGGATGTCACCCTCCGGCGAACCGCTCTCGTCACTAGATCGAAAGGCCCCGTGGAACCGGCTGAAGTCCGGCAGCGGCGGCTTCTCCTCCGTCAGGCTCTTGACCCGGCGCTCGAAGGAGAGCCGCTCCATCTTTGAGGCATCGTCGAGCAGCTCGTCCAGCTCCTTGGCAATCTGCACCAGGACCTCGATCAGATAGGCGACCGAAGAGCGCGTGGTGCCGATGTTGGTCATGAAGAGGACGGTGTTGCGCGAGGTCTTGTTGATCTGGATCCCGTACTTATCCATCAGGATCTTGGTCTTGAAGGTGTCGCCGTCCCAGCCGGTGCCGCCGACAGCCAAGGTCACGCGCGTGGCATCCAGCACGAACTCGTCATTGGCCCAGCATTCCCAGACGTCATTCCAGCCCTGGGCCGGGTCGTAATACGACTGGATCCCGCTCTCGCGATACTCCGCCGGGATCATGTCCCCGGAGGTCAAGAGCTTGAAATACTTGCGCAACAGCGGATGGGTCGAGATCGCGCGCCGCATCGACATGGCGGCCTCGACCTGACGCTGCACGAACTCAAAGCCTTCCAGCTCGACCTGGCGGCGCCCGACGTCCAAAGAGGCGATGATCTGGTAGTTCGGAGAGGTCGAGGTGTGGGTCATGTAGGCCTCGTGGAAGGCCTCCTCCACCTCGCCTTTGAAGTCCTGGTCGTTGACGTGGATCATCGAACCCTGGCGCAGCGCGGTCAGGGTCTTGTGCGTCGACTGTGTGGCATAGATCCGGACCCGGGCATCGGGCGGCGGGATCAGCCGCGTGTTGATCAGGGTCTCGTCGTCCGCGCCCTCCAGCTTCTCCTGCTGCTTTTCGAAGGCCTTGGTATGGGCCTCGCTGCGCAGGCGCACCCGCAGAGTGTTAGCGGCATTCATTGCTGTGCGGTGACGATAGGTCGGTCCGAAACGGGCGAAGGCGAACCAGGCCTCGTCCCAGAGGAAGACCAGACCGGGCTTGATCGCCAGGCACTCCTCCATCACCCGCTCGACGTTGTAGACCAGGCCGTCGAAGGTGCAGTTGGTCAGCAGCAGCATGCGGACCTTGTGCAGCTTGCCGGCCGCCTTCAGCTCCAGCAGTTGCCGCTTGATCTCCTTCAAGGGCACGGCGCCGTACATGGAATAGTCGTTGAGCGGGTAGCTATCGAGGTAGACCACCTGCGCGCCGGCCAGAACCATGCCGTAGTGGTGCGACTTGTGACAGTCGCGGTCGACCAGCACGATATCGCCTGGGCGCACCAGGGCCTGCACCACGATCTTGTTGCAGGTCGAGGTGCCGTTGGTGGCGAAGAAGGTCTGCTTGGCGCCGAAGGCGCGCGCGGCCAGGCGTTGCGCCTCCTTGATCGGTCCGACCGGGTCCAAGAGGCTGTCCAGCCCGCCGGAGGTCGCCGAGGTCTCTGCCAGGAAGATATTGGGCCCATAGAAGGCACCCATGTCCTGGATCCAGTGCGAGCGCGCAATCGACTTGCCACGCGAGATCGGCATGGCGTGAAACACGCCGGTCGGCTGCTTGGAATACTCTTTCAGCGCCGTGAAGAAGGGCGTCTTGTTGCGCGCATTGACGCCGCGCAGGATGTTCAGATGCAGTTCCAGGAAATCTTCCTGATTATAGAAGACCCGGCGGCAGCTGCCGAGCTCCCGCCCGGCGATATCCTCGGCCGAGCGATCGGTCACCAGATAGACATCCAGCTCCGGCCGCACGGTGTGGATCATGCGTGACAGCTCGGGCCCATAGTCCTCCGGCGCCAGCTGCTCCACATTCTCGCTCTCGGCCACCTGGGTCAGATAGCGCTGCAGGATCGCGATGCTGTTCTTGGACTTGAGGACGAGACCGGGGCGGATCACCACCGACTGAATGTTGTGATTGAAGAGAATGGCGATCAGCGTGTCCTCGATCGAGGGCACAATCACCGGCTCATAGATATAGCTGTCTTCCGCGCGGCGCATGCGCGATAGGCTCTGTCTTAGCCAGCGCTCCTGGAAATCGGCCATGGCATCGACGATGAGACACTCGAAGTAAGGCCTGGAAAGCGCTCTTGTCTCGATCGGCAGGGTGGCCTCGTCCTCGATCTCGTCGACCTCCTTATCCTCACGGGCCAAGGGGATCATGCGACGGCGATAGGCACCGGTGGTCAGCGCTCTGACCACCCGTCTGACCGAAAAGGCCAGCTCATCGAAACTGCGATTCTCCAGCAGGCGCTTGAGGTAGTCGACCGCCTGCGGTCCGGGAAAGGCCCAGTAGAGCTCGATCGGCGCCAAGCTGTCGAAGAGGTCGCTGGCAATCTTGTGGTGCTTGACCTCCCCGCGCCCACCGGCGCCGATGCGCGCCAAGTGGGCGGTGGTGTCCTTCAGTGCGCTCCAGCGGTCGTTGCGGAGCTGGAGCGCACTATAGTAGTCGCCGATCGAATTCTGCGATCGTGGGCTGCTGTCGTCCGGCATGCTGGCCTCCCAGCCAATGGCTTTTCTGTTCTCGTTTGGCCTCAGCGAGCCGGGGTGCCGGCCCCCCTCATCCTTCTTAGTTTAGCCTCCGCCGACCACAGTCTTGAAGGGTGCGATGGTTGGCGAAGAGAAGTCTGCTTCAGTCAGCTTGCGTTCGACAAGGCTCTCGGGGTCATCGACCTCGATCCCGCGGCGGGTTCCTTGCTGCGGCATCTCCAGCGGGCCCAGGCTGTGCAGGTAGCTGTCATCGCCGGAGCGGCGGTCATAGACGGAGAAATCGGTCGAGCGATCGCGGAAGCTCTTCAGCACCTGCCCCAGGCCACGCATGCCGGTTTCACGCTGGCGCCGCACCAGGGCCAGATCGATCTCGAAGGGGAACATGTCCTCTTGCCCGGCCGACTGATGCAGTACGTTGGCGCTAGGGTCAATGACGCAGGAGCGCCCCACCCCGCCGGCGCCCAAGCCATTGACGTCAAAGACATAGCATTGGAACTGCGCCGCCGTGGCGCGCGCGATCGCCAGCTCCGCATCGCGGTCGGTGGTGCCGGTCAGGACCGGGTGCAAGAGCACCTCTACCCCCTGGCTGGTCAGCTGGCGCGTGGTCTCCGGGAACCAGATATCATAGCAGATTGAGAGCCCGAACCGCCCGACATCCGGCACGTCGAAGACGCAGAATTCGGTGCCGGCCTCGACATCGGTCTCGTAGGGCCGGAAGGGAAACATCTTGCGGTAGGTCGTGACGATCTCGCCCTCGGGGTTGATCACCGCAGAGGTGTTATAGATGCGCCCATCCTCGGCCTTTTCGAACATGGAGCCGGGAATCAGCCAGACCTTATGCCGGCGTGCATCGGCGCAGAAGGCATCCAGGGCTGTGTTCGGGAAGTGCTGTGCGAAGCGCGGCAGCGGCCCATAGGGCGCCAGCTCGCTGAAAAGAACCATTTGGGTCCACGGAAAGCGTGCCATCAGAATATCAAGGCGATGGCGCATGCCCTCGACATTGTCTTGGAGAGCGGCCACGTGCATCTGCACGCCGGCGACCGCGAAGGGTGTCATGAGGATCGGGACTCCACTTGTTACGGAAGACCGACATGGTAACGACCCGAGGTTCCCCGTAACAAGTCTGTAGACCCTGTTAGAGTGGCAAAAATGCCAGGACCTGGGGTCAACCCGACCGCACCACCCGGGCGCTCAAGCAGGACTCTCTAAGGGAATCAATCTGCTTAGACCGTCTGTTGCCAAAGCAGCACAGGCGGCAGCGCCTCTATGACGCTGCCGCCCTGCCGCTGCGACAGGAACGGGACGGAGGAGGCCAACCCGTTCCTGAAGCGCTAAACGACGATGATAAACTCGATGCTGGTCAGGGTCGCCTCCGCAGGCAGGGAGACGCCATCAGCCAGGATCAGGGTGTCCGTTCCGGCACCACCGTCGAATGTGTTGCCTGGATCGATCTCGGCCTGGTAGTTCACAACGAAGGTGTCGTCATGATCGCCGCCGAAGAGTTCGTCTATGAAGCCTTCGCCACCGAAGATGACGTCGCGACCGCTGTCGCCATACATCTTGTCGTTACCACTATCCCCGAAGAGGGAGTCGGAACCGCTGCCGCCGAAGAGATAGCTGTCGCCACCGGAGCCGCCGATCACCACGTCATCGTTCTCATCGCCCAAGAGGTAGAAGTCGTCGCCATTGCCGCCGTCGACAGTGTCGTTTCCGCTGCCTCCAAAGAGCTGCTTGTCGCTCTCATCACCTGAGAAGATGCGGTCGTTCCCGACGCCACCATAGAGGTAGGCCTCGTTGCTGCTGCCTCCATAGACGGAGTCGTTGCCGCCACCCCCGAAGAAGAGGCCGTCGTTGCCACTGCCCCCGTAAATGGAGTCTTTGCCATTGCCGCCGTAGAAGCTGAAGTCATTGCCCTGCTCGCCCAGCATGATGTCCCAGCCACCATCGCCGAAGAAGGCAAAGTCGTTGCCGGACCCTCCGTTCAACAGGTCCATGTCCTGGCCGCCATAGAAGATTCGGTCGGCACCGCTGCCCCCGTAGAGCAGGTCTGACTCATGGCCACCGAAATGGCGCAGATCATTGCCGGTATCACCATAGATGCGGTCAACGCTGGAGCCACCGTAACCCAAGCGATCTGAGCCGCCACCACCGTAGATCCGATCGAAGCCACTGGCACCGAACATAGAGGTATCTGCGGAGGCGCCGCCGTAGATGAAGTCGTTGCCGTCGCCACCCATCATCTGCGTATCGGATCCGTTGCCGCCGAAAATGAAGTCCAGACCGGCGCCACCGCGCAGGGCTGCATCGTCCCCATCATCGCCGGAGAGGGTGTCGTTTCCTCCCCCGCCGAAGAGGGAGAGATCTGCATCGGCGCCAGCAGAGATGATGTCGTTCTCGCCGCCGCCGAAGAGACGCGTGTCGTTGCCATCGCCTCCATAGATCGAGTCGAGGCCGAGGCCACCGGTGAGCGAACGGTCATCGCCCGAACCGGCGACGATCACATCATCGCCCGATAGACCATAGATTCGATCGTTACCGCTCAGCCCGTAAATGGCATCAGCTGCTGACGTACCCAGCAGGGAGTTATTGTCCCCCGCTGTCCCAAAGATAACAGCCATCGCTAGGTTCCTCCAATCCAAGTGAGAGCTGGACCATGCCACAAAGGAAAATTCAATGCAACGAAAATTCACTCATATTCGCTCATAACGAAGTTTCTTTCGCATTGTAGCGGTGCAATTCGCGGCAAATCAGGGCTCAGCCGGCTAAGAACGCGCTGAAATGGAAGGAAAACGAAGCTGGGTTGTGGAATCGCCCCCCTTGAGTCCGGTTCACGGACCCTTGACGCTTTGTCCTTTGTGGTTTGGGAGCTGCTTGCTTAGTTAAGGTCGGAGTGACACTGCAGCGAGAGATGAAGCCACCATGCCTGGACCCCTCGACGGCGTTCGCATCGTCGATCTAACACAGATGATTGCCGGTCCTTTGGCCACCATGATCCTAGCGGACCAGGGGGCTGAGGTGATCAAGATCGAGAATCCAAGAGGTGGTGATCACACCCGTCTGGTGTCAAGCGGCCGCAATGGCCTCTCTGCCTCCTTCCTCAACAACAATCGGAACAAACGTTCTGTCGCTCTGGATTTGAAGTCACCAAAGGGGCTTGAGGCCCTGAAACGGCTGGTCGCGGAAGCCGACGTCTTCGTGCAGAACTTTCGACCGGGTGTCATGCAGCGCATGGGGCTGGATGAGCCCAGCTTACGCGCGGTGAACCCGACACTGATCTACGTTTCGATCAGCGGTTTCGGGCACGAGGGCCCCTACTCCGGCAAGCCGGTCTATGATCCGCTGGTCCAAGCGCTCTCCGGGCTGACCACGGTACAGGCCGGATCTGACGAGGAGCGGCCGCGTCTGGTGCGTACCATTCTGCCGGACAAGCTGACCGGCATCACCGGCAGCCAAGCCATCACGGCCGCCCTCTTCGCTCGCGAGCGCAGAGGCATTGGCCAGCATGTGCGGCTTTCCATGCTGGATGCCGTGATCGCCTTCCTCTGGGCCTCAGACATGTCGAGCCAGACCTTCGTCGGCGCGGAGCGACCACAGCAGGAGGCCCAGTCCTTCATCGATCTCGTCTACGAAACCCAGGACGGCTACATCTCCGTCGCCGTTCAATCCGATAAGGAGTGGCGCAACCTGACCCAGGCCTTCGATAAGCCGGAGTGGTTGGAGGATCCGCGCTTCCTGACGGCGGCGGATCGGCAACGCAACATCAATGAGCGCCTGGAGCTCACGCAAAACGTACTGGCAACCAACACCTCCGGCTTCTGGCTGGAGCGGCTGGAGGCGCAGGACGTGCCCTGCGCGCCGGTATTGCGGCGCCGCGACCTGGAAGGCCATCCGCACATCAAGGCGACCGGCATCATTCAGGTCTATCAACATGCCGAGGCCGGTGCGCTGCGCCAGGCCCGGCCCGCCGCGACCTTCAGCGAAACACCGCCGGAGTACCGTTTCGGCGGCTCGTCGTTGGGCGCAGACAGCCAGGCCATCCTGAGTGAGCTTGGATATACGGCTGAGGAGATCGGCCAGCTGCGCAATGAAGGTGTGGTGGGAATTGGCGCATGATCGACTTCTATTATTGGCCCACGCCGAATGGCTGGAAGGTGGCGATCCATCTGGAAGAGCTGGGCATCGACTATCGCATGATCCCGGTGAATATTGGGGCAGGCGATCAGTTCGCAGCAGACTTCCTGCAGATCAGCCCGAACAACCGCATGCCGGCCATCGTTGATCATGACGTTGAGGGAGACCCCGTCAGTGTCTTCGAGTCGGGCGCCATCATGTTCTACCTGGCTGAAAAGACCGGCCGTTTCATCCCCAGCGATCCCTTGGGTCGCAAAGAGGCCCTGGAGTGGCTCTTTTGGCAGGTCGGCAACCAAGGCCCCATGGCCGGTCAGTTGAGCCACTTCGTGAACTATGCGCCCGAAGGCCAGACCTATGGCCATGAGCGCTATCTGAAGGAATACGACCGCTGTCTCGGCGTCCTGGAGCGGCGCCTCGCCGACGGTCGTGACTATATCCTGGGTGCCGACTACACGATCGTCGATATGATCTGTTGGCCTTGGGTCCTGATCGCCAAACCGCTCTCGGCCTCGCTAGAGGCCTTCCCCAGGGTCGCAGCCTGGCGGCAAAGGGTGAAGGAGCGCCCGGCGGTTCAGCGCGGCGTCGATCTGGGAAAGGAGCTCAGACGCTCTGGCGCGCCCTCAGTCGCCGAGCGCAAGATCCTCTTCGGACAGACCTCTCAGTCTGTGTCCAACCTTGCCAAGGACGCCAATCGCTAACAGGAGGCTAGAGCAGATGGCAGAGCAGTATCGGCTCTATGGGCCGGCCTGGACCCGCGCGACCGGTGTCATGATGGTTCTGGAGGAACTGGGGCTGCCCTACGAGAGGGTAGAGATTGACGTTCGCGGTGGCGGTCTTGAGGCCCAGGACTTCCTGGCGATCAATCCGGCTGGCTTCCTGCCGGTCCTGACGACTCCTGAAGGCCAGCATCTGCACGAAGCCGGTGCCATCATGCTCTATCTGGCCGAACGCCACGCGCTGGGCGACCTGGTGCCGGCGCCGGGTGATCCGGACCGCGGCCTCTTCCTCTCCCACTTCTTCTACCTGACCAATGACATCCAGCCGCCGAGCAAGCGCTTCTTCTATCCGCACCGCTATGCGCTGCGTCCTGAAGACGTGGCCGAGACCAGACGGCGCGCCCGCGAAGCCGCCGAAGAGCGCTGGCAGGTCCTGGATCGGATCTTGCAGGCAAAGGGCCCTTGGCACCTGGGTGAGCGCTTCTCCATCGCCGACATGCAGGCCGCCCTGTGGGCTGCCTATGGCTTTGACCACATCGACGACATCATCTCGCGCTTTCCAGCCATCGGACGCCTCTTCGAGGGGATCATGGCGCGTCCGAAATGTGCCCTGATGCTGCAGGAGCAGCGCCAGATCATAGCCGGGTTCCATGCAGCCAGACAAAAGGACGTCAAGCAGGAACTGTCGCAAGCCTGAGCGGCTCTCCTCTTCTGCGCTTTGTGCTTCCCAAAGCCAGACGAGGCCGCTTTCATTCTCCGCGATTGGTGCGTGGAGGGGCGATGGAAGAGGCAGATTTCATCATCGTCGGTGCGGGGTCGGCCGGTTGCGTCTTGGCCAATCGGCTCTCCGCCGATGGGCGCTATCGCGTATTGCTGTTGGAAGCAGGCGGCAGTGATCGCAATTTCTGGGTTCGCATGCCGATCGGCTATGGCAAGGCCTTTCATCACGACGGCCTGAACTGGCGCTATTGGACAGAAGCGGATCCAGAGACCACGCAGAAGCCGCACTATTGGCCGCGCGGCAAGGTCATCGGCGGGTCCAGCTCCATCAACGCTATGGTCTTTGTCCGGGGCCAGGCCGAGGACTATGACGACTGGGCGGCCTTGGGCAATCCGGGTTGGAGCTATGCCGAGGTGCTGCCTTTCTTCAAAGCGATGGAGGATAATCTCGCCGGCGCTGACGACTGGCGCGGCCGTGGCGGCCCCTTGACGGTGACCGACATATCCAGGCAGGTGCATCCCCTCTGTTCTGACTATCTGGCTGCTGGAGAGGCTGTGGGGCTCCGCCGCAACCCGGATTTCAATGGTGCCAGCCAAGAGGGGGTCGGCATCTATCAGATCACGACGCGAAAGGGACTGCGCTGCTCTGCGGCAACCGCTTTTCTGAAGCCGGCGGCCAAGCGTCCAAACCTGCGCATTCTGAAACAGGCACAGGCGACCCGCATCCTCTTTGAAGGAAAGAAAGCCACGGGTGTCGAGGTCCAGGCTGACGGCCAAACACGGCGGTTCATGGCGCGCCGCGAAGTGATCCTCGCGGCCGGAGCGATTAACAGTCCGCAGCTATTGCAGCTCTCTGGTGTTGGGCCGGGTGCGCTTCTACAGCAGCATGGCATCCCCCTCCTTCACGATGCTCCACTGGTTGGCCAGAATCTGCAGGACCACATCGGGTTCGATCACCTCTTCGAGGCGAGTCGCCCGACCTTGAACAACCTCCTTCGGCCCTGGTGGGGGCGCTTGACACTTGGTCTGCGCTACCTCACGACCCGCGGCGGTCCGCTGTCGCTGAGCGTCAACCAGGGCGGTGGCTTCTTCTGCAGCACGCCGGACCGCAAACGGCCGAACATGCAGCTCTACTTCTCTCCGCTGAGCTACGTGACAGCACCCAAAGGGAAGCGGCCCCTGATGACGCCGGACCCCTACCCTGGCTTCATGCTGGGTGTCTCCAACTGCCACCCGCGCAGTCGCGGAGAGATAGCGATCGCTGCAGCCGACCCTTTGGCGCCGCCACGGATCAGAGCCAACTACCTCTCCAACAACGAGGACCTTGCGGAGTTGCTTGAGGCAGCACACTTTCTCCGTCGGTTGACCGCCACACCTCCCATGCAGGCAATCATCAAGCGCGAGATTCGACCCGGCAATGCAGTCGAGAGCGAGGCTGACCTGGAGGCGGACATCCGCGCCAACAGCAGCACCGTCTATCACCCCTGCGGGACCTGTGCCATGGGGCCCGACCCCCTTGCTGCAGTGGTCAATCCGCGCCTCAAAGTGCATGGGATAGAG
This sequence comes from Rhodospirillales bacterium, assembly GCA_963669335.1. Lineage (GTDB taxonomy): Bacteria > Pseudomonadota > Alphaproteobacteria > Kiloniellales > JACOMY01 > JACOMY01. The sequence continues at coordinate 2,252,860 of OY770023.1, forward strand.
GGGCTGCGCGTGGTCGATGCCTCCATCATGCCGCAGATCACCTCAGGCAACCTCAATGCGCCGGCAATGATGATCGGCGAGAAGGGCGCAAAAATGATCCTTGAGGATCATCGTTGAGCAGGCTTCAGTAGCGCAGATGCAAAGCGGGGCAGCAGAGAGACAGCGATGAAAATCAGAAGGATCGAGAGCTTTGCCAACAGCTTCGTCGGCTTCGTTCGCGTGACCGACGAGACTGGCGCAATGGGGTGGGGTCAGGTCTCGACCTATCATTCGGATATCACCGCCCAGGTGCTCCATCGCCAAGTGGCCCCCTGGACTCTCGGCGTCGAGATCAGCGATTTGGACGATCATCTGGACCTGGTGACAGAGCGCGAGCACAAGTTCCCCGGTTCTTACCTGAGGCGCGCGCTGGCCGGACTGGATACCGCGATCTGGGACCTGCGCGGCAAGCAGGCCGGAAAGCCGGTCACCATCTTGATCGGCGGATCACCGGGACCGATCCGCGCCTATGCCTCCTCCATGAAACGCGACATCACCCCGGACCAGGAGGCCGAGCGCTTCAAGCGCCTGCGTGGCGAGCAGGGCTTCGATGCCTTCAAGTTTCGCGTCGGTGCCGAGGTGGGCCGAAACCAGGACGAGTGGCCCGGTCGCAGCGAAGAGATCATCCCCACCATTCGCAAGGCGCTCGGGCCCGAGGTTTCGCTCCTTGCCGATGCCAACTCCTGCTTCACGCCGTCACGCGCGATCGAAATCGGGCGCCTGATGGAAGATCAAGGCATTGAGCACTTTGAAGAGCCCTGCCCCTACTGGGAGCTGGAGCAGACGAAGGAGGTTACCGATACGCTCTCGCTCGACGTCACCGGCGGCGAGCAGGATTGCGACCTCACCATCTGGCGCCGCATGATCGAGATGAGGGCCGTCGACGTCCTGCAGCCCGACATCTGTTACCTTGGCGGCATCGCCCGGACCCTGCGCGTGGTTAGAATGGCGGAGGCGGCCGGATTGCCGATCACGCCGCATTGCGCCAATCTTTCGCTGGTGACGCTTTTCACCATGCATCTGCTGCGCGCCATTCCCAACGCCGGCAAGTATCTCGAATTCTCGATCGAGGGCGCCGACTACTACCCCTGGCAGGAAGGGCTCTATCGCCAAGAACCCTACAAGATCGTCGAAGGTCAGGCCTGGGTCGGGGAAGAGCCCGGTTGGGGGATCGACCCGCAACCTGAGTGGCTTGCCAAGTCCGAATACCGCGTCAGCGAAGCCGAGTGATCGAAGCCATGAGCAAAAGCCTCTTTACCGAAGACTTCAAGACCACCTCCTACTGGTGGGATCGCACGCCACTGGAGCCCAGGCAGGAGGAGTCCTTGCCCCAAACCGTCGACGTGGCGGTGATCGGCAGCGGCTACACCGGCTTGCACGCAGCCCTCCAGATCGCCCGAGGCGGCCGTCAGGTCCTGGTCTTGGATGCAGAGGCAGCCGGTTGGGGCTGCAGCAGTCGCAATGGCGGGCAGATCTCCAGCAGCGTGAAGCCGAGTTATGCCGAACTCAGCAGCAAGCATGGCCCAGAGGTCGCAAGGCGCATTCTTGAAGAGGGCGTCGAGTCTCTGGCCTGGACCGGCGACTTCATCCGCCAGGAGGACTTGGATTGCGACTTCAAGGTGGTCGGCCGTTTCCACGCGGCCCATAAGGCTGATGCCTTCCAAGATCTGGTGACAGGCCTCAAGAACAAGCCGGATTGGCTGGATACACCGGCCTTTGTCGTCCCGCGCAGCGAACAGCAGGCAGAGATCGGTACCGAGATTTATCACGGCGGGCTGGTGATGGAACGCCACGCCTCCGTCGATCCGGGCCGCTATCACCGCGGTCTCTTGAATCTGGTCAGAGCAGCGGGCGCGCAGGTCGTCAGCTTTACTCCGGTCAATGCCATCCAGCGCGATGGCCAGAGCTACAGCCTTGCCACGGGTAAAGGTGTCGTCTCGGCGAAGACAGTGGTCCTGGCGACCAATGGCTACAGCGGCCCGCTCTCGCCCTGGCACCGGCGCCGGGTGATCCCGATCGGCAGCTACATGATCGCGACCGAGCCCTTGGAGACAGCGGTGATGGATCGGCTGATGCCGCGCGATCGCGTTCTCTCAGACAGCAGGCGGGTGGTCTACTATTACCGCGCCTCGCCAGACCGGAAGCGGATCCTCTTCGGCGGCCGCGTTAGTGCCGGCGAGACCGATCCCAAGATCAGCGGCCCCCTGCTGCACGCCTCGATGACCCGTATCTTCCCGGAGCTGGCAGAGACCCGCATCTCGCACTCCTGGATGGGCTTCGTTGCCTACACTTTCGACAAGCTGGCCCACATGGGCGCGCGAGATGGTTTGCACTACGCCATGGGCTACTGCGGCTCCGGCGTCGGTATGGCGAGCTATCTGGGCATGCGGCTTGGTCTTCAGGTCTTGGGCAAGGACAAGCAGGCGTCCGCCTTCTCCAAGCCCGGGTTCCAGACCCGGCCTCTCTATCGTGGCAAGCCCTGGTTCCTGCCGGCCACGGTGGCCTACTACCGCTGGCGCGACGGCTGAGCAGGGAGATCTCTATGAGCCTTCACATCGGTATCGTTGCCTGCTCGGCTGAGGGTGCCTCGCTCTGCTACCGCACGCTCTGCAGCGAGGCCCCTCGCCGCTTGGGTCCCCATGTCCATCCTGAGATCTCGCTGCATGGTCACTCTCTGGCCGACTACGCGCGAGCGCTGGACGAGGGGGACCTCCAGGCTGTGGCAGACCTCATGCTAAGCTCTTCTGAGAAGCTGGCCGCCGCGGGTGCCGACTTTCTGATCTGCCCCGACAACACCATCCATCAGGCGCTGCATCTGGTCGAACCGGCCTCCCCTTTGCCCTGGCTGCACATCGCCGAAGTCGTGGCCGAGGCGGCCTTGGCTAAAGGCCTAAAGCGACTGGGCATTACCGGGACGGCCTGGCTGGTCGAGAGCCAGGTCTACCCGGACCGTCTTTCCCGTCATGGCCTGGAGGCCGTGAAGCCCGAGGCTGAGGATCGACAGTTGATGCAGCAGGTCATCATGGATGAGCTGGTCTATGGTGACTTCCGACCAGCATCGGTCGCCGCCTTTCAAGGGATCGTCGAACGCCTCAAGGCCAAGGGTTGCGACGGCGTGGTCTTGGGGTGCACCGAGATACCCTTGATCCTGAGCGACGAGAACGCGGCCTTACCGACCTTGGACTCTACCCGTCTGCTGGCTCGTGCTGCGTTGGCTCGTGCCGTTTCCGGATAAGCCTGGCTGTCCCTAACCCGCAAGCCCTAGCTGCTTCTTGCGCTGCTTCACCCAGCTCTCGATCATCTGCGAGCAGATGAGGCCGATGGCGGCGATACAGAGACCGGCCAAGAGGCCGCGTCCGGTGTCGAGATCCGGCAGCGCCTTCAGGATCTCCTGACCCAGATCGCGAGAGCCGATCAGCGCGGTGATCGCGGTCATGGCCAATGCCATCATGATGGTCTGGTTCAGGCCCAGCATGATCTCCGGCATGGCCATCGGCAGCTCCACCTTGAAGAGCCGTTGGCGCGGCGTGGTGCCGTTCGCAACCGAGGCCTCAAGCACCGTCGCCGGGATCCGCGTGATGCCCAGATAGGTGTAGCGTATGGCCGGAACCATGGCGTAGCCGATGATCGCCACCAGAGAGGCCAGATCGCCGACCCGGAAGAGCATGATGACCGGGATCAGATAGATGAAGGAGGGGAAGGTCTGCAGGGTATCGCAGACGGTTAGGACCACCTTCGCCGCGCGCGGCCGCCTGGCCGCCCAGATGCCGATCGGCACGCCCAGGATCAGGCAGATGATCGCGGCCAATATGGTGATGTAGAGGGTCAGCATCGCCGGCGCCCAGAAGCCGGTGATCAGGATGAAGAGCACCAAGCCAACCGAGATCAGAGCCGGCCGCAAGCCGCCGATGCTCCAGGCAGCAATGCCGACCAGAGCCATCAACGCCGGCCAGGGTAGCCAGATGAAGAAGTTTCGCGTCGGCACCAGCACATAGATGGTGAAGTCGTCGCGCAGGAACTCGACATAGTCGAAGAGGTTCTTCGACATCCAGCGGATGCCCTCATCCCAGAAAGCGGCCGTGGTGATGGTCAGCTTCTTCGGCAGCTTGGCCATCTCAGGAATGAGGAAGGACAGCAGCGAGACGACGACCAGGGTACCGATCACGGCCAGCAGGGCCCAATGGCGGCGCCACCAGACCTGCTCTTGCTCGACATGGCTCGGCGCCAGCTTGGCCCAGGCTTGGCTGAGCCGATCCAGGACCACAGCGATGATGACGATGGCGACACCGTTCTCGATGGCCTTGCCCAGCTGCAGCTGTTGCAGCGAAAACAAGAGCTTATGGCCAAGGCCGGAGGCGCCAATCAAGGAGGCGATAACGGCCATGGCCAGGGTCTGCATGATGACCTGGTTGACGCCCACCAGCAGGGTCCGCTGGGCCGCCGGCAGCTGCACGCGCCAGAGCTGCTGTCGCGGGCTACAGCCCGCCATGACGCCGGCCTCGATGACGGAAGAGGGAACCGTGCGAATGCCCAGGATGGTGCAGCGCGCCATCGGCGGCAGTGCGAAGATCGCAGTTGCAATCATGCCCGGCACCGATCCAAAGCCGAAGAAGGCGGCTGTGGGCCCCAGGTAGGCCATGTGCGGGGTTGCCTGCATGATATCGAAACAGAATTGTAGGACCTTTTCAGCCCGCTGGTTCCGGGTAGCAAGCACACCCAGTGATATGCCGATGATGGCCGCCAAGGGGACGGTCACCACCACCAGTGACAGGGTCCGCATGGCGTCCTTCCAGACGCCGAAGATCGCCAGATAGGCGATGCCCAAGGAGGCCAGCAAGGCAAGGCGCCAGCCGCCCAGTCGGTAGCCGATGATGCCGAGACAAAGCGAGAGCGCAAGCCAAGGAACTGGCCCCATCCCGAGCGAGCGCGAGCCGCGGAACAGAATGGCCTCCACCACATCGAAGGGCAGGTCCAAGAGCCAAGAGAGACCGCGCGTGACATCGCGGAAGGTGAAAAGACCAAAGCTCAAGTCATTGGCGAGCCAAGCAAAGGCCCCCGTCACCCAGGTGGTCAGCGGCAGCTCCCAGGCTTCCGGCCAGCTCGCGACCCATGAGGGATAGATGATCACCAGCAGGGCTGCGAGAATCCCTACCCCGCCGGCGACCAGTGTCGCCAGCCGGGGTAGGCCCCGGCCCTCCTCAAGACTCGCCGACTGCAGACTCATGCCGAGACCTCACCCGCGTGCTTGGTCGAGCCGCTTTCGTTGGCGCTGTCTAGCCGGGTTTCATTCTGTTCTCCGAACAGCAGGTCGATGACATGGGCGCGGGTCAGCTCACCAACAGGGCGACCATCGGCGTCGATGACGATGGCCCGCCCCTTTGCGCCCAGCACCGTGGGCGCCGCCGTCTCGATCGGCGCGTCACCCGGTACGGTCGCGTCATCATCCGTCAGGCCGGTGAAGCCGGTCAGCGGCTGCATCGCAGTCTTGGCGCGGATCAGCTTGGCCTTGGGTGCTGTCTTGGTGAACTCGGCCACGTAGTCGTCGGCCGGTCGCACCACCAGTTCCTCCGGCGTGCCCAGCTGCACGATGATGCCGCCGCGCATGATGGCAATGCGATCGGCCAGGCGGACGGCTTCCTCGAAATCGTGGGTCACGAAGACGATGGTCTTCTTAAGGGTGCGCTGCAGACGGATGAATTCATCCTGCATCTCGCGGCGAATGAGGGGATCAAGCGCCGAAAAGGGCTCATCCAAGAACCAAACATCGGGCTCCACGGCCAGGGACCGCGCGATGCCCACGCGTTGCTGCTGGCCACCCGAAAGCTCGCGCGGGTAATAGGCCTCGCGCCCCTCCAGATCGACCAGTTTCAACAAATCCAAGGCCTTCCGCAGACGCTCGTGGCGGGGCACACCCTGGATTTCCAGCGGAAAGATCACGTTCTGCAGGGCCGTTCGATGCGGCAGCAGACCGAAGTTCTGAAACACCATGCCCATCTTGTGGCGACGCAGTGAGCGCAGGGCCTTTTCGTCCGAATGGGTGATGTCCTGTCCCTCGAAATGAACCGAGCCGGCGGTCGGTTCGATCAATCGCGAGAGGCAGCGCAACAAGGTGGACTTGCCCGAGCCGGAGAGGCCCATCAGCACCAGGATCTCACCTTCATGGACCTCAAAGGCGGCGTCGCGCACGGCGCCGATGTAGGAGCCGGCCTTCAGGACCTCGTCGCTTGGCTTTTTCCCCCCGGAGAAGAGGTTCTGAGGATCGGTGCCATAGACCTTCCAGAGGTCGGTGCAGCTAAGCTTCGCGGTCATCTGCTAAGGGTCCTCTTTGGATTCGCCGGGGTCACTTTATCTTCTAACGGCGAACGGCCGGCCTGCTGCTGCGCGAGGGAGCACGCAACACCAGGTCCGGCCGTCCAACCAAGCCTGTTAACCCTCCTTGGGCATCCAGGCAGACCAGGTCGCCTCGTTCTCAGCGATCCACTTGGCGGCCGCTTCCTCAGGCGAGAGACCCTCGACGTCGACCATGGCGGCCGCGGCAGCGATCTGCGCGTTGGTGAAGTTCATGTTCTGGAAGAGCTCCCAAGCCTTGGGGTAGTCCTCTTCCACGCCCTCCCAAGCAGCCTTCTTCAGCCAGCCAGAAGCCGGTGCGCCGCAGTCATAGAGCTCATCGGGATTGATGCCCCAAGCCGGATCGGTCAGGCAGGCGGCCTCATATTCCGGAAAATCGATGAAGACGCCGTCGAACTTGGCCTCGATGAAGTTCGGGGTCCAATTGAAGAGCACCACACCTTCTTCGCGGTCATAGGCGGCTTGCAGCTCAGCCCAGAGCGTGGCGGCCTGTCCGACCGCGACCTCTTCAAAGTTCATGCCCAAGGCATTGATGCGCTCGGCATAGTGCTTGCCCCAGTCGGCCGGCGGGCCGACGAAACGCCCCTTGGGGCTGGTCTCGGCCGTGGCGAAGAGCTCGGCACACTTGTCGAGCGCCTTCCAATCAGGCAGGCCCGGGCACTTTTCGACCATATAGGCCGGCACCCACCAGTCCTCGCGGGTGACCGCATTGTGGTCGCCCATGTCGACCAGACCGCCGGTCGCCTTGGCCTTCTCAAAGGCATTCAACATGCTGCCTTCCCAGACCTCGACCTGGAAGTGCATGTCGCCATCGGCGATGGCTTGGAACTGCAGCTGGGTATCAGAGGGCACGTACTCGACCTCATAGCCCAGCTTCTGCAACAGATCGCCGGTGACATAGGCCAGCACATTCTGGCTGGTCCAGTTGTTCATGGTGACCAGGATCGGATCGTCGGAATCAGCCAAAGCTGCCGAACCCGTACCCATGGCCAACAAGGCTGCGGCGCACACGCCTGTCATCAATCGCTTCATTGTCGCTTCCCTAGTTCGCTAACCGAAGTGGCTTTGTTCTCTCGTCCGCTGACCGTGATTGGCATGTCTTCTCGACATACTTCTTTGGCCAGGCGATCATCAGAGATTAGGCATCAAGCGTGAACGAGGGGTTCAAAGGCGTTGCCGAAATGTATAAATTTGTAAACAGTACAGCGACCAGGCATTGGAAGGACCCGTCGAGACCGCAATGGAAAGCACCGCCAAGCCGACGCATATCGTGCTCGTAGAAGACGACGCGGTCGTCCGCACAAAGCTCCAGGCCTACTTTACGACCGAGGGGTATCGGGTGAGTGAGGTTGAGTCGGCAGAGGCGCTGCGCAGTCTGCTTGCGCATGAAGAGGCTGACCTTTTGCTGATCGACATCAATCTGCCGGGCGAGGATGGTTTGCAGATCACGCGCGAGATTCGAGGCCAGTCTGACGTCGGGATCATCTTGCTAACCGGCCGCAGTGACGACATCGATCGCATCGTCGGCTTGGAGATGGGCGCCGACGACTATGTCACCAAGCCCTTCAATCAGCGCGAACTCTGGGCCCGGGTGAAGAACGTGTTGCGCCGCACGCGCGGTCAGAGCGTCTCGTTGAAGGCAGGTGTCACCTTTTCCGGCTGGCATTATGACATGGGGCGGCGACAGCTTGCGGACCCGGAGGGTCACCCTGTCGAGTTGACCCATGCCGAGCACAGCCTGCTGATTCTCTTCCTGAACAGCAACGGCAGGGTGCTCTCACGCGATGAGATCCTGCGGCATGTCTCTCAGCGGGATTGGGCCAGCTACGACCGCACGCCGGACGTCCTGGTCCAGCGCCTGAGACGAAAGCTAGGCGACAACGCGCGAGAGGCCCGCTTCATCAAGACTGCCCATGGTGAGGGCTATATCTTCGTCGGCCTCTAGCAGGCTGTTAAGAAAGTCGAGGCGCGCATGAGCTTGGTCTTTGTCGAAAGCGCGCGTCAGGCTCCTTAGACGATAGAATCGCCATCGCCCTGCGGAGCCTTCCTAGTCTTTCACTAATTCTCCTGCCCTGCTGCATCACCGGACTTTCTCAACAGCCTGCTAACACTTGATCTTTATCAAGGCGCAGCCCTGCTCCACTCGCTAGATGGTAAGAGGAGACTGCAAGGGATACGCGCCGATGAACAGTCACACGGTCAATCCGGCCAACAGTCTGGACGCCTACAAACCGGCAGAGATCGCCAAGCAGGTTGACGAGATCGGGGTGGGCAAGGCGGCCCTCCCCTTACAGCCGCTGCTTTGTCGCGCCGTTCTCGCTGGGGCCTTCATCGCCTTTGGCTGCCTCTTCTATCTGATCGTGATTGCCGATGCGGATGTCTTGACCGGCCCCTTACGGTTTGCCGGCGGCCTGGCTTTCTCCCTTGGCCTGGTCTTGGTGGTGATTGGTGGGGCAGAGCTCTTCACCGGTAATGCCTTGATGGTTATGGCCTTGGTTTCCCGCAAGATCTCGGCCTTGGCGCTGCTGCGAAACTGGGGCTGGGTGCTGATTGGCAACGTCCTGGGCGCGCTCCTGATCGTCACCTTGGCTGCCTTGGCCGGCCTGACAGAGGGCGCCTTGGCGACCGCAGCCGGCAGGATTGCCGAGGCCAAAGTCGATCTCTCTCCCTTGCAAGCCTTCGCTCGAGGAATTCTCTGCAATGCTTTGGTTTGTTTGGCTGTTTGGTTGACGCTCTCGGCCCGCACCGCAGCCGGCAAGTTCCTGGTTATCCTGCTGCCGATCGCCGGTTTCGTTGCTCTTGGATTTGAGCACTGCGTTGCGAATTTTTTCCTGCTGCCCTTCGCAGCCCTGGTGGTGCCCGGCATCGGCGTCGATGCAATTCTGGGAAACCTGGTGCCGGTCATTCTCGGAAACATCGTGGGCGGCGGGGGTGGCGTTGCCCTCGCCTACCATTTTGCCTACCCAGAGCTACAGTCCAAGCGACGTTCCGGCTGAAAGGTTCCAGCGGTCCATCAGTTTCAGATTCTCCGTTAGGGAGCATAACGTGACCGGCATCTGCGAGTTCGCTATGCCTCCGATGACTGTCGCGCCAGACTCTATGCCAGACCCCGGCAGCTCCCAGCCAGGTTCGGACAGGACCTCAACGGACGGCGCGGTTCATGCCGCCATCGGAGAGGATTGATTGACCGTTGATGTATCTTGCTTGGTGGGAAGCAAGGAAGACACAAGCCTGGCCGATTTCCTCGAAGGTGGCCGAACGCTGTGCCGGGATGGATTTGCGAGCAAACTCCGAGAGGTTCACGTTCTCGCAGAATCCCGGCAGGAGATTGTTCATGCGGATGTTATGTCTGGCATAGCGGTCTCCATAGAGCTTGGAGAACGAATGCAGGGCGGCGCGGAGCATGCTCATGGGATAAGGTGCGCGCGGCTCAATGGTGTTCATTGAGGAGATGTTCACGAAGGCGCCACCGCCTTGCTCAATCATGATCGGTGTGACAATCCGGGCAAGCTTCACGACGTTCAAGACATACATGTCGAGGCTCTCGTGCCACAACTCATCTGGCAGTTCGAGCAGGGGGCCATCGAAGTCAGGATCAAAGCCGACGGTCTTGATGGCTTCTGGCACAGACCCGCCATGGCCCATGTTGCTGACGACTGCATCGATACGTCCGTACTCGCTCATGGTGTCGTCCACCATCGCCCGCAAGTTCTCGATGTCGAGAACTGAGCCGCTGCGGCCCATGCCACCCAGCTCCTTTGCCAGGTCAATGCTCCTCTGTGATGGCGACATGAGGGAGACCCTGTAACCGGCCTTTGCCATTTCGATGGCGCAGCCCCGGCCAATGCCCTGACCGGTTCCGGTCATCAGTGCGACTTTGATTTCAGGCATGTTTCGGCTCCTATCGTCTGGCCAATTGCGTTGATCAGCCTTGCTATGAGAAAATGGAATAGCGTCTGAAAGATACGGCCAGAAAACGGACGACAACAGCGATATTATTGAACAGATCTATCAGGAAAACTCATAGCAATGAAGAAAGTCCATCACCTCCGTGCGCTGCAAGCCTTCGACGCGGCGGCGACCCATTCAAGCCTCAGCAGGGCGGCTGAAACCTTGGGGGTCACCCATGGCGCAGTCAGCCGACAGATCAAGCAACTCGAAACCTACCTCGGTGTTCATTTGCTGCATCGGCGTCCCAAAGGCGTTGAAAAGACAGACGCAGGGGAGCAACTGCACAAGGCGACGCGACAAGCCTTTGCGGCGCTTCAGACGGGCATCAGGAGCGTCAAGCGGGCGGAGGACAGACGTGCGGTCACGATCTCCTTGTCGGCGTCGCTGGCCACCAAGTGGTTGGTCCCGAGGCTGCCCGCCTTTCGCGCGAAACATCCCGGAATTGCCCTCTACCTCGATACCAACGATGAGGTGATCGACTTCGACGACAGCGACGTGGATGTGGCCTTGCGCTATGGCGTTCCTGATTGGCCAAACTTGCACTACGAGCGTCTCGTGGACGAGCAGCTGGTGGTGGTGGCTTCACCTGCCTTGGTCGCAGGCGAGGACCTGCCGATGACACCGGCCGCAATCTCAGGCCTTCCCCTGCTGCATGATCAGTTCGATCCGGCGTGGGGAAAATGGGCCGATGAAGTGGGGTTGGATCAGTCCCTGGTGGAAACTGCAGACCTAAAATATCGGGACTCGGCTGTCCTGATCACCGCTGCGATCGATGGACAAGGCGTTGCCTTGGCAAGACGGCTTCTTGTGCAGGACGATCTGGAGGCCGGGCGCGTCGTCAGATTGGATGCGACGACCATATCGCCGAACCGTGCGCTTTACTTCGTTTGTCGTGCCGGAGATGCAGAAAGAATGCTGATCCGCTCATTCAGAAACTGGCTCTTATCTCTGTGCTAGGCACAAGAGCGATAACGCCGACAAGATGTGCCGACGCCCGGGTCGAGGCAGCTTGAGACCAAGCAGGACGCCTATTCACGGTGTTTTTGGTCTCTTGCTCCGTCATGAGCAGGCCTGCTGGTCTTTGCGATTGAGCAGTTTTGTGCCATCGGCTCGAAGCCCTCACTTGGGATCGAACCGGATCAAGCAACAGGGTCAGAGGCTGGATCACCCACTTGGGGCGGAGACTGTCCCGCCTTCCGGCGGGTCGTCTGACTGTCTCAGGAAATCCATGACCTCGCCCAGGCCCATGGTCAGATAGTCGGTCAGTTCGGTGACTGCCTCTTCGACATTCTGCGCCATCATCGCTTCGAAGATTCTTCTGTTCCGACGCTGAAACTCACCCGGGTTGGCCTGAACGCCGCCGACCAGGTTGACGATCACCTTGGTGTCCATTGCCAGGGCATCGTAGGAAGACAGCAGGATCTGGTTTTCCGTCAAGCCGACGATCGCGCGATGGAACGTCAGGATGGGATCGATGACCGCGTCCGTACCCGCAGCTGCTGACAGAGCATTGAAGCGATCCTGCAGGGTGTCCCGCTGCTGTCTTGTCAGGCCGCCCAAGGCTTTCCTCACAGCGAAAGACTCCAAGCAGAGGCGGGCCTCATAGATGTGGGTCACCTCCGACTCGGTGAAGCTGCGGACAAAGAAACCGCGGTTCGGGCGCGAAATCAGCCAGCCGCGCTGTTCCAGCTTACGCGCGGCCTCGCGCAGAGAACTGCGGCTGACCCTCATGGCCTGAGAGAGCGCGACTTCGTTTAAGCGGTCGCCGGGACGAAACCCGCCAGCGATAAAGAGTTCCTCAAGCTGGCTCAAAACCAGTTCGACGATCGATTGGCTCTTGACCGGGGTCAGGCGCTCCGCCGGCTTCGCGGTCGGACTCATTGCGGCCATAACCTCTCCCTGAAAACATGCTCCGGACACTTGGCATCCGGGTCTTGAAGACCCAGCAAAACACAATAGGACCGTGTCGAACAAGGACACTACCGACTGTCGACAATTCCCTTGCAGGCCTCCCAGGGAGTGATTAGGCTTCAGTGTCCTCAGTCCACTACTCAGCCTGGGAGAGATCATGGTTGCCGCCACTCCACTCCACAGGAGCAATCCTTCGGCCGAACTAAGACGCGATCTGGCCGCGGCCTACCGTCTGATTGCTCACCTGGGCTTGGATGATTCGATCTTCACGCACATCTCGGCCCGCCTCCCGGGGCCGGAGCACCACTTCTTGCTGAATGCCTTCGGGCAGCGCTTTGAAGAGGTGACGCCAGGCTCTCTGGTTACCGTGGATCTGGATGGCAATATCCTGGACGACCCGACCGGCATGGGGATCAACCCGGCCGGTTTCACCATTCATTCGGCCGTTCACGCCGTTCGCGACGATGTGGTCTGCGTACTGCACACCCACACGGTCGCCGGTATGGCCGTTGCCTCCATGGAAGGCGGATTGCTGCCGTTGAACCAGTGGGCACTGCAGTTCCACAACCGCCTCGCCTATCACGATTACGAGTCCATTGCGCTCGACCATGATGAGCGGCAGCGCATCCAGGCCGACCTCGGCGACAAGCGCGCGCTCATCCTGCGTAACCACGGCCTTCTGACTGCCGGCCGCTCGGTTGGAGAGGCCTTCATCCTGATGCATAATCTGGAGCGCTCCTGCAAAACCCAGGTGGCGATCCTCTCCAGCGGACAGAAGCCGATACCGGTTAGCGAGGCTGTGGCAGAGCAGACCGCCGGCATCTACGAGGGCGTCTACGACCGCATGGCCTGTGGCGAGGTAGAGATGCGCGAATGGAAGGCCTTCCTGCGCCTTCTGGATCGTCGCTACCCAGGTTGGGACGAGGACTAAGGAAGCAACCAAAGACAGGAAGAGTAAACAGAAGGAGGCAGTGATCGCATGTTGAAGAGCGTCTTGCTTGGCGCTGCTGCACTGGCGTTGTTCGCCGGTACGGCAGCCGCGGAACCCAAGTCCGGAGGAACGGTGAATGCGGTCATTCAACCGGAACCACCGGGATTGATGTTGGGCCTGGTCCAGAACGGTCCAACCCAGATGGTAGCCGGCAACATCTATGAGAGCCTGCTGCGCTATGACACCGATCTCAATCCAATGCCCTCTTTGGCGAAGAGCTGGGAGGTCTCGGAAGACGGTCTGACCTACACCTTCCACCTGCAGGATGGCGTCAAGTGGCACGACGGTGCGCCCTTCTCAGCCGACGATGTGGTCTTCAGCGCCGACACCTTCCTGCGGGAGACGCATCCTCGCTTTCGCGTCAGCCTGCAGCATATCAACTCGATCACCGCGCCCGATGCCAACACCGTGGTCTTCACGCTGAAGCAGCCTTTTGGCCCCTTCCTAGGGATCTTTGAGACCGGGACCATGCCGATCGTGCCCAAGCACCTCTATGAAGGGACCGACTTCAAGACCAATCCGATGAACAACACCCCGATCGGAACCGGTCCCTTCAAGTTCAAGGAGTGGGAGAAAGGCTCTTACATCCACCTCGTCAAGAACGAGGACTACTATATCGAAGGTCAGCCCTATATCGACGAGATCTATTGGCAGGTGATCCCCGACGCAGCCTCACGGGCCGTCGCCTTCGAGACCGGTAAGATCGACGTGCTGCCGGGCGGTTCCGTCGAGAACTTCGATATCCCGCGCCTGATCGAGATGGACAATGTCTGCTCGACGGGTCACGGTTGGGAGTACTTCGCACCACACGCCTTCCTTTGGCTCAACAACCGCGAGGGGCCGACCGCAGACAAGCGCTTCCGCAAAGCCGTGATGCATGCCATGGATAGAGAGTTCGTGCGCGACGTGATCTGGAATGGCTTCGGCAAAGTGGCGACCGGCCCCGTCTCCTCGGCAACCCGCTTCTATAGCGATGATGTCATCCAGTACGACTATGATCCCGACAAGGCCAAGGCCCTGTTGGAGGAGATGGGCTATGACGGCACCCCGGTCCGCATTCTGCCGCTGCCCTATGGCGAGACCTGGCAGCGTTGGGGTGAGGCTGTGAAGCAGAACCTGGAAGACGCCGGTATCAACACCGAGATCGTCGCCACCGATGTCGCCGGCTGGAATCAGAAGATTTCCGACTGGGACTACGATATCGCCTTCACCTATCTCTATCAGTTCGGCGATCCGGCTCTGGGTGTGGCGCGTACCTACATCTCCTCGAACATCGCCAAGGGATCGCCCTGGAACAACGTCGAGGGCTACGCCAATCCTGACGTGGACAAGCTCTTCGCCGATGCGGCCATTCAGGCAAGCCAAGACGATCGTCAAAAGCTCTACACCGAGGTGCAGCAGACGTTGGTCGACGATGTACCGGTTGCCTGGACCCTGGAACTGCAGTTTCCGACCATCTATCGCTGTGATGTGAAGGACTTGGTGAAGACGGCGATCGGCGTGAATGATGGCTTCAAGGACGCCTACCTCGATCGTTAAGGTTTGCTCCCGCGTGTCCCGGCTGTCAGCCATCGGCCGGGACGCGACCTGAAGGCCGGTTCCCCGGCTTGGGGAACCGGCTCCCTTTATGTGAGACTGCTGCATGGCGATTGCCGGCTACATCCTGGCGCGCGTGTTCAAGGCGATTCTGGTCCTGATCGCGATCGCGGTTCTGAACTTTGTGCTGATCCATGCGGCACCGGGCGATCCTGCTGCTGTCATGGCCGGAGAGGCCGGGGCGGCCGACGAGATCTTTCTGCAGCAGCTGAAAGAGAAGTTTGGCCTGGATCAACCCTTTCACGTCCAGCTCTGGACCTATCTGGCCGGTATCCTGCAGTTTGACCTGGGGTACTCCTACCGCCAGGAACTGCCGGTCGCGCAGCTTATCTTGGATCGCCTGCCCGCCACCCTATTGCTGACCGGCACGGCCTTTATCATTTCTATTGTCTTAGGGGTGCTGCTGGGTGCCTTGGCCGCTGTCCGGGTGGGGCGCTGGGCCGACAGTGCGATTACCACCCTGGCCCTGCTCTTCTATGCCACGCCGCTGTTCTGGATCGCGCTGATGTCGATCCTCTTGTTTTCCGTCCAGTTGGACTGGCTGCCGGCTTACGGCATCGAGACCATCGGGGCGCACTACACCGGCTGGGACAAGGTTCTGGACGTCGGCCGTCACCTGGTCCTACCGGCCATGACATTGGGCCTCTTCTTCATGGCGGTCTACGCCAGGATGACGAGAGCCTCCATGCTGGAGACAGCCGGCCTGGACTTCGTGAAGACGGCGCGAGCCAAGGGCTTGAGCGAGGGGCCGATCCTGCGCCGCCACATCCTGCGCAATGCATTGCTGCCGGTGGTTACCTTGGCAGGTCTGCAAGCCGGACAGATCGTCGGCGGTGCCATTCTGACCGAGACCGTCTTTGCCTGGCCGGGCATCGGGCGGCTGATGTTCGACGCTCTCTTGCAGCGCGACTACAATCTCCTGCTGGGCGTCTTCCTCATCTCCTCCGCCCTGGTGCTCTTCTTCAATCTGGTGACCGACCTGATCTATCTGGTCGTCGACCCGCGGATCAGTCTGACCAAATGAGCGAGACACGCGACTTCTGGCGCCGCTATCGGCGCAATCGGGGAGCCACCATCGGCCTGGTCCTGATCTGGATCGTGATCGTCATCGCCCTTTTGGCCCCCATCCTCTATCCGCAGTCGCCCTGGCGCATGGTGCAGCGGCCCTTTATGCCGCCCTTTGCCGTCGATGGCTTCTGGTTCGGGACCGACACCTTGGGACGCGACATTGGTGCCGGTCTGGCTTATGGCGCCAGGGTCTCTCTCTTAATCGGTCTGGTTTCGACCTTCGTCGCCCTCTTGATCGGCATCCCGATCGGTGCCGCGGCGGGCTACTTCGGTGGACGCTGGGATGATGCCCTGATGCGCTTCACCGAGTTCTTTCAGACCATCCCCAGCTTCGCGCTGGCGATCGTCCTGGTGGCCATTCTGGAACCCTCGCTGACCTCGATCGTGCTGGCGATCGCCATTGTCGCCTGGCCCCCGGTTGCCCGCTTGGTCCGTGGCGAGTTTCTTTCCCTACGCTCACGCGAGTACGTGCAGGCGGCAGTGCTTACCGGACAGAGTTCCGGTGCCATCATCTTCAAACAAATCCTGCCCAACACCTTGTCGCCGGTGATCGTCCTCGCCTCCTTGATGGTGGCAACGGCGATCCTCTTGGAATCCTCCCTCTCCTTCTTGGGGTTGGGCGATCCCAACGTCATGTCCTGGGGCTATATGATCGGAGCGGCACGCACCGTGTTGCGACAGGCCTGGTGGATGAGCGTCTTTCCCGGCGTCGCCATCCTCCTGACCGTCTTGGCGCTCAACCTGATCGGCGAGGGCTTGAACGACGCGCTGAATCCCCGCCTGGCACGGAAGGGACGCTGAGCCATGCCCGTCGTCACCGTTGAGGCTCTCTCCGTCGCGTTGCCGTCAGGTGCCGACCGCCCACACGCGGTCGAAAACATCTCTTTCAGTCTGGAGCCCGGAGAGGTGCTCTGCGTCGTCGGCGAATCCGGCTCCGGCAAGTCGGTCACGGCCAACGCCATCATGGGGCTGCTGCCCAAGGAAGTGCGGCCGGTCGCCGGCGCGATCCGCATGGAGGGTCGTGACCTCCTGACCCTCCCCGAGGCCGAGTGGCAGAGCCTGCGCGGCAGCGAAGCGGCGATGATCTTTCAAGAGCCGATGACCGCGCTCAATCCCTTGATGCGGATCGGCGACCAGATTGCCGAGGTCTTCGAGGCCCATGCGGCGCTCTCCCGGCGCGAGCGCCAGGCCAAGGCCCTGGAGCTGATCAAAGAGGTGAGGCTGCCCGATCCGGAGAAGGCCATCCGCGCCTATCCCTTCGAACTATCGGGTGGTCAGCGTCAGCGCGCCATGATCGCCATGGCTTTGGCCTTGGAGCCCAAGCTCTTGATCGCCGACGAACCGACCACTGCCCTGGATGTCACCACTCAAGCCCAGATTCTCTCCTTGATCCGCGACCTGCAGGAGCGCCGCGGCATGGCGGTGCTCTTCATCACCCACGACTTCGGCGTGGTGGCAGAAATCGGCGATCGGGTGGTGGTGATGCGCAAGGGCGAGGTCGTCGAAGAAGGGTTGGTCGATCAGGTCCTGAGCGACCCGCAACACAGCTACACCAAGCGGCTGATTGCGGCGGTGCCGCCGCTGGTGCCGGCTCCGCCCCGACCGCGCAGCGAAGAGGCGGCTATCCTCAGCGTCTCTGGCCTTACCAAGACCTTCCGCTCCGGCGGTGGGCTCTTTGCCAAGGCGCGCGTCGTTCCTGCCGTGAAGGACGTGACCTTTGAGATTGCGCGTGGTGAGACACTGGGCATCGTCGGCGAGTCGGGTTCCGGCAAGTCGACGGCCGGGCGCTGCATCGTGCGCCTTCTGGACCCGGATTCCGGCAAGATCACCCTGCATGAACAGGACTGGGGCGCCATTGAGGGTGCCGCTCTCCGCCGTCAGCGCAAGCGGGTCCAGATGATCTTTCAGGACCCCTTCGCCTCGCTTAACCCCAGGTGCAAGGTCAGCACGATTCTGACCGAGGGACCGGTCGCGAACGGCAAGACCAAGAGCGACGCGCTGGCGCGCGCCAAGGAACTGCTCTCGCTGGTCGGCCTGGACGAAACCGCGCTTAGCCGTTTTCCGCACGAGTTCTCTGGCGGACAGCGTCAGCGCATCGGCATTGCGCGCTCGCTCGCCATGGAACCAGAGGTCTTGGTGGCCGACGAGGCGGTTTCCGCCTTGGACGTCTCGGTCCAGGCCCAGGTCTTGGACCTCCTGGCGGATATCCGCGATCGCTTTCACCTGGCGCTGATCTTCATCACCCATGACCTCTGCGTCGCAGCACAGATCTGCGACCGCATCGCGGTGATGCGCTCTGGCGAGGTGGTTGAGATCGGCGACACTGCTCAAGTCTTTGGCGATCCCCAGCATGACTACACCAAGGCCTTGCTGGCGGCCGTGCCCGGTTGGGGAGACGACAGCCCCCTCACCCGCTGGCATCAGCGTATGGCGGAGGCTTAGCGCGATGTCTGCTCAGCGCGATCCGATCGAGATGGTGGCCCTCTGCGACGCCGCTGATCTGGTAGCCAGCTTCGCGCCACACTTTGCGGCGCAGGCCCCTTGGATCCGGCTGGTGAAGCCAGAGGCGGTCTCGAACCCTGAGACCATCACCTTTGCCTTGGGCTATCGCCCCAACCCGGAGCGCTTCAAGGCTTATCCCAACCTCAAACTGGTCTGCTCCATAGCCGCCGGCGTCGAGGCGCTGTTGCGGCAGCCCTTCATGCCGGAGCAGACCTTGATCTCCCGCCTCTGCGACGAGGAACAAGCCGCGATGATGGCCGGCTTCGCGGTCTTCAACGTGGTCTGGCATCACCGCGGGATGGGGCGCTATCGCCGGCAACAAGAGGCGCGTGTCTGGGATGCCTTCAACAAGGCGCCACCGTCGCGCATGTCTGTGGGCATTCTTGGTTATGGTTTGATGGGAAAGGCAGTTGCCAAGTCTCTGATCGATCTAGGCTATCCGGTCTCCGCATTGGTGCGCAGCAAGCCCGAGACAACACCCGATGGCTTGCGTCTTCACGTCGGTACCGAGGGACTGGCTGCAATTGCTGCCGAGAGCGACATCCTGATCAACGTGCTGCCTTTGACGGCGGAAACCGAGGGCCTGCTGGCAGCCCCCCTGTTTGAGGCTGTGAAGCCGGGTGCCTTCCTGATCAACCTGGGACGTGGCCAGCACCTGGTGGAGACGGACCTGGTTGCAGCTTTGGAGAAGGGCCAGCTGAGCGGTGCTGCCTTGGATGTCTTTGCGGAGGAGCCTTTACCGGCCGAGAGCCCGCTCTGGGATCGGCCGGAGGTCTTGATCACCCCACATGTCGCCAGCGAATGCGACGACGCCAAGGTGGTGAGCCACGCCGTCGCAGAGATTGAGCGCTTTCAGGCGGGCCAACCCCTGCTCGGACATGTGGATCGCACAAGGGGCTATTGATGGTCCGCAAGGAGGATGACGCGCCATGAAGCTTGTCTTTGACGAGCGGCAATTGCTGCACGCACCGCAAGAGTACTTTCGCCAAGGCGCCTTCATTCCCCATCCGGAGCAGCCCCAACGGGCGACCCTGCTGCGTGAGGCTCTCCTCGCTGCCGGCCATGAGGAGGTGGCGCCAGCCGATCATGGACGCGCGGCGATCGAGGCCGTTCACACACCTGGCTATGTCCGCTTTCATGAGACCGCCTGGTCTCGCTGGGTCGCAGAGAAGGGATCCGATCTGCCGGCAGTGCCGAACTATCACTCCTTCCGCGGCATTTCTCGCGTACCAAAGGGCGTGATCGGCGAATTGGGCTACTACAGCTCCGGCACCTCCTGCCCGATTGTCGCGGGCACCTGGGAGGCGATCTATTGGTCGGCCCAGTCGGTGATCGATGCAGCAGAGCGATTGCTGGCGGGAGACGATCTCATCTACGCGCTTTGTCGGCCGCCCGGACATCATGCCCATGCCGACTGCTCCAACGGCTTCTGCTTCTTCAACAATGCAGCGATTGCTGCTCATCACCTGACCCGCCGTTACGATCGCGTGGCCCTGGTCGATATCGACACCCATGCCGGCGACGGCTCGATGGAGATCTTCTATGAGCGCGGCGATGTCTTCTTCGCCTCGCTGCACACCGACCCCAGTGACTACACCCCCTATTTTCTCTGCTATCCAGACGAACGCGGCCAAGGCGCGGGCGAAGGCTGCACGGTCAATGCGGTTTTGGAACCGGGCAGTGACGCCGAGACGGCTCTCGCGGTCTTTGAGACGATGATGCAGCAGGTCGAGGCCTTTCGACCCGAAGCCTTGGTGGTCTCGCTAGGCTTCGACATGGCCGAGGACGATCCGCTCTCTCTGATCGGGATGACCACGGCCGGTTTCGAGACGATGGCCCACCGCTTGATCGGTCTTGGGCTGCCCACCCTGTTGGTGCAGGAGGGTGGCTACCTGGGTCCCTCACTCACCAACAATGCAGTGGCATTCCTGGCCGAAGCCGAGCGCGCGCGGCCCTAGAGCAGGTCGCGATCGGGTGGTATCACCTGTTCGCGTGAATCTGCTCTATTGTTCAAACGTTTAGAGCATGATTCAGACGACAGATCGTTTCGATTTGGCGTCATCATGCTCTAGGTCAAGCCGACTGGAGCCACATCCAGCGAAGCGGCTGCGGACCGAAGGGTCTCTTGCAAGACCGGATCCACGGGGATACCTGCCTTCAACCTCTCTTCGCGCAGGCGATGCTCTGGCTCGCCTGGGATCAAGACCTCTTCAAAGCCCTCGCGTGGTGGAACAGCCTTCACCTCGTTAAGGCACTGCTGTGCCGCCGTGGCAAAGGCGGATGGCGTGCGGAAGCGGGCCAGATCCAGGGCGACCATCAGCCAATTGAACTCTTTCGGTGCACCGATCAGGGCACAGCCGATCAACTCTGCGATCAAGGCCATGCCGTAGCCCTTTGGGCCCGCGGCCGGAAGCAAGGCGCCGCCATCGTAGAAGTCGCCAGGCTTGCGGCTGGGACGTCCCGCGCGATCCAGAATGCTCTCTTGTGCCAGGTCCTCGCCCCGGTTTTGCGCCAGCATAAGCTTGCCCTGGGCCACCATGGAGGTCGCGAAATCGACGACGACCGGCCCGTGGCTGCCTCCGGGTAGCGCGAAGGCATAGGGGTTGGTGCTGAGCACTCCGCTGGCGCCGCCGTAGGGGGCCACTCGGCCGCCCTGCTCATAGGCGCCTCCGCCCAAGGCAATACCAAAACATCCGCTGGACGCCAGGCTTTCGACATAGCGGCCGACCCGTCCGGTGTGGGTCACGTCAGTCACCGCCGCCGCGGCGATACCATGCTGGTGCGCCAAGGTGGAGAGGCGGTTCGCCGCCATCTGCATGGCCGGGATCCCCAGCCCGCCGTTACCGCGCAGCTGCATGATGCCCTCTTGCACCCAGACGATCTCGGGTTCTGCCGCGGCGTTGATTTCGCCCTTTCGGGCCTTCTCGATGTACTGCGGAATGCGCTCCAGGCCGTGACTTTCGACACCACGCAGGCTGGCGTCGACAAGGTGCGCTGCGACGGTCTTCGCCGGTTCGGCCTTCATGCCCACCGCAGAAAGCAGCGAGCCTGCCAGGCTCAGGGCATCCTGCTCACTCAGCATCAGCATCGCGTCACTCCTGTGTTGGTTCCGGTCTCTGAAGTGAAGGTAGGGATTTGGACCGGGCTTGCAGATAGGCGTCCTGCCACACCCTGGGTTGACTTGCGTTGAGGGCTTATCGGCGCCACCCTGTGCCCCAGGATCTCCGATCAGAGCCAAGGTGTTTCATCATGTATACCCCATCTGTCTTTGCCGCCGATGGCGCCAGCCTGCTTGCCGCCATCATTGAAGAGACTCCCCTCGCCGCACTGGTGACCACCGGTCCAGAGGGGCTGGTCGCCACGCATCTGCCGATGATGTTCCAGGAGAAGGAGGGCCGCCTGTTGGCTCATATGGCGCGCGCCAATCCGCACTGGCAGGCGCTTGCCGATCGAGAGGCGTTGGCGATCTTCGTTGGCCATCAGGGCTACATCTCGCCTTCTTGGTATGCCTCCAAGCAGGAGCATGCCAAGGTCGTTCCGACCTGGAACTATGAAGCCGTGCACGTCTATGGCCGTGTCTCTCTCATCGAAGACACGGAGGGTCTTCTGGAGCTGATAACCCAACTGACCGAACAGCAGGAGGTCGGTCGGACACCCTCTTGGGCGGTCAGCGACGCACCGGAACGTTTTGTCGCCAGCCAGATGAAGGCAATCATCGGCCTCAGCATGGCGATCGATCGAATCGAGGGCAAACGCAAGCTCAGTCAGAACCGCCCGGAGAAAGACCGCCTCAGCACCATCGCCGGCCTCAACGCTGACAAGAGTGCGTCAGCCAGGGCCTTAGGAGACGTTATGAAGCGGCTCGAAGAGGAGAAGAACTGAGGTTCCTCGCGTCCTCTCTACTCCTTTGCGGCCAAGACATAGTGGCCAGAGTGCACGTCAACCTCGGGCGGGATCGCCCGACGCTCAAAGGCGGCATAGATCGGCTTAAGGTCTTTCCAGAAGGGCAGCCAGATTGAACCGGCTGCCTCCTTCATGCGTGCCTCATCCATGCGGAAAGGAAAGGCATGGACCGAGAACCGCTTCTGCCCTGCTTTGAGCGCTGCCTCGACAAGCACGTAGATCTCCTCGATGCCTGCATCGGTCATGGCGTAGCAGCCGATTGAGAGGCAATCGCCATGGACCATCAGGAAGCTGCCGGTGCGTCCCTGCGCTCTGTCATAGCTATTCGGGAAACCCAGATTAAAAGAGAGGTGATAGCGCGAGTTGGGATTGAGAGCCTCTAGTCCAACCTCATAGATCCCCTCGGGCGACTGGCGATCGCCCTCTTTCAGCTTCGGCCCCAAATCGCCTGAGTAGTTGCAAATCGGATAGGTCTTGAAGAGGGCGTAGCGTTCCCCTGCCTGGACCCACAACTCCAGCTCCGCCTCCTCCTTGAAGATCCGAATGAAGACCGGCGCGCCAAAAGAAAGATCCTGCTTGGCCAATGCCTCTGTCAGGAGTGGCCTTTGACGCTCTCGAATCTCCGCAATGTCCCTGTTTTGAAAGAGATCCGGAATGGGTAACCGCTGCAGGGCATCTCTCCCCCACAGCATAGCAGATCCCGTAATGACCAACAGAGCCGCGCAAGCGATCAGGATTCGCCGCATCTTACCTCTCTCAATTGGAACACTCCCCGCTCACTCGTCTGGATCCATAATGAGATAGCGGCGTCCGTGTGCAAGTCCCTTGCGACCTGGAACCCCTTCTGGTCTGCGGCCGGCCAGGACCGCCCGGACATCTCTGATCACCTCTTGGCGTAAACGATAATATTGATGGTTCGCATGGCTGATCGACGTACGATCAACGTGGCGGCAATCGATGGCGACGACTTTCTCGTCAGTGCTGTCCATCTCCACCGGGCCATTGTCGCCCAGTCGGTCCGGATTGAGCTTGGTGACATCACTGATCACCAATGCCAGGTCGTCCTTACTGTGGTAGACGTTAACAGCGTTCCCGAGGCGCGGGAGAAGGCCCAACTTCAAGCGGTCCTGCAGGGCATCCTCATCCTCGTCAGCGGCCATCAGGAAGATACTGTCAAAGACAGCAGGAAGGCGGTCGGCACCACGGCGCTCGACAATCGCCTGCACCGCATTGCGCAAGGCCCAGTTGCCCATGGAGTGTGCGACAAGGTGCAGACGGTTGGGGCAAGGCGCGTCCGCTGCTCGAGCGTCGTGAAGAGCTGCGCCGAACCCAACTGAGCCCCCCGTTCGTCCCCAGCAGAGCCCGGTGTCTCAGAGAAGGTTTCGACCTTCTCCGTCTTTTAGGTCGCGTCTTCACCGGTACTGCGGATCGCCACAGTCGCACGCCCCACGCGCTAGGATTCTGACCCGTTTGCGTGAAAGCGTGCGCCATACCAAGGCGCCGAAGCGCCCTCCTCATTCCGGTTTGTGGCGAAGTAGACTTCGATGCTCCGCTTTTTCCGCTTGCTCGACTTCCGCGTGCCTGCCTTGGTCTGACTGGTCAAATCAATAATCCTCTCTGTGTCCAGCAGCACCTGCCGTTGAGGCGCAATTGGTAGCACACTACCTAGGTGCCGCCGACGCACTCGGTGGGCACGAACTTCCCCAAGCGTCAAACCTCATGACGAGTAACAGACTGTAGTGGCGACAGCGATGGCTGCGAAAGAGGTTTAGTAGTGCCCGTCATAGAGCGGGACGATGGGTTTGAAGTCCTAGAGGTGCGCCTCACCAGCACAGGTGCCTTGCTAACAGCTTCACGTGTCCAGACACTGACTCGTAGGTTCCAAAGAACCGTTCTATGCACCGCCTGGTGTCTCAGCTCAGAAGGATGGGACCGATGTTTCTGGGCAGACTGCCATCTCAGATGAATGGCCTGGTAGGCCGGTTCCCTGCGCTTAGGTTGCAAGCGCTCAGATCAGACCAAAATCCGGGTATCGGGTCAAACAGGTGCCCAAAAAGAGTATTCAGGCGCATCGTCTCTCTTGATGGTATTTGCACATTTCTCCGTTTGTTGAATGTATGGACGTTTGTTATCAGTGCCACCTATTTGGTTCATGTATACTGAAAAAATTCTAAGTATCATATTCTCTCTATTAGAAACAACGCTATATCTACAAGCAATATACTCTCTTCGTGAGCAGACGGGTACCCTATAGAAAACATGAGGGTTCTGGCTTGTATTGTCAGTATTGATCGACTAAGGTTCCTTTGATGAAGGTGCCGCAACCTTGGGGCAAAGGCGCCGGAAGTCTAGGGCGCGAAATGGCAACATTTTCAAGGCTTTGGAAATCCGATGGGTGGCAAGGTTTCTTGCTGACGTGGTTTACAGCGCGCGCTGTGCAGGAGGTGGCTCGGAGCTTGGGCGATGGCCCATCTTTCTCCTCAGCGCGGCGGAGCGACGGCACCATGGCGCAGTCAATGGCTTGGTTGTTCCGCACGCTACTTTTCACCCTATCGGTTGTTCTCTGCGTATCACCCGCCCTATCATCTGAGGAACGCAATGCCGCCTGGTTTCAAGAGAACACCGGGAGCGGGGATTGGTTTGGTCTTCGGAGTAACCTTTACGATGTTGGGGTCGATTTACTCCTGCTTTCAGTAACCGACTGGGCTGTGAACCCCATCGGGGGTAGGGATCAGGATGCTGCCTATGGGGGGATTCAATACAATCAGCTCACGGTTGATATGGACAAACTAGCAGGCTTTGATGACCTGTCATTTGTCGTCTCGGGATCCTACTCTTTTGGTAATGATCTGACAGTGACCTCCATTGACAACCAATTCAACGTTATGGAGGCTTTCAATGGTAACTCAATTCGTCTCAACCTCTTGTATCTTGAACAGGGGTTCTTCGATGGCGGGTTCTCTGCTGCGGTCGGCCGTCTGTCGCCGGGATTCGACTTTGCGACGGCACAGAGCTTTAACTTCTATGGAAACGGCGCAGTTAACTATAACATACTGAATATTCTGGTCAATGTACCCTCCTTCGCGTCTGCGCCCTTCGCGGAGTGGGGCACCATCGCGAAGATCAAACCGGCTGAGAATTACTTCTTCAACGTGGCTGCTTACAACGCCGATCCGGAGGTACTGCAAGATGGAAGGAGCGGGATCGATTTCCGTCTGAATCCCGAGGATGGCGTCCTCTACGTTGGAGAAGCCGGCTACAACAGCTTTGATGTCGACAAGTCCACCCCAAGCTATGCCGGCCGCTACAGTTTTGGCGTATATTATGACAGTAGCGACTATGAGCGTCTGGATGATCCCGACCGCACAGTCTCTGGGAACAGCGGGGTCTGGGGTATTGTTGAGCAATCGGTCTATCGTGAAGCAGAGCGTGACGACGGTCAGGGATTGAACCTATGGGCCGCCTTTAGTGTCGGCTTTGATCAGTCTATCAACAGCTTTCCCTTCGGCGGCTATGTAGGCACCTACTACAAAGGCCTCTTCGGCAATCGCCCTGATGACATTACCTCTGCAGCCGTATACTATGGTGAGTTCAGTCGATTCATCGAGGATCAGAGCTTTGAAGCCGTGGTAGAGGTCAATCACAGGATCGCGGTAGCCCCCTGGGCCTTTGTGATGCCAAACCTGCAGTACATCGTGAATCCGGGTGGTGGCGGTCTCCCGAATGCAGTCGTAACGATGCTCGACGTCAATCTGAGCTTTTAGGAGAAGCGCCTGCCATCACTCGTGCGAAAACTCAACAGCGGCATGTAGCGAGGCACTGAACGTCCCTGAGGAATGCAAGAACACGATGACGCAAAAGCAAAACCTGCGCCACGTCGTTGCCGCCGGCGCGATTGGAAACCTGATTGAGTTTTACGACTTTGCCGTTTATGGCTTCTTGGCTGCGACCCTGGGGACGCTCTTTTTTCCCTCAAGTGATCCCAATGCCTCCTTGGTGGCTAGCTTCGGCGCCTTTGCTGCCGGCTTCGTCGCTCGTCCGCTGGGTGGTGCCATCTTCGGTCACATTGGCGACCGGATCGGGCGACGCCCGGTTCTGATTGTGTCAGTCGCCTTGATGGGTGTTGCAACAGTCGCGATCGCCTGCCTGCCCGTGCACGAAGACATCGGCTGGCTTGCAGGGGCGCTTCTGATCACACTGAGAGTCGTCCAAGGCCTGTCGCTTGGTGGAGAGTACTCGGGATCGCTGACGTTCTTGGCCGAACATGCGCCGCCTGAAAAGCGGGGACTCTTGTGCAGTTTTGTCATTGTTGGAAATGCATTGGGTTTTCTATTGGGTGCGGCGGTACCAACCGTGGTGGAGAGCCTTTTGTCGAGCGAGGCGTTTCTTGAGTGGGGTTGGCGTGTTCCGTTCGTCATAGGGGGGCTCTTGGCGCTTTTAGGTCTCTTTTTGCGTCACGGCGTTGTGGAGCCTCCGCGACCAAGTGGTGAACCTGTGCGCCTGCCGTTGGTCTGGATGTTTCGTCATCACGGAAGGACAATCCTCCATGTCTTGGGGCTTTACTTGGGCGTCAATGCAGGGTTTTACATCGTCTTCGTCTATTTTATGAATGCCGGGGTCAATGCGCACGGTCCGCGTCACGCGTATTTACAGATATTGACAATCATCTGCCTCTTTATATTAACAATACTACCACCTGTCGTCGCCTACGCCAGTGACAAAGTAGGACGCAGACCGTTCTTGCTGGTTGGTTACAGTATCTTACTGCTGGCAACAGTACCACTCTATTTCATCATGGAGGGTGGTGACGGCAGTGGTCTTGCTGGGCTGATCGTTGGGCAGGTGGGTTTCGCCCTCGTCTTCGGCCTGATCATCGGTGTTAATCCGGTCACCCAAGTGGAGGTGACACCGGCGAAAGTGCGGGTCTCTCTTTTATCCGTCTCTACAAATGGCTGTATGGCTATCTTTGGCGGAACAACCCCTCTCGTAGCAGCGTTTCTGACTGAGACCCCGCTCGGCTCCCTGGCTCCAGCGGTCTATCTGACTGTTCTCGGGCTCTTGAGTCTGATCGTGGTGATCTTGACCAAAGAAACCTTTCGCAATGATGTTCTAGCGGAGTAGTGGAACGAACAAGGGCGGATTGGTCACGCTCAGCAATGCAGAGGTCTTGGGGGCGCCTACAACAACAGACCAAGCGCGCCCTCCCCGCCTGATTTCCTCTTGACCCTCCAGATTACTGAAGGGTGAATTCGACCATGACACGCACAGCGATCCAGGGGATTGAGGTCTTTCTGACAATCGTCCGCGAAGGCTCACTCAGGGCGGCCGCGAGGGCGCTTGGCGTCGGTGCACCGGCGGTCAGCCACCAGTTAAAAATGCTGGAGCAGCGGCTTGGCGTCGATCTGATCGTGCGGACCACACGCTCCATCGAGTTGACCGAGGCCGGTCGGGCCCTGCTGCAGGGGGCTGCACCGGCTTACAAGGAACTGCTGGACGCCATCGAGGGCACGCGCTCGATCGGCCGTTCGAAGACCGGGACCCTGCGCCTCACCCTGCCACGCAGCGCCTACAAGATGATCATCGCCCCGCTGCTGCATGATTTTCAGGATCGCTATCCCGATGTCTGCCTCGACCTCTCCATCAACGAGGGTTTGGTCGACATCGTCAGAGAGGGCTTCCACGCCGGCTTTCGCCTCGGCGACCGCTTGACCACCGATATGGTGGCCCTCCGCCTGACCGACACGCTGACCCCCTGTTTCTCGGCAGCGCCCTCCTATCTGGATCGCCACGGACGTCCGGAGCACCCACGAGATCTCCTGCAGCACCGCTGTGTTCGCTACAAGTTCGTCACTGCCAACCGTATCTGGGATTGGCACTTCATTGAAGACGGCCAGATGAAGACCGTCGACCCGCCGACCCACTTGATCTTCGACAGCATGCAGTCCGTCATGCAGGCCGTTCGCGACGGGCACGGCGTCGGCTGGTCGCTAAGGCCCGTCATCCAAGATCATCTGGAGAGCGGCGCGTTAGAATCACTGCTTGATGCCTATGTGGCCCCGCTGCCGCCCTACTACCTCTACTTCCCGGAGCAGAACAGGCGCCTGGAACTGTTGCGGCTTTTTATCGATTTTCTAACAGCCAGACGCGCCTTGTTCACACCGGGCGAACCACAAACGAACGCCCGTGCCTAGGATACCAGGGGTGGGCCCAGAGGACAGTCGATCAGGTAACCCCAGCCACCATTCTCCAGTCGCTTGGCAACCTCCGTCGACTGGCCTTTGGCGATTATGGCGCCGTCGTTGTCAACGATGCTCCAGTTGGCACAAAGGAGTGCAATCTCTCCGACGATCACCTCGCTGATGATTTCACTCCTGATCTCAGGTCGCGCATCTATGTAACTCTTGAAGGCGGATCTGGCGCCGGCAAGTCCCGCTTTCGGTGGCTGGTCAGGCGGGAAGAAGATGAGGCAATCGGGATGGAACATCGAGGTGATGCCTTCGATGTCTCCGTCAAGCAGATAGGCGCTCACGCAGTCTGCGATCTCGCGCGGCTGCTTTGCGATGCGTTTGGATGTCTTGGTCATTGTGATCTCAGCGATTGTGGATTGCTACGGGGGCTCTGAGGCATGGATCGGCAAGTCATTGATTTTGTGGCAGCGCAGAGCGCTCGTCGTTGTTGTCGATGTCCAGCAGCAGTTTCCAGGACCCGTCCGGATGCCGACGATAACTTAGGACGAGCCGTCCTTCCCCAAGGCGTATCTCGCCACTTGCTTTGTCCGTTACCTCGACTGTGAAGTGACCGATCAGGACGGCAAGGTCGCCATAGATCTTCATGTGCTCGACGTCGTATCCCGATCGAAAGGTGCCAGCCTCGATTCGGGGCCCATATTTGTCGCGTATCGCCTGAATGCCGATGGTCGTGGCCTGGTGCTCATTGCACACAACCACCTCTGGATCGCAGGACTTAACCATGCGTTCCAGATCGCCGCTATCGAGACCTTCCATCCAGTCGTTTAGCGCTGCCTTGACATCCTCTAGGTCACTCATCTCGTCCTCCAATCTCTCCTGAGGTTTCGCTTGTGACTGGAGGTAGGGCGTTTATATTGTAAGGAAAATACCGTGTTACCCATCAATCTGTTCGGAAAATCTAACAATGCAGAGAAGCCAGCTCAGCGACATGACGGCCTTCGTCGAAGTTGCGCGAGCGAAAGGATTCCGGGCTGCCGCTGAATCCCTGAAGCTGAAGCCCGGGTCGGTTAGCGAAGCGGTCCAACGTTTTGAGGACCGTCTTGGTGTTCGGCTTTTTGAGCGTTCCACACGTCGCGTGGTTCTGACCCCAATGGGTGAAGAGCTCTATGCGCGCTGTTTGCCGGCGATCACAGACCTTGAGGCGGCGGTTCGAGATCTCGACGCTGGCAAGGACAAGATCTCGGGATCTTTGCGCCTGACCGCACCTTACAGTGCCGGTCCCTTCTTTCTTGACGATCTGGTCGCTAAGTTTGCGTTCCTACATCCCGAGGTGCGGGTTGAATTGATCTTTGACGACAGGCCGGTCGATGTGATCGAGCAGCGGGTCGACGCCGCCATCCGTTCGCGCACCCTGCTTGAGCTGGATAGCCACGCAGTTCCCGTCGGCCCCCCTCTGCGGATGGCCCTCGTCGCATCGAGGCGCTACTTGGACGAAAGGGGCACACCCCAGCAGCCGGCGGACCTTCTGCACCACGAAGGCATCTGCTTTGCATTCGGAACTGCCGATCGGCTGGCTCCTTGGACCTTCGAAGGGCAAGAAGGCGACTACTGCGTCATGCCAAGGCCTAGGATGATCGCCAACGATCTCCGCTCGCTGCTGCGCTACGCGGTTGAGGGTCTTGGGCTCGCCTATGTCTACGCTGAGGTCGCCGAGCCCTATGTTGCCGCCGGAGACCTCGTTGAGATCTTGCCTGGATGCATGCCGCCTTTGCCGCGTTACTGTCTCAACTATCGCAGCAAGAGGAACATGACCACGCGGCTACGCGCATTCATCGATCTGGCAAAGCAGACGTCTTGACGCCTTTTCGGACACAGCCGGAGAACCGCAGCCTTGTGGTCAGTACCAGATCGCCATGTCCAAACCGCGGCTATCACGTTCAGATTCTTGTGGAAGTCTCACTGCCTCGCCCTTGGCAATCCGCGTTGCGGTGACCAGCAGCACGGCAGCGTCAAAGAGATCATCCGCCTTGGCTGCGCCCTTCAGAAGAGCCTCAATCTCTTTGAGAAGCCCACGGAACCCAGCTTCCTCAAGGAGCAGCAGGCGCAGGGCGAGCCCTTCCTTGCGATGCTTCGAGGGCACCAGCCGCGTGCCAGCCAGTCGCTGAAAGGCAAGTTCCGGATGGGCCTCGTGAACCACCTCTTGATCTCTCGGTGTCAGCGCCTCGTCAAGTTCTCGAATCTTCGGGCAGAGGTGCCAGGTCTGGATCGGCAGGCCGCGCCCCAAAGTCGCCCGACCCCAGCTATTGGCAGCGGCATAGCTCTCGGCTGTGATCTGCGCCCGCGCAGGCGTTGCAAAGACGCAAGATTTGCGCCCAACCGGAAGCACCTGCCGAGCCAGCCGGTCGCAAGCGCGGCGCCCGCCCTCTGCCAGGCCGATGGGCATGTCCACGGCAATGCAGGTGAAATCTTCGATCGGGAGATCGCGCCACCTTTGAAACAGCTGCACAGAGTAGTCGGCCGGCGAGGTTCCCACCACCGCCAGCCAGCCGGCGCGACAACCATCTATGCCGGCGAGCAATGGCCCTGCACCCTTTGGCTGCGTCCTACGCAACCTTCACCCGGCCACAGCCGTCGGGCTTGTAGACCCGCTCGCGAGAGGCCGGAAACTTGACCAACTTTTCTTTCGGTCGAATCGGGCGGCGCAGCAGTTCGCCACCGCAGTTTGGGCAGCGATGATGCAAGACCTCCTCGGCGCAGGTGGTGCAGAAGGTGCACTCGAAGGAACAAATCACGGCGTCCCGAGAGTCAGGTGGCAGGTCGCGGTCACAACACTCACAGCCGGGTTTTAGGATCAACATCGTGTCTTCCTCCTTTACTTGCCTTCCCCCCAGGATCGTGACGTCGCCACGGCCTGTTTCAGCCAGAGCACATCGAAGCCCCCTGTCAAGCGATAGCCCTTGGCTTTCAGCGCTAAGGCGCGTTCTTCTGTGAAGGCCACACCGCCAAGCGGTATCCCCGCGGCCAGCACGGCCTTCTCCACCTTTTCGGCTGCAGCCAGAAAATCTGGATGGTCGAAGCGCCCGGACAGTCCTAGAGAGACCGAGAGATCGAATTGGGCCAGGACGATGCAGTCGATCCCCGGAACCGCGCAGATCTCTTCAATGCTCTCGACCGCCTCTCGGGTCTCGATCAGCAGCATGGAAACGGGCTTCTCGCCGAGTTGCGCCTGATAGTTCATCAGGCCCACATCCCAGCGTGAATGCGCAATGAAAGGTCCCCAGCCGCGGGTTCCTTCGGGTGGATAGCGCAGCGAAGCAACACAGGCGCGCGCATCCTCGGCCGAGCGCAACAGCGGGAAGCAGATGCCCTCTGCGCCCAGGTCCAAACAGCGTTTGACCTCTGCCTCGTCGATCGAACGGACCCGAACCAGCGGCGCACAGTCGCTGCCCTGGGTCGCCGCGATCATGGCATGCAGGCTGCCCCAGTCGATGGCGCCGTGTTCGCGATCGATGATCACGGCATCACATCCCGCGGCCGCAATGGCTTGGGTCACGATGGCCGAGGGTATGGTCACCACCTGCCAGTTGATATGGCGCCCCGACTCTTGAAGGCTCTGCTTAAACTGCATCGTTTCTCAACCTCTCCCCGTCCGCTTCCCCGGGATCAGCATGCGTTGCGGAGAGGCTGACGGCAAGCGCCGGACGCTGCCCACTCGCGCTGCGTCACCGTCGTGCGATCAGAAGGCCGGCGCCGATGATGAGGAGCATGCCAAGAATGGTGGCGAGGCTGGGCGGGCTATCAAAGAAGAGCAGATCCCAACAGGCCACGAAGACCAGATAGCAATAGTCGAATGTGGCAACGATCGGCGGCGGCGCTGCCTGATAGGCGCCCGCGATTCCCAGAGAGATGCCGACGGTGAAGATGGCCAAGAGTGCCAGAACCAGCCACTCCCTAGCACCGATTGGCGCCCAGTCGCCGAAGAGATAGGGGTAGGCCTGGACCAGTGCATTGTCCGACGGCAAGAGAAGAGAGAGACCGCTGACAGCCAGGCCAGCCAATAGCATGCAGAGGTTCAAAGACAGCGCCAAGGCCGCCAAAGGCACCGCCTGGCATCGACTCCGCGTGATGACGTGGGCCGTGGCGTAGAAGATCGCGCCGGCGAGCGGCAGCAGCGCCCAAGCAGAAAAGGCATCCGTGCCAGGCTGCAACAAAATCAGCACGCCGGCAAAGCCGGCCAGGACGGCAATCCAACCTCGAAGACCAACCGCCTCGCCGATGACGTAGGCGGACAGAAGCGTGACGAAGATCGGGGCCGTATAGGTCCCCGCACCCAAGACCGAGAGCGGTAGGAAGGGGATGGCCGCATAAAAGGCCAAGAACATGATGGTGATGCAGAACGCCCGCAGCAGCGGCCAGCTACTGAAGGCGTACCTTAAGACCTCACCCTTGAGACCCTGCACATAGGCCAAGGCGACGAACAAAGGCAGCGCCAAGAGCGCCCTTAAGGCGAAAATCTGACCCAAGGGCAAGCTGTCGCTGAAGAACTTGAAAATCACATCCTGAACAGAAGTCGCAAACATCGCCGCCACGATGAAGGCGATACCTTTTGCGATCCTCTGGGGGCGCGCAGCGTCCGACGCGACCGACATGGGGAGCCTCCAATCGGCAAATCCCGGATTCAATCTGGTTCGTGATACTGCCTGCGTTAGCGTATGAAAATGTATCGTCTTCTAACTCTGAAGTTCGAGAACTTTAAACAATCAGCAGCGACCCAGGATGACCCAATCGTCGGTAGGAGCGTAGGCAGAGGTTCGGAGCAGCCAAGAGCCTCGTGTCTGACGAAAGACTCTCGTTCGTCTGCACTTTCAGTGCACTAGGGGTCGGCAGATGGCAGATCTCTGTTGAAGTCGGCGCCAGGAGAGAAGCATACTCCCGCGCCCTTTTCGGAAACGTTCACCGCCTTAGCAGGTTCCCATGGATATCAAACTCGCTCTCGGCTCCCGCGTCCGCAAATCGCCTTTCTTCGAGGCGGCGCTGGATGCCGGCATGACCCATGCCTCGGTCTACAATCACATGTACATGCCGGTCTCCTATGGCGACGCCCCGGCAGAGTACAGGCGCCTGACCCAAGGCGTGGCCATGTGGGATGTCGGTGTGGAACGGCAGGTGCAGCTGGCTGGACCTGATGCCATGGCCTTGGCTGCCTATATGACGCCGCGCAACCTCTCGCGCTGTCGGGTCGGGCAAGGCAAGTACGTCCCGCTCTGTGATTTTCAGGGCCGCCTCTTGAACGATCCTGTGTTGCTGAAGCTGGCCGAAGACCTGGTCTGGCTCTCCATTGCCGACAGCGACATGCTCTATTGGGCGCGCGCGCTTGCCGGCGCCAAGGGCATGGATGTCGAGGTGACGGAGCCCGACGTGTCGCCGCTGGCGGTACAGGGGCCCTTGGCGATCGAGGTCATAAGCCAGCTCTTCGGCGACTGGGTGCGTGAGCTCAAGTACTTCTGGTTCCGTGAGACCGAGTTGGACGGCATACCGCTGGTCGTCGCCCGTTCCGGCTGGAGCAAGCAGGGCGGCTATGAACTCTATCTGCGCGATGGGTCCAAGGGTGGCGAACTCTGGCGTCGGGTTGCAGAAGCCGGGCGCGCCTTCGGGATTGGGCCCGGCGCCCCGAACTATATCGAACGCCTGGAGAGCGGCCTGCTCTCCTTCGGTGCCGATACCGATTCAGACAGCGATCCCTTCGAATGCAACCTCAGGCACCTGATGGACCTGGATCGAGATCAGGACTTCGTCGGCAAGGAGGCCTTGATTGCCAAACGCGCAGCCGGCCTGAAGCGGCGCCTGGTCGGGATTACGATCGAAGGCAGTGAGCTTGGCATCAACCAGCACCCTTGGCCGATCTTGGCAGATGGCCTTCAGGTGGGAACGGCCAGGGCCGCGGCGTACTCGCCGCGTCTGGAGCGCAACATTGCGGTCTCCCTGATCGACAAGCCGTACTTCGAGCCAGGCAGCGAGGTTATCCTCGATTGTCTGGGCGATCATCGAGCGGCCAAGGTTTCAGAGCTTCCTTTCATCCGATAGAGGGCTTCTCGCGATGGACTATCGGCGTCTCGGTAGAAGCGGTCTCTGGGTCTCTCCGCTCTGTCTGGGGACCATGACCTTCGGCCAAACTACCGACGAACCTACGGCGGCAGCGATCCTGGATGCAGCCCGCGAGGCCGGAATCAATTTCGTCGATACGGCCGACCAGTATGCAGAGGGCGCCTCTGAAGCGATCTTGGGTCGGCTGCTGGCGAAGGATCGAGACGACTGGGTCCTGGCGAGCAAGCTCGGCAACCCGGTGGCTCCAGGACCCAATAGGACAGGTCTCTCGCCGAAGCACATGCATCGAGCCTTGGATGACAGCTTGCGGCGTCTGAACAGCGACTACCTCGACATCCTCTATCTGCATCTCGATGACGGGACACCACTGGAAGCCGTGCTTGAGACCCTGGGCCGCTTCTTGCAGCAGGGCAAAATCCGCGCCTGGGGCTTCTCCAACTTCCGTGCCTGGCAGATCGGCGAGATGGTGCGCTTGGCAGAACGGCTGGGGATTGCGCGCCCGATCGTCTCTCAGCCCTACTACAACGCAATGAACCGCATGCCGGAGACGGAGCACCTGCCGGCCTGCGACCACTATGGGATAGCGGTGGTGCCCTACTCGCCCCTGGCCCGCGGCGTGCTGACTGGCAAGTATCTGCCTGGCGAGGCGCCTGACGGCGACAGCCGCGCCGGGCGCCAGGATAAGCGCATGATGGAAACGGAGTTTCGAGACGAGTCTCTGGTCATCGCTCAGCGTCTGAAGCGGCATGCCGAAGAGCGGGGTATGACCGCCGGGCAGTTCGCCCTGCTATGGGTGCTGAACAATCGCCTGATTACCTCGGTCCTCGCCGGGCCACGCACCCTGGAGCAGCTCCAAGGCTATCTCGGTGCCCTGCAGCATCGCTTTACGTCAGAGGACGAGGCCCTGGTCGATTCACTGGTCACCAGCGGGCACCCCTCGACCCCAGGCTACAACGATCCCCGTTACCCGATCCTCGGCCGTCAGCCGGTCAGCGGCTGACGACCTGGCTGCCTTGGCCTTGGCTTAGAAGTTGACCTGATCACCGCCCTTGAGGCTCAGGATCTCTCGCGCATCGTCCGGTGAGGCGATGTCCAGCGAGAGGCCTTCGATGATCTTGCGAACATTGGTCACCTGCTCGGCATTGGATTCGGCCATGCGCCCTGCCCCGGCCCAGAGCGAATCCTCCATGCCGACGCGCACGTTGCCGCCCATCGCGGCCGCCTGCGCTGCGATCGGCATCTGATTGCGGCCGGCGCCAAGGACGGACCACTGATAGGCATCGCCGAAGAGGCGATCGGCCGTGCGGCGCATGTGGATGACGTCTTCCGGATGCGGGCCAATGCCGCCAAGGATCCCAAAGACTGACTGCACGAAGAGCGGCGGCTTGATAATCCCGGCATCCAGAAAATAGGCCAGGCTGTAGAGGTGCCCGATGTCATAGCACTCGCACTCGAAGCGGGTGCCGTTATCCGCGCAGGTCCTGAGGATGTGCTCGATGTCGGCGAAGGTGTTCTTGAAGAGCGATTCGCGGCTCTTCTCCAAGTGGTCGATCTCCCACTGGTGCTTGAAGTCCTTGAAGCGCTTCATCATCGGGAAGAGCCCGAAGTTCATCGTACCCATGTTGAGGGAGGCCACCTCCGGTGCGAAGTGGGCAGCCGGTGCCAGACGCTCTTCCAACGGCATGGTGGGGCCGCCGCCGGTGGTGATGTTCACCACTGCACCAGTGGTCTGCTTGATCCGCGGCAGGAACTGCCCGAAGAGAGAGGGGTCTTGGCTGGGTGCGCCGGTTTCAGGATCACGCGCATGCAGGTGCAGGACCGACGCCCCTGCCTCGGCAGCACCGATCGCCGCCTCGGCAATCTCGTTCGGGGTCACCGGCAGGTGCGGCGACATGGATGGAGTATGAATGGAGCCGGTGATCGCACAGGTGATGATGACCTTACGTTTGCTCGCCATGATGCCCTCTCGCTTATTGAGCCTACGCTCGATAGATAACCAGTCTGCCCGCTCTCACCGTCTTGTGCCAGCCCGTGAGGAAGGTAGAAACCGCATGGCACGTGCCAAGCAGCCCGATCCTAGGCTAATGTTAACGAGACACAACCGCTTAAGCTGGAGTTCTAAGCCATGAGCCTCACCGATTGCCGCGGCGTTCCCCTCTCTTGCAGCAATGCCGACCAGGCCGAGGCGCTAGAGCCTCTAATGGAGGATTTCTGTGCTTTCCGTGGCGATCCCGTAGCCGGCGCCACCAAGATTCTTGAAGCGCATCCGGACTTTATCATGGCCCACATCTTTAAGGCCGCGCTTCTGACCCAGGCCATGGAGACCAGGATCTACGGCGAGATGTTGGCCAGCGTGGAGGCGGCAGAGGCACTCGCCAGTCGGGCCAACGAGCGCGAGCGCGGGCACATCAAGGCCCTTCGCGACTGGGTCGATGGGGACTTCTTCGGTGCCGTGCAGCATTGGGAAGAGGTGCTGGTTCTCTATCCCCTGGACCTCTTGGCGCTCTCCATGATCCACCTGACCGACGTCCTTTTGGGCGATGTGGTCGGCCAGAGGGATTGTGTCGCCCGTGTCTTTCCGCTGTGGGACGAATCGATCCCGGGCTACGAATTCGTGCTGGCTTACTACTCCTTCGGCTTGGAAGAGAATCGCGACTTCGCCGACGCCGAGGAGTGTGGTCGTCGTGCGCTGGCCATCCGACCCGATCACCCCTATGCGATCCATGCGGTCGCTCATGTGATGGAGATGCAAGGCCGTCAGTCAGGCGGGATCTGGTTCATGAGCAGCCGCGAAAAAGCCTGGGCGAACAGCAACTTCCGCAATCATCTTTGGTGGCATCTCAGCCTCTTTCACCTCGATCTGCACCAGGTCGATCGGGTCATCGAGATCTACGACAGCCAGCTTCGATCCGGCGACCTGCACGGCGATAAGTACGAAGAGCTGGATGCGGCAGCTCTGCTTTGGCGCCTGAAGT
This sequence comes from Rhodospirillales bacterium, assembly GCA_963669335.1. Classification (GTDB taxonomy): domain Bacteria; phylum Pseudomonadota; class Alphaproteobacteria; order Kiloniellales; family JACOMY01; genus JACOMY01. The sequence continues at coordinate 2,290,437 of OY770023.1, forward strand.
TGCTGGACGCCGACATCGGCGACCGCTGGCAGGAGCTGGCGGACCGGTGGGCAGCGTCGGTCGAAGACACGCTCTATGCCTTCAATGACGTGCACGCCATGATGTCCTTCGTCTCGGCCGGCCGGCAGAAGGAGGCGCAACGCATGCTGAACGCCAATGAGCGTTATTGTGAGCATGCCAGCGACGCCAACGTCGCCATGAGCCGCGAGATGGGCATTCCCTTCCTGCGCGCGCTGCAGGATTTTCACCTGGAGCTCTATGACGACTGTGTCGAGCGCTTGCTGCCGGTGCGCTATCGCACGCACCGCCTGGGCGGCAGCTTTGCACAACGCGACATCATCGGCTGGACGCTTCTGGAGGCGGCTCTACGCGCTGGGCGTTTCGAACTGGCGCTGGCCCTGGCGCATGAGCGCTGTGGCCTGAAGCCCTCCAGCCCGCAGAACTGGCGCATGGCGGCCCGTGCCCATGAAGGCCTGGGTGCCGTACAGCGCGCCGCACAAGCCAAGGCCCGCGCCGATTCCCTAATGGCCGCGTGAACCGATGGAACTGAGGCCGCTGCGCACCCTGGTCTCGATCGCAGATCAGGGCAGCTTCGCCGCGGCGGCCGACAGTCTGGGCCTGACCCAGTCGGCCATCAGCCTGCAGATCAAGGGTCTGGAAGATTCGCTGGGCCGAAGACTCTTCGACCGCTCGCATCGTCCGCCGCAACTGACCGAGTTGGGCCAACAGCTCGTTGTCGAAGCGCGGCAGATCCTCAGCCTCTATGACCGCATCTTCGAGAACGACAGCGGGATTCTCACCGGCGATCTGGTACTGGGCGCCGTACCGACCGCGCTGGGCAGCATCATGCCGCCGGCCCTGGCAGCCCTGCGGGCACAGCACCCGCAGCTCTCGATCCGGGTGATCTCCGGCCTCTCCGAAGAACTGGCGACACAGCTCAGAGCTGGCAGCCTCGATGCCTCCCTAGCCTCAGAGCCCCAGCATCTGGCCGAGGGACTGCGCGCGCGTCCGATACGCCAAGATCCCCTGGTGGTCATCGCGCCGATGGAAACCAAGGGTCAGGCCGACCGCATCCTCTTGGAAGAAAACCCCTTCATTCAGTTCAGCCGCCGTGCTTGGGCAGGCGAGCAGATCGACCAGGCCCTGAGAGAGCGCAAGATCGCCGTCAAACGCGCCATGGAGATCGATTCACTAGAGGCCATCATCGAGATGGTGCGGCACCGACTGGGAGTCTCGGTGGTCCCTCTGCCTTTCGGCCGACGGCCCGAGGACCTGGGTCTGCGCGCCCTGCCCTTCGGGAACCCGCCACTCACCCGCCCACTGGTGCTTCTGGAGCGCAATGACAGCCCCAAGAGCCACCTGATCACCGCTCTCAACCAGGCTCTCCGCCGAGTCGCGGCGCAGGAACACTCCTTCCTTGAGAAACTCTTAAGCAAGAGGTGAGAAGAACTCGTTTTTATTTTGGCAGTGATTAACCTATCTTACTCCTCACGGGGCTGTGATCGGGCGTGGGGCCTGTGGGCTCGAGGAGGGGACGATGTTTTCACTGACTGCCGACCAAAGGGATCTTCAGGCACGCGCCAAGGCCTTTGCCGATCTGCACTGCCGTCCGAGCGCCGCCGAGACTGATCGGACCGAAGCCTACCCCTGGGATGGGATTAAGGAGATGGCGGCGGCAGGCTTCTTCGGCATGACCATTCCCAAGTCGCTCGGCGGTCAAGGGCGCAGCTATCTGGATGCCATCCTCGTTGTCGAAGAGATGGCCAAGGCTTGCGGCATCAGCGGGCGCATCATCGTGGAAGGCAACATGGGCGCGCTAGGCGCGATCCTGCGCTACGGCACGCCAGAGCAGCAGCGCATGGCTTGCGACATGGTCCTGAAGGGCGACAAGCCGGCGATCTGCATCACCGAGCCCGACGCCGGGTCGGCCGCGACCGAGATGAGTACCACGGCGGTCAAGCGCGGCGACCGCTATGTCCTGAACGGAACCAAACATTGGATTACCGGCGGCGGTGTTTCGCGCCTGCATCTGATCTTTGCCCGCGTTGTCGAGGGCGGCCGCGAGCTTGGCATCGGCGGCTTCCTTGCTCTGCGCGGCGAGGACGAGGGGTTGATCGTGGGCGAGCGTGAGCCGGCCATGGGCCTGCGCGGTATCCCCGAGACCAAGGTGCACTTCCGGGATCTCACTTTGCCGGCCGATCGTCTGCTCCTGCCGGCCGAGGGGCTGGAGCGCGGCTTTGCCTCGCTGATGGATGCCTACAACGCACAGCGTGTCGGCGCCGGGACGGTTGCTCTGGGCATTGCACAGGGTGCCTACGAGACCGCGCTCGACTACACGAAGGAGCGCCAGCAGTTCGGTCGTCCCCTGGCAGAATTCCAAGGCCTGCAGTGGATGCTGGCAGATATGCGCATTCAGCTCGATGCGGCACGCCTGATGCTTTGGCGCGCAGCCGCCAGTGCTGAGGAGAGCGAGAGCGGCTTCCCCGATCCCCTGCTCGCCGCCGAGGCCAAGATCATGGCTTCCGAGACGGCAGTGAAGGTGACCAATGATGCCCTGCAGCTGCATGGCGCCATGGGCTACTCCCGCAACCTGCCGCTGGAACGCATGGCCCGCGATGCCCGCATGTTCACCATCGGCGGCGGCACCGCGCAGATGCTGCGCAACCTCGTCGCCGGCAAGATCTTGGACATGAAGACGCCCCAAACCCGCGACGGCTATCTGAAGCTGGCACAGCCTAACCTGTCGGTGGCGGCGGAATAGTCCTAACGGTAGTTTAAGGTCCCGTCGTCCAGATCGGCGTTCGAGATCACCTCCCGCTCGTAGAGGTAATCCTGCGTGAAGAGCCAAGGCTCGCGGTCGCCCTGCTTGGGAAAGTGGGCGATCGAGCGTTGGATGTAGCCGGCGTTGAAGTTCTCCGGCTCTACCAGCAGGCGCTTGGGCATGTCCTGGTCTTCTGGCCGTAGCTCGGCCGTCACCACCGCCGCCCCCGTCTCTGCCATGTGGTTCAAGAGACGGCAGACGAAGTCGGCGACCAGGTCGGCGCGCAGGGTCCAACTGTTACGCAGATAGCCGAAGACCCATGCCAGGTTGGGCACCCCGCTGAAGAGGATGCCGCGATGCGCCCAGGTCTCGGAGAAGTCGACGGGTGCACCATCCAAGGAGAAGGGAACGTCGCCGAGCACGCTGAGATTAAGCCCGGTAGCACTGACGATGATGTCGGCCTCCAGGTGCTTGCCTGATTTGAGCGCAATTCCGGTCTCCGTGAAACGCTCGATCTGGTCGGTCACGACGGAGGCTTTGCCGACACGGATGCACTTGAAGAGGTCGCCGTCGGGAACCACCGCGATGCGTTGTTGCCAGGGGCGATAGCTGGGGATGAAGTCGGGATCGAGGTCGTAGTCCTCACCCAGATAGGCCTTGGCAGCGGCGAGCAGCTCACCGCGCAAGCGATCCGGGTCCTCGAAGGACATCTTGTCGATCTGATCGCGCTCTTTGAGGAAGCTGCGGCGCATGATTTCGTGGAACCAGTCGGCCGGCAGGTCCAGAGGGCGCAGCTGTTGTGCCAATTCCGGATCCGTCGGCCTGGGCGCAAAGAAGGTCGGGGAGCGCTGCAGCATGGTGACATGCTCCGACCGCCGCGCAATCGCCGGGATCAAGGTCGCCGCAGTCGCCCCGGAACCGATGACCACCACTCTCTTGCCGCTAGTGTCGAGATCATCCGGCCAGTGCTGCGGATGCACCAATCGCCCCTGGAATCGCTCTTGCTCAGGAAACCGTGGCGCATAGCCTTGCTTGTGGCGGTAATAGCCTTGGCACATCCAGAGGAAGGAGCAGGTCAACAGGTAGGGTTCGCCCGTCTCCAGGTCCAGGCAGGTCAAGCGCCAATGCTGTTTGGCGCTGTCCCAATCCGCGGACTGCAGCTCTTGTTGATAGCGAACATGGCGGCGGATGTCCTGCTCGTCCAAGGCCTCATCGAGGTACTTCAGGATCTCGTCCTTGGTGGCCAGCGGCACGCCGATCCAGGGCTTCCAGCTGAAACCGAAGGTGTAGAGATCGCTGTCGGAGCGGGCGCCGGGATAGGTGTGGATCTTCCAGGTGCCGCCGAAACTATCCTCTCGCTCCAAGAGCGCAAAGCGCTTGCCGGGGCAGTCGCGTTGCAGGTGATAGGCCGCGTCGATGCCGGAGATTCCGGCACCGACGATGGCGACATCCAGATGCTCGCGCAAGGCTACGGCATCGTCGGGAAGGTTCTCGGGTCGGCTGTCCATGCCCTCTGTTGTGCCAGCCCTAGGGCATCAAGCCAAGGCTTTGACTAGCGGGTCTGTGCTGCCTGATTGAAGGCTACGATCCCCTGTCCTTCCGGGGCTTGTCTTTGCAGCCCAGCGACCTCTGAGCGCCCCCAAGTGATCCGCGACCAGATCTTCTCATGCACGAAGAAGAAGACGGTGCCGAGCAGTGCGGAGAAGACCGCAAAGCCGCTGGCGCTCTCCAAAGACCCCGTGATGATGTAGCCAATGGCGCTCATCGCGATCAGGCCGGAGAGCTGCCAAGTGATTGCTTTCGCTGCAATCCGTTTCGTCGTTTCCATCTTGCCCTCCTGATGTCTCGTGTCTGTCTGATCAAGATGTAAGCGAACGCGTGGGCCTTGAACATTACGAACATTTGCTGCAAAAAGCATTAAATGTTGAGAAGAATCACCAATCATGAAAACTATGGACAAACGCCTCCGCGCTGAGATTTTTCGAGAACGGCTCGGTGCCGCCATGACCTTGGAGGGGCTAAACAAGAGCGCCTTGGCGCGGGCGACTGGTGTGGATCGCTCGACTCTATCGCAGCTCTTGGTGCCGGGCGAAACGCGCCTTCCGAACGCGCAGTTGGTGGCTGACTGCGCTTCCGTTCTCAGGGTGAGCAGCGATTGGTTGCTGGGCCTGACGGAACGCCCGGAACGGCCGGGCGACCTGGTGGCGGCTGCCGTTCGTGTAGCGAATGCCGAGCGCACCACGATCGACGAGCAGATGCTGGAGTGGCATCGGGAATCCAAGGGCCACAAGATCCGCTATGTACCGGCCACCCTGCCCGATTTCCTCAAGACCGAAGCCGTGCTGACCTGGGAGTATCAGGCCTTTCTTGGCAAGACGCCGGGCCAGGCCATCAGGGCGACCATGGACCGCTTGGAGTGGCTGCGCTCCGGCGCCTCTGACTACGAGATTGCGCTGCCACGCCACGAGATCGAGTCCTTCGCCAATGGGGAGGGCTATTATCGCGGCCTCTCGACAGAGATCCGACAGGAGCAGCTAGAGAGCCTGATCACGATTTACCGTAATCACTACCCCTCGCTCCGCCTCTTCTTCTTCGACGCCCGCAAACTCTTCTCGGCCCCCATCACTGTCTTCGGGCCGATCCTGGCGACCATCTTCGTAGGCCGCTTCTATCTCTCCTTCCGCAGTGAAGAGCGGGTGCGTTCCCTGACGCAGCACTTCGATTGGCTGGTGCGAGAGTGCGACATTGATGCGAGAGACGTTGGAGATTACCTCGCCGGCCTCAAAGGCTGAAGCCGAACGCGCTCTGGCACTGTGATGCCGGGACCACAGACCCAAAGTTCTTGATATGCCCGTTTATTCAGCCTTTACGACGCGGCAGGAGGGACGTCACCCTGTTCGCGGTGATGGGAGGAAGCATGAAACGTCGGACGCTGCTGAAGATCGGGGCTGCGTTTGCTGGCAGCGCTGCCACGGGTCTGGGCTCCGCTCGGGGCCAACTGGTTGAACCAGACAACCTACCGCCGGACCTTGAGGTGAGGCCAAGCCCACCGGTCACTCCCTTCGTGGCGCCGCTACAGATCCCCAGGATCAAGACGCCGGTACCTCTTGGAAGCCTTAACCCGCCCCCTGATCCGGCGCGCCATCAGCGCTACAACGAGTTTCCGCCCAAGAAGATCTACACGCTGCACGAGCGTCAGTTCTGGCATTCCTATCACCCGGAGTATGAGCCGACCTTGAGCTGGGGCTATGACGCCTCCATTCCGGGACCAACCTTCCATGCGCGTTACGGCGAGCCCTTCTTGATCCGGCGATTCAATGACCTGCCGCCGCGCCACACCGGCTTTGGCCTGCCCTCCACGACGATGCATCTGCACAACATGCATACGGCCTCTGAAAGCGACGGCTTCCCGATGGATTTCATCGAGAATGGGCAGTTCTGGGATCACCACTACGCCATGTTCCCGGCCGGCTTCGACTGGCGCGAACAGCTGACGTTGCTGTGGTACCACGACCATCGCATGGACTTCACAGCCGCCAATGTCTACGCGGGCCTGACCGGCTTTTGCCTCTTCTTCGACGACATCTACGATACCGGGAACGAGGCCGACACCAGCGCCAAGGCCTTCCGGCTGCCCAGCGGCAAGTACGATGTCCCTCTCATTCTGCACGACGTTCTCTTCGATCAGAACTCGCAAGCAGTCTTCGACATCTTCAACATCCGCGGCTTTCTGGGGGATCGCTTCACCGTCAATCGCATCATCCAGCCCTATCTGGAGGTGGAGGCCCGCAAGTATCGTTTCCGCGTTCTGAACGGCGGCCCCTCGCGTTTCTATGATCTGGTGCTGAGCGACGGCACGCCTTTCACCGTGGTCACCAGTAACGGCAACTTCATGCCGGCCCCGGTGATCTCGGAGTCCCTCCCCCTCTCGGTTGCCGATCGCTACGACGTGGTGGTCGATTTCTCCCGCTACGCGCCCGGTACCAAGATCCAACTGCTGAACCGCCTGGAGCAATATGACGGTGCTGGACCCAGCGGGCGCTATCTCGATCCGGGCGATCCTATCATGCAGTTCAATGTGGTGCCCCACGAGGGTGTCGATGATAGCCGCGTGCCCGAGACCTTGATGCCCCTGCCGACGATCGACCTTTCAGAGGTGGTGGCGGAACGCGAGTGGGTTTTCGACTTCACAGCCGGGGTCTGGACGATCAACGGCAAGACCGCGGACATGGCGATTCCTGATGCAGAGATCAAAGAAGGCAGTGCGGAGATCTGGACCATCCGCAACGCCGGCGCCACCTGGGCCCATCCCGTCCATATCCACTTTGAGGAGTTTCAGATCCTCGAGATCGACGGCAAGCCCGTACCCAAAGGATCCCTCAACGATTCGCGCAAAGACGTCCTTTGGCTGGGACCAAATCAGACGGCAAAGCTTTTCTTCCGCTTCCGTGACTTCAACGGCAAATACATCCTCCACTGCCATAATGTGATCCACGAGGATCACGCGATGATGCTGCGGTGGGATATTGTGGGGTAGAAGACAATGACGACCAATGCCAAGACCCTCAAATCCACCTTTGGACTGTTACTTGGGGCCTTGGCGCTGGCTGCCTGCGAACCCAACCTCGCAGAGCTGCGTCCTGTCGATCAGGGCTTTCGCTATCTCCACCCCTATCCCCAGCCCAAGCCCGGCCGCTCGCCACAGTTCGCGGCTCTGAACGGCAAGACCACCTATGTCGAGGTGGCGCCCTCGATCTATGACAAGAGCGATCCCTTCAACGACCCGCCCGGGAGCAACTTTCTGAACACGGTCGATTCCAACGTATTCGACAGCTTCGGACGGGAACTGCCCAACACCCTGCCCTCCACACCGAGCAACCCTTACAACCTGCAAGACGGCCCGGTCGTGGTGACTCCCATCGACCCACGCTCGCCCACCAGTGATCTTCGCGCCCTGTTCCGCCGCATCAATGCGGCCGCGGTGGCCGACAGGATCGACCGCGAAGCCTTCCAGGAAGCGATCGATATTCTTGAAGGCAATCGTGTCTTCCCAGAGCGTCACTACAACGGCTTCCCCTTGCTGCACTACAAGGGCCCGACCAAGATCAAGAAGGTCTCGCCGGTCTATGACGAGTCAGGAGATCTGGTCGGCGGCAATGTGAACATCCATCAGATCTGGTACGATTCCCACATCGAGAGTGACACTGCCTTCCTCGATCCCTCTGACGTCTTTGATGTGCCCTGGACCATCACCTACACCGTGGACGTTCTTGAAGCCGGTGACGACGACTTTTCGCCCTTCGTCATGTATGTCGACGATCCCTTCGCCTCGGTACAGGGATCACCACCGCAGCCGTTGGTGGCCATGGACCAGACCTTCTATCCGATGAAGGAAGGCACGCGGAACGTCTTCAAGATCAAGATGTCTCGCGGCAAGTACTACAACCTCAGCTACCATTGGGGCTGGCGCATCCACCCACCGCGCATCCAGGTGACGGAGAACGCGCGCAAGGTGATCAACGGGCGCAGGCTGCCGGCCTATTCCAGCATGGTTTTCGGCGACGTGCCGACCGCCAACCGCAAGACAAAGCTCGCCGCCATCGCCAAGCTGGGAAACTTGGCGCCAGCCAAGCGCATGTGGAACGCTTTTAATGCCGCGCTACTGAGCGAGAGTTCGCAAGAGGTCCTGGCGCTGATGGAAGAGGCCGAAGGAGCTTTCGACGATTGGCAGGATCGCAACTCTTTGCCCGCCGGCGTCGATCCCGATCCTGACGCCGATCTCACCCTCTTCTATGCCAACAACACGATCTACGGGGAAATGAAGGGCGGCGGCATCCCGCAGCTGACCAGTTGGACGACACGACCGGCCAAGGTCACCGTTGCCCTGATCAATGGCGACTACTTCATCCACGGCTATCAGAACGTCGATTTCGGCGGCAATCGTGGTTGGGAGAACCAGTTCCAGTCCACCTTGGCCTCCGGCGGGTCCGGTCCCTTTTTCACCTTTGGACGCACCTGGTGGTGGACCAATGCCGGCGGGCCTTGGGGCCTGATCGATGTGCCCGCAGCCGAGGGCGATAACCTGGGGCGGCACAAGGTGGTCATGAACTTCGACTTCGAGCCCTCGCGCCGGCTGCGTATGTATCAATTCGATCCCTATCACCACGATGTGGCCATCTGGTCGGTGCACTAGTCATGGCCAGGGCTCTCGCCTCCAAGCTCGCCATTCTGGCGGCGCTGCTCCTGCTGTGGCTGGCAATCGGCGGCTATGCGGCGGCTCAAGAGATCGGGATTCCAGGCTTCGGCAATCTTACTTTCTTCGGCTCGGCCAACTTCGGCATTCTGGTCAATGAGGGAGAACTGGGCGCACCCGTTGACAATGACTCGGGCGTCGACGTCGATCTGCAGAATGTGAACTCCTTCGTCGGCCTGGACTATGTCTTCGATATCGGGGACAGCCACAAGATCATCGCCCGCGGGGTCTATGGCGGTGATTTTGTCTCGGCCACAGACAGCTTTAACGAGACTCGCTTTGACCTCTACTGGGCCGGTGTCTCCAACGGCCTGGGGGCGCTGACCTATGGGCGCCAGCCGCTGGCCTTCCTGCAGTACTATGGCCTCTTCATCGACCGCGATCAGGAGATCTATGCCACCGGTTACTCAACCCCCTTCGCCGGCGGCGTGACCCTCTCGGACAATCTCATCAAGTTTGCGTCCTCATGGGGGCGCCTGGAGTTTGGCGTCGACTACCAGCCGCCGGGCCTCAGTTCAGACACGGCAGCAGACACCCGCTACAGCGTCGGTGCCCGCTACCTGGATCTTTACAGCCGTATCAACCTCGGGGCTGCCGCCGACATCTCAAAGACCGATTCCGGCGAGCATGTGAACCGCTTCGGTGCGGCGATCGAGTACGAAAGCGAACAGTGGCTGGTGGCCTTCGGTGGACACGTCGTAGACGATGCCTCCCAGCATCTGACCAAGTCCTACAATGCGCTGGGCATCGTGCAGTTTACCGAGAACAACCAGCTGCACCTGACCGCCTCGATCATCGACGATAACGACATCTACGACAGCTACTATGGAGGGGGCTTTTTCTTGGATCATCGGATTGGCAGCCGCTGGACGCTTTACACCGAAGGGGCTTTGACACGGGCCGAGCCGGCCGGTGGCGGAGCCGCGAATGTTGCCTCGGCCGTCATCTTCGGGCTGCGCTATGACTTCGGCAATCTCTGGTACTGAGATGCGTGATTCTTCGCTCAGATGGTTGACCTTGGCCCTCTTCGTCCTACTCTCGGCAGGGGCTGCAGCGGAGGACAACCCTTTCCTCTCTCGCGGCTACATCGAAGCCTGCTTCGTATGCCACGCGGCAGACCCGGCCCAATTTCCACCGCCTCGCTACCCGCCGCCCAAGATCGCTGGCCAGCACGCAGACTACCTAAGCTTTGCTTTAACCGCCTATCGCAGTGGAGAGCGCAACCACTCGGTGATGAGCAGTCAGGCCGTGGAAGTACCAGCCGAGGCAATTCCGGATCTGGCTAACAAAGTAGCTAAAGTGAGCAACGCCGTCTTGCCGCAAGTCCCCAAGAACCAGGCAGATGCCAAGGCTCTACGGCGGGGAAAGATCTTGGCAGAACGTCATTGCACCGTCTGCCATCAGATTGAAGGAAATGCCGAAGGAGATTTCATCCCAATTCTGAATGGCCAGTATCCGCGCTACTTCGCCTCTGCCGTCCAGGACTACCGTCTTGGCGTGCGGCAGAGTGAGGTCATGACCGAAGCCGTGCGCCGTCTTTCGCCGCGCCAGATTGAGGATATCGCTGCCTACTACGGGAGCCTGACAGGGCTGCGGCCGGAATAGCTGGCCTCCGCTTCCGAGATTCGCAATTGATTTTCACATTTTGTCACAGTGATCACGACAAGCTCGCGTAAAGGGCGTTTTTGGTGATATCCAGATTGCAATTGCTCGTGCGGCGTGCGGGCTTCCACGGTCCGTTGGTGGTCTCCTCAGCAGCCCAGCAAAGAGTGCATTGCGCGGATTGGCTAGAGGCTGCTCATCAAGAACGTGAAAGAGGACATCGAGCAACTCATGAAACAAATAAGAACTTTGGCACGTTTGCTTGGGCTGGGTCTTCTTCTCGTGGTCCTTGCTTCCTGCGTTCATCGGGAGCTTGAAGAGAAGATTGTTGAGAACCGGCCGGCGGGCCCAAAACCTCTGCCCGTACCGGAGTTCCTGGCTCAGGATCCGGAGAGCATTTATCCGGTCGGTATGTGTCGCCTGGATGAGGAGTACTGCTATCACGTCACCCCAACCGGCGCTCCGGACTTCATCGCCCGCCTTGGCGCCTATCGCTACTCAGAACCTGTTGAACGCGACCTGACCTTCCGCGCTCAGCGCGGAGTCTATTCGAAACAAGGCCTCGTCAAACGCTGGTTCTCTTGCTTTATCTCCGGGCGGGATCAGCGGCTTTTCATCTACTACTCGAAGGACAACAAGTTCCTGGGACCCAGCCTCCACAGCATAGGGGCAATATTCGTGATCCGTCCGGAGAACGAGAAGTACCAAGAAACCAAGGATAAGTGCGGTCCCTTCACAGGGCAAGTCTAGGTCTTAACCATCCCGAAGCTCACAGAAGCGTCCAAGCGCTGCCGTTGCGCCGCCCTGTAGGAAGCGCGCGTCGGAGGCCAGGGTGACCAGCGAGAAGCCCTTCTGCCCCATTTCAGCGGCATAGTCGGGGCTCTGGCAGTGAATGCAGGCCGGGACACCGCGTGCGCGGGCGGAGACGAGGATGTGTTCGATCGCAGCCATCATCTCCGGCTCGCGGCGGTCGAAACCGGGCTCATGCCCCAGCGCTGCCGAGAGGTCTGCCGGACCGATATAGAGGCCGCCTAGGCCCTCGACGTCGAGGATTGAGTCAAGCTGATCGAAGGCGGAGCGGGTTTCGATCATGGCAATCGGTAGGATCTGGTCATTGGCGACCGCTCCGTAGTCATCTCCCCAGGCGATCTTGGCGCGGACCGGCCCGAAGGAGCGGATGCCGGCCGGTGGGTAGCGGCAATAGGAGACAAAGCGCGCCGTATCCTCCGGTCCCTCGATCATCGGGCAGATGATGCCAAGCGCCCCGGCGTCCAAGGCCCGCATGACCTGGGCCGGATCGTTCCAGGGCACGCGCACCAGCGGAGCCGCCCCGCTCCGCTGGATGATGGGTAGCATGCCCAGCATCTCGGAATAGTCCGCCGTGCCGTGCTGCAGGTCGACCGTCAGGCTGTCGAAGCCGACGCTGGCCATGGCCTCGGCCGAGAGCACGCTGGGGATGGCAAGCCAGCCATTGGCCGCCGTCAGCCCCTCTTTCCAGAGGCGCTTCAGAGGATTTTCGAAGGGCATGTGCGCTAGTTCCAAGCGAAGTGGGTAAGCTTCACGTTAAGATAGTCGAGGATGGCTTGTCGCCCCCCTTCTCGTCCCATGCCGGAATGATCGATGCCGCCGAAGGGCGCCTCGGCATGGGCGATCATGAAGGTGTTGACCCCGACCATGCCGGCGTGCAGGCCGTGGCTCAGAGCCTCCGCCGTTGCGTGACTGCTGGTGAAGCCATAGGCAGCCAGACCGAAAGGTGTCGAATTGGCCCGCGCGATCGCCTCGTCCAAATCGCGGAAAGCTGCAATCGGCGCCAAAGGACCAAAGGGCTCCTCGCGCATGATCCTAGCCTCGTCCGGCACCTCGGTAAAAACGGTCGGCTCGAAGTAATAGCCCTTGTTCAGATGCGCCGGGCGACGACCGCCGGTCAGCTTTCTGGCACCACTAGCCTCGGTCTCTTGCGACAGGGCCTCGACCCGATCGCGCTGCTGCGACAGGGTCAAGGGCCCCATGCTGGTTTCATCGCTCTGGCTGTCGCCCAGGACCAGGGCCTCCGCCGCAGCCGCCATATGCTCTGCAAAGGGCTCAGCCAGGCTCTCGTGCACATAGAAGCGGTTCGGCGCGATGCAGACCTGGCCGGCATTGCGAAACTTGAACTGCGCGCAGAGGTCGGCCGCCTTCTCCAGGTCAGCGTCGGCCGCGACCACCACCGGTGCATGCCCGCCGAGCTCCATAGAACAGCGCTTCACTGTCTTGGCGGCCTCCGCCAGGAGATGCTGCCCGACCTGCGTTGATCCTGTCAGCGAGATCTTGCGCACACTGTCTGCGGCCATGATCGCCGGCGAGATGTCCTCCGCCCGCCCCTGCAGCAGCTGCACGACACCGGCGGGCGCACCGCCCTCAACGCAGCACTCGACGATGATCGTGGAGGTCATGGGGGTCTGCTCTGAGGGACGACAGATGATCGGACAGCCGGCGGCTAGAGCCGGCGCGATTTTGCGCGCCAGGAGGTTGATCGGGAAGTTCCAGGCGGTGAAGGCAGCGACGATCCCGACAGGTTCAGGCTCGACTGTCAGACGACCGCCCTGGCGCGAGGGAATGGTCTCTCCGAAGAGCCGCTCTGCCTCACCGGCGAACCAGTCGAACTGCTCGATGGCGATGTTGACCTCTCCGGCCGACTGGCTGAGCGGCCGCCCGATTTCCAAGGAGAGCGCCTTGGCGAGCTCATCTCGTCTGGCCTCCATGCGCCTAGCGATGGCGCGCAGCACCTTGGCGCGCTCCCAGCCGTGTACCGCGCTCCAGGTCGGCAAGGCGCGTTCCGCCGCTGCCAGTGCTGCCGCCACCTCTTGCGGCCCGCAGGCCGGCGTTTCCCAAAGGACCTCTTCATTGCAGGGATTGATCACGGCAATGGGGTCCAGGCTGCCGGCGACGGCAAAGTCTCCCTCGACCAGAACCTTAGGCTGGAAAGCAGTCATCGATGGCTCCGCTGTTGGATTGAGTGTCTAGAGAATGATCGGTTCTTCCGGGCTGGGACCGAATCCGGTTTCCAGAAAGTCGAAGTCGCAACCTTCGTGGGCTTGGCGCACATGCTGTGCGAACATCCAGCCATAGCCACGGAAGAAGCGTGGCTCCGGCGCTTGCCAGGCTTCTCGCCGGCGCGCCAGCTCTTCGGCCTCCACCTCCATGTCGATGGAGCGCTTGTCGACATCGACGGAAATCATGTCTCCTGTCTGCACCAATGCCAGCGGCCCACCGACATGGGATTCCGGGGCGACATGCAGGATGCAGGCGCCATAGCTGGTGCCGCTCATCCGGGCATCAGAGATCCGCATCATGTCGCGGACACCGGCCTTCAAGAGCTTCTGCGGGATCGGCAGCATGCCCCACTCAGGCATACCCGGACCACCCTGGGGGCCAGCACCGCGCATAACCAGGACCGTATCCTGGTCGACCTCAAGGGCCGGATCGTCGATACGCTCCTTCATCTCGGCATAGCTGTCGAACACCAAAGCCCGGCCGCGATGCTTCAAGAAGCGCGGCTCAGCCGCTGCGGGTTTCATGACACAGCCCTCAGGGGCCAGGTTGCCGCGCAGGACCGCGAGCGAGCCCTCGGCATAGACCGGATCCTCCGTCGAGCGGATGACGTCTTCGTTCCAGATCTTGGCTTTCGCCAGGCCTTGCTCCAGGGTCTGGCCGCCGACGGTGCTGGCTTCAAGATCCAGAAATCTGCGCAGGCGCGTCATCAGTGCGGGCAAGCCGCCGGCGAAGTAGAAATCCTCCATTAAGTAGCGCTCACCGGAGGGACGGATGTTCGCCAGGACCGGCACCGCACGGCTGGCCTCTTCGAAGGCTTCCAGGCCAAGGTTATGTCCGGCCCGACGGGCCATCGCGATCAGGTGGATCACCGCATTGGTCGAACAACCCATGGCCATGGCGACGACGATGGCGTTCCGGAAGGCAGCCTCGGTCAGGATCTGAGAAGGCTTGATGTCCTGGCGCACCATCTGGACGATGCGCCGGCCCGAGGCTGCGCACATGCGTTGGTGATTGGCGTCCGGTGCCGGGATCGAGGAGGCGCCGGTGAGGCTGAGACCCAGCGCCTCGACCGCGGCCGTCATGGTGCTGGCCGTCCCCATGGTCATGCAGTGGCCGTAAGAGCGAGCAATTCCTCCCTCGACGGCCTGCCACTCCTCTTCGTCGATGGTGCCGCCGCGCAGCTCGTCCCAGTACTTCCAGACGTCGGAACCGGAGCCCAGGACCTCGCCACGGAGGTTGCCGGAGAGCATGGGGCCGGCCGGCACGAAGATCGCCGGCACATCGGCAGAGATCGCGCCCAAGACCAATCCGGGCGTGGTCTTGTCACAGCCGCCGACCAGCAGCGCGCCGTCCACTGGGTGGCTGCGCAAAAGCTCTTCGACGCCCATTGCCAGCAAGTTGCGATAGAGCATCGTGGTCGGCTTGACGAAGGTCTCGCTCAGCGACAGAGCCGGCAGCTCGATCGGAAATCCGCCGGCCTGCAAAACGCCACGCTTCAGGTCTTCGGCGCGATCGCGCAGATGCGCGTGGCAGGGATTGATCGCGGACCAGGTGTTGACGATGGCGATCACCGGTTTGCCGCGCCAATCCTCTGCGGCGTAGCCCATCTGCATCAGCCGAGAGCGGTGGCCAAAGCCTCTGAGGTCCTCGCTATCGAACCAACGTGCGCTGCGTAGTTTGGTGCTGCTCATTGGCTGGCGGTCACACCTCCATCCACATAGACGACTTGGCCGGTGACATAGCTGCCTGCGGCGGCCGCAAAGGTGATCACCTGCCCCACAACCTCGATGGGCTCGCCAATCCGACCCATTGGGTTCCGGCTTAAGATATGGTCACCGAACTCAGGCCGCTCCAGGTGCGGACGGATGCGTTCTGACTGGATGAAGGTCGGGGCGACGCCATTGACCGTGATCTTGTGCGGTGCCAGCTCCATGGCGTGCTGCTTCACCAGCATCAAGAGCCCGCCCTTGGTCGCGCAGTAGGCCGAGTAGCCGCGATCCCGCAAGGCTAGATTGGAGCGCACCGAAAGCAGATGGATCTGGCGCCCGCCCCGCCCCTGCGCGATCTGCTGGCGGGCTGAGGCCTGAGCCAGGAACATGGCCGACTTGAGATTGGTCTCGTAGACCTTGTCGAAGGTCTCTTCAGTCACATCCAGCAAGGCCTGTTCGCGCTGAATGCCGACACAGTTCACCAGGATATCCAGTCCGCCAAGCGCCGCGACCATGGTCTCGACCGCACTGTCGATCTCCTTTGGATGGCGTGCGTCGAGCGCCAGGCCAATGGCCTTGGCGCCGCTCTCACAGATGCTCTCGGCCAGGGCTTCGGCCTTGTCCCGGCTGGGACCGGCAATTGCGACTGAGGCACCAAAGCGCGCAAGGCCCCACGCGATGGCCTCTCCCAATGCGCCATAGCCACCGGGGATAAAGGCTCTAAGACCGGTCAAATCGAAGAGCCGATCCATCGAGGTAAGGTCAATCTTGGGTGTCAGATCGACCGCAAGGTCATTGGTCGTCATGACGGGACCTCCAGTGGCCATAGCCGTAGAGCCAAACGCTGCCCTCCGCCGAGAGCGTCTTCAGTGAATGCGAAACCCCTTTGGGAATGCGGACCAGATCGCCGGGCTCCGCTAGGCCCTCATCCGAGCCCACGGAGATGCGAAGACGACCCTCGGCCACCAGGACATACTCATCCGTGCTGTGGACGAAGTCGTTCCACTCTTGCCCGGGCGGATCTCGGAACACGCCGAAGCTGAAGCCCTCGGCGCGCCAGGCGGCTTCGACTGCCGCATGGTCGACCGGGAGCGCGTGGGCTCGGCGTTGGAAGGGGTCAGGCATCAAACAGGTTCCTTTAGAAGATCGCCCAGGTAGTCTTTGACCCGCGCCTCGGCGATCAGACTGGCGTAGTCGGGAAAGGCGGTGAGGGTTCCGTTCAGGACGAAGAAAAAGCGCTCGCAGATCTCTTCCAGGATCTCGAGGTGAAAGGCCTCGTTGGGATGCAGGCAGAGGAAGACCAGACGCCCCTCCGCCCTTAGCTGCCGGAAGAAATCCAGCATGAAGCCGATGTAGCCGTCTTGCGTATTGAACTGCGGCTCGTCGAAGAGGTGGACTCTTGGATAGTCGCTCGCTGCACTTCCCAGAAAGGCATTGGGCATGAGCGAGCGAAAGCGGCGCACCTGATAGGACTGGTGATAGTGGATGGCCAGGCGGTCGCGCTGATCGGTGCGCACCCGGTGGATGTCCTGCCCGGCAACCAAGACCCGACCGGCGCTCGGTCGATTGGACCCGGTGATCAGCTCGAAGAGGGTGGTCTTGCCGGACCCGTTCGGGCCCATGAGGCCGACGACTGCCGGCTCGGCGACTTTGAAGTCGGCCTTCAGCCTGAAGTCGGCCGCGTTCTGCCAGGGACGTTGTCGATAGACCTTTTCGAGGTTCTGGACCTGTAGCAAGGCTGTCATGGCTCAGATCCCGATCAAGCGGCGGCGCTCGTCCGGCGCCTGCAGCAGGGCCTTGGCAGTGCCCTCGTGACGGATCTGACCGCGGTCCAACACATAGACCCGATCGGCAACCTCCAGCGCAGCCAGTGCGTTCTGCTCCACCACAATGACCGAGAGCCCCTCTGCCTTCAGCCGCGTGATCGTGCGCATCACGTCCTGCACGATCTTGGGCGCCAGCCCTTGGCTTGGCTCGTCGAAGAGGACGAGGCCCGGTGCACCCAGCAAGGCGCGAGAGATGGCCACCATCTGCATCTCTCCGCCCGAGAGATTCTCGCAGTCACGTGCCATCAGGTGCTCGAGTGCAGAGAAGAGTTCGAAGACCTCCTGCTGTGACCAGGGCCGAAAGCGCGTCTTCTTGACAGCCAGCTTCAGGTTTCGGGCGACGGTCAGGCTGGGGAAGATGCGACGGTCGTCAGGAACCCAGCCCACGCCTAGGCCGGCAATCTTGTGCGTCGGCCAGTCTGTGATCTCTCTGCCGTCAAAACGGATCGCCCCACGGCGCGCGGGCGTCAAACCCAGGATGGATCGCAGGGTCGTGGTCTTGCCCGCACCATTGGGGCCCAAGAGCGCCACCACTTCGCCGACTTCGACCGAGAGCGAGGCACCGAAGAGCGCTTGGGTTTCTCCGTAAAAGGTTTCGATCTGCTCGACCTCCAGCCTCATTGCAGGCCTCCCAGAGCCGAGCGCTGGACCCACTTGTTGGCCATGAGGGAAGCCGGGTCTCCCTCTGCTATGACCTGCCCCCAATGGACGACCGAAATCCGATCGGCCAGGCGGAAGAGGAACGCCATGTCATGCTCGATCATGACGATGGTGTAGGTGCTGCGCAGCTGCTGCAGCAGCTCTGCCAGGCGCTCCCTCCCCTCCAGGCCAAGGCCCGACGTCGGTTCGTCCAGAAAGAGGATCCGCGGCTGCTGAGCCAGGGCCACCCCGATCTCCAGCGCGCGCCGCTCGCCATAAGAGAGAGAAACGGAGGGATCCCAGGCGCGCTCGACAAGTCCGACTTCCTTCAGAACGGTCTCTGCCTGCTGCAGGAGGTCTTGTTTGTCGAAGACAGAGCGCAGTACCTGAGTGCGTCTTGCGTGGAAGGCCGGCAAGGCCAGCATCACATTCTCGATGACCGCCGATTGATCGAAGAGCGTCATCATTTGGAAAGAGCGCGCAATGCCCAGTCGTGCAATCCGCTGCGGCGCCAGGCCGGTAATCTCGCGCCCCTTGAAGCGGATGCTGCCGCGGTCCGGTCGGTAGCGTCCGGTCAGCACGTTGAAGCAGGTCGTCTTGCCGGCTCCGTTCGGCCCCATGATCCCGCTCACCTGCCCCTCTTCGAAGGCGAGCGAGATGTCCTCTAGAACAACGCGTGCTCCGAAACGCTTGTGCAGGTTATGGGCTTCGAAGAGGGCCATGCCGGTCAGTCCACCTCGAGCGAAGGATTGCTTGTCTTGGCCGGCCCTCGGCGACCGTGCTGCAGGTCCTGCAGTACGCCGGCCAAGCCCTCCGGCTTGAACATGACCATGGCGACGAAGAGGAGGCCGAACCACAGCAACCAGGTCTCGGTCAGGCCGCCCAGGATGTCACGGGCCAGGAAGTAGAGGAGCACGCCTAGGACCGGCCCCCAGAAGCTGACCAGTCCACCGCCGACCAGGACCATCATGACGATCAGCCCGGATTGGTGCAGGCTCATGACGTCGGGATAGGCGCTCTGCTGCGCCATGGCGAAGAGCCCCCCGGCCAAGCCCGCAATCATGGCGGAGATCAGGAAGGCCATCCACTTGAAGCGCCAGACTTCATAGCCGACGAAACGGGCACGCAGCTCGTTCTGCCGGATGGCCTGCAGGGCACGGCCGAAAGGTGCGTTCACCATGCGCCACATCAGCAAGACCGTGAGGGCAAGGAAGATCAGGACAAAGTAATAGAAGCTGGTGTTGTCGTTGAGGTCGACGCGGACGACGCCCAAAGAAAGGTCTGGCCTGGGTATGTTCAAGAGGCCGTCTTCGCCGCCGGTCAACCAATGCAGCTTGATGGCCGAAAACCAGAAGACCTGACCGAAGGCGATGGTCAGCAGAGCGAAGTAGATGCCGCGACGATGCGAGACGCAGGCACCGACCAGGGCGCCCGCAAGGCCAGCCGCCAGCATGGCAGCCACAAGGCCACCCCAGAGGCCGACCTCGACATGAAGCTGATAGAGGCCGAAGGCATAGGCGCCGACACCAAGATAGGCGCCATGTCCGAAGGAGTGCAGACCGCTGTACCCAAAGAGCAGATTGAAGCCCAGCGCATAGATCAGCCAGATCGCGACCTCTATCCCGATGTACTGATAGAGGCCGGCAGGCTCCAGCCAGAGTGGCGCTGTCAACGCGATGACCGCGGCCAGACCCATGGCGGGGGTGAACCAGTGGCTGCCGCGGGGTGAGATGTCGGAGAGGGTTGCCATCGGCCCTAGTTCTCCAGCGCCGATTTTCGGCCGAAGAGCCCGCGGGCGCGGAAGCCGACGACGGCGATCAAGAGCAGGTACATCGACATCAAGGACCAGGCCGAGGCATAGGCGCCGGTGATCCCGACCGAGAGGCCGACCAGCAAGGCGGCAATCACCGCGCCCCAGAAACTGCCGACGCCGCCCAGGACGATGACCAGAAATGCGGGGATGACAACGTCGATACCCAGATGCGGTCGCAAGCCCCAGATCGGCGCCATGACAATGCCGGCGAGCCCGGCCAGGGCGGCACCAAACCCGAAGACCAGCAGGCGCAGGCGCCCCAGGTCATAGCCCAGCGCACGCACCATCTCGCTGTCATGTGCGCCCGCCTTGATGATGGCGCCATAGGGCGTGCGTTCGAGGAAGACCCAGACTCCGGCAACCGCCAGCAAGGCAAAACCGGCGGCAAACAACTTGTATTTGGAGAAGATGATGCCACCCAGCAGGATCGCGCCGTTGATGTCTTGCGGCAAAGGCAGGTGCTGCTCGCCCGTTCCCCAGATCAGGCGGATTAGTTCCTCAATGACCAAGGCCGCACCGAAGGTCAGAAGGAGCCCATAGAGCGGCACCTTGCCGTAGGTCGGCCTGAGACAAAGTTCGAGCAACATGCCGGCTGCGGCTGCGAGCAAGGGCGCAAACACCAGGGCAACAAGATAGCGGCCGGCCAGTGGGAGTGCTGTCCACCACTGACCGACCGCGGAGTCCAAGAGCCAGTCGCCGCCGAGCAAGGTCAAAGCAAAGTAGGCACCCAGCGCGAAAAGCGAACCATGCGCCAGGTTGATGACCTCCATCACGCCAACGATCAGAGTGAAGCCCAGCGCGATGAGCGCGAAGAGCAGCCCCAAGGTCAGACCGTTGAAGAGATGCGGCAGCAGGTAGGTCATTGCCCCCTGCCCTCCTCGCCGCGCGGCCGCAGGCGTTCAGCCATCCCTCTGCCAAAGCGCTCCGGCCAGCGCTTGGCAGCGGCAAAGCGAGCGGAGATCGCCATCAACAGAGCACCTCGCTAGGCATCGAAACTGGGCGTTTCTTCATAGGTCTCCATCTTGCAGGCGGCGATGGAATCTCCGTCGGCAACGTCATCCGGGTCGGAGTTGGAGAGGATCTTGAAGAGATCGTCCTTCTCGCCACCGTCGCGATTGGCGGTGGCCAGATAGATCGTCTGCTGGACCTGATGGTTGTTTGGATCGATCCAGGCATCGTGGTTCTGCATGCGCTCTTCGGCAGACATGCGATGGCCTTCCAGTTGCTTGATGATCTTGATGTTGTTGGTCGAGTCGGCTCGTTTGATGGCGTGCAGAAGCTCCCGCGTCGCCATGTAGCCGTTGTAGAAAACGTTGCCCGGGACCCGCATGGCGGTCTCTGGATAGTGTTCTTGATAGCGTTGGACGAAGTCGGTCACGCCGGGCAGGTCCAGCTTGTAGTACCAAGTGGTCCCGAAGACACCGAAGAGGTTGTCGACCGGCAGGCCATAGACATCGGGCCAGTCCTGCTGGTTGTTGATCCAAGCAGGGCTCTCGCCCATGTCGAGCTGCGCCACTTGCTGGCGCATGGCCTTCAGGTCGTCGCCGCCGATCGCGGCCGCTACCACGTCCGGCTTCTGCTGTTGCACCTTGATCAAGGCCGAAGAGAAGTCGCGGGTGCCCTGCGGGATCAAGACCTCTTCTTCGACCCAGCCGCCGGAGCCTTCCAGCAGCTTTCTGGTCGAGGCAGAGGTGCTGTGCCCCCAGACATAGTCGTTGGTCAGCAGCATCCATTTCGGCCCGAAGCTGTTGATTGCATTGCGGACCGCCGCCTTGGCGAAATTGGTGCCATTGCCATCCCACACGAATTTGACCCGGTGGCAGTTCTCTCCCGATTCGGTGGGGGAACTGGAGTTGGTGTTGAGGTAGATGACGCCATACTTCTGCGCGACCTGACTGATCGCATTGGCAACGCCAGAGCTGACCGCGCCGATCAGAAAACCGCAGTCCTCACGGGTGATCATGCGCTCGGCCACACGGCTGCCTGTCGCGGGCGTCGTCTCTGTATCGATGTGCAGGGTTTCGATCTGACGGCCCAAGACACCGCCCGTGGCGTTGGCCTCTTCAATCGCCATCAGCATGCCACGCCGATCGCTGGCGCCTGAATTGGCATACTGTCCGCTGGCATCGGAGGTAATACCGATCCGGATCGGCTTGTCGCTCTGAGCCGCATAGACACGATTCCAACGCCAGGGTCCATAAACAGTCGCAACACCGGTGGTTGCAGCGCTCGCCCCGAGAAAACCGCGTCGTGTCAGCGTTTTGTTCATGACTTTCTTCCCTTGTGGTTCAGATCGGGAGCCATATCGGCCCAGGTCGGTGCCCTAAGTGGATCACAGTTTTGTTAGAGGCTTGATATTGAATTTTTGTTCTAGTAGGAAAAATTCTTCTTGATGTCAAGTCGCAAACGATATGCATCGGCATCGAAACCGCCAGGGGGCCCCGATTGTGCTTGAATCCGAACGTATTTTCGCATCAACTGAGTTCATGGAACCCGGTCACAAACGAGACGCCGATTCGGCTGAAACTTTCGATGCGCTTCGCGAGCGGATTCGCGACCGCTTCGACAACCTCAGCCCGCATCTTCAGCGCATCGCGCGCTTGGCGCTGGATCAGCCCAATCAGCTGGCCCTGCAGACCATCGCGGTCATAGCCCGCTCGCTGGACGTGCAGCCTTCAACCCTGATCCGCTTCGCCAAGGAGTTCGACTACGACGGCTTCAGTGCGCTGCAGCAGGTCTTCAAGCTGCGCCTGATCGAAGGCGGTCCGATCTATCGCGAGCAGGTCTATGAAGAGACCACGGCCACGGGCCGCACCGAGGATGCCTCGGCAGCACTGGACACCTGCGTCAAGACCCTGATCACCTCCTTGGAAGCTCTGCGCCGCGACACCAATCCCGAAGAATTGAACCGCGCCGTTCAGCTCTGCCTCTCGGCACGGCACATCTACGTTGCCGGTCTGCGTCGTTCGCGCCCCATCGCAACCTACTTTGCTTATGGCATGACCCGTCTGGAGCGGCGCTGTAGCCTGCTGGACTTTGCCGGCGGCATGGCCTCGCAGCAGGTCGCCAACATGAGCCATCAAGACCTGCTGTTCGTGACCGGTTTCACCCCCTATTCACCCCCGGTGGTCGACGTGGTCCGCGACGCCTATGTCCGCGGCTTGCCGATCCTGGGTGTCACCGACAATGCCGAGAGCCCCTTGGCCCGCAACGCCACCGTCTCCTTCCTGGTGGACAATGAGGCGGGTCTTCAGTTTCGCCCCATTTCGGGAGCGATCGGTCTGGTGCAAGCCATCATCGTGAGCGTGAGCGCAGCCGTTTAACGGCAGGGGCATCGCCCTTTCTGCTATCCTTCTCCTGTTGGGCGAATGAGCACGGTCTTTTTCAGGAGAGTTTCGGCCCCACCCCTCTTTCGTTAGAGTGAGCGTAACGTCCCCACCTCGGGAGCTGCTTGGGTGAGCGAAACAGGTGAGCAGCGCCGGCTGACCACAATTCTTTTTGCCGATGTCGTCGGCTATAGCCGGATGATGGCGTCAGACGAGAGCGCCACCTTGGCTGCACTCAGGTCTGTCCGAGAGGAACTCTTCGAGCCCAAGACGGCCGAGCACAAGGGTCGGCTGGTCAAGCTGCTTGGCGACGGAACGCTGCTTGAGTTTTCCAGCGTCGTCGATGCCATGCGCTTTGCCATCGAGCTGCAGCAGTCGCTGGCCAGGCGCAATAACGCTCTGCCGGAAAACGCACAGATTTCCTACCGCATCGCCATCAACATCGGCGACGTCCTGGTCGAGGGCGATGACCTCTATGGCGACGGGGTCAACATCGCGGCGCGCTTGGAGAAGCTGGCGGAACCCGGGGGCATCTGCGTTACGCAATCGGTACGGCAGCAGGTTGCGGGCAAGCTGGACCTGACCTTCGAAGACCTGGGTGAACAACAGGTTAAGAACATTCCCCGACCAATCCGGGTCTTCCGGGTGCGGTTCGATGGTCAGGCAGCCCCAACAGACCGCAAACCCGTCAGCGCTCGTCGCCATAGACCGCTCCTGGTGGCGGGCCTGGCGATGGTGGCCTTGGTGTTGGCGGTGCTCTATGCCTGGCAGGTGCTGGCACCGCCCTCCAAGCCCCGTCCTGCTCAGACCGTCGCCGAGATCCCGACACTTGCCGTCCTTCCCTTCACGAGCCTGACGCCGGGGGAAGAGGCAGAACGCTTTGCCGACGGCCTGACCATCGAGATCATTGATGTGTTGGGTAAGACCGGTGGCTTCCGCATCCCGGGCTTTACGTCCGCCTTTCAGTACAAGGACGAACGCGACGACCTGCGCGCCATCGGCAAGGCGCTCAATGTCGAGTTCCTCTTGGAAGGCTCGATCCGCCGCAAGGACGAGGTGTTGGACATCACAGTGAACCTGGTGCGCGCGCAGGACGGCTTCGTGGTTTGGGCCATCACGTTTAGCGAAACCATGAGTAGCGTCTTCAGGATCCAGGAGAAGATTGCACGCGCCATCGGTAACGCGCTTGCAATCCCGATGGAGGTCGATGCCGAGCTGCTCGAGGCTGATCGCAGCAAAGACCCCAAGGCCTATGAGCTCTTCCTGCGTGGCCTGGCCCTCCTGGAGCATCGCGGCGTAGCCTTGAAAGATGCCATGACAACCTTGGAGCGCGCGGTAGACACACATCCGGACTTTGCCGCTGCTTGGGCGGCGCTCTCGCTAACCTACAACGTAATTCCAACCTATCTCCACGAGATCGACGGCCAAGCGGTCCGCACCAAGGTCTTCTATCGCAAGGCCAAAGAGGCGGCCTTGAAGGCAGAGACACTCAATGCCTCACTGCCGATCGTGCAACACGCGCTTGGCAACATCTATCAGCGGGACCGGCAGTGGGCTGCAGCAGAACGCGCCTACAAGGAGGCCCTAGCCGGCGATCGTGACGGTCACGGCGTCATGATGAGCTATGCCGCGCTTCTTCAAACTGTCGGGAAACAGCAGGAGGCACTGCTCTATCTGAAGAAGGCGCATACCCTCGACCCCTTCAACGATCACTATGATCTCTGGATCGACTTTCTTGAATGGCAGTTCGATCAGACAGAGGAGCGGATCAGCAGTATCGAGACCCTCTTCAAAGAGGTGCCGCAATTCCGTCAATTGGCCTTGCGCATCATCATCGACCATCGCGCGCGGCAAGACGAATTGGCGAAAGCCGAGGCCCTGGTCCAGGACTGCGACTACTGTCCGGCCGCCTTGCGGACGCGCGCGCTGACGCTTCTTGCAGCGGCCACAACAGAGGAACCTCAGGCTTTTTATGAGGCGCATCAGCAGGATCGGCTAATGGGCTTTCAGTTGCTCTACCATCTGGGGGGCACCCCGGTGACCTTGGAGGCCTTTGATTATTCAAGCCTGGTGGCGGAGCGTCGGTTGCTCTTCTTCACCGTACCCTGGTCCCTTGTTTCAGAGCTGGGTGGTGCGCCGCGCTTCCGGCAAATCATCGATGACCTGGGCCTGGTTGCCTATTGGCGCAGCAATGGTTGGCCCGACCACTGTGCGGCGATTGAGGGCCTTGCTTGCGACGAGTGAGGCCCCTGAACGGGCTTGCACCTCAATGAACGACGATCCACCCTTGCCATCCAGGGAGGGCGGATATGAGCGATCTTGATCACCGATCAAAGCGGGTGCGGACGGTCTGTCCCTACTGCGGGGTCGGCTGCGGTGTGCTAGCCACCCCGCGCGCACGGGGAGCCATCATCAAGGGTGATCCTGACCATCCTGCCAATCAAGGCCGGCTCTGTTGCAAGGGCGTCTCACTAGGAGAGACCTTGGAGCCCGAAGGACGGCTGCTTCGCCCGCGCATTGCAGATCGAGACGCAAGCTGGGACGAGGCACTGGACCTTATCGCGACCCGCTTCGCCGAAGCCATGGCGTTGCATGGTCCTGATAGCCTGGCCATCTATGCCTCGGGCCAACTGCTGACAGAGGACTATTACGTCGCCAACAAGCTGATGAAGGGCTTCATCGGCTCGGCCAACATCGACACCAACTCCAGGCTCTGCATGGCTTCGGCCGTGGTCGCCCACAAGCGGGCCTTCGGCAGCGACACCGTGCCTGGAACCTACGAGGATCTGGAGCAGGCCGATCTGGTCGTGCTGGTCGGGTCCAACCTCGCCTGGTGCCATCCGGTCCTCAATCAGAGGCTCATCGAGGCCAAGGCAGCCCGACCGGAACTCACCATCGTCAACATCGATCCGCGGCGCACGGCGACCTGCGCGCTTTCCGACCTACACCTGCCGCTTAAGCCAGGCTCGGACCTGGCTCTCTTCAATGGCTTGCTGCAAGCGATCAATCGAGAGGATGCGGTCGACCGTGACTATGTGGAGAGCCACACCAGCGGCCTCAGCGACGCCCTTGCGGCAGCAGGAGCGGTGAGCGAAGCGGAGATCGCCGAGATCACCGGGCTTTCCCCCAGGGTCCTGCGGGACTTCTATGACCTTTGGATCAAGACCGAGCGTGTGGTCACGCTCTTTAGCCAGGGCGTCAATCAGTCTGTCAATGGCACCGACAAGGGCAACGCCATCATCAACTGCCATCTGGCGAGCGGTCGCATCGGTCGAGAGGGCATGGGCCCCTTCTCCATCACCGGTCAGCCGAATGCGATGGGAGGCAGAGAGGTTGGCGGACTAGCCAGCATTCTGGCAGCCCACCTCGACCTGGAAAACACAGAGCATCGTAAGGCAGTGCAGCGCTTCTGGAATGCCCCACGCATGGCCGAGCGGCCGGGCCTGAAGGCAGTCGACCTCTTCCACGCCTGTGCGGATGGTCGCATTAAGGCGCTTTGGATCCTCTCGACGAACCCGGTCGACTCCATGCCTGAAGCCGATCGGGTGCGCGCGGCTATCGAGGCCTGTCCCTTCGTGGTTCTGTCTGACGTCCAGGCCGACACCGACACCGCGCGTGTCGCTGATGTCCTTCTGCCCGCGGCGGCCTGGGGCGAGAAGTCGGGCAGCGTAACCAATGCCGACCGCACCATCTCTCGTCAACGCGCCTTTCGCCAGCCACCGGGCGAAGCCCGCCCCGATTGGCGCATGCTTGCAGATGTGGCGATAAGACTGGGCTGGGAAGCGGCCTTCGCTTTCGAAAATCCTGCCGCCGTCTTTCGAGAGCACGCCGCCCTTTCAGGCATTGCCGGCAGGCTCGGGCGCGATTTCGACATCTCCGATCTCGCCGAGATCGACGATGAGGCCTATGAGGCGCTCGAACCCTTCCGCTGGCCGCGGGCCAAAGGCCGCTCAGGCGGGCGCTTTTTTGCAGAGGGGGGATTCTACACGAAGGATAATCGTGCCCATATCGTGCCGACGGCGTGGCGCCCTTGCCTGCCGGCGACCACGGAGCAATGGCCGTTACGGCTCTTGACCGGGCGCATTCGTGATCATTGGCACACCATGACCCGAACCGGTCTCGCGCCACACCTCTCGCGGCGCCACCCTGAACCGGTGATAGAAATCCATCCGACTGACGCGGCCCGCTATGGGGTCAAGGACGACGAGCTGGCGTCCTTGGGAAGCCCCATGGCCCAAGCAGTCCTGAGGGTTCGCGTGACAACCGACACGCCGGAAGGGTGTCTCTTTGCACCAATTCACTGGAGCGAGCACTACGCCGCCAAGGCGCGGATTGCTGCGCTGATCCCACCTGACTGCGACCCCCTCTCGGGACAACCGGCCTATAAGGCGACCCCGGTTCGCATCGCGCGTTTCCCGGTCGATTGGTGGGGGATCGCAGCGGCCGAAGCCCAGTTCCAACCTGAGAGCGACTACTGGGCACTGGCCCGCGTAGCGGGCGGATGGGCAGCGACCCTCGCCGGCAAGGACTGGGCGGAGGTTAGCCCTGCGAGTCTGGGGCTTTCGGCCGGTGACAACCTCATCACGGTAGAGGTCGATCCCGATTGCCGGTTCAACGTGCTGACAAGGGACGAGCGGATATCGGCAGCGTTTCTGTGGAGGCGAACAAGGCCCAAGGTGACTGCCGCTCAACTTGCAACGCGGATTGGAAGAGTGGCGGACCTGGACCAGCTTAAGTCTTGGTTCGACGAGGCCTGCAAGACTGTGCCCAATCCAATTGTTTGCGCTTGCTTTTCCATTGGCGAAGCCAAGATCCGAGCCGCCATCGCGACAGAGAAGCTGAACACTGTAGAACAGCTTGGACGAGCGCTGCGGGCGGGCACGAACTGCGGTACCTGCAAGCCTGAGCTGGTGGACCTGCTGAACCCGTCATCTTCGTAGAGGTTGAGACAAATCGAGGTGCCCAGCGCTCAGGCAGGTTGGCAAAGGGGGATGATGAGCCTTTGGGGACCTGCCGTTCTGAGCGCTGGGCGAGCTGAGACTGGCTCAGCTCAGGGATAGGTACGCGCCCTGTCTATCCGGGATTTCACATTCTGCTCCGATGCGATGGCCCGCTTGTCTGAATAAAATGTATGATCGTTCAGTTATTGAGCAAGGCAAGTCTCAGGTTTTCCCCGACAAAGGTCAGATCATGCTGCAATCAGGAGAAAAGGCTTCGATCTTGGAGGCAGGATGAAGAGAGTGGCATTAGGCCTGTGGCGCCCCGTGCTTCAGCCAACAGGAGACGGCCGCCCTGACCGGCCCCGGCACCTCCGAAGACTGCAGATAGCGCCACAGGGTGGCTCTGCTGACGCCCAGATGGTGGGAGAGCGCGGTTCTCCAACCGCGCTCTCCGAACAGCCCTATGGCTGCTTTTTGAAGTTCAGCTCCGCTCAAGGCGCTCCAGCTCTCCTATGTAGCTCAGGACCGCCTCGCTGAAGCCATCGATGTGGGTCCAGCGGCCATAACCGACGCCGCTCTGGTAGGAGGCGACGTTGATCATGTAGGCCCGCTCGGCGATCGGATCGGGAACGCGGTCGTGCGACTGCTCATCCGTGATTACGATCAGCCGATCGTGCTTCACCCGCTGCTGGACCGTCTTCACGGCCTTGCCGAGCCAGGTGCCGCGGTAGTCCTGCGACCTCAGCACGGCATCGATGCCGGCCATGCCATCGCGCGAGGGCACCTCCACCACCCTCTCAGAGAAGGTGAAGACCCGACGCTTGCCGGGCACCAGAGATGCCAAGGCGGCCGCTGCCGTCATCCGGTCCATGCTGGACCGCTGCGACAGGGGATAGGTCATCGAACCGGACACATCCACCAGGACGACTGTCCGCCCCCTCCAAGGCTCGACTTTAGCGAGCTGAGCCTTGAGGGCCTTGTCCAAGACCCGCTCCAACTGGGGCGCTGCCTTGGCCGCAGCGTAGAAACGAAAGGGCCAGACCCTCTCGGCACCACGCCGCTCCAGAATGGCAGACTTGATCAGCCCTTGATCGACACCGGCCTCCAGCATGCCCCGCAGGTTCCGAAGCAAGGCGAGATAGCCGAGCTTCCTCTGCCGCAGCAGACGCTCGAAGGTCTCACGCTTGTCTCCGCCGGTGGAAAGCCCGACCTCCCAGGTGTCCGGTGCGGCGAGCCTACGCTCGGCTAGAGCGTCGAAGACAGCCTTCTGCTGCTCGCTCTCCGGTCTGGGGTGGACCAGGAAGAGCACGTCACGCAGACGCACCGGACCTGGCCGGTCGTACTTTGCCAGCTGGTAGGCATCGAACTTCTTCAAGGCCTGGGCCAGGCCGAGCTTCATCTGCTTAGACAGTGGCCGCTTCCCACCCTGCCAATAGAGCGCGACCAGTTCGGTCACCTCATCGGCGCGTGAGATGGTGTCGCGGATCACCGGTGCCACGCCGTTACCGCCGCGCCGGATCAGATCCAGCAACAGCAGCAGCGGGACATGACGCAGACCCTGCTCGTGCCGTGCCTCGAGTGCCAAGCTGGCGACAGCCTCAAAGTCACAGGCTTTCGCATTCCGGGCGATCCTCTCAGCGATGGTTTCTCCGGCCTCGTAGAACTCGCCCTCCCAGAGCAAGCACGCGAGGACGGAGCGCCTGAGCTCTTGCTCGGGCGAGAGGCGCTTTGCCGGTGCACCCTCATGGGTCCACAGGCGCGGCAAGAATGCCGCTCTGTTCAGGCGCATAGCACCCTCCTCCTCGGTTAGACGCTGCGATCCTTGCAGCAAGGAGAAGTCCTGAGGGAACCGGCGACCGCGCAACCTGCCGAGTGCTCTATCCCTGAGCTACCCAGTCGGGATCTCCGACCAAGGCGGGATTCAAACCCGCGACCGCTCGGTTAGCGGCGATGAACGCGCAGTCTGCACCACTCAGAACTTCGATGACCTTCCGGGCACAGGTGAAAGCGGGCTGCAGGCGGGTTTCAACCGAAGAAACCGCTCTCTTCACCACGGAAGGTGGTGGCTTATCTCACAGAATGTTTCAATTTGCAACACGCCTTCGCGTGCCTTTTTTTGTTGGAGTCTCGGGATGTGTTATTTTTATCGCGTTCATGATGCTGGATGGACACAGCGATGGCCCGAGATCTCTGGACGCTGCGTTGAGAGGTCCTGAGGGAACTGATGAGCACGCCGATGAAGCGCTCTACCCTTGAGCTACTCCCCCAGCCGAAGCCGAGAGAGGCGGGATTCGAACCCGCAACCTCTCGCTTATCAAGCGAAGAAAGCGTACGTCTTCGCCACTCAGGACATCTCGGGCCTTCCGGGAACGCGTGAGCGCGGTCTGGAGTCGGGGATGAACCGAAGGACCCGCGCTCTACACCACGGAAGATGCAGACTTGCTACGAGAGCCCGCTTCTGCAGCGGTTTCGAGAAGCCCTGAGAGCACAGGCGACCACGCTTTGAGAAGCGCCGTCATGACCAGCGCCGCATCGACCGCCTGTCGATGCTCGCGAGCCTATGGCCCACGACCTCTTGGGGATGGGGCGAAGAAAACGCGGCCTTCACCAACCAGGGACTTCTTGAGCCTTCCGGGAAAGCGCGAGCGCGGTCAGAGTTTGGTTCAGAGCCAAAGGATCCGCTCTCTTCACCACGGAAGGAGGCGGCTTATGACAGAGACTGTTTCAAAATGCAACATGCTCCGCACAAGGTGGCACTTCGATCGAAGCCTGCGTGATAAATTGATCACGCAAAGGCTACGCGCCCACAGGATCATGACGATCGTGCGCATAGGACAATCAAAGGTTTTGGAGAGAATGGCGGGAGTGACGGGACTTGAACCCGCGGCCTCTGGCGTGACAGGCCAGCGCTCTAACCAACTGAGCTACACCCCCTTGCCTGGGGCTCGGGCGACGCGGCCGGAGCGGCGTGCCGAGAGGCGCGTTGATACGGCCAAGCTCTTCGCCGGTCAAGCCGAAAATGGCAGTCCTGTTGCAGTCTCTCTTCGCAGCCCTGTAGCAGACGTTGTCGGAAGCCCGATGGCAGGCCATGCTGACGCCAAGAGTGGGGACAGGCTTGGAGTCGCAGAGGATGCTACAGCTCTATTACCTACCCGGATCGCCCTTTGCCCGCATTGCACGGAGCTTGGTTCTGGAGATGAGGCTCGATTGCCTGCAGATCGAGGATCAGGGCTATCCGCCGCAGCAGGTTGCCGAGATCAACCCTGCCATGCAGGTGCCGACACTGATCGATAAGGAACGGCGGCTCTTCGGAACCAGGCTCATCGCCGATTACCTCTTCCACCTTGGAACCGACCTGGAGCGCAGCGAAACGCCGCCCTTGGCCTCGGCTCCCTTGGGCGGGGAGGATCCCTGGCGCGATGACCAGGTCCTGACCGCGCTGGATGCCCTGCTCTCGTCACTGGTGACGCGCAGCTATCTGATCTGGACCAAGGCGGCGCATCAGCCGGGCGCGGACATCCCGCTCGACATGGCAGCCCGTGAGCTGAAGCGCAGCCTCTCCCTCCTCGACTGGCTGGAAGAGGAAGCCACTGCAGAGGGTTTCCTGCCGGGCTGCCTGTCTCTGCAGGATATCTGGCTGATTGCCACACTGGAATGGACCGAGGCTCGCATCCCCATCCCGTGGCGAGCGCGACCATGCTTGGAGGCGATTCACGCGCGCTACTATGATCGCGAGAGCCTGCGCGCGACCCGCCCCACTCCCTGGCAGCCGGATAGTTAACCGGGCAGCAGCATCCAGAAGAGCAGCGGCGTGGTCGCCACTGACAGCAGCGAGGAGACCAGGACCACGCCCGCCACCTGCGGCCCGGCGCTGCTGTAGCGCTCGGCAAAGAGGAAGTTGAAGACCGCTGCCGGCATCGCTGCCTGCACGACCAGGACACCCCGCGCCGTGCCCTCCAGGCCCATCAGGGAGGCAACCGCAAAGCCCAAGGCCATGCCGATCCCGATTCGCCCGAGCGAGAGGACAAAGGCCTGGCCCAGGTTCGCGATCTTGAGGCGCGCCAGCGAGACTCCCAGCGCCATGATCATCAGCGGGATGGTGATGCCGCCGATCAAATGGATGGTTTGCTCCAGCCACTGCGGCAGTTGCAGTCCGGTCGTCAGGATCAGAACCGAAAGCGCGACGGAGTAGAGGATCGGCATGCGCAGCATCTGCTTGGGCGAGACGCTGCCGGCCGCAATGGAGACACCCAGAGTGAAGTTCAGGATGGCAGAAACCGCGAAGAGGGTGATGCCCAGTGCCAAGCCCTCTTCCCCAAAGGCGAAGAGGCAGAGGGGCAGGCCCATGTTGCCGGTGTTGCCGAAGATCAGGGCTGGCAGGAAGTGGCGCTGACGCCAGCGCAGGACCAGCAGCATCAAGGCCCCGGCCAAGGTCACCAGGCCGTAGAGCACCAGGGTCGAGACAACCATGGAACTGAAGGCCTCGAGAGAGATCTCGGCCCGAAGGAATGTATCGACCACCAGACAGGGTGTGGTCAGCAGCACGGTGAGCTCTGTCACCATGCCCGAATCGAAGGACTTCTTGGCCCGCGCCCAGAGGTACCCGATCGCGGCGATCAGAAAGACCGGGGCGATGATGGTCAGGATTTCGGCGACCAAGGCCCCTCTCCTCCTCTTTTGAGCTTACCTAGGCGACCCCCTCGCCCAGAAGCGTGCGGTGCAGCCGGTTCCAGGCCTCACGGTCAGGCGCCAGCAGCAGTCCCTCGCCGGCATGGCGCTGAGGGTTGTAGTCGGCGCCGCTGTCGGTGAAGCAGGCAACCCCGCCAGCCTCCTGCAAGAGCAGACAGCCTGGTGCATGATCCCAGGGCATCAACTTGGAAAAGAAGGAGAAATCGAGCTCGCCGCCGATCAGGCGCAGGTACTCGATCCCGGCAGAGCCATAGCTGCGCTCGGCCATTACACGATCACGGCGCTTGGAGATCCTGGAGGCCAGCTCGCGCGGGGCGAATTGCCCAGCGTGCAAGGTGCCGCGCAGACCAGAGGGAGGAGCCGGATTGTCGGGAACCGCGGCCACCCGGCCGTCAAGCTGGGCCCCTTCCCCGCGCAAGGCCAAACCCAGGCTCTCCATGGCCGGCGCATAGATCCAGGCCCCCTCGGTCGTGCCGTTGCGGACCAGGGCGATCATCAGGGCAAAGGCTGCCTTACCGCGGGAGAAGTTGCGGGTTCCGTCGATGGGATCGACCACCCAGACCCAGTCGTCACCGCGCAACAGCTCCAACAGGCTCCGGTTATCGGCGACGGCCTCTTCGCCGACGACCTTGGCGCCGGGCAGCAGTGCGGTCAGCCCGGCTGCCAGTGCCTTCTCCGCGGCCTTGTCGGCAATGGTCACCGGCTCATCGCCGGCCTTGTAGCTAACGTCGCCCTCTTCCAGGTGCTGCCAGCGCGGCATCACCTCCTCTGCCGCCACCTGCCGGAGCAGAGCCACGACCTTGTCGCTGTTTATGATCATGGCGGGCGACATAGCCCGCCGGCTGTCAGGTGACAAGCCGCAGTCAGGGCGGGTCAGCCCCGCAGGCCCGGCGGTGTTGGGTCTTCAACCAGGGCGGAGACGGGAACCAGGGCAAAGCCGCGCGCCAAGGCATCGGGGATCCAAAGCTCCAGTGCCGTCACCGTCCCGTCGTGCGGGTGGCCGATGGCGATGGCATAGCCCTGCTTTTTGGCTACGGCCTCAACTTTGGCCAGTTGCTTCAGCACCAAGCCCGGATCGTCGCCATGATGGTCCAGGAAGATGTCCCGCGAGACGCTGGGTATGCCAGCAGCCCTGGCCGCTTTCGCCCCCTGCGTTCGGCCATTGGTCACCGAATCCAGGAAGAGCGCGCCGCGATCGGCCAGTCGGTCCATTACCAGGTCCATCTTCTGTCGGTTGGCGGTAAAGGCACTGCCCATGTGGTTGTTCATACCGACGTAGGCTGGAAAGCGATCCAGAGCCCACTCGAGACGCCGTTTGATCTCCGCATCCGAAAGAGACGTCAGAAGCGCATTCTCACCGGGATTGTTCCCGGCCAGATCCTTGGGCTCCATCGGCATATGGATCAAGAGCTCGTGTCCGCGCTGACGGGCGCGCGCCGTCTGTGCCGGCAGGTCCTTTGCGTAGGGCAAGAAGGCCAGGGTCAACGGCCCCGGCAGATCGGTCGCGTTGCGGGTGCGCTGTTTGTTGGGTCCGAGGTCGTCCAGGACGATGGCGATCATCGGCTGGCCAGGCTTTGCCTTGTGGGTCGCGGCATAGCGCTTCCAAACTGGCTCCGCCACGGGCTTGGGCGGTGCCACTGCCAGCTCTTCCACCGTCTTCTCCGGCTGCACCTTGGCCGGCTCTGGGGGCGGTGCGGCCTGCTCAACGGGCGCCTTCGGTTCTTCAGAGGGCTTGGCAGGTGCTTTTGCCTTGGTCTCGGCTTTGGGTGGTGTCGTCTGACGGGCGGGCTCCTGCTTGGCCACCTCGACTGACCTGCTTTCGGTGACGGCAGGTTCGGCACTGCGTTGCGGTGTCTCTCCAAAGTCCGGCCAGGAGAAGGTGAGCCCCGCCAAGGCAAGCAACGCCAGGCCACCCAAGACGACGCTAAAGCGCGCGAACCGCCCCCCTCCAGAGGCTCCGGCGCGTTTGCGGGTCGTCTTGCGCTTGGCCGTTGTCCGCTTGCTTGGCGGCCGACGGCCTCCGCCCTTGCTGACGGGCTTGCGGGACGTTGCTTTTTTGCGCGGCGCGGCCGTCTTGCGCTTGGCCGGTGCCTTCTTGGCGGTCTTCTTGCGCGGCGTCTTTGGCGCAGGGCTCATCGCTGTCCTCAGGCAAAGGGTTGGGCGCAAGCGATAGCAGCTTGCCCCGCGTCGGCAACAGGGCTGCCATCATCTTTGCGGCCTGGCGATCCACTGCTATAAGGCGCCACCCCAACGCAAGAGACGGTCCGGCCCATGCTGCTCCTCATCGATAACTACGACAGCTTCACCTACAACCTCTATCACTTCCTGGGTGAGCTGGGTGCCAAGACCATCGTTCGGCGCAACGACCAGGTGACGGTCGAGGAGGCCTTGGCTCTGCAGCCGACGGCGATCGTGTTGTCGCCGGGCCCCTGCGATCCCGATCGCGCCGGGATTTGCCTGGAGCTGGTTGCTGCTGCAGCCGAGCGCAAACTGCCGCTGTTGGGCGTCTGTCTTGGGCATCAGACCATCGGGCAGGTCTTCGGCGGCAAGGTCGGACGCGCACCGGCGCCGATGCACGGCAAACTCTCAGAGGTGGTGCACCAGGGCCAGGACATCTTCGCCGGGCTGCCCTCCCCCTTCAAGGCGACGCGCTATCACTCGCTGGTGGTCGAGGCTGACAGCATTCCCGACTGCCTGACCGTCACCGCCCGCAGCGAGCCCAACATCGTGATGGGGCTCAGCCACCGCGAGCTGCCGCTCTATGGCGTTCAGTTCCATCCCGAATCCATAGCCTCTGAACATGGCCACAAGCTGTTGGAAAACTTTTTGGATTTGGCGAAGGTACCGCGGGATCTGGCGGCATGACCACTGCCAAGCAGGGCGATATGGGGGGTATCAAGACCCTCTTGGGAAAGGTGGCGGCGACCCAGCCTTTGAGCGCTGAGGAGGCCGAGCAGGCCTTCTCCATCATCATGGCCGGCGATGCCACGCCCTCGCAGATGGGCGGCTTCCTGATGGCACTCAGGGTGCGCGGCGAGACCATTGACGAGATCACCGGGGCAGCGCGGGCGATGCGGGCACGGATGCTGCCAGTCGAAGCGCCAGAAGGTGCCATCGATACCTGCGGCACCGGAGGCGATGCCAAGGGTACGCTCAATGTGTCGACCGCCAGTACCTTCGTGGTAACCGCGTGCGGCGTGACTGTTGCCAAGCACGGTAATCGCGCCCTCTCTTCCAAGTCAGGTGCTGCAGACGTGCTGCAGGCCCTGGGCGTCAACGTCGATGCCGACATGACCTTGATCGAGCGCGCCCTGCGAGAGGTCGGGACCTGCTTTCTGATGGCTCCACGCCATCATGCAGCGATGCGACATGTGGGCCCTACCCGCGTCGAACTGGGAACCAGAACGCTCTTCAACCTCTTGGGCCCTCTCTGCAACCCGGCTCGGGTCAAGCGACAGGTCCTGGGAGTCTTCTCTGCCGATTGGATCGTGCCGCTGGCCGAGAGCCTGAAGGCCCTTGGACATGAGAAGGCCTGGGTCGTGCATGGCCACGGCGGGCTGGATGAGATCTCCACTTTGGGTCCGTCGGAGGTTGCAGCCCTGGATGGCGGCAAGGTCGAGCGTTTCACCGTCCATCCTTCCGACATCGGGCTTCCGACGGCCAGTATGGAAGATATTATGGGAGGTGATTCCGTCGCCAACGCGACCGCCATTCACCGGCTCTTGGACGGCGAAATTAGTGCCTTTCGCGACATCGTCATCCTGAATGCGGCGGCAGCCCTTGTCGTCGCCTCTCGCGCGGACAATCTGCAAGCAGGTGCGGTGCTGGCCGCGGAGGCATTGGACAGCGGTGCCGCCAAGGGCGTGCTAGAGCGCCTGGTGGCGATGACGAACAGCGGGAACTAGGGGCGCTTGAGCATGAGTGATGTATTGGCGCGGATTTGCGCCGACACCCAGAAAGAGGTGGCAAGACGCAAAGCGGCCCGCCCTCTGGCAGAGGTCGAGCGCGCTGCGGCCGACGCCGGCCCGGCCCGCGGATTTGCCGCTGCGCTGCATGGCAAGGCCGATCAGGTGGGCTATGGCCTGATCTGCGAGATCAAGAAGGCATCACCCTCCAAGGGCTTGATTCGCGCGGACTTCGACCCGCCGAGCCTCGGCCGGGCCTATGCTACCGGCGGTGCGACCTGCCTCTCCGTGCTGACCGACGAGCCCTACTTTCAGGGTAAGGATGACTATCTGCGCCAGGCCCGCGCGGCCTGCGACCTGCCGGTCCTGCGCAAGGATTTCATGCTGGAGCCCTATCAGATCGTCGAAAGCCGCGCTCTGGGAGCGGACTGTGTGCTCTTGATCATGGCGGCTCTTGAGGATGCTGAGGCAAGGGACCTCGCCAAACTCGCCGGCGATCTAGGGATGGACGTCCTGGTCGAGGTGCACGACGGCGCAGAACTGGACCGCGCACTCGACCTGGAAACCGGCCTGCTTGGCGTCAACAATCGCAATCTCAAGACTTTGGAGGTCACGCTTCAGACCACGCGTGATCTGTCCAAACGCATTCCCGCCGAGCGCTTCCTGGTGGCCGAGAGCGGCCTCAAGACCAGAGACGACCTGGCGGAGTTGCAGGCACTGGGCGCGAAGGCATTCTTGATCGGCGAGTCCCTCATGCGCCAGGACGATGTGGCCGCAGCGGCGCGAGCCCTGTTGCCGGCCGCCGACCGCACTGCCGCCGCATGAGCAAGCTGACCCACTTCGACGCCCAGGGCCGGGCGGCCATGGTCGATGTCGGGCAAAAGGCCGAGACCGAGCGACTGGCAACGGCCAGGGGTGAGGTCACGATGGCGCCGGAAACCTTCGCCCTGGTCCAGGCCGGACGCATGGGTAAGGGCGATGTGCTGGGTGTCGCGCGCCTGGCCGGCATCATGGCTGCCAAGCGGACACCCGACCTGATCCCGCTCTGTCATCCTTTGGCGCTCACGTCGGTGAAACTGGATCTGGCGCTGGACGAGGCTCGCTCTGCCGTGACCATCGAGGCGACCTGCAAGCTCAAAGGGCGCACCGGTGTCGAGATGGAGGCACTGACCGCCGTCTCCGTCGCCGCCCTCACCGTCTATGACATGTGCAAGGCCGTCGACCGCGGCATGACCATCGGCCAGATCCGCCTGGTCGAGAAGAGCGGCGGCAAATCCGGATCTTTCAAGCAAGACTGATGCTCTCTGTCGTCGAGGCACGCGCCCGAATCCTAGAAGCCTTCTCGCCGCTGCCGGCGGAGACCCTGGCCGTCAATCAAGGCCTGGGGCGAGTGCTGTCGCAACCCCTGCTGGCCCGCACCACGCAGCCGCCGGCCGCCGTCTCCGCCATGGATGGCTATGCCGCGCGCGGGGCAGACGTGGCCAGCCTGCCGGCCAGCCTCACTGTGGTCGGCGAGGTTGCCGCCGGGCAGATGCTGGAGCGCAGCATCGGTCCGGGCGAGGCCGCCCGCATTTTTACCGGCGCGCCCCTGCCGCCAGGCAGCGACACCATCGTCATTCAAGAGGATGTCGAGCGCGAGGGCGATCGCATTACCCTCAAGGAAGCGAGCCCGACCGGCCGCTATGTGCGCCCTCAAGGCCTGGACTTTCGCGAGGGCGAGACAGCGCTGCCGAACGGCCATCGCCTGACCGCCCGCGATCTTGGTCTTGCCGCTGCGATGAATCACGCCTGGCTGCCGCTGCACCGCCGACCGCGCGTGGCGATCTTGGCGACCGGCGACGAGGTGGTGCTGCCCGGCGATCCCCGCGGCCCCAGCCAGATCGTCAGCTCCAACGCCTATTCCCTCTCCGGGCTGGTCCAAGCCGAGGGAGGGATTGCGGTCAACCTCGGCATCGCGCCCGATCGCGGGGATGCCCTGCAGGAGCTCGCTCGTGGTGCGGCCGGCTGTGATCTGCTGGTCACCACAGGCGGCGCCTCGGTGGGGAAGCACGACTTGGTGCGCAGCGCGCTGACGGAGAGCGGTTTGGACCTCGACTTCTGGCGCATCGCCATGCGGCCTGGCAAACCTCTGCTGTTCGGACAGCTGGGTGACACGCCGCTCTTGGGGCTGCCCGGCAATCCAGTCTCCACCCTGGTCTGCGGCTTGATCTTCCTGCGCCCGATCCTGCGCCTCTTGCAGGGCCTTCCCAGCGAGCCGGAAACCTTGGAAGCCCGGCTCGGAGTCGACCTGCCCGCCAACGACCGCCGCGAGGATTATCTGCGCAGCCGTGCCGAGTGGTCCCCGACCGGCGTCGCCACGGTCTATCCCTTCGAACGCCAAGACAGTTCCATGCTGGCCATTCTCTCCCAGGCCAATGTTTTGGCGGTCCGCCCGCCCCATGCCGCACCCGCCAAAGCAGGCGATGCCATCACAATTCTCCCTCTCAATGGCGGGATTTAAGGTCGCCCTTCTCTCTTATAGATTGAATCATTGCTGATCCCCTGTCTTGACAGGCGACCGGAACCAAAGTAGAACGATTCGCGTATTCACATTTTGTTCTTCGCCATGCTGCCGCGACAGGCAGAGGCGAAACGGCGGCAAACAAGAGGACCAGCGCCATGCTGACGCGCAAACAGCGCCAACTGCTTCTCTACCTCAATGAGGCTTTGGAAGAGCGAGGCGTCTCTCCCTCCTTCGATGAGATGAAGGACGCTCTGGGGCTGCGCTCCAAGTCGGGCATCCATCGTCTGATCCTGGCCTTGGAGGAACGGCGCTTCATCCGCAGGCTGCCCAATCGTGCGCGCGCGATCGAGGTCTTGCGCCTACCGGAAGACATCGTGCAAGAGCCCAAGCCCCGCGGTTTCCGTCCTACCGTGATCCAAGGCGACTTTGGCGATCATACACCTGCCGCGCAGGCGGCAGAGCCGGACGCGGCGGTGGCGGAGACTGCCCTTCTGCCCCTCTACGGTCGGATCGCCGCCGGCACACCGATCGAGGCTCTTCGCGACCACAGCACGACCATTGAGGTTCCGCCCAGCATGTTGAGCCGCGGCGAGCACTATGCACTCGAGGTCGAGGGCGACTCCATGATCGAGGCCGGGATCCATGACGGCGATACGGTGATCATCAATCGCGGCGAGACGGCCGATAACGGCAGCATTGTCGTGGCCCTGATCGACGATGCCGAAGCGACCCTGAAGCGCCTGCGCCGTAAAGGCGGCGCCATCGCTCTGGAGCCCGCCAACAAGAGCTATGAGACCCGGATCTTCCCACCGGAGCGGGTGAAGATCCAAGGCCGCTTGATCGGCTTGCTGCGGCGTTACTAGGGACCTCAGGGACGGACGACAACCCGGCCGCTTCGACGTGGCGGGTTCCAAGGCCTGGCACCACGGGACTGTTTGACTGATCCGATCTCTGTTTCGGCCTCTGAAAGCCAGACCGCGTGGGTTCCCTCGCGCCAAAAGTCAAAACGGTCGATGATCGGGCCGCCTGGGCGGCAGGAGCGCGGGACCGGAGCAAAGGCGATCAGAAGGTCCGCGCCCTGGCAGTCTTCGCGCAGAGCCTCAGGCTTCAGCGCCAAGGCCGCTTCGGCGCCTGCATGGCGGTAGCGACAACCCAAACTATCGCAGGCGAGCCAGGCCCCCTGCCCCTTGGCCCCTTTGCTCGATGACCAATAGTGCCCCTCGGTCTCCGCTCGACGGCGCAGCCAGACCTCGGCTGGGAAACGTCCGACACGCCGGCTCGACAGCCAGAGTTGCTCCCCGGGGCCGGTGAGGCCGATCAGGCGCATATCGCCGGTAATGAGAATGTCGGGCGGACGTTGGAAGGCAGGGCTGACTGCGCCCAAAATCAAGAGCGCTACCCCGGCCAGTCGCCAGCGGCTTCGCCAGAGGCATAGCCACAGACCGCCGAAGGCCAAGGCTGCGAGCCCCCAGAGCGGCATGGCCGGCACTTCGATCGTTGCGCCCGGAAGCGACGCAACCTCTGCCGCGATCCCATTCAGTGCCGAGAGGCCCCAGCCCAAAGGGATGAAAGCCAAGTTCTCCAGGCCGAAGGGCAGGAGCAGATAGCTGACCAGGCACCACGGCATGATCCAAAAGGCGGTCAAGGGAACGGCCAGCAGGTTGGCGCCCAGGCCATAGAGGGCGAGGCGCTGGAAATGAAAGGCAGCGAAGGGCGCGGTGGCCAGTGTGGCAATCAGCGAGCTGATGAGGACGCCGAAGAGGTAGAGCAAGAGCCGGCGATCCGGGCTCAGGCGGTCCGGCCAATCCGGTCGTCGGTTGCGCCAGGTCTCATAGACAGCGACCAGGGCCGTGACGGCGGCGAAGGAGAGCTGGAAGGAGGCCGACAGCAAGGTCTCCGGCATCCAAGCCAAGACCACCAAGGCAGCAAAGGCCACGAGACGAAGGGTGATCGCCCGACGATCCAATAAAACAGCGATCAGGACGATCAAGGTCATCAAGCAAGCGCGTTGCGTCGGCACCGAAGCCCCCACCATCGGCAGATAGAGCGGCAAGAGGAGAGCCGTCACCAGCGCAGCGATCTTCTTAATCGGCCATCGCAAGGCCACAGACGGCGAGAGAGCCAAAAGCGCTCGCAGGGAGAAAAAGAAGAGGCCGGCGATCAGCCCGACATGCAGACCGGAAATGGCCAGCAGATGCGCCAGGCCGGAGCGTCGAAAGTCCTCCTGTACCTGAGGATCAATCCCGGCTCTCTGCCCGGTCAGAAGCGCCTCTGCGATGCCGGCCTCCTGTGGTGGCAGGCTGGCACGAACCCTTTGGCCCAGATGGTCACGCAGCCCGTTCCAAAACAGCAGCCATCCGCTTTCTTGCCCGCGCGCTTCCAGGGAGACGGAGCCCAGGACAAACCCAGAGGCCCCGATCTGACGGTAGTAGGCCTGGCGTCCGAAGTCATAGCCGCCGGGCACCACAGGCGGCGGCGGCGGCAGCAGCACGGCGCGAAGCTGGACGCGGTCGCCCGGCTCGACCGGGACCAGTTTCTTGCCGGCAACCCGCAGCCGTACCTTCATCGGCAGCTCGGCTGGCGTCAGACCTTCAATCTCCTGCGGATGGATCAGCAGGCGGGTATCCTTCACCCGACGCTCGATCCCCAGGATTGTCCCTGTCACCTCGGTAGGTCCAAAGCGTTCGGTCAACAATGGTGCTGCAACAACGGCGGTACGGAGCTGCGCCAAAGCAAAGCCAGCGACGAAGGCAAGCAGCAGTGCAAGACCGTAGGCCGCGAGCAATCGATGTCTGAGCAGCAGCAGACCGCCAGCGGTCAGAACCAAAGGTCCGAGCGCCCACCACCAGGCGGGTTCTTGATCAAGGCCGAAATAGAGCGCGATACCGAGACCAAAGGCGACCGGCAGCCATAGGAGCCAGCGCTCGCGCTCTGCCTCCACCATCCGGTTGCTCCAAGCCGTGGCAACCCGGAGCGCACCGGTGCCCGCCCTCTGCTGCGTAAACGCGATCGCCATGGCGAAGCAGTCTAGCGCAACTTGCGTCGGCTTCGAGGCCCATCGTGGTTGGGGGGTGAGCCCAAGCTGCAGGTCTCTGACAGTCCGTTTGATAATGGGCACTGTGGCCCATGATCAAGGCGGCGCCGGCCCGCTCCTCCAGCCCGACCACCCATACCAGCACATTATTGTAGGTGCTCGGCCGGGGGTACGGGCCGACACCGTGCAAACTCAAACGGTCTCTGCCGTGGCAAAGCACCTACTGGCGTGCTAGAGGACTGCCGACAATTCACTCCCCGGACAGACAGAAGACCCATGGCCCCCGTCACTCGCTTTGCGCCCTCCCCGACCGGCTTTCTCCACATCGGCGGCGCCCGCACCGCGCTCTTCAACCGTCTCTTCGCGCGCCATCTGGGCGGCACCTTTCGCCTGCGCATCGAAGACACCGACAAGCAGCGCTCAACCCCTGAAGCCATCGATGCCATCCTGGAGGGCCTCGAATGGCTTGGCCTCTCTTGGGATGATGATGTGATCTATCAGTCTGCCAGGGCCGAGCGGCATCGCGAGGTTGCCCTGCAGCTTCTGGAATCCGCTAAAGCCTATCGCTGTTACGCCACGCCGGAAGAGTTGGCGGCAATGCGCGAGAAGGCGCGCGCCGAGGGCCGCCCGCCCGGCTATGATGGGCGTTGGCGCGACCGTGACCCGGCTGAGGCTCCGGCCGGTGTCGACCCGGTGATCCGCTTCAAGGCGCCGCGCGAGGGCGAGCAGACTATTGAGGACCTGGTTCAAGGCTTTGTCACGGTCGCCAACCGCCAGCTTGACGACATGATCATCCTGCGCAGCGACGGCAGCCCGACCTACATGCACTCCGTTGTGGTTGACGACCATGACATGGGGATCACCCACGTGATCCGCGGTGATGACCACCTGACCAATGCATTCAGACAGCGCCAGCTCTACGAGGCCATGGGCTGGCCGGTTCCGGCTTTCGCCCACATACCACTGATTCACGGCGCCGACGGGGCCAAGATGTCGAAGCGGCACGGCGCGCTGGCGATCGGCGCCTATCGCGATGAGGGCTATCTGCCCGAAGCCCTGCGAAACTATCTGCTGAGACTCGGCTG
This sequence comes from Rhodospirillales bacterium, assembly GCA_963669335.1. Classification (GTDB taxonomy): domain Bacteria; phylum Pseudomonadota; class Alphaproteobacteria; order Kiloniellales; family JACOMY01; genus JACOMY01. The sequence continues at coordinate 2,333,555 of OY770023.1, forward strand.
GGGACATGGCGATGAAGAGATCATCTCCGATGCCCAGGCCGTCGAGTGGTTCGACATCGCCAATGTCGGGAAGAATCCGGCGCGCTTCGATTTTGCCAAGCTGGACAGCCTGAACGCCCACTACCTGCGCCAACGCGATGACGAGAGTCTGGTCGCTGCCCTGGAGGTACGGCGGACGGCACGCGGCGAATCCGGTTTTAGCGAAGAGCAGGCCGGGCGCCTGCGTGCGGGCATGGAAAGCCTGAAACAGCGCGCCAAGCGCTTGGACGATTTGGAAGCAGCGTCGCAGGTCTATCTTGCCGAGCCACCGATCACCTACACAGAGCAGGCCGTCAAGCTCTTGACGCCCGACGCATTGGGGCATCTGGCCGGCCTGCGCGCGCTTCTGGAAGCCTGCGACTGGGAGCGCAGCGAGCTGGAGGCGGCGACCCGTCAATTCGCCGAAGAGATCGCCGATCCGCCACTGAAACTGGGCAAGGTGGCGCAGCCGCTTCGGGCCGCCATCACCGGCTCAAAAGTCTCTCCGCCGATCTTTGAGGTGATGGAGATTCTTGGCCGTGAAAGCTGTCTGACACGCCTTGATTCTTGCCTGGAAGGAAAGATTTTTTCGACATAAATCAATAAATTACGGGCGTTATTTAAGAGCGATTGCAATCTGGGGTGTCTCCCTTTATGCTGCGCTGCGAAAATCGTAGAGGACAGGGCGCAATGGCGCCGCCAGGCAGGAGGGAGTATGCCAATGAATGATCAGGCAGCGGACAAGAACACGGTCACCGTCACCGACAATACAGACGGCCGCAGCTGGGACCTTCCCAAGGTAACCGGGTCGCTGGGGGCCCCCGCCTTTGACGTGCGCAAGCTCTATAACCAGGGGCACTTGCTGACCTACGATCCGGGCTTCGCCTCGACCGGTTCTTGCCGTTCCAAGATCACCTACATCGACGGCGACGAGGGCGTGCTGCTGCATCGCGGCTATCCCATCGGCGAACTGGCCGAGCACAGCGACTTCATGGAGGTCTGCTATCTGTTGCTGGAAGGCGAACTGCCGAGCCGCAAGGAGAAGTCGGATTTCGAGCACGCCATCACCTACCACACCATGCTGCATGAGCAGATCGCGAACTTCTATCGCGGTTTTCGGCGTGACGCTCATCCCATGGCCATCATGGTGGGTGTGGTCGGTGCGCTCTCTGCCTTCTATCACGACTCCACCGACATTCGCGATCCGCGCCAGCGTACCATCGCCTCGCACCGTCTGATTGCCAAGATGCCGACGATCGCGGCCTGGGCCTACAAGTACTCGACCGGTCAACCCTTCATCTATCCGCGCAACAACCTGACCTATGCGGAAAACTTCCTGCAGATGACCTTCTCGGTCCCCTGCGAGGATTACAAGGTCAACCCCATCCTGGCCCGCGCCATGGATCGGATCTTCATCCTGCATGCCGACCACGAGCAGAATGCCTCCACCTCGACGGTCAGGATCGCCGGCTCTTCCGGCGCCAATCCCTTTGCCTGTATCGCTGCCGGCATTGCCTGCCTTTGGGGACCGGCCCACGGTGGCGCCAATGAGGCGGTGCTCTTGATGCTGGACGAGATCGGCCACAAAGACCGTATTCCGGAGTACATCAAGCGCGCCAAGGACAAGGACGACCCCTTCCGTCTCATGGGCTTCGGCCATCGGGTCTACAAGAACTATGACCCGCGCGCGACGGTGATGCAGAAGTCCTGCCATGAGGTCTTGGGCGAGTTGGGAATAGAAGACCCCCTGCTGGAGCTGGCGATGGAGCTGGAGCGCATTGCCTTGGAGGATGACTACTTCGTCAGCCACAAGCTCTTCCCCAATGTCGACTTCTATTCCGGCATCATCCTGAAGGCCATGGGCTTCCCCACCTCCATGTTCACCGTGCTTTTTGCGGTCGCCCGCACGGTCGGCTGGGTCGCCCAGTGGAAAGAGATGATCGAGGATCCCGAGCAGCGGATCAGCCGCCCGCGTCAGGTCTATACCGGCCCGGGTGAGCGCAGCTACGTGCCCTTGAGCGAGCGGTAAGCCGCCGCTCCATCCCGGGGCTCGGATGTCAGTGAGATCAGACTAGCGACGGGTTTGGCGGATGAGGTTCAAGACCACCTCCGCCGCCCGCTTGCTGGGAATGGCGCTCCCTTGTCCCAGCGCGCGCGCTGCCTCTTGACCATCGCGGATGACGCGGGCGCGTTCCTCGGTCTCTTCGATCAGGGGCCGCAGGGTGCTGGCAATGCGCTTGGGATTGCACTTGAACTGCAGGCATTCCGGTTGAACCAGACGGTCCAGGACCAGGCTGGCAATCGAGGCGAAACGGAAGTTCACCAAAAGCGGAAAGAGCGCTGCACTCATGGGGCTAAGCCGATAGGCCATGACCGCCGGCAAGCCAGCCACCGCCAACTCGATCCCGACGGTCCCGGAAACCGCCATGGCTGCGCGCGACGCAGCAAAGGCGGTGTACTTATCGGCTGAGTCCGCCAGGATCTTGGCTGGGACCGGCCAGCTCTCGGCCGCGCGCGCGACTTGATCGGCCACATTGGGAACAGTCGGAACCAAGGCCGCCAGATGCGGATAGTCCGCCTTCAAGAGCCCCAGAGCCTCGCCAAAAATCGCAGCATGGCGATTGACCTCTCCGCGGCGACTGCCAGGCAGGACCGACAGCAGGAGCTGGTCGGGATCGAGGCCAAGACGCTGCCGTAAGCCCAGGGGGTCGACAGGCCGTTCGGCTGCCTCGACCGCCGGGTGGCCGACGAAGCTGGTCTGCAGGCCATGCACTTCGAAATATGGCGGCTCGAAGGGCAGCAGGCAGAGAAGATGATCCAGGAAGTCGGCGATTTTCTTGGCTCTGCGCTTTTTCCAAGCCCAGACCGAGGGTGCCACGTAATGCACCAGGGGATAGCCCTGCCCCTTCAGTGACGTGCTGACCTCCAGCGAGAACGAGGGCGAATCGATCGAAAGGAAGAGATCGGGCTTGGCGGCCAGAGCTGCTTCGCGGCAATCACGGATCCGGCGCAGCACGGTCGGGATGTGTCCCACGACCTCGAAAAAGCCCATGACCGCGATTTCTCGGATATCGAAGAGGCTGTTCAGCCCCTCGGCCTCCATCATGGGGCCGCCGAGGCCTTCAAAGCGAATGGCGCCGCCGGTCTCTTCCTTGAGCGCCGCCATCAGACGGGCGCCCAAGAGATCACCGGAAGGCTCTCCGGCAACCAGATAGATCAGGGGTCCGTCAGCAGCCGGCATTGTCTATGCGTCCTGCGACGCGCCATTCTTGACGCTGAGCCCGGTCAGGAAGAGCTTGTGCTTGTTGGCAAGCGCCACCGTCTTTCCGCGCTCGATCAGAAGGGCCGATCCGGCCTGGACGGCAATGCCTCGCAGGCCGGCGGCGGCGGCGTTCTCAACGGTCCGAGGACCAATGGCGGGTAGATCGGCGCGCTCCTCCTGATCGGGCTTCTTGATCTTCACCAGGACCCCGCCGGCGACCGGCCTCGCCAGATCCTTGCAGCGCTGCAGCAGTGCGTCCGTACCCTCAATCGCCTCAACACCCAGCACCAGGCCTTGCTGAACGACCACTGACTGGCCGACATCGACCTTGCCGAGCGCCTGGGCAACCTCCAGGCCGCGACGTATGTCCTCTTCGGCAGTTTCATCAGGCGCACGCTCGCTCAACAGCCCCTCCTCGAAGACCAACTCGCCCAGGATTTGTGGCACGGAGAGGAAATTGAAACCGCGTTCTTCGATAAAGTGGATGATGGCGCGCAAGAGCCCATCGTCGCCGAGCGCACGGATGCCGACCTGTGCCAGGAACTTGGCCGCCATCCAGTCCGGCTTGATCTGCAACAGCGAGGGCCGTTTGATTCCGCCGGCCATCACCAAGTCGCTCACGCCCTCGGCGCGCAGGCGGTCCATGATTTTCCCGGCTGCGCCCAAGTGGGTCAGCATAGAGGGCGCGGCGTTTAGGGTTTCGCGGTCGGTTTGCTCGACAAAGCCGACGACGAAGCAATCCCAGCCCATTTGTCTGGCTGCAGCGATGATCTCGCGCGGTAATCCGCCGGAGCCCGCGATCACGCCCAGCTTAGTGACCATGGCGCTCCGTCGGCTGCATATAGCCGTGCGCCGATTCGGCCTTAAGGAAGGTGAGGAAGGCCTCGGCAAGGCCGCCTGAGGCTGTTTCCACCTGCAGACTCTCCAGGCGATCGGCCATGGTGCCGGCACTGCGATCAAAGGCGCTGTCAAAGAGCTTGCGCAATGTCTCGATGTCCTCGCGATTGGTTGACGCCCGGCGCAGGCCCACCATGTTCAACCCCGTGAGGTCACCCGGACGGCCGAAGACCAGGCCAAAGGGAACCACGTCCTGACGAATCCCCGACATGCCGCCGATCATGGCGTTGCGGCCGATGCGCACGAACTGTTGCACCGCGCAGAGCCCGCCAAGGATTGCGCCGTCGCCGACCACAACGTGCCCGGCCAGGGTGGCGTTGTTGGCAAGGATCACGCCCTTGCCGACATGGCAGTCGTGGGCGACATGGGCACCCACCATCAGCAGGCAACCATCACCAATCTTGGTCACCATCCCGCCGCCCTCGGTGCCTGGATTTATGGTGACGTGTTCGCGAATCATGCAGCGTCGGCCGATCTCCAGTCGCGAATCCTCGCCGGAATACTTCAAATCCTGAGGGCGATGGCCGATGCTGGCGAAGGGAAAGATCTGAGTTTCGGCGCCGATGCTGGTTCGCCCTTCGACCACCACATGGCTGTGCAGCACCACGCCTGGTTCGAGTGACACATGCGGGCCGACAACTGATAAGGCGCCGATTTGGCAGCCTGCACCAATCTCTGCCGCCGGATCGACGATGGCAGTCGCATGAATGTCGCTCATGCCTCGTCGACAATCATCGCAGAGTAGGAGGCCTGTGCGGCGACCTTGCCACCGACCCGTGCCTCGCCAGAGAACTTCCAGACCTGGCCACGGTGATGTTGCTTCTTCACATGGATCTCCAATCGGTCACCCGGCGTCACAGGTCGTCGGAAACGCGCGTTCTCTATGGTCATGAAGTAGACGATCTTGCCATGCGCGTTGTGTCCCAAGGTTTCCATCACCAGCACGGCAGCGGTTTGCGCCATCGCCTCCACGATTAGCACCCCCGGCATGACCGGCTTGTCCGGAAAGTGGCCTTGAAAGTGCGGTTCGTTGACGGAGACGTTCTTGATACCGACTGCGCTCTCCCCCAAGACAATGTCATTGATCGCCTCGATCATCAGGAAGGGATAGCGGTGTGGGATCCGCTTCATGATCTCTCCGATATCCAGGCTGATGACGGGCTTCACCTCCGCAGTGGTGCTGACTTCACTCATTGTTCCCGAACACTTCCCTTATTTGCTTCAACTCTTTTCGGTCGGACTGTCCACACGCTCATCATGATACGTTGATGTCAGGCTTTCTGCGCCCGGTCACCGCCACCTCCCAAAGCCGCCGTCCCCAGGGCCAAAAAGAAGCCGCGTCAAGGCTCTGATACCAGGGGCGCAGAGCCTCTTTATGGCGAAGCCCAGGGGCTTTGTCGACATCACTCTATCGTCTGAATGCGGGCAGTGCCCAACAGTCACCGCGTGCTCGGATATTCTGCGACTGGTCTAGTCCTCTTCCCCTTCGCCCCCGCCAATTGCGGCAGACCCTCCCGGCAGAACCGGTTCGGGAAGGGATGGCAAGTCGCGGTTCAGGCGCTGCAGCGCTTCTTCGGTGATATCCAGATTGGGCTGCACCAGAACGATCGAGGATTTGGGAATGACGATTACGGCCCCACGGGTCTGTGCGATCTCACTGACGATCCTGAGCAAGGTCTGCTGAGCCTGCCGCAGCGCCAGGTTCTGGGCCTGATCATGGGCACGGAACCAGACGCGGATATCGTCTTGCAGGCTTGCAAGATCACTGGCCAGACGGTCGCGTTCTGCCTGAAATGCGCCTGCGTCCATTGCTGCACGCTGTGATGCCAGCTCTCGGTCGCGCTCTTGCAAGGCCGCTTCCCTCGCCCTCATCTCGGCCTGAAAGGATTGGCGGGCCGCAGTCAGCTGATTCTGGATCGACTGTACGGCAAGTGATTGTTCGAGAATCCGCTGAACATCGACAACCAGGAGCTGGTCAACAGACGGCAAGGTCGGATTCGGGGGGAGGTTGATGACCACGCCGCTGCGGGCACCGCTCTCCCCTTCACTCTCTTCCGGAGCGGTGTTTTGCGCCTTGATTGGCGAAGCAAAGGCAAAGAAGGCACAGATGAGCAGCAAGGTCCTACCCTGCCGCCGCAACAGTCCTTGCATCAGAATCGGGTTCCGAAGCTGAAGCGGAACACCTCCGTCCGGTCAAAGTCCTGCTTGGCATAGGCATAGGCCAGATCGACGACCAGCGGTCCGAAGGGCGAATCCCAGGAAATGCCGGCCCCGGCGGAGGCCCGAGGTTTGCGACTGTCGTCCACACCGACGGTCGAGCCATCGATCCCCCAGGCGGCGCCAACGTCATTGAAGACACGTCCGCGGACGGCCAGTTCCTGCGGTAGTCCAAGCGGGAAAATCAGTTCGGCCGACCCGGTCCAATAGTTCTTGGCGCCCAAGGCATCACCGCTGTCCTGGTCACGCGGGCCGACACCGCCAGTCTCAAAGCCGCGCAGATCGGCACCACCAATGAAGAAGCGATCACTGACGCGGGTTGGTTCAATGGAGGCGATGTTGCCGGCCTGCGCGGAGAGGCGGAAGGTCAGGTTGTCGATGTCGAAGACCGGTGTGTAGTAGGCGCCGCCGACCGTGTTCTCGAAGAAGTAAGAGTTACCGCCGACGCCGGTATAGGAGTTGTCCACGACGAGGACATAGCCATTGGTTGGATCGAAGCGGCTGTTGCGCTTGTCCAGGGTCAGGGTCTGGCCAATGGTAGAGATGTAACGCACGCCCTCGTCATCCTGAATGATTTGGGCAGCATTATCGCCGACATTGGTAATGTCCTGACGCTCGAAGAGGTAGCGCACGACATGGCGTAGGTCATTCTCGTAGTCCCAACCAGCGCGCAAGCCGAAGCCCAGATTCTTCTGATCAAAGTCGGAGGAGTTCTGCTCGTTGGTGGTCCGGAAGAGGTCGATACCTGCCGAGAGATCCTTATCCAAAAAGTAGGGATCGGTGTAGCTGAGGTCGATCTGCGAGCTGGCACCTGACAGCACCAGATTGAGCCTCAGGTCCTGTGCCAGACCAAGCAGGTTGCGTTCCGTGATGGTGATGTTGCCAAGCGGTCCGGAGTCCGTCGAGAAGCCGGCACCGAAGGAAAGATCGCCGGTCGACTGCTCCTCCACATTGACCTTGATCACTGTGCGGTCGGGCGATGAGCCCTGTGCCGTGGTGACGTCAACCGTCCGGAAGAAACCCAGGTTCTGAATGCGACGACGGGAGCGCGCGAGCTTGGTCGTGTTGAAAGCATCGCCTTCGACTAGAGAGAACTGGCGACGGATTACGTCATCGACGGTGCGAACGTTGCCATTGACCTCAATCCGCTCGACGTAAACCTTGGGACCTTCCTGGATCTCGTAGGTGATGCCGATGGTGCGTTCTTCATCGTTCTTGTCGACGCGCGGGATGACTTCGACGAAGGCAAAACCCAGATTACCGACCGCATCTGTCACTGCCTCAATGCTCTCCTCGACCTCAAGCGCGTCATAGGTCTCACCCTCTACCGTCGTGATCTGCCCCAAGATCTCTTCCGGCTCCAGGTTCTTGATGGTCGAGTCCACATTGATCGCACCGAAGGTGTATTCCTCGCCTTCTTCCAAGGTGAAGGTGATGATGAAGTCGCTGTTGTTGCGCGCCAGCTCGGCCACGACCGAGAGCACTCGGAAATCGGCATAGCCTTCCGAAAGGTAGAAGCGGCGCAGCAGTTCCTTGTCGAAGTTCAGACGCTCCGGATCATAGGAATCGTTGGTCGCGAGGAAGCCCAAGAAGTCGGTCTCGCTGGTGGTGATCACCTCGCGCAGTCGACCGTCTGAGTACTCGTTGTTGCCGATGAAGTTGATCGAATCGATGCCAGACGCACTGCCCTCGTCGATCTCGAAGACCAGATTGACCCGGTTCTGATCCAAGCGGATGATTTTGGGATCGACACTGGCATTAAAGCGCCCGGTGCGTCGGTAGATTTCCAAGAGGCGCTGCGTGTCGCTTTGCACGCGGCTGCGGGTAAAGACGGTTCTGGGGCGCGATTGGATCTCTGACTGCAGGGTCTCGTTGTCGAGGCGATCGTTGCCCTCAAAGGCCACGATGTTGATCAGGGGGTTTTCCACCACCCGAACGATCAGCTTGTCGCCGTCGCGCTCAAAGACCGCGTTGGCGAAAAGGCCGGTCGCGAAGAGATTAGAGAGCGCTGCATCGAGGTCGCGCGCGTCAAAGGAATCACCGGGCTGCAGCCCCAGGTAATTCAAGACCGTCGCCGGGTCGATGCGTTGCCCACCTTCAATCACAATCTCGCTGATGGTGCCGCCTGAGAGCAATGACTGTGCCTTGGACGGTGAGAATTCCACCGTCGGCAAAGCCATGGCCAAGAGACAGAGCACCAGCACCAGCCGGCGGAAGCCATAAGGCAGGTACCAGCGAATCCAGGACATCAAAGACTGCATCGTCCGCACCTCGCCCTTAGCTGACGCATGCGTCGATTCGGAGGATGTCATTCACGGTAGCGAACACCATCAAAGATAGGACCAAACCCAAACCGATTCTGAAACCCACATCCTGGGCACGAGGGCCCAAGGGTCGGCCACGGATTGCCTCAAAGGCATAGAACAGAAGATGGCCTCCATCCAACATCGGGATTGGGAAGAGATTAATCAGTCCCAGGTTCACGGACAACAAGGCCATGAAAAAGATCAATGAAACCAAGCCGATCTGCGCCACCTGACCCGACATCTCGGCGATCCGAATCGGGCCGCCCAGTTCGTCCGTCGTCCGCGTGCCGACAATGATCTGCCAGACTCCAGCCAGTGTGTCTGTGGCGAGAGACCAGGTTTCCGTCGCCGCAACCCAGAGACCCTCGACAGGGCCCAGGTGTACTACGTCAGTGCCAGTCGCCTGTATCCCCAAGCGCGCCACCTGGATCGGACAGTCGTTGGAATCCTTGATCTCCGTCATCGTCGGCTGCGCGCGCAGCGGCACCAGGCCCCCGTCACGCTCGACGGTGATGCTAAGCGGCTGATCCAGGTTCAACTGAACGGCACGCTGCACATCCTCGAATCGGGAAATGCTGGATCCATTGATCTCGGCAATGCGGTCGCCGACCTGCAGACCGGCCTCGGCCGCGGCCGAATTTGGCAGCACGTCGGTGATCACGGCCGGCGTCAGGGGGCGGCCGAAGACCACGAAGAGGAAGGCCAAGAGCACCCAGGCAAAGAGGAAGTTCGCAATCGGGCCGGCGGCGACAATGGCCGCACGCGCACCCAGAGACTTCGCCGGAAAGGCCTGTTGGCGCTCACCCTCATCCAGATCGCGGAGTGACTCGTCATCGGGCCTGCTGGTGGCATCCATGTCGCCCAGCATCTTGACGTAACCGCCCAGCGGCAGCGCCGAAACCCGCCAGCGTGTGCCCGACCTGTCGGTAAAGCCGAAGAGCTCCGGCCCGAAACCGACCGAGAAGATCAGGACCTTCACGCCGTTGCGCCTGGCGACCCAGTAGTGGCCAAGCTCATGCACGAAAACCAAGAGCGTCAGGACCACCAAAAAGGGGATCACGATTTCTAGGATCGAGAGCAGCCAGTCCACCTCTGCGCCCTTCGTTCCATGAGGACCATCACCAAGCTTCTCCTACGCCAGCCACTCCGCGGGGGAGGGCTATTCAGCCGCCGCCGCCCGCTGACGACAGGCAGCTTCTGCCACGTGCCGGGCCTCTTTGTCTGCCGAAACAATCGCATCAAGGCTATCGGCCGCAGTGTCGCCCAATTGGTCCAGGGTCTCCTCCACGACTGCGGCAATTTCAAGGAAGCCGATCTCTCGGCGCAGGAAGGCAGCCACTGCAATCTCATTGGCGGCGTTGAGCACCAAGGGTGCGCCCCCGCCTGCCTCCATCGCACTGCGTGCCAAGCGCAAGGCCGGAAAGCGCTCTGGATCGGGCTCTTCGAAGGTCAGGGTCGCTATCTTGACCAGGTCCAGACGCTCGACCGGCGTCTGCATGCGTGCCGGCCAGGCAAGAGTGTGTGCGATCGGCGTGCGCATGTCCGGCGAGCCCAGTTGGGCCAGTACAGAGCCGTCCAGGTAGACGACCATCGAATGGATCACCGACTGGGGATGAACCAGAATTTCGATGCGCTGGGGTTCAAATCCAAAAAGGTGTCCTGCTTCAATAAGTTCCAAGCCCTTGTTCATCATCGTCGCAGAGTCGACGGAGATCTTGGCACCCATATCCCAGTTCGGATGTGCCACTGCCTCTTCTGGGGACTTTCCAGCCATCTCCGCCAGGGACAGTGCACGGAAGGGGCCGCCGGAGGCTGTCAGCAGAATCTTCTCGATGCCTTCTTTTCGCTCCGAATCAAAGACTTGGAAGATGGCGTTGTGTTCTGAATCGACCGGCAGCAGGGTTGCCCCGCGTTCGGACACGCGCTGCATGACCAATTCGCCGGCGCAGACCAGGGTTTCCTTGTTGGCGAAGGCCACCACCTGTCCCTGCTCCACCGCTGCCAAGGTTGGCTGCAGACCGGCTGCACCGACGATTGCCGACATACACCAGTCGCTCGGTCGTTCGGCTGCCTCGGCCACCGCCGCGGCACCGGCTGCTGCCTCCACACCCGTCCCGGCGAGCGCCTCCTTCAGATCGCCATAGAGCCGCTCGTCGGCGATGACCGCCAGCTCGGGGCGCAGCAAGCGTGCCTGCTCGGCCAAGGCCTTGACCCGGGTTCCCGCCGTCAGGGCGACAAGGCTGAAGCTGTCGCGGTTGCGCTGCACCAGATCCAGGGTGCTTTGACCGACCGACCCGGTGGAGCCCAAGATGGTTAAGCGGCGAGGCTCACCCTCCTGAATGGCTCCGCCAGCTTGGTCTTTGCTTTCCGTTCGTGTCACCAGACACTCTCCTCACAGTCAGACGCCGCTGGGGCAGCGCCCAGGTCCTGCATATCCCATCTCTAGGCACCAAGCCATAGCGCCAGAGCCAGGGCTATAGAAGCCGGCAAGAGGCCGTCGACGCGGTCGAGCAGCCCACCGTGGCCGGGAATGAGCGCACTGGCATCCTTCACATCGAAGTGCCGCTTGACCGCCGATTCCGCCAAGTCGCCTGCTTGCACAACCAAGCTCAGCAGCGCCGCTCCTAGCGCGAGTTCCCAGAGTGGGCGCGCATCAAGCCAGAAGATACCGCAGATACCCATCATGATCCCGGCAAGTGTACCACCGGCAAAGCCGGACCAGGTCTTGCGCGGTGATACGGAGGGCCAGAGCTTCCAGCCGCCCACCCTTCGGCCAACAAGGAAGGCGAAGATGTCCACTGCCCAGACGACCGCCAAGAGCCAGAGGGTCCAACCCAGCCCCTCAGCTTGGCGCTCGCGCAGATAATAGAGGGCCAAACAGGCAAAGCCGATATAGAGGCTTCCGGACAGCAACCAGACGCTCGCCCCGCCTCTACCTCCCTCTCTTGGAGAGGCCAGAGCAGCAGCAAGCCCCCCGATCGCCAAAGCCAAGCCTCCCCAAAGCCAGTGGTCTTGGCTCGCCAGCACCACCGACAGTGTGATGCCGGCAATCAGGAGCACCCCGGAAGGCAAGGCAAAGCGACCCAGCGTGAGCGAGACCCACTCCCACGCCAGCAGGACGATCATGGCCAGGAGGAGGAGCCCGGTCCAGGGCATGCCCAGAATGATGGCTGCAAGGACCGGAGGTGCCAGGCAGAGCGAAGAGAGAAGACGCCAGCGAAACGTCTCGCCCAAACCACTAAGCAGTCGCGAGGGCACCGTAGCGTCGCTCTCGCACCTGCAGCTCGGCCAGGGCTTCCGCAAGATCGTCGCGGGTGAAGTCCGGCCAGAGCTTGTCGATAAAGATGAACTCGCTATAGGCGGACTGCCAAAGCAGAAAGTTGGAAAGCCGCTTTTCACCAGAGGTACGCAGGACAATGTCGGGATCGTTGACGCTTGCGGTGAAGAGATGGCGCGAGAAAGCCTCCTCGTCGATCTCCTCGACGGTCATGGAACCCTCCAACACCTCGCGGGCCAAGGCACGAGTCGCTTCCAGGATCTCCTGTCGGCCACCGTAACTGAGCGCGACCTGCAGCAAGAGTCGCCTGTTACCCTTGGTGCGTTCCTCACCTTGCTCGATCAGCCTTGTCACGTCGGTCGGCAGGCGCCGGCGCTCTCCGATTACCGAGAGGCGAACGCCCTGTTTGTCGAGCTCGTCGATTTCGCTCTCCAGATAAATGCGCAGCAATGACATGAGGTCCGTGACCTCGCCCACCGGCCGCTTCCAGTTCTCGGCCGAGAAACCGAAGAGTGTCAGGGTCGCAATGCCCAGCTCGACCGCACCCTCGACGGCCCGGCGCACAGCCTCCGCGCCCTTGCGGTGGCCCGCCGTCCGCGGCAGGCCGCGCCGCTTCGCCCAGCGCCCATTGCCATCCATGATGATGGCAATATGCAAACCGCCATAGGGACCCTCTGGCTCTTGCCGGGCCAAGCTCCGGGCGCTCACGTCACTCAACCTCCTGAACTAGAGTTGCTCGTCGGAAGTAGACTTGCCGGTCCACTCCCCTAAACCTGCATGATCTCCGCCTCTTTCTGCTGATAGACCTCGTCGACCTGCTGAACATGGGCGTCGGTCAGACTTTGGACCTCGTCGGCCCAGAGACGGTGCTCGTCCTCGGAAAGATCGCCGTCCTTCTCCATCTTCTTCAGCATGTCCATGCCGTCGCGGCGAACGTTGCGGACGGCTACACGGGCCTGCTCGGCGTACTTGCCGGCAACCTTGCTCAACTCCTGGCGCCGTTCCGTGCTTAAGGCTGGAATCGGGATACGGACGATTTGACCGCTGGTCGCGGGATTGAGACCCAGTCCCGACTCGCGGATGGCCTTGTCCACGGCCGCCACCAAAGACTTGTCCCACACATTCACGCCCAGAGTCTGGGCCTCAAGCACAGAGACGGTGCCCACCTGATTGAGGGGCATGGCCGCGCCATAGGCGTTGACGGTGATCGATTCCAAGAGTTGTGTCGAGGCGCGGCCGGTTCGAAGCCCCGCCAGCTCTTTGCGTAAGACCTCGACCGCCGAATCCATGCGCCGCTCTAGGTCGTCCAGATCAGGATCAGCCACAACACACCTCCCTCAATCGTGCACCAGGGTGCCCTTCTGGGCACCAGTCAAGACTCGCTGAAAGCCACCTGCTTCCAGAATAGAGAAAACCATGATCGGAATATGGTTCTCCCGTGCCAAGGCTAAGGCCGTGGCGTCCATTACCGCCAGCTGTTTCGTCAAAGCCTCAGTATAGGTCAACTCATCATAGCGCTTGGCATCGGGATTGGTTGTAGGGTCGGAATCATAGACTCCGTCGACCTTGGTTCCCTTCAGCAGGAGCTCACAGCCCATCTCAGAGGCGCGGAGCGCTGCTGCCGTATCCGTTGTGAAGAAGGGACTGCCGGTGCCGGCGGCGAAGATGACGACGCGCCCGCGCTCCATATGGCGTTGCGCACGGCGTCGGATATAGGGTTCGGCGACCGAGGTGATGGGCAGCGCTGACTGTACCCGGGTCGGTACCGACAGCGTTTCTAGCGCATTCTGCAATGCCAGAGCATTCATCACCGTGGCGAGCATGCCCATGTAGTCGCCGGTGGCGCGATCGAGCCCATGCGCAGAGCTACCCATGCCGCGAAAGATGTTGCCGCCACCGACCACAAGCGCGATCTGCTTGCCGGTGGCATGGACCTCGCGCACGTCGGCTGCGATGCGGCGCAGGGTCTTGGCGTCGATGCCATAACCCTCGCTGCCCATCAGGGCTTCGCCTGAAACCTTCAGCAGAACACGTTGATAGTGTTGCGGCAGCGACATTAAAAGAGGCCCCTTCCCGGCACGACTGAGGCCGGCCATAGCCTGCCGGATCAGTCCTAGAAGCGGGAGAGGTTATGACAGGCGCAAGGCGGTCTGGCGAGCCCCTTGTTGGGAGCTCGCCCTACGCGATTTCGGGTAGCAGGCTTAGCCGCGTCCGGCGGTGGCAGCGACCTCGGCTGCGAAGTCGCCCTCTTCCTTCTCGACGCCTTCGCCCAACTGCAGGCGCAGGAAGCCTTCGACCTCGACCGGGCTGCCCAGGTCCTTGGCGAAGATCTCCACGGCCTTCTTCACCTTGTTCTCGCCGTCGATGACGAAGACCTGCTCCAAGAGGCAGATCTCTTCATAGTACTTACGCAGGCGGCCCTGCACCATCTTCTCGACGATCTCCGGCGGCTTGCCGCTGGCCAGGGCCTGCTCGCTCAGGACCGCCCGCTCACGGTCGAGCAACTCCTGATCGACCCCGTCGGGCGAGACGGCCTGCGGCGAGGCAGCAGCCACGTGCATGGCCAGCTGGCGGCCGAAGGCGGCCAGCTTTTCGGCGTCACCCGAAGACTTCAGGCCGACCAGCACGCCGATCTTGCCGAGACCGGGGGCAACCTGATTGTGGACATAGCTGGCGACCACACCCTGCGGCACGCTGAGGCGGCCGACGCGGCGCAGCACCATGTTCTCGCCGATGGTGGCGATCAGTTTGGTCAGCTCCTCAGAGACGGCATGCTCGGCACCGGGGAAGCCTGTTGCCAACAGGGCCTCAGCGGAATCGGCACCGGCCAGTGCGATCTCGGCTGCCTGCTTGGCGAATGCCTGAAAGGTCTCGTTGCGCGCCACGAAGTCGGTCTCGGAGTTGAGCTCCGCCAGTGCACCGACAGTCCCTTCGGTGGCGACGGCAACCAAGCCTTCGGCGGCGACGCGACCCGACTTCTTGGCAGCAGCGGCCAAACCCTTCTTGCGCAGCCAGTCGACTGCGGCCTCGACGTCGGCCTCGTTTTCGGTCAACGCCTTCTTACAATCCATCATGCCGGCACCGGTCTTCTCGCGCAGCTCCTTGACCAGCGCAGCGGTGATTTGTGCCATCTTTCTCGTCCTTCTCTCTCTTCGTTCGGGTCGTCCTAAAGCAGAAGCGTTACAGTTCGGCGTCACGGCCGCGGGAAAGACCCGCTACGCCGGTTCTCATGCTCCAGGACCAAGACAAGAGTTTGGTGCCGGCGCCACACCTGGCCCCACCGGCACCGCCCTCTGAAAACTGCTAAACGCCCAAGGGGCGGATTAGCTGGCCGCGCGGGTCTCCTCGGCCTCAGTGGTCACAGCCTCACCGGCGGGGGCTTCGGCAGGAGCCTCGTCAGCCGCCTCAGCCGGTGCCTCCTCAACCGTCTCAGCCGGTGCCTCCTCAACGGCCTCGGCCACAGGCTCAGCTGCTTCGACCTCGGCCGCGGCGGCCTCAAGCTCTGCGCCCGCCTCGTCGAGCGTCACCGCTTCGACGGCTTTGCTCTCTTCTTCCGCGGCAACTTCAGGTACCGGCTGCTCAATTGCACCTAGATCGACGCCGGAACGCGCCATCTCTTGCTGGATGCCGTCCAGGACCGCCTCGGAAACGCTTTCGCAGTAGAGCGAGATCGCGCGGATGGCATCGTCGTTTCCGGGTACCGGGAAGCTTACGCCCTCTGGGCTGCTGTTCGAATCCAGCACGGCAACCACCGGGATACCCAAGCGGTTGGCCTCGGCAACGGCCAGATGCTCCTTGTTGGTGTCGATGATGAAGAGCAAGTCGGGAAGACCGCCCATCTCCTTGATGCCGCCAAGCGCACGATCCAGCTTCTCACGCTGACGGGTCAGGGTCAGAAGCTCACGCTTGGTCAAGCCGTCGACCTCTCCGTCCAGCTTGCTCTCCAACTCGCGCAGGCGGCGGATCGACTGGCTGATGGTTTTCCAGTTGGTCAGCATGCCGCCGAGCCAGCGGTGATTGACATAGTACTGACCACAGCTGCTGGCCGCCTCGGCGATCTTCTCTGCCGCCTGGCGTTTAGTGCCGACGAAGAGCACACGGCCGCCGCCGGCGACGACATCGCGTACGGCCAGCAAGGCCTGATGGAACAGCGGAACGGTCTGCTGTAGATCGATGATGTGGACGCCGTTACGCTGGCCAAAGATGAAGGGGGCCATGCGCGGGTTCCAGCGCCGGGTGGTGTGTCCGAAATGCACGCCAGCTTCGAGGAGCTGACGCATGGAAACGTCAGGAAGTGCCATTCTTTCTTCTCCGGTTCATGCCTCCGCGGGGATTGGTTGGCCACCTGGCCCACCACCGGAGCGTCGGAAACGGGGAATTTGCCCCGCGCAACGCTGTTCCCGCGTGCGAGTTAGCGGAGGGGACATAGGTGAGGCTGTTGGCAAAGGCAAGCCCTAAATCCTTTGCCTTGAACCTAGACGATCGCTCCACCAAGTGGCTCGCCCCCTTGACTTGCCGAAACCGCCTCCTGCAGACAATGTGGATCATAGAGGGCTAGCGCGCCTCTATCCCCAACACTCCACGAGGAACGGAGCGCCGTGCTGGTCAGCCATACGCAGAAATTTATCTTCCTAAAGACGCCAAAGACGGCTGGTACCTCGGTGGAGATCTTCCTGGAACGCTATTGCCGTCCCGATCCGGAGAACATCCGCCACGGGACGGAAGAGCACATCTCTGAAATCGGAATCGTCGGTGCCCGTATGCCGGGGGCAGGTCAAGGCAACCTCCGGCGTTTTTGGAACCATATGACCGCATCCGACCTGCAGCAGGCGCTCGAGCCCCAGGTTTGGGAGGGCTATCTCAAGGTTTGCCCGATGCGGAATCCCTATGATCAGGCAGTGTCGCTCTTTTGGATGGAGTTGTCGAAACCAGAACGCATTGACCTCGCAAAGGCCGGTCTTGATCAGGCCTCAGAGGCCTTCCGCAGCTGGCTCGGGCGTCTGGGTCCGAAATGGAACATCAGCCGCCCATTCTGGTCCATTGATGGCGTAAAGGTGGTTGATCGCGTGCTGCGTTACGAGACTCTGGAAGCCGACTGCAAAGACCTCTGTAACGATCTTGATGTGCCCTTTGAGTCTTTGGGTCGATACAAGACAGAGTACCGCAAGAGCGACCTTCCCTTCCAAGTCTATTATGATGAAGCATCGGCTGCGAAAATCGCGTCGAGTTACGATCTCGAGTTCGAGCAGTTCGGCTATAATCGGAACTCTTGGCGGACCTGATTAAAGTGGTTTGGGTCGGCCTATTGCCAACCAACTTGCTGCTGCATCCAGACGCCTTCCGGATAACGGCATCCAATCGAACCAGAGAAAACGATTAGTGTCACTGTTCAAACACCTCAAAAACTGCTAGTCTAAGTGCCTTTACCTGCTGGCCATAGCATCACTTGGCGATGTGAGGGACCGACATGGCGACGATTAGTGGCACCAATGGTAATAATACCCTTATTGGGACAGGCAGTGACGACTACATCTTTGGTTTGAGCGGGGTCGACCGCCTCTACGGACAGACTGGCCGGGACAGGCTCTACGCAGGCAGCGGCAATGATGCCAACCTCTTCGGAGGCAACAACGGCGATCGGATCGACGGTGGTGCTGGACGAGACCGCTCGATCTTTGGCGGCAGTGGCGCCGATACCTTGAACGGCGATGGCGGCAGTGATTCCCGTTTCTTCGGCGGCTCCCTAAACGATACGCTGTTTGGCGGCGGTGGGAATGATGCCTCCTTCTATGGAGATGACGGCATCGACACCCACTATGGAGGCACCGGCACGGACAGTCTGTTTTACGGAGGTACTGGAAACGACGTGGTGCGCGGGGATTCCGGTAACGACAGCAGCCTCTTCGGCGGATCAGACAATGACAAGCTGACAGGTGACGGTGGCAAGGACGTCGGGCTTTTCGGCGATAGCGGTGCTGACTTTCTCTATGGGGGAGACGGCAACGATACCTCAATTATCGGCGGTACCGGAGATGACCGTATCCATGGAGACAATGGTGACGACGTCGGGCTCAGCGGCGGCAGCGGTACCGACACCGTTTATGGTGGGTCGGGCAACGACACCGTCACCGTGCGCTCTCAAGGAGATCTACAGAGCGGCGATTCCTTCTTCGGCGGCAGTGGGACCGACACACTGGTGATACCAGGCGGGGTTACCCTCCCCTCCGGCGTCGAGATCACTGGCTTTGAGACCATCTTCGGCAGCAGCGCCAACAACAGCATCAATGCGGGTACCGGCTCACAAGCGCTCTTTGGTCTGACCGGGGATGACGATCTGCGTGGAGGCAGCAGCGATGACCTTCTCGTCGGCGATGTCGGCAACGATGCGCTGCGCGGAGCCTTCGGCAATGACACGCTTGAGGGCGGCAGCGCCAAGGATACTGCTTTTGGCGGCAATGATGAGGACACAGTTGTCGGAGGAACCGGCGCCGACCTGGTCGTCGGCGGTTCCGGCGCGGATCGGCTATTCGGCGAACAAGGGCGTGATCGCCTGAACGGCAGCAGTGGTACCGACTATGCCTACGGAGGGATCGGCAATGACACCTTCTTCGTTGAGACATCCAGCGATCTGGTCTTTGAGACTGCCGGTGGTGGCGCCTTAGACGTGCTGCGCTCCAAGGCGAGCGACTACACCCTGCAAGGCGGCGACGAGGGCTTCGTCGAGCGTCTGCAGATAGAACGTAACGTCGGCGATGCCCGCCTTCGTGCCAACGAACACGACAACACGCTTCTGGGCAACACCGGCGACGACCTGCTTTTCGGGCGCGCCGGTAACGACATCCTGAACGGACGAGACGGCACCGACACTGCCGTCGGAGCCCTTGGCGACGATACCTTTGTCGTCGACACCGCGACTGACCAGGTCCGCGACACCAGCGGTCAGGGCACGGACTTGGTGCGGGCACTGGTCGACTTTACCCTGCCCGACGGCGACACCAACGACTTCATCGAGAACCTACGCATGCAAGGCGGCGCCGGCAGCATCAATGGCACCGGCAACAGCCTGGACAACACCCTGGAAGGCAACACAGGAGCCAACCGCCTGGCCGGCAACCAGGGTATAGACTGGATTGAAGGTGGTGACGGTGACGACACCGTCTTTGGTGGGGCGGCCGGTGACCGCTTGGCCGGGGACAGCGGTAGCGATGAACTCCATGTGGGCAAGGCGGACACGGCCTTCGGCGGCAGCGGTGCCGACTCCTTCATCTTCGCCGGCAACTTCATCTCCGGCAGCCAGATCATCGAAGACTTCGACGGGGTCAGCCTGGGTGCCGCCAATGGCCAAGACCTGCTGGTCTTCGAAGTGCCCTTCATCGAGGGTGACCCCGCCTATGTCGGCGACACGGCCTTCAGCGGCCAAGGTGCCCCTGAAGTGCGCTTCGCCGGAGATCAACGCGTCGAGGTCGATAAGGACGGAGACGGCACCGATGACCTCGCCTTCGAGATGACCGGGCTTTCTCTCGCCGATCAACTGACCGCAGAGGACTTTATCTTCGTCACCTGACGGTGGACCGATCAGATATCCTCGACCACCAGGCCCGGCAGGTTCTTCATGGCGCGCCGGCTGTCGGGGGTGAGGTTGTAGTTGCCCTCCAGCTCGAATTCCAACTCCTCGCCCGGCGCGATGTCGAGCACGACGGCAATGCGGCCACGGCCCCTACCCTGCCGCTCCAGCAGTGCCTTGAGGTGGGAGAGAGGTTCCGGATCGTTCACGAAGACCTTGATGCCCTGCGCTGCATTGGCGGCCGCGCGCTCCAGCAGCTCGATCTCTTGGACATTCATGCGCAGCTCGTCGCCCTCGCCGCGCAGATCGATCCCCAGAAGCAGGGGTTCGCCGGAATCGAGCAGCTCACGCGAGCGCGCCAAGATCTCCGAGAAGAGCACCACTTCGTAGACACCTGAGGGGTCGGAGAGCTGCAGGAAAGCGAAGCGATTGCCGCTCTTGGCTCGCCGCTCCTGCTTGCCGACGACGATCCCGGCGACCTTGCGCCGAGCCGGTCCCAAGCGTGCAGCCGACTGCAGGTCCGACTGCATAGCCACGCCCAGACGCTTGAGGGAGGTCTGATAGCTGTCCAAGGGATGCGCTGAGAGATAGAAGCCAATCGCAGTGAACTCATGCTGCAGACGTTCTAATGGCGCCCAATCCGCCACATCCGGAAGCTTCAGGCTGGGCGCCGCCATGGATTCTCCGCCGAATAGCGAGACCTGGGCAGAGGAGCGCGCCTCTGTAGCGGCTGCGGCGTGGCGAACAAAGACGTCAGCACCCTCAAAGAGTTGGCGCCTGTTCTTTGACAACCTGTCGAAAGCACCCGCAGCAGATAGAGATTCCAGGCTGCGCTTGTTCACCGCCTTGGGGTCCAAACGCTCAGCGAGATCGCCCAAAGTCCCGAAGGCGCCGCTTTGGCTGCGCTCTGCTACCAAGCCCTTCATCGCGGCGGCGCCGACATTCTTCAGGGCACCCAGGGCGTATCGGATCGACTGCTTGCCCTCGCCGTCCGCCTCCACCGAAAAGACGCTTTCGGACGCATTGATGTCCGGCGGCAGCAGATCGATGCCCAGGCGCTGCAGTTCCTGGCGAAAGATGTTCAGCTTGTCAGTGTTGCCCAGATCCAGGGTCATCGAGGCGGCCATGAACTCCACCGGATAGGTGGCCTTCAAATAGGCCGTTTGATAGGCGACCAGGGCGTAGGCCGCGGCATGGCTCTTGTTGAAGCCATAGCCGGCGAACTTGGCCACCTGATCGAAGATCTGCTCGGCCTTGCCGCCATCGACCTTCTGCGCGATCGCGCCATCGATGAAGGTCTTCTTCTGGGCATCCATCTCGGCCTTGATCTTCTTGCCCATGGCACGCCGCAGAAGATCGGCACCACCCAGGCTGTAGCCAGACAGGACCTGAGCGATCTGCATCACCTGCTCTTGGTAGATCATGATCCCGAAGGTCTCTTTCAGGATCTCTTCCAGCAGAGGATGGAGGTAGTCCGGCTCTTCCTCGCCATGCTTGCGCCGGATGTAGCTCGGGATGTTGTCCATCGGCCCGGGACGATAGAGGGCGACAACGGCGATGATGTCTTCGAAGCGGTCAGGGCGCAGGCGCTTCAGCACATCGCGCATACCCGAGGACTCCAGCTGGAAGACGCCCACCGTGTCAGCCCGGGTCAGCATTTCGAAGGTTGCCAAGTCGTCCAGGGGGATGGTGTTGACGTCGAAGCCCGGTTCGCGCCTGCGGATCAGGATTTCGGCCTCTGCCAAGACCGTCAGGGTCTTGAGGCCCAGGAAATCGAACTTTACCAGCCCGGCTTCCTCGACGAACTTCATGTTGAACTGCGTTACCCGCATGTCCGAGCGCGGGTCGCGGTAGAGCGGGATCAACTCCTGCAACGGGCGATCGCCGATCACCACGCCGGCCGCGTGGGTCGAGGCATGGCGATAGAGCCCCTCCAACTGCAGAGCGATTTCGGTCAGATCCTTGACCGTCTCGTCGCTCTCGATCTGGGCCTGCAACTGCGGCTCGCCATCGATCGCTTGCTGCAGGGTCACCGGATTGGCGGGGTTGTTCGGCACCATCTTGCAGAGCTTGTCGACATGGCCATAGGGCATCTGCAGCACGCGTCCGACATCGCGCAGGACCGCGCGGGCCTGCAGCTTTCCGAAGGTGATGATCTGGGCGACGCGATCCTGGCCGTACTTCTCCTGCACATAGCGGATCACCTCGTCGCGGCGGTCCTGACAGAAGTCCACGTCGAAGTCCGGCATGGACACACGTTCGGGATTGAGAAAGCGCTCGAACAGCAGGCCCCAGCGAAGCGGGTCGAGATCGGTGATGGTGAGCGCCCAGGCGACCACTGAGCCCGCACCCGAGCCGCGGCCCGGTCCCACCGGGATCCCCTGCTCTTTCGCCCACTTGATGAAGTCGGCAACGATCAGGAAGTAGCCCGGAAAGCCCATGGTGGCGATGACGTTGAGCTCGTGCTTCAGCCGATCGCGATAGGGTTTGGCTATGGCGTCACGCGCCTCAGCGTCCTCCTCGCCAAGATAGACGTGGCGCTCTAATCTCCTCTCGAGCCCGGCGGCTGCCTGAGCCCTCAATTCGGCCTCTTCGCCTCGATCGCCCTCGGTCGGAAAGGCCGGCAGGATGGGCGCGATCTTGCCAGGAAAGAAGTGGCAGCGCTGTGCAATGGTGATGGTGTTGTCGCAAGCTTCCGGCAGGTCTGCGAAGAGCGTGCGCATCTCCTCCGCGGACTTCAGGCGATGATCGGGGGTCACCTGGCGGCGATCGCTCTCGCCGACATAGGTGCTGCCGGCAACGCAGAGCAGCGCGTCGTGCGCCCGATAGACTTGGGCCTCGGAGAAAAAGGCCTCGTTGGTGGCAACCAGCGGCAGATTCTTCGCATAGGCAAGGTCGATCAGGCCGGGCTCGGCGCTCACCTCTTCCTCACGCTGATGCCGCTGCAGCTCTACGTAGAGCGTGCCCGGAAAGAGCTTAGCCAGACGCTCCACGAGCGCTTCTGCTGCCGGCACCTGTCCATGAACCAACAGACGATTGAGCGCGCCGGATGGCCCGCCTGTCAGGCAGATCAAGCCATCGCAGCGCCCCTGCAACCCTTCCAACGCGATCTGCGGTGCAAGCGGCGGCTCGGTTTCCAGATAGGCCTCGCTGATCAGGGCCATGAGATTGCGATAGCCGGCCTCGGACTGGACCAGGAGGATCAAGGAGTCCGGTTCCGGCGGGGTCGCGTTGCGCTGGTCCTGGCCCTCCTCGCGGGTTATCGGCAGCTGGCAGCCGATGATCGGCTGTACGCCCAGGCCCTTGGCAGCGTTGGCAAACTCCAAGGCGCCAAAGAGATTGGCCGTGTCGCAAACGCCGACCGCCGGCATGCCCATGGCAGCCGTCCGCGCCACCAGATCCTTGACCTTGAGGGCCCCCTCCAGAAGGGAGTAGGCGGAATGCACTCTCAGATGTATGAAGTCGGCGTGAGTCATGGGCCAGAGCATCTCACGCAGCATCGTTGTCATGCGAGTCCCGACTGTTGTGGAAAACCCACGACCGGGACCTATGCCCAGAGGGACCCTAGCGGTTGGCCGCAAGAGGCCCAAAATGTCGCCCAGCCTGGCCACGGGGGTGCGACGAAGGGCGTCGCCGGGGTCTCTTCGCATCTGCGAAAGGAATTGCCAGGTAGAAGCTCTGCAGCAGCAGAAGGGCGGCGTTTCGCCGATTGCAGAGGCAAGGCCCGGCGACTCCTTTATAAGCTAGTCGCTTACGCCCCACCTTTGAGTGGTTTGGAGAAGGTTATGCAGCAAGACGGTTTGGTGGTCGAAGCAGAACGCCCCTCCCTGCCCGCGTCCCTGACGCGGCAGACAGTACTCTCCGTGCATCATTGGACCGATCGGCTGTTCCATTTCCGGATCACCCGCCCGGCCGATTTCCGTTTTCGCTCCGGCGAGTTCGTCATGATCGGCTTGGAGCTGAAACCGGGCAAGCCGCTGTTGCGCGCCTACTCCATCGCCAATCCGGCCTGGGACGAGGAGCTGGAGTTCTTCTCGATCAAGGTGCCGGACGGGCCGCTGACCTCCAAGCTGCAGCTAATCAAGCCGGGCGACGAGATCGTGCTCGGCCGCAAGCCGACCGGGACCCTGGTGCTCGACGCACTGGTTCCGGGATCCCGCCTATATATGTTCTCGACCGGGACCGGCATCGCCCCCTTCGCCAGCCTGGTGCGCGATCCCGAGACCTATGAGAAGTTCGACAAGGTCATCCTGACCCACACCTGCCGAGAGGTGGCAGAACTGGCCTACGGCGAGGACCTGGTTGCCAAGACCAAAGAGGATCCTCTGGTTGGCGAGTATGCCGCCGACAAGCTGGTCCATTACACCAGCATCACGCAGGAGCCCTACCACCGCAAAGGCCGCATCACGAACCTGATCGAGAGCGGTCAGATGTTCGATGAGCTGGGCCTGCCGCCCTTCGACCCGGCCAAGGACCGCATCATGATCTGCGGCTCCATGGCGATGCTGCAGGATACCAAGGCCCTGGCTGAAAAGGCTGGCCTCAATGAGGGCTCCAACTCCATGCCGGCCGAGTTCGTGATCGAAAAGGCCTTCGTGGGTTAAGAGCCTTTTCTGTTCAGCATCGATAAGCCGGCAGAGCGTCCGGCGCTACGCGGTGACGTCCACGAGACCGTGGCTCTCGTGGATCTCTATCGTGATATCCGTTTCTTGTTCGCAGAAGATGATCAGGTTTTTCTGGCTCAGGTCGCGGGCGCTCGGCACCAGAAGGCCATCAGCACCCAAGAAGAAGCAGGCTTCTGCAATCTCCTGCGAGCGGCGGTATTCCTGCTCTCGACTGGCGTAGGTGAGCTGGCCGAAGCGACCGCGGTCCATACCAAGGTGCGCAAGGCTGTCGAGTGTGTCAAAGGTCATGACGGCGGCCAGGCTGACTGACAGTTCGAAGAGCTCATAGTGCAGCTTCGAGGGAGGAATTGGCTGACCGCGATAGAGATGGAATCGCCGTTCCGCAATGGCGGTTTCGCGCGTCAGCGAGGTGTAGAGAACGTCAAAGCTGCCGTCGTCCCAACGACCGCCCGACCGCCAACAAATGCGCGGATCCCGGCCACCCCCCATCGAGCGCCATACACGGCCCTGGAACTGTTGCTGTTCCAGCAGCTCGAGCGCATCCAAGAGCTGCGGGTCGCGCACTGGTCCTTTACGGTCCACCTCGCTGCGCTCATTCCGAACTAGAGATAGGCATCGGCATCCAGGCGATCGAGAATGGCGATGACCTCTTCACATTGGTCATCATGGATCAGATCAAGCGCGCGTTGCCCGCCAAGCTGTGGGTGCCGAGCCAAGAGCCAAGTTCGGATTTCCTCGCTGCTGTAGTAAGCGCTCAGGCGTTGCACGACGTAAGCCAGGTCAGACAAGATCAGTTGCGTCTTGGGGTGCGGGCTTTTCTGTCCGCTGTTCCAACGAGAGACGGTGGCCTTAGAGACGCCCGCGAAGTTCGCGATATCTGTACCCTTCAATCCACCGGTCTTCTGTAGCCTCTCCAAGAACTGTGAAACCGGTCCAGCGTGCACCTCACTCATTAGCTTTCGCCTGCCTCATGATCGATCTTTCAGTTTCAGACCATATAAGAGCTGAAACAAGAAAGGCAATCAAGTGAACCTGCCCACGTAAAACAGCGGGAGGTGCCTTACCTACCCCCCGACTCGCTCCGCCACCCAGCGATGGAAGCAGTGGGTTGGGCCGTCCATGGCGGGCGAGAACTTGCCGCCGTCGAACATCACGCCGTGACGGCCGCGCTGCATGCCCTCGACGACGAAGACATCCTCTTCGAAGACGCCGCGCCAGAGACGGGTGTTGGCGGCCCGCATGCCGGCCCAGTCGCTGTTCCGCATGGCATCGCTGGCGTAGTAGATCTCCACATGCTCGATCGTCCTGCCCTGATCGATGGGCTCCAGGAGGATCGAGAAGGTATGGTCGCGATGCACGCCCAAGAGGACGTTGGGATAGAGGGCGATGTACTCACCGGCCGCATTCCACTTCTCCGACAGGCCGGCGAAGTTGGAAAAGCGGTTGCCGCTCTCGTCGATCATCGGTCGGTAGACATTGGTACCCTGGCCTGAGAAGAAGCCCGGCTCTTCGATGTGATAGTGATCTTCCAGCTTGGAATAGCTGTTGAGGCCGGGATGCACCCAGGGCAGGTGATAGCTCTCGCAGTAGTTCTCGACTGCGAGCTTCCAGTTGCAGGCCACCTCTAGGGTGAAGGAGCTGTCGGAGCCGCTGTGGAAGATGGGCTGGTCGTACTCCGCCCAGCGTCCGATCAGGTGCGCGGCATGCTCTTCGAAGCTGGGCGCCTTGCCATCGATGTTGACGAAGATGATGTCTTTCCAGACGGTCGAACGAACCTCGAAGAGCCCCAACTCTTCGCGCTTGATCGCGGGATGGCGGTTCTCGCCGGAGCCGCCGACGTGCGGCGTGGTGATCAGGGAGCCATCAGGGGCATAGGCCCAGGAGTGATAGGGGCAGCGGATGGCACCACGAATCTTGGTCGGCTCTTCGATCAGGATCATGCCGCGATGGCGGCAGGTGTTCTGGAAGACCCGCAGCGTGCCGTTGCGATCGCGGATCACCAGCAGCGGCATGCCAAGAAAGCTGATCGGCACAGCATCGCCAGGCTCAGGGATATCCTTACCGAAGCCGATGGCCGACCAGGTGCTGAAGAAAAGCCGTTGCCGCTCGACCCCAAAGATCTCTGAATCGATGTAGTGGCTGTTAGGCAAGCCACGTGCCTCATCGATCGTCGTCTTGACCTGGGCCAGTGCCTGGGTGTCGATGGCCGACATGGGGTCCCCTCCTTGCATTGCGAACCCCTCTAGCTGATCAGGAGGCGTCCTGCTCGGCAAGAGGCGAAAATCTCAACCGGAGAATAGTTGAACTCAATTCAACTCGTTCCGGCTCTCGGTGACGAGCCAGTCCCGCAGGGTGCGGGCCTCGGCACCGACGTCCAGGTCCTTCGGCCAGGTTAGATAGAAGCTGGCCGGTGCATCCAGGCGGAGGTCGCCGATTGGAACCAGGCGTCCCTCGTCGCGGATACTCTTGGTCAGGCGATCCCAGCCCAAACAGACGCCATTGCCGTCCTCGGCCACTTGCAAGGCAATCATGTAGTTGTTGACCACCAATCCGCGGTCGATGACGCCCTCGTGCCCCAAGGCACGAAACCAGGCCGGCCAGGTGGTCCACTCGCTGACCTCGCTGTGGTGATGCACCAGCGGCAAGGTGGCGAGATCCTGCAAGGAGAGGTTGGGATGACGCGCGGCGAAGTCCGGACTGCAGAGCGGCGTGATTTCGTCATGAAACAGCAGAATTGATTCCTCGCCCCGCCACATACCGTTGCCATAACGGATTCTGAGATCCAAGTGCGGTTGACCCAAGCCGTGCTCCAGGTCCGAGGCGTATTGGTCAACGCGGAGGTCAGGATGGTGCCGCCAAAAGCGCGAGATGCGCGGCATCAGCCAGAGGGCCGCCATCGCCGTGGTCGCGCCCACCGTCACACTGCTGGGAACACCTCTTAGCCGCAGCCGCTCTATAATCGCGGCAGTCTGGCGAAAGCTGCGGGCCAAGACCTGCTCCAACTCTTGCCCCTCCGGGGTCAGGATCGTGCCCTTGGCGGTCCGTTTGAAGAGCGCGCAGGAGAGCTCCTGTTCCAGCGCCTTGATCTGGTGGCTGACGGCCCCCGGTGTCACGTTGAGTTCCGCGGCGGCCTGCTTGAAGGATCCGTTTCGTGCGGCAACCTCGAAGGTTGCAAGGGCGGTCAGGGGCGGAAGGTTATAGTGTCGGCGGACCATGCAGAATACCAAGACTGGCTGAGCTCTTGGTCCTGCGGCTTAGTCCTTGTTGGCCTTGCTGTCTGTTCCCTGGGCGTCTTTGCTTTTGTCCTTGGGCGCCTCTTTCGACTCGGTGAGGGCTACCCCGACCATCTTGTTGACGGCCTTGCTGGACTCATCCGCTGCTGCGCCTCGTTTCGGCTCCTCCGCGGTGACCGGCTCGTCCTTGATGCTGGCCAGAGCCTCGGCGATATCGATGGGGCCGGTCTGAACCGCCACCACCTTACCCTCTTCCAGGCGCAGCGAGCGGTCCATGCGCTCGGCCAGGGCATAGTTATGGGTGGCAATCAGTGCGGCTACGCCTTCGTCCTTCACGATGCCGCTCAGCAGCGCGAAGACCTCGTCCGCCGTGTGTGGGTCGAGGTTGCCGGTCGGCTCGTCGGCCAGCAGCACCTTGGGCCGATTGGCCAGCGCGCGGGCGATGGCGACCCGCTGTTGCTCACCACCGGAGAGCTTGGCCGGGCGATGGTCCAGGCGCTCCGCCAGACGGACCTTGCTCAAGAGATCCTTCGCGCGTGCCCGCGCCTGAGAGCGCGATAGGCCGGCGATCATCTGCGGAATCACCACGTTTTCTAACGCTGTAAACTCCGGCAGGAGATGATGATACTGGTAGACGAAACCGATCTTGGAGCGGCGCATCGCCGTGCGCTTGCCGTCGCGGAGCTTGGCAGTGGCAGTGCCGCCGATCTCAACCTCTCCTCCATCCGGTTTTTCCAACAGGCCGGCGATCTGCAGCAGGGTGGACTTGCCGGCCCCAGAGGGCCCGACCAGAGCCACCATTTCGCCGGCCTCGACCGCCAAGGTGGCAGACTTCAAGATGACGAGCTTACTGCTGCCCTGTTTGAAGGACT
The DNA here is from genome assembly GCA_963669335.1 of Rhodospirillales bacterium. GTDB lineage: Bacteria > Pseudomonadota > Alphaproteobacteria > Kiloniellales > JACOMY01 > JACOMY01. The sequence goes on from OY770023.1 coordinate 2,361,826, forward strand.
TCTCGACCTCCGACAGTTTGAGGCTGATCTTGTTACTCATTGCGCAGGGCCACCACCGGGTCCAGTCGTGCAGCCAGCCATGCCGGCAACAAGGGCGCGACGAAGGAGATGCCGAGCGCCATGGCCACCACCTGGCCGACCTCCTCCCAATTCAATCGGGCGGGCAGCTTGGTCAGGAAGTAGACCGTCGGATCGAAGACCGTGGTTCCCGCCAGCTGTTCGACCCAGCCCTGTATGGTCTGAATGTTGAGAGTAAAGGCAACACCACCGGCCACGCCCAACAAGGTCCCTAGGACGCCGATCATGGCGCCGGAGAGGAAGAAGATCCGCAAGATCATGCCGCTGGTGGCACCCATGGTGCGCAGGATCGCGATGTCCCTGCCCTTCCCTTTGACAAGCATGTATTGGCCCGAGGTGATGTTGAAGGCGGCCACGATGATGATCAGCGAGAGGATCAGAAACATGACCGTCTTTTCGGTCTGCAGCGCATTGAAGAAACTGGAGTTTGCGTCCTGCCAGTCTAGGGTGCGGTAGTCGATGCCGGCTGCCCGCCGTATCGGCACCCGCAAGCGCTGAACCTCGGTCGGATTATCGACAAAGACCTCGATGGCGTTGGCTTGATCCTTCAGCCGGAAGAAGAGCTGCGCTGCCTCCAACGGCATATAAACGTAGCTCGAGTCGTATTCGTACATGCCGACCTGGAACAGGGCGACGACGCGATAGGTCTTGATCCGCGGCACCGAGCCGATCGTGGTGACCGTGAACTGCGGCGCGATCAATGTGAGCGTATCGCCGACCGTGATGGCAAAGCGCTGGGCCAAGCGAGTTCCGATCGCAATCACGTCTTCGCCGGCGAAGTCATCCAGGCTGCCGGTCACAATGGAGTTCGCCACCAGATCGCGCGCCTTCAGGTCCTCCGGTTGCATGCCGCGCACCAGGGCGCCGGTCGCGCGGCCATCATCCATGACCATGACCTGGCTCTCGATGATCGGACTGGCCGAGAGGACGCCGGGCACGCCATCGATCTTCTTTGCCAAGGACTCGTAATCCTGGATCGGCTTCGAAATCCCCAGCACAGAGAGATGCCCGTTGACCCCCAGAATCTGGCCCAGGAGCTCGTGGCGAAAGCCGCTCATGACCGACATCACGACGATCAGGGTGCCCACACCTAGAAAGATCCCAACCAGCGAGAAGATCGCGACGACCGAGACGAAGCCCTCCTGGCGCCTGGCTTTGAGATAGCGCAGCGCCAGCAGTCGCTCGAAGGAGCCAAAAATCACGGAGGAAAGACCCCCTTAACCCGTCAGGCGGGCCAAGGCCGCCTCAGGTGAGAGCTCTTCGCGGGTGCCATCCGCGCGACGCTTCAACTCCACGGTTCCAGCCTTTACGCCACGTGGACCGACGACCAGCTGCCACGGCAAGCCGATCAGGTCCATCTCGGCAAACTTGGCCCCGGGGCTCTCGTCGCGCTCGTCATAGAGCACCTCGACGCCGGCCGCGGTGAGCTTGCCATAAAGGTCTTCGCAGAGGGCCGTGCTGCCGGCATCCTTGGCACGAATGTTGATCAGGCCGACGGCGAAGGGCGCGACCTCGTCCGGCCAGATGATGCCCTGCTCGTCGTGGCTCGCCTCAATGATACCGCCGACCAGGCGCGAGACGCCGATGCCGTAGGAGCCCATGTGCACCGAGACATTGTCGCCCTCGGCCGTGGCAACCTGCGCGCCCAGAGGCTCGGAGTACTTGGTGCCGAAATAGAAGATGTGCCCCACCTCGATGCCGCGGCCCTCATAGCGTCGGTCGGCCGGCACTTCACTCTCGAAGAGTCCTTGCTCGTGCTTTTCGTCGGTGCGGGCATAGGCGCTGGTGTGACGCTGGACCACGGCGCGGACGGCCGCCTCGTCCTCATAGTCGATGTCGTCGCCCAGAACATTGTAGGATAGCAGTTCGCGATCGCAAAAGACCGCGCTCTCTCCTGTATCGGCCAGGACGATGAACTCGTGTGAAAGATTGCCGCCGATCGGCCCGGTGTCCGCCTCCATCGGAATGGCCTTCAGACCCATGCGGGCATAGGTCCTGAGATAGGCGATGAACATCTTCTCGTAAGCCACGCGCGCGCTTTCATAATCCAGATCGAAGGAATAGGCATCCTTCATCAGGAATTCGCGCCCGCGCATCACACCGAAGCGCGGCCTGACCTCGTCGCGAAATTTCCACTGGATGTGGTAGAGGTTCTTCGGCAGGTCGCGATAGCTTCTGACACCGCTGGCGAAGATATCGGTGATCAGCTCTTCGTTGGTGGGGCCGTAGAGCATGTCGCGCTCGTGCCGGTCCTGGATGCGCAGCATCTCTTTGCCGTAGTCGTCGTAGCGACCCGACTTGCGCCAGAGATCCGCCGACTGGATGGTCGGCATCAGCACCTCTTGCGCGCCGCTGCGGTCCTGCTCCTCGCGCACGATCTGCTCGATCTTCTTCAGCACACGAAAGCCCAACGGCAGCCAGGAGTAGATCCCGGCCGAAGCCTGACGGACCATCCCGGCACGCAGCATGTAGCGGTGCGAGAGGATTTCCGCTTCTGCCGGCGTCTCCTTCACGGTCGGCAGGAAATAGCGGGAACGACGCATGGGGTACCTCGGCAAGCAGGGGGCGAAGGCCTCTCCAGCCTTCAGGAGGCGGGAGAATAGGTGCCCCTTGCTTGCTTGTCCATTGATGGTGGAGAGAGAGCGCCGCTATGCCGCCTTGGCATCCTCCAGCATCATCTTCGCACACTTCTCGCCGATCATGATGGCCGGCGCATTGGTGTTGCCGGAGACGATCTCGGGCATGATCGAACAGTCGGCGATGCGCAGCCCTTGGACACCCTTGACCCGCAGCCGCGGGTCGACGACGGCCTTATCATCTGCCCCCATCCGGCAGGTCCCGGTCGGGTGATAGATCGTGGTGGCGCTGTCGCGTGCCCACTGCAAGAGATCCGCGTCGCTGTCGTGGCCCGGACCCGGACGGAACTCTTCTGAGATCTTGCCGGCCAGCGGCTGCAGGCTTGCGATATTGCGCGCGATCTTGATGCCCTCGACTATCGTATCGCAGTCGGTCTCGGTCGCCAGATAGTTGGGATGGATCGTCGGATAATCCTCCGGTTTGGCGCTGCTGAGGCGAATCTCTCCGCGGCTCTCGGGCCGCAGCTGACAGACCGAGGCCGTGAAGGCAGAGAAGGGATGCACTCCCTCACCCGGGCTGTCGGCCGACCAGGGCTGAATGTGGAACTGAATGTCTGGAGTCTCGACCCCAGGCCTGGCCCGCATGAAGCCGGTCGCCAGACTAGCCGCCATCGTCATGGGGCCGGCGCGGAACAGCATGTACTTCAGCCCGATTCGCATCTTGTTGAAAAGGCTGCGGACCTCGTCGTTCAGGGTGGGCTCGTTGCACTTGAAAACCAGACGCGCCTGCAGGTGATCCTGCATGCCCTTGCCGACCGCGGTGATATCGCGTCTGACCTCGATGCCGTGCTGCCTTAGCTGCTCTGCCTCGCCGATGCCCGACAGCATCAAGATCTGCGGTGAGCCGATAGCACCGGCAGACAACACGATCTCGCGCCGTGCCCGCACCTGCTGCTCGCGTCCGCTGCCGTCACGATAAGAGACGGCAACGGCGCGCTCACCCTCGAAGACGATCCCTGTGGTGTGGGCCTTGGTGATGATCTGCAGGTTCTGTCGCTGCTTGGCCGGCTTCAAATAGGCCACGGCCGAGGAGCAGCGCCGCCCCTTGCGGGAGGTCAGCTGGAAATAGCCGACACCCTCCTGCTCGGCGCCATTGTAGTCGTTGTTGAAGGGATAGCCGGCATTCTGCGCCGCCGCGACCCAAGCGTCGCAGATTGGGCGACTGAGGCGCATGTTGGAGACCGACAGCGGCCCGCCGACCCCATGGTAGTCATCCTCGCCGCGCTCCTGGTCTTCGGCTCTCTTGAAGAGCGGCAGGACCTCGTCCCAGCCCCAGCCTTCGTTGCCCATCTGGCGCCAACGGTCGTAGTCGGCCGCCTGCCCGCGCACATAGAGCAGCCCGTTTAGCGAGCTGGATCCGCCCAGCACCTTGCCGCGCGGCCAGTCCAACTGTCGCCCATTAAGGCCCGGATCTGGCTCGGTCCTATAGCACCAATCGACCGAGGGATTGTGCATCGTCTTGAAATAGCCGACCGGGATGTGAATCCAAGGATTCCAATCCTTTCCGCCGGCTTCTAGCAAAACCACCTGGTTCGACGGATCCGCACTCAATCGATTGGCCAATACACAGCCGGCCGAGCCCGCACCTATAACAATGTAATCGGTTTCGAGGGCGTCCATAATCCTCCTCCTTCCGGGCTTATTGCCTGATGTTTTGTCCTTGTCATCCTCATCATACTATGTCTTAATGAGACTGCAAGTCTCAATTTGAGGCAGAATCCACAGGGAGGACAGTATGCGTACCGTGGACAAACTGCGGGGAATATCCCGCCGCGATATCTTCCGCCTGGGCGGCCAATTCGGACTGACCTCGACGCTTTTGGCGGCGGGTAGCTTTGGTGGTGTGATGTCGATCTCGGAGCTGGCGAAGGCTGCCGAGTCGACTTACGACAAGCGTTTCAACAAAGAGGCCAAGGTCACTCTGAAGTTCGGCGCATCCGGTTTTAACGCCCGCAACCTCTTGATCGAGCGAGCTGGTGCCCTGGAGTTTGCGCGTGATCTGGAAGAGCGCACCGACGGCGAGATCCGCGTCGAGTTCATCGGCGACAACCAGATCTGCGGTCAGTTGAATTGCGTTGAGAAGACCCAGCTGGGCATCGTCGACATCTATGCCGCCTCGACCCAGAATTCGGCCGGTGGTGCCCCCTACCTCAACGTTCTGGACTATGCCTACGTCTTCCCCTCCCGCGCCGCGCAGTACTACTTCCTCTACAGCCCGGCCAGCATGAAGATCCTGCGTGAGCCCTTGGAGAAGCGCCACGGTCTGAAGTTCCTCTTCAGCCACTGCGAACTCCGCGGCTTGCAGATGGGCCTCTCGTGGGAGAAGAAGCCGACCGTCACCAAGCTGGAAGAGCTCTTCGGCACCAAGAACCGGGTCACGGGCACACAGCTTGGCCGTATCGCCATGCAGCTTCTGAACCTGAACCCCGTGCCGATCGCCTGGGAAGAGACCCTGGATGGTCTAAAGCAAGGCCTGATCGACGGTGCGGAGACCTGGGCTTCGGCCGTGGCCTACGCCAACATGTCGCCGGTGGTCTCGCAGTCGGTGAACCTGAAGTTCTTCTGCGGAACCGAGCACACCTCGATGAGCGCCAAGGTCTTCGACGGCCTGGACGCCCATTTGCAGGACGCCGTCATGGAGTCCTCTTATCTGGCACAGGTCCACGTGCAGTCGGCGAACGAGGCCGCCCTGGTCAACACCGTCGGCTTCTCAGAGCCGCAGCTGCCGGGCACCATCTTCGTCGAGCACAACGTGCGTCCGGCCTTCCTGGCCGACGACCAGATTAAGATGGCCGAAGAGATGTGCTCACCGCAGTACGTGCCGGAGCCCTGGGCCGGTTGGCGCGAGCGCTTGAACAAGTGGGCCGGTGGCATCGACACCTACGATGAGCTCTTCAAGGTCGCCCGCGAGATTCCTGCCGATACCAAGGCAGAGAATGTCGAGCCGCGACGTTGGTGGCGCTCCTAAAGGTACGCCTGCGAAAAGGGCGGCGGCGAAGCAGGCTTCGTCGCCGCCCTCTCCAACGATAATCGAGAAGCCGGTCAGAGTCGGCTCCGAGGGAGGAACAGATGGACAGCACATTCGCCGAAATCGGCGCGATTCTTGCTGCCTTTGCAAGCGACGATGCTTGGGAAATCAGCGAGGCCATGAGAGGCAGCGGCGCCTGGGTTTTAGGCCTTATCTTTACATTAGTCGGCGGCGCCTTGGTCCTCGTGGTCTATCGCCTTGTGCCCCTCATCGATCGGCACTTCGAGCGGACGGTCATGGTTTGGAGCTACCTGATCATCGCCGCGATCATCTTCGTCGAGGTGTTTAGGCGCTTCGTGTTGAGCCAACAGGCACCCTGGTCGACGACCCTGCCACCCTTCCTCTTCCTGATCATGACCTGGTTCGGCTGCGCCTATAACGTTCGTCTGCGCACCCACCTCTCCTTTGCAGAGTTTCGTACAAAGCTGCCGCCTTTCGGTCAGCTCCTCTGCCTGATCATGGATGCCTTCCTCTGGCTTGCCTTCTGCTGGATCGTCATCGTGACCTCGGCCAAGGTGACGGCAAACTCCGCCTCCAACTTCCAGATCCTGCTTGGCACCGACAATGTGCTGCAGTGGTGGTTCCTGATCTCGGTGCCGCTGGCCTTCCTGCTGATGGCTGCGCGCGTGCTTGAGAACCTCTTGGAGGACCTTCGCAACTATCGTTCCGGCGAGCCGCTGATCAAGCAGGCCGTCATCGGCGGCGACTGAGGAGCAGGACCATGGCTGACGCAACTTGGATTACGATCATCTCGCTGGGAGTGACCGCCCTCTTCATGATGGGTGTGCCTGTCTTCCTCGTCATCGGTTACTGGGTCATCGGCTGCAGCTTCGTGCTGGGCATGACCCTGGACAACATCGGCGCCGCCTTGGCGGACGTCTTCACCGACGGCTTTGCCCTTCTGGCAATGCCTCTCTTTATCCTGACCGGCGATCTCATCAACCGCTCGGGCATAGCCAGACGATTATCCGACTTCGCCTACTCATGTCTCGGTTGGATCCGTGGCGGTCTGGCGATGGCGAGCCTGGGTGCCTGCGGTCTCTTCGCCGCTATCTCCGGCTCCAACTCCGCAACCACGGCCACCATCGGCTCGATGCTGCATCCCGAGATGGTCAAGGGCGGCTATGACGAGCGCTTTTCGGCGGCGACGGCTGCTGCCGGCGGCACGGTGGGCATCATCATCCCGCCCTCGATCATCTTCATCGTCTACGGCTTCCTGATGAACCTGCCGATCTCCGACCTCTTCGTGGCCGGCATCCTGCCGGGCGCCCTGATGGTCTTCGGCATGATGTTCGCCTGCTGGATCATCTGCCAGTTGAACGGCTGGGGACATCTGATCCGCCTCGACCTGATCCGCGTCATGAAGACGGCGATTGGCGCCTGGTTGGGCTTCTTTGCCATCGGCCTCGTGCTCTGGGGCATCTACACCGGCAAGTTCTCACCGACTGAGGCGGCCGGCGTGACCGTTGGCTTCTGCATCATCGTCGGCGTGATCTCACTGCCCCTCTTCCGGCTTATGGGCTCTGGCGATGCCGACCGCCCGGTCACGGAGAAGAAGACCCGCGAAATGCTCGTGGTCGAGGGGTTCAAGCTGACCGAGGTGCCTGCGATCACCATGCGTTCGGCCCAGATCACCGGCATCCTGGCGCCCTTGATCGCCGTCTCCGTGGTGATGCAGCAGATCCTCTCTCTCCTGGGTGCGCAGCAGACCATCGGCGAGTTCGTCACCAGCATGGGCGGCTACTACGCCGTTCTCTTCACCGCCATGGCGATCGTCTTCATCTTCGGCATGATCCTGGAGAGCCTGCCGGTGACCATCATCCTGGCGCCGATCCTGGCACCGGTTGCGGCTTCTGTCGGGGTCGATCCGATCCACTTTTCGGTGATCTTCCTGGTCGGTGCCTCGATCGGCTTCATCACCCCGCCCTATGGCCTTAATCTCTACGTGGCCAGCGGCGTTACGGGTGTTCCATATTTCCGTCTGCTGCGATATGCAGTGCCCTATCTGGTGGCTCTGATCACGGTGTGGATCGTCGTGGCCCTGGTGCCCGATCTGTCGAGCCTACTGCTACCTGAGAGGGGTTAGAGCAAATCCCAAGCGGTTTGCTTTGAACGACAGGAACCTGGGGAGACTTGTGTGAAGCGGAAGCGACCGCAAGTCTCCCCAGCAAAGTGGAGTTTGAAGCTGTGAGCGACGCAGGTGTGGAGGAGCGGGGTGAGACCATCCCGACCAATCTGCGACTTCTTCTGGTCTTGGAAGAGATCGCAGCACAAGGGCAGCCGGTCACACCGACCGACCTCAACCAGAAGATCGGCCTGCCGAAACCAACGATCCATCGTCTATTCGCAACCCTTGAGGCTGAGGGCTTTCTGCAGCGGGAGCTTGATGGACGCTCCTACTCCCCTGGCAGTCGATTGCGCCAGCTCTCGACCGGGGTCCTCTCTTCCTTGCGCATCAGAACGGCCCGCCTGGCCGTCATGCGGTCCCTGGCCGAAGAGGTCGGAGAGACCTGCAATCTGGCAATCCCTGATCGCGAGGGCATGACCTATCTGGATCGCGTGGAGACCAAGTGGCCGCTACGCATCCAACTGCCGATCGGCACACAGGTCCCCTTCTACTGCACCGCCAGCGGCAAGCTCTATCTAAGCAGCCTTCGGCGCAACCAACTGGAACGCATCTTGGGCGCCATCAAGCTGACGCCGCAGACCTCCTCCACCTTGGTTGATAGAGAGATGCTGATGGCCGAGCTGGACGAGACCCGGAAGCGCGGCTATTCCCGCGATGCTGAGGAGTTCATGGATGGCATGATCGCTCTCGCGGTTCCGATCCTGGATTCGCACGAACGCCTCTTGGGTGCGCTGGCATTCCACGCCCCTATACAGCGAATGCGGCTGGACGATGCGGTGAGACACCTGCCCCGCCTGCGTGCCGCTGCTGCCGAGTTGGAGCAGTTGGTTCGCTGATCGGATCGACCTCTTTCTGATTCCGATCAATTTTTGATGACGAAGCGGTTCGGCTCGTGTATCAAGAGACCCGCGAAATCGTGACGCGCTGCTAATCGCAGAGCTGCCCGAGTTCCGGGAGGAAAAGAGGCCACAAGGCACAGCCAAAGAGCCGGACTAACGTCCGGCTCGACTTATTTATAGATGTTTTGTCACTGAATTTTTGTTGGCCGCATTACCGAGCCACTGGAAGAACGCTGAGGCCCTTTTGTCGACAGGCGTTTCGTTCGATCTCAGGACAGCTGCGATACCCGAGATCTAGGCTTAGGCAGAGCCTGACTTCCCGCAAGCTCCCGTCCCGACAGACAACAGAAACGCTGTCCTCACGCAGGCCCGGATTGGCCTCAAGGAAAGCCGTCTCAACCTCTGCGGCAGAGGCTCGGAACTCTTGGTCCGGTGCCTGGTACGCCTCCGGTACCCTGGTCGCCTCATAGGCAGCGCGCGAGAGCGCAAAGAAATCCTCGGCCGAAAGCCCGGAGCAGCTGCCGTGTTTGCGCCATTGGTGCCGGATCAGGCCCTCTGAGGGCATGATGTCCAACATCGCACGCACCAAGCTGGCAGAGGGTCCCGCCTCTCCCGTCGAACAGTGGGCCAAGCGTCCCGTCTCTCCCTGCGGCCAGAGCCCGTGCAGGACGAAAGCAAAGGGCATGCCGGAGTCGCACTGGAAGGGACTGCGGCCAGGCTTCGCACTGGCGCAATAGCCAGGCGACCAGGAGAGGGCCAGGACGTAGTAAGCACTCTCGCCGTCCCGAGATTCTTGCGCCGCTACCGTCGCAGGCAACCCGAGAAGGAGGACGCAGAGAGCCAGGACCCGAGCCATCACACAGCCTTCAACCAGGCTGGTTTCAGCGTCGCGATCTGCTTGAAGACCGGACAGTCTTCCCGATGCGCGCCCGGCAGATAGCCGCTGGACATCAGGAACTCGCCGACGATCTCGCCGCCGGTGAAGAGGAACTGCTTCTTGAAAAGCTTGACCCAGTCTGCCTTTTCCATCGGGTGATGCGTCTCAAGCCAGGCCTGAAAGCCACCGTGGCTATCTCGCAGAGCCTGCACCCGCTTGGCATTCTCGATCGCGGCATTGACCTTCAGGCGATTGCGAATGATGCCGGCATCGGCCAGCAGACGCGCGCGATCTCCTTCATCGAAGGCGGCAACTTTGTCGACCTCAAAGCCGGCATAGGCGGCCTGGAAGCCCTCCCGCTTCTTCAGGATCGTCAGCCAAGAAAGCCCAGCCTGATTGATCTCCAGGATCAGTCGCTCGAAGAGCCCCGCTTCCGTCGCAATCGGAAAGCCATACTCTTCGTCATGATAGGGCCCGTGCCAGGGATGGCCGGGTGCCGCGTCGCAATAGTGGCTCATGGGATGGTCGTAAGTCTTTGGGGTTCGGTCTGTCCAGACCTCTGACCCTGTTTTTGGCAGGAGCAGGGTCCTGCGCTAAGAGGGATTACCCACCGCCACCAAAGGAGAATTACTCAGCCTGTCACCACGAAGGTGATTGCTAGCCCGATCAGGTTCACGAGGATTAGAGCCACCATGGAAAAATGGTAGCGCCCCGTCGAGCTCAAAGAGAGACTGTCGGAACAAGGCACACTATGTTACTATAGATAGTATATATGATGTATTTGTTCTGCCTCGCCCTCTGCTAGCTACCCAGCATCCGGCCGAAACGAGATCCAATCGCTGACGACGAGCCAGTAGACGCCGGCGAAGAGCACAGCTGAGATCACTGTGGTGGCCGCAGCCTTGCGCCAGAGCATGGGACGCTCCGGCGCCGAGGCGACATGGCCGATCTCTGACTCTTCCGGCGGTCTGGCGCCGAAAGGCAGAACGGCAAAGAGGACCACCCACCAGATGATGGCATAGACCAGGATCATGGTTGGCCAAGCCATGGCCTTGGGCTCCCTTAAGCCTGCTCCAGCTCGACCAAGGTGCCGCAGAAGTCCTTGGGATGCAGGAAGAGGACCGGCTTGCCATGCGCGCCGATCTTGGGCTCGCCCGTGCCGAGCACCCTGGCGCCCTCGTTTTTCAGGCGATCGCGTGCGCTTAAGATGTCATCCACCTCATAGCAGACATGATGCATGCCGCCGGCCGGGTTCTTGTCCAGAAAGGCCTGGATCGGGGAATTCTCGCCCAAGGGATGCAGCAGCTCGATCTTGGTGTTCGGCAGCTCGACGAAAACGACGGTCACACCATGATCGGGCTCGGGGATGGGATCGGAGACCTTGGCCCCCAGGGTGCCCCGATACATCGCCGATGCCTTCTCCAGATCCGGCACGGCAATGGCTACATGGTTCAAACGTCCGATCATTTCGCCTCTTCCTCTTGCAAAGACAGGATGTTTCGGAAATGTGGCACGCCTGCCGTCAGAGACAAGCCTCTGAACCGCCCCTGCGCGAAAATGCGGCGGTGCAGCATTGCTAGATCTGGACCAGGTGCACCTCGACCTGAACCTTCTTGCCGATCGCTGATTGCACGGCACGCCGCAGCGACAAGCGGACATGCTCGCTGAGGCGATCCTGATCGCGCCGCACGCCGGCATTAGCCCTGAGGCAGGCCTCTTCCGCGGCCGCGATCAGCCAGTCCTCCTCCTGCCCCTCGGCGCCGATTCCGCGTTCAGAGACCTTGGGCTCTGCAACCAGGTCGCCGCGACGGTCCACCACCAGGGTCGCCATGACCATGCCGTTGTTGGAGATGCGGCCGCGTTCCTTCAAGGCTTGCGCGTCGATCGGCAAGAGGCGGTTCCCGTCCAGCGCCAGACGACCGCTCTCGACCGTGTCCACCACCTCCTCCGGACCGGGGACCAGGCGGATTACTTGACCATTGCCCCCGACCACAGCGTGCGGCACCTGGCAGGAACGCGCCAGCTCAGCATGGGCACGCAGATGCTGTGGCTCGCCATGCACCGGCAGGGCCACCTTGGGACGGACCCAGTGGTACATCTGCGAGAGCTCTTCGCGGGCCGGATGGCCGGAGACATGGACAAAGACCTCGTCGTCGGTCAGCACCTTGGCGCCCAGGGCGCGCAGACGTTCCTGCAGTCTTTGGATCGGGCGCTCGTTGCCGGGGATCACGCGTGAGGAGAAGATCACCGTGTCATCCGGCTCGATCAGCACATGACGATGCTCGCCGCGCGACATGCGCGGCAGGGCCGCCCGCGGCTCGCCTTGGCTGCCGGTCGCCAGGATCAGCACCTCGTTCCTCGGCAGATAGCCGACGTCTTCCTCGTCGATCAGTGCCGCCGGATTGTCGAGGTAGCCGGTCAGGCTGGCGGCCTCATAGATGCGCTTCATCGAGCGGCCGACGAGACAGACCCGGCGCCCTGCCCGCTTGGCCGCCACCATGGCACTCTCCAGGCGGGCGACGTTGGTGGCGAAGCAGGCGACCAGAACGCGCCCCTCGGCCTCCTTCACCAGTTGGGTCAGGTTCTCCCGCACCTCGGCTTCAGAGCCGGAGCTGCCCTCGACCATGGCATTGGTGGAGTCACCGACCAGCGCCAGCACCCCCTCACCTGCCAGCGCCTTCAAGGCCTCCTCGTCAAAGTCATCGCCGACCAGGGGATCGGGGTCGATCTTCCAGTCGCCGGTGTGCAGGACGGTGCCCAAGCTGGTCCGGATGACCAGCGCATTGGGCTCAGGGATCGAATGGGTCAGCGAGATCAGCTCGATGTCGAAAGAGCCCAGCGTGACATGCCCGGAGAGCGGGATTTCATGCAGCTCAACCTCGCCCAACAGACCAGCCTCAGCCAACTTGCGGCGCAGCAGTTCGGCCGTGAAGGGCGTGGCATAGATCGGACACCGCAAGCGCGGCCAGAGATAAGGCACAGCGCCGATGTGGTCTTCGTGGCCGTGGGTCACCACCAGACCGATCAGGTGGTCGCTGCGCTCCTCGATGAAGCTGGGATCCGGCATCAGGACCTCGACGCCAGGCAGGCTGCCGTCCTCCGGGAAGGTGATGCCCAGGTCGACCATCAACCACTGTCCGTCGTGGCCATAGAGATTGAGGTTCATCCCAATCTCGCCGGTGCCTCCCAAGGGGAGAAAATAGAGCGACTGGGCGTCGGGCGCCGGATCGAAACCGCTCATGCCCCGTTCTTGTCCTGGGTCTTGGTCTTGGCCTTGGCGTGTTCGTAAAGCAGGCGCATGCCGCGCAAAGTCAGCTCGTGGTCGACATGATGGATGGCCTCGGTGCTGCCGTAGAAGAGGGGCGCGAGCCCCCCGGTAGCGACGACTGTCATGGGTTCCCCAAATTCTACCTGGATGCGCTTCACCAGGCCTTCGATCAGGCCGATGTAGCCCCAAAAAACGCCGGACTGCATGGCCGGCACGGTGTCCTGTCCGATGACCTGTTGTGGCTTCTCGATCAAGATGCGCGGCAAGTGGGCCGCCCCGCGGTAGAGTGCATCCAGCGAGAGGTTGATGCCCGGCGCGATCGAGCCGCCCTCATAGCCGCCATCGGCTGCAACCACGTCGAAGGTGGTGGCCGTGCCGAAATCGACAATGATCAAGGGGCCCTTGTAGCGATCATGAGCGCCGACGGCATTGGCGATGCGGTCGTCGCCTAGCCGGTCGGGCCGATCCAAGCGAATGGTGATCGGATAGCCTTCGGCCGCATCCTTCACCGTAACCGGGGCCCCGCCGATGTAGCGCTCGCAAAGGCTCGTCAGGTTGTAGCCGGCCGCCGGCACCACGTTGCTCAGGATGACACCCTCGATGTCGACATCGCCGAAGCCGTCCAGGGTCATCAGCTGCGTCAGCCAGACCGCATACTCATCGGCCGTGCGCCGGGCATCGCTTGCCGCGCGCCAGCGGCCGACAAGCTCGTCGCCCTGCAACAGCGCGAAGACCACATTCGTGTTGCCGGAATCAATGGCGAGAAGCATGGCTTGCTCCCTTCGGAAAAAACACGTCCCCGGCAGAGATGGCGCGCAGGCGGCGCTCGCCTGGGACTGCCAGCATGAGATTGCCGTCCGCTGCAAGATCCTCGAAGCGTCCCTCCAGGGTGGTGCCATCGGCAAGGCGGGCAGTGATCTGGCCGCCCAGCCCCTGGGCTACCGCTTTCCAGTCGTCCCGCAGCGCCACGAAACCCTCTGCGTCGAAAATTCGCCGGCGCTGGTGAAAGGCCTGCGCCCAGGCACGAACCAAGATCTCGGCCTCAGGGATTCGGTCCAGGACCTTGGCCAGCGCGGTTGCCGGATAGGGCGTGTCCTCCGGCGCCCAGGCCAGATTGACCCCCATACCGATGATCAGCCAGTCGAGGCGCCCATCCGGGGCACTGCGGCTTTCCAACAGCAAACCAGAGATCTTGGCGCCGTCGAGCAACACGTCGTTCGGCCACTTGAGACTGAGGCGGCCTCTGAGTGCGGGCTCAGCAGAGAGCGCGTCGACCAGAGCCAGACCAGCCACAAAACCGGTCAGAGCCGCTTCCGGCAAGCCAGTTTTCGGCCGCAGCAGGACAGAGAGCGCCAGGTTCCCAGGCGGGGTTGCCCAGGCGCGACCGCGGCGGCCGCGTCCGGCCGTCTGCTCGTCAGCCAGGATCAAGGTTCCGTCGGGGGCGCCAGCCTGGGCCTGGCGCTCCGCCTCTATCATGGTGCTGTCGATGGTCTCGAAGCGGATCAGCCGATAGCCAGGTGGAAGCCCCCCTCCCGCCTCACTCATTTGCCGAAGAGCGAGGCGGCCGCGGCTGCGGCGCCGGAGGTCAGGGGGTCCGGCACGATCACCAGCAGGACCATCGCCAGGCTGGACAGGGTAATGACCAGGCCGACCTCACGCGGGGTCTGCTTGTCGAAGGGTTCGCCCGCCTCGTCAAACCACATGAGCTTGACGATCCGGATGTAATAAAAGGCAGCCACAGCAGAGCTCAAGACGCCGATCACGGCCAGGGTATAGAGCCCGGCTTCGACCGCGGCCTCAAAGACGTAGAGCTTGCCGATGAAGCCGGCGAGCGGCGGGATACCGGCCAGAGAGAACATCAGCACCGAAAGTGCGACCGCCAGCATCGGCTGATTGGCGAAGAGCCCCTTCAGATCGTCGATGTTCTCCACCAAGCGGCCGTCGCGGCGCATGGTCATGATGCAGGCGAAGGTGCCCAAGGTCATGACCAAGTAAATCGCCATGTAGATCATCACGGCAACCGCCGCTTCCTCGGTACCCGCCGACAGTCCGACCAGCGCATAACCGACGTGACCGATGGAGCTGTAAGCCATCAGGCGCTTGATGTTGGTCTGCCCGATCGCCGCGAAGGCTCCCAACACCATGGAGGCGACCGAGACCACGACGATGATCTGCTGCCACTGATCGACCAGGCCCAGGAAGGGATCCAGCAGAACCCGCATCAGCAGCGCGAAAGCAGCCACCTTCGGCGCCGCGGCAAAGAAGGCCGTAACGGCTGTCGGTGCGCCCTCATAGACGTCCGGCGTCCACATGTGGAAGGGCACGGCGGAAATCTTGAAGCAGAGCCCGGCCAGCAGGAAGACCAGTCCGATGATCAAGCCCATGGAGGGCGCCTGTCCGGCCGCCGACATCTCGGTGAAGAGCTGCCCCAGGGCCTGGAAGGAGGTGGTCCCGGCGAAGCCATAGACCATGGAGGCGCCATAGAGCAGCATGCCCGAGGAAAGCGCACCCAGGACGAAGTACTTCAGCCCCGCTTCCGAGGACTTCAGCGAGTCGCGCTTCATGGCGGCCACGACATAGAGCGAGAGGCTCTGCATCTCCAGGCCCATGTAGAGGCTGATGAGATCGTTGGCCGAAACCATCAGCAGCATGCCGAGGGTCGCCAGCAGCAAGAGGACCGGGTACTCGAAGAGCGCCATGCGCTCGCGTTGAATGAAATGATGGCTGAGGATCAAGGTGATGCCCGCCCCCAAGAGGACCAGCAGCTTCATGAAGTTCCCAAAGGGCTCGACGATGAAGAGGCCGTTGAAGGCAACTTCACGGGTATCGAAGGTAATCAGGATATCCAGCGCCGCCAGGGCAATCGCGCCGACACAGAGCCACAGCAGAGTGCCCGCCTTGGCACGGCCGAAGAAGGCGCCGATCAAGAGGATGCCCATCGCACCCAGCGCCAGGATGATCTCCGGCAGGGCAAGGAGAAGGTCGTTTCCGATAGAGGTCGTCATGCCTGCCTCCTAACGCCCGAGCAAGGCCATGAGTGAAGGCGTCTCCGCCTCCAGCATGGCGGTTTGGTAGCGCTCCACCAAGAGCTCGACCGAGGGGCCGATGATCTCCAGGAAGCTGGCCGGATAGATGCCCATCCACAGCACCAGAGCGATCAGCGGCGCAAAAATCAGACGCTCCCGCCAGTTCATGTCCAGCAATTTCTTCACGTCAGGCTTGGTCAAGACACCGAAGATGACGCGGCGGTAGAGGTAGAGCATGTAGGCCGCGCCCAAGACCATACCGGTCGCTGCCAGAAGCGCGACCCAGCTGCTGGCCTGGAAGGCGCCGACGATCACCAGGAACTCACCGACGAAGCCGCTTGTGCCCGGCAGGCCGACAGAAGCCAGCATGAAGACCATGAAGACCAGCGCATAGGCCGGCATGTTGTTGGCCAGACCCTCATAGCGCTCGATCTCGCGAGTGTGCAGGCGGTCGTAGACCACACCGACGCAGAGGAAGAGCGCCGCTGAAACCACGCCATGCGAGAGCATCTGGAACATGGCGCCCTCGATGCCCTGCTGGTTCAGGGTAAAGATGCCCAGGGTCACGAAGCCCATATGCGCGACCGATGAATAAGCGATCAGCTTCTTCATGTCGTGCTGCGCCAGGGCCACCAGCGAGGTGTAGATCACCGCGACCACCGAGAGGAAGAAGACCAGCGGGATGAAGAAGTCGGTCCCCAGCGGCATCATCGGCACCGAGAAACGCAGGAAGCCATAGCCGCCCATCTTCAACAGCACGCCGGCCAGAATGACCGAGCCCGCCGTCGGTGCCTCCACATGCGCATCCGGCAGCCAGGTGTGCACCGGCCACATCGGCATCTTGACGGCGAAGGAGGCGAAGAAGGCAAGCCACAGCCAGACCTGCATGGAACCCGGCATGTTCGTTTCCCGCATCAGGGTCGGGATGTCGCTGGTCCCCATGTAGAAGAAGATGGTCAGGACCGCGACCAGCATCAGCAGCGAGCCGGCCAGGGTATAGAGGAAGAACTTGAACGCGGAATAGACCCGCCTCGGTCCGCCCCAGACGCCGATGATCAGGAACATCGGGATCAGGACCGCTTCAAAGAAGATGTAGAAGAGGATGATGTCCAGCGTCGAGAAGGTGCCGACCATCAAGGTCTCCAGCACCAGGAAGGCGATCATGTATTCCTTCACGCGGACCTTGACCGAGTCCCAGCTGGCCAGCACGCAGAGCGGCGTCAGCAGGGTCGAGAGCAGGACCAGCGGCATAGAGATGCCGTCGACACCGACCTTGTAGATCAGCCCCAGCTGCGGCAGCCAGACGGTCTCGTCGACAAACTGAAACTCTGCCGACCCGCGTTCGAAGTTGAACCAGATGAAGAGGGACAGCAGGAAGGTGATGATCGAGGTCCAGAGCGCCATGTAGCGGGCGTTCCGGGCCACGGTTTCTTCGTCGCCCCGGATCAGCAGGATGAAGAGCGCGCCCACCAACGGCAGGAAGGTCACGATCGATAGGAGAGGCCAGCTCATGGCGATTTCTTCTTTCCCCTTACGCGCGTCTCGGCCGGCCTACGTGGCCACATACCAGGTGATGAAGACCACCACGCCAATCAGCATGGCGAAGGCGTAGTGATAGACGTATCCGCTCTGCAGCAAGACAGCACGGCGGGCGACCTGCAAGGTCGTGGCCGCAATGCCGTCCGGCCCGAAGCCGTCGATGGTCTTCTGGTCGCCCCGGATCCAGAGGCCGCGACCGAGAGCGACGGCCGGCTTCACGAAGATCCGATCAAAGAGCTCGTCGAAGTACCACTTGTTCAGCAGGAAGAGGTAGGCACCGCGATAACGCCGCGCGATCTCTCCGGCCAGGCCCGGCCGCTGCATGTAGCAGACGTAGGCGATGGCAAAGCCCAAAGGCCCAGCCAGGAAGGGCATCAGCTTGACCCAGGCGGCCACGTGATGGGCGGCCTCCACCGTGTCGTGCTTGCTGACCAGCGAGCCGCCCCAGAAGTCCGCACGTCCGTCGCCGACGAAGAAGTAATAACCCAGCATGCCGGCGAAGACGGCACCGAAGGCCAGAACGATCAGCGGCAGTAGCATGACCTTGGGCGATTCATGTGCCTGCGCATAGGCTTCCGGAATGGCCGGCTTGCCGTGGAAGGTCATGAACAGCAGGCGGCCGGAATAGAGGCCGGTCAGCACGGCCGCTGCGACGCCGAACCAATAGGCGAAGAGGCCCTGTCCGGTATGGGCCGCGTAGGCCGCCTCGATCACCATGTCCTTGGAATAGAATCCGGCGAAGCCGATGTCCCAGAGCCCGATCATGCCCAGTGGCAGGCCGATACCGGCCAAGGCCAGCGAACCGATCCACATGTAGGCGTAGGTGATGGGGATCTTGTTCCAGAGACCGCCCATGCGCCGCATATCCTGATCGTGGTGCATGGAGTGGATAACACAGCCGGCACCCAGGAACAGCAGCGCCTTGAAGAAGGCGTGCGTGGTCAGGTGGAACATGGCCGCCGAATAGGCCGAGACGCCGGCAGCAAAGAACATGTAGCCCAGCTGCGAGCAGGTCGAATAGGCGATGACCCGTTTGATGTCGTTCTGCGCGATGCCGATGGTGGCCGCGAAGAGACAGGTAATCGCCCCGACATAGGTCACGACCTCTCGTGCCGTTGCGGCCTCTTCGAAGAGCGGCGAGAGGCGACAGACCATGAAGACGCCGGCCGTCACCATGGTGGCAGCGTGGATCAGGGCCGAGACCGGGGTCGGACCCTCCATGGCGTCCGGTAGCCAAGTGTGCAGGCCCAACTGGGCCGACTTACCCATGGCGCCGATGAAGAGCAGGATACAGAGGATCTCCAAGGCCGGCGCAGTGATACCGAAGACGGTGATGCTCTTCTGGGCTTCGGCCGCGGCATGCGGGAAGATGTCGGCGAAGTCGACGGCGCCGAAGAGGAAGAAGATACCGGCGATGCCGAGCGCGAAGGCAATGTCACCGACACGGTTCACTAGGAAGGCCTTCATCGCCGCGTCATTGGCCGAGGGCTTGTGATACCAGAAGCCGATCAGGAGGTAGGAGGCCAGACCCACGCCCTCCCAACCGAAGAACATCTGCACCAGGTTGTCGGCGGTCACCAGCATCAGCATGAAGAAGGTGAAAAGCGACAGGTAGGCCATGAAGCGCGGGATCGACTTGTCATCTTCCATGTAGCCGATCGAGTAGAAGTGCACGACGGTCGAGACCACCGTCACCACCATCATCATCACGACCGAGAGGCTATCGACCTTGATCGCCCAGGCGAGTTTGAAGTCGCCGCTCTCGAACCAGGTGAAGAGCGGGGTGACCCAGGCCTCCTCTCCGCCCAGCGGCACGCGCGCGAAGAGGATGAGCGCGAAGAGGGTCGAGAGCACCATCAGGGTGCAGGTCACCACCTGCGCGCCCCGATCACCTAGGGTATGCCGGAAGAACCCGGCGATGATTGCCCCGAGCAGCGGCAGAAAGACGACGGCAGCATCCATCTCGGCTAGCCCTTCATCAGGTTGATGTCTTCCACCGCGATAGACCCGCGGTTTCGGAAGTAGACCACCAGGATGGCGAGGCCGATGGCGGCCTCCGCCGCCGCCACGGTCAGGATGAACATGGCAAAGACCTGCCCGACCAGATCGCCCAGGTGCGTGGAGAAGGCCACCAAATTGATGTTGACAGCGAGCAGCATCAGCTCGATCGACATCAGGATGATGATCACGTTCTTACGATTAAGGAAGATGCCGAAGATCCCCAGGGTGAAGAGGATCGCGGCAACCACCAGGTAGTGAGTGAGGCCGATGGCTTCAGGCATGGCGTCAGACCCCGCTCCCCGTCGGTACGTCCTTGACTTCGATCGACTCTTCGCGCGGCCGCGAGATCTGGGCGGCGATCGACTGTTTGCGCACGCCTTCGCGCTGTCTCAGGGTCAGCACGATGGCGCCGATCATCGCCACCAGCAGGATCAGCCCTGCCAGCTGGAAGAGGTAGGCATAGTCGGTATAGAGCACCCGGCCCAGCGCCAGGGTATTGCTGACCTCGCTCGGCGGCGGCGTCGGACGTTCCACCATGGTGGCGGCCTCGGGCGCTGCCACCCAGGCGCCGACCACAGCGGCCAGCTCGACGAAGAGGATGAGGCCGATCAGCCCGCCGATCGGCAGGTACTGCAGAAAGCCCTGCCGCAGCTCCGTGAAATTGATGTCCAGCATCATGACGACGAAGAGGAAGAGCACCGCAACCGCGCCGACATAGACCACGACCAGGATCATCGCCAGGAACTCGGCCCCCATCAGAACGAAGAGAGCAGCCGAGTTGAAGAAGGCCAGAATCAAAAAGAGTACGGAGTGCACGGGGTTCTTCGCCGAGATCACCATGACCGCAGCGGCGATGGTGATGGCGGAAAAGAGATAGAAGGCAATAGTCTCGACGATCATCGAACCCCCTCGCGTTTCCGGCCGTCCCTTACGGCCCGTCCCGCATCTGTCTTCAAAACCTGCATGGCGCCTCAGCCCCCTTGTTCTTGCTCTTGGCCCCGCCGGCTCAGCGGTAAGGCGCGTCCTTCTCCAGGTTCAGCGCGATCTCGTATTCCCAGCGGTCGCCGTTATCCAGCAGCCGCTCTTTATTGTAGAAGAGCTCTTCGCGCGTCTCTGCCGCGAACTCGAAGTTCGGGCCCTCGACGATGGCATCCACCGGGCAGGCCTCTTGGCAGAAGCCGCAGTAGATGCACTTGGTCATGTCGATGTCATAACGCGTGGTGCGGCGGCTGCCGTCATCGCGCGGTTCCGACTCGATGGTGATGGCCTGCGCCGGGCAGATGGCCTCGCAAAGCTTGCACGCAATGCAGCGCTCTTCCCCATTGGCATAGCGGCGCAAGGCATGCTCGCCACGGAAGCGCGGCGACAGAGGCCCCTTCTCATAGGGATAGTTCAGGGTCACCTTGGGCTTGAAGAAATAGCGCAAGGTCAAGCTCATACCGGACAGCAGCTCTCCCAGGAGAAGGCTGCGGAAGCCGAGAGACATTGCCGACATTGCGTCTACCCTTTCCAAACATGCGCGCGCCCGAAGGCCGCGGTGAAACCTTAACCGCCAGCCGCCGGCAGCCAGTCGAATGCGACCAGAGCAGCGGCCGTCAGCACCAGCCAACCCAGCGAGAGCGGCAGAAAGACCTTCCAACCCAGACGCATCAGCTGATCATAGCGATAGCGTGGGAAGGTTGCCCGGACCCAGAGGAAGCAGAAAAGCACCAAGGAGACCTTGAGCACGAACCAGAAAACCCCGGGGATCCAAGTGAAGGGCGCGATCCCGAAGGGTGCCAGCCATCCTCCCAGGAAGAGGATCGTGGTCATCGCGCTCATCAGGATCATGTTCGCGTATTCGCCCAGGAAGAAGAGGGCAAACGACATGGAGGAGTACTCGACGAAGTAGCCGGCGACCAGCTCCGATTCACCTTCCGGCAGATCAAAGGGGGAGCGGTTGGTCTCGGCCAGGGTCGAGATGAAGAAGACCACGAACATCGGCAACAGCGGAATGCAGTACCAGATGTCCTGCTGCGAATTCACGATGTCGGTGATGTTCAGCGAGCCGGCGCAGAGAATGACGGTCACGATCACGAAGCCCATGGAGACTTCGTAGGAGACCATCTGAGCCGCCGAGCGCAGCGCGCCCAGGAAGGGATACTTCGAGTTCGAAGCCCAGCCGGCCATGATCACGCCGTAGACACCGAGCGAGGAGATGGCGAAGAGATAAAGGATACCGACATTGATGTCGGCGATCACCCAACCCTCGTCGACCGGGATTACCGCCCAGGCAATCAGCGCCAGGGTGAAGGTCAGCATCGGCGCCAGCATGAAGACCACACGGTTGGCGCCAGCCGGCAGGATGGTCTCTTTGAACAGCAGCTTCAGACCGTCGGCGAAGGGCTGCAGCATGCCGAAGGGCCCGACCACGTTCGGCCCTTTGCGCAGCTGCATGGCGGCAATCACCCGCCGCTCTGCCAGGGTCAGATAGGCCACGGCGACAAGCAGCGGTACCACGATCGCCAGGATCGAGAGGACCGTCAGGATGGTCGGCCAGGCGTAGCCCGACCAGAAGCCAAGCTCAGCCATGGGTGCCCGTCGCCTCCCCTTCCTTGGCGCCGGCGACGAAGGTCGCACTGCACTCGGCCATCACGCTCGAGGCACGACTGATCGCGTCGGTTCTGTAGTAGTCTTCTATGGTCGATGTCAGCGGCTGATCGCTGAGCGCGCCCTCGCTGCCAAAGGCGCCCCACGTGCCTGCAACCTGCCGATCGACCTGTCCGAAGCGCGGGTTGCTGTCGATCAGAAGCTTGCGCAGTGCCCCGATGTTGTCGAAGGGCAAGGTCTGCTTCAGACGGCTGGAAAGCGCGCGCAGGATGGTCCAGTCTTCGCGCGCATCGCCCGGCGGGAAAACCGCCAGGCGCGCCAGCTGCACCCGACCCTCGGTGTTGGCGTAGGTCGCGTTCTTTTCGGTGTAGGCGGCACCCGGCAGGATCACATCGGCGCGCTTGGCGCCAGTATCGCCGTGATGGCCCTGGTAGATGACGAAGGCTTTGCCGAGCCGGCTCATGTCGATCTCGTCGGCCGCCAGCAGATAGACCAGATCGATCTCGCCGGCCTCACAGCCTTGCAGGATGCCCTCAAGGTTCTTGCCGTCGGCCTGAGGCAGGAAGCCCATCAACAAGCCGGCCACGCGTCCAGCCGCGGTGTGCAGCACGTTGAAGCCGTTCCAACCTTCGGGTGCGGCCTCGCCGACCATACCGCTGCGCTCTGCGACTTGGCGTGCCAAGGCTAGGATCGCTGCGCCATCATCACGGGTCAGCGCGCCTTGGCCGATAATCAGCAGCGGCCGTTCTGCCTTCTCCAGTGTCTCGGTAAAGGCCCCCTCACCCCGCGCTAGGGCAGCCAGGGCATCGGCTCCGCTGCCCAGATGCTCGTAGCTGTAGGTGAGATCCGGCTGAGCGCCAATGACACCCACCTTGAGACCGCCGCGCAGGCTGCGCTTGCGGATGCGCGTGTTGATCAGCGGCGCCTCCCAACGTGGATTGGTGCCGATCAGGAGGACCGCATCAGCCTCCTCGACGGCCGCGATCCCGGTGTTGAAGAGGTAGCCCGCTTCCGGTCCGCCGGCCGGCTCCATGGCAATCTTGGCACCATCCTGCCGGCAATCGAGATGCGGTGCACCCAGGCTCTGCATCAGCAGCTTCAGCGCCATCATCGCCTCGGCATCGGCCTGATCGCCGGCCAGAGCGGCCATGCGCTCTCCCGAGACGGCCGTCATCTTGTGCGCGATGACGTCAAAGGCCTCGTCCCAGGAGCAGGGGTTGAGCTTGCCTTCGGCACTGCGCAGGTAGGGCCGATCGAGACGCGCCTTCTTCAGGCCGTCGATGGCATAGCGCGACTTGTCGGCCAGCCACTCTTCATTGACGTCTTCATGCAGACGCGGCAGCACCCGCAGGATATCGCGGCCACGCGCATCGACCCGAACGTTGCTGCCGACCGCATCCATCACGTCGATGGTGTTGGTCTTGCGCAGCTCCCAGGGGCGCGCGTGGAAGGCGTAGGGCCGGGCCGTCAGTGCGCCGACCGGGCAGACATCGATCAGATTGCCCGATAGCTCGCTGTTGACCGCATTTTCCAAGGTGGTGATCTCGGCATGCTCACCGCGGTTCACCAGGCCGACCTCTTCCACGCCGGCAATCTCAGTGGCAAAGCGCACACAGCGGGTGCACTGAATGCAGCGGGTCATCACCGTCTTGACGATGGGGCCCATCTCCTTCTCCGCCACCGCGCGCTTGTTCTCGCTGTAGCGGCTGCGGTCATAGCCATAGGCCATGGCCTGATCCTGCAGATCGCACTCGCCGCCCTGATCGCAGATCGGGCAGTCCAGCGGATGGTTGATCAGCAGGAATTCCATGGTGCCCTGACGGGCCTTCTGCACCAGCGGCGTATCGGTCTTGATCACCATGCCCTCACCCACCGGCATGGCGCAGGAGGCGATCGGCTTGGGCGCGCGTTCCATCTCGACCAGGCACATGCGGCAGTTGCCTGCCACAGAGAGGCGCTCGTGATAGCAGAAGCGTGGAATCTCGACGCCGGCCAACTCACAGGCCTGCAGCACCGTGATGCCGTTCGGAACCTCGACTTCGCGTCCGTCGATCGTCAGTTTCGGCATGGCCGCTTTCGATCCCTTTCCTCTTCCTACGCCGCGACCCGCTTAGGCCGCCGCTCGAGCCCGATAGGCCTCGATCCGCCGCTCCAACTCTGGTCGGAAATGACGAATAAGGCCTTGGATCGGCCAGGCAGCCGCGTCGCCCAGCGCACAGATCGTATGGCCCTCGACTTGATGCGTCACATCCAACAGCAGGTCAATCTCACGCTTTTCGGCCTCACCGCGCACCATGCGGTTCATCACCCGGTACATCCAGCCCGTGCCCTCACGACAGGGCGTACATTGGCCGCAGCTCTCGTGCATGTAGAAGTGCGAGAGGCGCGCGATGGCCTCGACGATGTCGGTCGACTTGTCCATCACGATGACAGCCGCCGTGCCCAAACCGGACCGGGCTTCGCGCAACGCGTCGAAATCCATCAGCATCTCGGTGCAGACGTCTTGCGGCAGACAAGGCACGGAGGAGCCACCGGGGATGATCGCCAGCAGATTGTCCCAACCGCCGCGCACGCCGCCGGCATGCTTTTCGATCAGCTCCTTCAAGGGGATGCTCATCGCCTCTTCGACGTTGCAGGGCTTCTCTACATGACCGGAGATAGAGAAGATCTTGGTGCCGTGGTTGCGCGGCCGACCGAACTGCTTCCACCAGCTAACCCCGCGACGCAGGATCTCCGGCACCACAGCGATGGTCTCGACGTTGTTGATCGTCGTCGGACAGCCATAAAGACCGGCCGCCGCCGGGAAAGGCGGTTTCAGCCGAGGTTGCCCCTTCTTGCCCTCCAGGCTCTCCAGCAGTGCGGTCTCTTCGCCACAGATGTAGGCGCCGGCGCCGCGGTGCAGGTAGATGTCGCAGTGCCAGTCGGACCCGCCGGCATTCTTGCCGAGCAATCCAGCTTCATAGGCCTGATCGATGGCCTTCTGAATGTTGGACGCTTCGTTATAGTACTCGCCGCGCACATAGATGTAGCTGGCGTTGGCACCCATCGCGAAGCAGGCTACGACGATGCCTTCGAGTAGTCTGTGAGGATCGTTGCGCAAGATCTCGCGATCTTTACAGGATCCAGGTTCCGACTCGTCAGCATTGACGACCAGATAGCGCGGACGCTCGTCGCGCTTCGGCCACATGAAGCTCCACTTCATCCCGGTCGGGAAGCCGGCGCCACCACGGCCGCGCAGGTCAGAGCCTTTCAGGTGCTCGATGATCTTCTCATGGCCGAGGTTGATGATGGTCGGAATCTCGCTCCAGATGCCGCGCTTGCGCGCGCCCTCCAGCCCCCAGTCTTCCTGGCCATAGAGGTTGGTGAAGATGCGATCCTTATCCTGCAACATGGCTCAGGCACCCTCCCCCTCTGCCAAGGCCTTGGCCTGGGCAATCCACTCATCGCGCTCAATGCGTCCCGGGAAGGAGAGAAAGGTCCCAACCCAGGCCGCTTCCGCCTCGCTCCAGCCCGCGATCTGATTGAAATGATAGACGCCCAAGCCGTTCAGGGCCTCTTCTCCAACCGGACCGATCCCCTTGATCTTCTTGAGGTCGTCAGCCTTGCCGTCCCGCGGTGCCGCCAAAGCCGGCGGCCGCGTGCCGGCGGCATCTGCCTTTTGATCCTGCGTCGGCTCTGCTGCTGGCTCAGGTGGCGCTGCCGGCGCTGCCTCAGCTTCCGGCGCGGCCTCCTCTTCTTCCTCATCCTTCTGGTCGGACAGCAAGATGCCTTTAGGCAGGGGACCGCCTTCCAGATGGGTCAGGGTGTGCATGCCGTCGCTGCGCGCCGAGGACAGGCGGCCGGTCTGTGACCCCTTCTCGACGGGACGACCGTTCTTCAGATCATCCAACAACTTGGCCATCGAGTCTGCATCGAGGTCTTCATAGTAGTCGTCGTTGATCTGGACCATGGGCGCATTACAGCAGGCACCCAGGCACTCCACCTCGATCAGGGTGAAGAGCCCATCTTCCGAGGTGCCGCCGATCTCGATGTCGCAGACCGACTTGATGGTCTCGGTCAGGCTGTCGGACCCGCGCAGCCAGCAGGGCGTCGTGCGGCAGACTTGCAGCAGATACCGACCCACGGGCTTCTTGTTGAACATGGTGTAGAAGCTGGCGACCTCGTGCACCCGGATCGGCGCCATCTCCAGCCGCTTGGCCACGAATTCGATCGCTTGCTTTGACAGCCAGCCGCCATTCTGACGCTGTGCGATGTCGAGCAGCGGAATGACCGCACTGCGGTGCCGGTCGTCCGGATAGCGGGCGATGATGCGCTGGGCCAGTGCCTCGTTCTCGTCGTTGAAGACGAAATCGCCGCTCTCTGGGCTGCGGAAACTGGTCTGACTCATCGGTCAACCTCGCCGAAAACGATGTCCATGGAGCCGAGGATGGCGACGCTGTCGGCCAGCATGTGCCCCTTACAGAGGAAATCCATGGCCGCCATGTGGGCAAAGCCCGGCGCCCGGATGTGGCACTTGTAGGGCTTGTTGCTGCCGTCGGAGACCAGATAGACGGCGAACTCTCCTTTGGGCGCCTCGACTGCGGTGTAGGTCGCGCCCGGCGGCACGTGATAGCCCTCGGTATAGAGCTTGAAGTGATGGATGAGCGCTTCCATCGACTGCTTCATCTCGGCGCGACGCGGCGGCGTCACCTTGTGGTTCTGCGTGTGCACCGGTCCTTCCGGCATGCGATCCAGGCACTGCGCGATGATCGCCAAGGACTGCCGCATCTCTTCGACGCGCACCAGATAGCGGTCAAAACAGTCGCCGTTCTTGCCGACCGGAATGCCGAAGCTGAGCTCGTCATAGCAGTCGTAGGGTTGTGAACGGCGCAGGTCCCATGCAAGGCCGGAACCGCGGATCATCGGTCCGGTAAAGCCCCAGTCCAGCGCGTCCTCTGCGCTGACGATCCCGATATCCACCGTGCGCTGACGGAAGATGCGGTTCTCGGTCAGCAATCCTTCCATGTCGTCGATGACCTTGGGGAAGGTCTCGGTGAAGGCGCGAATGTCGTGGGTCAAGCCCGCCGGCAGATCCAGATGCACCCCGCCCGGCCGGAAGTAGGCCGCGTGCAGCCGTGCACCGCAGACCCGCTCATAGAACTCCATGATCTTCTCGCGCTCTTCAAAGCCCCAGAGGATCGGCGTCATGGCCCCGACGTCGAGCGCGAAGGTGGTGATGTTCAGCAGGTGATTGGCAATGCGGGTGAGTTCGGAGAAGAGCACGCGGATGTACTGCGCGCGCTTCGGCACCTCGATGCCCAAGAGCTTCTCGACGCCCAGCGCATAGGCATGCTCTTGGTTCATCGGCGAGACATAGTCCAGCCTGTCGAAGTAGGGCACGGCCTGAAGGTAAGTCTTGTACTCGATCAGCTTTTCGGTGCCGCGATGCAGCAGCCCGACATGCGGGTCAGCACGCTCGATCACCTCGCCGTCCATCTCTAGCACCAGACGCAGGACGCCGTGCGCTGCGGGGTGCTGCGGCCCAAAGTTCAGGGTCAGCGGCTTGATCTTGGCTTCAGCCATTCTTGTCCCCCCCCTAGGCCTTGCCGTTTTCGGCTTTTTCGTCGCCAGGCAGCAAGGCGTTGTCCTTGGCGTTCAACATGCCCTCCCACGGCGACTGGAAATCGAAGGTCCGGAACTCCTGCACCATTGAGACCGGCTCATAGATCACCCGCTTCTGCTCTTCGTCGTAGCGCACCTCGACATAGCCGGTGAGTGGAAAGTCCTTGCGCAGCGGATGCCCTTCGAAACCGTAGTCGGTCAAGATGCGACGCAGATCGGGGTGCTTGTCGAAGAAGACGCCATAAAGATCCCAGACCTCGCGCTCCAGCCAGTTGGCTGAGTTGAAGACCGAGACGGCCGAGGGGACCGGCGTTTCCTCGTCGGTGCGCAGGGTCACGCGAATGCGCAGGTTCTGCTTCACCGACAGAAGGTTATAGACGATCTCAAAGCGCTGCTCTTCCTCCGGCCAGTCAACCGCGGTGATGTCGACCAGGCAGGTGAACTGACAGGACTGGTCGTCGCGCAGGTGAGACAGCAAGCGAAGGATATGGGCCGAATCGCTGCGGATGATCAGCTCATTCCGGTCCTCATCAGTCGCCAAAACGGCTTGTGGCAAGGCCTCTTGCAGGTGCTCGCCGACTTCACGCAGTGCATCGTCCAATGCCACGGTGTCTTGTCCCCCGGTCTAGCGGCTGAGGCCCGCCTGGCGGCGGATCTTTTTCTGAAGCTGTAGGATGCCATAAAGCAGTGCCTCGGCGGTCGGCGGGCAACCCGGCACATAGACATCGACCGGCACGACCCGATCGCAGCCGCGCACGACCGAATAACTGTAGTGATAGTAGCCGCCGCCATTGGCGCAGGAGCCCATGGAGATGACCCAGCGCGGCTCCGGCATCTGGTCATAGACCTTGCGCAGGGCCGGCGCCATCTTGTTGGTCAAGGTCCCGGCCACGATCATCACGTCCGACTGACGCGGGCTCGGCCGGAAGACAATGCCGAAGCGGTCCAGGTCATAGCGGCTGCAGGCCGTGTGCATCATCTCGACCGCGCAGCAGGCGAGCCCGAAGCTCATCGGCCAGAGCGAGCCGGTGCGCGCCCAGGCCGCCAGCTTGTCCAGATTGCCCATTACGAACCCGCGGTTCTGGATCTCTTCGGCCACACGGCCCAGAACCTTTTGCTGTTCGGGTCCCGGAGCCAGGGCGGCAGAGTTGTCAGTCATCAGGCCAAACCTCGTCTTTGCTCAGAACGGCGTCGCCAAGGGGGCGCGCGCCTACTCCCACTCCAGCGCGCCTTTGCGCCATTCGTAGGCGAAGCCAACGGTCAAGAGGCCCAGGAACACGATCATCGACCAGAAGCCGAAGGTGCCAATGTCCGCCAGACCGACCGCCCAGGGGAAGAGGAAGGCGACCTCCAAATCAAAGATGATGAAGAGAATGGCCACCAGATAGAAGCGAACGTCAAAGCGCCCGCGTGCGTCGTCAAAGGCCTCAAAGCCGCACTCGTAAGCGGAGACCTTTTCCGAGTCGGGTCGCTGATCGCCCACCACATAGGCAGCGATCACCATGACCGTCGCAAGAGCCGCAGCGATCCCCAAGAACAGCAGGATTGGGAAGTACTCGCTCAAGATGCTTTCGTGCATGGACCGGACCTTCGCGTTCGCGGCGTGCCTCCCAGGCGCCGCCCAGCAGATCCGGGGATGCCGTAAAGGTGCCTTGGTTCTGCCGCGAATATAGAACGCAACGCGCTTGGCTGGCAAAGGGAAGCTGGTCTCAAAAACGAGGCAATTTAGCCCGCTTTGTCGCGCTGCACCCTGATCTTAGTCAGAGGCCGCTTGCCTCCCCTCCCTCGCACAGCAACGCTTGAGCAGGCCGGGCAGTAACTTCGCCAAGATCCCTACCCGTCCTATGCTCTCCGCCGATCATGCAAGGAACACCCTCCACGATTCTCCTTTGCTGCTAGAATTCTCCGTAGAAATCAGAACTCTAAGTTCTGTCAGTCACCTAGCATGAGGACAAGCAAGACCATTGCGCTTGCCTCCACAGGCGCGGTAACGCTGCTGTTGGGAGAGCTGGTGGATCCGTTACAGAGCGACGGCAACAGCGGGGCTTATGAGATGAGTGACAAATCGGTCGAAGAGGATCGCCTGACCAGCATAGCGATCGATCTGGCGACGCGCCTGATTGTGATCGGCCTCATGGTGGCCTGGTGCTTCGTTCTGCTCAGGCCCTTCATCGCGGTCATCCTCTGGGGCATCATCCTGGCGATTGCCCTCTACCCAGTCTTCCTCACCTTGAAGCGTTGGCTCGGTGGTCGTTCGAAGACGGCTTCAATCCTCCTGACCCTGGTTGGCGTCATCGTGATCCTGGGGCCGGTCAGCGTCATGGCGACCAGCTTCGTCACCAACATGCAGGACTTCATCTCCAACCTCTCGGCCGGGACCGTCAAGGTGCCGCCGCCGCCAGAAGGTATCGCCGACTGGCCGGTGATCGGCGATCCGATCAGCGGGATCTGGTCTATGGCCTCCAGCAATCTGGAGGGCGTGCTGACGAAGTACTCCTCTCAGGTGGCTTCGGTCGCGACCTTCGTTCTCTCCTTGGCAGCCGATGCCGGCCTGACCTCGCTGCAGTTCATCCTGGCCTTCATCATCGCCGGCGTCTTGATGCCGAACGCCGACCCGCTGGGCGGCGGCCTTACCCGCTTCGCCAATCGCCTGACCCCGACTCGGGGGGCCGAGTTTGTTGAGCTGGCCCGCGCCACAGTGCGCAACGTTGCCCGTGGCGTGATCGGCATCTCAGCACTGCAGACCTTGCTGTTGGGTATTGGCTTCGTCGTCGCCGGCATCCCCCTGTCCGGCCTCCTGACCCTGCTTTGCCTGTTTTTGGCGATCATCCAAATCGGCCCGGGGATCATCGTCATCCTGGCGATCGTCTATGCCTGGATGGACATGAGCACGCTGACCGCGGTGCTCTTCACCGCCTACATGATCCCGGCCACCCTGATCGACAACGTGCTGCGCCCGATCGTCATGTCCCGCGGCCTGCCGGTGCCCATGGTCGTCATCTTCCTGGGTGTGATCGGCGGGACCTTGGCGCATGGCCTGATCGGTCTCTTCATCGGGCCGGTGATCCTCGCCTTCGGCTACGTGCTGGCCCTCACCTGGGTGGTGGGGCCGGAGGGCACCAAGGAGGCCGAGGCCGACGATGAGGAGAAGAGCGGCGAGGCTTCCTAGACTCGCGCCGAGAAAAGCGCAGCACAGCCGACCCGCTCCAGCTCGACTGCGCTAAAGCGGCTGGTCAGCGCGGCCTCCAGGTCTTGGAAGCGATCGGCCTCGTTGCTGAAGACACCCTTGCGATTGTAGGTGGCCATCAGCCGTCTTGCGCCCCGTGATCTGGGCGCATCGCCCTGCAACAGGGTGGCCCCGAAGATCGTCGCCCCCGGGGCGGCGCGCGCCGCCACGTGATCAAAGACCAGGGCCTTCTCCGTGATTGAGCCAGGCAGGCAATGCAGCAGATAGGTCATCCCGATAGACTCGAAAGTCCCGATCTCCGGCAAGGGCTGAAACACGTCTGCCTGCACGGTACGCGGGGCATAGCGGGCTATACGCTTCGATGCATAGGCCAGGCAGGAGGGATTGAGATCAAGCAGCGTTATCTCAGGCTTCTCGTCCGGGAAGCGGGCCCTATCGAGAAAGTAGCCTGAGCCGACGCCGACATCGAGATGCCTTGCACTCAAGTGCCGATTGTTGAGGTCGAGCAGACGGCGTGTCGGGCAGCGCCAGAGCAGGTGGTTAGAGAAACCATGGACCAGCAGGTCATAGATCTTGAGGACCCGGTCGCTATAGACCGCCTGCCCGGCGTCGATTGCCGCCTT
This sequence comes from Rhodospirillales bacterium, assembly GCA_963669335.1. Classification (GTDB taxonomy): domain Bacteria; phylum Pseudomonadota; class Alphaproteobacteria; order Kiloniellales; family JACOMY01; genus JACOMY01. The sequence goes on from OY770023.1 coordinate 2,393,246, forward strand.
GTCAATTGCTGCCTTGTCGGGTGGCATGCTGCCTGCCCGTCACGTTCTGCTAGCTGGCAGCCAGCAGTGACAACTCGCGCATTTCCTGGCTGACCCGACGTCCGTCTTGGATCGAGTCGAAGATGACGCGATAGACCAAATTTGTCCGTCCGGCAGCCGCTGCCACGATCTTCCGGCGCCACCAATCGGGCTTACGCAGAGTGATGTGCGCATTCTCCCCGTTCGGCAGGTGCTTCTTGGCCGGATAGCAGGCGACCGTGAGGAAGACGAAGCAGGTCGCATAGTCGAAGATCTCGGTCAGGATCCAGTCGAGATCCTCTTCCGGGCAATGCTCCATGACATCGGTGCAGATGACGGCGTCGAAAGTGCCTTCCGGCAGGGTCGAGAAGGGCTCATAGCCCGGATCATAGCAAGTGACCTTGTCCAGACCCCAATAGGTCTGCAGGTTCTCGGCGCTCTCACCGCTCGGCAGAGTGATCGGCGTTTGGCGATAGGCCATGCCCTTGCCGGCGCCGTAGTCCAGCAGGGTCTTGGACTTGGTGTCTTTCAGCTCGGCACGGATACGGTTGATGTGCGGATAGAGGCTCTGCCCGGCGAAGGTCTTCTCTGGCGTCAGGCCCATGCGCTGCTCGCCCTCGCTGTGCATCTGCTCGTAGAGTTTGCCCAACTCGACAAAGCGCTTGCTCGGACGTTCGCGGGTATAGACTTCCTGCTTCTTCTCAGCCTTAGCCATCGGCTCAGCTCCCTTACGTTTTTTGCTCTTTGGTCGGTCTGGCTCTAAAGAAGGGCCAGGCTGGCCAATCCAAGGAAAGAAACGAACCCGACGACATCCGTGACCGTCGTCAGGAACACAGTAGATGCGACCGCCGGGTCAATCTTCAAGCGATCCAGTGCCAGCGGGATCAGAATTCCAGACAAGGCAGCAAAGGCCATGTTGATGATCATGGCCGCGCCTATGACCAAGCCAACCTCCGGAAGATTGAACCAAATCAAAGCGATCAGGCCCGTTGTTATGGCAAAGAAGGCACCGTTCAAGAGGCCGACGATCAGCTCTTTGCTGATCACGCGCGTGGCGTTGGCCCCGGTCAGGTCATTCATCGCCAGAGCACGCACGGCAACGGTCAGCGTTTGTGTGCCGGCATTACCGCCCATGGAAGCAACGATCGGCATCAAGACCGCCAAGGCGACGATGCGAGACAAGGCATCCTCAAAGAGGCCGATCACCACGGACGCCAGAACCGCAGTCAGCAGGTTCAGAAAGAGCCAGGGCATGCGGGCCTTGGTGGTGCTGGCGACGTCCTCATAGAAGTCCGGGCGCGAAACGCCGCCCAAGCGCAACAGGGTCTCTTCCGCCTCGTCGTCGATCACGTCGACCACGTCATCGACCGTGATGCTGCCGACCAAGCGGCCATCCTGGTCGACCACCGGGGCCGAGACCAGGCCATAGCGGCGAAAGATGTCCGCGACCTCGCTCTGCTCTTTATCGACCGAAATCGGCATCATCCGCTCATCGCTCATCACCTCGGTGATGGAGAGCGGGCGTTTGGCCCGGAGTACGCGGCTCAAGGGCGCCACACCCACCGGTTTATGCCGAGGGTCGACGATGAAGAGGTCGTAGAAGTCGTCCGGCAGGTGATCGGCCGAGCGCATGTAGTCGATGGTCTCACCAACGGTCCAGGCGGAGGGGACGGCAGCCACCTCGCGCTGCATCAGGCGGCCGGCAGTGTCCTCTTCGAAGGTCAAGCCTTCTAGCAGAACCCGCCGGTAAGCGGCCGGCAGGCCGGAGAGAAGGCGACGCTGCGCCTCCTCGTCCAGATCCGCAAAGAGCTCGAGAGCATCGTCGGACTCGAGCTCGGAGAGGATCAGGGCCAAGCGATCCAGCCCAAGTGTCTCAATCACCTCCTCGCGGACGGTGGGATCGAGATAGATCAGAGTTTCCGGCTCAAGCTCCGCACCCAGCAGCGCGAGCAGGGTCTCTCGCTCAGCTGGCCAGAGGGCCTCCAGAAGATCCGCTTGATCGGCTGGATAGAGGTCGCCCGCTAGGTCCCTGACCCGGTCGCGTGGCGCCCCGGTCTCCAAATCGGAGTCCAGGAGTTCGCTGACCTCCCGAATGAACTCATCGGTCAGAATGAATTCGCCGGTGCCCTGCTCTTCCGCGGCCTCCTCACGGACCTCCGATTCGCTCACGCGCCCTCGCTTCCGGCTAGGTTGGCAGCGTCGGCGGCCGCGACGGCGGTCATGTTGACGATACCGCGCGCGGTGACTGCCTGGTGCAGGACATGCGCAGGCCGTGCCGAGCCCAAGAGAATTGGACCAACGGCAATCCCATTACCGACTGTCCTGAGCAAGGTGGCCGCAATGTTTGCAGCATCAAGGGTTGGCAAGACCAGAAGGTTGGCACTGCCAGTCAGTTGGCAGTCCGGGAGGCTGGCTTCTCGGGCCTCGGCATCCAAGGCCAGATCCGCCTGCATCTCGCCATCGACCTCAAGGTCGGGATAGCGCTCGTGCAGCAGCCTGACAGCCGTCCGCATCTTCTGAGCCGAGGCAGTGTCGGCACTGCCGAAACTGGCATGTGACAGCAAAGCGATCTTCGGCGTAATGCCAAAGCGTTTCACCTCCTCTGCTGCAAGACAGGTCATGCGCACGATCTCTTCCGGGCTCGGGTTTTCCGCCAAGTGCGTATCGGTCAGGAAGAGGTTGTGGCGCGGCATGGAGAGCAGGGTGATTGCGGAATAGCGGTCACAGTTCTCAGCGAAGCCGATCACATCGCGCAGGAAGGAGGCGCGGATGGCGATGCTGGGGTCCGGCCCGGCCAGGACGGCGTCGGCGTCCCCCAGATCGACTGCGAGCGCACCGATGACCGTGGTGTTGGTGCGCACGACCGTTCGCGCCCGCTCCGGCGTCACGCCGCGTCTGGCCATGATCTCGTGGTAGCGCTTCCAATAGGTGGTGAAGCGCCGGTCGCTCTCCGGATTGATGATCTCGTAGCCATCGCCCTCGATGAAGCGCAGACCCAGGCGCTTGGCACGGGTTTCGATCACCTGCGGTCGTCCGATCAGGATGGGCGTGGCAAGCCCCTCTTGCATTACCACCTGGACTGCGCGCAGCACCCGCTCGTTCTCGCCCTCGGCATAGGCAACGCGGCTCTGGCTCTCTCGTGCCTGCTCAAAGACCGGGCGCATCACCAGACCGGTGCGGAAGACAAAGCTCTCCAGGCGATCGCGGTAGGCAGCCAGATCATCGATCGGCTCGCGGGCAACGCCGCTATCCATGGCCGCCTGGGCGACGGCCGGCGCAATGACCAGCATCAGCCTGGGATCGAAGGGGCGCGGAATGATGTAGTCGGCGCCAAAGGCTGCCGCCTGCCCGCCGTAGGCGCGCTGCACCACATCCGACTGCTCAGCCATCGCCAGATCGGCGATCGCGCGCACGGCCGCCAGCTTCATCTCCTCATTGATGGTGGTGGCGCCCACGTCCAGCGCGCCGCGGAAGACGAAAGGAAAGCAAAGTACGTTGTTGACCTGATTGGGAAAATCGCTGCGGCCGGTCGCCATGATAGCATCGGGGCGCGTCTCACGCGCCAGGTGTGGATCGATCTCCGGCTGCGGATTGGCCAGCGCCATGATCAGCGGCGTCTCGGCCATGGAGGTCAGATACTCAGGCTTCAGCACATTGGGGGCAGAGAGACCGAGGAAGACATCCGCCCCGTCGATGACTTCAGCCAGGCTGCGCTTGTCCGTCTTCTGCGCATAGGGCGCCTTCCACTCGTCCATCAGGGTCTCACGCCCCTCATAGACCACGCCCTCGATGTCGGTGACCCAGATGTTCTCCCGCTTGATACCCAGCCCGCAGAGAATGTTGAGAGAGGCGATGGCGGCCGCCCCCGCCCCACTCGTCACCAGCTTGACCTCCTCCGGCTTCTTGCCGGCCAGTCTCAGGCCATTCAGGATCGCCGCGCCGACGATGATTGCCGTGCCGTGCTGGTCGTCGTGGAAGACCGGGATCCCCATGCGGCTGCGTAGGTCCTGTTCGATCCGAAAGCACTCCGGCGCCTTGATGTCCTCAAGGTTGATCCCGCCGAAGGTCGGCTCCAGCGCAGCAACCACGTTGCAGAAACGCTCCGGATCGGTCTCATCCACCTCGATATCAAAGACATCGATGCCGGCGAACTTCTTGAAAAGGACCGCCTTTCCTTCCATCACCGGCTTGGAAGCCAGCGGACCGATGGGCCCGAGGCCGAGAACGGCCGTCCCGTTCGAAATGACGGCGACGAGGTTGCCTCTGGCCGTCATCTCCGAGGCCTGGGCCGGGTCGGCGACGATGGCTTCGCAGGCAGCAGCCACGCCGGGCGAGTAGGCAAGCGCCAGGTCGTGCTGGGTCTCGAGGGGTTTGGTTGCGGTGATTGCCAGCTTTCCGCGTGGCGCCTCGCGATGATAGGCCAGGGCCTCGCGCTTCAATTTTTCTGAATCGTTGTTGTTCACCGCTTATCTCCCTTGGTGTTTTCCCAGTCAGCGAGCCGTCGCCAGAGCCTAGTCAGCCATCGTCGCCACGCAAGCGCGAATACAGTCTTAAGGGAAGGGAAAGACTTGCCAAAAGCCCCAGAAAGGCTCCATCAAGCCGCACCATGATCGAATGGATGAGCAGCTCCAGGCCCGTTCCCTATCCCGACGCCGTTGCCTTCATGGAGGCGCGCGTGGCCGAGATCCGTGCCGGAAACGCGCCGGAAACCGTTTGGCTGCTTGAACATCCCCCGCTCTACACCGCCGGAACCTCGGCCAAGCAGGATGACCTGCGCAGCCCGGACCGCTTCCCGGTCTTCAAGACAGGACGTGGCGGTCAGTTCACCTATCACGGTCCCGGACAGCGCGTTGCCTACGTCATGCTGAACCTGCGACAACGCAGCCCGGACCTCAGAGCCTATGTGCAGAGTCTGGAGGGCTGGGTGATCGCTTGCTTGGCCCGCCTTGGCATTGTCGGCGAACGGCGCGAGGGGCGCGTCGGTATTTGGGTCGATCGTGGCGGCGGCCGCGAGGACAAGATCGCGGCAATCGGTGTCAGGGTGCGCCACTGGGTGACCTATCACGGCATCGCCATCAACCTGAACCCTGACTTGGAGCACTTCTCCGGCATCGTCCCCTGCGGCATTGCCGATGCCAAGCTCGGCGTCACCTCGCTTCATGACCTAGGCGTCACCATCACCTTTGAGGAGCTAGATCATCTCCTCAAAGAGCAATTCGATCAGAGATTTGGATTGCAAATCTCTGGTAGCACTGGAAAACAGCATGACACACGCAGCAGCCTTTAGCGGTCGCTATCCCGTCACCCGCCTCAGACGTTTACGCCAGACCGACTGGATCCGGCGGCTGGTTGCCGAGTCGGTGCTGACCCCCAACGACTTTATCTGGCCCCTCTTCGTCGCCGAGCCGGACGAAGTGGGAGAGATCGCCTCAATGCCGGGTGTCTCTCGCCACGGTCTTGATGGCTTGCTTGTTCAGGCCGAGAAGGCGATGACGGCTGGTATCCCTTGTATCGCCCTCTTCCCGCATGTGGCCGCGCGCCTTAAGACCTCTGACTGTCGAGAGGCTGTGAACCCCGACAATCTGGTCTGCCGCGCCGTCCGCCATGTGAAGGCGCGCTTTCCGGATCTCGGGATCATGTGCGACGTGGCCCTGGATCCCTTCAACTTGGACGGACATGACGGCCTGCTGCGCGGCGATGAGATCTTGAATGACGAGACCGTTGAAATCCTGGTGCAGCAAGCCTTGATCCAGGCTCAGGCCGGCGCCGATCTACTGGGTCCCTCGGACATGATGGACGGGCGTGTCGGGGCGATCCGCGAGACCTTGGATCAAGGTGGTTATCAAGAGGTTTCGGTGATCGCCTATGCTGCCAAGTTCGCCAGTGCGTTTTACGGCCCCTTCCGCGACGCCATCGGCTCCGGCAGCTTTCTGCGCGGGGATAAGAAGACCTATCAGCTGAGCCCGTCCAACCGTGCAGAGGCCCTGCGCGAGGTCGCTCTCGACGTAGCCGAAGGTGCCGACATGCTGATGGTCAAACCCGGTCTGCCCTACCTTGATGTGCTTCGTGAGGTGAAAGATGCCTTCGCTTTGCCTACATTGGCCTATCAGGTAAGTGGCGAGTATGCGATGCTGAAAGCTGCTGCAGCCAACGGCTGGCTCGACAACGAGCGAGTCGTCCTGGAGAGCTTGATGTGTTTCAAACGGGCCGGCGCCGATGCCGTCCTGACCTACGCGGCCCTTGAGGCCGCACAACTGCTGGCCTCTCAGTCCTGATGCCAACCTCAAGGAGTTTCCTCGCGATGAAATCACTGACCACAAGCCTGGCGGGCTTGGCCCTGGCTGCCTTCCTTTTTCCGATGAGCGCGTCCGCGCAGAGCGAGGCGGAACTGAACCAGATGTTCGGCCAACTCGACGGGAATGGAGATGGTCAACTGAGCGCTGACGAGCTTGGCTTGATGATGGGCGGTGCGCCGGCAGATTCCGGCCAGGTGCAGATGATGATCATCGTGCTGGATAACGACGGCAATGGCGCAATCAGCGCGGCTGAGTTCGCAGCCATCGCCGCCATGAGCGACGGCAGCATGAGCGAAGAGCAGCTGCAGCGTCTCTTCTCGCACTTCGACACGGACGGCAGCGGCGCCGTCGATCGCGGAGAGCTGACCAACGCCATGAAGTCGATGGGTGAATACGAAGGCGAGCAGGCGGTGGACGAGGCTCTGGCCGACTCCGATACCAATGGCGACGGCCAGGTGGACTACAACGAGTTCAAGGCGGTCATGAACTAACTGCCTATTCTTTCCCCGGGGCCCACGCTTGACTCCTGTTTTGCGTGGGCCTTTGTTTTTTGACCGTACGTGAAAGACCTAGCCTAGGGTCTTGGGATCCTGAGCTTCATGGGCTGCCTCGGCCAGAGGTTTGCGGCTGATCAAGGCCCAAGCCTCTTCATTGTTCTTGGTGACCACGCCGCGCGCTTCGATCTCAATCAGCAGATCACGGCAGGCTTCAGCCTCCATGCCCGAGACGCGTCGCAGTGTATCGAAACGGCGAACCTCGAAACGCTTGTCGCTGAGAAGCGAGCGCAACAACTCTCTCCTCGGCTCCAAAGCGGTGCGTTTGCGTTGGTGGCGCTGTTCTTCCAGCCACTTTGGGCCGAGATAGCCCGAGATGTAGGCGGCACCCAAACCGCTGAGCACACCGACAACCACGGCCAAGACGGTTTCCATCGCCCCATCTCCTTGCCTTTGACTGGCTGATGATAGCAGCTTGAGAGGGGCGCGGGCGACGCAGTGCCGCCCTGCCTTTCCCCCTCTGTCGGGGGGCAAAAACCGCAGGCATAGTGCGGCGATGCGCTACCCATCCAGATTTCGGCCAGAGGCAATAGCCAGTCCTATCTCGCGCCCACCCTTGCGGTGGAGCAGCGACTGGGATCACGAGCTGCGTCAGACCTTCGCCTTGGCCTGGCCGCTGGTGCTGATGCAGCTGGCGCAGATTGGTATCCACTCGGTCGAAGTCATCTATTCCGGTCGCCTGGGTCCAACCTACCTGGCTGCCGCCACGGTTGGTGCCCAGACCTTTCACGCTGTTTTTCTTTTCCTGCTAGGGCTCGCGATCGCCGTCGCCCCTATGGTCAGCCAAGCCCGCGGGCGCCGACAGTTCCGGGTGATCCGACGCACAGTCCGCCAAGGTCTCTGGACCACGACCCTTCTGACCATCCCGGCGGTCTTGCTGCTCTGGTACATCCGGCCCATGATGCTCTTCCTGGGACAGCCAGAGGCAGTGGCGGATGCTGCCGAGGACTTCACCCGGCCCATGACCTTCGGCGTGCCAGCCTGGATCTGGTACTTCGTTCTCCGGAACTTCGCGGCCGCCATGGATCGGCCTCGCCCGGCTCTTTACGTCATGGTGCTGGGTATCTTCGTGAATGCCATCGTCGGCTACGCGCTGGTTTTTGGCAATCTTGGCGCCCCCAGGCTTGGCATTACGGGCGCGGGTATTGCTGCCGCGCTCTCCGCCTGGACGATCTTTCTAGGCATGTTGCTCTTCGTGCTGCTGGATCCGCGGCTACGCCGCTTTCGTCTCTTTGGGCGCCTTTGGCGAGCGGACTGGCCGCTCTTCTTCGAGATCCTACGATTGGGTGTTCCTATCGGTGCTGCGCTCTTCTTTGAGACAACCTTCTTTATGGCGGCACTCTTCCTACAAGGTCTGATTTCGATCCCGGCGCAAGCCGCTCATGGTGCTGCCATTCAGCTTATCGCAGTCGCTTTCATGATCCCGCTTGGGATATCGCAAGCCGGTACGGTCCGGATCGGCCTGGCTGTGGGTCGCGGCGACCAGGGGGCTGCGGGGCGTGCCGCCCTCATCACCTTTGTTCTAGGCCTTGCCTCGGCACTCTTGGCAGCTGCTGCATTTCTCACCTTCCCCGTGACCTTCATAGAGGTCTTTCTTGGCGCCGATCATCCTGAGGCCGCAGCGGTCATCGCGCTGGGCGTCGGGTTTCTCGCCATCGGCGGTCTCTTCCAGTTGGTCGACAGCGGCCAGGTGATCGCCATGGGCTGCCTGCGCGGCCTCAAGGACACCAAGGTGCCCATGTTCATCGCTGCCTTCGGATACTGGGTGGTGGGAATCCCCGCCTCGGTGCTCTTGGGCTTCGTCGCCGATCTGGCTGGCATTGGGATCTGGATTGGTCTGGCACTGGGGCTCACCGTCGCCGCCATCATGCTGACCCTGCGCTTCTATCGCATGTGGCAGGCCTGGGAACCGGTGCGGTGAGCAAGAAGGAGAAGCGCCGGGCCGATCAGTTGCTGGTCGAACGCGGCCTGGCCGAAACGCGCAGTCGTGCGCAGGCCTTGATCATGGCGGGCCAGGTGCTGTGCGACGATCGTCCGCTGGAGAAGGCCGGCCAGATGGTCTCGGTCGAGGTCTCCTTACGCCTGCGTGGCAAGGCCCATCCCTGGGTCAGCCGTGGCGGTGTCAAGCTCGCCAAGGGCCTGGAGCACTTCGGAGTCGATCCCAGCGGGTTCACCTGTCTCGACGTTGGCGCCTCCACAGGAGGCTTCACCGATGTCCTGCTCCAGCACGGGGCGGCCAAGGTCTATGCCGTCGACGTGGGTCACGGGCAGTTGGCCTGGGGGCTGAGGCAAGATCCGCGGGTCGTGGTAATGGAACGCTGCAACGCGCGCTATCTGACCGCCGAACAGGTTCCAGACCCCATCCAACTCATCGTCTGCGATGCCAGCTTCATCTCCTTGACCCAGGTCTTGCCTGCCGCGATGGCTTTGGCTAAGCCGGGCGCCGGCCTCATCGCGCTCATCAAGCCACAGTTCGAGGTTGGCAAGGGACAGGTCGGCAAAGGCGGCATCGTGCGCGACCCCGCACAGCATCAGGCCGTGTGCGAGAAGATCCTGGCGTTCCTCGATGGCGAAGCAGGCTGGCAGGTGCAGGGCCTCACCGAGAGCCCGATCAAGGGCCCCGACGGCAATCTGGAGTTTCTGGTCGCAGCCCAGCGCACTCGCGCCTGATCGGCGGCTTTGTTATTCACCTGCCCGACATCAGAGCACGTCGGTGTCGCACTCACTCACCCGCAGCGCTCTAACCATATGACTATTGACGCAGATCATTGTCGCCGATGAGTTCCATCTGCTCGGGATCTGCTACATCAAGGGAGAAACGAGTACAGCCATGCTTCTGCGCGTTCCCAACCTCATGCAGCCGCAGGAAGTCCAAGCCCTGCGCCAAAAGATCGATGCCGTTCCGCCGGAAGACGGAACCCAGACCGGCCATCCCGATCTGAAGCGCAATCTGCAGCTCACCGGCAACAATCCCGCCGCAAGGCCGCTCTTGGACGAGATCTACAAGCGCCTGATCGCGAGCCCGCAGCTGGGCTCCTTTGCGCTGCCCCGCACCTTCACCATCACCATCAACCGCTATGAGCCGGGGATGTACTATCAGTTCCACAGTGATGCGGCCTTGATGGGCAATCCGGGCAGCCCCGAACCCATTCGCACCGACCTCTCCTTCACTCTGGTCCTAAGCGACCCCTCGGAGTACGACGGCGGCGAGTTCCATGTCCGCACCGGCTATGGCGAGATGACCTTGAAGGAGCCCGCGGGGACCCTGATCTGTTACCCCTCGAACATGCCGCATCGGGTCGAGACCATCACGAGAGGCGCCAGGGTTTGCGCCATCGGCTGGATCCAGTCGCTGATCCGCAGTCCGGAGCAGCGCATGGTCTTCATGCAGCTTTCGCAACTTCATCACGCGACGACCAACAGCGATCCCAAGCATCCGCTGGATCAGCAGTTCAGCCAGCTGCGCGAGAACCTGATACGCATGTGGGCCGAGAGCTGAGGCCGCGCCGCAAACCGGGCCGCAAGGCCAAGCCACTCGACCCGACGCCGATCACGGTGGAGATCGAGCGTCTGGGCGCGCGCGGCGATGGGGTTGGCACCTGGCAGGGCAAAAAAGTCTATGTCTTCGATGCCCTGCCGGGAGAGCGCCTCTCCCTTCGGCCTCTCGCCAAAGAGGGAGAGGGCATCCGCGCCAAGCGGTTGACCCTGGAGGCTCCCTCACCGGACCGGGTCGAAGCGCCCTGCCCTCTCTTCGGCGACTGCGGCGGCTGCGATCTGCAGCAGCTCTCGCCGGTCGCCTACAGAAGTTGGAAACGCGCACTACTGGTGACCGCCTTGGTGAGGCGCGGCTTCGCCGATGCCGAGAGTCTGGTCCGCCCACTGCTGGAAATCGAAGCCGGAGGGCGCCGCCGCGCCACCTGGTCGCTTCGGCGCGACGCCAGCGCTGTGCGTCTCGGTTTCCGCGGGCGCTCCAGTCATCGGATCGTAGACCAGGATCGCTGTCTGCAGCTTCTCCCCGCTCTGCAGGCTCTGGCACCAGCCTTGCGGTCGCTCTTCGCAGAGCTGGCAAAGCCGGGGCAGGAAGGACAGGCCCAGGCCTCAGTGACCGACAGCGGCATTGACCTGCTGCTCTCCCTTCCCTTCGAGCCTGACTTGAAGCAGCGAGAGCAGCTTGCAGGTTTCGCCGAGACGCAGGATCTGGCGCGCCTGTCCCTGGGTGAGTTGGACCTGCTGTCCCAGCGCCGGAAACCGACGGTCACCTTCGCCGGTATTCTGATGGCGCCTCCGCCGGGCGCCTTCCTTCAGCCCAGCGCAGAGGGAGAGGCCGCGCTGCAGGCCGCGGTCTTGGAGGCCTTGCCCAAGGAACCAGGGCTGCTTGCCGATTTCTACGCGGGCTGCGGAACCTTCACCCTGCCCATGCTGAAGCGCGGTCACAAAGTCTTGGCTGCCGAAGGTCACGCGCCTGCCCTTCAAGCGCTTGAGAGCGCTGCACGGCGAACGACCCTGGCGACAGCCCTTACCTGCGAGGTCCGCGATCTAGAAAGACAGCCGATCTCGGCCGAACGGCTGGCGGAGCTGGACGCCCTGGTCTTCGACCCACCACGCAGCGGCGCGGCCAGCCTCTGTCAAAACCTGGCTGAGGGTGGACCGCCTCTGCTGGTCGCCGTCTCCTGCAACCCGCAGACCTTTGCCCGTGACGCCCAGACTTTGGCGTCAGGCGGCTATCGCCTTCATCAGGCGCTTCCCATCGATCAGTTTCCCTGGAGCCACCATTTGGAGCTGGTCGCGGTCTTTCGTCGGACATGACGAAAGTGGAATGCTAACTGGCGAGATAGAGACAATTGCCGCCGAAGCGGCGCGCATAGTGTGCGCCACCAAGCCGATCCGACGCCAAGGGGGGCAAGCCCATGCGTATCGTCGATCTCAAGACCTTCATCGTCGGCAATCCGCCCCCGCATCAGGGCGGTCGCTATTTCATCTTCCTGAAGCTCACCACCGACGACGGCATCTCCGGTGTGGGTGAAGCCTACGTGGCCACCTTCGGTCCGAAGACCGTCGTCGCCATGATCGAGGATGTCTTTCAGCGCCACGTCGAGGGCCGCGACCCGCATCGCATCGAAGAGATGTGGCGCCGTGTCTATGGCTCCGGCTATTCGCTTCGGCCCGACATCTCGCTGATCGGTGTGCTCAGCGCCTTGGAGATGGCCTGCTGGGACATCATCGGCAAGGCGGCGGGAAAGCCGGTCTACGAGCTCTTGGGTGGCCGCGTGCACGAGGGCCTGCGCAGCTACACCTATCTCTATCCGCCTGACGGCAGCGCCAATCAGGGTGATGCGCCGGTCTACCACGACCCGCAGGCGGCGGCCGAAGTGGCCGCTGCTGAGGTCGCGCGCGGCTTCACGGCGGTCAAGTTCGACCCGGCTGGACCCTACACCGTTTACGACGGTCATATGCCGAGCCTGGAGGCGCTCAGCCGTTCGGCAGCCTTCTGCAAGGCCATTCGTGAGGCCGTGGGCGACAAGGCCGATCTGCTGTTCGGGACGCATGGTCAGTTCACGGCAGCCGGAGCCATCCGCATGGCCCAGCGGCTCGAGCCCTATGACCCGCTCTGGTTCGAGGAACCGACCCCGCCAGAACTGCCGGAGGAGATGGCCAAGGTCGCGCGCGGCACCTCGATCCCCATCGCCACCGGCGAGCGGTTGGCCAGCAAGTGGGAGTTCGCCAAGGTCATCGAGAGCGGCGCGGCCGCAATCCTGCAGATGAACCTCGGTCGTGTCGGCGGTCTCTTGGAGGCCAAGAAGATCGCCGGTATGGCAGAGGCGCACTACGTCCAACTGGCGCCACACCTCTACTGCGGTCCGCTTGTCGGCGCCGCCAATGTCCAGCTCGCCGCTTGTTCGCCCAACTTCCTGATCCTGGAGAGCATCCGCGATTGGACCGGTTTCCATGCCGAACTGCTCACCAAGCCGATCCGCTGGGAGGAGGGCTATGTCATCCCGCCGAGCGAACCCGGCCTCGGCGTGGAGCTGAACGAAGCAGTGGCGCTTGCCCATCCCTATGAGGGCAAGGCGCTGCAACTGGAAATGACCCAAGATCCTGTGCGCACTTAACAAGGGACAGCAAGAATCATGCGTTATGGCTTCATTGGCCTGGGAAACCTGGGCCAACACCTTGCGGCTAGCCTGCTCAAGGCCGGCTTTCCGCTTACCGTCACAGACCTGCGCCGAGAAGCAGCCGCAGAGCTGCTCGCCGCTGGGGCCAACTGGGCCGACAGCCCGCGCGCCGTGGCCGAGGCGAGCGATGCGGTCATCACCTGCCTGCCCTCCCCGGCAGCGGCGACGGCTGTCCTGACCGGGCCCGACGGCGTCCTGGAGGGCCTGGCCAGCGGCGGTGCCTGGATCGAGATGAGCACCAACGATGCCGAGGAGGTCGAGCGCATTGCCGCCCTGGCTTCCGCCAAGGGTATCGACACCTTGGAGGCACCGGTGACCGGCGGCGTGCATCGTGCCGCCAGCGGCCTGATCACCGTGCTGGTCGGCGGCGAGGAGAGAGTCTTCGAAGCGCACAAGCCGGCCTTTCAGGCCATGGGCGGCGAGATCTTCTTCATGGGCCCCTTGGGCTCGGCGCAGGTGATCAAGGTCATCACCAACATGCTGGCCTTCATCCATCTGGTGAGCTGCGGCGAGGCCTTGATGCTGGCCAAGCGCGGCGGTCTCGATCTGGGGCTGGCCTTCCGGGCGATCCGCGCCAGCTCCGGCAACTCCTTCGTCCATGAGACTGAGGGCCAGGTCATCCTGAACGGCAGCTATGACATCGGCTTCACCATGGATCTGGTGGCCAAAGACATGCACTTCGCCACCGAGATGGGCCGGAAGTTCGGTGTGCCTTTGGAGCTGGCCGGTCTGGTTGAGCAGATCTTCCGCCGCGCCCAGCATCAGTATGGCGGCGATGCCTGGTCGCCTAAGGTGGTGAAGCTGTTGGAAGATGCGCTTAGCACCGACCTCAGGGCCGCGGGCTTCCCGGCGCAGATCACCGAAGAGCTGATGGCGCAACGCTGAACCTCTTGAGGTGACGCCATTAGGCGGTTGTCTGGCGTGATTAAGAGTGCTGACGGGGTTCCAGCGGACTAGAAGGCAGAGTCTTGCATAGCTTGGAGAAGGAACCCCCGATGCCCACGCCGCCCAACATCGTACTGGTCATGGCCGACCAGCTGGCCCCCCACTTCACTGGCGCTTACGGGCATCCCCTGGTCAAGACCCCGAACCTGGACCGCCTCGCCGCCCGTGGTGCCCGCTTCGATGCTGCATACTGCAACGCGCCGCTCTGCGCCCCGGCACGCTTCAGCTTTCTGGCCGGTCAGCTCGGCAGCCGCATCGGCGCCTACGACAATGCCTCTGAGTTTCCGGCCTCGGTGCCGACCTTGGCGCACTACCTGAGGCTCATGGGCTATCGCACCTGCCTCGCCGGCAAGATGCACTTTGTCGGGCCAGATCAGCTGCATGGCTTCGAAGAGCGTGTGACCACCGATGTCTATCCAGCGGACCACGCCTGGACGCCCAACTGGGATCAGGCCGACGAGCGGATCGACAAGTGGTATCACAACATGGATTCGGTGCGTGAAGCCGGCACCGCCGCCACCACCTTCCAGCTGGAGTTCGACGACGAGGTCGCCTTCTTCTCCCGCCGGCGCCTCTTCGACTATGCCAAGGAGAAGGTGGCGCCCTTCTTCATGGTCCTGGGCTTCATCCACCCGCACGACCCCTATGTCGCGCGCCCTGAATGGTGGGACCTCTATAAGGACGAGGAGATCCCGCTGCCGGAGGTCTCGATCCCCTGGGACCAGCAGGATCCACACAGTCAGCGGGTGATGCGCGGCATTGAGGCCGATCAGGTAGAGGACATCACCGAGCAGCAGATCCGCGATGCCCGCCACGGCTATTTCGCCAATGCAAGCTACGTCGACGACAAGCTGGGTCAAGTCCTGCAGACCCTGGAAGAGGCCGGGGTTGCAGACAACACTCTGGTGATCTTCACCTCCGACCACGGCGACATGCTGGGTGAGCGTGGCCTCTGGTACAAGATGACCCTCTTTGAGCAGTCGGTGCGGGTGCCGCTGGTGATGGCCGGACCCGGGGTTAAGGAGGGCCTCCAAGTCCCCAATGCCTGCTCCCTGATCGACATCTTGCCGACCGTCATGGAGGCGGCAGCAAGCAGCGGTGCGGCCCTGCCCGACCTTGGGCAGAGCTTAGACGGTCGCTCGCTCCTGCCCTTGGCCCAGGGCGCCGGCGAGGACGACCCCGATGCTACCTATGTCGAGTATCTGGCGGAAATGACCTCAGAGCCGATCCTGATGATCCGCAGGGGCTCGCTTAAGTACATCCACTGCGCCAGCGATCCGGCCCAACTCTACGATCTCTCCAAGGATCCGAAAGAGCTGGTCAACCTGGCCGACGACCCGGCCTATGCCGAACAGCGGACCGCCTTCGAGCAGGAGATGGCCGAGCGTTGGGACGCGGCCAAGATCCGCGAGGAGGTGCTGACCAGCCAGCGTCGTCGCCGCGTGGTGCATGCCGCCATGGAGACCGGCAGCCTCACCTCGTGGGACTATCAGCCCCGCCGCGACGCCGCCAATGAGTTCGTCCGCAACCACATGGACTGGACGGTCGCGGCCGAGCGCTCCCGCTTCCCTCCTCTGAGATAGTTGCAGCTCGTTAAGGTCTACGGCGGGAAGGACTTGGTGACGGTCCCTTCCGCCACGACCTGACCATTGGCGTCCACGGCCTGGATGGTCCATTGATAGCGGTGCGTGGTGCTGCTTGGTGGGCAGGGACCCTTGTAGTTGAAGGCACCGGCCGGAACCTCCGGGCTGCTATAGGTCACCGTGCCACCACCGTGGTTGTAGCTCGGGAAATCCAGATCCTTCATCTTGAATCGCAGCTGCGCGGTCCCTTCCGGCGCGCCGTTCACGGTAAAGGCCGGTGGCTTGGTCGAGCAGGCCTCCGTACCGGCCCAAGTAAAGTCCACCTGCAGCGGCGCAGCGGCGACCAGCTGGCTGGTATTGCCGCCGCCCCCTTTCGATTGACAGGCAGCCAACCCGATTGCCGCACAGAGGATCACCCCTGTTTTGATAATATTCATGATGCCTCCCTTCTCGCTTGTCACCTGACGAGGATCTTCCTGTATTCTTGTATAGGAGGCAAGCATTTCGCCGTCAGACCTCACGGATACGCAAGAGATCGAGCCGATCTCGTCTGACCTCTTGGCCTGGCAGGACCAGGCTGGTCGTTGTTTCTTCCTCGATCAGACAGGGGCCGGCAAGGGACAGATCGATGGGGAGATCGGATCGCTGGAAAACGGGGCAAGCATCAAAGCGACCCTCCGGTAGCAGGAGCGATCTTGTCCCGCTTAGTCTTGCGTCATGCGGGACCTCGACAGGGTCAAGGGGCGTCAGGCTCAAGGTCGGCCAATCCAAACGGGTCGAGAGCCGCAGTCCGACCAACTCGACGTCACTGTCGGGCAGAGAAAAGGTATAGCTCTTCTCATGGGCCTGGTCGAAGGCCAGACGCAGTCCCTCGAAGGTGCTGGCCTCCTCTGCGGGCACGGTCACGAAGTGCTCCTGGCCCTCGTAGCGAAGGTCGAGCCCGCGCCGCTGCGCCATCGACGCCCCGGCTGCGAAGCGCGCAAAGTGTTCGATTGCGCCTGCCTCCATCGCCCCGAAGGAGGCAGCAATCGCAGCGAAGGTCTCAGCTGTGAAAGCGCGGTGCGTGGCCTGTTCCTGATCCAGGCGCGGAACGCTCGCCAGCATTCCCCAGGCAGAGAAGATCCCGGCATGCGGTGGCACCAGAATCTCCGCAGCACCAAGCTCTCGCGCCAGAGCGGCCCCATGCATGGCCCCGCCGCCACCACTGACAAGCAGAGCGAAGTCGCGCGGATCATGACCGCGCTGGACCGAGACCAGTTGTAATGCGTTGATCATGTTGGCTTCGGCAATCCGGATGACAGCCAAGGCCGCACCTTCCACATCCAGGGCCAGGCTCTTAGCCAAGGGAAGCATCGCTGCGCGCGCGGACTCGACATCGAGCGGAAGGCGTCCGCCGGCGAAGGCAAGCGGATCCAGGACGCCGGTCAAGAGCTTGGCATCGGTCACGGTCGGCGCACTACCGCCCTTGCCATAGCAAGCCGGTCCGGGATCAGCGCCGGCGCTGGTGGGGCCGATCTTCAGGCTACCGCTTTCGTCAATCCAAGCGATGGAGCCGCCGCCAGCCCCAATCTCTACAATGTCAACCACCGGCATCAGCAGGGGGTAGCCCGGATTGGTTCGGCTGCGTTCCAGGCTGTAGCTGGTGGCAACCTTGGGCTCGCCGCCTTGGATCAGCGAGCACTTGGCCGTGGTGCCGCCGATATCGAGGGAGATCAGGTTCGCGACACCGGCAGCACGTCCAACGGCAGCCGCCCCCGCCAAGCCTCCTGCCGGCCCCGATTCCACCATCTGCAGCGGTTGCTTGCCGGCCCAGGCGAAGTCAGCCGAGCCGCCGTTTGACAACATGGCCAGATAGGGCGGCCGAAATCCCCGAGTGTCCAGGGCCGCAGACAGGCGGTCGAGATAGCGAGCCATCACCGGCTGCACATAGGCGTTGAGGGCAGCCGTATTGCTGCGCTCGTACTCACGCCAAGCCCGGGTCAGCTCAGAGGAGGCCGTGACTGCAACCTGCGGCCAGACCTCAGCGACCAGTGCCTTGCAGAGCAGTTCCTGCTCGGGATTGGCATAGCTGTTGAGCAAGGCAATGGCGATTGCCTCCACACCGTCAGCACGACAGCGCTCGACACTCTCCAGAACAGCCGCTTCGTCGAGCGGCTCCAGTACCTCGCCGCACCAGTCGATACGTCCGGCGACCTCGAACCGCAGCTCTCGGGGTACGAAGGCCTCAGGCGAGCGGAAGCGCAGATTGTAGAGGTCCGGTCGATTGCCCCGACCGATCTCCAACACGTCGCGAAAGCCCGCGGTCGTGATCAAAGCTGTCTTCGCGCCTTTGCGCTCTGTCAGCGCGTTGATGACCGTGGTGCCTCCATGGATGAGAAGAGCGACAGTCTGGGGCTCGACTGCGCTGAGTGCGATTGCTTGCAGAACCCCCGCGCTCGGGTCGGGGGGCGTGGTCAAGGTCTTGGCGGTGATGAGCCGCCCGCTCTCGGCGTCGAAAGCGACCAGGTCGGTGAAGGTCCCGCCGACGTCGGTTGCCAGGCGGAGCGAGGCTCTGGTCACCGGCGCCACCTCGGCCCGTAGTGCTGGTCTGCCTGGCGTTCGGAAAGATAGCCGGATCTCACGTCCTGAGCGATGGCGTCGATGGGGCGATCCCCTGCCGGACCGTAGCCTCCGCCATTGCCGGTGATGACGCGCACCCGATCGCCGACCTCTAGATCCAGATGCGGACTGCGGGTCAAGGTCATCACCGCGCCATTTCGTTCGACCTCGATGCGATTGCAGCTACCGTCCTCGCCGCCGGCCAGGCCCCAAGGCGGTGTCTCCGATCGCCCGACGCTACAAAACAAAAAGTTACCCTCCTCCAGCACCTCGAACTCGCGGACCAAGCCGAAGCCACCGCGATAGCGACCGGCACCGACAGCATCGGCCGTGTTGAGGGCATAGCGGCGCAGGCGGAGGGGGAACTTGGCCTCGATCACCTCGCTTGAGTAGTTATAGGTGTCGCCGTCGGTCAGCGCGATCAGAGCCGAGGCCCCGTCCGCATCGATACTGCCGCCCCAGCCGCCGTGTGCTGGTTCAATGTGAACATAGTCCTGCCGCCCTGCCCCACCGCGTCCGCAGAGATAGGCAACGGTCAGGCTCATATAGCTGCCGGCGCTGAAGCGCTCAGGTGCGATTGGCGCCAGAGCCTTCCACACCAGTTCCGAGGCCTGGGCAGACCCCTCGTAGTACCAGCCGACCGGAGACGGCGGTTCGGCCGTAAAGACCGTGCCGGCCGGACAGATCAAGGTCAGAGGCTCGAACCATCCATCGTTCGCTGCAGCCTCGGGATTGACCAAAGCCTTGAAGACGGTCTTGACCGACGACAGCAGAGCGCCGCGGGTGCAGTTGATCGGTGCACGGCGCGCCTCGGCACTGCCGGTGAAGTCGACCGTCATGCTGTTGCCGCTAAGGGTAACCTTCACCTTGATCGGGATGCGCTCAGTGACGACGCCATCGCCATCGATCCAGTCCTCGGCCTCGAAACAGCCGTCAGGCAGGGCTGCAAGAGCGCGCCGACTGGCACGCGCATCGCGCTCAAGAATGTGATCGAAGCAGGACGCCAGTGCCTCGGCGCCATAGCGCTCGACGCTCTCCATGAGGCGCTTCTCGGCGATCCGGGTCGCTGCCAGCTCGGCATTGAGGTCACCGATGGCAAGGTCGGGATAGCGCAGGTTGACCCGCAGCAGATCCATCAAGCCAGGATCGATCACATTGTCCTTGCAGAGCCTGAGGCAGGGCAGCCGCAGTCCTTCCTGATAGATCTCAGAGGCGTCTGGCGGAATGCTTCCGGCCTTGGCGCCACCGACATCGATCCAATGCGCGACAGAGAGCGCGAAGGCCAGCAACCGGCCGGAAGGCAGAAAGACCGGGCGCATGATGGCGACGTCACAGGCATGGGTTCCGCCGTCATAGGGCTGGTTGGAGATAAAGACGTCACCGGGCCGGATTGCCGTTCCGTGTTTGGCGATCAGGTTTTTGACCTGCTCCGAAAAAGTCCCGGTGAAGAGCGTAATCCCGTTGCCCTGCGCGATCAGTCGCCCCTCGGCATCGCAGAGACCGCAGGCGAAATCCAAGATCTCGTAGATGACCGGGCTCATCGAGGTGCGGGCTAGAACCGCGCCCATCTCATCGACGGTCGCCGTCAGCTTGCCCGACAGAATGTCCAAGGTGATGCGATCCAAGTGTCTTTCCTACGTGAACCCGGGCACGGCATGGCCGGGCTGATGGAGAAGGTTGAGTTTAGTCAGGAAGGGAGCAGGCTTACCAGCGCAGCCGATAGGGCTGTTGCCGGGCTGCATCGTGCCCACTTTCACAGTCCCGCGACCCACGCTACGGCTGGCAGAAGAACTGTGCTATATTGTCTCACGAGTAAAGATAGCAGGTCTTTAAGGGGGGACGCAGCAGGCCGTAAGGAGGTTGTTATGGCTTTATCGATGACCTTGGACAGAGAAGCCGAGGTGAAGAAGCTGGACGTTGGCGATCTGAAGCAGGCCCTGGTGCTGGGCTGGAAGGATTTCCGTACGGCGCCCACCCACCTCTACTTCCTGGCGCTCTTCTACCCGGTGGTCATGTTTGTCGGTGTCTGGGCCGCGCTGGACGACAACATGATCCCCCTGCTCTTCCCGATCCTCAGTGGTGCTGCCTTGTTGGGGCCCTTCACCGCCATCGTGCTCTATGAGGTGAGTCGGCAACTGGAGGCGGGACAGAAGCTCGCCTGGTGGGATGCATTAGGACTGGTGGTCTCCCGCTCCGCCTTCTCGATTGGTATCCTGGCAGTTTCCCTGGTTGCACTCTTTGGGATTTGGATATGGACCGGCCTTGGTCTCTATCGCGGCTTGATGGGCAGCGTCGGCGATCCCTCGTTCAGTGGATTCTTGGCAGAGGTCCTATCGACAGGAGCAGGTTGGAGCTTGATCCTCGTCGGCAACGCCGTTGGGTTCCTCTTTGCCTTGATCGTACTCGCCTGCTTTGCCTTTTCCTTCCAATCTGTCGTTGACCGCGGCGGTGACCCCTTGTCAGCAGTCCTGCGGTCACTGCGAGTCTTCGTTGCTAATCCTGTGATGATGCTGGTCTGGGGTGCGATCGTTGTTTGCCTCTTGGGCGCGACCATCGTCACGCTCTTCGCCGGATTGGCAGTTGTCCTTCCGCTGCTTGGTCACGCCAGCTGGCACCTCTACCGCCTCGCGATGAGCGAGGGTTAGCGGAGGCTTGCACTGGATTGGGGCCTCGAGCCGGCGACAGACTGTTGGATCTTTGCACGCCTTACCGGGGCCCCTCGCATTGTGAACGACAGCGCTGGAGCGGCTGTCGCGCGCTCTGCTGTTGTCCGCATTGACAGCTTTTTTCGCGCGGTCACTGACGATAGCGCTGCCAAAGCTCATCAAGTATTCTCCGCCAGCACTCTCTTCGTACTGCCCATTGCTGTTTGTATTTGCAGCCACTCATTGAGCCTCTGCTAGCAGTAATCTCAGATAGACTCAATAAAAATATTTGTTAACCCCGTAAAACTGGCACTACTAATGCTGCATAATAATGCTTTACGATCAACATGTTTTCTCTCTACACCTACCTCTCACTCTACACAATATGGCGGTACGTTAGCGTTGTTTAGATAGATTTCGATCTTTTCTGGCACGAGAGAAAATGAACGACCATATGAACGGAGGCGAGAAACAGCAACACAAGGAGTGAGGAGACTACTATGAACGCTATCAACGTCTGCCCAAACAGGCTCTTCAAGCTGACCGACGACTCTCTTGACCGCCAGTACTTGTCGATGAGCAGCGCTCGTAATCTGACCCGCTCGTCGTCGAAGATGGGACAGGAATTGCATGACGAGGCCTTGGATTGTCCAAGTGATATGATCGCGATCTGTGCAACAACGCTCTGCTGTAACGCACACTTCAGAGCCTAGCGAACGCGGTCGGATCAAATTGATGAGGGCTTGGATCGTCCCGAGGCCGTCGTCACACTGGACGGGTTCTGTGGTGCGGTAAGCACGGCGCAACGCGGAGAGAAATCCGGCGCGTTTCGCCCCTGAGGATAGGCGGCCTAGTGGCGCATCTGCACGACAATCTTGATCGTTTGGCTGTTTAGCCCCGACCTCTCATGCAGGTTAGGCGCAGCGGGGCTAGCGCTCGGGCGCCGACGGCAAGGGCCGAGCCTGTGTCGTTCCTCCTGGAACGGCGGTGGCCGCCGCGGGCTGTGGCGCCGGCCGCTTCCAGGGCGTGGACTTGAACCAGGCCACGACGTAGGCGGTCAGTGCCAAGATGACAAAGCCAGCCAGGTTGACCAACGCCGTGTTCAGATAGCTGCGACCGATCCAATCCATGATCATACCGGCGACCCGCGCCAGGAACATGGAGGTCAAGAAGACCGCCAGTGACTGCTGTCCCACCTTGCGGATCACGTCGACCAGGGGGCGCATGCGCTTGACCGCCATCAGGCGATGGCCCTGCTCGCCGGCGGCAATCCAGGCCAGATAGGCCAGGGCTATGAAGTGGACATAGCGCAGGATGCCGAAATGGGTCTTGTCGCGCAGCGGCTTGAGATCTGACCACCAGTCCTTCAGCGGCAGGAACTCGAGTTCATGCAGCAGATTGCGGGAGCGGAACCAGGCAATCGGCAGGGTTAGCAGCAGAACGACGATGCAGCCGGTTACCAGCGCCTTGGTGGGCTTCGGCGGCTTGATCCAGCCCAGCCCGATGAAGAACCCGGTGTAGAAGATCAGCTGCCAGCCGAAGGGATTGAAGAACCAGGTTCGATCCGACCAGGGCTCGGCCGGCAGATCCAAGGCCCCGGTCAGGTTCACGCACCAGGTCACGATGACGAAGGCCATGGCCGCCTTGGGATCGATCCGCCCTAATGCCACCACCACCGGCATCAAGACCAGGATGACCAGGTACATCGGCAGGATGTCGAAAAAGTTCGGCACATAGGTCAGGGTCATGAAGGCCGGCAGCAGGCCCGCCGGATCCTTGAAGAAATGCATCAGATTGAGGGTGTTCTTGTAGTGCGTACCCTGATCGAAGAGCGTGTCGACCGTGGCCAGGAGGGCTGCAACAGCGATGAAGAGCCCGATGTGGGCCCAGTAGACCTGCCAAACGCGGAAGCCGACCCGGGCCGTTCCCATCCACCAGCCTTGCCGCTCGAAGACCCTAAAGAAGGCAATGGAGGAGGCAACGCCCGAGCAGAAGACGAAGATCTCGGTCGCATCGGAAAAGCCGAAACGCGCCGGGATCCAAAGCGTCCAGCTGTTCCAGGGCGTGTGCGCCAGATAGATGATGAACATTCCCAGCCCACGGAAGAAATCAAGCCGCGGGTCGCGCTGGCGGGGCGCGGCCCCCTGGGAAAGGGTCGAACTGGCCATAGACACTCTTGATCCTGTGCACAAAGGTCGCTGAGGCGTCGGCAAAGCTGCCTCACGTCCTGCTCTTTCTTATCTAGCACGAAAGGCCCGGAAGGCTCTTCAAGCTATGCCTCCCTTACCACAAGCCTTCGTGATCGAAAGCGCGGCAGATCGGCAGCCTTTCACCGCGTCGTGACCCGTCGGAGGATGAAAGAGGCGCTAGAAAGAACGTCATGACCAGCTTGGCAATGGAGCAGCAACGCCCGGGCCCGCAGGCCCTCGTCCTGGTGCTGGCGACACTGGGCATTCTCGCAGTCGCCCTGCTCGCCTGGCAGTCCGGCGGACTACATCTGGCGGCGGCCGTCGTCTTGGGCGTGCTGGGCGGGATTGGGCTCTATCATGCTGCCTTCGGATTTACCGCCGCCTGGCGTCGGATGGCGCGGGAGCATCGCGGGGCTGGCTTGCGCGCTCAGTTCCTGCTGATCGCCGCCGTCATTGTCTTCTCCTTTCCCCTGATCGGCTATGGGCGCGAGGTCGGGTTGGCGACCGGCGGATTTGTCTTCCCCTTCGGTATTGCCGCAGCTTTGGGAGCAGCCGGCTTCGGCCTGGGCATGCAGTTGGCCGGCGGCTGTGGCTCCGGCACGCTCTTCACCGTCGGTGGCGGCAGCACCCGGATGGTCATCACACTCTCCGCCTTCATCTTCGGCTCGCTGGTGGCCACAGCGCACCTGCCCTTCTGGAACGACCTACCGCGCTTTGGCGGCACCTCCCTCATTCGAGAGATGGGAGTCGAGGCCGCCCTCTTGATCAGTCTGGCTTTGCTGGGCCTTCTCTGGTGGTTCACCCGCTGGTTGGAAGCCCGCCGGCACGGCAGCCTGGAAGCGCCGAAGCCGGAGGTCTCGCTGCTGCGCGGTCCTTGGCCCTTAGCCTGGGGCGCCCTGCTGCTGGCTCTGGTTTCGATCGGCACCTTCCTGGTCTTGGGCCGTCCCTGGGGCATAACCTCGGCCTTCGCTCTCTGGGGCGCCAAGATCGCCGCAGGCCTCGGTGTGCCGGTGGAGACCTGGGCCTATTGGAAGAACAGCGCAGCGCTCCATCGCTCCGTCTTCGCCGATGCGACCTCGGTGATGAACTTCGGGGTCATTCTGGGCGCCCTGGTCGCCGCCGGCCTGGCCGCCCGCTTCAGCCCGATCTGGAAGCTCTCCGCCAGGGACATCCTCACCGCTTTGGCAGGTGGCTTCCTGATGGGTTATGGGGCTCGCCTGGCCTGGGGTTGCAACATCGGCGGCTTCTTGGGCGGTGTGGTCTCCGCCAGTCTGCACGGTTGGTGGTGGCTGCTCTTCGGCTTCATCGGCAGCGGTCTTGGCGTCAGACTCCGCGCCAAGCTCGGCATGGACCCACCAATGCCGGCTCGCTGAGCCCGGTTCAGATGACCTAGCCCTAGAGACTTCACGACTGATTGAAGAGGGTCTCGCTCTGAAGGCCGCTATTCTTGGGTAGACCAGTTGGTCTAGTGGCCAAGAGCCGAGAGGCAGGGTCTGTGCCTCGTCACAGAACCTGTGGGGCTGCCTTGGTCCAGATTTAAGCTGAAGGGAGGCTTGTTCGATGATCTATCAGAAAGTCTGCGCCGCTGCTGTGGTCGCCATGCTCGGGGTGGGTGGACCCGCCATGGCTGCCAGCGACTATGCAAACGCGGATCTCTTGATGACGGCCGATGCGCTGGCTGAACGCGGTGGCAGCGAGAACCTACTCGTCCTCGATATCCGCCCGCTGGAGGCGTTCCGCGAAGGGCACATCCCAGGTGCTGTGCAGATAGACCCCAATGCCGTGGTGGAGCCGGACTCTCCGGTCTCGGGCGACCTACGCTCGATCGATGATCTGGCGCGGCTTCTGGGAGACCATGGTGTGGCCGCCGATCAGGAAATCCTGCTCTACGACGACAAGGGCGGATTTCATGCGGCTCGCATGTTCTGGCTCTTGGAGTATCTCGGACATCAGAACGTGAGCCTGCTCAATGGCGGCCTCAAGGCCTGGACTGGCGCTGGACATGCACTGGAGACCGGTGATGCCAGAGCCGTTGAAGCGCGCCGCTTCGTGCCGGCCATCACCCCGCGCCGTTTCGCCAGCGCCGAATACATTCTTGAGCGTGAAGGCGACCAGAACACCCTGGTAGTCGATGTGCGACCAACCAAGATGTATGACGCCGGGCACATCCCCTGGGCCCAGAGCATTCCTTGGAAGGGCAATCTGACCGAGGCCGGCACGATGAAGACGGCTGATGAGCTCTTGGCACACTTCGCGGCTGCCGGTGTCACGCCGGACAAGAACGTGGTGGTCCACTGCCAGAGCGGTCTTGCTTCCTCGCACAGCTATGTCGCGCTGCGTTTGCTCGGCTTTCCGCGGGTACGCACCTATCACCGCTCCTGGGCGGAATGGGGTGAAGCCAGCGACCTGCCGAAGGCAGCGAACTGAGCCCAGTAAGGTTGGGGGCCACCTTTGCTTTCGAGCACCAGGTGGCTCTCATCCGAAGACCTTGTAGTCAGTTAGGTAAAAGGATCAGGACTGCGTAGCAAAGTCCTGAAACGCTTTGATTATGGCGTCCAGCTTGGCGTCATCGATATCAAGATGCAGCACCAGCCGGATCAAGGGTTCCGAGGCGCTGATCGCAATGCCGCGCGCGGCCATGAAGGCCGGCAAGGCTTGATAGCGCTCCCCGCTGAGAGTGAGGAAGACCATGTTGCTATCGACCTCGTTCGGGTCAAGCGCAAGGCCTGGTAGGCCCACCAAAGCCTCCGCCAGGCGCTTGGCGCGCCCATGGTCATCGGCCAGTCGCTCGCGATTATGGCTCAAGGCATAGCTGCCGGCGGCCGCCAGGACCCCAGCCTGCCGCATGCCCCCGCCCAAGAGTTTTCGGTTTCGCCGGGCCTTGTCAACAAAGGGCTTGGCGCCGACCAAGACTGATCCGACAGGCGCACCCAGCCCCTTTGAGAGGCAGAACGAGACGCTGTCCACCAGGTCGGTCAGGATATGCGGCTCGAGGCCCAGAGCCACTGTCGCATTGAAGTAGCGTGCGCCGTCGAGATGCACAGCAAGGCCCGCCTCTCGCGCCGCTTGCACGGGCTCAGCCAGATCTTCAAGCGAGAGCACGCGACCCCAGACCGTGTTCTCTAGGCACAAGAGCCGGGAGATGGCGTAGTGCGAGTCATCCGGACGGATCGAAGCGCGGACTTGGGCAGCACTCAGCGCGCCGGCTGGACTGGTCGGCAAGGGACAGGGGGAAAGACCACCCAGGACGGCCGCACCGGCCGCTTCACTCGTAAAAATGTGGTAGCGATCACCGACGATGAACTCCTCACCTCGGCCGCAGTGGCTCAAGAGGGCCGCCAGATTGCTCTGGGTACCGGTCGGAAAGAAGCAAGCAGCCTCCTTTCCGAGCATCGCAGCTGACTGTGCCTCTAACTCCAAGACGCTGGGGTCTTCGCCATAGACATCGTCGCCGACCGGAGCCTCGGCCATGATGGCGCGCATCTCCGGTCCCGGCCGGGTGACGGTGTCGCTGCGCAGATCGATCTCGGCGCCGGCGTTGGCACCACCTTGAGAGACTGGATACATGGTCAGTCGATCCGCCCGGCCGGCAGGGCTGCCACGATGTGCACCCGGTGATAATCCCCGCCATTCAGTGCCGTGTGATAGCCCCGCGTATCGGTGAAGTAGACCGAGCCATCTGCCGGCAGGTGGGTCACGTGGTGATTGACGATGAAGAGCGCGCCTGGGTTGGTCACGATCGGGATGTGCAGCCTGGGCTCCGGATCGCGATGCCAGGAGTTGCAGTTGTAGAGCCCCTTGGAGAGCACCCGCATGCGCCCGATCGGGAAGCGCCTGGTCAGCTCACGATACACCTCTTCGAAGTAGGTGCCGGCAAACTGCGGCACAAACTCGGTGAAGGCGCTCTCATCTACGAAGTCCTCACGCGGCTCCTCAACATAACGCTCGTCAGCACGCAGCCAATAGCGACCGGAGAGATCGTTGCCGCTCCATCCCTGCTGTCCCGGTCTTTGGGTCAAGGGCAGCGCTGCGAAGCCCTCGTCCTGCATGTTTCCCTTGTAGGACTCCCGTTTCAGACATTCGTCCAGGGCTGCGCGCAAAGCCTCGATATCAAACTTGAGCGTCAGCCTCTGAATGCCGGGGCCGGGCGCGAAAGAGGCCACCGACTGCGTGTCCGGCGGGGTGGCCAGCCAGGCCTGCATCTGGGCGACATCGGGATCGTCGATCTGCTGGGCATCGGACATGGGCAAGCGCTCCCTTGTAAGCGTTGCGCAGAGACTGATCGTCTTCCTGAGGGCCGCGCTGTTCCCTATCCGCTGCCCTCTATCCAGAACCGGTCGCTCGGCAGGCCGGATCAGAAGGTCCCGTCATAGGCTCGGCGGCCGATACGGCAGGCTAAAAGGGTGAAGCTGTCCCGCGACAAGGCGGCGGTCGCCTCCTTGGTCAAAGCCTTAGCATCGTCAATCCAACAGCCGACACCGCCGAAGGCTGCCGCAACAGCCGGGAAGTCGGTTCCGCCGAAATCGACGCCGAGGTTGGGCCGCTGCCCGGCCCGCTGCTTCATTTCGATCAGGGCCAGGCTCTCATCGACCAGGACACAGATGATGAGCGGCAGCTTCAGGTCGCGCAGCGTCGCCAACTCGCCCAGCACCATCTCCAAGCCGGCATCGCCGACGAAGACCAGGGCCGGCTGATCGGGCTTCGCCAACTGGTGCCCCATCGCGAGCGGTAATGCGCAGCCCATGGTGCAAAGCGCAGTCGATTGCAGCAAAAGGCGCGGTGCCGGACAGCGCCAGACCTGGCTCAAGAGAATGCGGTGGGCACCACTGTCGACCGTGGCCAAGGTGTCTTCCGGCATGCAGTCGCGCAGGGTCTGGAACACCAGGCCAGGGCCGAAGCCTCCTTCGGGGGGCTGAAAGGCGTCCCTTAGAGCGGCCTTGGTCTTGGCCGGCGCCCCATCGGGCCAGGTCTGTTGAGCCTCCAGCCCCTGGCTCAAGGCCTCCAGGCTGGGCGCCACGCGGCCGGTCAAGAGATGGCTGATGCCATGCATGCCATGCCTGCGCTCTTCCGGGGCGATCTCGACGACCGAGGTTCCGGTCGGCCAGGGATCGCGCCAGCCGATGCGCATCTCAATGGGGTCATAGCCCAGCAGCAGGACCAGGTCGGCGTCAGCGACCAGCGGCAGCAGGATCTTGTCGGCCTTGGGCGACAGACCGGCACCGCCCAGCGCCAAAGGATCAGCCTCGTCAAGCAGGCCCTTGCCCTTGTAGCTGGTGATCAGCGGGACCGAGAACTTGCGGCAGAAGTCCGCGATTGCCGGCCCTGCCCCCTCGTTCACCGCGTCGACGCCGGCAATCGCGATTGGACGCTCGGCCTTGGCCAAGAGATCGCGCGCTTCGGCAAAGACCGGATCTTGCGCCAAGGGCACCGGCGCGGCGCGGCGCGGTGCAGGGTAGCCAAGGCCCTGCCCGGCCATCTCCATCTCGGCGACGGAGATCGGCACATCGACATGGACCGGCCCCGGCTGTCCCTCCATGGCCAAAGCAATGGCCTTATCCATCACCACACCGACGCTTTCGGGGGTAACGCAGAAGCTGCCCTTCACGATCGGGCTCAGCAGGGCTTGCTGATCGAAGACCTGGTGGGTGTAGCTGTCGAAGTCGCCGAGGTTGACCCGGCCGGTCAGGAAGATCAGCGGGACCCGGTCCTGCTGCGCATTGGCGACGACATTGATGGCATTGGCGACGCCTGGTCCAATGGTGGCGAGAAGCACGCCAGGTGCGCCATCGGCATGCCAGCTGCCCTCGGCCATGAAACCGGCCGGGTTCTCGTGCTTGGTCAGGACGAAACGAAGGCCTGCGGCGCTCAAGGCGTCCATGACGGCCAGAACCTCGCCGCCGGGAATTCCATAGGCCCAGCGACAGCCGGCGTCAGCCAGCTTCTTCGCAATGATCTCCGCTCCGCGCATTATCCTCGCTCCTCACATCCCATCAGGCGCCCCTGCTCTACACAGCTGGCCGTAACCCTGGCAAGCGGGGCGCGGCATAGGAAAAGCGCCGCATTCCTGTCGGTCCGCGGCGCTTTCCCCTCATGGTAGGAGTGATCGATTAGGTAGGGCTACGATCGCGTAGCTGCACCACTGCTGCCAAGACCAGGGCGAAGAGCACGTGGCCGGCGAGAGAGACCTGGGCGAGCGCGCCCCATCCAAGGAAGGCCGGGAAGCCTGCGAACCAATGCGCCATGACGTAGAGTGCGAAGACAAAGAGCACGACGCCGTAGAGGGCACCCAAGAGCCACCAAGGTAGCGACGGCCATAGGGCCTGCTTCAAGGGTCTGGCGATCAAGAGGTAGCCGAGCGGATAGGCAATCACGCCGGTGACAAGGTGAATGGCCTCCGCCAAGAAGGAGCTGGAGATGCCGAAGACCGACTTGACCAGTCCGGCGGGCGATAGCTTGCCGCCGATCAGTTCCGGCGTGATCACCCTGGCCCAAATCTCCCACACCACTGTCGAGGCGACACCGGCCAGCAACAGGGTTATGATCAAACGCGAATCAATCGCTGGAAGCGTTGCCTTTACACGTGAGACAGAAAGGTCTGTATAGCTCATAGCGAGAGTCTCCCTCTGGCTGTGTGTTGTCCGTTGCGGCTAGATCGAAACGCCCCGCGAAAATGAAAGGGCTACGCGCGAGGACGTGATCTGCGCGTGAGGGTTCGAACCTGGTCTAGGCGGCATCCTGAAGGGTCCGCCCAAAGAGGGTGGCCAAGGCGTCAAGACCGGCACAAAGGCGCTCCAGAGCGTACCTTTCGCCTGGCCTGAGGAAGCGCTTGGTCAGGCAGAAGCCAGGGAGGCGTTCATAGACAGAGATGTCTTCCACCAACTGCCGCGTCCGTCTGCCATGCGCCTGAAGCAGATCCCGCGCCTCCCGATATCGTAACGCCCGTGTGGCCAGCCAGGCCTCTTCTCGGTTCTCAGGACCATCAAACTGTCGCCCCGTGAGATTTGAAACTGCAGGATGTAGAGCCGTCCCGGTGCCAACGAGGGCAACCCGATATAGTGCCGCGTAGCGGCAAGCGGCATCATGCTGCTGCGCAGTGATGTAACCCCGGGCCCGCAACACCCCTAAAGGATAGTCTGCCCACTCGAGAGGATGGTCGGGTCCCACCAGTGCCAAGCGGATTTGTCTTTGGCGTTCGGTTGGCCTGAAGTCCTCGTCACCTTGCCGCTTCTTGCAAGCCTGTAGGCGATCTTTGCGCGGGCGTCCTCTGCGTCGGCGGCTCATGCCTTCCAACTCCCAACCTCAAGACAGCGTGATCCACAACAAAAGGGCTTTACAACCGATAGAAGAATGTTCACACTTTGTACTCCTTTTTCGTGATGCCAGGAGAACCTCTCCACCAAAACATCCTGGCGCGACATGAAAGACCCGAGGGTGACGACAACAGCATGCATAGGCATTCTTCCCTTTTTGCGGACAGTATCTAATTCTGATACACGCTATCCTTGTATATCCAAATGCACATCGTCAAGTGCAAAATTGCGCACTCCTTTCTGCTGTGCATTTCGACACCCCTAGCCATGCCCGATGTTCCACAAGAGGCTCTGTCTCGGCTCCTGAACAGCCCACCCTACGCCGGCTCTGTCGCGCAGCAGCGGGACTGGCTGCGTCAGGTCATGGCCTGTCTGCAGGTCCGCGGCCAACCCTTTGCCCGCGGCGCAGGGCTAGCCGCCAGCACGGTCAACCGCTTCTTGTCGGAGGACAGCCGGCATCGTCTAAGACCCAAGACCCTGGATGCCTTGATTGATCACGCCCAGGACCTGTCGGGTTTCGCGATGCCGCAGGGGCTAAGCGAAACAGAGGGTTCGTGGCACAACAACCCGAAGGTCACCGTCATACCTTTCTACGCCTCAATAAATTCTGCGCAGGAAGGTGCGCATTCCTGCTCGTCAGGAGCCGTCGTCCCCTTCAATCGAGACTTTCTGCTCGATCTTGGCCCGACCTCGCTTTCCAATCTCGTCGTCATCCAAGCGACAAGCGACAGCATGCAGCCCAGCATCGGGCCCAGGGACCGCATTCTGGTCGACAAGGGGGTTACGACACCCGACCGCGACGGCCTCTATCTATTGGAGGTCCAAGGTGCACAGATGATCCGGCGCCTGACACTGGATCCCGCCGGTGCAGGCGTTTCTATCCGGACCGATAACCCGGCCTATGCCTCTGTCGAAGAGGTGTCGCCAGAACGACTGACTGTCGTCGGTCTGCTGCTCTGGGTCGGAAGGCGTCTCTAACGCCTCTATCCGTCCGCGGAGACGGCCGCTCGCCGGGCTGCCTGCAGCTTCGCGAAATCAGCATCGGCGTGGTAGGAGCTACGCGTCAGGGGCGTTGCCGAGCAGAGCAGGAAACCCTTGGCCAGCGCTGCACGCTCAAAGGACTTGAACTCCTCCGGCGTAACGAAGCGATCCACCGGGTGGTGCTTCGGCGATGGCTGCAGGTATTGCCCAATCGTCAGAAAGTCGACTTCGGCGGAACGCAGATCGTCCATAACTTGCAGCACCTCCTCCTTGCTTTCACCCAAGCCAACCATGAGGCCGGACTTGGTGAAGCTATTGGCATCGAGACGCTTTGCATCGGCCAACAAGCGCAGAGAATGGAAGTAACGGGCACCTGGCCGTACCGTCGGATAGAGCCGCGGAACCGTTTCCAGGTTGTGGTTGAAGACATCGGGCCGCGCCTCGATCACCACATCAAGCCCACCATCCTTACGCAGGAAATCCGGGGTCAGGACCTCGACGGTCGTCTCTTCATTCAGCTCGCGAATGGCGCGGATGGTTTTGGCAAAGTGCTCTGCCCCTCCGTCCGGCAGGTCATCGCGGTCGACCGAGGTCACCACCACATGGCGCAGGCCCAGCTTCTGCACCGCCAGAGCGACGTTCATCGGCTCCATAGTGTTCAAGGCGTTCGGCTTGCCGGTCGCCACGTTACAAAAGGCGCAGGCTCGCGTGCAGATCTCGCCCATGATCATCATGGTGGCGTGGCGCAGCTTCCAGCACTCGCCGATGTTCGGACATGCCGCCTCTTCACAGACCGTCGACAGCCCATGCTCGCGCACGATCTTCTTGGTCGCTTCGTACTCCGGCGACATGGGCGCCCGTACGCGCAACCACTTCGGCTTGCCGCGGCGAACCGGATTGTCGGGCTTGTGCGCCTTCTCCGGATGACGGATGCGGGACTCGGGCTGGATGGTCTCTGACATGGCGGTCGGGTCTCTTTGAAGCCTTGGTAAGGGGCGGCTCGGCAATCTGTGGAAGCACTATAGTGGCGTTACGCTTAGGCCACAAATGATCCCAGACAGTGACAGCCATGCCCTGCCCTACATATGGATCACGCGGCCATAGGCGTCGAGGACGCTCTCGTGCATCATCTCCGAGAGTGTCGGATGCGGGAAGACCGTGTGCATCAGGTCTTCCTCTGTGGTCTCCAGGTTCATGGCCACGACGAAACCTTGGATCAGCTCCGTCACCTCGGCGCCGACCATGTGTGCGCCCAGCAACTGACCGGTCTTGGCATCGAAGATCGTCTTGATCAGCCCCTGATCCTCGCCCAGCGCAATGGCCTTGCCGTTACCCACAAAGGGGAAGCGGCCAACCTTAACCTCATGACCTGTCTCTTTGGCCTTGGCTTCGGTCAGGCCCACGGATGCCACCTGTGGATGGCAGTAGGTGCAGCCGGGGATCTTCAACTTATCCATGGGGTGGCTGTCGAGCCCGGCGATGGCCTCGATGCAGATCACGCCCTCGTGCTCGGCCTTGTGCGCCAGCATGGGTGGGCCGGCGACGTCACCGATGGCGTAGATGCCGGGGACAGAGGTGCGGCCATGACCATCGATCACAATGCAGCCGCGCTCCGTCTTCACGCCCAAGCCCTCAAGCCCCAGGTTCTCGATGTTGCCGACCACGCCGACGGCAGAGATCACGCGATCGACCTCAAGGCTCTCAGTCTTGCCTTTGGCCTCGACGGTCGCGGTGATGGCCTTGCCGCCCTTGTCCAGCTTGGTGACCTTGGCCCCGGTCCTGATCTTCAGGCCCTGGCGTTCCAGTTGTTTGCGCGCCAGCTTGGCGATCTCGGCATCCTCGACCGGCATAATCTGATCCATCAACTCGACCACCGTGACCTCAGCACCCATGGCATTGAAGAAGGAGGCGAACTCGATGCCGATCGCGCCCGAGCCCACGACCAGGAGCCGCTTGGGCAATTCCTTGGGCACCATGGCCTCGAAATAGGTCCAGACCCGCTGCTGATCGGGCTCCAGCCCCGGCAGCACCCGCGGCCGGGCGCCGGTGGCGATGATGATGTGCTTGGCCTGATAGTCACCGACCGCCTTGCCGTCCTTCGTGACCGTGACCTTGCCGACCGCGGGTAGCATGGCCTCGCCATCGATGACGGTGACCTTGTTCTTCTTCAGCAGCATGCCGACGCCCTTGGACAGACGGCCGGAGACATTGCGGCTGCGTTTCACCACCTTTCCCATGTCGAAGCCGATCTTCTCGGCCGAGAGCCCGAAGTGCTCCGCTTCCTCCATGGTACGATAGACCTCGGCAGTCCGCAGCAGCGCCTTGGTTGGGATACAGCCCCAGTTGAGACAGATGCCACCCAGATGCTCGCGTTCGACCACGGCCACCTTGAGGCCAAGCTGAGCCCCCCGGATCGCCGTCACATAGCCACCGGGCCCGGCACCGATAATGATCACATCGAAGGTCGTGTCAGACATGGGGTCGGCTCCGTCGCTTCTTGAGGATGAGAACTAGGGTTTGATAGGGGCTAGTACAGCGCCTGACAATCAGGTGCAGGCCATGATGCCCTTTTGCAATGAGTTGACATGGATCTTCTGGTACCTCAGCTACGACCCTCAGGGTGCGGCAGAACCCACCTTTACAAGTGACGGTCGCTTTGCACTCCTACTCTTCAAGAGACACGCTCTAGCGAATGAGGAGCGTTTCACGACGTCGCCAGCCCTGACATCGAGAGCCAATTGCTTCTGTGAAGCAAAGCTGGCCTCGATCAGGCCCCCGCGTAGCGGATTAGGAGAAAGCCATGCTTAACCCTGATGACGATCTCACAGCGAACAGCGATGAGATTGAAGACATCCTCAACCTGTTGCGAGCACTGAGAGACCTCTCCGACCCCGGTGATCCACCGGACGCCTCCTTTCTGCTTTCTGCCCTGCTGGTTGCCACCCAGGATCAGCTCGACACCCTGCTGCAGTCGAATACGCCCGAAACAATGCTCAGCCTGCTCTTTGCCATAAGAGAGCTGGATCCTTCAGCGAATACCTTCGCTGAAGGAATCGTTTCAGCCGATGTGCCCAACAACATGCTGGCATTGCTGGCAGCTCTTCGCGCATCGACGTCGGGAGTCGTCAGCGACATTGTCTATGCGGACACTGCGGCCAACCTGGTGATCGGAGACAGCGGAGCGGATTTCGTCTTTGGCGGTGATGGAGCCGACGATCTCCGTGGCTTGCCGGGTGATGACTTCCTTCTAGGCGACTCTGGTGCCGACCTCTTGAGAGGCGGATCCGGTCAGGATGCCCTATCTGGTGAGCAAGGCAGAGATACCGCGATGGGAGGCTCCGGGAACGACTTCCTGTTCGGCGGCAATGGCAGCGACCGCCTCTTCGGCGGAGAGGGCGGCGATGTCCTCTTCGGCGGCAAGAGTGAAGATCAGCTGGATGGTGGCAGCGGTGCCGATATCGTGTTCGGCGGCGATGGTAACGACACGGTCCTCGTCGACACGCACGACGACCTCGTATTCGAGGGACCGGATCAAGGAGAGCGTGACGTGGTCTACGTCGCTGCGTCCTGCTTTCAGCTCATCAATGACGACATACTGGGCAGAGTCGAAGTGATGATCGCTGAGAGGAATGCCGGCGCCACCACCCTTGTCGGCAATGACCAAGTGAACACCATCCTGGGCAACGCCGACAACAACCGACTCTCGGGTCTGGGTGCCGATGACACGCTCAATGGTCGGAACGGATCTGACCGGCTCTATGGCGGATTGGATGAAGACAGGCTTGTCGGCGGTTCTGGAGACGATCTGCTCTTGGGGGGCCAAGGTCCCGACCGGCTGATCGGAGGGTCCGGCGACGATGTCCTCTTCTTGAACGGCGGCGACGTGGCCTTTGGCGGCGCCGGCGAAGATGACTTCCGCTTCGTCGGGACTAGGCTGGGATCGGGAAGCAGCGGCGGTCCGCGCATTGAGGATTTTGACGGCGCTAACCTTGGATCAGGCCAGGCGGAGGACAGGTTGGTGTTCGCAAACGGATTGGAGCAGGGCACCTTCGACTATCGGGGTGGGGCCGCTTTCTCCGCATCTGGTAACAGCGAGGCTCGCTTTGCCGGATCCGGCCAGGTTCAAGTCGACCTCGACGGCGACGGGAGCAGCGACCTCGCATTCCAGATGAGCGGTCTGGTGAGTGCAAACCAGCTCACCGCCAGCGACTTTCTCTTCCTTTGATGTCTTCCTTGGTCCTGCTCGCACTCTCCACGGGATCGTCATCAGGTCTTGGGTCGGGCGATGGGATTCGCATGGCGATGTGAAGGCGAGCATCTGTGCACTGCTGGCGCCCCCAGGTTGGAGCGTCTTTCCGGCACAAAAAGAGACGCTGTCGAGCGTTTGAGGTTGGAGCCTGATCGGCTAGCGTTACGGTTCAAGATCAGCGTAACCTGAGGGGCGTCGAAGAACAGCATGCAAGCTTTTGAGGGCATTCGGGTCCTTGATCTGACCCATATCCTGGCAGGCCCCTTCTGCTCCTACCAGCTCGCCGTTCTGGGCGCCGAGGTCATCAAGATCGAGGGCCGGGACGCGCCCGACGTCATGCGTGAGTGCGGGCCGGACCCGCGCCTCAATGCCGAGGGCATGGGGCTCCACTTCCAGGGTCAGGCCAGCAACAAACGGGCTTTGGCAGTCGACCTGAAACGCCCGGAGGGACAGGCAATCCTGCGCAAGCTGGCGGCGACCGCCGACGTCATCGTCGAGAACTTCCGCCCTGGCGCCTTAGCCGCCCTTGGCCTTAGCTACGAAGACATCAAGGCGATCAAGCCAGACATCATCTACTGTTCCCTCAGCGGCTTCGGCGAGACCGGTCCCAAAGGACGCGACACGGCCTACGACAATGTGATTCAAGCCTACTCGGGCATCATGTCGGCCACCGGCAATGCCGAGACGGCTCCAGTCATGCTGGGCCCGCCGGTCTTGGACTACGGCAGTGGGGCGCAGGCCGCCTTCGCCATTGCGGCCGCCCTCTTCCGCCGCGCGCGCTGCGGCGAGGGTCAACGTATAGACGTGGCCATGCTGGATGCCGCCATGATGTTGATGGTCTCCAGTCTGATCACCACCCAGGCCTTGGGCGAACAACCCCAGCCCCACGACCGGGGTAAATCCCAAATCGCAGCCTATGGCTGCTATCCCGCCGCCGACGGCCTGGTCATGCTGGGGATCTACACGCCCCGACAGCACCAGCGCATGTGGACCCTCCTGGGCCGGGAAGACCTGGCCGAGGAAACGCGCGGCATCTCCATGGCGGACATCATGGCCCAGCGTGAGCGTGACCTGCCGATACTGCGTGAGATCATCAAGCAAGAACCCGCGGCCCACTGGGAGGAGTCTTTCAACGCCGCCGGCATTCCGGCCGCCCGCGTGCGCAAACTGCACGAGAGCCTGGCCAGCGATCAACTCTCCGGTCGTGCGGTCCTAGGCCCAGCCCTGCCGCTCGGCGATCAGAGCCGCACTTTCCGGCCACCTGTTGCCGCCTTCCGCTGCTCTGTAGATGGTCCCGCTGTGACGACGCCACCGCCTCACCACGGTGAGCATAGTGAGGAGATCCTGGCGGAGCTCGGCTATGGGGACACGGACATCGCGGCATTGAAGACGGCGGGCGTTGTTTGACCTCTCGGTTATCGGACTGCAGGCGCACCTACGGAATGTAGTACGGCTTGGTCTCGTCTATCTTTTTCCACTTTCCCCTTCTGAGATAGAGGATCAAAGAGCAGACACCAAAGACTAGCCACCAAATCCATGTGCCCTTCCAGTCCGGTGTTCCGAGTATCAGCAGATTCATGATGGTCGGAAAGAGGACGACGAGGGAATAGAGTACACAAGAGAGTACTCGCAACCGACGCAGCAACTTTCTTTGCTCCTTCTTAATCCCTATCTCTCTTGGCACACCATCGAACAGCAATCTGACATAAGCCAATCTCCGACATCCTATAAAGATGCTGTAGGGTTGAAACTGCCAATCTACGTTGTAGTGCCGCTGTTCAGATAGGCTTTCGAGCTCCTTTGCCAATAAAGTGAATACAAAATTGTGTACTACAGCAATAACGAATATGAAAACTAGCGGTGAAAAAAAGACAAAAATTTTCAAGTCCGTTGCGGAAAGCTGCATGTTATGTCAACTCTTGATACGAACGCTTGCCAAAAGGTTACTCTTTGATCATCGCATGCTTCCGGAAGTCAAGTGCCGCATTGGCAACCTCAGCAGGGCAAGGCAACGCCCTTCCCTCTCCCCACAACTCAAGTGGTACTAAAATATCTCCTTGCGGAGCTCCTTTCCAATTTCTCAAGTAAGACAGAATAAATTCCTCATATTTCTCCTGAGACAAGTTGCGATAACCTGAATGGGCAAATCCATAGTTCATGAGGTGATAATCTGCCAAAATGTCGACTGTCCAATGACCAACCGTCTCTCGCTCCCATACAACCGGAGGAAAGCCGTGAAAGAAGGCACGAGCGAGAAACCTACCACCTTGCTCTCTGCTGACCCATAGTCGTGCTGCATCGCCAGCAATGACAATGCCTAAGGACTCCCGTAAGCGCGCGTCTCCGCTAGTCTCAAAGTCTGTTCGAAAATCATCCAGCTCATCGAACTTGCCCTGCTGCTCCGCTCCGAAGGAGTTTATGCTGGGCAGCAACCATGAGAAGACGCCTTTTCTCGACATCTCGTGCAAGGCCGCGCGATCGAAGTTTGAGCGCAGCAGCAAGATAATCGCTGCATCTGCAGCCGTGTAGCAGGTGTTCTCCTTGGTCGGACGGAAGATCTCCTCGGATGGCACGTAGAGTGCCGCGAGGCGATGGGCCTCAAAGACAGCCAGGCTGCGCGCGCTGGCTCGGTCAGCAATCCATGCTCCATCGTCGCGCAACAATGCGGCGACATAACCCACGGCCAGGTCTTCCAGATCATTGCGATCATCAGCCTCCGCGCGGGTGGTGAGGAGGATCGCGAGGGCCAGCCCCCCAGCGAGGAGAAGAGCCAGCCGCAAGGTAGTGCCCTCGGCTACAGCAGCATCGTCAGCGGGTCTTCGATCAGGCGCTTGAAGGCGGCCAGGAACGCGGCACCCACGGCGCCATCGACCACCCGGTGATCGACCGAGAGGGTGCAGGACATGACGGTCGCGATGGCAAGCGCACCGTCACGGACCACGGCCCGCTGTTCGCCGGCGCCGACGGCCAAGATGCAACCTTGGGGCGGATTGATCACCGCTTCGAACTGCTTGATGCCGAACATACCGAGGTTGGAGACCGAGATGGTGCCGCCCTGGTACTCCTCCGGAAGGAGCTTGCCGTCGCGGGCCCGCGTGGCGAGGTCCTTGGTCTCGGCTGCGATCCTTGCCAGGCCCTTGCCGTCCGCGCCCTTGACGATGGGCGTGATCAGGCCGTTGGGCGTGGCGACGGCGACCGAGACGTCGGCGCGCTCGAAGAAGACCAGACCGCCCGGATCGTAGGCGGCATTGGCGGCCGGGACCTCCAAAAGGGCCAGGGCCACGGCGCGCACGACGAAGTCGTTGACCGAGATCTTCCCATCGCGACCGGACTTGGCCAGCTTCTCGTTCAGCTCCTTACGGGTCTTCAGGAGCCCGTCGATCTCGCAGTCGATCGTCAGGTAGAAGTGCGGCACCTGCTGCTTCGACTCGGTCAGGCGCTGAGCGATGACCTTGCGCATGGAGGAGAGCTTCTCGACCCGATGCGGAATGGCCATGGATTCGGCGAAGGCGATACCGCCCGGGCCAGCTGCCACCGGTGCTGCTGCCGGAGCTGTAGTGGGTGCAGCCGTCGGCGCTGCAGCCGCCGGTGCCGCTGCCTGAGCGCTGCCTGCCGCCAGGGCTGCTTCGATGTCCACCTTGATGATGCGGCCATGCGGGCCACTGCCGGTGATCTTTGCTAGGTCAAGGCCGGCCTGGCTCGCCATACGCTTGGCCAAGGGGCTGGCAAAAACCCGCGCGCCGCTGGCGGCGACCGGTGCTGCGGCCTGAGGTGCCGGCGGTGCGGCCGCCATCGCCGGTGCTTCGGCAGGTGCGGGAGCCGGTGCCGGGCTTGCTGTCGGGGCTGGTTGAGCAGAGGCGGCACCTGCGGCAGCAGCGGCGACGTCCTCGCCCTCCTCCGCCAGCACGGCGATCGGCGTGTTGACCGCGACACCTTCCGTCCCCTCGGCGATCAAGATTTTCGCCAAGGTGCCCTCGTCGACGGCCTCGACCTCCATGGTCGCCTTGTCGGTCTCGATCTCGCAGACCACGTCGCCGGCCGCTACGTTCTCGCCCTCTTGCTTCACCCAGCGGGCCAAGGTGCCCTCGGTCATGGTCGGCGAGAGGGCCGGCATCAGAATGTTGGTCGCCATATCCTGCTTCCCTGTCTGTCTCGTTCCGGTGGTCTGGCGCTAGCGATAGCAGACCTCTTTGGCCGCAGCGGCGATGGTCTCCGGCTGCGGCAGGGCCAGCTGCTCCAGGTTGGCGGCATAGGGCATGGGCACGTCGGCGCCATGCACCCGCTTCACCGGCGCATCCAGCCAGTCGAAGGCCTGCTCCATCATCAGTGCGGCCATCTCCGCACCCATGCCGGCAAAGGGCCAGCCCTCTTCGCAGGTGACCAGTCGGTTGGTCTTCTTCACGCTCTCGACGATCGTGGCCGTATCCAAGGGACGCAGGGTGCGCAGGTCGATGACCTCCGCCTCGATCCCCTCCTTGGCCAGCGCGTCTGCTGCCTCAAGCGCCTTGCCCACCATGATCGAGAAGGCAGTGATGGTCACGTCCTTGCCCTGGCGCAAGACCTTTGCCTTGCCCAACGGCGCCGTCCAGTCGTCGCTCTTCGGCACCTCGAAAGAGCGGCCGTATAGGACCTCGTTTTCCAGAAAGATCACCGGGTTCGGATTGCGGATCGCACTCTTTAAGAGGCCCTTGGCATCAGCCGCCGTATAGGGCGCGACCACGATCAGGCCAGGACAGTGCGCATACCAAGAGGCGTAACATTGCGAATGCTGGGCGGCCACGCGGGCAGCAGCACCATTCGGACCCCGGAAGACGATGGGAGAGGCGATCTGCCCACCCGACATGTAGTGGGTCTTGGCGGCGGAGTTGATGATCTGATCAATCGCCTGCATGGCGAAGTTGAAGGTCATGAACTCGATGATGGGCTTGAGCCCATACATGGCCGCGCCGACGCCCATGCCGGCAAAGCCCTGTTCGGTGATCGGCGTGTCAATGACCCGCCTCTCGCCGAACTCATCCAAGAGCCCTTGACTCACCTTGTAGGCGCCCTGGTACTGGGCCACCTCCTCGCCCATGAGGAAGACCTTGTCATCGCGGCGCATCTCTTCGGCCATGGCGTCGCGCAGTGCTTCACGCACCGTGTGGGTCTCTGTCTCCCCGTCCCACTCCACCTCGGCAACAGGTGCTGGCGCAGGTGCCGCAGCGACAAGCTCGACCGGGGTCGGCACTGGTGCTGGAACGGCGGCAGCGGGTGCCGGGGTGTTGTTGGCTTGCGCCTCTTCCACGCTCTCGCCCTCGACGGCCAAGAGGGCGATCGGTGTGTTGACGGCGATCCCCTCGGCACCTTCAGGCACCAGAATCTTCGCCAGTGTCCCCTCGTCGACCGCTTCGACCTCCATGGTCGCCTTGTCAGTCTCGATCTCGCAGATGACGGCGCCGGAGGTGACCGCTTCGCCCTCCTTGATCAGCCAGCGGGCCAGATTGCCCTCCGTCATGGTCGGCGAGAGGGCGGGCATCAGAACTTCGATTGGCATGACTATCCCTCCAGCCGCTTAGGCAACGTCATCGACAAGGACTTCGGTCCAGAGCTCGGCAGGATCGGGTTCCGGCGAGGTCTGGGCGAAGTCGGCGGCGTCTGCCACCTGCTCTTTGATCTGCTTGTCGATGGCCTTTAGATCATCCTCGGTCATCATCTTGGCCTCGAGGATGCGGTGCTTCAGGTTCTCGATCGGGTCGCGCTCGCCGCGGTACTTCTGCACCTCTTCCCGTGTCCGATACTTGGCCGGGTCCGACATGGAATGCCCGCGGTAGCGATAGGTCTGCATCTCCAGAATCTGTGGCCCCTCGCCCGCCTTGACCTTGGCAATGACCTCTTTGCCCACCTCATAGACCGCCATCACGTCCATGCCGTCCACCTGTTGGCCCGGAATGCCATAGGCCTGGCCGCGGTGATAGAGCTCTTGCGCGTGGGCCGCATGGCGCTCGACCGAGGTGCCCATGCCATAGCGGTTGTTCTCGATTACGAAGATCACCGGTAGATGCCAGAGCGCTGCCATATTGAAGGTCTCATAGACCTGCCCCTGGTTCAGCGCGCCCTCGCCGAAATAGGTGAGACAGCAGGCATCCTCGCCCAGGTATTTGTGAGCAAAAGCGATTCCGGCGCCGATCGGCACCGAAGCGCCGACAATGCCATGCCCACCGAAGAAGTTCTTCTCGCGGCTGAACATGTGCATGGAGCCACCCTTGCCCTTGGAATAGCCGCCGGCCCGCCCCGTGAGCTCTGCCAAGACACCCTTGGGGTCCATACCGGTCGCCAGCATGTGCCCATGATCCCGGTAGGTGGTGACCACCGTATCGGTCGGCAGGGCCGCGGCTTGCAGGCCGGTCACGACGGCTTCCTGACCGATATAGAGATGGCAGAAGCCGCCGATCAGGCCCATGCCATACATCTGTCCGGCGCGCTCTTCAAAGCGGCGGATCAGCAGCATCATGTGGTAGAGTTCTTCGATCAGCTTCGGATCGTAGTCCGCGAGCCCCCCTTTGGCGGCCCCCTTTTTGCTGCTGGTCTTGCCGCTACGCGTCGCCATGGGCTCTCCCCTTCACCAGGCATACCGGCAGGCTGCGGGCGCGGCCGGCAGAGTTGATCTCTGAGCTGAAGAATAGTGAGCGAGCGCCACCTGAACAAGGCAGGGCGTTCCAGGATCACTGCTCCTGGAATGGCAGGCCCTCGCTCTCGTTGTCCGGAAGGATGATCACCACCTCTTCCGGCCTGGCATAGTTCAAGACGGTCTGTGCGCGCTCTTCCAGCAAATCCAAATCCAGGGACTTGACACTCAAGGCATTCACGCGCGCGCGCTCCTCGGCCAGGGTTTCGCGCAGATTGGCCTCCTCGGCCCAGGCGGCCTTCAGCTCCTGGCCCAGGGTGGCATAGGTGCGCAGGCCCCGTTCGCCTTCCACCAGATGAAAGGCGAAGTAGGAGAAGAGACCAAGACCGATCAACTGCGGCAGCAGCATGCCGACGCGGCGACCCAGACGTGAGAGTAGCCATCTCATAGCAGGCATGATAGACGGCCCCCACCGTCAACGGTCAAGCCGCCGCCGCATTTTCGCCCAGAAGTGTTACCCGCGTCGCACAGTTGCACCGGCATAGACAGCCGCGGGGCCCAATTCCTCTTCGATTCGAAGCAGTTGATTGTACTTTGCCAGGCGGTCGGAGCGGCTGAGAGAGCCGGTCTTGATCTGCCCGCAGTTGGTAGCGACGGCCAGGTCAGCGATGGTCGCGTCCTCGGTCTCGCCAGAGCGATGCGACATGACTGCCCGGAAGCCTGCCTTGTGCGCCAGATCGACGGTCTCCAAGGTCTCCGTCAGGCTGCCGATCTGATTGACCTTGACCAGAACCGCGTTGGCAGCCTTGTCGGCGATGCCGCGCTGGACGCGCTTGGCGGCCGTGACGAAGAGGTCGTCACCGACCAACTGCACCTTGTCGCCGATGGCGGCAGTCAGATGCTGCCAGCCCTGCCAATCGTCCTCGGCCAAACCATCCTCGATCGAGATGATCGGATAAGATGCACAGAGCGATGCCAGCTCATCCGTCATGCCGACCGCGTCGAGCACCCTGCCCTCGCCGTCCAGATGATACCTGCCGTCGCGATAGAACTCGGTCGAGGCGCAGTCCAGGGCCAGCGCCACTTCATCACCCGGACTATAGCCAGCCGACTCGATGGAAGCGATAATGAAATCAAGCGCTTCCTTCGATGAGTTGAGACCCGGCGCGAAGCCGCCCTCATCGCCGACATTGGTGCTGTGACCGGCCGCCTTCAGGGCTGCCTTCAAGGCATGAAAGACCTCGGCCCCCATACGCAGACCTTCGCTGAAGCTATTGGCGCCCAGCGGCATGATCATGAACTCTTGGAAGTCGATCGGGTTGTCGGCATGGGCGCCGCCGTTGATGATGTTCATCATCGGCACCGGGAGGGTCCGGGCATAGGCGCCGCCGACATAGCGATAGAGCGGCAGACCGGCCTCTTCAGCCGCCGCCTTGGCGATCGCCAGAGAGACGCCAAGGATCGCATTGGCACCCAGGTTCGCCTTGTTCTCACTGGCGTCCAGGGCCGCCATCGCCAGGTCAAGGGCAACCTGTTCTTCGGCGTCGCGTCCCGACAGCAGATCGAAGATGTCGTGATTGACAGCCGACACAGCCTTCTGCACGCCCTTGCCCAGATAGCGCTTCTTGTCGCCATCGCGCAGCTCGACGGCTTCATGCGCACCGGTCGAGGCACCGGAGGGAACTGCCGCACGGCCAAAGGCGCCGGTCTCCAGGGTCACGTCGACCTCGACGGTCGGGTTGCCGCGCGAATCCAGAATCTCCCGCGCAGAGATATCGATAATGGCGCTCATAGCCCCCACTCCTTGATGCTCATGTCTGTTTGTCTTGGCCGCGAGGCAGCAGATCCTGCGCCGCCGGTGGCGGCTCGCCCCGCCCGTCACGTCGCTCGCCCAGCGGTCCCTTGGCTGCCTTCTGCGCCGCCCACTCCTCGGGCAGCATCCGGAAGACGGCAATGTCATAGCGATTGCCGTCGGGATGGGCCATGGCGGACTTGAAGGTGCCCTCATAGGTGAAGCCCTGCCGCCGATAACCGGCCAGTGCCGTGCGGCATTGGGTGACCGGGGTTCCGAAGACCCGCTTCATGCCCCAGCCGAAGAGCCAATCCATCACGGCAGCGCGTGCTTCCAGCGCAGCCGAAGTGCCCCAGAGCTTGCGGTCACCCAGGAAGTGGTGACTGCGTGCGTTCTTGTCGTCCAAGGCCACATCCAGCCAGAGGAAACCGACCAGGCGGCGATCTCGAAAGATGCCGATCCAGAACTTTCGCCGGTTGTCATGCTGGCGGATGTAGCCGCGTAGATCCTCGATCCCCTTCAAGGGCCTGGGCCCACCCAGATAGTGCATCAGCTTGGGATCGGTCAGCCAAGAGAGTAGC
The DNA here is from genome assembly GCA_963669335.1 of Rhodospirillales bacterium. Lineage (GTDB taxonomy): Bacteria > Pseudomonadota > Alphaproteobacteria > Kiloniellales > JACOMY01 > JACOMY01. The sequence continues at coordinate 2,437,764 of OY770023.1, forward strand.
AAGGGGGTCGCATCGCGCTCGTTGAGCGACCGCAGGGTGAAGCGCCGCGTCATCAGATTCAGCGGCTCTCCCGGTTTCCAAGAGAGGATCATGGCTGCGTCGCCAGCCTCTGCGGTTGAAGTGCCGCATCTTCGGGTTTGCGTGCAGCCGCCGGATCATCGGCGCTCAGAATGAAGGTGGTCATCGCCAAACGCCTGCCCTTCGTTACCGGCAAGGCCTCGTGCAGCAGCGAACAGGAGAAGATGCAGGCACCGCCGGCCGGTGGGCGATAGTGCTGGTCGCTGTATTCCGGAAAGCGCAGGGTGCCGCCCTCATAGTCGTCGTTCAGGTTCAAGGACATGGCGAAGCGACGGGGGTGCTCTGGCCGATAGCGGTCTCGATGCAGGCCGAAGAAGTCATGCCGCTCGACCTCATAGCCCAGCACGATGAAGTTCTCGAAGCGGTAGGGCAGATGGTAGGCGAAGACCTTGGCCAGTTCCGGCCCCAAGCGGCGCACCAGCAGCAAGGTGATGTCCCGCAGGAGGTCGCGATCGGCGACGACATGCTCTTGATTGCGCTTCTTGCTGGGGTCGTAAAAGTTCTGCTTGCCACCGGCCGAGACCGCACCCTCGTGATGCTGCTGATGCCAGGCCCCCATGATGCGCTGACAGAGCTCCTGGGGCAGCAGATCGGGGATCAGCAGCACCGGCGCTGCCGCCTGGCGGTCGTTCGCGCGCCAACGCCGCCAGAGCCCCATGCGCTCGACGGCTTGCGGCAAGGCCTGGTCGGGGTGATCGGGGCTGGCAATACCGATCACACGCTGATTGGCATCCAGCAGAATAAGGCCGGCACGACCAGGCGGCATCAGATGCAGCCGACCATGTGGATCGGCCAACACCAAGGCCTTGGCTGGTGCGAACTCGATATGCGGTAGGGCTGTGGGCTCGCAAGAGAGAATGACGAAGAGCTCACCATCGCGCTCGCGGATGCGCTCGGCCTGTTGTTGCAAGGCCGAAAACCAGGCTTGCTGTAGAGCCGGATCCAATCCGGCCGGCAGAGTGATGACCAGGGCGGGCCGACCGCTCACCTCACCGAAAAGATCGCGCTCCAGGCCCTTATGGTCGGGCAGGTGCACCATCGGAAAGGGATCGCCGACACCAAAAGGCGGCGGGAGGGGTTCTGACTGCTGCATAGTGGGAGGGGTTACGCCAGCCGGGCGCGCCCGGCAAGTGCGCAGATCGGCGCTTTCCGCAATACAGGAATGGCCTCGGATTGCACCAGAGTGCGCCCTCTTCCCAGGAGCAACCCGCCCTCATTCGAAAACGTAGAGAATGCCACCGCCAAGCGTCATCTCGGCTCCGGGAAAGACCGTATAGGCATCGCAGAGGCGATCCAGCCTGATCATCAGGTCACGATGGAACCAAAGCCGATCCTCAAGGGGCATAGACTGTCTTGCAAAGTGCAATGCCCGCACGATCTCGCCCTTTGTCAACATGAGCTCGACAACAGCAGCAGGATCGCCATTGATCCCCGAATCATCCCCAACGCTATACCGCCGCACGTCTGCGGCAAGCGTCGTCCAGGCTTGCCAATCAAAGTCTGCTGAGAGGAGAGCCGGGCGAGGCGGAAGGTCATCCGCTCTGCCGGTCAGATAGGGCGCAAGTGCTTGCCGCGCGATCATCCAGTCCAGAGTCGCCTGGGCGCGCCCGGCATAGTGTCGAACACCGCGTGGTATGTCGAAAGCAATCATGGCCTGGCTCAGGTCCTCGGCCCCCATCTCTCTGGCCAAGGTATCGTAGAAATAGACCCAGGCCTGTTCCAATTTCGCTCGGGGACGAAGGCGTCCTGCCTCGATCTCGGTTAGAAAGTCCCGCGCAGCTTCGGCAATCGGGGCCTCCGTCCCTGTTTGATTGTAGAGGATCGACAGCCAGGCAAGCCCGCCCATGCGAAAGGCAGCGCGAAGGATGTCGAACTGATCGGCCCTATGCAACCGGCGCTCTGCATCGTCTCCCTCGACGGGCAAGGGCTTCTCATGGTGCAGGACAGTCGCGAGATAGAGGTTCATGAGCCTAGGCCCGGCCCGCTCGGCCAGATCACTATCGGCATGCCGCTCCAGTAGCGCATAGTAGGCGCCCGGGTCCTGGCGTGACGCAAGCAGCAGCGCGGCCAGGACGACCTCGCCCGCAGCTTCGGCTTTGCCGGCCAGCTCGGCCTTATAGGCGTCATTCTGGTCGAGGAGCCAGTAGAAGAGGCTCACTCCGTCATAGTAGCTGCGCTCAAAGGACTTGGCGAGCGCCGGGTCCTCCCGCAGCGCGGCCAGCAGATTGAAGAAGGTCTCGCCTTGATCGGTCAGGATGACCTGCCGCAGGACCGCTGGAGAGAAGGCGGCAAAGGCCTCAAGCGCTGTCTGCCCCGTCGCGCGGAGCCCTTCCTCTACCCCAAGCTTCGAAATGGCAAAGGCAAGGCGCAGTGCCTCAAGATCACTCGGACCGCGGGATGCGCCCTCCCCAACCTTGTCGAGTAGAGCCATTCCCTCGGTAAAGTCGAGATCGTCGTAACGCAGCAACAGATAGGCTGCTGTCGTCCCGAATCTCCGCCCGGTGAAGCCCTTTGCTGAGTCTCTTTCGTCAAGGATCCACTGTGCCAAAGCCAGGATGGCTTCGCGTTGGGGACCACAGGTGTCGACTGCAGCCGAGGATTCCGACCCAGTCTCTTGCGCCTGTCCGCCTGCTCCGGAGAAGCCAAGACCAACACAAGCGATACAGAGGACACGCAACAAGGACCGCATTTGCTAACTCCCGCTCAATTGCTTGGGCAGTAGAGCGCGAGGCTGCCCGCTACATCAAGCGTGACTGCTCGACCGATGCGCGGACGAAGTCGGTGAAGAGGGGATGCGGATCAAAGGGTTTCGACTTGAGCTCCGGGTGAAACTGCACACCCACGAACCAGGGATGGTCCTCAAGCTCCACGATCTCCGGCAACTGGCCGTCGGGTGAAAGGCCCGAGAAGCGCATGCCCACCGCCTCCAGCTGTTCGCGGTAGTTCACGTTCACCTCGTAGCGATGCCGATGGCGCTCGTGGATCAGTTCGCTGTCGTAGATCTCTCTGACCTTGCTGCCCTCGGTCAATGCACAGGGATAGGCTCCCAGGCGCATCGTGCCGCCCAGGTCGCCGTCACTGCGCCGGCGCTCCACCTGATTGCCCTTGGTCCACTCTGTCAGCAGGCCCACCAAGGGCACGTCGCAAGGACCGAACTCACTGGACCCGGCGCCAGTGATTCCGGCCAGGCTACGCGCCGCCTCGATCACCGCCATCTGCATGCCGAAGCAGATCCCGAAGTAAGGCACCTTGCGCTCACGGGCGAAGCCGGCAGCACGCACCTTACCCTCGGCACCGCGCTCTCCGAATCCACCGGGGATCAGGATGCCGGCCACCTCTTCCAGCTCGTGCAGCGGTCCATCGCGCTCGAAGATCTGGCTGTCCAGCCAGTTGATCTTGACCTTGACATTGTTGGCGATGCCACCGTGCGTCAGCGCCTCGCCCAGCGATTTGTAGGCATCGAGCAGGCTGGTGTACTTGCCGACCACGCCGATGGTGACCGAGCCGTCGGGCGAGCGCACACGGCCGACCACCTTGTCCCAGGTGGCCAGGCTGGGTGGCGGCGCTTCTTGCAGACCGAAATGACGCAAGACCTGATCATCCAAGCCCTGCTCGTGATAGTCCCGCGGCACGGCATAGATGCTGTCACTGTCGAGAGCCTGGATCACAGAATCCGAGCGCACATTGCAGAAGAGCGCGATCTTGCGCCGCTCCTCGACCGGGATCGGCTGCTCGCTGCGGCAAACCAGGATGTCGGGGCTGATACCGACCGACTGCAACTCCTTCACAGAGTGCTGCGTCGGCTTGGTCTTGAGCTCGCCGGCCGCCCTCATAAAGGGCAGCAGGGTCACATGCATGAAGAGGCAGCGCTCGCGGCCCAGTTCGTTGCCGAGCTGACGGATGGCCTCCAGGAAGGGCAGACTCTCGATGTCGCCGACGGTGCCGCCGATCTCGCAGACGGCAAAGTCCGCCTCGTCGACTCCGGCGGTGACGAACTGCTTGATCGCATCGGTGACGTGGGGAATGACCTGAACGGTCGCGCCCAGATAGTCGCCGCGTCGTTCCTTGGCCAGGACCTTCGAGTAGATCTGCCCAGTGGTGACGTTGTCGCCACGCCGCGTCGCCACGCCGGTGAAGCGTTCGTAGTGGCCCAGGTCCAGGTCGGTCTCGGCACCGTCATCGGTGACGTAGACCTCGCCGTGCTGGTAGGGGCTCATGGTTCCCGGATCGACATTCAGATAGGGATCCAGTTTGCGCAGGCGCACGCGATAGCCACGCTCCTGAAGGAGCGCGCCGAGCGCGGCCGAGCAGAGGCCCTTGCCGAGTGAGGAAACCACGCCGCCGGTTATGAAGATGAACCGCGTCATGGGCGGACAGTAACAGCAGATGCGGGGGGGCTGGGCAAGCCCTCAGATTGCAAGCCCGCCCTGCCCTTTTGCGAAGGCCGCGATAGGCCGCGGCCTACTCGACTTTGGGTGCTGAATTGTCGCTGTCGCCGAGGCTCGGCAGGTTCAGGCTATCGCTGGCGCTGCCCCCCGACTCGGGAAGGGTAAGCCCGCGCTGGAACTCCTGCTGCAGCCCGTCGGTTATGGATCCGCTGCTGCCCACTTCCTGATTGAAGAAGATGGTGAGCCCGATGCTGGAAATCATGAAGAGCGCAGCCAGGATCGCCGTCACCCGCGTCAGCAGGTTGGCCGTACCGCGCCCGGTCATGAAGCCGGCCATACCGCCGCCTCCGCCACCGCCGCCGCCGCCGCCGATTCCCAGGCCGCCGCCCTCACTGCGCTGCAGAAGCACGATGCCGATCAGCGCCAGCGCGATCAGCAGGTGAATGATCAGTAGAATGTTGCCCATGTCGATCCGGAAGTCGTGTCGCGTCACGCGGAGCGCAAGCCCCAGCCCGCCGTCTGCACGTGTGTTTGTCTCGCTAAGCGGCCCGATGTCTCACAGAAGCGGCCATACAATCAAGCCTTCATCGCTTCAGAGCCGCCAAGCATAGGTTTCATGCCGCCTCTGCGATGCCCCAGAAGTCCTCTAACTTCAGGCTGGCACCGCCGACCAGGGCTCCATCGACTCCGGCCGTGCCTAAGATCTCGGCGGCATTGCCGGGCTTGACCGAGCCGCCATAGAGGATCGGCGCACGCTTGGCACCCATCACCTCGCCCAGGGCAGCATGGATCTCGGCGATGTCCGCCGTGGTCGCAGTCAAGCCCGTTCCAATCGCCCAGACCGGCTCATAGGCCACGACGCTGTTGGCGGCATCAAAACCTGAAGGGAGGCTGTCCCGAACCTGACGGCTGACCACGGCAATGGCCTGGCCGGCTTCGCGCTGCTCCTTGGTCTCGCCGACGCAGACGATGGGAATCAATCCCGCCTCCATCGCACGCTCGGCCTTGGCACGCACCAGAGCATCGGCTTCATCATGACGCTGCCGGCGCTCGGAATGGCCGACGATGACATAGCGGCAGCCGGCATCTGCCAGCATCTGGGCCGAGATCTCGCCGGTGAAAGCGCCCGGCCCTGCCTGATCGCTGCAGTCTTGACCCCCGACGGGCAAGCTGGGCCCGGCCGCGTCCAAAGTAGTGGTCAGCAGGTGTGCAGGCGGGCAAACGGCCAGTGTGCAGCCCAGACTGCTGTTCGACAGCCGCTGAGCCAGGCCCTCGACCAACTCTCGCACCAGAGCGGGAGACCCGTTCATCTTCCAGTTACCGGCCACCAGAGGCATGTCTTGAACCCTTTCCATGATTTTCGCCGCCGAAGCGCGCGGAGCCTTATCACGTTCGCCACAAAGGCGCCAAGAGCAGCCGTTAGGGCTTTGTTGCGGCTTGGTGCGCACGCAAGGGCTATCGTCGGCGACGCACCTTTGGTCGTTGCCCAAGGCCGAGCGGGCGCCTAGTATGCGGCCGCATTTTGCATGGACCCCACCCCTCTGGCGCCGCAGACCGCGAGCCGCAGAGGACTGTTAGAGGTAAAGCCCAAATCCCATGGACGATCTGCGTTCCAAGTCGCCTTTCGTGCGCATCACTGTCTATGCGCTCTTCGGTCTTCTGATCCTGTCATTCGGGCTCTGGGGCATCGGCGATTATGTCACCACGTCACACGAGCCGGACGAGATCGCCGAAGTCGACGGGACGCCGATCCCGCTGGTGGACTATGAGAACAGGCTGCGCATTGAGGCGCGCCAAATCCAGCAACGCACGCGCCAGCCCCTCAATCAGGAAATGTTGCTGGCCACAGGAATTGCGCAGCGCGCCATGCGGGTCCTGATCGAGCGTGCCCTTTTGGATCACCTGGCAAGCGATCTCGGGCTGGCCGTCGGACCGATTCAGATCTTGGAGCGCATCGCCGCCCAACCGCAGTTCCAGGATGCGCGCGGCGAGTTCGATCAACAACGCTATCTCATGACGCTGCAGAGCAGCGGGATCCACCCCGAGCAATACGAGACCGAGGTGCGTTCCGACCTGGAGCGACAGTACATCGTTAGTTCCATTATCCTGGGCGCAGAGATGCCGAAGGTTGGGAGCGAGCGTATCTTTGCCTGGCGCGAAGAGGAGCGCAGCCTTTCATACGTCACCCTGCCCGCACCCGCGATCGACAGCCTGGAGACGCCGGCCAAGGCCACGCTTGAAGCCCTCTATGAAGAGCAGAAGGCCTCTTTCCGTGCACCGGAGTTCCGTCGTGTCACCCTGCTGCACATCACGCCCGATGCCTTCCTGGAGTCGGTGGAGATTTCCCCCGAAGAGCTGCAGGAGGCGGTTGCACAGCAGCAGGAAAGCTTCGGTTCGCCGGAACTGCGTGCCTGGCGCCAGGTGATCTTCCAGAGCGAGCCTGAGGCCGCGGCCGCCAAGGCCGAGGTCGAGGCCGGGAAGAGCTTGGCGGAGGCCTCCAGCGCCCACAACGGCTCGGCCCCTGCAGCGCTGGCTCTGCAGCCCAAGAGCCGCGTCGAGGGACTGTTGCCGCAGCTTGCCGACGCCGTCTTTGCCGACAGCAAGGTCGGTGACTATGTCCTGGCACGCACGCCGCTGGGCTGGCACGTCATCGAGATCACCGAGGTCGTTGAGCGCGAGGCCGCCGCACAGGAAGAGGTCGAGGCCACGGTTGCAGAGGACCTGAAGATGGATAAGGCCGTCTCTGCCATGGTCTCCTTCGTCAACGAGGTCGATGCCGAGCTGTCGACCGGCGCCACCTTGGACGAGACCGCCAATCAGCTGGGCTTGGAGTTGCGCGAGATCGCGGCCGTCGATCGTCGCGGCAACGGCAATGACGGCTTGCCGATCGCCAACCTTCCGGCCCCGCAAGAGTTCGTGGATCTGATCTTCACCTCCGACACTGGAGTCGATTCGCTGCTGCAGGAGGCCAACGACGGCAGCTTCTTCGCCTTTCGCGTGGACGAGGTCATCCCCTCCGCCGACCGGCCCTTTGCCGAGGTGGAAGAGCGGGTCTTGACCACCTGGCAACGCGAAGAGGCACAGCGGCAGGCTGTGGCAAAGGCAGATGATCTGGCCGAGCGCATCCAGTCAGGCAGCATCACCTTCGAGGAGGCCGCGCAAGAGCTGGGACAGCCGGTCATCTCGGCGCCGCCCATGTCGCGCGTCCGCACGCCGCCGCAACTGCAGGCCATGCCGGAGCTGGTGCGTGCCGCCTTCCAAGAGGAGGGCAACAAGGCCTTTGCCGTCGGCATTGCCAATGGTGCCGCCCTGGCCGAGGTGACCACGATCCAGGATGCGGCAAGAGAGACGATGAGCGAGGGCTTCGATCAGCTACAGTCGGCGCTCAATCGTGATATGCGCGAGGATCTCTTGAGCGGCTTCATCGCCAGTCTGGAGGAGGTCTATCCCGTAAGCTACAACGGAACGGCGCTGGAGCAGGCGCTGTCCCGCTTCTAGGCAAAGACCCGATGCAAAGCACACCGGACTACGCCGCCTTTGCGGCGACCTACGAGGCTGGCAAAGCGCAGGTCCTCTCGACCCGGATGATCGCCGATCTGGAGACCCCGGTCTCGGCCTATCTGAAGCTCTGCGGCGAACGCCCTTTCAGCGCACTTTTCGAGTCGGTTGAAGGCGGCGCCACCATCGGCCGCTATTCCTTCATCGTCACCCGCCCCGACCTGATCTGGCGCTGTCATGGCAGCAAGACCGAGATCAACCACAAGGCACGTTACGACCTGGAGGCCTATGAGCCGCTGGACGAAGAGCCGTTGGAGAGTTTGCGCCAGTTGGTGCGGGACTGCCGCATCGAGTTGCCGAGCCATCTACCGCCCATGGCAGCCGGCCTGGTCGGCTTTATGGGCTATGACACGGTCCGCTTGATGGAGCGGCTGCCGGACGACAATCCAGCCGTCCTCGACATCCCCGACGGCCTCTTCATGCGCCCCACCCTGGTCGCGGTCTTCGATCGGGTCGAGGACATGATCACCCTCTGCACGCCGGTCTGGCCCTCCCCCGAGGTCTCGGCGAGAGCAGCTTACGGACAAGCCATGGAGCGCCTTTCGGACGTCGTGGCCGACTTTGATCGTGCCTTGCCGCCGCAGCGCAGCGCCGAGCCCTTAGAGATCCTTCCGGACGAAGCAGAGAGCAATGTCACCCAGGCCGAGTACGAGGCCATGGTGGAGAAGGCCAAGGATTACATTCTGGCCGGTGATGCCTTTCAGATCGTACTCTCGCAGCGCTTCTCTCTCCCTTTCTCCCTCTCGCCCTTCGCCCTCTACCGGGCACTCAGGCGTCTCAACCCCTCGCCCTTCCTGGTCTACGGCAGTTTCGGCGGCTATTCGGTGGTGGCGTCGAGTCCCGAGATCCTGGTGCGCCTGCGCGGCGATCAGGTGACCATCAGGCCGCTAGCAGGAACGCGGCGTCGTGGTGCCGACGGTGATGAAGACAAGGCGCTGGCCGAGGAGCTGCTGGCTGACCCGAAGGAACTGGCCGAGCACCTGATGCTCTTGGATCTCGGCCGCAACGATGTCGGCCGGGTATCGGCTCTGCGCAGCGTCCGAGTGACCGAACAGTTCGTCATCGAGCGCTATAGCCACGTCATGCACATCGTCTCGAACGTCGAGGGACGCTTGCGTGAAGGCTTTGAAGCCATTGATGCATTGATTGCCGGTTTTCCCGCCGGCACTCTTTCCGGCGCGCCCAAGGTTCGCGCTATGGAGATCATCGAAGAGCTGGAGCCGGATCGGCGCAGCCTCTACGGCGGTTGCATCGGATACTTCGGCGCGAACGGCGATATGGACAGCTGCATCGCGCTCAGAACGGCCGTGGTCAAGGATGGCCGCATGTACGTGCAGGCCGGCGCCGGCGTGGTTGCCGACAGCAACCCCACCTCAGAGCATCGCGAATGCCAGCAAAAGGCCAGCGCCCTGCTGCGCGCGGCAGAAGAGGCCATACGCTTCGCGTCACGGCAGGGTAACTGACTGGGGCTCAAGCAGGGTAGAGAGCAGAGGATCTGGCTGCAGATGCACGCAAAGCGGCTCAGCCTTCAACACCTCGGCTTCGTTCGTCTGCTTGGTTTGAAATTGCTCCGCTCGTTCGGAACGATCTCTTGATCGGATCGCCCCTAAGAGGCCCGCGTTCCTGATGCCCTGGGAGTTGCTGCCGCAGGCTTCTTAGCCTCTTGGCTGGACCCTTCCGTCTTCTTCTTGTTGTCAGAGGGAGCCGACGCCGCTTTGCTGGCCTGCCCGCCCGTCGCGCCTGCCTTGTTGATCTGCTGACCCCACACCGCGGGCCTATCGAGTTTTGGACCGGAGGCAACCGGATTCTTCGGTTGTGGCGTCTCGGGTACGGCCTTCTGAGACTGCGGCTCGGGCGCTGCAGGCTTGTTCTGTTGAGCCCCGGCTGCGGCCTGCTTGAGCTGCTGGGATACTACTGCAGCGGGTTTGCCCTGCTGCGGTCCTGACGCTGCGGGCTTGTTTTGCGCGGGTCCAGAGGGGGCTGGCTTACCCTGCTGAGGACCGGAGGCTGTCGGCTTCCCTTGGGGCGCAACCGCTGCGGCAGGCTTGCTCTGCTGCGGCCCCGCTTCCACTGGCTTCTGCTGCTGAGGGCCGGCTGCAGCAGGCTTGTTGCTCTGTTGGGCACCTGCCGCTTGTTTGCCCTGCTGCGTCCCGGTTGCGTTGGGCTTCTGTTGCTGAGGAGCGGTGGTGCCAGGCTTGCCCTGTTGCGGGCCCGAGGCGGCTGGCTTCTGCGCCTGCGGTCCGGGCGCTCCGGGCTTCCTCTGAACCGGCGCTGTCGCGGCCGTCTTCTTGTGTTGAGACGTAGCTGCTTCGGGCTTCTTCGTCTCCGGTCCCGATACTACCTTCACCTGCCTTGGAGCAGTCTTGGTGGCCAGAGGCTCGCCACGTAGCTGGGCGATTTTCGCCTGCCACACCTTGGCATAGAGCTCCAAGACCTCATCCCGATTGGGCGCGCGTACCAGCTTGCGGCTGGCCTGCTTGTAGGGCTTGAAGGGCCACTTCAGTGGTCCGCCCAGATAGCGCCGGTTGAATTCCTTCAGGTCCTCTAGCAGGCTTTCACGCAGTGCGCTGGAGATCGCTTTGGGGACCAGGATCCCTTCTTTCGTCGAGAGCTGCTCGCAAAGTGCACCCAGATCGGCGCGCAAGGGATTGATCTTGTTGTCAATATAGCGTGGGACCTGCTTATTCACCTCGCGCAGGAAACCGGCCATGACGTGATCAAGGCTCTTGTTTGAGATCGCTGCGCCGCGGTCGGTGAAGTCCAAACCCTCTTCCTCAACACCGATCAGTTTAAGGAAGTCCTTGCGGATGTCGCCGCCTTCCAGGGCATCGCGCGCATAGACGCGGGCGATGATGTTCTCCTTGCCGAAAACCCGGGCCCAACGTTTGCAAATCGCATAGTAGTTGTACTTGCGATCCAGGGCCCGGCCCACCGGGCACATCATCTCGTGCGAGAAACCCTGCTTCAGCAGGGTCGAGTAGCTGCTGGCCAGATACTCGCTGGGCTCACGGAAGTAGATGATCACCTTCACCGTGTGGCCGGTCGAGGTCAGCAGCTTGTGCAGCCTGGTGATCTCCGGGCCGGTGTGCAGATGGGCACTGCAGTGCTCGTTGGACAGGACGTACTTCTTACCCGGCCGAATATGCTCTTTGAACTGCTTGTCGACCTCTTTGCGAAAGGCCTCGATCGCGGCCGGCTCGGTCAACTTCAGGTCGATCTTCACCGGCGCCATGGCATCGGTATCCATGCCATAGGCTGCCAGGCGGGTGTGGTTATCAGGTCCAAGGAAAGAGGGGAAAACGCAGCCCTTGTCCTCAAGCGCGGCGCGATTGTTCTTCAAAAAGTGCTGAAGCGCTGTCGTGCCGGTCTTGGTGGTGCCGGCATGGAAGAGAATCGTCACGCAAAGCTTCCTCTTACTGGCGAGGCTCCCCTGCCGCCTCGCGATCGTGCTCATTACAACCTTGTGGTCCGACGAGTTCGGTACCGAGTCGTCATGAGTGCGTACAGACAACTTATGTCGCAGCAGTCAGACGCATCGACATCGGACTGCTTGCTCCAGCAACATAAGCCCGCTCGCGGAGTCAAAAACACCACGTCGGTTGTCACAAAGGCTCTCTTAACCCCATCAGAGTCACGACGCAAGCGCTTGACCCGCTTGGCTCTCATGAGTTTGTAGCATTGGCGAAACACTGCGCGCCGGTGAGAGCCGAGGCCATCTCAAGAACGAAATGAGAAGATGAAGCCTGCCGCGCGTTTCTACAAGACGTTCGAAAAGACTTTCACCTTCTCGCGAACCAAAGCGATCGGTACCGACGCGCCTGGCTTTAGATCACTGTCCGGTGTTAGGTGGGCATAGAGGCTAGAACCTCCCGCGGCCAAGCGTGCCCGCACAAAGGTTCCGAAGAAGGCAAGGTCCAGGATCTCTGCCTCGCAGATTGGCGGTTCTGCCCCACCGACCAGGTGTTCGGGACGCACGGCCAGGGTCACCCGCCCCTCCCCCGGCACCGGAATGCGCCCAAGCGCGGTCTCCACATGCCCACCCCGTCCAACTCCTTCGATGAGGTTAATCTCGCCCATGAAGCCGGCGGTGAAGAGCGTGGCCGGGTCGCTGTAGATGCGCGCCGGCGGGCCACGATCCTCGATCCTGCCTTGGTTCATCACGATGATGCTATCCGCGATCGCCATGGCCTCTTCCTGGTCGTGGGTGACATGGATGAAGGTGGTGCCGATGCGGGCCTGAATGGCCTTCAACTCATCCTGCATCTGGCGCCGCAGCTTCAGATCCAAGGCACCCAGCGGTTCATCCAGCAACAAGGCTTCGGGTTCAACTGCCAAAGCTCTTGCCAGAGCCACCCTTTGCCGCTGACCACCGGAAAGCTCGTGGGGATGCTTGCCGCCGGCTCCCGGCAGCCCAACCAGGGCCAGCATCTCTTCGGCTCTGGCGTGGCGGTCCCGCTTGGGGACGCGGCGCATACGCAGGCCGAAGGCAACATTGTCCCGCAACGTCATATGCGGAAAGAGCGCATAGTCCTGAAAAACCGTGGTGGTTGCGCGCGCGGCGGCGCTGTGGCCTGTGACCTCTTCCCCACCCAGAAAGACCTGACCGGCGGTCGGTGTCAGAAACCCGCCCAAGACCCCCAGCAGGGTCGACTTCCCACAGCCCGATGGCCCCAGCAAGACGGCGAACTCACCGGCCGCGATTTCAAGCGATACCTGATCCAGCGCGGTAAAGTCACCAAAACGCATGCTGATGTTTCGAAGCGAGATCGAGGCTGTCATCTGCGTTTCCTCAACAGCAACATCTCCAGCATCAACACCAAGACGACAGAGACCAGGAAGACCAGCGAGCCGATGGCATTGGTCTTGGGGTTCAGCCCGGAGCGCAGCATGTTCCAGATCTCCACCGGCAGGGTCACATCAAAGCGCGACAGCAGGAAGGCGATGATGAACTCGTCCCAAGAGAGCGTGAGGGAGAGAAAGAAAGCCGCCAAGATCGACGGTAGCAGCATCGGCGCCGTGATCAACCAGAGGCTCTCAAGGGTCGAGGCACCGAGGTCGCGCGCCGCCCGCTCGGCCGAGCGTTGGTGATCGCCCATCGAGGCATAGATGATGGCAAAGCAGAGCGGCAGATTGATCACGACATGCCCGATGCCGACTGTCAGCAGAGATCGCGGCACGCCCAACTGATTGAAGAGGGTCAAGAGACCCAGGCCGATGATCAGGTAACTGACCGTCAAGGGTGCGGTTAGCAGGGCGCGCAGGAGCGCCGTACCCGGTAGCCAGTAGCGGGCCAGGGCATAGGCGGCCAGAAAACCCAGAATCACAGAAACCAGCGACGACAAGACGGCAACCATAAGAGAGTTACCCAAGGCACCCATCAGGCGCGCGTCGTCAAAGATCTCTTGGTACCAATGCAGGGTCGCCCCCTTGAAGGGCGGCACCGGCAGGCGACCGTCCTGGAAGCTGAAGACCAGCAGGACTGCCACCGGCAGGAAAATGAAGAGATAGGCCAGGCCCAGATAGATCCACGACGGCCAGCGCATCAGGCCCGCTCCAGCCTGAGCCAGCGTGCAGAGGCCAGATAGGCCAGGGTCACAACCAGCATCAGGATCAAGGACAGGGCTGCTGCCATCGGAAAGTCTGCACGCCGATCGACCTGCAGCATGATTACCTGCGGCAGCACCAGCTCGTTGTTACCGCCCAGGATCTGCGGCGTGATGTAGTCGCCGATGCAGAGCACGAAGGTGAGGAAGGCCCCCACCATGATGCCCGGCAGGGTGAGCGGCAGGATCACATAGCGAAAGGTCTGAAAGCGGCTGGCCCCAAGGTCGGCGGCGGCCCGTCGGTAATTCGGCGGTAGCTGCACCAGATTGGCATAGATCGTCAGGGTTAGGAGCATGACGAAGAAGTGCACGAAGCCGATGACCGTGGCCCCTCTCGTGCCGGCGATATCCAAAGGCTCGGACAGCAGCCCCGTACCGAGCAGCATCTGGTTCACCACACCAGTCTTCCCCAGCACCAAGAGCCAGGAATAAGAGCGCACGACATAGGAGGTCCAGAAGGGCAGGATCGCCAGGATAAGGGCCAGGCGCTGAAAGCGTTTTGGCACCCGCTCGGCGATGATCCAGGCCAGCGGATAGGCGAGCAGGATCGATAGAACGGTGACGATCGCGGTGATTTCGAGTGAGTTCAGCAGGCCTTGGGAGAAATAGGACTTCTCAAAGAAGCGTTGATAGTTGTCCAGGTCCCAACTGGGGACGATCTTGCCCTTCTCACGGCTCCAGAGACTGACCGCCGCCATCAAGGCCATGGGTGCCGCGAAGAAAGCGACAAGCCAGAGACCGGCTGGCAGCACGAGGCCCCAGCCGGTCGAACGATCCCTGACTGCTTCCATACTCAAGACCCTAACCCGAGGCTGCTTATGCCCTGCACTGTCTTATCAGGGTCTTGGGCAAGGAGAGTGGCGCGTGGCGATGCCGGGCGCATCGTAAGCGGCGCACAATGCTGTCCCAAGGGCCTGATAAGACAGCCCTTCGGGTCGCAGCTGGAGCCACGATTGCCGCGTCGCGTTGGCTTGACGATGCGCCCGGCATCGCCGGCACCACCGCTCCTAACACTCGCGGCTGCGGCAGCGATGCAGGACATAAGCAGCCTCGGGTTGGGGTCTTAGTGCTGCAGCATCTCCGCCCAGGCGTCCTGCATCTCTAGATCCAAGGCCTCGTCCGGCGCCGGATAGAGCTGCGTGTTGGCCAGATAGGCGTCCTGCTGGTCCCAACGCAGTGCCGCCTTCTGCGCGTCGGTCAGAACACTGCCAGCCGCACTGTTGGCCGGCATCGCCCAATAGCAGGACGAGGTTGCCAGGCGCGCTTGTCCCTCAGGCGAGAGGATGTACTGCACGAACTTCAGGGCCAGATCCTGCTTCTCACTATCGGCAAAGATGCCGATCGACTGGGTCCAGCGCACGGCACCGGCGTCGGGAATGACCCAATCAAGCTCCGGCTTCTCTTCGGAGAGCACGGCCGTCAGCCACTCACCGCCGCCAACCACGATGTCAACCTCGCCGGTGGCAAGCGCGGTCTGGGCCGCGACCACCCCCAGCACCCCCTCCGAGTTCTCCTTCATCTTAAAGAGATCGGGTTGCATCGCCTCAACATCGGCTGCGGTCATGTCGGCCGTCTTGCCGCCGCGGGCCATCTGCACCATGCCCATGACCGGCAGATAGTAGTCATAGATCGCCATGCGCCCGGCGTACTTATCCGTGAAGAGCAACCCAACATCCTGCATGTCTGCGGGATCGACCTTGTCCTTATTGAAGGCCACCGTGTTGTAACCGAACTTTTCGGTCATGGCGTAGAGCTTGCCGTCCTTGCCGTTCTGCTCTTCCATCCGCACGGCTGGAAAGATGTCGTCTAAAGGAATCTGATCGCGCGGCAGCTCGGCCAGGAGCCCGCGATCAACCACACGCCCGACATCGATCCCGTCGATAACGAAGACGTCCCAGTCACCCGGCTGCGACTGCTCCAGAAGAGCGAGCGCCACGCCGGTGCCCTCATACTCACGCACATTGACCTTGACGTTGTTCGCCGTCTCGAAAGGCTCGAGCAGATTGGGATCGGAGTGATCGCACCAGACCAGCGCGTTCAGCTCCTCTTCGGCTTGGGCGGCGGTGGTGAGCGCAATCAGCGCCACACCGGCCAAGAGATACTGCATCATCCATCAACCTCCCTTGTTGGATCTCGAAAAAACTTGAATGTCTTTCAAATTTTAGTCAACTTCAATTTTCGATGACGGATAGATATCGGTGAGATGACCGGGCTTCGCGAACGCCAAAAGGCCGAGCGCGAGATGCGGATCATGGATGCGGCCCTGGCCTCGTTCCGCAATCTCGGCTTTGAGGCCACGCGCATGGACAAGATCGCCGAACAGGCAGAGCTGTCCATAGGAACGCTCTATAACTACTTTGAAACAAAGGGTGATATCCTGGTGGCCTTAGTCGTCGCCGTAACCCGGGACACCCTGGTCGAGAGCAAGTCTATCCTGACCAACCCGCCGCAGGACCCGATCGAAGCGATCTCTGCCCTCGCCGAGGCCTGGATCGATCACGCCTTCGCGCTCATGGACAAGAGTCTCTGGCGGCAGGCCTTCTCCATGATGATCGAGCGCCCTGACACCCCCTCCTCCAGGCGTTTTGCCGAGAACGATCAGCGTCTACGCAATCAGGCAGCAGAGCTGATCCGCGCCCTACAGGCAAAGGGATCAATCGATAACGGGGTTCAGGCAGAGGATGCCGCCCTCATGATCTTCAACGTGGTGGACCGGAGCTTCATTGCCTTCGTGGTCAAGGAGGAGATGACCAGGACTGAGCTCTCCCATATGCTCTCCCGACAGCTCTTCTTGGTCGGACATGCGTTCTCGGGAGCTGACGACCTGTCCCGCGAACAGATGGGACGTTAGCTCACTCTTCCTTCTTGCGTTTTCGGCTAGCAATCGCATAGCGGGCTCGGCGGTCCTGCCCTGCATGGCTGCTAAGATGCAAGGTATCCTTTAGCGCCGACCAATCGAAGGCCGTGCCTTTCGCCGAGACCTCGACCACCTCTTCGCGCAGTTGCTTGGCATCTGCATAGGCAGCGCGCGAGACTGGCTGCACCTGAAACAGGGGGAGTGACGCGGGAATAGGAACCTCTCGCCCCGGTTCGAGCAGCTGGATATTGACGAAGAGAGGACAGGGGCGAAAGCGGTCCGTTTCGATGATCCCTTCAAAAACCTGATAAGGCCGTCTTGGAAAATTGACGGGTCCGCGCACGGCAATGCTCCAGCCAGGCGCCGTTTCGACGAAGTAGCCAGAGAAGATCTGCACAATGCCCATGAAAGGAAAGGCGGTCACGAAGGCCGGCATTTCCTCGGCCAGATCGTCGGGCGCCTTGGTGCGCCACTCCTCTGCAAAGCTCGGGTCCAACAGATCTGCCTTGAGCAAGACCCACTCTCCACCCTCATAGAGGTAGACGGCTCCTTCGCTCATGGAGAGCGTCAGATCTCTCGGTGGAAAGACGTACCATCCGAAGGAAGAAGCCACCCGCATCGCCTCGCAGTACCTGAAGGCATCCGTTGGCATGGAACCCATTGCTGAGGGATCGGCGTAGGCAATCGGGGGAAGGGAATCGTAGAGTTTGTAAAAGCGAATGATCGGCTCGGCCATCGGACATCTCAATGTTATGAGTGACGCTCGGGCTGGGATTCTCTCTGAACCTGCCGCGGCGATGGCTCTCCGTTAGGTGAGGGAGAGCCTATCGCAGCAGGACTTGGCTAAGCCAGGCAGGAAGCAGGGCTAAGCTGAGGTCCAATCCCGATGCCGGCCATGGCGCTGACCGCAACCTTCCTTACAGTAGGACCGTGGTGTCCAGTATTCTTTACTGCTTCTGCAGCCATGACACCGACTGGGAGCGGAACAGAGGTTGAGCCGTAGCGAGGCCCACGACTGGTTAGTGAGAGATTTTCCATAATTCACATCCTTTCGCGATGTACATTCGTTCATCATCGCGCTTTTGATATGTGTTGCTGCTCAGCTTTCTGCCAGCTCAAACGCGCAGGTTTCGTGGGGTGCTGGGTTGTTCAATCAGCAAGGCATGGCGCCTTGGCTTAGGGCAATCACTGTCAGCCCTAGTGGTCTGGCCCATGCGGCTGCCCTGTAGAGGCCTTACGTGCCACCAGAACACAGGCAGCGATGATCAGCGCCATACCCACGAAGGCGCCCGGCGTCGGAAGGCGATCTGTGAACCACCAATCGAGGAGTCCGCCAGCGAGCGGGGTGATACCCGAGAGTGAGGAAACGAACCAGGCAGGCTGACGACCGAGCGCGTGGATAACGATCAAGCCAGCCAGACAGGGCAAGAGCCCGATAAGCATGAGTTCGCCGCCCGTCTTCGGGATCACATTCAAGTCACTCCAGAGGGCCGGGGTAGCCGTTACGGCAACGCCAAGGAGTGCAGAGCTGAACATGACATAGACCGGTGCTACATTGAGCTGCCCAAGCCTACGGGTTGCTGTCGTCTGAAAGGCAACAAACAAACCTGACCCGAGAGCGGCGATAGCGCCCAACAGAGTCGATTGCAGGTGTGGATGTAGAACAAGGACCACGCCCAGGAACCCTGCGAGACCGGGTCCCCAAAGGCGCCCGGGCATCGGCTCTTTCAGCGCAATCCGCGAGACCAGAGGCGTCCAGAGGATCGCCGTGTTGACCAAGACAGTTGCCTCGGCCAGCGGCAGCCGCCGCAAAGCGATGAAGGCCAAAAGCAGGTGTAAGAGTGAGAAGAGACCGCGAAGGCCGAGGGCGAGGAACAGCCTCTCTGTTCGAGGTCGAGCTAAGGAACGACCTCCCAACAAGATCGGCCCGGTTACAGCAGCGGAAACACCAAAGCCCACAAAGAGGACCAGCCAAACGGAAACCTGATCCGGAAGGCCTTGGATCAAGAAGCCATGAAAGGCCACAAGCAGATAGGCTATGACAGTCAGCCATAGTGTCATCGATGGCGACCATCACCAGCTGGGAACAGAGCAGTATAGAGCCTTGCGTTAGATTGTTGCCTGTGATCAACCAAGGGCTGTTGCCTACAGAAGAGGATCTGGGGTCTCAGTCAGGACGTGCCCTCGTGATGGCCGAGACTGAAGTCGTTTCCGGCGCGGTCTCGACCACGCAACAACCAGATCGGGCGATTGGCGAAGTCCAAGGGGGCGGTGTTGGATCCCGTCTCGACCTTCTTCGCACGATCATAAAGGCTGGTCGCTGGCATATAGCGGAAGGTGACGCCGGCGCGACGCCTTAAGGAGGTGTTTGGCTCAGAGCCATGGACAAGAAAGGCATCGTGGAAAGAGACCTGTCCCGCCTCTAACTCGACTGGACGGGCGAGACCGGGATCGAAACTTCCCTCCACCAGTTCGGTGTTCAGCACCATGCCGTCTCTTTCACTGGTCTCATGGGCCAGAAATCCCTGGCGGTGGGTCCCGGGTAGGACGCGCATGCAGCCATTCTCCCGATCAGCGCGATCGAGTGCGACCCAAAGAGTAACGGTCGCCATAGGTCTCAAGGGCCAGTAGATCCCGTCCTGATGCCAGGGGACTTCGCGGCCATCGCCACCAGGCTTGCTGAAGAGCGCAGCTGCCCAGAGCACAATGTCCGGCCCAATCAGGCTCTTCACCAGGTCCAAGAGGTCGTCGCGACGGGCGAAGGCAAGGAAAGCTTCCGCGATTGCCTTATGCTGCGCGTCCCGGCTGATCGGGACATGCGGCATGGGGATGAACTCGGGTCGCAGGTCCGGTCGTGCCTCGATCAAGGCGGCCGCTGCCTCCTTCAGCCCGTCTACAGCTGCTGTGTCGATGCGAAAGTCCGGCGTGACCTGGCCGTCCCGTCGATAGGCAACAATCTCCTCAGCTGTCAGACCGGACCTCTGCATTCCTCAATGCCTCTCTTCTTCGTTTCAAAGGGGATAGCAAGCGTCTCGATTGCAGCATAGCGAAGCAAACGTCCGCAAGATGAATGGCTTTATGGTTTCAGCTCTAGCGGACCTCAGCCAGGACCTCGTCGATCACACGCCATTGGCTTTGCACCTCTCGTTGATCCCCAGACGGTCCAGCAACGGTGATCAAGGCTTTCCAAAGCGCCCAACCCCGCGCCCGCCTCCAGGTGTCGGCATCAAGGGCAACACCCGACTGAAAGGCCTCTCTGCTCCTGCCGGAGAAGAGGGTCCAGGCGATCACTAGATCGCAGGCCGGATCACCGACCGCCAAGCAGCCAAAGTCGATGACGGCCGAGAGTTCACCATCCTGATGCAGAAGATTGTTGGCGGAGAGGTCGCCATGCACCCAAACCGCCGGCTGCTCCCAGCGCGAAGATACAGCGTCTGCAAGCACAACTTCGGCCAGCTCGACATCGATCTTGCGGTCTAGCAACGCCAGGGCACGATGCGCCTCAGTTTCGTAGTAGGTGAATTTCCCGCCCCTAAAGAAGCTGTGTGGCCCCGCAAGCGGCCCCTCCCCTGCATCCACCGCATGAAGGGCCGTCAGGAAGCCGGCCAAGGAGACTGCCATGTCATCGAGGGTCAAAGCGGCATCAGCGGTAACGACATCGCCCTCAAGCCAACGGTAGATCGACCAGGGCCAAGGATAGTCCGCTGTTGGCCTTCCTTTGGCGAGTGGTTCGGGGATCGCAAGCGGTAGAAGGGACGCGAGCCAAGGCAGCCAGCGCTGTTCCTTTTCCACTTGAGCCACATAACGCGCAGCACTCGGCAAGCGGACCAGCATCGATTCGCCGAGACGGTAAGTACGATTGTCCCAACCACCCGGCGTTACGGCCCTGATCCCCAAGTCGGCCCACTGCGGAAACTGCTGCGTTACCAGGCGGCGGACAAGCGCCTTGTCAATAATGGGAGGCGCGGACGGCACGCGATTAGTCCCGGCCGCAATGGCAGGAACTGCGTCTCAGGCTCAGCGAAAGGTCAATAGGTTGCTGCAACGCAGATAATCTCGATGCCGTAGCCAACCCCGCCGAGGCGCGATTCCCCGCAAGCGCGTGTCGAGGTACAGCCCTCGGGCGCCCAGGCATCCCAAACAGCATTCATCTCGTCATAGTCATCCATATTCGCCAGCCAGATCGTCGTGTTCAGGATCCTGGTCTTGTCGGACCCCGCCTCGGCCAAGAGTCGGTCGATCTTCGCAAGACTCTCTGCTGTCTGCGCCGCGATCCCATCACCAGCGGTGCCACACTGTCCCGTCAACCAGACGAGGCCGCCGTAGACCGCCGCCTGGCTCATCCGCGGGCCAATTCCAATGCGTTTGATCTCTTCCATTCCGAAATCCTTCCAACAGGTGATTGACGTACCCTTTGGGGAGGCTGAGAGACACTCCCGGGATGGCCATCCGCACTCTCGTCCAGGTTGGCGGGCGGACTAAATGCGCTACGCCGGGGGTGATGATGAGCGATGAAGGTCCCTCTCGATTGCCTCCGCTTCTTTGGTCCTCCGCCTGGCATTCTCTACGAGCAGATCCATGAGGCAACGCACGGCGGCGAGCTGTCGCCGCCCCGGAGGCAAGATCGCAAACATTTCGAGAAAGGGACCCTGCCAGGCGGTCATGACGCGTTGGATCTGGCCGGCATGCTCAAGATGGGCCGCATAGAAGAGCGGCAAAAGCGTTAAGCCTCGGCCTGCGGCGACGAGATCCAAGGCAATCGAGGGATCGCCGACGGAGGCAATGGGCGGGTTGTCGAGGACAAGCTCTTCAGACTGGTTCTGCAACACCCAGGCGTCGCGCCAAGACTGGGGCGCATCGCGCGCCGAGATGACGATGCGCCCCTGCTCGGCGGCCAGCTTCGGGTCTTCCAACTCGGTCCCCGGTGCCGCATAGAGTCCGGTCGGGCCCGCCATGATACGACGCGCAATCAAAGACTGATTGCTCGGCCAGCCCACCTGGATCGACAGATCAATCCCCTCGGCCTGTGGATCGGGGGCGTCCCCGGTGACCTCGAGATGAAGGTCCACCGCCGGGTAGCTCTCGATGAACCGGGACAAGGTGTCTGACAGGAGGAAACGGGCCGAGGTGGCGCTGGCGGCGATGACGAGTTTCCCGGAGGGCTCATTGCTGGCGCCGCGGATCACGTCGTTCGCACGGGCGACGGCGTCTTCTGCCCGCTTACCATAGGTGTGTAACTCCTCGGCAAGAGCGGTGGGTTTCAGCCCCTTCGAAACCCGGTCGAACAGCGCCACCCCTGCCGCCTGTTCGAGACGCGCCAAAGAGCGTGAGAGCGTCGATTTGGGAACGGCGTAGCGGCGCTCAGCAGCACTCAAGCTGCCAGCGGAATAAATCAACGCGAAGAGCCTGAGATCCTCCGCATCGTAGTTTGCTTGGGACATCCGTGCCCTCCCACGTCTGACCTGCCCACCGCAGGTCACTCCTATAGCAGCTTCGACAAGCCCCTGCGTCCCAATAATGGAACGCAGCCTTCCGAGTCCTCCGGTCCAAAGACTGACGGCTGCTCCGTATCTTCGGTTTAGCAGATCGATAGGGAGACACGCGATGCACAAGACGACCGGCGGCGGGATTACGCGACATGGTGACAGCCTCTCGCTGGGGCGCTGGACGATCGCTGGCCAGGACTGTCGATTGATGGCGCTCGAGCCTTCCAGCTTCGCCTTCGAGATTGTTATCGAACCCGGGCAATCGGTCCCGACCCATCGGCATCCCAACCAAGACGCCTTCATTCTGGTTCAGTTCGGCCAGCTCTCCGTGACCCTCGACAGTCAGGAGATTCAAGCCAGACCCGGCGATCTCGTCAGGCTGCCCCGAGGCCTGCCGCATCGTCACGAGAACCGCTCTTCCGGGACGGTCAAGGCCCTCTTCTGGGTCTCTCCAGCGCTGAAGACGGCCGAACTCTTCACCGCAATAGAAGGTCTCTCGGACCCGCAAGACATCTTGCGCATTGCTGATGCCTACGGGGTCGATTTTACCCCCTCTGCCCGACAAGCGCCGTCGCAGACCGCTTCGTTGGAGGAGGTCCAACACAATGATCGGCCGTGATCACAGCAATCCCAAACGGCGCTGGCGAATGGCACTCAGCCGTCCAGTGATGCGGCGGGCTGCCGTGACAGCCGCCATCGTGGGACCGGCCATCGCGCTCATCAACCATGGCGATCGTCTGTTCACCGGTCAGATGCTGGACAGCGATTGGCTCCGCGTCGCGATCAGCTTTCTGGTCCCCTACGCCGTCGCCACCGCCTCCTCGATCCTGGCTCTGTCTCCCAAGACCGAGCCGAGCGGTCAGCGCCCTTCGCCAAGCGGCACCCCCCTCTAGACCCTCACGTCAGTCAGGAGTGAAAGAAATGGACCTACTCATCGAAATCATCTTCGGCCTATCGCTTGCGCTGATGCTCTATATCAGCTGGCGGATGTTCCGCGATCTGGCCGATGTCAGCCAGTGGATCGTGCGCACCTCTCGCAAGAGCACGATGTGGACCTTCTATAACCGGCGGAAACTCGCCGTCACGTTCTTCGCAGTCTTGGCCGTGGCCGCTGTCGCCTTCTTTGTCGCGGGTGCCGGACATCCGCTTCTGTTCTGGGGCTGCACTGCGATTGCCCTATTCGGCTTCGGGTTTGGCTATGTCAATCCCCGCTTCATGATGCGCTCCCAGCATCACAACCCGCGCTACTACTCAATTGAGCGGGCCAAGGAGGTCTTGAGCGAGGATACCAGTTTGATCGTCGTCGAAACCAAGGCAGGCGCGCGGGGGCATCCTGACCGGCATGTCTTACGCCCCCATGTCGTCGGCCTGACCGAAGAAATCGAAGACGAGAACATGGTCCTGACCTATTGCGGGCTCAGCAACCTTGGTGTCGCCTATGTTCCCGAGATAGAGGGCCAGACGCTTGATCTTAAGGTCATGACTCAGCTCGAGAACAACTTGGTGATGTGGGATCAGAACTCGGGCGAGCCGATCCAGCAGCTCTGGGGGCGACGCGAGAGTGACGGGCCGAAGGGACCGACCATGCCGGAACGACCCAGCTACAGGATGCCGCTTTGGGCCTTTGAGAAGAAGTTTCCGAATGGAAAGATCTTCCTGAATCCCATCGTCCAGGTCGCCAAGAACCCCATCCTTGGCCTCTATGACCGGATCGTGCATATGGCCTTCGTGGGCGGTGTCACCGAACAGGCCGAGAAGGAGGAGCCGACCTTCCCAACGATCAAGCGCTTCGACGATCGCTTACCCAACAAGGAGACGGTCTATGCCGCCAACGTCGGCGAGGACTATGTGGCCTGGACCGAAGCCTTCATCCGCGAGCATGGCGATGTGATGAACGTCAAGCTGGGAGGTTGCGATGTCGTGGTGGCCTACCACGACGATCTGGACAGTGTGGGCATCTACGTGAACGACACAGGCAAGGCGGTGCACCACATAGAGTTTGGCGGAGACAGCGATCAAGGCGAACTGCCGCGCCTGGAGACCATGAAGGCCGCTGTCTATTGGGTCGTCTGGCAGAACTTCTTCCCGCAAACGGAGGTGAACAGACCCCCGATCGCCGCCTAACCAAGCCTCTCGACCAAGCACGGGGTCGGCGCAGCTGTTGCGCCGGCCCTGTTCGCGTCCTGGACCCAGTGATACCGAAGAAGCGATGCCTGCTTTGAGACGTTGGCGTCCCGAATATGGAACGGAAGATCCCGACTTGGCGGCTACCGGGGCCTGCTTGTCCGAAATAGATAGGGGGCGTCACACCAAGCAGGAGACGCGCCATGCACCTATCCTTCGCGAGTAGAACCTCTCCGCCAATGAGATCTCAACGTGCTGATACTCTACGACAGCTAAGCGTAAAGACGACCTGTCGACTAGTCTTGGCGTTTCTGCTCACCCTCTGCCTCCTTGTGGAAGCGCGGGCCGAAGTCGCAAACCTGGCCAGGACTCCCTCCGGGGACCCAACGCCCATTCCTGCGGTCCGCCTGTTAGAGGTCGATGCGCAGCGTCTGTGGCGTACACGTAGCTTCTTCGGCCGTATCTCAGCACGCGAAACCGTCAGCCTCTCGTTCGAGGTTGGCGGGCGGCTGGTCGACTTCTCCCTGCGTGAAGGCAGCCGCTTGGCGCAGGGTGAGGCTGTAGCCCGCCTGGAAGCAGACAGCTTCGAGCGTGCGGTGCGCCGCGCCGACCTTGACTTGAAGCAAGCCCTGCGCGAGTTGAGCCGCGCCAAGAAGCTGGCACGCAGTGGCGCCGGCTCCGCTGTGCGCGCAGAGGATGCGGAAACCGCAGCAGAGCTGGCCCGCGTCGCTTTGGGGGACGCGCAGGAGGCACTGCAGGATTCGGTG
This sequence comes from Rhodospirillales bacterium, assembly GCA_963669335.1. Classification (GTDB taxonomy): domain Bacteria; phylum Pseudomonadota; class Alphaproteobacteria; order Kiloniellales; family JACOMY01; genus JACOMY01. The sequence continues at coordinate 2,462,625 of OY770023.1, forward strand.
CTCGTCGCCCCCTTCAATGTGGTTGTCTCGAAGAGACTGGGCAAAGAGTTCTCCAACGTTGTAGCCGGTCAGCCGATCGTCAGTCTGCACGATATGTCTGAGGTTCGAGTCGAAATCGACGTTCCAGAACGTGTCTTTCAGAGCGTCACCGACCCGAGCCGCATCACCTTTGATGGTGAGTTGCCCGACGGAAGGAAGATCGAGCTGTTTCTGGTGGAGTTCGAGGCCGAGACCGCTTCCTTCGGCCAGAGTTTTCGCGCGGCCCTGATGATCCAGCCCGAAGATGCCATCGGTCTCTATCCAGGGGCCTCCATGACCGTTCACGCGCACCTGCCAATCGAAGAGGCGGGTACCGCCTTGCCGTCAAGTGCCATCCTCTCTTCTTCAGATCGCGATTTCGAGGTGATGGTCTTCGTTCCGACCTCCGCCGGTCTGGGCGTCGTGGAGCGCCGCCGCATCGAGCTGAGAGCGCCAGGCGGTACGTCCTTCCGTGCATTGGGCTTGGAAGAAGGTGAGCAGATCGTCGCCGCCGGTGCACACCTGCTGACCGACGGCCAAACAGTGCGCCGCTATGACGGCTTGGTGGTGGAAGAGAAATGAGACAGATCGCACGCTTCTCGATCGAGCGGCCGCTCTACACCTGGCTGCTCATCCTCTTCGCCCTCTTCGGCGGCATCTTTGGCTACATGAATGTCGGCAAGCTGGAAGACCCGGTCTTTACCCTGAAAGAAGCCTTGGTGATAACGCCCTATCCAGGGGCGACAGCGGCCGAAGTGGCAGCGGAGGTCTCCGAACCTCTAGAGGCCGAAATCCAGCAGATGGACGAGGTCAAGACCATTACCTCGCGCAATCTGCCCGGTGTCTCGATCATCGAGGTCGAGATGCAGGATCAGTATGACGCCGCTGAGCTGCCTCAAGTGTGGGACGATCTGCGCGACCGCGTAGCCGATGCGCAGGCGAGCCTGCCGGAGAGCGCCCTACCGTCCGAGATCAATGACGATTTCGGCGATGTCTATGGCCTCTACTACGCCGTCACGGCGCCAGGCTATTCCGACGCGGATGTCTGGGAGATCGCCACCTTTCTGCGCCGCGAACTCCTGACCGTGGATGGCGTCGCCAGTACCGAGCTCTTGGGTCTGCCCGAAGAAGCGGTCTTTATCGAGCCCGATACCGGGCTGCTCAACAGCCTTGGTATTCCACCCTCTGCCGTGGTTGCTGCGATCAGCACCTCGACCGAAATTGTGCCCACCGGAACGGCCAATGCGGACGGGCGAGAGATCGCGGTGAACCCACCATCCGCCGAAGACTCTGTGAGCGAACTGCGCGGCATCACCATCGGTGGTCAAGGCCAGACCATCTTCCTCCGCGACTTTGCAGAGGTCTTTCGCGACCGCGTTGAAGAACCCCGACAGATCGTTCGATTCAACGGCGAAGAGGCCTTCACGATCGGCATCTCCGGACTGACCAGCCGAAACATTGTCCATGTTGGAGAGGCTATTGAGGAGAAGATCGCCAGCATTGCTCCCCAGCTGCCTCTCGGAGTCACGCTCACCCCTATCTATCAGGAGCACCGCGTGGTCGAGGAGGCCAACAACGGCTTCATGCTGTCTTTGGCCATGTCGGTCAGTGTGGTAATCGCAGTGCTTGCACTAGCGATGGGCTGGCGCGCGGCCCTGGTTGTCGGCTCGACCTTGCTCCTTACAGTCACGGGCACATTGCTTTTGATGTACTCGCTTGACATTAAAGTGGAGCGCATCAGCTTGGGCGCCTTGATCATCGCGATGGGAATGCTGGTCGACAATGCCATCGTCGTCGCGGAGGGCTTGCAGATGCGCATGCGCCAGGGCGTCAAACCCGCCGACGCGGCAGGTGAAATCGCGGAGCGGACCGGTTGGCCGCTCTTGGGTGCAACGGTTATCGGCATCATGGCTTTTGCCGGGATCGGTTTGAGCTCCGACGCTACCGGAGAGTTCCTCTTCTCGCTCTTTGCCGTCATCGGTCTGTCCCTGACCCTGTCATGGCTCTTCGCAGTCACAATCACACCCCTGCTGGCTGCCTATCTGTTCAAGGTGGGCGGGCTGGAAGATGGCAGCGATCCCTATGGTGGGGCAATCTTCCGAGGCTATGCCGGGTTGGTGCGGGGCGCGCTGCGCTGGCGTTGGCTCGTCATCATCGCAGCAATAGGTTTGACCGTTGCCTGTTTCGGCACCTTCACCAGTATCAAACAACAGTTCTTCCCGCCCTCCTCCACGCCGATCTTCTATGTGGACTACAAGGCCGCGCAAGGAACCTCGGTCCTGCAGACCTCGGACGATCTGAAGAAGATCGAGGCCTGGTTGCTGACAAGAGATGATGTTGAGTCCGTTGCATCCAGCGCTGGACAAGGCTTTACCCGGTTCCTCTTGACCTATGAGCCCGAGGCACCCGAACCCTCCTATGGTCAACTGCTGGTCAGGACCTGGAATCCCGAGCAGATTCCGACACTGCGCGCCGAACTGGATCTCTTTGTGGCTGAGACTTTCCCTGCTGCTATGGTCAGCACCAAGCGGATCATCTATGGGCCCACTGTTCCAGCCGACATCGAGGCGCGCTTTTCCGGGCCGGACCCGGATGTGTTGCGGGCATTGGGTAAGGAGGCACTAGCCATCCTACGGTCCGCGACCCCGAACCTGCACAGCGAGGCTATGGACTGGCACGAACGCGAGGCGACCATCCGCCCGATCTATGCCGAATCGCGCGCTCAGGCGGTCGGCGTGACCCGGGGCGATGTGGCGCGGGCCATCGCACTCTCGACCGACGGCGTTGAGGCAGGCGTGTACCGCGAACGCGAACGCCTGATTCCAGTCGTCGTCCGACGTCCCCGCAATGAGGTGGAGGTCGAGGGCGGGTTGCTGGACCAGATCGTGTGGTCGACCGCCTTGCAAACCTACATGCCCTTTGTGCAGGCCATTGACGGGTTCGAGGTGATCTCGCGCGACACGCTGATCGAACGTCGCAACCGCGTGCCGACCTTGACCGTGGAGGCCGATGTCGTTGACGGACTGACCCCGCCCTCAGTCTTCGCCGAGGTTCGCCCGCTGATCGAGGCGATGGAGCTGCCCCAGGGGTATAGCCTGGAATGGGGGGGCGAGTTCGAAAGCGCCGGCGATGCGCAGAGAAGCCTGGGCGGTCAGATGCCCTTCAGTTTCGGCACCATGCTGCTGATCACATTGTTACTGTTTGGCAGGCTCCGGCAAACGGCCGTCATTTGGACGATCGTACCGATGGCCGTCAACGGCGTGGCGCTTGGGCTGTTGTTCAGTGGCTTGCCTTTCAGCTTCACCGCTCTCCTTGGCCTGTTGAGCCTCTCTGGCATGCTGATCAAGAACGCCATCGTCTTGGTGGAAGAGATCGACGCACAGAAAGCGGAGGGCCTGCCTCAAGCCAAAGCGATCGAAGTTGCATCGGTCAGCCGCTTGCGTCCGGTGATCCTTGCGGCGGCAACGACGATCCTGGGGATGGCACCTTTGTTGTGGGACAGTTTCTTTGCCGCGATGGCGGTCACGATCATGGCCGGCCTGGGCTTCGCCTCGATCTTGACCTTGATTGTCGTCCCTGCGCTCTACCAGACCTACCTGCGCAGAGACGCTAGAGTGGATGAGACCGAGCAGCGGGAGCCGACCTGGGCGCCCGCTACCTGACCCAGGAAGAGAAAGGGCGGTACCGCGATGGTACCGCCCCTCCCCGAAAAGGTCGTTTGTGTGGGAAGGCTTAGAAGCCCATGCCACCCATTCCGCCCATGCCACCCATGTCGGGTGCAGCCGGAGCGGCAGACTCTTTCTTCGGCGCCTCAGCGACCATGGCCTCGGTGGTGATCAGCAGGCCGGCAATGGAAGCCGCATCCTGCAGAGCCGCACGCACGACCTTGGTCGGGTCGATGATGCCGCCCTTCACCAGGTCGCCATAGCTGCCGGCCTGGGCGTCGAAGCCGAAGCCCCAAGTGCCGTTGTCGCGGATCTTGCCGACGACGATGGAACCCTCGGTTCCGGCGTTCTCGGCGATCTGACGAACCGGAGCCTCGAGCGCGCGACGAACGATGCCGACGCCGACCTCCTGGTCGTGGTTCTCGCCCTTGACGCCTTCAAGCGCGCCGGTGGCCAACAGCAGCGCAGTGCCGCCGCCCGGAACGATGCCTTCCTCGACCGCAGCGCGGGTGGCGTGCATCGCATCCTCGACGCGATCCTTACGCTCCTTCACCTCGACCTCGGTGGCGCCACCGACGCGGATCACGGCAACGCCGCCCGCCAGCTTGGCCAAGCGCTCCTGCAGCTTCTCACGGTCGTAGTCCGAGGAGGTCTCCTCGATCTGACCGCGGATCTGGCCGCAGCGGCCCTGGATGTCGTCGCTGGAGCCGGCGCCGTCGACGATGGTGGTCTCTTCCTTGGTGAGGCTCACCTTCTTGGCGGTGCCGAGCATGTCGACGGTGACAGTCTCGAGCTTGATGCCGAGGTCCTCGCTGATCACCTGACCGCCGGTCAGGATGGCGATGTCCTCCAGCATGGCCTTGCGGCGATCGCCGAAGCCCGGAGCCTTCACGGCCGCGACCTTGAGGCCACCGCGCAGCTTGTTGACCACCAGGGTGGCCAGGGCCTCGCCCTCGACGTCCTCGGCGATGATCAGCAGCGGACGGCCGGACTGCACCACGGACTCGAGCAGCGGCAGCATGGGCTGCAGGCCGGAGAGCTTCTTTTCGTGCAGAAGGATCAGCGGGTTCTCCATCTCCACGACCATCTTCTCGGCGTCGGTCACGAAGTAGGGAGAGAGGTAGCCGCGGTCGAACTGCATGCCCTCGACCACGTCCAGCTCGGTCTCGAGGCTCTTGGCCTCCTCGACGGTGATGACACCCTCGTTGCCGACCCGCTGCATGGCCTCGGCGATCATCTCACCGACGGCGAGGTCACCGTTGGAAGAGATGGTGCCGACCTGGCTCACTTCCTCGGAACCGGAAACGGTGGCCGACTTCTCTTGCAGAACGGCCACGACCTTCTCAACGGCAAGATCGACGCCACGCTTCAGGTCCATCGGGTTCATGCCGGCGGCCACGGCCTTGGCGCCCTCACGGACGATGGACTGGGCCAGAACGGTGGCGGTGGTGGTGCCGTCGCCGGCCAGGTCGTTGGTCTTGCTGGCGACCTCGCGCACCATCTGCGCGCCCATGTTCTCGAACTTGTCGGAGAGCTCGATCTCCTTGGCGACGGTAACACCGTCCTTGGTGGTGCGCGGTGCACCGAAGGCCTTGTCGATGACGACGTTGCGGCCCTTGGGGCCCAGGGTCACCTTCACGGCATCAGCCAGCACATCAACGCCCTTCAGCATACGGGCGCGAGCATCTCCGCCGAAGCGAACGTCCTTCGCAGACATGGTCTATCTCCTATTCTCAACAGGTGGTTAGGCGTGGGTCTTCAATCTGGCGCGCTTGGCTGCGCTCAGCCCTCGACCACACCCATGATGTCGCTCTCGCGCATGATCAGCAGGGTCTTGCCGTCGAGCTTGACCTCTGTGCCGGACCACTTGCCGTAAAGCACGGTGTCGCCGGCCTTGACATCCAGTGGGGTCACCTTGCCGTCATCGCTGCGCCCGCCAGGGCCGGCAGCCACGATCTTGCCCTGCATCGGTTTCTCTTTGGCGGTATCCGGGATGATGATGCCACCGGCGGTCTTCTCCTCGCCCTCGAGCGGCTCGACGACCACGCGGTCGTGCAGCGGCCTGAAATTCATGCTCGCGTCTCTCCTCATTCGGGATTTCTGATCCGGGCGCCCCCCGTTCGGTCCGCCCGTTTGGAACCTGTCAGCACTCTGACGTAGCGAGTGCTAAGCGGGGACATAGGGAGGGAAGCCCCAATCTGTCAAGCATTTGCTGAACAAGATGTCCGCCGCCGCATCCCGAAACCAAGCTCGGAGGTGACTAATGTGAGCGCACCGTTCGGAGCTTGACCCCACTCCGTTCTTCAGCAACGTCCCGCCGCAAGCGCCCCAGAGCAGCCGGCGGAAGCCGCACATCGAGCCAAAGTCGCCCGGCCTCATCACTGCGTTCGGCCAGCACCTGACCCTCTGCATGGAGCCAAGCATGCAGGCGACCGTCCTCTGCGCCCATCTCTACCAAGACCAGAGAATCCTCCTGACCCAAGGTTTGGTCCAAGAGCGCGAGCAGGTCCTCAATACCTTCTCCTGTGAGGGCTGATATCAAGGCACCACCGCCGTTGTCTGTCCGCGCAGAGAGCGTCTGCCGCTGCTCGCCAGAAAGACAGTCAGCCTTGTTGAAGACCTCGATCACCGGCGGTCCCTTCTCGGCGTCACAGCCCAGTTCTTCCAAGACGGTCAATACGTCCTCGCGCTGTAGGGCCGAATCGGCATGCGCAATATCACGGACATGCAGGATCAGGTCAGCCTCGACCACTTCTTCCAAAGTCGCACGAAAGGCAGCCACCAGCTGTGTCGGCAGGTCCGAGATGAATCCCACAGTGTCGGAGAGCACGCAGTCCCGTCCACTCGGCAGGCTCAGACGCCGCATGGTCGGATCCAAGGTTGCGAAGAGCAGATCCTGCGCCTTGACCTCCGCATCGGTCAGCCGGTTGAAGAGTGTGGACTTGCCGGCGTTGGTGTAACCGACCAGGGCAATGACGGGGAGCGCCCTGCCCTTTCGCTGTTCGGCACGGGTGCGCCCAACTTTGGAGAGGTCCCGGTCAATCCGCTCGATGCGTTCGGCAATGAGACGGCGATCAATCTCCAACTGGCTCTCGCCCGGACCGCCCAGGAAGCCAAAGCCACCGCGCTGACGCTCCAAGTGAGTCCAGGACCGCACAAGGCGTGAGCGTTGGTAAGAGAGCGCTGCCCGCTCCACCTGCAACTGGCCTTCCCGCGTTTGCGCTCTTGCGCCGAAGATCTCGAGGATCAAACCGGTGCGATCAATGACCTTGCATTGCCAGTCGCGCTCCAGGTTGCGTTGCTGCACTGGAGACAGCGCTGTATCCATGATCGCAAGCGATATGTCCTCGTCATGCAGGCGTTCGCCCAGGGCCTCGACCTGACCGCGTCCAAGAAGCGTGGCTGGTGTTGGCCTTTGAACGACAGGCATTGCGGTAACCGACACATCCAAACCGATGGCATTTGCCAGCCCCAAGGCCTCTTCAGCGCGCGCGTCGAGATCGCGACGCGCAGTCTGCGTTGCGTCGCGATCCGCCAACTCCGGACAGATAACGGCTGCTTTCGTAACAACCTCCCTAAAGGTTTGCGCAGTCGGAATAGTCGACTGCCTTCCGGCGGGCCCTAGGCCTCAACCGGCTCCTCTTCACGCACCGGCTCGAAGAGCTGTACGGGCGTGGCCGGCATCACCGTGGAGATTGCGTGCTTATAGACCAACTGCGAATGCGCATCGCGCCGCAGCAGGACAGAGAAGTTGTCGAACCAGGTTACGACACCTTGCAGCTTCACGCCGTTCACCAAAAAGATGGTGACGGGTACACGGTTTTTCCGGATGTGGTTCAAGAACACATCTTGAACGTTCTGTTGCTTTTCAGCTGCCATCTGAATTCGCCTTCGTTTTAGTCTTGAGAACGCAGGAATGCGCTCCGGATCATGAGGTCAGAGCCTCTTTGCCAAAGATCAACCCCAAGAGGGCTGGGCAAGAGTTAACATGGATACGGGGTTGGCAATTCGCAAACTCCCCCTCCCGCGGCGGCTCGTCACGCAGCAGGACGGGCAGACAGCCAATCTCGACGGCACAGTGCATGTCGATATCGGTGTCCCCGACGAACCAGACCTCCTCACTCGCCTCTACTCCCATCGCGCCCAGCGCCATAGCCGGAGCCTCCGGCGCTGGTTTATCCTTAGGGGCGTCACTTGCCCCTATCACTGCGGAGAAATAGCGTTGCCAACCCATGGCGGCAACCTCTGGCCTGAGAAGTTCTCCCGCTTTATTCGACACAATTCCTAGGTGATATCCCTCACTGCTGAGAGTGCTCAGCAATTCGCTGGCTCCTGGCAATGCTGACAATGCAGTCACATGAGCCTTTCCATAGGCGTCATAAAAGATTTCGAGGGCCTCGTCAGCGCGCGCTCCGAAGAGACGTGGAAAGGCGTCGCGCGCTGACTGGCGCACGCGCTGCTTGCATTCTTCGATGGTCCAGGGCCGATGCCCCATAGCCGTGAAGGTCGGAACAAGGGCGGCATGGATCACCGCCCAGGTATCGACCAAAGTATTATCCCAGTCGAAGAGCAGAGCATGGGGGTTGGGGTGTCCGGTCATGCGACTCGACTCTTCCAGTCCAGGCGTTAGAGGCCGGAGCTATTGGATGCTGCCCTTGGGATCGAAGGTGGCGATATAGGCCCTGCGTAGCGCCAAGGTAAGCGGTCCCGGCTCACCATTGCCGACGCTGCGGTCGTCGATCCGGGTCACCGGCATCACGAAATTGGACGACGAGGTCAAGAAGGCCTCACTGGCCTCCTGCGCTTCTTCTAGACTGAAAGGTCTTTCTTCGAAGCTGTAGCCTTCGGCGCGCATGACGTCCAAGAGCACGCGTCGGGTGATGCCGTTCAGGATTTGCCGCTCGGCTTCCCGGGTTATCACGCGCTTGTCCTTGGTCACGATCCAGGCATTGGTCGAGCTGCCTTCCGTCACCTTGCCCTCAGCATCGATCAGCCAGGCCTCGCCGGCACCGGCCTCGGTCGCATCCTGCTTGGCCAAACAGTTCGGCAAGAGCGAGATTGACTTGATGTCGGGGCGTTTCCAGCGGATGTCGGGCCTGGTCAATACGCCGAGTCCCTTGGAGAGCTGCTGCGGGCTTGCCGGCTTCGTTTGCTTGGCGGTCATGACCAAGGCTGGCTTTGCGGACTTAGGAAACTTGTGGTCGCGCGGGGCCACGCCGCGGGTCACCTGCATATAGAGCAGACCGTTGGTCAGACGATTGCGCCGGATCACCTCGTGCGAGATCATCTTGAGCGCGGGGCGGCTCATCGGCATGTCGATGCGCAGCTCACGCAAGGAGTACTCCAAGCGATCGAGGTGAAGATCCTCATCCACCAGGGTCCCTTGGGCAACCGGGACCACCTCATAGACACCGTCGGCGAATTGATAGCCGCGATCCTCGATATGCACCTGTGCTTGACCATGCGGAACATAGCGTCCGTTGACATAGGCAAGTCGCCCCATTGCGGCCCCTCCTCACTCTATCGTCTGCTGTGCTGGAACAGGGGCGATGACAGCATGCCAGACGCGGTGTCAGCAAGCGGCTGGCGGATCCTTAGGTCTATCCGTCGCGGTTTATGATCTATGGACAGCCTTGAGAGCACTGAGCAGAGGAATTTGGGCGGGGCGACCATACACACTGTGAAGAGGAGGACGCCGCTTTATCCAAGAAATGCTCATTGATAGCTCTGTTTTTGCCTCAGTCGGCTCAATATCGAACTCTATCGGACACAAGCAGTACCCACCCTATACGTGCACAAGCCCGCCTCCGGGCGTCCTGGCCAAATAGGGCAGGACAAGCCTACTGAGAGCAGCCGCACACTCGGCCGTCTTTGTCTGCCAAGTCCAGATCTCAGCAGGTTCCTATCCTTCGATAAGGATGCGAATGCGATGAACGACAACGCGAAGCCACAAGCGACAGCCCCGGTTCTTCTTGGCCCACAGATGCTGGAGAACCCCTACCCCATCTACCACATGCTGCAAAGCAATGCGCCCGTCTACTGGGCAGAGCCCTTGAAGACCTGGGTTATCACCCGGCATGCCGACGTCGTCTCCGTTCTGAAGGACAAGCGCTTCTCAAACCAACGCCCTTCGCCCATCGGGAACCAATTTCATGATGCCAAGTACCAGAGGCTCTTTGAACTGATACCGCGGGTGATGCTTCGGCGCGACGACCCCGACCACGCGCGTCTGCGAAAGCTGATCGGGCATGAGTTCGGCCGCACACGGATCGAGGACTACAGCGATCGAATTGGTGTGTTGGTCGACGAGTTCCTGCAAGCCGGTCTTGCCAAGGGCGAGATGGATTTTCTGACAGAGCTGGCGATCCCCTTGCCGATCACCGTGATCTTCGAGTTCTTGGGCTTACCGCTTGAAGATCATCGTCAGGTGAAGGCCTGGTGCGATGACCTCTCCAGCATTGCCATTGGCCTGGTCGGACCCGTCGACCGGGACATGGTGGACCGTTGCCTTGAGAGCCTGGAGGGTTTCGAAGCCTATCTCAGGCGTCGGATCGAAATTCTGAAGATCAAACCGGACGGGAGCCTGCTCTCGAACCTGGTCCAAGCCGCACAGGCTGGCGAGCATCTCGACTTCGAAGAGGTGATCGCCAACTTCCTGCTGCTCTTGGTGGCTGGCAACGAGACAACAACGGCCTTGCTGACCAACGGTCTGGCGGCTCTGCTGGAGAACCCGGCGCAGCTGGCGAAACTGCGAGCCGATCCTGCCTTGGCGCCGCAGGCCGTTGAGGAGTTCCTGCGCTTCGATTCCCCGGTGCAATACGTGCTCCGCCGGGCCGCAGAAGACATTGAGATAGGCGGCCAGGTGATCGGCAAGGACCAGACCGTGATGGCCGTCCTGGCGGCCGCAGGTCGTGACCCAGAAGTCATCGAGAATGCGGAGGAACTGGATATTGCTCGGCAGCGCTGCCCGCACGTCGGTTTCGGCAGCGGCGCCCATGTCTGCCTCGGTCTCCAACTGGCGCGTCTTGAGGCCCGCATTGTCTTTGATCGGATCGCCCGTCTGCCGCAAACCATCACTTTGGAGTCAGGGACACTGAAGCATGGCAGCATCTACAACCTGCGTTGCTATGAGAGCTTGCCTATCCGTTTGGCCTCCTAAAGCGGTGCGGACAGCCTAGAAGTACTCCAGCTTCACCGAGAAGAGCTTCTCCAGTTTGCGCACAGCCCCTTGCTCGGCGAAGAGGATCATCTGATCGCCAGGCCGGATGACGGTGTCGCCGTGTGCGATGCTGACCTTGCCGGCCCGCACCACGGCACCGACCAGAACGCCGTCTGGAAGATGGGCGTCTCTCAGCGGGACACCAACGAGGCCCGACGTCTCCAGAGCCTCCGCCTCGATCGCCTCGGCAAAACCTTCCGCCACTGGGTGCACCTTGCGGATTTTGCCGCGGCGCACGTGTTGCAGGATCTTGGAGACGGTAATCGCACGGGGATTGACCACCGCGTCGATGCCCAAGGGCCCTGTTAGCGAGGCATAGGAGGCATTGTTGATCAGGGTGACCGCACGGCGACAGCCGCTGCGTTTGGCCAGAAGCGAGGAGAGAATGTTGGTCTCGTCGTCGTCGGTGACCGCGACCACGGTCTCGGCGGTCTCGATGTTGACCTCTTCCAACACCTCCTGATCCAGGGCAGAGCCGCAAAGCACCACCGAGTGATCCAGAGCTTGGGCCACCTGAGCTGCCCGCTCGCGATCCATTTCGATGACGCGCAGGGCAAGGTGCTCGGCCTCGGTCTCCAAGAGGTTCGCCAGATAAAGCCCGATGTTGCCGCCCCCCAAGATGACAACACGGCGCGCTGTCTTTTCCTCGTGCCCGAAGGCCGCCATGGCGCGCTCGACGTGGGCCGTGTCGGCAACAAAGTAGACATCGTCGCCCGCCAAGAACCGCTCTTCGTCTTCCGGCACCACGCCCTTCCCGCCGCGCCAGATGCCACCGACGGAGATCGCCAGATCCGGAAAGAGCTCGGTCAGCTGCCAGAGCGGTGTTTCCAGGATCGGTGTATCCTGGGTACAGCGCACCCCCACCAGGGTGACCTTGCCATCCGCCATGGGCATGACGTCGAAGGCACCTGGTACCGAAAAACGCCGGGCAATGGCCTGGGCCACCTCCACCTCGGGCGAGATGATGACATCGATCGGCAGATTGCCACTGCCGTAGAGATCGGACCAGACCGGGTTCAGATAGCTCTGGCTGCGCACGCGGGCGATCTTGGTCGGAATGTCGAAAAGCGAATGAGCGACCTGGCAGGCCACCATGTTGATCTCGTCCATATGGGTGACGGCGATCAGCATGTCCGCCTTCTCAGCGCCGGCCTCGGCCAGGACGTCAGGGTGCGAGGCATAGCCGACGATACCCTGCACATCCAGGCTGTCGGCTGCCTTCTGCACGATGTCGGCGCGCTGATCCACGACCGTGATGTCCGAGGCCTCGGTGGAGAGGTAGCGGGCGATGTTAAAGCCCACCTGGCCGGCCCCGCAGATGATCACCTTCATGGCCGAACTCCTCGTTGTTGCAATGGCTTATCGTTCGGCTTGAATGCCAAGACTTCGAAGCTTTCGATGCAAGGCCGAGCGTTCCATACCGACAAAGGTCGCTGTCCGCGAGATATTGCTGCCAAAGCGCAGAAGCTGCGCCTCCAGGTATTGCCGTTCGAAGACCTCTCTGGCCTCTCTCAGCGACAACTCCAAGAGATCGGTCGAACCATCGCTGCGCAATGCCTCCGGCGCGTTGCCCGCAATCTCCGGCGGCAAGTGCTCGGCGGTCACCGCCTCTCCGCCATCGCCGGGACACATGATCAGCGCCCACTCGATGACGTTGCGCAGCTGGCGAATGTTCCCCGGCCAATCACAGCTCTGCAAGGTGGCCAAGGCGTCGTTGGCGAGTTGGCGCGGTGTCAGACCTGCGGCCTCCGCAGCCCGCTGCATCAAGTGCTCGGCCAAGAGGGGAACGTCGTCGCGCCGCTCGCTCAAGGGCGGAATGGTGACCGGCACCACATTCAGGCGATAGAAGAGATCCTCCCGAAAGCGCCCCTCACGCATCATGCGTTGCAGATCCCGGTTGGTCGCCGCCACCACGCGGATATCGATCTCGATGCGGCGCTTGCCACCGATGCGCTCGAAGGACTGGTCCTGCAGCGTCCTGACGATGCGGCCCTGCACCTCCAAGGGCAGGTCCGCCACCTCGTCCAGCAGCAAGGTGCCGCCGTGCGCCCGCTCCAGGCAGCCGATCTTGCGATTGCCGCTGACCGTGCGCTCGCCCTCGGTGCCAAAGAGCTCATGCTCCAGTCGCTCCGGCGCCAAGGCCGCGCAGTTCATGACCACGAAGGGACCAGAGGCCCGGCGCGAGAGGCGATGGATCATGCGCGCCGCCACCTCCTTGCCGCTGCCTGGCGGACCGGTGATCAGGACCCGACTGTTGGTCGGCGCCACCCGCTGAATGGCCTGGCGCACGGTAGCGATGGATGAAGAGCGACCGATCAGGTCGTCCTGCATCCCGGCACGCTCCTGCAGCTCGCGGTTCTCGCTCTTGAGCCTGGCCGACTCCATGGCGCGATCCAAGCAGAGCAAGAGGCGGTCGGTCTTGAAGGGCTTCTCGATGAAGTCATAGGCGCCGTTGCGAATAGCCGTCACCGCCATCTCGATGGTGCCATGGCCGGAGATCATCACCACCGGGATCTCTGGATGCTGCTCGATCAGAATCTGCAGCAACTCCAAGCCATCCAGGCGCGAGCCCTCAAGCCAGATGTCGAGCACGATCAGATGCGGCAAGCGCTCGTTCAAGGCATCCAGAGTTTGGTCGGCGTCGGACGCGCCGCGTGTGGAATAGCCCTCATCCTCCAGAATTCCGGAGAGGAGCAAGCGGATGTCGGCCTCGTCATCGACAATCAAGACCTCACGCGCCAGGGGGGGATTTCTCATGAGCTAGCCTGCCTCTTTTGCCAACGCCTCGGCCTTAACCAGACGCACAGCGGGAAAACTAAGGACCACACGGGCACCGCCGCCGCCGGGTCGATTGCCCAGCAAGAGCTCGCCGCCATGCTCCTCCATGATCTTCTTTACAATGGCCAAGCCAAGGCCGGTGCCCTTGGCTTTGGTGGTGACGTAGGGTTCGGTCAGCCTCGAGGAGTCACCTTCCGGCAAGCCTCGACCATTGTCCGTTATCGATATCTCTACGCGCTCTGCCGTCTTGGTCAGCGCGGCCTCAATCTGGCCTGGATCATCCGCTTCGCCCTCGCTGGCTTGGACGGCATTCAGCAATACGTTGGTCAGCGCCTGATTAACCTGCCTCGAGTCGCATTGCAGCACCACAGGACCTTCCGGCAGCTGCAAATCAAAACGGGTCTTGGGATTGGCTTGGCGCTGCAGGAAGACAGCCTGCTTCATCAACTCACCCAGGTTCTCCGGCTGCATGACCGGTGTCGGCATGCGGGCGAAGGAGGAGAACTCGTCGACCATGCGGCCGATGTCGGAGACCTGCCGCACGATGGTATCGGTGCAGAGCTCGAAGGTCTCCGGGTCCTGCCGGATCTGGCGCAGATACTTGCGCTTCAGGCGTTCTGCCGAGAGCTGAATTGGGGTCAGCGGGTTCTTGATCTCATGCGCGATCCGCCGGGCGATATCGGCCCAGGCCGCCTTGCGCTGGGCAGCCAGAAGGTCGGTCACATCCTCGAAAGTACAAACCAGGCTCTGCACAGCCTGTCCGCCACCGCGCTGCGCCAGGACCCGGGCGAAGAGGTGTCGGACCTGCCCGTCGTTGCGGTCAAAGGCGATCTGCCGTTGAGCATAGCGACCAGGGCGTTCCCGGGCGCGCTGCACCAGACCGCGGACCTCGGGCAGATGCTCGCGCAGTTGACTGCCACGCAGCGCGACACTTTTTGCGCCCAGCAGTTCCTCGGCTGCATTGTTCACCAACTGGATGCGCCCTAAGGAATCCAGCCCGACCACGGCCGAGGAGACACCGCTCAAGACCGCCTCGATAAAACGCCTACTCTCCTCGCTTTCCCGATTGACCGAGAGGAGGTCGCTGCGCTGCTGCTGTAGCTGCTCGGTCATGCGGTTGAAGGCAGTGATCAAGCTGGCGATCTCATCACCGGTGCGCGGCGACGGCAGGCGCGCGGCCAGATCGCCGCCGGCGACCCGCTCGGCTGCTCGGATCAGCCCGCTGACCGGGCGGGTCAGATGATTGGCCACAGCCAGCCCGATCCAGACAGCCACCATCAATAGCAAGGCCGCCACCAGCGCGAAGACCACGGCAAAGGTGACCTGAAGATCGTGACGCTGCCCTTCCAGATCGGCGTAGAGCGCGACGGCGCCCCGCGACTGATCGAGTTGACCCAGAATACGTGCATCGACCGGCCGGCTGACGTAGAGATAACTGTCGGAGAAGCTGTCCAGATAGACCAGGGCTCCGATCCGGGAATCCTCTTCCGACGGCAGGATCACCACGTCACCATTGCGGGCCTGTTCCAGGGCCCAGGCCGGCAGGTTGCGCGGGTTGAAGTCGGCAAAGACCCGAAAGCCGCCCCGCGCCACTTCGCGCCGATTGCCATCAAAGATCACCGCTTCCGACAACGCCCGATCGCTCACCTGCTGCGCCAGCAGACCTTGCAAGCGTCGCTGATTAACCAGGCGTGTTGGCCCCTGCGAAGTCAGGACCCGCGCCATGGCCACGGCCTCGCCGGCAACTGCGCGCTGATGCTCGTCCAGATAGGCCTCGGCAACGGCAAGGGAGTTGCGCACAACCGTGCTGACCTGATCGCTGAACCAGATGCGCAGGCCGAAATCGAAGAGGACGGCGGCAAAGATCGCCACCACGATCGCCGGGGCCACCGCCAGAAGGCCGAAGAGGCCGACCAGGCGGGCATGAAGGCGGGCACCGGCAAGGCCGCGTCGACGCTCGGCCCAGATCACCGCCAGCCGGCGCGCCACCACCACACCAAGGCAGAGCAACAAGGCCAGATCGAAGAGCAGCAGAATGAAGAGGGTGGTGTTGTCGACTGAGCCCGGCAAACGCCCGGTCACGGCGAAGAAGGTCGCCAGCCCGCTGACCACAGCCATGATCAGCAAGACCAGCATCAGCCAACGCTCAACGCGGCCTCGTCGCGCCCAGTCGAAGACGCGCTGCCGAAAGCCGCGTGAGCGCCGCCTGGCTCCAAAGGAAGTGGCGCCGGTGCCCTTCTCGCTATGTCCGACCGACTCTGTCACCTGAGACTGCGACTCCTGTTGCAGGAAAGCCACAGCTATTTAAACGGCCGGCTGATCTCGATGTCCAGATCTCTTATTTTTTTCCTGAGCGTGTTTCGGTTGAGACCGAGCACGGCAGCGGCCCGCAATTGGTTCCCGCGAGTGGCCGCCAGAGTGGCTTCGATCAAGGGGCGTTCCAGCTCCCTCAAGAAGCGATCGTAGAGCCCGGGGGGCGGCAAAGCGCCCTCATGGGCGGCGAAGTAGTCAGAGAGATGGCGCTCAATGGCACCGCCAAGGCTCTCGCCCGGCGGCGGGGCGCGACCAGGTTCCAAGGGGCTGTCAGCCAGTTCCGCTTCGACGACGTCCAGACCCAGAGTCTCCTGGCTATAGAGCGCCGTCAGGCGTCGGACCAGGTTCTCCAGCTCACGCACGTTCCCGGGCCAGCCGTGCACCTTGAGGCGCTCAAGAGCCTCGGCTGTCAGGCGCTTCTGCGGCAGTCCCTCGCCTTGGCAGAGTCCCAGGAAGTGGCTGACCAGTTCCGGCACATCGGCCGCGCGTTCCCTAAGCGGCGGTAGCCGTAGGGGCACCACGTTCAGACGATAGTAGAGGTCTTCGCGGAAGAGACCCTGGCGCACCAACTGGCGCAAATCACGATGCGTCGCTGCAACGATGCGGACATCGGCCTCCAGCGCGATGCGGCCGCCAACCGTCGTATAGGTTCCATCTTGCAGCACACGCAGAAGCCGCGTTTGCGCCTCCAATGGCATATCGCCGATCTCGTCAAGGAAGAGAGTTCCGCCACCGGCCTGTTCGAAGCGCCCCTCGAATCGTTGTGTGGCTCCGGTGAAGGCACCACGCTCGTGACCAAAAAGCTCACTCTCGATCAGATCGCGCGGGATAGCGGCCATGTTGACCGGCACAAAAGGGCCGCTCCTCCGCTTGCCGTAGGTATGCAGGGCGCGCGCCACCAGCTCCTTACCGGTTCCCGATTCGCCGTAGATCATGACGGTCAGATCAGTCCCCATCAGTCGGGCCAGAACGCGATAAATCTCCTGCATCGCCGGCGAGCGACCGATCAGCGGCAAACCCTCTTCCGCAGCGTTGACAACGCCGGTCTGGCTCGGTGTCCCCGGCTCCACCAGCGCGCGGTTCACCAAGCGCAAAAGCTCTTTAAGATCGAAGGGCTTAGGGAGGTAATCGAAGGCACCGCGTTCAGTTGCCTTGACGGCGGTCAGCAGGGTGTTCTGCGCCGACATCACGATGATCCGCAGATTGGGACGCAGCTTGCGGATTCGCGGCAGAAGGTCGAGGCCGCTGCCGTCGGGCATGACCACATCGGTGATCACCAGATCGCCCTGCCCGTCGTCGACCCACTGCCAAAGCTGAGCAGCCGTCCCGGTCGAGCGCACAGAGTGGCCATCGCGGGCCAGCACCTGGCTCAAGACCGTGCGAATGGCGCGGTCGTCATCGGCAACTAGGATCGCTGCCATCGCCTAGTCCTCCCCCGCGGTGAAGAGGGGGAGATAGAGCATGAAGGCCGTGCGGCCAGGCTCGCTCTCCAACTCTATGACGCCGCCATGGTCGTGCACGATCTTTGCCACCAGCGCCAATCCCAGACCCTTGCCGTTGGGTTTGGTGCTGACGAAAGGATCAAAGAGATGGGCCTGCAGGTCCTCCGGGACACCGGGACCATTGTCCTCCACCGTCACCATGAGGGGGAGTTTCAGCTTCTCACCGGCGCCGGGCAGCGCCAGGCGAACGCCCTGACGGTATCGGGTCGAGAGACTGATGATCCCGCCGACAGAGGGGGCTGCCTCTGCTGCGTTCTTCACCAGATTGAGTAAGACCTGTATCAGCAGGTTGCGGTTGCCCCGGACCGGCGGCAAGGAGGGGTCATAACGCTCGACGAACCTCACGTGCCGGCCAACGCCATTGGCCGCCAGGTTGCGCACGTGGCCCAGCACCTCGTGGATATTGACCGCTTCGTGTTCGAGCGGCTGGCTGTCGGCGAACATCTCCATCGAATCGACCAGTTGTACGATCCGATCGGTCTCGTCGCATATGAGCCGCGTCAGTTCCCGGTCCGAGCCTTCATTGTTCAGCTCGAGAAGCTGGGCAGCACCGCGAATACCGGAAAGCGGATTCTTCACCTCATGCGCCAGCATCGACGCCATGGCCGTCACCGAGCGCGCGGCATTACGGTGCGTCAGCTGGCGATCGATCTTCTGCGCGATGGAGCGCTCCTGCAGCGCGACCACCACGGCATCGGGAGTATCCGCCAGCAGGGCTGCATCCAGGGTAACGAAGTGCGTGCCGATCTTGGGGCTATCCAGGGTGACACCGTATTCCGACAGGCTGTGGCCGCGACTGCGCACCTGAGCCAACAACAAGAAGAGAGGGCTGTCGTTCGGCAGCCACTCGGAGAGGCTGCGGTCGAGCAGGCTGGCAGCGGAGCCCGCGAAGAAGCCCTCGGCCGCCGCGTTGAGATAGAGGAAGCGATCCTCTCGCCCCACGACGAAGACCGGGGCCGGTAAGGCCCCCAGAACGGCTGCGGCCTGGACGCCGATGGTCCCGCTCGACAGGGGAGAAGTGACTGTCTCGTTCATGCTGCCTCCGCCAGCAAATCAGCCTCGACATGCGCTTGCCACAACCCGGAAAGGACTGCCTTGGCGTCCTCGTTTGGCAAGAGCCTGGCCCGCCAGGCAGCACCACCCGGCAGGTGATCCAGATACCAGCCGACATGCTTGCGGCCGACACGAAGACCCTGGCGCTCCCCATAGTGCGAAAGGATGGCCTCGTAGTGGGCACAGGCCGTCTCCGCGCGCTCTTCAAAGCTGGGTCGCGGTGGCAAGGCCTCCCCTTTGAGTGCCGCCTTGGCCTCTCGGAAGAGCCAGGGCTGACCACAGGCGCCACGGCCGATCATGACACCCTCGGCCGAAGCAGCCGCTCTTGCCGTCACCGCATCTTCGGCAGTTTGAATGTCGCCATTGACCAAGAGCGGCAGGGTGCACTCAGGCCGAACCGTGGAGACCGCCTGCCAATCGGCCTGACCCTTGAAGCCTTGATCGCGTGTCCGGCCGTGGACCGTGATTGCGGAGAGTCCGGCCGCTTGGGCGAGCAGCGCGATGCTTGAAGCGTTCTTGCGATCCTGCCGCCAGCCCAGGCGCATCTTGACGCTGACCGGCACCGAGACCGCCGCCGCCACGGCATTCAAGATCCGCTGTGCCAGGTCCTCGTCAGCCATGATCGCGGAGCCCGCGGCCTGGTTCACCACCTTCTTCGCTGGACAGCCGAAGTTGATATCGATCGCCGGCGCCCCTTCGCCTGCAGCCACGCGGGCCGCCTCTGCCATGATCGCGGGATCACAGCCGGCAAGCTGCACCGCAGCACCCTCCTCCACCGGCATCTTGCGGCGTTCCCTCCGCGACATGCGGCTTTCGTCCAGCACGGCCCGGCTGGCGATCATTTCGGAGACGACAAGATCCGCCCCCCAGCGGCGCGCGATCGCCCGGAAAGGCGCATCGCTGATGCCGGAGAGCGGTGCGGCGACAACCGCCAGCGGCGGGATGGGCGGGTTTGCTTGCCTGCCCATTTTCTGAGCACTCCAATTTACTGCACTGTTCTGATGCAATCTAGGGCAAAGAGCGCCCTTGGTCTAGCCGGCCAGCAGGTCGCTGACGAACTTCACCCCCGGATAGGCCAGTGTGAGCAACAAATAGGCCGTCAAGACGATGCGTGCAGCCCTCCGACCACGCAGGCCAGCCTGGCGCGCGAGGATTAGCAAGAGCGCGATCACCAGGAAGCCAAGCAGCACCAGCAGCGTCTTGTGATCCAGGCGCAACAGCACGCCGTCGGTCAGGATCTGATGGGCCATTCCGCTGGCGATCGCCAAGGCCAGTCCGACCTCCGCCCAGGCCAAGAGAGACATCTGCAGACGCTCCCCGTCGGCTAGGGCCGGCAACATGGAGGAGAGGCGCCCTGGTCGCCGTCGTTTCAGCGCCAGCTCTTGCAGCACCACGGCCAGGCCAGAGAGGGCCGACAAGGTCACCAGCCCATAGGCGATCAAGGCGAAGACTACATGAGCAGCAAGCCAGGTGGAGACCTGCAAAGCCTGCCCGCCAGCCGCAGGGAGGTGGCCCGGCTCCAACAGCGTCGCGCCAATCGCCAGCAACAAGAGATAAGGATAGAGCAGCGGCGCCAACGCCGTTGCGCCCCGCCAGCGCATGGCCACCAACGGATAGAGCAGCAAAACCACGACGAGCGAGAGCCAGAGCGCCAGAGAGAGGCGCTCGCTCCAGCCCATGGTTACTTGTTGCGCGATCGCGGCCAGCGCACCTGAGAGCGCCACGCCATGCAGCAACCAGAAGAGCCAGGCATTGATAGGGCCACGCCAGGCCATGAGCGCGATGGGGGTCAGCGCCATGGCCGCGGTGGCGCCCAGCAAGAGGGCAGCGGTGGAGTCGGCATCAGGTGTCATGGCTGCGGCTTATAGAGCATCGCGCAGAGAAGATGCAGCCTTCAGAGACCGACTCCCTTGACCGCAAGGCTCAGGCTCTGGCCAGTGTCGCTCATCGACCTTTCGGAACCAGCAGATAGAAGCGAAATAGACAGCATGGCGAAGACCTTCGCCCTTATCGTCGCGGCAGGGCGCGGCCGCCGTTTCGGCGAGGGCCTGCCCAAGCAGTATCATCGCCTGGCCGGCCGCGCAGTGCTGGCCTGGACATTGGAGGCCTTTGCCAAGCATCCGGAAGTCGACGCTGTCAGGGCAGTCATCCATCGCGATGACATCGACCTCTATGAAGAGGCCGCCGCCAGCCTCTCGCTTTTGCCTCCGG
This sequence comes from Rhodospirillales bacterium, assembly GCA_963669335.1. GTDB lineage: Bacteria > Pseudomonadota > Alphaproteobacteria > Kiloniellales > JACOMY01 > JACOMY01. The sequence continues at coordinate 2,483,384 of OY770023.1, forward strand.
TTTGGGGTGGTGCAGAGCGGCAAGACAGTGTTCGACTGGGTTTGGAGAGCCTGGCCGCCGAGGCCGGGTCGGAAGGAGCCCGCGTCCTCATTCACGATGGTGCCAGACCGCTGCCCGGCACCGACTTGCTGTCCCGGGTGATCGCCGCGCTTCGCGATGGCCCGGGCGCCCTGCCCTGTCTGCCGGTCACCGACACCTTGAAGCGCGCCGCCGAAGGTCTGATCGTAGAAACCCTACCCCGCGACCAGCTGTTTCGCGCCCAGACGCCGCAGGGCTTTCACCTGGCTGCAATCCTCAACGCTCACAAGGCGGTTGTCGGTCAGGCGTTGACCGATGATGCTGCTGTCGCGGAGGCTGCCGGCCTCGACCTGCGCGTGGTCGAGGGCAATGCCGACAACCTCAAGATTACGACGGCCGCCGATCTGGAAACGGCGGCGCGCCTGCTGGAGACCCCCATGGAAACACGCAGTGGCCAAGGCTATGACGTGCATCGGCTGATCCCAGGAAGCGGCCTCTGGCTTTGCGGGCACTGGATCGCGCACGACTGGATGTTGGAAGGTCACTCCGATGCCGATGTCGGTATTCATGCCTTGGTAGACGCCCTTCTGGGCGCTCAGGCGGCCGGCGACATCGGTCAGCACTTCCCGCCCAGCGATCCGCAATGGAAGGGCGCCACCTCCGACCGTTTTCTGGAGCATGCCTGTGGCCTTCTGGCCGCCGCCGGTGGCCGCATCCTCAACATGGACGTGACCCTCATCTGCGAAGCCCCCAAGATCGGCCCGCATAGGGACGCGATGCGGGCACGCTTGGCGGAGATCGCCGGCGTTGCGCTCGCACGGGTCTCGGTGAAGGCGACGACCAGCGAGAAACTCGGCTTTACCGGCCGAGGTGAAGGGATCGCGGCCCTGGCGAGCGTCTCCATCGCGCTTCCGGCCCCAGCCGACGACCAGGACGCCCCGGCATGAGAGGGCGCAGTTGGCAGGAAGAGGTTGCAACCGTCTTTGGCGCCGGCTATCTGCGACCAGCCCCCGGTACCTGGGGGTCGGTCGCTGCCATGCCGCCGGGCATTCTCCTGCTTTGGATCGGCGGCTTCTGGGCCCTGCTGCTAGGAACCGTGGTGGTGACCGCCGTCGGCGTGATCGCTTCGGGGCACCAAGCGGCTGCGTCAGGGCGGAAAGACCCCTCCGAAGTCGTGATCGACGAGGTTGCAGGCCAATGGATCGCCTTGTTGCCGATCGGACTCTTCGGCTTGGGCACCTTGTGGTTTACCTGGCTCGCGGGCTTGGCGCTTTTCCGGCTTTTTGACGTGGTCAAACCCTGGCCATGCGACAATCTGGAGGCCTTGCCGGGCGGCTGGGGGGTCATGTGCGACGACCTGATGGCCGGGCTCTATGCGGCGCTTGCCCTGAGCCTCGTTCTCTTGGGAGGTGGTTATGTTTGACGATTCTCTGACCCGACGCGCCTCCCTGGTGCTGACACGCTGCCGCCGCGCCGGCTTGACCTTGGCCACGGCGGAAAGCTGTACCGGTGGTTTGATCGCCGCCTGTCTGACGGAGGTCCCAGGATCCTCGAACGTGGTCGAGCGCGGCTTTGTCACCTACTCCGACGAAGCCAAGCACGAGTTGTTGGGCGTACCGCTGGACTTGCTGCAGACGAAGGGCGCCGTCAGCCCGGAAACGGCCGAGGCCATGGTGGTGGGTGCCCTGGCGCAGAGCCCGGCGGGGCTGGCCATCTCGGTCACGGGCATAGCCGGACCAGGCGGTGCGACCCCCAGCAAACCGGTCGGGCTGGTCTATCTGGCGTCGCTGCTGCGAGACGGCCGACCGCGGATCGAAAAACGGATCTTCCCCGGTGGCCGCAGCGACGTCCGCCGCGCCTCTCTGGACCTGGCCCTTGCCATGCTGGACGAAGCAGCCCGGCGTTAGCGCAGATCGCAATCAGATGGAATCACCTGGTCGGGCGAATCTGCCCTATGTTTCGGTGTGGTCGAGCAGACTTCGGACGACAAATCGTTTCGATCTGACGCCATCCTGCTCTAGAGCGCTCCGGCTGCCTCCAGGCGTTGCCAGGCCTGCTCCAGATAGTCGGCCTTGAAGCCGTGGCCGCCGGCAAAGAGGCAGAAATCCAGGATGCGGCCCTCGGAGTTGCGCCGCTCTTCGCAGGTCAGATCTCCGGCGCGACGCACCAGTGCTGGCCCGTAGCCGCCATAGTCCCCATACATCTCCAGAACCTCGGCAATGTTGCCTTGGTGGGCGTCGGCAACCTTACGACCGACCAGCGGCACGATCTTGTCGTCTCTGCCGTGTAGATGAATGACATGCGCCGGCGGTGTATCGCAGCGCCCCGGGATCGGGCGCCAGAAGGTACCGGCGATTGGCACGAAGCCGGCGAAGGCCTCGCTGCGGTGGCACACCAGGTTCCAAACCATCATCGCGCCGGCCGAGAAGCCAGTCATCATGATCCGGTTAGGATCGATACCAAAGCGCTCGGTCGCGTCCTGAAGGACGGCATCGAAATAGGCTAGCTCATCGCTATCCGGCTTGGCGCCTTCCGAAGGCACGCCAGGAATGTTCCAGTCGTCGCCAGCCGACTTCACCGCGATCAGGGCCACGCCCAGGCGATCGGCAAGCCCGATCAGCGAGCCATTGCGCATGATGCCGGCAGCGCTGCCGCGATAGCCGTGAGCGAAGACAATGGCGCCTAAAGGTTTTTCAGCGTCAAGCGTCTTAGGCAGATAGACCCGATAGGTTCGATCACCCAGCAGGCAATCGCTCTCCTGGCCACAGGCTTGCGCCCCTCCTCCCACCAGTAACGCCAGACCGATCAAGACACCGCAAAGCCAGATCTTCATCCCTTGCTCCTAGCTGTCGCGCTCACCCAAACCGAGGTAGCAGAGGCATAGCCCAAGCCCTTCTCAGGCCTGATCAGCTTTCTGTGATGCAAGGATAGCGGAATGGGCTGCGGACGGCTTGATCCGGCGGCATGGCCTGAGCTAGACAGCCTGGCGCGCTGGCTTGGTCTTCGATCCTAGCCGTCAGCGCGCAACGGATGGGTGGCCGAGTGGTTGAAGGCAGCGGTCTTGAAAACCGCCAGGCGGGCGACCGTCTCGTGGGTTCGAATCCCACCCCATCCGCCAAGAATAATGAATAACAAACTGATTTAAATTGGAATTTTTACCTCTTATGAAGCTATGTCCCACACTATGCCCCACGTTTTGACTTGGCTTGATGGTGCGCATCGGTTTGCTGCCTGGCCCATGAAGGAAGATGGAGCGACGCCGTCGGACGAGGATCACGCTTCGCTAGAACTGCTATGGCCTTAAGTGCGCGCTGAGATAGTGAGACGGTACTGAAATCGAGGGATTTCGAAGCGGATTGACGTGTTGGATAATGCCGGGAAGCGATTCCCACCGCCACGATTCCTGGTGTATTCCAATGCTGAGTGCGAAGCGATCATGCCGTAGCAAAGACCTCTCTTGCGAACGTCTTGACGTCATTATCGATCTGAAGCACCCGCCTGTCGGCTTGGCGGGATTGGTGTAGATCGACCTGCAATAGCGACCCCGTTCGCGGGTAGATCGGCATCGGAAGTTGACCCCTCCTCGCAGTTGTGCGGCGGCTTCGGTCATGGAGGAACATTGCCGGGGCGAGAGTGGGGATCGTGTGCGTGGAGACGCTGCCGAAGGTCCGTCGGGACCACTTTGTGCGTGGCAAGAGCATCAGGCAGATCAGCCGGGAGCGCGGCGTCAGCCGGAATTCGGTTCGAAAGACCCCGCGCTCTGGAGGGACAGCGTTTCGCGATTAACGTTCGGCCCGCTCGCTACCCAAACTCGGCGCCTTCGTCGCTCGGCTGGAGGAGATGCCGGAGGCCAATTGAGAGGCGTCGCAAGCGCGAGCGGCTTCCTCTGACGCGGATTCTCGAGGACCTGCATCGGGAGGGTTACCGGGGCGGCTACGACAGCGTGAGGCGCTATGCCAAGCGCTGGCGCCAGGCGCGCACGATGGTCCTATCCGAGGCCTACGTACTGCTGAGCTTCGCACCGGGCTCGGATGCCCTTCCTGGTGGCCTATCCGCGCGAAACGCAAGAGATGGTGTTCGATGCCCATGACCAGGCCTTCGCCTTCTTCGGCGGCGCCCGTTGCCGTGGCATTACGATAGCGAGGCATGAGCCGCCACCGGTTCGAGGTGACGCCGAACGTCGACGGAGGTGGACGCTGGCCTGGTCATGCGCTACTGCGACAGTCATGCCATGCAGCAGCACCTGGACGAGATCGCAACCGAGATCGACCCAGGAGCCCACGCCGTCCTCCTGCTGGATCAGGCCGGCTGGCACCTCTCCGGTAAACTGCAGGTCCCGGACACCATCACCATCCTGCCCCTGCCGGCCCGCGCACCGGAGTTGAACCCGGTCGAAAACCTCTGGCAGTTCCTGCGCGACAACTATCTCTCAAACCGGGTCTTCAAGAACTACGACGGCACGCTCAACCACTGCTGCGCCGCCTGGAACAGGATCATCGATCAGCCCTGGCACATCATGTTCATAGGTCTACGCGATTGGGCACATAGGTTCTGATCAATGCCGGCTGGTAAGAGTCATTGAGGTGAAGCGGGAATATTAGTTGCGGGGGCCCGATTTAGACTTTGTAGACTCCTTCGTATCGATAGGCTGATACGGCCTCAAGCCTCGTCTAGCCACATCACAGCCAATACGTTCAGAACGACGCCCTGGCTTGCGCCCGCCTAACGATCGCCAGATTCCTGACAAACAGCACACATAAACAAGTCACTTTCTGACCTTTGACATCACGCATCAGTCATATCAAAGCTTCAACTCTGTGAGAGCGGGGAGATTGGTGCCTGGAGGGCGGGATCGACTGCCATGACGGCGACTTGCAAGAGAGTGGGATTAACAAAATGAACGAAAGTACACCAATTATCGCCGCTTACTATCCCGAATGGGGGATCTATGAGCGCGATCACCTGGTCTCCGATGTGCAGGCAGACAAAATCACGCACTTGATCTACGCCTTCACTAAGATACAGGAAGACTTCACCGTCGGTCTCTTTGATCAGTGGGCGGCAACCGACATCGCCTTCAGTGCCGCGGACAGCGTCGATGGCGTCGCGGACTTTGCCGGTCAGGAGATCATGGGGAACTTCAATCAGCTGGCCGAGCTGAAGGACGCCCATCCCCATCTCTCCGTCATGGTGGCGATCGGCGGCTGGACTCTCTCGGACAATTTCAGCGATATGGCAGCCACGGCGGAAGGCCGTGCCACCTTCGCCGACAGCGTCGTCGCCTTCCTTCAGCAGTACAGCATGTTCGACGGTGTCGACCTCGACTGGGAGTATCCCGGTGGCGGTGGACTTCCTGGCAACTCAGTCAGAGAAGAGGATGGTACGAACTATGCCCTTCTCGTCGCCGAACTGAGAGACAAGCTTGACGCGCTGGAGACCGAGACCGGGCGAAGTTATGAGATTTCTGCTGCTGTTCCAGGCGGTTACGACAAGATCGAGAACCTCGACATCCCGGGCCTCGCCGAGAACCTCGATTTCATGAATCTCATGACCTACGACTTCTATGGCGCCTGGCAGAACACGACGGGGCACCTGGCCGGACTGTTCGATCCGACAGGGGCTCAGTACGACGTCACGACAGCAGTCGACCTCTATCTGGAAGCCGGTGTCGACCCGAGCAAGCTGGTCCTGGGCCTCCCCTCTTATGCACGGGCCTGGCAAGGCGTGAACGTCGATGACCCTTCGGAGGCATGGAACAGCTCAAGCGGCGGCGGCGCCCCCGGCACCTATCCCGGGGTGGAGCCAGCCTACTATGAATACAAGGACCTGCTGTCTCGCCTGCAACAGCAAGACAGTGATTGGGGCCTCTACTACGACGACAACGCGCAGGCCGCCTTCCTCTACAATCCAACCTTGGGGATCTTCAGTTCCTTCGAGACCCCATCGACCATCGCGCTTAAATCCGAGTGGGCACAGTCGCTTGGCTTGGGTGGTGTCATGTTCTGGGACACCTCCGGTGACAGCAACACCTCCGAGAGCCTGATCACGGCTGCCTACGAGTCCTGGTTCGAGGGCCTGACCTTCTACGAGATCGATGAGAACTCATCGTTGGAGTTTGACGCCATTTATGGTGGCGATGGCATCTTCAAGCCAATTGCTGAATCCGACACCCCACCCGTGGAGGACTTGCCGCAATTGAGTGTGAACAATCGGGGTGCCGAGGAGGGTGAGGGCGCGGCACTCAGGTTCCGTGTCGACCTCTCGGAAGCCTCGGATGAGGAGGTCTCCGTCTCCTATTACACCCAACAATCGACCGCCAAGGCCGGCAGCGACTACATCGCCGAGAGCGGGATTCTGACCTTCGCATCTGGCCAGACCAGCGCCTTCGTCGAGGTCGATATCGTCGACGACGACATCACCGAAGAGCGGGAAAGGGTCCTCTTCAAGCTCGAGGATGCGGAGGGTGCCGAGATCTTCGACGCTGTTGCCTCCGGCTGGATCCATGATGATGACGAGGGCGCTTCCGGGCTGCCGAGCCTCAGCGTCAACAATCGCGGTGTTGAGGAGGGCGAAGACGCAGCGTTCAGGTTCCGGGTCGACCTTTCGGAGGCCTCGGAGGAGGAGGTCTCGGTCTCCTACTATACCCAACAGTCGACCGCCAAAGCCGGCAGCGATTACATCACCGAGAGCGGGGTTCTGACCTTCGCACCCGGCGAGACCCAAGCCTTCGTCGAGGTGGACGTTGTCAACGACAACATCGCCGAAGAGCAGGAAAGGGTCCTCTTCAAGCTAGAGAACGCAGAAGGTGCGGAGATTTTCGACGCCGTAGCCTCCGGCTGGATCAACGACGACGACGAGGGGGACAATGGCGGCGAGGACCCGCTCCCGCCGATCGGAGATGAGGACTACTCGGTAGAATTGGACCTCATCAACGACTGGGGCAGCGGCGCACAGCTTGGCGTCACCTTGACGAACACCTCCGGGAGCACGGCCGAAAGCTGGGCGATCGGAATAGACCTCCCCTTCGAGGTCGGCGATGTCTGGGATGCGGAGATCGCCGAGGTTTCAGGGAATCGCTACCTCTTCGACGAGGCGCCCTGGAACGGCACCCTCCAGTCCGGCCAGAGTGTCAGCTTCGGTTTTGTCGCAAATGAAGGCAACATCAACCTACCATCACTGCTGGACGAGGCAGAAATAGGAGTCTTCTTCGGATAGTCGGTCTCACAACGACCCAAGCCGAACGACCGACTGACTCCAGTTACTTCACCCCTCTTCCCTGCCGCCTTGTCCGCGATAGAGCGGCCAAGCGCTCTACACCAGGGGAGAGGGGTATGCGATGCAGTGAGCCCTAAACCGCAGGCTCAATAGCGCGCGCAACCACTGCCCTGGCCAACATCAACCGCTCCGCCAATGGTCCATCGAAGGGTGCAGCGTAAACACTCGTAACACACTTTGATTGAGGGTTCTCTTATGAAATTCTGTATATATGAACAGTGATTGCAATGTTCACTTCTACAAATTTGCAATCATCTAAAACTGCTCACTATTCGGGCACAACAATACTAAATAAACAAACGTATTTCTTCTTGGCGTCGAATTGATGTCGCATTCGTGACGCAATTGGGATGACAATATCGTGATGGCAACTGTGGGGGCGCAGTTGGTGTCTGAGGTGCGGTTTGGAGGGACCGCGTTCCAGAGGATCCAACTGTCTTTGTGGGTTCAGCTGTCAAAAACCTTCGAACCGGCATTCCTCGGTTCGCCCTTCGATAGAGTGCAAGCGGCATCTGCCCACAAAGGAGCAAGGTAATGGTATCCGTTGACTGGTCTAATTTCTCTGGCAATCAACCCGACTACTTCAATCCCTATCAGGTCACCTACCCGGTCGCGCCGGAGTCCACCTGGGCGAGCGGCGGTGCTGCGGAATGGCCGGCTGGAAGCGGCCCCGACCTTGGCCAACTCTATGTCGTGGGCTCCGATGATCTCTCGACCTACAATCCCAGCCTGGATCGCCTGATCTTCGGGTTTCGGGAGGGTGATCAGGTCACCGAGATGAACGCGCATAGCTATGCGGTCCTCTGGGAAGAACAGGGTAACGGGCTGCTGACCCTGCACGTCATGCCCGCCAGCATCTGGGAGAGCACAAGTCCGATCGCAACGATCACCGACCTGGACCCAGGCGCCATTCCGGACATGGTTCAGTCCTGGGCTAGCACGAACAACCACTTCCAAGATGATCTGATGGCTTCACTCTTTAGCTTGGACCCCGAGAGCATCTGGCCGGACAATCATATCGCCATTCAAACGCATATCGCCGGCAAGGTGACGAGCTATGACTTCGACCAGCTCCAGTCCCAATATGGCGATGACCTGGTCTTGAACTTTGTCGTCATGACCGGCCGTGAGTTGCACATGGTCTATGACGAGGCCACGCAGACGCTCACCATCTCTCATTTCGGAGAAGACTGGGGCGGATACAATGACGTCTGGGGTAAGACGGAGATTGTCGGCGCCACGCCACAGGAACTGGCCGAGTTGGAGCAGCTTTGGCGCTTTGATGCCGCGGTCGAAGACGGCGACAAGCTAGAGGACCGCTTCAACAACGGCCTGGATGAGCTGGTGGCGACAACACCGCCGCCGCCCCCCGAAGAGGACTTGCCGCAACTGAGTGTGGACAATCGCGGTGTTGAAGAGGGTGAGGGTGCAACGCTCAGGTTCCGGGTCGATCTCTCGGAGGCATCGGATGAGGAGGTCTCCGTCTCCTACTATACCCAACAGTCGACGGCTAAGGCCGGCAGCGACTACGTCTCCGAGAGCGGGGTCCTGACCTTCGCACCCGGCCAGACCAGCGCCTTCGTCGAGGTCGACGTCGTCAATGACAACATCGCCGAAGAGCGGGAAAGGGTCCTCTTCAAGCTCGAGAATGCCGAGGGCGCCGAGATCTTTGATGCTGTCGCCTCGGGCTGGATCAACGATGACGACGAGGGGGCACCGCCGCTGCCGAGCCTCAGCGTCAACAATCGCGGTACTGAGGAGGGCGAGGACGCGGCCTTGAGGTTCCGGGTCGACCTCTCGGAAGCGTCAGACCAGGAGGTCTCGGTCTCCTACTATACCCAACAGTCCACCGCCAAAGCCGGCAGCGACTACATTGCCGAAAGCGGGGTCCTGACCTTCGCACCCGGCGAGACCCAAGCCTTCGTGGAGGTAGACGTTGTCAACGACGACATTGCCGAAGAGCGCGAGCGTGTCCTCTTCAAGCTGGAGAACGCAGAAGGCGCTGAGATCTTCGACGCGGTGGCATCTGGCTGGATCAACGACGATGATGAAGGCAACGGAGGAGGCAGCTCCCCCCAAATCGAGATCAGTGCGCCGTCGGTCCAAGAAGGAGATCCAGGCAGCAGTACCGCCCAACTCATCGCCGACGGACCCCTCAGCACCAGCGGCAACCAGATCCTCGATTCAAACGGTACGCCGGTGGAGATCCGCGCGGTCAACTGGTTCGGCCTTGAGACCGATATCGAGACGCCGCACGGGCTTTGGACCCGGAACCTTGAAGACATGATGGACCAAATGAAGGGGGAGGGTTTCAACACCATCCGCCTGCCCTTCTCCACCCAGGTCATTCTGGATGGCGGCACGCCGTCCGGCATCGATTTCTTCCAGAACCCCGACCTCGAGGGTCTCAGCGGGCTCGAAATCATGGATCGCGTGATCGAGTATGCCGGTGAGATCGGCCTCAAGGTGCTGCTTGACCATCACCGCAGCGAAGTCGGCAACAGCGCCAATGAGGGTGGGCTCTGGTACCAGGGCGCCTATGACGAGTCCGATTGGGTCGAGGCCTGGACCACCTTGGCCGCACGCTACGACGGCAACAGCACAGTGATTGGTGCAGATCTGCACAACGAGCCGCATGGCCCCGCGACCTGGGGCGACGGCGGTCAATTCGACTGGAGAGCAGCCGCGGAGATGGCCGGCAACGCTATCCACGAGGTCAATTCCGATTGGCTGATTGTTGTCGAAGGGATCGAGGCCTATCAGGACAACTACTATTGGTGGGGCGGCAACCTGCAGGGTGTCGCCGATCATCCAGTGGAGTTGGAGCAAGAAGGAAAGCTGGTCTACTCCCCGCATGACTACCCTGCCTCCGTCTTCGCCCAGCCCTGGTTCTTCGACGGCTCGGATCTGCATCAGGTCTTCGACGAGACCTGGGGCTACATCTATCGCGAGGAGATCGCGCCCATTCTGGTCGGCGAGTTCGGATCGAGGCTGGAAACCGAGGTGGATCAGGCCTGGGCCGAAGCCATCGTCAGCTATCTCGATGGTGACTTCGATGGCGACGGCTCCCGCGACATTCCGGCCGACCAGGCCGGCATGAGTTGGGCCTGGTGGTCCTGGAACCCCAACTCGGGCGACACCGGCGGGATCCTGGAAGACGACTGGAACACCATTCGTCAGAACGCAGTCGAGGTGCTGGAGCCTCTGCTGGCCATCGATGGAGACGGCGGTGCCAGCAATGCTACCTTCGCCAACTTCGAGATCACCTTAGACGACCCCGCGAGCGAAGACCTGGTGTTCCAGATCCGAACCGAGGACGGTACTGCTACGGCAGGCGAAGACTATGAGGCACTGTCCGAAACACTCGCCTTCGCTGCCGGTGACAGCAGTAAGACTGTCTCGGTTGAGATCCTGCCTGATCTTGAGGCCGAAGGCGATGAAGTCTTCGCCTTCGTGCTCGAAACCCCGGACGGAACTGAGGTCGCCTCTACGGCCACGATCCTGGGAGATGACGGTGGTGATAGCGATGGCGGCGGCGGAGATGGCGGTGGCGGCGACGGCGGCGACCCGCCGACGACCGGCGAAAACTACGCCTTGGACATCGACGTCGTGAACGACTGGGGCAACGGAGCGCAGCTGGGTGTCACGCTCACCAACGAGAGTGGGGCCACCATCGAGGGCTGGGCCATCGGCATGGACCTCCCCTTCGAGATTGGTGACATCTGGGATGCCGAAATCGCCGACGTGACGGGAGATCGCTACCTGATCGACGAGGCTGCATGGAACGGCACCCTCCAGTCCGGCCAGAGCGTCAGCTTCGGTTTCGTCGCAGACAACGGCAATATTAACGTCAGCTCTCTCCTCGAGGACGCAGATATCGAAGTCTTCTTCGGTTAATCTGAAGACCAATCGGCGCCTGAAGCAGTATGGCGCAATCTCGTGATTGCGCCATACGGAGACCTGCCTCTATAGATCCAGGACCGCCGGCACGTGTACCGACGTAGTGCTCACAATAGCGAATTGTGATCGTCCCTTAGCGTATTTCGTCAACCAGACTACACCAGCATGGTCGCCCAACGAGAGCATAGCGGATCGGGCAGCAAAGCAGCCTGGAATCTATCCCGCTTGTATGGCTGGCCAAGCTGAAAGATGGCTATCCGGATCTCTCGGTCATGGTGGCCATCGGCGGTTGGACCCTTTGGTTGGTCTGCCACGGCTCTAAATGAGCAATCAATCGCCCGCGGCCATCTGTTCTGCTGACGTAAGCCCCGAGATGGAGAAGCGAGTCTCTGAAACCGAGATGCTAGCAGAGAGTGCTTACAATGGACTTGTACAAATCTTCAGTAGATTGATTGGCTTAGCCATCCCAAATTGCTCACCCCTGAAGGGTCGCCTCCATCGCCAGGAGCGGATAGGCGATCGGAGTAACAAGTCCTGCCGCAGCTCCGATCACTGCGTAACGCGCTCGGTCATTTTTCCTTCAGAAAGCGAACTGCTTTCTCATAGATCAGCAAGGCGATGCAGCCGCCGACGCTACCTGGAGAATGCCTTGTGCCAGGGGGATTGATGACAAGGCTACCGGCGGGATAGCTGCCGTACTCGTCGTACTGGTCACCTTCGATCACATAGACATGCTCGTAGCCGACTTGCTCATGCTCTGCGACACGCGCACCTGCTTCGTAGCGCAGAAGGACGGCCGCAGCACCTCCGTGGCCCTCGTCGTAAAGCCAATAGGCAGTAACACCGGGACGAAAGGCCCTCCACTCAGCCGTGTCTCGCAGCGCTTTCACCTCTGCTGCGAGATCAGCAAACACAATCGGATCTTTGGGTGAAAGCATCATTCAGTCTCCTTGTTGCTGTTGCCTTGACCAGGAACTCGTATTTTTTCACGCGGCTTGTTACTCGGACGTCGCTGAGCGAACCAAGTCTCGTCGATACGCCCGAGCCCCAGCACAAGCCATGTAGCCAATAAGAACGGCATACACGCCGCTTGCAGACCGGCTTCGACCACTGCTCCGAGATCGGCCATAGCGGGGGTCAGGATTGCAGCCGTGACGGCGCCTAGAATGGCCAGGCGAAGGTCCTCGCCACAGAGAACGTAGATACCCACGGCCGCAAGGACGCCATTGAAGCCGAGGAGGCCCAGATTGACGGCCGTCACGTCCGCATGGCCGTAGTAGTACGAGGTGAGGGTCGCCATGCTCGCACCCATCAGCGCAACCACACCATGTCGCCAGTTGCTAAGAAAGACTCCCGTGATGAACAAAAGTCCCGACCAGGGGCTGAGCGAAAAGAGTGTTTGTCCTAAGCTTTGCAGCACTGCGACCAGGGGGTGGAATGAACTCATCTCCGAACTGCCACTAAGGTCAGCAGGCTGAACTGCGTCAATGGAGGGAGATAAGGTGTAGAGCGTCCAGAACAACAAAACGAAGGGAAGGGCGAGGAACGGGAAGGGCAAGATCTTGACGAATATCCAAACCAAGAGGACTGCGGCAAGGACACAGACGATAAGAACCACCCACATACCGACGTTGCCCCAGCCGGTCTCAAAAAACACGGGCAACGAAAGGGCAATCAGGCAGGGATTGAGCCCAGTGATTCCGGTTGCAAGGACCGGCCCTCGCTCGCCGAGCAGCATGCGCGCCCCCGGAGCAACGGTTGCCGCTATCAGGAAGTAGACCGCAGCAAGCGGAGATGCCACCAGCACAGCGGCAAGGAAAAAGAGACCAGTAAGCTCATTGCTTTGAAAACAGATTTGCGAACAGCCACGCAAGACCATCCTGTAATAGGGTGGTCTACCGCTCAAAACCGACGGAAAGAGGTGTTCGACCGCTGGCTTCATACACTTAGCCAGGATGCTCGACGGCCGGCTACCTATCGTCGCCGGCGCCGAACAGCCTGCCCTTTCGTCCCTGTAGCAATGTCACTTGGCGTCCTGACCGCGTCGGCAGCCTAACGGAAGGTCATCAAAGAGAGTCCAATAATTGCAAAACCTTGTCCGAATGACCGGTCCAACCGACAATTCCGCCTTGGGCTACGAGAGCTCTCAACGTCACTTCCTTAAACTCAGGGAAGTAACTGTCGGTTCCGTCCGTGACCAGTAGGCAGTCATAGCCGCGATCGTTTGCACAGCGCATCGTCGTCTGCACACAGACTTCGGTGGTGACGCCTGTAATCAGTAGGTTGGTGATACCGCGAGTCATCAAATACTCATGAAGGATTGTGCGATAGAAGGCGTCCTTGCCTGGTTTTGAGAGAACCAGCTCTCCTTCCACGGGGGCGTTATCTTCAATAAAGTCCGATCCCTTCTCGCCGTCGATCAAGATCCTTCCCATCGGCCCCATGTCACCGATCTTCGTTTTAGGGTTGCCACGATTGCGTTTGGCGGTCGGTAAGTCCGACAAATCGGGTTTGTGACACTCTTTGGTGTGAATGACCGGGAGGCCGGCTTTCCGGAAAGCAGCCTGCAGCTTCGCAATGACAGGGATGCAAGGTTGGATGTTCGCCAAGTTGTTCCCGAGCGATTCTGCAAATCCGCCCGGCAGACAAAAGTCCCTCTGCATATCGATGCATATCAGGGCTACATGGTCGATGTCGAACTCATAGCGGAAGGGGTCGACGTCTAGAGTTGGCATGCCCTTGATCTCCAAGTCTTAATCTGTTGTTACGATGAAACTGAACCATTGTCGCCGATTGTGTGTCAATAGCTATCAAGTTACGAATTCATTGATATTGTCAAAAGAATGTCGAATTTCAATCTTCTATTTTGACACTCTCTAGAAATAGTAGGGCCATTGGTGTTGAGATGCGCAACCATCTGTGTAAGTTCAAAAGTTAAAGCCAATGGCAAAACCTGCTACGAGAGCATTGTCGATGTCTGCAAATCCGTTGGGGTTGATAATGTACTGCAGGTTTGGTTCAAAATAGGCTGAAGGTAGAGCCTGGATCCGCGCACCGAACTCAATCAAGGTCTCGGCTCCTTGGTCATCCAGGCGATCGCTGAACTGGCCATGGGCAAAGGTGAAAGAAAGAGTGTCATCCGGTCGGCTATCCAGCAGGCCATTATAGCTGACGCCGCCGGCAACCATGAACTCGACCTCATTGACGTCCGGTGGCGCGTAGCTGAGTGCCAGCCAGGTCCAAAGACCGTCGTCGCTGTGCGGCCTTTCGCCATAGATCCTCTGCTCGCCCATGGCATAGAACCCCCAGGTGTGGCGCTGCAGCTCTCCGCTCGAGAGATTCTCAAGTTCCTCGCCATCATAGAAGATACCGGCCTTGTAGGTTCCGAGGACGAAGACGCTGCTGGGATCGATCCCACGACCCTGGCCGGTTCCTACGAAGTTGGGCTTGCCCGTCAGATAGCCGATCTCGCCCAAAACCAAAGGCCCGGCTCCATCGGGAATTCCGAAGTTAACGCCACCGTCGGTCTGATCCCGGAGGTCGCTGTCAACCATATAGGCGCCTGCCTTCGCATACCAGGAATAGCTGGGCTTGTACTCGAAGTTCACACCCCAGCCAGCATCAGGGTATGTCAGAAAGGTCGCTGTTCTGGCTCCCGCGATCGGGTTGGAGCAGATGGCCTGGTTGAGAGAGTTACAGGCTTGGGCCAGATATGCATACTGCTCGCCTGTGATCATCCGACCAGCGCTCGCGGCGACAGTGTTGTCGAACAGCTGTGTTCCAGCGGCCAAGTGAACCAGGCGGACAAAGCGATTGACGTTGTCGGTTGCCAGTTGCACTGGGAACTGGTTGCCCACGTGCGCTGGCGTCAGGCTTGGTGTGCCGTCCTCGTAGTCCAAAGAGGCCAGAAAGTAGGTTCGGTGAACGTCGAAGAGCCGGTCGAGATCGACAAAGACGCCAGCCGCGAAGTCGCTCCGCCAGGACTGCCCTTGGCTCTCACCGCCGACCGGATTTGCTGAGAACTGACCCAGGTAGGCGCTCTGAAAGGAGATACCGCGCTTTACCAGCTTGTCGCGAACCCCCCCCCAGCTGCCAGTTACGTTCGACGCTTGCAAATTACCACCAAATAGGCCCCAGCCCTGATTCGGCGTCCATTCCGGCGGATGCAACCAGGGTGTGGCAGTGCCAGGGCCTGCCGTGTCCCATTTTCCGGCATTGAAGAGATTGCTGCGAATCCAGGGATTGACGTCTGCCCTAGCGGTGGTAGCTGCTGCCAAGCTCGCAGCGGTCAGACCCACGATTACGAGCAGTATAGCTGCCTTACTCAAGTAATTGGATCGGAGGTTTCCGATCACCGCATCCCTCCCTGGCAGACGAATACCTATCTCTGCCTCTATCCCGCTGATTCTGCAATCGAAGACTGGTGGTGCCTGCGGTTCGAAAGTGTGTGGTCGGACTGGCTTACTGGGACGAACACACCTATGAGAGCAACTGTGCCTCATCGTGGTGTCCTGAACTTTCCCCTTGGTGTTGCCCCCGTTTAAGCGGACACCTCGGCTAAGTTGTGAGCTCTTCGGAACGCCCTTGGGGACGCCATCTTGAGCCCTGAATGTGGATGGTTTTCGTTGTAGTCCTCGAACCATCCGGCGATCTTTTCCAGCGCGTGAGCGGCGCTTGGCAAAGGGTTGATGCGGACATAGTCGCGCTTGAAGGTCTTCACGAAGGCCTCGCAAATGCCGTTGCTCTGGGGGCTGGCGACGGGGGTGAAACAGGGCACCAGGCCCAGCTGGGTAGCAAAGCGGCGTGTTTCCAGAGCCGTGTAGGGCGATCCGTTATCGGCCAGGAACTCAACCCTCTGTGGCGCCTGTAGGCCGCCAAAGCGGCTCTCGACGGCTTCGAGCAGCATGTCGCGCACGTCCGAGCCGGAGATCCCAGCCCCAGTCAGCGCTTTCCAGGCGACGACCTCACGGTCGTGGGCATCGATGATGAAGGCGGCTCTAACCACTTCGCCATTCCAGCAGGTAAACTCCAGGCCATCCGAACACCAGCGCAGGTCGGAGCGCATGACGACGACCTTGCCGTCGTGGCAACGTCCCAGTCGAGCCCCGGAGTGCTTCTCCAGCAGCAGCCCATGGTGCTTCATAATCCGGTAGATGCGCTTGTGGTTGAGCGGTGTTTCGCCCCGGGCGGCCCGATCGCGGTTCACCAGCGCGGTGATGCGACGGTAACCATAGCTCGGCCGTGCATCGACCAGAGGGCGGATCTCCGCCAAAACCGCCGCGTCTTGCGCTTTGTGATAGCGCCGACGCGGCTCAGTGCCGGACGCAAGCCGCTGCACCAGGTTCGAGCGCGACAACGATAACGTGTCGGCGACCGACTTCACCGGGAAGGCCCCTTCAGCAGCGACGAGGACAGCAAGGTCTGTTTTTTTGACTGCGACTTGGCCAAAGCCTCTTTCAGGATCTCCACCTCAAGCGTCTTGCGGCCAAGATGGCGCTCAAGTTCACGCACCCGTTCTTCCAGACGGCGAACCTCACCATTGCCAGTCACTCCATCGTCAGCCTGCACTGCCGTGGCGCCTCCCTCGCTCATTAAGCGACGCCAACGATACAACAAGTTCGGCGCAACGCCATGGCGCCGCGCGGTCGACGACACGCTTTCTCCCGGCAGCATGCTTTCTTCGATAATCGCCAGCTTCTGTTCTGGCGACCAGCGACGCCGACGAGCAACACCCGTGATCACCTCTACGCGCTGAAATCCTTCGTCCGACATAAGCCTATCCTTGAGGATATCCCCAAGCCTTCATGACTACGCCGGGTGTCCGATCCAATTGGGGGCCAGTTCACCCCTCTCCTACTGAGGTGTGCCTCCGCGTACTAAGTTGCTGGGTTCTGCAGACAGACGGGCCCCCTTTCAGCCTTTTCACCCATCGATCTCTCGCGTTTCATACAAGCTGATAGTAGGTTTGAACGCCTCCTGTTGCCCTCGAATTTACAGTGTTAAACTGCGAATATTCCGACATCCGAAGCGGAGTTGCTTAAGGATTAGCCACTTGCTGACAAGAACCGAGAATTGCCCCTGACCTTTTGGCTAGATTTAACTGCAAAACCTAACCTTTTAGACAGGTTTATCGAGGATGTTAAAAACAGTATTCTCCACAATGGCAGAGGCTAGGGTTTCCTGATGCTTGGCTTAGGGGGTCGTGTAGTACTGTGGAGAGGTGCTGATAGAGCCGTTCGGGGCAGAAGCATGTCGTATAGTCGGCTGGTACTCAGGCACACGATACAGGGACTTAGGCCGCAATCCATTGGCGCCTTCTGCTTGGAAGCAAGCTTGCTTCCGCTACCGGGGAGGAGAGTTGCACGATGGTGGTCAAGACTGGCGACAACAATGCCAACACGCTTACTGGCACCAACAGTGTCGATACGCTCTTTGGGCTCGGTGGGAACGATTCTCTGCGCGGGCGGGCTGGAAACGACACGCTCTTCGGCGGTAACGACAATGACCGCATCACCAGTGGCAGCGGCGCAGACCGAGCCTTCGGTGATGCCGGCAATGACACCATCTTGGGATACGCGGGCGACGATTTTCTGAACGGTGGGTCGAACAACGACATCCTCTACGGCGGCGGCGACAACGATACACTCTCGGGCGGCGCCAATGACGACCGCCTCTATGGGGGTAACGATGGTGACCGTTTGTCAGGTGGTGACGGCGTCGATCGCCTCTTTGGTGGCGATGCACCAGATGTTCTGGAGGGCGGTGACGGTGATGACAGCCTCCTGGGCGAAGGCAACGACGACCAACTCTTTGGAGATGATGGACGAGATAGACTCTTTGGCGGCAATGGCAGCGACATTTTAAACGCCGGCAACGCCTACGGTCGGCTCTACGGTGGCACGGGCGAAGACACGCTCTACGGAACCCAAACCGGCGGGGACCGTTTGTTTGGGGACGACGGAGACGATTCCATCTTTGGGTTTGGCGGGGCCGACGGCATATCAGGTGACGCCGGTGCAGACAGAATATTCGGCGGTGATGACGGTGACGACATTTCCGGCAGGAGCGGGAACGACCGGATTTACGGAGGTCATGGCAACGATACTCTCGACGGCAACGACCAAAACGACACGATTCGAGGTGGCTCCGGCAACGATGTAATTGAGGGAAACGGAGGCAACGATACCCTTTTCGGTGATCAGGGGGCAGATCTCTTGAAGTCAGGAACCGGCCTCGACTCGCTCTATGGTGGCAGCTTTAATGATACACTCTGGTCAATTCGGTCTTTCGTAAATGAAACTGGACAGCTTGTGGCGGGCGAGGTCTTTGATGGTGGTGCGGGGACAGACACCCTCGTGTTCTTCTCCATGCCCAACAACATTTCGGTCACTGACCTGATCATCACCAGCGTCGAGCTTGCCATCTTCAACGGTCGTTATGGCGGTGAATCTTTCAACGGCCTCACCGCGGTGACGAACCGTATGTACGGCGCCCAGGGAAATGACACGCTGCGAGGAGGCGATGCGGGAAACCTCCTCGAGGGTGACACTGGTTCCGACACTCTGTTTGGCGGAAACCAAAACGATACGCTCTTCGGTGGCGCCGACGGCGACGTTATCTCAGCCGATGACGGTAGCGACACTGTCTATGGCGGTGATGGTGGCGATTTCATAGAGACTGGAGGTGGTGCTAGCTACGGCTCCAACACCGCATTTGGCGGCAATGGGAATGATATCATCATTGACAGGTCGGGACGCGCGACGCTGTTGCCGGGCTGCGGACAAGATCGTGTGTTTGGTGGCAGCGGCGACGATCTGATCGACCTCCGTTACGGCGCCGATGAGTTGACGAGCAATGAGACTATTGATGGTGGTGCTGGCAACGACACCCTCTATGTACCGCTAGGATTCGACCTTGAGGTGCCCGCGGGTAGCGATTTGGCCTCCTTGGAGCGTATCGGGACGCCCGGAACGGATGGTGACGATACAATCACGGGCAGCGCTTTGGACGACGCTGTGCTGGGCCGTGACGGCAGCGATCACATCTATGGAAATGGTGGTGAAGACACAATCAGGGGCGAAAGCGGCAACGACAACCTTTATGGCGGCGAACAGGCGGACACCATTTTCGGTGGATCCGGTCAGGACTCGATCAACGGCGGTCAAGCTAACAACACTGTCTATGGTGGAAACGGCGATGATGCTCTTAGGAGTGAAGTCGGTGCTGGGACTCTCTTTGGCGGAGACGGCAGCGACTCTTTCCTGATCGTCACACAAAGCGACATCAGCGCCGGTGATCGCTTCTTCGGTGGTGGAGCCAACGATACCCTAATCATCTATGGGCAGGTCACGCTCCCAGCTGGCGCCGAGTTCTCCAGCGTAGAGTACTTCGTCGTCGTCGGTGACGAAGACAAAGGGCAGTACCTCTACGGTACGGAATTTGATGATGACATCTTCGGGGGTTCAGGCGATGACACGATCGACGGAGGCAGTGGCGCTGATTTTATCTACGGCAATTCCGGGGATGACCTCATCGTGGTTCGAAGCCAAGGCGAGCTGCCGACGGCAGAGGTCATCAACGGCGGGAACGGCACAGATACCGTTGTGCTCTTGGAAGGTAGCACGCTTTCTCTTACCTCATTGCTGGTGTCGGTCGAGACGGTTCAGCACTTCGGTCGCAGCGGGACGGATGATCTGATCGGCACCAGTGTGATCGACGAGGCCCGAGGTGGCAGCGGGACGGATCAGGTCTCCGGGGGCAGCGGCGACGACAGCCTCTTCGGAGGAAGCGGCAACGACACAGGTGTCTTCGGCGGGCACGACAACGACCGGATCTATGGCGGTGTCGGTGATGACAGCAGTTTGGACGGTGGCGCCGGCAACGACTACATCTTCGGCAAGGCCGGCAATGATGTCGGCCTCCTCGGCGATATCGGTAACGACCGGATCTATGGTGACGCCGGCGATGACGCCAGCCTCTTTGGGGGCAGCGGCAACGATCGCCTTTACGGCAGTTTCGGCCGCGACATCACGCTCAGCGGCGATAATGGCGACGACCTGGTCTATGGTGGCGAGGGAACCGACGAACTGCTGGGCGGTAGCGACCAAGATGGTCTCTTCGGCGGCGGGGAATCAGATCGCCTCAGCGGTGAAGCCGGAGACGATAGCCTGGACGGCGCCACCGGCCTGGATCGCCTCTACGGCGGCGAGGGTGCAGACACCGCTTTCGGCGGCTTCACGCGCGACAGCCTTTTCGGAGGCTCTGGCCAAGACAAGCTCTATGGTGGAAATGCCAACGACTTTATCGACGGCGATGGGGGCAGCGATACGGCCTATGGAGGCTCCGGGAATGACACCGTCGTTGTCGACACCTTGGGTGACGTCGTGGTGGAGACGGCTGCGGGCGGACTCCGTGACTGGATCCTGGCGGAGATCGACTTCACCCTGGCAAGCGTCAGCTTCTTTGAGAACCTGCAACTGGCCACCGGCCTCGGCAACCTGGACGGAGCCGGCAACAGGCTGAACAACCGGATGGAAGGCAACAGCGGCGGCAATGTCTTGCTGGGACTAGACGGAACCGATCGCTTGTACGGGATGGAGGGCGGCGACACCCTGGACGGTGGCTCCGGCAGGGATCGCTTGGTAGGTGGCAGTGGCAATGACAGTCTGATCATCGGTCAGGACGACACGGCACTAGGGGGGACCGGCGGAGACGCCTTCTTCTTCAGCGGCGTCGGCCAAGGCACGGCCGTGGCCGACGTGGCCCTGATACGCGACTTCGAGGGCGGCGTCTTCGGTGGCACTACAGGCCAGGACAAACTGGTCTTCGCCACCGGCCTGGAGACCGGCAGCTTCGCCTACATCGGCGAGGCCGGCTTCTCCGGCAGCGGCAATTCAGAAGCCCGTTATGCCGGCCGGCGCTTGCTTGAGGTCGACCAGGACGGTGACGCCAGCACCGACATCACCGTTCGCATCACCAACTTCAGTGGCGGTGACATGCTGACCGCGACAGATTTCGTCTGGTTGTAGCAGCCGAGGGATGGTGAACATGGCCGCGAACGACAACGCCGCTGCCTTACCTCGCATCATCAGCACCGATAGGCTCTGCGTGTTGGGTGTTGGGAACTATGTCAGAAGACCGGCCTATGCCGAACGCCGTCGCGGTTTCCCTAGAGCTTGCACCCCTAAAGATCACGACTTATGTCAGATCAGAGATACCGGAACGTCGTAATCAAGATGAGGGCAGCTTTAGCGTCTTCGGAATAGCCGAGGGCCAATTTGGTTTGTGATCGACCCATGGAGTTGCAAAGTGGCCAATCGATTTTCGGCCTGGGTAGTCAGCCGTTAGCTTGAGGTTCCTGATCACGGCTGTTCTATGGCAAGCATCAAAAAGGTGAGTGACAATGACTACAGTTGACTCCGAGCCCTATCCCTGACCTTACAATGGTGACTTGAGACCTGATACCACGGCACTGGTCGTGATCGATATGCAGCTCGACTTCTGTGGACCGGGCGGATACGTCGACAGTATGGGGTACGACTTGGCAGCAACGCGTGCGCCAATCGGCCCGATCAGTCGGCTGCTTGAGTTCCTGCGTTCCAAAGGCTACGGCGTCTTCCATACGCGGGAAGGACACCGACCGGACCTTTCCGATCTACCACCAAACAAGCTGTGGCGATCACGGCGTCCCGGTGCCGGTATCGGCGACCAGGGACCAAATGGTCGGATCCTGGTGCGCGGCGAGCCTTGCTGGGATATCATTCCAGAACTAGCGCCAGGACTCATAACCAGTAGCAAACGGTTGCAGCGATGGCGATTGCAGCGAGGAAGTTCCGCGCCAGCTTGTCATATCGCGTGGCGATGCGTCTGAAGTCCTTGAGGCGTCCAAACATGCGCTCGATGGCGTTGCGTTGTCGGTATAGGAATGGCGAGAAGCATGATTTCCAGCGCCGATTGGTCTTGGGCGGGATGTTCGGAGCGGTCCCTCGGGCTTCGATCAGGCGGCGCAGCTTGTCACTGTCGTAGGCCTTGTCGCCAAGCAGGAGATCGGTTGGAGGCAAGCGTTCCAGCAAGACCTCGGCTGCCCGACAATCCGCCACTTGACCGCCCGTTAGCAGGAAGGCGATGGGCCGACACTGTGGGTCGCTTAGGGCGTGGATCTTGGTGGTCCGTCCGCCGCGCGAGCGGCCGATCGCTTGAGCCTCTGCCCCCCTTTTCCCCCGGCCGCACAGCGGTGTGCTCGAACTGCCGTCGAGTCTATAAGCACTGCTGCAGTCGGGCCTCCGGCGCGCGCCAAAGCCTCGAAGATGTCGGTCCAGACGCCTTTCGCAGCCCAGCGGACAAAGCGATTATACAAGGTCTTGTGCGGCCCATAGATCGCGGGTGCATCGGACCAGCGCCCACCAGTCTTCAGAACGTGAACGATCCCGCTGATCACACGCCGGTCATCGACGCGTGGCTTGCCTCGGGTGTCCGTTGGAAGGTAGGGCTCAAGCCGCGCAAACTGCTGCTCCGACAGCCAAAAGTGATTGCTCATCGTTCACCTCTCTCCTCTGAGAAGGGTGAATCATCCAAAGCCCGAGCCGCGCAAACCCTTTATGGGTCCAGACGCTAAGGCCGGAAAGCGGAGAGCCAATAATCGACAAGCCAGGTAAGGGCACCTTTTGCGCGACCGACTTTGAGTTGATGCTGCGCCAACGCGGGATAGCAAACCTGATGCTGGCTGGTGTGACGACGGATGTGTGTGTTCACACCACGATGCGCGAAGCGAATGACCGTGGTTTCGAGTGTCTGCTCCTTGAGGACTGTTGCGCCGTGACCGATCCGGGAAACCATCTCGCGGCCCTCAACATCGTGAAGATGCAGGGGGGCGTTTTTGGCGCAGTTGCTAACTCGCTGGCGGTTTTCGAGGCACTTTCCTGAGCTTATCGCCAAACCAATTTGTCCCGGCATTGTTTGGTTAGTCCGTGCTTGAGTATTGCGGGCTTGTCGATTTGCGTCCGCCTGATGAACTGGCAGCAAGTGGGGCCTTCGTCCGCCTTCGTCTTGACCGCAACGCCCGTGTTATGAGGGGATACGCCCCTATCACCTACATACCTGGAAGCGGTTCCCCGAAGTAGGCCTGACGAAGAGTCGTTTCTCACATCCTCTGTTCAATGATGCGTGTCCATCTCAATTGTGAGCCTGTACACCTCTCTGTCTATCGCGTGTCCAGAGATGCAATGTAGGTCCGCCAATCTCCAAAACTAGAGATGTCTTTATGGTGCCCCATTGCCAAGTCGCGAGGATCCAGTATGCCATCGACTGTGCCGTAATCCGCCACCTTGACCGGACCTCTATAAAGATGCAGCGGCTCTCCTGCTTCCACTCGTGCAAGAATGTCTTCGGTCATGCGGTAAATCTCGCCCGTCACTGACACCCCGCCGTCGTCGACCTCGAACATACCCGGATGGATGTCTCCGATGGAGTAAAGACGATGAATCGGGGCTGTCGTGAACGCGCCCACGAACGTCGCACCGTCCAAGTTTCGGTGCAAAGGCAGTCCGCGCATGAGCGTCCCGTTTACGAACAACTCAACTGACATTCGTTCCTCCTTTAAAGGTGTTTGAGTGATACAATCGCGCTCATATAGGGCATGTTTGTTGGGGCAAAGCAACTTCTGTTGCTTCTTCGACTGACCCTATTGATTCGATCCAGTTGCATGGTTCTCAAGCTTGTCGTGAGTCGATCCATAGAACTCTTTATTTGGTTGCAGCACCTACCCCTACAATGGTTTACAATCCGTCTGAGCTGCGTCGCTAGTTTCCTCCGTCATTGACCACGTGCTCTGCCCCCTGAAGACTCCAACCTCCGGCGGTCCAAACTTCGGTCCCAGAGCAGCCGAACCAGGACTCACCCTATGAATGACGGAACCAAGCGACCCAGGTCACTGGCACTGAGATTGAGATCTGGTGGCAAGATGGTGAGAAGCGACCGTGGCCCCAGTGGGGCCGCCTAAGCGCTTCGAACGGGATCGGGCAGGAGAACAAGATCACGCGCCGCTGGGCGCGCCGTGGCACGCGCCCGCGTGCACCGCACGACCAGCGCACCAACACTCCATCTGGTCTGATAGAGGTTGTGCCTGCTCGCCCAAACTTCAGCAGGCTGTTGATGATTTCAAGTCATCTAAGAAGACAGGACGATTACTGATTCACCCATAAAGAGTCTACGCGGCTCAGAAGTCGGATGATGCGCCTTTCCCATAGAAGATAGGTGAGCAATGAGCAATCACCTTTGGCTGATTGCAAGCGCCGAGCTCAACGACCCCGTTCCGTTGGTCTGGCTCGTAGTTGTGACCAGCAGTAATGCCGACCATAAGGTCACTCAGATCGAAAAGAGCTTTCCCAAAGCAAGGCTGCCGCTGTAGCGCACTGGCAAGCCACAGATCACAATAGGTACCCCGCACAGGGCACCTGCGATCTAGCTGTCTGCCGCTGGTGTCTGGCACTCTTGGCATGTCAGGTGTCAAGCCCGGTAGCGTTCAGATCAACGATTGCCAATCTCGCCAATTAGGGCGCACCGCCCAGCTTCGCCTTATGCAACTTCATTTGGGATTCACGTTGCAATACCTAGAACCGCCCTGGACCGAACCCTGGTCCCGGCCCAAAACCTGGACCTGGTCCGAAACCTGGACCTGGTCCGAAACCTGGGCCTGGACCGAAACCTGGGCCTGGACCAAAAAGTGCGCCGATGTGCGGCCCACCGAAATGCCCTCCAGGCGGCGGCATTGCCATGGCCGAGGTGACGGGAGTCGTAACCGCAAGTGCTAAAGCCGCGGCACCAACAATGGATACGAGTTTGTAGCGCTTCATTTTTCAACCCTCTTCCTTGAGTAATCAGGCAGCGTCCGTATCCTGTTTGATTTAGTGGCGCTCTGATAACGCCCACTGAGATGGGTTATGAAACAAGGCAAAAATAGCGATCGTTCTTGGGGTTAATGCGCAGCAGCTATGCGGCATTTGATGGTCATTTTTGTACTGCAAGCAAACACCAGGCGTCTCGCGTTTCACCACTCCCCCAGTCCCCTCCATACTGGAGTAATGATGTCGATAGTCCAGGGTCTCGAAGTTGTCTTCCTCGGAATGCCCCCAGCGCTGCGAGCTCAAAGCCTGGCTGGGCAAAGCACCAACTCACCTCAGGACAGATATGTGGGTCTAGCCCGGTTCGCAGGCAGCGGTCTCGATCACGGCGAGGTAAGAGTTTCCTATATCGACATTGGGCTGTGTCCAGTAAGCGACCGAGAATTCCCCGCCACAGAGCTACGAGGGCCCAATTTGAAGCCGATCACCGCATCCCCATTCTCATTGGCACGATGTTCGCGGAAGCTCCGTTCGGGAACATCCTGCTGTATAGCGGCCTTGAACTCGGCCCAGGATCTGAAACTGGCATTGTTCTAGGGTTCAAACCCAATCAGACGATTGAAGCGGCGCGGGGAAAGATGATTCTGATAGGGTGAACCTATCGGAGTATTGCCATGTCTCGTCTGTTTTGGCTGTCGGATGCCCAGTGGGAGCAGGTTGCACCGCATCTGCCGAAGAACCAACCGGGGGCTCGTCGGGTTGACGACCGTCGGGTGATTTCGGGCATCATCCAGGTTCTCAAGACGGGCTGCCGTTGGTGTGATTGTCCAGCCGAGTACGGTCCCTCTACCACGGTCTATAACCGTTTCAATCGCTGGTCCCGGCGGCGCTTTTGGGCCAACCTCGTCGAAGCGCTCGCAGCCTCTGGTGCAGTGACGAAATCAACGGCCATCGATTCCACCTACGTGAAGGCCCATCGCTCCGCCCATGGCGGAAAAGGGGGGCGAAAAACCAAGCGATCGGCCCTTCGCGCGGCGGCCAGACCACCAAAGTCCACGCGCTCACGGACCTCCTCGGCCGGCCCTACGCCTTCGACCTGACGCCAGGCAACGTTTCGGACGTCAAGGCCGCTGGCCTGCTCCTGCCCCGTGCGGCCGGTGCCCGATACCTGCTTGCCGACAAAGGGTACGACGCCAACGCCATCCGCAAGACCTTGCGTGGCGCTGGCGCCGTGCCGGTCATTCCCGGCCGGATCAACCGCAAACGCAAAATACACTATGACAAGGCCCGATACCGCGACCGCCATCAAATCGAAAACGCCTTCTGTCGCCTCAAAGACTTCAGACGCGTCGCCACGCGCTACGACAAACTCGCCAGAAACTTCCTCTCAGCCGTCGCCATCGCTACTCTCGTCGCATTCTGGCTATGATCGAGTCTGAACCCTAGCTCGGAATGAGCTTGAAGCCACCTGCGAGAGGAGACACCTCAGCGCTAGACCGAAGGCGGCGATCTCGAGAGAGAGTAGGGAGTCGGACGATCTGCAAAGGTGCCTAATGGGTTGTTCAGCCAACACTCAAATGGAGTCTTTGCAATCTCTGTCTTAGTGAGACCCATAGAACATGGTGACTCTATCAGGAGATGTTAGTTCGGACAGATCGATGAAGGCCTCGACGCCCCCCGAGCAGTGCCAGTTACAGAACCTAGCGTTCGAGATCAGTACAGGGATGTAAGTTAGGCATATCTGCTCAGATACAGATCCCTCCGATTCTTTGAATGGCCATTATGTCGTACCAAAAAGACCAAAGTCATCCCTCAGATCCTGCTAAAAGGACAAAAGAGCACTCTATTGATGGAAAGGATAGCAGTCATGTCCAACACCTTGGTTCAAGCTCTGTCGAGCAGTATACAAAAGTCCCACACGGCCGCTGAAGACGTCTATGTACAGATTCCCGATGTGAAGCACGAAGATATGGTACCCTGGACAATGCCGGGCACTTGGTACTACCCACTTTGCCTAGATTGCCAGAGCAATCAGATGACTCTCTTTTTCAAGATGTCGAAAGGACTGGGCATTCACACCCACTATCACTGTGGCCAAACCTTTGCCTATACCCTTCAGGGACGCTGGCACTACGTGGAACAGTCTGAGAAGGTTATGGTTCCGGGCACCTTCATTCTGGAGTTTCCCGGCGTTGAACATACCGTCCAAGTGACCAGTAACGAGCCGGTTTTGATGATTGCTAACATGCGCAGTGGCTTTCTCTTCGTTGAACCGCAGGCAGATGGCTCCCCCTCGACCATCAAGATGTACCAAGACCCCTACTACTTCTACTACCGAGCGAAACAGTTCTATGAAGAGGAAGGAAAGGACTTCTCGCGCATTGAAATGGTGACGACGCTCGGCAGCGGCGTACGTCAGGCCTCTTGGAAGGCCGAGCCCCATGAGGTCGCAGCCCAGTGAAGATCGCGGCCCTGAACTGGCTAGAATTCATCGGAGGTAACTTAGTGTCAGTCCCGCTACCGTGCCCTGCTGCAGCAGGGCACGGTGGTACTCCTCGGCTACAGCCAGTGAATTGTAGCCGGTGGGCTTCAGGGGCCGGCGGCCTTTGAACCAATCGACCCATTGCAAGGTGGTAAACTCAATCGCCACAATGGGGCGCCAGGGCCCGCGGCGATAAATGACCTCGGCCAGAGCATGGTCGCAAGAGTCTCCTACGCTGCCGATAGAAGGCTCTATGCCTGCCTGTGCTAAGCACTCTGTGTAGATCATCGAAACGTATTGGCTGCCACGGTTGCTATTGAGAATAGGGCCACCACGATGAGCTGGCTGCGCTTGTGGAGAGCCCGCTCGAGCGCATCCAACACGAGACCGGCTTCCGCCCGGTGGCTGACGCACCAGCCGACCATCTGGCTGGCAAAGGCATCGATCACGAAAGCGACGTAGACGAAGTCAGCCCAAGTGGAGACATAGGTGAAGTCAGCCACCCAGAGCAGATAGGCCGATCGACAGCTGGTTGCTGATCGGCTCGACCCCATAGGCCTGGCGATGCGCGTTGATGAAGGCGATCATGGCTTGAACCGGCGGTCGAGCTCCGCCTGGGCGAAAGAGGCTGACGCTTTGCGCAGAATCTCATTCGCCTGTCGAAGCTCGCGGTTCTCCCGCTCCAATGCCTTCAGGAAAGCGTGATCATCTGTCGTCGGGCCCGAGCCCTGACCCTGATCGCGCTCTGCCTGGCGCACCAAGCGGCGCAAGGTCTCCGCCGTGCAGCCGATCTTGGACGCGATCGAAGAGATCGCGGCCCATTGCAAGGCGTCGTCCTCACTGTGCTCCAACACCACCCGCACCGCTTAAGCGCGGACCTCCGGCGAAAATCGCGTTCCATGCTTGCTTGTCATCGCTCCATCATCTCAAACTCTAGAGCCTCCGACAAAACCGGTGCGGTTCATTGTGTTTAAACTTTCTATGTCTCTATAGTTTTGGTGCCTTGTCGTGTCAAAGGCGGAAAACACAGGCGGGCGACTGGGAAGCCTCAGAATATGAGCTCGACATTAGTAATTTCAACGCCCGCCGGAATGGTGACCAAAGGACCCAAGATGAGCCTGTCGATCCCAGGGCCGCCATCGATGGTATCTCCGAGCTCAATGTCCACCTGTGACGGGATGAAGATTAAATCGTTTCCATCGCCGCCGAAGATCGTGTCTCGGCCGTCTCCACCAAAGAGACTGTCTGCATCGGTCCCGCCACTTAGCGTGTCATTGCCGCGTCCTCCAAACAATCGATCGACTCCGTCGTCTCCAAACAGCCTGTCGACGCCGTCCGCGCCATAGACCCTGTCATCCTGGGCGCCACCGAACGCGCTGTCGTCACCGATGTCTCCATTCAGCTGATCTGTTCCAGAGCCTCCAAAGACACCATCGGCATTGCTCCCACCGAAGACAAAATCAACTCCATCATTGCCCATCAGTGATACATCATTTCCAGCACCTCCGAGGATCCGGTCCATCCCATCGCCCCCTAACAAAGACGTATCATTGCCATCGCCGCCGTAGAGAACGTCGTTGCCGCTGTCACCGAACAGGATGCTATCGTTCCCGATATCGCCTGAGATTGTATCGTTTCCTGACCGACCGCCGAGAAAATAGTCAGTCCCGCTGCCCCCAAAGATTCTATCCGACCCATTGTCCCCAAACAGCATATAGTCGGTGCTGTCCCCACCCTCTAAGGTATCGTCTCCCTCGCCACCGGCCATGACATCGTCACCGCTGGCGCCTTTCAAGGTATCATCACTATCACCGCCAAAGAGGGAGTCATTGCCATCTCCACCGAACAGTCTGTCAAGGTCGTTGCCTCCGAACAGGCTGTCGTTGCCTCCATCGCCCGTCAAAAAATCGACCCCGCTATCGCCGAAGACGCCGTCCTCATCGTTCCCGCCATAAAGGTAATCGGCGCCCTCGTTACCGCGCAGACTGTCCGCGCCGTCACCGCCGGATGCCGTGTCGTTACCGTCCCCCCCGAACACCTGGTCGTCGCCTATCTGGCCCCGGAGTGAGGTGTCGTTCCCGGCGCCCCCATAGATGCGATCGTTCCCTTCTTCACCAACCAAACTGGTGTCGTTTCCATCACCGCCGAAGAGGCTGTCGTCTCCCCTTCCTCCCCAGAGGGAGAAATCGTTCCCTGTTCCACCGAAGAGGCGGTCAGCGCCGTCGCCACCGTATAGACCAGCATCAGCTCCGTCGTCTCCTTCGATCCGGTCGTCACCGCTGTTGCCCCAAAGCCAGAACTCCTTCCCGCTGCCACCGAAGATCGTATCCGCGCCGCTCTCACCGACGAGAAAGGTATCAAGTCCGACGCCACCGTAAATGACATCGTCGCCATTGCCACCTCGGAAAATGTCAGAGCCACTGCCGCCGAACAGCCGATCCGCATTCTCGCCGCCATTCAAGTAATCATGGCCACTCTCACCATAGAGAGTGTTGGCAGCTGTGTTCCCGAACATGAGATTGCTTAAAATATTGCCAAACCCGAAGGAGATATCGAAAGCGGTCTGCGCGAGAAAGGTCTCGATGTTGGTCGCCAGGGTCAGGTCGCTACGCGCGATCACTAGGTCGCTGCCGCCGCCGGCCTCTTCAACGGCTGTCTGGTTTTCATCCAGGACAAAAGTGTCATCGCCGTCACCACCATACATTATCTCGAGTCCAAGACCATCAGCTGGCGCGGCTCCGGCGACGAAAACATCCCTGCCAGAGTTGCCGAAGAGCGTATCGACGCCGCCCTGACCATAGACCAGATCGTCGCCGGACCCACCAGCGAGACTGTTGTCGTTACCGCCGCCACCGACAATCCTGTCGTTCCCGGTATCGCCGTAGAACTGCAAGTCGTCCCCTTCGCCGCCGATCAAAGTGTCATTCCCGGACCCTCCGAAAAATAAGTAGTCAGCGCCGCTCTCTCCGTCCAGCTTATCATCGCCTATGCCGCCAAGGAGACTAACGTCGTCACCCGAACCGCCGGAGAGGCTGTCGTCTCCGCTGCCCCCACTCAGACTGGTGTCATCACCGAGACCGCCGAAGAGGCGGTCTGTGCCGTTTTGGCCTAGCAAATCGACATCGCGGCCCTCGCCACCGTTGAGCGTGTCATCACCGTTGCCGCCATCCAGACTGGTGTCATCGCCAAGGCCGCCGAAAAGGCGATCCGTTCCGTCTTGGCCCAACAATACGGTATCACGGCCCTCGCCACCGTAGAGCGTGTCGGCGCCCGTGCCGCCGATCAAGGACTGGTCGTCCCCAATCTCGCTCAATACTATGTCGTCACCGCTGCCGCCGTCCAGACTGGTGTCGTTACTGCTGCCGCCGTAGAGGCGATCCTCCCCGTCCTGCCCGAGCAGGGCAAGATCGTCTCCGGCCCCACCGTAGATCCGGTCATCAGCGCCGCCACCGCTCAGTGAGCGATCCTGCCCATCATTGCCTTGGACCACGTCGTTTCCGTTGCCGCCGAGCAGTGATAGGTCGTTGCCTTCGCCTCCGTACAGCAGGTCGGCGTCGTTCCCGCCAGCCAAAGATGTGTCGTCCCCCTCGGCTCCAAAGAGGCTGTCTAGCCCATCTCCTCCCACCAAGCGGATGTCTGCTCCAAGGTCGCCGTACAGCCGATCCGCACCGCTGCCACCATACATCCCGTTATCATTGCCACTGCCGCCGTCCAGTTTGTCATCTCCATCGAACCCAAAGAACGCGAAATCGCTATCGGAGCCGCCGAACAGGGTGTCGTTGCCGCCACCGCCGGCCGATTGGGAGTCGCTGCCTCCTCCTCCAAAGAAGACGTTGTTGCCACCCGCTGACCGGTTAACGTCGCTGCCTTCTCCTCCATAGATCGTGTCATTACCGACACCACCGTCCAACACGTTATCGTCACCGCTTCCGGCAAAGATCGTATCATCGCCGCCGTCGCCCTTGAGGACGTCGCGTCCTGATCCGCCGTAGAGACTGTCATCGCCATCTCCCCCTGAAAGACTGGTATCATCGCCTTGATCGCCAAAAATGGCGTCACTGCCGGACGCGCCAAAAACGAAGAAATCATCACCGGAACCGCCAAAAATGGCATCGTTGCCGGATGCCCCAAACATCCAGTAATCATAGCCTTCCCCGGCGAGTAGTCGGTCGTCGCCGTTGCCGCCGAAAAGGCTAGTGTCGTCGCGGCCGCCACCCGACAGGAAATCTTCCCCGTCGCCGCCGAAAAGGCGCTGATCGTTACCACTTTCGCCTCTCAGGGTATCGTCGCCTTTGCCGCCGTAAAGGCCGTTGTCAGCTCCATTGTTACCGTACACTAAGTCCGCGCCGTCGGCGCCATAGAGGTAATAGTCAAGCCCACTACCGCCAAGGACAATGTCGTCTCCGCTGTGACCGTACAGGTAGCTGTCGTTACCGTTCCCGCCACTGATAACGTCATCACCCTCACCGCCATCCAACGAAAGATCGTTTCCATCGTCTCCATAAAGGTAGTCGATCCCGTTCCCTCCAAAAATCTCGGTATCGTCCCCGTGCGCGCCGAAGAGGCTATCATTTCCGTCCGCGCCGAAGAGGCTGTCGCCGCCGCGCTGTCCATAGAGGGTGTTCTGGCCGGAGTTGCCGGTCATAGTGTTGTCGGCATTGTTGCCAGTGCCGACAACATCTTCTGAGCCGCCGAGTATGAGCATCACCTCGCCGGTCGCGATCAGAAGGTTCTCGACATTGGCCCCAAGCGTCCAGTCGACCGCGGCGATCACCAGGTCCGTGCCGCCTCCTGCCGTCTCCACGATCACCTCGCCGCCGTCCACAGTGAAACTGTCGTCGCCCGCTCCGCCATAGAGAGTATCGATCGGGCTTGACCCGGTTCCTCCGACCAGGGTGTCCGCTCCACCTTCGCCGAACAGCCTGTCCGAACCACTCAAACCAACCAGGAAGTCGTCGCCGCCGGCTCCGTAGAGATTGGCATCGCCGGTTCCATCGATCACGCTGTCGTTGCCGCTGCCTCCGAAAGCTGTATCGGCACCGCTCCCGGTATAGAGCGTGTCCGCGGCGTCGCCGCCGTCAATCAGATCGCTGCCGGAGCCACCGACCAAGCGGTCCAATCCCGAACCGCCGAAGAGCGAGTCCGCGCCTTCACGGCCGAGAAGGCCGTCCGCGCCGCTGCGGCCGTAGAGGCTGTTGCCAGCGTCGTTGCCGCGCAGGCTGTTGTCCAGGCTGTTTCCAACGCCGTTCTGCGCCGAGCCGAGGAGCACCAGAATTTCGACATTGCTGGCCGATCCCGAGAGGTCAAAGTCGACGTTGGAGACAACCTTATCCGTTCCGCCGTCCGGCGCCGTCTCCACCACGCTGTCGTCGCTGTCGTCCACTCGGAAGGTGTCGTCGCCGCTGCCGCCGAAGAGCGTATCCCTGCCGCTCGACCCGCGCAGGAAATCCGCGCCGCTCCCCGCATCGAGCAGGTCATCACCAGACCCGCCGTTCAGGCGGTCCTCAGCCTCGCCGCCATAGAGGCTATCGTTACCGTCGCGGCCGAAGAGGCTGTCCGCGCCGGCGCGACCACTTAGCAGGTTGGCCGCGCTGTTGCCGCGCAGGCTGTTGTCCAGGCTGTTTCCAACGCCGTTCTGCGCCGAGCCGAGGAGCACCAGAATTTCGACATTGCTGGCCGATCCCGAGAGGTCAAAGTCGACGTTGGAGACAACCTTATCCGTTCCGCCGTCCGGCGCCGTCTCCACCACGCTGTCGTCGCTGTCGTCCACTCGGAAGGTGTCGTCGCCGCTGCCGCCGAAGAGCGTATCCCTGCCGCTCGACCCGCGCAGGAAATCCGCGCCGCTCCCCGCATCGAGCAGGTCATCACCAGACCCGCCGTTCAGGCGGTCCTCAGCCTCGCCGCCATAGAGGCTATCGTTACCGTCGCGGCCGAAGAGGCTGTCCGCGCCGGCGCGACCACTTAGCAGGTTGGCCGCGCTGTTGCCGCGCAGGAGGTTGTCCAGGGCATTGCCCAGCCCCTCCGTGGCCGCCCTCAGCAACACCAGTACTTCAACCTGCGTGGCCGAGGCCTGCAGATCGAAGTTTACGCTCGAGCGCAGCGTGTCCCGGCCTTCGCCGGCGGCCTCGAGCACAATGTCGCCGCTGTCCTCCACCAGGAAGGTGTCGTCGCCACTGCCCCCATAGAGCGTGTCCGCGCCTGAACGCCCGCGCAGGAAGTCGCCGCCCGTACCGCCGAACAGCCGATCGCCGCCCGATCCACCGTTCAGCCGATCTATCCCGCCATCGCCATAGAGGCGATCGTCACCGCCTTGACCCGTCTGGCTGTCGTCGCCCGACCCTCCATAGATCACATCGTTGCCGGTCAGCCCGCGGGCGATGTCGTTGCCTGAGAGACCGAATTGCGTGTCGTCGCCGTCGAAGCCCAGGATCAGATCGGCCAGATCGCTGCCGCTTAAGACATCATCGCCGCTAGAACCTTTATAGGTCGCCATTGTCTTTCCTCACGCTCAACCGTCTCGGGGCGCGCGCCGATCTTCATGCGAAAGATCCAACCCAGTAATTATGCATGACAGAAAAAGCTATTCTCGTCACCTGACCAAAAGGTTAGGTACCTTACAAAAAATTATTCTCATCACCCAACAAAAATGTTAAGCACATTAGGAAAAGTTCTTCTTGTAACCTGACCAAAAGTTTAGGTGCACTGAAAAAGATTCTCCTCGTTACCTGACCAAAAGGTTAGGTTAGGCAGAACGTGAAACAGCACGTTGATTGCGCCAGAAACAGAAATCCTAGAAACAGAAATTCCAGAAAGAGAAATCCTAGAAAACAAAAATCACTGAGCGAGAGGTACACTGAGAACCCAATGTCTTGACCGGAAGGGCGTGATCTTGTCGGGTAGGGCGAGGCGCGTGTTCCAAGCATCTCAAGCAACTTCCAAGGTGGCCTCGTAGGTGTCGAAATCGCGCTTGGACAGCCAGTTTTGTGTGAGAGTCCACTGTTCTCCGCCGCGTTAAGGTCCAGAGATCTGGAGGGTAGCAGGATGATGGTCATAATAAGGGCAGGCAATAGAGACCTCTTTTGTGCCCTTGGGTTGACCTGCGCCCCTCTATACCCTCACGCAGGAGAGGACTTGTAGAGCTGTTGCTCTGGAATGGAGGTTTGACCGGCCGCAGACGCCCCTCACCTAAAGAAAGAGGAAGTCCGTAGCGGTGAGCTCTGTGGCCTCAGTCATGCCGTCGATGGCGACGACGATGTCGAGGGTGGCGTCGCCGTCGCTGTCGATCTCGACTTGGGCCAGGTCTTCGTTGAAGCGGGCTTCCGAGTTGCCGGCTCCAGAGAAGTCCGCGCTCTCGACATAGGTGAAGCTGCCGGTCTCCAGGTTGGTGCGCAGCAGCAGCACGTCGTTCTCGGTCTCGCTGTCGAAGAGCTGGCCGTGAAAGTCCCAGATTTCGGCCTCGGCCACCACCGTACCGCCGTCGAGAGCGGTGCCGTCATCGATCGTGTCCAGCCAGAAGGAATCAGCCCCGGAGCCACCGTAGGCGCTGTCCTCGTCGGTCATGTGGATCTCGTCGTCACCGGAACCACCATAAAGCAGGTCGCCGACGTCGGCATCGCCTTCGCCATCCAAGGTGTCGTTCCCCTCGCCACCGAAGACACTATCGGCACCCGAGCGCCCGCGCAGATAGTCATCTCCCCCGCCGCCGTAGAGTAAGTCGTCCGCCAGCCCGCCATAGGCCGTGTCGGACCCGGAGCGCCCAACCAAGGTGTCGGCTGCACTGTTGCCGACCAGGCTGGCTCCACCGGTATTGGAATAGAGGATGCGGTCGGTGTCGTCCTGCTGATTGCGTAGGGTCTCGACATTCTCGGCCAGGGTGATGCCGCTGATTGCAGCGATCACCCGGTCGCCGTCGCCACCGTCGCTCGCTTCCACCACGACGTCACCGCTGTCGTCCACAAGGAAATCGTCGTCGCCCGAGCCCCCATAGGCGGTATCCGCCCCAGCGCCGCCATAGGCCTCGTCCGCGCCACTACCGCCGAACAGCAGATCGTCTCCCGAGCCTCCATAGAGATCGTCGTCGGAATTCTGACCGTTGAGCGTGTCGGCTCCGCTGCCACCAAAGATGTCGTCTCTGTTGTCGGTACCGGTCAGGACATGACCGTCGGCGCTGTTGAGCGCATAGATGGTGGTCCCGAGCTCCATCACCTCGATACTGGTCAGGACAAGACCGTCCGGTATCGAGAAAGAGGCCTTCGCCAGGACGAAGGTGTCAACACCCGATCCACCGTCATAGGTCTCGCCGTCCAGCATTTCGGCCGAGGTCTTGATCCGGAGGGTGTCGCTCCCTGAACCCCCGTCGAGCGTATCGGACCCACTACCACCATAGAGGCTGTCGTCATCGTCGCCGCCATAGAGGCTGTCGTCGCCGTTGTTGCCGGCGAGGCTGTCCGAACCGTCATTACCATAGACACTGTCGGCGCCTCCACGTCCATGCAGGTCATCGTCTCCATCGCCGCCGTAAAGGCTGTCGTCGCCACTGCCGCCGTAGAGTGTGTCCTCTCCAAATAGTCCAGCCAAGCGATCGTTTCCATTGTCACCGTGAAGCGTGTCGTTTCCGGACCCACCGTCTAGCTCATCATCGCCCGAGCCTCCGTAGAGGCGGTCGTTGTCGTCCTGCCCGGACAGGCTATCGGCTCCGCTGTCACCATAGAGCAAGTCGTCGCCGCTATCGCCAGAGAGATAGGCGTCATCGCCGTCACCGCCAAAGAGGCTGTCGTCGCCATCGTCGCCGGCAATGCTGTCGACGCCGGTATTGCCAAAGGCCCTGTCTGCGCCATCTCCCCCCTGCAAGTCATCGTCGCCGTTGCTGCCGGAAAGACTGTCATCACCGCTGCCACCGTAGAGGCTGTTGTCTCCGAAAATCCCACTCAGGCTGTCTTCACCACTGCGACCATGAAGCGTATCGTTGCCAAAGAACCCGTCCAGCTTGTCATCGCCTTCGTCGCCGTACAAAACGTCATCATCGTTGTCTCCAGAAAGGCTGTCATCGCCCGAGCCTCCGTAGAGGCGGTCGTTATCGCCCTGCCCGGAGAGGCTATCGTCGCCGCTGCCGCCGAACAGAGTGTCGTCACCGTCGTGGCCTTGGATGCGAAGGTCGTCTCCAAGACCGCCATAGACCAAATCGTCGCCACTCCATCCGGTCAGAAGGCTATCCGACCCGCTGCCGCCATAGATCCGGTCCGCGCCGCTTTCGCCGTAGAGGACGCTATCCGACCCGCTGTCGCCGAAGACCTTGTCAGACCCACTACCGCCGAAGAGATAGGCATCGCCACCAACGCCACCGAAAACCTGGTCCGCCCCGCTATCGCCAACCAGCGAGGAATCGTCACCGCCGACACCGAAGAGGTCATCGTCACCGTCACCGCCGTAAATCCGACTATTGGCATCGCTCGTGCCATAGATCATATCGGCCGCCGATGTGCCCACCACGCTGTCCGCGTTGCCCGTCGCCACCCAGATCGTCTGATAGGTCTCAAAGCCGGTGATCAGGCCCCCCCCCGGGATGGTCACATTCTGCTCAAGAACAAGCGTGTCGCTGCCACTGCCGCCGTCTAGGGTGGCGCCGCTCTCCAGCTCCGATTGAGACGCGATCACGACCGTGTCGCTGCCAGATCCGCCAGCGATGCTGTTGACACCATTGCCTCCCGCTAGCAGATCGTCGCCACCCGCACCATAAAGGCCGTCATCACCATTGTCGCCATAGAGGCTATCGTCACCTGAGCCACCGGTGAGTCTATCATCTTCACCTCCGCCGAAGAGACTGTCGCCGCCAGAACCGCCGTAGAGGCTGTCGCTGCCAGATCCGCCGTAGACCCCATCATCATCGACACCGCCATAGAGACTGTCGGCCGCCGAAACGCCGAAGATCCGGTCGTCGCCCGAGATACCGAAGATCCCATCTTCGAATGACGAACCGTGCAGAGTGTCAATGCCGCCCGAGCCGGTTTGACCATAGGCGTAGACTTCAATGTTGGTGACCAAAGCGCCGACCGGAAACGTTACGCCGGCCCCCAAGATAAGCGTGTCGGTCCCGTTACTGCCATTGAAAGTATCGCCGGATTGCAGTTCTCCCTGGCTCACCGCGATCAAGACATCGTCGCCGGAGTCTCCGTAAAGAGCGTCGGCCCCCGATCCACCGCGAAGCCGGTCGTCGTCATGGCCGCCGTAAATCTTGTCCGTCCCGCTCCCTCCGTAAACGGTATCAACACCCTCATAGCCGATGATGCTCTCTGACCCGCTACCCCCCTGGATGGTGTCGTCGCCGGTCCCGCCAAAGATCGATTCGACGCCAATCAGCGTCGCATTGCTCCCTAGTATGTTCCAATCGCCCATCCACAAGGTATCGGTGCCGCTGCCACCGTTGATCACCTGACCATAGGCCAGCTCGCTCTGATCCTCCACTGACAGCCGATCGTCACCACTTCCTCCATAGAGGTTCCCACCGCCACTGCCAGAATAAAGGGTGTCGCCGCCGTTGTCTCCATATAGACGATCGTCACCGCTGCCGCCGTATAGTACATCGGTTCCAGTACCGCCGAAGAACCCACTGTCGTCACCGTCCCCAGCTAGGAGTATGTCCGTACCCGTACCGCCAAAGAAGGATGCGTCATCACCGCTATCGCCTTGGAGAACATCATCACCGGTGCCTCCATAGAAGCTTGCATCGCCGCCAGACCCACCGGAGACATAGTCGTCTCCATCATTGCCGAGGAATGCACGATCTTCCCCCTTGCCGGCGAAAAGGGTATCGACGCCGCTGCCCCCTGCGAAGGAAGAATCATTACCATCGCCACCATCAAGGATATCGCTGCTTACTCCACCAAAAAAGCTAACATCAGCACCACCACCGCCATACAGAAGGTCGCTTGCGCTGCGGCCTTTGAAAATAGAATCGGATCCCGTACCTCCAAAGAGTGTGTCATTGTCATCGCCGCCGTAGAGTTTTAGATCATCTCCGCTTCCACCATACAAGGTATCGGCGCCGCTGCCACCATCAAGCTTATCGTCACCCAAGCCACCATAAATCCTATCTCGCCCAAACCTTCCGAGGATCTTGTCGTTACCGGTATCACCCCACAAGGTGTCGCCACCAGTGGCCCCGTATATTGTATCACTACTACCACCACCGTAAACTAGATCGTTACCATCATTTGCATACACAGTATCGCTGCCGCCGAAACCCCAAATAGTATCAGCATAGTCGTTTCCATCAAGACTAGTCATTTTAACCTCCTTACAACACTCTATTTAGTTATCACAAGCTTGACTTCGCTATCATAATGAATGCTGCCGACCTCCCGAACTCTGTAGCTGTTGACGTTGTATGGAGAATTCTTCTGTATTGACCTGAGATCATTGGAGTAAAGAAAAATAGAAACATCTTGCAACTTACATCATCTAAATGCGAATGATCGTCAGAGATGTGTGTAAAACTCGAGACATAAATTACAAGTTTTTCTAGCAGTTATCCAAGAGCCGATCGTTTGTGGGAACAAGCGTCTCAAGGAGCGTGGTTGTCGGCAGTTATTGAAGCTCTGGCCACAGCTTCGGCCCCCTTGAGCAGGAAAGACATCTTGCGCCCAATCGAGACATTCCCTCGATGCTTGCATAACACATCCTCTCACAACCCTGACTGCTGGCCGAACGCTTAGCTCTCCCGATTCCTGTCACAGAGGACAGAAGAACACTTCATGAATTAGCGACAGGATTTAGTATCTCATGGTCGACTGGAGTTTGAAACCTATCCAAAAGGTCAGGATATGCAGTTGTATTAGCTCGAACCGCCCGAGGTTGCTGAGCATGTCCAGATGCGAGAAGATGGAGCGAGCACCAACGAACATCGAACAACTGTTCAGAGTCGGGAACCCGCTAACAGAGCCGCCTCACGGTGGTTGTCAGGCTACCAGCGAGGATTTGGTCTGAGAGCCCAACCCGAAACTGCTTGCTCCCTGCATCGCTGCCGGAGCCGAGAGTGTTACGAGCGGTGGCGCCGGCGATGCCGGGCGTATCGTCAAGACGACGAGACGCGGCAATCGTGGCTCTGGCTGCGACCTTAAGGGGCGTCTTATCTAGCCCTTGGGGCTGTGTCGAGCGCCGCTTACGATGCGCCCGGCATCGCCGCGCGCCACTCTCCTTGCCCAAGACCTTGATAAGACAGTGCAGGGCACAAGAAGTTTCCGGTCGGGCTCTAAAAGTGGCGACGGATCTCATAGAACTGCTGGCAGGAGTAACCCAGCACCTTGTAGGTATTCAAGACGTTACCCAGTTCCTGGGCCAATTCGAGCAATGACAGCTCGCGTCGTGCTACCTTCTCTTTACCGGTCATGTCGTGTTCCTCTGGTTGGATTGGGCGTCGTTTGGCGATGACATCCTAACCTCAACCGAGGGCACCACGGCCACCGCCGGACCTGGTTCAAACCAGGTCCGGCAAGCGAACAACTGTCAGGTCAATACCGACTCACTTCACGCTACTTTCGCAGTGGGTCCTCCGAGCAACTGTCCCTATCGGCTCATACCGTCGGTCATTGTCAATGACCGACGCAGTTCGGCGGCACCCGCCCACTCCCTCTCCCAGCCTCCCAATAGGATAGTGGCATGGGTGGCCGGGAGAGGGAGTGGGCGGGTGCGAGGCGGCGAGTCTCACTCACCGCTCATTGGTATCAGTCTCCGAATCGAGGAAGAACGTCTTTCTGGTATCTACTGCTAGGGCGAGCTCTGCATGGCCACTGAAATGCCATCAGTTGTATAAGTCGGTGTGGGCTGATGCTTACTCATGAAGAGAAGAGGAAGTCAGTAGCGGTGAGTTGGCTGGGTAGTGTCATGCCCTCGATGGCGAAGACGATGTCGAGCGTGCCGTCGCCGTCGGTATCGATCTCGACCTGTGCCTGGTCTTCGTTGAATCGAGCTTCCGAGTTGCCGCCGCTGGAGAAGGCGGCACTCTAGACATAGGTGAAGCTGCCGGTCTCCAGGTTGGTGCCCAACAGCAGGTCGTTCTCGGTCTCGCTGTCGAAGGCCTGGCCGTGACGGTCCCAGATTACAGTCTCGTCCACCACCGTGCCGCCGTCGAGAGTGGTGCCGTCGAGAGTGGTGCCGTCATCGATCGTGTCCAGGCAGAAGGAATCGGCCCCGGAGCCACCGTAGGCGCTGTCCTCGTCGGTCATGTGGATCTCGTCGTCACCGGAACCACCGTAAAGCAGGTCGCCAACGTCGGCATCGCCTTCGCCATCCAAGGTGTCTTCCCTTCGCCACCAAAGACACTATCGGCTCCCGAGAGCCCGCGCAGTTAGTCATCTTCCCCGCCGCCGTAGAGCAGGTCATCCGCCAGACCGCCATAGGCCGTGTCGGATCCAGATCGCCCAACCAAGGTGTCGGCCTGCTGATTGCGCAGGGCCTCGACACTCTCGGCCAAGGTGAAGCCGCTGATAGCAACGATCACCCGGTTGCCGCCGACGCTCGCCTCCGCCATCACGTCATCGCTGTCGTCCACAAAGAAGTCGTCGTCGTCCGAGCTTCCATAGGCGGTATCGGACCCTGCGCCATTCTTCTCATCTCTGATGGCGGCGCGAAGAGACGTGCCGTCGAAGAAACCTGAATCCAACTTGAAGATGGCGCTGGCCAGCTAGCCTCCCGATTAGGACTACTCAAAAGTTGAAGTTGGCGCGTAGCGAACCGACGTAGACATAGTTGTTGCCGCTGACCAAGGTGTCGAAGCTGGTTTCCAAGGTGAGGGCTCCAGCCACCTGGCCCTGTAGCGTTGCGCCAAGCTGTCCATAGACCCGGGAATCGGTGTCGCTCAGCGTGAACCAGGGGCCGTCCGTTCCGGCGCCCTGAAGACGCGCTTGCGTCGAGACATCCCGACTGCTGAGGAAGCCCAGAACGCCGCCGCGCGCACCGCCATTCATCGCCATACCGTAGAGATCAAAGTTACCCTGGACCTCGACCATGGGATTGGCCGTGACGTTGGTCTTGCTGAAGCCGCCAATGTCGAGCGCATAGGGATCGCCGCCGCTTTCGCTGTAGCCGCCCTGCCAGAACTGAAACACGCCGAGATCGAAATAGGGTCTCACGAGGAAATCGGGATGCGGATGAAAGTCGTGCGAGACGCGGGCGTGGCCGGCGATCCAGTGGTTCGATATATCCGAGTCTGCTTGTGCTGGCGTGCTTCCGGCGGGGTTGAAGAGGGTACGCGTCGCATCGTAGGTCCCGAAACCGCCGGAGAAAGAGCCGGCCAGGGTGGTCTCTCCCAGTTCCTTCTTGACAATCACGGCCGCCTGAACCCTATGCCCGTCGCCGCTATAGTCGGTGGCGTTGAGGCTCGTGCTTTCGTAGTTGATGCCCGCGCCCAGGATCCAGTCGCCCTCGATGCGCTGTTGCGCGCCAGCGGCGAAACCGAAAACCGTCTCGTCATAACCGG
Source organism: Rhodospirillales bacterium (assembly GCA_963669335.1). Lineage (GTDB taxonomy): Bacteria > Pseudomonadota > Alphaproteobacteria > Kiloniellales > JACOMY01 > JACOMY01. The sequence goes on from OY770023.1 coordinate 2,525,370, forward strand.
CCGTGTTCGGCTCTTCGCCGCGTGTCGTGTAGACCCCATAGAAATCGCCCCAGACGCAGGAGCCCTCATCGAAATAGAGTGCTACCCCGTCGGCTCCGATCTGTGAACAGCTGTGCAGCCGGTTGTCGAAGCGCAGCGAAGAAAGGACCGTGGTCTGCGTCGTCGCGAAGATCTCGCCCGGACCCAAGAGATCGTAGATGTCCTTTAGCTCTTCGGTCGTTTGCACGTTGAGCAGATGGCTCGTCAAGGACTTGACGAAAGCGGTCGAACTGTTCTCCGCCTCCAGTGAACCCTCGGCCGCTGCCGCGCCTGTCGCCTCTTCGCCCAGCAACCCGCTGTCGCTGCTCTCTGCGGAAGCGACTGAGACGCTGACGCTAGGTGCTGCCGCGGCAGCGCCGTCTCCCTGCACCGACTCCACCAGATCCGAGACGTAGTCACCGACGCTTCCCTGGTTCTCGCTCAAGTCTGCCGAATCGGAAGAATAGTCGACGGTGTAGGTGAGCGTGATGTTCTCGGTGCTGCCGTCGCTGCCGACGGAGAGCGCGTAGTCGACCGTCGAGGAATCGTCTACAGAGAGTTCCGACACACTAAACGATGAGTCCGAACTGGCCGCAGTGAAGAGAGACACGCTCCCGGAGTCGCCGGAGGCGAGGAGGTTGGTCCCCGTCAAGTTCACATCGACGGTCCCAACCGGTCTGAAGGTGCTTCCACTAGAAGTCGTGATACTGTTCTGAAAAGCGATGACGTCCGACGTACCGTCGCTGGTCGTGTCTCCCATTTCCAGATCCATCAGGAAGACGCCTTCGCCTGCTTGGCCCGAACTCTCTTCAGTGACCAGCTCACCATAGAAGTTGGTGGTGATGATGTTATCCTCACCGCCGGGAGAAACAGTCCCATCCTCGAGATAGAGAGTCCCGCCTTCAGTATCATCTCCAAGCTTAAAGGTCGTTCCAACCTCTAAGAGCGCGCCGTTCTTCATCGACAGCTCAGTGTAGTCGTCCATATCGATCGAGCCATAGATCGTGCCGGTCAAGTTGATCTCATTGTCGTTCAGCCCGCTGAAATCGGATGCTCGCGACCCTATTGCGTAGTCGTCGATCGACGACATGATGATGTCGCCAAAGACATCGATCGTCACCTGACCGTCGGTCGACAATGCGACGATGCCATAGGATCCGTCGCCGTCCGAAGAACTCTCGCCAACGGAGATCGTATAGTCCTTGTTCAGAGTGACTTTGACCTCGCCGGAAGACCCGCTGCCCACGCTCTGCACGACTACACCCTGGCCGCCGTCACCGGCGGTGATGTCGCCCTTGATTTCAACCTTCACGTCACCGCTGTCGCTTGCTCCGTCATCGCCGCCAACGCTCTGGGCGAAGATACCCACCGACTCGTCACCGGTGACGCTGATCTCATCTTCGATGGTGACATTCACGGTGCCGCCATCACCGTTAGCGCCACCGCCCCCTACGATGCTCACGGCGGTTCCGTCGGGGTTGCTGCTGCCGCCTGCACCACCACTACCGCCTACCGACTGGGCCCAGATGCCGTGTGCGTTCTCACCTGTCGTGGTGATGGTGGCCGTCGTCGTGATCGTCACGTCACCGCCGTCCCCGCCTTCTCCGCCATCGCCGCTATCTGTTACGCCCAGCCCGAAGGAGTCGCTGTCGAAGTCACTAAAGGCCAATTCCACGTCGCCGGCAGCACCGCCGCCCCCCCCGATGGACTGGGCGAAGATACCCATCGCTCCATCGCCCGAGGTCTTGAGTGCCTTGCTTGTGCTGACGATGACCGCGCCGCCCTCGCTACCGCTGCCGGCGTCACCACTAAGCGTAAACTGGCTCAGGACCGATCCGCTGCCGTCGCCGCCGCTACCGCCGCCGCCGCCAACCGACTGCGCCAAGATTGCTGTACCGCTGTCGCCCGTCGTGGTGATCTCCGCTTCATTCTTAACCATAACTTCGGCACCAGCGCCTGCAGAGCCACCAGAGCCACCGATATCTATCGTCCAGTTTGACAAGAGCGAGGTTGCAGAAGCCGACTTCAGATCTTCGATGGATGAGTAATTGCCGTAGACGTCATCGGCGATTGAGGCTGTCGTTGCCAAATCATCCAAAAAGGCGCTCTGGACGTCGAGATTCTCTTCGAGCGCCGCAAAGAAATCTGTCTCGCTGGCATCTCCATTGCCGCCGGTTCCGCCGCCGCCGCCCACGGACTGGGCAAAAATGCCGTAGGCTGCGACGCCCCCGGTTCCAATATTACCTTTGTTCGTGACCGTAACTTCTTCAGCATCGCCGCCGGTGCTGCCAGACCCGCCGACGGTTACGGACAGCGAGTAACTGTCGTTGCTGTCCTCTGTGCTGGAGTCCGCAACTTGCATAATGGTGGAGGCCGAAGCAAGCCCGCCGTCACCGCCGCCGCCGCCGACACTCTGCGCCCAGATACCCGCCGACCCTTCGCCCGACGTCATGATTGATCCGGAGTTTTGAACGTCAACAGTGTTGGCAAGGCCGCCGCTGCCGCCGGACCCTCCGACACTTACGGTGCCGGTTACGGTGGTCGTCCCGCCGGTGGTTCCGCTCGTCTTGTCCAGCAGGAGAATGCTGGCGCTGCCCCCGCTGCCGCCGCTGCCACCGACGCTTTGGGCATAGATGCCTTGAGAGGCATCGAGATCGGTCGTGATATCGCCTGAGTTTATGACCGAGATGGCCCCGGCCGTGGATGAAGAGCCACCATCGCCCCCGACGGTCACGTCCACGGTCATCGATCCGTCGGTTGACGCATCGCCGGTGAAGGCGAAGCTCGACCCGCCTGTGCCGCCGTTGCCGCTGACCGACTGCGCGAAGATGGCCGCGGCACCGTAACCGCTCGTACCGATGGTGCCGCTGTTGTCTACCTTGACCGTATCCGCACTGCCGCCATCGCCGCCATCGCCGCCCACCGTGACGTCCGCTTCGAACGACGTGCCCGACGAGAAAGAGAGCACGCCCGAATAGACTGATCCGCCCTTACCGCCCGATCCGCCGATGCTCTGAGCAAAGATGCCGTAAGACATGAAGTCACCGGTCGTGAGAGTCTCTGTGTTGGTGACCGTCACTGTACCACCCGCGGCACCGCTACCGCCGTCGCCACCGACGCCAACCTGGACATTGGCCGCCACCGAGCTGCTGGCGTTGAAGCCGGCGTTCACCACCAAGCCGCCGCTGCCACCATCGCCGCCCTGAGACTGGGCGAGAAGCGCTGTGGCGTCGCTGCCTGTCGTGGTGACAGTTCCGTAGTTCTCAATCGTCACATCTCCGCCGCTGCCGCCGCTGCCGCCATTCCCACCGACATTTACCGATAGGCTATCCATAGAGAGCGCCGAGACCGAGATGGTGCCGGAGGCGGATCCGCCACCGCTGCCGTTGCTCTGTGCCAAGATTCCGACCGCGGAGTCAGCGCCGGTGGAAATGGTGCCGTTGTTGGTGACCTTGACGATTCCGCCGTCGCCGCCGGTTCCGCCTGACCCTGAGATATTGGCTGAGAGTGACCCAGCCGACAGGAGAGACGCGTCAACAGTGAAGGAGGCATTGCCGCCACTATTCGCTTTGCTCTGCGCGAGAATTCCGTAGCTGGATTTCCCCTGAGTGATGATATCGGCGTCGTTGGTCACGGTCACATCGCCCGGATTGCCGGCAGCGCCCCCGTCACCACCGACGGCTATCGCCAGATCCGCAGTCGAAGACACCGATCCCGTTACCGTGGCATAGGTGTTTCCACCGCCCCCACCGACGCTTTGCGCCAGTATCGCCGTCGAGCCGTCTTTAGTGGTGGAAATCGTCGTGTCGGTCGCCGTCGATACGGTCACGTCCGAGGCTGTGCCGCCAACCCCACCGTTGCCGCCGGTGGTCAGGGTCAGGTTCGTCGTCGTGATGCCGTCGATGTTCGACGTCCAGCCTGCGCTGCCGCCGCCGCCACCGGTCGACTGAGCATAGATGCCGTAGGAGGCCAATCCGCCCGTAGAGACGTCGCCAAAGGAGGTAACGCTAACTGCGCTGGCGTCGCCACCTGCCTCGCCGGAGCCACCACTGGTCATGCCCAGCGTGGTAAAGGAGACAACGCTGCCCGCTAAGGTTGTTCCAGAGGCGCCGCCGCCGCCGCCCACCGATTGAGCAAAGATACCATGTGCTTGGTCACCCCCGGTCGTAACGGCTTCGTTGATCGTTATCATAACGGTGCCGGCGTCCCCACCGGTTCCGCCGTTTCCACCTGTGGTGTTGGTGTTTGATGCACCAGTGTTAATTTCGGCGTCATAGTTGATGGCGGTACCGACCGCACCGCCACCGCCGCCCACCGACTGGGCCAAAACGCCGTGCGCGTGATCGCCGGAGGTCTGGATGGAATGGTAGAAAGAATCGATGGTGACGCTGCCCGAGGTATTGCCATCGCCGCCGTCTGATGTCTGGCCCGTCGCTATGTCCAAGCCCACTCCGGCGGAAAAGGTGTAGTCGTTTCCACTGGTACCGCCGCCACCGCCGATGCTCTGCAGCACCACGCCGCGAGCGCGCGAGTCTGTGGTGACGATGGTGCCGGTATCGGTCGTCGCCGCCTTAATCTCGACATCGCCGCCGGTTCCGCCGTCGCCACCGCTGCCGCCGACCGAGTGGGCATACTCGACGCCAATGGCAAGGGAGCTTGAGCCACTGCCGCCGCCACCGCCGACCGACTGAACGAAAACGGCGTCGGAGTCGGCGCCTTCGGTCTTGATCGTGCTGCTGTCGAGCGTCAGAGTAACCGCCCCGCCGTTGCCGCCGTCTCCCCCGGAGCCGCCGATGGAATTTATGCCGGCGGTCGACTTGGCGACACCGCCACCGCCACCGGCGCTGCTCAACAGAATTGTGTTGGAGGAATCGCCCGTTGTCGTCAGCTCAGCGGAGGTGATCGTTGCAGTGACCGTCCCCCCGGAGCCGCCGGAGCCGCCAGCCCCACCGACCGACGTTATACCGTCGGCTGAACCGCCGGAACCGCCGCCGCCGCCAAAGCTCTGGACGTAGACGGCCGAGGCTGTTTCGCCACCCGTCGTAATCGTGACGTCGCTCTCCAGCGTCGCTGACGCGTCGCTGCCATTGCCGCCAGAGGAGCCGTCGCCTCCCAAGGTCGACAAGCCAGATGTGCTCTCGCCCTTGCCACCACCCCCGCCAACGGACTGAACATAGATTCCGTCGGCGCCTTCGCCAGTTGTCTTGATGATCGTGCCGGAAACCAGCGTACCCGAAACGTTGGATGACGCACCGCCACTCTCACTGCCTGCGCCATAAGTGGACAGCGTACCGCTGGTGGAGCCGGCGTCTCCCGCAAACCCGCCGACGCTTTGGATCAGGACACCGCTGCTGTCTACCCCGGACGTCGTTATGGTACCACCGAAAGTCGCCGTTACCGTACCGGCATCGCCGCCCTGCGCGCCACCGCCGCCGCTGCCGTCGATTCCGTCCTTACCCTCTCCGCCGTCGCCGCCATTGCCGCCATAACTGCGTGCCAAAAGGCCAACCGATAGGTCGGTTGTGGTCATGACTGTCACCGTCTCGACAGTTGCCTTTACGTTTCCGCCCGCGGCAGCGGCCGCTCCGTCTCCACCTTTCACCGAGGCGTTCAAGCCGGAACCCTCGGCTTTTCCGCCATCGCCGCCGTCGCCGCCAATGCTCTCGACCCGGATCCCGGCGATTTGTTCTGTCGAGACTGTTGAACTGAGCGTCGATATGACCTCGACTGTGACATCGCCTCCGGCACCACCCGTTCCGCCATCGCCGGCGGTAACGTTCGTCAGTGTGAGAGAGTCTCCCTTACCTTCGCCGCCTTTGCCGCCGTCGCCACCGGCGGAGCGCACAAAAAGGGCTTCGCCGCCGGTTCCACTCAGCGACGTTAGATCGCCGGACTCGATCGTGACCGTGAGAGCACCGGCAACTCCACCGGCGCCGCCATCGCCGCCGACACCTGCGATCACTGACGTGGACTTACCCTTTCCACCTTCGCCGCCGTTACCGCCCTCCACGGACAGGTCCATGCCGAACAGGCCGGTGAAATCGGTCGCATCCGTGACGGTCACGGTCGTCTCACTACTCACCGCGCCGCCGTCGCCGCCGTCGCCGGCATCGCCATCGTTCTCGAAGCCTTTCGCGCCGTCTCCGCCGACAAAATCCACGTTGAAGGCGCTGCCACTATCGTTCTCGATCCCGAAACTCGACGAGCCGTCGAAAGTGATGCCGACGCCAGTCACGTCGGTACCGTCCGTTCCGGAGCTCGAACTGGTGCTGGGAGCGGCGGTCAGGTCGATGAAACCGACCGTTGCCGTCAGGTTCTCGATGACCAGCGTGTCGAAGTCGCTGGAGGAGTTGTCGAGCGTCACCCCGTCCGACAGGTCCCCCGAACAGGTCTCCGTGGACCCAGAGAGGGAACAGCCGTCGGCAGTAACAGAACTCGGCGACAGGGCGGTCATAAACCCGGCCGTGAGCCATGCCGTGAGCACCCGGCACCGTCGGCCTTTTCGGAGCATAGGCTTGGTATTCTTCATGATAGTCTCGTCTTCGGTGAAATTGGTCTGCGAGCTTAGGGCGCTGCTTCTTGCTGAAGCCTTGCCCAATGCCCGAGAACGAAGGTCCCTGGCCAGATCCGAGCGCCTCATAGATCTGCGCCGTTTCGACGGCGGGTTCGGACAAGCACTCGGATCTGAAGACCGTTTGGGCAAGCCATCCGCTTTCTCCTTCCAGTGAACGTCACTGTCACTCGCTCCACTGCTCTTTGCCGATGTGGAAGCGGTGTCGCTGCTGGCCTGGTCTCCTCACGCCCTGCGTTCGTCTGACCGTAGCGCAATCTGAAAGGGCAGACTGACAAGAACCGGTGACGATGTCGAAGTTCGTAAGCCCCGGATCCTCGGTGTTAGTTTCCGACCCCTGCGGTGTCGCCAAGCCTACATTCATCTTATCTACACCTGACCTTGTGTGATAGGGGTGCTATAGAAGGTACTCTCCATCTGGATTGGGGCCGCCCTCTGTGTGTGAAAGATACTATTGACCGACCTGATTGCGTTGGACAAGTCCGAAAGCCGTCGGTGATGAAGCTTCAATGAAAGCTCCTTCTTCCGGGTATGCGTCCCCAACCATGCAGCAACCGCTCCGAGATATCCCGCTTTTATCCGGCTCGAGCCTACCCTATGTGACAATCATCTCGATCTGTCGCGCTGATTCATCGCGGCTGCGGTCGTCCTTCTCTGCAATTCTGTATTGTACAGGAATTCAGAATCATCCGAACAGGTGAGGCTACCCGATCGCGATCTACTTACGTCATAAGTCTACGGCCACTATCAACTGACCTGACCTTTTGGACAGGTTGAAGTTTCATACTTAGCTTGCTAAATATCTCTCTTGCGTTCCTTTTGAAAGAAAAACCAGAGTCTGTCAGTATCACCTGCGGTCAAGGGCAGGGAGAATGTTGCGGTGGCCGCCAGTGGTGGTCTGCAAATGCAACTTGGGGGGACTTGTACCAAGGGCAACGGCTCGGAAACTCCTCTCCATCCTCTACGCCATGACCGCTTCCGGCACAGACTTCCGTCACACCCAGATCGAAAAACTACAGTTACCGACAAACCCGGGATGCTTCAACTGAAGCGACTCTCTGAGGTTAGGAAATCAATTATTAGGATCTTTTAGTGTCATGATCTGCAACTAGTACTGCTGTGGCAGGCGCAGAACCTGACGCTAGAACAGTATCTTCAGTCGCGCGGAGCCTTCATAGTCCTCCCGTCCGGACGCCTGTAAGGTATCGAAACCCAGTGAGAGCACAACCCTGTTACTCACAGCTGCCTGCAGATGCGCACCAACATCCGCAAAGAGCGCGTTGCCGGTGTCAGAAAGCATGAAAGAAGAGCCTTCTTGGGAAGCGCCGATGAAGCTGACATTAGTGGATCGATCTCGCCCTGCGACCACAGCCAACATTCCAGCAGACAATCCAGCATTCGCCTGGATACCGAAGACTTCGAAATCACCACCGATTTCTACCATCGGGTTGAGCGTTACAGCCGTATTGGTGAAGGAATCGACGACGAGTCCATAGCCATTCGCTCTGGATTCCGTGTATGATCCCTGCCACTGATAGTCCAGTCCCAGATCGAACGAGGGCTGCAAGTAGAGCTCTTGGACTGCGCCGCCACTGTCGGACGTGAGACCGAAGTGGTGGCGGCCGCCGAGATGTCCCGCAACCCAATTCGTCGAGGGACTGCTGCTCGCCACATCCGCTCCCTCTGGAGTGAAGAGCCTACGGTCCAAGTCAAAACTGGCATGACCGCCCGAGAGAGTCCCATAGACTGTGGTGTTGCCAAACTGCTTCTGCAAAGAGGCGCCTGCATTGATCCGGTACCCATCTCCACTGAAGGTCGAGTTGGAAAGGTTCACATCCTCATACCAGAATGCAAGACCAGCCAGAAAGCCCTCGCCCAGTGCAAGTTGACCGCCAGCACCACCGCCAAAATGCGTCTCGTCGTACCCGACCGTATCTCGATCGGCCTTGCGCTTGACAGCACCGGCATGGAAATCCATCCAGCCACAAGACCCTTCCTGGCCCCAGATCACCTTTTGATCGTCCGATCTGAGTGGACAGCCATGCAGCTCTTCAGAGAAACGAAGGCTTGAAAAGAAGCTCGAGTCCGAGGGTGCAAAGACCTCACCGGGCCCCAGGGTGGCATAAACGAGTCTCAAGCTGTCTGCATCATCTAACCTCAAGAGGTAGTCTGCTAGGTTGTCGACAAAGGCATCCGCCTCGCTACGGGTCCCTTCGGACATTTGATTGGAGGCGGTGGCTGTCTCTGATTCTTCTGGGGCCACCTCTGCTGGTGCCGCAGCCGCCGGTTCACTGCTTCCAGCCACGTCCGTGTCATTCTCCGCCGTCGCGGCGGTTGTGCTCAGTAAAGAGCCTGTCTCTTCGCTCCCGCTTCGCGCGGCGATCACGAGCCCGTCGATGTAGCTGCCCAAACTCTGTTGATTGGACGTCAAGTCAGCCGAGCTTGGCGTATAGTCTACCGTGTAAGAGAGAGTAATCTCGTCTGAGCTTGTCGTCAGCGTATACTCTACCGTCGCTGTATCTTCAACCGATAACTCAGTCGCAGAGATAGAAGTGTCAGAATCTCCGTTCGATACAATCGTGACCGTGCCTGACTCACCGGAAGTCAAAAGGTTAGTGCCAATCAGGTTGGGTCGTATAATGGTTTCTTGCCAAGAATTCTCCGATCCATTGACGTTTGTCTGGATTAGGTCGGCGGAACCGGCATCGGACGACGATCCCATTTCGAGGTCAACCCAATAGGTCCCTCCCATCACTACGTTTCCGACCGTGAGAGCACTTGTTCGAATCTCTCCAAGCGGGCCGGCTGATAGTGTGCCTTCACTCTCAAATCGGCTGTCGTTTGAGCTTCCCATGTCAAACTCCATGCCCAACTCGATGACGCCATCGATCTGGTTGGAGACGACGTTATCTGCGTCGGACAAGGAAACGGACCCTCGGAGGGTGCCCCCGTTTTCAATGGTCAGCGCCTGCCCGCCAACCGACGCGACGACGTAGTTGTTAACAGACTCCCCCTCATTTTTCTGAAGGACACCATAGTTCGAGATTGTGTTGTCGGCGCCATCGAGCAGTCGAATGGTGTCGCCGCCAGATTCACTGGTCGAAACCGTGGAACCGGACTCAATCGATACGGTGATCGTACCGTTGTTGTCGTCGCTGTCGGAGTCGCTCTGTGCCCAAATGGCTCGTCCACCGAGGTTGCTCGAAACAATGTCTGCGCCCACAGTAATGGTGACGTCTCCTGACACATCCTTCTTGTTGCCACCGCTGGCCGACTGGGCAGAGATACCGACGGAGTATTCTCCGGAGACAGTGATAGGCGCGCTGGTCTCAATTGTAACCGCACCACCGTCTCCGTCATCGCCGACAGAGCCTGCGAAGAAAAAGATGCCATCGTCACCGTTGCGCCCGGCAGATCCGCCGCTTCCGCCAACCGACTGCACAAAAATTCCATGCGCTTGGTTGCCGGTCGTCGTGATTGCCCCGTCGGCGTTGATGACAATTTCTCCACCGTCACCGCCATCGCCGGCGTCTGACTGGGGGGCTATGCCGGTACCCCAGCTATCGTCTGAGTAGGACTCGCTGAAACCCAACTCTATGTCGCCGGCAGCCCCGCCGCCACCGCCAGACGACTGCGCGAAAATACCCATAGCACCTTCGCCGTTGGTCTCGATCGTACCTGAATGCGTGACTTCGACGTATCCGCCGTCTCCACCGCCACTGCCAAGACCGCCGACATTGAGTTGGCTGATCGCAAGGCCGATGCCGTCGCCGCCGGATCCGCCGCCGCCTCCAGTCGATTGTGCGAATATTGCTGTGGCATCATCCAACTCCGTCTTGATGTCGCCTGAATTTTGAACGATCACCTCGCCACCGTCGCCGCTCGCTCCGCTCTGACCGCCGATGGAGATGTTCCAGTTCTTTACCACAGAATCAGGACTCTTCGTAATCTCGATGACTTGGCCTATGCTGGTGATGGTAGAAATAAGGTCAGCTATCTCATCGTTAAAACTCTCATAAGAGATAACGCCTGCTATCTTCTCATTTTCTTCTCCGTCATCGTTGGAGGCAATGAATGCTTCCGCTGACAGATTCCCATCACCAGCATTGCCCCCGCTGCCTCCGGTCGACTGGGCAAAGATACCGTAGCTGGCGTAGCCCGCTGTCGTGATTCTGGCATCGTTGATCACCATTACCGGGCCGCCGTCCCCGCCCGTTTTACCTTTCCCGCCGACAGCAACTGTTGATTTCAACGTGATGGTGGATTGGTCGGACGACCCAACCTCTTTCAGAAGTACAACTGATTGCGAACTGGCCAGGCCGCCGTCGCCCCCGCCGCCGCCAACGCTCTGGGCATAGATGCCGCGCGATCCCTGCCCCTGCGTTTCGATCGCTCCATAGTTTTCGACTGTGACCGCACCAGCGTCACTTCCAGTAGCGCCGTTTCCGCCTACAGATACATCAGACGCAACACTCAGTCCTCCTGACCCCACAGCTGTCAGATCCACCAAAATTGTTCCCGCAGTAGCGCCCTTTCCTCCATTTCCACCGGTTGATTGCGCGTAGATCCCGGCAGAGCCATAACCAGCACTCTTGAGTTCCCCGTTGTTAACCACCGAAACATCTCCGGCCACGGCGCTTTTTCCGCCAGAGCCGCCGACCGTCGTGTCGCTGGCGATACTGCCTTCAAATGCGATGTCGACTGTGATCGCATAGGCACTGCCACCGTATCCGCCATCGCCACCAACAGACTGCGCAAAGATGGGCTGTGAGAAGCCTGCAAAGGTTGAGATTCGATCATGATTCTCGACCAGTACTTCGGAGGCTTTGCCTGACTTTCCGCCCGAGCCACCGATGGATATAGCCACAGTGCCTTGGGTGCCTGCCAGGTCCGCTTGCGCGGAGTAGGACGCACCACCGGTGCCGCCATGCCCTCCTAGGGACTGGGCAAGTACGCCAGCGGCCATGAAGCCTGTGGTCTCGATCGCCCCCTCGTTGGCCACGGTGACCTTGTTGGCCGTTCCGCCGCTACCGCCATCGCCACCGTTCGTCAGACCGATGTCGACCGACGTGGACCCGCCGTTCAAACTGCCGCTGACCGAGTAACCAGCATCGCCGCCCGAGCCGCCAAGTGACTGCGCAAAGATGCCCACAGCGCGCTTTCCACCTGTCTTGATGTCGCCGCTGCTGGTGACAAACACCTCACCGCCGGCGCCTCCCTTACCACCGTCGCCGCCAATTCCATAGAATACTGAACTTGAGGAGATGCCAGTTGTAGAGATCTCGCCGTGCGCCGATCCACCGCCTGCGCCGACCGACTGTGCGAAGATGCCAACGGCTCCGTTCTTTGTCGTGTTGATGTTACTCGCAGAGTCGACTGTCACATTCCCCGCATCCCCACCATCGCCAGCTGTTCCTTGCAGGCCGACTGCAAGGCTGCCAAGGCTGACCGCATTTCCGGAGAAAACGACGCCTGCGGATCCACCGGTGTTGGCAACACTATGGGCAAAAATCCCATGACCGGCTGTACCGAAGGTGCTGATTGTTCCCGCTGTGGTCGTTACGAAAACGTCTCCGGCAGCGCCGTCTGCGCCGCCATCGCCGCCGACCGCCACCTCAATGTCGATGTCCGTGGCGACGGTACCAGCGACCGCAATGCCTGCGTTCCCGCCGTCGCCGCCGACCGATTGAGCCTTGATGCCGACAGAGCCGTCACCTCGGACAGTTATGTCGCTGCTGGAGTTGACGGTGACGGTACTGGCGTCACCGCCCTTGCTGCCGCTACCGCCAAGATCTACATCGATACCTGTCGCCGAAAATCCGTCGATTGTTGAGGTCCACCCTGTGTCACCGCCACCACCAGCGCCGCTGAGCGCATAGATTCCATGCGAATGTTCTTCGCGGGTTAGGATGGTGCCGGTGGAGGTGACCTCGACAGCGCCGCTATCGCCACCCTTGCCGCTTTTCTGACCGTGGGTGATCGCGATCGTACCCAGAGATACCGCTGTTCCAGCCACGACCATTCCGGTGCTGCCGCCGCCCCCACCCACACTGATGGCGGAGATCGCCGAGGAGTTGTCGCCCTCGGTTGTTATGTCGCTGCTGCTGCTGACAGTTACATCGGAGCCGTCGCCGGCCTTACCGCCCGAACCACCCGTTGCGAGGTTGATGTCTCCGCCGGTCGAAGCGCTGTAGTCGACGCTCCAGCCTGCATGACCGCCTCCTCCCCCAACTGACTGTGCCAGAATGCCTGGCGAAACATCGCCGGAGGTCGTGATGTCGCCGCCCACATCGACCGTGACTGTTCCGGATGAGGCGCCACTACCCCCACCACCACTCATACCCATGTTGTGATCCAACCCGACTCCGGCGCTGATCGCTATGTTATAGCCACCGCTTCCGCCGCCGCCGCCAACCGACTGGGCCTTGATACCTACAGATCTGTTGCCTTGCGTCTTGACCGTATAGTCACCGATCCCCCCGTCTACGACGGTGACCTCACCGGCCGACCCGCCATCACCGCCCGAACCACCTATAGCAGTTGTCGTTTCAATACTGATTGAAACCGCACTTCTGCCGTCGCCCCCACCGCCGCCAATCGATTGGGCATAGATCCCTGCAGATCCACCCGCGGCGGTCTCGACGTTGTTGCCATCCGACAGGATCACTTCAACGTTGCCGCCGGCGCCGCCGCCGCCGCCATCACCGCCGATGGCCTCGATCACACCGCTTGTCGAGTAGGCTTTGCCACCGCCGCCGCCAATGCTAGCCGCAAATGCTCCGTCAGATACGCGGCGGCTGGTTGAGATAGAGGTTCCCTCTAGCGTGAGCGACACGGTGTTGCCATCACCACCATCTTTTCCATTTCCGCCAATAGAGGTGAATATCCCACTGGCACCATCACCGCTACCACCGCCGCCACCGACGCTTATGATCTCAATACCGGCCGAGTCTTCGTTGTCCGTGATTATCGTTGTTCCGTCTAGAAAACTGGCAGTAACGGTGCCGCCGTCACCGCCTGAGCCACCGTCGCCACCATAGGCGACAAAGGTACCGTCGGTGTTGCTTCCTGCGTCTCCGGCAAAGCCACCAACTGATTGGATGAGCACAGCGTCTGCACTTACGCCGCTTGTCTTGATGGTACCGGTGAACTGGACAACAACCTTAGCACCAGCACCGCCTTCGCCGGCGTCTCCTGATTCCTCCGACGCCCCATAGGCATCACCGCCTTCTCCGCCAGCTCCACCGTAGCTGCGCACCAGAAGGCCGATGGCTGTTTCCCCCGAGGTAGAGATCGTTGCGTTCTGGAGACTAACACTGACCTCCCCACCCGACCCGCCATCGCCGCCATCGCCTCCAACGCCGTCGGTAAAGCCGATCCCATAACCACCATCGCCGCCCTCTCCGCCGATGCTTTCCACCGCAAAACCGTGGTTGTTCTCGCCCGTCGTCGAAATTGAGAACGAAGAACCATCAGAAACCGTGTTCGTGTTGCTAAAAATCACCGAGGTCGCACTGCCGCCGTCTCCTCCACCGCGTCCCTTGGCCTTACCCAAAGAGGAGGTCGCGTTCCCGCCATCGCCCCCGTCTCCGCCAACAGCAGAAAGGTACACGCCATAGCCTTCTCCATTCACCGAGAAGGCGGACGAGTTCGTCAACGACAAGACGCCAACCTGGCCGGTATCTCCACCATCACCAGCCTTTCCCCCCTTGGCCTCGTCTGTTCCGTCTGAGTTGCCGTTCCCACCTGTTCCGCCGTCGCCGGCAAGCGCAGCCAGGGACATACCCGTACCGCTGGATTCCATCGGAAAGGTGTAAAGCGTTACCTCAACACTACCAGCGTCTTCGCCGTCGTCCCCATTCTTGCCTGTTCCAGTTTTATTTTTGCCGTTGGAGCCGCCCACACCTTCGGATTCGACCAAAAAAAGAACATCGGTTGCAGTTACACCAAACTCATCCGATCCGTCGGAGCTGCCAAGTTTGACAATGTAGTTTGTCTTCTCGTCCTCATCCTCATTCTTCAACTCTATCCCGACGTCGCTTGACAGAGTTGCAGTCAGCGCCTCGACTATGAGGTTATCGACGCTACCATCCGAGTAGGAGATGCTGCTGTCGACCTCGCCTGAACAAACAGCATCAGTCGTTCCACTCTCAATCTCGCAAAGCGCTGGCACAGGGGTGGGTGCGAACACCGAAAATCCGAAAGCAATCAAAAATAAGATATGTGTTAATGTCTTAAGTTCAAGTTTTTGGCTCCAGTCCCTGATACTAATCCTGCTCTTGCACCATGACGTTTCAACTTTCATGGCAGGCGACATCCTCTGAAGGCGCTCATTTGCAGTGTCGATGATACATCCTGCACCAAGGCCGTCAACGAACTGCCCGGATCTCTCACAGGTGTCGGTGCATCGCGGGTCCAAATCAATGAACACATAAAGTTTAGCCGGGTTTCCTTGTTTTGAACCGCTCCAATTTCGTCGCAACCTCCAAAGTTTCAGAGGATGGAGCGATGACAAGCGATCATGGAACGTGATTTTCACCGGAGGTGCGCGAGTTTCGGCAGGCCAATTGGATCCTAACGCAAGGCCTCTGCTTGTTTCGTCCAGGCGAGGCTCGACCGCTGGTCCGAGTCAGGGTAGCCTTCATTGACTACCATCGACACGCCTATGGGGTCGAGCCGATCTGCAAGCATCTCCTGTACAAGTTCTGACGTGAACTGGCACCTTGAACTGGCCCCCAATTGGATCGGACACCCGGCGTAGTCATGAAGGCTTGGGGATATCCTCAAGGATAGGCTTATGTCGGACGAAGGATTTCAGCGCGTAGAGGTGATCACGGGTGTTGCTCGTCGGCGTCGCTGGTCGCCAGAACAGAAGCTGGCGATTATCGAAGAAAGCATGCTGCCGGGAGAAAGCGTGTCGTCGACCGCGCGGCGCCATGGCGTTGCGCCGAACTTGTTGTATCGTTGGCGTCGCTTAATGAGCGAGGGAGGCGCCACGGCAGTGCAGGCTGACGATGGAGTGACTGGCAATGGTGAGGTTCGCCGTCTGGAAGAACGGGTGCGTGAACTTGAGCGCCATCTTGGCCGCAAGACGCTTGAGGTGGAGATCCTGAAAGAGGCTTTGGCCAAGTCGCAGTCAAAAAAACAGACCTTGCTGTCCTCGTCGCTGCTGAAGGGGCCTTCCCGGTGAAGTCGGTCGCCGACACGTTATCGGTGTCGCGCTCGAACCTGGTGCAGCGGCTTGCGTCCGGCACTGAGCCGCGTCGGCGCTATCACAAAGCGCAAGACGCGGCGGTTTTGGCGGAGATCCGCCCTCTGGTCGATGCACGGCCGAGCTATGGTTACCGTCGCATCACCGCGCTGGTGAACCGCGATCGGGCCGCCCGGGGCGAAACACCGCTCAACCACAAGCGCATCTACCGGATTATGAAGCACCATGGGCTGCTGCTGGAGAAGCACTCCGGGGCTCGACTGGGACGTTGCCACGACGGCAAGGTCGTCGTCATGCGCTCCGACCTGCGCTGGTGTTCGGATGGCCTGGAGTTTACCTGCTGGAATGGCGAAGTGGTTAGAGCCGCCTTCATCATCGATGCCCACGACCGTGAGGTCGTCGCCTGGAAAGCGCTGACTGGGGCTGGGATCTCCGGCTCGGACGTGCGCGACATGCTGCTCGAAGCCGTCGAGAGCCGCTTTGGCGGCCTACAGGCGCCACAGAGGGTTGAGTTCCTGGCCGATAACGGATCGCCCTACACGGCTCTGGAAACACGCCGCTTTGCTACCCAGCTGGGCCTGGTGCCCTGTTTCACCCCCGTCGCCAGCCCCCAGAGCAACGGCATTTGCGAGGCCTTCGTGAAGACCTTCAAGCGCGACTATGTCCGCATCAACCCTTTGCCAAGCGCCGCTCACGCGCTGGAAAAGATCGCCGGATGGTTCGAGGACTACAACGAAAACCATCCACATTCAGGGCTCAAGATGGCGTCCCCAAGGGCGTTCCGAAGAGCTCACAACTTAGCCGAGGTGTCCGCTTAAACGGGGGCAACACCACACCTGCCTTGCACTGTCGAATGGTCGCGACGCAGCATAGACTTCGGGAGCTGACTTCACCGCTTGTGCTTACCTCTCCCGTCTTTGGAGTTCCTCGTTTCCGCTTTGGTGAGCGTAGCGCCTTCGGACCCTGCGCCTTTGCCATTCCCGGTCTCGCGCGCCGCTGCACGGAAGGTGTCTCGGAGGCGCTTGGTCTCTGCGGCAAGGCCACAACGTGGGCTTGAGGGTCTTTTCTTCTCGCCTTGGCGACCATTCTCGTGAGCCTTGTCCTTTTGAAATTCGACGGCCAGCGGAGAGATGTAGCGGTTCTTGGCCTCAAAGGGCATGGCCGGTCTGCCCGGCGGGCCGAAGAGTAGGTTCATCGCTGGCAAGTATTCCTGGCCGCGGCGCATCTTCATGCGGTGCTGCCGCAGGAAGAAGGCCTTCAGCGATTTCTCCTGCCACGCATGGGACTGCTTGAGCGCAGCGAGTTTGCGTTCGTGATCCAGCCTCTGCATCTGGTGGCGCTGCTGCTGCTCAAAGCGTTCGCTTCGTTGGGTCTCGCGCAGGTCCTTGCGCTCCTGCTAATGGGCTGCATGTCGTTTCGCATCTTGATAGCGATGAACCTGATTGCGGATGAGATCGATGCCGCTCACCTTCAAGAGGAGCGCTGCGAGGCCTCTCGGCTGCTTCGCCTCCCGCCGCTGTCGGATCTCCTGCTCCTGTCGGGCATGGTCGGCCTTCATGGCAGCACGATTATCCAGCTGGGCGAGAGCGATCTTAGAGCGGTCTCGTTGATGTCGATCCTTGAGCTTACCGCTCTCCACCTCAAGCCGCTCCCATTCACGTCGATGCGCCTCTCTCAGCTGCTCGAGCCGGTCGGCCTGTTCCTGGCTTCGTTTGAACTGCTTCAACTGCCCGCGCCGTTCCTTAGCCAGCGCCTGCGCTTCCTCGACGGTAGGCAGCTTCTCCTCCTCATAGTCGGCCCCGAGGAAATCTCGGATCGCCTTGGTGTTGGCCACCTTGTCGTCGATCAACTTCGGTAGTGAGTTCGTCTCGCCGTAAAGGTTGACGAGGACGAAGGGCCGCTTGCCGCTGGCCAGGATGTAGCCGTGATAGTCCAGCGCCGCGACGAAGGCCGACGGATCGTCCCGATGTTTCCAGAGCTCGGTTATCACATCCATCCGATCCGCGCGGGAGAGCACGGTCCGGCCTTCCTGGACGCGGTCGTAGAGCGAGACTTGGCGATAGGTCTACCGCTTGCGTTCCTCCAGCTTGTGATAGCCGGGTGCCAGCTCAATGCCGTGATCACGCGCGAACTGCCGGGTGACTGTCATGAGCTTGTCGTGGTCGAAGGCCATGTGGATGGCCTTGCACTCTTGACTGTCGATCCGCGACCAAACCACATGGCAGTGCTCGCGCCCCTGGCCGTAGCGGTCCTCCTTGATGTGATAGACAACCGCGCGGGCCTGGCCTTCGAGGCCCAAGGCCGCCTCCACGCGCGCGATGTAGTCGTCGTGAAGGCTGCGCGGCAAAGGGCCTTGGGCAGGATCGGGATTGACGGAAAGGTTGTAGAGGTAGTTCCGGCACTTGGTGGTGCCGGCCTGCGCCTCCCACTCTGCAAAGGCGCCTGGCAGGTCATCAGTGATCGCACCACGCAGATCGGCCAGCTCGACATACTCGTCATCTTCGGCATTCATGAGGCGGATAGCGAGGTCGCGACCGGCACCGCGCCGCGAGGCAAAGGGGATCATGGCCGCCGCCCCATCAGCAGAAACAGGGCCGAGCGGACCTCAATCTACCCTTCGCGCAGCTGGGCCAAGAGCGCCTTGATCTCAGGGTTCCCCGCCAAATCGGTCTCGAACCGCTTCAGGAGATCGACTTGGCTCTGCTCCAGCCCAAGGATATGCAGTAGGTGCTTGATCTCCCCCAGGCGATAGCGGTTCCGCCCAAAGACGCAATCGCTGATGAAGGCATTGTGGGAAAGGCCGGACCGGGCAACCCGGGCGTCGAAGTCATCCCAGCGGTCGGCCGGCGGCCGAGCTGCTTCCCTCGTGATTTGGCAGCAGCAAGGCCGGAGCGGATGCACTCTCCAATCAGCTCCCGCTCGAACTCGGCAATCCCGGAGAGGATCGTTGCCATCATGCGTCCTTGTGCAGTCGAGAAGTCGAAACGCAGTCCATGCATGCCAATCAGTGATATCCGCCAGCCTTCCAGATCGCGGCCGCTGCCTCGTTTGCCGGGTCGACGAGTACCGGCCGAGGACCAGCTTCTCCCCCGAACGCTCCGCCGATTGCGACACGGCCGATCTTCTCCTGCTAAACCACTTTTTCCAGCTGCTGGCCCGAACACAGAAGAACCGAAATTTCGCTTCGACCAGCGCCTTAGCCAATGCGTTCGATGTTAGCCAGACCGCCACAGCGATTCGTCTGATCGAGAGCGACCACACTCCAGCTATGCTGGTGTGCAATGGGCCCCAAGGCTGGAAGTAGTTCATCCGGTCGCCGAGCGTACCAAATCGGTGGTTCCCCCAAAAAGCAACTGGATGCTGAGACTTATGCGTTCGATATCCAGTCCGGCAGCGATCCCGACAATCCAATGCTTCACAGGATTGGGGCAGATGCATGGTTCGACCGCACCAGTGCGGATCGGTTGGAGGTTCCGGAGCAGACCATCCGGATTAGCTCCAACGAGACCCTGACGCTCCTAGTTATCTGCGATGGCGAAATGATTGAGGAATAGGGTTTCGAGCCGGATCTCCCCAGAATCTGCATGCGCGACTGTGGTATCCCCGTCGTCGCTTTGCCCTGGCCACGGCGTAGGGGGCGTCGGTTGCTTGTCCGGCCGAGGGATATAGATCGCGCCGGAACCGGCCAGCGCAGCCGATGCGTCACCATTCCTTGACCAGGCTCCACTCGCCGACGAGGGTAGGCTTAACCGAGAGGCGGTAGAAGCGGCGCTTGTTGCGCTTCGGATAGATGCAGCTGAAATGGGCGGCAGTGGGGAAGAGGTCGAGTTGTACTATCACTCCGGCTCCAGTCGGGTCACCGTCGCGCGGGCCGCCGGGATATGCTTGTAAAGCGTCGAGACTGACACACCCATCCGCCGGGCGACCTCCTTGGTGGTAATCGTTGTGTCGGTCAGCAGCGCTTTTGCCGCCGCAATATCTGCTGTCGTCAAGGCCGCGGGTCGCCCCCCTACCCTCCCGCGCTCACGAGCCGCCTTGAGGCCGGCCATAGTGCGCTCGCGCAAGATCGAGCGCTCGAACTCAGCCAATGCCGCGAAGATATGAAAGATGAGCCAGCCGGCCGAGGTAGTGGTGTCGATCGCTTCGGTGATCGAGCGGAAGCCGATCCCCTTGGCCTCCAACTCCTCAATGGTTTCTATCAGCTGCTTTACGGAGCGCGCGAGACGATCAAGGCGCCAGACTACGAGGGTATCGCCTTTTCGCATGTAGGCGATGGCGGCCTGCAGTTGGGGGCGTTCGCGCAGGGCACCGGAAGCCTTCTCCTCGAAGATTCGCTCGCAGCCGGCTGCGGTCAGGGCATCGAGTTGGAGCTCAGGATTCTGATCCTGGGTCGAGACGCGGGCGTATCCGATGAGCACGACAGATCCTTTCCGAAAACCCATCTGCAACATAGCTTTTCGGAAGAGCTGTTTCAAGACATAGTTTTCGGAATCCAGGCGTTGCCAAAGCAGCGCTTCCAGGGCAGCGCCGGTCAGCTTCCTGGAAACCCTCGTTTATCGGAATTCATTTCCCGCTCGCCCCTCCCCTCGCGCGCGCGAGGTGGGGTGCAGCTAGGTGCGGTTGGGGAACGCAGGTGGACGCCGGGGCAAGACGTGCCGGGACACGACCGCAGAAGGTAGGGCCGTTTTCTGGTGAGCAGAGTGTCACCCACCAGGATGGCTGAAGGATCGGCGGAATGCCCTGTACGGGCTTGGGCGGCTCGCTGGCGGCTTTTTCCTTCTTTTCACCCTCGCCTACTGACCCACCTCAATAACGCCGTCAGTGATCGCCCTAGGCGGTTCTAGGCGTATTGTAGAAATCAAGATGCCTGAATGGCGTCGTCTTCTTGCTTCTTCCTGTCTGTTCGTTTATGGAGAAACAAGAAAGGCAACCTACTGCTGTCCCTAAGACTCTCTGGTGAACTTCAACGCCCTTGTCGTCCATTGTTCTCAAAGAACCGCCGCGCGAACCCAGTGGTGCGTGTGTTTGTTTGTAATTCTCATTCTCATTTATCTATTCATTCATTCGCATACATACCTCCTGCTTTTCTCTCTTCCCCCCTCCCCCTTCCATATAGAACGAATGAATAGTTGAAGCGTTAACACTCTGCGCGCCCACACTAACAGAACAATTGAATAATTAGGCACCTCGAAAGACCGGTGGCAAAGCGTGGGTTTGGCTGATTCCCGCTCACTCTAAGCATCGGGAGGCGGAGCACGGGTCAGCAAGGCCTGTTTGATAAGAACGAAGGGCTGACGCAACCGTCTGCAGCCGGCGATCTGCTTGGACGTTTCGATGGCTCATTGCGTGAGGCCGGCTATCTGGCGACGAGCGGGCAGATCGTCGATGCCACGGTGGTAAACGCTCGCCGGCCGAACCTGAACGAAGACGAGAAGACGGCGCTGAAGGAGGGCGGGACGCCGGACCACTGGCTCAAGGCCGCAAGAGCCAGATCGACCGGGATGGCCGCTGGACGATCAAGCCGCGGCCGAAGGCAACATTACTACCACGCTGACGCTGAGATCACGGTGCTGACCTTCGGGTATAGGAACTACATCACCATCGACCGACGTCATGGCTTGATGCATCGCTTCCGCGTCACCCATTCTGCCGCCCACGACGCCGCCAGCTCCGTTTGGGCCGATAGCGCCTACCGCTCGAAGACTAACATCGCCTTCCTAAAACGCCGCGGTCGCAAGCCGGAGTTCCAACATCGGAGCCCAGAGGCCGGGACATGCCAGAGCATCTGCGGCAGGGCAACGCCACCCGCAACCGCATCCGATCCTATGTCGAGCATGTCTTCGCCGGCCAGAAGCACCGCATGGGACCGATCATCAGAAGCGTCGTCATCAACCGGGCCTCAGCAAAGATTGGACTGGCCAACGTCGTCTACAACATGCAGCGCCTCGTCTGGCTCGAAGCGAGACCTGCTGCCACGTAGCCACCCTACGACACGGACGCTCCCAGATCCAACCCAAGCCTCAAACCCTATGGCCTTGTTTCTTTTGCGACGACCTGAGTTTTGACGATTGCGGCGAGATCATTGCACCTGAAGCTAGAATGCGTCCAACAATGCGTTGCCTCGCCGCAGTTACACCAGCAGCGTTACGCCGCCTGTTCCTTTTCGTCTCTCTGTCTTCTCTGGTTAATGGCGTCGCTATAAAGAGAAGCGTAGTAGCGTGTCGGATTGGGCCCCGGCACCGGTGTGGTCTCTTGGGCCTCCCGGACCTGCCCGCTTTCGATGAGCACGCTCAACATCTGGTTGCGTTCCAGGGCTTTCGACCACATGCAAGCTCGAGCCAAGTCTTTCTTGGTTATGCCCTGTGCTCCAGCATTGCGGATCGTGTGCAGTAGCTTCTTGTGTTGTGCCTCAGTCTCGTTCTCGGCGATGTAGGCTTCGGCGTCGCGAATCACTGTGTCGATGCAATGCCGCGAGAGCGCTGCGCTCCAGTTGGCATCGCGTTCCGTGATCACGGGCTCGATCGGATCTCGCGCCACGGCGCGGATCAGTGCAGCGCGAACTGCGTTATCCACCAAGCGGGCGACAAGGGCGGTCTCAGGGGTCCCTTGGACCCGCTTGAGCCATTCATCCGTTCTGTCATCTAGGTCCTCCAGAACGCGCGCTGCACCCTTGTCCTCCGGCACCCGGTAAGGCCTCGGATTGGCTGTCGCCAGCATCAGATCGGCGAGGTTCCCACCATAGTCGTGGTCCGGTACACCCGCGGCGATGCTTTGGCAAAGCGCGACCAGATTATCCGGCGCCTCTAGCGGGGGCCGGTCGCGCTGTTTCTTGGGATAATTGTTGTCGGTGCGAAAGATGAGGAAGCGGGCCAACGAACCATCGGACAGGGAGCCCTGCTGAAGTGCTTGCCAGAATGGACCTGGGACGGTGCTGCCCATAAACCCGACGCAGGGCTGTACGACGTCCTCGCGTGGCCGTTCCTTGTCGTTGGCATACTGAGTGCCCTGGATCAGGCTGTCTGCCGAGCTGTACAGGATCGTGAGTTTGGTCCAGATATCGGCTTTGTAGGCTGCCGCGCGCTTGCCGGCCCACATTTGCAGCTGCTTGCCGAACTCATCGGACCGGAACAGTAAGGCGGGATGCTTGTGTAGTGCACCGAGGATGGCCTGCCCGGAGCCCAGATCGTCGCCGTCGAGATACTGCATGAGCCCAGCCTTATGTAGGACCGCGGCGACGCACTTGCGCGCATGGTCCTTGCCGGCGCCGGAGTCGGCAATGCCCACCGTATAGATGTTGCCGCGAAGCCCGGTCCTTGTCTGATAGCGGCGTCCGGTCAGCACCCCGAAGAGCGGAAGCGCGGCGGCGAGAGCCAAGAACGGCTGCGGTCTCGGCGCCGTCACCGTGCACCAATCCACGAATTCCTTGAGTCCGCCATCCAGATCCAAGAGCAGTTCCGGCACCTTGTACTCCTGCGGCTCCGGTGGCTCGGCCGGCTTGGCGGCGTGGACCTCCGATGATATCAGGATCTCGGCTGGCGGCAGCTTCGCCAGATCAGGATCGAAGATGAGCCCCGCGGGCGGCACCCATCCGGCTGCCTGTGCCTCGTGATAGAGCGTCCCGAAGCCGAGATCAGACGGCGGCGATCGACGCCAGTGATCCCAGCGCTCACGGCACGCCTTAGCAACGTGTTTCGAGCTCTTGGCGGACCACTCCTCGAAGATCGCGTAGCCCTCTTCTGCGCCCTCAGTGGCGGCCCACATCGCCATTCCGATTCGGCTCCAGTCATCCCACTGGAGATCGGGATTGGGGATCGCCTCGACGGCGCTCCGGACCGCCTCAAGGTTCGCGCTCGCCCCATGCGGCGATGCCTGCCCGGTGCCGGGAGAGCGCGGTCTAGACCGCTTGCGAACCTCCTCGGGGAGCGCGGCAAGGGCCTCTTCGATGAAGGCCTCTAGGGCCTCCTGCGTGACCAGGGGCAGCTGATCGACATCAAGATCAGCCAGACCCTCATCAATCCAACTGTAAGGTTGCTTGGTGCCGGGGTGGATGCCGTAGGCGACGAATTGCGCGCCGTGGCCGAGGATCTCGATCGGGTGCCGCTTGATGCTCTTGATTGGCTCCTTGGTCCGGTAGACCAAGAGTACCTTGGGCGCCTGTCCGACGCGAACCGCTGGCGTCTTGTCCAAATGCTTGTAGGCGATGTTCCGGATGCGATGGGCTAGGACCTCGTCACCGGCAATATCAATGTCGACGCCGATCGTCGGGTAGCCGCATGCAATGCCAATGCCGCAGCCGGACCACTTGGACCACATCTTGAGTTCGAAGGCACCGTTGGTCCGGTCGCAATGCTTGGACCAATCGTCGAGTCCATGCCAGTCCTTGCCGCCGATCAGCTTGCCGGGCCGTTTGGTACCGGGCTCGAGCGGGATGATGCGGAAACCGTTGGCGACCAGATCGGGGCCGTAATTGTACATATAGTCGGGGTAGTTCATGCTAAATTATGCCTCTAGATTAATCGGTTGTGCGTTATCAAGAAGTGTGCCGATGGTTTCATCGAACTTCAGATCCCATTCGTCGTCACACAGGTCGTCCGGACCATTGAGCGGGGGCTCACCAAACGATGGGCCTCCTGGCCAGTCGTCCGATAGAGTCCAACCCTCCGGCAAATGCACAGGCGGTACGACTGCCTTGATGGTCCTCGCCCCGGCCGTCCTGCACGCTGTTGCTACGAGTTGAGTGGTGTGTGCGAAGCCTTGTCCAGCGTTTGGCCATATGATGACGTCGCGGACCTTCAGTGGCGTCCAATCGACCGTGCCAATGTCCGAAACATGCCCGGCCCAGGTCGTAACAACGTAGGCATCTTCGATTGGCGGGTAGCCGTACATTGCGTCGATCGCGCTGTCTGCGCTCTCGACGATCAGTACGGGTCGATCAGGGTAGCGCCGAAGATCCACCAGATTGAAAAGCAGCCGTTGTGAGCGCTGTCGCTCGGAACGTTCCAGCAGTGAGGCTAGGCCAATGCCTCGGGGATCGTGGTCTTGGAACTCCGGTAAGGGCAGTCCTAGAACTATTGCTGCCTCCTCTACGGCGTCATCCAGCGACAGCCCTCGCGCTCTGGCAAAGAGATCCAAATCATTGCCTCGGAAATCACCACTGAAGTCGACCAGTGTCTCCTGCTCAAGGGTCAACGGAACATGCATCGTCTCACTGAGCGCGACAGTGTTCTTGCCGATGGTGTAGAAACTGCTGTCGGATTGTCCCACAGTGGGGAAGGCCTGCTCCAGCTATGTCGGTCGGTTCTCACGCAAGGCCTCAACGATTAGAGCGGTGTTGGGATGACGTTGACCAGCGTCATCCGGGAAAGTGCGTCTCACAGGTATCAATAGAGAGTTTTCCTATAGTAAAAGTCAAAACAGTATCGGATAGCTCATCGCCGATCCGGGTATTCTACCGATTGGTTTGAGGTGATGGTTCTATGTTAGGAATACTCCTTTCTGTGGAAGGGGATGGCGATGTTCGCATCCTGCTATGTCATGTAAATATGCGTGTCACGCAGGACAACGTGGTGCGCTCGCGTCGTAGCGAGCGCCATCACGGCGAGACCTTGAGCCTCCCATGGTGAGCGATCCACTCGCTTGGGATCACGCCCTTTTGCTGCATGGCAACGACACGCCGGCGGAGTTTCTGATAGCCGGCATCGTCGTTCCTGACCGGGACGGGCAGGGCCTCGTCCGTCATGGCTTCATGGAGCTGCTTTAGCGATAGTGGGCGCTTGTTTGTGAGCAGTTGGAGAATCCGATCGTCCAGCGCTTTGGCCGCGCTTACAGTGAGTTTCCGAGGCCTGTGCTTCTTGCCGGCTTCGGGTCGGCCTTGCCTTATCTCTGGAGGCGGGGTGGCGTCTTTTCTCCATAGCCTGAAGCTGCGGCGATGTTCAGTCCGGGCCGCTTCTTTGGCATATCGGTTGAGCTGTTCTTCCTGCTGTTGGTTCATATGGGCACGATCGTAGCGCGGTATCAGTTCTATCTTATTGGACTCGATCAAATGTACTTTTGCTTTCTCAGGGTTACGGGTTTTTGGCGGTGATGGTCTATTCCAGCAGTGTCTCCCCGGAGCAATGGGCTAGGGCGTGTCGGAGGTTCGGCCTCTGAAGGTGGCCGGTCACCAAAAGATGATCAAAGCTTACCTGATATAGGGATCTTGTCAGCATAGGCTAGGATCTGAAAAAAGTCAAGAAGTTTCGCCTCAGCCTCATCGAACCGCTGCGATTGTGGCCAGTCCACACTGGCTTACGCACTGCTGCATCAGGCCATGGTAGCGGGACTCTCAGCAAACGACCTCCGACGTACTCGGCGCGGTCCACAGGCCAGATCCCTACCTTCTGCCGTCGTGGTGCTGTTCGTGATCCTCATGCAGGGCCGGACCGAGATGTCCTTGGATTTCACCGATAGCCTGAAAGACACGGCCCACGCCCTGCACGATGCGACAGCCATCTTCTATCGCCCCGAGATAATGGCGCTACGCCAGCGGGACGCATTCATTGCGAGGGGAAACATCGCTGAGGAGCCGACGATCACCGACTCAGTGATCATCGCCCTCATTAGCCCCCCCTTTGGGCGAACTATCTTAAGCCTGTGTTTAGGCCGCCGCTTCCGCAGTAACCCGAGGAAGGGCGTTGAGCCATGCCCTTGCTGCCTCGGCTGTGATCAAGGTACGCCGCCCCGCCTTTCGCGCCTCCAAGCGCCCGGCCTTGATCTCCTCGTATGCTTTGGTCCTGCCGATGCCAACGGCTTTGCAGAAGTCATTGAGGTTCAAGGCGAAGGCGTGCCCCTCCTTTCCGAGGTTGGCCACCCAGGCCTCAGGGGGAACGTGATAAACACTCATATGTGTTCAATCTCCAATCTCAATTCGATGAATGTAAGCTCTGCTGCTGTGTTCTCCAGCACTGGGCTGGGTTGCTTCGATTTCAGTTTGCTACCTCCGTGCTCCTTTACCTGCGTCTCACTTCTTGAGCGCCTCGGGAGGCGCTCTTGGCCGCCAGCAAGTGTGATCTAGGGAACGCTCGCCAAGTGGGGCGGAATTTTTGGTCTCAAAATGCCGATGATAGTCCTTACACGAAACGATGTCACTTTGTCAATAGACGAATTGTCTATGGTGTTATGATGAA
Source organism: Rhodospirillales bacterium (assembly GCA_963669335.1). Classification (GTDB taxonomy): domain Bacteria; phylum Pseudomonadota; class Alphaproteobacteria; order Kiloniellales; family JACOMY01; genus JACOMY01. The sequence goes on from OY770023.1 coordinate 2,552,335, forward strand.
AACTCATAACTAGCGCCAGGGCGTCAACACCCTGGATAAACTCTTAACTGCGCTATCAGCAAACTGCCCTCATTCCTCCAATGACCTGCCCGCACCGCTGCAAAAGGGCGCCGCGAGCATAGGGCGACCCGGAGAACGGCCTTCGACACTATCCTCTCAGTGGATTCAGCGTCGACAGATCCTGCGAACTCGGGCGAGACAGATAGCTGGACCAAGCGGCCATAAGGGCGCGCCGCTTGTCGAAGAGATCCCCGCGCGCATAGGCAGCCTCGGCCTTGTCTTTGATCTGATGAGCGAGCGCAGCCTCGATCACCTCTCGGGCGAACTCAGAACTCTCGCCGGCCCAGTCTCTAAACGTCGAGCGCCATCCGTGTGTGGTGATCGATTCGTAACCCATGCGCCGCATCACCTTGGTGACAGAGACATCCGATAACGGCTTGCCGCGCTTCACCTCGCTCTCAAAGACTAGTTGGTCTGTGCCACCAACGCCACGCTGGCCCAGGATTGCCAGCGCAGCACCGCAAAGTGGCACACGGTGTTCCTTGCCGGCCTTGATCCTGCTTGGCGGCACGACCCAGATGGCATTCGCCATATCGACCTCGCCCCACCGCATCGAGCGCACTTCGTCCGACCTGGCAGCCGTCAGGATGATGAAGGCCAAAGCCTTAGGGGCAACCCCTTCGCGCGACTCCAATTGAGCCATGAACACTGGGGCTGTGCGCCAATCCTGAGCTTTGTGGTGCTCGACCGATTTGACCGCCGAGGGCTTCGGTAGCATGTGGTCCAGATGTCCGCGCCAACGGGCAGGGTTGTCGCCCTGCCGGTAGCCATGTGCCCTGGCATAATCAAGAACGGCCTCAACGCGCTGACGGACCCTGCTTGCCGTCTCTGTCTTGCTCGTCCAGATTGGCTTCAAGACCGCCAAGACGTCAGCCACCTGAATCTTCGACACGTGGCGATCGCCGATGCTCGGATGCACGTAACGCTCAAGGGTCGAAGCCCATTGCGCAGCGTGTTTTGCATTTCGCCATCCGGGCCGTTTCGATTCGATTAGGGCTTCTGCGGCTTCGCGGAAGGTCAATCGCTTCTCAGCCGCTGCTGCCGTTAGAGGGTCAATTCCCTGGGCAACCTGAGAGCGCGCCTTATCCGCCTTGCGGCGAGCGTCCGCGAGAGAAACTGCCGGATAGGGGCCGAGCCCCATATCGCGGCGAACTCCGTTCATCTGATATCGAAAGACCCATTGGCGCGACCCGCCGGTCCTCACATGTAGTATCAGTCCCTTGCCATCCGTATGCCTCCCCGAAGGTGCGGTCCGGCATCGCCGATCAGAAAGCACCATCTGTGCCCCACATTTTGCCCCACATGAAGACGCGGTTTACCACGAACGCTGGCGAACGGCAACGGACAAGTGAGCGCGATTTATCAATCTTAATCAATGCGTTATGCAATCATCAGTGAACACTAGCGTACGGTAAAGAACATCTAATCGGCGAACACCCCATCCGCCATCCTCATCCTTAAGTCCTTTCGTTTCAATAGGTTGAGACCTCACTTTGGCTAACCCTTGTTGAAGGTTAGCCAGTTTTTGTTCACGTTGCGCTCTTTCAACCTGCGTCATGGCCTGATCAGCCAGTCGACGTTGGTCGGCCGCGCGGGTGTAACGCGCAACCTCCTTCAAGGTCTGATGCCCGGTCATGGCCGCAATCTCCTTCTCGCTGCAGCCAGCCTCGGCCAGGCGTCGGGCTGCCGCCTTTCTCAAGCCATGCGATGAGCAGCCCTTCGGCAAACTCGCACCTCGGATCGCTTTACTAAACCAGTTGCCAAAACCGGCTGGCGTAAAGGGCTTGCCTTGTCCCGTGACGAGGAAGGTCAGATTGTCTCTGGGCAGAACGTCAAGCATCCCAACCAGTTCGGGATGCATGGGGAGAAGCAACCGAGCCCCCGTCTTTGCTTGAACAACGCTGATGGTCTTGCCTTGGACGTGCTGTGAGGTCCCCTAGATTTGTAGACGCTTTGCCCCCTTATTTTGAGCCGAGGAGACGGACATGGGGACAAGCAACTACAGGGACGAGTTCAAGCGCGACGCGGTGCATCAGATCAAGGTGCGCGGGTGTCCGGTGCGGGAGGTATCCCGGCGGTTGGGCGTCAGCACTTATTCTCTCTAAAAGTGGCTGAGGCTGTTCGGGGAGCCGTCGCCGAGGCCGGACGCGGATCACGAGGCGGAGAACCGACGCCTGAAGCGCGAGCTGGCGCGGGCGACCGAGGAGCGTGACATCCTAAAAGAGGCAACGGCGTCCTTCGCGCGCGAGTCCCAATGAAGTACGCCTTCATCCGGGCGCATCGCGCAGAGTTCGGCGTTCGGGCCATGTGCCGGGTGCTGCGGGTCCACTTCTCTGGCTTCTATGCGTGGCTCAAAAACCCGTTAAGTCACCGTGCGCGAGAGGATGTGCGCCAGACCGAGCTGATCCTGCAGGCCTGGACCGAGAGCGGCAAGGTCTATGGCTATCGCAAGCTGACGGACGACCTGCGGGACCAGGGCGAAAGTATCTCGGAGAACCCTGTTGCTAGGCTGGCGTCGCTGGCCGGGATCGCCGCACAGGTGGGCTACAAGCGCCGTCCGGGCCGCTACGGCGGCAAGCCAGCCATCTTGGCAGAGAACAGGCTGGAACAGAAGTTCGAGGCGTCCCAACCCGACCAAGTCTGGGTGACCGACATCACCTACATCAGGACCCATGAAGGCTGGCTGTACCTGTGCGTCGTGATCGACCTGTTCTCCCGCCGCGCTGTCGGCTGGTCAGCCCAATCCCGCATGACGACGGACCTCGCCCTACAGGCTTTGCTCATGGCCGTCTGGCGGCGCAAACCCGAAACAAGGTCACGGTGCACTCTGACCAAGGCTCCCAATTCACCAGCCGCGAATGGCAGACCTTTCTCCGCCAGCACGGCCTCGAACCCAGCATGAGCCGGCGCGGGAACTGCCACGACAACGCCGTCGCCGAGAGCTTCTTCCAGCTTCTGAAGCGAGAACGCATCCGGCGTCGAACCTACCCGACCCGCAATGCAGCACGGCAGGACGTGTTCGAGTACATCGAGATGTTCTACAACCCCAAGCGCAAGCACACGAACAACGGCATGCTGTCGCCCGTTGATTTCGAGATCAGACAGCAAAAACTGAACGAGACAGGTGTCTAGGAAACTTGGAGCACCTCAGTTGGTATGGCACGCCATTATCTCTACGAGGCGGCGAACTGCATGCTGACGACCTGGAGAGGGCGCTCTGCTCACTCAAACGAAAAGGAAATCAGTGGCTGTTAGCTGATTGGCTGCTGTCATACCGTGGATGGAGACAACAATGTCCAGATTGCCGTCGCCATCCCCATCAACCTCTAGCTGTACCAGACCTTCGTTGAAGCGAGCCTCAGTGTTGCCACTGCCGCTAAAGGCCGCCGCCTCGACATAGGTAAAGCTGCCAGTCTCCAGGCGTGCATTCATCAGCAATCTGTCCTGCTCTGTTCCCGCATTGAAGAGCTGACCTTCGAAATCTTGAAAGACAGCTGTAGCCACGACCGTGCCGCCGGCCAAGGTCTGGCCACTGTCCTGCGGATCGAGGAAGAAGCCGTCGGCGCCAGAGCCACCGAAGGCAGTGTCCTCATTGGTCACATGGATCCAGTCGGCTCCCGAACCGCCGTAGAGCAGATCGCCCGCATCGGCGTCACCCTCGCCGTCCAGTGTGTCGTCACCTGCGTCGCCAAAGACCGTATCAGATCCCGAGCGCCCACGCAGATAGTCAGCACCGGCCCCGCCATAGATCAGGTCCTCGTCCAAGCCACCGTAAGCCGTGTTGGACCCTGAACGGCCAATCAACAGATCGGCAGCCGAATTGCCAATGAGGCTGACATCGCCCGAGTGGGCAAAGAGGGTTCGTGCCTGGCCGTCCTGATTGCTCGACAGGACCTCAATGTTCTCTCCCAAGCTGTAGGTCGTCGCGACCGCAATCACACGATCGCGGTCTCCTCCGTCGGCTTCTTCCAGCAAGAGATCGTCAGTCTCATCGGCGATGAAGGTATCGTTGCTGCTGCCGCCGCTTGCCGTATCGGCACCAAGACCGCCGTAGAGATCATCCTCGCCACTGCCACCGAAGATGCGGTCATCACCACTGCCACCGAAGATGTCGTCGTCGGACCCAAGGCCGAGTAAGGTATCGGCACCCGAAGCCCCAAATATGTCATCTAAGCCATCGACCCCGGTCAGGACATTGTCGCCAGAGGCGTCCAAGGCCATCAAGGTGACGCCGCGAACAAGCGCCTCCACACCGGAGAGCGAGAAACCGTTTGGTAAAGAGATGGAGGCCAACCTCAGGTCCAGGGTATCTTGCCCAGAGCCGCCCTCGTAGACCTCTGTCGCCAGGAGGTTGCTCTCTGTCCCGACCAAGAAGGTGTCCGAGCCCGATCCTCCATAGAGGCTGTCACTGCCACCCCCGCCAGTTATCGCATCGTCGCCCTCGCCACCGAAGATACCTTCGTCATCGCCCGTCCCGCCGAAGAGGCTGTCGTCGCCGGCATAGCCATAGAGGAGCGAGTCCGCTCCACTCCCGCCGAAGAGCGAGTCATCGCCAAGATCGCCGTAGAGCTTGCTGTCATCGCCATCACCGCCATAAACGCCATCGCTGCCAACGCCGCCCTCGAGGTCCCGGTCGTTCCCGGCACCGCCGAAGAGGCGGTCCTGACCACCTGCCCCGAAGATGTAACTATCATCGTCGCTGCCGCCGTAGACTTGGTCGTCGCCGCTATCGCCCTGCAGCTGAAAGTCCGCGCCGGGACCGCCAAAGACACTATCTGCACCCGAGTTGCCACGCAGGCGAAAGTCCCCGCCTGAACCACCATAGACAGAGTCTGCATCCGCGTCGCCAATCAGGGAGAAGTCCGCCCCGGTGCCGCCATAGACCGCGTCATCGCCCATGCCTCCGGAGAGCAACGAATCAATTCCGCTGCCGCCGAAGAGGCTGTCCCCGCCACCTTCGCCGTAGAGCAGATCGGACCCGCTGGCGCCAAAGAAGACGTCTCGTTCCGGACCACCGCGCAGTGTATCGGCCCCGGTCATCCCGATGATGACCTCGACGTTTTGCATCAGGTTGACAGGCAAGATCACACTCTCGATCAGAAGCAGCGTGTCAGTGCCGCTGCCGCCGTCCAGTCGCTCAAGAGCCAAGACCTCACCCTGGCTGCGGATCAGGAAGATGTCGTCGCCGCTGCCGCCGCTTTGCGTGTCCGCGCCGCTGCCACCGATCAGGAAATCGTCGCCATCGCCACCGGAGAGGCTGTCGGCGCCGCTGAGGCCCTCCAAGGTCTCTTTCAGGTCACTACCGACCAGCGTGTCGTCACCCGCAGTCCCGACCTTGAAGATCTCCTCGACATTGGTGACCTCCAAGGCAGTCGGGCTCGCCGCATCTCCTGTGAGAAAGACCGTGTCCGATCCGCTGCCGCCGTCGATGTGGTCCTCTTGCCCTTGCAGAAAGAAGGTATCGGCGCCACTGCCGCCAAAGACGCTATTCGCCCCGGAATGGTCAATCAGTTCGTCGTCACCGAGGCCGCCATAGAGGTAGTCCGCCCCGGAACCGCCAGCGACGCTGATATCGTCGCCGGTCCCGCCCGAGACCGTGTCGTCACCAACGCCGCCGTAGATCATGCTGTCGTCGCCCGACCCACCGAAGACGGCGTCATCGCCGCTGCCGGCGTAGAGGCGGCGATCGTCCCCAGCATTGCCCATGACCACGTCGCTTCCGTCATCACCGAAGAGCTTCAGGTCGTCGCCCGCCCCACCTTCCACTAAATCGTCGCCGCTACCGCCGAACAAGGTGGTATCGTTGCCCTCCCCGCCGTAGATCCCGTCCTCACCTGAGCCACCGTCGAGACGCGTATCTTTTTGCATGCCGCCGAAGAGGCTGTCGTCGTCGGCGCCGCCAAAGAGGAACTTGTCAGCCCCGGACTCGCCACGGATGGTGTCATTGCCGTCGGCTCCCAATACCTCGGCGTCGTTGCCCGATTGCCCATAGATCCGATCGTCACCCTCTGCCCCAAGCAGGGTGCTATCGGGTCCGGCACCGCCGGCGATCAGGTCCGCACCCTCTCCGCCGACGAGGAGAACATCGATCTGCGCGCGACCGTAGAGGCTATCGTCTCCACTCACACCGAAGATGCCGGCGATCCCAATCTCCGTCGTGAAGGTATCGTCACCCGAACTGCCGACTAGGCGTGTCTCTTCAAAGCCGTCCAACACCGCATTTGGCAGAGACAGACTGTAGATGAACAGAGTATCGATACCCGTACCGCCGAATAGAGAATCAAGAACCGCTGCATCCTTCAAATAGATATGGTCGTCACCGTCGCCACCATAGGCGCGATCCCAGCCCGTGCCGTCGAGGAAGAGCCTGTCGTCTCCCTCTTCTCCATAGAGAACGTTCCGGCTGCCCAAGCCGCTGTAAACCGCGTCATCACCCGAGCCACCGAAGAGGGATACATCAGCGCCATCCCCACCAAAAATCCAGTCCGCACCACTGTCCCCGAATATGCCGTCAAAGGGCGCCGAGAAGGAGGTTATACCTTCACCGTTTCCAGTAAAGAGGTGAATTGCTCCATCGGAGTCATAGTAAGCGTATTGCAACTCTGCTGTAACAAGATGTTGCTTGATCCCGTCATCTCCGGCGCCACCAAAAATTGTGTCACTGTGCAGACCGCCAAAGACATAACCGTCGTCGCCGCTACCAAGCGAGATGACATCGGATCCGCTGTCACCATAGATGAAGCCGTCGTCGCCTGAGCCTGTATCGATCAGATCGTTGCCGGACCCACCGAACAGGCCGTCGCGCACAGTGGAACCTACAAACGTCTGTCGACTAACAGCATAGGGCCGAATCTCTGTTGTCTTGGATATGTAGCCGTCCGGGAGGAGTGTATTGTAGAAGAGGCGTACGACCATGTCCACGTCGTAGCGCCCGTCATCCCCGTCCCCGGCATAGATCCGGTCGGTTCCTTCGCTGCCAAATGCTGCATCCTGCCCGCCGCCTCCTTCCAGCGTGTCCGTCCCGGCGCCGCCGAAAAGCAGGTCGTCCCCGCTCTCCCCTTCAATAGTATCGACGCCGCTAATACCGCTCGCCGTGTCGCTGCCACTGCCGGCCAGGATCGTATCGCTGCCACTTGTCCCGACAAAGACGTCATCCAAGCCGCTGGTATCGGTTATGACTGCCATTATCTCTTTCCTTTCTAGTCGGGTCTTCTGAGTCGGGTATTCCTGTTACTTTGGCCAGAGGCGACCCAGATCGCGGATCAAACGTTTACTGGCTGCGCCCTTTGCTGACCCCTGCGTGCTAGACAAAGACAAAGTCGGTTGCCGTCAGCTGCCCGGCGTTGGTGACGTTCGTCAGGGCCGCCACGATGTCCAGGCTGCCATCACCATCGCGATCGATCTCCAGCTGTCCCAGTCCTTCATCGAACCGCGCTTCGCTGTTGCCGCCACCACTGAAGACTGCTGTCTCGATGTAGGTGGCACTACCGGTGCTCTCGGTGACCAGGAATTGGTCGGCCTCGCCAGCAGTCGCCGTGACGCTGCTTTCGAAGTCGCCGATGGCCAAGAGAGCAACGACGGTCCCGCCAACCAAGGTCTCCCCGACCTCGTCGCCGTTAAGAACGAAGAGGTCAGCACCCGAGCCCCCGAAGACGCTGTCGTTGTCATTGAAGACCAAGCGATCTTCACCGCTGCCGCCGTAGATATAGTCGCTGTAGGCCTCGTCGCCTTGACCGTCCAGGAAGTCGTCGCCGAGACCTCCCTCCATCCAGTCACCCTCTGTCCGGCCGCGCAAGGTATCATCGCCCAAGCCGCCGATAAGAGTGTCCTCGCCGACACCGCCATAGAGCGTGTCGACGCCAGACCTGCCGATCAGGCTGTCACCGGCGGAGTTGCCGACCAGTCGTGCGCCAGCGCTGTTGGAGAAAAGGGTCCGCGCCTGATCGTCTTTCCGGTTAGAGAGGACCTCCACATGCTCCGCCAAGGTGTAGACACGAGCATTGACGATGACCCGGTCGGTCCCTTCGCCTGCGGCTTCGAGCACCAGGTCAGCCGCGGTATTGACGGTGAAGGTATCATCGCCACTGCCGCCGTACATGGTGTCGATGCCTGCACCGCCGAAGAGGCGGTCTGCACCGGTAGTACCAAACATCAGGTCGTTGCCAGTACCACCTCTCAGACGCTCATTGCCAAGCTGACCATAGAGGCTATCGTCACCCTCCTGGCCATCCAAGGTGTCTCGCCCCTCGGATCCGTAGACCACATCATCGCCGCTGCCGGCCCGAACCACATCATTACCCGATCCCGCTTCTAGGCTGCGATCGTCGCCGCTGCCGCCATAGAGGAAGTCGCGGGCGCTGCCACCGAAGAGGCCCGTGTCATCGCCCAGGCCACCAAAGAGCCAATCCTGGCCGAGGCCGCCGTAGAGGCCTTGGTCGTCACCCTCGCCGCCGAAGAGGCTATCGTTGCTGCCCTCTCCAAGGAGCAAGAGGTCGTCACCCAGGCCGCCGCGCAAGATGTCCAATCCTTCACCGCCACGCAGTTGATCAGATCCACTACCACCATCCAGCGTGTCGGAGCCCGAACCGCCGGAGAGGAAGTCCTGACCGGAACCGCCGTAGGCTCGGTCTAGGCCACTATCGCTGAGGAGGCTGTCGTCGCCGTCGGAACCGGCTAGGTCATCGTTCCCGTCGCCCCCGTAGATCAGATCCGACTCTTTGCCGCCGCGCAGACTGTCGTCTCCCGTTGCGCCAAAGATGGAGTCGCCTGAGCCACTGCCGTCGTTGTAGACCAGGGGGCTACTCAGAAGAATGTCGTTACCGGAGCCCAGCAGCAAGGTATCGCCGCCGGCCGCGCCCAGAATCCCGACGCCTTCGATTGAGATCAAGGTGATGGCCGCCGGCAGGCTCGCACCTTGCGGCAGCAGCAGCACGTCGGTGCCGCTGCCTCCGTCGAAGGTCTCTCCGACGGTGACCTCGTCTAGATCGCCAATCAGAAAGACGTCGCTGCCGGAGCCTCCGAAGAGGCGATCGCTGCCCGAACCGCCGTTCAGTACATCGTGGCCTTGACCGCCGTAGAGCGCGGAGTCGTCTCCGCTACCGCCGTAGAGCGTGTCGTCACCGAGGTCACCGTGCAGGCTACGATCATCGCCGTCACCGCCGACCAGCAGATCGCGCCCACTGCCGCCGAAGAGCAGGCGGTCCGCCGCCCCCATGCCGGTCGAGCCCGCGGCGAGCGACAGGGTGTCGCCAAGCAGGGTGTCGGCGCCGGACTGGCCGTAGAGTCCGCTGTCTTGGCCAGAGTCGCCTTGCAGGAGGTCATTCCCGTCACCGCCGAAGAGCAGCGAGTCGGCGCCAGTACCGCCACGCAGCCTGTCGTCGCCGGAGCCCCCATAGAGGCCCTGGTCGATACCCTGTCCGCCGAGGATGACATCGCTTCCGCTGCCGCCGTTGAGGTTCACGTCGTCGCCAGAGTTGCCGATCAGGAGGTCGTCGCCGAGACCTCCGAGGAGGGCAGCATCGTCACCAGCCCCACCGTCCAGGCGATCGTTTTCGCTGAGTCCGTAGAGGCGATCGGTACCGCTTTGACCATAGATCAGGTCGCTCAGTCCGGAGACACCAAAGATGACGTCGTCGCCGGAACTGCCGTTCTGGATACTGGCGTCTGAGACGGTCCCAAACACACCGACGCCTCCGCCATAGAGAATAAGCTCAACATTGGTGACCAACAGGTATTGCGGTAGGGTTTCGCTGCTATCCCTCAGGATCAAGGTGTCAATACCGGATCCACCATCAAAAACCTCGGGATCCGCGAAGGGACCGCCTGTTCGCACCTCACTGGCAGAAGAGATCACCAGGACATCGTCACCACTGCCCCCGAAATGGATGTCTGCACCACTGCCACCAAAGAGCGAATCAGTTCCGAGTCCGCCGAAAATGGTGTCCGGTCCCGATTTACCGAAGATTGTATCGTCGCCCTCGTCACCGTAGAGGTAATCTCTTCCTGCTGGACCTGCGGGTGGTGCTCCGCCGTAAACTCGGTCTTCGCCACTACCGCCGAAGATACGATCCGATCCGCCCCCACCGTCAAGTCTATCGGCGCTACTTCCGCCAAAAATCGTACTCGCACCTGTAATGAGGCTATTTGTATTGCTGATTGCATCTTCGCCACTACCACCGTAAATGAAATTATCTCCAGATGCGATTCTAATATCGAGAGAACCGGTCCGAGCAAATACGAAATTTACGTTACCATTATCCAGGGATAAGGCTTGAAACCCACTGTTGGATAATGCTAGCTCACCATAGAGGAGCCTCTCCACACTGGTCATCGCGCTTGGCGCCAAGGGACCAACACCGCTGCCGATGATCAGGGTGTCGGTACCGCTGCCGCCGTCGAAGAGGTCGCCTGGCTGATACTCGCCGGCACTGCGCAGGACCATGATGTCGGCCCCGCTGCCGCCGAAGATGTAGTCCATACCGCTGCCGCCGAAGAGGAGGGCATCGTCACCGAGGCCACCGAAAATCGGGTCGTTCTGCGACCCGCCGAAGAGCAGGCTGTCCGCACCGACGCCGCCAAAGATCTGGTCGAAGCCTGCGCCACCGTAGAAGCCGACATCGGTGCCGCTGCCGCCGTACAGGATGTCTCCCGACCCTTCGCCATGTAAGCCACCGTCGTCGCCGGAGCCTCCAAAAAGCATATCGATACCGCTGCCGCCATAAAGAAGGCGATCTGCGCCCTTACCGCCGCGCAAGCTGTCGTTCCCACTACCTCCGCGGATGAGACTGTCGTCACCGCTATCGCCGACAAGCGTGTCCTTGCCAATAGCGCCCAGCAGTTCGCTATCATCTCCACTGCCGCCGAAGACCTTGCCGTCGCCGCTCTCCACGACGAGGCTCGTGTCGGCGCCCTGGCCGCCATGAACCAGCTCGCCGTGCAGGGCCACATCATCACCGAGGCCGCCGAAGACGGAATCGTCACCCGTGCCGCCGAAGAGCAGGCTATCAGCACCAGAGCCACCGTAGAGACTGTCGTCGTCTTGGCCGCCGAAGAGCTGGGAGTCATGACCACTGTCGCCATAGAGGCTGTCGTCGCCCGCTGCCCCGTAGAGCCGCGCATCACCGTCGAGACCGCCCGCCAGATAGTCCGAACCAAAGGACCCGAAGAGGCTGACATCGGCTGCAGCACCACCCATGACACTGTCGTCACCGGCACCGCCAAAGAGGAAGCGATCCGCCCCATCCTCGCCGGCAACCACGTCGTTCTCGCCACCACCATCAAGGTCATTGTCGGCACCATCGCCGCCATAGAGGGTGTCGTCGCCGCCGTCGCCCCTGAGGTAGGAGTCGGCCTCCAGATCACCAAAGATCAGATCGGCGCCTTGCCCACCAAAGAGATTTCGGTCTTGTCCGCTGCCACCGTCGATCCGGTCGGCGCCACCATCACCTGAGAGCCCGGCGTCCTGGCCGCTTGCACCCAGGATGCTGTCATCACCTGCATTGCCGGCGAGGTTAGCGTCGTCGCCTAGGCCGCCGTAGAGGCTGTCGTCCCCGCTGCCGCCGTGAAGATTGTCGTCGTCTCCACTGCCGCCGACCAGACGGTCCGAACCCGAGCCACCTCGTAGGTATCCATCATCCCCCTCTCCACCATAGAGGCTATCGTCTCCCGTATCGCCAAACAGGCTGCGGTCGTCACCTGCATCGCCGAAAAGGCTGTCATTCCCCTGCCCAGCGTAGAGGAGAGAATCCACTCCCGATCCACCATCGATGAGGTCATCTCCACTTTCGCCACGGAGGAACGCGTCGAGACCGGTGCCACCATAGACGCTGTCGTTACCGGAACGACCGAAGAGACGGTAGTCTGCACCCACACCACCAAAGAGAGTATCAGCGCCATGACCACCATAGAACGACGAGTCATTGCCCTCTCCTCCCCGCAGGAGGTCATCCCCGCTGTCGCCACTTGCGTCCCTGTCGTTGCCGGCACCGAGAACAATGCTGTCTGCTCCACTTCTGCCCTGTACCCAGGTGTCATCGCCGGCCCCGGCATCGATGCTGTCCGCACCCAAACCGCCAAAGAGCAGGAAGTCGTCACCGCTGTCGCCGAAGAGGCTATCGTCACCGGCATCTCCCGCGACGTTGCTGTCGGCGCCGCTGCCGCCATAGAGCGTATCGGCACCGTCGCCACCAAGGACAGAAAGGTCATCGCCGCTGTCGGCGTGGACAAGATCGGCACCGCTGCCGCCGCTGAGGCTAGTGTCCCTGCCTAAGCCGCCATAGAGGAGATCGTTACCGGAACCACCCTTGACCGAAAAGTCGTCGCCCAGGCCTCCCTTGAGAGTATCGGCACCATCACCACCGAAGAAGTCGCCATCATTGCCGCTATCGCCGTCGAGTCGATCGTCACCGGCGCCACCGAACAGGAAGATGTCGGCTTCAGACCCACCGGAGATGCTGTCGTCCCCGCCATCACCGTGGAGAGATAGATCCTTGCCGCTATCGCCATAGAGGTGATCCATTCCCTCGCCGCCGTAGAGAAGAAAATCGTCCCCATCATCCCCATAGATCCGATCGTCTCCGCTCTCTCCGCTCAAGTTCTGATCTCGGTCCTGGCCGCCAAAGAGCGAGTCTGCGCCGCTGCCGCCGGTAAGAGAGGTATCGTTCCCCGCCTCTCCCTTAATTGTGTCGTCGGCAAGCCCGCCGAACAGCGACAGGTCTTTGTCGGCTCCTCCCACCAGCGTATCGACACCGGCGCCACCAAAGAGGCGATCATCACCACTCATACCATCAAGCAGGTCGTCACCAGAGAGGCCATAGAGCGTGTCGTTGCCACCGCGACCCAGGATGGTGTTGGGCAGGCTGTCGCCGCTGATGACGTTGTCGGCATTGTCCCCGACCAGGGTCGAGGCCTTCGCCACCAGGTCTATACCAGTCAGGACGAGGCCGGCCGGAAGGGTGAAGTCGTCACCCAGCACCAGGGTGTCGGTCCCGCTGCCACCGTCCAGGGTCTCGCCAACCTGCAGTTCGCCGAGACTGGCGATGAAGAGGATATCGTCGCCGGAACCGCCGAAGAGGGTATCGACACCGGAGCCGCCGCTGAGGCTGACATCGTCGCCACTGTCACCGGAGAGGGTGTCGTCGCCGGAGCCACCGCCCAGGCTTCTGTCCGCCCCAGACCCACCGTAGATTCTGTCGGCTCCGTTTTCACCGTAGAGTGCCTTGTCGTCGCCGAGACCGCCGGCGAGGTAGTCCCCTCCTGAGCCCCCGACCAGCGAGGTATCGCTTCCATTGCCCCCGAAGAGATCGTCGTCGCCCTGATTGCCGGTGAGGCCAAAGTCGTCACCGTCACCGCCATAGACCACATCCGTCCCATTGCCGCCGACGAGACCCTGGTCCATCCCGCTGTCACCAAAGATGCTGTCATCGCCGAAGCCGCCAAAGAGAGTCGAGTCCGATCCAGACCCACCATAGAGACGATCCGCACCATCGTTGCCAGCCAGAGCCCTATCGTCGCCGCTGCCGCCTTCGACAAGATCGTCACCCGAACTGCCGAGCAAGGAGGAATCCTGCCCTGTTCCTCCGAAGAGGCTATCGGCGCCACTGCCACCATCGAGGCTGGTGTCATCACCAAGCCCGCCGCTCAGAGTATCGGCACCATGACTACCCTGGAGACGGGTGTCGTCTCCCTCATCGCCGTCAATCAGGTCATCGCCACTGCCGCCGATAAGTGCAAAGTCGGCGCCAAGGCCACCATAGATAAGATCTGTACCGGACCCACCATAGAGTTCGCGGTCGTCGCCACTGCCGCCCCGAACCACATCGTTGCCCAGTGTCCCTTCGAGACGCCTGTCGTTGCCGGAGTCACCAGCCAGAAGGTCATCGCCGTTCCCACCAATAAGGAAAGCATCCTCTCCCGTGCCACCATAGAGGCTGTCAGCGCCGCTCCGACCTTGGATCAGACTATCGTCGCCGCTTTCGCCCCTAATGACATCGACGCCGCTGCCACCCTTGATTTCGTTGTCGCCGCCGTCACCAAGATCGATTAGGTCGTCGCCCAGCCCGCCGTAGACGGCCCCGTCATCTCCACTGCCGCCAAAGAGGCTGTCATTGCCAGACTCTCCGTAGAGCCCTCTGTCCGTAGCGCTCCCGCCATAGAGGCTGTCCGCGCCCGATCCACCGTAGAAAATGCTATCTTCGCCATCCGATCCATAGAGGCTGTCGGCGCCCTCTCCGCCGTAGAAGTAAACATCATTCCCCGCATCGCCGAAGAGGCCGTCGTCGCCGCTGTTGCCGTAGAGAGAATCGTCGAGCCCGCCGCCATAAATGCGATCATCCAGGCTGCTGCCACGCAGGGTATCGGCCGCCGCACCGCCCTCGACCAGAACAGCCTCGACATTGGTTAGGATGAGATCGAAGCCAAGGGCCGCGGCGGCAGAGCCGCCAATGAGCAACGTGTCAACGCCGCTGCCACCATCGATGCGCTTGACCTCGCCAGCGCTGGCATTCAGCAGGACCAAGGTATCGCCACCGCTGCCGCCATAGACACTGTCGTTGCCGCTGCCCCCGCCCAAGGAGATGTCATCGCCATCACCGCCGAAGACAGCGTCGTCGCCGCTGCCGCCAAAGAGGCTGAGATCCAGGCCGCTGTCGCCCTGGACGTGATCGGCGTCGGCGCCGCCGAGGAGCGATTGGTCGCTGCCGGAGCCACCGAAGAGGCTGTCCTGGCCGGCGTCACCGAAGACGCCGCGATCGCTTCCCAGCCCGGCCTCGATGCTGTCAGCACCGCTGCCGCCATAGATGGTTACATCGTTCCCAAGCCCACCGAAGATGCTGTCTTTGCCACTGTCACCATACAGACCACTGTCCTGACCGCTGCCGCCGTGAACCTGGTCGTCTCCACGACCGCCGTAAAGGGCCGTGTCGGCACCGCTGTCACCAGTGACGAGGTCGTCTCCATCGTTGCCCTCAAGAGAGCGATCGCTACCCAATCCACCATAGACGCTGTCCGCGCCCGAGCCTCCCGATACGAAAAAGTCGCTGCCGGCATCACCAAAGATGCTGTCGGCACCGCTACCACCCTGTAGCTGTGAGTCGTCTCCGGCCCCTCCATCAACCAGATCCTCGCCGTACCCGCCGGCAAGATTGGCATCCGACCCGTCGCCTCCAAAGAGGCTATCGTCACCGGCATATCCCGAGAGCAGCATGTCATCCCCGGCATCGCCCCGGACGATGTCGTTGCCACTGTTGCCATAGAGACCCGTATCGTTCCCGCTGCCGCCAAAGACCTGATCGGCGCCGCTGCTACCGTCTAGTCGAGAGTCGGCCCCGGAGCCACCAACGACGAGGTCGTCGCCGATGTCGCCGGACAGGCCGGTGTCGTTTCCGCCATCGCCGTAGACACTGTCGTCGCCATCACCGCCATAGAGGTCTCGGTCCTCTCCGCCGTCACCGAAGAGCGTGTCTGCGCCACTGCCGCCCTCGAGCTTGTAATCGGAACCCAAGCCACCGAAGAGGGAGTCGGCCCCGCTCAGACCTCGAAGCGTTCTATCGGCGCCGCTGCCGCCGAAGAGGCCATCCTCACCCTTGTCGCCAAAGAGGGCAGAGTCCTGGCCAGAGCCACCCTCCAGTGTGTCGTCGCCGCTGTTTCCTTGCAGGCTCTCGTCACTACCACGGCCGCCGAAGATCCTATCGGCGCCGCTGTCTCCATAGAGGCCTCGATCATTGCCACTATCGCCATAGAGGCTGTCATCACCGAGGTCGCCGAAGAGGGAGGAATCAGCGCCGGAGCCGGCCCTTAGGACATCTGCATCCAGACCACCGAAGAAGGAAAGATCTGCATCAAGACCGCCGGCAAGAAGATCCGCCCCCTGGCCGCCGTAGAAACCACGGTCTTGGCCGGCACCGCCGTAGAGATAGTCTTGACCGTCCGCTCCTTGGAAGAGAGTGTCTGCGCCACTGTCCCCATAAAGCCGGTCACTACCGCTGCGGCCGTTGAAGTCCCTGTCAACGCCGGAGCCACCCCAAAGCTGATCATCCTGCGTGCCGCCGAAGAGCGCCAGATCGATACCGAGACCACCATAGAGGCGGTCGTTCCCAGCCCCTCCTTGAAGACCAATGTCGTCTCCCCCCTCGCCACGGATCAGGTCATCGCCCTCGCTGCCGACGAGGAAGCGGTCTTCACTGCTACCGCCAAAGAGACTGTCGTCACCGCTTCCGCCGCGAAGCGCCTCTTCGATGCCAGAACCGCCGTAGATACTGTCCCCGCCAGTTCCACCATATAACAGGCTGTCATCGCCCTTACCGCCAAAAAGACTGTCGTCTCCGAAACCGCCATAGAGCTGCGTATCGTTACCATCACCGCCATAGAGGCCGTCACTGCCGAAGTCGCCGTAGAGGAAACGATCTCCGCCGCTCTCGCCCAGGATGCGGTCGTCGCCGGCGCCGCCCTCTAAGTAGCTGTCGTCGGCGCTGCCGCCGTAGAGAGAATCGTTGCCCACGGCCCCGAAGAGACCTTGGTCGATGCCGGCCCCACCATAGAGCCCATCGTTACCGGAGAGACCATAGAGGCTGTCCTTGCCGCTCTGACCGAAGAGACGATCGTCGAAGCTGCTGCCGACCAGACTGTCGTCCGCGGAACTGCCGCCGATCTGAACTACCTCGACCGAGACCAGAGTGAGATCGTTGGGCACCAAGACACCGGCAGACAGGACCAGGGTGTCGACGCCGCTGCCGCCATCGATCAGATCGCCGCTGACGATCTCTCCAGCACTGGACAAGCTGGCGGTGTCGCTGCCGGACCCACCGAAGAGGCTGTCAGCACCGCTGCCGCCCTGAAGATCACTGTCGTCACCATGACCGCCAAAGACTTGATCGTCACCAGAGCCGCCGACAAGGCGCTCGTCGTCACCGCTGCCGGCCTCGATCCTGTCGGCCCCCATACCGCCGAAGAGGGAGCGATCATTGCCGCTGCCCGTCGCGAGACTGTCCGCGCCCTCGTCGCCATACAGCTCTGTGTCAAGGTCGGAGCCGCCGATGATGCTGTCGTCGCCGGCGCCCCCATAGACACGCGAAACCTGGTCCGGTCCGCCATCGATCAAGTCCTTGCCGCTGTCTCCAAAGAGGTTGCTATCGACCCCACTACCGCCGTAGAGGGAGTCATCGCCATCACCGCCAAAGAAACCTCCGTCGAGACCGGACCCGCCCCGAATGAGATCCGTGCCAGTATCGCCATAGAAGTAAGCATCATCACCCTGACCGCCAAAGATCAGGTCATTGCCGCTGCCCCCATAGAACTCTCCATCGTAAAGGGAGCCACCATAGAGGCCATCGTTGCCGTCACCTCCATAGAGAGAGCTGTTCTGACCGGTCCCGCCATAGACCTTGTCGTCGCCGCTGCGGCCGGACAGACCCGAATCGTTACCGGCCCCACCATAGATGCGATCGGCGCCCGACTCGCCGTAGAGGGCGGCATCTCCGCCGCTGTCTCCGAACACCAAGTCATCGCCACCGTCGCCGAAGATGAAGCTGTCGTCGCCGCTGCCGCCGTAGAGACGGTCGGCCGCTCCGGTCGCGAAGCTACCGGCAGGGATGCCGTCGCCGAAGAGTAGGACATCGTTCCCGGCGCCTGCACGAACGAGATCCGTGCCACCGGCACCGAAGAGATTGTTGTCGCTGGACCCGCCCGCGAGAATTGTATCGCTATCCTCGCCACCATAGGCAGTCGAGATGTCACCGATTCCGGAAACTGCAATGTGATCAGCGCCTTTTCCGCCAAACAAGGCGGTCACCTCAGCGAAGGAAGCGCCGAGCCGATCGTTACCGTCACCGCCGAACTGCCGGTCGATGTTTGAGATGGTGTCGTCGCCCAGAAGCCCATAAGCCCCGCTCCCGACACCGAGGGTTCCCTGAATCCAATCGGCCCCGCTGTCACCGAAGACACTACCCCCGCCAGCGCCGATGTAGAGGTAATCACGCTGACTTCCGCCGTAGAGCAGAGAGTTTGCGCCGGCGTCGCCGAAGATCCAATCCACACCGAGGCCACCAAAAAGACTGGTGTCATCGCCATCGCCGCCGAAAAGCAGATCCTCTCCCGAAGCCCCATAAAGCGCGTCGGTTCCATTACCGCCATAAAGCCTTGGGGAACCGCCAGTCGAGGTGACGAACAGGCTGTCGTTCCCCGATTTTCCTTCCGCAACGACCCGTCGGAAGTCACCGCCTGGCAGGACTATGCTGTCGTCACCGTCGCTACCGTCGACTTTCAGAGTCTCGACGTTTGTGGCGGAGACAGAGCCTATAGCGCCTGGAGCAAAGCGTATCTCAAGGACATCGTCGCCACTGCCGCCATCGACGAACTCGCCGACGGCGAACTCACCCATTCCAATGACCAAGAGGTCGTTTCCGGACCCTCCAAAGAGGCTGTCTTGCCCGCTACCCCCGAAGAGGTCGAAATCCGACCCGTAGCTGCCGTAGACTAGATCCGATCCGGATCCGCCAAAGGCACCTGAGTCATCACCCAGACCGAGCTTGATAACATCATCACCGGCACCACCACGAGCGACGTCATCATCGCCGCTTTCTCCGTAGATCCGATCGTCGCCGCTGCCACCCTGCAACGAGAGATCATCACCCGATCCACCAAAGATCCGGTCCGCGCCACTGCCGCCAAAAAGGCTGCTGTCGTTGCCGTCGCCGGCCAGAATCGTTTCGATAGCAGAGCTGCCAAGGAAACTGTCCGGACCGGCGCCACCGAAGAAGACGACATGGTCGATGCCGCTGAAGATGACACCGGCCGGCGGATTCAGCCCCTGTGTCACCACCAGGGTATCACTGCCCGATCCGCCGTCGAAGCGGTCGCCGGCGGTTAGCTGGTGCTGTGCGTCGAAGACCAGAACGTCATCGCCACTGCCGCCGTAAAAGGTTTCCAGACCACTGCCCAAAGTAACGGTGTCAGCAGCAGAGCTGCCTTCAAGGATCAGCGTCGCCGCCGCACCGCTCTGCATAACAGAGACGGTGCCGCTAACCTGCTGCAGAGCGACCTCGACATCCACCAGGTTCAATGCTCCGAACTGGTTGGCGGCCGTGGCGTTTTCCAACACGACCGTATCGCTACCCGAACCGCCGTCGAAGGTAAGACCGGTCAGGCCGCTCCCCGTTACGATTAGGGAATCAGCGCCGGTACCGCCAAAGGCACTATCCAGGTCGCTGGCCACCAGGCGGTCGTCACCCGCTCCACCGTAGAGGCTGTCGTTACCAGAACCGCCCTCAAGAGTGTCGTCTCCACCCTGACCATAGATCGTGTCGGATAGATTGCTGCCCTTTAGGCTGTCGCCTAGCGCATTGGCGCCATAGAGACGGACGGACTCCACATCTTGCAGGGTGACATCGCCGGAAAATCCTTGCCCCTCGGCAACCAGCACCGTGTCGCTGCCGCTGCCGCCGTCGATCAGGTCGCCGGCAATCAGCTCTGCGGCTGAGATCTGGAAGGTGTCTGCGCCGGACCCACCAAAGACGCTGTCGATCCCGCTGCCGCCGTCAAGCGAACGATCGGCACCGTTCCCGCCGTAGACGAGATCGCTACCGCTGCCGCCGAAGAAGCCACGATCCCCGCCTGAGCCCCCTTCCAAGCGGTCCGCGCCTTCACCTCCATAGAAGAAGGTGCCGGCGGACCCGGCGGCGCGCAGACTATCGTCGCCCGCATCACCTGCCAGCCTGGCCCGGCCGACAACAAGGTCTGCGCCAGCGCCGCCGAAGAATCGAAAGCCCTCGATCGGGCCGCCGAAGAGGGAGTCGGCGCCCGCGTCACCATAGAAGTAGCGATTGAAGCCCGCCCCGCCGTCCAAGTGGTCGTCACCGCTACCGCCGAAGAAGAAGCTGTCCTGACCGCTGTTGCCCAGCAAACTGTCTTCGCCCGAGCCCCCAAAGAAGGAGAGGTCGTCGCCATCCCCGCCGATCAGGGAATCGTCACCGCTGAGCCCCGTCAGTTGATCGTCGCCACTTTGACCATTGATGCTGTCGGAGAGGCTGGATCCAACGATGCTGTTGTTGGCGCTATCGCCGAAGATCTGCAGCGCCTCGATCGAGATCAGGGTGACGCCGCTGAACGAGGGCAAGCCGCCGTCCAGTCTAAGCGTGTCTGTGCCGGAACCACCGTCGATCACATCCCCGGCGGAGATAAGGCCCGGACCACCGATCTCTATGATCAGGTCGTCTCCACTATCTCCGAACAAGGCGTCGAGACCCGATTCCACATAGAGAAAGTCTTCACCCAGACCACCAAAGATCGTGTCTTCACCCTCGTTGCCCAAGAGCTGACGGTCGTTCCCGCTGCGGCCCCAGATGGTATCCTTGCCGCTCCCCCCTTGCAGTTCTTCGTCTACGCCCGACCCACCGTCGATGGAGTCGCTGCCGCTGCCGCCAAGCAAGGTTTGGTCGTCACCGAGGCCTCCGAAAATGGTATCATCACCCGAGTTGCCGCGCAGATTCCGATCGTTGCCACTGTCGCCCGAGAGCCAATCACTGCCGTCATTGCCAATGAGCTCAGAATCAGTTCCGCTGCCGCCGCTGATGCTGTCATCGCCTGTGCCGCCGTACAGAAGCTGGTCGGTGCCATCGCCTCCATAGAGGCGATCCTTGCCGCTGCCACCACGAATCATGGTATCGTTGCCGGCACCACCGTCGAGGCGATCATCTCCGCCTTGGCCAAGGATAGTGAGATCATTGCCTTCGCCACCGTTCAGAGTGTCAGCGCCGGAGCCACCATAAAGGTAGGAATCCGCGCCCTCGTCTCCGGCGATGACGTCAACGCCGGTCTCGCCGATGAGAAAGGCATCATTACCCGACCCACCCGACAGCGTGTCATCCCCGCCACCACCAATCAGATCGCCGTCATCCCCGGAGTCGCCCTGGACGAGATCATTCCCCGCTCCCCCTAGCAGGCTAAGGTCTCTGCCAGAGCCACCGTAGAGGCTATCTGCGCCCTCGCCGCCCAGGAAGCTGCTATCATCCCCTTCGCCCCCAAAAAGGCGATCCTTCCCAGAGTCACCAAAGAAACTGAGATCGCTGCCCGCACCGCCATCAAGGTAGTCGGCACCGCTGCCACCGCGGAAGGTGCCGTCGTCCCCGTCATTGGCGAAGAGGAGATCGTCGCCCTCGCTGCCCTCAACGACCGACTCCTTTCCGGAGCCCCCAAAGATCTGATCGTTTCCCGCACCACCGCGCAGATAGAGATCATCGCCAGAGCCGGCACTGATGACATCGTTGCCGGCCAAACCATAGGCGCGGTCCGCCAAGAGGGCGCCGTAGATGGTCTCGTCGCTGTCTGAACCCGAGATCGTATCCTGCGCCGCTCCGCCGAAAAGGAAGATCGATTCGACGTTGGTGATCGTCACCCCAGCCGGCAGGCTCTCTGCGTTCTGGATGATCAAGGTGTCGAGGCCACTGCCGCCGTCCAAGACCTCGCCGGAGGCTAGCTCGCTGTTGTCGTTGACAAGCAGGTGGTCGCTTCCGGATCCGCCGAAAACCAGATCCTTCCCCTGGCCGCCGACGAGATAGCTGTCGTCGCCACCGCCACCCTCGATGCGGTCATCACCGCTGTGGCCGAAGAGAGAGCGGTCAGCACCAAATCCGCCATATATGCGGTCATCGCCCTCCTTGCCGA
The DNA here is from genome assembly GCA_963669335.1 of Rhodospirillales bacterium. Taxonomy (GTDB): domain Bacteria; phylum Pseudomonadota; class Alphaproteobacteria; order Kiloniellales; family JACOMY01; genus JACOMY01. Next base: position 2,574,049 of record OY770023.1, read on the forward strand.
GCAAGGTGGCATCGTCACCCGCTGCGCCGAAAAGAGTGTCGTTACCGCTACCGTAACCGCCCCGGTCTCCATCCAGAAAGGTATCGTTGGCAAAACCGCCGTAGATCGTGTCGTCGCCGCGCTCACCCCACAGAAAGGTGTCTTGCCCTGACCCGCCAAAGAGCCGATCGTTACCATTTCCGCCCAGAACCGTAAGGTCATTGCCACGACCACCGAAGACCATGTCATCGCCCGAATCGCCATCCAAGGCCGTGTCTTTGCCGTCGCCACCATAGATCCGGTCGGCGCCATCTTGCCCCCTCAGCGCATAGTCGTTTGCCCCTTCGCCGTAGAGACGATCATCACCCGTCCCGCCGAAGAGCGCGAAGTCATTGCCATCTCCGCCGAAGAGACTGTCCGCGCCGCTGTCACCGCGAAATAGAGAGTCTGCACCACTCCCACCATAGAGCGTATCATCACCCACCTCGCCCCAAAGAGAGATGTCATCACCCGAACCTCCATAGAGGCGATCGTTACCCGACGCGCCGAAGAGCGTATCGATCCCCTCTTCGCCGAAAATGACATCAGCAGCACTAGAGCCCTGCAGACTGTTGGCATTGGCATCGCCAAGATAGAAACCCATGGTGCCTCACTCCCTTGCCGCCCAGGCACGGTCAGGGAGAATCGGCTCCGTGGTTTTGCGACCGCTCGAAACGCAAGCGTTCATCTGCGCGCCATCGCACACGAGGAAACACGGTGACCTTGACTTCCCTTTCCGACCAGGACGTGAATCCCGGTAATGGTCGCACACCGCGGATCACTTCTGATGGTGTCTCGATTTGCGACGTGCTGACATTCTAAGAATTCTCTTGCGCCAAGTCTCTTCACCAGAGTTCCAGTTTTCGCTGCCCTTTACTCACTTGAACGTGAAGGCAGGCAGGATCGACGCACTGATATTAAACCATTGTTTTGTATCTATAATTCGCTGCATGACGGTCTACATCCGCTTGGCGTCGGCGCTGTTTGTGGACAAAATCCGTGCACGACAGTCCCAGCGTTTCACTCTGGACCTTTTCATCTATCATCCTCTTCACACACAAGAGTCCTCGTGTAGTCAGGTGCAAAGGGCAATTGTAGGCGACCTAACCTTTTGGTTAGGTTCTCTGATCTTTTGGTTAGGTTCCCTGATCTTCTGGGTAGGTAGCGATTCTTGTAGAAAGAACTAAGTTACCTTTACAACAGGGCATCGCGGAAACTCGCGGGACAGGGATTTGGAAACGTCAACCGCTGGCGCGCCCCTGTCCGCCATAGAAAGCGCGATATCGTGCGGATGCGATGACAAGAAGGTTGGTAAACACTTGTACAGAGGGAAGTTAGAAGGGCTCGACCTATGCAGATGAAGGGAGCGGAGATCTCTTCCCAGACCTTTGCGGTCAGGCATCGCAACGATGCCTTTCGCGCGTTCCACGGCGAACTCGTCAACTTCGGCCCCGTCGCCAATGCTAATCTAAATGCGGTTCACTTCCAGAAATCGACCTGGAGATTGGGATCTGCTGTTCTCTTACACTGTCAGCAGGCAGCCTCATTTCAAACAATTAATGTGAGCAATTTTAACCGTGCACTTCCAGAGATGTTGAGTCTTAGGTATTACTTGAAAGGTGAAGATTTTGGCCATGTCCAGGAGACACCCGTCCGGCTAAGATCAGGCCGCCTCCATCTCTTCCCCATCGACTACACCCTGCACACCAATGGACGGTCAGAGTTCGTTGCCTGCGCCTTCAGCTACGATGCCGTTGGGTACGATCCCTCAAGGCATGCGCAGCATCTAACCATCGGCTTGGATAGCTTCTATGGACAAGCCTTGCAGTCCCTGCTGCTGACTGCTCATCGGACACTGCCGGACCATAGCAGCGCAAAGGCCATAGCCACCGGCAATGCAGTCTTGGCACTGATGCGCGGTCTACTCGAAGACTCTGCACCGACTGGGGAGACGCGACAGGCCCTGATGACGCAGCGCGCGCTCGCCATGCAGCGCTACGTTAGAAAGCACATTCACTACACAGAAGGATTGGATCTTGCCCACCTTTGCGACGTCTTTGGCACGTCGCGTTCCGTTGTCTACAGGGCCTTCAACGACTGCGGAGGCTTCAACAACTTCGTTCGTCGCGAGCGTCTGCTGCGGGCCTACGCTGAATTCTACGCCGCGGATCCAAGCTGGGGCACGGTCTCAAGAGCAGCAGAGAAGTGGGGATTTGCCAACTCGTCCTACTTCTCGCGCGCGTTCAAGAAGGAGCTTGGTATGACACCGATCGAAGCCTCCGAACAAGGCCGTTTCCAAAGAGCACAGGAAGCGCAGTCGCAGCGCGACCTCGGAGCCAGGCGTAGCCCAGTCACGCCCTTCCTCTCCATATTCAAGAAAGCGACCAGTCAGGGTATATGATGCTGATGCTGACTGGCCCCGAATTGGAGCGGTCCCCCGGCATAGAGAAGGAGGCTTGAGGAAAGGATTATGTCGGAGGATGGACGCCCTTTCCATTCACTGTGGCTACTACTTGCGCACCGCGAGTTACAGGGAGCTCGATGAGGCGCGCCAGGGACTCACCAAGAATGCAGTTGATGAGCTGCAGCCGAGGGATAAGCAATACCTATGCTACGATACCTCGATGCCAGTATTTGGGGTGAAAGCATACCCATCCGGACGCAAGTCATGTGTCGTTGAGTACCGGCCCAGAGGTGATGGCCGCAGTGTGGCGAAGACGCAGCTTGTCATCGAGAACATTGGAACGATGCTCTGCGAGCAAGCACAACAACTCGCACGTCAACAACTGGCTGAAGTTCCTCTTGGAGCTGTCTCCAGCCACTAGCGCCAGGACTCATAACCAGTAGCAAACGGTTGCAGCGATGGCGATTGCAGCGAGGAAGTTCCGCGCCAGCTTGTCATATCGCGTGGCGATGCGTCTGAAGTCCTTGAGGCGTCCAAACATGCGCTCGATGGCGTTGCGTTGTCGGTATAGGAATGGCGAGAAGCATGATTTCCAGCGCCGATTGGTCTTGGGCGGGATGTTCGGAGCGGTCCCTCGGGCTTCGATCAGGCGGCGCAGCTTGTCACTGTCGTAGGCCTTGTCGCCAAGCAGGAGATCGGTTGGAGGCAAGCGTTCCAGCAAGACCTCGGCTGCCCGACAATCCGCCACTTGACCGCCCGTTAGCAGGAAGGCGATGGGCCGACACTGTGGGTCGCTTAGGGCGTGGATCTTGGTGGTCCGTCCGCCGCGCGAGCGGCCGATCGCTTGAGCCTCTGCCCCCCTTTTCCCCCGGCCGCACAGCGGTGTGCTCGAACTGCCGTCGAGTCTATAAGCACTGCTGCAGTCGGGCCTCCGGCGCGCGCCAAAGCCTCGAAGATGTCGGTCCAGACGCCTTTCGCAGCCCAGCGGACAAAGCGATTATACAAGGTCTTGTGCGGCCCATAGATCGCGGGTGCATCGGACCAGCGCCCACCAGTCTTCAGAACGTGAACGATCCCGCTGATCACACGCCGGTCATCGACGCGTGGCTTGCCTCGGGTGTCCGTTGGAAGGTAGGGCTCAAGCCGCGCAAACTGCTGCTCCGACAGCCAAAAGTGATTGCTCATCGTTCACCTCTCTCCTCTGAGAAGGGTGAATCATCCAAAGCCCGAGCCGCGCAAACCCTTTATGGGTCCAGACGCTAGAAGTCTGCGGCACGCAAGCTGCTCTCTTCTTGAGGAGACGGGAATGCCGTATCTTGGAGAAGTTACTCCAAGCAGATTGAAGCCGTCCACATTTACAAGATACGAAATTAATCTTCGCCGACAGGCCATTCCGCACCTTTGCTAGCCCAGACCCATACGGTCACCGAGTAGGCAATTTATGAGTCTGGATGAAACGAGCCGCCTCGGCCTCTTGCCGGGGCGGGGTCAGCTGATCCACGGTCTTGGTTGAACACTCTGGCCGTCAGGCCGTCCAACTCGGCCTCCGCCGGGCGGCATCGGCCCACCTAATCGCATATCTGCAATCCTAGGGCGCTGTGAGACTGACTTTGTCGGCGAGCACTAGTACGATCATGCCTTAGATATCTGCAAAAGAAAAGTCGTCGCCGGCAATGAACCGCCTACCAACCGTTAACTCGTGATCCATCCACCGCCATTTCTCAGGCATTGCACGTCGTTGCGCTTCGGCGAAGGCGGGCACTTGCTCCGGAGCATCGGCAAAGAGAGGGCCCTCATAGCGTACCATCATCCCGCTGGGAAGAAAGATCTCCTGATACATACGTTAGCTCCACATTTCGATATGACCCTGTTGAAATTCAGAAAGTCCCATCAGAGACTTCTCGGGAAACGCCAAATCTAAGCATTAACATGACGTATTACTATATGCAACGACACAAATATTATTAATCTCAAGAACAGAAACTTCGACCAAGGAATTTAGCCGTCGGAATTCTGCAGTGTGGGTGTCAGTACCAAGCTCTATGACATAGCGTTGGATGTCTATGCCTTTTTCGCAATGCAGATGCGGGCACGCTTGGCACTTCCAGATTGTACGTCACAGCGTTTCATCGGAACCTACCCACATTATTGCGTCTCCGATGCAGATATCAATGCGCCAGTCTCCTTCGGCAGCTCTCACTCCCGCCGCTGAAAACCCACTTGGTTGGCGGCAAAGTGCGGAACGAGATCCTTGCGAGACTAGGGTCACAACCGCGGAGCAAACTACCAATGTCCTGGCATAGTGGCATCGACACCCGGGAAGTCAAAAACGCGCTGTTTCCACCTTTCCAGATGATCGAGCGTGTTTGCAAGTCCAGCAAACCCCAGTTCGGCCATCAGGTCTGGTTTGGTTTCGGTGGCGCGTTGCACAAGCCTAATTTCTGGCCAGGACACCGCTTCGGCAGCCGTGGGTTTGTCGTCTGCAAGGAATGAACGTCCATCGCGCAGCTTTGAATCGAGACGCTTCATTTCGGCCTGCATCTTATCCGCTGCCGCGCGTAAGGGCTGCCATTTGGAGGTGCTCTTGTCATCCAACGACGCGCCGCCAAAAAACACCGGGGTTAGAAAGTCGGCACTCGCCTGTCGCAGGTATTGTCGCGCTTCCATCGTGGCTTGCCAAATCTCAGCGGCCTCCCCGTCTGTGGCCCCGAACAATGGGCGGTCCGGGAACTTTCGATCCAGCCAGGCCAGAATGGCTATTGAGTCTCGGATGACTACACCGTTGCTTTCCATGACCGGAACCGTTCCGCGCGGGTTGAGCGAGATAAAGGGCTCGGACTTGTGTTCGCCTTCCGACAGTTTGAGTTCCTTGACCTCGGCGGTCAGTCCTTTGAAGGCAAGCCCGAGAAGAACACGCCATCCGCGTGGTGACCCGCTGATTGTTGTGAGTGTGAGTGTCATAGATTTCTCCCTTTGCTACGGGAGACCTAACAACTGAAATCCACCACGCAAGAAGGCAGAGATTCCGAAGTCAATACGGAAAACCGTACCGACTGAGTGGCTTTCCCATGGTATCAAAAACCATCCTATCACCGACAATTCTGCCCTCTTGTTGAAAGATGCTGACTGTCTTATGTCGGCTTCTGCCAGGTGGAGATCAGAACAAAGGGATATTCTACATGGGAAAGCCGATCCAAAAGTCCGTACTGGTCACTGACGGGACGACCGGCATTGGCAACGCACTGCCGAGGCGCTCATTGCAGAGGGCGCACAACTGCAATTCACAGGCCAGATTGCCCAGCGGTTGCAGCATGCGGAGTAGGCTCTGGACAGCGATGTGTTGGGGCGGCGGATCGATCAAGCCGATCTGGAGCAAGTCGATCAGATGGTCGCACGGATCAGCGAGGCGTTCGGTTCACTCGACATCGTATCTCTCAATGCAGGTGTCACGCTGCCGGCCCCGATCGAGGCTGTTATCGACGATTAACTCACCGCCAGCATCCCGATGGGTCGGATCAGACCGGCGGATGAGATCGCCAAAGCTGTCCCCGTCCTGGCGAGCGATGGTGTGTCGTTCATGACTCGCGAGATCCTTACACCTGACGGCGGATGGAGCAGTCTCTGAAATGCAGGATAATGGCATGACCATCACAGTTTACAGTATCAGCGGTTCACCGATGGGCTGGCGCGTCTTGCTCGGGCTTGCTTTCAAGGGGCTGGACTACGAAGTGGTCTACCTCGACGGATCGGACAAAGAGCACAAGCAGGATGCGTTTCTGCAGCTCAACCCGCACGGAAAAGTTCCCGTCGTGGAGCATGGGGGTATCTACCGGAGGGAGTCGCTGTCGATCCTGGGTTGGCTCGATGAGCAATTTCCCGAACGGCCGCTCTTCGGTCACACTCCAGCACAGATCAGCGCCACCTGGATTGGTGCAACCAGGCACAGCGATTATCTCTTGAAAGCCACAAATCACGTCGTGTTTCCAGTGTTCAGTGGATCCGACGGTGCTCCACAGGTATCAGACGGGGACGCACCAGACCTCTGTGTGGCCTCTTCCCTCCTAAAGACCGAAGTGATGGAACTGGAAGAGCGCCTCTCCGACAACGCCTTCCTGTGCGGCGCGGCGCAAAGTGCTGTGGACGCCGTCGCATTTCCGGATATCGGGCGGGTCATGCGCGCAATTCAAACGAAGCCTGCGTCCATGTCTGCCTTGGGCTTCGCTAACTTTGATCAGGACTTTCCGAATGTCGCCAGGTGGCGCGACCGCATCACGGGCCTTCCGGGCCACTCCGAAACCATCCCGCCACACTGGACCGAAACGCGTTGAGGAAAGGACAGTCAATGACACAGAATAACTATGAAAGAACGATCAAAACAACTGCATCCGGCGCCGACGCCTATGCGGCCCTTACAACGGGGATCGCACAATGGTGGACCAGTGACGCCGGATCATTCGAAAAGCTTGGTGATGTCGCAAAGTTTGGTTTCAACGGCAGGCGCGGCTATTGGACATTCAAGGCAAAATCACTGGAGTCCGATCACATTGAACTGGAATGTGTCGAAGCACTTCACATCCATGAGGGGCACCCCAAAGAGATTGAGACCGAATGGCTTGGCACACGAGCGATCTGGGACATTCGGGAAACCGCTGGTGGTACTGAAATCCACTTTGTCCATGACGGCCTGACACCGGATCTACTGTGTTTCGAAGTCTGCGAGGCTGGCTGGGATATGTTCTTTGTCGATAGCCTCAAGGCCTATCTCGATACAGGCACGGGCAAACCATATGTCTGATTGCGACTACCCTCGCTTTCTTAACCACTCCGCAGCGCCAACTTCACTGCAAGAGCACGAAGGCTTCTGGGAGAAAATGCTGGCGCGTCTGGGTCGATACTTGGGTCTCTCGCCCAAGGTCTGCGCCGAAGACAAGGAAAAGCAATGAATAAGGACGCTATCCAAAACCAACTTGTCAAATGGTATGGCAATGGTCGTGACGGCGCGGTCCCGCGCCCCGAGCAATGGGCCCGCATCCTGGGTCGCGACCCTGATCGCGGCTTCACTCTGATCAACTTTTTCAAGTTCCGCCAAACGGCTCACTACAGTGGCGGGGGTGCGACCGTCTCGGGTAGCGAGGCCTTCGACAAATATGCCGCTGTGAGCATTCCAACGATGGAACGTGTCGGCGGAAAGTTCCTGCTCGTGGCACCGTTTGCGGCGTCGCTGATCGGCGCAGATGAGGAGTGGGATCTGGTTGCGATCGGAGGTTATCCAAATCGCCAGGCTTTTCTCGACCTCTATCGGGATGACGCCTATCGGGCCGCATTCAAACACCGCGTTGCGGCCTGCGCCGCACAAAAGGTGCTCATCGCCGAAGGGTGACACTCATGTTCCGGTTCTCCCCACCCATCATTCTCGCGGGTTCTAACGGTGTCTCGCCATCAAGGAAACAGTACCCAGCCAGAGCCCCGAGACCGTCTTGTGCAGCGCGATGAACTCGCCAGTAAGCAAGAACCAGAGTACCAAATCGTCAATCCTGACCTTTGCCGCCATTCCAAAGAGGGCTGATGCAGCAGCAAAGAGTTTCATCATCCAGGAGACCTTACCTGTGTCGAGCATCGAACCATCGCGCCTGTCGGTGTGGAGATGAGTAGGAACTCGGGCCAAAGCCTCCAGGACCCAAGCAATCATTCCTGAGTGATAGAGTGGGTCGTCCATCCGGGTGAAACACCGAGGTTGAGGAACTGCTGTTCGAAAAGAGCAATATGCCACAAAGCGGTGGCGCAGGCCGTGATCAGGAACTCACTGGAAAGTGCCGTTTTCTGGCTTTTGTCATTTTCATCTCCAGCAGTTTCTGTGCCCGGAAGCCCTTCGGGCGCTTTTTCCTGGAGATACGGCCTCGGTATCCTGTTGCAAGAAGGCAGAGTTTATGATCATAGTCTCGAAAAAGATACTGAAGATGGAACCGAGACATGGTGACGACATCTGAAGCCGAGGCGCTTGAGCAGCATCCCGAGTTGGCCGATCTCTGCCCAATGCCCGACATTGCCAAGTTGATCGGAGGAAAGTGGAAACTCATCATTCTGCAAATCCTGATATTCAAGGGTACGAAGCGCTTTAACGAACTCAGGCGCATGATTCCCGGCGTCACTCAGACAATGCTGACCAATCAGCTCCGTGCTTTGGAACGGGATAAACTGGTAACGCGCAAGGTCTATGCAGAGGTGCCGCCAAAGGTGGAATATACAGCGACGCAGCGCGCATTGGACCTTGAGGAGATGTTTCACGCGATGCACAATTGGTGGCTGCGGGCAGGCGACTGAAGCACCTGCCCAAGTTTCTAGTCGACCCCAAGTTTCTAGTCGACGATGTGACCAGCCGAGTTGTTCAACATTGTTCCAGCCATAAACTGGGCCAAATCGGATGCGGCAAAGGCGAAGACGGCGGCGGTATCTTTCGCTTCAGGCAGCTTCTTCAACGCGGTCTTGTTCTGCTCGATGAACCCTTTCATCTCATCAAAGCTCAGCTCCATATTCGCGCCCATGGTCGTGAATGTGTATTGGATCGTCGGCGAATCGGGCATCGCCTCAGAGCGGATTCCAAGAACGCGAACACCCGCAGGCCCATACTCATGCGCAAGCGAGCGCATTAACCCTTCCGTTGCGGCATGGGATGCCGTCAGTGCTGGTGACCATGGGGACCCAACCTTGGCCAGGGTCGATGTATTAAGAATGATAACGCCATTGCCTTGTTTCGACATGTGTCGAAACGCAGACTTCGCTGTGACGAACTGCGCGGCTGTGTCGACGGCGAGGGGCATCAAAAACTGGTCTAGGGATACCTCACTTGCCGGCTTGCCGTGATTGTAGCGCCCAGGTTCAACACCGGACATGTTGACCACGATGTCGATTGTTCCGGCTTCTGTCGCAACACTATCGATATAGGCGTCGACGGCGCCCTCATCGGTTGCATCGATTGTATTCAGTTTTGGCTGTTCGATCTTGGCATGGGTTGAAGACCTAAAAACGGTTGCTCCTTCCTCTTCGAACCTATTGGCTATGTGTTGTCCCAAATAGCCGCCTGCACCGAACACAAGTGCATTTTTTCCTTCTAGTAGCATGATTGATCTCTCTCTTTTGTGCCTTTCGAGATCCCGGGCAGGTCGAGGCAATCGGTAGGTGACCGGGGTTTCTACCGCAATCTAGAGGTTTGGTACGCTGCCGCAAGAAGGCAGAATTTTTATATATACATCACAAAAGCATACCTAGAAGCCGATTAGCTCAGCTTTGCCCATCTCCAAGGCACACGGTTAACAGCCTGCTCTGCCCCCCTGAAAACTGGACCGGTTTGAGTTGGAGTTTTCCTTAAGAGCCCCGATTGCGGCTGACCTGCGCCCCTTGGCTCCTTCACTCACAAGGGTTCTGCATAGCACCCTGTCAAAAGGTAGGCACGCGCGCCGGGCGCGGAGCCCTGAGATCGCGCGAGCGCGCGGCGCGCATGTGCGGGCGGAGAACCGACGCCTGAAGCGGGAGCTGGCGCGGGTGACCGAGGAGCGTGACATCCTAAAAAAGGCAACGGCGTCCTTCGCGCGCGAGACCCAATGAAGTACGCCTTCATCCGGGCGCATCGCGCAGAGTTCGGCGTTCGGGCCATGTGCCGGGTGCTGCGGGTCCACTTCTCTGGCTTCTATGCGTGGCTCAAAAACCCGTTAAGTCACCGTGCGCGAGAGGATGTGCGCCAGACCGAGCTGATCCGGCAGGCCTGGACCGAGAGCGGCAAGGTCTATGGCTATCGCAAGCTGACGGACGACCTGTGGGACCAGGGCGAAAGTATCTCGGAGAACCCTGTTGCCAGGCTGGCGTCGCTGGCCGGGATCGCCGCACAGGTGGGCTACAAGCGCCGTCCGGGCCGCTACGGCGGCAAGCCAGCCATCGTGGCAGAGAACAGGCTGGAACAGAAGTTCGAGGCGTCCCAACCCGACCAGGTCTGGGTGACCGACATCACCTACATCAGGACTCATGAAGGCTGGCTGTACCTCTGCGTCGTGATCGACCTGTTCTCCCGCCGCGCTGTCGGCTGGTCAGCCCAATCCCGCATGACGACGGACCTCGCCCTACAGGCTTTGCTCATGGCCGTCTGGCGGCGCAAACCCGAAACAAGGTCACGGTGCACTCTGACCAAGGCTCCCAATTCACCAGCCGCGAATGGCAGACCTTTCTCCGCCAGCACGGCCTCGAACCCAGCATGAGCCGGCGCGGGAACTGCCACGACAACGCCGTCGCCGAGAGCTTCTTCCAGCTTCTGAAGCGAGAACGCATCCGGCGTCGATCCTACCCGACCCGCAATGCAGCACGGCAGGACGTGTTCGAGTACATCGAGATGTTCTACAACCCAAAGCGCAAGCACACGAACAACGGCATGCTGTCGCCCGTTGATTTCGAGATCAGACAGCAAAAACTGAACGAGACAGGTGTCTAGGAAACTTGGAGCACCTCACACCTCGGATAGCTTTAGCGAACTAGTTGCCAACACCAGCTGGCGTGAAGAACTGGCCTTGTCCCGTGACAAGGATGGTCGGGTTGTCCCTGGGCAGAGCGTCGAGCATCTCAAGCGGTTCGGGATGCATGAGAAGAAGTAACCGGGCCTCGATCCCTGCTTGGACAACGCTGATGGTATCGCCTTGGACATGCTGCCAACCCATGGAGACCACATCGCCGCGCAGCGCGCAGAAGCAGCGCCAAGGCCTGCCGCTGTTGCGAATCGAATTCGTAGGCCTTCTCGAAGGCTGCAATCTCCGCCTCCGTCCAGGTAGGGATTCCGTGCGAACAAGTTGGGATCGGACGAACGCCGAGCGTTGGATCAGAGTTGATCAACCCGTCTGACGGACCCCCTGGTTCTCGGACCGAGAGTAGATTGAGAGACTGCCCTCCATAAAGGAGGGCAAGGATGCGGGAATCGAGGTTCACGGAGGAGCAGAGGGTTTCGAGTGTGGCCTTGAGGCAGGCGAAGGGCTCGACATCCTTTGCCTTGGCATGCTCGCCGCTGCGGCCGGGCGCGTTGCAGTAGACGATGCCCGACGGATCGACGCCGGCCTTCTCTTGACTGCGCAGCTCAGCAGCCTTGGCCCGCGCAACGGCCAAGCTGACCTCTGGATAACGGTGCAACACAGACGGATGGTATCCATCCCTCTGGATCAGTCGCCCCAGCAGATCAAGCGATTAGTGGGCCACCCAAGACTTGCCGCCGGTGGCCGTCATCATGAAATGAAGACCGCGTCCGTCGAAGTGCTTTCCAGGCCCGACTGTAGCCACCTGTCGTGCAGTGAGCGACACCGCGTCCCCCACCGCTGGCGCTCAACTGTCCGATCCTTACGCGCGGGAGGCTAGAAGAAGATAGAGAGCCGACCAGCGCCTCCGTACTCCTGTTGATTTCCGGACAGCAGCGCCGTACCGCCGAGACTCACCACAGCACGGTCACGCACCACAAATTCCAGACCGGCGCGCAGGTCGGCAAAGACCGGCCGTGCCTCGTCGTTGACCTGGAAGCTCGGGCCGCCGCCGCCGAGGCCGAGGAAGCGGACGTCGGTCGTCCGATCTCTGCCGGTGACCACAGCCAGCAGGCCGGCGCTGGCGGTCGCATTGGCCTGCACGCCGAAGACCTCGAAGGCGTTACCGAGCTCCAGCATCGGGTTCAGGGTCGTCAAGGTCTGGCTGAAACCCGCGACCTCGAGGCCGAAGCCACTGGCCCCTGCCTCGCTGAAACCGCTCTGCCATTGATGATCGACCCCAATGTCGAAGGAGGGCTCCAGAGAGAGCTGCTCGGTGACAGCGATGCTGTGGGCAGCACGGGCATGGAAGGCAAGCCAGTTGGTGTTGGCGCTGCTCTCCGCATTCATTGGTCCGCCGGGCGTGATCACCGAGCGGGAAAGGTCGTAGATGCCGACACCACCGGAGAGCGAGGCGGATAGTGTCGTGGCCCCGATCTCCTGCTTCGCCACAACACCGCCCTGGAAGCGATTGCCCTCGCCGCTGAAGCCCCCGTTGGACAGGTTGCTGCGCTCGTAAGCAAGGCCGCCACCTAGGAAGAAGCCTTCGCCAACCTCGCTCTGGCCGCCGAGAGCGACGCCGTAGTAGGTCTCGTCATAGGCAATGGAGGCGCTGCTGCGCTGCCGGTCGATGCCGCCGCCGCCAGCCCTGAACCAGAGGCAGTTCCCCTGACGGGTGAAGATGACGCCGCCATCCTGGCCATTCTGCGGACAGCTCATCAGACTATCGGAGAAACGCAGGCTGGAGAAGAGTGCGGCATCTGAGGGAGCAAAGATCTCGCCGGGCGCCAGGCTGTCGTAGGTTTCCGCCAAGTCACCGACGGTCGGCGTGGTAAGAAAAGACAGCACCAGATCCTCGACGAAGGCCTCGGCCTCCGGGCTGGACAGCAGGCCGCTGTTGGCACTGGTCACCAGCAGGTCGACATAGGCGCCGAAATTGGTCTGGTTGTCGGTGATGACCGCGGCTCCCGACGTCAGCAGCGCGGGATCGTCGAAAGGTGTGAAGTTGACCGCGTAGGCCAAACGCACCTCAGCCTCACCCTGGCTGCTGGTGCTCCGCTCTAGGCTATAGTCGACCGTTGCGCTGTCGGCGACGCTCAAAGACTGGGTATCCAGCGGGCCCGCCGAGCGCAGGATCGCGAAACTGGCCGCGTCCCCACTGTTGGGCAGGCCACTGCGCGGACTGGGCGACACCGATCCGGCGAAGCTGTTGGCGCCCGATGCATCGATGGTGATGAGGTCATTGCCACCAGCAAAGTCGAAGTCGACCAAGGTGGTTCCACTCGTACCTTGAGAGACGATGCCGCTGAGGTTCGAGGTACCGATTGCACCGATGCCGCCCGCTGAGATCGTCCCGGCATTATCGAGCCGGCCCTGGGCACCACCGAGATTGACCTCCGATCCCAGGCCAAAGGTGGCGCCCTGGGCATTGTCGATGGTGATGCCTTGAAGGTCAGTCGTCGAGGGACCCGAACCAGGGGCGCTGCCGGATGGGGTGAGCTCGGCGAGGACCGAACCTTCCAACAGACCGTTGTTGGTGACCGTCAGGGCCGCAGTGCCATTGGTCCGAATGACATAGCCGCCGGCTGCGGTGCCGCCCGCCTGCAGGAGGCTGCCGTCGTTCACAATTCTGTTGTCGCGCCCATCGAAGAGGCCGATCGTCTCGGCACCATTTGCTGCCGTCATCACTGTGGCGCCCTCAAGAATGGTAATGAGAATGGTGTTGTTCTGACCGTCTCCGCTGGCGCTCTGTGCCAGGATCGCGCGAGCCTCTTCGCCGCTGGCTCTGATGTCGTCGGCGACCCCGATCGAAATCTGTCCGCTGCTGTCGCTGGCACCGCTACCCGAAACGCTCTGTGCCACGATGCCGTGTGCCCGCTTGCCGGAGGTGCTGATCGGCTGATCGTTCACCATCGCGATGGCGCCGCCATCCCCGGAATCGCCGGAACTTCCGGCAAAACTATTGACGTTGAACCCCTCCAGCACACCGGAAATGCCGGCTACGCCACCGCTGCCACCGACTGACTGCAGCACCACGGCGTGCGCGGCCTCGCCTGTCGTGGTGATCGGACCGCTCGATACCGTCACGTCGGCGCCATCTCCACCAGCCCCGGCTGCTTCCTGTACGCCAACGCCGACACCGATGTTGAGATCTGCCCAGGACGCGATGAAAGCCTCTTCAACGTTGCCTGCCGTGCCGCCACCACCGCCCACGGACTGTGCGAAGATACCGACAGCACCATCACCCGTGGTGCTGATAAAAGCGCTCTCGACCTCGACCGTTCCGCCGTCGCCACCGCCGCCGCCGCGCCCACCCACCGTCGCCAACGACCAGAGGCCGCTGCTACCGGCGCCGCCATTGCCGCCACCGCCGCCGACGCTCTGCGCGTGGATGGCGAATGCATGGTCGCCGCGAGTGTTGAGCTGCGCCAGATTGATCAGATTGACGGCACCGCCGTCCCCAGCCGCACCACCGCTGCCGCCGACCGCGACGGAAATGTTGGTAAGGCTGGGCAGGGTGGTGAAGACATCTCCCAGGCGCGCTATCGATTCAGCGGTTGCGTTGGTAGTCCAGCCAGCCAGACCCAGGTCACCCTCGGCAGCGTTGCCGCCGCCGCCGCCATGGCTCTGCGCGACAATGGCATGGGCGACATCGCCCTCAGTGGTTATGCTTGCCTGGTTGCGGATCTCGACGGCGCCGCCATCACCGCCGCCAGCGCCGCTGCCGCCGATCACCGCCGTCAGGGTGGCCCTGATCTGCGTGGTCTGGGCGCCATTGGTGGCACTGCTGCAGTTGTAGACACCAGTCGCCCCGGCCAAGGTGCAGGCACCGGCAAAGCTGAGGGCATAGCTGGAGGCCGGTCCGCCGTCACCGCCGCCGCCACCGACGCTGTGCGCCACCAGTCCCTTGGCGCTGCTGCCTTGGGTTGTGATCTGGCCGCTGTTGATGATCGAGACCTGCCCGCCATCATTGCCATTGCCGCCGTCGCCACCGACCTGGAGGCCAATGTTGGCGTTGACGCTGGTCCCGGCCGGCGTGTTGGCCGGAAGCCTGAGGTTGATGTTGGCCGCGCTGCCGGCGCGACCACCGCCGCCGCCGATCGACTGGGCACGCACGGCCGTCGCACCGCCCCGGCTTGTGGTGACGGTGCCGCTGTTGTTGATCATCACCTGATCGGCACGTGCACCATTGCCGCCACCGCCGCCGACATCAATCTGGACATTGGCTGTTGCAGAGGCCGAGATGCCACCGACCACAGAGTAGCTATTGCCGCCGTTGCCTCCATTTCCGCCGATCGATTGGGCCAGGATCCCCTCGGCCAGGAAACCGGCCGTAGAGATGGCGGCGGCGTTGTTGATGGTGACTTCCTGCGCGATGGCACCACTGCCGCCGCTGCCACCGACGTCGACGTCGACCTGAGCGGAGCCGTCGCTGCTGAAGTTCAGATTGCCGGTATAGACATTGCCGCCGTTCCCGCCGTTGCCGCCGATCGACTGGGCAAGGATGCCGATGGCACCGAAGTCCTCGGTCTCGATCCGGTCCTGGGCCGTGACCATCACCCTGCCTGCTCTGCCGCCGGCGCCACCGCTGCCGCCGATGGTGACACCCAACTCTCCGCTGACTTCGCCTGCAGTGAAACTGCCCTCGGCAGCAAATCCGCCGTCTCCGCCGGCGCCGCCCTGGCTCTGCGCCAGGATGCCGAAGCCATGATGCGTCCCGGTCTTGAGCAGAGCGCTGCTGTCGACCGTGACCATGGCGGCCGTGCCGCCGCTGCCGCCGTCACCGCCGATCGTTGCACTGACGTTACCCAAGGATAGACCCGAGGCAGTCACCGTGCCCTTGGCGCTGCCGCCGCCCCCGGCGATGGACTGCGCCGTGATGGCGCTGGCATAGGCACCGCTCGTGGTGATGTCGCCGCTGCTGGTCACCGTCGCCGTCGCGCTGTTGCCGCCCTGACCGCCGCTGCCGCCAACGCTGACACCGACGGTGCCGCCAGAAATGACGGTTCCGGTGACCACGGTGCCGGCATTGCCGCCTGCGCGAGCGATGCTCTTCGCCCTGATACCGACGGCGTGGTTGCCTTCGGTGGTGATCTTGCTGGTCGAGGTGACGGTAACCGCACCACCGGCCCCGCTGGCACCGCCGTCGCCGCCGACACTGACGCCAATCCCGGTCCCACTGGACAGGGCGCCACTGACCGTGACACCGCTATCGCCGCCGCCACCGCCGATGCTCATGGCCGAAATGCCGGGCGCGTTGTGTCCCTTGGTATCAAGATCGCCGCCGGCTGAGACCATCACTTCACCGCCGTCGCCGGCGACACCACCGCGGCCGCCAACGCTGGCATTGAGCGATCCGCTGGACGCGCCCGAAAAGCTGCCGGTCAAGTGCGCGTTGCCGCCACCGCCGCCAACCGATTGTGCGGTGATCGCCGCCGAAGAGGAACCCTGGGTGCTGATCGCATCGCCCGAGGTGAGCCTTACCTCTCCGCCGCTGCCGCCGCTGCCGCCGCTGCCACCCAGCGATGTCTCGACACTGGTTTGCGACGCCAGACTGCCGGAGAGCGTGATGCCGGAATGGCCACCGCCTCCACCGACCGAGAGGGCTGTCATACCCGGCGAGACGTCACCGCTGGTGGTGATGCGCCGCGCCACATCGATCGTCACTCTGCCGCCAGCACCACCGCTGCCGCCGGCCCCGCCGACCGCGGCGGAGACCTCTGCACCGGAGATCGCCGTCGCCGCGACGCTGGTTCCCGAGTAGCCGCCCCCACCACCGACGCTGTGGGTGTAGAGCCCTGGAGAATTGCTGCCCCCGGTCACGATATCGCCGCTGCCGACGACCGTTGCATCGCCGCCTGCCCCACCGCCGCCGGCAGAGCCGCCGAGCGAGAGTCCGAGCGAAACGCCGTCGACCGAGCTGCCGGAAACTGTGGTGCCGCTGTGGCCGCCGCCGCCCCCGGTGCTGTGCGCGATCAAGCCTGGCGAGGCATCGCCGCTGGTGGTGAGAGTACCGCTGGTCCCGACAGAGGCCAGGCCACCAGCACCGCCACCGCCTCCAGCACCACCGATCGCCAAGGTTAGAGCGAGGTTTGCGTTGGCGGAGGAAACCGTAGTACCGGCGCTGCCGCCGCCGCCGCCGGTGGACTGCGCTTGCAGCGCGGCTGCGTTGCTGCCGCTGGTGGTGATATCGCCGCCGAGGGCGACACTGACCTCGGCGCCATCGCCGGCATGACCGCCCGCGCCACTGGCGCCAAGCGAGATGTCGAGGGTCGGCGAGCCACTCGCCGAAATCGCGCTGCCGCCGTCACCGCCTCCGCCTCCGACACTCTGCGCCAACAGACCTCGCGCCCGCTCGCCCTGGGTCGTAATGGTGAAGTCGCTGATGTTGCCATCGTTGATGATGACCCGGCCGCCGTCGCCACCGCCACCGCCGCTGCCGCCGATCGCGACCGAGAAGCCGCCGCTAACCGAGACGGCGCTGGACCCATCGCCTCCACCGCCGCCGACACTGTGCATGAAGATGCCGTCGGCGTCGGCGCCGCTCGTCTGGATGGATTCGGTCGAGCCGGCGAAAATGTTGCCACCGGTTCCCCCCTGACCACCACTGCCGCCGATGGCGACGATGCCGACGGTCGAATGCGCCGAACCGCCACCACCACCGAGGCTGGCCGCGTAGAGAGCGTCCGATTGATCACCTTGGGTAAAGAGAGTCGCCGCGTTTGTGACCACCACGACCCCGCCGTTCCCGCCAGTTCCGCCAGAGCCACCGAGGGCCGCAACCCCAACCGCCGCACCGCTGTCGCCACCGCCGCCACCGCGGCTGGCGGTGTGCACGGCCCGCGCTCTCTGTCCATTGGTCGAGATATCGCCTGCCAGTGTGGTAATGACCACGCCACCGTCGCCACCAGCCGATCCGTTGCCACCCAGTGCTGCAATGCCGACGTCGCTGGATCCGCGACCGCCGCCGCCGCCGAGCGACTGCACAAAGACCGCCGCCGCATTGTCGCCGCCGGCATTGACGATCGAGTCCGCTCTGATCGTGGCTTCGACCCTCGCGCCGTCACCTGCCGACTGGCCACTGGCGCCGAAGGCAAGGAAACCGCGTGACGAGCCGGCATCGCCACTGAAGCCGCCGACGGACTGGACGACAATGCCATTGGCCTCGTCACCCTCGGTGGTGAGCAGTCCACCGAATCTGACGATCGAGCTTCCGGATGGTCCGCCGCCGAGCGACGCACCCCCCCTGCCGGTGCCCGCTGACGCATTCCCCGCACCGCCGTTGCCGCCTTCGCCGCCATAGCTGCGGGCGAAGAGGCCTTGTGATTGTGGTCCGACTGTCGAGATCCGGCCGAACACATCGACGCTAACGTCACCACCGGCCCCACCTTGGCCGCCATCGCCGCCGAAACCGTCACCAAAGACCGCAGAGTTTCCGGTACCGCCCTTGCCGCCGGATCCGGCGAGGCTCTCGGCGCGCAGGCCGTGTTGCGGCAGGCTTTGTGAACGGGTGATGATGATAAAACCCGGCGCTTCTTGGGTGGTGATCGTAATGTCGCCGCCCACGCCACCGCCGCCGGCGTCGCCCCCATCGGAGCGTGAGTCGGCAACATCGGTTCGTCCTTCACCACCCGCGCCGCCGCTACCGCCTCGGCTCTGCACAAAGACCGCGGCGCCACCGTTGGCGCCGACCTCAAAGATGCCAGCGTCGAGCATGATCGTCGCCGGTCCGCCGGCACCGCCTGCTCCGCCGCGGCCGCCGCTGCTGTCGCCTGCTACGTCGGTCCGCCCCTCGCCTCCATCGCCGCCGTTGCCGCCACTTGAGTCAGCAAGGAAGAGGTCTTCGCTGCCGTTCTGGGTAAAGTTCCCGCCAGCAAAGGAAGCGGTCACCCCGAGCGAGGCACCGCCGCGACCGCCGTCGCCGCCCCGCGAGGCTCCGCCCGTGTCAGTCTCTGCACGACCACCCTGGGCGCCGTCACCACCGCTGGCGCTGACCACCATCCCGTTGCCGGAGCCTGGGGCCAGACTGAGGCTTCCCGTCGCCACCCTTAAGGATGCGCCCTGCGCTGTCCCGCCGGCACCGCCCGCGCCTCCCTCAGTACCGCCGGCACCGGAGCGCCCCTCACCACCCATACCGCCATCACCGCCCTGCGAAGAGGCGATGAAGGCCGTCACGTCATCGCCAGCGACGAAGAAGTTGCCATCGTTAATGTTGAGATCGGCCACTCCACTGGCACCACCCGATCCGCCATTGCCACCGCGGCCAAATCCGCCGTCGGTTTCCCCTTCGCCACCATTACCGCCGTCATTGCCGCCGCTCTGTGCAGACAAGAGCGGGATGGTCTCTCCGCCGCCGGAGACAGATCCGCTGTCGAAGGTGAGAGAGGTGACGCCGCCTGAACCGCCGCTGCTCCCGCTGCCACCAGTAGCATTGCCGACAGTCCTGCGGTCTTCTCCGCCATTCTCGCTGGCGCCACCGAACGAGAGTCCGAGAATTCCACCTTCACTGGTCTCGATCCCGAACATGCCGCCCGAGAATGAGAGGGCAACGCCGGCGGCATTCTCGTTTAAGCCGCCGATGTTGACGGCGGAAACACCCGATGACCCGGCAGCCGGGGCGATGTTGGTGGTTAGGTCCTCGACAGTGACTTGCGAGACCTGATTGGTGAAGCTCACTCCGGCCGAGAGGTCCCCGCTGCAGGTCGCAACGCCGCTGTTGACGGCGCATTGGGCGGGAGAGGTTTGCGGCCAAAGGCAGAGTACGAGAGCAACCAGAGTGCAGATCCGGCCATAGATTGAGGGTTGCTTTAAAGCTCCATGCAGCAATCTTTGTGGCGTTTGCATGACTGCAGTTATTCAGATTTTGTTACAATCTTCAAGGCCTCCCGACCAGATCGAGGGGCTCGCTCCGGTATTGTGATCACCACTAGACTCTGCGCATTCCGTGCAACAGGGCTGCGCCCCACCAAATTGGCACCGAAGAGAAGGCCTGCGGCCGCTTGGACCACCGGGCGGTCGACAGCGACGGCAAGTTGCAGCTGGTCGCGCTGACCATGGCCGAGCTGACAGAGGACAAAGCGCGCAGGAGGTAAAGCACTACCCCAGCGGCAAACCAGGTCAGGATCAAAGCCAGATGACGTCGCTCGTCGTCAGTTGACTGGCACCACTGAGGTCATTGACCCGGACGCGGATGTCCGTGCTGGAATCGCCATCGTGGTCGATCTCCAAAAGCGGCTGCCGGCATATCGGGCCTCGGAGTTGCCGCCACCGCTGAAGTTCGACGAGCCGATGAAGGAAAAGGCGCCGGTCTCCAGGCCGCCGTCGTCAGCGTCGGCGAACAGGCCCTTCTAGCGGGCAATCAACAGGCGTATAGCGGCGCGGGAAGGATATCCTTTTTCTTCTTATTTCTTGATAGAACAGCTTACTTATTCTGGTATTATAGAACAACGCACGATAATCTTCGGTGTGTTTTATTGATGACTTATGGACCGTACACGCCTGGCTGAGCCTCGCGATACGCCTTAGGGCTCATGCCACTGACACGCCGGAAAGCACGTGAGAAGTGGCCAGGGTGCTCATAGCCCAGCGCGTAGGCAATATCGATGATCTTCGTGTCACCTTGGTTCAGCATTCTGGTCGCGACCTCGAAACGTGCGCTCTCCAGAACCGAGGAGTAGCTGAGGCCAAAGTCCTTTAGGCGACGTTGCAAGGTTCGAACGCTGGTTCCAACCAACTCTGCCGCCAGTTGGATGGAGAGGTCTGGGTGATCTAGGCTCCGGACCCATAAAAGAGTTGAGCGACGCGGAGTCGATCTGATTCACCCTTCCTAGATAGGAGGAGTGAAGGATGAGCGAGCATTTTTGGCTAACAGCTGAGCAGTTTGCCCGACTTGAGCCTCACCTGCCGAGGGACACGCGTGGCAAGCCGCGGGTCGACGACCGCCGAGTGATCAGCGGTATCGTCCATGTGTTGAAGACCGGTGGGCGCTGGGTTGACGCGCCGGAGGTCTACGGCCCCCGCAAGACACTCTACAATCGCTTTGTCCGCTGGGCGGCCAAGGGGGTTTGGACGGATATCTTCGAGGCTTTGGCGAGCGCAGGCGGCCCTCCGGCGGCAGTTCTGATCGATAGTACGGCGGTGCGTGCGCATCGCTGTGCGGCTGGAGGTAAAGGGGGGCTGCAGAACAAGCGATCGGCCGCTCGCGGGGCGGACGGACCACCAAGATCCACGCCCTGAGCGATGCGCGCTGCAGGCCCATCGCCTTTCTCTTGACCGGCGGACACGTCGCCGATTGTCGGGCTGCGGAAGCCCTGCTGGAACGTCTGCCTGAGACGGTTCTTCTGCATGGCGACAAAGCCTATGATAGCGACAAGCTTCGCCGGCAGATCGAGGCCAAGGGCGCTGCTCCAAACATTCCACCCAAGACCAACCGCCGTTGGAAGCCATGCTTCTCACCTTTCCTCTACAAAGACCGCAACGCCATTGAGCGCATGTTCGGACGCCTCAAGGACTTCAGGCGCATCGCCACGCGATACGACAAACTCGCCACCAACTTCCTCGCTGCCGTCGCCATCGCTGCTACCGTCTGCTACTGGTTATGAGTCCGAGGCCTAGATAAGGGCGTATCAACGCAATCACGAGATCAGGAAAGCTACTGGGTAGCGCCGGTCCCAAGCGATCAACTCTACTCTCTGCGCCGATTGCCTTTGGCATGGAGGTCGCCAAGAAATGCTGCTCTATTGTAAATGAGGTAAGCGGATGCCCAATCCGGATATGCGTGTTGGGAAAGCTTGCTAGTGCGCGGGTTGAAACGGGTGCGCTGGACTGCAGAGTAATCTCCCGCGGTGACCAATGCTGGCCGACGACATGGCGCACAAGACCGATCAGCACCATCAGGTTGCTCCAGTCAGAGAAGCGATGCCAAGGCTGCCGCGCAAAGGCCGGATTGTCTGAAGCAGCAATCCTTGTCCGCTGACCCTCCTCAATTCTTGCGCCGACCCGTCCATTATAGGCCCGCATCAGGAGGAAGTAGCGATCCAAACAGGCAGCAAGACTTGGCTGCGATTGAAACTGGATGCGATAGCGTGGTTCGATCGACTGAAAGCTCTCCCCCAAAGCCCCGGCGAGGGCCAGATCCTCGAGGCCCTCGCGTTCGGCCATTCGATCGAGCACAGAGTAGACCTTGGGAGCGCTAAACCGCAGGTCCGAACACTCCATCAACTGCACCGGCAAGCCGGCACGATCGAGATCGCGCGCCACAGGGCATCCGCTTCGTTCCAAAACCACAAAGAAGGGATGCAGTCGTGCAGAATAGGATGAGGGCATTACTTTCAAGGCGCGACGAATCCCGTTCGATCTGGTCCGCCATGAGGGTATTTAGCACGGCGGCGAAGGTTCACTCCGCTTTTCTCAAACAGGGTAGGCCTTCTTGATGCTCCGGCGCAATAGATGGAACCGAGATAGATTCAGAACTGAAGAAACAGTCTAGTCCCCAGAACGACGGCAGGGTCGTTCGCTGCAATTCCGGGATCAATCCATTGCGCATCAAAAGAGATCTGCGCCCAGGGGGTCATGGCAAAATTGTAGAAGGCTTCGACCCCCACCTCGTCCTCAACGGCTTGGCCGATAAAGGGCTGATCTTGCAGGTCGTTCGACGCCATAAGGGCATAGGCCCCCACCCCCATACGGTCATAGGGGCGACCAGCGATCAATCCGCGCCCGCTGAGGCCACCGCTAGCAAAGAGATTGAAGGGGTTGCGGTCGCCTGGCGTGTAAGCAAAGCGCAGAAAGGTGCCAAGACCCGGTTCCTGATAGTCAAAGCTGCGGGTCCTGACCTCCTTGCCGCCGGCCGCTTCCGGCTTCCAGAGGTATTGCTCTAGGTTCAGGTTGACGATCCAGTTGCCGTTCTTGGTCGGGGCATCACCCTCGATCACCCCGGGTACGAAATAGGGATTGTCCAGGGCCAAGGCATCCTTGCTGTCATAAAGGACGATCAGACCTAAGGTCCCGCCCAGGTCATCGGCGAGGTTCCAAGAGACATCCGGGGCGAAACCCAGCCCATAGTTGTCCCAGGTACCGCCATAGTCACCGGGTTGAGTGTCTGGGTTGAAGGCAGCAAAGGCCAGATTCAAGTTCTCGTTCACCGGCACATTCAAGAGCGCGGCATAGGTCGAAAAGCTAAGAAAGGAACCGAACAGCGGCGTATTGTTGAGCGAGGTGTTCAGGAACTGGGTGCGTGGATCGTTTGCAAAGCGGTTGCGATCGACGAAGTTAACCGCGTCGACCCGTCCAAGGACCAGCGACAAGTTCAAG
Source organism: Rhodospirillales bacterium (assembly GCA_963669335.1). Taxonomy (GTDB): domain Bacteria; phylum Pseudomonadota; class Alphaproteobacteria; order Kiloniellales; family JACOMY01; genus JACOMY01. Next base: position 2,597,326 of record OY770023.1, read on the forward strand.
GGAAGCGCTTGAACCGCATAGAACTCCATCAGTTCCGTCGACGATTCAAAGGGACGGGGGAAGAGTGCTGTATAGTTGACTGGGGAGATGCTTCCCGGCTGTCCCTGAAGCGCCGTTCCGAGATTGGACTGCGCGTTGGCGACGAAGAGGCCACCGGACCAGAGGCCCAGCTTCGCAGTGTCGAAGGTGATGCCATAGTCGAAGAGAGCATTGTATTGCGGGCTATCCCCCTCCCCCGATCCGCCGGCAGCAACACCTTGAAGAACCTGTGTCACGGAGGCATCGATGGTGATGCCACGCTCGTAGAGCGCCTTACGCTCACCCCAGGGGTCGCCGAATAAGGTGCCTCTATTCCAGGTGTCACCGCCATAGTCAGAGACCGGCGTCATCCCTGGAACAGCAAGTGTGAGGGAGATCAGACCATTGTCCAGCAGTCCCGGTGGTTGCTCTTCCGCCATGCCGGACGCGGTCCACAGGGATGCGAAGACCGAGATAAGCAACGCTATTGGTCTATGGGACCCTCTCCTCACCATGTGTCTAATGATGTCCTCCAAGCCGTCCCCTTAAGGACATGCTGATAGCCGTACTGATAGAGAGCTTGCATGTAGGCCGGATCAAAGGGGCCTGGATAGTCGTGCTCAAAGTCGGACCCGATCCAGGTGGCATAGAATTCAGCGCCGCGCGCCTTGGCCAGTTCGTAGGCCGTGATCAGGTTGAGATCACCGATCATTTTGATCATGATGGAGAGTGCGCGGCCGCCAATCGAAACGATACCGTAGTCAATCTCTTTGTACTCAGGCGCGGCATGGCCGTTGCGCAGCACGTAATAGGTCACCTGCCGACTGGCGGCCTGCTCGAGCTTGTCGAGCCGCCAGCCCAAGAGGACGGTGTCCTCTGAGATGACGCCGCCATCGACGTGCATCTCTTGATAACGCTCGCCGTCCACTTCGACCTCGAAGAGCATGGGTTGGAAAATCGCCGGCATAGAGGCAGAGGCTAGAAGAGCCTGACGAAAGATCTGCAGCGCATTCGGTGCATCGCTGGCGGCGATAGCGCCTAAGTTCCAGATCACGGGGCGTTGCGCATCCAGGTTCGTGCTCTGCACCAAGAGGCGGCGGCCGCGCCGGTGCTCCTTCGCCACCTCGGCCAGCATCTTCGGCGTCGCATAGTGGGCGATCACCTGAGCCAGGGGCGAGGAGTCCGCAATTGACGCTTCGCTCAGAATGCCAAACACGTCTCGCTCGGAGAAGAGCTGATCTGTCGGCAAGCCTCCGTAGACCTCCTGGAGAACAGGGTCATAGTCAGAACCAAGGAAAGCGAAGGGAGCGGTCAAGGCGCCGGTGCTTACGCCGGTCACGATGGTGAACTCGGGCCGTGTCCCCAGCTCTGACCAGCCGTTGAGCACACCCGCACCATAGGCGCCGTCGTCACCGCCGCCCGAAATGGCGAGATAGACCAGGTCTTTATCGGTACCGGCGGCTGCGCGCTGGCGATCGGCCTCCTCCACCAGTTCCTGCAGGTTCTCCGGTGGTCGATCCCCCCAAAAGCGCGCGTTTGGGATGCCCGGAATCTCAGCAGAGGCGTGCGCATCCTCCGGGACAGCTTGGCGATCAACGCTGCTGCAAGCGGTCAGTCCACTCAACAGAGCCATAAACAAGAGAGTAAAGATTAAAGATTTCATCTTACCGACGCGCTCCAAATACCGGTTGGTGGTTACTTATCGTATTACCAACGAGGTCCGGCGCAACGCGACGTGTGAACTCGAGTATTGGAGAGGAAAGCCTTTCAACGGCCAACAGGTGTTCTGCGAAGTGTTGAGACAGAGCCTTGTCGTCGAATTGCCCGGATTGGGCGATGGCCACAATGTCCGTCCTGCGGGGCATGGCTCCCCAAGGGTCTTCATCACGCAGATTGTATCGCCGCCCTACCTTCTGGAACATCACTCTGTAACGCGGCAGTTCTTCCAAGTAAACGAAGCCCTTGGCGCGATAAACGCAGTCGGGCAGTTCCTCGACTGCCCGCTGCAACTGCGGTAAAGACAAGGGCATCTCCGACGACCAATAAAGCGCCGCCAGATCATGGCCGTTGCTGCTTTTCGCTCCAGGAACTCGACGCACCCACTGCGAGCGATTGGCCGCCCAGACAAGACTGCTAGGTAGCCTGCCTTGTTGCGTCGGCACGATCGACACAGCGGGCAAGAATGACTTGAGCCTATCCAATGTTTGACGTTGCCGATCGCGGTCAACCAGATCGCATTTGTTTAAGACGACGAAATCAGCAGCGAAGAGCTGGCTTCGCAAGAGCGGTCCCAAAGGACCAGCCAGCCCCGCGTCTAGTGTCTCGCAGTCGGCCGTCACGATCACAGACTCCAAGGAGAAACGTGCCTGTTGCTGCGGCTCGTCAAAGGTGCGCAGGACGGCACCCAAATCCGATGCGCCGCTGGTCTCGATCAGGATGGCGTCCGGTGGGTTCGGGCGCACCAGCAGGGACTCGCAGGCCTCCAGCATATCACCACGCAGGCTGCAGCAGATGCAGCCATTGGCGAGATCGATTACTTGATCCGTTACCTGGACGACCAGCTGGCTGTCGATATTGATCTGACCGAAGTCATTCACCAGAACAGCGATCCGTCGGCCCTCTGGCTGGCAGAGCAGTTGGTTGAGCAGCGTTGTCTTCCCTGCACCTAGAAAGCCGCCGACGATTGCCACTGGTATGGGGTTCTGTCTCAACACGAGGCCTTCCCTCGTTATGTCTTTGGATCACAGCGCAGCGGTTTGCCGGGAAAGACATCATCCAAGGGCATGGAATCGCGCACCACCACCACGCCATTCACCACCACATAGGGGATGCCCAAGGAGGGCAGACCGCCGTCTTGCATCGTTGCTTGGTCGCTCACCCGCTCTGGGTTGAAGACGGTAATGTCGGCGTCCATACCCGCTTGCAGACGCCCCTTGCGGGCCATCTGCGGAACCCCGTTCTCCTCCAGGAACTGCGCAATCATGGAGGTCATTTTTGCGACAGCAAGGGATAGAGGTATCGGGATTTTTTGCTCGCGCACGAGCCGCAGAAAGCGGGCGTGCGAGCCGGCGCCCCGCGGATGGCCGTTGACCGCCTTATAGGGCGTCTCCCAATCCAGCGCCACTTGACCGTCCGCCTTCAGCAGGTAGGGAAAGGCGTCAGACCCGAGGACGCTGCTGGGGTGGCTTAGCGCCTTGTGCACCGTCTCTTCGGTCGCATTGTAGAAAAGCACGTTGGTTGCTGGTGCCTTTGCGAGCAGCTCTTCATAGCGCTCTTTGGTCAAGGGTGTGACCGACGCGGTCTCGATAATGTCCTGGTAGGATCGCCCCATGTTAGGGCCATAGTTATCGGGGTGGAGATAGTCCGCGCCGACAATGGTTCCGCCATAGTTATAGGGGTAGACCTCCGGCAGGACAGAAATCCCCCGATCTCGGGCACGTGCAATGAAGGATAGTGCGCGCTCGCTGTCGCGGAGTGCTTGGGCGGTCATGTGCATGAGAAGCAGCCCGCCGCCATAGAGATCCTGGGCAGCCATCTGCTCAAGAAAACCCAACAATCCGCTGGTGGGCGGCATCTGGCTCGAGAAACGCGCATGCAAGAAGACGCTACGCCCGAAACTGCCGGCCAGTTCCTGCGCCAGGAGCGACTCATCCTGCGTGCAGCCCGCCACCATGTAGCCGGCACAATGGCCCACGCCTAAGGCGCCCTCCTCCAGGCCCTCTTCCAGGTACTGACGGATCTGAGCGATGTCATCATCGGTCGGAACTTGCGTCGACCAGCGCATCGAGGTTTGAGTTTCGGCCGGCGCGCCCATCAGATCATAGAGCACATCGCCAGCGTACTTTGTCTTATAGTCGGAATTGAACGTGCGCTCACGCGCGCCAACGGTCCCGACACTGGCGCCATAGTTGGCGCGGCACTTGCCTTCCAAGCTGTCATACCACGCACCGACTGGGCACACACCGGCTTCAAGCTCCAGCGGGGTGGTGACGCCATCGCGTAACGCCAACTTCTCCCCGAAGGGAACACCTGAGTTGTGGTGATGCATATCGATGAAGCCGGGCGCAACGACCAGGCCGCGCGCGTCAACAACCTCCCGCCCGGTCAACTGGCTTTCGCTGACCGCAAGGATCCTACCGTCGCTGACACCCAGGTTGCGGATCGCATCCAGACCACTGTCCGGATCGATGACCCGACCCTTCTCGATCACCAAGTCGAAGTCCACACCACCTGCCATTCACCGGACCTCCGCCAAGGCACCTCCCCCGTCGGTCATAGAGCCCGTTTCGAAGTCGATGTCTGACCATTTCGCGCCAGAGAATGCAGGGATCACTTGGCTAGGAGACTTAGCGCGCAGCCCTCCCCCACCAGGTGGCGGCGAGGGCTTTCCCTCCAGCGAAACGATCCGCGCCCAGTTGGTCCTGAATGCGCAGGCATTCGTTCCATTTGACCATACGCTCGGAGCGCTGGAAGGAGCCGACCTTGAGCTGTCTGCACCCAAGACCGGTGGAGAGATGGCTGATGGACGCGTCTTCGGTCTCGCCTGAGCGGGCTGAGACCACCGCCCCCCAACCAGCTGCCCGGGCGGCCTTGAATGCTTCAATGCCTTCGCTGACGGTTCCCGCCTGGTTCACCTTTATCAGCACGGCATTGCAGGCCTCGGATCTGGCGGCTTCTTCGACCAGCGCGGCATTGGTGACCAGATAATCATCGCCGATGATCTGCACGCGCTCGCCGAAGCGTCGGGTAAAGGCGATCATCCCCTCCCTGTCATCTTCACCCAGCGGATCTTCGATCGAGACAATGGGATAGGCATCGAGCCAGCCACCCAGCATAGCGATCAGCGCCTCGCTATCTAGCTCGCGGTCCTCCAGCGCCAGCCGATAGCGGCCCTTCTCACCGAACTCCGAGGCCGCGACGTCGAGCGAGATCACCACCCGATCGCCGGGCTTTTCCCCTGCCTTCTCGATTGCCAGGACAAGCGTCTCCAGGGCTTCTTCGTTGGAGGCGAAGGCGGGCCACCAGCCGCCCTCATCCGCAATGCCGGAACGCTTGCCCCGCGCAGCCATGAGATCGCCGGCAGCAAAGTAGACTTCGCTGGTCACCTCCATGACCTCATCGAAACTAGACGCGCCGGGAACCATGATCATGAAGTCTTGGATGTCGACGCGCCGCCCGGCATGTGCGCCCCCGCCGAAGATCTGGATCTCAGGCAGCGGCAAAAGCGGTGTACAGCCATAGAGGTCCGCTACGTGTTGCCAAAGCGGCTTTTGCGCCTCTGCGGCAGCCGCATGCAGTATGGCAAGCGACGTCGCAACAGTGGCGTTACCCCCGAGGGTCTCTTTCAAAGGCGAGGGGTCCAGTTCCAGAAGGGCTCGATCGGCGGCGCTCTGTTCCTCTACGTCCAAGCCACAGAGCGCAGAGGCAATGGGACCGGCCACGTTCTTCAGCGCCTTCTCGACTCCCATACCGCGGAGCGCTGCCCCGCCGTCTCTCAGGTCGATGGCCTCGCGGGTTCCACGTGAGGCACCGGCAGGCGCGATGGCTCGTCCCCGGCGACCGCTTTCCAGCAAGACCTCCACCTCGACCGTGGGGTTACCGCGTGAGTCCCAGACACGTCGTCCGGTAAGCGATTGGATCTTTGTCACGAGGGATGTTGCTCCATGTCTGAGGACAGTCTCTCGACCAGCCTTGCTAGCGATGTCGAAGGGGTCTTGATCTGGCGAGTGGCTAGCGTTCGCACTCTCTCTTGCTCGACCTCGCTCAGATACTCCACTGGGGATTTACCGTCGACGCGCGCCAGCATCAGCATCGGCAGCAGACGGCAGACACGCGCTTCCAGGTGAGAGGGATCTTCCCACTGGATATGCCTGCAATAGCCCGCCCAAAAGGTCAGTACGTTACCCAAGAGGCGCTCTCTCAGGCGCGGCAGGTGAACCGCCTTCAAGACCAGGTGGTTAAGGCAGAAGGAAGGATCGAAGCTGGCATCACCCATCGTGGCGCACTCCGCGTCGAGCAAGACCGGGCCGCCCCTTCTAAAGAGAAGGTTCTTGGGGCTGACATCGCCATGAACCAGCACCGCTGCGCTCTCGTAGAGCTGCTCAGCCATGGCCTCGATAGGCTCTGACAAGGCGGGATGGACTCTGCTGGTGGAGGAAAGATAGGGCTCTATTCGGATGGCCTGGAAGTCGTCGCGGTTCTGAAAAGCGCTTGCATCAAAGCCAGGTCGCGCCGACGCCGCCTGAATTTGACCAATCGTGTCAGCCACGCGGACCGCCTCACCCTGGTCAGGTGCCTCTGCCAACAGAGCCGCCTTCCAAAGGGTGACATCCTCACCCTCAAGGAACTCCATAGCAAAGCCATGCAGCTCTTCTGAACGTCCGAAGAGACGTACCGCGGTCTCAGGCAGGATCTCAGCTGCGACCGTCAGCCAAGCATACTCGGCGGCATTGCGATGGACCGGGGCAAACCAGTCCGCCTCAACCTTCAGCTTGGGCAGCGCGAACTTCACGCAAACCCGACGCCTGGGCAATTCGACCAAGGCGATGTCAGAGGCGACCCCGCCCGTCAGTGGCTGAACCTTGATGACCTGCTCACGCGAACCAAGCTCAAGCTCTTCGATCAGCAAACAGCATCTATCATAGAGGTCGCGCGTCAAACCAATATCCCATGTCGATGTTTAGGCGACCAACAGGCGTTGATCCTCCGCGGCTGTCAAGGCAGCAAACAGAAGCATATAACGTGACAGTTTTTGCTATTTGACTTGCGTAACTTAACCCCAGATCACACCTATAGAATGAGATCTGGGGAGGAGACGATGATTGAAGAAATCGATGGTCGACCGGAAGGCACCCTAGAGTTCAAGATCGCAGGGCGCGTGACCGGTGCCGACTATGACAAGGTCCTGGTTCCTGCAATAGAGGCCGCTCTGGAACAGCACGACCGCATTCGCCTGCTCTGTCAGGTGGGACCGGGCTTCGAAGGCTATGACCTGGAGGCAGCCTGGGACGATGCACGGCTGGGGTTACGCCATTGGAGCGGTTTCGATCGCATCGCCATTGTCACCAACGTCGCCTGGATCTCCAGCATGGTGCGCGCGCTTGGCTTTGCCCTCCCCTGCCCCATCGCCGACTTCGCGCTCGACGAGTTGAAGGAGGCTCGCTTATGGCTTGGTGAGTCTCTAGGCTCCATCCATATCGATAAGGAAGAAGGGCTGGTTCGTGTTGCACTGCTGGGCAAGCTGGACAGCGCGGTCTATGCACGGGCCGAGACAGACCTGGATCAGGTCATGGCCAGTATGGAATCCGTGCACCTGCTGGTGGACCTGAGCGACTTCGACGGCTGGCAAGGACTGAGCGCGCTTGGCGAGCACTTGAGCCTGGTGCGCGACCATCGCCATGTACCCCAGCGCATCGCCGTCCTTGGCAACAAGGCCTGGCAAAAGCTGGCTGAGCGAGTCTTCTCGCGCTTCGTAACCGCTGATGTGCGCTTCTTTGAGGTCGAGGAAGCAGATAGGGCCCGCGCTTGGCTGCGTGAGACCTCTACCTAGCCCTCCTCCTTCTCCTCCAGGCATCGCGTCAGAGATCAGATCCTGCGGTCTCCTCCCTTGCTGTCATTCAAGGTAAGAGTATCAGCATGTCACCAAAACGATGACGAACCGGCATCGGAAAAAGCTCGCTAGCCAGCTGGGCGCGTTGGGCTTCCCATTCAAGTGAGCCAGGTTGAGGCAAGCCGTGCTGCAGCGTCGGTGACCTGGCCAGTCTCGGCCCGTTTGTTGGATGGCTCGAAGGCCGAGGGCGTTTGCGCTGAGAGACAAGACACCCCTAACAATTACTGTTTCCTCTTTTATTGGTTTTGTTTAAGTAATTGGCTTTGCTCATTTATTAAACACTAACATGTAACACACAATGGAGATCGCAGATCTTGGCCTGATGGATCTGGTCAGCTACACTTCTCAGGGGTGAGCGGGGTGGTAACCGCGGCACCGCCTCTGAGAGCGGGGCGACGTCGCCAATAGCGGCAGGAGCCTGGCAAATGGCGGTCTACATTGGAACCAGTGGCAACGACAGTCTGACTGGCAGCAGCCTTGCTGATCAGATCTACGGTCTGGACGGCGACGACCGTCTTTATGGTCTCGGTGGCAAAGACACCTTCGTCGGTGCCACGGGCAACGACACGATCTTCGGTGGTGAGGGCGACGATGGCAACGTGACCGGCGGATCTGGCGCCGACACGATTTTTGGCGGAGCCGGCTCCGACCGCGGATTCATGACGAACAGCGGCGACGACATCCTCTATGGCGGCCCTGGCTTTGATTTCGTCTTCTATGGTGGTGACGGCGACGACACGATCTTTGGCGGATCGGTGCAGGACGTCTACTTCAGCGGTCAATCAGGAAGCGATACGATCGACGGTGGGTCTGGTAATGACGAAGTCCTCTATGGCGGCAGTGGCGTTGACACACTGATCATGGGCGACGGCGATGATGGCTCAGTCTATGGCGACCAAGGCGCGGATACGATCTTTGGTGGTCAGGGTGATGACATCTCGGTGTACGGCGGTGACGGTGGAGACGAGATCTTCGGCGGTGGCGAAGACGAGTACAAGCTCTATGGCGGCTCTGGCAGCGATCTCATCAACGCGGCCGGCGGGGAAGATTCCTTCCTCTTTGGAGGTTCGGGGAACGATCGCATCTTCGGCGGCAATGGAGATGACAGCAATTTCAATGGCTTGGATGGCGATGATTTCATCAGTGCCGGACGAGGCAATGATAGCATCATGAGCGGGCACTCCGGAAATGACATGATCTACGCCGGATCTGGCTCTGATTTCTACGGCAATGGTTGGTCCGGCAACGATCTGGTGGACGCTGGATCGGGCGCCGATATATCTTTCTTTGGCGGTAGTGGCAACGACACGGTCCTAGGTCAAGCTGGCGATGATCGTTTGCTCTATGGTTATCAAGGCGATGACGAGATTCTTGGGGGAAGCGGCAATGATCGAACCCTCTATGGGGGTTCCGGAGATGACGAGATCGCCGGCCAGGACGGCATTGATTCCGATCTTTTCGGCGGAACGGGATCGGACCTGCTGTCCGGCGGGACTGGGTCGGATTTTGACCTCTTCGGCGGCAAAGGTGATGACATCGTTCAAGGCAATGACGGCGACGATGCTTTCGCCTATGGCGGCGATGGACGCGACGTGTTGCGCGGAGGATCCGGGAAAGACGTTGCCTTCTATGGAGGCGAAGACCGAGACAGCCTCTTCGGCGGTGAAGGCAGCGACCAGCTATTCGGCGATAGCGGAAAAGACATCTTTGTCGGTGGCAGCGGCAGCGATGCGCTCTACGGTGGCGAGGGAAGTGATCGCCTGAACGGAGGCTCTGGCACGGATACAGCTTATGGCGGCATCAACAACGATACCTTCATCGTCGATACCGAGACGGATCTGATCTACGATGGGATCGGCCAGGGCAACGACGTGGTTCGCTCCAACGCCAGCACCTATACCCTGGGCACCGCGGCCGAGGTCGTGATCGAGCGCGCGATCCTCAATCCAGACGCGGGCGCGGCAAGGTTTGCCGGCAACGCGAACGACGACCTGATCACCGGCAATACCTCCGACAACACGCTTTTAGGGCGCAGCGGGTCAGATCGCTTGAACGGTCAGGCAGGCTCCGACACGATGAACGGGGGCAATGGAGACGATACCTTCGTGGTCGACACTGTTGGCGACCTGGTGCGGGACATGGCCGGTCAAGGGACCGATCTCGTACGCGCCTTGACCGACTACACCCTGCCAAGCGGTGGAGCGACCGACTTTGTCGAAAACCTGCGCCTGCAAGGTGGCTTTGGCAACCTCGACGGTGCTGGCAACGAGTTGGACAACACAGTCACGGGCAACAGCGGCAACAACACCCTGCGCGGGTTGACCGGTAACGACACCGTGCAGGGTGGTGACGGCAATGATCTGCTCTTCGGCGGTCCCGGTCAGGATCGCTTTGAGGGTGGCAGCGGAGCCGATGTCTTGCGACTGGCCACTGGAGACGTCCTGATCGGCGGGTCCGGCATGGACAGCTTCTTCTTCAACGGCGCGCCGCTGGGCGATGGAGGGGCCGCCGGACCGATCCTGCGTGATTTCGACGGCGTGCTGGCCAACGCCGCCAATGGCGACGACAAGATGGTCTTTGCCGCCGGACTAGAGACTGGCAGCTTTGCCTATATCGGGTCGGCCGCTTTCTCAGGCAGCGGCAATTCCGAAGCCCGCTACAACGGCCCGCGTCGGATCCAGGTGGATCAGGACGGCGACGGCAACGTCGATCAGGCTTTCTTGGTCGACGGTGTCACCGCTGCAAACCTGCTGACATCGACGGACTTCGTCTGGCTCTAGGCACCTCAGCAAGCCGCTTGCTTGGCGTTGGGGAGTGCGGCGTGTATTCTCCCACTCCCCAGTTCAAGGCAGGCCTGAGCACAAGGCCCTATCAACCAGGCCAGACGCGCGGGAGACCAGCAGATGGCGATGATCACCGGCACCGACAATTCCGAGACCATCTTCGGTTTCGGGTTCAGCGACCAGATCTATGGCCTCAGTGGTGACGACAGCCTCTATGGGCAGGCCAGCAATGACACTCTCTTCGGCGGCAGTGGCTCCGACTTCCTCTATGGTCTGGCAGGTTACGACCGCTTCTATGGCGATGCCGGGGCCGACAGGGTCTTTGGTGGCAGCAATCGGGACTCCCTGGTCTTTGGGGGCGATGGCAACGACTTTCTCTACGGCGGGCATCAAGTCGATCGCCTGTTCGGTGACAGCGGTGGCGACCGCCTGTTCGGCGGCGTCTTTCGCGACGAGAACCTCTCCGGAGGCTCAGGAAACGACCGGGTCTTTGGCGGAGATGGCGATGAGATCGGCCTCTTCGGCGGAGCCGGAAGTGATCGCCTCTATGGCGGATCGGCGCCTGACTTCGGCTTCTACGGTGGTGCCGGCGGGGACACCATCTTCGGCGGCTCCGCGGTGGATCGGACGGTCTATGGCGGCAGTGCCAGCGACCTCTTGTTCGGCGGCGACGCCACCGACGGCTCCTTCTTCGGCGGCCAGGGTGTGGACACGATCTATGGGGGCAGTGGCAAAGACTATGACCTCTACGGCGATGCTGGTGTAGACAGCATTTTCGGAGGCTCCAGTAACGAAAGCGGCCTCTTCGGCAGAACCGGCAACGACAGGCTCTATGGCGACAGTGGCGCCGACAGCGCCCTCTTCGGCGGGGATGGCGACGATCGGGTCTATGGAGGCTATGGCGACGACTTCGCCCTGCTGGGTGGTGCAGGGAACGACAGCCTGCTGGCCGGACAGGGCAACGACGACAGCATCATCGGAAATGCCGGGAATGACTCGCTGGTCGGCGGCTCCGGTGCTGATTCTTTCTTTTTTGGCGGACAGGGAAGAGATCAGATTTTTGGCGGTTCCGGTGCGGACTCTCGCGTTTATGGAGGGAGTGCCGCCGACACCGTCATTGCCGGTGTCGGCGACGACAGCCGCCTCTTCGGCGGTCAGGGCGCCGACACCATCTTCGGCGCCCCCGGCGATGACGCCACCCTTGTCGGCAGCCTGGGTGCCGACGACCTCTATGGGCGCGCCGGAAACGATACCTCCCTCTTCGGTGGCTCCGGAGCCGACGGCCTCTATGGCGGTAATGGCATTGATCGAAGCCTGGACGGGGCAAGCGGAGACGATCGGATCTTTGGCGGGTCGGGTGCCGACTCATTCTTGTTTGGGGATGACGGCGACGACAGCATCGCCGGTGATGCAGGCGACGACGAGGGCCTCTACGGTGGTTCCGGAAACGACCGCTTGGACGGTGGTGGTGGTGTCGACCGAGCAATCGGCGGATCCGGCGACGACACCTTCATGATCGGAACGACCGCTGATCTGATCGAGGAAGTAGCCGGCGGCGGCACCGACCTGGTGCGCAGCTTCGTCAACTTTACTCTACCCGATGGTACGGCAACCGCCGTTATCGAGAATCTCCAGCTTCTCGGCGGCTCCGCGAACCTCAACGGCGGCGGCAACAGCCTGGAGAACGACATCAGCGGTAACCGCGGCGATAACCTGCTGCACGGCTTCAACGGCGAGGATCAGATCGAGGGTGGCGACGGCGACGACCGCATCTTCGGCGGCGCCCTGGGCGATCTTCTCTTGGGTGAGACCGGGAACGACACCCTCAATGTCGCAAGCGGTGACATGGCCTTCGGCGGCGCAGACAGTGACTGGTTCCGCTTCAACATAGGTTTCAGCGATGCACGGATCCGCGACTTCGACGGCGTCAGCCTGAATGCAGGCAATGGAGAGGACCTACTGGTCTTCGCCACTGGGCTTGAGGTCGGAAGCTTCACCTATATCGATGGCGCAGGCTTCTCCGGCGGTGGCAACTCGGAGGCCCGGCATGCGGGTACCGACCGTGTCCAGGTCGACAGCGACGGCGATGGCAGCGCCGACTTCACCTTCCGCGTCACCGGTCTGTCGGCAGCCAACCAGCTAACCGGGACGGACTTCCTGTTCCTGAGCTAGCGACCGCTCCGGATACCGCCGCACCTCACGCCCGGAGCATTGCTGCTTGCTGGTGCAGCCGGCGCATTGCCGGGTCGTCAATGCCGAGCCTCTCAAAGCGATGCACCAGCATGTCGAGGTAGGCGAAGTTGCTGCCATTGTCGCCCTCCGCGACAGCGATCATTCGGGCGGCCTCGTCCTCGGGTATGTTCGGGCGATAGGAGAGTGCGTCGGGATTCATCACAAAGACCAAGGCTTCGACGAGACCTTGTGGCGTCATCACCGCGGCGAAGGTCGGGCAGTAGGCGCCGGAGAACATCTCGCGGTTCCACATGAAGCGCGTTTCCCTGTCCACCAAGGCGGCAGGAATGCGAAAGGCGACGCCATTGCAGTCGCCACCCGGTTCCAAAGCCACCATGAGGCCCGGACAGTCACGAGTAGCGCGCGACCCCAGGATGCGCATGCAGAAACTGCGATGCCACTGGACGAGCCGTCCATAGCGGTACTCCTCCAGATAGACCGCAGGGTCCCAGATCAAGGAGCCGTAGGCGAAGACCCAGAGGTCCTGATCGAAGCGATTACGCAGCACGGCCTGCCTGTTGGCCTCACGCGCTTCATGGTCCATGCGCCATCCAGGCTCCCAGCCTTCGGCGGCAGCCTGGATATCCAATTCAGCAAAACGCGCCTGCCCGAACCGCATCTTGGACTGGTCTGGGGCGTTGATCAGGCCCTGCAGGGCCGGCACATGGCGGAAGACGTGGTCGGGAAACGGCATGCGGCAGTGGTAGATGAACGGGCAAAGAGGTCAAGTGGACGCTTTGTCTGCATCTCTGAGTTCGCCCCCATGAAAGGGCGAACACGCTTCTGGCCTCCCTGCTCAATTCGTCACAAAGAGGAGATGGCCACCCCAACCCCCTCGCGAAACCGAGCCCACCTAGGATATGCGTCTTGACAGCAAGCCTGGACCATTTCTAGCGCCCTAGGCACTCAGTTCCCATCCTGGAGGCATCCCATGCAGGGAAACGCGGCGCTTGTCGCCCTAGGCTTTGGTTTCCTCTCAGCCTTCTTCTGGGGCACGCACAGCGTCATCGTGCGCTTTCTCACGCACGACATGCCCGGCCTGACGATCGGCGTCATCCGCCTCTATGTCGCGGCCGGAACGCTCTACCTGATCATGAAGCTCTATCGTGAGCCCGTGCGGATTTCCTTCAAGGACAGGAACTTTCTGATTACAACCTTTGGGGCGGCCAGCAACTACGTCTTCTTCCACTGGGGCCTGGAGTACACCAAAGCCTCCAGCGCCATGATGCTGGAGAACACAGCACCCTTCTTCGTGCTGCTCTTCGTCTTCCTGTTTCTGAGAGAGCGCGTCACCCTCGTCCAAGCGGGGGCCACTTTGGTGGCAATCGTCGGCGTCTATTTTACGGTCGCACACGACCTGCAGATCGGCGGTGACGGCCTCTTCGGCGATGTCTTGGAAGTCTTTGCCGGTCTTACCTGGGCCATCTTCATGCTGGGCAGCAGTCAGGCATTGAGCGACAGTCAGAGCACAGTCCACCGCATCAGCTTTCTCTTCTCTGTGCTCCTGGTCTCGGCGCTGCTGCTGACACCCTTGGCTTTTCTATCGCCATTGGACGTCACGGCTGTGCCGACTGTCGATTGGCTTCTTCTCATCGTCCTGGGCGTGTTCCCGACAGCAGCCGCCTATTACCTCTGGTACGAAGCCGCCGCCCGGATCTCTGCCGTGCCGGCCTCCCTGCTCTTCACCCTCACCATCGTCTCGACCTTGATCAATGCTCACATCTTCCTGGGCGAAGCGCTCACTTCGAACATGATCCTGGGCGCTGCTTTGATCGTCGCCGGCGTCTTGCTTTCCAAGCTTGACATTAAGGGCAGGTGAAGGCGCCTTGCTTTTAGCCTGACTGCTCCAAGATCCAATCACGCACGTGCGTCGCCGAAGGCGAGAGCTTGGTGCGTTCGGACCAGACCAGATAGAAGCCCATGCCGGTGCGGTGTTCCCAGGGACCAACCTTGGCCAGCAAGCGATTGCCGATCAGAGGCTCGACGACATGGCCATATCCCATGGCGATCCCCTCCCCCGCCATCGCCGCCTGTAGGACGAGCGCATAGTCGTTGAGGCGCAGCCCCTCCCCCTCGTCGCGATAGTCCTGCCCCAGCGCCCGGAACCAATCGCGCCACGAGGGACGGATGCGATAGGGCTCCTCCAGGTGGATCAAAGGGGCCAGCTTCAGGGCTGCCAGGCTTGTAATCGGCGCTTGCCGGGCAAGGAAGCTGGGGCTGGCCACGGCGGACAAGGCTTCGGCGGCAATCAGCGCCGCCTCGTAACCCCTCCAGGTCCCCTCTCCGCGCCTGACACCAAGCGAGATACCTTCTTGCGCCAGGTCCAGTTCCTTGTCGGTGGTCTGTAGCCGCAGATCCACACCGGGATGACGTGCCCTGAAGTCCTGCAGGCGCGGCACCATCCAATAGTTGGCAAAGGCGGTGGAGACCGAGAGCGTGACATGCCCGGTTCGTGCCAGGCGGCTTAGGTGCCGGACCGTCGAAAGCACGCGCGAGAAACCCTCGCTTACGTCATGCTGCAGCAGGACGCCGGCATCGGTCAGCTCGATACTGCGATGCCCGCGGCGGAAGAGCGGTACACCGATCGCCTCCTCCAATCGTCGGACGGACTGACTGACCGCTGGCTGCGAGACGTTCATCTCCTCCGCCGCCTTGGTGAAGGAGCCGAGGCGCGCCGCCGCTTCGAAGACGGCCAGATGATGCAGGGATCCCACGGATCTCAAGAGGTCTCGCATAAGTTCAGATTATCCAATGCCTCACATTTATCAAGGATCACAGCAGAACCCTGATCGGTGTAGTCTAAACACTGCTTGGAGAAGGCCAGGCCTGGGAGGCAGAGACATGGGCGAGACGGCGACACGGACAAGACGCAGCCGCGGCGGTGCGCGCGAAGCGAAGCTCAATCGAGAAGAGGCGAAAGCGCCGGCCTACATCAGCCGCAAGATCCCCTTCTACGCCATGCTGGGCGAAGAGGGATTGGTCCGCCTGGAGGAGCAGGCCGACTGGCTGATGCAAGAAATCGGCCTGGAGTTTCGCGAAGACCCGGTCGCGCTCGACATCTGGCGCGAGGCCGGTGCCGAGGTGACCGAGACGCGGGTACGGGCACCCAGGGGCATGATCCGTAAGCTCTGCGAAACCGCGCCCAAGAGCTTCACCCAAATCGCCCGCAATCCCGATCGCAATGTCAAGATTGGCGAAGATGGTCAGGTATTCGCCCCCGTCTATGGCCCCCCTTTCGTGCGCGACCTGGAGGGCGGACGACGCTACGGCACCATCGGCGACTTCGAGAACTTGGTGAAGCTGAGCCACATGCTGCCCAGCCTGCATCACGGCGGCTTCGTCACCTGCGAGCCTTGCGACGTGCCGGTCTCCAAGCGCCACCTGGATATGCTCTTTATCCACATGACGGCCAGCGACAAGCCGCATCTGGGCGCCATTACAGAGATGAGCCGGGCGCAGGATTCCGTGGACATGGCCCGCATCCTGCACGGTGCCGAGACCTTCGACAGCCACTGCACCATCATGGGCAACGTCAACACCAACTCGCCCCTTCTGGTCGACAGGGTCGTGACCGAGGCGATCCGCACCTACTCGGCCGCCGGTCAAGGCATGATCGTCGCCCCCTTCATCCTGGGCGGCGCCATGGGACCGGTCACCACGGCGGCCTCGATCGCCCAGGCCCTGGCCGAGGCCATGATGTGCTGCGCCTTCAGCCAATTGGTGCGCCCTGGATCCCCCTTTATTCTCGGCAACTTCCTCTCCTCCATGAGCCTCAAGTCCGGCGCGCCGACGTTCGGCATGCCGGAACCGGTGATCTCCAACCTCGTAATCGGGCAGTTGGCCAGGCGCCTGGGCGTGCCGCTGCGTTGCGGCGGGTCACTGACCGCCTCCAAGATCCCTGATGCGCAGGCTGCAGCCGAGAGTGCAGACTCCATGATGTCGACGGCCTTGGGCGGGGCCAATTTCGTGCTGCATGCGGCCGGCTGGCTCGAAGGCGGTCTCTGCACCGGCTATGAAAAACTGCTGCTGGATGCCGATCGCCTGGGCTCCTATCAGGTTCTGCTCGAAGGCTTGCCGCTGGACGACAATGCATTGGGCCGCAGCGCCTATGACGATGTCGAGCCCTCCGGACACTTTCTGGGCTCCGCGCACACCATGGCGAACTATCAGACCGCCTATTACGACGCCCAACTCTCTGACAGCGAGAGCGTGGAGCAGTGGGAGGAGCGCGGGTCGAAAGACAGCTATCGCCGCGCCTACGAGCGTTGGAACCAGATGCTGGCCGACTATGAGCCGCCGCCGCTGGACCCGACCAAACGCGAAGAATTGGAGGCCTTCGTCGCCCGCCGCAAGGCGGAGCTGCCGGACGCCTGGTATTAGACACTTAGAAGGAAACTGACCGCCATGCAGAGCCATGCCAAGGTCGTCATCATCGGGGGCGGCGTCGTCGGCTGCTCCATCCTCTTTCACCTGGCCAAGTTCGGCTGGAAGGACGTGGTGCTGCTGGAGCGCAATGAGCTGACCTCCGGCTCCTCCTGGCACGCCGCCGGGCAGATCCACACGATTAGTTCCGACCCCAACATCTCGCGCCTGCAGGGCTACACCATCAATCTCTACAAGGAGATCGAGGAGACCTCGGGCCACTCGGTCGGCATGCATTCGACCGGTGGCTTCTACCTGGCCTCTAACGAGACCTGGTACGATTACTTGAAGCGCGAGCGCTCCAAGGCGCGCACCATGGGCCTGGAACAAGAGTTCATCTCGGTCAAGGAGGCAGCCGAACGCCATCCCCTGATCGATCCCAAGTTCTATGTCGCAGCGCTTTGGGACCCGCTCGACGGCGACATCGACCCCTCGGGCGTGACCTATGCCTTCGCCAAGGCCGCCAAGGTGCATGGCGCCAGCTACCACACCCACTGCCCGGTCATCGAGACCAACCCGCAAGCCGACGGCTCCTGGGAGGTGGTGACGCCCAAGGGCACCATCAAAGCCGAGATGGTGGTCAACGCCGGCGGTCTCTGGGCCCGCGAGGTCGGTCACCTGGCCGGCATCCACCTGCCGGTTCAACCGATGGAGCACCACTATCTGATCACCGAGGCCATTCCGGAGATCGTGGCCCGACCGCCGGAGCAGCGCCTGCCGGCCGGTGTGGACTACGAAGGCAACATGTACTTCCGACAAGAGCGGCAGGGCATGCTGCTTGGCACCTATGAGCCCAGCTCCACACCCTGGAAGGTGGGCGGCACGCCGCAAGACTTCGGCCACGAGTTGCTACAGCCCGATCTGGACCGCATTGCCGACCGTCTGGAGATGGGCTTCGAGCGCATCCCGGCCCTGGGGCGTGCCGGGATCAAGGACATGATCAACGGTCCCTTCACCTTCGGCCCCGACGGCAATCCCATGATCGGCCCGGTGCCGGGCCTCAGGAACTACTGGGCGGCGGTTGGCGTTATGGCTGGCTTCTGCCAAGGCGGTGGTGTTGGCCTGACGATGGCGGAATGGATGATCGACGGCGAGCCCTCGATCGACGTTTGGGCCATGGACATCGCCCGCTTCGGGGACTTTGCCACGCCCGAATGGGGGACGGTGAAATCGGCCGAGAACTATGAGCGCCGCTTCGTCATGACCTTCCCCAACGAGACCCTGCCCAAGGGTCGGCGGCAGAAGACCACGGCACTCTACGATCGGCTGGTCGCCAAGGGGGCCGTCATGGATCAGGCCTTCGGCTTGGAGCATGCCCTCTGGTTCGCCGACGGGCCCGAGGACGCGCATGAGGAACCCTCCTTCCGTCGCTCGCGTGCGCACGACTATGTGGCCCGGGAGGTCAAAGCCGTGCGCGAGGCTGTGGGCTGCATCGAGATCGCCAACTTTGCCAAGCATGAGTTCAAGGGTCCGGGCGCACGCGCCTTCCTGGATTACCTGCTGGCCGGACGCGTGCCGAAGCCCGGCCGCATGACCTTGACGCCGATGTTGACCCCAAAGGGCCGGCTCTACGGCGATCTCACCGTTGCCTGCCTGAGCGAAGACCACTTCATGCTCTTCGGCTCCGGCGCCATGCAGGAGGCGCACCGGCGCTGGTTCGAGGCACGATTGCCATCCGACGGGGTCAGCTACCGCAACGCCTCTGACGCCTTCCACGGTATCGCGATCTCCGGCCCCAAGGCCCGCGAACTGCTGGTCCGCATAACCCGCGATGATGTCTCGGCCGAGGCCATGAAATTCCGAGATATTCGCCAAACCTTCGTCGCGGGGGTACCCGCGGTTCTGGCGCGTATCTCTTTCTCTGGAGAGCTGGGCTACGAAATCTATGTCGCACCGCAGTATCAGTTGCTCCTGGCCGTGGCGATTGAGGAAGCCGGCGCCGACCTGGGCCTTCGCTGGTATGGCGCCCGCGCGCTCATGTCCTTGCGCCTGGAGAAAGACTGGGGCGTGTGGACTATGGACTTCCGCCCCGACTTCACCGCTGCCGAAAGCGGGATGGCGGCCTTCATTAAGTGGGATAAGGACTTCGTCGGCAAGGAAGCAGCCGAGAGCGAACGCAACACCATCCCAGCGCGACGCCTTGTCAGCCTGGTGGTGGAGACTGACGACATCGACGTCTCCGGCGACGAGGCCATCCTGGTCGGCGAAGAAGCCGTTGGCTACGTCTCATCCGGCGGCTATGCCCACTCTCTGGGTAAGTCGATGGCCATGGGCTACGTCCGCTCCGATCTCAGTGAGGCGGGTAGCAAACTGGCGATTGAGATCAACGGTGAGGTGTATCCAGCCGAAGTCCAAGCCGGCGCGCTCTATGATCCGGATGGTGCACGCATGCGGTGCTGAGTGCCGCGACTGCCTATCCGATTGTGCTGCGGGTCAGGCTCGGCATGAAAACCGCTCCAAGCTAGAGCTTGATTGAGGCCGCTGGTGGTCCGATCCAGACGGATGGGTACGATCCGTCTGGGTTGCACCACTAGCCGCTCCGACCTGCGGTCCCTTCACTGTATCCAGCTGAATCAAAGCGATCTCTCAGAACAACCGGCTTATCGTAAAATGGCGCTCGGCAGTCTTTTGCTACAACATTAACGGTCAATGAAATCAGATTTTGTCGGCAGAACTTAGGCACTTGATCTTCATTTATGCTAGATACGGGCCCATTTTGGAGGTACACACAGAGGTATATCAATAATAGTTGACCTAACTATTTACATTATTTTAATCAATGACAATACAACATGAGGCAATTAACAGGAATAGACCGCCCGATGAAAGACTGGGCATTCTTCGTTCACCTATCCTGCAGTGATTGCACTTCTGTCGTGAGAAAACTACGATGACCCATCGAGTTTAATCGTGAGACTGGCCCGATGGCTGTCATTTTCGGGAGCGCTGGAGAGAACAACATTCTCTCTGGGACGATTGGGGTTGATACGTTCTATGGCCGAAGCGGGGACGATACACTCTACGGCCTTGAAAACAAAGATACCCTCTATGGCCACAGTGGCGCAGACCTTCTCTATGGCGGAATCGGGTCTGACCTCGTTTACGGCGACGATACAATAGTGGCGCGCTCTCAAGGCGAGCTGACCACCGGCGAGGTCTTTGACGGAGGGCTTGGAACAGACACGCTGATCTTGAGGGACGCTGCCACTCTGCCCAGCGGTGCCTTACTCTCTGGTGTCGAGGTCCTGAACCGCTATGGGACCTCGGGCAGCGATTTGCTCACTGGCGACGCACGCATCAACGTTCTGAAGCGATTTGCTCACTGGCGACGCACGCATCAACGTTCTGAAAGGCCTCAGCGGTGCCGACCGCCTCTTTGGACTGGACGCAAGCGATACGCTTTTTGGCGGCAGCGGGGACGACGCTTCCCTCTTCGGCGGCAGTGGCAACGACAATCTCTCCGGCGACGCAGGGAGCGACTCGCGTTTCAACGGAGGCAGGGGCAGCGATACACTCTCTGGAGACGATGGAACCGACGTTTTGTTCTTCGGTGGCGATAGCGACGACAGCCTCTCCGGTGGCGGTGACAGGGATCACACACTCTCGGGCGACAACGGAAGTGGTTTGGTTGACGGTGGCAACGACAGTGATCGGATCTTCGGCGGCAGTGGCGGCGGCAGCCTCTATGGAGGTTTCGGGAACGACCGGGTCCATGGCGATGATGGCGACGATGTCGGCCTCTTCGGGGCGGCGTCCATGGATTGGCTCTATGGCGGCAGCGGTTCCGACATCTTCCGAGGTGGTGGCGGCGACGATGCCTTCCTCTTCGGCGGGAGTGGGATCGACACGCTCTTTGGTGGGGCCGGCAACGATACCTTCGTGGTGACCAGCCAAGGCGAGCTCTTGGCTGGAGAGACCTACGACGGGGGTCTCGGCGTCGACACCCTGCAGCTCGCCGCCGGGGTCAGCTTGCCCGCCGGCGTCACCCTCACCGGCATCAATCACATCGTCTATGGGTAAGGATGCTGGGCTCTCGGTGCCTTGGGATGCGGGAGTGCGACTGAGACTTAGAGACGCTACGTCCTCCCGCTAGAGGCGTTTTGGGGTTCACGATGCCTTCCCCCTCCCCTGCTCAATCGTCTGCCAAGGGAAAAGAGCGCAATTGTTCCTATCAATAGGCAACTATTAGTAAAAGCCGTTTCAGTTGAAATCCGTTTACCATAAATGACAATTACCGTCATCACGACGAGCAGCGCGAAGGTTACGGTTGACTCACGCGTCTATTATTCTTACTCGCTTTTGAGATACGCTATTGTGGTATCTAGGTATACAGAACAACACGGTTTTTGAAGACTTTTACATTTCTGAGCTTGCATTTGATGAGATATAGTTAAGAATTACTATTGATCGTGCGCTTGACAGTCTACTCTATTTTCTGAGGCGGAAATGCAATCATTATCATTGCCTCCGCGGGGTCAGAAATTTACGATGGTTCAGGAGAAGCAGGAGCGAGGCTGTCACAATGGCTGTCATTTTCGGAACGGCTGGAGAGGATAACACCCTCTCCGGCACGAACGCGGTCGATTCCATCTTTGGTCTCAGCGGGGACGACCGCATCTACGGTCTCCTCGGTGACGACAGCCTCTTCGGCGGCAGTGGAAACGACAACCTACTCCATGGGTGGAGCGGCGACGATAGCCTCTTTGGCGGCGCTGGAGCCGACAGCAGTTTCCTCGGCGGCAGCGGCGACGACAGCCTCTCCGGTGGGTCTGGTGACGACGCCAACTTCTTTGGATACGTTGGTGACGACAGCCTCTTCGGCGACAATGGAGACGACAGCCTACTCTATGGGGGCAACGGCAATGACGTTATCATTGGTGGGTCTGGTGACGATGCCGTCCTCTTTGGAGGCAGCGGGGCCGATACCGTCGCGGGCGGCGGTAGAGACGATAGCGAATTCTTCGGAGGGACCGGCGACGACAGCCTCTTCGGCGACCGTGGAGACGACAGCCTACTCTATGGGGGCAACGGCAATGACCTTATCATTGGTGGTGCCGGAGACGATACTCTCCTCTTTGGAGGCAGCGGGGCCGACGGACTCGTTGCTAGCTCTGGAGACGATAGCGAGTTCTTCGGAGGGACCGGCAACGACAGCCTCTTTGGCGGAGAGGGAATAGACATCAGCTTCTACGGAGCCGATGGCAACGACAGTATCTTCGGCAACGAGGGGTCCGACCGCTTTTTCTTTGGATCGAGCGGCGACGACAGCCTCTCCGGCGGCCGTGGCGATGATGCCTCATTCTACGGAGGCAGCGGCGAGGATAGCCTCTCAGGTGGGTCTGGTGACGATGCCAACTTCTATGGACAGGTTGGTGACGACAGCCTCTACGGCGGCAGTGGAAACGACAGCCTACTCCATGGGTGGAGCGGCGATGACCTAGTCTATGGCGGGGAGGGAGACGATGCCATCCTCGTTGGAGAGACCGGTGCCGACGGCCTCTTCGGTGACGATGGAGACGATAGCAGTTTCTTCGGAGAGACCGGCGACGACGGCCTCTTTGGCGGAGAGGGAATAGACAGCTTCTTCCTCGGCGGCAGCGGCGACGACAGCCTCTCCGGTGGATCTGGTTACGATGCCAACTTCTATGGATACGTTGGTGACGACACCCTCTTCGGCGACAGTGGAAAGGACTCCTTTTTCTTCGGACGCGTCGGTAACGACAGCCTCTATGGCGGAGATGGAAGAGACACCGCCTTCTATGGCGCCCAGGGTGACGACAGCATCTCCGGCGACGCGGGGGCCGACCTCTCCTTCTATGGGGCGGGTGGTGACGACCACCTCTCCGGCGATGCTGGAGCTGACCTCTTCTTCTATGGAGGGAGCGGCGCCGACAGCCTCTATGGTGGGGACCAGGGCGACGACTTCTTTTTCGGCGGCACCGATGGCGACAGCCTCTTCGGTGGAGCGGGCGACGACAGCTATTTCTATGGCGGCGATGGCGCCGATCAGATGTTTGGCGGCGCCGGCGATGACTGGCTAGACGCCGGCAGCGGTGCGGATCTGTCGCTTTGGGGTGGGTCCGGATCGGACACCGTCTTCGGCCGTAGTGGCGAAGACAGCCTGCTCTTGGGAGACAGCGGCGCCGACAGCCTCTATGGAGGCTCCGGGGTCGACAGGTCCTTGTTCGGAGGCGATGGCGCCGACAGCCTCTTCGGCGACACCAGGCCCGACACCTTCTTTTATGGAGGTGACGGCGACGACCGTCTCTACGGCGGCAGTGGGAACGACAGAACCCTGTTCGGGCGCGATGGCGCCGACAGGATCTTCGGCGGCATCGGGTATGAGTTCAACCTCTACGGCGGCAGCGGCGCCGACAGCATCTTCGGTGAAGCCAACGACGACAGGTCTTTGTTCGGCGGTAGCAGCGACGACTATCTCAGTGGCGGCGACGATGAAGACACCCGCTTGGACGGAGGTGACGGCAACGACCGCGTCTATGGTGGGGACCAAGACGACCGCTTCCTCCTTGGAGGAAGCGGTGCAGACTCCCTCTTCGGGGGCAGTGGAGACGAAGTCTATCTCTATGGAGAGAGCGGTGACGATCGCATTCACGGCGATGCGGGCGCCGACAGCCTTATCGGCGGGGGTGCCGGGGACGATGCCATTTATGGCGGCGCCGGTCGGGACTCCCTCCTTTTGGGCGAATCCGGAGCCGACAGTCTCTTCGGCGGCATAGGGTATGACTTTAGCTTTTACGGCGGCAGTGGCGCCGATAGCCTCTACGGAGGGGAGGATAGAGACCGCAGTTTCTTCGGTGGCAGTGGCAACGACAACCTCTCCGCTGACAGCGGCATCGACGGCTTCTTCTATGGAGGCAGCGGCGACGACAGCCTCTTCGGAGGGAGCGGACTTGACTACTCCTTCTACGGAGGTGAAGGAGACGATAGCCTTTACGGAGGCGCCTCCGCAGACCGGTCGTTTTTTGGCGGCAGTGGCGCCGACAGCATCTTCGGGGGCACGAGTGATGACGGGTTCATCTTCGGCGGCAGCAGCGCCGACAGCCTCTTTGGTGAACTAGGCGCCGACGTCCAATTTTTCGGTGGAAGAGCCGATGACCGCCTCTATGGCGGGGAGGGATCCGACGCCAGGCACTACGGAGACAGCGGTGATGACCGCCTCTACGGCGGTGGTGGGACTGACCGATACCTCTTTGGAGGCACCGGCGCCGATATCGTCGCGGGGGGTGATGAGAGTGATACAGTCTTCTATGGAGGCCTCGGCAACGACGCTCTTTCCGGCGAGAGTGGGAACGATACCTCGTTTTTTGGCGGTAGCGGTGACGACAGCCTCTCCGGCGGAAGTGGCGAAGATACGTCTTTCTACGGAGGCAGCGGCGACGACAATCTCTACGGCGGCAATGGAAGTGACGGTTCCTTCTTAGGAGGTGACGGCGACGACAGTCTCTACGGAGGCAGCGGAGACGATCGCCGTTTCTACGGAGGCGTCGGTGCCGACAGCCTCTTCGGTGACAGTGGAGACGACTCTTTCTTTGATGGGGACAACGGTGACGACCGCCTCTTTGGTGACAGTGGAAGCGACTCTGTCTTTTATGGCGATGCCGGCGACGACCGCCTCTACGGTGGGCAAGCATCCGACACCCTCTTCTACGGAGAGAGCGGTGACGACCGCCTCTACGGCGGAAGTGGGAATGACAGCCTCTTCTACGGAGGCAGCGGCGACGACAGCCTCTACGGTGGGCAAGCAGCCGACAGCCTCTTCTACGGAGAGAGCGGTGACGACCGCCTCTACGGCGGAAGTGGTGAAGATACCTCTTTCTACGGAGGCAGCGGCAACGACAGCCTCTTCGGCGACAATGGCGTGGATGGTGGTTTCTACGGCGGGATCGGGAACGACAGCCTCTATGGCGGCAGTGGAGCCGATGTCCTCTTCTATGGAAACAGCGGTTCCGACAGCCTCTATGGCGACAGTGGGAAAGACGAACTCCTCTACGGAGGCAGCGGGGCCGATGTCCTCGCGGGCGGCGATGGGGACGACTCTTACCTCAGCGGAGGTAGCGGCGACGACAAGCTCTTCGGCGATAGTGGAGCGGATGGCGGTTTCTACGGTGGGATTGGGGACGACAGCTTCTATGGCGGCAGCGGAGGGGACAGCCTCTTCGAGGCAGACAGCGGCGCGGACAGCCTCTTCGGCGGCTTTGGAGAAGACAGCTACTTCTACGGAGAGAGCGGTGTCGATCGCCTCTATGGTGGAGAGGGTGACGACAGCTGGTTCTCCGGCGGCGCAAACGACGACTTTATTGCCGGTGGAAACGGTTCGGATTCCTACCTCTATGGCGGCGATGGTGCCGATCGGATGTTTGGCGAGGTCGGCGATGACTGGCTTAATGCCGGCAGCGGCGCCGATCTATCGCTTTGGGGCGGGTCCGGATCGGACATCGTCATCGGCGGCAGTGGCGATGATTCACTCTTGGTCGGCAACAGCGGCGCCGACGTCTTGACCGGACGGCAAGGCGACGATGCTTCGCTCTTCGGCGATGCCGCCAACGACAGGCTATCCGGCGGTCTTGGCGAGGATTCCTACTTCTATGGCGGCCTGGGCGATGATTCTCTCTTCGGTGGCGGTGATGATGATCGCTCGCTGATGGGCGACAGCGGCAGCGACATGATCGATGGCGGCAACAACAACGATCAGCTCTTCGGTGGCAGCGGCGGCGACAGCCTCTATGGTGACGCCGGCGTTGACCGACTCTACGGCGATCGTGGCGATGACGCGGGCCTCTTCGGGGCTGCTGCCGGTGATCGTCTCTATGGCGGCAGCGGCGCCGATGCCTCGCTCTTCGGAGGCTCCGGGGACGACAAAGTCTATGGCGACGGTGAGGACGATGCCTCACTCTTCGGTGGCGTCGGAGACGACAAGCTCTATGGCGGCAGCGGCGCCGACTTTGGCCTCTATGGCGACAGCGGCGAAGACTTCCTGGCTGGCGGCAACGGTGCCGATACCTCGCTCTCAGGAGGCTCCGGGGCCGACCGTGTGACCGGCCGCAGGGACGACGATGCCTTCCTCTTCGGCGGGCTGAGTAACGACACCCTGAGCGGAGCCGCCGGGGAGGACTCCTATCTCTACGGGGGCAGTGGCGCCGATATCATCCGGGGCGGTGGCGGCGACGACGCTTTCCTCTTCGGTGGTAGCGGGATCGACACGCTCTTTGGTGGGGCCGGCAACGATACCTTCGTAGTGACCAGCCAAGGCGAGCTGCTGGCCGGAGAGACCTACGACGGCGGTCTCGGCGTCGACACCCTGCAGCTCGCCGCCGGGGTCAGCCTACCCGCCGGCGTTACCCTCACCGGCATCAATCACATCGTCTATGGGTAAGCATGCTGGGCTCTCGGTGCCTTGAGACGCGGGAGGGCGACTGAGACTTAGAGACGCTGCGCCCTCCTTCTAGAGGCGTTTTGGGGTTCACGATGCCTTCCCCCTCCCCTGCTCAATCGTCTGCCAAGGGAAAAGAGCGCAATTGTTCCTATCAATAAGCAACTATTAGTAAAAGGTGTTTCAGTTGAAATCCGTTGGCCATAAATGACAATTACCGTTATCACGACGAGCAGCGCGAAGGTTACGGTTGACTCACGCGTCTATTATTCTTACTCGCTTTTGAGATACGCTATTGTGGTATCTAGGTATACAGAACAACACGGTTTTTGAAGACTTTTACATTTCTGAGCTTGCATTTGATGAGATATAGTTAAGAATTACTATTGATCGTGCGCTTGACAGTCTACTCTATTTTCTGAGGCGGAAATGCAATCATTATCATTGCCTCCGCGGGGTCAGAAATTTACGATGGTTCAGGAGAAGCAGGAGCGAGGCTGTCACTATGGCTGTCATTTTCGGAACCACTGGAGGGGACAACACCCTCTCCGGTACGAACGCGGTCGATTCCGTCTACGGTCTCAGCGGAGATGACCGCATCTACGGTCTCCTCGGCGCTGACAGCCTCTTCGGCGGCAGCGGAAGCGATACCTCTATCTTCGGAACGGGTGGTGATGACAGGATCTACGGTGACGAGGGTTCCGACAGCTTCCTCTTTGGAGGGAGTGGAGCCGACAGCCTCTATGGCGGAAATGGAAGCGACAGGGGCTTCGACGGCGGCCTCGGCGACGATGTCCTCGCAGGCGGCGATGGGAACGATACGTCCTTCTTTGGACGCGAGGGCAACGACACAATCTCCGGCGACGAGGGGGCCGACCACAGTTTAATTGGAGCGAACGGTGATGACCACCTCTTCGGCGGCAGTGGATCAGACCGCTTACTCTATGGGGGCAACGGCGATGACCGTATCTATGGTGGGTCTGGTAACGATTCCTTGGTTACTGCAGGCAGCGGCGCCGACGGCTTCTTTGGTGGATCTGGATCCGATGGCAATGTCTTCGCAGGTACCGGCAACGACAGCCTCTACGGCGGGAGTGGAAACGACTGGGGCTTCGATGGCGGCGTCGGCGCCGATGTCCTCGCGGGCGGCGATGGGAACGATTCGTCCTTCTTTGGCGGCGACGGCAACGACACAATCTCCGGCAACGAGGGGGCCGACCGCACTTTCCACGGAACGAACGGTGATGACCACCTCTTCGGCGGCAGTGGCGTTGACCGCTTCTTATATGGGGGCAATGGCGATGACCGTCTCTATGGTGGGTCTGGTAACGATGCCAAATTTGCTGCAGGCAGCGGCGACGACGGCCTCTTTGGTGGATCTGGATCCGATACCAGCTTCTTCGCAGGTAACGGCAATGACAGCCTCTACGGCGGCAGTGGAAACGACAGCGTGCTCGATGGACGCAACGACGCCGATCTCCTCGCAGGCGGCGATGGGAACGATGCGTCGCTTTTGGGGGGCAGCGGCGACGACAGCCTCTATGGTGGCTATGGAGACGATAGCTATCTTTTCGGAGAGAGTGGTGACGACAGCCTCTATGGTGGCTATGGAGACGATAGCAATCTTTTCGGAGGGAGTGGTGACGACAGCGTCATTGGCGGAGCGGACATAGACCAGCGCTTGTACGGCGGCAGCGGCGTTGATAGTGTCTTTGGCGGATTGGGCAACGACGATTTTCTTGGCGGCGACTACGGCGACGACCATATTTATGGTGGTTCTGGAAACGACGTGCTCCTCTTGGGTCTGAAGGGCGACGACAGTCTCTTCGGCGACAGTGGAAACGACAGGCTACTCTATGGGTCGAGCGGCGATGACCGTGTCGATGGTGGGAACGGAGACGATTCCGTCCTCTTTGGAGGCAACGGGGCAGACGGCCTCTTTGGTGGCTCTGGAGACGATAGAGATTTCTTCGGAGAGATAGGCGACGACAGCCTCTTCGGCGACAGTGGAAACGACGGCGAACTCTATGGGTCGAGCGGCGATGACCGTGTCTATGGCGGGGACGGGGTCGATACCGTCCTCTTTGGAGGCAGCGGGGCAGACGGCCTCTTTGGTGGCTCTGGAGACGATAGCGTGTTCCTCGGAGAGAGCGGTGACGACAGCCTCTTTGGCGGCGATGGCATCGACAGCAGCTTTCTCGGAGGCAGTGGCGACGACAGCCTCTCTGGTGGATCTGGTGACGATGCCAACTTCTATGGATACGTTGGTAGCGACACCCTTTTCGGAGACAGTGGAAAGGACTCCTTGTTCTTCGGACGCGCCGGTAACGACAACCTCTATGGCGGAGATGGAAGAGACGCCAGCTTCTATGGCGCCCAGGGCGACGACCGTATCTCCGGCGACGGGGGGACTGACAGCCGTTTTTATGGAGCGGCTGGTGACGACCGCCTCTCCGGCGACGCTGGAACAGACCTCCTCTTCTATGGAGGAAGCGGCGCCGACAGCCTCTATGGTGGGGACGACCGCGACCTCTTCTTTTACGGCGGTGTCGATGACGACAGCCTCTTCGGTGGAGCGGGCGATGACAGCTATTTCTATGGCGGCGACGGCACCGATCAGATGTTTGGCGGCGCAGGCGATGACTTGCTTGATGCCGGCAGTGGCGCCGATCTGTCGCTTTGGGGCGGGTCCGGATCTGACACCCTCCTCGGCAGCAGTGGCGAAGACAGCTTTGTCTTAGGCGACAGCGGTGCCGACAGCCTCTTTGGTGACCTAGGCGCCGACGCCTTCATTTACGGTGGAAGAGCCGACGACCGCCTCTATGGCGGGTACGGAGACGACAGGAGGCTCTACGGAGAAAGCGGTGATGACCGCATCTACGGCGGCGATGGATTTGACCGATTCCTCTATGGAGGCAGCGGCGCCGATAGCATCGCGGGGGGGGATAACCGAGATTCACACTTCTACGGTGGCAACGGCGCCGATGTCCTCGCTGGCGGCGCTTCCCAGGATGTTTTTTTCTATGGAGGCAGCGGCAACGACAGCCTCTTCGGCGGCAGTGGTTTGGATGGCGCTTTCTACGGCGACAGCGGCGCCGACAGCCTCTCCGGTGACAGTGGATCCGACGGCCTCTTCTATGGAGGGAACGGCGACGACCGCCTCTCCGGCGGCAGTGCGGATGATGCCTCATTCTACGGAGGCCTTGGTGACGACAGCCTCTTCGGTGGCGCCGCTGTCGACACCCGTTTCTTCGGCGACAGCGGCGCCGACAGCCTCTTCGGCGGCAGTGGAGGTGATCGCGTCTTCTTCGGAGAGAGCGGCGCCGACAGCCTCTCGGGTGACAGTGGATCCGACGACCTCTTCTATGGGGGGAACGGCGACGACAGACTTTCCGGCGGCAGTGCGGATGATGCCTCATTCTACGGAGGCCTTGGTGACGACAGCCTCTTCGGTGGCGCTGCTGTCGACACCCATTTCTTCGGCGACAGCGGCGCCGACAGCCTCTTTGGCGGCAGTGGAGGTGATCGCGTTTTCTTCGGAGAGAGCGGCGCCGACAGCCTCTCCGGTGACAGTGGATCCGACGGCCTCTTCTATGGAGGGGACGGCGACGACGGTCTTTCCGGCGGCAGTGCGGAAGATGCCTCATTCTACGGAGGCCTTGGTGACGACAGCCTCTTCGGTGGCGCTGCTGTCGACACCCATTTCTTCGGCGGCAGCGGTGCCGATAGCCTCTTTGGAGGGAATGCCGGTGACTCCAGGTTCTATGGCGACAGTGGCGCCGACAGCCTCTTCGGCGATGAGGGCAACGATAGGTCCCTATTCGGCGACGGCGGCGACGACAGCCTCTTTGGTGAGAACGGAAGTGACTGGAGTTTTTACGGCGGCAACGGTGCCGATAGCCTCTCCGGCGGCAGCGGAAATGACGGACTCTTCCTCGGAGGCAGCGGGGGCGATACCGTCGCGGGCGACGATGGGGACGACTCATACTTTTCTGGAGAGAGCGGCGATGACAGCCTCTTCGGCGGCAGCGGAGGGGATGCTTCTTTCTACGGCGACGGTGGCGACGACAATCTCTACGGCGGCAATGGAAGTGACAGTTCCTTCTTAGGAGGTGACGGCGACGACAGCCTCTTCGGCGGCAGCGGAGAGGATCGCCGTTTCTACGGAGGCGTCGGTGCCGACCGCCTCTTCGGTGACAGTGGAGGCGACTCTTTCTTTGATGGGGACAGCGGTGACGACCGCCTCTCCGGCGGAAGTGGGAATGACAGCCTCTTCTACGGAGGCAGCGGCGACGACAGCCTCTTTGGCGACAGTGGCGTGGATGGCGGTTTCTACGGTGCGATCGGGAACGATAGCCTCTTCGGTGGCAGTGGAGGCGACAGCTTCTTCGAAGGAGACAGCGGCGCGGACAGCCTCTTCGGTGGAGAGGGCGACGACAGCTGGTTCTACGGCGGTGCAAACGATGACTTTGTTGCGGGTGGAAGCGGGTCGGATTCCTACCTCTATGGCGGCGATGGTGCCGATCGGATGTTTGGCGAGGTGGGCGATGATTGGCTTAATGCCGACAGCGGTGCCGATCTGTCGCTTTGGGGTGGGTCGGGATCGGACATCGTCATCGGCGGCAGTGGCGATGATTCGCTCTTGGCCGGCAACAGCGGCGCCGACGTCTTGACCGGACGGCAAGGTGACGATGCCTTCCTTTACGGCGACATGGCAAACGACAGGCTGTCCGGCGGTCTTGGCGAGGATTCCTACTTCTATGGCGGCTTGGGCGATGATTCTCTCTTCGGTGGCGGTGATGATGATCGCTCGCTGATGGGCGACAGCGGCAGCGACATGATCGATGGCGGCAACAACAACGATCAGCTCTTCGGTGGCAGCGGCGGCGACAGCCTCTATGGTGACGCCGGCGTTGACCGACTTTACGGCGATCGTGGCGATGACGCGGGCCTCTTCGGGGCTGCTGCCGGTGATCGCCTCTATGGCGGCAGTGGCGCCGATGCCTCGCTCTTCGGAGGCTCCGGAGACGACAAGATCTATGGCGACGGTGAAGTCGATGCCTCACTCTTCGGTGGCGTCGGAGACGACAAGGTCTATGGCGGCAGCGGCGCCGACCTCGGACTCTATGGCGACAGTGGCGCTGACTTCCTCGCCGGCGACGAAGGCGCGGATACCTCGCTCTCAGGAGGCTCCGGGGCCGACCGTGTGACCGGCCGCAGGGACGACGATGCCTTCCTCTTCGGCGGGCTGAGTAACGACACCCTGAGCGGAGCCGCCGGGGAGGACTCCTACCTCTACGGGGGCAGTGGCGCCGATATCATCCGGGGCGGTGGCGGCGACGATGCCTTCCTCTTTGGCGGTAGTGGGATCGACACGCTCTTTGGTGGGGCCGGCAACGATACCTTCGTAGTGACCAGCCAAGGCGAGCTGCTGGCCGGAGAGACCTACGACGGCGGTCTCGGTGTCGATACCCTGCAGCTCGCCGCCGGGGTCAGCCTGCCCGCCGGCGTTCTGCTCTCTAGTGTGAATGTTATCGCCTACGGTTAGCCCGGCGCTTTCCATTGCTCGAAGTGCGGGAAAAATCTACGATGGTTCCGGAGAGGCGAGAGCGAGGATGCCACCATGGCCACGATTTTCGGAACCGCTGGAGAGGACAACACCCTCTCAGGATCGAACGCAGTCGATACGATCTTTGGGCTTAGCGGAAACGACAGTGTCTTTGGTCTTGGGGAACAAGACTATCTCTACGGCGGAAGCGGCAGCGATACAATCGAAGGCGGCTCTGGGGATGATATCCTCTTCGGTAGTGCTGGGAATGACACCTCTTTCGATGGTGGCAACGGCGCAGACACGCTCTTTGGCGGCAGCGGCGGGGATGTCGCCTTCTATGGATGGTTCGGCGACGACAGCCTCTCTGGTAACGCTGGCAGTGACCGCTATTTCCACGGCTTCTCGGGCCTCGATACTCTCTTTGGTGGCAGTGGAAACGATTTCTATTTCGACGGAGGTTCGGGCAACGATGTCCTCTTCGGCGGCTATGGAAACGACTTCTATTTCGACGGCCAGAATGGCGATGATACCCTCTTCGGTGGCGCTGGTGACGATGTCTCTTTCGCGGGATACCAGGGCAACGACAGCCTTTCCGGTGATGCTGGCGACGACTCAAGCCTCTACGGAGGCTTCAATAGCGATAGCCTTTCCGGTGGGTCTGGTGACGATGCCGGTTTCTACGGAGCTGATGGCACCGACACCCTGTCCGGTGACAGTGGAGCAGATTCCTCTCTCTTCGGAGGCGGTGGGACCGACAGGCTCTACGGCGGTGATGGAGTAGACTCCAGTTTCCTTGGATCCAGCGGCAATGACAGCATCTTCGGTGGCGCGGGCGACGACAGTTACCTCTTCGGCGGCAGCGGCATCGATCAGATGTTTGGCGGTGCGGGCGATGACTGGCTCGATGCGGGCTACGACGACGATACTTCGCTCTGGGGCGGGTCCGGATCGGACTTCATCATCGGCGGCACTGGCAATGATTCACTCTTGGCTGGCAACAGCGGCGCCGACGCCTTGACCGGACGGCAGGGCGACGACGCCTCGCTCTTCGGCGACACGGGAGACGATCGGCTCTCAGGCGGTCTCGGAAGCGACTCCTACTTCTATGGCGGACTGGGTGACGACTCTCTCTTCGGTGGCGGCGGCCACGATAGCGTGCTCAGGGGCAATAGCGGTAGCGATCTCATTTATGGCGGTAACAACAATGATCAATTATTTGGTGGCAGTGGTAGTGATACTCTAATCGGGGAGTTTGGCAATGACACTATCTATGGCGGTCTTGGGGAAGACGTCAACCTCATCGGGGGTGCCTCCAGGGATCGGCTCTATGGCGACGGTGGCGACGATACTGTGCTCTTTGGGGGTTCCGGGGACGACACGATCTCTGGCGGCAGTGGCGCAGACATGTTTCTTGTAGGTGAGTCGGGCGATGATTTCGTGGCTGGCGACGACGGTGCGGATATCTCACTCTTGGGAGGTGCCGGAGCTGACCGATTGACCGGACGCGGGGATGACGACGCCTTCCTCTTCGGCGGGCTGAGTGACGACACTCTGACCGGAGCGGCCGGAGATGACTCCTATCTCTATGGCGGCGCCGGCGCAGACATCATCCGAGCCGGTGGCGGCGATGATGCCTTCCTCTCAGACGCCAGCGGGATCGACACACTCTATGGGGGTGCCGGCAATGACACCTTTGTAGTGAGAAGTCAGGGCGAGCTAGTTTCCGGAGAGACCTACGACGGCGGTCTCGGCGTTGACACCCTGCAGCTGGCTGCCGGGGTCACGCTGCCAGCCGGCGTGATGCTCACCGCCATCAACCATATTGTCTATGGCTAGCGGGCTTCACAGACCGGTAAGGCCGGCGGTTCGCTCGCTCTTGCCTTGACCTCCCTCTCCTTCCCAGAACCATAACGCCATCGGGAGGAAGGGGTGATTGCCGCTTGAGCCCTGTTGGTCGGCATCGCTCGAAAGGATAAAGCCGGGCACAGTCGGAGGAGCCCCTCTTCCGACCAAGGAGGCCGAGAATGCTCGATGGCGCGATGATCGTTTGGTTTCTGCTGACGGCACTCAGCTTTCTCTTTGTGCTCTGGGACTCGCTTGGCAATGGTGTAACCAGCTGGGTGCAGCGCGCGGCCTGGCTGTTGGTCACGCTCTATACCGGGCCGGTCGGTGCTTTCTTCTACCTCATCGCCTGTCGAAGGCCTTTTCCGGGCGGGCATGATCGCTTTACTCGGGCCACCTGGAAGCAGGGGGTCAACAGCGAGATGCACTGCTTGGCCGGCGATGCCACGGGGATCGTTATTGCTGCCGTCATCGTCCCGATCTTTGGACTCGCCAACGGCTGGGACGCCATTCTGGAGTACATGGCGGGCTTCCTCTGCGGCCTCTTCGTCTTTCAGGCGCTGATGATGATCGGCATGTACAACGGCAACTACTGGATGGCCGTGCGGAAGACCTTCTTTGCCGAGACCGTCTCGATGAATTTCGTTATGGCCGGGATGATCCCACTCATGCTGTTGCTCGCAAGCCTTTGGCCCGGATCGGACAGTCCGGGCGACCCCGCTTTCTGGTTCCGCATGTCTCTGGCTTCGATCCTCGGCGGCCTCTTCGCCTTCCCGGTCAACTATTGGCTGGTGAAGAGTCACCTAAAGCACGGCTGCATGACACTTCCCGGTGCTGATGGGCCGGCGCCGGGCCTCGGGCACAGCTCGCCAGAGGGTGGGCTCCACCACGCCATGGAGCACGATGAGATGGTGACGGGCCACGGCGGGCATGAGTCCGCCATGCAGATGAAGACCCTCTCTCTTCCAGCTCAGCTCATCTGGATTGCTCTCTCCTTCGCGGTTCTCTTCGCAGCCGTCTGGCTGGTCTCGATCTGGGTGCCTGTCCGTTTCTCCTAGTGGGGCAACAGTTGGTGGGCCGATTCATCAGACGCTTGGGGACCAAGTGCCTGGATCGCACCACTAAACAGCTGTCTCAGGAAGACGGCTCTTCAGGTACGCCCATGCCGACAAGATAAACCCCAGCAGGTAATGCTATGAATCACCATGTGTGATTAACTGCATTAGAAACAATTAAGTATAACTGAGCTAAACTAGGGTTTAAATTTTTTCGCTTGAAGTTTTACCGCGTGTAACGTGTTTGGGGTGACTGCTAAGACGGGGGCGCAGTCTCCCGTGGAGATCCTATCCGAGTCAAGCTGGATGCCGACAATCCAGCAGAAGAACTGAATGACCGTCGGCGCCACGCGTCAAGACGGTCGGCAACAGGAGGAATTTGATGGCGATCAAGCCCCCCTTTACCGATCTTGAAATCAAGAAGGCAGAATCGGGCTTCTATGAAGGACACTCACTGCCCATCGCTCTGATCAGCAAGACCGTCATGTCTTTGCTGGTCATTTGGGCCTTGATCTGGCCGCTGAATGCCAACGGCGTGCTCTCTTCGGTCAACTGGACCCTGCTGGAGAGCTTCAATACCTTCTACATCGTGGCGGTGGGGCTCTTCGCCTTTTTCCTCTTCGTCATCGCCGTCATTCCGGCCACCGGCAAGCGCCTGCTGGGACCGGCCGGGCAGAAGCCGGAGTTCTCCAACTTCTCCTGGTTCTCGATGATGTTCGGCGCCGGGCTCGGTGTCGGCCTCATGGTCTATGCGACGGCAGAGCCAATGGGCCTCTGGGGTTCCAACCCGCACACCGTTGCCGGAGAGGTCAACCCGAATACGCAAGAAGCCGTCACCTCGGCCTATCGCTATACCTTCATGCACTATGGCTTTCACGCCTGGGCGATCTATGTCGTGACCGGCCTTTCGCTTGCCTACTACGCCTACAGCCGGAACATGCCGCTGACGATCCGCTCGGCGCTGACCCCGCTCTTCGGGCGTCACATCAACGGTTTCATGGGCCACGTTGTCGATGTGCTGGGTGTGGTCGCGACGATCTTGGGCGTGGCTGTGACCATCGGCTTCGGCGTCAGCCAGTTCGTCGACGGCGTCTACTCCGTCACTGACATGTCCTGGCTGATCACAGAGGGCGACGGCGCCCCCAAGCCCAGTACTGTCGGGCTGTTGGTTGCACTCTTCATCATCATGGGCCTCTCCATCATCTCGGCGGTCTCCGGCGTCGGCCGCGGCATCAAGTATCTCTCGAACCTGAACCTGGTGCTTTCACTGCTGCTGCTGCTGACCTTCGTGATCTTCGGCTCTTTCCTCTTCGCCATGACGCAGTACGGGACGGCGATGGTGGACTATATCCTCCATTTCATCTCGCTGTCTTTCAACGCCTATGGACCGCAGACCCAGGCGGAGTTCGTTGCAAACCTGCCGGAGGCCGTGAAGGCACTTCCGAGCGAGGACATCGCCGCTCTCTACGCCGGCAGCACCAATGCCTGGGGATCGCTCGATGGCTTCAAGGCCGACCTTCCGGCCGCCTTCACCACGCTGCCGGGTTCTGACGAACTTGCCGGTCAGGTCTATGCGGAGGGAACCCAGGGGCGGCTCTTCGGCTGGCAGGCCGGCTGGACCACCTTCTACTGGGCCTGGTGGATCGCCTTCTCGCCCTTCGTCGGCCTCTTCCTGGCGCGCATCTCCAAGGGCCGCACGATCCGCGAGTTCGTTCTGGGCTGTGTCTTCGCCCCGGCCCTGGTCTGCTTTGCCTGGATGACCATCCTGGGTGGCACCGCCATCGACCTGGAGCTCTCCGGCATCGCCGAAGGCACGATCGTCGGTGCGTCGACCACGGCTAAGCTCTTCGCCACCTTGGGTGAGATGATCAGCGGGGGTCTGCTCTCCGGCGTTACCATCATGTGCGTGGTGCTGATCATGACCTTCCTGGTGACCTCAGCGGACTCCGGTATCCTGGTCATGAACACCATCATGTCCGGCGGCGAGCAGGGTTCGGGCCACAAGCACCGCATTGTCTGGGGCCTGATCCTGACCAGTGTCATCGGCACCCTGATCGTAGCCGGCAACAGCGGCTCCTCGGCCGATCCGCTGGAAGCGCTGAAGAACGCCATGATCATCGGCGCCCTGCCCTTCACCATGGTGATGGTCTTGATGTGCGTTGCCCTGGGCAAGGCGCTCTATCGCGATCACCTGCGCGAGAAGCATGGCGTCTCAACCTCTCCCAGCACCGCTGAGCAACCTGCCGAGTAGGCTTCGTTATCGGCAACTCAGAGAGCGGGGTAGCCAACGGCCCCGCTCTCTCTTTTTTTTGCAGTCAGGCTTTAATCGCTGGGTTCGATATCAAAGTGCAGGACCTCGTCGCGCTTACCGAGACTGTCGTAGAGCGCGATGGCCGGCGGATTATCGCCGTCGGCCTGAATGAAAATCACGTAGGCATCCAGGTCCTTCGCCAACTCCTTCAAGTGCCTCAGCATTGCTCTACCGATCCCCTGGCGACGATGGCTCTCGGCAACTGCCAGGTCGTAGACATAGATCTCTTTGCGCACCCTCTCGAACTTGTGCAGGAAATAGCCGGCGAGACCGCCGACCACCCTCCCCTCCGAGATAGCGACGATGGCAAGGAAGTGTTCCCCAGCTAGAAGGTCCCGGAGGTAGGCATCATCGGGTTGTCGATCCAGGTAGGTCTCTGGTTCCTCAAAGGCTGCTGCAAAAAGCGCCAGAAGCTCCCGAAAGCGGGTGACGTCTGCCCCGGTGAGGCGCTCTACAGAAACAGTAGGTCGTTGCGTGTCGATCATTCTGAGAACTCTCTTAACGCGATTCGGCACCCCGTTGCTCTCAACAGGTTTCGCCGGTGATCGCTCCTTTGCTCTTAGATTTGTTGGCACGAGATACATGATCAAGCTCGACGATCTTTTGCACACTGCCCAAGAAAAAGATAAACAGCCGTACATACTCCTCAGTTTACTCAACATTAAGATAATATGGCGCCGAGTTGACAAAGTACAGATTGTTTCATGATCCCGCTTTCAATCAAAGAAACAATCACAACTTTTCTTTAAGCCCAGGGATGAACCACCCCTAGGAACCACAGTAGCCCTTAAAGGAGGAAAACTTTTGAACACAGAGATCTATAACCCAGCCAAGGCAAACCGCAGGTCCTTTGTGACTATCGACGAAGCCTTGGATCGACCCGCCTCTAAGATCGGGATGATGTGCTCGGCCAGTTGCGTCGGTGTGGCAGAGGTTAGTGCGGTTGACGAGCCCCTGAATCGTCCGGGGCCACAGGCTGCCTAGGTCCCCTTGAGCGTTTTCACCTTGGCGCCCGCGCTAGGCGAAACGGGACAGGCGGACTGGCTTCACCCAAGCTACAAGAAGGAGACAAGGCCGCCTCGCCGATCGGAGCAGGCGGCCTTGGCCTTTCCAGACGAGGCGAGAGACCGTCTGCATCCTCCCCACGCCAAACTAAGAATCCGATATCGTCCAGCCAGATGACAGCCCACCACCGAGATGCACTTGATCAACACCAAAGTGCGCGGCATAGTTAATGAACGTCTGTCAATTTCGATCCGATTAACAAGATCGAAAATCTGAAAACAGCGAGGGCTAGTAAGATGGCTGTCTACTTCGGAAGTGCCGGCGAGAACAACACCATCACAGGGTCAGAGAACCAAGATACGATCTTTGGTCTCAGCGGAAACGATCGCCTCTTTGGTTTGAGTGCAAGCGACACCCTCTTCGGTGGAAGTGGCAACGACACACGCTTCGCCGGTGGAGAGGGCGACGATAGCCTGCTGGGCCAAGATGGCGACGACAGCAGTTTCTTTGGAGGCGACGACGACGATATCCTCTTCGGTAACTCGGGAAACGACCGCCATTTCTTCGGAGGGCCTGGCAACGACCTGATCTTCGGCGGCTACGGGTCCGATACAATCTTCTATGGCGACAGCGGATTTGGTACCAGCGGCGACGACGCGATCTTCGGCGGTAGTGGCAATGATAGCGTCTTTAACGGTCAAGGTGGTATCGACAGCTTGTACGGCGGTTCAGGGAACGACCAGATCTTCTTCGGCGACACTGGATCCGACAGCCTTTTCGGCGGCAATGGTACAGACAGGTTCTTCGAAGGAGGGGAAGACGACGATTACCTCTATGGTGATTACGGTGGAGACAGACAATTCTACGGCGATACCGGCGACGACGTCCTGTTCGGCGGAGATGGAAACGACCAATCCTTCGAGGGAAACAGTGACGACGACACCCTCTTTGGTGGATCTGGCCAAGATCGCTCCTTCTTTGGGAACGGCGGCGAAGACACGCTCTATGGTGACACTGGCAGTGACACCTCGTTTTTCGGAAGCAATGGCAACGATAGCCTGTATGGCGGCGATGGCCTCGACCTCCGTTTCTATGGTGGCGCTAGCGACGACAGGCTTTCGGGCGATGTCGGAAGTGACACCTCATTCTACGGAGTCGACGGCGACGATAGCCTTTCCGGTGGGTCAGCTGCAGACATCTTCTTCTTCGGGGGAACGGGTAATGACAGCCTCTCCGGCGACACCGGCAATGATACCAACTTTCGGGGCAACGACGGCGACGACAGCCTTTCGGGTGGCGAGGGAGACGACCGCAGCTTCTATGGCAGCGACGATGACGACACCCTACGGGGCGGCGATGGAGACGATTTCAGGTTCTTCGGCGGTAGCGATGACGACACCCTTTGGGGCGGAAGCGGTGAGGATGTCAGCTTCTTAGGTGGCAACGACAAGGATGCCCTGTTCGGCGGCACTGGCGAAGATACCCGCTTCGTTGGTGGCGGCGCCAACGACAGAATCTACGGCGGCGACGACACGGACAGAAGCTTCTTTGGAGGTGATGGCGTCGATACCATGTACGGCGATTCCGGTAACGACGAGAGCTTTTATGGCGGAAGTGGCGTTGACACCCTCTTCGGCGAGACTGGCAATGACGATGTCTTCAACGGCGGCAATGGTGACGACAGCATCTTTGGCGGCGAAGGCATCGACGCCAGTCTG
The DNA here is from genome assembly GCA_963669335.1 of Rhodospirillales bacterium. GTDB lineage: Bacteria > Pseudomonadota > Alphaproteobacteria > Kiloniellales > JACOMY01 > JACOMY01. Next base: position 2,637,263 of record OY770023.1, read on the forward strand.
ATCGGAGGGAGCGGCGACGATAGGATTGACGGAGGAGATGACAGAGATCTCCGCCTTTTCGGGGAGTACGGCGCCGACACGATCTCGGGCGGTAGCGGCGACGACGAGTTGTTTTATGGAGGCACCGGAAACGACACGCTGAGCGGCGACAGCGGTGCCGATACAGCCCTTCGAGGAGAGGAAGATAACGACACCCTGTTCGGTGGTGATGGGTTAGATATTCTCTTTTACGGCGGCGAGGGCAACGATCGTGTTTACGGGGACAGCGGCTCGGACGCCTATCTCTATGGTGGCTACGGTGAGGATCGTCTGAGCGGACGGCACGGCGACGATGCCTTCTTTTTTGGTGGTTCGGCCGATGATGGTCTGTCAGGCGGTCTGGGAGAGGATTATTCCTTCTATGGAGGCACGGGCGACGACAGCCTCTTCGGCGGCGGAGGCGACGACAGCGCACTCTTCGGCGATAGCGGCAGTGACCTTGTCGACGGCGGCAACAATAATGATTTTCTCTATGGTAGCAGTGGGTCCGATAGCCTCTACGGCGGTTTTGGTCTTGATCGCCTCTACGGCGGCTACGGTGCCGACCAGGGTCTCTTCGGCGGGAACGCCGGTGATCGGATCTACGGTGGCAGTGGCGGCGACCAAAATTTAGACGGCGACACTGGCAATGACCGGGTGTACGGCGGCTCCGGCGCAGACGCCACTCTAATCGGCTCAGATGGTGATGACCTCTTGCGCGGCGACTTCGATGCGGGGTCGACCGGCGCGGATTCCTATCTCTACGGTGGTAGCGGCGACGATGGCCTCTCTGGACGCGCCGGAGACGATGCCTTCTTCTACGGGGGCAGTGGTGACGATCGACTGAGTGGCGGCGTCGGTCAGGACTCTTACTTCTATGGAGGTGCCGGCGCCGACACCCTGCGCGCCGGCAACCAGGACGACGCCTTCCTATTCGGCGGCAGAGGGATTGATACGATCATGGGCGAAGGCGGCAACGACACCCTGAACGTCGGCACCCAGGGCGAACTAGAGGCCGGCGATGTCTTCGACGGCGGTGCTGGCTCAGACACCCTCCTGCTGGCGGACGGTGTCACCCTGCCGGCCGGCGTGACGCTCACGAGTATCGAGTTCACGCTCTATGGGTAGCGGCCTTCACTCAGGGGGCTTTTCGCAAGCGAACTCGAAGAGTTTCTTAGTACAACTTGTATTCAAGCAGAAATCCCTTGTAAAGCGCGCCGTCTTCCCGTACGCCCCACACTGTCGGTCTGCATCTGGCTGTACCGTCTCGAGCGTTGCATGCTCGCGAACAAGCAATGTCCAATCCGGATCATCCATACGATCTAGTCTGTTGTAGGGCAGGCAACCCGCTACAAGCAAAAGAAGCACTATGGCAAGAGCAGACATCATCTCAGTTATGTGGCAAGCACCAGAGCTTAAACAACCCTTTTGATATCCCCCATAGGTCTCTTTAGATAATGATAACTGCTGGGCGAAGGTGGCAACGACACCCTAAACGTCGGCACCCAGGGCGAACTGGAGGCCGGCGATCTCTTCGACGGCGGTGCTGGCTCAGACACCCTCCTGCTGGCGGATGGTGTAACCCTGCCGGCCGGCGTGACGCTCACGAGTATCGAGTTCACGCTCTACGGATAAAGAGCGTCGAGGTTCCAAGACCGTGGTCAAGACTCACGACAGAGGGCGAGGCCAACGTTAAGCCTGCACGACAACCCGCCGGCTCGCCCAATCCTGACACCAGGTTGAGCAGAAGAGTGTCCCCTCCTCGGTCTTCACCTGGTCCTTGTCGTTCTCATAGACCAGGATTCCGCAGTTGGCGCACTTGAGGTAGCGCTCGACGTAGAGGCGATTGGCTGAGAACTTCATTCCGCGGCCTCCTGAAAGCCGTAATCACGCGCGGCACCTTCAGCCGAAACGTAGCCCTCGGCGATATCGGCCCGGATTGCATCGTGACTGCGCCCCGCAGGGTCACCGTGGCCGCCGCCGCCGGGCATCACCAGCTTGATGCGGTCACCCTTGCGGATGGTGATGTTGGAGAACTTGGAGCTGGAGTTCTTGTTGAAGGCCTGGACGACAGTCATCCACTCGGCTTCGCCGGCGCGCTGAAAGAGCGTCGCACCGCAAGCCCCTGCCCTGCCGCCTTCCAAGCCCCAGGGCTCCAGCTCATGACGATCCGTCATCTGGCTGGCGATAATCTCCTCGTTGAGACAGAGCAGAGTCTTTTCATAGCCCAGGCCGCCGCGATACTTACCGGCACCGCCGCTGTCGGGCAGGAAACGCCAGTCCTCGATCCGGAAAGGAAAGCGGGTCTCGAAGACCTCGACCGGGATCACCCGGCAGTTCCCGTTCATCGAATCACAGGCGTCATTGCCGTCGGCGTAAAAGCGTCCGCCCCAGCCAACGACCTCAATATCATAACAGGCGAAGTACTCGTCATGGACCGTGTCGTGGCCGCCGAAGACGAAGTTGCCGTGGGTGCAGCCCTCGGCCGCCATGGCGCGCTTGGGTATGGCTTGGGCCAAGGCGCCGATGACGGCACCGGCGATCCGGGGATGGGTTTCGGTGTTGCCGCCGACCTCCGGTGCCGGGTAATCGACATTCACCACGGTGCCCGGCGGGGCCAAGACCCGGATCGGCCGGAAGCAACCGCTGTTCTTCGGGATCGAGGGATCGGTCAGGTGCAGGATCGCGTTATAGGTTGCAGACCAGGTGACGCCCAAGGTGGCGTTAATCGGCCCGCGCGCCTGTGGGGAGGAGCCGTAGTAATCGACGATGACCCCATCACCCTCCTTGATCACGGCGACCTTGATGTCGAAGCGCCGTGCCTCGATGCCGTCATTCTCGACCGCGTCCTGGAAGCGGTAAGTGCCATCCGGGATCTCGGCCAGCTCGGCCCGCATGCGGCGCTCTGAGTAGTCCAAGAGGTCAGAGACAGTCTCTGCCACCTTGCCCGTTCCGTACTTGGCAAAGATCTCCTTCATGCGCCGCTCGCCCAGGTCCACGGCCGAGATCAGAGCGCGCAGGTCACCATAGTTGTAGCGCGGCGTGCGGACGTTCGCGAGCAGCAGCTTCCAGACGTCCTCGTTGTCAACGCCACGGCGCTTGATCTTGACGGGCGGTACGCGAAGGCCCTCGTGGAAGATCTCGGTCGCCTCGCCGCAGAAGCCGCCCGGCACCATCCCGCCGACCTCGGCGATATGCCCGATGGAGACGGCATAGCCCTGCAGTTCCCCATCGACGAAGATGGGTTTGAAAAAGGTGTGCTCCGGCGTGTGCAGGCCTCCGCGGTAAGGATCGTTGTGGACGACAATGTCGCCCTCTTCGATCCCCTCCTCTTCCAGCTCGCGCACGCAAGACTTGATCAGCAAGGGCATGCCGCCGATCTGGGCCGGGCAGAATTCGGCCACCGCGATCATCTCGCCGTTCTTGTCGGCCAGACCGCAGGTGAAATCCAAGGCCTCATTGAAGATCGTGGAATAGGAGGTCTTCATGAGCGTGATGCCCATCTCTCGGCAGATCGACACCATGGTCGATTCCAGAATGTTCATCGTGACCAAGTCCATGGGCCTAGCCTCCTTGTGTAACCAGTATGTTGCCCCAGCCATCGACCTTAGCCTGTTGGTTGGGACGAATGACGGTGACCGACGCCGGCTCTTCGATGACCGCCGGTCCGGCGATCTCGTGACCCTGACGCAGGTCCGAACGACGGAAGACGTCGACCTCACGGCTGCCGTCTTCGAAGTGCACCCGGCGCTGACTGTGCGGCACGGCCGGCCCTTCGGCAGCGGCAAGGCTGACCTCAGCCGGCTTGCGCGAGGGCGCGATGGCAGCGACGGAGACGTTGACCAGTTCGATGGTCTCACCGGGGATGGAAAAGCCGAAGCGCGCCTCGTGGGTCTCGTGGAAACTCTGCCAGAGCTTTGCCAGCCCTTCGTCGTCGAAACTGGCCTCCGAATAGGGCAGCTCCAGTTCATAGTTCTGGCCCAGATAGCGCAGATCGAAGGTCTGGATGACCTGGATATCCTCCTTGTAGCCTTGCCGTGTCAGCTCTCCGACCGCGTCGGCCACCAGCTCTTGCAGCGCCTGCGTACACCATTCGCGATTGAGCTTGCTCGAGGTTCCTTGCAGGGTGCGCTGCTTATCCACCCGCGCATCGGTCATGATGAAGCCATAGGCCGAGAACTGGCCTGGATGGTTGGGTATGACGGCGCCCGGAATGCCTGCCATCTCGATCAGGTCGCAGGCATGCAGCGGACCGGCGCCGCCAAAGGCCAGCAGCGAGAAATCACGCGGATCGAGCCCACGCTCCAAGAGCACCGTTCGGAGCGCACCGATCATGTTGTTGTTGGCAATCTGCACGATCGCCAGGGCGGTCTCGATCGGGGTCATCTCGAGACGCTCCGCCAGAGCCGCGATTGCCGCCTCGGCAGGGCCGACCTGCAGGGGCATGGCGCCACCGAGGAAGTAATCCGGGTTGATGCGCCCGAGCAGCAGATTGGCATCGGTGACCGTCGCCTCTTGGCCGCCTTTGCCATAGCTGGCAGGGCCCGGCTCTGCGCCGGCCGACTGCGGACCGACCCGCAGCATGCCGCCCTTGTCGATCCAGGCGATCGAGCCGCCTCCGGCGCCGATGGTGCGCACATCGATCATCGGAACCTGGATCGGAATGCCCCACTCGATCTCGAAGTTAGTGGTGAAGGAGGCCTTGCCGCCAACCACCGTGGAGCAGTCGGTCGAGGTGCCGCCCATGTCGAAGGTCACCAGGTGATCGCTGCCGATCTGCTCGGCCAGCGCTGTCGCCGCCACGACCCCACCGGTCGGGCCGGAGACCGTCAGGTTGACCGGAGCGCCCATGGCGCCCTCAAGGCTGGCTTCGCCGCCATTCGACTTGATGACGACCACGCGTCCCTCGACGCCCAAGTCGCTGAAGCGACGCTGCATCTCTTCGAAGCTGCGACGCACGATTGGCTTCAGATAGGCGTCGGCCAAGGTGGTTGAGGCACGCTCGTACTCTTTCCACTTGGGCAGCACGTCGTAGGAGATGGAGACCGGCAGGCCCGGCAGCTCTTCGGCCAGGACATCGCGCAGTTTGCGTTCGTGCTGCGGGTCCAGATAGGAGAAGAGCAGCATGACGGCGACAGAGTCGATGTCGCCGCGTGCCCGGATCTCCGCCGCCAAGGCCCGCACATCAGCCTCATCGAGGGCTTCCAGCACCTGGCCGTCGCGGTCAATCCGTTCCGCAATCTCCAAACAGTCGGCCCGCTTTACCAAAGGCTTGGTCTTGATCCAGGACATGTCGTAGTGCGCCCGGCGATTGCCGCGCTGAATGAAGGGAATGTCCTTGAAGCCCTTGGTCGTTACGTAAGCGAGCTTGCCGCCCTTGCGCTCCAGCAGCGCATTGGTGGCGATGGTCGTGCCGAGCCGCAGATGCTCGATGCCATCGACTGCACCAAGATCGGCCAGCCCCGATAGCACACTCTCGATCGGTTCGCTCGGGGTCGAGGCATTCTTCCAGACCTTGAGATCACTGGTCTCCCGATCGTAGGCGACAAAGTCGGTGAAGGTTCCACCGATGTCGACCCCTACCAAGTAACGCATCGCGCCTCCCTCCTAGCCTGTCTCGCTATCCAAGACAGGCAATTTATTGATCATCTGCTCATTATTGTCTGATTTTGTGATATCATACCTCATCAGACTAGGCCGAGCAGTAGGCCTCACGCAAGAGAAGGGCTCGGGGTTGCGTCTCATGCGAGACACCTCCGCCGAACCCCAATCTCAGAACCATGTTGAACGCAGACCCAACCCGTCTCGGTCGCAGCCGCTGAGCACCTATTTCAGGCCCCAGATTTCTCCTCTTCACGGGGTGCGATAAAGCCAGAGTCATCAAGGTGACCGCCATGCTGCTTGGCTTCCTCGATCAGCTCTTTATGCCATTCTAGGCGACCGCCATCATCTCCGCCGACCACAGCGATCACCTCGATCGTCTTGTCATCGACATTGCGGAAGCCACGCATCACGTGGATCGGCACGGTCACCAGGTCCAGCGGTCCCAGCACGATCTCGTTCTCGCCCTGATCGCCCCAAAAGACAGCCAGCTTTCCATTGATTGGCATGAAGACCTCTTCGGTGTCATGCGCGTGCAGCCCTGCCCCTTTGCCGGGCTCCACCTTGATCAGCGAAAAGCTAAAGGGATGTTGGATGGAGATAGCTGGCTGCATCGCCGGATCCTCAAAGACCGATTGGCCAATGATCGAGAAGAGGTCCCGCTCATAGCGGGGAATAACGGTGTCGATAAAAGACTCTGGATAGGGCTTCAGATCGGCGCGACGCGCCACGCGGGTTGCCAATACCTCATCCACACTCGGGGTCTTGCTCATTGGATTCCTCCCTTTCGAGATCCGCAGACTTGCCAGCGGGCCCAAACAGTCCAGCGGTGACGCAGCCCACCTTCTTGATCATAAGCTCAATATAGTAGGATTAATTCGGACTGTCACCCATTGGATGCTGCGGCCTGCTGTAGGAGGTATCTATAGTGGGACCCGCCAGATCGCAGCGAAGGAGGGAGAGGGTCATGGAACAGAAGAGGTCACACGAGGTTGCCACCTACTGCGCACTCTGCACCTCACGCTGCGGCGCCATCGCGACCCTGGAGGGGGAGCGCTTCGTTGCCTTGCGCGCCGACCCCAGCCACCCAACGGGCCAGGCGCTCTGTATCAAAGGCAAGATAGCACCGGAGATCGTCTACAACCCGCGCCGTCTCTTGCATCCGATAAAGCGCACAAGACCGAAGGGCGATGGAGATCCCGGCTGGGTGCAGATCACCTGGGACGAAGCTCTCGAAACCATTGCAGCCAAACTAAAATCCTTGGCCGAGGCTCACGGCCCGGAGTGCGTTGCCTTCAATTCAGCCTCGCCCTCGACCTCGGCCCTCTCAGACTCGATCGAGTGGCTGCGCCGTCTCCGGCGGGCCTATGGCAGCCCCAACCAGTCTGTCTCCATGGAGCTCTGCGGTTGGGGGCGCTATCTGGCGAACCTCTACAGCTATGGTGCGGGTCTACCGGCCGAATGTATGCCTGACCTCGACAATGCCGGCTGCATCCTCTTCTGGGGCTACAACCCCAGCGTCTCCCGTATCGCGCATGCCACCGCGACCGTGGCCGCACAGACCCGCGGTGCGCGCCTGATCGTGGTGGATCCGCGACTAGCCGGTCTGGCCCGCAAGGCCGATCTCTGGCTTCAGGTGCGGCCCGGCAGCGACGGTGCCCTGGCGCTCGGCCTGATCAAGGTCATGATTGACGCGGGATGGTACGATGCCGACTTCCTGCGTCGTTGGACCAACGCGCCTCACCTGATCCGCGGCGACAACGGCCGCCTGCTGCGTGCCGGCGATCTCGACAGCAGCGCAGCACCTGATCACCTGGTCGCCTGGGATGGACAAGCACAAACTCTTGCCCCCTATGACCCAGCCTTGGGCGCCTATGATCGAGACGCCGAGGCCCTAGATCTCTTAGCTGACGTCACACTACAGACAGAGAGCGGTCCCCTCACCTGCCGCAGCGTCTTTGCCGAGTTGACCGCCATGGTGGCGGACTATGGGCCTCAGCAGGTGCAGGCGCTTTGCGGTGTCTCCGCAGAGATCTTGCACCAGACCGCTGAGATGATCTGGAACAACCGTCCGCTCGCCTACATGGCTTGGAGCGGACTGGAGCAGCAGTCGAACGCGACACAGGTCGCGCGTGCCATCGGGCTGCTCTATGCGCTGACCGGAGACTTCGATCGCAAGGGCGGCAACGTGCAGTTCCCGGCCGCACCCAGCAACGGCATCCAGGGCGAAGACTTCCTTGGGCCCGAACAGCGAGCCAAGACCCTGGGCCTGGGCGAGCGCCCCTTGGGCCTGGGTCACTATGACCACGTCTCTTCAGAAGACATCTATCGCGGGGCGATCGAGGGCGAACCCTATCCAATCCGCGGACTGGTCAGCTTTGGCTCCAATCTCCTGCTGGCCCATGCCGATGGCGCAAGGGGACGAGAGGCGCTCAGCCGTCTCGACTTTCACCTGCACGTCGACCTCTTCATGAACCCCAGCGCCGAGATGGCAGACATCGTCCTGCCGGCCACCAGCCCCTTCGAGTCCGAGGCCTTGAAGATGGGATTTGAGATCGGCGAGGCCGCCAACTCCCTCATCCAGCTTCGAAAGCCCCTGGTGCCACCCCGCGGAGAGGCTCGATCGGACATCCGCATCATCTTTGATCTGGCCTGCCGCATGGGTCTGGGTGACCTCTTCTGGCAGGGCGACATCGACGCCGCCTATCGCCACCAGCTGGAGCCCAGCGGGGTCACCCTGGAGCAGCTACGCGAGAGCCCCGAAGGCATTCGCGTCCCGCTCAAGACCCGCTATCGCAAGTTCGCGGATAGGACGGAAGGTCGGTCCAAGGGCTTCAATACGCCCTCGCGTAAGATCGAGATCTATTCCGAGACCCTCTTGGAGCAGGGCTACCAAGCGCTGCCGCGCTACGAGGAGCCGCTGGTAGGTCCGCGCTCACGGCCCGATCTGGCCCAGCGCTATCCTCTGATCCTGACCTGTACCAAGGACACGCTCTACTGCGAAAGCCAGCATCGTGGACTGCCGAGCCTGCGCCGCCGTGCACCCGAACCGCAGGTGGATCTCCATCCCGACGCTGCAGAGGCACGCGGGATCGCCGCCGGCGACTGGGTCATGATCGAGACGCCCAAGTCCCAGGCGCGCGCCCGTGCCCGCTTGGACCCTTCATTGGATCCTGCTGTTGTGTGCGGCCAGCACGGCTGGTGGGAGGCCTGCCCGGAAGTCGATGCCCCTGCCTACCCGGCAGTCGGCCCCGAGAGCGCCAACTTCAACCTGCTTATCGGCCATGACGAGGTCGATCCGGTCAGCGGATCGGTGCCTCTGCGCGCCTATCTCTGCGAGTTGCGACGGCTGGAGTAGACGGCCCTCACCAGCCCCACAGCTGTTCACTCGCGAGTTCTGCACCCTGGGACAGGCTCTTCAGCTTGGCATAGCAAATCTCGGTCTCGATCTTGCCGAAGCCGGCAAAGGTGGAGAAGCCGCAGTCGCTACCGGCCACGACCCGTTCGCGCCCGACCAGATCGGTAAACCTGAGAATGCGTTCGGCCACCAGGTCTGGATGCTCGACGAAGTTGGTGGTGCTGTCGATCACACCGGGGATCAAGATTTTGTCGTCCGGCACGCCCCGCTCTTTGAACACGCGCCATTCGTGGGCGTGGCGCGGATTGGAGGCTTCGAAGAGGATCGAGCGCGGCTTCACCTTCATCAAGGTGTCATAGACCGCAGCCATCGCGATGTCGTGCGTGTGCGGCCCTTCATAGTTGCCCCAACAGATATGCAGACGCAGTGCTTCGGCCGGGATATCGCGCAAGGCATGGTTCAAGACCTCGACCTGCTGCTCGGCCCGCTTGACGAACTCGGCATCGGAGAGATCCTTGAAGATCACATGCCGACCGAAGGCCAGATCGGGACTATCGAGTTGCAAGGTGACGCCGGCCTTATAGATCCGGTCGTACTCCTGCTTCATGGCATCGGCCAAGGCTTCCAGGTAAGCGTCATGGTCTGGATAGTGTTGGTTCGGTTGAAAGATCGCGATCACACCAGGGGTCGCGGCATTCATGAAAGAGCCGGTGGCGCCGGCCGCCTTGGCCGCGTCGGTCAGGTTCGCCAGGTCACGGCTCAAGGGCTCCAGATCACGCACAGATACCGCGCCAATACAGCAGGGCCGTTTCAGCTTCGGCGTGTCGCCGCTGGCGGCGATCTTGTCGCGATAGCCAGGGTACTCGTCCAAATCCTGCGGCACGTTGCGCGGGGCGTTGCCGCCGAAGCCATGCAAACGCTCGGCCACATAGGTCGCGTAAGAGATCTTGCTCATCTCCCCGTCGCTTACGAGGTCGATGCCGGTCTCCACCTGGCGCTTGACCACAGCCGCAACCTCCGCCTTGACACAGGCCTCGAAGGCCGCTGCGTCATAGTCCTCGCCGCTATCCTTGGCGAAAAGGAAGGCTGACAACTCCGCTGAGCGCGGGAGGCTGCCGACATGCGTGGTGAGGATGCGATCCTTACTGATGGCCATGAGGTGTGGCTCCCTGGAATGCGTAGCGGAGGTCAGGCCTTGGTCAGGAGGAGGCTTCCCCGCCGACGAAGCGCTGAAGGACGAGGGGAATGGAGTTCATGAAGAGGTCGACGTTGGCATCGATCACCGGGGTCATGTCCTCTGGCGTTTCCATCCGATAGATATGCTTGCGGATCAGCTGATAGATGACGGATGAATGCAGGCAGTAGACCAGATGTTCTTCATAGTCACTGATCGCCCCCTGCCCCGTTTCGACGCCCAACTCTTCACGCACCTCGACCGCGATCTGCTTGATGATTCGCTCTCGCACACGGGCGTGATAACGCGAGTTGATGTCGATATCGCGCAGGGCCGAATAGAGCGTGATGCGGATCCACTCCGGCCGGTCGCCGGTCGCGTAGTAATCCCGGTAGAACTCCTTCAGACGACTGCGTAGAGAGCGGCTGCGGTCGCAGATCATCTCCACCCAGCTATCCTTCCAACGGCTGAGGAAGACGTCCTGATAGACCCGGTCGATCAGAGCCTCTTTGGTTGGAAAGTAGTGAAAGATCAGCGCCTGACTGACGCCGATTGAGTTCGCGAGTGCCCGTGTCTCGCCGTCAAATCCGCGTTCGGCGAAGTAACGGATAGCGCCAGACACGATCATGCGTTCGCGGTCTTCGGGGCTCAAACGACGACGTTTGCCACTCTGTCCCGCCGTTTCCTGTCCCGCTGTCTCCTGTCCGGTGCTACCGGCAGGGTCTGGTTTATCACCTGTCATGGCGTCGGCCGTCACTCCAAAGGATCCTACCCGACGCACTATGCCCCCGCGGTTGCAATGCGATCGGTCAAGCTCTTACAGTCGCTGCCCCTCTTCTCCGAAAAAGTGTAGCTGTTCAGGATCGGGCACAACAGAAAGGACTTCGTCCTCGGCGATCTTCGGCTGTCCTGTCAATCGCAACTTAAAGAGTTTACCGCCGACCGATGCATCGATGATGGTGAAACCACCCAAGGGTTCCGTCGCCACCACAGTTCCCTTGATCGCTTCCGTCTGGCCTGCATCGATGAGCAGGTGTTCGGGTCTAACGCCACAGGAGATGTTTTTCTGACCCGCCAACTGCGGGGGCGCAGGCAGGGTGAGATCACACTCGACAAGCTTCACCTTGCTACCGCCGTCGATCAGTTCGCAAGAAAACACGTTGATTGGAGGAGAGCCCACCAACTGCGCTACGGCCAGGCTGATGGGTCGGTCATAGATCTCATCCGGCGGTCCGACCTGTGCCACGCGTCCGTCGAGCAAGATCGCCACCCGATCCGAGATCGAGAGCACCTCTTCCTCATCATGAGAGACATAGACGAAGGTGTGATCGTTCTCTCGCTGGAGGCGCTTCAGTTCGACTCTCATCTCCTCGCGCAGCCGGGCATCGAGGGCCGCAATCGGTTCATCCAGCAGAAAAGCCTGAGGTTCACGAACGAAGGCGCGGCCCAAGGCAATGCGCTGGCGTTCGCCGCCGCTCATCTGGCCCGGTTGCTTGTGCAGGATGTGGGCGACGTGCAGCACCTCTGCAACGCGATCCAGGCGGCTGTCTACTTCGCTGGTGGGAAGGCCGGCTTCGGTCAGCGGAAAGGTAATGTTCTCTCGCCCCGTCATGTGGGGAAAGAGAGCCAGGTTCTGGAACACCATCGCCAGGTTTCGACGATCCACACTAACGCCAGATACGTCCTCTCCGTTGATGAGAATGTTACCCTCATCCGGATTCAAGAGCCCAAGCATGGCACGAAGGATGGAGGTCTTGCCCGAGGATGGCGGGCCGAAGATGCCAAAAAACTCGTTGTCGTGAATTGTAAGATCGATCGGCCCGAGCGTGAATGAGGGAAAGCGCTTTGTCAGCCCTTCCAAACGGATCTCAGCCACGGGCGCCTCCCGCCGTAGCCCTTAGGCGTCGACCATCCGTCGCGCTGAATGCCAGACACCCGCTGGCCTTGACGGAGACCGTAATCCTCTCCCCTGGCCTCACCTCTGCCGCATCGTCGATGGCCCGCAAGTCATGCTTCCCAATGCGCAAATGCAGCTGCCGCTTTGGCCCAACCCGCTCAATCACGTCCACCTCTGCGCTGATTGATCTGTCATCCTCCGCTCTGGCGGGTCCGACATAGATATCCTGCGGGCGAATACCCAGCACTCCTTCCTTGGCCCCAGCCTCCTTGGCGAAAGCAGCAACGACCGTGGGCGGCAGGGGAAACTCGCTGCCCTCTGCCAGACGAAGCACCGCGTCATTGCCCACCTGCTCCAGGTGACCATCCAAGAGGTTCATGCTGGGACTTCCGACGAAGTTCGCCACGAACCTGTTGTCCGGATCATTGTAGACGTCCAAGGGGGCGCCATACTGCATCAACTTGCCCTTGTCGATGATCGCGATCTTGTTCGCCAAGCTCATGGCCTCCACCTGATCGTGCGTGACATAGACCATGGTCTGACCAAAGCTGTGCTGAAGTACCTTGAGCTCGGCACGCATATAGGCGCGAAACCCGGCGTCCAGGTTGCTCAAGGGTTCATCCAGCAGAAAGATCCGCGGTTCCGTTACCGCTGACCGGCCGATCGCCAGCTTCTGCATCTCATTGACCGAGAGAGAAGCCGCCGATTCGTTCAGACGATGCGTGATGCTCATCCGCTCCGCCATCGCCTTCACCTTGCGATCGATCTCCGCTCTGGGCAGCCTTCGAACCTCCAAGCCGTAAGCCAGATTCTTGTAGACGCTGAGGTGGGTAAAGATCGCGTAGTTCTGGAACACGAAACCGATGTTTCGGTCTTGAATGCGCACGCCCGACAAGCGATCCCCATCGAAGAGGATCTCGCCGGAGGTCAGGGTCTCGATCCCGGCGATCATGTTCATCGTCGTGGTCTTGCCGCAGCCCGACGGACCCAAAAGCGCGACGAAGGCGCCGTTTTCAATCTCCAGATCCAGCTGATCGACAGCGGTCAAATCGCCGAAGCGCTTGGTCACAGCGTTGAGGGTAATCGACGACATGACTACGCCCTCCGCTGCGACTTTGACATAAGGTTGAGACCATAGACTGCCAGCACGCTCAAGCCGAACAGGATCGTCAGACCGATCGCGGCAACATAGGCCCAATCCAGATCACCGAAGGTCAGTTTGTAGATGTAGACGGAGATGGATTCGGTGGCGACACCAGGGCCGCCCTTGGTCATGATGTAGATCAGGTCGAAGATCTTGAAACACTCGACCGAACGCAGCACCACCGCGATGATGATCACGATCTTCATGCGCGGGATGATGATCTTGCAGAAGTTCTGCCAGTTGGACCCACCCAAGAGTTTGGCCGCCAAAAGCTGGTCCGAGGGTACGCCCAGCATGCCGGCCAAGAGGATGAGGAACATCAGCGGCGTCCACTGCCAGATGTCGGCGATCATCACCGCGATCAGCGAGCGATGAATGTCGCCTAGCCAGGAATAGGTTACCGGCAACCCCAGATGATCGTTGATCGGGCCGGTCCCCTGAAACAGCAGGAAGAACATGAGGCCGACCACGGCCGGCACCACCATCATCGGGGTCAGGAGGATGCTGTAGAAGATCTTCCGGCCGGGAAAGCGATCGATGAAGAGGTAAGCCAGCCCCAGTCCAAGGAAGAACTCGGCCGGCACCACCACCAACATGATAAGCACGGTGCGCCAGATCGCGCCCCAGAACTCACTGTCGCCAAACAGGATTTCGTACTGCTCGAACCAGATGAAACCCTCATAGGCCTCGTACCAGGGGATGCCATCCAGGGGCGTCCACCAGGTCAGGCTCAGGTAGATCTGCATCAACAGCGGGAAGACGACGATGAACAGCAGCAGCGCCACCGTCGGCAGCAGGAAGCAGAGACCGAGGATCTTCGGGCTGCGGGTGATGGTATCCCAGAGCCCCCGCCGCTGATCCTCTTGACCGATCGCACTCATTGTTTCAGCGCCCCGAATGTAAGCCCACGCACCAAGTGTTTCTGAATGAGGAGGCCGAAGACGATCGGCGGGATTGCAGCGATGACGCCAAGCGCCGCCTTCATCCCATACATCTGTCCACCCATCGCAGAGGTCAGCGTTGCCATATAGACCGGTAGGGTCACCCACTCTTTCTGGGTCAGCAACAGCGCGAAGAGATAATCCGACCAATTGAGGATGAACACGAAGAGCGAACATGTCGCCAAGCCGGGTTTCACGATCGGCAAGGTGATCTTGTAGAACACGCGCCAATAGCTGCAGCCGTCTACTCTGGCCGCATCCTCGATTTCAATCGGCACCTCATCGAAGAAGGTCTTCATCAGCCAGAAGGCAAAGGGCAAGGTCACGATGCCATAGATCAGCGACAGGCCCCACCAGGTATCGACCGCACCGATGAAGGCCCACATGACCATGACGGGGATCATCACGGCCAACGGTGGGAAGAGGCGCAGTTGCAAAACGGAGAGCGGCAAGCTCTGCGCCATCCGGAAACGGACCACGGCATAGGAAGAAAGCGTGCCGGCAACGACCGCCAGGACCGTGCCCAGAATAGAGGTCACCAGGCTGGAGATCAGCGGGCCGACAATGGTGCGGTCAAGCGAGACCACCAATCCTTCCGCCCTGCCGGCGAAGATGAACTCAAAGTTCTGCAGGGTCGGATTTTGCGGCATCCAGGTCAGGCCCGTAACCGTCGTCCACTCCGGATGGGGCTTGAAGGCCATGGTGACCATCCAGACCAGAGGATACATCACCACCAAGGTCGCCAGCAGGATAAAGGCGTACTTGACTATCAGTGATAGGGGGGAGGGTTTCACGACTAGAGGCACCTCACTCAACTGCTGCCACCGGCCGGACCGCGGCCAATCGGTCGCCAAGGACAGGCGTGGGCCTCAATCATGATCCTGATCAAGGCCCACGTCCACTCCCGTCGCGGCCTGCCCATAACGGTCAGCAGACTGCGATCCTTACTCTACCTGAAGACTAATCCTGATCGGTGATCGTTGGCCAGGTCGTGCGACTGGCTGCAATGTGATCGAGGATGCCGTTGCGCTCCTGCTTGCGAATGATCCGCTTCCATTTCTTCGCAGCGTTCTTCATCGCCTCTTCGGCCGATTGCTGGCCAACCAAGGCCGATTGCAGCTCTTCATCCAGCGCGTTGTCCAAGGCCGTCTGACCGGCAAAGTTCAGGGTCGGCGCCGATCTTGCGATGGTTTCCGGAATGGTCCGCATGGAGTAGTCGTGATAGGTCGCCGCAACCAGCGGCTCCTGGAAGTTCGCCTGCTGCATCGGATCGAAGTAACCACCGGGATTGCCCGCCATCCAGGAGTAGGTCCTGGTCGAGCTCAGCCACTGCATGAAGAGATAGGCGGCCTCGGGATACTCGCTCTTCGACGAGACCCAAGCGGTGATGTGGTAGTACAAAACGGAACGACGATTAATCTGATCGCCGAAACGACGGCCCGGCGGCAGATGGGAGTTCAGGAGGCCTGTTGCCTTGCTCTTCGGCGTGCCGTCCGGATTGTAGCCGTCACCGAACTTCACCACGTTGGTGTAGACCGCCAAATGCGGCACCTGCAGGTTCCAGATGCTGGCATAGGCCTCGGCCCAGGTGAAGGTCAGCGCGTCCGGCGGCGACCACTCGAAGGACTTGACGTGCTCCTGCGCGCACTGGATGCCCAGATCGGTATCGAGGGCCGGAGAGCCGTCCTCCTTGAAGAAGAAGTTGTTCGGGAAATCCATCGAGGCAAAGCGGCCATAGAAAGTCGCCAGACCCCAGAAGGGGCTCATCAGATTGCCGTTGCCATACATGGTCCCGTGACCGGCATCGAGACCGGTGAAGAACTCGGAAATCTGGTCCGTTTCTTCCCAAGTCTGCGGCGGGCCCAACCAGCGACCGTACTTGTCCGAGAACTTCTTTTGGACGTCGCCGTCGTCATAGATGCCCTTGGTGTAGAACCAGGTCTGGAAGTCGCCGTCCAGACTGAAGGCATAGTAGCTGCCGTTATAGGTATAGAGCAGCTTTTCCATCTCCGGGGTCGGCGTGCCGCGCTCCGGGTCGCCCCAGTCCGGCTGGTACTTCTCGACGAACTCGTCGCAGTTCACGGCACCGCCGGAGGTCACCAGATCGCCGGTGGAATTCCAGGGTCCGGTATAGATGTCGAAGGACCCCGACCCGGTGGTCACGTCCTGCATGACCTTCTTGAAGATGTCTTCGGCCGGCGCACCGATGATTTCGATCTCGATCCCGGTCTCTTTCTCCCAGACCTCCTTCACCGAGGGGGCGCCATCCGGGAAGGGTCCCAGTTCGCCAACCTTGCCCACCGGGAAGGGTTTGGTGATCTGCCCGATCGCGCCATCGGTCAACAGCATCGTCAGCTTCTTCGGCGCCTTGCCGGCCGCCTGCAGCTTCTTGATGCCCTCGATTGCCCGTCCTTCGGACATACCCTCATTGTACTGAAAGCGCTCGGCGCCATCGAAGCCGGTCGGACCGCCGGTCATCCCTGGTGCCAGGCCTGTGTTGGCCAGCGCCGGTCGGATGTAGCGCGGCATGATTCCTAACGCGCCGGTGATCGCTGCACCACCAACGCCAGCTTTCAACGCGTCCCTACGGGTTACCTTGAATGACATCTCTGAAGCCCTCCCTTTCCTGTTTGTCGGTGCGAAACGTGCCGGCGGACCACCCACACCTTTCGCCCTAGTTTCAACTTATTAGGGCATTGCCCCGGGTCATTATAGTTATTGATCAGTTGCTCTATTGATGCACATCAGCGGGAAGTGTTGCAAGACCTAACCTGCCCGCGCTCGCTACTCGGCCGCCTGACGCGGCACGAGCTCCCGCCCGGTGTCTTCGAACTCTTCGATCCAGCGCTCTTCGAAACCGTAGATCAAAGCCGCCTGAGCGGGGGACACAAAGCCCTCCATGACGTCCTCGACAATAGCCTTGCGATCGCGCTCGCTCGATGCACCGTAACCGCCTCCGCCAGGCGCCTTGACCGAAACCCGGTCTCCCGGGTGCACCGGAACATTGGAATACTTGCTTGGACTGGGCTTGTTGAAGGCCTGGGCAATGGTCTGCCAATCTGCAGAGCCGGCACGCTGAAACAGGGTGGCGCCGGAAATGCCCTCCCCGCCCGCGAACAGACCCCAGGATTGCCGCTTGTGCTTGTTGGTCATCTGACTGATCAGCATCTCGCCGGTGGCTAGCATGGTCTTTGAGATGCTGAGCCCGCCACGATGCCGACCCGCACCGCCGGAATCGGGACGCAGCGCATACTCCTCGACAATCCAGGGAAAGCGCGTCTCGAAGACCTCGGTCGGGGTGTTGGCACAGTTGCCGTTGATCGAGTCCGTGGCGTTGTTGCCGTCGGCAAAGCTGCGTCCGCCATAGCCCACATAGGTGAAATCAAACCCTCCAAAAGGTTCCTTGTTGCGCTCGTCGAACCCACCAAAGACGAAGCAGCCGTGCGTGGTTCCTTCAGAGGCCATGACCCTATTGGGGATGCACTTGGACATGGCGCCGAAGATGCAGCTGACGATCAGGGGATGCGTCTCCGTGTTGCCACCGACCTCAGAGCCCGGATAGTCGACGTTCATCACCGTACCGCCGGGTGCTATGACCCGGATCGGATTGAAGCAGCCGGAGTTCTTCGGGATGGTCTGATCGGTCAGGTGCAGCATGGCATTGAAGGAGGCCGAATAGGCGACGCCAAGTGTGGCATTGATCGGCCCCTTGGCCTGCGGTGAGGAACCGGTGTAGTCGATCACCACCTCGTCGCCCTGGACGTGGACGGCGACCCGAATCCAGAACTCCTTGTCCTCGATGCCGTCGTCCTCCAAGCAGTCTTCAAAGGTGTAGCGGCCGTCGGGGAAAGAGGCGATCTCGGCCCGCATCCTGGCTTCCGAATAGGCAAGAAGGCCAGAGACCGTATCGCGGAAGACCTCGGTTCCATACTTGCTGATCAACTCGATCATCCGCCGCTCGCCCAGATCGACGGCAGAAATCAGCGCCCTGAGGTCGCCGTAGTTACCTCTTGGCGTGCGCACGTTGGCCAGCAACAGCTTCCAGACCTCCGGTACGTCTTCGCCCTTTTTGATGATCTTGACCGGCGGCACCCGGACGCCTTCGTGAAAGATCTCAGTGGCTTCTCCAGGAAAGCCGCCTGGAACCATGCCGCCGACCTCAACGAAGTGACCGATGCAGACGGCAAAGGCGATGATCTCACCACCGATGAAAATCGGCTTGAACATGGTGTGCTCGGGCGTGTGAAGACCCCCTCGATAGGGATCGTTGTGGACGATCACGTCGCCTTCATCGATCTCGTCGAGTGGGATCTCCTTGACCATGGAGCGGACCAGCAAGGGGACCCCGCCGATCTGTGCCGGACAGAACTCTGCAACCGCGATCATCTCGCCTTGTGCGTTGGCCAGCGCGCAGGTGAAATCTTCTGCTTCGCTGAAGATGGTCGAATAGGCCGTCTTCTGTACGTTCACACCCATCTCTCGGCAGATCGCGACCATCGCCGAATCGATGATGTTCATCGTGACCATGTCCATTGCTCTATTCCTCCCTTGGGGGCCTTTCAGCCGGCGCGCTTTAAGCTGTCTTGTGAATCCCGTCCTTGGGCAGCGGTATTCTGGGCTCTTCAATCCCAGCAACGCGCGCCTTGTTCCAGGCTTCGCACCAGTCTGAGCAGAAGAGCCGCTCCTCTCCGGCCACCTCCGCCTGCAGCCCTTCACCGTAGATCAGGACCCCGCAGTTATCGCACTTCACATAGCGCTCGATGTAATAGCCATTGTTGGAGAACCGCATGTCCTTAACCCTCCCTCAATCCGACTCGGCGATCGCGCCGATCAGTAGGTTGCCGTAGCGATCAACCCGGACTCTGTCCCCAGGACAGATCACGGTAACGGAGGCGTCTTCCTCGATCAACGCCGGCCCGATGAAGCGGTGGCCTTGCAACAGGCTATCACGCTGATAGACCGTTGCCTCCCGAACGCCCTCTTCAAAGACAACCGGCCGGCTTCCGCTCGGCACCGGATCCCCCTCCGCCATCGGCAAGGTCGGCAGATCCGGTTTGGCAGTCTGAGCGATCGCCGTGACCTTGATGCTGATCAGTTCGATGGTCTCGCCCGGGATGTCGAAGTTGAAGCGTGCCTTGTGGGCACGGTGGAACCGATCCCAGAGCCTCGGCAGGGTCTCCTTGTCGAAGGTCGTGAAATCGATCGGTACCTCCAGCTCGTGATTCTGACCGAAGTAGCGCATCTCCAATGCATAGGAGAGCGAGACCGCACCGGCATGCCCCTCCTCCCGCAAGGCGGCACGCGCCTCTTGCGTCAGGTCCTGGATGACTTGATTGGCATGCTCCTGCTCAAAGACTTTCGATGTCATCTGCGCGGTCCGTTCCAGATCCACACGCGCATCGGTCATGATGAAGCCAAAAGCAGAGAACTGTCCTGGATGGTTGGGCACGATTCCGCTGGAGATCCCTGCCTGATGCATCAATTCGGCGATGTGCACGGGACCGGCACCGCCGAAGGCAAGCAGCGAGAAGTCGCGCGGATCGAGGCCGCGCTCGGTCAACACCCAGCGCAGCGCGCCGATCATGTTGTTGTTGGCAATCTGGATGATCCCCATCGCAGCAGCCTCAACCGACTTGCCAATCTCGTTGGCAACGGCCGCAACGGCCTCGCGGGCCGCCCCCGCATCCAGCCGCATGCGCCCACCCAGGAAGTTGTCCGGATTGATGCGCCCTAGAACGACATTGGCATCGGTGACCGTCGCCTCGGTCCCGCCCTGACCATAGCAGGCAGGACCCGGCACAGCGCCGGCGCTCTGTGGCCCGACGCGCAGCATCCGGCCTTTATCGATCCAGGCAATGGAACCGCCACCTGCGCCCATGGTGCGGATGTCGATCATCGGGATCTGGATCGGCACACCAAACTCGATCTCGAAGGAGGTGGTGAAGCTCTCTTTACCCCCGACGACCGTCGAGACATCGGTCGAGGTACCGCCCATATCCAGGGTCACAAGGTGTTCGACCCCAATCAGAGAGGCCAGGTGCTTGGCGCCGACCACGCCGCCGGTGGGTCCGGAAAGGGTCATCTGGATCGGCGCTATGGAGGCCGATTCCAAGGTCATCTCGCCACCGTTCGACTTGATGACAGCGACCCTGTCGCCCACACCCTGTTCGCTGAAGCGTCGCCCCAGAGTGCGCACATGGGTGCTGACGAGAGGCTTCAAATAGGCGTCGGCAATAGTGGTGGAGGAACGCTCGTGCTCCTTCCACTTGGGCAAGACGTCATAGGAGAGAGAGATCGGCTTGTTCGGGCAGACCTCAGCGAAGATCTCTGCGACCCGACGCTCATGCACGGGACTGACGTAGGAGAAGAGGAGGCAGACGGCGACAGCCTCGATACGCGGGTCTTCTGCGATGCGCCCCGCCAGGTCGCGCACCTGCTCTTCGTCAAGCGGGGTATAGATCTCGCCGCGGGCGGTAATGCGTTCCCTGATCTCAAAGCAGTGTCGGCGATTGACCAGCGGTTTCGACTTGATCCAGGCCAGATCATAGTGGCTCTGCCGCTTGCCACGCTGGATGAAGGGCACATCGCGAAAGCCCTCGGTGGTCACATAGGCGACCGTCGCCCCCTTGCGTTCCAAGACGGCGTTGGTGGCGATGGTGGTGCCCAGCCGCAGGTGGTCGATGCCCTTGACCGAAGAGGACTGCGCCAAGCCGCCAAGGATGCCCTCGCTCGGATCTTCGGGCGTAGAGAGCGTCTTCCAGACCGACAAGGTCTTGTTGCTTGGATCATAGGCAACGAAGTCGGTGAAGGTTCCCCCGACATCGATCCCTACGACGTGGTGCTCTGCCATTATCACGCTCCTCTCCTGCTCGGCCCTCTTCTGCTCGGCGTCGCTCGTTTGGGCTTTCTCATTGCGAGAGACCGGCCTTCTGGCCCTTGAAGGGCGACAACCCCGCCGGCGCGAGGCCAGCCAGGTAGCGCGTCACCGCGCCCGGCTTGCGACCCTGGTCTTCGGCGCGGTCCTTCGCATCGACCGCCCGGCGGACCAGCTTGCCGCCGACATAGCGGATCGGCTCCGGCGGGAAGTCGCGATTGAGCGGCCGAACCAGCCGACAAGCGGACCAGTCATCCTGCCGCTCCAGCGCCAGCGAGGCCAGGATCCGCCCGCCGATCACGCTGGGGCCGACCCCATTGCCCGAATAGCCGGCCGCAAAGAAAACGTCGGGCGCGCCGGGTAGAGCCCCAAATATCGGCAGACCGCTCTTGGAGCGATCGATCGGTCCGGTCCAGCTGCTTTCGATCGGAACATCGGCGAACTGCGGATAGGTCCACTTGAGCCAGCGCTCCACCTCGCCCGCGATCGGTGAGCGACCATCCAGGCGGTCACCAACCCTGCCGCCGAAGGGCATCACGCCATTGACACCGCCCTTGCCGAAGACGATGCGTCCATCCTTGGTGTTGCGGTAGTAGTGCACCAGCATGCGCCCGTCAGAGATCGCCATGCCGTTCTGCCAGCCAATCTCCCGCAATCGCTCCGGGACCGGAGCGGTTCCGACGACGTCGCTTGCGACCACCAGGATGGCACGACGGATCTCGGCAAAGCCGATGCTCCAGGCATTCATCGCCAGCACGACCTTGTCGGCCGAGATGGTGCCGCTGGGCGTCACCACCTTAGGCGGGCGACTGCGGTCCAATCGCTCGAGCGGTGTCTGCTCGCAGATTCTGATGCCGCGTTCCAGGACCTGACGCCGCAATCCCCTGGCCAGCAGAGCCGGCTGCAGGCTCGCCGCCGTCGGCTCAAAGATGCCTGACAGATGCCGCTTTGAGCCCGAGGCCTCCGCGACCTCGTCCTCGGTCCAGCGTCGAAAGGGATACTCCTGAAAGCGCTCGGCAGCCTTGATGGTGTCGTTCCAGGCACCGTCTTGGGCTGGGCTGGTGGCCGCCCAGAGCCAACCATCTTCGCGGAAGTGGCAGTCGATACCCTTGTCGCTGCAGAAGCGGCCAACCTCTCCCACCGCCTCCGCCGAGGCGCGGGCAAGCCGAATGGCCTCTTCCTCGCCGCAGAGCTTCGACAGAGACAAGAGCTTGGCCCACCAACTGAGCACAAAGCCGCCGTTGCGACCGCTGGCCCCCGCACCGCAAAAATCCTTCTCGATGATCACGATATCGAGCCCGGGCTCGGCCTCGTTCAGGCGGATCGCCGTCCACAGGCCGGTGAAACCCCCACCGACAATGCAGACATCGCAGCGCAGATCTCCGTCGAGCGGAGGAGACCGCTCGTCATCATCGGCCAGAGCCTCCCCCAGCCAGTGACTTCGATGCCTTATCTCCCTCATCGACTGCGCCATCCACTCCCCCACAGGAGATCAGTGTTCAGCGTCGCAAGACACAACAGGTGACTTCGCCAGACCCTGGCCAAAAGTGTCCGATGCCGCTTGCGGCTTGTCAAAGAGATTTTCATAAATAGTGAAAAAACTCAGGAACGTGCCTGGAACTATCTTCTGCCACTCGAGGAAAACGACGCCTTTTCAAGGTACTAATAGCGTGGTTCGGATTCCAGACGAGATTCACCGCACTCCACATATGTGAAATTTCACTCTTCTCAAAATCCTGCTTGCCGGCTCTTTCCCGGCCATGCTTGTCTTTCCGGGTCGTTCCCATCGGTGAAGCGGATGGCCAGACCCATCGGGAGACGGCGCCTGGAAAGTGCGGAGCGAACAAGGCGTGGCACGCGAGCAAAGACGGCTTTCACTCGAGGAGGTCGGCAACGAGCCCGCCCTCATGGGCCGGCGGATCCGAGACTTGCGTAAAGCGGCAGGGCTTACCTTGGCCCAGGTCTCGGCCAAGACCGGGCTTTCGATAAGCTATCTAAGCCAGATCGAGCGCAACATCTCGCATCCCTCGATCCGCGCGCTCAGCGACATTGCCGACGCCTTCGATGTGAGCATGGGATGGCTCTTTCGGTCCGAGATGCGTCAGGGACCGGGCGAAGGTCGTTACGTCGTGCGTCGCCACGAGCGTGGCGTCATGGATCTGACACCCGGCATTCGCGAAGAGGTCCTGTCACCCGACCTCGATGGCCCTCTAAAGCTGTTTTCGACCACCCTGCAGCCTGGTGCCGAGAGCGGTACCTCTGCCACCAGTCATAAGGGTGCGGAGGCCGGTTTGGTGGTCAGCGGCGAAATGGTTTTGTACCTCGAGGATGAAAGTTACCGACTGCGGGCGGGAGACAGCTTCGCCTTCTCCAGTCAGGTGCCGCACCGCTTCCTCAATGATACGCGCGAGCCTGCGGTCATCGTCTGGTCTGTCGCCGTGGACAGCATCTGAGAGCGCAAGGCCAACCGAGTGAATCGATCTCGACACAATGAGGCGGTTGCCCTTTATTGATCAACTGCTCTATTATCCTCAAAAGCAAAGGGCATGAGGTGACAGTTCACCCACTCAGAGGCTGAGCGCGTGCCGTGCAGAATTGGGGAGGTCCGATGGTCGATTACCGAATCGAGTGCATCCTGAATTGTGGCAATCATCTGGGTGAAGGCCCGATCTGGGATGTCGAGGAGGCTCGACTATACTGGGTTGACGGAACCGGCCGACGGGTCGGCAAGCCCGACATCTGGCGCCTCGACCCCGCCACCGGCAAGGTCGAGACTTGGTCCCTGGGGCGCGACATCGGAGCGATGGCCCTCAGGCGCGGCGGCGGTGCGGTGCTAGCCCTGTCCGATGGATTCTATCTCTTCGATTTCGAGAGTGAAAAACTCGAGCTGATCGAGAAGGTCGAGGAAGAGCACGAGCGGACCCGCCTGAACGACGGCAAGTGCGATCGCAGAGGGCGTTTCTTTGCCGGCGGCATGGACGACAAGGAGGAGCTTAAGATCTGCGGCCTCTATCGTCTGGACCCTGATCTGTCTGTGCATAAGGTAGATGACGGGATTATCTGCTCCAACGGCCCCTGCTGGAGCCCTGATAACAAGACCTTCTACTTCGCCGACACCTTCCAGGAAGAGTTCTGGGCCTACGATTACGACATCGAGCAGGGTACGCTTGCCAACAAGAGGGTCTTCGCACGTACCGATGAGGATCTTGGCGTCGCCGACGGCTCAACCGTCGACGAAGAAGGTTGTCTTTGGAACGCGCAGGTGATCGGCGGCGAGTTGGTCCGCTACGACCCGAATGGAGATGTGGAGCGCCGCATCGGCATGCCGGTGCGCAATGTCACTTCACTGACATTCGGCGGCAAAGATCTGGACGAGATCTATGTCACCTCGATGTCCAGGGTCTCGCACCCGGCGGTCCATGATCTCTTCCAGATCGAGACCACACCGCAGTTCGCGGCAGGTGCTCTCTTCAAGGTGACCGGCCTTGGCATTCGCGGCCTGCCGGAACCGCGCTTTGCCGGCTAGCCCGTCTATGACCCAGGAAAGAGGCGGCAAAGACATCAGTCGCATGAAGCAGTTGCAACCACCGCAAGACCATACCACACTGAGCAGATGCTCATGTTACTCGGCGACCGGGTCGTAAGAAGCCCACACCCGAGCCAGTTGACCAAGCGATCGGAGGCCGCTGAGACGGCCCACCAGCCAGGGAGGAACGAGCAGAGATGTATCCCGCCAGGATCGACTCCTACAGCCGACCCAAAACCGTCGCAGAAGCGCTTTCCGCGCTTAGTTCCGGCGGCGAGGACGCCATGTTCATCGCCGGTGGCCAGAGCCTCATGCAGGCCGTCAAGGCGCGGCTGGTTCAGCCAAGCGCCCTGGTTGACCTTCAAGACGTCAGCGAATTGCAGGGCGTCAACCACAACGGCAAGGTCTCCATCGGTGCCATGACGCGCTATGTGGACCTCGCCCATGACCAGAGCCTGGGACCGGCCTATGCCGCCGTCAGCGATGCTGCGGGCCATGTCGGTGATCGCCAGGTGCGCAACCGCGGCACCATCGGCGGCAGTCTCTGCTGGAACTATATCGCCGCCTGCATGCCGGCCGTGGCCCTCGGACTGGGTGCCAACATGCACCTGCTGGGCAGCAACGGGGAGAGACGGATTTCCGCCGACGACTTCTTAGGCGCCCCGCTGGAGACTGCGCGAGAGAGCAATGAGATCCTCTGTGCCGTCGAGCTGCCGACCGCGCCTGCCAACAGCGGCAGTGCCTATGAGAAGTGGGCGCTTCTGAGTGACGGCCTGCCGGTGATCGGCGTCTGCATCTATGTCGAGTGCGACAGCGGGGGTGCCTGCACCTCGGCACGCGTTGCAGTTGGTGGCCTGGCCGGCGGCCCGACGCGCTCGGGCGGTGCGGAAGCAGCCCTGGTGGGCGTCTCGGCCAATGACCAGACCGGTATCGCCGCAGCCATGTCCGCCGCCGCCGATGAGATCGAGACCCAAGGCGATCTCTGGGCCGACCCCGCCTATCGCAAGCAATTGATCCGCGCCAAGGGCAGCGCCGTGGCCGCGACCGCGCTTCGCCGCGCCAGCGCCTGAACCCGACGCTGAACAAAGGACTGCCTCATCATGACGACCCAGAAGGTTTCCATCACCATCAACGGCACCAGCTACGAAGAAGAGGTGCCGATCCGCATGCTGCTGGTCGATTTCATCCGCGATAAGGCCGGGCTCACCGGCACCCACATCGGCTGCACCTATGAGGGTGTCTGCGGCGCCTGCACCGTTCATATGGACGACGAAGCCGTCAAATCCTGCCTGCTGTTGGCGGTTCAGGCCGATGGCCATTCGGTGACGACGGTCGAGGGCCTGGCCAAGAACGGCGAGCTCTCGGATCTGCAGAAATCCTTCAACGAGCATCACGCCTTGCAATGCGGCTACTGCACGCCGGGCATCTTGATGAACATGGCCGAGTTCATCGAGAAGCACCCCAATCCGACCGACGAAGAGATCCGCCACGCACTGATCGGCAACCTCTGCCGCTGCACCGGTTATGTGCACATCGTTGATGCCGTGCGTGCCGCCTCGCGCAGCGCCGCCGAGTAACCCAGACAGAATGCCTAGGGCCCATGCGCCGTCTTTAGGCCGGCGCCGGTCCCAGAGCCTAGGAGAGACGGAATGACTGGACACAAAGACGCTGACACCCGCGATGGCTGGTTCGGTGCCAAATTCAGCCGCAAGGAAGACCATCGCCTGATCACCGGCCGCGGCAAGTACATCGCCGACATGAACCCGCCGGGTATGCTGCACCTGGTCTTCAAGCGCTCCGATCGGGCGCATGCCAAGGTCCTCTCTGTCGACACCAGCCTGGCCAAGGCCCTGCCCGGTGTCGTGGAAGTCCTCTGTGGCGAGGACATCAAGGACAAGATCACGCCAATGCCGGTGAACGTGGTCCTGCCCAATATGCCGGCCAAGTTTCCGCAGCACTGGCCGATCGCGGTCGGCAAGGTGCGCTTCCATGGCGATGCCGTTGCTGTCGTGGTCGCAACCGACAAGTACATTGCCCAGGATGCGGCCGACCTGATCGAAGTCGAGTACGAAGACCTGCCTTACGTCGGCGATCCTGAGAAGGCGCTAGAACCCGATTCACCCATCGTGCACGAAGGCTGGGACGACAACCTGATCTTCGAGATGACCTTCACTGGCGGCCAAACGCCGGAGGAGCAGGCAGCCAACGATGCCGAAGTCCAGAAGGCCTTTGACAGCGCCGACATCGTGATCAAGGAGCGCTTCCGCTGTCATCGCTGCGGTGTCACGCCGATGGAGACCCGCGGTGCGCTCTGCGACTGGGACGAGTCGGATGGCCTCTTGGCCTATGTCACCACGCAGCGACCGCACATCGATCGCCTGGCGCTCTCCGACATACTGGAGATCCCGGCAGAGAAGGTGCAGGTCGTGGCTCCGCGCGACCAGGGCGGCGGCTTCGGCGTCAAGGCCCCCTTCTACCGCGAGCCCATCATAGTGGCCTATCTGGCCAAGCAGCTGGGGCGCCCGGTGCGCTGGATCGAAAGCCGGCAAGAACATCTGATGGCGGTCAGCCAAGAGCGTGACCAGATCCACGATCTGGAGGTCGCCGCCAGCCGGGACGGCACCTTGCTGGCCATGCGCAACCGCGGCATCGGCGACTGCGGTGACGGCTGCGAAGGCGTCTATTGGGGCTTCCTCATGCCCTTCCTCGGTGCGGTCGAGATGCCGAACGGCTATGACTGGCCGATGGGTGACGTCAAGATCAAGGTGGCGATCACCAACAAGTCGGCCTTGAGCCCGGCCCGGGCCTTCGGCGAGTTCCCGACCCGCTTCGCCATGGAGCGCGCCATCGACATGGTGGCCAAGGCCTGTGGCATGGAGCCGGCCGACGTGCGCCGCAAGAACATCGTCCCCAGCCTGCCTCATACCTCCATCACCGGCGAGTATATGGACAGTGGTGACTTCCGGGGCTGCTTTGAGAACCTGATGGATCATGTTGATCTGGAAGGCTTTCGTAAGGAGCAAGCGGCGGCGCTTGCCGAGGGCCGCTACATTGGCATCGGCTTCGGCATCGGTGTCGAGCTCTCGGGCGTGGCCTCTGAGTTGCTCGTGCCGATGGAGAATCAGCCTGGCTATGGCGCAGCCACGATCCGCATTGATCCGCGCGGCAAGGTGCAGGTCTATGAGGGCGATGCCCCCGGCGGCCAGGGTCACGAAACCACGGTTGCCCAGGTCGTCGCCTTTGCCTTCGGCATCCATCCGAACGACATCACGGTGCAGACCGGCGATACTCGCACCACGCCCTTCGGTTCCGGAACCATTGGGGCACGCTCGGGCTCCTACTTCGTCTCGGCTGCCTTCCAGGCTTGTAAGGATCTGAAGCTGAAGATCGCGCGTGTCATGGCCCACGACCTGGAGCTGGGAGACGTCGATCTGGAGGACTTCGAGTTCAAGGACGGTCAGATCGTCTATGGCAAGACCCCCAATGCGCAGAAGACCTTCCGCGAGATGGTGGAGCGCATCATCATGGCGCCGATCAATCTCCCAGAAGGCGTCTCGGGTGGCTTGGAGCAAACCTCTTTCTTCGAGGCCGCCAAGCCGATGATCTGCTTCAATGCCGACTGCGCCAAGGTCGAGGTCGACCTGAACACGGGTGACTGGAAGATCCTCTCTTGGACCACCTCTGAAGACGTGGGTCGGATCATCAACCCGCAGATCGTGGCCGGCCAGATGCACGGCGCCATCGTGCAGGGTATCTCCAACGCCTGCTTCGAACAGTTCGTCTATGACGAGAACGGCCAACAGCTGACGGCCGATTTCGAGAACTACAAGCTGGCGACCGCTGCCGACGTACCGGACATCACGGTGACGCACAAGCCCACCTTGTGTCCGCACACCCCGCTTGGCAGCCGTGGCATCGGTGAGGGCCGGCCCAGTGCCATACCGGGCACCCTCTCCAACGCCATCGTCGATGCGCTGCGCCCCTTCGGCGTGGAGATCAACGAGCTACCGCTTCGGCCCAACGTGATCTGGCGCAAGATCCAGGAGGGTCAGGCCAAGCAGGCGGCAGAGTAGAGCAGATCGTCGCTGCGCAATACACAGCGACATGGGGCGGTGATCGCATTGATTGCAATCACCGCCCTTTTTGATTGACGATTGCTAGTGGTATTGCAGTGCGTAGGATGAGAGGGTGAATTCACGCGTCAAAGATGGGCACCCGCCAACACGTCTATTCTATGTCTAAGTTCTCCGAGCAAAACGCCTTCCTTTCGGGTTGCCACCTAGCGGAGATGGGACGCCTGCGTGGTTTGGTCATGACGACCCTATTGCTGATCAGTGTAGCGGTCGTCACGAGCTGTTCCAGTGAGCTCGTTCCCGAACCAGAGCGCTTGGCAGCAGTTTCGTCAACGCCAGTAGAGATGCTACGTAGGACCACGCAGTCAGAGGATTTTTTCTCCCCGTACATGAGCGGCCTCATTGTTGGGAATGAGTATCGGTCCGAATGGAGAAGGCTCGACGAAACCGAATCCTTGCAGTTTCTGGAGTCTCTCGGGAGCATTAGATACAATACACCCTACATCAGCGTTGCGGGATCCAGAAAAACAGATGGTGCGGGCTTTGTATACCGGGGCGAGTTGGCTTTTTATCAGTTTTGTTTTACATCGAGCAAGGAGAGAAGGCTCTATTTTTTCCTGATAACAGAGGATGGTAAAGATATTCAACCAGCAATAGACAACCCTCCCTTCAAGTTTAGACAAATTTTTTACCTAGAACCAGGTGACTCGCCTTACCGGAAAAAACTGAAAGACTGTGGCCCCTTAATAAATGAAGAATCGTTCTAAGTTCGTTTAGGTAAGAGGTGCTCGGCCGCACCTAACTTAGCCCCGCGCCAATGAGCAGTCCTAGGGCCGCGCATAACCCCAGTGCTGGAGGAAGTCACCCCACTGCTCCTCCACCAGGACCAAATCGCGCTCGGGGAAGCGGCGAGCGGCGCGGTTGTAGGTCTTGACCTCGCCCAGATGCTGACGGAAGCCTGGCTCTGCTTCAGCGAAGCCCGGCATGTCCAACTTCTCGTAGATCTTGGCCAAGGCGCCTAGCGGATCGCGTTCCAGGTCTTCAAAGCGGAGTTCCACGAGCTGTTCCTGACCCATCGTGGCCATGTCGTCGATCAGAGGCCGCATGACCTTGGGATAGGTGTCCAGCGTAATCTCCTCCGGGTTCAGGTGATGGTAGGGTTGGAGCGCCAAAGCCTCGAAAAGCTTAGTGAAGAAGGAACGTGTGGAGGCGAAGACCTCATGCGGGTTGCGGACGATGTGGACGAACTTGGCGTCTGGATAGAACTGCTGCAGCATGGCGGCGCGCGCCGTATAGACCGGGTTCTTGATCACCAGTTGCCGGCCGTCGTGGTTGCGCGAGAGTTTCCAGAAGAGGTGGTCGGCGCGCCGCATCCAGGCTTGCCGCTCAGCCTCCGAGACGCCCTCCAGAAGCAGACCGGGCGCGAAGAAGCGCTCAAAGTGCTTCGGAAAGTAGATCCCATGGTAGAAGGAGAGCCTGGACATGTTGGCGATCGCCAGCTCGTCCTCTTGCGGGCTCTCTGGGGTGACCATCATGGCGTCGATGAAGCGACCCTCCGGCAAGGCTTTCACCAGCAAAGGCCGAAACCAGTGGCCAAGGGTCAGGAACTCCCAGGGCAGGCCGGCCGCGATGGGGTCGACGTAGGCGATGTTGCCTTTGCCCAGCAGGTTGTAGAGGTGCGTGGTCCCGCTGCGCCAATGGCCCAAGAGGAAGATTGGCGCTGGCTCCAAGGGACGGCCACGGCGCTGTGCGGCGACGAGGGCACGTTCCAGCGCAGTGAATGGAAGACGCCCCAGCGCTGACCCAAAGGCCAAGGCCATCTGCCCCCAGGCAGAGCGCGGCAAGGGCCCCGCCCTGCTCAAGACACGGGTCAAGGTGCCAAGGTCAGCGCCCGACAGCGGGTGCGCGGAAGGCTTGGTCGACGCGCTCTTGAGCTCTGGTTTGCTGGTCTCGCTTGTCACCGTCTCTCCCTGTCGGCGGGTCCTTGACCTTATGTGCGGATGCCTGTGCGGAAGAACAGCCCTGATCCTCTATGCCGATGGCACAGGAGCTATGTTGCACCCGGCCTCACGACAAGGTTAGGAGGGTGCTACCTTATGTAAGACCCGCAGCCGATCTGGATTCGCCATGACCGCCCTCGCCCCCTCTAGCACCGCAAGCAGCACCGCTGTCAACGCACCGCTGTTCAAAGATGTGATGGACGCCATCGGCAACACGCCGATGATCGAGGTCACCAAGCTGGATACTGGCCCCTGTCGACTCTTCCTGAAACTGGAGAATCAGAACCCCGGCGGCTCGATCAAGGATCGCATCGGCCGCTCGATGATCTTGGCGGCTGAGCGTGACGGGCGTCTGAAGCCGGGCGGCACCATCATCGAGGCAACGGCAGGCAACACCGGGCTTGGCCTGGCCCTGGTCGCAGCCCAGCGCGGTTACGGCATGGTGCTGGTGGTCCCGGACAAGATGGCTCAGGAGAAGATCTTTCACCTGCAAGCCTTGGGCGTTGAGGTCCGCCTGACTCGCAGCGACGTCGGTAAGGGGCACCCGGAATACTACCAAGACCTGGCCGAGCGCCTGGCGAAGGAGAATGGTTGGTTCTATGCCAATCAATTCGAGAATGCTGCCAACCCGCAAGCCCACATCGAGACCACCGGGCCGGAGATCCTGGCACAGCTCGACGGGGATCTGGACGCCATGGTCTGCGGCGTCGGCTCGTCAGGCACCATCACCGGGCTCTCGCAGTACTTCGCCGAGGCGTCGCCCAAGACCGAGATGGTCCTGGCTGACCCCGAGGGCTCTATCCTCGTTCACTACATCGAGACCGGCGAGATCTCTGACGACGTCGGCTCTTGGCTGGTCGAAGGCATCGGCGAGGACTTCGTGCCGCCGATCTCCGACTTTTCACGGGTCAAACAGGGCTACAGCATCTCCGATGCCGAGGCCATGGAGACGGCACGGGTCCTGCTGCGCAAGGAGGGCATCCTGGCCGGTTCCTCCTCAGGCACCTTGATCGCCGCGGCACTGAAGTACTGCCGTGAGCAGACCAGCGCGAAGCGGGTCTGCACCTTCGTCTGCGACAGCGGCAGCAAGTACCTCTCCAAGATGTTCAATGACTTCTGGATGCTGGATCAGGGCTTCCTCAAGCGTCCTTCACGCGGCGACCTGGGCGACCTGATCAGCCGTCGGCACGAGAGTGGCGAGACCGTGGTGGTCAGCCCCAAGGATGCTCTCTCCACCGCCCTGTCCCGCATGAAACTCTATGACATCTCACAGTTGCCGGTTCTGGACGAGGCAGGCCGCGTGATCGGCATCATCGATGAAGAGGACATCCTCTTTCCGCTGATGGACCAGTCCTCGGACTTTTCGGCCTGCGTCGGCGACATCATGACCAAGCGGCTGGAGACCATTGCCCGCGACCAGCCCATTGCCGCCTTGAAACCCATATTCCAGAAGGGCCATGTGGCCATCGTGACCGAGGGCGAGCGCTTTCTCGGCCTGATTACCCGTATGGACCTCTTGACCTATCTGCGCAGAAAGCAGGCCTGATGGACGACATCTCCAAACGTGGCGGTAACCGCCTGGACTTCGCCACCCGCACCATTCATGCCGGACAGTCGCCCGACCCCAGCACCGGGGCGGTGATGATGCCGATCTACGCCACCTCCACCTATGCGCAGTCCAGCCCTGGCGTGCATCAGGGCTATGAGTATAGCCGCTCGCAGAACCCGACCCGCATGGCCTATGAGCGCTGCATCGCCGATCTGGAGGACGGGACCCAAGGCTTTGCCTTTGCCTCTGGCATGGCGGCAGCCGCAACCGCGTTGGAGCTCTTGGACAGCGGCGATCATGTGGTCGCCATGGACGACCTCTATGGCGGCAGCTATCGCCTCTTCGAGCGGGTGCGCAAACGCAGTGCTGGCCTGGACTTCACCTTCGTCGACCTGGCTGACCTGGAGGCCTTGAAGGCCGCGATCCGCCCCAACACCCGGATGATCTGGGTGGAGACGCCGACCAATCCCTTGTTGAAGCTGGTCGACCTGGAAGCTGTGGCGACACTGGCCAAAGAGCGCGGCATCATCAGCCTCTGCGACAACACCTTTGCCAGCCCCTGGGAACAGCGGCCGCTAAGCCTCGGTTTTGATTTGGTGATGCACTCGGCCACCAAGTACCTGAACGGCCACAGCGACATGGTCGGCGGCGTGCTGGTGGCAGGCGCCCGCCCCGACCTGGCCGAGCAGTTGGCATTCCTGCAGAACGCGGTTGGCGGCATTCAGGGGCCCTTTGATTCCTTCCTGGCTCTGCGCGGGCTCAAGACCCTGGCCCTGCGTATGGAGCGGCATGCGGCGAGCGCTTCAGTGATTGCCGATCGCCTGGCGGCCCATCCCAAGATCGCCAAGGTCTTCCATCCCCACCACCCCTCGCACCGACAGGTCGATCTGGCCAAGCGTCAGATGCGCGGCGGCGGTGGCATGGTGACGGCGGTGATCGAGGGCGGTCTGCCGGCAGCCACCCGCTTTCTGGAACGGGTCGAACTCTTCACCCTGGCCGAGAGTCTGGGCGGCGTCGAGAGCCTGATCGAGCATCCGGCCATCATGACCCATGCCTCGATCCCGGCTGATGTGCGGGCGCGCCTTGGCATCGATGACGGCTTGGTCCGCCTCTCGGTCGGTATCGAAGCGGTCGATGATCTGCTCGCCGACCTGCTACAGGCTCTCAACTAGCAGATTTTTTGCCTTCGATGACGCCCTAGGGCTTTTCTTTCCGCGCCCGAAGGGCCAGTCTTGGGAACATGGAACGTAGGGACGACGATGCCATGCGGATGGACCAGGGCCGGGAGGAACCCGCCGCCCTGCAGGCCTTCCATGTGCTGCCGGAGACCCCCTGCCCCTATCTGCCCGAGCGCAATGAGCGCAAGCTCTTCACTGATCTGGCCACTCCGGGCGGGCGGCATCTCTATGATTCCTTGAGCCGAGCCGGATTCCGTCGTAGCCATCGCTTCGCCTATCGGCCGGCCTGCACCGGCTGTCAGGCCTGTGTCCCGGTCAGGATCGACGCCAAGGCCTTCCGCATGAGCGGCAGCCTACGCCGGGTCAAACGCCGCAACGCCGACCTCTGGACGCAACAGCGACCGGCCCGCGCCACGGCAGAGCACTATCGCCTCTTCGCCCGCTATGTCGACAGCCGGCATGGCGACGGCGACATGGCGGCGATGACCTTCGCCGACTATCAGGCCATGGTCGAGGAATCGGTCCTCGATACGCGCCTGCATGAGTTGCGCGATCCGGAAGGGCGCTTGGCGGCCGTGGCTCTGGTTGACTGGCTGGATGATGGTCCCTCGGCCGTCTACAGCTTCTTCGATCCGGTGCAGCAAGAGCGTAGCTTGGGGACCCAGATCATTCTGCAGCTGCTGGATGATGCCTTGGCCTGCAACCTGCCCTATCTCTATCTTGGTTACTGGATCGCAGCGACGCGCAAGATGGCCTACAAGACCCGCTTCCGCCCGCTGGAAGCACTCGGGCCAAAGGGGTGGTACGTCCTTGAATCGGCCTGAAGCGAAAGCTTCTTCCCTAAATATTAGGGTCCACCATAACTCTGCATTGCAATCCGTGGCAGGAACCATCACATTCCCGCCACTGTTTGAGGTCTGCCGCCGGTTGGGAGGAAAAGCCGGTCCAGCGCTCACGGTATCATCTTGACGAACCTTGGGAGGTTTCTATGACGAAAAAAGTCGGCCAGGAGAACACGGTTGCTCCGCGTCGGAAGTTTCTGACGGCTGCCGGTGTAGCGACTGCGGGCGCGGTTGCTGCTGCCAGCAGCTTCCCGGCACCGGCCCTGGCCCAAGAGCGGCGCGAGTGGAAGATGGTGACGAGCTGGCCGAAGGGCCTGCCGGGCCTCGGCACCGGCGCGCAGCGACTGGCTGACACCATCACCCAGCTCTCTGGCGGGCGCATCACTGTGCAGCTTTTCGCCGGCGGCGAGCTGGTGCCGCCCTTGGAGGTCTTTGACGCGGTCGCCAACAACACGGCAGAGCTGGGTCACGACGCCTCCTACTACCACATCAAGAAGTCTCCCGGCACGGCCTTCTTCACCGCCGTTCCGATGGGCCTGGTTGCCGACGAGATCAACGCCTGGGTCTACTGGGGCGGTGGTCAGGAGCTCTGGGACGAGCTCTATGATGGCTTCGGCCTGCAGGCCTTCCCGGCCGGCAACACCGGCTGTCAGATGGGTGGCTGGTACCGTAAGGAGATCAAGAGCCCCGAGGACCTGAAGGGCCTGAAGTTCCGCATGCCGGGCCTGGGCGGTCTGGCCCTGCAGAAGCTGGGCGCCACCGTGGTCCTGCTGCCGGGCTCCGAGATCTTCCAGAACCTGCAGTCGGGCGCCATCGACGGTACCGAGTGGGTCGGACCCTACAACGATCTCTCCTTGGGCTTCTTCCAGGTCGCTCCCTACTACTACTGGCCAGGCTTCCACGAGCCGGGTTCCATGCTGGAGTGCATCGTCAACAAGTCCGAGTATTCCAAGCTGCCGGGCGATCTGCAGGCGATGATCAAGACCATCTGCGCTGCCGAGAACGACATCATGCTGGCCGAGTTCAACGGCCGCTCCGCCCCGGCCTTGAAGAAGCTGGTGACCGAGAATGGCGTGAAGCTGCGCCAGTTCCCCAAGTCGGTGCTGGAAGCCTTCGGCAACGCCTCGGGCGAGGTCATGGAAGAGCTGGTGGCCGACGGCGACGAGATCACCAAGAAGATCGCCAACGCCTTCTTCGCCTTCCGGACCGAGATCCTGCCGTGGACCCGCATCAGCGACCAGGGCTACACCAACGCCCGCCTGCTGCCCTACAACTACCCCAAGGGCTAGGCGGTTCTAAACCGACGAAGAAGGGCTCCGCAGCGAAGGTTGCGGAGCCCTTTTTCTATGAGTGAACCTTTCCGGGCCCAATGCCTCCTGCCTAGGAGAAGACCTCTTCAGTCAAAGCCTTCCGAGTGTCGTCATTGAGTTTGCCGCTTTCTTTCAAGCCCTTCCCCTTCTGGTATTTGATCAAGGCTGCCTTGGTCTTCTTGCCGTCCAGCCCATCCACCGGTCCGGGCTCCAGGCCAAGGTAGGTCAGCGCCGCCTGGGCACTGCGCAGCGGGATGCTGGGCAGTTTCTGGCTGTATCCGGCGAAGGCCTTGGCAAGCTTCTTGTCGTATTCGTTCTTGGCGAAGGCCGAACCGTTGTAGCCGCGCGCGAAGCCCGCCCAGTCGTGATTGCGGAGCGCGCGTGCCAGGTCGTTGCCCTTGATGAAATTTGCCATGCCGGATAGCTGGGCCTCTTCCTCGTCCAGCATGGCCGCAACCATCTGCTCGACCGTCGCAAAGCCGGCCACCTCGTGGTTGAAGCCCATGACCTGCCCGATCCCCCAGGAGGCACTCATGAGGGCAGCCTCGCGGTTGAACGCGATGGCCTTGGCGAGGCGTGGATACTCTCCCTTGAGGCCGACGTAACCGCCGCTCTTGGAACTGCTGATGTCGCCGTTGCCGGCATCGAAACGTCCGCTGGTGCGACGATGGAAGATGTGGCGCTCGTAGAGGATCAAGGGCCGTCGGTCATCCAGGAAACCAAAGCCGCTGGTCTCGACCTTGATCACCGACCAGAGCTCGGCCTTGCCAATGCCCAGGGACTGGCAGACGCGATCGAAGCCCTCTTCGCTCAAGGGACGCCCGGCGCCGGTGAAGTCGGCGCTGGGTTTTGCAACCACAGTAGAATCCGATGCCGGTTCTTCGGTGACCACCACCGGCCCACCGACTCTGGTTGCCCCCTCCTCTGCCGGCAGGCTCTTGAGCGCGGCCCAGGTCTTGGGACCGACAATGCCGTCGGCATCCAATCCCTCTTGTCGCTGGAAGGCCTCGACGGCGCGCTTGGTGTTCTGTCCGAAGATGCCGTCTTCTTCGACGTCTTGTCCGGCCAGGCCGAGCAGCTGCTGCAGGCGCGCCACGGCCTCGTTGCGATCCATCAGACGAACGGTCGGCTCGCTGGGATCGGTCTTGGCCTTCGCCGCGTCGGACGCCCCGGGGCTGTTCGAGGGCTGGAACTCCGGCCGGCCATGCTGATCCAACCCCAAGACCTCGCGATAGGGGAAGACCGGACAGCTCTTGCTGGAGACTTCCGAGTGCCCATGAAAGCTGACCATGCCGCTATAGGCCTTGTCGATCTCGCGGGCGAGCCCGATCAAGGTGTCGAACTGGGCCTTGGTAAAGCGCTCTTTCGCCAGCCCGTGCAGACAGATCGCGATGGTTCCGGTATTGTTGCCGGCTTGTGCCGCCGGCGTCAGCGAAAGCGGCCGTCCCTCCTGCAGGGTTCCATCCTTCTTGATGAAGTAGTGATAGCCGACGTCGCGCCACCCATTGCCGTTGACGTGCCAGTCACGCATGACGCTGATGTCGTCATGGACTGCTTGATCGCTGGCGCTGCAGTGCAGAAAGACACGATCAACCGCTCGATCCGGAGCAACAAATGTCATCTCCAACCCCTCTCCCTAGGACATGGTCTCGTTTTTGATAGCCGATACTTTCTAGCGAACCGCTTGTTACTGATCTCTCGCGTATCATGCTATCACGCTGAGGAGCCCTTATGTAGGTTGTGGCTGGATGACCTCGTCCGGGAGCGCTCCTTTCAGGGCCGCGTCGTCTGGGGTTTGATCACCGGACACGACCTCGACCTTGCGCCTGGCCAGCTTCACCCCACGCTCTGCAAAGACTTCGCGCAGGCGATGATAGATCTCGCGGCGCAGAACGAACTGGGCGCGCGGCTTGCACATGAACTTGACCCGGATCACCAAGGCGGAATCGTCGTCGATCATATAGACGCCTTGGCTCTTCAAGGGCTCGATGAACTTGGCGCCGTGCTCCGGGTGGCCCCACAGCTCTTTGCCCACCTCTTTGACGATCTTTTTCACCTTCTGAGGATCGGTTTCCGGCTCCATGCGAAAGTTCATCTTGTAGATCACCCAATCGCGGTTGTGATTGGTGATCGATTTCAGCTCTCCGAAGGGGATGGTGATGACCGGTCCGCGGTGATGGCGCAGCTGCAGAGAGCGGATGGAGATGGCCTCCACCTCGCCACGCAGATCTCCTTCCAGCTCGATGTACTCCCCGACCCGGAAGGCATCGTCGATCAGGAAGAAGGCGCCGGAGAAGATATCCCGCACAAGGGTCTGCGCGCCAAAGCCGATGGCAATACCGATGATGCCGGCGGAGGCCAGCAGTGGTCCGATGTCGACACCGATTGAGGAGAGCGCAATCATGGCCACGACGATGACCAGGACTCCCAGCAGAATGTTGCGGAACAGCGGCAGCAGGGTGTCCAGGCGCGAGGAGGGTGCAACCTCGTGCTCCTCCTCGCCCTCGTCGCCGCCGACGTTTGGCTTCTCCCGATAGAGAGCCGCCTTGATCAAGCGCCAGATCAGCTGTCCGATCAGCAAGGTCACGATCACGTCGAAGAGGGTGCTGGCCCAGGGTGCCGCCTCCGCGCCCTTGGCCAGAGCCAGAAGGTCGAGGCCCCAGAGCTCTGCAATGACGAAAACGGCAAGGATGGCCATCAGGCTGCGCCAGGCGCCGCGAAAGACCTGGCGGTAGCGTTGGCTGGCATCGCTGCGCAGTCGAATGATGCTGTTGACCAGTTCCTGACCC
Organism: Rhodospirillales bacterium; assembly: GCA_963669335.1. Lineage (GTDB taxonomy): Bacteria > Pseudomonadota > Alphaproteobacteria > Kiloniellales > JACOMY01 > JACOMY01. Next base: position 2,675,537 of record OY770023.1, read on the forward strand.
AATCGATCGACGAGCGGCAAGAGCAGGAGGACCACCAGAGTGCCGGCCGGCCCCTCCAGGCGCTGCGCCCCCCGCTCCAGCCAATGGCCCAACCAGTAAAGCCACGCCAGCAACAGATAACCGATCAGAACCGCCGGTGCGGCCGCTGCAAAGAGGGCGGAAAGGGTCGAGGTCTCGCTCGCCTCACCTTTCGGCGACAAGAGGTCGGCCACCACTTTCGTGATCTGCCCGCGGTGCCGAACCACGGAGAGGAGAAGCAAGGCAGCCACGGCCGTTCCCGCCAAAGCCATGGTGATGAGAGCCGGCGGAAAGCCCAGCCCAAAGGTAGGAGAGAGCCCGGCGATCAACCATCCCGCCATCCCGATCATGACCGCGCGCTGCACCAGCCGATGCACACCGGAAGCGGCAGCATCGGAGAGCGGTGCAATCCGAACGCCAGGCGCATCGGGCGCAAAGAGCCGTCGCGACACCACGATGAAACCCCAACCGTAAGAGACACCGACATGGTAGATCCAGACATAGTCCACCAGCGGACCCAGCCAGCCGGCCAAGAGCGGTTCCACGATAACGGTCGCCAGCACGAAGACGACCAGGGGCAGCAGCTCCAGTAAGGTCAGGGCTAGTGACCGCCCAACCTTCTCCCAGTAGCCCGCGGCCTCTGCCTGCTTCAAACGAACCCGCCAGGAGGTGGTCCCGCGCAGGACGAGGACAGCCGAAAGAACGCCCACCGCGACGACCAGGGCAGCGGCCAAGAGCATACCCAGTGGACCGGACTGGGCGAGGCCCAGGCGCGCTTCAATCTGCTCACGCCGCTCTCCGATAGTGGCCAGTGCCTGGCCCCAACGCAGCAGCCGGATTTCGATCGTCGCCGCCATTGCTTGCAGGCGAAGGACCGCGGCCTCCAGGGTGTCGTCCTCCGCTGTCGCCGCCGCTGCCTGTTCTTCTGCCCTTCTGACCAACTCATCCCGAAGCAAGGCACGAATGTCGGCGTCGGTCAGCCTGGCCATCAAGCCGTCCACGATCTCAGGCGTCAGCTCCTCCGGCAGAGTGGCCGGCTCCGCCGAAGTCGTGCTACCCAAGCCGGGCGTTAGAACAGAGGTCTGCGCATCAGCTGGTGCAAATCCAAAGACAATCGTGCCGATCAACACCAGCAGCAAGACTCTCATGTGCATCGAGGCGACGGCCCCTTGCGCTGGCAGCCTCTGCCCTGCCTCTCTATCAATCATCGTCTCACCCATCCGCGCTTCTGGTCGCCCCTTCAAGACAACAGCGCGAGACGAGACCAGGTGACAAGGTTAAAGCTGTTTAAGGGACGACACAGTTCTGTGTGCTGCCAGCCAAGGCCCTCTTGAGAACTCTTGGATGACGGGAGATAGCAAAGGGTTACAACCCCAGACCCTAAAAGGCCGTCTCGCGGGCGCGCACCACGGCGGATAGGGTTTCGTTGTAGGGTGCGGATAGGCCGAGCTCCGCGGCCTTGACCACCACCTGACCGTTGATCGCGTCAATCTCAGAGCGGCGTCGGGCTTGGTGATCCAGCAGCATCGAGGGGCGCGCCTGTGGCATGGAGCGGCCAAAGTCCGTCACATAGGCTATGGGATCCTCGAAGCTGAAGGCGACCCCCCGCGCTTGCCCAACGCCATAGGCCTCGCGCGCACAGCCCAGAGCGATCGCCCATCGCTCAGGGCTCGCCATCAGCTCTCCTATGGTGCAGTCGAAGGCGGTGCAGGGCGCGCTGAAGGTGACGTTGCAGAGGAACTTCTCCCAGATCAGCTGTTCGATGTCGGCATAGGCCTGCGCCTGGAATCCCGCGTCCCGCCAAAGAGAGACCAACCGCTCCAGACGATCCGTCAAGCCGCCTTCCAGCTCTCCGATTCGGATTCGGCGCATCGCATTGTGGTGGGCATGCCCGGGTCCCTTCATGGAGGCACCGAAACCCTCGGCGACGCCCAAGAGCACCCGATCAGTCGGCATCTGTTCGGCGATCCGCTCCCCAGCACCAAGGCCATTCTGGATCGTCAAGACTAAGCTTCTGCTATCCACCAGCGGTGCCAAGTCAGAGGCAACAGCGGCGACCGCATCAGCCTTGGTCGCCACGACGAAGAGATCGGCTGGCCCAACCTGCCCAACCTCATCGGCAACATGAAGCCCGGTCACGACCCGGTCGCCGCTCGCGCCCTCGACCCGCAGCCCCCCGGTCCGAATAGCCTCTAGATGCTCAGCCCAGCGATCGACAATCCAGACCTCGTGGCCCGCTTCGGCAAAGCGGGCAGCGTAGACCGACCCCATGGCCCCGACCCCGATAATGGCAATCTTCATGCGCCTCGTAAGACCTCCTCAGGTAGATGAATGGCATAGCGCGCCCTGATCTCGCGCGCCGCCTCCGCGTCGATCAGCGTGGGATGGTGATCCGCCAGCAACTCTTTCACCTTGACCTTTGCCGCCTCTCGGATATCGAGGGCGCCGCCGGCCTCCCAGGCCTCCGGGCTCCGGCGATCGGCAAGGCTAGGATAGAGAAAATCGCTCTCCATGCGCTCCAGGGTCTGCTGTCTACCCAGAAAATGCCCCTCGCTGCGCACCACTGAAGCGATTTCGTCCAGAGAGGCGGTCTCTCCATTGACCTCGACCGGCGCCAGAGTGCGCAGGATCGCGCCCAGCATCTCGTTATCGATGGCATAGCTGGCCAAGGAACAGCCCATCAGGCCGGCCTGCATACCACAGGCTTGGGTTATGAGGTTGCAGCCGGTCTGTGCAGCCAGAGTGACGGATAGGCACTTCTCATAACCGCTCTGGGCATCGGCCAGCTTCGCGTCGCTGGCGCCTGCGATGGTGGAGTTTGGCAGACCATAGAACTGCGCCATCTGGACCGACGCTGCCGTCAGCAGGGCCTGCTCACCGCCACCACCCGACATGGCGCCGCTGCGCAGGTCGGTGATCATGGGTCGGGCGCCAAAGACCAGCATGGCCTCAGGATCGGCAAGATAGGCAACCACCAGGCCGGCCAGAGTCTCAGCAATGGTCTGTGCAACAGAGCCCGCGATGGTGACGGGGCTGGAGGCGCCCAACTGGCCGAAGGTGTTCACATGGATCGGCAAACCGCACTGGATCGCCTGCAGCAGCACTGCCATGGCCTCGCCCGAGAAGCGGAGCGGCGGCACCACGTGATTGATGTTCAGTGACAGGAAGGGGCGAGCGCGAAAAGCCTCAGCAGAGCCGGCAAGGAGGGCGCAGATCTCAGCGATGGCCGTGACGGCCTCCGGCGATGCGGCGCTGACCATCACATGTTTCTTGGTTCCTGCCAGAGAGGCAAAGGCCGTATTGATATCCATCTCCAGAGGATCGGCAATGTCGCCGGCGACGACCGAGCGACTGAAGAAGTGTACATGCTCCAACCTGTCCACCAAACGGGCGGCGTCATAGAGATCGCGCAGGTTGGAGGGGCGGTAGCGCTCGCTCTCCAGATCGACCATCAAGGGCGCAGCTCCGCCCGTGCCCAAGTGCACGCGGCGACCCATCAGGCGCAGATCCTGACCATTGCGGCGGGCACAGAGGGTCAGCGGTCTGCGAAAGGCTGCCACGGCCTTGCGGATCAGCGCCGCAGGGAAGAGCAGGCGCCCATCCCTGGAGAGGCGCCCTCCCCCATCGATGACCAAATCAGCGATGGCCTTAGGGGCATCTGCAAGCCCCACCGTCTCAAGGATCTCCATCACCAAGGCATCCAGACGCTTCAAATCCCCTACTGAAAGGGGTGTATAGCGGCCGCCCTCCTGCTCTCGCACAGGTACAGCATGGCGTGTTGAACCACGCGTGCGTCGCCTTCGCGTGGATGATCGGAGGGCGGACCTGGTTTCGGACTTGGCTCGATTCAACAGCGGCTCCCCAGCGGCTCCCCGTGGCTAACGCATCTTCCTTCCTTCTGGGCAGCAAGCCAAGAGACGGGTGCAGACGGCGTCAACCGCCTGCACCCGCTCGCAATGGGTCTCCCTAAGAGATCGACCAATTGCCCTCCGCTAGAGCCACAAAAAGTCTGTCGAGGTCAGTTTGTTGGCGGCATTGAAGCCATCGATCTCGACTTGGATATCCACGGTGCCATCGCCATCGTGGTCCACCTCCAGCTCACGGTTCCCGGCAAAGCGCGCCTCGGAGTTGCCGCCACCGGAGAAGGCCGCTGCACCGACATAGGCGAAGCTGCCGGTCTCGAGACCGCTGCCAAAGACCAGCAGATCGCGCAGACCACCGCCGTCCAACTGAACGCCCGAGAAGTCACGGATCACCTGCGAACCACTGCCCAGGTTGGCTTGGCCGAAGAAGAACCAGTCTTCATCAGCCCCGCCGAAGGCCTTGTCGTTCCGGCCGATGGACAGCGTGTCCTGACCCTCCTCACCACGCAGTGTGTCTTCACCGACACCGCCGAGGAGCTGGTCATCTCCGTCTCCACCTTCGATGCGATCGGAGCCTCCTAAGCCACGCAAGATATTGTCGCCGGTGTTACCCTCGATCTTGTTCTCCAAGGAATTGCCGGTGCCATTGATGTTGCCGAAGCCGCCCTGCATGCGCAGGTCCTCGACAAAGGCGCTGGCCGTTCCGTCGGGCAAGGTATAGTCGACCTCGGCACGCACCAGGTCGGTCTGATTTCCGACGGCATCCGGTCCCACCTCAAAGAACTCGAAGACCTCGTCGTCGCGGTGATCGACCACGAAGGTATCTTCGCGAGCACCGCCGAAGAGACTGTCGACACCACCACGTCCATTCAGGATGTCATCGCCGAACTCGCCGAAGAGGGTATTGGTGAAACTGTTACCCAGGATGGTGTTGGCATTGCCGTTGCCGGTGAAGTCGGCGTCGCCGATCCCCTTGTTGATCACGGCGCGTTCGATGTCGCCGCCCGTTGCCTGTAACAGTGTGTAGTCAAGCGCGTTGGAGCGTATGACATCGGAATCACCCTGGCCGACATCCTCGAAAGCGATGTCATCGAGCTGGTTCACGACGAAGGTATCGTTGCCATTGCCACCATAGGCATAGTCAGCCCCGCTACCGCCGTTCAGAACGTCTCCCGCGCCATCGCCGAACATCCAGTCCGTACCGCTACCGCCAGCGAAGCGGTCGCGGTTATCACCGCCATAGGCCGTGTCATCACCGTCACCGCCAAAGAGGCGGTCTGCACCGACGCCGCCTTGCAACAGGTCATTGTCCTTCTCCCCTCGCAGCAGGTCGCTGGCGTCTCCACCATCCAAGGTGTCCTGACCATCGCCGCCGCGTAGCGTGTCGATGCCACTGGCGCCACCGAGCGTGTCGGCGCCGTCGCCACCAAAGACCTTGTCGTCACCATCGCTGCCGAAGAGATAGTAGTCGTCACCCTGAGCGCCATAGACACGGTCATTTCCACTGCCACCATAGACCGCGGCCTCTTCCCCGGAACCGCCGAAGATCTGGTCAACCCCGGTGCCGCCGAAGAGGTAGCGGTCGCTGCCGGAGCCGCCGTAGACGTTATCATCGCCACGGGCACCAAAGAGGAAGACGTCAAGCCCCTGCCCGCCGAAGACCGAGTCATTACCGCTACCGCCGAATAGGGTTCTGTCAGACTGGTTGCCGCCGAAGATACCGTCGCTGCCGCTATCGCCGCGCAAAAAACGATCCGTCTGGGCGCCGCCAAAGACGCGGTCGTCACCGTCACCGCCATAGAAGTTCATGTCGTAGCCGGATTCGCCATAGATACGATCCTGCCCCGAGAAGCCAGCGAAGCTTAGGTCGCTGCCACTGCCTCCGAAGAGTTTGTCACTCCCAGCACCACCAGAGATGAAGAGATCGGAGCCGCCATTGCCAAAGAAGGTGTCTGCCCCATCCTCACCAAAGAAACTGCGGTCAGAACCCAACCCGCCAACCATGGTGTCATTGCCAGTGCCGCCGAAGAAGACACTGTCGTCGCCGCTCCCACCGGCGAGGACATCGGCACCGCTGCCACCATAGGCGCGATCGCTGCCGCTATCACCGAAGAAGCTGTCCTGACCCTCACCCCCTTCGAAGGTGTCGTCACCGCCATAGCCATTGGCCGTGTCATTGCCCGACAGCCCATAGATCTGGTCGTCGAGTGCGGTGCCAAAGACTTGGTTTGCGCCACTGGTGCCGAAGATGTTTGCCATCGTCTGTCCCCTACCCTGCGCCAGACCAGGATTGGCTGGCGTGATGACAAGAGAGGTAAGGGAGGCTCAGGATACTCGCTTGAGCCGTAACAAGGGATGCTCTGAGGAAATTGTGAGAAGTTAGCCTAAAGGCATGCAGAGACTTTCCTCAGAAGTTCCACATCAACGGCTCTTAGAGATTGCACGCGCCAAAACCTGGGCACAGAGTGCCAGATCTTCCGTCGCCGTATCCTCAGAAAAGCTGTGGCTGACGCCACCGATTGAAGGCGCAAAGATCATCGCGGTTGGCATGCGGGTCGAGAAGACCATGGCGTCGTGCAGGGCCCCTGAGGGCATCCGGCGCCAGACACCAGGTGCCACTGCCTCAGCTGCTGCCTCGAGATCGGCCACCAAGCCTTCATCCATGCGTGAGGGTGTGAGAGCTGCGACCTCTCCCACCTCCACCTCCAAATCGCAGTCAGAGGCGACCTCTTGCACCAGAGCCAAGGCCGCCTGCTCCATACGATCCAGCCGCCCGAGGTCGCCATCGCGCCATTGCAGGGTCACCTGCACCGCGCCGGGGACGATCGAGGGCGCGTTGGGATGCACATCCACCCGCCCGATGGTCCAGACTGTGGAGGGCTGTGCCAAGTCGGCAAAGACGTGGTTGAGACGCTCGCCAAAGCGAATGAGCCCTTGGAAGGCATCGCGCCGCAAGGCCATCGGCGTGGTGCCGGCATGGTTCTGCTGGCCGATGAAGCGGAAAGGCAGGTTGCGCCAACCGACGATAGCCTCGACGACGCCGATCTTCTCGCCTGAGCGATCCAACACCGGCCCCTGCTCGATATGGGCCTCGTAAAAACGTTGGAAACGAGCCGGATTGAGGAAAGAGCCGTCCTGCAGCTCAGGAATGGCCGCACGGATATCCCCCAGTTGATTGCCCTCGTGATCGCAGGCGGCATCGGCCTCTTCCAAGGTGGCTTCGCCCAACCAAACCTGGCTTCCGGTCAGGCCGAGGAAGCGCCCCTCTTCGTCCTGCAGAGACACCATGGCCACCGGCGGCCCGCCGCATTCCAGGCTCGCACGGGCAATCTCCAGCCCGACAATCACACCGAAGGCACCATCAAGCCAGCCACCTTCGGGCTGGGTATCGCTATGGGAGCCAATCAGCACTGCCGGCTCGTCACCGGATGGAAGACCGAAAAGGTTGCCGATCGGATCATAGTGCGGCTTTAGGCCAGCCTCGCGTATGCGACCGGCAAGCCAACGACGCGATGCCATATCCACATCGCTGTAGGCGGGCCGAACAACGCCGTTCCCAGAAGCACCAAAGCTCCTGAGGTCAGAGAGATCTTTGATCAGGCGTTTGGGATTGATGGCAATCATCTCAACAAATTCCTCATGATGAATTCCATGACCCTATTTATGTTACCACAGGGGGAAATGACCAGATCTGTCTCACTGATATGTGACCCCCAAAAGTGCCTTCCAGACCCGCCTTGGACGCAGATCCGCCATTTCAAACCGGATATCCCCTCCCCTCTGTGTTAATAGGCGCGCCATCGAACCTATCGAGGGGCACGTCAGAGGTATGGGGAAGTTTGGGAGCATTACGACCCTTGTGGTAGCGCAGGTCGCGGTGCTGAGCCTCTGGTTCGTTTCTGCCGCCATCCTGCCGGCAATGCAGGCCGAGCAGGCGATGAGCCCTTTTCGACAAGCCGCGCTCTCCAGCGCGGTTCAGGCCGGGTTCGTAATCGGTGCCCTTGTCTCCGCTCTCTCCGGCCTTGCCGACCGCTTTGACCCGCGACGGGTGATCGCCTCGGCCGCTCTCTTGGCTGCGCTTGCCAACATCCTGCTGCTGGTCGCACCGATCGGATCTCTCCTAGCAATTGCACTGCGGCTGATCACCGGCGCCCTTTTGGCGCTGGTCTATCCGGTCGGAATGAAGATCGCAGTCGGATGGGGGCAAAAGGATCGCGGCTTCCTGGTTTCTCTGCTGATCGCCGGCCTGACCTTGGGATCGGCCATGCCGCACCTCTTCGCCGCAGTCGGTGCTGAGAACTGGCGCCTGACTGTCATCCTCGCCTCCGCTGCCGCCGCCTTTGGCGGACTCTCGATGCTCGTGGCTGGGCTCGGACCCTTCCACAGCAAGGCACAGCGCTTTCGCTTCGATGATGTCTTCCTGGCCTGGCGTGACCGGCGCATCCGACTGGCAATCGCCGGTTATCTGGGACACATGTGGGAGCTCTATGCCATGTGGGCCTGGATCGGGGTCTTCACTTTGGCCTCCTATTCCATCCACCTGGCAGAGCCACAGGCGTTGAGGCTCGCCACCTGGACCGCCTTTGCCACCATAGCCCTCGGCGGTCTAGCCTCAGCCATTGCCGGCCCACTGGCCGATCGCATCGGCAAGGGCCGGGTCGCGATCTACGCCATGATGGGCAGCGCCACCGCCGCCGTCCTGACGGCGCTTACCTTCGGCGGCCCGGTCTGGCTTACCCTCTTGGCGCTCCTCTTCTGGGGTTTCACCATCGTTCCCGATTCGGCGCAGTTCTCTGCCCTGGTGGCGGACTATGCACCGGCAGACAAGGTCGGCAGCCTCATGACCTTGCAGACCGCGCTGGGCTTCGGTCTCACCGTCTTTGTCGTCCAAGCCATTCCCTGGGTGGCAGAGGGACTGGGCTGGTCGACGACGCTCCTGATCCTGGCCTTGGGCCCGCTCTATGGGATCTGGGCAATGCTGCGCCTGGCAACCCTCGTGCGCGGGCAGTCCTGAGCGCTCTCCAGCGCTACGCTTCAGTGCTTAGGACCTGCGCCACCTGCTGAAGGCGTTGCCTTGACCAGTCGCCGACCAGTCCAAAGGCAAGATCGCCGCTGCGCCAGAAGGCACCGGTCAATCCACCCTCTTGCAGCACCGCAGGATCGGCCTGTAGCGGCGCGCCCGCATCCAGAGTCAAGCCATCAGCCTTGGCGACATAGAGGCAGGCGCTATCGGCCTTGTTGCCGAGCTGGAGAGCCGCCCAACGTCGATCCAAGATCCAGCACAGACGGCCACCGCGCAACTCTGCCTCTGTCAGGGAGGCCATCTCCGGCAGCTTGAAGGGTACCCGCGGCTTGAACCAGGCAATGACCGTCTCAGGATCCTCGTCCTCGAAATCCAAGGGGCCATCGGCCGCGATCAAGGTCGCGAAGTCTTTGAATAGGGTCGTATCCATCGCCAGATTGGGCTCGCTCTGGCGATTGAGAAAGAAGGCAACAGCAGCAATGCCGGCTGCAATGGCAAAGCCGCCAAGCGCGCGGCGCCGCGATAGGGTTCGTGGCTTTGGGGATTGGCGCTCGTCGATCCAATCAACCAAACGATCAGGCGCCGTCGTGCTCGTCGCATTGGCCCTGACGGCGATGTCGATCAATTTGATCTCTGCAGCCATGGCCTTGCAAGCCTCGCAGGCGGCCAAGTGCCGTTTGATCTCTGCGACCCTCTCTGTGCCTTCCCCGTCCAGGTAGGCGGCGATGGCGTCAAAGTCGGGACAGTCCGTCATGACCTTTTCCTCGGCAACCTCACGACCTTGTCCGTCTCATCCCCTGTCAGCGGCAGTTGATCGTCCTGAAGCATGGCGCGCAGGTTCTGGCGCGCCCGGTTCAATCTGGATCGCACCGTTCCGATGGGTACAGCGGTCGCGACCGAGACTTCTCGATAGCTAAGGCCCTCGACGACGACCAAAGAGAGCGCCTCTCCCTCCACGTCGGGCAGCTTCTTCATGGCGTCCGCGATGCGCCTGAAGCTCTCAGAGGTCAGCGCCTTGGTCTCCGGCGTCGACGCGGTCCAGTTGGCGGCGGGATAGCTCTCCAAGCCCTCGTCGGTCACCATCTGTGGTTGGCGTGATCGCCGGCGCAGCCGGTCGATACAGACATTGCGGACCACCCTATAGACAAACGCACGCAGGCTCATCATCTCCTCCGCCCCCTCGTCGCGCCTGGTTAGCCGCAGGAACGCATCTTGCACGGCATCCTCCGCCTCGGCGGCGTCGCCCAGAATGCGCCGGGCATAGCGGTAGAGCCCATCGACCTCTTTGCGAAAGGTCCTGCCCAGATCAGCGACTTGAGCGTCACGCGCGTCAGGCAAAGATTGCTCCTCTATTGGCCTGACAATCCTTGCTGCCGGCCCCTGCCGCCTTGGTTCTGACGAAGATGACGCCTTCCGGGGAAGAAAGTTCGCGGCACGCACGCGGACGTGATGACGTCCCCGGCGAAGAGGGCGCGCTATCAAAGGGACTGCAAGGAAACCAAGGTCAGTGCCCTGGGAGAGGGTAAGGCAAGTCAGCCGGGATAGGAGCCCAGCCTGATGCCTGAACGCATGGTTAGAGCTTCAGCCCTTTTTCCTTTGCAATCTTCGCAGACCAAAGCTGTGCATAGACTTCCAGGAACTCTTTGCGCCTGAGCTTGCGCAAAGCAGACTTCCCCTCACCATTGTAAGGTGCGAATGGAGAGGTTTCTTCACCGCCCAAGAACTCTTTGTTGAGCCGCGCCATCGAGGCTTCTAGTTTTTCAGTCATGAAGGTAGCGACCCTCTCGGGCACTAGAATGCCCTCGCGGGTCGAGATCACCTCGCTCAAATGAGCCAGGTCGCCACGGAACGGATTGACCCTGTTATCGATGTAACGCGGAACCAAGGCGTTAAACTCCAACATGAAGGATGCAATCAGGTAGTCCAGGCTTCGGTTCGCTGTTGGATCGGTCGCATAGTGGAAATCCAAGAGGCTGTCATCCAAGCCCAGCACCTCGCAAAAATCCTGACGAATGTCGCCTTGCTTCATCACATCACGAGAGAATATGCGTACGGTAACATTGTCTTTCCCGAAGACATGAGCCCATTCCATCGCAATAGAGTAATAATCGTACCATTCATCCATCTGACTATCCGACGGGCGCGCGATCGTCCTGGTGCGCCCCATCTTCACGTTTGTTGAGAACCGACTGGCGTGATAGGCAACCGGCTCCCGGAAATAAATAATGATCTGAACGTCTTGCCCTGTACGCGTGACTAGACCCTTCAGACGCTCCTTCTCCTCTTTTGCAGACAGAAAACCCAGGCAGTGTTCATTTGAGAAAATGTAATTTGCATCGCTATTGATCTTTTTTGTAAATATCTCTTCAAGCCTCGGTCGAAAGACTGCAAGCTTTTCTTTGTCGGTGAGCCTTAAGTCGATCAGAATTGGCAGCATGCGTCCTTCATTAACGGCATAGGCGGCGAGCTTGGTGTGGTTCTGCTCGCCCAAGAAGGACGGAAACTGATAGCCCTGGTCGGCAAGACGGCTCCGATTCGCCGCCAGGAACTGTTGCAGTGACGTGGTGCCGGTCTTTGGCGATCCGATATGAAAATAGATCGTCACGAGCCGTCCTTTCCATTGACGAAGTTTCTAGACATGGGACAGACGCGATCCCAGAGCCCCAGCATGGGTGAAGCTTCTGCGGATCTGATGTGAGTCACATGGTGGGCGGTGACGGATTTGAACCGCCGACCCTCTCGGTGTAAACGAGACGCTCTCCCGCTGAGCTAACCGCCCTGCCGATGCTTGGGATGCGAAAAATAGGGCCGCCGGCGCCGCCTGGCAAGATCTCGAAGACATAAGCGTCCCTGCATCGCAGCTTGGGCCACTATGCCCTCTTTCTTGGTTCGGACCACAACGCATAGCTTATGAATCCCTGATTTCTGGCCCTTAGAGGAGCCGCTTCCCTCAATGGCTGAGCGTTGGATCGACCTGCAACCGCACCCTTGGCGCGACCAGCTCATCGCGGAGGCCCACGCGCGGCCGCCCTCTGCCGTCTTTCATCCCGCTATGGTCAGTCGACTGGTGATGCACGCGGGCGAACGCGGCACTGGCGAGGCCCGCGCCCACCTCTTGAAGCTCTGCCGTGCCCTTGGGCTGCCAGAGCCGGGTGAGAGCGCAAGACGTCACCAGGTTGACACCGGCAATCTCAGCATCGTCTGGGAAAGCCATACCGAGTTCTCGACCTATACGCTGCTGCGTCATCTAGGCGATGAGCAGACTCTGGTCTGGCGGGCAGCCTTGGACGCGACTCCGACCTGGTGGTGGGCCAATCTGCCAGGCGCGCTCTTGGCTGCGATGCACGTAGCCGTCCGCCGAAGGGACGATGAGGGCCCGGATCGGCGGCTCTACCGCGATGCCTTCGGCCAGGACAAGGTGGTGGAGAGCAGTCTCCAGGACGGTTTGGCCCACGTCGCCGCTGATTTTCGCCCGGACGGCGACGGCTTCGTGCGCATGCTGCTGTTCGACAGAGAGAGCGACCCCGTCAGGCGCGGTCGCCTGGTGCAAACGCTTCTGGAGATCGAGACCTATCGCTTGGCCGCCCTGCTCGGCTTTGCCCAGGCGAGGGATACGGGAGATGACCTGAGGCGGCTGGAGGAAGCGATCGCCGACCTCTCGGACAGTCTCTTGGCACCAGCCGACGTCGCCCAGGACCGCAACCTGCTACAGCAGTTGACCTGCATCGCCGGCGAAGCAGAGTCGTTACGCACCCACACGGCCTACCGTTTCGCTGCCACCCAGGCCTATTGGCGCATTGTCATGGAGCGCATCGAGACCCTGCGGGAGCAGCCCTTCAATGGAGGCTTCGGCATCGGTGGCTTCATCGAACGCCGGCTCGCTCCGGCCTATCGAACCTGCCTGGCGGCCGATGCCCGCCAGAACGCGCTGACCGACCACATCGCCCGCGCCACCCGTCTCCTGGCGACCCGTGTCGACGTCAAGGTTTCAGAGCTAAATGCCGAGCTGCTGGTCTCGATGAACAATCGGGCCAAGCTACAACTCCGCTTGCAAGAGACCGTCGAGGGCCTCTCTGTCGTCGCCATTACCTACTACGCCGTGGGGCTGGTCGGTTACCTGGCAGAGGGACTGAAAGGCCTGGGACTGCCGCTCGACAAAGGTCTGGTCACGCTCTTCGCGGTACCGGTTATCGCCCTGGCGGTCGGACTGGGGGTCAGACGTATGCGGCGAAAACTGGCGCGGGACGAAGCCGCCGACTGACCGCTACTCTGCCGCCTCCTGCCGTCTCTCTGGAACCAGATTGACCAGAGCCTTGCGCAGGCCGGCCACGCGTCCCTTTGGCTTGCCCCATGAGGCTTGAATGACCAGGCGCTGGTCTGGCCTGATGCGGACAGAGCCATCGCGGGCACCGCTTTGCAGATAGGTGATGAGGCGATCAGGGGCAGCCGGCTTGTCCTCGTGGAAAGAGAGCACCGCACCCTTGGGACCGGCATCGACTTTCCCCACGCCAGCCTGACGGCAGAGCTGCTTGATGGTCATGACCTGTAGCAGGTTCTCCACCTCGCCGGGCAGCGCGCCAAAGCGATCAATCAGCTCTGCCGCGAAGGCCTCTATTTCTGCCTGATCGACCAGATTGGCCAAGCGGCGGTAGAGGCCCATACGGATGTTGAGATCGGCGACATAGCTCTCTGGGATCAGAACGGGGACACCCAAGTTGATCTGCGGCGTCCACCCCTCGCGCTGGGTCAGGAGGATCTCTTCGCTGCCTTGCTGTTGTTTCAGGCCTTGAACGGCCTCTTCCAACATCTGCTGATAGAGCTCGATGCCGACCTCGCGGATGTGCCCCGACTGTTCCTCACCCACCAGATTGCCGGCGCCACGGATATCCAGATCATGGGTCGCGACGGCAAAGCCGGCCCCCAAGGTATCCAGGGTCTGCATGACCTCCAGGCGCCGCTGCGCCGTAGGGGTCAGCTTTCGTCCGGTCGGCAAGGTCAGATAGGCGTAGGCGCGCAGCTTCGACCGGCCAATGCGGCCACGCAACTGATAGAGTTGCGACAAGCCGAAGAGGTCGGATCGGTGTAAGATCAGGGTGTTGGCCGTCGGAATGTCCAATCCCGATTCAACGATGTTGGTCGAAAGCAGTATATCTGTGCGGCGATCCAGAAACTCGCCCATGACCCGCTCCAGCTCTGTCGGCGGCAACTGGCCGTGAGCGATCGCAAAACGCGCTTCCGGAACCAGCTTGCGCAGGCGTTCGGCAACCTCGTCCAGATCCTCGATGCGCGGACAGACGTAGAAGACCTGCCCGCCACGCATGCGCTCGCGTAGGATGGCATCGCGCAGCACCACAGGATCATAAGGCAGCACGAAGGTACGCACGGCCAGGCGATCGACCGGCGGCGTTGCGATCAGGCTCATCTCGCGCACCCCGGACATGGCCATCTGCAAGGTCCGCGGGATCGGGGTGGCTGAAAGGGTCAGCACGTGGATATCGCTGCCCAGCTCCTTCAGGCGCTCCTTCTGCTTGACGCCAAAGTGCTGCTCCTCGTCGACGATCAGAAGCCCCAGGTCGCGGAACTGCACCGACTTGGACAACAGTGCGTGGGTGCCGACCACCAGATCAACCTCGCCACTGGTCAGGCAGCGGCGCACCTCTGCGGCCTGCTTCGGCGCCACCAGGCGAGAGATCCAGTCGATGCGGATCGGCAAACCCTGAAACCGCTCGGCAAAGGATTTGGCATGTTGCCGGGCCAAGAGCGTGGTCGGCGCCACGATTGCCACTTGTCGGCCGCTCATGGCCACCATGAAGGCCGCCCGCATGGCCACCTCCGTCTTGCCGAAGCCAACGTCACCGCAGATCAAGCGATCCATCGGCCGACCGGAGCCCAGATCCTCGACCACGTCCGAGATGGCGCTCAACTGGTCATCGGTCTCCGGATAGGGGAAGCGCGCGGCGAACTCTTCGTAGAGACCGTCCGGCGCTTCCACCGGCTCGATGCTTTGCAGTTGGCGCTGTGCTGCGATCTTGATCAGCTTCTTGGCGATCTCGCGGATGCGTTCACGCGCCTTGGCCTTGCGCGCCTGCCAGGCAACCCCGCCCAGCTTGTCCAGCTCTGCCACGGCATCTTCGCCGCCGAAGCGGGTCAGGACGTCGATGTTCTCGACGGGTACGAAAAGCCGGTCTCCGCCTGCATAGATGACCCGCAGGCAGTCGTGCGGCGCCCCACCCACGTCCAAAGTCTCGAGACTCTCGAAACGGCCTATGCCGTGCTCCACATGCACCACAAGATCACCGCCGCTGAGCGAGGCGACCTCGGTTAGGAAGTTCTCCGCCTTGCGCCGCTTGCCAGCGGCTCGCATCAAGCGCTCACCCAAGAGATCCTGCTCGCTCAGCAGCATCACCTCGGGCGTCACGAAGCCACGCTCCAGCGGAAGGCTGGTGAGACCTAAGGCTGTGTCGGGAGCCTCCTGCAGCTCGGTCCACTGCGCCACCTTCACCTGGGCGTCCAAACCGTGCTCCGCCATCAAGGCGCCCAGCCGGTCGCGCGAGCCATCGCTGGAACCAGCAATGGCCAGCCGCTGACCTTCCGCGCGCGCAGTCTTCCAGGTCTCTGCGAGTGCAGCGTAGAGGCCCTGCTTGCCCTGCCGGGCCTCGGCAAAGTTGGGCGCCGTGCGTCCGCCCAGATCGAAGGCCTCGCGCCCTTCCGGTGCCGCAAAGGAGGTCAGGCGTCCGGCCGCTCTCTTGCTAAGCAAGCCATCCCACTCGTCAGCGGTCAGATAGAGCGCGTCGGGCTGAAGCGGTTTGTAGGGGGCCGAGCCATCGTCGCGGGCGCGCATGGCGGCCCGGCGCGCCTCATAGAACTCAACCACCGTCTCCAGGCGTTGATCACGCTGGCTCTCGGCGTCCTGGCTCATGATCAGCGGCGTGCCCTTGGGCAGATAGTCCAGCAGGCTATCCAAACGCTCGTAGAAGAGCGGCAGCCAATGCTCCAAGCCGCCATAGGCGCGTCCCTCGCTCACCGCCTCATAGAGCGGGTCATCCCTGCCGCTGCCGAAGAGCGCGCGATAGCCCTGGCGGAAACCTTCAATGCTGGCCTTGTCCAAGCGCACCTCGGAAACCGGCTTCAAGACCAATCCTTTGGCCTTGCCGGTGGAACGCTGGGTCAGAGGGTCATAGACGCGCACGCTCTCCACCGTGTCGCCGAAGAAATCCAACCTCAAGGGTGCCGAACGGCCGGCGGGAAAGATGTCCACCAGGCCACCGCGCAGCGCGTATTCGCCAGGTTCGCTGGCCGTCTCTACGCGTTCGTAGCCCTGGTCTCGGAGGGCTTGCTGCAAAGCCTCCGGCGCCATCTCTTCGCCTGGTCGCAGGATCACAATGCGGGACCAGATCGCGCGCTTGGGCGGCAGGCGCTGCAGCAAGGCATTGACGGTGGTCAAGAGCACACGGCCCTGACCGCGAATCTTGGTCTTCAGCCGGATCAGGGTGTCCAGCCGCTGAGCCACGATATCGCGGTGCGGCGAGACCCGATCGTATGGCAAGCAATCCCAAGCGGGAAAGCGAAACACCTCAGTCTTGGGTGCAAAGAAGCGCAAAGTTGCCACCGCGCGGGCCAAGGCCGCATCGTCGCGCACGACCAGTGCCAAGGTACGATCCGGGTGTTGGCCCAGAAGGCCTGCGATCCAGGTCGCCTCCGCCCCCTCCGGGGCGCCATAGATCTGCGTGTCGCCCGGCTCAAAAAGGGCGGCGGTGAGGAGCTCTTGCTGCATCTGGCCGGCTCAAACCTTTCTTGGCTCAGCGTGGAATTCGCGGATCGAGCCGACCATGGCGACGAAGTCTTCCGGCATGGCGGCCAGGTCACCCGGTTCTTCAGTGCCGGTCAGCAGGCTGTAGAGCAGCGGCTCCGGCAGCTCCAGAAGCGACTCATAGGTGTCCATCCCGTCATCGCCGGACCCGTCGAAGCGCGCATCGGCATAGGGACCCAGCAGCAGATCCAGCTCTTTGGTCCCGCGCCGCCAGCTTCTATAGCGCAGACGCTTCGCGCGGTTCTCCAAGCTCTCCACCGTCATCTCCTGCCCTCCTGTCCCCATCTTGCCAGCCTTCACCCACGCGCAATCTGCCGGGTAGCGGCAAAGTAGAGATCTGCCGATACCACGGTGGGGAAAGCTGGATTAGGATATAGACCCTAGCGGGCGGTCTGTCATGCCGTCCGGAACCGCCAGCAGCACTCAGGAGCCGCGCGCCCGTCGCATGCGTCCGCAAATCCTCTATCCGCTCTTCGCCGAAGTGACGGCGCTTCCCGGCATCGGTCCGCGCTTGGCCAAGCTGGTCGAGAAGCTGGCCGGGCCTCGGGTCATCGACCTCTGTTGGCACCTGCCCTCCGGCCTTGTGGACCGTCGCTATCGGCCGCACCTCGCCGAAGCGGAGGTCGGGCGACTGGTGACCCTGGAGCTGCTGGTCGGCAGCACCCAAGCACCGCGAACCAAGCGTCAGCCCTTCCGGGTCACCTGTTTCGACGACGGGCAAACCGTCGATCTGGTTTACTTTCATGCCGATGCGGGGTGGCTTGGCAAGCTGCTGCCAGAAGGCAGCCGACGTCTGGTCAGCGGCAAGCTGGAACGCTATAGCCAGAGCCTGCAGATCACCCACCCCGACCACGTGCTTCCGCCGGAGGAGGCAGACAGCCTGCCCCTGGTCGAAGCTGTCTATCCTATGACGGCGGGGCTCACCCCGAAGGCCTTACAGAAGGCGATTGCCGGTGCTCTGGATCGCCTGCCGGGCGCTTTGCCGGAGTGGCAGGATGGCCCCCTCTTGGCGCAGCGCAAGCTCCCCTCCTTCGAGACCGCATTGCGGCAGGTGCACGAGCCACAGGACGAAAGCGACCTCTCCCCCTTTGCCGTGCCGCGACAACGCCTAGCACTGGATGAACTGCTGGCCAATCAACTGGCCTTGGCCCTGGTCCGGCGACGCCAAAGGCGCAAGCGCGGTCGTTCGCTCCGCGGCGACGGACGCCTCCGCTCTCGGGTACTGGACGCCCTACCCTATCGCCCGACCGACGCGCAGAAGCGGGCCGTCACGGAGGTCCTGGACGACATGGCCGGCGAGCGTCGCATGCTACGGCTGCTGCAAGGCGATGTGGGATCGGGCAAGACCCTGGTCGCCCTGTTGGCCATGCTGACCGCAGCCGAGTGTGGCGGTCAGGCCGCCCTGATGGCGCCCACCGAGATCCTGGCCAGACAGCATCTGCACAGCCTGCAGCCACTGGCCGCCGCGGCCGGGATCGGCATCGACCTGCTCGTGGGCCGCGATCGCAGTGCCGGACGCGCCGCCGCCCTGGAGCGTATCGCCTCCGGTGAGAGCCAGCTGGTCATCGGCACCCACGCTCTCTTCCAAGAGGAGGTGCAGTTTCGCGAGCTGCTGCTGGCCGTGGTCGATGAGCAGCATCGCTTTGGCGTGCACCAGCGCCTGGCCTTGGCGCAGAAGGGTCAAGCGGTCGATATCCTGGTGATGACGGCAACGCCGATTCCCAGGACTCTGACAATGACGGTTTACGGCGACATGGATGTCTCGCGCCTGGACGAGAAACCCGCGGGTCGCCAGCCGATCGATACGCGCGTGCTGCCGCTCTCAAGACTGGATGATGTGGTCGGGGGTCTGGCCCGTGCCTTGGCAGAAGGCCGCAAGGTCTATTGGGTCTGCCCACTGGTCGAGGTCTCAGACCAGAGCGACCTGGCCGCCGCCGAAGAGCGCTTCGCGCATCTGAACGCGCGCTTTCCCGGCAAGGTCGGTCTGGTGCATGGCCGCCTGTCGGGCGGCGAGAAAGAAAAGACCATGCAGGCCTTCGCCGAGGGTCCCTTGAGCCTCCTGATCGCCACCACGGTGATCGAGGTCGGGGTCAACGTGCCTGAGGCTACCATCATGGTCATCGAGCATGCCGAGCGTTTCGGCCTATCGCAGCTCCACCAATTGCGCGGGCGCGTTGGCCGTGGCAGCGAGAAGTCGAGCTGCCTGCTGCTCTATCAATCGCCCCTGGGGGAGACGGCGCGCGCCCGGCTGGAGACTTTGCGGCAGAGCGAGGATGGCTTTTTCATCGCTGAGGAGGATCTGCGCCTGCGCGGTGCCGGCGAGATCCTGGGCACGAAGCAGAGCGGCCTGCCGCAGTTTCGCCTGGCCGACGTCGCCTCCCACGGCGAACTGATGGCGGCCAGCCGCGATGACGCGCGGCGCATCGTCGAGCAGGACCCGGAGCTGAAGAGCGAACGCGGGGAGGCCTTGCGCCTGCTGCTCTATCTTATGGGACGGGACGAGGCGGTCCAGCTCTTGGGCTCGGGATAACCTGAACGAAAAATGGCCCGGCCTTGCGGCCGAGCCATTTCCGTCGGATCTACCTAAGAAACGCTTAGGAAGCGAACCACCAACGTTCGGCCGAGCGGGCGCCGTCCAGCTCCCAGTTGCCCGAGATATCGGGACCATGCTGCACCTTATCGCTGCGCGCCATGACGCGATTGCGGAAGAAGGGCACGACGGTGCCGCCATCATCACGGCAGAGCTGCTGCATCTCGCGATACATTGCAGCCCGCTTGTCGTGATCCAGCTCGCCCTTGGCCTGGAGCAGCAACTCATTGAAGCGTGGGTTCTTCCAATGGCTCTCGTTCCAAGGCGCATCGTCCTTGTAAGCCAGAGTGAACATGACGTCCGGTGTCGGACGCGCGCCCCACCCAACAACGACGAAGGGCTTCACCAGCCAGACGTTGGACCAATAGCCGTCGTTCGGCTCGCGCTTGATTGAGATATCCATGCCACCTGATTTGGCACTCTCAGAGAAGAGCACTGCCATATCGACCGCGCCCGAGAAGGCTGCATCGGCAGAAGAGAGCTCGACCTTGAGGTTCTCCATGCCGGCCTTCTTCAGGTGGAACTTCGACTTGTCCGGATCGTACTCGCGCTGCTCGAGATCGGCCCAGAAGGGCAGAGAGGGTGCGATCGGGTGGTCGTTTCCGATGGTGCCATGGCCACGCAGGATCTTGTCGATGATGGCGCCGCGATCGATGCCGTACTTCAAGGCCAGACGCACATCGACATTGTCGAAGGGCGCGACGTCGCAGAACATCGGAATGGTACAATGCGCGCCGCTGGCCACTTCGTCGATGACGATGCCGGGACGGCGGGCCAGCAGGCCAACGGTCTTCAGATCGACTTCGCTGATGGCGTCGACCTCACCGGTGATGATGGCACTCTGGCGCGCGTTGCCGTCGTTCAAGGTGATGGCATCGACGGCATCGAACCAGGCCCGGTCCGACTTGAAGTAGTTGTCGTTGCGGGTTAGTTCGCAGCGCACGCCGGGCTCGAAGTGATCGATCTTGTAGGGGCCGGTTCCGACGCCGCTCTCCTTGTCGACGTTGCCCTCGCCATCGGATGGCATCATGACCAGGTGGTAATCGGACATGATGTAGGGCAGATCCGCATTGCCCCCGTTCATCTCGACGACAAGTGTGTAGTCACCATCCGCCTTGATGTCCTTGACATCGTCAAGCAGCGGCTTGGCAGCGGAGGCGTTGTCAGCATTGCGGTGATAGTTCAGCGAATCCCGCGCATCGCTGGCCTTGAATTCCTTGCCGTTGTGGAAGGTGACACCCTCACGCAGCTTGAAGGTCCAGACCGAGGCGTCATCCGAGGCAGACCAGCTCTCCGAAATGTCCGGGCCAATCTCGTTGGTCGGCGTGATCTCGGTCAGGTAGTTGCGCATGGTGTGGTTCAGCTGGATCATGAACACGCCTTCAGTCGTGCCGGGGTCCAGCTTGTCGGTGGTGTTCCCATCATGCCAGCCAACACGATAGTTGCCACCGCGCTGCGGCGTGTTGGCCATAACCTTGGTGCTCCAGAGGCTGGAAGCAGCAGCGACCGTCAAGCCGACTGCGGCAGCGCCTTCCATGAAGCGCCGGCGAGAGATACGACCGGAAAGAGCATCTTTGGCGAGCGCCGCCATGAGCGCGTCGCGATTGTGATCATCATGCATAGGGTGGAAGCCTCCTAACGCGTCCTGTTCAACAAGCGACAAGCGGTGCCGCTTCAGTGCCGCCCGCTGTCGCCAGACCTTCGATTGCCTTAGCACTGTTGCCGTGCCTGTAAGCTTTGTCTGTGCAGATCCCGACGCCCCGCCTCAGAGAGAGAGATAGCGACCGGATACGCGCACTTTAAGCTGACCGGGCAGAGACCAGCACTATGCTCTAAGAGCGACCTTTAATGTCGAGTTTGACCAAAGCAAGGTCAAGGGCAGACTTAAGAGTGACAGACTTTGAACATTCTCCTCTGAAATGTCAGAGCGTCTCCGCCAGCTACTCCCCGAGGCCTCCAGAACAAGGCCAGATAGGTCATCCCTCACAACCAGACGAAATCGCCGCTGGTCAGTTGGTTGGCGGCAAAGAGGCCATCCACCTCAGCGGCGATATCGGTCACGCCGTCGCCGTCGTGATCGACCTGCAACTGACCAGAAGAGGCATAGCGCGCCTCGCTGTTGCCGCTGCCCGAGTAGCCGGCACTGCCGA
Organism: Rhodospirillales bacterium; assembly: GCA_963669335.1. Taxonomy (GTDB): domain Bacteria; phylum Pseudomonadota; class Alphaproteobacteria; order Kiloniellales; family JACOMY01; genus JACOMY01. Next base: position 2,696,991 of record OY770023.1, read on the forward strand.
CGTAGGCGAAGCTGCCGCTCTCCAGCCCGGCTGCGAAGACCAGCTTGTCCTCACCATTGGCCTCATTGATCAGGGCGCCATTGAAGTCGCGGAGAACAGGACCGCCGCTGCCACCGGCACCCAAGTCAGTTCCGTCAAAGCGGAAGGAATCATCGCCGCTGCCGCCGAATGCGATATCACCGGTACCCAACAGTATGGTGTCCGCGCCGCTCTCTCCGTCAAAGCGATCCCCCTCGGCCCCGCCGAAGAGGCGATCATCACCAGCACCGCCGCGCAGGCTGTCGGCACCGCCAAGCCCGTGCAGAATGTTGTTCCCGCTATTGCCCTCAATCCTGTTGCCGAGGCTGTTCCCTTTGCCATTCAAGTTCCCCTTGCCGCTTTCCAGGCTGAGGTTCTCGAGGAAGTCTGAGGCGCCACCGTTCGGCAAGGTGAAATCAACCTCTGCCCGGACCAGATCGACACCATTCCCGGCCTCATCACGTATTTGATCGCTGTAGGTGTCGACGAAGAAGGTATCGTCCCCAGACCCACCGAAGGCGATGTCAATGCCGCTATGCCCATCCAGGACATCCGCGCCGCTGCCTCCGTAAAGCCGGTTGACCCAATGGTTGCCCACCAGCGAGTTGTCGAACTCGTTTCCAGCCAGGTTGGCATCGGCTGCTGCCTTAGTGATGATCCCGTGCTCGACACGCCAAGTGTCCCCACTTCCGAGCGTATAGTCCGACGCATTGGAGCGTACGACGTCAGTCCCACCGCCCGCGACCTCATAGATCACATCAGCGGCGGTATCCACGATGAAGGTGTCATTGCCGAGGCCACCGAAAGCCGTATCGGCGCCACTGCCTCCGTTCAAGCGGTCTCTACCGTTCTCCCCGATCAGCAGGTCCCTTCCGGCGCCGCCTGTTAAGAGGTCATTACCGAGATGTCCAACAAGAGTATCCGATCCGTCACCACCAAGAATGCTGTCGTGACCGCTGAAGCCAAACAGTACGTCAGAGGCGCTCTGGCCTCGCAGAGTATCTACGCCACTACGGCCGAACAGGAGATCCAGGCCACTGCCGCCGCGCAGATCGTCATCGCCGAGATCCCCGTTGAGGTGATCGTCCCCTCGCTCTCCCTCTAAGCGATCGTCACCCACACCACCGTTCAAGAGGTCTCGTGCGTCGCCACCACGGAGCGTATCGTCGCCGACACCGCCATAGATGGTGTCCTCGCTGTCGCGCCCCTCAATGCTATCGTTTCCGCTGAGACCCAACACGGAGTCCATACCCATCGCAGCCAAAAAGGAGTCATTGCCACTCGAACCCTGCTGCTGAATGTTCTCAACACTCTCAATGGTCATGCCTTCCGGCAGCGAGGCTCCGATGCCTAGCAAGAGGGTGTCGTTTCCTGAGTTTCCAAAGATCTCTTCGTCAGCGAAGGCCTCTCCTGCATCTATCAGAAAGACATCGTCACCGTCTCCACCAAAGAGCTGACTGTCTGAACCGGATCCACCAGACAGGGTGTCATCGTGATCGCTACCGAAGAGACTGAAATCGTTCCCGGACCCTCCATAGAGACGATCATTGCCATTATCCCCCGCCAGGACAGAGTCATCTCCGTCACCACCATAGACGCGATCGTCACCAAGGTCGCCGAAGAGTCGATAGTCATTTCCAGCGCCGCCGAAAAGAGAGTCATTGCCATGCATGCCATCCAGACGGCCGTCTACACCGCTGCCACCATAAAGCCCATCTTGACCGCCTGATCCGTAAAACCGGTAATCAGTACCTGAACCTCCAAACAGCCAGTCATCACCACTCCCACCGTGAAGGAACCGGTCGCCTCCGTCGCCACCAAAGACCCGGTCATTCCCGCTACTGCCATAGAAGAAGCGGTCTTCTCCTCCATCGCCGAAAAGACGATCGGCGCCATCGTCTCCTCTGAAATTTTCATCGTTGCCATCTCCCGCCGCTAGTCTGTCATTCCCGACGCCACCCCTTAGGCGACTGTCGTTGCCAGCACCACCGAAGACGCTGTCATGCCCGTCGCCGCCATAGAGGCTCAAATCTGCGCCCGAGCCGCCGTAGATCAGGTCGTTGCCGCTCGATCCGACCAGTCGGGTGTCGTCACCCGCATCGCCGAACAGCGTGTCATGCCCGTCGCCGCCAAAGAGGCTTAGGTCTGCACCCGAGCCACCGTAAATCAGGTCGTTGCCGGTCCCCCCTTCCAGCTGCCTATCCTCACCCGAGCCGCCGAAGAGCGTGTCCTTGCCACGATCTCCCAGGATCTCGTCGGAACCACTGCCACCATAGGCGGTATCGTCGCCTGCCGAGCCCTCCAAGGTATCGTCGCCGGCACCACCAAACAGCAGGTCATGCCCAAAGCGGCCGACAATGATATCGACACCGCTGAGCCCGAACAGTGTGTCGTTGCCCGATTGTCCACCGAAAAAGTCATCGCCGGTCGTACCGTAGATCGTGCTCATAGTTGCCATGCCCCTCTTTTCGATGTGCGCAATGCACGAGACGTTCAGGGACTTCCGGACAGCGCAGACCTGTGCCTTCACGGCCGGCTCACCCCAGAGCCCGCAAGGTGAGCGACGGCCGTCAAAACAGGATCAAAAAAGCGATCAAAAATCGATCAAAACGAAGGTATACGACCAAAAACTGATAGCGCTCGCTCACGATCCCATCGAATTTTGCGCCCAGTCGGTGATAGCTGGCTCTAGGGGATCTCTATCTCACCGCGGCAAACGATGACGGCGGAGCCAGCGACGCGGATCTCGGTGGTCTCCCAGTTGCGCCGTTCGGCGGTGATGTCGGCGCGGCCGGCACGCCCCATTTCGACGCCTTGGGCGACCGACCACCGCAGGGTCTCGTTCTCCGAGCCGTCGGCGGCTGCCAGGATGATACCCAGTGCGGCATTGGCGCTGCCGGTCACGGGATCCTCGTCGACCCCATGCGAGGGGGCGAACATGCGCGCCCGGTAATCGGTCTCCGAGTCGGCGGGTTCGGCTGCGTAGATGAAGACGCCGTTGAAGTCGTGCGCTTGTTCCAGCTCGTAGAGACGGGCTGCATCGGCGCGGGCTGCGGCCAGGGCTGCGCGATCCTTCACCTCCACCATCAGGAAGGCGAGCCCGGCTGACGCCACCATTGGCAAGTGTCGGTCAAAACAGACTTGGTCTTCCTGTAACGACAAGAGGCTTGCAGCCACAGCAGGTGCGATCACGGTGCCCATGGGGTGGATCTTCGGCGCGGTCAGTTCCGCACCGGTGATCTGATCCCCCGCCCCCAGCAGGGTGATCGGCACGGGCCCAGCTTCCTCGTCGAAGACGATGCGGCTGCCGGGCTTCACGTCACCCAGCGCGCCGCTGCGGGCCAGGACCACGGCGGTGCCGACATTGGGATGCCCGGCAAAGGGCACCTCTGCGCGGGGTGTAAAGATGCGTACCCGCTTCACGGCTTCTTGGATTCGACTCGGCAGCACGAAGGTGGTCTCGGCATAGTTGAACTCGCGCGCAATTCTCTGCATCTGCTCGCTGCTCAAACCTTCGGCATCGGTCAGCACGGCCAGGGGGTTCCCACCGAAGGTGCGGTCGCTGAAAACATCTGCGGTCACATAGGCATAGCGCATGGCAATTCCCTTTCCTACCGGCCTTCCCTTGCGGGCCGTCCTCTGGTCTAGAGCCGATCGGATCCGTGAATCGGCTCTAGTTTTCAACGTGTTCGAGCAGTTTCACGCATTCAGTTGTTCCCAACTGAATGCGATCCGCTCTAGTGTTGCAACGGCATCACCGCTCGGTCGAGAGGGATTAGAAGCAATGCTGCTACGCAACTGCAAGGTTTTGCTGGTTTTCCTCTTGGGGCTCTATTTCGCCGTCTTCGCCTTCGGCAACATCACCGCCCCCGGTATGAACCAAGATTTCGTCGCCCACGTCATGTCGATGGACACGATCTCTGACAAGGCTGCTCTCGGCTATCGCGCGATCACCAACGAGGTGGCGCACGGCATCGTCTTTTGGATGATCATCCTCTGGCAGCTGGTGACTGCCGTCCTGCTGTTCCTGGGCTGCTTTGCCCTCTGGGGCGAGCGCGATAGTGGTGCCGCCTTCCAGCAAGCCAAGGGTGTTGCCTTTCTGGGGCTGACCGCCGGCCTCTCACTCTACTTCTTTGTCTTCGTCATCGTCGGCGGCGAGTGGTTCGCAAGTTGGCAGTCGGCCACCTATAATGCCCAGCAAGCCTCCTATCGTATCTTGGCAATTGCAGCCTTTATCTTCCTGATTTTGCTGCATAGAGACGATCAGGCGGGCGACTTCTAACAGGTGACCCCACCCAGCGCTGCAACAACGAAGGCAGCAGAGACCGAGAGACCCGAACTAGCCATGCCGGCAGTGCGCCGGCAGGTCCGTCGCTTGGCTGCCCCCATCATTCTGGCCAATCTGGGTCAGCCGCTGATGGGTATGGTCGATACCGCGCTCAGCGGACATCTGGCCGATCCGGCGCTGATCGGCTCTGTCAGTGTCGGCGCCTTGATCTTCTCCTTCCTCTTCTGGGGCTTCGGGTTCCTGCGGCTCGCCACCGGCGGCTTTACTGCAGCAGCCCGCGGCGCCCAGGACGATCGGGAGATACGTGCCGTGCTGGGCCGCTCCCTACTGCTTGCCTGGTTTCTGGCCTGCCTGGTGCTTCTGCTACAGATCCCGGTAGAGAGCCTGGCTCTGTCGCTGATTGCCGCCAGCGAGTCTGTGAGCAGCGGTGCCTCGCTCTACTTCTCGATCCGGATCTGGGCAGCGCCGGCCACCCTCTCCTTCTACTGCCTGCATGGCTGGCTCTTGGGCATGCAGGACACCCGCTCGGTGATGGTTCTGACGCTGACCCTGCAGGGCCTGAACGCCGCCTTCAGCTGCTGTCTGGTTCTGGTGCTGGATTGGGGCATAGAGGGCGTCGCCACCGGCACCCTGATCGCCGAGTACCTGGCTGCCGGCATCGGTATCCTCTTGGTCCGACGACACTTGCGGCGGCACCCAGCCGAGGTGCCGCGGGCGCTTCTCCTGGATCCCGAGAAACTGAAGAGCCTAATTGCGGTGAATGCCAATCTCTTGGTGCGCACCTTCGCTCTGCTCGGCGGGATCGGCATCTTCACCAGCGTCAGCGCACAGTTCGGCGATCGTACCCTGGCTGCAAACAACCTTCTACAGCAGCTCGTAGTGCTGGTGAGTTATGCATTGGACGGCTTTGCCGATGCCAGCGAGGCCATGGTCGGTTATGCCAAAGGTGCCCGAGACCGCTTGCGTGCTCAGCGAGTCATCAAGGCGGCCCTGCAAATGGCCAGCCTGATTTCCGTTGCTGCCTCACTGATCTTTCTCGTGCTTGGCGGTCTTCTGCTGGAAATCCTGACAAAGCATGATGCGGTGATTGACGAGGCCCATGCCTATCTCCACTACGCCATCCTATTGCCCGTGATCGGCGTCTGGTGCTTCGTCTTCGACGGCGCCTTCATCGGCGCCATGCGCACGGTGGCGATCCGTAACGCCATGCTGGCGTCACTGGCCTTCTTCTGGCTGGTACAAGCGATCCTGGTTCCGCTTTGGGGCAATGACGGTCTGTGGATCGCCTTTCTGCTTTTCTTCGCAGCGCGGGGCGCTACTTTAGCGTTGGCTCTGCCACGCCTCTTGGATGCTATCGGGCCAAGGCCGTGAGCAAACCTCGCGCCTCAGCGGGCCCCTCGGCAAAGAGCACCTGAAAGCTCTCCCCTGCCCGAGACAAGGCAGATGATTGCTGGTGTCGCGCGGCGCCCTTGCCGCCGGTCAGCAGGATCCCGCCAGCCAAACCGGCCGCCTTACCAGCCTCTATGTCTCCGCCGCGATCGCCGACGATCCAAGACCGGCCCAGATCGAGGTTCAGGCGCTCTGCGGCACGCAACAGCATACCCGGCCGGGGCTTGCGCGCTGGATGGTGCGGCACGTGGTAGTGGCCCAAGCCAGCCACGGAGAAGGGACAGGCAAGCACCAGATCCGGCTTGGCACCCCGTTCCGCCAGCAGGGCTTCGATGCGCGCATGGGTTAGAGCGAAGGCTTGCCAATCGAAATAGCCACGGCCGACACCGGACTGGTTGGTGACGATCACCGCTGCCCAGTCACGCCCACGCGGCCAAGCCAAGAGGTCGGCGGCCTCAGGCAAGATGCGAACGCCAGCCGGGTCATGCAGATAGCCGCTGTCCTCAAGCAGGACGCCGTCCCGGTCGAGGAAGAGCGCTGGCCGCCGCACACCGGGTCCCGGCGGGGCCGTCAAGCCTGGCCCACTGCACCAGACTCCGTCGCTATCGATCCAGTGATGCTGCTTGCTCATGCGGCTGACAGCCCCTCCAACACACCCCAACCCTTATCCCTGTTAGACAGCAGCCGCCGCTGTGGCAAGACGCCTATCATGGCCTGCTCTTGCCCCGGCGGCAGTGATGGTCTAGGCCGATTCAATGTCGCGCCTCTTCGCCCAGTTCGTATTCGGCCTCTATGGCCTTGCCGGACGTCTGGCTGCCCCCTTGGTCCCGCTGCTGCTCGCACGCCGCCTGAAGCGCGGTAAGGAGTTGCCGGAGCGGGTGCAGGAGCGGTGGGGGCAAAGTGACAGCGTGAGGCCCGAGGGCCCCCTGGTCTGGATTCACGCGGCCAGCGTCGGCGAGTCCCTTGCGGTTCTGCCGGTGGTCGAACGTCTGGCAGCGATGCCTGGCAGGCCAACGCTATTGATGACCAGTACGACCGTGACCTCGGCCAAGTTGCTGGCCGAGCGCCTGCCCGCGGGCGTCATTCATCAGTTCTCGCCCTTGGACCTACCCGCTGCAATCGGACGCTTCCTCGACCACTGGCAGCCGAGCCTGGCACTCTTCGTCGAATCAGAGCTTTGGCCGACACAGCTCAGCCTACTCGACCGCCGCGGCATCCCGCGCGCTCTGGTCAATGGCCGTATGTCCAGCCGCAGCTATCGCGGCTGGCGTCGGTGGCCAGGCCTGGCCGAAGCCTTGCTCGGCGGATTCGTCACCATCACCGCCGAGAGTGAGCGCTCGGCCGAACGCCTGCGAAAGCTTGGCGCCCGACAGGTGGTTTCGACCGGTAGTCTCAAGAATGCAGCACCGCCCCTGCCCGTCGACGCAGAGGCCTTGGAGGCATTGCAACAGGCTCTTGCCGGGAGACCAAGGTGGCTGGCGGCCTCCACCCATCCGGGCGAGGAAGAAAAGATTATCAAGATTCACAAGGCTTTATCAAAAGCTCTTCCAAACTTGGTAACGCTCCTGGCTCCCAGACACCCCCATCGCGGGGAAGAGATTGCAGAGATGGCCAAGGCTGCTGGCCTTCGCGTTTCTCAGCGCAGTCGGGGTAGGCCCCTTACGGAAGAGACCGACCTCTATCTGGCCGACACCCTGGGTGAGATGGGTCTGCTTTATCGCCTGGCACCACTGGTCTTCGTCGGGGGCTCGCTGGTCCCGACTGGCGGACACAACCCTCTAGAGCCGGCCCGCCTATCCGCGGCTTTGCTCACAGGGCCTCACCGTGACAACGTGATCGAGTCCTGCGCGCGACTACAGGCTGCCGATGCACTCATAACGGTAGAAAATGCCGCTGGGCTCGAGGCTGCCCTCCTACCTCTTTTGAGGGACCCAGATCGGGTCGCCGCGCTCGGCATCAAAGCAGCGGCTGTGGCCAAGGATCATGCCCAGGTCTTGGAGCGCACTCTCGACGTCGTCCTGCCCTTAATTCCGTCGGCTGATGGCGCGCCGGTCAAAGGTCGCACTCTTCACCAAAGCAAAGACCTGTCGACCGGCCTCTAACTCCAGGTCCTTGGCCGAGGCACGGGTGATACGAGCCCGTAAGCGCTGACCACCCAGATCGATCAGGATCTCGGCAAAGGCCGTCTCCGCCTCCAGAGAGACCTCGACCACCTGCCCTTCCAGGATGTTTCGGATGCTGAGGCCCTCCGGACGGTGCGTCGCTAAAGCCACGTCACGGGCGCGAATGCGCAGGCGCACGGGATCGCCAACTTCGAGGAAGGAGACCATGGGCATGTTGACCTGCTGTCCGGCGAGGCTCAGCTCTGTCAGGCGAAAATCCTCGTTCTGGCCAGTCACCTGCGCTTCCAGCATGCTGCCGGCCTCAAAACGGCCGGTGTAGATCTGCAGGTCGCTGCGCTCCAGCACCTCGGCGACGCTACCGACAGCCTGGATTTGGCCTTCCGCCATGACGATGACCCGGTCGGCGATCTGCACCACCTCATCGACGGCGTGGCTCACATAAAGTGTGGGAATGCCGAAACGCCGGGGAGCCTCGCCCAGATAGGGCAAGATGTCGGCCTTGCGCCCCTGATCCAGCGCCGAGAGCGGCTCGTCCAGGAGCAACAGCTTTGGGCGGGTCAAGAGCGTGCGGGCCAAGGCCACCCGTTGCCGTTCGCCGCCTGAAAGACCGGTGACCCGCCTGGAAAGCAGGGGTTCGAGGTCCATGGCATCGATCACCTCGTTCCAGGTGATGGCCGTGCCATTGCGCCGGCTGCGCCGCTCGGCAAAGCGCAGATTGCCGGCAACATCGAGATGCTCGAAGAGGCGCGCGTCCTGGAACACCAGACCGACCGGGCGGCGATGGGCCGGTTGAAAGAAACGCGCATCGCTGTCCGCCCAGGGCGTTCCGTCATAGCTGACCTTGCCCCGCCCCTGCCGCTCCAACCCGGCAATCACGCGCAGCAGGCTACTCTTGCCGCCGCCACTGGGCCCGAAGAGCGCCGTCACCCCCTCCAGCGGCAAATCGAGCGCCGCCTGCAGCCGAAAGGCCTCCAGGCTCAGGGCGACCGAGAGCTCCAGGCGCCTAGCCGGCATGATAGGGGCTCCGGCGGTTCACGGCGTAGACCACGACCAGCACGGCGAAGGAGAAGACCAGAAGGCCGGCCGACAGCACATGGGCCTCGCCATAGTTCAGGGTTTCGACCTTCTCGTAGATATCGATGGCGATCACCCGGGTCTCGCCGGGGATATTGCCGCCAACCATCAAGACCACGCCGAACTCGCCGACCGTGTGGGCGAAGGTCAACACCGAGGCGACCAGGAACCCGCGTCCGGCGAGCGGCACGGCCACCGAGAAGAAAGCATCCAGTGGTGAGGCGCGCAGGCTGGCCGCCGCCTCCATCGGCTTCGGCCCGATAGCTTGAAAGGCGCCCTGCAAGGGCTGCACCATGAAGGGCAAGGAGTAGAAGACAGAGGCCACAACCAGGCCGGTGAAGGAGAAGGTCAAAGTCTCTCCGGTCACCGAGACCCAAAACCCGCCGATCCAGCTGTTGGGGCTCAGCAAGACCAGAAGATAGAAGCCCATGACCGTCGGCGGCAGCACCAAGGGCAAGGCCGTCACAGCCTCGATCAAGGGTTTGATGCGCGCGCGGGTATGCGCCAGCCACCAGGCAAGCGGCGTGCCAAGCAGCAGCAGGATAAGGGTCGTCACCAAGGCCAGATGCAGGGTCAGCCAAAGCGGAGCGAGGTCGGGCAAGGCTAGTCCGTCCGATAGCCGTAAGATCGGATGATCTTGCGGGCTTCCTCGCTCATTAGGAAGGCCAGAAAGGCAAGAGCCGCCTCGTTATCCTCTGCAGAGCGCAGCAGAACCGCATCCTGACGGATCGGCTCATGCAGTTCCTGCGGTACCTCCCAAGCACGCCCCTGCTCGCGGTAATCGGGCTCCATCAGAGAGGCCAGGGCGACAAAACCCAGCTCGGCATTGCCGGTCGCGACCATGGCAAAGGTCTGGCCGATGTTCTGCCCCCGAACAATGCGGTCTTGGAACTGGCCCCAGAGCTTCAACGCCGTCAGGGCCTCTTCGGCCGCCAAGCCATAGGGAGCCAACTCGGGGTTGGCAATCGCCAGCCGGCGAAAGTCGCCGCGCCCCAGCGCCTCGATCAAGAGGTCGTCCTCGTCGTAGCGGCTAAGCGCGGTCCAAAGTGCCAAGCGGCCGATGGCATAGGTGAAGCGGTGCTCATCCTTGGCCAATCCCTCCTCGACCAGGAGCGCCGGTCTCAATTCATCGGCCGCGAGGAGGAGATCGAAGGGAGCGCCCTGCATGATCTGGGCATAGAGCTTGCCGGTGGAGCCGCTGGACACCCGCAGATCGTGCCCGCTCGCCTCTTCAAAGAGCGGCTCCAGCTGATCCATCACCGTCTTGAAGTTGGCAGCCACAGCGACGGTCACCGTCTCGGCTCGAAGACCTACAGCGGGAAGCGCCGAAACTGCGCAGAGCAGCGCCGCGACCAGGAGGCCAGAAACTGACTTCATGATATCCAATCACGCGGCCCCATCTTTGAGCAAAGCATGGCAAGGGTACTGCCATCGGTGCTGCCGGCTGGCAATGCGCTATGTCAAAGGCCGGTGACTGCAAAGAGTGAAAACCAGGGGTCGCCTCAGCCGTTCGGACCGAGGCGACCCCCTGAGAGCGGGCCGATGGTTCCCGCTCTCCACGCAAGGGATTAAGTCCCGCCTGGACGTTCTAGAATGATTCTAATTTAGTGCACCAGTGACCTGCTTCAAGGCTGCTCACGCGGAGCTCACGGAGTCTCCATCAGGGGGCGATGGCGATGCTTTTCTCAGCAGGCCAGCTCATCCAAACCTCACCACTTTCCGGCAGATCGACCAGATCCTGATCGCGGGCCAGGGCCTTGAGGCTCTGACCCTGCCAATCGAGCAGACAGGTCGCCATGGCGCCGGAGAAGACCCGTTGCGTCAGGTTCACCTTCAAACGGTTATGCCCCGCCGCTTGGGTCGGCTCAGCGGTCGAGATGGTGACGCTCTCGGGCCTGACGGCGATCAGGCGGCCGAGCCTGCCACTTGCGACCTGCAAGACCTCACCGCTGGGTAGACGCAAGCCCCCCGCCTCTACCTCTCCTTCGAAGATATTGGCCTCTCCCAAGAAGGAGGCGGTAAAGACGTCGCGCGGCGCGGCATAGACGGCCCTGGGCGTGCCTTCCTGAACTAGGCGCCCCTCCTTCAGGATGCCGATCCGGTCGCTCAAGGTCAGCGCCTCTTCCTGATCATGGGTGACGAAGATGGTGGTGATCCCGACCTCGCGCTGAATGCGCTTCAACTCGATCTGCATCTCCACGCGCAAGGCCTTGTCCAGCGCGCTTAAGGGTTCGTCCAACAGGAGGACTCGGGGATTGGTGACAATGGCCCTGGCCAGGGCGACGCGCTGTCGCTGCCCGCCGGAGAGCTGCTTGGGTCGCCGCTCCGCCAGATGTCCGAGGCGCACCAGTTCCAAGGCCTCGCCGACACGGCGCCGAACCTCCGCCCGCCCGGTCTTGCGCACGCGCAGGCCAAAGGCGACGTTCTCTGCCACCGACATATTGGGAAAGAGCGCATAGCTCTGAAAGACCATGCCGATCTCGCGCTTCTCGACCGGCACCCGCGCCACCTCTTCAGCGCCGATGGAGATCGAGCCGCGTTCGGGAAAGAGGAAGCCGGCAATGCACCGCAAGAGGCTGGTCTTGCCGCTGCCCGAGGGTCCCAGCAGACCGAAGAACTGCCCCTCCGGAAAGGTCAGGTCGATCTCCTGCAGCGCACGGTAGCTGCCGAAGGAGAGTGAGAGATCGGACACGCAGACCTCAGCCATTAGCGTTCTCCTCCAAAGCGGAAATAGCGGGCCGCCAAGAGCATGATCCCCATGGAGACCAGGATGATCAGCGTCGAGACGGCATTGATCTCGGGCGTGAAGCCCTTGCGGATGGCCGAATAGATGATGACCGGCAGGGTGGTGTCGCCGGGCTCGGCCAGGAAGTAGGAGATCACGAATTGATCGAAGGAGACCGCGAAGGAGAAGAGCGCGCCGGCCACCACGCCTGATGCAATCCAAGGCAAGGTCACCGCGCGGGTCACCTGCCAGCTCGAGGCCCCCAGAGAGCGCGCCGCGTCCTCCAAGGTCCGATCGAAGGTCGCCAGCCTGGCGGTCACCACCACGATCACATAGGGCAAGGCCAAGGCGGTATGGCCCAGGATGACCGCCGGAGTGCCGCGATCGATCCCGATCGAGAAGAAAAAGATCAGCATCGCCGTCCCGGTAATCAGCCAGGGAATGGCGATCGGCGGGAACAGCAGCACCTGCAGGATGCGCTTGCCCGGAAAGCTATAGCGGAAGAAGGCCAGCGCGGCCGCAGTCCCCAAGCCTGTGGCGATGACGGTCACCACGGAAGCGATCCAGAGACTGCGCCAGGCAGAGGCCAGGATCTCCTCGTTCCGCGACAGGGCCTCATACCACTTGGTCGAGAACTCCATCGGCAGGACATAGAATTCGGACGCATTGAAGGACATCAGCGCCATGACCAGGATCGGCGCATAAAGGAAGAAGAGCACCAGGCCGAGGAAGACCCGACCGCAGCCGCGGTAGAAGGCCGCCCGCTGCATCACTGCGCCCTCTTCAGGACCGGGCTGGAGACAGCCAGGATCAAGAGCACGGCAAAAAGCAGCACGAAGGAAAGCGCTGCCCCCAGGGGCCAGTTGAAGACCGCCGTGAATTGATCTTCGATCACCGTGCCGTAGAAGGTCCCGGCCCGGCCACCCAGGATGCGCGGTTCCATGAAAGACCCCACGACCGGCACGAAGATCAGCACGGCACCCGCCAGAAGACCCGGCAGCGAGAGCGGCAGGATGATCCTGAGGAAGATCGTGCGGGCCGGCGCACCGAGGGAGCGGGCCGCAGCGATCAGCTCGTCATCGACCGCCTGCAGCGCCAGGTAGGAGGTCAGGATGACGTAGGGTAGATAGGAGTGCACCAGTCCGATGACGACCGCCGGATAGCTGAACATGAGGTTGACCGAGACCTCGAAGGGCAGGATGGCGTCGAGGCTGTAGTCAATCACGCCATTGCCGCGCAGCACGATGGCCCAAGAGAAGATCCGGACCAGGCTGTTTGACCAGAAGGGTAGGATGACCAAAAGGAACAGCGCCTCCCTACCCCGCCCCCGGATCACCTTGGCCAGCACATAGGCGCAAGGATAACCGATCAGGATGCACAACAAGGTGACGGTCAGCCCCAACTCGAGAGAGCGCCAAAAGAGGATCTGATAGACACGTTTCTCGAAGAAGGCACCGTAGTTGGCAAAGGTCAGCTCCCATTCGCGATCACCAAAGGGCACGTCGCTCAGGAAGCTGAAAAAGAACATTGCCGAGAGCGGCAGGAAGACTGCCAGGGTCAGCCAGAGGTAGGCCGGCGACAACAGTGTTGCCGCCCGAAAGGCCTCTCGTCTGGCTAAGCTCGCCGCCATCTCGCCGCTCCCTGTCCCGCTTCTGCCCTCGGGGCCTACTGCAGCGCCTTCAGCTCTTGCCACATCTCCAGATAGGCCTTGCGATTGGCGTCGGAGACCGGCTGCATGAACTGCACGCGGGCCACCACCTCGGGATCGCCCAGGACCTGGCGGTTGAAGTCTTCCTCAGGCAGAGCGTCGGCCGCCCGTGCATTGGCAGAGGCAGGCGCCCCCTCGGCGGCCCACTCGACATAGAACTCCGGGTCGATCATGTAGTCGATGAAGGCTTTGGCGGCTTCGACCTTGGTTGAACCGGCCGGAATAGAGAGACCGTCGAGCCATCCGATGGCACCTTCTTCAGGAACGACGAAGGCGACCGGCAATCCCTTGCTGATCGAGCGACTGGCCGAACCACTCCAGAAGGGGGCCACGACGAAGTCACCAGCAGCCATGAACTGATTCCAGTCGTTCTCCGAACCCCAGAAGGTCTTGATCTGCGGCAGCAAGGCCTCCAGCTTGGCGCGCACCGCCTCCATATCCTGGATGTCGTTGATGTTCTGCCCTGTCGCCAGGGCGGCAAGCTGAACCGACTCAAGAGCATCATCGCGCCAGCCGACCCGCCCCTCAAGGGCCGGATCCCAGAAGATGGCGATCGACGTGGGGGGCGGATCGACCTCCTGCGTGTTGACCGCAAAAGAGGTCAGCCCCCAGGTCCAGGGCACGCCATAGACCGCTCCATCGGGCACCAGGTCGGCATTCGCTGCCATGTTGGGAGCCAGATCTTCGAAGTTGTCGATATCGCTGGCATCGATCTCTTGGATCAAACCCTCGTCACGGGCCTGGCCGGTGAAGGCGGAGTTGATCAGGACCACGTCGTAAGCGCCGGGATTGGTCCGAAGTTTGGTCAGCATCTCCTGCTCGGAGTTGAAATAGTCGTGGACGACCTTGTGGCCCGTGTTCTCCTCGAAGGCCTTCACCGCCCAATCGGCATCGGTGCCATAGCCCTTCCAGTTGAGCACGCGGATCTCTTCGGCTGACGCCGATAAGCCGAGACCCAGGATGGCCGCAGCGGCTATCAGGCCTCTGGTTACGCTCTTTCTCATGGTTCTTCTCCCTGTCACCTGTGAAACCGGGGTTGGTACAAGATCAAGACAAGACGGATGCGACGCGTGCGAGGAAGGCCCGCGTTTCCGCCGCTTCAGGAGCGTTCGCCGGCCCTTCCCGTGTGGTCGAGAGAGCCGCGGCGGCATTGGCAAAGCGCGCAGCCTCCAGAGGCGCCGCACCAGCGCTCAAGGCTGCAATGAAGGACCCGATGTGCGTGTCGCCGGCGCCATTGCTGTCGATCGCATCAACAGCAAAGGCTGGAAGGTGTCGCGGCGCGGCCTCGGCCGTCGCCAGCCAGCATCCCTCTTCACCGCAGCGCAGCACGGCACCGCCGCCGGCCGAGAGCTCTTGCAGAGCCTGGACGACGCCCTCTGGACGTGTTCCGCCGGTAACTGCCTCTGCTTCGCGTCGATTACTGCTGATCCATGAGGCACGCGAGAGTGCCAGACCCAAGAGTTCACTCGGGATCTCCGCCACCAGCGGAGAGGGATCGAAGACGAGGCGCAGGCCAGGACTAGAGGATCTGAGCCAGTCTTCGAGCGCCTCGCGCGAAGGCGCGCTCGCCAGGCCATAGCCTGATAGCAGCCACCAATCCTCGGGTTCAGTCTCAAGCGCCTTCAAGTCCGCTGCCGTCACCGCGCGTTCGGCACCGTCGCGGGTGATGAAGGTTCGCTCTCCCTCTGCGTCGACCAGAACAGTGCAGAGGCCCTGATCCTCGTTCAGCACCGGCGGGAGCAGCGGAGCGATGCCCTCCAGTTGAAGGCTTCGGCGCAACACCTCCGAGAAGGGCCCTGCGCCATGCGAGCCAGCATAGGCAACCGCCATGCCTGCGCGCTTGGCTGCGATCATCGCATTGTAGCCACCGCCTGGAGACAGGGAGGAGCCAAGCACTCGCGCTTCTTCTCCGCGCTCAGGCAGGGCCTCGACGCGATAGATCAGGTCGATCACCGCACCGCTGAGTTGGAGCAGACGGGGCCTAGCCATTGATTTCCCCTCCCGCATTGATGCGCCAGCGCGCCTCCCGAAGGGCCAGCAATCCACGGACGAGGGGATCCAAGTCCAAGCCGTTGACGGACAAAAGCTTGGCCACACGATTTTCCGGAAGAGCGGCAGCACCAGTGCAGGCAGTAGCAATGGCGGTGGCAATGGCCCCAATGGTGTCACTGTCCCCGCCGGCGTTGGCAGCCAGGCAGGCAACACGCCAAGGCTCTCCCTCAGCCAGGCGCACCAGGGCAAGGGCGGTTGGGACGGACTGCATGCTATCCACATCGGTCCCGATCTCACCGACCAGGGTCTCGAAGGCCTGATTAGGTGCGGCTTGGGCTACGATATCAAAGGCTCGCTCAATCCGAAGGGCCAGACCGCCCTCACCGGGGGCCAAGGCCAGCGCCTCGCTCTTACGTGCAGTGATCAAGGCCAGAGACGAGGCCGCCTCATAGCTCGCGCCGGAGATTCCAGCACTGATTGCAGCCGCCACAGCAGCCGCGGCCGCCAGTGCGATTGCCGAGTTGTGGGTGATACGACAGGTCTCGTGCACCCGCTCAAGGAACTCAGGCAGCGGATCCAGGGGCGTCGCGATCCCCACCGGGCAAATCCGCATGGCAGCACCATTGGTCCGCCCACCCAGTCCGGCCTCGGCGGGCGAGGCTCCATCCTGCAGACGCTGCAGAGCGCGCTTGGTCGAAGGGCCAAGCAGATCGAGCAAGCCGCGCTCTTTCACCTCCACCTCCCAGGCCACTAGCGCGTTAGCCCAGGCGCGTTCCTCGAATTGGTCGGGGGATGCCAGGATCTGGCGGGCCAGCAGGAGAGACTGCTCGGTGTCGTCCGTGACCATGGCAGGCTCTAGGCCATGCGATATGGGATGCCCTTCGATCGGAGCAACGAAGTCTGAGATCCAGCCGTAGTGGCTGCGAACCTCCTGCCGCTTCATCCCTTGCCCCGGCATGCCGAGCGCATCTCCCAAGGCGAGCCCAATTAAGGCACCCTTGGCACGATCGTATGCGGGCTGTTCAAGCGACATGGGACAAGGATCGCCTCTCAAAATGTCAGATGCAGGCCGAAGCGGGCGGGATCGAGCAGGCTCTCGACATACTCGATCACCTCTCCCGACGCCGTGCGTGTCACTCGCTTCAGCCGAAGCATGGGCGCACCGGCCGGCCTCGCCATCAGAGCTGCATCTTTGGCCGAGAGGCTAGGCTCCACCTCAGCCCATTCCTCACCGCTTGCAACCTGAAGTCCCGCTTCCATCAAGACGCTGCTGAGCGAACCCTGTGGCAGTCCTTGGTCCAAGATCCCAGTGAAGGCAGGACGCCACGGTAGACGGCTACGTTCCAGGGAAATGCCCGGCCCGTCCGGCGAGAGAAGACGCAGTCGATCGACCCTGAGCGCGTCCGCCATACCGCCATCGAGCGTTTCCTGCGCCAGGCTTGAGCGTCCGCGGGAGATATCCAGGATGCGGGTTTCGATCTCGCTCTCCTCGCGCGCCAAGGCCAGGGTCCAGCCCAAGGCATTGTCGATCATCTGCCCGTCATAGGTGACGAAGGAGCCGATGCCGGAGCGGGTCGTGATCATGCCCAGCCGTGCCAGATGCTCCAAACCCTTGCGCACGGTGTTTCGACTGACCTGAAAGCGCTCCATCAGCGCGGCTTCGCTCGCCAGCTGATCGCCGTGCAGCACCTGGCCGCTGCGGATCTCCCGCTCCAGCGCTTGGGCTACCTGCATGGACTTGGAAAGGCCGACGCGGTCCCGCATGCCACCACCTATTGCACCTGTACCTACCTGTTCTTTTTCATGATCAGAGGCGCTTGTCAAGAGGTGGCCGCCCCGTCTGCTATCCTGAGCAGGCGACAAATAGACAGTGGTCCTCCAATTTCATCAGAGGACCACTGTCTCTCTCAAGGAGAGATGAGAACTGCTTACTGGGTGCGCCCCTCTCCAATCACCCCAACAGCTGACTTGGCAAGTAAAGCACGATGGCCGGTACGGCAATCAAGCCTGCGATGGTCAACGCATCGGCAATGAAGAAGGGTGCCGCGCCGCGGAAGACATCCTGGACAGAGATATCCGAACGAACACCGGCGACTACGAAGCAGTTGAGGCCTATGGGTGGCGTTATCAGACAGAGCTCCGCCATTTTCACGACGATAATGCCGAACCAGATCGCACAGCCGGTCGCGGTCATGCCAAAGGCGCTGTCGGCAACGCTGACCCCCTCCCCGCCATTCAGCGCGATCACGGCGGGATAGACGACGGGCAGGGTCAGCAAGAGCATGCCGATGGCGTCCATGAACATGCCGAGCACGGCATAGGCTAGTAGGATCAGGACCAGGGTGATCCAAGGGCTTTGATCCAGCGAGCCGATCCAGTCGGAGAAGGCACCCGGAAGGTCGGCAAACCCGAGGAAGCGGACGTAGATCAGGACGCCCCAGATGATGGTGAAGATCATCACCGAGAGCTTGGCGGTCTCCAGCAAAGCGGCCTTGAACTGCGGCCAGCGCATGCCGCGCGCTACGGCCATGATGAAGACCACAAAGGCGCCGATCGCGCCGCCCTCCGTCGGGGTGCCCCAGGCGTCACCGCCGAAGGGGTTATAGATGAAGAGGATGATGATCACGACGACGAAGACGATCGGCAGAGCACCGGGCAAAGCGGCAAAGCGCTCGGACCAGGTGAAACCGCCTACGCGCGGTCCGAAGCCGCGAATGCAAAGCGCCAGGGCGATCACCAGGCCACCATAGATCACGGCGGAAAAGGCGCCTGGCAGAAAGCCGGCAAGGAGCAAGGCACCGACGTCTTGCTCCACGATGATGGCGTAGATCACCAGGATGGCCGAAGGCGGGATCAGCGACGCCAAGGTGCCGGCCGAGGCAACGACACCGGCGGCGAAACGCTTGTCGTAGCCGGCATCAAGCATCTCGGGAATGGCGATCCTGGCAAAGACGGCGGAGGTGGCAACAGAGGCACCGGAAACGGCAGCGAAGCCGGCGGTCGCAAAGACTGTTGAGACCGCGAGGCCACCCGGCAGCCATCCAACCCAGCGCTTGGCGGCAGTGAACAGGGCTTGGGTCAGTCCAGCATGATAGGCCAGATAGCCGATCAGGATGAAGGTCGGGATCAAAGACAGGGCCTGGCTGGAGATTTTTGAGTGCGGCACCTGTCCGGCAGTCTTCACCGCCACGCCCAAGGCCCAGTCAAGCTGCGCCAGGTCGAAGCCCTTCTTCGCCCAGAAGATCCACACCAGACCGATCACGCCGGCCAAGGCGGCGGCAAAGGCAACGCGGACGCCCATGATAACCATGACCAGGAGAATGCCGGTCACGATCAAGCCAATATCAATTGCTTCCATATCTTGGTTCCTCCCCCAAAAGCAGGGATCTCGGCTGGGCCTTCTTCGGGGCCGCCTTAGCAGGGACTGTGATTAGTCAGAGCGATCGGAGACCGTGGCGGCCTCGTTGGCGGCAACCGTCGCCGCGTCCTCGATCAAGGGCACGGCCACAGGATCGCGCTCATCGCGGATCCAAGCCCTGGCATAGCCCCAGAGTTGCAGCAGCAGGCGCAGGGCAAGGACCGAAAAGGCAACAGGTGCCAGCAGCTTGGCCGGCCAGAGCGGCAAGCGAATGTCGACACTGGAATCGCGGCTCCAGAGCGGTGCTGCCCAATCGAAAGAGCGCTCGAAGTGGGCCCAGCTGCCCCAGACCAGCAGGATCATCAAGATCAGCATGACGAGGACGGACAGGAACTCAGCGGTCCAAAGCGCCCTCCCCTTCAGCATGCCGACCAGCATGTCCATGCGGATGTGGCCGCCCAGCCTCTGGCAGTAAGCGATGCCGAGGAAGGCGATCAGCGGCATGACCTGCTCGATCCAATCGACATAGCCGGGCAGCGGCTGATTGAAGGCATTGCGGCCACCGACACTGAAGACTGCCAGCAGCATGAGAGAAAAGACCGCTAGACCGCTGATCAAGGCGAGCCAGGATTCCAAGCGGAAGAGCCCACGGTCGAGGCGCGAGAGAAGAGACCCATCCTCGCGCACAGAGGAGGAACCGGCCATGACGACCTCCCTTCAGGCCGCTGCGTCAGACCCTTTAAAGGTGCTGCAGTCGACCCAAACCTATTGTTCTTGCAAAGCGGGGGGAGAGGCGTGGCAACCGCCCCTCCCCGCCTGCCCCCTACTTGGCGATCACGGTGATCACCGTGTCGTAGAGCTCTTGCGCCGGCAGGCCGCGGTCCTGGTTTTCTTCGATCCAGGCCTTGGCGGCGGGCCCGGCGACCGCGTCGCGGAAGGCAGCCAGAGAGGCCTCGTCATAGGTAATCTGCTCGATGCCCTTCTCCTCAAGGATCGGGCCCCAGGCAGACATGGTCTTGGAATTGTAGTTGTCGACGTAGTGCGCCAAGGCTTCATCGACCGAACCCAGAAGCGCCTGGCGCTCCGCGTCGCTCAAGGCATCCAGCGCATCGACGTTGACCACGACCGGGCAGTTGACCGTGCCGGGATTGAGGTTGGTGGTCCACCAGTCGGCATTCTCGACCGTACCGAAGGACATATGGGCGTGCGGCGCAAAGGCCACGGCCTTCACCACGCCGCTGTCCATGGCCTGACGCACCTCGGTGGCCGACATCGAGGTCGGAACCGCACCGACCGTCTCCATCGCCGCGCCGATGCCGCCGGTAGCACGGACCGTTAGCCCCTCATAATCGCTCAGGGTCTTGGGCGCATCGCCGACACCAATGACGTTGTACTGAGGCAAGGGCGAGGGCATCAGCGGTACGGCCGACCAGCGCGCCAGATCGTCGATCACGGCCGGATGCTGATAAACCACCATCGAGACCTCGACCTCTTTCTCCAGGCTGTCGACGCCCAGGAAGGGCAACTCGAGAACAGTGATGGAGGGGTTCTTGTCTGCGTGATAGCCAGCGCAGAACTGCGCCATCTCGAAGGCACCAATTGAAATACCATCCAGGTTTTCACGGTTGTTGGAGAGACCGCCATAGGAGATGTTCAAGGTGAACTCCCCATTGGTCTTCTCGGCAACCAGTTCGGCCAGCTTCTCGACATGCTCGGTGAAGGCACGTCGCTTGCCCCAAAGGGACACATTCCATTCCGTTGCAAAGGCCTCGCCAGCAAAGGTCAGAGCGAGAGCCGACACGGCTAGCGTTTTCGCGAGACGAAGAGACATCTATTCCTCCCAGACTTGGTCTTCTGTCTGGTTGGCAAGCTATGGCAGCTGCGGAACCGCCGACTATGAAGGAAATCGCCAGTGGCTAGAAATCTGTCTGCGGGTTTCCGCAGAGGCCTGCAGCTCGCTAGAGAAGGGAGGCCTTGTCCAAGCCGAGCTTCACGATCTTCTCGTTCAAGGTCCGGCGTCCAATCCCGAGCGCCTCGGCCACCGCATCCATACGCCCTGAGTGCGCCTTGATGGCCTTGGCGATCAGCTGTCGTTCAAAGCCAGCCACGGCCTCGCGCAGGGTGGCCGGGATGTCGAGGCTGGAATCGTCACCGCGGATCGCTTCAGCGGCAGAGCCACGGCCGCGGCGTGCGGCCAGAACCCGCCGCTCCGCGACATGCCTCAGTTCGCGGACGTTGCCCGGCCAGTCATGGCTCAAGAGCTGTGCCACATCGTCTGTCATGGTCTCCGGCGCTTGAATCTCATAGGTCTCGGCTGCCTGACGCACGAAGTGATCATAGAGCAGAGGCACGTCCCCGCGTCGATCGCGCAGGGCCGGAAGGCGCAGAATGACGGCATTCAAGCGATAGAAGAGGTCTTCCCGGAAGCGCCGCTCGGCGACAGCCGTCTCCAGATCTTCGTTTGAGGCGGAAAGGATACGCAGATCGACGCCGAGCACCTCCTCGCCGCCTAAGGGCAGGACCTCCCGGGTTTCGATCGCGCGCAAGAGCTTGGCCTGCGCCGCCAAGGACAGCGCGGCAATCTCATCGAGAAACAAGGTCCCTTGATCGGCCTGCTGAAACAGGCCCTTTGGGCCGCCTTGGGTACCAAACATCGTCGCCTCGAAGCGCTCCGTCGGCACGCTGGCGCAGTTGACCGCAACGAAGGGCATGGCGGCTCTTGGGCTCAGATCATGTAGCGCCCGAGCAACCAATTCTTTACCGCTGCCCGTCTCACCCAAGAGCAGCAAGGTGACGTCACTGTCACTCAGCGCCACCACCTCTTCGCGCAAGGCCTGCATCTCCTCGGTTTCGCCCAGCATGATCCGGTCGAGACCGGAGAGCTTGGCCAATCTCTCTCGCAAGCGCTCCGCGTCCTGCCGCAAGCGATGCTGCTGCGCTGCATTGCGCAGGAGGTTCAGCAGTCGCCGAGGATCGAAGGGCTTCTCCAGGAAGCTATAGGCGCCCTGCTGCATGGCTTCGACCGCCATGGGAATGTCTCCATGGGCGGAAATAAGAACGATTGGCGGTGCTGTGGCAGCATCCAGGCTGCGCAAGAGATCGAGACCGCTCATGCCCGGCATTCGGACATCGGTCAGCACGACGTCGGGTTCGAAGAGGGGCAATCGCTGCGCGACGGTCTCCGCCCGATTCAGGACCTCATAGCGCCATCCCGCAGCGGCAAGCAGCTCCGAGAGCGAGTCCCGCATCTCCCGATCATCATCGACGACGACAATTCGAGGTTCCTCCAGTGCGGGCTTCAAGCCACCAGCTCCTCGACCAGAGGCAGGCTCAAGGTGAAGACAGCCCCACCCTGAGCGCCCGCTTCGGCAGAGAGGCTGCCGCCATGCTCCTTTACGATGGCCACAGAGATGGCGAGACCCAATCCCATTCCCTCACCAGAGGGTCGGGTCGTGTGGAAGGGCTCTTGAAGGTGATCGATCGTCTGATCGGCAAGACCGTGCCCCCGGTCGGTCACCTTCAGCCTTGCCTCCCCGCCGGATTGTGAGAGTTCCAAGTCCAGAGCCTTCTCGTCCGTATCCTCCATAGCCTGCACGGCATTGCGGAGCAGATTGACGATGACCTGTTCGATGCGGAGACGGTTCCCCTTGATCAAGAGCGGCGCATCCATCCCCTTCATGGATGGCGTCAGCTTGTTGGCCGCAAAGTCATGCACCATAAGGTGCTTGGCTTCATCCACGGCCTCACGCAAGTCGAAGACCTCAAAGGGCTCCTTGCCCGGATTGGCAAAGAAGCGGAGCTGCTTGGTGATGTGCTCCATCCTGAGGACGATGCCGTCCAGGCGTCCGACCAGAGCATCACTGCTGCGACCACCCAGCTGGGCTGCTGCCAGATAGTTGCGCATGGCCGAGATCGGCTGCCCCAGCTCATGGGTCACCGAGGCCGCCAGTTGGCCCAGCATGGCAAGCTTACCGGTGCGGGCCAGTTCGCTCTGTGCCGCATGCAAGCGTGCCTCGGCGACCCGACGATCGCTGACTTCCTGCTCCAGCTTCTGGTTGATGGACTGCAGGCTGCGCCGATCGGCTTGCGAGACGCGGAGAGCGGAGCCGATCCGCTTGGAGCGCAGATAAAGGCCCGCGGCCAGCAGGAGCGCCAACACGATGGCGACAATCACGACGGCAAACCACGCGCGCTCCGTCACACGCTCCTGATCGGCCAGGAAGTGGAGCGTCCAGCCGCGATGCGGCACCGGCAGCGCTGCATGCAGATAGCTCTTGCGCCCGATCAAGACCTCGTCCGCGCCGTATTCCTTCCAGCCAAGCGGGTCCAGGCGCTCGTCTCCGAACTGCCGCTCAGCCGTAATGGCAGCCAGACGATCAGGCGGCAATGCACCCAAGGTGTGATAGAGGAAGCCGGGATCGGAGGAGAGGATCACCACGCCGTCGGAGTTGGAGACGAAGACGCGTTCACCGCTGGTAGCCCAGGCGTCCGACAGGGCTGAAAGATCCAGCTTCAAGGCCAAGACGCCAGCCACACCCTGAGCTGGGGCCTGGACCGGTTCGGCGATGAAGTAGCCAGGCCTGGAGGTTGTCGCCCCGACTGCAAAGAACTCTCCTTGCCGTCCCTCCAAGGCCTCCAGAAAGTAGGGCCGGAAGCCATAGTTCTCACCGAGGAAGCTTGGCGACTGGCGATGGTTTGAGGAGGAGATGGTGAGCCCCTCCGGGTTCATCAGATAGATCGCCTCGACGCCCGCCAGTTCAGCAAAACGCTCCAGTCGATCGTTGGAGCGCTCGAGGTTCCGGCCAGCCGCGGCCTCGATCAAGATCGGATCCTGAGCCAGGATAAAGGGCAGGTGCTGAAAGCGTTCCAGGGCACCATCCAAGGTGTTCTGATAGAGCTGACTGCGGTTCTTTGCCCGCTCCAGCTCTTCGCCTTGGAAATAGTCATAGGCCAGCGCGTAGAGCAGCCAACCGCCAAGCAGCAGGGCGATCAGGGCAAGGGGCAGACGCAAGACGCGCAGGGACACTTGAACAGGCTATCCGCTTTGATGACTCTTGATGAGAGGACTAACAAAAGCCTCCCTAGCTGTCGACTGCCGGGGCCCAGAAGCCTTCCGAGACCAGTGCCGTCTGCTCCTTTCCGGACCAATAGTCCGCATACCAGCGGCGGTGCTCCCCTGCCTCTTCCTCCAGCCAGGTCTTGAAGGCTGCCAAACCTGCGTGCGGACGCGAGACTTTGGGCTCAGCCAAGAAATAGGCCACGGACGACGGCATTCTGAAATCCAGGGGCGCCACCAGGCTGCCGCGTTCGAGGTGATGACGACTGCTGACCTCGTCGCCAATGGTGATCCCGTCTCCGCGTGCAGCTGCCTCCAAACAGAGTGCTGTCGAGCTGAAGGTCGTGCCTTCCTCCGGGTCGATCTTAGAGCCCAGGGCGGCCAGGATCGCCCCCCACCAGTAGCTGTCGCGATCATGTATGAGATCGCTTCCCAACAGGGCCCGGTCCCCCTTGTCCTTCAGAAAGCCCGCCGCGGTGACCGGAAAAACGGCATTGGTCAAGAGCGGACGGAAGCGGCAGTTGCGCCAGGGCCCATGCCCCCAAAGCAGGGCACAGTCATAGTCCCCATCGGGTGGATTGATCAGGCTGCTGTCAGAGCGGATCGAGAGTGTGATCTCCGGATGGCGCGCCCGAAAGCGAGGCAGCTTGGGAAAGAGCCAGAGCTGTAGAAAGTCGGCGTCGGCCACCACGCGCAAAGCCTCGTTACTCTCAGCCGACAAGGCTGCCATTCGAGCCGTCAGTTCATCCAGGGTCGAGGCTGCGATGCGCGCCATACGCTGGCCGCTCTCAGTCAAGCTGACCCGACGATGACCGCGATGCAGCAAGCTCTGCCCGACCAAGCTCTCTAACTGGGCCACCTGCTTGCTAACGGCGGATTGGGTAAGGCCCAAGGCTTCGCCGGCCTCGGTCAAGCTCTCCAGGCGCGCGACCGCATCAAAGACCTGCAGCGCCCGCAAGCTCGGAAGGTTCCGCATTCACATTCCTTTGCCGACTGCGATTCAGAAAAACTATGAATTTGCGGAAATCTATCACGTCGTCAAGACTGCTTGCCAAGGAGGATTCCCATGGCACAGCTCTATCCCTTCACCGACCCCATCGTCGCCGAGACCCAGCCACCCAAAGCCATGGTCTCAGGCGAAGGCTGCTTCGTCGTCGATCGCGACGGGCGCCGCTATCTGGATGCAGTCTCCGGCCTTTGGTGCGTCTCGCTGGGTTTTTCCAACGAGCGGCTGATCCAAGCAGCGGAGCGACAGTATCGCGAGTTGCCCTACTACCACAGTTTCATGGGCCGCACGGCAGATGTCACGGAACGCCTGGCCAATAGCCTGGCGGAGCTGCTGCCAGATCACATCAACCGCGTGCTCTTCGGTTGCGCGGGGTCCGATGCTGTAGAGACCGCGGCCAAGCTGGTGCGCTTCTATTGGAATGCCCGCAACAAGCCCGAGAAGAAGAAGATCATCGCCAGAGAGAAGGCCTATCACGGCTCGCTCAATGCCTCTGCCGCCCTGACAGGCATGGGCTATTGCCATGTCGGCTTCGACCTGCCGGGGCCGGATGTCATCCGGGCCGGACGCCCCAGCTTCTTCCACGACGCGGAGCCCGGCGAGAGTGAGCGCGCTTTCGCCAAACGCCGTGCCAAAGAGCTGGAAGCCTCCATTCTGGAGGCCGGTCCGGAGCGTGTCGGTGCCTTCATCGGTGAGCCGGTGGTCGGCTCCGGCGGCGTCCTGCCGCCACCAGACGGCTACTGGCAGGAGGTGCAGAATGTCTTGGCCCGGCACGACATACTCTTGATCGCCGACGAGGTCATCACCGGCTTCGGGCGGACGGGTGCCTGGTTTGCAAGCGAGAAATACGGCTTAAAGCCGGACCTCCTCACCATGGCCAAGCAGCTCTCCAGCGCCTACTTCCCGATCTCTGCCGTCGGGGTGTCAGACCGTGTCGTCCAAGCAATTGAACCGCACGCCCATGCGCTCGGAACCCTGGGGCACGGCCTGACCTATGGCGGCCACCCTGTCGGCTGTGCCGTCGCGCTGGAGGCCCTGTCCATCTATCGCGAGATGGATCTGCCGAACCACATCGCGCGCCTGTCCCAAAGGATGAATGCCGGCCTCGACAAACTACGGGGAACTGCTGAGGTCACCGACATCCGCTACAGCGGTTTTATGGCCGCCGTGGAGCTGATCGAGGGAGTCGAGGCGAAGGCGGTCGTGGAGGAGGCAGAGCGCCGGGGCATTCTCTTCCGCGTCATCGACAACAGCCTGGCCATCGCTCCGCCCTATGTGATCAGCGAGCAGGAGATCGATCTGCTGCTCGATGTCTTGTCTCAGAGCATCGCGACTGAGGCCCAGCGCCGAGACCTGAAAGAGGCCGTCTGATGCCCGTCACCGTTGCTTCCTTGGCGCCCAAGGGTCAAAAGCGATCGGCGCGGAAGGAATGAAGGTCGATCCTCGGCTTCCGCTCTGAGACAAGGTCGGCAACCAGCTTGGCTGTGCCTGACGCCTGGGTGAGGCCCGAGTGGCCGTGTCCGAATGCATAGATCACTCGCGCAGCGCGAGGCGAGGCTCCAATGACGGGAAGCGAGTCAGGCAGAGAGGGGCGGAAGCCCATCCATTCTTTGCCGCCCTCAGTCTTGAGGGCCGGTAGGAAGCGCTTCGCCTTGGCCAACAGGGTCTTCGATCGGGCGTAGTTTGGCGGTAGCTGCAAGCCACCCAGCTCAACCGCGCCGCCGACCCTGACCCCTTCGCCGATCCTGGTGACGACGAAGCCGTGGTTCGGAAAGGTCAGGTGGGTTCTGAGATCGAAGGCGCCGGCCGGCAGGGTCGTGTTGTAACCGCGCTCCGTCTCAAGCGGAATCCTGTCGCCCAGACTCAGCGCTAAGGGTCTCGACCAGGCGCCTGTCGCAACAACGACCTGTCGGGCACGATAACCACTGCCCGAAGCGGCAATCGTCACCCCCTCCCCATCCCGCGACAGACCCACGGCCTCCGCCTGCTCGACCACGCCTCCAGCCTGGCGAAAGGCCAGAGCCAGATGCTGCGTGAAGTCGGCGGGATCGGCAATGCTGGCCCAGATCGGCGTATAGCAGGCATGTGTGAAGTCAGGGCTGATGCCAGGCTGGATCGCGGCGATCTCCTCGGGATCGCTCAAGGGACGGAAAGGGATGCCCAAGGCCTCTCGCAGTCGCCAGGAGGGCAGCGAGGCTTTCCATTCCTTCTCACCCTCATAGAGCTGCATCTGCCCCTCTTCGCGCAGCATGAAGCGGGCGCCAACGCTGTCGACCAGTGGTCCCAGGGTGTCTTTAGAGAAGGTCATCAAGGCCGTTTGGCTACGTGCCGAGGTCTCGACCTTCGCCTTGCCACTGGCACGCCAGAAACGCAGCATCCAGGGCAGGATCCTCAGCGCATAGCGTGGCGGTATGGAGAGCGGACCCAAGGGATCCAGCAGCCAGAAGGGTGCCTTGGCGACGATGCCGGGCGAGGCCAGCGGCATGACATCGGTGAAGGCGAAGGCGCCGGCATTGCCGAAGGAGGCACCGGCCGCGATCCCCTCCCGCTCCAGAATGGTGACCGACCGTCCCATCCGCTGCAGTTCCAGGGCGATGGTCACCCCGATAATCCCGCCGCCGATGACGGCAAGGTCCAAGCGTGGCGGCGACATGATCTCTAGCTCTTGGCGACGATGCCGTCGGCGAAGGGATCCCGAGGGTCGCGGATCAAGGTCGCCTCGGCACAGACATAGGCACGCCCGGTGATGGTGGGAATGACACCACCCTGATTGCCCGGTCGGTACTTGGCTTCATAACGGCTGCCGATCACGCTTTCCTGGGTCCAGAGCTCACCCGGCTGCAGCAAAGCATCAGCGGCAAGGCAGGCCAGCTTCGCCGAAGTGCCGGTTCCGCAGGGAGAGCGGTCGTAAGCCCCGCCGGGACAGAGGACGAAGTTGCGACTGTCGGCGTCCTCGGCATGGGGTGGTGCAAAGAACTCAATGTGATCGATGTAGCCCGCTTCGGCACCGGCGATGCCCGAGGCAACCAAACTGGTCCGCACAGCCTCTGCAGCCGCCGTCAACTGCGTCAGGTTCTCCGGGATCAGGGCGCAGGGCGCGTCCTGGCTCAAGAAGAACCAGTTGCCGCCCCAGGCGACATCGCCCGTTACCCGGCCAAGACCTGGCACATCGACCGGCACGTCCTTCAGATGGCGATAGCTCTCGACATTCTCGACGCTGGCTTCGTTGGCGGAATGCAGATCGACGGTCACCGTTCCGACCGGCGTCTCAAAGCGGTGAACCCCGACGCCAATCCGTCCCAGGTGCGCCAAAGCGGCTGCCGTGCCGATGGTCCCGTGCCCGCACATGCCCAGCAAGCCGACGTTGTTATAGAAGATGACACCAGTCGCGCTCTCAGGATCCTGCGGGGCCGTCAGCAAGGCGCCGACGACGGCGTCCGAGCCGCGCGGCTCCAGAACCGACATCCGCCGAAAGGCGTCGAAGTCGCGGGCGAAGCGTTCGGCTTTCTGGGCAAGGCTTCCCTCCCCCAGGTCCGGGCCGCCCTCGATGACGACGCGCGTTGGTTCGCCCTCGGTGTGGCTGTCGATGACCCGAACGCTCATCCCTCGGCGGTCCAGGCGCTGTACCAGGTCCGGAAGAGCTTTAGCTGGTCCGTCGCGAAGTTGCGCTGACTGGCGGAGAGCTGATCGCTGGGGTTGAAGTGTAGCTCATAAGCCGGATCACCCTCCAAGACCGTTAGATGCTTGAAGTAGAGCACCAGGTCGGGCCCCTCGTCGAAGGTCGAGAGGACCGCCATCGCGCTGTCCAGTTCATAGGCCCGACGCCGCGCAACCGGATCGCCGGCAGCGGCCTCCTGGCAGAGCTGCACCAGGTGCAGCACCTCTTTCGGCAGCACATTGCCGATGCCGGTGATGGCCCCACTGGCACCGCAGTTGACATAGCCATGGTAGACATTGGTGTCGACGCCGATCACCAGCAGCACCTGGTCGTCCTGGCTGGTAATGGTCTCGGCGGCATAGCTCAATGCCTCCCGCCCCCCGAACTCCTTGAAACCGACCAGATTGGGATAGTCGGCCCTGAGCTGGAAGAAGAGATCGGCGCGGGTCTCAAAGCCATAGTAGGGGCTGTTGTAGATGATGGCCGGCAGATCCGGCGCGGCAGAGAGGATGTCGGCGAAGTGCGCGCGCTGTGCTGCCGGCGAAGGACCGCGGGACAGGACGCGGGGGATCACCATCAGGCCCTTGGCACCAACCTTCTGTGCGTGCGCGGCGTGCTCGACCGCCAGCCTGGAGTTCTGCGCACCGGTGCCGACAATCACCGGTATCCCAGCCTCCACCAAGGCTGCGACGCCGGCCTGCCGCTCGGCATCGCTCAAGAGCGGCCAGTCACCCATAGAACCGCAGTAGACCACTGCCGACATTCCGGCTGCGATCATCTCCTGCCCTTTGCGGACGAGGGTCGCGTAGTCGGGCTTACGCTCTGCCGTGCAGGGGGTCATCAGGGCCGGAATGCAGCCTTTGAAGATGCTGGAATCCATCACTCGCGCTCCTCGAATCCGTCTCACTACCAAGGGTCTCTCAGAAGATGGCGCAGCCTCACCCGCTTGTCTTGTCGGAATGGCTAGCCGAGAGCGCGGAATCGGCACAAAATCCGGGGTGATGGACAGCCAGCAACCGCCCGACGATGCCCTGCCCCAGGCCTTCGGCCTGCGCCAGAGCGAGGCTCTTTTCGACCGCATCGACGACACGGTCTATTTCGTGAAGGATCGCGCGGGGCGCTATCAGAGCGTCAATCGCACCCTGGTCTTGCGCTGCGGTTTGACCGGCAAGGCAGAGGTGATCGGACGCCTGCCGCAAGAGATCATGCCGGAAGCCCTGGGGCTCCTCTATGC
Organism: Rhodospirillales bacterium; assembly: GCA_963669335.1. GTDB lineage: Bacteria > Pseudomonadota > Alphaproteobacteria > Kiloniellales > JACOMY01 > JACOMY01. The sequence goes on from OY770023.1 coordinate 2,726,620, forward strand.
CGCGCAGGACGAGGCGGTGATGAGCGAGGCGCGCGCGATTGAAGCCAAACTGGAGCGCCACCTCTATCCAAAGGGCGCCGAGGGCTGGTGCCTGACCTGGAAGGAGCCGCTCTTCGATGCCGATGGCAAGGTCATCGGATTGACCGGCATCTCCCGTGATGTGCCGCCGCAGAGTGGTGCCGATCGCGATCTACAGCAGATCTCGGAGGTATTGCGCTACCTGGAGAGCCACTTCGACGAGGGGATGACCTTGTCAGACTTGGCCAAGCGCGTTGGCCTCTCGGCCTATCAGTTGGATCGGCGGGTGCGCAGCCTGATCGGCCTCACTCTAAGCCAATACGTCACCAAGCTGCGCATCGACCATGCCTGCCACCGACTGAGGCAGAGCGATCTAGCCATCAGCGCCATCGCGCAGGAATGCGGCTATGCCGACCAGGCCGCCTTTTCCCGCCAGTTCCGGCAGTCCGTCAGCCTTTCGCCCGCTGCCTACCGCAAGGGCGGTTAGCTCAGCCAGTCGCGGATACTCGCAATCTGCTGTGGCTCAAACAGCGAGGGCGCATGCGCACAGCCATCGAAAGTGATGACCTCCGCTTTGGGGCCGCGCTGTTTCATCTCTTCCGCGGTTTCTACCAGTAGTAGATCGGACTCGGCACCGCGCAGCGCCAAGGTAGGCTGTTTGATGGCATCCCAGACCGGCCAGAGCGTGACGTCCTTGATCGGCTGGTTCTTGAAGACCTCGGCAATGGCGGGGTCATAGCGCAGTCGATAACGCCCCTCGCCACCTTGGACAAAGGCGACCTCGGTCAGCTCGGCCCAATCGGCGTCGGTCAGATCGCGACCGAAGCTGCCATAGGTCTCCCTGCAATAGGTCTCTGCCTCTACAAGGCTCTCAAAGCTCGGGCTCTCGCCGGCATAGTCGGCAATACGCTCCAGCGAGACCTTGGGGATAAAGGGACCGATGTCATTCACGATCAGCCGCCGAATGGGCGCGTTCGGCTGGGAGGCGAGCATCATGCCCACCAGACCGCCCATTGAGGTGCCGAGCCAATCCAGCCCCTCGACATCCAAGCGCGCGATCAGCGCCGTCATGTCGGCCAGATACTGCGGATAGCTATAGACCGAAGCGGCTGCCGCCCACTGGCTGTCGCCGCGTCCGACAGTGTCCGGTGCCACCACTCGCCAGCCGTCGCCTGCCAGGGTCTCGGCCAAGCGCGCAAAGTCGCGGCCATTGCGGGTCAGGCCGTGCAGGCAGAGCAAGGTCCGCTCTGAGCGCTCGGGGCCCCACTCACGATAGACGATGCGATGGAAGCCAAGGTTGGAGAGCCCCAAGAAGGCTTGAACGCGCATGAAGGACCCTCGCTATTGCGTCGGTTGATTGGGCAGAGCTGGGATGCGCGGCCCCGTAATCTGTTTGGAAAGGCTGCGTAGTTCCGAGGAAAGCACCAGCTTGCCCTGGCGGCTGTAGGCCTCGTGGTTCGCGTCGATGTGATCCTCGTCATAGAGGTAGTTCACCATCATGCCGTGCGCGATTTTGAAGCCATTGGCTGAGCGATCGCCCAGCCAGTTGATCCGTTCCAGGCGCGCCCCGTTGCGCAGATGAAAGCGGGCAACCGGATCGATCGGCTGCTTGTCGCTGCGCCGCTCCATCAAATAGCGGAAGCAGAGCCGGCGCATGATCGGCTGTAGCGCCTCGGCCAAGGCTTCGTTCGAGACCCAGTCCTCCTGCGCCAAAGCGGTTCTGAGAGCTGTCGGGAAGGTCTTGCTGTCATCGACCAGGGCCTGGACCTTGTTGCGCTCGGCCTCTGGCGTGATGCGGATCAGCAAGGCTGCCTTCTGCTCGGCCAGCCAAGCGGCGAACCCCGGGATCGGCGAGAGGGTGGCGAAGTTCTTGATGTTCGCCAGTTCACCACTGAGGCGCCCCACGACCTTCTTAATCAGCCACTCACCGAAAGCGATGCCGGCCAGTCCCTTTTGCGTGTTCGAGATCGAATAGAAGATGGCTGTGTCGGCCGCCTCCGGATCGCTCAAGGGCGCTTCCTCGTCCAGCAGAACCTGCACGCTGCCGGCAAGTCCTTTGGTCAAGGCAACCTCGACGAAGGCCAAGGGTTCATCCGGCATACGCGGATGGAAGAGGCTGTAGAGACGCCGGTCGCTTTCCAGCCGGTTGCGCAGATCCGACCAAGAGCGGATCGCATGCACCGCCTCATAGTGAATGATCTTCTCCAGAAGCGAGGCAGAGCTGTCCCAGGAGATCAGCTGGACGTCGAGAAAGCCGACATCGAACCAGGAGTCCAAGAGACTGCGTAGATCCCGATCGAGTGCGCGCAATGCCGGGTCCTTGCCTGCGACATGCAGGAGGTCGGCCCTGAGGTCGACCAGGAATTTGACCCCGGCCGGCAGGCTCAAGAAGCGCGTGATCAGCTTGATCCGGGGCGGCTGCAGCGCCCGGCGCAGCGCCTCTTCCGAGGCCGCCCGCTCCTCCGCCTCGGCCTCTTGCCAAGTGGCGATGGCTTTCGCGATCGCATCCGGCTTGGCGTCGAAGTCTTCTGCCAGGGTGAAGAGAAAAGCCCGGCGCTGTTCCAAATCGGCCTTGAGATAGGCCTCACCCAACTCCGCTGCCTTCATCCGGGCGGCCACATCGCCACCGCGGGCCTCCAAGCAGACCTGCATGGCCTCGCGCAGCGCCGCGCGCTCCATCGAGACATCCGCAGCGGCCAGCCCCAAAGTCCGCGCCGTGCCCGTCGCGATCTCACGAAAGCCGCGTGCCAGGTTACCCCAGGCACGCTCGATCACTGATTCTTCGACCGCTTCCATGCTGTCGGATCCGCTCCTCATCCAACTCACCTATTGCTCAAGCCTAACCGCAGCTTAGGTCAGCAAAGTGACCAGGAGCGCTCGACGCTTTGCCGCACCTTGCACGCAAAGCCGGCAGTGCCAGTCTATAAGGGGCGCCGAGCGACAGTGCCCTGCCATTTGACAGCGAAGAGACGAGACACCGCGTGACCAGCGATCAGACCCAGACCAAGCCGAAACGCAAGCGCCGCTGGTGGCTGCGCATCCTTGTCTTTCTCCTGGTGTTCCTCGTGCTCTCTGCCGGGGGCTTTTTTGTGTGGCAGCGCGGTTCCCTGCCCGACCTGTCGGGCGAAACGCGCCTGGCCGGTCTCGAAGCCGAAGTGCGCCTCAGCCGCGATCCCGATGGCCTCACCTACATCGAGGCAGAGAACGAGGCCGATGCCCTCTTCGCTTTGGGTTACGCCCATGCGCAAGATCGGCTCTTCCAAATGGACCTTATGCGCCGTCTGGCAGCGGGACGCCTCTCAGAAGTGGTCGGTGAGCAAACCATACGCACCGACAAGTTCTTCCGCACCCTGGGCCTCTATCGGCTGGCAGAGGCCAATCTGGAGCACCTCTCTCCGGAAACCATGGCGGGGCTGCAAAGTTATGCGGATGGGGTCAATGCCTTCCTGGCAACCCGCAGCGGCCCCTTGCCGATCGGTTTCACCATCACAGGTGCGGAGCCGGCGCCCTGGCGGCCCGCCGACAGCATCGCCTGGGGTCGGCTCATGGCTCTGTTCCTTTCCAGCAATCACCGCGAGGAGCTCCTGCGTGCCCGCCTCTTGGGCACGGTGGAGGAGGACAAGGTCAAGCAGCTCTTCCCGGCCTGGCCGGATTGGGCGCCGACCTCGGTGCCGACACTACAAGCCATGGAGCAGCAGGGTCTGCTCAAAGAGATGATGGAAATCCTACCGTGGGAGATTGGGCCAAAGCTCGCTTCCAATGCCTGGGCTTTGGCGCCCGATCGCAGCAGCACTGGCGGCGCCCTCATGGCCGGCGATCCGCATCTTGGACTGACGGCGCCCGGCGACTGGTACCTGGTGCGGATCGACACGCCGGAACTCACCCTGGCCGGCGCCACCAGCCCAGGCGTGCCGCTGGTGGTCTTTGGGCATAACGGGACGCTCTCCTGGACCTTCACCACGACCTATAGCGATACGCAGGATGTCTTCATCGAGGAAGTCGATCCGGACAATCCCAATCGCTATAAGACCAAAGAGGGTTGGAGAGAGTTCGAGACCCGTGAAGAGACGATCGAGGTTGCCGGCGAAGACCCTGTCGTCTTCACCGTTCGCAAGACCTATCACGGCCCGGTCATCAGCGATGTGATCGAGCAGGCACAGGGCCTCTATCCCGACGACAAGGTCCTGGCTCTGGCCTGGACCGCGTTGCAAGGCGACGACCGCAGTGCCGAGGGCCTTTACCGCCTGAACCGAGCCAGCGACGTGCCGCGGGCCTTGAGTGCGCTCCGCGACCTGGATTCCCCACAGCAGACCATGATCCTGGCCGACAGCCGCGGCTCGATCGCACTGGTGGCACCCGGTCGCGTCCCGGTCAGGCGCAGCGGCAATGGCTTGGCCCCGGTGCCGGGTGCCTCGGGTGAGTACGACTGGATCGGCGAGATCCCCTATGACGCCCTGCCCCGCAGCGTCGATCCGGAAAGTGGCGTGCTGATCACCGCCAACAACAAGCTGGTGGGCGACGACTACCGCTATCTGATCGCTGCCGAGTGGGCCTATCCCGACCGCGCCGCCCGCATTGAAGAGCTCTTGAAGACCAAAGAGGTCTGGACGCCGGAGGACATGCGCCTGCTGCAGCTCGATCCCATGACCTATGGCGGTCGCCGTCTCATGGGACGCCTCCTGAAGGCTGACCTACCGGCGGAGGCCGAGGCCGCGGTCAGCCGCATGCGGCAGTGGGATTTCATGATGGACAGGGACCAACCGGAACCCTTGATCTATAGCGCCTGGCTGCGCGCGCTGGAGCGCCAGCTGCTCGCCGACGAGTTGGGCGAGATCTTCGTCGAGCTGGCAGACGGCGATGCCTGGCGGGTCTACAACCTGCTGCAGCCGGGCAGCCTCTGGTGCGACCACGTCGGAACCCAGGCCGTCGAGACCTGCGACCAGCAGATCGCCACCGCCCTCACCCGCGCCCTGACCGAACTGGTCGATGAATATGGCGATGACGTCAATGAGTGGCGTTGGGGCAAGGCGCATGTCGCCAGCTTCGATCATCCGGTCCTGCGATTCATCCCGCTGGTCAACTCTTGGACCGCCATCCAGATCGCAACACCTGGCGGTCAAGACACCGTCAATCGCGCAAGCTCCGACTATGCCCTGCCGATCCCGCGGGCTTTCCATGATCGCCATGGGCCCGGCTTCCGCGGAGTCTATGACATGGCCGATCCCGATGCTTCGGGCTTCATCATCGCCACCGGCAACTCCGGTAACATCTTCTCCCCTTTCTACGGCAATCTGGTTGAGCGCTGGCGGGATGGCGAGTTGCTGTCGCTGCAGCCGACGCCGCCCGGCGGATCGGAAACCTTGATCTTGAAGCCTGGAGACCTGCCTTAGGCTACGCGGCGACTATCCCGATCCGTTCTCTCTGCCGTTCGACCAGGCGTTGGAAGAGGCCCCGGTCGCCGGTAGCGCGCGTGAGCACGATGGCGCCCTGGATGTTGGCGACGATTTCTTCGGCCTCTGCCTGGGCCTTGTCGGGCGACCAGCCCAGCTCCCTCAGGCGCGTGGCCACGACCTCGATCCAGCGGTGAAAATAGTCACGAACGACGCCAGCGAAGGTCTTGTGCGGATCGTGCAGCGCGAGCGCGCCCATCAAGCAGACGCGATCGCCATCAAGGAAATAGCGCCCGACCTTGGAGAACATGGCCCCGAGGGGCTCTTCTGAGCCCCCTTCCCCGGCAAGCGGATCGAAGATCGTCTCGTCGAAGACCTTTCTGATCTCGGCCAGGACAGCGTCGATCATCTCAGCCTTTCCACCTGGAAAGAAGTTATAGAGGCTGCCTTTCCCAAGCCCGGTCGCAGCGGAGATCACTGCCAAGCTGGCTCCGTCATAGCCATGCTCGCGGAAGACCTCTGCCAGCTTCGGCAGGGTGTCGGCGCGTTCCGTGACCAGCCTTGCCATCTCACCTCATAGCCCGAGGTCGCTCAGCCCCGGATGATCATCAGGGCGGCGACCCTGCGGCCAGTGGAACTTACGGTCGTGCCCTGTGATCCGAAGATCGTTGATGCTGGCGATACGGTGGCGCATCAGACCCCTCTCATCGAACTCCCAGTTCTCGTTACCATAGGCCCGATACCACTGCCCGGAGTCGTCGCGCCACTCATAGGCAAAGCGCGCGGCGATGCGGTTCTCGGTGAAGGCCCACAGCTCCTTGATCAGCCGATAGTCCAGCTCGCGGTTCCACTTCCGGGTCAGGAACTGGACAATCTCTGCACGACCTTGAATGAACTCGGCCCGGTTCCGCCAGACGCTGTCTTCGGTATAGGCCAGCGACACCCGCTCCGGGTCGCGTGAGTTCCAGGCATCTTCGGCCAGTCGCGCCTTTAGAGCAGCGGTCTCTGCCGTGAAGGGAGGCAAGGGTGGGCGTTCCGACATAGAAATCTCCTGCTGTACTGATAGGTACAAAATTGTACTGAATGGTACAGTTTTCAAGACGGATGACCCAATCAAGGTGGCAAATATTCGTTAGTGCCCTATTGACTCGCTTGAGCAGTCCATGTATCGCCTCATTACATAGTGCACTAACTTTCTAACCACCCCCACACAGTGTTCTTAGGAGTCCACGCATGACGTTACGCAACAGCATCGTCTGCCTTGCAGCAGCCCTTGCCTTCTCACTGTCGGCGCCGGCACCCTCCTCAGCCGAGGCTTTGACCGCAAAATCAGTCGTCCTTGTTCATGGAGCCTTTGCTGACGGATCGTCTTGGCATCGCGTGGCGCCGATCCTGCAGGAGGCCGGGCTGGAGGTCATCGCCGTCCAGAATCCACTGGATTCCTTGGAGGGCGATGTCGCCTTTACCGTGCGCGCAATCGAGCGCGCCGAGGGCCCGGTGGTCCTGGTCGGACATTCCTGGGGCGGCGTGGTGATCACAGAGGCCGGTGACCATGACAAGGTCCAGTCACTGGTTTATGTCGCCGCCTACGCGCCCGAGGAAGGACAGTCGCTTCTCGATGTCGCTGAAGCCTACCCGGCTCCTGCCGGCATCAAGAGCCTGGTGGCTGACGAAGCGGGCTATCTTCATCTCCCCGCAGCAGCGGTCGCCGAGTGGTTCGCGCAGGACCTGACCCCGGCCGAAACAGCCTTCATGACGGTCAGCCAGGGCGCGCTCAACAGCGCCGCCTTGAAACAGCCGGTCAGCAAGGCCTCCTGGCAGGAGAAGCCGGTCTTCTATGCCATCTCCGGCCAAGACCACATGACACCCAGTCAGCTGCAGCGTAACTTGGCGAAGAAGCTGAACGCCACCACGATTGAGGTGGATGCCAGCCACGCCTCGATGCTCTCGCAACCCAATGCCATCGCCGAACTCATCATCGAAGCCGCCCGTTAACCACACCCAGAACAGGAGGGAAGATCATGAAAACATACATCGCTGCAGGCCTAGCTGCCCTGCTCCTCTCAGCCACATCCGGCGCATTGGCGGAGGACGCCAGGACGGGCATCTATCCGGCAGGCAACGTGCCGATCGCGCCCTATACCCCGGGCATCAAGACCGCGAACGGCTTTCTCTTCGTCTCTGGACAGATCGCCTACGTCCAGGGTGCAATCCCTGAACACGCGCGCGACGGCAAGAACGATGTCCAAGACCAGACCAAGATCGTGATGGAGAACCTGAAGAGCGTTCTGTCTGAGGCCGGCTATTCCTTTGACGACGCAGTCCGCGCCACGGTCTTCCTGAGCGACATGGGCAACTACGGCGCCTTCAACGAGGTCTATGGCACCTATTGGGGCAAAGGTTCCATGCCGCCGGCCCGTGCTGCCGTGGAGGTCGGCGCCTTGCCGGGCGGCAAGCCCGGTGCCCCGGTGCTCGTTGAAGTCTCAATGATCGCCTACAAGTAGTCGAGACGCGCCGGTGGCAGGCCCCTCCCGCCTGCTATCGGCGCTCTCCCGCTAGACCTGCTCGAAGGCCCGCGCCTTCAGCCCCTCCTGGATCTCGAAGATGGAGCCCATGGCGGGCGGCGGCGGGGCTGGAATTCGGATCGGGGTCGGCACCATGCGCGGCTCGATCGTGGGCTCTCCGCAGAGCATCTCTGCATTGAAGCCTTCGAGCGACTCAAAGGCCGAGAGGCCGCCGGCCAGCGGCCAGGCATCGGCGGCACGGACCTCATAGAACAGCAGGCGTCGTGCCCGATCTGACCGATTGACGCCAGAGCCGTGCACCAGGCGAGCATGGTGCAGGGTGATCGATCCGGCCGGTGCCGTCAGTGCCACGGCCTCATTGGGATCGAGCCCACTGGCGACGAGATCCATCGCACCGACGAAATAGCCCTCGCTGTGGTGATCATAGGTCGGGCCCTTGTGGCTGCCGGGAAAAACCATCAGCGGCCCGTTCTCCATGGCCATGTCATCGATCACCACGCCCAGGGCCAGCACGCCGTCGTTGGTGTGGGGATAGAAGGCCCAATCCTGGTGCCACTCGACCGCAGCGCCATAGCCGGCCGATTTCATGTTGAGCTTGGAGGTATGGAGCCGGAGGTTCGGGCCAAGCAGATCACGGGCCGGCGCCAAGATCAGGTCAGACAGCATCAGCCGCCGAAAGACCTCGGAATGGCGGTTCGGGGTCTTGATCCGCCGCACCCGTGGCGCCTCGGGCCGGTGGCTATCCTCCAGATCGATCTCCAGATCGGAAGTCGTCATGCCACGCGCCTTTTCGACATAGCGCGCGATCTCGTCCCGCACCTCTTGGAGCCGATTTTCAGGGATGCGACCTTCCAGAACGAGGTAGCCCTGTTCGGAATAGAAAGCCATTTGCTCTTCGCTCAAGACTTCACGCGTCATGTCCAGGCTCCCTCAGTATCAGTCATAGACCATAGCACGTGGCTGCGCCTTCCTTCTTAAGTCCCAACCTGTTTCTCTCGCCGCTCCGTCTCTTCAATCGTCCCCAGCCAACTCTGCTGAGATCGACACCAGAGCTCCATGCCAGGCTTGAGCGCGTCACGCTGCCGGGCCGTTCCCAGCCTGACGTTGACCGTCGCGAAATCGTTCACCGGCGTGGTGGAATAGAGCGGCGAGGCGCAGTCCGGGCAGAAGACTTGATGGTTGATCGCCCCATTCTCTGCCGTCTTCACGTAGGTCTTAGGCTCGCCAGCGAGCAGGCGGTAATCGGATGCGGGGATGGTCACCGCCCAGCGGAAGGGAGAGCCGGAGATGGCTTGGCAGTCACTGCAGTGGCAGAGGTAAACCCCGGCTGGGTCGATCTCGGCCTCATAGCGAATTGCGCCACAGTGGCAGCTGCCGTCGATCTTCATTGTCGCCTCCCTTGATGGCTCTCACGCAACAGACGCTATCCGATGCTGCGCCTGCAGGGAACCGTCTGAGGAGGGGTCCATCAATCCAAACGGCGCGTGCGAAGCGAGCGCGGTGTCAAAGGCTCACCGGATTGACGGTCGATCAGCAGGGGTTCGACCGGCTCCCCGGTTGTGCGCGAGACCAATCGCATCCCGCCGGGACGGGGCTGAGGTGTCCACTCATTGGCCCAGTGGACCAGAGAGACCAGAACGGGGTGCAGGGCGAGGCCCTTCTCTGTCAGCAGGTACTCGTGGCGCGGCGGTCGCTCTTGATAGAGCTTGCGTTCGAGCACGCCGCAGTCCTGCAGCTTCTTCAGCCGGTCCGCCAGGACGTGTCGGGTGATGCCAAGGCGGGTTTGAAAGTCGTCGAAACGTCGGATGCCCTGAAAGCAGTCGCGTAAGACCAGCAGGGTCCAGCGATCACCCACCACCGAGAGGCCTCGGGCCACGGGACAGGCTTCATCCTTCAGTTCGTTCCATTTCATGATCCAAAGATAGCGCAGCTTGACAAGTTCTGAAAGGGAACTTACTGAATGCGTTCGAAAAAGGAACTTACTGGATCAAGACATGACGCGTGCTGCTGCCGAGGATCGGGATGTCGGGCGGTCCGGAGCCCCCGATAAAGCGCCTCAGAAGACCGCAGCCGAAGCACGAGCAGCGCGAACCCGGCTCCTCTTGGAGGCCCCGATCGCGGCGACTTTGCTGCGTTTGGCGGCACCCAACGTCTTGGCCATGTTCGCAACCGCGATGATGAGCATCGCCGAGGGCGCCTTCGCCGGTCAGATGGGGATTGCAGCCTTGGCCGGCCTCGCGATCGTCTTCCCCTTCGTCATGCTGACCCAGATGCTCTCTGCCGGTGCCATGGGCGGGGCCATCAGCGCGGCGGTCGCAAGAGCACTGGGGGCCAAGGATCCCAATCGTGCAGGTCGTCTGGTAGCAGCTGCCTGGGTCATTGCCGCACTCGCCGCCCTCTTCTCGCTGCTCATCGTTCTCCTCTTCGGACGTCTGGTCTTCTCTGCCCTCAGCAGCGATCAAGCTGCGGTGGAGGCCGCTCTCGACTACGCCCTCGTCTTCTTTCCTGGCTGCATCCTGGTCTGGCTCTGTCATTCCAGCCTCTCCATTATCAGAGGCTCCGGCGACATGATGCGCCCTTCGCTGGTCCTGCTGCTGGTCGCCCTCGCCTCGATCCCGCTCGCTGGTGGCTTCGGCCTGGGCTGGGGCCCCCTGCCAGCCCTGGGGATGCAAGGCTTGGCGCTCGGGCCGATCCTGGCGCATGGCCTCGGCGCGCTCTTTGCCATTGGCTATCTGGTCTGCGGGCGCGGCGGTATCACTGTCAGGGTGGACCGCATGCGCGCCTCGCATTTCATGGAGATCCTGCGGGTCGGCGTGATCGCCTCCTTGAATGCCGTCCAGACGGTCTTGACCATCATCATCATGGTCGGGCTCGTCGGGCGCTATGGCGAGGCGGCCTTGGCCGGCTATGGGCTGGGCGCGCGGCTGGAGTTCCTGATGATCCCCATCGTTTTTGGCATGGGGGCGGCGATGACGGCCATGGTCGGTGCCAACATCGGTGCAGGCAACCGGTCCCGCGCGCTCAAGGTCGGCTGGACCGGATCGCTTCTGGCCGCCGCGATCGTGGGCGCCATCGGCATCAGCGTCGCCTTGGTGCCCTCCCTCTGGCTCGACCTCTTCCTGCAGAGAGAGGAGGCTGCCGTCTGGGCGGCGGGTGCCGGTTATTTCCACATAGTGGCCCCCTTCTATGCCCTCTTCGCCGTCGGCTTGGCCTTCTATTTTGCCAGCCAAGGTGCGGGCCGCATGCTCTGGCCGGTCACCGCCAGTGTGTTGCGCATGATCGTCGCTATCGGCGGCGCGGTGCTGCTCACTGGCACAACTGACCTGGGCATCGACGGCGTCTTCATCGCGATCGCCGCCGGGCAATGTAGCTATGGCCTCTTCACCATGGCAGCGATCTATGTGTCCAAATGGCGGTGACTTGGTTTTCGGGGTAACGGACGGCCAGGAGATGCTTGACTGATTGGTCGCGCGCCACCGCAGACCCTATCCAGCTAATGAAAATCCCGTGACTTCTGCAGGGCCGGTGGGCGCGCGCGGGGTGGTTGGCGGTCATCGCTCTGCGGGCGGCGGACTTCGTCGGCATGCGCCAGGGCCGACAGCATGACCTTGCGGCTACGAGTGGGCTTCGCACGACCCGGGCCGCCCATATCAGGGCGCAGGCTCTCGTTCGCACGGGCCTCCAGAGTGGCGAGACGGCCGGAGAGATCCTCCAGGTGATCGGCGACCAGATGGATGACCTGCTCTTCCTTCTGCAGGCGACCCTGCACCTTCAACAGCGAGGCCTGCAGGATCACCCGACGATAGCGCTCAAAAACCTTGGGCCAGACGATGACGTTGGCGACCCCGGTCTCGTCCTCCAGGGTGGCGAAGATCACCCCCTTGGCGCTGCCCGGACGCTGGCGCACCAGGACCAGGCCGGCGAGGCTCAAGCGCCGCCCGTCCGGCAAGCGCTCCAGGTCGCCGGCCGGGGTCAGACCCTCGGCCGTCATGCGCTGACGCAGGAAGCTCACCGGATGGGCGCGTAAGGTGAGCTGCAGCCAGCGATAGTCCTCCACCACCTGCTCGCCCTCGGCCAGATCGGGCAGCTCGACCGACGGGTCGGCGCCGCGCTCCTCCTCCCCGGCGGCTGCGAAGAGCGGCAAGGGCGCCGGTGCCAAGCCCTTCACCGCCCACAAGGCCTCACGGCGGGAGAGACCGAGGGTCTGGAAGGCATCAGCCTTGGCCAGGTTCTCCAAAGTGGCAGCCGACACCTCGGCCCGGCGCCAGACCTGCAAGGGATCGGCATAAGCGTTGCCGCGCTTGGCGACGAGCCGCAGCAACTCCTCCTCCTTCAGGCCCTTCACCTGGCGAAAGCCCAAGCGCACGGCGAGACCGGCATCCTGGCGTGCAACCTTCTGCAGCTTTCGGCGCCGTTCTTCCTGAGCGCCGGTCAAGACCCCCTCCCCCGCCATCTCCAAGTCCTGATCCCAGTCGCTTTCATTGATGCCGAGCGGAAGCACTTTTACGCCATGTTCGCGGGCGTCACGCAGGATCTGGGCCGGGGCATAGAAGCCCAGGGGCTGGCTGTTCAAAAGCGCCGTGGCGAAGACCGCCGGATAGTGGCATTTGATCCAGGCCGAGATATAGACCAGCAAGGCAAAGGAACAGGCATGGCTCTCCGGAAAACCGTAGGTGCCGAAGCCTTCGATCTGGCGGAAGCAACGCTCGGCGAAGTCCTCCTCATAGCCCTTGGCGACCATGCCGCCGATGAACTTCTGGCGGAAAGTATGGATCGTGCCGACGTTGCGAAAGGTCGCCATGGCGCGGCGCAGGCGATCGGCCTCTTCCGGGCTGAAGTCGGCTGCGACGATAGCGATCTTCATCGCCTGCTCTTGGAAGAGCGGCACGCCCAGGGTCTTGCCCAAGACCGCCTTCAGCGCCTCGGAGGGAAAGGAGACCGGCTCCTTGCCCTGGCGGCGGCGCAGATAGGGATGTACCATGTCGCCCTGGATTGGCCCCGGCCGCACGATCGCGACCTGGATCACCAGGTCATAGAAGGTCTGAGGCTTGAGGCGGGGCAGCATCGACATCTGCGCCCGGCTTTCGACCTGGAAGACACCGAGGGAATCGGCGCGCGACAGCATCTCATAGACGGCCTGATCCTCACTCGGCACGCTGGCCAAGTCGTAGCGCCGCCCACAGTGGCGCTGGATCAGCTCAAAGGCTTTGCGGATGCAGGTCAGCATACCGAGCGCCAGAACATCGACCTTGATCAGCCCCAGTGCATCGAGATCGTCCTTGTCCCACTCGATGACGGTGCGCTCTTCCATAGCCGCGTTCTCGATCGGCACCACCTCGCTCAAGGGGCTCTCGGTGATGACGAAGCCGCCGACATGCTGTGAGAGATGGCGCGGGAAGCCGACGATCTGGCTGACCAGCTCCATCAAGAGCTTTAGGCGCGGCTGCTCGGGATCGAGGCCCGATTCCTTCAGGATGTCCTGGCCGATCCCCTCCAGGCTCCAGCCCCAGATGTTGGCAGAGATCGCCTCGATCACATCGTTGGTGAGGCCCAAAGCCTTGCCGACCTCACGCAGGGCGCCGCGCGAGCGGTAGCGGCTGACGGTGGCGGCAAGGCCGGCGCGGTTGCGGCCGTACTTCTCATAGATGTACTGGATCACCTCTTCACGCCGCTCGTGCTCGAAGTCGACGTCGATGTCGGGCGGCTCGCGCCGGGCAGCAGAGACGAAACGCTCGAACAGCAGGTCCATGCGCGCCGGATCGACCGAGGTGATGCCGAGGCAGAAGCAGACCGAAGAGTTGGCGGCCGAGCCGCGCCCCTGGCAAAGGATCTCCTGCTCGCGGGCAAAGCGCACGATGTCGTGCACCGTCAGGAAGAAGCGGGCGTAGTCCAGCTCGGCGATGAGCCGCAGTTCGCGCTCCACCAGGCCACGCACCTTGGCCGGGATGCCGCCGGGATAGCGCTCTGCAGCACCGGCCCAGGTTTCCTGCTCCAAGGTGGCCTGCGGGTCACCGCCTGGTGCCACCTCAGAGGGATACTCATGCGCCAGGCTGTCGAGCGAGAAACGCGCCCTGGCCGCGATCTCGGCCGTGGCGGCCAGCGCGTCTGGATAGTCGGCGAAGAGGCGCGCCATCTCTTGCGGGCTCTTCAGGTGGCGTTCGGCATTGGCGTTCAGGTGCCAGCCGGCCTCGTCCACCGTCACGCCTTCACGGATGCAGGTCAGCACGTCGGCCAGCGCGCGGCGGGCCGGCACATGCATGCGCACGTCGTTATGTGCAACGAGCGGCATGCCGATCTTTTGGCCCAGCGCTGCCAGCCCCGCCAGCCGGCGTCGGTCTTGCCCGCCATAGCCATGGCTCAAGCCAAGCCAGATCTGCCCGGGCCAGAGCTCTGCCAGCTCCTCCGCGCATGCGGCAAAGGTCGCATCGGAACGCTGTGGCGGCAGCAGCACGAAGAGCTGCCCCTCGGCCGCGGTCTTGAGATCGGCCAGGTCGAGATCGCACTCGCCCTTGACCGTGCGCCGCTTGCCCAGGGTCAAAAGTGCCGAGAGCCGGCCATAGGCCGCTCGATCCTCCGGGAAGCAAAGCAGCTCCAGCCCGTCGCGCAGCAGCAAGCGCGCACCGACCAACAGCGGCAGGCTCTGCTGCTTGGCCGCCACATGCGCCCGCACCACACCGGCCAGGGAGTTGCGATCAGCGATCCCGATCCCGGCCAGCCCCAAGGCGCGCGCCGTCGCCACCAGCTCATCGGCATGCGAGGCGCCGCGCAGAAAGGAAAAGTTGGTCATCGCCCCCAGTTCGACGTAACCGCCGTCCGGGTTGCTGTCAGGCATCTGTCTCTCCTTATGTTCTTGTTATGTTCTAGTTTGAGAACGACCCTTTGTCCAGTGACGACTGCCTGCCTAGTCGCCAGCTAAGGGCCTCCATCCTGTCTTCACAGTCGCATTCCACCTCGAGACCAAGAGAACAACGCGCCCAGAGAACAACGCGCCAGGAGCCAAAGATGCGCAAGGACCAAGAGTCTCCCGTCATCATCGAGGTGGAGCCGATCCCCCTCTTCCTCCCCTTCCGATCCGAGTATCACTTTTCAGCCGGCGCCCGCCCCGGTGTCGAGGTCCTGCTGGTCCGCATCCGGGCCAGTGACGGCCGCTATGGCGTCGGCGAGACTCAGGCCTGGCGCCGTCGCGGTGCCTCCGAGACCCTGCCGGGCCTGACCGCCGCGATCACCGAGCACCTGGCGCCCAGGCTCATCGGTCGCTCGCCCCGGAACATGCTGGCCATCATGCACGACCTGGAAGAGGCGCTAGACGGCAGCCTCTATGCAAAGGCCGCGATTTCCGATGCCCTCTATGATCTCTCCGGCAAGATCTGCCATCGGCCGGTCCATCAGCTGATGGGCGGCCGCTGCCGCGACGCGCTTGGCGCCTGCGCCGTCCTCTCGATCCAAGGCGATCTTGCCGCCACGATCGCCGATGCCGAACGCTGGTTCGCGCGCGGCTATCGCAGCTTCACCATCAAGATCGGCCAGGATCCGAGCCAAGACTACCGGGTTGTCCGGGCATTGCGGGAGCAATTCGGCGACGAGGTTCTGCTCCGGGTCGATGCCAACGCCGGCCTCGGCTTCGATGCCGCACTCCGGCTGTTGAAGCGCCTGGAGCCCTTCGACCTCGACGCAGCCGAGCAGCCCCTGGCGCCCGGTGATGTGGAGGGCATGGCCGATCTGGCCCGGCGCGTCGACATCCCCCTCATGGCCGACGAGAGCCTCTGCACACAGCAGGACCTGATCCGGATCATCCGCCACCGCGCCGCCAGCGTAATCCAGACCAAACAGGCCAAGAACGGCGGTATCTTCTATGCGCGCCGCCTCTGGACCATTGCCGAGGCCGCGGGCTTACGCATCTATCCGGGCAACCACCCCTGCACCAGCATCGGCACAGCCGCGGTCGTGCAGATGGCCGCCGCTTGGCCTGGCCCCTTGCTTGACGGGCCCTTCGCCTATGGCGTCGCAGACTTGCTGCAGCACGACCTGGTTCAACAGTCGCTGACGCCGCAGAACGCCAAGGTCGCGGTCTCGGATGACCCTGGTCTTGGCATCACCCTGGATGAGGAAGCCGTCGCGCGCTTCCGGATCGATGGCCGCGGCGCCGCAAGAAAGATCCTGTCACTCGCGACCGCTAGCCTCGCCGCGCAGCTCAACGCGCCTGATCTTGCCGGAGATGGTTTTGGGTAGCTCGGTGACGAAGGTGACCTTGCGCGGGTACTTGTAGGGCGCGGTCTGCTCCTTACAGAAATCCTGGATCTCTTCGGCCAAGGCCTCGCTGGCCTCATGGCCGGCGGCCAGGATGATGTGGGCCGCCACGATCTGCCCGCGCACCGGGTCGGGCTCGCCGATCACGGCGCTCTCGGCAACGGCGGGGTGTTCCAGCAGCGCGCTTTCGACCTCGAAGGGGCTGATGCGATAGCCGGCCGAGCTGATCAGGTCGTCGGCGCGGCCCACGAACCAGAGATAGCCCGTGTCGTCCTTGGTCGCCGTGTCGCCGGTGTAGTACCAACCGTTGCGGAAAGAGCTGCGGTCGAGGTCTCCGCCGGTGTAGTAGCCCTCAAAGAGGCCCGCCGGCCAGGGATCGGTCAGCTTGACGGCGATGTGGCCGATCTCGCTGGTTGGCAGGATGCGGCCATCATCATCCACCACCTCGACCTCGAAGCCGGGGACCGGCTGACCCATGCCACCGACCTTGACCTCCTGGTCCGGGAAGTTGGCGACGATGTTGATGGTCTCGGTCTGGCCATAGCCGTCGGCGATGGTGGTGCCCGTGGCATCAGCCCAGATGCGGATCACCTCCGGGTTCAGTGGCTCGCCGGCGCCCAGCGAGCGACGCAGGCTGCTGAGGTCATAGGCGGAGAGGTCCAGCTGCGCGAAGAGTCGATAGATGGTGGGCGGTGCGCAGAAGGTGGTGACGCCAAGCTCCTTGATCAGGCGCAAATGCAAGTCCGCATCGAAGCCGGCACCATTGTAGAGCACCACCGTGGTGCCCAGCAGGAACTGCGGGAAGAGCATGCCCCAGGCCGCCTTGGCCCAGCCGGTATCGGTCAGGGTCCAGTGGATGTCCTCGCGCCTAAGGTCCATCCAGAAGAGCCCGGTGGCGGCATGCGCCAGGCTGTAGCCATGGTTCCGCGGCACCATCTTCGGCATGGCCGTGGTGCCGGAGGTGAAGTAGGCCATCATCATCTGATCGGCCCTGGTCTCCACCCGCTCATCGACCGGGATCTGGTCGGACTGTCCCGCAACCAAGGCATCGAAGCTGGTCCATCCGGAGCGCTCGTCACCAATCACGATGCAGTGCTGCAGGGTCGGACAGTCCGCGCGTACGGCGTCGATCTTGTCGCAATGCTCCGGCGAGACGATGACCGTGGTCGCCTTGGCATGATTGATGCGATAGGCGAGATCCTTGGCGGTCAGCAAGGTGGTGCCGGGCATCGCCACCACCCCAGCCTTGATGCAGCCGAAGAGGGCGTCATACCACTCCGGAATCCGGCCGGCGACGAGACAGGCGAAGGCCCCCTCCTCCACCCCCAAAGCCTTCAGGCCCAGGGCCACGCGGTTCGAGCGTCGCGCGAGATCGCCGTAGCTGAGCCGCGCCGTCTCTCGTCCATCGCCGCCAAGCGCGATGACAGCCGTCTTGTCGGCCTCAGCCGCATGGCGATCAATCACGTCGAAGCCGAAGTTAAAGACCTCCGGCACCTCGCAGCGGTAGTTCTGACGCGCAGCCTGGTAGGCTCGCGGCCCCTCCATAAAAGGATACATGACAGGGCCTCCCTCGTGGTTCTTCTCGTCTGTTGCCGGACTATAGCGCAGCCGGCGGCCTCAAGGCCTGCAACATAGACGTGATCTTCAACACAGAGGAAAAGGACTGACGCCTGTCAGCCTAGAACGGGCAGCCTAGAACGGGCAGCCTAGAGCGGCGGTGAGAAGCGCAGCGAGAGGCAGGACATGCCGCCGTCCAGCTTAGCGGCCTCGCTGTTGCCGATCTCATGAAGGTTGTAGCCCGCCTCAGCCAGGCGCTCGGCAGTGCGCGGGAAGCCGGCCGGTACCAGGACCAGCTCATTGAAGCGAATGGAGTTGGCCGCCGCCTCTTCGCCGGGCGCAGTGTGGATCACGCGGTAACCCTCGAAACAGCCGCTCGCATCCAGACGCTCGGTCGCCAGTATGGTCTCCTCGTCCAAGAGAGAGCAGTCGGTCTTGAAGTGTAGGACACCGGGCGGTGTCTCTACGATCCGCAAGGCATAGTCCCAGGGCGACAGCAGCAAAGCCAATTCATCGACGCCGGCTTGGTCCGTCCGCTCCGAGAGACCGACCAGGATCTCTCGCTCTGTGGTCAGGATATCGCCGCCCTCGATGAAGCCGGGTCCCTCGATCTGCAGCACCTCAGGATAGAGTGCCGTCAGGGTCGCCGACATGGCTGCGGCCTCGCCCAAGCGCGAAGGCGCACCCGGCCGCATGATCACGGCGACCTCCGGCAGGCACAGCGCCGTATCCTCGACAAAGACGGAATCGGGAAAGGATTCCAACTCCGGCAACTCCGTAACCAGTGCGCTGGTCGAGCGCAGGGCCGTCACATAGTCGGCATGGTGGCGCTGAAAGGTCGAGAGGTTCGGCGCACCTTGGTCCACGGCGCGAAGCCCCGCCACCACCGACTCGGCCGGAGCGCGCACCACCGCATGGCTAAAGCTAAAGGATCTGGCCACGTCCTCTCCCCCTTTTTGGATCGCGTCAGTCTTTCCCGGCGTAAACCGGCCCCATCGGCATCAAGCGCAGGCCCTCACGCAGGCGCCGGTAGTCTAGCAGAAGATGATCGACAGGATTGGGGCCTGGTGCCGCAACCACCAGCACCTCCTCGGCAATCGGCGAGAAATCGGCCCGGAAGTGAACAGAGGACTTGACGCCCAAAATCGGAACGCTCTTTGGCTCCACACCCAGATGACGGAACATCTCTTGGTCGCCTGCCTGGGCCTTGCGACTGGAAAGCACAACCAGGACGCCCTGGACGTCGAGCAGCGCCATCGGCCCCAGCTCCATGCGGCTGCCCAGGTAGAAAGGCCCGGTGCAGGTAAAGCGCCCATCGCCCAGCTTCACGACCTTGGCCTCGGTCTCGAAGGGCTTGTGTCCGGGAATGCCCGACTTGGAACCGATGGAGAAGTGCCCGCTGGCGCCCCCACCTAGCTCATGCGCCCTGGACGCCGTCTCAGCATCCGCCAGCACGCCAATGACGGCCCCCTTGGCCGACTGAGCGACCAGCGCCTCCAACAGGCCCACTGTGTCGCCATTGCCGCCGGCGCCGGGATTGTCCTGCGTATCGGCCAGGACGACCGGCTTACTCGCGGTCTTGGCCAGCTCCAAGGCCTTGGCGACCCCTTCCTCGGCAGAGAAGATCGGCGAATCGAAGCGTGGCTCTTCCTCCATGACCATCGCAGCGAGCTGCTCGGCCAGATGCTCGGCCGTCGCCTCCTGATCGGCATAGGCCACCACTGTGGGGCCACAGACCGGCGTGTCAGCCGGCGAGAAGCCACAGGCGAAGGAGAGGGAGGCGCCGCTCTCCAGCTCCAACTGAGCCAGTCGTTGGTAAAGGCTGCCGGCCGGCTCCAAGTCGGTGCAGCCGGCGGTCAGCGGAATGAGGAAGGGAATCTGGCGATAGCCGACATGCTGCAACCCACCGCTCAGTAAGCGCTCCAGGAGCGTCGCCGCCCGGCCGCCGGTTTCAGCCATGTCGATATGAGGATAGGTGCGGAAGATGGTCATCAAGTCCGATTCCCGGACCATCTCTTCGCTGACATTGGCGTGCAGATCGAGCGAGATCACGATGGGGATCTCGTGCCCGACTTGGGCTCTGACCCGGCGCAGCAACTCGCCCTCACCGTCACCCAGATGCTCGCTCACCATGGCGCCGTGCAGGTCGAGGTAGACCGCATCGATGCGCCCGGCTGCGGCCAAGCGGTCAGAGATCTTGGCCGCGATCGTTTCATAGGCCCTTTCGGTCACCACGTCCGAGGGCTCGGCCGCAGCCCAAGCCAACCCGACCAGGTCATGCCCGGCAGCGCTTGCTGCCTGCACGAAACCGGCGATCGGTATATTGATGCCTTGCGAGCCCTCCATAACGGCCGGACCTTCCAGCAAGCCCGGCCAGGCGCCACCTGTCAGAAAGACGTCCAGATCCGCCTTGGTCGGCGCAAAGGTGTTGGTCTCGTGCTGAAAGCCGCCGACTGCGATGCGTGCCATCCTCGGGCCCCTCTCCTCGTCAAAAGGATTAAGGGCGCCAGCTGCGCCCCCAAGTCAGAATTTTACTACACTACTTCTTTGTTCATTTCCAAGAAAGTGGAGGTCTACTGAAGCAGCAGACCTCCAACTTCGATCAACTAGATATCAGCGTAGCAACTAACCTCGCCCTTGCCGCCCGGGTGCACCACCGCGCCCTTCTCGGCATCGCCGACGGTCTGGGCATAGCGCCAGATGGCGCCGGAGCCGAACTCGGTGGTGCGCGGCTGCCAGGCCTTACGGCGCTCAGCCAGTTCCTCGTCACTCAGCGCCACCTCGATGGTGCCGGCAACGGCGTCGATGGAGATGATGTCGCCGTCCTGCAGCAAACCGATGGGGCCACCAACCGCAGCCTCGGGCCCGACGTGGCCGATGCAGAAGCCGCGTGTGGCGCCGGAGAAGCGGCCGTCGGTGATCAGCGCCACCTTGTCGCCCATGCCCTGGCCATAGATGGCAGCCGTGGTCGCCAGCATCTCGCGCATGCCGGGGCCGCCGCGCGGTCCCTCATAGCGGATCACCAGGACCTCGCCTTCCTGGTAGTCGCCCTTCTCGACGGCGGCGAAACAGTCCTCTTCACAGTCGAAGCAGCGGGCCGGGCCCGAGAAGTTCTGCTTGGCCATGCCGGCGACCTTCACGATCGCGCCCTGCGGTGCCAGATTGCCGCGCAGGCCGACGACGCCGCCGGTCGGGGTGATGGGGTTGCTGGTCGGGCGCACCACATCCTGGTCCTCGGGGAAGACCACGTCGGCCAGGTTCTCGGCCAGGGTCTTGCCGGTCACCGTGATGCAGTCGCCGTGCAGATAGCCGCCGTCCAGCAGTGCCTTCATCAAGACCGGCACGCCACCGATCTCGAAGAGGTCCTTAGCGACATAGCGTCCGCCGGGCTTCAGGTCGCCGATATAGGGGGTCTGGCGGAAGATGCGCGCGACCTCGTGCAGATCGAAGTCAATGCCGCACTCATGCGCGATCGCCGGCAGGTGCAGGCCGGCATTGGTTGACCCGCCGGAGGCCGCCACCACGACCGCCGCATTCTCCAGCGCCTCGCGGGTGACGATGTCGCGCGGACGCAGGTTGTTGGCCAGCAGGCGCATCACCGCCTGACCAGAGGCTTCTGCGTACTGGTCGCGGCTCTCATAGGGCGCCGGTGCGCCGGCAGAGCCAGGGATTGCGATGCCCAGGGCCTCGGATACGCAAGCCATGGTGTTGGCGGTGAACTGACCGCCGCAGGACCCGGCCGAGGGACAGGCAGCACATTCGACGGCATGCAGCTCTTCGTCATCGATGTTGCCGGCCGAGTGCTGACCGACCGCCTCGAAGACGTCCTGCACGGTAATGTCCTTGCCGCGTAGGCGCCCCGGCAGGATCGAGCCACCATACATGAAGACGGAGGGCACGTTGAGGCGCACCATGGCCATCATCATGCCCGGCAGAGACTTGTCGCAGCCGGCGATCCCAACAAGCGCGTCATAGCAGTGGCCGCGCATGGTGAGCTCAACGGAATCGGTGATGATCTCGCGGCTGACCAGAGAAGACTTCATGCCTTGGTGGCCCATGGCGATGCCGTCAGTGACCGTGATGGTGGTAAACTCCCGCGGCGTCCCGGCCATGGCCTTGACGCCCAGCTTGACGGCCTGCGCCTGGCGAGAGAGAGAGATGTTGCAGGGTGCCGCCTCGTTCCAGCAGGTGGCCACGCCGACGAAGGGCTGTGCGATCTCCTCCGGCGTCATGCCCATGGCGTAGTAGTACGAGCGGTGTGGAGCCTTGGCGGGCCCGACCGAAACATGGCGGCTGGGAAGCTTCGACTTGTCAAACTTCGGCTTATCGCTATCGAGCGGCATGGTCCTCTCCTGAGATGATCCTGGCTGAATGTTGTCTTGCCTAACCTAACCGCTCTCCAGCAAGCGCTCTAGCACCGAGCATCGCAGTCGCCATGCAGTGAGCGCATGGTTTCCACCAGTTTCTCATGCGTTTTACACATGCATTTGTTCGCAGTCCCGCTCCTTACCTCCACAACCGGGGAGTCAAAAAAAGCAGAGACAGTCGCTTGACAGCTTTCTCGCTTTGGGGAGAAGATTTTGTTCGCCGCATCCGGGCGCATCGCCCCCCTTACCACTATGCGGCTGTTTTAGCGACGTTTCTGGGTCTTGAAAGCACCACCCCTCGTCGCCGAGCCGGATCCTTGCACACCACCTTGTGCGGGCCAGGCTAGATCTTAAGGCAAGGTTTCGTTGTCTTCTTATACCGAAAGGGAGAGCGGTTATGACCGACAAGGACAAAACTCCGTCAAAGTCTGTGATCACAAATCACACTGAGGAGGGCTCCGGGGGCCCGGTTATGCCCCGCCGCACCTTTTTCAAAGCGGCCGGAATCACCGCCGGCGCCCTGGCGGCGCCCATGGTGCTGCCGAAGATCAAGCGGGCGAAGGCGGCCGACGGTCCGATCAAGATCGGTCATATCGAGGATCTCTCCGGTAATCTCGCCGTCTATGGCGTGCAGAAGTATCATGCTGCTCAATTGGCCGTTAAGGAGATCAACGAAGGCAAGATGCTGAAGGGCGGACCGGTCGGCGCCGGCGGGCTAGGCGCGATGGGCAACTTCGCCGCTAAGCCGCCAATCATGGCCGAGGGCAAGGGCGATGTGAACATCGTCGATGACGGCGGCGATCGCTCGAACAGCGGCATGGGCTTCATCGAGGACGAGGATGTTCTGGTCGATTCCGGCGAAAAGGGTCTCTTGGGTCGCAAGGTGGAGCTACTGGGCCCAGACGGGCAGTCCAATAACAACATCTGGCAGCAGCTGACCCGGCGCCTGATCCAGGAAGATGAGGTCGATGTCTTGGTTGCCGGCTTCACCAGTGCCGAGCGCGAAGCCATTCGCCCGATCGTCGATCAGCACAAACAGCTTTATTTCTACACCAACCAGTATGAAGGCGGCGTTGCGGATTCCAACACCTTCTGCACTGGGGCTATCTGTGAGCAGCAGGTCATTCCCGTCGTCGACTATATGATCAAGCGCTTCGGTCCGCGGGTCTACACCATCGCAGCCGACTACAACTTCGGTCAGCTGACGGCGGCCTGGACCAAGGCCTTTGCGCCTCTGGTCGGCGGCGAGATCATCGAGGAAGAGTTCGTGCCCTTGAGCGTCTCGGACTTCACCACCTCGATCGCCCGCATTCAGCAGGCCAAGCCAGATTGGGTCTTCACCCTGCTGGTCGGATCGAACCAGTCCAACTATTACCCGCAGGCAGCAGCTGCCGGCCTCGACTATCCCATGGCCTCGACCGTGAACATGGCGCAGGGCTATGAGCATCGCCGTTTCGACGCGCCGTCGCTGAACCGCATGTTCAACTGCGTCAACTACATCGAAGAGATCCCGACCACGCGCAATCGTGCTTTCGTCAAGCGCTGGTACGAGATGTTCCCGGAAGACCCCTACATCGGCCAGATGGCGCAGAACACCTACTTCTCGGTCCACCTCTATGCGCTCGCCGTGCGCCTGGCCGGCACCACGGATCAGGAAGCCGTCAAGCTGGCGCTGGAATCAGGACTCAGCATCGAGGCGCCGGAAGGTGCGGTCTTCCTAGAGCCCTCGACCCATCACTGCTCGCATTACATTCGCCTGGCGACGGCGGACGAGAAGCATCAGGTGAGCTTCGTGCGTGAATGGCCCAGCATTCAGCCCTGGTGGCTGCAGCGGGTTGGCGTCAATCTGGTCCGCCACAAAGAGTACAAGCAGTACATCCCGGACGAAGATCCCTTCTTTAGCATGTTCCAGAAAGGATAAGCTCCGCTAAGATTGGTCCTGGGACGGGTCGGGTTACCCCCCCGACCCGCCCGTCATCGCGCGATCTGTTTGACGTCGAGGGGGGCGTAGGTGTCCGATAGTCTGCCGCTGGCAACCAGTCTGATCTATCAGATCGGTGCAACCACTGCCTTTCTCTTTCTGGCCGCAGTCGGACTGGTGATCATCCTGGGTATGATGAACATCATCAATCTGGCCCACGGCGAGTTGATGATGATGGGCGCCTATTCCGCCACCATTGCCTTTCACCAGGGCCTTCCCTTCTGGTTTGCGGTGATCGTCAGCTTTTTCGTGGTCGCCATCTTCGGCGCCATCATGGAACTGACCATTATCAGACGCTTTTACGGACGAGAACTGGGCGCGCTGGTGGTGACCTGGGGTGTCAGCCTGATGCTGGGCCAGGGGACCTTTCTGATCTTCGGTCCCTTCATGCCGGCAATCAAAATCCCAGGCGGCTCATTCTCCTACGGCGACTTCTCCTTTTCGGTCTACTGGATCGTCTTGATGGGCGTCTCTGCCCTGCTGATCCTGGCGCTCTGGCTGGTCTACAACAGAACGACCTATGGTCTGCAGGCTAAGGCCACAATGCAGAATGCCGAGATGGCGCGCAGCCTTGGCGTACCCACCAAACGCATCTATACCCTGACCTTCGCGCTGGGGGCCGGTCTGGCCGGTTTGAGCGGCGCCCTACTGGCACCGACCGCCACCATCGCGCCCTTCATGGGTCAGCAATTCGTGGCGCCGGCCTTCATCACCGTGGTGGTCGGCGGCGGCGCCAACGTGATCAGCGGCGCAGTCGGCAGCGGTGTGTTGCTGGCGGTAATCAAGACTCCCATCGGCATGGCCCTGGGTGCCTTCTCCGGCACGGTGGCCTTGCTGGTTGCCGCGCTGATCATCATCCGCATCATGCCCGATGGTATCTCAGCGCGATTGCAACGCCTCTTCGATAGACGCATGCAGAAGAGGCAGACTTCATGATCGCGCGCGCTCTGCGCCTGGTCGGCGGGGATGCCGACATCGGCCGAACGCCACTCTTCTGGGTTGGCTTCGCCATCGCGCTTGGTTTCTTCCTGCTTTATCCGACACAGGTCTCGTCTTTCCGCGCCTCCAATGTCGCTTATTACCTGCTGAACGTGCCGATGGGGCTGGGCATGGCGCTGCTCTGGGGCTATTGCGGCGTGCTCAGCTTCGGCCATGTCGCCTACTTCGGTATCGCCGGCTATCTCTACGGCATCATCGCCGGCAACATGGCCGGCAGCAGCTGGGGTCCGCTGGCCGGCGTCGGCGGCGGGCTGGTGGTCTGCGGCTTGGTCGCCGCGGTCTTCGGCTACTTCGTCTTCTATGCCCGGGTGCAGAAGTGGATCATCCCGATCCTGACCCTGGTCTTCACCCTGTTGCTGGAGACCTTTCTGGGGCAGACGGCCGGTTATCAGTGGCGCGTCGGGTCTGTGCTGCTGGGTGGCTACAACGGCATGACCGGGATCCCCTGGTTCCAGCTCGGCGACTTCGTTTTCGAAGGCTACTCCTTCTATTACCTCTGCCTTGGGGTGGTTCTCTTCAGCTATCTGGGCCTTCGGATGCTGGTGAACTCCAAGTTCGGCAAGGTCGTGGTGGCCATGCGGGAGGACGAGCTCAGGACCGAGATGCTGGGCTATGACACCCGTTTCCGGCAGTGCGCCGTCTTCGTGATCTCGGCCATGCTGGCAGGTTTGAGCGGTCTGCTTTACGTGCAGTGGGGCAACTACATCACGCCCAGCCAGGTCGGGCTGCTGCAGGCCGCCCTGCCCGTGGTCTGGACGGCGGTCGGCGGCCGCACCAGCCTGCTGGCCGTGGTGATCGCGACCATCGCCCTCAACTGGCTGACCTACACCCTCTCCTCGCAGGGCAATCAATACGCCATGGTGATCATCGGCGGGCTCTTGGTGATCACCATGATGTTCTTCCCGCGCGGCATCGTGGTGATGCTGGCCGAGATCATCGGCCGTCGCCCCTGGCGCCGCTCATCCAGGAAGGGCGCGGCATGAGTGAGGCGACCCTCCTGGAGACCAGGCGTCTCAACAAGCGGTTCGGCGGCGTGGTGGCTGCCGACAACGTCGACATGACGGTTGTTAAGGGAGAGCTGCGTTGCCTGATCGGCCCCAACGGTGCCGGCAAGTCCACCCTCTTCTCCATGCTGGGCGGGATCCAGCGGGCCGACAGCGGCGAAATCTTTGCCTTTGGCAAACGGGTCACCAAGCGCCAGGCCTTTCACCGGGTGCAGCGCGGCCTGGGCCTCACCTTTCAAAGCAATCGCGCCTTCCATGAGCTGACGGTTGAGGAGAACCTGGCGATCCCGCGCAAGCCGGCACAGGCAGCCAGCCGTCAGCCTGCGCAAGAGCGCTACAGCTTTGCCCTAGAGAGCTTCGGACTGGACCCCAGCGACAAGACCAGGGCCGGCGAGCTGACCCATGACCAATTGCAATGGCTGGAGATCGCCATGGTGCTGGCTGGCTATCCGGAACTGATCATGCTGGACGAGCCGACCGCCGGGATGGCGGTCGAGGAAACGCGGCGCACTGCCGAGGTGCTGAAGCGCCTGCAAGACAGCGGTCTCACAATCCTGGTGGTGGAACATGACATGGCCTTCGTGCGGGAGGTCGCAGAGGTGGTGACCGTGCTGCATCAAGGCCGTGTCTTCGCCGAGGGATCGGTCGACGAGATCACTGCCAGCGAGGCGGTGAAGAGCATCTATCTGGGAAAGGCCTAGGCGGCGATGACGGTCCTGCGCACAGAAGAGATCGTGGCCGGTTATGACACGGCCAACGTCCTGCGCGGCGTGTCGATCAGCCTGAATCCCGGCGAGATCGTTGGCGTCGTCGGGCGCAATGGGGTTGGCAAGACCACCTTGATGCGCAGCCTGATGGGGCTTCTCCCACTGCGAGAAGGCCGGGTTCTCTTTGAGGAGCAGGACATTGGACGCGAGAGCACCGATCAGCGCGCCCGGCGCGGCATCGGCTATGTGCCGCAGGGCCGTGGGATCTTTCCGCAGCTCACCGTGCTGGAGAACCTGCGAATGGGCGGTTTTCTGAACGAGCAAGGCCCAGCACCTGATCTGGAATTGGCGATGGAAAACTTCCCAATCCTGAAGAACCGGCTGCGCCAGCGCGGTGGCACTCTGTCGGGCGGACAGCAGGCCATGCTGGCGATCGCCAGGGCGGTCATCCGCCGCCCCAAGGTCCTGCTGCTGGACGAGCCCAGCGACGGCGTCCAGCCCAGCATCGTGCAAGAGATCGGCGCCTTCCTGCAGCAGCTGAAGGCAAAGGGCGATATGGCGATCCTGCTGGTCGAACAGAATATTGAACTGATGCAGAGCACCGCCGAACGCGCCTATGCTTTTGACAAGGGCAAGGTCAGCGGCGTCTTGAGCGGCAGCGACCTGAAGGACGAGATGATCATCGCGACCCATGTTGTGGTTTAGTGTTGTGGGTCCAGGTTTGCAGTGAGAGGAGATGCGCGATGGAAATGGTGATGCGGGAGTATCCACACGACTGGCTTGAACGGTCCGTCATGTGCAGGCGCGGCGTCGGCGGCGGCCATAGCGGCACGACCCATAGCCTGACCGTCGAAGAGCAAGGCACCTATCACTACACCATCGGTCCCTATTCCGACCCGGTGCTTCACATCAAGCCCGGAGACCGCGTCGTGGTCGAGACCCAAGACGCCTTCGAAGGGGCGATCAAGACGGAAGAGGACAAGCCGACCGAGCTCTTGAAGATGCCCTTCCTCAACCCGCAGTGCGGACCGATCATGGTCGAGGGTGCCGAGGCCGGGGACGCCGTAGCCGTCTATATCGAGTCAATGAAACCGCGCGGACCGCAGCCACGCGGGACCTGCGCGATGATCCCGGAGTTCGGCGCGCTGACCGGTACGACCTACACCGCGACCTTGAACGACCCCTTGCCGGAGAAAGTGCGCAAGATCCATGTCGACGAGGAGAAGGTGATCTGGAGCGACCGGGTGACCCTGCCCTATCGTCCGCACATCGGCACCTTGAGCTGTTCGCCGCAGATCGACTCGATCAACTCTCTGACCCCGGACCAGCACGGCGGCAATATGGACCTGCCGGACATGGGCCCGGGCACTGTTACTTACCTGCCGGTGCGCTCTCCGGGTGCCAGGGTCTTCATCGGCGATGCCCATGCCTGCCAGGGTGACGGCGAGGTCTGCGGCGTGGCTGTCGAATACCCGACCGTCACCACTATCACCGTCGATCTGATCAAGGGCTGGACCCTGGAGTGGCCGCGCCTTGAGGCCGACGACTTCATCATGGGCATCGGCTCCGCCCGCCCACTGGAGGATGCCACCCGCATCGCCTATCGCGAGCTGATCTACTGGATGATGGCAGAATATGGCTTTGAGAAGTGGGACGCCTACATGATGCTGAGCCAATGCGGGAAGGTGCGCCTGGGCAACTTCGTCGATCCCAAGTACACCGTGGGCGCCGCAATCTCGAAGAAGTACCTGGCAGACTAGAGAAGCCTTCGTAACAGTTTGACGGGGGACCAGGCCCAAGGGTGTCAGGTCCCCCGACGCATGTCAGGACGCACGATTCCTCAGCGCTTAGGTCTTCGCCGGCAGTGAAAGGGCATTGGCAACCGCAAGGGACACCCAGGCCTTCAGGACCTCGTCATCGCAAACCTCTTCGTCGACGAAAAATAGACCGGTCATACGGCGGCCACCCTGGATCATGGGCTGGCCACCTGGAAGAGCGCTGGCGGCTGCATCGTTCTCCTTGCCTACTCTGAACATGAAGCGACCTTTGCCGGTCTCCTTAGAGCGATCGACACCACCGACCATGTGTCCCTGCAAAAGGAAGCAGAGACCACCCATCATGCGCTTCTCCGACAGCGCCTGCAGCCCCTCCACAGCAGCGCGAAAACGCGCCGCCAGAACCTCGTCATAAGCCATCTTTGCCTCACTCCTTGCGCGCACGAAGATGCAGAAACAGAGGTGCCACACGAGTATCGGCCACATCAGGACACTCTTTGGCCGTCCTCTCATCCGCCATTGGTTCGCTCAGTGCCTCAATCCGAAAACCAACCGCTAAGATCATCGAGACCCAATCACCTAAGGTGCGATGATAACGTGGAACCCGAAAAGGTGGATGACGTGCTCGCTCGGCCGCTGGTGCCGCGCCAAAGGTCCAGGTCTCGATATCTCCGTGCGTGCGGTTGAAGTAGTCGGCAATCTCGATCGCATAGACCTCTCCTTCTGCAGTCCTCAAAGGCTTCCTGATCGGCGGCGAGAAGCAAGGGTGTAGGATTGAGAACTGTAGAAAACCGCCGTCAACCAAGACTCGATAAGCCTCCTGTAATGCGGTGGCCTGATCAGGCATGTCCATCAAGGACATAAAGGCCGTTGCGAAATCGAAGCTGGCGTCAGGGGCATCCAGCTCGGCCGCATCACCGATTTGAAACGAGATGCCCAGCGGCTCCCGGATCTCCAGTTCCTGTGCGGCGGCAATGAAGCTCGGGGCGATGTCGATGGCGGTCATTCGGGCACCTCGCCTTGCCAGGAGACGGGTGTTGCTTCCCTCACCACAGCCGAGATCGATACCCCGCAAACTGCCAACAGGAGGCAGCAACTCTATGAAAGCCGGTGTGTTTAGGCGATCGCGATAGACATCGTATCCGGCACGGCTGAGCAGGGTCCATGACGGCGCGTTTTGCTCCCACAGAGCACCAACATCGTCTGCCATCATTCGACTTCTCCCTTCTCATTCGCCAGTTCACGCTCCGCCGAGCCCCACTACGACTTCGATACGGCCGCCTCTTCTTGTTTCGGCGCAAAGAGGAAGCTGGCAACGACAATCAGGATCGTTCCGCACATGATGCCGGCGAAGCGGTCGACCACCGGCATGATGCTCTCTGCAGGTCCGGAGCCGGTGACCAGGGTGATAATGATCGCCAGGCCGGCCTGCTTGCCGGCATAGGCGAAGCGGCTGCTACTGTGGTTGAGGCGACCGGCTAGGGCCACACCGGCGAAAAGCACAATAACCCAGGACCAGAGCAGGTTGAAGCCAAGGCCGACGACCAGCAGCCCCAAGAGGCCGCCGCAGAAACAGCCCAAGATTCGCATCCCTGAGCGCTGGCGTGTCTGGATCAGATCGCGATCGAGCATCGCCAGCGTCGTCACCCCGATCTGCACCATACTGGGCAATTCCCACCAGGACCAAAGGATGGGAATGGCCAAGGTGATGCAAGCCGCCATCAGCGCCAGACGCTCGATCTCTGCTGGCAAGGTTTTCTTGTCTTCGGGGATTGCCGCCGGTGCCGCGACGCCGCCTTTGATGAAGAAATTGATGACCATACAGACCGCCACACCCAGCGAGACCTCCAGGATCCGTGCATAGGCGAAATCGTAGAGTTCGACCGGTTCTTGAATGGAGACGAAGATCATCATGATGATCATCAGCATGAAGATCACCCAGGCATAGTCGTACTGGCTGACAAAGCGCCATCGGGTGGAAAAGTAGATGGCTACGAAGAGGGTTACGGCCTGCAGCACCACGACGCCATGCGTCGCCAAGGCCAATTCATAGCCAAGCCAAATGCCGACGACAGTGCCGGCCATGCGCATCGCCCCCCGTCGCAGCACGAAGTTTTGGTTGCCGTGGGAGATGTTGTGCGCCGAGAAGGCAGCCCA
Source organism: Rhodospirillales bacterium (assembly GCA_963669335.1). Lineage (GTDB taxonomy): Bacteria > Pseudomonadota > Alphaproteobacteria > Kiloniellales > JACOMY01 > JACOMY01. The sequence goes on from OY770023.1 coordinate 2,757,347, forward strand.
CCAGGGATTGTCCAGTTCCAGCCAAAGCGCCAGCAAGGTCGCCACGACCGTCGCAGTTGCCGTCACCAGGCCCTGGCGAGTCTCCGGCAGCACCTCGCCGGCCCTCGCTAGAAGACAACCAGGACGCTGGCGTCGGCCCCCTGGTGGAGGCGTCGTCTGTCCTGCAGTCCCAGCAAGTCAATTTCGACCGGAAAGCGGCGCGGCAGGCGAATCCAATCGGTGGCAGGATCGACCCAGGGCAGCACCTGCTCTCGGTCGGGCGAACGGGCGACACCGGCCGGCAGTCTTCGCACCTTGCCGCGGCGCCAGACCCAGGGTTCGCTCGCGATATTGAACCAGACGAACTGGCCCGGCTTCAGGCTCTGGAGATAGCGCTCGCGCAGGTTGGCGACGATCCGCCAATCGTTGTCCGTCACCAGGGCCAAGACCGGGGACCCCGTTTCGATGTAATCGCCCGGCTGGGCCGTGACTGGACCGACGAATCCACTGGAGGGCGCCTTGACGATGGTGCGATCGAAGGCCCACTGGGCCTGGGCCACGCTCGCCTTGGCCACGCGCACACTGGCCTCGTGCGTCACTACGGTCTGTTTTGCGCCGATCAGCTGGTCCTGTGCATCTTCGACATTGGCTTGGGCGACGCGCTCGTCACGCTGGGCATTGTCGACCTGCTGTTGGGCCGCGTTTCCGCGCGACAGCAACTCTTCGAAGCGTCGTGCGATCTTGGAGGCATCGACCAGGATAGCCTTCGTGCTCTCCACCCGCGTTTCGGCGGCATGAACGCTGTCCTGCGCCAGAACCAGCTCTGCCTCGGCCAAGGTCTGCTCCGCCTCAGCATGTTCCAGGGCCAGCTCGAAAGGCTCCTGGTCTATCAGAAAGAGGACCTCGCCCTCCTTGACCGGCTGGTCGCGGGCCACGTTCAGGGCCTGCAGGCGCCCCGAGACCTCCGGCGCGACAATCACCACATCGGCAGCGACATAGGCGTCGTCGGTGTAGACCAGGAAGTAGGTCGAGACCTCATAGACGGCGTAGATCAGGACCGCAGCGATGATGATGCTCCGGCCGAGATGTCCTTTGATCCAGCCGATCATCGGAAGCTCTAGGCGCTGAGCCTGGCCAGAGCGTCAGAGAGGCGCGTCTTGCGTCCGGACATGTCGGCCAGACGCTCGCGGTTTTCTTCGACCACCTCTTCCGGCGCCTTGGCCAGGAAGTCGGCATTGCCGAGCTTGCGCTCCAGCTTCTGCGCCTCCTTCTCCAGCTTGCCCACTTCCTTCTCCAGCCGCTCGCGCTCTGCCGCCAGGTCGATCACGCCGGCCAGCGGAATGGCCGCTGTCGCCTCGCCGATCACGAAGAGCGCTGAGCCCTGGGGCGGCGCCTCGTCAACCGCCTCGATGCGAGAGAGCCTGGCCAGGCGGCAGACCACATCGCGCTGCGCCTCGATCCGCTGTCTGGTCTCTTCGCCGGCACCGCTCACCAAGAGCTCGACCTTGGCACCCGGCGGCACGTTCATCTCTGACCTGAGGGCGCGCACCTCGCTCACCAAGGTTATCAGCCAGTCGATCTCTGCCTCGGCTGCGGCATCCTTCAAGGCTTCGCTGTGTTGCGGCAGGCGTTGGCTCACAAGCGGTCCGCGCTTGGCATAGCCCAGGTCCTGCCACAGCCTCTCGGTGATGAAGGGCATCAAAGGGTGCAGCAACAACAGGGTCTGCTGAAAGGCCCAGGCCAGGGTCTGCCGTGTCTCCTCGACGTGGGGTCCTTCGGCCAGCAGTGGCTTGGCAAGCTCGATGTACCAGTCACAGAGGCGATGCCAGACGAAATGGAAACTCTCGTTCGCCGCCTCGTCAAAGCGATAGATCGCAAGCTCGGCAGCAAGGTCTGCCTGCGCCTCGACCGTCTTACCAACGATCCAGCGATTGACCGAAGCCTTGCAGGTCCCCGGATAGAATCCATCCAGATCGACCTCGGTCACGCCGTTCATCTCGGCAAAACGGGCCGCGTTCCAGATCTTGGTGACGAAGTTGCGATAGCCCTCAAGGCGCGCCGGCGCCAGTTTCAGGTCGCGTCCCGGAACCGCCAGGGCCAGCAGGGTGAAGCGCATCGCATCACAGCCGTACTGCTCGATCACCTCCATGGGGTCCATGGCATTGCCGGTGCTCTTCGACATCTTCTTGCCGCGGGCGTCGCGCACCAGGCCGTGGATCACCACGTCCTTGAAGGGCACCTGGCCCATGAAGTGCAGGCCGAACATCATCATGCGAGCGACCCAGAAGAAGATGATGTCGAAGCCGGTCACCAGCACGCTGCCGGGATAGTAGCGATCCAGATCGCCGGCGATCTTAGCGTCTGTGCCGGGCCAGCCCAGGGTCGAGAAGGGCCAGAGCGCAGAGGAGAACCAGGTGTCCAGCACATCAGGATCGCGGGTCAGCACCACCGCCTCACCATAGTGGAGCTTGGCCATGGTCAGCGCGTCTTCTTCCGTCATCTCGACAAAGCAGGTGCCGTCCGGTCCATACCAGGCCGGGATTTGATGACCCCACCAGAGCTGACGCGAGATGCACCAGGGCTGAATGTTGCGCATCCACTCGAAGTAGGTGTTCTCCCACTGCTTGGGATGAAACACCGTCTCCCCCTGCTCCACCGCGGCAATCGCCGGCTTCGCCAGGGTCTCGGCGTCGAGGTACCACTGCTCGGTCAGATAGGGCTCGATCGGCACGCCGCCCCGGTCGCCATGCGGCACCATGTGGCGATGCGGCTCTATCTTCTCCAAGAGGCCGAGCGCGTCGATGTCGGCCACCACCTTGTCGCGCGCGGCAAAGCGATCGAGGCCGCGGTAAGCCTCCGGCACCTGGTCGTTGAGATGCGCTGTATCATCGAAGATGTTGATCATAGCCAAGCCATGGCGCAGGCCGACTTCAAAATCGTTGAAGTCGTGCGCCGGCGTGATCTTCACCGCACCGGATCCGGTCTCGGGATCGGCATAGTCGTCGGCGACCACCGGGATCAAGCGATCGACCAGCGGCAGAACCACGTTGCGGCCGATCAGGTCCTTGTAGCGCGGATCCTCAGGATGCACGGCAACAGCCGTGTCGCCCAGCATGGTCTCGGGCCTGGTCGTCGCCACGGTCAGGAAGCGGTCAGACTCGCCCTCAACGGGATAGCGGAAATGCCAGAGCTTGCCGTTGGTCTCGCGCTGCTGCACCTCCAGGTCCGAGATCGCCGTGCGCAGCTTGGGATCCCAGTTCACCAGGCGCCGATCCTTGTAGATCAGCTTTTCCTTAAAAAGGCGCACAAAGACGGTGCGCACCGCCTCGCTCAAGCCCTCGTCGAGGGTAAAGCGCTCGCGCTCCCAGTCCGGGCCGGCGCCCAGGGCGCGCAGCTGGTTGCGGATGGTCTCGCCTGAGTGGCGGGTCCAGTCCCAGACCCGCTCGATAAAGGGCTCGCGCCCCATCTCGCGCCGGGACTTGCCCTCGGCATCCAGGCCGCGTTCGACCACCATCTGTGTGGCGATACCGGCGTGATCCATACCCGGCATCCAGAGCGCATCGTCACCCTGCATGCGGCGATAGCGGATCAGCACGTCCTGCATGGTGTTGTTCAGCGCGTGGCCGATGTGCAGCTTGCCGGTAACGTTCGGCGGCGGAATGACAATGGTGAAGCGCTCGGTATTGCGCTCCGGATCGGCGGCAAAGGCGCCGGTCTCCTCCCAAAGACGATAGGTCTGGGCTTCGGCCTCCTGCGGCCGGTAGGTCTTGTCCAGCATTGGCTGGGTCCTCAAAGGTATGACGGGGATATCAACAGCCGGCTTAGAGACACCAGAGCGCGCCTGCGGTCAAGCCCAAGAGCGCTAACCGCCGGTCCCTGTGCCTCTGGAGAAACGCTCGCGAAGGGTGGCTAGTCCTCGCTCGCCTGGGCGACCATGCGGGCGACCTCTTCGCGGACGACCCGCTCGACGATCTCCTCCAGATGGCGATCCATCCAGTCCTGCAAGGCCTCCTGAACCGCGGCATCGATCCGTGCCTCGGCCAGGCGCGGGGCGTTCTGCTCGACCCAGGTTTCCAGCATCGGCTCTATGGCTTTCAGCGCATAGCTGTCTACGCGCTTGGCGTTGCCGTTCTCCTCCGCAGAGATGTCCTTGGCGATCTTGGCGGCCTCGCGCAGACCCTTCAGTTGCGCCACCACGCCGGGGCTGGAGCGCGATTCGTCCGGATCCGCCGCCTTGTTTGGGGTCGCGCCGACAGCAGCGGAAGAGCGCTTCTCGAAGATTGAGACGACGGGGCCGATCTCTTCGCCCTCGTCCTCTTCCAGCTCGGTCAGCTCCAGCACATCCTCATCCTCGGCTGAAGCGGCCGCGTGCTGGGCCTTGTCCTCATCGATGATCTGCTTGATGGAGGACAACACCTCCTGCATCTCGCCGGCAGGCTTGCCGCTGCCACCGCTCTCGCTCACCATGGCCTTTGCCATCCTTCACTATCGTCAGTCGCACGCAGCCTAGATCGACTTTGTGGCAACCCCGTGCCTGCTATTGCGCACCCGGTGCCTCAAGCCCGAACCAGGCATCGCGCACCTTATCGTAGTCGATCTCTGGGTTGTAGATGGCCACGCCCAGATCCAGGTTCGCCACGGTCAGACGCCCGATGGCAGTCGAGACCTGATAGGCCGCCACCACCTCGTCGCGCTGAGCACCGACCAGGCTGACCTGCGCCTGCAGCAGCTCCTGCTCTGCGTCCAAGACGTCCAGCACGGTCCGCGCTCCGACCAGACTTTCCTGCTCCACGCCCTCAAGGGCCACGGTATTGGCTCTCACCTGGGCTTCAAAGGATGAGATCTGTGCCCGCGCCGTCTCTAGAGCCTCCCAGGCGGCAACGGCGTCCTGCTCGGCCTGGCGCAATGCCTCTGTGATCTCCAAGCGGCGCTGGCTTGCAAACTGCTTGGCTTGGCGCACTTGGCTGGATACCAACCCCTGCTGATAGAGAGGAATTGAGACCTGCACCACGATCGAGCCAGCGAAGAAGTCTTGGGTCGGGTCCCCAGCCTGTACCGAGTTGTCGCGCGAATAGTCCAGAAGACCCAAGAGCGAGATAGTTGGCAGCAAGGCACCAAGCTGTGCGCGAATGTCGGAGAGTGCGGAGTTCTCCAGGAAACGCGCCGCCACCAGATTCGGCGCGTCCTGCTGCGCATAGGCCACGGTTTCTTGCATGCTGCGCGGCAAGACGCCCAGTGGCGGAGCCTGCTCAATCCGTTGCGGCACCAGTCCGATGATCTGATAGAAGATCGATTGTGCCGTTGCCAAGTCGCCCTCGGACGAGACCCGATCGGCAGTTGCACCGGCCAAACGTGCGTCGGCCTGGGACACGTCGGTCCGTGTCACCTCACCGACATTGAAGCGATCGACCGTCGCCTCCCGCTGACGCCGCAACCGCTCTTCGTTGGCGATGTTCAGATCCAAAATCGCCTGTGCCTGCCAGACGTCCATATAGGAGGTAGCAGCGGCCAGGAGTATGCTCTGTTCGGTATCGGCCAGAAGCGCACGCTGAGCGTAGACAACCGCCTCGGCGCTGTCGACATTTGCGCGGATCGATCCACCAGCCCAGACGGTTTGTTCGACCACCAGTCGGGCGCCTGCCGTGTAACCGCTGACCGCTCCTTCGTTTCCGTCGTTCTCAAATTGATCCTGACCCAAGAGCTTGGTTATCTCGTAACCCGCATTGCCTTCCACAGAGACCGAAGGTCGCCAAGCCGACAGCGCCTGTGGCACGCCTTCGTTGACAGCCCGAAGCTCCGCACGCGCGGCCAGCAAGGTTGGGTTCGTCAGATAGGTGTTGGCCAGGGACTCATTCAGGCTCTGCGCCTGGGCCGGCAAGCACCAGGCCGCCAGACCGAGAGCCAGGGCGCCAAGCCCGGCAGAAGCCCGTCCAAGCATTACTGATCTCCGCATCAAAATACGAAACCCTCTTCTCGTTCAAACCCTGCCAGCAGAGGCGTGCCAGCGTCGAAGAGGTTACGCTCGGCCAAAGAGTCGCCAAAGCGCTCAACCAGCACGGCGCGACCGACGCCGCTGCCGCGCTTGATCACCAAGGCCATGCGGCCTTTGGGTGACAGCTGCTTGACCAGGCCCTGAGGAACTTCGGGAACGGCGCCGTTCAGCAAGATGGCGTCATAGGGTGCCTGCTTGGCATAGCCGGCCGGCAGCTGTGCCTCCACGACCACGGCATTGTCGACACCAAGTTCGTTCAAGGTCTCGTTCGCCTTGGCCGCCAGATCGGCATTCTCTTCGGTGGCGACCACCGTACCCGACAGGCTCGCCAACAAAGCCGTGGAGTAGCCGAGGCCACAGCCCACGTCCAAGACGATCTGATCGCTCTCGATCTCCAGGGCTTGCGCCAGGCGGGCCAGGACCATCGGCTCCATCATGTGGCGGCCGCCGTCCAGCGGCAGATCCTCATCGACGTAGGCCAGACCGACATAGCGTTCGGGTACGAAGCGCTCTCTGGGCAGGCGCCCCATGGCCTCCAGCACAGCCTCGTCCGTCACCTTGTTTGCGCGCAGCTGATTCTCGACCATCTTGCGCCTTGGCAATTCTTCAGTCACCGACGCCATGCTCCCTTCTCCATCAGGTGGGCGCTGTCCGGGCTCTCATGTTCCGATAAGGCCCGCAAAGACTTGCTGCCGTTATAGGGTAGAAGGCCTAGAGCCGACAAGCTTGCGGAGCAGCGCAGCCAAATGGCCTCGATTCGCCTTGTTTGCGGCCACAGAGATCCTATCTCCATCAAGAGAGAGCGGGCGTTCTGGCCTTGCAGCCCCCGCATGCCGGCCCAGTCCACGCAAAGCCTTGACGAGCGTGGCGGCTTTGCCCTACATGCAGCGCCTTCAAGGAGACAGGTGAGTGAGCCGGCGACAGCTCAAGGGCGGGCGCGGGCCTTACTCCATTTTGGATAGAGAGACGAAACCATGTCCCGTCGTTGCGAGTTCACCGGTAAGGGCGTTCTGGTCGGCAACAATGTCAGCCACGCCAACAACAAGTCCAAGCGTCGCTTTCTGCCCAACCTGCAGCACGCGTCCTTGATGAGCGACATTCTGGGTGAGACCGTGCGCATGCGTCTCTCCACCCGCGCGCTCAGGACCGTTGAGAAGAACGGCGGTCTCGACCACTTCCTGCTGAACGCCAAGACCGACTCGCTGGGCAAGAAGGCCCGCGATCTGAAGCGTCGGATTGAGCGCGCCAAGGCCAAGCAAGAGGCCGCTGCCTAACGTCTGCGCTTAACTGAACTGGTTTCGAAGGGCCTGCCGGGTTATCTGCCGGGCGGGCCCTTCTCTATTATGCCTCTGGCCGCGGACGAAGCAGCGCCAAGATGGAGATGGCAAAGCGCTTTGTCGTTTCCTTCTCGGAAAAGGGCTTAACCTGATCTTCCCGAAGCCGTGATGCTGTACTTATGGCGCCGTCACCCTATCCTAACGCTGTCGATCGCGTAATCAGGAGTGAGACCGATGACCGCCCTACCCCGTCGTGCCTTCTTGAGCGCCGCTGCCGGCCTACCGCTTGCTGCCGTGCTTGCCGATCCTAAGTTGACTCGCGCTGCTGCCGACAGCACCGAGACCGTTGAAATCAAGACACGCGCCGGTCGCAGTGTGCGCGGCGCCCTGGCAATGCCGGCCAAGCTTCCGGCCCCGGCCGTGCTCTTGATCCATGAATGGTGGGGTCTCAACGACCAGATCAAGGCGGTCGCTGCCGAGCTGGCCCAGCAGGGCTATGTCGCGCTCGCCGCCGACGTCTATGACGGCAAGGTCGCTGACACACCAGACGACGCCAAGGCGCTAATGGGGGCCGTCAATCCGGCCGACGCCACCGATACTCTGGTCTCCTGGGTCGATGACCTAAAGTCGGTGCGCAAGGCCTCCGGCCAGACCACCGGCAAGGTCGGCACGGTCGGATGGTGCTTCGGCGGCGGCTGGTCACTCAATACCTCTCTCGCCACCCCGACCGAGGCCTGTGTTATCTACTACGGCCGGGTCAACAAGACTGCGGCTGAACTGGCACCGCTGGCCTGCCCGGTCCTTGGCCACTTCGCCACCGAAGACCAGTGGATCAACAAGGCCATGGTCGATGGCTTCGAGGCCGCCATGAAAGAGGCTGGCAAAACGGACGATATCTATTGGTACGAGGCCAACCATGCCTTCGCCAATCCCACCAGCGCCCGCTATGACGAGGCCGATGCCAAACTCGCCTGGGAGCGCACCTCGGCCTTCTTCACCAAGCAATTGGCCGGCTGACCGGAAACCAGCAGATCGGAGGAACTAGAGTTCTTCCAAATTGTAAGAAAGGGATCGCAGAGCCAACATTGCGATCCCTTTTTCTATCTCGCCTTTGCGTTCAATCAGCAACGCTTATTGGTCACGACGACTGACAGAAGTCAGTGAACCTTTCACATTACACTCATTGTAAGTACACTTGCCCCAAACCAGGAGGCAAGAGCATGAGCCAGATCTTCGGTACCGCCGGCGAAAACAATTCACTGTCGGGCACATCCCTTGATGATCAGATCTATGGCCTGAGCGGCACCGATTCACTCTATGGACTGAGCGGTGACGACTCCCTCTTCGGAGGATCGGGCTTCGATGGCACCCTCTATGGTGCACTGGGGGACGACTGGCTTTTTGGTGACGCGGGCAACGATCGCAGTTTCTTCGGCGGCAGTGGTGTCGATCGCCTCTTCGGCGGTCCGGCGATCGACTATCGCTTCTATGGGGGCAGCGGCAACGACACCCTGGACGGCGGTTCGGACTCTGACGGCAACTTCTTCGGTGGCGATGGCGACGACATCCTGCTGGGGCAGAGTGGTAGCGATTCCAACCTGCGCGGAGACAGCGGCCAAGACACGATTTTCCTGGGGTCTGGCAACGACCGCTTGGCATTCGGCGGGTACGGCGACGACGTGATCTTCGGGGCCTCAGGCATCGACCGAAGCTTTCAGGGTATGGAAGGTGTCGATCGGATGTTCGGCGGCGCCGGGCTCGACCTCTATTTCTGGGGCGGCGACGACAAGGACTACATCTACGGCGGCGAGGGTACCGACGCCTTCCTCTTCGGCAACGACGAGAACGACTACCTCTTCGGCGGTGACGGGGATGACGTCGACCTGGCCGGCGGTGGCGGCAACGACCGGATCTATGGCGGCGATGGCGACGACAGCATACTCAGAGGCTTTGCAGATTCCGACTTGATCTACGCAGGCAGCGGTCACGACGTCACCCTGCTTGGCGGGACCGGTCAGGACCTGATCGACGGCGGGTCCGGTGATGACAAGGCCTATGGCGGTGACGATGAGGATTCGCTCTTCGGGCGCGATGGTGCAGACAGGCTCTATGGCAACAGCGGTACCGACACCTTGCGCGGCGAGAACGGCGCCGACTACCTCTATGGCGACAGTGCGCAAGATTCGCTCTTGGCCGGTGCCGGCGACGACTGGGTCGAAGGCGGCGAAGGCGGCGACCGACTGGCCGGCGGTTCTGGGACTGATCTCCTCTTCGGCTCGGGAGGTCGCGACCGGCTGAACGGCGGGTCGGGCGCAGACACAGCCGCCGGTGGTCAGGGCAACGACACCTTTATCGTCGATACGGCCACCGATCTCTTGCTGGAGACGGCCAATGGCGGGGTCGAGGACGTGCTGCGCTCCAACGCGCTGGCCTATACCTTGGCAAGCGGCAGCGAGGGCTTCGTCGATCGCGCCAACATCAATCGCGGTGCGGGCAATGCCAGCCTGGTCGGCAACGAGCATGCCAATACCTTGCTGGGCAACAGCAAGGACAACCTGCTCTCAGGCATGAGCGGTGCCGATATCCTGAACAGCGGATTGGGTTTGAACCGGCTGATCGGCGGCTCCGGTAACGACACCTTCGTCCTAAAGGCGACGGGCAACAGCCTGGTCGAGTTTGCCGGTGAGGGCACCGATCTGGTGCGCGCCGAGATCGACTTCACCCTGCCTCAGGCCAGCGCCAGCGGTTTCATCGAGAACCTGCGCATGCAGGGCGGCAAGGGCGACCTCGATGGCGCCGGCAACGACCTCGACAACACCATCGAGGGTAACAGTGGCGCCAATGCCCTGCGTGGCCTTTCCGGCAGCGATCGGATCGAGGGTCGGGATGGCAGCGATACCCTCTGGCTGGAAAGCGGCAACGCCCTCTGGGGCGGGACCGGGGCTGACAGCTTCTTTTCCGACGGTTCGCCGTTGGGTTCCGGCGGCAGTGGCGGGCCGGTGATCCGTGACTTTGATGGCGTCCTGGTCGGCGCTGCCAATGGCGAAGACAAGCTGGTCTTCGCCAGCGGTCTCGAAGTCGGCAGCTTCTCCTTCATCGGTGCCGCGGCCTTCTCGGCCAGCAACAACAGTGAGGCTCGCTTTGCCGGCCCAAGGCAGATCCAGGTCGACCAGGACGGCGACGGCACCGTTGATCAGGCCTTCCTGGTCGATGGCGTGACCAACGCTTCCCTCATGACTGCCAGCGATTTCATCTGGCTGACCTAGCGAACTGGCTCCGTTAGGCTGGAGGAATGCGTGACAGACCTCAGGAGAGCCAGATGCCAAAAGCTGCCCCTTTAACCCAAGCCCCCGGGGGCGCGCCCCGCAGTTTTCTGGATTTCCCCCTGGCACTGGACCTCAATGCCTTGGAGGCCGAGATCGCCATCTTGGGCATTCCCTTCGGCCTGCCCTATTCGCCGGATGCCATGGCGAACGATCAGAGCCGGGCGCCCGATGCTCTGCGACAGGCAAGCGAGATGAGTGACTACACCGTCAATCACTATGATTGGGATCTGGGCGGCCCCTTGCTCGATGATCGTCCGATCCGCGTGGTCGACTGTGGCAACGTCACCGCAGAGATGGACGATCACCGCGTTCACTACCAACGCGCAGAAGCAGCGGCACGCAAGATCCTGGGTGCAGGCGCAACTCTAATCAGTCTCGGCGGTGATCACGGCATCCCGATTCCGGTCATGCGCGCCCTCTCCAACTCGGTCGATTGGCAGTCGGGTGAGCGTGTCACCCTGGTCCACGTCGATGCCCACATCGATTGGCGCGACGAGGTCAATGGCGAACACGAGGGTTATTCCAGCCCGATACGCCGCGCTTCAGAGATGGAGTGGTTCGGCCCCATCGTGCAGATCGGCATTCGCGGCATCGGGAGCGCGCGCGGCCCGGAAGTCGCCGATGCCAGAGCCTATGGCGCCGACATCATCACCGCCTACGAAATGCACGAAATCGGCATGCAGGCGGTGCTGGATCGTATCCCGGATGGTGGCCCCTACTACCTGACCATCGATGCCGATGGATTGGATCCCACGATCATGCCGGCCGTGATGGCGCAGACACCTGGCGGTCTCGATTGGATACAGACCCGTGCCCTCATCCATGGGCTGGTGAAGAAAGGCCGGGTTCTGGGCATGGATCTGGTCGAGATCGCGCCCAGCCGCGACGTTGGATTGACGACGATGGTCCATGCAGAACGCCTGATCTGCAACTTCATCGGTGCCACCGTCCGCGCCGGCTACTACGACTAGACGATACAACGCCCTCCAGACAGGCAGCGCCCAATCCCGATGCCCGCTTCGAGCAACCGCTGGTTCATCCTGGCGATCCTCTTCTTCGTGCGCACCACCATGGCCTTTCAGTTCCAGTCGGTGGCCGCGCTCTCGCCCTTGATGATGACCCACTATGCCGTCAGCCTCGCCGACATCGGGCTTCTGATCGGTCTCTACCTGACTCCGGGGATCGCCATTTCCTATCCCAGTGCCTTGCTGGCGCGCATCTTCGGGGATCGCCGGCTGGTTCTGGCGGGCTTGCTGCTGATGATGCTGGGCGGTCTGTGGATGACCGTGGCCAGCTCTTGGGAGGGACAGCTCGGCGGGCGTCTGTTGGCCGGTGTCGGCGGCGTGACCCTCAATCTGGTCATGACCAAGCTGGTGACAGACTACTTCAGCGGTCGTGAGATCAGCACCGCAATGGGCATCCTGGTGAATTCCTGGCCTGTCGGTATCGCTTTGGCGCTGGTTCTATTACCCAGTATTGCCGCTTGGTGGAGCCTCACCATAGCGATGGCCTTCGTCGCACTGGCTGCCGCTCTGGGCTTTGCCCTGATCCTGGGTTTCATTGGCACTAGAGATGAGGTTTCCTCTCGCCGCAAGGCTGCACCACTCAGAGAAACCCCCTTCGGAGGGATGCTGCTCGCCGGCTCGGTTTGGGGCCTCTACAACGCCGGATTGGCCATGGTCTTCGGCTTTGGCCCCGCTTTACTGAGCGAACGGGGTGCTGACCTGCAGAGCGCCAGTTCCGTCACCAGTCTGGTGCTCTGGACCGCCGCCATCTCGATCCCGCTGGGTGGCTATCTGGCGGATCGTAGCGGTCGGCGCGATACCGTCATTCTCTTCAGCCTGCTTGGCTTTGCCATCCTGCTGACGATCGCTGCCGAACTGCCCGGCTCTCTCTTGATCTTTGCCGCCATCGGCCTCATCGGCGGCCTGGGCGCCGGACCGGTCATGAGCCTACCCTCCAGCCTGCTGCGTCCAGAGACCAGCGCCGGCGGCATGGGCATCTTCTTCTCGACCTTCTATTTGCAGTGCGTGCTTGCGCCGATCATCGCCGGCTGGCTGTCCGACATGGCCGGTAGCGCTGCGATCGCCTTCGACTTCGGCGCCATCACCTTGGTCGGAGCCGCGATCTGTCTGCTCGCCTACAGACGGCTGGAGGTCCGGACCCAGCCGGCCTGACATCACGAACGGCGCGCGCGTCTCAACTGCTCCGTCGCAGCCTGGTCAAGCGCCAGAGGGTCATCCGAAATCGCCACGCCGAAGCGCTCGGCCGCCTGGCCTGGGGTGTAGTAGCCCAAGCGAACGTCCTCCAAGACCGCATTGGGATCGCGCCCGAAGGGGTCGCCATAGCCCCCGCCTCCCGGGGTGCCGACCCGCACGCGGTCCCCGGCCTTGAGGTCGATCCCCTGTTCTTTGGAGAGGTGTTCGGGAACATAGGCTTGGCCATTGCGCCAGACCTGCACCGCATTGGGTGCCCCCTCCTCGCCGCCAAGAGCGCCCAGCGGGCCGTCCCGACCGTGATCCATGACAAAGGAGGCCTCGGCCTCACCGCGGCGCAGCTCCACCTCATAGTCCAGCCCGAATCCGCCGCGGTGCTTGCCGGCCCCGCCGGAGCCTTCACGCAGGGCATAGCGGCGATAGAGGACGGGAAAGGCCTGCTCCATGATCTCTACCGGCGGCGCCTTGGAGATGCCGATGGTCGAACAACCGTTGGAGAGGCCGTCATGCTTGGCATTGCCGCCATAGCCGCCGCCGGAGAGCTGATACATGACATAGCCGCGCCCACGTTCAGGGTCGTGCCCCCCCAGTGCAAAGTTGCCGCTGGTGCCGGCAGGCGCCGCGGTCACCTCCTCCGGCAAGGCCTGCACCAGGGCGGCGAAGACCGCTTCGGCGATGCGCTGCGAGACCTCGGCCGCACAGCCCGAAACCGGCCTTGGATAGGCGGCGTCAAGGAAGGTTCCGACCGGTCGTTTGACGATCAGGGGCTCGAAGGCGCCAGCCGAGATCGGCACCTCGGGAAAGATGTGGCGCACGGCCAGATAGACCGAGGAAAGGGTCGTGGCCAGCACCGAGTTCATCGGCCCCTGACAGGGTGGTGAAGAACCGGAGAAATCGAAGACCAGATCCCGCCCTTGCTTGGTGACTGAAAGAGCGATCTCCAGGGGTTCATCGACCACGCCGTCGGAATCGACATAGGCACTGGCCCGATAGGTGCCCGCGGCAATGCGATCGATCTGGGCGCGCATCTGCTCGGCCGCACGCCCGCGCAGTTCACGGATCGCCTCCTCAACCGCTGCATCGCCGTAGCGATCCAGCAACTCGTTGAGACGCTTCTCACCAACCAGCAGGGCGGCGGCCTGCGCCTTCACATCACCGATCCGCTGTTCGGCCACACGGATGTTGGAACAGATGATGGCGTAGATCTCCGGATCCAGAACGCCCTTCTTGAAGAGCTTCACCGGTGGCAGGCGCAGGCCCTCTTGCTCGACCGCCGTTGCCGAGGCTGAGAAGCCGCCCGGCACGGAGCCGCCGATATCCGGCCAATGCCCGGTGTTGGACAGCCAGCAGAAGATCTTGCCGTGACGATAGAAGGGTCGCGCAAAGCGCACATCCATCAGATGGGTGCCGCCCAGATAGGGGTCGTTCACGATATAGATGTCATCCGGCTCGGGCGGCAGCACGCGGCCATCGGCGATCATCTCGATCAGGGTCCGGGTCGAGAACTGCATGGTGCCGACAAAGATCGGAAGGCCGCCCGCCCCCTGCGCGATCAAGGCACCATCGTCTGCGGCATAGATCCCGTCCGAGCGATCATTGGCCTCGGCAATCACCGGTGAAAAGGCGGCGCGCGAGAAGGAGAGATCCATCTCGTCACAGATCTGCTGTAGGCCCGCCTGGATGACCGTCAAGGTGATGGGGTCCAAGGTCATGCGCCTGCTCCTCCGGCAATCTCGATCACGATGTTGCCCTCTTGATCCTGGCGCGCAAGGTTGCCGGGTTCGATCACCGTGGTCGCGTCCATCTGCTCGACCAGCGCCGGTCCTTCGAAAGCCGCACCCGCCGGTAGCCAATCGCGCCAATAGACCGGTGTCTCCTGCCAGCCCCCTTCAAACCAGACCTGGCGGCGCTCGCGAACGGCGTCTTCAAGCCGTGCGCGCCGCGCGCCGGGATCGATCAGGGTAGAGAGCGCGAAGGGCGGCCTGACACCGATGACGGAGGTGTTCAGGTTCACCAGATTGGCCTTGATTTCGTCCAGAGCCACCTGAAAGCGCTGAAAATAGGTCTCTTCGAAGCGGCGCTGCAGGGTGGCGCGGTCCGGCCGACCGTCGGGCAAGGGGACCCGCAGCAGATGGGTCTGACCAATGAACTGCATGTCGGCACTAAAGCTGAGCCGCGTCTCGGTCACGCTGACGCTTTCCGCCTCAATCAAGCGCCTGCCCTCTGCCTCCTGGCGCGCGAAGACGGCGTGCACTTGGTCGATCTCGACCGTGTCGATCGGGCGGTTGACGGCATTGACAAAGTCGTGGCGCAGATCGGCAACGACGCAGCCCAGCGCGTTGGTGATGCCCGGTCGCCCCGGCACCAGCACCCGCGGCACGCCAAGCTCTCTGGCCAGGGCCACGGCATGCAAGGGGCCGGCACCGCCAAAGGCAAAGAGAGCAAAGTCACGGGGATCGGCACCCAGAGAGATCGAGACCATGCGTATAGCGCCGGCCATCCGGGCATTGGCCACTTGGAGGACGGCGGCAGCGGCAGCCTCGCTGTCGAGCCCCAGGGGCGCACCCAGCTCTCGTGCAAAGATCTCTGCAATCATCTCCGGCGACACCGGCGAATCGACCGAGAGCAGCGCTTTCGCGTTCAAGCGGCCAAGCAGCAGGTTCGCGTCCGAGATGGTCGGTGCCTTGCCGCCCTTGCCGTAGCAGATGGGTCCGGGGTCGGCGCCAGCACTTTGCGGGCCAACTTCCAACAAACCAGCATCATTGACCCGCGCGATGGACCCGCCGCCGGCGCCGACAGTGCGCACATCCACCATCGGCAGGTGGATCGGCATGGCGTACTCCACCTCGATCTCGCTGGAGACCGCGGGCTCGGCGTTGCGGATCAAGGCCACATCGCTGGAGGTGCCGCCCATGTCATAGCTGATCAGGTTGCCGATCCCGGCACGCCGGCCGGTATAGGCTGCTGCCATGACACCGGAGGCAGGCCCCGACATGACGGTCTTGGCCGCTTCCTCTGCCACCCGATCGGCCGAGGCCATCCCGCCATTGCCGTTCATCACCAAGAGGTCACGGGCATAGCCACGCGACCGCAGTTCGCTGCGCAGTCGTTCCAGATAGCGCTCCAAGAGGGGCTGCACCGAGGCATTGACGGCAGCCGTCACGCCGCGCTCGAACTCACGGCTCTCCGACAGCAGGGCATGGCTCATGGTGATGTGACGGTTGGGCCAGAGCGCACCAGCGATCTCGGCCGCGCGCCTTTCATGCGCTGGATTGGCATAGGCATGCAGGAAGAGGATCACGAGCGACTCGCAGCCGGCTTCCTTGAGCCTGTCAGTGGCCGCCGCAACCGCCACCTCGTCCAAGGGCATCAGGATGCGCCCTTCGGCATCGACACGTTCCGGCACCTCCAGGCGCAGATCGCGCGGAATGATGGGACGGAACTCGCCAAAGAGACCATAGGCCTGCGGTCTTGTCCGGCGCCCCAGCTCCAGTAGATCGCGGAACCCTTCTGTCGTGATCAATCCGGTGCGAGAGAGTTGCCGTTCAAGGACGGCATTGGTGGTCGTGGTGGTGCCGTGGACGATCAGATTGACCTGTCGCAGGGCCGCATCCGCTGCTTCCAAGGCGGCCAGCACACCCCTGGCCTGGTTGTCGAGCGTGGTCGGGGTCTTGGCCAAGCGGACCTGGCCGCTCACCTGATCGACGTAGAGAAGATCGGTAAAGGTCCCGCCGACATCAATGCCGACAACGATCTCGCTCTTGGCCACGCCCACATCCTCTGTCATCACCCCGTCGATCCTGTCTGTCCCGCCTGCAAATTTGTTTGTATACAAACGGTTTTTCAGGTGCGACGCAAGAGGCCTAGGCCTCAATCAGCCCACGCTCTTCCAACCAGGGCTTCAGGTCTCTGATCGAGGGCAGAACGACATCGGCAAAGACGCCGAGGCTGGCCCTGTCGCCGGTGCCGGTCAGCACGGCGATCAAACAGCCATAGCCGGCGGCCCGCCCCATCATCAGATCGGTGAGGTTATCCCCCACCACGGCCAGGTGCTCCGGCGCTTCCCCGACGGCCTCGGCAAAAGCCAGAGCCATGCCCGGCCCCGCTTTACTACCGTGTCCGCTGTCGTAACCGCTGATGAAGTCCAACAGCTCTTCCGCCTCGCTGCGCTGGACCAGTCCCCGAGCGCCGGCTTCGCTGTCGCTGGTGGCGATCCCCAGCACCAAGCCGCTCTCCCGAAGCGTCTCGAAAAAGGGCTTGAGCGGCAGGACCGGTGTTGCCGACACGATGGCCTCGTAGGCAACGAAATGGTCGATCTTGACCTTCACAGAGGTGACGCTCTCAGCCGGAAGGTAGGGCAGCCAGGCCTCGGCCAGATCATCCGTGTCACCGGTCGCCATGACCGAGTCAGCAGCAACCAGCTGACTGCCGTGATCAAAACCGATGGCCCTAAGCATGGTGTCTGCAAGCTCCGCGTCACCGCCGGTCAAGTCCAAAGCGAGCTGCCGCATCGGCCCCACCCAGCTGGCGTGAAAATCAATCAAGGTTCCGTCCTTATCGAACAGGACGCCTTTCAGTTTCGGCATAAAGCGAGGGACTCCTAATCTGGCAGGTGGCCGCAGCCCAACCTAGCTGCGGCCATTCGCACCGTTTCGGCGCGGATCGAGCTGCGGGGCAACGCGCGAGGTCGGTACGACCGGGACGAAGGCCTCGCGATTGACCACGGGCACTTGCGGCCGGACGCGCCAACGATAGCCGATGAAGATCAGCAGCAGGGCAGCAAAGCTGGCCGAGTAAAGAAAAAGTGCATGCGGTCCGAACCAGGCCATCACCGAAGAGGACAAGACAGGCCCCAGGATCGCGCCGGTGGAAAAGCAGATCAGCAGGCTGGTCGAGGCCGAGACGTAGCTCTCTTTCGGCAACTGGTCATAGGCATGCGCGATGGAGTTGGGATAGACCGACGCCGAGCCGCCGCCCAAGAGCAGCGCCAATCCCACCATGATCAGGAAATGCGGCTCCAACCAGTGGACTGAGTAGATCGCCACCGCGATCACGGTCAGCAGCGCCAAGACCACGGATAGCGCTCGCCGGCGCCCGACCGAATCGCTAAGCCGTCCGACCAGCCAAAGCAGCAGAAAGGGTCCTACCACCAGGGCACCGGTGAAGAGAGACACCTGGAAGAGGCTGTAACCGATCTGGGTGGCGAAGATCGGCGCCATGGAATTGAGCCCGCTCTGCAGCAGGCCAGCGCCGGTGGCCCCGACCACGGCCAGGGGAGAGATCTTGTAGAGCGCGAAGACCGACATGGGCTTGGCACTCTTGACCTCGGGCTGCGGCAGGTTAGTGAGCAACACGGGCTGCAGCGAGACGGCGATCGCCAGCCCGGCAAAGACCAGCACAGCCACACCGGCCAGATCGAAGAGGTTGATGGAGAGTTGCCCCAGCCCGACCATGAAATAGTAAGAGGCCATGTAGAAGGTCAGCACACGGCCTCTGGTTTCATTGTCGGTGCGGTCGTTCAGCCAGCTCTCGATCGCCGTGGTGAAACCGGCCATGGCGGTGCCGTAGACCACGCGGCAGAGGATCCAGACGAAGGGATCGAAGATCAGCCCCTGAACCAGGGCCGAGGTGATCGCAATGGAGCCGAAGACGGCATAGGCCCGGATGTGACTCACCCGGCGAATCAGCTTCTTGATGGTGAGACAGCCGATGAAGAAGCCGAGGAAAAAGGCCGACTGTACGAAGCCGATCGAGGAGGCGGAGATTCCGGCCTGGTCCAGCTTCAGCGCGGTCGCCAAGTTCAGCACCGAGTGGCCGAACATGAAGATACTGGCACCCAGTATCAGCGGCAGGACCGGTTGTAGAACCGTCATCAAGGCCGGTCCCTGACCAACCTTGTTTTGCGGAAGAGGCTGTCCTCCCCCGGCCGGCGTGGCTTGCGCCCCTCGCCCGACTGCCACCTGGGCCATCGCCCCCAATCCCTCGCTTTGGCGCCGCCAAGCCAGAGTGCCCGGCGATCGCTTAACGAAACCTACCCTAAGCCCAGAAGGCCTATGTCGAGCAGAGCCGTCACCATCTGACTGCCATGCGACTTTGACAGGGAACGATCAGCAAAAAGAGCCACGGCAAGGCATCAATCAAGTTGGACGTCAGTCGTGCACCCAAAAGGCAAAATCGCTGTAGCGCTTGTCCAGCCACCAGCGCTTTTTTGACGGGCCCAATGGCAGACCGGCGTGGCTCTCGACCGGGCGCACCACCTTCTTCTCTTTGCGAGCGGCCGCTATGCCCTGCCGCTCCGGCACGACGAGGGAGACATGCCCCGGGGCATCCGGCTCTCGGCTCTGGGCTATGATGAGCCCGATGCGGCCTTGGTTCGCCGCCCGCTGCAGCTCACCGATATGGAACTGGCGAGCCCAGCCATAGTCCGACCCGAAGGCTCTCAGCCAGTCGAAGAGGCGATTGGTGCTGACATCGCTGACCGTGCTGCCATGGACCACATGCGGCACTTCACCGGCGCCAAAGGCCAACAGCGCCTGATCGCGCCACCAGACGCGCGGCAGATAGACCCGCGCCTGTCGGCAAAAGTCATAGGCATAGGTGGCAGCAGAGCTTCCGCCCTCCTCTGCCTGATAGCGCAGATGGTCAGGGTTGTCCGCACCCAGGCTGTCGACAATCTCATCCAGCTGCTGACGACGCTCGATAGGTCCCGCTGCAGTGCGGGCAGGAAGGCCACCTTCATTCAGCGGATAGCTTCGCCCTTCGGCCTGGACGCGCTTCTCCGACTGGCGGGCCAGGTGGCTGACCGGCAGGCGTGCGCGGCTCGGCCAGCGGTCGCTCGGCGCTATGCCCTCCTTTAGATTCTGACTGTCGACCCAGCCCTTGACGGCATTGCCGTCGATCAGGGCCTCCACATACCACCACTCCGGGCGCTCGCCATCTTGTCGGCGTTTCTCCACAACATCGCCCTCGCCCAGGACAGCCAGGACCGCTGCCGGAGCCGGTTGGCTATGGAGCGGCAGGCTACGCACCTGCGAGAGGTCGATCGAATAGAGCTTCTCCCCGTGACCCAGGCCGCGGTGCGGCAAGGTGGACTTGGGATAGTCAGAGAGTTCCTTTGCGGCATCCAGCGCTTCGACAACCCGCCGCTGAAAAGACGGCGGCCGTTCTTCGCCGCCCCGCTTCTTGGCCACGTTCACCCAATCCGCCTTGGCGACATCGTCCAGGACCTCGGCACTGCGCAGCTGTTCGAAGAAGAGGCAGACCTGCCAGCGTTCCGACTGCCGCGTGGCCGCAAAGATCGCCGCGCCGGTCTTGTAGCCGAACTGCGCGTGCTGGGCGCAATCGATGCGCAGGCGAAGGAGGCGACTGGCAAGATAGGCGGCTTCAGCGCCGGCCAGCTCCATGATGAAGGCGAAGACCTCATACTCGCGCTTCTGCGAGCCGATGTGGACTGCCTGCCAATCATCGTCCTCATCACTGCGCCACTGCTGCCCCTGCCAGGGCGCACCGGGCTGCCCGGCGCGTGAGCCGAAACGAAAATGCCGGTCGAAGATCGAGGGGTACTCATTGCCCCAGTGCTTGAAGAGAAGATTGAGGTCGACGCGGATTTCTGGTCGGGCGCCTGGAACCCCCGGTTCCCCTTGATCCAGGGTCCAGAGGACCAGGGCGGCATTGGGATCGATAGAGTGCTGCGCTGCGAGGAGATCGATCAGGCTGCCGACTCGATTGTACCAGCGGCCCAAGGTGGCGACAGTGCCCTCCTCTTCCGGCGCGATCTCATAGAGCGCTTCGGGCGTCAGGCGCGCCAGGCGAACCTCTTCACTGTCTTTAAGGTTTGCCATGCTCTTCTCCCCCGATTTTGGGAACCACTCGGCCAAAAGGTCGCCATCAACAAGCAGAGGCGGCGCCGGCCTGCAAGAGACTAGCCCCGCTATGCGGCGAGAGTTCACAAGGCCAAGCCTTGATCTCCCATCGAGAGAGAAGCACACTCACACAAGTTCACGTGACACGAGACGCCGGATTCCGCCATGACGACCTGGGACACCATCTACCTGATCATCTGCATCATAGGCTTTGCGGCCTTCACGGCTATGCTGCTCTACCGCTCGCTGAGCGACTGAGGGCTCGTCGCCCTCACCCACAGCTAGGCAGTCTTGTCTGCCGTTTCGGCAGCAAGGATCAACTCGGCGGCTTCCAGGTCTTCGGGCCTGTTAGTATTGAAAAAGGGATCGAAGGGACTGTTGGACCAGGACACCTCCGCCAGTCTATGGCGGGCGGTCCAGCGGTCGACCTTGCGGATCTCCTCTTCGATGACCGCGCTGCGTAGATCCTCGAACAGCGAAAGCGGCCATAATCCGATCACCGGATGACTGCGGCCGCCGGAAGCGGCGCAGGCGAGGTCGGCAGCCTCCGCAGCGGATTGCTGAAGAAAGCGCGCCACCAGGTCTCGCGGCACCAGAGGGCCATCGCCGGGAACGGTCACCAACCAGCGCGCCTCCGGCTGGACTTCCCGCGCCCAGGCAAGACCGGTCAGCACGCCGGCAAGTGGCCCTTGATGACCCTCCAAGAGGTCGGGCCGCACCGGCAAGCCGAAGTCATCGAAGCGCGTGGGATCGCCATTGGCATTGATTGCCAAGCGCGAGACCTGCGGGGCCATGCGCTCCAGGATATGTGCCAGGATGGGTTTGCCGGCCAGAGGCAAGAGGCACTTGTCTCCCCCGCCCATACGACGCGCCAGGCCGCCGGCCAGAACCACGCCGACCACAGTCTCCTTGCCGCTCATCCTGTCTGACCGCTTTTGCGTTGATGGCGGCGATCCTCGTCCTGGCCATCGGCTGGCGCGCTGTCGAAGAGGATGCGCTCTTCGCCGGCCAGCGCCAGAAAGCGCTTGCCCTTGGCACGGCCTATGAGAGTCAAGCCCGCCTGTCTGGCCAGCGCCACCCCCCAAGCCGTGAAGCCGGAGCGTGAAATCAGGATCGGAATGCCCATCTGCACCGTCTTGATCACCATCTCTGAGGTCAGACGGCCGGTCGTATAGAAGATCTTGCCCTTGGCCTCGATGCCCTTCAGACGCATGTAGCCGGCAATCTTGTCCACGGCATTGTGGCGACCGACATCCTCCATATAGAGCAGCGGCTGATCCCCTTCGCAAAGCACACAGCCGTGGATGGCGCCGGCCTCCAGGTAGAGGCTGGGCACGCTGTTGATCTTGCGGCTGAGCGCATAGATCCAAGAGGTCTTCAACTGCGCCTCCGGGTCCAACTCAACCGTCTCGAAGTTCTCCATGAGGTCACCGAAGACCGTACCTTGGGCACAGCCCGAGGTTCGGATCTTCTTTTTCAGCTTCTCTTCGTAGTTGGTTTCGCGCGCGGTGCGGACGACGACGACCTCCAGATCCTCGTCGACTTCGATCCCGGTGATCTCGTCGTCCGGCCGCAGCATGTTCTGATTGATCAGATAGCCGACGGCCAGATAGTCGGGATGGTCGCCGATGGTCATCATCGTGACCACCTCTTGGCTGTTCAGAAAGAGGGTCAGAGGTCGTTCGGTCACCACGGAGGTCTGCACAGCCGCGCCGCTCTCATCGATGCCGGTCATGGTCTCGGTCAGACGCGGGTCGGCAGGATCGGGCGCCAGAATGAGCGCCTCAAGCGCCGCCTGATCGACCAACTTGGGTCGCGCCTTGCGGTGTTGCCGCAGTGTCTCCGCCTCCTGGCTTTCTGCCATGAACCCTCTCTCCTGACTTTGGTATGATATGGCGCGCTGAGGAGGGGCTCTGCAAGTGGCCGGCTTGACAGAGACCCGCAATCGGCGAGAAGGAGGACATCATGATCAGCCTATCCGACCTCCAAGACACGGCCGCACACTACCGGGAGCGGCCCCTGCCAGACCTCTATGCGGAAGTCGGCCTACCTGCCGGGCCGATCCGCATCGTCGCGGTCGTAGGCGGCCAGTCCTGGCCACCGCGTCTGCTGTTGGCACTTGATGCCAAGCGGCGCGGCCGCGCGGAGAAAATCCCGGGATCGCAAGAGGCCCAAGAGCTCCTCCGCAGGCTGGATGTTCCCTTGATGGATAGGCACCTGGCC
This sequence comes from Rhodospirillales bacterium, assembly GCA_963669335.1. GTDB lineage: Bacteria > Pseudomonadota > Alphaproteobacteria > Kiloniellales > JACOMY01 > JACOMY01. The sequence goes on from OY770023.1 coordinate 2,780,222, forward strand.
GAGTCGCCCCTGCGCACGGGCTGACGCTCACTCTTTTGCCGGAGTGCCGCATGGCTGCCTTGCTTTGCTGCGGGCGGCATGGCGTGCGAGACTGCAGGGGCCTCAAGCTCCCTCTTTTCTCGACAGAAAGCACCGCAGTCCCGGCAGATGGATTCCTCTTACCGTATCGTTCCCCTCATCATCGCCTGCGCCCTCTTCATGGAGATGGTCGATGCCACGGCCCTGGCGACCGCGCTCCCCAGCATCGCCCAGGACCTTGGGCATTCGCCCCTAACCCTCTCTCTGGCCATCACCGCTTATGTGCTGAGCCTGGCGCTCTTCATCCCGGTCAGCGGGTGGCTGGCCGATCGCATCGGTGCCAAGCGCGTCTTCAGCGCCGCTATCCTGGTCTTCCTCGCCGGCTCGATTGCCAGTGGACTGGCCGACAGCCTCTGGCAGCTCGTAGCGGCGCGTGCTCTGCAAGGCAGCGGCGGCGCCTTGATGACGCCGGTGGCGCGCCTCATCCTGCTCCGCTCCGTCCCACGCGAGCGGCTGGTCGATGCCATGGCCTGGATGGGCGTGCCGGCACTGGTCGGCCCCATCATGGGACCGCCATTGGGTGGCTTCCTGGTCGACGTCGCCTCGTGGCGCTGGATCTTTTGGATCAACGTGCCGATCGGCCTGATCGGCCTCTTTGCGGTCTGGCGTTTCGTCCCGGAAATCCCCCGTCAGGCAAAGCGCCCCTTCGATCTTAAGGGATTCCTAGCCCTGGGCGCCGGCTTTCTCGGTCTGATGTCAGGCTTGGAACTGGCCGACGGTCAGCTGGCGGAGCCCAGCTTCGCCGTGCCCCTGCTGGTAGGCGGAATGGGCCTTCTGGTCCTCTACGTTTGGTATGCGCGCAGGCGGCGCCATCCGGTCGTCGACCTCGCTCTCCTGCGCCACCCCACCTTTCGCGCGAGCGTCCTGGGCGGGCTCTTCTTTCGCTTCGGCACCGGCGGATTGCCCCTGCTGCTCCCGCTTCTGCTGCAAGAGCATTATGGCTACAGCGCCAGCCATGCCGGTTTGGTGCTCTGCAGCGCAGCCGTTGGCGCGGTGGCGATGAAGTTCTTTGCCGGACGCCTGCTCTCGGCCTACGGGTTCCGGCAGGTGCTCTTGATCAATACCGCCATGACGGCCCTTCTGGCTGCACTCCTGGGATTGGCTGATCCCACTGGGGTTGGCCTCTGGTTTCTCGTGGCACTCTTACTGCTCGGCGGCTTCTCTCGCTCCCTGCAGTTCACCTCCATCAATACCATCGCCTATGCCGAGGTTGAGGAGGCGCGTATGGGAGACGCCACGGCGCTTGCCTCTGTCGTCGGCCAGGTCGCAATGGCGATCGGGGTCGCCGGCGCCGCGGCACTGCTGGGGGCGCTGAGTGGCCCGCAAGGCCTGCCCGATGCCGAAGGCTTCAGTCTCGCCTTCGGTGTCATCGGATTGGTGATGCTGGCAGCGGTCCTACCCTTCTGGCGCCTGCCCCCCGGTGCGGGGTCGCAGATCACCCGCCGCCGAAAGCCGCAACCGAGTCTCGACACGACGCCGAAGCGAGAGTTAGAAGGCAGGGTATGAGCCTGGAACCACGCCTCAACGCCTATCGCTCTGATCTAGCCGATGCGCGTTTGCGCGATCAGGTCGAGGCTGGCGCTTTCGCTCAGGGCGAATCCCGCCTGGTTACCAGCGGCCTTGCGGACCTGAGGCGCGAACCCCGTTCGGACGCTGCCCTGGATGCGCAGCTCTGGTATGGCGAGGCCGTCCGGGTCTTTGACGACAAGGATGGTTGGGCCTGGATCCAGTCAGAGCGCGACGGCTATGTCGGCTACACCCCCAACGACAACCTGAGCCAGCCGTCTAAGGCGGCCGTTACCCATCGTGTCGCCGCCCCCTTCACCTTCCGCTTCCCCGAAGCCAGCATCAAGGCACCACCGCTTGATCGCTTGCCGATGGGATCGGCCTTGCGTGCCACCGGATCAAAGGACTCGTTCCTAGCCCTCCACGACGGCTCTTACGTCTTCGAAAAGCACATTCAATCGGACGACAGCAAGAACGAGGACTGGGCCGAGACGGCCTTGCGGTTCTTGAACGTGCCATACCTCTGGGGCGGTCGTTCTTTCCTCGGCGTCGACTGCTCGGGCCTGGTGCAGACCGCCCTTCTCTTGGCCGGCCGCACGCCGCTGCGCGACTCCGACATGCTGCGCGACCAGGATAGCCTGGGCGCATCGCTGCCTCCGGACAGTCCGCGCAAGCGGGGCGACCTGCTCTTCTCGCCAGGCCATGTCGTGATTGCCTTGGGCCCGGTGAAGGTCGTTCATGCGAACGCCTTTTTCCTCTCGACCGTCCGCGAGCCCTTCAAGGCCTTCAGTGACCGCCTCGCCGAGCAGGGTGAAGCGGTGACGCATCTGCGCCGCCCCGACTAACGAGAATACCTTACTAAATTAGTAGGACTTGTTTTTCGCCTCGAGATGCGCAAGATAGCCATTATGCAGACAAACGCGCCCTCTCCGGCCCCGCTGATCGATCCCTTCGCGAGGGCGGTCACCTACCTCCGCATCTCGGTTACCGACCGTTGCGATCTTCGCTGTGTCTATTGCATGGCCGAGGACATGACCTTTCTGCCCAAGGCGGAGGTCTTGAGCCTTGAGGAGTTGGATCGCCTCTCTAGCGCCTTCGTCTCCATGGGCGTGCGCAAGCTGCGGCTGACCGGCGGCGAGCCCCTGGTCCGCCGCAACATCATGAGCCTGATCCGCAACCTCTCTCGCCACCTGGACACAGGCGCGCTGGACGAACTCACCCTCACCACGAACGGGACACAGCTGCATCGCTTTGCTGGAGAGCTGGCGGACTGCGGCGTGCGGCGGATCAACGTCTCTCTCGATACCCTGAACCCGAACAAGTTCAAGGCGATCACGCGCTGGGGTGACTTCGGCAAGGTCATGGCCGGGCTGGAGGCTGCCAAGCAGGCTGGGCTCGCCGTCAAGATCAACGCTGTCGCCTTGAAGGGCGTCAACGACGACGAGCTGGACCACATGTTGAGCTGGTGCGGCGAAGAGGGCTTTGATCTGACCCTGATCGAGGTCATGCCGATGGGCGAATTGGGCACCGAGCAGCGGGTCGATCAGTATCTGCCGCTCTCTCTGGTGCGCAGCCAGCTCTCGAAGAACTGGACCCTGACCGACATCGACTACAAGACCGGCGGCCCGGCCCGCTATGTCCAGGTTGAGGAAACCGGTCAGAAGCTGGGCTTCATCACCCCGCTGACCCATAACTTCTGCGAGAGCTGCAACCGCGTGCGTCTCACCTGCACCGGCACCCTCTACATGTGTCTTGGTCAGGATGATGCCGCAGACTTGCGTCAAGTGCTGCGCGCCAGCGACGATGACGAGTTACTGCGCGATGCGATTCGAGAAGCAATCACGCGTAAGCCGAAAGGCCACGACTTCGTCATCGATCGGAACAATCAGGCACCGGCCGTCAGCCGCCACATGAGCGTCACCGGCGGCTAAGCCAGCCAGGGGCAGATCCAGGATCTGCCCCCACCCATATCAGCGCTATTGCAGCTTGATTTGGTGAGTCCAGGACTTGCCGTCGCTGATGGTGATCTGCTCGAAACCCAAGACCCGGCAGAGATCGAAGAAGGTAAACCAGTCGCTGACGTTGTTCTCACGCAGCAGCGGGGTCAGACGCGCCTGTGCGGTCAGATTGGCCAGGACGCCACGCGCCCGGAAGAGCGTGTCCATGGGCCCGTCCATCAAGGCAACGATGATCAGCTTCTGTGCCTCGCCCCCCTTGGCGAAGATGGCATAGGGAATGGGATGTCCGCGTTTGGCCACCTCGACCTCCAGGCCGGTCACGAAGGCAACCCGATGGCCCCGATTGGCGTCGGGTGACGGGGTTGCACGCGCAACATAGGTCTCTTGCGAGGTCAGTGAGCCATAGTAGTAACCGATGTGGCGGTCCCGGCCCGGCTCGTCCTGCGCCACCTCGTCGGGCGGCGTGATCACCACGGCCGGCTTCTGCTCGTCGGCGGAGGCGGGTGCTGAGAAAAAGGCTAAGAGTGCCGCCAAAGAAAGGAAGGGCAGCAGTAGGTGGCTTAGGCGCATGGAGATCCCCTTGTCGTCGCGAACGCGTAGCGGCAGGTTACACCGTCGGTCCTAGTTGATGACCGACTTAGTTCGGCGGCACCGGCCCACTCCCCCTCCCGGCCACCCATTTAGGATCCTGGCGTGGGTGGCCGGGAGGGGGAGTGGGCTGGGGCGAAGCGGTGAGTCATACTCACCGCAGCACCAGTATTAGCCGCTGTTAGCGCGCCGGGCTATAGCCGCTTCCCACTTTCACCAGGCCTTTCCTCATGTCTCTCCTTCCCTTCGCCCTGATGGCAGCCGATACGCCCGATGCCCTGTCAGCCTATGAAGAGCTGCAGAGCCGTTACGACTGCGTGCCTGCCTCTGAGGCAAAGGCCCTGGTTGTGCTGGGCGGCGACGGTTTCATGCTGGAGACCTTGCGCTCTACCCGCGATCACGCTCTACCGCTCTACGGGATGAATCGCGGCACGGTCGGCTTCCTGATGAACGAGTATGATCCGAACGGCCTGCCCGAGCGCTTGACGATGGCCACCCCGGCCAGGCTGCGCCCCTTGCAGATGTGCGCCTGGGACGTTCACGGCCAGGCCCATCGCGACCTTGCCTTCAACGAGGTCTCGCTGTTGCGGCAGTCGCGCCAGGCCGCAAAGATCCGGATCTCGGTCGATCGACGGGTAAGGCTGGACGAGCTCATCTGCGACGGCGTGTTGGTGGCGACTCCGGCCGGTTCCACCGCCTACAACCTCTCGGCGCACGGTCCTATCGTGCCGATCGGCGGCAATGTGCTCTGCCTGACGCCGATCTCCTCCTTTCGGCCCCGTCGCTGGCGTGGCGCGCTCTTGCCGGACCGCAGCTCTGTGCTCCTCGACGTCCTCGAGGCCGAGAAGCGCCCGGTCTCTGCCACAGCGGACTCCAACGAGATTCGCAATGTGATGCGCGTCGAGATCTCGCAGGCACATGGCGCCGGCGTCACCCTGCTCTTCGACCCGCAGCACAACATGGAGGAGCGCATTCTGCTGGAGCAGTTCACGCCGTAGCGACTTAGGGCGGAGCGAAGCGGTGAGGATCACTCACCGCTCACCAGCACTATACCGTCATCGCGTAATCGAAGGTGACGTATTCAATGTCATCAATGCCGCGGAGCACGACCAGATCACGATCGCCCTCGAGAACCAGTTTCACACTGTGCGAACTCTCGCGAACCCGCAGCACCTCGTCCTCGAAGAGACCGACAATCTTCTCGCCCTCTTCGTAACCTCTGATGACCAACCGGTTGCGACTCGAATCCTCTCGAAGCGCGGTGATGTCATAACGGTCGGCTCCATCACCAGCGTTGACGACGGCCAACCTGGTGCCAGCCAGCTCAATCAAGTCTCGATCGTCGGTGCCCCACACACGGACCCTGCCCGTTTGCTCAACCAGGTTGAAGGTCGGCTCCAGGTCGAGGCCGACCAGGATCGGATCATGGTCAGAGGCACGCGCCGGGCTGGACCCGTCGAAGATCGAGGGATCGCGGCCGAAGTCCAGGTCGTAGTCCAGTGCATCGGCCTCGTCGGCATTAACGTTCCATATCGTTGCCCCGGTGACCTGACTCAAAAGATTCAGATTTGAGAGCGCATAGTCAAAGGTTCCGCTCAGGCCGTCAAAGACAAAGGACAAGGCCTCTGGCCCGATGAAGTCGAGCGCGAGGTTCACGAAGTCGTCGGCCGTTCCCAAGAGATCATCAGCACCCTCAAGGATGGCGTCGATCGGATCCTCCCTGGCATAGGCCGCGAGATCGCCCAGGATCAGGAAATCCTCGTCACCGGACCCTGTCGGGTCCGTCTCCAACCAATCGACCAGAGCCTCAGCCGCCAGGGTACGCGTAACGTTGCAATTGCCCTGCCCGTCGTCCGCATCGTCCCCGACACCGCAGGGCGAACCCTTTGATTTCAGGTGATTGACCACAGCGGTAAAGACACCGCCGCCGTCAATCTCTTCAAAGGTCTGTGCCAGTGCCGGGCGGTTCTTGTCGTCGAAGAAGCGCGAATCCACGGAGGAGTCCAAGAGCTGGAAGTCGCCCTTCAAGGCCACTGTGTTGACATCGTAGATGAACCCGTTGGTGAAGGCGTCGCCTCCGGTAAGCCCGGTCTCTACGGCAGCATAGGTCCGCGTACTGGCAGGGTCATTGTTCAGGGCATCGACCAAGGCCAGAACCGCCGCATCGCTGGATGAGTTCTCAAGCTCGATCAGGCCAAGAATGTCGGCATCCAGCCCCTGGATCAGCGTCACCAGCTTTTCGATCTGGCGATCGAATTCGTCTTGACTGTCGGCGCCGCGCGGCGCCGCACCGGTATCGGTCAGATTGCCACTCTCGTCCAAGGTGGTGAAAAAGCTATCCAGATTGAGGCTGGCGACCTTGAGCGAGCCACCGACGTCTTCAGGCAGCGGATCCCGCGGGTTGCTGTCGTCAAGACTGTTCTCACCGTCTTGGGTGGAGCGAACCCGCCAAGTCGAACCGGAGCTACCCTGCTGGTAACTCAAAACACCCGAGAGGTTCTGGATCGTGTCGCCCATGCTGGGGGCGTTGGCCGTACTAAAGCCCGGACCGAAGCCATCGAGATTGTTGATGTCGCCGTTCTGCACATTCAGGCCATCATCATAGAAAATGGTCTTGCGACCCAGGTCCTGCAGATAGGCTTGGTAGCCGGCCGCGTCCGGCTCGTTGAACTGCGTAAACTGCTGCGGGCGATCACCGGCGACCAGCTCGATCTCATTGAAGCGGTCGAGTTGCGCCAGCTCGGTGATGACAAGCTCCTGCGGAAACGAGACCAGCATGCCTTCATAGGCCTCTAGATCTGCTTCAAATCCGCCAGATGGGCTGGTGTTCGAACTGGCCGTCGGCAGAGTGATCTGTGTTACGCCGGGCAAGCTGTTACCTGAGCTCACCACGGTTACATTGGTCACGTTACTGATCTGCGTCTCGCCGGAGAACTCGTCGACGACACCGGTGACCTGCACCTTGTCGCCGACCGCGACGTCGGTGATTGGGGCATCGCCATCAAAGACGAAGATCCCTTCCGAGGTCAGCGAGTCGCTGTCTGCATCTGCATCCTCTTCCTGAAGGTAAAATCCGCCCAGGTTGCGACCATCGTCAGCATCACCCTCTTGGAAGTCGCCAACCACGATGGCCTCGACAGTGACGAGCGTGCCGTCTAAGGGCGAGCCCTCGCCACTGCCTTGGATCTCGCTGATCATGCGCAAGGCCGGACCGAAACTGTCGATCGGAAAGGGATTCGCAGCAGTGCCATTGCTGGTCTCGCCGTCGAGCGCATCCGGGCCACTGAAGGTCCAGTCTGTAGGATCAAAACTTGTCGTGGGGCTGGCACCGTCATTGCGATAGGCCCAACCGTCTTGGTGGTCCCAAGCTTCTCCGTCGCCATCAACACCGACCTCGCCGAAGACATCGAAGGCAACACCGTTCTTGTAGAGAATGATGGCATCATTGCCATTGATGGACAGCGCCCCGGCGGTGTCGTCTGGCGCGAAGCCAAAGAATGTGTTGAAGCCACTCGACTCGAAGGAGACGTAGAACCGGTCTCCGGCCGAGAGCGAGACTGCCGGAAAGGTGTACTCCGGCCCACCGGAAGGATTGCCGTTGTTGGCTGACTCCAGTGCGTAGATTGAGAGGTCGGCGATGTCTGAGGTTGCCGTCAGCTCAATCGCCTTCGGTACGCCATTGGGCAGCGGGCCGTCGATAACACCAGAGATGATCAGTGACATGAATGAGGTCCTTCGCGCAGGAAAGATGTCGTGGTTGGGTGATCCCGCCAATCCTGCTTAGGCCTCCTCCAGACCTTGACAGCACCGCGTCGCTACCCACTGACAATTCTTACAGTTACTACGTTTGGACCTATAGAATCTGATACAAGCCGATAAATGGTCAGTCAACAGATTTGCTCGTGCAATGTGGCTCCTGCACCGGACAGAGACAGTCAAAAAAAATCGGGCCGCCCTTTCCAAAGAAGGGGCGGCCCTAAGGACTTAGGACAGGTGATCAGGACTGCCGATCAGTCCTGCCAAAAGGGCTTGCGCGCCTCTTGGTCGATGTCGGCCCGCGACAGGCCGATGTCTCTAAGGGTGGTCTCATCCATTTCGGAGAGTCTGCGCCGCTCCATCCAGCGCTCCTGCCAACACAGAAGGAGCTGGACAAGTTTGACCGTCAGGCCGCGTGGTGCCGGTGCCGTCAACCTCTCCACGTGATTGGTCAGATATTGTTCCATAACAATCCTCCTCATTCATCCACAGCAGGTCAGGGGTGGGTCAGACCCTTCATTGCCTTGATCTGAAGAAAAATTTAGCTATCTATTGCGTCCGGAACAAAGCATGATCGCTCATGGTTTAATGAGGAATGCTAATGCGTCGTTTGCCCAACCTGAACGCGCTCAGGGCCTTTGAGGCCGCGGCTCGCCACCTCTCCTTCACCAAGGCCGCCGACGAGCTCGCGGTGACCCAGGGTGCCATCAGCCATCAGGTCGCCGCCCTGGAAGCGCAGCTGGGCATCAAGCTCTTTGAGCGCCTCAATCGACGACTGAGGCTGACCAAGATTGGCCTGCAGTATCAGCCTGCCTTGACCGAAGCCTTCGACCGCATCGCCTCTGCCACACAAGAGCTGCGCTCGGACGAGCAGGACGGTGCGCTTCGGGTAACGGTCCTTCCCTCATTCGCGCAGATCTGGCTGATGCCCAAGCTGCATCGCTTCCGCGAGCGCAGACCGGATATCGATGTCATGCTGATGGCGACCGAGCGGATTATGGATTTCCTTCAGGAGCCCGTTGACCTGGGCATCCGCATGGCTGCCTCACCCTCTCAGGGCCTCTGGTCTGAACGTCTGGCAGAGGAATACATCCTACCCGTCTGCGCACCACACCTGGTAACGGAGCCACCAGGCCTTCACACGCCCGACGATCTCGCACACTATGGCCTGCTGCACGATGATGCCGGAGAGAACGTTCTGCACGATGACGCAGGCAGGAACCGCAGCTTTACGAACTGGTCCGACTGGCTTCGCATGGTCGATGCCAAGGGGGTGGATCCGAATCGCGGCATGCAGTTCTCCAACTCCTCCTTCGTCATCATGAGCGCAGTGGCCGGCGAAGGCGTGGCCTTGGGCAAACTCCGCCTCTGCATCGAAGAACTCTTGTCCGGGCGCTTGGTTCAGCCCTTTGGGCCGATCATGCCGACCAACCGCGGCTACTATCTGGTGACCACGCAAGAGAAGGCCCGCTGGCCCAAGGTCAGAGCCTTCGTCGAGTGGATCAAGGAAGAGCATGCCAACTTCCCGAGCTGGCCTCGGCCCGGCGAGGAACATCTGTTAGGTTAAGCGCAGAACCTTGACCGCTGGCCTAGAGCAGATTCACGTGAACAGGTGATTCCACCTGATGACGATCTGCTCTAGGCCGAAGACAGAAGGAGGACCGGGCAATGATGGTTCGCTATCTGGTACAGGACGTGGAGGCGGCAATTGCCTTCTATACCGGGCATCTGGGCTTTCAGCTGGAGCAGCAGTACGGTCCGGCGATGGCGATCCTGAGCCGCGGCGAGGATCGGCTCTGGCTTGCAGGCCCCATGGCCTCGGCCTCCAAGGCCATGCCGGACGGTCGCCAGCCTCAACCTGGCGGCTGGAACCGCTTTGTCCTTTTGGTCGAGGATCTTGAGGCTCTGGTTGCCGGGCTGCGCGATGCCGGTGTGGTCTTTCGTAATGACGTTTTGGAAGGCCCCGGTGGCAAGCAGGTCCTCTGCGAAGATCCCTCGGGCAATCCGATCGAACTCTTTCAGAGCAACTGACTGCGAGACAAGGGTGTGAGACCAAGACTAGCGGCTCCGGAGCGTAACCCCACACGGGCCAGCGCCCTGATCCTGATCCTCTTTCTGGCCTGGGCCTTCTCACTTGCCTGGTCCTTCGCCGACCTGGCTATCAGCGAGATCACTGGAAGCACATTCTCGCATGGTATCAAACAACTAGGCAGCTTTCTTGCATGGCAGGTTGCAGCTATCCTGCTGGCAGCCGGCGCCTTTCTTGCCGGCTGGATGCAGCCCTACGGTCTTTCTCCAGGCATCCGCCGTCTGACCAAGCTGCCATTGTTTCTCTCGGCAGGCCTTTGGGTGCTGATCGTGATTGCCGGAATCACCCTCTTCATCCTGGACCACAGCGAAACGGCGATACGCTAAGCAGCGCTGCTCTGCTCTTGGCCCTCCAACTCATCCAGTTGCTCTTTCAGCCAGACCAACAAGCGCTCGCTATTGCCGGTCTCTCTGGCCTGCCGGCTGCGATAGACCACGATGCCGCGCTCCAGATAGGCGCGTTGCGGCACCACCGGGACCAGTTGCCCGGCCTCCAACAAGGCATTCAAGCCGCGCCCCCACCCCAGAGCGACGCCATGGCCGGCGACGGCCGCCTGGATCATCACTGGATAGCTGTCGTAGAGCGCGCCCTTGGCATGATTGGCTGGGGGCTCGACGCCTTGATGGCGGAACCAACTCGCCCAATCCATCCACTCTCCAGGCCTATCCTCATAGTGCAATAGGTCCAGATGGCCGAGATCCTGAAGCGTGAGCCTGCCGCGCCCCTCCAGGTAGCTGGGCGCGCAGACCGGATAGATGGTCTCGGGTGCCGAGTGGATGGCGCGATGATCACCACTGGCACGACCGGCGCACTGCAGGGCCAGATCGAATGGCTCGCTGCGATCGGCCAAGGGCAGAGACCCTGCCGCAATGCGCAGCTGGATCGCCGGAAAGCGTCGATGAAAGTCGGCAAGCCGCGGCATCAGCCAATAGACAGCCAGATAGAGCTCCACCGACAGCACAACTTCGTCTCCACCCGCCTGTGCCTGGAGAGCTGCTGCGGAGTCAGCGATTCCCTTAAGGCCCCTGGTCACGCTCTCGGCAAAGACTTCTCCCGCCTCGGTCAGAAAGACCGCGCGGTTGCGCCGTTCGAAGAGCCTCTGCCCCAACGAGCGTTCAAGCACGCGAATCTGTCTGGAGACGGCGCTCTGCGTCAGATGCAGCTCGTCGGCGGCCCGCGTGAAACTCCCCAAGCGCGCCGCGGCCTCGAAGGGAAGCAGGCAAGAGAGCGGCGGAAGCGACGAACGATCCATGATTTCACCTCATGGGTTTGGTGCTAGATCTCGTTTTAAGTCAGGAGGACTATCTGCTCAATCTTTCTTTCACCTCATCGATTGTAGTGGGAGAAGAGAGATGAACTGGATGCGTCGAGGCAGCATCGAGGGAGTGCTGTCCATTGTCTTCGCCGTGGCGCTCATGGCCTTGGGCGATGCCTTGGTGAAGGCGGAGAGCAGCGCGCTTAGCCTCTGGCAGATCTATGTCGGGCGCGGGCTGGTCGCGGTCCCTATACTCGCGGTCTTGGCGGTCTGCCTGGGCGGGTGGCGCTTGCTGAGACCAAGGCAGCCCTTCTGGACCCTGTTGCGAAGCCTCCTGTTGGTCGCCATGTGGGCCTGTTACTACAGCGCCCTGCCCTTTCTCGATCTCTCCTTGGCCGCCGTCGCTCTCTACACCGCACCGCTCTTTATCGCCGTCATCGCCTCGCAGGTGGCGGGCGAGCCGGTGGGAAGGCGGCGCTGGCTTGCCCTCGGTACTGGCTTTGCCGGCGTTCTGATCAGCATGCGGCCCGACGGGGATGCGGTGAACTGGGTCATCCTGCTGCCGATCCTGGGGGCGCTCTTCTATGCCATCGCTATGGTCATCACGGCGGAACGCTGTGCCGAGGAATCCCCCGCCACCCTCTCCTTCGCCCTGAACCTGGGGCTCTTGCTGGCTGGCCTGGTGGGCCTCGGCATCCTCCAGGTCATCCCCAGCGAGGCGAGCTCCGCTCAGTCCTTTGTCTTGAACACAAGCTGGTGGATTGCGCCAGAGGCCTGGCCACTGCTGGCCTTGCTGGGCCTACTCATCGTGCTCTATTCCATGGCCGTGGCCCACGCCTATCAGCGCGCGCCGGCCCCGCTGGTCGCGATCTTCGACTACAGCTATCTGCTTTTCGCCGCGCTCTGGTCAGCGCTCTTCTTCGGGCAGACACCTAGCCTCACAACAGCCGTGGGCATGGGCATCATCGCGCTTGCCGGCCTGCTCGTTATCCTGCCGACAGGCAAGACGGCCTTGGTCACAGCGGAGGAAGCGAGCCCTAGGTGAGGCTCGTCACCCCGCGCCCTATGAGAAGAAGGCTTCGGCATCGGCCTGGTTCAGAAGGGACTGGGCCGTATAGCCGCCGTCGCTCGCGACAAATCCGAACTGAACCGAGCCGCCGTTTGCGACCGACCCGTTCCAATCAACCTCATCCACGCGGAAGCGATCGCCGGACTGGGAGGCAATTTCCGCGTTCCAGATCTGCTCTATCTCAAAGGGGAGATCGAACTCCAGGGCCCAGGCGTCACTGGCCGAGCCGGAGAGATTGGTCAGGGTGACAGCCCACTGGGCGCCGTTGCCCCAATCGTTTTCCAGGGCGAAGGCCAGGTCGAAGTCATGGTCGCTTGGTGGCGGTGGTGGGGATGCGGGCTCATCGTCGTCCAGGATCCGTCCGGCAGCCGAGATTTCGGTTCCGTCCGGGCTGGTCAGGAAGAGGCGAAACACCTCGTCCGCTTCGACCAGCTCATCCGGCAAGACCTCGATCTCTATGCTCTTCGTGGTCTCTCCGGCCTGGAAGATCAGCTGTCCCGCATCGCCCACATAATCCTTGCCGTCCTCGGCACTGCCGTCCTGCGTGCGATACTGAAACACCAGATCGTCCGCTGCTGCCTCATCGAGCGTCACTTCGAAGGTCAGGCTGGCGCCGCCCTCCCCGTTGCCTGCCAAGAGCGGCTCCAGCAGGGTGACGGCGTTCTGGCGGATCGAGGTCCAGTCGTCTTCCAGAATGCCGCCCGTATCGCTGGAATTGGGGTTCCAGGACCACCAAGACCAGGACATGCCGCTCTGGCCAGCTGGGATATCGACCACACCGTCGTTGTCGAAATCGCCGCCGAGGTAGGAGACGATGGCCTCTGCCCAGTCACGATCCAGGTCGGTTTCAAGGCGAGAACCGAACTCGCCCAAGAGGATCGGTGCGATCTCTTGCCGATAGATGTATCCCCAGTGCTCGTCAAAGACCTCCTCCAGGTCGGAGCCGTCGAAGAACCAGGGCTGTTCGAAGACAGAGGCCGGATAGTCATGCGGCGAGTAAACCAGCTTGCCCACCTGATCCAGCACCACCGGCCGATCGGCAACCCCTTGCAGATTGCCGCCCCACCAGTAGTTGTCGCCCTGATAGCTGCCGATGCCCTCGACCACGATCAGCCAGTCTGGATTGACGCCATGGATGGCGTTGCCGACGCGTTCGGCCGCCGCCGCCCAGTCGGTGGCGCTGCTGTCGCCCCAGGTCGCAGGGCCATGCGGTTCGTTGTGGACGTCGGCGCCGATGATGTTATCCGCGTCGGCATAACGGGCTGCCAACTGGGTCCAGGCATCGATCCAGTCATCCTCGTCATAGGCACCCTCGTACCAGAGACCACCGCCGTTGGCGCCATTGCCGGCCTCACTGCGGTGATGGTCCAGCAGGATTTTTAGGCCAAGATCACCGGCATAGTCGATGACATGATCCATGATCTGCAGGCCCGAGAGGCCTTGCAGATCAGGATTGAGGCCGAAATCGATGCCACTGGGTGTCCCTCCGTCCAAGACCAGCTCGGCCGAGAAAGGCAGGCGGATGGCGTTGAAGCCGGTGTCGCGGATTTGCTCCAGCATCTCTTGCCAGTTTCTGGCCCAAAGGCCGTGCGGCGCCTGGAGATCGGTTTCCATGCCAAACCAGCTGACGGCACGGATCTCCACGGCATCACCGTTGGCATCGAGGATCTGGTTGCCGCTGGTGGAGAGTGGTCCGACCGCGATCAAGGTGCTGCCGCCTTGCCCGGGGTCGCCTTCGACCACCGAGGGCCGTGAGAGGTTGGCTCCCGGCACGCCAGCCTCGTCGTCATCATTGATCCAACCCAGCGCCTTGCCGTCGGCGATGTTGGCGCCATCGGCATCCAGGATCTCGAAGAAAAAGCGTTCTTCAGGCTCGGCGAGCGAATCGTTCACCAGATCGACCGAGACGACCGTCGAGGTATCGCCCGCCCCAATAGTCACCTGACCAGAGATTGGCTGGTAATCACTGCCGGCCTTGGCCGTGCTGTCGCGCGTGGCATAGAAGAGAGTCACGTCCTGGCTTGCGGGCTCGGACAGATCGATGCGGAAGCGGATCTGCCCCTCCTCTTCCAGGCTGCGGCGGTTGTCTACCGTGATGTCCGGCAGGTTCGGATCGAAGGCATCGTCATCCTCGATCCAGCCGACCGCGCGATCATCGACTATGACGGCGCCGTCGGCGTCGAAGAGCCTGAGGATCAAGCGCTCCTCACTCTCCGCAATCCTGTCGTTGACGATCGGGACCTCGACAAAGGCCCTGGTCTCGCCCGCGGCGAAGGTCACGCTGCCGGTGGTGGACAGAAAGTCTTCCCCTGCTTTCGCGGTCGAGCTCTGCGTGCGATAGGAGACCGTGACGGCCTGATCAGACGCTTCAGAGAGAGTGAGCTTGAAGCGAAGGGCCTTGCCCTCCCCCTCTTCCACCCTCTTGTTCTCGATGGAAAGGTCCGGCAAATCCTCCAGTGGAGCAATCGTATCTGTCACGCCATCGGGATTGAAGTAATCGGGTCGATCCCCAGAGAAATCTGACCAGTTCACCGTCACCATCGCCCGCTCCTCTTCCGACAAAGACGCCTGCATGAAACAAGAAAGCTCAACGATGGACGATTGTTCATTGTTGAGCTTGATGCAGTGTGCCGGGATTCCCAGAACAGGGATCTTTTTTGACTACCCAGCACAACAACTAAGTGAGTGTCAGATTATGACATCTGTTGGGCGCAATTTGGACCTGGCAAAGAAAAGCAGACACGCAATGGCCACATTCGGCCAAAGCCAAAGCAAGACGCGGAACTCTTGTTGGTAACGCCGCGGCACACCGCTATGCGCGGACCTCCTGTCGCGCAGCAGACAGGTCCTGAGAGACAGCTACCCCTCAACCTGCAGGAACGATGGCGCGCGCCTCTGGCCTTCCGATTGAGACGTAGTCGAGACCCGCCTCTGCGGCGGTCTCTGGATCGAAGAGGTTGCGGAGATCAATCAGCAACGGGCGCCGCAGAGCAGCAGCAACTGCCTTCAGATCCAAGCGCCGAAAATCGTCCCACTCAGTTAGGATAACGGCCAGGTCCGCCCCCTCTAGAGCCGACAGCGAATCCTGAGCCCAGCGCAGATCACGCAAATGCTTTGACGCCATATCCATCGCTGCGGGGTCGTATGCAATGATATCGGCACCCCGCTCTTGCAAGGCCGGGACAATCACCAAAGCCGGGCTCTCGCGCGTATCGTCGGTTCCGCCCTTGAAAGCAAGCCCCAGCACCGCAATGCGCAAGCCGGCAACCGACCCGCCACAGGCTGCGATGATCTTGTCGATCATCTGGTTCTTGCGCACTTCGTTCTCTTCGATGACTGATTCGACGATACCGATCGGACGGTTGAGACGACGCGCTGTCCAGGCAAGCGCGCGGGTGTCTTTCGGAAAACAGGAGCCGCCGTAACCCGGACCAGCCTTCAGAAACTGACTGCCGATGCGCTTATCCAGGCCAATAGCATGGGCTACATCCTCGACATCGGCGCCACTTGCCTCACAGAGGTCGGCAATCTGATTGATGAAGGCAACCTTTGTCGCCAGGAAGGCGTTGGCCGCGTACTTGATGATCTCTGCCGTTTCCAGCCGCGTTACCAAGACCGGAAATCCGGCAGCACTGAGCGGTCGATAGAGCTCTTGGATCAAGGCCTCCCCGGCCTCGCTCTCGGCACCGACGACCACGCGGTCCGGCTGCAGGAAGTCCTGAACGGCCTTGCCTTCGCGCAGGAATTCAGGGTTCGAGATCACCTCAAGATCGCCGCGGCCCGCCTGCTGCACGCGCTTGGCCAGGCCACGATTGGTCCCGATCGGCACAGTCGACTTGATCACCAGAAAGCCGTTACGCGGCATCACCTCGACCAGTTGATCAACCGCCATATCGATGTAGCTGAGGTCAGCCTCACCCGTTGGCGCCGAGGGCGTTCCGACCGCCACCATCACCAAGGCCGACTCGGCCACGGCAGTCGCCAGATCGGAGGTGAAGGACAGGCGTCCTGCCTGGACGTTCTTGAGGCAAAGGTCTTCCAAACCTGGCTCAAAGATTGGAACCTCACCGCCCCGCAGACGCTCCACTTTGCCATGGTCGTTATCAACGCACACGACCTCGTGGCCCAGGTCAGCAAGACAAACGCCAGAAACCAAGCCGACATATCCAGTGCCGATTATCGCAACGCGCATCTGATTCAACCCACTGCCTCACTGGAGCGCCGAACCAAGCCCTCCTGCCCGATCAGGCCTTAGCCTCGACCGCCGTGCTTTGTTGTTGTCTCTCGGAACCGACAGCCGTGACCTTGCCGTCGCCCCTTCCACTCTTCCCATCGTCAGTAACACTGTAGCACAGACGTCACAGAGTGCGAGAGTACATTGATCACGCCTGCGCTAGAGCTTCAAAGACTTTAGAAATCCGCGCATACCCTCTCCCAGTTCTGGATGCTCCAGAGCAAAGGCGATGTTGGCTTGCAGAAATCCCAGCTTGTCGCCACAGTCGTAACGTGTGCCTTCAAACAACAAACCATGGACCGGTTCTTTGCCCAGGGAATTGGTGATGGCATCCGTTATCTGGATCTCTCCACCGGCGCCGACAACCTGCCGATCCAGATACTCAAAGACCACCGGGTCCAGGATATAGCGGCCGATCACCGCCAGCTGTGAGGGTGCGCGATCGGGGCTCGGCTTTTCCACGAGACCCTTGGCCGAGATCAGCGGGCCATTCACCTCTTCCGGATCGAGGATGCCATAGCGGTCGGTATGCTCTCTCTCCACCTGTTGCACGCCGATGACACTACCACGCTGAAGTTTTTCATAGGCCTCGATCAGCTGCGCCATGCAGGATCGCTTGCCGAGCACGATGTCGTCGGGCAGCAGCACCGCAAAGGGCTCATCATGAATCAGATCGCGTGCACACCAGATGGCATGCCCCAGGCCCAGGGGTTGGGACTGGCGCACAAAGATGGCATTGCCGGCATGGATTTCCGCCTCGCGAACCGCCTCCAGGGCCTTCTGCTTGTCGCGCGACTGCAAGACCTGTTCCAACTCCGGCGCGCGATCGAAGTGATCCTGGATTACCGACTTGCCGCGGGAGATGATGAAGATGAATTTTTCGATCCCGGCCTCTCTGGCCTCCTTGACCGCGTAGTTGATCACCGGCTGATCGACAACGGGCAACAGTTCCTTGGGAATGACCTTCGTCGCCGGCAGGAAACGCGTGCCAAGACCGGCAACCGGCAAGATCGCCTTGCGAACCTTCTTCATGACAGGGGGATCACCTCCTCGAAATGCGGAACAGACCGTTCCGGTCTGCTTCCCTTTGCGAATCGTAAGCGACTCGGAAAGGGGTACGGATCATTCGCTGCAGCTATAGCATGCCCGGACCTTGAGAAAAGCTGCAGGATAGACGCATTGCCTAGCGTGTCAGGTCTGCGCGTGTTGAGAAGCAATCGACCGCCGCAGAGAGGCGCTGAGCCAAGGGCGAGGGTCGATGCGCACGAAAGACCTCGGCCAAAGCTTGATAGTACCAGCGGACCCCGGCACCACCGCCGCTGAACCGCGCCCAGAGCGCATCCCCAAGCTCTCGATGGTCATCGCGAATGCACTCGGCATTGTGGGTCTTGTCAGCCAGGGAGACCAGCAAGGAGCGATCCGGTTTGCTTGCCAGGCCAGCAACATAGGCCTCTTTCCGAGGGCGCCAGGCGGGCTTGGGCTCTTCCAGGGTATCGCTGCAGTCGGAGACGATCTCAGCCACGACCGGGCCAAAGCGCTGCTCAATGCGATCCAGTTCGACGCGCCCGCCCTGATCCTCGGCGGCATCGTGCAGCAAGGCGGCAATGGCTTGGGCCTCATCGCCACCATGCTCCAAGGTCAAGGCCGCCACGGCCATCAGATGCGAGACATAGGGCACATCATTGCCCTTTCTCCGCTGGCGACGGTGCAGGCGGGCCGCATAGACCAAAGCCTCCTCGAAGCGGTCGGTCAAGATCACGGATTGCATAGTTCTATCCTTTCAAAAGCGGTGTAGGCTCTCTAGTCCTTTCCAGGCGGCGGCACCGCGGGCAGGATCATCCCGTGGTGCCGGAACCAAAACAGAGACTGTGGGAGGGACCGGAGTGGCGGGGAGCGGAACAGCCAAGGCAGTAGGCGGAGCCAGCTTCACCGAAGGGTCCATTCTGAAGCACATCATAGCGACCACCGCCTACGGCGCCATTGGCCTTATGACGCTCTTTCTGGTCGACCTGGCAGACCTCTACTTCCTCTCGATCCTGGGCGAGCAGGAATTGGCAGCGGCTGTCGGCTATGCAGGTTCGGTGCTCTTCTTCACCACCTCGACCTGCATCGGTTTTGCGATCGGAACAGCGGCCATGGTCGCCCGAAAGGTAGGTGCGGGGCGCAGCGAAGACGCCAAGCGCATCGTCACCCACAACGCCCTGGCAACCCTGATTCTGACCATTCCGATCGCCGTCATCGGCTACATCTACACGCCGGAGTTCCTGCGTGCTCTTGGAGCCGAAGGCCGGACCTTAGAGCTGGCCATCGTCTATCAGCGCATCATCATGCCCACCATGCCCTTGTTGGCCCTGGCGATGGCCGGCGGCGGCGTCTTGCGCGCCAACGCCTTGCCGCGGCTCGCCATGTGGTCGACCGTGGGCGGCGGCCTCGTCAATGCGGTTCTCGATCCGATTTTCATTTTCGGATTCGGCTGGGACATCGTCGGCGCCGCCTTGGGCTCAGTCGCGGCCCGCATCGCGGTCTTCGCGATCGCCTGGTATGGCGTGGTCAAACGCGCGCAGGTCTTGGGTCCCTTCGATGGCAAACGCTTACTACCAGACACCTGGCCATTTCTAGCTGTCGCCCTGCCAGCCATTCTGACCAATCTGGCGACACCGGTTGGCAACTCCGTCATGATCGAGGTGCTCTCTGGTCACGGCGATGACGCAGTGGCCGGGTTTGCCATCGTCAGCCGCGCCATTCCGGTCGCTTTCGCCGCGGTCTTCGCGCTGACAGGTGCCATCGGCCCGATCGTCGGCCAGAACTATGGGGCCGAGAAGTTTGAGCGGGTGCGCTCTGCGCTTTGGACAGGCCTATTCTTCTCTATCGCCATGGTCTCCTTCGCCGCCCTGCTCTTTTACCTCTTGGATGAGCAGATCGCCGGGGCCTTTAACGCCACGCCAGGCGCCACCGCCGTCATCATCACCTTTGCAGAAGGCGTCTCCCTCAGTTTCATCTTTATCTCGGCGCTCTTCGTGGCCAACGCCGCCTTCAACAACCTGGGTCGTCCGCTCTGGGCCACGATCTCGAACTGGGGCCGGGCGACCATCGGCACCTTGCCGCTGGTCTGGCTCGGCAATCACTATTTCGGCGTACCAGGCATTCTCTGGGGACAGGCGATCGGCGGGATCGTCTTCGGCACCGGTGCTTTCGTGGCAGCGCTTTGGCTGGTCCACAGCCGCCGACGCATTCTCCAACCTGCCGACACCGGTCGCTTCTTCCGCCTACCGTTGCAGGCCTCCACCAACTACCGAGGCTGGATTCCAAGCGGCGACAGCCTGCTCAAGGGCGATCACCCAGATGGCGACAAGAAGGACTAGCGCTCTTTGCGGGCCACGTAGACCAGATGCTCGCTGGCGAAGAGCGCGGCCTTGGTCTCGGCATAGCTGATGGCGAGATCCAGCCATGCTGCCCGAGCGGCCTGAGGCAGATCGACCGTAACGGCCTCCGACTGCGCGAAGAGGCTCTCGGCACCGAAGAGGCGCACGCGAGTCTGGTCAAAGCCGGTCATGAAGGGATCGATCCAATCGGGATCGACGAAGGAGGCTTCGACGAAGAAGCGCTCGTCTGCCTGCGGGCGATAGAAGCCTCTTTCGAATATCCGATCGCTGAGACCACGCCATGCCGCAATCTCGCCCGGTCGGCGCTTGGCATTGAAATGAAAAGGCGCATAGCGCGAGATGAATGCGAAGAAGGCCTGTCCGCCCGGTTTTAGGACGCGCAAAGCCTCTTCGATGGCCTGCCTTTTCTCCTCCACCTCCACCAGATGATAGAGCGGACCCAAGACCAGGACGCAGTCGTAGTGACCACTGGGATAGGCCGAGAGGTCACGGGCATCACCCCACTCGGCGCTTGCCAAGGCCAAACCCTGCTCGCGCGCCCGATAGCGCGCAAAGGCGATGTTGGAGGAGGAGAGATCCAAGAGGTCGACATGATGGCCGCCGGCAGCCAAAGAAAGCGCATAGCGACCAGGCCCGCCGCCAACATCGAGAATACGGGCAGCCTCCGGCAGGTCCCGCTTCACCATGTGCCAGGTGACGCCGAACTCCAGCCAATTGAGCGTCAAGCGCTCCCACTCGTCGGCAACCTGCGAATCGTAATAGGCGGCGATTGCACCAGTGTCGGTCATGAGAGATCTCGTGTTTCGACCAAAGGGGACGAAGACTAGGCCTGACAGGCCGCCCGCGGAACCCAGGAGCCATGTAGCCCCTGCGGCACGCGGCAGGGAAGCTCAATGACGGCAACAGGATCAGCCTCGATGTCACGGGCATCCAGCAACAGGAAGTCGCTGGCATGCCGGTCAGGGTCATAGCGAAAGAGGGCCAGATAGCCCTGGTCTTCACCACTCTTGGTCGGATTGGGCACAAAAACCGGCTCGCCGATGGGACTGCCGACATCGCGGCAGCATTCTTCGCCGCTCTCTCCATCGACACGCATCACAGCGTGGAAGGTACCGGCCGGTCCCTGCTCGTCGCCCGTCAGAGCCGCTGAGTAGGTGTAACGCGTCGCCTGCGATTCAAAGGTCTCATTGGCGCGCGGAAACTCGGTTGGGCGTTCGCTGAGGCGGCGGTCCTTCAAGACTCCGCTCGAGAGATCGATCTCCATGCGGTGCAATCGCGGCCCCTCGCTGGGCTCAGCATCCTCCACTCCGAAGCGGAGCGAGGGATGGCGCACATAGTCCAGGAGGATCCTGCCTCTGTCTTCAAAGCCATTGGCAAGGTGGAAGACAAAGAAGGGTTCGGCCTCCAGGCGCCTGAGCGGACTGCCGTCGAGCGGCCAGATCAAGATCTTGGTGCCTATCTCCGGCCGCCATTGAATCAGACCGCCACCACGCTCTGCGGCCTTTAGGTCGAAGATCACCGGCCCCGCAAGAACCACGGCGAAACGCTCTGTCAGCACAAAGTCATGCAGCATCGTGGGATGCTCCAAGGCGGTCCGAAGGGTCTCTACAAGCAGCCCTTCCCTATCGATTCGGTGCAGGGCGATCTCGGGACTATCTGCAGAATAGGCCAGAGCGAAGCGATCACCCGTGATCGGAGAGCGCCGACTATGCGGACTCATGGCCAGCGGCCTTTCACCACCCGCGCACCAGATCCCCAAGGTCTCCAGATCCCAAGTCAAGGCGTACGCCGGCGCTGCTTCATAGGGTGCGATCAGTTTGCCGCCTTGCTCAAAGACATGGATGAAGGCGCCGTTCTTGAAGGGCGGTGGATCGTCCTCGGGCCCCAGCAGGTCAGCGCGCGTCAGCCAGGGTGTGGTCACGCCGCCATAGAGCGCCCGGCCGGCACGTCGCTCAGCCAAGAGACCACGTGTCTCGACAAAGCGGTTGCGATAGCCCGCTTTCCCACCTTGCAAATAGACGCCATGCACCATCCCATCTCCATCGTAGGGATAGGTGTAGCTCAAGGGCTCGAAGGCGGGATTGGGTCCATTCCGGAAGTAGGCACCATCCAAAGCCGTTGGGATCGCGCCGGCAGAGACCGGAAGCTCCTCCAAGGTCAACTCCTCCAGCACCGGTGCGAAGTTTCCGCTGAGCATGGGGTTATCAGAGGTCCAGGTCATGAGGAATGCTAACAGGGCTAGGGTGGGAAGGCTAAGCGGGATAAGACTGTCTCAGCCCGCTTGGCCGAGGCGGCATCAACACGAGAAGAGGAAGTGGCAGGCCCCGTGACAGACTTCAAATTGATTACCGCAGCGGCCATGGCGGCACAGGCCGGCCAGCTTTCGACCTACGAGCGCCTGCTTGAGATTGAACTCAACGCTGCGACACTGGGGGAATGCTACGAGGTCATCTTCTCGCGCCTGCTGAAGCCCGATCCCCTGCGCCTCTTTGCGCCGGAGGCCGGCGAGACCTTAATGATGCAGGGCACCGACCAGCGTGAGTTCTTCGTCCCCTTCTTCATAGAGGGGCTGAAAGCCCTGCCGCCCGGAGGCAAGGTCTTGGATCTGGGATGCGGCGACGGACAGTCCCTGGCGCTGGTTCTGGCAGAGCGCGAGGCCCCGCTCTCCATCGTACCACTCGACCCGAACCAGGCCTACCTGGAGCAGTATCAGGTCCGCTGTGCAGCGGAGATGCCGCAGGTCACGATTCCCTATGCTCTGGAAGGCTCTATGGAGGCGCTTCTGGGCGCCGGTCAGCCGGACGAGCGCTTCGATGCAGTCCTGACCATGCACAGCCTGCATTTCGCCGAAGATCCTCAGGGTTTCCTCGATCTGGTGCTCGACCGCTTGAAACCCGGCGGGCGCTGGCTGATCGTGGTGATCTCTCAGATGGGTGGAACCGCCAATGCGCTGTTGCGCGACTATGCCGAGGCCTATGGTCTCGATCCGGACGGCCGCATCGCCGCCCGCCACGCCGCCTTGGACGATCTGCTGTGGCTCTCCGACCCGAAACCCGATGCGGCAGCTCTCACGCGGGAACTACAGGCCAAACTCGGCCGTGACGACTTCCAGCTCGATGCCATCGAGCCGCAGCCGAGTCGCATTTTCGGTCACGACTTCGGCGATCTGATCTCGATCTGCCTGATCACCGGCATCTTGCAACTGGATGAGGATCGCGCCCGACAGATTCGTTTCGTCTCCGAGCGCCTGCGGCAGCAGCCGGAAAGCTATGACCTGCGTGTCGAGCTGACCGGCCCACGCGCCCGCATGCTCTCCTTCCTGCAGCCGCAGACTGTGCTGCAGTTCAGGCGGCTGTAATCGGCTTGTCCATTTCTTTGACCGAGGTTTGACCTAGATGGTGACCAAAGGCGTCGATAGCCCACCCGTAATCGCCGACTATTACGCCACCTGCCTGAAGCGGCATGGCGACACCGCAGAGGGTGCGGGATGGCCCAATGAGCCCGATCGCCGGACCCGCTTCGACGTGATGGCGGCCATATCACCTCAGGGATTTGCGCAGAGTTCAGTTCTGGACATGGCCTGTGGAACGGGGGTCCTGCTAGATCATCTGACTGAGATCGATCGCTTGCCGCAGAGCTACCTCGGGATCGACATCAATGCAGAGGCGATTGCCCGGGCCCGAGAGAAGCATCCGGACGAGCGCTTTCGCGTGATGGATTTGCTCTCCGAAGAGGAGCAGTCCTTGCCGCCGGCGCATGATTTCGTGCTCGTGAACGGCCTCTTCACCGTTCGTGCGACACTGTCAGAAGAGGCCATGTGGGGCTTCTTGCGCGGCATGTTGAACCGGCTCTGGCCGCTCACGCGTCGTGGCCTTGCCTTCAATGTCATGTCTGATGTCGTGGATTGGCGGCGCGAAGATCTCTTCCACGTCCCGATGGATGATCTCGCCCGAGAGCTCTTTGCGCTGGCAGGACGGCGGGTTGTCTTTCGAACCGACTATGACCTTTATGAGTACACGGCCTACGTCTACCGCGATGCCTTTGCATCTCGATAAGGCCTGGGCTGAGAACAAGAATTAGGGAGTTGCTCTCGTCGCCGGGCCGATCAGTCGCTCACAGCGGCTGATACCAGCTGGCGCCCTCCCGGCGAGCGAAGTTCCAACACGCAGAATCGAGGGCACGGCAGTTCGAGCTTGCGAGGAGTGGCGTCCCCAACGGGGCTATAAATATCTATATTTTTCAATTACTTAATGCTCTGTGGGACAGTGGATTTTGCCGTCAGATATGGGGCTTTTTGACCCCAAGTGTCCCACTTTCGATTTGAGAAATACACGCTAAACGAGATTGTCTCTATCTTCACGCCTGCTATAATGGCTGCATGTTACGCCTCGCGATCGTCTCGCTTCTCTGTCTCATGCCCTCGGCCGTCGCTGTCGAAGGGGCGCCGCATTGCCTGACCGTCGAAGCGGCCGCGGTGCGGGTGATTGATGGGGACACGGTAGCAGTGCAGGGCTTGCAGTTTGGCGCGGGCGCGGTGGCGATCGACCTGGGGGAGATGCGGGTTAGACTGGACGGGATCAGGGCGCCTGACATCGGCAAGGCGCAGGCCGCCTGTCCCCTTGAGCGCGCGCGTGGTGTGGCGGCCGGCAAGCGACTGCGGGAGATGATCGACGCGGCCGATGTGGTGGAGATCTGCGCCCTGCCAAGGCGCAGCCTCGACCGCTTTATCGGCAGCATCCGCGGCGATGGTGAACGACTCGGGCATCGGCTGATCGCCGAGGGCTATGCCTCCGACTCGGCCGATGCCGATTGGTGCCGCAGCTCTCTCGATTTTCCGACCGAAAGCCCTTGAAACATACACCAACAGTGTATATCTATAGATTGTCAACGCGGCGGGATTAGCCCACTGCAAGAGGTAGGAGACCTGAAGATGACAAGAATTTCTCTCAAGGATGTGTATGGTGACGATGCGGGTTATGTCGATGGTGACTCGGCGGCCGCGATCGAAGGAATGCCGGCGAACGCATGGGGCGCCCTTATTGAGGGGTGCGAAGCGCTCACCGGCGGAACCGAACCCGGTATCGATTGCCCTGTCAGCAAGACGCATGAGACGATCGCTGACTTTGACAACAGCCGCGCGACCTACTGGAGTGAACGCGGCCAACGCTTCGAAGAGACATATGACGGTAAGAGGGCCGTCCGGTTTGAGAACCTGCAACTGAAGAAGGGGACAAGGCGCATTGATACCATCGTCATCGATCTTGGCGATTGCCGCGCCGTTCTAACTGTATGACGCCTTACTCCGCACTTTTGAGACTAGCCGGCCTCTCGCAAAGAGAGGCCGCCGCCTTTCATGGAGTCAGACCCGACACGATAAAATCTTGGAGCGCCGGACGAAACAGCGTTCCTGCTGGCGCCATGGAGGACCTTGTGAATCTGATTGATAGGCAAGCCGAAGCCGCCGACCAGCAGCTCGGAGCGATTGACGAAATAGCAGAGAGAATGGGAGCGATGCCAGGGCAGATTGAACTTGGCGTCTCTTCAGATGACTATGAGGCCAGAACTCTTGGCTGGCCTAGCACAAGTGCGCATTGGGCCGTCGTCGCTCGCGTTATCGCCGAAGCCCCGCCCGACGTTGAAGTAAGGGTCGTTCCGCGCGGCTCGACCGTGGCCACCGCTGCGGCGATCGAAGCTCACGAAAAGGCGAGGAACAGCTAATGCCGCAACGCCTTCCCGACCCCTTTGAGGAGGCGATGGCCGCCGCTTTGGTCGCCGCTGGGATTCGGTACCAGCGCGACGAGGATGCTCGACCGCATCTAGATTTCTACTTGCCCGACTTCGATGTCTATATCGAGGTGAAGCAGTTCCACAGCGCGCGGACCGCCGGGCAGATGTCCCGCGCGCCGAACGTCATCGCGGTCCAAGGTGAAGCCGGGCTGCGCTTCATGATCTCGCTATTGGTGCAGGAAGACGAAGCGGCCCCCTAACTCTCCGGCAGATAGTCCAGCCGCAGCGTGCCGCGCTCACCGCTAGCGATGGCGCAAAGCACATCGGCCCCGCCACCTGGCTGCAGCGCGAGCGTCCAACTGCCGTCATCCGGATCGATGTAGAGGCGGAACGCGCCGCCCGCAGACGAGGCCCCGGTGAAGGCCAAGCCCTCGCCGTAGCGCTCTTCCGCCAGCGACTCGAAGATCTGGGCAGGTATGCAGACCAGAGGCTGCGCCAGACCTGCCATCGGCAGGGCCGCCAGCAAGGCTGCCAGGATCAAGGCGCGCATGGCTCTTCCCTCCCCTTAGCCCGCCAGCGCCGCGCGCGCTTTCAGCCAGGCCCACTGTTGCGGGGTAAGCTTGCGATAGCCGAAGAGGGCGCGACGGCCCTCGCTCTTGTCGGCGAGCGCGTACTTTTCACAGTGGTAGGGATCGAGCAGGTGAAGGCCCTTCACCAGCGGCAGGACGAAGATCCAGTAGAGAAGCGTCTTTCGCACCAGCACACCCCAGACATAGGCGCGGCCGAGTCGAGCGCTGATCGTGTCGTCGGGGTCGCCGCCCCACATCACATTCGCGGCCTGGTCGCAGGTTGTCGCTAGGTTGATCAGGAAGAGCCGCAAGAGGCCCTTGGGCAGCCGCGCGCCGAGCAGCAGGAAGGTCAGGAATAAGGCCAGCAAGGCCAGGGTGAGCAGCGGATAGGCCAGAATCGCGGCGATGATCAAGCCGCCCGGCAGGTCTAGAAGCGCGTGAATGAGAGTCATAGCTGTCCCTCCTGTCGTTGCATAAAGCGGCGCAGCTCGCCGCGTAGCTCTTGGATGTCTTGTTGAATGCGGTACTCCATGGCGGCGGCCTCCGACCCGGTGAAGCGGTCCTGAGTGCGCAACTCCAGCTCGTCTTCGATGTCCTCGATATCGCTGCGATTGGCGGCGATACCCGGCACGATGCCGGCCGTCAGCTCGGCGCGCAGCCCTGTCAGCTGCTTGTCCATGTCGGTGACCGTGCCGGCCAGCCAGATCATCGCCGCCAGCGACAGGGTCGCCGCGCCGTGACCGACTATGGTGAAGAAAGAGTTTTTGGCCGCCTTCTCCGCCCGCTCCGTCAAGGTCGGGTTTTCGTCGGTCATGGGTCCCGCCCCGCCCCTAGCCGCCGAAGATGCCGGCCGCGCGCAGACGCTGCCAGATCCGCCCGGCGACGATGACGGCGGCGACTGCCGGCCCGATCCAGCCCCAGCCCGAGGCCGCATCGATCGCGGTCAGATGCCCCTGCAGCTCGGGGATCAACTGCTCAAGGCCGGCCAGCGCGGCCGTGCCCGCCAAGACCGCGCCGGCGAGGCCCTCCACCAGGTTGCCCTTGATCTGTCGCTTGGCGGTGCGGGCTTCCTCGGCGAGTGCTTCGATGGCCTCGACCGCGGCCTTCTCCACCTGCTTTTCGTTCTTGTCCTTGGCCTTGGTCACGGCGCGGCGGATCTTGCGGTTCTTCCGGATCGCCTCGCCGACGGCCCTGCGGGTCTTGGGTCCGGCCAGACCGTCGACCTTTGGTGCCTTGCCCATTGGCAGCACCGCGCCAAGGTTCCGCTGCAGGGTCGCAGCCGCCGTTGTGGATAGGGTCTCAAGCATCGCTCTCTCCTCTTTCCGGAATCAAAAAGCCGCCCCGAAAGGGAGCGGCCGTCACAAAGGCTATGGGGCTTTGGTCTAGCGATCGAAGTAAGGCACCGCCTCTAGATCGGCTTGCAGGTCGAACAGCAGTTGCGACCAGCGTTGCGCCTCGGCGCGGGTGTAGGAGCCGCCGATGCCGGCAGCCAGAATCTCATGCTGCCCATAGCTGCTGCCCATGCGGTTTAGGAAGAGTTGCCCGCTCGGCAGACCGGTGCTGACCTCGGCAACCTGAAAGCTGCGGAATTGCCGGGTAAAGCCGCTGCGCGTGAAGATGTTGTAGTTGGCCGCGTTGTCGCGCGAGAGCATGGAAAAGGCCGGCACATCCAGGCTGGCGAACATGCGCTGCGTGCCGGTCGCTTGCGCTGTGTTAAAGCCGTGCTGCGTGTTGCCGCCAAGGTCCGGGGCAAAGCGAATGAAGTTGCCGCCGGCGCCCATGAGGTAGTGGCTCGCCCCCGCGCTCATCTTCTGCGCAAAGACAAAGGCCGAGGCATCGTCTTGCTTGTAAGCCCCGGTCCCGTCCGGCGTCAGATTGGTGGAGATGTTGCCATCGCTCGCCCCCTTGCCAATAAAGCCGTAGTGCCGGCGCCATTCATAGGCGCCAACGAAAGAGGCCGTGGGGCCACCGGCAACCGCATTGACGCGGGTGTCGTCACCATTGTGCAGCCCGAGGATCCAAAGCCCCTGCAGCCGATCCCAGAGGTTGCTTGCCACCGCGCGAGAGACGCAGCGATCCATCACCTCTTGCAGTTGACCGATTGGCGTCAGCGCCATCGAATCGACCCAGGCTTGGGTCTTGGCATCGATCATCCCATAGAAGCGCGGATAGGCCTCCAAGATCATCATCGACTTTGACCGAGTCTTGTCTTCGACGATCAGGGTGTCGGCGCCGCCGATGTTGTCCAAGGCGTTGACGTTGGCATAGGTGTCGCGGGTGCCGCGGTCGACCACATGCATGAGGTCGGTGGATGACAGCGCCGTGACCAGAGAGATCGACCCATTGGGATCGCCGGCGATCGCATCGAACTCATCGAAGCCGAGCAACACCTCGCCGCCGTCGCTGGGGTCATGGATCGCGACATCCAAGCCGCTCTTGCTGCCCAGCTCCAGGGTGGTCGTGAACTCTTTGCTGACGCCATCCCCGACAAAGGGCCCGTCCTGCAAGGGCTCGCCCGGCGGGTAGTAGGAGATAGAGTCGCCCTCGGTCAGCTCGATTGAGCCGCCGGCGCTGTACTTCCAGAACCGCAGGTCGTCGGGATCATCGGTGGCGATCTCTTCCAACCGCCTGACACGGCTGCCGCCGGCGCCAAAGATGGTCTCGTCTGCCGTCGCGCTGGCGACCACGTCCGCCCGATCCATGCCGCTCCACCCTGTCAGGGTCAGGGTATCGCAGCCGATCATCACCATGTCGTCTTCCGACTGCGCCAAGGTCGGAACGAATTCCTCGGTGACAAGGGTCGAGTCCTTCAGACCCTGCGCCGCAAAGCGGCCGATTGTGCGAAGATCCGGCGCGGTGCGCATCTTGTCGCGCAGCTCCCGGCTGGCGCGCAGGCGATAGGTGCCGTCGCCGTTCGGGTTGATGTGCCCGCCTTCCAGTAGGACACCGTTGATCTGCGACACATCAAGGACTTGGATCACGCGGTCTAGCCGGTGCTGCTGATCCACCGGCTGCGGCAGCACGAATTCCCGCTTTTTGATGCCCGCATGAAGGTCGAACCAACGCAGGTTGAACGAAAAGATCTTCTCCGCCGGAATGATGAACTGCATCGCGGCAGAGGCATTCTCGATCGAGAAGGGCTTGGCCTCGCTCTCCTGCCACTGCGGGATAGGCAAGACTCCGTCGATGTCCTCCCAATCCCGCCCCATGCGCCGCGAGAGGAAGGTCGCCACCTGCGGCGCATAGCGGTTGCCGTCCGGATAGATCAGGAAGTCAACGAAAAGCTCCAGATCCTCCCGACTGGTAAAGTCGCTGTCACGATCGCGGAACTGCGCTTGGAAGGTATGCGGGACGCCGGTCAAGGCGTCCGCGCCTTCCCACACATGCTGAATGATCAGATTCCCGGTGCCGAGCGTGTCCAAGCTGATCTGGATATAGCGGCGATCGCCGCCGCTGTCCTCATTGGCGATGGCGATATCCTCGACCTTTACCCTGGCATAGGCATCTGCCCCGCCGTCACTCTCGCAATACCAGTTCGGCAGGAAGAACTTGCCGGGGCGCAGCCGGACCCGCTGATTCTTCTCGATCGGATTGCGCAGATAGATGTCGGTGAAGAGATTGGGCGCAAAGCCATCGGTCAAGGGAGTCTCGGCGCCGAGGAAACCATCGGGCATCTTCTCGAACGTGGCGGCCGCAAGGTCAAAGATCAGCTGCCGACCGGCGACCGCGTCGCTCGTTTGAAAGCCATCGCCCAAGGACATCCTGAGCGGCGATCCGATGTTGACCCGGTGGCGATCGGTCAGGGTGACCCAGCCCGTCGCGTGATCGATGCGGCCAGAGAAGACGGACTTTTCACTGAAGCCGCCGCGCATGTACTTGTTGGTGACCACGCGGCTGCGCCCACGCTGCCCCACCCCGTCATAGCTGGATGCAACGCGGGTCCGGCGATAGGGGCGCCCGCCGTCATTGTCGATCTCGACCACCGCATGCTTTTCCACATTGCCCATATAGGCGATCACGGCCGGGTCATTAGCCGCCGGCGACGACTGCAGCTGAAACGGGATATGGAACTGCCATTGGCCTTCCCGCGGCATGTCCACCCCGGCAAAGCCCGAGCCAATCAAGGTCGTGTTGTTGTTGTTCAGATCAGCGACAAAGCCATGATTGTCTTCATTGCGCCGAATCTCCGAGGCGTCGGTCGGGCAGATGTTGACCCTGTCCGGCTTCGGCAGCTCGCTGATCTCTGCCATGACGATTTCGGTCCCGCCCTGCTGATCGTCTTGCTGCCGGTTCTGCGACCAGATCACATAGATCTTGCCCGTGTCGTAATCGATCCACGCGACACTGACCGCGGCCAACTCGCCGCGATCCTCGCTGTACTCCAGCCATTTGAAATTGGTTGGCGGTCCGGCCAGATAATCGACACCATCTGTCACAGGATCAACAATGTAGTTGCTGACCGTCTCCGGAATAACGGTCCATTGATTGTCGAACCCGCGACCGCGCAGGCGCCCGGCTTCACCGATCACGTCAAAGTCACAAATAAAGGCGGTGTCCAGAATATCCTTTGGCGTGTAACGGAATTCCAAGGTCTCCCGCCGCGCTTCATTAGAGAGTCGCGGTCCCGGAGAGATCGCGCCGGTAAAGGGATAGCGATCCATATTCAGGCTCTGCGCGGTGCGGCGGATGCCGACGGCGCCCGGATAGAGCAGATGCGTCCCGTTCGCCGGCACCGGACAGACCGTCTCTAGCGGCATCTCAGAGGCCACCAAGGCCCAAGCCGTCCAGTGCACCCCGTCCAGGCTGTAGCTGACGGCATGCCGGCGCCCCTTGTGCTCCGTGACGGTGCCATCCTTGGTGTTGGTCCGGTTGTAAGCGATGTAGATCACCCGCCCGTCCGGCAGCACCACGCGACAACCGCGCATCTCCCAGGCTTGATGTGGCTCGATATCGCCATAGGGAACCGCCGGCCCAAGCTTCCAAGCGTTCCCGCCGTCATCGCTATAGAGGACGCGGTGAATTTTACTCTGATTGTTCAGACTTCCACTTGGCGGTGACAATGTTAAGAAAATACAAATTCGCCCCTGGTCGGTAATAAGATTTCCGCCCGGCGCATAGGGGAAGTATTCGTTCCCGTCAATGGTGATCCTGTGCGAGTGATCCGGCGGCGCCGTCAAATCGTCCGTGACGACCGGGTCTAGATCCGGGTCATCCGGAAACCACAGGAACTGATTGTGCCAAGACCCACCCTCGCTTAAGAGCGTAGAGATCAGCATGCCGTTGTTGGCACTGGTGCGGCCACAGACCTGCCGAAAGATCAGCTTGTCTTGACCGCCGAAGCGGCGCGAATCCCAAAAGGCAAACTTGCCCTGCCACATCCTTTCATCGTTCAAGGCCGGGTCCCATGGATTGTCCGCCGTCGGGCCGTAGTACCATGGGCTCCCCAATAGCTCCAAAGTCCCATTGCTCAAGAGGCGCTTCATTTGTAGCACCTGACCGGCTTTACTTTCATCATTGGAATTATCGTTCCAATGATAGCTAACGTACTGCTTGCCAAAGGCCGTGACGCCATCCGGTTGATGCGCATAGTTCGCCCAATTGGTGGCGGCACCGCCGGCGACGCTAGTGCGGGTGACCGCCGGCAGATAGTTCTCGATCTTATTGATCTTCTGACAACGCCAAGGGATATCATTGGTGCCGTGAATAATGGCGTCGGGGTGAACTTCCCACTTCACCTGCCGGAACTTGTTGGATCGCCCGTTGCACAGCAGCGCTTGCAGTGCCGTCTGCGGCGGGTCGATCTGGACGATTCCATGACCGGCGGCAATGGCCGCATCACACATCAGCTCCAGCTTGTCGAACTGATTGCTCGGCGATCCGGAGTAAGCGTCGTGCACCACCCCGAAGTCGTCGGAGCGCGCCTTGCTCATCAGACTGCCGGCGCCGGTGAACTGATCCCACCCCGCCGCACCCGCCGCGCCGGTCTTGATGTAGAGCGACGCATTCCCCTTTACGATGGCGATGATGTCGGGAACCGGCGACACGTCGGCCGACATCTCCGCTTCCGTGTCATACTTGCGGAAGGGTGCGGAGTCTTGTGCGTCCACCTTGGCGGCTGTTGTAAAGGTGTCGATCTTCGCTTGCGCATCGGCAATCTTGTCAAAGATCTCCGTATGGACTGAGTTGACGATGTCCTGACTGTCGGCGGCGATGTCGAACGACCATTGCTCCAAGTCATCCGCCATCACCTCTTTCAAGGACTCTTCGACATGACTAATGCTATTCAGCACCGCCGCTGCTTCAAGCGTGACCTCTTCGCTCTTGTCCGCCAAGGCGGCTGAGAAGGCGCCCTGCTCGGCCGTCACACTGTCGCTCGCCGCATCGATCGTCGCCGTCGCGCCGTCCCGCGCAGCCTCGACCACCCCGACCGCATCGGTCATAGAGCCCTGTGCAACGACCGCATCGCCGCTCACCGTGTTGCGCCTGGCCTCGATATCGACCAAGGCCGCAGCCTCGGCCGCATCCACCGCCGAGACATTGTCGGCGATC
Organism: Rhodospirillales bacterium; assembly: GCA_963669335.1. Lineage (GTDB taxonomy): Bacteria > Pseudomonadota > Alphaproteobacteria > Kiloniellales > JACOMY01 > JACOMY01. The sequence goes on from OY770023.1 coordinate 2,812,983, forward strand.
GAGACCAAGGCCAGCGAGGCAACGCCCGAGACCGTGTCAGCAATCGCCACGCCTGCCAAGGCATCGGCGACGCCCTTCACGCTCGGGATGGTCGACCCCTCCCGCGTGACAATGGTCGCGGCCGCCGTATTCACAAAAGCCTTGATGTCGTCGAGGTCTTGATCAACATCGATAAAGTCTTGCGCAGTAAAAGGCATGACTGTCTCCTAGGTGTTTTTGTAGACGCCCGATCTGGCGAAGTAAGCGGCGATGCTTCTTTGCAGGGTCTGGATTTCCTCGGCGGTCAGGCCGGCGCCGATCATCAGGAAGGGAAAGCGCATGGCGGCATAGTGCGGGCCGTTGCGCCCGACAAAGAAGTCGGTGGTCGGCAGGCTGTCGGCGGCAATCGCGTTGTATTGGCTTTGCAGGATGCCGGGCTGCGCCTGGCCATAGACCGTGTAGCCCGCGCCATCGCTGCGCGACATGCCGTGCAGCCCCGGCACCGGGTGCAGAATCGCGTCGGCATTGACAGCGACAGAGTTGATGCCGTGGCGGGCTTGGCCAGTGCTCGGCCGATAAGGCCGATAGGTCAGACGTGCCCCGCCGCCGGTGACGGCAAAGGCATTGTCCCCGTCCTCGAATTCTGAAATCCACAGCAGGACAGAGGCCGAGGTCAGGGTGTAGTTGATCGGCGCCGCATCGGGGTCCAGGTTCGTATCGACATAACCCGGCGAGGGATCGGTCGGGTCCAAGGTGAACCCGAAGTAAGGCTCAAAACTAACCGCGCCCTCCGCCGTTGCGTTGTAGCTGGCATTTGGCCATGACAGCAAAGAGGACTGCTGGTCATGCCCGGCCAAGTAAAGCGCATCGACTTTTGGCAGTATCGCGGCCAATTCCACCGCGACCTGATCGATGCTCTCTTGCTGCACCACATCCGGCGGATTGGTCATGCGCGCGATCAAGGCCGCGGTGAAGGCCTGCTGTGCCTTGGTGGCGCCGAAGGCGACCCCGTCATGCTCATAGACGCGCGGGTCATCGATCACCGCCTGGACCTCGACCAGCTTGCGATCGTCGGGTTCTAGCGAGGCAATGCGAAAGGCCTGCCCGCCCACGTCGTCGCTATCGTCCGGGTCCGGGGTCAAGAGATAGGTCGTCTTGGCATAGGCCGCAGGGTCCAGCACAAGGGCTTGGCTCGGCGCCTGCGCCAAGGTCACCGACCGCGCGCCGGCCTTGGTGCAGTCGATCGGCTCGGCCGATAGATCCTTGAGGTTAAGCCAGATGACAAAGGGCCCCTCGCCCTCGATCGGCTGCGACAGGGTCAGGGTCAGGCCGTCCTGCGCCGTGACCTCGCCATCCCGCGCCGGCGCCATCGTGGTGTTGGCGATCAACGCTCTCGCCCCGCGGGACAGCTCGGCCGCCTCTCGCGTCGCCGTCAGCTCTGTCGAGACCGCTTGATAGGTGATCCGGCCATACTCTCGCCAGGCATGCCACCAAGCCTGTTCATTGAGCCGGACCCCCTCAAGGGTCACCTCTTTGGCATTGGTCGGCTCGGCCGGGATCGACAGGGTCTCTTCCGTGTCGTCGTCCGGATTGGTGTAGCTGACCGTCACCCCGTCGAAATCGTCTTCGCGCCCGGTGCGATAGGCCCGCGTCTGGCTGCGCGGCAGGATCGAGCGATGGTTAAGCAGCATCACCGCCGCCGTCTCCGGCCCGTCAAAGCGCAGCTTCAAGATCGGGCCGTCGCGATAGGGAACGCAGAAGGCGGTGCCGGCGATGACCTCTAGCGCATCCTCAAAGCTCTGCTCAGGGTCGTCCAGGGTGATTGAGACCTCAGAGGCCAAGGCCGACCCGAAATGCGCCTGACAGGCCGCCGAGGCGGCATAGAAGCTATCCACGTCAACAAGGCTCTGCGGATAGCGCCCGTTGTAGGGGTCCAAGGCCAAGGCGACCGCGATCGGCGCCACGTCGCGCGTCGCCGCCAAGGCGCCGAAAGTTTGCGTTCCGCTATCCCAGGTCGGCAGCATCCGGGTGCCAAGGACATTGAACTTGCGCTCCTTCAGCGCCTGCGCGCTGCGCGTCGCCACGGTCTGCACCAAGGCCGTCGTCAGATCGCCGAAGTGGAGGTCAGAGACCGGCGCCACGGAGTAGAGATCCCTGAGTGTGATCTCGTCTTGCTCATCCTTGGTCGGGTCGGCGTTACTCGACCGCCGCGCCTCGACTTGGAAGGGTGCGGCAAAGGGCAGGCTGGCCTCGATCGTGACGGCGCGCAGCGACTGCAATACGGCGCTGCCTTCGACCACCCCCGGATAGAGTTGCGGAGAGCCGGTCGGCAAGCCGGCGCCGTCCAACTCTGTGACGCGCAGCTCGGCCGAAACCGTGAAGCCGTATTGGTTGCCGCTGTTGTCCCGACCATAGACGCCGCCGGCGGCGACGATGTTGGCGATGACCTTGTTGGCGCCGATGTGGTTGATCACCACCGGCTCGGTCCACTTGTCTGTCGCGGTCTTCAGGGTCGGGCTGATGTAGGCACTCGACCCGACCAGAGACGACCAATCGGCATTGACCAAGGCCGGATTGACCAAGGCCAGGGTGTCGGCCGTCACCGTGTTGATCTCATAGGTCCCGGCCAGATCCAGCGCCGGCGGGCCCACGATCGCGGCGTTTGTGACGATGACGCTGTCGCCGACCGCAAAGAAGTCGGTAAAGTCGAAATCAACACCGGCGTCGGCTTCGATGCTGTCCGGTGCGGTAAAGCGAATATTATTGTTGCCGTTGATTTGGTCGGCATTTGGCGCGCGCAAGACCTGACCGTTGATCGCATTGGACCGCCGCACGTCCTCGACCGTTCGGCCGATCGCGCCGCCGATCGTCAGCTGCGGGCTGCCGCTGTTCGGGCTGGTGTCGGGGCCATAGATCTCGACCTTGACACCGGCGATGTCCTCGGCCGGGGTCTCGCCATCGCGCACGTCGCCGGCATCGATCTCATAGGTGCCGACGCCAAGGCACATATAGGCGACCTCGACCTCGCTATGCCCAACGAAGATCCGGAAGGGCTCAGCGATCAGATCCGGGGTCATACGGACCAGGCCGAAGACTTCGGCGATCCGCTCGCCCAAGCGCGCGCTGTTGACCCGCTCGCCAAGTTCGTTGTTGGGAGATCCCCGGTTTTGGTTCTGCCGGCGGTTGACATCCGGCGTCCGCGTCTTCGGGGTCAGGAAAGAGAAGAGCTTGATGATCGGCTTGAAGATGACATTGAAGGCCTTGCCGATCGGCCCATTGGGCAAGACCACGACCAGACAGTCATCCGGCAGCGGCCGCGCCAGATCCTCAAGGCAGAGCGGGGTGCACTCTGTCTCCTCACTCGGCGGCCCGGAATAGGCGTGCGCAGAGACCGGCCAATTGCCCTCAAAAGCGAAGGCCGCCACCTCGGCGAAGGTGACGGCCTCGATCGTCTCCACGGCCTCCGGCCGCAGCGGGTTTCGCATCAAGCGGGCTGGCATTGGTAATGCTCCATCGCGTGATAGCGCTTGGCGACCTCGGCCAAGGGCTCATAGCGAGCCCCGTCGCGCAGCAGGTGCAAGACGCAGCCCTGCCAGTGCAGCCCGATATGCGGCTCCGGCGGTGCGGGGAAGAGGACGATTGAGGGCTCGGCCGGCGCCTCGATCTTGGTGAAGCGCAGGCGACCATCCAGGATCGCACGCAGCGCAGAGTGCGCGTCGATCCGCTCCGGCTTCAGATCCGGCAGCGCAAGGTCGAACTCGCGCGCCAAAATCTCGACCACGAAATCCCAACAGGTATAGCGCCCGGCCCGCCAGCGCTTGCCCAGCCATGCTTCGGGGTTCATTGGAAAGCCTTCATCATGACAAAGCGCGCCGTGGTGAAGCGCTGCCCGCTGCCGCTTGTGTTCAGCCGCTGCACCTCGGCGGTGAAGGTCGCGCCCTCGGCCGTGACGTTCGGGGTCGAGACCTGAAGAGAGATCGGCCCGTCCATCGGCGCCGAGAGATCGTCAGAGCGAAAGGACCGATAGGTCAGGGTCGGCTTGGCCAGCAACAACCCGGCCAGCCGCAGGCTCTCAATCTCGGCCGCTGCGATCTCGCCCACGTCGCCGAGGCGGATATCGAGCGACACGTCCAGATCGTCCCGCTCGCCCTTCCACTCCAGCTCCGTCGGGACCCGGTTAAAGGTCACCGTCTCGCCGGTCTCCAGGGTGGCGGTCAGGCTCGGATTGGCGTTCCGCACCATGTAATAGACCTGGGGAAAGCCAGGATGCGACAAGGCCAAGGTGTCATAGCCAATGACCTGATCGCTGGCCTCTAGGTGAAAGCTAATGCTGTCGGTGGCCATTACAGCAACCACCCCAGCTTTGCCGGCAAGGTCTTGTTCACAAAGACCTGCGTTGCCTTCATGATCGGCTCCAGGCTCGGCCCATAGATGCCATAGAGCGCGACCAGATTGGCGTCGAAGGTCGCATCGCGCGTCGGCGGCTGGACCTCAAGTTCGGCCGACCACCACTGCAGATCGCCTTGCTTGCGGGTCTGCCGCAGGCTGCCCGGCACGATCTGCGCGGTGTGTTCATCCGTGGCGCCGCTCAAGACCGCGGCCCGCAGGGTGAAGGGCGAGGAACCGCCGCCAAGGGTGGTGTAGACAAAGGCCGTCATCACGTCGATCTCCAGCCCTTTGAGCAGCCACTGCGCGCGCACCGTAACCACGCCACCGCTATAGTCCCGCCGATACTTGCCGCCGCCGCCATCAAGCGCGGTACCGACTGCCTCCTCGGGCGCGGTCTGCTGATAGCTGGCATCCAAGGGAGTCACGGGGAAGACAGGTAAGCTCATCGCTGCGGCCTCACGTTGTAGCTGCGGGTTAGCGCCTTGCCGGTCTCGCTGTTGCTGCCACGCTTCAGGTCGGCCGCCACCGCCGCCGGCGCGCGCCGATCGACGCCTTGGGCGATCCGCAACTCGACTTCATTCGGGCTCAGGAAGGCCGGTTCTAGCGGAATGCCCGTCGCGTTGATAAAGGTGATCCCCTGCCCCCGATCCCCCTGCCCCAGCCCGCGCGGCGTCGCCAGCGCGGCGGGATCGAGCCCGGCATTGATGGCGCTTAGGAACGGCCCAAAGGACCGCGTGCCGGCAGCGGTGATCACCGACTCACCCCGCGACAGCCAGGCCGGGATCGAATCGCTGCGCGGCCCACCCGGCCCCATCAGGTTGACCGCACCCTCGGCCAGCCCCGGCGCCGAGCCCACGACAGCCATGGTCTTCGACAGCGCGACCGTAGAGGCCAGCGCCGCCGTCGCCGGCGCTGCGTTTCCGCCAAGGGTCGCCAGTGAGGCAAAGGCCGCCGCCGGCGCCCATGCTGCCGACACGATCGCCGCCTGCCCCACGCCGGCCGCCGCCGCCGCCGTGCCAAGCGTGGCGGCGATCAGCGCATTGATCCCCATCTGCACGCCCATCTGCACAAGGCTGGAGATGATGGACCCAAGGATCTGCTGCCCGATGCGCTTGACCGCATCCTCGCCGGTCTGGCCAAAGACCAGCATCTGCGCCGCCGCATTGCCGACGGATCGCTGAAAGGTCCCGCCCGGCCCGAAGACCCCGGCCAGAGACGCGCCCATCTGCCCCGAGACGTTCTTGGTCTCTTTGGCCATCAGTTCCAGCTGCTGCGAAAAGCTCTCCCCGAACGACAGCCCCTCACCACTGGCCAGCGCTTCGAACTGCTCGCGCATCTGCTCCAGCGCAAAGACCTCTTCGCGCAGCTGCTCGGCCGCCTGCGGCCCCAGCTCTAGCTCGATCTCGCGCAGCCGAATCGCCGCCTGCCGCGTGGCGTTGTCCGCGGTGCGAAGCTCGGTCAGCATCCGCAGCGCCTCGGCTTCGCGTTGCAGCTCCAGCTCGATCCGCCCGACCTCCGTGCGCTCGCGCAGAGCGACCAGATCCTGATAAGCCTTGGTGACCTCTGGAGGGACAATATCCCCTTGCATCGTCCCCATGTCCCGCGTGATCGTCGGCAGGGTGACTCCCATCTGTTCGACCACACGCGCCAGATCCTGGATGCTCTCGCTCTCCAGATCAGAGAAACCCGACTCCAGGATCTCTAGTTCGCGGACCGTCTGTCGTGCCGCTTCATTCAGTTGCTCGACAGCCCGGCGCTGCAGGTTGACCGCTGCCACACCCGAACCGCTCCCGCCTTTGGGTGGCGGCAGTGTGGGCGGAGTTGCCGGCGCATCAGGCTCCGCCAGCTCCGCTTCCAACTCCGCAAGGCGCTTTTGTGCAGTCTGTAGCTTGACCCGATCAAGATGGTTCTTCGGCCGAGGCCCGGTGACAAATCCGCCGCCGGCGCGCGCCGAAGCGGCTTCTTGCTCTTGGACAAACCGACGCAGTTGATCACGCTCTTTGATCAATTCAGGCGTCGCCGATCGCCGCTCAACCACTCCAAAGAACTTTAATACTTCTACAGTGGCAGAGGTTACACCAGAAACGAAGTCGGCAAGAACTGTGACAATTGCCGCCAATTCATCAGCCATCTCGGCAAAGGTGCGCGTCACATTGGCGTCTATCACCTTCCACAGGGTATCAAGCCGATCTTTCGACTCCGTCGCCTGATGGATTAAGGCTTCGTCAAAGACCAGCCCCATATCCCGCGCGTCACGCCGCATCTTGTTTAGGGCTTCCGAACCGCCTTCCAGCATCTGGATCAGACGAGCACCCTCGCTGTCAAACAGCTTGAAGGACAGTCGCAGTTGGTCGGAGTCATTCTCGACATTCTGCAGGGCATCCGCCACGTCGCCGAACAGCGCTTCAGAACTGCGCAGATTTCCATTCTGATCGCGCAGCTGGATGCCCAGCTCTTGCAACGCCGCTTCGGCTTCACCAGTGCCTTGCGCCGCCTCGGCGGTGCGACGGGTGAAGCGCTGCATGGCCATGTCGAAGGTCTGGACCGTGACCCCCGACAGCTCAGCCGCGTGCCGCAGCTCCTGCAAGGCATCGGTGGTCAGACCCAACCGCTGCGCCGTCTTCCCGATGTTGTCCAGTTGCTCGGCTGCCGCCTCGACTTGGCGGGTGAAAGCCTGCACACTTGAGACCGCGAAGAGGCCGGCAAGGGCAGCACCCAAACCGGCGGTGGCCTTGTTCAGCCCCCGCATCTGTTTGTTGATGCGCTTGGTGCCTTCGACGAACTTGGCAGTATTGGCCAGAAAGTCTATGCGCAGCGCGCCGATCAGGGCCTGTGCCATGGCATCCCCTCGCTGCCGCCGGCGCCGCCACTTGACAAAGGCGTGTGCTTGGCGATGCTTTCACCATGGAAAAGATAACTTACGTGCGCGGAGAGCGCGGCGCCTTCGGTCTTCTCATCGCCTTGATCTTTTGGGGCTTTCACGCCGGTATGATCATCTGGATCGGCTCCGACTTCCTTAGAGCCACTCAGACGGTCCCCCTCTATGCCGCCGATGTCGGCGCGGCGACCTTCTATGAACTGCGCTTCCTCTGGATGCTTGGCTATTGGGTCGCCGGCGCGATCATCCTCGGCAGCATGATGCTCTGCACGCAGGGACCCATAGAGCGCGTGGTGAAAGAGGAAGACGAGACCGCCGGGGTTATTGACGCCGCCAAGAAGTTCGAACCCAGCATTCGCAGCGACTAGGCCTCTTCGATCGTTCCGCCGAAGGCCTTGCAGATTTGCTCGGCGATCATCATTTGCTCTCTGCTTGTTTGCGGCCGACGCGGCCCGTGGCTGGGCAAGAGGCGCTGCAACGGCGGCAGGCGCTTGGTCCGGGCAAAGGCCTCCGTATGCCAGGCGGTCATGACCGCCAGCTGTATGGCCCGCTCCTGCCGCTTGGCATAGCCCTGCGCGATCGCCGCCAACTCGCGCGGGGTGGCGGTCCAGGCCTCCCCCGGCGCGACGCCAATGGCGACCGCTTCTTGCACGTCGTTCAACCACCGGGCTAAGCCCCAGGCGTCGGCCGCTTGGTGGGGTCCGCCGCCGGCGCCCCCGTCAAAAGCGGCATGGCCGCCTTCAAGGCCTTCTCGATCGCCGCCTGCGTCTTGGCAAAGCCGACCTCCTGGATCAGATCCCCGGCCTCTTCCAAGGTGGCCCCACCCTCTTCATGCTGCAGCCCTGCCCAGACGATGGCGCGCGCACCGCGTAGGCCCGTCGCCTGCAGGTTCCGCTCCTCAAAGATGATGTGAACCGGCTCGCCGCGTAGCTCTTCGAGTGAGCAAAGCGCGTTGACGTCAAAACGTAGGGACCGACTCCCCAGCGGGATCGCGCGAATCTGTCCCATCAGACGAAGGTCCAGTTGGTCAGAGCGGGCTTGCCGGCAACCTTGATGGTAATCGACGACGTCGCCTTGTCGCCGTTTGGTGAGGTTGGATCCCATCCCTTGACGTAACCTGGCAGCGTCATGGTCGGGTTAGGTGAACCGAATTGTGTCCATTGGATTTCCCAGTTCTTCACTGTCCGCTTTAGCTGCAGATCCACAAGCCGCGCATTGGCCGCGACCTTTGGAAGAAGGTTTACATCAAAGCTTATTTCTCCGCCTTCGATAAGCCCTGGAATGTACTCCTTAAAGAAATCCGGCGAGTCTTGATTAGTGACTTCGATATCATCGGTGGCCAAACCGGGACCACTGACATCAATTACCTCCGCAAGCGGACTAAATACTTCTGGTACTCCTCCATCACCATCACCGATGATGGTTTTACCCAACTGTGCATCACTCATCTTTCAGCTCCTTAGGGTTCGTCGTGCCAAATAAGCAGATCGAGGGAGACCCGCTGCTCTCCGCCGCCTGGCTCGGCGGCATCCCATGTATCGCGCTCGCTATCGATCGCGATATGCTTGAAGTTCGTTCCACCCGTAGTCCCGAGTGCGCCGTCGGTTGCGGCAATGAACGCAGCAACTACGGCCTTTACCTCGTCGTAACTGTATGACCAGAAATCGAACTGCATCCGGCTCTCGACGAGACAGCTACGCCCGTCCTGCGTCGTGTCCCGCCGGCCAGAGATCCGGTGATAGACGATCGCCGACAGGGCCCCGCCTTGATCCCGCTTGGTCGGGGTGAAGCGCTCACCGACCAGCGCGGCCAAGGGCGCATGCGCCAGCACGGCCGTCCGAAAGTCCGCTTCCATGCTCATCCTGCGGCGGCCTTCCGTGCCTTCCGCGCCAGCCGCTTTGCGCGACGCTCGATACCCTTCCAGCTCTCTTTCAGAATATCCTTAAGCGCCTGCCGCTTGCCGCCATCCCAGGCCGGCCGCAGGTAGGGCTGTGGCGCCCCCTCTTCCCAGCCAAACTCTTGCAGGTGCGCATGTGGCAAGGCCGTTGTGCCGACGAAGATCTCCACCTCGGCCTTTGCCTTCCCACGCCTCTTCTTCTGCCGCTTGCTCAGGCGACTAGAGACCGCAATGCTCTCGTGCAGCTCCTCTTCGCGCTCCGGACCCCCGGCACTCTTGCGCCGTGGCGCCAGACGCCCGGCCGTCTCTGCGATCGGCTTGGCGCCCTTCCGCAAGGAATGACGTGCTATGCCCTTGCGCGCGCGCGGATCGGCGATTGCCGTCAAGGTCTTGGTCAGTTCCTTGTCGCCGATCAGGGTGAAGCCGGGTCTTGCCATCACTCAGACCGCGCCTCGGCGGTGATCTCTAGTCCCTCGCGCCGGCCGATCTCGGCGGTCGATTGGATATCCCAATCCCGCCCTTCGAAGACCAGTCGCTGCTTTGTAGAGGCGCCGCTAAACCACCGGCAAGTCACGGTGATCCGCTGCAGTCCCTTCTCTTCTTGCGCCGCCTCACTCTCCCCACCCGTGCCCGGCCGACTGCCGCCGCCGCGCTCCACCTTGGCCGCGACCGTCCGGACCGTTGACCAAGTCAGCATCTCTTCGCCAGAGGGCCCACGGGCAACGCTGGCCTCTTGCACCTGGACCCGCCGGTCCATCTCGCCGGAGCGCATCATGAGATCTTCCGGAAGATGTAGCGGGCGATCAGCGCCTTGGCGCCGAAGGGAAAGGCCACGCGAGACTCGCCGCCGGTGCCATCCCCCCGGTGCCGGTCCATCGCCGCGACAAACATCACGGCCGCTTGCAAGATCGCTTCCGGCACATCGGCCGCCGTGTCGCCATAGCCGGCGGTGAAGGTCACCCGCACGGCCTCCGGCTCGCAGCGGGTCGTCGGCCAGCTCTTGCCATAGGCCGGCAAGATCCGCGCGCCCTTGTCGGCACCGATGCCAAAGACCCGATAGTCGGCCGCAGCCAGGGTCTGCGTCGCCCCATCCGTATCCGTGTAGGAGATGCCGCCGATCGACCGGCAAGGCGGCAGCGGCACGTGCAGCACCTTGGGAAAGCGATTGTCGATCGACCATTCCCACGCCTGCGTCACCAGCGCCCGATTAAGGATGCCATCCCGCCCGTCTAGGTACTCCTCCGCAACGGTCTTGAAGACACCAAAGTCGTCGTCGCTGTCGTTGCTGAATTCGCGGATATGCCTCCGGCAATAGTCCAACGACAACAGCTCCGCCGCCGGCGGCGTGGTACGATTGAGCCCCACTGACCCGAGCCCCGCGCCTAGTCGTCCGCGGCGTCAGCGCGCGCCGCCAGCGCTTCCGCCAGCGACACCAAGCCAGGAGCCCCAGGCTTCGGCGTAAAGAGATTGTTGTCCCCCGCCTTACCGCCCTTCTTCCCGGCCAGCTTCGCCCAACGTTCCGCGATCGCGACCTCGGCCGTGCGATCATCGACCTCATGCGTGCCCGTCGGAAAGTGAGTCGGGTGGAAGTCAGCCCCGACGCAGTGGTCAAAGGGCTTGGTCACTTTGATTTTCGGCATGTCTCTCTCCCCGCCTTGGGGACAAAAGGAAAGACGGCGCCGAAGCGCCGCCCCGCTTAGTCCTGCGTCGGGCGCAGCGCCGGCCGTGCCAGAATCGCCGTAATCGCCAGCGGCGTCGCGCCCGGCGTCGAGACCGCCGTCGCCACAACCCGCACATAACGCTTGGACCCGATGTAGCCGACCCGATAGACGGTCGCGTCTTCCGGTGCCGCATCGACCGTCAAGAATTCCGGAGTACCGGCCGAGGGCGCTTGCACCGGCGCCTTGGTGCTGCCGATCAAAACCTCTTTCGGGTCCTCGACATCGGTAAAGGTTGAATCGTCGTCGCTCTCCTGCAGCTTGAAGGTCCAGGAACCAGATCCCGCGTTCGGCACGGTGCCGATCGCAATGACAAACTCGCAGGCGTTGAAGTCAGCGGTATCGACCCCGTTGGCAGGCGTAACGGTCGCGGTCGGCGCGGCTGCCACCACATGGGCCACCGCCTTGATATCGGAATGCACGTCTCGCATGGTTCTTCTCTCCTCTTGAAAACGCCAAAGGCCGGCCTCGAAGGCCGGCCTTTTGGCGAAGGGTAACTGAGGTCAGGCGACTTAGGTGGTCGCCACCTTCAGAAGCTTGATCGCGTCAAAGTTCCGAACGTCTCCGCCGACCCGCTTGGTGATGTACCAGCCCACAAAAGGCTTGTGGGTAAAGGGGTCAATAAGTACCCGGAAGCCGCGACGGTCGATGATGTAGTAGCCGCGATTGAAGTTGCCGAAGGCAATCGGGAAACTGTCGGACGCGATGTCCGGCATATCTTCGAAGTTCACGATTGGATAGCCGTGCACCAAGAAGCCCGAGGTTCCATCGCGAATGTCACCAAACCCAACAAGGTAGCGACCATCGGCATCGCGTAGCTTGCGGATCGTGGCTTCGCTCTTGCGGTTCATGGTGAAGACCGCACCCTGCCGATAGGTCGGATGCAGCGCAGTGATCAGATCGATGATCTTCGCCCCATCGTCCGCACCGCTGGGCAACTGTGGGAAACCAGCCGCGGCACCTAGAGGAAGATACTGTAGCTTGCCCCAATCACGATCCTTGTCTTCCGTCGTCTCGGCCGTGTCCTTGTAGGTCAGAAAGCCTTTGGCGCGGTCCTTCCCGTTGCCGATGACAAAGGCCGTGTTCTCGACGCGACTCATCTCGTCTTCAGTGTCCTGGATGATCATCGCCTCGACGTCGAGCGCCGCATCCTCCAGCATATCTTCGCTGGCCTCCGGGAAGGCATACTGACCGTGCACCTTGATTTCCTGCATACCGACCGTCGGGGTGTCAGTTCGGTTCCGTGCCTGCAGTTCAGAAACCCACCCGCCGGAGGTACCCTTAGAGGTTTTCCAAGGCGCCTCCCAGGCGTTCTTCGAGATGGTGATCACCCGCGCCACCTGCCGCATGGGAGAGCTATCGTGAATGCGCCGCTCGATCTCGGTAGAGATCTCATTCGGCACCAGATAGCCACCTTCGGAACCGGTGCCGATGGTCATAGCGGCGCGAACGCTAGACTCCAGATGATCGATCACCAGGTTGTTACAGACCGTCTGTTCGAAGGCGTCCCGATAGTTTCGATAGGCCTCTAGATCAACCTCGGCATTCCGACTCAGACGCTTGCCGGTCGCAGTCGCGATAAAGCGGCGTGCATGATTGAGTTCTTGCTCCCCACCGCGACTGCCACCACCACCGGCGATCATAGCCGCCATACGGCGGCCTTGCTCGTCTTGCGCCTTCTTCAGGGTGTCCATATCGAGAGTGATCTGGTTGTTCAGACGATCGACCTTCTCACTCAGGATCACGTCGGCCGCACCCTTTTTGGCTAGGTCCTCTTCGATCTTGCCCTGCTCTTCGCGCATGCTCTGCATGTTGCGGTTGATCGAGTCGATCAGACCCGGAATGTCGCCCGGATCTGGGGTCGGCTGCGGCATGGCAAAGACGTGCATGGCATCACGCTGTGCAGCGGGCACTTGAACAGTCATCGTTACTTCCTTTCGAGAGTGTGGTTCAGTCTGGCCAAACTGGCCGCGATCCGAGTCATCTCCGCCGCGTCCCGCTGCCGAGGTTGTCGGTCTGGCGCAACATCCCGCTGCGCCAAGGCGGAGAGGCTCGAAGCCTCTCTCCGCGCTTGGTCCCTAGAGCGGCCTGCCTCCCGCAGACCTCGCTCCAAGTCCCGTGTTGTGATGTCGCCAGCGACAGCCCGGCTATAGAGACGCAGGCTGTCCGGCACGTTACGAAAGCGCTCAAGGTCGAAGGCCGCCTGCGGCTCGGCAAAGGGCAGAGCTTCACTGGCAAAGCCTTGATCGACTGCGGCCTCGGCACCTAGCCAGGTTTCGGCATCCATCAAGTCGGCGACCGCGTCGATCTCCATTCCGGTGCGCGCCGCGTAGGTCTTCGCGAGTGCATGGTCGATTGAGGCCAAAACGTCGCCCGTCTCAAACATCGCCTCACTGTCGCCTACAGCGACCGTCCAAGAGTCATGGATCATCAGGAAGGCATTCTGCGCCATAGCGATTTCACTGCCGGCCATGGCAATGAGAGAGGCGGCCGAAGCGGCCAAGCCGGTCACTTCGACCCGCACTCGGCCTTGGTGCGCAACTAGGTCGTTATAGATCGCGATGCCGTCGAACACGTCGCCGCCCGGCGAGTTCAACCTCACAAGCACATCACCGGCGCCACGAAGCTGCGCGCGCACTTCTTCAGCGGTCACCCCGTAGAAGCCGATCTCGGCATAGATATCGATCTCGGTCACAACGCCGTTGACCGCCTGAAAGTCGAGGCCACCGGCCCGCGCGAAGTAGGGCCCACCGCTGCGACACTGCGCTATCCCGGCTGGCAGGCTGATAGGTGCCGGCGCACAAAGAAAGGGCCCGGCACCTTTCGGCAGCGGGCCCTTGGGCAGATCGATTGTCTGACGACTCACTCTTCGTCCTCCTCTTCCGGTTCCTGCCGCGGGGGTTCCTGCACCGCGCCAGCCCCGCTGCCGTCACCCGGCCGCGTGTTGCCCTCCACGATGTACTCTTCGCCGCCGGGGTCCTCGCGCGGGTTCAAGTTCTCTTTCGCCCGCCACTCATTCGCGTTGATCACCCCTGACAGACGCTGCAGCCGCAGCGCCTCGGCCCGCTCTTTCGCGGTGCCACGCAGCAGCGCATCGACGGTGTGCCGGTAGTAGATATCGGGCTCTCCATCCAAGAGGTCCCGGCGCAAGGCTTGCTCCCACAAGACCAGCCACGGCATCAGCGAGGACCGCACATAGTCGATCGATTGATGCTCAATATTAGAGAAGGTCGCGCGCTCTAGATCGCCGATCTTGTAAGACGGTACCCCGAAGATACCCGCTATTTCGCTTCTATTGAACTTGCTTGCCTCGATATACTGCTGATCCTCCATAGACATCTTCATGGTCTTGAGGTCCATCTCAAGCGGAAGGATGATGGTCTTGAAGGCGTTGCCAGGCCCTGAGATCGCAGCGTCAAAGTCGTCGCGCAGATCGTCCCGATCTTCTTTCGGCAAGTCGTGTTTCGTGGTCAGCACTGCACCCGGTTTGGCACCATGGGCGAAGAAGTGCGCGCCGTGCTGTTTCAGAGCGAGGCCGAGGCCAAGGGTTTCCCGATGCACCCGCACCGGGGACAGACCTTCGATCCCATCATCGCTTGGCCCGCGCAGGTGCAAGATCTCGCTACGCGGAACCTCAAGCGCTGCCCCCTCCTCCCGGCTGACTCGATAGGTGACCTCCATCGTCGTCTTGTTCTGCTTAGGCGAGACCCGCTTGGGATGCAGTCGCCACAGCTCAATCACCCGGCCGCCGTTGCCGCGCACCTTCAAGGCATAGCCGTTACCCTGAAAGCAGAGATCGCGCATCAGCATTTGCCGAAACTCAAAGGCCGATTGCCACTGATTCGGCCGCTCCATCAGCAGCAGATAGAGAGGATGATCTCGCGCCTCTTCCCGCCCGTTGCCGAGCCGCCGATAGATCGGCAAAGGCAGATGCGCCACATCATTCGCCAGCACCCGAACGCAGGCCGCAACCGCGGCCAGCCTCTCGACGTTTCCGACGCTCACCGGTACCCCGGCCGCCGACATAATCCCGCCGCTCAGACGCTCGCGAATCACCTCGTCTAACGGACCTTCCGGAGTCAGCTCCGCCTTGACCGGCGCCAAGTATGGCTCACTGCGCGGCAAGGCCGGCGCCGCATCACCACCAAAGAGGCGACCAAAGACACTCACGCCGCCAAGCTCCCCTTCTGATAGCGCATCGTGCGCGGACCCGGATTGGCCATCACCTGACCGACCCCCATGACCGATGCGGAGATCCCGTCGATCTTGTTGTTCTTGCGGCCGCTCTTTTCGTTCAACCCCTTGCGCGGCATGATGTTGTTGTTGATGTCGGGGATGACCTCCACGTTATCAGCCATCCAGCGCAGCACCGGGTGGCTCCCGTGTTCCATCATCTTCCCCTTAACTAGCCGCTCAAACTCCTTACTGGGCGGGCCCATGGTGGGGATACCCTGCGGCATATCTTCGACCCTAACACCCTTGTTCTGCAAAAATTGAACGACCGAAGAGGCGTTGTAGCGGTCATAACCAACAGTCTTCATTTCTACTAACTCAGTAATACTGAAGACCTGTTCTTGAACGTAACCATAGTCGGTCACATCTCCAGCGGTCATGGTCAATGCCCCTTGCTTTTCGAACGCCAGATAGCGTCGCTTTTGCACGGTCGAAACAGAGTTCAGCGCTTCACGCGGCAGCCAGAACCAAGGCATGAACACCCATCGCTCGGCCTCGGTCATCGGTGGCATCACCAGAACAAAGGCCGTGAAGTCGCTGCTTTGCGCCAGATCGAGCCCCCCAAAGGCAATGCGCTTTCTGAAGGCACCAGCCAACAGCTGTTCTTGCAAGCTTAGCCAATACTTCTTGTCCTTCGGAAAGTCACTGCATAGATCCCACTTCAACATTGGCAGCCAACGGACTGACTGCGATGTCCATTGATTTAGATGGTAGCGCCGGAAATCGTTCTCTTTACTTGGTGACAACTCCGCAATCTTACACTCTGTCTCGATGTACGAATACTCAAGACAGATCCCAAGATTCGGGTTTGCCTTAAACCAGACCTCCGGGTCGCGCCAATCGTCCTCTTCTTCCGCAGCAAAGATCGCAACAAAGAGAGCATCGTCATCGATACGCCCTTGTTTCACTTCCACTGCATAGTCGTGATGTTCGCAGGCGAAGTTGTCACCCTTCACCCCTGCGGTCGTGATATAGATCTCAAGCGGCTGAACGCGCGCGGCCGTTCCCTTGTGAATCACATCCACAAGATCGCCATTCGGCATCTCGTGAACCTCGTCATAGATCGCACCCGAAGGTGACCGACCATGTTTGGTCGCGGCCTTCGACGTAAGAGGCTTTAGACTTCCTGTGTTCTGTTCGCAGAAGATGACCTTTTGAAGTACCTCCACTTTCTTCGACACGCTTTGACTCGTCGCCGCCATGATACCGGCTCGCTCAAAGACGACTCTCGCTTGTTCTTCATCGACCGCCGCACAGTAGATCTCAGGCGCGCCCTCGCCATCGATCAGCAACAGCGCCAATGCGATCGCTGCGGCGAACTCCGACTTGCCGTTCTTGCGCGGGATCTCGATCCACGCGCGGCGGTAGCGCCGGGTGCCGTCCTGCCGTTTCCAGCCGAAGAGGCGCCGCACGATGCGACGTTGCCAGCGCTCCAGCTTGAAGGGATGTCCGCGCTTCTTCCCCTTGGTGAGGCGCAGATGCTTCTCAATGAAACGGCAATACTTGTTGGCGGCCTTGTGATCGAACCAGTATTTGCGGCTAGTGGACACGCTCCCCGTTCATCATGGCGTCCAGGTCGTCTTCCAGGCTTGGCCCCTCGCGCGAAGGCTCCTCGAATAGGGGGCCCGGCACCTGCTGCTGCCCAGCCTGCCGCTGGATCAGCAACTGCCGATCCGCCGGCGTCAGCCCGAACTTGCCATCCTGCGACTGCAGGACCCGCTCGCATTGGAAGAGATCGCCCAGGGTCGGGTTGCGTCGCTTGAAGCTGCCATGGTTAGAGGTCGAATCGTACTGTAGCGGCTCCTTGTCGACCTGCTGTTTCAGCCGCCGCCACAGCCCTGTCATCTCGCAGTAGCGCGCAAAGACACCGCGATCGGTCTCTTTCAGCCTGTTCTCTCGAATGAGGGTCGGCGCCAGCTCGCGCCAGACGGCAGCGCCTTCCTCATTCATCCAGGCCGGCGGATCGTCCCGGCTCTCCGGCGTGGTGTCCACCACCTCCGGCGCGGCCGCTCGCTTGCCCGTGTTGCCCTTCGCTTTGGTTACCTCTGGCGCCGTCGGCGCCGGTCCCGGTGGCATCGTCAGCTCCTCACCAAAAAAAGTTTCACCCCAAACCCGCGCACAAACTCCCGCGCCTTCGCCATCGGTCTAGGCGGGAGGGGGCCAGAAATCGGACCACCCCCCCGGGGTACTAGGGGCAGTGGGCGATCAGATGGCCTTCCTACTAGTCCTAGTAGGATAAAGACGCAGCTCCTCGGCCTTCTTCGGGCCGTCGTGGCAAGGCTTGCAGAGGCCTTGTAGGTTCGAGCGCGCCCGCTTGAGGTCAGGCCGCACCCGAACAGGGATGATGTGATCAACGATCTGCGTCTCACTCACCCGCCCCTCTGCGAGGCAGTAGCGACAGCGTGGCTCTTCTGCCTTCACGACCGCCGCCAAGGCCCGCCATTGGTGGTCATAGCTGCGGCGGGCAGCACTGCCGCGCTGCTGATCGTGACGCTTGCGCTGCTGCTGCTTTGGCTCCCTTGCGTGCCAGGGAGGCCGGAAGGTCTCCGGTTTGAACGGCATGACCGCCTGCATTTTCCCGAGGGGTGCGAATCGCCTATGGCTGGCGTCGTGGCCTTGCCCAGCCTCTTGCCGAGCCGCCGTGATCGGCCGCAACCCCTTGTGCGGCCTGACCCGAACACGAAAAGCCCCGGCGCGCGCGAGGCGGCCGGGGCTGATCCCGAGTCCTTTTGATGGTGGCTTGAGTCTGTCAAGCAAAGAGTCGGCTTGTCAAGCCCTATCTGCCCAGCCCTTGGCCCACGCGGGCACTGGCAGCGGTGCGGGCGGCATCTCGCCTGAGATCACCCACTGCTGCAGCTCCCACCCTTCGAAGCCTATGACGCGGTCCAGCATCTGCAGCGCCCGCCACCACAGCCAATAGTCCTGGTCCTGTCGCAACAGCGGGTCCGGGTCCGGAGAGATCGCCAGCCGACAGAGGAAGGGCTTGCGCGTGGTCGGGTGCATCTGCGGTCTGGGCAGCCGTCCGCCCGGATAGCGTCGCCAGTCGGCAGGGTCCAGCGCCGGCGCGGCAGGCCAGAGCGGCCGCACCGGCTGGGCATCGTCAGAGGCAGCCCGGATGATCGCCGCCCGCGCCCCTTCCTCAAGCGCCGCCACATAGCGCGCCACCACCCGCGCGTCATGCGGCAGGCCAGAGCCCTCCCCGCTGCTGCCCACGCTCACCCTGCCCTGCTCGACAAAGCCCAAGGTCGAGGCCGTCCGCACCCGCTCGACTGAGTCCCGGCCAAAGCCCTCCGGCCAGACCCGCCCGACGCGCCCCTCCTGCCGCAGCACCTGCTCGGCCTGCTGCCGCCGATAGGTCCAGACCAGCAGCCGCCAGATCGAGATCGGCCGACGCCCTACATCTTGTGCCTGTGCGCCTGTGCTGTGCAGATTCCCTATTGTCGGAGCCATATCCAAAGGTCCTTTTTCCATGGTAGCCAAGTAAAGCGTGCCGCGACACAGGCGACACAGAGCCTATTTTCCCAATAATCACAGCGACTTGCTCGCCATCTCTTAACCCTGCTTAGCAGACACACACCGGCACACACCGCGACACAAGACGGCCGCTTGTGCCCCCCTGTGTCCCCGTGTGTCGCATTGAGAGAGATCTAGATCTTGTGGCGCGCGGCCGAGGCCGGCCTAGCCGCCGCCGAGGTCCGAGCCGGCGTCAAAGGCCGCATCGGCGGGCAGCCCGACATAGAACCAACCGATCAGGCAATCCACCGCATTCTGCCCCGGCGCGGGCCGCTGCCGCTCCACTGCATAGCCCGCCGACAGCAGATAGCTCTTGACCGTCCGGCCGTCCACCTTGCGCCCACCCTTCCAGTCATTGAAATAGCTGGTGACCGTGCGCAGGGTGACCCGCTGATCGGGTCCGCTGCGCCAACACTCTTCCATGAAGTCGATGACCGGATTGTGCTTGGCCCGATAGCGCTTCAAGGCGGCCTTAGAGCGCTCTGGCTCCGGCCAGATGCCCTTGCGCGCGACCAGCCGCTTCGCCCCCTCGATCGCCCAAGCAAAGATGCCCGGCATCTCCGCCTTTAGCTTGTCGGGCAGCAAGCGGTCCTGCTGCGCCTTGGGGATCACCCGCTCCATCGGCAGGATCAACAGCCGCCCAAAGGTCGCCGCCGTCTTGTCGGAGATCTTCGGCAGGTTGTTGGTCGCAATCACATGCTTGGCCGCCGGCCGAATCATCTCCGTCGGCTCGTACTTGGCAGAGATCAAGATCAGCTCTTCGGTCGAGATCAGGGTCTTGAAGCCGCCATCGGCGATCATCGCGCTCTCCGACAGCTCCGACATGATGTTCAGGGTCTTGCCCTTGATCACCGACCGCCGCTCCGGATCGTCCATGAACTCCACCGACAGCTGACAGGTATAGTCCGCCCCGGCAAGCTCCGTCATCACGAAGACCACTTGGCTCTTTCCAGTATCGCTGTCGCCATGCAAGACCAAGGCCTTCTTATACTTGGCATGACTCAGGCATTCATAACCCATGTATTCTTGGAGTGCCGCGATCAGCTCCTCGCCCGCCGCGTCCTCGCCGAACCAATCCGCCAAGGCCGCATCCCAGGTCGGACAGCTGTCCACCGTGTAGGGCATGCTGTACTCCCAAGGAATCACCCGCTCCAGATAGTCCTCCGGCCGATGCGCCCGCACCTTCCCGGTGAAGAGGTCCAACACCCCATTCTTGCACGCCACCTCATGCTCCGGCACCCGCCCAAAGGTCAGATCGGCCTCATAGGAGGCGACCTTCAGATAGTTCCTGATCTCATTCCGCGTCCGGTCACTCCCACCCGGATAGAGCTTCTTATAGGCCAGATGCAACAGCTGCGTGCGCGTCATCGCCTCCCAATGGCACCCGTTGTAGCGATAGGTGTGCCCCTCGGCCGAGGTCACCAGCCGCACCGCCTCCAAGATCTCCCGCGCCCGATCGTTCAAGCTCTTCTTTGGGCGCTTGGAGCCCTCTAGCTCCTCAAAGGACGCGCTCACGCCGCCGCCCTCTCGTCATCCCCAGCCACCTTGACCAGCCGAGGCCGCCCCGGCGGCCGGAACATTTCGCCCATCCGCCGCTTGACCGCCGCACCATGGGCATCGTCATCGCAAGCCACCGTCATCGCCTCCCCGCCAAAGGTGAAGAGGTCCCTGACCGCCTCGCTGCGCCACGCCAAGACGCAAGCGGCAATGGTCCCATCCTCCCCCTCTGGCAGATCCATTGACGGCAGCAACGGGCCCAAAGAGAGCCCCGCGGCCTGCCAGGCCCGCTGCCGCGCATGACAGGCCGCCAGCCAGTCCAGAGGCCAGCGATAGAGCCGCAAGGGCCTCTCCCCCGCCATCGCAGCCTCCAAGCCCACCCCAAAGGGCGACCAGTGCAGCAAAGCAGCCTGCCCGCTGATCGCCCGCCAGCGGCTCGGCTCCCCACGATCCAGCCACAGCAAATCCACACAGAACGGTAGCCCGCCGGCGCGGTCCAGCACCGGCCAGACAAAGCCATAGTCGTCAAACTCAGGAATCGGATCCCAGCGCCCACCCGCTCTTCCCCTGGGCCGCCCCTTGGCAGCCCCAAAGCCCGCCAGCGGCACCCGCCCCGCCGCCAAGGCCATCGCCAAGGCCACCCGCGCATGCGCCACCGCCGCCGCATAGCGCGCGCCAGCCTGCAAATCCGGCCGAAACGCCGCCGTCGCATAAAGCCGCGCCCCATAGGCCTCTAGATACAGCTGCAGCCACCCATCCCGATCCTCATGCCGCAGCACATGCAACAACCCCGAATCCCACCTCCCGACCTCCGCCGCCGGCGGGCGGGCTTGAGTGGGCGCCTGCGCGGGTCGGAACACCTGGCTCTTTAGGTCCACCGACCCAGACTCTCTGTCGGCTGGGGTGGTCATGGGCGACGCCTCCCCTCTGGTGGCTCGTCAAGCAGATCCTCGATCGCCGACAGCGGGATGCCGACCTCCTGCGCAAGCCTGCGCAGCATCTTTTGTTCCAGCTCCCGCATCGCGCTTCGATAGCTGATCAGGACAGCGCGATCCTCGCCCTTCTGATCAGCCTCCAACGCCGCCACAGCATCCGCCGCAATCCCACCCTCCGACGTGATCGCAAAGACACCGTACAACGCCCCGAACTGACGCCCCGTCTCATAGACGACCTGCGCATTCTCTGGGAAACGCTCGTAAGACTCATGAAAGCGACCCAAGACATAGTCACAGACGCCAAGCACAAAGGGCTTTTGCTCCATGTAGAATCGATAACTATCAGTCGAGCCACCGCCGATGTCTCTATTCCCGCCGCTCATCGCCACGGCCACCAAAACCCGAAGCGACCAGTTGTGGTGTCACGCTTCACCACCCACTCCCACACCTGCCGTGGCTCCATTTCGCCCGTCAGCACCGACGGCGCCTCATCCAAGATCACCCTTTTCGGAACCCACCCATGCAGCCTCTCGGGCTTGCCCTGACCGTCCCCGTCTGTCTCCGCGTCGCTCACGACTTGCCCTCCACCTCTGCTAGGCGCGTGCGGCACTCATCCGCTGCCGCTTTCAAGGTCTCCGCGCGCGTCCGCCCTGCGGAAACCAAAGGGCCGAGCCAGCCATTCTCACTGGCCTCGGCCATGGCCCCAAAGTGATCCGCCAGCCCGCGATAGGCCGCCATCAAGCCATTGCGATAGGCCTGGTCACAGGCCTCCTCAAACGAGACCCTGTCGTCGCTGCTCATGATCCCTCCAAGGCCTGCCGGGCCCGCAAGCCCTTGTCCCGCCGCACCGCCGGCGGCTGCCCGCCCGCGCTGCGCCAGCTCTCCGGCTGCGCATAGAACCGCAAGGCCGAGCGCAGCACCGCAACCTGCATGGCCTCGCCTGAAACGGTAGAGGCCGCCACGTCCGGCCCGACAAGCCGCTCAATCTGCTTCGCCGCCGCCGTGCAGCCCGGCGAGGCCCACAGGCCGCCGCGGTGATAGTAATAGGCCGTCGTCAAGCACCGCCGCAGCAGATCCGCGACCTGCCGGAACGACAACCCCTCCCGCCACAGCAGCAAGCCGATCGCCGCCCGCCACATCGTCACCTCGCGCCCACGACCCGCCCCCAGGATGGCATCGCCCGGCAAGCCCGAGGCCACCTCGGCCGCCGCCAGATAGGCCCTAAGCCGCCCTTCCCGCTGCGCCCGCGACAACCGCTTGCTCGCCGCCTTGCTCATGCGAAGCCCCTTGCGCAGAGCCAAAAAACTTGTGTATATCCTACACAAAATCCCTTGAAATCTCCCTTGATGATACACACATAGTGTGTAGTCAAGAGGCAGTCAGAGAGGGAGACGGTGAGATGGTCAAGCGGATGAACAGCAAAGAGGTCTTGAAGATGCTGAAAGCAGAGGGGTGGGTCCCCCACATACAAAAGGGCTCGCATCTGCAGCTCAAGCACCCCACCAAGACCGGCAAGGTCACGATCCCCATGGGATACGACCCGCTGGCCCCCAAGACCCTCTTGTCGATCTGCCGACAAGCCAAGATCAAGGCGCCCCGCTAAGGGGCGCCCCAGCGCCACGAGATGCCCCGCCCCAAGAGATCCGAGAGTCAGGAGAAAGCCATGTCCACCTTCTACCCCGTCGCCTTCCATCAAGAGCCCGAAGGCGTCGCCGTCCTCTTCCCCGGCCTCCCCGGCTGTCAGACCTGCGGCCGCGACTTCGAAGACGCCCAAGCCATGGCGATCGAGGCCCTGGAAACCCATCTGCTCGGCCTGGCCCTCGACGGTGACCCCTGGCCCGACCCCTTGAGCCTGCGCGACGCCCAAGCCCACGAAGACGCCCAAGGCGCCGACCTCCTGGCCCTGCTGCCGGCCCCGCCCCGCCCCAGCAAGGCCAAGCGGCTGAATATCTCGGTCCCCGAAAACTGGCTCGCCGTCATCGACGCCGCCGCCACCCGCGCCGGCCTCAACCGCTCCGCCTACCTCACCCACGCAGCCCTGAGCCAGGCCCGCCGCGACAAGGGCGCCGACGACGACAGCGGGTCGGAGGCGGCTTAGATGGTGCGAGTACCAGCCCGCAGCCGGTGGCGCCGCTTTAGCCGCCGATTCCGCGCCAGCAACTGGCTTCTGAAGCGGCGCTTGAAACGGCTGTCGCCTTTCTACGTGGCCACCCTCAGAGCCTCCTATCTCTATTTGGCGATTGCCTCGATCACAGTGTTCGCCTTTTGGGTCTTCGGTCTTCTCTACGACTATCAAACCTTCTTGGCTGGCCTGCTTGCTGTTGTCGCTGGTGTCATCACTGTTGGCACCATGACCTTGCACAAGCGCATGGAGATCGACACACGGAACCTGCGCTGTGTGTCTGTCGCACTGGCAGCAATGCAAGAAAACAGAATACAACTTGCCCTCACTCTTGAAGGATTGGCTATAGGAAAGCGCGCGCTTTACAAAAATCACCCAAGCCGAACGATTGAAGAGCGCATTTTTCAGTTTCAAACTACAATACAACGACCAATAGTAACCCCTATTGATCAAGGTTTGACGGCGGACCTCAGCATAATTGAGCCAATCCACTTTCGCGGGATCATCATGATCAACAATCAGATGCTCTTGATAACAGAACATTATCACCAACTTACCAGAATGAAGATCTATACAGAAGAAACACTCCTTGAATACATCTCTCTTTACGAAAGCACCATCAAAAACTCGACCGACTTCATGCGTAATACAGAGAACACAATGCGGCGCTTCTTTGATACACCGGTCCGTGCCTACTACGGCTATAGAGCCGCCATTGACGCCGCCAGCCAGTTCGAAGAAGAAAGCCGCCGCGTCCGCGACGCCATCGGAAATCCTGCTGCAGACGTCGAGGACTCTCATCCCGAGCCCTCCGCCCAATAAAGCCAGCCCCCACCCGCCTGCCGCCGCTGCCGCGTCACGTCCCGGAACAAGCCCGCCACCCACTCCAGCCAAGGATCGTCCCGCCGATCCAACGCCAAAGACCGCCCCGGCGCCGCCTCGTGAAACACCAGCCGCGCCCCCTTCGGCGCCGCCGCCTTCCACAAGGCCAACTCCGCATCCCCCCACGCGGCGGGCTGCCGGCGGGCGCCCACGCCCGCGCCGCAGGCCACAGACTCCACAGTCAGCAAGCCCCCATCCATCACCCCGCCCTCCAAGGCTCACGCCGCTGCGCCTCCTGCCCCGAAGGCAAAGCCCCCAGGCTCTCCCCCGCCTTCACCTGACAGGTCCCGGCCTGATAGGCCCGCGCATGATGCTTCGCGCAGTAAGACGAGCCCGCCTTGACCGGCGCCCCGCAGGTCTCGGCACACACCCGCGGATCACCCGCGATCCACTGGCACACCAACGGCCGCCAGTCCCCACAACCCCGCCACACCGCCGGCCGCAAGATCTCCTCCGCCCGCGATCCCCGCCGGCACTGCTGATCCGGCCGCCGCTCCGTCACCGCCGGCTTCCGCTTGATCGGACTCACCCCAGCCTCAGGATGCGGGTCCTCCAGCTTGCAACGCCGAAAGGCCTGCAACACCTGATTCTTGCTGATCGAAATCCGCGTCTCTTGGGTCAACACCCGCGCCACCGCGCTGTAGCTCAGACCCTGCCCGCGCAGCACCTGCACCCGCTCAAACGCCGCCATCGTCCACACGATCGTCGGCGGCCGACCCGCCCGGTTCGCACTCCGCAAGGTCAACCCAAAAGCGGCCGGCGCGGCCGGCGGGCCGCTTTCAGTGGGCGACTGCGCGGGTCGTGACGCCCGGTCTCGGGGGGGCCCAGATCGCGACCCTCTGTCGGCGGTTGCGCCCCGTGCCGGCATCGGCCTACTCCGGCCGGCCGAAGATCAGCGGCAGGCCCGTGGCCGCCGCCACCCGCTTCGCCGAATCCCGCACCGCATGCTCCAGCGAACGCCGCACGTCGTGCAGCTCATAAAAGAACGACAAGCCCTCCCGACCCGGCCGATAGCGCAGCCGCGCCAGCACGCGATAGCGCGCGCCGCCGACGAAAAAGGGAATGCCGATCAAGAAGGCACCGGGGATCGTCACCGCCTCCCCACCTTCCCCGCGATGCGTCTCCTCATAGACGATCTGCGTCTCGCCAGACTGCAGCTTGGCCTTGCTCGCCACCTTGGCCTCCACCAAGACCGACAGCTCCCGCGACAAGGTCACCAGCTCATTCGGGCTCGCCAGCTTCACCCGCAGCTGCGCCAAGACATGCGCCAGCCACTCATCCCCCGTCCGATCGCCAAAGTCCCCCGGCGGCCGCTCCGCCTTCAGGTTCGCCGGCGCCGGCAACAGGTCCATCGCCCGGTCCTCCAGGAACTCGGCGAACTTCTCCTGCGACATCCCCGTCGCATTGAACCGCATCCAGTGATGCCACTCCTCCGACAGCGGAAAGGCATAGCGACAGCGATGCCGGCAAAAACGCGCCCCGTTGTGGTCCTCCGCCTCGGCCGTCGCCGTCGGCTCGTGATAGTCATAAAGCGCCAGCATGCCAGGCTCCCCCTGCACCCAGGCATAAAGCGCAGAGGCCTCATCCTTGAAGCGATTGACATGCAAGGTCAGACTGTCCAGATCCTCGACGACAGCCTCGCCAGAACGATGCAAGGGCCGCTCGCGATAGCGCGCAAAATAGGCCTCGGGATCGAAAGGAGTCATCCCGTCCGGCACCAACACCACCCGCGCCAACCCCGCTTCCGGCTCAGTCACCGTCAGCTCGGCCGGCCGGGCATAACGCTCCATAATCTGCCGCGTCTCAAACACCGCACCCTCGACATTATCAGCCATCTCTCTTCTCCTCTCTCGGTCGGCGGACCGTTTTTCGTTGGCGCCTGCGCGGGTCGCACCACCGCGCCCCGCAGGCCCAACACCGCCGACTTCGGTCGCACTACGCCCCGCCGTTAATCCGCGACGCGCGTCTCTTCCCGCGCGTTCACATCGACAAAGCTCATCTCCCCCTGCCGCGGATCATTCAGCTGCAGCACGTGATCCGCCCCGACCCACAGGATCGACCGCTTGCGCTTCGGCTCCGGCAGCTTGCTCGCCAGCTTGCTCTTGACCTCCACCATCCCGTCCTTCGCCGTGAAGGTCAGACCAAGGGTCAAGGTCGCCGTCCCCTCCCCCCGCTCGACCAAGGCCGTATTGATCTTCCCCAAGACCTCCCGGCTGTCCTGATCCAGATCGCCCCGCTCCAAGGCCCGCACCAACTCCGACAAAGACCGAATCTTCGGCAGCGCATTCATGCTCTCTCTCCCCCGCCGCCGGCGCCGCCGGCGGGCGGTTTTTCTTTGGTGGTTGTGTGGGTTGCACGACCCGGACCCCTAGGCCTGGGGTCCGTGCCTCTCTGTCGGCCGCCGCGCGGCACGCGCTGCGGCTCATCCCGGCCCAAGGGGACATCGCGCCACCAAGGCGCCCCGCCCCCGGCGGCCTCTTTGTGCGCCGTCCAGCAAAGCCAAAGGCCCTTGATGCCCGCCCGCGGCTTCGGCTTCAGCGCATCCAGAAAGCCCCAGCGCTTGCAATGGCGCCCGTGGATGAACAGGGTCCAGGCCTCTCGGTCTTCCTTGGGCCCGCACAGCACCACCCGGTGAAAGGTCAGGGGCCCGATAAAACCCACCTGCCCCGGCCACCGCCGACGCGCCCGCACCACCGGCCCCGCCGGATCGAAGGCAAACAACCGCTTCTCGATATAGCCGCAGCTCAAGATCCAAGTGATTGCCCAGGCCCAAGGGTGATCGTGCGGCCGCGGGTCGTAATCGCTCTTCAAAAAGCGATGCAAATACCCCTGCGCCCCACCAATCAGCGGCACCCAAGACGGCACCCGGAAGAGAAAGTAACGCTCCAGATAGACCGTCTCGCGCCCGATGATCCGACAGCGCAGCCACCCCGACAGCCAGTAGAGCAGCCGCCCCATCATGGCCGCCGCTCCTGCGCACGCCACACCTTGGCGGCCTCGGCAAGCGCATCGTTCTTGCTGCTCAAACGCTCCTCGACCGCGCGCTGCAGGTCGATCACCCCATTGGGGCAGGTGTTGGCCATGCGCAGCGCACAGATCACCAGGTCGGCGACATAGGGCGCGACCGCGCCATGCTCAAATTCGTGGCCGCCATGCTCGGCCCGGTTGATCACGGCCGCGATCTTGCCGGACGCCTTCTGCACATGCAGCAAGGCATGCGCGAAGTCTTTATGGACCTGCGGATTGGCGCGAAAATCGCGATGATAATGCCCCGTCCAAGGCAGGCTTGCCTGCAGCTCCCGCAGGGTCTTGACGGTCTCAGGCATCACCGCCTCGCCTCCCCGTCACCCGCCGGGTCCTGCCACAGCTGCACCGGCACCTCCCACAGCACGCCGGCAAGCCCGCTCGCCATCGGGTCCCCCGACAGTGCCGGCCCCTCGACCGCCACGACAGGCGACGCATCCGGCTCCTGAAAGATGATCGGCACCCGCTGCCGCGCGTCGGCCCCAGGCGACGGCAGCAGATCCAACCGCGGCGCCTTCCAGGTCGGCCCGTATGCGAAGCCCGGCTCCAAGGTCACCAGCCGCTGCCACAACGCCGGCTCCAGAGCATGCAGCGCCCGCAAGGCCGCTTCCGCCTGCGGCGACAACAGCTTGGTCCAGTCCGGATAGGGTGACTTCGGCTCCCGAGACCGCGCCTTCACGCTCTCGATCTCGTCATGCAGATAGACGTAAAGCGCAGAGATCAACGTCCGCGCACCCGCCCGAAACCGCGCCCGCTCGCTCATGGATGATCATCCTGCGGCAACACAAGCTTTCGCTTGATCTTCTTTGGCCGCTTGGCGGGTCGTGACACCGGGATCACTTGGGCCACCGCCTCCGACTCTTTGTCGGCCGCCTCACGATCCGGCGCCGCAGCCTCGCCGAGCCGCACAAAGCGCGGCTCCGAATGAAACTTCGGCACCGCGTACCACTCCCCGAGCGGCCAATACTCGATCTCGCCGCCGGCCTCCGGCTCACAGACCACCAAGCGCCGGCCGAGGTCGTCGGTCTCACTACCGATCACCCGATAGACCGCACCGCAATAGTTCCGCCACCGGCTGCCCTCCGTCGGCCAAGGCAGCAGCCCCGCACCGCACCCCACCGACCCCTCGCCGGCGCCGACATCCACCCCACCGCTGTCATCCTCGGGCTTGACCCGAGGATCTCCCGCCGCTGGCACCGGCACCTCGGCAGTGCCATGGATCACCTGCAGGCAATCATCGATCAGACGATGCGCGCCGTCGCGGGTAATGCGATGTAGTTCGCCCGCAGACAGCAGCGCACAGAGCAAGCCATGCACATAGTCCCGATCCTCCCGGCTGCGCGCCCTCGGCTGCTCTTCCTCACAAGCCGCTGGCGCATCCTCCGACGCCGCCAAGCTGATCGTGACCACCTGACTCTCCATCTGCGCGACCTGCGTCTCGGCTGCTGCCAAGCGCTGCTCTAGCTGCCCATAGCTCGGCAGGCGCCGCGCCTCATCCAGCCACGCCTCAATCTCGCGCAAGGTCGCGGGCGGCAGATAGAGGACGCTCTTACCGTTCTTCCTCTTCGTAAAGCCGGGCCGAAGGGCCGCCATGATCCGATCAATCGGCGAGGCCTGCAGATCAAAAGGCGTCATCGTCGCCGCCCTCCCCGCCCTGGCTTTCGCCCCGCATCTCCGTGCGCAGCGCCTCCAGGTCGGCTTCCCAGCCGGCGAAGCAGACCTCCGTGCCCTCCTCGACAGGAATCGGCATGGCATAGATCGGGCTCATCTCGGCAAAGCGCCGCACCTCCCCGATCTCGAAGTGATCCAGCTCGGCGGCCGCCTCCTCCGGCGTGTCGAAACTCTCGTCACCATCCACGAGGGCATAGAAGGCCGGCTGCAGCGCCTCGGCATCCCCGTTCCGCGCCGCCATGTCGTTGCGATAGCAGGTCTCGGCATAGGCCAGCTCGCCCAGCGCAACGCTCAACAACTTGCGCTGCGTGTTGACCGCGATCAGAGCCTCTCGCAGCCGCTTGGAACCGGCCTCGGCTTCCGCACCCTTCACATCATCCGGCATGTCACACCTCCTCTTGGTCTCGCGCCGCGGCCAGCCGCGCGCGCAGCGCCATCCCCACCGTCAGCCAACGGTCCAGGCCCTGCAGCAACAGCCCCGCTTCCTTGGTTGAAATCTTCCCGTCGGCCATTGCGGCCGCCAGATTGGCGAAGTAGGCAGAGGCCTCTTTGGCCAGATCCGCAGAGCCCCGCTCAATCGACTCCTCGGCCGCCTCCGGACAGGCCCGATGCAGCAGATAGCCGCGCTCGGCCGCCAGCCAGCGACTGACGATCGCCTCGTCTGCGTCCAACTCCAGCATCCGCACGATGTGCACCGGCATGTGACAGTCGCGGTGATCGTCGCTGTCGTCGCTATAGCGCTGCACCGTAGAGCGCCCGCGGCTCGCCAACTCGGCCGCCCGATCCAAACCGCCCACCCGGTTGATCAAGGCCTCCTGCGCCTCTTTCAGGCTGCCGGCCCGCCGCGGCTTGACCAGCCCGTTGCGCCCCTGGGATTTCTGCCGCGTCATTCCCGGCGACCCCGCTGCCCCGGCGCCCTACCTTCAGCGCCATGATCGGAACCATCAAAGAGCGTGTCGCGCCCCGGCAGGGTGCAGGAGAGAGGCAGGGGGTGTGCTCCCGCCGCCCCGCCGGGGCACTTCGAGGCGGCCGGCTCGGCAACCGCCGCCTCGCGTGTCGGCCCGCCTTGGGGCCCTTCAATCTCAATCTCCACCTGGGGCCGCGGCAGCCCGGCCCGATGGCGGACAGCCAAAGGCGCCGCCGGCGGGCGGTCCGTCTTTGCCGCCTCGGCGAGTCGCGACACCCGGTCCCGAGGGCCCGACGCAGGCGACTCTCTGTCCATCGGCTGGGCATCCAGCGGCGCCTGCGCCTCCATCGCCGCCCGGATCAAGCGCGCCCCCGGCCGACGCTGCGGCCAAACCTTCCTCAGTCGCATGACGGCCCCTCCCGGCTCTCCCCCCGGCTCTGGGCCATCAGGACATCCAGAAAGGCGAAGAGGTCGGCCACCCCCGCGCTCTCGGCCGCCGCGCGCAAAGTCTCGATCCAGGCCGCCGAGGGCTGGACCAACATCCGCCCACGCCCGCAATCAACGATCGCTGTCAGCTCGACCCCACCGGCCCTGTCCACGCTCTGTAAGAAGGCCGACAGCTGGGCTTCGAAATGGGGCGACCGCTTGCAAGCCGTCAAACAACCCTCGATCATCCAGCGCAGCGGCCAGCTGTCGGCATGAAGATCCACCACCAATCGCCCCATCACGCCGCCTCCTCAGGGGCGGCGGCCCCGTCGCTCGGCGCGGCGACCACCCCCAACAGCTCGGCTTGCGTCACCGCGATCTCGGCGGCGGCCGCTTCCTTCAGGATGACCTCATGGTAGCGATGCGGAATCAGCCCGTCGGTGCCGCCGCGCGCCCGCGGATAGGTCCAGCGATAGACAGTGTGCAAAGCGACCTCGCACCACTCGGCAAGGCGCTGATAGCCGCCGCATCGGCGGACAAGGATGGACGCGCTGTCGTTCATGGTCGCTATGCTTGCGACCGAAAATCGGAAAAATCAAGCTCTTTTTCCATAAATCGGAAGACCGATCCTTTCCGCTTTGTGGAAAGGTCCGCCCCCATGACCAACCGACAAGACGATCTCAGGATCTGGATTCGCGAGGGGTTACAGAATCCCCGGCGCAATCGCTCAGGCTTGGCGCGTGCGCTGGGCAAGCATCCCTCGACCGTCACCAAGATCCTGAATGGCGAACGCCTCTTAAAGGCGCATGAGGTCGATTTGATCGCCGACTATCTCGACGCCCCGCCGCCGCTCGCCGGCGACATCACCGGCGTCGCCGCCAATGCGGAACGCGCGCCCGAGGTCCCCGATCTATCGGCCGAGGCCCGCGGCTGGCAGCACGACGTGCCGCTCTTCAGCTCCGCCCAAGGCGACGGCTTCAATGAGGATGACGAGCGGCGCTACGAGTATGACGTGATCTATGGCGACGGCCCGACAGAGTTTGTCGCGCGCCCGCCAGCGGTGGCCAAGATCAAGGATCTCTTCGCGGTGCGCATCCGCGGCGATTCCATGTCCCCTTGGCGCGAGCATGGCGACGTTGTCTATGTCGCCCCGCATCGCCCGGTGCAGCCCGGCGACCACGTGATTGTCGAGATCAAGCGCAATGACTTCGATCCCCGCCGCGCCGTCGTGAAGGTGCTGCGCTCCCGCAACAAGCGCGCGGTAATCCTCGGCCAGTACAACCCCAGCCTAAACAACATCGAAATTCCGATGGAAGAGGTCGCCTCGATCTATCGCGTCTTGGAGTGGCGCGAGATCTTCCCCCTTGGCTAGACGGTCCCGCCGCATCCTGGCGGCCGCGCCGCGCAGATCTCCGCCACCCGGTAAAGCGCCTCTTTGCTCTGGCTGTCGCATTGCCTGTAGAGCCACATAAACGCGCGATCCCTCCTACCGTCGGGCGCCTTGCCCAGCGGCATTAGATCCTCAATCCCAACATCCAGCACCCTTGCCAGCATGGCCATCCAGCGGAGATCAAGCGAGGTTCGCCCTCTCTCCATATAGGAGATGTAACGGGCCGAGCATCCGATCTGCGCCCCCACCTCCCGCTGTGACATCCCGCGCCACTCTCGCCAGAAGCGCAGAAGGTTCGGATCCTCTTCATGCCCCTCCAAGGCCGCATACAACTCCGCTGCCAGATCCACATCCATCGGCACCGCCCTCCTGTCTGACCGAATTCCTCTTGACTTTCTTTCCGATTTTCGGAAACATTGATTTCCGATTTAGGTTGATCTGGTCAAGAGGGAACCACCATGAGCGAGATGATCGTCCCGGAACTGAGCCATGAGCAAGACGCCAAGGCCGAGATGGTCGAGGCCGTGGCCACCTATCTGCAAGAGGGCTACGACACCATCACCGAAGGCGACCTCGCCCGCCGCGGCTTCACCGATCGCGAGATTGCCGACTATGGCAAGGACGCCATCAACGCCGGCCATGCGCTCTACAACCGCCGCCGTGAGGCCGGCTCCGGACAGGTGCTCTCCTACCTGCCGATCAGCCGCCTGCGGCGCCACGGCTAGGGGCGCGAGGCGGCCGATGCTAATAGCTGCAATCGAACTCGTGATAGGGGTCGCTGGTGTCTTGCAGGCTCATCACGACAAAATCGTTGCGAATGAACATCGCATAGATCTTCAGGCCGCCATAGGCGCCGAAGCTGTTCTTGGCGTTGAACACGGTGCAGACATACCAGGTCGGCACCGCCCCCTGATTCAAGGTGCCGGTCCAGATAGAGCCCCGCCGAGGCTCGCTGATTCGAAAGTCCTTCACGCTGTAGGGGTCTTTCAAGTTCGACGCCATCCACAGTTGGACAGAGGCCTCGGGATCGCTCGGCGCGGGCCCTGCGGTCTGCAAGGCCGGGTCGGAAGGCGTGTTGCGACAGCCGATCAACGCGAGCACCGCGGCCAAGACCATCAAGAAACGCAGCATAGGATACCCCCTTTCGCTGCAGCAATCATATCGCTTTCGACCTAAGGGTCAAAGCCGACCGCCTCAGGGGATAGATGATGGCAGACAAGACAAAGATCCAATGGGCAGATGCCACCTGGAATCCCATTGTCGGCTGCTCGCTGGTCTCCCCCGGCTGCACCCACTGCTATGCGATGCGGGTTGCCTGGCGCCTCGCCAACAATCCCAAGACCCCGCACTACGCCGGCACCGCCGAGGTCGTGAAGGGCAAGCCGGTCTGGACCGGCAAGCTGTCCATGGCGTCAGATCGGGTCGTGGGTCAGCCGCTGAAGTGGCGCCGCCCCCGTCGCATCTTTGTCAATTCAGAAGGCGATCTCTTTCACGAAGACGCCCCCAACCACTGGATTGATAGGGTGGTCGGTGTCATGCACCGATCACCCCAGCATTCTTTTCTGGTGCTGACCAAGCGCGCAGAGCGTATGCACAGCTACTGCCGCCGGACCCCGGCGCGCACCATGCTCCGCCTCCAATCACCCTATCTCTACGGTCTGGAAAGATGGCCCCTGCCGAACGTCTGGATTGGCGTCTCGGCCGAGGACCAGCGGCGCGCACAGGAACGCCTGCCGCTGCTACGCGACACCCCGGCCGCTCTGCGCTTCCTCTCGGCCGAGCCCCTCCTCGGCCCGCTCGACCTGCCGGCCATCTTGGGCCCCAAGCTAGCGGGCTTGGATTGGGTCATCGCCGGCGGCGAGAGCGGCCCCGGCGCCCGCGCGCCAGACCCCGATTGGTTCCGCCGCCTGCGCGACGACTGCGCCGCCGCCGGCGTCCCCTTCTTCTTCAAACAGTGGGGCGAGTGGCTCCCCGCCGTCGATTGCATCACCGCCGGCATCCCCATCAAGGAATGGCGCCAGACCTCCCCCAGCATGGCCCGGATCGGCAAGCGCCGAACCGGCAACCACCTGGACGGCTGCCAACACCTGGCATTTCCGGAGGGCTAACTAATGGTCGACTACTCACCAGGGGTCGAGATGATCCGCAGCTATCTGATGCAAGCGCAACGACAGCACGCGGAGAAACGCGCCGAGATGGACGTTCTCCAAGCACTGCTTATAGATGCCGAGACGGCCGAGGATAGAGCGAGAGCGCTCGCGAAAGCCGATGACTAAGCCCATGCGCCTGCAGCTCCGCCGCGTTAAGGGCTTCGACCTGCAGGCTGTCAGCCAGGCCGCCAACGGCCTCCCGGCCAAGTCGGTCGGCCGCCCTTCGATCTGGGGTAACCCCTTTGCGGTTGACGGCCCGGTCGTCCGACATTGGGCTTGCGCGTACTATGGAGACGCGACGGCCTTGGAGCGCCAGATTGTGGCCGCCAAGCTCTTCTCTCTCTGGCTATGCTGCGCGGTGGGCGACCACATAGACGGCCTCGTCTCCCCGCGATCGCTGCCCTATCCGCCCAGCAAGTCGCTCCTACGCGAACAGCTCCGCGGTCACAATCTCGCCTGCTACTGCCAGACCGTTGCCTTCATTCCGAGCCCGACGGAAAGCAGACTTGGCTTGATCGACCCCTGCCATGCCGATGTGCTCCTGCAGATCGCCAACGCGTGACGCCATGCTGCCTCCCGGTCAGATCCTCCCTGACTCCGTCCCGGTGCATGGCCTGACATTGCACCAAGCCGCCCTCATGATCGGCATCGGCAAGGACAGCTTTCAGGCCTTGGTCAGCCAGGGGCTCATGCCGCGCCCGCGCATGATCGGCCGCCGCCGCTTGTGGAGCCGCCCGGCCGTGCTGGCCGCCTTCGAGGCTCTGCCGCAAGACGAGAGCTACGGCGGCCCGCCGGAGGACGACGCGGAGGACTCAGAGGACATCGCCGCCGGCAACGCTTGGGATAATCCCCCGCCCGCCCTATAGTCGCGGAATGGATGTTAAGATGCGCTTTCTTTGCAGCGATCACGACAGGCATGGCAACCGCCGAATCTACTTCCGCCGCCACGGCCGCAAGATCCGACTGCGCCACCCGCCGGGGTCCGAGGCATTCTTGAGGGACTATCGCGCCCTCCTGGCAGGCGAGCCCCTGCCCCTCGATCCGGAAGCAGAGCCCTCACGCAAGACCCCCAGCGGAGCGAGCCGCGGCCCCAAGGCCGCCCCCGGCTCGCTCCGCTGGCTCGTGGTCCGCTACGTCAGCGAGGCGGCCGAGTTCAAGTTGCTGGCCCCCTCGACCCAAACCGCCCGCCGCCGCATCCTCGATCGCTGGTGTCTGGCGGAAGGCGACAAGCCCTATCGCCAGATAGAGCGCCGCCATCTGGTCGCCCGCCGCGCCATGAAGGCCGAGACGCCAGAGGCCGCCAACACATGGGTCAAGACCGTGCGCGCCCTCTTCGCCTGGGCAGCCGACAACGACCTGGTCGCCAGCAACCCCGCCGCCGATCTGAAGAAACTCAAGGTCGCAACCGACGGCTTCCACACCTGGACCCGAGACGAGATCGCCGCCTTCTCCGCCCGCTGGCCGCTCGGCACCAAGGCCCATCTGGCCATGGCCCTTCTCTTCTTCACCGGCCAGCGCCGCAGCGACGTCGCCCTCTTCGGCCGCCAGCACATCCAGACCCTGACCGATGCCGATGGTCACGAAGCCCGCTATCTGGTCTTCACACAGCAGAAGGGCGCCACCCGCAAGCGCAAGCCGCTCCGCATCCCGGTCATCCCACCCTTACAGGCAATCCTCGACGCCAGCCCCGTCGGCGCCCTCACCTTCCTAGAGACCGCGCATGGAGCCCCCTACACGGCCGAGGGCTTCGGCAACGCCATGCGCAAATGGTGCGACGCCGCGGGCTTGCGGCACTGCAGCGCTCACGGCCTCAGAAAGGCCATGGCCTCATTGCTGGCAGAGAAGGGCGCCACCGAATACCAGGTTGCCGCCATCCTCGGCGACAGCTCGCCACAGGAGGCCGCCAAGTACACCCGCAAGGCCAGCCAAAAGCGACTCGCGGAAGAGGCGATGAAACGTATCAGCGAAGAACAGAGCTAGACCAAAACTGTCCCACCCCGCCAACACCCCCCAAAAAGTGGGACATTTCTGCTTTCCAACATATTGATAACAAACAATAAAATTTTCAGTTGGCGTCCCCAACGGGGTTCGAACCCGTGTTTCCAACGTGAAAGGCTGGCGTCCTAGGCCTCTAGACGATGGGGACGGCGCAAGGCAGAGCGCAGGGATTTAGGCTGGTCGGCGGCGAAAAGCAAGAGCCTAACCGCCGGGTTCCTCCGTCGCAGGCTCCGGCACCGGGCCCTGCTGTTCGACGAACTGCGGCGGGCCCAGCTCTTGCAAGAGCTTGTGTTCGATCGCAGCACCATAGGCGCGGTAGTCTTTAGCGGTCAGCAGGAAGGAGCCAGGGCCACCCACCACCTCTTTGCGGTAGTAACGCGGCAGGTTGGGATCCTCGTTCAGGATTACCAGGGCGTTGATCGTCACCCCTGCAGTCACCAGCCGATCGCGCCAGACCGCCGGGTTCTCGCCCTCATTGCTCACACCATCGCCGGAGACATCCACCACCAGGCGGTCACCCTGATAGGCGTTGGCATTCATGCTGGTCAGCGCCTGGCGCAGAGCTTCACCAATCGCCGTGCTGCCGCCCTCTATGTGGCGTGGGGTGGCATCCAGATAGTCGGCAAAGGCCTCCGCATCCTCGGCGGTCCTCAGCACCCGCCACTCCGCCGACATGTGCTGCTGACTACGCCCAGCCCACTGCATCAGCGCAACGGCGACTCCACGCTGACCAAGCGCCGAGATCGCTGCCTTCACCAGAGAGCTGCGAAAGGCCTCGGCCAGGCCGCGCATCTGCTGGTCGAATTCATAGCGATTGATCGAGGAGGAGCTATCGACGGCCAGCAAGAGTTCGACTTCGACCGCCTGCCCCTGGGCCTTGGCCGGCATGGCGATTGCACACCAGGCGCCGATCAGAAGACCCGCCATCAGCAGAGCGCGCCTGAGTGCCTCTCTCGCTAGATCCGAAAGCCCATGGAGCATGCCCGCCGAAGACCCTCCCTTACCTTGTGGGGAGAGCCTGGCCGGCAATCGAGCCTAAAGCAAGGCACGCTCGCGTCATCGCGAGGACTGCTGACAGAGCGGCACAAGCGCTAACCAGCAGCGACGTCCGCGGCATCCTCGAGGATCAACTGGACGGCGTCGCCGCCACGCCAGCTGTCTAGCTCCAGGCGTCCGGCCAAATGCAGCCGCCGACCACGTGCGGCAAGTAGAGCCTCACCCAAGGGGCCATCGAAGGCGCGAAAGCAGACTGCCCGCAGGCTCTGCCCGTGCTCGGTCTCGATTCGCAGTCTGAGGTGCCGTTCGGCCATGATGTCGACATTGGCCAGTCGCTGTGCCTGCAGCGCAAACCGAGGCTGCGGGTTGCCCACGCCAAAGGGTGCCAGCGCCTGACAGGAGGTCACCAAATCCGCCGTAGCGCCGCCGCCTGACAGCGTCGCGTCAATCTGCAAGGTAGGGCGGTAACCTAACTCATTCAGTGCTTTAGCGGCCTCTTCTTGCAGAAAGCTTGCAAGATCCGGAATTGCCTCCGCCCGTGCTGTCAAACCAGCCGCCATCCGGTGCCCCCCACCAGTGACAAGCAAACCCTCGGCCCTGGCACGCAGCACCAGAGCGCCCAGGTCGAAGCCCGGCACCGATCGCGCGGAGCCCTTGCCAAGGCCATCGGCCAGAGCGATCACCAGAGCCGGCAAGCCGAAACGTTCGCGCAACCGGGCGGCAACGATACCGATCACACCCGGATGCCAGCCCTCTCCGGCGATCACGATCATCCCCTGCGGCAGCGGTTGAGCCTCGATCTCGGCGATGGCCTGGGCCTGGACCGCCGCCTCGATTTCTTGCCGCTCCCGATTGAGACGATCCAGTTCCTGCGCCAATCGCTGCGCCTCGAGCGGATCATCCGAAGAGAGCAGCTGGGCCCCCAGATCGGCCGAACCAACCCGGCCACCGGCATTGACCCGCGGCCCAAGCTGGAACCCAAGTTGGCCTGCGCTCACCGTACCTTGCTGGCCACTCACTTGAAGCAGGGCAGCCAGGCCTGCATTACCGCGATTGGCGATGACCTTCAGCCCCTGGGCTACCAGGACCCGGTTCAAGCCACTGAGCGGCGCCACATCCGCGACCGTCCCCAGGGCCACCAGGTCCAGCAGGGTCAAGAGCTGCGGCTCCTTTGGACCGGTCTCGAAGAACCCACTTTCGCGCAGCGCCCGATTGACGGCGATCAACAGCAGGAAGAGGACCCCAACCGCAGCCAGGCTCCCCGCCCCACTGTCATCGTCCAGACGGTTCGGATTGACGATAGCCAAGGCCTGCGGCAAGGCGGTTTCCGCCACGTGATGATCGACGACGATGACCTCTAAGCCAGCCTCGGCGGCGACCGCCAAGGCCTCGTGCGAGGTGGTCCCGCAGTCGACGGTGACGAGCAGCCTTGACCCCTCCTCCGCCAGCACCCGCATAGCCGCTGGATTGGGGCCATAGCCCTCCGCCAGGCGGTCCGGGATATAGACCCTGAGCGGCCGGCCGAGGGCGCGAAGGTAGCGAGCCAAGAGTGCAGCCGAAGTCGCGCCATCGACATCGTAGTCGCCGAAGACCGCGACCACCTCGCCCTTGCGGATCGCCTCAGCCAGGCGGTCAGCAGCGGCCTGCATATCCTTGATACAAAAGGGATCAGGCAGAGCGTCGCGGAGGCGTGGTGCCAGAAAACCTGCGGCCTCATCCAGCCCGATACCACGCTGAACCACCAAGCGTGCCAAGAGGTCGGAGAGGCCCAGAGATTGAGCCATGGCAGCAGCGAGACGCTCGTCGCAGGCGCGTGCCTGCCAGGTCTGGCCGGTCAGAGAACTGGCGACACCCAAAAGCGCGGCCTGCTCTCCACCCGTCATGGTTCGTCTTAGCCCAAGAGATCGCTGTACCAGGTCTTGCGCGAGAAATCGTGGCGCGCGTGGATGGTGCGCACCGTGCCGGTCGCCGAGCGCATGACGATGGACTCGGTCTCCGCGCCCTGCGCAAAGCGGCGCACACCGCGCAGCATGCTGCCGTCGGTAACGCCGGTCGCGGCGAAGACCACATCGCCGCCGGCCAACTCGTTCAGCTTGTACTTGCGGGTCAGGTCGGTGACGCCGCAGCGGTGCGCGCGCTCGCGCTCGTCATCATTGCGAAACACCAGCCGACCTTGGAACTGACCGCCGATGCAGCGCAGCGCGGCTGCCGCCAGCACGCCTTCCGGTGCCCCGCCCTGCCCCAGATAGAGATCGATGCCGCTTTCCTTGCTTGAGGTGGCGATCACGCCCGAAACGTCGCCGTCGCCGATCAGCACAATACGGGCACCGGCCTCTCGTACCTTGGCGATGATGTCGGCGTGGCGCGGCCGGTCGAGGATGCAGACCACCAAGTCGGACACCGACTTGCCGGTCGCCTGTGACAGGGACTTCAGGTTGTCGGCGGGATCGGCAT
Organism: Rhodospirillales bacterium; assembly: GCA_963669335.1. Taxonomy (GTDB): domain Bacteria; phylum Pseudomonadota; class Alphaproteobacteria; order Kiloniellales; family JACOMY01; genus JACOMY01. The sequence goes on from OY770023.1 coordinate 2,852,042, forward strand.
CCAGGTCGACCACGTCCTCCGGCAGTCCGCCGCCGACGGCGATCTTGTCCATGTAGGTGTCGGGCGCATTGAGGAAGCCGCCTTCCTGGGCCATGGCGATCACGGCCAGCGCGTTGGGGCCGCCCTTGGCGGTAATCGTGGTGCCCTCCAAGGGGTCAAGTGCTATGTCGATCTTGGGTCCGCCGCCACCGACCTCTTCGCCGATGAAGAGCATCGGCGCTTCGTCGCGTTCGCCCTCACCGATACGCACCGTGCCGGCAATCGGCAGGCTGTTCAGCGCCATCCGCATCGCCGTCACCGCCGCCTGATCGGCTGCCTTCTCGTCGCCACGGCCCATGAGGCGCGACGCGGCAAGCGCTGCGGCCTCTGTCACCCGTACCGATTCCAAAGCGAGATTGCGATCCATCGAGCTTAAGCCTGACATCTGAGTTTCGTCCCCTTTGTTTTTGATGATCCTTGGATGAGCGATTCAGCGCCCGCTCCAAGCAAAGCTGTCCTGCCGGGTCCTGTCACCCAAGCGCCCCATAGGTCAAGCCCAAGATGGTGACAGCACGGTCCCGCTTCCTGCAGTCCTGGCTAAAACTCAGCGATCGCCAGCACCCGAGGCGGCTCGATAACACTGTTCAATTCACCGATACGGTCCAGCGCCTTAGACAGCGCTTCGGCCTGCGTATCGTGCGTCGTCAGCACCACGCTGACGGTCTCGCCAGGAGCGCGCCCACGCTGCAGCATGGATTCCATGGAGATGTCCTGATCGCGCAGAATTGCGGCCACGTCAGCAATGACTCCCGGCTGGTCGATCACGGTCAGGCGCAGATAAAAGGCCCCCCGACGCGCGGCTGGATCCAAGGGCTCCAGGTCGACCAGCTTGCTTGCTGGCAGGCTGAAGGTCGCCGGGCAGTTGCCCCGCGCCAGATCGATCAGGTCGGCCACCACGGCAGAGGCTGTAGGGCCGGCACCGGCTCCCGGTCCTTCGACCATCACCGTGCCGACATGATTGCCCTCGGCCACCACAGCATTGAAGACGCCTTCGACCGTGGCGATGGGCGCCTGTTCCTTCACCATGCAGGGGAAGACCCGCTGATCCAGACGATCACCATGGCGCTCGGCCAGCCCCAAGAGCTTCACCCGATAGCCCAACTCTGTCGCAAAGGCGATGTCGAGGGCTGAGACATGGCGGATGCCTTCGATCGAAAGCGCACCGAAGTCCACCTTGCTGCCGAAAGCCAGCGAGGCCAGGATTGCCAACTTGTGCGCTGCATCGATGCCGTCGATGTCGAAGGTCGGGTCGGCCTCGGCATAGCCAAGCGCTTGCGCCTCGGCCAAGACCCCGTCGAAGTCGCGCCCGGTCTCGCGCATCTCGGTCAGGATATAGTTGCAGGTGCCGTTCAGGATGCCGTAGACGCGGCTCACGGCATTGGCGGCAAGCCCCTCGCGCAGCAGCTTGATGATCGGGATGCCACCGGCGACTGCGGCTTCATAGGCCAAGGTGGTGCCCGCTTCGGCCGCCAGCGCATCCAGTCCCGCACCATGCGTGGCCACCAAGGCCTTGTTGGCGGTCACCACCGGACGGCCCTGCCTGAGACAGCCCTCAACCAAGCGCCGTGCCGGTCCCTCGTCGCCACCGATCAGTTCGGCCACGACGTCGATATCGGGATCCTCTGCCAGGGCTTCGGCGCTCTCGGCCCAGCGCAGCCCGTCCAGCGGCAGGTCGCGCGCCTTGTTGCGATCGCGCGCTGAGACGGCCACCACCTCCAATCTGCGTCCGGCCCGCGCCTCGATCAGTGCCCGATTGTCGGCCAGCAGGCTGAGGACACCGCCGCCGACCGTTCCGAGGCCTGCCAGGCCGATACGCAAGGGAGCTGTCACCTTTCTTCTACTCCAATTCTCATCAATGGCGGCGGGCCTCGACGCCCGCCGTTCCAAACCAACTCAGGATGCCCCTGTCTTAGGGGAGGTCGCTCCTAATACTCCAGGAAGATTTCGGCGCGGCGGTTGCCGGCCTCTCCGGTCACCATGAACTCGTGATAGACCGGCTGGCGATCCGACACGCCTTCCATCACCAAGGCGGTCTGGGGAAGACCAGCTCTCAGCAGGGCCTGGCCCACCGACTCGGCGCGGTCGAAAGAGACCTGCAGGTTCACCAACTGGTGGCGTTCCTGCGGCAGCACCGCTGTCCGCGACGAGGCGTGACCGATGACCCGGATGATCCCGCCATACTGCCGCTGGATCGCGGCCACTTCACGCAAGACAGCGATATCGCGTCCGTCCAGAGCGGCTGAGGCATTCGAAAAATAGATCACCGCGACCAACTGAACCGCACCCGAACCGACCGTGCCCTGGGTCGGCACCATGGGGGCTGCCGCCGCAGCGGCTGCCGCACTGGCCCCCGGACCGGGGCCCAGGGGCAGGCCAGGCTGCTGCTGTGGCAAGGCTGCGGTGGTGGTCGGGATCGGTGCCCCCGTCACCCCGGTCGAGGAAACCGTGGTCGGGGTCGGCGCCGTTGCAACGGCTGTGCCGCTGCGCCGCTGACGACGGCTGGTCGCCAAGGCTGCCGCGCCCGGCGTCTGTGATGCACTAGGCGTGCCGCCGGTTCCGCCTTGCGGGATTGTCGCGGCAGCCGTTGTCGTCGCTGCGCTGGTGGCTGCGGCAGGCGTCGCCGTCGAACCAGCAACGGCTGCACCGCCGGTATAGGGACTGGCTGCCTGCGCTGCAGCCGCTGAGGGTGCGCTGCCGCTGGTTGCCGGGGGTGTGCTCACGCGCCCGGTGACCTGATTGGGAACACCAGCGGCCGCAACGGCAGTGGTTGTCTGATCGAGGCTGGTCGGCGCACCGCCTGTCGCAGCGGCACCGGTCGCAGCAGTGCCGACAGCGGTTGCTGCCTCCTCCGGGCTAGGCGTAGAGGCCGGCGGTGCGGCCGCTGTGACTGCAGCCGCTGAGGGCGCAGCCGTAGACGGTGCCGCAGTCGTGGTGCTTGCAGTCGTCGCGCTTGCGGTCGTCGGCGCAGTTGGAGTCGGCTGCGGCGGCGCTGCTGCCTGCACCGAGGTGCCAGAGGCCGTCAGCGGTGCTGTGTACTGCGCATTGGCGCGATCGGCTTCCAGGCCGGCGGCGGTGCTGGCACGGATCTGCTCTGGCGTCACTGGCGGCGGCTTGTCCGGCACCTGAGACAGATTCGGATAGGGTTGTGACTCCAGGTCCTGCGCCGACACCGTCGAAGGATTGGGCGATGGGTTTTCTTGGAAGGTCTCACAGCCGACCAGCGCGACAAGACCAAGGATTGGCAACAGGGCGCGGGAACGACCGAGGGTTCCTCGCCAATAGCCGGTAACGATGCTCATAGCGGCAGTTCGTCTCCTCTTGGGCCAGCCGGTCGCACGGCGCGGCCTCGCATCACTGGCATCACGTCGCCAGATAGTCTAGTAACCCACCCGCGGCTGCGTTGCAGCAGCCATTACAGCAATACGCGCAAGCAGCGCAGCCGGCAAAGGATTCGGTGCGATTTTTATCCGCGCCGCATTGTCCGCAGCATAGGGAACGAGAGATGAGCGAGCAACTAGGCCCGGATGTTAAGATGCCCGATCCGGTGCAGTTCTCCCGCGAGATGGCAGAGATTGCCGAGCGTAGTCAGAAACTGGTCGGCCAGTGGCTGGAACACCAGATGACGGACAATGGGAAGGGCCAAGTCGACCCCTTGAACGTCGGCCGGGCCTTCCTCGAGATGACCACCCGAATGATGACCGACCCTGCCAAGATGATGCAGGCGCAAGCCAGCCTTTGGCAAGACTATATGCGGTTGTGGCAAAGCACCGCGCAGAAGATGATGGGTGCCGGCGGCACCGCGGTGGCCGAGCCCCAGGCCGGCGATCGGCGCTTCAAGGACCCGCTCTGGGACGACAATGCGCTCTTCGACTACATCAAGCAGTCCTACCTTCTGACCGCCCGCTGGATGCATCAGACGGTCAACGACGTCGAGGGTTTGGACGACAAGACGGCGAAGAAGGTCGACTTCTACACGCGCCAATTCGTCGATGCGATGGCGCCGTCGAATTTCCTGCTGACCAACCCCGAGGTGCTGCGCGCCACCGTCGAGTCGGGTGGTGAGAACCTTCTGAACGGTCTGAAAAACCTCTTGGACGATCTGGAGCGCGGCAAGGGCAAGCTCACCATCTCACAGACCGACTCCAGCAAATTCCAGCTGGGTGAGAACGTCGCGGTCACGCCGGGCAAGGTCGTCTATCAGAACGACCTGATGCAGCTGATCCAGTACGATCCCACCACCGAGCAGCAGCATGAGATCCCGCTGCTGATCATCCCGCCTTGGATCAACAAGTTCTACATTCTGGACCTGCGCGAGAAGAATTCCTTCGTGCGCTGGGCAACCGCACAGGGCTTCACCGTCTTCGTCGTCTCTTGGGTCAATCCGAACCGCGATCTGGCGCAGAAGCGCTTTGACGACTACCTGCTGGAAGGCCCCTTGGCGGCGCTCGACGCCATGGAGCAGGCGACCGGCGTCAAGGGTGCGAATGTCATCGGCTATTGCCTGGGCGGCACCCTGCTCTCCACCACCCTGGCCCATATGGCGGCCACCGGTGACGATCGCTTCAAGAGTGCGACCTTCTTCGTCACCATGATGGATTTCAACGATGCCGGAGAGCTGGGCGTCTTCATCGACGAGGCGCAACTGCAGTTCCTCGAGAAGAAGATGGAAGAGCAGGGCTTCCTCGAAGGCTCTGACATGGCGACCACCTTCAACATGCTGCGCGCCAACGACCTGATCTGGTCCTTCGTGGTCAACAATTACCTGCTGGGCAAGGACCCCTTCCCCTTCGACCTGCTCTATTGGAACAGCGATTCCACCCGCATGCCGGCAGCCATGCACAGCTTCTATCTGCGCAACATGTATCAGAAGAACCTTCTGCGCGAGCCGGGTGCACTCAACATCGCTGGCGTGCCGATCGACCTGACCAAGATCAGCATCCCGACCTGTTTCATCTCGACCCGCGAAGACCACATCGCGCCCTGGAAGTCGACCTATCAGGGAACCCAGCTGGTCAGCGGCCCGGCCAAGTTTATCCTGGCCGGTTCCGGTCACATCGCCGGCATCATCAATCCGCCGCCGGGCAAGTACCCGCACTGGACCAACGACAGCAACCCTTCGACCGCCGAGGAGTGGCTGGAGACCGCGACCCAGCACGAGGGCTCCTGGTGGCCGGTCTGGGCCGAGTGGTGCCGAGAGAAGGCCGGCCCTCTGGTCAAGGCCCGCACTCCTGGCGATGGCGACTTGAAGGCGATTGAGCCGGCCCCCGGCTCCTATGTCTCGATCAAGGCCCAAGACTGAGGGCTCTTGCAATGACCACCGCCAACGCCTTCGGTTTCGGCATTCTGGGCACCGGCATGATCGCGAATGTGGTCGCCACAGCCCTCCAGGCAGCCCCTTCCGCCCGCTTGGCGGCGGTTGCCAGCCGCAGTCACGCCAACGCGGAGACCTTCGCCGGCAACTATGCAGGCTCCAGGCCGATCGAGGGCCTGGACGCCCTGCTGGCCGAGAGCGAGGTCGAGGCGGTCTATGTCGCCATTCCAACGGCGCATAAGGAAGCTGCGGCCCTGGCGGCCATCGCGGCGGGCAAGCATGTGCTGGTGGACAAGCCCTTCGTCGACGCTGCCTCGGTAGAGCGCATGGCAAGCGCGGCCGCTGAGGCCGGGCTGGTCTTCATGGATGCAACCCACTTCGTCCATCACCCACGCCGGGACCGCCTGCGGGCCGAAGTTCCGGAGCGGGTTGGCCGGCCACAGGCTGCACACACGGTCTTCTACACCGGCCTCGCCGATCGCTCGAACATCCGCTTCGATCCCGCTTTGGAGCCTATGGGAGCCCTGGGTGACCTCGGCTGGTACTGCATGCGGGCCATCGTGGAGTATCTGCGTCCGGAGGGCGACCTGATCGAAGCCAGGGCGGCCGGCAACCGCGACCCCGAAACCGGCGCTCTGACCCACTGCAGCGGCCTGCTCGCCTGGGAGGGTGGTCAGACCGCGACCTTCGGCAGCGGCTTCCAGACCAACGCCATGGCCGATCTGGTCAGCCTCTATGGCGAAAAGGGCGTCCTGCTGCTGGACGACTTCGTGATGAACTGGACCAACAGCTTCGCCCGCCAGGACCCTGAGGTACGAACCGGTTTCACCCAGCGCACGAGCGACGCGAACCCCAAGACCTTCGCCTTCGTCGAAACACCGTCACAGACGCCGCAGCAGGTGCTGATGGTGGAGCACTTTCGCGAGTTGGCGGAGAGCGGCAACCAGGAAGCCCGGGCCGCCTATGCCCGCGCAAGCTATCAGACCCAGAGCTACCTTGACGCGGCCTGGGCAGCCCTGACCTAGCATCGCAGTGAAGGTCCTCCTGCTTGGTGGCTATGGGCTGATCGGCAAGGAGATCGGCCGCGCTCTGCTTGAATCCAGCTTTGAGGTGATCGCTGTCGCGCGCGATGCCAGACTTGGTGCGCGCTTGCTTCCTGGCGCCGAGTGGCACGCCTTAGATCTGAATAATCCAGTTAAATCAGAAGATTGGGCGCAACTCCTCAAAGGCTGCGATGCTGTGGTCAATGCTGCAGGTGCCCTGCAATCGGGTGGAGGCGATCGCCTCGCGAGCTCTCAGCGCGACAATCTGCTGACCTTGATCGCTGCCTGTGATGACCAGGGCGTGACCCGCTTTGTCCAGATCTCGGCACCGGGTGCCAAGCCGTCGGCAAAGACGGAGTTCCTGCGCACCAAGGGCGAGGCCGATGCCGCCTTGCAAGCCAGTCAGCTCGACTGGGTGGTGCTGAAGCCGGGGCTGGTGATCGCTCCGACTGCCTATGGCGGCTCTGCACTATTGCGGATGCTGGCCGCCATTCCCTGGGTGCAGCCACTGGTTCTGGCCAAGGCACGCTTCCAATGCGTGGCAGTGGAGGCCGTTGCTGAGGCCGTCCTGGCGTGCCTGAAGAACCCGAAGTTGGCGCAGCAAAGCTATGACTTAATGGAGGAAAAGGCCCACCGCCTAAGTGATCTCGTGCGCAGACTGCGCGGCTGGCTTGGCTTTTCACCTGCCCGACTTGAGATTTCGGTGCCGCTCTGGCTCGGACTCTTGATGGCCAAGGCTGCTGACCTCGCAGCTCACCTGGGATGGCGCTCCCCGCTCCGCAGCACAGCGCTGCGTGTGATGGCCGACGACGTGGTCGGAGACCCAGCACCTTGGCAGGCAGCAAGCGGTCAGCGGATGAAGAGCCTGGACGAGATCCTGCAGGACCTGCCATCCACCCGACAGGAACGGGTCTTCGCCCGCCACCTGCTGGTCTTTCCGCTCGCCCTCATGGGTCTCTCGGCTTTCTGGTTGGCATCCGGCCTGATCGCCTTGATCAGTCTTGAGGAGGCGCAAGCACTGCTCGCAACCACACTGCCGACCGCGGCGGCGCTTGCTCTGGTGCTCTTCGGCGCAGTGCTCGATATCCTGATCGGGCTCTTGCTGCTGCTCCGCCGCTGGTTCCGGAGAGCCTGCGTTCTCTCCATAGCCGTGTCGCTTACCTACCTGCTGACTGCCAGCTTCTGGTTGCCGGCCCTCTGGCTCGATCCGCTGGGGCCACTGGTCAAGGTTGGGCCCACCCTGCTGTTGGCCCTCTACCTCAGCCTGACGGCAGAAGAGCGCTGAGGAGCCCAGACGGTGGAGTGGCTCCTAGTCCTGCGATGGCTCCATATCATCGGCGCGGCCACCCTCCTGGGCAGCGGTGCTGCCATCGCCTTCTTCATGGTGATGGCCCATCGCAGCGGTGATCCCAGGATCATCGTGCACACGGCCGGCAGCGTCATCCTGGCTGATTGGCTCTTCACCGCCACTGCCGTGGTGCTGCAGCCCCTCACCGGCTTTGCTTTGGCATTTGGTCTGGGCTGGGATCTCACCGAAGGCTGGATCCTGCTCTCGCTGCTGCTCTATGTCCTCGTCGGCTGCTTTTGGCTCCCGGTGGTCTGGCTTCAGCATCGCCTCAAGCACTTGGCGGCCGAAAGCGGCGGAGCGAGCCTGCCGGACGCCTATCATCGCCTCTATCGAATCTGGTTTCTCTGCGGCATCCCGGCCTTCCTGATGGTTCTGGCCATCTTCTGGCTGATGGTGGCGCGCCCCGTCATCTAGCGGGAACTCGACAGTTAAAGGCCCGAAGACCTCAGCAGCTCATCGACCTGCTTTCGAACCTTGTCCTCGGCCGCGTCCTTCACCGGGCCGAAGCCGCGGATCTCCATAGGAGCGGCTGCTATTGCTACCAGCTTTTCCTCGGGTGCCTGGCCGATGGCTCCAATCAGGCGCGGCAGCAGGGCCTCATACCAGGCAATCAGAGCCCGCTCGCGTTTGCGCTCTTCCAAACGGCCAAAGAGGTCGTAGCGGGTCCCGCGCAGCCGCTTCATGCGCGCCAGCAGCGGGAAGAGCCGCCCCATCCAGGGGCCGAACTGCCGCTTCAGCGGTCGCCCCCGCGCGTCGCGCTGCGCCGAGAAGAGCGGCGGTGCCAGGTGGTAGTTGACCTTAAAATCACCTTCGAAGGCTTCGTCGATCTGTCGGCGGAAGGCCCGGTCGCTGTGCAAGCGCGCGACTTCGTACTCGTCCTTGTAGGACATGAGCTTAAAGAGGGCGCGCGCGACGGCCCGGGTCAGAGCCTCGTCCCCGGCCTCGGCGGCGCGAACCTGGGCCACCTGCTTGCTGTAGCGTTCGGCCCAAGCGGCGTCCTGATAGTCGGTCAGGAAGGCGACCCGGCGTGCGATCATCTGATCCAGGCTCTCTTCCGCAGGCGGCTCAACTCCCAAAACGCGCGTGGGATCCGCAATCGTGAGACGCCCCAAGGCAAAGGCCTCTCGATTGCGTTCGACGGCGACGGCGTTGAGGTCGATCGCCTGCAGCATGGCAGTTTCTGTGAGCGGCACCAGACCGGCCTGCCAGGCAGCACCCAGCATGATCATGTTGGCGAAGACCTGGTCGCCAAGGCGTTCCTCGGCCAAGCGATTGGCGTCCAGGGTCATTAGGTGCTCTTCGCCGACACCCTGCGCCAAGGCTTGCAGGCGCTGGGCTGCTTGCATGTCGGCATCGCGGCGTTTGACGAAGTCGCCGGTCGGCATCTCGGCCGTGTTGACCAAGGCCTGCATACCCTTGCGGTAGGTCCCAGAGGCCTTGGACGAGGTCGAGACCACCAGATCGCAGCCGATCAAGGCGTCGGCCGCACCCTGGTCAATCCGCACCTGATGGTTCTGGCTGGGGTCAGCAGCCAGACGCAAGTAGCTCAAGACCGGCCCGAACTTCTGGGCAAAGCCGGTGAAGTCCAGAACAGTGATGCCCTTGCCTTCCAGGTGGGCCGCCATGGCGATCACGGCACCAACGGTGATCACCCCGGTCCCGCCAACGCCGGTCACCAGCAGGTCATAGGGCTTGGAAAGATCTGCCAGGCCTGGCGTCGGCAAACTCTCCGCCTGCTGCGCGAAGTCCAAGGAGGCAGGGTCTCTACGGCGCCGCTTGGCGCCCTCGACCGTCACGAAGCTGGGGCAGAAGCCGTTCAGACAGGAGAAGTCCTTGTTGCAGGTCGAGAGGTTGATCTGCCGCTTACGACCGAAGGGTGTCTCCTTCGGCTCGACACTCAGGCAGTTGCTTTCCACAGAGCAATCGCCACAGCCCTCGCAAACCAGCTCGTTGATGAAGGCAAAGCGCTTCGGGTCTTCGACCTGACCGCGTTTGCGACGGCGCCTGGTCTCGGTAGCGCAAGGCTGTTCATAGATCAGCACGGTGACGCCGGGGCGTTCGCGCAGCTCGCGCTGTACCCGGTCCAGGTCGCGGCGGTGGTCCAGGGTGGTGCCCTTCGGGAAGTCCATCAGCGAGAACTTCTGAGGCTGATCGGAGACCAGTGCGATGCGCTCCACCCCTTCGGCCCGCACGGACTGCGCGATGGCTTGTACCGAAATAGGACCGTCGACGGGCTGGCCACCGGTCATGGCCACCGCGTCATTATAGAGAATCTTGTAGGTGATGTTGGTCTTGGCGGCGATGGCCTGACGGATCGCCATGGAGCCGGAGTGATAGTAGGTGCCCTCGCCTAGGTTCTGGAAGATGTGCCCCCTGCCGGTGAATCGCGAGGAGGCCGCCCAGTTCACCCCCTCGCCTCCCATCTGGATCAAGGAGGTGGTCTCTCGATCCATCCAACTGGCCATGAAGTGACAGCCGATCCCGGCCAAGGCCTTGGAGCCGTCCGGCACCTTGGTCGAGCTGTTGTGCGGACAGCCCGAGCAGAAGTAAGGCGTACGGGTGGCGCCCGCGATCTCGATGGCGCGACCGGCACTGGGAGCCAGGCTCACCGCGCGTTCCGGCAGCTTCAGGTCGGGGTGAAAACGGTCTAATCGTGCGGCCAGGATCGGCGCCAAGAGGCGCGGCGAGAGCTCGCCTGTCCAGGGGATGAGGTCCCTGCCCTCTTCATCGGTCTTACCGACCATCTGCTCCGGCTTGTTGCCCGGCAGGTCGTAGAAGTACTCCTTGAACTGGCTCTCGATGATCCCGCGCTTCTCCTCGACCACCAGAAGCTCGCGCCGGCCCCTGACGAAGGCCAAGGCATCGCTGCGATCCAAGGGCCAGACCATGCCGACCTTGTAGATATCGATGCCGCGCGCCCGGCAGGTCGCCTCGTCGAGACCCAGCAGACGCAAGGCCTCCATCAGGTCCAGATGCCCTTTACCGGTGGTGACGATGCCGTAGGGCGCGCCCTTGACGTCGTAGATGCGCCGGTCAATGGGATTGGCTGCAGCGAAGGCCAAGACGGCGCGCTTCTTCCACTCCATGCGCTCTTCGATCTGCAGGCCCGGCAGGTCCGGCCAGCGGTAGTGCAGTCCGCCGGGCGGTGGCGTGAAGTCCGGTAGGATGAAATGGTGTTCCGGCGGCAGTTCGACCGATGCACCCGATTCTACCGTCTCGGAGACCGCCTTGAAGCCGACCCACATACCGGAGAAGCGCGAGAGCGCATAGCCGTAGGCTCCGAAGCTCAGGTACTCGGCAACGGAGGCCGGATTGAGGCTGGGCATGAAGTGGGTGAGGAAAGCTGCGTCCGACTGGTGCGGCATGGAGGAGGAGACGCAGCCATGGTCGTCGCCGGCCACCACCAGCACGCCGCCATGCGGCGAAGAACCATAGGCATTGCCGTGCTTCAGCGCATCACCGGCACGGTCCACGCCCGGTCCCTTGCCATACCAGAGCCCGAAGACACCCTGCACCTGGCGCTTGGGATCGCTCTCGACTTGCTGCGTGCCAAGCAAAGCGGTGGCAGCCAGATCCTCATTGACCGCCGGCAGAAAGTCGATGCCGGCCTGCTTGATCGCCTCTTTCGCGCGCCAGAGTTCCAGGTCGACAGTGCCCAGAGGTGAGCCCCGATAGCCCGAGACGAAGCCGGCGGTGTTGAGGCCGGCCGTCTTGTCGCGGCGTGCCTGATCCAAAAGAATGCGCACCAAAGCCTGGGTGCCGGTGAGGAAGACCCGCCCTTTCTGCAAGCGATAGCGATCCTCCAGCCGATAGGGGCTAAGCGGCGGATTCGGGTCCTGCGGGTTGAGCGGGGCTTCGAGCGGCATGGCGGAAGGTTCCTCTGATGACCCCTCTATAGATAGGGCAACAGCATGAACGATCTTGCCAGAGGCCCCTCCCTAGACAAAGAAATCGAAAAATCCTACCGTTTGTGAAGCTGCAACTCACAAGGTTTACCAATATGGAGTTGTCTTTGGCAGATCGCCGCTTGCTGCAGGCTTTGCAGGAGGATGCGCGTATCACCAACCAGGCCCTGGCCGAGAGAGCCGGACTCTCCACCTCGGCCTGTTGGCGGCGTGTCCGCGTGCTAGAGGAGAGCGGCGTGATCAAGGCCCATCGGACGCAGTTGGATGCGGAGGCAGCTGGCCTCTCTTTCCAGGCCGTGGTCCAGGTCACCTTGGAGCGTCACGAGCGGCGCCAGGTGAAGGACTTCATCGCAGCCGTCGCTGCCCGCCCCGAGGTGTTGGAGTGCTTTGCGACCACCGGAGAGGCTGACTACCACCTGCGCGTCGTCTGCACCGACAAAGAGGCCTACAACCGCTTCCTGGAGAGTTTTCTCTTTACGCAACCCGGTGTCGCTCAAGTCAGAACGAACCTGATCCTGAAGGAGATCAAGCAGACCACAGTGCTACCGGTTTAGGGCCCAAGGAGGGTTTGTTCAGCGAGGCGACGATACCCGAGATCACTCAGCGGGCTCGACCTCCGCCGATCCGTCTTGGTTGATCGTGACCCGGAAGGTTCCCTGGTCGCATTGCAGATCCCAGACAGTGCGCCCCGGCTTTGAGGCCTCCGTGTCACGCTGGGCATTCCTGGGGTTATCGCAAGCATGCCCGGCCTGCCGCATCTCCGAGGCGACAATGGTGTTGGTCTGCGAGTCCGCGCGCAGGGCGGAGGGCAACAACGTGACGGCAAGCACACCTGCCAAACCAGCGACGAGATCTCTTTGACCCATCTGACAAACTCCCACTTTGCCCCCCAGAAACCCGAAAGCCTTGTCTCTCTCCTTCGTGCCCTTACTGTGCCCTATCCGATCGGCTCGGTGTAGTGCCCTCCAAAGTCTCTACCTTCAAGCTGATGCCGTTGGCTGAGCGCATGGTCAGGCGCACCGTTGGCTCAGGCTGCGCACCGTCTTCCGGCAGCGAGAAGCGATAGCGCCGCAACAGCAAGGCCAAGATCATGGCCGCCTCCAGCATCGCAAAGGCGGCGCCCGAACAGACGCGGGGTCCCAGACTGAAAGGCAGATAGGCCTGTTTTTGCGCCTTGCGGGCATAGGGGCACTGCCAGCGATCGGGGTCAAAGCGGTCGGCCTCCGGCCAGATATCGGGGTGGCGCTGCAGTTGCCAGGTGCGCACAAAGACCGGCGCGCCCGGCGCGATGCTCCACTTCCCCAGTTGCTCGTCCTTGGTGGTGTCGCGCGCCACGTTGGCGACCGGCGGATAGAGCCGCAAGGTCTCGCGGAAGACATCGCGCAAGAAGGTGAGCTTGCCCATGTCAGTGTAGGTCGGTTCCCGCTCGCCCAACACCGACAAGACCTCAGCACGCGCTCTGTCCTGCGCCTCCGGGCTACTGGCCAGAAGGTAGAGGCTCCACGAGATGGCAGCAGCCGAGGATTCATGGCCGGCCAAAAAGAGCGTGGCGATCTCGTTTAGAAGATAGCTACGCCCGAACGCCTCACCGGTATCGGGATCTTTGCTGTTCAAGAGGTTGGCTAGGATATCGTCCTGCGGGACCGCGGCACCGCCGGCGACAGCAGCCAAGCGTCGATCCAAGAGGCGGCCCAGCGCTGAGCGGATCGTCCGCGCGCGCCTGATGGAACGCAACCGGCCGGGCATGCTCCAAAGCGGGAGCCCGGTGAGAGAGGCGATGCCGTGGACGTAGGCCAGGCGCTGAAATCCGCTGAAGGCCCGGAACAGCTCTTCGGCCGACTCACCGTCAATGGGCTCTGAGAAGATGGTGCGGAAGATGATATCGGCCGCTGCGTGGGTGGCTTCACTCTCGATCGCCACAACGGCGCCTTCCCTCGCCGGGCCTTCAAGGCGGCACACCAGTGATTCGCTCGCCTCCAACATCTTCGGGAAGGCTTCGCGTAGACGACCGGTCTCGAAAGCACGGTCCATGATCTGCCGCTGCTTGCGCCAGACCTCACCGTTCGAGACGAAGACGCTGTTGCCAACCAGCGGCGAGAGCATGGCATACATGATGCGGCTCTTCGGAAAGTCGGCCGCACGCCCGACCAGCAGCTCACGAGCAACCGCGGGATCCCTGATCGAGTAGGTGAAGCGCTGCTTGATCCCTGGAATGCGCGGCAGCTTATGGCGCACAACCAGAACCTTGTAACCGACCTTAGAGCCGCCCTGACCGGGCTTCAGCGCATCGCGCAGCCGCTTAAGCGGCGAGGCCTTCCCGGAGGTCGGCTTGGGCGGGATCAGGTGCTCGTCCATTCAAGATGCTCTTCTGGTGGCCCAGGAGTGCGGACCGCCCTTCCTCCAGGTCCAGGCGATCCGGTCGCCCGGTGGTGCCAAGCGTTCCGGCCCACAGGTCAGGCGGAAGAAGTTGTAGCGGCCAGGGATCTCGCTCGCCATCAGATACTGGAAGTGAAAGCGAAAGGGCTCTCGGCGAATCTGGCGGAAGGTCTCCGGCGTCAGGATTGCGTGAAAGCGCGGCGAGACCTGCACCGGCCGCTCGTCCTCGCCCATTGGCCGGTCAAGCCCGGTCGGCGCCAGCGGATCGACTGCACAGGAAGAAGCGGGATCGGAGGGCGAGGTTACGTCGATCCAGGGCATCCCTGTCATCTCAATCCCCACCACGGCCAACTCACGGCGAAACTGCTCCGCCTCCCGCAGGGCACCCAAGAGCGGCAGGCATTGCCCCAAAGTGAGAAAAGAGGCCTTGCCCGTATCAAAGAGCGACGGGTCCTTGCGATAGAGCTGGTCCAGGGCGCCGATGGCATGCTGCGCCCCGATGCTGTGTCCGACGATCAAGACCTCGTCCAGCTCCGGATCGCGCAGGCGGGCCTCGATGCGCGCAGCGAAGAGGCGCTGCTTCTCCTCCAGCCCCTTGACGCGACCGGAGGCCCAGCTGGCCAGGAAGCCGAAGACCCGCGCCAGCCAACAGGGATTGAGCCAGGCCTCCAAGCGCTTCCACAAGAAGGAGGCGCCAATGGCGATCCCGGCCGCGATCGCCAGCGCCAACCAGGATGGCAGACCAAACAGAAGGCCCAGCTGCCAGACCAGCAGTCCCAAGAGCAACAGCAAGAGGCCGAAGGCGAGAAAGGTTGCCGGCGGGAAGAGGATGGCGACGAAGGAGGGCCAGGCTGTCTTGGCCAAGCCTCTAAGGAACTCGGCTCTCAGAAACGACCAGAGATAGCGAAGACTCATGGCGATCAAGGCCGGCAGGCCCTTGGGCCAGTGGCGGCGCACCATGTCGTCCCAACGCAGCGCCTCGTAGGTCGTTTTGACAGTGCCCTCGGGATAGTCGGCCTCGACCTCCCAGCTTGACGCGATGGTCCCATCGTTTCGCCGGGCACCAACCCTGAAGGGAACCCGATCGACCTCGGCTTGGCGCAGCGCCTCCTCTTGAAAGATGCGGTGATAGGCGGCCGGCCCGCGCGGATCGAAGCCGTGCAGGTAAAAGACATGTCGCCGCGCGACTGGCGTGTTGTTTCCCATCGTGACTAGGGGGACCGGCTCAAAAAGAACATCACAGGCCCTTAGCGCGGCTGAGGCAGGTTATGCGAATCGTAGTCGGACCAGTCCTCGATGTCCGGATAGTGCTGTTCGCGCCAGCGCCGCACACGCCAGTCCATCATGCGCCGCCAGAGCGGCGGGACCAGAGCTGCGCTCACCATGATCGGGTAACCAAAGGGCATACGCGGTGCTTCGCCCTTCTGGTAGGCCTGCAGCAGAGGATAGGGACGGGTCGGAAAGTAGTGATGGTCGCTGTGCCGTTGCAGATTGATCAGCAGGCAACTTGTGACCGGCTGGAAAGCGTTCCAAGAGTGCTTCGCCGCGACCCGCTCGTAACGGCCATCCCCCAGGTGCCGGCGCGTTAATCCATAGTGCTGGATGTAGTTGATGACCTCCGTCAGCAGAATGGCCGTCGCGGCCTGCACCAGGAAGAGAAAAAGTGCGTACAAGCCGCCGATGACCCAGGCGAGGAGCATGGCCAACAGCCCTGCCCCGGCATAGCGCCAGAAGGGATTCTTCAGGGCGTAAACCGGCCGGCCCAGGTGGCTGAGGCGGTTCTGCTCGACACGCCAGGCAGAACGCAAGCTCCCGGGAATCGCGCGCCGCAAGAAGCCGTAGAGCGATTCACCGTAGCGCGCGGTGACATTGTCCCGCGGTGTCCCGACGTAGGGATGGTGGACCTTCAAATGTTCAGTGATGAAGTGCCCGTAGAGCACGCTGCCGAGGAGGACCTCAGCCAGCCCCCTGGAGAGCCGGTCGCGCCTGTGCATGAGCTCATGTGCGTAGACCACGCCGAAGGTGCCGGTGCCAACGCCGACGCAGACCATCAGGGCTATGGCCTCCAGCGTATCCACACGGCCGGTCCAGGTCACAAAGGCCAAGGCCCCATAGATCAGCAGCACCTGCAACACCACCCAGAGAGCCAACAGGCGGTCGTGCCAAACCAAAGCGCCTGCTGAGGTTTGCAGATCGGCATTGCGCAGAGTGTCGGGCAGGATGCGGTCGAAGAGGCTGGTCGCTATGGTCACGCCGAGGAGCACCAGCAGGAGCCCTAGGTCACCGATCCAAGCGCCTGCCACCAGAAGGACGAGATAGCCCACGGACAAGGCGAAGTAGGCCGCCGGATAAGGGCCTGGCGCGGGTGCTGAGAGCTTGTCGATGGAGGTATCGGTCACCGGATCGAACCCTTACTTCCTAGTCGTCACGCGGGCAGCCCTGGATCGTGCGGTCACTGCGGCGGCGGGCCGGGATAAGCATGGCAAATCGCTGACCTGCCCCATGCTGCAGACAGAGACCCCAATATAGCGCAAAGAGGCAATGCTACCAGGGAGCACAGGCCTGCCAAACTGGTCTGCCAAACTGGGCTGGACGCTTGTGCCGTCAGCGATCGTGACGCGAAGAGAGTCACCATGAACGACAGGGTCTAAGGAGACGAGAGACGCTAGGAGGTGGCCGCTGCAGGTTTTGGCCGGCGCTTTGCAACCGCAGCACCGTAGCGCTCCATCATTTGCTGATCCTCTTCGGCGCTCTCGCTCAAGGAGCGATCGTTGTAGGAAAGACGGTTGGGATCGCGGTTGATGCGCCAGGCCGTGAAGCGCAGCCACCAATAGAGGCTGATCCAGCGCCAGGTAGCGTGGCTCGCCTCCACGATCCGGGCTGGATAGAACCACCAAGCCGGCACGAGAGGCAGCCCCGATCGCCTCTGACTGCGGATCTTGCGGCGTCCGATGCCGCCCTGGATCGGATGCACGCCCTCGATTGAGGGAAAGCCGGCAAAGGCCATCAGCGCCATCACGCGCAGATTGCGCTTACCGGTCGCTGCCCGCCGTTTCAGGATCCGCTTCATGTGTTCCGGCGTGTAATAGATCTGCCAAGCCTTCCAATAGATCTCGGTCCAGTCCTCCCGCGACATCAGCGGGTGATCGACCACGACATGCTCCAGGTCATAGTTGTTCATGTCGGGATCCATCGGCACGCCCTGCGCCAAGAGACGCTGATGATCTTCCGATCCGGGAAGCGGTGTCAGGGGATAGAACTGCAGATAGTCCAGCGGCAGTTCATCCATGATGATGCGGATATCCTGTTCGATCCGCTTCGGCGTGTCGCTGGCAAAGCCCAGGATGTAGCCGGCATAGGTCGCAATCCCATGATCCTTCCACTGCCGGATCATGTCACGATACTCCCAGATGCGGTTTTGCCGCTTCTTGGCATCGGTCAGGTTGGCAGGATTGATGTTCTCTAAGCCGATATAGACCGTTGTGGTGCCGGCCGCCTTGGCCTTGTCGATGAAGTTGGGGATCCGGTGGCAGAGCGTATCGACCTGCAGGGTCATGAAGATGCGCAGACCCTCGTCGCGTCTGAGCTGGATCAGACGGTCGAAGATCGCTTCCCAGTTCTTGTTGCGCGCGAAGTTATCGTCGGTGACGAAAAAGCTCCTCACCCCCTGCTCCAGGTTGGCCCTGACGATGGCCTCGATATCGTTGGCACTGCGATAGCGGCTCTTGCGGCCCTGGACGTTGATGATGGTGCAGAAGGAGCACTGGAAGGGACAGCCGCGCCCGGCATCGAAGGACGAGTAGCGCCCGACGGTGCGGTTCACCTTGTCGTTCGGCAGGAAGGGTGGCGGCTGCCCCTCCAGGCCCGGCAGGGAATCCATGTAGTTGTAGATTGGCTTTGCGGTTCCGGCACGCAGGTCACGAAGCAGATCCTGCAGCCGCTCCTCGCACTCCCCGGCGTAGAGGATGATCCCTAGATCCTGCGCCTCGCGTAGGTCGGCCGGTAGCTCCGGCAGCATCGCAAGGCAACCCGAGACATGGAAGCCGCCGACCACCACATCGACCCCGGCTTTGCGCAGAGGGCGGGCCAGATCCATCGCCCGTGGGAACTGATTGGATTGCACGCCAACGAGTCCGACGAAGCTACCGGCGGCGCCAGCCAGAACCCAATCCTGAAGCTCCTTCATCGGCAACACGACGTTGGTCTCGTCGAAGGCACGCACCTCGATCTCGACATCGGGACCAAGCAGTTTGCGTTCGTTGCAATCCATGACGATGGAATAGACGACCGCCAGGGCATTGGACGGCATAAGCGAGCGCCACCACTGCACAACGTATCCCTCGTCGTCGTAACGCGAGGGCTTAATGAGCGCAATTCGGAGCGCTTCAGTCTTCATGCCGCGTCTTCCCCAAGGGAGGGACTCTTCTCCCAGGTCCCTGCCACTTCCTCTCTGGGCGCAGACTAGTCTAGCTTTGTTTCGGGATCAATTTTCTTCCGATGCTTGGTCCGGCGACGATAGGTCTTGTCTGAAGGCTGCACCCTTAATCCCCGTCGCTTCACAATCGCAGCGTAGGGATTTCTTGGTCGTTTGGCTTTAGTTGTCTTACTTTTCATGGCGTTAACGAAAGCCCGGCGGCCAGACCGTCTTCAAAGACAAGAGAGTGCAAAACTAGAACTGGTGGACGCTGACCCTATTACAGGTAGCTGGCCGCCAAGCCGGCGTAGTTGCGGGGCGAGTAATGCATCATCTTGATCTCGTCCGGCGTCAGGTCACGCAGGTACTTCGCCGGTGAGCCGGCCCAGAGCTGGCCAGAAGGCACACGCTTTCTGGGGGTCACCAAGGCACCCGCGGCGACCATGGCGCCGGCCTCGATCACGGCCTCATCCATCACCACGGCGCGCATACCGATGAAACAGCCATCTTCCAGACGGCAGGCATGCAGCAGGGCCTGATGCCCGACGGTGATGTGGCTGCCGATCCAAGTCGACATACCGCCGCCGGTGTCCTTGTAGTTGCCGGACGGGTCGTGGTTCACGTGGATGACCGTCCCGTCCTGAATGTTCGTACCCTCGCCTATGGTGATACGGTTCACATCACCGCGCACGACGCAGCCGTACCAGATGGAGCTTCCCCTACCGATGACCACATCGCCGATGACCACGGCATTGTCGGCGACGAAGACCGTTGGGTCGATTTGCGGCGTAGAGCCGTGATAGCTGCGGATTGGGCCGGTCATGAGGGCTATCCTATGCCTTAGGGGAAGAGAGGAGGCTGCAACAGCGCCGTCGATTCCGGCAGGCCGAACAGCAGGTTCATGTTCTGAATGGCCTGCCCGCTGGAGCCCTTCACCAGGTTGTCGATTGCCGCGATGACGATGGCACGTCCCGGGATCCGATCCTCGACGACGGATATCGCGACGTAGTTGGAGCCGCGCACCATCTGCGTCGAGGGCAAGCGCCCTTTGGACAGCAAGCGGATAAAGGTCTCATCGCCATAGGCACCGGCCAGGCTCTCCCGCAGGCGCTCAGCGGTCTCGCCGGCGCTCAGCTTCAGATGGCAGGTCACCAGCTCTCCCCGGCTCATGGGCACCAGGTGTGGCGTGAAGTTGACGAAGACGGACGCGCCGGCCGCCTTGCCGATCTCCTGCTCGATCTCCGGTGCATGGCGATGGCTGCCGACCGCGTAGGGTGAAAGCCCCTCGCCGGCTTCACAGAAGAGGAGGTTCTCCTTGAGACCCCGCCCTGCACCCGAGACACCGCTCTTGGCATCGATGATGATCTCTTGCGGATCAACCAATCCATCACGCACCAGCGGCAATAGGGCCAGGAGAACGGCCGTCGGATAGCAACCCGGGCAGGCGATGAGCCGCGCCGCGGCAATCCGCTCGCGGTTGATCTCCGTCAGGCCGTAGACGGCCTCGCCCTGCAGTTCGGGCGCATAGTGCTCATGCCCGTACCAGGTCGCATAAGTTTCTGGATTCTCGATCCGGAAGTCAGCAGAAAGATCTACGACTTTCAGAGACTTAGGTAGCGTCTTGACAATCTGTTGCGAGGTCGCATGCGGCAGCCCGCAGAAGATCACGTCTAGGGCCGACCAGTCTGCCTCTTCGACGGTGACGAGGTCCGGCAGGTCGAGGTAACCGAGATGCGGATAGACTGCGCCCATCGGCTTTCCGGCATGGGCATTGGCAGTCAGCAGTCGGATCTCGACCTCGGGGTGTAGGGTGAGCAGTCGCACAAGGTCCGCTCCCGTATAGCCCGACGCTCCGAGAATTCCTGCTTTGATTGCCTTGCCCATCGGTCCTTTCCCTTGGTCTGAAGGTCATCGTCCGCCTCTGCTTACAAGCGGTCCTCGGGCTTGCCAAGCCTGCCTGGACGCGGGTCTGCCTTGCCGCAAGGAACCTCTCCGCCTGGGAAAGCTGTTGACAGGATGGTTGGGCCTGTCAGACGCTCTTTCGACAATCACCGAGACGAGAGCCAAAACTCAGACCAAACGCGCCAGAGATACGCTTCCCGATTGAGGCTGGACCAGACCTCCGAAGCCGACGCCCTCAAGCAGCAGGGGCAGCAGACGCCAAGCAACTGAGACCTTCCGCAACAAGGGGCCCCTACCCTCCGTGATACCGATGCGAGACCTTTGCCGCACCGCGGCCCACCCCCTGGACCGAGCAGGCTAGGACCAGAGCTACCATGCTCTACGGTCTTGAGGGGCTCGCCCCCTATCTCGTCGGCCTGACGATCATCCTGCTCTTCGTGGCCTTTGCCTTTGAATGGCGGCCGCCGGAGGTCTCGGCTGCCGCTGCCGTGGCCGCCCTCCTTGGGCTTGACATCCTGACGATCAGCGATGTTCTGCAGGTCTTCACCAACACGGCCCCGATCACCATTGCGGCCATGTTCATCATCTCGGCCTCTCTGGTGAGAACCGGCGCCTTGGAGAGCTTTGCCTTTCACCTGACCAAGCGGGCCGGTGCGCACCCCATCCGGGCGCTTTTCGTTTTTCTGGCGGCCATCGTCGTCATGTCCGGCTTCATGAACAACACGCCGCTGGTCATGCTGATGATCCCGGTCGCCGTGGCCATGGCCAACGAGCTGCAGCGCTCGCCGACAAAGCTCTTGATCCCGCTCTCCTACGCCTCGATCCTGGGCGGCACCTGCACCCTGCTCGGCACCTCGACCAACATCCTGGTCGACGGTGTGGCCCGCGACAACGGCATGCCCGGCTTCCATATCTTCGAGATCGCGCCGCTGGGCATCGTCGCCTCGCTGCTGGGCATCGGCTATCTCATCTTCGCCCAGCGCCTGCTGCCAGACCGCACCTCGCTCTCCGCCATCTCGACCCTGACGGCACAGCCCAAGTTCATGGTGGAGATCGTGGTCGAAGAGGGCTCTGCCTATATCGGGCAGCACCCGCGCGAGATCGCTGCCTTCAATCAGGTCGATCGCAAGCTGGTCGACGTCATCCGCGGCGACGCCTCGCTTCGTCGCAACATGGAGGCCGTTGAGATCCAGGCCGGCGACATCCTGGTGCTGCGCAGCCCGGCGCGCGAGATCCTGACGATGAAAGAGGCTGGCCAGCTGAAGGAGCGTCAGGACGATCACATTCAGCGGATCGGATCCCGTACCTCAGTGATCGTCGAGATGCTGTTGACGCCGGGAACCCGCATCCTGGGGCGCACCCTGGGCCAACTGCGGCTGCGCCGCCGCTACGGCATCTATCCGCTGGCCTTGCATCGCCGCGGCGCCAATCTGGAACGCCGCTTCGAGACCACCCCGCTGGAGGTCGGCGACATTCTGCTGCTGGAAGGCGCACCCGACGACGTCCGCCGCCTGGTCGAGGATCAGGATCTGGTGAATGTGGCCGAACCCAGGGTCCGCGGCTTCCGACGCTCCAAGGCGCCGATCGCGATTGGCGCCATCTTGATGGTGGCCTTGGGCGCTGCACTTGGCATCATGCCGATTGCCGGCCTGGCGGTCTGCGGAGCCGCCATCGTGCTAGCAACGCGCTGCATCGAAGCCGAAGAGGCCTTCGCCTCCGTCGATTGGCGCATCCTGACCTTGATCTTTGCCATGCTGGCGCTGGGTGGAGCCCTGCAGAAAACCGGCGTGGTGACCGCGTTGATCGACACGGTCTCCCCCATCCTTGCCGACTCCGACCCTTTGATCGCCTTGGCTTGCATCTACTTC
Organism: Rhodospirillales bacterium; assembly: GCA_963669335.1. Classification (GTDB taxonomy): domain Bacteria; phylum Pseudomonadota; class Alphaproteobacteria; order Kiloniellales; family JACOMY01; genus JACOMY01. The sequence continues at coordinate 2,874,248 of OY770023.1, forward strand.
CTTTCGGTCATTCTGACGGAGCTGGTGACCAACAACGCCGTCGCGGTGATCATGACGCCGATCGCGATTGCCCTTGCGCACAGCCTCGGCAGCCCGCCGGAGCCCTTCGTCATCGCCGTCATGTTCGCCGCCAGCGTCTCTTTCCTGACGCCGATCGGCTATCAGACCAACACGCTGGTCTATTCTGCCGGCGGTTATCGCTTCACCGACTTCGTGAAGTTTGGCGCCCCCATGGCGGTCATGACCGCGGTCGTGGCCATGGTGCTGATCCCCATCATCTGGCCATTGCAGTAACCAATTGAGGTTGCTCCTCGCTCACCCCGGACTTGCGCTTGCGCTCCCAGACCCGCTCGTGCAGGGCGAAGAAAAGGGTCTGTACGAAAGGCTCGATCAAGCCAATTGAAAGCGCGATCAGCCAATCCCCTGTCAGGGCAAAGGCCACCCCTATCGCCACCACCAGATGCATCACTGCATAGCTGCTTGTTTTATAGAGAGTACGCATGGATGTGAGCCTCTTCAGATCAATTCTAGAATGATATTAAGAATTATTCGCATATCTGTCAAGAAGGGATACTGAGGCGGACCAGGAGCGCTCTGTTCGCCCCTGCCCAAAACCACATCACCTGCGCCAGGCCCAGCAAACGCCCACGCCCCAAAAAGCAAAGCGGGCGAAGGCCCGATCGCCTTCGCCCGCTTCTTTCCCGGAAAAGGGAAAGGCTTAGCGCTTGGAGAACTGGAAGCTGCGGCGGGCCTTGGCCTTACCGTACTTCTTACGCTCGACGGCGCGCGGGTCACGGGTGAGGAAACCACCGCGCTTCAGAACCGAACGCAGCTCCGGCTCGTAGTAGGTCAGTGCCCGCGAGATGCCGTGGCGCAGTGCGCCGGCCTGGCCAGAGAGGCCGCCGCCGGTCACGGTGCAGTCCACATCGAACTGACGGTCGCGATTGGCCGCCTCGAAGGGCTGGTTGATGACCATGCGCAGCACCGGGCGGGCGAAATAGACCTCGAAAGCGCGCTTGTTGACGGTGATCTTGCCGGTACCGGGCTTGATCCAGACCCGAGCAACCGCATCCTTACGGCGCCCGGTGGCGTAGGAACGCCCCTGCTCGTCGCGCTTGGGCTCCGGCAAGGCCTCCTCGGTCTCAGCGACCTGGGCCAGCTCCTCAAGGCTGGTGACGATCTCTTCACTCATGTCTTAGATGACCCTTTTGTTCTTGGCGTTGCGCGCGGCGAGATCCAGGACCTCGGGCTGCTGCGCCTCATGCGGATGCTCGGTCCCGGCATAGACACGCAGATTGCTCATCTGCTGGCGTCCGAGCGGGCCGCGGGTGATCATCCGCTCCACCGCCTTGATGATCGCGCGCTCCGGGAAGCGACCGCTGAGCGTGTCTCCCAAGGTGCGCTCTTTGATGCCGCCGGGATAGCCGGTGTGCCAGAAGAACTTCTTCTGCTTCAGCTTGTTGCCGGTGACCTTGACCTTTTCCGCGTTGACCACGATCACGTTGTCACCGCAGTCCATGTGGGGGGTGAAGCTGGGCTTGTGCTTGCCGCGCAGGATCTTGGCGATCTCCGCAGCCATGCGACCCAGCACCAAGCCGTCGGCGTCGATCAAGATCCACTTCTTCTCGATCTCGGACGGCTTCGCCGAGTAGGTTTTCATCGACCTCTGTCCAATCGTTGGAATGCCAGGGGGAAGCGCGCGCCAAAGAGACGCTGCCGTCTTCCAGAAGCGCGCCTTCTACGGAGACCTATCTGGGTTGTCAAGCCGAAAAAACAATAGGAATACAGAGGATTAAGAAGATGGTATGATATTACCACAGACTCAGCTGCTGCTGGGAATGGCGTAGGTCAGGGTGACGTGGCTGACCGGTTCCTCCAAGCCTTCGCTGTAGACGCTGGCTTCCCCAACGGCCAGGCGTCTGCCCAGTTTCAAGAGACGGCATTCGCAGGTGAGATCGCCCGGCTGGGGTTTGCGCAGGAAGTTCATAGAGAGACTGGTGGTGACCGCCAGCGGGACCGGACCGATCGCGCCCAAGAGGGCCGCATAGGCCGCACAGTCGGCTAGCGCCATCTGCGCTGGACCCGAAATCGTGCCGCCGGGACGCAGCAGCTCCTTCTTGGCCGGCAGCCGCATCTTGGCCCAGCCATGGCCGATTTCTTCGGTCACCAACCCCATGAAGTCGTAGAACCCGCGCTCTTCGCGCCAGATCCCTTCGAAGGCCTCGACCGTGATTGCCGGCGCCTTGGTCATAAGAGCCCCTCCCCCTCTTTGCTTGCGTCACAGCCAAGGAAAAGGCCAAACTGCCGCCGCCTTTGCAAGAGACGAGGAGTGGCACCCATGAGCGCAGCCGCCCAAGCCCTAGAGATCGAGGAGCCGTTGGTCCTGGAAGAGACCAAGGACGGCGTCCGCAGCCTCACCATGAACCGCCCCCGGCAGTACAATGCCCTTTCTGAGGGGCTCTTGGCCGCAATGACCGAGGCCTTGGAGCGTGCTGGCGAGGATGACGAGGTGCGGGTGGTGGTCATTGCCGCCGCCGGACGCGCCTTCTGTGCCGGCCACGACCTGAAGGAAATGCGGGCCACCCCGGAAAAGGCCTATTACCAGACACTCTTCGCGGCCTGCAGCCGCATGATGCTGACCGTGACCCGCATCCCCAAGCCGGTGATTGCGCGAATCCATGGCATCGCGACGGCAGCCGGCTGTCAGCTCGTCGCCCAGTGCGATCTGGCCGTTGCCGCCGAAGAGGCACGCTTTGCCACCAGCGGCATCAACGCCGGTCTCTTCTGCTCCACGCCCTCGGTCTCCTTGACCCGCAACGTGCCGCGCAAACGCGCCTTTGAGATGCTCTTCACCGGCGATTTCATCGATGCCGAGACCGCAGCCGACTGGGGCCTGGTCAATCGCGTGGTACCGCTGGAGAAGCTCGACGAAGAGATCGCCGCTCTCGCCAGTCGGATCACCGCGAAGTCGGCAGTCGCCATCGCGACGGGCAAGCGCATGGTCTATACCCAGCTCGAGAAGGGCATGGAGGCAGCCTACGACTATGCGGCCGAGATGATGGCCTGCAACATGATGGCCGAAGACGCCGGCGAAGGCATTGATGCCTTTATCGAAAAGCGCCACGCCCAATGGAAGCATCGCTAGCCAAGACCTGGATTTCTCGCGGCTCATTCACCATTTGTGGACCATGAGCCTGCCGATCCTGAGCCCCACGCAAGGGGAGATGCGCGCCGCCTATGAGGCTGGCGTCGCCAGCTACATCGCCGAGCGCCGACGCCGGATTCATCCCTTCGTCCGAGAGACTTACAATCTGCGCAGCAGCCTGAAGCTGCACCGCGATGCGCTGCATGAAGACATCTGGCGCGGACCGGCCAATGTGCTGATGACCGTGCCTCAGCTGGCCATCGATGTGGGGGCTGCTGGCGCCTCACGGATGAGCTGGCGCCGTGCCTCCGAGCAGCTTCGCACGCAACGGCTGCAGGTCGACACTGTCGGCGGACGTGAGGTCACCTGGCGGGTCATGACCGAGTTCCTTGAGCTGCCCTACGAGAGCCCGGACGGTCGCATCAGCCGGAAAGATGCACTGAGCGCCGCTGTCCTGCGCCAACCTCCCTTCCCGGCCCTTCTGGCGCCCTTTGAACAGGCCGTCGCCGATCAGCATGACCCGGACGTCCTGCGGCAGTGGCTGACCGACTCCTTGACTCACTACGTCGACAGCCGCAGCCATGCTGCCGAACTGGCCAACGCCATGATCGCCAGCGCCGTCGGCGCCATGCTGTTCAAGCAGTGGACGCCAGGTGCTGCCAGTCTCGGCCCTCTGCTTGCCCAGGCCGTGGCGCAGAAGACGGCGCCGCTTTGGCTGCCCATGGGCGGCAAGCTGATGGGCCTTCTGCCAGCCTCCCTGGCGGCCTCCGCGCCGATGGTGGCGACCGCCGGCGCCACCCTGGGGCTGCTCGGCATCGGCGCCCTGCTGGCCTCTTTCTCCGGCATCGTGACCGATCCGCTGCAGGCGCGCTTGGGCCTGCACCACTTCCGCCTGCGCCGCATGGTCGATCGCATGGAGCGCAGCCTCTTAGGCCAAGAGCAGGCCGCCTACAGCCTGCCCGACCGCTACGCCGCACGGCTTTTTGACATTTTGGACTTGGCGCGTAGCTTCAAGACCGCTTGAGCGGGGTGCTGGGGGCGCTTACTGTCCCGCGCATGAGCGACCTCACCTACAGCAATGCCCACATTCTGGGCGTTTTGCATCGGACCCGGACCATCGCCATGGTCGGGGCCAGCGCCAAGTGGAACAGACCCAGCTACTTCGCCATGAAGTACTTGCAGGAGAAGGGCTATCGGGTGATCCCGGTGAACCCTGGCCAGGCCGGTAATGAGCTCTTGGGCGAGATGGTCTATGCCAACCTCAGCGCCATTCCCGATCCCTTCGAGATGGTCGATATCTTCCGCGCCTCCGCCTCCGTCGGGCCGATCGTGGAAGAGGCCATCAGCTTGAAAGACAGCAAGGGCATCAAGGTGATCTGGATGCAGCTTGGCGTGATCAACCATGAGGCCGCGGCTCAGGCAGAGGCGGCCGGATTGACGGTCATCATGGATCGCTGTCCGAAAATCGAGTTCGGGCGGCTGCACAGCGAACTCTCCTGGGGCGGCTTCGATTCCGGTGTCATCACCGCAAAGCGCCGTCGGCTGACGGCGGCCTGATCCCATGAGCGAGCGCTTTGGGTTCGAGACCCGCATGATTCACGCCGGTACCCAGCCGGAGCCAGTAACCGGGGCCAGACAGACCCCAATCTTCCAGACCACCTCTTACGTCTTCCACGACGCCGACCACGCAGCCTCCCTCTTCAATCTGCAGACCTTCGGCTTCGTCTATTCGCGCCTGGGCAACCCCACGGTTGCCGCCCTGGAAGAACGCCTGGCCAGCCTTGAGGGCGGGCGCGGTGCCACCTGCGTCTCCTCAGGTCACGCCGCCCAGGTTCTGGCCCTCTTTCCCTTGATGGAGCCAGGTGCCGAGTTCGTGTCCTCGACCCGTCTCTATGGCGGCTCCATCACCCAGTTCGGCAAGACCTTCAAGAAGTTCGGCTGGAACTGCCGTTTTGTCGATGTCGACGACCTGGAGGCGGTCAAGGCAGCGGTCGGCGAGGAGACTCGCGCAATCTTCTGCGAGAGCCTGGCCAATCCCGGTGGCGCCGTCACTGATATGGAGGGCCTGGCACGCATCGCCGAAGCGGCCGGCTGTCCCCTGGTGGTCGACAACACGCTGGCGACCCCCTTCCTCTGCCGTCCGATCGAGTGGGGTGCGGATCTGGTGGTGCACTCCACGACCAAGTTCCTAACCGGCAACGGCACGGCGATGGGTGGTGCGGTCATCGATTCCGGGCGTTTCGACTGGTCCAAGAGCGAGCGCTTTGCCAGCCTGGCTGCACCGGAGCCAGCCTATCACGGCCTCTCCTTCTACGAGACCTTCGGCGATCTCGCTTACACCACCTATGGTCATGCCGTCAGCCTGCGCGATCTGGGTGCACAGCAAGCGCCGATGAACGCCTTTCTGACCCTCCTGGGCCTGGAAACGCTCTCCTTGCGTATGGAGCGGCACTGCGAGAATGCCCTGGCAGTCGCTCGCTTCTTGGAGAGTCACCCGGCCGTGGCCTGGGTCTCGCACGCCGGCCTGCCCTCTTCCGCCTACTTCAAATTGGCCGAACGCTACCTGCCAAAGGGCGCCGGGGCGGTCTTCACCTTTGGGCTCAAGGGCGGCTACGACGCCGGGGTCAAGATGGTGGAGGCCGTCACCCTCTGGAGCCATCTGGCCAATGTCGGCGACAGCCGCAGCCTGATTCTGCATCCGGCCTCGACCACGCACCGCCAATTGACCGACGAGCAGCGCGCCGCAGCCGGCGCAGGCGACGAAGTGATCCGCCTTTCGGTCGGTCTGGAAACGGCAGAGGACCTGATCCGCGATCTGGACCAGGCCCTCAACAGCTTGGGTTAAGCTTTGCCGAATGCTTAGACAGCGCCCTCGTACTCGCCGCGGGCCGGATAGCTGTTCTTGATGGCAAAGTCCAAGGCGCCGACCAGCTCTGAGAAGTGCGGGCGCACGAAAGGCATGGTCTGCACCGAGCCATAATAGAGGCTCTGATCGGGCGTCACCATGAAGAGGCCCGGCTCGGAGAAGAGCGCCGGCTCTTCGATGCCGATCGAGGTCTTGCCGCGTGAGGTCGAGATGTAGAGGCCCCATTCGCGAGCGACCGGCAAGGGCAGATCGTAGGCAAAGCGGATGTTCTTGTTCTCGATCTTGTCGGCCATGGCGCGAGTGCGCTCTTCACCATCGGAGCTGACCGCAACGACACCGACACCACGCTCGGCAAAGTCAGGGGCACGACGATCAAACTCGGTCAGATAGTTGGCGCAGATCGGGCAGTGCAGACCGCGGTAGAAGCAGATCACCGTGCCGCGCTCTGAGCTTTCGCTGGCGAGATCGAACTGTCCGTGATCGAGGGTCGGCAGGGTCAGGCCGGGGGTTTTCTTACGTGGCATCAACATCTGTGCAGGCTCCAGTTGGTTGCTATTGCCAGGACACTATCTGGCCTTTAGATTGCTCAAATCCGATTTATCCGACCCGAAGGCCGAAAATTTGCCATGGATCGCCTGACCTCCCTGCTCGACCGCTTTCGTCTGAACGTGGCGCCGGTCTCTTTGGATGCGGCCAATATGGCCGTGCTGACGAGTATGGATTCGGCGCGGCAGAGACTGATCTTCCAACCGCGAACTTCAGGAATTCAAGCCTATCAGGATAGGGTTTTGATCGCGCACAGAGTCGATTTTGGCAGTGAGACCAATCCCTTGCGCACCGCTCTGCCGGACCGCGTTGAAGAACCCATTCAGCCGAACAGTGATCTTGCCAACCTGGTGAACCTGCTTGTGTCGGAACAGGAGGCGCTACGCTGTGGTGCTCCGGCGGTGCTCTGTCGGCTGGGCGAGGTCCTGGTGGTCCGCATCCTGCGTATGCAGCTTGAACGCGGCGCCACTGAGCCTGGTCTCTTTTCCGGCTTGGCGCATCCTCGGATCAGCCACGCGATCCTGGCCATTCACCAGGATCCGGAACGGCTGTGGCGGAACAGCGATCTGGCGGAGCTGGCGGGTCTCTCGCACAGCCGCTTCAAAGAGCTCTTCGCGGCTACCGTAGGCGAAACGCCGATGGGCTACCTCAGGCGCTGGCGCATGGCTTTGGCGCGGATGGACCTGGAGCGCGGCGAGCGCGTGGCCCGCGTCGCCTATCGCTACGGCTATCGCGCACCCGACGCCTTTTCACGCGCTTATCTCAAGGAGTTTGGTCTGCGCCCGCGGGAGAGCATGCAGGAGGGATAAGCCTGCCCTACTCTGCCGGTTGAGGCTGCGACTGGACGGCCGGCTCTTTCCGCTCGCCGTTCGGCAGCATCAAGGCTGCGATCAGGGCAATCGCCGTCAAAGCGATGAGCGCTACGAAGAGCCACTCGAACTGGCCCGTGTTGCGCTCAACCCACGCAGCGGCACCGATCGCCAAGGGCGCGGTTCCGAAGGCCAGCACGAACTTCAGACCGTAGGCGAGACCCTGGTGCTTCGCCGGCGTGTAGCGGGCCAGCAGCATGTTCTCGGCAGGCAAGGCACCGGTCGAAAGCAGGACGGTGAAGGCTGCGATCGGCAACAAGGCCAGGCCGCCGATGTAAGCCAGGCCCAGCATCACCGGAATCTGGAAGAAGAAGGCACCGACATAGAGGCTCTTCAGATTCATGCGATCGGCCAGGAAGCCACCCACAATCTGCATGATGCCGCCCGCCGTATAGACCACAGCGACCGACGCGCCCAGCAGGAAGGCACTATCATTCAGGTGGTTACCAAGGCGCAGGTCGAAGTGCTTGGGCAAGGCGGCCTGCGTCGCCTGAAAGATCAGCCCCATGCAGGTCATGGTGCAGAGCAGGATGAAGTAGACCCTGAGCGCCTCGCCGCGCTTCGGCGGGGGCCCGGACTGCGGCTGCGCAACGGCCGCGTCGCTGACCAGACCGCGCTGCCGGCAATAGAGCAAAGCCAGGCCGAAGGCGATGGAGACCGTGCCAGGGACGATAAAGGCTGCGCGCCAGGAGAAGAGCTCGATCAAGCCACCTGCGACCAAGCCAGCGATTGAGATTCCAATGGACCCAAAGACGCCATTGATCCCCAGCGCTCGGCCGCGCTTCACCGCAGATCTGACCAGCCAGGCAATCCCGACCGGATGGTAGATCGCAGCGAAGACACCGATTGCGGTCAGCCCGATGAAGAGGGCTGAGGGGCCATCGACCAGCCCGCAGACAATCCCGGCCGTCCCCAGGCCCAGGAAGTAGACCACCATCATGCCCGACGCGCTCCAGCGGTCCGCGAGCCAGCCAGAGGGTATCGCCGCCACGCCGACCATCAGCGCCCCGAGACTCCAGAGCTGCACCAGATCGGCGTTGCTCAGCCCCTGCCAGCCCGATTTCTCCATCGCCACCGCGATGACGAAGTACATGGCGGTGAACATGTGCATGAAGGAATGGCCGACGCAGGAGAAGCTGGCCGCCAAGGTGCCGGGGGTGATCCTCATCATCTGAGACAAGCAGCAAAGCCTGTGTCGAACAAGCGCGGCACGTGCAAGTCAGCTTTGCCGGATGAGAGCTGTGAAGCTAGGGAATGGTCAGAGTCTCTTCCGCGCTCAGCACGACCCGACCGTTTCGCAGAACTTCATAAAAGCCGATGTAGGTTCCTGCCGGCCAGCGGTTGGCGCGCAGCTTTCTGCCGGTGAAGATGAAGGACTGCAGGCGTGGCCGGTTCAGCGGATCGGCCGTGTTCTCGACCAACACACTGCCGTCCGGCGAGAGCACGGTGATGCGTTGCACGTCGCCTTTGTCCAGGCCGATGGTACGTGCATAGAAGACCAGGGCCGGAGAATCCGACCCGACGCGCTGGCTCTTGTAGGTGCCATTCTCGATGCCACGGTTTGTGACCGCACCTTCGGCAAAGCCCAGATTGGCGATCGCTGGGCTGGCATAGGCCAGTTCACGCTGTGCCTTAGGAGACCAAAGCGACTGTGAGATGTCCGAGGTGCAGGCTTCGCTAAACCCGTCGGGGGCGAAGGGATCGACGTCGGTGCGCTTGCCGGGCGGGGTGTGCAGCAGATTGAACTGAAAATGGGGGAAGTTGGTGCTGCCGGACATGCCGATATGGCCCAGCAGGTCACCGGCCTTGACCTCTTGGCCTACCTGCACCGGCGAGGGGCCTTGGCGCAGATGGCAGTAGTGGGTGCTCCACTCTGGGCCATGGCTGATCACCACGCGGTTGCCACAGACGGAGCTGGTCCGGGCCTCTTCCTGATCATAGTCAAAGGGGCTGTGATCGCGGATGTCGTCCTGGACAATGGCGACGGTCCCGGCAGCGGCCGCGACGACCGGCACGCCTTGCGCCACAGCAATCAGATCCTCCGCGCGGACGTCGATGCCGCTGTGTCCGTCATAGGTGACGGTGCCGCAGGCGAAATCCTTGATCCCGGGTCCCGGGTCGTGATCGACGTGGACCTCGATGGGACAACGCTGCCCCTGTGGGCAGACGAAGGGAACCTCCAGCAGAAAGGGCGGACGCTCCGCCAGTGCTGGATTGAGACCCAATAGGAGAAGAGAGGCTGAAATCAGGCCTCGGGCAATCGACCTTAGAATGGTCGGGCAGGCGGGATTCGAACCCACGACCCCCAGTCCCCCAGACTGATGCGCTACCAGACTGCGCTACTGCCCGCCGAGGCGAAGCCTTATGGGTCTAGCGGCGCTGCCGCGTGACCCGACGAGATCCAGGCTTATAGCGATGCCCTTGAGGCCACGCAAGGCAACATCGCAGCAAATCACAACAAAGGATGGCGATCTGGTAGCAGACGTTCCAATCGCTTAGGCCAAGGACTGAGGCAGATAAGAGCCAAGAGCCAGGTAAGCCCGAAAACCACCATACCGGAGAAGAGCACGTCGCTTAGGAAATGCCCGCCCTGGATCACCCGCATCCATCCGGTCAGCAAGCCAAAGGCGATGGCGGCACCCAGGATCCAGAGGCGCTGGCTGCGCTTCTGCGGCAGGAACGCGAGGGCCATGAAAGAGAAGGCCATACCAGCATGGCCTGAGACGAAGGAGCAATTCTTCTGGCAGGCATCACTCACCAGATAGAAGGGCGTGAAGGCAAGGGCGCCGCCAAAGGCCTCCATATCGCGCGGACGGGCTCTGCCGAAACCGTTCTTGAGATAAAGGTCGATCACGAGCCCCTGGATCAGCGCCAAGGATAGAACGACGAAGAAGGCACGACGCGGTGTAATGCCCCACAGTGGTCGTTGGAGCCACCAACTCGCCAACCCCAGCACGATCACTGAAATGGCAAAGATAAAGAAGACCGGCTTCATCCAAGCATAGAGCGGCCGCCAGGTCCCGTCTCGCGGCGCAAACTCATCTCCCGCCAAGGAGCGAGCTAAATGCGTTGCCGCCATGTCCAGCTCTGGCCACTGCGCGAAGACCAGGGCTAGGGCCGTCAGCAAAAAGAGGTAGAGCAGAATGCCACTGGCCGCCGGCGGCGCCCCCTGACCCTGCCTTAGAGCCAAGGGCGTCCCTTCCCTCTCTGCCTCTGATGTCACCTCAGACGCGCCTTGCGTCACACAAGGGGTTCAACCGCTGCGCTGCCGGATTCGGCCGGTAGCATATGGCGCAAAATGAGTGCCGCCGTGTCGCGGGCCTGACGTGCGGCTTCCGCACCACCCAGAATCTGCGCCAAGGAGGTCGCCCCCTCGCAGAGGAGGAGAAGCCGTTGCGCCAAGAGCCGCGGCGAGGTCGCACCCGCATCATTCGCCAGTGCTGTCAAATTGGCCAGGCAGCGCCGCTTGTGTTCGGCCGCAACGGTATGGACTGGATCGTCGAACTCCGGATACTCGCCCGAGGCCTTGAGGAAGAGACACCCTCGGAAGTCAGGGCCACCATGCCACTGGCTCATGGCGTCGAAGACTGCCAGCAGACGATCACGTGGTTTGAGGCCAGGGTCATCCAGCACCGAATCGAGCCAGGCGAAGTACTCCTCCAACTTGCGCTCCAGCACCGTCACGATCAGCGCCTGCTTGGAGGGGAAGTGATTGTAGAGGGTCATCTTGGCGACCCCGGCGTTGCGCAGAATGCGGTCGATGCCCACGGCGTGAAAGCCCTCCTCTTCGAAGAGGGCCAAGGCCGCAGCAATCAAGCGTTCGCGCGGCGGAAGGGCAGAGTCTTCCACCTTTTCCGCTCGGCTCTGCTTCATTGTCTCGAGCACAGCATTCATAGAATCACCACGAGTCGTAATGTCAGCTTCCGCCTCCTAACCTGTGCTCAATCAGGTGCAAGGTAAAGGTGACATGACACAGGCTTGATTTGTTTCGCCCTCCACAACTGGCATTTCTGGTGCTGTGGTGTCGCTGTGTCACAGCAACCAACAGCGCCAATGGCACTGCAGAGACTGGAGAGATCAGCATGACAGAGAGGCCCTCACCTGCCGAGGTAATGTTCTCTCCGGCGGTTCGAGCCGAACAGGAACGCCTAGGCTCCCGCCGCCTGTTCCAGCGCATGGAACGAGAGGGCGGTTTTCGTCGCGAGATGACGGACGATCTCATGGCCTTCCTGGCAGAGCGCGACTCGGCCTATCTCGCGACCGCGAGTGCGAACGGCCAACCCTACATCCAACATCGCGGGGGACCCAAAGGCTTCATGAAGCCCCTTAGTCTGCAGCGCTTGGGCTTCGCGGACTTCTCCGGCAACCGCCAATACGTCACCGTCGGCAATCTGAGCGAGAACCCAAAGGCTTTCCTCTTCCTGATCGACTACGCGACCCAGACACGCGTGAAGATCTGGGGCCGACTTAGCGTCATCGAGGACCAACCCGACCTGATCCAGCAGCTGGCCATGCCGGGCTATCCGGCGCGAATCGAGCGCGCGCTGCTCTTCGACCTCGAGGCCTGGGATGTGAACTGCAAGCAGCACATCCCGGCACGCTATGACGAGGCGATCATGAAGCAAGTGGTCGACAAGCTGACCCTGCAGATTGCGGCCCTGGAGGCAGAGCTGGAGCGGGTCAAGGCAGAGAAGAGCTAAGCAGCAATCACCTATCCGTGGTGGAAGCCGCCTGCAGGTGCCTTGGGTTGCCGCGGTGGATCGGCCTCCAGCTCCTCCATGACCGTCTTCAGGTCACGCAACAGCATCTCGGCCATATCACGACTGAAACCTTCACGGATCACGAAGCGCAGAACGGCAACCTCCTCCGCATTGGCCGGCATGGTGTAGGCCGGAACTTGCCATCCGTGCCCGCGCAGACGCTCGGAGATGTCGAAGACGCTGTAAGGCTTGGCCTCCGTCAAGCGCACAGCGATGACCGGAATGTCGGTCCCGTCGCTCACCACATCAAAGCCCAGGTCCTCGCCGAAAGCCTTGGCCAGTCCCTGCGCGATCGCCTGCAGGGTCTGCATGACGCGGAGGTAGCCAGAATGGCCGAGCCGCAGGAAGTTGTAATACTGGGCCACGATCTGATTGCCGGGGCGTGAGAAGTTCAGGGTGAAGGTCGGCATGTCTCCGCCCAGGTAGTTCACGTGGAAGACCAGGTCCTCAGGCAGATCGCTTTTGTCGCGCCACACCGCCCAGCCGACGCCGGGATAGACCAGGCCATACTTGTGCCCGGAGGCATTGATCGAGACGACGTTGGGCAGGCGGAAGTCCCAGCGTAGATCGGGATGCAGGAAGGGGGCCACGAAACCGCCGCTGGCGGCATCGACATGCAGCGGCACCTGCCAGCCCGTGGCCGCGTTGCGCTCAACCAGCAGGTCATGCAGGGCCTCGACCGGCTCGAACTCGCCGGTGAAGGTGGTGCCTAGGATCGCCACCACGCCGATGGTGTTCTCGTCGACCGCCGCAACGGCGTCCTTGGGATCGACCGTGAAGCAATCCTTGGTGACCGGGACGTAACGCGCTTCCACCTCCCAATAGCGGCAAAACTTCTCCCAGACGACCTGCACGTTGGTTCCCAGCACCAGGTTCGGCCGATCGCTGGAGAGGCCGGCCGCGCGGCGACGATCGCGCCAGCGCCACTTCATCGCCATCCCGGCCAGCATCACCGCCTCGCTTGAGCCGATCGCAGAGGAGCCCACGGCCGCCTCTGGCGCGTTGAAGAGACGGGCCACGATGTTGACGCAGCGTTCTTCGATCAAGGCGGTGACGGGGTACTCGTCCTTGTCGATCATGTTCTTGTCGAAGGCCTCGGCCATCAGCTTTTCGGCCTCGGGCTCCATCCAGGTGGTGACGAAGGTCGCCAGGTTGAGGCGCGCATTGCCGTCCAGCATCAACTCGTCATGGATCAGGCGATAGGCGTCCGCGGCCGCCATCCCGTCTTCGGAAAGCGCGAACTTCGGGACCGGCGCCAGACCGCTGCGCCCGCCATAGGCCGGAATCAGCAGGGACATCTCATCGTCTTGGGAACTGAGGTTCTTCACCATGGCCACGCACCTCCACTTGCCGGGAACGCGGCAGAGACTAGCGCAGCCGCATGGTGCCCGCGCGGGCAAAGCCCCAACAGCGACCCTTTGCGCCAAGTTCGGCCGGCTAGTGGTTCAAGCGCGAATCCTCACCCTCGGCAATGTGCAGGGTCCGGGTCGGGAAGGCGAAGGAGACGCCGATCTCCTTAGCCAGATCGATGATGTCGCCGATCAAGGCATGCTGGGCGCGAACCTGCGCATCATAGCCATAGACCTTGAAATAGCCCCAGAGGTGGATGTCGATGGAGGAAGCCCCGAAGGACTTCAGCCCGACATAGCACTCCGTCTTGTCGGCTCTGGGCTGTTCCTCATAGATCTCCCGCAGGCGTTCGACGAAGCGATCCAGCTTGTCACGCGGCGTGTCATAGGTCAGGCCGATCTCCAGTTGGATCTTGCGACGCCGACGCTTACCCCAGTTGACGATGGCCTTCTCGGAGAGCTGGGCGTTGGGGATAATCAGGATCGAATCGTCGAAGGTGCGCAGCCGGGTCGAGCGTAAGCCGACGTTCTCGATGGTGGCCCACTGCCCCTCCGTCTCGATGAGATCACCACGCGAGAAGGGCCGGTCGGCCATCAGCAAGGCCCCGCCCAAGAGATTGGAGACCGTCTCGCGCGCAGCGAAGGCCAAGGCGACACCGCCGACACCAAGACCGGTGATGATGCCCAGGTAAGGCAAGCCGATGATATCGGCGCAGGCAATGGCGCCGACGATAACGATGGTCAGCTTGGCCAGGCCGGTGACCAGCGAGGTCACGATCTCGTCGGCATAGCCCTGGGTCGCCTGGGCACGCTTCAGGAAGTGGCCTCCGATCGCACCGGCGAGCAGATAGACGACCAGGGTCGCGCCGATAATCGAGACCACGCCAACCGCGGTGGTAAAGGCACTGAAGCCACTCTGCGCCAGGCCAAGCTCGACGAAGAGCGTCCGCAGTAGGAATCCGGCCACGAGGAGCCGGACCGGCCAGTCGAAACGTTTGGCATCGCCGGCCTCGAAGGAACCCTCGTCACGCACAAAGAGTTTGGTCATGAGCCAGGTGATGAGCCAGCCAGCCAGGCGGGCGAGGACCAGGGCCAAGACCAGGCCGATCAGCATCGCTGCCCAGATCCAGTTCTCCATTATCAGGTCGCGCTTTACCAGGAAGGGCGAGATGTCGCGCAGGCCTTCACGCATGCGGAAAAAGTCCGACACTGGCTGGTCAAGGTGCAAACCTTGGGCCAAAGGCAGATCTTGAACGGCGTCGAAGAGATCCGGTGCCTGCTCGAGGCTCTCAGCAGAAAAGAGCCACTGAGGCGGCTCACCCTCTTCCACTTCTTTCGCGACGATGGCGATGTTGCCGACCGGATGGCGATAGTGGATGTAGGGCACCGCGCGATCCGGATCATTGGGAATTTCTTGCCAGGTGACAAAGCCGGCCCGGTCCAGAATCTGCTTCAGATAGTCGGCAACGATCGGCCCCTCAATGTCGCGCAGGTTCTCCGGCAGAAAGGAAAGGTCCAGGGTAGCCAGCGCGCGTTCCGAGCCGCCCAGACCCCAGTCCTTCATGCCCAATAGGAAATCCTTCATGGTCTGCCGCGGTGAATTCACCTCCGCGCGGCGCTGATCTTCAAAGGTGTCGTAGCCCAGATCGTCAAGCAGCCTGGCAACATGGCCTTCCAGCTCCGACTCGGTCTCGACCACGACCTGCCATTTCCCGTCCTCGCGTTTGCGGAAGCGCAGCTGATAGCGTTGATCGCTGCCCGAAGGGCCGATCGCGAAGGCCTCCCAATCTCCGTCAGCCTCGCTCGGTGCCTGGTCGAAGCGGAAGGTTGAGAGATTGACAATCCGCCACAGCAAGGTGCGTCGTCGCAAACGCTCACGCTCATCCACCGCCCCGCCTTCGTAGAAGAGCACCGGCTCATAGGCGATGACGGAGGCTGCATTGCCCCGGATCACAGCATCATTCGCTGCCGTCACCACAGCGTTGAGGGTGTCTCTCGGTGACTCGAGGTTCAGGAACCTGGGCCCGCCCGGGTCGCTCTCGGTGACCCGCGCACCGTTCCAGTACTCGCCATTGGAATAGCGGCCTGTGAAGCTTTGCCCGTCTGGCGCCAAAGCAAAGACGGCCGTACCCGATCCGCCTGACTGCTCCCAGGTGGCAGTCAGCAGACTGCCCTCGACTTTGCCTTCAATGCGACCATTGCCGGGCTCGTAGAATCCGAAGACGCGATCGCCCTCTTGGTTCAAGAGCATCAGCGCCCGGCCGCTACGCCAGAAGGAGTTCCACTCGCCGGTCCAGTCGGGCGGCTCTGCGGTCGCCGAAATCGAAGTCACGCAGAGGGACAACAAGAGGGCAAGACGGAACCAGCCCCCTTGGGCAACAGATCGAAAGCTTCTCAAGACGCCTCCCTGACGGCTTGGACTGCGCTCCTCCTGCCAAAGACAATAGCCGGCTTCTTGCGGATGCCCATAGACCTTCGATTGCCATGAGGCATGGAAAAGATGGGAGGCAGGGCTGTCATCCTTTGCGTAAGGGAAGGCTTTCCCCAGAGGCCCAGCTCTGGCATAGAGGCACGCGGCGAAGCGATGACGTGGCAAAGGCGAGCCTTTAGGCAGTGAACGAGACATCTCTCAACCAACTGCTGACCCCCGGCTGTTATGTCCGCCATCCCGACTGTCCGGAGTGGGGATTGGGACAAGTCCAGTCGATTGCGGGCGAGCGGGTAACCGTCAACTTCGAACATGAAGGCAAGTTGGTGATCAATGGCGCCAGGGTGACGCTGGAGATCGTCGCTGAGGATTAAACGGTAGAAAAGCCGCGCGAAAGCCCACAGGGTTCGGGTCAGGCGCAGCGGCCGATCGCCGAGTGACGAGAGGCAGGACCAAGAGGATGGCGGAGATTGGATCGGGCGCGGAGAACGAGCGCCCCCTAGAGCGTTTGATTCACCCCGGTAGCGGCCGGCGCAAAGCACCGCTGGCACCTAAGGGTCGCGAAGTCGAAGAGACGGCCCTTGAAGAGGTGCAGGCCCTGCTGGGTGAGCGCCCGCTCGACCGAGACCTCTTGATCGAGTTTCTGCATCTGATCCAGGACAGCTACGGCCAGCTCTCGGCTGCCCATCTGGCTGCCCTGGCTCAGACCATGTCTCTGCCGATGGCCGAGGTCTATGAGGTCGCCTCTTTCTACGCTCACTTCGACATCGTGGCCGAGGGCGAGCCCGATCTGCCGCCCCTGACCGTACGGGTCTGCGACAGCCTTACCTGCGCCATGATGGGCGCAGAGGATCTGATCGAACGCCTGCCCGACATGCTGGGCCGTGAGGTTCGCGTGGTTCGCGCGCCCTGTATGGGCCGCTGCGAGACCGCTCCGGTCGCCGAGGTCGGGCACAATCACGTGCTCGACGCCAGCGCTCAAAGCATCGAAGCCGCGGTCTCCGCCAAGGACACGCATGCCAAGATGCCCGATCCTCTTGGCTTTGAGGGCTATGAGGCTGCGGGCGGCTATGCCCTGCTGCGCGACTGCCTTGCCGGCAAGGTCGAGCCGGAGACGCTTTTCTCGACCTTGGAAGATGCCGGTCTCCGCGGCCTGGGTGGAGCCGGCTTCCCGGCCGGCCGCAAGTGGCGCATCGTCAGCCAACAGCCGGCACCGCGCCTGATGACCATCAACGCCGACGAAGGCGAGCCCGGCACCTTCAAGGACCGCTGGTACCTGGAGCGTGATCCCCATCGCTTCCTGGAAGGCACCCTGATTGCCGCCTGGGCCACCGGCTGCGCCACCTGCTACATCTATCTGCGCGACGAGTACCCTGCCCTGCACAGCGTGCTGCAGAGTGAGATTGCCAAGCTGCAGCAAGCCGGGCTCAGCGACCACTGCGCGCTGGAGCTGCGCCGCGGCGCCGGTGCCTATATCTGCGGCGAAGAGTCGGCGATGATCGAATCGATTGAGGGCAAGCGCGGCCTGCCGCGGCATCGCCCGCCCTTCATCGCGCAGGTCGGTCTCTTCGGCCGCCCGACGCTCAATCACAATGTCGAGACGGTCTACTGGGTCCGCGAGATCGTGGAGAAGGGTGCGGAATGGTTCGCCAGCCACGGCCGCCACGGCCGCAAGGGCCTGCGCTCCTTCTCCGTTTCCGGACGTGTCAAAGAGCCGGGCGTCAAGCTGACCCCTGCCGGAATCACCGTGAAAGAGCTGATCGAGGAGTACTGCGGCGGCATGCAGGACGGCCACGCGTTCAAGGCCTACCTTCCGGGCGGTGCCTCCGGCGGCATCCTTCCAGCACGCTTGGGCGACATCCCGCTCGACTTCGATACCCTGCAGGCCGAGGACTGCTTCATCGGCTCGGCCGCAGTCGTGATCCTCTCTGACCAGGACTCGATGAAAGAAGCGGCCCTCAACCTGATGCGTTTCTTCGAGGACGAGTCTTGCGGCCAGTGCACGCCCTGCCGCAACGGCACCGAAAAGGCCGTCGCGCTCATGAGCCGGGATCGCTGGGACAAGGACCTGCTGACCGAACTCTCCGGTGTGATGATGGACGCTTCCATCTGCGGCCTCGGTCAAGCGGCACCGAACCCGCTGCTCTCGGTCATGAAGCACTTCCCAGACGAGGTGTAACGGGAACCTCCGCAATAGACCGTCGTGGCCGGGCCGACCCGGGCCACGACCAATCTAGCGCAGGCATTCCTAGGCGATAGTCCTTCCGTCGCGGTCTCTTAGAAGGCGCTGGAGGTTGGCAAGTGCCTCCTCCGCACTGCGTCCTGCCGTATCCACTCTGAGATCGGCGTCAGGCCAAGGTTCATAGGTGCGGCTTTCGACCGCCGGCCAGTCCGGCCCGCCCTCTCTGGCGAAACGGGCCTCGATGCGACGACGATGCTCTGCTTCGTCGCTGCAGAGAACCTCGATCTGCAACGCAGAAACAGCGGCACGAGCGGCAACCTGTAACCAGGCTTCGCGGGTGAGCGCGATGGAATTGACCGAGTCGGCGATGACCCTATGGCCAAGCCTCAGGTTCTCCGCCGCCACCGCATAGGCAATGCGATAGCCAGCGTCCTCAAGATCGGGTTGTTTCAAGATACTGGCCTGGATCGTCTGCTCGATCGTGTCGATACGCAACAGCTGGGCCGGCAGGCTCCGCGCCAATCCGGCCGCCAGTGTGGTCTTGCCAGTGCCAGGGAGACCGCCGAAGATCAAGAGACGAGGAAGCGCCACTATCTCTCTACCAATAGACAACATTTGGATGTGAATGCAGGAGACTAAGTTGAATCCGCAAGGAGGGTCAAACCAGGGATCCGAAGAGCCAAGTTTTTCGATGGGTCGCATCACTGCCTTGCTTGCCGGTCCAGCACTCGCCCTCCTGGTTCTGTTGCTGCCGCCGCCAGCCGACATGCCGTCAGAAGCCTGGCGCCTGGTCGCCATGGCGATCTGGATGGTGGTCTGGTGGCTGAGCGAGGTGGTGGATATTGCGGTGACGGCACTGCTGCCGATTGTGCTGATGCCCTCGCTTGAGATCGCGCCGATTCGCGATGTGACCGAGAACTATGGGCACCCGCTGATCTTTCTCTTCCTCGGCGGCTTCCTGCTGGCGATTGCCATGCAGTCTGTGGGACTGCACCGACGCATTGCGCTCTCGATCGTCTTGCGTGTCGGCAGCAGCCCGGCGCGCATCGTGCTGGGCTTCATGCTGGCCACCGCCTTCCTCTCCATGTGGATCTCCAACACGGCGACCACCATCATGATGTATGCGGTCGCACTCTCGGTCATCGACTTCGTATCCGATCACACCGAGGACAAGGAGAAGGTCCGCGGCTTCGCTCTGGCCTTGATGCTGGGGGTTGCTTACGCCGCCTCTATCGGCGGGGTCGGCACCTTGATCGGGACCCCACCCAATGCCTTGCTGGCGAGCTTCCTGGCCAGCGAGTACCAGATCACCATCGATTTCTTCCAATGGATGCTCTTCGGGATCCCCTTGGTCATCGTCATGCTGCCGCTGACCTGGCTGCTGCTGACTCGCCTGCTCTATCCGGCCAGCGCGATTGCCGTTGGGGACCCGAGCCAGGTTGTGCGAAGCGAGCTTGAGGCTCTCGGCACCACCACGATCAAAGAGCGTTGGGTTGGACTGATCTTCCTCTTGGCAGCATTGGGGTGGATCCTTCGCGGCCCGCTCGAAGCGACAATTGGGCTGCCGATCTCCGACACCACGGTCGCGATGGTCGCCGCAATCCTGCTCTTCACAGTGCCAATCCAAGGCCGATCGGTGTTGAACTGGGAGCGTGCCAAAGCCTTGCCTTGGGGTATTCTGCTCCTCTTCGGTGCCGGCCTGGCGCTGGCCAACGGTTTTGGCTCCACCGGTCTGGCGGTCTGGATCGGCAACCAGGCCTCTCAGGTCGAGATCGAAACCTGGCTGCTGATCCTGTTGGTTGCCGCCGTTATCGTGTTCTTGACCGAGATCACTTCGAACACCGCCTCGACAGCCACCTTTCTACCGGTGTTGGCCGCCGTTGCCGTCGGGCTGAACCTCGACCCGCAGCTCTTGACCGTCCCGGTGGCGATCTCCGCCTCCATGGCCTTCATGATGCCGGTGGCAACACCGCCGAACGCCATCGTCTTTTCCTATCCCGATCTGCATTCAGGGGACATGGCCCGCGCCGGCATCTTGCTCAATCTGCTGGCCATTGCGCTTTGCTTCGTAACTGTTCAAGTCTTGGTACGACCCATCCTTGGCGTGTGACGAGAGGACCAACGCGGCCATGGCAGCCAGCATCTATGAGAGCGAGGTCACGCAGCAGATCCGCGATCAGGTACAGCGCTTCGTCGAAGAAGAGGTGCGCCCGAACGGCGATGACTGGGAGGTCGCGGGCATGGTCCCACGCGAGGTACTGCGCAAGCTGGGCAGCCTTGGCGTCTACGGCATCCGCTATCCGGAGCGCTACGGCGGGGCCGAGCTGGATACCCTCGTCACCTGTGCCTATGCCGAAACCCTGTCACGCTCGACCTATGCCGGCTTCAACGTCTCGGCCCTGGTTCACAGCGACATGGCCTCCCCTCACCTCGCCCGCTACGGGACTGAGGAGCAGTTGGATCGCTACATGCCGGGCATCGTCAGCGGCGAGACCATCACCGCAATCGCCGTGACCGAGCCCGGCGGCGGCTCGGACGTGGCAGCCCTCAAGACCAAGGCCGAACGCAGCGGCAATGGCTGGGTGCTGAACGGCGCCAAGGTCTTCATCACAAACGGCGTTCACGCCGATCTCTGCTTCGTCGCCGCCCGCAGCGATCCGGACGCAAAGGGCTCTCGCGGCATTTCCATCTTTATGGTCGAGCGAGGCACCCCCGGCTTCTCGGTTGGCCGCCAGCTGAAAAAGATGGGTTGGCATTCGTCCGACACGGCTGAGCTGATCTTCGAGGACTGCCGGCTGCCAGCCGACGCCCTGTTGGGCGAGGAGAACCAAGGCTTCTACGCCATCATGCAGAACTTCCAGAACGAGCGGATCGTCTGCGGTGCCATGGCGATCGGCGAGGCACAAAAAGCCATCGACCTCACCTTGGAGTACCTGCATGAGCGCCAGGCCTTTGGTGGCCCACTGTGGGACAAGCAGGCTCTGCGCCAGCGCCTCGCCTCTCTGCAGGCCGAGGTCACTGCCGGGCGACAGCTGCTCTATCATGCGGCTTGGCTGGATGCCCAAGGCCAGGACGCGACCAAAGAGGTCTCCATGGTCAAGGCCTACTGCGGCGAGCTGGTGAACCGTGTCATGTACAGCTGCCAACAGTTTCATGGAGGCTTCGGCTATATGCAGGAGACCACGATCGAGCGCATGGTGCGGGACGCCCGCATTCTGTCCATCGGCGGCGGTGCTACCGAGGTGATGCTGGAAGAAGTCGCCAAACGCATGCAGCCCGATCCCTGTTAGCCAAGTCCAGCTTCCCATGGAAATCGATCATCTCGACAGCATCGTCATCGGTGCCGGGGTCGTCGGCCTGGCCATTGGCCGCGCCCTTGCGCTTGCCGGTCGGGAGGTCGCTGTCTTGGAACGGCAGGCTCTGATCGGCTCTGAGACCTCGTCACGAAACTCAGAGGTCATTCACGCAGGCATCTACTATCCGGCCAACTCGCTGAAGGCACGCGCCTGTGTCCGTGGCCGGGAACTGCTTTATGACTACTGCGAGAGTCGCGGTGTAACCTGTTGGAACAGCGGAAAACTCATCGTCGCAACCGATCCCTCACAGGTGACAGAGCTAGAAGCGCTGAAAGGGCGGGCGGCAGCCAACGGCGTGGACGACCTGGTGCTCTGGGAGGCGAAGAAAGCGCGGGAAGACCAGCCGGCCTTGGCGTGCAGCGCCGCGCTCTACTCCCCTTCCAGCGGTGTCCTCGACAGTCATGGTTTCATGCTGGCCCTGCAAGGTGATCTGGAGAACGCCGGCGGCTTCCTCTCGCTCTCAACCGAGATCTTGTCGATCTCCCGGCACGAACGCGGCTTCTTGCTCACCATGGCGGAGGACTACCGCCTCACCTGTCGCATCCTGGTGAATGCAGCGGGTCATTGGGCGCCCGGCTTGGTCCAGGGCCTTGCAGGGGTCCGAGCGGAGAGCATTCCAAGACCACGTCTTGCCAAAGGCAACTACTTCCGCCTGGCCGGCAAGGCACCCTTCTCCAGGCTGATCTACCCGGTGCCGGAGCCGGGCGGTTTGGGCGTCCACATCACCCTGGACCTTGGCGGCCAGGCCCGCTTTGGTCCGGACGTCGAGTGGGTTGAGGACTTTGACTACACCGTGGACCCTGGCCGCTGCGACGGCTTCTACGAGGCCATCCGGCGCTACTGGCCGGAGTTACCGGACGACGCCCTGCTACCTGACTACGCCGGTATCCGCCCGAAAATCGTCGGCCCCGGCGAGGCTGCAGGCGACTTCGTCATCAGTGACGAGGCGGACCACGGGCTGCCTGGTCTGGTCTCGCTCTATGGCATCGAGTCGCCGGGCCTGACTGCGGCCTTAGCTCTGGCCGAGGAAGTCACGGCGCGCCTTCATCTCTAGAGGCCAAACCAGGGCATGGGAGCCACGCGAGGCAACAGCTTGCCAAGGGGATCGCTGCTGACGATAGTCGTCCTTCTGTGCCGAGGCCTCGGAACTCTAGGAACAAGTAGGCAATGACAAGGAAGTACTTCGGAACCGACGGCATCAGGGGCAAAGCCAACCAAGGCGTCATGCGCCCTGAGAGCGTGTTGAAGATCGCCATGGCGACGGCGCTTCATCTGCGCCGTGGTTCGCACCGTCAGCGCGCGGTGGTCGGCAAGGACACCCGACTTTCTGGCTACATGCTCGAATCGGCTTTTGTCTCCGGCTTTACTGCCATGGGCGTGGACACCTTCATGGTCGGCCCGGTGCCGACACCGGCCGTGGCCATGCTGACCCGCTCGCTGCGCGCCGACATCGGTGTCGTGCTCTCCGCCTCACACAACCGCTATTTTGATAACGGCATCAAGCTCTTCGGCGCTGACGGCTTCAAGCTCTCCGACGAGACCGAGCAGGAGATCGAGGCTCTCCTCGAGCAGGATCTGGAGCGCCACCTGGCGGGACCGGAGGACCTGGGGCGGGCCACCCGCATCGAATCGGCCCGTGATCGCTACGTCGAGTTTGCCAAGCGCACCCTGCCCCGCAGCCTGAGCCTGGAGGGGCTGCGCGTGGTCGTGGACTGTGCGCATGGGGCCGCCTATCGGGTCGCGCCCTCGGCGCTTTGGGAACTGGGCGCCGATGTCGTCTCCCTCTCGGTCGAACCCAACGGCACCAACATCAACGAAGAATGCGGGGCCACATCAGTCTCGACCCTGCAACGCAAGGTGCGTGAAGTCCGGGCCGACCTCGGCATCGCGCTCGACGGCGACGCCGACCGTCTGATCATCGTGGACGAGAAGTCGCGGGTGGTGGACGGCGACCAGTTGATGGCGGTGATCGCCCGCTCCTGGGCCGAGGACCAGCGCCTCTCGCGCCCCGGCATCGTGGCCACCGTCATGTCCAACCTGGGGCTGGAGCGCTATCTGACAGGCGCGGGTTTGGAGCTCTCACGCACCAAGGTCGGCGATCGCTATGTGGTCAACCGCATGCGTGAGGCCGGTTTCAACCTTGGCGGCGAACAGTCGGGCCACATCATCATGACCGACTATGCCACCACCGGCGACGGTCTGGTCTCTGCCCTGCAGCTCTTGAGCGTCATCCAGACCATGGGCCGTCCGGTTTCCGAAGTCTGCCATCGCTTTGACCCGGTCCCGCAGGTCCTGAAGAACGTGCGGGTTTCTGGTGCGCATCCCTTGGAAAACAGCCAGGTGCAAAAAGCCATCGCCGCCGGCGAAGAGCGGCTTGGCAATACCGGCCGCCTGGTCATCCGCCCCTCAGGCACCGAGCCGCTGATCCGGGTCATGGGTGAAGGCGACGATGCCGACCTGGTGCATCTGGTCGTAGACGACATCATAGAGGCTCTCAGCAAGGCTGCTTAAGCTATTGAAAGGAATATGACTTCATGTGCGGAATTGTCGGCATTCTGGGTCAGGAAGCGGTCGTTCCCCGGCTGATTGATGCGCTGCGCCGCCTGGAGTATCGCGGGTATGACTCCGCCGGAGTTGCGGTTCAGGAGGGCGATAGCCTCAGCCGATTGCGGGCACCGGGCAAGCTCTTCAATCTGGAAGCCCGCGCGGCCGAGACGCCGCTCAGCGGGGTCAATGGAATCGGCCACACCCGCTGGGCCACACACGGCGCCCCAACTGAGGCCAATGCCCATCCCCAGGTCGCGGGTCGGGTTGCCCTGGTCCACAACGGGATCATCGAGAACTTTGCGACACTGAAGGCAGAACAGCAGGCGCGCGGTGCAGTCTTCACCAGCGAGACCGACACCGAGGTGGTCACGCACATGGTCAATGCAGCCCTGAACGAGGGATTGAGCCCCATCGAGGCCGTCCAATCCGTGCTGCAGCGCCTGGAGGGCGCCTTCGCCTTGGCCTTTCTCTTCCAAGGCGAGGAGGATCTGCTGATCGGGGCGCGGCGTGGCAGCCCCTTGGCGGTCGGCTTCGGTGACGGCGAGGGTTTCCTTGGCTCCGACGCCATAGCCTTGGCGCCCTTCACGAACCGCGTGGCCTATCTGGAAGAGGATGACTCGGTCGTGGTCACCCGGGCAGGTGCCACCTTCTACGACAAGCAGGGGCAAGAGGTTCATCGACCGCAGCAGATCAGCCAGGCCAGTGCAATCCTGGCCGACAAGGCCAACTATCGTCACTTCATGGCCAAGGAGATCCACGAGCAGCCGCAGGTGCTGGGCCGAACCCTGGGCCACTACATGGATTTTGCCGAGCGGCGGGTCACCCCGGCTGCCAGCGCTGCCATCGACTTCGCGCAGTTGGAGCGCCTCACCATCGTGGCCTGCGGGACAGCCTATCTGGCCGCCTGGGTTGCCAAGTACTGGTTCGAGCGCATCGCGCGGCTGCAGGTCGACATCGACATCGCCTCGGAGTTTCGCTATCGCAATCCACCGCTCAGCCGCAACAGCCATACCATTGTGATCTCGCAATCCGGCGAAACCGCCGACACCTTGGCGGCACTGCGCTATTGCAAGGCCGAGGACCAGCAGGTGGCGGCCATTGTGAATGTCGAGGAATCGACCATCGCGCGTGAGGCCGACCAGGTGCTGCCGATCCTGGCCGGGCCGGAGATCGGTGTGGCCTCCACCAAGGCCTTCCTCTGCCAGCTCGTGGTGCTGCTGTCGCTGGCCATTGCCGCCGGGCGGACACGCGGCGCGCTCTCCGAGGAGGAGGAGCAGCAGATGGTTGGTCAGGCCAACGAGCTGCCCAGGCTGGCGGCCGAGACCCTGCGCCTGGAACCGCTCTTGGAAGAGGAGGCCTATTGGCTCTCCAAGACCCGTCACGTGCTTTATCTGGGCCGTGGGCTCTGCATGCCGCTGGCGATGGAGGGGGCGCTCAAACTGAAGGAGCTCTCCTATATCCACGCCGAAGGCTATGCCGCTGGCGAGCTGAAGCATGGCCCCATTGCGCTGATTGACGAGACCATGCCGGTGGTGGTCTTGGCCCCCAGCAGCGAGCTCTTCGACAAGACCCAGTCCAATATTCAAGAGGTTGCGGCCCGGCATGGCCGCCTCTTGGTGATGACCGACGAGGCCGGCAGAGAGGCCACGGCTTTCGAGGGCGCTCGGCAGTTGATCCTGCCCGCAGTCGCCAGCCACCTGGTTCCACTGGTCTATGCGCTGCCCATGCAGCTGCTGGCCTACCACACGGCTGTGATCATGGGGACGGACGTCGACCAGCCGCGCAACCTGGCCAAATCGGTCACGGTGGAATAACACCAAGGTCAGAAAATAGAGGCCTGTTTCCTGCCCTTGGTGTAAGCCCAATTTGCGCCATGACGTGCGTGCGAGTCGCCTGCGCGCTAACTGATGTCGTGATGCGCTTAACCCCTGGCCGTACTTGCTTTATTGTGCGCGCGTCATTTTCGGAGGCAGGACCCCTAGGCCCATGAGCGAGAGCATCTCTTTCATCCTGAACGGCACGGAAATCGAGGCCCAGCCGGGCGAGACCATCTGGCAGGCCGCCAGTCGGGTGGGCGAAGAAATCCCGCACCTCTGCTATTCGCCGGAACCCGGCTATCGCGCCGACGGCAACTGCCGGGCCTGCATGGTGGAAATCGAGGGCGAGCGGGTCTTGGCTGCCTCCTGCATCCGCACGCCGACACCCGGCATGAAGGTCAACACGGCAAGCGAGCGGGCCAAGAGTGCTCGTGCGCTGGTCTTCGAGTTGCTGGTGGCCGATCAGCCGCCGCGCGAGACCGCCCACGATCCCGACTCCAAGTTCTGGAACTGGGCCTCTGACATCGGCATCGAGAGCTCCCGCTTTCCGGCCGGCGAGCGCCCGGTACTGGACGCCAGCCACGACGCCATGCGGGTCAACCTGGATGCCTGCATCAGCTGCGGGCTCTGCGTGCGCGCCTGCCGCGAGGTCCAGGTCAACGACGTGATCGGCATGGCCTATCGCGGCCATGGCTCCAAGATCATCTTCGACTTCGACGATCCTATGGGCGACAGCACCTGCGTTGCCTGCGGCGAGTGCGTGCAAGCCTGCCCGACCGGGGCCCTGATGGAGGCCTCGCTGCTGGACGACAACCAGATCCGGGTCAATTACCCCGACCGCTCGGTCGATACGGTCTGCCCCTACTGCGGCGTCGGCTGTCTGACCAAGGTATACGTCAAGGACGAGAAGATCCTCTATGTCGATGGTCGCGACGGCCCGGCGAACCGAAATCGCCTCTGCGTCAAGGGGCGCTTCGGCCTGGACTACACCCACCATCCGCACCGCCTGACCAAGCCGCTCATTCGCCGCGACGACGCGCCCAAGGACGCGACGACGCAGATCCGCGACGGCGCGTGGGACAAGGTCTTCCGCGAAGCCACCTGGGAAGAGGCACTGGAACGTGCCGCCAACGGTCTGACGCGAATTCGCGAGAACGAGGGGCCGAAGGGCCTGGCCGGCTTCGGGTCGGCTAAGGGCACCAATGAAGAGGCCTACCTCTTCCAGAAGCTGGTGCGCACCGGCTTTGGCACCAACAACGTCGACCACTGTACCCGCCTCTGCCACGCCTCTTCGGTGGCGGCCCTCATGGAGGGCATCGGCTCGGGCGCTGTGACGGTCACCTTCACCCAGGCCGAGCATGCCGAGTGCATCCTGGTGATCGGCGCCCGGCCGGCCCAGAACCATCCGGTAGCCGCAACCTTCCTGAAGCAGGCGGCGAAGAAGGGTTCAAAGCTGATCGTCGCCGATCCACGCAATCAGAACCTGACCCGCTATGCCGATTGGCACCTGCAGTTCAAGCCGGGTCGGGATGTGCCGCTCTTGAACGCCATGCTGCACACCATCATCGCTGAAGACCTGGTCGATCGGCAGTATGTGCAGGCGCATGTCAGCGGCTTTGAAGAGCTTAAGGCCCGCGTCGCCGAGTTCTCCCCGGAGGCCATGGAGCCGATCTGCGGTGTGCCGGCTGAAACCATCCGCGAATGCGCCCGCGCATTTGCCACCGCCAAGTCCTCGATCATCTTCTGGGGCATGGGCGTCAGCCAGCATGTGCACGGCACCGACAACGCCCGCTGCCTGATCGCGCTTTGCATGATCACCGGACAGCAGGGTCGGCCCGGCACCGGACTGCACCCCCTGCGTGGTCAGAACAACGTGCAGGGCGCCTCTGACGCCGGTCTCATCCCCATGGTCTTCCCGGACTATCGCTCGGTCGAGAACGAAGAGATCCGCGCGCAGATGCAGGACTTCTGGGGCACGCCCTTGGACCCCAAGAAGGGTCTGACCGTGGTCGAGATCATCAATGCGATCCTGGATGACGAGATCAAGGGCATGTACGTGATGGGTGAGAACCCTGCCATGTCGGACCCGGACCAAAACCATGCCCGCGCGGCCTTGGCCAAGCTGGAGCATCTGGTGGTCCAAGACATCTTCATGACCGAGACCGCCTGGCATGCCGACGTAATCCTGCCGGCCTCGGCCCAGGCCGAGAAGACCGGCACCTTCACCAATACCAACCGTCAGGTCCAGCTTGGCCGCGTCGTCGTCGACCCGCCGGGCGAGGCCCGTCAGGACTGGGCGCTGATCCAGGAACTTGCGCAGCGCATCGGGCTGGACTGGAGCTACACGCATCCCAGCGAGGTCTTCGGCGAGATGGCACAGGTCATGCCCTCGCTGAAGAACATCACCTGGGAGCGTCTGGAGCGCGAGCACAGCGTTACCTACCCCTGCGATGCCCCCGACAAGCCGGGCAACGAGGTCATCTTCTCAGAGGCCTTCCCGACCGGCGATGGTCGCGTGCGCCTGGTGCCGACCGACCTGGTTCCGCCGGACGAGTTGCCGGACGAGGACTATCCCATGGTGCTGACCACCGGCCGCTTGTTGGAGCATTGGCACACCGGTGCCATGACCCGGCGTGCCAAGGTGCTGGACTCCATCGAACCGGAGGCCGTGGCCTGCATGAATGGCCGCCAGCTGGCGGCCCTTGGGGTCAATGCCGGCGACAAGGTGCGGGTCACCACCCGCCGCGGTTCGGTCGAGCTGGTGGCACGCCGCGACCGCGACGTACCGGACGGGATGGTCTTCATCCCCTTCTGCTTTGCGGAAGCGCCGGCCAACATGCTGACCAATCCGCAGCTGGACCCCTATGGCAAGATCCCGGAGTTCAAGTTCTGCGCCGCTTCAGTCGCACCACTCGCGGAGATGGCGACAGCAGCGGAGTAAGCCTTTGACCCTGCGATAGGGTTGATTGCGTGAAAGGCGGCCAGGATCTTTGGCCGCCTTTCTCTTTAGGATCTCTA
The DNA here is from genome assembly GCA_963669335.1 of Rhodospirillales bacterium. Taxonomy (GTDB): domain Bacteria; phylum Pseudomonadota; class Alphaproteobacteria; order Kiloniellales; family JACOMY01; genus JACOMY01. The sequence continues at coordinate 2,903,131 of OY770023.1, forward strand.
CAAGGGTGAGCAGAAGGACGGCGTGTCGCCCTACTCTGACCGCGCCTCCAGAACCCTGAAGATCTCGGTGTGGTCGGCGCCGTCAGGCAGGTCAGCCTTCGCCTCTGCCCAGAGATTGGCCTCTCGTTGCAAGAGCTCTACAGAGAGGCCGAGGTCCTGGGCCATCGCGGCCGCCGCCTTCAAGTCCTTGGCCATCAGATCCAAAGCAAAGCCGGATGCAAAGTCCCGCGGGATGATGAAGGGATGCAGCTTCACTTGGGTTGCGTTGTTGCGGCCGGTCGAGGCGTTGATGGTCTCGAACATGACCTTGGGGTCCAGTCCGAAACGCTCTCCCACCAACAAGGCCGTGCAGGCCGCGGTCAGCCCGGCAGCCGAGAGGTAGTTGTTCAAGGCCTTGAGCGCATGTCCGGAACCAAGGCGACCGGTCCGGAAGACTTTCCCCATGGTCTCCAAGGCCGGCTGGGCTCGATCCAATGCCGCGGCATCGTCACCGCCCAGCATGATCGCCAGGTCGCCTGCCTCCGCGCGCTTGACGCCGCCTGAGACCGGCGCGTCCAGCAGGACGAAACCCTGGTCCGCAAGCTCCCGTCCGGTCTGCTGCGTTGTCAGGGGATAGGAGGAGCTCATGTCCACGACCAGAGCACCCTTCGGCATGGTCGCGGTTAAGCTGTCGTCCTCGGCGAAGAGCACGCGGCGGACGATGTCGGCGTTGGGCAGCATGGTGACGACGAGTTCTGCCCCCTCTCCCGCTTCTCCCAGACTTGCAACCGAACGCCCGCCTGACTGAGAAGCCACCGCGGCTGCGGTCTCGCTGCGCAGGTCGTAGACACAGAAGTCCTTGGCGACCTTGGCCAGGTATCGCGCCATGGGTCCACCCATGTTGCCGACCCCGATCAACGCGACCTTAGAAAAGCCCTCCACCTGGCTCGACCTAAGCGGCCGCATCACTCGGCAGTTGCGACTCGAGCGGGATGTCGGTGACCAGCATGGCGCCTGGGCGGTGCGTGATCGCCAGCGGCAGTTTCGCCGCCTGCAGTGCCATCTGCGGGGTGACGCCACAGGCCCAGAAGACCGGGACCTCACCTGGCTCGATCCGTGTCGCTTCGCCGAAATCCGGGCGATCGAGATCCGTGATGCCGATCTCCCTGGGGTCTCCAACATGCACCGGTGCACCATGAGCATTGGGCGCAGCGGCTGTAATCGCCCGCGCGCTGGCCACCTGCTCGGGCTTCAAGGGACGCATGGAGACCACCATGGGGCCAGAGAATGGGCCGGCGGCTTGGGTGGCGATCGACGTTACGTACATGGACACATTGTGACCTTCTGAGACGTGTCGGAGCGGAATTCCTGCCTCGATCAGAGCGGCCTCGAAGGAGTAGGAGCAGCCGATGACGAAGGAGACCATATCGTCCCGCCAAAGATCGCTGACCTCCCCCACTTCCGCGGCGAGACGGCCATCGCGCCAGACACGATAACCTGGTAGATCGCGGCGGATGTCGATGTCCTGGCCTAAGGCCGGCAAGCTGGGGTCGCCCGATTTGGAGATACCAACCAATGGACAGGGCGCTGGATTGGCCCGGCAATAGGCCTCAAAATCGGCTGCGACCGCGGCCGGCAGGATCACCAGATTGCCTTGCAGGTTCCCTGGCGCCAGGCCTGCCGTGTGTGGCGGCGCGGTTCCGTCGCGGGCGGCTAGGCGGGCCTCATACCCGCGCGTAGCGGCTTCTTGCATGCGATCCATCGGAACCTCCCTATCCAAAGACATCCGGCAGCCAGAGTGCGATCTCCGGGAAGACGACCAGCAACACCACCATCATCAGCATCACGCCGACGAAGGGCAGTGCACCGGCGATCACCTCAGAGATATCGCCATCCTTCCGGACCGACTGCACGACATAGAGATTCACCCCGACCGGCGGCGTAATCAAGGCCAACTCCAGCAACAAGGTGAGCAGGATACCGAACCAGACCAGATCGAAGCCCATGTCGGCAACGATGGGCGCGATGATCGGTGTGGTGATGACCAGCATGGAGAGAGTCTCCATGAAGAAGCCCAAGACCACATAGATCCCAATCAGCAGGAAGAGGGTCTCGTAGGGGGTCAAGCCCAGCTCTTGGATCACGCTGAAGATGGCCTGGGTGAGCCCAACCATGCCAAGCGCGAAGTTGAGGAAGGAGGCCGCCAGAATGATCAGCATGATCATTGCCGTGGTCTTCATCGCCCCTTCCATCGCATCCTTGAAGCGCCCCCAGGTGAGGTCGCCCTGCCAGAACCCAAGGATCAGCGAGACCACGACGCCCAGCGAGGCGGCCTCCGTCGGTGTCGCCCAGCCGGCATAGATCGAGCCGACCACCGCCATGAAGAGCAGCAAAGGCGGCAGCAGGTCGGGCAGAACGGCAAAGCGCTGCCTCCAGCTCACCCCTTGCTTGGGTGCCGCTAGTTCGGGCTTGCGCAGACAGAGAACGGCGATCAAGGCCATAAACAGCAAGGCCAGGGCAAAGCCCGGGATGAAACCCGCCAGATAGAGCTTGGGAACCGAGGTATTGGTCAGCAGTCCGAAGATGATGAGGTTGATCGAGGGCGGGATGAGGATCCCCAGAGTTCCGCCGGCTGCGATCGATCCCAGGAAGAGCTTGGGGCCGTAGCCGCGCCGCTTGATCTCCGGCACGGCCACCGTGCCGATGGTGGCAGCCGTGGCGACACTGGAGCCCGAATTAGCGGCAAAGAGCGCGCAGGTGCCGATGTTGGCGTGCATCAGCCCGCCGGGCAGCCAGGAGAGCCAGGCGGCGATGGCGTCATAGACCCGCTTGGCGATGCCGGCGCGCACCAGGATCTCGCCCATCAGGACGAAGAGCGGGATCGCGACCAGCAGGAAATCGACCGAGGTCTGCCAGATGATCTCGGCGATCGCGCGATCGATCGGCATGAAGCTGTACTGCTCGCCCAGAGCGAGCCCCAGCATGCCGAGCGATCCGGCAACCGGAACGCCGATGACGAGAAGACCCAAAAGGACGACGAGTGCGAAGGCGATCATGGGATCGGCCCTCTAGTGCTTGCCGGGGAGGCCTTGGCGGTCCTCCTCCAGCTTTGCCGTAACCCGGCGGAAGACCTGCAGCAGGCCGGCCAGGGTGGCGACCGAGAGCCCCAGCGCCCAAAGACCCTGCGGCAGGGCCAAGGGTGTCTGCAACGGGGTGACGGCGCGCGAACTGGTCTCGAAAGAGGTGATTGCCATCTCGACCGCGCGCCACGCCAACACGCCCACAAAGAAGACCAGAACCAGATTGCCCAACCGCAAGATCCAGCCACGAAAGGCCAAGGGAATGGTGTTGACCAAGGCCTCGATGCGCACATTGCCATCGCTCAGCATGACCTGAGGCAGGCCCCAGGCCACAGCCACGGCGAAGAGATAGCTGGAGATCTCGTCGGCCCCACCCATCGAGATGTTGAAGATGTTGCGGAGGATCAGCTCCAAGGTGACGATCAGGGCGGCGGCGAAGATCAGAAAGCCGCCGACGATCGTCCCCAGACGTGCCACTCTATCCACTTGGCAATGCCTCCAGCCCTGCAGAGCAGCAAGCAAGCACCCATTCCCTCGCAGTCGAGATCAGGGTTGCTTGCTCGCAGCAGGAATGGCCTTCCCTTACGAGGGAGAGACCGAAGCGATCAGTTGACGGGTGCTTCCAGACCGACCACCGGACCAACCGTGGCGTTCCAGTTCTTGGCGCAGTCAGCGCCGCAACGCTCGGCCCAACGCGGCAAGACCACCTCTTTCAGGATCTGCTCACGCTTGGCCAGGTCTTGTTCGTCCGGCTTCACCAGGGTCATGCCGCCCGGATCGCCCAGCTCACAGGGCCCAGCGGTGCCGCAAGCCAAGCCGGAATCGTTCTCGGCCTCGACGATCTTCCAGGCATTGTCCTCAAATGTCGTCATTTCCTTCTCGATGAAGGCCTGGGTCTCGGCATTCAGGCTGTTCCAGGTGTCCAGGTTCACCGCGGTGAAGGTCATGGTGTATCCCACCGGCAGATAGAAGGCCGTGTTGGCGACCTCGTACCACTTGGCGAGATAAGCCGGCATGGTGCCGGTGATGCCGCAGTCGACGACCTTCTTCTGCAGAGACGGCACCACCTCGGCGAAAGTGATGGTCACCGGTGTTGCCCCCAGGCCGCTGACGAAGTCGCCCTGCGAGGCACCCTGCACGCGGATCTTTGCACCTTCCAGGTCCTCGACTCCTCCGATGTCGTCTCGGCAATAGAAGGCCTGGGTCGGGAAGGGATAGAAGTTCAAGAGCTTGGCGTTGTAGAGCCGTCCGAAGGCCTTATCCAAGGTATCCTTATAGGCGTCGCCGATCTTGCGCGCGGTCGCGAAGTCACGCGCCACACCGGCCAGATCGACCCCCTCGATCACCGGGTCCTCCGCCACATAGATCGGCAAGGCGTGGGCAAAATCGAAGATGCCCAGGCGCAAGAGGCGCATGATCTCATAGCCCTTGAGGCCAAGCTCACTCATCGACTTGGCATCGGCGGTCAGATGACCATCGGAGTCGGTGGGCAAGGTCTCTTCCCAGAAGGGCTTTTCGATGCCCTTCCAGTTGGTCAGGCTGCCGAAGGTGCCGACCACCTTGAAGCTGCGATTGTCCAGTTCGGCTGCTGCCGGTCCGGCCAGTGCCAGGCCAAAGCCAAGCGCGGCCGCACAGAGCCCGGCCTTTGCGCGCGTCGAAAGATCCATTCGTTCTGCCTCCCAAATCCCGTTTGTTCCGGGTTCTCGTCACTGCTGATCTAGGGCGCCGCACGGACTGCCATGCCGGCGACGCTGATGGGAGGGGGATGGTAGGCGGAAGCCCCTTGCCAGGTCCAGACCCCAGACCCGGAAGCGCTTGATAACTGCCTCTGCCGTCGAGAAATTTCAGTGGCTGCCGAGCACCCGCCCGGCGAGATAGAGAGAGCCACAGATCAGAACCCGTGCCCTGCCCTCTCGCGGCAGAGCTGCCAGCGCCTCATCCAGACCGGCGCGGGCCACGGCGCCCGGCGCCGCTGAAGCAGCCTCTTCCGCGGTCAGAGAGTTCATTTCTCCTGGAATGGCGATAGCCTGCAGGCTTGCGGCATGGGGAACGATCGGGGCCAGAAAGTCCGACGCAGCCTTGGTGTTGAGCAGACCGTAGATCACATGCGTCGGACAGTCGGTCCAGGTCTCAAGCTCATCCGCAAGAGCACGCCCGGCAGCCGGGTTATGGCCACCATCCAGCCAGATCTGCCAATCGACCGGCACCTTCTCGTGGTGCTTGCCATGCTCTAAGAGCTGCAGTCGCGCCGGCCAGATCATCCGCACAAGGCCGGCTTCGGCCGCCAAGCCGAGCTTCGGCTGCAGGTCGGCCAAAGCCTTTGCTGCAGCCAGCGCCGTCGCCGCGTTCTCCAACTGATGGCGACCGCGCAGGACCGGCAGCGGATAGGTCTTGCCGTCGAGCATCAGCCCACTGCCATTGGCCTCAAAGTGCCACTCGATACCGGCGCGCAGCAGGGGCGCGCCAACCGTCTCTGCCTGTCTTTCGATGGTGGCGAGTGCGCGCGGGTTTTGTGGGGCAATCACGGCGGGGACGCCTGGCTTCAGGATACCCGCCTTCTCAAAGGCGATCTCCTCCAGGGTCTCGCCCAGATACTGCTGGTGATCGAGCGAAATCGGCGTGATGACCGAGAGGGCCGGCTTGGCGATCACGTTGGTGGCATCCAGGCGCCCGCCCAACCCCACCTCCAAGAGCAAGAGGTCGGCTGGGACCCGAGAAAAAGCCAGCAGCGCCGCGACCGTCGTCACCTCGAAGAAGGTTATAGGGTCGGGCCCATTGACCGCCTCGCACTGCTCCAAGAGCTCGACCAGGGCCCGCTCATCGATCAGCCCTCCAGCCAGCCGAATGCGCTCGTGGAAGCGCACCAGATGCGGCGAGGTGTAGACATGAACCTTCAGATCGGCTGCCTCGGCCATGGCACGAAGGCCGGCAATGACCGAGCCCTTGCCATTGGTGCCGGCGACGTGGATCACCGGCGGCAAATGCTCCTGCGGGTTGCCGACCAGCGCCAGCAAGCGCCAGACGCGGTCCAGGGTCAGATCAATGATCTTCGGGTGCAGACGGGTCAGGCGCTCGAGAACGATATCGCTGGCAGCCCCGGCTTGCGGCGGCGCCGCATCAGCCATCCTTGGACGCTACCTCTTCTGGCTCTGGTTTGGGATCGAGCGTTTCTTCCACTGTCACCGCCTCCGGGCTTGGCAGCGCCTTGATCTCCGGCACCACCATCGGCTGGGTCAGAAGCGAGATAACGCGGCCCAAAGTCTGCTTCAGCGCGCGGCGCGGCACGACCATGTCCACCATGCCGTGCTCCATGAGGTACTCCGCCCGCTGGAATCCCTCCGGCAGCTTCTCGCGAATGGTCTCTTCGATCACGCGCTGGCCGGCAAACCCGACGACCGAGCCGGGCTCGGCCAGGGTGATGTCACCCAGCATCGCGAAGGAGGCCGTCACGCCTCCCGTCGTCGGATCGGTCAGCAGCACCAGATAGGGCAATCCCGCTTCACGCACCTTTTGCACCGCGATGGTCGAGCGCGGCATCTGCATGAGCGAAAGGATGCCCTCCTGCATGCGAGCGCCGCCGGACGAGGGAATGGCCAGCAGAGGTGCCTTCTTCTCGACTGCCAGCTCGGCTGCCTGGAGGATGCCGTTGCCGACCGCAACCCCCATAGAGCCGCCCATGAAGCTGAAGTTGAAGGCAGCGACCACCAGCGGCAGGTCCTCTACCGTGCCATCGGCAACCAGCAGGGCATCCTTCTCGCCGGTCTTGCCTTGCGCGTCCTTCAAGCGTTCGGTGTAGCGCTTCTGATCGCGAAACTTCAGCGGGTCGACGACCGTGTCCGCCAGCGGATGGTAGGTGATCGAGTCGGCATCGAAGATCAGCTCTAGGCGTTCCCGCGCACCCAGCCGCATGTGATGATTGCAGCTGGTGCAGACGCGATGATTCTCGGTCAAGGCGCGATGGAAAACCATGCTGTCGCAGTTGGGGCACTTTTCCCATAGATTGTCGGCCTGATCGCCCGGCTTCTCGACCAGAGCCCGGATCTTCGGGCGGACGTAGTTAGTGATCCAGTTCATCGGCTCTCTCCTGAGCTCAAATGCCCCTATCCGCGCGTGCCTCTGGCCAAGTCTCGCACGAAGGACAGCGCTTCGGGAACCAGGTTGGCCGTGGCCTTGCCATCTGCGTCCAGGTTGGCCCGCATGCGCTCCACCAGGGCGGAGCCCACAACCGCCGCATCGGCGACGGCAACGGTCTCGGCCACGTTCTCCGCCGTCTTGATGCCGAAGCCCACGGCGACCGGCAGATCACTGTGCCGCTTGAGGCGCGTCACCGCTGCCTCGACCGCCTCGCGGCTTGCCGACTTGGTGCCGGTAATGCCCATGATCGAGACATAGTAGATGAAGCCCGAGGTGTTGCCCAAGACGGTGGGCAGGCGCGCATCATCCGTGGTCGGCGTGGCAAGGCGGATCCAGTGCAGACCGGCGTCGATCGCCGGCTGGCAGAGCTCGTCGTCCTCCTCCGGCGGCAGGTCGACAATGATCAGACCATCGATGCCGATCTCAGCCGCTCGCTCCAGGAAGGTCGAGACTCCCATGCGATAGATCGGGTTGTAGTAACCCATCAAGACCAACGGGGTTTCCTGATCCTCCTCCCGGAAGGCAGCGGCCAGGTCCAAGGTGCCGGCCAAGGTCATGCCGCCCTGCAGTGCCCTGAGCGAGGAGGCCTGGATTGCCGGGCCGTCGGCCATGGGGTCCGAGAAGGGCATGCCCAGCTCGATCAGGTCGGCGCCGGCGGCCGGCAGTCCCTTAACCAGTTCCAGAGAGGTCGCCGGATCGGGATCGCCGGCGGTGATGAAGGTGACCAGCCCGCCCCGGCCCTCTTGCTTCAGCGCCGCAAAGCGACGCTCCATTCGCGATTCACCGCTCACAGCGAAACTCCCAGGTGCTCGGCCACTGAAAAGACGTCCTTGTCGCCCCGTCCGCAGAGGTTCATCACCATCAGATGATCCTTGGGCAGGTCGGGTGCAATCTTGGCCACATGGGCCAAGGCGTGCGAGGGCTCAAGCGCCGGAATGATACCCTCCATCGCGGTGCAGAGCTGGAAGGCGTCGAGCGCCTCCTTGTCGGTTACCGAGACATACTCAGCCCGCCCGATATCCTTCAGCCAGGCATGCTCTGGCCCGATCCCCGGATAATCCAGGCCGGCCGAGATCGAATAGGCATCCTTGATCTGACCATCGGAGTTCTGCAGCAGGAAGGTGCGATTGCCGTGCAGCACGCCGGGCTCACCGCCCGTTAGCGAAGCCGCATGCTCCCCACTCTCGATGCCGTGCCCGGCAGCCTCGACGCCGATGATCCGCACGCTCTCGTCATCGAGGAAAGGATGGAAAAGGCCCATGGCGTTGGAGCCACCGCCGATGCAGGCCACCAGGCTGTCCGGCAGACGCCCCTCGGCGGTCTGCAACTGCTGGCGCACCTCGTCGCCAATCACCGACTGAAAGTCGCGCACCAGCATGGGATAGGGGTGCGGGCCGGCAACGGTGCCGATGATGTAGAAGGTGTTCTCCACGTTCGCGACCCAGTCGCGCAGCGCGTCGTTCATGGCATCCTTTAGGGTCCCGGTACCGCTGGTGACCGGCACCACCTCGGCGCCCAGAAGCTTCATGCGGAAGACATTGGGTGCCTGTCGCGCCACATCGGTCTCGCCCATATAGACCACGCACGGCAGGTTGAAGCGGGCACAGACGGTGGCGACGGCCACACCGTGCTGCCCGGCGCCGGTCTCGGCGATGATCCGGGTCTTGCCCATGCGCTTGGCCAGCAGGATCTGGCCCAGGCAGTTGTTGATCTTGTGGCTGCCGGTATGGTTCAGCTCATCGCGCTTGAAGTAGAGTTTGGCGCCGCCGAAGTGCTCAGTCAGGCGCTCGGCGAAGTAGAGCGGGCTCGGCCGACCGACATAGTGCTCCTGCAGCCAGCGCATCTCCTCCGCGAATTTCGGATCCTTCTTGGCGGCCGAATAGGCCTCCTCCACCGCCAGGATAAGGGGCATCAGGGTCTCGGCGACGAAGCGCCCGCCGAAGAGGCCGAAATGGCCGCGCTCGTCGGGTCCGCTGCGGTAGGTGTTGCGTACTGACATGGGTCTCGTCTCTGTTTGAAGCGGGCGGAGAGTGCACGAGAGCGCGCGCCTGTTCAACAAGGCCCTGCGCCACCTCCGCTCTGCAGTTTCTGTCTAGCTGGATAAAGCGGGATTGGGGTTAGGTCAGCAGCTTCGCCATCGTGCCGGATGGCTGCCGAGCGGCACCGGCGGCAGTTGCCAAAGCGGTGGCGCCCCCTCGATCTGACCCGCGTGGGAAACAGCGGAGATCCGTCCGAAGGGTGAATCGCTCTCTTCAAGCAAATCTGTTAGCTGGTCTCGCGGCAGATCGGGGCAATCCAGGGCCGATTGGCGACCCAGGCTGCGTAGCCAATGTCCGGTGCGGGCCAAGGAGACCTTGACCGACCAAGAGCCCCCCTCCTCTGCCCGCCGGGCCAAGGCGACCATGATGCCTAAGGCCAATAGATAGCCGGTGCCATGATCCAGCACCTGACAGGGCAAAGCCTTGGGTTCTGATTGGCCCGCGGCTTCCGCCTCCGCCTGGTTAAAGCCACTGGCGGTCTGGACCAATGAGTCGAAGCCGCGACGCCCTTCCCAAGGACCAGACTCTCCATAGGCGGAGAGCGAGGCGTAAATCAGACCCGGTCGACGCTCTGCCAAGGCCTGTGGCGTCAGGCCTCTCCCTGCGAGTGCACCCGGACGATAGGCCTGCACGAAGATATCGGCCTCGTCCAACAACCCCATGAGAGTTGCAATCCCCTCGGCCTCGCGGAGATCCAGAAAGCAAGACCGCTTGCCGCGGCCGGAATCGATCACCAGCGGCGGCATGAAGGGCAGATGCTCGCCAGCCACCCGCATGACCTCTGCACCATGTGCGGCCAGACAGCGTCCGGCTACCGGACCGGCGATCACGCGCGTCAGGTCCAAGACCCGAAGGCCTTCCAGCGGTCGCTCACCGGCCGGCAAGGGCTCCGGCGGCGCCTCACCAATACGCTCCACCTGCACCAGCGGCAGGCGCGACAAGGCCTCGGCTTGTGGATGGGCATCCCACTCCTCGAAGCTGCGCATCAGCCCCATGCAGAGGCCGCGTTCGATGGCTGCCGCCTCGAAGGCCTCCCCCTCCCAGGACTTCAGAGCGTCGGCCACAGCCTCACGGCTGTAGTCGCAGCCTAAAAGCTGAAGCATGCCCGAGCGGTGATGAGGAAAGTTGGTGTGCAGCCGGACCCAACGCCCATCGCCGCAGCGATAGGCACCGGAAGTCTTATCCCAAAGATCTGGAGCCGGACCGCCATCGACGGTCAAATAGCGTTCGCTCCGAAATTCCGCCACCGCATGGCGCATTGAGAGCGAGACAGCTGCCGTCCGGCCAGAGCGCAGTCGCAGCAGTTCGGAAGCAGCGAGGGTGGCGGCGCCGAGCGTGGCCTGTGCGGCCAACCCAACCTTGAAGCTGGACGGCAAGACAGGCTCCGCGCCGGTCAACTCAAGGCGCGACAGAGCGGCCGGGTCGCCTGAAAGGTCGCCCCAGAGTGCGTCAACCGCTGCCGCCGTCTCGCTGGTCATCCTCTACTCCGCTGCTTCGCCTGCCGGGCCTTCTTCGGCCTGCAAGCGCCGCCGCACCGCCTGCGGCGAACCCGTCCGCCTGGCCAGAAGGCTGTAGGCGACCGGCACAATATAGAGGGTCAAGAGGGTCGCGGCCAGCACGCCGGCCAGAATAACGACACCGATGACCAATCGGGTCTCGGCACCGGCCCCACTGGAGAGGATCAGGGGAATGGCGCCCGCCGCCGTCGTTATCCCGGTCATGATGATCGGTCGAAGCCGCGTCATTGAGGCCTCATAGAGGGCCTCATCGAAGGCTCTACCGGCATCGCGCAGCTGATTGGCGAACTCGACGATCAGAATACCGTTCTTGGCCGCCAGGCCAACCAGCATGATCAAGCCGATCTGGCTGTAGAGGTTCAAGGTGCCGTCGGTCAAAAAGAGCCCCAGCAAACCACCGCCGATGGCCAGCGGCACCGTCAACATGATGACGAAGGGATGGATCCAGCTCTCAAACTGGGCGGCCAGGACCAGAAAGACGACCAGGATCCCCAGAATGAAGACGAACAATAAGGACTCGCTCGAATCGCGCAGCTCCAGCGACTGGCCCTTATAGTCGATGATGACCTCTTCCGGCAGATAGGTCTCGGCCAAGTCCTCCAGGTGGGCCAGGGCATCGCCCAGTGCCACGCCATCTTCCAGGTTGGCCTCGATGGTAATCGCCCGCACGCGGTTGTAGCGATCAAGCGAGTTGGAGGCCGCCGACTCATTGACCCTGACCAGGTTGGATAGGGGGATCAGCGCGCCGGAGCGATCAGAGCGCACATAGATGTTGGTCATATCGCTGGGCGTGCTCTGGCGGTTGCGCTCACCCTCCAGAATGACGTCGTACTCCTCGCCGGCATCGATGAAGGTGGTGACGCGCCGGGAACCCAGCATGGTCTCCAAGGTGCGGCCGATGGCGGAGACGGTGACGCCCAGCTCTGCCGCACGGTCATAGTCGATCTCGACCTGTAGCTGCGGCTTGGTCTCCTTATAGTCATAGTCGATACCGATCAGGCCTGGATTGTCCTCGGCCAGTCGCTCGAGCAGGATATCCCGCCACTCGACCAGCTGCTCCCAGGTGCCGCCACCAATGACGAACTGGACCGGCTTTTGCACCCGCTGCCCGAATCCTTGACGCATCACCGGGAAGGCCCAGACACCCGGCAGGTCGGCCAAGCGCGCGCGCACATCGTTCATGATCGCCCAGCCGCTGCGCCGCTCGGACCAATCGTTCAACACGACGATGGCGATGCCATGATTAAAGGTCTCGATGGTGCCGAAGGCGCGCGGCGCCCGGATCAGAAGGCGCGTCATCTCTCCGCTCTCGACCAGCGGCATCATGCGGGTCTCGATCTCGTTCATGTAGTCTTCCATGAACTCGAAGGTCGCCCCCTCCGGCCCGTTGATGATGACGAAGAAGGCGCCGCGATCCTCCTTTGGCGCGTACTCGCTCGGGATCTGCTCATAGAGCCAAGCCGTCCCGCCCAGCATCACGAAGAAGAGCACCACCATGACCCAGCGGAGCCGAAGCACGAGGGTCAGGCTGGCGCCGTAGAGGCGACGCACCATGCGAAAGACGGCATCGACCAGGCGGGCAAGTCCGCCCTCACCCTCTCGCTTGCTCAAGAGCTGAGAGGCCAGCATGGCCGAGAGGCTGAGCGCGACCAGGCTGGAGAAGGCCACCGCTGCAGCAACCGTCAAGGCGAACTCTGAGAAGAGGCGTCCGACATTACCCTGCAGGAAAGCGATCGGAACAAAGACGGCGATCAGCACCAGGGTCGTCGCGACCACCGCAAAGCCGACCTCACGGGTACCCTTGAAGGCCGCGACCAGGGGCGATTCGCCGTATTGGATGATCCGTCGATGGATGTTCTCCAAGACCACGACAGCATCATCGACCACAAGGCCAATCGCCAACACCATTGCCAGCAAAGTCAGTAGGTTAATCGAAAATCCTAAGATCAGAAGCACGATGAAGGTAGCGATCAAGGAGACGGGAACAGTGACGGCCGGCACCAGCATGGCGCGGAAGCTGCCGAGGAAGAGGAAGATGACCAGCACGACCAGGGCGATGGCGATGAAGAGGGTCTTGTAGACCTCAAAGATCGCCCCTTCGATGAAGACGGAGGTGTCGTAGCTCTGCTCGATCGACATGCCGTTGGGCAGCGACTTGTTCAGGCGCGCGGCCTCTTCCTTGGCGAGCCGCGCCACCTCGACCGTGTTGGCCGTCGACTGCTTGATGATGCCGATTCCGACCATCGGGACCTCGTTGCCCCGAAAGAAGCTGCGATCCTCGACCGTGCCCAGTTCGACCGTTCCGACGTCGCGCAGCCGCACCAGATAACCGTCGGTTCCGCGCGCCAGTACCAGATTGGCGAAGTCATCAGCCGTTCTGAAAGAGCGCTCGACCCGGACACCGAACTGGGTCGCGCGCGACTCGATAGAGCCCGCCGGCAGCTCGACATTCTCCGCCCTTAACGCCTCTTCGACATCGTTCGCGGTCAGCCCCCTGGCTGCCAGGGCCTGCCGGTTCAGCCAGATCCGCATGGCGTAGCTCTGCGCGCCGCCGACCCGGACCCGCGCCACCCCATCGATGATGGAGAAGCGATCGACCAGATAGCGCTCGGCGTAGTCGGTCAGCTCCGGCACGCTGAGCCGATCGCTTGCCAGGTTCAGCCACATGATGACGTCTTGGTTGGAATCGACCTTCTGGATCTCCGGCGGGTCAGCCTCAGGCGGCAGGTCGTCCAGGATTGCCGAGACGCGATCGCGCACATCGTTCGCAGCCGCGTCGATGTCGCGGCTGACGTTGAACTCGATCACCACATCAGAGCGACCGTCCGACGACGAGGAAGAGATGGTCTCGATCCCCTCGATCCCGGCGATGCGCCCCTCGACCAGCTCCGTAATCCGGCTCTCCACCACCGCTGCCGAGGCGCCCGGATAGCGGATATCGACGGAGACCACGGGCGGGTCGATGTCGGGATACTCGCGCAGCGGCAAGCGGTCATAGGCGACCAGACCGAAGGCCACCAGCAGAAGCGACAGGACGGCTGCGAAAACCGGTCGGGTGACGGAGGTATCGGAAAGCCACATGCGGCCGGGTCTCTCCTCAGGAGCCTTTTTGACGAATGATGCTGCTGATGCCCTGCCCCGGCTGCTGCTCGGCCGAGATCGTCACCTTCTGCCCCGGCCGGACCTTGTTGGTGCCGTGCGTGATGACGAATTCCCCCTCGGACAAGCCATCCAGGACCTCGATTTCTCCGGTGCGTCGGCTGCCGACTGTGACGCGACGCTGTTCGACCGTCTCGCCGCCGTCGGGATCGGCCGTCACCACGAAGACGTAGCCCTCGCCGGCGCGACGCACCAGGGCCTCCTCAGAGATGATCAGGGCCTCACGTGGATCCTTGATCAGTTCAACCGTCATCAGAAGGCCTGGGCGCAGCAGAAGATCTGGATTGGGTATGATCGCGCGGACCAGGATCGAACGGGTGACGGGATCGATCGCATTGTCGATCGAGGTGACCTCGCCTTCGAAGACACGATCGCCAAAGGCTGCGCTCGAAGCCCGGATCGGCAGGCCGGGGCGCACGCTGGTGAGGAAGGTTGCCGGCACGGCAAAGTCCAGCTTGACCTGCGAAATGTCATTCAATCGCGCGATGACGGTTCCGGGTTCCACCAGAGCACCGATGGAAATGTTGCGCAGTCCCACCACGCCAGAGAAGGGCGCGATCACCAGACGGTCGTCAAGCCGGGTCTGCACTGCACGATAACGCGCCTGCGCAGTCTCATACTCACGCCGGCGCTCGTCCAGCTGTGTCCCCGTCGCAAAGCCGCGATCGGCCAGCGGACGCACGCGTTCGTACTGATCACGGGCTTCGGCCATGGTAGAACGCGCCTCTTCCAAGAGCGCGCTCTGCTCGTCGGAGGTCATCTCCGCCAAGACGTCGCCCTCTTCGACCTCCTGGCCGCTCTCGAAGTTGATCGCCAGGATGCGCTCGGTGACCTTTGCCGTCAGGTCCACGCTCTCGTTGGCGATCAGGGTGCCCAACGCTTCGACCTGGTCTTCAAAGCGATCGAGTCGCGCTTGCTCCACGATCACCTGAACCGGCTGTTGGCCCCAGGCTTGCTGACCTGCGAATGGAAGAGAGAAAAGCAGCAAAGCTGCTACCCTTCGTCGCCATAGCCCTGGTTCATTGCACGCACGCATCGGGGATCCCCTTCTCAACCCTAGGAGATTTATACCACTCCAGCCCGTCAGCAATGGGGCGCAGGTCTGCACTCCTTGTCTTCGAATAATGGAGAAAATTTGAATTTTGTTGGCCTCAATTCCTCTGAAACGTCCTCAAAACCGGGGCTTGAGCACGGAATGTAAACGAGAAATTCCATTCTCTTGTTGCGTAACAGAGGTCAGTCGGTCAGACTCCAGGCTGTCAAGCGTTATCGAGGCGGCCTTGCCAATCCGGTAACGTTTACGGGAGGGTCCCCCAGGACCCAAGGATCGGCCCCGCGGCATTCAAGCGGTGTCAAAGGGTGGTTTACGACGGAGATGGAGAAAGAAACGATGCGGAAAGCCTTGATTCTCGGTGTAGCGGCTTGTGGTTTGCTGTTCGCTGGGCCGGCCGTCGCGGAAGATTGCAAAGACGCCGTTCAGCTGATCAAGCGGACACAGCAGAACCCTGGCCCGACGAGTGCCAACACTGCAAACCCGATGGTGCTTTGCCCGGCAGAAGCGGACCTCAACAAGGACGGGCGCGTGTCTCGTGCGGAGTGGATTGAAGCCACTCTGAACTGGCACTCCGGTCTGGACGAGGATAACGACGGCCATCTTTCGACAGAAGAGATCAACAGGCTCCAGCCTGGCAACTTCTAAGACTCTCTAGGGTCTCCTCGGGGTAGCGGCGCGCGAGCCGAAGGCTTGTGCGCTTAAGCCTGGGGTAAAGAACGAGAGACCGTAGTGTTCGCTGGAACACTACGGTCTTTTCGTTTGAGCAGGAGAGCTCTGCGCGCTCACGCCTCCGACGGCGAGACCTTGGCGATCTGCTCGGCGTTCGCACGCACGCGCTCCATCAAGGCCAACAGGGTGTCGCGTTCCTCGGGCGATAGCCCCTCCAAGAGACGCCTCTCAAGATCCAAGACCCGGGGGATGAGGTCATTAAAGACGCCTACCCCCTTCTCCGTCAGACGCAGCACGGCGCGGCGCCGGTCGTCGCCATCGATGTCCCGCTTCAGCAGCCCCGCTTCGCGCAAGCTCTTGATCGCGCGGCTGACCGCGACCCGATCCATGCTCGAACGCTCGACGATCTCACTGGCTGACAAGACTTGATGGGTCCCGAGCACGGCCATGGTCCGCCACTCCGAGACGCTCAAGCCATAAAGCGGACCATAGATGTCCGATACCGATGCACTGACGGACTGATAGTAGACCCGGACCAGGTAAGGAAAGAAGGCGCGCAGGTCAAAGTTCTGCGGCCCGGTTGCCCCTGGCCTTTCGTCTAGCTGTCGAAGCGGCACCGCAGTTGCCATAGCCTCATCCTTCACATTCTCTGTCATATTTCATTTCATCAGAAACTAATCTGCGACGCAAGCCCCCATCAGGCTCTTGCCCTGCGCTCGTGATACCTATGCCGATCATATCACTCCGCGCGGCGAGTTTCATCTTGACATAGTTTCAGATGAAATTAATATCCATAGAGAGGTAGGAAACAAAGAGGTCAAGGCCAATGGCGAAGCGAAGTTGGGTTGAGAGCGCGAACAACGCGGACTGCCTCTTCCCCTTGCAGAATCTGCCTTACGGCGTCGTTGGTCGGCCTGGTGAAGCAGCCCGTCCGGCTGTCGCTATCGGCGACCAAGCCTTGGATCTGGCTCGGCTGGAGAGCAGCGGCCTGCTCCCAACCACTGCCGCTGGCCCGCTCTTCGATCGCCCGGCCCTGAACCCCTTCATGCAAGCCGGATCAAAGGTCTGGCAGCAGGTTCGCGATCGCTTGACCGCGCTCTTGGCAGAGGACGGCGATCCGAGCCTGGGAGAGGATCAAGACCTCCTTGCGGCCTGCCTCATCCCGCTCAGCGAGATCCGCCCGCAGCTGCCCTTCGAGGTGCGCGGCTACACCGACTTCTATGCTGGTCGCCAGCATGCCTTCAATGTTGGCAGCCTTTTCCGCGGACCGGAGAACGCGTTGCCGCCGAACTGGCTGCATATTCCGATCGGCTACAACGGCCGCGCCTCGACCGTCGTGGTCAGCGGAACCGAGATCCGCCGCCCCTTGGGTCAGACCAAACCGCCGGGCGCTGACGCACCCTCTTTCGGGCCCTGCAAGCGCCTGGACATCGAGCTGGAGTTCGGTGCCGTGATCGGC
The DNA here is from genome assembly GCA_963669335.1 of Rhodospirillales bacterium. Taxonomy (GTDB): domain Bacteria; phylum Pseudomonadota; class Alphaproteobacteria; order Kiloniellales; family JACOMY01; genus JACOMY01. The sequence continues at coordinate 2,920,221 of OY770023.1, forward strand.
CAGGGCAACGAGATGGGCCGTCCGGTGAGCGTCGCCGAAGCCGATGAGATGATCTTCGGTTACGTGCTGTTGAACGACTGGTCGGCGCGCGATATCCAAGCCTGGGAGTACCAGCCACTGGGGCCCTTCCAAGCCAAGGCCTTCGCCACCTCGATTAGCCCCTGGGTGGTGCCTAAGGCTGCACTTGAGCCCTTCCGCGTCTCCACTCCGGACCGCGAGAAGCCGCTACTGCCCTATCTGGAGGAACCCGGCCCCCTGCTCTACGACATCGAGCTGGAGGTCTGGATGCAGCCGCAGGAGGCGGGCAAGGCCAGCCGCATCTCTCACAGCAACACGCGCCATCTCTATTACAGTGCCGCTCAGCAACTGGCCCATCACGCGATCGGCGGCTGCAAGATGGAGTGCGGTGATCTTCTGGGCTCCGGTACGATCTCTAGCCCCGAGAAGAGCGGCTTTGGCTCGCTCCTGGAGCTGACCTGGGGCGGCAAAGAGCCCTTGACCTTGACCTCTGGTGAGACCCGGACCTTCATCGAAGACGGTGACAGTCTGACTCTGCGCGGCTGGGCACAGGGCGATGGCTATCGTATCGGTTTCGGCGACTGCGAAGGCACCATCCTTCCCGCCCCCACTCTCGACTAGAATAGGAGCAGCGACACATGGCCAAGGCCTTTGCCTCCACCGGCGACATGGAAGCCAAGACCATCTCTTTCACCGAGGTGGGCCCCGATCTCTATGCCTTCACCGCCGAGGGCGACCCGAACACCGGCGTCATCATCGGCGACGACGGCGTCATGGTGGTCGATACCCAAGCCACGCCAGCCATGGCGCAGCAGGTCATCGACCACATCCGCCAGGTGACCGATAAGCCGATCAAGTACGTGGTCTTGAGCCACTATCACGCCGTGCGCGTGCTGGGTGCGGCTGCCTATGGCGCCGAACAAGTGATCGCGTCAGAGACCTGTCGTTCGATGATCGCCGAGCGCGGTCAGGAGGATTGGGACAGCGAGTACGGCCGTTTCCCGCGCCTCTTCCAGTCGGCGGACTCAATCCCCGGCCTGACCTGGCCGACCATGACCTTCAAGAACAAGATGACGGTCTATCTGGGCAAACGCCGTGTCGATCTCATGCACCTTGGTCGCGCTCACACCGCCGGTGACCTGGTCGCCTGGATCCCCGATTCCGAGGTCATGTTCTCTGGAGACTCGGTCGAGTACCACTCGGCCTGCTACTGCGGCGACGCCCACCTGCAGGACTGGCCGATCACCCTGGACCGCATCGCCGAGTTCAAGCCGCGCGCCCTGGCACCAGGGCGCGGCGACGCTCTGGTCAATGCCGATCAGGTGCAGGAGGCTCTGGCGCTGACCCGCGACTTCGTCGAGAGCACCTATCGCCCGGTGGCGGCTGCCGCTGCGGCTGGACGCAGCTTGAAAGAGGCCATGGCCGCCTGCCGTGACTACTGCGATCCCAAGTTCGGGAACTTTGCCATCTACGAGCACTGTCTACCCTTCAACGTGGCCCGCGCCTATGATGAGGCCTTGGGCATTGATACGCCGCGGATCTGGACCGCAGAGCGCGATCAGGCCATGTGGGCATCCCTGCAGGACTAGGAGAGCGCGACCCCATGTCGAAGATCTTCGAAGTCCCGCTCTATCCCTACGCCAGACGCAGCGACCAGGACGCAGCCGCGCCAGTCCGCCACCCCGTCGTGGTCGTCGGTGCCGGCCCCATCGGTCTGGCAGCTGCCATCGACCTGGCTCTGCACGAGGTCCCCGTCGTTGTCCTGGACGAGAATGATCGGGTGAGCTGGGGCTCGCGGGCCATCTGCTTCGCCAAGCGGCCCTTGGAGATCCTGGACCGCCTTGGCTGCGGCGAAGAGATGGTCGAGAAGGGCGTGGTCTGGCAGAAGGGCAAGGTCTTCTTCGACGAGCGCCAGGTCTATGACTTCGACCTTCTGCCCGAGAGCGAACACAAGCGGCCGGCCTTCATCAACCTGCAGCAGTACCACCTTGAACACTATCTGGTGGAACGCCTTAGGACACTGCAAGCCGAAGGCAAGGCTATCGACCTGAGAGGCAACAACAAGGTCACCGGCCTGGAACAGCTGGACCAGGGTGTCGGCCTCACCATCGATACACCGGATGGCGCCTATCGCCTTGAGGCAGACTATCTGATTGCCTGTGACGGTGCTCATTCGCCTGTGCGCGAGATGATGGGTCTGGGCTTCCACGGTCGGATCTTCGAAGACAACTTCCTGATCGCCGATGTGGTGATGGATGCGGACTTCCCGACCGAGCGTTGGTTCTGGTTCGATCCCCCCTTCAACCGCGGGCAGTCGGCCCTGCTGCATAAACAGCCCGATCGGGTCTGGCGCATCGACCTGCAGCTCGGCTGGGACATCGACAAGGAGCGCGAGAAGGAGCCGGAGCGGGTCAAGGCGCGGCTGAAGGCCATGTTGGGCGAGGATGTCGGCTTCGAGCTGGAGTGGGTCTCGATCTACACCTTCCAGTGCCGCCGTATGGAGCGCTTCCGCCACGGGCCTGTGCTCTTCGCCGGCGATGCGGCCCATCAGGTCTCCCCCTTCGGCGCCCGCGGCGCCAACAGCGGCTTTCAGGACACCGACAATCTCTGTTGGAAACTGGCCATGGTGCTGAGCGGCCAAGCCCCCGACGCTCTGCTCGACAGCTATGACAGCGAGCGCGTGCAGGCCGCCGACGAGAACATCCTGAACTCCAGCTGCTCCACCGATTTCATTACACCGAAGTCCAACACCAGCCGGCTCTTCCGCGACGCGGTGCTAGACCTCTCAGAGCACTATGCCTTCGCCAGACCGCTCGTGAACTCCGGCCGGCTGTCCTTGCCGACAACGCATGATGGCTCGCCCATGAACGGTCCCGACTGCTCTGAGCTTCCCGAGGCGTTGAGGCCAGGGGCCCCGGCGACCGATGCACCCACGGAGGCTGGCTGGCTGCTGGATCGTCTGGGCGGTCGCTTCGACCTCTTGGCACTCAACACTTGGATCCCGGAGCAGCTGGAAGTCGCCGGAGTGCCGATCAATTGCCTCTCTCTTGAGGGTGGGTCTCCAGCACTGCGCGACCGCTACCTCGGCGCCGCCAACGCGGCTGTCTATTTGCTGCGCCCGGACCAGCACGTGGTAGCCCGCTGGCTGCGCTACGAAGAAGCTGAGGTCAAGGCTGCGCTGGCGGCGGCAATCGGCATCGCGCTTGAGGAGATAAGGGCATGAGCACTCTGGTGACTGAGCCCAACATTCCGGACCCCGATGGCTTCTATGCGGAGCTTCTCACCCTGCATGAGGGTCGCTCGGAAGCGGAATCAGCGGCCATCAACGCCCGGCTGATATTGATCCTTTCCAATCACATTGGCGATCGCGCCGCGCTGAGCGAGGCCCTGACCGCCGCAACACTGCAACCCAGCAAGGAGGAAGGCCAATGAAGATCGATCGTATTCACCACGTGGCCTATCGCTGCCGCGACGCCAAAGAGACGGTCGAATGGTATGTGAAGCACCTGAAGATGGACTTCGTCCTGGCCATTGCCGAGGACCAGGTGCCCTCGACCAAGGAACCCGACCCCTACATGCACGTTTTCCTCGATGCAGGTCAGGGCAATGTCCTGGCCTTCTTCGAGCTGCCGACGAAACCGGACATGGGGCGCGACCAGAACACGCCGGCTTGGGTTCAGCACATCGCTTTCAAAGTCGCCGACTTTGACACCCTGATGGAATACAAGAGCGCGCTGGAGGCCGATGGGATCGGTGTTCTGGGACCTGTGGACCACTCCCTCTTCCACTCGATCTATTTCCACGACCCCAACGGACACCGCCTGGAGCTTTCCTGCCCGGATAAGGAGGAGGAGAGCAAGCTGGCGCGCATGGATGCGGTCAAGTGGGACATGCTGGAAGAGTGGTCCAAGACCAAGCGTGCACCCAAACACGCCGCCTGGCTGCATGAGAAGGAGTTCACCAAGTCATGAGCCAGGGCCTGCCCTTGCTCTACGACTACTGGCGCTCTTCGGCCAGTTACCGGGTGCGGATCGCGCTTGCGCTGAAGGGCATGGCCTTTGAGCGCTGCTCGGTCGACCTTCTGAAGAACGAGCAGAAGGCGGTGACCCATCTGGCGCGCAACCCGCAAGGTCTGGTGCCGGCCCTGGCCATCGACGGTCTGCTCTTGACCCAGTCCTTGGCGATCATCGACTACCTCGATGAGACCCGGCCGGAGCCGCCGCTGCTGCCGCAAGATGCAGCCGGTCGTGCCCGTGTGCGCGCACTGGCCCACGCCATCGCCATGGAGATCCACCCCATCTGCAATCCCTCCGTGGTCGCCCGCGTGCTGGAGCTGGCCGGGGGCGAGCAGGAGATGCGTCAAGCCTGGATGCAGGAGCATATCGCTCGCGGGCTGGACGCGGTGGAACGCCTGCTGCAACGCCCGGAGACTGGAGCCTTCTGCCACGGCGATGCGCCGGGTCTCGCCGACTGCTGCCTGGTCCCACAGCTCTACAACGCCAGACGCTGGGGCCTGGAGGTCGAGACCTGGCCCCGCATCACTGAAATCGACGCGAACTGCGCCGACCTGCCGGCCTTTCAGTCCGCCCATCCCGACCGCTTCAATCCCGAAACTCCCTAATAGAGCAGCGAACAGACAGGAGAGGACCCATGAGCAGATCTTTGACCAAGTTGGCCCTGGCCGCAGGCCTTGCCTCCTCCACCGCCCTTGCCGCCCTGGCAACCTCGGCACTGGCAGAGACCGAGTTGGTGCTCTCGTCCTGGCTGCCGGCCCGCCATCCCGTGGTGACCGAAGGCATGAAGCCTTGGGCCAAGCAGGTCGAAGAGGCGACCGACGGGCGGGTCACGGTCCGCGTCCTCGCCAAGCCCCTGGGCGCACCGCCGGCGCATTTCGACATGGCGCGCGACGGCGTTGCCGACATCACCTATGGCCTGCACTCCTTCACTAAGGATGACCGCTTCGAACGCTCCCGGATCGGACAGTTCTCGGGCATCGGCGGCGATGCCGTGGCCGGCTCCAAGGCCTTCTGGACCGTCTACACCGGGCCTCTCGAGGCGCAAAAAGAGCACGAGGGCGTAAAGCTCTTGGGTCTCTTCGTCCATGGACCCGGCATCCTGCACAACAATGTCCGCAAGCTGGAGACACCGGCAGATGTCGAGGGGCTGAAGATCCGCACACCCGGTGGCTACATCGCCGATCTGATGAGCGGCCTGGGTGCCACCACCCTCTTCATGTCCTCGGGCGAAGTCTATGAGAAGCTATCGCGTGGCGTCATCGACGGGGTCACCTTCCCCTATGACGCCTTGGCCGCCTTCAAGCTGACCGACGATCTGAAATACTCCCTGGCCTATCCGGGCGGCCTCTACAACACGACCTGGTTCCTGGTGATGAACGAGGACAAGTGGAACGAGATCTCACCGGACGACCAGGCCGCCATCGAGGCAATCTCGGGAGAGGCCTTCGCAGAGATGGTGGGCGGTGCCTGGAATCGCTCCGACGAGCGCGCCTTAAAGAAGGTCGAGAAGGCGGGGATTGAGGTGCATGAGGCCTCGCCCGAGATGCAGGCTGCCATCAAAGCTGCCGCTGCGGGGTACGAGGCCGCCTGGTCTGAGGCTCTGGCCGAAGACGGCTATGACGGTGCTGCAGCATTGGCCGAGCTGCGCCGCCAGGCAGGCGTCACGCAGTAAGCACGGACGACGCTCGCCATGTCTGACACACGCGATGAGGGGCAGGCCTTGGGCGGCTCCTCCTCCCGATCCCTGCTCGACTGGGGCCTCGGCGGCTGCTGCGCGCTGCTGCTGCTGGGGCTGACCGGGGTGACCGTGGTGGACGTGATCGGGCGCTATTGGTTCGACACGCCGCTTTCAGGCGCCTTTGAGATTACCCAGATGATGCTCTGCGGCCTCATCTTCGCCGCCCTGCCGCTGACCACGCGGGCCGGCGAGCACATCGAGGTGGACCTCCTCTATCAGAGCCTGCCGCGGTCCTTGCAGGCGGCCGCTCGTGTCTTCGCGACCCTGGTCTCTGCAGCCGTGCTGGGCGTTCTGGCCTGGCGTCTCTTGATACAGGCGACCAAGCTGGGCGCCGATGGCGCGGTCACGAACGCGCTCTCCCTCCCCTTGGCGCCTGTCGCCTGGTTTGCGGCCGCCTTGGCCGCCGTCAGCGCTGTGTTGGCGCTGCTCCGCTTGAGCAAGGCAGGCCGATCATGATCGAATCCCTGATCGGTTTCGCCATCCTCCTGGTCCTCATCTTCGTCCGGGTGCCCATCGCCTTTGCCATGGCTCTGGTCGGTGCGGTCGGCTTCGCCTTGATGCGCGGCTGGCACGCCAGCTGGTCCATGGTCGGCAACGTCGCCTTTGAGACCGGGCTATCCTACTCGCTCTCGGTGGTACCGCTCTTCATCCTGATGGGCAACCTCTTGACCATTTCCGGCGTTAGCCATGGCCTCTATGCCGCCGCCAACCGCCTGCTGGGCGGCGCGCGTGGCGGGCTCGCCATGGCCTCGGTCCTGGCCTGCGGCGGCTTCAGTGCGGTCTGCGGCTCCTCGCTGGCGACAGCGGCCACCATGTCCAAGGTCGCCATGCCCTCGATGCGCCGCTACGGCTATGCCGACAGCCTGGCCACCGGCTCAATCGCCGCCGGCGGCACCTTGGGCATTCTGATCCCACCCAGCGTGGTGTTGATCATCTACGGCATCATCACCGAATCGGACATCGGCAAACTCTTCGTGGCCGGCATCATCCCGGGGATCTTGGGTCTGCTCTTCTACATCGGCGCAATCGCCGTGGTGACGCGGCTGAAGCCTGGGCTGGCGCCCAAGTCCGAGGGCCAGGAGCCCTTCAGCCGCCGCGACCGCATGGGCGTCCTGGCCGTCATCGGGCTCTTCCTCCTGATCATGGTCGGCATCTACGGCGGCTTCTTCACCCCGACCGAGGCTGCTGGCATCGGTGCAGCAGCGGCCTTCGTCATCGCGCTCGCCATGGGTGGTGTCGGCGGCGGTCAGATCTTCCGAGCCTGCCTGGAGAGTGCCCGCACAACAGCGATGATCTTTGCCATCGTCATCGGCGCGGAGATCTTCTCCAACTTCATCAACTTCGCCGGACTTCCCGATGGCCTCGCCTACTGGATCTCCGGTCTGGAGCTGAATCCCTATCTCGTCATTCTGGGTATCGTGGTGATCTACATCATCCTCGGCTGCGTGCTCGAGAGCCTCTCGATGATCCTGCTGACGGTCCCGGTCTTCTATCCCCTGCTCTACGAGTTGGACTTCGGCATCGAGATCCTCTCCGATCCCGAGTACGCGCTGATCTGGTTCGCCGTCATCGTGGTGGTGGTGACGGAGATCAGCCTGATCTCTCCACCGGTGGGCCTCAACGTCTTCGTATTGCGCAGCGTTTTGAGCGACGTCTCCCTGGGCACCATCTTCAAGGGCGTCACCCCCTTCTGGATCGCCGACATCCTGCGCCTGGTCTTGCTGGTCGCCGTTCCCTGGCTCTCGCTCTGGCTTGTAGAGGCCATGTGAAGTCTGGTGGTAGGCTCTTGGCCCGTCACGCGACAGGAGGAGAGCCATGGCCGAAGCAACCGTAGAGCTGCGCAATGTCGAGGGAACCGAGGCGGCGCTGGGCTGGAGCGCCGGGCACACCATCGTGGTCGACCGGACGGAGGGCACGGCAGGCGGCAAGGGTCTGGGCTTCAACGGCGCCCAACTGCTCGCCTTCTCGATCGGCGGCTGTTTTTGCAACGACCTCCGCTATGTGGCTCATGCCATGGATGTTGCTTTGGGAGCGATCGCAGTCAGCGTGACCGTCCAGATGGAGGGAGATCCGCTGATCACGACCGCAGCGGAGATGCGCGTGGACTTGCAAACCTTGGACGGAACCGACCCGGCAAGCGTCATCGCCGAAGCCCAGAGGATCACCATGGTCAGTAACTCTCTGTCGCGCGGCTTTCCCGTCGCTATCCGTCCAGCCAGCTAGGTCTCTCTTCGGCTTGACCGCGGCTGCACCAAGTAGATCCCGATCATCAGCAGGACCAGTGATGCCCAGATCCAGGGAGAATGCTGTTCGTCAAAGAGAACAACACCCCATAAGACACCGGAGATGGTGACGACGTAGGCCGCCTGGCTGGTGAAGACCGGACCAGCCCAAGCGATGAGAAGGGCGAAGAAGAGATAATCGGCCGTGGTGACCAGAGCGACTGCAGCCACCGCGATCTCCGCGCTTTGCAGAGGCCAAGCTGGAACAACGAAGCTCGATGTCATCACGACGAGTGGCAGGAGCAGGATCGCTGCCGACAAGAACATGATGGAAAGAAGCAGGTCCAGTGGAGCTGTCTTCGGCACCTTTCGCGCAAAGAAGAGATGCTCGATTGCAAAGCACATCGCAGCAAGGAAAGTAAGCAGAACCCAGAAGGTGTCACCAGGCTCTGGCAAAGAGGCAGCAGGAAGGAGGAGGAGAGCACCAGCCAGCGCGCCGATCGTGATTCCCACGACCCTTCTGAACGTCGGCTCATCCTGGCGAAGCAAAAGGGCCCCAAGGTAGGTGAAGATCGGGACCATGGCGATCGCCAAAGCGATGATCCCGGCAGGTATCTTAGTCGCGGCGTAGAAGAAGAGAGCGCCCGGTATCACTGTGCCGAGCAATCCCCAAACAAGGCAGAATCGAAGAACCTCCAGAGTTAGATGGCGAAAGCTTCCGCGTAGTCCGGCCGCAATGGACACGAAGGCCGCAGAGATAATCGCGAACCAAAATGTCAGGCCGAGGGGATGGGCGCCATCGTCAACGGCCACCTTCATGATCGAAAACGAGCTGCCGAAGAGGGTCCCGGAAAGCAGCAAGACTGCCCAACAAGCAAACCGCGATGGCTTCCGCTTCGTCGAGTATGCGATCGGCTCACTCATGTCAGCAGACAATCTCTAGCCAATCCGTCAGCGCGGCTTCACGGCCCGATAGAGCAGTTCCAGCGCGAGCGATCCTAGCACCATGCCGACCAGGATCCAGAGATGCGGCCTGGTTTCCGGCACAGACCAGACCTGCCAGCAGAGCGCCAGCAGGGCCAATCCGCAGGCCAGCGTGCCCAGCAGAGAGATCCAGGCGCGGCTCTCGGTCTGCCGCGCCAATCGGACGTTGGCCAGGTTGACCGCGAAGAAGACCAGCAGGAAACCGGCACTGCCCATCGTGGCGATGGCACTAAGGGGCAAAAAGTTCACCAGATAGAGGGAGAGCGCGGCATAGATCAGCATACCCTCCAGCGGCTGTCCGCGGATCGAGCGCTCCAGCTCTTTGGGCAGTTCGCCGGACTTGGCGATGAGATAGGTCAGCCGACCGGAGCCGTAGAAGGTCGCATTGATGGCCGACGCCGTGGCCAGAAGGGCTGCTAGCGTGATAATCAGAAAGCCTGGCTCGCCCATGAAGCTGCGGGCAGCGACTGAGAGGGCATAGTCCGAGTGGGCGGAGACCTCTTCGAAGCTGAGGTGTCCTAAGACCACGATGGTGATCGCCACGTAGAGCAGGATGGCGATGAGGACTCCGCCGATGTAGGCAACCGGTAAGGCGCGCTTCGGATTCTTGATATCCGGTCCAGCGTTGGCGATCAGTTCGAAGCCTTCGTAGTTCAGGAAAATGATCATCGCGCCGGCGACCAGCTCGACAGGCCCGACAAAGGTCTCCGTCGACATCCGCTCCCACTCAAGCGGTAAGGCCAATCCAACGACGATGAACACACACAGAAGGATCATTTTGCCGAGGTTGAAGGCATTCTCAGACCGGATCACGAGATTGGCCCCGACCGCATTCAGTGCCGCCAAGCCGACAAGCAGCCCACTAGAGAAGACATGGGTCCAGAAGCTGTGGTCGGCCTTGGGGAAGAAGCCAGCGGCATAGCTGCCGAAAGCGAAGGCGTAGACCGCAAGCAAGACGACATAGCCCAGCGACAGCAGGATGCAAATCGCTCCGGTGATGGCGCCAGTTCCAAAGCCTCTGTTCAGGAACTCCACAGTGCCGCCGGCGCTGGGGAAGGCCAGGGTTAGCTTCATGTAAGAGTAGCTGGTCAAGAGCGCGACGATACCGGCGACCAGGAAGGCTAGGGGCGCCGCGCCCCGGGTCAGCTCGATGGTGAGGCCGGTCACGGCGAAGATGCCGCCACCGACCATGCCGCCGATGCCGATCGACAGCGCCGAGAAGGTTCCGATCTTGCCCTCAGACATCCCCGTCTATGCGAGGCGGCCGATCATCGGGTCAAGAGGCAAGCGTCCTGGCGCTCTATTCCTGCCCGAGGGCCCGCACCTCATCGAGGATCACTTTCGGGACTGCCAGACCCTCGCGCGCGACGGCGGCCCGATTGGCAAGGCGACGGCTTCCAGGCAGTCGTGCCCCCTCTTCAGCGCTGACCTCGTCGGTCAGGCGCGCCAGGTGCGACTGGAAGGCGCCACCTGAGAGACGCCCGACATCAAAGGCGATCAGCAGCTGACCGACCGACGGCGGTCCCCCCTCCGGCCCCAAAAAGGATGAGGCCTCGAAGCTGAAACAGGCGCCGGTCAGGCCCACAGCCATGATCTCGACCATCCAAGCCAGGGCAGCCCCCTTGGCGTCGCCCATGGGAATCATGGAGCCGCCGAGCGCCGCCTTTGGATCGGTCGTCGCCTGGCCCGCGCTGTCGAGCGCCCAGCCTTCGGGAATGGCGTCGCCCCGCTTGCCGGCCGCTACCACCTTGCCGCGCGCCACCTTGGAGAGTGAGAGGTCGATGACCAAAGGCGCTGCCTCGGCCTGCGGACAGGCGAAGGCAATGGGGTTGGTGCCGAAGAGCGGTGCCTTTCCACCCCAAGGTGCCATGGCCTTGGGCGTGTTCGCGAAGAGCAGGGCCATAGAGCCGGCTTCTGCCAAACGCTCGACATGCTGTCCCGCCTGACCACAGTGGTGGGAATTATAGAGCGCAGCCGCCGCAAGACCGGTCTCGGCAGCCACTTCGGTGAGAGCCTCTATAGCCAGGTCAAAGGCAGGATAGGCAAAGCCATGCTTGGCGTCGACTGAGAGGAAAGCGGGGGCAGTGCGCGCAAGCTGAGGCTCGGCGCTGCCATCCACCTTGCCGACACGAAGCTGCTCGCAGTAGGTCGCGACTCGAGAGAGGCCATGCCCCGACTGTCCGTCGATCTCGGCCGCTACCAGCGCCTTGGCAACGGATAGGGCATTGCTCGGTGAGGCCCCAGCGCCGTGCAGGGCCGTCTCAACAAGTTCCTGCGCCGCCGCCGGCGCAATCTGTTCCACCTCAGCCATCCAGCAACCCCAATCCTCTCATCACGTTCTCGACGGTCAGGCGCGAGACTCTCTGGTTCGCCTCGTCTGTCACGCCGGCGATATGCGGCGTCAGGATCAAGCGATCGATCCCCTTGAAACGCTCGGCCGCCGCAGCACTCAGCGGTTCCTCTTCGAAGACATCCAAGGCAGCACCGCCCAGAGGCCCTGCGCGCAGGGCCTCTGCAACGGCCGCTTCATCGACCACGCCACCACGCGCGGTGTTGATCAGGATGGCGCCAGGCTTCATCAGCGCCAGGCTGCTCTTGTCGATCAGGTCTCGCGTTTCTTCGGTCAATGGCACATGCAGACTGACCACGTCAGCCTCAACCAAGAGAGCCTTGAGGTCGCGGCGTTGATAGCCGGCCCAAGCACGGTGATCTGGCGGCAGAAAAGGGTCACAGGCAATCACTGCCATGCCCATGGCCCTCGCCCTCTCGGCAACGGCACGCGCAATGGCGCCAAAGCCGATCAGACCCATCACCCGCCCGGAAATCTCACGGCCCTTCATCGCCTCACGCGGCCAGGCGCCTGCCAAGACCTGCGGGGTCGCACCAAGGGTTCCTCTAAGCAAGGTCAGGGTGGCCGCGATCACGTACTCGGCCACTGAAACCGCATTGGCACCGCTTGCCGGGTAAACGTCGATGGAGCGTGCCCGGCAGGCCGCAAGATCAATGTTGTCGAGCCCAACACCCAGGCGCCCCACCACCGTCAGGTTGGGCGCGGCCTCCAGAAGGGCGGTATCGACCTGGGTGCGATTCCGCACGATCAGGGCTTCGGCCTGCGCCAGGGTCGCCAGCAGGCGCGGACGATCCTCGACAAGGCCGGGGTCATAGGTGATGGAGAGACCAGGCGGAAAGCCCTCGAGGGCCGCTTCCTCCATGAACTCAGAGATGACGACAGCGCTCACCGGCCTCGCACGACTCCCTGCTGATGACGGCCCCAAACCTCGGGAAAATCGCTGTCCCAAGCCCCTTTCGTCAAGCATTGAGGGCGGATTGCGGTCGCAAGTCTGGCCTGCGGGGACTGCGCCCTCGCCTCCCCTGGACAGGGCTTGGGCGCTTGTGCTCTTTGCTGGCCATGACGGACACGATTCTTGTCCTGGACTTTGGGTCCCAGGTAACCCAGCTGATCGCACGGCGCCTGCGCGAGGCCGGGGTCTACAGCGAAATCCTCCCCTTCAATGCCGGCATGGAACGCATTCAGGCGATTCAGCCCAGGGGCATCATTCTCTCCGGCGGGCCGGCCTCGGCCATCGCCGAAGACAGCCCGCAGGCGCCTGAGGCGATCTTCGCGCTGGGCTTGCCGGTCTTCGGCATCTGCTATGGCCAGCAGCTGATGGTGCATCAGCTGGGCGGCGTAGTGGAGGAAGCCGATCATCAGGAATTCGGCAAGGCCTTCGTCGAGGTGACCGACGAGACCGAGCTGACCCAAGGGCTCTGGCAGCCGGGAGAGCGCCACCAGGTCTGGATGAGCCACGGCGATCGTGTCGTAAAGCTGCCGCCCGGTTTCAAGACGCAAGGCCGCTCGGATGGCGCCCCCTTTGCCATCACCGCAGACGAGAGCCGACACTTCTATGGCGTGCAGTTCCATCCGGAGGTGATCCACACCCCCGACGGCGCCAAGCTGATCGCGCGCTTTGCCTTGGAGATCTGCGGCTGCGCCGGTGACTGGACCATGGCCGCCTTCCGCCAGTCCGCGGTCGCCGCGATCCGTAGCCAAGTGGGCGACAAGCGGGTGATCTGCGGCCTCTCAGGCGGGGTCGACTCCTCCGTTGCCGCCGTTCTGATCCACGAGGCGATCGGCGATCAGCTGACCTGTATCCTGGTCGATCACGGCTTGATGAGGCTGCAGGAGGCCGACGAGGTCATCTCTCTCTTCCGCGGCCACTACAACATCCCGCTGGTGCACCGAGACGCCTCCGAGCTCTTCCTGGGGCGCCTGGCCGGTGTCTCCGAGCCTGAAGAGAAGCGCCGCATCATCGGCCGCAGCTTCGTCGAGGTCTTTGAAGAAGAGGCCAACAAGATCGGCGGCGCCGACTTCCTGGCCCAAGGCACGCTCTACCCCGATGTGATCGAGAGTGTCTCACCGCGCGGCGGCCCCTCGGTCACCATCAAGACCCACCACAACGTAGGCGGCCTGCCCGAGCGCATGAAGATGGACCTGGTCGAGCCGCTACGCGAGCTCTTCAAGGATGAGGTCCGCGCGCTCGGCCGCGAGCTGGGCCTGCCGCAGGTTCTCTTGGGGCGTCATCCCTTCCCCGGCCCCGGCCTAGCGATCCGCATTCCGGGCGCCGTCGACGCCGAGAAGGCCGACATCCTGCGCAAGGCCGACGCCATCTACATCGAGGCCCTGCGCTCAGCCGGCCTCTATGACGCCATCTGGCAGGCCTTCGCCGTGCTGCTGCCGGTGCGCACCGTCGGCGTCATGGGCGACCAGCGCACCTACGACTACGTGCTGGCCCTACGCGCCGTCACCAGCGCCGACGGCATGACGGCCGAAAGCTACCCCTTCGACCACAGCTTCATCGCCGAGGTCGCCACCCGCATCGTCAACGAGGTCCGCGGCGTCAACCGCGTGGTCTACGACGTGACCTCAAAGCCGCCGGGGACGATCGAGTGGGAGTGATGGGCAGGGTTTCCGAATCAATCGCGGGGTAGCGGTTCGACCTGACGGCGTCATTCAGTATTGTTCTCGAAGCTGAATGGCCGGTTCTAGCCGTGAGTGGGGTGCGATTCTACTGTGCGATCTCAAAATGATCTTCGCGCAGCAAAGCGGTGCCGTCAGGTTGCAGCACCCACAGCTCGTTCGTGATGATACCATGAGCCTTGTTCATCTGCCAATCGGCCGAGACACGGGCTGCGGTCAGGGTCCGATCCACAACCCTTGTCGTTGTGTTGTAGTAGACGACATCGTCATAACCGCCATCGATAATCTGCTGCCAGAAGGCCTGTATGGCCTCCCGCCCCTCAAACGTACCAAACGGGGCCGCGACCATCACCGCATCTTCTTCATACATCGCAGCGGCTCAGCGGCATCACCGGCATTGAAGGCGTCGCGCCATTGGCGGCTGGCTGTGGCAACGGCGGTGCTGAGTTCAAACTCGCTGGCAGCGCGGGTTTCCGCCTCTTGCGCATAAGTGGCGATGGACAGGGCAGCGGTTGTGCCGAGGCCCATCATTAGGGCTGCGGCTAAGGCGATAGAGGTCTTGGTCAGGTTGGGCATCGTTAGTCTCCGTTGTTGATGACGGAGAGATACGGACTTTTGTCTGTCCGAAAAACTAGCCAGTTACGGAATCACTGTCCGGTAAAATCGAATAAAAATCTATCGTCAGGCCGAACCACTCAAGTGGCTCCGCATCGCGTTGATCATGGCCCGTACGCTCATCGGGGGAACCAAGCCGTAGGGATGGATCGCAAAGAGGTTTGTTTCACGCGCGTGGTAATCTGGCAGCAATTCCACGAGCTCTCCTGTCTCCAGCATCGGCTCCAAGAAGAAATGCGGAAGAATGCCAACGCCGACCCCGCGCGAGATCAATGCACTGACAGCATTGACCGAGCTGGACCGCGCAACGCGCCGAAAGTGAAGGACTGCGGTTTCTCGTGATGAGCGGGACTGCAGACGATGAACAATGTCCGCATTTTCCCAATGATGGGCCACATAGGGCAGGTCAGCTGCACGGTCCGGTGCTGAAACCTGTTCTTGGGAAAGCCCTTGGCGTCTCAGAAAGTCTGGAGAAACGCAGAGCACGTCCCGCAAGGCTCCAACACGCTGCGCTTTGAACTCACTGTCGGATAGCGCTCCCGCCGTCAGAGCCACATGGATGTTGTGCTCGATCAGATCGAGCCGTTTGTCGTCCACGATCAACTCAGGCTCTATGCGAGGATAAGACGCCACCAATTCGGCAAGCGCCGGAGCAACGATACTGTCTATGGTCGCATGGGGCGCCGTGATGCGGAGCGGCCCCATGGGTTCGGCCAAATGCTCGCTGACCTCCTCCAATGCAATGGTCGAGATGTCGTTCATCTCCCGACACCGGCGATAGAACTGCTCACCAATTGCCGTGAGACTCTGCTTGCGCGTCGTTCGCAAAAGGAGCCGTGCGCCAAGCGAGGTTTCCAACTGCTTGAGCGCATCGCTCACGCCCGACTTACCCATCTGTAGTCGATCGGCTGCTCTCGTAATGGAACCCGCTTCGACGATCGCCAGATAGATGCGCGCCTGATTGGAAAGGAGGAACTTCATTGTTCGATCATCCTGGACCAAGGGAGCCAAGTCTAGGCGATATCGAACAATGAATGTGCGTTGATCTCTATCCTCGCCCCACTGGAGCAGCCAAGCCGCCCTCCCCTTTTTCGCTAGTGAAGACTACGGCTAGTAGGCCTTGGCGTAGCGGGCGACGCGCTCTTCCGGTGAGAGGTCTTGGACCACCTTGAGTTCGCTCCTCTTGTGGGTGAGGTAGGCCTCCATCAGGGTGTCGCCCAGCCAGTCCTTGGCCCGGGGATTGGCGGCCAGTTCCTCCAGCGCCTCGTTCAGCGAGGTGGGTAGGCGGCGGATGCCCAGGCGGGCACGCTCGGCCTCAGACAGGGTTTCGGGATCGACCCTGGTCGGCTCAGGCGCTGGCAGCCCGTCGCGGATGCCCTGCAAGCCAGCCCAGACCACCGCGCCCAAGGCGAGATAGGGGCAGGCCGTGCCGTCCAGGGTGCGAAACTCAAAGTTGGCGCTGGCGGCTGGGTCGGCGTCCGGCGTCTCGGCGATGGGACAACAGCGGATCGCTGCTTCGCGATCCTTGTCGCCGAGGTTGGTGACGGTCGGGCTCCAGCGATGTGGCTGCATGCGGTCGTAGGAGACGGCAGAGGGGGCAGAGAGGGCAACCAAGGCCGGCATGTCACGCAGGATGCCGGCCAGAAAGTGCCCGGCTGCCTCGCCGATCCCATGCGGGCGCGCGGCATCATAGGTTACCGGATTGCCGCTAAGATCCTGCAGGCTGAAGTGGAAGTGCAAGCCGTTGCCCACGCCACCGTAATCAACCACCGGGGTGAAGCTGGCCTTGTGGCCATAGGCGCGGGCAATGGAGCGGACGATCTCGCGGAGCTGGACTGCCCTGTCCGCGGACTTGAGGCCCAGGGCCGGCTTGCAGGTGATTTCAAACTGCTTCGCGCCGTACTCGGGCATGACGTTCTCTGGCTCGATTCCATTGCTGGCGAGCGCGTGGATCATGGCATAGACGAAATCGCCCTGAACCCTGAGGGCGTCCAGCAGATAGGCATCGCCGACGAGGGTTTGAGAGCCGGAATAGTGGAACTCATGCTCAAAGGCGGACTTCAAGATCAGACCTGTTTCCGCTTCTAAGGCTTCGAGAGATTTGCGAGCGAAGTTGCGCGGGCAGCCGGCCCAGGGTGTGCCGTCCAGCTCTGTCAGGTCGGCGATGAGAAACCGGTCGGAGGGATGCTCGCCGCGATCGACCACCACCATGGTCTCGGGATCGGCTTGCATGACGAACTCGCCACGCGGCCCCCAGGGTGTGTCGATGATGTCGCTGAAGGCAGTGATCATCATGCTGGTCGGCGCAATTCCAATGCCCGACTTCAAGCGCTTGTCCAGCTCCCAGATGGGAAAGCCCTTGCCGCGCATCTGGCCGCTGTAATCGGACACGCACATCATGATGATATCCGCCAATTGCATTGGTCTCTCCCTTGAAACAGGCTTTGCTATCAGGATGCGAGGGCTCGCCGGCCGTTACCGCCTGGGCTTGGCCTCCAGCACGCTGCTGTCCAATGAAGCGGCATCCGCATGGGCGGAGCAAGAGCCCTGCGAAGACCAAAGGCCGCCGTCGCAGAGGTACATGTTCCCCTGATGGCAGACCCGGGCGCCGATCGGATGGCGGTTGGTATAGACGCGGCTACGGATCACCTCCAGTTCGGGACGGGTGAAGTAGAGACAGGCCTTGTTCACGTAGCGCGGGTCGCCGCCGGCCTCCACGGCCGCGGTCTGCACTGCCGGTGCCGGGGACTGCTCGGCCTGGCTTGCCGCCGTTTCGGCTGCACTCGGCGCGCTGATGGGTGCAGTCGTGATCTGCGGATCAGGCGCGGGTGCTGGATTGGCCTGTACCGGCGCAGGTGCCGGTGCGGCGCGCGACGCGAGCTGCTGCAGTGAGGTCCCACGCCACTTCGGTGCTTGCGGTGGTACGACCAGACGCGCCTGGCGCGTCGGATTGCTGTTGTAGGTCGTCCCAGGAGCCAGACTGCCACTTTGCAGGATGGGGGCACCGCCATCGACCGGCTTGATCGCAGGCACGGTGCTGCGCGCCGCCGTTTGGCCGCCGTTGTTCAAGGCAAAGGATTCCGGCGTTCCGGGCAGGATCAGGCCATCGCGGATCTGCGGCTCTTGGCGGACGATCGTCGGCTGTTGCGAAAGCGGTGCGGCGGCCGTTTCCTGGCTTTGCGTGGAGGGAGCAGCCTGCGTCGGAGCCACCGCGTTGGCCTGCGGAGCCGGTGCCACAGTCGAAGGCTGTTGCGGGCTTGCTTGTAGAATGGACTGGCTTGCCGCGGACACGCTGCTGAGGTCGGCTGGAGCCGCGGTCGCAGGAGCCTGCTCGCCGGCGCTGGGAACCGGCGCTACATAGGGCTGACTGGGTGCCGACTGAGAGACCAGGGACTGCGAAGACCCGGCGAGGCGCGCCTTGCCGCCGTTGGCCTCCAGATAGGCATTGTGCTGACCGGACTCGACCTCGCCCTGCAGACAGCTCAGGGTCTTGAGGTAATCCTCAGCCGCTGCGCTGTCCTGGCCCAAGCGCTGCTGTCGGGCAATGGTCTGACGCAAGGTCTTGGTCGCCAGGTTCCAGTCGCCGTTGATGCGTTTTTCAACCCGTCCGACGATGGCCTCGGCACTCTGCCCCTCTGGTACGCTGCAGGCGGTATCAATGCTCTTGGCCGTGGTCTCGGCCGCGGCAGAGCCAAACCAAAGAAGACTGAGCGCCGCGCCCAGGCAGAGTGTCAGCGAGGCGGACTGCAGGATTCGTGAGGATCTATCTATCGTCTTGGCCATGGCAAAGGATCTAGCGATCACGACGCGGCTCGACAAGCAGACACTTTACTCTCTGGGGGAAGGTGCAGGTGTTGGGGCAGTTTCAGGCAGCGGATCAGGTCTATCCGGTCGCTGAAAAGATCCGCGTGTTGAAACGCTGCGCCAAGGCTTCGACTTGGTTTGCCAGGGCGCGTTGCTCGACCAGTGGCGGTACCAGAGCGCGGACTTCCTCGACCAAGGGCGCCAGCGCGGGCGGTGCCTCGCGCTCTGTTGCGGCGAAGGCTTGGCTCGCAACCACCGCAAGCACGGCCATGACTGCCTCGAAAGAGCGCGCCGCCTCCGCCTCCTTGCGCCAGGCCAGGAAGACCGGGGTTTGCACGTCATTCTGGCCATAGCCACCCGACTCCATACCCGGCAGCAGGCTCGGACTGACCGCCTGTCGCGCTTGCTCCAGGAAGCCGGCAGAAGCGAAGGCGAGGCAACCGAGATAGCCGTCACCCAGGCGCAGGCCGTCGGGCAGCAGGGAGACGCGTTCGTGCATCAGCTTGTCGATGTGGCGGTCGGCTAATAGAGCCAGATCTGCCCAGGTGGCGGCCAAGCCATCCATCGCCGGTGCAGCTTTGGCGTTGTGATAGCCACCCGTCGACATGACCCGTCCGTACAGATTTTGGGCATCGGGCGGGATGAAGACCGGATTGTCTGAGACGGCGCGCAGAGAAACCTCGGCCACCTCCCTCGCCTGCGCAACCGCGCGACCGGCCTGCCCCAGAATGCGCGGCAAGATGCGCCACGAAACCGGCGCCTGATAGGGGCGCCGCTCTGTGAGGTCGCTCGCCATGAGGCTCCGCAAGCTCCTCAGAGTTGCCGCTTCGTAGGGATCCTCCCAGATCGCGTCCAAGGCAGCATCGAAGTGTCCCAGTGGTGCTTTGATCGCTTCGGCCGAAAGCGCGAAGACCTGATGCGCCAAATCCAAACGACGCCGGGCCGCCAAGCTCGCATCGGCGACCAACGCGGTGGCACAGGGGCTGCCGTTGATCAGCGAGAGCGAGTCCTTCTCGGCCAAATCGACCCGCAGGCAAAGATCGGCGAAGAGATGCGAGAGGGCCAGAATTTCGCCGGGACAGCCGTTTCCCAAGGCCGGCACCTCCGGCAGGGAGGGCGCGGTCAGCATGGCGGCGACCGCCTCAGCAATTCCAGGGGAGATGGCTGCATGCCCCTCCACGAAATTGGCGAGACGGGCAAGGACGATCCCGCGCACGACGCGATCGGGCAAGGGCTCGCCGAAGGAGGTCATGGGCGCTATCGGCGGCCGCTTGGCCTGCTGCTTGCGTTCCTCCGGGTTCAGTCGCTTTGAGGCCTGATGGCCATAGCCCGTGGTGACGCCGTAGATCACGATCTCCTGGTCATGATCCAGGAGGGCCGTAAAGGCCCGACGCGCCGCTGCCATACGCTCCATGGCGTCAGTCGAGAAGGAGAGCGGGCTCCCTTGCCAGGCCACCTTGAAGAAGGCTTCAAGATCGATGTCGGCACGACGATCCAGTACAAAGCTCATGCAGGGTCCCTCCCAATCTCAGCTGTCGCGAAACTAGAGAAAGACACAAGTTCTGGCGAGTGGGTAAGGCTAGTCCGTCAGCCTTTCAGGCTGAAATCGGTTCTGGCCCGCAGCCCCGTCCGACCGTCCAAGAATGCATCATGGCAAGGGCTGTCGGGCCGGAATGCGGGCCGGCACCGTGGTTCAGAACAAATTCTTAGCTTTGTGGTCTGCCGGTGACGACCTCTTCCAGCCGCTCCGAGATCTCTCCAGGCGTCGCGTTGTGGGCGAAGTGGGTCACGTAGCGACCCGTCGGGCCCATTACGAAGATGTTGCTGGCATGATCCATCAGGTAGTCGGTGGCGCCCTCCGGATGAACCTTCTGATAGAAAACCCGATAGGACTTGGCGGCCTCGGCCACCTGCTCGGGCGTTCCGGTGAGGCCCAGCAGGCGCGGATGGAAGGCTTCGGCGTACTTCCCGACCGCGTCCGGCGTATCGCGCTCTGGATCGATGGTGATGAAGACCGGCCGGACCATCTGCGCGGCGGTCTCGTTCACCGATGCCAAGAGATCCAGTCCACGCGCCGCAGACGCCAGGGCGGTCGGACAGATATCCGGGCAATAGGTGTAGCCGAAATAGATCATTGCATAGCGGCCCATCAGGTCCTTGTTGGTAACCTGATTGCCCTCTGCGTCGACCAGGGTGAAGGGCCCGCCGATCGGGACCGGACCATCGTTGGCAAGCTGTTCGGGATCACCGCCGCCGCCCAGTCGATACCCGAGGAACCCGGCAAAGGCAGCCAGCATCACCAGCATCATTACCAGGCCGATACGACCGGTCATCGACTTGGGAAAGAGGCTCTGCTCCTGCTCTGCCATGATGCCGCTACCTGCTCCTCACCACTCGGCCGGTCAGCGCACGCCGAGGTACTGGGTCAACACCAGCATGACCATGACAAGAATGCCCCCGGTTACGCCGATGGCGGCAACGCCGAGGTTGCGAACACGGGAATCGTAGCTATGTGACCAGCGTCGTTTGAGGTCGAAGCGATACATGGTTCTGCCCTACCATGAATGAAATCCGTTCGTTGCGATCGCGGCATTGGCCGCTCCCGCCGTTGCTTATGAATGGTGTTCGGCGTCCGCGTCGGCAAGACCGCGATAGAGCTTGCGACCGCAGGTCGCGCGTTTTACTGCAGTGCAGCATTCACGGTGGAAATTCCAGTTGGACCTGGTGTAGATTGCAAATGTTGCAGTGCAATAGCGCTGCTCAAGAAATGAGACAGATACGCCCTCTCGTATTTGTGAACGGCGAGCTGGGGCGTGTTCATTAGTGGCTGGGACAAGGAGAGAGAGCGATGGCAGAAGAATTCGCCGCCTTCGAAAAGGTTTTTGCCCGCGGCTTTTTGACCGGGCGGGTGGCTTTGGTCACCGGCTCTAGCAGTGGAATCGGCCACGCCATGGCCCGCGGCTTGGCCCTATCGGGCGCCGATGTCATGCTGCATGGGATCGAACCAAAGGAGCAGATCGAGCCGCTGCGCGCTGCCTTGGCAAAGGAGACGGGATGCAAGGTCGGTTACCTCAACGACGATCTGTCACAGGCCGAGACCATCCAACATTTGATCGACAAGACGGTCGAACAGTTGGGGCCGATCGACATTCTGGTGAACAACGCCGGCATGCAGTTCGTCTCGCCGATCGAAGACTTTCCGCTCGAGAAGTGGGACTTGATCACGGCGCTGAACCACTCGGCCGCCTTTCACACCATTCGCGGAGTATTTGCCGGCATGAAGGAGCGCGGCTATGGCCGCATCATCAACACAGCCTCGGCGCACGGCCTGGTCGCCTCGCCCTTTAAGGCCGCCTATGTTGCCTCCAAGCATGGCATCGTCGGTCTGACCAAGACTGTGGCGCTGGAAGGTGCCGAGCATGGTGTCACCTGCAACGCCATCTGCCCCGGCTATGTCTGGACGCCGCTGGTCGAGAAGCAGATCCCGGATACTGCCAAAGCCCGGGGGATTACCGAGGAAGAGGTAATCCGCGACGTGATGCTGGGCGATCAGCCGACCAAGAAGTTCGTGACGGTGGATCAGTGTGCCGGGCTCTGCACCTTCCTCTGCACCGACATGGCTGCCTCCATCACCGGCGCTGCCCTGCAGATCGATGGGGGCTGGTGCGCGCACTAAGCCCCTGCGTAGCAGGACGGAGGCACCAAATCTTAACCATTGTTGCTGGACGCTCTTCCCGGCGCCGGCGCGCAGCCTCAGGCGTTGCCGCCGGCTCTGCGACTTGCTAAGGCAGGCGCCCAGCGTTTCCTTGATGAATCGGCCTGCCCACCCTGGGCCTAGAGGCCGCCATAACGGAGCCCAGTATGTCCAACAGCTTGCCGAAGCCGCTTGCCGAGGTGAGGCCGAACACGGCCGATTTCACCCAGATCCCGATGATCGTGCCGACCGGCTTTCGTGAGTACGACGCCCGCTGGCGTTACCCCGAGCAGATAAACTTGATCGGGATCAAAGCTTTAGGCCTGGGACTTGGCACTCAGCTTCACGAGATGGGCTTGAAGCCCGCGATCGTGGTTGGTTGCGACTACCGCTCTTACTCGCCGGCGATCAAAGAAGCATTGATGGTCGGACTTCTGGCCGCTGGCTGCGAGGTGCACGATATCGGCCTGGCGCTCTCGCCCACCGCCTACTTCGCCCAGTTCGCCTTGGACTTGCCGGCCGTCGCACAGGTGACCGCCTCGCATAACCCCAACGGCTGGACCGGCGTCAAGATCGGCGCCGAGCGGCCCTTGACCCACGGCCCGGTCGAGATGGGACGACTGAAAGAGATCGTTCTGAACGGTGATTGGGACGCGCGCGGCGGCGGCAGCTATCACTTTCACGGCGACATGCGTCAACGCTATCTGGACGACGTCGCCGGCTCTACAAAGATCACCCGCAAGCTTAAGGTTGTCTGTGCCACCGGGAACGGCACCGCCAGCGACTATGCCCCTGCCCTGTTGGAGCGCATCGGCGTGGAGGTGATCCCACTGCACTGCGAGCTGGATTACAACTTCCCGCACCACAATCCCAATCCCGAGGCCATGGAGATGCTGCATGCCATCCGGGACTGCGTTCTGGAAAACGGGGCAGATATCGGGCTCGGCTTCGATGGTGATGGTGACCGCTGCGGCGTGGTGGACAACGAGGGTGAAGAGATCTTTGCTGATAAGATGGGCGTCATCCTGGCCCGCGATCTGGTGAAGACCTTTCCCGGCGCACAGTTCGTCGCCGATGTGAAGTCGACCGGCCTCTTCGCCGCCGACCCCAGCCTGCGCGCCGCCGGCGCCAAGACAGAATATTGGAAGACCGGTCACTCGCACATGAAGCGCCGGGTGAAGGAGATCGATGCCCTGGTCGGCTTTGAGAAGTCGGGCCACTACTTCTTCGCCAATCCGCTCGGCAAGGGTTATGACGATGGCCTGGTGGTGGCGCGCGAGATCTGCCAGCTGCTCGATCGCAACCCCGGCCAGTCCGTGGCCGATCTGCGCCGCGACCTGCCACAGAGCTGGTCGACCCCGACCATGTCACCGGCCTGTGCTGACGAGGTGAAGTACGACGTGGTCGAGCGCGCGACGGCAGCCTTGCAAGAGATGGCGGCTAAGGGTGAGCGCTTCGCCGGCAAGGCCATCGACAAGGTGATCACGGTCAATGGCGCGCGCGTGCAGCTTGAGGGCGGCGGCTGGGGCCTGATCCGTGCTTCCTCCAACACGCCCAACCTGGTCGTGGTCTGCGAGAGCTTCGAGTCGGACGGCGATATGCGCGCTATCTTCGGCGCCGTGGACCAGGTCTTGCAGCGCTTTCCCGAGGTCGGCGACTACGATCAGAAGATCTAGGAGCCGAACGCCATGACAACGCGGGCTGAGGTCGAAACCATTCTTGAAGAGATCGCTGCCGCAGTCCGCCCTTTGGCCAGTGAAGGCAAGGTTGCCGACTACATTCCCGCCCTGGCGGAGGTCCCGAGCGACCGCTTTGGCCTCTGCCTGCACACGGCCGATGGCCAGGAGTTCGCGGTCGGCGATGCCGACGAGCCCTTTTCGATCCAGAGCGTGTCCAAGGTCTTCAACCTGGCTATCGCGCTGGAGTGGATCGGCGACGAAATCTGGCAGCGGGTCGGGCGCGAGCCCTCAGGCACCAGCTTCAACTCCCTCATCCTGCTGGAGCAAGAGCGGGGCATTCCGCGCAATCCCTTCATCAATCCCGGCGCCATCGTCGTCGTCGACGCGCTCATCAATCGCTACCCGCTCTACATTCACCAATTCCGTAACATGATGCGCAGCCTCAGCGGAGACGAGACGGTTGATTACGACCGAGGGGTCTTTCGCTCTGAGCGTGAGCATGGCGATCTCAACCGCGCCATGGCTTGGCTCCTGAAAGCCAAAGGGAACCTCCTCTCACCGCCAGACGAGACCCTGTCTGCCTATTTCCGTGGCTGCTCCTTGGCCATGAGCTGCCGCGCGCTCGCTCGCGCCGGTCGCTTTCTGGTCGAGGGCAGCGGCGACTGGCCCTTGATCAAGACCCAGGATCGCCGTCGGCGCATCCTCTCGATCATGCGCCTCTGTGGCCTCTACGATGCGGCGGGTGACTTCGCCTATCGCGTCGGCTTGCCGGCCAAGAGCGGTGTTGGCGGCGGCATCCTGGCGATCGTCCCGGGTGTCTGCTCGATCGCCGTCTGGTCGCCCGCCCTCGACGCAAAGGGGAACTCGGTCGCCGGGGTCAGAGCACTGGAGATGCTGGTCGCAAGCCAGCTCTCCTCCGGGCAGGGTCTGGAGCGGCGCTAGCGGTCTGTCGCGGCAGGCTCCACACGCACAGCAACCTCATTGCGGCGCATGAACGGCAAGGTCCAGGGCGGGTCGTAGAAGTAGGCCGTCGGTTCGGCCGTGGCTTGCCATGCCGTCGAGGAGAGTTGGTCCATCAGGTCCCGTGAGCGCTCCTCAACCCGTGCGTCACTACGCGATCCGCTGAAGCGCAGCACCGCCATGGTCTGCTCAGGAATCTCGACCAGCGTCACATTCGGATTGGTCGGGCGCGGCGCCGACTGCATCGTGAAGGATTCCGGCAAGAAAAAGCGCATAGCGAAGTCGGTCTCCCCTTGGCCGCGCTCCACCGGCGCGGTCATCGAGATGGTCTCGCCCGGAACCTCGACCGGGGTGGTCATGGCGATCTCGTCGGCTGCTGCGTTGGCTCCCGAAATATAGTCGAAGAGCTGTCGGAAGGCGCCGTTGTCATCGTCAGAGGCTTCAGCACGGACTTCGGCGACCAGGCGCGCAGGGTAGCGCCTGATCTCCATCGTCTCATCGACCTGTTCGACGACCTGGTAGGCGCTTGTTTCCGTATCGGAGTGCACGCCAAAGACCGAACAACCTGCCATGGCCAAGCCCGCGAAAAGGAGTGTGATTGTCTTGATCATAACTCTTCTTACGCAAGAGGTTGCATGGCAGATCGGCGGGAATGCGGCGTGAGTGGCTACCGCAGGGGCACTATGGTCGCGCCCTGAATGCCAAAGCCTCTGCAAATCTTCCTCACACTGCTGGCCGGCGGCCTTGGTGGCCTGCTGGCTGTCTGGGCGGCCCTGCCCCTGCCCTGGATGATCGGGGCCATGGTCTCGGTGACGATCTTGGCGGTTGCCGGGCTGGAGGTGCGCGCCTCCCTGACCCTGCGCGGCGCCATGGTGGCGATCCTGGGCGTCATGCTGGGCAGCGGCTTCTCGCCGGAAATGATCGATCAACTGCCACTCTGGTCGATCTCCATTGCCGGCCTGGTGCCCTACACCATCGTCTCCGGCCTGGTCGGTTATGTCTATTTCCGGCGCTGCTTCGGCTACGACCCCACGACCAGCTATTTCGCCGCCATGCCGGGCGGCCTCACTGAGATGATCCTGGTCGGCGGTCAAGCGGGTGGCGATCCGCGGGTGATTGCGCTGACCCACGCCTCGCGCATTCTCTTGGTGGTGATGATCCTGCCGTTCGGCTTTCAGATCTTCCTGGGCTATGAGACCGGTAGCAGCGCCACCCCCGGCAAGCCGCTGATCGACATCCCGCTTTTCGATCTCCTCTGGCTCGCCGCTTGTGCCGTTGTCGGCGCACCGTTGGCCAAGCGCTTCAATATCCCGGCCGCGCAATTGATCGGCCCGATGATCCTCTCTGCCGGCATTCACTTGGGCGGCCTCACCAGCGCAGCCCCTCCCTTCGAATTGGTCGCCGCCGCCCAGGTGGTAATCGGCTCTGCCGTGGGCACGCGCTTTGCCGACACGGATCTGCGCTTTGTTGCGCGTGCCTTGCTGGGCTCGGCCGGCCTCAGCGTTCTGCTCCTGCTAGTGACACTCTTGTTTGCTCTCGTGCTCACCCTTCCAACAGGTTTGCCGCTGGAGCCCTTGATCCTGGCCTATGCGCCTGGAGGCCTCGCCGAGATGAGCTTGATCGCTTTGGCGCTCAGTCTCGACGCCGCCTTCGTCGCCACGCATCACTCCATCAGGATCGTGCTGATCGTGATCGGGGCGCCGCTGGCCTATCGTCTGCTCAGTCGATGGCGCCGACTTGAGCCGTGAGGCCACCGTCGACCACAAGTTCGGCCGCGGTTACGTATTTGGCCTCGTCAGACGCCAGGAAGAGCGCGGCATGGGCGACATCCCAGGCGTCGCCCATCTTGCCGGTCGGACAGAGTGAATCGCGCTTTTCCACCAGGGCTTCAGCACTGCCGCCGTAAACCTCCTTCAGAGGCTCCACCACCATGGGCGTGTGCATCAGGCCCGGCAGGATCGCGTTCGCCCGAATACCTTGCTTTGCATACTGCAGCGCGATCGAGCGGGTGAAGGGCAGGATCGCGCCCTTGGTCGTGTTGTAGCAGACATAGGGCACCCCGATGTCCCGGATCCCGGCGATGGAGGCGATGTTGACGATGGAGCCGCCTTTGCCCTCGCGCGCAAACTGATCCAGCATCACCGGGATAACCGCCTTCGAGGTCAAAAACATCGAGGTCAGATTAATCCGCAGCATGCGGTTCCAGTCTTCCAGGTCGACCTCGACCGGGCCGCCCAAGTGCAGGATGCCGACATTGTTCTCCAGAACATCAATGCGACCGAAGGCGGAAAGGCAGCGCGCCACCATCTCGGCCACCGCGCTCGCCTCGCCAGCGTCGCCGGCGAAGGATACGGCCTCCCCGCCCTCACCGCGGATGATCTCCACTGTCTCCGCGGCTGCATTCGCGTTAATGTCGGCACAGAGAACCCGCGCGCCCTCGCGCGCAAAGAGGACGGCCGCCGCCTTGCCGTTGCCCCAGCCTGGGCCACTGGACCCGGCCCCCACCACGATCGCTACCTTATCCTGCAGTCGCCCTGTCATCAGATCTCACCTTCTCTCTTGCTGTCGCCCTGCTCTCAGCAAACGGCATGCACACTAACCAGAATAGGCGCCGGAGGAGGACAGACATAAGAGGGACCCGGTCGCACGCAAGGCAGCGCCGAGCCACTGTGGAGACCCCCTCCACGGCTCTGCCATAGTCTTACCTCTGCCGCCTCATACTGCCTCGCGCTTCCACCCCTACCTCCTCTGCATCGGAAGCCAACACTCAACGCACGAGGAGGATGCCATGACCTTCCTAGCACCCGACATCAGCACCGTCTCTCAAGAGCATGCCCCGCGCGCCGAGGCTTCATCCGGAGCGCTGCATCGTTTCTTCAAGCGGATCGGCACCGCCTTTGCGAAGGCACGCCAGCGCCGGGCAGAGCGGGAGTATCTTGCCGGTCACTATCATCTGATCGCCAAGGATACCGGCATCGACGCCACCGCCCTTCGCCGCGAGGTGAACAAGCCGGCCTGGAAGGCCTAAAGGCAGAAGCAATCAGGTCAGGTCGAGACTTGCTTAGCGTAGGATCTCGACCTGCCACCAATCCGGCACGGTTTTCTTGAAACTGTGCTGCTTGCCGGGACGAATGGCCGCCGGGTTCTCCAGACTGGCGATCGTAAAAGACACTTTGTCATAGCCATCGTCCAAGGCACAGAGCGCGGCTCCGCATTCAGGACAGGAGCCGCGCTTTGTCTTTTCCGACGAACGGAAGAACTTTGGCTCGCCCCCCGGCCCATCCCAGTTGAGGCCCTCCAAGGGAAACTCGACCCAGGCCACGGTCAAGGCACCCGACCATTTCTGACACTGGCTGCAAGAGCAGAGGTGGGGAAAGCTGGGTTTGCCCTCGACCTGATAGGTGATGTGGCCGCAGAGGCAGCCGCCGCGATGACTAGGCACTCTCAATCTCCTTAAAGCCTTGCACGCTTTAGGCGCAGAGCATTGCCGATAACGCTGACCGAGGAAAGGGCCATCGCCGCCGCCCCGATGATCGGCGAGAGCAGGATGCCGAAGAAGGGGTAGAGCACACCGGCCGCGACCGGCACACCCAAGCCATTGTAGATGAAGGCAAAGAAGAGGTTCTGGCGAATGTTGCGCATGGTCGCGCGCGAGAGGCGGCGGGCATGCACGATGGCCATCAGGTCACCATGCAGCAAGGTGACGCCGGCGCTCTCCATAGCCACATCGGTACCGGTGCCCATGGCCATGCCGACATCGGCCGCCGCCAAGGCCGGTGCGTCATTCACCCCGTCCCCGGCCATGGCTACGACCTGGCCTTGTCCCTGAAACTCTGCAACCACAGCGGCCTTGTCCGCTGGCAGGACCTCAGCGCGAAACTCTGTGATTCTCAGCTGCTTGGCAACGGAGGCCGCCGTCGCCTGGGCGTCTCCGGTCACCATCACAACGTGAAGGCCCTCAGCTGCCAGTGCATCGAGTGCAGCCGGCGTCGTTTCCTTAACAGGGTCCGAAATGGCGAGCAGACCGGCGGGCTTGCCCTCGACGGCCAGATGGATGGCGGAGGCCCCCCTGCCCGCCTCATCCTTGGCGAAGTCAGCAAGGGGGGCCGCATCAATACCCGATTCCGTCAGCAAGGCAGCGTTGCCCAAGACCACCTTGCGCCCCTCGACCAGACCCGTGATACCCCGCCCGGTCGGTGCGTTGAAGTCTTCGACCTTGGCCAGTGCCAAGCCGGCATCGCTGGCAGCCGTCAGGACAGCCTTGGCCAAGGGATGCTCGCTCGACTGCTCAAGGCTGGCCGCCAGGCGCAGCAGGTCCTCGCGCTCAAACCCCTCCAAGACATGAAGGGCGGTCATGGCCGGTCGGCCTTCGGTCAGGGTCCCGGTCTTGTCAACCAAGACCATGTCTACCTTCTCCAGGCGCTCCAGGGCCTCGGCATCGCGGATCAGGACCCCCATCTCGGCGCCGCGCCCAACGCCCACCATGACCGACATGGGTGTCGCCAAGCCCAAGGCGCAGGGACAGGCGATGATCAAGACGGTGACCGCCGCCACCAATCCGAATTCGAGGCTGGGCGAGGGTCCCCAGATCAGCCAAACGAGGAAGCTGACGGCAGCGATGGCCAAGACCAGAGGCACGAACCAGCCGGCCACCTGATCGGCCAGACGCTGGATTGGCGCACGGCTGCGCTGCGCCGAGGCCACGAGAGAGACGATCTTGGCCAGCATGGTCTCGGCACCAACCTTGTCGGCCCGCATCACGAAGCTGCCGGACTGATTGACTGCGCCACCGATGACGGCATCGCCAATGTGCTTGTTCACCGGCAGGGATTCGCCGGTGACCATCGACTCGTCTAGGGCCGAATTGCCTTCCAGGATCACACCGTCGACCGGCACGGCCTCACCCGGCCGGACGCGCAAGCGGTCGCCGACCGCGACGCTCTCCAGCGCAATCTCCTCGTCCTTGCCCTGCTCGGTGACGCGGCGTGCTGTCTTGGGTGCCAGATCGAGCAGAGCGCGGATGGCACCTCCAGTCTGTTCGCGCGCCCTGAGCTCCAGGATCTGACCCAAGAGCACCAGGACCACAATGACCGCGGCCGGCTCGAAATAGAGGCCGACTCGGCCCGTGTCATCGCGAAAGGCCTCGGGAAAGATCCCCGGGAAGAGCAGCGCGATCACGCTGTAAATCCAAGCGGCCCCCGTCCCGATCCCGATCAGGGTGAACATGTTTAGGTGACTACTGCGGATCGAGGCCAGACAGCGCTCAAAGAAGGGCAATCCCGCCCAAGCCACCACCGGGGTTGCCAGGAAGAACTGGATCCATTGGCTCAAACCGGCGGAGAGCCAGGAGGGACGGCCAAAGGCATGGCTGCCCATCTCGATCACCACCAGCGGGATGGTGAAAACGAGGCCAAGGATGAAACGACGGCGAAAATCTTTCAGCTCCGGATTCTCGGCTTGCTCCAGGCTGGGCGCCATCGGCTCCAAGGCCATGCCGCAGATGGGACAGGTCCCCGGGCCCAGCTGCTGGATCTCGGGATGCATGGGACAGGTGTAGAGCGCATCGGGATCGGCGGGTGCGGCGGGTTTAGCGGACTGGTGATGGTGGTGATGATGCTGGCAACCAGTCTCGCCCGACATTTCGTCCTTGGCCACTTCGCAAGACCTCCCTCGGACCGTTACTAAAGCAGTCTTAGCTTGCCCGGAGCCAGGCTGCCACGCTAGATGCGGTCGCAGTCGCGCTCATCTGCAGAGCTGATATGGATCAAGGGCCGCTCGCTCTCCAGCCGCTATCTCTTCACCGCGGCAGCCCTCCACAACAGGACCAAAGCCATGTTCGTTGCTCAAGAGACGGTCGGCATCTTTCCCACTCTGGTCTTCCGTGCGCAGGCCTTGGCCAACGATCACGCCAGTCTTCAGCCCTTGGCGACGGCCGCAGCGCAGCAGGTGCCTGCCCAGGTGCCGCAAGGCCCGCGTCGGCGCTCTCCCCCTGCCCTGCAGGCCGACCCACAGTATCAAGGACTGACTGCCAGTATCGGGCAGATGGCACGCGAGGCGCTGAGGATAGCCGCCTTTCGCCAACCCGACTGCACGGTCAGCGCACTCTGGGCAGAGGCCGCCCCCTCTGACTGGGCGGAGCAAAAGACCCTGGCCCCCAACGCGCACCTGACCTTCGTGCTGCCGCTGGCAGCCGGGCCCGGCTTTGGCGTGCTGGTGGCCGATCCGCGTCCGCAGGCGCAGGTCATCGTGCCGATGGTGAGCGAGCCGAACGAGCTGAATGCCCGCCAGGTCACCATTCCACTGGCGCCGGGGCAGATCCTGCTGCTGCCAGGCTGGATGCCGCATGCGGTGCAAGGCGGCGGCGGTCCCGGCGAATTTCTGATCCTGCGCGGCCAGACGCTCTTCCGCAACATGGCCGAAGATGTCTCACCGCCGATGTGGACCGGCATGACGGCGAACCGAGGCTAGGATTTCAAGATGAACGACAGCGCGCTTGAGCCCCTGAAGCTCTTCCCCACCTTCCTCTTCACCTATGATGTGGAACCAGCACGCGCCGAGGCGATCAACCAAGGTGTTTCCAAGCTGGTCTGGGACCTGCTGACCCCGCCGCCCAACGTGATGCCGGGCCAGAACCTGAACACGCATCACGACCTGCACAAGAAGCCGGGCATGGAGCCCCTGTTGGAGGTCTATGGCGCCGCCATCGAGCAGACCATCGAGAAGCTGAAGGTGCAGCACCGCGGTTGGGAGATCACCGGCTGTTGGGCCAACATCAACAAGCCCGGCATCTCCCACGTCGCCCACAACCACCCCAACAACTGGCTGGCCGCCGTCTACTATGTAAAGGCACCGCGCGGCGGCAATGCCATCACCTTTCACGAGCCGCGCACACAGAACTTTCCAATTCGCCCCAATGCCGAGCGCCACGCGGCCAGCAACGTCTCCTCTTACCCCTTCCAGGTGCAGACCGGCCGCCTGGTCATCTTCCCGGCCTGGCTCTACCACTCGGTACCAGCCAACGAGGGTAACGAGGAACGCATGTCGATCGCCATCAACATGATGCTGCTGGATGCTGACCAGGTGCTCCCGCCGCTGCTTTGGCGGGATTGAGCGTCCAAGGATCCTCACAGCACACCTCTAGACCCCAGCCAGTCTCAGGGTCGCCATGCGGTAACCGATCGACGCTGGCACTTGCTTGCCGGCCTCGCTAAGGTCGCGTCAATTCCACCGGGCGTGGCGGAATTGGTAGACGCAAGGGACTTAAAATCCCTCGGGCCTTGGCCCATGCCGGTTCAAGTCCGGCCGCCCGGACCACCCTCTATCTCCTGTGCTACACTCGCCGCCGACAACGATATGCGGGAGGTCAGGACATGGGTGAGGTTCCAGGTTGGGTTGGAGAGGTTACGACCAGTGACGGTGTCGTTCTACGCTACCGCGAGGCCGGAAGCGGCCCGACCCTCTTGATGATTCCCGGCTGGTCGCAGACGGCCGAACAGTTCAAGCATCAACTTGCGGGCCTCAGCGACCGCTTTCGGGTCATCGCCTTGGACATGCGCGGGCATGGCGAATCCGAGAAACCAGACCATGGCTACCGCATCAGCCGCCTGGCCAAGGACCTACACGACGTCATCGAAGCACTGGGTCTCAGCGAGGTCGCAATCCTCGGCCACTCCATGGGATGCTCTGTGATCTGGTGTTACTGGGATCTCTTCGGGGCGCAACACCTGTCAAAGATCCTGCTGATCGACCAGATGCCGGTCATTACCCGCAATCCCGAGTGGAGCGATGAAGAGGCCGCGGCCTACGGCACCATCTTCACGCCAGAGACGCTCTATGAGACCACCAACGCGCTCGCTGGTCCCGACGGTGTCGAGACCACCAAGGGCTTTATCGGCAACATGGTGACGGAGGCCATGACGAGCGACACGCGGGACTGGATGATTGCCTGCAATCTGAAGTTCCCGCGCGCCCATGCAGCCGCCCTCCTCTTCAACCACGCGACCCTGGATTGGCGCGATACCATCTCGAGGCTCAGCCTACCAACCCTGGTGGTCGCTGGCCGCAGCAGCCTAGTGCCCTGGACCTCCTGCCAGTGGATCCACGAACAGGTCCCCGGGTCCCGCCTGGAGATCTTTGAAGAGGCGGAGGGCGGCCAGCATTTCATGTTCATCGAGAACCACGCCAAGTTCAACGCGATCCTGGCGGACTTCCTGGGAAGTTAGCCCGCGAAGCGCTCCTCCGGCAGTCCCGTCACGCCCAGGCCATCGATCACGAAGAGATTGCCGGATTGCGGATAGCTCGCCAGTTCCTCCTCCGTCATGAAGAGGCGCTGTGAGGTGACGAAGAGGCGGTCGTGATTGGGCCCGCCGAAGGTCGGACAGGTCGGCCGCGGCACCGGCATGTCGATCTCCAGCATGACGCGCCCCCTGGGATCAAGCCTCACCACCTGCCCACCCGCCACCAGAGCGCACCAATAGCAGCCCTCGGCGTCGACCGTGCCGCCGTCCACCATGCCGGGGCGATCGGCGGTGGAGAAGAAGGGGCGCCGGTTCGACAGCCGCCCCTCGTCCGGATCGAGGTCGAAGCACCAGACCTGGTCACCCAGGGTGTCGGAAAAGTACATGGTACGCCCGTCCGGGCTGAAGGCCGTGCCGTTGCTGACCTTGAAGTGAAAATCCGCTGTGTGTCGGCTGACGCTCCAATCCGGAGAGAGGCAATAGATCGCGCCGCTTTCGGCAGAGATCGTCTTGTTCATGCTGCCGCACCAGAAGCGTCCCTGGCGATCGCACTTGCCGTCGTTGAAGCGGTTCTCCGGCCGATCTGCTTCCGGATCAACGCGCGGGGTGAAGGTCTCGCTCTCTAGGTCGAAGCTGAGGAAGCCCTCAGCCGATGCACCGACCATGCCGCCACTGCGCCGCAACGCGAAAGAACCAATGGGGCCGGGCGTATCCCAGTTTTCCACCTGGCCGCTGTCTGACGACCAGCGTCTCATCTTGTAGTTCACATGGTCAGACCAATAGAGGGCTTGTTCTTCCTCCACCCAAAGTGGGGCTTCGCCGAGCCCGTCCTGGCTTTCGACAAGGCATTGAATCTCTGCAGTCATGCTTAAGGCCTCGCATGGTCTCCGAACCTGGAGGTCATCTTCACCGTAGAGCCCAAGCCCTGCAACCCAAGAACGAGCAGAACCTCGTCAGCCCTAGACTGAACGAAGCCCTGCTCGCTGCGGGATCAGCCCCTCGCAGCTCATCGCTACTAACTAGCCATAAACGATGAAGTCGATGTTGGTGAGCGTGACGCCAGCCGGCAGACTGACCCCTTGCGCCAGATGCAGTGTGTCCGTACCCGCCCCACCGTCGAAGAGATCACCGGAGACCAGTTCGCCCTGACTGGCGACGGCCAGGGTGTCGTTGCCATTGCCTCCGAAGAGGGAGTCCCGACCGCTGCCGCCGAAGAGGAAGGCATCGTCCCCCTCCCCGCCATAGACCAGGTCATTGCCACTGTCGCCGTAGAAACCGGCGTCATTTCCACTGTCACCGAAGAGCTGATCGGCATTGGTGCCGCCGAAGACCTGACCGTCGGAGCCACTGCCACCATACAGCACATCGTCGGCATCGCCGCCATAGAGGCTGCGGTCTCTGCTATCGCCACCATAGCCGCGGTCGGCACCGACCCCACCATAGAGGCTGTCCGACCCACTACCGCCGTAGAGCAGATCTTCGCCTTGCTCGCCGAAGATGCCATCGTTGCCACTATCACCGCTGAGGCCAGAGTCCTTGCCGGCCCCACCGAAGATCAGGTCCGCGCCAGACCCGCCGTAGAGCCCAGCATCATCGCCTGACCCGCCAGAGACGCGATCGCGACCAGAGCCGCCGAAGAGGAGGAAGTCGTTACCGGCACGTCCACTGACCCCATCGTCACCCAGGTCGCCGAAGAGAAAGGCATCGGCGCCGGAGTCACCGGTTATGAAGTCATTGTCCTCACCGCCAAAAAGACCCTCGTCCGTGCCGCTGCCGCCGAAGAGGGAGTCGGCATTGGTGCCGCCGTAGATCAGCGAGTCATCACCTTCGTCACCATAGAGCAGGTCTTCGGCCTCCCCGCCATAGAGGCTGCGGTCATTGCCGGCCCCTCCATAGCCGCGATCGGCACCGACACCGCCAAAGAGGCTGTCCGAACCACCGCCGCCATAGAGCTTGTCCTCACCTTGACCGCCATAGACACCATCACGGCCGCTGTCGCCCATGAGCTCAACATCTCTTCCAGCACCGCCGAAGATCAGGTCGGCACCGCTTCCCCCGAAGAGGCCGCCATCGTCGCCTGCGCCGCCGGAAATCCGGTCACGCCCACTGTCGCCAAAGAGCCGACTGTCGTCGCCGGCGCGACCGCTGATGCCGTCATCGCCGTCACCGCCGCCAAGCAAGAAGTCATCACCGGAATCGCCGGTTACGAAGTCATCGCCGTCGTCACCGTACTGGCCGCGGTCGGCGCCGCTTCCGCCATAGATGCGATCGGAATCAGTGCCACCGTAGACCGCAACATCATCACCATCGCCGCCGAAGAGCCGGTCCTGAGCCTCGCCGCCATAGAGCCCCAGGTCGTTGCCTGAGTCACCATAGCCAAGGTCTGCGCCAACGCCGCCATAGAGGCTGTCGGACCCACTGCCACCATAGAGTTGATCTTCACCCTGCTCGCCGAAAAGTCCATCGTTTCCGTCGTCGCCGTTCAGGTTGAAATCCCTGCCAGCGCCACCGAAGATCAGGTCGGAGTCTATCCCGCCGAAGAGCCCGGCATCGTCGCCAGCACCGCCGGAGACGCGGTCACGGCCGGTGCCGCCGAACAGTAGATAGTCGTTACCCGCCCGGCCGCTGACGCCGTCGTCGCCCTCACCCCCGACCAGCAGGCCATCGACACCGGAGCCACCGGAGACGAAGTCGTTATCGTCACCGCCGAAGAGCGCCTCGTCCTTGCCACTGCCGCCGAAGAGCGAGTCCGAATTGGTGCCGCCGAAGATCTGAAAATCATTACCATCACCGCCGTAGAGCAGGTCTTCGGCTTCTCCGCCATAAAGACGTCGGTCATTGCCAGCACCCCCATAGCCACGATCGGCACCGACACCACCGTAAATGCTGTCTGAACCGCTGCCGCCGAAGAGCTGGTCCTCGCCTTGCTCGCCGAAAAGCCCGTCTTTCCCGCTGTCACCATTCAAGTTCTCGTCGTTACCGGCGCCGCCATAGACCTGATCGTTACCCGTGCCGCCAAAGAAGGCGGCGTCGTCGCCAGCACCACCGGCAAGGCGGTCGCGACCACTGCCGCCAAAGAGACGACTGTCATCACCGGCACGGCCGCTGAGACCATCGTCCCCCTCACCGCCGAAGAGCGCGCGATCATTGCCACTGTCTCCGGCAATGAAATCGTTGCCGCCGTCACCATGCAGGCTGAAGTCGGTACCACTACCACCGAAGATCTGGTCGGCGTCTGTGCCCCCGAAGATCTGGCGATCGCTGTCGAGGCCGCCGAAGAGCTGATCTTGGGCTTCGCCACCAAAGATCAGTCGGTCGTCGCCAGCATCACCGTAACCAAGATCGGCGCCGACGCCACCGAAGAGATTGTCCTTGCCGCTGCCACCGAAGAGCTGGTCCTCGCCCTGTTCACCGGCGATCACGTCACCGCCGCTGTCGCCATGGAGGCCGCGGTCCGACCCGGCACCACCGAACAGCAGATCGAGACCGGTGCCGCCATAGAGCAGGGAGTCATCGCCCAGGCCGCCGGAGACGCGATCGTTTCCATCACCGCCGTAAAGCAGACTGTCGTTGCCGAGGCGACCGCTGACCCCGTCGTCGCCCTCGCCGCCGTAGAAGCTGGCGTCATCACCCGCATCACCAGCCAGAAAGTCGTTACCCTCGTCGCCGAAGAAGCCGCTGTCTTCGCCGCTGCCACCGAAGATGCTGTCCTGATCGGTACCACCATAGACGCGCCGGTCGGCACCGCTTCCGCCGAAGAGATGATCACGCGCCTCGCCACCGAAGATCCCAAGATCATCACCCTCACCGCCATAGGCCCGGTCCGCACCGACCCCGCCATAGAGGCTGTCCCGACTGCTGCCGCCGAAGAGTTGATCTTCGCCCTGATCGCCGAAGATGCCGTCGCGACCGCTGTCGCCGTTCAGATCGTCATCGCCACCGGCACCACCGAACACCAGATCGGCTCCGGTACCGCCGTAGAGCTGACCATCGTCACCCAGCCCGCCAAACACCCGATCGCGACCACTGTCGCCATAGAGCAGGCTGTCGTCGCCCAGGCGCCCGCTGACGCCGTCGTTGCCGTCCCCACCGAAGAAGCTGGCATCGTTGCCCCCATCACCGGCCAGGAAGTCGATACCCTGATCGCCATAGAAGCCACGATCGTCGCCGGTACCGCCGAAGAGGCGGTCGGCATCGGTGCCGCCGTAGGCGCGACTGTCGTTTCCACTACCGCCATAGAGGATGTCCTGCGCCTCGCCGCCGAAGAGACCACGGTCATCCCCGTCGTCGCCATACCCGCGATCGGCACCGACGCCGCCATAGAGGCTGTCGGTCGCGCTGCCACCGAAGAGCTGATCTTCGCCTTGTCCGCCGTAAAGGGCGTCGCGACCGCTGTCGCCATTCAGACTAGTATCCTGGCCAGCACCACCGAAGATCTGGTCGCCGCCATAGCCACCGTAGAAACTGCTGTCGTCACCGGCCCCGCCGAAAAGGCTGTCGCGTCCGCTACCGCCGTAGAGCGCATAGTCGTTACCCGCGCGGCCTGAGAGCACGTCCTTGCCGCTATCACCATTCAGGAAGAAGTCCGCACCCTGGTCTCCGGCAACGAAGTCGTTACCCAACCCGCCGTAGAGACCATAATCCTGTCCGCTGCCGCCAAAGATCTGATCGGCGTCGGAGCCACCGAAGAAATCATGGTCCTTACCGCTGCCGCCGAAGAGAGAGTCCTGCGCTTCGCCGCCAACGGCCAGGTCATCGTCGCCTTGATCACCATAGATCCGGTCGGCGCCGACCCCGCCAAAGAAGTTGTCTATGCCGCTGCCACCGAAGAGCTGGTCTTCGCCCTGGGCACCGAAGAGAGCATCCAAACCGCTGTCGCCTGCCAAGCTCTCATCATTACCGGCACCGCCATAGACCTGGTCGTTTCCAGTTCCACCCGACAGCAGGGAATCGTTACCGAGTCCGCCGGATAGCCGATCCTGACCACTGCCACCGTAGAGGCTACTGTCGTTGCCGGCGCGCCCGCTGATGCCATCGTCACCGTCGCCACCGAAGAGTGCCGTATCATCGCCACCATTGCCAGCGACAAAGTCGTTGGCGCTTCCGCCAAAGAGGCTGCTGTCAGCCCCGTCGCCACCAAAGAGAGAGTCGAGTCCGCTGTAACCGAAGAGGCTCGCGTCGTCGCCGCTTCCGCCGGTTAAGGTGTCGGCTCCATCGCCGCCATAAAGCAAGGAGTCATCACCATCACCGCCACCGACTTGGTCATCGCCATTGCCCCCGAATAGACTGACGTCGATGCCGGTACCGCCGGATAGAGTGTCGTTGCCCGCATCACCGTAGAGGCGCAAATCATTGCCACTGCCACCGTCGACGTTATCCTCGGAGCCACCGCCGAAGAGAGAGAAATCCGCACCGGTTCCGCCATAAAGGGTGTCGCTGCCGGTGTTTCCGAAGAGGCGCGCGTCGCCGCCATCACCGCCAAAGATCGTGTCGTCGGCACTGCCGCCATCGAGCGATATGTCATCACCCTCGCCGCCATAGAGGCTGTCGTTGCCGCTATCCCCGTTCAGGCGCAGGTCTTCGCCGGAGCCGCCGTCCACACGATCATCGCCATCCGCGCCGTATAGCCCGAAGTCGTCGCCGCTATCGCCGTTGACGCTGTCGTTGCCCGTGTTACCGAACAGCAGTTGATCGTCGCCGGGCCCGCCGTTGATCGTGTCGTCCAGGGTCCCGCCCAAGAGAGAGGTGTCGTTGCCCGTATCTCCGTTAACGACATCGGCGCCACCGTAGTATCCTTCCTGGTAGCGATAGCGTCCATCGCCGTGGATGAAGACGTCGTCTCCGGATCCACCGAATACGCTGTCATCATTGTCCGCGCCTATGACCGTCGTGTCGTTTCCCCGGCCGCCATAGACCGAATCGTCGCCATAGGAGCCATAGAGCTGGTCGGCTCCAGAGCCACCACGCAGGTCGTCGCTCTCACCACCGCCATAGGCCGAGTCGTTCCCGGTCCCACCATAGATGGTGTCGTCGCCAAGCCCACCTTCCAGACCCGTATCCGATCCCTCTGCGCCGAACACCAAGTCCGAGCCCGCACCACCAGTAATGTAGACATCATCGCCGGCGCCACCATAGACTGTATCTGCGTCGTACCCGCCGTTGAGGAAGGTGTCGCTACCATCACCGCCATCAATGACATCAGATCCTGTGCTGCCGTAGAGACCAACATCATTTCCTTGGCCACCATAGAGGCTGTCGTCGCCATCGCCACCGATGAGCACCCTGTCCACGCCCGAGCCACCATCCAAGACATCGGCGCCACTGCCGCCGATCAAGCTGGTGTCGTCCCCTTCGTCGCCGAAGATGCTGTCATCGCCCTCGCCGCCGACGAGGGAGTAGTCCTCTCCCGAGCCTCCGAAGAGCGTATCCGTTGCGCTTAGACCATAGAGCCGATCGTTGCCGCTCAATCCAAAGATCGTGTCGACGGCACTTGTGCCAGTGAGTACGTCATTGACACCCGGCGTTCCATAATAGACGGCCATCTGCGTTCCAAGCCCCTCTCGTCGCCCGGACCTGAGCCAAAGAACGCTTCCTCCTATGAGGGTCGACTATATCCAGTCATTTCCGAGAGATAAAGGTGAGAATCACCTGGCAATTCAACTGATTGGTAAGGGCAAACTCGGTCATTCAATTAACTTTTGCTCGTTTTCAAAATGTTCATCTTTATCGGCTTACGACTTTACACGATTTTTGTCAGCAGTTGGGAGGCATTGTTCGTATAGTCCAAGACAACATACCCCCTTCGCAGGCACCCCAACGCCCTATAGGATCAGCCCTCATTGAGACCGATCCCCTAGCCATAGACGATGAAGTCGATGTTGGTGAGCGTAACGCCGGCCGGCAAGCTCACTCCCGTTGCCAGGTGCAGGGTATCTGTGCCGGCCCCACCATCGAAGAGGTCGCCGGTGACCAGCTCGTCTTGCGCAGCCACAGCCAAGGTGTCGTTGCCGTCGCCCCCGAAGACGGAGTCTTGACCAATGCCGCCGAAGAGGAAGGCATCGTTCCCAGAGCCGCCATAGACCAGGTCATTGCCCGTACCGCCGAAGAAGGCCGAATCGTCTCCGGCACCGACCGCGAGGTGATCCCGACCGCTGCCGCCAAAAAGCCTACGGTCATCGCTGGCACGGCCACTGACGCCATCGTCGCCGAAGAGGCTGGTGTCGGATCCATCGCCGCCGTAGAGCAAGTCGAGCCCGCTGTCTCCCTTCAGAACTGCGTCGTTTCCGCTATCGCCATTGACTGAACGCTACCGGCGCCACCGAAGAGGCTTTGATCTTCGCTATCCGTGCCTTGGATCCGGTCATCACCCAAACCGCCGTAGAAGAGGCTGTCGTCCGCTGTGCCCCCGCTGAAATAGTCTTGGCCCGTCTCACCGAAGAAGGACTCATTGTTGCCTTCCCGACCGAAGAAGTAATCGTCACCACTCCCTCCATAGAAACGGCCGTCTTCGCCGCCTCCACCAGTCAAGATATCGAGACCCAAGCCACCGAGGAGCAGGCGATCATCGTTGTTTCCGCCGTTTATGGTGTCATCGCCACTACCTCCAAACAGAGAGGCATTGTTACCAGTGCCAGCGGCAATCACGTCATCTCCAGTTCCGCCGTAATGCAGAGAGTCGTCACCAGTTTGACCGTCAATTTGGTCATTCCCCGTGCCGCCAAAAAGACTGCTGTCGGACCCCTCATCACCTCTGAGATGGTCAAGCCCACTGCCACCGAAGAGATCAACGTCGTCTCCGCTGTCACCTTGAATCGCGTCCTTACCGGATCCACCAACGAGGCTGGTGTCTGCGCCTGCGCCGACATCGCTCACGAAGAAGTTGTCGCCCGCGACGCTATCGTCACCCGACCCGCCGAAGCGGACGCTAACCATGCCCGATACACTCAGAGACACTGCGAATTGGAACGCGGTTCACTAATGCAAGGCCGTCGCCCCAGGCTTCCAAATCAGACTTGCGAATAGACCAACACTGGCCAAAGTAGCGCGGACTATCCCGTCGCGATCGCTGCCGCACAGCGCTCCGCCACCAGAATCGTCGGGGTCTGGGTGTTGCCTGACGTGACCTTCGGGAAGACAGAGGCATCGGCCACCCGCAAGCCCTCCAGCCCGTGCAGCTTCAGCTTTGGATCGACCACGCTCATCTTATCACTGCCCATGCGGCAGGTGCCGCAAGGATGATAGAGCGTGGTGCAGTGACCGCGCACGAAGTCCTCGATCTCGGCATCGCTCTGGGCCTCAGCCGAGGGGGTGATCTCATAATCGATGATGTCGGCCAAAGGCGCCTCAGAGGCAATCCGGCGGTTCAAGCGCACGCCCGCCACCAAAGTAGCAATGTCGTTGCCGGTCTGGTCACTGCAAAAGTACTTGGGATCGATCAGCGGATGCTGGATTGGATCTGCCGAGCGCAGACGGATCTCGCCGAGCGATTCCGGCCGTTGCAAGGTCGAGTGCATCGTCAACCCGGGCCGGGCACCGGGATAGCGAGCGTGATCTCGCCCTGTTGCGATGACGGCATAGAGCTGCAAGTCCGGATCGCCAACCTCTGGCCTGCTGCGCCAGTGCCCACCGGTCGCCACCCAGTTGGAGGCAATCGCGCCGCTACGGCTGTCGTGCCATTCTTGTATTGCGGCGGCCAGGTCGCGGTCGCTCATAGCGCCAAGCCCGACGGGCTCTTTGCTATAGAAGGTGATGGGGATGTTGATGTGGTCCTGCAGGTTCTTGCCAACCCCGGGCAGGTCGTGGATCGCTTCCACCCCAACGGCACGCAGTTCCTCTGCCGGTCCAATCCCTGACTGCAGGAGAATCTGGGTTGAGCCGATGGCACCCGACGAAAGCACGATATCGCCGCTGGATTCCGCCCGCTGCGGGACCCCGTTCTCGAGGTAATCGACGGCGACAGCCCTGCCCTTTTCGATCTGCAGGCGCAGGGTCAGCACACCCGTCTTGACCGTCAGATTTGGACGCGACAGCGCCGGCTTCAGATAGGCCTTTGCCGTTCCAAACCGCTCTCCACCCTTGCAATAGGCCTGATAGCGGCCGCAGCCTTCCTGGCTTGGCCCGTTGAAGTCCTCATTGAATGGCAGGCCGGCTGCCTGTGCGGCCTCCAACCAGAGCTCCTCGACGGGATCCCTGAAGGGAATGTCGGTGATGTTCAGAGGCCCACCGGAACCGTGATAGTCGCTGTTCCCGAAGCGCTCATTGTGTTCGCTGGCCTTCAAGTCGGGCAGGACATCGGCCCAGGCCCAGCCGGGACAGCCCATGGCCGCCCAGCGGTCATAGTCGCTGGGCAGGCCGCGGATATAGACCATGGCATTGATCGCGCCTGATCCGCCGATGGCCTTGCCGCGCGGCCAGGGAATACGGCGCATCTTGCAGCCGGGCTGCGGCTCTGTGTGGTAGACCCAATCGATCTCGGTATCGACGTGATTGATCCAGAGCGCCGGCATGTTGGTGGTTTCCGGTGCCGGCTGGCCGGCCTCTAGCAGCAGTACGCGGCGATTGGGATCCTCGCTGAGGCGCGCCGCCAGAACACAACCAGCCGAGCCCGCACCCACCACAATCGCATCGTACATAGATCTTCCTCCCACTAGTCTACAGTCGCTTGCGCCTCGTCATCCTGGCGTGCCGCCTTGCGGCGCGCCGCCTCGGCAGCGGCCTCCGGCCAGTTGCGTAGCGCAATCTCGCCATCGTGCCGATAGGCATGGCAGGAGTCCATCAAGGTCGGCCAGGTCGCCGCCTTCTTACCCTCGGTTGCCGGCGCCGTCTCACCGGCCTGCTCGCGCTCCCGCCGACGCTTGGAGAGCGCCGGGATGATCCCTTGGAAGGCCGGCGTGGCCATGGCGTAGAGCAGTTCGACCAGATGGGTGCAGCCCTCGACCCCGCCCAGGCGCGAGGAGACCGCCCGGCGCCACCCCGGTCCGATCTTCACCCCCACCATGCGCTGAAAATTGGGCGTGATTGCCGGGCAAACGCGATAGGGCCCGCCGTCCGTCACCGCCTCGATCTCCACGATGGTCAGGCTGTCGTCCAGGGTCAGGCGGATCGACATGTCATGAATAGCCTCGCCCGCAGCCACCCATCCGCCGTCGCGGTCGCGATTGGGAAAGCTGTAGGGCTTCACGTCGGTAATCCGGCCCTCCAGATCCCAGAGGCCGTCGTCGCGGCCGAAGGCTCGAAAGTCGTACTGGCGCGTATGCAAGATTTCGCGCGGCTTGGCGGGCGTAAGCGGCATGAATGGCTCCTGGCTAGGGCTGGCGGGTCTAGCAGATCTAGGGTTCGGCCTGATCGGCTGTGTTGTTCGGAAGAGGCGTCACCTGGATTTCGGTGATCTGATTGCGCTCTCGCTTCACGATCTCAAAGCGCAGGCCCTTCAAGGCGAAGCTCTGCCCGACCTCCGGTATGGTCCGCGTTTCATAGAGCAGCAGACCGGCGATGGTCGAGGCATCGTCGTCAGGCAGGCGCCAATCGAACTGCCGATTGAGATCGCGCAGGGTGACCCGGCCGTCAACCAGCATGCTGCCGTCGGCTTGACGCCGGACGCCCTCGATCACCTCGTCATTTTCGTCGGCGATCTCGCCAACTATCTCTTCCAGGATGTCTTCCAGAGTGACGATGCCCTGGACCACGCCATACTCATCGACGACCACGGCAAAGTGCTCGTGGCGCTGCTGAAAGGCCTGAAGCTGGGACAAGAGATCGGTCGTGTCGGGAATGAACCAGGGCCGGCGCGCGACATCGATCACGTTCATAGCGTCCGCGCTGGAGCCCTCTTGATGCAGGGCCCGAAGCAGGCGCTTG
This sequence comes from Rhodospirillales bacterium, assembly GCA_963669335.1. GTDB lineage: Bacteria > Pseudomonadota > Alphaproteobacteria > Kiloniellales > JACOMY01 > JACOMY01. The sequence goes on from OY770023.1 coordinate 2,964,023, forward strand.
GCGTGGATGATCCCGACGATGTTGTCGGCATCCTCCTGCCACAGCGGGATGCGGGTGTAGGGGCTGGCCAGGATCTCGTCGATGATCTGCGAGACAGGCAGGTCGGCATCGATGGTCACCACGTCACCGCGATGCGTCATGATCTCCGAGACATCAACTTCGGCCAGGTCGAGGATCGAGCGCAGCATGGCCCGCTCTTCGCGATCCTCTTCACTGACGTGCAGTTCGATGGCACCACGCAGCTCTTCTTCGCGCTCTTCCTTATCGGGTGCCCCGTCCGTGATCGACACACCGATCAGGTTCAAGGAACCGCGCACCGTCCAGTTCAACCCGGCGGTAATCGGCCTAAGTGCGACGACCAGGGCGCGCAACACCGGCGAGACCACCAGGATCATCCGGTCGGCATTGTTGATCGCATAGGTCTTGGGCAAGACCTCGGCGAAGATCACCACCAGAACCGTCATCAGCAAGGTGGCATAGGCAATGCCGACCTCTCCGAACCAGGTGATGAAGAGGCTGGCACTCAAGGTAGAGGCCAGGATGTTCACCAGGTTGTTGCCAACCAGGATGGTCCCGATCACCCGCTCGCGGTCCTGCCAGAGCCGATTGACCAGCGAGGCGCGGCTGCTGCCCTGCTGAGCCAATGTGTGCATTCGAGAACGAGACGAGGCGGTCAGAGCCGTTTCCGATCCGGAGAAGAAGCCGGACAGGATGATGAGCACCAGGATGGCACCCAAGAGCAGATATTCGGTTTCCATAACCTCTCAAATCATCGCCGGGTCACTGCCCAGGCGCTCCCCATCACGGCTAATCGCCGGCAAGCCAGTCATCCAGCAGGGTCTCGACATCGTCCGTGTTTACGTCGTGGGCAAGGAAGGCCTCGCCGATTGAGCGTGCAAGGACAAAGGTAATGCGGCCGGCCGCAACTTTCTTGTCTCGCTGCATCAGGCCGACCAGTTGCCGTCCGCTGAGTGGCACATCCGCCAAGAACGAGGCCTCAGTTGGCAAGCCTAGGCGCGAGAGATGGGCTCGCACCGTCGAAGCCTCCGCCGGATCGCAAAGCCCCAATCGTGCCGAGAGATCGAAGGCCAGCCGCATGCCAAGCGACACGGCCTCTCCATGCAGCAGGCGATCGTCATAACCGACCGCGGCCTCAAGGGCATGGCCGAAGGTATGACCCAGATTGAGCAAGGCGCGCTCACCGGCCTCCTGTTCGTCGCGGGCCACGACACCTGCCTTGGCCGCACAGGAACGAAGCACTGCCTCCTGAAGCGCAGCGGGACGGCGCGCCAGGACAGCCTCCCCCTCCTGCTCCAGCCAATCGAAGAAGCCGCGATCACCGAGGAAGCCATACTTCACCACCTCGGCATAGCCGGCGCGCATCTCTCGATCCGGCAGAGTGTCGAGCAGCGCGCAGTCGGCGACCACCAGGCGCGGTTGGTGAAAGGCGCCGATCAGGTTCTTGCCCTCGGGAATGTCGATTGCCGTCTTGCCACCGACCGAGGAATCGACCTGAGCCAGCAGGGTGCTGGGCACCTGCACAAAGGCGACGCCGCGCAGCAGCACTGCAGCAGCAAAGCCGACCAGATCGCCGACTACACCGCCACCCAGGGCGATTAAGAGGTCGCTGCGCTCCAGTCCCCGCGAGATCAGTTCCCGGCAAAGCTGCTCCAACTGATGAAAGCTCTTGCTGGCCTCACCAGGCGGCAGGATCAGGCTCTCGACAGCAATGCCTTGGCCTTCCAGGGCTGCACGCGCAGCCGACAGATGGTGCGCTGCGACCCGCTCTTCCGTGACCAGAAAGACACGCGGACGGCGCAGCATTGGGGCCACGTCCTGCGCCATACGCTGAAAGAGCGCGCGGCCCACCAGGATATCATAACTGCGTGCGCCCAGGGCGACGCTCAGGCTCTCAACCGCGCTGCCGTCTGTCGTACCCCGTTCCAGGGTCTCCGCAATTCCACTCAAAGCCAAGGTCCTATCTTGCCGCCAGTATGTCGGGGCCGAAGGACCCCTTACCGCGCCTCTAGACTGTTAGTGTTGATAACCCGCCGCTGCAAGGGCAAGGCCCTGCTTTCCTTAGCCTTCGTCAGCTTTCACTGGCGTCCGTCGCTTGTGTGCAGCGCTCTAGAGCCGACACGATGGCCTCCACCGTCTCTTCCGGCGGGGCGTCGCTGCTTTCGACGTGGATATCGGCCAAGGCATAGACCGGGTCTCTGGCCTCTTTCAGGCGGGCCAGTATGGCGCGGGGATCGCCTTGGCGCAGCAGCGGGCGATGCGTCTTGCGCGCCGTGCGCCGCACCAGCAAATCGAGATCGGCCTGAATCCAGACCGACCAACCGCGCGCGGCAATCTCCTCCCTGGTCTGCGCATCCATGAAGGCACCGCCTCCGGTCGCCAGCACGCAAGGCTCACCGCCTAAGAGACGCGCGATCACCCGACGCTCCCCATCGCGGAAATAGGCCTCGCCATAGCGCTCGAAGATCTCGCTGATGGTGCAGTCGGCTGCCGCCTCGATCTCAGCGTCGGCGTCGAGGAAGGGCAGAGCCAGACGTGTTGCCAATTTGCGACCTACGCAGGTTTTTCCAGCCCCCATGATGCCGACCAGCACAATGCTGCGGCCTTTCCTTGCGAAACGGCTCTCCGGGCGGCTATCCAGGGGTGTCATGTCGGGGTCTCAACTGTCACGTCTGTCTCACTTTGTCGTATCGGCCACAGTCTGCGCCGTAAAGTCGCCACAGTGAAACGATAGCAGCAATAGTCCGTCGGCGCGACACTTGGTCGAGTGAGGCAATGCAAACCATTTCGCTCCTTCAGGGGACTTACGGGGTGGTTTGAACAAGATGAGGTCCTAGCGTGGCAAGGCGTGGGTCACAGTACGGCTCTTCCGGATCGAGCAGGATGACGCTCGTCTACATCGTAATTGGAATCCTGGTCCTGGCGGCCGGAGGCCTCTTTGCGCTGACCTTCGAGATGGAGCCGCAGGTTCGCTTGGTCGAGAAGGTCTTCCCGGATGACCGCTTCCCGCGCTGATCGACAGGCATCAGCCGCGCTCTGCGCTGCCGCCCTCAGTCTGCTCCTCGTCAGCAGCCAGGGCACGGCGGTGGCGCAGCAGAACAGCGACCTTGGCAGCACCGAGAGGCCGATTGGTGGGCTGCTTGGCGCCGAACTCAATCAGAATCCGTCCCTGGCAACCTCGCGCGCGCTGGCGCCGATGACCGGCATGGGCACGGCTGGCTGGCAAGAGGAGCCCTGGTCGGCCCCGCGTTGGCAAACACCGGTCCTGGATCTCTCCGAAGGTGGCTTCAGCGGCGACATCTGGCAAAGCAGCACGCCGGAGATCATCGTCACCCTGGTCAAGGAGATGCCCAACGCCCGCGATTCGGCGACCGCCTTTGAGCTTGCGCGGCGCCTCTTGTTGAGCGCTGCCGTGCCGCCGCAGGGCGTGAGCGATATCACCTGGCAAGGCATGCGGGTGGAACGACTGGCCGCTCTGGGAGATCTTAGCGGACTGCAGCGTCTGCTAAACCTGCTGCCGGCCGATCAAGCAGGGCCCTTGCGCGAGCGCGCGCAGGCCGAAATTGCGCTCTTGACCGGTAACCGCGACACCCTCTGCAGCTTGAGCGCAAAGCACAATCCCCTCTCCTCGCACGATAGCTTCTGGCAGGAGGTTGCCACGGTCTGCCAGGTGGAATCGAACAATTCCAGCGAGCTGCGCAGCCACCTTGAATCGCTGCAGCAGGCCGGCATCGATAACGAGACGGCGCGCCTGGCCTGGGCCGTGCTTGAAGGGCAGCCCCTTGGTGATGCGCTCTTTATCGGCATGACCGAGCAAAGCTTGGGCGCGACGGAAGCACAGCTGCTTCGCCACTTCACCTACGCGCAGGTGCGCCCCCTGTGGCATCGCATCTCGGCCGCTGGCCGTATGACCTTGGCCTTGGATCGGCGCAGCGACCTGCGCCTGCGGGCCCTGGCGCGCGAGTGGGCGGTCGGCACCAAGCGCCTGGCTCCGACGCGGTTGGCGGCCATCTATGAAGATTTCTCCTTCGCAGAGGAGGATCTGCGTGCCGGTGCTGCAGCAGAGATGGGATTGATCGGCCCGGTCTCTCGGGCCTTCGCCTGGCAGAGCCTCGGGCTGCTCAGCGATCCGCAGGAGCGGTTGCGCCTTCTGGAGAATGCGCTTGAGCACGCCGAGAATGATGGCTGCTATCCGGGCGTTGCCGCCGTCCTCCTGCCGCGCCTGGATTTCTCACCGGAGAGTGCTGCAATGCCCGGCACATCAGGCCTGGCCGGGCGTGCCCTCTATGTGATGGGGCGCTATGAAGAGGCCACGGCCTGGATGCTGGTGGCACGACGGGACAGTACGATCTCCGCACAGGCGGCCAATGCCAGCTGGCGCCTTTGGCCCTACGCGCGCTTAGCCGGTCTGGCCTTTCCCAATGACACCACTGGCCTGATCGCCTGGCGCAACACACAGACTTATGTGTCCGAAGGGGTGGTCAGCAGACGTGAAGCCCTCTTGGTGAGGCTGCTGCGCGCACTCGGTGATGGTTTCAACCAGGGTTGGCTAGCCGCCAGCACCCAGCAGTCTTCCCTTGCGCCTGCAGCCGCCGAGGACGGCGCCTATGCCCTGCGCGCAGCCAGCTCCAGCGGTCAACTGGGTGAGACTCTGCTTCGGGTCCTGGTCTTGATTGATACACAAGGTGCGACGGCGCCGGAGACCTTGGCTCTGGCCGTGGAGGCCCTCGACCGTGTGGGACTGCCCTTGGAAGCCCGCCAGCTTGCCATAGAGGCCGCACACCAATCCGGTATCTAGGCCGCCCTGGGGGAGACTGGACGACCCCATGATCGCCGCGATCGACGCCTTTCTAGAGATGCTGGCCGCCGAGCGCGGCGCGGCTGCCAATACCATCGCTGCCTATCGACGGGACCTCGAGGATGCTGCCCTCTTTCTCGGCGGCGAGAAGGCGCTGTTGCAGGCGGAGCAGGAGCAGCTGCGGGCTTATCTGGCTGATCTGACTGCACGCGGAATGGCGGCCCCCACACAAGCCCGCCGCCTCTCCTGCCTGCGCCAATTCTTTGGCTTCCTCCTGGGAGAGGGGCTGCGCCAGGAGGATCCGAGCCACAGCCTGGACGCGCCGCGCCGCGGCAACAGCCTACCCAAGGTTCTAACCATCGACGAGGTCACGCGATTGCTCGACACCGCGCGAGAAGACCGATCCGTCGAAGGTCTGCGCCTTTTGGCCATCGTCGAACTGCTCTATGCCAGCGGCCTGCGCGTGTCGGAATTGGTGCTACTGCCGGAGAGCGCCGTTGCGCGCGACCCGCAACTGCTGACCATCATCGGCAAGGGCCGGAAGGAACGCCTGGTGCCGCTGGGAGAGGCAGCACGTGACGCCCTCACCGCCTACCGCCAGCATCGTAGCCGCTTCTGCAAGCCCAACCAGGATTCCCCCTTCCTCTTCCCGGCACGCAGCAGCAGCGGTCACCTCTCGCGACAGCAGGTCGGCCGTGCGCTGAAGGATCTGGCGATCAAGGCCGGCCTGCCGCCCACCAAGATCTCTCCCCATGTCCTGCGCCACGCCTTTGCGACGCACTTGGTCGAGGGCGGCGCTGACCTGAGAGCCGTACAGACCCTGTTGGGCCACGCCGACATCGCCACCACACAGGTCTATACCCACGTCGCCGCGGCCCGCCTGCGCAAGCTGATCGAACAGCACCATCCCCTGGCTCGCCCGCACCAGACTTAAGCCCAACAGCGCCTCAACCAGCCGCGACCGAACTTCCCGCGACGTAGAGCGCGATGACGATAGATCGAATCGGTCTATCGTCTGAATCGACCTCTACAACTCTGAAACAAGACCAAGATTCAGACTGCAGTTCGTTTCGGCCTGCGATCATCTTGATCGAGAAGCCCAGCAGGAGGCCGTTGACAAGCACCCCTATCCTAACCCAGGTAACGCTTGGCGTCGTTCACACTATCGGACGCTTCTCGTTCCGCTTGCCGCCACCCATCCATATGCAAGGAAAGAAAGAAGATGAGCTTTACCATCGTCGAGCAGGCCACGGCGCGCCTTAACCGTTCCGAGTTGGCCGTACCGGGAAGCAACTATCGCTTCATCGAGAAGGCTGCCGATTCCGGTGTGGACGTGATCTTCCTGGATCTCGAAGACGCCGTGGCGCCGGACGACAAGGCGCAGGCGCGCATCAACATCATCAAGGCACTGAACGAGATCGACTTCGGCAGCAAGACCATCTCGGTGCGCATCAACGGCCTCGACACCCACTACATGTATCGCGACGTGGTCGACATCATCGAGCAGGGCGGAGATCGCCTGGACATGTTCATGATCCCAAAGGTGGGCACCGCCGCCGACGTCTACGCCGTCGACATGCTGACCACCCAGGTCGAGGACGCGGTTGGCCGCAAGAAGCGCATCGGCTTTGAGCTGATCATCGAGACCGCTCTTGGCATGGCCAATGTCGATGACATCGCCGGCGCCTCAAAGCGCCTGGAGAGCCTGCATTTCGGCGTCGCCGACTATGCCGCCTCAACCCGTGCCCGCACCACCGTCATCGGCGGCCCCAACCCCAAGTACGGCGTGCTGACCGACGCGACCGATGATGGCGCAGCGCGCCACTATCATTGGGGCGACATGTGGCACTACGCGATCGCCCGCATGGTGGTTGCCGCCCGCGCCAACGGTCTGCGCCCAATCGACGGACCCTTCGGCGACTTCTCTGATCCCGAGGGCTACAAGGCCCAGGCCTACCGCGCTGCGGTACTGGGTTGCGAGGGCAAGTGGGCCATCCACCCCTCGCAGGTCGACCTGGCCAACGAGGTCTACAGCCCCAGCGAGGAAGAGGTCGGCAAGGCAAAGCGCATCCTGGAAGCGATGGAGCAGGCCCAGGCCGAGGGCAAGGGCGCGGTCTCGCTCGACGGTCGTCTGATCGACATCGCCTCGATCAAGCAGGCCGAGAACCTGGTGCGCAAGGCCGAGCAGATCGCCGGCAGCTAAACCAGGCGCTCCGCTAGAGCCGTTTGGACGCCCGCCGCCTTCGATGATGAAGGCGGCGGGCTTTCGCGTGGCCGGGTAGGTCTCTCGCCTCGCCGCCGGGCGATCTGGGAAGCCATTCCACTTTGCAGATGACCCAACCGCCCGCGATCCCCAACTAGAGAATTGGGCCTGGCTCTGCTAGAGCTAGCGCCTTGATCGTGCACTGCAGCAAGGCCCATCCATGCCCCAGTTCCTGGACTTCGAAAAGCCGATTGCCGAATTGGACGGCAAGATTGCCGATCTGCGCCACCTCTCCGACGGCGACGGCGTCAACATCGAAGAGGAGCTGAAGCGCCTTCAGGCCAAGTCGGACAAGCTGCTGAAGAGCACCTATGCCAAGCTGACGGCCTGGCAGAAGACCCAAGTGGCGCGCCATCAAGACCGCCCGCACCTGACCGCCTATCTGGACGCGATGATCGATGACTTCACACCGCTGGCCGGTGACCGCCTCTATGGTGAGGATCGCGCCATCATCGGCGGCATGGGACGCTTTGAAGGCCGCAGCGTCATGATCATGGGCCAGGAGAAAGGCTCTGACATGGAATCCCGGGTCCGCCACAACTTCGGCATGGCCAGGCCCGAGGGCTATCGTAAGGCCCAGCGCCTGATGGGTCTGGCCGAGCGTTTTTCCATGCCGTTGATTGCCTTCGTCGATACCGCTGGTGCCTATCCAGGCGTTGGGGCCGAGGAACGCGGCCAGGCCGAGGCCATCGCTCGTTGCATCGATATCTCTCTCACCTTGAAGACGCCGGTTGTCGCCGTGGTCATTGGGGAAGGTGGCTCGGGCGGCGCCATCGCGCTCGCCGCCGCCGACCGCGTGCTCATGCTGGAGCACTCGGTCTATTCGGTGATCTCGCCCGAGGGCTGCGCCTCCATCCTCTGGCGCTCGGCCGAGCAGAACAAGGAGGCTGCAGAGGCGCTAAGGCTGACCGCCCAGGATCTGGAGCGTCTGGGTGTCATCGACGAAGTCTTGCCGGAACCGCTCGGCGGCGCCCATCGCTCTCCCATGGAGGCAGTGACGGCCGTCCAAGACGCGATCCGGCGCACCTTGGAGGAACTGGGGGAAAAGAAGCCCAAGACCCTGGTCGCTGATCGACGCCAGAAGTTCCTTGAGATGGGCAAGATCGGCCTCGGCTAAGACCGATGGGCCAGTGACTGATTGGACAGGGGCGTGACCGGAACGGGTAAGACCAGCAAGGAACAACTCTATGAGGATCTGAAGCGCCAGATCCTGACCTTGGAGTTGGAGCCTGGCTCGAACCTGGACGAGACGCGCCTGAGCCAGCTCTACGGCATCTCGCGCACCCCCCTGCGTGACGTCTTCCGCCGCCTTGCCGGCGAAGGCTACATCCAGATCCGGGACAATCGCGGCACCTTCGTGGCCCCGATGACGCATCGCACCTTGCGCGACTTCTTCATGACCGCGCCCCTGGTCTATGCAACGATCGCGCGGCTCGCCGCCCGCAATGCACAGCCAGACCAGATTGAGCGTCTCAAGGCAGCCCAAGCCGCCTTCCGCCAGGCCGTTGCCGAGCAGCGGCCGGAAGGCATGGTCTATTGGAACGATCAGTTCCACCACATCATGGGCGAGATGGCCGACAATCAATATCTGATGCCGTCACTCAAACGCCTGCTGATCGATCATGCCCGCATCGGTCAGACCTTCTGGCGCTCACGCTCTGAGGAGGAAGAGGCGCGGATCGACACTGCCAGCGAGCAGCATGACCGCTTCATCGAGCTAATCGAGGCTCAGGACGAGGAAGGCGCTGTCCGCCTTACCTCCGAGCATTGGGATCTCTCCCGCCAGCACCTCGAGCTCTTCGTCCGACCCGAGCCGCTTCCGCAAGATTCCTCGCTCAGCGAGTAGCGGTCCCATCACAACCAGCAACCTCGCAACCAGATCCGCCGCCTCAGCGGGTCTGCCCTGCAGCTTTGCGCTTGCATCGCAAGACTTCCAGAATTAGAAATGTACAAACATTGTACACAAAGGAAGTTCGATGCGGTTTGAGGGGATCTACACACCGGTGGTCACCCCCTATGGGGAGGATCACAGCATCGACCGTGAGCGCTTTGCCGCGGTGGTCGAACACCTGATCCACAGCGGCGTGCACGGTCTGATCATCGCCGGCACGACGGGTGAGTACTACGCCCAGACCATGGAGGAACGGGTGGCCCTGATGGGGCTCGCGGCCGAGGTCAACAAGAGGCGACTGCCGCTGATCGTCGGCACGGGAGCGCTGCGCACAGAAGAGTCCATCGCGCTTGGCGAGGCTGCCAAGAATGCCGGTGCCGATGCCATCCTGGTCGCCACCCCGCCCTACTCCGTCCCGACGGAGCGCGAGAACGCGCTGCATTGCCTGGCCATCGACCGGGCCGTCGGACTGCCAATCATGCTCTACAACTATCCGGGCCGCATGGCCGCCGAGATGGGGCAGGAATTCCTCGACCGCGTCAGTCGCTCGCGCAATGTCTGCGCCGTTAAAGAGAGTTCTGGCGACATCAATCGGGTTCACCTCCTGGCGCGCCATTACCCCCACATCCAGCTCTCCTGCGGCATGGACGACCAGGCCCTGGAGTTCTTTGCCTGGGGTGCGCGCTCTTGGGTTTGCGCCGGATCGAACTTCGCGCCGGAAGCGCACGTTCAGCTCTATCAGGCCTGCGCCGTAGAGGGGAACTTCGACAAGGGTCGACGCATCATGTCGGCCATGCTGCCCTTGATGCAGGTCTTGGAGCAGGGCGGCAAGTTCGTGCAGTGCATCAAGCATGGCCTGTCGCTGCGCGGGCTGCCGGTGGGACCACCACGACGGCCGCTGCAACCCCTGAACCGGGACGACAAGCGCCAACTGGAAGAAACCGTGCGGGTCATGGATCGGACCCTTGCCTCGATCGCAGCGGAGGGATGAGATGTCCGACCTCTTGAGCCACGAAGATTATCTCGCCATTGCCAAGGGCCTGAGCTTTCCGGTCAATGCCTTTGTCGACGGCGGATTTCGTCCCGCCGTTTCCGGCAAGACCTTTCCGACCGTCAATCCCGCCACCGGCGAGACCTTGGCGGAGGTTGCCGCCTGCGGTGCCGAGGACATCGACTTTGCCGTCATCAAGGCCCGTGAAGCCTTTGAAGAGGGCCGCTGGTCGCGCCTCCACCCAGCGGAACGCAAGGCCTGCCTGCGCCGTCTGGCGAAGCTGATAGACCGCAACCGCCATGACCTGGCGGTGATGGAAAGCCTGGACAGCGGCAAACCAATCCGCGACTGCGCCGGCATCGATGTGCCGGAGACCATTAACACCCTGCGCTGGCATGCCGAGGCGATCGACAAGATCTATGACCAGAGCGCACCGGTGGGCGACGATGCTCTGGCGATCATCGCCCGTGAGCCGATCGGCGTAGTCGGCCTGGTCCTGCCCTGGAACTTTCCGCTGCTGATGCTGGCTTGGAAGATCGGCCCGGCACTGGCCGCCGGCTGCAGCGTTATCGTCAAGCCGGCTGAGCAGACCTCCTTGACGGCGCTGAAGATCGCAGAGCTGGGCATGGAAGCCGGCATTCCGCGCGGCGTCTTCAACGTCGTGACCGGCGACGGCCCCGGTGCGGGCGAGCCCTTGGGTCTGCATCCAGACGTCGACATGATCTCTTTCACCGGGTCGACCGAGACCGGTAAGCGCTTCCTGCGCTATGCCGCCGACAGCAATCTGAAGAAGGTGACCCTGGAGTGCGGTGGTAAGAACCCAGCGGTGGTCCTGCGCGATGCCGAGAACCTGGATCAGGTGGCAGCGCACATAGTGAACGCGGCCTTCTGGAACATGGGAGAGAACTGCTCGGCCAACTCCCGACTGATTGTCCATGAAGCGGTCAAGGCGCCGCTCATGGAGAAGATCCTCGAGCGTGCCAAGGGCTGGCGTACCGGGGATCCCCTGGACCCGGTGAACCACCTTGGCGCGCTCGTGGACCAGAGCCATTTCGAGAAGGTCTGCAGCTACCTTTCAGCCGGCAAGGCTGTCCTGGGCGGCAAGGCGGCAGACGGCTATGTCGAGCCGACCATCTTCGACCAGGTGGCGCCCGGCGATGCTCTGGCTCGCGAAGAGATCTTCGGCCCTGTCCTCTCGGTCATCACCGTCGCCAGCGACGAAGAGGCCATCAGCGTCGCAAACGACACGGACTACGGACTGGCGGCCAGTGTCTTCTGCGGCAATGGCAAGAGGGCCTTGCGCGCCGCCAAGGCGATCCGGGCTGGTACGGTCACGGTCAACTGCTATGGCGAAGGCGACATCACCACGCCCTTCGGCGGTTACAAGCAGTCCGGCTTCGGCGGCCGGGACAATTCCCTGCACGCGCACGACCAGTATACGGAGCTCAAGACCATCTGGGTGGATCTGAGCGACCCCGACACCCAGGATAGTGCCGGGTGAGCAGGCCAGCGTCGATGGAGCGGCAGGTAAAGCGGCTGCCTCGGGATCCGGGGCCGGCCGCTTGGAACGCCCTGCTCTCTCCACCTCCACCGCCAGTCCTGTTGGAGGAGGAGACCACAGCGGATTGGCTGGTGATCGGGGCCGGGCTTGCCGGCCTGGCCGCGGCCCGTCGCCTGGTCCAACTGCGCGGCGGTGAGCGCATTGCGGTGCTGGAGGCCAGCCGGGTGGGCGAAGGCCCGGCCGGGCGCAATTCCGGCTTCATGATCGATCTGCCGCACGATCTCTCCTCTGACGACTACGGCGGCTCCTTGGAGGGTGACAGCCGGCAGACAGAGATGAACCGGGCTGCGATCACCTTCGCCGGAGAGGCGGCCGCGGAGTATGGCCTGCCGGCCGAGGCCTTCATGAAGGTGGGCAAGACCAATGCTGCCGCCAGTGAAAAGGGCTTGGCGCTCAACAGCGACTACGGCCGGCACTTGAGCGCCATGCAGGAGCCCTTCGAGCTGCTGGACAAGCAGCAGATGAAGGCGCTGACCGGCAGCGACTACTACCTCGGCGGCCTCCACACACCGGGCACCGCCATGATCCAGCCAGCCATGTATGTGCGTGGCCTGGCAGAGGGAATGGCAGAGCGCATCGCCCTTTACGAAGAGAGCCCCGTCGTCTCGCTGCGCCAAGAGGGTGGTACCTGGCTCGCGAAGACACCCAAGGGCTCTGTCGTGGCACCGCGGGTCATCCTGGCGGTCAATGGCCATGCAGAGAGTTTTGGCTTCTTCGAGCGTCGGCTGATGCATGTCTTCACCTATGCCTCCATGACGGAAGCGCTGTCACCCGAGGCCATCGCAAGCCTCGGCGGCGAGGCGCGCTGGGGCCTGCTGCCCGCCGACCCCATGGGCACCACTCTGCGCCGCATCTCCGGCACCGGCGGTGACCGCATCGTGGTCCGCAACCGCTTCACCTACGATCCAGGCATGGAGGTGACCGACGCGCGTATCGAGACCATCGGGCGGCGGCACGATGCCAGCTTCGCAGCGCGCTTCCCGCAGTTGGCCGGAACCCAGATGGAGTACCGCTGGGGTGGCCGCCTCTGCCTCAGCCGCAATGGTGTCCCCGCCTTCGGCGAGATCGAAGAGGGCCTCTTCTCGGCCTGCTGCCAGAACGGCCTCGGCACCTCCAAGGGTACCCTGGCCGGCATCTGCGCGGCCGACCTGGCAGCTCAGGGCAACTTTCCGCATGTCGCGACCTTGGCCGCAATGGCAGAACCGGCGCGCCTTCCGCCGGAGCCACTCGCCTGGCTTGGCGCCAATGCCACCCTGCGCTGGAAAGAGATGAAGGCCGGCCGGGAACTCTAACGCCTAGCCCCGGAAAAGATCATCACCGAACGCACCCGCTATTAGGAGCTTGTGGCCATCGCCCGCAACGCCTCCTTCGTCTTCAAAGACAAGTCGTTCGACATCGGATGCGCGGCAGGCCGGCTTGGCGTCCGATTGGTCGTCGAGGAACTGGATGTTTGAGGTTCCCAAAAGCGACCTCACGGCAGGCTCAGCTGCGCGGTCCGTCCGCCGTCTATGGTGTAGATCTGTCCCGTCACATAGCTAGCCTCTTCGGAGGCGAGCCAAACCACCAGGGCGGCCACCTCTTCAGCTCGTCCCGTTCGGCCTACAGGATGGATCTTGCCGATATCCGCTCGAAAGGCGGCAGGGTCCGGCATGGACTCAACAAAATCCTCGTTTAGCGCGGTGTCGATCCAGCCGGGGGCAACGGCATTGCAGCGCACGCCTTCGGCACCATGATCCACAGCGACGCCACGCGTCAGGCCATGCAGGCCAGCCTTGGAGGCACAGTAGGCTGCATGGCGCGGATTGGAGCCCAATCCCTCGATCGACCCGATATTGACGATGCTGCCCCTGGTCTTCGCCAGATGCGGCATGGCCTCCTTGATCAAGAGGAAAGGCGCGGTCAGGTTCACCTGCAAGGTCAAGAGCCAGTCCTCCAAGGCCATCTCCGTGACCTTGGCTTCCTTCATCAGCCCGGCGTTGTTGACCAAGACATCCAAGCGACCGGCCTCTTGGGCCACCTCTTCAATCACCGCCGCCGCTGCAGCCGGATTGGTCAGGTCGGTTTGGATGCTCTCGAAGCCCTTGGCCGGGCCGCGCTGGGCCGTGAAGACCCGTGCCCCCTCCCCCGCCAGCCGCTCTGCGCAGGCCCGCCCGATGCCGCTGCGGCCGCCGGTGACAAGCGCCACCTTGCCTTCAAAGCGCGTCATCCGACCGGCTTTCCGCCATTGACCTCGACAAGCGCGCCGCAGATGTAGCGGGCCTCATCCGAGGCCAGGAAGACAATGACGTCGGCGATGTCCTCGGGCTGTGCGATCCGGCCCAGAGGCACCGTGGCATCCAGCTCTTGAATGGCGCGTTCCGGATCAAGGCCGCGGATGGCGAAGCCGCTGCGCAGCATGGGCGTGTCGACCTCGTTCGGGCAGACGGCGTTCACCCGAATGCCTTGATGGGCATGGTCCCGACCCAGACACTGGGTAAGAGAGGCTAAGGCAGCTTTGCTCATCACATAGACCGGATGGTCAGGTCCCGGGTGCAGTCCCCAGCAGGAGGCCGTGTTGACGATGGCACCACCCCCGGCCGTGGCCATGATCGGTATGGCAGCACGGCAGAGGCGAAAGGGAGCCTCGACATTGATCGCCATGGAGAGGGTAAAATCCTCGTCGCTGGCGTCGGTGATCTTGCCGCGTCGCATGAGACCGGCGTTGTTGACCAGAATATCGAGCCCGCCAAGGGCCTCGGCTGCTCGGCCAGGAAGCGAATCGCAATAGGCAGCCTCGCCCAGGTCGCCGGCCAGGAAGACCTCGCCGTCACAGCCCTCCAGGTCGCGATCGGCCAGAGCGACCGCGGCTCCTTCTGATCGAAGCCGCGTCACCAACGCACGCCCAACCCCGCCAGCCGCACCAGTGACCAGAGCGCGGCGGCCTCGAAGGCGCATCGCCTTAGTGCTCCGTGTTCAAGGCATCGACGGCCGGGATCTCTCGCTGGCGGCGTTCGATGTAGTCGCGCAGGGCCTCGTCCTTGGCTGGGTCAAGGGCCGGTTCCTCATACTCGGCCAAGAGCTTCTTGGCAAAGGTCAAGGCCCGCTCGGTGATCTCTTTCGAACCTTCTGCGATCCACTGCTCGATCGAGTTGTTGTCGAAGAGCTTCGGCATGAAGAAGGCGCGCTGGAAATTCTCCTGCGTGTGCGGGTGGCCCAGATAGTGACCGCCGGGGCCGATGTCGCGCACGGCGGCCACCGCCTCGTCGAAGTCGTCCCAGCGGACGCCTTCGGCCATACGATAGCCCATGGCGCACTGCTCCGCATCGACCACGAACTTGGCGATGGAGCAATGCATTCCGGCCTCGTTCCAGCCGGCCGAGTGCCAGATGTAGTTGGCACCGCTCATCAAGACCGCCATCAGAGTGGTGGCCGATTCATAGCCCGCTTGCGCATCGAAGGTCTTGGCACCGCCCAGGGTGTTGGAGGTGCGCCAAGGCACGCCATAGTGACGCGCCATCTGCCCGATCATGAAGTTCATCAGGCTGATCTCCGGCGTGCCGGCCATGGGCGCACCCGACTGCATGGAGACGGTCGAGAGGTAATGCCCATAGATCGCCGGCGCACCCTTGCGGATCACCTGGGTATAGGCCAGGGCCGAGAGCGCCTCGGCATTCAGCTGCGCGACGGCCGGAGCGGTCGAAGCCGGCGTGTTGGCCCCACCCAGCACGAAGGGCGAGCAGAGCACCGGCTGTTTCCGCCGGCAGAAGGCCCGCATCGCGCCCAGCATGGTCTCGTCCCAGACCAGCGGCGAGTTGCCGTTGCAGTTGCCGGTGGTGACCGGATGGTCCTCCAGATAGTCCTCACCGAAGAGGATGGCGCACATCTCCATCACGTCCTCGGCGTTCTTCGGCGAGGTCGTCATGCCCATGAAGGTCTTGTCCGAGTGCTTCATGGAGGAATAGGTGATCCAGAGGTGGCGGTGGGCCACCACCATGTCCATCGGCTCGACAATATGATGCGCCGAGGAATGCAAGGCCGGCAGCATATGCGAGAGCTTGTGGAAGTCGGCCAGGTCCTTCAAGGTCGGATAGCGGCGCTCGTTCTCCAGGTCGCGCAGGTAGGGCGCACCGGTCATCGGCACGAAGATGGAGCGTGGCCCGCCGATCGGCAGGTTCTTCTCCGGATCGCGGGCGTAGTAGGTGATCTCGCTGGGAATGGTGGCGATCAGCTCGCGCACCAGGCCCCGATCCAGATGCACCCGCTCGCCGCGCACATCGGCACCGGCGCGCCGCCAATCTTCCAGCGCGATGGGGTCGCGGAAGATGACCCCGACCTCTTCCAGAATTGACAGAGAGGCATCGTCGATTTTCTCGACCTGCTCCTGGCTCATCGGCTCGACCAAAGGCAGCCCACGCTTCAGCGCCGGCAGCATGGCCACCTTGGTTTGGGTACGCAATTCGCGGCGAGCATTCCGCCCTCCGCGACGGGTCTTCGTGGCAGCTTCCATGACCGCATCCGCTCAAGAAAATACAATATGTGCACAATACTCTTGATGCCGTATCGTTCAAGATGCTTTTTCTCTGGCGAGCTATGCGTTGAGGGCTCAAGGCTTGCAGTTGGCGGCCGGCAGGAAGCAGGATGCGCCGCAGCTAATAGGAGATATGCATGACCTCAGGAGACAATCTGCTTCGCATCGACGAGGAACGCCTCTGGGAGACCATTGAGCGCTCAGCCCAGATCGGACCAGGTCGGGCCGAAGGCCTCCATCGCCTGGCATTGGGCGAGGACGATAAGGAGATGCGCGATCTCTTCATCTCCTGGTGCGAGCAGGCTGGCTGTTCGGTCGCGGTCGACGGCATGGGCAACATCTTTGCCCGTCGCGAGGGCAGCGACCCCAGCCTGGCGCCGGTCCTGATCGGCAGCCATCTCGATACGCAGGTAACCGGCGGCCGCTTCGACGGCATCCTTGGCGTCCTGGCAGGTCTGGAGATCCTGCGGACCTTGAACGACAAGGGTCTCGAGACCCGCCGCTCGATTGAGGTGGTCGACTGGTCGAATGAAGAGGGCGCGCGCTTTAACCCACCGATGCTGGCCTCCTCGGTCTTTGCCGGGCTGAAGACTCTAGAGTGGGCCTATGGCCGCAAGGATAACGATGGGGTCAGCTACGGTGAGGCCCTGCGCGAGATCGGCTATGTCGGCGAGACCCCGATGGGCGGTCGCGACATCGACGCCTATTTCGAGCTGCATATCGAGCAGGGACCGATCCTGGAAGCCGAGGGCCTCACCGTCGGCGTGGTCACCGGCGGCTATGCCACCCGCGGCATGCGTGTGCGCATCACCGGCGAGACGGCACACTCTGGCCCCACGCCGATGAACAAGCGCCGCAACGCCCTGGTCGGCGCTGCCTATCTGATCGCCGCCGTCAACGACATCGGTTGGGTGCACCACGACGAGGGCGGGAAGACCACGGCCACCCAGATCGATATCTGGCCGAACAACACAGGTATCCTGCCGGAGCTGGCCCATGTCTCTCTCGATATGCGGCATCCCGAGATCGCCGGCGCGGAGACCATGCTGGAGAAGGTCGAGGCCGCCCTTCGCGAGTCCGCCAACAAGGCCAATGTCGAGATCGAGATCATCGACCGTTGGCGCTTCGGCGATGAACGCTTCGATCCCGACTGCGCCAACAACCTGCGCCAGGCCGCCGATGCCTTGGGCCATCGCTACATCGACATGCAGAGCCAGGCCGGCCATGACGCCTACAACATGACCCACGTCTGCCCCAGCGCCCTGCTCTTCTGCCCTTGCGACGGTGGAGTTACGCACAACGAAGCAGAAAACGTGGCCCGAGAAGATGCGGTTCCCAGCGTCAACGTGCTGCTGCACGCGGTCTTGGCGCGCGCGAACAGGGCTTGAGCCGAAGCACCGAAAGACAGATCCTCATGTTCGCGTTGATACCAGTGTGCCAGAGGCCTCCTGGTATCACCTACTGAGTGAGATCCTCTATCCTGTCAAAGGCTTCACTGACCGTACTTAGGTCAATAGACGACAGCCCGATGTAAGGGTTGTTCATCTCCACGATGAAAAACAGGATCAGCCCTGTGTAACATCCATAGAAGCCAACAAATATGGCGCTGAACCAAGAGAATCGAACCACGAGGAACAAGAGCAAGACGAAAACGAAGCCAACAATAGCCAGAACCCAGAAGAGATCGGAAACGCCCCGTGCGGCCGAGGCCAAGCGATCCGAACGCAGCGAAAAGGCTTCATCCAACTTGCTTACGATTCTGTTGAGGGTAATCTTTTGCTGCGCGTCCTCAGTTTCGATCGACAGTAGTTCGCTGTAAATTTCTCGCGAGATATGCGCCGCTTTATGGAAGATAATGTCAGATGTCCTGATGTTGTATATATCTACGGCGGAGGCATCATCTTCTTGGAGGGCATCGACGTACTGATGGAGTTTCTCCAAGGTACTTGTTAGCTGCTCATCGCGCATCTCTGCAATCTCGTAGGCCACTTCCGACAGAACAATGACCTCTGCTGCAATATTCTCTCGTGCCGTTTGATACTGTTCCTGTGAGGAGGAGAAAATGAGAGCCAGGATCAACGCATGCAATGTGCCAATACGAAATCCGACATTCATTGCCATCTCTTGTATGTCATCCGAAAAGTCCGGCTTCCAGATCCGATAGATCATCCAGTATGGAACAATACAAATAGCGGTCATGACGGCCACGATGAGCGCGACGGAGTATAAAGGATTGAGTAACAGCCAGTTGAGCATGCTGCCTCCTTAACACGCTGAACGAAAGTCAGATCCTATTTTGAGCGTGACGTGCTGTTGTGTGTATGAACGCCATGGTCTTTTTCGGTCAACGGCTTCGACACAGGATACTTGTCAAAGTGGTCGATGGCACGGCGCATGTCGTCGAGGAGGAGGCTGGCAAGATCACGGCTGACGCCCTGGCGAACCATGATCCGCACCACCGTGACATCGGACATCTCACCAATGAGGTTGAAAGCCGGCACCTGCCAGCCGCGTTCTCTCAGCTTGGCCGAGAGGTCAAAGAGGGAATAGGGGAGCGCGCTTCCTGGCCGAACGTAAAAGCAGACGGCCGGGATCCCGGTCTTGGGGTTCCCGTTGTTCAGGAACTCGAAGGGGCCCAGCTTGGCGATTTCCTCCGACAAGTATTGCGTGGTCTCGTAGCAAGCGTTCTGGACGCGCGCGTAGCCCTCGCGGCCGAGGCGATTGAAGAGGTAGTACTGAACGATGACCTGACCGGCGGGGCGCGAGAAGTTGATGCCGAAGGTGCCGACCTCTCCTCCCAAATAGGAGACAGAGAAGACCAGTTCGTCGGCCAGCTCCTTTCGGTCGCGCCACACTATCCAGCCGACGCCCAGCGGTGCCAGGCCGAACTTGTGACCTGAAGTCGAGATGGATTTGACCCGCGGCAGACGGAAATCCCAGACAACGTCAGGCGCGCTGAAAGGAGCCAGGAATCCCCCAGAAGCCGCGTCCACATGGATGTCGACATTGAGGCCGGTCCGGGTCTCCAGGTCGTCCAGGGCCTCGGCAAGCTTCGCCACCTGTTCATACTGACCGTGGTAGGTAATGCCGAAGGTCGGGACGACACAGATGGTATTCTCGTCGACCGCTTCCAGCATGCGCTTCGCGTCCATCTGCAGGCGATCGCGGCTCATCGGAATTTGGCGCATCTCGATCTCGAAAAAGCGGCAGAACTTTTCCCAGCATACCTGCACCGGGCCACAGACGATGTTGGGTTTGCCGGTCGGCCGACCGGCGGCCTTTTGCCGGGCCTTCCAACGCCATTTGGCGGCAATGCCCCCCAGCATACAGGCCTCGGAGGAGCCGACGGTAGAGGTGCCAACCGAGTTCCCTTCGTCCGGCGCGTTCCAAAGCGACGCCAGCATGTGAGAACAGCGGATCTCTATCTCTGCCGTCTGGGGATACTCGGTCTTGTCGATCAGATTGCGATCGATGGAGATATCCATGATGTCATGGACCTCAGCTTCCTCCCAGGTCTGGCAGAAGGTAGCGAGGTTCATGCGCGGGTTGCCGTCGAGCATCAGCTCGTCGACCACCAGCTGGCGGATGTCTCTTGGGGAGTGCTCCTGGGTTGGAAAGTCGTACTTGGGCAGCGGTTTTTGCGTGTCACGGGCGGCGAAGGTCGTGTCGTAGAGCGACTGGCGAAGCTCGTCGCGTGACTTCAAGGAAACGGGTGTGGCCGCACTCTCGTCCAACTCAGGATCGATCATGGGAAGCCGATGGAGGGGGGCGGCTTGCGCGACCATCGCAGGCGCGGCAAGCGTGGCGGCGGCGGTGCCCAACCCAGCATGCTTCAGCAGTTGACGACGGCTGGCGAGCAGTTTCTCCGACCGCTCTTCTGAGTTATCCGTCACGCCTACCTCCTTGTCCGGTTCTGATACGATCATTCAGGCCAAGGTCAGTAGTACTGCTGGGCCGCTCCGGGTCAAGTGCCCAGAGCCAGACCGCATTGCATTTTATGTTGCACCGCAGCATGAGGGCGGCATATACTCCTCCAAAGTCGATCATTTGGGGTCGGCTCGTCCTCCAATCACCCGTCACAAACTGAACAGAAGCCCGCCCCGCACCAAGGGACGCGAGGCCTGGGCAGTGCGTGCGTGGGCTACAGCCTGACTGGATTGGCCATGCTTTCACTCAATGCCTACCGCCAGCAGTGGTTCGGCAATGTTCGCGGCGACCTTCTGTCGGGCCTGGTCGTGGCCCTGGCGCTGATCCCTGAGGCCATTGCCTTCTCCATCATCGCCGGAGTCGATCCCAAGGTCGGCATCTATGCCTCCTTTTCCATTGCCGTGATCGTCGCGATTACCGGCGGCCGACCGGGCATGATCTCGGCAGCGACCGCGGCGACGGCCGTGCTGATGGTAACCTTGGTCAGAGACTATGGCCTGCAGTACCTCTTCGCCGTCACCGTCCTGGCTGGCGTGCTTCAGGTCGCCGCTGGATTCTTGCGCCTTGGGTACCTGATGCGCTTCGTCTCCCGCTCGGTCATCACCGGTTTCGTCAATGCGCTGGCTATCCTGATCTTCATGGCGCAGTTGCCGGAGCTTATCGGCGTGCCCTGGCTCACCTACCTCATGGTCGCGGCCGGCCTGGCCATCATCTATCTCTTCCCCTACCTCACACGCTCCATCCCCTCGCCCTTGATCTGCATCCTGGTGCTGACCGCGGTCACCCTGATCCTGGATCTCGACATCCGTAACGTGGGCGACATGGGCGAGTTGCCCTCCACCCTGCCCATCTTCTTGCTGCCGGAGATCCCGCTCACCTTCGAGACCCTGACCATCATCTTCCCCTATGCCTTGGCGATCGCCGCCGTCGGCCTCTTGGAGTCCTTGATGACGGCCGTCATCATCGACGACCTGACCGACACACCCAGTGATCGCAACCAGGAATGCGTCGGGCAGGGCCTGGCCAATATGGCGACCGGCTTCATGGGCGGCATGGCCGGCTGCGCCATGATCGGGCAGTCGATGATCAACGTGAAATCCGGCGGCAGAGGGCGGCTTTCTACCTTCTCGGCCGGCATCTTTATCCTCTTCCTGATCGTCGTGCTGGGCGACTGGGTCAGCCAGATCCCCATGGCAGCGCTGGTCGCCGTCATGATCATGGTCTCCATCGGCACTTTCTCGTGGAGCTCCATCAAGAACCTGCGCCACCACCCGCGCAGCTCCTCCCTCGTCATGCTGGCGACCGTCGCCTTCGTCGTGGCGACCCACAATCTAGCGATCGGCGTACTGGTCGGCGTGCTGCTGTCCGGAATCTTCTTCGCCTGGAAGATCTCTCAGGTCTTCCGGGTGACGGCCGCGCTGTCGGAGGACGGGCGTTCCAGGACCTATGTCGTCGAGGGTCAGGTCTTCTTCGCCTCGACAGAGGACTTTACCAAGGCCTTTGATTTCAAGGAGGCGCTGGATCAGGTGACGATCGACGTCAGCCGCGCCCACATCTGGGATATCTCCAGCGTAGCCGCGCTGGACATGATCGTTCTAAAGTTCCGCCGAGAAGGGGCGAAAGTCCGGATCGTCGGTCTGAACAAGGCCAGCGAAACCCTGGTCGATCGGCTGGCCTTGCATGACAAGCCCGGCGCCCTAGAACGCTTGATGGGCCATTAGGAGGCCGCACGGTGCAAAAACTCTTGGCCTTCATCGACGCCTCCATCTACTCCAGAAGTGTCTGCGAGCACGCCGCCTGGGTTGCCGGCCGTTGCGGATCGACAGTGGAGTTGTTCCACGTCATCGGCCGCCGCGAGACCGGAGAGGCCCGACAGAACCTCAGCGGCAACATCACCCTGGGTGCTCGCTCTGCCCTTCTCGCTGAGCTGGCAAGCCTGGACGAAGAGCGCGGGCGCCTGGCCCAGAAGCGCGGGCGCGCGATCCTGGAGGACGGAGAGGAACTCTTGCGCGCGGCGGGCGCCAAGGAGGTCACGACACGGCTCAGGATCGGGGATGTTGTCGAGACCGCCTGCGACTTCGAAGCAGAGGCCGACATGGTGATGATCGGCAAGCGCGGAGAGGCTGCGGACTTTGCCAAGCTGCACCTGGGATCAAACCTGGAACGGGTCGCCCGCGCCATCAAGAAGCCGCTCTTCGTCGCCTCTCGTGGCTATCAAGAGCCCCAGACCTTCATGATGGCCTATGACGGCGGCAGCAGCAGCATGAAGGCCGTCGACTATGTCGCCAGAAGCCCGCTTTTCGCCGGGCTTCGCTGCCATTTGGTCACTGTCGGTGCGGATACGCCCGAGGTCAGGAAGAGCCTGGAAAGTGCCACGGCCATGTTGTCTGCCGGCGGCTACAGCATTGAGACCGAGGTCTTGCAAGGTCCCCCGGAGGCAGCACTCTCTGAGGCAGTAACGCGGAAGGGCATCGATCTTCTGGTCATGGGTGCCTATGGCCATTCGCGCATCCGCAGCCTGATCATCGGCTCCACCACCACAGAAGTGCTGCGCCTTTGCAAGATTCCCGTAGTCCTCTTCCGTTAAGAACTGCCCCAAGCCGCCCAGCATCAACGCATAGCACCCATGGGCCGAGCCTGCTTGGCAAGCCTGGCCTCAGGCCCCTAAGCAGTCAGACATGACGTCGCCCAGCACAAGCCAACCGCAGCAAGCGCCGGTCATGGCCGCCCTCTGGATGGTCGGCGTGCTGTGCTCCTTCATCGTGATGGCGATCTCGGCACGGGAGGCCGGACAGGGCCTGCCTGCCATCCAGCTTCTCTTCTATCGCTCGCTGGTCGCCATCGTGATCGTGGTCGGCTTTGCGGCCTTGACCGCAAGGGGCATCGCCAAGCTCAAGACCCGACGGCTTGGCGAACAATGCCTACGCAACGTCTTTCAGTTCGTCGGTCAGTTCGGCTGGTTCTATGCCATCGGGGTCATCCCGCTGGCCCAGGTCTTCGCCATCGAGTTCACCGCCCCGCTCTGGGTCGGGCTCTTCGCCCCCCTCTTTCTGGGGGAGCAGATGACCAAGGGCCGGGCGGTCTCCCTGATCCTGGGCTTCATCGGCATTCTGGCCGTGGTGCGCCCCGGCATGGCAGAGATCAACACAGGCACCATAGCGATCCTGATCGGCGCCCTGGGCTTCGCCGCCGGGATGATCATGACCAAACGGCTGACAACGACCGAGAGCGCACTGCAGGTCGTCTTCTACATGTCCCTGGTGCAGGCGGTCTTGAGCGGTCTGCCGACCTTGGTGGATCCGGTCGCCCCCAGCTGGTACAGCCTGGCCTGGGTCGTCATGGTCGCAATCTCTGGCTTGAGCGCGCACGTCTGCATGGTCCGCGCCTTCTCGCTGGCCGATGCGCTGACCGTGGTGCCCTTGGAGTTCCTGCGCCTGCCGCTGGTCATGGTGCTGGCCGTTCTGCTCTATGGGGAACCCTTCGACCTCTGGATCCTGCTGGGCGGCAGCCTGATCTTACTCGGCAACTACTACAATCTCTTGAGCGAGCGGCGCCAGGCTAAAGCCAAAGGAAGTCGGTAGCGGTCAGCTGATTGGCACCACTGACGCCATCGATCAGGATGAAGACATTGCTTGCACCGTCACCATCCGTGTCGATCTCAATCTCGCGACTGCCGGCGAAGCGGGCCTCGCTGTTGCCCGACCCGCTGAAGGTTGCGGCCTCGATGTAGGTGAAGCTGCCCACCTCCCGTCCGGTGGCGAAGACCAGCTTGTCTGCCGCCGCGGTCG
The DNA here is from genome assembly GCA_963669335.1 of Rhodospirillales bacterium. Lineage (GTDB taxonomy): Bacteria > Pseudomonadota > Alphaproteobacteria > Kiloniellales > JACOMY01 > JACOMY01. The sequence continues at coordinate 2,987,767 of OY770023.1, forward strand.
CGACGGCTTCCAGGCCCTCAAAATCGCGGATCACTTGGCCGGCAGTGCCCAGGTTGCCGCCGAAGAGGAACCAGTCGCCGCCGCTGCCGCCAATAGCAGCATCGTCCTTACCAACAGAGAGCGTATCGGCACCGCTGCCGCCCACCAGACTGTCGCCCGCATTGCCGCCGAACAAGCGATCGTCACCCAACCCGCCGACCAAGTGATCGGCACCTTGGTTACCAGCCAGACGGTTGTCTCCGCTGTTGCCCTCCAGGGTATTGTCCAAGCTGTTTCCCATAGCGTTGATGTTTCCGGAACCGGCCTCCAAGCGCAGATTGTCGATGAAGTCGTTCACACTGCCACTGGGTAAGGTGTAGCCAACTTCCGCACGAACCAGGTCGGCCCCCTGCCCTGCCAGCTCGCGCACCTGATCGTCACTGCGGTTAACCACGAAGGTATCGTCGCCCAAGCCGCCCACGGCACGGTCAGCGCCACCTTGGCCATCCAGGACATCGTCTCCGGCGCGCCCGAAGAGCAGGTTGTTGGCGCTGTTGCCTGCGAGCGTGTTGTCGAATTCGTTGCCTCGGAGGGTAGCCGCGCCCACATCGCTTTGGATGCCGGCGCGTTCGATATGGCCTTCGGTCCCGCTGGGTAGTGTGTAGGAAAGCGCCGAGGAGAGCAGCAGATCCTGCTCGCCGCCCGATTCAGCATCCCGCACCATATCGGCCGAGGTTTCGACAAAGACGGTGTCATTGCCGCGCCCTCCATAGACAAGGTCAACACCGCTACCGCCGTTCAAGCGGTCTCTGCCGTCACCGCCGAAGATGAGGTCGGCACCGGACCCGCCGAATTGCCGGTCCGCACCCAGCTCGCCAATCAAGCTGTCCGCACCCAGGCCGCCAAAGAGCGTATCGTTCCCACCATCGCCATAGGCTTGGTCATTACCAGTATCACCGCGAATGCGATCGTTTCCGGAACGGCCTGCTAAGAGGAGGTCGTGCCCTGATCCGCCGAAGATTGAGTCATCACCGACACCACCTGAGAGGGCAAGATCATCGCCATTGCCGCCAAACAGTCTATCCGCACCTGATTCGCCAAAAAGGAAAGTGTCGGCTGCCGTGTCGCCTTGGATCAGGTCGTCACCACTGCCGCCCATCAAAGAGGTGTCGGCCGCACTGCCGCCGAAGAGGGAGTCGTCGCCCAGTTCGCCCAAAAGATTGGCGTCGCGTCCCTGATCCCCTGAGATCAGATCACCGTCATGCCCACCGAAAAGAAAGCTATCCAGTCCGAACCCGCCGAAGATCCGATCCTCGCCGGAACCGCCAAAGAGGACGAGATCACCGCCCCCTCCTCCATAGATGCTGTCGGCCGCCCCTTGGCCATCCAGGGAACTATCCACCCCTTTGCCACCTGAGACCCGGTCGTTGCCATAACCCCCATAGAGGGCAAGGTCATTGCCATCACCCCCAAAAAGCTGGTCATCTCCACCCAATCCGAACAACAGTTTGTCGCGACCGCTATCCCCATAGATCCTGTCGTCGCCAAGGTAGGGCTGAGCCCCAGCCGTCCCGTCACCGAAGAGGCTGGCATCGCTGCCGCTACCGCCGAAGACGAAGTCGTCGCCGTCGCCTCCACGAAACCTGGAATCCTCGCCTGCGTCGCCATAGATCCAGTCCGCCTCCTCCGACCCCAGCAAGACCCGATCATTGCCCTCCCCGCCAAAGAGGGAATCGCGGCCCAGAGATCCGAAGAAGGCGCGGTCATCGCCGCTGCCTCCCATCAAGGTGTCTGCTCCGCTTTTGCCAGAGAGATCGAGCTCTTCTCCACTGCCACCAAGGAGCGTGTCTGCGCCACTACCGCCAAAGAGGTAGGAGTCATTGTCCCCGCCGCTGTCGATCAAATCGTCTCCATGCGAGCCCAGGAGGTTGACGTCCTCACCCGTACCACCAATGATTTGATCATTCCCTAAGCCGCCATCTAAGTCAGAGTCGTCGTCAGCGCCGCCATAGAGCCGATCATCACCGCTGCCACCACGCATGAATCGGTCGAAGCCCTCGTCGCCGAAGATTCGATCGTTGCCGCTATCACCGCGAAACAGTCTGTCTAGACCGATCCCACCATAGATCAGGTCATGACCGCTGCTGCCGAACAGGCGGATATCGTCGCCCTGTCCACCAAAGACATGATCGCTCCCCTTGCCGCCCCGGAGATAGTCGTCGTCGCCGGCGCCCCCCTTCAGGCTGTCATCGCCATCTCCTCCATAGAAGCCGGTGTCCTGTCCACTGCCGCCGTAGAGCCTATCGCCTCCCTCCTCACCCAGGACCCGGCTGTCGGCACCATCGCCGCCAAAGAGCAAATCGCGCCCCTGTCCGCCGACAAGAGAGGCGTCATCCCCAGCCCCGCCATAGATACGGTCAGACGCCGATCCACCGGAGAGGCCAGTGTCGCCCCCCTCGTCCCCATAAAGTCGGTCGGAACCGGCACCGCCCTCGAAGCCCCAATCGCTTCCAGGGCCGCCAAAAAGGACATCATTCCCCGCGCCGCCATAGAAGCTAGTGTCCGCATCGGCCCCTCCAAAAAGGCCGTCACGCCCATCTGAGCCTATGAGCGTCGCGTCATCCCCGCTTCCGCCGAAAAGCTGGTCATCGCCGGAACCGCCAAGCAGCAGCGTATCGGCGCCCGCATCACCCAACAGCGTATCCGCACCACTACCGCCGAAGAGACGATAGTCCTTTCCGCTACCCCCATAGAGGCGATCCTTCGCCTCAAATCCATAGAGTCGATCATCGCCGCTGGCACCATAGAGCCTGTCGCTCTCGCTGGTACCCAACAGGGTACTGTTGTCACCGGCCGTTCCGATGATTACCGCCATCGCCGTCACCCTCACTGCTATCAAAAAGAAAGCATCTGAATATCCCTATCATGCGAGCGGTCGGTAATGCAAAGGAAGGAAGGGCCTGCTTGACCATAAGTACAGTCAACGGCGCCTCCGCCCAGACACCCCAAGGTTCCACACCGCCTGATCTGAGATCAATCCAGCCAGAGGAAGTCGCTTGCGGTCAGCTGCCCCGCAGCGCTCATCTTATCAATCGTGATAAACACGTTCCTCAGACCATCACCATCGGTGTCGATCTCCACGACGCCACTGCCGGCAAAGCGCGCCTCGCTATTCCCTGCCCCACTGAACAAGCCGGTCTCGACGTAAGTAAAGTTGCCCACCTCCAGTCCGGTTGCTAGGACCAGCTTGTCAGCGGAGGCAGTCTCCGCGGCGTTCAGGCCTTCGAAATCGTAGATCACCTGCCCACCGCTACCCAGCACGCCGCCGAAGAGGAACCAGTCGGCACCGCTGCCGCCAAAGGCCCGGTCCCCCCTGCCGATCGAAAGGGTATCGGCACCGCTATCGCCTTGAAATCGATCCACACCAAGGCCACCGAAGAGGCGATCATCACCCGCGCCTCCTCTCAACCAATCATCGCCCTGATTGCCGGCCAAGCGGTTGTCGGCGCTGTTGCCATCTATCGTGTTGTCCAAGCTGTTCCCGGCTCCGTCTAAGTTCCCGAACCCGGCTTCCAACCGCAGATCCTCGATGAAGTCGTAGGCGCCGCCGTCCGGCAGGGTGTAGCTCACCTCTGCACACACCAGATCGGTCCCACGGCCCGCCAATTCGCGTACCTGATCGTCGCGGTGATCCACCACATAGGTGTCGTCGCCCAATCCACCCGCGGCCTGGTCAACGCCTCCCTCGCCATTCAAGAGATCGTTTCCGGCGCGGCCGAAGAGCTGATTGCTGGCGTCATTGCCGAAAAGGCTGTTGTCGATCGCGTTGCCGCGGAGCGTCGCGGTACCTGCTGCACTTTGGATGATGGCGCTTTCGACGTGACCTTCATTGCCGCTCGGCAAGGTGTAGGCCAGGGCATTGGAGAGGAGGAGATCCTGAGCACCGCCAGCCGCGGTTTCACGAACCAGGTCAGCAGAGGTATCCACTATGAAGGTGTCATTGCCCTGGCCACCGAAAGCAATGTCAGCACCGCTGCCGCCATTCAGTCGATCCCTGCCCGGCCCGCCATAGAACAGGTCCTCTCCAGCACCACCGTTCTGTTGGTCTGCTCCCTCTTCTCCCAGTAAGGTGTCCTGACCCAGACCACCGAAGAGCCTGTCGTTGCCGTCACCGCCGTAGGCTTGATCGTCGCCTGTGTCACCGCGAAGCTGATCGCTGCCCGAACCCCCGCTCAAGAGCCAATCATCACCTGAACCGCCGAAGATGTTGTCACTGCCCGCACCGCCTGAGAGGTTCAGATCATCGCCATCGCCGCCAAAAAGCCTGTCGGCACCCGTACTCCCAAGCAGCAGGCTGTCAGCTGCCGTATCCCCCAGGATCACATCTCTGCCGCTACCGCCCAACAAAGAGGTGTCGGCCGCACTGCCGCCGAAGAGCGTATCGTCACCAAGATCGCCCAGAAGCGCCGCGTCTTGTCCCCGATCCCCGTAGATACGGTCATTGTCGTGTCCGCCGGAGAGAGACCTGTCCAAGCCACTACCGCCGAAGATCAGATCGTCGCCGGAGCCACCGAAGAGGAGACTGTCGCCACCATCGTCACCGTAGATGCTGTCCGCACCGCCCTGTCCGTAAAGAGACTCGTCATCCGCTTTGCCGCCAAAGATCCAATCGCTGCCGAGCCCACCGTAGAACGCCAGGTCGCTGTCGTCGCCACCGAAGAGGCGATCATCGCCCGCTTGTCCCAACAGCGAGCGATCGCTTCCGCTCTCTCCATAGACCCAATCGCTACCGCTGTAGACCAAGACCCCTGGTTCCCGGCCGCCGAAGAGGCTGACATCGTCACCACTACCGCCAAAGATGTGGTCGTCGCCGTGGCCACCCAGCAAACCCCAGTCTTGCCCCCTGCCTCCAAAGATCCAGTCCAGGCCCCAGGAGCCTAGGATGTCCCTGTCGTTGCCGTCTCCGCCAAAGAGCGCGTCATCTCCAAGGTTCCCAAAGAGGGAACGATCGTGACCGCTCCCTCCTCTCATGGTATCTGCACCACTGCCACCATACAAAAGATGGTCGTCACCGCTGCGGCCGAGCACAATATCGGCACCACTACCACCGAAGAGACGAAGATCGTTGTCTTGTCCGCCGTCAATCAAGTCGTCGCCTAAGGATCCGTAGAGCCGATCGTCGTGTCCTGCTCCGCCGACCACACGGTCATCGCTCAGACCGCCATCGAGTTCCGAATCCCTGTCCCCACCGCCATAGAGCCGATCCTCGCCACTGCCGCCACTTATGAGGCCATCGACACCCCTGTTGCCGAAGAGCCGATCGGCGCCACTATCACCAAAGAGACGAATGTCGTATCCGGCACCACCATAGACCCGATCGTCACCACTGCCGCCATAGAGCCAGCGATCGCTGTCAAGGCCGCCGTTGACATGGTCATCGCCCTTTCCACCTCTCAAGACGTGATCGTCTCCGTCGCCTCCAAACACACTGTCATTGCCAACACCGCCATAAAGAGAGCCATCGTCACCCTCGTCACCATAGACGAGATCGTCGTTCACCTCGCCCAGAAGCCTCGTGTCGCTCCCCGCCCCCCCAAAAAGCTGATCGCTTCCCTGCCCACCGACCAAGGTCAGGTCATTGTCGTCGCCGCCGTAGATCCGATCGGCTGCCGATCCTCCAAAGAAGCTGCTGTCTGCTCCCACGCCGCCATAGAGACGATCAGCCCCGGGGCCACCGTGGAATTCCCGATCGATCCCAGGACCGCCAAAGAGGAAATCTCCCTCCTCACGCCCATAGAGGCTGCTGTCGTCTCCCTCCCATCCAAAGAGGCTGTCACGCCCTTGCAATCCGAAAAGAGCGGCGTCGTCTCCTCTGCCGCCGAAGAGCCTGTCCGCGCCAGACCCGCCCAGCAGCAAACTGTCGTCACCCGCATCACCCAAAAGAATGTCGTCTCCGCTGCCGCCGAACAAACGATAGTCGGCACCACTGCCCCCAAAGAGACGATCCCGCTCCTCCAATCCGTAGAGACGATCATTGCCGCTTAAGCCATAGAGCCGGTCGCTACCAGTCGTTCCGAACAGGGTGCTGTTGTCACCAGCCGTTCCGATTGAGATCGTCATCACTTCCACCCCATGCGCTATCAAAAAGAAAGCATTGAAGCTCCCCTATCATGACGCGGGTGGGAAAGGCAAAGGATGAAAGGATCTACTTGACCATGAGTACACTATGCGGGCTACGACGAGGGAGAGACCCAGCATGCGCTCTCGCCGCCAAGCCTGGGCCGGCTGAGACCATCTAGGGTCGAACGAAGGTGATCGTTGGGGTCAGACGCGCCTATGCCAGCCAGAGGAAGTCGCCGTTCTGCAATTGATCAGCAGCGCTGATCCTGTCGATCAGGATGAAGACATTGCTTTGCCCGTCACCATCCGTGTCGATCTCGATCTCGCGATTGCCGGCAAAGCGCGCTTCGCTGTTGCCGGATCCGCTGAAGGCCGCTGCCGCGATGTAGGTGAAGCTGCCAACCTCCAATCCGGTAGCCAGGACCAGCTTGTCGGCCAGGGTGGAGGCCACGGCACTCAATCCCTCGAAATCACGGATAACCTGGCTTCCGGTTACCAGGTTGCCGCCGAAGAGGAACCAATCACCACCACTACCGCCGAAGAGCGCGTCGTCCTTGCCAACTGACAGGGTGTCGGCGCCGCCGTCGCCGTCCAGGCGGTCAGCAGCCTGCCCACCGAAGAGACGGTCATCACCATCACCACCCCGCAGACGATCGGCACCCTGGTTGCCGGCCAGACGATTGTCGCCGCTGTTCCCCTCCAGCGTGTTGTCCAGGCTGTTTCCTGTTCCGTTGATATTGCCGAAACCGCCCTGAAGGCGCAGGTTGTCGATGAAGTCATTCACATTGCCGTCCGGCAGGGTGTAGCTGACCTCGGCGCGGACCAGGTCGGTGCCTTGCCCTGAGAGATCGCGCACCTGATCATCGCTGCGATCGACATTGAAGGTATCGTCACCCAGCCCACCCACGGCCCGATCGCTACCGCCCTGACCGTTCAGGATGTCATTCCCGGCGCGCCCGAACAGCAGGTTGTTGGCGCTGTTGCCAAGCACGGTGTTGTCGAACTCGTTGCCGCGCAAGGTCGCCGCCCCGGCGCCGCTTTGGATTTCAGCACGCTCGATGTGGCCCTCTGCACCGCTCGGCAGGGTGTAGGCCAAGGCGTTGGACAGCAGGAGGTCCTGCGCACCGCCCGCGGCCGTCTCACGCACGATGTCGGCCGAGGTCTCGACGAAGAAGGTATCATTCCCTTGGCCACCTGATGCAGTGTCGGCGCCATCACCACCGTTCAAGCGGTCGCTCGCTTGGCCACCGAAGAGCATGTCCATGCCGCTGCCACCGACCTGACGGTCTGCTCCATCTTCGCCTGCCAAGACATCGTTTCCGTGCCCCCCGAAGAGAGTGTCGGCTGCACTGCCGCCAAAAACCTGATCGTCTCCAGAGCCTCCACGCACTTGATCACCGCCAGAGCCGCCCTGAAGGCTGGTGTCGCTTCCCGCCCCACCAAAGATCAGATCGGAACCCAGATCGCCCAAAAGCAGTGTGTCATTGCCGTAGCCACCGAAGAGACGATCGTCGCCAGCATTGCCGATGATGGCGACGTCCCGACCGGTTCCACCATAGATATCGTCCTGACCGCTACCTCCGAAGATGACGCGGTCGCTTCCACCACCGCCATAGAGGCGGTCATGACCCGAACTGCCAGTCATGTAGCTGTCGGAATCGCCGCCGCCGAAGACGCGATCATCCCCGTCTCCGCCGTAGAGGCCCCTATCGTCGCCGTCGCCGCCGTAGAGGCGATCCGCGCCGCTCAATCCGATCAAAGTGCCATCGGTCCCAGAGCCTCCAAACAGCGAGTCATCCCCGCCTAGGCCCAGCAGGGCTGTATCTGCGCCGCTGCCACCATAAAGGCGATCATTTTGAAGGCCGCCAAAGAGATAGGCGTCGTTTCCCTTGTCGCCCTTGATCAGGTCATTGCCGGTACCACCGAAGAGGATGCTATCAGCGCCCGCACCGCCATAGAGGCTGTCGGCGCCATCCCGTCCATCCAAGCTGCTGTCACGGCCACCATCCCCGAAGATACGATCGTCACCAGCGTCGCCATAGAGGCCATTGTCGTCGTTGAAGCCACCGAAGAGCAGATCGTTTCCGGTCTTGCCGAAGAGAGATTGATCGTTGCCACTGCCACCATAGATCCTGTCATCACCATTGTAGGGGATCGAGTTCTTGTCATCGTCGCCGTAGAACCTGGCATCGGCACCGCTGCCCCCGAAGAGACTATCGTCTCCGTCGCCACCGACAAAGGCGCTGTCGTCCCCCAGGTCGCCAAAGAGGCTATCCCCAGCAGCGCCCCCGCTGACTACCGAATCGTCACCCGATCCACCGAATATGCGATCAACACCAGCCAGCCCCTCGCCACTCGATCCCCCGCGGAGGCCAAAGTCGGCACCGCTCCCGCCATAGAGGCTGTCGGCTCCATCAAATCCGAAAAGATAGGTGTCGTCGCCATCACCGCCGCGGAGCCGATCGTCGCCCGCATTGCCGAAGAGGGCATTGTCATGACCGCTGCCGCCCACGAGGAGGTCTGCACCGCTGCCGCCTTGGAAATAGAAGTCAGCACCGCTGCGCCCACGGAGCGTATCCGCACCACTGCCGCCTCTGGCATAGCTGTCACCGGCGCCACCGGCATCGATCAGATCATCGCCCAGGGTGCCATAGAGATAGCGGTCATCCCCATCACCACCGAAGAGCTGGTCGTTGCCGCCCTTGCCGTCGAGGCTGCGATCATCACCGTCACCGCCGTAGAGCCGATCGTCGCCGCTACCGCCGAAGTGACTGGTGTCAGTACCTGCATCGCCGAAGAGCAGATCGTCTCCACTGTCCCCAAAGAAGCGCTCATCATCTCCCGCGCCACCCTCCAGGCGATCGTCTCCGCCGCCTCCCTCGAAGCGTTCGTCGCGACCTGATCCGCCAAAAAGCGCATCCTGCTCACTGCCGCCGTAGAAGCCGGAGTCACCTCCGCTTCCACCATAAAGACTGTCGGCTCCCCCCTCCCCCAACACCCAATAGTCAAAGCCGTTGCCGCCGAAGATGCGATCGGCACCCTGGCCACCGACGAGGGTATAGTCTTCCCTGTCTCCGCCATAGATCCGGTCCGCTGCAGAGCCGCCATAGAAGTCGTAGTCTCTGCCGTCATCGCCATAGATACGATCAGCACCCGGACCACCAAAGAACTCGGTATCCGTGCCGAAACCACCGAAGAGGCTGTCCGAGCCTTCACCGCCGAAGAAGCTGCTGTCAGCGCCCTGGTCGCCGAAGAGCGTGTCCTCGCCATCGTTCCCTTGAAAGGTGGCATCGTTGCCGGATCCACCGGTCAGGCTGTCGTCGCCTTCAGCTCCGATGAAGAGACGATCGTCACCGCTCCCCCCAAAAATGCCATCGTTTCCGCTTCCACCAAACAAGCGATAGTCGTTGCCAGCGTCTCCAAAGAGTCGATCGTGGCCTTGCAGCCCATAGAGACGGTCATTACCGCTCAACCCATAGATGTCGTCGCTAAAACTTGTGCCAAAGAGGGTGCTATTTGCATCTGCTGTTCCAATAATGACCGCCATAGCTGCATTTCCAAGAACAATTGATCGGCAAAAGATGGTTCCTTATACTATCATGCAGCCACCGCCATCGACAATCACCGGCTGGCCTGGAAAGCGCTCTAGACTGCAGCAAGGCGTCCTCTCCCCAACGCGACGCCTTTGTGCTATCGCAGGGACCAACCCTAGACCCCTGCTTTTCAGGAACGAGAGATGTCCGAGCGGATCGATCAGATCACCATCATCGGCGGCGGCACGGCCGGCTGGCTGACCGCGCTAATCCTGCAGTCTTTCCTCAACCGGCGGCCGGACCAGAAGCCGGTCACCGTCACCGTCATCGAGAGCCCCAACATCCCGACCATCGGTGTCGGCGAGGCCACAGTACGCGGCATCACCAACCTCTTTCGCCAGCTCGGCATCAACGAGCGCGACTTTATGCGGCGCTGCAATGCCACCTTCAAGCTGGCGGCCGAGTTCGTGGATTGGAACAAGGATCCGGTCGGAGATCCAGTCTACTTCCTACACCCCTTCAACTTTCCCAGGTCCTTGGACGGGGTGAACCCGGCCTATCACTTCCTGAAGTATGGCTCGATCAACGGCCAGAAGGCAGCCGAGGCGCTGACCTGGAACCAGGCCATTATCACCAACAGGAAGGGCCCGCGGCCATTGGGTGGTAAGGACTATGAGTCCGTCGTCTCCTACGCCTATCACCTGGACGCCGCCCTCTTCGGTCCCTTCCTGCGCGAAACTGCGGTCGAGCGTGGCGTGATCCGCATCGAAGACGACGTGACCGACGCCGAGATCGACGAGCGCGGCTATGTCACCAGCCTGCAGCTGGAGCGTAACGGCAGCCATCCGATCAAGCTGGTGATCGACTGCACCGGCTTTCGCTCGATCATCATGCAGGGCAAGTTGGGGGAGGAGTTCATCCCCTATTCCAACCACCTGCTCTGCGACCGCGCCATGCCGCTGCAGATCCCGGTGCCGACCGATAGGCCGCTGCCTTCGGCCACGCGCGCGACCGGCCTGACCGGCGGCTGGGTTTTCCGTGTGCCTTTGGCCGAGCGCGTGGGCACCGGCTATATCTACTCCAGCCAGTTCAAGAGCGACGACGAAGCGCGCGCCGAGCTGATCCAGCACCTGCGCGCGAACGGCGATCTGACGCCGGAGATGGAGGACCCCGAGCCCAAGATCATCCGCATGAAGACCGGCCGCACCAAACGCGCCTGGGTCGGCAATTGCATCGCCATCGGGCTCTCCAACGGCTTCGTCGAGCCTTTGGAGGCCACCGCGATCTACATGGTCGAGAGTGCCACGCGCTGGCTGGTCAACTACTTCCCCGATCAGGGGCTGGACCCGGTCTATGCGGAAGCCTTCAACCGCCGCATGGATGGGCTCTACGACGAGGTGCGCGACTTCCTCTCCATGCACTTCGTCACCAGCAATCGCCCGGAGCCCTTCTGGGAGGCAGCCCGCGCCCCCGGCGTCGCACCTGAGCGCCTGATGGAGCAGCTGCGCCTCTGGAAGCACACGCTGCCCAGCGATCAGGACATGTTCTACAAGGGCCTCTTCGGCGAGTGGAACTATCTCTACTGCCTCTGGGAGAAGGGCTATTGGGATGCCGAGAGCTATCCCCTCTCCCCGCTGATCTCCGAAGAGAGCTGGCGTGGCTTTGAGCGAGACATCCAGACCGCGACCAACGATCTCTTGGCCCGCCTGCCAGACCATCGCCAGCTGTTGAGCGAGATTCGCGGTGAAACTACAGCGGTGCAGCAGCAAGAGGCCTTCCAGCCCTTTGCCGGGACCATGATGGGCGTGGGTGGAGACGGCGCCTGGCAGTCCTCCCAACCGATCTATCAGCCGCAGCCGGCGCAACAGGCCGCTCCACCTGCACCAACCTTCACCCCAAGCCCCGCGGCACAGTCACCGGTTCTCAGCCAGGCTCCGGCAACAGTGCCGACGCCGCAGTTCCAGCCTGCAGCCGCCCAACCTCAAGGCGGTTTGACCTATGATGCCGCCTCTTTCGGCAGCCAGCCCTATCAGCCGGCTCCGCCCGCGCCCCTCGCGCCAGCGGCCCCCGCCCCCAGCTACCAGCCGGCTGTGCAGGCAACACCCAGCTATGGCGCGAGCTTCGCAGCACCCCTCTATGGTGCGCCGCCACAGGCCTCTCCAGGTCAGCAGACTCCAAGCCCGTCCCCTGCGGCACCCGCCGGATTCGACAGCGGCCTCACCTTCTCTCCGCAGCCTCCCGCGCCCCCTGCGCCAGCAGCCGAGCCGGCGAAGCCGGAACCGAGCCCCTTCGAGAAAAGTTTGGCCAAGAGATACGGCAGGCGGGCAACGATCGGTACGCCGCGCTAGCGTTCCTCCGCTTGGAAAACGCAAGTCGTGGCCAAGTGCTGCAAAAGGGCGTAAGCTCCTTCTTCTAAGCGATTGGCCGCTGTTGGCCAGAGCAGAAGGAGGAGCAGAGCCGCTTTGCGCACCTACGTCTGCGAGACCTGTCAGTTTGTCTATGATCCTTTGGAGGGTGACGATCGCGGTGGCATTGCGCCCGGCATTCCCTTTCGCGAGTTGCCGCGCCGCTGGAAGTGTCCGGGTTGCGGTGGCGGCAAGAGCGAGTTCGTCGCGCTTGGCAGCAATTTTGACGGAGAAATGCACGGGCCCTTCTAAGCGGGTGTCAGATCCTCCAAGCCAGCCTATCTAATGCTGACAACGGGATCCCAACCAGCCTTTAGAAGACCGCAATGGATCGGCACCACAGCCTGACGCCCCTATCTCTCGCCTCCTTTGAAACGGGCCTCCGCTGTGTTGTCATTGGTGCAAAGGGTGGGATTGGCAGGGCATTGGCTGAAGCCCTGGACAGCTGTCCCACTGTTGACCGGGTCTATCGCCTGGCCCGCCGCAGTCAGTCGTGCATCGACTATCTCTTGGACCTCGAGGATGAAGAGTCCATCCGCTCTGCGGCTGAGGCCTTGCGCCAGGAGGAAGGAACGGTCGATCTGATTATCGTCGCAAGCGGCCTCTTGCACCGTAGCGAGGACTTGCAGCCGGAGAAAACCTGGCGGAGCCTCTCCTCAGAGAATTTCGAAGCGGCATTCCGGGTCAACACGATCGGGCCGGCTCTGGTTGCCAAGCATTTCCTTCCCCTACTTGGCCGCGAAAGAAAGTCGGTCTTCGCCGCGCTCTCCGCACGCGTCGGCAGCATCGCAGATAATGAGCTGGGTGGCTGGTACAGCTATCGCGCCTCGAAGGCTGCTTTGAACATGGTGATCCGCACCCTCTCCATCGAATTGGCGCGCAGGAACCCCGATGCCTTCTGTGTGGGCCTCCATCCAGGTACCGTCGACACCGAACTCTCCAAACCCTTTCAGCGGGGCGTCCTGCCACAGAAGCTGTTTACGCCAGAGGTCTCAGCGCGCCACCTCTTGGAGGTCCTGGACACCTTGAAGCCCGGCGCGAGTGGCCGCCTCTTCGCCTGGGACGGCAAAGCGATTCCCTATTGAGTTGAAGCCCATTCTATCCATCATGTGCCTACCCAAGGCTTCCTCTTGTCGCCTCAGCTAGAATTCCCGCTCTTCGAGGACAGTTACTGCCAATGCAAAACAATCCGCGCTATGGACACCACCGGCTTGCGGACTTCGATCTCGATCCGGCCAAGGTACACCTAAACCACGGGTCCTATGGCGCTGTCCCTCACCACTTGATGGAGGCTCAAGCCAGCTGGCGGGAGCAGATGGAGCGCAACCCCAGCGACTTTTTCCGCCGCGAGCTTGCCTTGCTTTTGCGCCAGGACGCGGCCCGGATTGCTGAAACCTTTGGCGGCCAGGCCGAAGACTGGGTCTTTGTCGAAAACGCCACCCAGGGCGCCTGCTCGGCGATCCGCGCGCTCGACCTCTCGCCAGGTGACCATGTCGCCGCGACGTCGGAGATCTATAACGCCGTGCGCATGGGTCTGCGGTTCATGGGAGGCCCCAAGGTCGATGTCGAAGAGATTGCGATCCCGGTCCCTATCACCGAAGCCGGGCAAGCCGTCGAGGCCATCCAGCAAGCGCTGCGGCCAGAAACCAAGGCGATCTTCGTCGACCACATGACCTCTCGCTCGGCCATGAGGATGCCGGTCGCAGAGATCGCAGCCTTGGCGCGCGCGCGCGATCTGCCCCTCTTCGTCGATGGCGCCCATGCCCCCGGCATGTTGCAGATCGACGTGGAGGCCATCGGGGCCGACTGGTATGTCGGCAATGCCCATAAGTGGCTCTATGCCCCCCGCGGCTGCGCCTTCTTCTGGACCAATCCGAAGCGCCAGGCAGTGACTCACCCCATGGTTACCTCGCACGGCTTCGGTAAGGGCTATACAGAAGAGTTCGATTGGATCGGGACCCGCGATCCCTCCTCCTGGCTCTCCGCGCGGGCAGCACTGGACTGGCACGAGGCCGAGGGCGGTGCTGACCTCCGTGCGCATTGTCATGACCTTGCGATGGCCATGGGACAGCGCCTGGCCGAAGCGCTTGGGAGCGAAATGTCCGCACCGCCGGAACTCTCCGGCTCGATGGCTGCCGTGCGACTGCCGGGCGCGCCGCGCGGCAATCCGAAACAACAGGCGGTGGATTTTGATCTCAAGACCGACGTCGTCGTCTCGATCAACGAGATCTATGGCGCCGATTGGATCCGTGTCTCGGCAGCGCTCTACAATGATCTGGAGGATGTCGATCGCCTGATCGGGGCTTTAGGCGCCGCGGGGCGCAACGAATAGATTGTAGCGGTCGCATTGCCATGGCCGAGCCAAAGCCCAACCATGGCAACACTGCGAAGGGCCTTAGTCCAGATCGAAGCGATCGTTGTTCATCACCTTGGTCCAAGCCGCCACGAAGTCTGCGACAAACTTCTCGCTTGAGTCGCTGCAGCCATAGACTTCGGCCAGGGCCCGAAGCTGAGAGTTAGAGCCGAAGATCAAGTCGACGCGGGTGCCGGTCCACTTGAGCTGACCACTGGCGCGATCGCGACCCTCGAAGACATCTTGATCGGCCGACGCGGCCTTCCAGGTCGTGCCCATATCAAGCAGGTTGACGAAGTAGTCGTTGCTCAAGGTCCCGGGCCGGTCGGTGAAGACGCCATTCTCAGATCCATCGGCATTGGTGCCGAGCGCCCGCATGCCACCCACCAGAACCGTCATCTCCGGCGCCGTCAGACCCAGCAGCTGCGCCCGATCGACCAGCAACTCCTCACCGGAGACACTGTACTTGGTCTTGAGGTAGTTGCGGAAACCATCGGCGGTCGGCTCCAGCAGAGCCACAGAGTCGACATCGGTCTGATCTTGCGTGGCATCCGTGCGTCCCGGCGTGAAGGGCACCGTCACCGCGTGGCCGGCCTTCTTCGCCGCCTCTTCGACCGCAGCCGAACCAGCCAGCACGATCAGATCTGCCAAGGAGACCCGCTTGCCGTTCGACTGTGCCTGATTGAAGTCGCTCTGGACTGCCTCCAGGGTTGCAAGCACCTTCGACAGTTGGTCCGGGCGATTTACCTCCCAGTCCTTCTGCGGTGCCAGGCGGATCCGAGCGCCATTGGCGCCGCCGCGCTTGTCCGACTGGCGGTAGGTCGCCGCCGAGGCCCAGGCCGTCGAAACAAGGTCAGAAATCGATAGGCCAGAGGCCAGGACGCTGGCCTTGAGTGCCGCGATGTCCTCGGCATCCACCAAGGCATGGTCCACGGCCGGAACCGGGTCCTGCCAGATCAGGATTTCGCTCGGCACCTCTTTGCCCAGATAGCGCGCGCGGGGTCCCATGTCGCGGTGGGTCAGCTTGAACCAGGCCCGCGCGAAGGCATCGGCGAAGGCATCCGGGTTCTGATGGAAGCGCCGGGCGATCGGCTCGTAGATCGGATCCATCCGAAGCGCCATGTCGGCCGTGGTCATCATCGGCGCATGGCGGCGGTTGGGATCGTGCGCATCCGGCACCAGGTCGGAGGCGGCGCCGTCCTTTGGTGCCCACTGATTGGCGCCGGCCGGGCTCTTCACCAGCTCCCACTCATAGCCGAAGAGCAGATCGAAGAAGCCCATGTCCCACTGGGTCGGGGTCGCGGTCCAAGCACCCTCGATGCCGCTGGTGATGGTGTCCACGCCCTTGCCGCTGCCATAGCTGCTCTTCCAGCCCAGGCTCTGCTCTTCGATGCTGGCCCCCTCCGGCTCCGGACCGACTTTGGAGGCATCGCCGGCGCCATGCGCTTTACCAAAGGTGTGACCGCCAGCGATCAGGGCCACGGTCTCCTCGTCGTTCATCGCCATGCGGCCGAAGGTGTCACGAATGTCGCGACCTGAGGCGACCGGGTCAGGATTGCCGTTCGGGCCCTCGGGATTCACATAGATCAGGCCCATCTGCACGGCTGCCAGCGGGTTTTCGAGATTGCGTTCGCCGGAATAGCGCTTGTCGCCCAGCCAGGTGGTCTCAGATCCCCAGTAGATGTCCTCTTCCGGCTCCCAGATGTCGTCGCGACCGCCGGCGAAACCAAAGGTCTTGAAGCCCATCGACTCCAGGGCGCAGTTGCCGGCAAAGATCAGGAGGTCAGCCCAGGAGAGCGCATTGCCATACTTCTGCTTGATCGGCCAGAGCAGCATGCGCGCCTTGTCCAGGTTGGCATTGTCCGGCCAGCTGTTGAGCGGCGCAAAGCGCTGTGAGCCCGAAGAGCCGCCGCCGCGACCGTCGGCCGTGCGATAGGTGCCGGCGCTGTGCCAGGCCATACGGATGAAGAGCGGGCCATAGTGACCATAGTCGGCCGGCCACCAGTCCTGTGAGGTCTTCATCAGGTGGAAAATGTCCTGACGGACGGCTTCCAGATCGAGAGTCTTGAAGGCCTTTGCATAGTCAAAGCCCTGGTCCATGGGATCGACCAGAGAGGAATTCTGGGCCAGGATCCTCAGACTGAGCTTGTTCGGCCACCAGTCCCGATTGGTGATGTGAACCCTGCCCGTGACGGGGCATCCACCGTTACCGTCCATAATCATCTCCCTTGGCTGTCAGCGCTCAGTTGCGAATGGTTCTAAGGAGATGGTGTTTAGAATTATTCTAACAAGAGGGCAAGGCAGCTTTTTTTACGCCTTCCTGCGGTGAGGCCAGTCGCGCCCCGTTCAATAGGAGCGCGGCAGGCCCAGAACATGCTCCGCAAGGTAGGAGAGAATGAGGTTGGTAGAAATCGGCGCCACTTGATAGAGGCGCGTCTCGCGGAACTTACGCTCCACGTCGTACTCCTCGGCAAAGCCAAAGCCGCCATGGGTCTGCAGACAGACATTGGCCGCCTCGAAGGAGGCATCAGCCGCCAGCATCTTGGCCATGTTGGCTTCAGCCCCTGGGTTCCCACCGGCCTCATAGAGCCTGAGCGCCTCTTTCACCATCAACTCGGCCGCCCGCATGTTGGCGTAGGCCTTGGCGATGGGAAACTGAATGCCCTGGTTCTCGGCAATGGCGCGGCCGAAGACCCGTCGATCCTTGGCATAGCCCGCGGCCTTGTCGATGAACCACTTGGCATCGCCGATGCATTCTGCAGCGATCAAGATGCGTTCTGCATTCATGCCGGAGAGAATATAGCGAAAGCCCCTGCCCTCCTCGCCGATCAGGTTTCGGGCCGGGACCCGCAGGTTGTCGAAGAAGACCTCGGTCGTGGCGTGGTTCATCATGGTGCGGATGGGCCGGATCGTGAGACCCCGATCCTTGGCATCGCGCATGTCGACCAGGATGACGGAAAGACCATCCGTCTTCTTCATACCCTCAGCCAAGGGCGTGGTGCGGGCCAAGAGCAGCATGAGGTCGGAGTGCTCGGCCCGGCTGGTCCAGATCTTCTGCCCATTAATGATGAAGTCATTGCCATCGCGAACCGCGGTGGTCTTCATGGCGCCGGTGTCGGTTCCGCTGGTGGGCTCCGTGACGCCAAAGGCCTGCAGGCGGAGCGCACCCGACGCAATATCAGGCAGATAGGCCTGCTTCTGCGCATCAGAGCCATGCCGGAGCAAGGTGCCCATGGTATACATCTGGGCATGACAGGCCGCACCATTGCAGCCCTGAGCCTGCATTTCCTCCAGAACTGCCGCAGCGGCAGAGAGCGGCAGGCCGGCACCGCCATAGTCCTCCGGGATCAGCACCGCCAGCCAGCCAGCCCGTGTCAGCTCTTCCACGAAGGCCGTGGGATAGGCCATCTCGCGATCCAAAGCCCGCCAATAGCGTCCTGGATACTTTTGGCAGAGTTTTGCCACGGCATCGCGCAGGTCGGAGTAGTCGCTCACCATTGTCCCTCCCAGTTCCGAGCCAGCCTCTACCTAAGCAGCAGCAGTCATAGAGACAATGACAGGCTCGCTAGAACAGCCATAGCAATGTTCTATAGCGAAAACTCCTCCGGCAAGCGCCCGGCCCAACTGCCCGATGCCACCATACCCGCCGCCGTCTTGGATAGAACCTGCCCCGCGAACTTGGTGAGCCGCGTCACCGGTCGATCCGAGGGATAGGAGAGCAAGAGCTTGCGCACCGGCATCGGTCCGGTGAGGCCAGCAAAGGTCAACGCCCCTCTCGTGATCTCGTCATGAATGGGCGCCAGCGGCAGGATCGTCATCCCATAGCCGGAGCGAACGAGGTTCTTCAGGGTAGCGTAGCTGTCGGCTTCGACCTTGACGTTGAGGGAGATTGCCGCCTCGGCGGCACACTTCTCCACGATCATACGCAGTCCATGGCCTGGACTCGGCAGCAGAAAGGGCCATTGTTCCAGCGCGCTGAAGGGCACCGGTCGCTTGGCGGAGAGACCGGACTCCGGAGGCCCGATCAAGCAGAGGTCCTCCTCCAAGAGAGGGTAGCATCTTAAGGTCCTAGTGGGCTTGTCTTCGATCAAGACCGCCACGTCCACCGTTCCCCGCTGCAGCCAATCAAGCAGAAAACCGGAATAGGCGCTGACGATGCGGATGGTGGCTGCGGGGTGGCGTTCCTTGAAGGCGGCGATCAAGGGAAGGCTCAGGATGTCCGACACGGTTGGCGGCATGCCGACCGAGACATGGCCGCTCAGAGGCGCATTCTCGTCCGAGACGGAGGCGCGAATATTGTCGAGAGCGCCCATGATGCTCTGGGCATGGCGCAGGACCTCTTGGCCCGCCTCGGTCACCACCATGCCCCGGCCGTGGCGGTCGAAGAGGCGCACGCCCAACTCTTCCTCCAAGAGACGCACCTGACGGCTGAGTGCTGGCTGTGCAATCCGCAAACGATCGGCAGCCTTGGAGAGACTGCCGAGCTCTGCGACATGGATGATCGTGCGAAGCTGCGGGATATCCATAGCAATAGAATTTCGGCATAGCTGTTTGTGACATTAGCTCGATGTGTTCTAAGTGAGCAGGACCTAGTCTCGGGGTCAATGGCAAGAGATCAAGGGACCCTCCGCACGTGAACGCCCCAGCCGAGACGTCACATGATGACTGGCCGACAGGCCTCTATCGAACCCTGAAGCAAAGAGATGTACGCCACATGTCTTATGTTCCGGACGCTGGCCACACCAGTCTCATCAATCTTCTGAGCAACGACGCGGAGGTTACCTGCAACGTCCTGACAAGCGAGGAAGAAGGTGTAGCGATCGCTGTCGGTGCCTGGCTTGGCGGCATGCGTAGTGTGTTGCTGTTACAATCTTCCGGTGTCGGCAACTGCATTAACATGCTCTCCCTGCCGGTTCTGACCAGGAGCCCTCTCTTGATGCTGGTGACGATGCGCGGCGAGTGGGGCGAGTTCAATCCCTGGCAGGTTCCTATGGGCCGGGCTACCCAAGCCGCGCTAGAAGCCATTGGTGTCTCGGTGGTGCGCGCAGAAACGGCAGTCGATTTGATCGAAACGGTCGAGCAAGCCGCAACCATGGCCTATGAGGCAGACCAGCAGGTCGCAGTCCTGATCGGGCAGCGCCTGCTCGGCAAGAAGACCTGGTGAGCGACATGGCAGACAAGGCAATGAACCGCCGCAAGGCCGTAGAGCTCCTCCTCGCTGAGGACGACGACTGCCTGGTGGTGACCGGACTGGGCTCACCCAGCTATGACGTTCACGCAGCGGGCGACCGAGACCAGACCTACTATCTCTGGGGTGCGATGGGCGGTGCCGCGCTGGTCGGATTGGGCCTGGCGCAAGCCCGGCCGGAGAAACGAGTCATGGTGGTCACCGGTGACGGCGAACAGCTTATGGCGCTGGGCGGGCTCGCTACCATCGCCGTTGCCAAGCCTCGAAACCTCGATGTGATCGTGCTGGACAATCAGCACTTCGGCGAGACCGGCATGCAACCCAGCCACACCGCCCAAGGCGTCGATCTCGCCAAGATCGCCGAGACCTGTGGTTTTGCCGAAACCGCCACGCTGGTGAGCCTGGACGCTGTCAAGGGCCTGCATGAACGACTGCAGCAGGCCACCGAGGGACCACGCCTCTTTGTCCTGAAGGTCAAGGCAGAGGCGCTCCCGCGCTCGCTGCCGCCGCGCGATCCGACCTTCATCAAAAACCGCCTGCGTGCTCACCTGGGCCTCTTGCCCTGCTGAGACAGGGGGCGGCCCCACTCCCTCTCTCAGAAGGCGAGGCCATGTCCAAAGAGCAGGTCGTCATCATCGGCGGCGCGATTATCGGCAGCTTCTGTGCCTGGTCGCTACGTCAGCGGGGCTTTGCCGGAAAGATCACCGTTGTCGAGAAGGACCCCAGCTATCGTTTCAGCTCAACCGCCCTCTCCGCAGCGGCGATCAGACAGCAGTTCGCAACAGCGCTCAACATTCAACTCAGCCTCTTCGGAACCAAGTTCCTCCATTCAGTCAAGGACCACTTCGGCCCTGAGGCCGACATTGGCTTCGTGGAAGGTGGCTACCTTATTCTAGGCCAAAGTGCATCAAGGGACGTCCGGCTGCAGCGTGCTGAGGCTCAGCGTACCCTGGGGGCCGACATCGTCGTGTTTGATCGTCCGGCCCTCAAGCAGCGCTTCCCGTCCCTAGAGGTCGAGGATATCGATTTCGCCACCTTCGGGCAGAGTGGCGAGGGCTGGTTCGATGCCTGGTCTCTCTTGTCTCTGGTCCGCAAGGCCGCCCGCCTGCAAGACGTGACCTACATCGCAGGAGAGGTTACTCGGGTGGACGCCAAGGCTGAACTGGTCACAGGCGTAATCTTAGCGGACGGGGCCACGCTCCCCTGCGACTGCTGCATTCTGGCTGCCGGCACCGCTTCCGGCACCCTCGCGCGGACATTGGACATCGCCCTGCCAATCCTGGCCAAAAAGCGCACTGTCTTTCACTTCCAGGCCCCAGTTGACCCTCAGGGCATGCCCTTCCTCTTCGACATCTCCGGCATCTGGATGCGCCCGGAAGGTCAAGGCTTCATCGGCGGCATCGCACCAGCAGACTCTCCAGACCAGGATGACAGCGGCGACTTCGAACCTGATCACTACCTATTGGAAGAGGCCTTCTGGCCAGCCCTTGCCCAGCGCGTCCCGGCCATGGAGCAACTGCGCCTGGAGAGCGCCTGGGCCGGCCACTACGAGGTGAACAGGCTCGACCACAACGGCGTCGTCGGCCCGCATCACCAGCTCGCCAACCTGATCTTCGCCACCGGCTTCTCCGGCCACGGCATCATGCACGCGCCCGGCGTCGGCCGTGGCGTCGCCGAGTGGGTCACCACTGGGGGCTACCAAAGCCTGGATCTATCGCCCTTGGGCTGGGAGCGGGTTCATCTGGAGCGGCCTTTGGTCGAGAGCTTGATCATCTGATCGAAGGGCCATTGTCAATCGCGGGTCGTCACAAGGAATCGACTATGAGACATGCTCAAAGGCCGCCATGGGTATCGGACATGCTTGCGATGAACGCCTTTTTACTGATGGCGCCAAGCTTGCACTCTCCATCATCGATGCAGAACACCTACATCAGGCGGTAGCTGAAAACGGGGCCAAAGATCCAATGAACCGAGGGTGGGGTAGCATTGAGGATAGAATCCCTCCCCTGCCCCACCACGGTGTTCCTTCTACCGTTGCCGGGTAAAAGAACAATGCTACCCTCTCACGCTCGTCCAGAACCCAAGGCGCGAGAGGTTGGCTGCGAACAGTATTAGGCACGCACCCGTGACTTGTCCGGATCATAGAAGGGAAAGGGCACGACCGTCGCCGGAAGCCGCTTCTGCAGCCCATCGAGCTTGCCGATCTCGACCTCGGTTCCCGGCGCACTGTACTCGGCAGCCATTCGGCAGAGCGCTATATTCTTGCGCAGGATGGGAGAGCGCGTCGCACTGGTGACCTCGCCCACCTTGTTACGGCCGACATGAACGCCATCGCCATTGGCAATCAGGTCATTGTCGTGGATCTCCAGGCCCACCAGCTTCCTCTGCGGATGAGCTTTTCGCTGGATGAGTGCCTCTCGGCCGATGAAATCCTCCTCCTTCGACTTCAAGGGCACCGAAAAACCGATGCCGGCCTCGAAGGGGTCGGTCTGGTCCGTGAACTCGTAGCCGTAGAAAATGAGCCCGGCTTCAATGCGCACCATGTCCAGCGCGTCCAGACCCATCGGCAACATGCCGTGTGGCGCCCCCGCCTCGAAGACCGCATCCCAGACCGCCACGCCGTCATCAGGATGACACCAGACTTCAAAACCAAGCTCGCCGGTGTAGCCGGTCCGCGAGATGACGATCGGCGGCCCATTGTGGTCGCCCAGGCGTGCGACGCAGAAGCGAAACCACCCCAGCTCCTCCACCGTCGGCGCATCTGGTTTGGTCCAGACCACCTGGTTCAAAATCTCCCGGCTCTTGGGGCCTTGGACCGAGAGATTGCTCAATTGATCGGTGGAGGACTTGACCCAAACCTTAAGATCACGCCTTTCGGCCTGCTCGCGCAGCCAGATCCCACAATAGTCGTCACCACAAACCCAGCGGAACGACTGCGGCCCCATGCGGAACAGGGTGCCGTCATCAATCATGCCGCCGGTATCGTAGCACATGGCCGAGTAGACGACCTGACCAACCGAGAGTTTGCGCACATTGCGGGTCAAGGTCAGCTGCATTAAGGCTTCGGCGTCGGGGCCGAAGACCTCGAACTTGCGCAAGGCCGAGAGGTCGATTGCCACCGCGCGCTCACGGCAAGCCCAGTATTCGTCGACAGCACCGGTTCTGACAAAGGATGACGGCAGCCAGAACCCGCGATAGTCGCTGAAGGCTCTGGTCTGTTCGGAGGTGCGCGGATGAAAGCCGGTTTCACGCGTTAGCTCCGCTTCCGATTCCGGGGACTTTCTAATGGCCATGGCTTTGGAGAAACTCTTTTCTTTCGAGTAGACACGGACATGGATGTCGGTCGGGTTCCAGCCGTTCGCAGCGTCGACATCACAGGGACAGGCCGAGGATGCGCAGACCAGGTCGGTTTGCGCGCGCAGCAAGACATAGTCGCCGGCCCGCGACCAGGGTTCGTCGAAGTAGATGGCGTTCTGAGCGTCGACATTGGTGTTGTAGAAGAAGTTGATGGCCGGCCAGCCCTTCCGGGGCGCAACACCGAACCCATCCAGCGTGGCGTTGAAGTTTTCCGAACAGTTGACGTGTCCAGGGTAGCCTAGGTCGTCGTAGTATTTGGCGGTACAGGCCAGGTTGAAGGTGTCGTGACGCCCGACCGTATCGCGGATGACCTCCACCATCGGCTGCATGTCTTGATCGAAGAACTTTGATATGAGGCCTGGTTGGGGATAGGCCGATCCGGTGAGAGAGCGTGTGGTCGTCGGATCCAAGCCGCGCTCGACGCCGGCCTCAAGCTGACGCGCGGTGAAGGCGACGAAGTCGGAACACTGGCGTCCGGCAACGTCGATGATCTGAACGAACTCTCCAGCCTTGATCTCGTAACTTTCGGCCGTCGCCCGGCTGACGCGAAAGTCCAGGCGCGGATCAGCCAGGGGAGAGGGTAGCTGCGGCTGGTCCTTCGGCCGCTTGGTTGCGCGCGTAACCAAGGCCACAAGGTCGGTCGGCGGTCTTTGGGCGTCGGGCGCCATGGCTGCACCGGGAGCGGCAATCAGGCAGATTACATCTTGCTCGGCGGTGAAGCTGATGGTCTCGCCCGCCGGCGAATCGCGACCGAAGAGCGTCACTGCGGAGCAGCCCTGGGGCAGAATGTTCCATTGCTTCAACCGACGCGCCATCCTGCGTGCGTCATCGCCTGGTCCGGTGACAATCTGCCAAATGGGATCGGCGCTACGATCACTCTTGGCGCCGAGCAATGCGGCATCCTCCTTGCCGCTATGGTCGAAGACAGCCAGAATTCCCGGCTGCAGGCCCTCCGGATCGATGATGTCGAGGGTGTCGCCCGGCGCCAGGTCGAGCGCGGTGACGCCGCCGCCACGGATCTGATGGCGCTCGATGCCGCTGCCGAGAAAGGGGAGCCCCGGCGCATAGACCTTGGGCTGAAACACCGGTACGATTGCCATGGTCGTCACTCCTCTTGATGCTGTCCCCGAGGGTGCACGCGGTCTTCGGAGCAGGAGGTGATAGGGCGTCCCCTGCCGCATGCGCAGGCCATAACCTGCAGCCCTCGACAGCATCCCTCAAGCGAGGAATAGTTAGGTCATCTCATCAGGATTGGTTATGCAAAGATCTAGAAATCGACTGCCAAATCTAACCGCCCTACCAGCCTTCGAAGCCTCTGCACGACTTCTTAGCTTTACCCAAGCGGCTGAAGAACTCTACGTCACCCAGGCTGCGGTCTCGCGGCAGATCCGCGTGCTTGAGGAAAACCTGGGCGTTAAACTCTTCGACCGCGGCCATCGGCAGATTTCACTCACGAGGGATGGACAGCGCTTTCAGCATGCCGTCTCTGTAGCCCTCGAGCTGGTGGCGAATTCGGCCAACGAACTGCGCGGCCAGGTCTCCAGCAGCGATCTAACCATCGGCGCCGATATCTCCATGGCGCATCTTTGGCTGCTGCCGCGTTTGCCGCGTTTCTGCACCGAGTTCCCCAACATTGCGGTCTCGATCCTGGCCTCCGACCGCGAGAGCGAGTGTCTGAGTGACACCGTCGACCTAGCGCTGCTCTACGGAGACGGCAACTGGCCCGGCTTCGATGCCGAGTTGCTGCTCCACGAGGAGATCTTTCCGGTCTGCAGCCCGAGTTTCGTCGCCAGCGGTCAGAGCATCGAGAACCCCGAGGATCTGCTGGACTGCGTGCTGCTGGACCTCAAGGGCGATCGATGGGACTGGGTCGACTGGCAACAGTGGTTGGCCGAGACAGGGGTCGAGTTGCCCGAGTCGGCGCAGACCTTGAGCTTCAATTCCTTGCCGCTCCTGATCGAGGCGGCACGCGGCGGTCAGGGCATCGGCTTGGGCTGGCTTGGTTTGGTCGATAGCATGCTGAGTGAGGGAAGCCTAGTCTGCCCCTTCGACCACACCCTGACCACAGGCCGTGGCTACTATGTCGTCAAGCGCGCGAACCTTAGAATGTCACCCAAGACGGAGATTCTCTATGACTGGGTGATGGCCAGCCGCGCCCCGGTTGCATCGCCCACCCCACCGGGCAGTTGAGGCCAGGCAATGCCGGGCGCAGATCGGCATCTATCGTTCCAGTGTCGGGTACGATCGGGGCCCAAACTACACCGCCACAACGAGCAGAGCAGTTTGAGCCTCGATGCCAAGAGGGCGCTGTGCCCCGGTCTACACGATGGTCTTGCCCTCCTTTCGGGCTTGGCGCAGCTCCTTCATGAAGCTGTACACGATCAAGACCAAAACGACGGCGGCTATGACAGGCCATATCAAGATATAGAGCGTAAGCATTGGCTTCTCCTAAGGCTGTAGGACGCGCTTGGGCTTGGGCCGAGGCGTCTTGGTTTCAGTTTCTTCGTCGAGCGCTTGGAAGCTGGTGACACGTTCACCGATCAAGGCGAAATCGAACTCCACCTTGGTCGAAAGCGAGACCGCGACGCAGATGATCGTGCTGGCGCCATAGGCGGTCAGAGAGCCCAGCAGAACCGTATACTCATGCAGGAACTCGAAGAAGTAAGCGACGGCAAAGACGGCTGCAATCACGCCGACAATGAGCCCGACGATGCGTCCGAAGAAGCCAAACGCCATCAGACCCGCCACCACGCCGCCACCCACACCGGCAATGATCTCGAAGAAGCGGCCGATCACACCATCCAGCGGGAAGAGCTCGAAACGCACCAAGCAGAAGGCAAGAAGGCCACCGACCACGGCCCAGATGAAGGCCGCATTGGTCACCCGGTTCCAATAGCAGCTGGCGATAACGGGAAAGACGATGGCCCCCCAGAGCGCCCCAACGAACACCAACATCACCAGGATATTGAAGGAGAAGCTGGCGAGAATGAGCCCAAGGGCTGTGGCCACGATCATCGTGATCCGACCCAGCAACAGCATCTTCTTGGCTTCCGGTTTTCCCTTGGCGATGTTGCGCCCATAGATATCCGTCATCATGATCGCCGAGAGGGCCGAGAGATCGGAATCCGCCGTCGATGACAGTGAACCGATCACCAGGATGAAGAAGAGAGCGATGGCGAAGGGCGGCAGATAGGTGGACGCCATCTGCGGGATCAGATTGTTCAGATCACCCTCGTGCGGCGCCATGCCGATCAGCAGGGCAATCAAACCCATCATGCCGAGCCCGATCACGATCGACCCATAGCCAACCGTTGCCGTCACAAAGGTCGGCTTGATCAGGTCTTGCCGGACCGCAAAGAGGCGTTGGGCTATGGTCTGGTTGCCGATCGCATAGGCCAAGACCGCCACGAAGAAGGGGGCACCCTGCTCCAGGATCGCCTTGGTCGAGAAGAAATCAGCCTGCTCGGCCGTCACCCGCGACAGTCCTTCGCTCAATACATCGCTGCCCCCGACTGAGAAGTAGACCCAGGGGATGATGACAACGGCCACCGCCATCATCGCGACGACCTGCGCAAAGTCGGTCAAGATAGAGGCGCGGAATCCAGACCAGAGAGTGTAGGAGAGGACACCGACGCCGGCGATCAAGATGCCGGTCTGAAACGACAGCGGCGAGAGCACCGAAACCAAGGCACCTGCGGCCGTGAAGTTCACCATCAAGGAGATAACGCTGCCCAGGAGGTTCGAGACAGCCAGAATCAGCTGGCTGCCGGAGCCATGGCGGGCCTGCATGATCTCGGCCAGGGTGTGGGCATGTGGTGCCAGTTTGCGGAAGCGCAGGCCATAGGGGTAGATGAAAAGGATCATCAGGGCGCCCCAGAAGCCATAGTGGATCGGCCCCGAGAGTCCGTAATTGTATCCGGAGATCGCAGCGCCGTAGAAGGAGGCAGCCCAGATCCAGGTCGCCGTCATGCTGGCAGCCGAAATCCCGAAGCCGACCTCGCCGCTGGAAACCATGTACCCGTCGACATTTTCATTCTTTTGATTGACGAAGGTCGACATGAAGAAGGTCGCACCGTAGAAGAGAACCAAGAGGCCAAGCACTACGGGCGTCGAGAATTGGAAGAAGACAGGCTCATCCATGGGCCGACTCCTTGCGGAGGTACCGTCCTGGCGACGAAGCAAACCTAGAAAGCGCCGGTTCCAGATTAATCCGATCGACATCGCCACAGATCTGGTTGACGACCTCGTCACCCCTGGCCCTTGCCAATCTGGTCGCAGCATCGACCTCTGCCTCACGCGAAAGGTCAAACCTGTTCGGTCCCAGCGTTCGATTGCAGGTAAGAGTCACTGCTAGCCTCCTTTTTTTGACGGTTGGAGTTGTTCTCTTTTGGCAAGCCGTGATGTGAGCTGCGATGACAAAGGTCGCAGGAGCTTAGTGAGCCCCTCGGTAACCTCCTTTCGGTGCCACTGTGATGGGGACATGTGTATCAGCAAGTTTTGTCATCAAGCTCGAGGTTCGCCTTCCCTTGGATCGTGGGATCACATAAGTATCAGTTTCTCCAAACCCCTCTCAAACAATAATATGTTGGCCAAATCCATAATTTTCAGTAATGCTAACCTCTGTTGCACCTAGCCTTGACGGAAGACGATAGACGTCAACAGCGCGACCCTGTCATCACTGACAGCCGGCGCTACGCAATTGGCCGTCAGCCCGACAGATTGACGCTATTCTGTGTGCACCCGGCTAACCTGACGAGGCGCAACGGCCTCGGGTCCCTCTCCGGACCGACTAAATGGCAAGCTGAGGCGATCCTCATCAGGCAAGCCCTGACCGGCGCGCCGATTGACCAGAGCCTGATCAAGACAGCAGAAGCCAGTCTTCGCTATGTGCCGCCCAGAGTCGGCACATCTGCAATGGTTCGGCACAGCTAAAGAAGAGAGGATGTATAGCCAAGCTATTGAAATATGGCGGAGGGGAAGTCCGCCAACTAGATGTTCTCTAGCGTACGCTAGTGTTCGCTGATGATCGCCTAAAATACTGATTAAGTTTGATACACCGTGCTCACTTGTCCGTTGTCGTTCGCCAGCGTTCGTGGTAAGCCGGGTTTTGCTGTGGGGCAAAATGTGGGGCACATATGGCGCTTTCTGATCGACGATGCCGGACCGCACCTTCGGGGAGGCACACTGATGGCAAGGGACTGATGCTACATGTGAGGACCGGCGGGTCGCGCCAATGGGTCTTTCGATATCAGATGAACGGAGTTCGCCGCGATATGGGGCTCGGCCCCTATCCGGCAGTTTCTCTCGCGGATGCTCGCCGCAGGGCGGACAAGGCGCGCTCTCAGGTTGCCCAAGGTACTGATCCTTTAACCGCAGCAGCGGCTGAGAAGCGATTGACCTTCCGCGAAGCCGCAGAAGCTTTGATCGAATCGAAACGGCCCGGATGGCGAAATGCCAAACATGCTGCGCAATGGGCTTCGACCCTGGAGCGTTACGTGCATCCGAGCATCGGCGATCGCCACGTGTCGAAGATCCAGGTGGCTGACGTCTTGGCGGTCTTGAAGCCAATCTGGACGAGCAAGACAGAGACGGCAAGCAGGGTCCGTCAGCGCGTTGAGGCCGTTCTTGACTATGCCACGGCACATGGCTACCGGCAGGGCGACAACCCTGCCCGTTGGCGCGGACATCTAGACCACATGCTACCGAAGCCTTCGGCGGTCAAATCGGTCGAGCACCACAAAGCTCAGGATTGGCGTACAGCCCCGGTGTTCATGGCTCAATTGAAGTCACGCGAAGGGGTTGCCCCTAAGGCTTTGGCCTTCATCATCCTGACGGCTGCCAGGTCGGATGAAGTGCGCTCGATGCGGTGGGGCGAGGTCGATATGGCGAATGCCATCTGGGTCGTGCCGTCAAGCAGGATCAAGGCCGGCAAGGAACACCGTGTGCCACTTTGTGGTGCCGCGCTGGCAATCCTGGTCCAGCGTGGCGTTTGTGGCGCAGACCAGCTAGTCTTTGAGAGCGAGGTGAAGCGCGGCAAGCCGTTATCGGATGTCGCTGTCACCAAGGTGATGCGGCGCCTGGGCTACGAATCGATCACCACGCACGGATGGCGCTCGACGTTTAGAGACTGGGCCGGGGAAAGTTCTGAGTTCGCCCGAGAGGTGATCGAGGCTGCGCTCGCTCATCAGATCAAAGACAATGCCGAGGCCGCCTATGCGCGTGGGGATCTCTTCGACAAGCGGCGCGCCCTTATGGCCGCTTGGTCCAGCTATCTGTCTCGCCCGAGTTCGCAGGATCTGTCGACGCCGGATCCACTGAGAGGATAGTGTCGAAGGCCGTTCTTCGGGTCGCCCTATGCTCGCGGCGCCCTTTTTTTGGAGCGGCGCGGGCAGGTCATTGGAGGAATGTGGGCAGTCCGCTGGCGAAGCGCCGCGAGCCGCGGGACAAGATCTCAGTGCTGGGAGCTGAGCGGGTGCCGGCGGCCTTCCGGCAGTCCTGTGACGCGCAGGACCTGACCTACAGGTAAGGCACGAGGAGCTCTTGGAGGCTGCTGCCGAACATGATCGTTGACGGGAGTGGATACCAAAGCCAGCCCTCTCTACTTCGACCGCGCCCGACAAACCAGAGCCAAGGATCTCGTTCTGGTCGAGGTCCCACACTTCCGGGCGGACCTCAGTTCCTACTTCTGGCCGACCATCCAAGAGGCAACCGGTAGCAGCGATGACTCGATCGCACAGAGGTGAAAACGCGCGCGCGACGAGGCACGGAGGAGGGCTACCGGTGAACGCGAAGGACATCTCAGTCCGGCCCTCGATGAGGATCACGAACAGCAACACGACGGCAGAAGGTAGGGATCTGGCCTGTGGACCGCGCCGAGTACGTCGGAGGCCGTTTGCTGAGAGTCCCGCTACCATGGCCTGATGCAGCAGTGCATAAGCCAGTGTGGACTGGCCACAATCGCAGCGGTTCGATGAGGCTGAGGCAAAACTTCTTGACTTTTTTCAGATCCTAGCCTATGTATGATAAGATACCTATGTCAGGTGATTTTCGATCATCTTTTGACAACCCGCTACCTTCAGAGGCCGAACCTCCGGAACGCCCTAGCCCATTGCTTTAGAGAGACACTGCTGGAACAGACCACTACCACCAAAAGCCCTTAACCCTTAGAAAGCAAAAGTACTTTTGATCGAACCCAATCAGATAGAACTGATCCCGCGCTACGATCGCGCCCATATGAACCAACAGCAGGAAGAACGGCTCAATCGATATGCCAAAGAAGCGGCCCGGACTGAACATCGCCGCAGCTTCAGGCTATGGAGAAAAGACGCCACCCCGCCTCCAGAGATAAGGCAAGGCCGACCCGAAGCCGGCAAGAAGCACAGGCCTCGGAAACTCACTGTAAGCGCGGCCAAAGCGCTGGACGATCGGATTCTCCAACTGCTCACAAACAAGCGCCCACTATCGCTGAAGCAGCTCCATGAAGCCATGACGGACGAGGCCCTGCCGGTCCTGGTCATGAACGACGATGCCGGCTATCAGAAACTCCGCCGGCGTGTCGTTGCTATGCAGCAAAAAGGCGTGATCCCAAACGAGTGGATCGCTCACCATGGGAGGCTCAAGGTCTCGCCGTGATGGCGCTCGCTACGAGGCGCGTCACCGCTCTTGTGCAAAAAGAGAGGCCCGTCATTCTCACATCTCGACAGGCCTTAGATTAAACACTCAGAAACAAAAGGATACATAAGTGATTCCTCTAGAAAGGCAAGTTAATTTATCCCTTATCGAAGGTGGGCTAGATGATGATATCGATGATCTGAAGGACTTCAGAGTAGAGGGCTTAGGAAATCCCTCTGACCTTTGGGTATACTTTGATGGGAGCGGCAAACCGTGCCTCGCAGAGGTTCGCTATGAGATGCCGGATGGGACCGCTGAGTTTCGCCCTTGGAAGAAGAATGCCCGACACATCTGGGTTCTTGGTGCGCCCAGCACGCGGCCCCTCTTTGAGCTCTCCTCGCTTGAGGGCGACCCGGAGCGACCGGTCCTGATCGTTGAGAGCGAATCGACTGTCGTTGATCTTGATAACAGTGGCGGCCCCTTCGACCGCTACGACATCATCACCTGGTACGGCGGCGCTGCCGGTGCCGCTCAGACCGATTGGTGGCCCCTGGCCGGGCGCGATGTGGTGCTCTGGCAGAATGCGGGTGAGGCCGGTGCCAGGACCATGAAGCGCGTCGCCGCGTTATGTGACCGGATCGGTGCCCGCAGCGTCGCCTTCGCAGCCCTACCCTCTGGCCTGCCGGACGGATGGAGCCTTTCGGACGACTTGCCGGAGGAGTGGCCCGAGAACTGGGATTCCTTCACGGCACGTGCGCTTGCCAAGGCGCGCAGCATCGATGACGACATCCTGGGGCCGCTGATTGACCCCGGAGAAGACTGGGCGGGAGCGCCAGAACCGCCGCCTCAAGAGTGGCTTGTCAAGGGCTGGCTGCCGGTCGGCGGCTGCACGCTGTTCGCCGCGCGTGGCGGAACCGGAAAGACCCTGCTGGCACAACAGCTGGGAACCTCACTCGCCTTAGGCCGGTCTTGGCTCGGGCAAGAGATCACGGCCTGCAAGGTGCTGATGCTGACTTGCGAGGACGACCGAGATGAGCTGCACCGCCGGCAGATCCGGATCAACGCCGATCTCAGCATCACGATGGAGGATCTGGCCGACAAGGTGATCTTGAATGCTCGAGATGGCATGGAGAACAAGTTGGCCAAGGTGCACAAGGACGGCGAGTTGCGGCCAACCGCACTGTTCGAGTCCGTTCGCCGAACTGTCGAAAAGACCGGCACCCGGCTTCTGATCCTCGACAACATGAAGCAGATGCTGCCCGTCCCAGCCTGGGATAGCGACAGCATCACCAAGTTCATTAATCTCGTCGCCGGCATGATGAAGGCGACCAAGGGTGCCGCCCTGCTGGTGCATCACCCGAGCAAGGCAGAGGACTCGCAGTTCGGCGGCGCAACGGCTTGGGAAGATGCATGCCGCGGCCGGTGGTTCTTGGGACATTCTCCCGGAGACGGTGATGGTGTCCTAGCGCTGACGCTGGAGAAGTCGAACCGGACCAGGCCCGGTGCCACGATCAGCTTGAGGTATGCCCGGTGTAACACCCTGCACCCGGTGACCGGCAAGACAGGCGACGGATTCGCGATCTTGGCTGCCAACAGGGCCGATGAAGAGGCCTTCCTCGCAGCCCTCGACGCCATGACTGAGGAGGGGCGTCCCATCTCTGATAGCCCAAACTCCGGAAGGTATGCTCCCAAGGCCATGTTCGGACGGCCCGAGACACAGGGCATGAGCAAAGCGCGCATCAAGGCGGCTATGGAACGGCTATTTCAGAACGGCGAGATCGTAGCAAATGCAAAGGTTGGGTCTTATTCCAATCGAAGCCCGATATACGGCATCGCCCGCCGCGGCCCCGATGATTCTGCACAAGAGTGCACAGAGGTTCCCGATAAGCCGTTGAAATCCTTGCACAGGGATGTTGCACAAGAGTGCACAGGGCTTGCTGATAACTCCTTGTAATCATTGCATAAGGGTGCACACGCACGTGTCCTCTATATACTACGTATATAGACGCCCCCGCCTATTGGCGGCGGGGGCGTCTTGATTAAGGAACAACAGACTCTCGAAGGAGGCGAGTTGGCAAGGGCGTTGCAGGCCGTCACCGACTTCTTACGGCACCTGCTGACCGGCGCACCACCCGTCTGTGGATCGGATGGGGCGATCCAGGCTCTGCAGTTCGGCTGGTGCAAGTTGAGCATTCTAGGGGTGAACCAGGACGCCCCTGAAGCCCGTTTCGACTGCCAAGGCTTGATCACCAGCCTTGCCAGCAAAGAGACTACGGCGATGACGGATTTATCAGGCAGGTCCGCGCAAAAGGTCGCCGCAAGACCGAAAGGAGAAGGCGATGACCGCAACCACGAGTGACCAATTCAGGGTAAGCGAGGATCAGATGGAAGAACTGATTTACCATCCGCTGGCCGATATGTTCCCTTTGATGGAGGGGGAGGCCTTCGCGGAACTGCTCAAGGACGTGCGCGAGCCGATCACACTGCTCGACAGGCAGATCCTGGATGGGCGCAACCGCTACCGGGCAGCCAGAGAGGCCGGCGTAAAACCGCCGATTTGCGACTACAACGGCAGCGATCCGATGGCCTTCGTCATTAGCGCCAACCTGCATCGCCGGCACCTAAACGAGAGCCAGAGGGCCATGGTAGCCAGCAAGATTGCTACCGCGCGACAGGGCAGCCGAACCGACCTGAAACCTCGTGCAAATTTGCACGAAGTGTCAGCCACACAGGCAGGTGAGATTCTCGGCGTCTCGGAGCGCTCCGTCAAGAGCGCCCGCGCCGTCCGAGATATGGCCGCCCCGAACTTGATCGCTGCAGTCGAGTCCGGCGAGATTGCCGTGTCGAAGGCGGCCAAGGTCGCGAAGATCGTCCCCAAGGAAGAGCAGGAAGCTTGGACCGATGTGCCATCCGAAGTGCGCAGTGTTGTAGCCGCCGACGATCGGAGCGCGGTCAAAAGCAGCCCTGCGTTGCTGGCAGGCAATGCCAAAGGCAAACTCGACGACAAGACCAAGCTCCGGCAACTCCGAGCCGAGATCAAGGATCTCAAGGAAAAGAAGGCCAGGTTGGCCACGGAGTTGAGGGATGAGAAGCGCTGGCACACGCAATGTCGGGCAAAGTTGGCCTGGGCCTGGGAGTGGGCTGACGAACTGGAACGCCGGAGCGGCGCACTGTCGGATGACGCGGTTGCGTTCGAGCAGATCCGGATCTTGGAACTCCCCGCGGATGAGATCCGATTGAGGGGTCACCCCTTCGGCCAGGCGAACGAGAACCTGATCGGGCCGATAGACGAGGCCCGTGTCAAGGAGCTGGCCGAGACCCTCGAGAAGGGCCATCTGCAGGACCCGATCCCCGTACGCCGCAACTGGCATAGCGAGGAGGGCAAGTGGCTGAAGGTGTGGGAGGTGCTCGGCGATCCGCACTTGTTCGAGGCATTCAAGCTTGCAGGTAAAGAGACGGTGCCCTGTGTTCTGAACGCAGGCTTGGCCGGCCTTCGGTTGGAGCAGCAGTATGCCGAGCAGTGCTTGGAAGCTGGCGCTGGTCGGCGGTTGCACGAGGCAGAGAATGTCCGGCGCAATACCAGAGAAGAGCTTTCAAGGCGGATCAGGGCCTTCGGCAAGGGCGAGGCTCAAAAAGTTGACAGTAAGTGCGCGAAGCGGGTTCGAAGTTGACCCTGCGGTGCGCAGAATTCCAGGAAAGTTGACCGTGCAGTGCGCGAAGTCTAAAAGCAGGTGTAAATGAAATCAAAGGATTAACAGACGATTTCTGCAGCATATAGATCATATGACTCACTAACACCGGGCACGCTCACCTCAGGGTTCGCGCGGCGGTTCTCTGAAATGAAGGAACGACAAGGGCGTTCAAGTTAACCAAGGCGCCTTAAGGACAACAGCAGGTAGACGTTCTTGCGCCTGAACAAATAGATAGACAGATGAAAGCAAGAAGACGACGCCATCCAGACACCTTGACTTCTGCAATGCCCCTAGAACCGCCTAGGACGGTCACTGACGGCGTTTTTAGGGTGGGTCAGTGGGAGAGGGCGGAAAGAAGGAAAAAGCGGCCAGCGAGCCGCCCAAGCCCGTACAGGGGGATCCCTTCGATTGATCAGCCGTCCTGATGGGTGACACTCCGTTCTTCCGCAAACAGCCCTACCTTCTGCGGTCATATCCAGGCGCGTGTTGCCCCGGCGTCGACCAGCGTTCCCCAACCGCACCGAGCCGCACCCCAACTCCCGCGCGCGAGGCCGGGTCCGGGTAGAGGGGTTTTCTTAAAAACGAGGGTTTCCAGGAAGCTGACCGGCGCTGCCCCGGAAGCGCCGCTTCGGCAACGCCAGAATTCCGAAAACTATATCTTGAAATGTTCCTTCCGAAAAGTTATGTGGCAGATGAGTTTTCGGAAAGGATCTGTCGTGCTCATCGGATACGCCCGCGTCTCGACCCAGGATCAGAAGTCTGAGCTCCAGCTAGACGCGCTGACGGCGGCCGGTTGCGAGCGGATCTTCGAGGAGAAGGCTTCCGGTGCTCTGCGCGAACGCCCCCAACTGCAGACCGCCATCGCCTACATGCGCAAAGGCGACACCCTCGTAGTCTGGCGCCTTGATCGTCTCGCGCGCTCGGTCAAGCAGCTGATAGAGACCATCGAGGAGCTGGAGGGTAGGGGGATCGGCTTCCGCTCGATCACCGAGGCGATCGACACCACTACTTCCGGCGGCCGGCTAATCTTTCATATCTTCGCGGCGCTGGCTGAGTTCGAGCGCTCGATCTTGCGCGAGCGCACTATGGCCGGCCTCAAAGCGGCTCGTGACCGCGGGAAGGTAGGGGGGCGACCCCCGGCCTTGACGACAACAGATATTGCGGCGGCAAAAGCGCTGCTGACCGACCCCACGATCACCACCAAGGAGGTCGCCCGGCGGATGGGTGTGTCAGTCTCGACGCTCTACAAGCACATCCCGGCGGCCCGCGCGACGGTGACCCGACAGGAGCCGGAGTGATGGTGCAACTCGACCTCTCTCCCATGGCCATTGATCTCCGCTGCATCGATCTGCAGCTTAACAAGCGCCGCTTCTATCACCTCTCTGTCCAGCCGACCCTCTTCGGCGAGTGGAGCTTGGTCAAGGAATGGTAACGCATCTGCTGCGCCGGCCGGCTCC
This sequence comes from Rhodospirillales bacterium, assembly GCA_963669335.1. Lineage (GTDB taxonomy): Bacteria > Pseudomonadota > Alphaproteobacteria > Kiloniellales > JACOMY01 > JACOMY01. The sequence continues at coordinate 3,023,462 of OY770023.1, forward strand.
AGCGCGATCTCTATCCTTCGGCCGTGCAAGCTATTGACACTCGATACGCCTTGGCCAGGGCAAAGCGAAGGCGGGGATAACACAGTCGCGCATGCGAAATCCGGGGAGATCCAGCTTGAATCCCTATTCCTCGAGTATTTCGCCATCGCAGATAACTAGGAGCGTCAGGGTCTCGTTGGAGCTAATCCGGACGGTCTGCTCCTGAACCTCCAACCGATCGGCACTGGTGCGGTCGAACCATGCATCTGCCCCAATCCTGTGAAGCATTGGACTGTCGGGATCGCTGCCGGACTGGATATCGAACGCATAAGTCTCAGCATCCAGTTGCTTTTTGAGGGAACCACCGATCTGGCACGCTCGGCGAGCGGATGAACCACTTCCAGCCTTGGGGCCCACGGCACACCAGTACATCAGGAGTGTGGTCGCTCTCTATCAGACGAATCGCTGTGGCGGTCTGGCTAACATCGAACGCATTGGCTAAGGCGCTGGTCGAAGCGAAATTTCGGTTCTTCTGTGTTCGGGCCAGCAGCTGGGAAAAGTGGTTTAGCAGGAGAAGATCGGCCGTGTCGCAATCGGCGGAGCGTTCGGGGGAGAAGCTGGTCCTCGGCCGGTACTCGTCGACCCGGCAAACGAGGCAGCGGCCGCGATCTGGAAGGCTGGCGGATATCACTGATTGGCATGCATGGACTGCGTTTCGACTTCTCGACTGCACAAGGACGCATGATGGCAACGATCCTCTCCGGGATTGCCGAGTTCGAGCGGGAGCTGATTGGAGAGTGCATCCGCTCCGGCCTTGCTGCTGCCAAATCACGAGGGAAGCAGCTCGGCTGCCGGCCGACCGCTGGGATGACTTCGACGCCCGGGTTGCCCGGTCCGGCCTTTCCCGCCATGATGATGCCGTCCAGAAAGAGATAGGGGGGCTCGCCGTCGATCGGCTTGTGCCGCCACTCCTCGATCTTCGCGTAGATCTTCTTGTTCAGGTTCGAGACCGTCTTGGTGCTGACACGTGTGCCCCACAAGGCCTCGGTGATATCCTCAACGCGGCGTACTGAAACGCCAGCCAGGTACATCTCCATCAAGGCCTCCTCGACGGAGCTCTCGCGGCGCTGGTAGCGTTCGATAATCGCCGTCTCGATGGTCTGTCGACGCAGCTTCGGCACCTTCAGCTCCACCTTGCCTGCCTTCGTCTCGAGACTACGCGCGTAGTGGCCGGCTCGCGTATCCTGACGCCCTTCTGTGCGCTCGTAGCGACCAGCACGCAGAGCCGGTTGGCCTCCGCGTCCAGTATCGCATTCAGCGCTTCCTCCATGGTTCCGCGCACCATCTCGCCGAGGTGGTCCTTGATCCTTGCCTCCTCGATCTGGATTACCTGCCCCATTGGCTTCGTCTCTCTGTCCTCGTCCATCCTTAGCTCCTCTCAGTCAGTCTGATCGGAACCGCTCCTGCGAGGAAATGTGATGGGATGGACCTCCCTTTCTCCCTGTTTAGACTGGAGACGAAAGCGAGGAGGGTCGTTGTTTAGGAGGTCCACCATGGAAGTTACACTTGTCGGTATTGATCTGGCCAAGCGCATGTTTCAGCTGCACGGGTCAGATTCGTCGGGTCGCGCGCTTCTCAAGAAGCGGGTGTCACGGGCTCGGCTCGCAGAGTTCCTCGCGCAGCTTCCGCAAATGACAATAGCGATGGAGGCCTGTGCATCGGCTCACTATTGGGGGCGCCTCTGCCAGGGGCTCGGACACAAGGTCCGCCTCGTGCCAGCACAGTATGCGCGACGCTATGTCAAGACGCACAAGAACGATGCAGCTGATGCTGAGGCGATCGTTGAGGCGGCGAGTCGGAAGACCATGCGGTTCGTTCCAATCAAGAGCGAGGAGCAGCAGAGCATCCAGGCGTTGCACCGCATTCGTGATCGGCTGAAGCGTGATCGGACTGCACTTGCCAATGAGATCCGTGGACTTGCAGGGGAGTTTGGACTTGTCTTCCCGGTGACACTCCACAGGCTGCGGCGCGAGTTGGACATCTTGCTGACCACGCCACAGTCTCGCTTACCGACAATGATGCTCAGCCTGGTGCAGGGCTTGCGTGGTGACCTTACCTATCTCGATCGACGCATCGAGGAAGTCGAGGTGACGATGAAGACCCTCAATCAGCAAAGCGATGCCTGCCAACGCCTTGTGCCGGTTCCTGGCATTGGTGAACTTAACGCTTCGGCCTTTGTCGCTGCGGTCGGACGAGCTGATCAATTCCGCAACGGCCGTGATCTCGCCTCTTGGCTTGGGCTGGTCCCAAGACAGCACTCGAGTGGCGGCAAAGAGCGCTTGCTGGGCATCTCAAAGAGAGGAGACAGCTACCTCAGGCGCATTCTCATCCATGGTGCAAGAGCTCATGTCTCCAGGGTCGTACGGAGACGTGAAAACCCCCGAAGTCAGTTTGAGGCTTGGATCGTAGGGCTGTTGGATCGAAAGCCTTTTAACACGGTCGTGGTTGCCGTCGCCAACAAGCTGGCAAGGATCATCTGGGCGGTCTTGTATCATCAAACCAGGTTCTGCAGTCCAGCACCGCATCCCGCCTGACGGCATTGCAAGTCGATGATGGGAACAGGGCAAAACCCGTGCCTGCTTGAACGCCGCTTTTCGCACCGGCTCATCCGAAGCCGTTAATGTGCTGGTCGCAAGCAGCCCGCGGCTACCCCATCAAGGCCAGGTCAATCAATGACCGCTCCATAGGCCGCATACATGCTCGCAAGCCCAACCCAAAAAAAGACTTGCACCGAAAGGGTGGTCCATACATGCGAAAGACTCTGATGGTGTGGATGGCCCCCGCTCCCGGCGTCGCAAACGGCCATAGTGTGTGGCTGTCAGAGCGGCCACGAATGAAGGAGTCATCCACCATGCAAGTTATCACAATCGGACTCGATCTCGCGAAGAACGTCTTTCAGGTCCACGGCGTCGATGGCACAGGGCGTGTGGTTCTCCGGAAAAAACTGCGTCGCAAGGAACTTCTGAAGTTCTTCTCAAGTGTTGCTCCCTGCCTTGTTGGCATGGAAGCCTGTTCATCCGCGCATCACTGGGCGCGAGCACTGAGTGAGCTCGGCCATAAGGTGAAGCTGATGCCGCCTTCCTACGTGAAGCCATACGTCAAACGGGGCAAGAACGATGCTGCTGATGCTGCAGCGATCTGCGAAGCGGTCACAAGACCGACTATGCGTTTCGTACCCATTAAGAGTGCCGAACAACAATCGGTTCTTATGGTGCATCGTTCGAGAGATTTACTGATCCGTCAACGCACCATGCTTGTGAATGCTCTGCGAGGCCATCTTGCCGAGTTTGGCATCGTTGCTGCGCAGGGCCTGCGCAAGCTTCCTGCTCTGGTAGAGGCAGTCAACAATGAAAAGGACGATCGTGTACCTGCCATAGCACGGCAGGCCCTTCAGGTGATCATCGCACAGATGCAGGATCTGCAGGCGCGGATCAGACTCCTTGAACGGGAACTCTTCGTCTGGCATCGCGCGAACAGAGCGAGCCGGCTCCTGGAGACCATCCCCGGGATTGGTGTCATAACCGCTACCGCGGTCGCTGCAACAGTAACCGATCCAAGGCACTTCAAGTCGGGGCGACAGTTGGCAGCGTGGCTGGGACTTGTGCCCAGGCAGAACTCAACGGGCGGCAAGGAGCGACTAGGCCACATTTCAAAGATGGGCAATAGATACATCCGCAAGCTGCTTGTCGTCGGAGCGACGGCGCTCATTCGGTTCGCCCGCAACCGGACAACACGGCTGACGGCCTGGGCCGACAAGCTCTTGACCCACCGACCCGCACGTCTCGTTTCAGTCGCTCTGGCAAACAAAATGGCTCGTATTGCCTGGGCGGTGCTTTCTCGCGGCAAACCATTTAACGCAGCAGTCGCCTGACAGGTCACGAGGATCCTATGAACGACATATCAAAGCTGTCTATCGAACGGTAGGGGTGGCCATGGTGTGATGACGAACTGGCCGAACCGGGGATCGGACAAACCCGAATAACGTACAGCGCTCAAAGCGCGCGACTCTGATTGGGACCCGATCCGCGAACTTCATCAGGGCCTGCGGTCATACACGAACCGCATCGAAAGGCCGGACATATGACTGCACTCCGCCAATTCGTCAGATCGCATGAAAGCTCTTGCCCGCGGGGGCCATCCACATATGTACGTTATCCAAAGTCTGCTCCCTGTTTCACGCCGGTCGCCAGCCCGCAGAGCAACGGCATCTGCGAGGCCTTCGTGAAGACCTTCAAGCGCGACTATGTCCGCATCAACCCTTTGCAAAGCCCGCTCACGCGCTGGAAAAGATCGCCGGATGGTTCGAGGACTTGTATGAGTTTTTGCCTGTCAAGACATACACCTCTCCATCTTCTTTTCTGCGATCTGACAGCTATCGCGTGTTCGGCTGTGACGGCGCTTTCAGCGCCTCGACTTGTATCCGGTCGGGATCTACCCGAACCACGATCCCGATTCATGGGGGGCCGAACTCACGCTGGTGCAGACGGTGCCAAACTACAACTCGGCAAGAGTTTCGCCATCTTCGAACACGGCAAACGTCAACACCTTCCAGCTGCCCGTCGGCAGCTGGACCTGGGGTCACGCAGTCTTTAGTTTGGCACCCTTGGGGACCAGGCCTTGCTCCAGGAAACGCCACAGCGCTATTGCCAGCTTCCGGGCGAGAGCGATCACGCCGACTTTGCGTGAACGACTGGCCGTCTCAGCGAAGCGGCCGCGGTACCATATCGCGAGTTCGCTTTGAGGCTGATAACGCAGCCAGCACCAGGCCAGTTCCACCATCATCACACGCGCCGGCTTGTTGCCTGCCTTGCTGATCCCCTGATCGCGGGAGGCCTCACCACTGGCATAGTGCGCTGGAGTCAGGCCAAGGTAGGAGGCAAGATGCTTCCGGTTTTTGAACGATCGGTAGAAAATCTCTGTGACCAGCGTCGTTGAACCATCTTCACCCACGCCACACAGCTGGGTGAGCATCGCGATCTTCCCGGCACTTGGAACAGTCTGCTTCTGAGCGACAAGGTTGGCACGTTCTGCTTCAAGCACCTTGATCTGGGATGTCAGCAGCTCCAAGCGTTCGAATTGTCTGCTGAGCTCACGTTGGAGAATTGTCTGCTGAGCTCACGTTGGAGATAGGTGCCGAGAGGGCGTCCGTCGCCGGTCATCACCTGGTCGAGCCACTGCCGCCAGTCGCCTCCCCAGAAGCCGCGTACCTCACGAACGCCCTGCAGATTCAATAGCGCCCGGATGCGATTGACGTGGCGTGTTCGCTCCTTCAGCAGCTGAGTGCGTTCGCGCACGACCCTCATTGCATCTTCCTCCCGAGGCGTTGGAACCCGCACGGGTCAGCAGACCGCTCTATCGCCAAGCAGGAATGCCTTCAGAACGAACGCCATTGCTTCGACATCAACTCGATCAGTCTTCACCCGTCGCCCCCGGCGAGAAACCAGAAAGCTCGATGCGTCGAGAACGGTCGTGTCGATGTCGCGGTCGATGAGAAATCGAGCAAGCCAGAAACCGTCATATCCGGCCTCAAAACACACACGAAGTCGAGCGTTCGAGTAGCCCTTTTCGGCGGCTCTGGAGACGAGTCTGTTCAAAGCGTCAAGAAGGCCATCGGTGTCACCACCCTTGACCGAGATCGTTACGACCTTGTCCTGTCCGGGAAGAAGCGCCCCCACCAGCCATTTGTTGCGACTTAACTCTAACGCCACGTAACAGTTGGCCCGCTCTCCCCCATCCTTACCGTTCATGTGATCCTCCTTCCAGTATCCGCTCGGAGGAGCCGACAATTGGCCCCCGCCGAGAACCTGCATAGGATCTACAACGACAACCATCCTCACTCAGGGCTCAGGATGATCTCTCCAAGAGAGTTCCGAAGAGCCCTCAACACCGCCGAGGTGTCCGCTCAAACGGGGGCAACACCACCTCGCGTGTCCCTCGGAAGATAGGGCCCAAACCGCGCGAACTGCTGCTCCGTCAGCCAAAAATGCTTGCCCATCGATCACCTCTCTCCTTTGAGAAGGGTGAATCACCCACAACCCGTGACGTGCAATCACTTTATGGGTCGAGACTCTAGTCAGAAGGTTGAATCAGACACCGCCTCGAGCTGAATAGACCTTTGTATTTGGATCACCTAGCGCTTCCAAATCCAAGACAACCATCGAAGATCACCTAACCTTGCTTGCAACTGTCTGATAAACCGCAACAAATGCTCTCCGCGCACAGGTCTCGTTAGACATCGCTTCGAAGATTCTAGGAGATTGGGATCCTCGGAGTCGTTCAGATGTCGGCAAAAGCAATAGCATCGCACTCGTTTTCATGCCATACTTTCGCCGTTGGTAGTATTAATCAGATCACGTCGAGCACTGCTTGAGATTTGGCGACTGCACCGAACACGCCGCCTTGCATCTTCACTATTCTGCGCGCGGCGATGTCGTTCTCAGGATCCGTCGCCCCGCAGCAGTCCTCCAGCAACAAGCATTCGAAGCCGCGGTCGTTTGCTTCACGCATTGTCGTATGAACGCAGACATCCGTCGTGACGCCGCTCAGCATTATGTTGGCGATCTTTCGTTGGTGCAGCATCAGCTCGAAATCGGTCGCGCAGAATGTGCCCTTGCCCGGTTTGTCAATAATTGGTTCGCCATCTTGTGGTTTCAGCTCAGGTATGATGTCCCAGCCGGACTCGCCGCGCACTAGTATGCGGCCGCAAGGACCTGGATCACCGATACCGGCACCGATACGTTGCGATCGCCACTTCTTGTTTGCGGGAAGGTCGGACAGATCTGGCCGATGGCCCTCCCGCGTGTGAAACACTGTGTATCCCTTGGACCGCATAGCCGAGAGCATCCTTTGAATCGGCTCGATCGGCTTTCGCATTAGGGACAGGTCATAACCCATATGGTCCACGTATCCGCCCTTGCCGCAGAAGTCCGTCTGCATGTCGATGATGACCAGCGCGGTGTTCTCGGGTCTGAGGTCACCATTCCATGGCCAAGGATAGGGTTCGGAGTTCACAGTCACCATAGATCAAATCCTTCGGTTTCATGACGGGCTTCTGGCTGAGTTCTTCAACTGAACCGCGATACAGATTGTTTGTTTTGCAGTATTTGCTGCCATAACACTGTGAAGAAAACACTCCCTTTCTCCATGACTAAAGCATTAACACTGTACTCGAAAAGAGGGGCGCTGGTCAAGCCCGAGAAGTGCTGGATAAATACGAGGGGCGGTCCTCTTTTGAGGTTGGCTTGGCAAGGCCGATTTCAGCCTCGTAGAGTTCATCAAGGTCCTTTCTGACGGCGGCCATCTGTCGGCGCTCGAACTCGGCGATGCGGATGGCTCTCCAGCGTTCGGAGGCACTGAACATGGCACCGAACATGAGCTTGAGAACAGCCTTTTCACCGAAGGCGTTGGGGATGATCTTCAGGCGCCGGCGCTCCTCGAGGAAGAGCCGTTCGAGAAAATTGGTGGTCCTGATTGCGCGGCGGTGGCCGACCGGCATCATCAGATGGGCAACGCAGGCCTCGAAGTCATCTTGGAAGCAGGCGACGGCGCATCTGATCGAGGCGGCGCTTCCGAGCGAGGGCGCCATCGCCCATGTGCTGGTCGCCAAATACGCCGACCACTGCTCGCTCTACCGCCAGGCACAAGTCTACGCCCGCTCTGGCCTCACGCTCATTCGCTCCACTTTGGCCGGCTGGATCGGCAAGGAGGCCTTCCACCTGACGCCTCTGGTGGAAGGCATGGCCGAGCTGCTGAAGGCCTCGGACAACCTGTTTATGGACGAAACCAAAGCGCCAGTGCTGGATCCAGGTCGCGGCAAGACCAAGACCGGCTATCTCTGGGCCCTGGAACGTGACCAGCGCGGCTGGGGCGGCAGCGATCCGCCGGGCGTCGTATACTGCTACGCGCCCGGCCGTGGCGGCGAGCATGCCGAGGCCTTCCTTAAAGGATTCAAGGGTACCCTCCAAGTCGACGGCTATGGTGGTTACAAGCGCTTGGCCAAGCCAGGGGCCGCATCGCCTCACTGATCAAAACCGCCAAGTTAAATGGCATCGAGCCCTTCGCCTACCTCAAAGCCTCCTCGAGTCACAAAAGCTTGATGTCTCTATTGGACACCTCGAAAAACCGGTGGCGGTGCGTTCACAAAGCTGATTCCCTGTCTTGGTCATGTGCTGGAGGCGGATCATGGTCCAACGGGGATTTTTCGATACGGGCGAGCGTCTTGAGCAGCTATCTGCGGCAGGTGATCCGCTTGAGCGTTTGTCAGCGGTGGTGGATTTTGAGCTGTTCCGATCGGATCTGGAGGCAGCGCTGAAGCGCTCAGACCGGTCGAAGGGCGGTCGCCCTCCCTATGACGCGGTCTTGATGTTCAAGGTTCTGGTGCTGCAAACGCTCTATACGCTGTCCGACGATCAGACGGAATATCAGGTGAAGGATCGTCTATCCTTCATGCGCTTTCTTGGCCTGGAGCTCTCAGACAAGGTGCCGGATGCCAAGACGATCTGGCTCTACCGGGAGCAGCTGGCACGCGCCGGTGCGATCGAGGGGTTGTTCGAGCGCTTCGATCGGTCTTTGCGCGAGGCGGGCTACCTGGCGATGGGTGGCCAGATCGTCGATGCGACGGTGGTGAACGCCCGCCGGCCGCACCTCACCGAAGAGGAGAAGACGACGCTGAAGGGTGGTGGGACACCGGGCCATTGGTCGAAGGCCCGCAAGAGCCAGATCGACCGGGATGGCCGCTGGACGATCAAACGCGGCCGGAAGCGCAAGCCGAAACCGGGCCAGCGCCGCCAGGCAGAGACTGAGATCGCGGTGCCAGCCTTTGGGTATAAGAACCACGTGACCATCGACCGTCGCCACGGCTTGGTACACTGCTTCCGCGTCACCCATGCGGCTGCTCATGATGGCCGTCAGCTGCGCGAGGTGCTCGATCCCGACAACACCGCCAGCTCCGTGTGGGCCGACAGCGCCTACCGCTCGAAGGCCAACATCGCCTTCCTGGAACGCCGCGGCCGCAAACCGGAGTTCCAGCACCGCAGACCCAGAGGCCGGGACATGCCAGACCACCTCCGGCGCGGCAATGCCACGCGCAGCCGCATCCGCTCTACCGTCGAGCATGTCTTCGCCGGACAGAAACACCGCATGGGGCTGATCATCAGAAGCGTCGGAAGCACACGCGCCAAGGCAAAGATCGGACTGGCCAACCTCGTCTACAACATGCAGCGCCTCGCTTGGCTCAAGGCAAGATCCCAGCCGACATAGCAAACAGACGAACCGACCAGGCTCCGATCACCTGCAAGCTCGCTTACAACAAGCAACAGGCGAGTCTATCCGGCACCCTTTCTAACCTTGTCTCCACTGTCCAGCGTCAATCAACCCGTTCTTCGAGGTGTCCTATTGCCTTCACTCCGCTCTCTACTCGCGGCGCTTGTCCAGAAGCGCCAACCCAAGACAATCACGGTTCTTAAAAGCGAAGCCCACGCAAGTGCAAATCAGTTAGCGTTGCTCTTCCTCTTGGGTAAGAAACTGCACTGCAAGGTTATAGATTAGCAGGGCGATACAGCCGCCGTGGCTACATGGCGAGTGACGCGTACCCGGCGGATTGATAGAGAAGCTGCCGGCAGGATAGGAGCCGTGCTCGTCGTACTGGTCACCTTCCAGCACAAGAACGTGCTCATAACCAATGTGCTCATGTTCGGCAACGCGCGCACCAGCCTGGTAACGCAGCAACACAGCTGACGGTCCGCCATCTCTTTCTTGGTAAAGCCAGTGCGCGGTCACTCCGGGTCGGAAAGGCTCCCACTCATCGGTATTGCGGAGCTCCCTTGCTCGCTCAAGCAAGTTCGAGAAAACGATAGGATCCTTCGGTGCAAGCATTCGCTAATCTCCTTTTTTGTCAGGATCATTGTCGGTAGTCGCCGACCCGGGTTCTACCCCGTCTGCAGAGGTCGGCTTTGCAAGCACCCGCGCATCGAGCCAACCAAGGATCATGATCAGCCAGGAGGCGAAAACGAAGGGGGCGGACACTATCGGCAGCGCCAGATCGGCAAAGACCGGCATCAGGATCGTTGCGACCAGCGCACCGAACAGAGCGAGTCTCAGGTGACTGCCGCAGAGCAGATAGACGCACACGGCCGTCAGGACACCATTGAACCCGTAAAGACCAGAGTTCACTCCGGAAGGGTCGACATCCCGATAGTAGTAGGCAACCAGAGTGGAGATGACGGCCCCAAGAACCGCGACCACGCCGTGCCTCCAATCGCTCAATGCGACGCCGGCGACAAACAAGAGACCGGACACTATGCTTCCTGCGAAGACGGCCTCGCCAAGGCTCAGCAAGACTGCATCGAAGAGATGAAATGCTTGCGGTGGACTGGTGGCGAAGGTGATGGGCTGTAGGACCTCCAGATGGGGTGCTAGGGCATTGAGTCCCCAAAAAATGAGAACGAAGGGAATGGCCAAGATTGGATAAGGAAAGTAGGCGACAAAGAGTCGAACCAAGACGACGGCGATTGCGACGCAGACCACGAGCACGCACCACATTCCGACATTGGTCCAACCGGTTTCAAAGAAAGTCGGCAGCGAGAGCGCAACCAAGCTCGGATTCAAGCCGGGAAGCCCGGTTGCCAAAACTGGGCCTCGATCGCCCAGCAACATTCTGCCGGCCGGTGCGAGAGCCGCCGCGACTAGAAAATAAACCGCGGCTATGGGAGAGGCAACTGCGACAGCCGCAACAAAGAACAGTCCGGTCAGTTCGTTGCTTTGAAAGCAAAGCTGAGAACAGCCGCGCAAAACCAACCTGTAGTAGGCGACATTCCCATTCGAGACTGGAGGGAAGATCATATCAACAGGCTGTCTCAACTTTCTCTCCCTGCTCCGATAACCCAAGATTGGCGGTCAGTTGCTTGTCGAGCCGCGCCCTAAGAGCGGCATCGCCCATCTTCCCACCAGCTTTGCGGGCGATGGACCCGCGTCAAAGCATGGCTAAGTGCTTTACAAACTCTCGACTAGATCAAGAATCTTGTCTGACTTGCACGTCCAACCGACGATTCCACCTTGCGCAACAAGTGCCCGTAGTGTGACTTCCTTGAACTCGGGAAAGTAGCTATCGGTGCCGTCTTCAACCAAAAGACAGTCGAAGCCACGATCATTTGCGCAGCGCATGGTGGTTTGCACACACACCTCGGTCGTGACCCCAGTAAACAAGAGGTTGGTGATGCCGCGGGTCATAAGATACTCGTGCAGGATGGTGCGATAGAAGGCGTCCTTTCCGGGTTTGGAGAGCACCAACTCCCCCTCAAGCGGAGCGTTCTCGGCAATGAAGTCCGAGCCAGATTCGCCGTCGATCAGGATGCGCCCCATCGGACCCGGATCGCCGATCTTGATCTTCGGATTTCCGCGATTGCGCTTGGCGGTTGGAAGATCAGACAGATCGGGCTTGTGGCATTCTTTCGTATGTATGATTGGTAAACCAGCTTTCCTGAAAGCAGCCTGAAGCTGCGCGATCACAGGAATGCAAGTTGTTACGTTCTGCAAGCTGTTGCCAAGAGAATCGGCGAAGCCACCCGCTTCGCAGAAGTCGCGCTGCATATCAATGCAGATCAGGGCAACGTGGTCGATATCAAACTCATAGGGGAAGGGGGTAGCTTGGATTGTTGGCATGGTGTCTCCAACTCGTAACAAGGGTTATTGCATCGTCGAGCAGATCTTACGAACATCTTACCCTCGGCCTCTCGACTGAACGCATCCAAACACAACGAGGGTAAGAGAGGCAATCGACGTCGGGGTGGCGTGGTAGCAGAAACCTTGAAGGCATGGCCATCCTTCAGGCACCATAGGCGATGGCCTCGATGGAGGTCACCTCCACATTGCCTGGGATGGTGGCACCCTGGAGCAGCAAGAAGAGATCGTTTCCGGCACCGCCATGGTAGGTCTCGCCCGCAGCGATCTCCCCCTGGCTCGCCACCACCAGAGTGTCGGCACCATTGCCGCCGAAGAGAGCGGCGATACCGCTGCCGCCGGCAAATCCGCCGTCATTCCCATCGCCGCCGTAGAGGCGGTCGGCGCCGCTGCCACCGCTGAACCCGAAATCGTCGCCAGAGTCCCCAAGCAAGCTGTCATCGCCGATGCCGCCGAGGAAAGAAAGGTCAACGCCACTGCCGCCAAAGAGACTGTCCCAGCCGCTGTCGCCGTGGAAAGAAAGGTCGGTTCCACCGCCACCATAGAGCACGTCATCGCGGCTGCCGCCAAAGAAGGAAGCGTCGTTCCCACTGCCGCCGGAGAGCCGATCGTAGCCCTCCGCACCAAAGAAGAGGGAGTCGCCGCCGCTGCCGCCGAAAAGGCTGTCGGAGCGGCTTCCGCCGTAGAAGAAGAGGTCGCTTCCATCGCCGCCGTAGAGGCTGTCGCTCCCGCTGCCACCGGAGAAGGAGGCGTCGCTGCCGCTCTCACCGAGGAGAAGGTCGTAGCCATCCTCGCCGAGAAAGCGGGAATCATCGCCGCTGCCGCCAGAGAGGAGGTCGGAGCGCGTGCCGCCGAAGAAGGACAGATCCCGGCCGCCTCCCCCATAAAGCCTGTCATCGCCAGTCCCCCCATCAAGGTCGCCATCGTCCCCTGACCCGCCGAGAACGATGTCGTCACCTTCTCCTCCAAAAAGGCCGAGATCGTTTCCAGAGCCACCATCCAGGGTATCGGCGCCACTGAATCCCTCAAGACAGTCATCCGGCCCTGCGCCGCCAAAGAGCATGTCGTCGCCACTGTTTCCGGAGAGATAGTAGCCCTCTCCAGAGCCGCCCATGAGCGTGTCGTCACCAATCCCGCCGTAGAACTCGCTGTCTTCGCCGGAGCCACCCATGAGGGTATCGTCGCCGATCCCGCCATAGAGAGACTGGTCGTCACCGGCGCCTCCGTAGAGACGATCAGCGCCGGTCTGTCCGAACAAGCGGTTCTCGGCTGAATTGCCGATCATGACGTTGTTCTGGTCGTTGCCAGTGCCGTCGATCGATGGATTCAAGGAGAGGGCAATGAGGTCGTCCGCCCCCCGCCTGGAAGCGCTCGACGTGCGTTGCCAATCTGAGGTCGGTGAGCGCGATCACCAGATCCTCGCCGCCCCCGTCTCTCTCGAGGATGACGGCACGGTTGGCGGCCAGGAAGCTGTCGTCGCCGCTGCCGCCCGCCAGGGTGTCGCGGCCGGCCGCGGTCAAGCCGCCCAGCAGCTAATCGCCGCCGCTGCCGCCGTAGAGCCGATCGGTTCCGCCGAAGCCACCCAGCGCATCGTTGCCCTCTCCCCCGTAGAGCGTGACATCGCCGCTGGCATCGATCAGGGTGTCGTCGCCGCTGGAGCCGAAGGCCCGGTCCGCACCGCTGCCGCTGGTCAGGTTGTCGTCACCCGCACCACCATAGAGGCTGTCGCTGCCCGATGCGCCGAAAAGAGAGTCCGGACCGCTGGCGCCATAGGCCAGATCGTCTCCCCCCAGCACTGAGCGTGTCTGCACCGGACCCTCCGCTCAGCGTGTTGCTCAGGTCGTTGCCCCGGATCGAATTGTCCAGCGCGTTGCCCAGACCCGCCAAGGCCGCGCCCTGCAGCACCAGGCGCTCTACCTCGCTGCCCGCCGCACCGAGGTCGAAATCGACATCGGAGACGACCTTGTCGCTGCCCTCACCGTCCAGTTCGACCACCACCTGGCCCGTGTCCTTGATCCGGAAGGTGTCGTTGCCAAGCCCTCCGTTGAGCGTCGCCGCGACGCTGGCTGCGTGCAGAATGTCGGCGCCGGAGCCCCCGAAGAGGCGGTCGTCGCCCGAGCCTGCATTCAATCGGTCACCGCCGCTATCGCCATAGAGGCGATCGTCGCCGGCTTGCCCTGTCTGGCTGTCATCGCCGTCACCGCCGAAGAGGCTATAGTTACCCGACTGACCGCGGGCGATATCTGCCCCGGCAAGTCCAAACAGTCGATCATTGCCGTCAAAACCAAGAACAAGGTCCGCGAGATCGCTGCCGGTAAGCAAGTCGCTGCCGCTGCCGCCGTTACAGGTCGCCATCTTCGCCTCCTTGCATTCGGCAGCGGCTCGAACAGAGCACGCATGCCGTCAACCCGGATGAAACAGACTGACTTCCAAAGCCAAACGATAATCAAAAGAAGTTAATCTATGCAACCTGACCATAAGGTTAGGTTTGGTCTTCATCTAAGAAATGCTTGATAATGGACGTACGTATTGCAGAACCTCTTGAGATGCAGAGTCGTGGGAAATCGCAGGGGCACGTCAGATGTTGATCGACACTCCATGACGGTAGAATGAAGAAGTTAGTGCATTACTTCTGAACCGACTGTCTCTGATGCAAGGATCCAAGGCAACCGCGGATGCCAGCGAAGGCGATACCGTCACTCTCCCGATGATGTCTGGCTCGGATGGGCTCTTATCCGCAGAGCTGTCGGCACGGTAGGTGCGATCCAAATCCAGAGCAGATGCGATACTGCCTTGCTTAGCGACGAGGTGCCGGCAATAATGCGGGGAGGATTAGGCGGAGTGGTAAACGCTATTCGGGAAAGTTGAAACTTGATTAAAGTAACGAGAGTGCTGCAAGCGCTTGGCTTGGCGATAGTGTGCGCACTGCACGTTCTTGTTGCTGCGACGGCTAAGGCGGATATCAATCCTTGGGTCCGAAACAGCCTCTGGACTCCGGGCAAGTGGGACACCGCAGGCCCTGGGACTGCCACGCCGTGGCTGCATCCGCCGCCTCAGACACTCGGGCAAGGATGGGGCGTCTTGGGGGGCAACTTTCTATCCGGCAACATAACGGGTGGGTGGGGCGGCCTTCGCGACGAATTGGTGACGAGCGGGATCTCGTTTCAAGCCGCCTACCTCGGTCAGTTTTCAGCCAATCCAGTGGGCGGTGAGAGCCAAGGTCAGTCTTATCGCGGCGATCTGGCCGCGGGTGCCTTCGTTGATCTGCAAACCGCCTTCGATATCGATCGGACTTACTTTGTAACCTCGCTTGACTTCGAACAAGGCACTTCCAGCCTGTCACCGGAGCATGTGGGCAACCAGTTCCCTGTGCAGCTCAGTTCGGGCGACGACAAGGCCTTCGTTCGCTTGGTTCATTTGGCCCTTGGTACCCAGCTCCTGAACAACACCGTTGCAGTCAACGGCGGCAGGCTCCTTGCCGATGAGCAGTATGCGAACCTCGCCCAAGCCTGCAACTCACTGAACCAGGCCATCTGCCAATCCCCCATCGCCGCAGCCCAGAGCATCTCCTTTCCAACTTATCCCTTCGCCACTTGGGGCGCCAACATCGAATACAAACCTGGATTTGCTTGGTATGCCAAGGGTGGTGCCTTTCTGGTGAACTCCGATATGTTCGACGCCAAGAACGGGGGAGTGAACTTCGGCCTCGCTGACGGCTCGGGCCCCTTGGTAATCGGCGAGCTTGGCTACCTTTACGGGAAGACACCGACTGTACAAACCCAGGGTTTCGACCGGGGCGTCAGACCGATCGAGCTGGTGTCAACCGGCACCTACAAGCTGGGCGCCTACTATGATGGGGAAGAGCTTTCCAACCTCTCGACCGGTGATCCGCAGCGTCACACCTGGGGCATCTACGCCATGGGCGAGCAACGCATTTATGGCGAGGCATCGCATAGCGACGACGGTCTCTGGACCTGGTTGTCGCTCAGCTACGCGCCACCGGACGTGAACGAGGTCCAGTTCATGGTTGCGGGCGGGCTTAGCTACAATGGCCTTATCGACGGGCGTCCCGACGACACGATGTCCTTCACCTTCGCACATGGGCAGTTTAGCGACCGACTGGAAGATCAAGGCGGCGAGACCTTGCTAGAGTTTGGCTTGCGGCTCCAAGCCATTCCCTCGGTCTATGTCGAACCGAATCTTCAGTACATCATCAATCCGGATGGTCTCGGGACGATCGACAATGCGCTCGTCGCGGGGGTTGCCTTTGGGTTAAACTTTTAGACGCAATAGCAAAGGAGACACCGTCAATGAGCACTGGATTGCGACCGGCCTCGAGCTTTCGCCGTGGGCTGATGGGGCGGGTCTCTAGACGCGCTTTTCTGTCGGGCGCCCTGGCCGCAGGTGCAGCCGTAATGACGACTCGACGCGGTCTGGCAAAATCCACGACAACCAGCGAAGGCGCCTTGGAAGGCGAAGCGGTTGAGAGCAAACCAGACTACACGCTGGTCGCGAAATTCGCTACCTACGATCTGGATTTGGAGTATGGCGTCGACAAGGACGGCAAACCCAACGCCGAAGGACCGATCTTCAAATCCGGTCGCTTCAAGTACAAATGTCGAACCTGGGCAAAGGACGGCGTGGTCGACCAGAACTTTTTGGGGCCGGTCTTGGAAATGAGACCGGGCGACACCTTTAACATCAAAATCATCAATCAGTTGTTTGAAGAGGGCGAGTACGAAGACATCGGACCGCCTGAACCAAAACCAGAGGACTGGTTCCATCTAATCGATCGGGAAAAGGGTCCGTCCGCGTTCCTGCACAAACGGTCACCCCTTGGCTTTGCGATGGCGAATTCCTGTGACCCACAGACCAACATTGACGATATTTACATTGACCATGTCAACGTTCCGAAAAACTACAACTGGACAAACTTGCATACGCATGGGCTGCAGGTTACACCGCACCTGTTCGAGCCGGAAGGAACCCTGGATAAGAAATCCGATTACGTCACAATCAAACCCGGCGAAGAGAAAAGCTATACCTTCTCATTGGCGGAAGACCACCCCTCCGGCACCTTCTGGTATCACCCGCATCGACACAACTCCGTTGCGATCCAGGCATGGAGCGGAATGGCCGGTCTCATTCTGGTGCGCGGTACCTATGATGACGAGGTAAAAAGTTTCGGTATCGAGACGGAAATCCCCTTCGCCGTTCATGATCCGCACTACTATCCCGACGTCTTCCCGACGGAGGACAAGCCCGGTATTGCCAGTGTCGCTCGTTTTCTGCCGAACCAGAATGAAAGCGACAATTACACCTTCATGGTCACTGGTCGCTACCGCCCGCAGTACAGGGTGCGGCGCAACGAGATCGTCCTCTTGAGGCATCTGACGGCGACGATCGAAAACCTCTGCGGATTCCGTATCGTCAAGCAAACCGATGCAGCGAACGGCCCTCCGGCAAGCGATGATGTCAACCATCCCTTCTGGATTATCGCCTCAGATGGAATTGCTTACGATAGACCGGTTGAGCGTTCTTTGATGGTGACGGCCGGTGGCGAACGCCATGATATCCTTATCCAGCTTCCAGATCCTGGGGTCTACGAGATTTGGAGTGATCACTGCAATACAATTCAGTTCTTTGGGACGGGCCCGAAGCAGCAAATGCTTGCAACAATCGACGTCACTGAAGAGGAAGCAAGCCGCCAGACAGCAATATCGGATATGCGCCTTACTCCAGGGATTGCTCCCTCTGAAGATATAAAACAAACAGAAATCGTACGACGCAGGCAACTGGTCTTCGATCTGGAAGGGGACACGTGCCGATTTCCCTTTCCTCAGTTCAAGATCAACGGTCGCGACTATCAACCAGACGAAAGCTACTTTGACGTAAAGGCAGGAACCACTGAGGAATGGGTGATCACAAACCCATCTGCAGGCACACACCCCTTTCACCTTCACGTCAATCCCTATCAGGTCAAAGAGGTCTACAGCGCTCTCGAGGTCCGCGATGACCTCGTCCCGGAATCCGAACGCGCGCTCGTCGAGGCGAGAATAAGGGCCATGCATCACCTCGACCGACCGAATATGTGGCGCGATACCATCATCATCCCGCCAAAAGGCATGTTGCGAGTCTGGATACGTTTCGACAAAGACCTGGTCGGAAAGACCGTCTTTCATTGTCATTTCCTCGCTCACGAGGAGACCGGAATGCTGCAAAACTTCAGGATCGTCCCGTAATCAAAGTTTTTGGCAGTGCGGTGAAGACAGCACTGCTGTTTCATAGGTGGAGAAGGACGTAAACGATGTCAGACTTACTCTCTCGAGCGATTGCCACCGGGGCTGCGGTGCTTGTTGGTCTGTGGATCATGACGAGTGGGTTGGGCGCGGCGGCCGCCAACGATGCTTGTCGTCCGCTCTCACAGGGTGATACGGACTCCCTGCAAGGGCGCAAGGCGATCGTTGCCGACATCGATGGTGTTCTGTCGCAGTACTTTCTTCAAGACTACGGCCCGACGAACGGCGCTTTCCTCGACATGGGCATCGCTTACTCCAGGAAAGACGCAGCCTTGATGATGAATATCTATCATCGACGAGGCTACGTTGTCGTGTACTTGGCCGGCCGGCCCCGCCAGATAGAGGTGCAAGGCCAGACCATGTGTGAAGCAACACTGGATTGGCTGGAAACAAACGGCTTCCCGATAGAGCGGGGTGATACGCTTCTCTTGCTGCGCGACGGGTCGAAAGCCATCACCGACGCCAAAAATCGCGGCCGGTCCATGGCCGAGTGGATGGGCGTCCACGGTACCCAACTCTTCGCCTCGATGGTAGACAACGTCAAGCAAAGTCTAGGTTTGCAGCCCCAGTACGGCTATGTCGATTCCGATGTGGTCGCCGACGCCTTTATCCAGGTTGGCGTACCAGCCGGGAACATTTTTACGATCGGCAACAAGGGCGTCTCGAGACTGGGTTACCGCGGCACACACGCGATCGTTGGGCCGGGGGCAAACCCAGGCTACACCAAACATATCCGAGAGTTTGTGGTCCCCAAGGTGGAACCTGTCGAATGAAGAGCAGGACCCCAGATGCTCAGATCGTAGCGCACGGTTCCCAAACGTCGGCTCAATCGGCCAAGAACCTGACGACTATGGTGGCGCGGATGTGCAAGCAGATGGTCGCCACCCAGTTGACCGGCCGCGCCATGCGAGCAGGCTGGTGTGCTCTTGGCATCTCGTGCCTGGCCCTGGTCTCACCGGCGACCAGTTTTGCCCAAGCACTCTCGGATATGACCGGGTGTTGGTTGAGTGAGACTTTCGCCCCCACGTCCCTGCTCTCCAACGCAAGCGATGGCGATAGCGCAGAGCTCATCCGCGAGAAAATGTTGTTGCGGTTCGCGCTGATCGAAGGGACGGAGCACCTTGTCTTCGGGCGAATCTATGAGTGGGATCACGCAGAAACCTATGTCTTGGGCCCGACCTATCAGAACGGTGCATTTAATCCAGCAGCCGGATTCTTGACCTTCGGATTTCCGATGGGCGGGCTGGATCATGTCACACAGCCAGCGCCCGATCGACTACTCTACGTACACACGAAGGCAAGCACTAAGTCAGCCATGTCAGTCCGAGCGCTCGAGCGGATAGAGTGTAGCAAGGCCGACGACTTGGAGGCCGATCTACTCAAGCGACAAGAGAGCTTGGGTTGACAAGGTTGAACAACGAAAGAATCAGGGCCACAACCCCCTTGAGGCCGCTCAGGGGTGTTTGCGCAAGGGTAGAGGTGCGGGCTGGGAGCGTCGTAACGGTAGGGCGCCCAGCCCCCTATTGAGTTGGCGGCGCGGTTCGCTCGCATCGCTGAACTCCACATTGTTGTGGTCTCAGAGCCTGAACACGATCGGATATCGTCGGCTATTGCAGTCAAGGTCGGAAGCGCCGCTATCTCACAGGAGTTCTAACTGACATGCCCTGTTTCTCAAGACTACTTTCGTTAGCCCTCCTGGTTTTTGCACTGGCCGGTACATCACCTGGCGTCGCAGCAGACATGATCATCGAGAACGTCGATCTGATCGACGTTCGCAATGAACGGGTGCTTCGTTCGGCGACGGTTTCTATAACAGACGGGCACATTTCCAACGTGAGCAAGGCGCCGGTCGAGGACAAGGCCGGCGCCACTGTTATCGACGGCTCCGGCTATGTTGCTTTGCCAGGGTTTGTCGATGCACACACGCACCTTTGGCAACATGCTGTCAGAGGCCTGGAGACAGCGAGCAGCTTGCAAGGCTGGTCTCCCCTGGTTCATCAGTTTCTTCACTACGCGGAGGAGCGGGAAGTCTATGACGTGACCTTGGCAGCGGCGGCCCAAGCACTGCTTTCCGGGGTGACCTCTGTTTCTGACTTCGCCTCTCCCTACGCCTCGTTCATGCTTGATGCGACCAGTTCGGCTATCAAGAAGGCGGGACTGGGCGGTATAATCATGTTCTGGAATCCCGCCGCCCTCCTTCCGCCGAAGGTGAAGAGAGTCGAACTACAGCGTCTTGCAGCGAAGATCGCCCCTTTGCGCCTCTGGACTGCGCACGGTCACGCTTTCTTGTTCGCGCCTCCGGTAATCCGCGAAGGCATCCTACTTGCCGACGACCTCGGTCTGGGCCTTTCGGAGCACACATTGGAAACAGTCCAGGGAAACGCGGCAGTTCATAGGATCTATCAGAGCTATCTTGAGGCCTATCGACAAATGTTGTCCGTAGAAGATCGGGATGCCATCGAGCGGCTCGTCGCCAAGGGCCCACCGAGCAGTGTCAACAATGTCCGTCACATGCTGCGACTCGCCCGACAGATCATGTCGGACAAGGCGACAGTAGCAAAGCTCTCCGCAGATGACTTGGCGCTAGTTGAAACTTGGAGCAGGCTGCCTGAGACCTTAACAGCTGCGGATACGCTTGATTTCCTCGGTGCGTTCGACTTGGCGAATCCCTATGTGGCTATCCACGGCATTTGGAGCAGCCCAGGCAACCTGGCAACATTTCTCAAAAAGAACGTGCGCGTGACGCATAATCCGGAATCAAATATGCGACTGTCGTCGGGAATTGCACCGATCTGGGCCTATGCGAAGGCCGGCATTCAGGTTGCGATCGGCACGGACGGCGCCGCGAGCAATGATTCCATTAGTATGCTTCGGGCGATGCGCGCTGCTTGGAATCTGCAGAAGCTGGCGCTGCTAGACGGACGCCTAACCGGCACAGAAATCGATGCTTGGTACATCCTGCGCGCAGCGACCATCGAAGGCGCACGCGCGCTCAACATTGATGATCAAACCGGGTCGATCGACGTCGGCAAGGAAGCTGACATCATCTTGCTTTCGAAGAATCGTCTTGGCCTTTCACCATTGATCGACGTGGCTTCAATCGACAACTTGGTCCCTATGATCATTTACAGCGCTGATCTCCGCAATGTTGACACGGTCATCAGCGACGGCCGCATAGTGGTGCGGGACGGAGAACTCCTGCCGCCGCTGAACGAGTTGCAGCTTTCGGCAAAGCTTACAATGGTTGCTAATGAAGTGATGCAGCGTCAGGCAGACGGCAAAGACTGGGTGGAGTCCTTGAACCTCGATTCTTTAGCGACTGGTAGCCCCTGGTTCCAATACAGGTCCGTCCGGGAGAAAGACAAGATCGATATCAATATCGCCAACTCGGGTTCACCCGCGCGAACAGTAACGCTCATTATGTCTGGTACTCCGGAAGGAGGCGCCACCGCACCAATGCTGAGCCGCAAAACCTTGTCTCGCTTCCCGTTGGCCAGACCATCAGCGTACTGGGAGCGAGAGGTGCGTCTCGAGAGGGGCGAGAGCATCCACATTAGAAAGGCCAAGAACAGTTTCACCTATCACATAGAGATTGAGGAGGTGGTGGTGAGGCGCCTGGGGCAGGACGAGCAACTGCTGCTCTTGGTTCAATAACTTCGCACCGCTGTGTCATTTGTTCAGCGCAATTCCCCGTCTTGGTGACGGCGATCTGTTTATCTGGGCCAGTGACACAAATCTGAAAGCCCTTCGATGTCCACGCATGACCGCTTTGCAGCGGCTGTCCTCTCCAGTCATGTCTTGAGACCAGCCCTGCCCGTCGTTGCTCTACGCAGTGTCCGCTCCGATTTGAGCAGTCCTGGCTAAAAATCAGGCAGTTCCGATCAGATTGTCGCAGATTTCAACGGCAGAACTGGGGAAGATAGACAGATACATAGGGGCGGAGATACGATCACAATTGAGAAGCGGAACTGGGAGTTGCTCAAGTGAGAACGACGCGCCGCGAGATTCTATCGACCGTGGTCAGTGGCATTGCTCTATCGGTAACCCCGATATCGCTGCTCACGAATGCCGGAATGGAGGCGGCGAAGGCGGCGACCGTTGCCCCACCGCCGAATTGGTCGGATGGCCCGGGGCGGGCGCGTCACCGCATTGACGGCTTAGAAAAGGTCACTGGAGAGAAAGTCTATGCGCGCGACTTTCATGCACGCGACCTTGCGGGTTGGCCCGACCAAGAAGACGTCGTTATGGTCATGCGGGCTCCTCTGGCTCACAGACGCATCGAAGACGTTGATCTGAGCGACCTCCCTGCGGCCCTACAACCCAAGGCAAGGGTCACGGCCGCCGACCTTGAACGAGATCATGTCAGTATCGCTAAGGTCGACTATCCAGAGGGAGATTATCTTCTTCCAATGGGCAAAGTGCCAGACTACATAGGCCAGGCCGTTGCCATTCTATTCTACGATGATTACTTCACGATGGACCGGGCGCGCCGAGAGATCCGGTCGCAAGTTCAACAGGGTTTACGTTTTGGCGAAGAGGTTCCGCCGGGGCCGGAGACCTACTTTCAGCCTGAAACCAGCATCATTCACGCACGCTCCCCCGATCCGAAGGTGCGATCGGAGTTCTTATCGCAAGTGACGGGTGGTCCTGTTCGACCGCAAGAGAACAAGACTGCGCGCGACCGGGAGGCGATGGCCTGGGTAGACAAGATCAGGGCGATGCTGCAGCCCGACAACAAGGATGGATTTTCGGTCGTCAGTCAAAGTTATGAGACTCAGGTTGTTGATCCCATGTTCATGGAGCCAGAGTCGGGGCTGTCCTGGCTTGATCGAAGTGACGGCACATTGCATCTTTTGATCGGCACTCAGTCGCCGGCCTATGATGTTACAGCCGCTGTGGCGCTCTTCGCCGACCCACTCTGCAAACTTGGGGTCAAGAACGTCGAACTCATTGCCGCCTATCCGGGAGGTGGGTTTGGCGGACGCGACACGTCAATCTTATGCCTTTTTCTGGCGCTCTCGGCAGCCTATTCGGACCAGCCGGTCCGCATCGTATACGATCGCTTTGAACAGTTCCAGGCCGGTATCAAGAGGCACGCGTCGCGCTGCGAAGTTGCGCTGGCGGCCGGCTCCGACGGCAAGCTCAGGGCTATCCGAAACTACGTCTACCTGAACGGTGGCGGACGGCGCAACGTCAGCACCTACGTGGCCCAGGTGGCGGGCCTGCAAGCGACAGGAGCCTATGCCATACCGATGGCCGACATCTGGTCTCGCGCACTTCGAACGCGTGCCGTAACCGCCGGGTCGATGCGCGGTTTCGGCAGCGTGCAGTGCCTGTTCGCCGTAGAGACCGCCGTCGATGAACTCGCCCAGAAGATCGGCGTCGATCCGATTGAACTTCGCCGGAGGAATGTTTTGGCGCCAGGCCAGACCATCGATACGGGAGCGCCAGTGGCGCCCCCGGGCTTGGCCGAGATGTGTGATCGGGCGGCCCAGCATCGGCTTTGGCGGGATCGTGAGGAACGACGGGCGGCCTCCGCGAACGAGGACTACGCCTATGGTGTCGGTTTTGCGATCGGTATGAAGAACTACGGTACCGGTGCAAATGCGGCGCTGGATGAGGTGGCGATTGACGCTGAGGGCAGAATCACGGTCACGACGAACGTGATCGACATGGGGACAGGCACGGCGACGACCTTGGCGATCGCAACTGCAAAGTATCTTGGCGCCAATGCCACCGCGGTCAGGACGGGGTACTTGAGACCCTTCGATGCGCTGAAGCTTGAGGCGAGTTTCAAGATGCAAGCGGACAATCCGCGTTGGACACCGATCATTTACGAGTCGACCAAGGCCGCCTCAACCTCTTCAAAATGGGTGCACGGAGTGGAGCAGGCCTGCAAAGTACTGCTCCAATGCGGCCTCTTGCCTGCTGCGCGCGAGATCTGGGGTGTCGCGCCAGGCGATGTGAGGTTAGCGGACGTTCTTTGGGAAGGCGGATCCCTCCAGGCCGCAGGTCACGAGCCCCTTCCCCTCGCCGCTCTGGCCCAGCACGCCCACGACAGGGGCCATGTCGTCTCGGCCATGATCCATGCTTTCTTCAGCGGTCGATGGGTTGAAGCTGACTACACGGTTTCAGACGAGACCTATCGCTGGCAAATCGACGCCTTGTCGCTGCTCCGAGCCGGCCAAACCGAGAGGGAACTGGTCGATCGCAAGAACGCGCGGCTCTTCACCGTCGAAAGCATTTGGGAAGGGAATGGCCAAGAGTATGGCGGATCAGCTTGCTTAGCATCCGTCAGGGTCGACCGAAAGACAGGTGAAGTGCGGTTGGAAGAGGCTGTCCACCTGACCGGGGCCGGCAAGGTCTTGCAGCAAGACCTGGTGGAAGGGCAGTTGGAAGGCTGCTTTGCGATGGGCGTGGGCCAGGCGCTGCTGGAGTATCTTCCTACCTATGAAGGCGGTGCCGGGGATGGATTGTGGAATCTGCATCGCTATCATGTGCCGCTCTCGGCCGACGTGGCGTTGGGTCGGGTGGAGACAGTGATCCTGCCACCAGAGAGCAATGATGCGCCGGCGCGTGGCATTTCCGAAGTCGGGTTGGTGCCGGTCGCTCCGGCAATCGGCAATGCCGTCTCGCATGCGACTGGGGTTCGCTTCCGTCAGCTGCCGCTCACGGCAGAGCATGTCAGAGCTGCGTGGAGGGGATGATGGAACCTATCGATCTGGCATTCACACTGAACGGCGAGGCTATCTCGCGGAAAGCCATGCCTGCTGATATGATGCTGGTGGATTTCCTGCGTGAGGAACTGGGGCTGACCGGCACCAAGTTCTGCTGCGGCATCGCCGTCTGTCGTGTCTGTACGGTGTCGGTGGCGCGGACCGAGAGCGCGCATCAGGTTGCCATTCGTTCCTGCACTACACCGCTGAAAGACATCAACGGTCACATCGTCACCACGGTTGAAGGGCTCGCCGACAAGGATGGGCTGCATCCCTTGCAGGACGCCTTTCTTGAGAATTTCTCGTTTCAATGCGGCTATTGCTGTCCCGGTTTCTTGATGGGGGCCTACGCCTTGCTGGACAAGCTTCGGCGTCAGCCGATCCCAAAGGAAGCAGTCGATGCGGCCATCGAAGATGCCGTCGGACAGCACATCTGCCGCTGTACCGGCTATGTCCGCTACCATCGCGCGATAAGGCAAGTTGTCCTTAGCACGCCTGGTCTGGTGACATGATCGAATTGGAGGTTGCGAGATGACGTCGATCTTTCGCACAGGACTCGTTGCAGCAGCCTCGTTGCTTGTAGCCGTGGCGGCAAAGGGTGACGATAGCTACACTCTGCAAGACTACGGTAAGCAATGCGCGCAGAAAATCGCCGAAGTACCGGTCTTCAACTGTCTTGATCTCGACGTCATTCCAATCACCGTGAATGGGGAGGTTCCAGAGAGCTATTCGCCCGACATGACCTGTGACCGACCGGCTATGTTACCCTATCCGGAGCACACCGATGGCAACTGCGCACCCTACAGTCGGGTCAAGGTCAATCGGGACGACGACATCCAGATGATCCAGCTGTGCCGGCGGATGTTTATCCGACCAATTGACGACCCCAACTTCGATTCGATCGAAGTGATCATGCACAATGTCAAGTCGGGCAGCACTTGCTTCTTCATATCGAAGGATTTTGGACAGGATCCGGCAGGCACCAACAGTAGCCGCGTTCCGCCGCCGACTGAGCTGGAGCCGCCGAAAGGCGAGGTCTCCGCTGCCGATCTCTGGGCGACGCCGGAGGAGGTTGCCAGTCATGGCTGCGTCTACTGCCATGACAGCGATCCTTGGATGCGCACGCCCTGGATTGCACAGACCGGCCAGTTGCCGGCCAATCCTTGGGGTTTTCACACGGTCGACGTTGATGGCCCCATGGCAGCTTGGCCGAAGCCCGAGAGCATAGCCACGAGAGGGAACACTTGCGTTGGATGCCATCGAATCGGTTCGCTCAACACCTGCAAGTCCATGGAGGTCTTGGCGTTTGGCGAGCAGCCGTCGAAGATGATGCAGTCGATTGGGCAAGCCCCGCACGGGCGTTTCGCGGCGAGACCCGGAACGATTCACGCCTTTCCTCCGAATTTCTCGGATGAGTGGGCATCGGACTACCCCAATTCGGTATGGATGCCCCCAGGAAATCAGTTGCCATATACGGAATGGCAGCGGATTTACCAGGAGGACGTTGCCGCTTTACAGCGCTGTTGCGATGATCCTGACGCGGCGGGATGTATTGTTACACCCATTCAGGGTTACAGTGATTGGGTCAAGGACTACATCACGTCCACGACAAATGAAGAGTGAGCTTAGTGCAACAAGGCGGAGAGCAAGAGCGCTTGGTCGCCAGATTCGGTAGTAAATGAAGATCTTGCCGTCGGTCCGCTGCGTTGAAAGGTGCCTAGACTGTGAGTCGGCGCGAGCGCGGATCGAGAAGAGCGGTCGGTTTCGAAACGGATCGCTCCTTCGTCATGGTGTGCGACCCCATAAAGAGAGGAGAAAGCCGTGCCATTAGAGCTCTTTGTGAACGGAACGCTGATGCGCGGATTGGCCCTGAACGGGAACTTGGAGGGCGCCGAATTTTTGGGTGCTTTTTGCACTGCGCCAGTCTATCGGCTCTATTCCATAGACGATATCCACCCCGGTATGTTCGAAGTCGAAAGCGACGGAGTCTCGGTCGCAGGCGAAGTTTACCGGATGAGCCAAGAGATCTGGGCGCGTGTCGAGGCCGGCGAACCCCCGCATCTCTATCGCGGCCCCGTCAAGCTCTTGGATGGACAGATTCTCGACGGTATCCTCTATCCCCGCGCTTTGGCGGAAAGTCGCCACAAAGACATCTCCGACTATGGTGACTGGCGGCGCTACATCGAGACCCTGGCCGCCGGCTAGAGCGGCGTAGGGCTTAAGGTTCCACACAGGATCTTCGGACGACGTCGAGGCTACACCGGAAACCCGTCTCTCCGCAGCGGCTCGACCTTACGGCAGCGCTTTGATCACTGCCTTGGAGTCGGAGACCGCGCCGAAGACCCCACCTTGCATCTTCACTATTCTGCGCGCGGCGATGTCGTTCTCAGGATCTGTCGCCCCGCAGCAGTCCTCCAGCAACAAGCATTCGAAGCCGCGGTCGTTTGCTTCACGCATTGTCGTATGAACGCAGACATCCGTCGTGACGCCACATAAGATCAGGTTCTTGATGTCGCGATCACGCAGCAACAGCTCAAGATCGGTCGCGAAAAACGATCCCTTGCCAGGCTTGTCGATGATGGGCTCGCCGTCGTTCGGCTCGAGCTCGGGAATGATGTTCCAGCCGGCCTCACCGCGCACCAGGATACGGCCGATAGGCCCTGGATCGCCGATTCCCGCTCCGATGCGTTGCGATCGCCATCGCTTGTTGCCAGGAAGGTCGGAAAGGTCGGGCCGATGGCCTTCGCGCGTATGAAAGACGCAATAGCCTTTGGCGCGCGCCGCCGCCCGCAGATCGCGGATCGGCGCAACGGGCTCTCGCATTGCGGCGAGGTCATAGCCCATCTTGTCGACATACCCACCCACGCCGCAGAAATCGATCTACATATCAATGATAACGAGTGCAGTGTTCTCTCTCGTCATGTCGCCATTGTAATACATGGCGTACATGGCGAGGTTGCTGCCCTCCCCGAGAGCTGAGAGGCTCTCTGGTAGGCAAACCAAGAGAGGAGAGCAGCGATGGAATACTATGTTGGTTTAGACGTTGGGCTCAAGCGTACGGCGGTTTGTGTAAAGGACGGGTCCGGCGAGCTGGTCTGGGAAGGCTGGTCGGATAGCCATCCTGAGATGATTTGTCATGCACTGGCTCGCTGGCGTGATGGTTTGCAGCGCGTTGGTCTGGAGACGGGGTCCTTGACGCCCTGGTTGGCGCGTGGCTTGCGTGCATTGGAATTGCCGGTGGTGGTGATGGATGCGCGCCGTGCGGCCGATGCAGTCAGAGCGCGTGGGAACAAGACGGATCGGAGCGATGCGCGGGTCCTGGCGGAGATGCTGCGCACGGGCTGGTACACGGAGGTGTATCTCAAGTCTGAAGAGAGCCATCGCCTCAAGGCGCTGTTGTCGGCGCGCGACCAACTGGTCCGCAACAGGCGTTCCTTGTTCGGCCAGATCCGTGGTCTCTTACGGCCCTTCGTCATCAAGTTCGCCTCGCGCCAAGGGACGAAGCGGTTCGATGAGGCCGTGCGCATGGCGGTTCGTCACGACGAGATGCTGTTTCTTTGCGTTGACGCCCTTCTGGAGGCCTTGGCATCGCTTGAGAGCCAGATCGCAAGGCTCGACAAGGAGGCGCAGGCGCAGGTGCGCCGCTCGAAAGCCTGTTGGCATCTGAGCTCGGTGCCTTGTGTGGGGCCGATTACAGCCTTGGCCTTTCTGGCGACCATCGAGGATCCCGAGCGGTTCAAACGCTCGCGGGATGTTGGAGCCTATCTTGGTTAGACGCCAAAGCGCTATCAATCCGGCGAGCAGGACATCGTCGGCGCGATCAGCAAGCAGGGTGATGGTATGGCGCGCCACTATCTCTATGAGGCGGCGAACTGCATGCTGACGACCTGGAGAGGGCGCTCTGCGCTGAAGAGCTGGGGCCTGAAGCTGGTGAAGAAGCTCGGAGCCAAGAGAGCGCGGGTCGCGGTTGCTCGCAAGTTGGCTTGCTTGCTGTTACGTCTTTGGAAAGACGCGATGCACTACGAGGAGAGCCATCGGCAACCGGCCTGATAGGAGAGGCATTTGTCTTTGACCTGAGAGGGTCGAACCGGAGGGATGAGTGCGGGACGAGCTGGATGCAAGAGACCTTGCGCTTAACACAGAGCACCTCCCCCAGAGTTCGAGAGTGGAGAGACCGGGATACTGGCGCAGCCGAGCGGCCGACGCCGAAGAGAACCAAGACCCGCTATCTCAATTTGCCTTCAAAGGTCACTTTGAACTTGACGCAGCAGCATCGTGTAGAGAACCAAAGTGCATTGATCAGAACCTATGTGCCCAATCGCGTAGACCTATGGACATGATGTGCCAGGGCTGATCGATGATCCTGTTCCAGGCGGCGCAGCAGTGGTTGAGCGTGCCGTCGTAGTTCTTGAAGACCCGGTTTGAGAGATAGTTGTCGCGCAGGAACTGCCAGAGGTTTTCGACCGGGTTCAACTCCGGTGCGCGGGCCGGCAGGGGCAGGATGGTGATGGTGTCCGGGACCTGCAGTTTACCGGAGAGGTGCCAGCCGGCCTGATCCAGCAGGAGGACGGCGTGGGCTCCTGGGTCGATCTCGGTTGCGATCTCGTCCAGGTGCTGCTGCATGGCATGACTGTCGCAGTAGCGCATGACCAGGCCAGCGTCCACCTCCGTCGACGTTCGGCGTCACCTCGAACCGGTGGCGGCTCATCCCTCGCTATCGTAATGCCACGGCAACGGGCGCCGCCGAAGAAGGCGAAGGCCTGGTCATGGGCATCGAACACCATCTCTTGCGTTTCGCGCGGATAGATCACCAGGAAGGGCATCCGAGCCCGGTGCGAAGCTCAGCAGTACGTAGGCCTCGGATAGGACCATCGTGCGCGCCTGGCGCCAGCGCTTGGCATAGCGCCTCACGCTGTCGTAGCCGCCCCGGTAACCCTCCCGATGCAGGTCCTCGAGAATCCGCGTCAGAGGAAGCCGCTCGCGCTTGCGACGCCTCTCAATTGGCCTCCAGCATCTCCTCCAGCCGAGCGACGAAGGCGCCGAGTTTGGGTAGCGAGCGGGCCGAACGTTAATCGCGAAACGCTGTCCCTCCAGAGCGCGGGGTCTTTCGAACCGAATTCCGGCTGACGCCGCGCTCCCGGCTGATCTGCCTGATGCTCTTGCCACGCACAAAGTGGTCCCGACGGACCTTCGGCAGCGTCTCCGCGCACACCATCCCTGCTCTCGCCCCGGCCATGTTCCTCCATGACCGAAGCCGCCGCATAACCGCGAGGAGAGGTCAACTTCCGACGCCGATCTCCCCGCGAACGGAGTCGCTTTTGCAGGTCAGTTTACACCAACCCCGCCAAGCGCACCAGCGGGTGCTGCAAATCGATGATGGCGCCAAGACGCTCGCAAGAGAGGTCTTTGCTACGGCATGATCGCTTCGAACTCTGCATTGGAATACACCAGGAATCGTGGTGGCAGGCATCGCTTCCCGGCATTGTCCAATACGTCAATCCGCTTCGAAATCCCTCGATTTCAATACCTTCTCACTCTCTCAGGGCGGACTTAACGCAGGAGCGGTTCCAGCGAAGCGAGATCTTCTTCCGACGGCATCGTTCCACCTTCTTTCTTGGGCCTGGCAGCGAACCGATGTGCACCATCAAGCCCGATCCAAACGTGGGGCATATTGTGGGGCAAATTTTTACAATGATCTCATTATTCTACATAAATCAACCGGTTGATCATTACTCATGGCGGAGGGGAAGGGATTCGAACCCTCGATAGGGCTTATCACCCTATAACGGTTTAGCAAACCGCCGCCTTCAGCCGCTCGGCCACCCCTCCGTCCAGACCGTGGGCGGGCGGGCCGTAAGCGGCCGGCCCTCGGTCATTGGGAGGCGGGATTTAGCGCCTCTTGGGGGTGGCTGTCAAATGCTTCCGGCGCAGAGAGGGAGAGCCCTCAGCGCATCGAAGACTGGATGCCCACCGTGGGACCAGCGAAGCCCTCTACCATCTGGCTCAAGGCCGATTTCAGAGCCTTATCCAGGGCGGCAGAGGTCATCATATCGCAGCTGTCACCAGAGGCCTTGCCGCTGCTCTGCAGCACCACCTGCTGCCTGGGGGTCTCCGCCTCGCTGCTCTCGATCTCGGCCACCAGTTCGACGTGCGACCCGCAGTAGAAGGAGCCGACGGAGAGCGAGTGGCAGTGCGACTCGATGATCACGTCCTCAAAGGAGAAGCGCCCGTTCTGAGCAGCGCCTCGCTTGGCCCAGTCCTGCCAGGCCTGTTGGGCCGCCGCCTCGGCCGCGTTCGAGTAGTTCAGCCGGATCTCCTGTTGCGCGCAGGCCAGGGTTGCCGGCTTGAAGACCTTGTTGAACTTGGACCCACCCAAGACCTGAAAGCCTTCAACCGTCTGGACGGCCCCTTGGCCGCCCCCGACCGAGACCGGCTTCATGCAGGCGCTGATCACCAGCAGAGCAGCGGCCAGGGCCACCGCGATTGGCATCTTCAACATCTGTTTTCCCTTGTCCTACCCTCACGCTTCGATCTATCTCACAAGCGCCCAGCACGCAACACGCTAGAAACTCGGATTCCTCATGATGAAACGCGCCTCGACTGTCTGCCTGGCCATTGCCGGTCTGGCCATCCTTCTGGCCGGCTGCCAGGCCCGCACCCAGCCGATCCGAACGGTCAGCGTGGCCGACGCCAAGACCTACTCGGTTGCTAGGATCGAGGTCGGGCCGAAGAGCGGCGTGGTGGCCCCGGAAACCTTGGCCCGAGTCGAAGCCGCGCTGAAGGAGGCGACGGACTATTGCGCCACAGGCGAGCGACCGGTCATCCTGGAAGCCAGGATCGACCACTATCGCGAGGCAGGAACGGCCTCGACCATCCTGATCGGCGATCAATCGAACCTGGCCGGCAGGGTTGCCTTGCGCGACCCGGGAACCCGACGCGTTCTGGCCTCGGCCTATGTCGAGAGCTACATCGGCGGCGGCGGGCTAATCGGTGTGGCGATCACCGAACTGGGCGAAGAGGGCTTGCCGGACAGCTTCGCCAATGACGTCTGCGAGAACATCTGGGACGTGCGCCCGCCCGGGTCAGAGTTCAAACCGCAGGGACCGCCGAATCAGGATTAAGGCTATGACCGACTATAGACCCGGCACTGATCTCTGGAAGCTGCAAAAGCAGAAGGCATCCTGGGACTCCTACTTGTTTGAGGGAGAAACCTTGTTGTGGGAAGGTCAGCCCGGCCGCGGTCTGAGATTCGATAAATCTGCTCTTGGCCAGTCCGGTTTAGGGTTGTTCTTTTTCGTTTTCTCTCTGTTTTGGATAGGAAACGCGATCAGTCAGTCAGGATTGAGTATTTTCCCACTGTTTGGCCTCCCCTTTTTGGCGGTTGGCGCCTATTACTTGTTTGGTCATTTGCTGTGGGACGCCTACACACGCAGCCGCACGCGCTATGCGCTTACGAGCGAACGCGCCTTGATCGCCAAGCAGGTGTTGGGTCGGCGGCTGGAGACCTATCCGATAAACCCCCAGACCCAGATTGTTCTAGACGAGCACAAAGACCGTTCCGCATCCGTCTTTTTTGCCGAGCGCCGGCAGCCAACCTCCTCAAAGCAGAAAAGCTTCCCCTATCGCAGATTGATCGGGTTTCGATGGATCAAGGAGGGGATGGAGGTCTACCGCCTCATGAGTCACGTTCGGGCCAACCTCGCAGAGACTGATGAAAAACCGCCTTCCATCAAATCGATCTGGCCGTCACGGCAATCGTAGAAGAAGGCGATGCAGGAGTACCGACCAGGAACCAATCTTTGGCAGCCGGCCAAACCGGACATGGATTGGGCGCGCTACCTCCGCAGTGGTGAGGTCATCATCTGGGAAGGTCGCCCCTCCGCCGGGTTGAAGCTGGACAGACCGGCTCTTCTGCAGACGGCGTCAGGCCTCTTTACCCTGGTCTTTGCCTTGGTCTGGATATCCATTGCGATCTCGGCGACCGGGGTCAGTCTCTTCTCCCTCTTCGGTATCCCCTTCGTTGCAGTCGGCGCTTACCTCTTCATCGGACATTTCTTCTGGGACGCCTACAAGCGCGCGCGCATGCGCTATGCGCTCTCGAACGAGCGCGCCTTCATTGCCAACCGTGCCTGGGGACGAGAGATCTCTATCTACACCATCACACCGCAGACAGAGCTGGTCTTGCGCGAGCATGGCGAGCAGGCGGCCTCGATCTTTTTTGCTAAAGAGCAGGAGAGCAAGTCGTCAAAGAAAAGCTGGCTGCCGCGGCACAAGAACATCGGCTTTCGCTGGGTTCGCGAGGGTGCCGAGGTCTATCGGATGATGAGCGAGATTCAGGCCGGGCGCCACGCAAGCCAGAGCTAGCTGTCAGCCTCTCTACTGGCTCGCCAAGGCCTGATCCAAGTCGGCGATCAGGTCCTCCACCGCTTCCAGGCCGATGGAGAGACGGAGGAGGTCATCGGGGACCGCACTCCCCTCCCCTTCGATCACACGGCGATGCTCGACCAGGCTCTCGACAGAGCCCAGAGAGGTCGCCGGGTGGAAGAGCTGCACCTTGCGGCAGAGCCGGGCTGCCGCCTCGAAGCCACCAGAAAGACGGATCGAGAGCATGCCGCCAAAGCCGCCCTGCATCTGCTGTCGGGCCAAGGCGTGGCCTGGGTGCTCCGGCAGGCCGGGATAGAGCACCTGGGAGACCGCAGGATGCTCCTTCAGGCTCTCGGCAATCCGGGCGGCGCTGGCTGAGGCCTGGCGCACCCGTGGGAAGAGGGTCCTGAGGCCACGCAGCAAGAGCCAGGCTTCGAAGGGGCCCAGGGTGCCGCCAAAGCCGCCGCGGTTGGTCAGGATGTCCTGCCAGGCAGCATCCTCCTTGGCCGTGATGAGCGCGCCGGCCAGCACGTCGCTGTGACCGTTCAGGTACTTGGTCGCCGAGTGCATCACCAGATCCGCGCCCATCTCCAGCGGCCGGCTTAGAACCGGGGTCGCGACAGTGCTGTCGACAGCGACCCTGGCGCCCGCTGCCTTGGCCTCAGCCGAAAGGGCAGCAATATCCAGCACCTCCCACAGCGGGTTGGCCGGTGTCTCCAACCACAAGAGTTTTGTCTGTCCGGGACGCAAGACCCGGCCTAGTGCCGTGGGCTCAGAGAGGTCGACCAGATCCAGCGACAGACCCCACCGCTCGGCAAAACGCCCCATGAAGGATCGAAGCGCCCAGTAGATGCCGGAATGCGCCACGATGTGGTCTCCGGGCCGGAGGGTTGAGACCACAGCCATGGCGGCCGCCATACCAGACGCAAAAACTGCCGCGGCCGCGCCGCCCTCTAGTTTCGCCAGGGTCTCCTCGACCGTGTCCCAGGCGGGCGTGCCATAGCGGCTGTAGCTGCTGGGCTGGCGCAGGGCATAGTCGGCATCGCGGGCGAAGGTGGTCGCCGGATGGATCGGCGGCACGATGGCTCCGCTCTCCTCATCCAGATAGTGGCCGGCCTGCGCGGCGATGCTTTCCGGAGAGAGGTCCCGGTCAATAGCGTCAGTCATTGCTTCTTTCCTGATCGGCCCTGGTTTCCAGATAGACCTTGGCGTCTGGACGGCATCATCCCTGCAATACCGCAAGACACAAGATCTATCCGGGACAAAGGCCCTGTCTGTCAGATGCTAGAGACCGCTCTGCCAGCCCCAGCCCGCCAAGGTGCCGCTGTAGACCAGGAACAGCAAGAGACCACCCAGGAGGATCCGGTAGACCACGAAGGGGAGAAAGCTGGAACGCTTGAGCCAAGCCATCATGACGGCGATGGCAAGCAAGGCCGAGACGAAGGCCAAACCAGCCGCCACGACTGCGTCGAAACCCAGGGTCGCCGACTCGATCTTGCGGACTTCTAATCCGGCGAAGAGGCCGGCCGCCAGGATCGTCGGGATCGACATGAGGAGCGAGAAGCGCGCGGCGTCACTGCGCTCCATACCGAGCGCACGTGCAGCGGTCATGGTGATGCCAGAGCGGCTGGTTCCGGGGATCAGGGCCAGCACCTGCGCGGCACCCAGGAAGAGCGCGTCCTTGAAGCCCAGATGCTCGATGGAGCGAAGGGTCATGCCGCTTCGGTCGGCGATCCAAAGCAGCAGGCCAAATCCGAGCGTGGTCCAACCGATCAGAGCCAGATCGCCTTTCAAATAGGGCAGCAAGTCCTTGACCAGATAGCCCACCACCAGGATCGGCAAGGTGGCCAGGATCAGCAGAATGATCAGGCGGCGATAGGGATCGGGGCGTCTGTGGAAGAGCGACAGCAGCATGCGCGCCAGATCGCGCCAATAATAGAGACAGACAGCACCCAAGGTGCCGACATGAACGGCAATATCCAGAACCAGCTCTTGGCGCGCATCCATCTCGGCCGGCACCGCGCCCAGGCCATGGAAGCCGATCCAGGTGAGGTCGAGATGACCGCTTGAGGAGATCGGCAGGAACTCTGTGATGCCCTGAACCAGGGCCAGGATGGCGAGCAGATAGAGTGGCAAAGGAGGGTCCCTAAGGCTGGACGGCAATGGTTTGCTTATAGCTCAGGGCCGTCGTGTCGGCATTCTTCGATATAGTCTCATATCGGACCTATTCTTACGAATGACATTCCTGCCACACTGCCAATCCCCGGCATGGTGATCTGATGAAGCAAAATAAGGTCAATAGATAGGACCTATTTTTGACTTTTCTCTGGATCTCAGGCCCCAGCTCCGCTATAGCTCTGCCGCTCGGCCGGGCTCAGCCTTGGTCGGGACCGGTCGCTGCGCCTCAAAGCAACAAGAGTCACGGCGCAACAGACGGCACCATCGCTGGAGGACAAGCGCCATGGCCAATCGCATGCTACGCTTTATCGAGCTCGGCAAGGAAATGCCCGACAAGCGGGCCGTGAGCGAACGGCGCGCGGACTTCCGCGAGATTTATGACGAGTTCACCGACGAGGGCGCGGCCCAGCAGGCCGGTCGCTGCTCGCAGTGCGGCATTCCCTTCTGCCAGGTGCACTGCCCGGTCCACAACAACATCCCGGACTGGCTGATGCTGACCGCCGAGGGGCGGCTGGAAGAGGCCTATGAAGTCAGCCAGGCGACCAACAACTTCCCGGAAATCTGCGGGCGCATCTGCCCACAGGATCGCCTCTGCGAAGGCAGCTGCGTCATCGAGCAGTCGGGCCACGGCACGGTCACCATCGGCTCGATCGAGCGCTATATCAATGACACGGCCTGGGAAAAGGGCTGGGTCAAGCCGGCAACGCCCGCGCAGGAACGCGCCGAGTCTGTCGGCATCGTCGGCGCCGGTCCGGCTGGAATGGCCGCGGCAGAAGAGCTGCGACGGCTGGGCTATCAGGTGACTCTTTACGACCGCTATGACCGTGGTGGGGGTCTGCTGATCTATGGCATCCCCGGCTTCAAGCTGGAGAAGCCGGTGGTGGAGCGGCGCGTGCAGCTGCTGCGCGATGCCGGCGTCGAGATCAAGCTCAATTGCGAGATCGGCCGAGACATCAGCCTGAACGAGCTGCGCAACCGTCACGCCGCGGTCCTGATCGCGACCGGCGTCTATAAGGCCCGCGAGCTAAAGGTCCCCGGGGTTGGGACCGAGGGCGTGGTCCCTGCCCTGGACTTCCTGATCGCCTCCAACCGTCGTGACCTGGGCGATCAGGTGCCGGAGATCGAGGACGGCAGCCTCTGGTCCAAGGGCAAGCGCGTTGTTGTGGTCGGCGGCGGCGACACGGCGATGGACTGTGTGCGCACCGCCGTGCGTCAAGGCGCGACTTCTGTCCGCTGCCTCTATCGCCGCGACCGCGCCAACATGCCGGGCTCGATGCGCGAGGTGGCCAACGCCGAAGAGGAGGGCGTGGAATTCCTCTGGCTCTCCGCCCCAGAGGCTGTGATGGGCACCGAGGCGGTCACCAAACTGCGCGCGGCCAAGGTGCACCTTGGCATGCCAGACGCCACCGGTCGTCAGACGCCGCAGATCCTGGAGGACTCCTCCTTCGATGTCGACGCCGATCTGGTAATCAAGGCTCTGGGCTTCGATCCGGAAGACCTGCCGCGGCTCTTCGGCGAGCCTGGCCTGGAAGTCAGCCGCTGGGGCACCATCCTGATCGACCACAAGACCAAGATGAGCCGCCTGCCCGGCGTCTTTGCCGCCGGCGACATCGTCCGAGGTGCCTCACTGGTTGTCTGGGGCATCCGCGACGGCCGTGACGCCGCCGCCTCGATGCATCAGTACATCCAGGCCAACGCGCAGGCGGTGGCGGCGGAGTAGCTCGTGTCGGAGCCGTCCTTTCCGCACCACAACGACCCGGCGGTAATGGAGCAGGTCGCGCGTCATGGAACGCCGCTTAACGAGATCTCTGGGAAGCCGCATGAGCGCGACTTGGATCAGCCGAGCCGCTTTGCCTATCGCAAGCCATGGGAGCGACGCCGCCGGCTGTACTGGATCGCTGCCCTGGTCACGATTCTTGTCTTTGCCGCATTGCTTTGGAGTACCCGGTCATGACCTATCGCCTCTATGACAGCATGATCTCCGGCAACGGCTACAAGGTCCGTTTGCTGATGACCCAGCTGGGGCTCGACTTCGAGTACCTCGACCTGGATCTCTTCAAGGGTGAAACCCGGACAGCGGATTTCCTGGCGCTGAACCCCAACGGGCGCATCCCGACCCTGCAGCTGCCCGACGGCCACTGCCTCGCCGAGTCCGACGCCATCCTTTTTTACCTTGCGCAAGGCACGCCCTATTGGCCGAGCGACCGCGTAGAGCAGGCGGAAACCCTGCAGTGGATGTTCTTCGAGCAGTACAGCCACGAGCCCTACATAGCCGTGCTCAGGGCCTGGATCGCCGAGGGTCTTGGCGGCCAGACGCCAGAAGAGCAGGCAGAGATTCCACGCCGCCGCGCCAAGGGCTATCAGGCGCTCGACGTAATGGAGGGGCATTTGAAAGATCGCTCTTTCTTCGTCGGAGAGCGCTATGGCCTCGCCGACATCGCACTCTATGCCTACACCCACGTGGCCGATGCGGGCGGTTTCGACCTCTCCGGCTATCCGGCCGTCAGCGCCTGGCTCGCGCGGGTTTCCGCCCAGCCGCGCCACATCCCCATTACCCAGCGGCCCGGCCGCGCCGCCGCTTGAGGGCAAGACCATGACCAACGCTTCCGAGATCATCCGCCGCCAAGCCGCCGAAGCAGAACGCCTGGCCCGCCACGGCCTCTACGATCCGGCCGACGAGCATGACGCCTGCGGTGTCGGCATGGTCGCCACCCTGGACGGCAAGCCGCGCCGATCGGTCGTCGAGGCCGCGATCCAGGCCCTGAAGGCAGTCTGGCACCGGGGTGCGGTCGATGCCGACGGCAAGACCGGTGACGGCGCCGGTCTGCATGTCGCAATTCCGCAGGACTTCTTCCGCGAGCATGTCGAGCGCACCGGCCACCCGCCGGGCAATCGCGACATTGGCGTCGGCATGGTCTTCCTGCCGCGCACCGATTTCTCTGCCCAAGAGCGCTGCCGCACCATCGTCGAGCGCGAGATCATCAATGGTGGCTTCGGCGTCTTTGGCTGGCGCCAGGTGCCGATCGACACCGCCATCATCGGCGAGAAGGCCAATGCGACCAGGCCCGAGATCGAGCAGATCATGATCGAAAACCTGCCCGATCACTCGCCTGAGACCTTCGAACGCTCGCTCTACGTCATCCGTCGGCGCATCGAGCGCGCGGTGAACGAGGCGACGATCAAGGACTTCTATATCTGCTCCCTCTCCGGCCGCTCCTTGATCTACAAGGGCATGTTCCTGGCCGAACAGGTCGATCGCTTCTATCCCGACCTGATGGATGAGCGCTTCGTCTCTAACTTCGCGATCTTCCACCAGCGCTATTCGACCAACACCTTCCCGACCTGGAACCTGGCCCAGCCCTTCCGCGTCCTGGCCCACAACGGCGAGATCAACACTCTGCGCGGCAATGTCAATTGGATGGCTGCGCACGAGTGTCGTCTGGAATCGCCAGCCTTCGGCGAGCGCATTGAGGACCTGAAGCCGATCATCCAGCCGGGCTCCTCTGATTCCGCGGCGCTCGACGCCGTGGCCGAGCTGCTGGTCCGCGGCGAGCGCGACCTGCCGATGGTCAAGTCGATGCTGATCCCGGAGGCCTGGAACGACGACAGCCCGATCCCACAGGCGCACAAGGACTTCTACGCTTACTGCAACGCCGTTATGGAACCCTGGGACGGACCGGCGGCCATCTGTGGCTTTGGCGGCACCTGGCTAGTGGCCGGCCTGGACCGCAACGGCCTGCGTCCGCTGCGCTATACCATCACCGACGACGGGCTCTTGTTCGCCGGCTCCGAGACCGGCATGGTGCGCACCGACGAGGACCGCATCATCGAAAAGGGCCGCCTGGGTCCGGGTCAGATGCTGGCCGTCGACCTGCAGGAGGGGCGCCTCTACAAGGACGGCGAGATCAAGGACTATCTGGCCGGCCGCCGCCCTTGGGCTGATTGGGTCACCCGCAGCCAGGACAGCATGGAGCGCCAGTCTACGGTTGAAGCTCAGGCCCGCCAGTCGGAGATGCCGCGCGATCAGATGCGCCGCCGCCAGCTGGCCCACGGCATCACCATGGAGGAGATGGAGCTGATCCTGCACCCCATGGTGGAGCAGGCGAAGGAGGCCGTGGGCTCCATGGGTGACGACGCGCCACTGGCGGTGCTGTCACACAATGTGCGGCCCCTGCACCACTTCTTCCGTCAGGACTTCAGTCAGGTAACCAATCCGCCGATCGACTCGCTGCGGGAACGCCGGGTCATGACCCTGCGAACACGGCTGGGCAACCTCGGCAACATCCTGAACGAGAATGACGAGCAGTATCGCTTCCTGCTACTCGACAGCCCGGTGCTGACGACGGGTGAGTTCAATCAGCTACAGGGCCACGTGAAGGGTCGAGCCACCAGCATCGACTGCACCTTCTCGATCGAGGATGCCCGTTCCGGCAAACCAGCACTGCGCGAAGCCATCGACCGGGTGCGTCGCGAGGCCGACGATGCCGTGCGCGGTGGCGCCGAGCATGTCGTGCTGACTGACGAGGCGGCCAGCGATACCCACGCGCCCATCCCCATGATCCTGGCCACCGGCGCCGTCCATGCCCATCTGGTGCGACAGCGTCTGCGTACCTTCACCGCCATCAACGTGCGTTCGGCCGAGTGCTTGGACGTACACTACTTCGCCGTCCTGATCGGTGTTGGTGCAACCACGGTCAACGCCTATCTGGCCGAAGCCGCCATCGCCGATCGTCACGCGCGGGGCCTCTTCAGTGACCTCAGC
This sequence comes from Rhodospirillales bacterium, assembly GCA_963669335.1. Classification (GTDB taxonomy): domain Bacteria; phylum Pseudomonadota; class Alphaproteobacteria; order Kiloniellales; family JACOMY01; genus JACOMY01. The sequence continues at coordinate 3,063,496 of OY770023.1, forward strand.
CTGGTTGAAGCTCTGGCGCGCTACAAGACTGCGATCGGAGATGGTCTCTTGAAGATCATGTCGAAGATGGGGATCTCCGTCCTCTCCTCCTATCGCGGTGGTGCCAACTTCGAGGCCATCGGCCTCTCGCGCACCCTGGTCGATGAATACTTCCCCGGCGTGACCAGCCGCATCTCCGGTATCGGCCTTCGCGGCCTGCAGGAAGACGTGATCGAGCTGCATGACAAGGCCTGGAGCCGCGCCGTGGCCACCCTGCCGGTCGGCGGCTTCTACCGCTATCGACGCGGCGGTGAGAGCCATGCCTGGGAAGCCAAGCTGATCCATACCTTGCAGACGGCCGTCGGTACCGACAGCTATTCGACCTACAAGCGTTTTGCCGCCGGGCTGGCGGACCTGCCGCCCAACTCTCTGCGTGACCTCCTCGACTTTAAGGCCGACAAGGTCGAAGCGGCCCCGCAGGAAGAGGTCGAATCGATCACAGCCATCAGGAAGCGTTTCGTGACCCCCGGCATGTCGCTGGGCGCGCTCTCCCCCGATGCTCACGGCGCACTCAACATCGCCATGAACCGAATCGGCGCCAAGTCGGATTCCGGCGAGGGCGGCGAGGTGCCGGAGCGCTATGAGCCCAAGCCGAACGGCGACAATGCCAACTCGGCGATCAAGCAGGTGGCGTCGGGTCGCTTCGGCGTCACCGCCCACTATTTGAACAAGTGCCGCGAGATCGAGATCAAGGTGGCCCAGGGCGCCAAACCCGGCGAGGGCGGCCAGCTGCCGGGCTTCAAGGTGACGGAGATGATCGCCAAGCTGCGCCACTCTACGCCGGGCGTCATGCTGATTTCACCGCCGCCGCATCATGACATCTACTCGATCGAGGATCTGGCGCAGCTGATCTACGACCTGAAGCAGATCAACCCCGATGCCAGAGTCTGCGTGAAGCTGGTGGCCCGCTCCGGCATTGGCACCATTGCGGCCGGCGTCGCCAAGGCCAAAGCCGATGTCATCCTGGTCTCTGGCCACAATGGCGGCACCGGTGCCAGCCCGCAGACCTCGATCAAGTATGCTGGCGTGCCTTGGGAAATGGGCCTCTCAGAGGTGCACCAGGTTTTGACCCTGAACAATCTACGCCACCGGGTACGTCTGCGCACCGATGGCGGTATCAAGACCGGCCGCGACGTGGTGATCGCCGCCATGCTGGGCGCAGAAGAGTATGGCATCGGCACGGCCTCGCTGGTGGCCATGGGCTGCATCATGGTGCGTCAATGCCATTCCAACACCTGCCCGGTCGGTATCTGCACGCAAGACCCCAAGCTTAGAGATCACTTCACGGGCACGCCGGAAAAGGTGGTGAACCTCTTCTCCTTCCTGGCCGAAGAGGTGCGCGAGATTCTGTCGGGACTGGGCTTGCGCTCGCTGAACGAGGCCATTGGCCGGACCGACCTGCTGCAGCAGGTGAGCCGCGGTGCCGCCCATCTGGACGACCTGGACCTCAACCCGCTGCTGATCACGGCAGAACGTGGTGGCAATGCCGCCTATTGCACCATGACCGAGCGCAACGAGGTACCGGAGACCTTGGACGCGCAGATCCTGGTGGATGCCGCCTCGCTGTTCGAGGATGGCGAAAAGATGCAACTGCAGTACAACATTCAGAATACGCAGCGCGCCATCGGCACCCGCCTCTCCGCCATGATCACCCGCCGCTTCGGCATGACCGGCCTGGCCCCCAACCATCTGACCGTGCGGCTGCGCGGCTCGGCCGGGCAATCGCTTGGCGCTTGGGCGGTCCAGGGCGTGAAGCTGGAGGTTTTTGGCGATGCCAACGACTATGTCGGCAAGGGTCTCTCCGGCGGCAGCATCGTGGTCCGTCCGCCGACCAAGTCACAGCTTGCCAGCCACGAGAACACCATCATCGGCAACACCGTGCTCTATGGTGCAACCGCGGGTGAGCTCTATGCCGCGGGCCAGGCGGGCGAGCGCTTCTGCGTGCGCAACTCTGGCGCCACGGCGGTAGTCGAAGGCTGTGGCAGCAACGGCTGTGAATACATGACCGGTGGTGTGGCCGTGATCCTGGGCGGTATAGGCGATAACTTTGCCGCAGGCATGACCGGCGGCATGGCCTTCGTCTACGACCCCGACCAGTTGCTGCCGATCCGCATCAACAGCGACAGCGTGATCTATCAACGTGTCGAGACCCAGCACTACGAGAGCCAACTGCGTGCCCTGGTCGACCGCTTCTGGCGCGAGACAGCCTCCGACTTTGCCCAACGCCTTCTGGTTGACTGGCACCTGACCCGAAATCACTTCTGGCAGGTGGTGCCCAAGGAGATGCTGAACCGCCTGGAGCATCCGGTGACACGCTCCGCACTCAGCGAGCAGCCGGCTTAAGGGAACCTTGCCGCCCTACTCCGCACGATGCGCGGCCACCAGGTCGGCCATGGAGTTGAAGCGGAAATCGAAGCTGGGCTTCTCGCCTGGATCCATCGTCGCGCCAAAGCCTCCTTGGGCGTGGCGGCGATAGATCTGGCAATTCGCGAGTTGGAACCTTTTGGCCGGTACGTGATCGTGGAACAGGCTTTCGGCCGTGTGCAGGATCTCCTGCCGCTCGATACCGCGCTTGCCCAAGGTCTCGATCATGAACTCGAAATTGCGCGCTGCGGGCTTGTAGGATCCGATGTCTTCGGCTGTGTAGACCCCGTCAAAATCGACGCCTAGCTTGGCGTTGCTGTGGGTGAAGCTCTCGTTGTCGGTATTGGTCAGCACGACAAGCTTGAAGTGCTGCTTCAGATAACGGAGCGATTCGATACTGTCCGAGAAGGCAGGCCAGTCTTTCACTGACTGCCCATAGGCCTGGCACTCAGACCAGGCGACCGGCACGCCCCAATGCTCTGCGAGACGTCGATAGACCACGGCCAAAACCGCGCTGTAGCGCTTCGCCGGCGTCCAAGCCTGGGTTCGTGATTCATAGTAGGCATGAGCCTCCAGGATCTCGTCGCGCGTCAGCTTGGGTTCCACACGCTTCGTCAGGGGGGTCAGAGCGGCGATCATCCCGCTTTCCCAATCGATCAGGGTGCCATAGACGTCGAAGGTTAGCACCTTAAAGTCACTTAGTTTCATAGCCTCGATCTCCATCAATCCATGTTTGGTCTACGACGATAGATCAGTGCTGTAAGCCCATGACGCAAATGACTTGATCGAATGATGCCATCATGAAGGGTCATGAGAGCCCGGCGCAGGTGCAGGAAGCCTTGCATCCGCTAGATCGAACTTTCGGATAGATACTCGGGCTCTGAAGGACACAACGTTAGATCTCGGGTTGTTTGCAGACCGCAGAGCTGGTCAACCTGGAGGTCGCCATCTTCAAGTCTACCGATAAAGGAGTAGCCAAGAATAATGCTGAGATGATCAAGACGCTGGGCGCGCCTTCATGGTGTTAGCCGGCCTGCCCCGCCCCGATCCTGTCCCCTAGGACACTGTGGTCCACCTTGCGCGCGAGGTGGTCGAGGTGGAAGGCAAGAGTGTAGGGGGAACCCGGCTATTGTTCCTTTCTATGATGTTTCCTGCTCGAGATCGCTGGCCTGCGTATCGCCCGCAACATCGATCAGCGGGATGGGGTTCACCACACACTTGAACTAGACAAGAATAATCGCGTCCATGTTGCTGAGAACAGCACCACCGGTGAGAGCCAGTCCGGACGAGGGCTGCGCGGAGACGACATCCCGTCGCTGACGTCGGTCCCACCGGTTTGGATCTCGGACTGCCTCGCAATGACAAGGCGATCAACAAAAATCAAGGGGTGGACGCAGCCGCTTACCGCCTTTCCGTGCTGCCACCACTTAAGAGCTATCCCTTCGTTTACTTCCAAGAATTGCGGCTCACTATTTAGAAGAAATTGAAGGGGTCGCACCCCCGCATCTTTATTTCTTCACTATCCTTATTCATATCAATGACGACCGTTCCGTTGTCCGGTATGACCACCGGCTTCACGAAACCCTTGCAATAATCCAGATGGTAGCCAGCAGCCCACTTTCCCGGAACCAGGTCTTCATAAATTACAACTGCATTGTAAGCGCCCGCTGGAAGTCTCTCTTCATGATAGATCTTTCTTTTTGCGTCACAGACCATGTACCGGTCAGTGAACTTCCACCAAAAGCCTTGGTCACGTGCCGCCTCAATGTAGGTGTTGTAGTAGGTGATATCGGGTAGAAGGTAGGCCGTCACGCGCTGGCAGATCTGGGGGTGATCCGCATGCTCCGTCAAGAGACTTATCGTCAGCTCTGCGGAGGTCGTGCCTTCTTGCTCATAGGCCGCAGACTCTTCGTAGTTCTGTGCAGGCTTGGGGTTTTTGGGTATGCAGGCTGAAAGCAGCGCCAGGCACGCAATCGCCATCATCGCCGCCCGACCAGAACTCCTCCACGAAGTCGGGGTCCACCTGACCCTGTTCCCTGTGTAACGCCCTGGCCTCTCAGCGCTGTCCAAAGCCATTCCAGGTCTCCGCCAGTAAGTCTCATTTGCCATAACGATGCCCGATCCCCAACGTCCCAAGATTGAAGAGACGTTGCTTCGACCGGCGGTAGGGGTCAAGTCCGATTGTGCATGCAGAAGCTGTCTTGAGGGTTGAGCGCTTCGCAGAGCCACCCCCGCCAAAGAAAAGCGTTGCTTCCCGCGCGTACGCTGCCTAGAGGGATTCCATGCTGGTTATCTGGACAACACAGCGAAGCGGCTCGACCTGGCTCTGTCAGATGCTGAACCAACACAGCAGTTTCCGCTGCTTTGGCGAGGTCTATCATCCCGACCCCGTCGCCTGTAACGTGACGGGCCCGTCAGAGCTCCTACCCGACATGCGCTTCTGCGAGTTTGAGGGCACGCACGGACAGTATCACCAGCACCTGGCGAAGCTCGCCGGCGGCCCCTACGGCATCAAGGTCATGTACAACGTCGCCTCTCTGCGAATGCTCGCGGCACTCAGGGGCGAAGCCAGGTTCGTCCATCTGCTGCGCGATCCTCTCGACTCTTGCCTATCGCAAGAGGTCTTAGATCATACGGAAATCGCACATTCGGAAGAGGAGTTTGCTATCGCGCCCTTCGCCGTCGATGTCGCGCGATTCAAAAGGCGGCTCAGGAAGGCGCAAAGACGCCAACGGCGCGCCAAGCTGATCGCCCGGGGTTATCCCGCTATTGAGGTCCGGTATGAAAACCTGAGTGAAGACCCGCAGAAGGAACTTAATCGCATATTTGCGTTCCTTGGTCTCCCCGCTGAAACGCTCGGTGTCGGTTCAATAAAGAAGATCAGAGCAGACTATCGTGGTGTCATAGAAAACTACAGTGATCTGATATCGGGCGCCGACTAACGCACCAGATCGGCAACGAGCGTCGCAGTGTGACTGCTGGATGCATGAGCATAGAGGGCTATGTCCAGCGGCACACGCCCATAGCTGGCCGATAGGATTACGGCCTCGCCGGAGCAGATCTCCTCATGCAGGAGTGAGTGCGGCACCCAAGCCGCACCGACGCCGGCCAGAACCAACTCGGCAATGCCCACGGAGAAGGCGGACTCGACGGCCAGAACGCCGTCCAAGCGCTGCTCTGCCTTGCTCTCGTAGGCGGCGACGAAACGACCGAACTGGCTGTCGGTCGGATAGCCAATCACCGGACTTCCCTGCCGAAGGCGCAGATCCTCAGTCAAGAGATGGCGCAGGCTGCCACCCACCACCGGCACCATGGCATCGCGGCGCCAGGTGTGCCGCGCGACAGATTGATCGAAGGGAAGTTGCGAGAAGTCGCGCATCTCGTAGCTGAGTAAGACATCGGCCTCGTGCCGCAGGAACATGGCCATGCCTGCGTCCAGATTGCGGGTGTGGAGCCGCGCCGAGATCGCCCGTCCGAGCCGATCCAGGGTGCGATAGATCTCTGGAAAGACCGAGACCGAGAGGGAATGCTGAGAGACGAAGTGTAGGATTTCACGCGTCTTCTCCTCGCCCCGCATCTGGTCGCGAAGCTGGCGCAATTGACGCAGCAGTCCGCGAATCTGGGCCTCGTTCGCAGCCAAGGTCGGGGTTAGCTCAACCCGATTGGCATGCCGCACCAAGAGGCTTTTTCCTAACCAGTCCTCCAACGCACGTATTCGGCGCGAGAAGGCCGGTTGCGTCATGTTACGGCGCTCAGCAGCAGCGCTGAGGTTCCGCTCCTCCAACAGCAAAAGAGCGTCTTCTAGCAGGCGTATGTCCATCTACCAGTCATACTTTCTCTTTGAGCAGCCTGCAACATTGGCATTTTTCAGTGATGATTTGCCCACTTAGGCTAAGGGAAAGTTTGCATAAGAAAGTGGAGTGGTGATGATCACAGCGGCAGTGCCAGAACCGACGAGCGGGCGTAGCGAGGGTATGGAGGGTGATAGCCTCACCCTATTGATGCGTGCACTGGAGGGTTTCCCTCGGGTACGCCTGGGCCACCTTCCCACGCCGCTGGAGCCGATGGATCGTCTGAGCGAGGCTCTGGGCGGGCCACGTTTCTGGATCAAGCGCGACGACTGCACCGGCCTGTCTTCCGGCGGCAACAAGACCCGCAAGCTGGAGTTTCTGATGGCTGATGCCCTGGCGCGCGAGGCCGACAGCATCATTACGCAGGGCGCCACCCAGTCGAACCATGCGCGCCAGACAGCGGCGGCTGCGGCCAAGCTGGGCCTTGACTGCCATGTTCTGTTGGAGGACCGCACCGGCTCCAACGATCTGCAATACACCCTGAACGGCAATGTCCTGTTGGATCAATTGCATGGTGCCAGCATCGCCAAGCGCCCGGGCGGTACCGACATGCAGGCGGAGATGGAGGCGCTGGCTGCCACCCTGAAGGCCGGTGGCAAGCGTCCCTATGTGATCCCGGGCGGCGGTTCCAACCCCATCGGTGCTCTTGGCTATGTCAATTGCGCGGCAGAGCTGACGGGTCAAGCCGAGGAGATGGGTCTCACCATCGATGCCCTGGTTCACGCCACGGGGAGTTCCGGCACACAGGCCGGCCTGGTTGTCGGCCTGGCGGCGCTCGACAGCGATATCGCTCTGCTGGGCATCGGCGTTCGGGCTGCACGAGACAAGCAAGAGGCCATGGTCCACGAGCTGGCGCGTCGAACCATGGACCTGCTGGGCATCGGGGCTGCGGTCCCCCGCACGGCGATCCAGGCCAACTGCGACTATGTCGGCCCCGGCTATGGCCTCCCGACCGAAGGCATGCGGTCTGCGGTCAAGATGTTGGCGCGGCTAGAGGGTCTGCTCTTTGACCCCGTCTACTCCGGCAAGGGCATCGATGGCCTGATCGACCTGACCCGCAAGGGTCACTTCGACGGCATGGAGAACGTCGTTTTCCTGCACACCGGCGGCAGCGCCGCCCTCTTCGGATACCCGGGGATCTTTGATCTCCCAGGCTATCACAACTGAACCAAGCACCCCAAAAACGAACAGGAGGTATCTCTCAATGAGACTTATGAAGCCTTTCTTGGCAGCAGCCTTGACCGCCGCAATCGCTTTACCCGCCGCGGCCGAAGACCTCACGGGGACCCTGAAAAAGATTGCCGACAATGGCGAGATCGTCATCGGCCACCGCGAAAGCTCTGTGCCCTTCGCCTACCTGGACGACAATCAACAACCCATCGGCTACACCATGGACCTCTGCATGAAGGTGGTAGATGCGGTTGAGGCCAGCATCGGCAAAGAGGTCGAGATTCGCTATGTGCCGGTCAACCCCAAGACCCGCATTGCGCTGATGGCCAATGGCACCATCGATCTCGAATGTGGCTCCACCACCAACAACCTGACCCGACAAGAACAGGTCGAGTATCTACCGACCACCTTTATTACCGGCACCAAGCTCTTGGTCCGCAAAGACAGCGGCATCAACGCGGTCGCGGACCTGGACGGGAAGACCGTGGCACTGGCCCAGGGCACGACCAATGAACGCGCGGTCAAGGCCGCGGTGGAAGAGATGGGGCTCGACGTCAAGGTGCTGCCGGTGCGCGATCATGCCGAGGGCATGCTGGCGCTGGAGACCGACCGCGTCGATGTCTATTCCACCGATCACATCCTGCTCTACGGGCTGATTTCCAAGTCAAAGTCACCGGATGACTTTGCCGTGGTGGGCGATTTCCTGTCTTTTGACCCCTATGCCATCATGGTGCGCCGCGACGACAGTGCCTTCGAACTGGTCGGCAAGAAGGCCTTGGCGGAGGTCTTCCGCTCCGGCGAGATCGACGCAATCTACGACAAGTGGTTCGGACCGATGGGCGTCCAACAAACCGACCTCTTGAAGGCAGCCTTCCAGATCAACGCGCTTCCCAATTGATCTAGGCCTAGGTTCCGCGGGGGTGCCCTGCACCTCTGCGGACCTCCCAGAGGAGGCCCGCAATGAACTACAACTGGAACTGGGGTGTCCTCTTTGAAGAACCCTATCTCGGCTGGCTGATCTCGGGCGTCGAGTGGACCTTCGCCGTCGCCCTTGCCGCCTGGGTCATTGCCCTGGTGGTCGGTATCTTGATCGGCGTCGGTAGGACTCTGCCGTCGCGCCCAGTCGCGCTTTTCTGCACGGCCTATGTCGAGCTCTTCCGCAATGTGCCGCTCTTGGTGCAGATGTTCATCTGGTACTTCGTCGTGCCGGAGCTGATGCCCAGCGAGATCGGCCGCTGGATGAAGCGCGATATGCCCAACCCAGAGTACATCACCGCCGTCGTCGCACTTGGCTTCTATACCGCCTCCCGCGTTGCCGAGCAGGTCCGTGCCGGCATTGAGGCGGTTGGCAAGGGCCTTACCTCTGCGGCCTACGCCGGCGGCCTCTCCACCGCCCAGACCTATCGCTATGTCCTCCTGCCGATCTCATTCCGGCTGATCGTGCCGCCCATGACGTCCGAGTTCCTGACGGTCTTCAAGAACTCCTCTCTGGCGCTTACCATCGGTCTCCTGGAGCTGACGGCGCAGAGCCAACAGATTGCGGAGTACACCTTTAACGGCTTTGAGGCCTTTACGGCTGCGACCGTCATCTACGTCTCAATTGCGCTCACCGCGACACTGATCATGCAGTTGCTGGAAAAATACACGCGTATCCCCGGCTTCGTAGGAAAGGGCTAAGTCATGGGTTCTTTCGACTTTGCCGTAATCACGGACAACCTACCCTTCCTTTGGTCCGGTCTGCAGCTTTCCCTCGTTCTGACCCTGCTGGCCATTCTGGGCGGTATCGTGCTGGGCACCCTCTTGGCCCTCATGCGGCTATCGGGCATTGCCCCCTTGTCCCTCTTTGCCGCCAGCTATGTAAACCTGATCCGCTCAGTGCCGCTGATCCTGGTGATCTTCTGGTTCTACTTCCTGGTGCCGCTGGCCGTGGGACGGCCGATCGGGGGCTTCTATTCGGCCCTGATCGCCTTCGTCATGTTCGAGGCCGCCTACTATTCAGAGATTATTCGCGCCGGCATCCAGTCGGTGCGCAGGGGACAGGTCTTTGCCGGACAGGCCACCGGCCTCAGCTATTGGCAGATTCAGCGCTACGTCGTCCTGCCCCAGGCCTTTCGGAACATGATCCCGATCCTGGTAACCCAAGGCATCATCCTCTTCCAGGATACCTCTCTGGTCTTCGTTGTCTCTCTTCGCGACTTCATGACCGTCTCATCCATCATCGCCCGCACGGAAGGGCGCCTGGCGGAAATGTATATCTTCGCCGCGCTCGTCTACTCGTGATCTGCTTTGCCGGATCGCTCTTTGTCCGGCGGCTGCAAAAGGCTCGAACCGCATGATTACGATCGACCAGATCTCCAAGTGGTATGGCGACTTCCACGTCCTGCGTGACTGCACCACCAAGGTCGAGAAGGGCGAGGTCGTTGTGGTCTGCGGCCCCTCCGGCTCAGGCAAGTCGACCTTGATCAAGTGCGTGAACGGGCTGGAGCCGGTGCAGCAAGGCCAGATCACGGTCGAGGGCACAGAGGTAACCGCCAAGCGCACCAACCTCACCAAGCTGCGCGCACGCATCGGCATGGTTTTCCAACATTTTGAGCTCTATCCGCACATGAGCGTGCGCGACAACATCTGCCTGGGTCAGCAAAAGGTTCTCAATCGCTCGCGCGAAGAAGCCATCGGCAAGGCCGAAGCCCTCCTGGAGCGGGTCGGCTTGGCTGAGCACATCGACAAACACCCGGGCGCTCTCTCCGGCGGTCAACAACAGCGGGTCGCGATCACCAGGGCCTTGGCCATGGACCCTATCGCCATGCTGTTCGACGAGCCGACCTCGGCGCTTGATCCCGAGATGATCAACGAAGTGCTGGACGTGATGGTGGAGCTGGCACAGGACGGCATGACCATGATGGTGGTGACCCACGAGATGGGCTTTGCCCGCAAGGTGGCCGACCGGGTCGTCTTCATGGACGACGGCGCCATCGTCGAGGACCGCAAGACAGAAGACTTCTTCGGCAATCCCAAAAGCCCGCGCGCGCAGGACTTTCTCTCAAAGATCCTCAATCACTAGAGCAGATCGCAAATAGGTGGAATCCCCTGTTGGCGTGAATCTGCTCTATTTTTCATACGTGTGGAGCATGATTCAGACGACAAATCGTTTCGATTTGACGCCATCATGCTCTAGAGCAGATCTTCAGCACTGAGGTTGGTATCGGCCCGCAGCCCGACCGCCGCCCCGTCCGTTCAACGTCGGCGAAGGTGACTGTGGGCCGATGCCAAGCGGACTACTCGACCGTGATCGTGATCACCTCGGACACGACCGGCGGATTGTGCGGGATATGGTTCTGGTCGCCCAGCACCAGCTGCAGGCTGTGCTGGCCCGGCGGAAGCTCGACGACGGTCTGGGTTTGGCCGCCACCGAAATGGACATGGTTCTCGTCAGCCGGAATGGGGAAAGCGAGCTCATCTTCGCCGTCCTCTCCCTCGCCCAGCGGCGGGCGATCGATAAACAAGTGGTGATGCCCGGTCTTTGCCTTCTCGACACCCGCTGGCGCCACGCCCATACCTGAGAGGCCAAAGAGTACCGTCACCGGGCTGGAGACCTTGTCCCCATCCGCGAGATCGATGAAGTAAACCTCGGCACCCGGCGGTGAGGGCGTGTCGCCGGCATAGGCGGCGCCGGAGGCGAGCAAGAGACCTAGGGCTGCGGACATGACGAGTTTCTTCATGGCTGGTTCCTCATTTGATCGCCGCAATTGGCTGCGGTTATTCTGAAACACCCGCCGGGGAGGATTTATTCGGGTGAAGCTGCAGAAAACTGCACGAAGTGAGGTTGCGGAGGGCTTGAAGCACCACTTTCCGCGCCTCTGGCGATACTGCCTGGTGCTGGCCGGCCATCCCGATCGGGCCGATGATCTGGCGCAGGCGACCTGCCTCAGAGCAATCGAGAAAGCCGATCTCTGGGCGCCCGGCACACAGCTCGACCGCTGGACCTTTCGCATCGCACAGCGAATCTGGCTGAACGAGCTGAGATCGGAAGCCGTCAGACGCGGCGGCGGCATGACCACGGCTGAGGACATCGACCTGCCCGACGGTCGCCCCAATCAGGAGATGAATTTTTTCGCTCGTGAGGTGTTACTAGAGGTGATGGCGTTGCCAGAGGCGCAGCGCACAACGGTGGTTTTGGTCTATGTGGAAGGCTACAGCTATAAGGAAGCAGCAGCGTTGCTGGATATCCCCATCGGTACGGTCATGAGCCGCCTGGCGGCCGCACGCGCCAAGCTGGTCTGCAAGCTCAATGAACCGAAGAGCCAAGTCGGATGAGTGAGCGGCCAAGCTTTACCGACGAAGAGCTGACCGCCTACCTCGACGGCGAGTTGGAGGAGACTGCGGCCGGCGCGCTTCAGGCCGCGCTGGAGCAGAATGCCGAGCTGAGGGCCAGGCTGGATCGGCTCACACTCGATACCAGCCAGATCAGCAGTGCCTTCGACGCGCTCCTGGCGTCTGCGCCCCAAGTGCCAGATATCCAGCAAGAGATTGCAACACCGCGGGGCTGGTCGCGGCGCAAGAGCCTTGGCGCCATCGCCGCTGCGGTGACCCTGTCTCTCTTCGTCGGTGGCGGTGCCGCCTATCTTGCCAAGCGCTCCGATCTGGAAACTTGGGACCAGTATGTCGCTGCCTATCACGCGCTCTATGTGAACGGCACCTTGGCCAGGGTCGAGCAGACGGAACCGCAGGCCGCAGCTCAATTGGAGCAAATCTCGACCGCGCTTGGGAAACCTGTGGCCTACTCCACGGTCACAGGCCTTGACGGTCTGGACTATAAGCGCGCGCAGATCCTTGGCTACGAAGGCCGCCCCTTGCTGCAGATGACCTTTCTCTCAAAGGTCGGCGCACCCATCGCACTCTGCATCATCCGCTCTGAAAACTCCCGGTCGGTACCTCTTCAGGTCAGGACCATGGAGGGCATGTCCTCGGCCTACTGGGCGGCCAATGGCTACGAGTACCTGCTGATTGGCGGCAGCGATCCCGACCTCATAGAGTCCGTTGCCACCAAGTTGACGAAGACGCTCTAGGGAAGCACGGCGCTAAAATCGGTGCGGGGCTGCCAGGGTCGGCACCCGCTCGACCCAGGTGCTGTAGGGGGCGGAAGTTGCCCGCGCATAAAGCTGTCTCAAACGCGCCAGGGGTTCCTCGTCATAATCGATCCGAAGGTCCAAGGGCGGGCGATCGCGAGAGACGATCTTGAGCGCAGCGGAGAGTGTCCCACGGCTGTCACTTCCGGCACTGACCCCGGCCTCAAGAACCCGGAGCAAGACCTCACCAGGTTCGCCCTCCGCTTGCCTTGCGGCACGTATCAAGGCCTCTTTCATCGAGGGCAGGACTTCCGGCGAACTCAGCCAATTGCCGGCGATAACGTAGTTGTCGCCCAGGATCTGATCACAGACCGCCTCGTTGGCATTGCCGGTCCAGGCCGCCACGCGACCCTTCCAGTCCAAGATTGAAACCTGACGATGCTCACGTCCCGGGTCACCAAGCGTGAGGCGCTGCAGGATGACCTCCGGCGGTGTGCCTTCACTCAGCGAGTCCATCGCCTTGTCACCCCAAAGGGTGGAGACGCTCAGCCCTTGCGTGGCGACGGCACCCACGCCGGCCTCAGCCCGCAGCACCCAAGCCCCAACGGCGAGATTCCCAGTCGCGGCCGCGCAGCCGATGACCTCATGCTCTTTATCGTACATCAGAATAGAGAGGGTCATTGCGCCCCTTGGCCTCCTCGGTCCTCCAGTTCAGCCCCTATGCGAGCCTGAAATTAATTTATCATGATCAACTTGCTCCTGGCAATTTAATATGATAAATTACCCGTCAGAACAATCCAGGGTCAGAACAAACTGGGAGACGAGAATGACTCTTTGCTCGAAGTGGGCTGTGCCCGCGCTTGCCTTTGCGGCTGCGATGGCTGTCACCTCTGCCCCGGCGCAGACACCGCCCGGGGTCCTGGTCGTCGGTCAGATCGCCGAGCCCAAGTCGCTTGATCCGCAGGCCGTGACCGCGGTGAACGACTTTCGCATCTTGATGAATCTCTACGACGGTCTGGTCCGCTACAAGGACGGCACCTTAGAGGTTGAGCCTGCACTTGCCACCGACTGGACAATCAGCGAGGACGGCAATGAGTATATATTCACCCTACGCGATGACGCGCAGTTTCACGATGGCACTCCGGTTAACGCCGATGCCGTCGTCTTCACCTTTGATCGAATGCTGGATGAGGCGCATCCCTTCCACGACACTGGTCCCTTTCCACTCTCCTTCTTCTTCTCAGCGGTCGAGGATGTCGAGGCACTGGACGAGAAGACTGTCAAGTTCACTTTGAATGCGCCCTACGCGCCCTTCCTCTCCAACCTGGCCTATCCGACCGGCCTGATCGTCTCGCCTGAGGCGGTGAAGGCGCAGGGCAAGGATTTTGGCCGCAACCCGGTCGGTTCTGGCCCCTTCCGCTTCGCCGAGTGGGAGTCCAATGCAAAGGTGGTGGCCGTCCGTAACGACGACTATTGGGGTGGTGCACCGGGCTTGGAAGCCCTGGTCTTCCGTCCCATCACCGATGCCAACACGCGGGTCGCCGAGATGCTCTCTGGCGGTATCGACGTGATGGTGGAGATCCCGCCGGACTCCGTCCAGAGCTTCGACGGCAACGGCTTCGCCCTGCATGAGCAGGCCGGACCGCACCTCTGGTTTCTGATCCTGAACGCCAAGGAAGGGCCCTTCGCCGACAAGCGCATGCGGCAAGCCATCAACTATGCGATCGACAAGCAGACAATGGTGGATCAGATCCTGCAGGGCACGGCAGAGGTCGCCTCTGGCCCCACGCCCCCAGCCTTTGCCTGGGCCTACAACGAAAACCTGCAGCCCTATCCCTATGATCCCGAGAAGGCTAAGGCACTGATCGAAGAGTCAGGCAACACCGGCGCCAAGCTCACCTTCTATGTCACCGAAGGAGGCTCCGGCATGCTGGACCCGGTTCCGATGGCCACCGCCATTCAAGCCGATCTGGCCAAGGTAGGCCTCGACGTTGCGATTGAGACCTATGAGTGGAACACCTTCCTTGGGCAGGTGAACCCCGGTCTGGAGGGCAAGGCCGATATGGCGGAGATGGCCTGGATGACCAACGATCCAGACACCCTGCCCTACCTGGCGCTGCGCACCGAGGCTTGGCCGGACAAGGGCGGCTTCAACTCCGGCTACTACTCCAACCCGGAGGTAGACCGCCTGCTGGAGGCCGCACGCAGTGCCACCGATCAGGCTGAGCGCGCCAAGCTCTATAAGGAGATGCAGGAGATCGTTTATGAAGATGCGCCCTGGGCCTTCGTCGCCAACTGGAAGCAGAATGCTGCCACCAGCGACCAGGTCGGCAACTTCAAGCTCCAACCCTCCTTCTTCCTGATCCTCAAGGATGTGACCAAGGGCTAGACTGTTAGGCCTCAGGATTGGCGGCCGACGCGCCGGCCCTGAGGCAACCCTTGGAGGATGACGCCAATGCTCGGTTATCTCACCAAACGGCTCTTGGCGTTGATCCCCGTGCTCTTCGGCTTGACGATCATCGTCTTCGCCATCATGGCCCTGATCCCGGGCGACCCGGCGACCGCCATCCTAGGCTCCTACGCGACGCCGGAGAATGTCGCCAAGCTGAACAGCGATCTGGGCTTAGACCAGCCGCTTATCGATCAGTACCTGATCTGGATCGGGAACCTCCTACAGGGCGATCTCGGCCGCTCCTACAGCCTCAACCGGCCGGTGCTGGACGAGGTGATGGAGCGCTTTTCCGCCACCTTGATCCTGGCCGGCGCCGCCCTGCTGCTCTGCACGCTCTGGGGTCTCTTGATCGGGATCTGGACGGCAGCGCGGCAGTACGGCTGGACCGACAAGATCCTGACCTTCGTCGTCTTGATCGGGATCTCGATCCCCTCATTCTGGCTCGGCCTCCTCTTGATCCTGCTTTTCGCCGTCAACCTGCGCTGGCTGCCGGCCAGCGGCATGTGGGCCATCTATGGCGGAGGCGATCTGGCCGACCTGCTGCGCCATCTCCTCTTGCCGGCGGTCACGCTCTCGATCGTTGCGACCGGTGTGATTGCGCGCCTCACCCGCGCCGCCATGCTGGAGGTGCTGCGCCAAGACTTCATCCGCACCGCGCGCGCCAAGGGCCTGACCGAGCGTCAGGTCCTCTACGGCCATGCCTTCAAAGCTGCCCTTGTCACCGTGATCCCGGTGATCGGCGTTCAGGCCGGCTTCGTGCTTGGCGGTGCCGTCTACATCGAGACCGTGTTTCAGTGGCCGGGCGTCGGCCGGATGCTGGTGCAGGCCATCTCGACCCGTGACATTCTGCTGGTCCAAGGCGGCGTCATCGTCGTGGCGGCCAGCTATGTGCTCTTCAACCTCTTCGCCGATCTGGCGCAGAGCTGGCTCGACCCCAGGGTCAAGGCCTGAGCCTAGCCCATGACCACGCTGCACTTGATCCTCAGAAACCGGCTGGCTGCTCTTGGGGCGGTCGTCCTTCTGCTGGTGATCCTGCTTTGCCTTCTGGCGCCCCTGTTGCCGATCGCCAATCCTGATCTGACGGACCCGGCAAACCGCCTGATCCCGCCCTTCACGGATGGCTATCTGCTCGGCACCGATCATCTGGGTCGTGATCTGCTCTCGCGCCTCATCTGGGGGACGCAGCTGAGCCTCGCGGTCGGCATCTCGGCTGCGTTCCTGGCGGCCGTGATCGGCTCCGCCATTGGCCTCATGGCCGGCTTTCTCGGTGGTCGGACCGACAGCCTGGTGATGCGCGGCGTCGATATGCTGATGGCCTTTCCCTACATCCTGCTGGCGCTGGCGATCGTCGCGGTTTTGGGACCGGGCCTCTTGAACGCCCTGATCGCGGTGGCCGTGGTCAACATTCCCTTCTTCGCGCGCAACATCCGCGGCGTAACCCTCTCGATCGCCGGTCGTGAGTTCGTTGACGCCGCGCGTCTGGCCGGGATGTCGCGTCTTCAGATCGTCTGCTCGGAGATCCTGCCCAACGTCTTGCCGGTCATCGTCATCACCATGTCGACCACCGTCGGCTGGATGATCCTAGAGACCGCCGGCCTTTCCTTCCTGGGGCTGGGCTCGCAGCCGCCGCAAGCCGATCTGGGCTCCATGCTGGGCGAAGGGCGTAAGGTTCTGATCAATGCGCCCCATGCCTCGATCGTGCCGGGCGTGATGATCTTCCTGATCGTGATGAGCGTGAACCTCTTGGGCGACGGCATCCGCGACGCGCTGGATCCACGCCTGCGCTCGGGCGCCCTCTCTCGCCCACAAGCGGTGACGCGGATCGAGCGCAAGGCTCCCGAACCTGAGATTGAAGGCCGTGGCCTCCTCTCTGTCCAAGGGCTCGAAACCCAGTTTCAGGTTGGTCCTCGCACCTACCGCGCCGTGGGCGGCGTCAGCGTCGAGGTGGCGGCTGGGGAATGCTTGGGCATCATCGGCGAATCAGGCTCTGGCAAGTCAGTCACCGCTCTCTCATTGCTGGGCCTTGTGGCCTCTCCGCCCGGTGTGATCACCGGTGGTAGTGTCCTGATCGAGGGCAAGGACAGCCTCTCCATGTCACGCGAGGAGCTGCGGCGGCTGCGCGGCGGGCGCGTCGCCTATATCTTCCAAGACCCACTCTCGACCCTGCACCCCTTGATCCGGGTCGGCGATCAGATGGTCGAAGCGATCAGAGCCCATCGCCCGGTCTCCCGCGAAGCAGCCCGGAAAGAGGCCGTCGCGCTTTTGAGCCAAGTCCGTATTCCCAACGCCGACGCTCGTGCGCGTGCCTATCCGCACGAGCTCTCCGGCGGCATGCGTCAGCGCGTCGGGATTGCGCTCGCCCTGGTGAACGACCCCGACCTCATCATCGCCGACGAGCCCACCACGGCGCTGGATGTGACGGTCCAGGCCCAGATCCTGGCTCTGCTCGACAGCTTGAGGCGTGAACGCAACTTGGCCTTGGTCTTCATCACCCATGATTTCGGCGTGGTGGCACAGCTCTGCGACCGCGTGGCGGTCATGTATGCCGGCCGCATCGTCGAGACCGGCCCGGCCCAGGCAGTGCTGGAGACCCCGCGTCACCCCTACACCCGCCGACTGATCGACTGTGTGCCAGAGCTGGGCGGCGGACGGCGCGCGCTTGCCGCGATCCCTGGGCTGCCCCCACCCGTCGATGACTTGCCGTCAGGCTGCGCCTTCGCGCCCCGCTGCGACAAGGCAGAGGCGCGCTGCCGACAGGGCGAGATCGGCCTGATCGAAAGCGATGGTCGCGGTCAACGCTGCCTCTTCCCCGAGGGGATAAAGGCATGACCCCGGCGCTCTTGGTCCAGGACCTTGCGAAACACTTTGGCGGCGGCCGTCGACTGCTCGGCGGAGAGAAGCCAAGAGTTCGGGCCGTGCAGGAGGTCAGTTTCGAGGTGGCCGCCGGCGAAACCCTGGGCATCGTCGGTGAATCGGGCTGCGGCAAGTCTACCTTGGCCCGCATGCTGGTGGGTCTCTTGCCGCCGAGCCATGGCCGCGTCGAAATCGAAGGCAAAGACCTCTCCGCGCAGGCCGGCGACCCTGCCGCCTTTGGCCGCCTCATTCAGTACGTCTTTCAAGATCCGCTCTCGTCGCTGAACCCGCGCAAGACCATCCGCCAGATCCTGGAGGCACCGCTGAAGCATCTGCTGGGCCTCGACCAGGGGGCGCGCCACCGGCGGATCAAAGAGCTCTTTGCTGCCGTGAACCTGCGTGAGGAGTTTCTGACCCGCTATCCCCATGAGTTCTCCGGCGGTCAGGCGCAGCGCATCGGCATAGCCCGCGCGCTCGCAGCCGAACCGCGTATCCTGGTCCTCGACGAGCCGGTCTCAGCCCTGGACGTTTCGGTCCAGGCCCAGGTGCTCAACCTGCTAGCAGAGCTGAAACGGCAGTTTGGCCTCACCTACCTCTTCATCAGCCACGACCTGGCCGTGGTCGAAGCCATCAGCGACCGGGTCGCCGTGCTCTATTTCGGCCGTGTTGTCGAGATAGGCCAAGCGCAGCGCATCTTCTCCAAACCCCGGCATCCCTATACCGAACTGCTAGCCAAGTCTGCGCCGCAAGTCGGGCGCCCCTTGCAAGGCGAGGAGAAGGCCGCAGAGCTGCCCGATCCCCTGCATCCACCTCCGGGCTGTGCCTTTGCCCAGCGCTGCCGCTATGCTGACGCGACCTGCAGATCCACTGCACCAGAGCTAACCGAGGTTTCCAAGGACCATGCCGTCGCCTGTTACCACCCCCTCGACTGAGACGACCGCGGCGCCCAGCGAGAAGCAGCGTCCGCGCAATCGCCCGCAAGCCATTGCCGAGACCATCAAGGATTGGATTGCCGACAAGGGCCTGCTTCCCGGCGACCGGCTGCCGCAGGAGCATCAACTGATCGCTGATCTGGAGGTCAGCAAGGGCACGGTGCGCGAAGCCCTGAAGGTGCTGGAGGCGCAGGGTCTGATCCGCACCCGCACCGGACCCGGCGGCGGCGCCTTCATTACGGAGGTCGAGAGCGACCACACCGCAGCATTGCTGGCCAACCACTTCTTCTTCAAGGACATCAGCATCGCCAACATCTACCAGCTGCGCATCGCCTTAGAGCCGGAACTGGTGGCCGACCTGGCAGGACACATCCAGGAGAGCGAGATCGAAGAGCTGAAATCGCGCATGAGTGCCTACACCAAGCCACCCGCCTCCGCCGAGGAAGAGCGCGAGCAGCGTGTCGCAGAGCTCGATTTCCACGAGGCCTTGGCCGGCTTCTCCAAGAATCCTTTGCTGAGCTTCTACTGCGCCTTCCTGGTTCGCCTGCTGAAGGAGCTGATCGTCTGCAAGCGCATCTATGCCCAGCCAAACCCGGAACTGCGGGAGCGCGGCCTGACCTACCAGGAACAGCTGATCGAGGCCCTCCGAGCTGGTGATAGCGAGACCTCTAGGGCCGTGATGCGGGCCCACATGCGCGCCGCCCAGCGCCTCATGCTGGCCCGTGAAGCCGAGGTGACCAAGAGCTTCCTGGCGCTTTCCGGCGCTAGCTAGGCTGCGTCCAAGACGCTCGCCAAATCGTCGATCAGCGCCTCTGGGCTCTCAAGGCCGATCGACATGCGGAAGGTCCCCTCGCCGGTCCAATCCCGATAGTCTGCCAATTCCGGCTCGCTCAGCTTGAAGGAACTGGCCTGCAAGTCGTCGGTCGGGATGTAGAAGACCAGGCTCTTGCTCTTACCCATGGAGACCGCATAGCTGATGAGGCTCAGCCCATCGGCCAGCTGGCGCGCTAAAGCCGGCCCATCGGCCGCGCTAAAGGAGACCATGCCGGAGAAGTTCGCCATCTGCCGCTTCGCCAGCGCGTGCTGCGGATGGGATGGCAGGCCAGGATAGAGCACCCGATCGATGCGCGGATGGCTCTCCAGAAACTGCGACACGGCCAGCGCATTCTCCTGATGCGCCCGCATGCGCAGGTCCAGGGTATGCAGCGACCGAAGACAAAGCCAGGCATTGAAGGGCGAGATACAGCCACCCAGGTGGATCAGCGGCCCCTGTCTTAGCTGGGTCATCGCCTTGGCACGGCCGATGACCGCTCCGCCCAAAGCGTCACCCCCATGGCCGCAGACATACTTGGTCAGCGAGTGCACGACGTAGTCAGCCCCGAGCGCGAGCGGCCGTGTCGCAACCACCGTTGCCAGCGTGGAATCGATGGCCAAGGCAGCACCGGCGCTCTTGGCGATCTCAGCCAAACCGGCAATATCGGCGAGCCTCAAGATCGGGTTCGCCGGCGTCTCAGCGTAGATCATCTTGGTGTTTGGGCGGATCGCATTGCGCACGATCGCGAGGTCAGCGGTGTTCACCGCCGAGACCTCGATGCCATAGGCCGGCAAGCTGTTGTGAATCAGCTCAGTCACGCCGGCATAGCAGACATTGGAGATCACCAGATGATCGCCGGCCTTGAGCTGAGACAGCAGCAAGGCCGAGATCGCTGCCATACCGGAAGCAAAACAGACCGCGTCTTCACCCTCATCGAGCGCCGCCAGCTTCTCTTCCAACTGCCGGACAGTGGGATTGCCCCAGCGGGTGTAGAAGAAGGGAACCTCATCACCCAGAGCCTCGGCCGAGAACTCCACGCCGTCTGGATGGGCGTGAAAGGAGGTCGACATAGCGATCCCCGGCGCGATCTCGCCATGCCCTCCTTGCGGAGCTTCGCCGGCATGAATGGCCAAGGTGGCGAGATCGTGTGTGGGGTTCTTAGGCATGGCGAGCGACACTTCCACAGGGGATGAGAGGCTAGACAGGCAGCGGCCGCTGCCTAAAGCGGTCCGATATCGATCGGGCTGCCATCATAGAAGCGCGCGTAGCGAAAGCGGCTTAGGTCATGTCCGACCGGCTTGTTCTGCAACAGGTCGGCGACAACGCGGCCAGCCCCTGGACCGATCCCGAAGCCATGGCCGCTGAAGCCGGTGGCGATTACCAGGCCCTCCAGCCCTGGCGCACGGTCGATCACCGGGACCACATCTGGCATAACGTCGATCATGCCGGCCCAGGTCTCCACTAGGCCGGCCTTCGCCAGCATCGGGAGGCGCTCTGCCAGGCGTTTGCGCATGCGAGACACGGCCTCGGGCGCTGCCACGGGGTCCAGAACCCGCGTCCGCTCGAAGGGAGAAACCTCTTCACCATCCCAGCGCGTCTTTGATGTGAAGCGCTCTAAGGTGCCACCGAAGCGCAGCTTGACCTCTTTCGCAGAGGCCTTGAGCAGGGGCAGGAAGCGGCGGAACTCGCGAAAGCTCTCCGGCCCAATGTAATGCTCCGAGTAGTCACCGAGGGCGATGGTGTAGCCTCCGTCCGCCCGCTTGCGGAAGGATAGCCCCTTAGCACCAGCATTGCCGGCATAAATGTCCGGCCCAGGTCGGGTCCGCCCAACACTCGAGCGTACTGTCAACTGTGGCAGCTTAACACCCTGATTTCGAAGGAATGTTGAGGACCAGGCACCGCCGGCCAAGACCACCTGATCGCAGGCCACAGCCCCCGCTTCGGTCACCACGCCTGTCAGCTTACCGCCGGATCGGTCCAAGGTCCGAACAGCGCAGTCCTCACGGACAACCACGCCCAGCCGCTCAGCCGCCGCAGCCAGTCGCGGCACGGCCAAGGTCGGCTCACCGCGACCGTCGCCGGGGGTCCAGAGCGCGCCGGCCCATTGGCCCTCCGCGCCCTCGATCATGCGATCGACCTCGGCCCGGCCAATCAGGCGGGTGTCCAACTGGTGCTGCTTGGCCGTCTCCATCCAGGTGGAATAGTCCGCCATCTCGGCCTCATCCTTGGCCAGATAGAGGCAGCCTTGGCGACTAAAGCCCAGATCCTCGCCGGTCTCTTGGCCCAGGCCCTCCCAGATGCGGATCGACTCCATCATGATCGGCAGCTCGGCCGCATCCCGCCCCTGCTGGCGAATCCAACCCCAGTTGCGACTCGACTGCTCGCCGGCGACGACGCCCTTCTCGCAGACCAGCACGCGTTGGCCAGCCTTGGCCAGATGATAGGCCGTGGTGATGCCGATGACGCCGGCCCCGATCACGACCACATCAACCGCGTTCGGGAGAGGCCCTAGGTACCTGCGCTCGCTCTTCGCACTTGGGATGGTTCGTTCCTGCATGGACTCCAGTCTAGCGTGCTAGCCTCGGCAAAAAAGAGCCTTGCCTCTGCGTAGAAGGCTCGACAGACCTGCATTGCTGCGTTAGTGGCAGTGAACTGTTCCTTTAGGCAACACAGCCAGTATGCGAATCCTTTATCACCTGCCGCTCGACGCCGGCTGCCGCAAAATCCGCTTGCTCCTCGCCGAGAAGGACCTGGACTTCGAGCTTAAGACCGAGAACACCTGGGAACGCCGCGAGGGCTTTTTGCGCCTCAATCCGGCGGGCGAGGTTCCGGTGCTGATCGAAGGCGACGGCACCATTATCCCCGATCATCGGGTCATCGTCGAATATCTGGAGGAGGCCTACCCTCAGTCCATCTTCCTGGGCGAGCAGGTGAGCGAGCGCGCCGAGGCACGCCGTCTGGCGAACTGGTTCGACGACAAGTTCGGGCGCGAGGTCACCGACAATCTGGTGAGCGAGAAGATCTTCAAGCGATTTCTGAAGATCGGCGAGCCCAATTCCGGCGTGGTGCGCGCCGGGCATTCGAACATCCACTATCATCTGGAATACATCGCCTGGCTGACCGATCGCCGGCTCTGGCTGGCCGGTGAGCGCTTTACCATCGCCGACATCACGGCCGCCGCGCACATCTCGACCATCGACTATCTGGGCGATGTGCCCTGGAGCAAGCATCCCGTCGCCAAGGACTGGTATGCCCGGGTCAAATCCCGCCCCTCCATGCGCGCCTTGTTGGCCGACTATCTGCCGGGTGCCGCCCCGCCGCGGCACTATGCGGATTTGGATTTCTAGACCCTGCCCGCGTCGTCCTTCGCCTTGATCGGTGAACCACTCGACACTAGTCAGAAAGGGGAAGAACGCGCGATCCAATGCAGCACAGCCGTTTATGGATTCCCTCGCTATATCAGCTACATAAGCTCTAACCTTGACCAATCCACCCAGCACCACATGGTTCTCTGGTCAAGCCGGAAAACAACGTTGGCGAGGATGGCAGACTCCCCCTACCCCCCCGAAACC
The DNA here is from genome assembly GCA_963669335.1 of Rhodospirillales bacterium. Taxonomy (GTDB): domain Bacteria; phylum Pseudomonadota; class Alphaproteobacteria; order Kiloniellales; family JACOMY01; genus JACOMY01. The sequence goes on from OY770023.1 coordinate 3,086,609, forward strand.
TGCTGCAGAGCCTGGGACGCCAGCGGCGCCAGATCGGAGTTAGGCGCCAGTTCCAAGACCCGTCTGAAATCGGCCGCGGCACCGTCGCCGTCCCCGACCAAAGCGCGCTGTCGGCCGCGCTCCATATAGACTTCAGCAAAGTTCGGAGCCTCTGCCACGGCGGTGTCCAAGTCGATCAGGCCACTCCGCAGATCATCCAAATAGCGATAGGCCGTGGCGCGATAGAGCAGATAGTCTGGATTGCCGGGGGTGAGGTCGATGGCACGGCTCAGGTCATCGACCGCTGCCCGATAGTTCTGCAACAGCGCCTGTGTCACGCCACGATCGGCATGCAATCCGGCATCGTTTGGGCGGTAGTCTATCGCTAAATCAAAGGCTTCCAGAGCGTTTGTCGGTTCTTCTGCCAAGAGCCAAGCGTGACCCGCCTGCGCCCAGATCTGGCCGATGTCGCTCCAACGGTCGCCAGGCAGCTGCTGGGCGATGATGCCGAAGGTCTTGGCTGCCTTGCCGGGATCCCCGATCTCGGATTCGGCGACCGCAAGGCAGTGCTGAGCCGCGGTGTTGTTGCCTTGCTGCAACCAGTCCTCAGCCAGGGACATGCCATAGGAGGGGTCGCGCGACACCGTCTGCAGGCAGTTCATGTGCCGCTCTCCCCGCCACTCGGTCAGCAAGACCACCTGCGCTGCGGCAAAGACGTTCGGCAACGCAAAGAGGAGACAGACCGTAAGGAAAAAGAGAACGAACTTTGAGCGCTTGATGGAAGCCGTCATGCGCACCAGCTTGTCCCTGAATGGATGCGCGCGCAAGCCGCTCCGTCACGTGAGCAGAGCAGGAGGACAGACCATGTCCCGCCTCTTCATTTTCGGCTTGGGCTATAGCGCAGAGGCCGTCGCCCGGCGCGCCATCACGGCTGGTTGGTCGGTGGTTGGGACCACCCGCAACCCCGACAAGGCTGAGCGACTGGAAGCCGAGGGGATCGAGGTCATTCGCCTGGACCTGCGCGAGGCCGACACCAGGGTGGCTGAAGCCCTGCCTCAGTCAACGCATCTTCTCGCCAGTGCCGCACCCAAAGAGGAAGGCGACCCGGTCCTCACCGGCTATGCCGACATGATCCGCGAGACGGCGGAGGCCCTGGTCTGGATCGGCTATCTCTCTTCCCTCTCCGTCTATGGCGACAAGAAAGGGGCCTGGGTCGAGGAAAGCAGTCAGGCCGAACCCACCTCCGGTGTCGGTCGGAGACGCTTGGACGCAGAACAGGCCTGGAACGACTTCGCGGAGGCTTTGGACCTACCCATAGCGGTCTTTCGCCTGGCTGGCATCTATGGTCCCGGCCGCAACCTGCTACGCGATTTGAAGATCGGCAAGGCGCGGCGGGTGATCAAACCAGGCCAGGTCTTCAACCGCATTCATGTCGAGGATATTGCCGGCGCCGTGATGGCCGCCATGGAGCGCCCGGAGCAGGCCGGTATCTTCAATGTGGCCGACCGCGAACCAGCCGCCCAGTCGCAGGTGGTGCTGGAGGCCGCGCGCCTTCTGGGTGTGACCCCGCCCCCGGCCCAGCCGATCGAAGAGGTCGAGCTTTCGCCCATGGCGCAACGCTTCTGGACCGAGAACCGCCGGGTCTCTTCACGACGCATCGTCAAGGACCTCGGCTACACCCTGCGTTACCCCACTTACCGCGAAGGCCTCGCCGGCCTCTTGAGCAGCGAACGTTAGGATACCTGCGCCATTAGCCGATCCAAGGTCGCATCCAGCAAGGCCAGTTGCGAAGGCTCCGAGAGGCGGTGGTCGCCGCCCTTGACCAGGGTCACCTGCACGTCCTCGCTCTTCAAGGCGTCGAGCAGCGACAGGGAGCACTCATAGGGGACGTCGGCGTCTTCCAGGCCGTGCAGCAGGCGGACCGGACAGGTGATGTTGATCGGTGCGTGCAGCAACAGGTGGTTGCGGCCCTCTTCGATCAGGTGGCGGGTGATGACGTAAGGCTCTTCGCTGTAGTCGGAGGGGGTTTCCAGGCGTCCCGCCTCCATCAGAGCCTGACGCTGATCGGGGGGCATCTGCTCCCAGATCAGGCTTTCGGTGAAGTCGGGGGCAGAGGCGATGCCGACCAAGCCCGCCACCCGCTCCGGCCGTGCCAGTGCGACCAAAAGCATGATCCAGCCGCCCATGGAGGAGCCCACCAGGACCTGCGGCCCTTCGGTCACAGCATCGATCACGGCCAGCGCATCATTGCCCCACTGACCGATCGAACCCTCTTCGAATGTGCCGCCCGAGAGACCGTGACCGCTGTAATCCAAGGCTAAAAAGCTGCGCCCTCGTTCTGCGGCATAGGCCTCCAGATGTGTGGCCTTTGTGCCACTCATATCGCTCATGAAGCCGCCGAGGAAGATTATCCCTGGCCCGACGCCGGGGCGATAACGGTAGGCAAGTGGGTGGGTATTGGGGAAAGATAGGATCGCATGCGATGTCGCAGACGGCTTGGCGGTCATACGGAAGGGGTCCTCTCGCTTGGATCGGGGGAGGCGGCATCAAGGCAGTTCGACGGCGGGAGGCTAACATGTCCCCTCTCAGGTTCGATAGCCTGGGTTTGTCTTTGATGCAGGTGCTGCCGCGCCTGGAAGGCGGCGGCGTGGAGCGCACAACCGTCGATATCGCCGAGGCCGTGGTCAAGGCCGGCGGTCAGGCGCTGGTGGTCTCTGAAGGCGGACCGATGGAGGTCGAGCTGAAGCGCGTTGGCGCGCTGCACGAGAAGCTGCCGGTCGCCTCCAAAAATCCACTTACCATGCGCAAGAACGTCGGGCGCCTGGCCGGGCTGGTCGAGGAGTATCAGATCGAACTGGTACATGCCCGCAGCCGGGCGCCGGCGTGGAGCGCCTACTATGCGGCCAAGCGCTGCGACAAGCCCTTCGTTACCACCTTCCACGGCGCCTATGACCGCGGTGTGCCGCTGAAGCAGTCTTACAACGCCATCATGACCAAGGGCGTGCGGGTCATCGCCAATTCAGAGTTCATCGGCCAGCACGTGCAGGAGGTCTACGGCGTCGAACGCGAGCGGCTGCGCATCATCCCGCGCGGCGTCGACCTCTTCCGCTTCGATCCAGAGCAGGTAAGCGTGCACCGCGTAATCCGCCTGGCCGAGCGCTGGAACCTGCCGGACGGCGTGCCGGTCGTGATGCTGCCGGGGCGCCTAACCCGCTGGAAGGGTCAGCACCTGCTGCTGGAGGCACTGCAGCAGCTAAGCGACCTGGACCTGATTGCCTGCTTCGTCGGCGCAGAGCAGCCGGGCCATGCCGGCTTCCGCGATGAGCTGGAGCAAGCGATCCGCGACAAGGGCCTGATCGGCCGCGCCGTCGTGCTGGGCGAGTGCGACGACATGCCGGCGGCCTATCGCTTGGCCGACGCCGTGGTCTCGGCCTCGACCGATCCGGAGGCCTTCGGGCGTGTGATCAGCGAAGCCCAGGCCCTGGGACGTCCCGTCGTTGCCGCCAACCACGGCGGCGCGCCGGAGCAAATCTTGGAAGAGCACACAGGCCTGCTCTTCCCGCCGGGCGACGCGTCGGGGCTGGCTCAGGGCATCCGTTGGGCCCTCTCCCTCACCCCGCAGCAGCGCGAAACGATGGCGGTCGATGCCCTGGCGCATGTGCGCATCTCCTTCTCCAAACAGCAGATGTGCGAGCGCACTCTGGCCGTCTATGCCGAGGTGCTGGGCCGCGAGCTGGTGATGGAGAACCCGGACCTGGACGACATCAGCGCCGCTTGAGGCTTGCCCGCCGGCGGAGTGCACGGCATGGTTGGCTGGACCACCCTTTCGGAGTTGAGCCATGCCGGACGATCTGAGCCCTCAAGAGCGGGCTGGGGACAGCCTTTCCCTGCAACGCCGTCAGAAGACAGGCAACACCGCCCCGCTGAACGACTGGGGCATCGATAGCGAGTATGGACGCCTGCGCGACGTGCTGCTGGCCAAGCCGGCGCACCTGAAGCACATGGCGACCTCTTCCCTTTCGCGAAAGTTCCTGCGCGAGGATCCCTGCGACATCGCAGCGGCCCAGAGCCAGCACGCCGAGCTGGTCTCAGCCTATGAGCACTTCGGCGTCAAGATCCACTTCGCCGAGGGCGACGAGACCCTGCCGATGCAGGTCTACACCCGTGATTCCAGCTTCATGACGCCCTATGGCGCGGTCATCACCAACATGGCCAACTGGTGGCGCCGCGGCGAGAACTATGCCGCGATCCGCAACTATCAGCGCCTGGGCATCCCGATCTACGACATGGTGACCGCCGGCCACTTCGAGGGCGGCGACTTCGACGTGATCGAGCCGGGCTGCGTCCTGATCGGCTGCGGCGGCGAGCGCACGCAGGAGATCGCGGCGCGTCAGGTCCAGTGCTGGTTCGATGGCGAAGGCTGGGAGACGCGGCTGGCCTTCTTCGACCCCTACTATGTGCACATTGACCTGATGGTGGTGATGATCGCGCCCAAGCTGGCCGCGGTCTGTCTGGACTGTACCGAACCCGGCATCGTCGACTGGCTGAAGGCCAAGAAGATTGAGATCATCCCGGTGCCCTTCCGCGACACCATGGGGCTCGGCTGCAACGTCATGTCGATGGGCGACGACCGCGTGATCGCGCCGATCCACTCCCGAAGCCTGATCGAGCAGTTGAAGGCACATGGCATCGAGGTCGCCGAGATCGAGATCCGCGAGATCATGAAGACCGGCGGCGGCATCCACTGTATGGCGCAACCGCTGAAGCGGGACGCTGGGTGAGTCCTCAATGACACAAAGGATCCTGATCACCGGCGCCAGTGCCGGCATCGGCGCGGCCGCCGTGCTGCTGGCGGCCCGACAAGGCCATCGTGTCGGCCTCAACTACCGCAGCAATGATGCTGCGGCCGAAGCCGTGGCCGCGGAGGCGCGCGCGGCTGGTGGCGAGGTCATCTTGCTGAAGGGCGATGTCGGGCAAGAGGCGGATGTGCAAAGCATCTTCGCCCAGATGGATGAGGCCTTCGGCGGGCTCAACGTGCTGGTGAACAACGCCGGCATCCTGGAGGGCGGGACGCGTCTGGAGGAGATCTCGACCGATCGCTTTCGGCGGGTGCTGGAGACCAACGTCATCGGCTGCTTTCTCTGCATGCGCGAGGCGGTCAAGCGCATGTCGAAGCGCGACGGTGGCCAGGGTGGGGTCATCGTCAATGTCTCTTCAGTGGCGGCCCGCATGGGCTCCCCCTTCGAGTACATTGACTATGCGGCCAGCAAGGGCGCACTCGACTCCATGACCCTGGGCCTCGCCAAGGAGCAAGCCGATCAGGGGGTGCGCGTGGTCAGCATCCGCCCCGGCATCGTCGACACCGAGATCCACGCCAAGGGTGGCGAGCCAGATCGCATCGAGCGGGTCCGCCACCAGGTACCCATGCAGCGCGCCGGTGAGCCGGAGGAGATCGCCGAGGCCATTCTTTGGGCCGCCTCCGACAAGGCTAGCTATATCACCGGGACCTTCCTTGACGTCTCCGGGGGGCGATAAACCTGCAGCAGATCTCTAGGACTGAGAGGTGGTTCGCGATGACAGACGGTCAGGAAAAACTCGACGTCTCCCGAAGATCACCCGCCTGCCAGATGTAGAAGACCACCAAGGGCTGCTCCTTGGTGCGGAAGCCGTGCCTCAGCAGGGAGGGCACATAGACAGCATCACCGACACCGCACGTGGTCATCGAGAGGTTATCGCCCTCGCCCAGGCGAAACTCGGCGCTGCCGGCGAGAGGGACATAGACCTCCTCGGCCTGGTGTCGGTGCGGTGGGTAGGCGATGCTTGGGCCCCAGACACCGACACCGGCGCGCACGCGATTGCTGACAAAGGGGCCAAGCGTGCCGATAACCTCCACAAAGCCGTAGCCGCTCAGCATGTCATCACCGACAAGGCCGTCGGTCTTGCGGTAGCTCTGCTCCCACCTGCGCGAGCCGGTCTCTCGGGCGACGAGCGCTGCCAAGGTCCGGGTTTCTGATGATGCCAGAGGCAGCGCAGCTTGCAGCGTTTCGACCGCCGGCAGGTAACTCGGCGCGACTGCCGTCCACGCCTCGCCCCAATCCGCAAGCGCCGGCTTGAAGCGCTGAAGCGCCGGATGGGGATGCCCCGCGACGAAGCTCAGGACGGCGTCGAGCAGCCTTTGGTCAGCCTCTCGGTCTCTCGTCATGACCCCAGTTTAGCAATCAAGAGACCGTGCAGCATCAATAGATCTGCGGCACCTCGCGCTCGCTGTTGTCTTCGCGCACATAGTCGGAATGGCGAATGCGCTCGGGCAGGACGACGCTGTCGTGCGAGATTTCCTCATAGGGAACCTGGGTCAGGAAATGCGCCATACAATTCAGCCGCGCACGCTTTTTGTCGTTGCCGGGGATCACCCACCAGCGTGCCTCGGGGATGGAGGTGCGGTGGAACATCTCCTCCTTCACTCGGGTATAGTCTTCCCAGCGGCGGCGCGATTCCAAGTCCATCGGGCTCAGCTTCCACTGCTTCAAGGGATCATGGATCCGCATCTCGAAACGGAACTGCTGCTCCTCGTCGGTGATCGAGAACCAGTACTTGACCAGGATCGTGCCAGAGCGGATCAGGGTGCGCTCAAACTCTGGGACCGTGCGAAAGAACTCGGCCACGTCTTCTTCGCTGCAGAAACCCATGACTCGCTCGACGCCGGCGCGATTGTACCACGAGCGATCGAAGAGCACGATCTCGCCACCGGCCGGCAGATTGGCGACATAGCGCTGAAAGTACCACTGGGTGCGCTCGCGTTCGTTCGGCGCCGGCAGGGCCACGACACGACAGACGCGGGGATTGAGCCGCTGGGTGATGCGCTTGATGGCGCCACCCTTGCCGGCGGCGTCACGACCTTCGAACAGCACCACCACTTTGGCTTTGGTCGCGACCACCCAGTCCTGCAGCTTCACCATCTCGCGCTGCAGCTTCAGCAGCTCATTGAAGTAGGCGCGTCGTGTGAGCTTGCCATCCTTCGGCGGCTCCTCGTCGATGAGCAGCATGCGGTCTTCGTCGAGCTCCAGCTCGATCTCCTCGTCGAAGGAGTCCAGCATGTCGTCGTAGATGCGCTGGTTCTGTTCGTCCTGTTCCTTGTCCAAGGCCTCGCTCATCGCCGTCTCCCCTATCTGCTCTCCCCAGTGAAGCAAGACCTGCCGCACCGTTCACTGCTCTAGATCAATCTAGCAGCACAAAGATGACAGAGGCTTTACGAGGAGATCTAAGAGGCGGTCTTTCCAAGCGCGCGCCAGCCGATGTCGCGCCGACAGAAGCCTTCGGGCCAGTCGATGGCATCAACTGCAGCATAGGCACGCTGCTGCGCCTGCAAGAGGCTCGGTCCCCGCGCCGTGACTCCCAGGACCCGACCACCATTGGCGAGGACGGCTTGATCCGCACTCAATTTGGTTCCCGCGTGAAAGATCCGAACACCGGGCAAAGCGGCCGCAGCGTCAAGCGCGGCAATCCGGCTTCCCTTCTGATAGGCACCCGGATAGCCCTTGGCCGCCATCACGACACAGAGCGCGGCCTCGTCGTGCCAACGCAAGCTCAGATGCTTCAAGCCGCCCTCGGCAGCGGCTACAAGGGCGGGCAAGAGATCAGACATCAATCGGATGCAGAGCACCTGGCATTCCGGATCACCGAAACGCACATTGTACTCAATCAGCTTCGGCCCGGCCTCGGTGATCATCAGCCCGGCATAGAGCACCCCTTTAAAGGGATAGCCCTCTTCCGCCATCGCGCGCACGGTTGGCTGCACGATCTCTTCCAGAACGCGAGCAGCCATGGCTTCGTCCAGAATGGGTGTCGGTGAGAGAGTCCCCATGCCGCCGGTATTGGCACCCTGGTCGCCCTCGCCCACTTGCTTGTAGTCCTGCGCCCCGGCAAGCGGCAGCACGGCCTCCCCGTCGACCAGTGCATGAAAGCTTGCTTCCTCGCCGACCAGAAACTCCTCGATCACCACAGCCGCGCCGGCCGATCCGAAGACACCCTCGTCCAAGGCCTCGACGACGGCACGTTCTGCCTCTTCCAGGCTCATGGCGACGGTGACGCCCTTCCCCGCCGCCAGGCCATCGGCTTTGATGACGATGGGGGCTCCCTGCTCTTGCAGATAGGCCAGGGCCGGGGCGCTCTCCGTAAAGCGGCGGTAGGCGGCGGTGGGAATGGAATGGCGATCGCAAAGGGCCTTGGTGAAGCTCTTGGAGGCCTCGAGCTGGGCGGCCGCTGCGGTCGGACCGAAGGCAAGGATACCGGCCGCCTGCAGGCGGTCGACCAGGCCGGCCACAAGCGGTGCCTCCGGCCCGACGACAACCAGGTCAATGGCCTTCTCCTTGGCTGCGGCTACTAGCCCTTCGATATCCTCTGCACCGATCGCTAGGCACTCGGCATCAGCGGCAATCCCGCCATTGCCCGGCGCGCAGAAGATCGCCTCGCATAGCGGCGAAGCGGCGAGAGACCAAACCAGGGCGTGCTCGCGCCCACCGCCACCGACCACCAGGATTCTCATGCTCACCTCTCTTGCAGCGACCAAGCCAAGCTAAGATTAAAGGCTCCCCCAAGCGGACGGGAGCCCGTCAGGACTGTTACTATGCAAGCTGGGAAGACTTGGGAAGAGTCACGATGGCTGAAAACCTCATCCTCGAATCGACGCTGCGCTGTCCGCTGTGCGGGCATGCCGAATCTGAGGTCATGCCACAGGATGCCTGCCTCTGGTTCCATGACTGCAAGGGCTGCGGCCGCACCTTGCGTCCGAAGCCTGGGGACTGCTGCGTCTTCTGCAGCTACGGCGATCACCCCTGCCCGCCGGTGCAGCGTGATGGTCGCTGTGGACCAGCTGGTTCGCGAACAAGAGCGGTCTTGCCGCCACGCGGAGCCAGGTGAGATAAGCGACTATGCAGTGGGCAGATGATGATCCGGCGCCGGGCGCCAACCTACCGGTACTCAGCGTCTCCGAAGTCTCGGGCGCAGTGAAGCGCACCCTGGAGCAGGCCTTCGACCGCATCCAGGTCCGCGGCGAGATCTCGCGGCCGAAGTACCACAGCTCCGGCCATCTCTACCTCACCCTCAAGGACGACAAGTCGGTGCTGGACGGGGTCTGCTGGCGCGGTCGCGCCGGCAAGCTGCCCTTCCGCGCCGAAGAGGGCTTGGAGGTCATCGCCACCGGGCGGATCTCCTCCTACGCCGGTGGCGGCGGTTCGCGCTATCAGATGGTGATCGAAGACCTGCAGCTGGCCGGCGAGGGCGCGATCCTGAAGCTCTTGGAAGAGCGCAAGCGCAAGCTGGCGGCGGAAGGCCTTTTCGCAGAAGAGCGCAAGCGACCGCTGCCCTTCCTGCCGCAGGTCATCGGCGTCGTAACCTCGCCTACCGGTGCCGTCATCCGGGACATCCTGCATCGGCTGGAAGAGCGTTTCCCCCGGCATGTGCTGGTCTGGCCCGTGCGCGTCCAGGGCGAAGGTGCCGCCGAAGAGGTCGCGGCGGCAATCAAGGGCTTCAACGCGCTGGATCCCGCCGGTTCCGTCCCGCGACCGGACCTCTTGATCGTCGCCCGCGGCGGCGGATCCTTGGAGGATCTCTGGGCCTTCAATGAGGAGAGCGTGGTTCGAGCCGCGGCGGCCTCAGAGATCCCGCTGATTGCCGCCATCGGGCATGAGACCGACACCACATTGATCGACTTGGCCGCCGACCGGCGCGCCCCGACACCGACGGCAGCAGCCGAGATGGCCGTGCCGGTCCGGGCCGAACTAGTGGAGTTCATCGGCACTCTGGCCCAACGCCTGCACAGTGGGCTCAGGCGCGACCTGGCCAATCGGCGCGAGCGCCTGCAGGGCTTGGCGCGCGGTCTGCCTGAGCCACGGCGTCTGTTGGAAACCGCGATGCAGCGGCTCGACGAACGCAGCGAGCGGCTGGAGAGCGCCATGCGCAACAACCTCGCTCGCCGCCAGGCCGAGGTCGAGGGGCTAGCCGGGCGACTGCCGCATCCGCGCCAGCAGGTCTTGCTCGCGCACGAGCGCCTGGAGGGCTTGGGTCAGCGCTTGGACCGCGGCGGTGGGCTCAAGCTGGAGCGTGCCTGCCAGGCCTTTGATCGATTGGATGCGGACCGCCGCCTCTCTCACGCGATAACGCAGGGACTTGGCGAGCGGGCCAAGGCTTTGGACAGCCTCTCTCGCCTGCTGGAGAGCGTCTCGCACCGCAAGGTGCAGGAGCGCGGCTATGTCCTGGTGAGCCAGAAGGGGAAACTCGCCACCCGTGCCGAGCAGGTCGAGCCTGGAGCCGAATTGATGTTGAGCTTCCTGGATGGGGAGATTGCGGCACGTGCCGAGGGTACGCCAGCGCCCAAGCCCAAACCCGCCAAACGCAAAGCGAGCGACGAACGACAAGGCAAGCTGCTGTGATTCGCTGGCTCATCCTCTTCCTGTTGCTCGGCACCGCCGCAAGGGCCGAGGGGCCGCTGCCGGTCACCGGTCCGTTCGAGCAAGGCGGACTGCTCTTCGGCCAAAGCACGCCCGGCAGCCAGGTCTTCCTGGACGGCCAGCCGGTGCAGGTCTCTGATCAGGGGCACTTTCTGCTTGCCTTCGACCGCGACGCGGCACCGGCGGCCGACATCCAGATCGTAGAAGCGAGCGGCCGCCGCCTGCATGAGGTCGTCTCGGTCAAGCCGCGGCGCTACAGGACGCAACGCATCAACGGCCTGCCGCAGAGCAAGGTAGTGCCACCGGAAGAGGCCTGGGATCGCATCATCGCCGAGCGCGACATGCTGATCGCACTGCGCGCCGAAAGCCGGCCGGAGACCGACTATCTGAGCGGCTTTGTCTGGCCGACCAAGGGCCGCATCAGCAGTGTCTACGGCAGTCAGCGCATCCTGAACGGCGAGCCGCGCCAGCCGCACTATGGCATCGACATCGCGGTGCCGACCGGCACGCCAGTCTTGGCGCCGGCCGATGGCGTCGTGGTTCTGGCCCACCCGGAGCTCTACTTCGCCGGCAAGACCCTGGTGATCGATCACGGCCAGGGCCTGAAATCGACCCTGATTCACCTCTCCGAGATCCTGGTGCCAGTCGGCACCAAGGTGCAAAAGGGCCAGCCGGTCGCCAAAGTGGGCGCGACGGGCCGTGTTACCGGTGCACATTTGGACTGGCGCGTCTCCTGGTTCGACCGCTGGATCGATCCTGCACAGTTGGTGCCGCCTCTTTAATCTCGGCGACCGAATTCACCCCCATTCAGCGCAAGAACTGAATGCTTGCTTTGATCCTCTCAATTTGGAGACTGGGAACAGTCATCGATCCGAGGAACAGCAAAGCAAGAGCTCATGATCTATCAAAAATCGAAAGCGCCCAATGCAGCAACTTGGCCCTGCCTCTTGTTCCTGGGCGTTTTGCTCGTCTTTCTGTTTCAGATATCACCGACGGCGAGCCCGGCAAAAGAAGCACCTCCCACCGAACCGCAAGCCTTTGCCGGCCCGCTTACTCTTGCGCACTTCCGCGGCGAGGTGGAGGGCTGCGTCGATCGCTTTGCACAGCACAGCTTGCCGGTCGTGGACAGCCACGTGCACGCCCGCCCCTTCGGTGGCAAAGCCATGCACCTGGGCGCACTCTTGGAGAATCTTCGGGGCAGTGGGTCGCTCTTTGTGAACATCTATGGCATCGGCCAGCGGCTGCCGGTGGATCACGCCTGCACCTACTATCTCGATTGCCCGGGCGTCGCGGTGAAGCCAAGTCTCAAGAGCGACTTTCACAACGCCCAGAGCCTCTTGGACCTGGAGCGCGATGACCTCCATGTCGTCCTCTCCATGACCTTCGCGGATCTCGCCGACCCGCCCAGCGTCGTACCCAGAATGCATTTACTGGACGAAGAGTTCCCCGGCGTCTTCGGCATGATGGGAGAGGTCAATCTTAAGAAGCAGGCACTCTTTGGGAACCACCGCCCCGGCGCTGAACTTGAGGACATCCAGGCCTGGAAACCCTTTATGGATCAGCTGGCACGCTGGAACTTTCCGATCACCATCCATTCCGATCTCGGCAGCGACGAGGACCCGCTGAAGTACCTGCATCTGATGGAGTTCGTGCTGACCAGCTATCCCGAGAACAAGATCATCTGGCCGCATCTGGGCATCTCAAAGGAGCTTACGTCCCTTGAGCCCGAAGCCCATGTCGCCTTGATGGACAGGCTCTTGGACCAGCATGCCAACCTCTATTTCGATCTCTCTTGGCGGGTGCTCTATGACCAGCTCTTTCACGAGCCAGAGATACGCGCACTCTACGTCGATCTCCTTAACCGACGCGCCCTGCGCTTCATTCCGGGGACCGACTTCGTCGCTGCCGGCAACAAGTCGCTGGCAATCTACAAGCAGGAACAGTTGGTCAACAGCGCCATTCTGACCGAAGTCGATGACGAGACCTACCGCACCATCGGGCTCGGTCAATCCTACTTCGACCTCTTCGGCTTGGACTTCCAAGCACCGCCGGTCTGTAAGAAGGTTTGATCATCAACGCTTGCAATCCGCCACATTCACTGTCGTGGCGAGACACTCTATTGGCGACCTCTGCGCATCCATCACTCAGCCCTCAACCAGGACCTCCAGGCTCTCCAGCCGGTCGGCTTCTTCGATCGGCTTGTCCCAGCGGATGCGGCTGACGCGGGGGAAGCGCATGGCAAGGCCCGACTTGTGGCGGCTGGAGCGCTGCAGCGCGTCGAAGGCGACCTCCAACACCAGGCCTGGATGGACCGCGCGCACCGGGCCAAAGCGCTCTGCCGTGTTGTCGCGCACCCACTTGTCCAGCTGTTTTAGTTCCTCGTCGGTGAAGCCGAAGTAAGCCTTGCCGACCGGCACCAGGCGCTGGTCCCCCTCTTCCTCCCGCCAAACGCCGAAGGTGTAGTCGGAATAGAACGAACTGCGCTTGCCATGCCCGCGCTGTGCGTACATCAGCACGCAGTCGGCGACCAGAGGATCGCGTTTCCACTTGAACCAGGGCCCCTTCGGACGGCCAGCAACATAGGCGCTGTCCCGTCGCTTCAGCATCAACCCTTCGATGCCCTTGGCGCGCGCCTCGGCCCGGAGATCCGCCAGCTCCTGCCAGGCCGCAAAGGGAATGATGGGAGAGAGATCCATCCGCGCGGGCTGCTCAGCTCTGTACCACCGCTCCAGGCGGTCGCGGCGAACCTCCAGGCTCTCGCCACGCAGATCCTCCTCGCCAAGAATCAGAAGATCGTAGAGCCTGAGATGAGCGGGACTTTCGCTGATCAGCTTGCGCGAGGGCGTCTTACGGTTCAGCCGCTGTTGCAACGCGTTGAAGGAGGCAACCTCCCCCTCCTGCAGGACAAGAAGTTCGCCGTCGAGCACGGCCCGAAAGCCCAGCCCTTCCAAGAGATCCGGGAAGGCCGCACCGATGTCGTCACCTGTGCGCGAGAAGACTGCGGCCCCTTCGGCAGTGGCGACCAACTGCACCCGAATACCATCCCACTTCCATTCCGCCAGATAGTCCTCGGGCGGCATATCCTCCAAGGCCGCCTCGTCCAAGGCGGTCGCCAGCATGAGAGGGCGAAAGCTGGGTGCGGCCCCCGGGTCAGGCCGCTCGGCACGATCTTCCAGCCAGGCGAAGAGTTCCAGATAGGGTGGCGTCAGGCTGGGCCAGACCTCCTCAATCTCGGCCAAGGGTTTGCCCGACCAGTCGGCAAGCGCGGTCTTCGCCAGCCGTGCCGAGACCCCGACCCTGAGTGCGCCGGTAATGAGCTTCAAGAGCGCCCAGCGTCCGGTGGCATCCAGACCGTCGAGCCAACGCTCGATCAGCCCTGGCACCTCGCTTTTGCCTGCCTCTGCCAAGCCCTCGACGACCTCGGTCAGCTCCGGAGCTCGATTGGCGCCGGGCTTTGCCTGCCAAATCAGGGCGGTGGTCTCGGCCAGGTCGCCGACATAGTCATAAGACCAGCGGAACAAGACCGGATCGCTGCGGGTCTCCGCCAGGCCCCGGATAACTGCCGGCTTTGCCGCCTTGAAGCTGAGCTCGCCGGTCAATGCAGCCAAGGCATAGCCGCGCGCCGGGTCGGAGACGCGCGAACAATAGTCGGCGATGAGCCGTAGCTTCCCGTTGCGCGAGGCCATCGTCGAGAGCCCGTCCAAGAGGGCGGCGAAGTCTCTCATGCGCCGGCCTCCTGCTCGGCCTCGCCGCGGCCGACCAGCGAGAGGGCACGCGCGCGGATGCCGAGGCTGGCAGCGGCATGGCAGAGGGCCTCTTCGTTGCCATGGGTGACCCAGACTTCTTCGGCCTGAACGTCTTGCACGGTCTGCAACAGCTCATCCCAATCGGCGTGGTCGGAGATCACCAGCGGCAGTTCAGCGCGGGACTGTCGTGCCCTGGCGCGCACCCGCATCCAGCCAGAGGCGACCGCCGTCACCGGATCGGCAAAACGCCTAGACCAGCGATCTGAGATCGCCGAGGGCGGGGCCACGACGATCTCACCGGCCAGCTTCTCGCCCTTCAGGTTCGTCGCTGGAATCAAGGGTCCCAGGTCTACCCCCAGATCCTGATAGAGGGACATCAGGGCCACCATCGCCCCATGCAGATAGATCGGACGCTCGTAGCCCGCCAAGCGCAGCATCCGGACCAAACGCTGCGCCTTACCCAGCGCATAGGCTCCCAAGAGATGGCAGCGCTCTGGAAAGAGCGCGTGGGAATGCAGCAACCGCGCCACCTCTCCCTCAGCCGAGGGATGGCGGAAGACCGGTAAGCCGAAGGTCGCCTCGGTAATGAAGAGATCGCATGCCACCACTTCGAAGGCTGGACAGGTCGGATCGTGGCGCCGCTTGTAGTCGCCGGAGATCACCGCCCTCTGCCCGCGCCACTCCAGCACCACCTGGGCGCTGCCCAGCACATGGCCAGCCGGCGCCAGCCATAAGGTGACCTCGCCCAAACGCAGGGTTTGACCCAAGGGCAGCTCTTGATAGCGCTCGGCCGCAGCCTCACCGTATCGCGCTTTGACGATGGCCAAGGTCTCGGGTGTTGCCAGCAAGGCACGGTGCCCCGGCCTGGCATGATCGGCATGGCCATGCGTCACCACAGCACGATCGACAGGACGCTGAGGATCGATATAGCAATCCGCGGGTTCGCAGTAGAGCCCTCTCTCGGTTACTCTAAGCCATGACGCCACGGCGGACACACCCGAGGACAATGATGAAGGAGACGACGACATGAGCGATGACTTCGTCCTACACGAGCTTCTGGTCAAGGATTGCTATGAGATCGCCGACTGGCCGCTCTGCCGCCTCTTGCTGATGGATGACACGCACTATCCCTGGCTGATCATGGTGCCGCGGATCGCCGATCTCAAAGACCTCGACGAGTTGGACGACCCGACCCTGATGGCTTGCATGCGCGAGGTGGCAGAGGCAAGCCGACGACTGAAGGCCTTGACCAAAGCGCACAAGATGAACGTGGCCTCTCTTGGCAATCTCTGCCCGCAGCTCCACATCCACGTGATCGCACGCTTCGCCGACGATCAGGCCTGGCCCAGTCCGGTCTGGGGCAAGGTGCCGACCAGTCCCTATCCGGCAGAGACCGGGGTCTTCGGCACCATGCCGGTGAAAGAATTGCTTGCCAGACTGCGCTCCAGCCTTGGCGCCCTGGACTGAGCAACCGCTTGGTCCTGATCATTTGCAGGCCGATTTTCGGCCCAGAGTCCCATTCGGCGGCAGAAGATCGCGATCTCGCCCCTTGCAAGAACGCTCGGCATCGGACATTACAGGACGCGATCATCGAGGCTCCAACGCTTGAACCTGGGCGGGAGCCAAACCACAGTTACCAGAGTTCGATAGCAGCTTAAGAAGCGAGAGCCCTAGCCAGACAAGTGTCAGGACACCTTCGCCGAAGCAGGCAGAGCAAGAGCGTGCATTGCCTGCGCGCGAAGATGAAGGCTTTCGCCGAGACGAAGACAGGAACGCTTCCAACCCGACGATAGCCCCTCCCCCGCTGAGGCAGAACCCTATGCCAGCGGCTCTTGCGGAGAGAAAATCAGGAAAGGTGCCCTCATGTTCGATGTAAAACAACTCGAAACATCGAAGATTATCTTCAATCATGTACCCAAAGCAGGCGGCAGCTCGCTCTACTTCTTTTTCCAGGACCTCTTGGGGCCCGAGAAGGTCTTTCGCTCAAAGACCCGGAACGTCGATACCGAGATCAAGATGGAGGATCTTTCGGCTGAAGACAAAGAGAAGCATAGCATTTTTCAGGGGCACTTTAACTACGGTCACCACAAGCTGTTCGAACAGCCATGCCTCTACTTTGGGATCATCCGCGACCCGATCGAACGGATCGTCTCGAACTACTACTATCTGCGGAAGAAAGGCCTTGGTGAGGCGAGGAAGTATGCCATGTCGGTGACCCTTGAGGAGTACTTTGAGGGGCGCATCAAGGAAAGCGAGACCTCCATAGGCCATACGCAGACGAAGTTCCTGACGGGCCAGATCTCGCCCGAGAAGGCACGGGAAATCATTCAGAACGACTATTTCCTAGCCTGCACCACGCGCCAGCTCGACGGCTGTCAACGGCTGCTCGCGCAGATCTACAAGAAGAAGATCCCGACGCTAAAGCGCAATGTCACAGCCTCCGATGAAAAGTCCGGCGACACCATGGACTTGCTGAAGAGCAAGTATCGAGACCTCTTCGACACCGACTACGCCACCATGCGGTTCGCGCGCGACTTTTTCCTCGAACGGCGCGACGACATCCGCAAGCAGCTGGGCGCTAGAGACCTGATTGAAGGACCAGCGCAGGCAAAGAAGGCGAAGGCCGCTGGTGGCCCAAAGAAGGCGGGCGCAGAGGCAGGACCCAAGAAGGCGCAGGCCGGGGCTGCGGCCAAGAAAGCGGCAGGCGGTCCGGCCGGCAAGAAGGCCGGCGCTGGCCCTGCGGCAAACAAAAAAGCGGGCGCAACAGCCGCCAAGGCCGGGCCAGGACCCAAGAAGGCGGTCGGTCAGAACAGGGGCCCGGGCGCAAAGAAAGCTGGCCCCGGTGGTCAGAAACGGACGGCAACCCAGGGCCCTGCCAACAAGGCCGCAGGCGTGAAGAAAGGGAAGCCGGAGCTAAAGGTGGTCGGCTAAAGCCCTGCTCTTCCCCCTTGCAAGACCTGCCGGCTTCGGACATTAGGGGACGGAGCCTCCCGAACAGCAAGCCTCCAGGCCAGAAGCCCTGGCGGAGAGACGACAAGGAAAGACGCGCCCATGTTCGATGTGAAGCAGCTTGAGACATCGAAGATCATCTTCAACCATGTGCCCAAGGCGGGCGGCAGCTCGCTGTACTTCTTCTTCCAGAATCTCTTCGGGCCAGAGAAGGTCTTCCGATACAAGACCCGGAACGTGGAGACTGAGGTCACGATGGAGGACCTCTCTGCCGAAGACAAAGAAAAGCACGCGATCTTTCAAGGACACTTCCACTACGGCTACCACGAGCTGTTCGAGCAGCCCTGCGTCTACTTCGGAATTATTCGTGACCCGATTGAGCGCATCGTATCCAGCTACTTCTACCGCAAATCGAAAGGCCGGGAGGAGGCAAAGGAGCATGCCAAGGGGCTAACCCTGGAAGAGTTCTTTGATGAGCGCATCAGAGAAGGCGAGAAGTCCATCGGCCACTTCCAGACGAACTATCTGACCGGCGAGACCTCGGCGAAAAAGGCCCGGGAGGTCATTGAGAACAGCTTCTTCCTCTGTTGCACCACCAGACAGCTTGACGGCTGCCAGCGGTTGCTCTCGCAAATCTACAAGAAGAAGGTTCCAAGCATGAAGCGCAACGTCACCGCTTCGGACGAGAAGTCGGGTGAAACCCTGGACGCGCTCAAAGCCAAGTACAAGGACATCTTTGAGACCGACTATGCGACCATGCGGTTCATTCGCAACTTCTATCTGGAGCGACGCGACGAGATCCGCAAACAGCTTGGTGCCAAAGAACTGACTGCTGGAAAGGCCACGGCGCGTCCGAAACCTGGGGCCGGGGCAAAGAAGTCCGCGGCAGCAGCTGGCGCGAAGCAGGCCGCACCGGCCTTGGACGAGAAGAAGCCAGGAACGAAGCCCGCGCCGAAAAAGGCGCAGCCTGGGGCTGCAGGCAAGAAGGCGGCCGGTGGTGGCCCCGCGGCAAAGAAGGCCACCGCAGGTCCCGCAGCCAAAAAGGCGGCCGTCGGTGCTACTGCACAGAAAAAGCCTGGCGCCAAGCCTGGGCCGGCGGCAAACAAGACCGGCCCCGCAGCCAAGAAAGCCACAGGACCGAGCCAAGGCCCGGGCGCCAGGAAGGCCGGAGCAGCCAACCAAAAGGCCAAAGCCACCCAGGGCGCGAAGCAGGCCCCGGCTAAGAAGGCACAAGGCGCGAAGTCGACCCCAGCTAGGAAGGCTCAAGGCGCGAAGAAGCCGAAGGCCAACCTCAAGGTGGCTGGATAGAGTCAAGAGATCTTGCATCGACCAGCGGCGAAAAGGCTGTTCTCGCTCTGGCCAGCAGGGATGTGATGGGCTATCTCCCGAGAGGTGCCCCAGAGCCTCGAACAAGACCTGTTATCGCCGCCTCAGTCCCTCCTCCCTCAGGCCTTCCGTGATTGGTTTGCCGAGAGAGGCTGGCAGCCGCACGGCCATCAGTTGGCCCTGGTCGAGGCTGCAAAGGCCGGTCGCTCCGCCCTGTTGGTGGCGCCGACCGGCGGCGGCAAAACCCTGGCCGGGTTCCTGCCCAGCCTCTGCGAGTTGGCCGCGACCACGGCAACGGGCCTGCACAGTCTTTATATCTCTCCACTGAAGGCCCTCACCCAGGACGTCCACCGCAATCTGGAACAGCCCATCGCCGAGATGGGTCTGCCGATCAAGGCGGAGACGCGAACCGGAGATACCCCTCAAGAGAAGCGCAAACGCCAGCGGGCACGGCCGCCTCACCTGCTTCTGACGACTCCGGAATCCCTTGCCCTCTTGCTGTCCTACGCTGACGCCGAGTCGCTCTTCGCCAATCTCCAGCGGGTGATTATCGACGAAATCCACGCTTTGTCGGCGACCAAGCGCGGCGACCTTCTATCTCTGGGCCTCGCGCGCCTGCAAAGCCTGCGACCGGGGCTAACCCGAATTGGGCTTTCGGCGACGGTTGCCGATCCCAAGGGCCTGGCAAGTTGGCTCAGCCCCGGCGCGCTCTATGGCGGGCAGGAAACCGCCCTGGTCTTCGGGCGGTCCGGTGCCAGGGCCGAGGTCGAGATCCTGGAAACCGCGGAAGGCCTGCCCTGGTCCGGCCACATGGCGCGGCACGCCGTGGAAGCGGTCTATGAGCGGGTCAAGCAGGTCAAGACCGCATTGCTCTTCGTCAATACGCGAGCGCAGGCAGAGATCCTCTTTCGCCGCATCTGGCAGCTGAACGACGACAACCTGCCGATAGCCCTTCACCACGGCAGCCTCGATGTCCAGCAGCGCCGCAAGGTCGAAGCGGCCATGGCGGCCGGGCGCCTGCGCGCCGTGGTCGCCACCTCTTCGCTTGATCTCGGGATCGACTGGGCGGCGGTGGACCTGGTGGTCCAGATCGGCGCGCCGAAGGGCGTGGCGCGCCTGGTGCAGCGCATCGGCCGGGCCAACCATCAGCTCGATCAGCCGAGCCGCGCCCTGCTGGTTCCCGCCAACCGCTTCGAGGTGCTGGAATGCAGGGCCGCGGTCGAGGCCATCGAAGAGCGGGATTTGGACGGCGACGGCCTGCGGCCTGGCGGTCTCGATGTCCTGGCTCAGCACATGATGGGCATGGCGGCTGGGGCTCCTTTCAAAGCAGAGGACCTCTATGAGGAGGTCCGGCAGGCGCAGCCCTATTGCGCGCTCACGCGCGCTGCCTTTGATGAAACCCTGGCCTTTGTGGAGACCGGCGGCTACGCCCTGGAACGCTACGAGCGCTATCGTCGTCTGAAGCAAGGGGACGACGGCCGCTACCGCGTCGCCAATCCGCGACTGATCCAACGCTATCGCATGAATGTCGGCACCATCGTCGAGGAGCCGCTGGTTAACGTGCGCATGAAGAACGGGCGCCGCTTGGGCGAAGTCGAAGAGTACTTCATTCAAGGGCTGGTGCCCGGCGACAGCTTCCTTTTTGCTGGCCAGTTGCTGACCTTTCTGGGCCTCAAGGAGACCGATGCCCTGGTCACCAAGGGCGGCAGTGGTGATCCCAAGATCCCGGCCTATGGCGGTGGTCGCTTCCCCATGTCGGCCGAACTCTCGACCCGCGTGCGCGCCATGCTGGAAAGCCCTGGTCGCTGGCACAGCCTCCCGGCAGAGGTCCGCCAGTGGCTCAGCCTCCAGCGCTACCGCTCGATCTTGCCGCCGGCACAGGGCCTCTTGGTCGAGAGCTTTCCGCGGCGGGGGAAGGAGTACCTGGTCGCCTACTGCTTCGAGGGACGCAATGCGCATCAGACCTTGGGCATGCTGCTGACGCGCCGGCTGGAACGGGCCGGCTGTCGACCGCTGGGCTTCGTCGCCTCCGACTATGCAATCGCCACCTGGAGCCTACGGCAGCCGCAAGACCTCGACGCCCTCTTCTCTGAAGAGATGCTGGGCGACGACCTGGAGGAGTGGATGGCCGAGTCCTCACTCTTGAGGCGGACCTTTCGCAACGTGGCGATCGTCTCTGGCCTGATCGAACAGCGCCATCCGGGGCAGGAGAAGAGCGGCCGGCAGATGACCGTCTCTTCCGACCTGATCTATGACGTGCTCCGCAAGTATCAGCCCGATCACCTGCTGCTGCGCGCGACCCGGGACGAAGCCGCCGGCGGGCTGACCGACATTCGCCGCTTGGCTGAGATGCTGAGCCGCGTGAAAGGCCGTATCCGGCACCGCAGGCTAGGGCGCGTCTCGCCCCTGGCCGTGCCGGTGCTGCTGGACATCGGCAAGGTGCAGGTCGCCGGCGGCGCCATGGATTCTCTACTCGACGAGGCGGCTGATGCCTTGATTGCAGAGGCCATGGCGGACCTGCCCGAGATCGCCCTCTCTGACGCTGAGGGCCAAGCGGAACTGCCGCTATGAGCGATGGCAGCATGCAGGCCTTCGAACTCAACGGGGCAGAGCTCTTCGCGCATGTCAGCGGGGCGCTCTACTGGCAAGAGGAGGGCCTGCTGGCCGTCGCCGATCTGCATCTGGAGAAGGGCAGCTCCTTCGCGCCGCGCGGCGACCTCCTGCCTCCCTATGATACCAGAGCCACCCTGGAACGTCTCACCGCCCTGGTGCGAAGCCTGAAACCCACCAGCCTTCTCTTCCTAGGTGACAGCTTTCATGATCGCCAGGGGCCGGCGCGTCTGGCTGCGTCGGACCAGGCTGTCTTGGCGGAGCTGGAGTCCCAAGCAGACCTCATCTGGATCGAAGGCAATCACGATTTGGATTCGCATCCTCCTGGGATCGGTCGCTCGCTCGCCAGCCTGCAGCTAGGGCCACTCACCTTCCGCCATGAAGCCGAGACCGCGAGTGAACCAGGCGAAGTCAGCGGCCACTATCATCCCAAGGCGCGGGTCCGGGTCTCGACCGGCAGCGCCTCGACGCGCTGCTTCATCTTTGATCGCCGTCGGGTCATCCTGCCGGCCTTCGGCGCCTACACAGGCGGCCTCGATGTCCGCCATCCGGCGCTCGCCTGCCACTTTCCCAATGGCTTCAAGCTGATCGCCTTGGGACAGCGTCGTGCCGCACTGCTGCCGCAGGCCGCCTTGGCCTGATGGATTGCGCTCAGGGTGATCTCTGCAGAGCGCCCGCGCGTAACAGGTTGAGGGACGAGAGCAAAGGCAGCGGGGATCCCGTTCTCAAGTGATCTAGCAGTTTGGTGCAGCCCATTGCGCCGACGAGAGGTTACCTTTGCCATCCCTTATGGAGGGTACAGGCTTGAACCCGGGAGAGACAGGATTGAGCACAAGAAGGGGTGGAAAGCCGCGATGACGACAGCACCAAGCATCCTCTGGTTCCGACAGGACCTGCGGCTCGCCGACAATCCGGCCCTCACCCGCGCGCTTGCGGAGCCCGGTCCCCTGCTCCCTCTCTTCATTCTTGACGATGAGAGCTTCGGCTCGCGACGGCCTGGCGCCGCACAGCGATGGTGGCTGCATCACAGCTTGGCGAACCTGGACGAGAGACTGCGCGCCTTAGGATCGCGTCTCCTCTATCGACGCGGAGCAGCCGATCAGGTTCTAGAAGCCCTGGTCGGCGAGACCGGTGCCAAGGCCCTCTTCTGGAACCGCTGCTACGATCCGCAGAGCGTGGCACGCGATCGCTGCATCAAGCAGTGGGCGAAGGACCGGAGCCTAGAGGTTGAGAGCTTCAATGGCCTCTTACTCAAGGAGCCTTGGGAGATCTCTACCAAGGAGCGCAAGAGCTATCGCGTCTTCACACCCTTCTGGAAGGCACTCCGACAGAGCTACACGCCCGAAGCGCTCCTCCCAGCGCCCACAAAGCTGCCGGCTGTACCTCAGGTCTCGGGCGACAGCCTGGAGAGCTGGGAACTAATTCCGGAACACCCCAATTGGGCAGAGGGCTTCGACGAGCACTGGCAGCCGGGGGACGTGGGAGCCGCGGAGAGCCTGTCCTCATTCCTCGAGGACGCACTCAACGGCTACAAGGCCTTGCGCGATCGACCTGACCGGAAGGCGACATCGCGTCTCTCCCCGCATCTCCGCTTTGGCGAAATCTCGCCGCGGCAGATCTGGCAAGCGGTCCAGAACCATCTCACGCTGCAAGGCGAGGATCAGGCGGACGCCGACAAGTTCCTCTCGGAACTGGCCTGGCGCGAGTTCTCTTATCACCTGCTGTTCCATGAGAAGGACCTGGCGGAGCGTCCTCTGCGTTCGGCCTTCGCCGATTTCCCCTGGCGTGAGAGCAGCAGCGACCTCAGCGCTTGGCAGACGGGCAGCACCGGCTATCCCATCGTTGACGCCGGCATGCGCGAGCTCTGGTCCAGCGGCTGGATGCACAATCGCGTACGCATGATCGTCGCCTCCTTCCTGGTGAAGGACCTGCTGATCACCTGGCAGCGGGGTGAGGCCTGGTTCTGGGATACCCTGGTAGACGGCGATCCCGCCAACAACACCGCCTCTTGGCAATGGGTTGCCGGTTGCGGTGCCGATGCCGCTCCCTTCTTCCGCATCTTCAATCCAATCACCCAGGGCGAGCGCTTCGATCCGGAGGGCGACTATGTGCGCCGCTGGGTGCCCGAACTGGCAAAGCTTCCGAACAGCTTCATACACAAGCCCTGGGCGGCCGACCCTGTGACCCTGGCAGCGGCCGAAGTGACCCTGGGAAGGAGCTATCCGCGGCGCATCGTCGACCATAGCCAGGCCCGCCTCGCCGCGCTCGACGCCTATCAGCAGATCAAAAGGGAGAGGGCCGCGTGAGAGACGCCAGCCTCAATCAAGACCGACGTATCGCCGTGATCGGCAGCGGGGCCGCAGGCCTGGCGGCTGCCTGGGCTTTGTCGCAGCGCCACTCGGTTGTTCTCTATGAGGCGGCCGATCGCCTGGGCGGTCATGCCAACACGGTCGACGTCGAGGGTCCCGACGGGCCGATCTCGGTCGATACCGGCTTCATCGTCTATAACGAGCCGAACTATCCGAACCTGGTCCACTTCCTGCGTCAGCTTGGGGTCGAGAGCAAAGCGAGCGACATGTCCTTTGCGGTCTCGCTGAACGGCGGCCGCTATGAATATGCCGGCAGTCCGCTTGGGCTCTTTGCCCAACCGAGCAATCTCACCAGTCCCACCCACTGGCGGCTCGTCGCCGATACCCTGCGTTTCTTTCGCGAAGCGCGGCAGCTCTTGCACGAGGGACGCGCTGTCGGAGACCTGGGGCGCTTTCTCAATGAGCGCGGCTATTCTCGTACCTTCCAGGAGCATCACCTTCTGCCTATGGCTGCTGCCATCTGGTCGGCAAAGCCGGAAGAGATTCTGGCCTTTCCGCTGGCAAGCTTTTTGCGCTTCTTCGACAACCACGGCCTGCTGCAGACCCGCGATCGGCCGGCCTGGCGGACCGTCGCCGGTGGCAGCCGCCGCTACGTCGACGCCGTGGCCCGCAGTCTTGGCCCGGCCCGTCTACGCCTTGCGACCCCCGTGGCCCAGATCTCTGCGCACCCTCAAGGCGTCTCGGTCATCGACCAGCGCGGCAGTTCCGAATGCTTCGATCAGGTGGTCCTGGCCTGTCATGCCGATCAAGCGCTCCGCCTGCTGGGTCCGGGCGCAACGCGCCAAGAACGCCAGATCCTTCAGGCCTTTCGCTACAGCAGCAACTCTGCGTTCCTGCACAGCGACCCAGGCCTGATGCCGCGACGGCGACGGGTTTGGTCGAGCTGGAACTACATGGCCGATGAGAGCGACAAGACCCGTCCACTCTCGGTCAGCTATTGGATGAACCGCCTGCAGGGAATTGACGACGCCCTGCCCCTCTTCGTGTCCTTGAACCCGCTGCGTGAGCCTCAGGCCGGACAGCGCCATGCGACCTTCACGTACGACCACCCGCTCTTCGACGCAGCCGCCCTGGATGCGCAAACGCGGCTGCCTGAAATTCAGGGACGGCGCGGTCTCTGGTTCTGCGGTAGCTACTGCGGCTATGGATTCCACGAAGATGCCATGCAGGCTGGCTTCTCCGTTGCGGCTGCGCTTGGCTCTGCAGCACCTTGGCATGATCGCATCACCAGCCGCAGTCCCGCGGCGAACCTGGTGCAAACGCCAGCCTTTGCTGTGGCTGCGGAGTAGAGCGATGCGCAACTGGTCTTCCGCTCTCTATGATCTGGAGGTCTCGCATCACAGGGTGGGCACTGTGCGGCACGGCTTCTCTTACCGCATGGCAAGCCTTCTGCTGGACATAGACGAGTTGCCGGCACTCCACCGCTCTCTGCGCCTCTTTTCCTGGAATGCCCGGGGCGCCATTGCGCATCGTGACCGGGACCACGGGGCACATGACGGCACGCCGCTGCGTCCTTGGGCAGAGGCGCGCCTGGCCGACGCCGGGATTGCGTTCGATGGCGGAGCGATCCGTCTCTTGGCCATGCCCAGGATCTTGGGCTCGGTCTTCAATCCGCTCAGCATCTACTACTGCCACGCCCAATCGGGCGCGCTGTTGGCCATCATCTATGAGGTGCACAACACCTTCGGAGAACACCATAGCTATGTCCTGCCGATCGACGGCGATGGCTCGGGACCCGAGACCCAGAGCTGTGAGAAGACCTTCTACGTCTCCCCCTTCATTCCCATGCAACAACGCTATCGCTTCCGGATAAAGCAACCAGGCCAACACTTGCGCTTCGCCATGACCCAGGATCGCGCCGGCGAGCCGCAGCTCTTCGTCAAGTTGCATGGCACCCGCCACGATCTGAATGACAAGAGCCTTGCGCACTTGCTGCTGTCCTACCCGCTGCTAAGTCTGAAAGTACTGGGTGCCATTCACTGGGAAGCCTTCCGACTCTGGCGCAAGGGCGCTATCTTTCAGTCGCGAAAGGCGGTCCAGCGGCAAGGCAGGTCGGCTGCTGCGACCAAGGTGAGACTTGGCGTCGAGCGCGAAACTCTATGAACCCTGGTGCCAATGCACTTCTGAACTTCCTGGCGCGACAGACACTGGCTGGTCGCGTCACCGTCCATTTGCCTGACGGCTCCCGACGCGATCTCGTCGGCGCGCAAGAGGGGCCGCAGGCCACGATCATCGCCAAGCGCGCGCGTATGGTGCGACGCCTGGCCTTCGGCGGCGCCAACGGCTTTGCCGATGCCTACATCGACGGTGACTTCGATACGCCCGATCTGACGGCCCTGCTTCTCTTCGGTGCTGCCAACCAGGCCGCCTGGGGGCAGTTGCTGGAGGGCCGCTGGCCCTTCAAGCTGATGGCGCGCGTCGCCCATCGCCTGCGGCCGAACAGCAAGCGCGGCTCAAGGCGTAACATCGCCGCCCACTACGACCTCGGCAACGCCTTCTATCGACTCTGGCTGGACCCCAGCCTGACCTATTCTTCGGCCGTGTTCGACGAGCCGGAGCAGCCCTTGGACCGGGCACAGGCGAACAAGTATCGCCTGATCTGCGACAAGGCCGGCATCGGCGAAGGCGACCGCGTGCTGGAGATCGGCTGCGGCTGGGGTGGTTTCGCCAGCTATGTCGCCCGCGAGCGCAAGGCCCAGGTGACGGCCGTCACCATCTCTCCGGCCCAGTTCGCGGCCGCCTCACAGCGTATCCAGGCAGAGGGTCTTGGCGAGCGCGTACAGATCGAGCGGCGCGACTATCGGGACCTGGAGGGGCGCTATGACGCAGTAGCCTCGATCGAGATGATTGAGGCGGTGGGAGAGCGCTACTGGCCGACCTACTTTGCCAAGCTGAAGAGCCTGACGGCACCGGGCCGACGGATCGCCCTGCAGGCCATCACCATCGACGAGGCTCATTTCGAGCGTTACCGCCGATCCGCCGATTTCATCCAGCGACACATCTTCCCCGGCGGCATGTTGCTGAGCCCCGCAGCGGTCTATGAGCAGGCCTATCAGGCCGGTCTCAGGGTGATCGAGGACAAGGGCTATGCCGGGGACTATGCCCAGACTCTGGCGCTCTGGCGCCAACGCTTTGAGGCGACCTGGCAGGACATTGCGGCCCTCGGCTTCGACCAGCGTTTTCGTCGCATGTGGACCTACTACCTCTCCTACTGCGAAGCCGGATTTCGGGCCGGCCGGATCGACCTCAAACAGTACGGTTTGTCCGCAAGCAACTGATCTCTAGCCGCTCTTCCTGCGTAAGAAGAGGTGACTTGCGCGATGGAATGCAGCGGCTGGGACTAGCCTCAGCCAGCTATCGCGCGTGAGAGCGAGTGCTATGCTGAGCAAGGATTTTCGCAGTCGAGGACCGGCGCTCTGCCTGGAAGACTTCTTCGAAGGTCGGACGGAAGCTTGGGGGCTGGTCGAGGACCGTTTTGGCCGGCTTCGACGCAGCTTTACCTGCGACGTCGAAGGCTATCGGGTGCCTGACGGCATTCGCATCGAAGAACAGTTCTCTTTCGACGACGGTGCGCGTGAGCGACGCTGCTGGCTGCTGGAGAGGCTCTCGGAAGGGCGCTACGAAGGCCGCACCGCCGATCTGGTTGGGCGTGCTGAAGGCCGGGTCGAAGGCTCCGTTTTCCATTGGAACTATCGCCTGCGCCTGCCTTTGGGCGAGCGCAAGCTGGTGCTGCGGTTCGACGATTGGATGTGCCTTAGAGACGATGGTCTCTTGATCAATCGCGCTCGTGGATACAAGTTCGGCCTCTTGTTGGTGGAGATCACCATTCTGTTCCGAAAGCCAGAGGCGGATGCGCTCTCGATGAGGGTGGCAGCCGAGTAGGCATGAATGTCAGCAGCAGCCGTGCTCGACCCAGGCGCTTGGATTGAAGCATCACCAGTGTGGCCAGAGATCGTACGAGCCAATGTCCTGCCAGTGCTTCAAAGCCATGATGCAACTGTCGTCGGCTCTTGGCCGATCGCCGTTGCGCTGCCAGGCGCCGACGTCGATGTCATCTGCCATGCCCCTGACTTGCCAGCCTTCAAGAACCACTGCCGTAAGGCCTTTGACGAGCGTCCAAACTACCGGGAAGAGCACTACGAGACGGATCCCCCTGCCCACATTTGCCGCTTCTCTAGCGGCACGCTCCGCTTCGAGGTTTTCGGGCAAGGCCTTCCCGTCACAGAACAGAATGCCTACCGGCACATGCTGATCGAAGCGCGCTTGCTGGCACTGTCGCAAGCTGGTTTCCAGAACGCGGTGCTGGATTTGAAGCGGCAGGGCCTCAGCACCGAAGCGGCCTTCGCCCAGCTTCTAGCCCTGCCAGGAAGCCCTTATCTGGCCCTCTTGGCGTTGGAAGCATGGAGCGATGAAATGCTCATAGATATCCTAAATATTCATTCTTTTTAGGCTTTTGCTCGCTACTATTGAATCTCTAAAATCTGGAAGTTTCTGTTTTTGTCGTTATGATGGGCGACATGCAGGAAGCCAAAACACAGCCTAACAGGCGACACCGACTGGCGCTCAGTGGCAGCGCTGGCGTCGGTAAGACGACCCTGGCCAGAACCCTGGCCGCCCGCTGGTCCCTACCCTATGTCGACGAGGGCATGCGCCGCCGCCTGGAGGCGGGCCTCTCTCTCCACAGTTTGGATCGCGACCAACAGCGCGCCCTGCTCTGCGAGCTTGCCGATGAGGCCCATGCCGGCAGCACCTTAGCGGTGACCTCTGCCGGCGGCTTTGTCTCCGATCGCTCACCGATCGACCAGGTTGCCTTTTGGCTCCACTACGGCTTTGGTCAGGATCCGGAAGAGACAACCTGCACCTTCATCACGACCCAGTTGGAGCGGGCCAAGCTCTTTGACCTGGTGGTGCTCTTGCCCTGGGGTGTTCTGCCCTTCGAGTGCGATGGGCGGTCCAGTTCCAACACCTGGCTTCAGCTGAAGTATCAGGCCTTGGTCGAAGGCCTGCTCAGGCAGTTCCTGCCCTCCACCCAACTGGCCGTCATGCCCAAGACCTTGACGGAGTTGGAAGATCGCATTGAATGGATCGAGGCGCGCCTGGAGCAGGAGCCGAGCATCCAAGCAACACAGCATTAGCCGCCCCTACCCAAGCGTTTGCGCCTCTCCAAGCTGGCCGCTTTGTTCTGGAGCGCTGCCTATGGGCCGAGGCCGCAACACCAGCACCCTTGGCCTGGAAAAAGAAGCGCCGGCCGCACTTGGGGGGATGCTGATGTGGCGGCCGGCGCTCTCCCGGGTGGGAGGATTCGGTTCGGGCGGCGAAGCTAAGCCGCTTCCGAATCAGCCCGGGACTTCGTGACGTAGGCCTTGGCGCAGTGATCTGCGCAGTAGGACTTGCCCGGCAGCGTGTCGGCGCCACAGAAGTGGAAGTCAGATTCGCCAGGATCGCCCACCGGCCAACAGCAGGTGGCGACGCGCCCTGGGCTGCGCCGCACGCGCTTGGGTGCCAAACCGAGCTGGACCATCGCCTCTTGGGTCGAGAGCGAGGGACCCAGCGCCGGCTTTGCCTGCTCGGCCTGCGCAGGCTGGACCTTCACAGGTTCAACCTTTGTCGCCTCGGCGGTAACCGCCGGCGTTTCAACCTTTGGCTCCTGCCGGCCGATCACCGGCCCGCTACCGACAACAGGGGCCGGGCTGGCATCACCGGACAGGTCGACCATCGGTGTGCTGGGCAGGGTTGGTCTGGCCAAAGCGGTCGCGCGTCGCACCGGCGGCTTACTACTCTTGCGAATCGGTGAGGGTCGGGAGGAAAGCTTGAGGCGATGAGCCTTGCCCACCACCGCATTCTTCGTCACGCCCAGAACCCGTCCGATGGACGAGGCACTCAGGCCTTGCTCCCACAGCACTCTCAGCTGTGCGATCCGTTCATCGTTCCACGTTGGGGATTCTCCTGAACGATGACTGGTCATACCGCTCTCCGCTGTACGGGCACCCGGCCCAAGATCCCTCAACGAACCTTCGTGGCTCATCTTGTATCTCCACCAATATGTTGAGGTGTTCTTGTTTTTTCAAACCATATACTGGGCCTTTCCTGCTTGTCGAGTCTCGTGAGTCAAGGGCGTTGTGGAAAACTTGGCCACGACTCCTGCTCCACTTGGCGCGACAGCGGCAGGCATGCCTTCTACTGTCGTGCTTGTCGGCATTCCTTATCTTTCAGAGTCCAAGAGAACGGATGATTTTGCCAATTTTTTGAATACTTTACAGCAGAATTTTGACAAACAATCTTACAAAAATGAAACTTGAGAGCGGCACTGGCCAGCTTGCTTGTGCCGATCGATCCTGATAGAGGCCCGCCCAGCGATCGACAAATCTATCGGCATTTGCCCCCTTGCAAGAAGCGACGACTCCAGTGACCTTTCCGAAAACCCCACCCAGCGCGATCTTGCTCGGCGCCTTGGCGATGATGAGTGTCGTTGCGCTCTCAAACTATTTGGTTCAGTTTCCGATTAACGATTGGTTGACTTGGGGCGCTTTCACTTACCCGGTTACCTTCTTGGTTACGGACTTGCTGAATCGCCGTTTTGGTCCGAATACTGCCCGACTTGTCGTGGGCATTGGTTTTCTGACGGCAGCGGCAGTGTCTTTAGGTCTGGCGCCCTGGCGCATAGCCCTAGCGTCTGCCAGCGCCTATCTGATCGGCCAGCTGCTGGACATTCAGATCTTCAACCGCTTGCGGCAGCTGAATTGGTGGCTGCCGCCGCTGGTCTCCAGCACCCTGGGCTCGCTGATCGACACTTTGATCTTCTTTTCGATCGCCTTTGCCGGCACGGAACTCAATTGGCTCTCCCTGGGTGCCGGGGATTTCTCCGTTAAACTCGCCTGCGCACTCTTTTTCCTGGCACCCTTCCGCGCCCTGATGAGCCGCCGCGATGCCGCGGCGGCTGCGGCGACTTAACCGAAGGGCAACAGGATCTGACGTACTGATTCCCCGTCCGCCAGGCGGTCGAAGGCGGCGTTGATATCGTCGAAGCCAAGGGTCTCTGACAGCAGCCGATCCACCGGCAGGCGCCCCTTCTCGAAGAGCCCGATATAGCGCGGAATGTCGCGGGGCGGCACGCAGGAGCCGATGTAGCTGCCCTTCAAGGTGCGCTCTTCAGCCACCAGGCTGACCGCCTGGATCGACATCATCTTGTCCGGATGAGCCAAGCCTGCGGTCACCGTCGTGCCGCCGCGCCGCGTGATCTTGTAGGCGGTCTCCAGCGCCGGGGCAGACCCAGCCATTTCAAAGGCATAGTCGACACCGCCGTTAGTCGCGGCTTTCACCTTCTCGACAAGTTCGGGATCGCGACCATCGAAGGTGTGGCTGGCACCCAGCTGCTGCGCCAGGTTGAGCTTCTCCGGCACTACGTCGATGGCGAGCGTATCAGCCCCCATCAGGACCGCACCCAAGAGAGAGTTGAGACCGACGCCGCCCAGCCCGATCACGGCTGCAGTGCAGCCAGCCTCAACTCTGGCCGTGTTCAGGACGGCGCCCACCCCGGTCATGACCGCACAGCCGAAGAGCGCCGCCTGGACCAGTGGCAGCCGCTTGTCTACCTTCACGACAGAACGCCTGGAGCAGACCGTGTAGGTCGAAAAGGCCGCCACGCCCATGTGATGGTTGATCGCCTGCCCCCCCTTGTTGAAGGGGCGTCGTCCAGAGAGCAGATGCCCGGCCGCATTGGCGGCAGCCGCCTTCTCACAGAGCGCCGGCCGCCCCTCGGCACAGGGCAGGCAAGCCCCACAGGAGGGCACGAAGATCATCACCACATGGTCGCCCTCGGCGATGTCCTTTACGCCGGGGCCCGCCTCTCGAACGATTCCAGCCGCCTCATGGCCGATCGCCATCGGCAGGGGCCTTGGCCGCGCCCCGTTCATCACCGAGAGGTCGCTATGGCAGAGACCGGCGGCGCGCACCTCGATCAGAATCTCGCCCTCGCCCGGGCCTTCCAGGTCGAGTTCCTCCACGACCAGAGGCTGGCTGTCCGCATAGGGGCGCTGCCGCCCCATCTCATAGAGCACCGAGGCGGTGGTCTTCATGATGGCTCCTTCGTATCAGGCTGGTCGAGATCCAAGGCCGGCGGACCTTGTCGTGCTTGAGCCAGATCATAGCCACACCCCGTTCGCCTGCGCAAAGTCCTCGACGAGGGCTTCGACAAAGCCCTCGACAAAGCCCTGGGAACGCGGCATCGACAGCGGGCCGCCGAGCGAAGAGGAGCAGACCGCCCACATGCCCCCATCGAGAGAGGACCTTCTGGCCCGAACCAAGGTCGTGCCCTGCTTTCCGACACCGGTGTTCAAGCTGCATCTGCCGCACGCGGCCGAGATCAATGCAGCCGTCAAAGAGACCATCCTCAAGAAAGAACGCGACTACGCCTCAAAAGGCTACAGCAACTTCGGCGGCTGGCATTCGGGCTATAGCTTTGAAGACTGGGGCGGTCCGGCGCTGCAAGAGATCCTGCAGGCGGCCAAAGACCTGGCCAGCCGATCGACCCGCACGCGCAAGGGACAGAGCCAAAGCCTGCCCTGGGGCATCAAGTGCTGGGCCAATGTGATCCGTCGCGGCAATGCCAACAATCTGCACACGCATGTCGGCTGTTTCTGGTCGGGGGCCTACTACGTCGACACCGGCGACGCAGAGCGCGGCCCGGAGCAGGGCGGCCTTCTGGTTTTCCACGATCCGCGCAACGGGGCCGTGACCCTGGACCTGGCGACCGCGCGCGGTGGTGCCGAGAGCCATCCGGCCGTGGTGCCCGAGGCCGGCGTTCTGGTGCTCTTTCCCAGCTGGCTGCCGCACTCTGTCACCCCCTACATGGGCGACGGCATTCGCATCTCGGTCGGGGTTAATCTGGCGCTCAGCGAAGCGGTGCGCGGAGGAGAAGGCCTATGAGCAGCGCAGCAGGCCAAGAGCGGCTCTCGCTCTACGCAACGCCGATCGCCGCAACCGTGCCGGCCGAGGCGCAGCAGCTTGCCGGCGCGCTTGCGCCTCGGGTCGAGCAGATGTGGCGCGCCTCCGGCCAGCAGCAAAGCCCCCTGCCCTGGCAATCCCCGCCACAGGTCTTGGATGGCCAAGACGGCGCAGTCAGCCACCTGGCCTGGATGACCCACACCATTGCCGAGGCCATGGCGGCACCACCGCGCTGGCCGGGCCCCAAGCAGAGCGGATGGGACGTCCTCTGGTTCGCCGAGGTCTGCCGGCCGCAGCAAGGTCAGCCGATCCATGACTTTCCCCGCGCCGACTGGTGCGCCTGCTTTCTGATCGACGACGGCGGCGGCAAGGGCGAATCGGGAGAGGTCGAGCTGCTGGACCCGCGTGGTGCCGCCGTCTTGATCTACGCACCGGACCTCACTTTCGACGCCCCCGGCAGCGACGTCCTGGGCATCAGCCAGACGGTCGCGCTCACCTCCGGCAGCCTGCTGGTCTATCCGGCCTGGATGCGACAGGGGACAGCGGTCAACACAGGCCCCCGTCCGCGTGTCGCAGTGAAACTGCTGCTGACGAGGCGATACTAGACCGCCGTCAGCGCCTGGCGCCGGTCAGGATCAAGAGGTTGCCGCTTAACGCCAGAACGACGCCCAAGGCGGCGATCCAGGTCCAGGTGTAGCCCTCCAAGACCGAGGAAATCGCCATCGCGACGATCGGGAAGAGCACGGTGGCATAGCCGGCGCGGCCCGCACCGATGCGGCCCAGAAGCGTCAGATAACAGGCGAAGGCGACGATCGAGGCAAAGATGGCCAGATAGGCCAGCGAGAGGAGGTAGCGCGCTGTCTCCTCGACGATGAAGTCCTGCCCGCGGACCAGGCCGATGATGGCCAGGAAGGTCGCACCATAGATCATGCCCCAGGTCACGGAGGAAACCAGCGGTACCTCACGCGTCCTCAGGCCGGTCGATACCATGTTGCCGATACAGAAGATGGTCGTGCCTAGCAGGCAGAGCAGCAGCGCCTTGAGTGCCGGCCAGTTGAGCTCTGCGCCAACGATCTCCGGCCAGAAGAGGCAAGCGATCCCCAGCACACCCATCGAGGCTGCCAAGAGCGAGCGCGCAGTGAGCTTGCTGCCGAGGAAGAGCGCCGCCATCAGCAGATTGATGACCGCTGCCATCGAGAAGACGACCGAAAGCAGGCCAGAGGCCAGCTGTGTGCCTCCGACATAGAAGAAAAGGAAATTGAGGCAGAAGAGGCAGGCACCCATGGCCGCAAAGCGAAGATGGATCGCCAGGCCGAAACGCCAGGGTGCACGGCGGATGATCAGCCATAAGACCATCAGACAGGCCGCGGATGCAAAACGCCAAAAGACCGAGATCTCAGGCGCGACCACGCCCAACTGCCACTTGAGCGCTATCCAGCTGCAGCCCCAGACCAGAACGGTCACCAGATAGAGACCGATGTCCAGAGGCGCTACCGCAGAGTCACCCCTTGCCAAGGAGACCGTCTTGTCGAGTGCTTCGTCGCTCATAACGCAGCAGGGAGCCATAGGCCCTCTACTGCGACCAGCGTCAATCGATCAGGACAGTTGTGCCTAAACGATGGTGCTTTAGCATCTGCTCGCCAGAGCCAAGGCAGCGGCGGCGGCGGCCGAACCACGACGCCCCATGATGGGGTCAGCCCGGCTGGTCAGCATGATCGGAGCCTGGGCGCCCAGCACGATGCCGGCCGGAGCCGCGCCCGCCAAGAAGGTCAACTCCTTCACCATGATGTTGCCGGCCGTGATTTCCGGCACCAGCAGGATGTCTGGATCGCCGGCGACCTCTGAGCGTATGTGCTTGGTCGCCGCCGCCTCAGCCGAGATCGCATTGTCGAAGGCCAGCGGGCCGTCCAACAGCCCGCCGGTGATCTGGCCGCGATCCGCCATCTTACAGAGCGCTGCCGCATCCAAGGTGGCCTGCATCTTGGGATTGATGGTCTCCACCGCCGCCAGGATGGCAACCTTGGGAACCGCGACACCCAGCGCCGCCATCAGCTCAATCGCGCTCTGCACGATGGCGGCCTTCACATCCAGTTCCGGGGCAATGTTGACCGCTGCGTCGGTCACACAGAGCAGTTTCGGATAGCTCGGCACGTCCATGATGAAGCAGTGGCTGAAGCGACGCGACGTGCGGATGCCGTTCACCTTGTCGATGGCGGCGATCAGCAATTCATCGGTGTGCAGGTTGCCCTTCATCAAAGCCTGTGCCCGCCCCTCTTTGACCAGGGCTACGGCCTGCCGGGCCGCCTTGCGGCTGTCTGGGGCGTCCACGACCTCGACCCCCTCCAGGCTCACGCCTGCGGCACTGGCAGCGGCCGCGATCTCAGCCTCAGGCCCCACCAGGATCGGCTCGATGCTGCCGTCATGGGCCGCGGCGAGCGCACCGAGGAGGGCGTTGTGATCCGTCGGCTGCACCACAGCGGTGGGCACCGGTGGCTGGTCGGACAGGGATTTGATCAGGCTGGCCATACGCGGATGAGTGGCTTCTGCCTGGCTCCAATCCGCGGTCATTGATTCGGGCAAACGCATTCTGTCTCCTGCCGGCTTCTCATTGTTTCTATGGTTTTTTTGAACGCAGGCTGTGCCCGCTCTAGCCAAAGGCAGCGCCTGGAACCCGGAAGCCTAGAGAGTAGTTCACCAGCTCCTCTGTCGATTCCGAATAGGCGACCGTGCCGGAATAGTCGAACCAAGAGAAGCTGCCGGCTGCGTCTTCGCTGCCGCTATCCTGTCGGCCCGAGATGAACTGCATGACCAGGCGTGCAGTCTGTCCAGCGCCGACCAAGGCCATACCTTCGCCTTCGCCGATCCCGCTGGCGCTCTGCAAGCCATAGAAGATGGCGCGCGAATCGAAGCCCTTGAAGAGCTTGCGGTCCAGAATGCCGAGCTGCACTGGTTTCTGCAGGGTGTTGGTCAGCTCCAGAGAGGTCAGGACCTGGATATAGAGCTGCTCGTTGATCAGGAGTGGCGAGGAAAGTGCCTCATAGGCCTTGCCCGTCATGCTGCCCATAGTGAAGTCGATCGGCACGGCAGCGGCGGTCTCGCCACCTTCCTGCGCGCGGGCGCTCTGCACCGAAACGGCCGAGGTCACCAGAGGCACCGCCAGGGCTGCGCCACTGAGCAAGAGACCCCGTCGTCCGAATCCCCCGCGTGTTCCCTCTTGATCCTGCATCTAAGAGCACTCCTGCCTAACCTGGATGTAACCTGTGCCAGACCCTATCTCGCACCTGCGAGCGCGGCAAGCATCTGGGCCATGGGTTGTGCTGACGCAGGGGCAAAGAGCAGGTGTGTGTGTTTCGAAAGCGACCATGGTTTGGTCACCTCCATAGCGGGACCGACCCAACCGCCGATCGTCCACCCAGCGATAGTTCGATGGATTGGTTGGACGGGCGAGGGTTTGCGCCGGTGCCGAGTAGGCCCGCAAAGACGCGGCCAAAAGCGATCTTGGAATCGCTGGACCAAAGGCCGCGATCTTGCCACTTTATTTCCGTACCCCAATCGCTGATGACGCTATTGCCTGTACCGTCGAGCAAGAGGAAACCCCTGCATGAGACCGCTCCTGCCCTGCCTTCTCGCCGCCGCCGTGACCTTTGGCGCGACAGCGACACTGGCCCAACAGACGCACCCACGCATTTTGCTGCTCGATGCGCAATCCTTGGCCAACAAGGGGCAAGATCAGGAAGCCATCATCATCCTGGACCGAATCGTCACCGCCGATGAGCTGTCTGACGAGCTGCGCGCCATCGCCTACACCAAGCGCGGCAATATCCACTTCCGCAAGAAGCGTTATCCTCTGGCACGTGACGACTTCGAACGGGCACTCGACTACGACGACGACTCCGATCACGCACTGCGCGGCGCCTGCTTTGCCCTGCTGCAGATGCGGAAGTTCGATCAGGCGCGCAGGCTCTGCGAACAGGCGGCTGCCGAAACCAAGGAGAAGAACCCGGCAGCGGCCGAGGATATCCTTGGCTACAGCGCCCTGCTGCGGCGCGACTACGGCGCCGCCCTCTACCATTTCCAATCGGCAATCGCCGCCGACCCCAGCTACGCACCGGCCTACCTGCACCGGGGTATGGTCTATCAGGCGCAAAAGAACGATGTCTTGGCCCGCGCGGACTTCCTGCGCGCCAGAGAGCTTTGGCCGCAAGACCGCGATATCGAAGCAACCTTGCGTCAGCTCGGGCTAATCTTCTAGATAGCCTGCATGGATCTGGCTTCCGTCTCTTGTTATCTGGCCGGCGGTGGCGATAGCGCCGACGGCTGGTCCGGTGTGAAATCCTTCCTGCTGGTCAAGGCAACGGCCGAGGATGGCACGATCGGTTGGGGCGAAGCCTATGTGCTCTCGGGCCGAACCAAGGCGGTTGGCGCCCTCATCCAGGCCATGGGTGGTGGCTATCGCAGACGGTCGGCAAGCCCCAGGGCCTTTCGTGACTTCGCACTCAGCGAGTTCGGCGATTTCCGCGGCGGCATAGACTTCTATGCCGCCGTCTCGGCGATCGAACTGGCGCTGTGGGACATGACCGGCCGGCGCCTAAAGGCACCCCTGCACGAGTTGCTGGGCGGGGCGCTGAGACAGCGCATCCCGCTCTATGCCAACGTCTACAGCACCAAAGGCCCGGACGCCGATGCCATCGTCAAGCGCTGCCAAGAGCATGTCGCTGCCGGCTTCCGCGCCTTGAAGCTCTATCCGCTGGCCATGGGGACCCTGGACGAGGGGGAGATGCTGCTGGAACGTCTGCGGGAGGTTCTGGATCCCTCGGTCGAGTTGATGGTCGATCTGAATGGCCTCGCCGATCCGCACGAGGCCATGATCGCCGCGCGCCGTTTCAAGCAGTATGGCCTCTTCTGGTTTGAAGAGCCCGTCTCCTCCGATGATCTGTCAAGCCTCGCGGAGATTCGCAGCCAGAGCGGCATGCGGATCGTGTCGGGCGAACGCCACGGCGGCAAGGCCGCCTTCAGGGACATCCTGGATCGGCGCGCAGCCGATGTGCTGAACCCTGACATCGCCGGTGCCGGCGGCGTGCTGGAGTTCCTGGAGATCGCAGCC
Organism: Rhodospirillales bacterium; assembly: GCA_963669335.1. Classification (GTDB taxonomy): domain Bacteria; phylum Pseudomonadota; class Alphaproteobacteria; order Kiloniellales; family JACOMY01; genus JACOMY01. The sequence goes on from OY770023.1 coordinate 3,124,080, forward strand.
ATGGCCCATGCCCGCTCGGTCGGGGTTTCGCCGCACTGCTACAACTCCATGAGTGTCGCCTTCGCCGCCATGCTGCAGGTCGCCTCTCTGCTGCCGAACCTGGTTTGGGCTGAGTACTTCCCGGCCTTGCAGGGCGCCAGCGACGGCTTTGCCAAGCTGCACAGCTCCATCGCCAAGGGCGAAGCCACAGTGCCCACGGTTCCGGGTTTGGGCGCCACACCGGACGAGAGCGCCCTGCGGCCGCTGGCTTAGCGCCTACTCTGCCGCTTTCGACGGACTGCAGCCCTGAACACAGCAGCGGCCGGGCTGGCGGCTGGGGCGCTGCCCCTCATCGACCACGCCGCGATCCAACAGGCGTTCCACCAGGGCCCGCTTTTCGCCGGTCGGATAGTTGCGCCAGATCTCCCGCTTCATGGCTTCCGGCGATCCGCCACCATGCAGCGAGATAACGGAGTACCAGCCGGCCTGGTAGGAGGCCGTCAGATCCTCGATCATGCGGGAGACCTCGAGGCGTTGGGCCGCCGGGATCTCCTCACGGCCTGCCAGGACCGCTGAAAGCGACGCCCTGGTCTCTGGATTGTGATCCTCGTCCGGCCCCGGCAAGGCCACGATCAGGCCGCCGGAGACATAGTGCGCCAGGCGCTGCATGTCGTAGATCTTGGTGGCGAGCAGCAGCTTGCCGATGTTGGCGAAGACCGGGTCCGGCATGACCGAACCGGCAGGGTCTTCGACGCAGTAGACCGAGGCGGCAACACCGCAGGCGAAAAAGCTCTCGGTGACGGTGATCAGTTCGACCATGGCATCGCGAATGTGCCCATAACCATCGGGGTCAAGCCCGTTGGCCTCTGTCATCAGGCTGCCAGCGCCGATCAGAAGATCACCGAATCCGGCCCTGGCGGCGATACAGGAATGACGATGGTGGGTCGCATAGGAGGTGGTGAGAAAGCCCCCCTCCTCCGTCTCGCCGGCCAGAAAGACCCGCTCGTAGGGCACGAAGACCCGGTCGAAGATGACAACGCCGGTGGATTGCCCGTACTTGGCCGAGAACTTGGCCGCGGATTCGCCCGGACGTCCGGCCGGCCGAGCGACGATGGTGATGCCAGGCGCATCGATCGGCAGGGCGCAGGCGACGGCAAAGTGGCTGTCCTCCGCCGCATGGGTTCTACAGGCATCACCAGCAATTCGTGCATGTAGGGCGCGCCGGTGACGATCGCCTTAGTGCCGCTGATCACGATGCCCTTCGCCTGCCGCTCGACGATGTGAACATAGACGTCAGGATTAGCCTGCGCGGCCGGTCGCTTGGAGCGGTCGCCCTTGGCATCGGTCATGGCGATCCCGAGCGCCAGGTCCTCCTCCTGCACGCGTTCGAGATAGGCGCGAAAGCGCTGGTGGTAGTCGCTGCCGTGGGCCTCGTCACAGCGCTTCGTCGCCTGAAAGAAGCCGTTCAGGGCATCATGCGCCAGATAGCGTTGTGCACAGCCGGATTCCTGACAGACGAGCCGTACCGCCTCCAGCTTCATCAAGAGGTCGTTGGAGGTCTCGTTGATGTGCAGCATGCGGTTGACCGGGCGCGTCTTGCCGCCTTGGTACGCCGTCATAAGCTTGGCGTGCTCGGGTCGGTGGGCAAAGTCATAGGTGACGCCGACCCCGTTGATGCCCGGCGCCATTTCCGGAGCGTCGGCCACCGATTCGATGGCCCGGCCATCAACAAAGACCCGCGGCTTGTAGCGCTTCAATGACTCACGATAGCCTTCTGCCGTCATCAGCATCGCATCTCTCCTGACATTCAGTCTTACGCTTGCAGAAAATTTAAACAGCGTTAGAATCATCGTCAAGATGGAGTGACGACGGATGAGCGGTAAGCGACGCAAGCAGGCGGTCGACGCGCTGAAGCGGGAGTTGATCCTCGAGGCAGCGCAGCGAATCTTCGAACGAGAAGGCCTAGAGGGGGCAAGCCTCCGCGCCATTGCCAGAGAGGCCGGGTACACGCCGGCCGCGCTTTATTTTCACTTCGCCTCCAAAGAAGCGCTATATGCGGCACTTCTCGAGCGTTCATTGCAGGCGCTGAAAGCAGCGGTCGATGAGGCCGCGGCAAAGGCGGATGCACCCGCAGAGACCCTGCACGACACTGCACTGGCCTTCTACCGTTTCTATGCGGAGAATCGGCGCGATCTGGACCTTGGCTTCTACCTCTTTCGCGGAGGCATGCGGCCTCGGGGTCTGGGGGCAGACAACGACGAGGCTCTCAACGCCTCCCTGATGGCGACACTCGATCCAATCGGTGATGCTGCTGAAAGGTTAGGACTGGATCCGGACGAGCGCGGCCCCTTCCTTGCCGACCTCTTTGCCCATATGACTGGCCTGCTCCTTCTTGAGCACACCGGGCGCATTCGCATGTTCGAGACCGAGGGCCAGAGGCTCTTGGAAAGCCATCTCGCCCACCTTATCTGCCGGGTGCAGGACCAGGCCTAGACTTGGTTCTGCCAACTCCGCCTGCTCACTCCACTGGCGGAGGCCGCCTCGCGAGCGTCACGCAGACGTGAGCGACATCATCCGAACAACGGCACCAAGCGTATTCTAGATATCCCTTGCTCTTGCGCCCGAACCCAACAGGATGATTGCGCCAATGATATTCATAAGGATTTTCGCGATGGCAGGATTACTGGCATTGATCCAAGGCTGCGCAGCGCTTTCGCCCTCGCAGGTCTCGACCGAAGACCGCCTGCAGGCCTTCGCCGCTGCGACCAGCGGCCAAGCTACCCCGGATCTCCAGAAGCCGGTCGAGATCTTCTGGAGCGAAGAGCAGGTCCCCTTCATCGTCGCCGACAGCGACCGCGATCTGGCCTATACCCTGGGCCTGGTGCATCAGCATCTGCGTGGTGGTCAGCTGGCCATGCTGAAGCGAATCTCACAGGGCCGCATCTCAGAGATGGCCGGTCCCTTCACCCGCGACATCGACCATGCCCTGCGCATCCTCGACTATGGCTATGCCGCACCGCAGGTCGTCGCGGAATGGCCGGAGGAGACCCGGACCTGGATGGAAGCCTTCGTAGCCGGCATGAACCACTATCAGGCACATGCCCGAAAGCAACCACCCGAATACGGCCTCTTGGGCATCGACCCCGAGCCCTGGACGATGGAGGACCTGGTGACTATCGGGCGTCTTGCCGGCACCGACGTCACCTGGCTTTCTTACGTCTCCTTGCTGCCGCTGCGTGATCGCGCGGACTGGGAAGAGATCTGGCGCCAGGCTCTGGAGGCAGGCGGCATGCCGCCTGGCGCGCTCTCTGAGAACCTCTCGACCGAAGAAGCGACCCAGCGCATGGTGGCCTTCCTGACCGGTCTCTCCAAGAGCGGCAGCAACTCCCTGGTGGTGGCGCCGGATCGCACAGCCAGTGGCACGGCGATGATCGCCAATGATCCGCATCTGGGTCTGAACCTGCCCAACCTCTGGCTCTTGGCCGGGGTCAAGTCACCCTCCTACCATGCCGTCGGCTTGATGGTGCCAGGCCTGCCCTTCGTCGCCCTCGGTCGCAACGAGGCGCTGGGCTGGGGCGGCACCAACCTCCGCGCAGCCTCCAGCAACCTCTATGACGTTTCCAAGGAGCCTGACGGCAGCATCGAGGTGGATGAGGTCCGGATCGGCACGCGTTTCTGGTTTGACGACACCCGCCAGGTGCGCCGCTCCGCCTATGGACCGATCATTTCCGATTCCAGCTATGTGAACGCCAGAGAGGGCGAAGCGATTGCGCTTAGGTGGGTTGGCCATGAACCCACGGATGAGATCACGGCCTTCCTCTCCGCCAACAAGGCGACCACGCCGGAGGCCTTCCGCGAGGCCTATCGCCACTACGGCGTCTCTGCCCAGAACATGCTCTTTGCCGGTCGCGGCGGCGAAATCGGCCAGATCCTGGCGATCCAGGCACCCGAGCGCCAGCCTGGACCGCCGGCCGACCTGGTCCTCCTCTCCGACGATCCGACCGCGCAATGGGGTGAATTCGACAACTCCACCAACCTGCCCTTCGTGGTCAATCCGGAGACCGGTTTCTTGGCGTCCGGCAACAACAAGCCGCGGCAGACCGATCGCATCCTGGGGTACTTCTTCAGCCCCGATGACCGCGTTGCCCGCATGGCCGAGATCGTGGAGGAAACACCAAAGCTGACGGTGCAGGATCTGATGCGGATCCAGCAGGATGTGGTCTCTCCGCCCTCGCGGCGTATGGCCGAGGGCTTAGCCGCCTTCGCGACCCAGGCAAAGGCCGAACCCAGTGCCTTCGTCAGTCGCGTCGGAGAGTGGGACGGGAGCTATGCCGTCGAATCACGCGGCGCCCCCGCCTTTGAATTGCTGCTGACCGCGGTTGCGCGCGCGCTCTATGCCGATCAGGACGGCAAGGTGCCGGGTCAGAAGGAGCAGTGGAGCTATCTCCAGACCTTCCTGCTACGCGATCTGGAGGCGCTGCCGGCTGCCAAACGCGATGCCCTGATGCGAGAGGCGGTAACCCAGGCAGCCAAGTCCGTGGAAGACTTCCCGACCTGGGGCAGTCTGCACAATCTGAGGATCGGGCACATCTTGAGCCAGGCCCCCTTGATCGGGTCCCGCTTCATCGTCGACCGGGTGCCGATTTCCGGATCGCGTGAGACCCTCTGGAAGACAGCGCATGGCCTGATCGACGGCCCCCATGACGCGCGCTATGGGGCGCAGTCCCGCCATATCTCCGACATGGGCGATCCAAACGCCAACTACTTCGTACTGCTGGGCGGCCAGGATGGCTGGCTCGGCAGTGCCAACTATGCCGACCAGGTGCCGCTCTGGCTGGAGGGCCGCTATCTCACTCTGCCGCTGGACCCGGAGCGCGCCCGCGCCGATTTCCCGCACCACCAACGACTGGGATCTTGACGCGAGAAGCCTTCTCGCGAGCGCAGCAAGGGTCTATAGACTTTTCTTATGTCGATATGGGGTAAAATCCTAGGCGGCGCCGCCGGCTTTGCCGTTGGCGGTCCGATCGGTGCACTGCTGGGCGGTATTGCCGGCCACGCGGTCGATTCCATGCGTTCGGACCTCAAGCGGGTTCGCGGCGCCGGCGAGGATGCCGGCCATGATCCGGGCGGTTTCCACGCCGAAATGCCGGGCGGCGAGAGCACGCGACAGGTGGCCTTCACGGTCGGCGTCATCGTGCTGGGCGCCAAGATCGCCAAGGTCGACGGCAAGGTGACCCCGGACGAGGTGCGCGCCTTCAAGCAGGTCTTCCACGTCCCGCCCGAAGAGGAGAAGAACGTCGGCCGCCTCTTCAACCTGGCGCGCCGAGACGCCCGCGGGTTTGAGCCTTATGCCCGACAGTTAGGACGCCTTTTCGCCGATCAGCCGGCGGTGCTGGAGCGCCTGCTGGACGCCCTCTTCCACATCGCCCGCGCCGATGGCGAGGTGACCGATCCGGAACTGGCCTACTTGGAGCAGGTGGCGCAGCTTTTCGGCTTCGATCGCACAACCTGGGAGCGGATCAAAGCCGCCAACGTCGACGAGGCAGACAATCCCTACAAGATCCTTGGCGTCACGCCGGATGCCAGTGACGAGGAGATCAAGTCGCGCCACCGCACTCTGGTCCGCGAGCACCACCCGGACCGCCTGATCGCGCAAGGCATGCCCGAAGAGATGATCCAGGTGGCAAACGAACAGCTGGCCCGCATCAACTCGGCCTACGACGAGATCCGCCGCTTGAGAGGCAGTTAACGCCCACCTCGCTTACGATGCGTCCAGTGACCGGTAGAGCGCGTCTAGGAGCTTGGCGCGTCGCGGGTCGGCTCCGCCGCCAAAAGTGGCCATCCGGTTGGCGACGTAGGCGACCCCGATCCCCCGCTCGGGATCGGCGAAGGCTAGGTGGCCGCCCCAGCCGCTGTGACCAAAGGCATGTGGAGTGGGCCCAAAGACCCGGTCCTTGTTCAGCATGAAGCCAGCGGCAAAGCGGATAGGCCAACCGAAGCCAGCCTCGTCTCCGTCAAAGCGTTCTCGCGTCGCCTGATCCAGAGTGGCTTTTCGCAAGAGTCGATGCCTGGTTGTCGATCCTCCCGCTGCCAGGACTGCGTAGAGCCGCGCCAGAGAGATCGCATCGGCATGCGCGCCGCCCGCCCCGACCTCAGCAGCACGCCAGGCGCGGGTGTTTGGTTCTTCAGGGCGCACGCGCGGGTTCACGTAACCGAAGGCCTCCGGTCGGCGGCTTGCCTCTTCCATCACCTGATCTGCGTCGGCGTCCGGCACGATCTTCACCGCGCGATGATCGTCTGCAAGCGGTAGACCCAGATAGATCTGCAAGTCCAAAGGCTCGGCGATTTCTTCGCGCAAGAAGGTGCCCAGACTGCGCCCATCGACGCGCCGTAGGATTTCGGCAGCCAGCACGCCGAATGAAAGGGCGTGGTAGATGCACTTGGAACCAGGCGGATAGAGCGGCGCCATCCTTTCCAAGGCCTCGGCGAAGCGCCTGCCGCGATACAAGTCCTCCAAGGCAAGGCTCTCTCGAATACCATTTAGGCCCGCCTGATGCGACAGGACCTGCTCCAGGGTGATGGCCTCCTTGCCGTTCTGAGCGAAGTCAGGCCAGACGGCAGCCACGGGGGTCTCATAGGAGAGGCGGCCGCGATCGACCAGCAGGGCCAAGGACAGCGCCACCAGGCTCTTCGTGACCGACTGCACGCAGACGATCTTGTCCCGCCGCCAGGGCAGGCTCTGCCGAGCATTGGCATAGCCGCCATAGAGGTCGACCAAGACCTCTTCGCCTCGGACGACGGCAAAGGCCGCACCGACCTCCTTCCCCTCTTCCAGGTTCTGGCGAAAGGCCTCGCGGACTTCTGCGACCTCCGCTTGGCAATGACCCGACAGCAACATCTCCGCCTCGCTCTCCTCCGGCGAAACGAAGCTACCCATATGGCTAAGACATCTCATGGGCATATCCTATATGATCTTCATATGGATATCGACATTAGACACCTCCGACAGTTCTTGGCAGTGGCCGAGGAAGGCAGTTTCAGTAACGCAGCCAAGCGACTGGGCATGGCGCAGCCCCCCTTGAGCCAGGCCATCGCCAAGTTGGAGCAGAGATTGAACTGCCGGCTCTTCCTGCGCACCAGCCGCAGGGTTGAACTGACCGATCAGGGGCGCCTGCTGTTAGCCGAGGGGACGCGCCTGGTGCAGCGCCATAGTGAGATGCTTGAGGCCTTGGAGCGCGCCGAGCAGGGCATCACCGGTCACCTGCGGATCGCCTTCGTGATGAGTGTGGGGTCTGCCTATCTGCCGCAGATCCTGCGCCGCTTTCAAAAGTCCTATCCAGAGGTCACCTTGAAGCTGGAGGAGATGAGTACGGCCAATCAGGTGACCGCCCTGTCAGAGGATCTCTTCGATGTCGGTCTGCTGCGCCCACCCATTTTCGGCGGCAGCGACCTCAGCCTGCGTAGCCTTGTGATCGAGCCATTAATCCTGGCTCTGCCGGAAGAGCATCCGCTGGCCCGAGAGCAAGACATCGACCTGACCGACCTGAGGGGAGCGGATTTTATCGCGCCGCCGGCCTCTCTCGGTCCGGGCTTGCACAATGAGATCGTCAGCCTCTGCATGGCTGCCGGCTTTGCACCCCGCATCGCCCAAGAGGCCAAGCAGATGCAGACCATCGCCTCCCTGGTCTCCGGCGGCCTTGGCGTAGCCATCCTGCCACAGGCAGTGGCCACACTCGGCATCGACGGCGTCGCCTATCGTCCGATTTCCCAGCCCGAGGCGCCCACCACCCAGATTGCGCTGGCCTGGTCGGGCGTCGCGCTCAGGCGACGCCCTCATCTGGCCCCCTTCATCGAGATCGCCGAAGCGGTCTGCCGAGAAGAGGACGAGAGGCCTAGAGCCAGATGAAGTCTGTCGCCGTGATCGCTGCTTGCGAGTGTACCCCATCGACCAGGAAGGCCTGATCCACGGTACCGTCGCCATCTTGATCGACCTGGATCTGGCGCGGTCCGCCATAGCGTGCCTCCGAGTTGCCACTAGCGGAGAAGGCAGCACCGCCGATGTAGGCAAAGGCCCCGACTTCCAGACCCGGAGCGAAGACCAGCTTGTCTTCGCCATTGCCGGCGCCGACGATTTCGCCGTCGAAGTCGCGGATTATCGGGCCACCGCTGCCGCCGCTGCCCAGCTGTCCGCCGTTGAAGCGGAAGCTGTCACCGCCGGATCCGCCGATCAGCACCTCGCCCAGATCCATGTTCAGGGTGTCTTCACCGCTGCCACCCTCCAGGCGATCGAAGCCGCTGCCGCCGTTCAGGCGATCATCACCGTCGTTGCCTTCCAGTCGATCATCACCGTGGCGCCCCATCAGGACATTGTCGCCGGTATTGCCGTCGATGGTGTTGTCGAGCGCATTGCCATGGCCATTGATGTCACCGGCACCGCCTTGCAGACGCAGGTTCTCGACTATGGCGTTGGCGCCGCTGCCCAGGGTGTAGTCGTTGACAGCGCGCACCAGATCGACACCGCCGCCGGCTTGTTCCCAAATGGTGTCGCCCTGGGTGTCCACGACGAAGGTGTCGTCGCCGCTACCGCCGGCCAGGAAGTCATTGCCCTCGCGACCGTTCAAGGTGTCGTCATTGTCATAGCCGAAGAGGCCGTTGTTCCCGGTGTTGCCGATTAGGATGTTGGCGCGCTCGTTGCCGCCGAGGATGGCGTTGCCGACATTGTCATTGATGATCCCACGCTCGATATAGCCCTCGGCTCCGCTGTTGAAGGTGAAGAGCAGTGCATTGGAGCGGACCACGTCGTTGGTGCCACCGCCTGCGAACTCCCTGACCTCATCACCGGCCGTATCGACCACGAAGGTGTCGCTGCCGTTGCCACCCTCCATGGTGTCAGAGCCGGTCCCTCCGTTCAGCTGATCGCGCTGATTGCCGCCGAAGAGACGATCGTTGCCTTCGCCACCGACGATCCGATCGGCACCGCTCTGCCCATGCAGATTGTCCAAGGCGCTGCCGCCAAAGAGGGTATCCTTGTCGTCACCGCCCATGAGCAGGTCGACGCCGGACACACCGTGCAGGGTATCGCCACCGCTGCGGCCCGCGACCTCGTCATTGCCGTCACCGCCGGACATGGTATCTTCGCCACTACCGCCGGTGATTTGATCAGAAGCACTGCCTCCATGTAAGAGGTCGTCACCATCGCCGCCGTAGAGGAAGTCGACACCAGAGTTGCCGAAGCCCCAGTCGTCGCCCGAATCGCCGTAGAGGTGGTCGTTGCCGTCCTGCCCCGCCATGATGTCGTTACCGGAGAGTCCGGTAATGGTGTCGCCACCGGTCATGCCGGAAATGACGTTGTCGCCGGAATCGCCGCGGATGATGGTGTGCTCAATCGAGGTCTGGGCCAGGATCGCAAGCCAAGTCGCCTGGAAGTGGACAGAGAGGGTGTCGGTGCCCTGGCCGCCGTCAATCGATTCGCCGAGGGTCGACTCACCCGGGTTAATCAGGAAGACGTCGTCGCCGCTTTGCCCATACCAGCGCCCATCGAGGCCGGAGCCGCCGGAGAGGGTGTCGTCGCCATCACCACCCTCGGCGAACCAATCGATGCCAGATCCCCCGTAAATCCGGTCGTTTCCGTCACCCCCATAGAACTGATCATCGATGCCGTCGCCGCCAAAGATACGGTCGTCGCCGCTCTGGCCGTAAAATCGAAAATCGTTGTCCGCACCGCCGTAGAGCCGGTCATTACCCGAGGAGCCGGCAATGTACTCATCGATGCCTTGGCCGCCAAAGATTCGATCGTCGCCATCGCCGCCGTAGAGAACGAAATCGTTCCCACTACCGGCGAAGATAGAATCGTCACCCTCGCCCCCGTGGATCTCATCGCTGCCTTCGCCGCCTGCGATACGGTCGCCCCCGGACCCTCCGTAGACGATGTCATAGCTCCGGCCACCGTAGATCTCATCGCCTCCGGAGAGGCCATAGATGCGGTTGGTCCCACTTTCACCGAAGATGACATCGACGTCATCGCTACCGGTGAGTACATCGTTACCGCTGGTGCCAACATAGGTTGCCATGGCTTGCCTCCTTCATGCCGAACACATATTCGATTTCGATGGAAGCTTTGCAATGATTATTTCGCAATCCAGCGATCTTTTTCGCGCGATTCCGGCAACCTGCGCCCGAGATCAAGCGCTTTGACCAATGTATCGAAACAAATTTTCGATTTCGACTCTTGGTTTTATCGGTAGAGTCAGGTGGGGGCTGGAGCTTTCAATTGCTAGCTCTGCTTTTGCGAGAAGGTTTCCGCCCATCTCAGCGACCAGGCTCTAAGCGGTTGCAAATGTGCGAAGAGTTCCTGCCCGAGACCGGTGGCTTGATAACCATCAGGCCCACGTTCGACCAGACCCGCATGCCGCAACTCCTTGAGGCGGGTATTCAGCACAGTAGGCGCGACCCCCTCGCAGCGCTCTTGCAAGGCCCGAAAGCTTGCCGGCCCACCTTCGGTCAACTGCCAGACGATCCCCATCGCCCAACGGCGACCGAGCAGATCGAAGAGCGCCATCAGGGGCGCGCCCCTGCGGGAGCCACGAACGGGTTTGCCGGGTTCTGGGAAAGACGGCATACATCACTCGCTACGCATTGCGTAGCGCCTCTTCTGTTGCTATACCTCGCTACGATTCGGGTAGCATGCGGAGAACGGGATGACCACAGACGGTGGGCGCGCGCTGCGCTTTGTGCGCTACAATCAAGGTCGGCAGACCGCCCCTTGGCTCTTGATGGTGCACGGTGTTTCCCAGGATCATCGGCTCTTTGATCGGCAGGTCACGGCTTTTCGTGATCGCTATAACCTGCTGCTGATCGACCTGCCCGGTCACGGTCTCTCGACCGATCTCCCTGGCCCTTACGCGCCCGACGCCTTCGCCGATGGCATTGCAGCGACCTTGGATCAGCTCTCAATCAAGCGCTGTCACGGATGGGGCACACATCTGGGTGCGACCGCACTCCTCCTCTCAGCATCGACACGGCCGAGCGCCTTCGAGAGCCTGATCTTGGAGGCACCGGTGGTGCCAGGCGTGCCGCTTCCCTCCGTCAGTGAACTTCTGCCGCGCGTTCGGCAGTTGGCCGCAGATGTCGGCATCGCTGCGGCCCGCGACTACTGGTGGCGTGAGGGTGGCTGGTTCACGGCCATGAAGGCCGATCCCGTTGCCTCACGGGCTGCAGCGCAGCGGAGAATGATCGATAGCTTTGGCGGCGCTCCTTGGACTTCTCACGTGCTGCTCTCCAGCGGATCGCAGGTTGGTCTTGACACGCTGGCTAGCGTCACCGTTCCGACCTTGATCATCAACGGCACAGAGGATCTTCCAGACTTCAAGCTGGCCGCAGACTGTCTCGCCGCCACCCTGCCGAACAGTCAGAAGGTCATGATCGCAGAGGCAGGCGGTTTCCCACTTTGGGAACGCCCCAACGAGACTAACGCCAAGGTCGGGCGTTTTCTGAAGGACCTCAACACCCAGCGTCAGCCTTGACCACGCGCCATATCTAGCAATGCCTCATAGGCTGGCTGGTGCTCAGCCAAGAAGCCTTTGAGATGCGGGGCTTCTTCCAAGAGCGCCCTAAAGCGGTCCCGGCTGTCAGATTTGCCAGCTCGAATGCCACCAGAGGCCGCGACCTTGCCATGCCAGCCGCCGACCTGAACCCAGTCATCCGGCACCGCGTCACTATCCCAAGAGAAGGCCTCTTCCCGGTAGGGGAGCCCTACCCTCTTCCAGAAGGCCGCCATGCTGCTATTCGTGTCGGCCTGAACCCGCGCGGCCTCAAGGATGACGGGTGGCTCATTCAGTAGGGCTGCCACCGCTTGGAAATGGGTCCACTCGGCAACCAAGCCGATCTCCTCTGAGGTCACTTCGCTGTCGAGCGCATAGTAGGAGCTGATTGAGGCAAAGGGGTTACGGATCAGGAAACAGTTGGTCAGCCGGCGCGAGAAGGCTTCGTCCTCAAGGATGCGCGGGATGACGTAGTAGCTCATGTCCTTGAAGAAGACCGGCCCGGACTCGGCCTTCGCCAGGATGTCGGCGCGGATCGCTTCATAGCTAATCGGACGTCCCGGTTCCGGATCGAAGTGCGGAAGGTACCGCACGCGCCTGGCGATATAGTAGTCGTAGAGGAAGGGCTCATGCAGACAGGTCAGGTCGCCCCGCTCGCGCATGATGCGCTCGATTGCGGTCGACATGGACCGGGGGTGCGACCAGAGCGCTATGATCGGATAGGCCATCCCTCACCTCGTTTCATTGTGACAGCCAGCAGACTCCTCCGAGCGCGCTTGGGAAGCAAGAGGGCGTCGCTTCCGGTAGGGGCAGGATTGTATCATCCGCGGTGACGGCAGTCGTCGTGCCCCCCATAACACCAGACATTCTGATATGCTTGGGCGAACTCGGACAAGGCGAGCCCAAATCCGCTGAATGCGTAGTGATCAAGGAATGGCTGCCTCTTTGATGTTCATCCACCACTTGTTTTCGTTATCGCGCCCATCAGGAATAGAACGGCTTGCAAAAGCATCCTGGACGTAGATCACCGGTTCCTCATAAGAGTGAAGACGATGAATGATGCTCATTGCAGCATCCAACAAGTGTCTGTCCCTCGTAATTGAAAATGACAACACTCGGACTTGTCTGCTCGTCGCGGCTTCCATAAGCCCGCTGGCGGTGCCTTCCGCACCTCGAAAGAACTGTGTCCCGATGGTGGTTTCAAAAGAGACATGGTCATACTCCCCGTAGGCGAGGCGCAGCTCGCCGCATAGAGCCAGTCGAACACGATCATCATCTTCCGGCCCAAGCTCCACATGAACGACCCAGACCGGTTCCAATCGACATGCGCTAACTTTGACCTGATGCAACGATTCAGTGTGCATTGCAGACATCCTGTACTTGGGCGAGGCGGTTCACAGTGGTGGCCAAAGCCATGTCATCAATACCAAGATGTGTGACCCAACGTTGCCGGGCCGGGGTGCCGGAGACACGAATCCCGGTCTCTTTCAGAAACCCGGAAAACCTGCTCTGAACAGACGCATCCACAGTGCAGAACACCATGTTGGTTTGGGGCGCTTCAACGGTAAGGCCGGGAACACGTGACAGGGCAGCGGCAAGTTCTGTGGCTCGCGCATGATCAGACCCTAGTCGTGAGACATTGTTCTGCATCGCATAGAGGCCCGCAGCGGCAAGGATCCCCGCTTGTCGCATTCCACCGCCCAACATCTGTCGATGCCTGCGCGCATTCTCGATCACCTCCGCAGACCCGACAAGGACTGAACCAAATGGCGCGCCAAGTCCTTTGGACAGGCAAAAACTGAGCGTGTCGCAGTAACTGGCAATTTGCGACACTCGGCAGCCAAGCGCCGCTGCTGCATTGAAAATGCGCGCGCCATCCATGTGGACTTTCAGATCATGTTCTGTGGCCAGCGCCAAGACACTGCGCAAATAGTCCAACGGCAGAACCTTGCCTTCGATGGTGTTCTCGACCGCGATCAGCCGGGCGGGCGCGAACAGGATAGAGGGCGGGAAAAGGGAAGCTTCTACATCTTCCAGACTTAATGTGCCATCGATCTGGTTCTGGACGACCTGCGGCTGCACCCCGGCAACCAAGGCCACCCCTCCCAACTCGCACAGATAGGAGTGAGAGCGATGCCCCACGATATAGGCTTCACCGCGCTGACAGTGCGACATGACGGCAATCAGATTGGATTGCGTACCTGAAGGCGTCAGTAGTGCTGCCTCTTTTGCAAAGAGGTCAGCAGAAAAACGTTCCAGTTCCTGAACCGTCGGATCATCGCGGTAGTAGTCGTCACCCACCTCGGCTTTGGCCATAGCGTCGCGCATTCGCAGGCAGGGTTTGGTGACTGTGTCGCTTCTAAAGTCTAGTTCGAGTTTCTGTTCCATGGTGTCTGGGCCTTTGTTGATTTGAGCCCAAACTGCCCGATAGCTAGTGCAATAGGTGATTGAATTTTGTGAGGTTTTGCAATAGGATTGCACACATACGCAATAAGCAAGCGAGCCCCCCATGGATCGCATAGACCGCAAGATACTTACCCAGCTCCAGAAAGACGCATCTATCGCGAACAACGATCTTGCCGATCTGGTTGGTTTGGCACCGTCAAGCTGCCTTCGGCGCGTTCGTCAGCTCAAGAAAAAGGGTGTCATCACAGGAGTGATTGCCCTCACTGATCCCAAGAAAATGGATCGACCTATCAAGGCGATTGTCATGGTCAAGCTGGTTGACCACGGTGTAACCGCGCGAGAACAATGGCTGGCCGACATGAAGACCGAGGCGGCAATCTCTCAAATCTACTCGGTATCAGGCGAAACGGACACCGTTATCCTCATGAACTTGGCTGATATGGAAGAGTTTCAGGAGTTGAGCCAGAGGCTGTTTGCTAGAGATGAGAATGTACTGCAGTATCAATCGCTCTTTGTTCTGGAGCAGCACAAGTTTGATTTATCCTTATAGGCAGGAAAGGTGTCATTCGTTTGTTTGCGGCGATAGGCTACATGGTCTATCCGGTCGAGCGCGCCCCATCGAGAATCTGCAATCTCTTATGATCCAACCCTGCCCCCAGCCGGAGCCGACCCGAAGAGGATCTTGCCAGCAGGCCCAGCATCGACCAGTAAGGCAGCCAATCCGGCATTGGAGGGGCCATGGCCGAGCGCGCAGAGGGCGAGCAGATCCAGCGAGAGGTGACGCACCACGGCGTCGGTCCCTTCGTCACCTGGACCAGCGAGGCTCGTCCAGAAGGCGGACACCTCCTCCGCACCTCGCGCCGGCACCGCAAGGGTCAGGCTGCGCTGCACAGCCGAGAGACTGTCGCGCACCCGCATCGTGCCGCGAAGGGCATTCAACACGACTGGCGGACGCTCTGGGCGCCGGGTCGCATCGGCTGGTGGATCGCCCTTCTCTTTATGGTGGGATCCGCCCACTTCGCGCTCGGCGCTCTCTTTGGAGTCACGCCGGAGCTCAAGACCGCCTTGGAGTTCGACGATCAGGAGATTGCCTGGACCTTGTTCCAAGGCTCCCTCTTCTTCACCTCGGCTGCCTACCTGCAATGGTTCGAGGCTATCAACAACGACCTGATCGAAGCCAAGCCTCGCGGCCGCCCCTGGCGCTTCTTCGCGCTCAGGCCACGCAACCTGGGCTTCATCGCGTCGGCTGTACAGTTCGCGGGAACCCTGCTCTTCAACGCCAACACCGGTGACGCCCTCATCCAGGACCTGGACTGGCGCGAGCAGGGCCTGCTGATCTGGACCCCCAACCTCTTGGGCTCGATCTGCTTTCTGATCGCCAGCCAAGCCGCACTCATGGAGGTCTCGCATGCCTTCTGGTCCTGGCGGCCGCGCGATCTCTCCTGGTGGATCGCCGCGATCAACATGCTGGGATCGCTCTTCTTCATGCTCTCGGCGCTCTGGTCCTTTGTCACACCCAGCGGTGACGCCATTCGGCCTCTGCTGGCCAACCTAGGGACCTTGGGCGGCGCGCTCTGCTTCTTCACCGCCGCCTACCTCTTGATTCCAGAGCTCTTCGAGAAGGGCGATCAATCGACCAGTCGGTAGCCGCCTGCAAGGCCTTCCTCAGTCTCCAAACCAACCCCTCGTAGCAACACTATTCCGTCCTTCGCATAGGTCAGTTCATAGACCGAACCGCTCTTCTCGATCGTCAGATCGAGCTCCGCCGAAACGGATCCGTCGGGATAGTAGTAGGTGATCGCATAGGTGCCGGGGAAACCATCTGAGGTGTCCCCCTTGGCCAATCCCGTCCCGAATTGCTTGGTGCTGAGCCGCGTCGTGTACCAGACGGCTTCCAGCTCACCGCCACCGGGCCCGATCTTGTAGTGAACGACGCCGATATCCAGCATTGTCTTGATCTGTCCGCGTTTAAGGCGTCACGCCTACATCATGCCAAGCTCTTTTGCCATCTCCATGTCCCAGAAGGTGGCTTCGATCTTGTGGCCTTCGAGATCGCGCAGGAAGGCGCCATAGTAGGGCGCACCATACTCCTCGCGTGGACCTGGAGGGCCATCGCAGCTGCCGCCCTGAGCAAGGCCGGCGGCATGAAAGGCCTCGACCTCTTCCTTGCTGTTCACCATGAAGGCGATGTGGGTGCCGTTGCCCGGAGCAGCCTTGCCACCATCGTAAGGCGCTTGCACCCAAAACTCTGGAAAGGCCTTGCCATAGGCGCGGGCATCTTCGTGCTCCATGATCATGTGAATGCCGATGCTGGCCAGGACCGCGTCATAGAAGGCGACGGCAGCCTTGTAGTCGTTCACACCGATGGACACATGCGAGATAATGCTGGGGGTCTCTGCGCTCAAAGCTCGATCTCCTTCGATAAAGAGTCACGCTGAAGAGGTTTAGACGCAGGTGCCTGCGATCGGAAGCGTCAGTCGTTGATCACCTCGGCCACCGATGTCATGCCGACCACGTCGGTCATGTCGAGATAGAGAGGGGTCACGGCAATCTGGCGGTCACGCACGACCGTCAGATCGGTGTTGTCGCCCGAGGTCTCGTTGTTCAGGTACTGACCGATCCAGATATAAGGCCGCCCGCCGGGGTTGCGCCCCTCGATGATCTCAGTGCCGCTGTCGCGCCGGCCAAGCTTGACCACACGAACGGACCCCATCTCCGACGCCGTCACGCCGGGGAAGTTGACGTTCATCAAGGTCTCGTCGCGCCAGGTGAGATCGCAGAGCGCGCGGACGATGCCGGGTCCGCGTTCCTCAGCGCCGGAGAAGTCGGTGCTTCCGTCGGGCATCCGCACCTGGCTCATCGCAATCGCGCGAACGCCCAGAGTAGCCCCCTCCATAGCAGCGGCGACGGTGCCGGAGTAGAGCACGTCCTCGGCCATGTTGGCCCCCAGATTGATGCCGGAGAGCACCAGGTCGGGCTGGCGATCCTTCAGGATGTGATGGCAAGCAACCAGCGCACAGTCGGTTGGCGTGCCGTCCACGGTGAAGTGGCGTGCATCCTTCTGCTCGATATAGAGCGGTCGGCGTAGGGTCAGCGAGTGGCTGGTCGCCGACTGTTCGGCCGCCGGCGCCACCACCCAGACATCGTCGCTGAGCGCGAGCGCGATCCGCTCCAGCGCGCGAATGCCTTCGGAATAGTAGCCGTCGTCGTTGGTGACGAGGATCCGCGCCTTGGAGAGGTCTTCAATCGGCTTAAGCATCGGGTTCCAGCACCTCTTGACCATGCATGTAGGGTTGTAGCACCGGCGGAATGGCGACCGTCCCGTCGGCCTGCTGATAGTTCTCCATGACCCCGATCAGCGCGCGCCCAACGGCAACACCGGAGCCATTCAGGGTGTGCACCGGACGCAGCCCCTTGCCCTCGCTCGGCCGATAGCGGGCCTTCATGCGCAGGGCCTGGAACTCGCCGCAGTTGGAGCAGCTGGAGATCTCGCGATAGGTCTTCTGGCCCGGCAGCCAAACCTCCAGGTCGTAGGTTTTGCGCGCGCCAAAGCCCATGTCACCGGTCGAGAGCAGCAACTTGCGATAGGGCAGATCCAGCTTCTGCAGCACGGTCTCAGCACAAGCGGTCATCCGCTGATGCTCTTCCTCGGAATGATCGGGATGGGCGATTGAGACCAGCTCCACCTTCTCGAACTGATGCTGGCGCAGCATGCCGCGCGTGTCCTTGCCGGCGGAGCCTGCTTCAGAGCGGAAGCAGAGCGTGTGCGCCGTGTAGCGCAGAGGCAATCCAGCCTCCTCCAGGATCTCTCCGGCAGGCAGGTTGGTCAGGGTGACCTCGGCCGTCGGAATCAGCCAAAATCCCTCCTCCGTTCGGAACATGTCCTCGGCCAACTTCGGCAACTGCCCGCTGCCATAGACCGCGTCGTCGCGCACCAGGACCGGAGAATTGACCTCGCGGTAGCCATGCTCGCGAGTGTGCAGGTCGATCATGAACTGCGCCAGCGCGCGATGCAGGCGCGCCACGCCGCCGCTCAAGACCACGAAGCGAGACCCGGAGAGCTTGGCGGCACGCTCGAAATTCATGCCGCCCAGCGCCTCGCCAAGCTCGAAATGCTGCTTCGGCTCAAAGTTCATCTGGCGCGGCTCGCTCCAACGGGACACCTCCTCGTTGGCAGCCTCGTCTGCGCCGTCCGGCACCTCCGCCATGGGCCGATTGGGCAGAGCCGACAGCAGAGCTTCGATCTCGCCCTCAAGGCCTTGCGCCTCACCCTCCAGCTCCGGCATCCGCTCTTTCAGCTGGGCCACTTCGCTCTTCAGCTGCTCGGCCGTGGCGCTGTCGCCCGAGCGCATGGCCTGTCCGATCTCCTTCGAAGCGGCATTGCGGCGTTGCTGCACCTCTTGCAGGGCCGTCTGCGACTGCCGCCAGCGGCGGTCCAGGTCCAACACCTCGTCGGCACGCGGGGGCAGGCCGCGACGACGCAGTCCATCATCGAAATCCGCGGGGTTCTCGCGGATCCATTTCAGATCGAACATGGGAAGCCTCTTTCGACCCCTGACCTCAGGAGCGAGGCTTAGGGAGCGCCCTTATAGAATGATGCGGGCCCGCTGGTAAACCGCCCCTCGGAGGTCTCACCCTTGCAAGGAAGTCAGTACCGCCATTTCCGCAGCGGAGCGGATTCTCTAAGGCCTCTAGCGTTATCTGTAGAAGGAGAGCGTGTCTTCGATCTCGATGGTCCGGCGGGCGGTGAACTCCATGAGGCAGCGGGCTCTAGTGTAGGATGCGGCATCGCCGCTGCCCACGGCATCGCCTTCGAAGTCGCACCAGGCATCGCGAAAGGGAATCCAAGCACGCTCCATCACACGATAGGACTCCGCCATCGAGGCCGCGCTCTCTCCTGCCACGGTGCCGCGCTCGGCATCCGCCGCCTTCAATGCCTTCATGAGCTCTTTGTAGCGGGCGTTCAGGCGAGCGTCCCACCACGCCGCTTCAATTTCGACGCAGATAGCCTCCGCCTGGGTCATCGGCACTGAGTTGGGGTCATTGGCACTGGTACAAGCGTCTGCCTGCTGCCCCACGCAATCGATCGCATTGCTAGCGCTGGAGAGGCAAGCTTCGATCTTCTCACCGGAGAAGCCCTTTTCAAGCAAGGGCTTCCACTCCTCCGGTGAGAGATCCGCTGTCGCTTGGGTGCATGACGCAAAAATCAACCCGCCTGCCAAGCAGAGAGACGCAAGACGCATGAGACCTCCAGAGATTAGTCAAACCCTGGAGGCCTTGTTCCACAGATTGTCTCGCTTCGCTACCCTGCGCAGTCGCACTGCAGTGCATTGCGCGCCTAACGGGTCGACAATCTAGTCGTCGTCGTCCTCGGCTTCCGCCTCTGCCTGCGCCTTGGCGCGCTTCTTCTCGACCGCGCGGGCCATCCAGATGGAGGCCTCGTAGAGCAGGATGACGGGTATCGCCAGCATCAGCTGCGACAGCGGATCCGGCGGCGTGAAGATGGCCGCAAAGACCACCACCGCGACGATGGCATAGCGTCGGGTGCGAGCCAGCCCATCGGCACTGACGATACCGACACGGGCCAAGAGCACGATCACCACCGGCAGCTGGAAGGCCAGGCCAAAGGCGAAGATCAAGGTCATGACCAGCGAGAGGTACTCGTTGACCTTCGGCTCCAGCACGATCGGCAGTTGGTCGGGCGAGGCCGGCTGTTCGAAGGAGAGGAAGAACTCCCAGGCCAGCGGCATGATCAGGTAGTAGACCAACGCCGCCCCGGTAAAGAACAGCACCGGCGTCGCCGCCAGGAACGGCCGCAGAGCCTGGCGCTCGTTCTTGTAGAGGCCCGGCGCCACGAAGCCCCAAACCTGGGTCAAGATCAGTGGCGCGCAGACAAAGGCAGCAAAGAAGAAGGAAACCTTCACATTGGTGAAGAAGACCTCCGTCAGGTTGGTGAAGATCATGCGCGCAGCCTGATCGCTACCGCGCTCTTCCATCACCCGTGCCAAAGGATCTACCAGGAAGTTGTAGATATCCTGAGAGATCAGCAGGAAGGTCAGGATGAAGACGACGATGAGCCCAGCAACGCAATAGAGCATGCGGTTGCGCAGCTCGACCAGGTGGTCGAGCAGGGGCATCTTGTAGTCGTCTGGGTGGGTGTCAGCCTCTGCTTTCATGCCTCACTCATGCCTGGCGCCGTTCGTCCTCTTTGGCGGGCTCCGCCGGTGGGGGAGCGCTCTCTTCAGCCTTGGGTGGCTCGGCCGTCTCTGCAGCCTGAGGTGCCGGCTCCGGCTCTTCCTTCGGGGCCGCGGAGGCGAACATATCGGGGCCCGCCGGCGGTCGGATGGAATTGCCAGGCGCAATCGCCTCGGGCGCCTTTACGATCTTGTTCCCCTCATCCTCGCCCTCGCTCTCCTCTGAGTCGGAGGCGCTGGAGGGTTTCGCGGTCACCGTGGCCTTCTGCTTGCGGGCCGTATCCTCCAGGTCGCGCATCTCCTCGTCGACCTCGCCGGTCGGATCGACGAGATCGGAGAGCGCCTTGGTCGGATTGGCACTCTTCACGCTCTTCAAGGCTTCGCGCGCCTCGTCAAGCTCCGCCTCGCGCACGATGTTGTCGATGCCCGAGCGAAAGTCTTGCGCGTAGCGACGCGCCTTACGAGTAACCTGCGTAATGGTCTTCAAGGCCTCGGGCAGCTGCTTTGGTCCTAAGATCAACAAAGCAATAACCACCACGACGGCCATTTCCGACCAGCCGATATCGAACATGAGAGCGTCCTGTCAGGGCCGAGCCAAAGGCAGCGGCCGGCGCCTTAGCTGCCGGCTGCAGTCTTATTGTTGGTTTCGCTCGTCGTCGCCGAAGCAACGGCCCCGTCCTGCTCGATCTTCTTCGATTCGGCAGTGGTCGCAGCGGTCTCGTCCTCCTTGTCCTCTTCCTTGAGGCCCTTTTTAAAGGACTTGATCCCGGTGCCCACGTCCTTCATCAGGCGCGGAATCTTGCCACCGCCGCCGAACAGCAACAGCACGACGGCCAACACGATCAGCCAGTGCCAAATGCTCATGCTGCCGATCAGTGCCAGCGTTGCCGGCTCGTTCGCAGTCTCGATAATCTTCATGCCTACTCTTGGCTCCCTTGACCGCACCCTCTCATGGGGTGGGGCCTCTTCGTTCTACATAGGGCGGGCGCAACCTCGGCCCTCACCCTCACAAGGTGGTGCGGACTATGGACTAAAGCCACCGTACTCGCAATCAGGACCCGCTTTTTGCCGGCCGTTCGCCTTCCCTTACGTCACTTGGCGGGAAAGAGGAAGACCAGATCGGGGTCGAATGCGATCGGCACCTGCGTTCCGGCCTCCGGCAGAAAGCGCCCGGGGATCCGCGCATGCAGGTGAATATCGTCATTTCCCTCGCCCTGTGCCAGTGCCAGGTGCACCAGACTGGTCCGTCCCAACAGGCGCGCGGCCTCTACCTCTGCCGTGACCAGGGGCTTACGTGAGCCCGCCACGGCCAGAGCGCCCAGCAACAGCCCTTCGGAACGGATCAAGACTTCGAGATTCTGACCCTCGGCGTGGGCGCCCGCCTTGACCGTTCCCAAAGGTGTGATCACCCGACCGTCGCGCACGAAGCCGGGCAGGACGTTAACCTCGCCGAAGAATCCGGCAACAAAACGGTCGATGGGTTGCGTATAGAGCGCATCGGGCGCCCCGACTTGAACCACCTTACCTTCCCGCATCAGGGCAATGCGGTCGGCCATGAACATGGCCTCCTCCGGATCGTGGGTGACCATGACGCAGGCAATGCCAGCCTGCTTCAAGACGTGCAAGGTCTCGTCACGCACCTCGCGCCTGAGGGTGGCGTCCAGACCCGAAAAGGGCTCGTCCAACAGCATGACCCTGGGGGCCGGCGCCATCGCCCGAGCCAAGGCTATGCGCTGCTGCTGCCCGCCCGACAGCATATGCGGGTAAGCGCGGGCATAGTCCCCCAGTCGTACCTGCGCCAACATGGCATCCGTCCGGCTCGTCTTCTCGCGCCCCGGGCGACCGCGCAGCCCGAAGGCCACATTGTGGGCCACGTCCAGATGCGGGAAGAGGGCAAAGTCCTGAAAGACCAGTCCGACGCCGCGCTCTTCCGGTGGCAGATCCTTGCCCTGGCCTGCCACCAGATGTCCGCCGATGCGCACCTCTCCTTGCTGCAGGGTCTCGAGGCCGGCAGCCAGACGCAACAGTGTGGTCTTGCCGCAACCCGAGGGTCCCAGAAGGCACAGGAGCTCGCCCTCGTCCAGGATGAGGTCGACCCCGTCGACAGCCAGGCGCTCGCCGTAGCGATGCGCCACGCCCTCCATCTCCAACTCGCTCATTGCGATGATCGATCCAGGGGCTCCGGCAGTTCGGCCTGATCGCTGTCCTCATCGGGGACCAAGGTCTCGCCAAAGTCCTGTGCCAAGGGCTCGGCCTCGCCCTCGGGCTCCGCCACTTCGAAGAGGCCAGCGCGTTCGCCAAGCGCGGTGATCGCAGGCCGCGTGTCCAGCAGGCCCGCCGCCTTCAACTCATCCAGGCCGGGCAAGGCCGTCAGGTTCTCCAGCCCGAAATGATCGAGGAAGGCCTGCGTGGTGCCCCAGAGCATCGGCTTGCCTGGCGTCATGCGCCGGCCGCGCGGCATGATCCAGCCGGCCTCCAGCAGCACGTCCAAGGTGCCCTTGGAGAGCGCCACGCCGCGCACCTCTTCGATCTCGGCACGGGTCAGGGGCTGGTGGTAGGCGATAACGGCCAGACTCTCGATCGCCGCGCGAGAGAGCTTGCGCTCCACCGTCTTGGTGCGATTGAAGAGATACGCAAGATCAGGCGCCGTGCGAAAGGCATAGGCCTTACCAACCCGATGCAAGACCACGCCACGGTTGGCGTAGAGATCGGAGAGTTCGTTCAAGAGCTCGGGTATATCGGGCAGGGTCGGCAGGGCCTCCTGCAGATCCTTGGCCGTCACCGGCTCGGTCGCGGCGAAAAGCAGGGCCTCCAGGGCGCGCAGATTCTGGAAGCGATCGGCCTCGCTCACCCCTGCCCTCCCTCACGTTGCAGGTAGAGCGGCGCAAAGCTGCCGTCCTGGCGAATCTGCGCCTTGCCCTGGCGCACCAGTTCCAGGCTCGCGGCAAAGGTGGAGGCCACGGCCGAGCGATACTTGATGCCGCTGGCCAGTTCATGCGGCAGGAAGCTCATCAAGGGCTGCCAGCCCGGCAGCGAGCCAATCATGCGCTGCAGACGCTCGATCGCTTCTTCTACGGTGTGAAGCTGCACGGCCGGGATATCGAGACGTCCGCCGCCCACACGCTGCCGGCAACCGCCGTAGGCCTTCAAGAGATCGTAGAGCGAGAGTTCGTAGACCGTGTTCTTGTGCACCATGACGCTCTCAGGCGCACCGCGCATCAAGCGGCCCTGACCCAAGAGCGGGCGGTCCAGCAGGCGCTGTCCTGCCTTTCGCATCGCTTCGAGGCGTTGTAGCTGGAAGGCAAGAGCGGCGGCCATCTCGGCGCCGGTCGGCTCGTCCCCTTCGGTCTCGGGCTCGGGCAGCAGCAGGCGGGATTTGAGATAGGCGAGCCAGGCCGCCATGACCAAATAGTCGGCTGCCAGCTCCAAGCGCAGCGAGCGGGCCTCTTGCACAAAGACCAAATACTGCTCCGCCAAGGCCAGAATAGAGAGCCGTGCCAGGTCCACCTTCTGATCGCGGGCCAGGTCCAGCAGAACGTCGATCGGCCCCTCATAGCCCTCCAGCGCCAGGCGAAAGCGCTCGCCCTCAATCTGCTGAGGGTCTGGATCTTCTTCGAAGTCTTTGGCGTTCGGGCTCTCGTCGGTCAACCAGCGGCTCCTCTCCGGCGGATCCGAAGACGGGCTCTGGTGCTGTGCTTCGGCTCTTCCTTCCTTGGCTCTATATCGTTGGTCATCGACGATGACCAACGTTGCCTCACGGTACCGGCCCGCTCCCCCGCCCGACCAGCCACGCCATGATCCTGTTGGGTGATCAGGCGGGGGAGCGGGCCGGTACCGCAGATCGGTCTTAGTGTTTGCCTAGGCCGCATGCAAGAGACTCTCAAGCTCTCCCCCATAAGAACGGCGAATCTCAGGCGTCAAAGACTCCCGCCGACCAACCAGGCGTTGGGCGCGTCTGAGGCGCGCCAAGGTCGAAGGACTGACCTCGCCGACGGCCATCGCCACCTCTGCCATCTCTTGCATCTTGCCATTGCAATGCAGAGCCAGATCACAGCCGGCATCCATCGCCGCACGGGCGCGCTCACCCAGGCTGCCGCTCAAGGCCTGCATCGAGAGGTCGTCGCTGACCAGAACACCGGCAAAACCCAGATCTCTACGGATCACCTGCTCGATGACCCTTGGCGAGGTGGTCGCCGGATCATCCTCGTCGAGGGCCGAATAGACGACATGCGCCGTCATCGCCCAGGTCTGATCACGCAGCAGGCGGAAGGGTAGAAAATCACTGGCTGAAAGCGCATCGGCCGAGGCCTCCGTCAAGGGCAAGGCGTGGTGGCTGTCGACCAGCCCGCGCCCATGCCCCGGAATGTGCTTGATCACGGGCTGCACGCCGCCGTCCAAGAGGCCTTGGCAGGCTGAGCGACCAAGGTCGGCCACCAAGAGGGGATCAGCCCCATAAGCACGATCGCCAATCACCTCGTGCGCGCCCTCGTGGCGCAGATCCACATCCGGCGCGCAATCAACATCGATGCCGATGCTGATGAGCTCGTCGGCGATCAGGCGGTGATTGAGGTAGACGGCCCGCCGCGCGGACGCCATATCCTCGCCCGCAAGATCACCAAAGACTGCGGCCGGTGGCGCTTCCCTCCAGTGTGGCGGGCGCAGGCGCTGCACCCGCCCTCCCTCTTGGTCGATCAAGACCGGCGCGTCGGGACGGCCGACCAACTCGCGCAGGCTGTCGGTCAGGGCACGCACCTGCTCCGGGTTGTCGATGTTGCGAGCGAAGAGGATGAAACCAAGAGGATTGGCCTCTTTCAGGAAGCGCGTTTCCTCTTTGCTGAGGCTTTGTCCCTCGATGCCGAGGATCAGGGCACGCATGTGCTCGGTCATGATCGGATAGCCCACGCTCGCTTCGAGTTACAGAGGGATCGCGTCCAAACAGACCTAGGGAGCGATGACAATGCAAGCCTGCCCTTTGTCCTTGAGGGCCTTGCAGCGCGACTCAGCCGCCGCCCGATCAGGAAAGGGACCGGCTCTTAGTCGATAAAAGGTGCCGCGCCCCTCAATCTCGATCCTCTGCACGGAATGCGAGAGACCCGAGAGCTGTGCCGCATGGTTCTTGCTCATGGTCTGCCACGAGCGTGCTGCCGCATCCGAGGATGTCAGAGAGGCCAACTGCACGAGGTAGCTGCCGGCATGCGATGCTTGAGACGTGGTCGACGGGGGTGGCGTTTGGGCCGCCGTCTCAGACGTCGAAGGGGCGTTTGCCTGTGCCGGCTCTGCGCTCTGTGTGCTGCTCGCCGCGGCCGTCGTCGTCCCTGCAAGGGCGGCCGCTACGCTGTCTTCGCGCCCATCGAGCTTGGCACTGGGACGGGGCGGTATCGCCAGGCCAGGTGCTGCCAAGCGATCACTGGTCGCCGCTGTGCCCTGCAGCGAACCCTCTGCCTCGCTCTGCTCTATGATCGCTGCAATCTGGTCTTCGCCGGCTGCTGTCGCGGCTTCCGGTGCCACCTCTGGTTCAGCCGTCTGGACCTGAGGGACCGGCGGCAAGGGCGCCGGCTCTTCCGGCGGAGGCTGCAACACCACGGCTTGCGGTTCGCTCCGCGTCGCGCCGGGGTCCAAGACCTGCACATCGCGGTTCGGAACCTGCAAACCGCCAGGTGCGCTGGGCTTCACCTTGTCGACATCGACCTGTGCCTTGAGGACGGGCGCCTCTACGCCCGGTGTCGCCTGCTGACCCGGCGCGCCGTAGAGAATGACACCGGCGGCAACGGCACCAACGCCAAGCAGACCAACGAGCGCCAGAAGCCAAGGCCGCCGTCGGCGCGGCTCCTCCTCGTCAAACGCGTAAGCCGGAACCGCCTCTTCCGTCTCATCGAGAGTCTCATCTAGCTGGGGATCGTCGAGCGACGGTCGACCCAGAGGCGGCCCGTCATAACCGCGATGGCTGTCATCGTCTGCCATCGCTCGCCGTGGCGCTCGCTCATCCGGCTGCTCGATATGGATCTGGCTATCGCGATCTGGCGTGCCGGGCAGAGGGGTCTCGTCACGCGGCTGCGTGGCCGGCGGATCGATCCAGGCCGTGGCCCCGGGATCGGCCGCCGGCTGGCGTGCAACCGGATCCGGCATTTGCGCTTCGCCATAGCCAACCTCATCAGGCTGGTTCGGCTGACCGTGTTCGCTTGCCTCGTCCAGGATGGGGCCGTCGACCGCGGTGCGGCGGGTCAGTGGCTCTGGGTCCCTCTCTACTCCCGGCCGACGGCGGTCGCTGTCAGAAATGATCCGCCTGATGTCTTCCGGGCGGATCATCTCCGCCATCAGCGCAACTCCTCCAAGGGCTCTACACCGAAGACCAGCAGGCCGGAGGCCACAACCGTCGCCATTGCCTTGACCAGGGCCAGGCGCGCTGCCGTGACCTCGGGCTGGCCCGGGATGAGGAACCTGAGTTCAGTCTCGTCCTTACCCCTGGTCCACAAGCCGTGGAAGCGCGACGCCACATCGTAGAGGTAGAAGGCTATGCGATGCGGTTCCTCCGCTTCAGCTGCGCTCTCCACAATTCGCGGCCACTGTACCAGTAAGCGAATGAGAGCCAGTTCGTCGGAGTCGGTCAAGCAATCCAGCGGCACCTCGGCCAGATCGGAGGAGACCGTTGAGATGTCGGAGAAGCTCTCCGCCGCATGGCGCAGCACGCTCATGGCCCTGGCGTGGGCATACTGCACATAGAAAACGGGATTATCCCGGCTCTGCTCCAGCGCCTTGTCCAGGTCGAAGTCCAACTGTGCATCGTTCTTGCGCGTCAGCATGATGAAGCGCACGACGCCGGCGCCGACCTCATCGACCAGATCGCGCAGAGTGACGAAGGTCCCTGCCCGCTTGGACATGCGCAGGGGCTGACCGCCGCGTGTCAGCTTCACGAGCTGGCAGAGCTTGACCTCCAGCGAGGCTTCGCCATCGCTCAAGGCGGTAACGGCGGACCGCATGCGCTTGACATAGCCGCCGTGATCGGCCCCCCAGACATTGATCTGCCGGCGGAACCCGCGGCGATACTTGTCCAGATGATAGGCCATGTCGTTGGCGAAATAGGTCCAGCTGCCGTCTGACTTCTTCAGCGGCCGGTCGATGTCGTCGCCGAATTTGGTCGCCCGGAACAGGGTCTGCGGCCGCGGCTCCCAATCCTCCGGGGTCTTGCCCTTGGGTGGCTCCAAGGTGCCGGTGTAGACCAGGTCGCGCGCGCTCAGGGTCTGGAACACCTCCTCCACTGCGCCGGCATCGACCAGACTGCGCTCAGAGCTGAAGACCGATTGGCGAATGCCGAGGCGCGCCAGGTCATCCTTGATCCAGCCCATAATCTCTTCGATGGCGAAGGCGCGGACCGGCGCCAGCCAGGCACTCTCCGGCTGATCCAGCCAGCGCTTGCCGTCGCGCTCGGCCAGCGCCTTGCCGACCTCTTTCAGATACTCGCCGGGATAGAGGCCCTCCGGGATATCCGCCGCGCCTAGCCCCAAGGCCTCGCGGTAGCGCAGATAGGTGGAGCGCGCCAGGGTATCGACCTGGTTGCCGGCATCGTTGATGTAGTATTCGCGGGTGACATCAAAGCCGGCCTTCTCCAGCAGACCGGCCAGGGCGTCACCGACGACGGCGCCACGGGCATGGCCCACGGTCAGCGGCCCGGTTGGATTGGCCGAGACGTACTCGACATTGACCGGAACGCCTGCGCCCATCTCGCTGGTGCCATAGTCCGTGCCCTCGCGCAGGACGGTCCGCATCGAGCCCAGCCAGATCTCCGGCGTCAGGTTCCAGTTGATGAAGCCGGGGCCGGCAATCTCCAGATCGCGGATATCGGGATCGGCCTCCAGGCCTTGGACCAGCAACTCTGCCAGCTCACGCGGCTTGCGCTTGGCCGCCTTGGCCAGCACCATGGCAGCGTTGCTTGACATCTCCCGATGCAGCGGATCACGCGGTGGCTGGACCACGGCGCGCGAAAGGTCCAGTTCGGCCGGCAGTTCACCGGCCGCTTGCAGCGTCTCAATCAGCGCATGGACCCGCGCCGTATGGATCTTAAAAAGGTTCATTCCTGCTCGTCATCTATAGAGATCGAAGAGTTTGGCATGCTCTGCCATGGCGTAGCGGTCGGTCATGCCTGCGATGTAGTCGGCAATCAAGCGCGCCGTGCCGGCCTCGCCGTCCGCCGCCTCGGCCCGCCGGCGCCATTCGTCGGGCAGGCAGATCGGCGCCTGCTGATACTGCTCGAAGAGCTCGCTCACAATGCGACGCGCTTTCACCATCATGCGATTGACGCGGAAATGGCGATAGAGGCGCTGAAAAAGGAAGCGCTTGATCAGCCGGTTGGTGCTCTGCATTTCTGCCGAGAAGGCCACAAGTGGCTGGCCCAAGCCTCGCACATCTTCGACTGATTGCGGTCGCAAGCTCTCAAGACGTTGGCGAGTCTCATTTAAAAGATCCTCTACCATGGCATTGATCAGGCGGCGCACGGCCTCGTGGCGAAAACGAGAGGCCTCCAAACCCGGATGCAGTCGCTCGACCTCGGCGAAGATGGCTCCGACCAGGGGCAACCCCGCCAGTTCCTCCCTGGTGATGAAGCCAGATCTCAGACCATCGGCGATGTCGTGGTTGTTGTAGGCAATGTCGTCGGCCAGGGCGGCCACCTGCGCCTCGGCGCTGGGATAGGAGGCCAGCTCCAGATCCTGCCGTTCGGTGTAGGCGGCAAAGTAGGGCCTGGGATCCAGGATAGGGCCATTGTGCTTGGCCAGGCCCTCCAGGCATTCCCAGGAGAGATTCAGACCGTCGAAGCTGGCGTAGTGCGACTCGATCTCGGTGACCAAACGGAAAGCCTGCTCGTTGTGGTCGAAGCCACCGAAGGGCGCCATGGCCGCACTCAAGGCGTCTTCGCCGGCATGACCGAAGGGCGTATGCCCCAGATCGTGCGCCAGTGCGACGGCCTCGGCCAGATCCTCGTTCAGTCCCAGTTGTCTGCAGACCGAGCGGGTGATCTGCGCCACCTCCAAAGAGTGCGTCAGCCGGGTTCTGTAGTGATCGCCCTCGTGATAGACGAAGACCTGCGTCTTGTACTGCAGGCGTCGAAAGGCGTCGGCATGGATGATGCGATCGCGGTCGCGCTGAAAGGGCGTGCGCGTCGGGCTCTCCGGCTCCGGGTAGAGGCGGCCTCGTGAGCGTTCGGGCAGACAGGCGAAGAGAGCAGGCTCGATCATGGTGCGGCGCACACTAGACCATCCTTGTCTCAGACGAAATCGCCTCTATCGAATTGACCTTGGCCATGCAGATAACGCGGTGCGCACTGCGTCCCTAGCGGCAAGGCTGCTTCCCCGGAGAGGCCTTTGATTCGAAGCCAGAAGCGCTTACATTAGAATGCGACAAAGAACGATGACAGGGTCAGAGACTGGGACCCTGAAGAGACGAGGCAGAGCATGAGCGAAACACAGGTGACCCTGACCCAGAATGCCGCCAAGCGCGTGGCCGAGCTGGCAGCGGCCGAGGGCGACCCCGGCCTGAAGCTGCGCCTCGCCGTTTCCGGCGGCGGCTGCTCGGGCTTTCAGTACGGCTTTTCCTTCGATGAAGAAGTCAAGTCGGACGACCATATCTTCGAGACCGACGGGGTCCAACTGCTGATTGACGAGATCTCCTTGGAGTTCCTCTCCGGCGCAGAGGTGGATTTCGTTGAAGAGCTGATCGGCTCTTCCTTCCAGGTACGCAACCCGCAGGCCAGTTCCTCCTGCGGCTGCGGCACCTCTTTCGCCATCTGACGGCGCCGGACCTTGGCGACAGTCGCCTCCTGGAACGTCAACTCGATCAAGGCACGGCTGGCCAACGTCACCGCGTGGGTCGATGCGTTCAAGCCCGACGTCCTGCTGCTGCAAGAGCTGAAGTGCCAGGAAGAGGGCTTTCCGGCGCTGGAGATCCGCGCGCTTGGCTACCACTACGAGATGGTGGGGCAGAAGAGCTATAACGGTGTCGCCATCTTTTCGACCGAGCCGATCGAGGTCCGCAGACGCGCGCTGCCCGGCGACGAGAAGGATCAGCAGGCCCGCTACATCGAAGCCGAGACCCATGGGATGGTGGTTGCCTCGATCTACCTGCCGAACGGCAACCCGGTCGCCAATCCCGACAAGTTCCACTACAAACTGGCCTGGATGCAGCGCCTTGCCGCGCATGCCGATGAGCTCTTGAGTGAAGAGAAGGTCCTGGTGCTGGGCGGCGACTACAACGTGATCCCCCAGCCGGAAGACTGTTACGACCCGCAAGCATGGCGGGGCGATGCCCTCTTTCGGCCGGAGAGCCGACAGGCGCTGCGCAGCCTGGTCAACCTGGGCTTCACCGACGCTTATCGCCAGATGCACCCCAAGACGCAGGGCTATACCTTCTGGGATTACCAGGGCGGTGCCTGGCAGAACGACTTGGGTATCCGCATCGACCACCTGCTGCTCTCGCCGGAAGCCGCCGATCGCCTGCAGGACTGCAACATCGAACGCGACCCGCGCGGCAAGGACAAGGCCTCGGACCACACGCCGATCTGGTGCAAGCTTGAGGTCTAGGTGTTTGTTTGAGAAAGAACCTGTGGGTCCTTTCCTAAGGCAGCACCGGCCCGCACCCCCGCCCGACCACCCACGACAGTATGATGGCATGGGTGATTGGGCGGGGGTGCGGACCGGTGCCGCGCAGTCTCAAACAGCCTCTAGGCTGTCTTTAGCCACCAGGCTCCGCTAGGCTCGCCGCCATGCCCTTTCTGCCGCTGGGCGACAGCAACCCACGCCTCAGGATCGAACGTCCCTACGTCAGCTATGTGCTGTTGGGCAGCTGCTTCTTCATCTTTCTCTACCAGAGCACCCTCAGCCTCCAGGCCGACAACGTCCTGGTCTTCGGCCTAGGGCTCATTCCTGCAGTCCTTACCGGAAACGCCGACTTGGCGCCCCATCTGGAGGAGCTGCCAGCCTGGGCGACCTTGATCAGCTATCAGTTCCTGCATGGCGGCTGGGATCATCTGATCGGCAATCTGCTCTTCCTCTGGGTCTTTTCCGACAATGTCGAAGACTGCATGGGCCATCGCCGCTTTGCCGCCTTTTATCTGATCACCGGGGTGATTGCCGGCCTGGTGCATGTCGCCATCGATCCTGCTTCACGCTCGCCCCTGATCGGCGCTTCAGGCGCCATCTCGGGTGTGCTTGGCGCCTACCTCATGCTGCATCCCTTCGCCCGCCTCGTGGTGCTGCTGGTCTTCGTGCCTCTGATCTTACCGGCCTGGATACTCTTGGCGATCTGGTTCGGCTTTCAGTTCGTGGCGGCCCAGGCGGACGGCACCGGGCCGGTCGCCTGGTGGGCCCATATCGGCGGCTTCGCGGCCGGTGCCTTCCTGGTGGTCTTCTTCCGACAGCGCGGCGTCCCGCTCTTCGCCCGCCAGCCGCCCCGCCGAATTCGCATCACCTTGCCCAAGAGCGGAAGCCGAACCTACGACCAGCCTGACCAAAGCGATGAACCAGAGGACCAGGTTCGTCACGGGCCTTGGAGCACGCCTGATGAACCGGTGGAGCCGCCTAGACGCGGTCCTTGGGACCGACCCCAATAGGGTTCAGTCAGAGCAGCCTCATCAGGCTCCGCATCGTTGGGTTATGATACTCCCACCTGTCCTTTCGGCCAGGTTTTCCCAGCACCATGAACCCCCTAAGAGTCTATAGAGGAGATCAACCGGGGCAAAGACAGCCAAGCGACCGAAGATCACGGTCCATCAATGGCTTTGATCAGCACAAAAGAGATGATCAAGAACACCGACATGCGATGGCGCAGGGGGAGAGGCAACTGACATGGCAACGCTCACCGGAACCAATGGCCCGGACACTCTCACCGGCGGCGGCAACCCGGATGTCGGCCTGGGATATGGCGACAACGATACGATCTACGGTCAAGGTGATTCGGACACGCTCTATGGCGGCGACGGCAGTGACTCGCTCTACGGCAAGGACAGTTCAGACTCCCTCTACGGCGGCTCGGCCGACCAGATCCTCGGTGACTTTCTCTTTGGTGGGACTGGAAACGATACCACCCTGATGGGCGGCACCGGCGCAGACTTCGTTTACGGCGGTGCCGACAACGACAGCCTGCTCTATGGCGGTGACGGAAATGACGAGATCTTCGGCGGTGGGAACAGCGACTTCGGCCTTTCCGGCGGAAGTGCGAACGATGAGATCTTCGGCGGTGGCGGCTCGGACGTCAGCCTCTTGGGCAACAGCGGCGATGACATCTTGCGCGGTGGCGCAGGGCAGGACATCTCGCTCGATGGAGGCCGTGGTGACGATACCATCTTTGGCGGGACGAACTCCGACACCAGGCTCTTAGGCGGCTCCGGATCAGACAGAATCTTTGCCGGCTATGGCAGCGATACCAACATCGATGGTGGCTCCGGCGACGACCTGATCGCGACGGGAAACTCGAACGACGGCATCCTGCGCGGCAGCGACGGCAATGACACCATCCAGAGTGGGGATGGTAACGACCGCTCCATCTTCGGCGGCTCCGGTGACGACAGCATCTATGGTGGCGGCAATGGCGACACCAGTGTCATAGGCGACTCAGGCGCCGATCAGATCTTCGGAGGCAATGGCACAGATCAAAACGTCAATGGTGGGGATGGCAACGACAGCGTCTTCGGCGGCAACGATTTTGACATCAGCCTTTCCGGCGGCACAGGCGATGACCGGGTTTACGGCGACCAAGGCCAGGATGCCTTCTTGAACGGCAATAGCGGTGACGATGCCATCTTGGGCGGCACCGGCTCAGATATCACCCTGCGCGGCGGCAGTGGCGATGACACGGTCGATGGCGGGCAAGCAGCCGACTACTACCTCTTCGGTCAGGACGGGGACGATTCAGTGCTCGGCGGAAGCGGTGCCGATTTTGTGCTCCGCGGTGGCAGCGGGGTGGACCGAATCTATGGCGGCGAGAGCTCGGATACCTCGCTCACCGGCGACGCCGGCAACGATCTGATCTATGGCGGCGACAGCGCGGACACTGCCCTCTTCGGTGGTCTTGACGATGATCTGGTGTCCGGCGATGGCGGCAGCGATCGCTCCCTCTACGGCGGCAGCGGCAGCGATACGATGGCTGGCGGCGCCAGTGATGACCGCGTGTTCGGCGATAGCGGCGCAGACACGCTGTTGATCCGCAGCCTCGCTGAACTGGTCAGCAGCGACCGTCTCTATGGCGGTGACGGGGACGACACGCTGCTCTTCTGGGGTGACCTGCCCGTCGCCGCCTCGCTCCCCTCACCCACGCTCTCCAGTGTGGAAGTCTTGGCAGCCAGCGGCAGCGATGGTGACGACACCTTGAACGGGAGCGTCAGCCTTTCAGGCAACCTCTTCGCCCTCAACATCCTCTTCGGCGCAAGCGGTCAAGATACGATCGTTGGCTCTGATCCCACCGACACCCTACCGAGCGATCGCCTCTATGGCGGCAGTGGTGTCGATACCATCGATGGGCTGAATGGGGATGACGTGGTCAGCGGCGGGGATGGCGAGGAAAACGGGCTGACCGGCGGATCAGGCGACGATCAGGTCTCCGGGGATGGCGGAAACGACCAATCACTGAGTGGCAACACTGGCAGTGACAGCCTCTACGGCGGACTGGGTGATGACAGCTCCCTCTTCGGCGACAGTGGCGAAGACCGCCTGTTCGGCGACAGCGGCGATGACGCAATGCTGATGGGTAACAGCAGCGACGACTATCTCTACGGTGCCAGCGGGAACGACAGCTTCGCCTATGGCGGCCTAGGGGACGACATCCTGCGGGCAAGGCCAGGCGATGACGCCGGCTTCTTCGGGGGTCTTGGCAGTGATCGACTGGTGGGGGCGCTGGGAGACGATAGCCAGTTCTTCGGAGGATCCGGCGTCGACTCGATCTACGGCGGCAATGGCGACGACATCTCCCTCATGGGCAACAGCGGCAACGACTCCCTTTTCGGAGACCGAATGAATGACCTCCTCTTCGGTGGCCTCGATGACGACCAGCTCGACGGTGGCTTCGGCAATGACGATCTCTTCGGTGGCTCCGGAAATGATGTGCAGAGCGGTGGCGTCTCTAACGATCACCTCTATGGAGACAGCGGCGCCGATACCTTGTTCGGCAACAGCGGTGATGATGACATCTTCGGCGGCGACGGTGACGATAGTCTAACGGGCGGCAGTGACAGCGATCAGCTGCGCGGTGGTCGGGGCAACGACACACTCCTCATGGAGAGCGGTAATCTGCTATTCGGCGGGACCGGGGATGACCGCTTCCTCTTCGACGGCAGCATCCTCACCCCAGACGGCACTGGTGCGCCTGACATTCGCGACTTTGATGGCGTTTCCCTAGGCATCGGCAACGGCGAGGACAAGCTGGTCTTCGCGACTGGGCTAGAGGTCGGAACCTTTGCCTACATCGGCGACGCTGCCTTCAATGCGTCAGGCAACAGCGAGGCGCGCTTCAATGGCGCAGAGCAGGTGCAGGTCGATCAGAACGGTGACGGAGCCGTCGATCAGCTCTTCCAGATCAGTGATCTCACCTCGGCCGGTGGGCTGACCGCGACCGACTTCCTCTGGCTTGTCTAATAGAGAGAGCGGTTCATCGGTTAAGATGAACCGCCACCGCTGAGTGAGCGCTCAGCGGTGGCGGCGAGGGTCGGATCGCTTCTCTGGCAGGCCGCCTAGCGGGCCGCACTAGAGTCTGATCGCCCTCGTCTTTTCCTCGTGGCCTGAACGGATACCTGGGCTTTAGGCCCGGATGACAAGCAAAGGACCTGGAAAAGATGCGACACGCTACCATCGGGATTGACATCTCTAAAGCGCATTTCGATGCGCACCGCTTGCCCGATCGCGCAAGCCGCCGTTTCGCCAATTCGCCGGATGGCTTTGCCGGCTTGAAAGACTGGCTTGCCGGCTGGCAGGTCGAGCGGATCGTCTTCGAGGCCAGCGGCGCCTACACCAGAGCCTTCGAACAGAGCCTCTGGCAGGCCGGTCTACCGCTGGCCCGGGTCAATGCCCGCCAGGCCCGCCGCTTCGCCGAGGCGATCGGCAGCCTGGCCAAGACCGACCAGGTCGATGCCGCCATGCTGGCGCGCATGGGCCTGGCCCTGGAACCGCCCCGCAGCACGGTGCCCGATGAGACCCAGCAGCAGCTGCGGGAACTGAGGTTGGCCCGCAGGGCCCTGATCAAAGAGCGCACCGCGCTCTCCAATCGTTCGCAGAGCTTGAGCCTTCCCTTGCTCCGCCAACAACGCGATGCGAGCCTGAGCTTGATCGATGAGCAACTCGCCGCCATCGATCGCGCCCTCAAGGCTCTCGCCGAGCAAGACCCAGACCTGGGCCTGCGCCTCGCCATCCTGACCTCGATCCCGGGCTTGGGCGAGACCTCCGCCTTCGCCTTGCTGAGCGAGCTACCCGAGCTGGGGCGCATCAAGGCCAAGCCCCTGGCCAGCCTGGTCGGCCTCGCCCCCATGACCAGACAGTCGGGACAGTGGACCGGCAAGGCCTCGATCAGGGGCGGACGGGCCAAGCTGCGAACAGACCTCTATCTTCCCGCCATCGTCGCCTGCCGCTTCAATCCAGATCTCAAGGCGCTCTACGCCAGACTGACCATGGCCGGCAAACCCAAGAAAGTCGCCATCGTCGCAGTCATGCGAAAACTCATCATCCTCGCCAACGCTCTCCTCAGAGACCGGCGAACTTGGACACCACGAAGCACTTGATCGATTACGGATACTCTGATAGCGCTGCATCAGTAACCCAGACGACGGTCGACCTCGTTCAAGAGCGGGCGACCGTCCTGCAGGCGCCGATAGTTCTCCGCCACCTGCTCGAAACCACCGCTTAGATGCCAGCCCGAGACATGTGGGGTCAGGGTGACCTTGGGATGCTGCCAGAAGGGATGCTCGGACGGCGGCGGCTCTTGGCGCAGCACGTCCAGCACCGCGCCGCCCAGGTGCCCGGCGTCGAGGCTTGCGCGGAGATCCTCCTCGACCACCAGATCGCCGCGGCCGACGTTGATCAAAACGGCGCCCTGCTTCATGGCGGCAAAGGTGGAGGCATTCATCAGATCGCGAGTCTCCGGCGTCGAGGGCAGGCAGGCGATCAGGTAGTCGCTGCGGCTCAAGACCTCCCTTAGACCCTCATCTCCGCTAAAGCAGTGGACCCCAGCAACCTCCTTAGGATTGCGACTGTGGCCAACGACGGTGAAGTCCAAGGCGGCGAAGCTGCGCGCGATGCGGCCGCCAATGTGGCCCAGGCCCAGGACGCCGACGACGACATCGGGCGCCTCGCGGGGTTCCACCTTGGTCCAGCGGCCGGCGGCCTGCTCGACATCATAGAAGCGCAGATGGCGGTGATCGCGCAGCACGTAGGCCAGGGCGAACTCAGCCATCTCTCTAGCCGGCGCGTCGGGCTTCAGGCGCGTGACCCGGATGTGCATCGGCAGATCAGGCTGATGGACGATCTTCTCGACCCCCGCACCCAGCTTCTGCACGAGCTTGACTGCCGGATAGCCGCCGGCCTCACCCGGGTCCAAGCGATCCACCACCAGCATCTCAATCTCTTGGCGCTCACCGGGTTCGCTTGCCAGGCGGATATCAGCATCGGGCAAGAGCCGGGTCAGCTCACGCAGCACCTGGTCCGGTGCCATCCAGTCGACCGTCTTTACTGAGATCAGCAGCGCCACCCCTCACCCTCCCGCTACAATCAAGGCGGTGCCGGCCCGCACCCTCGCCCGACCGCCCATTAGGATACTGGCGTGGGCGGTCGGGCGGCGGTGCGGGCCGGCACCGCGCAAACTCAAATGGTCTCTGAGCTAGTAAGTCGGTGGCACCTGCCAGGCAACCCAAACCATCATTGAGCCCATGACGACCACGGCCAGGGCGCCGGTCACCGCGAGCCCTTGGCCCATGCGCGCACTCCAGACCGAATCGCGCGGCACGATGGTAAAGGCGCCTCGTCGGGCCAGAATGGCAATCACGGCCAAGAGGCCGACAGCGATCGCCGTCCCGATCGCCATGGCGAAGGTTGCCGTGATGCCGGCCAGCAAGAGCCCCTGCCCCATGGTGAAGAGCAGGATGATCACGGCACCGCTACAGGGGCGGATGCCGATCGAAAGGACCATGGCCCAGAAGTCGCGCTTCGGGATGGTCTCCAGGTCACGGGTCTCATGAGCGTGATGGTGGCCATGATGCCCGTGACCGTGGTGATCATGACCTCGATGGTCATGGTCATGGTCGTCGTGGCCGTGGCTATGCCCACAGCAACCGCGCTTGCCCATCAGGGCGCGCACCAGCATGGCCAGGCCCAAGACCAGGATCAGGCCGTAGCTGGCCAGCTCCAGCCAATAGATGTTGCGGGTCGCATCGAGACGACCCCAGCCCAGCAGGACCACCAGCCCGCCGATCAGCAGGATGGCGCTCACCGCCTGTGCCAAGGAGGAGACCAGGGTGAGCAGCAGGCTGGAGCGAATGGCGCTACCGCTGGCCAAGGCGTAGGAGGAAATGATCAACTTCCCATGCCCCGGTCCCAAGGCGTGGAACACGCCATAGAGGAAGGCGCCGCCAATCAGACCAAAGAGGGCGCCGGGTTCGCCCGCCTTCAGCGCACGCATGATGGTCACCAGCTCACGGTGCAAGGTCGCTTGCTGCGCCAGGAGCCAGGCATAGGTACGCGCCAAGATCCCCGGTTCCTCCGGGGTAGCCGAGGGGCTCTCCAGTCCTGGCAAGCCCTGTGCGACAGCCACCCCGCCGAGGAGCAGCAGCGCCAGCGCAATCAGAAGCGAAAGGCGCACGCCTTAGACCGCCCCGCAGGCCAGGTGGTAATAGGTGGGGTAGAAAATGCCGTAGTAGAGCGGCTGATCCAGGGCCTCTTTGGGAACCATGCGGCAGGCGGAATCCGGCACCGTGATGTTCTTGTCGGCCAAGGTCAGATCGACGTAGTAGCCCTTGTCGAAAAATCCGATCGAAAAGGGCGTTTCGTTCACATCGATCGGTTCGGGCAGCGGAATGCGAAAGCGATAGAGGATCTGGGTCCCATCGTCCTCGGCATAGAAGTCCTTGACCGCCTTCACCTCACGCTGTTCATCGCCGACGCGCAGATGGGTAAAGAAGCTATGCGCCGAGAGGGAGGTGGCGGAGATGCCGACCAGGGCGTCGAGTTCCTTCTGCGAGAGAGAGCCGTCGCGGTTCTGGTCGAAGTCCAGACGCACCATCTCGCTGTAGAAATCGTCAAAGCGCCAGGTCACGGCAAGGCCAGTGACCTTGCCCTCGTCCATCTCCAGCTCAAGCGAGGAATCGACCCAGACATGGGGATGCGCTGTAGCCGGCCGCACGGCAAAGCTGGCCAGCAACAGCAGCGGCATAAGTAGCCAGAAGCGTCTCATAGCGCCCACCTAATCGCAAATTTCGCTGATTCTAGGGCAGACTGCGCCGCGCCGGTAGCAGAAATCGATAAAGGGCCGGCAGGCTCTGCACGGCGATGAAGAGCGCCAAGGCCGCTACCACGATCGAAGGACCGCTCGGTGTGTCCCAAAGCAGCGAGGCTTCCAACCCGCCAACCACCGAGGCAACACCGAAAACAGCGGCCAGAACCACCATCCGTTCCGGCGTCTTGGCCAAGCCGCGTGCGGCCGCTGCCGGCAGCAGAAGAAGGGCCGTGATCAGCAGGATGCCGACCAGCTTCATCGCCGCTGCCACCACCAAGGCCAGCAGCAATAGGAAGATCATTTCTACGTGATTGCCAGAGCGCCCCTCGGCTGCCGCCAGGTCCGCATCGATGCTGGAGAGCAGCAGGCGGCGCCAGATGAGCAGCAACACGCCGAGGACCAAGAGGCCGAGACAAGCAATCACCAGCAGCTGCTCGTTGGAGATCGCCAAGATGTCGCCGAAGAGGTAGCCAAGCAGATCGACCCGGAGTCCTTCCTCGAAGGAGATAGCCACGAGGCCGAGGCCCAGCGCGCCATGCGACAGCAGTCCCAAGGCCGTGTCGTTGGCAAGGCGGCCCCGCCGGCGCAGCAACAGCAAAAGCAAGGCCATGGCAGCCCCGACCAAGGCAACGGTCAGGATGGTGTTGATATCGAGGAACAGCGCGATCGCGATACCCAGCAGCGCCGAATGCGACAGCGCATCGCCGAAATAGGCCATACGCCGCCAGACCACGAAACAGCCCAAGGGGGCGGCGATCAGGGCAACGGCGCTGCCACCGATCAGCGCGCGCATGAAGAAATCGTCAAGCATGACCGGCGCGGTTCTCCAACGGCACCACCTCGCCGTGGCGATGTTGACGGTAAAGGGCAAAGGCCTCCGCTGCCGTCGGTCCCAATGTGCTGAGATAGGCCGGGTCGCTCGCCACCGAGTCCGGCGTACCGGCACAGCAAATAGTGCGATCGATGCAGAGCACCCGATCGGTACAGGCGAGCACCAAGGACAGATCGTGCGAGATCATCAAGACCGCAGCGCCGCGATTGCGCTCGTCGGCCAGTAGCCTTGACAGCTCGCGCTGCCCCTCGACGTCGAGCCCCTGCCCCGGCTCGTCCAGGACCAAGAGGTCGGGGTTTCGCGACAGCGCGCGGGCCAACAGGACCCGCTGTTGCTGGCCACCTGACAGCTCCCGCATCTGCCGCTTCGCCAAGGCAATGATGCCCAAGCGCTCCATGGCCGCTTTGCCGTGATCGCGAGCCGGATTGCCCAAAGCAACAAAACGCCCCACCGTCATCGGCATGGTGTGATCCATCTGCAGATGCTGCGGCACATAGCCGACGGTTAGCTTGACGTCGCGCCCGACGCTGCCCTGCTTCGGCTTCAAGATGCCGACAATCAGCTTTGCCAGAGTAGACTTCCCGGCCCCATTGGGTCCGACCAGGGTCACGACCTCGCGACGGCGCAGGCTGAGGTCGATCTCCTCCAGCACCATGGCGCCCTCATAGGCAAAGCCGACGCCGCGGGCCTGGATCAAGGTCTCTTCGGACCGCAGCTTCATGCGCGTTCTTCCGCAAGGCAGCTGGGGCAGAGCCCGCTCAGCTCAACCGTGAAGCTCTCTACCTTGAAGCCCAGAGCCTCCGCGCTGCGTTCCAGCGCCTCCAAAGCCCCCTCCTCTACCAGCTCCGCTGCGTCACCGCAGGCGCGGCAAAGCAGGAGCTGCCCGCGATGCCGCTCTTCCGGCAGGGGGCACCCGATATAGGCATTCAAGGATTCAACGCGGTGCACCAACCCCTGCTCTTGCAGAAACTCAAGCGCACGATAGACGGTGGGAGGCTGTGGCTTGACACCGCGTTCCTGCGCCAGGGTTGCCAGAATGTCATAGGCACCCAGCGGACGATGGCCTGACCAGATGGTCTCAAGCACAGTTCGGCGAATGTCGGTTAGGCGCACCCCACGCTCACGGCAGAGCGCCTCCGCGCGCTCCAGCGCCGCAGAGAGACAATCGGCATGGTTATGCCCGTCAGCGCCGAAGCGACCACAGCCCTTCTTTGCCGACCCCGCATGTGACTCACCTTGACCCATAACCGTCCTGTAGGCCCCCACTCTCATTGCAGCAATGCGACACTGTTATACTATTGCATTTTCTGTTGGTCCAGGGTCATCTAGGCGCCCTGACCGACTTGCTCATGCCAAGGGAGAGCAACGATGCGACGTCTGGGCCTAAGCCTTGCCACCAGTCTCACTCTTGTTGCCAGCGGCGCTGCGGTGGCCTCCGAGCCACCTGCCGTCGTGGTTTCGATCAAACCTCTGCACGGCCTTGCGGCGGCCTTGATGGAAGGCGTCGGCGAGCCGCTGCTGTTGCTCGACGGTACAGCCTCACCGCATGGCTATAGTCTCAGGCCCAGCGAAGCCCGCGCTCTTTCAGAGGCCGATCTGGTCTTCTGGGTCGGTCCCAC
Source organism: Rhodospirillales bacterium (assembly GCA_963669335.1). Taxonomy (GTDB): domain Bacteria; phylum Pseudomonadota; class Alphaproteobacteria; order Kiloniellales; family JACOMY01; genus JACOMY01. Next base: position 3,165,103 of record OY770023.1, read on the forward strand.
GCTAGAGGCCTTTTTGGTTCAATCCCTCGACAGCCTCGCTGACCAGGCGACCGTGGTGACCGCCCTGGAGGTGCCCGGCATGCACCTGAGAGAGGCCAGAGAGGGCGGGGTCTGGGAAGGGCATGATCACGACCACCATGGGGACGCGCACCACGAGGACGATCATCACGAGGATGCGCAACACGACGATGACCATCATGAGGATGAGCATCACGAAGAGGCGCACCACGACGATGAACACCACGAGGATGCGCATCACGAGGACGACCACCACGAAGAGGAGCACGCCGGTCACGGCGCGGAGGATGAGGATCACCACGAGCATCATGAGGAGCATGCCGAGGCGGATGCCCATCACGAGAACCATGACGATCACCACATCGACCCGCACGTCTGGCTCGATCCGCACAATGCCGAAGCGATGGCTCAGGCCCTGGCGCAGGCCCTGATTGCCTCAGATCCCGATCACGCAGAGACCTACCGGAGCAATCTTGCTGCCTTGGAAGCCTCTCTCGAGGCGCTGGATCAGCAGCTGGAAGAGACATTGCATCCGGTGATGGATCGCCCCTTCATCGTCTTCCACGACGCCTACATCTATCTCGAAGCACCTTACCAGCTGACGGCCGCCGGCTCGATCACTGTCTCGCCCGACCAGCGGCCGGGAGCAAGGCGTGTCGCGGAGATCCGCGACCTGGTCGAGGATCGCGGCGCAGTCTGCATCTTTGCTGAACCGCAGTTCTCGCCGGCGCTGATCGATAGCATCACCGAGGGCAGCGAGATTGGCAGCGGCGTGCTGGATCCCTTGGGATCAGCCATTGATAAGGGGCCGAAGGCCTATCACCAGATCCTGCTTGAGATGGCTGAGAACCTGGAGTCCTGTCTGACCGTCTCCGGCTAGCCCTTGAGGTCGCGCATGGCCTTCTGGAAGCCTTCTTCCAAGGAGGCCCAAGCGGTCTTCATCCGCTCTTGATAGGCCTTGGCCTGCTCCTGGTAGGCCTGGGCCTGGTCATTGCCGGCAGCCTGTGCCTGCTTCCAGCCCTCCTCGGCCTTCTTCATATGCGCCTTCATGTCGTCCATATGGCTCTCGAAGGCCGCACGGGATTTCTCGGAGAGTTTCTCCAGATCGCCCATGCGCTGCCGCCAGCGCTCCAGCTCGGCATGGCCGTAGTCGATGACATCGTCGCTCTTGCTCATCTCTTATCCCTCCATCCTGATGCCCGGACGGGCCGAGCCTTCAATCTGAGGTAGGGTTGGATGGCACGCTTTAACAGGGTGGGCGTCGCTGTTCTTGCGGTGCCAGATCCAAAGTTGGAGCAAGCGATCAGAGGTTGCCCTTCTTGACCTGGTCATAGAGGTAGCCGGTCCCCGCGCCGACCACGCCGCCGACCGCAGCGCCACAGGCTATGCAGCCGCCGGTGATGACGGTCCCGACCGCACCCACGCCGGCACCGATGGCGCCACCGCTCAAGGTGCGCTCCGCCGTGGTGTCGAGCCCTGAGCAGGCAGCTAGCCCCAGGACAAGGACCGAGGCAGCAGCCGTCTGGGACAAGGGGCGCAGAAGTCTCGTCATCGTCTTCCCTTCACGTCAAACACCATAGCCATTGTTACGCCGAAGCAAGGTTAAGCGTCTGCGCGCGCCGCGAAATGACCCAACTTGTGGCGAAACTGTGGCAAAGCAAGAAGGGCGGCCCGGAGGCCGCCCTGCAGGTCTGACTGACTGCTCTGCTTAGGAGCCGATGACCTCACCGTCATCCCGGGTGATAACCACGACGGAGGGCCGCGGCGGCATCCCCTCTTGGAAATCCGGCCAGCGGGTCGCCGGGTCTTCGAAGGTCGAGTTCCGGCCGAAGGGTGCGTAGTCGGCAACGCCGTCGGTCGCCGGGTGCTGCACCGCCAAGAAGAGGGTCTTCCCATCCGGGGTGAAACGCGGGCCGCAAAGCTCCGCACCCACCGGCACGCGGAAGAACATCTTGCCCAGGCCACGCTCGTCTCCCTGGGTGCCCAGGGCGTAGAGACCATCGGCCGTGCCGGACTTGGACCAGGACCCACCCTGGTCGGTCGAGACCCAGAGCACGCCGCTGGGCGAGACCACGCAGTTGTCGGGCGCGGCGAACCAGCCGTTTTCGCTGATCTTGTCGTTCCAGACCGCCTTGATCTCGGGATCGGCCGGGTTGCCGCATTGAACCAGGATGTCCCAGGCGAAGGTGTCGGCGCTGTGATCCCCCTCCGGCGCGATCATCTCGACGATGTGGCCGAAGGTGTTGGGCGTGCGCGGGTTGGCGACGTTGGCCTGACCGTCCTTGCGCTTGGTGTTGTTGGTCAGCATGACGAAGACCTGTCCGGTCTCCGGATTGGCCTCCACGTCCTCCGGGCGGTCCATCTTGGTGGCTCCCAGCTTATCGGCGGCCAAACGCGCCTTGATCACCACCTCGGCCTGATCGGCAAAGCCGTTCTCGGCGGTCAGACCATTCTGGCCATGCACCAGCGGCAGCCAGGTCACCGTGCCGTCCTCGTTGTAGCGGGCGGCCGAGAGGGTGCCACTCTCCAAAAGATCCATGTTGGCGGCTCGGTCATTGGGGTCATAGGTCTTGTCGGAGACGAAGCGATAGACATAGTCGAAGCGCTGATCGTCACCCATGTAGACGATGGCGCGGCCATCCTTGGGGTTCAGGATGGTCTCGGCTCCTTCGTGCTTGAAGCGGCCAAGGGCGGTGCGCTTCTTCGGCAGCGAGGTGGGGTCGGTCGGATCGATCTCGACGACCCAGCCAAAGCGGTTGGCCTCGTTCGGGACCGCGTTGATGTCGAAACGGTCGTAGAACCTGCCCCAGCCATACCAGTTCCCCGGCACGCCATAGCGCGCGAAGTTCTGGGCGTTGGGATGACCGGCGTCCAGGGTGCCCCAGAAATAGCCGTGAAAGTTCTCCTCGGCTGTCAGATAGGTGCCCCAGGGGGTGATGCCGCCGGCGCAGTTGTTGACCGTGCCGACAACCTGGGTACCCGCCGGGTCAGTCGGGGTCTTCATGAGATCATGGCCGGCCGCGGGGCCAGTGATATCCATGTAGGTGTTGCCCGTGGTGATGCGGCGCGCGTACTGGCTGTCCGGAACCACCTGCCACTGGCCGTCAACCTTCTTGACCTCGAGGACGGAGCAGCCATGGGCCAGCTGCTCGATGTCGGCCTGCTCACGGGTCAGGTTCGCAAAGTCGCCGCCCTGCTTACCGATGCCGGGGAACATGACCTCTTCGCTGGTGTACTCGTGATTGACACAGAGCAGGCCGTGATCGGAGCTGTTGGAGCCCAGCGGCAGGGGCACGAAGCCGATGAAGTCGTTGTTGTAGCCGAACTGCCGGGCCTGCGCGGCGGCGGTCTGCTGCATCGGATCAAAGTCCGGCGCATCGGCCGTCACCTTGTCGCCCCAGCGGATCAGGATTTCGGCCTTGTGACCGGGGGCGACGTGGTGGGTCTCATCCACGCCATGTTCGATCTCGTCGAACTTGGCACCGGTGAGCGACGCGGCCTGGGCAGAGCGGCTCATCAGCACTTGGCTGGGTGCTAGCGCAGAGATGGCAGAGACGGCGAGCGCACCCTTCAGGAAGCCGCGGCGGCCCATGCGGGCGGCGACGATCTCGCCCATGGTCGCGTTCGGGCTGCTGTTGCTGGTCCGGTCTTCCGAGAGCTCAAAAGCGGCAGAGCGGGTCAGGCCACGCTCGGTCCAGTTGGTCATAGGCTGGCATCCTCTAAAGGAACTGGCTGGGAGACGCAGTCACGCCGAGCGGCCCTGACATCTGGCTCTTCCAAGCGGATCTGCGGAGGCGGCAGCTAGCCCGAAGCTTGCGACGAAATCCGGTCGATAGGATGAAAGTTATGTTGTGATCCATTCGCGACAAGGGAGTGATCTGCAGGTCAGACCGGTTTCGTAGACCTAGGCATTAATCGGAGGGTGAAGAGAGATGGGATTGCCTGACGGCATTGATTGGATTACCGGGGCAAGTTCCGGCATCGGGCGTGCGCTCGCCCTTGCAATGGCGGGCGAAGGCCGCAAGGTCGTTGCCTCTGCGCGCAATGCAGCCGCGCTGCAAAGCCTAGCCGAAGAAGCCCAGTCTCTGTCTGGCGAGATCATTCCCCTGCCCCTGGACGTCACCGACAGGGATGCAGTGGAAGCCGCCGTTGCGCAGATCGAAGCGGATATCGGGCCCCTGGTCCTGGCGGTGCTAAACGCAGGAACGCACAAACCGGTCTCCGCCAGCTCCCTCGATCCCGATGACTTCCGCATGCTAGCGGAGCTAAACCTCTTCGGCACCGTCAACTGCCTCAGCGCTGTCAGCAAAGTCATGATGCCGCGCAAGCAGGGCCAGATCGCCATCGTCGCCTCGGTCGCCGGCTACTTCGGCCTGCCGACCTCGGCCGCCTACGGCATGACCAAGGCCGGCCTCATCAACCTGACCCAAGCCTTGCAGCCTGAGCTGAAGGCCGCTGGAGTTAAGCTACAGCTGGTGAACCCCGGCTTCGTGAAGACCCCGCTGACGGACCGCAATCGCTTCCCCATGCCCTTCCTCATGCCGCTGGACAAGGCAAGCCAGCGCCTGCTGAGAGGCCTCAAGAGCGATCGCTTTGAGATTGTTTTCCCTTGGCGCCTGGCGGCACTCCTGAGGATCCTGCGCAGCCTACCGATGGGCTGGGCGCTCAGAGCGACCAAACGATTACAGCCCTAAGCGTTCTACTCTGCTGCTTGCTGTCTACCGGTGGTCTCTCGTGCTGCCTGAGCCCGCTCCCACTCAAACATATAGTCGCGGGTCAGCGGCACCGACTCTTGCTGGCGGGTTAGCTGCACCTGGACGACCATCAGACCCTGATAGCGGAAGCCCATCTCGCAGCCGACCAGATAGAGTTCCCACATCCGACAGAAACGCTCGTCATAGAGCTCGACAATGGCCTCGCGGTTCTCGTTGAAGCGCTGGCGCCAGATCTTCAGGGTTTCTGCATAGTGCAGCCTTAGGATCTCGATGTCGGTGACCAACAAGCCCTGCTCTTCGATCACCGGCAGCATTTCCGACAGGGTCGGCAGGTCGGCACCCGGGAAGATGTACTTTCGGATGAAGGGATTGATCGGTCCGGGCTCATTGAAGCGGGCTATGGTGTGCAGCAGGCAAACGCCGTCTTCACGCAGCAGCTCGCGCAGCTTGCCGAAGAACTCTTCGTAATTCTTCTTGCCGACATGCTCGAACATGCCGACCGAAACGATACGGTCGAAGCGTTCGGTGAGGGTGCGATAGTCCTGCAGGCGAAAGTCGCAGCGCTCGGCCAAACCAGCCTTCTCCGCCCGTTCGCGAGAAAGTTTGTGCTGCTCCTCGGAGAGGGTAACGCCGGTCACCCGGGCCGAGGCGACGGTCGCCAGGTAGAGCCCCATCCCGCCCCAACCGGAGCCGATGTCGAGCACGTTCAGGTCCGGCTTGTTCAGCAACAGCTTGGCGGCGATGTGACGCTTCTTGTCGTGCTGCGCACGTTCCAGATCCTCATGCCCCTCCTCGAAATAGGCGCAAGAGTACTGCCGGTCTCGATCGAGAAAGAGGTCATAGAGTCGCCCGGAGAGGTCATAGTGGTGGGCAACATTCTTTTTCGCCTTGCCGACCGGATTGTATTGCTTGAACCAGCGCGCCTGGCGCTGCAGGCGAAAGGCCAGCTTCACCAGCCAGTGGGATTCCAGGTGGCTGTAGTTCCGGGCGATCACCTCGGTAAAGTCACCGATGTCGCCTTCCTCGATGGTGAAGTCGCCGTCCATGTAGGCCTCTGAGACCTTCAAAGGCGGATTGATCACCACGCTCCATTCCACTGAGGGCTTGTGGATCTTGATGCGGCACTTGGGTTTGGAGCCGTCACCAACCACAGTGATCCTGCCGCGGGCATCTTCGATAGCCAGCGCACCCTCGCGAATCATGAATTTCAAGAGAGATTTGATCATGGCTCTGCACACCGTCGGCTCTCCGCAGCCGAGCGGGCCCCTATTCCTTCCTCGTCACCGGTCCTAGCGAAGAGACGCTAGCAAAGCCCTGCGGCGCCAGACAAGACGATGAGCGGTTCAGGAACCCAGGAAGGATAGTCTCAATTGGCTTTTTTGCGTTCGCGCTCGATTTTACGCCACTCACGCACGTTGCGTTCATGCTCGGCCAAGGTCTCGGCGAAGGCATGCCCGCCGGTGCCGTCGGCAACGAAGAAGATGTAGTCCGTCGTCTCCGGGCGAATCGCCGCTTCCAGAGCATCCAACCCAGGATTGGCAATGGGCCCCGGGGGCAGCCCGGCATTGGTATAGGTGTTGTAGGGGTCTTCGCTCTTCAGTTCGGACTTCCGAATGCCGCGCCCCAGAGGGCCGCCAACGCCCTTCGTGACGGCATAGATGACGGTGGGATCGGACTGCAGCAGCATGCCCTTGCGAAGACGGTTGACGAAAACCCCTGCCACCAGGCCCCGCTCCTCCGCAAGCCCGGTCTCCTTCTCGATGATCGAGGCCAAGGTGATCCACTCTTCCTGCGTCTCGAAGGGCAGATCCTCCATGCGTGTCGGCCAGAGCGCCTCGAGGGCGGCCGCCTGAGCCTTGCCCATGCGATCGACAACTTCTTGGCGGGTTTCGCCACGTTGGAAGAAATAGGTGTCGGGCAAGAGGCTGCCTTCGGGCGGGATCTCTTCGACCGCATCGCCTTCCAGGTCCGGGGCTGCGTTGACGATCTGGACAATATCCCATGACGTCAGACCTTCGGGCACGGTGACGCGATGCTGCACCGTCTTACCCTCGACCAGCAGGGCCAGAACCTCCTGCATCGAGGCCTCAGCGGGGATCAGATACTCTCCAGCCTTAAGAGCGCCTGCTTGTCCCTCGATCTTGGCGGCGACCACAAAGATCTGGGGGTCGGTGATCACGCCTTCGTAGAAGAGCATCTCGCTGATGGAGTTCAGCCCACTGCCGCGCTCGACCGTGACAGTGTGCTCCTCCGGCAGGGGGCCCGGCCGCTGGTAGATATCCAAGCCATAGAGGTAGAGGGCGACCCCTGCGCCGGCGAGGATGACCAGCGACACAAAGACCAGGCGCAGCATCAAGCGCAGGCCGCGCCCCGACCGTTTCGGCGGTGGCGGGTCCTCTGTCAGGTCCTCGGAGGGGTCAGTCGACGCGTCCAAGGACCAAGCTCGCGTTGGTTCCCCCGAAACCAAAAGAGTTAGAGAGTGCGATGTCGATCTGGCGCTCTTGCGCCTTCAAAGGAACGAGGTCGATGCCCTTACAGCCCTCTGATGGATTCTCCAGATTCAGGGTTGGCGGCGTCACCCCGTCACGAATCGCCAAGAGGCAGAAGATGGCTTCGACGGCGCCTGCTGCCCCCAGCAGGTGCCCGATCGCGGACTTGGTGGACGACATGGAGACCTTTTCGGCAGCACTGCCGAAGAGGCGCTTCACGGCCTGCAACTCGATCTCGTCGCCCAGCGGGGTCGAGGTGCCGTGCGCATTCACATAGTCGACCTGGTCCGGGCTGATGCCGGCGCGCTTCAAGGCCGCCCGCATAGCACGGAAGCCTCCGTTGCCGTCCTCGGCCGGTGCGGTGATGTGATGGGCGTCGCCCGAGAGGCCATAGCCCAGGATCTCGCCATAGATCTTGGCGCCGCGGGCCTTGGCCTGCTCCATCTCCTCCAGCACCACGATCCCGGCACCCTCGCCCATGACGAAGCCGTCGCGGCCCTCATCCCAAGGCCGAGACGCGCGCTCAGGCGTGTCGTTATAGCTGGTGGAAAGCGCGCGCGAGGCAGCAAAGCCGGCAACGCCCAAGCGGCAGATAGCGGCTTCGGCGCCACCGGCGACCATGACGTCGGCATCACCCAGTGCCACCAAGCGGGCGGCATCACCGATGGCGTGCGCTCCGGTTGAGCAGGCTGTAACCACCGAATGGTTCGGCCCACGAAAACCGTGGCGAATGGAAACCTGGCCGGCACAGAGATTAATCAATGCGGCCGGAATAAAGAAAGGCGACACGCGGCGCGGACCACGCTCTACCAGGGTGATCGAGGTGTCGTAGATGGATTCCAGGCCACCGATACCCGACCCGATCATGACACCGGTGCGTTCTTGCGCTTCCTCGCTGTCGGCGACCCAGCCGGAATCGGCGATCGCCTGCTCGGCGGCAGCGACGCCGAAGAGGATGAAGGTGTCGACCTTGCGTTGATCCTTCGGCGCCATCCAGCGATCGGCGTCGAAATGGCCCTCTTCTTCCTGACCGCGCGGCACCTGCCCGGCAATCTTGGCCGGCAAGTCCGAGGTGTCGAAACCGGAAATTGCGGCGATCCCCGATTGCCCGGCGATCAGGCGCTCCCAGACCGGCTGGGCGCCACTCCCCAAAGGATTGACGAGACCTACACCGGTAACGGCAACACGACGCATTTCAACGCTACTCCAAGACTTCGTCGGCGGCAGAAAGACCAGGATACTAGGCGACGCCCCTATGCAGCGAACCCGACCGCCTGCTTGTCCTGCCAGGGGTCGGGTTCAACCACAGCGTCGCTTGCCGCCGTCAGGCTCTCTCTTAGGAATTGGCTTCGATGAAGGTGATGGCGTCCTGGACAGTCACGATCTTCTCCGCCGCATCATCGGGGATCTCGCAACCGAACTCTTCTTCGAAAGCCATCACCAACTCGACCGTGTCCAAGCTGTCAGCCCCCAAGTCGTCGATGAAGCTGGCGGTATCGGTTACCTTCGCATCCTCGACACCCAGGTGCTCCACAACGATCTTCTTCACGCGCTCGGCAACGTCACTCATGCCTCTGGTTCCTCTGCTAGACGTTAGCTTCTTCAGGCTTACCCACGAACTCAACCGACTGAGGCGCTACCTTTGCGATCTGCCCTGCTCTCGCTTCGACAGCGAACGCTGCTGGAGAGCCGGGCGCTACCCCCTTGCGGTATTCTTAAGGAGCCGCCTCTTAACACGATTCTAAGGGCTGTCCAATCGTACAAGCAGACCAGGACGGCAAGGCACGTCTGCACGCGCCGCCGAGCCCTCTGCCGACCGCAACCCGATTTTACTCACCAGTACCGCGCTATATCATGGCCATGCCGCCATTGACGTGCAAGGTCTGGCCGGTGACATAGGCGGCCTCTCGGCTGGCGAGATAAATCACCGCGGCGGCGATGTCATCACCCTCCCCCAATCTTGCGGCCGGGACCGCACGCAGAATGGCTTCACGCTGCTTTTCGTTCAGGGCATCGGTCATGGGGGTCGCGATGAAGCCAGGCGCCACGCAGTTGACGGTGATGCCACGAGACGCAACTTCGCCTGCTAGGGACTTGGAAAAACCGATCATTCCGGCCTTGGAGGCGGCATAGTTCGCCTGTCCCGGATTGCCGGTCACGCCGACGATGGAGGTGATGCCGATGATGCGGCCATGGCGCCGGCGCATCATGCCGCGCAGACTGGCCCGGACCAGGCGAAAGCTTGCGGTCAGGTTCACCGCCAGCACCCGGTCCCACTCTTCATCCTTCATACGAGCCAGGAGGTTGTCGCGGGTGAGGCCTGCATTGTTCACAAGGATATCAAGACCGCCCAAGGCCTCTTCGGCGCGCGCCGGTAGTGCATCGCAGGCTGCCGTGTCGCTGAGATCGCAAGCCAGGACATGCGCCCGCTCGCCCAACTCTCCGGCGAGCGCTTCCAGAGCCTCAGCCCGTGTGCCCGTCAAGCCGACGACGGCACCTTGCGCATGCAGGGCACGCGCGATGGCACCACCAATTCCACCGGAGGCTCCGGTGACCAAGGCCTTCTGATCGCTAAGATCGAACATCAGTTTCTTTCCTATTGAATAAACACGGTTTTTTCATGCTACCTAGAGGCTTTGCATGAGCTCGTCCAGACCCTCCGGTGTTCCGCAGGCCTGACCGACCAGATCGGGATGGATGCGCCGTGCGATTCCGGACAAGACCTTGCCGGCCCCCATTTCTACCAGGCGCTCAACGCCGGCCGCCTGCATGGTCAGCACGGATTCTCGCCAGCGCACCCGACCGGTCACCTGCTGCACCAAGAGCCGCCGAATCTCTGCCGGGGTCGCGACAGCCTCAGCCGTCACATTGGCCACCAGCGGCAGGCTGGGCGGTGCCATATCGGCCTTGTCCAAGGCCTCTGCCATGACCTCTGCCGCCGGTTCCATCAAGGCACAGTGAAAGGGTGCGGAGACCGGCAACAGGACGGCGCGCCGGCCGCCGCGGCCCTTGGCCAGCTCAATCGCCCGATGAACGGCCTCGCTGTGGCCGCTGATCACCACCTGACCCGGCGCATTGTCGTTGGCAGCGCTGCAGACCTGGCCCTCGGCCGCCTCGGCCGCAACCTCCTCCACCGCTTCCAGCTCCATGCCCATGATCGCCGCCATGGCGCCGATACCGGGAGCAACGGCCTCTTGCATGGCCTGACCGCGCCGCTTCAACAGGCGCGCTGCGTCGGAGAGGCTCAAGGTTCCGGCCGCAGCGAGCGCGGAGTACTCGCCCAAGGAATGCCCGGCGACGAAGCTGGCCTTATCGGCCAGGGCGAAGCCGCCCCCGCGCTCCATCACCCGAACGACGGCCATGCTGACCGCCATCAGGGCCGGTTGCGCGTTCTCCGTCAGGGTCAGCTCTTCGGCCGGGCCCTCGGCCATGAGGCGAGAGAGGTTCTGTTTGAGGGCCTCGTCGACCTCTTCAAAGACTTCACGTGCAGGCTGGAAGGCCTCGGCCAACGCTACCCCCATGCCCACTGCCTGGCTCCCTTGTCCCGGGAACACGAAGGCTCTTGTCATTGTCGCCCCTCATCCTTGTCATAGCCGCCATGCGCGGGTTCACGAAAAAACGCGAAGCTACTCGCTGGCGGCCGCCTGTCAAGCGAAGAGCGGCAACCTATGTCTTGCTTTGTTCGCGCGGGTGAGTATAGTCCCGCGCCTTCCCGAGAGCACTCGGGACTCCTTGCCGGTCGGCAACGCGCCCACCGGCTTTGGGCCCAAGTCTTGTGACAAGGGCCCCCTATCAGCCGTAAGGAGTTGAAGAAAGTATGTCGTTCTATGAGTGCGTGGTCATCGCACGCCAGGACATCTCGGCCCAGCAGGCCGAGGAACTGACCGAAAAGCTGGTCCAGCTGGTAACCGAAAATGGCGGCGAAGTCGCCAAGAAGGAATACTGGGGCCTGCGCAACCTGTCCTATCGGATCAAAAAGAACCGTAAGGGCCACTATATCCTGCTGAACATCGAAGCGCCGCCGGCCTGCATCACAGAGCTGGAGCGCAACATGCGCTTCGACGAGAGCGTCCTGCGCTACCTCACCATCAAGGTGAAGGCGCTGGATCCCAATCCTTCCGCAATCCTGCAGCGCCGCGATCGCGATGATCGCCGCGACGACCGACGTGGCGGCCGCGGCCGTGACGACCGTCGCGACGACCGCCGTGACCGCGATCGTCCGCGGGGCGACGGCGGCATGCGTGAGCAGGGCGTTCGCGCCGCAACCCACGGCACGGGAGAGTAAGTCATGTCGATCGAAGTCGTCACCCGTAACACCGCGGTCCGCAAGCCCTTCTTCCGGCGCCGCAAGTCCTGTCCCTTCTCCGGCCCCAATGCGCCGGCGATCGATTACAAGGACGTCCGCCTGATGTCTCGCTTCGTGTCGGAGCGCGGCAAGATCGTGCCCTCGCGCATCACCGCGGTCTCGACCAAGAAGCAGCGGCAGCTCGCCCGCGCCATCAAGCGTGCACGCTTCCTGGCCCTGCTGCCCTACGTCATTCGCTAAGGAGCAGGTGGAACCATGATGGAAGTGATCCTGCTGGAGCGTATCGAGGGTTGGGGCCAAATGGGCGACGTCGTCAAGGTGCGCCCCGGCTATGCCCGCAACTACCTCCTGCCGCAGAGAAAGGCCCTGCGCGCCACCAAGGCGAACATGACCTACTTCGAGACCCAGCGTGCCCAGCTGGAGGCCACCAACCTGGCCAAACGCGATGAGGCAGAGCAGGTCGGCAACAAGATCGACGGTCTGGCCGTCGTTCTCATCCGCCAGGCCAGTGAGACCGGTCAGCTCTACGGCTCCGTCACCGCGCGTGACGTCGCCGATGCGCTGCACGAGGAAGGCCTAACGGTGGAGCGCAATCAGGTGGTCCTCGACCGCCCGATCAAGACCCTGGGTCTGAACCCGATCCGCGTGCGCCTGCACCCGGAGGTCAGCGTCACCATCACCGCCAACGTCGCCCGCACGGCCGATGAGGCCGAGATGCAGGCAAATTCGGGCGAGATGGTCACCGCCGAGAGCCTGCGTCGGGCCGCCGAGGCCGAGGACGAGGCAATCGAGGCAGCCCTTGCCGCGGCCGAGGCCGCCCAGGCCGAAGCGGAGGACGAGGCCGAGACCGAAGAGAGCAGCGAGGCCGAGCCCAAGCCCGAGTAACCTCGGAGCACTTGGCCCAAAAAAAGCGTTAGAGTGAGCGCCCCGATGGACCATCGGGGCGCTTTTTCTTTGCCTGCTTGTGGCAGACCCTTGACCCCGAGTCGCGCTGGGGAAAAGCGTCCCCGCCTTCCACAGGCTGGTTACGAACAAGCCCTCTCGGCAGGCTTAGAAAGCCTGCTAGACTGTCCGCTTGACGGTTGAGTGGAGCGGCTATGGCAATCGAAAAGCGTCTGGTGGCAAATCAGGATCTTGGCGTAACCGCTGGTGCAGAAGGCCTGGTGGTCCCGCGCGAGGCACCGATGAACCTGGAGGCTGAACAGGCCCTGCTCTCAGCGCTTCTTGCCAACAATCTTGCCTTGGAACGGGTCGGCGACTTTCTGCGACCTGAGCACTTTGCCGACGGCGCCCATCAGCGCATCTTTGAGGCTTGCCAGCGCCTGATCGACCGCGGCCAAGCGGCCAACGCCGTCACCCTGAAGAACTATTTCGATCGCGATTCCGGCTTGGCCGAGGTCGGTGGTGCGGCCTATCTGGCGCGCCTGCAGGCGGTCAGCGTCGGTATCATCAACGTCACCGACTACGGGCGCCTGATCCACGACCTCTTCCTGCGCCGCCAACTGATCGATCTGGGCGAGACCATGGTCAACGAGGCGCACAGCCACGACCTGGATCGCAGCGCCCAGAACCAGATCGAAGAGAGCGAGCAAAAACTCTATAACCTGGCAGAGTCCGGCGAAGCCGGCCGCGACTTCACGCCCTTTGGCGATGCCCTGTCGCAGTCGATTTCGATGGCCGAGAACGCAATGCGCCACCAGGGCGTCTCGGGCGTCAGCAGCGGTTTCGCCAGCCTGGACAAGCTCTTGGGCGGCCTGCATGAGAGCGATCTCTTGATCCTGGCCGCCCGTCCGGCCATGGGCAAGAGCTCGCTGGCGGCCAATATCGCCGTCAGTGTCGCCAACGGCCTGAAAGAGCGGCGACATGCTGACGACAGCGTGACCCATGAGCGTCAGTGCGTCGCCTTCTTCTCGCTGGAAATGTCGGCCGAGCAGTTGGCCACCCGTATCGTCTCCGACGAGGCCAACGTCAGCTCTGACCGGATTCGCCGTGGCGACATCACGACGGATGAGTTCAACCGGGTCTTTGAGGCATCGCGCCATCTGGGCAGCCTGCCGCTCTACTTCGATGACACGCCGGCGATCACCGTGCCGGCGCTACGCACGCGCGCACGGCGTCTGAAGCGCCAGCAAAAGAACCTCTCGCTCATCGTGGTCGACTATCTGCAGCTGATGCAGGGTGTGGGTAGCCGCTCCAGCGAAAACCGCGTGCAAGAGGTCTCTGAGATCACCCGCGGGCTTAAGGCTGTCGCCAAAGAGCTGTCGGTCCCGGTCATCGCCCTCTCACAGCTTTCGCGCGCCACCGAACAGCGCGACGACAAACGCCCTCAGCTTTCCGATCTTCGCGAATCGGGGTCGATCGAACAGGACGCCGACGTGGTCATGTTCATCTTCCGCGAAGAATACTATCTGGCCCGCGAAAAGCCGGTGCAGAGGGCCAACGAGGCCAGCGAGAAATTCATCGAGCGCGAAGAGCAGCACAAACAGAAGCTTTCAGACCTGGCGAACATCGCGGAACTGATCGTCGCCAAGCAGCGCCATGGCCCGATTGCCACGGTAGAGCTCCATTTCAACGGCGAGTTCACGCGTTTCAGCGATTTGGTACGAGAAGACCATTTGCCAGACGCGCGTTAGTCCAAGATGATCGCAGGGCGAATCAACCTGCGATCTGAATCTTGGTCTCCTTTCAACAAAGTAGAGTGTGATTCAGACGATAGATCGATTCGATCTATCGTCATCGCGCTCTAGACGTTAAAAGGCGGTTCGCCGTTACGGCACCCCTCTCTTTCTGGTCAACCGCTCCCCTCGCTTATGTCCGCACCCAGCGCCATCCTGACGATCAATCTCGACGCCATCAAAGCGAACTATCGCCTGCTCATAGAAAGGGCCAGCGGGACGGAGGTCGCACCGGCGGTCAAGGCAGATGCCTATGGCCTCGGAGCCGCCGCCGTCTCTTCTGCGTTGTGGGACGCAGGTGCTCGCACTTTCTTTGTTGCCCAGGCTGGCGAAGCGCTCACCCTGCGCCAGCACCTGCCCGACGCACGCATCTTTGTCCTGAACGGCTGTCTGCCGGGCGACGGGGGGAGCCTGCGCCGCGCAGGGGCCATCCCGATGGTCAACAGCCTGGTTCAGCTGGCGCAGTGGCGCAGCAGCAACGAAGGTTCGGCAGCGACCCCCGCCGCACTCCATATCGATACCGGGATGTCACGCCTGGGTCTCACGCCGGAAGAGGTGGCGACGCTTGCCCGCGAGCCGAACCGACTGGATGGACTGGAGATTCGTCTGGTCGCGACCCATCCAGCTGAGTCCGAAGAGTTTGATTCTGCTTTGAACCGAGACCAGGCAGAGCGCTTCCTCGCCTTGGCCGATTCTCTGCCCGAGAGAGCCGCCAAGGCACCACGCTCGGCAGCAAACTCCTCCGGCGTCTTCAACGAAGATCTGCCGAATGCGGCCTTGGTGCGCCCCGGCTATGCCCTCTATGGCGGCAACCCCACCCCGGGTCAGCCCAACCCGATGCGCCAAGTGATCACCCTTGAGGCGCCGGTGGTGCAGATCCGTCAGGTTCCGGCCGGCGCCACCGTCGGCTACAACGCAACGCACATCACAAAGCAGGCCACCCGTTTGGCAACGCTGGCAATCGGCTACGCGGAAGGCTATGACCGCAGCCTAAGCAATGTCGGGAGGGTGTCGATTGCAGGACGGTCTGCCAAGGTGGTCGGACGGGTCTCGATGGATTTGACCATCGTGGATCTGAAAGAGGTTCCCGAAGAGCTGTGCCAGGTCGGAAGCCTGGCCACTCTGATCGGCGAAGACCCCAGTTTGGACGAGGTTGCCAGCGCGGCCGGCTCGATCGGATACGAGCTCTTGGCCCGCCTAGGCGGTCGTCTGGACCGGCGCTACATCGGCGGATAGGGTCTGCACATGACGCTTCTGCGCACCTTAGGCCGCACATTCCTCAGCTTTCTGGCTGCCGTCGGCCGTCTCTTTATCTTCACTCTGGAGGCGATCTGGCAAAGCCTGAGGCCGCCCTACTATGTCTCGCACGTGCTGCGACAGATGGTCGAGATTGGCTACTACTCCCTGCCGGTCGTCGGCCTGACGGCGATCTTTACCGGTATGGTCCTGGCCTTGCAGAGCTACACCGGCTTCGCGCGCTTCTCGGCCGAAAGCGCCATCCCGCAGGTGGTTGTGGTCTCGATTACGCGTGAGCTGGGGCCGGTGCTGGCGGGGCTCATGGTCGCCGGCCGTGTTGCGGCAGCCATGGCGGCCGAGATCGGCACCATGCGCGTCACCGAACAGATCGACGCGCTGACCACGCTCTACACCGATCCCTTCAAGTACCTGGTGGCGCCGCGCCTCATCGCCGGCACACTGACCATGCCCTTTCTGGTTCTGGTGGCCGACATCATCGGTGTCTTCGGCGGCTTCCTGGTCAGCGTCTATAAGCTGGATTTTAATGCTGCCAGCTACCTGCAGAACACGGTCAACAGCCTGGTGACGCAGGATGTGGTCTCGGGCCTGGTGAAGGCGGCCGTATTCGGCTTCCTCGTCACTCTGCTCGGCTGCTATCATGGCTACAACTCCAAGGGTGGCGCACAAGGCGTAGGCAAAGCCACGACCAATGCAGTGGTGTCTGCCTCCATCCTGATCCTCTGCTTCAACTACTTCATCACGGAGCTCTTCTTCGCCCGATGACACCGCAAGACCCGCCAAAGATCAGCGTAAAGGGGCTGCACAAGCGCTTTGGGACGAAGGTGGTGCTGGACGGCCTGGACCTGGAGCTGCATCAGGGCGACTCGCTGGTGGTAATCGGCGGTTCAGGAACCGGCAAGTCGGTCTTGTTGAAGTGCATCCTGGGTTTGCTTCAACCCGATGCGGGCAGCATCGAAATCGACGGAGAGCCGGCAGCTCAATCGATCCATCAGGACCGTGACGAGGATCGAGCCAATATTGGCATGCTGTTCCAGAACGCGGCCCTCTTCGATTCGCTGACCGTCTGGCGCAATGTTTCTTTCGGTCTGGTGCACGGCAAGGGGACCAGCGCCAAGGAGGCCAAGGAGGTCGCGATCGACAAGCTGGCCTCGGTCGGACTGGGGCCCGACGTTGGCGACCTCTACCCGGCTGAACTCTCTGGCGGTATGCGCAAGCGCGTCGGCCTCGCCCGCGCCATTGCGACCGAGCCCGAGATCCTCTTTTTCGACGAGCCAACCACCGGGCTGGACCCCATCATGGGGCATGTCATCGATGATCTAATCGTCGCCTGCGTGGAAAAGCTTGGCGCCACAGCCTTGACCATCACCCACGACATGGCCAGCGCCCGGCGCATCTCCAAGCGCATGGCCATGCTCTATGAGGGCAAGCTGATCTGGGACGGCCCGACCCGCTCTGTCGATCGGTCCGGTAACCCTTACGTCGACCAGTTCATCAATGGTCGCTCTGAGGGGCCGATCGAGATGCAGGTCGCCCGGGAAAAAGACGGCGCCCGATGAGGGCGCAAGAGACGCAAGCGGTAAAGCGATAAGGAGACCAGGTCTTGGCCAAGGCCACGACCCGCTATGTCTGTCAGAGCTGCGGAGCCACCTCGGCCCGTTGGGCCGGGCGCTGCGATTCCTGCGGCGAGTGGAACAGCTATGTCGAGGAGGCCCTGCCGAGCGCTGCGCCACTGGGCAGCGGAAAGAAGCTTGCACGCGGCAGCAGCGGCCTGGCGCTGGAGCGGCTGAGTGGAGTCGGAGACCCGCCGCCACGCCTGCCTTCAGGCCTGGCGGAGTTTGACCGGGTGGCCGGTGGCGGCTTCGTGCCTGGCTCTGCCGTGCTCTTGGGCGGAGAGCCGGGTGTGGGCAAGTCCACCCTGCTGCTGCAGGTGGCGGCAAGGATCGCTGCGGGGGGAGGCCGGGTGCTCTATGTCTCCGGCGAGGAGGCCATCGATCAGGTGCGACTGCGCGCGCAGCGTATGGGTCTGGCTGATGCCGAGGTGGATCTGGCCGCCGCGACCCAGGTCGAGCCCATCCTGGCCACCTTGGAGTCGGGAACAACGCCACAGCTCGTGATCATCGACTCCATACAGACACTTTGGGTCCAAGGGCTGGAATCCGCACCCGGTACGGTGAGCCAAGTCCGCGCCTCCGCCCAGAGTCTCATTCGGGCCGCCAAGAGCCGAGGTTTCGCCCTGGTGCTGGTCGGCCATGTCAACAAGGAAGGGGCGATCGCCGGTCCCAAGGTCCTGGAGCACATGGTGGATGCCGTGCTGAGTGTCGAGGGCGAGCGCGGCCACAGCTTCCGCATTCTCCGCGCCGATAAGAACCGCTTCGGCGCCACTGAAGAAATCGGCGTCTTCGAGATGACTGAAGAGGGTCTCGTCGAGGTACCGAACCCCTCTGCCCTCTTCCTCTCCGATCGCGATGAAGAGGTTTCCGGCTCTGCGGTCTTTGCCGGCATAGAGGGAACCCGGCCAATCCTGGTTGAGGTGCAGGCGCTGGTCGCCGGCCAGCCGGCCGGGTCGCCGCGGCGCGCCGTCGTCGGCTGGGACTCGGGCCGGCTTGCCATGCTGCTGGCCGTGCTGGAGACCCGCTGCGGCCTCAATCTCTCGGCCAAGGACGTCTACCTCAATGTCGTCGGCGGGCTGCGCATCGCTGAACCGGCCGCTGACCTCGCAGTGGCCGCAGCCCTCATCTCCGCTGCCTGCGATAAACCAGTGCCTGCCGAGGCGATCCTCTTTGGTGAGGTTGGGCTGGGCGGAGAGATCCGCGCCGTCAGTCGACCGGAACTGCGCCTCAAGGAGGCCTCGAAGCTGGGATTCGCGACAGCCTTTGCGCCCAGCCCCCGCGGGGAAGCCGGCAAGGCGGCACGACCGCCCGCCGGGCTCGAGGTTCAGCGTTTCACACATCTGCGAGATTTGGTGGCGCGCTTGGCAAGCGCCGGCCAGGACGCTAAGACCCTTTCAGGGGATGAACGCAATCACCATTCCCGGCAGGGCGCTGCCGGTGGTCAAGGTGCAAGCTTAGCGACGGCCGAACGCGAGCCGAGGATGACAAGGGGCGGAGAGCGCTGATGGGGGACGGCTTCGGCGTGCTCGATATTGCAGTGCTGGCAGTCATTTTGCTCTCAGCGCTTCTGGCAGTCATGCGCGGCTTCGTGCATGAGGTCCTCTCCTTCTCGGCCTGGGTCGGCGCGGCCATCATCACCGTCTATGCCTTTCCCTTTGCCCAGCCCTATGCGCGCGGGGTCATCGACATCTCGATCCTGGCTGACGTGGCGGCGGGCGTGGTGCTTTTCGTCGTCGCCCTCATCGTCCTGACGATCTTTGCCAAGCTCTTGGCCGAATTGGTTCAGGGCTCCAGCCTCTCCGCCATCGATCGGATCCTGGGACTGCTGTTCGGCGTCGCCAGGGGTGCAGCCCTTGTGTCTTTGTTATGGCTGATCGTCGCCTGGATGGTACCAGAAACGCAGCGCCCGGATTGGATTCGGACCGCACGCACCCTACCCTATTTGCAACAAGGAGCATCTTGGCTGCAGGACCTGCTACCCTCCTCCTTCCTGACCTCGCTGGGCGAGACCGCCAAGCGCAACATCGAGAAGGAGGCCGGCAAGGCGATCGGCCTGGAAAGCACCACGCCGGAAGCGACACCGGAAGCGTCCCCGCAAGCAACGGGGGACGCCACCCCGGAAGCGACGAGCGCACCGGCAGCCCAGCCCAGCGTGGCACCGGCGGAGGAGCCGCAAGAGCCGGCCTATGACGATTCCAGTCGCGAGTCGTTGGAGGACGCTATCAAGAATCTACCCGCGGATGGCACTCTGTCACCGCAGGAGAGTAATCAGTGAGCGATCAGAGCCCAGCCCTTCTCGAAGGGACCAGTTCAAGCTTCCCGGAGGCGAGAGTGCTATGAGCCAACTGTACGAGCCCAGCGTGAGAGGGGATTCTTCCGACGACGAGGACCATCCCCGCGAAAAGTGCGGCGTCGTCGGCATTTGGGGTGATGGCGATGCCTCGCGCAAGACCGCGCTCGGCCTGCACGCGCTTCAGCATCGCGGGCAGGAGGCCGCCGGCATCGTTTCCTTCGACGGTGCGCGCTTCCACGCGCAACGCGATATGGGCCAGGTCAGCGATATCTTCGGCAGCGAAGAGGTCATGGCCGGCCTGAAGGGCAAGGGTGCCATCGGCCATGTGCGCTATTCCACGACCGGCGGCACCGCGCAGCGCAACATTCAGCCGCTCTTCGCGGACCTCGCCATCGGCGGCTTCTGTCTGGCGCACAACGGCAACCTCACCAATGCGACGACGGTGCGCGAACGCCTGGTGGAAAGCGGCGCCATCTTCCAATCCACGACCGACACCGAAGTCATCGTGCATCTGATCGCGCAGACCCGCGGCAAGACCATGGTAGAGCGCCTGATCGCCGCCCTGCTGCAGGTCGAGGGCGCCTATTCCCTGGTCTGCATGGGCGATGACTGCGTGATCGGTGTGCGCGACCCGCTGGGCGTCCGGCCGCTGGTCCTTGGACGCCACGGCAAGTCCTTCATCCTCGCCTCAGAGACCTGCGCGCTGGACATTCTGGGTGCGGAGTTCATACGCGACCTCGAACCCGGCGAGATGATCATCATCAGCGAGGAAGGGGTGAACTCGGTCAAGCCCTTCCCCAAGGCACAGCATCGCTTCTGCGTCTTCGAGTACATCTACTTTGCGCGCCCGGATTCACGGCTTGAACACCGTTCGGTCTATGCCGCCCGCAAGCAGATCGGCTCTGAACTCTCCCGCGAAGCCCCGGTCGCCGCCGACGTGGTGATCCCAGTTCCCGACTCGGGCGTTCCGGCCGCGTTGGGTTACAGCGAAGAGAGCGGCATCCCCTTTGAGCTGGGGATCATCCGCAATCACTATGTCGGGCGCACCTTCATCGAGCCGGCGCAACGCATTCGCGACTTTGGCGTCAAGCTGAAGCACAACGCCAACCGCGCCATGATCGAGGGGCGCCGGGTCATCCTGGTCGACGATTCGATCGTGCGCGGCACCACCTCGGTCAAGATCGTGCAGATGGTACGGGCAGCCGGCGCGAAAGAGGTGCATATGCGCATCGCCTCGCCGCCGACCATCCATTCCTGCTTTTACGGGATCGACACACCAGCGCGCTCGGAGTTGCTGGCCTCCCGGATGACCGAAACCCAGATGGCAGAACATATCGGCGCCGATAGCCTGGCCTTTATCTCGATCGACGGTCTCTATCGGGCCATGGGCCATGACGGTCGCGACCATCGCCGCCCGCAGTTCTGCGACGCCTGCCTGACCGGCGACTACCCGACGCCGCTCACAGATTATGAGGCCAGACGCAACGCCAATACACCCGATGGACAGCTCTCGCTTCTGCGGGAGTTTGCCTGACCCCGGGATCGGACCATGAGATAGGGCGATGGCAGTCATCGGACGCATCGCCGACGCGCTCGCCGGCACCGCCGGCGCGGCCCTTCTGGCGCAGTTTCCGGCCTTTTATCAGCAGTATGTGCAGCGCCTGGGCGGCCGCCTCGATCAAGCGCTCTTGGCGGTCGAGCGGCTGCAGGAGGCTGCCAAGGAGCAAGGCCTCTCGCTTAGCGGCTATGTCCGCTATTTCCTGGAAGCCAATGACCCGGTGTTCCGCCGCGAGGGACAGAACCTGGTTGCCACCCTGACCGAGGCACAGGATCTAAAGGAAGCCCACACAGCACTCAGCGAGGCCTCGCCCCTGTCGCGACCAATGGTCTTCCTGGATCACCTCGATCCCGATCTGGTCAGGGCCACGTTTGATCGCTACCTTCCGGCTCTGCCGCTCGACAGCGAAGGGCTGGTCTATGCCGCCATCGGCCTCGTCCTGGGCCTAGTGCTGTTGGCGAGTTGCCAGGGCTGCGGGCGCCTGGTGACGCGTCCCTTGCGCCGACGCAAGCGGAATGAAGGTAATCTTGGGGGAGAGGCGTGAGCGAGCGGAAACCACTCGACGACAAGCTGGTGTTGGTGACGGGAGCCTCGCGCGGGCTGGGCCGCGCCTTGGCGCTGGAAGCAGCGGCGGCCGGGGCGCGCCTGATCCTGGTGGCTCGCACGGTCGGCGCATTGGAGGAAGTCGACGACGAGGCACGAAAGCTGGGCGCCGAGAGCGCGACCCTGGTGCCGCTTGACCTCAGAGAATGCGAGGCCGTCGACCATCTGGGTGCGGCGCTCTATCAGCGCTTCGGACGCCTGGACGGCTTGGCCGTGGTCCATGGCGTCTTGGGTCAGCTCTCTCCGGTTGGTCATGTCGAGCCGAAGGTTTGGGCGGATACCATGGAGGTCAACTGCAATGCTGCCTTCCGCCTGATCCGAACCTTAGACCCTTTGCTTGGTCAGGCCGAGGCACCGAGAGCGTTCTTCGTCACCGACGAGACCGGCAAGGACCGTGCCTATTGGGCCCCCTATGCGGCCAGCAAGGCAGCCCTGGAGGCTCTGGCCATTGGCTACGCGGCGGAGAACAAGAATGGCAAGACCAGGGTCAATCTGGTTCGGCCGCCGCCGATGGCGACCACCCTCAGGTCCGGAGCTTACCCTGGTGAAGATGCCTCCCAGCATCCAACGCCGGATTCCGTCGCTCCCCTGCTCCTCCCCCTGCTGTTCCCAAGCGAGCAGCGAAACGGACACAGGATCACAATCGAACGCGAGGCAGACGGACTGAAGGTCCTTCCTGACTAGCGTCCTGAGACAAGAGCTCGCATCAGGCGGTCAGAGCCGGCAGGGCCTCCTGCACGGGCGGGCTGTGATGCAGGCAGTCGCGGAACAGCCGGCGGAATTTCTCAATTGGAAAACAGTTGCGACGACCGCGGCCGAACTGTTCGTGACCAAAGCGGTCGAGGCGACGGCGCTGATCATCAATCTCTTCGACAATGGTCTCTACCGCTTCCTGGAGCGAATCGACGGTCACATCGGTGAGCAGGCGTGCGGGGTAGGAGATATCTCGCACCACACCTTCCATGAAGGTCTGCTTCGGCACGACCAGGAAGCGCTCCAACTGGATTGCCTCATAGAAGACGCCGGAGCCGGAGACGGCATAGCGGTCGCGGTAGGCCAGGATCATCACATCGATCCGCCGCATGGCGGCATAGTAGTCAGCGACCGAAAGCCGGTTGTCGTGCCAAACGCAGGAGCCGCGTGCAACGGCGTGCTCCAGGTGGTTGACATGATCCGCGCCCAGCCCGTTGACGAACCCCCGCGAGAGCTGCAGCACCCAGTTGACCTCAGGGCGTTCGGCAAAACGACCAACGAGTTCGGGAAAGAGGTCCGAACCCCGGTTCGGGGTCGAAGCACCCAAGGTTCCGAAGGTTATGACATCGTCGCGAAGAGCGGCTTCTTTACGGGTGGCTATGCGCCCGGCCAAAGAGGCTGCCAAATAGGGGAAGCGGTGGATCGGAACCGTATCTCCGAGCAGGTGTCTGAAATGCGACCAGGCCCGTTCTGTCTCACAGTAGAGCAGTGCCCTGACGTTGGGCATCTCGTGCAGGCGAGAGAGGCCACGCTTGTTGGTCCTGGCCCAGAGCTTTCTGCACTTGATCGGCTCGATCAGATAATCGACTTCGATCACACCGACGACCACCGTGATCGGCCGGCCCCCAAAGGTCTTGGCGATCCAACGGCTGAAGCCGACGATCATGTTCGCCCGCATCGAATGCACATAGATCACCTCGCAATCGGAGAGATCTATCGATCTAGAGAAGGCAGTGAGGTCACGGAAGAATGCCTTACCGAGATTGGCGATCGATTCCTCGGTCACCGCTACGTCGCGGTGCGCGTAGGGGGAGAATCGAAAGACTTCATGCAGGCTGCCGTCGAGCGAGTTGTCCGCAGCATCACGCTCCTCGTTTCCGACCAAGAGCCACACATCCTCCTGGTCGACCTCTAGCTCGGTAGAGAGGAAATCGACGGCAAAACGCCCGTAGTTGAAGTGGTGTCCTGACCGGTAGTGGAAGCCCGGATCAATCACCAAGGCCCTAGGCGTTGGACCAGACTGTGCGAAGGGCTGAGGGTTTGGGCTTAGGTCAATGTCACCTGTCGCCTGCATCTGAGCAGCCGCCAGAAGCCTCTGCCGCTCTGGATCGAAGGACTGGAAGATTGGCTTTGCCACCTTCAGCACCTCGCGTGCGAAAGCGAAGTCACCAATTGAGCACGCGGTAAAAGCCAAGGCTGGCAGGGTCTGCTGGGTATCCGGCTGTGATAGGTCGACTGCTTCGCGGATCTGCTTTGCGGCCTCCACATCACCAGCCCGGGCATAGGCTCTATAGGCGCTGGAGAGCGGCCAATGCGGTTTGCGCGATAACTTGGCAAGTGCACTCCAGGCCCGTCCTGCTTCTGCCCAGTATTGCGCAGCCATATAGGCATCAGCGGCAGCCCGCGCACTCAGCGGCTCGGCCAAGAGCAGCGCTTCCTCCTCGCGGCAGATCATAGCCGCCGTTTCCAACTGATCGTTCCTGACCAAGCCATCCAACAGCGCCAAGAGCTGTTCCCGGTTCTTGGCATCGTCGGCCTGCCGTACCTGTGCCAGGGCTTCACGGGCTTTCGCCTCGGTGTCCAAGAGCCCCATTTCGGCAGTCAGATCCAGGGCCTCGCGAGCCCTGGGATTGCGTTCTTTTACCTCGAGGAAGAGTTGGCGCAGAAAGTCTTGGCCGATCCCCCCTTCCCGTCCAAAGCCGCGACGAAACAACTTCATGACAAGGAGGACATCGTCGCGCTTTGCAATCTCAGCGGCCGGCGCCTTCAACAAGCTGCCTTTGGCCAACCAACGGCAAAAGAGCAGCAAAACCAGAAACTCGGTCTCCTGCCCAGCAAAGGGCTTGACCGAGCAATCAACCCTGAAGTCGCCTGCCAAAGATCGTCTGCGATCTGAGTTGGTCTCAAAGAGAATCGAGCTCAGGTAGTCGATCGCTGGCAGCGCAGGCTCAATCACCTTCAAGGGAAACAGATAGGATTCCTTGCCTGCGATCGAGGCCCCTGAGATCGCGAAGTTCCAAAGGAAGCGCCGTTTGGCACAGAGCTTGTCGACGGGCTGGCTCGCAAGGGCCCGGAACAGGTGATCGCGGCACTCCCGGTCCTCCAGGATTGCACGCAGGACGAAGGGGCCACAGCATTCAATCAGAAAAGCGGCAAGGTCAGGTGTGTCGTCCTTCCCTGACGCAATCAAGGACTTGACCGCCTCGATGACAGTGCGCACCCAATCCGCGCGCATCTCCCAACGACGGAGCGCAGCGGACCCGTGAACGATGATTTCAAAGGCCTCACCACGCCGGGCAAGGCACTCGATGATCCTTCCATCGCCACTGGGCCCGTTGGAACCGCGGCGAACCATCTCGCGAATGGTCAGGATCTCAAAGGCAATAAGGTCTTCCTCATGCAGCCTGTCAGCAAGCTCGCGGATAAAACCACGACCTCCGCGGTCCTCCAGCGTCGCCAGTTCCTGAATGAAGAGAGAGCGGATGGCCTGCCCGCATGCCGAATAGCTTGAGGCTGTTTGCAAGGCCTCGACAACCAGAGACTGGCAACGCTTTCTCAGTCCGGCAGACAAGAGCCGCGATACCAGCACGATATCCTGTCCGTGGTCGAAAAGGAGTTGGCTTGCTCGCTCCGCTGCAGCGACAGACAGGGACGCGTTGGATGCCCGGACACAGGGCAAGAGCGCTGCAGCGCGTTCTGCTGCAGGGCCGTTTCCCTTGGCCAGGTGTTCGATCCTGGCAATGCCGTTTGCATCCAAAGGCCTCACGTCATTGCCTCCTGCCAAAGCGAGTATGTGGGAGCAGAGCACCGCCCGATCCAGCTAATCCCTGGTCGCTCTTCCAACCTCATCGAGTCTTCATCCTCGGCACAGTGTGGATCACTGCTACTCCAGACCGCCTAGAGATGCACCACTCATCCCTTGACAATGAACAGGCGCTTGGCCAGGACACGAAGTCTGACTGTGCGACTCGGCGCCCCGAACCCAGGACTACCTCACGTGGTTACTGACGGTTAAGGTATTTACATTTTGGGCAGGAGACAACTGACCAAAGGGACAGGTCAGCTGATTAGGTATGCATTCCTGTCAGCAATGTGATAGCGCCAACGACACTGAAGGGCACTTAACCAATACTTGTGTTGCCCGCAAACTTCTCGGCCAAGCGGGCATCGCGTGTGGAGATCGCCCACTCGCAAAAGAGCCTGTGACCGGCTTCGGCCATATGCTCGCGAAGGTGGCCGTCAAAGGCCGGCAAGACCTCGGCAAAGGCGTGGTTCAAGAGGAAAATATCATCGCTGGTGAGTTCATCGATGTATCGATCGGCAACACCTTTGTTCCACTCGGGCAGCTCTGCCCTCTTCTCTAACATCGCTTGCGTCAAGGTATGTAAAGCGAATCCAAAGCGAAGATATTTTGCCAGAATACGAACCGATGTCTCTTGTCGCATAGCAATAAGATAAAAGGGAATTGCCAGGACACCGTCTTTGCTCAGCCAGGGAAGGACGCGGTTACACTGCCGTAGCACTGGGGTGATCAACTCATCCAGTTCGCTGAACTTGGAGAACCAGCGCCTGGAGCCCTTTCGACGATCGGATTCGCCAGCATCCAAGGTGGACAGAATCGTATCGCGCGGATCACGAAAAGACGTGAAGGCTAGCACTGCTCCACTGTCGATAAGCTCTTCGATCTCAGGCGTAAACTCGCTATGGGTCTTTAGGATTAGGTACTCATGTGGAGCAATGTCGCGGGCAATCCGATCGACCGTTTCTCGCGTCACCTCAGGGTGAAAGTCGGGAAAACCGGGCCCTAGGCGTTCGTCTCTGAAGCTGTTGTACTCCTGGCCATTGGCCATCGTAGCCAGTTCCAGCGCGGTCATGTAGAGGAAGGTGCTGCCAGACTTAGGCTGACCGTGGGCGATGACAATCGGCATACCTGCGCTCTTGAAACCTTTCCTGAATGCTCAGTTCGATTCAAAATCTCCAACTGGGGCGATCCACTGTGAATCGTCGCTCAGATGGAAAGCCTGCACTCCGTCAGGAGTTGGCATCTGAACCAGCGCTCGCTTCACCACCGGGCTTCGCCTCTTTCTTCATGGGTTCGGCTGCCCGGCGCACAGAAAGGAAGGCCACCCGCAGCAGGCGGTGCAAGTCCTTAGGGTCGTCGGTTGTCCACTCTCCGGCAATCGTTCGTTTGCCTTCAAGAATCGCCAGTTCCTTAAAGATTAGATAGACCAGATCGTCGTTCATCACCGTTTTCCCTATCCTGTACTCGGAGCGACCGGATTGCGTCTGCTGCTCGATCCACGCAGTACTATCAAGGATTCAGCCGATCCGCCAACTCCCTCGTAGGCAACGCCCGCAAGGCATCTCAGTTCGTCGCGCCTCGAGCAAATTTCTCACGTGACCTGACGGCGCATACACTAAAAACGAGAATGTCTTGGCTGTCGCCCTACTGATCCGATCCAGACAGCAAAAAGGCAAACTAGCGACCCCAGCCTCGATTGCGGTCGCGGACAACGGCTCGCTCACGCTGACGTCCGCGACAGGCTGCAGCCGCATTCCCCGTCTTGCCGCTACATCCGGTGGAGCAAGCCGCCATCAGAGGAAGGCTCGCGACCAATGCCAAACCGGCGAGGCAGGCACGACGACTGAGGTTCTTTGCTGGTGCGACTGGGGTCTCATCCTCGGTCAAGCGTCCACTCCTTCAAAGCCAGACGGAATCTCAGAAGCCTGACAGGGCTTGGCGCCTGTGTCAGCCAAAGATCCCGTGAATCTGATCCGCAGCCATCAACCGCCGCGCGTTCAACTCTCAGCCCCCATCCGGGAGGCGTCGACGAAACTCTCTGTTGCGTCATCGATCTGGCGTCCGCGCCGCCCACGCGGCGCATGCACATAGAGGGACTTGGGATCGATCTTGCTCTTAGCTTCAGGCGGCTCGGGAATGAGATAGCCCTCAGGACGGGCGTGATCGGCCATCAAGAGATCGGTCGAATAGACAGAGTTGAACTTCCACAGCATGCCGAAAAAGTTGGTCTGGCCACGTGCCAAGCGGTTGGCCAGGATCGGGAGGTAGTCCTTGATGGCCTTCCAGCGCAGATGCTTCTTGTTCAAGATCTCCTGCGTCTTGACCAGTTCGGCATAGAAGCGCTCCAGCGGCAGCCGGGTCGGCAGGACGGCGTGTTGAATGTCGAAGAGGCGATAGTCGCGGGTGATCAGACGGCGTCCGTCAGTGTGCCAGAGCTCCGTCCCCGGATAGGGCGTCGCTACCGATACATTGACGACCTCCGGCACCTCCATGATCCACTCGCGTACCACGCGGAAGCGCTCTTCGTCCCAATCGGGGTCGGCGATGATGTTGATCGCCACCGTCATGCCGAGTGAGCGGGCAAACTCCAAAGCCTCGAAGTTCTGATCGATGCTGACCCGCTTGCGGTACTTTTTCAGTCCCTCTTGATCGATCGCCTCCAGGCCCAAAAAGAGGTACTGCACGCCCAGATCGCGCCAGAACTTGAAGACCTCCTTGTTGCGCAAGAGGACATCGCCACGGGTCTCCAGATAGTACTCCTTCTTGATCCCCGCTCTGGCGATGGCCTCACCGATCGCGAGGCCATGGTTGGACTGGATGAAGGCGACATCGTCGACGATGAAGATGCCCGGCTCATTGATGCGCTTCAGCTCATCGACGGCGACCTCGGGGCTCACCTGCCGGTAGGTGCGGCCATAGAAGGTCCAGGCGCTGCAGAAGTTGCAGTCCCAAGGACAGCCACGCGAAAACTCGATAGAGGCAGCCGGATCGAGCAAACCGATAAAATACTTGCGCCGCTTGCGCACAAGATCGCGCGCCGGACGCAAGTCATCCAGGCTCTTGACGAAGCTCGGTGCCGGGCCCTTGCCTTCCAAGGTGACGGCGCCGGGGATCGTTGCCGCCGCCGCCCGATCATGACGCGCGGCCTCCATCACCTGATCGATGACCGCTTCGCCTTCCCCGCGCAGGACGAGGTCGATGGCACCGCCGCCATGTTCCAGGAACTCTTCGGCGACAAAGGATGCACTATGCCCGCCGACCATGATGAAGGCGTCAGGCATGGTCTTCCGTGTCGCCTTGCAGAGATCCACAATCTCCGGAAGGTTGGCCAGATAATTGCAGGAAAAAGCGATGACGTCAGGCTGCCAGTCGGCCACCACCCGGTGGTAGTAGGCGTGGGAATCCACCTGCAGATCGATCAGGCGCACCTCGTGGCCTGCTTGGCGCACGGCCTCCGCCACCACTTCCAGGCCAAGCGGCTCCAGGCGCAGAAAGATCTTGGTGTACATCAAGGGGCCAGGGTGAACAGCCAAGAAACGCATGAACCCTCCTGTCGCAATCGGCAATGCTACTATGAAGGGCTGAGTTGGCGCCACGAAAGAGGCAGGGATGCCGCGCCGAGATCACAAATCCGATAGTGGTCGCCTGACAAGCTGCGCCAGCTTTGGCCCTCAGATCTCTTTGTAGTGCGTGAAGTTCTGGCGATTGCGTGCGGCGATGTAGGCCCCGGCCTCCACCGCATCATAGCGGGATACCTCAACCGGAATGCCGAGATCACAGGGATCGATCCTGGCATCGCTGTTGGGGTCATAGAAGACCGGTATGGAGTAACGCTGAGCGCCAGAGCGATTGATCACGCGATGCAAGGTAGAAACGAGACGATCGTTGCTCCACCGCTGCAGCAAATCGCCGATGTTACAGATCAGGCTGCCGGGAATCGGTGGTGCCTCGATCCACTCGCCGCTCAAATTGCGAACCTGCAGTCCGCCCCGGTTGTCCTGCAGCAGCAGGGTTAAGACCCCAAAGTCGCTGTGCGGAGCGACACCAAAGCGGCCAGCGGCCTCGTCGTCCGCCTGCGAGGGTGGATAGTAGACCAGTTGTCCCCTTGCCAGAGGCCGATCGTAGAAGGCATCGAAGAAGGGCTTAGGACATCCCAAGCCAGCAGCGATGGCCGCCAAGACGCGTCTGCCCACAGTCAAGGCAGTGCGGTAATAGGGCAAGAGATCGCGCTTTAGATCAGGAAAGACTTGATCGGGCCACTGGTTCATGGCCACCAGTGGCAGCCCGGCGCGAAGGTCGGGATCGTCGGGCGAGACTTCCCGCCCCCAGAAGAAGACCTCTTTCAGGTCATGTGTCCTGGAGCCCTCCAAGCGGGCCAGACCGCCTGCCATCCATCCGCGCTGTTGCTGGTTCACACGGACCGTGGCTTTGTCGGCCTCCGGCAGCGCAAAGAAGGCCTGCGCGACGGCAAAGGCGCGCTCCATCGTCTCTTCAGCGATGCCATGCCCGACCAGATAGAAGAACCCGATCCCGGTCACCGCGCGATAGAGGGACCGCTGCATCTCTGCAGGATCGGCACTTAGATCGACGACCGGGATGTCGGCCAGCGGCAGCCTTCGGGCGGCCGCATAGTCGTCCTCCTGCATCACTGTGGCCTTTCGATCTTGTCCTCCTGCAGGGGAATGCACCACTCCTCGCCACGTGCGCTGGTCACGTATTCAGGCCAGCGGTACTGCAAGGGCGGTGGATCGACGTCGGTCAGCAAGGGTGCCACCCAGCGACTGCCGCCGATGCCGCCACCCGTGCGGTCACGAAACTCTGCAGTGACCGCTTCCAGGTGCTGCGGATCGGTCAGAAGATCGAGCGCTGTGGAGGCGATGACCCGACCGGCAACCGCGGTCATCGGATCAATGCTGTCAGGATACCCGCCAAGCGCGTTCATCGCCCAGTCAGGATAGCGATAGCCTGGCCTCGGCGCCGCCAGCATCGGCCGCCCGACGAAGAACCGCACGGTCGGTGTCTGCCAGGTGTATTCGACATAGTCGTCGTTGGTAAAGTGATCGACATCGGCTTGCATCATGCCACGCACCTGCCGATCGGCTTCCTCTGGCTCGATCAGGTCGCTGACTTCGGGAAGGAAGGGCTCAGCCATGGGCTCGAGGCCGAGATTGCCTTGTATCTCACGCGCAAAGGCCTTGGCGCTCTCTGGCATGATCGGCCCACCGATCCTCTGCATGTTGGCGTAGGTCAGCGCGGCAAAGGCGAGATTGGGGAGGCCTGGCCTGGTTCTGGAGACCCAACCCTCCTCCACCCGGCAATGCGCCATCTCCGCCGCCAAGCGGGCATTGCGATCAAGCACGGTATAGATGCGCTGCAGCATCTCCAGAGTGGGCGCACGCGCGGCAAAGGCAATCTGCGAGATGTGCGGTGCCAGATTGTCGGAGGTCGCCTGGCCACCGATCAGGATGGCCTCGTTCAGGCTCCAGGCGCCGGAGTGAGCCCACATGGATTCCCGTGTCAGCTTGCTGGACATGTACATCTGCACCAGCGCATCAGTGGCACCCGGCGCCCTGGCCGTGGTGTGCGCCATGGGAATGGGTGCGCCCGGATCGACGCTCCAATCCTGTGGCCGGTCGCAGAGGAAGGTATAGACCTTGCCCCAGTTGGCGCCGCAATGGACGCCCCAGGCCACGGTGTTGGAGAGCGGCAGCATGTAGGCCGGATGAAAGGAGAAGGCCGCATCCAGCTCGTCATAGTAGCCACGGGCGGCATGGAAGGGCTTGGAGCCGCAGACCTTCTCGGCCGGCTCACCGGAGAAGACCAGACTGCCCTTCAGCCCCGCCTCCTCCATCACATGCTTCAAGGCGAGGAAGCCGATCAGCGCGCCAATGCCCAAGGCCGAATGCGGATCGGTGTGCCCACCGGCAAAACGTGACAGGCCTGCTCTGGGTTCGGGACGCGGCACCGCTGCTTGGCAGTTGCCCGGCACCGCGTCGTATTCGGCATAGCCCCCCAAAACCGGCCCTGCTCCATTCGACCAGCGTGCGCAGAAGGCGGTCGGCATTCCGGCCGAGCCCTCCTCGACCTCGAAGCCCTCGGCGCGGAGCAAATCCACATAGAGCCGGGCCGAGCGATACTCGCGCCAGACCGTCTCTGCATAGTCCCAGATGGTAGCACACCAGGCCGACCATCGCGGCCGGTTCTCGGCAACCCAGGCGTCAGCCAGGGCCTTCATCTCGTCAGGCGTCATGCGGCTTCCCCTTGCTTTTGGGGGCAGCATGACGGCTCCTGCTACCAGCGACCAGCCTCGCCGACGAGAGGTCTGCTATGCGGCGGGGCGATCGTCTTCGATGTAAGCCTGGACAATGGCGTCGATGCTTTCGTCCGGTCTCAAGCCTGCTGCCAGCGCCCTTTGCGACGTCACCTCTTTGGGCCAGGAAGCGATCAAAGCCTCGATCTTGGGATCGGGCTGCCAAGAGACCAAGGCCGCTGCCTTAGGTCCAGCCGCGCGCTCCAGCGCCGCCACCGACTGGGCCATTGTGACGGAGATGCTGGGCAGGTTCATCACCCGCCCCGGTCCGAAGGCCTCCGCCGGCAAGGTGGCGCCGGCGATCAGGCCCTCGATCGTCCGCCTCGGCGAAATGACGGCCATGGTCGCCTCTGGTTTCACCGGGCAGACCGAGGCCACGCCCGACAAGGGCTCACGCAGCATGCCGCTGGCAAACCCCGAGGCCGCCTTGTTGGGCTTGCCGGGGCGCACCACCACAGTCGGTAAACGCAGCGATCGGCCGTCGATCAGGCCCTTGCGGGAGAAGTCCTTGACCAGATACTCGCCCATCACCTTCTGCGCGCCATAGGAGCTGTCAGGTGTGACCAAGGTGGCGTCATCGACCAGGTCAGGCAGATCACCACCGAAGGCGGCGACGGAAGAGGCGAAGACCAGACGCGGGCTCTGCCCGGCGTGCCGCAAGGCCTGAAGGAGGTTTAGGGTACCGGCCAGGTTGACCGTCAGCCCCAAGTCCAGGTCGGCCTCGCACTCGGCACTGACTGCGGCGGCCAGATGCCAGACCAAATCCGTTGGCTCTGCAAAGAGACGGGCCAACAAGGCGGTGTCCGCCAAATCTCCAATCACGCTTTCCAGCCTTGCATCACTGATCGGCGGCGCAACGCGATCCAAGCTCACTATTTTCGTAATGCCACTCAAGGCGCCTTTTTCAGCCAAAAGCCGCGTGATCAACTTGCGCCCCAAGAAGCCACCCCCACCCGTCACAACGACTCGCATCTCTCTCCCTTTCCAGATCTGTTGCGAATCTGGACCCGATCCGCACCATTCCTCTACAAGACACTGTTTGATACTACATGTTGCCGGCTAACGTTGCCCCGGATCAGGAAGGAAGGCCTCGCCTAACCGCACATGGAGACCAGCCCTTTTAGCAAAGGAGACAGGGGACCTTGAAGAGCGAAGACATCTTCTACGCTCTCTGGGTCGGTGAGTCCCTACCCCCCTTGGCTGCAGGCTGCCTGAGATCCTTCGTTCGCCATGGTCACCGCGTCCAGCTCTATGTCTATGACGAGATGCAGGGCCTGCCAGAGGGTGTGGAGATAAAGGACGCCTCTCTGATTCTTGGCCGCGACCGCATCTTCCGCCACTACCGGACCAAGACGCTTTCGGTCTTCTCAGACCACTTTGCCTATAGCCTGCTCAACCGTCTGGGCGGCACTTGGATCGATTGCGACATGTACTGTGTCCGGCCAATTCCCTCTGATGAGGAGTACCTCTTCTGCCGCGAGTCCGAAGACCGCATTGCCAAGGGCGTATTCCGCCTGCCGAAAGGCTCGCCCATTACCACCGATCTCCTTGGGGTCTTCGAGCATCGACAGTCCTACTTGCCCTGGCTGTTGCCTGGTACCCGGCGTCGTGCCTGGTTCCGACATCACCTGTTGCGCCGACCTTACTATGAGGTCATTCCGGTCGCGACAACCGGGCCCGCAGCCGTCACCTACTTCCTGGAACGCTATGGCCTGACCCATCTGGCGAAAACTGTCGACAGTTTCTTGCCCTTGAAGTTCGAAGATGCTGCGCGGATTGCCGAGGCTGGCTTTCACGAGTCGCAGTTTCTAACGGCCAACAGCCTGACCATCCACCTTTGGAATGATGCGCGTAAGGTCGGAAACGCGCCACCGGAACCCGGAAGCCTGATGGCGCGCATTGAAGAAGAGGGCCGAGGCGGAGCAGCAGCGATCACCTTGGACTGATCGGCAGCAAATCCGAGCAGCACCTCATCGCATCAAAGAATCTTCAGCCTCTCTTGTCGGAAAAGGATGACAGGACAGGAATGCTGACCTATATTTGAGATGAGGAACCTGCTTTGCGTGACGCTCCACTCTACGACAAGATGGAGGATCGATCGCGCTCGCGCGCCTGTCCCCGCTCAAGCCAGGGCAGTGCGCGGCCAGCCCAAGAGGACATGCCATGCCCGACGCTTCGATTCGCTTGGACGACAAGTATGCGCTTGAAAGTGGGCGCATATTTCTGACCGGTACCCAGGCACTGGTCCGCCTGCCGATGATGCAGCAGCAGCGCGACCGCGCGGCCGGCCTCAACACAGGTGGCTACATCACAGGATATCGAGGCTCTCCCCTGGGCGGGCTGGATCAGCAGCTCTGGCAGGCTCAGCGCTTCCTCGACGCAAACAACATCGTCTTCCGACCCGGCCTCAACGAGGACCTGGCGGCCACTGCGATCTGGGGAACACAGCAGACCAACCTCTTTGAGGACGCCAAGGTCGATGGCGTCTATTCCCTGTGGTACGGCAAGGGCCCGGGTGTTGATCGCTGTGGCGATGTCTTCCGGCACGGCAATCTGGCCGGAAGTTCCAAACATGGCGGCGTCTTGCTGCTGGCCGGTGATGACCACGCCGCCAAGTCCTCGACGGCTGCCCATCAGTGCGAATATGCCTTCATGGACGCCATGATCCCGACCCTGTCGCCGGCCGGGGTGCAGGAGTTCCTGGACCTGGGGATCTACGGCTGGGCGCTCTCGCGCTACTCTGGCTGTTGGGTTGGCTTCAAGTGCGTCGGCGAGACGGTGGAATCGACGGCCTCTTGCAGCGTCGATCCGAACCGCATCGTAATCAACCTGCCGAACGACTTTGAAATGCCGGCAGAGGGCCTCAACATCCGCTGGAACGGGGCGCTCGACATGGTGCAGCAGGAAGAGCGTCTGCACTTCAGGAAGATGTATGCAGCACTGGCCTTCGCACGTGTCAACCGTCTGAATTACACCGTCATCGACTCGCCCAAGCGTCGCTTCGGCATCGTGACCGCCGGCAAGTCCTATCTGGACGTGCGCCAGGCCCTGGACGATCTGGGGATCGATCAGGCGCTGGCGGCAGAGATCGGCCTGACGGTCTACAAGGTCGGCATGGTCTGGCCACTGGAGCGCGACGGCATCAGGGATTTCGCCAAGGGCTTGGACGAGATCCTGGTGGTCGAAGAGAAGCGCGCCGTCCTGGAAAACCAGATCAAAGAACAGCTCTACAATTGGGATCCAGACAGCCGGCCGCGGGTGATCGGCAAGTTCGATGAAGAGCGCAACTGGATCCTGCCCTCCAATGGGGAGCTGACCCCGGCAACGATTGCCCGCGCCATCGCCGACAGGATCGCGCGCTTCCACTCCAGTGAAGAGATCACCCAGCGCCTTGCGTTCCTGGATAGCAAAGAGCGCGCCCTTGTGGCCGAGCCAGAGGCGATGAAGCGGGTCCCGACCTTCTGCTCCGGCTGTCCGCATAACACCTCGACGAAGGTCCCGGAAGGCAGCCGCGCCCTGGCCGGGATCGGCTGCCACTACATGGTCCAGTGGATGGACCGCAGCACCGAGACCTTCACCCAGATGGGCGGCGAAGGCGTGACCTGGGTCGGCCAGGCCCCCTTCTCCAAGGCCAAGCACGTCTTCGCGAACCTGGGCGACGGCACCTACGAGCATTCAGGCATTCTGGCGATCCGCCAGGCCGTCGCTGCAGAGGTGAACATCACCTACAAGATCCTCTACAACGACGCCGTTGCCATGACCGGCGGTCAACCGCACGACGGACCTCTGACTCCGGCGCTGATCAGCCGTCAGATCGCCGATGAGGGCGTGGGCCAGATCGTCGTCGTCACCGACGAGCCGGAGAAGTATCCCATGGGCACCCATTGGGCGCCCGGGGTCACGATCGAGCATCGTCGTGAGCTGGACAAGGTGCAGCGCCGCCTGCGCGAGGTCGAAGGCGTCACCGCCATCATCTATGATCAGACCTGTGCCGCCGAGAAGCGCCGCCGGCGCAAGCGCGGCCTCTACCCCGATCCGCCCAAGCGCGCCTTCATCAACAAGGCGGTCTGCGAGGGCTGCGGCGATTGCTCGGTCAAGTCCAACTGCGTCTCGGTAATCCCGGTGGAGACCGATCTCGGCCGCAAGCGCATGATCGACCAGTCCAGCTGCAACAAGGATTTCTCCTGTGTCGAGGGCTTCTGTCCCTCCTTCGTCACGGTGCATGGCGGCAAGCCGCGCCGGAAAAAGTCGAAGGGCCCCAAAGAGGTTGCGGCCTGGCCGGTGCTGCCGGATCCCAAACTTCCGGACCTGAGTGAGCCCTACAACATCCTGGTGACCGGCGTAGGTGGCACCGGTGTGGTGACCATCGGTGCCTTGCTGGGCATGGCTGCGCACATCGAAGGCCGTGGCTGTTCGATCCTGGACCAGACCGGCTTGGCGCAGAAGGGTGGATCGGTCATGAGCCACATTCGCCTGGCCCCTTCCCCGGAGGACCTCCACGCCGTGCGCATCGCTGCCGGTGGCGCCGACGTGATGTTGGGCTGCGATCTGGTCGTCGCCGCCTCCATGGAGGCGCGCGGCAAGCTGGACGAGGCCAAGAGCTGGGCTCTGGTCAACAGCTACGAGCAGATCACCGGTGACTTCGCGCGCAATCCCGACCTCTCGATCCCGGGCAAGCGTTTGGCCGAGCAGATCCGCCACGCGACCGGCGACAAGCGCGCCGTAATCTTCGATGCTCACGCGCTGGCGACCAACCTGATGGGTGATTCCATTGCAACCAACCTCTTCATGCTGGGTTTTGCCTGGCAGAAGGGCCTGGTGCCGATCACGGAAGCAGCCTTGATGCAGGCCATCGAGTTGAACGGCGTTGCCGTCGCCTTCAACAAGCAGGCCTTCCTCTGGGGCCGTCGCGCCGCCGATGACCTTGATGCCGTAGAGCGTGCCGCCAGCTCTGAAGCAGCAGAGGCGGCCGAGGCGATCGCGAAAGCGGATAGCTTGGAAGAGTTGTTCTCGCGTCGGATCCGCTTCCTGACCGATTATCAAGACGCCAACCTGGCGCAACGCTATCGCCGTCTGGTGGAGCGCGTCGCAGAGGCCGAAGGCAAGAAGACCCCGGGCCTGACCGGCCTGGCTCTGGCTGCCGCCCGCTACTACGCCAAGCTCTTGGCGATCAAGGACGAGTATGAGGTCGCCAGGCTCTACACCAACGGCACCTTTGAGGCCGACCTGAAAGAGGCCTTCGAGGGCGACGTCAAGCTCACCTTCCATCTGGCTCCCCCGCTCTTCTCCCGCCGTGATCCGGAGACCGGCGAGTTGATGAAGCGCGAATACGGACCTTGGGTCTTCTCACTCTTCCGCATGATGGCCACGCTGCGCCGCCATCGCGGCACTTGGCTCGACATCTTCGGCCGCACGGACGAGCGTCGGATGGAACGCCAGTTGATCGTCGACTATGAGACCCTGGTGGCCAAGGTTCTGGAGGAGCTCTCGCCCGGCAATCATCAGACAGCCGTCGCCCTGCTCTCGTTGCCTGAGCAAATCCGCGGCTATGGCCACGTCAAAGAAGCCAATGTCGAGGCCGCCAAGAGCGAGGAGCAGCGCCTCTTGGCCCTGATGAAGGGACCGGGAAGTGCACCGGCGGTTGCAGCGGAGTAGATTCCTGGAGAAAAGTTGCTATAGTAGATGAGGGACCCTTCTTAAGGAGTTGAAAGGAAGAGAGGCAATGAGGCGCCGGATCGGGGCGATCGTCGTTGCACTGACAACGGGAGTACTAACCGGGGGAATCTCCGAACTGGCGCCGGACGAGTCGGGATCGGAGGCTGCGGCGCCCGCAGAGACCCTCGTCATCGAGAAGGTGCGGCGCAGCCTGCCGCTGCCGCAGACGGAGGATTGGACCTATCGTCGTCAGCCCGACGACACGCCGATCGCCGAGAGCTGCAGTGGCCCAAGTGGCGGCCGTGTCTGTGTTGCTGTGGCCTGCCGCAGTGACGAGGGCCTGACCTTTGAATATTTCGGACCAGGGCGGCCGAGAGACGAAGAGGAGGCCGGCGGCAGCATCTTCGTCAGCACGCGCCAAGGCGTGAAAAAGGTGGAAATCGATTGGTCCCTGCTCAACCGACCCTTTGAGCGGCGCGCACCCCTGAACGAGGGTCTGGCAGACCTCTTGACCTTAGGTGGCCGCGGCCTCTACGAAGACGAGGAACGCAAGCTGCCCTTTAGCCTGACCGGATCGGCGGATGCGATCGATGCGGTTCGCCTGCGTTGCCGGTAAGCGAGGCTACTCGCCAGAGGTGATCGGCAAGGCTTAGCGACCCCAGATCGTTTGCAGACGTGGTGAGACGGTGGGCCCTTGAAAGCCTTAACAGCGCCATGAGCAAACTCGACGAACGACTTGCGGAACGCGGCTGGCTCCTCGCGGACGGAGCCACCGGCACCAACCTCTTCCTCAGAGGCTTGCAGCAAGGTGATGCACCGGAGCTTTGGAACCTGACGGCGCCGGAAAAGGTGCGCTCGCATTACCGCGACTTCATCCAGGCTGGCTCCGATCTGGTTTTGACCAACAGCTTCGGCGGCACCGCCAATCGCTTGCGGCTGCATCAAGCGGAAAACCGCGTCTTTGACGTCAACGAGGCTGCGGCGAGCCTGCTTAGAGCCGAGGCAGAGGCCTCTGGCCGCGCGGTGCTGGTGGCCGGCTCTATGGGGCCGACCGGTGATCTCTTTCAGCCGCTGGGGCCCCTGACCCATGAGGACGGGGTCGCGGCCTTCACTGCCCAGGCAGAGGGCCTGGCAGCCGGCGGGGCCGACTTGCTGTGGATCGAGACCATCTCCAGCGCCGAAGAAATTCGCGCCGCCGTCGAGGGGGCAGCAACCACCGGCCTGCCGATTGTCGCCACCCTCTCCTTCGACACCAATGGTCGGACCATGATGGGCGTGACGCCTTCGGACTGGGCTGCGTTGGCGCATGACCTGGCAGTCCCCCTCGCCGCCTATGGCGCCAACTGTGGCACTGGTGCTGCAGAGCTGGTCGCGACACTGGTCGGCCTGCAGCAAGCCGCCAAACCCGGCGATCGGCTGGTGGCAAAGGCCAACTGCGGCATCCCGCAGTGGGTCGATGGCACCATCCGCTATGATGGCACGCCGGCGCTGATGGCCGACTATGCCCGCATGGCCCGCGACAGCGGTGCCGTCCTGATCGGCGGCTGTTGTGGAACCGGAACAGAGCATCTCCGCGCCATTGGCGAAGCGCTGCTAACGCATGTTCCCGGCGACGCACCCAGCATCGAAGACATCGCCGTCCGCCTGGGCAGCCTTACCAACGCAACCAAGGCCATGATGGGTGGCGGCGAAGACCAGAGACCCGACGATGGCGGCGGACGCGGACGGCGTCGCGGGCGCAGGCGGGGCACCGCGCCCTTCTAAGCTTCGAGCGCACGACGCCCGCTGGCCAAATGCGGCAGCCTGTGGGCCAATTGCGGCCAGGTCATCGGTTTCGAGCCCAGTTTATGCCCTAATCTCATCGCAGCTTGAACGGACCCGCTGACAAAGTCACGTCAGCGGTCTCTGTTATGGAACTCTTGTCTGTTCCTGCCCTGCGAGGAGCCTGCCATGAATAACGGAACCTTCGACGACTTCCGTGACGCCTTGCGCGCCTTTGAATCCGGGGTCGATTGGGATCGCTATCAAGCCGGCATCATCACCGAATGGCAGATCCGCGGCTGGGTCGGCGACGAGACCTGGGAATCCTGGGAACGCGGCGAGATCACCTGGACGGACATGCAGTACCGTTCGATGAATTCTCTGGGCTTCGTCGGCTATCAGTTCGGCGAGGCGCTGCTGATCGATCTCGGCTACTATGAAGACGACGTCTATTACGGCAACGGCGCAGCCTCGAACACCTGGGACGGCACCTGGACCGGCAAGAACGGCGCGGTCAGCCTGGAGGCCTTCATGACCGCCGAGGTGCAAGAGGCCGCGATCCTCGACGCCTTCGGCTACAACCTCTCTGTCATCGAGAACGGCTTGGCACAGCAGGGTAAGAGCCTGGACGACTTCCTCGGCACCGTCGGACAGTACACCAGCAACGGCCAGACGATTACAGTCGAGCTGACCTTGACCGGCATCCTGGCGGCCGCCCATCTGCGCGGCGCCTGGGGCACGCTCGCGCTGCTGCAGAACGGCGCCGTCTCGACCGACGAGAACGGCACCTCGATCCTGCAGTACATCGAGCAGTTCGGCGGCTATGACTCCCCCACCGTGGCTGAGATCATCGCCAACTGGGATGGCGGCGGGCCTGGCCCCGGTGGAAACTCGGGCGATGACGTGCTGCTCTCCTGGGGCTGGGGTACGCACGAAACCATCTCTGACTTCGACCCCAGTGAAGATCGCGTCGATCTGCAAAACATCTTCGGCCCCAACGACATCGCGCTGCGGGAAGAGAATGGCTCGACAGTCATCGGGGTCATCTTCGGCGTTGAGGGTGAACGACAGACTTTGACCCTTGCCGGCGTCCGCCTCTCTGACCTGGACAGTTCCAACTTCACCGGCGCCGGCGGGGCCATGGAGACCATTCAAGCCGCCCTCGATAGCGCCGAAGGACCCGAGGGTGAGACCCTGGTCGGAACCAGCGGTGCGGACAGCTTGGTCGGCAGCAGTTTCACTGACGATCTGCGCGGAGCGGCAGGCAACGATCGCATCTGGGGCCAGGAGAGTCGCGATCTGCTGCGTGGCAACAGCGGCGCCGACAGTCTCTTTGCCGGCGCCGGCAGGGACACCGCCTGGGGTGGCGATGGCAACGACCGCCTGGTTGGCGGTGATGGTGACGACCGCCTGATCGGGGGTGCCGGCCGCGATTTTCTGAATGGAGGACCGGGCGCCGACACTCTGGTCGGAGGATCGGCCGATGACACCTTCGTCGTCTATTCCAGCAATGATATCATCCAAGAGCTGGCCGGCGGCGGTGTCGCTGACGAGGTCCGCTCCAACGCTCTCTCCTACAGCCTCGCCGGTGGCGATCAGGGGCACATCGAAAACGCGCTCCTCACCGATGCAGCCGGTGCGGGCACCCTGCTCGGCAATGGGTTGGACAACCACCTGACGGGTAACGTTCAGGGCAATCGCCTGGTCGGCCTGCTCGGTGACGATCGTCTGCGCGGGGGTGCGGGCGATGATACCCTGGCCGGTGGCAATGGCGATGATCGCGTCTTCGGCGGACTTGGCGACGACACTCTGTTCATCGGGCTGGAAGACCGTGCCTTCGGTGGATCCGGCGACGATGCTTTCCGTTTCTTCGCCTCGGCGCTGGCCAATGGTGCCACCGGCGGCCCCATCATCGGTGATTTCAATGCTGGCGGGAGTGATGACAGCTTCGTCTTCGGCCCGAGTATGGAGAGCGGGAGTTTCGCCTATCGCGGCGCCCTGGCCTTCAGTGGCCAGGGCAACAGCGAAGCACGCTTTGCCCAGGATGACCGCGTCGAGGTTGACGTGGACGGCGACGGCAATCGTGACTTGGCCTTTCGTGTGACCGGCGTGACCGCCGGACATCAGCTCTCAGCCGGCGACTTCGTGTGGCTCTAGCAGCTCCTCCCCGGTTCGGGAGAGCCCATTGACGACCGGGAGACAGAGGTTTGATACTCGGCAGCGGTAATCCGGCGGCCGCGACACTGGGACGACCGTCCTGCTGGCTGACTGCCCATCAAGAGGACGTCACAGTGCGGTCTATCGTCATCGTCGACACCAGTTTCTGCACCAGCAACATCGGCGATCAGATCATTATGGAGGCGGTGAATGAGGTCGTCGCTGCCCTCTTTCCCCTGGCTTTCGTCAACCGTGTGACCAGTCACGAGGCGCTCTCAACCAGGCAGCATGATTTCATTCTTGAAGCCGATCTTTGCTTTCTGGGCGGAACCAATCTCCTCTCATCGAATCTGAGTTCCAAGGGCCTCTGGAAGGTCACCCGGGCCGATGCAGAGGTCTATGCCCTAACCCCGACAGTCTGTTTGGGCA
The DNA here is from genome assembly GCA_963669335.1 of Rhodospirillales bacterium. GTDB lineage: Bacteria > Pseudomonadota > Alphaproteobacteria > Kiloniellales > JACOMY01 > JACOMY01. Next base: position 3,206,714 of record OY770023.1, read on the forward strand.
CGGGCTGGGAGCGCGCTTCGGACCAGCCCTCGGCATTTTCAAGCTCCTTCCTGAAGACCAGCCTGACGCAATCCTTCAGCCATGCGGCGCGCGACTCCTTTGCAGAGACGATGCTGGCTGGCTTGGGTCTTCCCGTGCTCAACACCGCCTGCCCGACTATGTGGCGGCTGACGCCCGAACACTGCCAGACCATAAGTACAGAGAAAAACAGTGAGGTGGCCTTCACCCTGACGGCCTGGCTACCGGATGCTGAGCCGGACGCCCGCCTGGTGCGCCTGCTCTTGGATCACTACGACCGTCTCTACTTCTTTCCGCAGATGTCTGCGGATCTGGACTATGCCAAGCAGATTGCTTGGGATCAGAAGATTGAGGTCGTCCCGCCCAACCTGAAGAGCTATGACGCGGTCTTGCAGGACAAGGCCCTCGACTACGTCGGAACGCGCCTGCACGGAGGGATACGGGCGCTGAATGCCGGTGTCCGCGCCCTCATCCTCTCCGTCGACCATCGTGCTGCGCGCATTGCCGAGGATACGGCCTTGCCGGTGGTCGCTCGCGGCGATGATGCGGCGATCGCAGCCTGGATCAAGGGCAGCGAGGCCCCATCGATCGCCCTGCCGCGCGAGGCTATCGAGGCCTGGAAAGCGCAGTTTGCCGAAGGCAAGCTGGAGACCCTCATCCAACAGGCCCAGGCAGCAAAGGTCGGCCGCAAACAGCGCCGTCCTCTGGTTCAGAGGATGAAGCGCCGGCTTCGCGATGCTTTGTAGTCCTGTCAAATTGAGCTTCTGCACGCGGTTAGTGATTGAGCCAATTTTCTTTCTGTCATTCAGTCCCTGCACTTGCTAGCATTCTTGGTCAGCGCGTCAAGGAACGGCGATTCACCACGCGCGAAGATTGTAAGAAATAGAAGTAGAGCGAAGTCATGGCGCTGTTTATCGGAACCGCAGGCAATGATTCACTACTGGGGACCAGCAGTGACGACACGATCTTTGGTCAGGACGGCGACGACAGGCTCTTTGGGCTGAGCGGTATTGACTTGATCTATGGGGGATCGGGCAACGACACCTCGCTGATCGGGGGCGATGGGAACGACCGCATCTTCGGCGACAGCGGCATCGATCTTGGATTCGATGGGGGAAGCGGCAACGACCGCATCTATTCGGGTGGTGACTTTGACAGTGACAGCCTGATTTTTGGGGGACAAGGCACCGACCGCATCTATGGCGACAGAGATCACTCCATCTTTGGCGGGCGTGGACGCGACACAGTGGTTGCTGCCACCTATGGTTCCCGCCTCATCTTCGGAGGGTCCGGCGCTGATGTCGTCGAGGGCTTTGCCCAGGTCTACGGTGACACCGGCGACGACATCATTCGCGCGACCAGTACCCTCTTTGGTGCTGATGGAGATGATCTTATCGAGGCTCGCACCGGCCTTGTGGGAGAGATTGCCGGGCGTCCAGTCCAGGTCTTCGGCGGTACCGGCAGCGACACCATCGTCTCGAAGCACTACAGCTTCGATTACGTCTATGGCGGCCAGTCCAGTGACACGATCTTCGGTGGCGCCTCGCTTGACCGACGCGTCTTTGGTGGCAGCGCCGGCGACCGGCTCTATGCCGGCAGCGGGAACGACAGCTTCTGGTTTGGTGGCCAGGGCAATGATCTGATCTTCGCCGGTGCCGGTGAGGATGACGAGTTTGAAGGCCGCAATGGGTCCGATCGGATCTATGGAGGGTCCGGCCAGGATTCCTTACTGCTTGGTGGTTGCGGCAACGACTCCCTCTTCGGCGGCAGTGGCGTGGACCGCTACATCTATGGCGGGTACGGCAATGACCTGGTGCGGGGTGACGACGGCACTGACCTCGCCCTCTTTGGCTCCTACGGTGACGACCGGGTCTTCGGGCGCGCGGGCAACGACAGTGTGCTGGTCGGTGCCAGCGGAAACGACACCTTGCGCGGTGATGGTGGCGAGGATGGAGAGCTCTTCGGTGGAGAGGGTGACGACCGGATCTTCGGCGGCCCAGCCGATGACAGTTTCCTACTCGGTGGCAGCGGCCTCGACGGCCTATTCGGCGACGATGGAGACGATCTGCGCCTCTTCGGCGACACGGGTGACGACAGCATCTATGGCGGCGATGGCCGTGACGCCATCCTCTATGGCGGCGCCGGTGATGATCGCGTCTTCGGCGGCGAGGGCAGTGACTCCGATGTATCCCTGGATGACGGCAATGATCGCTTCTATGGCGGCAGTGGCGGAGAGATTTACATCCGCGGCGGCAGCGGGGACGATACCTTGGCGGGTGGCACCGGCGGCGATGACTATATGTACGGCGGTGATGGTGATGACACCATCCTGGGTGAAGGGGATGCGGACCGCCGCCACTATGGCGGCGACGGCCGGGATCGAATCTATGGCGGCGATGGTGACGATGGCATCTTCTTCGGCCGCAGCGACATCGATCGCCTCTTCGGGGGCGGTGGCGTCGATAGTCTGTTTCTTGGCGGCGACGGGACGGATCGTCTCTATGGAGGTCTGGGCAACGACAGCCGCTTCTATGGCGGTACCGGGCGCGACTTGATCTTCGGGGACGGTGGCAACGACAGTGCCCTCTACGGTGGCGTGGACGATGATGCGCTCTTCGGTGGCCAGGGGAGCGACAGCCTCCACGGAGATACTGGCGAGGATTATCTTTCAGGTGGCAGTGCCACCGATCGGCTCCGCGGAGGGTCGGGCAGCGACACGATTAGCGGTGGCCAGGGCGCAGACACAGCCTGGGGCGGGCCCGGCGACGATACCTTCATCCTGGAGAACAGCGTCGATGTCTTTATCGAGACGGCGGGCGGCGGCATGGCCGACCTGGTGCTCTCCAACATCCAGACCTACACCTTGGGGTCCGGGGCGCAGGACCACATCGAGAACGCGGCCCTGCAGAACGGCGTGGGCGACGGGAAGCTGCGCGGCAATGCACTGGACAACAGCCTGACCGGGAACAGCGGCAACGACACCCTGCAGGGCTTCGATGGCGACGATGTCCTGAATGGCAAAAGCGGCAGCGACACCATGGCTGGCTGGAGTGGCGACGACACCTTCCTTGTCGACACCACCGGCGACCGCGTGCGTGAGTCCTCCGGCCGCGGCCATGACATGATCCAGACCTCGATCGACTACACGCTTCCCAGCGGCACCAGCGATGCCTTCATCGAGCAACTGCGCCTTCTGAACGACTTCGGCGACCTCAGGGGCAGTGGCAACACCTTGGACAACACGCTCTTCGGCAACAGTGGCGACAATCGTCTCTCCGGTTTGCAAGGGCAAGATACGCTTTTTGGCAGCGCCGGCGACGATCGCCTCTTCGGGGGGCAAGAGCAGGACTGGCTCTATGGTGGTCAGGGCAGCGACACCATAACCGTCGCCAAGGACGACCGCCTCTTCGGCGACCAGGGGCAGGATTGGTTCCTCTTCGGTGCCAATCTGGGGACAGGCGACCAGATCATTCGCCACTTCCGCGGCAACATTGGAGGAGACCAAGACAAGCTGGTCTTCAAGACCGGGCTGGAGGTCGGTGTCTTCGACTACATCGGTGGCGATGGGTTTTCCGGCAACGGCAACTCGCAAGCGCGCTATGCCGGCGGAAACCGGGTCGAGGTTGACCAGGACGGCGATGGCGGGGCCGACATATTCATCAGAATTTCCGGCGTGAACGGAGCTTTCGCCCTGAATGATGGGGATTTTCTCTGGCTTGTCTAATAGAGAGAGCGGTTCATCGGTTAAGATGAACCGCCACCGCTGAGTGAGCGCTCAGCGGTGGCGGCGAGGGTCGGATCGCTTCTCTGGCAGGCCGCCTAGCGGGCCGCACTAGAGTCTGATCGCCCTCGTCTTTTCCTCGTGGCCTGAACGGATACCTGGGCTTTAGGCCCGGATGACAAGCAAAGGACCTGGAAAAGATGCGACACGCTACCATCGGGATTGACATCTCTAAAGCGCATTTCGATGCGCACCGCTTGCCCGATCGCGCAAGCCGCCGTTTCGCCAATTCGCCGGATGGCTTTGCCGGCTTGAAAGACTGGCTTGCCGGCTGGCAGGTCGAGCGGATCGTCTTCGAGGCCAGCGGCGCCTACACCAGAGCCTTCGAACAGAGCCTCTGGCAGGCCGGTCTACCGCTGGCCCGGGTCAATGCCCGCCAGGCCCGCCGCTTCGCCGAGGCGATCGGCAGCCTGGCCAAGACCGACCAGGTCGATGCCGCCATGCTGGCGCGCATGGGCCTGGCCCTGGAACCGCCCCGCAGCACGGTGCCCGATGAGACCCAGCAGCAGCTGCGGGAACTGAGGTTGGCCCGCAGGGCCCTGATCAAAGAGCGCACCGCGCTCTCCAATCGTTCGCAGAGCTTGAGCCTTCCCTTGCTCCGCCAACAACGCGATGCGAGCCTGAGCTTGATCGATGAGCAACTCGCCGCCATCGATCGCGCCCTCAAGGCTCTCGCCGAGCAAGACCCAGACCTGGGCCTGCGCCTCGCCATCCTGACCTCGATCCCGGGCTTGGGCGAGACCTCCGCCTTCGCCTTGCTGAGCGAGCTACCCGAGCTGGGGCGCATCAAGGCCAAGCCCCTGGCCAGCCTGGTCGGCCTCGCCCCCATGACCAGACAGTCGGGACAGTGGACCGGCAAGGCCTCGATCAGGGGCGGACGGGCCAAGCTGCGAACAGACCTCTATCTTCCCGCCATCGTCGCCTGCCGCTTCAATCCAGATCTCAAGGCGCTCTACGCCAGACTGACCATGGCCGGCAAACCCAAGAAAGTCGCCATCGTCGCAGTCATGCGAAAACTCATCATCCTCGCCAACGCTCTCCTCAGAGACCGGCGAACTTGGACACCACGAAGCACTTGATCGATTACGGATACTCTAGGGTTGGCAGCAGCGGGCTTTTCAAGCCGGACCCTTCGGCGCTAAGAGGGAACCTCCCAACTGATCGGCCGCCCTCTTGCTGACCATCCTCTTTGCCATCCTACCGATCTTCCTGGTCATCCTGCTGGGCTATCTCTCAGTCAGACGGAACCTGCTCAGCCAAGGCTTCTGGGCAGAGGCTGACCGGCTGATCTTTTATCTCCTGTTCCCGGCCCTGCTCTTCAGCAGCGTGGCCCAAGCCCCTCTGGCTGACCTCAGCTTGTTACCCCTGGCTCTGGCCACTTTCGCCAGCCTGCTTGCCGTCTCTGCTCTTGCGCTCGTCGCTCGAAAGGCGATCAGTCGGGATGGGCCCAGCTTCACCTCGGTCTTTCAGGGGCTCATCCGACCCAACACCTATCTCTGCTTTTCCATTGCGCTGGCCTTGCAAGGCGCACCCGGGATCGAGGCCGTGGCGGTGGCCATTGCCTTCTATGTGCCGCTCGTCAATCTGCTGTCGATCGTCGCCCTGATCCGCTTCGGCAGCGGACCCTCGCGGCACCTGGGCAAGGTCTTTCTGGCGGTGATCACAAATCCCTTGATGCTGGCGATCTTTGCAGGCCTGGCGCTCAATCTCAGCGGGATCGGACTGCACGGCTCTCTGGTCAGTGTGCTCGACATCCTGGGCCGCGCTGCGCTCTGCCTAGGGCTGATGGCCGTCGGAGCCGGGCTCGATCTGCAAGCAGCGCGTCAGACGGGCCCGTTGGTTGCGCTTTCGGTAACCGGCAAGCTCGCCCTGATGCCCCTGGCCGCGTTGGTCGCAGCGTTGCTGTTCGGCGTCGACCCCGAGGCACGCGCCGCCCTGGTGCTGCTCGCCGGCTCCCCCGCCGCTGGCGCCTCCTACATCATGGCGCGTCAGATGGGCGGCAATGCCCCTTTGATGGCCAACATCCTGACGGCTCAAGTGGCTGCCGCTCTTATCACCATGCCGTTTCTTCTGCTGGTCTTGGATTGGCTCGCCAGACCTTGATCCGGCTCGTCTTGGCGGCAGAGGCCGGGCACGTCTATAAGAGCTAACCCCTGCGACGAGGAGAGAGCATGAGCAACGAGACGGCCGGTCCGCTTGCCGGAATGAGAGTCCTGGATCTCACCCGGATCCTGGCCGGGCCCACCTGCACACAGCTCTTGGGCGACCTTGGCTGCGACGTGATCAAGATCGAACGGCCGGGCGAAGGCGACGACACCCGCAAATGGGGCCCGCCCTTTCTCAAACGCGCCGACAGCAACGCCAGCGATACGGCGGCCTATTACCTCTCCTCCAACCGCAACAAGCGCTCGATCACCATCGACATCACGCAAGCGAGCGGCCAGGCCCTGGTGCGACGTCTGGCGGCCGAGAGCGACATCGTGGTCGAGAACTTCAAGGTCGGCGGACTGGCGAAGTACGGTCTGGACTACTTCGGCCTGAAAGAGGTGAAGCCCGACATCGTCTACTGTTCGGTCACCGGCTTCGGTCAGACCGGGCCCTATGCACCGCGCGCCGGCTATGACTATCTGGCCCAAGGCCTGGGCGGCATCATGAGCCTGACCGGCGAGATCGAGGGCCGGCCGATGAAGGTCGGCGTCGGTATTGCCGATGTGATGTGCGGGATGTACGCCGCCGTCGCCATCCTCTCGGCCATCCTGCATCGCAACAAGACCGGCAAGGGGCAGTACATCGACCTGGCGCTGCTGGACACCCAGGTGGCCTGGCTGGTGAACGAGGGGTTGAACTATCTGACCTCAGGCGAGGTACCGCCCCGACGTGGCGCCGAGCATCCCAACATCGTGCCCTACAGCACCCTGCCGAGCTCCGACGGCTACTTCATCCTGGCGGTCGGCAATGACGCGCAGTTCGGCCGCTTCTGCGACTTCGCCGGAGCGCCCGAGCTGGCGCAGGATCCACGCTTTCGCACCAACAAGGATCGCGTGATCAATCGCCAAGAGATCTATGCGCTGCTGCCCGAGGTTACCAAGCGCAAGACCTCTGCCGAGTGGCTGGAGGGCCTAGCGGGCCTCGGCGTGCCGGCCGGCGCAGTCAACGACCTGGAGGGCGTCTTCGCTGACCCGCAAGTCCAGGCTCGCGGCATGCAGATTGCCCTGCCCTACCCCGACAGCCCCTCCGGCTCGGTCGATCTGATCGGCAATCCCATCAAGATGTCGGAGACGCCGGTTACCTATCGGCATGCCCCGCCGACCATGGGCCAGCACAGCGAAGAGATCCTGAAAGAGCTGGGACTGAGCGAGCAAGAGCTGGCCAAGCTAAGGCAGAAGGGCGTGATCTGAGTGTCTGTATGAGAAAGGGCGCGTAGGCCCTTTCTCGAGGCAGCTCCGGCCCGCACCCCCGCCCGACCACCCACGACCGTATGATGAAATGGGTGGTCAGGCGGGGGTGCGGGCCGGCGCCGCGTAATCTCAAACGGACTCTGAGCCTTTTGCCCTCCCGCTGCCCAGGGTCCTGACCGCAAGCCCGGCCTGTTTGCCCTGCACAATCTCATTCAAGGCGTCGTCGAAGCTGGGATAACGGAAAGAGAAGCCGAGACGCGTCGCCTTCCTCGGCACCACACGGTGGCTGGCCAAGAAGATCTCGCGGCCGAAGTCGCCCAACAAGCCCGAGACCAGGACCGAGGGAATAGGCAGAGGCAATGGCGCCCGCAGTGACCCTGCCAAAGCTTGCACCATATCGCCATTGCTGACGGCCTGGGGCGCGACGGCGTTGCAGGGGCCCGCAAGTCGGCGCTCGCCCAGAGCCTGGGCGATCAGGCCCACGGCGTCGTCGCGGTGAATCCAAGAGACCCAGCGCTCCCCGCTCCCGAGGCGCGGCGCCACGCCATACTCGAAGGCCGTCATGATCCGGCCGAGAAAGCCGCCCTCGCCACTCAAGATCAGGCCAAAACGCAGAGCCGCCCAGCGAGCAGGGCCGGCAGCGTGTTCAGATGTCACCTCGATCTCCTGGCAGAGACGTCCGGAGAAGGTCTCGGCGAGCGGCGCATCCTCCGCCAGCAATCGGGCCGGGTCAGGTTGATAGATCCCCATGGCGGAGGCCTGCACGAAGACTCCAAAAGGCCGCTCAAGGCGTTGTTGCAAGCGCTCCAGGTCGGCAATGATACACAGCCTGCTCTCACGCAGGACCCGCCGTCTGGCTTTGGTCCAAGGCAGATCGGCTATACCGGCCCCGGCGAGGTTGACCACGGCGTCAATCCTCTGATGGCGGCCCAAATCCTCCAGACTGCTGACCACCGTCACCGGGCCGGTAACGCGCAGCAGCTTGCGTCGATCGCGAGTCAGCAGAATGACATGATGCTCTGCCGCCACCAGCGCCTCGATCAATCGCCGCCCCAGGAGGCCGGTGCCACCAGTCACCAAGATGCGGCGCTGCGGCGCCAATCCAGCCACCAGGTCCTCTGCGTCACTTGACCTGAGCGCCGCAACAGCCTCGGCGCGGCGCCAATCGCGCCAGCCAAAAACCAAGACGCCGAGCGAAGCTGCCGGTAACAGCCATGACCAAAGCCCACGATCGATCCAGTGAAAGCCCGTAGATGCTGTCTGCCAAGACCACCACTCAGATGCAAAAAGCGCCAGCAAGGCCCCATAGTTCAGCGCCAGAAGCGTATGCAGAACGCGCTCGCTCGGCGGCAGCACGCGGCTGCGATCCTCTTCCAGGAAGTCAGCCAGGGTGATAACGACCTCAAACAGCAGCAGCGCCAGGAAGACCCACGCCAGCAGCCCCTGCCACGCCAGGCCACCAAGGCCCAGAAAGATCACTGCGTAGAGCAGGTTCCGGAGAGCGTGCAGCCTGAGCTCTCGCCTGCTGCTACGGCGCCAAGAGAGGCGCTCCACCAGTTCGTGATGCACCAGCACATCGAAGGCCCCCATCGTCAGTTGAGCGATGAGAAGGATCGAGAAGAGTGGTTCAAAGAGGCTGTTCATGATGGGCCCCTTCCCTTTCGTTGCAGCAATGACGGAATCGACCAACCTGGCGATGGGTCACGCCGAAGAGCGGATGATGGAAGGCCAAGCCAAACGTGAAGGTCTCGTCATCGATCGCACGATGCACCGCCAGCAGCACGCCGGGCGTCAAAACCAGTGGAATGGGTAGGCGCCAAGTGCCGATACGAAACTGGTAGTGACGACCGACGAAGCGCAGGCTCTGACCGCGTGCCTGCAAGGAGAGCAACACGGCAAGAGAGCCGCCGACCACCTCCATCATGCGCCCCTCTTCGGTCACCACCTTCTCTGAGATCACCCGAATAGGGGCCCGGCCGGGGTAATGGTAGAGGCGTTCCCAAGCGACACCTCGTCGTCCCCGCATGACAGTGACCTGAACCGGTACGACCCTGCCGTTCCAAGGTGCAAGCGGTGTTCCGAAGAAGCGGCCGAGGACGGCGAAGAACCGCCCAACCAGGCTGAAGCGAATCAGGGACATGTCGCCGCTCAGTCGGTCCAACCGTCCGACACGGCCGAAGGCTTGAAATCGTCTACTCAAGCGGGCGGTGAGGTTCTGTGGCCACGCAAAGGCCTGGCTCTCCTGATTTCCGGATTTCGGTTCGTCAATTTGATCCGCCAAACCTGTTATTTCTGTCATAACTGAAACTCCTGGCCAAATTTTTTTATCGTCTCCCTACCCGGTAACCCGTCCGATCACCTTCGCGACCTTGCCACCAGCTTTCGCCAACCCCAGCAGAGTCGCTTTGGGCAAGGCCTTCACCTCGGCATACCAGCCGTCGAAAAGCGTGAGGAAAGACAGCATCTCCTGCATACGATCGCGGGCCAACTTGGGTGTCCGGCCGTCGGCCTCCGCCTCGGCGACGCAATCCCGCAGCATCGCCAAGGTCGGGTCGATCTCGCGGCGTTTGCGTTCCTCGACGATGCGGCGGAACATCTCCCAAGGGTCGCTCAAGGCCTCGAAATGATCGCGGCGCTCGCCGATCTGATGCGTCACTCGGACCAAGCCCCAAGACTGCAGCTCTTTCAGGGAATTGGACACGTTGGAGCGCGCGATCGACAGGGTCTCGGCAATCTCGTCCGCCGCCAGCGGCGCTTCGGATAGGAACAGCAAGGCCTGAATCTGCGCAATGGAACGGTTGGCGCCCCAACGGTTCCCCATCTCTCCCCAATGAAGCACATAGCGCTGCATGGCCGGCGTCAGCTCCATGGATCTCTCCATTCTTTTCTGTCCTAACAGAAATATCGGACAGAGACGGCGAGAGCGCAAGAGGAAATTGACTTTTCCCCCGATCCGATCTTGAGCTTCGCGAGCCTTGGGAGTATGTGAGGGCCTCATGACTGACGAGGGGACAGCACCAAACCAAAGCGCCTATCCCCACCGTCATCTTCTCGGCATCGAAGGGTTGAATGCGGACGAGATCCGCTTCCTTTTGGATCTTGCCGACAGCTATGTTGATCTGAACGCGCAGAGCCGCGGCCGCTCCAAAGACCCCCGCAGTCGCTTGTTGGCTGGCTGCACCTTGATCAATCTCTTCTTCGAGAACTCGACCCGCACGCTGACCTCTTTCGAGCTGGCCGGTAAGCTGTTGGGGGCCGAGGTCATCAACATGGCGGTGGGCACCTCTTCGGTGAAGAAGGGCGAGACCCTGATCGACACGGCCATGACCCTGAACGCCATGCACCCCGATTTGCTGGTGGTGCGCCATGATCAGTCGGGCGCAGCGAAACTGCTGTCGGAAAAGGTGAACTGTGCGGTCATCAATGCCGGCGACGGCAGCCATGAACATCCGACCCAAGCCCTGCTGGACGCACTGACCATCCGCCAGGTCAAGGGCAGGCTGGAGGGGCTGGTGATCGCGATCTGCGGCGACATCATGCACAGCCGCGTCGCCCGCTCCAACATCCACCTGCTGGGCACCATGGGCGCCCAGGTCCGGGTCATCGCACCGCCGACCCTGATGCCCTCCGAGATCGATCGCCTGGGAGTCGAGAGTTTCATCGACATGCGCAAGGGCCTGAAGGACGTGGACATCGTGATGATGCTACGCCTGCAGATGGAGCGCATGAACGGCGTCTACGTCCCCTCGGTGCGCGAGTACTTCCGCTTTTTTGGCCTGGACTACGAGAAGCTTTCGGTGGCCAAGGACAACGCCATCATCATGCACCCGGGGCCGATGAACCGCGGCGTCGAGATCGACAGCGAGGTTGCCGACGACTTCGGCCGCTCACTGATCCGCCAGCAGGTAGAGATGGGCGTGACTGTGCGGATGGCCGTACTCGACGCGCTGACCCGCCCGCTGAGAGCCGAGGACTAGCGCCATGGCTCTCCCGCATAACCCGCCGACTGCCTACATCAACGCGCGGCTCTTGGATCCGGAAAGCCAGCTGGATACCCGCGGCGCCCTGCTGGTGGTCGAAGGGCAGATTGCCGATCTGGGGCCGCACCTGTTCCGCCATGGCGTGCCTTCAGGCATGTCGGTCATCGACTGCGGCGGCCACTGCCTGGCCCCGGGCCTGATCGACCTGCGCGTCAACCTGCGCGAGCCCGGCGAAGAGCACAAGGAGACCATCAAGACCGCGAGCGTCGCCGCTGCGGCCGGTGGTGTCACCACTATGGTGGCCCTGCCGAACAGCGACCCCGCCGTCGACGATGTCGCCGGTCTGGAGTTCGTCGCCCGCCGCGCCCGCGACGTCAAGCTGGTGAAGATCTATTCCTACGGCACCATCACCCGCGGCTATGAGGGCCGGGAGCTGACCGAGTTCGGGCTCTTGGGCGACTACGGTGCGGTCGGCTTCACCGACGGCATCAACCCCATCGCCTCTCCTCAAGTGATGCGCAGGGCATTGCTCTACTCCAAGGCTTTTGACCAGGTGATCGTGCAGGCACCGCAAGAGCCCAGTCTCTCCACCGGAGTGATGAACAGCGGCGAGCTCTCGACCCGGCTGGGACTGGCCGGCATCTCGCCCTTTGCCGAGGTCATCATGCTGGAACGTGACCTGCGCCTGGCAGAGATGACGGGTGGACGCTACCACGCAGCCCTCATTTCCACTGGTGAATCGGTTCGCGTCCTGCGTCAGGCCAAAGAGCGTGGCCTCAAGGTCACCTGCGATACGGCCCCGCACTACTTCACTCTGAACGAGTTCGCAGTCGGCGATTACCGCAGCTTTGCCAAGGTCATGCCGCCGCTGCGCTGCGAGGCCGACCGCCAAGCCATCGTGGAGGGGCTTGCCGACGGCACCATCGACGCTATCGTCAGCGACCACAGCCCGCACGACCAGGATTCCAAGCGCTTGCCCTTCGCCCAGGCCGAGTTCGGCATTGTCGGCCTGGAAAGCTTGCTTCCGCTCTCTCTTGCCCTTGTGCACCGCGGCGAGATGAGCCTCTTGGATGTGATCGCCAAGCTGACTGCGGCACCCGCCAAGGCGCTTGATCTGTCGGGCGGCCAGCTTCGGGTCGGCGGCCCGGCCGACCTGGTGCTCTTCGATCCCGATTTTCCCTGGAAGCTGGATCCCGACAGCTTCCTGTCGAAATCCAAGAACTCACCTTTCGATGCCCACCTGGTGCAAGGCCAGGTCCTGCGTACCGTCGTCGATGGCCGGACCATCTTTCAGCGCTCTTGACCATCAGAACAGTTGGCCCCGCTGGACCTCGGCAAAGCGTCAAACAGCCGGCTGACGATCGCGTTCAATTGCTCGCAGTCCGACAGATTTTGTGTAGTATCACGCCACTTCGTGAGCGAGCCAGGCAGGCCTGCCAGGGATCAGGCTGGAGCAAGGGATGACGATCTTTTTTCACATCGGGTCGACGAAGACCGGAACCACCTCGATCCAGCAGTTCCTCGCCACCAATCGCCTGCTCTTAAGGAAGCATGGCTATCGCTATCCCCGCTTCCTGGGCAAGCAGAGCCATCAGAAGCTGGCAGTCTATGCCCATGATTTGCGCCAGCACGACGCGGCACTCAGGCTCGGCGTAAAGTCACCGGAGACTTTGGCGGCCTTCCGCAGAGAGCTGGAAAGGGACGTCAAGGAACGCATGGGCGGCGAGACAGATCACATCATTCTCTCGTCCGAGCACTGCTCGGCAATCTTGAACAGCCCCCACCAGATCGCGCGCCTCAAACCCCTCCTCGAGCCCTTGGGTCACGACATCAAGCTGATCTTCTACGCCCGGCAGCAGGCTGATTTTTTTGCCAGCGAGTATTCAACGAACATCGTCAAAGGCCGCACGACCAAGATGCACTATCCGGGGGAAGGCAACCTCTCAAGGAACTTCAATTACTTCAGTATCCTTTCTCGTTGGGAGAGCGTTTTTGGCCAAGAGCCGATCATTGCGCGGATCTTCGATCGCAAGCAGATGGCCGGTGGAAACGTGATCCACGACTTTTGTCAGACGGTCGGTCTTGACCAGTCCTTTGTCGAGGCGGCCGAACAACCACCCCGAATGAACGAGAGCCTGGACTATCAGACAGCGGAGTTTTTGCGTCACTTCAACGCGCTGGTTCCTTCGCGCGTCGGCGATACGATCAATCTTGATCGCAACAACATTGCCGACCTGCTCCGTAGCCTTTCGACAAGAGAGAAGATCGCGACACCTCCTGAAATTGCGGTGCGCCTCCGCAAAGAGCTCTACGAGTGCAACTGCCAGTTCCGTGAGCGTTTCGTCGACGGGGTCAAAGAAGACCCCTTCGAATGGGAAGAGCGCAGCGACACCCGCCAGATGACCGATCTTACGATGGAGGATGTCTATAGGCTCATGGCAGAGATCTGGGTGTTGAAGGTCCGCGAAACCAAGAAGGGCGGCAAGGGGCGGTAGGTATCACCCCTCCTTGCCGCAATCGCGTTGGCACCACTGTCTGCTCTCAGCCTCTCAATCTGGCATCAGATGCGTAAGGCACATTTAGGGTACGCACCAGCGCTCAGTCTCCGTAATCGCGAAAAGATTTGACAAGATGATCCGCAAACGTACGGGCAGACCGCTTGGCCGCCTGCCTGCTTGGGAGGACGGCATTGACGTCGATCCTTCCAATCTCCCACTCGGGCAGGATTTGAACCAATGCGCCACTCTTGATCTCTGCCCTGCAGCCCCAGGTGGCGGTCGAGATTATCCCCATGCCGGCCACTGCAGCGGCCGTAGTCCCCTCGTTCACCGTGATCATGACTTGACCTTCGACGCGCACCGAAAGGGTTCTGCCGTCCTTCTTGAAAGCCCATCCAGCGGTGCCAAGGCTGGAAGGACCAAGAATGACCTGGTGTCTTGACAGGTCGGACGGGATGCGTGGTGTACCCGCGCGGTCCAGGTAGGCGGGCGAGGCAGCAATGATGCGCCTCGGTGAACCCAGCCTCCGCGCCATCAAGGTGGAATCCTTCAGCTCTCCAAAGCGGATCGCGATGTCTATCGACTGGCTGATCAGTTCCTGACGCGAATCCGAAAGCACAAGATCCACACGCAGGTTGGGATGCTCCGCAACAAAGTCAGGCAAGCGGGGAATGATCTCCCTCGTTGCAAAGCTCGTTGCCACCCCCACTCTCAGGCGTCCCGTCAGCTCTCCCGTGCCGCGGGCAACGTGTTCTGCCTCTTCCAATGCAGCCAGGATCGGTTCGACCCGTGCAAGGTAGTCTTCGCCAGCCTCCGTCAGTTTCACCGCATGGGTGCTCCGGGCCAAGAGCGCCACCTGCAGTTCCTTTTCCAGGTTCGCGATGATGCGTGAGACCGAGGGTTGTGAGAGCCCGATCTCTTTCCCGGCCGTTGTGAAACTACCCGTTCTGGCGACACGAGCAAAAAGCTGAAGGGATGAGATGCGCTCAATCATTTGTGTTCCGAATAATTGTTAGAGCTTTGCCGAACCTACCAACCTAAGATCGAATGAACAAGTTTCACTCCACCGACGCCGAACCAAAGACATCTGGCGCACACCCAAAGGAGCGGAACCATGTCTCTTCAAGACCAACTCGACGCTTTCAAGGAGCAGTTCAAAGTGCAGGCACCTGCGGGCGCAATTGACGCCTTCGCGCGGTCAACTCAGGAGCTGATCGATAGCGGACAGGCCGGGCGCGCCGTCAAAGCGGGTGACCTCGTGCCGGACTTCGCCTTGACGGACCAAGACGGCAAGGCCGTTGTACTGAAAGACCTACTGGCCGGAGGCCCTGTCGTCCTGTCCTTCTACCGCGGGGTCTGGTGCCCCTATTGCAACATCGAGCTGAAAGCGCTGCAGGCAGCGGCCGACGACATCCGCGCGCGTGGCGCATCCTTGCTTGCCATCTCGATGCAAGGCGCAGCGGACAGCCGAAAGGCACAGCGGGACAACAAGCTCAGCTTCCCCATCCTGACGGATAAAGCGGGCGACCTGGCAGCAAAGTTCGGTATCCGTTGGGCCCTGCAGGATTATGTCATCGAGTACCACAAGATGTTCGGGGTCGAGCTTCCCAAGATCCACGACGACGGCGCCTGGAACCTGCCGATGCCCGCACGCTATGTGATCGCTCCGAACGGCACGGTCGCCTACGCCGAGGTGAGCCCGGACTACACCCGCCGCCCCGACCCCAGTGATCTCTTCCCCGTCTTGGACAGACTGTCGACCGCCTCGGCCAAATAGGCACGTTCGTCGTCCAGTATCCTCCCGAGGTCCGCCCCGCTAGGCGTCTCGGGGGGCTCTGGAGTACTTCAAATCGACGTAGCGAGTTGGCCCGCCCCCCCGTCACGACAAGACACAGAAACAATACCTAGAAGGGAAAGCCGAAGTTCACACGGAAGACCTTCAAGCCATCGCCAAAGATGTAGCTGGCGCCAATCTCTGGATTGCGGATGGTCAGGAGCTCCCACTCAGTGGCGGAGCCTAGGGACACGCCGAACTCGAATTGATTGTTCACCTCCAGCGAGGTGTTCCGCAGTCCAGCGCTGCTCTCCTCGACGCTCAAGAAGGTCAGCGGGTTCGGGAAGTAGTAGTGAATGAAGTAGGCGCCCAGCTCGGGCTCCAGATCGGCAACCCCGGTGTTGCTGAGGCCGGCTTTGGCCAGATCGAAACCGAGAGAGCGGCGTATCTGGACACCCGTTTCAATCGCCCAGTAGTTCTCGGCCAAGACATCCGTCCCGACCTCGCTGTTGCCGGCGAAGGTCACACCATTGCCCAACGCAAAGGTGTAGAGGCCCATCGGGATCTCATAGAGCGACGTGACACCGGCCGAATAGATCAGGAAGAAGCGATTGTTCGGAGGATCGGCCTCTTGCGGACCAACATGACCTTCGGTGGTGACAATGCTGCCAAAGCCGAAATCCAGGAAGGGCCTCAGCCGCCAATTGTCGGTGATGGGGGCCCTGAGGGCGACACCGGGAACCAAGGCCAAGGTCTGCTGTGTCACGTTGATGCCACCTGTGGCCGGGTCCGAGGCATTCAGGTTGAAGCGGCCGTAACTGACTGGGAAGTTGAACTCCAAGGCCCAGTCCTTGGTCTCACGAACCGGCGCCTCGAGGTCCAGATCGGAACCAAAGTTCCAGTCCAGACCCAGGGGCAAGGTATAGACATCGACCGAGAGGCCGGCGATGTCATAGGTGCCGATACCCAACTGTGAGGCATAGACATAGTTGACGGTCGCCGTCAGTTCCGGCTCGCCGTTCTGTTGCGCGACCGCGGGGAGCGCAAGACCAATCCCCGCCGCAACAACCAACATGAAGCCTCTGATGAGCCCCCTCATCGCGATCAACCAGCCAAGTGAGGCCTAAGGTTCAACCGAGAAGTACCAACGCCTTGCGATATCGAAGCCGCCACTGGGCCAGTCCAGATAGACCCTGGCCTCATAGGCACCCGGCGCCAGATCCTCAACCTTGAAGGTGCCACTGGCTTTGCCGTCGGTGTAGGTCCACTCACCCCAATTGTCGGCCGGAGTACCCAGCGGAACCACGGTCACCCAGTCGCGCTGATTGCCCGGCAGACCGCCGTAGGTCACGACCACGGGCTCGCCCACATTGTAGATCGTCTTGTCGCTCTTCAAGGTCAGGTCCGGTCGCCCGGGAGTCTCACTCTGCGTCGAGGCATATTCTGCGCGGCTGCCGGCATAGCTGGCCGTCAGGTTCAGGACGCGCGCCATGTCTTCGGCCGCACCAAGCTTTTGGAGGTTGGCGAGGTCAACCGCACTAGAGGGCTTGAGCCGGATCGTCAGGGGCCCCTTGGTATCGCCAGCGTCGATGATCATGCCACCGACAACCTCAGCCAAATTCCATAGCCGACCGCCGCGACGGATCTCCATCCAGTTCAGCTCTTCGGCAATCTCGCGCAAGGCCTCGTCCTGGGCCGCCTTGAAGTCCACCTTGTCCCGCCTGGCTTCCGAGCGGATGAGACGCGCTAACATGGACCGATCCTGAACAGTCAGGGTCGCACTCCGCAACACCATGCTGTTCAGTGCGTGCTCGCCCTCGATCATCAGACGTCCCAGGTTCACTCCGGCGGCATCCATGGTCACGCTGGCGCTCGCGAGGAAAGGCAAATCCAGGCTCAGGTCCTGAACCGACAGAAAACCGCCATCCGGACGATAGAAATAGTCCAGGGTCACGTTGGCCGAAACCTGGGTCGCCTCCAGCGCATCGAAGAGCTCTTTCTTCAGGCCGCTGTTGTATGGTGTCAAAACCAGTTCTTCGATTCTGAGCTTCAAGCGCTCCGGCGGGCCTTCTGCCTTCTCCAAAGGCGAAATCTCAGAAATCACCAGGCGACGCATGGTGATGCGTTCTTCCAGCTTGGCCTTTCGATCAAGGGCGATCGAAAGCCCTTTGATCTCAATCCCGGTCTCTCCGACCGGTACAGCCTCGTCGAAACGAATGATCCCTTCGGGTGCGGTATCGACCAGTTCCTGCCAGGACTTGTGGGCCGCATTGCTCTTTGGCTGTGTGTCCTGAGCCAAAGCGCTCGGCGCTACAAGCACCAAAGTTAGGCACAGCGCCCGTGCAAGACCTCGCATTTTCGCAAACCCCTTCTCATCAAAACCCCAAAGAGTGCGCCTAGCCCGACTCCAGTCTGGCGCGCCCTGTCAGCTACGCCTGTGCTGCAGTGTTGCGTTACCGGCGGTCAAAAGGCAATGCTTTGGGGTCTGGCAAACGTCAGGCGCCGCTGGGCAATGGCTGCTGTTGGGTGATGCAGTGAATGCAGCCGCCACCGAAGACAATGTCCGAGCCTGAAACCGTCAGGGTCTCGCGATCCGGAAAGGCCTTGGAGATGATCCCATAGGCCTCGGAATCGTTCGGATCTTCGAAGGAGGGCATCACCACGCCGCCGTTGGCCAGGTAGAAGTTGATGTAGGAGCCGAAGAAGGGCCGACCGTGGTAATCGCCTTCCGCACGCTGCGGCTGCGGAACCTCGATGACTTCCAATTTCCGACCCGCTGCATCTTCAGCCTCAGAAAGACGCCTCAGGTTTTCCTTCAGCGCATCGTGATTGGGCATCTTGTCGTTGGCAGGCGCCATTGCGAGGACAAGGCCTGGCCTCACGAAGCAGGCCAGGTTGTCGACGTGACCGTCGGTCCCATCCTCCACAGGATCTCCGAACAGCCAGATGATTTTGGTCACGCCTAGATAGTCTTTCAGATGCTGCTCGATCTCTTCGCGGCTGAGATCCGGGTTGCGGTTGGGGTGCAAAAGACAGCTCTCCGTCGTGATCAGAGTGCCCTCGCCATCGACATGGAAAGAGCCGCCCTCCAGCACCAGGGGCGCGCGGTAGCGCGGCACCCCTGCCCGCTCCAGCACTGCCGCTGCGACGGCATCGTCCTTGTCCCAGGTATCGAACTTCCGACCCCAGGCATTGAAGATCCAGTCCACCCCGGCAAGACCGCCCTTACCGTCAACCAGAAAGCTCGGCCCATTGTCGCGCATCCAGGAATCGTCGATCTCCAAGGGTAGATTGGAGACATCGCTGGCGGTCTGCATAGAGACTGTGGCCAGCTCGGACGGTGGCACGATCAGGGTCACCGGCTCAAAGTGCGCAATCGCTTCGGCCACATCGAGATAGGCCTGGCGCGCCTCCTCCATGCGGTCTTCCCAGAGCGCTTCTCGACAAGGCCAAGCCATTAAGCAGCGGCTGTGCGCCTCCCACTCTGCCGGCATGTAAAAGCCGTCTTCGCTGGGTTTGCTCATCCGCGTCTCTCCCTCCGCAGTCCGAGCGTCATACTCTGGATAGCATCTTGTGGCCAATCGGGCAGCGCCACAAGAGCCCAGACGGCTAGCTGGAAGAGCGTTGCGGCGGCAGCTTAACGGCCAGATGCAACTCGCGCAGCCGCTCCGGCGACAGCTCGGCCGGTGCGCCCATCAGCAAATCCTCGGCCCGCTGGTTCATCGGGAAGGCCACCACCTCGCGCAGGTTCGGCTCATTGGCCAAGAGCATGACGATACGATCGATACCGGGAGCGGAGCCACCATGCGGCGGTGCGCCGAACCGCAAGGCCTTGAAAAGGCCGGCAAAGCGCTCCTCGACATCGGTCTCGCTGTAACCGGCGATCTGAAAGGCCTTCACCATCACCTCGGGCAGATGGTTTCTGATCGCCCCGGAGGAAAGCTCTACGCCATTGCAGACGATATCGTACTGAAAGGCCTTGATGGTCAGCGGATCCTGCGTCTCCAGGGCCTCCATCCCACCCTGCGGCATGGAGAAGGGGTTGTGGCTGAACTCGACCTGGCCCGTGTCCTCATCCAGCTCATAGAGCGGGAAGTCGACAATCCAGCAGAACTCGAAACGGCTCTGGTCGATCAGCTCCAGATCCTGGCCCAGACGCGAGCGCACAGTGCCGGCAAAGGCAGCGGCATCCTTTGGCTTGTCGCAGACGAAGAAGACGGCATCGCCGGCAGAGAGACCGGCCAGAGCCTTCAAGCGCTCCTGGCGCTCGGCATCCAGGTTCTTGGCAATCGGCCCCTTGGCGCTTCCGTCCTCGGCAAAGGCGATATAGCCGAGGCCGGGCTTGCCCTCGGACTGCGCCCAGGAGTTCAGCTTGTCGAAGAAAGAGCGTGGACGGCTGGCGGCACCGGGAGCCGGAACCGCGCGCACGACAAAGCCCTTGGCCACCAGCTTGGCAAAGATGGCGAAGCTGCTGCCCTCGAAGACCTCGGAGACATCGGCGATCTCGATCGGGTTGCGCAGGTCGGGCTTGTCGCTGCCGTACTTCAGCATGGCCTCGTCAAAGGCAATGCGCGGGAAAGGCGGCGGCGAGACAGAGCGCTCACCGGAGAACTCTTCGAAGACCTCGGCCAAGACCGGCTCGATCGCGGCGAAGACATCCTCCTGGGTGACGAAGCTCATCTCGAAGTCGAGCTGATAAAACTCGCCCGGAGAGCGGTCGGCGCGGCCATCCTCGTCCCGGAAGCAGGGTGCGATCTGGAAATAGCGGTCGAAGCCGGCGATCATCAGCAGCTGCTTGAACATCTGCGGCGCCTGCGGCAGGGCATAGAACTTGCCGGGATGGATCCGCGAGGGCACGACATAGGCACGTGCGCCCTCCGGGCTGTCAGCCGTCAGGATCGGGGTCTGCATCTCCAGAAAGCCGCTCTCGGTCATGCGCCGCCTGATAGACGCGATGACTTGAGAGCGCAGGACGATGTTCTGGTGAATGCGCTCTCGCCTCAGATCCAGGAAGCGGTAAGTCAGGCGCGTCTCCTCGCCCGAATCCTCGTCACCCGCGACCTGCAAGGGCAAGACTTCGGCCCGCGACAAGACCTCGACCGTCTCAGCAGAGACCTCGACCTCGCCGGTAGAGAGCTTGGAGTTCACGGTTTCTGCAGTCCGCTCCACCACCTTGCCGGTAACGCAGATCACACTTTCCGGCCGCAAGGCTTCCAGGGTCTTGAAGATGGGGCTGGAGACATCGGCGACACACTGGGTCAGGCCGAAGTGATCGCGCAGATCGACGAACAGCAGCTGACCGTGGTCGCGCTTGCGATGAACCCAGCCGGAGAGGCGGACCTCTTGACCGATATGCTCGCGCCGCAGCGCGCCGCAGGAATGACTGCGATAGGCATGCATTAGACTAACCCTCTTAGAACCAAGCGCGCCCCTCGTCGGCCGAGGGGCTGCGTCTTCTTCCTCGTCATGTCAGTGGCGCCGCCGATCGACAAGCGTCAGGCGGCGCATAGGTGCCCTACTTGAAGGGCGTGCGGTGTAGCCGGACCGCGTCCTTCTCCCCCACCGCCTTGGCATCCAGGATCCGGCGCAGGCCATAGCAGAGCTGGCCGCGATGCGGTCCCTCAATGGTGCCACCCAACAGCATATGGGTGGCGCAGAGGATCAGATCGATGCGGCGCCGATCGGTCTCGCTGCGATAGGTGATGAAGATCACCGGAGTAGCCTCCATGTGGCGGATCATGGCTTGCAGGATGGCCACCTCGCTGCCGCCGGTATTGATCTTGACCACATCGCTGCGCGACAGATTGAGATTGTCCAGGGCCTCATCAGCATGCTGTGCACGGACTTCCTCGCCACTCGCCACATTCGCGGTCGAGGGTACCAGGCTGGCAGTCAAGGGGTCGTTCTTGCCGTCGAAGAGCTTGCGGTCCTCGTCGCGATCCCAGATCGCCTCTTCATGCACCTTGATGTTCGGATAAGCCGTCACGTTCTCTTTGAGGAGCGTACGGGCGGCCGTATTGGGCTCATAGGCATGCACCGTGGCGCTGGGAAAGCGCCGGGCGAACTGGATTGCAGAGGCGCCGACATAGGCGCCGATGTCCATGACGATCTCCGGCGCCTTGATACCCTCCGGCCAGGCATAGGGATTGTCTTCAAAGTTCTGGCGGCAAGAGGCGCGACTTTCGTCGGTGTCGAAGTGGACGATCTTCTGCTCCTGGCCCGGATTGCCGAAGCTGCTCTCGGCCCGCGGCGGCGGCTCGGCTGGAACCGGCTTCGGCTTCTCTTCCTTCGCCTCGGCCGCCTCGCCACCGTCTTCGCCATCAGCCTTGCCTGTCCCCTCCTCGCCATCGGAGGCTGCCTCGTCCGAGACCAGCGCTTCCTCGCCGGCTTTTACCGCCGCTGCCTTAGGCTCCAGGGCGACTGCATCCTCGATCTCTTCGGCGCTGGCAGAGGTTTGTTCGGCGGTGCTCTTCTTCGCCAGGTCGGACGCGGCATCGTCATTGGCCGTTGTAGACTCGGTCTTCTCGGCGATGCTGTCGCTTTCGGTCATTGCCCGATCCTTCCCCTCTCGCTCTTTGGGTCTCAGCGCTGCCGACTGACTTGCCCGCAGCTCTCCGCTCTCTAATGCCCTCTCGTGCTGCGCGGGTCCAGAGCAAGAGCGCGAATTTCTTCCCGTGACTTGAAACAGAGCCCTTGCTGCGGGCAGGCGGTACCGTTAGCAAGTGTGTCATGCAGGTCATTTCAGACAGCGAGAGCCTTGCCGCCTTTACCGCCAGGCATGAAGACGCACCCTACCTTCTGATCGATACAGAGTTTCTGAGAGAACAGACCTACTATCCCAAGCTCTGCCTGATCCAGATAGCCGGACCGGAAGAGGCCGTCATCATCGACGCGCTCGCCAAGGGCTTGGATTTGGAGCATTTGCGACCGCTCTTGGCCGACCAGAAGATCATCAAGGTCTTCCACGCCGGGCGGCAGGATCTGGAAATCTTCCTGAAGCTCTTCGGATTTGTTCCAACGCCGCTCTTCGACACCCAGATCGCCGCCATGGTTTGCGGCTTTGGTGAGCAGGTCGCCTTCGACACCTTGGTGAAACGTATTACCGGCGCGCATTTGGACAAGGTCTCCCGCTTCACCGATTGGGCGCGCCGGCCGCTCAGCCGCCGCCAGCTCGACTACGCGCTGGCCGATGTCGTCCACCTGCGCCCGGTCTATCAGGAGCTGGCCGGCAGCCTGCAGCAGCGGGGCCGCGAGAACTGGGTCGAAGACGAGATGCAGGCCCTGACGCAGCCCTCTCTTTATGTGGTGGAACCGGAAAGGGCGTGGGAGCGGATCAAGGTCCGCAGCCGCGACCCACGCTTCCTAGGCCGGCTCAAGGCGCTCGCCGCCTGGCGCGAAGGCGAGGCCCAAGAGCGCGACCTGCCACGCCAGCGCCTCTTGAAGGACGAGCAGCTGCAAGAGATCGCTGCCCACAACCCTAGCGACGCGGAAAGCCTGGCCCACGCCCGCGGTTTCAGCCGCCAGGCGGCCGAGGGCAAGTTCGGACAACGTATCCTGGCCGTACTCGCAGAGGCAGAGCCGCTGGACAGCGAGCAGATGCCCAAGCGCCCGGATCGTCCGACCGTGGTCAATGCCGGGCCTCGCGGCGATCTGCTGCGCGTGCTGCTGCGGCTTGCCTCAGAGCGCCATAGCGTTGCGCCGCGCCTGATCGCCAGCAACAGCGAGATCGACCGCCTGGCCGCTGGCGAGCGCGACGGCCTCAACAGTCTCACCAGCTGGCGTGCCGCAGTCTTCGGTCATGACGCCGTCGCTCTACTGGAAGGGCGCCTGGCCTTGGCCAGCAGCGAGCGCGAGGTCCAGATCCTGGAACAGGGCGACGGAAACGCCTGGCAGGTGCGCGCGTCAGAGGACTAGGGTCCCGTTCGAAGTGGTGTCACGGTACGCGCCTTCAGGAGCCCCGATCTAGAGAGAGGGAACCATGCTGAAGAACAAGACTGCGCTGATCGTCGTCGACATGCAGCACCGCTTCCTCGAATGCACTGAAGGCGGAACAGTGACGGCCAACTGCGTTGCTTTGATGGGCCGGTTCCATGAACGCCAGCTTCCGGTCTATTTGACTCAGCACCATGACGTCGACCCGGACTCAGTTCTTTGGCGCTGGTGGCAGGACCCGATCCACAGTGAGAGCGAGGATTGGAGACTTCTGCCCGAGATAGAGACAGCTCTGGTCCCGTCAGACATTCTGATTCAAGAGAAGACCACCTACGACTCTTTCCAGGGGACCAGGCTGCAAGGCCTTCTCCAAGAGGCTGAGGTTCAGGAGGTCGTCATCTGCGGATGCATGACCAACCTCTGCTGCGAGACCACGGCGCGCTCAGCCTTCTGTCGAGGCTTCAACGTTGTCTTTCCGGAAGATGCAAACGGAACCAAGACGCCTGAGATGCAGGCGCGCGCTCTTGCCAATCTGGAATACGGCTTCGCGACGATCTGCAGGACCGCCGATGTCCTCGCGCAGATGAAGGCTCTCGTTTAAGGGCGTGCGTGGAGCCCCTTGTGGCCAAGGGGCTCCCGCAGTCGTCTTTCTACTCGATCAGGCTGGCCATGCCGCGGCGCAGAACCACCAGGGCCGGCAAGCCCGGATCGGCCTGGCCGTTGATCTCCTCCAGCAGAGACTCGACGCCCGCGAAGGCATCCGCATTCTTCTCCAGCCAAGAGTCGACCATCAGGTCAGCGCTATCCTCCCCATTGGCTTCGTTCAAGACCGCCGCCGTTGCATCAGCCTGCAAGGTCAGAAGATCGGCGGTAAGGGCCACGCCGGCGCGCGCCGTCCAGGGATCTTCGGTCGAGAGACCGGCCACCAGACCGTGCAGGCGCCCAAAGCCCATCTTCTCCTCGACCGAGAAATGCAGGGACGCAAGACTACCGACACTGCGACCCGCCCGCTCTGCCAGGGGCGTGAGATCGAGCGCGAAGGCCAGATCCTTGAGCGCGACGACCTCTCCGGCCAAGGCCTCGGGCACCCCCTTCTCGGTCAGAACGGCGGCCTCTTCCGACATCGATATCGCACGCCCTTCCGGCATGGACGCGATCAGGTTAGAGCGCATGTCGATAACGCTGGGACGCAAACGTTCGACCGATGCGGCCATATCGATCGGGCTGTCTATATGGCTCAAGAGCCAATAGGTCGCCCGCTCGACCAAGGTCATGGTCTCCTGCAGCATGGAGAGCTGGCACTCGGCTGGAACCTTGTTGTCCAGGGCCTCGATCGCGGCCCAGGTCTCGCGCAGGCCGAAGACGTCGCGGGCGACAGCAAAGGCCCGCGCAATGTCCGCCGGCTTGGCACCGCTGCGGTCCTGCATACGCGCCACGAAGAGAGAACCAGCCCGATTGATCATCGAGTTGACCACAGCCGTAGCAATGATCTCTCGCCGCAGTTGGTGTTCGTCCCGTGAGGTGCCGTATCGCTCCGACAGGACATCCGGGAAGTAGTGTTCCAGCTCGATCGCCAGCAGAGGATCGTCCGGCAGGCTGGACTCGATCAGCTCGTCGAACAGCAGGATCTTGCTGTAAGCCAGGATCACATAGAGTTCGGGACGGCTGAGACCCTGCCTGGCCCGCCGGCGATTGGCGATCTCTTCGCCGTCGGGCAGGAACTCGACCCGTCGGTTCAGACGGCCCATCCGTTCCAGGCTGCGCATCAGGCGGCGATGCGCATCCAGATCTTGCGCCGCCGTCATCTCGGCGAGAGAGATGGCTTGGCTCTGCTGGTAGTTGTCGCGCAGCACCAGCTCGGCCACCTCGTCGGTCATCTCCTCCAGCAGATCGTTGCGCTCTGCATCCGGCAGGTTGCCGCGCCCAATCGCATCGCGCAGCAGGATCTTGATGTTGACCTCGTGGTCAGAGCAGTCGACGCCGGCGGAGTTGTCCAAGGCATCAGCATTGATCTTGACCCCGGCGAGACCGGCCTCGATGCGGCCCAGCTGCGTGACGCCTAAGTTGGCGCCTTCTCCGACCACCTTGACCCTCAGCTCGCCGGCGTTGATCCGCAGGCTGTCGTTGGTCCGGTCGCCGGCGTCCGCATGGCTCTCGCTGGCGGCCTTGACGTAGGTTCCGATACCGCCGAACCAGAGCAGATCGACCGGTGCCTTCATGATGGTGTTGAGCAGCTCGGTCGGGGTCAGCTGTGCTGCCTCGGTCCCCAGCGCCTCCTGCATCTCGGGCGTCAACTCGATCGACTTGACCGCACGAGAGAAAACACCACCGCCTTGCGAGATCAGGGCCTTGTCATAGTCGTCCCAGGTCGAGCGCGGCATGTTGAAGAGGCGTTGACGCTCGGCGAAGGAGCTTGCCGGGTCGGGATTGGGATCAACGAAGATGTGCAGGTGATTGAAGGCCGCGACCAAGCGAATCTGATCGGACAGCAGCATGCCGTTGCCGAAGACATCACCGGACATGTCGCCGACACCGATCACCGTGAAGGGCTGGGTCTGGGTGTCGTGGTCCAACTCGCGGAAATGGCGCTTCACGCTCTCCCAGCCGCCGCGGGCGGTGATTCCCATCTTCTTGTGGTCGTAACCGGCCGACCCGCCCGAGGCAAAGGCATCGTCCAGCCAGAAGCCATAGTCCTGCGAGATGCCGTTGGCGATGTCGGAAAAGGTGGCCGTCCCCTTATCGGCCGCCACCACCAGGTAGGGATCATCCTCGTCATGGCGCACCACCGCGGTCGGCGGCACCACCGCGCCCTCGACCAGGTTGTCGGTGATGTCCAGAAGGCCCTGCATCAGCAGGCGGTAGCAAGCAATACCCTCTTGCTGGAACTCTTCGCGGCTGCCGCCTTTAGGCGGATTCTTGACGACGAAGCCACCCTTGGAGCCGACCGGCACGATGACCACGTTCTTCACCATCTGCGCCTTCATCAGGCCCAGAATCTCGGTGCGGAAGTCCTCCGGACGGTCGGACCAGCGGATGCCGCCGCGCGCTACCTTGCCGCCGCGCAGATGGATGCCCTCCATCCGCGGGCTGTAGACGAAGACCTCGATCATCGGCCGCGGTTCCGGCAGGCCGTCCAGCTTGAGGCTGTCCAGCTTGAAGGAGATGTAGGGCTTGTTCTTTCCCGCAGCGTCCGGTTGGAAGAAGTTGGTGCGCAGGGTGTTGACGATGACGTTTCGGAAGCGACGGAGGATCCGATCTTCGTCGAGACTTACGACCTGATCCAGGCCCTCTCTCAAGGCCGTATTGATCGCTTCCGTCTTCTGCTCGCGTCCCCCCTCTTGGGCCGGATCGAAGCGCGCGTAGAAGAGATCGACCAAGAGGCGCGCCATCTCGGTATTGTTCAGCAAGGCCTGCTCGGCATAGGTCTGGCTCAACATGGTGCCGGTTTGGCGCAGATACTTCATGCAGGCACGCAGCAAGGCCACATCGCGGCAGGAGAGCCCGCCCCTGGTGACCAGAGCGTTCAGGCCATCGTCCTCAACGCTATGCCACCAGAGATTAGCCAAGGCCTCTTCGAAGAGCGGCCGCATCTCCTTATAAGGCACCGCACCGTCGGGTGCCTGCAGCGCCAGATCATGCAGCCAGATGGTGCGCTCCTCCTCATCCACATTGGCCACGATCCGATAGGGACCATCGTCGCGCAGCACGCGGAATCCCAGGTTCTCCAGCATCGGCAGCAGGTCGCTCAGCGGCAGCGGACCATCCAGGCGCCCGGCCCGCATGTGGAAGAGATCGACCTCCTTCTCGTAGCTGAGCCGGACGGTCAGGTCCTCGCCGTCCAAGAGGCGCTCGAAGTCGGTGAAATCAGCCACCGCGCGCCGTGGCGGGAAGCGGTCGGAGTAAGAGACCGAGACACCATTGCCATAACGGCGGAAGAGGCGCTGCCCCTCCAGATCGCCCTTGTCGACGATCAAGGCCTGGCGCAAGCGGTCGATCCACGAGCGTGCGGCCTCGGCCAGCAAAATCTCAACGTTTGTCAGATCGGGCAGGTCCGGCGCATTGACCCGACGATGCAGGATGTAGTGCAGGCGCGCGAGACGGGTGTCGTCGGGCAGGTAGGAGGTCGAGTTGGACACGCTCGCCGAAAGCTGCTCCGCCAAGAGATCGCCCAGGCGCCGCCTAAGAGTGCCGGAGTAGCCCTCTCTGGGAGTATAGACCAAGGCTGTGATGTAGCGATCGAAGGGATCGCGGCGCAGGAAAAGGGTCGTCTTGGCGCGATCCTGCAGAGCCAAGATCCCCATGACCGCGTCAA
This sequence comes from Rhodospirillales bacterium, assembly GCA_963669335.1. Classification (GTDB taxonomy): domain Bacteria; phylum Pseudomonadota; class Alphaproteobacteria; order Kiloniellales; family JACOMY01; genus JACOMY01. Next base: position 3,234,407 of record OY770023.1, read on the forward strand.
AGAGCTCATCCTCTGAGGCCTGCAGCAGCTCGTCACGCGGGTAGGTCTCGAGGATATGCAGCAGGGCCTTGCCATCATGGCTGCGCGGGTCAAGGCCGGCACGGTCAATGATGCGCTCGACCTTGCCCTTCAAGAGCGGGACGTTACGCGGCGATTCCTGATAGGCGGTCGAGGTCAAAAGGCCGACGAAGCGCAGCTCGCCATCGATCTTCCCAAGGTCGTCGAAGGTCTTGATGATCAGCACGTCCATCGGAATCCGGCGATGCACGCGGGACGGCCGGTCGCTCTTGGTGATCAGCAGTTGATCGTGGCTGTCGTGAAAGGCGCGGATCTCGTCCGGGACCTTGGTGCCGCTGTGGGCCTGATCGAAGACGCGGAAGCCAGGTTCGGTCGCCAGGCCCAGGCCAGAGCCATGGACCTGATGATAAGTCACCTCGCCATCCTGCTCTTCATAGGTGTAAGCACGAAAGCCCAGGAAGGTGTAGTGATCGGCAATCAACCAGGTGAGGAAAGAGGCCGCCTCCGCCGCCGCCCGATCGCTCTTCTCGGTGATGCCGCCGCTGCGTCGTGCCAGTTCCAGGGCAACCGATTCGGCACGCTGCAGCATGGGGCGCCAATCGATGACGGAACGCCTGACTTCGCTCAGCACGCCGGTGATCTGCATGACCACCTGTTCCTCGCGGTCGGAGCCACCCAGGCGATCCATCAGCATGATCATCCAGGATTCGCGCCGCTCGCAGGTTTCGTCCTCAATGGCGATCAGATTGCCGTCCTCGTCACGCCGCACCGTCACGATGGGGTGCAGGACATAGGAGATGCCGATGCCCAGCGAGCCCAACTCAGAGGTCACGGAATCGACCAGGAAGGGCATGTCATCATTGATAATGCGGAGGGTCGTGTGAACGGCCAGGTCATGCGGCTTGTCGGGGCCATGGCTGTCCACCTGAATAACCGGCTGGCGAATCTGGCGAGAACTGGCCGAGCGCAGCAACTCCACGGCTGCCAAAGCCAAGGCCTCGGCCCCCCTCTCGTCCATGTCTTCCGGACTAACACCGGCATAGAGCTTCGAGATTAGCCGTTCCACCCAAGCCTTCTCTTCGCCATCGGCCAAGGCCATGGCACCCATGACGATGGCTTGCTTAAGGGCTTCTTCTTTGTTGGGCGTCTGCTCCCCCACGGTCACTTCCTCCGTCTCTTTTTTCATTCGTTACGAAGCCGGTGATAGCTTCCAGACAACTAGAGCGCCTAGACGGCCTCTGGTGCAATCAGATTTCTATGAAAATGACGACCGATTTAGGTCCAGACGCGGCCCGCGCGCGTAGCAAGAAGGGGATGCCACGCAGACGAGCGGACTTTATCCATGCCCTTGCCTCTCCTAACGCTCTTAGCCGCTCTTCTTCTGATGGCCCAACTCGAGCCGGCCAAAGCCGAAGCTGACGCCGCCCTCAAGGCGCTGGCCGAAGACGAAGCCGTGCTGATTTTGAGGCATGCGCAGACGGTTCCAGGTACCGGAGATCCACCCGGGTTTCGCCTGGACGACTGCAGCACACAGCGGAACCTGAGTGCGCGCGGTCGCGATCAGGCAAAGCAGCTGGGCGCTGCCCTGCGTGCCGCCGGCATCGAGCAAGCACGCGTGCTGAGCTCGCCCTGGTGTCGCGCGCAGGAAACGGCAGAGCTGCTTGGCCTGGGTCCGGTTGACACCTGGCCGGTGATCGCCAGCATCTGGAACGATCGCATCACCAACCCGGACCGCACCGAGGAACTCAGGGTCTTCATCCTGAATTGGGAGGGCCCTGGCCCGCTCATCCTGGTGTCGCACGGCATCAACGTCAGCCGTCTGCTAAACCGAAGCCCCACGCAAGGCGGCGGTTTCGTCCTTCAGCAGGATCCAGACGCCCCCGGCGGCTTCACAATCCTGGGAGCACTGCCCTAGCACTGCGACGCCTGCAAAAAAGCAATCAGACACCCACACAGAACGTTAATAAATATTTCTTTCTAATGCGTTATACTGCGATCTTTGCAGCATGCGGATGGGCCGCCAGACAGCGTCTGGGCGATTTGGTCGCGGCTTCCTCCCGCCGGTCGTGCAGTCTGACCATGGCAGATCTATCGATCCTGCATATATCGAACTGATATAATCTGCACGTAGGACACTCAGGTTTGGTAAAACCCTGACCAAAAGGTTTTGGACGATGGATACCCGGACACTCTGCCTTGCCGCTCTGCTCGGTCGCGACAGCAGCGGCTACGAGATCAAAAAGCGACTGGACGAGCCGCCCTTCTGTCATTTTCAGGACACGGGCTTCGGCTCGATCTATCCGGCGCTCACCCGGCTCGCCGGTGAAGGCCTGATCGAGGGCACCGAGAAGGCGCAGGAGAAGCGTCCGGACAAGCGTGTCTTCAGCTTGACGGAGAATGGTCGCGCGCACTTGATCGACGCCCTGATGCAGCCCCCGGGACCGGATCGCTTTCGCTCCGACTTCCTCTTCAGCCTTTTCATGTCTGACTTACTGCCTAGGCAGCATGTCCTCACCCTCATCGACCAGAGGATCGACGCCTTGAATGCGACCCTGGAGGCGATGCAGGAGTGCGAGGCCAAGGTGACGCGGCGGGCGAGCCGTTTCGTCTTCGACTTGGGCCACAGCTTCTATTTGAACGAACGTGACTTCCTGGTTGCCAATCGCTATCGGCTTGAAGAAAGCGACGCGGAATCGGCCGAGACGGGTCTGGATTCCGGTGTCGAGCATGGCCATCTTCACGACTCCCTCGAAAGTGAGAACAGAGCATGAAGACCTCCGTCATCATTGCCCTGGTGATTGCACTGGGATCCTTGCTTTGGATCGGATCCGGCTTCCTGGATCCGGAAGCCAGCGAACCCGAAGCGCAGAAGCCGCCGGCTTCGGTTGCGCACCTGGACAAGGCACCCAGCGTCCGGGTCATGACCCTGCGGGCCGAGCCGCATGCACGGGTCGTCAACCTGCGCGGTTTCACCGAGCCGCGGCGCGCAGTGGACCTGAAGACCGAAACCTTCGGGACCATCGAAGAGATCCTGGTTGAGGAGAACAGCCTGGTGCATGAGGGCGATACCCTGGCCCGCCTGGACGAGGCCGAGCGTGATGCCGCTTTGACCGAGGCGCGCGCACTCTTGCGGCAACGCCAGATCGAGCACGAGGCCGCCAGCAAGCTGGCCACCAAGGGTTATCGTTCTGAGACCGAACGGGCCGCCTCTGCCGCCTCTCTGGAAGCGGCGACCGCCCGCGTAGAGGCCGCTGAAATCGAGCTCAGCCACGCAGAACTCAAAGCCCCCTTCAGCGGCTTCCTCGAGCGCCACATCATGGAGGCTGGCGACTATGCCGACCGCGGCGATCCCATCCTCCGCCTGGTCGAGCTGAGCCCTCTGCGCGTCGTCGGCTACGCCAACGAGGCCGAAGTCCTGGCGCTGCGGCTGGGCCTGCCCGGCAAGGCCAGGCTGACCAACGGCCGCATTCTGGCCGGCAAGATCGCCTTCTTGGCACAGGAGGCCGAAGCAGAAACGCGGACCTTCCGGGTCGAGCTTGAGGTCGACAATCGCGACTTCAGCACGCCGGCCGGTGTCACCGCGAACATCATCATCAATCTACCGCCGGAGCCGGCACACAAGGTCTCCCCTGCTCTCTTGACCCTCAACTATGATGGCGAGCTGGGAATCAAGATCGTCGATTCCGACGACCGGGCTCTCTTTGTTCCGGTCCGGGTGATTGACGACGAGGCCGACGGCATCTGGCTTACCGGCCTGCCCTATGAGGCCAAGGTGATCACCGTGGGCCAAGAGTTCGCCAAGGATGGAGATAGCGTCCGTACCATCCCGGAGCGTGACGGTACCACCGAGGCCAGCGAGGCAAAAGAGCCCTCCTCATGAGTGCACCTGCGGCCAATGGCGGGCTGATCTCTTGGGCGATCCATCGGGCCCGCCTGATCATCGCCATCCTCTGTTTCCTGCTGCTGGCAGGCATGATCGCCTACCAGTCGATCCCGAAGGAGGATTCGCCCGACGTCAACATCCCCAACATCTACGTCTCGCTGACCCTTGAGGGCATCTCGCCGGAGGACGCCGAGCGCCTGCTGGTCAAACCGATGGAGCAGGAGCTGACCGGTATCGAGGGGGTGAAGGAGATCAGCTCGACCTCCTATCAGGGCGGCGCCAACGTGATCCTCGAGTTCCAGGCTGGCTTCGATGCCGACCAGGCGCTGATCGACGTGCGCGAGAAGGTCGATCTGGGCAAGCCGGAGCTGCCGGAGGACGCGGACGAACCCATCGTCCAAGAGATCAACCTCAGCCTCTTCCCCGTCGTCATCGTCAGTCTCTCAGGCCAGGTCTCCGAGCAGAGCCTGGTGGCCACCGCCGAGTTCCTCAAGGACCGGATCGAGAGCATACCGGACGTCCTGGAGGTCGAAATCGGCGGCGATCGAGAAGACGCCATCGAGCTGATTGTGGACCCGCTGCAGCTCGATAACTATGACCTGGAGATCCTCGAACTCGCCAACGAGATCGAGCGCGGCAACCAGTTGGTGGCCGCCGGCTCTCTCGACAGCGGCGCGGGTCGTTTCCCGGTCAAGGTCCCGGGCCTGATCGAGACCTACAACGACTTGATCAACATGCCGGTGAAAACTGACGGCAGCTCCGTGGTGACCCTGGGCGACCTGGTACAGGTCAGGCGGAGCTACAAGGACCCCACGAGCTTCGCCCGCGTGAACGGTGAGCCGGCGGTGACCCTCGAGGTCTCTAAGCGGATCGGCGCCAACATCATCGAAACCATCGATGAGGTCCGCAACATCGTTGACATGGCCAAGCCGAACCTGCCCGACGGCATGACCATCTCGATCAGCCAGGACAAGTCGGCCGATATCGAGCGCATGTTGAGCGATCTGCAGAACAACGTGCTCTCGGCCGTCCTTTTGGTGATGATCGTCGTCGTCGGCGTTCTCGGTATAAGATCGGGTTTGCTGGTCGGCGTCGCCATCCCAGGCTCTTTCCTGACCGGTATCCTGGTGCTGGCTGCGGCTGGTCTCACGGTTAACGTGGTGGTGCTCTTCAGTCTCATCATGGCGACCGGCATGCTGGTGGACGGCGCCATCATCGTCGTGGAGTACGCCGAGCGCCGCATGAGCGAGGGGGCCAGTCGCTCACAGGCCTTCGCAGAAGCAGCCAAACGCATGAGCTGGCCGATCATCACGGCAACCGCGACCACCCTGTCCGCCTTCCTGCCGCTGGTGTTCTGGCCAGGAACGGTCGGCGAGTTCATGAAGTATCTACCAATCACCTTGTTGGCGACCCTGTCCGCCTCGCTATTGATGGCCTTGATCTTCGTGCCGACCCTTGGCTCCGCGATCGGGCGGCGCGAACCTGACCGTGGCCCGGTCGACGAAGTAGACCAGACCGTTGTCGATCAGCAGGTTGATCTGTCAAAGGCGACAGGGTTTGTCGGTGGTTATCTGAGGGCGCTTGGCTTCTGCTTGCGTCACCCCTCGAAGATTGTGCTGCTTGGCGTCGGCATTCTGGTCGGCGTCATTTTCCTTTACTATTCATATGGTCGAGGCACGGAGTTCTTCCCTGATATCGAGCCAGACAATGCTGCCCTGCAGGTGCACGCGCGCGGCAACCTCTCTGTCTGGGAGCGCGACACACTCATGCGCGAGGTCGAGAGCCGCATCTTCGATTTGCAACGCGAGCACGGGGAGTTTCATTCGATCTATGGCACCACCCAGGCAAACTCCGGCACCCGTGGCGATGAGGCCGAAGACATCATTGGAACGGTGAACCTTGAGTTCGTTGACTGGTTCAAACGGCGCCCCGCCGACGAGATCCTGCAAGACATCCGCGACCGGACCGATGATCTGGCTGGCATTCAAATCGAAACCCGCAAGCAGGAATCAGGCCCACCGGTCGGAAAGCCTGTCCAGGTACAGGTCAGCGCCCTTGACCCTGATCTCTTGGCCCCAGTTGCCGACACCATCGTCGAGGCCATGCGCGAAATTGGCGGCTTTGTCGATGTCGAGGATGGCAAGTCAGTGCCGGGCATCGAGTGGGTGCTGGACGTTGACCGTGAGGAGGCTGCCAAGTTCGGGGCCGACATCGCCCTGGTCGGCGCCTATGTGCGCATGCTGACCAACGGCATGATCGTGACCGACTACCGCCCCTTCTGGGCGACTGACGAGGTCGATGTCATGCTGCGCCTGCCGGAGAGCTATCGCAACCTCTCGCAGATGGACAGCATCCGCATCGAGACGCCGATGGGCAGCGTGCCAATCTCCAAGTTCGTGACCCGTGAAGCACAGCCCAAGGTCTCCCTCCTGCGCCGCGTGGACGGATATCGCGCGATTACGGTGAAGGCCGACGTCGGCACCGATCCGGAGACGGGCGAGCAGTACCTGGTGGCAGACAAGATCATAGCCTTGGGCGAGGCTCTGGCCGACAAGCAAGTACCGGAAGGCGTCATCGTCGAGTTCCGCGGCGAACAGGAAGAGCAGAACGAGGCTGCGGCCTTTCTGATGCAGGCCTTCATGGCCGCCCTCTTCCTCATCGCCATCATTCTGCTGGCGCAGTTCAATTCCTTCTTCTCGGTCTCGCTGATCCTCATGTCGATCGTGATGTCGACCATCGGCGTCTTCATCGGCCTGCTGATCACCGATCAACCCTTCGGCATCGTCATGTGCGGTATCGGAGTCATCGCGCTGGCCGGCATCGTGGTCAACAACAACATCGTGCTGATCGACACCTTCGATAAGCTGGCGGCGCTGGGTGACGGCAGCCGCGAGAGCAGGCGCGACGCGATCCTGAGGACCGGCGCGCAACGCCTGCGCCCCGTGGTGCTGACGACGGTCACCACCGTCTTCGGTTTGATGCCGATGGTGCTGTCGATCAACATCGACTTCTTCACCCGCAACGTCTCGATCGGGGCGCCCTCGACACAGTGGTGGACGCAGCTAGCCACCGCCATCTCCTTCGGTCTGGTCTTCGCGACCTTCCTCACCCTGCTCTTCACCCCCTCGGCACTGATGGTGCGCGAGAACGTCCGGGCCTGGCGGCGACGCCGCAAGGCGCGCAAGGGCACCAGCATCTACGATGACAATCCAGACGAGGTCCTAGCCGATTGGCCGGAGCTGCAGCCTGACCCGCCGAGCGACCCCAGGGCTCATCCGGCGGAGTAGGGATCAATCCGAGCCAAAGGCGCGCCAGGTCATCAGGGCGCGCCCAAGGGTGGTGAGCAGACAGATGCCGGCGAAGATCCAGGCAAGGACGGCAAAGGCGGAGGGGAAGACCAGGCAGAGGGTGAAGAAGAGGATGGTCTCCGTCCCCTCTGCGAGGCCGCCCAGGTAGTAGAAGCTCTTCCTGCCCTGTCGCTCGTTCATCTCGCCGCGCTTGGCGGCAAGGATGGCATAGGCCAGGAAGGTGGTGCCGGTGCCGGCAAAGCTCAGCATCAGGAAGAGCGCGGGCACGACCGCCTCAGGCTGGGCCAGGGCAAAACCGACGACCAGCGCATTGTAGACGATGAAGTCGCAGACGATGTCGAGGTAGCCGCCGAACTCGGTCATACCGCGCCGGCGGGCGATCGCCCCATCCAGCCCGTCGGCCAAACGGTTGATAGCAAGCAACAGGATGGCCAAGAGGTAGGATTGCCCGGCAACGGCCACACAGCCGGCGAGACCAAAAACAAAGCCCAGTAGAGTGACCGTGTTTGCGCTGACGCCCAGGTGCGCCACCCGCTCCGCCAACCAATTCAGGGGCGGATCGATCAGCGGACGCAGGCGCGAATCCAGCACCGGACCCTTCCCCTGTTAAGCTGGGCCGCTCAACCCTTGTCGACCTGGGGAAGCAGGAAGACCTGTCCCGGATAGATGAGGTCGGGGTCTCTGATCTGGCCTTCGTTGGCGGCGTAGATGGCGTGGTAGAGGATGCCGCTGCCATAGCTGCGCCGGGCGATGACCCAAAGCGAGTTGCCGGGTTGCACGACCACGAAGTCTTCGTTGTCCGGCACGCTCAAAGGCGCCACCCGAGCGAAGGGAGTCTCGACCCGCGCCAGCACGGCGCCCTTGTCGTCGATCAGGTCGGCGCGCAGCCGATGCAGGCCCGGCGCAATAGCCTCTGTCGGCGCAAAGGCCCATTGGCCCTCCTTGTCGGCCCGTTGCCGTCCGAAGAGCTTGTTGTCCAGGTAGATCTGGATCAGCCCCTCAGCGGGAGCCTGGCCGGAGATCTTGATCTTGCCTTCCAAGTCATAGTCGATGGCCAGGATGCGCAGCGCGCCGCTCTCCAGCTGCGTGCGGCCCGGCGCCTGAAAGACCTTGGTCGGCTCTGAACTGCCCTCTGCCTTGGGCGCTAGCACCACCACCGGCTCTTTGGGCTGTTGGACCTTGCTCTCATCGCTGGACGCCCCGCCACTGCCCTTGACCGCAACCTCGGCCGGATTGGGCACGAAGACCACGAGATCGTCGCGCGATTCCCAGCGCCGCCCGTCGTCGGTATAGGCCACCAAATGGAGAATGCGACTGCCGGGACGCAGCGGTTCCTTCGGGATCAGCACCCAATTGCCGTCGAAATCGGCTTCGGCCTCACCGATGGTTCCCTCTTCGTCGCGCAAAACCACCTTGGACTCCGGCGGCGCGCGACCGGCGATCACCGCCGAGCCATCAGGCTCGACACGCACGATGTCGAAGGTCGGTGGCTCTTCTGCCGTCTCCTTCTCCGCCTCGGCTGGCAGCGTTGCGACCTGCGGCGCCGTCGAGGTCTCAGCGCTTGTGCTGTCGCTGCTGGCGCTACCCGAAGAGGCAGTCGCCTCTTCCCGCTCACCGACTTTGGCTCTTGGCTCTGGCTCAGCCTTGCTGTCAGCCGCCGCTAGCTGCTGAGACTCGCTCGTCTCATCCCGTTCCGTAGAGGCGGTCTCGTCAGCATTAGGCTCTGAAGTGCTGACGTCAGCCTGCTGCCCCTCTTCTCCTCGGCTCTCTTCGGCGGGATAGACCGGTGCGGCCGCGGCGGCACTCTCTTCCCAGCTTTGGACTGCCGGCGCCGCAGGTGCTGCCAGATCCCGCGGCTCTGTCTTAGCCTCGGCTGCAGCCGTCTCAGGCGTCGAACCCTTTGCCTCTGAGCCATAGTCAGGTTCGCGCCCAGCCGCTGCGTCTTCCCATCCTTGAACGGCCGGGGCTGCCGGCGCTGCGGTCTCGTTGCTCGCCTCTTGGCCGCCTTCCTCTGCTGATGCGGCCTGCTCTTGCTGCTGGGTAGGAGCGCTTTCAATTGTGTCTGTCGACGGTGCGGGTTGGGTCGCCACCTCAGCCTTGTCTGCGGTCTCTGCGGCCGGAGGCTCTGTCGAGGAGGTCTGCTCTTGCTCCTCCTCTTCCGGGGTAGCGGTTGCTTGACCGGAAGCAGTCTCACCCTCTGCCTCATCGTCCACCGCTGGCGGCTGCGCGGTAGAAGCCTGTTGCTGGTCTTCGTCGGTTGGCAGCGTTGTTTGCGCCGAGGCGCTCTGCGTGTCTTCGCCGGCCGGCTGCGCACTCGCACTTTCCGTCGCTTCCTCGGACTCATCACCATAGAGCGGCGGTTGGGCTACCGCGGCATCTTCCCAGCTTTCAACAGCAGGTGCCGAAGGTGTTGCGATCTCTGCACCGGCCTCTGCCGTGTCTCCCGTTTGCTCTGTGATCGTGTCTCTGGACGTCGCTTCAGAGGCAGGCCCTTGCTCAGCCTCATCGCCATAGAGCGGCTCAGTGGCTACCGCTGCGTCTTCCCAGCTCTCTACAGCCGGAGCCGTGGGTGTTGCGGTCTCTTCGCTGGCCGTTGCTGTGTCTGTCGCCTGCCCTGTGACCGTCTCACCTGCAGTCGCCTCAGAAGCGGGCGCTTCGCTTTGCTCGCCTGCAGCTTCGGCCGGCTGACCTGGCGTTGTCTCGGGCGCAGTTGCTACGGCTTCCTGCTCGGCGCTGCCCTCTGCTGTCTCGGCGACGTCCGCCTGGCCTTCATCGCCTGTTGTGCCCTCTGGCTCTGAGGCAGCCGTATCAGCAGCTTCCGAGCCGGACTCGACCGGGCTGCCAGGCGATTGCTCGTCGCTCGCTTCGCCGGTCTCTGGGCTAGACGAGGTGCTCTCCTCATTCTGAGCGCGCGTCTCGCCTGCGGATTGGGCTTCGGGCTCACCTTCCGCTGCCGTTGTCGATTCCTCTTGCGCCGCCTCTTCCCCAGCGCCGCCAGTCTCTGACTGCTTTGCTTCAGGCGCCGTCTCGCCTGCAGTGCTGCCTTCGCTTTTCTCTGCAGCGGCGGGCGGAGCGGCAGCAGTCTTTGGCGCTTCCGGCTCAGGTTCGTTGGCCAGATAGAGACCAAGGCCGATAAGGCCTGCAATCAAGAGAACAACAAAGGCGTACCGCAAGGTCTCGAGCTTTCTTTTCCGCACGACCGCAAGGATGGATATGGGGCCGACTCTACCAGATGTCTCGCCCGCCACCTGCCAAGTGCCAGACCAGGCAGGATTAGTAAAGCACCGCCTGGGCTTTGAGGGCTGCCGCACACCCTCTTAACTGGCAGCGACAAAGCCCGGGACGAGAGCGATGCGCCGCCCTCGATCTTCGGGTAAGGTGACCTGAACTCAGGGAAGGAAACAAAGGCGCCATGCAACCGTGGCCAGCAAAGATCTGCGTCTTCTGCGGTGCGTCTCGCGACCTGCCGGCAGAGGATATCGCGCTCGCAGAAGCGCTTGGCCGGGTGTTGGCCAAGGCCGGAGTCACGGTCATCTATGGCGGCTCAAAGCGCGGCCTCATGGGTGCGCTGGCCGACGCCACCTTGGAAGCCGGCGGCCGCATGATCGGCATCATTCCCGAGTATCTGGTCGACCTGGAGATCGCCCACCGCGGACTGCACGAGTTACAGGTCGTCGATTCTATGCACAGCCGCAAACGCGTGATGATGGAGCGATCGGATGCCTTTTGCGTCCTGCCGGGCGGTATCGGCACCTTGGAAGAGGCCTTTGAGGTGCTGACCTGGAGCCAGCTGGGACTGCACAGCAAGCCACTGATCTTCCTCGACCCCAAGGGATTTTGGGACGACCTAGAGCGGCTCTTCGCCTCCATGGCACAGCAGGGCTATCTGCGCGTTCCGGCCGACCGCGTGCTCCAGCGCGTAACACGGCCCGAGGCGGTCCTGGATGCGCTTCGGCGGATGCAGCCCACGGTGACACCGGAAGCGCTTGAACTCGCAGGTTCAACCTAAGAGTCGAACCCGAACCTGCGCTGCCTTGTTATCTTGCACTGCAGCAAAAGCTTGCTATTGTCCCGCCGCGACAGATGACGACAGCCTGACGAGGGACGGACAGCAGCCATGGCGAAGATCAAAGTGAAGAACCCGATCGTGGAACTCGACGGTGACGAGATGACCCGGATCATCTGGGCCATGATCAAAGAGAAGCTGATCTTCCCCTACCTCGACCTCGACCTAGACTACTACGACCTCGGCGTCGAGCATCGTGACGCCACCGACGATCAGGTGACCATCGACGCGGCCAACGCCATCAAGAAGCACGGCGTCGGCGTCAAATGCGCCACCATCACGCCGGATGAGGCCCGGGTCGAAGAGTTCGGCCTGAAAAAGATGTGGCGCTCGCCCAATGGTACGATCCGCAACATCCTGGGCGGCACTATCTTCCGCGAGCCCATCATCATGCAGAACGTGCCGCGACTGGTTCCGGGCTGGACCCAGCCGATCATCATCGGCCGTCACGCCTTCGGCGATCAGTATCGCGCCACCGACTTCGTGGTCCCAGGCAAGGGCGAGCTGACGCTGACCTTCAAGGGCGAGGACGGCAACACCATCGAGCACAAGGTCTTCGACTTCCCCGGCGGCGGCGTGGCGCTTTCGATGTACAACCTCGACAGCTCGATCCGCGACTTCGCTCAGGCCTGCCTGAACTACGGGCTGCAGCGTAAGGTGCCGGTCTACCTCTCGACCAAGAACACCATCCTTAAGGCCTATGACGGGCGCTTTAAGGACATCTTCCAGGCCGTCTACGAGAGCGAGTACGCCGAGGCCTTCAAGGCCGCAGGCATCACCTACGAGCACCGCCTGATCGACGATATGGTCGCCGCCGCGCTCAAGTGGTCCGGCGGCTATGTCTGGGCCTGTAAGAACTATGACGGTGACGTGCAGTCCGACACCGTGGCGCAGGGCTTCGGCTCGCTTGGCCTGATGACCTCGGTGCTGATGACTCCCGACGGCAAGACGGTCGAGGCAGAGGCCGCGCACGGCACGGTCACCCGTCACTATCGCGAGCACCAGAAGGGCCGCGCCACCTCGACCAACCCCATTGCCTCGATCTTTGCCTGGACCCGCGGCCTCACCTTCCGTGCCCGCCAGGACGAGACCCCAGAGGTGGGTACCTTCGCCGAGACCTTGGAGCGGGTCTGCATCGAGACCGTCGAGACCGGCTATATGACCAAGGACCTCGCCTTGCTGATCGGCGAGAACCAGACCTGGCTGACCACCGGCGAGTTTATGGACAAGCTGGACGAGGGTCTGAAGAAGGCAATGGCCTAAGAGAGCTCGTTCACGCCCTCTTGTTGCGGCCACTTCGGATCCAATGCCGAAGTGGCCTCAGACTGCGGTGCAGCGCCAAGATGATCTCGTCCCTCTTCAAGGAGAGGAGCTGGGACAAGCTTGGCGCTGCGAGGTCCACCGACTTCGACGCGCGTTTCTGACAAGCCAAGAGATAGCGCCTGAAAGCCACCGAGAGCTCGCGATTGCCCGCAGAGTTGGGCAAGCGCCGGCAAGCCTCTAGCGCATCGTCCAACTGCTCGCAGATCGCCTGATCCAATGCGCGTGAATGCTGTGGCAGGCGAAAAGCCCGCACCGCGATGATGTCGAAAAAGGTCTGGTTCAGCCACTTGGACCGTAGCGTAAGCCGGTCAAAGTCTTCACGCGCCAGCAGCCGCTCCAAGGCGTTGCGGTCGCCGAGCAAGACCAGGAACACAAAGTGTGCTTGCAGCCTTTGGGCCTTGGCTCTTGATATCTTGATTTCGGTCAGCCGTACCTGGTTTTGGTGCGTTGCACCGACCTTGTTGGCGGCCAGCTCAGTGAGACTGTCAAGAAAGTCCAAGCATCCCTCAAAGTGAGCATCGCGGTTGGACGCAGTGGCCGACGCGCTATGCCATCGATAGCCGACCAATGGCGCCTCGCCCGCGCTCTCGATCGAATAACCGGCCCGCAGGAGCTCGACGATATAGGACCAATCCTCGGCATGCGCGATGCCGTCTGGAAAGCGCGCACGCTTCATCACGGAGCGGTAGCCCATGAGCGTGGAAATGTGAAAGGGCACCGAAAGGGCATGCTGGTAGCTGGCAGGGGTCACGCGGCCATAGCACATCCCAAGGTCTTGGCCCTCCTCGTCGAGGAAGGCAGCGCGGCCACCGCAGACAAGAGCCCCCTTATGCTCCAGCAGCTCCATCCGCCGGCTTAAGGAGTCCGGGAAGAGCCGGTCGTCGGCATCGGCGAAGGTCACAAAGGCTCCGCAACTCAGATCCAAGCCACGATTGCGCGTTGCCGACACCCCCGCATTGGGTTGAGAGAAGACCCGCACTCTGGGATCCTTGGAGGCGGCCGTCTGCAAGATCTCAAGGCTACGGTCAGTTGAGCCGTCATCGACACAGACCAGCTCGAAGTCCCGGAAGGACTGGCTCAAGATGCTCTCCAAGGCATCCGGCAGAAAGCGCTCGGCATCAAAGACCGGCATGATGATGCTGAGGCTGGGCAGGCTCTCCGGCAAACCCCGATCAAGTGGAAAACCGTAGGGCTCTAGCGCATCGTTGTCTGTTGCGCCGCAAAAGGCGACCTGCTGACCCTTGGCCAAGAGCTGCTGCAACGCCGCATCGATCGAGGCGGCTTTTCGGTTGTCCAGCGGCCAGTCCTCAACGCGCAGCGTGACGAAGGGCATTGTTTCGGCTAACTGCGCGAGAATGTCGAAGAGAAAGTTCCAGAACTGGTCTTCAGGGTCGCTATCTTTCCCGGTCAGGCGACCGGGGTTCGTCCGCTCTACGAGGAACAGGTGGTCTGATCCCAGTCCGACCGAAGCACCTTCAACCTCAGCCCGGTAAGACGCCTCGACCGCAAGCTTGTGTCCGGTGTTCAGCGCCCCAAGCCAAGGGGCCACGCCATAAGCCTGAAGGTCATCAAGCGCGATCAGCTTGGAATCGAAAGGCAGGAAGAGAATCGGTACCTCTATGTCTTCCAGCGCCGGCGCCCCATCCCCCCATGGGCGGAGTTCAAGGCTGGGCCGAAAGGGTGAATCCTCGCCTTCCTGCTCGTACAACAGGACCCGGCGTCCCGGAAAGCGTTCGCCGTCAGACGCAGGAGTCATTGCTGTTTCAAGGCTCTGGGTATGCTCCGATCGATCGGGATCTCTCTTGAGAGCAAGAGCGGCCCGGTTTTGTCGCCCCTTTCTAGACGATTGCCGGCCACTTGCAATCGCTTCGATCGGGTGCCTGGTCGGTTGCGCTCCCTGCCCTTTGAGTTTACAGGGGCGCCGAGCCTGTGAGAGAAGGCCCCCATCAATCCCACATCCTACCCTCAAGACCCAGCAACGATCCCGGAGGATAGAGAAAGCGTGATGCTTGTCTCAAAGCTGTTCCGAACCCTTGCAACCCTGGCCCTTCTGGCCCCGCTGTTCGCCTTTTCCGCCCAGGCGCAGGTGAGCGATCCTGAGAATACCTTGGTCCTGGAGCTTGAGGACGGCACCGTCCTGATCCAGATGCTGCCGGACCGCGCACCGCGGCATGTCGAACGGATCAAGACACTGACCCGCCAGGGCTTCTATGACGGCTTGAAGTTTCACCGCGTGATCGACGGCTTCATGGCCCAGACCGGCGACCCAACGGGAACCGGGCGTGGCGGATCTGAGCTGCCGGACCTGATCAACGAGTTCAACCTGGAGATCTTTACCGAGGGCGCGGTCGGCATGGCCAAGACGGCAGCCCCCGACAGTGCCAACAGCCAGTGGTTCATCTGCACCGCCGACTGTCAGCACCTGAATGGTCAATACACCCTCTGGGGCCGGGTCATTGACGGCATGGACGTCGTGGACAAGATCAAGAAGGGCTCTGGCAGCGGCGGAATGGTGAACAATCCGGACACCATCAAGAGCCTCAAGGTCCTGGCCGATACCCAGTAACCCCCTCGGTCATTGTCGATGACCGACATGGCTTAGCGGCACCGGCCCTCTCCCCCTCCCGGCCACCCAACAGGATACTTTCGTGGGCGGCCGGGAGGGGGAGAGGGCCGGTGCGAAGCGGTGAGTCAAATTCACCGCAGACCAGTAAACCCCTCTCAAGACAGTTTAGGATTAGGTCCGATGAGCGATACTAGAGATCCCGAGAACCATCTCGTCCTCACCCTTCCGGCCGGCACGGTCACCATCAAGCTGCGCCCCGATCTGGCGCCGAAGCATGTCGAGCGCTTGAAGCTCTTGGCCCGCGACGGTTTCTATGACGGCACCGTGTTCCACCGGGTGATGGATGGCTTCATGGCCCAGGGCGGTGATCCGACCGGCACCGGTACCGGCGGCTCTCCGCACCCCAACCTGCCGGCCGAGTTCACCAAAGAGCCCTTCGTGCGCGGCACCTGCGGCATGGCCCGTTCGCAGATGCCGAACAGCGCCAACAGCCAGTTCTTCATCTGCTTTGCCGACGCCCGCTTCCTGGACGGTCAGTACACAGTCTGGGGTGAGGTTGTCGAAGGCATGGAAGCCGTCGATCAGCTGAAGAAGGCCCCGGCACACGACCGCTCCGGTACGGTGCCCGACCCTGACACTTTGACCTCGATGAAGGTCTTGGCAGACGCCTGATCGGTTGGCCTGGGTGGGGTCTTGGCCTCACCCAGGCCCTGCTCTCACGCTTTCTGGTGAGTTCTGCGTAGCCAATCGCCCAGCGCCTCGACCATCGCCGCCAAGGCGATCAGCAGAATGCCGCCGATCTGTCTGAGGCCGAAGGGTTCGTCGGTTAGCAGAGCAGCCAGCAGAACGCTGACACCGATCTCCGACATGTAGATGATGCTGACCACGCCCGGGTTGAGGATCGTGGCGCCATAGATGACGGCAAAACTGCCGGGGACCAGGCCCAAGAGCACAAAGGGCACAAGCCAAGGCAAAACGTCCACGACGTCCGCCTGACTGGGCAAAGTCGGCTCCACGACCAGTGCGATCGTGGCCATCGTCACGCCGCCCCAGAAGAGGAACGACGCTGCATAGTCCAGCGGGGCAATCTTCTGCCAGGAGAGCATCATCAGGGAGCCGATGACGAAGAGAAGCCCTGATGCAAGCGCCAGCCAATCGCCCAGATTGGCCGGTAGCGGCGGCCAGCCCTCGTCACCCAGTATGACCGCCGCACCGAGCAGGGCCAGGGTCATGGCCAGCCAGCGAACCGGTGTGATCGGATCGCCGAGAACAATCCGCGCCAGGATAAAGCCCCAAACCGGTGAGAGGTAATAGAGCAGCACCGCGGTCGCGACCTCGGTGAAGAGAAAGGCGGCAGCATAGATGGCGGCGGCGGTGCCGAGGAAGAGGCCGGCCAGCTGCTGTCTCCAGCCATTGGCCAAGGTCCGCCGCCAGCGCCAAAGCAGTAGCGGCAAGACAGCCAAGGCAGCGAGAAAGTACGGCAAAACAGCCGGCCAGAACCCGTGGATTCCAGCACTGCTTAGCTCTCTGACCGGGATCCAGACCGTACCCCAAAGCAGACCGCCATAGAGGGCCGCAAGCTTGGCTGTCGTGACCCGCGTCACCGGCCGGTCTCCGGACAGGCCTCAGAGACGGCTGCGAAAAGTGCAGGAAACACGCTCACGTCCTCTGAAGGTTGGCCGGAAAGATCACAGGGCTCTGGCTCAGCCTACACGCCCTTGAGCAGGCCGCAATATGCGACGCGGACATAGCGCGAATGCAGATCGCAAGCGATGCGCAGCTAGCCTAACAGCGGCGCTTGAAAGGCAAAGAGGCAGCCTTCAACGTCTTCACCATGCTGCTTCCTGAGGATCGTAGTCTCCTGCACGATGCAAGCGAGATCAACGGCCTCAGCGGTGTATAAGACGTGGTCGTCGCTTTGCGCATAGCGCCCGGTTGGCCGAAGTCTGCAGGCACCTTCCTCCGGCTGGCAACGCTCCGTCGAGAGAAGGAAGAGGCCGCCGGGCTTCAGGTGCGCTGAGACAGCCCGAAAGAGCGGTTGGATATCGCCCAGATAGATCAAGAGATCAGCCGCAGTCACCAGATCGTAGAGCGTCGGGTCGGCACCGATCAGAGCGGCCGCCTCCCCCAGCTGCAGGCGATGGTAGAGGCCGCGACGTTCGGCCTGCTGCAGCATCTTCGGCGAAAGGTCGATGCCGGTCCAACGCTGGACGCGATCGCCAAAGGCCAGGGCCACCAAGCCGGTGCCACAACCGATGTCCAGCGCCTCGACAAAACTGCTCTCGGATCGAGCCCTAGATGCCAAGGCCGGCAAGGCCTCGGGCACGCTGTAGCCAAGGCGTTCCACCAGTTGGTCATCGAAGCTCTCGGCAAAGGCATCGAAGCTGGCGGCAAGGAAGCCTTCCGGCGGTGCCGCGGTCGTGCGGCCCTCGACGGCGTCCAGCATATGCTGTGCGACGCTGTCCCCAGGGTCCAGTTGGATGACCCGGCGCAAGGCTTCTGTCGCCTCAGAGAGATGCTCCAGGTCGGCTGCCAGGAGCCCTAGATTGCGCCAGGCTTGGGCGCGCTTGGGGTCCAAGGCCAGGGATTGGCGATAAGCCGCCAAGGCCTCTTCGCTGCGCTGGAGGTTCCGTAGAGCGGTGCCACGATTGTTGTGGGCTGCGGCGTGCTTGGGTCCCTGCTGAAGCGCGGTATCGAGCAGAGCCAGAGCCTCCGCGGCTCGCCCCTCCTCCAGCAACAAAGAGGCCGCGCGGTTGGCGGCGTCTGTGTCGCGTCCATCCTGCTGAAAGAGCCCCATCAGGACTTGCAGGGATGCTGCGCGCTCCCCCTTGTCCCGCAAGGCCTGCGCCAGGTTATGCCGCAATGCTCGGTTCTGCGGGCGATGCTGCAGCGTGGCCTCGGCAGCCGCAATGGCCTCCTCGTAGCGGCCGAGGCGTGCAAGCAGGCGGGTCAGGGTCAAGGCAGCCGTCTCGTGCTGAGGATGCTCGGCCAAGAGGCTGCGCAGGACCCGTTCCGCTTCAGAGCGGCGATCCAAAGCCTCCAAGACGTAGCCCAGGTTGGCACGACCGTCCGGCCAGCGGGGAACCTGAGCCACCACTGCCTCAAGCTGGCGGAGAGCGGCCTCTCCTTTCCCTTGGTGCAAGAGTGCTATGCCGCGCAAGCTGGCAAAGGGTGGGAATCCTGGACGTTGAGCCAGTCCCTCATCCAACAGTCTAAGCGCTTCTGCCGGCTCACCCTTTCCCAGCATTTGCGCCGCCGCGCGAAGCAACGCCTCAGGCCCCGATTCCGTTATCACCTGTCGCTTTTCTCCCTAACAACAAGGGCATCGAAGAGCCCCGAGTGGCAGCCAAGATCGCCATGATAGCAGGGCCATTTCAACGTCTTGAATACTGTGGCAAAGCCGCTTTGGTCCATGCCGTCGAGGGTCGGCTCACGAAGGCGTCAAGATCACCTTTCTTGCTTTTGGCTTGTTCTGGTCGAGCCTTTACGTAACCATTGGAACATCAAAACCCTTCGGCGCGGTTTTGCCCCGTCTTTCTTGAAAGGGTCCTGCCCCCCTGACTGGAGGATCGCTTCGTCATGTCATCTGACCATCACAATCGCCCACTCTCAGACGTTGAGCTGCGCGTAAAGGCTCTGGAGTCGCTGCTGAAAGAAAAGCAGCTGATCGACCCAGCGGCCGTCGACAGCCTGATTGAAACCTATGAGAAGAACGTCGGCCCCCGGAACGGTGCGCAGGTCGTCGCCAAGGCCTGGAGCGACCCGGCCTACAAGGAACGCCTGCTGGCCAATGGCTCTGAGGCCATCGCCGAGTTGGGCTTCTCCGGCGTCCAGGGCGAGGACATGGTCGTCGTCGAGAATACGGAGGATGTCCACAACGTCGTCGTCTGCACCCTCTGCTCTTGCTATCCCTGGCCGACCCTGGGTCTGCCGCCGGTCTGGTACAAGTCGGCACCCTATCGTGCCCGGGTGGTTCGCGATCCGCGCGGCGTGCTGGAGGAGTTCGGCCTGAACCTCTCCGAGGGCACCGAAGTCCGCGTATGGGATAGCAATGCCGAGCTACGCTATCTGGTGCTGCCGAAACGGCCTGCAGGAAGCGACGGTTTAAGCGAGGAGGCCCTGGCCGATCTCGTAACCCGCGACTCGATGATCGGCGTTGGCGAAGCCAAGACCCCCTAAGCCCAAAAACACCGCAGAGAGGATCACGAAGATGAATGGCGTACACGATCTGGGCGGCATGGATGGCCTGGGCCCAATCAACCCGGAGCACAACGAGCCGGTCTTCCACGACGAGTGGGAACGGCGGATGTTCGGTGTCATGATGGCCTGCTTTGCCGGCGGCAACTACAACGTCGATGAGTTCCGCCACGGCATCGAGCGTATGGGCGCCCCCGCCTATCTCAACACCACCTACTACGAGCACTGGCTTGCCTCGGTAGAACGCCTGATGGTCGAAAAGGGAAAGATCACGGCTGAAGAGCTTGCTGCACGCAAGGCCGAACTGGAGAAGGAGAGCGCCTGATGCTGACTGCCGATATGGTGCCGGGCCTGGTGGCCACCGGCGCATCCTGCCGAATTGACGAAGAGGTTCCTCAGCGCTTCAAGGTCGGCGACCGCGTGCGAGCCCGCAACATGAACCCCATGGGCCATACCCGCCTGCCGCGCTACATCCGCGGCCGCGTCGGCGTGGTCGATCGCCTGCACGGGGTCTTCGTCTATCCCGACGCCGCCGCGCATGAGGGCGGTGAGAAACCACAGAACGTCTACAGCGTGCGTTTCGAGGCGAATGAGCTATGGGGCGATGCCGCGGCCGGCAAGGACGCGCTCTATATCGACCTCTGGGACGACTACATGGACCCGGCCTGACCCGGCGATGCGCAGTCCTCCCAACGACCCCCGCATGCCGAAGATTCCGCAGGACGGGGACAGGCCGATCTTCAAGGAGCCCTGGGAAGCCCAGGCCTTCGCCATGACCCTGTCGCTCTATGACCAGGGTCACTTCGATTGGAGCGAATGGGTCGACTATCTGAGTGCGGAGATCGCCGCCGCCAAGGCGTCCGGCGATCCCGACCTCGGCGACCGCTACTATAACCATTGGCTGGCGGCCTTGGAGAAGTTGACCGCCGCCAAGGGGCTAACCTCAGCCGATGAGCTGAGCCACCGCAAGGAAGAGTGGCGCCATGCCGACCATCATCGAGACTTTGGCGCACCGATCGAGCTGAATCACGAGCACTAATCCGATCTAACGTTACAGCCCGAGCAGGTCATAGGACTTGCTCGGGCATCTCTTTTGCCTTGCGCAGAGAGTTCAGGGCTTTGTTACGCCGCGGCCTTCTGCCTGCAGTAGCAGGAGGCTCGGATTGGCACCTGTGCGCGGGCGACGGCCTTGTCGAGTTGCAGCTTGATGTGCGCTGCTTCGGTGGTTTCGCCGCGAGCAGTCAGGCATTCGTAGAGGCCATGAAGACTCCAGACATTGCCGGGATGCTGACAGGCGCGGCTCAAAGTGGCGTCTAGGCCAAGATCGGCCCGATAGACCGTCTCGGCCTCTTGGCGATGGCCCTGCTCCAGCAGCAAGGCCCCCAAGGCATGACGCGTTGGCTGCATCCAGCCCCAGGGTTCGTCGTATGGCAGCGAGTCGTCGAGCTCGACGGAGCGGCGCAGGTGCTGGAAAGCCACCTCGTGGTTGCCTCTATGGTACTCCAGCTCTCCCAGCATCATCTGTTCGCCGACGGCCAGAATGTCCCGGCAGGTGTTGTTGAAGAGCATCCTGGTTTCCGGCACTGCCGCATAGGCCTCCTCAAAGCGTGCCCGCTCCGCCTCGGCCGCCTCGAGCTGCCGGGTGTTGGCCAAGGCCACGGTGCGGGCATAGCGCATCATGGCTGTGGTCACGCAATAGAGCTCGGCATCCTCCGGCAGCTCTTGATCCAGGATCTCCTGCCACCTGCCAAAGCGGATCAGCACATGCTGCTTCATCGGGATGAAGCCCTCGAACCAGTCCGCCATGGGGCGCAGGGTCTGTGCCGGCAGCGTGTCGATCAGCTCCTGCGCTGTCTCCAGCGCCGGCCCCGGCTGGCCCAGGAACATCGCCCCATAGATCTTGAAGTGGTAATTGTGGCAGCGATAGACCGAGTAGAAGTTCTCCGCCCCTTCGCGTTCGAGGTACTTACGGTCTGCAACCATGGCCGTGTGATTGCGCAGCACCACGTTCATGTAGTCGCCGCAGAGCACGTCCACATGGGTCGGCATGTGCAGGAGGTGACCGGCGTCGGGTACCAGAGTGCTCAGCCGATCGCCGTGCTTCAAGGCCCGCTCGGGATGCGGCGACATCTCCATCAGGTGGATGTACATGTGCAAGAGGCCAGGGTGGTCCCAAGCGCCTGGTAGCGCGTCAAAGGCTCGGTCGAGCACGGCAATCGCCTCCAGGGTGTCGGCCCCTTCGGCCGGCTTGCCTGACGGCAGATCCCAGAGCTGCCAGGGTGTCCGGTTCATGATCGCCTCTGCGAAGAGCGCTGAGATGTCCAAGTTGCCCTTATGGGCCGCATGGACCTGGCGCATGGCATTGGCATAGGCGTCGTTCCAGGGACTGAAGTCCTCGATCGCCGCGTTGTCCGGATAGCGCTTGTCGACGGCCTCGATCAGCGCCCTTTCGGTAGGGGTGACCCTCTCGGCCAGAGCCTGTGCGGCGGCGATGGAGCGGCAAGCGAGGTCCAGGGCGTCGGGTTTCTCCTCCTCTTCGAAGGCCTCCCAAGGCTTGTTGTAGTTCGGCCCGATGGCATAGGCGATCCCCCAATGCGCCATGGCGCAATCCGGATCGAACTCCAGCGCCTTGCGGAAGCAAGTAATGGCCTCTTCGTGATTGTAGGCATAGGTCCAAACCAGCCCGCGATCGAACCAGAGCTGCGCTTCGCCGGCGCTGGTCGTAATCGGCCAGGAGTAATCACCGAGATCGTAGTAAGTCATTAGTCATCCCCTCCGCAAAAGATGCACGCTGTCCCAGGCCTCGCCAACTGGCATGGGTCAGTAGAGACAAAGTCTGTCGCAAAAGCACCTAAAAGGCCAGTTTCGAGATTGCTTGTTCAGCCGATCCGATCGAGTCATCCCAACCCTGCGAGCTGGAACCCGGACGTTGCCCGACCGCAACGCTGTCTGGTGTCCTGCTCATCAGCATCACTGGAGGACTGTCTCAAACCAGCAAGCGCTGATAGGTTCTTCCTCCTTCTCTCACAGCCCGACGTTTCAGAGTGCCAAGACCCAAAAGGACCAGACCCATGCTGTCCCGCCGTCTCCTGCCATCTTTGGTGCTCATTCTGGGCCTAGCCGGGGCCAATGTCGCCGTCGCCGAGGGCCCCCCGCCTTTCGGACAGCTGCCTGAGACGCTACGCCCCCTGCACTATCGCCTGGCTTTTGAGGTGGATCCGGACCAGGAGCGCTTTTCCGGCAAGGCCGAGATCGACCTGATGATCGATGAGCCGACATCCTCCTTCTGGATGCATGGTCGCGGTCTGGAGGTGGAGTTGGCGGAGCTGCGCCTGCCGGACGGACTGAGGCTGCCTGCCAGCTACGAGGAGATCGAGGACAGCGGGGTCGTGCGCCTCAGCCTTCCCGAACGGCTTGTGGTCGGTGAGGCCACCCTCGTGATCGACTACAGCGCACCCTTCAACAGCTCGCTGGAGGGTCTCTACCGGACCGAGGAAGCCGGTGAGAGCTACGCCTTCACGCACCTGCAGCCCATTGCAGCGCGCAGCGTCTTCCCCGGTTTCGACGAGCCGCGTTTCAAGACACCCTTCGACATCACCTTGACCGTCCGGGCCGAGGATGAGGCCATCTCCAATGCGCCCCTCGCCTCTGTGGACATACTGGAAGATGGCCGCAAGGAGATAAGCTTCGCCACCACAGAGCCCCTGCCGACCTATCTGATCGCGCTCGCGGTCGGGCCGATGGATATCGTCACCTGGGAGCCCATTCCGCCGACACCTCAGCGCAGCGAACCGGTGCCGCTGCGCGGTGCGGCCGCCAAGGGGCGCGGCCCGGAGTTGACCTATGCTCTAGAGAACACGGCGGCGATGATGGTGATCCTCGAGGACTACTTCGACCAGGCCTACCCCTATGCCAAGCTCGACATCCTGGCCCTCCCCGCCTTCAGCCCCAGCGGCATGGAGAACGCCGGCGCCTTCTTCTATCGTGAAGAGCGACTGCTCTTCGATGAAGAGCCCTCGATCTACCAAAAGCGCAGCTATGCCTATGTGCATGCCCATGAGCTGGCGCACAGCTGGTTCGGCAACTATGTGACGCCGGTCTGGTGGAACGACCTCTGGCTGAACGAGGCCTTTGCCACCTGGATGGCCGAACGGGTGGTGCACCAATGGCAGCCCGAGACCTTCGATGACCGCGGGCCGCAGCGTGCCGCCTCCAGGGCCATGTGGACCGACCGCCTGCCCTCTGCGCGCGCCGTCCGCCAGCCGATCGAGAGCAACCACGACATCGCCAATGCCTTCGACCGCATCACCTATTCCAAGGGCGGCGGCCTCTTGGCCATGTTCGAACGCTATCTGGGAGAAGCCTTGTTCCGCGAAGGCGTACGGCGCTTCATCAGGACCTTTCCGCATGGTGTCGCCAACGCGGAGGACTTCATCGAGATCATGGCGGAGACTGCGGAGGACGAGCGCCTGGTGGCTGCACAACGCTCCTTCCTGGAGCAGTCGGGCATACCGCTGGTCCATCTGGATTGGCAGTGTTCGGCGGATGGCACGCAAGTCAGCATCGGGCAGTCACGCTATCAAGCTGCCGGTTTGGAACCGGCACCAGCTCAGCTTTGGGACCTTCCGCTCTGCCTTGCCTACAAAGCGGATGGTGAGCGCCAACGCCACTGTCTGATCCTGGAGGAGAAAGAGATCAACCTGCCTCTCGAGGGGCAGAGCTGTCCGGCATGGATGCTCCCGAGCGACGGGGGTACTGGCTATTATCTCTGGGCGATGCCGGAGCGTCATTGGCAGGCGTTGCTCGAGGCCTTCGAGACCTTGAGTGCGGGCGAGCAGAAGGCACTGATGACCTCAGTGTCGGCCGCCTATCGTGCCGGTGACCTTGGCCTCGAGACGCTGCTTGCCTTCGCCGCCAAGGCTGCAGGCTCCCCCGCCTGGGATGTGGCAGCCGCACCCATGCAGGCCCTGCGCGACGTCAAGAACTTCGTGCTGCCCTTGCAGCGTCAGGAGGAGATCAAGGCGCTCTATCGCGAGATCTATCGCCCGGCCTTGGCGCGTTTCCAGCTGAGCGACCGCCTCTTCGCCGAAGGGGCCAGCACCAGTGACGAGGCTCTCCTTCTGGGCGACCTGCTGTGGTTCCTGGCATTGGACGCCAGCGATCCGGACCTGCGTGCTGGTTTCAAGGCTCTGGGTGAGGCTTATCTCGGGTTCGAGGGTGACGGAGAGCTCCATCCCGAGGTGCTGCATGGCGACTTCCGGCGCTTGGCCATGATCGTCGCCGCAGAAGAGCTGGGCCCGGACTATGTCGAGGCCCTCATTACCAAAATGGACCAAACCCGCGATCAGGTGCTTCGCGGCAACATCCAAGCCGTCCTCGCCCACCTGACAGATCCAGCGGCAGTGGCACGCGTTCAGTCCCTGATCCTCGATCCGGAGCGCGCGCAGCGCGAAGCCTCTCGACTGCTCTATCGCCAAGCCCGCCGGGTCGCCAATCGAGACGCGGTCTGGTCCTTCTTTCGGGAGAATGAGCAGGCGATCCTGGCCCGGCTGCCGACCTCTCATCGCGGTGGCCTGCCTTGGCTCACCTCCGCCTTCTGCACGGCTGACGATGCCGCGGCAATCGAAGCCTTCTTCACGCCTCGAATCGAGACTTGGCGCGGTGGCCCAAGACAGTTGAGCCAGGTGCTCGACGTCGTGCGGATCTGTGCCGCCCTGGCCGAAGCGCAGCAAGAGGATGCCCTGGACTTTCTCACAGCGTGGGGGTCTAGCCAGAACTGAGAATTGGTCTGGGTGAATCGCTGCTGATTGGACATTCCCATCAGACCCGAGGCTTTCTATCAGGGAACGATGCGGAACGCGGGAGAGATTCGAGATGCTGACGCCAGAGATGCAGAAACTGATCGCCGACCACAGTGCCGGCAT
The DNA here is from genome assembly GCA_963669335.1 of Rhodospirillales bacterium. Lineage (GTDB taxonomy): Bacteria > Pseudomonadota > Alphaproteobacteria > Kiloniellales > JACOMY01 > JACOMY01. Next base: position 3,259,692 of record OY770023.1, read on the forward strand.
GGTGGCAACAATCGACGCCGAGGGCGCACCGGCGGTCTCCCCGAAAGCAACCTTCGTTGTGCTGGATGAGCGCAGCCTGGCCTACGGCAACATTCGCTCCCCCGGCACCGCCGCCAACCTCAGGGCCCGGCCGGCCGTCGAGGTCTGCTTCATCGATGTTCTGACCAGGCGTGCGGTCCGCGCCGCCGGCACGGGAGAGATCATCGCCAAGGCCGACGCCGATCCCGCCCTCTTGGCAGCCTTCGAGGGCCTCTGGGGCCCCTACCTTCCGATGATGAGCGACTTCGTGAAGATCAGCGTGACCAGAGCGGAGTTGGTTCTCTCTCCCGCCTACGACATCGGCCTTACCGAAGAAGAGCTTCGCCAAACGAACCTGGAGAAGCTCAAGGCCATCTGAGACGGCCGGATCTGATCACCTCTCGCCGCAGAGAGGCCGAGGGAAAACTGCACTCCTGTCGCTCAGGAGGAGAGACAGGAGTGAGCGACGATCGTGCAAGGCCTCTTTCTCTGATTTCCTGCTACTGGCCCCCCGCTTCTCGTGTGTGCAAGCGTGCTGCGAGAAGGCGCGCCAGCGGCTTGGCGCTGATGCCGTGAGCGACAATGCTGAGCAGAATCGTGCAGGCCACGGTCACGCCAACCAGATTGGCGCCTGGTACCTCGGCATCCATGGCCATGACGACAAAGACGATGCTTGCCAAGCCGCGTGGCCCGAACCAGCCGAGGAAGAGCGCTTCGTCCGTCCGAACCCCGGTGCCGCGCAAGGAAAGCCAGACCGGCAGCATCCGAACCACCGTCAGGCTCAGAACCGCGTAGAGGAGCACCTGCCAGGAGATGTGGCTGATAAGGCTGCCGACAACCGTGGCGCCGAAGACGACCCAGGTCAAAAGCGCAGTCGCGTCACCGAATCCCTCGGCCGCCACGATGAGCTGGTGCTTCAGCGGCTTCGGCGTAAGCCCATTGAACAGCAGACCTCCAACGAAGGCAGCAATAAAGCCACTTCCTCCGATTGCTTGGGCCAGCGCAAAGCAGGTCAAGGCCAATGCTGGAACCTGCAGCTGCTGCCAACTCGCAGCACCAGTCAGGTGCGACTCGAAGTACCGAGCAAGGAGAGCGCAGATGCCGACAACGCTGAGGCCTACAAGGGCGCCGATGCCTACCTCTTCGATGATCAGTTTGGCCGCTGTCTCTCCGAAGGTCTTCTCTCCGGCGGTGTGCAGCGCAAAGGCGAGAAAGGTCAAGAAAATCGGCACGCAGATGCCATCGTTCATGCCGCTCTCGAAATTGAGTGTCGTACGAATGCGGTTCGGAACGGTCTCATCGGTCACCACCGCTTTGCCAAGCGCGGCATCCGTGGGCGCCAGGATCGTTGCCAGAAGGGCGATAGAAATCCAAGGCAGGCTGTCGATCAGCAATAGGCCAGAGAGACAACCCAAACCAATCGTCAGCGGCAAACCGATCAGCAGCATCCGCCGGGGCAGCGCGGAACTGCGGACCAGCTCTTTCAGGTCTGCATTAGCCGCATCGACGAAGAGCAGCAATGCCAGTGTCAACTCGGCCAGGCTCGTCAGACCCTCCGTGTTGAGGGACAGATGTAAGAGACCGCTGCCTTGGGGACCGAGCGCGATACCGACCAGCGTGAAAGAGATCGCACCTCCGATCAAGGTCCGCTCAAGCCGGTCGGCCAACATGCTGTAAAGGAAGACGACGGCGGCCAGAATGGCAACTGTCTCGTACATAGCCCTGCTGCTCCCCCAGCATCCCCTAGGAAAAGACTGCAGCGGGCAAATGAGCCGATCAAGGCAATTGTGGACGCCCTCGCCAATCTCAGCGCTCGACCAGTAGTGGAAGCCTGCTTTATCGATGTGCCAACACGCAGCGAGTGGACCACAGCCGACACGATAGAGGTGATCGTAAGGGCCAAGACCAGTCCTGCCCTCGGACACCTCTTGGGCCTCAGAGGTTCACCACGGCAATAGACGTCTAGATACTATTTTGTATCGGAGATTCAGATAGATAGCAGATCTTCCACGTGAGCGGGCAAGACCGCGCATCGAAGATCGTCGCTGGCAACGCAGCGTTGCGAATCCAGGTTCAGATCGCGCTTGACAGGCAGGAATTGCCTGCTTCATCGTGTGGCCATTGACGGTTCCCCTTTCTTGACGAAGGGGGCTAAGAGGGAATTGGGAAGGTGGTGAGAACCACTGATCCCAAGCTGCCCCCGCAACTGTGAGCGGAGAGCGGCGGCCCAAACCAAGACCACTGTGCAGCGCGCACTCGTGCTGCATGGGAAGGTCGGGCCATCGCGACGACCCGTGAGCCAGGAGACCTGCCGTCACAGCGTCATCCTTCCGTCGGGCGGGGTGTACCGAAGGAACGGCTTTCCGGAGCGGTGACGTGCTCGCGTTTTGAGTTCGTCACTGGTCACGGGAGCCGAAAGCATGTTCCGAATAAACGCCATTCGTGCGTCTGCACTCGCCATCTCAATTGCTGGCAGCATTACGCCCTTCAGCGCTATCCTTGCTGACGATGAAGACGCTGGGTCCGATCAAGCGCCGATGGTGCTGAACCCACTCGTCGTCACGGCCACTGGCTTTGCCGTTCCAAAGGACGATCTGGGTAACTCAGTCACAGTCATCACCAAGCAGGAGATTGAAGAGCAGCACTTCCGGACCCTGCCAGAAGCGCTCAGAACCGTGCCCGGCATGGCTGTCGTTCAATCCGGCCCGATCGGAACGCAGACCTCGGTCTTCACCCGTGGTGGAAACTCCAATCAGACACTGATCCTGCTGAATGGTCGTCCGATCGGCGATCCCTCTACGCCCAATGGCCAGATCGACCTCGCTGGCATTCCGCTGGCCAATGTCGACCGCATCGAAGTCGTGCGTGGTCCCGGCGCCTCCATCTATGGCAGCCAAGCACAGGCGGGCGTGATCAACATCATCACCAGCCGCGGCGAAGGGCCCCTGAAGGTCATGGGCGAAGCGGAGTTCGGGACGCAGAACACCTTCAATCAGACGGCCAACATCAATGGTGCTGCGCAGAACATCGGCTACGATGTCACCTTCAATCATCTGCGCAGCAGCGGTTTCAACATAACCCCGGAGCGATTTCGCCCGGCCGGTACCAGTTCGGAAAGCGATGGCTTTCGCGAGTACAACGGCTCTGTCGCTCTCGATGCCACCCTGATGGAGGGCCTCACCGGCCAAGCCTATTTCGGCGTTGTCAGTAGCAGGCTTGACCTCGACACCTCGCCGGATGATCCCAACGCCGAGCAAAAAACTCTCAACTACTTCATCGATGCCAGCCTGTCGGGCGACTATTACAATGGCTTCTGGCGCCCGACTCTTGCCTTTGGTTTCTCCGACTATGACCGGCGCACGACGAATGATCCCGACGACCTCAGCGCAACAATCGTCGATACCAAGCAGACCGGCAGTCGGGTCGACGTCGACCTGCGCAATGACTTCTACATCGGCGATCATTCCATCGTGACCTTGGGCGGCAATGTTGAGCGGGAATCATTTAAGCAAACGGGCTTCAGCGACTTTAGTGGTTTTGTCATCAGTGACGATTCTGAAGCCAGCCGCATGCTCTACGCTGGCTATCTACAGCATCGCTTCAGTTACGAAGAGTGGTTTTCTTTGACTTCAAATGTCAGAGGCAACCTCGTCGAAGACAGCGACAATGCTGTTACCTTCTCTGTCACCCCGCTCGTTCGCGTGCCGCAGACGGGAACCACGTTCCATGGCAGTGTCGGCACTGGTTTCCAGGCACCCAGCCTGTTTGAGCTCTTCGGATTTGCACCGACAAACTTCAATACGGCCTTTCGCGGCAATCCCAACCTGGATCCTGAACGGAACTTCTCATGGGAGATCGGCGCGCGACAGGACTTCTTTGATGGCGACTTGGGTATCGGTGCGACCTATTTTAACAACAACTTCAAAGATGCCATTGTCACAGTCTTTGATGCGTCTTTCAATTCAACCACGGTCAACAATCAAGACATCAAAGCACAGGGTGTCGAGACCTTCGTCGAGACCACGCCTTTTGACGCTCTCTATTTTCGGATCGACTACACCTTTACCGACAGCGAACTGCAGGACGATGATCCGACAACACCCAGACAGGCCCTTCGTCGGCCCAAGCATCAGATCAACGCCGTTGCCGCGTTCGACGTGACGGACAACATCCAGCTTGCGGCCAACCTCTTGACCGTGGCCGGACGGCAAGACATTGGTCTCTTCGGCGGTTTCGTGACACCCAAGCCCTATACCATCGTCAATGCCTCGGCCAACTTCACCATTCTAGAGAACCTGGAAGCCTACGTGCAGGTCAATAATCTCACCAACACCCAGTACGAGCCGGCGGTCGGCTTCGCAGGCCCCGGAGCACAAGGCATTTTCGGTGTTCGGGCGCGCTTCTAGCCTGGCACTGGCGGTCCTCCTCTGCACTGCGCCGAGTTTCTCGTCGGCGCAGCCGCAGCGGGTGGTGTCAATCAACATGTGCACCGATCAACTGCTCTTGGCGGTCGCTGACGAAAGCCAGATCGCGTCCCTGACGCAGCTCTCGGCGGATCTGGAAGAGACCCATGCCGGGGAACGCACACGGCGCTTGGCCCAGGCGGGCCTGCCGCTGAACAATGGTTTGGCTGCGGAGATCCTGCTGCTCAATCCCGATCTGGTCCTAGCCGGAGCCTTCTCAGCAAGGCCAGCCGCCACCTTGTTGCGCGGTCAGGGATTTCAGGTCGTGGACCTGCCCTTTGCTCAGTCACTCGATGACGTGCGCAGCAATCTCCTGGAGACGGCACGCCTGGTCGGCCAGGAAGAACGCGGTGCAACGCTCGAAGCAGATCTCGGACAGGCGCTCGAGGCCTTCGCCGAGCAGAGGCTAGACCATGATCCTCCTAAAGTCGGGGTTCTGATGTCGGGGCTTTACACCCATGGCGCAGGCACCTTGTTGGACGACATCGTCAAGACGGCCGGCCTGGACAACAAGGCTGCAGACTGGGGCATTTCCGGCATCGGCAAGGTATCGCTCGAGCACCTCGTGAGCGATCCGGCCGACGCCTATGTCTTTGGAGTGGACCCCGGCGCAAACGCCTCCATTCAGGCCAGCATCCTGGAGCACCCGGCAGTGATTGCCTTGAGCCAACCAAGGCCGCACATCACCATCGTTTCCGAATACTGGATCTGCGGCTCTCCTCAGATCATGGAGGCGGTGCGCCGGTTCGGCACCTTTGCCGATGAGCTTCGAGGTGACGGAGGCACTCGTCGGTGAGCCAAGGGCTTCTCTTCTCCCTCTTGACCCTGATCCTCTTGGCAACGAGCCTGCTCTCTCTCCTGCTCGGCCCTAGCAGCCTGACCCTTTCGCAGGTATTGGCGGGCTTGCTCGGCACCGGCAGCCAGGTTGAGCAGCTGATCATGCATGAGCTGCGTCTCCCGCGGACAGCGCTCGCAATCCTGATCGGCGGCGGACTGGGCCTCTGTGGTGCTGCCTTGCAAGGATTCTTGCGAAACCCACTGGCCGAACCCGCGATCTTCGGCATCTCCGGCGCCGCAGCCTTGGGCGCGGTATTGGCATTCTACACTGGCCTCAGCGGCCTCTTCCTGATTGCCTTGCCGCTCTCCGGTCTGGCCGGGGCCGGTCTTGCAGCGGGTGGCCTGCTGTTGCTCGCCGGTCGCCAGGCATCGACCCTGGGCCTGGTTCTCTCTGGCGTGGCAGTGTCCGCCCTGGCCGGGGCCCTGATGTCCCTCGCCCTCAACCTGATGCCGAGCCCTTTCGCCGTCTACGAGATCGTGTTCTGGATGCTGGGATCCTTGGCGGACCGCTCTACCGAACACCTTTGGCTGGCTGGTCCCTTCATCCTCTTCGGCGCTCTGTTGCTCTTCTTGTTGAAGACGACCTTGGATGCACTGAGCCTCGGCGAAGACACCGCGCAGAGCCTCGGAATGCCGCTTGCACGATCAAGACTGCTCCTCATTGCGGGAACGGCCTCGATCGTAGGTGCGGCAACAGCTGTGGCGGGCGCAATAGGCTTCGTGGGCCTTGTCGTTCCACACCTCTTGCGTCCACTGGTCGGCCATCTGCCAAGTCGACTGCTGCCGGCCTCAGCCTTGGGCGGCGCAATCCTCCTGACCTGGGCTGATCTGGTAACGCGGATCGTGCCACCATCCATGGACTTGAAGCTGGGTGTGGTGACCGCGCTGGTGGGCACGCCCTTCTTTCTGCGGCTGGTCCTGCAGTTGCGGCGAGAGCCGGCATGAGCTTGCTTTCAGTTCAGAATCTCAAGGTCGTGCGGGTTAACCGATCCGTTGTCGACTCCGTATCCTTCGACCTGGCCTCCGGCGAGATCCTAGGCCTGATCGGTCCCAATGGCGCTGGTAAGACCAGCCTCTTGCGGGCCTTGATCGGCGCCATCCCGGCGGAGGGCCAGATCGCTCTCTCCGCCAAGCCCTTAGAGACCTTCTCGGTACGGGAGCGCGCCGCGCAGATCTCCTACCTGCAGCAGGGCCAGCAATGCCATTGGGCCATCAACGTCGCGAACCTGGTCGGCTTGGGGCGCTTGCCAAGACGAAGCCCTTTCCAGGCCGCTGGAGCGGCCGATTACCAGGCGATCGAAGCAACGCTCGCCGACCTTCAGTTGACGGACTTCGCAGAGCGCTCGATACAGACGCTCTCAGGTGGCGAGAAGGCGCGCGCCTTCCTGGCACGCGCTCTTGTCAGCGAACCAACGCTTCTGCTTGCAGACGAACCCGTCGCAGCGCTTGACCCGGGTCAGCAGCTGCTGGTCATGCAGCAAATGAGACGCCGTGCTGATGCCGGACTGGCGGTCATCATCGTGCTGCACGATCTGTCACTTGCAGCCCAATTCTGCGATCGCCTGCTCCTGATCCACCAAGGCCGCGCGCGCCTCTGCGGTGAGCCACGCCAGGTGCTGAAGAGCCAGGAGATCGAGGAAGCCTATGATGTCGCCTTCTCACTGGGTGAGATCGCCGGCGCGCTTAATGTCCAGGCACAGCCTCGCTAGCTTTGCGCTCCTCACCCCGGGGTTCGAGGACCACATTCCAGCGTTCGCGGCTCGCCTCATCCAGCAGCCCCTGACCGGTCAACTGCCGTAGTGCAATGCGCCAGGCCGCGCGGCAATTGCGATCCTTGGGTAGCACTCGGGTCTCGGGGTCGAGGTCGCCGGTCATGGCGGAAATGGCCTCAGTCTTTGCCGATGCGTAGTCAGCGTGGCCAAAGCGCGCCAGTGTTGCTTGAAAGCGCTCGTGGCCCTCCGGGTCAAACGCGCCGTCGTCGCTGTGGAGAGGGTGGGCCGGGTGAAGGCTCAACAGCGGGGTCATCCCGTCCGGAACGGGAATGTTGGCATCGTGCGACCGACCATTCGCCAGCAACTTCGGCAGAACATGAGTGTGCGGCCCTTCCGGCGTTCCCTGTCCGCTACTGGAAGAACCGATGACTTGGAACACCTCGATCCGGCCCAAAGGTGTAATGACCACGCGGTTTGGGCTTGCTGCCTTGATTGCCGCCATCGCCGGATTTGCCGCATCGAAGAGCGAACTTCCGCTGTTCTCGACCAACAGCGCGGCGAGCGGTTGGTCGTTCGTGCGCACGCAGAAGCGGACGCCGGGGCGACCGATCCCCATATCAAAGAGGCGTCCCTCACGGTCCTCCGGCCGCAAGGCATCGTGGTCGCAGCCAAGATCGGTCAAGACCGATGGCCCAGTCTCCAGAGACTGGCTGGGAAGGCAAAAGACGCAGCCCTGTTGCCACCTTCCAGGGCGCGGAGAGAGGCACTCATAGGCCAGGGCTAGTGGCCGCATTTCACTATCGATCGCCAGTGCACCGCGCGGGGTCACCCAACCCAACAAAGCTCCTTCGAGTGTGTTGCAGTCCTCGCCAGGATCGCGTTCGAACTCCGCCAGCGCGCCGAACACGCCGCTGCTCCACCCGCTGGTCGTTCGTCCCAAGTGGTCGCGCACCAGCTCCAGCCAGGCTCCATCACCTGTCATTGTCTTGCATCCTCCATCCGGCGCTTCTCAATCAATGAGAGCTGCATCTCCATCCAATCAATCCGATCATGAAGTCCTGTGAGCGCCTTGGGAAGAAAGATCATTTGCTCTTGTGGAAGGAATTGTTGTGCAAGGCCCATCGCCAATGCGTGGAACTGTAACTGCAGCCAAGGATTGGTCGAACGCACACCATCAGAGCGCAAGGGAAGTGCGCCCCAAGGCAGAACGACGATCAGATCGAAGCTGCGGCATCGATGAAGCTGACACTCGACGATCGCGTCCGTGGAAACCTCCTTATCGTGCACAAAGCCATAGTGCAGCCAGAACGCCAGCGCATCGAGGGGAGAGCGGTCGGCAACGACACCGCCGGCACTAGAAAGCGCCTCTTCTAGAGATTGCTGCGCCTCATCGGCCAGCTCCAGCAGCAAATCACGATGCTGCTCTCGGTTGAGCGTGTGGAGATCCAAACCAGACTCGAGCCTACGCCGCATACCCTCATCGACATAGGGAACCTGCAAGCGCTCGGCCATGGCTTGCGCCAAGGTGGTTTTTCCTATGCCGGCGCTGCCAGAGAAGGCAATGCGCGGCTTTCTCTCAATCCCAGTTCGACTCATGCCCGAATCCCCTGTCTCGGTGAACTGCTCTCCTTATGTCGAAAAACGCGTGGGGTGACGTACTCCAAAACGACCTCTGATGAACCCAGGTCGCTTCATGACGGTTTAGCGACAGCGCCGATTGGTCTAGACTGCCTTCTCAAGGAAGAAATGTGAGGATGGAGGATCATGTGTAGGGTCTTTGCCGGGCAGAACCCGGCCAACTATGCCTCCGAGACCCGCTCCCTTCGCTTGATGGGCCACGTCACCAGTGTCCGGCTCGAAGCGCGCTTCTGGGAGGTCTTGGAGGAAATCGCCGAGGTACAGGGCATGACCATGCCCAGGTTCCTGTCGCTGCTCTATGAAGAGGCCTTGGAGATCCATGGTGAGGTCAGCAACTTCGCCTCCCTGCTGCGCTGCTGCTGCCTGAACTTCCTGGACCCGGCCTTCGATCTTCAAGCCTTGAAGAAGGCTGCCGCCGAGGCCGGAGAGCCGATGACGGTCTAGGACCTAAAGCAGGCGCTGCCACCAACCAACATCGTGCCACTGGTCGAACTTGCGACCGACCTCGCGATAGGTCCCGAGATGGCGAAATCCAACAGCCTCGTGCAGGGCCACGCTCGCCGGATTGGGGAGCGCGATACCGGCGAAGGCCGCATGGAAGCCGCGCCGTGCCAGCTCTGTCAGCAGCGCTTCATAGAGCTGGCGCCCAACCCCCTTGCCGCGCGCGCTCTCAGCGACATAGGCGGTCACATCGACCGAATGGCGATAGGCCGGACGGGCACGATGCGGTCCGGCATAGGCATAGCCCAAGACGACACCGTCTCGCTCGGCGACAAGGTATGGGTGGTCGCGCTGAACCTGGCGGATACGCTCCGCCATCTCGGCGGCACTGGGTGGCCGCTCTTCGAAAGAGATGATCGTCTTCTCGACCAGGGGCGCATAGATCGCCGCGATGGCTTCGGCATCGCCGGGACCTGCGGCGCGGATCGTGACCAGAGCGTCCGACACCGAAGCCTCAGTCGATGGGATCGCGCTGCAGCGGGGAGGTTGAGCAGTGGACGCCGCCGCCGCCCTGGAAGACCTTCTCGTAGGGCACAGGGACGATCTCTATTCCCAGGCGGTCAAGCTGATCGGCGGTGCGCTGGCAGGCACCGGCCTGCATGATGACCCGCCCAGGCCTGACCGCCAGACAGTTCAGGACGCCCACAGGGTCGTCCGGATGGACCGAGATGGTGCGGACTCCCAGCTCCTCCAGCTTCTCCAGGAACCAGAAGGGAATTTGCGTCGGGTTCACGATCGCGGTGTCGACATCGATCATCACCAGCATGCCGTCGATATGCAGGCGATAGCCAGTAAGATCGACACGGATCAGCTCTGCACCCTGCGCCCGCAGCACCTCTTCCACCTGGCGGGTCCCCTCCTCGTTCACCCGCGCCGAGCGGCCGACCACGGCGAGGCCGGGTTTCAGCCAGACGAAGCTGCCGCCTTCCATCAAGCCGCTGCCGTGCACCGTCCTCAAAATCGGCATGCCGATGCCGGCCAGGGTCTCCGTCACCGGTGCCTCTTCCCCGCGCCTGACCTTGGGGCCCAAGCGGGTCACGATGGCCCCGCCTTTGACGCCAATGCAGGAATCGCGGGTGTAGATCGCCTTGTGGCGTCCGGGCGCACAGCGCTTCAGCAGCACAACCTCGACACCTTCGGCGCGAAGGGCCGCCGTCAGCGCATCGTGCTGTTCCTGCAGTTCCTCCAGCTCCGGAATGTGGTCGCCGCGCCAGTACCAGCTCTCACCCTCGCGGTCGCCGTAGGAGCCCAGGTCTTCAAGCCGCTGAGAGCGGTCGATGATCCCCAGCTCGTCGCCCGGTCGGTGCATCAGGACCTTGCGCAAGCGTCCGACATCATTGTCACAGCCCCAGTTCTGACCCCAGATCTCGCTCTGCTGTTCGGCGCTCTCAAAGGTCGGCTCGGCATGCGAGGGAAAGGCCTTGATGGTCATGTTGTAGCGATACTCGAACTCACTTAAGGCAGACATGGCTTCCCCTCCTCTCAGGACGCGGTCAGAGCACTCACGAAATCGTCGACACTGGCGACCGAGCCGAAGACGCCCTCTTCCACCAGGACCGATTGGACCGACCAGTCGTGCAGGCCCTGCTCGATGGCGCCGCAGGCCTCTGGCAGCAGCAGGCATTGATAGCCGCGATCATTGCCCTCGCGCAGGCTGGTGTGCACGCAAACGTCGATGGTGTTGCCGGTAAAGGCCAGCGCGCGAACGCCCAGCCCGGTCAGGATCCGCTGTAGATTGGTGCCCGTGAAGGCGCCGTTGGCAGTCTTGTCGAGCACGATCTCACCAGGTGCTGGTGCCAAGGCCTCAATGATATCGAATCCGGGTTCGCCGCGGATAAGGACACGGCCCAGGGGACCCTCTTGCCCCACAATCCCGCCGCGCCGCTCTGCCAAGCGGGCGCGCCACTGTGGCTGGTCAGCCAGGTCCGGGCGATAGCCCTGGCGGGTGTGGATCACGGTCAGCCCTGCTTGACGCGCCGCCTCCAGACAGCGCTGGATGGCCGGGATCGGCGCTCTCAGTGGCGCCAATTCGTGCCCAAGCTGGCCGACATAGCCGGCCGGATCGCAGAAATCGCGCTGCATGTCGATCACCACCAGGGCTGCCTGCCGCGGCTCCAACGGCTCGATTGGCCAGCCATAGGGATCGGCCTTAACCTCCGTCAGGACCATGCCCCTCCCCCCACCCCTCGAATCTCACTGAAATCTCTAGTCTTAGTCACGCGCGCGAGTGACTATGCGTCCTGATCGTGTCGCTTGCCAAGCGCGCGCATTGCCAGGAACAGCCCAAAAACGAGGGGGAGCAGCCATGGCAGGACTCTATGCGGATCTCATCATTTCAGGCGGCAAGATCGCAACGATGGATCCCCAACAGCGCTTCGTCTCGGCCTTGGCAGCCCGCGACGGACGCATTGTCGGACTGGGTAAAGCCAGTGATCTGGACGGCCTCAAAGGGCCGGAGACCCAAGAGATTGACCTGGAAGGCCGCACTGCGATCCCGGGCATCATCGACAGCCACTGCCACCCCGATGCCCAGGCCGCGCGCCTTGCCACCTGGCTCGATCTGAGCCCGGAGAGCGCCCCGAGTCGCGACGCCTTGCTCGCCAAGATCGCGGAGGCCGCCAAAGAGGGCTCCGGCTGGATTGCCGGCGCGCGCCTCAATGAGAACAAGTGCGGTGGCTACCCGACTCGAGAAGAGATGGACCGGGCCAGCGGCGGACGTCCGCTCTTTATCCTGCGTACAGATGGGCACATCGGGCTCGCTAACTCGGCGGCCTTGACGCGCCTGGGGATCGACGAGTCTACGCCCAACCCGCCCTTTGGCCAGTTCGACCATCATCCGGAGACGGGGCAGCTAACCGGGCTTCTGCGCGAGACGGCCGCCCATATCTTCCTCGACGAGATCCATGCCGAAGACAGCCCGGAGGACCTGGCGGCCGGCCTGATCGAGGTCTTCCGTGATTGGAATGCGCTGGGCATCACCACGGTCTACAACTCGCTGGCCGGCAGCCGCTCGATCCAGGCCTATCAACTGCTGAGAGACCGCCGAGCAACGCCGATGCGGGTCGGTATCATCGTCTCCGGCCGCGAAGAGGGATTGGTCGAGTCCTTCGTCGCCGCCGGCATTCGCAGTGGCTTCGGCGACGAGCACCTGAAGGTAATCGGTGTGGAGTGGTGCCCCGATTGCTCGACATCGGGACGCACGGCCGCTTATTACGAGCCCTACGTCGGCAAAACCATCGAGGGCGAGCCCGTGCCTAACACGGGTGTCTTGCTCTACGAACTTGAGGACCTCAAGGCCCGCGCACTGGCCGCACATCGGGCCGGCCTGCAGGTGATGATCGAGGGTGTCGGCGATCGCGGGATCGACTTCGCGCTCGACGCCATCGAGCACTGCCTCATCCACGAACCTCGAACTGACCACCGCATGCGGGTAGAGCACTGCTGCTACGTGACGCCTCCCCTACTGGAGCGTCTCCAGCGTCTGCAGGTGATCGACAGCTCGGCCACCGGCTTCATGTACGATCTGGGAGATGCCTACATCGCCAATCGCGGACCGCAAGCGATGCAGCACATGTGGCCGCACCGCAGCCTGATCGATGCCGCCATCCCGGCACCCGGTCATTCCGATGCAATGGTCTGCGATCCCAACCCCTTCGTTGCCCTCTGGTCCATGGTGACCCGCAAGAGCGACAGCGGCGGCGACCTGGACCTCAGCCAAGCGATAACACCGGCCGAAGCCTTGAATGCCTACACCTTGCTGGGCGCTTATTCCGGACGGGAGGAGCAGGAGAAGGGCTCGCTGGAGGTCGGAAAGCTCGCCGATCTGGCGGTCCTTGATCGCGACTACTTCACCATTCCGGTGGAACAAATTCGTGAGGTGGTGGTCGAACAGACCATCATCGGTGGCCAGATCGCCTTTCAGCGTTGATCTTAGCGGCCAAGGTGTCATCCTGCTGTAGGCTTTAACCGCTAACGTCAGAGCCTGGCGCACGAGAGGCTGATAGCGATCCGCTGATACCTCGCCTTCGCTTGTATGCGGCCGTCGTGCGTGATGAAGCAGTGCTTAGTAGTGATTGGAAGGAGAACAGGGACATGTCTTTCAGAACGCGCAGCCTGCAGGTGCTCGGCGCAGTGACCTTGGGAAGCAGCCTTGCTCTGGCAGGCGCTCTCTTGCCAGCACAGGCAGAAGACAACCCAGACGTCCAGGCGCGCAGCCAGTTGATGAAAGACATGGGCAAGGCCATGAAGACCATGGGTCCCATGTTCAAGGGCAGCGTTGACTACGACCCGGCCGTGGTGCGCGAGGCGGCGGCGACGATCGAGTCCCACTCCGGCATCGAGATCACCAAGCTCTTCCCGAAAGGCAGTCTCACGGACAAGAGCGAAGCCCTGCCCACGATCTGGGAAGACTGGGATACCTTCACCAAGTATGCCGACGATCTGGGCTTCTATGCGCAGGGTCTGGTGAACTCTGCCGGCAACCCGCGCGGCGGGGATGCAGCCGCAAGCGGTGGTACTCTGGGCGGCCAGGCCACCCTTGGGGCGTCGGCCGATCAGGCCTTGACCACCGATCCAGCCGAGTTGGCGAAGATGTCACCCGACGTGGTGTTCCAGGCAGTCGGCAAGACCTGCGGCGCCTGCCACACCGATTTCCGCAAGAAGGACGAGTAACCTCGCCTTCCGAACGAGGGCCGTTCCTAGCTCGTCCAAGCGCCGCGTTCTATTTGGGAGTTACGATGCAGCTGGAACGGCTCCTGTCACATTGGGTTGGAGCTCTCGCTCTGACAGGCTTGGCCCTCATGCCGATGGCCTCCGCCCATGAGGCGCACAAGCATGCCACCGGTGTCGTGGCCGAGCGCGCGGACCTCATGAAGGAGGTCGGCGAGGCGAGCAAGCAAATCGGCGACATGATGAAGGGTAAGACCCCCTTCGAACCTGCGGTTCTGCGCAGCAACGGAGCTTTCATCGCAAAGTCGGGAGGGTCGACCTTGACCGCCCTCTTCCCGGCAGGAAGCCAATCCTCTACCAGCGATGCCTTGCCGGCAATCTGGGAGGATTGGCCAAGCTTTGAGGACTATGCCGATCAGATGTCAAAGGTGGCTAAGGCCCTGAGCGCGACCGCAGATTGGCAGGGCGGCCTGAGCGCTACGCCGCCTGAGAGCAAGCAGGTTCTGGGTTTGGCGCCGGTCGCGCCCGCCCCCCTATCAGACGCGGAGATCAAGGCGCTTGCGGCTGGGCCGCCGTCTGCGGCCTTCGAAGCTCTGGTCAAGACCTGCAACGCTTGCCACACTGCATTCCGAAAACCACGCTAGAGGTCGGCAGGTGCGTCGTTTCATAGGCTATCTCATTTTGCTGCTTTTTGTCGGCGGCATCGGCTTGGCCGCCTACCTCTTCTTCGGTGGGCCGGAGCCGCGAAAGGTCACCATCAGCGCCGACAGCGGCGATGCGGTGCGCGGCACCTATCTGGCGCACATGGGTGGCTGTGTGGCCTGCCACACCAACAGCAAGCAGGGCGGCGCCCTGATGGCCGGCGGGCCGCCAATCAAGACGCCATTCGGAACCTTCTATGGCCCCAATATCACCCCGGACAAACGCACCGGGATCGGATCCTGGACTCTACAGGACTTTGCCGACGCGATGACCGCAGGTCTGCGCCCGGATGGCCGCCCCTATTATCCCGTCTTTCCCTATACCTCATACACCTTGATGAGCGATCAGGACCTGGCCGACCTATGGGCCGCCTTGCACACCGTGCCGGCAGTCGAAGGCCGCGCGCCTGCAAACAAGGTGGATCAGCTCTATGACCACCGCTTCCTGCTGATCCCCTGGCAGACCCTCTTCATGAAACCCGGTCCCTACAAGGAGGACCCCAACCGTTCCGAGGCCTGGAACCGCGGTGCCTTCATCGTCAATGGGCCGGGGCACTGCGTGGCCTGTCACACGCCGCGCAACATCCTGGGCGGACCCGAGGAAGGCGAGGCGCTTCAGGGCGGCAGCGGCGGTCCGGGGGGCGAGCGCGTACCCGCGATCACCAAAGAGGCCTTGACCAAGGCCGGCTGGACCGCCGGCGACATCGCCTATGCGTTGAAGACCGGTCTGACGCCCGAGGGCGATGCCATGGGCGGCAGCATGGGTGAGGTGGTCACGGGCAGCACCTCCATGCTGTCAGACGAGGACCGCCAGGCAATCGCCACCTACCTTCTGGATCAGTAAGGATCGTTAGCCCGCGATCCCGACCATCAAACCGGTCGGATCGATCGGCTTTGCGTCCTTCCTGATCTCGAAGTGGAGCTGGGGGGTGTCGACATTGCCGGTCTCTCCTACCCTCGCGATGACGTCGCCACGCCGCACCGTCTCACCGCGCTGCACCAGGACCTGACTATTGTGCGCATAGGCGGTGACGTAGCCGTCCTGATGCTTGATCAGTACCAGCTTGCCGAAGCCCTTCAGGTCCCCACCGGTATAGGCCACGACGCCGCTCTCAGCGGCGCGGACCGGCGTCCCCGCTGGTGCAGCGATGTTGATGCCGTCGTTGTGCAGCCCGCCCTTCTTGGGTCCGTGGCTTGAGATCACCTTGCCTGTAACCGGCCAGTCGAAGAGGCGTCCCTGCCGCTTCGGTGGGTTCGGCAATGCAGCGGTGGTTGTCGGCGGCGGCGGTTGCTGGGCGATCGCCGGCAGTGCGACCTCACGGGCGGGTTTCGCGTTTGGCACTTGCAGCACTGCCGCCTGGGCCGTTGCCGCCTCGACCACCGTGCCGTCAGCACTGGCGGCTTCCACCACTGCGGCCTCCTGCACCACCACCGTCTCGACCGGCTGGTTCTCGGTCGCCGTCAGGTCTGCCGGCGCAGCGGTAGCATCAGTCGGTGCTGCAGGAGCGGAACTCTCCAGGCTGCCCAACAGATCTGCCGGCACCCCGGCCGAGGCCTGCGTCCCGCTCTCACCTATCGGCTGCGGGGTCTCCGGACGTGGTGCCGGAATCGGCTGGCTGGCCGCAGCCAGAAGGGTCGGATCGCGAGCATCCTGCGGCAGGGTCAAGCCCTGCCCCACCTGCAGGGCATAGGGCGGCGTCAGACCATTGGCACTAGCCAAGGTCGAGACCGGGATGCCGCTGCGCCTTGAGATGGCATAGAGCGTGTCGCCTGGCTGCACTGCATAGTCGGCGCTCAGGATCGGTGCCGCCGTGTTGGCTGCAACGGCTCCGGCCTGCGCCTGAGCAGGGTTTGATGGGATCCGCACCTGCTGACCGATTTGCAGCACATAGGGTGCCGCAAGAGCGTTGGCATCGATCAGACTTTGCAGTGGGACGCCATAATTCTTCGAGATACCCCAGAGTGTGTCCCCGGCCATCACCGTATAGACATTCTCTGCGACGCTGCCCCCAGCGGTCTCACTGTAATTCCCCGATCCGGAGTTGCCGACACAGCCGGCCAGGGCTGCCATGCCCAACCCGGTAAGCGCCAAAACAACTCCCCTTGCCGCTCTCATGACCTTGCCTCCCTCCTGCGCAGAAACACTTCGCCATCGCACGCGGCCGGCTCTTGTCGTTCATTGCAGATGGGGTTCGCGTCGGTCCAGGCAATCTGACCTGGTAATGATCACAGATGAGCGTGTCCCTTCGGCCTCAGGTTGTCCGGATCATAGGGCGCCCACTTCAAGACCTTGGCCGGAACCAAACGGCCCAGAACCTGAACCTCAAACATCTCGGCCTCGGCTGCTTCAGGACGGACATAGGCCAAGGCCAGCGGCCGGCCCACACGGTGTCCATAAGCAGCAGAGGTTACCATGCCAACCGCATTGCCATTCTTCATCAAGACATGCTGATAGAAAGGGTCGCTACCTTCTTGAAATTCAATAAGACGCAGTGACCAGGATGGCTCTTTGGCCCGATCCAGCGCCGCAGCCTTACCGATGAAACTGCGACCATCGCCTTTGAAGAAGGCGTCCAAACCAGACTCCAAGGGAGAGCGCTCGCTGGTCAGGTCGCTGCCCCATGCCGGATAGCCCTTCTCAAGGCGCATGGCATTCACCGCATAGATGCCGAAGTGCACCAGGCCCAAGTCTCTGCCTCTCTCGCTCAGCAGATCAAAGATCGGGCCCATGGCCTGCAAGGGCAGATGCAGCTCCCATCCCAGCTCGCCGACATAGGAAACACGCAGCGCCAAGAGGTCCTGCCCGGCAATCCGAACTTTTTGCGCTGAGAGCCAAGGAAAATCATTGTTTTCTAAAGACTTGTCGACCAAAGGTGCCAAGAGATCTCGAGATCTGGGGCCCATCACTGCCAGGATGCCGATCTCCTCCGTCTTGTTGGCGATTTGCACCGCTTCATGAGACGCGGCGCGTACCCGCAAGAGATCCTCGTCATGGCGTTCTGCTGCTGCAGCTGAGGTCAGGTAGTAGCGATCCTCGGCCAAACGGGTGACGGTGAACTCTGAGGCGACACCGCCGGCTGGCGTCAGGACATGCAGGAGTCCCAGGCGACCGAGACGCTGTGGCGGCGGTTTGCAGCCAAGAGAAGCCAGAAAGCCCGCAGCGCCCGCGCCGGTCACCTCGAATTTGGCGAAGGCGGAGAGATCGGCCAGGCCGACATTCTCCGCGACACCGCGACACTCCTGCCCGACAGCATCGAACCATGCCGGTCGATCGAAGGTCAGTTCAGCCCCTTCCCCCGCAGGCGCAAACCAGTTCGGCCGCTCCCATCCATAGGCGGCGCCGAAGACGGCACCGAGCGCTGCCTGTCGATCGTAGAGCGGCGTTAGACGTCTCGGCCGGCCAGCCGAGCGCTCCTCATAGGGAAAGTGGATGCCGAACTGCAGGCCGAAGCATTCGACGGCCTTCTCAAGGCGGTAAGCGCGGTCGGCATAGCTTCCAAAGCGTCTTGGGTCGAGAGCCAGGGCATCCATCGGTGGTGCCCCTTCGCTGATCCAGTGCGCCAGGAAAGCGCCGGCGCCGCCGCCCTCCATGACACCCATGCTGGAGCCCGTCAGGAGCCAGGCATTGGGAAGCCCGAAAGCAGGCCCGATCAGAGGGTTAGCATCGGGTGTGAAGGTAATGGGTCCGTTGACGATGGTCTTGATGCCGGCTTCTGCCAGCGCCGGCACGCGCTCCATCGCCTGCGCTACGATCTCCTCGACGCGCTCCAGGTCGGGCGGCAGGAGTTCCATGCCGAAGTCAGGCGGTACCCCATCGACTGACCAGGGCGGCGCGTTTTTCTCGTAGGGCCCACAGATGAAGCCGTCGCGCTCTTGGCGCAGATACCAGCTCTCCTCCGGATCGCGGATCATCGGCAGTTCCGGCAGACCGGCTGTCTGACGCTCGGCTACGGCGTCCACCCGGTCCGTCACCAGGTACTGGTGCAGCATCGGCACGACAGGCAGGTCCAGGCCCATCATCTCGCCAATCTCGCGGCACCAGGTGCCGGCTGCATTGACGATGATCTCTGCTTCGATCTCGTCCTGGTCGAGGAGAATGCGCCAACGGCCGTTTTCCAGGCGTTTCAGCCCACGTACCGGCGCGTGACGTCGAATCTTGGCACCCCGCTGCCGCGCCACCTCGGCCATGGCATGGGTCGCTAGACTGGGATCGACATGACCGTCGAAGGGCTCATGGATGGCGCCCAAAAGGCCATCCAGTTGGCAAAGCGGATAGATCTCAGCCAGTTGCTCCGGATCTAGAATCCGGAACTCATAGCCCATGAAGCGGCCGATCCCCTGCACATGGCGAAACTCCGCCATTCGCTCTTGAGAGCGCGTCACCCTAAGCGCGCCGCAAGGGTGAAAGCCAACGGATCGCCCCACCTCAGCCGGCAGGATGTCGCGATAGAGGCGCACGGAGGTCGCCCGCATCTCCATGATCGTCGGATTGTGGGCGAAGTGCGTGCAGAGCCCGGCGGCATGCCAAGTGGATCCCGCTGTGAGTTCATTTTTCTCAAGCAGGACAATATCTTGCCACCCTCTCTTGGCGAGATGATAGAGCAGTGACACGCCCATGGCACCGCCACCGATGATCGCCAGTCTCACGGCTTCGGCCATGGCTCTCCCCTAGCTCCCGCCCTTGAGGCGCAACCCATCCGGATCGTAGGGCGGTCGTGCCAGAGCACGTGCCGGATAGAGCCGGCCCGCAACATCGATCTCATAGTCTCGCGATAAGAGGGCTTGGCGGGTGTCTCCCGGCCCGCAGGCGACATAGCCGAAAGCCAAAGGCAGGCCACAGCGGAACCCGAGCCCACCCGAGGTGGTCTGGCCGACCAAGGCGCCCTCACAGAGGATCGGCTCGTCATGCAAGAGCAGAGGCGGCGGGTCCGCCTCCAGCGCGAAAAGCAGCAAGCGGCGCGTCAGGCCGCGATCACGCAGTCGCAACAAGTCGTCTCTGGCTTCGAATCCGCCTACCTTGTTCCAGGCGATCGCAAAGCCCAATCCGGCTTCCAGCGGCGTGTCCTCGGGACCGATGTCATGCCCCCAATGCCGATAGCCCTTCTCTAGACGGCAAGCGTCCAGGCAGAAGAGACCGGCAGGAATCAGGCCACGGCTGGCGCCGGCTTCGATGAGTGCCTCATAGGCCGTCTCGACCAGTTCCTGCGCGATCGACAGTTCAAAACCGGACTCGCCGACAAAGGAGATCCGCTGCGCCGATCCCACCGCCATCCCAATCTCGAGCTGCCGCGCCGTGCCAAAGGGAAAGTCCGCATGCGTGGTCTCCGCCCCACTCACTGCTTCGAGGATGGCCGCAGCTTCAGGCCCCATGAGCCCCAGGACAGCCTCAGCAGAGCTGGCATCGAAGATCTCGGCCTGCAGGCCCAGACGATCGCGCGCAGACCTTAGCCAGGCCAGGTCGCGCCGCCGCGTGGGGGCACCGCCAACCACACGAAAGGCCGTTTCCGATCGTCGTGTGATGGTGAGGTCAGCCTCAATCCCACCCTTGGCGGAGAGCAGTTGGGTATAGACCGCGCGCCCGGCTTCGACATCGAGGTCGGCCCCTGCGAGTTGCTGCAGCAAGGCCAGACTATCGCGCCCCACCACGTCGAACTTGCCGAAGGGCGAGAGATCGAAAAGAGCGGCTTGTCGGCTTAGGGTCAGGGCCTCGCGCTTTGCCGCCGGCCACCAAGCTTGCGGCCCGTAGCTATAGGTCAGAGCACGTGGTTCCTCGCCCTGTGCAAACCAAAGCGGACGCTCCCAGCCGGCGGGCGCGCCGAAGACGGCCCCGGCCTCTGCCCAGCGCTGATGCAGTGCCAGACGTCTGAGGCCACGCGCGCTCTTCTTCTGCTTGAAGGGCCAGTGCATGGCGAACTGATCGCCCACCGCCTCGCGCACCCGCTGGTCCAGAAAGCGCTTTGTCGCCTCTGGTGCCGCAAAGCGGGCGAGTTCCACCTCCCAGAGGTCCATCGGTGCTTCGCCAGCGGTGACCCATTCCGCCATCGCGCGTCCGGCACCTGCCGAGGAAACGATCCCGATCGAGTTGAAGCCGGCTGCGACGTAGAGCCCGGCAATCCCCGGAACAGGCCCCATCACCTGTTTGGTGTCCGGGGTGAAGCCCTCGGGCCCATTCATGAAGTGCTGAACGCCGACACTTCCCAAGAGCGGAAGACGCGCCAAGCCTGCCGTCAGGAAGCCTTCGAACTGCTCCCAGTCCTCGGGTAGCTCCAGAAAGGGGGTATTGCCGTTGGGCCCGCTTGGATCCCAGGGCTTGGCCTCGGCCTCGAAGCCGCCGAGGACCAAGCGCCCGGCATCCTCCTTCACATAAATGCCACCCTCCAGATCGCGCAGGATGGGAAAGGGCTCAGGCAGATTGGGCAGCGGCTCGGTCACGATGTACATATGCTCGACCGCTTGCACCGGCACGGCCGCACCCACAGTGGCTGCCAGGTCTCGCGACCAGACACCGCCGGCGAGGACCACCTGGCCGGCTTCGATACGCTCGCCGCTCGTGGTGAAAAGGCCTGTGATGCGGTCTCCCTTGCGCTCCAAGGCGGCAACCGCCGTCTCCTCCCGCAGCCTGAGGCCGCCCGCCTTGGCGCCCTTCAGATAGGCCATGCAGAGATCGACCGGATTAACCTGACCGTCCTCCGTGACCCAGAGACCGCCCGCCAGGTCCGCGGTCTCAAGCTGCGGCAGAACAGCAGTGACCTCGCTTGGCGTCACCATGCGCGCGTCGAGGCCGGAGAGCCGGCCCAGTGCCGCCGTGCGCTGCAACTCCTCCAAGCGCTCGGGACGGGAGGCAAGCCAATAGCCGCCGGTGCGCTTATAGCCCGTCGCCTGCCCGGTCTCTTGCTCCAGGGTCGCGAAGAGCTCAGTGCTGTAGATCGAGAGCCGGGTCAGGTTCATCGAAGAGCGCAAGGGACCAACAATGCCGGCCGCATGCCAGGAGGTGCCGCTGGTCACCTGATGGCGCTCCAGTAGCAGCACGTCGCGCCGCCCCAGCTTGGCCAGGTGATAGGCCAGAGAGAGGCCGATCACGCCGCCACCGACAATTACAATCTCCGCTCTATCCGTCATCGCCTCACGACCTTGCAGCCCCTCCTCTCTCGCCGGATGGCTCTTCCTTGGCAATCCGCAGCTGCTAGAATTAGAGAAACTTATGCAATCACCGTCGCCTGCTTAAGGAACACGGAGCACCATGGCAAAGGCACAGAGCTTCGACTTCAACCTGCTGCGCGCGCTCGAGGTCTTCTCCACCGTGGTCGAGCAGGGTCAGGTCACCCGTGCAGCGGGCCTCTTGGGAATCACCCAGTCAGCGGCCTCCCAGCATCTGGCCAACCTGGAACGCCACTTCGCCTGCACCTTGCTGGATCGCAGCGTGCGCCCGATCCAGCTGACCAAGGCCGGCATTGCCCTGCACCAGCGCGCGCAGAGTCTCTTGGCAGAGGCTGAAGAGCTGCAAAGCGGGCTCAGGCGCATCGACGGCAGTCCCATCCCGGTCCTGCGGGTGGCCATGCTCGCATCGATCGCCACAACCTTGACCCCTGTGGTGCTGCAGATCACCCGCCAGCTCTACAGCATCCCTGCTGTTTCTACCTTTGCCGGGCTGGCCGCCGATCACCAGGAGGGCCTCTCCAGCAAACAGACCGACCTCGCCATCACCTCTGACGCTTTCTATGACCTGGATGGTCTGGAGCGACTGAGCGTGCTGCGCGAACGCTTCCTCCTGGTACTGCCGCGCGATTGCCAAGCAGACACGGACGACCTTTCCCAACTGGCAAAAACCTTGCCTCTGGTACGCTTCTCACCCGACACCGGGGTCGGACGGCGCGTAGATCAGCACCTGCGCCGCGTCCGCCTGGACCTGCCGCGCGTGGTCGACGCCGATCGCGCCAGCATGGTGGTCGCCGCCGTCGCCGCCGGCCAGGGCTTTACCATCCTGACGCCGAGCCTCCTGATCGATGCGCTGCGTGAAGGCTGGCCCATCGAGACCAAGCCGCTGCCGCTGGCGGATTTCTCCCGCGAGATCCACCTGGTCTATCGAGCCGGAGAGCTGGAGGACCTGCCGCAACGCCTCTTGGGCGCTGTTCGCGATTCCTTGAGTCAGGCAATCCATCGCCTCCTGCCCGACCTGCCTGAGGGAACCCTGACACTCTCCGAGGAAGACGCCTGATCCAGACTATAAGATAAAGTGATTGAGCCGCGACGCTGCTGCGGCAGACGGCAAAGTGAGGCAAAGAGATCATCGAACGTTCGACGGGGGCGGTTAACAGAGGCGGTTGACGAGGAGCGGCGATGATGTCGGGCGAGATGCGAAGAGGCGAAAAGGGGCGTGCCAAGCGACGCCGGCGCCGTCGCGCGACCGTCGAAGAAGAAAGCACGCCGCCAGCCCCCTATGTGCAGCGTCAGATCGGTGTCTTCACGCTCCTGGACGACGAAGGCCTTGATCTCATCGAGCGGAATGCTGACCGTATCCTGGCCGAGATTGGCATGGAGTTCCGGGAGGATCCCGAGTGCCTGGAGATCTTCCGCAAGGCCGGATGCCAGGTGGAGGGCGAGAGGGTGCGCTTCGAGCCCGGGTTCTGCCGCGCAACCATTCAAGCGAGCGCCCCGCGCCGCTTCTTGCAGCGCGCGCGCAATCCGGAACGCTCGGTCATGGTCGGCGGGCGCAACTCGCTCTTCTGCCCCTCCTTCGGCCCACCCTTCGTGCACGACATGGAGCAGGGCCGCCGCTATGCCACCATCGAGGATTTCCGCAAGGTCACCAAGCTGCATCATATGCTGGACCAGGTGCATCACTCCGGCGGCGTGGTCTGTGAGCCGACCGATTTGCCAGTGGAAGAGCGGCACCTGGCCATGCTGCAGACTCACCTGACCCTGAACGACAAGCCCTTCATGGGCGCGGTCACGGCGCCGGAGCGCGCCGAGGATACGCTGGCTATGACCGAGATCGTGCTGGGCAAAGGAACCCTGGCCCGAGAGTGCTGCCTCTATTCCGTGGTCAACAGCAATGCACCCCTGGTGCTGGATGCCACCATGCTGGGCGCGCTTAAGGTCTATGCCCGCGCCGGGCAATGCGTGGTGGTCTCGCCCTTCATCCTGGCCGGCGCCATGAGCCCCGTGACTGTCGCCGGGACCCTGGCCCAGCTTCTGGCGGAGGCCATGGCCGGGCTCTGCCTGATCCAACTGATCCGCCCCGGCTGCCCTTGCGTCTTCGGCACCTTCTCCAGCCCGATCTCGCTGCAGACCGGTGCCCCCACCTTCGGCACGCCTGAAGGCATGCAGATCCAGATGTGCGCCTCGGCCCTGGCGCGCCGCCTGGGAGTGCCCTTCCACTCAGTGGGCGCGCTCACCGCCTCTAAGGTGCCGGATGCGCAGGCAGCCTACGAGAGCGCAACACAGCTAACCGGCGCTTTCCTCGCCGGGGTCAATTTCATCATCCATGCCACCGGTTGCCTCGAGGGTCTGCTGACCCTGGGATACGAGAAGATCGTCATGGATGCCGATCGCTGCGGCGCCCTGGCGGCCTTTGCCCAGAACGTCGATCTTTCGGAGGAAGCCCAGGCCCTGGATGCCATTCGTGAGGTCGGACCCGGCAATCACTTCTTGGGCTCAAGCCACACCTTGAAGCACTTCCGCACCGCCTTCTTCATGCCGGAGCTTTCCGATAACGCGACCTTTGAGCAGTGGTCGGCCGAGGGCGAGCTTTGGCAGCACGAGCGCGCGACCAAGCGCTGGAAACAGCTCTTGGCCGACTATGAAGAACCAGCCCTGCCCGACGATCAGCGCGAAGCCCTGGACGACTATGTCGCCCGGCGCCTCAGCGAGATCCGAAAGGCCAAGCACTAGATCGAGGAGACCCGGCCCCATGGACAGCAGCAGCCCCCTTCCCCTGGATTGGTCCAGCGACGGTATCATCGAGCGTCGCGACCGCTACTACGCCGCCTCGCAGCGCAAGTTCGTGCCCTATTCCGAGCCGCTGATTATGGAGCGGGGCAAGGGTCAGTACCTCTGGGACAATAAGGGCAATCGTCTGATTGACCTGCTGGCCATGAACCTCTGCATCTCGGTCGGCCATGCCCATCCGCTGGTCAACGCGGCCGCCCGCGAGCAGGCCGACGCCCTACCGCACTGCACGACCATGTTTCACCATCCGGTCCCGGCCCACTTCGCCGAAGAGCTGGCCGCGACCATGCCCAAGGGGGAAGACTGGGTCTGCCACTTCACCAACTCCGGCGGCGAAGCCATTGACCTGGCCCTGATCATGGCCCGGGCCTTTACCGGCAACATCGACTTCCTGTCGCTGCGCGGCAGCTATCACGGTCCCACCATCGGGGCGCAGTCCCTGACGGGCATCAGCGGCTTTCGCCATCGCGCACCGTTGCTGACCGGCATTCAGTTCGTCGCCGAGCCCAATCCCTATCGCGG
Organism: Rhodospirillales bacterium; assembly: GCA_963669335.1. GTDB lineage: Bacteria > Pseudomonadota > Alphaproteobacteria > Kiloniellales > JACOMY01 > JACOMY01. Next base: position 3,284,700 of record OY770023.1, read on the forward strand.
CATCTTCGGTGATAACCTGGAGCCCTATCTGGACGAGGTCGACCACGCGATCCAGCTCGCCACCTCCGGCCAGTTGGCCGGCATGATCATGGAGCCGATGCAGGGTTATGGCGGCATTGTTCCCCTGATTGACGGCTATATGACCGGGGCGGCCGAGCGTGTCCGCGCTGCCGGTGGTCTTTGCATCATCGACGAGGTGCAGACCGGCTTCGGGCGCAGCGGCGAGACCTTCTGGGCATTTGAGCGCGAGGGCCTGATCCCGGACATCGTCGTCATGGCCAAGGGGATCGGCAACGGCTATCCGCTGGCCGCTTTGGTCGCCAAGCGCGAGATCGCCGAGGCGCTGGCCGACAAGTTCCTTTTCCACACCTATGGCTCAAATCCCATGTCCTGCGCGGCCGGGCGTGCCGTGCTCAAGGTCCTGGCCGAAGAGCGCTTGCAGGAGAATGCACACAAGGTGGGCGGCTTCTTGCTGGCGGGCTTGCGCGATCTGCAGCAGCGCCATTCCATTATCGGCGATGTGCGCGGTCGCGGCCTCTTGATGGCGATCGAGTTGGTGACCGATCGCGCCAGCAAAACGCCGGCGACAGAGGCCACGGCCAAGGTCTTCGAAGAATCCCGCCGCCAGGGTCTGGTCTTGAGCAAATCCGGCCCCAACCGCAGCGTGCTGCGCATGGTCCCGCCGCTCTGCCTGTCCGAAGACGATGTGCAGCCAATTCTGGAAAAGCTCGATCGCTCTCTAGAAGCGGCCAAGGCTTGAGCTCAGGTCCAGATTGCGACGAGGGCCATGATCGCAAAGCCCAGCACGACGAAGAGAAAGTCCGCACGGTTCTGACAGCGCGCAATCAAGGTGTTCGCCGCCAAACCGTGCAGGGTGCCTAGGAAGAGCAGAGTGCCGGCTGCAAGGGACGCGAAGACGGGCTCCCACAGTGGATGGGCGCCTTTTGCCGCCTCGACGAAGGTGCCCACCGCTGCGCCGAGCGGAAAGAGCGCGACGAAGACGCCGTACCCCAGAAGAGCAGCCGGCCGTGACAGCGATGAGCGCGACAACTCAAGGCTCAGCGCATAGGCAGCGGCTCCCTTGTGAGCGAGCACGGCGATGAAAATCACCACGGTGATCGCCGCTTCCGCCGAGCTGCCGAGCGCAGCACCGACCAGGAAGGAATGGATCGAGAGCACAGCGACCGTCAGCAAAGGCAGCAGGTTGGAAACCTTTTGGTCGCTTCGTGATAGATTCGCGCCCAGATGCTCGAAGTAGAGCAGGGCCAGAATGACGCTGCCGCAGATCATTGTCGCCCAGGGATAGTCAACCCCGGCATCGACAAAGTCGGAATCGGCGTCTGAGAGCATATGGATCAGCCCAGCGCCCAGGAAGACCCCGCAGGCCAGGGCTTCGCCCAGAACCACGGCTTGGCTGGCCTCTCTCTCCTCAGCGCGCCGAAACAACGGCCAACCGCTGAACAGGGCAACCATGACGATGATCGCCACGAAGATGATCTTCAGATCGAGATCACTCATGCGCTTCCTCCCTTACCACCCAGCCCTCGGACCCAAAGCCACTGCTCCGCTCCTTGTCAAGCTGCCGCAGACCAAGGCCTTGCGAAACCAGATCAAGCTTGAGAGAGCTTTCCTGCAAGAGCGATGTCCGAGGGGAAGGGAGATGAGGCGTAGCCAAGCGCGGCTTGCCGACCAGCACCATAGCTTGATGATCGCAGCCATAGCGGTGGTCCTGACCCTGCTGCTGCTCGGTCTCTGGAACGCGCTTGCGCCGACGGCAATGACGCCAAAGAGCATTCAATTGCCGGGCGCCTTGGCCATCGCTGCAGATGAACCCGTTTTGGCCCTGCTGTTCTACCTAGGTGACAGCCTCTTCGTCCTCATCGCGCTTTGGATGTTCTGGCTGCTGTCGGGCCTGGTCGAGCAGCGTCGATGGCTGATCACCCTTGGGCTCAGCGCTGCCTTCTTGAAGGCCGGGTCGGATATGGTCGAGAACATCGGCTTGGCTTGGCCGCTTCTAGAGGGCCTCTCCGGTCAGATCGGCGAGCCACTGGTTGAGCGCTGGCTCTGGCTGCTGGACCTTGGCAAGCGCATAGGCGGGACGCTATCGGCGCTGGCCTTCGCCCTGCTCTATCCGCGCGCGACCTTAGCAAACAAGGCTGCCGCCCTGTTCCTCCTGGCCACGGCACTCTTCACCGCGGCCGGTTTCCTCTATCCTCTCTTCATGCAAGCCAACGCCGGCCTTCTCTTCTTCGCTGCCGCCGCAATCGCCTGGGATGCTCGCCGCCATGCGCATCCATGATCGTCCGTCGCCCAGCCACAACGACCGCCGCGGCCGCCCGATAGACCTCATCGTCCTGCACTACACCGGAATGAAATCGGCAGCCGAAGCCTTGGACCGCCTCTGCGATCCGACGGTCGAGGTCAGCGCCCATTACCTCATCGAAGAGGACGGCACGCTCTGGCGGCTGGTGCCCGAGAGCCGTCGGGCCTGGCATGCCGGCCGCGGCTTCTGGGCCGGTGAGCAAGACGTCAATGCCCGCTCAATCGGCATCGAGTTGGTCAATCCGGGCCACGAGTGGGGCTATCGCCCTTTCCCAAGACCGCAGATCGCGACACTCACGCCGCTCTTGCGCCATCTAGTCGCCCGCTATGGCATACCACCATCACGCGTGATCGGGCATTCGGACGTGGCGCCGCTCAGAAAGGACGATCCAGGTGAGCTCTTTCCCTGGAGCGAGCTCGCCGTCCAAGGCTTGGCCCTCTCGCCCCCGCCCTTGACCGCCCTGCCGCTGGATGTAGTGAGCCGGGCACAGCTCGACACCTGGCTCTCCGCCATCGGCTATGGCTATCTAGACGAGAACCCCACTGCCGTCCTGCGCGCGCTTCAGCGGCGCGCCCGTCCGCGCCGGATCGACGGACGCCTCGACGGCGAGACGGCTGCCGTCGCTCGTTGGTTAGCGCGTCGAAGCCTTCAGCGCAGCCAATAGGGCCAACATGGTGTCAGGAACGTCAGACACGGCGACCTTTCCGCTGCTTGCCCTGAGCACCGTTAGCAAAGACAGCATAGTGTCCGGCACATCGCTTGTTGAGATCGCCTTCTCGTCAACACCCAAGGACCGGAGCAGGGCATAGATCCGCTCAGGATTTTCGACCTTGAGCAAAGCATCCTCAGACTGCGCAAGATCCCGGATCAGCGCCTCGCTCGTCTGTGGCGTCGAAGGCTCAATCGGTGACCCCGAAAGCTTGCGCAGCTCCTGCAGAAGGGCGCGTGTCGCCTCTCTCGTCCCGTCATCTCTATCCTTAGGCTCTGTCATGACAGTCCTCCGCTCTCGGCGGTTTGCTTTCAGCAAGAGTGGCCGCGCTCTTGGCTGAACGGCGTGGCTAAAGACTAGACCTGATTTAGTGGTGCAACCCAGACGCTTGGGGATCAAACGTCTAGATCGGACCACTAGCGGCGCTTGATGAACTTCATCCTGGTCAGGCCGATCGCGTTGCGGTCGAAGCCAAACACGAAGCGCGTGAAGAAAGTCATGTAGCGCATAACCACGGCCTCCCCATGGTCTGCGATCAGGCTCTCCCGCTGGTCACTGATGCCTTTCAGCCAGGCTCTCAGGGTCTTGCTGTAGTCTCTGGGCCGATTGTGGAACCGGGTCAGATGGAAGACCTCTTCTGCCGCTTGGATGACTTCGCTGACATAGGGCAGGTCACTCTCCGGAAAGAAGTCTGCCGGCAGATTGTCAGCCTCCCTACCGGCCTCGATCTCCATCCACACGATGGTCTGCAGCGAGAGCGTGCCGCCGGGCGAGAGGGCCTCGGCACAGAAGGCAAAGAAGGCGCGATAGCTGTCGATTTTCTGGGCGCGCGTCATTCCTGGTCGCGCGAAGTGCTCGAAGGCGCCGATCGAGATGATGGCATCAAAGGGATCGATGACCTGGTAGGCCTGCCAGGGCGCAACCTCGATAGTGACGCGCCGATCGCGCTGCTGTTCGGCGATCCACGCTGCCTGCGCCTCCGACAGGGTGAGGCCCACGGCTTGGCTGAAACCCTTCGTCTCTGCCGCTCTTTGGATCAGCCCGCCCCAGCCGCAGCCAATGTCCAGCAGGCGCCGCTGGTGGCCAAGCTTGGAGCCTTCTATGTGCCAATCCAGCTTTCGCTCCTGGGCCTGGCGCAGGTCGATCGCTGCGCCGGCCTCCGGCCAGATGGCCGCCGAATAGGACATGCTCTCATCGAGCCAGGCGGCATAGAAGTCATTGCCGACATCGTAGTGATATTGGATTGCCTCCTTAGAGGCGCCGCGGTTCCGTTGCATCGTTAAGCTCACCCCAGGGCCGCCGTCCCGGTTCCGCTCAAGCGAGGGCCTTCTGGCCAATGACAGAGCGCGGGCATCGGGATTGGATGAACACAAGATCTGCCGAGTCTTGCAGAGCAGGTCAAGCCTACAACCAATCGAAATCCGTCGCCGTCAACTGGTTCGCGGCCGTCAATCCGGACATCTTGAATGCGATGTCGGCACTGCCGTCACCGTCACGATCGACCTGTACCTGTTGGGCACCGTCGAACCGCGCCTCGCTGTTGCCGCTGCCCGAGAAGCTTGCCGCATCGCCGTAGGTAAAGGTGCCGACCTCCTGCCCCGTCGAGAAGACCAGCTTGTCTGCACCATTGCCAGCACCCATGTCGGTTCCCTGCAAACTCCAACGGTCTCTAAGTTGGCTGAGGCGCACCGAGGCGTGCCTTGACAGAGGCGCCTCTGAAGCGCACCTCCCTTAGTCGCGAGATGTCAGAGGGTCGGACGGCCGCCTTCGTGCTTGGCACGGGGGAGGAAAGTCCGGGCTCCACGGGAACACGGTGCCGGCTAACGGCCGGCGGGGGTGACCCTAGGGACAGTGCCACAGAAAGCAAACCGCCCGGCCCAAGCGACCTTCGGGCCGCCGCCGGGTAAGGGTGAAAGGGTGCGGTAAGAGCGCACCGCGAGACCGGTAACGGTCTCGGTCTTGGTAAACCCCACCGGGAGCAAGACCAAGTAGGGACGGCAGAAGCGGCCTCAACGTCGCTTCGGGCGGGTTTCCGCGCCGCCGTCCGGGTCGGTCGCGCGAGGCGTCCGGTAACGGGCGTCCCAGATGAATGGTCGTCACGAGGCCTGCCCTAGCGGCAAAGGCCTCGAACAGAACCCGGCTTACAGACCCTCTGACGTCTCGCACCGCTTACAAGAAATCAACCAGCGGCGACGACTGTTGCCCTCTGCAGTCGCCCACGCCCGGATTCCATGGCTTTGTTACCAAATTACAGAACAAATAAAGAACACACGCCAAAAAGACCCAAGAATGAGTCAAGTAGCGAGCCAGGGCCCGTTGACGCCCATGAATTCCCATGATATCCGTATTCATCCCATATCGGAGGCTGCCGACCAATCTGTCGGGAAAAAGGGAGAAAGCGGACGCGGCCGGGGTGATCAAAAACGAGGGAGGGCTGTGACGTGGCACTGTTCACGTCCGAATATCCGTTTAAGGTTGACCGCAAGGGACGGATCTCCGTTCCGGCGGACTTCCGCACGGTCCTCTCTCAGGAGAGCTACCCAGGCATCGTTCTGATCCCTGTGCGCGGCGAGTTGGCGCTCGACGGCTTCGGCAATGGCCGGCTGGAGAGCCTGGCAGAAGCGCTGGACGACCCCGAAATCTATGACGACGAGGACGAGTTGGAGCAGGCACAACAGCTCTTTGCCGAAGCACGCCGCCTGCCCTTCGATGGTGATGGCCGCATCGTCTTGCCGGAAGAGGTCCGCGCGCACGCCGGGATCACCGACAAGGCGATCTATGTCGGCCGCGGCAGCACCTTCCGCCTTTGGAACCCCGATGCCTATGGTGCCTACAAGTCCAAACTGAACGAGAAGGCGACCGCCAAAGGGCAGTCGATCCGCCTGCGGCTGGCGCCTAAGAAGAAGCGGGCGGAGGGCTAAAGCCATGCAGCCTTCCGCTCATATCCCCGTTCTCTTGCAAGAAGTGCTGGACGCCCTGGCGCCGCGCGATGGTGGCCGCTATCTCGACGGCACCTTCGGGCGCGGCGGCTACAGCCGCGCCCTGCTGGCCGCTGCTGACTGCCAGGTGCTGGCGATCGACCGCGATCCCGAGGCGGTGGCCGAGGGGCAGCGTCTGGAGACAGAAGCGGTCGGCCGCTTCACCATGCTGTCCGGTCGCTTCAGCGAGATGGAGGCTCTGTTGCCCGAGGATCAGAGCGGCGGCCTGGATGGCGTCACCCTGGATCTTGGCCTCTCCTCACCGCAGCTGGATCAGGCCGAGCGCGGCTTCTCCTTCCGTTTCGACGGCCCCCTGGACATGCGCATGGGCGGCGATCAGGAAGGCGGGCCCAGCGCTGCCGACCTGGTCAACAGCCTGGACGAGCAGGAGCTGGCCGACATCATCTATCGCTACGGCGATGAGCGGCACTCGCGCCGCATTGCCCGCACAATCGTCACCGCCCGCCGCGAGAGCGCGATCACCCGGACCAGCGAGCTGGCCGATCTGGTGCGCGGTTGCTTGCGCCGCGCCGCTGACGGGATCGATCCGGCCACCCGCACCTTCCAGGCCCTCAGGATTGCCGTGAACGACGAGCTGGGCGAGATCGAGCGTGGCCTCAGTGCAGCCGAGCGGCTCTTGGCTCCGGGTGGACGCTTGGCCGTGGTCTCCTTCCACTCCTTGGAGGACCGCGGGGTGAAGCAGTTCATGGCACAGCGCTCCGGTCGCGCCGGCGGCGGCTCACGCCACCTGCCGGAGAGCGCACCGGGCCATACGCCCAGCTTCCGCCTGCTGTTCCGCAAGGCGGTGACGCCCGGCAGCGAAGAAATCCGTTTGAACCCCAGGGCCGGCTCCGCGCGTCTGCGTGCTGCCGAGCGCACCGATGCCGAAGCATGGCAGGAGGGACCGCAATGAGCCGTATTGCCGCCGCCGTATTCCTGTTACTGGCCGGGATCTGTGCCGTGGGCACCTACGTGCTGAAGCATGAGGTGCAGCAGCGCGAAGAGGCCCTGCTGGCCGCCCACCGCAGCATCGTCAGCGCCCAAGAGGAGCTGCATGTGCTGAAGGCTGAATGGAGTTACCTGAACCAGCCGGAGCGCCTGGCCGCTCTGGCTCGAACTCAGCTTGGGCTCGCACCCCTGTCCCCGGAGCAGTTGGTGCGCGTTGAAGATTTGCCCTTCCGGGCCCTTGAGCAAGCGAACGGCTTCTCTCATCCCGAACCCGATCGTTCGTCTGCCCTGGGCCTCACTCCGGCCAGCGTGGAGACCAGGCAATGAGCCAGGACCCCACTCAACCAGCCCGTTCCTCCCAACCAGGGGGACTGGACCTCAGCGCCGGCACGCAAGCGGTGCATCGGGTGGAGGGCCGCAGTAAGCAGGCCCTCGATACCGGTCGCAGCCGTTTGATCGTCGCCGGTGTGGCTTTCGCGCTGGCCTTTTCTCTTATCGCCTCGCGCCTGGTGGAACTGGGATTGGTTCCGCCGGCGCGCGAGCCTTCCTTGGCGACCACGCAGGTCGGTGACCGGTTAGGAACCGGCCGTGCCGAGATCGTCGACCGCAACGGCATCGTGCTCGCCACCACCCTGCCGATGGCCTCGCTCTATGCCGACACGCAGCAGATGATCGCGCCCAAGCGGGCCGCCAAGCGTCTGCGCACCGTGCTGCCGGAGCTGAACGAAGAGAAGCTGGCGCGCGACTTCGCCAGCGGCAAGCGCTTCGTCTGGGTCAAGCGCAAGATCTCGCCGACCAAGCAGTTCGAGGTGAACCGCCTGGGCATCCCGGGTCTCCACTTCCAGCGCGAGATGACCCGCATCTATCCCATGGGCAACCTGACAGCACACTTGCTGGGCTACACCGATGTCGACAACCGCGGCCTGGCCGGGGTTGAGCAGGCCTTCGACCAGCGCCTGCGTGAGAGCAGCGAGCCCTTGAAGCTCTCCATCGACCTCAGCCTGCAGCATCTGGTGACGGAAGAGCTGGCAGCGGCGATGGAGGAATTCCATGCGGTCGCCGCCACCGGCCTGGTGATGGACGCCAACAACGGCGAGGTTTTGGCCAGCGTTTCTCTGCCGAACTACAACCCCTATGAGCCGGAAGAGCGCAGCGAAGACCAGATCGACCGCAATGCCCTGGGCGTCTACGAGCTGGGATCGGTTTTCAAGGTCCTGACCGTGGCCATGGGCCTGGAATCGGGTGTTGCACGCCTCACCGACGCATTCGACGCGCGCAAGCCGCTGAGAATCAGTGGGCACACCATCAACGACTTCCACGCCAAGAAGAAGGTCCTGAGTGTCCCAGAGATCTTCATCTACTCCAGCAACATCGGCACCGCCCTGATCGCCGAGCGTGTTGGCGGTTCGCGCCTGCGCGCCTTCCTGGACGAACTTGGCATGCTGCGCAGCTTGAAGGACACTAAGCTGGTGACGGCCGCACCGATCCTGCCGCCGCGTTGGCAGCCGGTGAACGTCGCCACCGTCTCTTTCGGTCATGGTATTGCCGTAACCCCGCTCCATCTCGCGGCAGCCGTTTCCAGTACCGTCAATGGTGGTTACTACTATTCGCCCCGCTTCACCCTGGCCGAGCGCGACGAGAACGGCATGGTTCCGGAAGGTCGCCGCGTCTTCTCGCGCTCGACGTCAGAGGCCATGCGCTGGCTGCTCCGCCTCAACGTACAGGAAGGGTCAGGCCGCAGGGCAGCGGTTGAGGGCTATCTCGTCGGCGGCAAGACCGGCACCCCGGAAAAGCTAATCCGCGGCCGCTATGCCAAGAACAAGCGCATGGCAAACTTTGTCGCGGCCTTCCCCATGGACCGGCCCCGATTCCTCGTGCTGATCATGTTGGACGAGCCGAAGCCGACCAAAGACACCTATGGCTATGCGACCGCTGGATGGAACGCAGCCCCGGTCACCGGTCGGCTGGTCTCGCGCCTAGCCCCGCTTTTGGGAGTCGAGCCGGCCGCCAAAGAGGCTGGCCGCATCGCCGACCAACACCTCATCCCCGCCAACGCCGGAGGAAAGTTCCTTGCGTCTCGGTGATCTCCTCGCTGCTGCCTCTTTGCCGCTGGCTGCCCCCTTGGCGCCGGCTGAGGCAGACGTGGAGATTACCGCTCTCACACTCGACAGCCGGCAGGTCCGGCCGGGCAGCCTCTTCGCTGCTCTGCCTGGCAGCCAAGCGGACGGACGTACCTTTATCCCCCACGCCCTGTCTCAGGGCGCGGTCGCCGTTCTCGCGGCGAAGGGCACGGACCTGCCGGCTGGCTCCAAAGCGAGCCTTCTGACCTGCAGCGATCCCAGCCACTGGCTGGCCATCCTCGCAAGCACCTACCATGCGCCGCAGCCGCGGGTGATCGCCTGTGTGACCGGCACCAGCGGCAAGACCTCGGTCGCGCACTTCACCCGCAGCATCTGGGAGGCGCTTGGTTACAAGGCAGCCTCTCTTGGAACCTTGGGCGTCCTGCCAGAGGTCGAGGCGGCCCCGCCTTCCCTCACCACCCCGGACAGCGTCGCCCTGCATCACTCGCTGCAGCAGCTGCAGGCGAAGGGCATCGAGCATGCCGTGCTTGAGGCCTCCAGTCACGGTCTGGTCCAGCATCGCCTCGATGGTCTGGAGGTAGCAGCCGCCGCCTTCACCAACCTCAGCCACGAGCATCTCGACTACCACCACTCGATGGAGGCCTATTTCACGGCCAAAGCGCGCCTCTTCGATACCCTGCTACGACCGGACGGCGTCGCCGTCCTGAACGCCGACATCCCCCACTATGAGGCGCTGACGACGATCGCGCGCCGGCGGGGACAGCGAGTCTTCTCTTTCGGAACGAGCGGAGCAGCCAACCTGCGCCTGGTCGAGCAGACGCCCAAGGCTCTGGGCCAATCTCTGACGCTGATGCTGGACGGTAAGGAGCGGCAGGTCGACCTGCCGCTGATCGGCGACTTTCAAGCCAGTAACGTTCTGGCTGCGTTAGGGCTGGTGATCGGAACCGGCGGCGATCCTATCGCCGCACTAGGCGCGCTTGGCCAACTGCGGGCCGTCCCCGGCCGACTGGAGTTTGTCGGCAAGACTGCGGCTGGCGGTGCGGTCTATGTCGACTATGCGCATAAGCCGGCAGCTTTGGAGGCGGTTCTCACCACCCTGCGCCCCTATGCCAGGCGGCAGCTCTGGGTCGTGGTCGGCTGTGGCGGCGACCGCGATCGCGAGAAGCGCCCGATCATGGGCCGGATGGCGGCCGAATTGGCCGATCACGGCATCATTAGTGACGACAATCCCCGCAGCGAGGATCCGGCTGCCATCCGCGCTTCCATGCTGGAGGGGCATCCTTCGCTGGTCGAAATCGGCGACCGGCGTCAGGCCATCGCCACCGCTGTCGCCGAACTCAAAGAGGGCGACATCCTGGTGGTCGCCGGCAAGGGTCACGAGAGTGGGCAGACCGTGGGCGACACGGTCACGCCCTTCGACGATCGCGCGGTTGCCAGAGAGGCCATCGCCGCCAGCGACCAGGGGAGTGCCGCATGACACCTCCCCTTTGGACAGCCAGAGAGGCCGCCGCGGCGACCGGAGGCAGCAGCAACAAGGACTGGTCCGCCAAGGGTGTTTCCATCGACAGCCGGACCGTCGAACCAGGCGACCTCTTCGTCGCCATCGAAGGCCCGAACTTCGACGGTCATGACTTTGTCGCCAAGGCTCTGGAAGCCGGTGCCGCGGCCGCCCTGGTGCATCGACGCCCGAGCGAGCTGCCGGATGAGGCGCCGCTCTTGGAGGTCGCAGACAGCCTGGAGGCTTTGACTGCGCTGGGCCGTGCGGCGCGGACCCGGACACAAGCGCGATGCCTCGGGATCACCGGCAGTGTCGGCAAGACCAGCAGCAAAGAGATGCTGCGCACGGCGCTCGCCACTGCCGGCAAGACCTATGCCTCCGCATCCAGTCTCAATAATCACTGGGGTGTGCCCCTCTCGCTCGCACGCATGCCGCTGGACAGCGACTTTGGCGTCTTCGAGATGGGCATGAACCATGCCGGCGAGATCCGAGAGCTGGTCGATCTGGTGCGCCCTGAGGCTGCCCTCATCACCCAAATCGCGCCTGCGCACATCGAGTTCTTCCCCGATGGTCTGGACGGCATCGCAGCCGCCAAGGCCGAGATCTTCGAGGGCCTGCAGGTCGGCGGCACGGCAGTCATCAATGCCGATGCGCCGCGCGCGCAGATCCTGATTGAAAAAGCAAAGCAGCAAGGCGCCAAGATCGTGACCTTCGGTGCTACTGAAACAGCCGACTTTTGCCTGCGCGATCATCGCGACGGCGACCGAGAAAGCCATGTGACGGCACGGCTACCGGGAGGCCCCCTGTCCTTCGACTTGGGGCTCCCCGGCCGTCACATGGCTTTGAATGCTTTGGGTGTGCTGGCAATGGCCGCCTCCGTCGGCGTCTCGCCGGAAGCGGCCGCGAAGAGTCTGGCGGAGCTGCGCCCCCTGAAGGGACGCGGTGCCCGCCAGCAGATCGCGTTGCCGGGCGGCGGCAGCATCACCCTGATCGACGAAGGCTACAACGCCAATCCTGTCTCTGTGACCGCCGCCCTTGGGCTCATGGGTGATTGCGAGCCAAGCGGCGCAGGGCGGCGCATTGCCGTGCTGGGCGACATGCTGGAGCTGGGCGCGGCCTCGAACGCCATGCATGCCGGTCTTGCCGGCGCCGTCGAAGCAGCAGGCACAGAGCTGCTCTTTACCTGCGGCGAGGCGATGAAGGCCCTGCAGCAAGCCCTGCCCTCCAGACTGCGCGCCGCCCAGAGCGAGACCTCGGCAGAGCTGGCGCCGCTCTTGGTGGAGGCCCTGCGCCCTGGCGATGTGGTGCTGGTCAAGGGCTCGCTCGGCTCGCGTATGGCCGTCATTCTGGCCGCGCTTGAGGAGCTTGGCCAGACCGCAACAGACCGACGGACCGGTTAGAGGGGAAACGGCCGTGCTCTACTATCTCCTGGTCCCACTGGCGGACGACATCTTCTTCTTCAACGTCTTCCGCTACCTGACGTTCCGCACCGGCGGTGCCGTGATGACGGCGCTGATCATCTCCTTCATCCTGGGGCCGCGCATCATCGGCTGGCTGAAGAGCAAGCAGCGCGAGGGCCAGCCGATCCGAGAGGACGGTCCCGAGAGCCACCTGCTGACCAAGAAGGGCACGCCCACCATGGGCGGCCTTCTGATCCTGATCTCGCTGACCCTAAGCACCCTGCTCTGGGCCGATCTCAGCAACGGCTTCGTCTGGGTCGTCCTGATGGTCACTCTGGGCTTTGGCCTGATCGGTTTCGGCGATGACTATCTGAAGCTAACCCGGCGCAATCACAAGGGCTTACCCGGCAAACTGAAACTCTTAACTCAGTTCACCATTGCCCTTGGCGCCGTCATCTGGGTGCAACACCTCTCACCCGATAATCTGGCCACGCACTTGGCCGTGCCCTTCTTCAAGGACACCTTACTCAACCTCACCTGGTTCTTCGTACCCTTCGCCATGGTGGTCATGGTCGGTGCCTCCAATTCGGTCAACCTGACCGATGGTCTGGACGGGCTGGCCATCGTTCCGATCGCCATCGTCGCAGCCTGCTTCGCCCTCATCGCCTATCTGGTGGGCAACGCCTTCTTTGCCGAATACCTGCACATCCTGCATGTCCCCGGCACCGGCGAGTTGGCGGTCTTCTGCGGGGCCTTGATCGGCGCTTCCATGGGCTTCCTCTGGTTCAATGCCCCGCCGGCCATGGTCTTCATGGGCGACACCGGCTCTCTGGCCTGCGGCGGCGCACTTGGCGCCATCGCCGTGGCCGCGAAGCACGAGTTGGTCCTAGTGATCATCGGCGGCCTCTTCGTCGCCGAGACCGTGTCGGTCATCGTTCAGGTCGTTTCCTTCAAGATGACCGGCAAGCGGGTCTTCCGCATGGCGCCGATCCATCATCACTTCGAGAAGAAGGGCTGGGCCGAGAGCACCGTCGTCATTCGCTTCTGGATCGTCGCCGTTATCCTGGCGTTGATCGGCCTTTCCACCTTGAAGCTGCGTTAGGCCGCGCCGATGATCCCGCTCCCCTTCGCCAAAGATCGCCGCTATGCCGTGCTGGGCCTCGCCCGCTCCGGCCTCTCGGCGGCGCGCGCGCTGAAGGAGAGCGGTGCCGAGGTGCTGGCCTGGGACGATAGCCCCAAGGCCCGCGCTGCCGCGGACGCCCTGTCCGTTCCCCTGGCCGATCTGACAGCGATCTCTTGGGAGGGCATCGAGGGGCTGGTCCTCTCGCCCGGCATCCCGCACAGCTTTCCGAAGCCGCATCCCGTGCCGGCCGCAGCCAAGCAGTCTGGTGTTCCCTTGATCAGCGATGTCGAGCTTTTGGCGCTGGCAGTGCCCGAGGCGCGCTTCGTCGGCATCACCGGCACCAACGGCAAGTCAACCACCACCGCCCTAATCGGCCACCTGCTGCAGCAGGCCGGCGCCGAGGTTGCGGTCGGCGGCAACCTGGGCCAGGCGGTCCTGACCCTGCCAAGGCTGGGACCTGGCGGCATCTATGTGCTGGAGCTCTCGAGCTACCAGCTGGAGCTGGTGCAGGACCTGGTCTGTGACGTTGCCTTGCTGCTGAACCTTACCTTGGACCATCTGGACCGGCATGGCGGTTTCGATGGCTATGTCGCCGCCAAGGAGCGGATTTTCCGCAATCAGGCCGCAAATAACACAGCCATCGTCGGGGTCGACGAGGCTCCCGGACAGCAAATCGCCGACAGGCTTGAAGGCGCGCCAGCGAAGCTCCAGCAGATCTCGGTCGAACGCGCCCTTCCGGGTGGTCTCTACCTCCAAGATGACTGGCTCATCGACGACAGTGCAGGCCGGCAAGAGCGCCTCTTGGACGTCACCTCCCTGCCCCGCCTGCCTGGTCGGCACAATGCGCAGAACATCGCCGCCGCCTATGCCGCCTGTCGGGCGCTGGGCTTTGAGCGCGAGACCATCCTATCGGGCCTTGCCAGCTTCCCGGGCCTGGCGCATCGCCAAGAGCTGGTGGCTGAGCGAGGCGGCATCCGCTTCGTCAATGATTCCAAGGCGACCAATGCCGAAGCCGCCGCCAAGGCGCTCTCCAGCTACGACGACATCTATTGGATCGCCGGTGGTCGCGCCAAAGAGGGCGGTCTCAAAGGCCTGGAGCCCTACTTCGCCCGCATCCGTCGCGCCTTCCTGATCGGCGAGGCCCAAGACGAGATCGCCCGCTTTCTGGCTGGCAAGGTCTGTGCCGACTGCTGCGGCGAGCTCAGAACGGCGGTCCGCAGCGCTGCCAAGGTCGCCCGCAAAGAGGCCCTACCGGGTGCAGTGGTCTTGCTGTCGCCGGCCTGTGCCTCGTTCGACCAGTTCCCGGATTTCGAAGCCCGCGGCGAAGCCTTTCGCGCGGCGGTCAGCGCACTTGCAGAGGAGGAAGCGGCATGAGTCTGGCCCGCAGCGACCAGAGCTTGCTTGCCCGCTGGTGGTGGACCGTCGACCGTTGGCAGCTAACCGCCATCGTCGTCCTCATGGGCTTTGGCCTGATCTTGATGCTAGCCGCCTCGCCTTCAGCCGCCGGGCGCATCGGCATCGACGATCCCTTCCTCTTGGCGCGTCGTCAGCTCATGTATGTCCCGTTGGCGGCGATCATCATCATGGCCGTCTCGCTGTCGACGCCGCGTCTGGTCCGTCGCATCGCCGCCCTGGGGCTCTTTGCCTCGCTGCTGCTGGTCCTGGCGACCCTGGGTATGGGCACTGAGATCAAGGGCGCCAGCCGTTGGCTGCAGCTCCCCGGCTTTTCCCTGCAGCCGTCTGAGTTTGCCAAGCCCTGCTTCGCAGTGATCGCGGCCTGGCTGCTGGCGAGCTGGCGCACCTCTGTCGGCTTCCCGGCCGCCTTGATCGCCGTCGCCCTTTGGGGGGTGGTGGTCGGCCTCTTGCTGATGCAGCCCGACGTGGGGCAAGCGCTGCTGGTAACCGGCATCTTCGGTGTCCAGTTCTTCCTGGCCGGCCTGCCGATGATCCTGGTCGGCGCCGCCCTGATGGCCGGCGTCTGCTTCCTGGTCGCCACCTACTTCCTCTTCCCGCATGTGACCGAGCGTATCGACGGCTTCCTCGGCAATGAGGGCGGCAGCGATCGCTATCAGATCGACCGCTCGCTGGAAGCCTTCAAGAACGGCGGTCTCTGGGGCCGTGGGCCGGGCGAGGGTCAGGTCAAGGACAAGCTGCCGGACGTGCACTCCGACTTCATCCTGGCGGTGGCCGGTGAAGAGTTCGGGCTCATCGTCTGCCTGGCGCTGGTCGCCCTCTTCGCCTTCGTGGTGCTGCGCGGTCTGACCAAGGCCATGGCCGATCAGAGCCTCTACGTGATGCTGGCCGCCGCCGGTTTGGTGACCCAGGTCGGCCTGCAGTCCTTGATCAACATGGCCTCCTCGCTCAGCCTCATTCCGACCAAGGGCATGACTCTGCCCTTCATCAGCTACGGTGGTTCCAGTTATCTGGCCCTGGCCTTGGCCATGGGCATGCTGCTGGCACTCACGCGGCGCCGCCCCTCCTCGGAGCTGCCGCAATGACCGCGCCTATGATCGCAGTCGCAGGTGGAGGCTCCGGCGGCCACATCTTCCCCGCCCAAGCCCTGGCGCAAGTGCTTTTGGCGCGCGGCTGCAGGGTCATGATGATGACCGATCGCCGAGGCCAGGGCTTCCCCGCCCTGCCGGAGGTAGAGGTGGTGCGCCTATCCGGCAGCGCCGTGCTCGGTCGCTCTCCCTTGCAGAAGCTCTCCGCCCTTCTGGGTCTGCTGCGCGGTACCTGGCAGGCTCGCGGTCCGCTGAAGCGTCACAAGGTTCGTGCCGTCGTAGGCTTTGGCGGCTTCGCCTCGGTCCCACCTGGCATGGCCGCGCGCAGCTTGGGACTGCCCTTGATCCTGCACGAGCAGAACGCCGTCCTAGGGCGCGCCAATCGCCTTTTGGCAAGCCGCGCGACAGCACTGGCCACAGCCTTTCCACAGATGCGCGGCCTATCGCAAAGCGACCGGGGTAAGGTCGTCCGCGTCGGCAATCCGGTGCGCCCGGCAATCGCTGCACTGAGGCAAGAGCGCTATCCGGCCTTGGATGCAGAGGGCCGCATTTCACTCTTGGTTACCGGCGGCTCGCAAGGGGCCAAGGCTTTCGACAGCCTGGTCCCGGCCGCCATCTCACTCCTGCCGGAAGCCCTGCGCCGCCGGCTGGACCTGGTTCAGCAGGTGCGTGGCGCCGATCGGGACGTCTTGGCTGCGCGATATGAAGATCTGGGGGTTTCCGCCTCCTTGGCCCCCTTCTTCGAAGATCTGCCGCGCCATCTTGGTGCTGCGCACCTGCTGATCGGTCGTTCCGGCGCCTCCACCGTCTTCGAATGCGCCATGGCCGGACGACCCGGTGTCTTGATCCCCTATCCCTACGCCACCGACGATCACCAGCAGGCCAATGCCGCGGCCTTTGCCGCGGCCGGCGGCGGCTGGGTTCTACCGGAAGCCGGCGCCGATGCAGAGGTCCTGTCTCAGGAACTGCAGCGCCTCTTCCAGTCCCCTGCGCTCCTGCAGTCGGCGGCCGAAAAGGCGCGTGCCTTTGCCATGCCCGACGCCGCCGAGCAGCTGGCCGATCTCACCCTAAAGACCGCCGGTCTAGCGGAGGCCCAGTCATGAGAGCGCTCCCCCTCGACCTCGGCATCATCCACTTCGTCGGCATCGGCGGCATCGGCATGAGCGGCATCGCCGAGGTGCTGCACAACTTGGGTTACAAGGTCCAAGGCTCTGACATTGCCGACAGTGCCAACGTCAAGCGCCTGCGTGCGCTGGGCATCCCGATCGCTATCGGTCATCGTCCCGAGAACCTGGGCGAGTCCGAGATCGCCGTCATCTCCTCTGCCGTGAAGCCGGGTAATCCCGAACTGGAAGAGGCGCGTGCGCGCTTCCTGCCGGTCGTGCGCCGTGCCGAGATGCTGGCCGAGCTGATGCGCCTAAAGTGGTCGATCGCCATCGGCGGGACGCACGGCAAGACCACCACGACCTCCATGGTCGGGACCCTGATGGAGACCGCCAACCTCGATCCCACGGTGATCAACGGCGGCATCATCAATGCCTACGGCACCAACACGCGTCTGGGCTCCGGCGAGTGGATGGTGGTCGAGGCCGATGAGAGCGACGGCACCTTCGTCAAGCTGCCGGCGATCATCTCTGTCGTCACCAACATGGATCCCGAGCATCTGGACTTCTACGGCACGGCCGAGGCCATGCAGGAGGCCTATAAGACCTACGTCCAGAACATCCCCTTCTATGGCTTTGCCGTGCTCTGCATCGACCACCCTGTCGTGCAGAGCCTGATCGGCCAGATCGAAGACCGCCGCATGGTGACCTACGGCCTCTCGGCCGCCGCCGAAGTGCAGGGCATCGAGCTGGAGAGCCTGCCCAACGGCTGGCGCTTCTCGGTCGCCATTCGCCCGCGCCACGGCGACGAGGTCACGATCTGGCGCGACATGGTGCTGCCGATGCTGGGCCAGCACAATGTGCAGAACGCCCTCTCGGTCATCGCCATAGCGCACGAACTGGGTCTGGGTGAAGAGGTCGCGCGCGAGAGCCTGAAGCGCTTTCAGGGCGTCAAGCGACGCTTTACCCGCACCGGCAGTGTCGCCGGCGTCACCGTCATCGACGACTATGGCCATCACCCGGTCGAGATTGCAGCGGTGCTCTCTGCCGCGCGCCAGCATATGATGGGCCAGGAGAACCACGGGCGCGTGATCGCGGTCATGCAGCCGCATCGCTACAGCCGCCTGGCGCAGCTCTTCGAAGACTTCTGCTCCTGCTTCAACGAGGCCGACCGGGTCCTGATTGCCGACGTCTATGCCGCCGGTGAGGCCCCGATCGAAGGCTGTGACGCCGAGGCCCTGGTCGCGGGCCTGCGCAGCCACGGTCACCCGGCGGCAGATCACCTGCCCGACCCGGAGCTGCTGGCCGCCGTCATTCACTATGTGGCGAAGCCGGGCGACTTGGTGGTCTGCCTGGGTGCCGGATCGATCACGCATTGGGCCAATGCGCTGCCGCAGCAGCTGGCCGAGCTCTATGGCGAGGCGGCGACCTGATGGCGGCCTTGATCGACAGCCTGCCGCCGGTGCGCGGCCGCCTCTCGGCTGGATCCTCGCTCTCGCGGGTGACCTGGTTCCAGGTGGGCGGCCCGGCCGAGGTGCTGTTCCGCCCGGCCGACCAAGAGGACCTGCTTGCCTTCCTGGCTGCCGTACCGGCCGAGGTCCCGGTCACCGTCATCGGCGTCGGCTCCAACCTTCTGGTTCGCGACGGTGGCGTCCCCGGTGTGGTCCTGCGCCTGATCCGCGGCTTTGCCGACGTCGAGGTTGAGGGCACGACGGTCATCACCGGTGCCGGTGCGCTCGACGTCAATGTCGCCAAGGCTGCAGCCGCTGCCAGCCTCACCGGCCTTGAGTTCCTGGTCGGCGTGCCCGGCACCATCGGCGGTGCGGTGCGCATGAATGCCGGCGCTTACGGGCGCGAGACCAAGGACGTCCTGATCTGGGCCGAGGCGACAGATCGCCAGGGCAATCTGCATCGGCTGAGCAACAGCGAGCTCGACTTCGCCTATCGGCGCAGCGGCTTACCCACAGACTGGATCGTGCTGCGTGCCGCCCTGGCGGCAGAGCCCGGCGAGCCACGCGCGATCGCGCAGCGCATGGGCGAGATCCAGGGACAACGCAGCGAGAGCCAACCAATCCGTTCTCGCACCGGCGGCTCCACCTTCAAGAACCCGGAGGGTCACAAGGCTTGGCAGCTGATTGATCAGGCTGGCTGCCGTGGCCTGGTCCACGGTGGCGCCCAGGTCTCCGAGAAGCACTGCAACTTCTTGATCAACCTGGGTGAGGCAAGTGCGGAAGATCTGGAAGAGTTGGGCGAGGAAGTTCGCACAAGGGTCAGGGCCAAAAGCGGTATCTCCTTGGAGTGGGAGATCAAGCGCATTGGTGATCCGGCCTCGCGCGGCGGTGCGGCATGAGCGTCATGCCCCTCGATATACTCCTCTTGAAGGGCGGTCCTTCGGCCGAGCGAGAGGTCTCTCTGGTCTCCGGCGCGGCCTGTGCGCAGGCCTTGCGCAGTCTCGGCCATCGGGTGCAGGAGTTCGATCTCACCCGCGATCTCGGCGCGCTGGGCCAAGCCCTGACGCCCAAGCCCGATGTCGTCTTCAACGCGCTCCACGGACGCTACGGCGAGGACGGCTGTGTCCAGGGCATCCTGGAGCTCTTGGAGGTGCAGTACACCCACTCGCGGCATCTGGCATCCGCCATCGCCATGGACAAGCCGCTGTCGAAGACCCTGCTGACCGCGGCCGGTATTCTCATGCCCGAGGGGCGGGTCGTCACCCTGGAGGATTTCCGCGACGGCGATCCCATGCCGCGGCCCTATGTGGTGAAGCCGATCGACGAGGGCTCCAGCGTTGGCGTCAGCATAATCCGCGAAGGCGAGAACCGCGCGCCCACCACCGCCGAGACCTGGCGCTATGGCGAAGAAGCCCTGCTGGAACGCTATATCGAAGGGCGGGAGCTGACCGTCGCCGTCTTGGGCGATCGGGCGCTGACGGTCACTGAGCTCAAACCCAAGGTCGGCTTCTACGACTACGAAGCCAAGTACACCGAAGGAAAGACCGAGCATCTGGTGCCGGCCGACATTCACCCGGATGTCTTTCATCTGGCGCTGGAGACCGCCCGCAAGGCGCACCGCTGCCTGGGCTGTCAGGGCGTCAGCCGCGCTGACTTTCGCTACGACGACAGCAAGGGCGAGCCGGGCGCGCTCTACCTGCTGGAGATCAACACGCAACCCGGAATGACCCCGCTATCTTTGGTGCCGGAGCAAGCTCGCCATCTGGGGATGAGCTTTCAGGCCCTCTGCCAGTGGATGGTTGAGGAGGCTCTCTCGCGATGACGAAGAAGACCACAAGCAGCGCGAAGAAGCCGACCAAGCCCAGGAAGACGACAACCCGCAAGCCGGCTACCACACGCAAGACAACGCGGTCGAGCAAGTCGACACGAAGCAAGCGGAAGAGCGCGCAGCCACGCCGGCCCAACGGTGCGTTGCGCCGTCTGCTGCGCCGCCTGCCCTGGCGCAGGCTCTCTGTCGTGGGGCTGGTCATGGCCATCCTTGGTGGCGGGCATTGGCTCTGGACCAGCGGACATGTCGAGAGTGCGGCCAACTCGGTGGTGGATGAGATCTACGCCGCCACCGCCGATGCCGGCTTCGAGGTCACCAGCATTCAGCTTGTCGGTCGTACTGAGACCGAAGAGGAAGAGATCCTGCGCGCGCTGGAGACAGAGCGCGGTGCCGCCATCCTGCGCTTTGATCCCGACGAAGCCCGCGCAAGGGTCGAGGCTCTGCCTTGGGTCGAGACGGCGACGATTGAGCGTCGCCTGCCGAACCGCATCTTGATCCGGGTCACGGAAAAGCGCCCGGCTGCGCTCTGGCAGTCGGGCGGCGAATGGGCGGTGATCGATTCCGACGGCACGGTGATTGAGGGGGCCGCACCCGGCGCCTTTCGCGAGCTGCCGAAACTGGTCGGCGAAGGCGCACAACGCCACGCGGCCGAGATCTTGAAGTTAACCGAGACGCAGCCAGACTTGGCCAAACAAGTCTATGCCGCGATTCGGGTTGGGGACAGAAGATGGAATCTTCGCCTTCATTCAGGAATCGATGTGCGATTGCCTGAAAATGACATGATTTCTGCATGGGAACGCTTGGCACGGCTCGAATCAGTAGCTGATCTTCTATCTCGGGACGTCACGGTGATCGACCTTAGACGCGATGATCGACTCCTGCTGCGCCTCGCCCCGGATGCGGAAATCAAGCAACCGGAAGAAGGGCAGGAAACCTAGTCGTGGTGGAAGGGATGAAAAGAGCTCGCGGTCGAGCAAGAAGTGGACTGGTGGCAGCCCTGGATGTGGGCTCCACCAAGACCTGCTGCTTTCTGGCGGAGGTCGGCGAGGATGCACGCCCGCGTGTCATCGGCATCGGCCAACAGGCAAGCCGCGGTCTAAGGCACGGCACGGTCGTCGACATGGACGCGACCACGCAAGCGATTGGCAAGGCTGTGCATTCAGCCGAGCAGATGGCCGGGCAGCAGATCGACGAGGTCTTCGTCAACATCTCAGGCGGCAATCCGGCCTCGCGCACACTTGGCCTGGATGTCTCGATCAGCGGCCAGGCAGTCACGCAAGGCGAACTGGACCGCGCCATCGACGAGTGCCACGCTCGCGATGCCGATGAGGTCGGCGAGAACGATCGGCAATTGATCCATTCGATCCCCGTCGGCTATGCCATCGACGGCAGCCGCGGCATCCGCGATCCGCGCGGCATGTTTGGACAGCGCCTGCGCGTCGAGCTGCACAGCGTCTCCGCCGCCGCCAGCGCGTTACAGAACCTGACAACCTGCATCGAGCGTGCCCATCTCTCAGTCGCCGGCATGGTGATCAGCCCCTATGCCTCGGGCTTGGCGGCCCTGGTCGAAGATGAGATGGAGCTGGGCGTCACCGTCATCGACCTGGGCGGCGGCACCACCTCTCTTGCCGTCTTCTTCGAAGGCAACATCGTCTATTCCGACGTCCTGCCGATCGGCGGCGATCACGTGACCAACGACATCGCCCGCGGCCTCTCCACCCCGCGCGTTCATGCCGAGCGTCTGAAGACCCTCTACGGTCACGCCATGGCGACCCAAGCCGACGAGCTGGAAATGGTCGACGTGCCCCAGGTCGGCGAAGAAGAGAATGGTGGCCAACAGCAGGTCGCACGCTCGGTCCTGGTCAACATCATCCAGCCGCGCCTGGAGGAGACCCTAGAGCTGGTGCGCAACCGCCTTGATGCATCGGGCGTCGGCAAGCTGGCCGGGCGCCGCGTGGTGCTGACAGGCGGCGCTGCTCAGCTGCCGGGCTTGGGCGAGCTGGCCGCCCTGGTCTTGGACAAGCGCGTGCGCATCGGTCGTCCGATCCGTGCTCGCGGTCTGGCCGAAGCCACCGCCGGCCCCTGTTATGCCACCTGCGCCGGGCTCTTGACCTACGCCCTGGCAGCAGATCTCAGCCAACAGCGAGGCGGCCGCGAAGATCGCGGCGACGGCCTCTTCGGCCGTCTCGGCCATTGGATCAAGGAGCACTTCTAAGCCATGCGGCCGACCGTGCTTTTGAACGGCCTCCCCGACCGTATCGGGGTCACGTCGTCCAGGCCCCTCCCCCCGGGGGTCACGGACATTTCCCAGAACGGGCGCCCTCGAGCCCCAGTGGAGGAGAGATGACCTTGAACCTGACCGTACCTCTCGACGAGGACCACTTGAAGCCCAGGATCACCGTCATCGGCGTCGGCGGCGCCGGCGGCAATGCGGTGAACAACATGATCGCCAGCAACCTCAGCGGCGTCGAGTTCCTGGTCTGCAACACCGATGCACAAGCATTGACCCAGTCCGGCTGCTCCAACCGGCTGCAGCTGGGCCGCAACCTGACTCGCGGCCTGGGCGCCGGCGCACGCCCCGACATCGGACGTGCCGCTGCCGAAGAGGCGCTGGACGAGATCATGGGCTCGCTCGACGGCTGCAACATGGTCTTCATCACCGCCGGCATGGGCGGCGGCACCGGCACCGGTGCAGCCCCAGTGATCGCGCGAGCCGCGCGTGAGCAGGGCATCCTGACCGTCGGCGTGGTGACCAAGCCCTTCCACTTCGAGGGCGTGCACCGCATGCGCCTCGCGGAATCGGGCATGCAAGAGCTGACCCAGACGGTCGACACCCTGATCATCATCCCGAACCAGAACCTCTTCCGCATCGCCAACGAGAAGACGACCTTCGCGGACGCCTTCAAGATGGCCGATGACGTGCTGGAGGCCGGTGTTCGCGGCGTGACCGATCTGATGGTGCTGCCGGGTCTGATCAATCTGGACTTCAACGATATCCGCACGGTCATGACCGAGATGGGCAAGGCCATGATGGGGACCGGCGAGGCCGACGGCGAAGGCCGCGCGACCGAGGCGGCGGAGGCAGCAATTGCCAACCCGCTGTTGGACGATGTCTCCATGCGCGGTGCCCGCGGGGTTCTGATCAACATCACCGGCGGTCCGGACCTCACCCTCTTTGAGGTCGACGAAGCCGCCAACAAGATCCGCGAGCAGGTCGATCCCGAAGCCAACATCATCTTCGGCTCCACCTTTGACGAAAAGCTGGAAGGCAAGATGCGGGTCTCCATCGTGGCCACCGGCATCGATGCCGAGATAGAGCGCGACGGCCGGACCGGCCCCTCGCTCAGCCTGATCTCCAATCCTTCGCCGCAGAGCGTCCCGACCCCGGCCAGCCCGGTCGCCGCCTCGCCGATGAGCAGCCCCGTTGCCGGCACCATGCCGCGCGTGGCCGCCCGTCCGCTTGGTCAGCCGGCCCCCTCGGCCCAGGCCGGTTCGCCCAGCATGTCGGCTCAGCCGCGCATGCCGGCCCCGATGCCGACGCATTCGGTCGGTTCCGCTGCCCTGGCACAGCGCATGGAGCCGGAAGAGGAGCTTGCAGAGCTCGTCGAGCCGCTGCCGGAGGACTATGAGGAGGAGACCCTCCTGGAGGAGGACGCAGCCTTTGAAGCTGAGGGCGCGGACTCCAGTCAGGCGGTCGAAGCCGAGCGCTTCATGGCTGAGATCGAATCCCGTCAGGAAGGCTTCATCGCTCCGGAGCCGTTGGTTGCCGATCAGCCGGTCGATATGCCGACCCGCAGCCGGCCCGAGCCGCTGTTGGAGACGCGTCGCGACGCCGGATCTGCAGCTGCTCGTTCGGAGAGCCCGGCACAGCCTGAACAGCGCCGCTCCGGCGGTCTGATCGCCCGCATGACCGGTCTGTTCCATTCGAGCAACAGTCAGGCCGAATCGGCCCCGGCCGAGTCGCAGCAGACCCGCGCGCAAGAGGCTCCCTCCATGCCGCGTCAAGCTGCGCCTGCAGCCTCTCGGCAGCAGGCTCCGGCCCGGCGCACGCCCCAGCATGCAGAGGCCCCACGTGCCGAAGCCCAGCGGCCGCGCCCGCCGGCGGCACCACAGCAGCCGCGGCTAAACCTTGAGGAGGGGCGTCAGGAGCCCCGCATGTCTGACGACCAAATGCTTGATATTCCTGCATTCTTGCGTCGTCAGTCCAACTAGCGAGGCTACGTTCCGGGGGGATCTGTCCCTTCGCTAGGACTGAAAACCGAGGGCAAGGATCGGGCCGTCCCCGCAGCTAAGCGGGGGCGGCCTTGCCTTTTCTGGATCCGGCGCCCTGTCCAGCCAGGGCCCGCCAGCGAAACGCTTACCCAACGTAACATGCTGTAACAAAGAGTGATTGGCGGCTCGCCACGCTCTTTCTTAGTTTGATCGAAGGGTTCGGGGGATGAGGTATCAGCCTCGAAGGAGAAAGCAGGATCACCAAAGATCCACAGGCGCAAGGTTCCGCGGAAGCGTGGAGAGACAAGAGCGCCACAGGCTCCAGAAGAGGCAGATGAGGTATATGAGACGGAAGGCTTGGTCTGTCATGAACAAGATGTCCCCTCTGCGTGAAGCACCGCAGGTCACAGTCGCCAAACGCGTCGGCATGAGCGGCGTTGGCTTGCATAGCGGCCTGCCGGTCACGGTGACGCTTTGCCCGGCGCCGGTTGATCACGGTCTGGTTTTCCTACGCAAGGATCTCGGGCGTCGTCTCCCGGTCGGGTGGAAGCATGCGGTCGAAAGCCCGCTCTGCACCACCCTGGTGGACCCGACGGGCGAAAAGATCGGCACTATCGAACATCTGATTTCAGCCCTCTCGGCGCTCGGCGTGGACAACGTCCTGATCGAGCTGGATGGGCCTGAAGTTCCGGCACTAGACGGCTCTGCCGACCGTTTTGTCGCGCTCATCGATCAGGCCGGCCTGCGCCGGCAAGGCGCGCCGAAGCGTGCCATCGAGATCCTGGAGCGGGTCGAGGTGGGCGAGCCCGATCGCTCGGCCGCCTTGGAGCCGGCAGGACGTTTCGAGATGGCCTTCGACATAGACTTCCCCGATCCGGCGATCGGGCGTCAGGTCTGGAAGAGCGCCATCACCGAGCGGCTCTATCGCGAAGAGATCGCACGAGCCCGCACCTTCGGTCTGCTGGCCGAGGTCGAGGCCATGCGCAAGATGGGCCTGGGTTTGGGTGGCTCGCTGGAGAACGCCGTGGTGGTGGACTCCGGCAAGGTGCTGAACCCCGATGGTCTGCGCTATGCCGATGAGTTCGTGCGCCACAAGGTTCTGGACGCGATTGGCGATCTGGCGCTTGCCGGCGCCCCGATCGTCGGGCGCTTTGTCGGGCACAAGGCTGGCCACGCGCTGACCTTCCGCCTGGTGAAGACCCTGATGGAGACGCCGAAAGCCTGGCGCTGGGTCAGCTTGGAAGACAGCAGCGTCGGCGGTGCCTCCCCTCTGGTCAGCGTCCGCGCAGCAGCACAGCGCGTCTAACGAAGTACTAGGAACGGGCAACAGAGGGGCGCTTCCTCAAAGGGGAGCGCCCCTTTCCTTGTCGTTAGCCCGTTCTGAATGACATCTCGCCCCTAAGCAGTCTCCACTGCCGGTCCACGCAGTGGCTTGTCGGCAATGGGGAAATGCACCACGGCAGCCAGCAGTCCCAGCGCGATAGAGATGTACCAGACCATGTCATAGGACTGGTTCAAGTCGTAGCTGACGCCGCCCAGCCAGGCACCGAAGAAGGCACCGATCTGGTGGCTGAACATGACGATGGCGGCCAGGGTCGCCATGTAGCGGGTGCCGAAAATCTGCGCCACCAATCCCGTGGTCAAGGGAACGGTCGAGAGCCATAGCAACCCGAAGGTCGCCGAGAAGAGCCAGACCGCCCACTCGGTCTTGGGGCCCAGAAGGAAGGCGGCAATGACGATGGCGCGCAGGAGATAGATGACCGAGAGCAGGTACTTGCGTGGAAAACGCCCGCCCAGCCACCCGGCACCGATACCGCCTATGATGTTGAAGAAGCCAATAACGCCGAGGGCTGCAGCACCCACGCCAGCCCCCAAGTTACAGGCGACGATGTAATCCTTCAGATGCGTGCCGATGAAGGCAACGTGAAAGCCGCAGACGAAGAAACCGAGGTTCAAGAGGCAATAGCCATTGTGCCTGCCTGCTTCTGCGAGCGCAGCGCTCAGGCTCTGCGAAGAGAGGCTGACGCTCCCGGCGCCACTGCCGCGAAACACAAAGGCCAACGGTATCATCAAGAAAGCGAGGACAGAGAGAGCCCAAAGGGCGTCAACCCACGAGAAGTAATCGATCATGGCCTGACTGCCGGGCAGCAGCAGAAACATGCCTGCCGACCCTCCGGCCGACGCTAAACCCAGCCACAGCGCCTGCTTCTCAATTGGGGCGGCTTTCGCGACCGCTGCCAAGATCAATGGAAAGCCAGATGCAGCAACACCCAACCCCACCAAAACACCACCGCCCAGATGCAAGGTAGTAAGCGAATCGCCGGCAGCCATGATCACCATGCCCAGGCCGTAGCAAAGCCCGCCGAAAGCAATCACTCTGGCCGTCCCATAGCGATCCGCTGCGATCCCAAAGAGCGGTGCCATGGCGCCCCAGATGATGTTCTGGGCTGCCACCATCAGCGAAAAGTCGCCACGACCGATGCCCATGTCGTCGCTGATCGGCGAGACAAAAAGGCCGAAGGTCTGGCGCACCCCCATGGAGATGCCCAACAGCAAGCCCGCCGCCACCAACAGCAACAGCCCGCGTTCCCAACCACTGATCGCCTTAGAGTCCTGCATCCGGCGCCATCTCGTGTCTGTTCTGACCGAGCCTAACACGCCGGCGGCAAACGACTACGGTCCCCGCAAGCAAGGGAGCCTTGCCCAGGTCCGCCTGATCGCTGATGTGAAGCTAGATTGGATCGCCCAATTGTTTCTCAATGAAACGCAGGTTGCGCTGCGCGCCGGGCATTTGCGGGTGGATTGCCAAGGCAGCGGCGAAGGCCGCCTCTGCCTCTTCCAAACGCCCCATGGCCATGTAGCAGAGGCCTCGGCCCGAGAGGGCGCCGAAGTGGCGCGGCTCCAATTCCAAGACCTTCTCAATGTCAGCCAAAGAGTCCTCAAAGCGGTTCTGCATGTAGAGGATGGTGGCACGCCTGTTCCAGCCCTCTGAATAGTCCGGCACCATGGCAACGACCTTGTCGACCTCTTCTAAGGCCGACTCCATCAGTCCTTCACCCATCGATAGGGCGGCGATGCGCATTCTCAGCTCGACGTCATCGTTCTCATGCTCAAGCCAGACCGCCCAGATCAACTGCTCGACCTGCCAGGCTGCGGTATGGCTCTGCGCTTCAGCCAAGGCGCCAAAGAGCTGTCCCAAACGTGGGTCGTCCTGATCGGCATAGAGCGGCTCCCGCACTATGACCAGCAAGGCAAGGGCCATGAGAAGTCTCTTCATGACGACAGATGATAGGGCAGAGGTCTTGGAAAAGCAGCCTTCGAGCCGATCACGTTTGATAAAGCGTGCGCTGTGGCCTCAGCTCAGATCTTCCCAGCATGTGAAGACGGCATTGCGCAGAACCTTGATGATCGCCCGGTGGTGCAGCGTTTCGCTCAGGTCGGCGGTCTCGATAAAGGCATAGGCCTGATCGAGCTTGCTACGGTCAGCAAAGGACATGATGACGTAGTAGCGCTGCCCCCAATCGCCGTCGGTATCCATCGGCGTATCCGCATGCCGTTGCCCCACCGGCCCGGTTCCCAGAATCAGGCCACGGGCCCGCATCTCCTCGGCAAAGGCTTTGTAGTCCTTCGTGAAGCGCTCGATCTCAGCACCCTCTGTCAGATCAAAGCGGCTCAGCATATGGATCATCGGCCGGGGACCCAGTCTTTCGCTTCCTGCGCCACGAGACGCAGCCCCAAACCGCCCAGGAGCAGGCCACAGCCCCGGTCAATCCAAGGCTTGGCCCGGCGATAGCCCGCTGCCGCTCCGCCGAAGGACAGCAGAAGCGCGACACCGCCATACCAGAGGAAGGCAATGCTACCGACCATCAGAACGATGATCCCGGCCAGCAGCACTGAGGGATCGGCTGGCATAGCGGCAGCGAAGATCCCGGCGAAGAAGAGCATGGCCTTGGCATTTCCCAGGTTGATCAGCACGCCGGAGCGAAAGGCGCCTTTCAGCCCGGCACGCGAGGACTGGGCCTGATAAGAGAGTGGCGCGCGCGCTCCGCGCCAAAGCGAGATGCCGAGCCACAGCAGATAGGCGCCACCGGCCAACTTGATCGTCATGAAGAGCCAGGGAGCAGCGGTGAAGAGGGCGACAATCCCGCCGACCGCCGCCAAGGCCCAGATCATATTCACCAGCGCGATACCGCCGACCAGGGCAAGTGCTTCCTGTCGAGGTCGCGTGACCGCCCGATGCGCCGTCGCGACGAAGTTTGGGCCTGGCAGGATCACGCCAGACAGGTACAAGGCGGCAATGGTTAAGATCTCTGATAGACCTTCCTGCAAGATCCCTCTCCCTCCGGTCCTCTGCGGTCTCTTGCCAAGACGACGGCCGCAAAACAGAACAGCAGTCCGATCAGCGCCGATGCCCCGACGGCTTGGCCGAACAAGGCCCAAGCCCAGAGCATGGTCACCGGCGGTGTCAGGTAAATCAAGCTGCTGACCCGGGTAGCCGAACTGCGCCGTAAGCAAAGCCAGTAGAAGCCATAGCCGCCGAGGGTGGAGAAGATGACAAACCATGCGACGGCCCAGAGAAACCCTGTATCTCCCAGGTCGACAGGCGCGCTGTCGAGAGCCGCAATCGGCAGCAACAGTAGCGCCGTGGTGACACTCTGCAATCCCAGAGCCGGCAACAGCGGAGTAGGCATCGGACGCGCCTTGGCGATCAAAGTGCCGATGACGAGCGACAGGGTGGAGGTCAATGACAGCAGGTAGGCAAGCAGGGGCGCAGGTCCGACCTCTCCGCCGATCGCGATCGCGATCCCGATCAGGCCGACGCCGATCCCGATCCACTGCCGCCCGGTCACCCGATCCCCCAAGACCGGACCAGCCAGGGCAGCGGTCATCAAGGGTTGAGAAGCAGCGATCAGCGCCGCGGTCCCGGCCGGCACACCAAGATCGATGGCAGCGACACCGAGCGCCAAGAAGCCGAACATGGCCAAGGCGCCTACAAGAGCCTGATGGCCGAGTTCTGACAGAGTCAGGCGTCTGACGTAGGCAAGCACAAAGGGCAGCAGCAAGAGGCTGACCACCAGGAATCGCCACAGCAGGACCTGTATGAAAGAGCTGGTGTCGGCCGCCAAGCGCGCGCCGATATAGCCACTGCTCCAGGCCAGAACCAGAGCGGCCTCCAGAGCCAGTAGCGGCAACCAGCGAGTCATCGTGAGGAGGCTGCATTGGCTGCAAGCAGCACGGTCGCGGCCTCCTTGCCGGCGGCGACGGCCGCCCGATCACCAAGCGTGAAGGCAGCCGCTACCGCGCCTTCGAGCAGAAGGAAGATGGTCGGTGCCAGACGAGCAGCATCGCTGTCAGCCCATCCACTTAGGCGAAGCCGCTCCTCGACCAGGGCCAACATACGCCGCTTGTGCGCCAAAGCTGTCTCGCGGATCGGGCTCGAATCGACAAAGTCGGAGGCTGCACGCAGGAAGAAGCAGCCATTGCCGCCCTCCTCCTCGGCCCAAGTTAGAAGCCGATCAAAGAGCGACAGAATTGCATTGTCCTGCCCTTCGCCACCTCCCTCCTCTGCCAAGCTGGCGAGATAGGCCGCTTCGCGTTGCAAGAGAGCGGTCACGATGACCTTTTCTTTGCTGGGGAAGTGTTTGTAGAGCGTACCGAGCGCAACCTCGGCCTCAGCCACCACGCGATCGATGCCCACCGACGCAAAGCCCTCACGGTAAAAGAGCCGCTCGGCGGCCGCGGCTATGTCTCTTCGCTTCTTGCTCATGGGCATGAAATAGAACGATCGTTCTATTTTGAGTCAAGCCTTAACGAACCAGAAAGACCAGACTCTCAGTCTGAGAGCGTTAAACCCTGATCTGGGAGGATATCTCGATCAAGCAGCGGCCGCCGGATCAGGTCCTTCGCGGACACCGGCAAAGCCCTGACGGAAGAGTTCCGATCCCGAGTCCGGATCGCGCATGCCTTCGCTGACGATCCGCCGCCAGGCGCGCGCGCCAGGCAAACCATTCATCAGACCTAAGGTGTGGCGCGCCAGATCCTTGAACTTGCTGCCGTCCGCCTTGAAGCGATCAGCCAGCTCGACCAGTCCCTGGACGACCTCTGCGCGGGACTGCAGGGGATCTGCGTCCCCGAAGAAGCGGCTATCGACCTCGGCCAGTAGGAAGGGGTTCTGATAGGCCGCCCGTCCAAGCATCACACCGTCCGCCCAAGAAAGCGCCGCCTCTGCCTGCTCCAGCGATGTGATCCCACCATTCAGGTGGATGGAGAGGTCTGGGCGCTCGTACTTCAAGCGCTCAACCACCTCATAGCGCAGTGGCGGGATCTCACGGTTTTCCTTCGGGGAGAGCCCCTGCAGCCAGGCCTTCCTGGCATGCACATAGAAGGTGCGGACACTGCCCTGGCTGACGCAGTCCACAAAGGCCAAGAGATCGGCATAGTCCTCCTGATCGTCGATGCCGATCCGGCACTTGACGCTGACTGGGAGGCCGCTCACGCGGGCCATGGCCTCGACGCAGTCCCGCACCAACGTCGGCTCCGCCATCAGGCAAGCGCCAAAACGTCCCTTCTGCACGCGATCGCTGGGGCAGCCGCAGTTCAGATTGAGCGCGCGATAACCGAAGTCAGCGGCGATCTTTGCCGCCTCACCCAACTCTTTGGGATCGCTGCCGCCAAGCTGAAGCACCAGCGGCTCTTCAGACGGGTCAAACCGCAGAAGCCGCGCGCGATCGCCGAAGACCACCGCGCCAGAGGTCACCATCTCGGTAAAGAGCAGGGCTCGGCGCGTCATCAGTCGATGAAAAGCCCGACAGTAGCGGTCGGTCCAATCCATCATAGGTGCGCAACTTATCCGTATGTTCTGCATAATTCTCCGATGTCTTTCAACACCTTAAGCCCCACCATCCTAAGTTAACCTGTCTCGCTTGGCCTGTTCAAGTTGGCAACTCGAACTGAGGAGCAAGTCGAAGCAGCCACTCATGCCAAATGCGGCCATTGCCCGCTCAGAGCCCCGATTCTCTGCTGCTGAACTCCGAACGAACCGAGGCAAGCCGCACTCAAGCCGACACTGGCTGTCGAGCATTTACCAGCGTTTTCGCAATTTCACGCAGGTGCTTGTGTCCCGTTCCACAGCAACCACCAAAGATATCCATATGCGGGTACCGCTCGGAAAGGTCCCGCAGTCGTGAGGCGAGTTCGACCGGATCGCCCTCCTCAATATGCCCCAGCTCGCAAAGGGCAAGCTTTTCCATCTTCGACGCATTTGGGCGCACCCCGCGCAGCCGCTTGATCCAATCTCGGTTCTCTAGGGCCGGCTCATATTCAAGCGGGTGCGAGCAATTGATCATGTACAACTCCGGGGCGGCTTCACCGGCCTGAGCGTCGATTTCGACAATCGCTTCCGCCAGAGTTGGGCCTGATTTCAATCTGCCCGACCTGTCGAGCGTCAAAGACACGAAGAGAGGCACTCCGGTTTGATTGGCCGCACGTAAGGCGCCGACAGATTCAGCGACGTTGTTGAAAGTGAGCGCGCATGCGAAGTCAACATCTGCCCGTTTCAAGGTCTCAAGTTGGACGGCATGATAGTCCTCGGCGCTCTCGGCTGTGATCTCCTGGTTCAGGCTATAGGCATCCCCTCGGGGTCCAAGAATACCTCCGATCAAGAGTCGTGGAATCTGCTCCTCATACCCTTTCGCAATGTCGCGGAGCAACTCGATTGATGCAATGTTCGCATCAGCCAGGCCAGAGGGCGAATAGCCCAATTTGCTGCCCCAGTCCGGGCTGGCTCGATAGTCGAGCCCCGTTAACAAGAATGACAGGCCAAATTCTGCTGCCACATCAAGTTGTTGAGAATACTCATCGCGCAGCGCAGAAAGGGCCAGCGGGCTCTCCAGCAACGGCAGCATAGAGAATTCCGGCAGCTCAAACCCGTGGCGATACATGATCTCGGTTTCAGAGCCACCTTCGGTCAGAAACATCTCGCCAGAGCCCATCGGCGGTAGAGAGGAGGGAACCGGCATGTCAAACCTCCGGCTTGATGTTCTGGTTAAAACGAAAGCGGTTGTCGGGGTCATACATCGTCTTGATCTCGACCAGCCGCTGATAGTTCGCGCCGAAAGACGTGCGTGTCAGCGCGTCCCCGTCTTCCCCGTGACCCGGAAAGTTCAGATAGGCGCGACCATGATGCCCGAAAGGTGCAGCACGTTCCCAAGATTCGCGTGACCAGGCAATGTTTCGGGCATCCTCCGCCTGTTCCGTCCAGACCCCATCCAGCGAATACATCCAGCCCATCGTTCGGTCGCCGAAGGCCGTAGCCTCCGCAGGGACACTCGTCGTTGCGCCACCAAAGTTCCAAAGCGAGGAGATCGAACTGTCCGAGGGCGCCGCCAAGGCGTTGCGCATGGCCAGATCAATCATCTCATCAGAGAGATCGGTAAGATACCGCGCCTTCCAGTAGCAGCGGAAGTCCCCCGCAGGCATCAAAGTATCAAAGAGCTGCTGTACCTCGCAGTAGCTCATACGGCCGGAGAAATCGACGACCATGCCCCCCAATTCACGCAGAGGCTGCAACAGGGCCTCGCCTTCGGATGCATCGCCATTATAGACGCAGGCTAGGGTATAGACGCGCTTGCCCCACATCTCTTCGGGGAAATCCTCGCCTCCCGCAGTCGAGAACTCGCAGAGTGATCCGACAAGTTCGCCATGTTTCTTCATCATCTCACGCCACGCACAGATGGGTGCGGGCCCGTCTTCAACGGCATAGATCGGCGCCACGAACATGACCTCCGGACCCATGGGGTGGAGAGCAAACTCGAAGCGTGTGACAACACCAAAATTGCCGCCGCCGCCCTTTAGCGCCCACAAGAGGTCAGCGTGTTCATCGTCGCTGGCCCGAAGGAGGTGCCCATCAGCCGTCACCACCTCTGCGGCGATCAGATTGTCGATGGATAGCCCGTGCTTCGCGCGCAGCCATCCGATCCCACCGGAGAGCGTCAGCCCGGCCACGCCGGTGTCGGAAATGAGCCCGCCGGGTGTCGCCAAGCCGTGCGCCTGGCTGGCGGCATCGACATCGCGCCACAATGCGCCGCCCTCGACCGACGCTATGCGTCGCTCTGGGTCAATGGTCACCGCGCGCATGTCGCTGAGATCAATCATTAGGCCATCGTCACAGACGGCGTGGCCCGCCACGTTGTGTCCACCGCCCCGGATTGAGATTGGCAGATCATGCACGCGAGCATGATTGACAGCGGCAATCACATCCTGGCTGTTCCGGCAACGAACAATGATGGCAGGACGCCGGTCTATCATGGCATTCCAGACCGCGCGGGCCGCGTCGTACCCATCGGTGCCGGGCAACATTAGGTCACCTGCAATCTTCTGCATGCTTGTCGCGCTGTTCATTTCCAGTTCTTCCATGTTTCCGCTCCTCTTGGCTGCTTTCCCAAGATAAGACGCTGCATCCCGCGGGCTCAGTGGCAATTTGGTCAGGAAGGTGGCATAGTGGACAGGAAAGTACGGCAAATCTGCCAAAACCGTACCGATTATGACAGGAAGACCGATGTTGTCTCCAAGTAAACCAACCATTGTCCTCCTTGCTGCGTCGGAGACATCTGCGTCCGTTCTCTATGGACTTTACGATGTTCTTCTTTCCGCCGGGGCCGTTTACCCCGACATGGTCACCGGCGCGCCGGGGGAGGAACTGCTCGATGTCAAGATCGTGTCGGCAGACGGCAAAGCCTTTCACTGTATCGGCAACATTCCCGTTGAACCCCATGCAGCGATTGGCGATCTGAGCCCGCCTGATGCGGTCGTCATCTGTGATATGTACACCTCGATCTATGATGTGCCTAAAGGGCGCTACCCGCGCGAGGTCGCATGGCTCAAGGAGATGTACGCTGCGGGTTCGCTGCTGTCCTCCGTTTGTTCCGGCTCTTTGTTGCTTGCGGAGTCAGGGCTATTGAATGGACATGAAGCCACGGCGCACTGGGCCTACCGCGACATGTTTCAGCGGCATTTCCCCAAGATCACCTTTCGAAACGAATCTGTCCTGTGTCTTGCCGCCGAAACTGAGAGAATCGTGACCGCAGGGGGTGTCAGCGCATGGCACGATTTGACCGTTTATCTGATCGCGCGTTTTTGTGGATACAAAACCGCAATCGAGACCGCAAAGGTCTTTCTGATTAGCGGCCACTCTGAAGGGCAGTCACCCTATTCAGTGATGACCCGACCGATGGAATCCAACGACGGTCCGATATCGGAGTGCCAGCTCTGGATTGCAGACAATTATGCGACAAGCAATCCGGTAGAGAAAATGGTGCAACGGTCGGGGCTGAATTCCCGCACCTTCTCGCGACGCTTCCGCGCCGCCACCGGTTTCACGCCAATCGACTATGTGCTGGCGCTGCGGATCGAAGAGGCCAAGCAGATGCTGGAGACGGATCAACACTCCGGTGACGATGTCGGGTCTGCTGTCGGCTATGAAGATCCCGCGTCCTTCCGGCGTGTGTTCAAGCGCGGTACCGGGATGTCCCCTGCTGCGTACCGTAAGAAGTTTCAGCGCATTTCACAGATTGCTAGCGTCAAGTGACAGGTTGCAGGCATGAAACGAGCGAACATTCAGTCCTTCCTTGCTGTGGCGCGCCTCAGAAGCTTTCGCAAATCCACTGAGTTCCTCAACACGACACAGTCCAACGTGTCAGCCCGGATTGCAGCACTGGAGCGCGATCTCGACACGCAGCTCTTCCACCGCAAGGGCGGCGCCGTGCAGCTGACCGCGGCCGGGCGTGCGCTCATTCCTTATGCAGAGGCCGTGATTCAGAGCATGGAGGCCCTGGAGACCGCGGCCGGCACGCCGCGCCTCGAGGCCGGAACCCTGCGCCTGGCGCTGTCAGAGACCCTGGTCGTCGTGCTGCTGCCGCAGTTCATGCGCGCCTTCAGCCAGCGGTTCCCCAACGCCAACATCGAGATCACGGTGGACAGCACGACCAACCAACGCCTGCAGTTGCTGGACCGTGCAGTCGACATCGCCTTCCTGATGGGACCGGTCTCTGAGTACGAGGTGTCCAATCTACCGCTGATAAAGCTGCCGCTTACCTGGGCCGCGCATCCCGAACATCCAGTGGCCCAGCACCAGCGCATTGCGACCGCAGATTTGGGCCGCTATCCAATCATGAGTTACGCCAAGAACTCCCGTCCCTATACGGAGCTTCGAAGCGCTCTTGTTTCAGCCGGCATAGAGAGACCCAGGCTCTTTGCCTCCAACGTGCTGAGCGCCAACTTGGCGATGACTCTCGGACGCATGGGGATAGCCACCCTGCCGGAGGTCTTCGTCCGGCCCCATGTCTCTGCCGGCAAGCTGAAGGTCCTGGACTGCGACATTGCTCTCTCCGCCCTGGAGTTCACGGCCTCCTACCTGACCGACGGCAGCCCCGGCCTGGCCGAAGAGGCCGCCAAGATTGCCCGCGCCATCGCGCTCGGCATCGACAGCGGCGAATTCGAGATCGAACTCTGATCGAATTTTGCGATCAAAAGAGACCAAATCATTGAGTTGGACCTGATCGGCGCGGAATGGAAACTTGCGGGCCATTCAACAACTCGGAGGTCTGAAATGCGAGTCATCACCGCCACCGCCGTCGCGGCCGCGCTCTCTACCAGTGCCGCGTTCGCCGAAGAGATCCCAGAGACGAAGCTGAACGTCGTCGGCAGCTGGGGCATGGTGTCGATGTACACCGACTTCACCAAACCCTTCTTCACCGAACAGCTTCCGGCCGCCAGCGGCGGCAAGGTCACGGCCGAGATCAAGCCCTTCAACGAGCTAGGCCTGAACGGGTCAGAGATCGTGCGCCTTGTCGAGCAGGGCACCCTGCAGTTCGCCTCGACGCCGATGGGCTACATGATCGGCGACAATGCGATGAACGGCGGCAACGACCTGCCGGGCCTCGCACCGGACATCGACACGGCGCGCGCCATTTCGGATGCCTGGAAACCCGTCATCGCAGACTTCTACGAAGATGCCTATGGCGTGAAGGTACTGGGTGTCTGGCCCTATTCGGCGCAGGTGGTCTACTGCAATGCAGAGATGAGCGGGCTGAAAGACCTGGAGGGCAAGAAGGTACGCGCATCGGGTGCCGCGATTGGCGACTTCGTCTCGGCCTTGGGCGGCACACCCGTCTCGATGAGCTTCGGCGAGGTGGTCCAGGGCCTGCAGAAAGGCGTGATCGACTGCGCGATCACCGGCTCTATGTCGGGCTTCAATGCCAAGTGGCACGAGGTCTCAACCCATATCTACGAACTTCCCATTGCCTGGTCGCCGGTCGTGCACATGGTCGGGCTGGAGACCTGGAACGAGCTTGATGAGGGCGTCCGCGCACTCCTGACCGCAGAGATCGCCAAGCTGGAAGACGCCATCTGGAGCGGCGCCGGCGCCGAGACGGCAGAGGGATTTGCCTGCAACACCGGTGGGGCTGCCTGCACCCGTGAGGCGCCAGGGTCCATGACCCTGGTCCCGGTCTCCGAAGCAGATATCGCGCTGCGCGACCAGGTTCTGCGCGACGCCGTGCTCTCCAACTGGGCCGAGGCCTGTGGCCCGGACTGCGTCGCCAAGTGGAATGAGACAGTCGGCAAGGTCACCAACGTCTCAATCGACTAGCCTTTTCCTCAGTGCTGCGCTCCCAGTTGGGGGCGCAGCGTTCTGACCCAGAAGAGCCATGCATCACCTGGCCGCGCGATTATCGACCCTGCTTGCTCGCATTGCCGGCTTTGCCGTGCTCGGTTCTGCCTTGATGATCACGGCAGAGGTGATCGCCCGCAAAGTTTTCAGCATCTCGATCGTGGGTGCAGATGAGATCTCGGGCTATGTTCTGGCTATCACGGTCACCTGGGGCGCTTCGCTAGCGCTGATCCGGCGCGCGCATGTGCGGATCGACGTGGTGCAGGCGCGTCTGCCGCGCAGCATTAAGGCGGTGCTCGACCTGCTCGCCCTGCTCTCGCTCCTGGCCGTGACCCTGCTCTTTGCCTGGTTCTCCACCAGGTTGCTAAGCACCAGCATTCGAACCGGCGCTGTCTCCAACACGCAGATGGAGGTTCCCATGTGGATCCCGCAGTCGCTCTGGGTGGCTGGCTTCTGGATCCTGGCGGCTGTCATTCTGGT
Source organism: Rhodospirillales bacterium (assembly GCA_963669335.1). Classification (GTDB taxonomy): domain Bacteria; phylum Pseudomonadota; class Alphaproteobacteria; order Kiloniellales; family JACOMY01; genus JACOMY01. Next base: position 3,322,002 of record OY770023.1, read on the forward strand.
GGTCATGGCCTCCGCACTGCGGGCGCTCTTCCGGCGCGACTTTGCGACGGCCCATCGCATCGCCGGTGTTAGGGGGTCGAAGGAAGAGGCGAATGAAGAGCTGGCTGAAGCCGGATCGCGGCGCTGAACCATGCTGCTGAGCGCCCTCCTCCTTCTCCTCCTGCTAATCGCACTCAGCCTGCCGATCGCTGCGGCCCTGGGGGTCTTAGGCGTCATCCTGGACCGCGCCTATGGCTTCTTGCCGCTCTATCAAGCAGCGGGCGAGGTCGCCTGGACCAACTCCTCCGGCTTCCTCTTGATGGCGATCCCGCTCTTCGTGCTGCTGGGCGAAATCATGCTGCGCTCGGGCATTGCGGACGCCATGTACGACGCCCTGGCCAAGTGGCTGGGTTGGCTTCCGGGCGGCGTGATGCACGCCAACATCGGCGCCTGCGCTCTCTTTGCCGCCACTTCAGGATCCTCGGTTGCCACGGCTGCCACCATCGGGACCGTCGCGTTACCGCAGATCGCGCGCCACGGCTACGGACCGCGCCTCTTTCTGGGCACCTTGGCGGCGGGAGGCACTCTGGGCATTCTGATCCCACCCTCGGTCAACATGATCATCTATGGGATCTTGACGAATTCATCGGTGCCGCAGCTCTATCTGGCTGGGATCATCCCGGGCCTCATCATGGCCGGGCTCTTCATGGCTGCAATCGTCGCAATCGCCATTCTTCGGCCCGAGGTCGCGGGCAAGCGTATCCGCTACTCCTGGTCAGAGCGGATCGCCGGCACCTTGGGCGTGGTCCCGCCGATCCTGATCTTCGTGCTGGTGATCGGCTCGATCTATGGCGGGATCGCAACCCCGACCGAGGCTGCTGCCTTAGGCGTCGTGGGCGCCATGGCTATTGCCGCCAGTCGCGGACGACTGACCTGGCGCATGCTGACCGAAGCCGTCGAGGGCACAGTGGTCACGACCTCGATGATCATGCTGATCATCATCGCGGCCTACTTCCTGAACATGATCCTGGCCGGCATCGGTCTCACCACCAAGTTGAACGAGTTCGTAACCGCCCTTGGCCTCTCGCCCCTGGAGATGCTCTTGGCGGTCGTGATCTTCTACATCGTCCTCGGCTGTTTCATGGAAACCCTGTCGATGATGATTACGACGATCCCGATCATCGCACCGCTCATGTTCTCTCTCGGCTTCGATCCGATCTGGTACGGCGTGCTGATGATGATCTTGATCGAGACAGCATTGATCACGCCACCGATCGGGCTCAATCTCTATGTGGTGCAAGGGGTTCGCGGATCTGGGCCGATGCAGGACGTGATGGTGGGCGCGCTGCCCTTCGTGGCGGCGATGGCGGTGATGATTGCCCTGCTCGCGATCGTTCCAGAGCTCGCGACCCGGTTGCCCGAGACTGTGATCGACTGATGTGGGAGAAGACATGCAGAAAGTTGCCTTGATCGGCCTGGGTGTGATGGGCCGCCCTATGGCTCAGAACCTGATCGCCAAAGGATATGACCTTCGGGCGATGGATATCAGTGCAGAGGCAAGGGCCGCGATACCCGGCGCTGAGGCCCCCACCGCAGACGCGATGAAGGGGGTCGAGGCCATCATCACCATGCTGCCCGAGGGCCGCCACGTCGAGACAGCCTATGACGAGGCGATCCTGCCCGGCGCCGAGGCGAAAACCCTGCTCATCGACTGCTCTACGATCGATGTCGCGACGACGAAAGCCCTCTCGCAGAAAGCGGCTGACCGCGGGCTCGACATGCTGGACGCACCGGTCTCCGGCGGTCCCGAGGCGGCCGGAAAAGGTGCGCTCTCTTTCATGGTTGGCGGCAGTGCCGAGGGGTTTGCGCGCGCAACCCCCCTGCTTTCCGACATGGGTGCCAAGCGCAGCCACTTCGGGCCGTCGGGCAGCGGTCAAGCCGCCAAGGCCTGTCACAACATGATCTGCGGAATAACCGCGATGGCGGTGGTCGAGGGCTTCGCGCTGGCCGGCAGCCTGGGCCTGGACCTCAAGCAGTTCTATGAGCTTTGCTCCGGTGCCGCGGCGCAAAGCTGGACCCTGGAGAACCGCTGTCCAATTCCTGGCGTGGCACCCAATATCCCTGCCTCCAACGGCTACGCCCCTGGCTTTGCAGCGGCACTGATGGCGAAGGATCTACGTCTTGCCCAGGCCGCTGCCGACGCCAGCGGCCAGTCCACACCCTTCGGCGCCGAGGCGGCCAAGCGCTTTACTGCCTTCGCCGAGGCTGGCGGAGGCCAACTCGACTTCTCGGCCATCTACACCGAGCTGCAAGGCACGACGCCCTAAAGCCCCACCTTCATCCCCGGCCTCACGGTGAGACAGAGCCCTCGGCGCCATGCTATGCCAGGCACCGGAGGCTAGACGATGACACCCAAGATCGATCTCTGGTTCAGCTGCGGCAGCACCTATACCTATCTGACGATGATGCGCCTCGATGCAGTCGAGGCCGCAGAGGGCGTTCACTTCAATCTGCGTCCCTTCCAGCTGCGCGTCCTCTTCAAAGAGATGGGGCGGGCACCCTTTCTGCAGGAACCGCAGAAGTCGGCATACATGTGGCGTGACATCGAACGCCGCGCTGCGGCGCAGGGTCTTTCTCCAACCCTGCCGGCCCCCTATCCGGCGCCGGAAGTCGCGCTGGCCAACGAGGTGGCCTATCTGGGCCTCCGGCAAGGTTGGGGACGACCCTATCTGCAAGCCTCCTACCGCACATGGTTCGAGCAGGGGGCCATGCCGGGTGAGCCCGAGAACCTCGGACCCAGCCTGGCTGCAGTGGGCCAGGATGAAGCCACCGTCCTCGCGGAACTAGCCAAGGGCGAGATCAGCAACGCGATGGAGCGGGACATTGACGAGGCGCGCGATCTCGGCCTCTTCGGCTCGCCCTTCTCTGTCGTCGGACGGGAGCTCTTCTGGGGGGACGATCGCCTGGAAGAGGCTGCGCGCTGGGCCCACGCCAAATCCCCTCGGTGACATCGGACCAAGCCTGGCTTATGCGGCCTTCTCACCCTCCTCTCGCGCGAGGTTCATGAAGGCGCGTATCAGCTTGCCGTTGCGTCGTTCCCGCAGGCAGACCAGAGCTTCCTGCATGGTGATCTCGGCATCGAGAATGGGAATGCGCAGCAGACGGGTATCGTGACCGAACTCAGCCTCGGAGACGATACCGATGCCCGCCCCAGAGGCCACAATCTCCCGTACCGCCTCTCGGCCTTCAGCCTCGATCGCGGGCCTGATCTTGACCCCCTGCTCGGCCGCCGCGGCCTCAAAGATCCGCCGCGTCTTTGAGCCCTCCTCGCGCATCACCAGCGGATGCTCCGAGAGGGACTTCAAGGTCAAAGAGCCTCTCTTGCCCAGCGGATAGTCCAAGGCGGCAAAGGCAATGATCGGTGCAGTGCTCAGCTGCAAGATCTCAATATCTTTACGGGTCGGCAGCTCTCCCAACACCCCGATGTCTGCCTCATAGGCGGCAAGCATCTCCAGCACCTCGCTGGTGTTCCGTGTGTGCAGAGATACGGTCACTCGCGGATGGCTCTTGCGGAAGCTGCCCAAGAGGTGCAGCAGATGGTGCGGCGCATCGGCGACGATACGCAACCTGCCCGCACTCAAGGTTTGTGTCTGCTGCAGCAACTCCAGCGCTTGCTGCTCATTTTCGAAGAGGCGCCGGGTCACCTCCAACAGGCGCTTGCCGGGCTCGGTCAAGGTGATCTGCTTCTTCGCCCGATTGAAGAGGAGGATGTCATAGGCCTCCTCCAGAAAGCGGACCTGGTCGGAAATTGCAGGCTGGCTCAGGTTCAAGGCTTTGGCGGCTTTGGAGAAGCCGCCATGGATCGCAACGTGATGAAAGGCTCTCAGTTGGACGTATCGCATGAACCTGAATGCCGGCCTAGGCCGGCCAGGGCAGGGAGTAGGTCTTGACGTTGGTGAAGAACTTCATGGCCTCCAAGACCCCCTCCTTGACGCCGTTTCCGGAATCCTTGATGCCGCCGAAGGGTGACATCTCGATGCGATAGCCCGGCTGCTCCCAAATGTTGACCGTGCCGACGTCGAGCCCGTCGATGAAACGGGTGATGCGCGGCAGAGAATTGGTGCAGACGCCGGCCGAGAGACCGAAGGGCGTAGAGTTCGACACTGCCATCAGTTCTTCGTCGTCGTTCGAGACGCGCACAATCGGGACGAGCGGGCCAAAGGTCTCTTCGAAGACCAGCTCACTGTCGTGCGGCACGTGATCGACCACGATCGGCGGCAGCAAGGCACCCTGGCGGCCGGGGTGATAGAGGATCTCTGCTCCGCGGCTCTCGGCATCGTGGACCCGGCGCTCAAAGGTGGCTGCTGCCTCCTCGTGGATCACACAGCCCAACTGCGTCTCGGGGTCCTGCGGGTCGCCAAAGCGAATGCGCTTAGCCCGCTCCAGGATCTTCGGCACGATCTTGTCGGCCACGTCGTGCTGAACCAGGATGCGCTTGATCGCCGTGCAGCGTTGCCCCGAGTTACCGGTAGCACCGGCAATGGCAATGTCGGCGGCCTTCTCCAGATCGGCGTCGCTCAGATCGTTCAAGATGATCAGCGGGTCGTTGCCGCCCAGTTCCAGGGCACAACGCTTGTAGCCTGCCGTCTCGGCGATCATCTTGCCGACCGGAACGCCGCCGGTGAAGGTGATGATGTCGATCTTGTCGTTGACGATCATCTCTGGGCCGATCTCTGCTGGCATGCCGGTCACCACCTGGAACATCTCAGGCGGCAGGCCGGCATCATAGAGGATGTCGGCCAGTGCAATGGCGGTCAGCGGCGTCAGCTCCGTCGGCTTGCAGACCATGGTGTTGTTGGTCGCAATCGAGGGCGCGATCTTGTGCGCCACCATGTTGAGCGGATGGTTAAAGGGCGTGATCGCCGAGATGGCCTGCACCGGCTCCCGCTTCGTATAGATCTTGCGCGCCTTGCCGTTGGGGGTCAGGTCGCAAGAGAAGATCTGGCCGTCGTCCAGGAGCGCCAGTTGGCCCGCGAAGGTGAAGACGTCGAAGGAGCGGCTGGTCTCGTAGAGCGCATGCTGCCAGCAGATCCCCAGCTCGAACATGATAATGCGGGCGATCTCTTCCCGACGTTCGGCGATGAGCTGGGCCGTCTTCAAGAGGATGCGGGAGCGGTCATGCCGGGTCAGCTTGGGCTTGTAGGCAGCGGCGATCTCAAAGGCCATGGCCGCCTGCTCGGCCGTTCCGGCCGGCACCGTGCCGATCACCTCATTGGTATAGGGATAGCGAACCTCGACGACATCCTTGGTCGAAACCTTTCGACCGCCGATCCGCATGCTCTCTTGATAGAGCGGTTTCTCCATAGTCTGCAGCATTGTCCTGTCCTACTGAGCGGCCGCCACGGAGGCGTAGAAGAAGGCATCGAAGTTGCGCAGCGTCGGTGCGCTCTCCACCCCGTCGATGCGGCGATTGACGATGAAGGGCACCTCTTGCTCGCTGATACCGCCATGCGAGCGCAAGGGCTCTTTCAGCGCAGCCAGATCGTGACGATCAGCAGAGGTGCCAATGGTCATGCCGGCGGAGGAGATGATCACCAGATCGCCGATGCGATCCTCCGGCAGACCAAAGCGCGCACAAGCCTCTTGGCGCCCCAGAACCAGGTCGATGCCATCGATCGCCTGCAAGTCTGCGATCAGCTTGGCTTCGTCTGCCCCGTCCGGAAGATAGGCCGTGGCGAAGGAACCCAAGGCGCCGTGATGCACGACATAGGGGTCGGTGATCGGCAGAATGACACGCGCAGCAGCCTTGCCCAGCCAGCGGTCGAAATAGTCCTGCACATAGACCACGGCCGGCGAGCCGTCGGCATGATGTTTCGCCTTGATGCCATGATCGGCGGTGATGACGATGGCAGCACCCGCCGCATCCAGCTCTCCCAGATAGCGGTCGAACATGGCGTAGAAGGCATCGGCCTCCGGATCGCCGGGCTTGAACTTGTGCTGAATGTAGTCGGTCGTCGTCAGATACATGAGGTCCGGCTGGAATTCCCGCAGCAGCTTGACACCGGCCGCAAAGACGAACTCGGAAAGCGCGGCCGAGTAGACGTTGGGGACCTCCCGCCCCAACCACTCGGAGGCCTTGTCGATGCCGTGCTCCGCCAGGGTCGTGGTGTCCGAGCGCTCTGAGGAGAAACAGATGGCGCGACCTTCGTCATAGCGTAGCCCATGCCCCAACAGGCGGCGCAGCTTGTCCTTGGCGGTGACAATGGCGATCCGCATACCGATGTCATAGAAGCTCTTGAAGATGGTCGGCGCGCGCAGGAAGCGCGGATCGTTCATCATCACCTCTTCGCCGGTCTTTGGGTCATAGAGGTAGTTGCCGCAGATACCGTGCACGGACGGCAGCCGCCCCGTCGCGATCGACATGTTGTTGGGGTTGGTAAAGCTGGGGATGACACAGTGTGCAATCCTTGCCGTCCCGGTCTCGTTGATCCGCTTCAAGGTCGGCATCAGGCCCTTGGCGATGGCGACATCCAGATACTCCGGCTCGCAGCCATCCAGACAGATTGCAATCGCCGGAACCTTGGGCCTTTCGTAGCTGCGTTCATTGACGACGATGGGGTTTGCGGACATGGGGTGAGGTCTCCGGTAAATCCTGATCTGGGTGACAAGCTGCTTCAGGCAGCGAGTTTGGAACGTTCCGCCAGTGCCGCGGCCGGTGGGGCGGCATCGGCAACGCCGAGCTCTTGGAGTGACTGATGGGCGGCCTCGACGACAGCCCGCATGACCTGCTCATCCAGTTGGCCGATACAGCCGACACGGAAGCTGTCGACCACGGTCAACTTACCTGGATAGATGATGAAGCCCTTGGCCTTCATCAACGCGTAGAACTGGGCAAAGTCGAAGCGCGGGTCGTCCGGCGTGAAAAAGGTAACGATGATGGGCGAGAGCCAGCGATCCTGCAGCAGGGTCTCGAAGCCCAAGCCGCGCATTCCGGCAACCAAGACATCCCGGTTGCGCTGATAGCGCGCCAATCGAGCCTCCACCCCACCCTCCTGCTCATGGGCGTCGAGCGCCTCCATGAAGGCGGCAATGACATGGGTCGGCGGCGTGAAGCGCCACTGGCCGGTCTTGTTCATATGCGCCCACTGCGCATGGACATCGAGGCTGAGAGAGTGGCTGTTTCCGCTGGCGGCCGCCAGAACCGCCTTGCTGGCCAAGACGAAGCCGAAGCCTGGCACGCCCTCAATGCACTTGTTGGCCGAGGAGACCAAAGCCTCGAAGCGAAGCCGCTTGAGATCGAGCGGCAGGGCGCCGAAGGCACTCATGGAATCGATCAGCAGTCGCCGGCCACTGGCGGCAACGGCGTCGGAGATCTCCTCCAGGGGATTGAGGATGCCGGAACTGGTTTCGCAGTGCACCACGATCACATGCGAGATCGCGGGGTCGGCCTCAATCGCAGCCGTCACCTCCTCGGCGCGCGGCGGCAGGTAATCCCCCTTATCGATCACGACATGCCTGCGCTCCAGGTACTCCAGGGTCTCGACAATGCGCTTCCCGTAGGCGCCGTTCACCAGCACCAGCGTCTTGGCGGTCGGCGGCAAGAGAGAGCCCAGCATGGCTTCAACCAGGAAGGTGCCGCTTCCCTGGATCGGCACGCAGTCGAAGTGCCCCGCATCATCGCCGATCATTGCCACCAGGCGGCGGCGCATATCGGCGGTGAGCGCCCGAAAGTCGCCGTCCCAAGAGCCCCAGTCGCGCAACATGGCTTGCTTGACCTGCAGCGCCGTGGTCAGCGGACCGGGCGTCAGAAGATAGGGTTCGCCACCGGCCGGCGCTGCAATCCCGCCGCCGCTGGTGCCGTCCAGATTTGAGATGTTGCTCATGCCTTCCCACCGCTGTTCTGCCAGCAAGGTCAGACAGGAAAGTAGGATCGCCGATGCATAATGTAAAATCTATTGTTCTGATCCACCTATCGGATGAACTTATAGATGGATCGGACACGGAAGAAGAGGATCCTGGCGCTGACGTCGTCAGGCCTTCCGCAGGATCTTCGGCGGCTCGAAGGCCGTCACCGGCGGCGGGCTCTCCGCTTTCTCGACCTCGACCAAGCAGGTGTGCGCGGTGGGCCCCTGCGCCAGGCGCGACGTGCCCTTATCACGGGTCAGCATATTGGGATTGCCGTGCTTACAGGCCGAGGGGGCGCCCGGCGTCTCAGGGTCGAACCAAGAGCCGGTGCTGAGGCGGATGACATTGCGGCGGACGCCGTCACTGATCGTCAGGGCTGCATAGCAGAGGCCGCGATCGTTGAAGACCCGAACGATATCGCCTTCCTCCAGCCCGCGCGCCGCTGCATCCTCAGGGTGCATGACAAGGGGTTCCCGTCCCTTGATCTTGCCGGCGCGGCTAACGGCGCCATGGTCGAGCTGCGAATGCAGCTTGTTCTTCGGCTGATTGGAAATCATGTGCAGGGGATAGCGGTCGGCGTTGCCCAACCACTCATAAGGCTCCATCCAGGCCGGATGGCCCGGGCAGTCATCATAGCCGAAGCCGGCAATGGTCTCGGAATAGATCTCGATCTTGCCACTCGGCGTGCGCAGGGCATTGGTGTCCGGGTCCGCGCGGAAGTCACGAAAGAGCACCTGCGGGTCCTTAGGCGGCGGCACCTCGAACCAACGCCGCTGACGCAAATCTTCGAGCGCCGGGATCTCGATCGCCACTTCAGCCGAGGCCTGCTGCGTGCGTTCATAGAGATGGCGGATCCAGTCCTGGGTCGTCCGCCCTTCGGTAAAGGCCTCCTCCACGCCCATGTGGTGGGCAATACCGGTCAGGATCTCATAGTCATCCCGCACCCCTGCCTGAGGGGTTGCCGCCTGCTCCATATAGACCATGAAGCCATCGCGCGGCGTCAGGGCAATGTCTTCGCGCTCCAGATGCGTGGTGCAGGGCAGCACGATGTCGGCATGCTTGGCCAGCGCGTTCCAGCTCCACTCATGCACGATCACCGTTTCCGGTCGCTTCCAGGCCTCGATCAGCTGGTTGAGGTCCTGGTGATGATGGAAGGGGTTGCCCCCCGCCCAATAGACCAGTCGGATTTCGGGATAGTGATAGTGGCCGCCGTTGAACTCAAAGGGCGCACCGGGGTTCAGCAGCATGTCGGCGATGCGGGCGACGGGGATAAAATCCTTTACCGGGTTCCGCCCTTGCGGCAGAGCAGCACCCGGGATCACGGTGAACTCGTTGCCGGCGGAGTTAACGGCGCTGAAGCCGATGCCGAAGCCGCCGCCCGGCAGACCGATCTGCCCGAGCATGGCGGCTAGGGTGAAGCCGGCCCAGAGCGCCTGCTCACCATGGTCCTGGCGGGTCAGGGACCAGCTAAACGAGACGATACTGCGGCTGCCGGCCATACGACGAGCCAGCTGACGCAACACCTCCGCGTCGAGCGACGAGCGCTCGGCAGCCCACTCAACCGTCTTGGGCTGTCCATCGCTCTCACCCATCACATAGGCCCGAAAGCGCTCGAACCCGACGGTATAGCGGGCGAGAAAGGCCTCATCGTGCAGCCCTTCGACCAGCAAGGTGTGGCAGAGGCCCAGAATGATGGCGACATCGCTGCCCGGTCGGGCCGCCAGCCACTCGGCCTTGGCCTCGGCCATGACGTCGTCGCGGATGGGTGAGATGTTGACGAAGGAGATGCCCGCTGCCGTCGCTTCTTGCATGGCTTGGCGCTGCCGGTGGCGACCACAGCCGCCCTGCGAAATCTGACCGTTTTTCAGGGGAACGCCGCCAAAGGCCACGAAGAGCTCGGTGTTAGCGACAACCGAGCGCCAGCTTGTTCCCGGATAGATGAACTCGCGCACACCTCCCAAGATGTGCGGCATCATGACTTCGGCCGCCGCAAAGGAATAGGTGTCGCGCGAACGCACATAGCCGCCGATGCAGTTCAAGAAGCGATGAATCTGGCTCGGCGCATGGTGAAAGCGCCCGGCACTCGCCCAGCCGTAAGAGCCGGCGAAGATCGCCTCGTTGCCGTGGTCATGGCGGACACGGTTCAGTTCCTGACCAACAAGGCGCTCAGCCTCCTCCCAGGTGACCTGGACGAAGGCTTCGGCCCCGCGCCCGCGACGAGAGCCCGGACCACGCTCCAACCAACCTTGTCGGACCATCGGCGCCGTCACCCTGGTCGGCCCCTCCAGCACATCCAGAATGCCGGGCCCGATCGGCGAGGGATCAGGGTCGATCTCAAAGGGGTGCATGGCGACAACGCGATCGCCCTGTCGTTCCACGCGGTAGGTGCCCCAGTGGGTGCTGGTCAGCGGCAAGTCGCCCAGGTCCGTCATCATTTTCTCCTCGATCAAGAGCATTTGCTACGCCGGGCCCGCTTCACACAAGCCGCTCCGTCCCTGCCGAAGGGATTTTTTCCGGCCGGTCCAAGATCCACTTGACACATCGTCACATCTTAGCGTATGCCATTTATTGGCACACTTGTGCTGATATATGGAACAACACGTCTGGGAGAAACACAATGCTCAAGTGGTCCATCATGGCCCCTGCAGCCCTGGCCGCAGCCTGTTTTACCCTCGCCCCGCTGACCGCATCGGCGGCAAGCCCCACGGTCGAAGCCATCCAAGAACGTGGCACCCTGCTGTGCAGCGGCCACAACGGCAGCTATTTCGGCTTCGTCGAAGTGAACGACAAGAACGAGTGGAAGGGCCTCGACATCGATCTCTGTCGTGCGCTCACCACCGCCATCCTGGGCGATCCCACGAAGGCCCAGATCATCCCGCTCAGCTGGGCACAGCGCTTCCCGGCCCTGCAGTCGGGTGACGTCGATGTCATCATCAAGGCCACCGGCTGGACCATGGGCCGCGACACCGAGCTGGGGCTGCAGTTCAGCCTGCCCTACTTCTTCGGCGGCACCCAGTTGATGGCGCACGGCGACCTCGGCGTGACCGAGGCCAAAGATCTGGAAGGCGGCACCATCTGCGTCGAAGCCGGCACCACGATCGAGCGTATCGTCGCCGACTATCTGAAGACCCTGGGTGTCGAGCACACCATGGTCTCCTACGAGAAGGCAGCCGAGCTGCGTTCGGCCTATCTGGCCAATCGCTGTGATGCCTTCGCCGGCTGGGGCCCCAATCTCGCCGTGCTGCGCGCCACCGAGATCGATAACCCTGATGCCCACATCATCCTCTCCGACCAGCTGTCCAGCGAGCCGATCGCCGCTGCCATGCGCCAGGGCGATGAGGACTTCGTGGACGTGATCAACTGGATGCTGGCAGCCCTGCTGCTGGCCGAAGAGCATGGCGTGACCCAGGCCAATGTCGAGGAGATGGCTGCCAATCCGACGAACCCGACGGTTGGCCGTCTGCTGGGTGCCACCCCCGGTATCGGCGAGCGTCTTGGACTGCGCGATACCTGGGCTCGCGAGATGATCGGTGCGGTCGGCAACTTCGCCGAAATCTATGATCGCAACCTTGGCAAAGACTCTCCCTACAAGCTCGACAGGGGCATGAACAACCTGTGGAGCCATGGCGGCGTCCTCTACGCCCCCATCCTTGACTGATCGCCCAACCGAGCCAGGCCGCAAAATGCGGCCTGGCTTTTATCAATAACAAACGACCAGGGAGGTAGCGATGAGCGCGCCAAGCGGCGTTCTGTCAAAAAAGAATAAGGAATATGTGATCCAAGCGGTCCTGATGACCGTTACGATCCTGATTATCTGGGTGGCAATTTCAAGCGCGCGCACGAACCTCGATGCTCTCGGCATCTCGAGCGGCTTTGGCTTCCTGGATCGCGGGACCGGCTGGTCCTATTCCTTCTCGCTGATCGAGCGGTCGATCGACGATACCTATCGCCGGACGCTCTTCATCGGCTTCACGAACACACTCTTTCTGGGGCTCTTCTCGATCGTCTTGGCCACGCTCCTGGGTTTCCTGATCGGGACCATGAGAGACGCCAAGAACATTGCAACCAAGAGCGCGGCCACGACCTTCGTCCAGATCTTCCGGAACATCCCGCTGATCCTGCAGCTGGTCTTCTGGTATGCGATGCTGATCCATATGCCGGGTCCCAGACAGTCTTTCGACTTCTTCAGTCTGGCCTTCCTCTCGAACCGCGGTGCGGTCATTCCCGCGCTCAACATCTCGGCCGGAGTGGTTATCGGCATCATCGCGATCTCTGCCGTCTTCGGCTTCATCCTGCACTACCTCTGGAAGGCCAAGGTCTCGAAGAAAGTGCTGGTCTGGCTGGTCGGCACCGTCATCGTGACCGTCTTCTTGACCTTCGTCTTCTCGCCCAAGGGCGAGGCCATGATCTCCGTGCCGGAGCTGAAGGGGCTGCGCTTCGTCGGCGGACTCAATATCTCCGTCGAACTCGTCGCCATGGTCATCGGCATCGTGCTCTATGGGGCTGCCTACATCGCCGAGGTCGTGCGTGGAGGCCTGCAGGAAGTGCCGAAGGGCCTCGTTGAGGCCGGGCAGGCTTTGGGGTTGAACTCCAGCGCCATCTGGTTCCGCATCAAGATGCCGATGGCGCTGCGCACGATCATTCCGCCGCTGGGCAATCAGTGGATCTTCCTGATGAAGGCCACGACCATCGGTGTCGCGATCGGCTTCAGCGATCTCTTCATGATCGTCTCGACCTCTATCACCCAGTCGGGCCAGACCTTGGAGCTGATCGGCATCCTCATGGCGGCCTTCCTTCTGGTCAACTTCGGGATTGCACAGTTCGTCAACCTGTTGAACGCCCGCATGCAGCTGAAGGGACACAGTTAAGATGACCAGTGTTGCAACCAACGCTCCTTCGCGCCTTGACCAGGCCCTGCGCTATCTGAAAAAGCGGGCCTTCGGATCGCCAAAAGACGGAGTCATTTCGGTCCTCTTCTTCGGACTTCTGGCCTACTGCATCTATGTAGCGCTGGATTGGGCCATCTTCTCGGCGGTCTGGTCGGCGGACAACGTAGCGGCCTGTGAAACGGCCAAGGGGGCCTGCTGGTCGGTCGTCGATGCGCGCCATCGGCTGATTCTCTTCGGCCTCTACCCCTATGACCTGCATTGGCGCTCGACGCTCGCCTGCATCTCGATCGTGGCTACGGTGATCCTCTCCTGCATCCCCTTCTTCTGGTCGGTCAAACGCCTGGTTAGCCTCTGGGTCGTGGGTTTCGCCGTCTACTACCTGTTGATGGAGGGTAGCCTGATCGGCCTGCAGCAGGTCACGACCGACCAGTGGGGTGGCTTGGCCCTCACCCTCTTCCTCTTCTCCTCGGTCGTGCTGGTCGGCATGCCGATGGGGCTGGGCCTCGCCTTGGCCCGCCGCTCCAAGTTGCCGGTGCTGCGTTACGGTGCGACGATCCTGATCGACTTCATCCGTTCGCTGCCGCTGCTGACGACGCTCTTCACGGCGGCTGTGGTGGTGCCGATCCTGCTGCCGGACTGGCTGCAGGGGGATAAGATCTGGCGCGTCATCATCGCCTTCGGTCTCTTCTTCGGCTGCTATCAGGCAGAGATCTTCCGCGGCGGCTTCCAAGCCATCCACAAGGGGCAGTTCGAGGCCGGCAAAGCCTTGGGTCTCGGTTACTGGCAGATCCTTGGCACCATCATCCTGCCGCAGGTCTTCCGCCATGCGCTGCCTGGCACCATCAACATGGTGGTTGTGACCTTCAAGGAGACGGCCATCGTCATCATCATCGGCTTCTTCGATGTCTTGGCCTCAGCCAATGCCGCCTTCGGCACAGGTGAATGGGCGCCCTACTTCCTGGAAGTCTATGCCTTCGTCGGCCTGATCTACTGGCTATTTATCTTCTCCCTGGGCCAGTACGGCGAATACCTCAAGAGCCGCATGGCAGTGGCCAAGCACTGACCGAAATATCGCCTCTTGAGCGACGAAGAGAGAAGCCCGCAGAGATCCATCTCTGCGGGCTTCTTCTTTACTGACTGGCACACTCTAGCTGGGGTAGAGGTGGGATAGTGAAGCGGGCGAGCGGTGAACACCCGAACCCGTCCTTTTGTTGAGATGCGTCCCGGCGTCCTTTCTCATCAAACCAAGACATGGCTCTGACAACAGACTTATTGTCGTTCTCCGGCTTGACCAGAGTGCCATTAACCACTTGATGTGCATGCAGAAAAATGCCCTCCGATTAAGTCGGAGGGCGACAGCCAACTGTACTCAGATGCGGGAATGACCGGAGGCCGCTATCTGCGGCGAAAGCCGCCCTAAATCTGGTTGATCGGTACCTTGAGGGCCGGGGTCCCCTCTTCGTCTCTTGGCATCTCGCCGGCGCGCAGATTGACCTGGATCGAGGGGATCAGAAGTGCCGGTACGGCAAGCTGCGCATCGCGGGCTTCACGCATGGCGACAAACTGATCGCGGCTGCGGCCGCCACCGACGTGGATGTTGTTCTGCCGCTCGTCGCCGACCGTGGTCTCCCACGCGATCTCGCGGCCGTTGGGACCATAGTCGTGGCACATGAAGAGCCGGAGCTCGTCCGGCAGGCTCAAGATGCGCATGATGGAGTCATAGAGAATTCCGGCATCGCCGCCGGGAAAGTCGGCCCGCGCCGAGCCGCCGTCGGGCATGAAGAGCGTATCGCCGACAAAGCCGGCATCACCCATGATGTGAACCATGCAGGCTGGCGTGTGCCCCGGCGTGTGCAGGGCTACGCACTCCATCCCACCGACCTTGTAGCGATCGCCATCCTTGAAGAGGCGATCGAACTGAGAGCCGTCACGCTGGAACTCTGTGCCCTCGTTGAAGATCTTGCCGAAGACCTCCTGCACCTCGCAGATCCCTTCGCCGATGCCGATGGATCCCCCCAGCTTCTCTTGAATGTAGGGCGCTGCCGAGAGGTGATCGGCGTGGGCGTGGGTCTCGATGATCCACTCCAAGTTCAGGCCCTGCAGGTCGATGTAGGCGATGATGCGATCGGCGCTCTCGAAAGAGATACGGCCGGCGGCGTAGTTGAGATCCAGGACCGAATCGATCACGGCGCAGGCCTTGCTGTTCGGGTCTTTGACCACGTAGCTGATGGTGTTGGTGCGCTTATCGAAGAAGGCGACCACCTCTGGCTTGACCGACAGGTCCACTGAGATCTCGTTCATGCAACGTCTCCGCTATCTGCTTTCTGTAAATCTAGGTCCTCAGTCCAGTACGACCAAGCCATTGGGTGTGCGAAGCGAGAAGGAGAGGCTCCGCGGTCCCGGTCGTACCTCCGCCAAGTGATCGATGCCGAGTTGTTCCAGAACCCCGCTCAAGGTGGCCGGATCGGGATGGGTCAGGATGATCTGCTCCAACGCCAGACCCAGATCCTGCATGCCCTGGCTCGGGTGCGGCCCCGGCGACCATTCAATGAAGGCAGGGATCAAGCCACCTTCCGGCAAAGAGCCGTCCTTCGGCACGGTCAGGCGCCAAGACCGTTCACCGCGGCTCAGATGCAAGACCTCTCCAAGGTCCAGTGGGCTCTTGGCAACGACGGCATCCAGATCATCGGTCGCCACGACCCAGCAGAGGGCGCGGGGACGCTCGGCAATCCGCGACTTCGTTTCCGGATCATCCAGTGTGAACCAACGGGTTCGGCTGGGTGCCGGAGCGTCTGGATCCAATGAGATGACCTCAAAAAAGCGCTCTTGGCCGGCCTGCACCACGCGGTTGTGCGTGCTCATCTGGTCGTGCTTGCCGCCCAGGGGTACCGTGATGCCCAGCGCATGCTCCATGGCGAGCCGTCCCTGTTCCAGGTCAGCAGCACCAACAGTAAAATGATCGATCTTGTTCACCGTCTTGTGGATCCCTCAGTCAGTCGAGAAGCGGCAGTGCCTGTGTGAGATCTCCGATCAGGGTCTCGAGGCTTTCGTTGCCGATGGAAAAGCGCACCACCTGTCCGGGCTCGTCCCAGCCCGCGGCCGAGCGATGCGGCTTGACCGGCAGCACCAGGCTCTCGAAGCCGCCCCAGCTGGCGCCGATCCCGAAATAGGAAAGCGCATCGACGAAGGCCCGCACCTGGTCATCCGAGCAGGGCTTGAAAATGACGCTGAAGAGGCCGGCTGCACCTGAGAAATCACGTTTCCAGAATTCATGGCCCGGGCAGTCCGGAAAGGCCGGGTGCAGCAATTTCAGAACCTGCGGCTGCTGCTTCAGCCACTTAGCCACAGCCATCGCGGCGGCCTCGGCATGCTTCAATCGTATCTCGAGCGTCCTGAGGCCCCGCAGCGATAGAAAGACATCCAGGGATCCCGGCCGCTCGCCGAAGGTGAGGACGGATTTGCGCATCTCTGCATGAGTGGCCTCGTTGCAGACGATAAGCCCCAGCATGGAATCGGAGTGGCCGCTCAGGTACTTGGAGCCGGAGTGAACCACGACATCGACGCCCAAAGAGAGCGGCTGGCAGAAAAGCGGCGTGGCCCAGGTACCATCCAGGATCGAGATCGCGCCGTGGGCCCGCGCCACATCGGCAATCGCGGGAATGTCTGGCACCTCGAAGGTGCCGGATCCAGGCGCCTCATACATCACGGCGGCAGTGTTGGGGCGCATCAGCTTGGCGATCTCAGCCCCGATCATCGGGTCGAAGTACTCCACCTCGATCCCGAAGCGCGGCAGCATACGGTCGCAGAAGCCCCGGGTGTTGCCATAAACGTGATCGGCGACCAACAGATGGTCGCCGGCCTTAGCGGCGCCCATCAGAGCCATACTAACCGCCATGACCCCCGATGAGAGCGCGATGGCACCCGCTGCACCCTCTAGCGCAGCAAAGCTCTCCTCCAGCGCAATACTGCCCTGCGTGCCATAACGTCCGTAATAGAGAGTGCCCGGCTCGTAGCGGGCATCGCGAGCTGCCTCGAAGGCGCCCAGACTCTCGAAAAGCATGGTAGAACCCTGGTCAATCGGCAGATTCACCAGGCGTCCGTCCTGCGCCGGCCCGCGACCGAGGTGGGCCAAACGGTCGGCAAAGGAAGAGGCTCTCTTCGTCATCACATGTTCCTCTTTGGGAGCATCGCAGGTGATGACATCGGAGACCGAGTGTGTCAATATACAAACCAGACGTTCTATATATCAGCACAACAGAAAGCCTGCATGCCAAGTTCTCCGCCACAAGGCCGACGCCTGACGGCGTCCCACTGGGGCCCAGGTCTGGTGACCGTCTCAGAGGGTCGATTGGTCTCCGTCGATCCGCATCCTGATGATCCGGATCCCTCGCGTATCAACGAGAATATCGCGCCCAGCCTCTACGGCTCGGCCAGGGTTATGCGCCCTGCGGTGCGGGAGAGCTATCTGAAGCATGGCCCCCTCGCCCGCCAGGGAGAGCGCGGCCGCGAAGGCTTCATCGAGGTGAGCTGGGATCGCGCTTTGGATCTAGTCCAGGCCGAGCTTGAGCGCGTTCACCGCGAGCATGGCAACGAGGCCATCTTCGGCGGATCCTATGGCTGGTCCAGCGCCGGGCGCCTGCACCATGCGCAGAGCCAGCTGAAGCGCTTCCTCAATGCCGCCGGCGGCTTCGTACGCTCGGAGGGGAACTACAGCTACAATGCCGCCCTGGTGTTGATGCCGCACATCGTCAAGAACTTCCGAGACCATGTGAAGGAGACCACACGGCTTACCACCGTCGCCCAAGAGGGCGAGCTTATGGTCATGTTCGGCGGCATTCCGCTGCGCAATGCCCAAGTGACGGACGGCGGCGTCGGCCGGCACCAGGTCAAGGGCGATCTCATCGCCTGTGCCGAGGCCGGCGTGCGTTTCGTGAACCTGAGCCCGCTGCGTGGCGACGCCGACCAAAAACTGAAAGCCGAGTGGCTGCCGCCGCGTCCGGGCAGCGACACCGCCGTCATGATGGGCCTGGCCCATACCCTCTTGAGCGAGGGGCTGCACGATCAGGCCTTCCTCGACCGCTACACCGTCGGCTTCGACAGGGTTGCGGCCTACCTCCTGGGCAAGACGGACGGCGAAGCCAAGACGGTCGAGTGGGCCGGACGCCTCTCCGGGCTCGACCCCGAGCAGCTGCGCCGGCTCGCTCGTGAGATGGCGGCCAAGCGCACGATGATCTGCACCGCATTCGGCCTGCAGCGTGCGGACTTCGGCGAACAGGTGCTCTGGATGACCGTCACCCTAGCGGCCATGCTGGGTCAGATCGGCCTGCCGGGTGGCGGCTACACTATCGGCTATGGCGGCAACGCGGTCATCGGCTCAGCCGACCGGCCGCGACGCTGGGCGAACTTTTCGCAGGGGCGCAATCCGCTCGATCGTTTCATCCCCGTCGCCATGTCGGCGGAGATGTTGCTGAACCCGGGCGGACACTACGATTACAATGGTCAGTCCCTCACCTTCCCTGACATCCGGCTGGTCTGGTGGGCCGGCGGCAATCCCTTCCATCATCACCAGGATCTGAACCGTCTGCGCCAGGCCTTTCAGAAGCCGGAAACCATCATCGTCAACGAAATCAACTGGACGGCAACCGCGCGCCACGCCGACATCGTGCTACCGGTGGCCGCCCCGCAGGAACGAGACGACTTCGGCGGCGGCAAGCAGGACTGCTCACTGGTGCCCATGCCCAAGGTGGCGGAACCCGCCGGCGAGGCGCGTTGCGAATTCGATATTTATCAAGAGCTGGAAGCTCGGATGGACCTGGGCACTGCCTTCAGCGGCGGCCGCACCAAAGAGCAGTGGCTGGAGGCATTGTGGCAGCAGATGCAGGAGGGCTTGGCCGACCTCGGCCAAGGGCTGCCCGCGCTTCAGGAGTTTCTCGCCGGCGACATGATCCACTTCGAGGATCCCACACCCGACGCGGTCTTCCTTTCCGACTTTCGTGCCGATCCAGAGACCCACCGGCTGCCGACCCCCAGCGGCAAACTGGAACTGGCCTCGGACGCCATCGCGGGCTTCGGCTATCTAGACTGCCCGGGCCAGGCGACCTGGATACCACCGCGCGACTGGGTCGACGGCAGAGCCGAACACTTTCCGCTTCATCTCTTGACCGGGCAGCCGGCAACACGGCTGCACAGTCAATATGACAACGGCCCCTTTAGCCTCAGCCGCAAGATCAAGGGCCGAGAGCCGATAATCATCAACAAGGATGATGCAGCAGAACGAGAGATCCAGGACGGCGATGTCGTCGAGATCTTCAACGATCGCGGCCGTTGCCTGGCCGGTGCCGTGGTGAGCGAGGGCATCCGTAAAGGCGTGCTCTTCCTTTGGACCGGCGCCTGGTATGATCCCGACTTCGAAGCTCCCGATCACCGCGATCGGCACGGCAACCCCAATGTGCTGACCCATGACCTGCGCACCTCGCGTTTGGCACAGGGGCCGGCAGCGCAATCCTCTTACGTCGACATCCGCCCCTTCCGGGAGAAGCTTCCCGAGGTGCGCGCATTCGAAAGCCCCATCAAGGGGCGAGAAAGATGAGCGGTCATTGCCGGTTTGCCCGGCATTTGTTAGGACCGCCCGAACGAACAGGGCTGACGGACCAAGTGTTTTGAATGTAAGCAACAAGAATCTTCGGGCAGAACGACCCGCAAGAATTGACTCGACCTTGGCGAAAGGTCTTCAGGTCTTAGAGGCCTTGGCCAGATCGAAGGACGGCAAGGGCGTGACTGAACTTGCCAGAGAGTTGGAGCTGACGAAGTCCAACACCTTCCGTCTGCTGCAGTCTCTGACGGCATTGGGCTATGCGCGCTCTTTGGAGTCGAAGCTCTATGCGCCGACCATGAAGATCTGGCAGGTCGGCCTGGCAGTGATCGACAACCTGGATCTGCCGGAGATCGCGGGCCCGCACCTCAGAAAGCTGTCGCAGGAAACGAGCGAGGCCATCTACCTCGCGATCCGCGACGGCCTTTCGGTGGTCTACATCGACCGCATCGAGAGCACGCAGCCGATCCGATCCTGGAACCCCATCGGCGGCAGTGCCCCCTTGCACTGCGTCGGTACCGGAAAAGCGCTGCTGGCGGCCGACTACGAGCGCCTGCGCAATCAGATCCAGGATCGCCTCATCAAGTTCACCGATCGCACGCTGACCACGATCCAAGCCCTGGACGCGGACATGGCGGCAACGCGGGCACGCGGCTATGCCATCGACACAGGCGAGTATCGCGAGAGGATTTTCAGCTTCGGCGCCGTGGTCAGCCTGCCCAACGGCGAGCCGATTGCCGCCGTCGGCGTCTCCGTGCCTGATGTCAATCTGATTGATGACCGGCAAGAGCAGATCTGCCGGCAGCTCATGGTGGCTGCTGCCGGCGTCACCGAAGCACTAAAGGACCGCTAGCACGAGTGTGCGGTGAGTGAGGCTCACCGCCTCGCACCGCGCCGGTGCCGCCGAGCAACGTCGGTCACTGTCAATGACCGCCGGCACCAATCCGTCCTTACTTCTTCTTCTCTTCGGGGAACTCGACCGGCCCGCCGGCCTTTGCCCAGGAGGAGAATCCCTCTCTTAGGTGCGCGGCCTCAAAGCCCATGTCTTGAAGCGTGGCCACGGTCAATGCCGAACGCCAGCCCGATGCGCAGTGAAAGATGAAGCGCTTGTCCTGGGCGAAAATGTCCTTGAAGTAAGGGCTCTTCGGGTCCACCCAGAACTCGGCCATGCCGCGCGGGCAGTGAAAGCTGCCGGGAATGAATCCAAGCTTCTGGCGCTCGCGCACATCGCGTATGTCGACAACCACGACCGAGGGGTCCTTCGCCAGCTCCATCAGATCGGCGGTCTCCACCTCTTCAATGCGCGCGCGCGCATTGGCCACCATCTCCGCGACAGAGGTCTTCAACTCCTGCATCCCATTGCTCCTTTGTGCTGATATACGGCACGTGCATTTCACATATTGACACAACCACCCTCGCAGGGCATCTTGGTCTTGTCAACGTAGTTTCCAGGAATTTGGCAAGGTCGGAAATGGTCATGAGGGCTGAAGGCAGGGAGCAAATCTCGCTCTGGGATGGCAGTGCTGAGGAAGCGGATCTCGTATCCCCCTTTCAGTCAGACCTCTCAACCGACCTGGCGATCATCGGTGGCGGGTTCACCGGTCTCTCGACTGCTTTGCACGCCGCAGAGCGCGGCATCGCCTGCCACGTTTTGGAGGCACAGCATATTGGTTACGGTGGCTCGGGGCGCAATGTCGGTCTGGTGAACGCGGGCCTCTGGCTGCCGCCGCAAGACGTGCGCGCCAAGCTGGGCGAAGAGCAAGGCGCGGCGTTGGTGCAGACCCTGGGCGATGCGCCCAGCTATGTCATGTCGCTGATCGAGCGCTATCAGATCCGCTGCGAAGCGACCCGCAGCGGCACCATTCACGCCGCCCATTCGCCTAAAGGCTTCCACGACCTGGAGCGGCGGACCGAGGAGTGGCACCGGCTGGGGGCTCCGGTCGATCTGCTGAGCAAGGAGCAAACCGCCGAGAAGATCGGGAGTCAGGCCTTCTACGGTGGTCTGCTTGATCATCGCGCCGGCACGATCAATCCGATGGGCTATGTCCGTGGCCTCGCCCGCGCTGCCCTGGCCGCCGGCGCCGAGATCTCGACTGGCGTCCGTGCAACTGGGCTGGAGCGAAAGGCCGGAAAGTGGCTGGTCAAGACCGACCGCGGGCTGGTGACAGCCAACTCGGTGGTCCTGGGCACCAATGCTTACTCTGACGATCTCTGGCCCGGTTTGCGCAAGACCTTCACCACGATTCACTACTTCCAGCTTGCGACCAAGCCGATGGGCGACCGCGTGGCGCACATCCTGCATGAAGGCCAAGGCCTCTGGGATACCGGGCCCATTATGTTCTCGCTGCGTCGCGATGCTTTCGGCCGCTTGATCATCGGATCGATGGGCCGCGTGGTCGGCGACCTCAGTGGTCTTTCCAAGCGTTGGGCCACCAAGAACCTGGCCCGCCTCTTCCCCGAGCTGGGGCCGGTCGAGTTCGAGACGGCCTGGCATGGCCAAATCGCCATGACCCCCGATCACCTGCCGCGCATCCATCGCCTGGCCGACGGCCTCTACACCCCCATTGGCTATAACGGTCGTGGCATCACGCCCGGGACCATCTTCGGCCGGGCCATGGCCGAGCTGCTTTCCGGCAAGAAGGAAGCGGAGCTGCCGCTGCCGATCACAGAGTTGAAGGAGGTAACCTCCGCCCCCTTCATGTCCCGCCTCTATCAGATGGCCTTCACGGCCAATCAGATCTGGAAAAGCCTCTAGAAGAAGGACCCCCAATGACCGAGTCTCAAATCCGCGTTGGTGTCGATATCGGTGGTACCTTTACCGATGTCGCGCTTGAGCACGCAGGCGGCCTGGCCTCCTGCAAGGTGCTGACCGACTACGCGGAGCCCGAGCGCGCGATCGTCAAGGCGATCGCCCAAGCAAGCGAGCAGGCCGGCGTCTCGCTCTCCGATATCGCTCAGGTGATCCACGGCACGACTCTGGTCACCAATGCGCTGATCGAGCGGCGCGGTGCGAAGCTGGCCTTCATCACCACCGAGGGCTTCCGCGACGTCATCGAGATGCGAACCGAGAACCGCTTCGAGCAGTACGATCTGGACCTACAACTGCCCAAGCCTCTGGTGCCCCGCAAGGACCGCTTCACCCTGTCGGAGCGCATCTCGGCCGATGGCGAAGTCCTGCTGGCCCTGGACCAGGCCGAGGTCGAGGCTCTGGTGGAGCGTGTCGTCAACGCTGGCTATGAGGCAGTCGCGATTGGCTTCCTCCACGCCTATGCCAACCCGGCACATGAGTTCCAGGTCGAAGCCGCTCTGCGTGCCGCAGCACCCGATCTCTCGATCTCCGTCTCCTCGGTTATCTCGCCGCAGATGCGAGAATTCGCCCGCTTCAACACGGTAATCGCCAATGCCTATGTGCAGCCGCAGGTCGCCAGCTACCTGAACCGCCTGGTCGCCCGCCTGAGCGACAGCGGCGTCTCAGCTCCGGTCTTCATGATGCACTCCGGCGGCGGGCTGATCTCCGTCGAGACCGCCAGCCGTGAGCCGGTGCGCCTGCTCGAGTCGGGTCCGGCCGGTGGTGCTATCTTCGCCGCCGACTTCGCCATGGCGCACGGCCTGAACAAGGTGCTCTCCTTCGACATGGGCGGCACCACGGCCAAGATCTGCCTGATCGAAGAGGGTACGCCCAAGACCGCCAACACCTTCGAGGTCGCCCGCACCTACCGCTTCAAGAAGGGCTCGGGCATGCCGGTCTCCACACCGGTGGTGGAGATGGTCGAAATCGGCGCCGGCGGCGGCTCCATCGCGCATATCGACTCCATGGAGCAGATCCGCGTCGGCCCGCAGAGTGCTGCTTCCGAGCCCGGCCCTGCCTGCTATCAGCGCGGCGGCGAAGAGCCGACGGTCACCGACTCCAACCTGATGCTGGGACGCCTGGATCCGGACAACTTCGCCGGCGGCGCCATTCCGCTGTCACCCGATCTCGCCAGCCGGGCACTGGCCTCTCGCCTCTGCAACGGCACCGGACTGGACCCGCAGTCGGCCGCCTTCGGTGTGACCGAGATGGTCGATGAGAATATGGCCAACGCAGCGCGCGTGCACACGGTGGAGAACGGCCGCGATATCGAGGCCTTCACCATGATCGCCTTCGGTGGCGGTGCGCCGCTGCACGCCTGTCGGCTCTGCGAGAAGCTGGGCATCGAGCGGGCCATCGTGCCGCCGGGCGCCGGCGTCGGCTCTGCCATCGGCTTCCTGAAGGCGCCCTTCAGCTACGAGGCGACCCGCGGTCTTTTCCAACGCCTCTCCGCCTTTGATCCGGAGAAGGTCAACGAGGCCCTGGCGGCCCTGGAGGAAGAGGCGCGCAGCTTCGTGACCGCAGGCGCCGGCGAGGCCGAGACCACTGCCAAGCTGACCATCTTCATGCGCTACGCCGGTCAGGGCTCTGAGATCCCGGTGGTCCTGCCCTATCGCCCTTTCACCAACGAGGACATCGCGATCCTCAAGGAGGCCTTCGAGGACTCCTATCGCACGCTCTTCGGCCGGGTGATCGAAGATCTTGCGATCGAGATCACCAACTGGTCGCTGGTCGTGGCCTCTGTCCTGCCGGATGTACCCAAGGCCGGCCGCCACTTCGAGGGCTTGCCGCTGGAGACCAGCAAGATCCGTCGTTTCTTCGACGCCGCTCTGCGCGAGACGGTCGAGGCCGTCGAGGTCGAGCGCGAGGCGCTGGAGCCGGGTCTTGCCGTCGACGGCCCCGTCGTCATCGTCGAACGCAACACCTCCACCATCGTCACCTCGGCCTACACGGTCATCGGTCAGGGCGATGGTTCCCTCCTCCTCCAACGCAAGGGAGCCAGCCAATGAGCGACCGCAGCATCGACTACCAGATCATGTGGAACCGCTTGATCGCGGTGGTGGAAGAGCAGGCCATGACCCTGGTGCGCACGGCCTTCTCCACCTCCGTGCGCGAAGCGGGCGATCTCTCCGCCGGCCTCTTCGATCGGGGCGGCCGCATGATGGCGCAGGCCGTCACCGGAACACCCGGCCACGTCAATGCCATGGCAGAGAGCGTCGGCCACTTCGTCGAGGCCATCGGCCAGGATCAGATCTTCGAGGGCGATGTCTTCCTGACCAACGATCCCTGGTTGGGGACGGGGCACCTGCACGACATCACCGTGGTCACCCCCAGCTTTCGCAATGGTCAGCACATCGGCTTTCTGGCCTGCACCGCGCATGTGGTGGATATCGGCGGCCGCGGCTTCGGCCCCGACGCCAACGAGGTCTATGAAGAAGGCCTGCTGATCCCGATCATGAAGTTCGCCGAGCGCGGCACGGTGGACCGGACCTTAATCCGCTTCCTGCGCGCCAACACGCGCGAGCCTGACCAGGTGGTCGGCGACATCTACTCTCTGGCCGCCTGCAACGAGATCGGCGATCGCCGCCTGCAGGACATGCTGGCAGAGTTTCAGATGGGCGATCTGGAGGGGCTCTCCGACTTCATCTACCAGACCAGCCGCCGTGCCACCTTGAAGGCCATCCAAGCCCTGCCGGACGGTGCCTTCGAGAACGACATGCGGGTCGACGGCTACGACACGCCGGTCGAGATGAAGGTACGGCTCTCGATCAAGGGCGACGCTTTGCTGGCTGACTTTGCCGGGACCTCCGGGCCCAGCGCTTTCGGCGTCAACGTCCCGCTGGTCTACACTCGCGCCTATGCTTGCTATGGCTTGAAGTGTGCCATCGCCCCGCAGGTGCCGAACAACACCGGCTCTCTCGAGCCCTTCGAGGTCACCGCACCCGACGGCTGCATCCTGGCGGCTCGCCGGCCGGCACCGGTCTCGGTGCGCCACGTGCTTGGTCATCTGGTGCCGGACGTGGTGCTGGGTGCGCTCCACAAATGTTTGCCGGACAAGGTGCCGGCAGAGGGCTCGTCAGCGCTTTGGAACATTCAGATCGGCGCGCGTCCCAAGGATCCCTCCTCCGGCCTGCCGAACCGCGAGATCTTGATGTTCAACTCCGGCGGCACCGGTGCCAGGCCCAGCTCTGATGGGCTGAGCGCCACTGCCTTCCCCTCCGGCGTCTCCACCATGAGTGTGGAGGCCAGCGAGCATGTCGGTCCCATCGTGATCTGGCGCAAAGACCTGCGCGAAGGCTCTGGTGGCGCTGGTGCCCATCGTGGCGGGCTCGGCCAGACCATCGAGATCGAGCCACGCGCGGGCTATGAGCTCTTCTTCAACGCCATGTTCGACCGCATTGACAATCCGGCACGCGGCCGTGAGGGCGGGGGCCCGGGCGGTGCCGGCTCGGTCGCGCTGGCCGATGGCACGCGCCTCAAGGGCAAGGGCCGGCAAAAGGTTCCGGCCGGGTCGCGTCTGGTGTTGCAACTGCCCGGCGGTGGCGGCTATGGCGATCCCGGCCAGCGCCCCCGCGAGCAAGTGCGCGCCGATCTGGAAGCCGGCTACATCACCCAATCACAAGCCACGGGCGACTATGCCCTTGATCAAGAAAGTGGAGAGACCGAATGAGCGATAAACCCATCGCGCTGGTAACCGGAGCCGCCCAGGGCATCGGTTACGCCTGCGCCGAGGCCTTGGCTGAGGACGGCGCGCGCGTGGTTCTGTCGGATATCAAAGAGGACGGCGTCACGGCCGCTGCCGCCAAGCTGGGTGGCGATGCCCTGCCGCATGTCTGCGACATGGGCGACGCGGACCAGGTGACGGCCATGTTCGACCGCATCGAGTCCGAGGTCGGCCCGGTCTCGATCCTGGTGAACAACGCCGGCATCGCGCTGCCCGGCGAGTTCCTGGAGACCCCGCTGGAGAACGTGCGCAAGGTGATCGACGTCAATCTGGTCGGTGTCTTCCTGGCCACACAGCGCTCCGCCAAGACCATGATCGCGCATGGCATCGAGGGGTCGATCATCAACATGTCCTCGATCAACGCCATCGTCTCGATCCCGCAGATCCCGACCTACTGCGCGACCAAGGGCGGGATCATGCAGCTGACCAAGGCAACGGCCCTGGCGCTGGCTCCGCACAACATTCGGGTCAATGCCGTCGGCCCCGGCTCCGTCGATACGGAGATGATGGCTGGCGTCAACGCCAACCCGGAAGCGATGGCGCGCCTCATGTCGCGGACCCCGCTAAAGCGGGTGGGAACCCCGCGCGAGATCGGCGACGTGGTGGCCTTCCTGGCCAGCAAGAAGGCCAGCTACATCACCGGCGAGACGATCTATGTCGACGGCGGCCGTCTCGGCATGAACTACACCTGTTAGGGAGCTCCGGAACCATGTCGCGCTATCCAGAGACCTATGCCGCCTGGCGGAACGATCCCGAAGCCTTCTGGGGAGAGGCGGCCAAGGAGATCGACTGGTTCACGCCGGCCGAGCGGGTCTTCAACCCCGACGCCGGCGCCTATGGCCGCTGGTTCGACGGAGCGACCTGCAACACCTGTTGGAACTGCGTCGACCGCCATGTCGAGGCCGGCAACGGCTCACGCTCGGCCCTGCTCTACGACAGCCCGGTCACCGGCATGCGGCGGACCTACAGCTTCAGTGACCTGCAGGCCGAGGTCGGAGCGCTGTCCGCCGTCATGCGGGCCCAGGGCGTCGGCAAGGGCGACCGCGTCATCATCTATATGCCGATGGTGCCGGAGGCGATCTTCGCGATGCTGGCAACGGCGCGCCTTGGCGCCATCCATTCCGTGGTCTTCGGCGGTTTTGCGGCGCGCGAACTGGCGACCCGGATCGACGACGCCAAGCCGAAGCTGATCATCTCGGCCTCATGCGGCATTGAGACCAAGCGCATCATCCCCTACAAGCCCTTGCTGGACGAGGCCATCGAGATCTCTGAGGCCAAGCCGGATCACTGCATCGTCCTGCAACGGCCCATGCACCCCTGCGACCTGATCGAGGGGCGTGATCTCGACTACGGCGAGGCCGTGGGTGCCGCTCGTGGCAAGGGCGAGACGACGGAGTGCGTGCCGGTCCTGGCAACAGACCCGCTCTATATCCTCTACACCTCCGGCACCACCGGACAGCCCAAGGGCGTGGTGCGCGACAACGGCGGCCACATGGTAGCGCTGAAGTGGACCATGGCCAATCACTATGGCCTAGAGCCGGGCGAGGTCTTCTGGGCTGCCTCCGACGTCGGCTGGGTCGTCGGTCACTCCTACATCTGCTATGGCCCGCTGCTGCATGGCTGCGGCACGGTGCTCTATGAGGGCAAGCCGGTCGGAACGCCCGATGCCGGTGCCTTCTGGCGGGTGATCGAAGAGAACGAGGTGGTCGCCCTCTTCACCGCGCCGACGGCCTTTCGGGCACTGAAGAAAGAGGACCCGCAGGGCGCGCTCATCAATCGCTATGACCTGCGCAAGTTTCGCACCCTTTTCCTCGCCGGCGAGCGCGCCGATCCCAACACCATTCAATGGGCTGAAGAGAAGCTGCAGCGCCCGGTGATCGACCACTGGTGGCAGACCGAAACCGGCTGGGCCATTGCCGGCAACCCAGTTGGCCTGGGCGCCATGCCGGTCAAATACGGCTCGCCCGGCGTGCCCATGCCCGGATACGATGTCTCCGTCCTGGATGATGAAGGCCATGCTGTCGCCGCCGGGACCCTGGGCAACATCGTGATCAAGCTGCCGCTGCCGCCCTCAGGCTTCCCGACTCTCTGGCAGGCAGAGGCCCGCTTTCACTCCGCCTACATGGAGGAGTTTCCGGGCTACTACGCCACCTCCGACGCCGGGATCATCGACGAGGACGGCTACGTCTTCATCATGGCCCGCACCGACGACATCATCAATGTCGCCGGCCATCGCCTCTCGACCGGCGCCATGGAAGAGGTCATCGCCAGCCATCCCGACATTGCCGAATGCGCTGTCGTTGGCGTGGCCGACCAGATGAAGGGCCAGATGCCGCTTGGCCTCTTCGTCGTGAATGACGGGGCCGGCCGTGCCGCCAGTGACCTGGAGCGCGAGTTGGTCAAGTTGGTGCGCGAGAAGATCGGCCCCGTGGCCGCCTTCAAGACCGCAATCGAGGTCCCGCGCCTGCCCAAGACCCGCTCCGGCAAGGTGCTGCGCGGCACCATTCAAAAGATCGCCGATCAGGAGCCCTGGAAGATGCCCGCAGCGATCGACGATCCAGAGATCCTGACCGAGATCGAATCCGCTCTGTCGCAGCGCGGCTACGCCTCGGGCGCCTAGAATCACAAAGAACAGAAATCAACACGGAGGGAGAAACCCATGGCACAAGATGACACCCCTGCAGTCAAGATCACCAACCTGCACAAGTACTACGGTGCCTATCACGCCCTGAAGGACATTAACCTGACGGTCGCGAAGGGTGAGCGCATCGTGATCTGCGGGCCTTCGGGTTCCGGCAAGTCGACGATGATCCGCTGCATCAATCAGTTGGAGGAGCACCAGTCCGGCGAGATCGAGATTCAAGGCGACCCGATCCACGCCGATGCCTCCAACATCGAAGAGATGCGGCGCGAGGTCGGGATGGTGTTTCAGCACTTCAACCTCTTCCCGCATATGACGATCCTGGAGAACTGCACCCTGGCACCCCGCCTGGTGCGCGGCACGCCGCAGGCTGAGGCCGATGCCGAGGCCATGCGCTTTCTGGAGAAGGTGCAGATCGCCAATCAGGCGGCCAAGTACCCGGGCCAGCTCTCCGGCGGACAGCAGCAGCGTGTGGCCATCGCCCGCGCGCTTTGCATGCGCCCCGACATCTTGCTGTTCGACGAGCCGACCTCGGCCCTCGATCCGGAGATGATCGGCGAGGTGCTGGATGTCATGGTGACCCTGGCGCAAGAAGGCATGACCATGCTCTGCGTCACCCACGAGATGGGCTTCGCCAGAAAGGTAGCCGACAGGGTCATCTTTATGGATGCGGGCGAAATCATCGAAGAGGGCGATCCCGAGAGCTTCTTCACCAACCCGAAGAGTGATCGGACCCGCACCTTCCTGGATCAAGTTCTAAGCCACTAGAGCACTTCGGGTTCGCATAGTCTCACCCGGAGCGCTCTAGCCTTCTGATTCATAAACAAATCGTCGTCGCAGATGATTCCATCTGCTCGGGATTTGTTCTAGCGCAAGGCAGATCATCGCTGCCTGCAACTGTCGTTCAGTCTGTTTCGCTTGGCTCCTTGACCCAGGTCAATGAGCCAAGCTGCGTTTCACGCCAAGCTATTGCTCGCGAGAATGACTTGATAGGCCGGACCCGGTCCGCCCTTAAGGATTGGCAGCGTGAAACTCATCTCCTGGAAAACCGCGACCGTCGTCGGCGTGTCGGCGATCGGGCTTGCTCTGATTGTCTGGTCTCTTCAGGATTCTGATCCCCTGCCCGAGGGGATTGCGCGCGCCAATGGCCGGATCGAGGCGGAGCGCATTGATGTTGCGACCAAGCACCCCGGCCGCATTGCCGAGATCCTGACCGAGGAAGGCGCCTTCGTGTCGGAGGGCCAGGCCCTGGTGCTGATTGACGACGAAGAGGTCCAAGCCCAGCTGCGCGAAGCCAAAGCCGCCATAGAGGAGGCTCATCGCTATGAAGAGCATGCCACGGCAGTCCTGCAGCAGCGTGAGAGCGAACTGACCTTTGCCAAGCAGGAACTCCACCGCTCTGAGACTCTCTTGCGGCGGAGTTTCGCCGCGCAAGAGGTGGTCGACCAGCGTCGCAGCCAGGTCTTGGCGGCAGAGGCCATGGTCATCGCCGCCAAAGCCGAGATTGCGCGCGCCCAGGCAGCAATAGACGGCGCCCTGGCACGACGAGACCGATTGGAATCAGTCCTGGAGGATCACGTCTTGGCCGCACCGCGAGACGGGCGTGTGCAGTACAGGCTGGCCAGCGAAGGCGAGGTCCTGGGTGGAGGCGGTCGCATCCTCACCCTGCTCGACCTGACCGATGTCTATATGACGGTCTTCCTGCCGACCGCAGAGGCCGGGCGCCTCAGCATCGGCGATGAGGCGCGCATCGTCCTGGATGCGGCATCAGAGTACGTGATTCCGGCCCAGGTCAGCTTTGTCGCCGCTGAGGCGCAGTTCACACCGAAGTATGTCGAGACTGAAGACGAGCGGCAGAAGCTCATGTTCCGGGTCAAGGTAAAAATCGACCCCGATCTGCTCCGCCAATATCAGCGCGTGGTGAAGACCGGTCTTCCCGGCGTCGCCTATCTGCGAACCTCCAGCGATGCCCTCTGGCCTGCCGACTTGGCCCCCCACCTGCCCGCACCGCCCTCCAGCTCGGCCCTGAGTGCGCCTTCTGCAAGCTAACGCGAGCCACTGAGAGATGTCTTTCGACGGTGCCAGTGTCGCCAGCTTGACGGAGGTCAGCCATCGCTACCGCGGCCGCCCTGCCCTCTTGGACGTCAGCTTGGAGGTCCCGGCCGGCTGCACGGTGGGTTTCATCGGCCCGGATGGTGTCGGAAAATCCTCTCTTCTGGCCTTGATCGCAGGGGTCAAGCGCCGGCAGGAGGGCCGCATCTGGACCCTGGGTGGCGACATGAGCCGGGCGAAGCATCGCCGCAATGTCTTGGGACGCCTTGCCTACATGCCGCAGGGCTTGGGCCAGAGCCTCTATCCCAGTTTGAGCGTAAGAGAGAACGTCGATTTCTTCGGGCGGCTCTTTGGCCATGACGCTGCCGAGCGCCGCGAACGCATCGAGGCCCTGCTGCAGTCGACGGGCTTGACCGCCTTCGCGGAACGGCCGGCCGGCAAGCTCTCAGGCGGCATGAAGCAGAAGCTCTCGCTCTGCTGTGCCCTGATCCATGATCCGGACCTCCTCATTCTGGACGAGCCGACCACCGGTATCGACCCGCTGTCACGCCGCCAGTTCTGGGCTTTGATCGACGCAATCAAGGAAAGACGTCCCAGCATGAGCGTGCTGGCCGCGACCGCCGACATGGACGAGGCGGAGCGCTTTGACCACCTGGTCGCCCTCAACGCCGGGCGCGTTCTGGCTAGCGGTTCTGCACAAGACCTAAAGTCGAGCACCGGAACCCAAAGTCTGGAACAGGCTTTCCTGGCCCTCCTGCCCGAAGAAGAACGAAGCAGGCCCCAGGCATCTGAGCCCGCCTCGCTGCCTGAGACCGCCGGCACGCCTGCCATTGAGGCATTGGGTCTGACCAAGGTCTTCGGCGATTTTACGGCGGTCGATCAGGTCACCCTCTCCATCGCACGCGGGGAGATCTTCGGGTTCTTAGGCTCGAACGGCTGCGGCAAGACCACGACCATGAAGATGCTGACCGGCCTCTTGCCGCCCACAGCCGGCAGCGCGCGCCTCTTCGGTCACGAGGTCGATGCCCGCGATCTGGAGACCAGACGTCGGGTCGGTTACATGAGCCAGTCCTTTTCTCTCTATGGCGAGCTCAGCGTCCGGCAGAACCTGAACCTGCATGCCAAGCTCTTTCAGATTCCGGCTGGAGAGGCGACGGTGCGGATTACAGAACTTCTGGATCGCTTCAAGCTTGAGTCGGTCGCAGACTTCTTGCCTAGTGCGCTGCCGCTCGGCGTGCGTCAGCGCCTGCAGCTGGCCGTGGCGGTGATCCACCGGCCCGAAATGCTGATCCTGGACGAACCCACCTCTGGCGTCGACCTGGTCGCGCGCGAAGAGTTCTGGGCGCTCCTGGTGGATCTCTCGCGCAACGACGGCGTCACCATCTTCATCTCGACCCACTTCCTGCAGGAGGCGGAGCGCTGCGACCGGGTCTCCTTCATGCATGCCGGCAAGCTGCTGGCGGTCGGCACCCCAGGCGATCTCAGGGCCGCGCAAGAGGCAGACACACTGGAAGAGGCTTTCATCGGCTACCTGGAAGCCCTGGAGCCTGACAACCGCACCGCTTCCAGGCCCTTCGTTGCCGACGCCGACCACAAAGCGGAGCCAAGGGCTCTTGCCTTCGACCCCAGCCGCTTTTGGGCCTTCGCTCGCCGTGAGAGCGTCGAGGTGATCCGAGACCCAATTCGCCTGGCCTTTGCACTGATCAATCCTATCATCCTGATGCTCGCCATGTGCTTTGGGATCTCCTTCGACATCGAAGAGGTTCCCTTCGCCGCACTCGACCAAGACCAAACCAGAGAGAGCCGCGCGTTCCTGGAGTTTCTGGGCGGCTCCCGCTATCTCGCCGAACACCCCCCCTTCACATCGGAAGCCGAGTTGGACCGCCGGCTGGTGGAGGGCGACATCAAGGCCGCCCTCATCCTGCCGCCGGACTTCGGACGCGATCTGCTGGCGGGGCGACAGCCCGAGATCGCCGTCTGGCTGGAGGGCTCCGACACCTATCGGGCGGAAACGGCCAGAGGCTACCTGCAGGCCGTGCAGCAAGACTTTTTGGCAGCGCTTGCCGAAGACCGGAGGGTGGCACAGGCGCAAGCGCCACCGGCCGAGAGCGCGGTCCGTTTCCGCTACAACCAGACCTTCGCCAGCGTCAATGCCATCGCGCCTGGCGCCATCATGATGATGCTGATCATGACGCCGGCGATGCTGACGGCCCTGGGCGTGGTGCGCGAGAAGGAGCTAGGGTCGATCGCCAACTTCTATGCTGCCCCCGTCTCCAAGCTGGAGTTCCTGATCGGCAAGCAGGCCCCCTATATCGTCATCGCCTTTGTCAGCTTTCTGCTGCTCTTCGTGGTCATGCGCTTGGGTCTTGGCGTCGTCTCGGCCGGCAGCTTCCTCGCTCTCTCGCTTGGCGCACTCTGCTTTGTGATGGCGGCAACTGCCTTCGGCCTGGTCATGTCGACCCTGGTGCGTTCACAGATTGCGGCCATCTTCGGCACCGCCATCGTCACCATGACGCCGACAGTCAACTTCTCCGGCATGCTCTACCCGACCGCCAGCTTGGAGGGCGGCGCCCGCGTCATCTCCGCGGCCTTTCCTTCGACCTACTTTCAAAGCATCGCCTCGGGGGTGGTGAACAAAGGCTTGGACATGTCCCTGCTCTACCCGGATCATCTGATGCTCTTAGGCATGACCGCCGGGCTCTGGTTCTTGGCCGCCCTCTTGCTGCGCAAACAGGCTCCCTGATATGCCGAGGTCTTCATCAAAACTCGGCATCGTCCTGGCACTTAGCGTCAAGGAGCTGTGGAGCCTGCTGCGAGATCCGGTTCTGCTGCTCTTGATCCTCTACAGCTTCACCTTTGCCATCGTCTCGGTCGCCAATGGTGTGCAAAACACGGTGCGCAACGCCGCCATTGCCGTGGTCGATGAGGACGAGTCCCTGCTCTCAGCACGCCTCCAGAACGCGCTGCTGCCCCCCTATTTCCAGCCGGCCCAATCCATCGGTCTCGAGGAGATCGATCCCTTGATGGATCGCGGTCGCTTCACCTTCGTGCTCGACATCCCACCGGACTTCCAAAGTGACGTGCTGGCTGGTCGACAACCAGCGATACAGCTAAACGTCGATGCAACCGCCATGTCGATGGCGGGTAACGGCGTGCGCTACATTGAGACCATTCTGGCCCAGGAGATATCCTCCTTCGTCGGTCGAGACGAGACCCGCAGCACGCCACCCTTCACCTTGGTGACCCGCGCACGCTTCAATCCAAATCTTGAATCCAAGTGGTTCATGGCGGTGATGCAGCTGATCCAGAACGTCACCACCATGGGCCTGATCCTGACCGGCGCGGCGGTCCTGCGCGAGCGCGAGCATGGGACCTTGGAGCACCTCTTGGTGATGCCGCTTAGAGCCAAGGAGATCATGCTCTCCAAGATCCTCGCCAATGGCGGCGTGATCGTCCTGACCGCAGTGGTGTCCTTGATTGCCGTGGTGGAGATCTGGATCGGGATTCCCATTCAAGGCTCCCCGGCCCTCTTTGCCTTGGGCGCGGCGGCCTACCTCTTCTCGGTCACGGCGCTGGGCATTCTTTTATCGACAGTCGCCCGATCAATGCAGCAGTTCGGCCTGATCTGCATTCCCGTCTTTGTGGTCATGAACATGCTCTCGGGCGGGGTGACACCTCTGGAATCGATGCCGACGGCGCTGCAGACCATCATGCAGATCTCGCCCTCCACGCATTACGTCAACCTCTCCAAGGCGGTGCTCTTTCGCGGTGCCGATCTGGGCGTGATCTGGCCGGACTTGGCCAAGTCCCTCGCTCTCGGCCTCGTCTTCTTCGTCATCGGCCTGCTGCGCTTTCGGGCCTCAATCGCCGCGCAGAGGTAGGCGCCTGCCCTTGCCATCCCCGCCGCGGCCTTCCAAGCTGTGTGCCGAGGACGGGATAGAGAGGCGATGACGAAAGCACAGGTAATCCATGAACTGGGGCCACCCGACGCGATGCGCTGGGAGGACTGGCCCCTGCCCGATCCCGGCCCTGGTGAGGTACAACTGCGGCACACGGCGGTTGGCGTCAACTTCGCCGATACCTACCACCGCGGCGGCATCTCCCATCCCTGGCCGGTTCCGCCCTGTCCTGTCGTGATCGGCTTCGAGGGCGTGGGCGTCGTCGAGGGACTGGGAGGTGGGGTGGCGGACTTCGCTGTCGGAGACCGGGTCGCCTATGGCATTCCACCACTCGGCAGCTATGCAGAGAGGCGCAACTACCCCGTCGACAAGCTGTTGCACCTACCCGATGGCTTGGACGACAGACAGGTGGCGGCTCTCTTGATGAAGGGCATGACGGCGCACTACCTGCTGCACCGCACCTACAAGGTCCAGCCGGGCGATACCATCCTGGTGCATGCCGCGGCTGGCGGTATGGGCCTAATCCTCTGCCAATGGGCAAAGGCCTTAGGAGCCACCGTTGTCGGGACCGTCAGCACAGAGGCCAAGGCCGAGGCTGCAGCCGCCGCCGGGTGCCACTATCCTGTGGTCCGCTCCAAAGAGGACTTCGTCACCAAGGTCCGAGAGGTCACCGACGGTGAGGGCGCGGCCGTCGTCTACGAGGCCATCGGCAAGGACACACTGCAGGACTCCCTGGACTGCCTGCGTCTCATGGGCGTCTGCGCCGCCTATGGTCATGTCTCCGGCCCGCCCGATCCGGTCGACATCATCCAGGACCTCGGCCGCCGCGGGTCCCTCTTCATCACCCGCCCGGCAATCATGCACTACGTTGCCAAGCGTGCTGACCTGGAATGGACCGCGCGCGATCTCTTTAAGGCAATCGGCGACGGCATCCTGGATGCCAACGTAAACTACGAGTACCCCTTGAAAGATGCCGTCAAAGCACATCAGGCAATCGAAAGCGGAACGACCTTGGGTGCAACCGTCTTGATCCCCTAGTCAGCCGCCTTCAGCGAAGTTGGCTGAACGCACGCGCTTGCCCGCCAGGAGATTGTAAGCCTCTTTGTCTCACGCTATACTTGTCAGCCAAAATCGACCTAAGCGATTGGGGGGCAAGACCGTGAGCGGAACTCTGACGTCAGTTGAAGATCTCAACAAGGCGATCTCGCTCGCCTATGCCTCGGCGCTCGACACAGCGCGTTGGTTTGACTTCCTGGAACAGCTCTCGGCCATGTCCGGCGGCGTGAAGACCCATCTCGTCGGCTATGACTTCAGAGGCAACATCAACGTCGGCGCTGCCTATGCGAATTACGATCCCGACTACATCCAGTCCTTCAAGGATTACTACTGCACAATCAACCCCTGGATAGCGCGTTACGAGAACACCAATGCCTTCTATCCAGCCTCGGCCGAGTCCTACTTGCCCAGAGAAAAACTTGAGCGGACAGAGTTCTACAATGATTGGGTCAGGCCGCAGGAGGACGCGGGCGCCGGCGGCGGAGCTCTGCTTTTCCGAGACGAGGGGCGGCTCTTTCTCCTGGGCGGACAGCTCCCCTTCAAGGATCAAGATGCCCTGCTCGGCAACTACCTCTCTCACCTGCATCGGCTGGCGCCCCATGTGCGCAATGCGCTTGAGATCGCACGCTCGATACACATCGCCAAACTCGAAGCACTCCTGGCCGAACAAGCGATTGAGGCAGCAACGACGGCTCTACTCTTGCTCAGCGCTTCGGGACGGGTCTTGGTCCCCAATCCTGCAGCCCGCGATCTCTTGAGCGACGGGCAAATTCTGCGTCAGGACCTTTCCGGCCGCTTTCACTTCACCGACCCTCAGGCGGATGCGGTCTTCAAGGCGATCTGGGATGAACATCGCAGCGGTGAGCGCTCTCTGCCGCCCGCCTTCGCTGTTCCCGGCGAAGATGGCAGGCCTCTCTATCAGTGCCGCGTTGCTGCTTTTCTGGACGACAGCCTGGCGTTCAATCCCCTCCCAGACGCCTGGGGGACAGAAGAAGAGGCCCTCCTCCTCACCATGACCAAGGCAAATTAAGTCTAGATTATTGATGAGTCCAGGTACGCCGGCGGACTACCAATAGACAGCGCTCGGCTGAGTTCATTGCGCCCCCGACCCTTTGCCCTATACTTCGGTTCATCGAAACCAAGGCCGAGGATCTATGGATGGCAGTCATTTTCGGAACCGCCGGGGTGAACAACAGTCTCACCGGTACGAATGCAGTTGACACCATCTTTGGGCTCTCCGGCGGTGACACTCTCTACGGTCTGTCTGGCAACGACAGCCTCTATGGAGGTAGCGGGAACGACGAGCTGTACGGCCTGGCTGGCAGTGACAGCCTCTTCGGTGGCGATGGGAACGATCTATTCCTGGCCGGCGGCGAAGGCCATGACCGCCTCTTCGGCGGCAGCGGCGGCGATAGCCTGCTCTTTGGAAACCTTGGGAACGACCGCGTCTTCGGCGGCGACAGCGGTGACGTGCTCCTCTTCGGTAGCAGCGGAAGCGACAGGCTCTATGGCGATGAGGGAGATGACTGGAGCCTGTCCGGAGGGAGTGGCGACGACAGCATTTCTGGAGGTACCGGCAGCGACAGAGGACTCTTTGGTGGTGCGGGCTTGGACACCATCTCCGGCGGCAGTGGCAATGATTCATTGATCGTTGGCGGCAGCGCAAACGATACGCTTGCCGGAAGCGATGGCGACGACGCCTCTATCTACGGTTGGCAGGGCAGAGACCGCATCTTTGGTGGCGGCGGCAGAGACCGAGCCCTGTTCGGAGGGTCAGGCGACGATGAGATTTACGCGCGCGCCGACGACGACAGCGATCTCTTCGGAGGCAGTGGAGACGACAAGCTCTACGGTGGCGATGGGAGGGACTCTTTCCTGGATGGCGCAGAAGGCGACGACAGTATCTTCGGCGGGTCTGGCACTGAATCCTACCTCTTTGGTGGAAATGGCGATGATGTGATCGCCGGTGACTCAGGCGATGATTTTGCCCCCCTGGGAGGGAACGGTGACGACACCCTTTTTGGTGGTTCCGGGAATGATCGAGGCTTCTATGGTGGAGATGGCAATGATGTGATTGCCGGCGCTTCGGGTAACGAAACCTACATCACAGGAGACAGCGGTGACGACCGCGTTTTCGGCGGTGCCGGGGATGATTCGTTTGTGCGTGGAGGCAGCGGAGATGACAGTCTCTTCGGCCGAGCAGGCGACGACCACCAGCTCTACGGCCGCGGGGAGAATGACTGGATCTACGGTGGAGATGACAACGACACCAGGTTGGGGGGCGAATCCGGAGTGGACCGGATCTATGGCGGCAGCGGTGACGATAGGAGCCTCTTTGGCGGTGACGGAGGCGACACCATCTTCGGCGGCGCGGGCGAAGACTTTTTCCTTTACGGAGGAGACGGAAGCGACAGCATCTTCGGTGGAGACGGCTATGACTATCAAATCCGTGGAGGATCCGGGGCTGATCGACTCTGGGGTGGTAGCAGGACTGATGCTCTTTATGGAGATACAGGTAGCGATGAGTTGCGTGGTGACTCCGCCAATGATGCGCTCTACGGGGGTAGTGGCCAAGACAGTCTGGTCGGCGGCCACGGAAGGGACCGTCTGCGTGGCCAAAGTGGCAATGATCAGATGGTGGGTGGCAGCGGCAGCGATGACCTTTCCGGCGGAGACGGACGCGATCGCCTGAATGGCGGCTCGGGCGCAGATTTTGCATATGGAGGTGCCGGCAACGACACCTTCATCATCGACAGCTCAATGGATGAGATCTTCGATGTCAGTGGTAGCAACGTGTTGCGCTCCAATGCCCATGACTTTGCGCTGGGTACCTCGAGCGAGATCGTGGTGGAGCGGGTGATCGTCAACACCGCTGCTGGCGACGCCCGCGTGGTGGCCAACGCCAATGACGACATTCTGACCGGCAACAGCTTCGATAACTCTCTGCTAGGGCGCAGTGGTGAAGATCGCCTGAACGGCATCGGTGGCACCAACACCATGACGGGCGGCAGCGGCGACGATACCTTCGTGGTCACCACCTCAGCCGACGTGGTGCGTGATCTGGCGGGCCAAGGCGTCGATCTGGTGAGGGCGATCGTGGATTACACCCTGCCGACCGGCTCGGCCTCCGCCTATGTCGAGAACCTGCGCATACAGGCCAACACTGGTGACCTTGAGGCCGCCGGCAACGAGCTGGGCAACACCCTGGACGGCAACTCCGGTGCCAACCGCCTGCGCGGGCTCGCAGGCGACGACGAGTTGGTCGGAGGGAACGGCGACGATACTCTCTTCGGCGGCGGCGGTGCCGATCGCTTCGAGGGCGAGAGTGGGAACGACACCATGAGCGTGGGTCAGGGCGACGTCGCCATCGGCGGCTCGGGCATGGATCAGTTCCGCTTTGGCGCTGCGCAGTTGGGCAGCAACGGCTCCGGCGGCCCGATTATTCGCGATTTCGACGGAGTCCTGGTGAACGGCGCCAACGGCGAAGACAAGCTGGTCTTCACCACGGGGCTGGAGGTCGGGACCTTCGCCTACATCGGCAGTGCCACCTTCTCCGGCAGCGGCAATTCAGAGGCGCGCTATGCCGGGACACGGCAGGTGCAGGTCGATCAGGATGGCGACGGCTCTGTCGATCAAGCCTTCCTGGTGGACCGCGTCACCAACGCCGGCCTGCTGACCGCGACCGACTTCCTGTGGCTCTAGCAGACGCACGAACTTGCCGCGCAGGTTCAGGGCGTTAAGCCAGCGGCATCGATAGCAAGAGTTCCTCTGTCAGGAAGCGTATTGTCACTCAACATCGCCAAAGCCCCTTTATTCATGCTATGGTAATGTCTATATGAATAGAATCAACCTATAGGGGATGACAGGCATTATGTTGGCAACAGCCCGATCCTATGTGGCGCAGCATTGGCGTGGCGAGCTTAGCTTATTGCTCAGCTTCTGGCTGAACGGCGTGCTGCTCAACATCGCTCTCTATGCCGGCGCTGAGAAGGTCTGGGAGGCCCTTCTCCCCGACTTCGATCCCGCGCTGATCCTGGTAGCCTCTGTCAGCATGTGGGCGGTCTACGGTCTCGTTACTCTTTGGCAGGTCGTTGGCATTTGGCGCTCGGCGAACAGTCGCATTCGTGAGCTTGGTTCCTCTTCTTTGGCCGGGCTTGCGCAGGTCACCGCGGTGCTGGGCGTTCTGGCAGCCCTGGGGCAGTTCTCAATCGATGCTGCGCTGCGGAGTGTCGAAGCTTACCGAGC
This sequence comes from Rhodospirillales bacterium, assembly GCA_963669335.1. Lineage (GTDB taxonomy): Bacteria > Pseudomonadota > Alphaproteobacteria > Kiloniellales > JACOMY01 > JACOMY01. Next base: position 3,361,832 of record OY770023.1, read on the forward strand.
ATTGACCATCGATGACACATTGTACCGATCAGCCCCCACAACCTTTGAAAACCCAACAGGCCTTGCTCAGTCCGCTAACACCGGTATCTTTTCTATGCGCAGCGTGTCAGAAGGAGTTAACCACCGATCTAGTTCGCTCTTAGCAACGAACTTGGCTACAGTTCAGATGACGACGTTGTCACTTGTGTGCGAAACTCCGCTTAGCCGCTTGATGTTGTTCGTTCAGAGAGCATGACGGTGTTCAAAGCCAGCCTAGCCCCTCGTGCGGGCAGACAACGGCCCGACGCTGGCGAAGTCGCCCATTCTCGGTGCTATGTTACTGCGCTGGTTGCATTCCAACCAGGCTTTACGCGAATCGTTCGTCAGAGACTGGGTTTACTTGGGAAATCTCGGTTACGACGGGGTCAAATATAAAGGGAGCTGCGCATTGCGGCCGATTCTGAAGTTTAAACCTCCGGAGAATCGGAATTTCGGAGAGATGGCCCACATGTTGTTAGTCGAAGCATCGCGGGCGACTTTCATCCTTGCTCCGATCGTTATTTTAGTTTCGCTGATCTCTGGCTTTTTTGCACAAGATATCTTACGAAACCTATCGCTTGTAATCATTGTATTGATCGTCGGGTATGTCTCTTTTGTTATCAATCATATATTGGCTTTTCACCGCCCGGCTACCGCAAAGTACTACCTTGAAGCCGTTCTGTCCGTCCGCACCAACTATAAGCCAGACGATGGAAAGAGCGAATCAATCAACACGATGATCGGATTGTTTGCCACGTCCGGTTTAGTGTTCGCGACCACGGATTTTGTCCCGATGACTATTGTTTATGAGTACTTTAAATTCTCACTAGAAAACGGCGGAAGTATTTTTGACGGTGTGAAATACACACTCTCCGACAGAAGGATTCTAAAGAACATCGTCTCATTGATATTTTTGGCACTGGCGTTCAGATATCTAATTATATATTTCTTGGTGATCAGCAAACCACATCTTAGAGACGCAATAATAAAAAGAAACCTTGATAAAATGTACAGCCCACGAAGAAGGTAGCTTGTAGGAAATATTGCACTGAATAATGAAAACGGAAATGAAAACTTATCGATAGTGGTTAATATTTCTTACAAAACCTGTTGAGTTTATTGGATTTTAGGCCTCGGACTCATAACCAGTAGCAGACGGTCGCAGCGATGGCGACGGCAGCGAGGAAGTTGGTGGCGAGTTTGTCGTATCTTGTGGCGATGCGCCTGAAGTCCTTGAGGCGTCCGAACATGCGCTCAATGGCGTTGCGGTCTCTGTAGAGGAAGGGTGAGAAGCATGGTTTCCAACGGCGGTTGGTCTTGGGTGGAATGTTTGGAGCAGCGCCCTTGGCCTCGATTTGCCGGCGGAGCTTGTTGCTATCATAGGCCTTATCGCCATGAAGAAGAACCGTCTCAGGCAGACGTTCCAGCAGGGCTTCTGCCGCCCGACAATCAGCGACTTGTCCGCCGGTCAAGAGAAAGGCGATGGGCCTGCAGCGAGCATCGCTCAGGGCGTGAATCTTGGTGGTCCGTCCGCCCCGCGAGCGGCCGATCGCTTGTTCCGCAGCCCCCCTTTACCTCCAGCCGCACAGCGGTGCGCACGCACCGCCGTACTATCGATCAGAACTGCCGCCGGAGGGCCGCCTGCGCTCGCCAAAGCCTCGAAGATATCCGTCCAAACACCCTTGGCCGCCCAGCGGACAAAGCGATTGTAGAGTGTCTTGCGGGGGCCGTAGACCTCCGGCGCGTCGACCCAGCGCCCACCAGTCTTCAACACATGCACGATACCGCTGATCACCCGCCGATCGTCGACCCGCGGCTTGCCGCGTGTGTCAGTCGGCAGGTGAGGTTCAAGGCGGGCAAACTGCTCAGCCGTCAGCCAAAAATGATCGCTCATCGTTCACACCTCCAATCTAGCAAGGGTGAATCAAATCTGCTCCGCGTCGCTCAACTCCTTTATGGGTCCGGAGCCTAATTGGCGATAACACGTTAATCTCGGCGACGCCGCATATGCATCAACTTGTCAAAGGTTGTACTGCCGTGCAGCATCACCAGACCTATTTCCTTTTTTTGTAAGGGGCCCGGTCGGGTAGTTACGACCAGAACTGTCACCCCTCCTCCACGCCCAAGAGCCAGCTGGCCAGAAGTGCTGCGGCACGGTTCTTCTGCGCGCGGCGTTGATAGAGGCTGAAGGCGAAGGGACTGCTGGTCGGACCCGGGAAGGGCTCCACAAGCAGGCCGCGGGCGATGTAGGTCTCGGCCAGCGAGCGCTGCACCAGGGTGCAGCCCAAGCCTTGCACGGCCAGCTCTAACGCGATGTTTGAGCTGTCGGTCTTGATCCCGCCATCGAGGTCAAGCTCATCCATGCCATGGGTCTCGGCAAAGACGCTCCAGAACTCCTGCCGGCCCAGCACCTTGATGAGGGTGTGTTGATGGAGGTCCTGGAGTGACTCCAAGGCCGTCTCGCCGTTCATGAGGCTGGGCGCACAGACCAGCGCCAGGCCGTCCTCGAAGAGCAGGCGGCCACCAGGCTCCGCCTCACCGGTTGGGTGCATGCGGATCTGCAGGTCGGCCAGATCCTCGCCCGCGCTCTGCCAGACCGTGGCGTGAATGACGATCTCGACATGGGGGTGCTGACCGCGAAATCCGGCGATCTTCTGCGACAGCCAGTTCTCGGCCAGGCTGACCGGGCAGGAGACCACGACCTGCTGGGCCGCCCCGTCGCGCGCGATCGAGGCCGTGGCGATGTCGATCTGCTCCAAGGCTTGCCGCAGGGCCGGCAGATAGGCCTCGCCCACCTCGGTCAGCGCCAGGCTGCGGGCATAGCGATGGAACAGGGGGCGCCCGATGAAATCCTCCAGCGCACGCACGTGGGCGCTGATCGCCGCCTGGGTATAGTTCAGCTCTTGCGCGGCCGAGGTGAAACTCAGGTGGCGCGCGGCTGCCTCAAAGGAGCGGAGGAAATTGAGCGGCGGCAGGTGCTTCATGGGGTCTAAGTTTTAGGGTCTAAGACCCCGAAAGTCTTGTGTGCAACGCGTGCCCACTGTGATTATCTCTGTTGAATGCCGTCCCTCTCGGTGCGGCCCCTCCAAGCGGCGTTGTTGCGGGAAGTCAAGAAGATGAAAAGCCATGCGCAGGTTGTTGTCATCGGGGGCGGCCTGGTCGGCTGCTCGATCCTCTATCATCTGGCCAAGCTGGGCTGGACCGACGTCATGCTCCTGGAGCGCGACGAGCTGACCTCAGGCTCGACCTGGCATGCGGCGGCCAACATCCACGGCCTGCACGACAGCACCAACATCAGCCGCATCCAGCACTACACCATGAACCTCTATAAGGACCTGGAGGAGGAGACCGGCCAGGGCTGCGGCGTGTTCCAGCCGGGCTCGCTCTATCTGGCACAGACCGAAGAGCGCGAGCATCAGCTGCGCCTGCAGGAGTCCAAGGGCCGCCTCTACGGCATGAATTTCTATGAGGTCGACCGCGCCGAAGCAGAGCGCTTGCACCCGCTGGTCAACTTCGACGGCATCCGCTGCATCATGTTCGAGCCCGACGGCGGCAACGTCGACCCCTCGGGCGTTACCATGGCCTATGCCGCCGGCGCCCGCCAGCGCGGCGCCGAGATCCATCGCTTTACCCCGGTCACTGCCACGGTCGCACAGCCGGACGGCACCTGGATCGTCGAGACGCCCAAGGGCAACATCAAGACCGAGTGGGTGGTGAACGCAGCCGGCCTCTGGGGTCGCGAAGTGGCCGCCCTTGCCGGCATAGAGCTGCCCCTGCTGCCGACCGAGCATCAATACTTCGTCACCGAGACCATCGCCGAGATTGACGGCATGGATGGTCGCCTGCCCTCCGTCGCCGACCGCGATGGCGAGTACTATCTGCGCCAAGAGGGCAAGGGCCTGCTGATCGGCGCCTATGAGCGCGCCATGAAGTTCTGGGCCGAGGACGGCACGCCGCTGGACTTCGGCCACGAGCTCTTCCCCGACGATCTGGAGCGCATCGAAGAGAACATGATGCGCGCCATCGACCGCGTGCCGGTGGTCGCCGAGGCTGGGATCAAGCGGGTCATCAACGGCCCGATGATCTGGTCACCTGATTCCTCCGCCCTCTTCGGACCAGTGCCGGAGCTCAGCAACTACTTCTGCTGTAACGGCATCATCCCGGGCTTCTCGCAGTCTGGCGGGCTTGGCCTCATGTCGGCCGAGTGGATCATCTACGGCGAGTCCAAGCTGGACATGTTCCACTGGGACATGGCGCGCTTTGGCCATTGGGCTGACAAGGCCTTCACCAAGGCCCGCGTGCAAGACCAGTACATGAAGCGCTTCGCCATCCATTTCCCGAACGAGGAGCGCGAGGCCGGCCGACCGGTGCGCACGCGTCCGATCTACGAGACGCAAAAGCAGATGGGCGCCGTCTTCGGCCTGAACTACGGTTGGGAGCATCCGCTCTGGTACGCCGACGGGCCGGAGAACGCGGTCGAGACCATCGGCTTCACCCGCCAGAACTGGTGGGAGCCGGTCGGCCGCGAGGTCCGCATGCTGCGCGACCGTGCCGGAATCTTGGATATCTCCAACTTCGCGAACTATGAGATCAAGGGACCAGGTGCCGAAGACTGGCTGAATGCGCTGCTGGCCAACAAAGCGCCGAAGATCGTCGGACGGTCCTGCCTGGCACCGCTGATCGGCGTGCACGGCGGCATCGCCGGTGACTTCACCGTGACCCGGCTCGGCGAGGAAGAGTTCATGATGGTCGGCTCTGGCATGGCCGAGCGTTACCATCAGCGCTTCTTCAAGCAGATCCCCCTGCCCGAGCGCACCACCTTCAAGACCAAGACCGATGAGATCTGCGGTTTCAACGTGGCCGGACCCAAGTCACGCGATCTCCTGCAGCGGCTGACCAACGCCGACCTTTCCACCGAGGCTTTCCCCTTCATGCGCTCCAAGCGCATCGAAGTGGCCGGCATCACCGTGATCGCGATCCGCGTCTCCTTCACCGGAGATTTGGGTTGGGAGCTGCACTGCGACGTGGCCGACCAGGCTCGCCTCTACGAAAGCCTGCTCGCAGCCGGGCGTGACATCGGTGCCGGTCCGATCGGCGGCCGGGCACTGGCGTCGTTGCGCATCGAGAAGGGCTATGGCAGCTGGGGCCGCGAGTACTCGCCGGAATACTGGCCGCAAGAGGTTGGCCTGGAGCGTCTGGTCAAGATGGACAAGGACTTCTTGAACAAAGAGGCCTATGCCCGGATTGCCGACAAGACCCCGCGCGAGCGTCTCTCGATCTTCGAGGTTCAAGCCGACCGCGACGCGGACGCCACTGGCGGCGAGCCGATCTTCCTGCCCGACGGCACCGGCGTGGGCCGCGTCACCTCGGGTGCTTATGGCTACTCTGTCGACAAGTCGCTGGCCTTGGGCTACGCCAAGGAAGGAACGGCCAAACCCGGCGACGAGGTCGAGATTTTCATCTTGGGCCAGCCGCACAAGGCCATCTTGCTGCCCGAGCCGCCCTTCGATCCGCGAGGTGAGCGCCTGCGGGCTTAGGAGACCCAAGCATGTCCTCGGCCCTTGCGCGCGTTACCGACTTCGTCCTGCGGCAAGAGGCCGAGGCCATTCCAGCCTCCGCCCGGGAATGGGCAGCACTGCTGCTGCTCGATACCTTGGGCATCGCGATCGCTGCCGCCCCAATGGAGGCAGGCCGCATTGCCCGCAATACCGCCGCTCTGCTCTATGGTGCAGGCGCGGTGTCACACAGCGCCCGCCTGCTCTTTGACAGCCGACGGGTCAGCCTGGCTGGGGCTGCCTATGCGGCTGCAAGCCAGATCGACAATCTGGATGGCCACGACGGCTACAACCCGGTCAAGGGCCATGTCGGGGTGGTGGTCGCGCCGACCTTGGCGGCGCTGGCCGAGACCCTGCCCGACCTCTCCGGCCCCGAGGCCTTGGCCACGGCGGTGATCGGCTACGAAGTGGCCGGGCGCGCCGGCTTGTCACTCCACGCCAGCGTCTCCGATTATCACACTTCTGGGGCCTGGAACGCCCTGGGCGTGCTGGCGATGGCCGCGCGGCTCAAGGGTCTCTCAGACGAGCAACTGCGTCAGGGCCTGGGCATTGCTGAGTATCACGGCCCGCGCAGCCAGATGATGCGGGAGATCGACAATCCCACCATGCTGCATGACGGCTCCGGCTGGGGAGCACTGGTCGGCCTGTCGGCCGCTGTCCTGGCGGAGCAAGGCTTCACCGGTGCGCCGGCCATCACCCTGGAGGCGGCCGAGGCGGCCCCGCATTGGGAGGACCTGGGTGCCTTCTGGCAGGTCGAGAATCAGTACATCAAGCCCTACCCGATCTGCCGCTGGGCCCACGCCGCGATCGACGCCGTCCGTAGCCTGAGTCTGCAGCAGGAAATCAGGGCGGAGGCCATCGAGGCCATCGAGATCTGCAGCTTTCACGAGGCAGCCTGCCTCTATGGCGCAATGCCGGAGACCACCTCTCAGGCGCAGTACAGCCTGGCCTTCGCCGTGGCCACGATGCTGGTCGCCGGCGATATCGGTCTCGCCCAGATCTCCGGCGCGGGCCTGAAAGATCCGCGTGTTTCCGATCTCGTGGCAAAGACTAAGGTGTCAGAGGCCAAGCGGCATCAGGACCGCTTTCCGTCGGGACGCTGGGCCGACGTCACCATCGTCATGACTGACGGCCAGCGTTTGGACTCCGGCGACACCCCGGCGCGCGGCGGCAATGAAGCCCCTTTGACCCGCGACGAGATCATCGACAAGTTCTTTAGCTTCTCGACTTCCGCAATGTCGCGCGGACGCGCTGCTGAAATCGCAGATGCCACCCTTGGGCTGACACGAGCCGACAGCCGCTTCCAGGACTTGGCAAAGCTCCTCTACGACCCTGTTGGGGCCTAATGGGGCAAGCACCTGCGAGCGCGTCAGCGCTGTCCGTTCGGCGGCCGGGTGGCGTGCTCGTCCAGGAAAGCCTCTAGGTCACGCGCTGCCACGCGGAAGTCCCGGCCAATGCGGACCGCGCGCAGTTCCTCATCATGAATCCAGTTTCGGACCGTCGCCTCGCTGACCTTGAGCAGCTCGGCGATCTCTTGGGTCGTGTAAAAGGGCCTGCTCAGCATGTTTCTCTGCTCTCGCCAACGACGATGGTCTCTAGCATCGTCTGACCGTCCCACGCAAACCTTGACCTAAATCAATGCTGTTTAACGGGGGCTAATTTATTCTGACGCTAATTGGCACATTTGAAGCCGATCTAGCGCACCTGGAACGAGGAATGCGCTGGTTGGCTCACTGAAGGGAGCTTGTACCCCATGAAGCACATTCTGATTGCGACGGACCTTTCTGCACGATCGGATCGTGCCTTGGATCGAGCGCTCCTCTTGACGCGTGAGCACGAGGCTCGTCTGACGATCCTGCATGTGGTCGACGACAGCCTGCCGCCCGCCTTCTCGACCCTGCAGGAGAAGACCGCCAAGCGGATCATCGACAGTCTGCTGGAGAAAGCGGGAGCAACCAGGGGGCTCTCCATTGCGATCGAGACGGCCGTCGGTCAGCCCTATGTGGAGATCACCAGCCTGGCCCGCGAATTGGCGGTGGATCTGATCGTCATCGGCATGCATCGCCAGACCAAGATGGTGGATATGTTCCGCGGAACCACGGCTGACCGTCTGATACGCTGCAGCCCGGTTCCCGTGCTCTTGGTCACGAACCCCGCAGTTCGTCCCTATCGCCGGTCCCTCGTCGGAGTGGATTTCTCTCTGCACTCCAAGCGCGCTGTTACCAGTGCTGCCGAGCTGGTCCCTGAGGGCGAGCTTCACCTGCTGCACGCCTATTCCGTTCCCTTCGCCGGCTTCATGTCAGGCGAGACCAGCCGAACCCAGGTCAGCGACGCGCACCGGGCCGGCATGGAGAAGATGATCGAGGGAGAGCTGGATAGCTTCCTCAGCGCCATGGGCGATCGCGCCCCCACTCTGCGCAAGTGCATGCAGGAAGGTTCGGTACGCGCAGTGATCGGCCATCAGGTCGAGCGCCTGGAACCCGACCTGCTGGCCATCGGCACGCATGGCCGAACCGGCGTTTCCCATGCCCTACTGGGCAGCGTTGCAGAGGATTTGTTGCGCGATCCGCCCTGTGATGTGCTTGCCGTTCACGCTTGGTAACGAAGCTGGAGATTTGACCCATGATTAAGCGACTTCTCGTCGGCGTTGCCGGCACCCCGGCGCTCGCCGCCAAGATCGACTACAGCCTGGCCTTGGCCCAATCCCACGGTGCCGAGATCAGCATCCTCTCGGTCGTGGATCGCAGCCGTCTGGCAGCGGTCGGACCGGTTCCCATCGGTGCCGGCATGTACGCTGAGAACCTACGCCAGGGACGGATAGAGCGCAGCCACAAGCTGGACGAAGAGGCCATTCAGCGCTTCGAGACTGCCTGCGCGGACGCCAAGGTCTCGCTCAAGACTCTGCGTTCAGAGAGCGATCCGCTGGACGAGGTGGCGGCGGCCTGGCGTTATCACGACCTTTGCCTTTTGGGCCTGCGCGGTTGGTTCGACCACGACGTCATGCCGGACCCGGAGGACGTCCTGCAGCAGCTCATTGCCCGTTCGGTCCGCCCGATCCTGGCGGTTCCCGAGGAGATGCGACCGATCCGAAAGGCGTTGATCGCCTACAACGGCTCTCTGGAATCGGCAAAGACCATGAAGCAGTTCGTACAAATGAGGCTTTGGCCCGACGTGGCGCTTCACCTGGCCTGCGTCGGCGATCCGAAGAGCGGCGAGATAGCACCCGCAATGCTGCAGGATGCGAGCGACTATTGCCGTCTGCATGGCTATGAAACCACGGTGGCCCAGAGCAGCGGCAAGGCTGCAGAGGCTCTGTTGGAGGAGGCACGGGCTAGCGGTGCGGACATCATCGTCCTGGGCAGCAGCCATCGCCGCGTGCTTTTGAATCGCCGTTTCGGCCGCAATGCCTTGGCGCTGATCAAGAGCGCGGATATCCCACTCTTTCTCTCGCACTGAGGGTGGTTCCGGGGATTGCCCTTGCCGTCTAGGGTGATCCCCCGGAGGAGCAATAGAGAGAGGTTGGTCCAACGATGCCCGGAGACGAGCACGCAGCTTTGCTTCAGGAGATCCTTTCTCTGGAGCGGAGGCTTGTCGAGCGCCAGGACCCGGATCTCGTCCACCTGATCGATCCGGACTTTCGGGAGATCGGCCGCTCCGGCCGCATTTGGCGGAGAGATGATGTCGTGCCGGACCTGGCCGGCACACCCTTGGAAGCGGTCACACTACAGGATGCCGAGATTTCCGAGCCAATCCCGGGACTAGCCCTCCTCACCTACCTGGCCATCACGAACAGTCGACGCACCCGCCGTGCCTCGCTCTGGCGGCGTGACGAAGGGGCCTGGCGCCTGCTCTACCATCAGGGCACTGATCTGCTGCCTTAGGTCTTGCGCGCTATCTTGCCGCCCAAGCGTTTCAGCACCTCGCCGAAGTCGACCTTGCTTTCCAAAGAGGCCTCGACGCCGACGCAGCAGGAGTGTAGCTCGCGGGCGGCCGCCATCTCCTCCGACAGGAAGACGACGCGGCCGACGTCGCGTCGGTTCCTGCTTTTGTCCCGTTCCTCCGCCATGCTTGCAGCCTCCCTGCTAGCTAACCGGTTAGTCGAAGAGATCGGAAAGCCTATAGTCTGAGACCTTGGGCGTCCAACCGGTAATCCGCCTCAGCTTCTGCGATCCCATCTGCTGATCCAAGGTCGGGCCCTCAGCCCAATCGCCCTGTTCGGCAACCACCTCCTCTAGGGGTCGCTCGATCACACAGCATGGCCCGCCAAACCTTGCGATCAAAGCATCGACAACCTCGCCGACTGTCACGCCCTCTTCGGCGCTGGCGTTGAAGTGCCCGGTGAGATTGGACCGTTCGACCAAGAGCCGATAGGCGCTGGCCAAATCATCACGGTGGATAAGTGGCCAGCGGACCTTGCGATGCCCCCAGACCTCGACCGCTTCGCCCGCTTGCATCGGGTCCAGGAAGCGAGAGAAGACGCCGCCCTCGCGGTGATAGACCATGGCCGGATGGAGAATCACCAGGTTCAGGGAGGATGCCTCAGCGAGGAAGGCCGCATTGTCCAGCATCCAAGCGAAGGGCGCGATGGGATTGAAGGGCGTCTCTTCCGTTGCGACCAGGTCTCCCGTAGCGCCGTAGAGCCAACAACCGCCGGTGTAGACCAGACGCAGAGGTGTGGAGCGCCCTCCCGCGCTCCGGGCGATTGCCTCGATCACCCCGCGATCGACTGCGCCCATGTCCTCGGTGAAAGTGGCGGCAACCTGGACTAAGCCATCGACCTCTGTGACGGCATCGCTCCAGGCCTCGGGTGCGCGAAGATCGCCCTCAAGAACCGCGTAGCCCTGAGCGGTCAGGCGCTCTCCCGATTCGGCGGAGCGAGCGAGACCCACGACCTGATGCCCCGCCCGCTTCAGTTCCGCAGCGACCGCGGTGCCAATCGACCCGGTGGCGCCCAAGACCAGAATCCGCAAGAGACCTCTCCTTCGTCAGGACCAGAGCGCCATTTTCGCCCCTTGAGCGTCTACGCGGTCAAGCGTCTTGGAGGTGGTCGAATAGGTGCCCCACGGCAGAGGCATGGCGCGGCAGCCCAAGAGCGCGCATGAGGCAGAAGACCATGGCCTGGTTGGAGGTCAGCACAGGCTTGCCGAGCCCGGCCTCCAAACGCTCAACCACCTCGACAGACCGCATATCGGTGCAGCTGAGCACGATCCCTTGAGCCTCCGGGTGATCGGCCCGCAGGGCCAGTTCGAAGACCTCGTCGGGGGTCAACTCGCCCTGGCCATAGTTGCCGAGAGCCCGGCCGATATCGGCACAGCGCAGAGTCTCGATCCTTTCGTGGCTGAGGAAGGCCATGGCTTGCTCGTTGATCTCACCCAGATAGGGGGAGGCAAAGCCCACCTTCTTGAGCCCCAGGGCCTTGATCGCAGCGACCAGCGCGCCGGCCGCAGTGATCGACCGCGCGCCGGCCAGTGCTTTGATCTTGGCCGCCAGGTCACGGTCGAAAGCTGGGCCATGAGTCAGGGTCGCCGAGGTACAGCCGTAGAGCACCACGTCCGGCCGGGCCCCGGCAAGCAGCCTCAAAGGCTCGTCCAACGGTGCTGCGCCAAGCCCTGACATTTGCTCAGATCCCGGGATCTCATCGACGTCATAGCCGCCCATGCGCGCCACATGCACGATCGCTCCCGGCGGAGAGAGCAAGACCATGTCCGGTTCCAGGTTCGTGTTGGTAAAGGGGACCAGAACCCCGATCCTGACGCCGCCCCGCGGATCACTGGGCATGACAGACCTCCTTCAGGACAGCCAGGCACCGCTGCATCTCCGCCTCTCTGCCGATGGTCATCCGCAGGCACTGCGGCAGACGGTAGCCCCGCATGGAGCGCAGCAGCAGACCTTCCTGCCGCAGAGCCGCTTCTGCCGCGCTGGCACGATCTGCAGAGGAAAAGGCAATCAACAGGAAATTGGTCCGGCTTTCAGGCACCACCAATCCTAAAGACCTCAAGGCCTCTGCGGTGTCGTCGCGCAGCCTCGCCGTCTTTGCGACCGTCGCCAGCATGTGCTGCTGATCGCGCATAGCCGCGGCAGCCGCCGCTTGGCTCACGAGCGACACGTTGTTGGGATTGAGGAGCTTGCGCACCTGATCCTTGACGCCGGCAGGAAAGTAGCCCCAACCGATGCGCGCTCCGGCCAGACCGTAGGCCTTGGAGAAGGTGCGTAAGACCACCGTGTTTCCACTTTGGATGAGATCGAAGAGCGGTGCTTCCCCAGCCTCTACGAACTCGCCATAGGCCTCGTCGATCACCAACAGCACAGGATCGGGTAGTGCATTGCGCAAGCGCCGAACCTCAGCAGCCGCAAGCACCGTTCCGGTCGGATTCCCCGGATTGCACAGGAAGAGGATGCGCGTCCCCTCCCCGACCCGGGCCAGCAGGGCATCGATCGAGACACGGAAGTCAACCTCCGAGGCCTGTAGATAGTCGGCCTCAACCTGTTGAGCGGCGGTCGCGACATAGGCGTAGCCATACTCGCTGCCCAAGACGCACTCACCCGCTCCGACAAAGGCCCTGATGAGGCAGCTGATCAGTTCCATGGAGCCGGCACCACACAGCAGCAGATCTGGGTCCAGGTCGTGCACCTCCGCGATCGCATGGCGGAGGTCCGACCAATCGGGATCGGGATAGAGTTGCAGACGGGCCATTGCTGCCGTAGCGGCGGCCAAGGCCTTGGGGCTGGGTGGCCAGGCGGACTCGTTCTGGGCAAGAGAGAAGGTCTCTGCGGTGCCAAGATCGGCCAGGGCATAGGGTGCCATGGTCTCAATATGCGGGCGGGCCCGGATCATGGCTCAAGACCGTAGCTGCTGGCAGCCGCTTGCCGCGTGACCAGGCCTCTGCGTAGGTCACGTGCCAGGTCTTCTCGATCGCGCTCCTCAGGTGGGCCAAAGCCACCGCCACCGGGCGTGTCGAAGATCAGCCGATCTCCCGGATCGACGCGGAGCTCCCCCTTGCCCGGCACATCGCCCTCGCGCCCGGCGATCCGAATGCGCCCCGGCGCCCCGGCCTCGCCGCCGGCCCGACCGCGAGCGGGATTGCGCAGCCGCTCGACCGAGAGGAAGACCAGGAAGGCCGCCTCGTTGGCCGCCGTCATCTCGATCCGCTGTCCCAAGCCACCGCGGTAGCGACCCGGACCACCGGAGTCGGGCAGCAACTCGCGGCGCCAGACCCGCACCGGTGCCACCGCCTCGGTAATCTCGACCTGCGAGCCGAAGACGCCAGAAGGATAGGCCGTGGCGGAGAGGCCATCGGCGCTGGGCCGCGCGCCGGTCCCGCCGTTGTGGACCAGCTCCACAGCAAAGGCGCGCCCGCCGTTCATGGCGACTTCTGGTGCGTGCCTCAGCGGCAGATCGTACATGCAGGACGCACCCTCTGCCGGCACTCGGTCAGGCAAGGCCTGCGCAAGGCACCCCAGCACCAGATCCGGCGTCATCTGCCCCAGCGAATGGCGCATGGCGACCGGCGCCGGCCGCTGTGCATTCAAGATGCAGCCAGGCGGCGCGGTGACAACGAAAGGCTCCAGCGAGCCGGCGTTGTTGGGAATGTCCGGACCGATCAGACAGCGCAGCGCAAAGACCGAATAGGCCGTCGCATAGTTCAGCGGAACATTGATGCCCTTGGAAGAACAGCCGTCGGTGCCGTTGAAGTCGAGGAGCAAGCGCCCCTCGCCGATTGTCAGGCTCGCCTGCAGACGGATCTCCTGGTCATAGCCATCCACCGCCAGGCTGTTCTTGTAGACGCCCTCCCGCAAGGCAGCGATGGCCTCCAAGGTACCGCGCCTGGAGGTCTCGATGATGTAGCTCGAAAGGGCGTCGAGATCCTCCAGGCCGAACTCTTCCATCATGCTCACGAGGCGCCGGGCACCGGCTTCGCAACAGGCGACCAGGGCATAGAGGTCGCCCTCATTGGCAATGGGTTCTCGACTGTTGGCCTTGACGATCTCCAGCAGCAAGGCATTGAGCTCGCCCGCCTCCACCAGCTTGCAGGGCGGAACCAGAAGGCCTTCGTCATAGATATCGGAGCCCTCAGGCCCCATCCCGAGCCCACCCAGATCAACCAGGTGCGAGGTGCAGGAGGTGTAGCCGACGATCCGTCCCGCCTTGAAGACCGGCATCATCAAGAGGAAATCGTTCAGATGACCGGAGGCGAGCCAGGGGTCATTGGTCACGTAGATATCGCCCGGCGTCATGACCTCCGCGGGAAAGCGCGCCCGCAGGCTCTTGACCGCTTCGGCCATGGTGTTGATGTGGCCGGGCGTGCCGGTAACGGCCTGTGCCAGCATGCGCCCCTCGGCGTCGAAGATCCCGGCGGAGATGTCTCCGCACTCACGCACGATGGGCGAGAAGGCTGCGCGGATCAGGGTCTGACCCTGCTCTTCAACGACGGCCAAGAGGCGGTTCCACATGACCTGCAGTCGGGCTGGCGAGGGCACGCTCATTGCACCACTCCTTCCAGGGCTTGGCGTTCCAACAAGAGGTTGCCCAGGGCATCGACCTCGGCGGCAAAGTCTGCACTTACCAAGGTCGTTGTCTGGTCCTCGGCAATCAGCGCCGGTCCGGCCAGGCGGTCGCCCGGTCTCAGACTGTCGCGGCGCACGAAAAGCGCCTCTTTCCGTGTCGAATCGAGATCGCAGGTGATCCAGCAGCGGTCCTCTCCTTGAATGCCCCGCTGAACGGCAAAACCATCGCGATCCGGCGGAGCCTCCGCCCTTGTCGCGACACGGACGGCCCAGTTCAGGATCTCTATCTCCATGCCGGGGACAGGCCGCGAGAACTGGCGTCGGTAGTCCGCTTCGAAAGCCTCGATCAAACCGGGGATCTCCGCATCGGTCAGCGACGAGTCCGGCAAGGCGATCTCGATCTCGTGGCCCTGACCGCGGTAACGCATGAAGGCAGAGCGCTCGATTATGACCGCACGGTCGCCGGCCCCTTGCCGGACCACATAGCGGGCCTCTTCGACCATGCCCTCCAAGAGGGTGTTGATGGCCGAGAGGTCGAGTTGGCTCAGCAGGGAATAGCGACTGCGCACAATCTCAAAGGAGATCGGTGCGAAGAGAAAGCCGACGGCGGAGCCCACGCCTGGGTTCGGTGGAATAAGAATGCGGGAAACGCCGGCGCTACGCGCAACGCGGGTCGCATGCAAGGGGCCGTTGCCGCCGAACGCGATCATCGTTCGCGGCTCCAGGTCCTTGCCGGATTCGACGGCATGCATGCGCCCGGCCGAGGCCATGGCCTCGTCAACGATCCGGCTGACGCCATCAGCGGCAGCCGCTGCGCTCAGATCGAGCATCTCACCGATAGTGCCTTCAAGTGACCTTCCCGCCGCGGCTGGATCGAGCTGAAACTGCCCCTCGGCGAAGCCCTCCGGGCGAATGTAGCCCAGGGTCAGGTCGGCATCGGTCACCGTCGGCTCATTGCCGCCGCGGCCGAAGGCGACGGGCCCTGGCTCTGACCCGGCGCTGCGCGGCCCCACCGTCAACCTGCCCAAGCGATCGACAGCCGCGATTGAGCCGCCGCCGGCCCCAATCTCGATCATCTCAATGACGGGAATTCTGACCGGCATGCCCGAGCCCTTGATGAAGCGGGCCGCGCGCGCGATCTCGAACTGCCGAGAGGTCTGCGGTCGCGCCTGATCGATCAGGCAGAGCTTGGCCGTGGTCCCGCCCATGTCGAAAGAGAGGACCTGGTCAAGCCCACTCTCGGCGGCAATCTGTGCGGCCAGGATGGCACCACCGGCCGGTCCGGATTCAACTAAGCGGATGGGAAAACGCGCTGCCGTTGCAATGGTCGTCATCCCACCGCCGGCCGTCATCATCAGGATTGGACAAGTGACCCCAGCCTCGGCGAAGCGCTGGGCGAAGGCTTCGAGATAGCGCTGCATCAGCGGCTGGATGTAGGCATTGGCCAAGGTGGTGCAGAGCCGATCGAACTCGCGCGCCTCGGGGCTCACCTCTGACGAGAGGGAGATGGTGAGCTGCGGCCGACGTTCCAGGATCAGATCCATCAGCCGCTGTTCATGCTGTGGATTGGCGTAGGCATGCAGCAGGCAGATCGCCAAAGCCTCGACGCCGGCTGCATCGATCTCGGCGATTAGTGGCTCGATAGCGGCCTCGTCCAATGGCTGCAGAACCTCACCCTCGACCGAGATGCGCTCGGCGATGGTAAAGGCGCGCTCGCGACTGACGATCAAATCTGGCTTCACCAGGTCGATGTCATACTGGCTGTAGCGGCGCTCATAGGCGATCTCCAGGATATCGCGAAAGCCAGCCGTGGTGATGGTCGCCACCTCGGCACCTCGACGCTCGATTAGGGCGTTGGTCGCCAAGGTGGTCCCGTGGACGAAACCGCTGATCTCGTCGAAGCGACGTCCGGCCTGTTGCATCAAGCGCTCGGCCCCTTGCAAAGCGCCGATGGCGGGATCCTGGTGGGTCGTCAGGGTTTTGGTGGAACCCAGCACCTCGTCGCGGCCGGCGAGGAGGACACTGTCGGTAAAGGTGCCACCGATATCGATGGCAAGACGCAACTCTGATGTTTGAGGCATGGGAGAACCGCGTACAAAGAGACAAGCCAAGGGGGTGACGGCGCCAGCAAGCGCCGAAGTCGATCACCCGCGACTGGGCACCAGATCGCAACCGGTCGCCCGGCGCAGCTGAGAGAGTCTCGTGATGCGGCTTTCCATAGCTCGGAGACTATCGAAAGCAGGGGCAGCGCGCAAGAGAAGGAGAGAGGCAAAAAGGTCGGGCGACTCTGCGGCCTCGCCGCCTTTTGATCCTCACCAGTCTATACTTCGATGGCAGCAGCACACATGTTTGCGAAGATCAGGCGGCGCCACGCCGCCCCTCGGCCGAAGGAGCAAACCATGTCCACCTTCCTGACCAGCACGTTTACGCGTTCAAAGTTCTTCGTTCTCAGCCTCTGCCTGCTGGCCTTCGCTTGGGCCAGCCCGGCGGCTCAGGCCAAGCCCGAGGTCTATGAGCTGGACCCGCGCCATACCTCGATCGCCTTTCTGGTGCATCACATCGGCTTCTATGACGTTGCCGGTCAGTTCCTAAAAGCGGAGGGCACCTTTACCTATGACATGGAGGCCAATGCGCTTTCCAAGCTGGATATCTCCATCGATGCGGCCAGCGTCTTCTCCAACGACGAGCCGCGTGACAAGCATGTCCGGGGTAAGGACTTTCTGCATGTCGAAGAGCATCCGACAATCACCTTCACCTTGAAGGACGCCAAGGCCAGCGACGCCACCAGCGGCACTGTCACCGGAGACCTGACCATTCTGGGCGTCACCAAGCCCGTCACCTTGGACGTCACCCTGAACAAGGCCGGCGACTATCCCTTCGCCATTGGCGGCAAGATCCCCTTCGTTTTGGGCATCACGGCTGAGGGGGTGATCAAGCGCAGCGACTTCGGCATGAACTATGCCGTGGCCAACGGCTGGGTCGGCGACGAGATCGAGATCTTCATCTCCTTCGAGGCGGTTCGGCAGTAAAGGTCAGATTTTGTCCACCACAAGGATGTGCAGATAGCGCGGACCATGCGCGCCGCGCACGTTCTTGGCCTCGATGTCCGCGGTACCGCTGGTCCCGGTAACGAAGGTGATCGCCCGAGGGTTCGGTGCGCTCTGCTCTCGCCTCAGCGCCCAGTAGTCCTCCATGTGCCGCAGGATCTTGCTGCCCTCGACTACCACGAGATGGTGCAGCGGCAGGAAGCTGAAGAGCATCGGCGAGGCCGGGCCTGTCTCCAAGACCAGGGAACCGGTCTCGGCGATGGCATAGGCAGCATGACTTAGAGCGACCGGCTCGTTCGGCCCGATCTCGTGGTGGACAGCGACCTCACCCCAGGAGAGCTTGGTCAGAGCGTCTGCCTCGACCAGCGCCAGGCTGGAGGCGAGTTCAGCCTTCTTCAGATAGCCCGCAACGGCGGCCGGTACGGCCTCAATGCGGTCCAGTTGCTCCAGGCTTGCCGTCAGGCGTTCGGAGCGCGCCCGCGCGATAAAGCGCTCCAGATTGCTGAGCTCCGGGAATTGCGGTTGCACCTGGTCCAGAGGGCCGATGAGGGCTGCCGCGTCACGGGCCACGGCGGCGGGATCGGGACGCCCGCCACCCAGCGCAGAGCGAACATCGCCCAACACCTTGTCTCGCGCGCTCATCGCTCTCCCCTCCACTGCTGTTCGCGATAAAGGGTCATGAAGGTCTTGCCCTGCGGTGCCGGCAGATCGCGGTGCCGGGTCCAGGATGCAGCACCCGGCAGGCTGCGGAGCGCTCCGCGGCGGCGACCCAAAAGGCCGAGCGCCCGCACGCCCAAGCTGGAGGCCAGACGATAGAGACCAGGCCGACGGGCAAAGAGGCCCCAGAGGCCCAATCCCTGGCGTGTGACCTTGCCGGTCAACTGCTGGCTGTACTGCTTTTGCCGCAGGCGCCGCAGCATCTCGGTCAAGGGGATCTTGACCGGACAGACCTCTTGGCAGCGGCCGTTCAAAGTGCAGGCGTTGGGCAGGTCGCCTGCATTCGCCAGACTGGTCATGGCCGGCGTCAGCACCGCCCCCATCGGCCCGGGATAGACCGCGCCATAGGCATGACCACCGACCACGCCATAGACCGGACAGTGGTTCATGCAGGCACCACAGCGGATGCAGCGCAGCATCTCTTTCAGATCGTTGCCCAGCATCTCGCTGCGATGATGATCGACCAGGACGATGTGCATCTCCTCCGGCCCGTCGCGATCGCCATCACGCTTTGGGCCATTGAAGAAGGAGGTGTACTGCGTGATCTCGGTGCCGACAGCCGAGCGCGCCAAAAGGCGGAGCAGGATCGTGCAGTGCTCCATGCTGGGCACCAGCTTCTCGATCCCGACGGTGACGATATGGACCTTGGGCAGGGCCGTGGTCAGCTCGGCATTGCCCTCGTTGGTCACGGTCACGATGGAGCCGGTATCGGCGATCAGGAAGTTGGCGCCGGAGATGCTGACCTCTGCTGCAAAGTACTTGGGACGCAGCGCCTGGCGCGCACTCTCGACCAGGCCCGGGATATCGTCGCGGTCGACGGGATGCCCGTGATACTGCTCGAAGAGCGCACCCACCTCTTCGTGGGTCTTGTGCATCGCCGGCATCACAATGTGCGAGGGCGGGTCCTTGGCAAGCTGGATGATGTGCTCGGCGAGATCGGTCTCAACCCGCTCGATCCCGGCCTCGGCCAGAGCCTCGCCGATGCCGATCTCCTCCCCAAGCATCGACTTGACCCGGGTCGCCGACTTGGCCTGGTGCTTGCGGCAGATCTCGACGACCGCAGTGGTGGCCTCTGCCGCAGTGCTCGCCCAATGCACCTTAGCACCGGCGGCCACCGCGTTCTTCTCAAAGAGCTCCAGATAGTAATCGAGGTTGGCCAAGGTGTGGTCCTTGATCCGTTTGGCCGCCTCGCGGGAGGCATCGTACTCAGGGAAGTCCGCGATCACCTGCGCTCGACGGGACCGCAGCAGGCCGGTGGTGCGATCCAAGGCAACCTTGAGGTTCGGTTCCTGGAGCGCGCGCGCGACGTTGCTCTTGAACTGGGCGGAGGTGTTCTGCATCGGTTAGTCCCCGCTGCCCTCAGGCGCGCAAAGCGGTGCCCGGTCCGCCATGCCGGCAAGCACCTCGACGGTGTGATAGACCATCACCTTGCTGCCGTGCCGCGAGAGCTTGCCGGCCATGTTCATCAGGCAGCCAAGATCGCCGGCAAGCAGAGTATCGGCCCCGCTGGCTTCGATGGCGCGTGCCTTATCTGAGACGATTGCGTTGGAGATGTCGGGGTACTTGGCGCAGAAGGTGCCGCCGAAGCCACAGCAGCTCTCGCTACCCTCCAGCGGGACCAGGCGCAAACCCTCGACCTCGGCCAAGAGTGCACGCGGCTGGGTTTGAATGTTCAGCTCTCTCAGACCGGAGCAGGAATCGTGATAGGCGACACTGCCCTGGTAGCGCTCTCCCTGCGGCCGGAACTGCATGACGTCGTGCAGAAAACCCAGAATTTCGTAGGTCTTGGCCGCCAAGGCCTGGCTCTTCTCGAGATAGTCCAGGTCTTGGGCAAAGAGCTCCGGATAGTGCTTGATCATGCCGGCACAGGAGCCAGACGGCGCTACCAAATAGTCGTATGGCAAGAAGGCATCGATCACCTGTCGCGCGATCTTGCGTGCCAGATCATCGGCACCGCTGTTGTAGCCAGGCTGGCCACAGCAGGTCTGCGTCGCCGGCACCTCAACCCTGCAACCGGCTGCCTCCAGAAGCTTGAGACAAGCAAATCCAATCGAGGGACGCATGGCATCGACCAGGCAGGTCACGAAGAAGCCAACCCGAGGCGATGCAGAAGGAATCTCAGAACCGTTGGAGGTCCCGGTTGGGTCGCTTTCACTCATGGCATCTCCCATCGAGGCGGTTGGCCGTCCTTGGCACAGGTAGATCCTTCTCGGGCTCAGCCACTCTAGTCGGCGGCATACCTCATGATCCAGACCCGCTGTACCTCAGCCGGGCTGCTACAGGCACTGATCCCGGTCATTTTCGCGAAGGCGCAGCCTCCCCTCCACCTGTCATTTTGTGCGCTGCAAAATTTTTGCTTGACCCAAGAGGTAAAGTTTATTATCCACTCATCCACATTGTGATTAAGGCAAATCACCTCTGGGTAGGCGCATAAACCCGCTTGACGGCAACGGCAGGGCGGAGGTCAGCGAGAAAGCAAGGGATCTCGCATCTAGGGTGGTTAAGAAAAGAGACCAATAAACCCCAAAACGGGTCAGGAAACGACATCAGGGATGGAAGACGATGAACGACTTTCGAGGCCTGGTTCCCAGGCATGACAAGACTCCGCAGAGCCGTGCCCAGGCCTGCCCCGCAGCCGCGCGATGCCCCTTTTCCTGCGCTGCCGATACTGGCGAGCGCTGCGCCTGCAACACGAGAGGCCACTGGGCTGAGGTCGACAAGGGTGAGGTTCTCGCTCTGCAAGGCGATTCCCAAGATGGCCTCTTCGTCGTCCTGCAAGGCATGCTGACCCTGTCCAAGTCGCTTGAGGACGGACGCACACAGATTGTCGGTCTGCGCTTTGCCGGCGACTTCATCTCTGCACGGCCAAGCGATCCCTACTGGCAGGTAACGGTCGAGGCGGTTCAGCCGAGCCTGCTCTGCCACTTTGGGCAACGCAGCCTGCGCGATCTCTCAGCCGACAGCCATTTCAATCAGGTGCTGAACGAACGTGCGCTCGTCGAGGTGATCCAGGCTCAGGAACATATGATGACCCTGGGCCGCCGGGCCCCGATGGAACGCCTTGCTCTCTTCCTGCTTGAGCTAGGGAGCAGGCAAGAGAACCCGGATCAGGACATTCGTGTTCCCATCAGCCGCGCCGACATCGGCGACTATCTGGGCCTCAAAGGAGAGACCATCAGCCGTCTCTTCACACGCCTCAAGGACTCAGGCGTGATCACCGTGCATACGCCCAGTAGGATCGCGCTGGAAGATCGCGACGCGCTGGAGGATTTGGCCGAAGGCCGCGGGATTGACCTTGTTCCGGCCGCACAGCGGCAAGCCTTTTTCTTCGGCCGAGCCCAGGCTGCAGCCCCCCGTTTGGCGGCGGCAGTCCCTTAATTCAAGGAATCTGATCGCAATCACAGACGCTGACGGCTACGGCCCTTAGTCTGCAAAACAAGAACAAGTCACAGGTAAATCGACGTTTTGACGACAGACAATTCTGTCGTGTGCGGAGCTTTGCCTGACGGAGGATGCGTTGTTAGAGACAAGGCTCAATAATAGGACGGCGAAGCCAGAGTGGCCTTTGGGGTTCGCTGACCTATGCGAGACCCACCGAGCGGCGACCGCGACGCCCAGCCGTCGCGTTCGGTGTCGGCGTCTCCAGCAGCATCCGACGTTTGCGCGCAATGTTGGCCCGGCTCGACTCGCTGCTGCGCTCCCGATAGGAAGCCTCCACCGAGTTAATGTGTTCTTCGGCCGCAGCGCTGGCCGCCTCGGGATCGCGCTCCAGAATGGCATCAGCAATGGCGCGATGCTGCTGCAGAAGTATGGCACGCGAAGCCTCCGGCCCTTCCTGGATCATGCGGCCCTGCAGGATCGCGCGCTCCATCAGCTCATAGATCGACGCCATGACGTGGACCAGCAGCGGATTGTGCGCGGCATCGACGATGGCGGCATGCAGGCCGACGTCCAGCTTCAGCTCTCTTTCCCGGTCCCGCGCCTCATGGGCAGCCTCCATCTCCGTCATGATGCGGGCGATGATTTCGCGGTCGGCCTCAGTGGCGCGGATGGCGGCGACGTAGGCAGCAAAGCCCTCAACCTCGCGGCGGAACTCGATGTAGCCGCCGAAGGCCTCCGGATGCTTGGAGAAGAGCTCGATCATGGCGGGCGACAAGGCCGTGCCGGTGAGCGCTGCCACGAAGGTACCGTCGCCATGCTTGACCTCAAGCAGGCCACGCGCCTCCAGGTCCTTGATGGCGTCGCGGATCTTCGGACGCGAGATCCCCATCTGCTCGGCCAGCTCGCGCTCGGATGGCAGTTTGCGACCGCCCTTCAGCACGCCGGCGATGATCAGCTTTTCGATCTGGTTCACCACGCCATCGACCACAGAGGGCGAGTCGATCGCCTCGAAAATGGCCTTGTCCATGACGCGCTCTCCTCAGGTCTGACTGCTTCCTTCGAGAAAGGTGGCGTTAGTGGACAAGTTTGTAAACCTCCTTTCGTGACGGCCCACCGTCGGGCTGCTCGTCTGGCGCCCCTGTTCAGGCGCTTTCGGCCTTCCTGGCAAGGCCACTTCACTTGTCGTCGCCAGTTACTGCGCCGGCATGTCGTCCTCGGTCATCGGTCTGCAAGAACAGGAACGCGGACCATGGCATCTCCCCTTTCCTCTCGTTGAAATCAAGGAGACCTCTGATGAGAAAACAAGCACTTTTGGGTGCGGCCCTGGCCGCAGCGCTGGTCGCTCCGCTGGCCACGGCCGAGGCGGCAGACAAGCTCTTGCTGAAGACCCCCATCGCCTTCTCGACCGCTCTGCCCGGCCTTGGCACCCCGATCCCGCGCGTTGCCGATGCCCTAAAGGAGATGTCGGGCGGAACCATCCGCATGAAGGTCTATGAGCCCGGCAAGTTGGTGCCGCCCTTTGAGATCCTGGATGCCGTTTCCAGCGGAAAGATCAACTCGGGCTACACCACGGCCGGCTATTGGGCCGGCAAGATTCCGGCCTCGCCGCTCTTCTCCGCCGTCCCCTTCGGCCCAGAGGCCGGTGAGTACATGGCCTGGCTCTACTACGGTAATGGTCTGAAGCTCTATCAAGAGATGTATGACCAGGCCGGCTTCAATGTGCACGTCATCCCCTGCGCCATCATCGCGCCCGAGACCTCCGGCTGGTTCGCTCAGGAGATCAACACTGCCGAGGACCTCTCTGGCCTGAAGATGCGTTTCTTCGGTCTGGGCGGCAAGGTCATGCAGAAGCTGGGCGTTGCCACCTCGCTGCTGCCCGGCGGCGAGATCTTCCCGGCCCTTGAGAAGGGCGCCATCGACGCCACCGAATTCTCCATGCCGGCGATCGATCAGCGCCTTGGCTTCCACAAGCTGGTGAAGTTCAACTACTTCCCCGGCTGGCATCAGCAGGCCACGGTCTTCGAGCTGCTGATCAACGGCGACGTCTGGAAAGAGATCTCCGACTCCCACAAGGCGATCATCGAGACCGCGTGCAAGGCCTCCATGGCCGACAGCTTCGCCGAGGGCGAGGCCGTGCAGTTCGCCGCCATGCAGGAGAACATCGAGAAGCACGGCGTCGAGATCAAGCAGTGGTCGCCTGAGATGCTGGAGCTCTATCGGACGACCTGGGAAGAGGTCGCAGCCGAGGAAGCGGCGAACGACGAATTCTTCGCCAAGGTCCTGGAAGACATGAAGACCTTCCGTGATGGCTATGCCATCTGGAAGACCAACGCCTTCCTCCCGCGCCAGTAACCGGCGCTGAACCTGGCCGGCGGCTGCCCCCCTGTCAGCCGCCGGTCCTCTTCTCCACGCCCAGACAAAAAGCAGCCGCGCCGACACCAATGCGCGCGCCGAGGGACGAGGCCCAGAAGCGATGTCGAACCAAGTGAAACCAGAGACCCAGGATGCGGTCGAAGCCTTCGAGCAGATCACCGAGCACGAGGATCAGGATCGCCAGCCGCTGGCAAAGGCCTTGGACCGCTTTGTGACCAGCATCGGTCACGTGGTCATGTGGGCCAACGTGATCCTGGTGCTGGCCATCATCCTGCAGGTCGCCCTGCGCTATATCCTGAACCAGAACTACCCCAAGCTGGACGAGATCCAGTGGCACCTCTATGGCCTCACCACCATGATCGGGCTGAGCTATGCCATGGTGAAGGACAGCCATGTGCGCGTCGATGTCCTGCACATGAGCCTGCGCGACTCTGTCCGCCGCGTGATCGAGATCCTCGGCATTCTGGTGCTGCTGGTCCCCTTCCTCTACCTCATGATCGATCAGGGCTATGACTACTTCGCCGAGTCCTTCCGGGTCGACGAACGTTCCGACAGCCCGACCGGTCTGCCCGCACGCTGGGCGCTGAAGGCTGTCATCCCGATCAGCTTCGTTCTGCTGGCGGTCGCGGCCCTGGCACGTCTGATCCATGACACCCATGCCCTCCTGACCGCGCCTAAGGGCCAGACTGGACTGGGATTCGGTCGCGTTCTCCTGGTCCTGGCCGGCTTTACCATCGTTGCCGTCCTGCTGGCCGGCCTGGTCGAGACCACAGAAGAAAAGCTGGTCGTGGCCATGTTCATGACCTTCATCGGCCTGCTCTTCACCGGCTTTCCGGTAGCCTGGGTGCTGGCCGGCGTCGGCGTACTCTACTGCGGCATCGCCTATCTCTTCGACAACGGCATGATGAACTGGACCGGGTTGGAGGAGACCCTGACCGGGCTCGACTATCTAACCTTGGGCGCCTCCATCAACCGGATCTATGCCACCATGTCCAACGCCGTTCTGGTGGCGCTGCCCATGTTCATCTTCATGGGCCTGATGCTGGATGAGTCCGGCGTGGCCGAGCGCCTGATGAGCGCCATGCAGCGGCTCTTCGGTACGGTGCGCGGTGGCCTTGCCATAACGGTTACTGCCATCGGCATCATCCTGGCCGCCTCCACCGGCATCATCGGTGCCTCCGTCGTGCTGCTGGGCGTGCTCTCGCTGCCGGCGATGATGGCGCAGGGCTACAACAAGCCACTGGCCACCGGCACCATCGCCGCCTCCGGCACCTTGGGCATCCTGATCCCGCCCTCCATCATGCTGGTGATCATGGCTGACCAGATGGCGCTCTCCGTTGGCGACCTCTTCATGGCCGCCCTCTTCCCGGGCCTCATCATCGGTGGTCTCTACCTGCTCTACATCCTTGGCGTCGGCTTCTTCCGACCCTCGGCAGCGCCCGTGCCGGCCGATGCCAAGGCTCCGGACTGGGCCGCGATCAAGGACGTGCTGGTCGCCGTCCTGCCGCCGGTGCTGCTGATCCTGGCCGTCCTGGGCTCCATCTTCGCCGGCGTCGCCACGCCGACCGAGGCCTCGGGCGTCGGCGCCATCGGTGCCACCTTGCTAGCCCTGCTCTATCGCAAGCTCACGTTGAAGAAGCTGGTGAACGTCTGCATCTCCACCTTCAACACCACGGCCTACATCGTCGCCATCTTCATCGGCGCCACGGTCTTCTCCTACGTACTGCGTGAGCTGGGCGGCGACGAGTTGATCGAAAGCATGATCGAGGGCGCAGGCCTGGGCGACACCGGGACCATCCTCTTCATCCTCTTCATCGTCTTCCTGCTGGGCTTCGTGCTGGATTGGATCGAGATCACCTTGATCGTCCTGCCCTTGATGCGGCCCATCGTGAATGCCTTGAACCTCGACATCCCCGGCTTCGATGTGATCGACGAGCCGACCCTGGTCTGGTTCGTGATCCTGATCGCGGTCACCCTGCAGACCTCGTTCCTGACGCCACCGGTCGGCTTTGCTCTCTTCTATCTGAAGGGTGTCTGCCCGCCGGAGGTCAAGCTGACCGACATCTATAAGGGCGTGATCCCCTTCGTGATCCTGCAGCTGACGGGCCTGGCGATCGTCTTCCTGCTGCCGGAACTGGCCACCTGGCTGCCCTCCATCGCCTTCAAGTGAGCCAAGCCATGTCGGACAAAGCCTTCATCAAGAGCCTGGTTCAGGCGGTCGGTCGCGGCGCTGTCGCGACCGACCCGACCAAGACCGAGCGCTACCGCAAGGGTTTCCGCTCCGGCGGGGGCGAGGCCGAGGCGGTGGTCACACCCAAGACCCTGCTGCAGCTCTGGCGCGTGTTGCAAGCCTGCGTAGCGGCCGATCGCATCGTCATCATGCAGGCGGCCAACACCGGGCTGACGGAGGGGTCGACGCCCAACGGCAGCTACGACCGCAACGTCGTGGTGATCAACACCTTGAGGCTGGACAAGATCCACCTGCTGGATGGCGGTCGGCAGATCGTCAGTCACCCCGGTGGCACCCTCTTCCGCTTGGAGAAGATGCTAAAGCCGCTGGGCCGACAGCCGCACTCGGTAATCGGGTCGTCCTGCATCGGCGCCTCGATCGTCGGCGGGGTCTGCAACAACTCCGGCGGCGCCCTGGTCCAGCGCGGCCCGGTCTACACCGAGCTCTCCCTCTATGCGCAGCTGCGCAGCGACGGCCAACTGGTGCTGGTAAACCACCTGGGCATCGACCTGGGTAATACTCCGGAAGAGATTCTGGATCGCCTCGAACGCGGCGCCTTTGATGAGAGCGACGTCCGCTATGATACCGGCCCAGCCTCGGACCAGGGCTATGAGGAGCGGGTGCGGGATACCGCAGCCGCCAGTCCTGCCCGCTACAACGCCGATCCGGAACGCCTGCACGAGGCCTCCGGCTGTGCCGGCAAGCTCTGCATCTTCGCCGTGCGCCTGGACAGCTTTCCTGAGCCGGTCGGCGACAGGGTCTACTATGTCGGCAGCAACGATACGGGGTCGCTCACCACGCTCAGGCAACGCATCTTGAGTGAATGTTCCGAGCTACCGGTCAGCGGAGAGTACCTGCACCGAGAGATCTTCGACATCGCGCGGGTCTACGGCAAAGACACGCTCTTGATGATCCACTGGCTGGGCACCGACTACCTGCCGCTCTTTTTCGCGCTGAAAGGACGGATCGATGCGCGCTTGAGGCGCCTCTCCTTCCTGCCCAGCAATCTGGTGGATCGGACCATGCAGCTCTTGAGCCGGCTGGTGCCCGAGGCTCTGCCAAAACGCCTGCTGGCCTTTCGTGAGCGTTATGAGCACCACTTGATCCTGAAGATGAGCGCCAAGTCGGCACCCGAGGCCGAGGCCATCCTGGACCAGGTTCTCGGGCGTGAAGGTTGGTTCCTCTGCACAGAGAAGGAAGCCAAGAAAGCCATGCTGCACCGCTTCGCCGCTGCAGGGGCTGCCGTGCGCTATCAAGCCGTCCATGAGCGTGAGGTGGAGGACATCATCGCGCTCGACATCGCGCTTCGGCGCAACGACGAGGAGTGGCTGGAACGTCTGCCGCCGGATATAGAGCAAGACCTTGTCGGCAAACTCTATTACGGTCACTTCTTCTGCCACGTCTTCCACCAGGACTATCTGGTGCGAAAGGGCGCCAATGTCGGCCTGATCAAACAGCGCATGCTGGAGATCCTGGACCGGCGCGGCGCCGAGTACCCGGCCGAGCACAATGTCGGTCACCTCTATGAGGCAAAACCGGCCCTGGCCAACTTCTATGAAGAGCTGGATCCTACCAACTCTTTCAACCCCGGTATCGGCAAAACCTCCAAGCAACGCCGCAGTCTGGCGAGGGGGAAAGCGAAGGTACCTTAGTCCAATAGCCGAAATGCCTATGGTGCGTAGAACCACAGGCGTTAGACTTCACCCGCGATCTCGCAGCGAAGGATACAAAACCTAATGAAAACCCCTACCCCTGCCAATTTCACCGAGCTCATGAAGATGTTCGAGCCTGCCAACATCACCAAGATGTTCGATCCCCAGCAGATGATGTCTGCCTTCAAGCCTGCGAGCCTGCCCAATGTCGATCTGACGACGGCGATGGCCAAGAGCCAAAAGCAGTTTGACGCCATGGTCGCCGCCAATCACGCCGCTGCTGCCGCCTACCGCGATCTGCTGGAAAAGCAGATGCAGATCTTCGCCCGGATGACCGAAAACGCCAGCCAGCAGATAAGAGAGCTGGGTGCCACCAGTGGTCCAGATGCCGCCGCCAAGGGCGCAGAGATCTATGCCAAGTCGGTCGAGCAGGCCTTGGCGTTGATGATCGAGCTTTCCGAGGCCGCGAAGAAGGCCAACGAGGAGGCCTTTGCTGCAGTGCAAAAAGAGGTGGACCGTGCAATGGCCGAGCTCAAGGCTGGCTAAAGCGCGACCACCCTCTGCCGGCTTATTGTGCAGCGCAGCAACACCTGTGACCAAAAACGATGGAAAAGCCGATCTGACGCGGTGACCCTATCCGTGTTTCGATCTAAATAGACCTCCTGTACTGCGCGGGGGGACCGGATTTCGGGTGCCTCGGCCTTCCCGGGAAAGGGCAACAAGACAAAAAGGAGACTGCATTCATGAAGATCGGTGCACCAAGAGAAACCCACGACGGCGAAGCGCGGGTGGCCCTAAGCCCCGACAGCGCCCAGCGGCTGAAAAAGCTGGGCTATGACTGCCTGGTTGAGACTGGTGCTGGCGCCAAGGCTTCGATCTCTGACGAGGCCTATCGCCAGGCCGGCGTCACCGTCGTCGAGAGCGCTGCCGATCTCTGGGCGCAGTCCGACATCGTGATCAAGGTTCGCGAGCCGACCTTGGACGAGGTCGCCGCCGCACCCGAGGGCAAGACCCTGATCTCCTTCCTCTGGCCGGCTCAGAACGAAGAGCTGCTGAAGGCACTGAACGAAAAGAAGATGTCGGCGCTGGCGATGGACATGGTGCCGCGCATCAGCCGTGCCCAGAAGATGGACGCACTGTCGTCCATGGCCAATATCGCCGGCTACCGCTCGGTGATCGAGGCCGGCGCCAACTTCGGACGTTTCTTCACCGGTCAGGTGACCGCAGCCGGCAAGGTTCCGCCGGCCAAGGTCCTGGTCGTCGGCGCCGGCGTTGCCGGTCTAGCCGCCATCGGCGCGGCAGTCTCCTTGGGCGCGATCGTCTATGCCTTTGACGTCCGCCCCGAGGTGGCCGAACAGATCGAATCCATGGGTGCGGAGTTCGTCTTCCTCGATTTCGAAGAAGAGGCAACCGACGGCGCCGAGACCGGCGGCTATGCCAAGCCGTCGAGCCCGGAGTTCCGCGAGAAGCAGCTCGCGAAGTTTCGTGAACTGGCACCGGAGATCGACATCGTCATCACCACCGCCCTGATCCCCGGACGGCCGGCGCCGAAGCTCTGGCTGGAAGACATGGTCAAGGCGATGAAGCCGGGCTCGGTCGTCGTCGACCTGGCGGCAGAGCGTGGCGGCAACTGCGACCTGACCGTCGCCGACGAGAAGATCGTCTCAGAGAACGGTGTGACCGTGGTCGGCTACACCGACTTCCCCTCGCGCATGGCAACCCAGGCCTCAAACCTCTATTCCACCAACATCCGCCACATGATGGACGACCTGACGCCCGAGAAGGACGGCAAGCCTTTCGTCAACATGGAGGATGACGTGATCCGCGGCGCGCTCGCCTGCCACGAGGGCGAGATCACCTTCCCGCCGCCGCCGCCCAAGATCAAAGCCATCGCCGCGCAGCCGAAGAAGAAGAAAGAGCCGGAGGAAACACCGGAAGAGAAGGCCGCGCGAGAGCTTGCCGCCTTCAAAAAGCGCGCCAACCGCACCACGGCGACCCTGGCAATCGGCGGCGTCCTGCTGCTGCTCGTCGGCTCCGTCGCGCCGGCCAGCTTCATGCAGCACTTCATCGTCTTCGTGCTGTCCTGCTTCGTCGGCTTTCACGTGATCTGGAACGTGGCCCACAGCCTGCACACGCCCCTGATGGCCATCACCAACGCCATCTCCTCGATCATCATCGTCGGTGCGCTGTTACAGATCGGCTCGACCAGCGGGGTGGTCATCGTACTGGCGGCGATATCCGTCCTCATGGCCTCGGTGAACATATTCGGCGGCTTCCTGGTGACGCGCCGCATGCTCGCCATGTTCCAGAAGAGCTGAGCGAGGGGGAACAAGAACAATGAGCATCGGTTTGGTGACAGCCGCCTACGTGGTGGCAGCAATCCTCTTCATCCTGGCGCTGGGCGGGCTCTCCAATCAGGAGAAGGCCAAGCGTGCAATCTATTACGGCATCGTCGGCATGATCCTGGCCGTGGTCGCCACCGTGGCGGCACCCGGGGTCGGGGCCTACTGGCTGATCATCATCATGGTGGCCATCGGCGGCCTGATCGGCGCCTGGGTCGCCGGCAAGGTGCAGATGACCCAGATGCCGGAACTGGTGGCGGGCTTCCACTCGTTGGTGGGTCTGGCGGCCGTCTTCATCGGTCTCAATGCCGATGTCGAGATGGGTCGCGCGCTCTCGGCCGTGGCGGCCGGCACGACGGATCAGCTCGGCGGCTTCGCGGCGACCATTGCCAAGAAAACCAGCGTCGAGCTCTCGATCCTGAAGGTCGAGCTTTTCCTCGGCATCTTCATCGGCGCCATCACCTTCACCGGCTCCGTCGTGGCCTACGGCAAGCTCTCGGGCAAGGTCTCTTCCAAGGCTTTGACCCTGCCGATGCGCCACCAGCTGAACCTGGCCATGATCGTCGGTAGTCTGGTGCTGGGCATCCTCTACCTCTCGGGTGCCGGTATCTGGACCATGATCCTGGTCGCCATCATCGCCGGTGTCATCGGCTGGCATCTGATCATGGCGATCGGCGGTGCCGATATGCCGGTCGTGGTCTCCATGCTGAACTCCTACTCGGGCTGGGCGGCAGCGGCGATCGGCTTCACCCTGGGCAACGACCTCTTGATCGTGACCGGCGCGCTGGTCGGCTCCTCGGGTGCGATCCTCTCCTACATCATGTGTCGCGGCATGAACCGCTCCTTCATCAGCGTGATCCTAGGCGGTTGGGGTGGTGAGACCCAGTCCAGCGGCACGGTCGAGGGCGAGATGATCTCGGCCGACGCCGATACAGTGGCCTCTGCGCTCAACGACGCCGACAGCGTGATCATCGTGCCGGGCTATGGCATGGCGGTGGCCCAGGCCCAGGGTGCGGTCTCAGAGATCACCAGCCGCATGCGCGCAGCAAAGAAGAGCGTGCGTTTTGCCATCCACCCCGTCGCCGGGCGTCTGCCGGGCCACATGAACGTGCTGTTGGCAGAGGCCAAGGTGCCCTACGACATCGTGCTGGAAATGGAGGAGATCAACGAGGATTTCCCCTCGACCGACGTGGTGATCGTCATCGGCGCCAACGACATCGTCAACCCGGCAGCCCAAGATGATCCGGGCAGCCCCATCGCCGGCATGCCGGTGCTGGAGGTCTGGAAGGCGCGTCAGGTCTTTGTCTGCAAACGCGGTCAGGGCACGGGCTATTCCGGCATTGAGAACCCGCTGTTCTTCAAGGACAACACGCGGATGTACTACGGCGACGCCAAGCAGAGCATCGACAATCTGCTGAGCCAGGTCGGCAAGTAGCACGACCATGGCAGCACTCGCTGCAAGCAGCTTCGGAACCGAAGGGCCGCCGCTGGTCCTCCTGCACGGCCTCTTCGGTTCCGGGCGCAACTGGACCAGGATTGCGCGTTACCTCTCCAAGTCCTGGCAGGTCCACAGCCTGGACCTGCCGAACCATGGCGACTCCCCCTGGACCGAGACAACCGACTATCCGGCAATGGCCGAGGCCGTGTCCGGCTATCTGCAAGATCAGGATCTGGAAGGGGTGACCCTGGTGGGGCACTCCATGGGCGGTAAGGTAGCCATGACTCTGGCCCTGACCCGGCCGGAGCGGCTCTCTCGCCTGGTTGTGGTCGATATCGCGCCGGTGACCTACGACCACGCGAATCTAAGCTATGTCCGCGCCATGCAGGCCCTGGACCTCACGCAGGTCACAAGACGGGCAGAGGCGGACAGGCAACTGCAGCCGGTGATCGCCGATCCCGGCGTGCGCAGCTTCCTGCTGCAGAACCTGGTCGCGACGCCCGAGGGCTTTCGCTGGCGCCTCAATCTAGAGACCTTGGGCGGCTCTATGGGCGCCATCCACGGCTTTCCGGAGGCTCTATTGACAGCCACCTACCAGGAGCCGACTCTGTTTCTGACCGGCGTCAGTTCGGATTACCTGCTGCCGGACTATCATGCCTTGATTGAGCGGCTCTTTCCCAAGGTCGCTTTCGAGAGCGTGGCCGATGCCGGCCATTGGGTCCATGCCGAGAACCCTTCAGGTTTCCTTGCCGCACTGGAGGGGTTTCTGGCCGGCCCATAACGAGAAGCCCGCTGGTAACAAGAAGAAGGAGCCTTTGCGATGTCGAGCCCGACGCAAACCCCCTCCCCCGAAGAGCAGGAGGCCCTGCTGGCCCGTTGGGGCGATCTCGCCGAGCGCAGCCAGCGTGCTGTTCAGGCCTTCATGGAGCGCCAGACCAAGGCCGGCTTCAATCTGGTCGATCAGCAGAGCCTGAACGAGGCTTTCGGCGACCTGATGCTCCAGCTGGCCAAGGATCCGACCCGCCTGTTCCAGGCACAGATGCAGCTCTTCGAGCAAAGCATGGCGCTCTGGCAGGCCATGGGCCAGCGCATGATGGGTCAGGAGGCAGAGCCCGTTGTCCAGGCACCCAAGGGCGACCGGCGCTTCAAAGATGGCGCCTGGAACGAGGCCCTGGTTTTCGACTATCTGAAACAGTCCTACCTCCTGACCTCAAACTGCGTGCAGTCCCTGGTGCAGGAGACCGAGGGCCTGGACCCGAAGAACAAAGAGAAGGTCGACTTCTTCACCCGCCAGTACCTCAGCGCCATGGCACCCAGCAACTTCGCCGCCACCAATCCTGCCGTGGTCAAGAAGACGGTCGACAGCAAGGGTGAGAACCTGCTGAAGGGCCTGGAGCACATGCTGGCGGACCTGGAGGCCGGGCGCGGACGCCTCAAGATCTCCATGACCGACGAGGCCAGCTTTGAGGTCGGCAAGAACGTCGCCGTCTCCCCCGGCAAGGTGGTCTTCCAGAACGACCTGATGCAGCTGATCCAGTACGCGCCGACCACGGAGAAGGTGCACAAGCGCCCGCTGCTCTTCGTGCCGCCCTGGATCAACAAATTCTACGTCATGGACCTGCAGCCCAAGAACAGCTTGATCAAGGGCGCCGTCGATCAGGGCCACACAGTCTTTGTCATCTCTTGGGTCAACCCGCGCAAGGAGCTGGCGCACAAGGACTTCGAGGACTACATGCGCGAGGGCCCTCTCGCCGCCCTGGACGCCATCGAGGCGCATCTGGGCGAGTCCTCAATCAACCTGCTGGGCTTCTGCATCGGCGGCATCCTAAGCGTCGCGACCCTGGCCTATCTGAACGCCAAGGGCGATGCCCACGTCAACTCGGCGACCTTCCTGGCCACCATGGTGGACCTGAAGGATGTGGGCGAGGTCTCGGTCTTCATCGACGAGAAGCAGCTGGCCTCGCTGGAGCAGCATGTGGCCGAGAAGGGCTATCTCGAAGGCCACCACATGGCGCAGATGTTCAACATGATGCGCGAGAACGACCTGATCTGGTCCTTCGTGGTGAACAACTACCTGTTGGGCCGCGAGCCCATGCCCTTCGATCTGCTCTACTGGAACAGCGATTCCACGCGCCTGCCGGCCTCCATGCTGGCGACATACTTACGCAAGTTCTATTGCGAGAACGGGCTGATGCGGCCGGGCCATCTGGTGCTGGACGGCGAGCCGATCGACATCCGCAAGATCAAGACCCCCAGCTATTTCCTCTGCACCAAAGAGGATCACATCGCCCCCTGGGTCTCCAGCTATCCCGCAGTCAAGACCTTCGCCGGTCCGGTCAAGTTCGTGCTCGGCGGCTCCGGCCACATCGCCGGCGTGATCAACCCGCCGGCTGCCAACAAGTACTGCTATTGGACCAACCGCAAGACCCCGGACGATCCCGAGGAGTGGCTGGCAGGTGCTGAGCGCCACGAGGGCTCCTGGTGGAGCGACTGGCACCGCTGGCTCGCCCGCAAGGGCGGCGCCAAGGTCGAGGCGAGGGAGCCCGAGGCTGGGAATCTCGCCGTGATCGAGGATGCGCCGGGGAGCTATGTGCGCGAGCGGGTGGAGGATTAGGGACGGCTGCCAAGAGAGGCGCGCGGCTCTCTCGTCATTTGCGCCTCTACACCAAAGGCCATCGATCCGGAATTGCCTGCGGACCACCGACCAGTGTCTCCCAGAACCGCGGCTCCGGGACGCAAGGTTCCTCCACAGAGATGATCAGACGATCCACCGCCTCGGGCGATAGCGGGCGAAAGGTTACCTCTGCGATGGACCAGTTCCAGTAGGTCGCCTGTGCCGACCCCGGCACATAGAGCAGGGCGTGGAAGTACCAGAGGGAACTGCTCTTGTAGCCGCTCTTCTCAGCCGCGAGTTCTGTCCAGCGCAGATCGAAGAGCGAGTGGACGGGGCTGTAGTGTCCGCTGCCAAGGCCCGCCGATAGCTTCGTGTCGGCGATGCAATAGTCCCGACCATCGGCAATACTCTCCGCTTGCCGGATCATGAGACCCGCGTAGACCAGCGACCAGAGGGAGAGAGCAAAGAGCAGGGTGGCGGCTAAGCAGGCATAGCCGGCACGCAGGATCGAGGGATAGCCGGCAGCCCAACGCAGCAGCCCATCCGCCATACTGAAGTAGAGGGCATGGGCCAGGCACTTCAGGGCGATCAGAGCAAACTGGTGATGCGTTCCCGCTGCAATTGTCGCAGGTGCAATTGCCAAGAGAGAGGCCAAAGCCAAGAGCCATAGGGTGACAGACGCACTCCGCCGCAACGGCCTCGTTTGCATCCACTCTGGCCAGAGGAGTGCTGAAAACACGAGGGGTGGCACGGAACAGACAGAGACTAGATAGACCAGCCCAATCACCCGCCACGTCGAACTTGACCCGGCAAGCCACCCATCGGGCCAGTTGAACAGTCCGAGCGCGATCACTGCCCAGAACAACAGGAGGAGAAGGGCCTTGGTGGGTTTGCTCATACGTCGTGGTCGGCCAACGTCCCCGGACAAAACAGATCTTGGATGCCTCTCGTGCCGACGATCGGTGCCAATCTTGTCGAGACCTTAGCCCTGCGGCGGCGAACTTCGCACATTTCCGGCTCCTCATCGCACCAAACCGCAGGTTGCTCAAACCTTGTTCTGGCCCCCGATCCTTGGAAAGGTAGGCCTCGCACAAGCGGGATTGACCGCTGCGTCTGAGCGATACGGCTGGAGGGGAAACAAATATGGGAGATCACAGCCGTGCAAGATGCCGGCATAGATCCCGATCACACGCCATGCGCCCTCTCCTCGTCGCGCTCATGAGCCTGCTGTTCGTGAACGGCGCTGCGACCGCCGATCCCTCAACCTGGCGCGGTCAGGTCTACGATTGGCTGACGGGGTTCAATAAAGAACGAGTCCTAACTGAACTCTCCATCTATCGCCTGAACGTACATGAGCAGTCGAAGCGAGAGGCTGAGGCCAGTTTCGGAGACATCGAGTTCGACATCGAGTTTCGTAGGCAGCTGTATGCGCAAAGAAGTCCCTGGCTCGTTTGGCGTTTTCGTCTGGGGCGGGGTCAAGTCACCTTAACCAAGGTGAACGATGGCCTCATTGTACGCGCCTCCGATGACGTGGGAGCACCACTGAAGTTCTGGGGTGAGCGGAGCGAGCTCAGCCTGGACTTCGACCTAGATCAACTGCGCGGATACTGGGACTCTGATCGGGAGATGCTGCGCGAGCTGCAGATTGATGTGGAAGACGCGGTCATCAAACGCCAGCACCATCGTCTGGTCGAGGCGGAATCTCTGACACTCGAGACTGTGGCAGAACCACTTGACGGAGCAGGCTTCGACCAAGACCTACGGCTCGCACTCTCAAACATCCAATGGACCCCTAGAGATGCACAATTCGGCATCGCCAGCCTGATCTTGGTGGTCGAAAGCAATGACAACGACCTGGCTGCACAGACGGACTGGTTCGAGCATTTCCAACTGATCGACAAGGCAGACGAGGACGTTGCGCTGCCGTCCATGGCCAGCCTTTGGCGCAGACTAACCCTGTCATTGGATATCGAGGACACGAAGATCGGCGTCGCCGATGGGCTGAACGCCCTTCGGCTCGGTGCGATCTCAGTAGAGGGCAATCTGGATCAAGGCGCTGACGAGGACGCCCTCGACATGAGCCTTGTGTTTGCCGGTCGCGATGTCGGCCTCCAGGAAGTCTTTCAGCGAGAAACCTATGACGCGAGGGATCTGACCCCTAAAGCCTGGCACCTTCCGCTTTCGCTCGAAGGGGTTCCCGGCGATGCGCTGAGCGCGTTGATTGTCCAGTTAGCGGCCGGGCCTGAGCTGCGGCTCGAAGATGCCGATCCTCTGACCTCCTTCTGGCGGGCCTTGATGGCCGCCGGCACCGGTGTTCGGATCGACGGCCTGTCGATCGATGGAGCGCTGCTGTCTCTATCCGGGGAAGCCGAGCTCCGTTTCGACGCCAGCGGGCAGCTGGGCATTTTGGGCGAGGCCTCCTTCCGGCTGCAAGGCATCGAGGCAGCCGAAGAGGCTCTCAAGACCAGTACCAATGCGGAGCTCAAGAGAGCATTCCCGGTCTTACTGATTGGGCTCAAGGGTCTCGGCAAGCCAGTGGTCGAAGCGGGTGCCATTGTCTACCGCTATGATCTTACTTTTCCGCAGTCGGGCGCTGCTTCCTTGAACAACCTGCCCTTGGTGCCTCTCCTCAACAGCTTGGAGTAGCACGTGGACGATCAAAAACTTTGCTCCACCTCTTGGAATCAACCCTTAAGCTAGAATAGTCTCACCAAAGGTTGTTCAGCATCGATCACGGATGGCTGGAGCCAAGGGGGGGGGGGAAGCATGGATCAGGTTGGGGGCCTGCGGACAGTCGTCCGCCACTTAGAGCGCGCGTCTGAGATTTCTCTCGCGTATCGGTGGCACCTTCACGCTGGATTTGCCGCGCTCCTACTCATACTTCCGAGCACCATCGCGCAAGGTCAGAGCTTGGACTGCTCCTGCAACAACCACGAGGCCTGTATTGCAACGGGCCAACTGCTCTCGCCCTTCTTGGGGCTTCCGGAAAGCAGTGCTGGCGAAGCGGCCCTGAAGTCGAACCTGGAGAGGATCGAAGAGATCTATCTGAACTCGTCCCCGGACGAGAAGGCTCAGGCAGCGATCGATTCGCAACTCGATCCCGAGAGCGTTCCGGTTCGGAACATCTGGGCCATTGCGACGCCGGACCTGAGTGAGAAGTTCAATGACGGTGCCCTACCAAATCCCGGCATGAACAGCCCGCCACACAGCTACCAAACCCTGATCGAAGACAGCCTGGACAACACCGGCTTCATTGCCGGGGATTTGAAAGACTACTTTGCTACCGCAAACGTCTATGGCGAGGCCTATGGGGCCCTTCCCGGCGTCACCAACCCCGACCCCAGACCCTTTCAGGTCTCCAAAGAGATTGCCGACAGCCCCTGGACCACTGCGGAGACGGAGGCCTTTGCGGTCGACATCCAGCAATCTATGACACCGCCGGCCCCCTTCACCGATGAATCCTGGGAAGGCTTGAGTGACAGTCCTGCCTTTCCCAGCGGCCACTCCACCGGCGGCAACACCGTCGCGATCGTCTCGGCCATGGCAGCCCCGCAGTACTACAAAGACCTGGTTTACGCCGGGACGCGCTTTGCCTTGAGCCGCAATATCTTCGGCGCGCACTACCCTCTGGACGTGATCGGCGGGCGCATCATCGCCACCTACAACGTCGCCAACGTCCTGAACGGCACCTTCGACTATCCTGCCGCCTTCACCCTGGACGATCTGGAGCTGGCCGGTGCCGACTTGCAGGATTATCTAGGATCTGGTGGAGAATCCCCCTACGCAGCCGCCTGCGAAGGAAATCTGGCGGCCTGCATCCGCGAGGGCGCCATTCCAAGCCCCGAAACCTTCGAGGAGGAGCGCGAGGACTATCGCTTCCTGCTGACCTACGATCTACCGCCCGTGGGTCCCACGGACATGGATCCGGTCGTGCCCAAGGGCGCGGAGATCCTGCTCGCCACCCGCTTTCCCTATCTGACGCAAGAGCAGCGGCGCAGCGTCCTGGCGACCACGCAGATCCCTTCGGGATTTGCCTTGGATGACGGCAGCGGTTGGGCCCGGCTCGACCTCTTCTCGGCCGCTGACGGCTTCGGCGCCTTCGATGAGGACGTCGCTGTGACCCTGGACGCGGACAAGGGGGGATTCCACGCCTTCGACGTCTGGGCCAACAACATCACCGGCACGGGCGGCCTCACAAAGCACGGCAGCGGCACCTTGGTCCTGGCCGGCAACAGCAGCTATTCCGGCGGCACAGAGGTCAAAGCCGGCACTCTAGGGGTCAGTGGCGCGATCAAAGGAGCTGTCACCGTTGCCGAGGGCGCCTTCTTCTTCAACGGCGGCCAGGTCACGGCGATCGGCGACAGCAGGGTGATGTCCTACGGCCACCTGGCGAACGAAGGCCGGATCCGGAGCGACGTTATGAACAGCGGCGAGCTGGTCAATCGCGGCCGCATTGTCGGCGATGTGACGAACAGCGGGCGGCTTTCCGGTGACGGCCGAATCAAGGGCAGTCTGGTGAGTTCGGGCACCGTCGCGCCGGGCAACTCCATCGGCCGGATGGAGGTCGAGGGTCCCGTCACCTTTGAGACCGGCTCCGTCTTTGACATTGAAATCGCAGCCGACGGTCGCAGCGACCGCCTGGCCGCCAGCGGGCCGGTTACCTTGAATGACGTCACCCTTGCTGTTTCCGTCGACGATCCCTCCGCCATCGGCCTGCAGAGCTTTTCGATCCTAACCTCCGACAGCGGGATCAAGGGCAGCGTCGGCTCGCTCGGTGACCCCTTCGGAAGCACCCTCCCCTTCCTGGACCTGGCGGTTTCAAAGGATGCGGGCGTTCTAAACCTGGCTAGCGTGCGCAGCGATGTACCCTTTACCTCAGTGGCGGAAACCCCCAATCAGACAGCCGTCGCCGCGGCGCTCGATAGCCTCCCTGCCGAGGGCGCGCTGATGGATGCGCTGGTTTCGCTGGACGGCACGACGGCGCCCGACGCCTTCTCTCTGCTCTCCGGTGAGATCTACGGATCGGCACAGACAGTTCTGCAAACCCAATCCCTGTTTCTGCGCGACGCCATCAGCGGTCGCCAACGCCAAGCCACCACGCCTGATAAGGCAGGCGGTGGACCCGAGAGCGGGCCGCAAACGGCACCGCTTCTGGCAGGCCTGGAGGCCACGGTTTGGATGCAGGGCTACGGCGCCTGGGGCAGCACTGATGGGACCGCCAACACGAGCCGGCTCTCGCGCTCCGTCGGCGGTGTCGTGATCGGTGTCGATGCCAAGCCGCATGAAGACATCACCTTAGGCCTGGCCGGCGGATACAGCCGATCCAGCTTCGATGTCGATGCGCTGAGTTCCTCCGGCAATAGCGACAACTATGACCTTGCAGCCTATGCCGCCGGAAACCTGGGTTCAGTCACCCTGCGCGCCGGCGCGGCCTATGCCTGGCATCGCGTGTCGGTTACGCGCAGCGCCAGGGTCTCAAGCTATTCTGAGACCCTCAACAGCGACTATGACGCGCGCACGGTCCAAGCTTTCGGCGAGATCGGCTATGGCGCGGAGCTGCAGCACCTCTTCATCGAGCCCTTCGCCAACATCGCCTATGTCAATCTCCAGACCGACGGCTTCACCGAAGAGGGTGGTGCTGCAGCACTTCGCGGATCCGACAACACGCAAGCCAACAGCTTTACCACCTTGGGATTGCGAGCAGCCAGCGACCTGCCGCTGGGCGATGGCCGCTTCCTTGCCGAAGGCAGCCTTGGTTGGCAGCACAGCTTCGGCGATCTGACCCCTGAGGCAGAGCTGGCCTTCGCGTCGGGCGGCAGCACCTTCTCCGTCAGCGGCGCACCACTCGCCAGGGACAGTGCAGTGGTCGGCGCCACTTTGGGTTATCGGGCCGCGGAGAACCTCATCTTCGGCCTCTCCTATGCCGGCCAACTCGCAGGCTCGGCGCGAGACAATGCTGTGACAGGTCAGGTTTCGGTGGCCTTCTGAGTAGCAGCGAACGCTCCGGCTTCTCAAGTCAGCCCTGCTTTGCGCAGTCCATCTAATAGATAGGCGACATCGCTCTTGTCTTTGTAGGGCAGCATCAAGTCCAGATCCGCCGCTGAGAAGTCAACCTTGAGGCGCAAGATCTGCTCCAATGCACGCGCAGCCTCTTCGTGCTCAGCACGATGCCCATAGCAGGAGGCCAGGAAGACGTGGGGCCAGAGGGCGTCGGGATTACGCGAGACCCCGCGGCGGAGTGCTGTTGCAGCCTGGTCCAATCGGCGCATCGCCAGACAAGCAATGCCAATGTAGTGCAGATAGTAAAACGGATAGAAGGGATTGAGCCGCATCGCCTTTTCAATGAGAGCGATGACCTCCTCATTCTCTCCGGCGAAGTGTTTGGCACCGGCCAGGGTTGCATAAGCCTCGGCATTGCTGGGCTCCAGGGCAAGCCAGCGCTCGGCCGCGGCAATGGCCTCCTTATGCTCTCGCTTGAAGAGATGGACGGTGCTGAGCGCCTCTTGGACCAGCGGTAGCTTCGGGTCACAGGTCGCTGCCCGTTGCGCCAAGGCGAAGGCCTGGTCCAGGGCAGACCCCGAGCCAGCGAACCAGTCCTAAACATAGGTCTCGGCAAGCCCGGCATAGGCTTCGCCATAGTCGGGATCGATTTGGCTCGCCTCTTCGAAGAGACTACGGGCCACCTGGTTGCTCCTTCGCGTGAAGAGGCGGTACTGCTCGCGCCCGCGAAGAATGCAGTCGTAAGCTTCCGGATTTGGACCCTGTTCTGCGATCTTGTGCTCTGCGGCGGAGCCAATCAGTTCGATCTTCAGCGCCTGAACGATCATCTCCGTCACGTCGTCCTGGACGGCGAAGATGTCCTCCAGGCTGCGGTCATAGCGCTCCGCCCAGAGATGCCCTCCGCTCTTGCCGTCGACCAGCTGCGCGGTGATCCGCACACGCCCTCCCGCCTTTCGAACACTGCCCTCCAGAACGTAGCGCACAGCGAGTTCCCGGCAGACTTCGGCGATGGCGACCGACCTGTTCTTGTAGGTGAAGCTGGAATGGCGCGCGATCACCATCAGGCTCGCTATCCGCGAAACCTCGGTGATCAGGTCTTCGGTTATCCCATCGGCGAAATAACCCTGTTCGGCATCGTCCGACCGGTTGTCGAAGGGCAGGATGACCAGCGAGGGTTTCTCCGATGCGCCAAGCTCCGCTGCCGGCTCGGCGACCGCTCCCTGGTCCTCCGGTGCCCATTGCCAAATTCGGGTGGGGCGATCGATGTTCTTCAGCTCTCTGTCACCGAGATCAGCAAAGCGGTGCTCAAGACGGCGTTCCACCTGATCGTGGACGATTGCGGAGATGCAAACGGCCCCAGGCTGCGCCGCGCTCTCCAAGCGCGCAGCCAGATTGACGCCGTCGCCATGGATATCCTCCTCATCCACGACGATGTCACCCAGGTTCACGCCAATGCGAAAGCGCAAACGCTGATCGTCTGAAGCGTGGCGTTCTGCCTGCCAGGCTATCGCGCATTCGACTGCATCGACGACACTGGCGAACTCAACCAGGAAGCCATCGCCCATCAGCTTGACCACACGGCCCCGATGGCCCACGATCAAGGGCTCGAGGGTCTCTTGGCGCAGCCGCTTCAGCGCGGCCAAGGTGCCGACCTCGTCTTCACCGATCAGCCGCTAATAGCCCACCACGTCAGCGGCCAGAATGGCTGCGAGCCTGCGTTTCACGCACCCTCCCCTTTTCAAGGCCAGTCTAGCGTCAGAGGATTGCAGGAAT
This sequence comes from Rhodospirillales bacterium, assembly GCA_963669335.1. Classification (GTDB taxonomy): domain Bacteria; phylum Pseudomonadota; class Alphaproteobacteria; order Kiloniellales; family JACOMY01; genus JACOMY01. Next base: position 3,403,477 of record OY770023.1, read on the forward strand.
CCAGCAGGGCCGGCAGCCCAATCCTCTGACGATATGAAAAAATCTTTACTCCTATGACAGATCCGACTTCCCCGGTCGCACCCGGGCTAGATCATCTCTGCAGTCTGGTTCAGGCTGCAGAGTGGCGCCCTCAGGCTTGGAGATCGGTCCCATGTCGCAAATACAGCAAAGGACTATCGACGCAACGACATCGCTTGCAGCCATCCCCTCTCAACGCCCGCTGGCGGGCATCCTCTTTCTGCTCTTGGGCACCACCCTCTTTCCAGTCCAAGACGTCATCATCAAGAGCTTCAGCGGCACCTATGCGGTGCATCAGATCGTCTTTCTACGCAGCCTCTTCGCCATTCCCATCGTGCTGATCATCGCCCACTTCGATGGCGGCTTACGGCCGCTGGTCTTGGGTTCAATCCCGCTGCAGATCGTCCGCGCGGCCGGGGCCTTCACCTCCTATATGGTCTACTACATGGCACTGGCCGCCATCGGCCTGGCAGAGACCGCGGCCATCACCTTCTCCACCCCGATCTTCGTGACCATCCTGGCCCTCTTCTTCCTGGGCGAAAAGATCGGTCTCCAACGCTGGGGCGCCGTCATCGTCGGCCTGATCGGCGTGCTGGTCATCGTGCGTCCGGGCATGGGTGTCTTTGAGCCGGCAGCCATCCTGGCGCTCTTGGCAGCGATCACCTATGCCATCTCCATCATCGCCACGCGCAAACTGGGGCCAACCGCACGCGGCAGCTCCATGACCATCTTCATGCTGGGGTTCTTCACTCTCGGCGGCGGGATCACTGGCCTCATCTTCTCCAACATAGAGGTGGCCTCGCCGCATCCCAGCCTCGCCTTCCTCTTCCGCGCCTGGTCTTGGCCCGAGCCGACCCACTGGCTGCTCTTCGGCGCCCTGGGTCTGATCTCCGGCATCGGTTTCTTCGCCCTGACCCAGGCCTATCGCCTGGCCGATGCCAGCGTGGTGACGCCTTTTGAGTACACCTATCTCCCCTGGTCGATCCTCTGGGGCTTCGTCTTCTTCGGTAACCTGCCCGACCTGCCGACCTGGATCGGCATGCTGATCATCGTTGGCTCCGGCCTCTACATCCTCTTTCGCGAGTCCGTGCGCGGGCGTCCGGTGGTCACCAAGAGAGGTCTTGGCGTGATGCGACAGCGTTAGCGCGCCGGCGCCGCCCGGTAAGGCCCATAGCGGTAGTACTTGGGCCTGCTGTCGATCCGGAGGTGGAGCCAGTTGACCCCACCGCCGGCAACCGAGAGCCAGATCGGCCGTTCGGACAGCAGGGCCTTGGCCTCTCGACCGAGAACCTGCCAGAGGGCCCGCTGTTGGACGAGCGGCGCTTCCCGGTAGAAGGCGGCGAGATGGCTGTAGTTCGCGGAACCGCTGAAGGGAGACGGCACCACCATCAGCGCATCGCCGCCGAGATTGGGAAAGGCGACCACGCCGCCCGGCGAATGCCGGCTGTCAAAGAAGTCGGCGAAGGTCACCTGATCGGGCGCATCCGGCAGGAAGGGTGCATCCAAGACGACGAACTCAAAAGGGCGGTCCGCGGAAAGCGTCGACAGTGCCGGTGTCTCCCATTGGTACTTTGCGTAACCAGATCCGCTGAGCAGGGCATTGAAGAAATCAAGGAAGGCCTCGTCCCCCGCCCAGAGATCGAGCACCTCGGCGTAGCTGAGCACACGCCCCTGCTCGCTCAGCTGGTAGCGCAGTCCATCTGCCCGGTCCAAGGCCTCGACCTCGGCCGAGAAGCGATCGGAGGCTGGCAGGCTCGGCGGCACCGCAGAGCCGGCGCCTAGGCGCGGAGCAGCGCGCGCACGATATCGCCGCCGGCGACCTGGCCCACCACCTGACCCTCATCGGCCACCAGGATCGGCGCTTCGGAGGTCAGGAAGGCCCGCATCAGGTCACGAACCGGGGTTTCGGGCTGCGCCAGGCGCGGATCGCTGGTCGCGCTCGCATCCAGGGCTGCGGCATCGGCCGGCACCGGTGCCGGGTCTTGCGGACGCATCACCTCAATCGCGCGCAGCACGTTCAGAGGGTTCATATGGGCCACGAAGTCGGCGACATAGTCGTCGGCCGGGCGCAGCACAATGTCCTGCGGACTGCCGATCTGGACGATGCGACCGCCCATCATGATGGCGATCTTGTTGCCGATCTTCAGCGCCTCGTCCAGGTCATGGCTGACGAAGACGATGGTGCGCTTCAGGTTCGATTGAAACTCCAGCAGCTCGTCCTGCAGCTTGTTGCGGATCAAGGGATCCAGGGCCGAGAAGGGCTCGTCCATCAAGAGGATCGGCGCCTCGGTGGCGAAGGCCCGTGCCAGGCCGACGCGCTGTTGCATACCGCCCGAGAGCTCCTGCACCTTGCGCTTCGCCCAGGCATCCAGACCCACCAGCTCCAGCTGCTTGGCCGCCCGCTTGCTGCGTTCCTCTGCGCCGATGCCAGCCAGCTCCAACCCAAAGGAGACGTTGTCGAGCACGGTGCGCCAGGGCAGCAGGCCGAACTGCTGGAAGACCATGGCGATGCGCTCGGTGCGCAGGCGTCGCAGCACATCGGGATTGGCGGTGGCGACATCGACCGGCGCCGTGCCGTCATTGACCCAGACCCCGCCACGGACCACAGGGTTGAGCCCATTGACTGCGCGCAGCAGGGTAGACTTGCCGGAGCCGGAGAGGCCCATCAGGACGACGATCTCGCCCTCGCCCACGTCCAGACTGCAGTCGTGCACGCCCAAGACCTGGCCGGTTGCCTCCTGGATCTCCTCGCGCGTCTGCCCTTGATCCATCAAGGACAGCGCAGTTTGTGGCTTGTCGCCGAAGACGATGTTGACCGCGTCGAAGCGGACCATCGAGAGGGCATCGCTCATGCTCACTTACCCTCCTTCTTCTCGGCGCGGAACAGCCGGTCCAGAATGATGGCGATCAAGACGATGGCAACGCCGACCTCAAAGCCCTTGGCGATGTTGACCTGGTTCAGGGCACGCAGGGTCGGCACGCCCAGGCCGTCAGCGCCCACCAGGGCCGCGATCACCACCATCGAGAGCGACAGCATGATGGTCTGGGTCAGGCCCGCCATGATCTGCGGCATGGCGTAGGGCAGCTCGACCTTCCACAGCAGCTGCGACTTGGTGGCCCCGAAAGCCTGACCGGCCTCGATCAAGGGCTTGGGCGTCGAAGAGATGCCGAGATGGGTCAGACGGATGGGGGCTGGAATGGCGAAGATCACGGTCGCGATCAGCCCCGGCACCATGCCCAGGCCGAAAAGGATCAGGGCCGGGATCAGATAGACGAAGGTCGGGATGGTCTGCATCAGGTCCAGAACCGGACGCATCGCGGAAAAGAGCCAGGGACGCCGCGCGGCGGCGATGCCAAGAGGCACCCCGACGCCCATGCAGACGGCAGAGGAGGCCAGCACCAAGGCCAAGGTCTCCGTCGTCTCTTCCCAGTAGCCCTGATTGACGATCAGCAGCAGCCCCAGGCCGGTAAAGGCGGTGAAGGCAATCGAGCGACGCAGGTACCAGGAGAGCGCCGTGACCAGCGCGATGATCACCAGGGCCGGCGGCCACTGCAGGATCCAGAGCAGGACAGAGATGACTGTATCCAGAACGCTGGAGAGGCCGTCGAAGAACCAGGCCAGATTCTCGGTCAGCCAATCGACGATGCCCTTGGCCCACTTGCCAATCGGCACCTTCCAGCTCTCCAGCCACTCCATCTGCTTGCCCCTTCCCGCTCTGACTTGATTGTAAACACGGCCAAAAAGGAAAGGGGACCGCGGCCGGCGTGCTAGCGGCCAGCGGTCCCCTTTTTTGCTGCTTAGTTCAGTTCTGCCTTGATCTCGGCCAAGGCATCGCCGCCGTCAGCCGTCTTGATGCCGGCAAGCCAGGTGTCGATGACCTCGGGATGGGCCTTCAGATAGGCCTCGGCCGCATCCTCGGGATCTTCACCGTCGTCCAGGATGGCCGCCATCATGGCGTTCTCCATGGCCAGGGTGAAGACCATCTGCTTCAGCATGGCATCGACGTTGGGGCACTCTTCAGCAAAGCCCTTGCGCACGTTGGTGTAGACCGTGGCGCCGCCATAGTTCGGGCCGAACCAGTCGTCACCGCCGTCGAGATAGGCCATCTCGAAGTTGGCGTTCATCGGATGCGGCTCCCAGCCCAGGAAGACAATCGGCTCTTCCTTCTTCACCGAACGCGCGACTTGCGAGAGCATACCCTGCTCAGAGCTCTCGACCACCTCAAAGCCCTTCAGACCAAAGGCATCCTGGTCGATCATGTCGAGGATCAGGCGGTTGCCGTCGTTGCCCGGCTCGATGCCGTAGATCTTGCCGTCGAGCTGATCCTTGAAGGTGGCGATGTCGCCAAAGCTCTTGAGACCGGCGTCATAGGCGTACTTCGGCACCGCCAGGGTGTACTTGGCACCCTCCAGGTTGACGTTGGTCGAGATCACCGAGCCGTCGTCCAGATAGGGGCGCACGTCGGCCTCCATGGTCGGCATCCAGTTGCCCAGGAAGACGTCGATATCGCCGTTCTTCATCGAGGCATAGGTCACCGGGACCGAGAGCACCTTGATGTCGGTGTCGTAGCCCATCTCCTCCAGCAGCATCGAGGTCATGGCCGTCGTTGCCGTGATGTCGGTCCAGCCGACGTCCGAAAAGCGGATGGTCTCGCACTCGGCCAGGGCGCCACCGGTCGGGATCACCACGGCCAGGGCCGCGGCCACCAAGGTCTTGCGTGCAGTCATGTCTCTCCTCCAAAGCTCGCCAGTTCAGAATTGATGAGACGGCTCCTTCAACGGAGGCGCTTGCCTTCCCGCCGTCTTCGGTGCCCAATAGAGCGAAGAGTTGATTGACGAGTCAATCAAGTTCCCAAGTTCCGGCCCTTTCTCCTACGGAAAAGACCGACCGACATGCACGAAAGCCTGACTGCACAGCAGCGCCGCCGCTCTCTGATCGAGGCCACCATCACCTCGATCCATCTGCGCGGGTCCTTGGATGTTTCCGTCTCCGAGATCGCCCGGCGCGCCGGCGTCTCCTCCAGCCTGGCGCACCACTATTTCGGTGGAAAGGACCAGCTTATCGTCGCCACCATGCGCCATCTGCTGCGCCAATTTCATGCCACCGTGCTGCATGAGACCGCCAAGGAGACCACCGCGCGGGGCAAGGTCTCCGCCGTCATCCGGGCCAGCTTCGGCCCCAGCCAGTTCGACGACCAGACCATTTCCGCCTGGCTGGTCTTCTACGCCCGCGCGCAAGAATCCGCCGAACCCGGCCGCTTGCTACAGATCTATCTCAGCCGCCTGCACAGCAATCTGGTCTACTGGCTGCGCCCCCTCGCCGGCCCCCGCGCCGACTTCATCGCCAGCGGCGTCGGCGCCATGATCGACGGCCTCTACCTCCGCTGCGCGCTCCGCTACGGCGTACAGGATTCGGAAGCTGCGATCTTTTTGACCGAGGACTATGTGGATGCGCAGATCTGCCGGGCTTAGGGTGGTTGGGGGTGGTGTTTGGTGATTGTCGGCAATGCGCCTCACATTTCGCATCAATCGACATCTCACTGTTAACAAGCTGTTGGTGTTGCCCCCGTTTAAGCGGACACCTCGGCTAAGTTGTGAGCTCTTCGGAACGCCCTTGGGGACGCCATCTTGAGCCCTGAATGTGGATGGTTTTCGTTGTAGTCCTCGAACCATCCGGCGATCTTTTCCAGCGCGTGAGCGGCGCTTGGCAAAGGGTTGATGCGGACATAGTCGCGCTTGAAGGTCTTCACGAAGGCCTCGCAAATGCCGTTGCTCTGGGGGCTGGCGACGGGGGTGAAACAGGGCACCAGGCCCAGCTGGGTAGCAAAGCGGCGTGTTTCCAGAGCCGTGTAGGGCGATCCGTTATCGGCCAGGAACTCAACCCTCTGTGGCGCCTGTAGGCCGCCAAAGCGGCTCTCGACGGCTTCGAGCAGCATGTCGCGCACGTCCGAGCCGGAGATCCCAGCCCCAGTCAGCGCTTTCCAGGCGACGACCTCACGGTCGTGGGCATCGATGATGAAGGCGGCTCTAACCACTTCGCCATTCCAGCAGGTAAACTCCAGGCCATCCGAACACCAGCGCAGGTCGGAGCGCATGACGACGACCTTGCCGTCGTGGCAACGTCCCAGTCGAGCCCCGGAGTGCTTCTCCAGCAGCAGCCCATGGTGCTTCATAATCCGGTAGATGCGCTTGTGGTTGAGCGGTGTTTCGCCCCGGGCGGCCCGATCGCGGTTCACCAGCGCGGTGATGCGACGGTAACCATAGCTCGGCCGTGCATCGACCAGAGGGCGGATCTCCGCCAAAACCGCCGCGTCTTGCGCTTTGTGATAGCGCCGACGCGGCTCAGTGCCGGACGCAAGCCGCTGCACCAGGTTCGAGCGCGACACCGATAACGTGTCGGCGACCGACTTCACCGGGAAGGCCCCTTCAGCAGCGACGAGGACAGCAAGGTCTGTTTTTTTGACTGCGACTTGGCCAAAGCCTCTTTCAGGATCTCCACCTCAAGCGTCTTGCGGCCAAGATGGCGCTCAAGTTCACGCACCCGTTCTTCCAGACGGCGAACCTCACCATTGCCAGTCACTCCATCGTCAGCCTGCACTGCCGTGGCGCCTCCCTCGCTCATTAAGCGACGCCAACGATACAACAAGTTCGGCGCAACGCCATGGCGCCGCGCGGTCGACGACACGCTTTCTCCCGGCAGCATGCTTTCTTCGATAATCGCCAGCTTCTGTTCTGGCGACCAGCGACGCCGACGAGCAACACCCGTGATCACCTCTACGCGCTGAAATCCTTCGTCCGACATAAGCCTATCCTTGAGGATATCCCCAAGCCTTCATGACTACGCCGGGTGTCCGATCCAATTGGGGGCCAGTTCAGCTGTAGGCATTCGCCGAATAGCAACAATTGCATTGAACCCTTAACCGGTTAAATGGTATCCAACATCCACTCATACGAGCATCACTGTGAAAACTGTTGGAACCTAATCCCTGTGTCTGACAGAAGTTTGCTGGGAGAACCCTGGTAGATGGCAACCTCTTTTGAAGACTTTTTTGAATACGGAGCTCGTTGGGTTAGAGCGGACTTTCACCTACACACTCGAGCTGACAAAGAGTTCAGGCACAATGAAGAGGACGATGAATTCATCAGTTCATATGTAGCTAGGCTTTGCAGCGCCGGTATTGGACTGGGAGTGATAACCAACCATAACAAGTTTGACCTTAATGAATTCAAGGCGTTACGCAAGAGAGCCAGAAAGTTTGCGGTAGGTTTACTGCCGGGTATCGAACTTTCGGTAAATGATGGGGCTAATGGAGTCCATACTTTAGTCGTTTTTTCAGATGAATGGATTGCAAATGGGCAAGATCTTATAAACAACTTTCTAAATGTCGCCTTTCGAGGAAAAACCCCTGATCAATATGAACAAGAAAATGGACGCACAAGAGATGGACTGCTCGCAAATCTCAAAGAACTTGAGAAGTATGAGCGCGAATTTTTTGTGATATTTGCCCATGTAGAAGCAAATAGTGGCCTATGGACAGAACTTAGAGGCGGCAGGATGCAGGAACTTGCTAAAGATCCGCTCATCAAGAAATATGCTATGGGGTTCCAGAAAGTTCGTACACACGATAAGCCGGACAGGGTGTGCCGCAAGAAAGTCCAAGATTGGTGGGGTGATCAATACCCTGCGGAAGTCGAAGGATCAGACCCGAAGGCACTAGGGTTCAGACTCGATCATAGCCAGAATGCGACGAGAGTAGCGATGGCGACGGCTGAGAGGAAGTTTCTGGCGAGTTTGTCGTAGCGCGTGGCGACGCGTCTGAAGTCTTTGAGGCGACAGAAGGCGTTTTCGATTTGATGGCGGTCGCGGTATCGGGCCTTGTCATAGTGTATTTTGCGTTTGCGGTTGATCCGGCCGGGAATGACCGGCACGGCGCCAGCGCCACGCAAGGTCTTGCGGATGGCGTTGGCGTCGTACCCTTTGTCGGCAAGCAGGTATCGGGCACCGGCCGCACGGGGCAGGAGCAGGCCAGCGGCCTTGACGTCCGAAACGTTGCCTGGCGTCAGGTCGAAGGCGTAGGGCCGGCCGAGGAGGTCCGTGAGCGCGTGGACTTTGGTGGTCTGGCCGCCGCGCGAAGGGCCGATCGCTTGGTTTTTCGCCCCCCTTTTCCGCCATGGGCGGAGCGATGGGCCTTCACGTAGGTGGAATCGATGGCCGTTGATTTCGTCACTGCACCAGAGGCTGCGAGCGCTTCGACGAGGTTGGCCCAAAAGCGCCGCCGGGACCAGCGATTGAAACGGTTATAGACCGTGGTAGAGGGACCGTACTCGGCTGGACAATCACACCAACGGCAGCCCGTCTTGAGAACCTGGATGATGCCCGAAATCACCCGACGGTCGTCAACCCGACGAGCCCCCGGTTGGTTCTTCGGCAGATGCGGTGCAACCTGCTCCCACTGGGCATCCGACAGCCAAAACAGACGAGACATGGCAATACTCCGATAGGTTCACCCTATCAGAATCATCTTTCCCCGCGCCGCTTCAATCGTCTGATTGGGTTTGAACCCTAGGAGAGATTGGGCGAGGGACCAAGCAAACATATTTGAAGCTCGGCGATCCAGGTTTTGATGCCGTCAAGTTCGCTCTCACAGATTCTGAATTCAGAGTGGCAAAGAAAGTACCGACGGTTTCGCACTCGCACGTGAACGCTATTCGCTTTGAAGGCGGGCTGCTGGATGGCCAACGTATTCCCTTCTCACCGCACTTGAACTGCCTAATCGGAATTCAAGGAAGCGGAAAGTCTTCCGTTCTTGAATGCCTGCGCTATGCGCTTGACATCCCCTTCGGAGAGAAGGCTCAGGATCAAGAGTACAAACGCAATCTTGTACCTTATGTGCTGAAAAGTGGCGGAAAAATCATTGTGGAAGCAACCGATCGGCATGGTCATCTCCACGAGATCAAACGGATACACAACAACTCTCCGGATGTTTACACCGGAGGTGCAATTCGCCCTGGCGTCTCTATTAAAGAAACAATCATCTCAAAACCGCTATACTTTGGCCAAAAGGATCTCTCCGCTGCAGGAAAGGGTTTCGGACATGATCTAGTTGAGAAACTATTGGGCGACAGCCTTAAGCCAGTGCGCAAAAAGATCGAGGCTGCGGCAGGCGAACTTATCAAAGCAATCAACAACTTTCTCTCCGTGCGAAGCGATGTCGAGAACAAGCAGACTCTCGAAGATGAGCGGAAGAATGTCTGCTTTCAGCTAGAGCAATTCGACAAACATGGAGTTAGGGAGAAACTCCAGAAGAAAATTGCCTACAGTGATGACCTTACCTATTGTGAGGGAGTTGAGAAGATCGCTAAAGATTGGCATGGCACTATCGGTAGTGCCGCTGAGCAGGCTGCAGAAGTGTTTAAGGAGATAGGTGCGCATAGCTCTGACTACAATAAGGAGTTCTTTGTTCGCTACGGTAAGAAAGTTGCTGAGCTGGAATACACTGCGGTGACTGCCAAAAATCTTGCTAACACAATCAAAGAAGAATCCACTGATCTTTCGGAACTTCGTAAAGAGCTACAGTCTGTCAGGAATGGCCTCAAGGAAGAATTTGCTCAAACGGAGCGCGACCTGCTCCAGGCTCTTACTGATCAGGGGATAACCTCCATTGAGCCCGATGCTTACATTGAGCTTACAAAGCGAAGGAATGAACTCGAGGCTCAAATTGATGATTTAACCAGTCGTACCAGCAAGGAAAGAACTAGGTATAACGCGGTATTGGCAGCTTTTAGCTTATTGAACGAAGTTTGGCGCGAAGAGTACAAGCTGATCGCTGCTGCCTTGAGATCAATCAATGAATCGCAGGATGCGCTGAAAGTTGAGAGCGAATTCAAGGGAGATCGGACAGCATTCAAGATCTACATTGAGAATCTGTTCCGAGGCCACAATATTAGAAAAGACACTTATAGTATTTTATCAGAAAAATATGTGGATTTTGGAGAGATTTTCAGGGATTTGACGAATGCTGCGTCTCTTGCAAAAAGCAAATCTGAGACCTTTAAACAGCTCTTTGAGGAGAGTTTGAGTAATTTGCTCTGTTATCAAGTCCCCAATAGTTATGCTGTAACTTATCATGGAAAGTCGCTGTCTTCGCACTCGCTGGGGCAGCGAGCGTCGGCGATGATGCTGTTCCTTTTGAGCCAGGAGGGGAATGATCTACTGCTTATTGACCAGCCGGAAGATGACCTGGATAGCCAGACAGTCTACGAAGAGGTCGTCAAACTTCTCCGTCATCTAAAGCCCACACAGCAGTTTGTATTCGTGACTCACAATGCCAGTTTTCCAGTACTAGGTGACGCGGAATCAGTTACTACCTGTAAAGCTTCTGACGAAGATATCACTGTCACTTGCGGTAACATTGATGATAAGGCCTGCCAGGCGCAGATCATCAGCATTATGGAGGGTGGTCCTGAGGCATTCGAACGCCGTAAAGAGATCTATCAGATCTGGAGAGGTGACGAAAGGAGATAATGGTGAGTGTGCACTTCACAGCTGTGCAGAAGACACCATTAGCCTAGATGTGGCTTGGCGGGTAAGTGGCAACTTCGTTAGACGAACGGCAATTCTACAAACTTACGTGCGAATTATTTAATAACTTTCTACCATGAGTGCTCATAGGTGGAGATAGACTATTCGTTGCTTAAGATCATCAATTTAATTGAGCACAGCACAAGGCAGAAATACAATGTTCTAATGCAGACTTGTTTTGTGAAAGGGCAGATTGAGGCAGTTGGGTGGTCGATGAAAGCCTAGGCGCCTTGTGGCGAGGTCTCCTTAGGTGGCAATCGGGAGGGAAACCATCACCGCTAATGGCTCGTGATCTCTCTGACCGTGACGATGATGGTCATCGAGATCAACGCTGGTACGATTTTCAGTTCTTTGGGGCCGGTCGCCGACGATTGGCATTTGGAAATCCGCACCTTAGCATCGCTGTTCATCGGCGCAGGTCCATCTCTTTGCTCACGGGGATACTCAAATCAGATGTTTGGTCTTGGCACGGGATGGTGTAGCAGGCCGGTCGGTCGCCCCCTTCTCCGGCATTAGTTGCGCTGATGTCGCCAAGAGGCGATGACCGTTGGCGCTCCGAACGGCCACTCGCCGATGCCCGGAATGCGGACGAAGCCTTCGAAACAAAATGGATCAAGTCCACTGCTGTCGGCTCTGCGCTACTACTTCGCCCTCTCAACACCGCCCTCTCTCAGATCCGTCAACACGTTGCGGCGTCGCTGCTCGTAGACGATCGCAGTCTCGATCCGCGTCACACCAGGGCGGTTGGTGAAGCGGTCGAGTGCGAGGTCTTTGAGGTGTGCGGTGTCGCGGGCGACCACATGGACGATCAGGTCGTGCCGGCCTGTTACTAGGAAGGCAGAGCGGACCTCGGGGACCTCGACCAGCGCGTCCATGAAGCTGTCCACCGTGCCACGCTCGTGCTTGGCGAGCTCGATCATGAACAAAGCCTCGATCCCGACCCCGAAAGCGGCCGGATCGACGTCTGTATGGGCACCGCGCAGCGTGCCCTCCTCCCGCAAGGTCTTGATGCGCGCGTGCGTGGACGAGAGGGCCAGCCCGATCTGCTCGGCGATGGCCTTGACCGGAGTGCGAGCATCCTCTTGTAGAATGGACAGAATGGCGTAATCCGTCTGGTCCATCTGCGTGATACGCTCCGTCTGCCGAAGAACATTCGTTTGAGGAAGCATACTGCCACCGACTAGGATGGCAAACAATGCAAACCTCCGAAGGACTTTCTGCTGTGGACGCATTCGACCTTCCCCTCCTCAGCGCCATCGGCAGGTCTGAACGGGACCGCTTTGAGCGAGACGGATTTCTAATCGTCGAAAAGGTTCTGGCTGCCGAGCGTGTCGAGGCCTTGCGCGCGCGCTTTCCGCGCATCTTCGCAGGCCGCTTCGACACCGGTATCTACCCGGACGAGTGGCACTGGCGCGAAGGCATGAGCCTGCCCGGCGTGACCCGACACATGGCCAATGCCTGGAAGGCGGACCTGACGATCGCCGCGCTCGCGCTCAGCGCCGACATCGGCCGAGCGGCGGCATTCCTTAGCGGTTGGGACGGGGCACGGCTGGGCCAGGACACGATCTGGTGGAAGCCGCCCGGGACCGAGGCGGTCGCCCTCCACCAGGATTCCTCCTTCATGGACTTTCTGGATCCCGCCCGCAGCACGACTTGCTGGGTCACGCTGGATGACACGCAGCGAAAGGCGGGTACGCTGGAGTACGTGCCGGGCTCGCACCACTGGCCGCTGACACCGATCCCGGAGGACTTTCACGCGCCGGACGACTACCGCGCCCTCATGCGCCACGCCGCGCGCGAGGCCGGGGTCGAGCCGCCCGAACCCATGGCGATCGAAGTGCCGGCGGGCTCAATCGTGTTCCATGCGGGAGAGATCTGGCACGGCTCGGGACCGAACCGCTCAAGCTCCCTCGGTGACGAGGGGCAGACGCGCCGCTCCATCGGACTGCATATGCTGCCCACTGACGTTCGCTTCTCAGGGCGGCCGGGCGGCTACATCTATCGCCGCTACCAGCGCACCGACGATCCTGCGTTGGACGAGAGCTTCTTTCCCTTCCTCTGGACGGCATGCGGCCGGCGCACCCAATGGATTGACGGCTATTGCGAGAGCGGGAGGCGGACGCTGCAGCTCTGAAGCGGTCGTGGACCTGTTCCGAGATCGGCACGTGGTTCAGCCTCTCGCGGACGTCCTTCTGTTGCTGCCAGGTGTAGACATCGCTGAGAGAGCGGAAGGTCTGCAGGTTGCCCGCTGAAAAGAGCCGGTTGAGCCGAGTGGCATTTTCCAGGTTTCTGACCATGCGGCTCTCAGAGGTTCTTCTATGAGGATCGTCAGCAGCCTGGTCATCGCCCCCTGGCCCTGGGGCTGCTGCTCTACGTTATTCCCAAGGTCTTGAGAACGAAGTCGACTCGAACCTGCACAGCGGACCGCGGCAGTTGGCAGGCCTCGTAGCCCAGCTCAGAGAATGCGCGCAGCAGGCGCTGATACTCCGCTTCCGCATCGTCGAAACTGTTCCTGCGCTCTGCATCCCTCACAAAGATCTCCGGCCATGGTGGCGCAAGGAAGACCTGCCGTTCGTAGTGGCGCTTACCGGCAAGGAGAGAGCGATAGTCGCCCCCTCCGGAATAGTCCAAGGCAACGGCCGCATCGATCAATCCTCGGTCGAAGAAGACATACCCGTCCCGATCGTCTGCCGCCGAAAGATCGGCCTCAGCCATTTGGATTGCACGGCGCGCAAAGGCGTTCTGGTCTACCCAAGGCAGCGCTTCGCCTCTGCCGCGAATCTCTTCGGCAACGATTCTACGACCCGGCTCTAAGACAGTCGAAAAGCCCAGCTTGCCGAGGGCGTCCAGCAGAGTCGATTTTCCGCCCCCGGAGCAACCGGATATCAGAACTTTTCTGGCTTCCATGACAGATATCTATCTGCACCGAGATTGCTTGGCTTCAGTATGTCTAACTGCACCGCAATAAGTCTGCGGCAGCCCGACCTCAAGGTGAAGAAACCCTGCCAACCCCCATGACCTCGGCAGCGGCATCGGCAGCGCCGATCCCCGAGAGGTAGGCGCCGTGACAGGTCGAGAAGAAGGAGCCGTGAGTCGCCTCGCCGGCGAAGAACAGGCGGTCCGAGAGTGGTGCACGCAGGATAGCGCGGGCATCTGCATGACCGGGCTGGGCCGCGGAGTAGGCTCCTTTGACCCAGGGGTCGCCGCGCCACGCAGTCACGTTGGTCGCCACCAGATGCTTCGCGATCTCGCTGCCGTAGACCCGTTTAAGTTTCTCCAATGCCACCTCCACGGAGGCCTCCGGTCCGGCGTCCTCGAGCCAATCGCTATAGCGACCTCCAGTCATGCCAACCACATAGTCGTAGCCGAAGGGATTGATCCGAAAGGACATTTGCACGTCGTCCTCGGTATTCGCCTGGACCGCAAGGCTAGCAGGCGGATCCTCGCCGAAAACCGGCCCATCGAAGACCAGGGCGATCCGATTGTGGCCGCCGAGCGGAAGATGATGGATCGCCTCCTGCTTGGCTGTCGGTAAGACCGGATCGAAGAGAATGTCGCCGGCACCCAGAATGCCGGTCGAGACGGAGAGGATCACAGTGCTGGCAGAAAGCGTCCCTCGCGGCGTTTCGACCCTGACGCCAGGGCCGGACCAGTCGATGCGCGTGACCTGGGTATTCAACGCGACCGGTACGTCGGCACCAAGTCGGTTGATCAAGTAACCATAACCCTCGCGTAGGGGCCAGTTTTCGCCGGTGTCATTATAGGCCATCAGGTCAACAGCTGATACCTGATCCGGATCAAACGAGGTCAGTAGAGAGAAAACATAGGCCCAGGAAAGCGTCCAAGACTCGTCGCTTGGCACAAGATCGACGACCGCCGCCTCTTTGCCTTCCCTGACGGCTGCGCTGATCCTCTCGTTGGCGTTCTCGTAGAACGAAGCCCATCCCGTGTCGTCTTCGGTGTCGATGTCGCGCCCGACGATCCGCAGACGCCCCCAGCCGCTCGTGGTATAGCCCAAGCCCAATCGGTCGGCGATCGCGACCATAGGATTGAGACTGGCCGAGTGCATCCAGTGACAACCGAGATCGAAGGGCTGCTGCTTGGGGCCGATCATTTCGGTATAGGCCCGCCCGCCGATCCGGTGGGACGCCTCCAAGACCTTGAACGAGAGTCCGAGATCGGCACACCGCTTTGCCGCGCCAATGCCCGCGGCACCCGCGCCGACAATGATCACATCCAGATCTGCTGCACCCATGACCCAGCCTTCGTCGAGCGTCGATTGTGGGACCATAGACGGCGGCCGGCGGGTCGCTCCACAACAATCTCGGACGTCATCGTCTCTCTCACCTATGCGGCCGATGCGCCCTGGAACGAAACCCACCACAAGGACGAGCGCTTCAACACCATGATGGTCGAAGCCCGCGCTGAACCGGACGAGGCAAGGCGCAAGCCCTGCCCTGGAACCCGCTCTCCCCTGTCCACTCTGATCCGGACCGACCGACGGTCGAGGGCCCGGTATCCGACGACGCGACCAGCAGGGGTTCTTGTCAGATCAGCCGTTATAGTATACCCCCCTACCCTATGGCACATACCACCAAGGACAAGGACAAGCTTCTGGCGCGGGTGCGTCGGCTGAAGGGGCAGATCGAGGCGGTCGAGCGGTCGCTAGAGGCGGAGGCGCCCTGTAGCGAGGTCTTGAACCTCATTGCGTCGATCCGTGGTGCGGTCGGCGGGCTGAACCTGGAGCTTATCGAGGGCCACATCCGCGAGCATGTCTCGGATCCCGACCGGGATCAGGATCGAGACCGTGCGCAAGGCGCCCAGGAGTTGATCGCGGTTCTCAGGACCTACATGAAATGAGTGGCACCGCCGAACCCTTTGCAGCGCCCCATGACCATGTCTTCCTGGGCGACAGTCAAAAGCGAAATGAGCGCCGCACCTGGCTGGTGATCTCTTTGACCGTCACCATGATGGTCGTCGAAATCACGGCTGGGACGATCTTCGGGTCTATGGCGCTGGTGGCCGATGGGTGGCATATGGCGACCCATGCTGCCGCCCTGCTGATCACCGCGCTGGCCTACCGCTTCGCCCGCCGCAACGCCCGCAATCCCAACTTCACCTTCGGCACGGGACGGATCGGTGACCTGGCCGGCTTCGCCAGCGCCGTAGTGCTGGCCCTGGTCGCCCTTCTGATTGGGTGGGAAAGCATCCTGCGTCTGGCCGCTCCGGTGCCGATCAGCTTCCCGCAGGCGATCGCGGTGGCCGTGATTGGCCTGATCGTCAATCTCGTCAGCGCGTGGCTGCTACGGGAGGATCATTCTCATCACCACCACCACGGGCACCATCACCACCACGGGCACCACGACAGCCACCATGGACACGCGCGGGACAACAACCTGAGAGCGGCCTATCTGCACGTCCTTGCCGATGCGCTGACCTCGCTTCTTGCGATCTTCGCACTGATCCTTGGCAGCCTCTACGGTTGGATTTGGATGGACCCCCTGATGGGGATCGTCGGCAGCCTGGTCATCGCCCGCTGGTCCTGGGGCCTCTTGCGGGACACGGGCCGCGTCTTGCTGCACTACACCCCTGCCGACGAAGGCCTGCAGAGCGAGATCCGCAATGCCATCGAGACCGCGGAGGACAGCATCGTCGACCTGCATGTCTGGCAGCTGGGTCCGGGTCGTCACAGCGCCATCATATCCATCCGCTCCAGCGCCCCGCGGCCGCTACAGGACTATCGGAACAAGCTCACCAGGATTGCGGCGCTGTCACACCTCACGATCGAGGTCGAGGCGACCACCTGAGGCCAAAGCACGACACTGCGCAAACACGTCGGGTGCTCTGATCGAGGCGGCTTGAGGTCATGAGAAGAACAAACCGCAGTACTGGAGAAGGCTCACGCAGCAAAGGATATGCGTCTGGAACGTGCCTAGTCCTGCAGCTCGAACTCTCCGGGCTGCCAAGTGCGATCGAACCAGGGGTCCAGCGGACCATAGAGACGCAGCAGAACAAACCAGCCTTTGCCTGGAATCGTCTCCACCCAGTTGGCCTCATTCCCTTCGGGCGCATCAGGTCCAGAGTAGAGCGTTACGGATCCATCCGCGTTTTCGATGAGTGGATCACGCTTGTTGTTCTTTGACGGATAGGGTTGGCTGGTCTGCAGTTCGGATCGGGTCTGCGGATCGTAGGCCACGATCGACCAGAAGTCCTTAGCGGGCACATCCGCCGGGATCTCAAGCCTGTAACCCTTGGATCCGTCGAGAAACACGCCATTAAAATCGGTCGCGTTCAACGCGTATTGAGAGCCCACGCCGGGGAGCTTTAGTACCGTCGCCGGAGTGTTCACGGTTGCCATATAGAAGAACATGGTGCGGGCATCCGCGTAGCGACCGCCAGCCCCGCCGTTCTTCAGCTACTTGTAATTGCCGCCGAGGAAGGCGGTGTACCAACCACTGTCCTCCTAAAGATATGCTTCCGGATCGCGGGGCTTGCGCCAGATGGTTCGCGCCGTGGCGTTGCCGACGGCGACCGCTTCGGTCAGGATCTTTGTCATGCGCTCGTCGGGCTCGAAGGGCTTTCCCTTTTCAATGCCGATGCCCGCCGCAAGACCACGCAGTTCGGGATCCAACAAGTCGATGGGCTCCCGCTGAATGACCTCGTCGAGTTCGTGATAGAACTCGAAGGTGTTGGCATGGATGGTGTTGAACACCTGCTCGGACCCGCTGATGAACGCCATCTCTGGCGGACTGTCTTTGTGCGACAAGGGATAGATCCGCAGACCGTTCTCATAGGCCGCGACAGCGGTATCGGTCTTGCCGTCGACCAGAAAGCCGCGCGCAATGAACCAGTTTATGTAACTTGGGGACTGCGACACGAAGTAGGTTTCGCCGTCGACAACGGCCTCATAGCCACCTTCCGGCGGATCCAACTCACCCTCATATTCTGGCGGCAGGATCAGGTACTTGCCGCCCTCACCCTTGTCTAGGCCGGGCACACCCATGTCCGCTACAAAGCGGAAAAACGCGTCGTTGACGGCTGCCGGCCCCTGCCCCTTAGGAATTTCGATGACCGTTGCGCCGTCCTTCTGCAGGTCCAGCATTGTCATGCCATAGACGGTGTCGGTGTTGCCCGTCAGGAAGAGAGGGTTGGAATCCATCAGCTTGTCGAAAACCATCACTTGGTTGGATGCTTCGATCCCCATCTCAACATGGCCACGACGGATGCCTTCAATGGATGTTGCTGGGATGAAGTTGAGGAAGACCTCCACGCCGCGCGGAAAGTCGAGAGTGTCCCACATAAGGGCGGTCGTTTCGGGCGTCGGGCGACCGTCGTCGAAGTGCAGTGTCCCGATCCCAGTTTCGACCTTGTCCGGCGTCAAGATGTCTTCGGGTATGGGCGTGTTGTAGCCTGGAGGGGCTTCTTTAGCCTGTGCAACCTGCGAAAGCGTCACCGCCAAACAGATACACCCAAAGACGTTCTTGAACGATTTTCTATTCAAGTTCATGTTTCATACCCTACGCTCTCGCACCAGCGCCCTCTTGCCCGTCGTATGCTTGATGTACTCAAGGATAGATCCTCTCTACCCACCAATCCAACGACAAGTGTGCGGTAGAAATATTTATGATTTGGAGATCGAACTACTACTTTAGAAGATACACGTTATTGGGCGAATAACGGCATTGGGCACAACGAGGCCCATCAGTACAGTGAACGACACGGACGACACTTCTCTCTCGATAGGGCCGGAGCGACGCCCGTGGCAATGGGCCTCTCGGCCTCCATCTCTATCGGTTGAGTTGCCCGTAATGTTATTCTATAACGCGCCTCGAACTTGCCTGTGTGAGAGATCGTGAGCTTTCCCCCCAGCCTGTCTATCGACCGTCTTTCCATCCGGCTAAGCGGGCAGCAGATCCTGGACGGGATCAGCCTTTCGCTTGATCGGGGACAGCGGATCGTCCTTCTGGGTCGCTCAGGCTCAGGCAAATCGATGACGGCTCGGGCCGCGCTCGGCCTGCTTCCGCCTCAGGCTGAGGTCACCGGACGGGTCTCAGTCGGCGGTGTCGACGTGACCTCTCAGCCTGTCCTCGCGCGACCTGCGGCGGCGCGCCCGGCGATGGTCATGCAGGACACGCAGGCGGCACTGAACCCGCTGGCAACCATCGGCCATCAGCTCGAACAACCGCTGCGACGGACCGGCCTTGGCCCCGACGCTGCACGGCGTGCGAGCTATGATTTCTTGGGTCAGGTCGGACTGCCCGACCCTGTACAGATCGCGCGCCGCTGTTCGCCGGAACTATCCGGGGGGCAGAGGCAGCGGGTCTGCATCGCCATGGCGGTGGCGTGCAAGGCGCCGGTGATCATCGCGGACGAGCCCACCTCGTCTCTGGATGTCGTGACGCAAGCGCAGATACTACGGGTCCTTCATGATGTCACCGCGGCTCCCGATGGTCCGGGCTTGTTGCTCATCACGCATGACCTGCACGCCGCCGCACATCTCGGCGACCGCGCTCTGGTGATCGAGGCGGGCCGCATCGTCGAGGCGGCGCCGATGCGCCAGATCGTGACCGACCCACAGCACCCCCATACCCAAAACCTGATCGCCTCGGCTGCGCGCTGCGGCATCGACTGCGAGAGGCTCTACGGATGACCTTCCTCAAAGTCCGCAACCTCTCGCTCAGCTATCCAGCGCCGCGGCGAGTCTGGCGCAGACCACCGCCGATGCCTGCCCTGCACGATCTCTCCTTCGACCTCGCGGCCGGCGAACGCGTCGGCCTGGTCGGCATGTCCGGCTCGGGCAAATCGAGCCTGCTGCGCTGTCTGCTGGCGATCGAAGCGCCTGAGGCCGGAGAGATCCTGTGCCAAGGGCGCCCGGTCATGCCGGGCTCGGTCGCGTCGCTGCGTTGGTATCGCCGCGAGGTCCAGTATGTGCCGCAGGATCCCGTGGGGTCGCTGGAGCCGCGCATGACCGTGGCGCAGCTGGTGGCCGAGCCCTTGCGGCGTCTGCATGTCGACTGCGATCCCGATCGCCGCGCCGAAGAGGCGCTGGACAGCATCGGCCTGGATCACCGCTTCCTGTCGCGCCGGCCCCATGAGCTGTCGGGCGGGCAGGCACAGCGGGTGGCGATCGCCCGCGCCATCGCGACGCGCCCGGCCTTTCTGCTGACGGACGAGCCGGTCAGCGGGCTCGATATGGAGATCCGTGCCCAGGTGGTACGGGTGCTGCGCCAACTGTCATCAGAGCGTGGCACCGGCATCCTGATGGTGTCACACGACATCTCGATCATGGCTGGCCTGTGCGACCGGGTGCTGGTCATGCTTCAGGGCCGCATCGTTGAGGATCGCCCGACCCGCGATCTGCTGTGCGACCCGCATCACCCGCACACGCGCGAATTGCTGAACGCCGCTCCGCCGATGGTCACCGCGGCATAAGGAAAGGACACCCGCATGAGATCAATCCCCCTCTGTGCCCTCCTCGTCGGCCTGACTCTCGCCGGCTCTGTACAGGCAGAGGACCCGCGCATCAGCGTCGCGATGCTGCAGCCGCCGCGCTCGGGCTTGAGCCCGCTATCGGATGACGCCTTCAAGCTGTCGCGCTGGTCCACCGCCGAGACCTTGATTCGCCTGAACCAGGATGGCGAGCCACAGCCCTTCTTGGCAACCGAATGGAGCCGCCTGGACGATCACAGCTGGCGCTTCGTGGTCCGCCCAGGCGTCAAGTTTCACGACGGCACCGACCTGACCTCGGAACGCGTCGCGGCAGCCTTGACCGCGGCGACTGAGGCCGTGCCGAAGCCGCGCATCCTCGACGGGATCAATATGACGGTAGAGGTCGATGGCGACGCCGTGATCGTCAGGACCCAAGCGGTCGATCCTCTGGTACCGAACCGCCTATCCAGCCCGCAGCTCGCAATCCTGGCCGAGAAGGCCTATGGCGAAAACGGGGTGGTAACGCCGACCGGCGCCGGCACCGGCCCCTTCGTGCTGACCGAGATCAACGGCGTCACAAGCGCCCATCTGGATCGTTTCGACGACTATTGGGGGGAGCGCGCCAAGCTCTCCGGTATCGATGCCGACTATGTGGGTGACGGTACCGCCCGCGGGGCTGCCTTGCGCACCGGCACCGCCCACGTGGTCGAAGCCGTGCCCGTCAGCCAGGCAGCACTGGTTGATCCAGCACTGATCCACGAGGTGCCGATGCCGCGCACCAACACACTCTACGTGAACACCAACGAGGGCCCACTGGCCGACCCAGCCCTGCGCACTGCCGTGCGCGAGGCGATCGATCGGGCCACCATCGTCCGCACCGTCTATGAAGGACGCGCCGACGAGGCGCACGGGCTCTTCGGCCCGGCGCTGCCCTGGGCGGACCCCTTGCGCAAGCCAATCGACCAGGTCGCTGCCAAGGCGCCCGAAGGCACCCGGATCACGCTCGGCACCTACTCCGACCGGGCCGAGTTGCCCGAGGTCGCCGTGCTGGTCGCGCATGCGCTGACCGCGGCTGGTTTCGACGTCAAGCAGGATGTGCGCGAGTACGCGAACATTGAGGCCGACATGCTGGCTGGCAACTTCGATCTCTTCATTCTGTCACGCGCGACCGTGTTGGATAGCGGCGATCCGGTCTCCTACATGGTCAGCGATTTCGGGTGCGAGGGCTCCTTCAACATCTCGCAACTCTGCGATCCTGCGGTCGATGCCGCGCTGGCAACCGCTGCTGGGGTCGAGCCGGGTCCTGCCCGTCGCGAGGCCATTATTGCAGCCGAGGCTGCCATCCTGGCGAGCGGTGCCGCCGTGCCGCTGCTGCATGAGCGCGTAATCCAGGGCGAGGCTGCGGGCGTGTCGGGCGCAGACCGCGACCCGCGTGAGCGCACCTTGATCACGGAACACACGACCCTGGCCGAATGATCCGAACCCTGGATCGCCTGACCCCGACCCTATCGCGCGGGGTCACCCTGCTTGGCGTGATGGTGCTCATCGGTCTGCTGCCGTGGATCTCCGGCAGAGATCCGGCCATGAGCATCTTGCGCGCGAGGATGGGTGAGCAGAACCCCACGCCTGAGGCCCTGGACGCCATCCGCGAGCAGCTGGGCCTGGCTCTCGGGCCGATTCAGCATCTGAAGGACTGGGTTGCCGGGCTCTTTCAGGGCGATCTTGGAACCTCGTGGATTTCCGGCACAGCGGTGCTGCCCATCATGATCGAGGCGCTCAGCGTGTCCTTGGTTCTGATGGCAGCGGCCTTCACGGTCACCGTCATCGTTGCAGTCCTCTTGTGTTGGCCCACGATGCGGCGTGGTCTCAAGGGGCGTGACACCCGCACGTCAGGCACCCTGGCCGCGAGCCTGACAGCCATGCCTGAGTTCATGTTGTCGGCCTTGAGCCTCGTCGTCTTCTCGGTGTGGCTGGGTTGGTTTCCGCCCTACGGCTGGGGTGGGGTGGCCCATGTCGTGTTGCCGGCCTTCGCGCTCGGTCTGCCGGGGGGCGGGCTGCTTGGGCGGCTCGTGGCCAATGCTATCGCGGCCACCTTTCACGAGCGTTGGATCGCGACCTGGGCAGTGGCGGGCTTCTCCCGTTATCAGATCGCCTGGGCAGTGCTGCGCCGCAGCCTGCCCGCGCTGATGCCGCAGATCGGAATGATCATCGTCGCCATGACCGGTGGAGCCATTGCAGTCGAGCTGGTCTTTTCGATCCCCGGCATTGGGCGTGCGGTTCTAGGCGCTGCCTCGTCGCAGGACCTGCCGTCCCTTCAGGCGGGCATCCTGATCCTGCTGTTGGCTGCGCTGACAGTGGGCGTTGTCGTCAACCTGATCCGCGTGGCGCTGCTCGGCCGCGCGCTCGGCATGGGAGCACTGCCGGTGCCCGACCTCTCCAAGCCCGCGCCGGATCGTCGGCTCTGGCTGGTCCCTTGCGCCGTCGTGCTGATCCTGCTGACCTTGATCGCGCTTGGCCTGCCGCGCGACCCCTTCACGCCACAGTACATGCGGCTGCAACCGCCCAGCCTGGCACTGCCGCTGGGTGCAGACGGTCTCGGGCGGGATGTGCTCGCGCGCATCGCGCATGGCGCGGTCTCGACCATCGGAATGGCACTGATCGTCACCCTGATATCGCTGGTGATCGGGCTCGGCATGGGCCTGATGCCACGCTTGGCCATCGGCCTGACCGAGGTTACCAAGGCCACGCCCCCGACAATCGCCGCATTGATCGTCGTCGCTGCGATGGGGCCGAGCGCAATCGGCGCGGTGATCGCCGTATCTGCCGTTGCCTGGGCGCCTCTGGCCGCACACACCGCAGCCTTGGTGTCAGAAGCGCGTGCCCAACCCCATGTCCGCATCGCGCCGATCCTAGGCGTTTCACCCTTGCGGCTGATCCCGCGATCGATCCTGCCAGAGGTCTGGGGCCCGGTCCTGCGTCACGCGATGCTGCGCCTGCCGGGCAATGCGCTGGCACTGGCGGCGCTTGGCTTCCTCGGCCTCGGCTCCCCGCCCCCGTCGCCCGACTGGGGCCTCATCCTGGCGGACGCCCTGCCCTATGTGGAACGCGCGCCCTTGGCGGTAGTGGTGCCGGCCGCGTCCTTAGCGCTGATGTCAGTTCTGGGGGTATCCCTCTCTTCCCTGTCACGGCGCTGAGCCTGGCTGCGGACTGGGACAATGCGGCCACAGAGCGCGCCGCCGTGGTTACTAGACACGATGCGTCATTGCCGAAAGTGTTCTACGAGTGCGCGCAGGACGCGTAATCTGCTGTATTCTCTTGGAAAGTAGATGCAGAAGGCCGGGCGCTCCATGGCGTGGTCGTCAAGCAGGCTTTCCAGCCGACCAGCCTTAAGATCCTCTTCCACTTCGCTTCGAAAGTTCTGCGCGATACCACAGCCGGATCGGGCAGCCGCAATTGCGGCATCGAAGCTGTCTACGATCAATGTCCCCGTCACCTGCGCTTCAACCTCGCCGTCAGCTGTGCGGAAGCGCCAGGGATAGAATCGGCCGGATTTCTTGTAGCGATAGCGAATGCAGCGGTGCGCGAGCAGGTCCTCGGGAACGAGGGGAACGCCGTGCTTGGCCAAGTAGGAAGGGGCGGCAACGAAGGCGTCCTTCAAGGGGGCCGTCACCGGCACGGCGATCATGTCGCCATGGATCGCGCCGCCGAGCCGAACGCCGGCGTGATAGCCCTCAGCGATCAGGTCGACGAAGGCCTCCTCGAAGGAGAAGACGAGTTGGATGTCAGGATAGGCCTCCTGAAAGGCCGCCAGACGTGGTGCGAAAGCGAGCTGAAACGCGCCGAAGGGCAGAGTGAGGCGCAGCTCGCCTCTTTCGGTATCCGACAAACCCCGTACTGCAAGCAGAGCATCCTCCAACTCAGCCAGTGGAGGGCCTGCGCGGGCCAGGAGAAGACGCCCGGCCTCCGTCAATTCGACTTTGCGGGTGGTCCGCAGAAACAACCGCGTGCCGATCTCGGTCTCCAGCGCCTTCAGGCGCTGGCTAACGGCCGGAGAACCGACGCCCAGCGCTTCGGCTGCACGACGCAACGAACCGGTTCGGGCCACGGCTAAGAACACGCGCAGATCAGGCGGTTGTGGAAGCTGCATTCTTCATTTTTCATGAATTATGCGTTCAGATCAAGGCGACTACACGAAACAGTTTGGCGCCGCTAGCCTCTTGTCATGGATCATGATGAAGCGAGACCCTATCTCCTCTACGGCGGCGGTGTGACACGCGCCCTCGGCCCGCAGATGGTGCTGGAGGAAGGCAGACTGCCCTACGAACTGCGCGTCGTTGACGAGGGGCGGCAAGAGCATCGGACGCCCGCGTATCTGGCCGTCAATCCCGCAGGCTTCATTCCAGCGCTCACCACGCCCGAAGGCATCACTCTGCACGAAGCCGCGGCGATCATGCTCTTCCTGGCAGAGCGCCATGCGCTCGATCACCTCTTGCCGCGCCCCTCTGCAATCGACAGAGGCCTCTTCCTCAGTCGCCTCTTCTATCAGACCAATGACATCCAGCCCGCCGTCCGTCGATTCTTCAAACCGGAGCAGTACGTGATCGACGCTGCCGCCATCGAGACAGTAAAGGCATCGGCCTTTACCACTGCCATGGAGCGCTGGTCAGTCTACGACAGCTTCCTCGAACGAAACGGACCCTATGCGCTGGGCAACCACTTCACGCTCGCCGATCTGCACATGACGCTTTGGGCGGCTTACGGACTGGATCACGCTGGTACCGTCGTCGATGCCTATCCAGCGGTTCGACGCTGTTTTGAACTAACGACCGCTCGCCCGAAAATTGGGCCACTCATCAGGAGTCTGCAGTCGGCATTACGGGTCTGGAAAGGGGGCGCTTAGCCATGATGTTTCGAGGTGAACTCCTGCACATTCACACCTGCCCGACGGCTGGGGCAGAGATGCGATCGCTAGAGAAGGCGACCTGCATCGCGGGCGTCGGTATTGAGGGTGACCGCTATGCTGTGGGGAGCGGCTTCTACTCCCACATAGCCGACATCCGTGAGGTCACGCTGTTCGAGCAGGAGACCTTGATTGCACTGGAGCGCGATCACGACATCACGTTGCTGGCCCACGAACACCGCCGAAACCTGACCGTAGTGGCCGTTCCTCTGAACCATCTGGTCGGCAAGCAGTTCCGGGTCGGAGATGTCATCCTGGAGGGCGGTAGATTGAACACGCCATGCCGCTACCTGGACAAACTGCTTGGCAAGCCCGTCTGCGGTCACCTCCGCAACAGGAGCGGCCTGAACTGCCGGATCATAAAGGGCGGAACACTCCGCGTCGGAGATACGGTGTCGACGACTTGATGCCGAGAGATCACCGCAAGAGCAACGCGCTGAGAATGCATTTGACCAGATATCGGCGGCACGCAGCGATGTAGATACCCCATCTCCTAAAGTTTCGACCGAAAAGACCCGATCTCAGGCCACCCCAAGCTTTGTTTCAAGTACATCACAGGGAATCTCCGTGGTTTCTTTATATGCCTCCGTTACGAAGTAAGACGTACATCGAAAAACACTGTCGTCATCGTCAAATAGTTCGTCAAACACTCGCTGGTATTCTTCAGCATCGGCGAACTGGCCGATGATAATTGCGTCCCCTTCGCCCGTAACACCGAAAGCACTGGTGATCGCGGGTATATCCTTCAGCTTAGAAGCAAGGGCTACCCGGCTGCGTCGCGAGTGGTTCGCGGTCGAAACCACGAAGAAGACACGCAACCCACGCTCTAGGCGTCGCGGGTCAGCAAGATAAACACAGCGTGACAGGTGTCCACTATCCTTGAGTTGCTGGATACGTCGTCGGCAGGTTGATTGTGTCGAACCGACCCGCTCCGCCAACGCGGCATGTGTCATGTCGCCCGCCTGCTGCAACGCCGACAGGATGCGAATATCGAGCAGATCCATAGCTCACTCCAGCAGTTTGGCGAATTTCGCCATAATATTGGCTAATTCGGCCGCATCGGTCAAGCAAACCTCCTAGTATCCGGATTCGTCACTGTCAGAGGTCGACACGGAAAGCGACAAGAGGAGGATCATCCATGTCAATTCAGCGCTTTGAGCCGGGACCATACTTGAGCACGGCAGCTGTCCACGGCGGGGTCGCCTATCTGGCCGGTCTTACGCCAGACGACCTGAGCCAAAACATCGCCAAGCAAACAAGTGATGCTTTGGCAAACGTGGATCGAGCTTTGAAATTGGTCGGGAGCAACAAATCACTGCTCTTGAGGTCCGAGGTGTGGATTGCCGACATGTCCAACTTCGATGCGATGAACGACGTCTATCAGGCATGGCTTGACCCTATGAGTGTACCGCCAAGGGTTTGTACTGAGGCGAGGCTTTGGGATGCACGATGTCAGGTTGAGTTCATGATGACGGCAATCGTTTCAAGCTCCACCTCGGATCCGGATGAATGAAGCGTAACGGGCACATCCTTGTTGTCGTTGAGCTAGTGCAAACTGATCCTACGTGAGGGCAAAGAACAGATGGATAGGAAACTGCGCCGTCGCTTCCCGACGATTGAGGCTTGTCGGCAAGGGGCCCGGGGGCGACTCCCGACGTTCTTGTTTGATTACTTGGAAGGTGGATGTGACGGTGAGACCGCGCTCGCCAGAAACCGAAGAGCCTTTGAGAGAATTCTGGTTTCGACACGAGTTGGCCGAAGCGCATATTGGCCCGACAAGTCCACTGAGCTCTTTGGCAGGACGTGGAGTCTCCCATTCGGGATAAGCCCTTGCGGCTACGTCGATATCCTTGATCCGGGCACCGACTTGGCAGCTGCGGCTGCGGCGGAGAAGGCTGGGGCACCCTTCATTGCATCTTTGGTGACGATCGCCACCATGGAAGAGATTGCAGAGATTGCACCAAAGTCGACCTGGCTTCAGGTTTCCCGCGTTTCCCATGGTGATGTTGATCAGGATCTCATCAAACGCGCCGCAGCCGCTGGTATCTCAACGATCGTCGTCACGATCGACCTTCCGGGGTCATCAAAACGCGTGAGGGATGTCAAGAATGGGTTCGACTTGCCTCTGCGCATCTCCCCAGGCTTTGTTCTTGATGTGATGACATCACCCGGTTGGGCACTCTCAATGTTACGAAGACTTAACCCAAAACCCGGGAACTTCGTCAAGTACATGCCAAAAGGCACGTCCTCCACATCTGCGCTAATGGAAGTCGAGAGGCTCGCTCACCTAGAAACAGTCTGGGACGACGTGAAAAGGTTCCGAGACACCTGGACTGGAAAACTGGTCGTAAAGGGCATCATCGACCCAGCAGACGCGGTGTTGGCCAGGGACTATGGTGCCGACGGCATCATCGTGTCCGGGCATGGCGGGCGTCAGTTTGATGCCGTGCTCCCGTCAATAGACTGCCTGCCGAGAGTGGTGGATGCCGTGGGAGCAGAGGTGCCGGTCATGCTGGATAGCGGCGTGCGCAGCGGGCTGGACATCCTCCGTGCGCTGATCTGTGGGGCGCGTATGGTCTTTTCCGGTCGGAGCTTTTACTTCGCCGCCGGCGCAATCGGCCGGAGGGGTCCGGCGCATGCCTTCGATCTCTTAAGCGAGGAGTTGGACATCGTCATGCGACAGGCCGGTTTCAAATCAACCCTGGACGTTTTGGACTGCAATCCGGAAGAGCGGTTGGTTCGCTCTACCATATGACGAAGACCTGATACGAATGAGCGGTGAGTG
This sequence comes from Rhodospirillales bacterium, assembly GCA_963669335.1. GTDB lineage: Bacteria > Pseudomonadota > Alphaproteobacteria > Kiloniellales > JACOMY01 > JACOMY01. Next base: position 3,431,251 of record OY770023.1, read on the forward strand.
AGAATCACCGCCTCGCACCGGTAAACGCAGGCACAGTGGTCTCCGGTCCGATCGCCATGGAGAGCGTGACTTGTTCGGCAACCACGAGAACACCCCCGGTTCAGTTTCCCGGTTTCGATCAGGATACAGTGGGCGTCCGGTTACCAAATGGTACGCGCCGGACGCTCACGTTGCTCCAAGAGTGCGAGCGATTGCAGCGATGGCACTTGCGGTTTCCGCAGGACGCAGCGTCGGGTCGAGGTGAGTGCCCTCTAAGTTGATTACGGGCCAACCGCGGCGACGCGCTTCCGCTGCTGCGTGGTCGTAGAGCTTTGAGGTTTGGATAAATCCGGCGGGAAACTGGTCCCATCTGGCGAGGTCGACAGTCTCATCGAACCAATCTACATGCATTCTCGGCAGACCGCTTTCGAACTCAGCGAACGCGTCCCTGTCGCTCCTAAGGATGTCGATGCCAACCATTGATGCTCGGTGCTCGTCTCCGTCGAACCATTCTGACCAAACCGGGAGATATCCATCCGCCCCTGCGAGATTTTGAATGAAGGCGCGTAGCGCTGGCCTGACAGGATAGGCTTCGCCTTCTGTCGGCGGGAGGTCGCCGTCTACGATGACTATTGCCTTCGTGGGCATCTTGGTCGCCAGATCGGCGGCTAGAGCACTGGCAGAGCTATGGCCAATCAACACGAAGGTATGTGCGGGGGCGATCTGCCTGACAAGGCTGCGACTCCAAGCGCTCCATGCGGGAGGGGAAGAATGATGCGCTAAAACATCCGGGACTTGCACGCGCCATCCCGTGTCACGCAGCCTTTCGGCCGTAGGCTCCCAGCTCGAAGCTCTGACCAGAGGCCCCGCAATGAGGATGACATCTGTTTTCATGGCTCCTCCACAGGGGCCGCTATTGGGCTACTGGAACACCCCGATGGTATTGTTTAACACAGCGGACACTTCTCCTGGCAGTCGGGAAAGGCCGCAAAGGGCTCAATCCCACCGACCGGGTCATGCCTGTCCCTACTATGAGGCGGGTGCGCCGTGTCGCCGCTCGCAAGCGTAGGTCACTGCATCCTGAAAGTGATGTTACGGAATAGGGTAGAACGTAGCGCTGACACGGCCCGAATTCCCCTTCTGATCGCAAATCCCACACGTCTCTGGCCATCCACCCCGGATGATAGGAGTTGATCGGTTTCGATCAAACTTGATATGCAGTAAAATTGCTGCATAATGGAAGCAGTGACGGACGATCAGCTTGACCTCATTTTCAAAGCGCTCTCTGACAGCACGCGGCGTCGCATCATCGACCGTCTGAGCAAGAAACCCGCTCAGTCATTGTTCGAGGTATGCGCCGCGTCGGTTGCTGAGGATGGTGTCGCGCTGTCCCGTCAGACGGTTTCCCAGCATCTCGCAGTTTTGGAGAAAGCTGGCTTGATCGAGACATCATGGAAGGGACGCACCAAAGCCCATTCGTTGCGTATTAATGAGGACCATATCGCGGCTTCGACATGGCTCATGAAGCACAAACACAAAGGAGGAAAACTGTGAAAATATACGTGACGAGCATATTTGTCGATAACCAAGACAAGGCTGAGGCATTCTATACTGGTATCCTTGGCTTCAAGGTAAAGAACAATATCCCATTGGGGGAACATCGTTGGCTGACCGTGGTATCCAGCGAAGACCTCGAAGGCACGGAACTGCTTCTTGAGCCGAGCGAACATCCCGCTGTTAAGCCCTACAAGGCTGCACTGGTTGCCGACGGCATTCCCGCGCACTCTTTCAAGGTGACGGACCTTGATGCGGAGCGAAAGAGACTGGGCGATCTGGGCGTAGAGTTCCTTCAAGATCCGATGGATGCAGGGCCTGTGCGTATGGCGGTCTTCGATGACACCTGCGGGAATCTTGTTCAACTGATCGAGATGATCGACGCTGCGCCAGCGTGATCGTGCACTGGCAGGTTATGAAGAGCCGGTTCTACGTGCAATACGCGATGTTACAGAATAAGCTAGATCGTAGCGCAGAAATGGCTTGAATTCTCCCTAAGGCTGAAGGTGCCCCTTGCTGGTCGATGTGGTCGCGCCGAACCTGTCGGCGAAGCGGTGCCGCCCCGGCATTGTGAGGCAGGCGCAGGTGGGTAGGGTAACAATAACTGGCATACGGACGAAGCGGAGGTTTTCAGCTCCAGTTTTCTCAGTTGAGCTGCTACCGTCGGGAGTATGAGCTTCGACGTCACCTTGCTGGTCTTGCTTGCAGCAGCGTTGCACGCAGGATGGAACGCCTTGATAAAAATCAGCGGTGACCGGATTGCCGTAATGGCTGTCGTCACACTTTCTGGTAGTTTTCTCTCATTACTTGCGCTGCCATTCGTAGGCACCCCGGATCCGGCGAGCTGGCCGTTGCTCGCACTGACTATTTTGATCCACACCGGCTACCATTTCTTCCTTCCCATCGCCTATGACCATGGCGATCTTGGGCAAGTGTATCCAATCGCACGAGGCACAGCTCCGATTCTGGTAACTGTAGGAGCTTTCTTGTTTGCTGGCGAACAGGTTGGGCATGTCGCGTTGATCGGCATTCTCTGTCTATCAGTTGGGGTGATGGCACTAACCTTTGATGGCGGAAAGCTTCACCGCATCAATCCCAAAGCCATCTTCTGGGCGCTTGCTAGCGGTGTTTGTATTGCTTCCTATACTATCGTCGATGGACTAGGTGCGCGGCAAGCCGGGGCGGTACTCGGTTTTGCGGTATGGCTTACGATCGGTGATGGACTGCTCACCTTCTTGATCGCACTTCTTTGGAAACGACGCGAAATGGTGGCGGTCGTAAAGAGCGATGCCCTGACCGGTCTAGTCGGCGGCGCCATGCAAGTTGGAGCTTATTGGATTATCGTCTACGCGCTTGCCGTTGCCCCGATGGGTATGGTCTCTGGACTCCGCGAGACAAGTGTCCTGTTCGCGGCACTCATTTCTACGTTCTTGCTGAAAGAGGGTTTCGGGGTTTGGCGCTTTGTGTCCGCCAGCCTCGTGACCTTCGGGCTGGTGTTGAGCCGCATCAAGGGTTAGCCATCGTTCGCAGATGCCCGAGAAAGGCTTATTGCGATCAACCCCAGCATGTGTATCTTGGCTGTATGGTGGCAGGATCGCAGTGCGTCTTGTGGACAGGTTCTCTACCACCTAAAGATGGCGTTACACTATAAGGTAGATTGTCCACCGAAACGACCTGATTTCCCGCTCAGGTCGAATATCCTGACTTCCTGGCCGGGCTTTGGCTGGAAGGTTTTGCGTGCGCCCGCTGCCTCCGAGCGAAGCCAAGAGCAGTTGGTCGTCTTCTTTTCGAACCAACTTTCAGACGCCACACCGCTCGCCATCACCTGCCAAGACCGCGTCCAAATCGCTGTTAGATGCGGAAACGCCAAGCACCGCCTGCAATGCGCGTTTTTCGATGTTGAGGATGCGCGAGTTTAAGAAGGCGGAAACAAACTCTTCGAGCGAGACCTCTTTGTGCACGTCTATGCTGAAGCAGTCTGTTTAGAAGCCGGCCTTGGAAGCATAGGAGGTAATAAGAGACTGCTCCGGAAAACCCGTTCGTCTTTTCAAATATGGCATATCATCAATTCCATTTGGTTGTCTTCGAAGCTCGGCATCATCGGTTCAGGTCCTGGCGGGCTGGAAGCAATGGCCGCCCGACAGCACAGCGTTTGATCACGCATAGGTCGGCTGGGGCCTGAGTTTGAACGTGTCCAATAGTAAGAGCACCCAGACCGACGCCATGACGACAGGGGTCACGGTTTTCCCGAATGAGGCGGATTGGTCCATGCAGGTGAATGCGGTGGCATAGCCAAGGGTGAGGGTGGCGCTCAGTGCGATTTGTGCGGCTTTCATCACTTTTATCTCTGGGGTCTCGGGCACTCTGTCAGACTGCTGTTTGCGCTTGGCGCGTGCTGCCACGGATCAGTGCCATTGCGGGCGGAAAGATCAGCCAGAACCCAGAAATCGGAATGAAAGTAACGCCAACGAGCGCGATCAGACCGAGCGTTACGCCGATCGACAGGGACACCTTGGGCATGTTGAGGATGCTCAATCCCGCAAGAAACATGAATGGTCCGGCAATGAGGAACCAGAAGGCTTCTTTGTCTGCAGGGACATCTGCGCTTCCGAAGAAACCATCCGCCGCCATCCCCATGATGTTTGATCCATAAAGCAGAAATGCTCCCACCGTATGCAGCGCTGCGACACCAAACAGCCAGTATCCAGTCCACTTCATCTGAGCCTCTCTTCATCATTTGAACCACGAAAACCATACGGTTGCGTATTGAATAAGCTTCATGCAGGGTGATGTCAATACGCTATCGTATGGAAAGTGATCATGGCCGATAGACGACTCTCGAAGGACGATTGGATAGCAGCGGGGTTTGAGGCGCTCGCAGACTCAGGCTACGAGGCACTGCGTGCGGAGGCCCTTGCACGAAGACTCAAAACGACAAAAGGCTCTTTTTATTGGCACTTCAAGGGTCTGCAGGAGTACAAGCTGTGTCTTTTGGAAAGGTGGCAATCCATCCGGGCAGAGGACATCATCACTCAGCTGGGTGAAGTCGAGCCAGGATTCGCCCGCATCCACGTACTCCTTGGGATGGCTAGAAAAGTTGATTCTCATGACACGCCGATACAGGCAGAACACGCCATACGAGAATGGGCACGCTATGACCCGGATGCGGCTCAGCGGGTCAGCGCAGTCGACAAAACTCGGATCGTATTCCTGGCTGAACAGTTCAAAGCTATGGGCGTCACTAATCCAAGCTACCCTCGCGCCCTCTATGCCTCTTACATCGGTGCGAGGACCCTTGCGACGAGCGTAGGAACCGATCCTGACCAAGACCTTCAGCTCATCTTGGACTGTCTATTGCTCGGGGTCGAGAAACGGGTGGGCCTCCTTGAACGCACAGATACTCCACTCGCAGAAGGCGACGTTGCACCAAAGGATAGAGTGTAGCGCGGAAATGAACGACATATCACCTAAGGTCGAGGATGCCCGTTGCTAATCGGTATGGTCGCGCCGAACATGTGGGCACAGTGGTGCCGCTTTGGCATTGTGAGGGAAGGCTCGGGCGAGCGAACCTCAATGCCTGGGATGCGGACAAATTGGGCTTTCGCCGCAATTGCACCAATGTCGGCTTTGAGGGAGCATTCAGCATGATTGCCTACGTCACCATCGGTGCCGATGACATCGCTCGCGCAAAACGCTTTTACGCTGCGTTTCTGCCAGCCCTAGACTACGAGTTGGAGGAGGGTCCGGAGGGCCTTAGCTGCACCCTGCCCAAACATCTGGGGCAATCTTCCGCTCTGCCGGATTTCCATGTGAAACCTCCCTTCGATGGACGTCCGGCCTCGGTGGGGAACGGTACTATGATCGCGTTTAAGGCGCGCAGCCAACAGCAGGTCCGTGACCTTCACGCCGCTGCGCTTGCTGCAGGCGGCTTGGATGAAGGTCAGCCGGGCTTTCGTCAATCCTATGGACCTCAGTTTTATGTTGGCTATCTGCGCGACCCACAAGGCAACAAGATCGCACTCTTCTCTGACGATCCGAATGAACCAGGAAGAGACGGTTAACGCACTTTGCCGACCTTGCCCGAAGGTCTGCCGAGGGCTCAATCCGACCGACCGGCTCATGTCTGTCCCTATCATGAGGCGGGTGCGCCGTGTCGCCACTCGTAAGCCTAGGTCACTGCATCCGAAAGGTGATGTTAGGGAATCGGGTAGAGCGTAGCGCTGACACGGCCTGAATTCTTGTTAAAGTCGAAGATCCTGCGTACTTCGTAGGTGTTCTGCTTCGCACCCTGAGGACGAAGCGGTGCCGGTCTTGACGCTTTGAGTCAGGCCGGGGAGAATCATCAGTCAATGTCTGGCATGTAGGATAAAGCTGACATTACTTTTTGGGCAGTAAGAGCCTTTATTACCTGCGTAAAACAGCAGCGCTGCGCTATTTACAACCTCGAAATTTCATTAGCGAGAAACGATGCTGACCAGGAGTCTTTCCGGTCGTCATCCAGAGACCGAAACCGATTTTTTGTTCTTCCTTGCCACAATGAAGTAACTGGTCGCACCTCCAAATATTTCTTTCGTTTCAACAGCCTGAAGCTTCCCATCCGCTACCAGGTCATCTAAGTCGGAGCTATCAAGTCTTCTTATCGGGACGGGAATTACTCCGATACTACACAATAGACGAACAACCTGAATCTGGGCGCTGACAACAAATGACATCTTGTCCCGCAAGCAGGGTGTTACGGAGATAAATGACCCATCGGGCTTTAGCAGTTCGTGTATTCTCTGCAGGACGCTCTGAGGATCAGGTACTGTGTGGAGCATATTGAAAGCTAGAATGACATCAAATGAGTCCTTGCCGTACCCTTCATCAAAAATGTCTGCCTGCACGAAATTGACATTGTTGATGCCACCGGAGACTGCCTTTTCTTTTGACAGTTCAATCATTCTGCCAGAAATATCAATGGCCTGGATCTCTTTCACATGACTGGCTAGCTCACAGGCTGTCGTGCCTGTTCCGCATCCATAGTCCAAAACGACATCGCTGTCCTTGAGGTATTTTTTTGCGCTTTCCCTAGACGTATGATGAATATGTTCAAACCGCCTCTCGGTCTTGTCATAGTTGTCTGCAGCCTTGTTCCAAAATTCTTTTGTTTTGTTCATTTCTTGTATCCCGTAAATACAGAACAGATTTCTCAGCAGTGATTTGGCACAATCCTTGCCGATTATCTTACACCTGCCGACGTATTGGGCGGCTTTGACACTAGCCTGTGGACACTGGCCTGTGGACACTGGCCTGTGGCTGACACTAAGGACTCGTTCCAACCTATCAAGTTGGACAATGGCATGTGTTTCGATTCGAGGGGAACCGAGAACATTGCATTGCATCTTAGGGGCGGCTTCTCTGCACGCAGAAGGTGATGTTACCCAAAAAGGCATAGTGTAACAAGCTGCGGCCTCGATCGAGGATCCTGCAGCTGGACACCTCGAAGAACACCTTGGTTTCCGCTGGGCGGTGGAGATAGGGTTGGAAAGGTCGCCGGATGGGGTCAGTTGGTGCTTGTTGTAGGTCAGCTTGCTGATGATCGGAGCCTGGTTGGCTCGTCTGACTGCTAGGCTGGAGCAGGTCTGGTCTCGAACCAGGCTAGGCGCTGCATGTTGTAGACGAGGTTGGCCAGTCCGATCTTTGCCTTGGCGCGGGTGCTGCCGACGCTTCTGATGATCAGTCCCATCTGGCTCTTGCGGGCCTTGGACCAAAATGACCCGGTGTTCTGCCGCCCTTCAGCGTCGTCTTCTCCTCGTTGTTCAGGCGCGGCCGGCGGGCGTTCACCACCGTCGCATCGACGATCTGGCCGCCCATCGCCAAGTAGCCAGCCTCTCGCAAGGAGCGATCGAAGCGCTCAAACAGGCCCTCGATCGCGCCGACCCGTGCCAGCTGCTCCCGGTAAAGCCAGATTGTCTTTGCATCCGGAACCTTGTCCGAGAGCTCCAGGCCGAGGAAGCGCATGAAGGATAGACGATCCTTCACCTGATACTCCGTCTGATCGTCAGACAGCGTGCAGAGCGTTTGTAGCACCAGAACCTTGAACATCAGGACCGCATCATAGGGAGGGCGACCGCCCTTCGAGCGGTCCGAGCGCTTCAGCGCTGCCTCCAGATCATCCCGGAACAGCTCGAAGTCTACCACTGCCGACAAACGCTCGTTTCCAGGAAGCGGTCCGCCTGCTCTAGGCACCGCGGCCAGGCCCCGAGGCGGTTGTGTGGGCTTCAGCTTTCGGATCGCAAAACCGGCGCCCGACTGCGATAGCTCTTCAGGCGGCTGCTTTGCCATTTCCGGAAGTCAGCGGAGTTCAGCGAGCAGCGCTTTGGCGTCCTTGAGGTCCGGCATGTCGAAGCCCTCCGTGAACCAGTCGTATGTGGCCACGAGCAGATCGTGAGCCTTCCCTCGCTCGCCCTGATCCGCCCACAGCCGGGCAAGCGCGGTCGCCGCGCGCAGCTCCAGCGACTTGGCGCTCTGACCACTGGCGACGGCGACGGCACGCTCAAGACAGGCCACAGCATCTGCCTTGCTGCCGCCCGCCAGCATCAGCGCGCCCTTGACCCGATGCAGCTCCGCCTCACAGAAGCGCTCGTTGGTCTCATCCATCAGCAGCAGCCCCCGATCGATGGCTTGAAACGCCTCCTCGTAGCGGCCGGCCAGCTCGAGTGCCCGCGCAAGCAACGACAGGAAGTAGGAGCGATTCATCTTGCAGTTGACTGCATCGCAATCAGCAAGCCCCCTTTCCATCACAACGACCCCATCGGCGAGCCGACCCGAGCGCGCTGCGTTCCAGCCTTCGAAGACCCGCCCCCAGGCCAGCCACAGCGCGAGCTGCTGCTCTCTCGCCAGGGCGAGGAGTGGCGGTACCCACTGGGCGGCTTCCTCATCCCGGCGCTGCCATTCGGTGATGACGAACGCTTGATACAAGGCGTAAGCGGTGCTGTTGGTGTGCTGGAGTTGGCCCACCCGAGCGAGGGCCGCCCGGATTGCCGTGTCGGCCTGTTCAGGGTAACCCAGGTGCCAGAGGCTCCACGCTCGCCCGAAGGTCTGACTAGCGACCCAGGGGTCCTGCCCGTACCATTGCGCCAACGCGGGATGCTTCTCCGGGTCCCACAGGCCGATCGCGCGATCGGCCTGGGCCAAGGCCGCCGAAAACTCCCCCTGCAGTCCAGGGAGGTGCCAAGGATGCGATGGCCGGTGAGCAATAAACCGTCGTCGCCCTGATGCTCGGCGATCCGCATGAAGCGCTGCGCGATCTGCTGGCTGGCGACTTGATCAGCCGGCCCGACCAATGTGCTAGCGAATTCCCCATAGAGGAGCGGAAGCAACGGCGAATCGTCGCCGAGCTGATGGCAGAGAGAGCGTGCGCGCTGGTACGCCTCGACGGTGCCGGCCCCAGAATAGCCGGCGGTCGCGATCAGAGGGCCGGTCAGCGCCAGCTGGAGGCGCAGCTCGGAGCGGTCACGGTCAGGGCCGTCCGGGAGGCCAGCGACAACTTCGAGACCCTTACGCAGATGACCGATCGCCTCGACGTTGGCCGAGTTCCGGGCGGCGCCAAGGCCAGCTTCGTGCCAACAAGCGATCGCCCGCTCGTCGTTGCCTGCCAGGGTGTGGTGCTGGGCAAGCAGCTCCGGCTCGCTCGAACCGGCGGCCTCGAGCGCCAGCGCAATGCGGTCGTGGAGACGCTGGCGGGTGCTCTTCAACAAGGCCTCGTAGGCCGCATCCTGCACCAGGGCGTGCTTGAACGTGTAGCGGGCGTCCGGGGGGATGCCGCGGCGGAAGATCAGCTCGGCGGATGTCAGCTGGTCAAGCGTGGCCATAAGGTCCGGCTCAGCCCGGTTGGCGATGGCCGCGAGGAGGGAGAAGTCGAACTCGCGGCCGATGCAGGCCGCGACCTGGGCGATCTCTTTAACCTCGGGGATGTGGTCGAGACGCGCCATCAGAGAATCGTGCAGGGTCGCCGGAACGGTCGTTTCACCCGTCTCCAGAATCGCCTTGGTCAGCTCCTCGACATAGAGTGGCACGCCGTCGGTGCGGTCGATGATCGCTTCGAGGGTTGCCTTGGGCAAGTCCTGGCCGCCGAGGCGGGCAACGATCGCCTCGACCCCGGCGCGTCCCAGGCGGTTGAGGGTAAGCCGCGTGACGTGGGGATGGCCGGCAAGCTCCGGCTGATGATCGGGGCGGCTGGTGAGCAGGATCAGCACGCGGGCATCCGCGATCCGATCGAGACAGAGCTCCATCAGCTCCAGGGTGGTAGCGTCGATCCAGTGGGCATCCTCGAGCACCACGAGGATGGGCTGCTGGGCGGCGAGCGCAAGCAGCTGGGTGACGAGGGCCCCGAGGGTCCGCGCCCGCTGAGCCTGCGGTGTAAGGTCGAGGGGGCCGTAGCGGCCCGCGCCATCGAGCCCGATCAGGCTGGCAATCAGGGGCGCGGCAACGTCGGTTTCCCCCGCCCGGGCGAGCAACGCCTCCAGTTTGTCCAGCCTGGTGTCGGTCGGGTCGTCGGCGGTGATTCCGGCGGCGTGGATCAGTTGTTGGATCACCGGAAAAAGGGCGCTGTCAGTATGATAGGGTGAGCACTGATAGCGGATGCGTATGTGCGCCTGATCGGCGAGGGCATCGAGCAGGGCGCGGCTGATGCGCGATTTGCCGATCCCAGCTTCAGCCACCAGGAGTACGCCCTGGCCCTCGCCCGCCTTAGCCTGGGCCCAGCGCTCCAGCAGCAACGCCAGCTCCTGGTCGCGCCCGACCATCGGCAGGAGCTGACCCCTGTGCGCCTCGAAACGGCTTTGCGCCTCGTGCTCGCCCGTAACCGCAAACGCCTCAACCGGCGTGGACAGGCCCTTGAGTGACTGTGGGCCAAGATCAACACGCTCGAAGCGTTCGCCGACGAGCCGCCTGGTCGCTCCAGCGATCACAACCTGTCCCGGCGCCGCCACACCCTGCAGCCGCGCCGCAAGATTGGGTGTGTCGCCGACCACCGCCTGTTCTTGCGAGGCGCCCTCGCCGATCAGATCGCCAACAACCACCAGCCCGGTCGCGATCCCAATGCGGGCTGCCAGAACCTGATCAGTGGGCGTTGCCAACTTGGCAACCGCCTCGGTGAGCGCTAGCCCCGCCCGCACCGACCTTTCCGCATCGTCCTCATGGGCGCGTGGATAGCCGAAATAGGCCAGCACGCCGTCGCCCATGTACTTGGCCACAAAGCCCTCGAAGCGGGTGATCACCCCGGCGCACGCGTCTTGATACGCTCGGATCACCTCGCGCATGTCCTCAGGATCCAGCTTGGCCGACAGCGCCGTCGAGCCCACCAGGTCGCAGAACAGTACCGTCAGCTGGCGCCGCTCGGCTTCGGAGCGGAGCGCCCGAGCTGGCGCCTCGTCTGCCGGCGGCTCGACGTCCTCATGCTCAGGAGTCTTTAGCGCGGCGATTGCATCGAGCAGTCGGCGGCGGTGGCCGACCAAGGACACTCCGAGGTCCTTGAGATCTTCGACGGTTAGATTCGGCAAGAGAGCGATATCGACTTCATTGTCGCGGAACGCCTGCTCGTAGCGCTCCAGCCCCAACTCCCTTAGCCACTCCGCGACGTCCACAAGCGTCCCCATCGATGGTGACTGGGTCGAGAACGCTACCAGAGGCATACATCGGGGGCAACCGATCAAGCCCACTCCCTCCGCGGCGCGAAGTCGGCTCCGGGTCACCAGCGTCGGTCAGACCAGCGCGTGCGTTCTTCGGCTCGCCGGTCCAGCAGCAGCAGCTCCGATGTTCCAATCAGGAGCCGGCCGCCGAGACACATCCGCTCAGTTATCAACACAACTCCCCGCTCACTTAATGTCATTGTTTACAGATCGACATGCACGAGCCTTGATGCACGCACAACTCCCGACTTGGTTACAGAATGCTTGCATTCCCTACCATCTGGCGAAGCGCTCACGGGTCTTGACGCCTAAGTCGCCCGTCGCCGGAGTATCCTATCGCCAGAGTCCCTCACCGCGAGATTTGATCAGATCCCCGTAGTCCCCAGATCCGCCCTGGAACCAGCGCACTCCCCCCTATGCCGGATCATGGACAAAATAGGCGGCGACGATGCCGTGGTCGCTGCTGGCGGGGTTCTCGTCCTCCAGGTGGTCGTTCCAGACTTTCATCTCCTTGAAGGACCAGCGGCGGTTGCGGGAGTGATCGTAGAACTGTTCTGAGACCAGCACGTGGTCCAGGCTCTCGCGCACGCCCTTGTATTCGTGGGTGTAGTAGACGTCGCGCAGAGAGCGGAACTCCTGCAGGGTGCCAGCGGAATAGAGCCCGGCGTCGCTCCGGCTGCCGGAGCGACTGCTTTCGAAGAGGCGGTAGGAGGGCTGCTCACTGATGATGGCCAGCGTGTTGCTGAGCTGGGAATCGTTGAGATCACCCAGGACGACCAAGGGCGCGTCGCTCTTCTTCAGGATGTCGTTGACGACGACGCGCAGGGCAGCCGCCTCTGCCGTGCGTCTGATGGTGGAAAGCGCGGCGCCCAGGGCAGAGGCATGCTTGCGCACGGCCTCCTGATCGCGTTCTTCCCGGTCCAGGCGGGTCGGCAGCTTGGATTTTAGATGGGTGCAGAGAACCCGCACCCCCGGTAGGTCGGGATGGTCCTTGTGGCCCAGCTCCAGATCCAAGACGGTCCGCGCGAAGCGATCGATCGTGACCTCGATCTCGTCGTCCTCCGGATCGCGACTGCCGCCGCGCTTCTTCAGAACGAAGCCCTCGCCAAAGTCCTTGTGCAGGCGCTTCTCCCGCAGCTCCCAGGGATCGCGGATCGCGGCTGCCACGGCGATGTCGTACCAATCGTCACCGATGAAGATCAGCTGGTAGCTGCCGGCCAAGCCAGCGGCCTCGAAGGCATCGGTCAGGCACTTGGCCGACCAGAGTTCCTGAAAGGCGATGACATCGGCGTGCAGCCGCTTCAGCTGACCCGCCGTCCAGGCGATCTTGGCCGCATAGTCGGCCTCGCCATAGGGCTCGGAGCGCCACGGCAGACCTGGTAGCTGCAGATTATAGAGGTTGAAAGTCGCAAAACTTAGGTCTTTTGACATGGCCAAACCCCTTTCTTATTGCCCCTGATCTTGCTGATCTTTCTGCCAATCTAGCAGGCCGGGTAGCAGAGGGACAGAGAAGAACAGGTGAAGACTTTGCGTAACCTAGGTTATCGAGCGACGCCTTAAGGGCCGCATTTTTCCGATCCCGACTCTCTCCGTTTATGAAACGATAGGCAAAAGAAGAGGGTGAGGAAACGAGAGGATGAGTCCAGCCGACGAGGGACTAGAGAGCGCGGCGACAGCCTTCAGCTCTGCGGAAATGGGCGCGGTCGCCCACCTCTATCGCGGCGAGGTCTATCGCAGCACAATCTGGCGTACCCGCTTGGACAACACCACCAACTGGTCGGTGGTGACCACTGGTCTGGCGCTCTCTCTCAGCTACAGCAGCCCCGAAGCCTCGCCGCTGCCGATCCTGCTGGTTGGCCTCTTGATCGTGGTCTTCCTGCTGCTGGAGGCGCGCCGCTATCGCTATTTCAATGTCTGGCGGGCGCGCTGTCGCCTCTTGGAGACTGAGTTCTACGGGCCGATGCTGCGCGGCCAAGGCGTCCACCTGGACGGCAAATGGAACATCCTCTTGGCCAATGACTATAGCCGCCCCTATTTCCACATTAGCTACATCCGCGCCATCGGCCGACGCCTGCGCAAGAATTACAGCTACATCCTGGTGGTCCATGCGATGGCTTACTTCGGCAAGCTGATCATCCACCCAACACCGCTCTCCAGCCTCGGCGAGCTTGCCGATCGCGCCTCGGTCGGCGGCATCCCCGGGACCCTGGTTCTGATTTGCGGGGTGGTCTTCCACGGCTCTTGGGTGACCTTTGCCCTCGTCACCCTGCGCCTGGAGAAGAAGACCCGTCGTCCAGACAAGCTGATCTCCATTGCCTAAGCGAAGGAGGCAAGACGCGAATGTCTTGCCCCCTGCCCGCTTGTTCGTGGCATGCTCCCTCTAGAGTAAGGCGATGCCAACACAGAGGGAGACTGTGCGATGCCTAAGGACCTGAACGACCGCTCGATCATCGTGACCGGAGGTGGCCGCGGCATCGGCGAGGCCATCGCCCAAGGCCTGGCCGCCGAAGGGGCAAAGGTCATGGTGGCCGACATCGAAGGTAGCAGCGCCGAGAACGTTGCCAGAGAGATCCAGTCAGAGGGCGGCATCGCCACCTATGCCACGGTCGACGTGACCCGCCGCGACAGCGTGGAGACCATGATCGCTGACGCCGTCGAAGCGCATGGCAAGCTGGACGTGATCTTCAACAATGCGGGTATCGCCCAGACCAAGCCCTTCCTCTCGATCACCGAGTTGGACTGGCAAGAGATCATGGATGTGAATGGCCTGGGCGTCCTGCTCTGCATGCAAGAGGCGATCAAGCAGATGCTGGACCAGGGCTTCGGCGGCAAGGTGGTCAACACGGCCTCGATCGCCGGCAAGCAGGGCTATGACCCGCTGGCCCACTATTGCGCCAGCAAGTTCGGCGTCGTGGCGCTGACGCAAGCGGCCGCACGCGCCTTCGGACAGGACGGCGTAACCGTGAATGCCATCTGCCCTGGCGTGGTGAATACAGAGATGTGGCGCGTGATCGACCGCGGTTTTCTGGAAGAAGGCCTGACAGAGCGCGAGAACGAGGCTTTCGAGACCTTCTCTGAAGGCATCCTATTGGGCCGGCCCTCGGTCGCCCAAGACCTGGTCGGCGTCGCCTGCTTCCTGGCCTCCAGTGATTCCGACTACATGACCGGCCAGACCTTGATCGTCGATGGCGGCATGGTCCTGGACTAGAAGGGCACCTCCCGCATGCTGATGAACCGAGCCGACTCGCTGTTGCTCGCGATCGACTTTCAAGAGCGGCTCGCGCCTGCAATCCACGAGGGGGCAGCCGCGCTCGCGACCGCGGGGCGTTTGCTCCGCATCGCGCGGGCATTGCAGGTGCCCGCACTTGCCAGCGAGCAGTATCCCAAGGGCTTGGGTCACACGCATCCGGACTTGCTGCCTCTCTTCGAGCCAGATCAGGTAATCGAGAAGCTGGCGTTCTCCGCCGCGCGCGAAGAGAGCTTCCTCGAGGCGGTCGCTGCCACCAGACGGCGGCAGCTGATCGTCATGGGAATGGAGACGCATGTCTGCGTGCTGCAGACTGCCCTGCTGTTCCATGAGAAGGGCTATCGCGTCTTTGTCGTCGCCGATGCCGTCGGATCCCGTGCCCCAGAGAACAAGGCTCTAGGCCTGGAGCGCATGCGCGCTGCGGGCCTGACCATCGTCAGCAGCGAGATGGTTGCCTTCGAATGGCTGGAGCGCGCCGGCACTGAGGATTTCAAGGCGGTCTTGCCCTTGATCAAGTGAGGCGGCAAGAGGAGCAGTCCACTACTCGCAACAGGTCGGTGTAGACAAAAAAGAAGGCAGAGAGGCGCTGCAAGGCGCGACCGTGTGATCTAGACTTGTCTCGGGGCAAGACAGGAATCCGCTTATGGAACGACGGCTCGCGGCGATCTTGGCTGCGGACATAGTGGGCTATTCGCGCATGATGAGTAAGGACGAGAGCGGCACGCTTTCGGCCCTGAAGGCCGTGCGCAACGAGATGATCACCCCTCTGGTCGAGCGCCATCGCGGCCGCATCGTGAAGCAGATGGGCGATGGCTTCCTGGTCGAGTTCTCCAGCGCGCTCGACGCCGTGACCTGTGCATTGGCCTGGCAGAGTGACAACAACGCACACACGCTATCCTTTCGCATCGGCATCAATCTGGGCGAGATCGTCTTCGAAGAGGGTGACATCTACGGCGACGGCGTGAACATCGCAGCCCGCCTGGAACAGAGCGCAGAGCCCGGCGGGATTTGTCTCTCTGACCTGGTCTATCAGACCGTGGCCAGCAGCCTCGGCAGCGCGTTTCAAGACATGGGCGCGCTCGCCCTCAAGAACATCGATCGAGAGGTGCGAGCCTGGCAGTGGCGCTCCGCTGTAGAAAGCGCCACCACGAGCGGAGAGGCAGAGGCAAAGGGCTCTGGCAGGATCGCCATGGCCATCCTGCCCTTTGACTGCGTCTCGCGTGATCCGGAGCATCTGGATCTCGCCGCCGGGCTGACGCGCGATCTGGTCATCGAGTTGGGGCGCTTTTCCGTCTTCTCAGTCGTGGCGCCGCAGCGTCGCGGAGACGATGCGGCACGCAGCGGGGGGCAGAAGCCTGCACGCGCGCAGGGTGCCGCCTATGCCCTCGACGGCAGCGTGCAGGCCTCGTCGCGGCGCATCCGCGTATCGGTTCAGATCACCGACCTCACCACCGAAGAGGTCATCTGGTCGGACCGTTTCGATGGCAGCGCGGAAGACCTCTTTGATTTTCAAGACGAGGTCACACCGAAGATCTGTGGCACACTCTATCTGCCTCTGGTCGCCCATGCGGCACGGCGCGCGCACAAGAAGGCCGCCGACGCCAGCAGTACGCACGACCTGCAGCTCAAAGCCTTCGACCTGATCGAGCGTCCCTCGAAGGAAACAGTGGAGGAAGCCAGACAGATCTGCCTCAAGGCCCTGGAGATCGACCCCGGGTTTGCTATAATCTATGAGACGCTCTCGTGGGTCAGCATCCACTCCGCACTCAATGCCTGGGCTCCAGACCCGCAGACCAGCCTGCGCACTGCCCGTCGTGACGCCCTGCGTGGGATCGCATTGGATAGTCAAGAGCCCTATCTGCATAGCGCTTTGGGATTGGTCGAGTGCCTTCTGGGCAAGGCGGAGAGCGGCCTGGAAGAAGCGCAGACCGCCCATCGGCTCAATCCCAACGACGTCGAGTTCCTGACCTTCTCGGGCGCCTCTCTGGCCTTCTTGGGACGCACTGAAGAGGCCTTGGAGGCCTTCGCCAAGGCCGATCGCCTGTCGCCCGGCTATCCTCCGATAGACATTTTCAAGGGGACTGCGCTTTTAGCTGCCGGCGAGCCGAACTTGGCCCTGCCCTACCTGGATCGTGCCCTTAGGTTCTTGCCTCAGTACAACTGGACGCTTCTTTGCTTGGCAACCTGCCAAGCAGAGTTGAAGCAGGAAGAGGCGGTCGAGGAAAGCCTGGACGCCTTACGTCGCCAGGGCCCGGAGATGACGCAGGATTACATCCAAACCCTGCTCTCTAAGTGCCAGCCCGCTCTTGCAGAGACCATCGTAGCCGCACTAGGCGAACGTTGGACCGGAAGCTGCGAACAGGCATGACGCGCGCTTCGGACAAAAGCTTCTCCGATCTGTCGCCTGGCCCGTAAGCCCTCACGATCCTAGCGGCTCCCGATGCCATGGTGGACCCGGAAGAGGTTGTCCGGGTCATAGCGCTGCTTCACCTCCAGCAAGCTTGCGTAGTTCGCACCCCAGAAGCTTGTCTGCCAATCGGGCTCGAAGTAGTCGGCCTCGTTCGAGTAAGCGCCGCCGCCGGGCGTGGCTGCGCGCAAGACCGATATCGCTGCTTGCACCTGCTCGGCAGCTCTCTTTCCAGCCGCCATGTCGGGCTCATGTCCCGGCAGACCAGGATAGCGGGCCTCTTGGGTTGAGCTGCAGATGACCAGTGCGGCGGCCTCGCGCGCCACGGGATTGATGCTTGTGTCTGCCTCGCGCGCCAGCACGGGCTCGCTGGCTCCCGAGAGACCCTTGTTGATGTGCAAGACAATGCGGGCATGGCGTGAGGCTTGGAACAAGGCCTCGACCAAGTCGATCCTGGCGTCCGGCTCGAAGAGGCGGCGGGGCAGCCAGCGGGAGGTGTAGGCATCGATGAACTGCCCCACCTCTCCCTGATTGGGAGCCCACCAATAGAGGCCGGACCCTCCATCGTCGCGCAGATCACGATGGACGAAATCCGGATCTGTTCTGTCCCAGAATGCCAGATCCCAAAGCCCGGCAAAGGGGATGGACTTTGCGTTCAGCGAGAGCGCAATGCCCTCCTCTGCCAGTGCCGCCTTCAAGGGCGCCCAGACCGACAGGGCATTGGCATCGCTCTGATCGAGGAAGGTCAGGAAGAAATCCATACTGTTGTCGGGTCGGATCGCGATCTGCTCGCCCCAATCGGGGTTGTTCAGCGCGCCCGGATACCAGGCCACCAAATGCGCCAAGGCCTTTCGGAAGGCCTCATCGCTCTTCGCCTCCAAGCGTCCTGACAACAAGCCCATCCGCTCGGGGCGGGGATGGGCCAGCAAGGTGACCCGGGTCACGATGCCAAAGGTACTTCCACCACCGCCACGCAGCGCCCAGAAGAGGTCCGGGTGCTGGTAGGCGTTGGCGATGCGGATCTGACCATCGGCCGTCACCACCTCAAACTCCAATACACTGCCGGCCCCTGTACCATAGCGCTTGGAGAAGCTGCCGAAGCCGCCACCCTGCAGAAAGCCACCGGCAACACCGACAGAGGTGCAGCCGCCGCCCTGCACATAGCGGTCGACGGCAGAGGCAGCCTCGTAGGCTTCAACCCAACGCGCACCTGCGGCCACCTTCAGGGCTGGACGCCCGGCCGTGTCGCTGCCGGCCCCCATCGGCCGAAAGGCCGGATCATAGGTGATGTCACGCATACGATGGGTCCAGAGCAGCAGGGAATCGGGCGCTGAATTGCGTCCCAGATAGTCGTGCGCGGCGCCTTTCACCACCAGCTTGACGCCCTGCTCATGGGCGAAGGTAACGGCCGCGGCAACATCTTCTGCGCTCTCGGCGGCAACGGCATAGGGGCTTACCTCTGCCTGCCAGGCATCCAGCCAGCCATTTGTCTGAAAGCCGCCGGGTTGATCCTGGATGAAGAAAGGGTTCCGCAGATGCTCCAGGCGCCGCCGACAGGCCTGGCTCTCCGGGGCGCTTAAGCAAGGGCCAAGCGGTGAGGTGACGGCAAGCAGACGCTCTCCCAACTTGTGTTTCAAAGACTGAAAGGCAGCACGTTCCGACCAGTGCTTTGCGCTCTCAGCCAAGGCGGGCGTAGTGACGCGCACATTCAGAGACGCAGCCGCGAGGCTCGCCGCCCCGACGGTAAGCGCGTGGTCAAGCAAGTGGCGCCTGGTTATCGGCATTACTGGCTCTCCTCAGGCTGTTCCAAAGACCTTGCCAGTCGCAGTGCGGCCGCCTTGCAGTCGGCACAAAATGCCGACATGGGGCCAATCGGTGTGACCGACTCAGCTACGAAGAAGGCTGAGGAAATGCCCGCGGCGACCGCTCTCAAGGTCTCGACCTCTGCATCAGGATAGGAGCGTCCGGCAACCTCTGCCACCTTGTCGAAGAAGTCCGTGTTCCAATCCCGCATCACCTTGGCCAACGCGCTATCGTTGGCACCGGCCGCGACGAGAGCGCCTGAGACCAGAGCGATGTGCGGATCACTGCTGTGCGGGTCAAAGAGCCACTCGATCATGCGCTCCAAGGGGCGCTGGGCCGGCAGGGCGTCCAGCAACTCCTGCAACGAGGCGTCACTTCTCTCCAAAAAGCGCACGACAGCCGCCTGCTGAAGCTCGTCGCGATTGCCGACGTTGTGGCGGATCAAGGCACGGGCCAGGCCAGCCTCTTTGGCGACGGCCTCCAAGGTGCTGCCCTCGACACCGAACCGGATGAGGCAACGCTCATAGGCATCGAGGATCTGCTCGCGGCGCTCTTCTTTCAAACTGGGTCGCGGCATATTCCTCTATCCATATTTTATCGAAGTTGACAATTTATATCGAACCCCCCATTTCGGCAGTCAAGGCATCCAACGCTCTCGCTGTCATCAGGATAGACATTATGGACCTGCTCTCCACCCCAATCAGTGCTTCGACCATCTTGGCGTGGGAAATCACCCTAGGGGACTGGTTCTTCATCGTCTCAATTGGGCTCTTCCTCGTCGAGCTGCTACGCTATGCACTGCTAAAGCACTTTGGCTGGAAACTCCTGGGCGACAGCTTTGCCAATGCCGCCACCTTTACTGGCTATACGACCGTCAGCTACTTCGTCTTCTATGGCCTCTACGGCAGCCTCTTCTTCCTGCTGCACGACTTTGCCCTCTTGGAGATCGGCAGCAACTGGATGACCATCGCGATCTGTGTCCTGCTGGCGGACCTTCTGTACTACTGGGAACATCGCTTCACCCACCGGGTGAACCTGGCCTGGGCGACGCACTCCGTCCATCACTCCTCGCCGCACTTCAACCTCTCGGTCGCCTATCGCTTCGGCCCGCTCGACGACCTCTGGGCCATTTCCTTCAGCTTGCCGCTGGTCTTCATCGGCTTCGATCCGATCCTGGTCTTCTTCACCACCGCCTTCGTACTGCTCTACCAGACCTTCCTGCATACCGAGGCTATCGGCCGCCTGCCCTGGCCCATCGAGGCGATCATGAACACGCCCTCGCATCACCGGGTGCATCACGGCTCCAACCCGCAGTATCTGGATCGGAACTACGGCGGCATGTTCATCGTCTGGGATCGCCTCTTCGGCACCTTTGCAAGAGAGGAGGCACCGGTTGTCTATGGCCTGGTCAAGCAGATCGAAACGGTCAATCCCGTGAAGGTCTGGCTCCAGAGCCACTACGACTTGGCACGAGACCTCGTCCGGACCCCCGGCTTGGCCAACAAGGTCGGCATTCTGGTCCACCCGCCGGGCTGGAAGCCCCGCGGCCCCAAGAGCGTCCCGGCCAAGCTTCCCCTTGGAGAGAAGGCATGAAGCATCGTGCCTTCTTCGCCGCCGTTGCGACCACCTTGGCACTGCTGATAGGCGGGGGGTTGCTCTCTGCCCATCTCTCCCCTTCAGCCGTCGAAGCCGCATCAAAGCCGGAGAGCGCCCATCACGATGGCCTCTCCGTGGCGGTGCAAGGCCTCAGGAGTAACGACGGTCAATTGATCGTCCTGGTCTACGACGATGAAGAGGCCTGGAACAGCTTCGACATGGAGGGTTTGGTCGGCTATCGCGCGTTAGCCCCAGCAGATGCCGCCCAGGTTGCCCACTTCCCGGAGTTGACCGAGGGGCCTTATGCCGTCGCCTTGCACCACGATATCAACGGCAACGGGGATTTCGACATGTCCGGCGAGGTACCCTTGGAGGGGTACGGTCTCTCCGGTGCGACCGGTCCCGCGGACGAGCCCTCCTTCAAAAGGGCGTCGGTCGCTCCCGGCCACGTTGCGATCCAGCTGCACTATCTGGTTGATGCCGATTAGAGCGAGTCCAAGAACTCCCGCATCTTCTCTGCAACGGTCTCGGGAATCTCTTCGGCCATGTAATGGGTCGCTTCCAAGGCTTCTCCCTCCACCTCCTCAGCCCGCAGCCGCCAGAGCGCGAGAGCATCGAAACAGCGCTCGATCGTGCCCTTCTTGGCCCAGAGGAGCTGCAGCGGCATGGCCAGTTTGCGGGCTCCATCTGCATCGTCATGCGCGATGTCGATCGAGGCAGCCGCCCGATAGTCTTCACAGGAGGCATGAACGGCAGCCGGGTCAGAGAAGCAATCCAGATACTCCTGCAAGGCCTCACCGCCAAAGGGATTGCCGCCACCCGACTGATTGAAACACTTCAGCTTCCAAAAGGAGACCGGATCGCGGCCGATCATGGTCTCCGGAATCGGGTGCGGCTGGATCAGGAAGAACCAGTGCCAATAGGCCTTGGCAAAGGCCGCCGTGGTGTTGGCGTACATCTCGCGCGTGGGTGCGATGTCCAGCAGGGAGAGTGCGCCCACGCGTTCAGGGTGATCCATCGCCAAGCGGTGCGCGACCCTTGCTCCACGATCATGGGCACCGATCAGGAAGTGCTGGTGTCCCAGTTCCTCCATCACCGCGACCAGATCCTCCGCCATCGCGCGCTTGGAATAGGTCTGATGTGTCAGATCAGAGGCTGGCTTGTCGGAGCGGCCATAGCCGCGCAGATCCGGACAGATGACGCGATAGTGCGCCGCCAGCAGCGGCGCCATATCTCGCCACATGGCTGAGGTCTGCGGATAGCCGTGCAGCAGCAGGAGGGGTGGCGCATCCCTGCGGCCTCCGATGCGCAGGAAGAGCCTGGCACCCTGCCCTTGCATGAACCGCTCTTCGAATCCATCAAACATGCCTTGCCCCTCTAACCCAACCCTCCAAGAGCGGTAGCCTCTCAACCAGGCTTCCGCGCCACGATGAAGACCGCCCGGCCCTTGGCATGCTGCCACTGCTCTTCGATCTCGAAACCGGCGGTAAGGATGCTGCGCTCCAGCTCCGGCGCCGTGAAGACCTTGACCAGGGGAATCAGACCCAGAGTCTTGCCAATCGGTCCAACCAGCTTGAACCATTTCATGCTCTCGCCCAGGCAGACGGTGCTGCTGAAGAGGCGGCCGCCGGGTTTCAAGACGTCGTAGATCTTGGCCAGAGCCGCCTCCCTGTCCTCCAGCAGGTGCAGGATGCTCATCGCCAAGACCGCGTCGCGGCTTGCCGGCGGCAAGTCCAGGTCTTCGACGGAGACCTGCTGGAATTCCAGGTTCTGAAAACCGCTGGCGCGTCGTTTTTCTTCGGCGATATCCAACATGCCGCGCGAGAGGTCGGTCGCCAGATAGTGCTTTACATAGGGCGCGTGGAAGAGCGCTGTGGTGCCGGTGCCGCAGCCAATCTCCAGTACCTCGGACTCAGGCGTGAAGTGCGCACGGGTGACGTCCAGCTTCTTCTCATAGGCTGCCTGATCGCCGACGGGCTTGGCCGCATAGCGCTTTGCAATCCTGTCCCAGAAACGCGGCGATGGTGCCATGGTTCTGCTCCTTCTGGCGCCTCCTAGCGCGCGGTGGGTTGTGATCTCGGTCATGGGTTGTTTCTCCTTTCCGCGCAGACCTAGTCATACGCAGATCAAAGAGAAATTGCGAAAAATCGGAACTATGATATGCAAGAATGCATGAATTGGTCCTGCCTCTCTTTTGACTGGAATCAGGCCCGCGCTTTCCTGGCGACGGCCGAAGAGGGCTCGCTCTCGGCCGCGGCCCGTGCCCTGGGGCAAACGCAGCCGACCCTAGGCCGTCAGGTCGCCTCTTTGGAAGAGCAACTTGGCGTCACCCTCTTTCAGCGTGTGGGCCGCTCCTTGACTTTGACCACTGCCGGCCTGGAGCTCCTGGACCATGTCCGCGCCATGGGTGAGGCGGCCGGCCGGGTCTCCTTGACCGCCTCTGGCCAATCGCAGGCGATTGAGGGGCAAGTCAGCATCACCGCGACCGACATCACGGCAAGCTACCTCTTGCCGCCGGTCCTGAAGCGTCTGCGGGATGCCGCGCCCGGCATTGAGGTCGAGGTGATCGCAGCCAACGACATCAGGGACCTCAGACGCCGCGAGGCCGACATCGCCATCCGCCACGTGCGGCCGGAGCAGCCGGACCTGATCGCCAAGAAGGTCGGCGAGACCGAGGGCCGCTTCTATGCGGCCACCAGTTACCTCGAGGCCCGAGGGCGCCCGACCAAGGTGGAAGACCTGGCCCAAGCTGACTTCATCGGGCTGGATCACGTTGATCGCCTGGTTGCCTTCCTGCGCGACATGGGTCTGCCGATCGATCGGGGCAACTTCAAGATCACGACGAACAGCGGCACGGTGCTGCTGCAACTGGCCCGCCAGGGCTTTGGTGTCACCGTGCTAACGCAAGAGACCGCCGAATTGGCATCCGAGCTGGAGCGGATCCTGCCCGAAATCCCGGCCGTCCCCGTCCCGGTCTGGCTGGTCACGCACCGCGAGCTGCACACCAGCCGCCGCATCCGCATCGTCTTCGACCTCTTGGCAGAGGCCTTCGCAGCTAACCGTTTTGGGTTAGATGCTCCCGCAGTGCGCCCGTAAAGATCTCGTCCTGCTCCAGATTTGAGATGTGCCCGGCCTGCTGGATCAGGTGCAGTCGAGCGTTGGGGATGCCCGCTGCCAGCGCCTCGCCCATCGCCGGCGGCGTCGCCTTGTCCTGCTCTGCCGCGATGACAAGCGTCGGCAGGGAAATCGTGCCGAGGCGGTCACGGAAATCCGACTCACGCACAGCCTCCGCGGCAGCGATGTAGCCGGCAGGATCGATCCCGCTCAGCATCACCTTGAGGCGCTGACGCAGCTCTGCCGGTGCCTCCGCCGTCAGCCAGCGGTCCAGCACCGCTTCGGAGATCCCGACCACACCGCCCTCGCGCACGGCGGCGATGCGGCTGTTCCACATCTCTGCGGTCGGAATGTAGGCCGAGGTGTTGGCCAGGGTCATGCTCAAGAGACGCTCTGGCTGCAATAGGGCCAAGGCTTGCCCGGTCAGACCACCCAGCGAAAGCCCGCAGAAATGCACCCGCTCGATCTCGAGGGCATCGAGGAGGGCCACAACGTCGCTTGCCAGGTCCTCGATCGAGACCTGTTCCGAGAGGCTGCTGCCACCATGACCGCGCGTATCGTAGCGCAGGATGCGATAGCTGGCAGCAAAGGCCTCAGCCTGCGGATCCCACATCTCCAAGGTGGTCCCGAGAGAGTTGGAGAAGAGCAGGACGGGCGCACCCTCTGCACCGCCAAGCCGATAGTTCAGGCTGCGTCCGTCGAGATCGAGAGTGGTCATGTGATCTGGATTCCCTGCACGTTCCAGTGTTCCGCGACAGGCTTAGTACAGGGAAAGGCCTCTCTTCTCTAGGCGTATTAGGACCTCAGTAGGAGCCGATATCGAGGATCGTGCGCGCGGCCGAAGAGCCGCGAGGCTACCGGTCAGGATCTTAACGATCGGTGCCGGCCCTCTGCGCATAGACGCGGCAGAAGGAGTTCTGCGTCGTCACTGCCTCGAAGATCTCCCCCGGAAGCGACCTTTCGGCCAAGGGTCTGAAGGTTCGCGCCAAGAGGGCTCCTACGTCGGTACCATCGTCCGACCATCCACTCCAGGTCGGCACGCAGAGCCTCTTGGTGTTCGTCACGTAGAGCCGACCCTTTGGGGTGAGGCCCCGCGCGATCAAGCCGATGTCCTGAGCTGGTTTGAGGCAGTGCTGAAGAGTCCAAACTGACACGGCGTGATCGATACGCAAACCACGCTGCACCTGGGCCAGGAAGGCCTCTCGGGACATAGCCGAGAAGTTCCCGGAACTCACGTAGCTGTTGGCCAAAACGCGCATCTCAAGGCTGATGTCGACCCCCACGACAAAGCACCCCGCCCGCTCGATCAGTTCCTTGGCCAGGCGACCAATGCCGCAGCCGTAGTCCAGCACCAGGCTGGACTCGTTCAGCTCTAGGCAGTCGATGATGTCGCCGGCCTGATAAGGCGTCTCGCGTGCCCAGCGGTCTTCGGTGCTTTGCCCCCCTTCATTGAGGAGGATGACCCCCTTCGCCTCCTCGATGGAGTCGACCGAGAAGACCTCAGGGCGATAGTCTGCGGCTCGCCTCTGCTTTACGTCTTGAGCCTTTTCCTGCGCAGGTTCTGTCTCGTTCGCCATTGCTTCCGGCCTTAGCCTCGACACGCGTGGCTATTGGCCTACAAGCGGCATAACCAGCTTGGCAAGCGCCTATCGTTCCCCTGTCTGCTCTTGCCAGAACCGCCTTGGTCTCGACCGTTCAGCCTGCACAGGTCTGCTGAAGAAGCCTAGGCCCCCTTCAGATCGAAGACCTCGTCGGGGAAGTACTTCTCCAAGCGCACATCGGCCGTCTTGGCGTGGCCCTCCATGCCCTCCAGGCGCGAGATGCGGGCACAGGCCTGGCCGATGGAGCGGTTGGCTTCACGCGTCGCCTTTTGCCAGGTGACCGTCTTCATGAACTTGCCGACATAGAGACCGCCGGTGTAGTGCGCGGCCCCCTTGGTCGGCAACACGTGGTTGGGGCCCGAGACCTTGTCGCCATAGGCCACGGTGGTCTCCTCGCCCAGGAACAAAGAGCCATAATTGGTCAGCTTCTCCAACCAGAAGTCCAGGTCTTCGGCCTGCACCTGCAGATGCTCCGGCGCGTGATCGTCGGAGACGCGGACCGCCTCTTCGCGGCTGTCGCAGAGCATGATCTCGCCATAGTCGCGCCAGGCGGCCTCGGCATTCTGACGATTGAGCTCCGGCAGCTCGGTGGCGTAGAGCGGAACCAGCTCGGCCACCTTCTCGGCCAAGGCCCGGTCGGTAGAGACCAGCCAAACCGGCGAGTTGTAGCCATGTTCAGCCTGGCCCACCAGGTCCCAAGCGACAATGGAGGGATCGGCGGAGGCGTCGGCGATCACCAGGCTCTCGGTCGGACCGGCAAACATATCGATGCCGACACGGCCATAGAGAATGCGCTTGGCCTCGGCCACGAACTGGTTGCCGGGCCCTGCCAGCACCCGCGCCGGCGGCGTATCGAAGAGGCCGAAGGCCATGGCGGCAATGCCCTGCACACCACCCAGGTTCAAGACTGCGTCGGCGCCGCAGACCTCCAGCGCATAGAGGATGGCCGGATTGATGCCGGCACCCGGACGCGGCGGCGAACAGGCGGTGACATGCTTGACCCCGGCGACCTTGGCGGTGGTCACCGTCATGATCGCAGAGGCGACGTGGCTGTAGCGGCCGCCCGGCGCGTAGCAGCCGGCGGCGGAGACGGGAATATGCTTCTGTCCGGCGATCAGGCCCGGCACCACTTCCACCTCGGCCCCGACCATGGTGGAGAGCTGCGCCTCGGCAAAGCGGCGCACGTTGTCGCGCGCGAAGAGGATGTCGTCCTTCAGCTGCTGGCTGACCTTGCCGGCTGCGGCTGCGCGCTCCTCTGCGGAGACCAGGATCTCGCCTTCCCACTTATCGAACTTCCGGGCGTAGGCACGGGCTGCATCATCGCCACCGGCCTCGATCTCGCTCAGGATCGAGTGCACCGCTTGGCGCACGTCCTCTTCACCGGCCGCTGAGGTTTTCGGTGCCTTCTTTAGATACTCCATGGGCCTGCTCCTTCGGACCTGTGCTGATGACTTGGCCTCGGTCATAGGCAAAAATGTAAGCGCTTGCAAGCGGATTCTCCGACGCCTGTGACCCGGCTGGAACGACATTGCCGCTCTGGCCGATGCCGGCCTATAAGGTCGAGGATACGACAAGGGGAGGACAAGCATGGACGGAAAAGACGGATCGCAGGTTCGGCCAAGACGCAGCTTTCTTTTCGTGCCGGGAACAGACCTCTCACTCTTTGCAAAGGCGATCCGGACCGAGGCCGACATCGTCTGCATCGACCTGGAGGACGCAGTCGCACCACGGGACAAGCCGGGGGCGCAAAGGGACACTGTCGCCATGCTGGCAGAGAAGCCCGACTTCGGCCGCTCAGAGGTCCTGGTGCGCGTGAATTCGCTGCGCACCAGCGACGGCTGGTCCGACCTCTTGGCGTTGTTGGACAGCGAGGCTCAGCCGGTTGGCCTGATGCTGCCCAAGGTCAAGGCAGCCGAAGAAATCCGGGTGCTGGACGAGATCCTGACCAATGCCGCCTCGTCCCTTCGCCTGCAGGTGATCATCGAGACCAATGACGGCCTGAACGACTGCCTCGCGATTGCCAAAGCCAGCCCGCGCGTCGATGCCTTGCTGTTCGGCGGTGTCGACATGGCAGCAGAGCTCCGGGTCGAGCCGACTTGGGAGGGGTTGCACTATGCCCGCACGCGCTGTGTCCATGCCGCTGCCAGTGCCGAGATCGACCTGATCGACGTGCCCTATCTGGATCTGGAGGACATGGCCGGCCTGGAGCGCGAGGCCCAGGCCAGCCGAGGCATCGGCATGACCGGCAAGGGTGCAATCCATCCCAAGCAGCTGCCGGTGATCATCGATGCCTTCACCCCAAGCGAGGCAGAGGTGGCCAGGGCGCGCCAGATTGTCGAGGCCTTCGAGAACGCCGGGACCGGTCTCGTCGTCGTCGAGAAGAAGCTGATCGAAAAGCCGGTGCTGCGCTCCATGTACCGCATCCTGGCGACGGCAGAGCGTCGGTAGCCCATTCTCCTCTCAGCCCGACTTGGGGAGAGGAACCGCAAAAGGCTTTTAGACCGGATTTCCGCAATCCAGCGGAGAGACATTCGCGAGCAAGCGTCTCAAGAGGCGCCTGGTACCCGCGATCTGCAGAGCTCTTAAGAGATACAAGGATTGGCTCCGATAGGTGGTAGGATAGCCGCCATGCCTTGGCTTCCGACCATAACGCCACTGCGGCTTGCGCTGGTTGCCGGTACAACCGCTCTCATCCTCGCCATGATCACCAAATCTGCCAGTCCCGCAGAAATTCCCTCGGACATGGGTACAGGCCATTTTCAAGAAGTCGACTGCTGGATTGATCTGGAGGCGGAAGGGCCCAGTCGCTGCGGTCGGCTCACCGTGCCGGAGCGTTGGGCAGACCCTGGCGGAGCGCCCCTGACCCTACCGGTCATCCAGCTCTTGCCGCGGAACCCAGACCCACATCTAGCGCCGGTCATCTTCTTGGCCGGCGGACCGGGGAACTCAGTTTTTGAGGGTGGGCGTCACGACATCGCTGAGTGGCGATACACCGCCGACAGTCTTTTTCCCGGCCGCAGTCTCGTTCTCTTTGAACAGCGCGGCGTGGGCCTTGCCCAGCCTGCATTTGACTGCTTCGAAGATGACGACCCTCTGGTGCTCTGGCCGCTCTCGAACGACCCGGACACCTTCGAAGATCCCAAAGCCCGCATAGAGGCAGCCTATGCCGCCTGCCGCGACCGTCTCCAGGAAATCGGCCATGATCTTGCGGCCTTCAACAGCCGGGAGATAGCGGCGGACGTGGAGGCCCTGCGCGTCGCTCTCGGTCTTGAGCCTGTGGTGCTGTTCGGAATCTCTTACGGCACGCGCCTGGCCCTTACGGTCATGCGCCACTATCCCCACTCGGTGCAGGCCGCGATCCTGGATTCTGTGATCCCACCCCAGACCCCGCTCTCTGGCAACGACGGTGAGGCCTTCGGCGCTGTCCTTGATCGCCTCTTCGCAGCCTGTCGGGCTCATCTTCCTTGCGACGATGCCTATCCAGACCTAGAGCGCCGCTTCTATGGACTCTTGGAGCGACTGGAAGCAGCGCCTTCCGTCATCGAGGTGCAGAACTTGAAAGATCCGGCGCCCCTCTACCTGCGCGTCGATCACTTCACACTGTTAGAGATCCTTAGACGCGAACTCTATCACACCAGCAAGTTCTCCTTTCTGCCCAAGCTGATCGACGGCATGACAAGGGGGCAGGACTGGCGCCTTCGTCCGCACGCTGAAGCTTCGATTAACGACAGCTTTCCGCGCGGGTACAGTGTAGGGATGACCTACTCCGTCGCCTGCCGCGACAGCCAGGCGGTGACGCCCGAGTCACGGCGCGAGGACAGCAAAGCAAAGCCAGTGCTCAGCGCCTTTGCAGGCTGGAATCACCTGCACTTTATCTGTGACCTCTGGCCATCCGAACCACCTGACATCTCCGTCGGCACCCCAGTCACGAGCGCGATACCGACACTTCTGCTCGCGGGCGCCTTAGACGCCTCGACACCTGTCGAGTGGGCAGAGGCGGCGGCCGAGACTCTAAGCAACGGCGAGCTCTTCGTCTTCCCTGCCAATGCGCATGTTCAGCTGGCGGATGCATGCGCCCGGTCAGTGCTGCGAGCCTTTCTGGCTGAGCCACAAAACCGTCCCGACCCGGCCTGCCTCGACGACTTGAAGCAACCGGCCTTTCTGGCGTTGAAACCGCGCCACTGAGATCTCTGTATCTTCTTGCACTGTTCGGAGAGGCGCCTTGGTCCCATCGCCTCTGGCGGCTGGCCCCAGTCTCACTGGAGACAAAAGCGGATCAGGTTATCGGTGATCAGGTCGGGCGCCTCCAAGGTAATCGCGTGCTTGTAGCCATCCAAGACGACCAGCTCTGCATTGGGCATGGCCTCGACAATCCCTTGATTGAGGCGCGGGTTGCAGCCGCCGTCGAACTCGCCGGTCAGCACCAAGGCGCGGGCAGTGATCTCGTGCAACCAGGGCATCATCTCGGTGCCGGCGTAGATCCTGAAGACGGTCATAAAGACCTCCGGATCGCAGTCGATCACCTGCTGCAGGCGTGCCTCCACGATGTCGCGATGGGCCGCGATGTAGGCATCTGTAAACCAGCGATCCGTCAGAGCCGGCAGGACCTGGGGGATCCCCTTCTCCTCCATTGCGCGGACAACGCCCCAGACCTTGGCGCTGTCGTCCTCGCTGCGTCCTGCGGCCGTAGAGAGCAGGCCTAAGGAGAGCACGCGGTCCGGATAGCGGCGCGCATAGGCCGGGCCGATCATGCCGCCCAAGGAATGGCCGGCAAAGTGCGCCTGCTCGATCCCCACGCGGGCGCGGACCTGCTCCAGGTCATCCACAAGATCATCGAGGGTGAAGGGCGTCTCCGGCATCGGCGAGAGGCCGTGGCCACGCAGGTCGTAGCTGACCACCGTGAAGTGCCGGACCAAGCGGGGCAGCATGAGACGCCAGGCCGTGCGCGCGGCACCGATGCCGTGAATCAGGAAGAGCGGCGGTCCCTCGCCCTCGACCGAATAGGCGCAGTTCAGGGGCTTTGTCATTGTTACCTCTAGGATGTCTTCTGTTTAGGCTGCTTGGGTGAGCGCAGCATAGCGCCCGTCGGCAAAGGCCAGCCCGGCCGCTCCGGACTGCGCCCAGCTTTCGACGGCGCCAATCAGGACGATGTGATCGCCGGCCTCGACCTTGGCGTGAGTCCGGCAGGAGAAGTGTGCGGCAGCACCCGAGATCAGCGGCAGACCGCGCGCAGAGCTCGACCAGGCGGCAGCCGCGAAACGATCGCCTGAGTAACAGGCAAAGAGCGTGGCGATCTCTGCCTGCCCCTCTGCAAGCACGCTGACGGCAAAGTCCTGGCAGCGATCGAAAACCGGAAAGCAGCTGAGCTGCCGTCCCGGGCAGACCAGAAGCAGGGGCGGATCAAGTGAGACCGAGGTGAAAGAATTGGCCGTGAAGCCAACTGGCGTCCCCTCCTCCGTTCGCGCCGTCACCACGGTGACCCCGGTCGGATAGCTGCCGAAGGCGCGCCGCAGATGCGGAGTGTCCCTTTCAAGCACCCTCACCTACTCCGCCGCGTGCGAGAGACGCTGGGAGAAGTGTGGCATCACCCGTTCGGCAATTAGCTCCATATTCTCAAGCGTCTCTTCGTTCGGGGTCCCGATGTTCTGGCTCAAGATCACCTCGTCCACGCCGGCCTCGTGATAGACCGCCAGCTTGTCGATCATCTCTTGCTCTGTGGCGATCAGGATGTTCTGCGCCAGCTCTTCTTTCGTCTGCTTGCGCGGCAGTGGTGCGATCGCGCCCTGACTGACCTCACCCGGTCCGGTGAAGACATTGTCGAAGCGGCGGTAGTAGTCGTGCGCCATCTCCAGCTTGCGCGCGCGATCGGCCTCGTCTTTGGCGAGCCAAGCGACGCGAGAGAGCGATAAGGTCAGGTCCGCTCCTGCCTCTCCCATCTCTGCCTTGGCCCGGTGGAAGGCGCCAACCTGCTCCAGCATCTTCTCGTTGGAGCCCATCAGCGGCGTCGTCTGGATATGGAAGCCGCGCTTGGTGCAGGCATAGATCCCCTCGGGCACCATCACCGCCATCATCATCCGGATCGGCCGCACCGGTCGCGGCATGATGGTCAGCGGCTCGAACCTGTAATAGGCGCCGTCCCAAGAGACCTCTTCGCGCGTCAACAGCGCCTGCAAAACATCCAGAGACTCGTCGAACTTGGCGCGGCTCCCCTCGATCGGCGTACCCAAGCGCGCCATCTCATAAGCAAAAGCACCCCGGCCAACGCCCAGGATCAAACGCCCCTCGGTCAGGATATCGGCCATGATCACTTCGCCGGCATATGTGCGCATGTCGTGCAGCGGCAGCACGGCGACCGAGGTCATGATCCGCACGTGCCGCGTCTCGGACGCCAACCGCACGGCCATCAAGAGAGGCGCCGGGGTCAGCAGCAGATTGATCAGGTGATGTTCCGGGATGGAGACCGAGGCATAGCCCAGGCGATCGGCCGCGCGGGCTTGGGCCAGCATGTCATCGAAGAGCCTGTCCCCGCCGTAGCCGGTGTCGGGGTAATAGGCCGACAGGAAATGATTGAACTCCATGGCGTCCCTCTCGTTGTCCCTCATTGAACCTTGGAGAGCAGAATCTCACAGTTGATCGGATCAGTAAAACGAATATAAATGGATCTATAAATCGAAAACTCCGAACCAGAGATCATGAACCTCGCCTCTCTTCAGACTTTCTTGACCGTGGTACAGCTCGGCAACCTGAACCGGGCTGCGGAGCAGTTGAACGTGACCCAGTCGACGGTGACGGCGCGCCTTGACGCTCTGGAGGCAGAGCTGGGTCGGCGCCTGCTGCTACGCTCTCGCCGGGGTGCGGTGATGACCAAGGCCGGCTTTGCCTTCCAGCGCCATGCGGAGACCATGCTGCAGAGCTGGGACCTGGCACGGCGCAGCGTGGAACTGGCTGAAGGTTTCTCCGGCCTGCTGTCTCTTGCCTGCGAGACCGCGCTCTGGATCGGCCTCGGCGATCGCTGGTTTGCCGATCTCCGAAGCCGCTTCCCCGAACGCGCCTTGGAGGCCTGGCCTGGCACCACCGACGAGATCCGCCGCTGGCTGGCCAGCGGCCTTGTCGATGCCGCCTTGTCGCAAGAGCCCCTGTCCGGTCGAGGCTTCGGCGCGCGCTTGGTCAGCCGCGACTCTATTGTCCTGGTCTCTATGCTCGACCTTAAGACTCAGGCTTGGCAGAGCGGCTACATCCAGGTCGATCACGGCGCCGAGTTTCGGCGCTGGCATGCCCAGTACTGGCCAGACCAGCCAGTCTCGGCCCTGGCTTTCGGCAGCGCTGATTGGGCGCTTGCCCACCTCTTGGAGAGAGGCGGCGCCGCCTACTTGCCAGAGCGCATGCTGGCGACCGCCGTTCCCGGATTGCACCTGGTTCCCGATGCTCCCAGCTTCGAGCAGAGCATCTACCTGGCCACCCGAGACAACATCGAGACAGCAGACATAGAGGCGATTTTGGCTGATTGGTAAAGGCTATAGCGCCCTCACCTCCCGGCTATGGCCATGCTCGCGTGCCTTGGCAGAGACCACGATCAAATCCGGTTTATCGGGATGGCTCCGCGCCCTTCGATCATGTTAATGATCTTCAACCAGATGTTGCTCTCTCCAGACACCCAAACCCTGTCTAGTCCAGACATAACACCCAAGGATACACTATGGCACTTTCTAAGTTACACCGTTTAACTCTCATCATCTCATTTCTTTTTCTTACACAATATGCTAATCTGGGGGTATCGCGTGCAGATAGCCAATGGACAGCGCAGTCAAGCTTAGACGTCAAGCGCTTGTCAGATCTGACTATTGCACCAGACAGCCAGCAGATACTCTATGGCGTCAAGACAGTGGACTTGGAAGGGGATGTCTATACGACCCGCTATGTCGTGTCGGACCTGGACGGGACAAACACACAGACCTTGATCCCAACCTCACCCCATGTGTCCAGCCCGCAGTGGTCGCCGGACGGCAGGTGGATAGCATACCTCTCTTCGGAGTCAGGTCACAACAGCATCTGGATGGTGGGATCTGATGGTGGAGAAGGCAGGCAGATCACGCAGCAGAAGCAGGACATTCTGAGCTTCCAATGGGCGCCCAGTGGCAAGGCGCTCGCCTTCGTCATGCCCGACCCTGACTTCGAAGCACCGCCTGTCGAGGACCCGGATGTCTTCAATCGCAATCGTCTCTGGCTGCTCAGCCTCGATAGCGAAATGCGGGGCGGAGAGCCCGTGAACCTCACGGCCGGAGCGGACTTCACGGTCAGCGATTGGGGCGGTAGCTGGGCCTACGACTGGTCGCCGGACAGCAGTCGTATCGCTTTCGCCTATCAGGACGATCCCGGCCTGGATGCCTGGACCAGGGCGCAGTTGGCCGACGCGGAAGTGGCGACAGGTAAGGTCACAAAGCTGGTGATCGGCAACGACCACTGGGCCTACTTCCCGAAATACGCGCCCGATGGCAAGTGGTTGGCCTTCATCAATGCGCCCGGTGCCTTCAAGTGGTCCTTCCTGTGGGACATCAAGGTCGTGCCGGCGGGCGGCGGTGAAGCCATCGAGATTGCAGAGTCAGACAGACGGCTGCCCCTCCTTTGGCAGTGGGCCCCGGACTCCCAAAGCCTCTACTACATTGAGAACGATCGCAGCACCTACTCCTTCTACGCCATGCCCATCGACGGCCGCCTGCCGGTCAAGGTTTTCGGCTCTCCTCAAGACCTGAGCAAGCCGGGCCTGAACGGCTATCTCGTGTCGTCCTACATCGATGTTGCCGATAGCGGCGACAGGCTTGTCTTCGTGGGCCAGACCTATGATCAGCCGCCTGAGGTCTATCTCAGCGATCTTGATCGCTTCGCCCCAAAGAAAGTCAGCAGCGTCAATGAAGCCTTCGCTGCCCTACCGCTCCCCAGAACCGAGCTTGTCCAGTGGCACTCTCAAGACAACACGGAAGTTGAGGGCATCCTGACCTATCCGGTTGGCTATCGGCCCGGCAGCACCTATCCCTTGGTTGTGCAGATCCATGGCGGGCCGAATGGCGTCGACTTCAATGAGTACCTGCCCCTGGTCAAGTTCTTCGCAACGGCGGTCTATCCGGAGAAGGGCTTTTTTGTTCTGCGCGTGAACTACAGAGGCAGCCTTGGCTACGGCATCACGTTCCGCGAAGACCTGATCGGCGAATTCGGGGTGCTGGACTATCAAGACATCATATCGGGCGTTGATCACGTCATTGACCTGGGGTTGGTTGACCGCGATCAGCTCTTCCTCGTCGGTCAGAGCAACGGTGGCACGATGACCAGCTGGATCATCACACAGACGAACCGCTTCAAGGCCGCCTGCCCGATCGCCGGAGAAACCGACTACATCAGCCTGGAGGGTACGAATGAGTACTTCCAGACGAGCTGGTACCTGGGCGGCAGTTTCGTCGATAATCTGCAGATCTTCCTCGATCGCTCTCCCATTTTCCATGTAAAAGGGGTGCGCACCCCAACCCTGATCCAGGGCGGCCTTTTGGACGAGAACGTCCCCTTTAGCCAATTGAAAGAATTCCATCGGGCCCTTAAACGGGCTGGTGTGGACGCCCAGTTGGTGGGGTACCCAGGTTCCGACCACGACTACTATCCACCAAAGCTCTATCTGCGCTTGCTGCAGTCCTGCCTAGACTGGACGGTCAAGCACAGAGGTCAGCAGATACCACAGTAGGGACGCCGAGCCCGCCCCCAACTCACGGCATGCCATGCCTGTCTAGTGGTCCGATCCAGACCCTTGGTCCCCAAGCGTCTGGTGAATCGGCCCACCAAGCTATTGATCTGGTGGGGCAACTTATCCAGACGGAGGGGGACCATCCGTCTGGGTTGCACCACTAGGTGTCAAGCATGTCCCCGAACAGCTGTCGGCGATCTCCGCAGGCCAAACAGGCCATCGCTGTTACAGCCAGACGAAGTCGGTTGCCGTGAGCAAGCCGGCAACCGTCACTCGGTCGACCAGGAAGGCTTGATCGACAACGCCATCGCCATCGTCATCGACCTGCACCTGCCGCGAGCTCGCGAGCCGGGCCTCAGAGTTGCCGCTGCCAGAGAAGGCCGCGGCACCGATGTATGTAAAGCTGCCGTTCTCCATGCCAGTGGCAAAGACCAGCTTGTCCTCGCCGTTAGCCGCATTCGCCAAGGCCCCATCGAAGTCGCGGATAATCGGGCCTCCCGTACCGCCACTGCCCAGCGGTGTCGGGCCAAAGAGGAAGGAGTCCGTACCTGACCCCCCGATCGCCACATCGGCACTACCCATGCGCAAGGTATCCTGACCGGAGCCACCCTCCAGCCGGTCGGCACCCAGACCACCCAACAAATCGTCGTCACCATCATCGCCCAGCAGTCTGTCGTCGCCCTGATTGCCGCGCAGAGAGTTGGCACCGCTGTTGCCGTCCAAGGTGTTGTCCTGATCGTTGCCTCCTCCGTTCAAATTCCCGCTGTTCGCCTGAAAGCGTAGGTTTTCGACGAAGGCGGAGGCAGACCCCGTCGGCAGGGTGTAGCTGACCAAGGCCTGCACCAGGTCCATCCCCTGGCCCGAGAACTCTCGCACCACGTCGGTTGAGGTGTTCACCACCAAGGTATCGTTTCCGCTACCCCCGGTCAGCGTGGCCGTGCCGCTGACGCCATTCATCCGATCGTTGCCGCTTTGACCCACAAGCGTGTTGTCGAAGCCATTGCCGGTCAGAATGTCATCGTTGGCATTGCCCACCATGCGTGCGTCACCGGCTGCGTCCTGGATGTTTACGCGTTCGACCAGCACGTCGGAGGCTGTGCCCAAGGTGTAGTCCAGTGCATTGAGGCGCAACACATTGCCACCGCCGGAAACATCGAAGAGGACATCAGTATTCGTATCGACGACGAAGGTATCATTGCCTTCACCGCCATGGAGTGTGTCTCCGCCCGAGCCACCGTTCAGGCGGTCGCGGCCGGCACCACCATAGAGGGCGTCGCTGCCACTGCCACCGGCCAATTGATCACTGGCCTCGTCGCCGAACACGCGATCGTCACCGACACCTGCCAGGATCCGATCCGCACTACTGCCGCCATAGGCCGTGTCGGCGCCATCCTCGCCACGCAGGACGTCAAGCCCACTACTGCCGTACAGCACATCGCCTCCGTCGCCACCTCTGACAACGTCATTGCCGAGCCCGCCGGTCAGCAAGTCGCCGGCACCGCTACCTCCAAACAAGAGATCACTACCATTGGCGCCGTCCAAACTATCGCTACCAGAACCGCCATAGAGGGTGTCATTGCCGCTGTCCCCGTAGACACCGAAGTCGTTGCCAAGGCCACCACTGACCAGATCGCTGCCCGAACCACCGTAAAGGAAAGAGTCGTCGCCGCTGCCACCATCGATCAGGTCGTCATCCCGGCCGCCAAAGAGGCTGCCATCGTCACCGCTGACGCCGAACAGACTGTCCTCGCCACTGTCGCCATTCAGGTTCGCATCATTTCCTTCTCCGCCAAAGACTGTATCGCCGCCGCTGCCGCCGAAGAGATCCTCGTCCGCACCTCTATCGCCAGAGATGCGGTCCGCACCGTCACCGCCATAGAAAACCAGGTCATCTCCGCTTCCGCCCGAAAGGCTATCGTTTCCGACACCCCCAAAGAGATAGCTGTCCTCTCCCTCCTCGCCCTGCACGAGGTCGGCGCCACTACCGCCTGAAAGTAAGCGATCGCGGCCGCTATCGCCCGAGATCTGGTCGTCGCCACTGTCGCCGGAGAGCCCATGGTCGTCTCCATCGCCGCCGGCCAGGCTATCCTCTCCGCTGCCGCCGAAGAAAAGGCTATCATCGCCTACGCCGCCGGCCAAACGGTCATCACCGCTAACACCATGCAACTGGCGATCGTTACCGCTGTTGCCCAGAAGCCGGTCATCCCCGTCGTTGCCGAAGAGATACCCATCGGCCCCACTGTCGCCCGAGAGCCAGTCAGAACCGCTGCCGCCGCGAATCGTCCGGTCGTCTCCCTGGCCACCAGACAAGCTATCAGCGCCACTGCCGCCATAGAGCCGATCCAGACCACTGCCGCCGAAGAGAGCCGTATCGTCGCCGGCACCACCAAAAAGCACGTCTTGGCCGCTGCCACCGTAAAACGCCGAATCGTCACCGGAGCCGCCGGCCAGCTCATCGTCGCCGCTGTTCCCGAAGACTGCGGTGTCATTACCGGAATCCCCCGCAAGGCTATCGCTGCCGCTGCCGCCGAACAAGAAGCTGTCGTCACCAGATCCGCCGGAGAGACGATCGTCACCAAGGTCACCATAGAGGTCACGGTCAGCCCCCGAGCCGCCCGACAGCTCGTCGCTGCCGCTGCCGCCGAAGACTGCGTCGTCGTCATCGTCACCACCAGAAAGGCTGTCGCTGCCGCTACCGCCAAACAACAAGCTGTCGTTACCAACCCCGCCGAAGAGACTGTCGTCACCCATACCACCATAGAGACTGCCATCGGCTCCGCCATCGCCGAATAGCTCGTCGCCGCCACTGCCGCCGAAGAGTGCATCGTCGTCATCGTCACCACCTGAAAGGCTATCGATGCCGCTGCCGCCAAACAACAAGCTGTCACTACCGGACCCGCCGAAAAGACGATCGAACCCCATATCGCCATAGAGACCGCGATCGGCTCCTCCGTCGCCGTAGAGCCAGTCATTGTCGCTGCTAGTACCACCAATCAACAAGCTATCGTTTCCGGCCCCACCGAAAAGACTGTCGTTACCCAATCCGCCATAGAGACCGTAGTCGGCTCCCCCATCACCGAAAATTCTATCATTGCCAACACCGCCGGCAAGAACTGAATCGTCGCCACTGCCCCCATAGATACTATCCTGCTCATCCGCACTCAACAAAAGCTTGTCCGTGCCACCGAAAAGACTCTTGTCGGAACCACTGCCACCAAAGAGTTTGTCATCACCAAACTCACCATTCATGATGTCGTCACCGATACCGCCGTAGATGTAGTCAGCGCCAGTGCCACCAAAGAGCGAATCGTCGCCGCCAAGTCCATAGATTCGGTGGCTGAAATTGTAACTCTTTATTACGTTTGTGCGCTCGTCACCTATTAGATTATCACCCGATAGTCCGTAGATATTCACCAGTTCGATACTGGAAAGCACAACGCTGCCAGTCAAAGAGGTTTCGAAAAGGATCAGCGTGTCGGTTCCAGCACCGCCGTCAAAGAAGTCGCCAATTGTAAGCTCGCTCTGTCCGGAAACCAAGATGGTGTCGTCACCCTCGCCGCCGTAGATGGTATCTGCGCCTCTTCCGCCACTCAAGTCTCGGTCGGCCCCACTGCCACCACTTATGAAATCTGATCCAATGCCGCCGAAGAACGAGGTATCTCCACCACTACCTCCGAACATCGAATCATCGCCGGTATCACCAAGGAAAATATAGTCCGCACCAAGGCCACCGAATACTACATCGACGCCCGAGCCGCCGAAAAAGGAGCTGTCTTGATCCACGCCACCTGAGAGGATATCGCTGCCATGGGCACCAAAAAAGTGGTTGTTGTCACCAGATCCGCCGCTTAGGTAGTCGTCTCCACTACGCCCATAAAAGCGCGTGTCCTGACCACTGCCGCCGTAGAGGATATCATCACCGGAGGCACCATTGAAGACGTGATCATCGCCAAGCCCACCGAACATTACATCATCGCCGTTGTCCCCAAAGAAGTATAAATCCCGATCAGCTCCTCCTAAAAGTAAATCGCTGCCTTCGCCGCCAAAAAAGTAGCGTTCGTTACCAGATCCGCCGCTTAGATAGTCGTCTCCGCTCTTCCCCTCGAAGAAACTGTCCGGACCGCTGCCTCCGTAGAGGCTGTCATCACCTGAAGCACCATAGAATCTAGAGTCACTACCAAGGCCACCGAACAAGAGATCGGCGCCGTCGCCGCCAATAAACCCGGTGTCATTACCAAATCCGCCGCTTAGATAGTCGTCTCCGCTACGCCCATCAAAGGATCTGTCCCGACCACTGTCGCCGTAGAGGCTGTCATCACCCGAGGCACCAAAGAAACTAATGTCATTCCCAAGGTCACCGAACAACAGATCAGCGCCCAAGCCGCCGAACAAGAAGATGTCGTTCCCAGATCCGCCGCCTATATAGTCGTCTCCGTTACCGGCATCGAATGTCGAATCGTGACCACTGCCGCCGAAGAGGCTATCATCACCGGCATCGCCAAAGAAGTACCTATCATTATCGGCGCCGCCGAAGACGCTGTCGGCGCCGCTGCCACCATAGAGGTTGCTGTCGTCACCCGCCCCCCCGTAGACAAGGTCATCACCATCCTCGCCGCTAAGGTAACGATCATCACCATCTTCGCCGAGGACGAGGTCGTCACCACTTCCCCCATAGAGAATAAGATCGTCACCCTGCCCGCCATCAAGCGTGTCGTCACCAGAAAGCCCGTAAAGCCGGTCCTCGCTGCTCCCGCCGGTGTTACCTCCATCCCCACCCAATATTATGTTAGGGCGCGAATCACCCGTCAATTGATCAGCGCCACTATTGCCGTACAGATGCAGCAATTCTATGCTGGATAGCAGAACACCAGCAGGCAGAGTGGAGCCCCCTAGCAAGATCAGCGTGTCGGTTCCAGCTCCGCCGTCAAAGACCTCGCCGGCGGTAACGTCACTCTGGAGATTGACCATGAAAACATCGTTGCCGTCACCACCGTAGAGCCGATCGACGCCTCCTTCACCATACAAGTAGCGGTCATCCCCACTGCCGCCCCTTACGATGTCGTCACCACTGCCACCGTAGAGGTTTTCGTCGGCGCCGCTGCCACCGTCAAGTAAGTCAGTGCCACTGCCGCCGGAGAGATCGAAGTCGGTGCCGAGACCACCATAGACTCTGTCGTCCCCCTTGCCACCAAAGAACTCATCATCAGTTCCACTGCCGCCTGACAGGACATCGTCTCCGCTACGCCCATCAATGCGTACGTCCTCACCACTTCCGCCGTAGAGGCTATCATCACCCGACGCACCAAAGAAACGGGAGTCACTACCAAGGCCACCGAAGATCACGTCGGCGCCGTCGCCGCCATTAAACAGGCTGTCGTTGTCAGATCCCCCGCTTAGATAGTCGTCGTTGTCACCGCCGTAGAAAAACCTGTCCTGACCACTGCCGCCGTAGAGGCGATCATCCCCGGTGCTACCAAAGAGATCAACGTCATTTCCAAGGCCACCGAACAAGAGATCGGCGCCGTCGCCGCCAACAAAGTTGCTGTCCTCACCAGATCCGCCGCTTAGATGGTCGTTTCCGTCACGCCCAAAAAAGTACCAGTCCTGACCGCTGCCGGCGTAGAGGCGATCATCACCGGAGTCACCATAGAAAAGCTCGTCATTTCCAAGGCCACCGAACAAGAGATCGGCGCCGTCGCCGCCAAGAAAGTTGTTGTCCTCACCAGATCCGCCGCTTAGATAGTCGTCTCCGCTACGTCCATCAAAGAATCTATCCAGACCACTGTCGCCGTAGAGGCTGTCATCACCGGAGGCACCAGTGACGCTATAATCATCACCAATGCCACCGAAGAGCACATCATCCCCATCGTCACCAAATAGGGACACGTCGACCCCGCTGTCACCCCTTACGACGTCGTCTCCATGGCCGCCGTAGAATGTGCGGTCCTGGCCGCTACCGCCGAAGAGGCTGTCCATCCCTGTAGCGCCGTAAAGCAAGCGATCTTGGCCGAGCCCCCCAAAGAGGCCGTCATCACCTGAAGCGCCATACAGCATCGCGTCATCACCGCTGGCGCCTAGGATCTCGTCATCGTCCTGGCCGCCATAGAGGGCGGTATCGACACCGCTGCCGCCATCGATGCGGTCGTTGCCGTGCGCGCCCGACAGCACGCCATCCTTTCCCTCGCCGCCATAGAGCGTATCGGCACCCTCGCCACCGATCAGGAACGCGTCCCAATTCGAGCCGCCATAGATCGTGTCGTTGCCAGTTCCTCCAGAAACCTCAAAATCCAGACCCTCATCGCCAAAGATCCGATCTTGACCACAACCGCCAATCAGGCGGACGTCGTTACCCGAACCACCATAGATGCTGTCGTCACCCTCCCCACCAATGACTTGGTAGTCGCCGCCACTGCCACCGGCAAGGTAATCCTGACCGATGCCTCCGTTCAGGAAGCTATCCGCGCCTCCTCCGCCATAGACCCTATCGTCACCACTGCCGCCAAAAAGGTCGTAGTCTCCTCCAGATCCGCCGCTTAGATAGTCGTCTCCATCGCCGCCGTAGAATGTGCGGTCCTGGCCGCTACCGCCGTAGAGGCTGTCCATCCCCGTTGCGCCGACAAGCGTGCCATCTTGGCCGAGTCCACCGAAGAGGCCGTCATCACCTGAGTCACCAGACAGCAGCGCATCTCTGCCGCTATCGCCCAGGATCGTGTCATTGTCCTGGCCACCATAGAGGGCGGAGTCGTTACCGCTGCCGCCATAGAGCGTGTCGTCACCGTCGCCACCATTGAAGAAAACGTCCTTGTCCGCGCCGCCGTAGATCGTGTCGTTGCCAGATCCCCCAACGAGGAATAACTCCAGGCCCAATCCGCCAAAGATCCGATCTTGGCCACTGCCGCCGCGGAATCGGATGTCATCGTCCGCGCCGCCATAGATGCTGTCGTCACCCTCCCCGCCAAAGAGTTGGTAGTCGTCGCCCGCACCACCATAGATGCTGTCGTCCCCGTCCCCGCCGCGGATCGCTGTGTCACTTCCTAGCCCCCCCTCTAGGACGTCGGCACCTGCGCCGCCGTCAATAGCCGTGTCGTTGTTACTGCCTCCGGCCACATGATCCTGACCGCTGCCTCCGTTCAGGAAACTATCCGCGCCTTCTCCACCATAGACTCTATCGTCTCCACTCTCGCCCGCCAAAGAGGTGTCGGCACCGCTGCCGCCGTAGAGGCTATCGTCGCCATCTCCCCCAACAAGAGAGACATCGTCTCCGGCATCGCCGAAGAGCGTGTCGGCGGCGCCGAGGCCATAGAGACTGTCGTTGCCACTCCCCCCACTTAGAATATTGACGCGCTCGTCGCCTGTGAGGGCATCATTGCCCGAGATGGCGTAGCGGCTCAGCACTTCGATGCTGGACAACAAGACACCAGCAGGCAAAGAAGCGCCCGCGCCTAGAATCAGCGTATCGGTTCCGGCTCCGCCGTCAAAGATCTCGCTAACGGTAAGCTCACCCTGGCTCCGGACCGCGATGATATCATTGCCGTGACCGCCGTAGATCCGATCTGCACCAGCTCCACCTTCAATAGCAGTATCATCCCCACTACCGCCATAAAGTGTGTCACTGCCGCCATCGCCACGCAAATTTGAGTCTTCGCCGCTGCCGCCGCGGACTAAGTCGGCACCACCGCCGCCAAAGAGACTCCCGTCATCACCAGCGTTGCCGTCGATCGTGTCATTTCCATAGTCGCCCAGCAATCGGTTGTCGTTGCCATCCCCGCCGCTGATGACGTCGGCGCCGCCTGCGCCAAACAATAGCGAGTCATCACCACTGCCACCGACAAGACTGTCGGCTCCATTACCGCCAAACAGATTGACGTCATCACCACTGCCGCCCTCGAGCCTGTCATCTCCTCCGTCGCCGTAGAGATTGGTATCATTCCCGAGCGCGCCGAAGAGCGAATCGGCGGCGCTGTCTCCGTAGAGCGCGCTATCGTCACCCGCCCCGGCGTAGACCCGATCTGCACCGCTGCCGCCACCCAGTCCGACGTCGGTTCCACTGCCGCCTCTTAGGACGTCGTCTCCACCGCCGCCGTAAAACCCGCTGTCCTGCCCGCTGCCACCGTAGAGGCTGTCGTCTCCGACATCGCCTGAAAGCGCGCCATCGTTTCCAAGCGCGCCGAACAGCGTGTCGGCGTCGTTGCCTCCGAGCAAAGAGGTATCGTCTCCCGCCCCGCCATAGAGGCTGTCCATCCCCGATCCACCGAATAGCAAGCGATCTTGCCCCACTCCCCCAAAGAGGCCGTCATCACCTGAGCCACCGGACAGCGCCGCGTCGTCACCGCTGGCGCCCAGGATCTCGTCATTGTCCTGGTCGCCATAGAAGGCGGAATCGGCACCGCTGCCGCCATCGATGCGGTCGTCGCCCTCTAAGCCCGATAGCACACCATCGGCTCCCTCGCCGCCATAGAGCGTGTCGGCACCCTCACCACCGACCAGGTAAATGTCCGCATCCGCGCCGCCGTAGACCGTGTCGTCGCCGGTCTCTCCATCGATGGCGAAGTCCTGGCCCGCCGCGGCAAAGATCCGGTCTTGGCCACAGCCGCCAAGCAGGCGGACGTCGGCGCCCGCACCGCCATAAATGCTGTCGTCACCCGCACCGCCCAGGATCGCTGTGTCTTTTCCTTCGCCCCCGTCAAGAACGTCGGCACCCGCGCCACCGTCTAGGGTCGTGTCGTCGCCACTGCCTCCGACAAGGTAATCCTGACCGCTGCCGCCGCTCAGGACGCTATCCGCGCCCCCGCCACCATAGACCCTGTCGTCTCCACTGCCGCCAGACAGCCGTACGTCCACTTCGGCACCACCATAGACGATATCATCTCCATCACCGCCCACCAATGAAGTGTCGGCACCGCTGGCACCAGAGAGAATGTCGTCTCCATCTCCACCAATGAGATAGACATCGTCGCCAGCATCGCCGAAGAGCGTGTCGGCGGCCCCAAGGCCATAGAGCCGGTCGGCACCACTGAAACCGACCAGAAAGTTAATGCCCCCATCACCCGTCAAGGCCTCACTACCCGAGGTGCCGTAGCGGTTTAGCACCTCGATGCCGGATAGCACGGCATTGCCGGGCAAAGAGGCGCCTTCCTCCAATCTCAGCGTGTCGGTTCCAGCACCACCGTCGAAAATCTCGCCAGTGCTAAGTTCACCCTGGTTCCGGACCACCATGATGTCGTTACCGTCGCCACCGTAGATGCGATCTACACCACTATCACCGCGCAACTCATGATCATCGCCACTGCCGCCAACTACAAGGTCGTCACCGCTGCCACCAAAGATCTGGGAATCGTGACCGCTGCCGCCGTAAAGAGAATCATCGCCATTGTCACCGAAGAGCCTCGCGTCGTCACCACCTCCACCGACAAGCCTATCGGCACCCTCTCCTCCAGAGAAATCCTCGTCGCTCCCACTCTCGGCGTCGAGAAGGTCGTCTCCATAACCACCGTCAAATCCGGTGTCGATACCACTGCCACCGTAGAGCGAATCGTTGCCAATCCCGCCATAGACGTCGCCGTCTTCGCCCGCTCCCCCATAGACTGTATCAGAGCCCTCTCCACCATAGATATCACGCTCCGCACCACTGCCGCCAACCAACAGATCATCGCCAGTTGCCCCACTCAGGGTCGCGTCGTCACCACTCCCGCCGTCGATCTCATCATTGCCACTACCGCCAAACAAACTGCTGTCGGCACCCTGGCCTCCAAAAATCGTGTCGGCTCCCTCACCTCCAAGCAAACTGGTGTCGGCACCGCTGCCGCCGTCGATGGCATCATTGCCACTACCGCCAAACAAACTGCTGTCGGTACCCTGGCCTCCAAAAATCGTGTCGGCGCCGTCACTTCCGAGGAGTTCCCGATCCAGCCCTTCGCCGCCGACAAGCGTGTCGTCTCCCTGACCTCCGAGCAAACTGGTGTCGGCACCGCTGCCGCCCTCGATAGCGTCATTGCCATTACCGCCAAACAAACTGCTATCGGCACCACTATCGCCAAAGAGGCTGTCGGCACCATCACCACCCATCAAACTGGTGTCGGCACCCTTGCCGCCGTAGAGGCCGTCGTCTCCGTCACCACCGTAAAGCACATCGGCAGCGCCAAGCCCGTAGAGCCGATCCGCACCACTGAGGCCAACCAGCAGGTTGACGCGTGCGTCACCCGTCAGGGCCTCATTGCCAGAGGTGCCGTAGCGGTTCAGCTCTTC
Organism: Rhodospirillales bacterium; assembly: GCA_963669335.1. GTDB lineage: Bacteria > Pseudomonadota > Alphaproteobacteria > Kiloniellales > JACOMY01 > JACOMY01. Next base: position 3,476,195 of record OY770023.1, read on the forward strand.
AATGCTTGAGATCGCGGTGCCGCCAGGCAAAGCGGCCCCCTCGCGCAAGATCAAGGTGTCCGTCCCAGCCCCACCGTCAAAAGTGTCGCCGCCCGCAAGCTCGCCCTGACTGCTGACGATGAGGACATCGTCGCCAGCGCCACCATAGACCCGATCGCTGCCACTCCCGCCGAAGAGGCTGTCGGACCCCGACAATCCATACAAGATATCGGTGCCGCTTAGACCATAGATCTGATCGACCAGACTGGTCCCAGTAAGCGTGCTGTTATCGCCAGCTGTTCCGATAATCAGAGCCATAACTATGACCTCCACTCATCTGTTCATCCCGCCTGCGTGCACAGGCATCGGGCTGAAAACCACAGTGGCGTCGATCGCTGGCCAAGCAACGTTTACGGCTGCTGCTCCGTTCGGCTGCATAAATCCTGGATACGCACCAAAAAACCGCGAGCGACATTTGACCCCGATCCATTGGTTGTAAGAAAAACATACAATCGTTAATTTGAAAACCTGTCCAAAAGGTCAGGTTCCAGTAGAAAACCTGCCCAAAAGCATAGGTAACAACAAAATGACCTAACCTTTTGGACAGGTGTTACACGATACGACGACACCATGACTGCCAAACATCAGGCTGGGACCAGGCCCGACCCATCATACTGCGCCGCCTCGACAGAGCCCAGGCCACCCCCCCTGCGCGATCCCAAACCGATCGGCCTCAAGACCAACACTTTAAAGCTGATGGAGTTCTGAGCCCGCGGCAGTGCGTTAGAGCGCCCGGACCAGAGCTCTCCCTGTTAACGGGACCACCTGTGCCACGTGCCATGCGCAAGCGCCCCGGCGAGCCGGACGAGGCGTACTCGACGGTCGTTTTCCGCTCGCACAAATCCCAGGAAGGCCCAGGTCCCCACCTTCACTCATAGAAGCCCGTTCGGGCCTAATTCAGGTCACGGTCCGCGAGGGTGTTCAGAGCGCAATGCGGCCTTTGTCACTGGATATCGACGCTATTGGTTAGCAGGTCTAACCGCCCACTCTACGGATGGCTCACTCAGACATTGATTGCTCTTGCAATCATTGTGAACCGCCCCGAGTTCATCGGAGACCCTTTAGTGTGAGTCCCGCTACCTTGCCCTGCTGCAGCAGGGCAAGGTAGCGTTCCTCGGCTTCAGCCGGCGGCCTGTAGCCGATAGGCTGCAGGAGGCGTCGGTTGTTGAACCAGTCGACCCATTCCAGGGTGGCGAACTCGACCGCCTCGACCGAGCGCCAGGGCCCGCGGCGGTGAATGACCGCGGCCTTGTAGAGGCCATGAATGGTCTCGGCCAGTGCGTTGTCGTAAGAGTCTCCCACGCTCCCGACAGAGGGCTCTATCCCTGCCTCTGCCAGGTGCTCTGAATATCTGATCGACAGGTATTGGCTGCCACGGTTGCTATGGTGGACAAGGCCACCATGATGAACCGGCCTGCGCTCGCGGAGAGCTTGTTCGAGCGCATCGAGGACGAGGCCAGCTTCCGCCTGGCAAAGGCATCGATCACGGAGGCGACGTAGACGAAACTGGCCCAGGTGGAGACAGAGGTGAAGTCAGCCACCCAGAGCAGATTGGGCTGGCGCACCTGGAACTGGCGAGTGACGCGATCCAAGGGACAAGGGGCAGCCTTGTCGCTGATCGTGGTGCGCAAGCGCTTGGCCCACACACCACCCCTTGCAAGCCAAGGCTGCGCATCAGCCGCACCACGGTGCAGCGGGCGACCCGGAAGCCTTCACGGCCGAGTTGGCCCCACACCTTGTAGGCGCCGTAGACTTCGAAGCTCTCATTGAAGACACGGAGGATCTCAACCTGCAGCACAGCATCACGCTGCGCGCGCGACGGTCGCAGCGTCGGTTCGCGCTCTTTGGCCCGATGCAGGTAGGAGGTCGATGGGGCGATCGGCCGACGCTTGCAGATCGGCTCGACCCCATAGGCCCCGCGATACGCGTCAATGAAGGCGATCATGACTTGGACCGGCGGTCGAGCTCCGCCCGCGCGATATAGGCAGACGCCTTACGCAGGATCTCGTTGGCCTGCCGAAGCTTTCGGTTCTCCCGCTCCAAAGCCTTCAGGCGAGCGCGCTCATCTGTCGTCGGGCCAGAGCGCTGAGCCTGATCGCGCTCGGCCTGGCGCACCCAGCGCCGCAAAGTCTCCGCCGTACAGCCGATCTTGGACGCGATCGAAGAGATCGCTGCCCATTGCGAGGCGTAGTCCTCACTGTACTCCAACACCATCCGCACCGCCCCGAGCGCGGACCTCCGGCGAGAATCGCGTTCCATGCTTGCTTGTTATCGCTCCAATCTCTCAAAATCTGGAGCCTACGACAAACCCGGAACGGTTCAACATGCAGCTTCGGTGTTGGACTCTGGGGGGCTAGAGTTGGAGGCCGGAGATTAAATGAAGAGGGTCGATTCGATGTCGATGATGGTGACCCCGTCGGGAATGCTTATGCCGGCCGCCAGGATCAAGGTGTCGACACCAGCACCGCCGTCGAAGAGGTCGCCTGCCACCAGCTCGCCTTGACTGGCGACATTCAGCGTATCGTTGCCGTTGCCACCAAAGACGGAGTCGATACCGCTGCCGCCGTAAAGGAAGGCATCGTCATCGGCACCACCGTAGAGCGTGTCGACCCCAGCGCCACCGTAGAAGTAGGAATCTTCTCCGCCGCCGCCAAAAACGCGGTCGTCGCCGATACCGCCAAACAGGAAGGCATCGTCGCCCGCGCGCCCGGACAAGCCATCCGAGCCAGTGCCCCCGAAGAAGAGGGAATCGTCGCCGGTCGATCCTGACACCCGATCTCCGCGTAAGAGATCATCGCCGTCATCACCGATCAGGGCGTAATCCGCGCCGGTACCGCCGTAAATGAGATCGTCACCAAGCCCGCCGTAGAAGTATTCATCTTCCCCGTCGCCGCCGTAGAGCCGATCATCACCATTTACACCAAAGGCCTGGCCGTCGATTCCGGCGTCGCCATAGACCCGATCGTTGCCGGCATTGCCATACAAGAAGACGTCGTTGCCACTGCCGCCGAAGATCCCGTCGTTTCCGCTACCGCCGAACAAACTCAAATCGTTACCATCGTCACCTCGGATGAGGTCCGCAGACGCACCGCCGAAGAGTGATAGGTCGTCACCATCGCTGCCGTAGAGGCTATCCGAACCAGCGCCGCCAGTGAGACGGTCCGCACCATCGTCGCCGAAGAGCTCATCGCTGCCGCCACCGCCATAGAGCCGGTCACTCTCCGTGCCGCCGTAGATCCCCGCGTCGTCGCCGCCACCGCCAAAGGCGGTGTCGGAACCGCTGCCGCCGAAGAAGGATTGGTCGTCTCCGGATCCCCCGGAGAGTGTGTCATCTCCGACATCACCGTAGAGCGAGGCATCGTCACCGGCGCGCCCCGTCAGACGGTCATTACCGCTCATCCCGAAGAGGCTATCGCTGCCCGAGTCACCGGCGAGGAAATCGTCACCGGCATCACCGCTCAGCTCATCGGCGCCGCTTCCGCCATTGATCGAGTCGTCGCCAAAGCCACCGAAGGCATCCACATCGGCGCCGCTGCCACCAAAGATGCGATCCGCACCGGCACCGCCATAGAGGAAGGAATCGTTGCCGCCTCCACCGAAGATGCTGTCGGCGCCGTTGGCGCCATAGAGGTCGTAGTCAGCACCTGTGCCGCCATGGAGGCTGTCGCTCCCGTTGCCTCCATAAATTGCAGCGTCGTTGCCGTCGCCCCCAAATATCCGGTCGTCACCGGTCGCGCCATAGAGCGAGTAATCACCGCCCGAACCACCGTTGATCGTATCTGCACCACTCTCGCCGTTGATTGCGCGATCGGCACCTTGCCCGCCATAGACAAGGTCATCTCCGTTGCCGCCGAAAATCCTGTCATCGTCGCCGGTGTCCCCAGAGATGGTGTCATTGTCGCCCCCGCCGTAGAAATTCGCATCTTCACCCTCGCCCCCATAGAGACTATCGGCGCCTCCGCCACCGATCAGATTGAAGTCGCCAACTGAGCCGCCGTAAATCGCGTCGGCCCCACCGCCACCAATGAGCCTTAGGTCGAACCCGTTCCCACCGAAGATGCTATCGTCACCGGCGCCGCCATTGAGGGTGCTATCGTCATTTGCCCCGCCGAAGATGAGGTCGGCCCCGCTGCCGCCGATGAGAGAGACGTCTTCGCCGCTACCGCCGAAGAGGCTGTCGCTGCCTGAGTCTCCGGCGAGGAAGTCGTCCCCGGCATCACCGCTCAGCTCATCGGCACCGTTTCCGCCATTGATCGAATCGTCGCCATAGCCACCGAAGACACCCACGTCGGCGCCGCTGCCACCAAAGATGCGATCTGCACCGCTATCGCCATAGAGGAAGGAATCGTTGCCGCCCCCACCGAAGATGCTGTCGGCGTAGCTTCCGCCGTAGAACCTTTGGTCAGCACCAAGCCCACCGAAGAGGGAATCGGAACCGGAGCCTCCAAAGAACGTTTGATCGGCACCCGCGTCCCCCCTCAGGTGATCATCACCCGATTGTCCAGATAGAATCGAGTCGGATCCGCTGCCACCATAGATGTAATCATTGTCTTTATCGATGTAAACGCCGTCACCAAAGAGAGATACGTCAGAACCACTTCCACCATAGAGACGATCAATGTTTCCATCCCCGAAGATCCGGAAGTCGTCGCCCAAATCGCCGAATACAAGATCATCGCCGAGAGCACCTCCGATGTTAGAGTCGTTTCCGCCATCACCAAATATGCTATCGTCACCATCAGCACCGAAGAGCCGAGCGTCCGTGCCATCGCCGCCATAGACTAAATCGTCACCCGACCCCGCATCGAGGTTTAAGTCTGCGTCGGCCCCGCCAAACAAGGTGTCACTGCCAGCCCCTCCGAGGAGCTCCCTATCGTCGCCACTGCCCCCGTAGAGCGTGTCATCGGCCGACAGACCGTAGAGACGATCGCTCCCGCTTAGTCCATAGATGGTATCAGCTTGATTCGAACCGGTGAGCGTATCGTTGACGCCGGGTGTTCCGAAGATGACGGACATGAGCTGCACCTCCAGGGTGGCAAGACCTAAATCGGACATCCTTGTTTAGCCTCTCAATGAGTAGCTTGCGGGCGTCGACGAACCCAATCAAGCCAAGATCTGCTCGTTCGGCGTCTCCAGAGGTGGGCTTGGTGCTGAATCTGTGACCGGACGGCTCCGCAGGACGCCATCGATAGCGATATGGCCAGCAGAGAGGCATACCTTTCCCGTCGCCGTCGGCTTGTACCGACGAATTGAGCGTGCACCTCGATCATGCTGACGCCGTCTCGGCCGGCGGCCCGCGCAGGCCATTGATCAGATCGAGCAGTCTGGCGAAGATCTCACGCGGCAGAGCCACCTTGGCGAGCTGGAAGACGGCGTAGCAGGCGTGGAGCACCAGCCGCGCGCCGGTCTTGACCAGCCGCTCCCGCAGCGAGGTCAGCGACCAGGTCCCGACCGTCTCCGGCGTCGCTAACGTGCGCAGGAAGTTGGCAGGACTATAGGCCAGAGCGTGGAGCTGCCGCCTGTGACCGCATTGGCGGCGAAGCGCATGCAGGAAAGCCACGTCCGCTTTAGCGCATACTTGCCCTCCTTGATGAACTGCTCGGCCGTGCCGTGCTGATTGTAGAAGGCCAGCACCCGCTCGTCCGGCAGGCTGCGGTTGGTGACGATGAAGCCCACGGTCGGGAACAACTCGCCGAGATGGAACTCCACTTTGGCCATGAGCCGGCGCAGCTTCGACCAGCTCTTCGCCCGGTAGTGGAAGCTGGTGTAGCAGCGCACGATGTGGCGCGGCGGTCGGCCGGGACCGCGCTTCGTCAGCCAAGATATCCGATCGTAGAGCTTGGAGTTGCCCTTGATGCGGATGGTGTAGTCCCAGCCCTCGAACTCCAGCAGGTCGAACAGCGCCGAGAAGGCGAAGGCGGCATCGGCGCGGAACCGCCGGCGGGTAATCGAGGGTCGGGCTGTCTTGGAATAGCGCGCCAGTACCGGGCGCAGCACGTCTTCCCAACCGTCGGCGCTGTGGACGTTGCCGGGTCTGAGCGCGCACCGCTCAAGATAGCCGAATCGGTTAAAGACAATCAGCGGGTGCAGGCACTTCGAGCGGAAATGACCGTTCCACGCCGCCCCCTCCTGGTCGCCGAGGACGGGCTCTCGGAACTGTCCATGTCCAGCGTGATGACCTTCGGCGGCTGCCGGTCATGCACCGCGTCGATCCAACAGCCGGGCAGATCGACCAGCGTGGCGAGGTTCTCGGGCCGCGTCAGCATCATGATCTCGAACCGACCCATGGCGCTCGCCGGTGCTGCGCCGCGCTTCACCGCTCGCCCACCAACGAGCTGGCGCATCACCGGGTCTCGGCGCAGACGGACGGCATCGTTGACGTCCTCGTAGTCGGCAAGCCGCGAGAAGAACGATTGGTGCAGGAGCCCGGCAAGGTGGTGCCGGCCGTTCTTGCCGATGCGCGGATCGGCAATGAGGTTCGTAGCCAAGTCGGTCAGGCCGAGTGCGTCGTCCAACTCCCGGTGCAAGAGCAGTCCGCCGTCGGAACTGATCGAGGAGCCCCGGAATGCGAGCTTTACCGAGCGGTCGAACTGCAGCCGGAGAGCACCGGTTTCCTCTTCACCCGCCGGGTTCGCCGTCAAAACCCCCCTCCGTCGCCGTTAAGCCATTTTCATCATGAGGATATCACAGGCCGGTGGCTGCTCGACGCTCGATCCATTTGGGGGATCCTGACCGAGAGTATCGTTCCCATTCTCTCCCGCGAGCGTGTCGATACCGCTGCCGGCGAACATAAGGTCGTCGCCCTCCGCGCCATCGAAGAAACTGTCGTTGCCGGCGTTGCCGTGCATCAGGTCGTTTCCGGACCCTTCATTTATGATCAGATCACTCTCGACCCCGCTGTAGAAGCTATCGTTGCCGGACTACCCGAACATGCGATCGCCCCCCGCCAATCTATGATGACGTCGAGACTGTCCGTACCCGTCAAGGTGTCGTCAAATGGAGTTCCGATGGTTACGCCTATCATTGAATCCCTCGCACTAAGCCGACAGGCGAAACAACCCGAAGCCAGTTTGAGCACAATCTGGCGTCAGCCGCTCTTTGTCCTTGTTTGAGCCCGGACATCCCGGGAATGAGTTTCCTAACCCCTATTCTGGCTCGATGACGCCGCACCAGAGGCTTGGAACTCAAGCGTCCGGGTTGCACCACTGTCGGCAGCTGAGATAGCTGTTTGCTTGTACAAAAAGGGCGCGACCCGGGTCATGGGCCATGGTCTCTCGTCGTTCGACCGCGCCAATGATCGCGAAAAGCATCCAGGCAACGCAGGGCGGCAGTGTTGCCCTGCCCCTTGGGCGTCAGGCGCGCCACAAGGAATGCTAGGCCCGCTTGCCACTCGGGCGTCAGCTTGACCAAGGTTCCAGCGTCCAGATAGCGCTCGACGAATCCGCGCCAGCCCAAAGCCAGGCCACGACCGGCGACAGCAGCCTCCAAGAGGTAGATGTAGTTATGAAAACTGGGCCCACCTCTCTTGGGTACTGGCAAGCCCGCTCGCTGGAACCAGTCGTCCCACCTTGCCCACCCGCCGTTGGGCTTGCTCAGGTGCAAGAGCGGCAGGTCCGCCCATGTCTCATCCGGCTTGGTCTGTAGCGCGGCATGCGCCTCGCGGAAGCGCGGCGCCGCCAGTGGCGCGATCGCCTCACGCATGACCGGCACATCGCCATCGCCCAAGCGTTGCTCGCGGCCATAGATCAGGACGATGTCGGCGCCGGCATCGATCGTCGCCTCAAGGGTCACGTACTCAGAGGTCAGAATACGGATATCCACCCCACCGCCCAGCGCGCAGCTCAAGGCCTCATAGAAGGGTAGCAGGACCAGGTGGGAGACCTCGTGCGTGCAGGCCAGGGTGACCTCTTCACTCTGGGCCCTGAGGCTCTTGCCGGCGCTATCGAGACCCTCCAAGGCGGCAAGCACGGCGGCGTAGTAGTCTTCGCCACGTGCCGTCAGGCGCACCCGCCCGCCGCTGCGGTCCAGCAAGGCTGCTCCCAGCCGCGCCTCCAGCTGTCGGACATGCCGGCTGACAGCCGGCTGCGAGGTGTTCAGCTCCGCCGCAGCGCGTCCGAATCCCTTGAGCCGCGCAACCGCCTCAAAGGCGACGAGCGCGCTCATGGAGGGGGGCTGATAGCGTCGGGCGGCCATGGGTTCCTCGCTACACAAGCCCAGGGCCTTGAGCAAGTGCGCTCGCTCGACAAGTCCAGGCAAGCTGTTAGACTACTCCAGGGTAGAGGAAGCTATTCGGGGGAACTCGCCATGTTTGGACTTGTGACGAGAGTGGGGCTATCCGCCTTGCTGAGCGGTCTCTTGGCCATTGCGCCGATGTCGCTCCTGGCAGATGAGACGGCCGCTCCAAGCGCCGAAGAGACGGCAGCAAATGAGGCAATCATCCAAGAGGCCCTGGAGCCCTGGACCGGTGACTTCGATGCCATGCTGGAGCGTCGCACGATCCGGGTTTTGGTCGTCTATGACCAGATCACCTACTTCGTTGATGAGTTCCGCCAGCGCGGCCTCACCTATGAGACCATGACCCTCTTCGAGGAGGATCTGAACAAGCGCCACAAGCTAAAGGATACGGACAAGCTGAACATCGTCCTGATCCCGGTCAGCCCCGACCGCCTGATCCCCGGGCTGGTCGAAGGTCTGGGTGACATTGCCGCGGGCAACCTCACCATCACGCCGGAGCGCCAGGAAAAGGTGGATTTCTCCACCCCCTTTACTGACAAGGTGCAGGAGGTCTTGATCAGCAACACTGACTTCCCGGCCATCAAAACAGTCGAAGAGCTGTCGGGTCAGGAGGTGGCCGTGCGCCCCTCCTCCAGCTATCACGAGAGCCTGCTGGCCTTGAATGCGCGCCTGAAAGAGGCCGGCAAGGAGCCGGTCAAGATCGTCGCGCTGAATGAGCACCTGCAAGATCCCATGATCGTCGAGATGATCGCCGCCGGCGTCTATCCGGCCGGGGTCATGGACAACCACAAAGCCAAGCTTTGGAGCGAGACCTCCGACAAGCTGGTCCTGCACGACGACATCGTCCTGCGCGATGGCGGCGCCATCGGCTGGGCCTACCGCAAGGAGAGCCCGCTGCTGGCCAAGGAGATCGAGGCCTTCGTCAAGAAGAACAAGGTCGGGACCTTGACCACCAACGTGCTGATCAAGCGCTATCTGGACAACACCAAATACGTCGAGGAGGCAACCAGCGCGGAGAAGCAGAAACGCTTCGAGCAGATGGTCGATCTCTTCAAAACCTATGCCGGCCAGTATGACTTCGATTGGCTGCTGCTGATCGCCCAGGGCTATCAAGAGTCAGGCCTGGATCAGTCGGTGAAGAGCCCCGTTGGCGCCATCGGACTGATGCAGTTGATGCCCAAGACGGCCGCCGGCGATCCGATCAACATCCCCGACATCAATCAGCCGGACAACAATGTGCACGCCGGCGCCAAGTACATGCGCCATCTGATCGACGACTATTTCAACGAGTCGGAGATCGATCCTCTGAACCGGCATCTGCTGGCGCTCGCCGCCTACAACGCCGGCCCTACCCGCATCCAGCGTCTGCGCGAGGACGCGAAAAAGGCAGGTCTCGATCCCAATCGCTGGTTCAACAATGTCGAGATCGTCGTGGCCAAGAAGGTAGGCCGCCAGCCGGTCGACTACGTCGCCAACATCTTCAAGTATTTCGTCGCCTACGACCGCATCCAACAGCAGAAGCAAGCCGCTGCGGCCGCGGAAAAGGAGGCGAAGCAGTAGACACCACACAGATCCACTACACCAACATGCATCCACATATAGCGCGCCAAAACCGTAGACGCTCGAAAATCTCCCAACAACCTAACTGTATCGCGAGCAAAGTATAACTAACACAAAGGAGACACGCCAATCGCTACGAGAACATAAAACTCAAACCAAAGCGCACATGCCCTACTGTCTTCTTGTTAACCACACGCCACTACCCTGTTGTTCAACTCATGAGTCATCCAACTCGGAAATTCATTTGGACAACACCTTCAAGACAACGTTCTCTCATAATTGAACTGGCCCCCAATTGGATCGGACACCCGGCGTAGTCATGAAGGCTTGGGGATATCCTCAAGGATAGGCTTATGTCGGACGAAGGATTTCAGCGCGTAGAGGTGATCACGGGTGTTGCTCGTCGGCGTCGCTGGTCGCCAGAACAGAAGCTGGCGATTATCGAAGAAAGCATGCTGCCGGGAGAAAGCGTGTCGTCGACCGCGCGGCGCCATGGCGTTGCGCCGAACTTGTTGTATCGTTGGCGTCGCTTAATGAGCGAGGGAGGCGCCACGGCAGTGCAGGCTGACGATGGAGTGACTGGCAATGGTGAGGTTCGCCGTCTGGAAGAACGGGTGCGTGAACTTGAGCGCCATCTTGGCCGCAAGACGCTTGAGGTGGAGATCCTGAAAGAGGCTTTGGCCAAGTCGCAGTCAAAAAAACAGACCTTGCTGTCCTCGTCGCTGCTGAAGGGGCCTTCCCGGTGAAGTCGGTCGCCGACACGTTATCGGTGTCGCGCTCGAACCTGGTGCAGCGGCTTGCGTCCGGCACTGAGCCGCGTCGGCGCTATCACAAAGCGCAAGACGCGGCGGTTTTGGCGGAGATCCGCCCTCTGGTCGATGCACGGCCGAGCTATGGTTACCGTCGCATCACCGCGCTGGTGAACCGCGATCGGGCCGCCCGGGGCGAAACACCGCTCAACCACAAGCGCATCTACCGGATTATGAAGCACCATGGGCTGCTGCTGGAGAAGCACTCCGGGGCTCGACTGGGACGTTGCCACGACGGCAAGGTCGTCGTCATGCGCTCCGACCTGCGCTGGTGTTCGGATGGCCTGGAGTTTACCTGCTGGAATGGCGAAGTGGTTAGAGCCGCCTTCATCATCGATGCCCACGACCGTGAGGTCGTCGCCTGGAAAGCGCTGACTGGGGCTGGGATCTCCGGCTCGGACGTGCGCGACATGCTGCTCGAAGCCGTCGAGAGCCGCTTTGGCGGCCTACAGGCGCCACAGAGGGTTGAGTTCCTGGCCGATAACGGATCGCCCTACACGGCTCTGGAAACACGCCGCTTTGCTACCCAGCTGGGCCTGGTGCCCTGTTTCACCCCCGTCGCCAGCCCCCAGAGCAACGGCATTTGCGAGGCCTTCGTGAAGACCTTCAAGCGCGACTATGTCCGCATCAACCCTTTGCCAAGCGCCGCTCACGCGCTGGAAAAGATCGCCGGATGGTTCGAGGACTACAACGAAAACCATCCACATTCAGGGCTCAAGATGGCGTCCCCAAGGGCGTTCCGAAGAGCTCACAACTTAGCCGAGGTGTCCGCTTAAACGGGGGCAACACCAATAATGCACGGCCAAAATCAAAGTATCAAGCCCACAATATGCCCCCCCAGAACCCGCGCGGAACCGATAGAAATGCTCCCAACCTTGCAAAGCCAAAAACACATGAAACTTGCTCCGAGCACAAACATTCGGCAGACTCCCCGGAAGAGTGAGCATTGCCACTAGCATGCTAGGCTCACTTGTACCTATACCAAAGCGAGAATCCTATGGAATTTATAACACTAATCATCTGCATCACGTTTGTAGCTACGTTCGCTCTATCCGTGTGGATGAAGTTACGAATGCGTGCCTCAAAAGCAAAATTCGCCCTCACAGTCACCTCATCACTGGTTACGTGTCTAGTGCTCGGATTAGCAGCAATGTCTTCGGATCTGCCTACCGCGCTCGCATCTGCCATAAGTGCCTCAGTCGGACTTCAACCACTCAATAGTAGTCTACCTTCTTACGCTGTCGTGCCAATCACCATCTTTGCAATGATACTAATCTATCGATTCGGCTCTAGGGCCATGAAAGAATGGGAGGCGCCCCAGCATCTTTCGGAAACAAACTTGGAAGAGGAATTCCTCGAGAACAATATGTTTGCGCTAAGCTTTGAACAAATTTCTCTAATTTTAAACCGACAATCAGACCCAATAACCAGTGATGTTGTGAGAGACTGGAAAGAACGGCTTCCCAAACCACCTGCTACGCTGGAAAAGAAAGATCTTCTGCGCGAGCTCTTAACAAATGTTATACGTGAAGTTCAGCTACCGTCAGACGGATGGAGAGATGAAGGTAGCATGTGGACGGGTACGCTTTCGAAGTTGCACGGGGAAGAACCTCTAACAGTAGTTGCTTTTGTGTTTAACACTCCACCTGACAAAGCTGATATTGAACAGCGCATCGCAGAAGCCCTCCTCTACCGCAAAGACCCAAAACAGATCTCAATTTTTGCACTATATATCTCTAGCGAAGAAGAAAAAGATCATATCCTTAAGCAAACTATATCTGGCTTCTCTGTAACAATTCTTTCTTCTTACAAAATGATAATAATTGGACTTGATTTGTCTCACTATGCACGTGAAATAATAAGAACTTTTGAATCAACAAGAATTGGAGATACAAATGTCACATTAAAGACCTCTTACGTTGATCCAAATATTATTGTTGAAAAAGGCGAACAGCCAACATCTTTATTGAATCAATTATCTATCTGGGAGAAGGAAGATACCAACGCACACGTAGTTTTGACAGGTGAATATGGACAAGGAAAGAGCACTTCGCTACTCAAATTCTGCTACGATTGGGCACAAAATTTCATAAAGACAGGTGAAGTTCTTGGGCGTGTTCCCCTCCTTATTGAATTACGAGGGAGAAATCCATCCGAACAAGATCCGCTTAGTTTTCTTTCATCTTGGTGCGTTCGGTACAGGCTCATTCCACAAAGCGTTCTGAACTTGGTAAGGTCTGGAAATGCTATTGTTATATTTGAGGGATTTGACGAGTTGCGAAACTCTGGGAGAGCGTACTACAGACATCAACACTTTAATGCCCTCTGGAAGTTTGCGTACCCAGGAACAAAGATAATTTTCACTGGCAGACCGAACTTCTTTTTGGACCAAGAGGAAGCAAATCGGACGCTTCGAAGTCAGGAGACCAGGGCCGCAGTGGGTGATGCATTTACAAAGGTCTGGCAGCTCGCTCGCCTAAGTGCGGAACAGATATCGGAGGCTTGTAGGAGTTACGATGAAAGCATATCTACTGGTATAACTGACTCAGTTAAAGACAATAAGGCATTTTTTGATATTGTTTCAAGGCCATCGATGATACCGGTTGTTGCAACTATTTGGAATGAAATCGAACTTTTAAGGATAAGCGGTAAAGCGCTTACTAGCGCAATACTTATCGAGAAATATGTACAGTCTGTTTTTTCACGAAAGGAAGCCGAGTTAGAACGCGATAGGGTCGTATTTGACGCTCCAACAGGAGCTCGGTATCTCATTTTGCCTCGGCAGCTAAGGGAGTTGCTTACGATCTGCGTGGCGTGGAGAATGTCTGGACTTGGAGCGAAAAACACTATCCCGCGATCTGAAGTTGTAGATATGGTCAGAGATGTTTATGATACTGTTATGGCGACAGCAAAGTCTGCGGAGTCATCGCCGGAAGTCACCGAAGCCATTGTTGAGTTTGAGAATAGATATATAGAAGAGAATCAAGTGGAGCGGGTAGAAGCGATAGCGGGTGAAATATGCAGTGCTGGTTTACTTGTTCCAGATCCTGCTGGAGGTGCAACTAACTTGAGCTTCCCGCATAAGCAGTTTTTTGAGTTCCTTGTTGCGAAAGCAATTACCATTCAGACGGCAGGAATATGCGGTGGTGCTTCCAATATTTTGAAAAAATCATCTCTTCCTATAGGGGTCTTTAGTAGGCTTTACAGAGAGAAGAATACTATTTCTTACTTGGCAGAGATTTTTGGATCAAATCTGAGCGTATTTCTCAATAGCAAGAATTTTTTTTTAAGTAAAATTGGATTCCTTATGATAGGAAGCACTATGATGGTAAATAGCAAGATCACTAGGTTATTTAGTTTTAGGAATAAGGGCAAGTATATATTTGGCAATAGTGATTTTCAGGAATCTCATGGTGAGTTTCTTGATATTTTTGCTAGAGAGATACAGATTATGTTCCGTAGCGCTCGGAGCTTTACTTTTTTCATGTTGAGTGTAGTGCTTTTTGCTACAACTACGTTAGTTTTTGAGTTGATTTTCGAATCAGATAAAGACCAGAGCCTTGAGTATGTACCTGCTATATTTGGCGGCGTGATGTCAATTATTTGTTTTTTGGTGTTGTTTAGGCAACTTGTGGATATAGGCAAAATTGACGTAATAATGGAGTTTGTTGTTTGTAATTGGAAACTAAACCATAGGGAAGTGGGAAATGTTGATGATGTGCTGAGACTTACAGTTAGATCCATCAGCAGAGGGGAGGTTCTGTGTCCATACGGTAGTAGTATTGAGAAAAATGACTATTCTGAGTTTCTTTATCCGGGACCTTATTTTGGTAGTGGCGAGTAGCTTCTAAAACTGGGGCTAGGTGATGCAAATTCTGAAAATAATTATTACACGATGGACTTATTGTGGAAAATCGAATTGCCATTTTGTATGTACTTTGGGGTTCTTCCACACCTTTTTTGTAATGTTCTAGATAATTCTTCCTTTCTATTTTCTATCTGAGATGTATTACTTGCTGCCGCCCGCTGTCTCCTCGCCGCTGCGGGTCAGGTAATAGGCACCGAGGATCGGCAGGAAGGTGATCAGGACGACGAACATGGCGACCACGTTGGTCACCGGCCGCTGCCGTGGCCTGACCAGTTCCTCCAGCATCCAGATCGGCAGGGTCTGCTGCTGACCGGCGGTGAAGGTGGTGACGATCACCTCGTCGAAGCTGAGCGCGAAGGCCAGCATGCCACCAGCCAAAAGTGCGGTGCCGATGTTCGGCAGGATCACATAGCGGAAGGTCTGAAAGCCATTGGCACCGAGATCGGCCGAGGCCTCCAAAAGGCTGGCCGAGGTTCGCCGAAAGCGGGCGACTGCGTTGTTGTAGACCACCACGATGCAGAAGGTCGCGTGCCCCAGGATGATGGTGAAGGTGCTGAAGGGGATGTCCATGATCGAGAAGGCCGAGCGCAGCGAAATCCCGGTGATGATCCCCGGCAGGGCGATCGGCAGGATGACCAGAAGCGAAATGGTCTCTCGCCCGAAGAAGCGCGATCGGCTGACCGCGGCAGCACAGAGCGTACCCAGCAGCAACGCAAGCAGGGTGGAGAAGGTTGCGACCCTGAGGGAGAGGCCCATGGCCTCCCAGACATCCGCGCGACCCAAAGTGACGGCGAACCACTTGGTAGTCAGTCCCGGTGGCGGAAAGGCGTAGCTCTTCTCCTCCGTCGTGAAGGCATAGAGAAAGATCAGCAGGATCGGCAGATGCAGGAAGGCCAGGCCAAAGCCGACCGCGATCTTCAGCCCCAGGGGTGCCCGCGTCGTCTCACCGCTAGAGCGCATCGAAGGCCCCCTGCTTCTTCGCGACCCAGAGGTAGAGCATCATGATCACGATCGGCACGACCGCGAAGGCAGCCGCCAGCGGGATGTTCCCCGCCGTTCCCTGATAGGCATAGACCGCCTGCCCGATGAAGAGGCGCGATGAGCCGATGATCTGCGGGATGATGTAGTCGCCCAGGGTTAGAGAGAAGGTGAAGATAGACCCCGCAACCATGCCCGGCAGCGCCAAGGGCAGGATCACATGGCGGAAGGTCTGCCTACGATCGGCCCCCAGGTCGCCGGAGGCCTCCAACAGGCTGACCGGCACCCGCTCCAAGGCAGCCTGGGTCGGCAGGATCATAAAGGGCGACCAGACATAGACGAAGACGATGAAGGTCCCGATGTAGCTGACCGAAAGCGAGGTGCCGCCCAGGACCGGGATGCCCAAGAGCGCATCCAGAATGAAGCCCAGCCCCAGGCCCTCGACCACCCAGGAGACGATCCCCTCCTTCGCCAGGATCATCTTCCAGGCATAGATCTTCACCAGATAGCTGGACCAGAGCGGCAGCATGACCGCCAGGTAGAAGAGCGCCTTCCAGCGGCCGCGGGCATAGCGCGCTGCATAGTAGGCGATGGGAAAGGAGAGGATGGCCGACGCCAGGGTCACGCAGGCCGCCATCACCACGGTGCGCAGGATGATGTCGAAGTTGGAAGGCCGCAGCAGCTCGCCATAGGTCTTGAGGGTCAATTCATACTGGATCAGCCCGCTGAACTCATCGATCGAAAAGAAGCTCTGCGCCAGGAGGGCGAAGAGCGAGCCGATGTAGATGATGCCGAGCCACAGCAGCGGCGGGATCAAGAGCAGGGTCAGCAGCACCGGCGGGCGCCGCCAGAAGAGATCCGACAGCCGCTCGAAGGGACCGGCGGCGAGCAGCGGCCGGGCCGTCATTCCTCCTCCGCCAAGAGATGCAGGGCCTCCGGCGACCAGTCCAGGCTGACGGCGCTGCCAGGCTCTGGAGCCCCCGCTTCGGCTGCTACCAGGGCCGCGAGCTGAAAGCCCTCCAATTCGACCGTCACGCGGCTGGCAGCACCCAGATAGCGCCGGGCCGTGACCTTGCCGGTGAGGCTGCCCTGCCCCAAGCGCACCGATTCCGGACGCAGACTGGCCCAACGCGCTTCGCCCACCAGCTTTTGGGTCAGGGCCGGCGGTATCAGGTTGGAAGAGCCGACGAAGTCGGCGACGAAGCGGGTGCGTGGCCGGGCGTAGATCTCCTCCGGCGTGCCGACTTGGATGATCCGCCCCACGTTGAAGACGGCAACCCGGTCGGCCATGGAGAGCGCCTCTCCCTGGTCATGGGTCACGAAGACGAAGGTGACGCCGAGCGAACGCTGCAGCGCCTTCAGCTCATCCTGCATTTGCTCCCGCAGTTTCAGATCCAAGGCACCCAGGGGCTCGTCCAACAGCAAGACACGCGGCTGGTTCACCAGCGCGCGCGCCAGTGCCACCCTTTGCCGCTGACCGCCGGAGAGCTGCGCTGGCTTGCGGGCGGCAAAGCCTGAGAGCTTCACCATGGCCAGTGCCGCCTCAGC
The DNA here is from genome assembly GCA_963669335.1 of Rhodospirillales bacterium. Lineage (GTDB taxonomy): Bacteria > Pseudomonadota > Alphaproteobacteria > Kiloniellales > JACOMY01 > JACOMY01. Next base: position 3,493,232 of record OY770023.1, read on the forward strand.
CGTCTGGTGACGCTCCCTCTTGGCCAAGCCGCGCACCATCAGGCCATAGGCCACATTGTCCAGCACGTTCATATGCGGGAAAAGGGCGTAGTCCTGAAACACCGTGTTGACGCTGCGCTGGTTGGGCGGAACGCCCTCGGCGGTCTCGCCGAAGATCTCAATGTGCCCGGCCGTCGGCTGATCGAAACCGGCGATCAGGCGCAGGCAGGTGGTCTTGCCGGAACCAGAGGGCCCCAACATGGCGAAGAACTCGCCTTCCTTGACGGCAAGGTCGACGTCGTCGACGGCGCGCACCTCGCCGAAGTGGCGCGAGACGCCCTTGAAGAGAACCGCGAGCGACATCCCGCTCCTCTTTGTGACCGAAGAGGACGGCCGGTCGAAAGCCGACCGTCCTTAAGCTGGAGTGTTTGCGATCAGCGGCCGCCGATCACGCCGATGTAGTCCGAGACCCAGCGATAATAGGGCACGCACTCGTCCTGACTGGCACAGCGCGAGACCGGGGTCTGCCAGAACTTGATCTTCTCGAAGTCATCGAAGCCGTTCGTCGTGCAGCCTTCGGCCGTCTGCATGCCGCGCCCGTCGGTGCAGGCCGCCGGCACGGAGGGGTTGGCCCCAAACCAGACCGAAAGATCGCTCTGCAACGGCGACGACAGCGAGTGCTCGAACCAGAGGTAGGCACAGTTCGGATTCTCCGCATCGACATGCAGCATCAAGGTGTCGGCCCAGCCGGTCGCCCCCTCTACCGGGATGGTGGACGCAATCGGCTGCTTGTCGCCCTTCAGAAGGTTCACCTGGAAGGGCCAGGAGCCGGACGCCACCACGCCCTCGTTCTTGAAGTCATCGATCTGGATGAAGGCGTCATGCCAATAGCGGCTGACCAGCTTGCGCTGTTGGCGCAGCAGGTTGAGGGCGGCCTCGTACTGCTCCTGGTTCAGCTCATAGGGGCTCTCGATGCCCAGCTCCGGCTGATGGTGCATCAGATAGAGGGCGGCATCGGCGACATGGATCGGCCCATCATAGGCCTGTACCCGGCCCTGGTTGGGCTGGCCGTCCGGCAGATCCATCGGCTCGAAGACCACAGACCAGGAGGTCGGCGGCTCCGGAAAGGCCTCGGTGTTGTACATCAGGACATTGGGACCCCACATGTAGGGCACGCCATAGTGCACGCCCTCAACCGTGTGCCAGGGCGCCTCCTTCAGGCGATCGTCCACCGTGCTCCACGAGGGCACCAGGCTGATGTTGACGGGCTGCACCCGCTTGCCGGCGATGAGCCGCAGAGAGGCATCGCCCGAGGCCGTCACCAGATCGAAGCCGCCCTCGTTCATCAGGGCCACCATCTCATCCGAGGTGTTGGCGGTCTTGACCTGCACCTTGCAGCCGGTGTTCTTTTCAAACGCCGTCACCCAGTCGAAGTCGGGGCTGGTCTCCCCGCGCTCGATATAGCCTGGCCAGGCGACGATGCTGACCTGCCCTTCGGGCTCACCCAAAGCCTCAAGCTCAGCATACGCCGGCAGCGCCAGCGCCAGGGCTGCAGCACAGCCCGTTACGATTGCCTTCATGCTGTTGTTACTCCCCTTTGTCAGATTTCATTCCCTGTCCACGGCGAGGGAGCCTAACGCAAAGCGGCGGGAGCGCCAATCACGGAACATTTCCCGATTTTCCTTGAGCTTGGTCGTCAGAGACCGCGTCAACAAGGATGACGCCTCGCAACACGAGTTGTGACCGCAAGAGCAGCAATTTCTTGGATTTGCCACGATTGAAACGCTAGGTCGAGGTCAACAAGAAACTGAACGATAGTTCATGATAACAGAGCTCACCGTCAGATCCCTGCGAGAGGAAGTCAATAAGGCTTGCAGTGAGAGCGCGGAGCGGCAGGACGGAAGACGACATAGACAGGCTTGAACAGAGGGCAACCTGATGTTTCTTCACGACCTTTTCGTCTTCGCACTCGCGTCATTGGCCTTCTTCGCGATCCCAGGCGCCACCGTGGTTTGCCTTGTGAACGAGGTCCTGGCCCGGGGCTGGAAGGCCATGCCCGTCGCCATCGGCGGTGCGACGCTGGCCAACCTCCTCTATCTCATAGCTGCTCTGGTTGGTGTCGGTGCTCTTGCGGCCGCGTCACCCTTGGTGCTCGGCATCCTGCAGTGGTTTGGTGTCGCCTATCTCTTGTGGATCGCCTATGACACCTGGCGCCACTCTTGGCATCTTGATGATCCTGACGTTGACGGGACGAGGATGGACTCGTCTCGTTGGTCCGTCTTCCGACGCACCTTCATAGTGAATGCACTCAACGCCAAGAACCTGCTGTTCTTCGTCGTCATCCTTCCGCATGTGGCCTCGCACGCGCTCTTGCACGGGCATCATCTGCCGATCCTTATCGGATCGTTCCTTGTCCTGTCTGTCCTCATCTATGCCGCGTACGGGCTCGTGGCCGCCTGCTTCGCGACGAGACTGATGAGCCCAAGAATTCGAGGCATCACCCAAAGGCTCGGTGCCCTCGTTCTCGGCGTGGCCGCCATCGCGATTGCGGCAACCGCGCTCGCCTTCTAATCGGTCCAGGTTGGAGGACAGCGCGAGAAAACGCTTGCAGCCGGCGGGCTTTTATCAGAGCCTCCTCCCCAGCATGAAGAAAAGGGCTGGCGCCCTGACCAACCTGCCGTCCCGGGCAAGGTGGTTTCGCGAAAACCGACGCGACATGCGGCCGAGAAGGCAACCAAACGGGCCCCATCTCTGCTCGATAGAAGCGCCAGTCCCATCCCTTCAAGCGACAAAGCAACCTTGTCACGTGGAGAGACCAAGAGATGAGCGATTTGAAGAGCCTGATCAACCAGACCCAAACCGCCTTCGCCGGCGATCCGGCCAAGGCCAAAGCCAGTTTCCAGAGCCGTTCGGCCCTGCAGGAGGGCCTGCGCAGCGAGGTAGAGTTGCGCCAACACCGCCTGATAATCGACGAGCCGGAAGCCTTAGGCGGCAGCGACCAGGGGCCCAACCCGGTCGAATTGATCCTGGCTGCCCTGGGCTCCTGCCAAGAGATCACCTACCGCGCCTTCGCCACTGCGCTTGGCATTCCGCTGGATTCAGTCCGCGTCGAGCTCACCGGCGACATCGATCTGCGCGGCTTCTTTGCCGTCGATCCCGATGTTCGTCCCGGCTATGAGGCAATCCGCGGCACCGTGCATCTGGAGAGCTCGGCCGATCCCGAGACCCTGGAGCAGCTGCGCCAGGCGGTAAACCAACACTGCCCCGTCCTGGACATTCTGGCCAACCCCGTGCCCGTGGCCTTGGCGCTAGAGACCCAGGTGAGCGCAACGGCGGCAGCCTAGCCATGCCCAGGGTCAAGGGCAGCCTTCGCGTCCAGGCGCCACGCTGCCCTTGACCGGCGCGCTCCGGGTCAATAGGTCTAGCCCGCACGCGGTCACCGGCACCGCGTCCTCACGCGTGGGCCCGTAGCTCAGTTGGTAGAGCAGCTGACTTTTAATCAGCGGGTCACAGGTTCGAATCCTGTCGGGCTCACCAATTTTCAATGACTTAAGTGTGGTACCAACTTATTCTTCCATCGCCTTCCATCAAGTCTTCAATCGCGCTTGTTCAGGCGCTGTTCTCTCATCTCATCAACCTTGGCCACCGCAGTGGCTGCCATCTTCTTAGTTGCAGGCAGATAGGTGTTCAGAATCGCCATCGTTCGGTCGATCTGATGACCTGACCGTGCGGCAATGTCGCGGAGATCGACCCCAGCATGAGCGGCTTCGACCATCCCCGATCGACGCAGATCCATGAACTGCCGGTCGAGGTAGCGATCCTCCTCGGAATCGTTCTCTTCTTGCCAAGCTCTGTTCGCGGCGAAGCGCACCTTGGAGAAGACCTTTCTGAACGCATGCTCGTCATAGGGCTGCTTCGTGATCTCGCTGATCACCACCTGGACCCCTGCCCTCTTCGTCTTACTAAGCATGCTCGAGAGCGCTCTCGACATTGGGATATCGCACTGCGCTCCGGTCTTGGACTGGACGAAAGTAATCCAACCATCCTGGATTTGGTTCCAAGTCAGCGAGAGCACGTCTCCTTGGCGCTGGGTGCAGTCGAACGCGATACGGATAGCTAGGCCGACTGACGGGCGCCCGATGTGATCCGCAGCGATAACAAGGGCATCAACCTCTTCTGGCGTCCAGAGCGCGTGCCTTGGCTCAGTGCCCTTGATGCGGACGTGGCGGGCAGGCTCGTTCTTAGTGTAGCCCTCTGCAAGACCCCATTTCCAAAGGAGTCTGACGACCCGGAGGACTGCGTTGGCCTTGCTTGGCGTCGTCTCGCGCATGGATCGATAGAAAGTCTTGAGGGCCTTGGCGTCCACATCCGAGACCTGAAACTCACCGGCCCAGCTATCGAGGACACCGAGGCAGTATGTGTATCCCTGCTGCGTCTTTGGTCTCACGTCGCTGAATTCATCGCTGCGCTTGAAAGCATCTATCAGCTCGCTGACAGTGCCGCGCTTGGCTACCGGGCTGACCAGCATAGATTGCTCTTTCTGGCGGACCTCAGCGTTGATCCTGATCGCATCCCGGCGGGCTTTCGCTTCGTCTTTCCCGAGGGCAACGGCTGTGAAGCCGAGCCTCTGCAGTCGGCGACTTGGCTGCCAGTACCAGCCGTATCGCTTCTTAACCAGATACGGAGTATTCATGGTGTCGGGCTCTCCTTATCAGTTCTTCACGCCCGCTTCGTTGCTGGCGCGAGACCGATAGTGACTCGATCCATTGATCGATAGCGAGTCGGTCCCACCGTAGTGGTGAGAAAGGCTCAATCGGAGCCGGCAGATCTCCGGTCTTCCGGAGCTTCTGGATTGTCCATGGTGAGACATGGAGATAGGAGGCAAGAAGATCCTGGCTTAGGAGCCGCGGCCAATCAGGCAAGTCCTTCACGCTAGCTGCCATCTTCTCGATCCCTATCGGCGTAGTGACGGCAGATTCCGACGGTGTTCCTGATTCCCTCGGCCGTTTCGCGCACCACCTTCTGAACGGCGCGCTCTACCGTTTCGTCGCGAAAGGCTCGCTCACGGCGCCGATTGACTTCGATTGAGTCGTCAATCAGGGCCAGGATCGCTTCCCTCTCCTCTAGGCGCCCCTCTTGCTTTGCCTTCTCGATATCGAGAACCGAGAAGATTTGATCTGCTTTGTTAGCTGCCATCGCTCAGGGCCTCCTTGATCTTGCGTTTCGTCCTCTCCGCCAATTCCTGCCAGCGCTTCTCTCTGCGCTCTCGGCAAGGGCAGAGGATGCCCCATTGATCCTGGATCTCGGCTCGCATCCCGAGGCAGTCAGGTTCACGGCAGATGATGGTTACGGGCATCGCTCCCCTCCTTCTCCTGCCACTCTGTCTGCCAAGCTGGCACAGTCACGAGCGGTGCCGCGCCACAGTCCGGGCAAGGGTGAAATGTGATGGCCGCGCGCTCCTCGAGGCTGGATACTGGTATCCATGAGACGCGCGGGCCTGTGCCGCCGCAGCGGTCGCAGCTACCCATCGCCCTTCTCCATGGCGTCTATGGCTGCGCGCATGAGCGGCAGTAGAAGGGCGGCATCAACAGGCTCAGAGCACTGAAGCTCCCACTTGTTGCCGGGGTATGGCAGGAAGCCAGCGACACCCTGGCCGTCCTCCACGGCGAGCCGCCCATTGATGAGGAATACACCCTCCTCGCTGACATCGATCCTGTACCCCTCCGGCAGCGTGGGCTCGGCGGTGGGGCGCCCTTCCAGATAGTGCAGGATACCCTGCAGCATCAGTTCGTCTTCGGACGCTTCCTGAGGCTCACCCTCCATTGCACGCATGGACGTTGCGAAAGCGACGGTTTCGATTAGCGTCCGCTTTAGCCAGTCGATGGCGCCGTCTGGCAGCAGCGTGGGCTCGGCGCAGTCCTCTCGCTCCTCCATTCTGGCCACCTTTTCAGGTGTGTCGGCGGCGGGGCTTTTTCTCTTCTTGTTGGCGTCGAGCGCCTGTCTCTGCGCCACCTCCTCAGCCGCCTTCATCCCAGCCTCATAGCCTGCGGCATAGGCCACTTCAGCACCCGCTGTGACGGCGTCACGATCAACATCAAGCATCTTGTGCCCCTCATCTTCATAGGACTTGTAGGCGGCGAGAATGGCAGCGCCTCGCACCTTTTCGGGGAGGCTAGGCATCGGCCGGCTCCTTCCAATTCCAGAAACCTTGAGCACCTCGAGCCGGGACGAAGGGCTCCAACGCCTGCACGTCCGTCAGCGGCCAGGCCCAGTTGCTGTGTTCGTCCCTATCGCTGTCGTTGATGACGGGCGCGCCCAGCTCGGCCGCGACCTCATTCGAACGGACCGGCACCCCGAGGACCGCAGTCCCCAGCACCGAAGCGAGCGGCAAGCTCCCGGGCGCGCCGTGCGCTTTTTCCAAGACGGGAAGCGCCACATCCGGAACGAGGCCTGTCGTCCAAGCCAAGCTGTTCTGCAGGCGCAGCAGCAGATCCGCGATCTCGTCTTTGCGGACCCGGCGCGCCCCGGCATGAATAGCGATCCGCTGTCCCTGCACCCATCGCGGCGCCGGCCACGACCGAAACTCGTAAGGCTTGGCGCCGGCCATGATGAGCGACGCCCATGGCTGCCATATCGTAAGCGCCTTCATCAGAAGGGGAGCTCCTCGCTATCCTCGTCCTGAGGCTTCGGCAAAGCCAGACGGACAGGGTCTGGCAGACCCCAACGCTCCGGGCCATTCAGCCACTTCATCACCGTCTCTTCCTCGCAAGGGGTCAGACAGTAGAGCGCTGAGCCGCCATAGAACTGCGTGGCCACAGTCTCGCCGTCGGCGTTGGGGGTATCGACACGGAGAACCTTGGCTCCGGCTAGCTCGACTTCAGTCACCTTGCCGGCGGTGCGGCGATGGCCCATCAGTTCCACCAGGGCCCAGCCCTCGTATGTCGGCTCGACTTGTTCGATCGTGCTCATATCTCAGTCCTCAGCTTGGCGATGGCAGCTCTGAGCGCCTTCTCGCCGGTCACCGCTATCTCGCGGGAAAGGTTGATGTTCGCTTTCTTGACCTTCTCGGGAGAGTGCTGACCTTCCGGTCGACGCATCTCTCTGGCCAGTTCGGCCGCAGCCTCTAGGACCCTCTGCGCGCTCATGTCAGGCCCTTCTTCTTCATCTCGATGTGCTTATCGATTTCCTCGACGTGCTCTTGCTGGAGGCCGTGTTTCTCGATCGCATGGGCGACGGTGGTCGCTCTCCAGGTCTCGAGCGGCCGACGGCTGTCGAACTTCGCGGCTTCGTTGATCAGCCTCTCGACAACGGCCCAGGGTTCGGTCTGTTCGGGTTCCGGCTCGGGCGATGCATCTGCCTTAGCGGCCTCTGCCTTAAACGCTTCGTGATCCTGCTCCAGGGCCTTGCGCCCCTCTCTGCCAATGCCTTGGAAGAACTCTCTGTAGGCCTCAGAGCCCCGGCTAGCGGCTTCCTCGGCCCGCTCGAGGAGCGATGGCCCTAGAGCCGGCGCAGGAGCCGGAGCGGCCGCAGAGCCTCGCGCCCAGCCCAACAGTCGCTGCCCCATGGCCTCGTCAATCTGCTGGCCGGGCTTGATCAGTTGGTCGATGCCGTCCAGCAGTTTCGTCGGTCCCGCGTCCAGGTCGGGGACACCCTTGCTGTTGGGCGGAATGACCAGCGAGACTGTCATCTCGTACTCGAAGCGATCCGCGCAGATCGGCTGCCAGCCCATGGAGACCGGCTCCTGCTTGCCCTTCGCGTTACGGACCATCTTCAGCTTGTCTTTGGCCCGGAAGCAGAAGATCAGGTGAATGCCCAGGCGCAGCACTTCAGTGACGAAGGCGTTGTGTTCCTTCTTCGGCTTGATCCAGGCTGCGAACTTAACCGCCTCGCGCCTCTTCCAATCGCTACCAGCCATGCGCTCAAGCTCGGCTTCGTGCATCTCCAGGATGCCACCGGTGCCCTCGTGCTCATGGGACATGGAGTCCACGATGATCACCGCGGCGCCGGCCTCTTTGGCAGCGCGCAAAGCCTCCAGGTAGCGGGTTGGCGTGAACGGCGGCTGCAGGTCCAGATAGTCGAAGTCAAAGCGCTCGGCGTAAAAGCGCATGCGGCCCGATTCGGTATCGATCCCGACGATCTTGCCGCCGCCGGCGATGCCCATAGCCAGGCGCAGCGCGGAGAAGGTCTTGCCTGATCCCGACGCTCCGGAGAGCCCGATCAGTAATGGCACGTCGCCCTTGGTTGCCTTGACGATCCTCATGCCGCCACCTCATGCGGCGACTGCCACTCGATCATCTCTTCCTTGAGATCCTGTCCAAGCTGCTGCGAAGCGCTCCGGTAGATCTCTTCGTTGGCCCACTGCGTGAGGTGCCAGCCGGGGGCTTCTACCTCATAGGTGTGTTTGCTGTAGCCAGGCCAGCGATCTCGCTCGAGGCTCCAGCGCCAACTTGCGATCCCCTCCTTCATCCGACGACCTGCTCGCTCAAGCGTCTCCGGGCCGATCCTTATGACGGAGATCGCGTAGGGGAACTTTTGCTCCTGCACGATAAAGCGCATACGGATGGTCCTTAGACCCGGGCGCATGGCCCTAATCCCCCTGGCGTAGAAGACATCCTGCAGATCGCAGGCCGTCTCGATCATCACGCGCTTGGCCCAATCCTCTGGGCGCGCGCTGCCCGTCGTCGTCTTGTAGTCGTCAATAATCAGGTCGCCCTCTTCCTGATCCGGTAGCCAGTCAGGTCGGACACGGAACCAACGACCGTCTTCCTGCCAGATGATCGTCTGCTCGGGCTTGCCGTTGGTGAAGGCGTCGGAGGCATCGGTAGCCCTGAGCTGCTTCCTCGCTGCCTTGACCATGGCTTGGGCTGCTGTCATCTCGGCCTTGAGGCAGGGAATCTTGTCGGCAGCAAGGGCCTCGTCCCGTTCGTCCTTGCACGCCTTTGTTCGATAGCTGTCGTAGTCGAGCACCTGAATCAGTGACGGCTGGTTGGCCATGAGGGCATGCGCGACACTTCCGAGATTGGCAGACCGCTGGAAGCCCTTCTCCTCCTCAGGCATCCCAAGCATTGGGTGGCTCGCCCAGGCATGCACGGCCGAGCGGTTCACAAGCTCTTTCAAGACCGATCTGCTCAGCGACGGCTCAGGGCATGGGTCCGCGTGGTAGGCAGCGTGCGGGAGGTCGAAAACACCTGGTTCGTTGATCACAGCATGCGCCCCTTGATCTGTCGTTTGAGCTTCTCGGGATCGGGCTCTGTCGGCCGCGAAAGCCCCCAGCGATGACGGATAGCCAACACGCTGCGGATCATGAGCGCCTGAGCACGGTGGCGGCGGCAGAGGCCTAGGCGGTGGAGCCAAGAGCGGATCATGGCGCTTCCCTCTCTGCATCGCGCTTGGCCTGGTTGGCCCAGAACGGGTCGACGCCTGGCCGCTTGGGCTGAAGCTCGCCGCACCAGTGGTAGGAAAGGACGCTGGGCCAGCCACTCCACCAATCGGAGATCCTGCCCTCATCAGAACAGTGCTTCACGGTCGGAGCATTCCGGCGGCACTCACCTTTGCGGGTCGGATCGTCCACGGAGAGCGGACCGTCGTCATTGAAGAAGCGACAGTCAGCGCAGGTGAATGTCTCCTCCATGATCACAGCCCCAGCCCGCGCAGATAGGCAGACGAGGCCTCGCGCTCCTCGATCTTCCCCGCTTCATTGTCGTGGTGTCGGATCTCGTCCTGCAGCTCGGAGATCTCGCCCTGGAACATCTCCTCGAGCAGGTCCTTCATGAGCTGGTGATAGTGCTGCATGGTGGTGTCACTGGTCTGAGCACCCGCATAGAGGACCGCGTCCTGTAGGGGCTTCGCGATCTTCTGTCCGAAACCCTCGATCGCGCCCTTGATGCAAGCCAAAGCTGCTTCCGCTTTATCCTGCTCAGTTTGCTCGCGCTCAATCGCGCCCAGGACCACCGTTCTCGCCATCGACATCTAACCCTCCTCCCGGAGGGGCAGCCTGGTGACCACCCCTCCGCTTCTGCAGTGGATGAGAGGGGCGCGGTTTTGGCAGGGGGCCGACCAACTCCTCTCATGCCCGCCGGCTGTGGCGGTGAGAGTAAAGATGATGCATATTGCATTGTTCGTCAAGGCAAAAAAATGCGCTTTGCATTTTATCTCCTGATACCATGAACCTTGCATATTAGTTGAGGGCGCCTAAAACCTGCGCCTAAACCCCTTTGCGCGGGTTAACTGCACGACTGTGTGATATCCAGACAGAAAGGCGGTAAAGAGCGATGGAACTAAACAGAGAAGAACGGCTCAAAGAGCAGCTAGACGAAGCCAAGAAACAGGCCGAGTACGAGCGTCACGCCTGGAACCCCGTAACCTGCGGACTTGTGTTTTTTGGGGTAAGTTGCGTCATTCTTTGGCCCGTGTTTGAATGGCTTTATTACAATGAGAACTTCATTTTGCAAGCAATTGGCTACTTAGTAACATTTTGTTGGATATTTTTCGCGATTGGAGTGGGGAACTACATAGCAGATCGACACAATGCGCCTATAAAAGACGAACTTTGGCCTAAGGATACCCTAAAAAAGTAGCTAGCCTCTCAGTATCCATTTTATCTTAGCAGCCCATTCAATAGGTTGATCGATAATTGGTGGGGCGTTATAGGACTCGAGTGTAAAGACCCCCTTTTTGCTACCCGGAAGCAGTCTCTTTATAAACACCCGGCCATCACTTAGTCTTGTCACACACTCTTTATACAAGAGATTCTCTGCTGGCATTGGCTCGTCGTCATAGATGACGATATCACCGTCTCGGTAGACGGGATGCATGGAGTTGCCAGCTATGCGAACCGCCACAGCGTTCTCTTTGGTGCCAGGCGGACGGTCGATGTAATCAAAGCCGCCGCCAATCTCGTGGTCATCAATGGAGAAAACCTCTTCTCCGGCTCCAACATATCCAACAACGGGTATTTGACCGGGTTTACTTTGTGGGTGCCCTTCGCCCTCTAGTAGCCACTCCCACCGGATCTTAAAGCGTCGAGCTATTTGTCTAGCCTTGTAAACGGGAATCCCGCGACTCCCATTTTCATACTGGTGATACGTAGGAGCGGCTATGCCAAGAGACTGAGCGGCGTGGTTGCCATATTCAAACCCAGCTCGAATCCTCGCCCACCGGAGGCGCGCGCCGACCGTTTGGAGGTGTTCTGGCGCCTCGCGCCCGGTTATGTGTTTGTCACTCACATCGCATTGTATGGCACCCTCTGAAATGCAATTGGCATTGACAGATGCGATGCAAATTGCATTATTAGAGCCATGACATCGCGAATCACGCAACTCCGCAATCGGCTCGGCCTCTCGCAGGCTGCTTTTGCTGATCTTGTTGGGGCCAATCAGAGCACGGTTTCCCGCTGGGAGACTGGTCGAAGCGCGCCCTCAGGCACTGCAGCCAAAATGATTGAGCTGCTGGAAAACGACTGCATCAAGTCCGCCGCCCCCGTCCCCTCCACTGAAGGGCGGGCTGGCGCATGAGCGATCTGCCCTTCCACCCGCTCGCCAACATCTTCCCGCTGATGGAGGGCGAAGCCTTTGCTGAGATGGTCGAGGATGTCCGCACCCACGGTGTGCGCGAGCCGATCACGCTCTTCGACGGCCAGATCCTGGATGGACGGAACCGATACCGGGCAGCCATGGAAGCGGGCGTCGAGGCCGTCACCTGCGATTACACCGGCAGCGATCCGGTGGCCTTCGTGGTCAGCGCCAATCTGCATCGACGGCATTTGACTGAGACACAGCGGGCATTGGCTGCCGAAAGGCTGGCCAACCTCAAACCCGGTCGCCCGGAAAACTCTGCAGATTTGCAGGGTATCTCTGTGGCCGATGCTGCAAAGCGGCTTGAGGTCTCCGAGCGGTCCGTCCACCACGCCCGCACTGTCCGCGACAAGGCTGCCCCCAACGTGGTTGCCGCTGTCGAGGCTGGCCAAGTCGCTGTCTCCACCGCGGCCACGGTCGCGAAGGTCGTCCCCAAGGAAGAGCAAGAGACTTGGGAAGATCCGGCCAAGACGGTTCGCCAACTTGAGCGAGAAGCCCGCAAAGCCGCGAAGAAAATGGCCATGAACGGCCGTGAGTATCCAAGTCCTGCTCGTGCTGTTGAAGAAGCCCAGAGAACTGGTTGCCTCGTTCAGGCAACAGACGGTCGATACTACGGGCACACAACAGATGAAAGCCAACAACATTACCAAGACAGCAATCAACTCTGGAGCCTGATTTGGGGACTGAGCGAGGTTGATATCCCTTTGGAGCGAGCTGTTGCCTGTTGGCCAGAGTATTTGTCCTCGGAGGTCAGTGATCGCGCAGAGCGCGCTATCCAGTGGCTGCAAGAATTCAAGGAGAAATGGGATGAGCACAGTTAAGAACGCGCTGCTTGAAGCTATACGCGATGTTATTCGTGAACTTGCTGACGGAGAAGGGTGGCGTACACGCCAGGTCGCTCTTCTAGTTGATGAGCGCCATCCAGAACTAAAAGCGCTCTTTGGCGACAAAATCTGGATCGACCACCTAGCCCGCCTTGTCCAGACTGAATCTAAGCGCTGGGCGAGCGTTTTCGAAAGCTCACGGCAACTCTCATTGCCGGGTCTTGAGACGGAGGTCGTGCAAGCCCTGCCGGCTTGTATCTCACTCAAGACCGACGACGGCGAATGTGTGTATCGCCCCCTGTCGAAAGCCACCGTAGGAGAGTTCAGACAGGCAACCGAAGAGCGCGAAAGGCAGTTGCAGCAAGATACTCGGATTCATGATGCGTTTGTTCGAACGCTTGCTTGGGCACAACACCGCGGTCTGTCTGACGATGATCTCCTGGTTGCGCAGCCGGGCTCCGCTGCTTCCCCTCAGAGCCCGGCCGCTCCCTCTGTTTCGTCTCCTTCCCACGCTGATCAACGTGGAACCTGAGGGAGAACAAAACCATGGCGAGAAGCGGCAACTTTCTGCCGGAGCACGTTGGACCAAGAGTAGCGCGGTGGCTGAGGCAAGCCTATCCGGGGCTGGGGAAGTCGAAGCGAATTGCTCACGACTTCGGAGCCTCGGAGCGCACAGCACGGGCCTGGCTAAGCGGCGACCGACCGCGGGGCCGGGCTTTTGACTTGATGGCAGAGCGCTGGGGTCCTGCCTTCCTGGCTCATGTTTACGAGGGCTGCGACTGGTCTCTGTCGTTGGCCCACAGCGTCGAACTGGCGGCGATCAAGGGCCGCATTCGTGAAATGGAGAAGTTGCATGCGGCTGCTGCAGATGCTCGCGCCCGCGATGATGAGGCTGTGTCTTTGGCGGGCTCAGGTGTGGTCGCAGCGGCATGATTTTTGGGGCGGAATTCTCACGGAGCGGTCGGAGGGGTCGCTTCGGAAGAAACCCAAAGCCGACCTGCGCCGAAAGGCGTCAACACTGCCCGCCCCGGCTAAGGCCTTTGCAGTGAAGGCGGCCCCCCTCCCTAACCACAGAAAGGAAAAGTGATGAGTGAAGAGTTTGAAGAAGACGGCCCGCGGGAGTTGATCAACAGCGGTGCGCGTCGTGACTGCTTCCTGAGCGCGATGAACGAGATCGATGATCTGGAGGGCGAGATCGCGGAGCGGCGAGAGAAAATCAAGAAGATCCGTCACACCAAGATCAAGGGCGAGTTGGGCATGCCGATCGGCGAGTTTAACTTGCTTCGGAAGCTCAAGGCCAGACAGGCATCGGAAGATGGTGGCTTCAACTCCACGATCGATGCCCTCAAGGAAGGCTTCCAGATACTGGACCTTGGGGTCACCCTGGATTGGGTCGAGGCCATGAAGCAGGCTGAGGCTGCATAATGACGGTCCTCTGCCTGGATGCTGCGTCAACGACTGGCTGGGCTCGCTGGGACGGGCCCGGCCAGGTTGTGCATGGGCGTTGGAAGCTGCCGGACCATCATCACTATGGCCGGCGCTTCGCCTTCTTCCTGACCTGGCTGGACAAGCACATTCAGGAGAATGGCGTCCGGTTGGTCGGATACGAGCAGCCCTTCATCGGCATGAAGACCAACCGGGCGGCGATCAAGACGGTCGTAGGCGTCGAGGTGATGATCGATCTCGCCTGCGCCAAGAATCAGGTGCCCGTCCGGCCACTGAACAACCGCTCTGTCAGAGCGCATTTCCTTGGCTCCTACAAGGCCAAGCGCGCGGCGTTGAAGGCCGCGACCATCGCACAATGCCAAAGGCTGGGCTGGAAGCCTCGCGACGACAACGAAGCCGACGCGCTCGCCTGCCTGCACTTCCTGCTTTGCAAGGAGAAGATCGACCACGGGCTGCCGCTAGGGCCGGTGCTGGCCGCGGCTGAATAGAGGGAAGCATGATCACAGACGCAGAGATCGACCGGATAGCACAGTCGGCGGCTGGCAAGGCTGTGACCATGGACCTGGCAAAGGCCGGCTACAACTGGCTGCTGGGCTGTTTGCAGATGCACAGCGATCGCGGCACTCCGCTGCCGCCCGATGCCAAGGGCCTAATGCGAGATCTCCGGGAGATGGACGCCAAGCTCCACTCCGATCTCCTGCGCCGCTTCCCTCCGAAGGTGATCCGCAATGAGTAGCCAGCGTCACAGCGGCCAAGACCGGGTCGAACACGACTGGTATGTCGAGGAGCCGGCGGTCACGCGCGCGCTCCTGGCAGAAGAGAGGCTATGCGGTCGGGTCTGGGACCCGGCATGTGGTCAGGGAAACATCGTCCGCGTCTGTCGCGATGCTGGCTTGGATTGCGTCGGCTCCGACCTAGTCGAGCGATACGATCCGACAGAGGCAGATCATAGAGGCCATCTGTTTCGGCCGCCGTTGGACCTGATGAACCCTCCTCTGGAGCAGATTCCGACCGGTATCGACTGCATCGTCTGCAATCCCCCCTACTCGATATGGGAGGACTTCCTGGAGCGCTGTCTGGCGCTGGCCACGCTGAAGGTTTGCTTCTTCCTTCCCTTAGGTCGCCTCACAGGCGAGACGCGCAAAACTACGATCTATGATCGGCTGCCCGTGTCGCGGGTTTACGTCTTCTCTGACCGCGTCTACGCGCCTCCAGGCACGAAGCAAGATCTTCCTAAGGCGAACGGATCAGTCCTCTACATGTGGCTGGTCTGCGAGAACGGACACAAAGGCCCGCCGGCGACCTTCTGGATCTTGGGAGGGCCGCACCGATGACCTGGTCCAAAGAGCAGATCAAGACGCTAACCGAACTCTGGGAACTAGGACTGTCCGGTAACCAAATTGGCAAGATTCTCGGGCGGACGAAGAACTCGATTGTCGGAAAGGCGCACCGGTTGAAGCTTCCGGGGCGACCCTCGCCTATCAAGCCGACTAAGACGGCGGCGGCACTGGCCAAGAAAGCTGCAGCGAAGCGTGTGGCTGGTATCGGAGTGCGAGGACGACGCGCGGCGGCCGCCAGAGCGGTCTCAATGGCGCGCGAAGCAGGCGTTCCGTCAAGGTTGAATGCCCCAAACGAACCTATCCAGCCTTGTCGCGTTGCGACTCCTATCCAACCGCGAACATGCCAGTGGATCGAGGATGAGCCGACCGCCGATGACAGTTGCAAGTGCGGCGCGCCTTTGGCCCGGCCGGCTGACCCACGCTGCTCCTACTGCAAAAAGCATGAAGATATCGCCTACGATCGGCCCGCAAAGCAGCCTGAGGAAGAGGATCAGGCCGCATGAGTGAGCTTTTCCAGCCGTTGCAAGGGCCTCCCGTGAACATGGAAGCGGAGCAAGCCTTTCTGTCGGCCCTGCTATCCAACAATCGAGCGCTAGATCTCTGCCCTGACCTGCTGCCAGATCACTTCGCCGACGGCGCACACCAGCGCATCTTTAGAGCTTGCCAGGGCTTGATCCAGCGCGGCGCATCTGCAAATGCCGTCACTCTGAAGAATTACTTCGACCGTGATCAGGGGCTGATTGAGGTAGGAGGAGCCGCCTATCTGGCTCAGGTACAGGCAGCTAGCGTTGGCATCGTGAACGTTGCTGACTACGCCAGTTTGATTCGTGACCTGTTCATCCGCAGACAGTTGATGGAGATCGCGATTGATCTTCAGGCCAAGGCCCAGAGCCCCGATCTGGATACGACAGGTGCGGCCCTGATTGCCGAGGCCAACGCCGCTCTCTTTGATCTGGCCGAACGCGGGCGCAACCAACGAGACACAACCACTTTCGCAGAAGCGGCTGACGAGGTCTTGACGCAGATTGAGGCCCGACAGAAGGCCGGTGGCGGGCTGCTAGGGCTCTCGACTGGCTTCTCATCACTGGACCGCTGGACAGGCGGCCTAGAAGCAGGGGCGATGATGGTGCTGGCGGCAAGGGCGAGCATGGGAAAGACTTCCCTAGCCCTATCTCTAGCCGAGCGTGTCGCCGCACAAGGTGGCAGGGTGCTCTTCTTCAGCCTGGAACAGAGCAACAGCCAGGTGTTGCGTCGTGCCATGGCCAGTAGGACCGGTATGAAGTTCCAGCACCTCTCGGGCTCCGGACTCTCCACCGCGGAGTTTGACCACCTCTTCGAGGTCGGACGCGAGCTAGGCGAGTTGCCGATTATCTTGGACGACAATGCCGGTCACACGCCAATGTCGGTGCTGACTCAGGCCCGGCGCGTGAAGCAGGGTAAGGGTGGGCTTGATCTCATCATAATCGACTATCTGGGCTTCCTTAGACCCAATCGAGGCGAACGACACGACCGGAAGTCATCAGAGATCGGCGCGATCGTGCGAGGCATTAAGGAGGCTGCAAAGACGCTTCAGGTGCCAATCATTTTGCTCTCTCAGCTCAATCGTAAGGCTGATGAGCGAGAAGATCACCGCCCGCTCCTCTCTGACCTCAGGGAGTCAGGCGACATTGAGCAAGACGCCGACATCGTCGCTCTCTTGTTCCGGGAACACTACTACCTGAAGCGTGCCGAGCCACGAAGCCCACGCCAGCGAGAAACAGAAGACCAGTTTCAGGACCGCTATCAGCAGTGGGAGCAGAACTTCGAAAAGAGCCGCGGTAAGGCCGAACTGATCCTGGCCAAACAGCGCAACGGTCAGACCGGCACCATCCCCATGCGCTTTGATGAGCAGAGAATGCAGTTCAGCGACTACCACGAAGACCAAGCCCGGCAAGAGGAGATCCCCCTGTGAGTGGCCGTATCAGATCAGTGCATCCGGGTCAGTGGACCGACGGGGAATTCGTGAGCTGTTCCCCAGTCGCCCGACTTCTAGCCCTCGCTCTTCGTAATGAGGCGGACGATAACGGGGTGTTTGTGTGGAGTCCGGTCGACCTTAAGATCCGCCTCCTCCCGATGGACGCCGTAGATGTGGAGGAACTCCTCCAGGAGCTAGTCGACAAGAACCAGGTGAGATGTTTCCAAAGTGGGGGAAAGACCTATGGTGTGATCCGCAATTTCCGGAAGTGGCAGCGCCCTAAACGCCCCACAAGTCGGTACCCGTTCCCCAATGAGGTTCGTTCATACGCTGGATGTTCCGAACAGGAGATCGATAAAGGGGGTGGTGATCCCGAACAAGAAGGGGCTCAAGAGAAGGAAATTCCCCCACATGTTCCGAACACCTCCGGGAAATCGTCCGCAGAGGTAGGAGGTAGGAGGAAGGAGGTAGGAGGGAAGGTTCTTTCAAAAGAACCAAACGGCGCTCACGCGCCATCGCCTCGCGACGGTCCAGATCTGACCAAACCAGACGTCCAGCTCTACCACCGAGGCCGTGAAGTGCTTGGCAAGAAAGCCGGAGGCGTGATCACCAAGCTCTTGAAAGCCAAGGGCGATAGCATCCCAGAGGCCAGAGCAGCAATCGAGACAGCAGCTACCAAAGCAGACCCAAGCGCCTACATCGGCGCAATCATCGCAGGCTCTGACCCGCCAGATGACAGCCCAAAGACCCTGGAAGACCTGCTCACGCCAGAGCAGTTGGAGCGGAGACGTGAGCGGGAGAGACTGAAGTGACAAGCGAACTCGACTTCACAAAGTGGCCGATCTCGCAGGAAGGCGATGATAGGGGGCTAGATGACTGTGCAGCCTTGGTACAGATCGCTCGCGCTGCAGTTTAAGGCTCGCATCCGACAGCTTGGTCTGACCATGCTCGAAGTCGATGCGCGTGGGGGGCTGCCCGAAGGCTACACCGCCAAAGCGCTCCATCCCGACAGCAACACCGGCCGCCAAGCGCAGTACCAAAACCTCCAGATCCTCCTAGAAGTCCTCTACGGCCCCGGCGGCTTCGTCATGGCATCGCCACCACTGCCAAAGAGAAACCGCCCCAAGTCCAAGGCAGAGCAGCTAGAGCTACCCTTCCCAGACCCAGGGCCGGTCTCTGTAACGATCGGTGAGAGCAGACCGCTACCACCCTCTCCTCGCGGTGGCTGGCGTCATAGGCGCTCTCCGGCCGCTCAGGCGGCTGCATAGCTCACTAGCGAGAGTGGCGACTTGATTGACCGAGAAGGCGAATCAAGTACCTTAGCAGGAAAGAAAGAAGCACAAACAGATGGGTTTCCGCGAGAGAAGGGGGCATTGATCAGGCCATGAAGACGATCGAAGTCCTTGGCAATCTTAACGAATTTGAGCGCAAGCATGCGCCTGACGAGCTGTTTTGCGCTGGAGATGTCTCGCTCCTGAAAAACGGTATCAGAGTGTCCGTTGTGGGGTCCAGGCAGCCGAGCGACGCCGGACGAAAGAGAGCATCGCTCTTTGCAAGTGCGCTTGTGCGTCATGGAATTACCGTCGTGAGCGGCCTCGCAAGAGGGATTGATACGGTCGCACATGAAACCGCGATCCAGTCTGGCGGCAAGACGATCGCTGTCCTAGGCACACCGCTTAGCAAGGCATATCCAGCCCAGAACAAGGAACTGCTGGAGACGATAAAGCGCGATCATCTCGCTATCTCTCAGTTTCCTGAGGGTTATCCGGCCAAGAAGGACAACTTCCCCAGGCGCAACCGAACGATGGCGCTAATCACGGACGCCACGGTGATCGTTGAGGCGAGTGAGAAAAGTGGTACACGCCATCAAGGCTGGGAAGCCCTACGCCTGGGACGGTTGGTCTTCATCATGCAAAACGTCGCTGAGGATCGTTCACTCACCTGGCCTCAAGAGATGATTGGGTACGGCGCTCAAGTGCTGAACCGGGAGGACCTCGAGGAGGTTCTCGAGGAGATGCCTAGCTTTACGTCCGGGGGAGAGATTGCTTTCTAGCATACCCTACGCAACCTTCTCGAATTACTCCCCTCGCGGCCCGTCGGAACTGGCAAGAAAGTCCAGAGAGGTTTGCTGGGCAATCAAAGGCGGCAAGGCGGGTACAACACAGAGCGCAGTTCCACACATACGGTTGCCCAGCGCTGCGGTGCTTCATCCCTTCCTAAATCCCAATGTCTCGCTCGTGCCCGTTCCCAGAAGCTCCCCTTTGCAAGACGGAGCGCTCTGGCCAGCTAGAGTCATATGCGATGTCCTTCTAGCCAACGGTCTTGGCGGCGAAGTCCTCCCCCTTGTGCAGAGGGCCACGGCAGTAAGGAAGTCGTCGTCATCTGGAGGCAACCGCCCATCAGTAGCAGAGCACTATGAGTCATTGGTGGCTGTGGTCGATCTCGTCAGGCCGGCCCAGGTCACGTTAGTCGATGATGTGCTCACCCAAGGCAGAACCATGGTCGCTTGTGCACTTCGGCTGCATGAGATCATCCCAGATGCAGAAATCCGAGCTTTCGCAATGGTCCGGACGCAAGGGATAAAGCGAGATATAGACGAACTCATCGAGCCCTCGGAAGGCACGATCCTGTATTACGAGCAGTCCGGCTTAACCTATCGCAACCCTTGATGATGGGGTTTAGCCCTTGCCTTCTCGAGCCTTCTGAAGGGCCTCCAGCAACGGGCTGTATTCAATAAGCTCCTTGATTTGGGCGGCGGCGCGGTCAAGCTCTGTGTGCCGCATTTCGATCACGCCAAGAAGCGTTTGCGGCACATGGCCAGGGATCTCCGACTCGCCACTCAACCACCCTCGGACAGTGCGATCTCCGACGCCAATGCGGCGCGATAGTTCATGCTGCCACTGCTTGCCTAACACCATTAAGCCGAACGCCTGAAGCTCCTCAGGGGTCATCCTACGGGACATTACTCCTCCTCCAAAACGTTCGCTTGTTCAGATAGTTCATCCTGCCACCGGCTCAGTTTCTCGGCCTCTTCGGCGCCTACTTCACCCTTGAAGCGACCGATTGCCTTCTGAAGCAAGACAGCGTCCTTCAACGGCACGCGCAGGACGACAGGCGAGGCCTTGAACCTGCTGGCCGCATTCCTCCAGCCTGCGCGATACCAATCAGCCCCATAGGCGTCTACAGGGCAGTTTTGGCCGCACGGATACCCCATCTCGTAGTCAGTCACTCCGGCGTGCCAGGCAGCGTTGAGGACCTTCAACTCGTCTAGAGTGGTCATGTCTCTCTCCTTGAACTCTCCGCGCGCTACGCTAACATAGCGCCTACAGGAGGTGTTGCTCGTTCCACTCTTCTCCCCCTGTGGGGGCCGGGCTTGCAGGCCCAACCCCCTAGCCAGGTTTACCTAAGGACAAGCCGTAGTTTGAACCGCCACAGCTTAATCCTCAGGATGAGAGTCAGTTTCACAAAGCAACACCTCCTTTCGGTAAGCCGACAGCAAATGCCGCCGGGGAGCCGCTAGGCTCCAAGGAACGCACCCTAAGGCGCGCTCCCTGCAGGCTAGGCGTCTACTCAGCAGCTATCGCAAAGCGGTCTAGGCTCGGCTGCAGGTCATGCAGGAACCCGCAAGCCTTCTCTGCCGCAGCGGCAGCCTTGAAGATAAACCGGCTGTCGTCCTTCAGTGCCTTGATCCAGGAGGCCAGATAAGCGGCGTGGTCCTCGCGCGGCTCCAAGCTAAAACCCATGTCCGCGGCCAGGAATGCCGAGCCAATCTCCGCCACCAACTCCTCGAACGCGCGATCCTTCAGCTTGACGCCTCCGATGTTCTCGAAGCGGTGCAAGCGCTTCTCGCTTCCCGTCCAATGCGTCAGCTCGTGGAAGGCGTCGCAGTAGTACCCCTGAGCGTCCTTGTAGCGCTCGAACGGCACCAACTGCACCACGTCACGGAACGGGATGTAGCAGGGGTTACCTGCAGCCGGTTCGATCTGGGCGCGTGTCCCAGCCAAGAAAGCCTCAGCTTGGGCAATACGCTCGTCGTCAGACAGC
Organism: Rhodospirillales bacterium; assembly: GCA_963669335.1. Classification (GTDB taxonomy): domain Bacteria; phylum Pseudomonadota; class Alphaproteobacteria; order Kiloniellales; family JACOMY01; genus JACOMY01. Next base: position 3,514,392 of record OY770023.1, read on the forward strand.
ACGCTAGGCGCGGGCTTGGCATAATACTGCTGCGGCAAGCCGTCGATTTGGTCGACATTGAAGACGGTATAGACGCGGATCATAGGAATCACCCGCTCTTCTATCTCGCCGCGGCTGTTCTCTTCTTCTTTTACCAGCTTCTTAAAGAAAACGATCTGCTCGCCGCGTTCTCCCTTGCGGACCTGGCCGCCAAGGCTCTGAGCCTGCTTGTAGGTCATCCACTGGCCATGCTGAAAGCCGCGCATGCTCGCCGCTGCCCAAAGGATCAGAACGTTGATCCCCTGGTAAGGCATGCCGCATTGCCGGGTCGGTCGATGCAAGGGGATGCCTGAGCCTGACAGATAGTTCGGCGCCCAAGGCCTAACGCCTTGTTCCATCATCTCGACAAGCCGCGCCGTGACCTTCTCATAAGGGGATTGCTTGGTCATCGCTCAGCCCTCCCCATAGCAGGCTAAGCTGATCTTGCGCTCAAGCTCCTTAACCGCGTCCACCTTCTGCCGCCAGTAAGCCTTGCCAATCGGGTCGCTATTCCCGCCAGCGTCTATCCAATTCCGGAGGCAGGCCGTATGAGCGTGGTCAACGACAGCCTCTAACTCTCGCGCTTGCTGTGCAGTCAATTGTAGCGTGATCATCGTCTAGCCCTTTCTGGCTCTTCGCCGGCCACAATCGGCCTTGCGGTACAAACGAATCTAAGAAGCCCTCAAACCCCTGTCAAGCGGATAATTCCTAACGCACGGCAGAAACCGCCATAAGCAACAAATCCCTTTCAAAACCCTGTCAAGCTGTAACCCATTGATCTACAACAACCTCGCAACGTGCGTTGTTAAGACTTCCCGCAAAATGCTAGCCCCTCTCCTTGTGGTGTCGGTGAGCCTTCGGCTTGCACCTCCGCCGCAATACCAAGGGCTCTATCTCGCGACATGGCTTCCACTAAACGACTCAGACAGGCTTTAAGAGACGCCATAACAGACATTGTAGTGAACGGGCTCACTACTGCAGAAGCAGCCGAAAAGCACGGCTACACCCTCCACTCTCTGCAACAAGCCCTGAAAAAACCTCATGTCAGATCTTTCAGACAGGCTCTCTCGGAGGCGCATCTAAGCGGCGTCGGAGAAGAAGCGGTCGCTGTGATGGTCGGATTGATGCACAAGGCCAAGAGCGAGTCGGTGCGGCTTGAGGCGGCAAAGCATGTCGCTGCACTGGCTGGGATCAAGCCCAAAGAGGAAGTGACCCACCACCACAACCATGAGATCCGGGCTGGCTGGGTGATCCAGCTTCCACCGCTTGAGAGCGACGGAATGAAGACAATTGACGCCGCTTCGGAGACATCCAACGACCTGCCAGCGCTGACCGATGGAAGCAGCCAATCAGATCAATGACTTAGGACAAGCCACCGCTGATTGCCAATCAGTAGATCTGGCATCGGTCGGCTCGGCAGCCATCGGAGAGGCCGAGGGGTGGGGGTGGCTTCGAGGACCAAGGGGGCCGGGGCCGGGGTGGGGCCGAAAACGGGGCCGAACGGGGGCCTGAGGGTATCGAACAGCCCTGCTTGAGTAGCAAAGCGTTCTGAATTTTTTTTGGCCATTAGGGCCGTTGTGAAGAAGGAGAGTGAAGAGATGACGTACTGGTTCGAAAACCACGAGGACCGCGGACAGGTACTTTGCGTCGCCTTGGATGAGTTGAGCGATGAGGCCAAGGCGATCGTCGGCCTCGGCTTCAACCCGTCTGGTGACCCGGAAATTCAGATGAGCAAAGCGCTCTGTGCTGGTCCTGTCGAGTTTGGGCTTCGCGCTCGAGCGAACCGCGATCAGCCGATGTCGGCCCGCGCGGCCGCAGTTGGCGTCACGGAGCTGGAAAAGGCTCAGATGATGCTGACCAAGGCCATGGCGCACAAGCTGAACGGACGTTGATCCGCACAAGGAGCGTGTCGCTATGACCGAGTACAGCCCCTACGGCCTTTATCAGGTTCTGACTGTTCCTCCTGGTGTTGGGGTTGTGCGCGGTCACCAGATCACGCCGGACATGCATGTGTTCCGAGATGCGGAGGAGCTTCGGCGGTTCGAGGCCGGCGAGGTCAGTTACGAGGATCTGATGGGGCCGATGGTGGTGATCTCGAGCGGTTTGCGGGATCGGTTGGTGGCTTTCTTGCGGACTGGTATTCCGGACGGTTGGCACTCGACGGTGGCCAACATGGATGCGTGCCAGACGGAAGCGGGTCGATTGGCGGACGGTTTGGAAGCGTGGGGCAATGAATAGGCGGTCATTCCTTCTTGGCGGGGCGACGGTAGCTGCTGCGGCCGCAGTTCCGGTGTCGTTGCCGGCGGCTTCTGCGCCGATCTGGGATCGGAATGTTGGCTGGATCTTCGATGGCGCCCGCCAAAGCCTGTCGGAGGGGCAGTACCTGCAGCTTATGAAAGAGGTGATCGCGGCGATGAAGAAGACGGGCATCTGGGAGAACCTGGATCTTCTCTATTGCGTCTCGGCAAAGGACGAGAAGTCCGCGGCCGTGAACTGGAGGCCGGTCGGATGAAGACGATCGCTGACTACAGTGCCGAGTATCGGGCTGCCGATCGGAGCACAGAAGCTCGTCTGGCTCGTATCGAGAAGCAGTTGAGCAGGATCGAAGCGCTGTTGTCCAAGCCACAACCGGTTGGGACAGCGGTCGGGCAGGTCATCACGCTTCCAGCACACAACACGGCGGACACCCTATGACCGCCGAGATCATCGATCTGGATGAGCAGCGGCCGGTGACCGCGTCGGACATCATCTGGAAGTGTCTCCTGTGCGGTGGCATGGAGTTCTACGCTTATGGCGACTTTTCGCTGGAATGCGTCGGTTGCGGTAATCGGTCCAAGGACTGGCTGGACAGCATCGATGACCCTGAGGAGTCGGCGTGACCCAAGCTAAGACCAGCCCGGAAGGATTGGGGATTTACCAGCCAGACGGCGCGGTGCTGGCTGACTTCTTGCGCTCGACGGCTCAGGTGAAGGTGATCCAGGGGCCGATTGGGTCCGGCAAGACGCTGGCCTGCATGATGGACCTCTGGTCGGGGATGAATGCGCAGCATCTCCAAAAGGATGGATTGCGCAAGTCCCGCGTCATCATCGGTCGGACCTCTTATCCCGAGCTGAGAGAAACGACAGTCAAGTCGTGGCTGGAGTGGTTTCCGGAGCGAGAGTTCGGGCGGTTTCTGTGGACCCCTCCATTCAGGCACTTCATCAAGATTCGGGACGTAGAGGCGGAAGTTGTCTTCGTTGCCTTCGAAGACGGGCCAACTGCTGAAGAGTTTTTCAAGTCGAACGAGCCGACGCTGGTCTGGCTGAACGAGATCCAGTTCATGGAGCGGCAAATCCTGACCGAGGCCCTGTCGAGGCTTGGTCGATATCCGCGGGTTTTGGATGGTGGAGCTGTCGGGCCGCGCGTGATCGCCGACATGAACGCGCCGGATGAGATGCATTGGGTGCCGATGATGCGAGGCGATGTCGCGATTCCGGAGTGGAAGTCTGAAAGCGAGCGTCGTGCGCTGAAGAAGCCACCGAATTGGGAGTTCTTCGTTCAGCCACCGGGCCTCATAGAGATCAAGGGTGCGGACGGCGAAGTATCGCGGTATGAGGAGAATCCTAAGGCCGAGAACCGAAAATGGCTGCCGGATGACTACTACACAAGACAGACTGGCGGACAGAACCAAGAGTGGATCGACGCGAACGTGATGAACCGGGTCTCTCCTCGGAAAGGAGGCAAGCCGGTGCATCGTCAATTCAAGAAAGAAGTCCACGTCGCGCGGGAACGGCTAAAGCTGATCCCAACGGTGCCGCTGATCATTGGCGTTGATTTCGGCCGCCAGCCAGCGGCGATCTTTGGTCAATGCCTGCGCTCCAACTGGCAAGTGCTTTACGAGTTGATCGCCAGAGATATGGGCTCAAAGCGGTTCGCGATGCTTCTGAAGCGAGAGATGGCCGCACGCTTCCCAGGCGCACCCTTTCGGATCTTCGGTGATCCTTCCGGCGACTACAAGGGGCAGGCCGACGAGAAGACGCCGTTCCAGATCTTCCGGGCTCAGAAGCTGCCGATTCAGCCTGCACCCTCGAACCTGCTGACTGTGCGTATCCAGGCTGTCGATGATGTTCTGACCCGGATGGACGAAGGTCGGCCGTCTCTACAGATCGATCCAGAATGCAAGATGCTCATCGCGGCGCTCGGTGGCGGGTATCACTTCCGTCGAATGGTGGTTCAAGCTGAGCGATATGATGAGATTCCGGAGAAGGACGAGTATTCGCATCCGGCCGATGGCTTCCAATACATGCTGCTTGGCGGCGGAGAAGGCCGGCAGCTTCTGACCGGCACATCGGAGCCGCAGAAGCCGGTCCAGACCCGGAAGGCCTATAGCCCGTTCGGCAAGCGTCGGAGGCGGATTGGGTGATCAGGGAGTGGGTGATCTGCTTCGAAGACGGGCAAGGTGGCCGGTGGTGGGACATCTTCACGTCTAAGGGCTATCGCCACATCCTGGCATTCGGGTTTGATGCCGCGGCCGATCGGTGGGTCGTGGTCGATCCGAACCGGCATTATCTCGGTATCAACCTCTATCCGCCCGACTCGCCGGAAGTGGATTGGTACTACGGGATGGCGCTAGATAATTGGAATTGCGTGAGTTTTCGCGCCAAGGCCGAGCGTGGCTATGCGCCCTTCTGCTTCGGCTGCGTTGGTGCGATCAAAGCCCTTCTTGGCGTGCGTTGCTGGGCGCAACGACCTCGTGCCTTTTATCGCTGGCTGCTGGCGAACGGCGGCGAGCGAGTTGATAGGGAAATCGATGGTCGGCAAGAGTCAGGCTCCGAAACAGGACCCAGCGCTAGCGGAACAGCAGCGACTTGACCGCGAGCGCGCGGAACGAGATCGCACGGAATCGATCCAGGACTCCTTGGCAGAAGAGACGGCCGCGCGTCGGCGCCGGCTAGGCGGACTTTCTCTAATTCGTTCGGGGGCTCTCAAGTCGAGGCTGGGATCTGGCTAAATGGCAGACACCCCGGAGATCTTGAAGGAAGCGAAGCGCAAGCTAGCCGCTGCTGAAGAGGATAAGCAGCGGCACAAGTCTCGCTATGACGACTGCTACAAGTACGCGCTGCCCTGGCGCCACACGCTGGATACCGACACGCATACAGACGTGGACGAGGTCGATGCACTGGTCGATGCGACGGCGCTCGTGACGGTGCCGGATTTCGCGGCCGACATGCTATCGACCTTCACGCCTCGCTATGTGCCGTGGATGGAGGTCCATGCGGCGGAAGGCTTCGATGAGAAGGGGCAGCTTCCGGATGAGATCGTTCGCGCTCTCCAGGACTTCCAAGAGGTCATCTTCGATGAGATCGGCCGGTCGAACTTCTATGAAGCGGCCGAAGAGAGCTACTTGGACCTGGCCGCCGGAACCATGTCGATGCAGATCGATGATATCCATGGTTCGATGCCCATTCACTGCGAAGCGACCGCAACACCGGACCTGATTATTAAACGCGGGCCGTTTTCATCCGTCGATGGCCGCTGGCGATCCCGCATGATGGACAAGTCGGATGTTCCGGTTCTCTGGCCCGACGCGGAGATTCCCGACAGCCTCAAGGTGACCGTCAAAGGCAACAGGCACGAGGTCCAGATCTATGACGGCCTGATGCGCGATTGGAGCGATGTCGGGACCGAGCGCTGGCACTACCTGGTTTGGTCTGGCAACGACCTTCTCGTAGAGCGGAAGTACACCGGCAGCGGAAGTTGTCCGCAGATCGTCGGTCGCTGGCTTGCGGATCGGACCACCGCATGGGGCGTCGGGCCGTTAAACCTCGTCCTTCCCTGGGTCAAGTTGGTCGATAAGGTCGAACTGCTCATGCTCGAGCAGATGGAGTTCGCCGTCGATCCGCCCTTCTCCTATGACGATGACGGCGTGATCAACTTCGACAACGGGCTAGAGCCGGGCACAGGCCTTCCCCGCGCTCCAGGATCGAAGATCGAACCGATTGACCGGCTGCAGCAGTTCGACGTTGGCGCATTCCAACTCGAGGAGATGCGGTCGGAGATTCGCCGCGCGCTGTTCCAAGACAAGCCGGACCAGGTCGGCAAGACCCCTCCCACGGCGACGCAATGGCTGGACGAAGCCGCGAAGCGCGCTCGGCGCATGGGCTCCCCTGCCGGCCGCCTGATCGTTGAGTGGCAGATCCCGATTTTCCAGCGCTTCGCCTACCTGCTGCACAAGCGGGGGAAGCTTCCCAGCGTCGAGTTGAACGGCAAACAGATCGGCGTGCATCCGGTCTCGCCGCTGATGAATGCGCTTAGAGAAGAGGAGACGCAACGCTATGCGCGGTTCGCAGAAATACTGGTTGCAACGATTGGTCCTGAGCAGGCGTTCGTTCTCGTCAATTCGAAACGTTGGGCGCAGCACATTGCCAAAACGATGGGGGTGGATCTCTCCATCATGAACACGGAACAGGAGATCCAGCAGGCCGTCGCCGACGCGGCGCAAGTGGCCCAAGAAGCTGGAGTCCTTCCGGAAGGTGAAGCGCAATGACCGCGCGCAAGCGAGTAAGCAAAGAGGCCGCTTCGGAAGTTCAAGAGCTTCATAAGGCAGCAAAGAGGGTGTTCACAACGGCGGATGGAGAGAAGGTTCTGAAGAAGCTTCGCGCTCTGACGATCGAAAACATCGCCTCGGAAGCGCAGATTTCGGAGCGTGCGTTGTGTCACCGGGAGGGTCAACGTTACATCGTTGCCCAGATCGAACGATGGATCAGGAATGGTCATGAAGCTTAAGCGGTTCTTTAGCCCAGAAGGCACCGAGGCAGGCGGCGGCGATCCCGCGCCCGAGCCCGTGAACGACGACGGCGGAGAGGATCCTCCCGCAGCGCCCGAGCGGCCGGATGGCTTGGCTGATGAGTTCTGGGATGCGGAGTCCGGCGTCAAGATGGGCGACTTGATCCAGTCGCACACGGCGCTGAGCGAAGCCGCGCGCGAGCGCTTGGCAAACCGCCCCGAAGAGCCGTCTGGCTATGAGTTCACGGTCCCGGACACTTACGAGGATCACGAGAAGCTACAGGAACTGCTAGGAGAGGATCAGCCGTTCTTGGATGCGGCCCGGAAGTTCCTTCATTCGTCCGGCGCTTCGCAAGAACAGGCCGCGGAACTCTTCAATCTCTACCTAGACGATCGGGTGGGCTCCCCTGAGAGGATCAAGGAAGCCCACACCGCGGAGATGGCGCAGCTCGGCGACAACGCCCCGCAGCGCATTGAGGCCGTTTCTGACTGGCTTAACGGTCATCTCGGCGATGAAGGCTACGAAGCGATTTTGGCGTTCCCGACCACGGCCGCCAGCGTGAAGGCGATGGAGAAGCTGATGGAAGCGAACAAGGACAAGCCGCTCCCCACTGGTGGCGATGACGGCGACGCAAAGGACCGCAAGCAGGTTGATCCTTTGACGAGGGCAACGAACGCCCTCTTCGACAAGACACCGAAGAAGGGCTAGTTAGATGACCGCTCTCTCTGCAATCAACCCGACCTTGGCCGATCTGGCGAAGCGTCTAGATCCGGATGGCAAGGTTGCCGTCATCGTCGAGATGCTCCAGGAGCAGAATGAAGCCCTGGATATGATCCCTTGGGTCGAAGGTAACGAAATCAAGGGGCATCGGACCACTGTTCGTACCGGGCTCCCGTCCGTGACTTGGCGCAAGGCCTATGGCGGCGTTCAGCCGACCAAAAGCACGACCGCACAGGTGGTCGAGACGATCGGCACAATGGAGCAGTACGCTGAGGTCGATAAGGAAGTCGCCGACACCAATGGCAACGCGGCGGCCTTCCGACTGACCGAGGTCGCGGCGCACATCCAGAGCATGAACCACGAGTTTATGCAGACGCTGATCTACGGCAATGAAGGCACTGAACCTGAGGCTTTTACCGGTCTGGCACCACGCTTCAACAGTCTCTCGGGGGCCGAGAACAGCCAGAACGTGCTCTCCGGCGGTGGGTCTGACACCGACATGACGTCGATCTACCTTGTGGGGATGGGCGCAAACTCGGTTCATGGCATCTACCCCAAGGGGCAAACGGCCGGCCTCCAGTCGGAAGACATGGCCGAAGTCACCGTCGAGAACATCGATGGCAACGGCGGCCGCATGCAGGCCTACCGGAATCACCTGATCTGGCGATGCGGGCTCAGCGTCCGCGATTGGCGGTATGTGGTTCGGATCTGCAACATCGATGTCTCGGAGCTGCTGCCGGGTGCCACTGGCAACTCTGCCAACCTACTGAACCTAATGGTCCAGGCTGTGGAGCTGCTCCAGAACGTCACCCCGAACACCATGTTCCTCTGCAATCGCACCATCCGTTCGATGCTGCGGCAGCAGGAGATTGAGAAGGTCGCGGGCTCGACGCTTTCGATGGAGACCATCGCTGGTCGCCGTGTCTTGGCGTTTGACGGCATCCCCGTCTATCGCACCGATGCGATCCTGAACACCGAATCGGCAGTGACCTAAGGGGGTTAGCAGCCATGTTTATCGATTCCCGACTAGAGTTCTCGGACGCCCAGGCCGAGACGACCGCCGCGACGCACAACTCGGACTTTCAGATCGATTTGGAAGTTGCGCGCGACATGGGTGCCGGTCAGCCGCTTTATCTGGTCGTGGTCGTTGATACGGCCGTGACCTCGGCTGGGGCGGCGACTGTGACGTTCAATCTCGTCTCGGATGCGTCGGCGGCGATCGCGACCAATGGTACGCAGACCACGCATGCGTCGTCGGGTGCGATTGGCAAGGACGATCTCACTGCGGGCACCATCGCGTTTCAGGTCGCTCTCCCAATCGAAGGGAACGCCTATGAGCGCTATCTGGGCGTCCAATATGTGATCGGCACCGCGGCGCTGACCGCTGGCGCTTTCAGCGCGTTCCTGACGACCACGCCGCACAAGATCAAAGCCTACGCTGACGCGATCTAAGGAGACGCATCATGAGGCTCAAGAAGCTTGAAGGCGCGACGATCAAGGTCAATCGCGATTGCTTTCTACAAACCGCCGAGAAGCGGATGCATGGGAACACCCCTGTGCATGGCTCTTGGTACGATGCGGGAAGCGTGGTCGAGGGTTACACCGGCAAGTTCAATCCGGACTGGATGGAGCTGATCGCGGACCCGGTCGGCGATGCCAAGCGCGCAGAGGCCGAAGAGAAGAAGGCGGCGCTCGAGGCTCAGAAGCAAGCCGAGAAGGAAGCGGCCGAGAAGAAAGAGACCGAGCAGATGGCTCAGGAAGCGGCAGCCAAGGCGAAAGCCGAGAAGGCCGAGAAGGAAGCGGCCGAAGAGCCGCCCGTCCCGCCTGAGCCCGAAGACTTCGAAGATGAGACGCCGGACGAAGAGGTGCCGGCGACCGATCCGACCCCCGCCGTCGTTGAAACGACTGCTACCCGCCGCCGGAGCCGCGCACGTTAACCCGTGGCATGCTTCCTCCTCTCAGAGGCTCCGTGGTAGAGAGGCCCCGTCCCTAGCGGCGGGGTCTTTCGTTTGACCGTGCGTTGCGGGCTCTGGGGTGTCGCCTGCATCTTCCGGCCATGACCTCGGATCTTACCTACATCAACGGCGCTCTGACGCTCTGCGGCGTCGCTCCAATCTCGACGTTGGAGGACGATGTCCCTGCTGCTGTGATCGCAAACGCCAATTACGAGACGATCGTTCTGTCCGAGTTGACGCTCTTCCCGTGGCGCTTCGCGGCACAAAGCCAGCCGCTCAACCGGTATGAGTTGGCTGCTCCGAAGCCCTGGCATTTCGCCTGGGAACTGCCGGCTGATCTCAAGATCCTGCGGTCGATCACCGTAGGCGATAACGTTGATCAGAGAATCGTCGATTACAGAAAGTCGGGCGACAAGGTGCTCTGCAATGTCGAAGAGGACGTTTGGGCTCACTACATGACCCGGCCGCCGGAATCGGCTTGGTCGGCCGCCTTCGCCGAGATCATCAAGAAGCGCATGCAGGTAGCCTTCCTCCAGGGTATGCTTCACCAGTACGGCTCCGCGGCCAGCGTCGATAAGCGGCTCGAGGAATATGCCATGCGGGCAAGGTCGCTGGACTCTGGTCAGAGTTCCCCGAAGAAACCGCAGCGCAGCCGAATCCTGGGGGGGCGCCGTGCCTCGCAATAGCTTCCAAACCAACTTCTCGGCTGGAGAGCTGGACCCGCGTCTCTATTCGCGCGTCGACACCGAGCAATACGCATCCGGCGCGAAAGGCCTTCGGAATACTGTCGGGTTTCTGGGCGGCGGCACTGCGCAGCGACCGGGCCTCCGGCGGCTGGGTAAGATGCAAGGCGACAGCAACGTCGTCCACTTCGAGTCCGACACGACGACCCGCTATTGGCTGGTCTTTTCCTCTGGGCGCATGGACGCCTACACGATCCCAGACGGGACGGCAGCGGGTAGCCTGACTGGCCAGCCTTGGACTTCTGGCGAGTGGAAGACCTTCGATTGGGAACAGACCGGCGAGACGCTGATCATCACGCATTGGACGCTTGGCATGTACGAGATCAAGCGGACGGGCGCGTCCACCTGGTCGATCAATGCCTATTCGTTCCGGGAGGCTTCTGGGGTCCGCATGCAGCCCTACTATCGCGTCGCCGATGCTGGGGTGACGCTGACCGTATCGGCCTACAGCGGCAGCGGGGTGACGCTGACCACGTCGGCTAATCACTGGCAGTCGGGGCACGTCGGGAACTGGATCAGGTATCTCGGCAAGTCGATTGAGATCACCGGATACACGAATGAGACCACGGCAACCGGGACAATCAAACAGGCTCTTCCGCCATCGCAGTTGATCACCATTCCTGCGACCGCGGATTACATCGTCGGACAGCTTGTGGAAGGCGGAACGTCTGGCGCCAAAGGCGTTGTCCGAGAGATCACCTCTGGCACCCAGATCAAGGTCGCGATCACCGAGGGGCGGACGAGGTTCACCTCCTCCGAAGAGATCATCGGACCGACCGCCGTGCAGACCAGTTCCGCCGCGGCTGACGAGTCGTCTCCGCTACCTGTCGAGGATTGGGATGAGGAGATCTTGTGCGATCTGTGGGGATGGCCGAACGCCGTGACGATCCACGCCAACCGGCTGATGCTCGCGAATCACCAGACCTTGCCTGGTGCGCTGATCGGTTCTCGTGTCGGCGCCTTTGATGACTTCGATGTGGGCGATGCCGCTGATTCCGATGGGCTCTTCGAGATCATGGGCGAAGCGCCTGCCAAGCGGATCAAGGGCGTCATCTCGCAAGAGCAGCTTTTGATCATGACAGATCGCGGGCCGTTCTATGTGCCGCAGACAGCGGCGAATCCCTTCCGCCCCTCGAGCATCGCTTTCAGCAAGTTCGGCGGCAATTGGGATCTGACCGGCCGGCTGGGAGAGTATGACCGTGGAGTCATCGCTGTCGGCGGAAATCAGGTCTACAAGCTCACGCCAACCGGTGATCAACTGAAGATGTGGGCCGAAGAAGAGGTTTCGGTGGCTTCCGCGCACCTGGTCAACGCGCCATTCTACACCGCCTTCGCGGAGCCTATCGGATCAGGTCCGGAGCGGTACGGGATCTTTGTGAACACGGATGGCTCGGTCGCTGCCATGCTGCTCATGCAGCAGGAGAATGTCCGCCAGTTCCGGCCCTGGGATACCGCGGGGACGTTCATGTCGGTCGCCGCCTCCCGCGGAGACATCGCCTTCATCGTGAAACGCACGATCAACGGCGCTGACGAGTATTGGCTGGAGACCCCAGAAGAAGACCTCTATCTCGATGGCGCCACGGCCTACGCGACCATTCCGACGCTTGCGGACGGGGTCTATGCCAATACCGAAGTCGATGCCATGGGTGGTCGCTTCTACCTGGGCAAGCTGACGGCCGCAGCCGACGGGACGGTCACCATGGACGACCCGTCCGGCTCAAGCTTTGAGATCGGCTTCGCCTTCACGACCGAGGTCGAGACGCTGCCGCCGATCATGGAAGATTCCTCCGGCAGCGCACAGGGCGATCTCGCGCGGATCATCAAAGCGCAGATTCATGTTCGATCGTCGCTGCGTCTCGCGGCGAATGGCTACGCGATCTCGGCCTATCACGCCGGAGAGGATTGGGAGGCCGAGCCTCCGCTTCGCAGCGGGCCGCTTGAGTTCTGGTTCCTGGGCTGGATCCGAGAGCCGACGATCAAGATCACGCAAGAGCAGCCAGGCCCGCTGGAAGTGAGCGCTATTCAGACGGAGGTCGTTTGGTAATGGGACCGGGGTTTGCAGTCGGAGCGGTTGGCCTAGCCGCCGGAACACAGGCCTTCGGGTCGATTCTGGCAGGGCGCCAACAAGCTCGCGAGCGCGATTTTGAAGCGCAGCAGCTTGAGATCCAGCGGACGCGGCTCGAGACGGCGGCGGACATCGAAGAGGCAGAGCGTCGGGACGACCTTGCTTCAACGATCCAGAGCATCGAAGCCGTGCGCGGCGCCCGCGGCCTTGGTGCATCGCCCACCGGCTTTGCCGCTCTGCGTCAGATCCGCGGAGACGCGCAGCGCGATATCCGGACGGCTCGGATGAACCGTCTGATTGGCGCCGAATCGGCTGGCCGCGCCGCCTCCGAGCGCCGCCGCGCCGGTCGTTCGCAGCAACTTGCCGGGTTCCTCGGCGCCGGAACTGCGCTCGGTGTTGGCGCGTTCCGCGGCTCATCGCTTCTGGGGTAGTGCTATGGCTCAAGGAACTGGATTTCGTCGTTTTGTGAACCGTGCGCCGGCCCTCCCTCAAGGGCCGGCTATCATCTCGGCTGGTGAAGGCGGTGACGCCGCTTTCCGCGCGCTGCAGATCGGCGCGTCGCAGCTTGGCGCGGTCGCTCACCAAGATGCGCGCCGGCGGATTGATCAGGCCGAGTCGGTCTACATCGCGAAGCAAGACACTCAGATCACTAACCATCTGATCAAGCTGCGCGATCAGTACCATGATGATCCGGCCGGATATGAACAGGCGGTCAAGGACTTCCGGAGCGCGACGGTTTCGAGCGTCAACGGTCAGTCTGACTTCGTGGTCGAGCGCGTCGGAATCCTGATTGATCAGAAAGCAAATGCGCAGCTTAGCGGCATTAGCGCGGCACGGCGCGCGAAAGAGGACCGGCAAGCGCGATCCGTTTTCAGTGTACGGCTGGAGCAGGAAGAGACCGAGATTCTGGATCTTGTTTCGACCGGGCAAATCGGTAGTGCAGAGTTCTTTGCAGCTCAGCAACGCTATAGTGAAACTCTGAACGAGTTCTCTAATCTGGGGCACATCTCGAAGGAACAAGCCGCGCTCCAGGAAGCGGCGCTGCAGGACGCAGTCGTCGCGGGCAGCCTCTCCTTTGAGGCTGAAGCGATCTACAAAGAACAGGGACTGCAGGCAGCCCTCAAGCATGTGGAGAGCTTCAAGTCCAATGAGAATGCGGGTCTGTCCTTAGGATCACGCCTCAAGGTGGCATCATCGGTCGAAGACAAACTTCGCGGCCGCAACAACAGTGACCAGGCTAGAGCGCGGTCTCTGCGATCGGCGAACAATACTCTCGCCAATCGCTATCTGAGCGGCAAACCGGTTCCAGAATCGGCTCATGTGGAGATGGTGGAGACGCTCAAGCAGGCTGGCCTATGGCAAGAGATCGCCATTCTGAACCAGGCTCGGGTCCGAGGTGACATCGCGAAGCAAGCGAGCCAGATCACTGATTTGGAAGAGCGTTCGGAGTTCTATCAACGGACGCTTGAGGAGCTTCGGACGGATGGAGCTTACCAAAACCCAATTCAAGGCGAGTACAATCTGTCATCCCGATTTGGCCTGCGGTTTCATCCTATTGACGAGGTGGTGAAGCAGCACAACGGGATAGACATCCCCGCTCCGCACGGCACCCAAGTCGTCTCAGTTAAACAAGGCACTGTGGTATTTGCTGCTGAAAAGGGTGGCTTTGGGCACCTCGTCATTGTCCAGCATGCAGACGGGGCGGAAACAGAGTATGCGCATCTCTCCGCGTTCGATGCAAAGGTCGGTGACGTGGTCGATGCCGGCACTCCCTTGGGAAAGGTAGGGTCAACTGGCAAGAGTACCGGTTCTCACCTTCACTACGGCGTCAAAGTCAACGGCAGCTATGTTGATCCCGAAGTCTGGGCGGCCGAACAGGGGAGCGGTGACCCAGCCCAAACGCCACTCTACGCCGATGTCCAGCGAACCTTCGCCCGGGAACTGCGGGCGATTTGGAAGCCCATGGACAAGCTGTGGGACGAGGAGGGTATTCGCCCGACGAACGAGGAACTAGAAGACCTTCTAGAAGAGGCTCGACTCGCTGGTGCCGAGGACATCATCGATCAAGTTAGGGAGAATTTCGAGCGAGAGGATTTGGTCCAACAGGCGGAAGGCCTAACCCCCGAGGAGCGGATAAACGAGCGACGTCGGCTAAAGGCCAAATCGGATGAAGAGGGGCTGAGCCGCATCGAAGCGAACTGGCTACTGACCTTGAACGGTCTTCAGGAGGCTATGTTCAAGGCGGCAAAGGTGAGCCCGGTCGGGGCATGGATTGAGTATGGCAACGATCCTGCGCCAGCAGTGCTAGACTTCGGAGATCCTGGTGCGATTGGCCCTGCCATACTGGAACGCCAGAGAGCTGCGAAAGAAGCCGCACGGTTCTTTGGACTTGAGGGCGCATCGATCTTCCTCCCGCACGAAAAGGAACGCTCACAGCTTATTGGGATCACGCTGACGCCAATCAGCGTTCTGAGCTCTTGGGCCATCTGTCGGTCCTTGATGGACCAGTCCTGATCTCAACACTTGCGGAAATAGCAAGCGACCGACCATCTCTTGCAATCGCCGCTGCCATGTACGGGCAGCGGCCAGGAATGGCGACCGCGATTGTCCGCGGTGAGACCGCGCTTGAGTTGGACAGCAAGCTCGTTCCAAAGGCGGCTTTCCAGAACGCCTTCAATGAGCGCGCTCAGGGTGTCTTTGCGGGTCGGCCGAGCCGTAACGACGCGATGATGGGCGCGGTTCTAGCTCGCTACGCCGACTTGGTAAACGGAAGCCCTCTCGCGAACCAGAAAGAGATCAACTCAGACGTTATGGACCAGGCTTTTGCCGATGTGATCGGACAGGTGGGCCGGGACTGGGCCGGAGGCGGCTTCCTGCTTCCGCCCGACATGACGCCCGACGAGGCCTCCAACATTCTTGCAAACCTTGACGACGATGACCTTGAGGGCGCTGTCACTGGCTTCGGTATTCCGGTAACAGTAGAGGATCTGCGTGATGGCGGCGCTCGCCTGCTAGAGCGTCCGACTCAACCCGGAACCTACAACCTTGATCTGAAGGGCACAGTCTTAGACGACTCGGGTGGCCTCTTCATCTTGGACCTCGCTGAGATCGGTGCACGGCGCCCAGAGGCTTTGGAGCCACGGCGGGCCGGCCACTTCTTCCCGTTCAGCGGCCTGGGCGGACAGCAATAATGGACCTCTTTCCTGCCGAAACCCGGACCTTTGAGAATGCCCTTCGCTCTGCGCCATCGCTCTATGAACGGCCGGCCACCTTTGCCGAATCGTATCAGGCGTCCGTCTCTCACATGGAGAACTTCTACAACTTCGGGGCCTATCAAGGGCACCGACGGGACTTCATAGAAGAGCACCTAGAAGAGTACTACGCCGCTGGGCATCCGCAGCTTCCTGGGGTTCCTGAAACGCTGAGGCTGCAGCGCGACCCGCTGACTGGCCAACCGACAAGAGCAGCCCAGACGATGATTGATCAGGTCATCGCTCAGATGGAGGCCGCGGGGGTCCCTTATCCGTCTGAAGGAGAGATTCACGAGGCAGCAATCCAGCGGATGGGCGAGGCCTATGCGGAGAATCAGCAGTTCGAACAACGCCCGCAAGGCATTGGTGGCTTGGCTGGGTCTCTGCTGGGAATGGGCGTCGGCTACGTGAATGATTTTGTTCAGGCGGGCACCATTGCGATTGGAGGCGTCGGCGGCGGTTCGCTTGCTCGCCTTGCTGCCCGTGAGTTTGTTGTCAATGCAGGCGTAGAGGCAGGTCTACAGACTGTCACCTTCGATAAGAAGCATGAGGCTGTCCCAGAGTTCGGCATAGACGATGCGGCGGAGGAGGTCCTTACGGCTGGATTGATTGGTGCCGGCTTTGGTGCGGTTGGTGGTGCGGTTGGTAAAGTCTTCCGCCGTATCGCCGATACTCGAGAGTTTAAAGACGCGCGCCAGGTCTTAGAGCGTGAAGCCGAGATCGACCGCAGCAACCCTCTGGAGCCTACCGCGGCAGCGGCTGCGGCACACCGGGCAGCCTTGGAGAGGGCATCGGCGCAGATCAATCGCAGTGAGGCTCCGGATGTCGAGGAGATCGTCGAGCCGTACCGGAAAGAGAGCAGCGAGCTTTCCGAGGCTCGCGCCGCCCGGCTGGCAGAAGAAGATCCAGGGCTCTCGGCACAGCAGGCTAAGGCTCTCGACAATGTCAGCGGTCGCAGCTTGGAACTGGACGAACTGCGCGCCGAACGGGATGCGATCGACCGGATCTCTATGATCGAAGCCGAAGACGGAGCCACCGGGCAGCGCCTGCGCGCGATCGAAGACGAGTTGGCGGAGAAGGTCACCAAGAAGCGGCGCGGTCAGTTGGAGGCAGAGCGGGAGACCCTGCTTGCACCCTTTGCTGAGCGAGATTTCGAGCCGCAGATCAATGATGCCCGGATCGGGCCGAACAAGCAGATCAAACGGCTGGAGAAGCAGCTTCGGAAGGCAGAGGCGGAGCTGCGCAAGCTGAACCGCAAGGCCAATGCGCTGCTGGACGATCTCGACGCCGCGAAGTCGCCGGCGCCTCCTACGCCGCGGCCGGAGCCGGAGACCAGGGCCCAGGCACCGGAGGAGCCCCCGGCAAGCCCTACGCCGGCAGCCGCGGCAAGAGCCCCTGCCAGGTCGATCACGCCGACGGAGGCTCCCGAAGCAGCGGCTCCGGCTCCCCAAACATCTCAGCGCCCGTCCGAGCCCCCAGGACGCTCAGAGGAGGGCCTTCAGGCTCCAGAGGAGGCAATGGCCCCGACAGCGGCCCAGGCCGCCCCAGCGGCTGCCGCAGACCCGGAACTGGTCAAAGCCCTGGACGAGGACGTAAAGCGCATCCTGGAAGAGCGCGAGTTCAACGTGATTCTAGCCGATGACGAAGGCGGCAGCCGGACGGTCTCGGCCAAGGCGATGATGGAAGAGGCCGACGAAGAGATCCAACAAGCGGCCGAGATTATGACCTGTGCGGTCGGAGGTGCAGCATGATGATCAAGAAGTGTCTCGACGCTAAGGTCAAAGAGGGAAAGCTCTCCCCTGCTCTGGCAAAGGAAGCGCTGCGGTCTATCGAGCGCCTGGAGCGGAAGTATCGCCTTGAGATGGCCCCTGCTGCCGCTCAGGCTGCTGCCGCCGCAGAGACCGCAAGAATCATGACCGAGGTCGCGCAGCGTCGGAAGTATCAGCGAGGCCTCAAGCTGGTCGCGATGGACACCGCGCTGAAGCAGGTCGAGGAACACAGCAAAGGGCAGTCGGCTGGGCTAATGTCCCTGCTCACGCGCGACATCTTCGAGGAGTCGGAATTCATCTCTGCTGAAGTGCGCGCGGAGATCATCCGCGGCCAGCTTGCGCGTGAATTCGAGGTCGGGCTCTCTGCCTATCGATCCACCTTGGCGGGCCTGCAGCAAGACACGATCGGTATCCGGAACTTCGTCCGGCAGCTCTATGGAATCGATACCGGCGACGCGGTTGCCAAGAACGCAGCAGATGCGTGGCGCAGCACGACCGATATGGCTGCGAAGCGCTATGCGGCGGCCGGCGGGGAGATTGTCGAGCGTGACGACTGGCGGCTGAACCAGACCCACAACGCGGAGCTGCTGCGGCGCGCTGGTTTCGACAAATGGTCCCGTGATATCCGAGATGCCTTCGATCGCGAGGAACTCGATATTTTCGACTTCGCGACCGGAGAGCGCGCCGGTCCTGAGCAGATGGACGAGTTGCTGCGCGATGCCTTCCGGCACATTGTCACTAGGGTCGAACAGAATCGGGAAGGCGCAATGACCGGCGACCGGGCCTTACCCCGCATGTTCCATTGGAAGACGGCCGACGCATGGCTTTCCTACAATGACGAGTATGGCGCCGGTCGCGGCGGAATCTTCGACCTGGCCGCAGGGCACCTGGAACGCATGTCTCGCGATATCGCTCTGACCGAAACCTTGGGTCCAGGGCACCGCTCTACGATGCAGTCGCTCGTGAACCATGTGACCGAGTCGGAATCGCTTACTCCGTCTCGGTCGTTGAAGCGCGTCAACCCTCTACGCTGGTTCAACAATCCGGTCTTGGCGATGCACTCCTATCGCTACCTTAACGGCGAACTGAGCGTCCCGGTCGGAGAAATGACGGCGGGCTTCATGTCCGGGGTGCGCGGCTGGCTCACGTCGGCGCAGCTTGGCTCCGCGACCCTCACCGCAGTGCCAGGCGACACGGTCACCTCCCTGGTCGCAAGCGCCAATATCGGTATCCCACCGGTGCGGGTCATCGACCGTGCCACCCGCCTGATGGCCGGGAACTCGGCCGACAAGAAGTTGGCGGCGCAGCAAGGTATTATCGCGCATGCAATCGCTGATACCGCTCTTGGGACGAAGCGCTTTACGGACGAGATGCTCGGCCAGAACTTCGGCGGCCGACTCGCAGACACGGTGATCCGCGCCTCTGGTCTGGCGCATTGGACCCAGAGCATGAAGCAGGCATTCATGCTGGAGTTCTCCGGGCTGATCGCGCGGCAGAGCGGACGCTCCTTCAAGAGCCTCGATAGCGGCCTGAAGCGGGCCTTCAAGCGCTACGGCATCACGGAAGCGGAATGGGATGCGATCCGCGCCTCGGACGCGCTCGAGGGGCCGGATGGTGCCAGGTTCTGGACACCGACCACGATGGACGACCAGGGCTTGGCCGAGAAGGTCATGTCTATGATCATCCAGGAGCGCGCTCACGCGGTCATAGAGCCCGATGCCAGGGTCAGGGGCTTCCTGCTTCAGGGTACCCGCCGCGGCACTGCAGGCGGCGAACTGCTCCGCTCAACCGCGATGTACAAGAGTTTCTCGGTGACGATCATGCTCACATCCATCACCCGCGCTCTCTTCCGGACGCCGGAGCGTGGCGGGCTCGGAGGAATCGGCACGCGCCTTGCCGCTCTCGGAGGTCTGCAGATCCTGCTGACCATGGCCGGCGGTCTGGCGATTCAGATGCGCGAGATCTCCAAGGGCAAAGACCCGCGGCCAATGGACAGCCCTGATTTCTGGGGAGCAGCCTTCATGACCGGCGGTGGATCAGGCTTCCTGGGTGACTTTCTTTCTACCGGATATGCGAGGGGCGATCGTGGATTCGTGACTGCGCTTGCTGGCCCGGTCTTCGCCGCTGGGGAGGACGTTGGGCGGATAGCGCTTGCGAACGTGCGCCAGGCGATTGAGGGGCGGGATACCAACATTGGCTCAGAAGCCGCACGGATTATCCGGATGTACACACCGGGAACCAGCCTGTGGTACGCCCGCGCCGCGCTTGATCGCATGGCTTGGGATCAGACTCGCATGCTCATGGACCCGGATTATGCGGAGGCCTTCCGACGCCAAGAGCGGCGATCCAACCGCGATTTCGGCAATGATTACTACTGGCCTCCGGGCGTCGCATTGCCAGAACGAGGCCCTGATCTGGAGCGCATCCTCGGCCGCTAGGGAGCGTGCGTTGCTGAGCTAAGCCGGATGGTTACATGTTCCGGCTGCCATGTCGGACTATATCCAGATTCAAGACGACGAGCTGCCAGCGGAAGTCTCCTATTCGGTCGGCAGCACAGCGCAGACGCTATTCACCTTCCCGTACACCTTCTACGGCGAAGAGGACCTGGTCGTTGAAGTCGATGGCGTCACCAAGACGCTGAACTCCGACTATACGGTCAGCGGCGCGGGAGCCACCTCGGGCGGCTTGGTCACGATGACCGAGGCTGTCACCTCTGGCGTCGTTCGGATCTGGCGCGATACCGAGATCAAGCGGATCTCTGGCCTCAATCCAGCAGGCCCGATCAAGACCCGCGCGCTGAATGACGAGTACAGCCGTCAGATCATCATCGATCGGGACAACGAAGACAAAATTGGCCGCGCGATCAAGAAGCCGCGCTTCGACTCCGCGTCGATGGACATTCCCGATGTCCCGACGCGCAAGAACAAGCTCCTAGGCTTCGGAGACGCGGGCCAGGTCACGGTCACTGCCCCCACCACGGCCGCCATCAATTACCAGTTCAACGATGTCATCAGTGTTGCGGGCAAAGGCGACGGCGTTATCAACGATCTCGAAGCCTTCCAAACGGCGATTGATGACATGATCGCCGCCGGACTGGATACAATCTACATCCCCAATCCGCCGGGCGGGGAATGGTACTACGTCGCCGGCAAGCTGACGAACCTCGACAAGGTCAAGACCTGGATTGTCGAGAAGGCCGCGTTCATCGATGGGCCGAGCAACCTGCTGGTTGCGATGACGCACTACAGCGGTTTCTTCGCGGTCTGGGATCCGCCGATCGAAGAGGCGGTGATCAAGGTCGAAGATGGCTTCTACACGCACCAGCTTCGCGGCGGCACCGGCCTCTATGATCCCGACGCTGGCGAGACCGAGGCCGACGCCGAAGTTGTCGTCGGTGGTCAAGGTAATCCGGTCGGAACCAAGGAATCGAATGACCAGCAGCGCGCGGTCTACTACGAATCAACGGACGGCGCGCTAGGCCTGGCTTGGTCCGCACCAAGATACTTCACCACCGACAGCGCGCTGGCCACCAACCCTATCCCCCTTGACGGCGAGACGGGCAGCACGCGCTTCACGCAGTGGCGCGTCAACCCGATCAACTTCCAGCAGGCAGGCTTCGGCAATCGGCTCTGGCTAACTTTTGCACAGGGGCGGGCCTCAACGATCGGCGGGCCCGGCGTTTACGAGATCTTCGCCGGCCAGACCAAGGGCACAAACTATTACCTGCTGCAGCATCTTGACGACCTGCTGAGATTCACGCGGTACGGCGATGCCAGGCCGGCAGGAAGCGTCTATAGAAGCGTTCGGCACGAAGGTCGGAATGGCTTAGTTTTGACCATTCACGGTGCGCGCTTTGGCACCGATGGCCGGCTCTATCTGATGTGTGTCTTGATTCCTCGCTCCGGCGGCGGAACCCAGGTCGATAAGCGCCTCGTCGTGGCGATCTGTGACGACCCCAGCCAGGATATCGAGGATATCGTCTTTTACCTGTCCCCGAGCTGGCCGGCCGGCGACATGGACTATTCGAACTTCTGGGAGTGGGACAACATCGAAGTCCGTCCTGGCGTTTGGTTCGCTAACCTCCGGCACAACGAAAACCGCATCAATGTCACGACGCAGGAAGGCGGATGGTATTTCGGCGCCTGGAACAACGGACAGGGGGCCGCCGGCTTTCACTCGCTTGGGATTCAGGCATCGCGCAGCAGAGCTACGGGAGAGATGCTGGCGCCCGGCATAATGGCATTGGGGTTCAACGATCACCCAAATGCGCGCTCCAACCCTGCCCTTGGAACCGCGCGAATCGGCGGCGGCGTTGCGGCCGGTCTTCCGATGTCCGACACAGTGCTGACCACCGAGCGAGGCACTTTCCGGCCATCGAGCGGCAGAGACACGCTAATGGCCTTTGTGAATCCGGAAACCGACACGATTGTCGGACTGACGGGCGTGGAGGCCAGGGTCACTCACATCCGCTCTGGCGGTGACCGAAAGCAGCTCGATTACGAAGGCTTCATCGCTGACTATCCAAACAGCACGATTGACCTCAGCGCCGATCCGGAACTGGCGCCCTTCAATGTCTATGTCGCGGAGGTTGGAGGCGAAGAGGCGGAGCTTTGGGTCGGTGGCTCAAACACCAGCTTCAACTTGCCCTTCGATGCAACGAACGGATCGCCCGGGGTCACTGCTTTTGGGGGTGAAGGTGTAGTCGATCTGAGCGCCCTGGATTTTGCTGTGGGCACGGGGCCTGACGACTTCACCTTGCTGAAGTCCGCAACAGACATCGACTTCCTGCGTGTCCATCAGACCGGCGCTATGGCAGCCGCTTCAGTGACCACAGGGCAGAGCGTGATCGATTTCTCGGCGCTAGGACTGAACCTGGTCGAGGGGGACACGGAGATCCGGCGCCGGTACTCGGCTGACGACGAAGAAGCGCTCAGCGAGGTCTTCATTAACCCGAATACAGTTGGCGCCTACATCGAGCATCTAGGCGACCAAAGTCGTAACGATCGCTTCCAGATCAACGCCTGGAAAGACGAACTAAGCCACGTCCCGACCATTTTCCTGCACCTGATCACTGGCGACCTCTACCAATTCCGGGCAACACGCAGCTCGGTCGGGCGCGAGCAAGGTGGCTCCGGCGCCAAGGTAGCCATCATCCGCAAGGAGAATCTGCCTAACGCGATTGACCACATCTTCACGCCAAGACAGAACGCAGCCGCCTACTTCGCTGACACTGGCAATACCTACACAGTGTCGGGCGGCGTCCACACCTTCCAGGGCCGCTACTCCATGGGCGCTTCGCTCGAGCCTGGTCGGCATCGCGTGACGCTATGGTTCCGCCCTGTGACAGTTCCCCTCGGTACCGCTCCGCACCCTGTGCTGATGATCGGCTCTTACGATCAGTTCATCCTGTTCCGCATCTCAAACGATAACGGCGTTCTGATGCGTGACACCCACCTTCTTTCCAAGGCAGGCGGGCTGCGTGACGGCGGCGTCCCGATGTACTTCAGCCGCGAAGAGGCTGGGTACACCATTGACGGCGCCACGATGGACCCCGACGCCTGGATGCAGGTGCAGCTCGATTACGACACAGACGCCGGTGAAGTCACGATCGAGGGCCAAACCGTTAAGGTCCAGCCGCCCTATGTCCTGGGGCTCGGCGACTACTTCCTTATCTCGGATCTAGACACTACCGCGCAGATGGCCTTCGACATTGAAGGACCGCGGCGCATGACGATTGAGCCGGTCATTGAGGAAGAGAAGAGCTTCGCCCCGCCCCTGGACGAAATCCTCGGGCCGAACCTTGTGCCCGATCCTGGTTTCTTCCGGGAGGTGGAGACTGACCTGCCCATCCAGCAGCCACGCGCTACCGGGATGCCAGGCTGGACTATCAAGGATCGCGGCGGGTGCAACGTCATTCTTGCCCGAGGAGAGAACTCCTACACCTCAGCAAATCGCAACTTCGGCGGTCTGATCCACTTTCTGAACGTCAATGTCACGGGTGCTATCCGCACGCCGGAAAGCTTGGCGACGGAGGCTGTCGAGTGGAACCTGGTCTTCCCTGATGCGCGGAAGCTCCTTGCCGGCAACTACTATCTGGATGTCTACGTCGAAGATGATAGCGACCCAAGCGAGCCCAACACCGCTTTGAGCGGCGGCGCTCCGTTGCAGGTCTTCTTCTTCCACGACTACGGCTGGGACGGCCGCCTTGGGCGGGAGAATACGGGCGTCGATGTCCAACGGATCAACCGCAACACCCGCTTCTACCGGGTTCCGCTGTCGATTCCGCAGTTGGACATGACGCGCAACCGTGTGCTCGCGCCCGATAGCTACTGTGGAATCACTTTCAAGCTCGCGGCCGGCTACAACGCCAAGCTTCGTATGCGCTATGTGGCACTCAGGAACCGCGACCCCTGGAGCCCGGCACAACTCCAGACTCCTTATGACGAGGACAAGACCCAGCGGCTCTACTACGAGGTCTGCGCTCTAAACACCTCGTCTCCGGTAGCCGCGGGCCGCGTCAAGGACGCCAACACGTCCGAGTTCCCGATCGAACTGCCGAACATGCACAAGGCTCCGAGCCAGATTAACGTCGATGGCAAGTGGGCGATGGAAGTCTCGGGCGTGCGTCACACCGCGACGCCGACCATCGCGACAGCAAAAGAGAATCTTGCCGTGGTCGAGATACAGGGTAGCGGCTTGGCGCTCACGACTGGCGCCGCTGCCTTCCTGATCGGCGTGAGCCCGGACACACGAGACCTGAGCCCGAACGGCAGCAAGTCCATCTTCTCTCTCGGCGAAGACCGGCTGATCTTCTCCGAAGCCGATATCGACAGCATCGTTCACACCAGCTCGGCTGGTTCCTCAACCACGTTTGGGACAGCAGGTGAAGGCGTCGGGCTTCGGCCTTCGTTCGACAACTTGGAGGACTACTTCGTTGGGAACGGCGAGTCGTCCTGGAACCCGCAAGTCAGCCTGCCCAGCACTCCCAGCGCAACGGATATTCTAAAGTTCAACTCCACGTCCGGAGAGGAAGAGCTTGTCGCCGGTAGTGGGGGCTTCACCTTTGCAACCGGCCAGCCTGCGGACGGCTCGGCCGATGTAACGCTCCTCGACACGAGCGGCACGGCAATCGACTTTGTGACGGGCGAAGAGTATCGCGCCAGAGTTGGAGAACGTGGCACCGGGGCCGACCTGATCTTCGACACGGTCTTCCCAAACTCTACGGATTCAACCCTCAAGGTTCACCTGGTCGGCGGATCATCGTCCAAGATGGGTTTCGACGGCCGAGAGGATCACCCGCACTGGCAGTTTGACCCGGCGACCAACGTACTGTCGGACGCGATCACCAACACGCCGGCTGCGAACATGGCTGGCCGCCGCTTCCAGAAAAGGGAGATCGACAAGACGATCCGGCTGCTCCGCGCAGAAGGGATCTGGGACGTTCTAGATCTGCTCTACTGCTTTGCCTCGCATGATGAGCAGTCGGCGTTGCTGAACTGGATCGACCCGACCGTGGGCTCTCCGGTGGCGACCAACTCTCCGATCTTTACGCCTTACCGAGGCTACACCTTCGACGGCTCGACCAACTTCATCGTGATCAACTCCTTCACGCTGAACTCGGCACCGACCCACTTCGCGCAGAACAGCGCGTCGCTGGGCACCTTTGCCTATAGCCACACGACCGGGCCAACCGCTGGCAGCACGATCGGCAACATCCGGCTTAATCCTGATGACGGCACCGATACGGAAGTCTCGCTCAACGGCTCCGCCCAGCATGCAACGCCGTACATCCGCAGCGACGGTGTCGCGAACGGCTATCAGGCGGTTAACCGAGCTGCTGGGACCGGCTTCTCCTACTACGGCCAAGGGCGCAACGGCAACATGCGGCCGATCAGCGTTACCGAGACCTCTGCATCGGTTCCGTCTGCCTCTCTCCGCTTCGGGCGCGGCGGTCCGGACTACGGCGCCTGCGAACTGGCCTGGGGTTTCCTCGGCGGCAGCTTGAGCGAGGCCAAACACGGCCGCTTCGCATGGATCATGGAAGATCACATGAAACGGATAGGGGCACTCTAATGCCTGAGTTTTTGATCGTGCCAGCCGGAAAGGCGGCGACCTTCACTGGCTCCTACTGCGATGGCATGAAGGCTCTGGAGCCGCGCCCTTTGAAGGACGGCCGAGCGATCTTGCCAGCGTCTCTGCTGAGCAATGAAGAGGCTCAGTACGCCTTCCCTGGCATCCCCGATCTCCTGCTTGAGGAGATCTCCCCCGACCGATTTTCTGAGGAGTGAAGGTGATGCGGGTCGCGCTGCTCACTGCTCTGGTGATCCTACTGATCCCCGCGGCTGCGATCGCCTTGGTGTGTGGCTCGAAGCCTGTGATCGAGGCTTGGCTCGAGAAGAACTACGGAGAGCGTTTGCTCTTCACCGCCACCAACCAAGCCGGCGATCAGGTTGTCCTCTACCTCAATCCCGAAAGCGGTACGTGGAGCGCGCTCCTGCGGCCGCGACAGACCCCCGATCTGCTCTGCCCCCTCGACAGCGGACAGGGCGGTCAGCCCCACCCATTCCTTCCGGAGACCTGATCATGAGCATTCTCTATGACACGGCTGCCAGAGTGAAGAAGCAGCAGGCGGCTCTGAACGCGGTGCTGAGCCGTCCCGAGCTGTACGAGGACGGCAAGAAGGGCGAAGTCACCAAGGCTGCGGTCAAGGCGGTCAAGAAGGCTGCGGCCAAGGTCGATCTGCCGAAGACCCTGAAGCTGGGCGGTAGCTTCACCCTGGCGGGCGCCATTGCGGTCTTCCAGGCCCTTGCTGCGCTCTACGACACCCACTCAGCCGAGCTGGGCTCTCTGTGGGCCGTTCTGACCACTCAGGACGGCTGGCGCCTCATCCTCGACGATAACCGCCTGGTGCAGGTCCTAGGCGGCCTGAGCGCCTTCTTTGGCGGGACCTGGGGGCTCATCAACGGCGCTCGAAAGGCGTGGTTCTGATGACTGAAAAAGAGCTTCTTCTTGCAGGGCTGTTTGCCCTCGTCGTAGCCGTCATCGCGTCCGTGGGCGTCGGCGCTTGGCTGTTCGGGTGCTGACATGAGCAACGTACTCGCGTGGATAGGCGCAGGCGCCCTGATCCTGTGGACCCTCAAAGAGGTTGCCCCACTGCTATGAGCGACGACACCCCCAATGGCTTCGACAAAGTCGCCCGGAACTCCGTCTTCACCATCATCGGACACGGCGCTGCTACGCTGTCGCTAGGTGCGATCATCTGGCTGGCGACAAGCGTGACGACCTTGCAGCGCGAGGTCGTAGAGCTTCGGGTCGAGATGGCTAAGGGGACCCTTCCTCGCATCGAGGCGCTCGAGGACCGGGTTCTGCGCACCGAACAAGAGCTAGATCGCCAGAGCGACGATCGCTTCTCGAAAGCAGAGGCAGCGCAGATGGAGGCGCGCCTGCGTCGAGAGATACAGCGCATGGGCAACAACCTGCTCCCCTTTGAAAGAAGGCCGAGAGACTGATGATTGACTTCCTCTTTCACACCCCCGGCGGCCTGGCGTTGGTCATCATCACCGCGCTGATCCTCACCGGCCCTCTTCGCAGCTTCATTTGGTTCCTTATCTTCCTCGGGCTGAGCGGGGCGGCTAAGGGCCGGAGCAAGCTGTACCTCCACAACCTTTCTGTCAGCCACGATCAGCACTTGAACGCTCAGACCGGCGGCGACCGCGATCTAACCGTCTCCGGGCGCTCCGGGCGAACCTACATCGTCGGCATGGTTGACGGCGTGAAGGGCTGGTCTTGGCCCATCGTGCTCTTCATCGTGAAGCTGACCGACCGGTTCGACCCGGCGCACTGTCTAAAGGCGGCCCTGGTCGATCGGGATGAAGGCAAGGCGGCGAGTTGGGGCTACAAGAAGCTCACCGAGAAGCACTGGCAGTGGGCGAAGGAAGAGCGCGATCGGATACGGCGGGAGAGGGGTTAGGCTGTTCGCCCGTGCCGAAACACTTTCCGCACATGCGCTGATGCATGAACATTGAGACAAAGGCGCCCTCTACGAAGACCCACCCGCGCCCCCGGCAAGCCTCACAGCGCATCGTCCCCTCCATATCGCGGCTCAAAGCTCACCTGCGTAGACACTGCGTGATACTTGCCGCTAGCGTATTCTTCGAGAAACCAGTCGGGAGCGTCGCTCAAATCAATCTCGTCGCCGCGGGCTGGCACAAAGCAGCTCGGGCCATCTGGTATGAGCGAAACCATCACGCTCTCTGATTTGCCTTCACTCATCCCCGCACCACTCCCGTACCCGCGGCCACGGCTGAGCCAGCCCCTCTGCCATCAACGTCTCGCCGACGTCCTGCCCTTGGGCTGAGAGCCACACCAGCAGCCGGCCATAGCGCCCCCGCTCCCCATCGGTGCAAGCCACCAGCTCCCCGCCGTCTACAAGCTGTTGCAGCCGCTCTGTGGCCTTCTTGCCGAGCAGTTCCTCGGCGTAGCACTTGGGCCTGAATGTCTCGGGAGTGTCGAAACCGCCCGCATTGTCGGGCAGTGTTAGGCGCCACTTCTCGCCCAGCATCTCTACGCTGTCACCGTCAATGACTCTGACGGTTTCGGGCGCTACCGGGTAGCACTCGGCAGCTTCAGCATCATCGCTCCAGTTGCCCAGCAGCAGGGCTACCAATAGGGCCAGCGCGGCGAGGACGTAGAGGACGGTTCTTAGGGTGCGGTTCATGACGGCGGCTCCGTTGGTTGTAGCGGGCGCGTCCAGTATGCGCCCTCCACATCCTCCCACGGCACCCAGTCGTCCTCACTTAAGTCAAACCACTGGCCCTTGTCGTCGTCAAAGTTCAGCATTGTCACCCACGGATCGCTTGGCCAGTAGACGATGAAGAGATCATCATCTCTGGCTCCCGATGGTGGGCTGGTAACAGACTGCCAGCCACTCTCAAGCGGTCTAGAGTTCATCTGGGCTCTCCACCGGCTCATAGGTGGCTTCGAAGATGTCCGGCTTGCAGGGTATCACACACAGTGCCATCATCCTTTGATGCCTCCTTGGGATAACACTCCGCTGCAGACGAGGGTTTGCCAGATCTGCAAAGCGGCATTCACGTCGAAGCGCCCTGCGAAGTACTGCTCCGATGTGTGTAGAGAGCGCGCTCGTCCGCGGCGCCGGTTTAGTCCGGAGCAAGTCAAGACCTGGCGCGAGAAGAGGCTGGAAGATCCAGCTTACAGAGCCCGAGTAAACGAACAGGCAAACACTCGGGCAACGCAGATCCGACGATGGCTTGATGACTACAAGCAAACTCATGGGTGCGTAGATTGTGGCTACAACGCCCACCCTCACGCACTCCACTTTGATCACGTGAAAGGCAAAAAGCGTCTGAATGTCTGTAACGCCAAGAGCATTGCGCAGGCTAAGCGCGAGATTCTGAAGTGCGAAGTCCGGTGTGCAAATTGCCATGCTATCAAGACCCATGATCGCCGACAGGCTCGTAAGTCTCCAGAAAGATCTCGTTTTTGATCGGGTAGACTTCGCCCTGGACGCCCCTGATTAGCCAGTCGCCGGGGCTGGCCTGCATGGTGCCCTCTAGTGTCTTCACCGTCAGCCCGCGGACATTCCAGTCGAGCACCGGGGACGCCCAAGCGGGTGCGCTAGAGATTGCTTCGCGCTTCTCGATAGGGTTGCCCATGTGAGGCGGCGTTTGCCAAGCCTCAATCTCAACGGGCTTCTTTCTGAACTTCGGCATCACTCTTCCTCCTTGTAGAAGCCTTCAGAGATGAGCTGTGCGCGGCTGTCGGCGACGAAGTCTTGAAGATGCTCCGGCACCGCGTCACTCCCACCTCTAAGGATGTCGAGCGCTGCCCTGAGGTTATCGACTGCAGCCTTGGCGGCGGCCAACTCAGCCTCTTTCTTGCGAAGCAGGGCCTCGACGCGGGCTATCTTGGCGTCCATCACTCTTCCTCCTTGGTGGGGCGGCGGTGGCTCTGCGCTATCCAAGCCTGAACCTCTCGGGCTACCTCGACATAACGCTGTGACGGCCGTCCGCTCTCTTCTTGGCCGGGCTGATAGGCCGCCCAAATCTTATTGCGCAGCGCTCTTGGCAGCATGTACCAGTGCGTTTTGCAGCCCCACATGGCGGGCGGCACCTGCTTGTCGCATCCCGGCCAGTGGCACCTATGGCGGCGGCTCTGACGGGCGTATCGAACGTAGTCAGCCTTCTGGGCGACGGTTGCCATCTCACTCTCCTTCCTTGCTAAGCCGGCCCTGCGGCCAGCGGAGGCCGTGGTCAGTCATGGGGCTAATCAGGCCGCTTGCAGTGTGGATGGAGATGCCCGGCCTTGCTTGCGAGCGACAACACCTCCCGAGCCCATTCGTCGTTGCCGTCCTCCATGGCGGCGCCGGCATAGGCGAGCAGACTCGGCCGTGAGTAGATATCCCTCGTCCTCATGACGAAGAAGTCGTTTTCCTTGTCATCTCCCCAATCGATCAGGCCTGCGTCGGCGAGCGTTCTAACGGCCTTAGAGATATCGGCCGGCAATGCGCCGTGACGCCCCTCTAGCTGGCTGAGCTTCCGCAGGTGGAGCAGCGCGTATTTGCCGGTTCCGCTGCCCTGGTTTCGATCGAACTTCATAACCTCTCTCCTTCCAAAGTTTGGACGAACGCATCTGCCCCGACTTGCCGGCTAGGGCAGATCGGGCGTTGGATAAGTGCAGCGCCTGTCTCACGGCGCCGCTGCCTACGGATCAGAAGCGAACGGCGTTTCATCCCTGCCCTCGCAACAGATCGCCAACGAGTTCCAGCACCTCTTCAAATTCTTGGTTTATGTGCCGGACATGGTTTTCGAGGTCCTTAACCCTGCGATGAACCGTGGCAAGAGCGTCGTCGGCGATGATCGGTCCAAAGCGCGCCTCTCTGACCTGGACAACCAGATCTACCGAAGCGCCAGTCTCGTTCGAGACCTTTTCGTCAGACCATCCCTCCTCCCATCGGCCGCCTTGGAAATGAGTAGACACCGTTAGGATGACTTGGGTTTCAAGATGAATGTCTGGCTTTGCAACCAGCGCGCGGCGTCGGTTGGCGACAGACTTCACCGGGCCACTCCTGGTTAGGAGTCCCCTGCTGCTGAGTTCAGCAATGGTCTTGCGGTCGTAACCAAAGACCTTGGTTCCCCGCACTGTGCGCATCTCTTTTCGGGGGATCTCATACAGGGCGGCCAGGCGGTAAGCTCTCGCCTTTGCCTGCTTCGACAGATCGTTCCAGAGGAACCGGGCTAAGCCGCTCGTTCCAATCACAAGATCGTTCGTGACAACACCGTCTCGGTTAGCCCCGTTCATCACTTTCACCTCCATCGGCTGTACCGGCGGGCACACCCGTCCGGCTGGTTTTCTCGATGGTCGGCGATGGAAGAGGTATTGGTACTACAAGGTTACGGTAGTCTTTTAATCAGCGGGTCACAGGTTCGAATCCTGTCGGGCTCACCAATTAAACCCTATCTGATCAATAAGTTAACGAAATCCCGGCTTAGTTACATTAATTGCGCATTAGACGCTACTGCTTGCGGTCGTTCTTAATGCGTTCCGCGCGGGCTCTCTCGACACCCGACACTGCAGCAGCAGCCATCTCGCTGGTCGCAGGGACATTGGTCTCCAAAATATGACGTGCTCCTAGGTTTTCGGACCGGGGGTAAGTTGAGAGACTGCCCTCCATAAGGAGGGCGAAGATGCGCAAGTCGAGGTTCACGGAAGAGCAGATGGGGACGATCCTGCGGGAGGCGGATCGTGACACAGTGGCGGCGGTGGCCAAGCGCCATGGCTTGAGCGAGCAGACGCTGTACAGTTGGCGCAAGCGCTTTGGCACGTTTCAGGCCGACGATCTGCGTCGTCTGAAGCAGCTGGAGGCAGAGAACGCGCGTCTGAAGAGGCTGGTGGCCGAGCGCGATCTGGAGAACGAGGTGATGAAAGAGGTGGCGGCAAAAAAGTGGTGAGCGTGCCGACCCGCCGGAAACAGGTGGGCTTTGCGATGGGCCGGGGCCTGTCGCAGCGGCGGGCTTGCACGCTCTTTGCCGTCGCGCGCTCGGCGCTCAGCTACCGGTCGCGCAAGGCGGCACGGGATACTCCCGTGTTGGCCCGCATGCGGGCACTGGCTGCAGAGCATCCGCGCTACGGCTATCGTCGGATCCGGATCTTTCTGGAGCGTGAGGGTCACAAGATGAGCCCGGGCCGAGCTTGGCGGCTGTGGCGCGCCGGCGGTCTGCAGGCGCCGAGTGGTGCGAACCAGGTTTGGACCAACGACTTCGTGTTCGACCACTGTGCCAATGGCCAGCAGCTGAAATGCCTGACTGTGGCCGATGAGTGGACCAAGGAGGGGCTGGCCATCGAGGTCGCAAGAAGCATCCGATCCGGCCGCGTCATCGAGGTGCTCTCACGCCTGGTGAGCGAGCGCGGCGCGCCCACCTATCTACGTTCTGACAACGGCCCCGAATTCGTCTCTCAAGCGGTTACGAACTGGATCAGGGAGATGGGGATCAAGACCACATTGATCGATCCAGGCAAGCCCTGGCAGAATGCTGTGGGAGAGAGCTTCAACGGTAAGTTCAGAGACGAATGCCTGAGCTTGGAATAGTTCCGCAGCAGGGCGGAGGCCAAGGTCATCATCGAGCGCTGGCGCAAGCATTTCAACGAAGTGCGCCCGCATTCCAGCCTCGGCTATCTGACGCCGGCCGCGTTTGCCGCCAGGACCGAACAGGAAACCGCAGCGTCCGCGCAAGCAACGGGACGGGCCGCTGCGGCTGTTGGGGGTCCTCCGCGCCCCGTCCCGTTGCACCAACACCCCGCAAGGGGAACCATATGACCAACGCGAGGGCAGATCTCTCAAGTTAACGATGGTCCGAGAAAACAGGGCAGGTCAATAACTCATTCCCGCATTTCCAGAAAGCCTCTATGAGAGATACTTGAGTCGCTTCATTTCTCGGGCGCAGGCGGTGTTGATTCGCTCGATCTGCTCCGACGATAAGTAGGCCGCGTGCTGTCCTGACTTGCCTTCGCGCATGAGCTTCTCGTTCCTCTTGCCCTTGGTACCGGTGAAACGGCTGCGTGCTTTGTCGAAGGACTGCTCTCCAATGGCTTCGGCGATGTCGCCGTTTGAACGCTCCACATTGAGGTAGGCCAGGATCCGGCCGACTTCTTGCTCCGGGTTTTCCAGCATGTCCTCATAGCGAACATGGAAGGCTTTGTTGTGCAAGTAGGGACGAACCAAGTTAGCCCAAGGCTTCTTGCAACCGGGGTAGACGCCGCCCTCGCAGATAGTCCTCACCATCGCCTCGAAGGGGTCAAGCTCTGTTCCCTTGGCTGTGTTGTAGGCCTTGCTAGGGAAGAAGTGGGCACCCGAGACTGCAACATCACGCGGATCACGTACAACATAGATGGCTGTATGCTCGACTGGCGACTGGCTCAGGCGGCGGTAGGGATGGTGGCCCTTATAGACCGCGAAGTCCGATTCTCGATCTTGCCCTTCTTCGGCGATCTCTTCCTTGTCCTTGCTTGCCCCGAAAAAACCAACGACAGGCGCTTTCAAGACCTGGGCGACAAGCCGGGTACACCAAGTGTTGCCACTCTTCGGGTATCCGACGACAACAATGTTCCTCTTCATCATCCAAGCTCCCTGATACCGTGGATACCGTGGACCGGTTAAAACTCCAGGCACGTAGAGGACGGATTCGACAGAGGCGCACTATCGTCCGGGCCAGACACTTTGCATGCGAAACCATGCGGCCGCCATCGCGCCATAAGGTGAAAGTCATCTACGTCATCCCGCGGTACCAATCAAGTCATCCACTGACCGACGCGTGCACTGCGCACCATGTTGTGGGCGTACTTTCGCACGTATCGCATTCGGCTCTGTTTACATGGCATTGCAACACTGGCAAGTCCCCTCGTGAATTGATCGGTCGCAACCAGCGCAGATCGGAAAGCGAAGTCGTGCAAGACCTTGCTTGGACTTGTGTCATGAGGGCTTGCCTGTGATCTAACCTGCGTACCCTGCGACCTTTTCGGTGCCGATACTGGATGTCTTAAGGTTGCGAACATCGCATTGGTTTGGCACCCACACGTCAGTGTCCGTCGTTCGGTGTCTCGATTTGACACACGCTTGCGGCAATGCGTGTTTCTAAGGGGCGGCGGCCTACTCTCGAGCGGGATTGTGGCCATGGTCTTCATCGGACGAGGGCATTGGTCGGATCTGGTACACGTCGGAGACCCGTAACGCTGTTGCGGGAAGTCTCATAATGTCTGACACTCTAGTCAATGCAAGGCTGCCGGTTAGAGGCATAACGCAAGAAGGCGTGGGGGGCTGCCTTGATCTAGCGCCAGGACTCATAACCAGTAGCAAACGGTTGCAGCGATGGCGATTGCAGCGAGGAAGTTCCGCGCCAGCTTGTCATATCGCGTGGCGCTGCGTTGTCGGTATAAAGAATGGCGAGAAGCATGATTTCCAGCGCCGATTGGTCTTGGGCGGGATGTTCGGAGCGGTCCCTCGGGCTTCGATCAGGCGGCGCAGCTTGTCACTGTCGTAGGCCTTGTCGCCAAGCAAGAGATCGGTTGGAGGCAAGCGTTCCAGCAAGACCTCGGCTGCCCGACAATCCGCCACTTGACCGCCCGTTAGCAGGAAGGCGATGGGCCGACACTGTGGGTCGCTTAGGGCGTGGATCTTGGTGGTCCGTCCGCCGCGCGAGCGGCCGATCGCTTGAGCCTCTGCCCCCCTTTTCCCCCGGCCGCACAGCGGTGTGCTCGAACTGCCGTCGAGTCTATAAGCACTGCTGCAGTCGGGCCTCCGGCGCGCGCCAAAGCCTCGAAGATGTCGGTCCAGACGCCTTTCGCAGCCCAGCGGACAAAGCGATTATACAAGGTCTTGTGCGGCCCATAGATCGCGGGTGCATCGGACCAGCGCCCACCAGTCTTCAGAACGTGAACGATCCCGCTGATCACACGCCGGTCATCGACGCGTGGCTTGCCTCGGGTGTCCGTTGGAAGGTAGGGCTCAAGCCGCGCAAACTGCTGCTCCGACAGCCAAAAGTGATTGCTCATCGTTCACCTCTCTCCTCTGAGAAGGGTGAATCATCCAAAGCCCGAGCCGCGCAAACCCTTTATGGGTCCAGACGCTAAGGCCCATGAAGCGCTGAGCTGGCGGCACTTAACTAGCGCACAGCCTCGTAACCAGTAGCAGACGGTAGCGGCGATGGCGATTGCAGAAAGGAAGTGGTGGGAAAGCTTGTCGTATCTGGCAACGATACGCCTGAAGTCTTTGATGCGTCCGAACATGCGCTGGATGGCGTTGCGCTGTCGGTAGAGGAAGGGCGAGGAGCATGACTTCCAGCGCCGATTGGTCTTGGGTGCGATGTTTGGAGTTGCACCGCGCGCCTCGATTATGCGGCGCAGTTGATCGCTGTCGTAGGCCTTGTCAGCGAGCAGCAAGTCCGTGGGTGGCAAGCGTTCCAGCAGGGCTTCGGCTGCGCGGCAGTCAGCCACTTGACCACCCGTCAAGAGGAAGGCGATGGACCGACAGTGACAGTCGCTCAAGGCGTGGATCTTGGTGTTCCGTCCGCCGCGCGAGCGGCCGATCGCTTGGGCCTCTGCCCCCCTTTTCCCCCGGCCGCACAGCGGTGTGCTCGAACCGCTCGAGGTGCGCGGGGGCAAACGAGTAGCGAGGAGAAAGGTAATGCAGACAAGCAAGGTTTTTCCTCTAGCCGGTAAGCGGATCTTTGTCGCCGGCCACCGCGGTTTGGTTGGCTCGGCTGTGGTGCGCCGTCTCTCTCGGGAAGACTGCGCGGTGCTGACGGCGGGCCGGACAGAGTTGGATTTGCTGTCGCAAGCAGCGACCCTGGCCTACTTGGAGCGCGAAAGACCCGATGCGGTGGTGGTGGCAGCAGCCAAGGTGGGCGGCATTCACGCCAACCGCAGTCAGCCGGCCGAGTTCCTTTACCAGAACCTGATGATCGAGGCAAACCTGATCCACGGCGCCTATCTCGCCGGAGTGAAACGGCTCCTGTTCCTGGGGTCCAACTGCGTCTATCCCCGCTTGGCCCCGCAGCCCATATCGGAGGACAGCCTTCTGACCGGCCCATTC
This sequence comes from Rhodospirillales bacterium, assembly GCA_963669335.1. GTDB lineage: Bacteria > Pseudomonadota > Alphaproteobacteria > Kiloniellales > JACOMY01 > JACOMY01. The sequence goes on from OY770023.1 coordinate 3,549,785, forward strand.
GAACCGACCAACGAGTGGTATGCGATTGCTAAGATCGCAGGCATCAAGCTGTGCCAAGCGTTTCGGATAGAGCACGGCCTTGACTATGTGTCGGCGATGCCGGCGAACCTCTATGGCCCCGGAGACAACTTCGATCTGGAGAAGAGTCACGTGCTGCCGGCGCTTCTGCGCAAGGCACACGAGGCCAAGCAGGCGGGTGCGCGCCAATTCACCGTCTGGGGCAGTGGTCGCCCGCGGCGTGAGTTCATGCACAACGACGACCTTGCCGATGCGCTGGTGTTTCTCCTGGAGCGCTTTTCGGGTGGCCCACCGGTCAATGTCGGGATGGGGAGCGACATGTCGATTCGCGAGCTGGCCGAGACCGTGGCCCGCGTCATCGGCCTGGATGCGGAGCTGGTTTTCGATACCTCGATGCCGGACGGCACGCCGGGCAAGCTGATGGATACACAGTGTTTGACGGCCCTGGGTTGGAAGCCGAAGATCGGGCTGGAGGAGGGCATAGGCCAGACCTATGCCTGGTACTTGGAGCAGCTGGCTAGAAGTGCCGATATGCGGCTCTGAGCGGCCGGCCGTTCTTCCCCTCTACCGATCCTGCTCGACCAAGTGAAGCAACATGAACTGGTGGTTTTTCTAATCTTACCGAGTCACAAAGCCGCTAAATATAGTTATGCCACAGGTCCGATATTCAGGATATAGTGCTTTTTTGGTGAATCGAAGCAGCGAGTTTCAACGCCTTAATCGCATGACCTTAAATCTTTCAATCCATTCAGTAGTTTGCAGTGAGCTAAGCCTCAGGCTCACACCTAAAGGTCGTAGGTTCAAGTCCTAACCGCGCAACTAAAATTGTCTCGCTACCTCAACTCCTTAGCCCGCTCAACGCGAGCCTTTCCATGTACCCGCCCTTGATACACAACACACTCGAATACTACGCTGTTACAAGCACTTCCACCGATTCTGACGCCCAATCCCATCCATCAACGAAATCTCCGTGTCACACGCGCGGAACATGCGAACATGAGACTTTACTCATTTGGACGCCTTCTGTAACCGGTCAATGACATAGCCTTCGATGCCTCGTGGTGATTATGCGGGATTCACGCTTCTGTTCGTGGTCACCGAGGGGGTGCCACACGCTAGGCGGTTCGTCGTGGGTTTGAATACTGCAAGCTCGAAGGCGTGCTATCTAGTGCACAAGGTGTCCAACGCGGTCATTCGGGCCCACACGCTCTCTGCAAAGTCACGACGGGGCGTGATCGGTGATATTGGGATCACGACGATCCAGCAGAATTGGGATGAGAGCGGCTATTGCCGGCGCTGTGGTGCTGCCCCTGCGTTGATCGCCTCGGGCTATCGCCAGATGGACTGCATTGCCGCGGACAACGTCGAGGGCATCTCGCATCTGCTCTATCGGAAGCTGACGGCTGAACTGGCTCGGCAAGAGGAAACGGAATCGCTCGAGCTAGTGAACTGGCTCTATCTGAAGTGGGACTAGGGGCGTGAACTATATAGCCATAGCACTTTGGATTCTGATGGTTGCTCTGCTCCCCAGCCTGATGCGTGAGACTGGCTTGGCACCCGCCTCCGTGGCCACCCTGTTGGATCATGACCCAAACCGTAGTTGAAATCTGGAACTTCAAGCGCGCACTCAAGGGGTATCCCAAGAAGGTAGCCAAGTTCGGCACGGTTGTTGGTCTGACGCGGACAGCGAAGGGCGCTTCCGAGCAGGTCAAACACGAGATCGCAAGGCGCTTCGGCCGCCCTACCCCCTTCACGCGGAGAGCCCCGAAGTTCACTCCGGCAAAGAAAGCCAAGCCAGTTGCAAGGGTGGGGTTCCGATCACTTGGCGAAGGCCGCAAACACTATCTGGCGATCCAGGAAACAGGCGGCACAGTGAAGCCGAAGAGAGAGGCCATCGTCATCCCGACCGAGAAGCGTCGGAACAGGTACGGCAACCTCCCCAGGGGTGCTGTGAGGCGGATGCTGGCCAACAAGACCGAGTTCTTCTCTGGCGTGCCCTTCAAAGGCGCCAGACCGGGCATCTATCAGCGCATGGGTGGGAAGCGAAGCCGGAAGCTCCGGCTGGCGGTTGCCTATGAGGATGAGGCCACCTACCGGCCCCATTTCGGCTTCCGCGAGAGTGTGACGAAGTATGTGAGGGTGAACGTGGGCCGGCACTTCGCCAAGGCCTTTGCGGAGTTCAACTCGAAGGAGGCTAGGAGGCTTTAAGACATTGGCACTTTGTGTTTACTAGCGGCCGCTTCTAGGCGAACACGTGTCTGCGGCGACACCGGCACTATCATGTAGCCCGACTCTGTGTCTCCTATCATGGACGACTGAGCACCGTCGCAAGCTCGCCAGTTTAAGCCCAATCAACGCGCAGATGGCAGCATCAAGACTATCTTGATGCTGCTTTCTTGGTTTGGGAATGCTGCTTAGCGTATCAACCCAAATAGAGATATCTATAACCCCGACAGTCTCCGAATCCTGCTTCACTGTCTAAATCACCACGTTCCAGTCTTCCAAGCAGAATTTCTTTGCTACCTCAGGATTTTACTTTGGATGCGACAACCGACTCGCAAAGTCAGGATTGAGTGCGGTCAACGCCAGAGCCGCGTAGACTTCGATCAGGGAGAGGCTATTTTCAGCGATTTTGGCTTCCTGCGGAGCCTCATTTGCGTTCAACGTCTTCTTGAATATCCATAACGGCGCATAGTCGTCGAACATACCGACCTTTGAGCGATTTGCTGGCTGTACCGCACTGCCAACAAAGCCCAATAGAGGCCTTGCTACCCGTTCAATGAACGATGACCGACCGTCCCGATCAAACGCGATTGCGCAGATAGCTCCTGGCTTATTCGGTTTGTCAGTCCAGGCAGAATCGAAGCCAAAGATGATTGTATCAATCTGTCGTCTCTCTGTCCGCACAGCGCCTCCGACGCCCCTAGAGTGACAGGTCAAGAATTGCAGGCGAGATCCGCTAACGCGGGAGATTGTAACGAATTGTTAGGGAAGCGCCTTTTCCAGATTTGGGTTCGAAAACAACCATATCCTCTGATTTCATAGCTGATCTCATCGCTTTACAGCACACTGAACTGGCCCCCAATTGGATCGGACACCCGGCGTAGTCATGAAGGCTTGGGGATATCCTCAAGGATAGGCTTATGTCGGACGAAGGATTTCAGCGCGTAGAGGTGATCACGGGTGTTGCTCGTCGGCGTCGCTGGTCGCCAGAACAGAAGCTGGCGATTATCGAAGAAAGCATGCTGCCGGGAGAAAGCGTGTCGTCGACCGCGCGGCGCCATGGCGTTGCGCCGAACTTGTTGTATCGTTGGCGTCGCTTAATGAGCGAGGGAGGCGCCACGGCAGTGCAGGCTGACGATGGAGTGACTGGCAATGGTGAGGTTCGCCGTCTGGAAGAACGGGTGCGTGAACTTGAGCGCCATCTTGGCCGCAAGACGCTTGAGGTGGAGATCCTGAAAGAGGCTTTGGCCAAGTCGCAGTCAAAAAAACAGACCTTGCTGTCCTCGTCGCTGCTGAAGGGGCCTTCCCGGTGAAGTCGGTCGCCGACACGTTATCGGTGTCGCGCTCGAACCTGGTGCAGCGGCTTGCGTCCGGCACTGAGCCGCGTCGGCGCTATCACAAAGCGCAAGACGCGGCGGTTTTGGCGGAGATCCGCCCTCTGGTCGATGCACGGCCGAGCTATGGTTACCGTCGCATCACCGCGCTGGTGAACCGCGATCGGGCCGCCCGGGGCGAAACACCGCTCAACCACAAGCGCATCTACCGGATTATGAAGCACCATGGGCTGCTGCTGGAGAAGCACTCCGGGGCTCGACTGGGACGTTGCCACGACGGCAAGGTCGTCGTCATGCGCTCCGACCTGCGCTGGTGTTCGGATGGCCTGGAGTTTACCTGCTGGAATGGCGAAGTGGTTAGAGCCGCCTTCATCATCGATGCCCACGACCGTGAGGTCGTCGCCTGGAAAGCGCTGACTGGGGCTGGGATCTCCGGCTCGGACGTGCGCGACATGCTGCTCGAAGCCGTCGAGAGCCGCTTTGGCGGCCTACAGGCGCCACAGAGGGTTGAGTTCCTGGCCGATAACGGATCGCCCTACACGGCTCTGGAAACACGCCGCTTTGCTACCCAGCTGGGCCTGGTGCCCTGTTTCACCCCCGTCGCCAGCCCCCAGAGCAACGGCATTTGCGAGGCCTTCGTGAAGACCTTCAAGCGCGACTATGTCCGCATCAACCCTTTGCCAAGCGCCGCTCACGCGCTGGAAAAGATCGCCGGATGGTTCGAGGACTACAACGAAAACCATCCACATTCAGGGCTCAAGATGGCGTCCCCAAGGGCGTTCCGAAGAGCTCACAACTTAGCCGAGGTGTCCGCTTAAACGGGGGCAACACCACACACCGGCATACAATGTGACTTTGCAGGATAGCCGCCTACAACCCGATGAAGCTCACCAGAGTTTACCTCTACGTGAGGCCGATTCTGGTTCTGAGCCCTATCAAGCAGGCCCTGCAACTCGGTCTCGAACTGATCCAAACTTGGCATTGAACAACACCTCCGTCGCAATCTAGCCTCGAGATTGTCAGTCAACCCTAAACCACGATAGTCACATTCGAGTGTTAACTGACGTAATGTCGCACTATCAACCAATGCAATCATGGACCTGTCACGGTTTCATTCCGCTCCGGTTTCTCATTTGGGCGGCCTGAGCTTCGAAAGCCAAAGGGCTTTTCCATCCCAAGGCCGGGTGCCTGCGGCGTGGATTGTAGAAGCCATTGATGTATTGGAGAATGGCCAACTCCGCGTCCCGGCGCATCGGCCAAGAACGCCGCCAGATCAACTCAGCTTTGATCGTCTTGAAGAAGGTTTCCACCGTTGCGTTATCGTAACAATTGCCAGTGCCGCTCATAGAGGCCTTGAAGCCATGCTGGCGCAAGAGTTTCTGATAGTCGTGCGAGCAATATTGGCTGCCGCGGTCAGTGTGATGAATGCAGCCCCAGGGTGGTTGCCGGAGGGCTACGGCCATCTTCAGAGCACGGATGGCCAGATCGCGTTTCATCCGGCTGCTGACCGCCCACCCGACAACGTGCCGGGAATGCAAGTCCAGAATCACAGCCAGATACAGCCAGCCTTCCTGGGTCCAGACGTCGCTGATGTCGCCCGCCCACTCTTGGTTAAGGCGGTCTGCTGAGAAGTCTCGGTCCAGAAGGTTTGGCACGATGTTGAAGCTGTGGTTGCTGTCGGTGGTCACCTTAGTGTTTCCGGCTGCGTTTCACCGTGATTGCGTTATCGCGCATCAATCGGCCTACGCGGCGATGGCCGACATTGAGCCCAAGCTCCTTCAGCTCTTCGGTCATGCGTGGGCGACCATAGCTGCCAAGGGATAAGCGGAACTGTTCTCGGATATGGGCGAGGACGACCATGTCCTGGCGCTGAGGGATCTGCTGTGCCAGGCCCGATAGCCTCGAGCACTGACGTCCATGATCTTGCACAAACGCGTCACTGGAACCTGGTCGCGGTGATCTTCGACGAAGGCAAACCCTATTTGTTTCTCTCCGCGAAGAACACCGTGGCCTTTTTCAACACCTCCCTCTCCTCCCGGAGCAACCGGTTCTCCTTGCGCAGCTTGGCAATCTCACGCTCCAGATCGGATTGGCCTGTTGGCTTTGCCGGGTCCCTGTGATCAAGCTGGATCCAGCGGTTCAGCGTCGAAAATCCAACCCCGAAATCCTGTGCCACCTGCTTGCGCGGCAAACCGCTGGTCAAAGCGACCCGGACTGCTTCTGCGCGAAATTCCCGGCTATGTCGTGATCCCATCTCTGATCTCCTTTGCGACACGATACATGATCAAAGGAGCGGCATACTTCCGCGACGGGTCCAGAATGATCAGGTAGGACTTTCGGCCGGCAGCGCTCAACCCCTCACTGGGGACTTCTCAATCGGCACTTATGCGAGGATTGATCCGGCACTGACAGCCCCTGCCGCAATAGCCCTACGAGTATGCCGGGTGGTGCGAGCGGAAGCTCGGGCCCGACTACCATGTCGAGCCCGACAAGCACTACTACTCAGCCCCGCATCAGCTGCTCAAACAGCGGCTCTGGGTGCGCAAGACCGCCAGGACGGTAGAGATCTTCCATCAGGGCCAGCGCGTCGCAACGCATCTGCGGACTTCCGCGAACCGTGGCCACGCCGCGCTGCGCGAGCACATGCCCTCCTCTCACCGTCGCTATGCCGACTGGACGCCCGAGAGGCTCAGGCGATCGGCGGCCGAGGTCGGGCCCGGCACAGCAGCTCTGGTCGAGGTGATCCTGCGCGAACGGACCCACCCCGAGCAGGGCTTCCGTTCCTGCCTCGGCATCCTCCAGCTGACCAAGGCCTATGGTGGGGAAGCACTGGTGGCCGCCTGCCTGCGCGCGCTTGCGATCGGTGGGCACTCCTACTGCTCCGTCCGGTCCATCCTGAAAAACAACCTGCATTGCCGCCGACCTCAGCCACGCCGAATGGCTGGGCCTGCCGATCGACCGCGAGACCACCAGCCGCAGCACCAAGAAGTTCCAGAGCCGCATGAGGGCCGCCAGGCTCCGTCATGTCGGCGACTCGCTGGAGGATGTCGACTATCGAACGCCCAGAAAGCTCGACAAGGCACGCTTCAAGCAGCTCGCCACCGGACAGTGGATCGCCAAGCACCGCAACCTGCTAATCACAGGCCCCTGCGGCGACGGCAAGACCTGGCTGGCCTGCTGGCTCGCACAAAGCGCCTGCCCAGTCCATTCGCCGAATTCGATCTCGCCCACATTGACCGACGCTTTCCACGGCTCTTTCGCCAGCCGGTCAAGGCTGACCTGCTCATCCTCGACGACTGGGGACCAGACCGGCTCACCCCCGGCCAGCGCCGCGATCTGATGGAGATCGTCGAGGACCGCTATGGCACCGGATCGACCATCATCACCAGTCAGCTCCCCGTCGCCAGCTGGCACCAGGTCATCGACGAGCCCACCTTCGCCGACGCCATCCTCGATCGCCTGATCCACAAAACCCACAGGCCGCCACTGGATGGGCAGTCCATGGGCAAAACCATAAACCAACAGCAGGAAAGCCCCACCATGACGGCCACACTTCGAACCGCCACCGCCTTTGACGGCAAGGGAGAACACTGACATCAGCAAACAAGGCTCAGCAGCGCCACCTCACGCTGACCGGATGTCGCTAGATTGAGTGAAGGGATGCTCCAGATTGTGCAGACATATGCCCCAACCTGGCCAACCCGCCATTTCTCCGATGCCTAGTGGTCCGATCCAGACGCTTGGTTCCCAAGCGTCTGGTGAATCGGCCCACCAAACCGTTGATCTGTTGGGCAACTTTTCCAGACGGAGGGGTACCATCCGTCTGGGTTGCACCACTAGGGGTGCGCTGATTGCGCTGAAACCATGCCTCAGGCAGTATCATTCTCACGAAGTAACGCCCACATGGGCAATCCAGGCCAGTGGTTTCGGACAGCTCCTTCTCAGAGGTCTCGACAAGGTCAAAGGCGAATGGTCACTGATTTGCACCGTACACACCCTCCTCATGCTGGACCGGCCAGCCCCGAAAAGCAGCCTAACACCACTCACTCTCAATTCGGTCAGTAACCTCGCTGCCGATTACCAATCCTTTACCGGACTGGATGGTGGCGTAGCGTGCCGAAAATCTGATCTAGTTAGCGGAGCCTAAACCCACATGGAAAAGTCCACATATGATAACTCTTCAGAATGTAAGATAATATTCAATCATGTTCCAAAGACTGGCGGCACATCGATGCATCAATTCTTTGAAGAAGTGTTTGGAGAGGATCGGGTATATAGATTTCGAAATCGGATCATCACTCCTGACACGCTTACTATAGAAAATATGAGCGATACACAGCGGCAATATTTTAAGGTTTTTCAAGGGCATTTTCCTTATGGATATCGATCAATAATTGGAAAAAATGCGTTCTATTTTGGTGTTATCCGCGATCCAATTGATAGAATTGTTTCAAATTATTACTATACCAAAAGAAGAGGAAGAAAAGATCGGAAAGAATACGCGCAATCCCTTACGCTTGAAAAATTTGTTCAGCGATTTATTAAGCGAAATGGCGCTGATGCTGGAAGTCATCAAACATATTATCTGACAAAAACGAGAGATCCTGAAGTGGCTAGAAGAATTCTTGAACAAGAGTATTTTCTAATTTGCACTACTAATCAATTAAATAAATGCCAAGAGATGTTATCTCTAGCCTTTCTTGATTCAGATTCCATTAATATACACAGAAATGTTACAAAATATTCAGAGAGTCGATCAAGAGTGCGTGAAAAAATTAAGGCAGCGCATCGCGACATTTTTCATGTTGATTATAAAACATTGGCTTGGGTTAGGAAGAATTTTACTCAGCTGTATAATAATAAAGAAGAATGGGCGAGGCGCACTCGCCAAAGGTTTATGTAAATTTATCAAATGGCCCTGACCTACCCTGATTATTCGGACCAGCGTTAACTTGAGAGATCTGTCATCAGCGCAATTGCTTCCGCAATGGGCCTTCGCGAAGCAAGCTCCTCCTGTGCTTGGCCTCGTCGTCGGTCTCTTGCTTCCGTCCGTGGTCGACACAAGGCCGCCACACCATGCGATCAGATGGGAACCAAGAGCCGATCTCAAACCCAGGTTCAACAGCAGTAAGCTGAGAAAGCTATGCTATCAATAGGTTTCGAGCCGCTTAGCGGCTGTTAGCACTACATTTTGGGATTTGTTCAGGTCAGTCGGCGGCTTCGCGCTGGTTGGGCGGGAGGGCGATGTCGACATCCTGGAGGGGGTCGACCGTCTGCGACCATGGCCAGTACTGACATGACTGCGCCAAGGCTAACTCACAGTGCTTCCGACCACAGGGCCAGTGAGTCTGGAAACAGCGCGTTTGCCCCCTCCAGCCTCAGATTGGCGGACAAATGCCCCGACCTCGCCAACCCGCCATCTCTCCGATCCCTATAGTTGCGCTGATTGCGCTGAAACCATGCCTCAGGCAGTATCCTCCTCACGAGGTGACACCCACATGGGCAATCCAGGTCCGTACCGGTGGCATTCGCAACGCTCTTGGAGCCGCGGGACCGGATGATGTATGGGGAAACCCTACACAAGGTTCTAGATGCAGGTTTGTTGACCGCGCTGCAGCGCTTTGCCTGACGACATCATATTGCATACTTGCGGGCGTTAGAACTCCGATAGCGCGCGTCGATGCTTACGAGGATGGCACCCTTGAAGAAATGGCTGGCTGATCGTTTCCCAAGTGTTTCTGCCCGCGCGGGCAATGACCCAACCCAGACCAACGAGGTTGTCCACCACAGAGCAACACCAGGCGGGGGCTCCGTTGGTGTCCGGCCATCAGCCAGTGTTAGGTCCGATCCAGCAACCGAGAGCACGCTCAGCTGTGCGTCTCTTGGTGTCTTTGGTGAAGAGAGGGACTGGGTAAGAGAGCGAACCGTCGCGCATCTGGTCGGAGCCCCCTGCTTTCGACATGTAGAGGTGGAAGACCTGCTCAGAGGTGACGAGGTCGGCTATCTGGTCGTACCCCAACAGGGGGGCTACGATATCCATGATGTCCTGACCAGACTGCCAGAAGCCTGCTTGGCCCTGATTAGGCAAGGCAGAACGGCTCTTATAGTCGACCACTCTCGTGAAGCCACTAGCTTCAAAGAGCAGCGCGCCAGAGATTGGCATCTCGCCTTATCTGCCCTTGATCTGCCAGCCAACAGGATCTGCTTCCTCACCCAAAACAGAAAAATCTTGGAGCAGTACGTCTCATGGACCAGCGCTCATGATCTCACTCCCCGCATAAACATCATAAACTATGACTACTATATCAAGCATTTCTCTATTGATGCGCCAAGAGATTTTCGATCAGGTCATGAGTACGTTCAAACAACACTGGATACGTTTCAGGCACGGAGAGACATAGAGCACGAGTATTTGTCCTTGAACTATAAACCGCGTCCGTGGCGCATTGCTCTTCTGACGCGGCTGATTATGGACGATTTGTGGGATGAAGGCCTGATTTCTTTTGGAGGCATAGAGGGAGGGCGAAGACGGGCGAATAAACGATCTGTGATCAGTCAGGAAGGCCCCCTAGCATTGTTCCAGAAGTTGGGTATTGCAGCAGAGACGAAAGCCTTTTTGCCTGAGCTAATAGAAAAAGGGCAAGTATTATTTTACGAATATGGCGCAAATAAAGAAACAGGCAAGCAGAGATTCGGAAATCGCATTGGCGAGGCCTTTTACAAGAGCGGGTTTTCTTTGGTAACCGAAACGGAAATGTTCCCGCATGAATTGCGGATCACGGAGAAACCGTTCAAGTCCTTTGCCAACTATCATCCGGCCATCGTCTTCGGGAACCAATGGGCGCTGCGTCAGATCAGAGACTATGGCTTCAAGACCTTCGATCGCTGGATTGACGAATCCTATGACGTGATTCAAAGCCCCGGCCTGCGCTTTAGAGCGGCTTACAATTCGTTCTTGGAGTTTCGACGGCATTCCAAGCGATTGATCATGGAGGATGCTGACTTGAGGGATGTCCTAGACTACAACGTCGATCATTCCGCAGTCGGACTGGACAGACTCTTCAGAGAAAACATTGATCCCTGGTTGACGCATCAGATTGAGACTGCGATGCCTCTTCCTGACGCTGCAAGCTAGTGGTCCGATCCAGACGGAGGGGGACCATCCCTCTGGGTTGCACCACTAGAAGGGTCGGATCAGAAGCGATCAGCTGCAGGTAGGTCACAGGAAGTCATGGGACATCGCATGACCCAGGATCGTCACACATTCGCTCAATTGCTGAGATAGACAGTGGGGACATAGTCGGTGAGCCAGACACCATTGCTAGCCTGCCAGAACGGGCGCCCATCTTGGTGCATTCTCGCGGCCGCACCCCTCAAGCCGACAGGACACCTCGAAGACCGTCGTGATTGACCTGCTGAGGTGGGAGAAGTGTTTGGGCATAAAAACATAATCATTCGCCTTTTGCACAATAAATGATGCAAGATAGGGATATAGGGCAGGGTTTTTTTAAATATAAAATTTTGATGCACCCTTGTTTGATCTTAACTATAAAGTAGAGGCTAACGCAAAGCGGAAAGTGGATTACGTGGTGACCTCTTTCCTAATGGAGATGAACGCATTGGTGCCACGCTACGTCGATCAGCAGGTCAACCCCTTTCGTGGCGATCTGGCCGGCTTGAGCCAAAAGATCTCGACTCGGGAGGGCATTCTCGTACCCGAGAAGATCGTCACTTTCTTGAACAACAAGCTGAAGGATTCCATGGCCAAGTTGAACAAGAAGTTCCTTGGGGGTGAAGAAGTCTTGCTGTTTGCGCCACATAGCGGTGAGGGCAAGCTGTCAATGCGGCGTCTGAAGCGAGTTGAGTTTTTTGAGATTTTCGCCGATCTGTGGCGGGCCAAGATCGCAAAAGAAAAGCGGCTGACGCGGAAGCTGAGATCCGGGGGAGACGCCTAGATCCTGTGGGTGCTCTGCGCTACTACCTCGTGGGTGAGAGCACGCATCCGAAGATCCGGTAGATGTGGGCGCTCGAGAGGCTGGCGGACAAGGATTGCGCGGCGCAGATCGGGGTCGGCGACCCGACGGTCTTCCTCGGAGCAGGCGACGCCGAGGCGGAGGAAGCGGTTGTCGCCGAGGCGGTGTTCGAAGGCATCGGGGCCGAACACGTCGAGGCGCAGATGGATGCCCGCGCCGCTTAGGCGCAGGCACGACGGTCAGTGGACGACGAGTGTGCTCTGCTCTTCGGCGACACCGAAGCGAGCGAGGACAACTGGTTATCGGCCAGCTTGGTGCGGTCTACGAGATCCTGATCTCTTTCACCGGGGTGGTGGCAAAGACCGACCTCATCGAACTGAAGCCCCGGAAGGGCCGCGCTACCGCGGGCACAGAGGCAAGTGACCAATCGGAAGAGGTGGAAAACGAGCCAGAAGATGACGAGGACGATAGCCGGGTAAGCTTCGGGTGAGGTCTCCGAGGAAGACGAGGAGGTGTTCCGCCAGGATAAGGTCGACACGCTGGCACCGAGCTGGTTCGTGCCGCGCAACACTGAGAAGGCGTTCTGTCGCGCTCTACCGACCGCGAGACTCCATCGGACTGTGAGGCGCTGTCTTCACATTCCGCTTGTACAAGGTGTTACTGCCTGGCAGTCATCAATCGAACCGCAGAAATTGGCAAGCTCTCCGCTCGCTTAGGTAGCCTGATACGATCACAACCCTTCGGTAGAGACCACGAGACTCGATGAACACCATCCTCCTCTATCCTGCGTTCACCGATCCCGCTCAGTGCACCTACGTCTTTCCGCGGCTGTTTTGGTATTTCGCGCCCTACGACCGGCATATCGCCAGCTTCCGGGGTTTCGCGCCCTTCACGGACTATCCGCTCGACCTACCGCCCTACCTGGATCGCACCTCGATCGAGTCGGATGCCAGCCGGCGGGTGCAGAAGAAGGTCAAGCTGCTGCCGCTGATCACCACCAAGCAGCAGTGGGAAGAGGAGTTCGCGGCCGCCGACCGGGTGCTGGTCTGGCAGAAACCCGGAGTCGCCGAGAACGAGGTCTTCGAGACCGTCGATGAGCTGCGCGCCGCCTGCGGAGCCGAGAAGTTCTATCTTTCCGACGAGGAGCGGGTCGACACCGCCGCCACGATGATGATGAAGTGTGCGCTCTCCCTCATGGCCGACGAGGAGGAACTGCTCGAGGATTCTAAGCGCAAGCTCGCCGTGTTCAGGGAGCGGGTCAAGCTGCCGGTCGGCTATGTCTTCGGCACCGGCCCCTCCTTGGAAGAGGCCTGGCGCTACGACTACAGCGACGGCCACGCCATCGTCTGCAACTCCATCGTCAAGAATGCGCCACTGGTGGACCACCTGAACCCGATCGCGCTGACGGCCGCCGATCCGATCTTCCATGCCGGTCCATCGACCTACGCGCAGGCCTTTCGCGAGTACCTGGTGCAGACCATGCAGGGGCGCGACTTCCACGTCTTCGTGCCCTGGCGCGACTACTCGATCTACATGACCTACCTGCCGGAGGAGCTGCAGGAGCGCTTCATCGGCATCCCGCTGATGACCGGGGACGACTACAACCTGGACATCGAGAAGAAGTTCGCCATCCTAGGCCTGAACAACGTGCTGACCGTGATGCTGCTGCCGGTGGCCGCGACCTACTTCGACCATGTTGGGATCTCCGGCTGCGACGGCCGCCCGCTATCGCAGGACTCCTACTTCTGGGGCCACCACAAGGCCTCGCAGTTCGGCGACCAGATGGACGCGATCCAGCAGGCCCACCCCGGATTCTTCTCGATCTCCTACAATGACTACTACCTGCGTCACTGCAACGAGCTAGAGCGTGTGTGCCACCAGATGGAGGGTATGGGCAAGACGGTGCACGGCATCACCGGCTCGTTCATTCCCGCGCTGCGCAAACGCGGCGCCGCGGAACCGATGCCGCCGCCCAAGGGCGAAGCCGAAGTGCCGCCGGTGGTGCTGGCTCTGGCGCCGGACCTGAACCAGCAGCACGGCGAAGCCTGGGTCCAGTCAGTCAACCTCAGCCCCAAGATCCAGGCAGGCGGGCATCCCTACTGGCTGTCCGGCAACCTGCGCCTGAAGGAAGCGATGGAGAACGCCAAGGAAGACAGCCTTCCCGCCTCCATCGACCGAATGACCTTCAACCTGGCCAAGGATTCCTGCAGCCTCTTCACCGCCGACCGATCTGATGGCAAGCATTTTGAAAAACTCTACCAAGAGGTGCGCAAGGAGGTCCGGGCGGCGGTTGAAAGCGCGCTTCTCGCGACCGAGGGCCGGGTGCACGCTTATCTGCCGCAGGGCAGCCTGGACCATGCCGCCTTCCTCTATGAGATGGTGCCTGAGCAGCCGCGTCTCAGCGCCCATGTGACGCTGCACTGGTTCTCCAGCGCGGAGGCCTGGGCCAGCGACTTCCTGAAGGAGTGGGGCTGGCTGCTGAAGTCCGCCCAGCAGGATCCGCGCCTGACCCTGGTCTGCGCTACCGAGCACCAGCGTGACGCCATCGAGGCACGCAGCGGCATTCGCCTAGTCGTCACCCCGCAACCCTCTATGCTGCTCGACGACGAGGCCGCCTGGCGGCTGATCAATGCCAACCAGACGACCGAGACCGAGCCGCGTATCTATTTCGCGGCCGACGGAGCTGGCTGGAGCGGCAAGGTAGCGGCCTCGATCGCCGACACACTGCGACGCCATCCGAGCCAGCAGGATCTGCGGCTGGTGTTCCAGGGCCTGCTGGTCGAAGCGGCGGACAAGGTCTGCGGCCTTCGCGGCTCGGCCGACTTCCGCGCCCTGCACGAGGACCACTTCTCGGAGCGTCGAGCCGACTGGCTGAAACACTGTCAGGCCCTGGTTCTGCCCGAGCTGCCGCTGGACTACGCCGACCGGCTAAGTCCGCTTGCGATCGACGCGGTCTGTCTAGGCGTTCCCTATCTCGCCCAGCGCGGCACCGCGGCCGCCGCGATCGCCAAGGTCTATGACGCCGGCCTGCCGATCGACGACGACAGCCCTGAGGAGATCTCCAAGGGCCTGGTCGCACTGACCAAGAAGCAGCACGGCAACGGCCTCGCCCGCGAGAGCAGCGGCAAGGCCTACTTCCGCAGGAACTCCTGGCAGCGCCTGGCCTATGAAATCATCGACTCCATGCCGACCACGGAGACCGCCCCTCTGGTCGAAGCGGCGGTGGAGAGCGATGTTGTCGCAGTGCCTTTGGTCGGACCGATCCCGCGCGATCAGGGGGCCCGTGCCGACGAGATCAAGGCGCTCTCGACCCTGATGGAGTCGATGAAGACCCCCTTCTCCAACACCGGGAGCCTGGGTTCCCTCAAGGGCGGCTTGGCCTGTCTGCTGAACGGCAGCGGCAAGAGCCTGGTTCTGGCCGAGGACGGCGAGCAAGCCAAGCAGATTGCCAAGACCCTCTTGTCCGACGCCTTCCCGGCCGGCAAGGACACGACCCTCGTCGAGCTGCCCTCTGCCGACATCGCGAGCGCCGGCAAGGTGGTTACCTCCTTCCTGGCAGAACAGTCGCCGGAGCAGGGCAATCTGTTGCTGGTCACCAGTCCGCAGGCCGCGGCGCAGTCGCTGGAGCTGATCGATGCGGCACAGCCGCTGGCCGCGATGATCGCCTACAACGATGCACTCGGGCGCTGTCACGCCGCTCTGGCTTCGGCACTCGACGAGCGTGGCTATCTGGTGATCGTGTCCGAGCACCTTGCCGGCCTGCGGCCGGGGGAGGAGGACGTTAGCTGGCGCGTTGCCGCCTACCCCTTCTACTCTGACCTGCCTTGGTCCAGCGGCTACCTGCTCGCCCTGCCACCGAATGCGTCTTTGGGCTACTTCAAGCAGCTGTTGATCGAGACCGGCAAGAACATGGACTTCGTCGACCCGGACGATCCCAGCCGTATCGGTATGGAGATCTGGGCCGAAGCCGAGCCGATGAAGGAGGAGCGGGTTCTGGCTTACGCGGCCGAGCCCGACAAGGCCTGGCACCGGGAAGCCTTCACCATCGACGGCAAGGATCCTAGTGGCCTGACCCGTCTGCGCGAGGCACCGAGACTGCGCGTGCAACGCACCTTCATCTCCGGCGATGCGCAGGAGGGCAAGCCCCTTACCTTCTCGATCGATTGTGCGCAGATGGGGCGTCGCTTCGTCATGCTGTGGCTCACCGACGCCAAGAGCCGTCTGATGCGAGCCAGCGTGATCTACGACCTAGAGACCGGCCACCCGGTCACCTCGGAGAGCAGGTTGGGCGATCCGACGATCACCATCGAGGCGGCCAGCGTCTTCATGGGCCAGACCGCAGAAGGAACCCCGATCTACCGCTTGTGGTTCACGATCTCCAGCTACCCGCAGAGCGAGAGGGTGAACGCCCAGCTCCTGACCCGAACCCAGAACACCGGCTCGCGTCAGCATCAGGGCGAACCGGAGCGCGGGGTAATGGTCCGCGATATCCTTCTCGAGGCTTGGGACATTCCCAGCCGCATTCGCTAGAGCCGGTCGGATCCGAGTGGAATCACTCGGATCCGTGAATCGGCTCCATCTTTCAAAGTGTTAGGGCGGATTCACGCGTTCAGTTGTTTCCAACTGATGCGATTCGCTCTAGCATCCTGTTGCTGCAGAGAGGCGGTAACGGCTCGCCCTTGCTGCCAGAAGTGCGACGGCCTGCTGCGTCGACAGCAGGCGACTGACCCTCGGCTGGGTCAGCACCAAGGCCAGGAGCCGTGCCGCGACCTCACCTTCCAGAAGGCGGTCCCGGTTCTTCGAGAAGGTCGAGTGATTCTAGGTCGCCTCTTCAGCCAAGAGTCTGACGAACCAGCGGACCAGCAGATCGAACTCCAGACGCTCCATCACCTGTCACTCCAAGCGGCTAGTACAAAGCCTGAAGCAGCATGGCGGGCAGCAGCACCTCAGGCGGGATCGATGGCCGTCCCTTGCGCGAGGCATAGAGATCCTCGAAGTCCCCGCGCATGCTCGACAGGGCCGCGTTCACGATCCCCCGGGTCGCGCCCCCTCCGGCGGAACCCTTGTCACCGTTTCTCAAGTCTTACTCCCGTTCGCGGGGACCAGCCATGTCGGCCAAAAGGTCCTCGGCGCACATTCGGGCAATCTCCGATATCCCGCGCGTGTTCTCAACACGCCAGCGGCATACTCCCATGGCATCCACGTTGCCAGCGTACAGCGGGCCAAGGACAAAGGCGTTCGGGGCGATTTCGAAACTGTCGGGCAGGGTTACGAAGCCGTGCCCGGACCGGTTCGGCCGAGCGCCGAGATCGCCCATGAGCGATTGCACCAGCGGTTCGGACGAGCATTCCAACGGGTACTCGAACCCGGAACAGTCGATCACAAGGTCGAAGCGGTCGCGCTGAGGGCCGCCGTCCTGATCGTATCCGACATGCAGGCCGTCGCTGTCGCAGTCCAGATCGCGCACCTTGCCCGCGATCGCCGCAAGCGCCCCATTTGCGATCGCGGCGGTGTAGAGACGCGCGTAGATCGGGCTCGTCATGAGAAACTGTTCCGACAGATCCTTCCCGTAAACCTCGACAAACGTGCGCTTTTCTTCTGCGCTCATACGTCCGATCAGTTTCAGCACGTGGCGATAGACATGGGTCTTGGCCTCGCCCAGATGTTTCCCACCTGCGAGAAGTTGACCACGGTCCTTCATCGCAGCGTCGTATACGACCCGCGCAGACGCCGCGGCATTGTCGGCACCAAGGTTCTCAAGCGCCGGGCAGTCGGCCGGACTAGGCGCCTCTAACGCGATGGTCCGATGCTCGGGCGGAAAGTGGCCCGAGGGTGAAATGCTCGTTATACGCGGCGCTGTACCTTGGCCGCACTGGAGGTCGAGCAGAACCGAAATCACATCGAGCGCCGAGGCGCTCGAGCCGATGACCAGAACCTTTGGCCCCTGCTGTCCGGCATATGGCGCGCATCTCTGTTCCAGGTCACGCCGCAAGGCCTCGACGCCATTTTGCAAAGGCGATGTGATCAGGCGATCATCGCGCAGCGCGCGCGGCAGGAGCGCGCGAAACCGTCCGCTGCCGATGGCCACGACCAGCTTTCCGGTCGTGAAGGCCTCGCCAGGGTCTGTCGTCACCAGAAGCCCGTCGTCGTTCGCGGCCTGCACCCGCATCACGGTGCGCGTCTCGATCTCGACCTGCGCATACCCCGCGGCATGGGCCTCTGCGATGGCCGAGGTGACAAGGTCCTCGATGAACCAGCCGATCACCGATCGGGGCAGGAACACCTGATCGAAGTCCGCGCGGTCTGCGGCCTCGATCAGCACTGGCAGCCATTCGCGGACGCTTGCGTTCTTCGACACCGCCAACCGGTCGGTCCACATTGCGCGATTTTCTGTCAGCCATTGCGTCAGTTCGTTCCCGCCCCCGGGACCCGGCGGCATCATTTCCAAGGCTGGCGTGATCAGAAACGCTCCGGAGTGTTCGCCTTCGTTGTAGGCAAGCCCCTTGGGAAAGCGGCCCAGCGCGTCGCAAACCGTGATCCTCAAAGGTGTATCGCAACAGGCTGAGTTCTGCTCGGTGCCAAGCCGCCGCAACAGGTATGTCAGCGTCATCGCCGCGGAACACCCGCCGCCGGCAAAGGTCAGATCCCGATGTCGGGAGGGCAAATACGAAGTCATGTCAAAACCTGTGAGAGCCAATAAGATCCGCCGCCGGCAATTCAGCCCTCTCAGAGTGACGACTGGCCCGCCTGATGCAACCCTTTTTCTCTGATAACCTGCGGCCCTGGTGTCAACGCGTGCAAGACGTCCATTTGCACGCTTGGCAATGCAAAGAGGCCGCATCAGGAACTTCAAAATGCATGTTTGGCCGATTTCCCCGGGCTGCCGGATTCTTGATTGGAGAAAAACGGCTCTGAAACCCGGAATTGCAAAAGCATGCCTTAGAGCCAATCTTTGGATCATCTGGGGGCTTTTCGTAATCGCGAACGCCGCTAACTCTCTTTCGGTGAATGCGCCGTCTGAGAACGGGTGCTTCATCGCCCCGCGGTTCGTGCACGACGACGAATATAGCCTGCCGGCGCAATAGCCACCTTGAGCACTCTGAGATGTGCAGATCCGGTAGGGCCGCAAGACGACGACGGGGCAAGCTATCTGGTGACTTAACCCGCCGGCTTGAAGCGCTCTTTCGCCGAGCCGAAGACCTTCTCCATCAGACTGGCGGCCGGTACCGGCACGTTGCGCTCAGCTAGGCGCTCACGCACGCCGCTTAGATAGCTGGTGAGGTTCTCGACATAGCGCGCGTTGGCCGGCGTGACGGCCAGGCGATCGCAGAGCTCGACCGCCCAATACCAATGCTCCATCACCCCTTTCATGAACGCCGTGTTGTCCGGGTGGCCGACCAAGATCTTGCTGCCAACCGACTTGAAGAAACTCTCCTGTAGGGTCTCCTTGGTCGCATAGGCAATGCCGTTCATCATGCCGACGATGATCGCCAGAAGAGCCTCGGCCTCTTCGCCATGCATCTCGTCTTGGCGCAGCGCCAGAGAGTAGAACTCCGACTGGATCCGAATGACACGCTGGGTCTCGATCAGTCTCTCGGCCAGATCCATCGACCCCTGGGGCTTTTCGATCAGGCCCAGATCCTCGGTCTGCCGGATGCTGAGGTCACGCAGCACTTGCATACAGTTGAAAAAATGCTTATCCACACCGCTTCCGGTCAAGGAAGCGCGGTGCCAACGATAAGCGACCAGCGGTTCGGCCCCGCAGGTGCCGATCGTCCAGCCTTCGCGCAGCATGCTGCTCACATAGGTCCAATCGTCGGCGTAGCCCTTGATTAGCGGAAAGCGAAAGCGCTTTATGACATCGCTGCGACCGGTTAGCGTGTCTATGTGCACTGGCATGTTGTGGCAGTCTCGGTAATAGGTCGGCACCTGACGCCCGATCGTCAGCCCCACGAGTTCGCCATCCGGATTGACGATCTCGACACGGCCACCACACATCAGGAATTCCTTCTTGGCCAGCACGTCGAGACGCCTGCGCAGCGAATCGGTCAGCATGATGTCGTCGTGATCCAGGAAGGTTACGTACTTCCCCTTGGCGCGATCCAAGCCCCTGTTCCGCGCCACCTGAGGGCCGGCGTTCGCCTGCGTGTAGAGCTGCACGCGGTCATCGGTCATCGCATAGTCTCTGACGAAGGCGACGGTGTCGTCCGAACTGCCGTCGTCGATCACGACCACCTCGTAGTTCTCGCCTTCTTGCAGGGTGATGCTTATCAAGGTGTGTTCGATGAAGGCCATGCTGTTCCAGGTCGGCATGATGATGCTGATCTCGGGCTGCCAGAAGAAGCGCGCCGCCGGCCTTTCGACATAAATCGATTTCAGCGAGGCCGAAGTCGGCATGACGTTCGACATGAGATAGATCTCTGCCGTGCGGATGGCGTGGATCATCCTGACGGAGGCAAGTCGGTCCTCCCGATCCATCTCGCGAAACTCATAGTCGAAGTCGTGCAGGTCGGCCTGACCGCCTTCGCCGACCAGCGCCGGCACTGCCTTGGTGAGAAAGGCCGCATCGAAGTAGGGCTGCCGGCGTGACGTCGCGGCGCGTTCTTCGGGTTCCGAGCTCTCCTCCTGCTTCACTAGCAGCACGCGGTCCTGCGCATCGAGCCAAGCCAGCAAGCCGCTGTCGGCAATGTCGGAAGCCTTGACCACGGCATAGGTGTTCGGACGCGAGACTAGCTCTTGGACCGTCGCTCTGGCGGCCTCACCCTCCAAGCTCTTGAGTCGGTCCATGGCTACATAGAGGCGTTGGGCTCGGTCCAGGTATCTGTACTTGGACACACATGAGCCCTGCACCATCACGCCAGAGACACCGAAAGCGATCAGGATCTCGTCGATCGACACCGTCGCTTCGCCCAGGATGATCAGGTTCTCCACTTGCATGTTCCGCATTCCAGGCCTCTCAACTTTCGCCTCAGCGAGAGCAGTCTCTATTCACACCCTAGAGCGTCTCCGCCTCGCAAACGCGCGACGAAGATGCTCTAGGGTTCTGTTCAACCTGGATTCCCCATGTGGCCGTCACCTCGTGAGGATGATACTGGCTGAGGCATGGGTCCAGCGCAACTATAGGCATAGGAGAAATGGCGGGTTGGCGAGCGCAGCTACAGTCGATCCGAAGTCTGAGGCACGATTGCGTTTCGCGCATCTGGTTGCAAGAACTGGACTCCGGTGCCAAGGCCAATCGAAGGAGATCTTCATCTCCGGAGTCCCCTGATAAGTGCCGCAGTCACCATGTCAAACTGTGCCGCCTGCACCTCTGCTGGCTGGTCGAAGAGCGGGCAGACATGGATGAAGCCAAAATGGGCGGTTCCATACCGGGTTTCGGTCGAATAGCACCAGAGCCCCTCGGCACGAAGCGATTCGCGAACACCAGGCAGTCTGTCGCCTTGGAAGGCCACTCGCAGCGAGGTCGGGGTTACATCCAGATGGAGCGCTTCGGCGGAGAGTCGTGCCCTCGAAGCGGCAAGCATTCGCGCCCGCGCGTCGAACCAACTGTCCTGAAGAAGGAAGGTCAGTCGCTCCAACGATTGCACCATGTACCAAGCCGCAGGTGCCGTCAGCCCGAAGGTGTGTCCCCGATGCGGCGCATCGGGCAGTGCCAGCGCGGCGTCCAGTTCCTCGCCAAGCAGCACGGCGGCCAGTGGGCTGCGACCTTGGGTCAGTCCCTTCGACAGAACGATGACGTCGGCTTCGAAATCCGCTCCGGTAGAAAACACTCCGCCATGCCGAAAAGCACCGCTGGCAATGTCATCCTGGATGACGATGAACCCCCTTGCCTTGAGGGCACGAACAAGGTCCACGCTGAAGCCCGGCTCCCAGCTGAAGGACCAGCCAGCCGTCGATCTGCCTTCCAAGCAGAAGATCCGACCGGCACCGTTGCCGCCAAAGGTTCTATCGACCCGCTCCAGCAGATCGGCAAGCCGATCTTGTCTGGAGGTTTCGAGACAGATCACGGGCCACTCCCGCGACGAATCCACAAGGCCGTGCTTGGACGACAGCGTCGCGCAGGTTGCGCTGGCGCCGTGATAGGACCCCCGCAAGGTGACGAAGCCCTCCAACGGATCCCCTCTCTGTGCTGCGGCCCATACCGCTACCCGGATCGCCGCCTCCATCGCGTCCGTACCGCTGCAGGTCCAGATAGTGCCTGCCAGCGCGTCACCAGCCGCTTGCGCCAGCGCAGCCTCGGCTTCCATCTGATAGGGCAAGTCGAAACCGTAGGTCGGTGCAGTCAGATCGTTGAGACCGCTTGGTGCCGCTGGAAGTTCCCCCAAGCTCTGCACCAAGGTTCCCCCCGAACAGTCAACCAGGCTCCGGCCGTCCGTCAAACACCAAGTAGCCGCGTTCCGGTCCGACACGGCAAGCGCGGCGTGGCCTCGATGGCGCCACAAACGGTGATGAACCCGTCCATTCAAGTCTTTCTTACTGTTTTCCGTTTCGCTCTCAGCCTGCGACAAGCTCAGGATCAGCTGCTGGTCGATAAGCGGCATGCGCAGTTCACGTGAGAGGGCTATGAGTTCCTCTCGGTCTGCAGCATCTCCTGCGTCGTTCAGAATGTCACAAAGGACTACGACGTCCTCGATCCCGACAAATCTCGCGAGTTCGAGAGCTGTTTCGGTGCGGCCGGCACGGCCGCGGGACAGGTCTGGATGCGCAATACGTGTTTGCACGTGCCCCGGAACGATCAGGTCGATTGGCGCCGCCGTCATGGTGGCAATCCCGCGGATCGTTCTTGATCGAGCCGCGGCCGATACGCCGCTACTGCCATCGTCGAGGCTGACCGACGGGCCAAAGGGAGCGGCGCGCGGATCCCTTCGATTGCCGTATTGACGACAAATGCCCAGACGCATCACTCTCTGCTCCGTCAGCGCAATGCAAAGAACTCCACGCCCGCGCGCCAGGAAGAGGTTTACGATCTCGCGTGTGCAGGCAGTTGCGCGCACAGCGAAAACCGCTTCTAGCTTGTGACAATCATCAACAATGATGATCGGACTGCCGTTGGCAAAAGCCGCAAACACGTTCTTGACGACATCACTACTGGAAGTGCTCTTGCCTTCAATCCGCTCCATCTATGACTCGAGCCCCGTGTCTCAACACCCCGACCCTCAAGGGAGCGGTGTTCGCGACTCCCCTTTTCGGGCCATTTCGGCTGGCCCCGATCAGGCCAGAGTTGCAGGATACCACCTTAGGCTCAAGTAGTTCATCAAAAAAAGCACTGATCGAGGCAGGGGTTCGCCAAGTGGACGTGACCTCGTGAATCAGAACGCAAACAATACTTTTATTTTCGCTATTCGACCGGTTCAGCTTCTGGCCGAAGGTTTCGGTTGCCTGTCGGAGCGGTTCATCCGCCAGCTGTGCATAGCGTTTGGTCTTCAGCGCGGAGGTATGTCCCAGAAGCCATCCAACAACCTCGAAGCTCAGCCACTCGGAGACCAGGTACGAGGCGTAGGTATGGCGGTTGTCATGCCGGCGATAATCTTTGATCTCGACGTCCTCCATGGTCGACGACCAGAACCGCTTGATGTCCTTCAGGGGCTTATCGGCCTTCTTGTCTGGAAACAGCCAGACCTCGCCCTCTGGCAGGTCCCGGTCGATCGATACCACCAGGTCCAATGCCGGCCGCTGAGCGGCACGTGCTCGGTCCGCTTCTGCTTGGTCTGATGCGAGGGCCTGGTCCAAGCGCCACGCTCCAGGTCGAAGGCATCACGACGGGCCTGCAACACCTCGCCTAGGCGAGCGCCGGTCAGGACCTGAAGCTTGACAGCATTCGCCGCCCGCCGGTTCGGATGCGCCTTCAGAGCCGCCCAAAGTCGATGCAGTTCGCTGTCGGAGAGTCGGCGATAGCGTTTCTCTTCGGCAGAGCGTTTCACGCCCTTCACCGGATTGTCGCTGCGCCATTCCCACTGGACCGCCAAGCTCAACATCTTCGACAGTAACGCCAGCACCCGATTTGCCTTGTAGGGTCGATCCCTGGATCGCAGGTGCAGGTCCTCAATGTCTCAACGGGTAACCTCCTGCACGCGCCGATCGCCGATTGCCGGCAGGATGATCCTGTCGATCATCAACCGGTTATCCTTCCCGCTCTTGGGCCGTTTGTTCGGCTTCGCGTGCCGTTCCATGCAGTCGCGGCCCAGATCGCGCATCGTGGGAGCAGTTCGCGCCCTTCGCCGCGCCTCCGCAACATAGTCCCCTCTCTTTGCGTCGGCGAGAAGAGCCCGCGCCTGCCGCTTGGCCTGATCGAAGGTAAGCAGAGGCACATGCTTTCCAATTGTCGCGCGCTTCAACTTACCGGTTTGGCTGTTTCGGAACTGCACGACGTAACTCCGCACGCCGCTCGGCTTCACCCTGACCCCGAAACCGGGGAGCGTCTCGTCCAAGGTGCAAGCGTTCTCGTCGTCGCAATCTGGGTGCGCTATAGGATTCCCGGAAAACACGCATCTTCTGCTAGCGGCTCCCGCTAATCGACACATTGTGGTGGACTCTAGAATGCAGAGAAGGCAGAAAGAACGGGGTCTTGGAGTCATTTGGCCTGACCGCTAGAGGGGAATCGGGTCACAGATGACCAAATCTGTTCCTTAGAGGTGGAAGGCTTTTAGTTGTGCAAACAACGATATAGGAACTTAATAACTGCATTGTCGGCAGTACCACTGTTGGCTGCTCTGCCTGGTGACGGGTCGGTTGCAGAACCTACAGCCTGCCAAGACATCGGTGGAGGAACGAGTTTCCTTTGCAGTGGAAATCAGAGCGGCGGTGTCATCGTCGGTGAGAACTCCGGTTTGCCCGCGAACACGACAAGCCTGACGATCGAGAATTTGGTCCTTCCCAGCGGCGCCACGGCCTACACGAGGCCTTTTACGTTCCAGCGATCTCTCGACAGCGGCAACACTTTGGAGATGTCCTTAGATTTGGACTCCATTCCCTTGGTGGTGAGCGGCGCCAACGCCGTAGAGTTCGCGACCGAAGGCGTTGAAGACTCTGACGGTTCCGCAAATTTGGACGCAAGCGTGGTTGGCAAGATCACAAGCAGTGCCAAAGCCGTCTCCTTGACTGCAGCAGGCAGAGATGGAGCGGACGGCGCCGGCGCCCCGACCAACAAGAACGGCGATCCAGGAGAGCCCGGTGGTGGCGGAGGATGGGTCTCTCTGACAATTGCTCCTGAGGGTGGGGCATCCAAGCTCACCGGCAAATCCACCTCGAACTCTACCATTCTTCTGGAATCGACCGGCGGCTCTGGTGGTAGCGGCCATGCCGGAAGCACCAAGGGTCTCGATGACGATCAAACCAGCGGCGGGTCAGGCGCTAGAGGTGCAGCGGGGGGGACCCTTACTCTTGTCACCAATGGCAGCACCCAGGTCGTGTCCGCTGACCTCGCGGTGGCACTGTCCTCCCGGGGCGGCGCTGGAGGCAATGGCGGCGATGCCTCCAAGGAAGATGCTGCCGCTGGCGTCGGCGATGGCGGTGACGCCGGTGCCGGCGGTAATGGCGGTTCGCTCTTCTTAGATCGCAACGCCGATAACCAGGATTTCTTCGGTTCTTGGGACATCACTGTCGTGGGCGGTAATGGCGGCAGTGCCATGAATCTCGTAACCAAGGGCGGAAGTGGTGGAAGCTCGGGCCGCGCCGAACGCGGCTCTACCGGTCCCGGAGGTGCTGGCGGTGCGGCCGGTGAGATAACACTAGGAGAGGCGCAGCGCAGCATCACCCTTGAGAACGAAAACAGCATTGCGCTCAATATCATTGGCGAGGGCGGTCCGGGTGGAGACGGCGGCCATGTGGTCGGTTCGCAGACCGGCAAGCCAGGCGCTGGCGGTGCAGGCGGTGCGGGCTCCACCGTTTCTATATCGGGGTCCTGGGACATCGAGGGAACGGCCAAGGACACCCGCGGCATGGTCGTCACGAGTAAGGGCGGCGATGCCGGCTCAGCCGGCGAGTCCTTCTTCACGGCTCGTTCGGGGGGAGTTGGCGGAGCGGGCGGCGCGCTCTCGATAACCATCAGCGAAGACTCCTCGATTATGACGCGAGACATCGGGATTGCCTTCACCACAGAGGGAGGAGCGGGTGGTACGGGAAGCCCGGTCTCGGACGAAGACGGCGGAGACGGCCAGGTCGGTGGCGCCGGAGGAGCGATCCTATTCGATCAGCAGCCGGACGGTAGCCGCAGCGTCGGCTCTTGGGACATCGCAACCTCTCAATCGGGCGCCCATGGCATCGCATTGGTCAGTAGCGGCGGGGCTGGCGGCAACGGCGGTTCCCAAGCAGATGCGGAGTCTGGCGGGACCGTGCATCGCGGTGGAGCGGGCGCAACCGGAGGAGAAGGTGGAGAGGTGACCATCGCTCCCGGCTTCCGCGCGATCTCAACAAGGGGAAATGGCGCTGATGCAGTCTCCGTTGCAACAACTGGCGGCGGGGGTGGGTCGGGTGGCATCTCAGGCGGAGCAGGGGCCCAAGGCGGCGCTGGCGGCGGGATAGTCCTTGACAGCGGCTCTCCATCGGAGGCCTTCGGTTGGGACCTTTCGCTTAGTGGGCCCAACAGCACTGCACTCAACCTGGTGTCCAGGGGTGGCGACGGCGGAGAATCGGGCCAGAACACTTCCGAAAGTGAGGACGCCGACAACGGAGGAGTCGGCGGTGCGGGTGGTAAGATCCGTTTAGGCAGTTCTGCAACACGCGACATTACCCTATCCGGCACCGCTTCTGCTGGACTGATTGCGCAGTCTATCGGTGGTAGTGGCGCTGAGGGCGGAAATGCCGACTATGAGGGTTTGCCGGGAAATGGAGGCGACGGCGGAGCAGGTGGAGAGATCGAAATTGGGGGCAGTTGGAACCTAGCAGCCACAGGATCCGGATCTTCCGGACTGACCCTGCAGAGTGCAGGCGGAGCGGGCGCCGTCGGCGGCAAGGAAAGATCCCCCTTTCTGACGTCTTTTACCGGAGGCGGTGTCGGAGGCGGCGGTGGTAGCGCCGGCGACGTCGTTCTCAAAACGAATGCCGCAAGTCAAATATCGACCAATGGCGCTCCAGCGATTGAGATCATCTCTAGCGGCGGGATCGGTGGCGGTGGCGGCGAGGGCACATCCTTGGGCGGCGCAGCAGCCCGCGGCGGGCGGGGCGGCCCAATCTATTTCGACACAAACCAATCCGGTGAGGGCTCGACCGGGAGCTGGGACATCGAGACAGTGGGATCGAATGCCGCCGGCATCACGATCTTGAGCAATGGCGGATCAGGTGGCATTGGCGGAAAGGGTGAGACCAATGCCGGCGGCGAAGGAGGCGATGGCGGCGCTGCGGGTGCGATCTCGCTGGGTGCGGGATCTCGGACGATCACCACCTCCGGAGACTCTTCTCCCGGGCTTGTCGTGACAGCTCAGGGCGGCAATGGCGGTCGCGCCGGATCAAGCGACGAGGTTTTTGCCGCCGACAGGCCTGGAGGCAATGGCGGACGAGGTGGAACCATCTCTCTTGCCGGCAGCTGGTCCATCCAAACCGAGGGCGACTCCTCAACCGGCATAAGCCTCTCCGCGCCAGGCGGAAACGGAAACAAGGCCGGTTCGTTAGATGGCTCTACGGCCGGCAACGGCGGTTTCGGTGCCGCAGGTGGCAACATCTGGGTCCAGGGGGCAAAGGTGTCGATAGCCACCGCAGGTAGCAAGTCTGTGGCGTTTCAGGCCGAGAGTGTCGGTGGAGTTGGCGGCTTGGGACAGCCCTCCGGATTGGGAGGGGCTGGTGGATCGATCGGCATATCTTCCCTCTTCAGCGTTTCAACGCAGACTGCCTCAGCGGATGGAATAGCGGCGATCAGTCGGGGAGGAGAGGGAAGGTCGCCTTCGGGTAAAGCGGGTCGAGGCGGTCAGGTCAAAGTAACCCTTCTCGCCGGGGGAGCTGGAGTTCAGACGCAGGGCAATGGCGCAGACGGATTGGTGGCGCGAAGCCTCGGCGGTGAGGTTGAAAGTAACGATTCGCTTGCTGCCGGAGCGGGCGGGCCTGTCGAGGTGACGCTTCTCCAGTCAAGCGGCGGAATTGCCACTTCAGGTGCTAACGCGCACGGCATTGTGGCCACCAGTCTGGCAAATGCCGGTTCTGCCTCGTCCATCTTTGTGGCCCCATCCGGGAATGTCACGGTCAATGTGGCGGACGATGTGACAGTATCAGGCGCCGGCTCATTTGGCATCTCCGCCAAGAGCACGCCGGTCGGCGGGAGCAATCCTGGGATCGTATCGATCGCTGTCAAGGAAGGGGCAAGTGTCACCGGCGGTTTGAAGTCGACCAGCGGCGGTCGGGCCGGCGCCGCTATCATCGTGGAGGACGGAGCGGCCAACAGCATCTCCAATGCCGGCACGATCACCTTCACGCCAGGCAGTAGCGCAACCCAAAGCGGCATCGCCGTCGTTTACGAAGGCAGCGGCTCGCTGACCATCACCAACAAAGACGGCGGCACCATTCATGGTTCTGTGATCAATGCAAGGGTGAACCCAAACACTCAGAAGAGTGCGGCAAACAGCGGCGAAATCGTACTCATTAACCGCTCGGGCGGTACGTTCGAAGCGGGCCCGCGCCTCGATACCAATAGCTTGGTGAACCAGGGACGATTCTCGCCTGGCGGCGAGGGTAACCGTCAAATCACCAGAATAGGGGGCGATTTCGAGCAGAGAACGAATGGCCTACTGGCAATCGACGTTGACGCGCAGGGGCGGACTGACCGTATCGTTGTCGACGGCGCAGCAGCGCTTGGCGGACTGGTGGAGATTCAGTCGCTCGACCTGACGGAGCCGATCATCGGTGCCAGGCAGGAGGTGATTGTCAGGGCCGATGACGGTGTTGTCCTGGACGAGAGCACAGAGGTAACTCAGTCGGTCGTTGCTCAATACCGGCTGTTGCAAACCTCCTTTGAGACGGTTGCACTCAGCTATGACATCGATTTCGCGAACGATCATCTGAAGGCGGCGTTGAACGACAACCACGATAGCGTTGCAGAGTATCTGCAGTCGCTCTACCGGCAGAGCGCGCTCGACGGCAACTTGGCGGAGGATCTCTTCGCACTGGACAATAGTCGAGACTATGCGGACATCGTCAACGAACTGGGCGCAGAGATCGCGGTTGACAACCAGATCATAACAGTGCTTGCCGCGCGGCAGTTCGGCGATGCGCTGCTCAGCTGTAGCGCGCCGGTCGACGACGCTGGCAGCACTCGGTTTTACGACAAGGGCCAATGCGCCTTTCTCCGGACCGAAGGGCGCGGCTTCGATCGAGATGCGACCAACGACAATCTCGGTTTCAGCGGCTCTAGCTTCGCGCTCACGCTGGGCGGTCAGCTGGCGCTGGGGGAAGATTGGAACCTGGGTGGCGCCTTAAGTTATGAGCGACGTTCGACGTCGGTCGATTCCACCACGGCCAGCAGCGACGGCAATCAGTTCTTTGCCGGTCTTTCGGCGAAGCGCCGCTTCGACGAGGTCGAACTGGCCGCGGCCTTCTCCCTTGGTTACGGCGGCTTCGACAACAGTCGTCAGCCGCTGCAAGGGACGACGCACATCGGACAACAGTCGATCTGGACCACCTCTGGCGAGCTGCGGGCGAGCTATCTCTATTCGCTAGATGAGACCTTTGTGATTCCGCGCCTTAGCGTCGGCTACGACCATGTTTTTGCATCAAGCTACCGCGAGGACGGCAGCAGTGCGCTAGCCCTGGACGTTGATGGAAACGCCGAGACCTATTGGTTTGTCCAGCCAGCCCTGGAGTTCGGCGGAGCCTTCGAAGCTGCCCCGGGCATTCAAACCCGACCGCACATCACCCTGGGTGTAACGCAGTACCTCGGATCGCCGGAAGCGAGTCTCTCCGCCAGCTTCGCCTCGGCGCCGGCGGGAACGCCAGGCTTCGTCAACGCCACTCGGATCGACCGCACTCGCTTTGATGTGGAGGCCGGCCTAGATCTCTTTGCTGCAAACTATGCCGTGATCCGGGCAGATGGTTTCGCCAGTCTCTCCAAGAATACAGACATCTATGGCGGCGGTCTGAAGATAGAGTTTCCCTTTTAGCCCGGATCTCTCACTCTAGCTGTGTGCATCGGGGCTCTGATTGCAGGAGAACTCTTCTGCAACCACGAGTTATCCAATGCGGAGGAGGTTACCCGCAGCACCGCCTAGTTCCATCGGTGCTGGTCTGCCGCTTCGATGTCGAAGGCGGGGTAGTGATGCCTGAGTGAGACGGTGGCGAGCCCGAGGGCCTAATGTTGACCCGATTCCCCAATGGCCATACCAGCGCATGCACGCGAGCAGCGCTCAACGGAACATTCCAGAAAGCTTGCAGATAAAGAATAGCGTTGATTCAGTAGGCTAGGGAACATCTGGGAATTTGGTGGAGATAGCAGGAAAGCAGGAAATGCTGTCTTCTAATCGGCGAGTCACAGGTTCGAATACTGTCGGGATCATCAATAAAATTAGTTAAGTCAATTGCTTAATGAAATCCGGCTTGGTCACGATGGCAGTTCATCGCTGCCGGGCATCGCGCCCCTTATCCTCACGAGACCTTACCCTCGTGAAAACTTCGAGCGAGAGCAACGATTCAAAGAGCCTTATGGTAGATCGCTAAGGCGGCGTCCAAGGTCATTTCACGCGGATTGTTGATCAGCAGCCGCTGCTGAAGCATCGCGTCTTCGGCAAGCATCGGCAGGTGGTTGTGTCCGACGCCGACCTCAGCCAGGCGCGTTTGCATGCCGAGTTCCGACCCCAGCGTCAAGAAGCCTTCAACCAAGCCCTCGCCTCTTGCGCTCGCTGACTTGCCGGCCAGATCCGGAAAGACGATGGGGGCGAGTTCGGCGTAGAGCTCTTGGGCCGCCGGCATGTTGAACTCCAGCACATAAGGCAACACCAGCGCATTCGACAAACCATGCGGCACGTGGAAATGACCGCCAAGGGGATAGGCCAGCGCATGAACCGCCGCGACCGGTGCATTGGCGAAGGCCATGCCCGCCAGCATCGAGCCCAACAACATCTTTCCACGGGCATCGCGATCCTCGGGCGTGAAACAAGCCTTGCGGATGTTGCCGCCCAACAGCTCTAGCGCCTGCTTGGCCAGACAGTCGGAAACCAGGTTCTTCAGACGTTTTGAGGTAAAGGCCTCGATCGCGTGTACCATCGCGTCGATCCCGGTGGCGGCCGTCACCGGCGCTGGCAGACCCACGGTCAGTTCAGGATCCAGAATAGCCCAGTCAGGCAGCAGTTGCGGGCTGACGACGCCCTTCTTCTCGCTTGCCCCTGTGGTGACGATGGAGATCGGCGTCACCTCCGAGCCAGTGCCGGCTGTGGTCGGCGCCAAGACCAAAGGCAGGCGCTCGCCTTGCACCTGATTGACGCCGTACATCTGGGAAAGAGGCTGGTTCGTGTTCAGCAGCATCGCGAGCAGCTTGGCCGTGTCCAAGGAGGAGCCACCGCCGACCGAGACCACGCAGTCCACATCCTGGGTCCGAGCCTGCGCGACGGCATCCAAGATCAAGGCCTCCGCTGGGTCGGGTTTCACCTCAGAAAATACCCAGCTCTCCACTCCTGCCTGCTTCAGGCCCGTCAGCGCCGCCTCCGCCAGACCCAGCTTCACGATCATAGGGTCGGTGACGAAGGCCGCCTTCTTGCAACCGCGCGTCGCCAGGATCTCGCCGATCTTCGCGGTGGCGCCGACTTCGGCCAAGACGGAACGCGTGGTTTGGAAACTAAAGGAGTTCATGCTGTCCTCTCATCAACTCGGCGGCTCTCGCTTCGCCCCCTAGCCGTTTGGCCGCTTGACCAATACCAGTCCCGGCTAGAAGCACAGCAGGCAGTACGCGCGGTCGGCTTTGAACCGCAGGCTGTCGATGTTGTAGGTGATACCGGCTATGCCGGGCGAGAAAAACTGGCCCTGGATATTCACGATTGTGCCCGGCTGAAAGACCCGCAAGCTCTTCCGGTCGCTCATCTTACAGACAGAGTTGCCGACCCAGTCGGGCGGGGTGTGGGCCGGCGCCGTCTTGAGAAGGGGCCGGCGCGCCCTTTCTCAAACGAACTTGAGGACACGGCGCCGGTAGCGCGCCGGGGTTTCGCCGGTCTGGCAGCGGAAGGCGCGTTCGAAGGCGCTTTGCTCACTGTAGCCCAGTTCAAGCGCCAGTTCGGCCAGCGAGAGGTCAGGATTGGC
Organism: Rhodospirillales bacterium; assembly: GCA_963669335.1. GTDB lineage: Bacteria > Pseudomonadota > Alphaproteobacteria > Kiloniellales > JACOMY01 > JACOMY01. The sequence goes on from OY770023.1 coordinate 3,581,538, forward strand.
CAGGCGGCGACGTGCGTGCTGGGCACGGCAGTCAGCCAAGAGCTGCGCATAGGGCCGGCCGGCGGCATCGAGACGGCGGCGCAGGCTGCGCTCTGACAGGCCAAGAGCGGCGGCGACCTCGACTTGTGCCGGCACCCGCTGTCCGAAGGAGGCGTAGAGCAGCGCTTCGACGCGGTCGGTGAGCGGCATATCCCGCTCGCAAGAGCAGGCCGCATCGCGCAGTCGATAGACCAGACTGCGGAACGGCGCCGGGGCTGCCTGTGGCATCGGCAGGTCCAAATAGCGTGCCGGAAAAAGGATGCGGTTGGCAGGGCAGGCATGGGTGACCCGGCAGTGGCGGCCGGGGCCCAGGTCTTGCGCCTGATGGGCCTCATGCTCGAACTCCAGCGCGATGCCCTCACCGCCCTGGCCTGCAGCACGCCAGATCAGGCCCAGGAAGACAGCCAAGGTCAGCTCTGCATCCTGACGGCGCGGCCAGATGCTGGGATCGAGCACGCGATAGGTCAGGTCGGCCTCGCCATCCATGACCGAGAGGCTGAGGCTCGATTGGCGCTGCAGCACGGCAAAGCTATCGGCGGCGACGCACAGGCTCTGTCCCAGGGTTGGCGCCTGCTGCATCGCGCGGCCGAGATCGCCCAGGTTCTCCAGATGGAAGCCCCGGCCGACTTGCCATCCGAAGGCGGGCGCGTGCAGGTCGTTTGCGGCGGTCTCCACCAAGGAGACGAAGGCACGCAGCGGGATCATCTCGCCAGTCCCGTCCGGATCAATCTGCGCACAACAGAGGAGCGCGCGCGGATCTCGACCGTGTGCGAGCACGGCCTCAAGCGGGTCGTTGAGGGCGGTCGAGAGGATGGTGGCTTCGTCGCTCACGTGGGGCTCGCGTTTTTCTCGCCGTTGTTCTTGCGGCCCAGTGAAGTGACACCTTAGCGGGCCGATGACCCCAGGCTACCCGCAATTGAGCGCTGAGCAAGCCCTTCTTCGCTCCAATTCCCCACTTGTCCGAAATTGTCGGGAAAGGAACCGGGGGAAGGAACAAGCTGCTAGGCGTGGCGACAGCGTTTCAGACGAACCAGCGGTTCGACATCCTTATAGCCGGCGGCGGCCCTGCCGGATCCTTGGCGGCCCTCTTGCTGCAAAGGCAGGGGCTGCGCGTTGGGCTTGTCGACACTCCGTTGGACGTGCAACGCATCGAAGGCCTGGCACCAAGAACGCTGCAGGTGTTGCAGGCCCAGGGATTGGTAGAGGCCGCAGCAATGGCCTCACCCCCGCTTCGTCGTCAGGCCCGCTGGGGGAGCCTCTCCGGCGCCCCCAACCAAGAGCATTTCATTGAGCGTAGAGGTCTCGATGCCTGCCTGCGCCGCGCTGCGGAGTCTGGCGGCGTTACGCTTCTGACCGACCGCGTCCGACAGATACTGCCGGGTGAAGGCCTTGTTGGCGAGCAGACCGGACTGCTCTCGGCCGGGCTGGTGATCGAGGCTCGTGGCCGCCGTGCTACTGCAGCGCCAGGGCGCCGGCTGGGCCCTGCCAGCGTCGCAATCGCCGGCTTCTGTCTGGGCGATGAAGGCCCAGGTGTCTCGATCATCGCGACACCGCTCGGCTGGGTCTGGCGCGCCGCCGCGCCTGGTTTCGGACGCTGGGTGCAGCTCGTCAGAGATGCAGAGAGCCTGGGCCCCGGGCAGGCTGGACTAGCGGAGGCCTGGCAAGGCTTCTTCGAGCAGCCTGAAGCCGGAAAGCCGGAGCGCCTGGCGCAACCACCCAGCGTACGCAGCGCCGAGCTACGGCTGGTGGCACCCGAGCTGGATCCGCTCTGTCCGCGGCTTGGCGATGCAGCGATTGCGATGGATCCTCTTTCCGGCCACGGGCTCTTCTGGGCTCTCTCGTCCGCCCTTTCGTGCCAGCCATTGGTGCAAGCCTTGCTGCAGGGCGAGGAAGACCTGGCTCGCCGCTTCTATCGTGAGCGCCTGGCCGAGACCTTCTGGCGCCAGGCCCGGATCGGCCGCGACTTCCACCTGCTGGTCGAGGACTGGCCCGAGGCTGCCTATTGGAGCAAACGGCAGCGCTGGCCTGACGCCCTGCCTGCAATGGAAGGCGTCGTTCGGCCAGAGATCCGCAAGCGCGTGGTGGTCAGCGAGGGACGCCTGCTCGAAGCCGAGACCCTGGTGACGCCTGCCGATCCGGGCGGCGTCGCCTTCGTCTGCGGACACGCGATCGCGCCCATCCTGCGCCGACTGAACGGCAGTCCGCCACCCGACCTCGAGAGCTTTCACAGCCGCATTCTGCCCGAGGCTTCGCCTGGGGAGGCGGCACAGATCCTGGGCTGGCTGAAGAGCCGCGCCCTTTTGCCCAGAACAACAAAAAAGAGAGACGCAACAACAAGGATAAGGACCATGGAGGCAAGACTATGAGGACCCTGATCGGGCTCGCGGCCGCCGCAGCCCTCTTGGCGCCCCCGCTGCTGAGCAGCGCCAACGCCGATCAAGCGCTGCTGGCGAATGCTTGCAGCAGCTGCCACGCCGAGACCGATGCCGGCCTCAGCCGCATCTCCGGTCAGCGCAAGACGCCCGAGGGCTGGCTCATGACCATTGTGCGCATGCGCCTGGCGCACGGGCTGGAGATCTCAAACGCGGATCAGGCGGCTCTCGTCGCTTATCTCTCCGAGACCCAGGGCTTGGCCCCCTCGGAGACCACGGGACTGCGCTATGCGCTGGACCGCGATCCTTCGGCCTTCGAGTCCTTCGAGCCGGCTCTAGGGGAAATGTGCGGACGCTGCCACACGACGGCGCGGGCTGCCCTGCAGCGCCGCACGCCGGAAGAGTGGTCGCTGCACATGGATTTCCATGTCGGCCAGTACCCCACCACCGAATACCAGGCTCTCGGGCGTGATCGCGCCTGGTTTGAGATCGCAAAGAACGAGATTGCGCCCATGTTGGCCAAGGCCTATCCGCTTGAAACCGAGGCCTGGAGCGCCTGGCAGGCAGCCGACAAGCAGCCGGTCGACGGCGCCTGGCTGGTGCTGACCAGCCTGCCGGGCATGGGAGAGGCCTATGGCGCCTTGACCGTCAGCGGTGCGGCCTCGCCCTATGACATTGCAGGCAGCCTGCGCCTGGCGGACGGGATAGTGCTGCCGGTCAGCGGCAAGATGAACCTCTATACCGGCTATGAGTGGCGGGCCAATCTGAAGATCGGCGAGCAGAGCTTTCGCCAGGTCTTGGCCGTCTCGGAGGATGGCAAGGCCCTGGAGGGGCGCCAGTTCCTGCGTGATCAGGACAGCCTGGGAGGCACCCTCGTCGGCGCCAAAGCCGACAGCGGCACGACCATTCTTGGGACCGTGCCTTCGGCCGCACCCAGCGGTGAAGCCGCCGTGCAGGTGGTCGGCATCGGGCTGGATGGGCTTAGCTTCGACGGCGCCGAGGCAAAGTCTGTGCATGCCAACGACTATGGAGCCGCCGCCATCCTGCGTGCTGACGGCAATGCTCTGGTGACCGCCAAGGCCGGCGCAGCCGAAGGGCAGGTCGCGCTCTATGACAGCATCGATCGGCTGGCCGTAGAGCCCGCCTTTACCATCGCGCGCGTCGGCGGCGGTTCGGAGGTCGGTCCGGCGGCGGTCCCGGCCCTCTTCAAGGCCATCGGCTTCTGGAATGGCCCGGACGGCGAGCCCGGCACAGCTGACGACATCCGCGTCGGCCCCCTGCCGGCCCAGTGGACGGTCAGCCCGCACAACGAGATCGCGGCCGCCATGGAGGATCAGCACTACGCCGGCGTCATGGATCAGGAGAGTGGCATCTTCATGCCAGCCCTGGCCGGCCCCAATCCGGAGCGCCCCTTCTCCACCAACAACGCAGGCGACCTCACGGTGACTGCGGACGCAGTGGGCAAGCAAGCCTCGGGACAGCTGATCGTCACGGTTCAGCGCTTCGTCGACCCGCCGATCCGCTAGGGAGACCTGACCATGGGATACCTCTATTATCAGCCGCACAACCTGCACCGGGTCCGGGCCGAAGGGCGCGAGCTTCTGTTCCACATCCCCACCACCGCGCTCTTCGAGATCGAGCCGATGGACGGAGAGGTGCTCTCCTTCTGCGCCGAGCGCGGGCGGATCAGCGCCAACGAGGTCAAGGAGCGCTTCGCGAGCGCCGACCCGGAGGAGATCACCGGCCGCATCAGCGGTCTGATCGACCTCGACATCTTGACCGACGGGGCCTCGACCCCACCCGAGCGATCACCGATCAAGATCGAGAACTTCCCGCTCTCGACCATCGTCCTGAACGTGAACACCGGCTGCAATCTGGCCTGTTCCTACTGCTACAAGGAGGATCTGGACACCCCGAACAAGGGCCGCAAGATGGCCTTCGACACGGCCGTTAAGTCGATCGAGCTGCTGCTGAAGGAGAGCCCGGATCGCGAAAGCTATAACCTGGTCTTCTTCGGTGGAGAGCCGCTCTCGAACCTGGGTCTGATCCGCGAGGTGGTGGACTATGCCGAGGCCCGCTTCGGCGAGATCGAGCGTGAGGTCAGCTTCTCGCTGACCACCAACGCCACCCTGCTGAACGAAGAGATCGTCGACTGGCTGAACCAGCATCGCTTTGGCCTCACCGTCTCGATGGATGGGCCCAAGGCGCTGCACGACCGGAACCGCAAGACGGTCGGCGGCAAGGGTAGCTATGACATCGTGGCGGCCAAGGCCCGCATGCTGCTGGAGCGCTATGACAGCCGGCCCGTCGGTGCCCGGGTTACCCTGACCGCAGGCGTCACCGCCGTCGAGGAGATCTGGGATCACCTGAAGAACGGGATCGGCTTTTCAGAGGTCGGCTTCTCGCCGGTCACTGCCGGCGACATGGCGACCTTTAACCTGAACGGTGCCGAGTTGGCCGAGGTCTTCGAGGGAATGAAGGCCCTGGGCCGGCACTATCGCGACGAGGCTCTGGCCAGCCGCAACATCGGCTTCTCCAACATGCACCAATTGATGCAGGACCTCTGGGAAGGACGCTCCAAGGCGCTCCCCTGCGGGGCCGGCATCGGCATGCTGGCAGTCGACCACGAAGGCGGCCTGAACCTCTGCCATCGCTTTACCGGCTCCACCATGGAGCGCTACGGCGACGTCGAGCAGGGCATTGCGCGCAAGCGTCTGGCCGACTTCCTTGAGGCCCGGGCCGAGCGCAGCGACAAGGGCTGTGCCACCTGCCGCATCCGCAACCTCTGTGCCGGCGGCTGCTACCACGAAAGCTATGCCCACTTCTCTGACCCCTTGAGCCCCACCTATCACTACTGTGATCTGATGCGGGACTGGGTCGATTTCGGGATTGAGGTCTATGGCGCACTGATCGCCGAGGCCCCCTCCTTCTTCCAACAGCAGATCGCGCCGAGGAGGGCGTATGGGAAATGACCATGAAGCCATTGAACCAGAAAGCCGCCCGCGTCCAGATCGCCGCCGCTGAGGGTAAGATGAACGAGGTGAGAGCGATGCAGACCGTGACCGCCGGCTGCAGCACCACCTTCGATCCTGGCTGGGAGGTCGATCCCTTCGGCGGTGTGGCCGCCCTCTGTCAACCGATGGAGGCCGATCTCTACGGCTGCTCCGACCCCTGCTGGTGGCCGGCGCATGTGCCCGACACCATGGTGAGCTATCCCGACTGGAACCGGGATGCCGACTCCGCGGTCCGGGACTGGCGGTCGCTCGGCACCGTCTTTCCCTCGGATTCCGAGCTCTGAAGGAGGCCTGACAATGAAACGGCTCTTCGCCGCCGGGCTGGCGCTCGGTCTGATCGCCGGGCCCGCGGAGGCTCGCGACCTCTTGGTCACCATCGCCAAGCCGGACAATCTCTATGTCTTCGATGCCGCCAAGCGCAGCCTCGAGAAAGACTGCCCTCTGGGGGTCGATGCAACGCCCGGTGTCATCGCCATGTCGCCGGACCACAAGGTCGCCTATGCTCTGGTGAACCACTGGGAAGACATCATCGGCATCGACCTGGGCACCTGCGAGCGTGTCTTCTATGCGAAGCAGTCAGAGAACGGGATCCGGCGCAAATCCATCGCTTCGCTTGCCGTCTCCAAGGACGGCTCAGAGATCTACTCCATCCGCAATCCGACCCGCCTCGGTGTCGATCGCTACGAGGTGATGGAGCCTGAGTTTGCCATCTATGCCACTGACGCCGGGCTTGAGGCCAAGCCGAAGGCGATCCATCCGGCACCCAGGCGCTCCACCGTCATGGCAGCGGACAAGAAGGGCGCGGTCTATATCGCCGGTCACGACGTCTATCGGATGAATCCCGAGAGCGGCGCGATCGAGGTCGCGATCGCCAATGCCAACTGGGACCGCCCGACCTATAGCCCGCCCGACGTCCTGGCCTTCTGGCCGGCCTGGGAGCAGAACGAAGAAATGCTGCTGCTCTATACCGCCGCCGTCTTTACCGACGAGAAGCAGGAGGAACTGGCCGACTTCGTCTGGGGCTATCAGGCAGTCAACCTGGAGGACGGCGCCACCGAGATCGACGACTTCGCAAGCCTAGAGGTCTTGATGTTCTCAGCCATCCGCGATCCGAAGAACGACAAGCATCTCTATGGGGTCTATACCCAACTATCCAAGCACGACCTGGAGACGCGGGAGCTGATCAAGCGGGTGGACCTGCCGCACACCTACTACGCCATCACCGCCTCCAGCGATGGCAAGGAACTCTATGTCGGCGGCACCAACGACGATATCGGTATCTATGACGCCGAGAGCCTGGAGCGTGTCGGCGAGATGAAGGTCCCCTCGGGCGGAGACATGGGGGTCTCGACCCTGCAGATGATCCAGGGGCAGTAAGCGAGCGACCTTGCGTGCGTGACCGAGAAGCAGCGATCGGTAAGAGCCAGGCAGCCGCGCCCCGGATGGCGGCCTGGCTCTTCGACGCCGCTTCCGCGCCCTGGATTCTGCCGCACCTCCAGCGGCGCCGAGCAACCCTTGTCCTGCTCTTCCTCTTGGGTCTGGTCTCGGCACTGGCAGCACTTGCCCCGCCCTACCTCACCAAGCTGGTCATCGATCAGGGTCTGATCGCCGGGGACCGCGCCGCCTTGATCGGCTGGTCCCTGGCATTCTTCGCCTTCGGTCTCTTGACCCTGGCCTTAAGCGCGCTCAACAGCGTGCTGCATATGCGGGCCTCGGTCGCCATGCTGGCCGATCTGCGCAAGAGCCTGGCTGAAGCCGTTCTTGCGCGCTCGCCGGCCTGGCGCGCCCGTCGTCGAACAGGCGAGTTGATGAGCCGGATCGATGGCGATGCCGGAGAGGTGCAGCAGTTCGCATTCAATGCCTTATTGACCGGCAGCGGCGGGCTGCTGCGGTTGGTCGGCGGCCTGGTCATGCTCTTCTTCCTCTCCTGGCAGCTGGCGCTCTTAGCCCTGCTGCTGGTCCCCTTAGAGCTGGGCTTCTTCACCTGGGCCAGGCCCAAGACCGAGGCTCTGGCCAAGGTATCACGCGCAGCCCGCGGTCACTTCGCCGCCCGCCTGGCCGAGATGTTGGGGGCCACCGGGCAGATCCAAGCCGCCCGCGCAGAGGCGCCGATAGCGACCGGCTTGGCCAACGCGCAGGAGGATCTGAACCGCGCGCTGATCCGCGCCCAGCTTTGGGGGGAGGTCACCCGTGCGGCGCCCTTGACCCTGGTCGCCCTGGTACGCGGGACGGTCTTCCTGGTCGGCGGCCTGATGGTGATCGAGAACGGCTGGCCGCTGGGTTCCCTCATCGCCTTCGTCGCCTACCTCGGCTTTCTGGTCGGGCCGATCCAGAGCCTGATCGGCCTCTGGCACGCCCAGGCGCGGGTACAAGCCGCGCTGGAGCGGCTGAATGCCGTGATGGACGCCGGCGGCGACCTCTCCTGGCCAAGGCATCCGGCAGCCTTGCCAAGCGGAGAAGGTCAGTTGCGTCTGGAAGGCGTCGCCGTGGACGCCGATGGAAAGCGGCTGCTCTCTCACATCGACCTGGAGCTGGCTGGCGGCAGCAAGGTCCGGATCGCCGGGCCCAGCGGCCTTGGCAAGACCAGCCTGCTGTCTCTGTTGCAGCGGCATGCCGACCCTGCCGAAGGACGGCTCGTCTTGGACGGGATCGACCTCCGACAGCTCTCTGCCAAGAGCCTTCGCCAAGCCGTCGCTCTGGTGCCGCAGCGCCCCTTCCTCATTCAGGGCACAGTGGCGGAGAACCTCTCCCTATCCCGGCCGGATGCCAACACGGAAGAGATGGAGGAGATGCTGACCCTGGTCGGTCTGGATCAGCGCTTTGCCAAAGAGGGTGGCCTTGCTGCGCGCTTGGGTGAAGACGGCCTCACCGTCTCGGGCGGCGAGCGTCAACGGCTCTGCTTGGCGCGCGCCCTGCTGACCCCCTTTCGGATCCTGGTCCTGGACGAAGCTCTGTCTGAGGTGGATCCGGAGACGGTCAGGCAGATTACCCGGACGCTGGATCAGCGCTTCGGTGATCGAACCCGGCTGATTGCGACCCATGGCGATGAGAGCCTGCAGGGGCCCTTTGATCAAAGCATCGACCTCAAGCACTGGAGCAGCCGATGAGTGAGCCCGTGCTGATCGCCCTGATCGATGGCCCGCTGGCCGACGACCACCCTGCCCTCAAGCAACGCATCGCGCTGGCTGAAGGCGCTGCTCACCCCGCTGCGGGCCGCCATGCCGAGGCCCTGGCAGCGGCGATGATGCTGGCTGCACCGGATGTGCAGATCGTGAACCTGCAGATCTTCGGGGCACAGCTCGCCACCTCTGCCGCTCAGTTGGTGCAGGCGCTGCGCTTGGCAGCCGAACAGCAGACCCACATCGTACATTGTTCCTTCGGGCTGACGCGGAAGGACGAGGAGATGGCCTCAGCCGTCACAGAGCTTCAGGACCTGGGCGCCTCACTGGTTGCCGCCGCCCCGGCCCGCGGTGCTGCCACCTATCCGGCTGCCTTGCCGGGCGTGCTCTCGGTCCAGGGCGATGCCCGCTGTAGAGCAGATGAGTGGTCACACTTGGATCTTCCGACCGCTCTCTTCGGCGCCCATGCCCTCTCCATGACCTCGCCCGAGATCCGTGGTGCCAGCGTCGCAGCCGCCTACCTCAGCGGGTTCTTGGCCGCACGCTTGGGCGATGGCAGCAGCAGAGGTGCAGCGGTCGCTGCCCTCCGACAGGAGGCGAGGTTTCAGGGCAGAGAGCGACGCCTGAAGTAGTACCGCGACCTAAGGCGAGGTGGCCGCCATCAGATCGCGCGCGCTTCCCGCCTGACGCTTCGGCAGAAAAGGCAAGGCGGCGACCTTCGCCGTCCTCGGGCCGTCCCAAGTCTCGACCGCGAAGGCAGTGCCGATATCAGCGTAACCCGCGCGCACGAGCCCCAATGCAATGTTCCTCTCAAGACGCGGCGAGTGCGCAAGGCTGGTCAACTTGCCGACCTCAGCCTCACCGGAATAGAGGGGCCAGCTCTCTTCATTCGGGCGCAAGGGCTCACCGCTCAGGGTCAGCCCCACCAATCGACGCGAAGGCTCTTGCTGTTGCAGGCGCGACAAGGCCTCTCGCCCAACGAAATCAGGCGTCCTGTCCAACTCTACCAGCCGCCCCAGCCCAAGCTCGTAAGGAGTCTCCTTCGGGGTCATCTCAACCCCCCAGGAGAGGATTCCGGACTCGATCCTGCGGGCATGGTTGACAGCACCCGGCGCTACGCCGAAGGGCGCGCCGGCCTCCATCAAAGCATCGAAGAGAGCGTCCCCCTGGGCTGCGTTCGCCAGATAGATCTCATAGCCGAACTCTCCGCTCCATCCGGTTCGGGAGATCCAGAGCCTATGGCCCCGGAATTCGGCGCTGGTCAGCCAGTAGTACTTCAGGTCCAGGATGCCATCGCCGAAGAGACTGGAGATCAGATGCGGCGACTTCGGCCCCTGCACCTGGATGACCGAGACCTCCGCGTCGCGGATCGTCACAGCAAAGGGTGCATTGACCGCAACACCTCTGGCCCAGGTCTCCAGATCGAAATCCGAGGTGGAGAGCCAAAAGCGATCTTCAGCGAGTTTCAAGATGATGGGATCACTGAGGATGCCGCCATCTGGTGCTGTGATCAGCGCGTACTTGCACTGTTCCACCTGGCAACGCGTCATGTCGCGCGGTGTCAGATACTGAACGAAGGCCGCAGCATCCGGGCCTGAAATTTCCACTCGCCGCTCACCCATGACCGGCCAGATCGCCACCTCGTTGACGACCCTCCAGTACTCCTCCACCGGGTTGGAAAAGGTGCTGGAAATGTAGGTGCGATTATAGACGGAGAAGGTTCTGCAGCCGTAGCGCCAAGAGGCTTCAAAGAAGGCACCCTTTCGGATTCGGGGCTGAATGGCCAGGCTGGCATTGTCGTGCTTGATCATCGGCATGCTTTGGTCTCTGAAGGCGTCCTCCACGACGAAGTCAAGAGGGAACTCTCTTGTCTGTCGCAAGCGATCATTCTCCAAAGCTTGCCGCTTTGTCCAACAGCACTGTCGTTTGTCTGGCGCTCCGCAAAACAGACCGTCCGGACGATTGCCTTAGCACAACCAATATGCCTATCCTGTCATTCTAGGGCATCAGCAGGGATGACTAGAACGCGCAACGGCCCAGTTCGCGCAGCGGCTCTTTCGGAATGCTGCTGCCGGTGCGGTTCGAGACAAGAATGAGAGGGAGGGAGGTATCTATGCGGTCAGCTGGAACAGCAGCCTGTGCAGGACTTTTGGCATTGACTCTGGGGGCAGGCGGGGCCGCGGCCGACATGTTCAAGGCCTATGTCGGCAAGTATCCGAGTGACCCGATTAATGGTGTCAGCTTCAATGAGCACCCGGTGGTCAAGCGCGAGATCATCGCCGCCGGCGGGAATGAGCTCTATGAGGCCTTCCAAGAGCTCGAGATGGAGACACCCATGACGAGCGAAGAGAAAACCATCCTCGTCTTCAAGGGACGGCCGCGCGGCTTTGAGACGACCACGACTATGGTCTTCAGCCTGGACGGAGAGCTGCTGGCCCTCTGTTTCTACGATGTGACCGATCCCAAGGCCTCGAAACGTGGTGAGGTCTGGGGGGCCAAACCTTTCAAGACCAACAACAAGCAGTATTCCGAGGCCCAGGCACAAGGCTGCCCCAGTGACTTTGCCACCTTCACCCGGCGGGCTGAGGCATCCGGGCTGAAGCCGCCGACCAGCGACAAAAGCGCGTCGAGACAAAGCCCGCCACCAGCTCCCGGCACGGGGAAAAACAGCTCACCCCTACCGCCGCCGCCGGGCCAATCGACGAAAAACACCCTGCCGCCACCTCCTGGCACGGGCACCAAAACCAAGCCGCCGCAGATCTCGACCAACAACAACCTGCCGCCACCGCCATCGGTGGGCTCACCAAACACCTTGCCGCCGCCACCCCCCGCCCCCTCGGTCAACGAGCTGCCGCCCCCGCCGGCGCCACCGACGGCCAGTGCGATCGATCGGCCGATCTGGGTCGGCGGCAACAGCTACTGCAAGCGATACGGCTGGGTCATCGGCTCTAAGCACGTCAATCTTCGCAGCGGTCCTTCCAGGAACTATCCGATCATCACCGCCTTGGCCGAGAGAACCAACATGGTGATCTGTAACTTTGACAGCTCCTGGTATGGCGTCGTGGTTGGCAATGCAGCCCAATGCGGGCTGAACCTTGCGACGGCGCAGACCTACCAGGGGCCTTGCCTGCATGGTTGGATGTATCAGGGCTTTGTCGCATTTGGCAATTGAAAACAAAGCCTTATCGTACAAAGCTGCAACAAAGGGGGAAAACTATGTTGCGCGCACTTGCTGTCGTTCTCACCTTCGGGCTGATGGCATCTCACGCCCAGGCACAGGACAACATCGTTCCGATTACCGAGGGCTTCCAACAGATCGGCCCCAATGTCGAAGGTCAGCCGGAAGCCGGGTTCATCATCTATGGCCCTTCCGCCCGCCAGATGTACCAGATGATGCGGAGCCCGGAACAGCACGACCACTGCACCGAAGGGAAGGTCAAGATGGACCCAAGCGGGTTCAACTGCGGCATCGACCCCAGCGGCGAGGCGACCTGTTCCTTCGGCTACAACTTCGCCAATCAAAGCGTCACGGCCGGTCCGCTGACCTGCTGAACCCTGTCCATAGCGCAGGTGCCAACGGGAGAAGAACTCTATGACCATCAGAACGACACTGGCCGCCGCAATCGGTCTTTCCTTGATCGCCGGCGCCGCGTCGGCCGACGAGTTTGCCGCTTACATCGGCAAGTACCCCGCTGACCCTGTGAATGGCGTGGGCTTCTTCAGCCACCCCAAAGTCGAGGCTGGCATCAAGGATGCTGAGGGCGATGCGGTCTACGAGGAGATCTCAAATCTGCAGGTCCAGGTCCCGATTACCGGTGATTCCGAGGTGGTCGTCGCCAATGTCTGCCGTCAGCACGACTGCGGTGGCAACAACGCCAGTGTGGTGATGTGGCGCAACGGCGAGTTGGCGATCATCTGCCGCTTCAAGAACAACGTCGAGTTTTGGTACACCCCCTTCTTTGACGGCGCCCTTGATGTCGGTCCGGGCCAGGCACAGCCTTGCCCGAGCGAGGTGGGCCAGATGTGGCGACGGGTTACGGATCTGGGCGGGGCCGACTCGATGCGGCGCTCTCTTGAAATGCGCGTGGAAGGCAGGGCCCGTCAGCAGGCCAGTATTGCGCCAAGCTGGTGGATGAGCTACCGCCACGCCCCCGCCCAGAGCGCCACCATGGTGGTGAGCTATCCGCCCGATCGCTTCTCCTTCCAAACCGTCTCTGACGACAAGAGGGGCGCTTTCTTCCAGGGCGCGGACGGACGCTCCTATATCTGGGCCTACAGCGGATTCCTCGACCATAACACCAATCAGACCTTGGAACAGGCCTACCAAGCCTATCGCAATCAGCAAGGGCGCCAAGAAGTAGAAGTCAATCGCCCCACTCAGGAGATCAATTACATCCACTTCAGCGCCTCTGGCGACACCCTGATCTACGGACGGGTGCGCGAGGACTGCAACGGCGCCGGCTGGATCTGGATCGAGGCCCAGATACCGGCACAAACCGATGCGGCGACGGCTGATATGGCCAAGAAGATCACCCAAACCTTCAAGCCTGACCCCGATCCGGTCGACGGTTGTTTTTGATTGGACCTAAGCCAGCAAGTCCGCGATCAAGCCTGGGCATCTAGGTTTGATTGGGGAGTGCTGTTGAGTGGTGACAGGGCGCGTCAGCGACGCCGTAACTCACGGCGATGCACAAATGGACGGAGTAGCGGACCGGGTGGGAGGCATGAGCAGCCTACAGCGCGCGCAGGGCACCGCTCGTCTTGCCTTCAGCGCCAAGTCCGGCCGCACGCAGGTCTTTCGCTCCTATCAAGAAGGCGCGCTCAAGGTGCGCTACCCTCGGCAGTTCGACAGCGAAGTCCCCGAGGCGGTCCTCATCAACACCGCTGGCGGCATCACCGGGGGGGATCGCTATAGCATCGATCTGGATGTCGGCGCGGGCGCCGTCGTCACCATGACCAGCCAGGCTGCCGAGAAGATCTATCGCTCCAGCGGGGGTGAGGGCCGGGTGCAGGTGACGGCCAAGGTCGAACCTCAGGCCAGGCTCGACTGGCTGCCGCAAGAGACGATCCTCTTCGAGAGCGCCCGCCTCAGGCGCCACCTTCAGGTCGAGATGAGCGACGATGCGACTGTTCTGCTGCTGGAGAGTGTCGTGCTGGGCCGCTTGCAGAGTGGCGAGGTTCTGACGCAAGGACACTTCTCCGACCGCTGGACCCTGCGACGCGGTGGGCGCCTGATCTACGCCGACTATTTGACGGTGGAGGCCGAACGCCTTGCAACCTCTGGACTGGGCGGCCTTGCCACATTGGGCGAGGCCCGCGCCTTTGCCAGTCTTGTCGCTGCCGGTCCAGGGATCGAAACACGCATAGACGAGGTGCGGAGCCTGCTTCCGAAGGCTCCCGCTATGGGAGGAGCCTCCGCGTGGAATGGTCTCTTGTCGGTCCGCCTCTTGGCCCCAGAGGGAAGCACCTTGAAGGCCAGCCTCTTGCCAATCGTTCACGCCCTCGCGGAGCGCGTTCCGCGTGCCTGGTCGCTCTGACGAGCGAAGGAGATGACCGATGAAGCTCTCACCGCGCGAGAAGGACAAGCTCCTGATCGCCATGGCCGCTATGGTGGCTCGCAAACGCCTGGAGCGCGGCGTCAAGCTGAATTATCCGGAAACCGTGGCGCTGATCAGCGATTTTATCGTCGAGGGCGCCCGCGACGGCCGCTCGGTGGCCGAGTTGATGGAGGCTGGCGCGCATGTGGTGAGCGCCGAGCAGGTCATGCCTGGTGTCGCCCAGATGATCGATCAGGTGCAGGTCGAAGCCACCTTTCCTGACGGCACCAAGCTGGTGTCTGTCCACGCGCCGATCCGCGAACCCCAGGTGTCTGAGGTCACACCGGGCGAGTATCGCCCGGCCGACGGCGAGATCGAGCTGAACGCAGGCCGGGAGAGCCTGACCCTGACCGTTGCTAACAGCGGCGACCGGCCGATCCAGGTGGGCAGCCACTATCATTTCTATGAAACCAACGAGGCCCTTGCCTTCGACAGAGAGAAGACACGCGGCTTTAGGCTCAATATTCCGGCCGGCACGGCGGTGCGCTTCGAGCCCGGCCAGAGCCGAGAGGTGACCCTCGTTCGCATCGCCGGTGATCAGAAGATTTACGGCTTCAATCAGAAGGTTATGGGGCCACTCTCATGAGCCAGTGCAAGAATGAGGGAGGCCTTGCAACATGACGCGCATCTCACGCCCGCACTACGCTCACATGTTCGGTCCGACCACCGGCGACCAACTGCGCCTGGCCGATAGCGATCTCTGGATCGAGGTGGAGAAGGACTTCACGACCTATGGCGAAGAGCTGAAATTCGGCGGCGGCAAGGTCATCCGGGACGGCATGGGGCAGAGCCAGACCAGCCGTGCGGCCGGGGCCGTCGATACGGTCCTGACTAACGCACTCATCCTCGATTACTGGGGCATCGTGAAGGCCGACGTCGGGATCAGGGACGGCCGTATCGTCGGCATCGGTAAGGCCGGAAATCCCGATATTCAGTCGGGTATCGACATCATCGTCGGACCCAGCACAGAGGCGATCGCGGCCGAGGGCAAGATCCTGACCGCCGGTGGTTTCGACTCTCACATCCACTTCATCTGCCCACAACAGGTCGATGATGCCCTCTACTCGGGCCTCACCACTATGCTGGGCGGCGGCACCGGCCCGGCGCACGGGACCTTGGCCACGACCTGCACGCCTGGGTCCTGGCACATCCAGCGCATGCTGGAAGCAGCCGATGCCTTCCCCATGAACCTGGGCTTCTCCGGCAAGGGCAATGCTGCGCTGCCGGAGCCACTGGTCGAGCAGGTCCTGGGCGGTGCCTGCGCTTTGAAGCTGCATGAAGACTGGGGCACCACACCGGGCGCGATCGATAACTGCCTCTCGGTTGCCGATGACCTGGACGTGCAGGTGATGCTGCACACCGACACTCTCAACGAATCAGGCTTCGTCGAGAACACCATCCGAGCCTTCAAGGGGCGCACCCTGCATGCCTTTCACACCGAGGGTGCCGGCGGTGGCCATGCCCCCGACATCATCAAGGTCTGCGGCCTCTCCAACGTGCTCCCCTCCTCCACCAATCCCACGCGGCCCTACACGGTGAACACCATCGACGAGCATTTGGACATGCTGATGGTCTGCCATCACCTGGACCCGGATATCCCCGAGGACGTGGCCTTCGCCGAGAGTCGCATCCGCAAAGAGACCATCGCCGCCGAGGACATCCTGCACGATATGGGCGCCTTCTCGGTCATTGCCTCCGATTCCCAGGCTATGGGACGGGTCGGCGAGGTCATCTCCCGCACCTGGCAGACGGCGCACAAGATGAAGGTTCAGCGCGGACGCCTGCCTGAAGAGAGCGGCGACAACGACAACCTCCGCGCCAAGCGCTATGTCGCCAAGTACACGATCAATCCCGCCATCGTGCATGGCATGGCCAAGGAGATCGGTTCGATCGAGGTGGGCAAGCGTGCCGATCTGGTGCTCTGGTCGCCAGCCTTCTTCGGCGCCAAGCCCGACATGGTGCTGCTGGGCGGCAGCATCGTTGCCGCCCCCATGGGAGATCCCAACGCCTCCATCCCGACGCCGGAGCCGGTGCACTATCGCCCCATGTTCGCGGCCTTCGGCAAGGCCAGGACCAGCAGCGCCGTCACCTTCGTCTCCAAAGCCTCGCTCGACAATGGATTGGCGAACCAACTGGGCCTGGCGAAGGAGCTGGTGGCGGTGGAGAACACACGCGCGATCTCCAAGGCCAGCATGATCCTGAACGACGCGACGCCGGCAATCGAGGTCGATCCCGAGACCTATGAGGTGCGCGCCAACGGCGAGCTGCTGACCTGCCCGCCGGCCGAGCGCTTGCCCATGGCTCAGCTCTTCTTCCTCTACTGAGCACGGGGAAGAGGCAATGCAGCGAGCAGTCCGAGTGCTGCCAAGGGGCAGCTTTGACGAGACCATCGACGAGGTGGTTCTGGACTATGAGAGCCGCTATCGCCGCCGCATCCTGCTGACCGGCAAAGCCGGAACGGAGTTTCTCTTGGATCTCGAAGAGGCCAGGGTGCTGCAAGCCGGCGAAGGCCTGGCCCTGGAGGCAGGCGGTGTCATCGCGGTCAAGGCAGCCGACGAAGAGCTGATGCAGGTGACGGCACCTGACGGGCTGCAGCTGATGCGGCTGGCCTGGCACATCGGCAATCGCCACCTGCCGGCCCAGATCGAGGCAGAGCGGATCCTGCTGCGCCCCGATGCCGTGATCGCACGCATGATCGAAGGCCTGGGCGGCAAGGTCACGGAGGTTCGTCTGCCCTTCGATCCGGAGGGCGGCGCCTATGCGCAGAAGGCCGGGCATGACCACGGCCATCACCATGACTGATCAGCCTGACATGGGAGCAATCGCAGACCGCCGGGCGCTCTATCGGCTCCTGGCCTGGCTCTCGCCCTCCTTCCCGGTTGGCGCTTTCTCCTACAGCCATGGGCTTGAATGGGCGGTAGAGCAGAGCGATGTCGAGGAGCGCCAGTCACTGACGGCCTGGATCGGTCAGATCCTGGAACAGGGTGCAGGCCGGCAGGATGCCATTCTGCTGTCCGAGGCCTGGCGCTGCGTAAGAGGTGATGATGCCGAGGGCTTCCAGGATGTCGCAGAGCTTGCTGCTGCCCTGACACCGTCGAAAGAGCGCTCTTTGGAAACCCTGGCACAGGGACGAGCCTTCGCCCTCGCTGCAGAGACCTGTTGGCCGTCTGAGCGGGTCTTCGACCTTGAGGTCCGGGACCTGGCCTACCCCGTCGCCGTCGGCGCCACGGCGGCGCGACACGGCTTGCCATTGACCGCGACCTTGGTTGCCTATCTGCATGGCTTCGCTGCCAATCTGGTCTCGGCCGGCGTGCGCCTTATTCCCCTGGGTCAGAGCGACGGGCAAAGAACCATCGCCGCGCTGGAGCCCATCATCTTCGCCGTCGCTGACGAGGCCGAGACCAGCGGACTGGACGATCTTGGAGGCTGCACGCTGCTGGCCGACATCGCGTCCATGCGGCATGAAACACAGTACACCCGGCTCTTTCGGACATGATCTGAGGGCAGCGAACAGACCTGGAGGCAGTTATGAGCCAATCCCCTCACGGCCCCTTGCGGGTCGGCATCGGCGGACCGGTTGGGTCCGGCAAGACGGCCCTGATGGAGGTCCTCTGCAAGGCGATGCGCGACAGCTATGACCTGGTCGCCATCACCAACGACATCTACACGCAGGAAGATGCAGAGATCCTGACCCGGGTCGGCGCCTTGGAGAAGGAACGGATCCTGGGTGTCGAGACCGGCGGCTGCCCGCACACGGCGATCCGCGAGGATGCCTCGATCAATCTGGCAGCCGTCGCCGACATGCGTGCGCTTTATCCCAACCTGGATCTGGTGCTGATCGAGTCCGGCGGGGACAACCTGGCGGCCACCTTCTCGCCGGAGCTGGCCGATCTGACGATCTATGTGATCGACGTGGCAGCGGGCGAGAAGATTCCGCGCAAGGGCGGACCCGGCATCACCCGCTCCGACCTCCTGGTCATCAACAAGATCGACCTGGCACCACTGGTCGGCGCTTCGCTTGAGGTGATGGAGTCCGACACCAAGCGCATGCGCGGCGAGCGGCCCTTCGTCTTCACCAACCTCAAGACCGGCGAAGGCCTGGACAGGATCCTTGCCTTCCTGGTGAGGGCCGGCGGCCTCCCCGAACCAGCCCCCCTGCAAAGCGCGAGGGCTTCCTAGCTCGTCAGATGCAGGAGCGCTGGTTCGTTCGGGCCTTGGCGCTTTTTGTTACTTCGTAACGATGACCTCCAGATACTCGGCAGGCACCGACATGGAGACATCGCGGGAGCGGTCGAAGCGGGTGATGAGGTCCACAATATCGGCCTCCAACTTGACCTGGCCAATCTCGTCTAGGGCCAGAAAGGCCTTGTGCACCGGGCCATAGAGCTCGCGGAACACCTTCATGAAGTGCGCTGCGCTGCGATAGCGGAAGGTGAAGTGACGCAGCCGAGTCTCGACTGCTTCAGCGTCCTTGAAGGTCTCCTCCAACCAATCGGAACTGCCCCAGCGAGAGGGCGGCTTGACGCCGGCCGGAGGGGCCACGTGCCCACCCAGCACCTTGAACAACTGGCCAATGAAGCCCTCTGGTGTCCAGTTCGCCATGCCGATCTTGCCGCCACCTCGGCAGACTCGCAGCATCTCCGCGGCCGACTGCTCTTGATTGGGCGTGAACATCACGCCAAAGGTCGAGACCACACCGTCGAAACTCCCTTCGCCGAAGGGCAAGACCTCGGCATCCGCCACCTGGAAAGTGACATCCAGGCCTTCAGCCTCAGCGCGGGCCCTGCCCTTCTCCAACAGGGTCGGGACATAGTCGGTCGAGACCACATCGTGCCAGCGGCGCGCCATGGCCAGGGTAGCATTGCCGTTGCCGGCCGCCACATCCAGCACCCGCGATCCTGGGGCCAGGTCAAGGCTCTCGGCCAGGGTCTCGCCCACGATCTGCAAAGTGGTGCCGACAACGGCGTAGTCGCCGGAGGACCAAGCAGCATTTTGCTTGTTCTTGATCGCCGTGAAGTCCGGTTGGGTGGGGGTCATGACGTTCATCGTTTCTCTCTCCTCAAACTGAGTGTCAGCGGATCTGCTAACTGATGAACAAGGTGGCGGATCGAGCGCCGGCATGCTTGATGGTGGTATGAGGAGAGCTTGAGGACTTCTTGGATATTCCCCAAGTAAAGCCTAAAGTGCAGCTATGGAGTGGGCATTTGGCGATTTCTACCTTAGTCAGGAGCGTGCGGAGCTAGTCGGTCCGGACGGTCCTATCGCGCTGGAGAAACGCCCTCTGGATCTCTTGGTTCATCTGGTGGCGAACGCCGAGCGGGTGGTCAGCAAGGATGAGATCGTAGAGGTCGTCTGGCAGCGTCGCATCGTCAGCGACGCGACGATCGCAACCGCCGTCAAGCAGGTTCGCAAAGCGGTCGGGGACAGTGGCACCGAGCAGGCGATCATCAAGACGATCCACGGGCGCGGCCTGCGCTTCGTGGCTGCCTTGCGGGAGACCGGGCCGGCGGAACCAAGCCCGGTCACCACCGAGATCAAGCTAGAGGAGCCGAGCGTTGCTCCTGTCGGCACAGCCAGGCCCACCGTTGCGGTCCTCCGCTTTCAGATCCTGGGCGAAGGCGGACCGGCCAACTCACTGGCCGATGCCGTCCCAGCAGAACTGATCTCCAGCCTATCGCGGATGAAGTGGGCGCAGGTCATTGCCCGCGGCTCCTCCTTCCGTTTCGAGCCCGACGTGGCAGAACCGGAAAGCATCGGTGCCCAGCTTGGCGCACGCTACCTGATCGCCGGCAGCGTCGAGGTCGTGGGTGACATGGTCACCCTGTCGGTCGAGCTGCTCTCGGCGCAGGACGGCGCGCTCATCTGGTCGGACCGCTATGCCTCGGCGCTTTCCGACATACAGATCATGCGCCACCAGATCGTGGCCTCCGTCATCGCGGCGATGGAGCTGCAGGTCCCGAATTTCGAAGCCGAACACGCCCGGCGGCTGAGCGGCAGCCAGTACGATGCCTGGTCGCACTTTCATATGGGCCTACGCCACATATACCGCTTCAATCAGGTCGACAATCGCCTGGCAGCCGAGCATTTCCATCAAGCAATCGGCCTCGACCGGGAGTTTGCCCGCGCCCACGCCGGGCTATCCTTCGCGCATTGGCAAGAGGCCTTCATGCAGTTCGGGCCCGACCGCGCAGCACCCTTGGCGCAGGCGAAAGCGGCCGCCGAACAAGCGCTCGCCATCGATCCGCAAGACCCCTTCGCCAACTTCAACATGGGGCGCGCCTATTGGCTGGAGGGCGATCCGCTTTCGGGCTGCGATTGGCTGGATCGTGCCTTGTTGATCAACCCTAACTTTGCCCAGTGCCACTATAGCAAGGGGCTGAACGTAATGCTGACCGGCGAGGCGGAAGCCGCCCGAGAAGCGGTCGGCAAGGCCATGACCTTAAGTCCGCTGGATCCGCTCTACTATGCCATGTTGGGGGTTCAGTCCCTTACCTACATCGCCGACGAGAGCTTTGAGAAGGCAGCCAGGACGGCGGACCGAGGCCTGCATCACCCCGGCGCACACTTCTACCTGGGCCTGGTCTCCGTCTTAGCGCATGAACTGAATGGCGACCGCCAAGCCGCCGAGGGACGCTTGAAAGGCCTATTGGAGACAAGACCGGATATCTCGCAGGAGATCTTCTTCCAGGCCTTTCCTTTTGTGGACAAGGAGATCCGGGACAGAATATCGGGCTCCATGACGCGGCTGCGACTGGCGTGAGGTTCTCTTAAGCTGTGTTTGCCGGGCCTTCGCTAGAGAAGCTGAGGGCTGCCTTCCGATCAGACTGCCTCGCTACCCGCCCAGGAACAACTGCCCCACCTTGGGGTTCTCCAAGAGCTCATCGCCCCTGCCAGCGATTGCAATCTGGCCGGAGACCATGACATAGCCGATGTCGGCGAACTCAAGACCCTTCTTGGCGTTCTGTTCGACCATGATGATGGTCTTGCCTTCCTTGTGCTGCAGGTCGTGCAGGATCTCGAAGACCATGTCGATGAAACGCGGCTCCAAGCCAATCGAGGGCTCGTCAACCAGCAGAACCTCAGGGTCCATCACCAAGGCGCGTGAGATCTCCAAAAGGCGCCGCTCGCCGCCGGAGAGGACCTTGGCCTGGTGCTTTCGCCGTGCTGCCAAGCGCGGATACTTGTCGAAGACGGCCTCGGCCGCGCGCTTGGCTTCGGCCGGGCGGTCCTTCAGGAAGCCGCCCATCCAGAGGTTCTCTTCGACCGTCATGCCGGGAAAGACGGACTTGTCCTGCAGGATGTAGGCAATGCCGGCCTGACGCAGCTTCTGGTTCGGCGAGAGCTTGGTGATGTCGGTCTTCTGGGTCGCGTCACCGACCGCGATGCTGCCGGAGAAGATGGCATTGAAGCCGAAGATGGCATGCAGCACCGTCGACTTGCCGGCCCCGTTCGGCCCGATCAAGCAGAGCGACTGCTTGCGACCGACCTTGAGGTTGATCGAGTGCAGGATCTCCATCTTGCCATAGCCGGCGCAGAGATCCTCGATGACGACATAGGGCTCGCCTGCGACCAAGCCCGACAGGGTCTCGGCCGTTACATCCTCGGCGATGGAGGCGACCTGACGGGTGACCTCGTCGACCGAGATGACGGCGTCGACAGTGCCCTTGCCGTAGCCGCGGATGCCGGCTTTGGGTTTGTCGCTCATCAGTGGGCACCCAGGTAAGCGTCGATGACGCGCTGGTCGTTCTGGATCGCCTCGGCATTGCCGGAGGCGAGCAGCTTGCCGTGCGCCAGACAGTAGATCGTGTCGGCCATGTTCATGATGACCCGCATGTTGTGCTCGATAATGAAGAGCGTGATGCCGAACTCCCGATTGGCCTTCTTCAGGCGATCGATCAGGCCGTTGATCAGGGTCGGGTTGATGCCCGCCGTGGGTTCGTCGAGCAGCAGGACCTTGGGCTCGTTCATCAAGGCCATGGCGAACTCCAAGAGCTTCTGTTGACCGAAGGAAAGCGAGCCCGAGCGCAGGAAGCGCTTCTCATAGAGGCCGACGAACTCCAGCAGCCCCTCGGCCCGCTCGCGGTCCTCGGCCGTGTTCCGTCCGAAGCTGTTCAGCAGGGTCATTTTCCGTTGCGGCAAGGAGATCAGCATGTTCTCGACGCAGTTCATCGCGCCGTAGATCCTGGTCTGCTGGAAGGTTCTGAGCAGGCCCAGGCGCGCGATCTCCGGCACCAGCATCTTGGAGATCTCGTGCCCCTCGAACTTGATCGAGCCGCTGTCGATCGGGTGATAGCCGACGATCGAATTGAAGAGGGTCGTCTTGCCGGACCCGTTCGGTCCGATCAGACCGGTGATTCCACCCTCGGCAACGGAGATGGAGATATCCGTATTGGCCTGGACACCGCCGAAGGCCTTGGAGACCCCGGAGACCTGGATGATCTCGTTCATTCCGCTGGCTCCCGGATGATCTCATCCTTCTTCTCGACCTTCAGGCCGAACCACTCCGGCCGGGTGTGGCGCAGCCAGCCCATCAGACCATCCTGGAAGTAGACCACGGTGACCACGATCAGGGCTCCTAGGGCCACCCACTGCCAGCCCAGGAAGTAGGACCAGGTGACCTCTTTGAAGACGTGGAAGAGGATGGCGCCCACGATCGGTCCCCAGATCGTCCCCTTGCCGCCCAACAGCACGCAGACGACCATGAAGATACCCAGGTTGATGGTCTGGTAAGCGGTCTCCAGCGGCTCGAAGTGGATCAACTGAAAGGCCGAAATGGCACCGGCGATCCCGATGAAGAAGGCCGAAAGCGACCAGGCCAACAGCTTGTAGCGCAAGGTGTGCAGGCCCATGGCCTCCGCCTTCTCCTCATCGTCGCGGATGGCGTTGACGGCGGACCGGAAGCGCGTCTTGTAGAGCCACTTCAGGAAGATGAAGAGGGCAACGCCGACGCCGGCGAATAGGAAATAGATGAAGGTCTTGGCATTCTCATAGTCGCCGGGATAGACCGGCAAGGCGATCCCCTGCCCGCCGCCGACCCAGTCCCAGTTCGAGACCAGTTCCCCAGCTGCGATCGCCACGCCCAGGGTGCCGATCGCGAAGTAGGGCCCGCGCAGGCCGAAGAGCACATAGCCCAGGATGAAGGCCGCGGCCGCGCAGAAGAGCCCGGCCCCCAGACTGCCCAGGGCCAGACCTGTGAAGTACTGTCCGGTCGTAAAGTCGTAGGTGCCGCCGCCCGAGGCATCGGTGTACTCGCCGACCGGATAGACCATGCCGATGGCTATCACCGCGGCCACATACATCCCCGTCCCATAGAAGAAGATGTTGCCCAGCGAGTTGTAGCCCATCTGCCCGCCGGTCATGTCCCAGGTGAGCGAGACGATGATCATCAGCCAGAGGGTTGCCAATTGGGTCTTGTAGTCGGGAAAGAGAAAGGGTGCGACGATGGTCAGGGCCAGGATCGCCGCATAGAAGACGGTCTTGCCGCCTGGTGAATTCAGTGCTGAGATCACAGGCTGCGCCTCCTACTGCAAGACCTGGCGCAGCCGCTTTTGGCGCATCAGACGATAGACCAGCACCAGGATCAACAGCATGACGGCGATCGCCTGCTGGTAGCTGATGCCGAAGATGTGGCTGCCGTACTGCTCGGCGACGCCGAGGCCAAAGCCGGCAGCGATGACGCCGGGCAGATTGCCCAAACCGGCAGCCGTGACAATGACGAAAGCTCGAACGGAATAGGTGATGCCATAGAAGGGCTGGATCACCCAGACCATGACGATGATGGCGCCCGCAGCACCGCAGATCGCCGCGTTCAAAGAGAAGGTGAAGGCATAGACCTTCTCGGTATCGATACCCAGCACGCGGGCAGCCCGCGCATCCTGGGCCGTAGCCCGGATCGCCTGGCCCATACGGCTGGTCTTCATGAAGATGATGACGGCAATGGCCAGGCCGATTGCCATCAAGACGCCGATCAGCTTGGCGATCGGGATATCGATCAGTCCGTCGGCCAGATAGAGGGTTTGGTAATCCAGCTTGACGCTCTGCGTGTCGGACCCGAAGAGCAGGTTCATGATCTGCGCCATCATGATGGCGAGCCCGAAGGTCGCCAGCAGTGAGGTGAAGAGATCGCGCTCGATCACCCGCGAGATGATGAACTTGTAGCAAACCCAGCCGATGCCGCCCATGACCACAAAGGCGATCGGCACACCGATCAGGGGATTGACCCCCTGTTGCGCCATCCACCAGGAGACATAGCCGCCGGCGATGACGAAGTCGCCCTGCGCCAGGTTCTTGACGTTCATCACCCCCCAGACCAGGGCCAAGCCATAGGCCGCCAAGGCAAAGAGGGCACCGATCATGATGCCGTCGATGACGATCTTCAGATTGACGATCGGGAACTCCAAGAGGAGTCCGATATTGCCGAGGATCTGATCCATGGGATCAGCGGTCCCTCCCGGTGTCGTTGAGGCTGCTGCGGCCCTCGCCCGAGATGCCGCTTTGTGGAATGAGAAATGACGAGGTTGGGCCCTTCCCGCCCAACCTCGTCATCTTGGCAGAACCCTTAGTTCGGCTGGCGCGGCCAATTCAGCTCGTGCGAGGCGAAGGCAGAGGGGGCGACCACGTTGTAGGCACCGTCCTGGATCTGCCGCAGCACCATCGGCTTGGCGATGTTGTTGCCGGCCTCCGAGAACTTAATCGGACCGTAGAAGGTCTGCAGGTCGGTCGCGGAAATGGCGTCCCGCAGGGCCTCCTTGTCCAGGCTGCCGGAGCGCTCGAAGGCGTCCTTGAAGACATAGACCGCAGCCGATGCCTGGGCGGTCTGATAGGGAACCTGCTTTTCGGCATACTCCGGATAGGCGGCCTTGAACTCCAGTTCGTAGTTGGCGGCCGTACCGAAGATCGGATCCTCGTAGGTCAGGGTCTCAGCCCACTGGGTGGAGCAGAGGATGTCGTTGGCGAAATCGCCAAAGTTGCCGGTAACGTCAGCAGCCTCACAGTGGGTGATGGCGATCATCGGGGTCGAAATCTTCTGCTCGCCGATCTGGCGCACTGCTGTGGCCGCACCCTTGGAGTGGCCGGAGACCACCAGCAAGTCCGGCTTCAGAAGCTTCACCTTGGTCAGGATCGCCGTCATGTCAGAGAGATCGCGCGGCAGCTTCTCATCGATCACGATCTTCATGCCGTACTTCGCCGCGTCCTCCATCACGCCGGCGCGGATGTCCAAGGAGAAGGGGTCGTTCTCGACCGCGATTGCCACCTTAACGTCGCTCGGGTCCTTACCTTCCTTCTTGGCAACCTCTGCGGCCAGATCGACGGCCGAGGCCAGGTACTGCTCAGAGGTCGAGAGCACCGCGAAGAGGTACTTGTAGCCCTTGTTGAAGAGCGAGCGCGAGGCACCTTCGGCCTCCACCATCGGGATCTGATACTTCTCGGTGACCGGCGCGATGGCCTTGGTCAAACCCGAGGAATAGGGGCCCAGCATGTACTCGACGCCATCCTGGTTGATCAGACGCTCGGCCAGGGTCGCACCACGGTCACCCTTGGACTCGTCGTCGTAGTAGATCACCTCAAAGTTGTAGCACTTATCGCCAACCTGGACGCCGCCGTTCTCGGCGATCTTATCGATGGCGAAGTCATAACCATTCTGGGCGTGCACGCCGTTGGTGGCATACTTGCCGGTCAGCGAGATCGCAGCACCTAAGGTGATGGTCTCGCAATCAGCCGCAACTGCCAATCCGCTGCTTGCCATCAGCGCACCGGCCGCCAGGGCCAGAGTCTTGATTTTCATGGTCATTTTAGTCCTCCCGTTCTTTATGGTCGGATGATACGAGAATGGCTGTGCAGCCGCAACAGAGGATCTCCCGCCCTCAAGAGGCTGTTATGGTCTCTACCGCGCCCACCTGCCTGCATCCAGGTCTACGCCCAACAAGAGCTACCTGCGCACGCTGATACGAGAGACGTCTCACGAGTTCTGTGTTAGGGGCCACGCTGGCCTCTATTTCCAGCGTGCCCCAGAAATACAGCATTGATTGTGTGATTTAACACAGCCGAGAGTAGCGCTATTGAGAAGAACCTCAGTCCGCCGCCTCGCTGATCACCTTGTCGGCCAGCTTGCCGGTGATCTCCTGCAGGTGATCGAATGCAAAGATCAAGGTGCCCACACCCTGGGTTAAGGACCTCAGTTCCAGCACCAGGTCATGCAGCTCCGACTGTGGCAGATAGCAGGAAACGTCGTCCCAGCCATCCCAACCCGCCTTGGCCTCAAAGCCCAGGATCTGGCCGCGTCGGCTGCTGATCAGACCATGCACCTTGGCGGTCGCATCGGTGGGGATAGAGAGGGTGACGCTACAGATCGGCTCCAACAGCACGGGTCGACAGTTGGGCAGGCCTTCCGACATGGCCAAGCGGCCGGCCGTCTTGAAGGCTTGATCGGAGCTATCGACCGAGTGGTACTGCCCGTCGAAGAGCGTGACCTCCACATCAACCACCGGAAAGCCCAGGGGGCCGCGTACCAAATACTCTCGGATCCCGGTCTCGACAGAGGGGATATAGTTCTTCGGGATGGCGCCACCGACCACCTTGTCGATAAAGGCAAAGCCCTTGCCGCGCGGCAAGGGCTTGATGTCGACCTTAACGTCGCCGAACTGGCCATGGCCTCCAGACTGGCGCTTGAAGCGGGCGTGCTGCGTCGTGCTCTGCCGGATGGTTTCCTTATAGGCCGTGCGCGGCGGCAGGGTCTTCACATCGACATTGTACTTGCTCTTCAGGCGCTCGACCGCGAGCTTCAGGTGGATTTCACCCTGGCCCCAGAGCAGCAATTGCTGCGTGCTGGCGTTGCGCTCCAGCGAAATCGAGGGATCTTCCTCGATCAGTTTGGCGATGCTGGCCGTCAGCTTGACCTCGTCCTGGCGTCTCTCCGGCTCGATGGCCAGAGAGTAGACGGGCGGCAAGGCATCCGGCCAGCCGACCTCTCCCCCTTCTGTCGGGCCCTCGGCGGTCAGATGATCGCCGGTCTTGACGGCATCCAGGCGCTGCAGTCCGACCAGTTGGCCGGCTTCTGCGGCCTCCAGCTTCTGCGGGTCCGCCCCCATCAGACGATAGAGACCGGCCAAGCGTTCGCCGGCATAGGTGGCACCGTTGGCGATGCCGCCGTGCCAGATCCGGGCCAGGCTGAGCTTGCCGAGATGCGCCTGATGATAGGTCTTGACTACGGTGGCCGAAAGCTCGCCTTCGGTTGAGATACCTAGCCGTTCAGCGGTCAAGGCAGCGCTGGGTCCTTCGTGCCGCAAGGCCTTCCAAAGGCGCCCAATGCCGTTCATGTGCTCGGCCGAACCGAGGAAGACCGGCACCACGCGATCCTGCTGCAGCGCTTCCGTGACGTGGCCATAGACCTCGTCGGTCGCCGGCTCCTTGTCTTCCAAGAGCTGCTCGAGCAGCGCATCGTCGAAATCCGCGAGCGATTCCAGCATCTCCTGGCGGGCCTCGCCCTCGCGCTCCTTCACCGCGTCGGGCATTTCGATCAGCTTGGAAGGCTTGCCTTCGGCGTAGCGGTAGGCACGCTCGCTCACAAGATCGACGAAGCCGGTGACATCCTCGCCCTCGCGGATCGGCACCTGGCGCAGCAACAAGGGCTTGGGTGAGACCGCCTGCAGTCCCTCCAGGATGTCGCGCACCCGCCAGCTGGTCTTATCCATCTTGTTGATGAACAGCAGGTGTGGAATCTGGTAGCTGTCGATCAGCTTGAAGAGAGGCGCCAGAGAGGCAGCTCGATCGGGATCCGGCTCGGCGACGATCACCGCCAAGTCGGCCGCCATCAGCGCATTCAGGCTGTCCTGACGCAGCTCGACGGAGCCGGGACAGTCGATTACCGACCAGGGCTCTCCCAGATACTCGCAGTGTGCCACGTTAGGCTCTACCGTCATCTCGCGCGCTTCGGCCTCGACCGAGCGATCGCCAACGGTGTTGCCCTCAGAGATCGTACCCCGCCGACGGATGGCACCAGCTGAAAAGAGCAGCGATTCCATCAATGTCGTCTTGCCGGATTTGTAGGGGCCGACTAGGACGACACAGCGTGCCCCCTTGTCCTCTCCTCCCCCGTTTGAGTCAGTTCCATCCACCATACGCAGCACCTCGACCCTTTCCAGGTTTCCATTCTGGCCGGTTTGCTGCGCGTTGCCGGAAAGGAAAGCCCGCCTCGCGCAGCGCCTCCTCCGTGGATGACAAGTCTGCTTCAATCCTGGCCGGCTCGCAAGCCGGCTGGCTTAGCGTCTTAGCCGTAGAGAACAACCTCGACATTGGTGATCAGCACGTTGGCAGGCAGGCTGACACCAGCAGCCAGCGCTAGGGTATCGACCCCGCTGCCGCCATCGATGGTCTCACCAGCTGCCAGCTGCAGTTGTCCCGAGACGAGGAAGAGGTCGTTGCCCTGACCTCCAAAGAGCGTGTCAGCACCATTGCCACCGTTCAGCGTGTCCAGACCGCCATCGCCGTAGATCAGGTCAAACCCGGCGCTGCCAGCGATAAAGTCGTCGCCGCCATTGCCGCGCAGAAAGCGATCCCCGCCGTCGCCGCCATAGATGCGGTCATCTCCGTAGCCCCCATAGAGCGCCCGGTCTGCACCACTGCCACCGAAGATCCGATCATTGCCGGCCTCTCCATTGAAGGAGGTGTCTTCGCCGGTGTGCCCAAAGAGGCTATCGGCGCCGCCATCGCCATAGAGGAAACGATCATCGCCCGCTTGGCCGCGCAGGGTGTCGGCACCACTGCCGCCAAAGAGGACCCGGTCGGCCCCGGAGGCACCGGCCAGGGTGTCGTTGTTGTTGCCGCCGTAGAGGTTGCTGTCGTTGCCGCCACCCCCGTCCAGGCTGTCCGTTCCATCGCCGCCATAGAGGGTTCGATCATCGCCGTCACCGCCACGAAGGGTGTCGGCACCGCTGTCCCCTTGCAGAAGAAGGTCATCGCCGGTTCCACCGGTCAGCGAGTCATGGCCACTGCCGCCGAAGAGACTCCTGTCTTGGCCGCTGGCCGTAGAGATGTAGTCTTCGCCACTTCCACCATAGAGGTAGCGATCGTCGCCCTCGTTGCCGCGCAGCTTGTCGTCTCCACCGGCGCCGATGAGCGACAGGTCATCACCGGTTCCGCCAAAGAGCGAGTCCGAGCCCACCCCGCCGAAGAGGCCAGTATCGTCACCCTCCTGGCCACGCAAAGTGTCGTTGCCGAGATCACCGAAAAATAGGCTATCATTGCCGCCAACGCCATGCAGGGTGTCATCCCCCTCCCCTCCGTAGAAGCTGGCATCGTCGCCGGCGTTACCATAGATGCTGTCGTCGCCGCCATCACCATAGAAGCGGACATCATCACCATCATTGCCGCGGATACGGTCCTGGCCGAGCCCTCCCAAGAGTCTGACATCGTTCCCGAAATTGCCATCGATGCTGTCGTCGCCTGATCCTCCGAACAAGCCGACGTCTGCGCCACTGCGACCGAAGATCAAGTCATCGCCGGCATTGCCCGACAGTCTGGAATCATTGCCTGCCCCCCCATCGATCCGGTCGTCCGCTATGCCGCCAAAGAGATAAACGTCCTTGCCATCGCCGCCGTAGACCTGGTCGATACCATCCCCACCTCGCAACTCCGAATCGTCGCCGCCATCGCCTTGGATGTGGTCGTCGCCACTGTTGCCATAGAGCCGTCCATCGCCGCCGCCACCACCATAGATGACATCGCCACCCTCACCGCCAATCAGCCAAAAATCAGCAGCGGCACCGCCGAAGATTGCATCGTCACCGTCCTGGCCGACGAGACTGACGTCGATCCCGTTGTCGCCATGAATGAAGTCGTCGCCCTCACCACCGAAAAGGAAGGAGTCGATCCCCTCGCCGCCGAAGACACTATCTGATCCAAGGCCACCGAAGAGCGTCGTGTCGCCACCCGAGCCACCAAAGAGGACATCATCGCCCTCAAGACCAACCAGCTGGTCCGGCTCACCCAGCCCATAGATGCGGTCGGGCAGGTCGGTCCCGGTGAGGGTGTTGGGCAAGTCCGTGCCGATCAGAAAGACCGTGTCGATGGACTGCAGGGTCACATCGGTGGGAATGGTCCTGCCACCTTCCACGATCAAGATATCAGCACCGGCACCGCCATCAAAGACCTCACCCGTAGCAAAGTCACTCCCGCTGGAGACGATCAAGGTGTCGCTGGCCGCGCCGCCAAAAAGCGAGTCGCGCCCGGGTCCACCGTTCAAGGTGTCCGAAGCATTGCCGCCAAAGAGCTGGTCGTTGCCGACGAGCCCTTCAATCACATCTGCCGGGTCGCCACCGCGCAGGCTGTCATTGGCGTCAGTGCCGATGATCGTCGCCACCTCCACAGAGGTGAGAGAGAGGCCCGCAGGCACGAAGGCAAAGCTTTCGAGCAAAAGCGTATCGACACCCGCACCACCATCGAAGAATCCGCCACCGGTCAAGTCATTAGAATCGACAATTGGCACATAGTCGTCACCCGAGCCACCGTAGAGGCTGTCGACACCGCTCGACCCGAAGAGGACGTCATTGGAGGCATCGCCGAAGAGCCGATCGTTACCTTGACCCCCATAGAGTGAGTCTTGCCCGCTTCCGCCGAAGAGAGAGACATCATTACCGGACCCGCCAAAGAGGTAATCGATCTGCCCGCCGCCAAAGAGACCCGTATCGTTCCCCGTTTCGCCATAGATCTTGTCGTTGCCGAGCCCACCGCCTAGCTGTCGATCCGTGCCGTCGGCACCGAAGAGGCGATCCTCCCCCTCGTCGCCATAGAGCGAGATGTCGCTGCCGCCACCGCCGTAGAGCGTGTCGTTCGAGGAGCCACCGAAGAAGGACTGGTCGATGCCACCGCCGCCGTAGATGAGATCATAGCCGAAGCCGCCGAAGAAGAGAGAGTCGTTGGCAGCACCGCCAAAGAGGCTGTCCGGACCATTGGCCCCATAGAGATGTCGGTCATTGCCGTTGCCCCCGTAAATGCCGTCGCGCCCCTCGCCACCGAAGAGGCTGCGGTCATCGCCGGCGTCGCCATAGAGGCGATCATAGCTGCTGCCTCCGAACAGCGCGCTGTCGACGCCACTCCCCCCGAAGATCAGGTCTACATAGGAACCGCCAAAGAAGCTCTGGTCGCTGCCACCGTCGCCAAAGATCTCGTCATCACCCCTGCCGCCATAGAAAAAGCGATCAGAGTTGCCGCCCCCATCCAAAAGGTCGTTCTCGTCGCCGCCGAAGAAGAGGCTGTCGCCACCCTGCCCGCCAAAGAGACTGTCGCGGTCGGCACCCCCGAGGAAGCTCAGGTCTGCGCCGGAGCCACCGAAGAGGCTGTCGTCGGCCGCCAAGCCATAGGCGCGGTCATCGCCGCTGAGACCGAAGATGGTGTCGACGGAGGGCGTGCCGGTCAGGCTGTTGTTCTCACCTGCCACACCATAGATGACGGACATGTCGCTCTCCCTAGGTCTTGTCGCGCGAGGCATTCCCCTACGCACATCTCTCGACCTCAGCCGTAGATGATGAAGTCAACGTTAGTGATCAGGACGCCGGGCGCGAGGGTCACGCCCGCGGCAAGCTGCAGGGTGTCCACCCCTTCATTGCCGTCAATGGTCTCCGCGGGCTGGAGTTGCACCTGGCTCTCAATCAGGAAGGTGTCGTCACCGCTGCCGCCGAACTGTATGTCCGCGCCCCCGCCGCCGATCAGCAGATCGTCTCCGGCATCGCCCACCAGCTGATCATTACCGCCTTCACCTTCAATCCGATCGTCCCCACCGAAGCCGCGCAGCAGCGAGTCGGCACCTGCGCCGCCATAGAGGAAATCATTGCCCGCCCCACCGAAGAGCGCGCTGTCATTACCGGAACCGCCATAGAGCCAATCGTCGTTGGCACCACCGATCAAGGAAAGCTCCGCTCCACTACCGCCGAAGAGTGAATCAGATCCCGATCCGCCATAGAAGTAGGCGTCGTTGCCATCCCCGCCGACCAAACGATCTTTGGCGGCGCCACCGAAGAAGTAGCTGTCACTACCGCCGCCCCCGAAGAGCTCGTCCAAACCGCCTTCGCCGAAGAGGCCACGATCGTTACCGCCTTCACCCAAGAGCACATCATTCCCAGCATCGCCCTCGAGGAAGGTGTCGTCGCCCGCATCACCCTCGATCCGGTCGTTGCCGCCGCCACCGAAGAGGCTGAGATCCTGCCCCGACCCGCCCGAGAGGTGGTCGGCAGCACTGCCCCCAAAGAGGCGGCTATCATTAGCCACGCCACCGAAGAGGCTGTCACTGCCCAGACCACCGAAGAAGCGGCCATCGTCTGCGGAGCCACCATAGATGCGGTCGTTACCATCTGCGCCATAGAGAAAGTCGTCATGACCGGCACCACCGTAGAGCCGGTCGCTCCCGCCATCGCCGAAGAGCGAGAGATCGTTGCTGGAGTTTCCTTCGATGAAATCGTCGAGGTTGCCACCGAAGAGCAGGCTGTCGGCCCCGGAGCCACCGAAGATCCAGTCACTGCTGTTGCCGCCGTAGAGGTAGGAGTCCTTAGCCTCTCCTCCGAAGAGGGAGTCCTGGCCGTCCTGGCCAAGCAGGCTTTCGTCCTGACCGGACCCACCATAGATCCGGTCCGCGCCATTACCCCCGACAAGAGAGCTGTCGTTGCCCTGTTGACCGTGAAGCCGATCGTCATCGGCCGCTCCGGTCAGGCGATCGGCCCCTGACCCACCTTCTAAGAGGTCGTCGCCGACCCGGCCAAAGAGACTGTCATCACCGGCCAAGCCATAGATACGATCGGGGAAGGAGCTGCCGTAGATCCCGTCGGCCTCATTGCTGCCATAGAAGAAGACCTGCTCCAGCCCGGCCAGGCTGACATCGTCGACGTTGGTCACACCAATGGGTAGGACCAGACTGTCGGTACCGCCGCCACCGTTGAAGATCTCGCCGGCGACGAAATCGCCTTGGCTGCTGACGTAAAGGGTGTCGTTGTTGTTGCCGCCGAAGAGCGAGTCTCGCCCTGGCCCGCCGTTTAGGGTGTCGTTGTTCCCCAGACCGAAGAGGCGATCATTGCCGCTGAGCCCATAGGCGCGATCGATGACGTCACTGCCGCTCAGGGTGTCGTTGCCGCTGGTTCCATAGTGCAGGAAGACTTCGATGTTGGCGAGATTGACACCGGCGACGAGAGAAGCGGCCTGATGGAGGATCAGGGTGTCCGTCCCACCACCACCGTTGAAGCTGTCCCCGGATTGGAGCTCGGCCTGGCTTCGGACCAGAAAGCGATCATCATCGGCACCGCCGAAGGCTCTATCGACACCGCGACCGCCGACCAGCAGATCATCCTGCTCATCACCATAGATGAAGTCGTTGCCGTCGTCGCCGTAGACAGAGTCAGCGCCGTTCTGACCACGCAGCAGACTGTCGTTACCGGAGCCTCCGTCGATAACGTCATCGCCGCCATCGCCATAGAAGCGCTCGTCGTCACCCTCTTGGCCAAGCAGGATATCCGCACCGCCTGAGCCAAAAACCGCAGACTCTCTTCCGCTGCCGCCATAGATCAGATCCGTGTTGGCGCCGCCGTAGAGCCAGGAGTCATCCCCGGCACCGCCGAAGAGGGTGTCGCTGGCAAGTCCGCCTGTCAGGCTGAAATCGGCCCCCTCGTCACCGTAGATCCGGTCTCTGCCCTCTCCGCCATAGAGCCTGGCGTCATCCGCCGCACCGCCGAAGATACTGTCGTCGCCTGCATCGCCGATGAGGACAGAGTCGATACCATCCTGGCCACGCAAGGTGTCGTTACCCTGCCCACCATCCAGAGTGAGCTCGCTGCTGAGACCACCTTCGATCAGGTCATCCCCTTCACCGCCATAGAGGCTGATGTCCCCATTCTCACCACCGAAGAGGCTGTCCTCGCCCGATCCGCCCTGCAAGAGGAAGTCGGATCCCGCACCGCCATAGATCAAATCGTCGCCGGAGCCACCGAAGAGTCTTAGATCGCTGTTCGATCCCCCATAGATCCGGTCCGGGCCTTGATCTCCATAAAGGCCGACATCGGCGCCCTCTCCGCCGAAGATTTGGTCGCGGTCCATCCCACCATAGAGCAATGAATCAGATGCACTTCCGCCAAAGAGGGTGTCGAAGCCGGCACCACCGAAGAGCAGCCAATCGACATTGTTGCCGCCATAGATGCGGTCGACGTAGCTGCCGCCGTAGAGCAGGCTGTCGTCGCCTTGACCGCCGAAGATGAAATCGTCACCCGATTCACCGGCGAGAACCCAATCGGCCGCCGAGCCGCCGCTTAGCCGGTCATTCCCGTCGTCGCCAAAGTGGTAGCTGTCACCGCCCGGCCCGCCATAGAGCCGATCAGACCCTTCCCCGCCCTCAAAGAGGAGATCACCTCCTGAGCCGCCGAAGAGGCTGTCGTTGCCCGCCAACCCATAGGCACGGTCGTCGCCGCTGAGGCCATAGATGGAATCGACCTGCGGCGTACCGGTCAGGCTGTTGTCGATTCCCGTCTGTCCGTAGATGACCGCCATCTTGCCTCCCTCCAGCAGCGATTCTTGTGCGCGCCGCTCTTCCATCGCTTGTGGTCTATGACAAGACGACTCGCACCAGAGGTCAAGCGGCACGATGATGAGCTTCTCCAGCGGTTCCTCGCGAATCTCAACACCAAAGCCAAGGGATACACTTTTTGATCTTCCAACATAGGCTCATATAGTTTATGCACGCATTGAAACCTGAAGGAGGCCTGTTATTCGCGCAATATACATACCCACTGTTGCTGCTTTGCTGGTGCTCTCGGCTTGTGGCGGGCGCACAGCCAATCCGGTGGCCGTCCAACGCAGCAGCGATACCGCCATGAGCTGCCACCAGCTGGAGAGCGAGTATGCCGTAAACCGAGCTACCATAGCGCGGCTCTATCAAGAGGATCTCGAACGTCAGCAGGCCAACGCGGCCGTCGCGGCCCTGACCATTGTCGGCGGGATCGGTGTCTTGGCGGCGATGGACACCGGCGAGGCTGAGGATATCGAGACACAAGCCCTGCTTAGGCGCAATCTAAATCTTGCCGCGCTCGCCGAGCAAAGCGGCTGTGACCCGCTGACCCCCAGCATGGACGATGTCATCGCCAGGGTGGAGCAAGAGAAGGCCGAAAGGGCAGCCGCTGCAGCCGCGGAAGAAGAAGCGCGCAAGGAGCAGGAACAGTATCGATAAGGCTCCAGGCCGGGGCGAGCGCGCGAGAAAAGCAGCGATTGGACAGGCTAGCCTTAGAGGATCACCTCAAAACTGGGCATGAGCGTGTTTGTGGGCCGCCGGCCGCTGGCGGCCGGGTTCTGGGGGTCGAACCCGCTGCCGCCGTCGCTGTTGATGCTTCAATATGAGAGTTGTGGGCAAGCTGCTCCATCGCGCAACCTATTCTGAAATGGCTTGGTTGGCCTGCTTGCGCTGCTGCTCCTTCACCCGCTCATCCTGCCGTCTGCTGTAGTCGGCATAGGTGACCCACTCTCCCGTCGGCTCATCGAAAATGCGGGCCTCGGTCACCCTGTCTTCCTCGTCATAGACGACGCGGAACTTCATGCGCCCTTGGTCGCCAGCAACCGCCTCCAAGGGCGTCATCACAACCTCTGACAAACCGAGCGTCAGGACCGCCAAGGCGCCGTAGGCGACCGCGCGGCCGGCGTTGGAGCCATCGGAACGGCCCTGCACGAAGCTGAAAATGTCATAGCGATTGGGCTCGCCGTAGGCCAAGGTCTCTTGGGCTTCGACAGCCGCCAGTGGCTGGTTGTTGTGTTCTGCCAGGGCCGCCGCCGTGAGGGCGTCGGCTTCACTCTGGCCGCCGCTCTGCTCGGCAGAGGCTGCTGTTCCCAAGGAAGCCGTCTGCTCTGGCTGCGTTTCAGCTTTCGGCGGAACGGCCAGGGCTGTGCCACTGCTCACGACAGGACCGCGCTTCGACGTCACGGGGGCGCCGAATTCGGCCAGAACACTGGAGCGTGGCGTTCCCTTCGCCAACACGCCCAAGTCCTTCTTCTCTTCACCGGTCACCGCCATGACGGATGAGCAACCCGGCAAGATCACGGCAACCAACAACAAGATCGACAAGCTACGATGCACCGCTCTTTCTCCTATCTTCTGTAACCCAAGGAAGCTTAGATCTCACGCTTTCTCGCTGCCCATGCCTGGTGCCGACGCGTCTCAATCGCTGAAAGCGCAAACTCCTGCAGCAGTCGCCTTGACCATGCGCTGAACGTATTAAGCGCGCTGATCCGAAGCCCAACCCACTAATGGGCTGCTTCAAACTATGTATCCGGGATAGTCCAGCTAGCCCCGCTCTCCAGCGGAATACTGGCTGGATAGCAATCAAAGTGCAACTATTGAATCTATGCGAATTCAATGAACGAAGGATTGTGGCGGCCCCATCTGGACCAAGGGTTTAGATAAGGTCGATCGGACGTAGGGCCGGGGCGGTCTTGCGCGAGGGATCCGCGCGCGCCGCCCCGACCGCTCGCTAGAAAGAGAGTGAAGCCAGTTCCTCAGGACTCAAGACGAGGGTGAGCACCGTCATGACGACGAGTGCCAGCAGAACCAACCAGATGAACCCCTTTCGGATCCGCCGTCGCCTGTCGCGACGCTCTGCCTTGTGATCTGACTTAGCGGCGCTTTCCAGTGCCTCCGCTAGGGCCTGTGCTGCATTTGCTCCTTTGAGCAAGTCGTTCCAATCGTTGACCATTGATCTGCCTGTGTCGCTGGGCGCCACACTTGCGACAGCCCGCTTCGCACAAGAGGCGAAAAAGGGGCGATCTACAGAGGCGCCGATACTACTTTAGATTGTAGAGGATTATGAGCGCGCGTTTGCGCCGTCATCTAAGATGACGGGGGACGAGGCAGGTCAGGATAGCCAATCGCTATATAGTCAAACGCAGTCATGGTCACGTTGATAGAGGCTCTGCGCCTTCCAGTCAAGGCTGCATGCCAATGATCTTCGCCTAGCTGTGATTGGCGGTGAAGGACTGTTAAGCTGACGCACCCTTGGCGGATGCCGATATGGGTCACTTGAGCAACCTCCCATACCTCATCGCCCGACCGGGCCCGAAGAGAAAGACAGCACGATGCAGAAGACCGCCATTGCCTCCTTCGAAACCTTGCCCAACCGCAAGCCACAGTATGCCCTGGTCAGTGAAGTGGACCTGGTCGTCGTCCGTTTGGATGAGGAGGTCGCAGTCTTCTACGGACGTTGCCTGCATCGCGGCGCCCTCATGTCCGACGGCTTTGTGCGCGGCAACAACCTGATGTGCGGGGTGCACTATTGGGACTATCGCCTGGACAGCGGTGTCTCCGCGTACAACAACGAAGAGGTGCTGCCCAAGTTCCAGTCCTGGATCGAAGCGGGCGAGGTTCTGGTCGATCAGGACGAGATCGAGGCCTGGGCCAAGGACAATCCGCAGCCTTTCAATCGCAAAGCCTACCTGGGGCTCTATGCCGATACCTCGCACGGGACCGAGGAAGAACCCTATAATCAGCTGATCCAACGCTATGCGCGCCAGGGTAAGGCCAAGGCCGGTCATCACGGGGCCTTGGACGCCATGGGCGTTCCGCGCACTCAACTGCCGGACTGGGACGATATCCAGATCCTGACCGCACAGCTGCACCGCCCGCCACTGCTGGACGAGAATGCAGTCGGAACCGAAGTCGTCATCGGCCCCAACGCGCAGAAGCCGCTCAGGCTGGAGATCCCGCTCTTCGTCTCGGACATGAGCTTCGGGGCGCTTTCAGAGCCGGCAAAGGTCTCGCTGGCGCAGGGTGCAGAACTGGCCGGCACCGGCATCTGCTCCGGCGAGGGCGGCATGCTGGGCGAAGAGCAGGCGGAGAACAGCCGTTACTTCTATGAGCTGGCCTCGGCGCGCTTCGGCTTCGATTGGGACAAGCTGGCCCGCGTCCAGGCCTTTCACTTCAAGGGTGGCCAGGGCGCCAAGACCGGCACCGGCGGCCACCTGCCGGGAAACAAGGTGAAGGGAAAGATCGCCCAGGTTCGCGGGCTGGAAGAGGGCCAAGCCGCGGTCTCCCCTGCCCGCTTCCCCGATTGGACCGAGGTCTCACAGATTCGCGCCTTCGCCGATCAGGTGCGCGACCGCACCGGCGGCATCCCGATCGGCTACAAACTCTCCGCTCAGCACATCGAAAAGGACATCGACGCGGCTTTGGAGGTCGGCGTCGACTACATCATCCTGGACGGCCGCGGCGGCGGCACCGGCGCTGCCCCCATCATCTTTCGCGACAACATCTCTGTGCCAACCATCCCGGCCTTGGCGCGCGCCCGTCGCCACCTCGACAACTTGGGGCGCCAGGACGTCACCCTGGTCATCACCGGCGGCCTGCGCAAACCGGCGGACTTCGTCAAGGCGCTGGCGCTGGGTGCCGACGCCGTGGCGCTCTCCAACGCCGCCATGCAAGCCATCGGCTGCATCGCCATGCGCGCCTGCCATACCAACAACTGCCCAGTCGGCATCGCCACCCAAAAACCGCACCTGGTCAGCCGCCTGATCGTCGAGAAGTCGGCCGAGCGCCTGAAGAATTTCTTTGATGTCTCGGTCAGCTTGATGCAGGTCATGGCCCGCGCCTGCGGCCACGATCACCTGTCCAAGTTTAACCGCGACGACCTGACTACCTGGAAGAAGGAGATGGCCGAACTCTCCGGAATCGCCTTTGGTGGGGTTTGGTGAGGAGAAGAACGCCGCCTCCTGCTTGCGTCTCACAACGCAGGTCACTACTTTGAAACAGATTCTTCGATCTGTCATAGATTGGCTCTGAAAGGAGAGACCATGAAACGCTTTGCCATCGCTCTTGTCGGAGCCTCGCTGCTCGCCGCCATGCCCGCCTTGACTGCCGGCGCCCAGGCCGAGAGCAAGAGCGACGAGGGTGTCCAGTGGCTCTTCGTGCAGAACGCCTCGGCAATGAGCCTTGAGGGCGACACCCTGGTGCTGGAGCAGATCGGGCCGCACACGCTCTACTTCAGCGACCGGCCAAACCGCATCGCCGGCTCGATCGACAACCAAGCCTTCGTCGATTTCTGGGATCAGGGCGCAGACAGCTTCGCCGACGATCCGCCCAATGCCGCGATCACCTTCGCGCCCGAAGCCAAGCAGCAGCCGGCCGTGCTGGAGCTGACCGACGTGGCCCTGGAAGGCGACAAGCTGGTCTACACCATGCGTGTTCTGGACGGCGCACTGCCTGACAGCAGCGGGCCGGTGGTGCTCTTCATCGACAATGCCGACTGGGGCGGAACCAGCCTCAGACCCGATGTCGATCCGGCGACCGACCCGGAGCTGGGCTTTGGCACCACCTTTGGCGACAACTGGGGCCCGGCCTTCGCCAATGCCTCAGAGCCGGAGGATATGCGCGGTCAAGGCCCCGGCGGGGCCGGTGCACCGGCAGATGCCAGCTGCGGCTCGCACAGCCTCCTGAGCTTCCACATCTGCTTCTGATCCCTGAGCGGCGGGATTGCGGGAAGGAGCATTGGAGGCGGGAGAGACAGGCATGGCGGATGAGAGATTGAACCTAGCCGAAGCCGCCGCGCTGGCCGGCGTCGATGAGGAGATGATCCGATTTTGGGTCGACTTCGCCTACTTCCCACAGCCGCCGGAGGCCGAAGGCGGATCGGCCGAGCCGAGGATCTCCAAATCCGACCTGCTCTCTTTCCTGCAACGCCGGCGTATGAACGAGCGCTTGACCAAGGCGCACCGACAGCGACCGGACCTGGGCTGGGTCTACGCCAACTGTCCGGCTTGCCATCGCATGATGGTGGCGCCCAGCCAGCCGCATCGTCGCTGGGTCTGTCGCGAGGCCTGCAAGCCGCTCTGCGCCGACCATGAGACGGTGCCGGAGCTGGAGGCACTGGGCAGCCGCAGCGAGGCCGCTTCGGGGCAGCCGCAACACGGGCCGGCCTGGTTGGTGAACCCAGACTACAGCTTCGACCTGGAGCCGATCCCGGCCAAGGTCACCCTGATCATCGGCGATCAGGTCATCGGCGAGAGCCGACAAGCCCGTGTCGCTTTGGAACAAGGCCACGCACCGCTCTATTACCTGCCGCTGGTCGATCTCGACATGCGCTTCTTTCGGCCCAGCGACTACGGCAGCTACTGCCATTTCAAGGGCTTCGCTGCCTATTGGCACCTGGAAGCCGGCGGCCAGCGGCGGGAGAATGCGGCCTGGGCTTATCCGGAACCCTATGAAGAGACGGCAGACCTAGCCGGTCTTGTCGGCTTTCTCTGGCATGCCGTCGATCGCTGGCTGGAGGATGATAAGCCCGTGGAGGAGCCGCGCGACATTGCCGGGCGCATCGGCCCCAAGAGCACGCTAAAGGCCCTCTATCCGGCCTTGGCGGCCGAGTGGCACAAGACGCGCAACATCAATATGGGCCCCTACGAGGTGCCGCCCTTCTCCAAGCATCTGGTGTGGTGGCAGGATGCAGAGGGGCGAGAGTGGCAGCAGCGCATCCGCGACCGGGTGCTGGGCCACACGCCGCCCACATCCAAGTAACACCAAGGCCAGGAAGAACGGCCCCGATCCGACGCGCCTATTCGTGACGTCCCAGCGCAGCGGCCGCCAGGGGTCTGGCGGCCGGCAAGCTCTCTAGAGGAAGACGAAGTCGACGGCCGTAAGTGAGCTCGCACCGACACCAGTCATCTTGGCCGCAATGTCGAAGGTTCCATCGCCATCTGTATCGACCTCAAGCTGACCCAAGCCATCATCGAAGCGTGCCTCGGTGTTGCTGCCGCCGCTGAAGGCACCTGACTCCAGATAGGTGAAGCTGCCGTTCAGCAGCCCGCTTTCGAACTCCAACTTGTCGAAGGCGCCCGCCAACACACCGGCGAAGTCACCGATCTCCAACAGCGCCTCTACGGTGCCGCCGCCCATGGTCTCGCCGGCCTCGTTGCCATCGAAATGGAAGGTGTCATTGCCAAAACCGCCAAAGGCCATGTCGTTCTTGTTGAAGAAAAGCAGATCGTCTCCGGTGCCGCCGTAGATGTAGTCACGCACCGCAGCATCGCCTTCTCCATCCAGGGTGTCGTTCCCCGAGCCACCGGTCATGGTGTCTCCACCGGAACGGCCGCGCAGCACGTCGTCACCGATTCCACCATAAAGCTCGTCGTCTCCGATACCGCCGTAGAGCGTGTCCTGACCGGAGCGACCGACCAAAGTATCGATGGCGCTGTTGCCGACGATCTGGGCACCGCCGGAGTTGGAGAAGAGCTGGCGCGAAACATCGTCCTGCCGATTGGACAGCACCTCGATGTTCTCTTCCAGGCTATAGCCGTTGACCGAGGTGATGACCCGGTCCGTGCCCTCGCCGACCGCCTCGATGACACGATCAGCGCTGGTGTTGACCGTGAAGGTGTCGTCGCCGCTGCCACCATAGGCCGTGTCAACACCGACACCACCGAAGATGCGGTCATTGCCGCTGTCGGCATGAATGGTGTCGTCGCCAAGGCCACCCACCAAGCGGTCCAACCCGCTGCCGCCGTGCAGGACATCTTGACCGTCCTGCCCCTGCAGGGTGTCGTCGGCCTCACCGCCATAGGCCGTGTCGTCTCCATCACCGCCGTTGACCAAGTCGTTGCCCGAACCACCGGAGAGCGATTGGTCGCTGCCGGAGCCACCGAAGAGGCTGTCGCGTGCGCTGCCGCCGAAGATGCCCTGGTCATTGCCGGAGCCACCATAGACGGTGTCCTGACCGG
Organism: Rhodospirillales bacterium; assembly: GCA_963669335.1. Classification (GTDB taxonomy): domain Bacteria; phylum Pseudomonadota; class Alphaproteobacteria; order Kiloniellales; family JACOMY01; genus JACOMY01. The sequence goes on from OY770023.1 coordinate 3,623,393, forward strand.
AGCTGCCGTAGACCAGGTCTTCACCAGGCCCGCCCAGCACGCGGTCGTCACCGGCGCCGCCGAAGATGGTGTCCGCACCGGAGTCTCCGTTCAGGCTGTCGATGCCGGACCCTCCATAGAGCGAGCGGTCGTCACCACTGCCGCCGAAGATGTTGTCCGCACCCGATCCACCGAAGAAGAAGCTGTCGCCGCCCTGGCCGCCGAAGAGGCGGTCATTGCCAAGATCGCCCTGCAGAAGGGCGTCTGCCGCCGATCCGCCATAGATGCGATCGCCACCGTCCCCACCGCGGCCGACATCCTCTCCAGAACCGCCGAAGAGCGTGTCGCTGCCCGTTCCGCCAAGCAGAGCATCGGCGTCGTCACCACCATAGAGGCGGTCACCGCCGCTATCGCCGAAGAGGGAATCATTGCCCGCATCACCATAGAGGCGATCCACGGCATTGCCGCCATAGATCTGGCCATCATTCCCGCTGCCGCCGAAGAGGCTGTCCTGGCCCACCCCGCCGAAGAGGCCGTCCTGTCCACTGGACCCCAGCAGAGTGTTGCGACCGCTCCGACCTATTAGACTGTCATTGCCGCCAAGACCGTTGAAGAGGTTATGGCCTGACTCGAAGGTCTTGATGTCGGAGAAGGTTCCACCAAGCCCGCCATAGACCTCCACCGACACCAGGGTGACCGACGTCGGCAGGCTGGCACCTGATGCCAGCATCAGGGTGTCCACGCCACTGCCGCCATAGAAGGTGTCGTTTCCGGTGTTGGCACCGATCGTAAGCGGGGTCGGGCCCGAACCACCACCCGGCAGGTGGAAGACATCATCCCCAGAGTCGCCATAGAGCGTGTCGCTGCCGCTACCACCCTCCAGGGTATCATCCCCGAGTGCGCCGAAGAGCATGGCGTCATCGCCGCCGCCGCCGTAGAGGGAGTCATCACCACTGCCGCCGTAGAAGAGGGAGTCGCGACCGAGGCCACCGAAGAGCTGATCCACGCCTGAGCCACCGAAGACCTGACGATCGTTGCCGCCCTCGGCCATGATCAGGTCGTCGCCGGCATCGCCGCGCAGGCCGCGGTCGCTGTTGACCCCAGCGAAGATCCTGTCGTCGCCCTCACCGCCGAATAGGTCGCGATCGACCCCGCCGTCGCCGAAGACAAAGTCCTCGCCCTTACCACCGAAGAGCCGGCTGTCGGCATCTTCGCCGCCATAGACATAGTCACTACCGGAACCGCCGAAGAGATCCTGATCGATGCCCTGGCCACCGTAGACCCTGTCTTCGCCACTCCCGCCGTCGAGCGACACGTCGTTGCCGCCGTCACCGTAGATCCGGTCATCGCCGAGGCCGCCGAAGAGCGAGAAGTCGTTGCCGGCACTGCCGGTTTGGATGGCAGCTTCAACCGTGTTGGACAGGAAACCATCGCCGAACAAGCGGTCATCGCCCTCAAGGCCGGAGATCTGGTCATCACCAGTAGCGCCGACAATCGTATTGTCCTCACTGTCACCAACGATGACGTCGTCACCGCTGCCAGCCACGGTCACGGCCCCGCCGCTACTGCCGTAGATGTAGAGGATCTGCTCTATGTTGGTGGTGATCATAGAGTCAAAGCGGCTGGCGGCCTCTGCCCCGAAGATCAGCAAGGTGTCTTGACCAGAGCCGCCGTCATAGAGATCTGCACCGGTGAGGTTGATCGCCTTGAAGTCGTCGATGACGAAGGTGTCGTCGCCGGAGCCGCCGAAGACAGAGTCCGCACCTCCACCGCCCTTCAGGCCGCTGTCGTCACCCAAGCCGGCATAGATCCGATCGTCCCCATTGCTTCCGTCCAGCGAGGTGTCGTTGCCCGTGGCCCCATAGATCTTGTCGTCACCGCCATTACCCCGGATCAGGCCGTCGTTACCACTACCCCCGAATAGACTGTCATCTGTTGTACCCGAACCATAGAGGCTGTCGTCGCCTTCCCCGCCGAACAGGGTCCGAACCTGAGACGATCCGAAGATCCCGTCATTACCGGATTCCCCAAAGGCGACCGGCGCACCAGTGGCGAAGATGACATCATCGCCGCTGGTCCCGACGATCGACGCCACGAAGGTAACGACGGTCTCGACACTGACCAGGGTCGCGCCTGATGGCAGAGAGACGCCGGTGCCCAACAGCACCGTGTCGCTGCCACTGCCGCCATCAAGTAGAAGAGAGTCAGTCTCAGACAAATTACTCCGGATGAAGAGGGTATCCCCGCCGCTGCCGCCGAAGAGTTCTACCTCGGTACCACGGAAGAGACTGTCCACCTCGAGCGTGTCATCGCCGTCATCGCCGAAGAGCGATGGCTTGCTGCTGCCCTTTGCAACAACGCTGTCGTCGCCAGAACCACCGAAGAGGCCACCCTCATCCTCGCCCATAAGCACGTCAGTTCCGGAGTTGCCCAGAATGTTGTAGTGACTGGCGCGCGAAATCGTGTCGTCCCCGTCCGTTCCGATGTCACTGTTCCTGGCGATGAACTCAACATTCGTGATCTCGAGACCGACTGCCAGGGTGGAAAGCTCGGCACCGGTCATGAGGACCAAGGTATCGCTGCCGCTGCCACCATCTACGCTGTCGCCATTCTCCAGCGCCGTGGTCCCAGCCACGGATGCGTTAGAAAGCCGGAAAGCATCATCACCGCTACCGCCGTAGACACTATCCTTGCCTAGGTCGAGCAGAAGCGTGTCGTCGCCTCTGGCACCGAAGACCAGATCATCCCCATTGCCGCCACCGACACTGACGTCGTCACCGATGCCACCAAAGACAGAATCTTTACCCTCGCCGCCGAAGAGCCGCGTATCCGCACCGGCCTGACCGTTGACAGTGTCGACCCCACTGCCGCCAAACAAGCCGACATCATCGCCGTTCTTTCCGAAGACACTGTCAGCGCCGCTGTCGCCTGTGAGCGAGGTGTCATCGCCGGCATCGCCGTAGAGCCGGTCAGCACCGCTGTTGCCTTGCAGGAAGGCGTCGTTGCCGGATCCACCGTAAGCGACCGCATTCGTCGTATCACTGGTCTGCAGCAACGAGTCAGCGCCACTATCGCCAAAGACCGTGGCTCCCTGCAGCCCATAGTCACCGCCGAGACCGCCATAGACCGTGTCGCTACCGGTTAGACCGACGACGAGGGAGTCAGCTCCGTCTCCGCCGAAGAGGGTGTCGGCACCGCTGCCGCCGAAGAGGTAGGAGTCATCGCCACTACCGCCATAGAGGCCGTCATTATCGTCACCGCCGTAGAGTTTGCCATCTTCGCCTGTGTCGCCGGCAATAAAGTCAGAGCCCATACCACCGAAGAGGCTGGCGTCAGCGCCTCGGCCGCCGGAAATCACATCGTCTCCGTCAAAGCCCCGCAGGAGTCTGTCGGCACCCTCACCACCAACGATGAGGTCATTGCCGGATCTGCCGTCGAGCTCCAGATCAGCGCCCGCACCGCCGAAGAGAAAGTCTATACCGCTACCGCCGAAGATATCCGTATCGGCGCCATCACCACCATAGACATAGTCGTCACCGGCATCGCCGAAGAGGTCATCATCGGCACCGCTGTCGCCATAGACCCGGTCGTTGCCAAGACCACCGCGGACCTGATCGTCTGCACCACTGCCGGCAAAGATCCAGTCGTTCTGGGACTCGCCGTCTATGCTGAAGTCGTCGCCATCGCCGCCATAGATGATGTCGTCGGTGCTGCCGGCCAGCAAGGTCTCGTCGTTCCCATCACCGCCGAAGAGGGTGTCCACACCCTCGCCACCGAGCAGGGTGGCGTCGTCACCGTCACCGCCATAGATGCTGTCGTTCCCAGTGTCCCCTGTCAGAGTTCGGTCGTCCCCGTCTTCCCCGAAGACACCATCCGATCCGTCGCCGCCATTGAGTGCCGTATCGGCACCACTGTCACCATAGAGCCGATCGTCGCCATCATTCCCCTTCAGAACGTCGTCGGCACCGCTGCCGCCGAAGAGCGTGTCTTTGCCGCTGTTGCCGACAATAACGGAGTCATCACCGACACCGCCAAAGATCTGATCGTCACCGAGACCGCCGGAGATCTCTCTGTCGTCACCGTCGCCGCCGCGAACCTCGTCATTGCCACTTCCGCCGAAGAGATATTGGTCGCCGTCGGAACCTCCAGAGACGTAATCGTCACCACTGTCACCCTTGAGGCTAAAGTCGCCCCCTGAACCACCTAGAACAGAGTCATCACCAGTACCGCCATAGAAGGCCTGGTCGTTTGCGGCACCACCAAAGAGGCTATCGTTGCCGTCGCCACCGTAGAAGAAAGCGTCCTCTTTCCCCCGGCCGTACATGAGATCAAGGCCACTACCGCCGAACATGCTCCGTTCGGAGAAACCGCCGCCGTAGACAGCATCGCTTCCGGATTCACCATAGAAGCGATAGTTGATCCCGCCGGAGAAGGAGACGGTATCGTCGCCCAGGCCGCCGAAGTGGCTATCCCCCAGGTCGGCCGCGATGTAGGCATCCTGGCCAATGATCAGATCATTTCCAGTATCGCCGTAAAGTTTGTTGTCTCCGACGACAGGGGCCAACGTGTCGGAACCGCTACCGCCAAAGAGGGTATCGTCTCCCTTGTCGCCGCTGTTGTCGTCGCTGAGGATTGTATCGTCTCCGGCATCTCCAAAGACGAGATCGGAGCCGTCACCGCCAGAGATGGAATCTGCGTCAGCGCCGCCGAAGATGAGATCCTCGTCCCTACCGCCAAGAAGCACGTCTTTGCCGCTAAGGCCGTAGATTGAGTCGTTGCCAGAGCGCCCGTAGATGTAGTCGTCGCCGCTGGTACCGACCAGCGAGTCGTCCCCAGTGGTGGCCGCCCCAAACTGATAGACGATATTCTCAATCGAGGTCAGGCTGGCACCACCCGGCAGGGTCACCCCATAGAGCAGCACCAGGGTGTCGTTGCCCGTACCACCGTCGAAGCTGTCGCCATTAATGAGAGCGTCCTGAGTGAACACAACAAAGGTGTCATCACCGGAACCACCGTAGAGGTAGTCTATGCCGCGACCGCCGTTGATCAAGGCATCGTCACCATCACCACCAAAGATGCTGTCGTCACCGGCACCACCGTAGATCCCGACGTCGTTGCCGTCGCCTGCTTCGATGGTGTCATAGCCGGCACCACCATAAATGCTGACATCCCGACCGCTGCTGCCGTAAATGCTGTCGTCGCCATTACCACCGAAGAGATTGGTGTCGCCGCCAAGCAGCGAGTCACTTCCGCCAAAGATTCGATCGTTACCGCTGTCACCGCGAAGATTGGCGTCCGTTTGATCCTCCCCACCATAGACGGCATCATCACCGCTTCCGCCCCAAAGGACATGGTCGAACCCAGATCCACCATTGATGGTATCGTTGCCTAGATCACCAAAGAGCTGGTTATCATTCCCGGACCCGCCGAGAATGGTGTCATCCTCAGCACCACCAAAGAAGGATCCATCGTTACCATCGCCACCGAAGAGGCTGTCGTCACCCTGCCCGCCTGTAACGAGGCTATCGGACCCGGTATCTCCGTACAGAGCGTCGTCGCCAGATAGGCCACTAAGCGCCTCATCATTGCCACTGCCTCCGCGGATCAAGTCTTTGCCATCGTAGCCAAAGAGAGACCGGTCCGCCCCGTCGTCGCCATAGAGACGGTCATCACCGCTGTAGCCAAAGAGACTGGTGTCATCCCCCACGCCACCAAAGACCAGGTCGTTTCCATCACCGCCATAGAGTTCGGTATCGTCCCCAGTACCGCCCTCTAGACGATCATCCCCGTCGTCGCCGTCCAGTCGCTTGTCATCTCCGCTGCCACCAAAGACACTGTCCTCGCCAGAGCCCCCTCTCAGAACACCGTCATTCCCGTTGCCACCTCTTATGACGTCGTTTCCTGAGCCGCCGGCTAGATCAAAATCAGTCCCGTCTCCACCGTCGAGCGTATCGTCTCCGTCGCCCCCATCGAATTGACTGTCGTCACCAGAGTTACCGAAGAGAGTGTCGGACCCACTGCCCCCATAAAGACTCCTGTCAGTCAGCGAGCCACCGAAGACCGTGTCCCCGCCGCTGCCGCCGTCGAACAGAGACAATCCATAGTTCTGACCAGACACGTAGACGACATCCGCGCCGTCGCCGCCGAAGACTGACCCCTCTTCGGCTCCATAGACGCGGTCATCACCGCTGAGCCCATAGAGAGTGTCCTTCGCCCCGCCATACATACGGTCGCCAATGCTGGTACCGGTTAGCGATTCCGGAGTGCCATAGAGGCCTTCAACCGAAACGACCTCTATGGAGGAGAGAATGATGCCCGCCGTGCCGCCATCGAGGAGGCGCAAGGTATCTGTTCCTGTATCCCCTTCGAAGCGATCGCCGGCGACCAGTCCTTCATTGGCGGCATAGAGGATATCGTCGCCACTGCCGCCGTAGAGGATATCGAGCCCGGTACCGCCGATGAGGCCCGAATCATCGCCGTCACCTCCTCTTAGGGTGTCATTGCCATCTCCACCGAAGAGAAGTGTATCAGCACCGGAACCAGCATCGAGAACGTCGTCTCCCGTTCCTCCTACCAGGTTCTTCTCAAAGCCCGACCCGCCAAAGATGCTGTCTTTCCCATCGCCACCAAAGAGGTAGCTATCCGACCCGAGGCCGCCGTAGAGCGTGTCGTCACCCGTGCTGCCTTCAATCGTGCGGTCATTGCCTTGCTCGGCCTTGATGATGTCGTCGCCGTCATCGCCAACGAGCAAGCGGTCAGAACCGTTGCCGCCATAGAGGGTATCGTCGCCCAGGTCACCGCGCAGGAGGGCATCGTTGTTGGCGCCGCCGTAGACGATGTCCTTCCCGGTCCCACCAAAAAGGTAGGAGTCTCGACCGCTATCGCCCTTGATGAGATCGTCACCCGAATCGCCCTGGAGGAACGAGTCGTCGCCGGCTCCGCCGTAGACAGAGTCGTCACCATCATTGCCACGGAGATTTGTGTCGTTGCCTAGCCCACCGTAAACCCGATCAGCACCCGAGCCAGCATAGAAGGTCGCGTCGTTTCCAGAGTCACCTCTAAGGATCGCATCTCCACTCTGATCTGTGAGGAGAGAATCATCCCCACTTCCGCCATAGAGCGTGTCGTTGCCCGTATTGCCCTGAAGCTGACGGTCGTCACCGCTGCCGGCGAACAGGGTATCGTTGCCTGACGCACCTTTGAGGTAGGTGTCATCGCCGCCACCACCCTCTAGCCTGTCATCTCCGTCTTGGCCAAAAAGCTGATAATCGCCGCCGAGGCCACCGTAGATCAGGTCAGCGCCACTGTTACCCGCCAGGAGAATGTCATCACCAGAAGCGCCATAGATGCGGTCAATGCCACTTTCGCCTCGAAGGAGATAGTCCCTTCCATCACCGCCGTTGAGCGTATCGTCGCCACCATCACCGTAGAGAAAGGTGTCATCCAGGTCGCTGCCCTCAATGCGATCGGCGCCCATGCCACCGAAAGCCATGTACAACCCATAGCTTGCACTAACGGCATCAATCAGGTCGTCACCGGAGTTGCCGTAGACATAGTAGAGTTTACGATCGCCGGCATAGATGCGGTCCGCTCCGGAGCCACCGTCGACTATGTAGCCGCCGTAGAGGAAGAGGTCCTCTCCATCCCCGCCAAAGAGCGATACACTAATCAAAGCATCACTACTAAAAATTGTATCATTGCCACTCTCACCGAACAGTCCAATTCCGTTTCGGCTCTTGTACCCGATTTCAAAGAAGGATCCGGCATAGAGCAGGTCGACACCGCTGTCGCCGTAGACACGGTTGCCGCCGAAGAGGTGGTCGTTGCCGGTACCGCCAAAGACGGACTCGCCCAGCTCGACAGTGATAGAGTCCGCACCGCTGCCGCCATAGATGTAGTCGGGATCGGCGTAGGGGCTGACGCTGGCCGCATCCACGATGGTGTCAGCCCCTTCGCCACCGAAGATGAAACCATCGCGGCTGCCGACCAGGATCGTATCGTTACCTTGCCCTCCTGCAATGTGGCTGTCTTTGCCGCTGCCACCATCGAGCAGGTCATCGCCCGTGTCGCCAAGCAGAGAGACATCGTTGCCGGCGCCACCGAAGACGCTGTCTTTGCCCGATCCACCGGCGAGGGAGAGGTCGCTGCCCTCGTCACCATAGACACGGTCGTCACCATCGTCGCCGAAGAGCTGCGTGTCGTTCCCCTGGCCGCCATAGACACGGTCGTCCCCATTGTCGCCAAAGAGCTGCGTGTCATTCCCCTCGTTGCCTTGCAGGGTATCGTCAGCGTCGCCGCCGTAGAGGAAGCGATCCTCGCCCTCATCGCCGGAGAGCGTATCATTTCCGTCCCTACCGAAGAGGTAGCTGTCATCTCCAGCACCGCCATAGAGGCTGTCGTCGCCTGCACCGCCGTCTAGGGTGCGATCGATGTCGGCACCGCCATAGAGGCTGTCGTTGCCGGAGAGACCATAGATCCGGTCGCTGCCGCTAAGCCCGGCAAGACCGTCCTCCATGCTGGTGCCGATCAGGACGTCGTCGCCGCTGCCCGTCGCCAGCAATTCGACATTGGTCACATCGATACCGGCCGGCAGGCTGACACCCGCCGCGATCACCAGGGTATCGACCCCACTGCCGCCGTCAAAGGTCTCGCCGGCCACCAGCTCGCCCTGTGAGGCGATCACCAGGGTGTCCGAACCGGTTCCACCATAGAGGCTGTCGGCACCGCTGCCGCCGACCAGCTTGCCGTCATCGCCGCTGCCCCCCTCGATGACATCGGCGCCACTGCCGCCATAGAAGCTCTTGTCGTCGCCATCACCGCCAACGATCTGGTCATCGCCGGCATCACCGTAGAGCAGGGAATCGTCGCCCTCGCCGCCGTCGATCAGATCCTTACCGTAGCCACCGAAGAAGGAGAGATCGCCGCCCGAGCGACCCTCAAGGCTGTCATCGCCATCGTTGCCGAAGAACTGCTGATCTTGCCCGCTGCCACCGACCAAGCTGTCCGATCCGGTTCCCCCGGCGAAGTCCTTACCCTGCACGCTGCCGCCGGTCTCTGAGAAGAGAGCGACAACCAGGCGATCATCGCCCGACTCACCACGCAGCAGGCTCTCGCCAACCAGCAAATCATTGCCCAGGCCTCCGAAGAGACTGGTGTCAGAGCCGGTCATGCCGTCCAGCGTGTCGTTGCCCTCACCACCAAAGAGACCAGTGTCGTTGTCCTCGCCGCCGTAGATCAGGTCCGCGCCCAGTCCGCCGACCAGCGAGACATCTCCGCCATCGCCTCCGTCGATCCGATCGGCACCGGTCCCGCCACTAAGCGAGGTGTCGGAGCCCGAACCACCATAGACAGTGTCGGCGCCGGAGTTACCTTCCAGGACGCTGTCATCCCCGCCACGGCCGGAAACCAGGTCGTCACCATCCCCACCTGCAAGCGAGACATCATTACCGTTATCGCCAAATATGCTGTCGTTGCCGGTCTCACCCAACAGGTAGCTGTCGGCGTCGCCGCCGAGAGGATAGTTGCTATCACCAAAGACGATGTCGTCACCACTACCACCGACGAGAGTCACATCTTTGCCACTACCGCCATAAACGGTATCATCGCCGTCATCACCGAAAAGGCCGAAGTCATTGCCTTGGGGATTACCTCCGTCACCGTTAACCGTATCGTCGCCGGTTCCACCATAGAGATAGGAGTCAGCCCCACCTTCGCCCTTGACATCATCGTGGCCACTGCCGCCAAAAAGGAAGCTGTCATTGCCAGTGCTACCGAAGACACTGTCAGCACCCTCGCCCCCGAAGAGACTCCCATCCTCTCCGCTGTTGCCAGCGATAATGTCGTTTCCACCGTGACCGAAGAGCGAGGTATCGTTACCCAATCCCGCATCCATAATCTCGGTACCGCTGCTGCCATAGATGCGATCGCTGCCGCCAGAGGCAGCGACGAGGAAGTTCGGTGCTGCCGAGGAGCCATTCACCTCTGGCACGACGATGATGTTGTCACCGGAATCACCCCTGACACCGACCACCTCAAAGCCGGTCAACAGAACTCCCGCGGGTATGGATACATTGTTGATTAGGAGATAGTCGTAGCCGCTGCCACCATCATAGCGATCGCCGATGACCAGGTTTTGCGGACTCTCGATGATAATCGTGTCCTTGCCGCTGTCGCCAAAGACCGAGTCCACGCCACTGCCACCGCTGAGGCCAACATCGTCACCGGACCCACCGAAGACCAAATCGTCCCCGGAAGCGCCTCGGAGCGCAAGGTCGTTTCCGAGTCCGCCATAGACCCGGTCGTTGCCGTCATCGCCAAAAAGACTTGAATCGTCACCTGTGCCGCCAGTTATGATATCGTCGCCACCGTCACCATACAGCCAGAAGTCATTACCGCTTTCACCTCGAACAGTGTCGTTGCCCGAGCCTCCACCCAAGGCTGTATCATTCCCGGCACCACCGAAGACCTCATCGTCACCACTTTGCCCTTTCAAGAAGGTATCCGGTCCGCTGAGACCCAGTATGGAGTCATCAAGGCTGGTTCCATTCAAGACGGCATCGGGACCTGTGGTCCCCACCACCAGCACACGCTCGATGCTGATCAGATCAATGCTCGGCAGGGAACCGGCGTCCTGAATGATCAGCGTATCCGTGCCTGAACCACCGTCGAACAGCTCTCCGGCGGTCTCATCGCCATTGTCGGAAATCACCAGGGTGTCATCGCCGCTACCGCCGAAGAGCGAGTCCTTGCCCAGATTGCCGTCCAGGATATCGTCGCCGCTGTCACCGTAGAGCGTGTCGTTCAGGCTGGTGCCATTCAGGCTGTCCGCCGTGGACTGGCCCTGCTGCACGACAACCTCGAAACCCGTCACATCGGTGTCTATCAGGTTCCCGGCACCGGACAGCAGGATCAGACTGTCTTGTCCATCCCCGCCGTCGATCCCAAAGGTGGCGGTCCTGACCACAAGGTCGACCACGAGAGTGTCATCACCACTACCAAGGTCAGCCGTGGAAAAGTTGATTTCACTATAGACCCGGTCATTTCCATCGCCTGCGACGATGCCACCGGCGAGACCACCAACGCCGCCGTAGATCAGATCGTCACCAGATCCACCATTCAATCCAGATTCCGGACCATCCCCAACTCTCAGCGTATCTTTGCCACTGCCACCCAGGAGAAAATCGGCTCCTGATCCACCATAGAGCGTGTCAGCGCCAGAATCACCGACTAGGACATCAGCACCGCTGTCACCGTTGATGGTATCATCTCCACCACCACCATAGATCGAGCGATCGTCTCCATAGCCACCGTAGATTCGGTCGTTGTCCAGACCACCCAGCAGTGAGTAATCCGCTCCACTACCGCCATAAATCAGATCCTGACCGCAGCCACCAACGAGGGTTCTGTCAGCGCCACTGGCAGCCCTGATCGTGTCGTCGCCATCGTCCCCGAAGAGGCCCGTGTCATTGCCGCTGCCTCCATAGAGGCTGTCCGTACCGAGGCCGCCGTATAGGGAGACATCGGCACCCCCAGCACCGACCAGGATGTCGTCTCCCTCTGAGCCTCTCAGGAAGGTGTCATTACCGCTGCCACCATAGACCAGGTCCTGATCCTTTCCGCCCAAAAGGCCTAGATCCTTCCCAGACCCGCCGCGCAAGGTGTCATCGCCCTGGCTGCCGCTCAGCAGCGTGTCGTTCCCCAAACCTCCATAGATGGAATCGATGTTGAGGCCACCGAAGAGGCTCGAGTCATTGCCGGCGTCGCCTTGCACAAGATCATCACCGCTGCCGCCGTAGAGGTTCCGATCATCGCCGGCGCCACCATAGACGTAGTCATTTCCGTTGTCGCCGCGCAGAGAATAGTCGTCGCCACTGTCACCATGGATTCGATCTAGGTCTGCGCCGCCAAAGAGCATCTCGTCTGCTCCAGAGCCGCCGTAGATGGAATCGAGGCCTATGCCCCCATAGAGTGACCGATCATCGCCGCCACTACCGGAGATGACATCGTTCCCCAGAGTGCCCTCCAGGAAGGCGTCTTTGCCGTCTCCCCCGTAGAGCCGGTCGTCGCCAGTGTTTCCCTCGAGGATGGAATCGTCGCCCGCACCACCATAGATACGGTCATCGCCGGTGAAGCCAAAAAAGGAGGCATCGTCGCCTTGGCCGCCGAAGAAACTATCGTCCCCTGAGAAACCGTTGAAGTTGCGGTCGTTGCCGGTATCACCATAGATAACATCGTCATTGTCACCGCCAGCGAAGACGCTGTCCGCGCCACTGCCGCCGAAAATCGTATCTTTGCCATCACCACCATAGAAGGTGGTGTCATCACCCGCCCCGCCATAGAGGGTATCATCACCGTCACCCCCGACAAGGCTCACATCATATCCGGCCCCACCTCTCACCACATCGAGACCAAGGCCGCCATAGAGGTAGGTGTCGTCCCCCTGACCACCATAGATGCTGTCATCACCGGTTTGACCTGAGAGGATTAGGTCGTTACCCAATCCGCCGAAAAGGCTGTCATTGCCACTGTGGCCGACAAACTGGCTGTCGTTCCCAGTATCACCGTAGAGGAGATCGTCACCGAGACCGCCACCAAGGCCTCCATCGTCACCGCTGCCGCCAAAGATCGTGTCCTTGCCTTCGAATCCGAGAAGCACGCCATCAGCGCCTGTGTCGCCATAGATCGTGTCGTCACCGGTCTCGCCTCGAAGGAATTGGTCCTTTCCATCGCCACCGAAGATGGTGTCAGCGTTCGACCCTCCGAAGAGCGAGCTGTCGTCTCCCTCGTCGCCGTAGAGGCGATCATCGCCATCGACACCGTAGATGTAGGCGTCATTGCCGATACCCGCAGAAACGTGGTCATCGCCGGTCGCCCCGAAGACGAAGGAGTCGTTGCCTTGGCCACCATAGACAGAGTCGTCCCCCTTCCCCCCATAGAGGCCGACATCAACGCCGGTGTCCCCGAAGATCGCGTCTGCGCCAACACCGCCATCGAGGTAGGAGTCCGATCCGGATCCACCAAAGAGCGTGTCTTTACCGCTTCCACCATCGAGAAGGTCGTCATCCCCGACGCCGCCGATGAGTGTGTCGGCGTTCGACCCTCCGGAGAGGGAGGTGTCGTTACCGCTCAGCCCATAGATGCGGTCGCGGTTGCTGTTGCCGATCAGCGAGCTGTCATTACCGCTGGTGCCGTAGATCTTGTCGTTGAAGGTGGCAATCAGGTCGATGTCTACGACCGTGGCGTCACCGGGCAGGGTGGCATTCGAGAGCAGATAAAGAGTGTCGCTGCCTGCCCCCCCGTCGAAACGCTCGCCACCGCCAGTGAGTTCGCCTTGGCTCAGCACCACCAGGGTGTCGTCGCCCGAGCCTCCATAGAGAAGGTCAAGCCCTTCTCCACCGTAGAGCGTGTCCGCCCCGCTCACCCCAAAGAGACTGTCATCCCCAGACAATCCATAAATCGAATCAAGGCCGCTGGTTCCCAGAATGCTGTTGTTTCCGGAATCGCCCACGAAGAGTGTCATGTCGCCCCCACAGTCGCCCCAAGGCTCTCGGTTGCTTCACAGCAACGATTAGATTGAGCCCAATTGATCACATGTGGGGAAATACTACTGCTCACCCGATCACTTGAAAAGCAAAATGCGCAATTTCGTACAAAACCTAACCATCAGCATAGATGAACCTATACTAAAGATCAGCAGACCTAACCTTTTGGTCAGGTGAATAGCGAAGAAAGGTTAGAGATCAATCAGACTCTTTAGCATCTTAACACCGTCTGTGCCACAACATCGAGGTTACGAGCAGCGGATGTTCTTGATGTCACGCAGCAGAGGACCGCGGCGCCCAAAGATTTCGAGGGCCGGCCATCGAAGACTCGAGATGAGTGAGACTGCCCGGTACTACTTAGACCAGATGATTTCCCAACCACCTGAGACCCAGAAAGAGAGCTAGGAACAAGGCAGCGACATGCAGCAGGATCCAGCGCCAGTCACGACGCAAGCGCTCCGCGCGCAAGATGGCGATGAAGGCGTAGAGGCTGGCGATCGAGGCCACGACCAGCGCCAGGTAGCCGGCGACGGCCAGGTAGAGGTCCGGCGCTGAGCGATTGTTCCCGACAAAGGCCCGCCAAGCATCCGACAGCAAGAAGCCCGCAAGGCTCACGCCATGCGGCAGCAGGAGCCAAGGCGACGGGCGTTTCGTCGGGGACTCTTTCTTGGCATCGCTTTCAGGTTTCTGTCGCATCGCCTGGTCCCGCTGAATTGGCTTGGTCATCCAAAATTCAGCATAACGGCGATGGCAATCAAGAGCAGGATGATTCCGATCACCTCCACCAGACTTGGTCGCTCCTTGAAGCCCCAGCGCGCGATCATGAAGGTAAAGACCATTTCGATCAGGCCCAGGGTCCTGACATAGGCCACCTGCTGCAGGGTGAAGGCCGTGAACCAGCAGGCAGAGGCAGTAATGCCGGTCAGGCCAGCCAGCACTGCCACCTTGCGCTCCCGCCAGACGGCGGTCAGCTGCCCTGGCTCCCGCAGCACAAGATAGACGGCCATGATGATGCTCTGGATCACCGCCGACCAGAGCAGGGCAAAACCAGCCGACATCAGAGGCGAAGGATGCTCCAGAGAGAGCGAGGCCGCCCGAAAGCAGACGGCCGAGAGCCCGAAAAGGCCGCCGGACGCGATGCCCAGCAAGGCCGGGCGTTCCATCCAGCCGGTAAGGAAGGCCCGCCAAGGATTGTTGGACTTCTTCAATGAGAAGAGCATGACCCCGACGGTGGCGATGGCGACCGCGAAGGCCCCCCAGAGCGAGACCCCCTCGCCCAGGAAGACCAGCCCGAAGACGACGGCCTGCACGACCTCCGTCTTGGAGTAGGCGATGCCGACGGCAAAGTTCCGCTGTTTCAGCACGGTCAGCAACAGGACGGTGGCCAAGATCTGGGTGACCGAGCCGGAAGTCACCCAGAACCAAAAGCTGGCGTGCGGTACGGGCAGCGCGTGGCCAAGCGCATTCAGCAGCACCACATAGGCCAGCACGAAGGGAATTCCATAGACGAAGCGCGTCATGGTCGCGCCATTGGTGCTGAGCCGACCGACCAGAAGACGCTGCACGGCGGTGCGAACGTTCTGCAAGAGGGCGGCCGCAACAGTGAGCGGTATCCAAAGCCAGATCATGCCCGCCAGCTAGAGCCGGAAGCCCGGCTGCTGTCAAAGCCCGAGGCATTGCTGCATAGGAGGCCTCCACCAGGCGAAGGTCTGATGACGGCCAAGCGCTTGATCCTCCAGGCCGCGGGCGACAGGCTGGAGCCAGCCCAGCTCAGGAGCAAGCCTAGCCAAGGAGCCAAGAATGCCTGCCGAACCCAAGCCCTTCCGCCTGGAGATCCCCGACACCGCGCTCAGCGATCTGGCCCAGCGTCTGGCCTTTGCGCGCTTTCCTGAGACCACGCCGGGCGAAGCCTGGGCCTATGGCAGCGATGTCGACTACATGCGCGCGCTGACGGCCTATTGGAAAGGCAGCTTCGACTGGCGAAAGGCCGAGGCCGCTTTGAATGCCTTTCCGCAGTTCACCATCGCGTTGGATGGCATAGACCTGCACTACCTGCATGTGCCCGGCCAAGGTCCCGACCCTGCCCCGCTGCTGCTTCTGCACGGCTGGCCGGGGTCGGTCTTCGAGTTTCTGGAGATCATCCCGCGGCTGACGGACCCGGCACGCTTCGGCGGCGATCCGGCCGATGCCTTGACGGTCATCGCCCCCTCTCTGCCCGGCTTCGGCCTCTCCTACCAACCCGGCCAGCTGCGCTTTGGCCTTGAGGAAATGGCGGAGACCTTGGGCCGGCTCATGCGGGAGGCTCTCGGATTCCAGCGCTACTTCCTGCAGGGCGGCGACTGGGGCTGTTTCGTCGCCACGCGGCTTGCCTATACCAACCCGGCAGAGATTCTGGGGCTGCACCTCAACCTGCTGCCGCTCCGTCGCGAGCCGGAGATGTATGCCGACGACGACCCGGAGACCCAGCGCTACCTCAGCGAACTGAAGCTCTTCATGAAGGAAGAGATGGGTTATCAGTGGATCCAGGGGACCAAGCCACAGACCCTGGCCTTTGGTCTGACCGACTCGCCCTTGGGTCTTGCCGCCTGGATCGTCGAGAAGTTCCGCACCTGGACCGACTGCAATGGCGATGTCGAGAGCGTGCTCAGCAAGGACCAGATGCTGGCCAACATCTCACTCTACTGGTTCACCGAAGCGATCAATTCGTCATTCTGGCCCTACTACGCCCGCATGCATCGCCCCTGGCCGATACCGAAGGAGGGCACGGTGGATGTGCCCCTGGGGTACACCGCCTTCCCGAAAGAGATCCTGCGCCCCGGACGCAAGCTGGCCAAGCAGGTCTTCACCGATATTCGACGATGGACCGAGATGCCGCGCGGCGGCCACTTCGCGGCCCTCGAGCAACCCGAAGCTTTGTCGCAAGAGGTCTTGGCCTTCACCCGCAGCTTGCGTAGACCGTGACGCGACCCGAACTAGTGTAGCAAACCAGGTCCCCTAAGAACTCAAGGACACCCGCTAGCCCATGAATGCCCTCAGTTGCTTTTCCGTCGACTATGCCGCCGCCCGCCGTAAGTTCCTGGAAGCCGCAGAGACTGCCGGCGCCAGCCTCACCCGCTATGACAATCCGGCCCGCGGCCCCGGCGATCTGGACCTCAGCACCGATGTGGCCGTCTTGGGGCCGGCAGACGCCAAGGTGACCTTGATGGTGACCTCGGGCACCCACGGCGCCGAGGGCTTCTTCGGCTCCGCCGTTCAGGTCGCCTGGCTGAGAGACCGCGGCATGCGCGCCCTGCCGCCGGGCGTCAAGGTCGTGCTGATCCATGCGATCAACCCCTATGGCTTCGCCTGGATCCGCCGCACCAACGAAGACAACATCGATATCAACCGCAACTTCATCGACCACGCGCAGGGCCATCCCGACAACCCTGGCTATGAAACCCTGCACCCGGCCATCCTGCCGCAAAGCTGGGGCGAAGAGAGTGAGGCGGCTTTCGAGGCAACCTCGGAGGCCTTTATCGCCGAACATGGTCAGCGTGCCTATGAAGCCGCCATGACCAGGGGACAGTTCGACCACGCCGACGGCATTTTCTACGGCGGTCGCGAGCCCTGCTGGTCCAATCGCCTGATCCACCGCTTGGCAGAGGAGCTAGGCGCGGCATCGGACGCGGTCATCTTCCTCGACCTGCACACCGGGCTCGGCTCCTGGGGCTTTATCGAGATCATCCACCGCCATCCCGCAGAAAGCGACGGAGAGACCTGGCTGAAGCGCAACTTCGGCAGCCACTCCCTCGGGTCTCTGGCTCGCGGAGACAGTGCCTCGACAGCATCAGGCGATGGTCTCTTGGAGGTTGGCGTCAAACGCTCTCTGCCGGGCAAACGGGTTTACGCCGCAGCCCTGGAGGCCGGCACGCGACCGGTCCTCCAGGTCCTGCAGGCCTTGCGGGCGGACAACTGGCTGCATGTCAGCGGCGACCCGCAATCAGAGAAGGGACAGGAGATCAAGGCGATGATGCGAGAAGCCTTCTGCGCGCCTGAGGCGGACTGGAAAGAGCTGGTGCTGCTGCGCACCCGCCAGATCCTCGATTCCGCCCTTGCCGGGGCCCCGGAGGCCTGACGCGCCATGCGGGTCCTACTGATCGGCGGTACGGGACAGGTCGGGTCTCATGTCACTCAAGAGCTTTTGGCTCAAGGCATAGCCCCGCGTGTCCTCACCCGCAGCGAAGAGAAGGCCGCAGGTCTGCCAGCCGGTGCCGAGGCCGTGATCGGCGACCTGGATCAGCCTCAGAGCCTGCAGCCTGCGCTTGAGGGGATCGAGGCCGCCCTCTTGCTGGTGGCCAACGATCCGCGAGAGATGCATTGGACGCTCACCGCCCTGGCGGCGATCCAAGAAAGCACTGTCCGGCGTCTGGTCTATCTCTCCAATCACCTGTCGCTCAGCGCACCGCAGGTGCCCCATGCCGGTGCCAAGCAACCGGTCGAGGCCGCGATCAAGCAGAGCGGACTGGCCTACACCATCTTGCAGCCGACCTTTTTCATGCAGAACGATGTCATGGTGCAAGCGGCCTTGACCCAGGCTGGCCTCTATCCCTTCCCGATCGGCCCCCTTGGTACGCCACGAGTCGACACCCGGGATGTCGCCGCAGCCGCAACCGCTGCCCTCCTCGGTCGAGCAGAGAGCAATGCAAGCTACATCCTCAGCAGTCCGGACGCCCCCAACGGCGCAGAGACCGCCGCCCTCTGGCAAGCAGCCCTGGGACGCGAGGTGCACTATCCGGGCGACGATCTGGTCGCCTGGGCGGAGAACGTCAAGGGCATCATGCCGGATTGGTTTATCGGCGACCTGGTCTTGATGTTTCGCCACCTGCAGACCGACGAGACGCCGCTCTCGGAGCCGGAGCTCGCCTTGCAAGAGGAACTGCTCGGGCGGCCACCCCGGCGCTATGACGCCTACATTCGCGAGATGGCCGAGGCCTGGCGGACTTAGCCGTTCCGATAGAGGTAGCTGTAACCATTGATCGCCGGCACACCGCCCAGATGGGCATAGAGCACGCGCGATCCCGGTTCGAAGCGACCCTTGCGCACCAAGTCGATCAGACCCTGCAGGGATTTCCCTTCGTAGACCGGGTCCGTCATCATGCCCTCCAGTCGCGCGGCCAGGCGGATGGCCTCGTTGGTCTCCTCTGAGGGAACGCCATAGGCCGGATAGGCATAGCCTTCCTCCAGCACCAGGTCCGCATCCTCAATCTCCCGGCCCAGCTTGACCAGGTCGGCCGTCCCGCGGGCGATCTCCAGAACCTGCGCACGAGTCTGTTCCGGCGTGCCCGAGGCATCGATCCCGATCACCCGTCGCTGCCGCTCGTCCTTGGCGAAGCCGACCAGCATGCCGGCGTGGGTCGAGCCGGTGACGGTGCAGACCAGGATGTAATCGAAGGCAAATCCCAGCTCCGCCTCCTGCCGGCGCACCTCCTCAGCAAATCCGACATAGCCGAGACCACCCAGCGGATGCACCGATGCACCGGCTGGAATGGCATAGGGATTGCCACCGGCGGATCGCACCTCATCCAGCGCCCGCTCCCAGCTCTCACGGATGCCGATGTCGAAGCCGGCCTCGACCAGTTCCACCTTGGCACCCATCACGCGGCTCATCAGGATGTTGCCCACTCGGTCGTAAACGGCGTCGGGAAAAGGCACCCAGGCCTCCTGCACCAGGCGACACTTGAGCCCCAGTTTTGCCGCCACGGCAGCCACCTGGCGCGTATGGTTCGACTGCACGCCGCCGATGGTAACCAGAGTGTCGGCGCCGGAGGCCAGAGCGTCCGGCACGATGTATTCCAGCTTGCGCAGTTTGTTCCCGCCGAAGGCCAGGCCGGAATTGCAGTCCTCGCGCTTGGCAAAGATCTCCACCGCTCCGCCCAGCTCTTGGCTGAGCCGCTCCAGCTTCTCGATCGGCGTGGGTCCAAAGGTCAGGGGATAGCGGTCGAAAGCGTCCAGCATGAGCGTGCCTCAGTCAGTGCGTTGCGAGGCCAGGACCTTAGCGAGTTTGCACCGAAAGGTGCTTTCCTTTTTGGATCGGATTATGCCTAGTTTTTCTCATGCTCAGTCACTAGAATCACTATCACTCTCAAAAACTGGACAGAAAATGGAAGATTCTTCGTCTCTAGATCGCATCGATCGCCGCTTGCTCAAGCTGCTGCACGACGACGGACGCCTCAGCAATGCAGAGCTTGCCAAGCGCGTGAACCTCAGCCCCGCCTCCTGCCATCGCCGAACCAGGCGCCTCTTCGAGACCGGTGTGATTCGGAGAGTCAGAGCCGAGATCGATCCCGGCCAGGTAGAGCGCGGCGCCCTGGTCATCGTCGGTGTCGTGCTGGACCGCTCCACGCCCGAGAGCTTCGCCGCTTTCGAAGAGGCGGCGAAGGCGCTCTCAGTGGTGCTCGACTGTCACCTGGTCGCCGGTGAGATCGACTATTTCCTGAAGATCCGGGTGAAGGACATGGCCGACTTCAACCGCCTGCACGGCGAACGCCTGCTGCGCCTGCCCGGCGTCCGCCAAACCCGCACCTTCTTCGTGATGAAAGAGGTCGTCGACAACGCGCCTCTGGATTTCTGAGCTAAGCCGTCTCTTCGAAGAGCTCCCGGCCGATCAGCCAGCGGCGGATTTCGCTGGTGCCGGCGCCGATCTCGTAGAGCTTGGCGTCGCGCAGCAGGCGGCCGGTGGCGTAGTCGTTAATGTAGCCGTTGCCGCCCAGGCACTGGATCGCATCGAGTGCCATCTGGGTCGCCTTCTCGGCGGCGTAGAGGATGGCGCCGGCGGCGTCCTTGCGGGTGGTCTGGCCGCGGTCGCAGGCCTGGGCCACGGCATAGACATAGGCCTTGCTGGCATTCATCGTGGTGTACATGTCGGCCAGCTTGCCCTGCATCAGCTGAAAGCTGCCGATCGGCTGTCCGAACTGTTTGCGCTCGTGGATATAGGGCACGACGATGTCCATCGCCGCCTGCATGATGCCGGTGGGACCGGCCGCCAGAACCGCGCGCTCATAGTCCAGGCCGCTCATCAAGACGTTGACGCCCTTGTTCTCGTAGCCCAGCAGGTTCTCCTCCGGCACCTCGCAGTCCTCGAAGACCAGCTCTCCGGTGGGTGATCCGCGCATGCCCAGCTTGTCCAGCTTCTGCGCCACCGAGAAACCGGGGAAGTCCTTTTCCACCAGGAAGGTGGAGATCCCACGCGGGCCGGCCTTGGGGTCGGTCTTGGCATAGATCACCAGGGTGTCGGCCTCGGTGCAGTTGGTGATCCAGAACTTACGGCCGTTCAGGACATAGCGATCGCCCTTCTTCTCGGCCTTAGTCGCCATCGAGACCACGTCGGAGCCGGATCCGGGCTCGCTCATAGCCAAGGCGCCGACATGCTCGCCCGAGATCAGCTTTGGCAGGTAGCGGCGCTTTTGATCCTCGTTGCCGTTGCGGGCGATCTGATTGATGCAGAGGTTCGAGTGCGCGCCGTAGGAGAGGCCGACCGAGCCAGAGGCGCGGCTGACCTCCTCCATCGCCACCACATGGGCCAGGTAACCAAGACCGGCCCCACCATAGTCCTCCCCAACCGTGATGCCGTGCAGGCCCAGCTCGCCCATCTCCGGCCAGAGCGCACGCGGGAAGCTGTCCTCCCGGTCGATCTGGTCGGCCAGCGGGGCAATGCGCTCTGCGGCGAAGGACTGCACGGAATCGCGCAGCATGTCGATGGTCTCGCCCAGGCCGAAGTCGAAATCGGGCAAGCGGTTGGGGATCATGGGGTCAGGCTCCTCAAATGGTGTCCATGTCAAAGCGCGCCCAGACCTCGGCGACGCGCGGATCCGACCGCACGGCTTCCGCCAGGGGCGCCAGTCTCGGGAAACGGCCGCTGCCAGGCGTAGCGGCGGGATGCCAGCTGACCAGCATGGCCAGATAGACATCCAGGATGGTCATGCGCTGGCCGAAGACGAAGGGGCCCTCGTCGATCGCGGCCTCCAGGATGTCCAAGTGCCTTTCGAAGGCGGCCTCGGCCGCCACCTTGACGCCGGGCGCACCGCTCTCGTCCAGGGTGTAGCGCTCGGGATAATAGATCCTGAGGTCGTCCTCGTAGAGTTGGGCCGCGGCATAGACCATCCAGCGCAAGAAGGGCGCGCGGATCGGATCGTCCGATCCCGGCACCAGGCCGGACTCGGGATGGCGCTCTCCCAGATAGAGGCAGATGGCGGCGGACTCGGTCATCACCTCTCCGTCGGGCAGGACCAGCGCCGGGATCTGTCCGCGCGGGTTGACCTTCAGAAAGTCCTCCTTGTGCTGGTCCTTTGCTGCCAGCGAGACCTCGATGCCTTCGTAGTCGAGGCCTGCGGCCTCCAGCAGCACAGCCACCGGAAAGGCACCGCTCGACTTCGCCCAATAGAGTGTGTAGCGACCCATGGCTTCTCTCCTCCGTATCAGCCTTCAGAGGGCAAGCGTACCAGGGTGGCGATCAGTTTGGCGATGAGCAGCGGGCCTGCTTCGCGCTCGGCAAAGATCTCTGTCTCCGCGATCACAAGGCGTCGACCAGGTTTCAGCACCTGGCCCACTGCGCGGAACTGCGGGGCAGAGGCCGGCGCCAAGAGATGGACCGAGAACTCGCTGGTCAGCACGGCTTCTTCTGCCGAGAAGAGAGAGAAGGCAGCATAGCCCGCTGCGGAATCGGCGATGGTGGTGATGACACCTGCGTGCAGGAACCCGTTCTGCTGACAAAGGTCGGCACGATAGGGTAGCAGGATCTCAACCCGTCCAGCCTCAATCCGACCGAGCTCTGCGCCGATCAAGTCCATGACCGTCTGCTGAGCGAAGGACGCGCGAATGCGGGCCTCGAAGTCGGGGTCTGCGACCTTGAACTCAGGCATCGCTTCGCCCCTTCTGTCCGATCTCATCGAGCCTGGCATGGCAGGTCGCGGCAACACCGTCGAGGTCCGAGAGACTGGCTTCGATGTCGGCCCGCTTGGCCAAGAGCTCCTTCCGCCGTTCCTCAATCTTCGCCAAGAGCAGCTCCAACTGCGCCGTTTCTCCGGCCGCGACGTCATAGAGGCCGATGATCTCAGCGATCTCCGCCAGGCTGAACCCCAGACGCTGGCCTCGCAGGATCAACTTCACCCGCGTGCGATCGCGCTGGCTATAGAGCCGCCGCTGTCCCTCGCGCGCTGGCGCGATCAGCCCCTCGCTCTCCCAAAAACGCAGCGTGCGCGGTGTCGTGCCGTACTCGCGCGCGAGATCGGATATGGAGAAGACTGCGGTCATGCACAGTGAGATAGATTACGTTTACGTAAACGTCAAGTTTTTCCTAGCGACTGAGGAGATCTGCATGCCCCCTTTTGGCTTCACTCCCCCTCGGTCGTCAGATTGCTCTAAAGCCAGAGGAAGTCGCTGGATGTCAGTTGGTTCGCTGCGGAAAGGCCCTTGATCTGGGCCGCGATATCCGTGGTGCCGTCGCCGTCGTGGTCGACTTCCAGGGTATCGCCACCGGCAAAGCGGGCCTGACTGTTGCCGGAGCCGGAAAAGGCCGCGGCGTCGATATAGGAGAAGGCACCAACCTCCAGTCCCGTCTCGAAGACCAACCGGTCTTCTCCGTTGCCGGAATTCAGGCTGACGCCGTCGAAATCGCCGAGGAAGGCCGCCCCAAGGTTTGAACCCAGCTCAAACCAATCCTCACCGGAGCCGCCGAAGGCCGTGTCATTCAAGCCGACGTTCAGAGAGTCGGCACCACTGCCACCCTCAAAGCTGTCGCCAGAACCGCCGCCGAAGAGTGTATCGTCCCCATCACCGCCCTCGATATGATCCTCGCCTTGATTGCCGGCCAGGCGGTTGTCACCGGCGTTACCGACGAGGCGATTGTCAAAGCTGTTGCCGGTGAGCGAGGCATCGCCGGCACCCTCGTTAATGTAGCCCGTCTCGATTTCGGCGCCGCTGGAGATCATGAAGGTGGCAGCGTTGGAGCGCAGGACGTCCGCGGCCCCCATCCCCGGCAGCTCGAAGACCAGGTCGCCGGTCACCTCCACAATGAAGGTATCGTCACCGGTGCCACCATAGGCGATGTCGTTGCCACTGGCACCGTTCAGATGATCATCGCCGGAAGCACCGAAGAGGCGATCGATACCGACGCCGCCGATCTGGCGGTCGTCGCCGTCAACGCCTGCCAAGGTGTCGTCCCCCGAACCGCCGAACAGCAGATCCGCACCGCTGTCCCCGGTCAGAAGATCAGCGCCGTCATCGCCGCGGATCTCGTCGTCGCCGCTGTTGCCGTTCAAGGAGAGATCGCTGCCACTGCCGCCGCGGATGAGATCCGCCCCCTCGTCACCGCGGAAGGCTAGGTCGTCGCCGCTGCCACCATAGAGGCTGTCCGCCGCGGAGCCTCCGGTCAGTAAGGTGTCGTCCCCGTCGCCGCCGAAGACGGTATCCTCTCCATCTGCAGTGCTGGCCGAGGTATCGATGTAGGCGCCGGACAGATAGGTGTCATTCCCGTCTCCCCCATAGACCAGGTCGTCGCCGATCCCACCGAAGAAACTCTCGTCTTCACCACCCCTGCCATAGAGCAGGTCGTCGTTGGCGCCGCCATAGAAGGAGGCATCATCCCCGCTCCCGCCGAAGAGCGTATCCACGCCCTGACCGCCGAAGGGTTGATAGTCGTCGCCATCGCCGCCCGCGAAGGTGTCGCCAGCGCTGCCGCCGAAGAAGATTCCATCACCACCGGACCCGCCGGCGAAGACATCGACCCCGGCGCCGCCGAACATGTCCAGGTCATATCCGGTCTCGCCATAGAGATAATCCCGGCCCGCGTCGCCATAGAAGCTGCTGTCGTTGCCACTGCCCCCAAAGAGGGTGTCTTTGCCACTACCGCCGTAGAGGTCAGCGTCATAGCCGGTCACTCCGTAGACCAGGTCTGCGCCGCTGCCACCATAGACCTGTTCATCCGAATCCCCACCCAGAAAGAAGGTGTCATCGCCCTCTCCGCCGTAGAGACTCCGTTCCGACCTGTAACCGCCAAAGATGACGTCGCTACCCAGGTCACCGAAGATGAACTGGTCTGCACCCGATCCGCCATAGAGACTGTCGTCCCCGTCTCCGCCATAAATCGAGCGATCTATGCCGCTTCCAGCGAGGATCCGATCGTCCCCGCTATCTCCATAGAGAAATGTATCCGTTTCTTCCCCTGTGGCGATCAAATCAGCGCCTGAACCGCCGAAGAAGTAGGTTTCCTCACCGGACCCACCATAGAGGCTGTCCGCGCCAGTCCCACCAAAGAAGCTATAGTCTTCGCCCGATCCTGCGTAGAGGCGATCGGTCTGGCCATCACCGCCGAAGATAGCGCGATCGTCCCCCAGACCACCAAATATCGTGTCGCTGCCGGAACCACCGACGAGGCTCAGATCCGCGCCGCCGTCACCGCTGATGGTGTCGCCGCCAGCACCTCCGAATAGCAGACTGTCACCACCGGCCCCTCCGAAGAGGGAGTCATTGTCACTACCGCCGAGGAGGCTCCTGTCCGACCTACCGCCACCGAAGATCCCGTCATCCCCGTCGCCACCAAAGGCGAAGTCCTTCCCGGCACCGCCGAAGAGGCTGTCGTCGCCCGAGCGACCAAGGAGGAGGTCATTCCCACCACTGCCGAAGAGGCTGTCATCCCCAGAAAGCCCGTCGATCAGATCGTTGACAATCCCACCGTAGAGAGAATCCGGGCCAGAGGTGCCGATCAAGGTCGCCATATGCTCCTCCCACTTTCTCGGCAGGATGCGCGCCCATTGTGGCAAGATTCGGAAAGGGTCACGGGGCCTAACTCGCAAAGCTGGCTTCTATGATGTGGATTGCTGCAATACAGAGATAAAGGCTACCAAGTTTGGAATCGTTCTACGAGCGCAATTGTATGATTCTATTGATTTTTAGCAGGGAATCAGTCGTACCGAATCATGTTGGACTACTCCACTCTAGCTAGCATATTGGGAAGGATATCGGTTTTTGACTTCTATCAGACACACGAGAGACCAATTGACGATCGCGCCCCTTTTGGAGTCAGAGCACGATTTCTGTATTCTCGTGCTGGACATTTCGAGAGGAGGTGTTTCGGAGATGCCTGCGTTCGAAATGCGGAGGATTGTCCGAGTGCAGGAGAGATTGCTACAAGGCGGTCGGACTTTCGGTCGGGTATCTGAACCTACAGCGACTAGCGATTCAAGCACCGTCTTGCGGGTTTCTCCCCCAACGCGATGAAGGAAACCAATGACGTTCCCATTCCCCATTGATCACCTGCGCGCGCTCTTCCCTGCACTCACATCCGCACCGGAAAGCATTTTTCTCGACAATCCCGCCGGCACCCAGGTGCCTGATAAGGTGATCCAGGCGGTCACCGACTGCTACCGAGATGCCTACGCCAACCTGGGTGGCTCCTTTTCCACGAGCAAGCGCGCGGGCGCCCTGGTGGAGCGCGCTCATGGTCAGGCCGCGCTCTTCTGCAATGCGGCTTCAGTCCGCGAGATCGCGCTCGGCGCCTCTATGACAGAGCTGACCTATGCTCTCTCTCGTGCGCTGGCGCGTGGCTTTCGGCCGGGCGACGAGATCCTGGTGACCTCGATGGATCACGAGGCCAATGTCTCGCCCTGGATCCAGGTCGCCGAGGACTTTGAGCTCACCATCAAGACCTTGCGCTTCGATGAGACGAGCTGGCTGATCGAGCCTGAGGCCTTGGCCGACGCCTTGACGCCCCGCACCCGGCTTCTGGCCTTGAACTACGCCAGCAACCTCACCGGGGCGGTCAATGATGTCGCCGCCCTATCCGCCGTTGCCAGAGAGGCCGGCGTGCTGGTCTACGTCGATGCCGTACAATCGGCCCCGCACATCCTGACCGACGTGCAGGCCTTGGGCTGTGATTTTCTGGCCTGTTCTGCCTACAAGTTCTTCGGGCCCCACCTCTCCCTGCTCTGGGGGCGCGAGTCCCTCTTGGACAGCCTGCCGGCGGAGCGCCTGCGCTGTGGCCCCACCGGCCCGGCCGAGAAGTTCGAGCGCGGCACGCCGCAGATCGAACTGCAGGCCGCGTTCTCGGCCGCCATCGACTACATGATCGACTTGGGCCAGCACCTGGATGCCACCGCGACCCCACGCGCGGCGCTCGCCAAGGCCTTCGAGGCATCGCGGGCTTACGAAGAGGCCCTCATGCGCCGCCTGATCGACGGCTTGGCCTCGCTGCCCGGCATCACCATTCGTGGTCCCAGCGATCTGCAGGCCTTGGAGGCCCGTGTTCCCACGGTCTCCCTG
Source organism: Rhodospirillales bacterium (assembly GCA_963669335.1). GTDB lineage: Bacteria > Pseudomonadota > Alphaproteobacteria > Kiloniellales > JACOMY01 > JACOMY01. The sequence goes on from OY770023.1 coordinate 3,650,206, forward strand.
ACCTCCGACAGGGTCGCTTCCCGCGTCTTGGCTGAAGGGCTGGCAGCACGCGGCATCCACGCCTGGTCCGGTCACAACTACGCCTTCGAGATCGCCCGTCAGTTGGGGCTGGACATGGAGGATGGTGTCTTGCGACTGGGCATCGCGCATTACAACACGCTGGACGAGATCGAGCGCAGCTTGGAAGCCGTGGCCGAGCTCGCGGGCTAACGACAGAGGGCTACAAGCCGAAACGCTGCTTCAGCTTTGCCAACTCGACGAGGGCGGCGTCCCGGCGTTCGACGAGCGTATCCTCATCCTGCGTCTCCAGCTCCCGCGCGACGCCGGCGACCAGGTCGTCCTTCAAGGCCTCGGTCAGGTGCGGCAATCCATGTTCGCGCCAGCGCGCCTCCTGCGTCGGCCCCAGATGGTCCAGATAGTGGCGATAACCGCCGGCGCCGCCGCCCAGGTGATAGGTCAGATGCGGGCCCATGAAGGCCCAGCGCATACCGGGTCCGAAGGCGATGGCCTTATCGACATCCTCGACCGTGGCGATGCCGGCCTCGACTGCATAGACCGCTTCCCGATAGAGCGCCGAGGTCAGGCGATTGGCCAAGTGGCCCACCATTTCCTTCTTCACTCGGATCGTGACCCGCCCCAGGGACTGATAAAAGGTCTCGGCCTCCTGCATGAAGGCCTCTCCCGTCTTGTCTCCCGCCACCAGTTCCACCATTGGGACCAGGTGCGGCGGGTTCATAGGATGCGCCACCAGGACTCGCTCTGGATGCTTGGCGTCTTGCTGAATGTCGCTGGCCAGCAACGACGAGGTGCTGGAGGCTATGATCACCTCGGGCCCGATAGCCGCTTCCAGCTCTGCCAGCATCTGAGCTTTGATCTCGATCCGATCGGGCCCGCACTCGGTGACGAAGTCGACCGCAGACAGCGCCTTCCAGTCGCTGGTCACCTCGGCCAGCGGGGGCCCCTCGGATCGGGCAAGACCCAAAGCCTGCAAGGCAGGCCAGGCATCCTTGACGAAGCCGGCCAGATCTTCGGCGACTGAAGCTCTGGGATCGACCACCGTCACCCGCAGCCCCTGGGCCAGAAAGAGGCTGGACCAGCTCATTCCAATCAGGCCACCGCCGATGACGGCGACATGCGTCGCGCTCATGTTGCTCGCTCCCTCGATCTAGTCGCGCGGATAGGCGGCCTCAAAGGCCTCCTGCGTCACCCCGTCGGGCAGCTTGGCAACCACGCCTACATCCAGTTCCAGCCCCCAGGTGTTGATCATGCAGCCAAGGATCACATACATGCCGTGGATCGCCATGATGTCCATGATCTCTTGCGGACTGTAGTGGCCGGAAAGCGCCTGAAGGCTGTCAGACGAAAGACCACGCGTCTCGATCAGCTCATCCACAGCGCGGAGCAGGAGCGACTCGGGCAAGGCCCAGGCTGATGCCGCCGGATCTTTGACCCGCTCGATCTCCTCCAGGCTCAAGCCACAGGCCAGGCTGCGCTCGACATGCGATCCCCACTCGTACCAAGCCCGCATATGCAGCGCCACGCGCAGGATCACCAGCTCGCCGCGACGACGCCCCAAGGCACCGCCCTGGACCGAGTAGTTGCGGAAATCCCACCAGGCCTTCAGCAGCTGAGGGTGATTGGCCATCAACCGATGCACATTGAGGGGGTTGCCCTTCATGTCCGAGATAATCCCCTTCAGGGAGGGGTCCCAAGCAGCCGGATCCAAAGGCTTCAACATCGAGTCACCGCTCATCTACAGCCCTCCACTCTCCTGACGAATCGACCAATCTGGCAAATCGTTCATATTCTGTTTGATGGCCAGCATCGCCATAAGAGCTGCTATCCCCGTCGACGGAAAGGCAATTTCTCAAGTGCTACAATCGCCAAAAAGGAACAGCTCTGAAGCCAAGAGTTGTCCAACACCCCTATCAGCAAATCTTAAGCACCCTGACCTTTTGATCAGGTTGACACTAATGGGCCGAAACCTTTGTAATAGCTCTCACGTTCGGTGGTTATCCGCTGCTCCCTATGGTTCCGGTGGGAACAGAGATAACATCGACAAGTAAGAGATCGGCCTTTTGCTTTGCAGATAGGTCGAAGGGATCGCGAGGCCCGAGGACCAGCCTTCGCGAAGTCGCAGGGATACTTGAACCGACACCAGCTTCCTCCTTTGGTTCAGGTCCCTACGATGCCCAACGGGCGGTACAAAGAGCGTTTGAATTCTTCGGAGTTCAGCGCTCTTTGTCCCCTGTTTTGTCAGTCATGATGACTGTACCTGCGGTCTAGTTCTGACGAGCCTGAGAAGCCTCGCTGTGATCACAGTGACCCTGGATTGTCCGCAACCAATTGATTTTATGCGATAATTTGGAAAACTGCTGCCCTGGACCGTCAGTCGTCTGGTGCTGCTGAGCCGATCCAACCATCTTGTTGATGGTCAAGCACGGGCGTTGGTGAGGATGCCAAGACCCAAGGTGGAGACAAGCGGAAGGGCCAAAACGCGCATCTGCTTGGACCACCGAAGGTCGATGTCTCGCCGCTGCGCTCGCAGCGCTCGATCGATTCTGGAGGATTACCATATGCTAGCCGATCGCCAAGGCAACAGCCTGAGGGGCGCCACACCGACTGCCGTCGAGAAGTTCGACGAGGCCTTGCATTGTTTCAACATCTACCGCGGCGATCCCGTCGCGCTTTTCGAAGAGGCCCTTGCCGAGGCGCCACAGTTTGCGATGGCGCACATCATGAAGGCCTACCTGATGGGCCTGGCAACAGAACCCGCCGGCACCGAAGAAGCCCAGAAGACGGTTGAGCAGCTAGGCTCCATGGCTCTGGACGCCCGCGAGGCGTCACATCTGGTGGCGCTGAAGCATCTGGTGGCCGGTGACTGGACCAAGGCCGCGGTAGCCTTGGATCACCATAGCCTCGCCTACCCGCACGACCTCTTGGGTCTGCAGTGCGGCCATCTTATGGACTTCTACCGCGCCAATGGCCGCGACCTGCGTGACCGCATCGCTCGCGCGCTGCCCAAGTGGTCCAAGGACATGCCGGGCTACTCCATCGTGCTTGGCCTCTATTCCTTTGGCCTGGAAGAGGCCGGTGACTATGCCCGCGCCGAGGAGGCCGGTCGTGAGGCTTTAGCCTTGCAGCCACTGGATTGCTGGGCCCACCACGCTGTGGCGCATGTCATGGAGATGCAAGGCCGCGCGCAGGACGGCATCGGCTGGATGATCGCCCGCGAACCCTATTGGAGCGGCGACGACAACTTCTTCAGGGTGCATAACTGGTGGCACCGCGCGCTCTATCATCTGGACTTGGGCCAGGTGGATCAGGTCGTGGCGCTCTATGACGGCCCGATTCGCGGCGAGCGAAGCGAGGTCGCCCTGGACATGGTCGATGCCTCGGCCCTGCTCTGGCGCCTCAACCTCTCCGGCCACGAGCAGAGCGGCCGCTGGGGCGAGCTGGCGGAGATGTGGGATATGCATGCCGACGGTAAGCTCTATCCCTTCAACGACTGGCATGCCGCCATGGCTTATCTGGGTGCGGGTCGCGATGGAGAGGTCTCTCGCCTGCTGGCCACTTACCGCGAAAAGGCAAGCGAAGAGAGCGAAGTGGCCCACTGGGCCCGCGAACTGGGCCTGCCCTTGATCGAGGGCTTCCAGGCTTTCTGGCAGGGCGACTATGAAGCGGCAGCCACGCGGCTGCATGGCGCGCGCTTTATCGTGAACCGCTTCGGCGGCAGCCACGCCCAACGCGACATCATCGACTGGACCCTGACCGAGGCGGCCCTGCGCGGCGGCATGACCGACCTGGCCGAGGGCCTTGCCAACGAGCGTCTGGCCCTGAAACCACACAGCCCGGTCAACCGCAGCTTCCTACAGCGTGCTCGAGAGGGGGCACAAAACCGACAGCGGGCAGCCTAACTCCTCTGCCCGCCGGGCAAGCGGCGGGGCGACGCCATGACCGCCCCGCCGCTTGTCCTCACACCCGACGCCACTCTAGAGTTGCCGGCCTGATCTGCACGCTCTGGAGACGCAAAGTGACAGGACCCTCTCGGCCGAGGCAAGGGAAACCGATCTTGGCCGGCGCGTCGGGCAGCATCGTCGAGTGGTACGACTTCGCCATCTATGGCTATTTCGCCGTTACCCTCTCGAAAGAGTTCTTTCCGGAGGATGACAGCTACGCAGCCTTGATTGCGATCTTCGGAATCTTTGCCGTCAGCAACCTGATGCGGCCGCTGGGCGGCATCGTCTTCGGCCATATCGGAGACCGGATCGGCCGCCGCGCGGCGCTCAGGGTTTCGATCCTGACGATGGGAGTCAGCACCACCTCCATGGCCTTGCTGCCGACCTTTGATCAGGTCGGCCTCTTGGCGCCGGTGCTGTTAACTGTCGCGCGCCTGCTGCAGGGCCTCTCCATCGGTGGCGAGTACGCCAGTGCCAGCATCTACGTCGCGGAATCTGTGCGACCGGAGCGGCGCGGCCTGCTGTCCTCCATCGTCGAGTCGGCGACAGACTTCGGGTTCCTCTTCGGCACGATCATCGGTGCACTGACCGCTTGGATCTTGGGCGAGCTGGTGATGCAGGCCTGGGGCTGGCGGCTGCCCTTCCTGCTCGGCGGGCTACTGGCCTTTGCCGTCCTTCTCATTCGCAATGCCATGCCGGAGTCACCGGAGGCAGAGAGCCTGCGAAAAGACAAACGGACCCCGCTGATCCTCACCTTCACTCATTTCTGGCGTGAGCAGCTGCTGCTGGCTGCACTGGTCGCCTTCTCCGGCGTCACCACCAGCATCGCCTTCATCTACGGAACTGCCTACTTTGAGCAGGTCCGCGGCTTCTCCATCGCCCTGTCCTTGGGCATCGGCTCGCTCTCCGGGTTGACCATGATCGCGGCCGCGCTTGCTGTGGGCCACCTCTCCGACCTTTTCGGACGACGTCCCCTTTGGATGGCCGTCGGTGTGGCCGGTGCGGTTCTCGGCTGGCCCCTCTTCTGGCTGCTCCACCAGGATGAGCTGGCGTTGCTGTTGCTGGCACAGATTGGGCTTGGCGCCTTGAGCGGCGCCGGCTTTGGCCTTTTGCCGGCAACGATGGCCGAGGTCTTCCCCAGCGCGATCCGCGTGACCGGCTCCGCCTTTGGCTACAATCTATCCGTGGGTCTCTTGGGCGGCCTTGCCCCCCTGCTCTCGACGGCGGTCACACACTGGACCGGAGATCTCGCGGCTCCCGGCTTCTTCATCCTAGCCGGGGCGATCACGACCCTCATCGGTGCCTTCTTCCTGAGTCACCAATCAGGCCAACCTCTCTCCTCCGCATCGTGAGGCTAGAGACGTGGAGATGGGTCACGAGGCCTGCCCGCACTCCGACTCCGCTCTTTGGCGATAGAGCTTGCGATCAAAGTCCGTCAGGGGGTCGTCCTCGGGGTGTGCGTCCAAGAGGGCGTCGAACTTGTCGTTGACGCAGACCACCTGGGCTTCGTCAGGCACGGCCTGTGCCTCCTCCAGGCGGTCGCGGTTACTGTAGACCAGAAGCGCGATGCCAAGCGCCACGATCAGCAGTGCGATCAGGCGGGCAACCATGGTGTCGAGGAATCCTTTGCGGCCGGGACTGGGCGACATGGCGGTCACTCCTTCTTGGCGATCGGCAGATTGGTCAAGAGGTTCTGAGGCTTCATCCTCAGAACCTTATCGGACCCCATCGAGAGCCCGAGATAGACGGGTCGTCCGCGCAGCTGCGGTGCCACCGCGCTGCGCTCGCGAAACTCCATACGGAAGAGCGCCAGCAGGCGCTGCATGGCATCAGACGGCGGTGTCTCGCCCTCATAAAGAGCGTTCAAGAGCTTGGTCGAGTCGACATCCAGACCGACATGCCAGCTCCAGCGCTCGTCGCGGATCGACTGCATGGGCTGGATGCGCACGATCAGTCCTGAGAGGTGCCGCAACCACTGTTCCAGCACGCGCGCAAAGGCATCTTGTGCGGCTTCGGTAAAGCGGAAGTCGATGGCCATGTCAAAGCGGTCGGAGCGCTCCCAATAGCCCGCCTTGTTCTCCTCGTTCAGGATGTCGAGGCTGACCTCCGCCATCGTCGTGCCGGCCTCTTTCAGCAAGGCGCCCAGGCCGGCGTAGCCGCCGGTCTTGCTGCGCATCTCGACGATCTCCTGATCGGCCAGCAGCATCTGCCCGCCGTCGGTGGAGACCGTCTGCTCACGAAAGAAGAGTTCGGCGGCACGCAGGCGCCAGGGGTCGTTGCTGCCATCCAGCATGCCACGCAGGATCAGGTGCACGAGCTGATCGATGAAGACCGGCGGCACCGCAATCGGCTGACCTGAGGTGAAGAGACCGACATAGGCCCCCTCCAAGCTTCCGGCCGCCAAGAGGCGGTCGCGCCAGCCAAGAACCACCCGGTAGTTATCGGCCGTGTCCTTGTCTTCAAAGGCGGAAAGCTCGCTCTCCTCCACCGGCCGGAAGGGTTCCGTCATCAGGGCGTCAAAGAGGCGATGCTCGGCCGGGCAGGACTCCTCAACCGGATGGATCTCGGGCCGTGCCAGATAGGCCTGGATCAGCTCTGGCGTCACCGCCAGCCAGCCCTCGTCGGTCTTGTGGGTCAGGTGAAAGCCGGCCGACTTCCAGAAGTCAGGCATCGTCCACCACCTCCCAGACCTTGGTGTGCGGTGCCTCGCCCGGCGGCTCGACCATGCGAAAGGCCTCGCGGATCTGGCCGGTTTCATCGAAGCGACGCTGTACCGCGAAGAGCCGATTGATCTCCGCCTCTCGGCAGAGGTCGAGCGTGTCGTCGATCTCCTCCCTCGCGGCCGGCATCGCAGCTTCCAGGCTCGGCGCACCATAGTGCTCCACGAAGTGCGCTGCCAGCGCTTCTGTCAGCTCCGCTTGGACCGCCACGGGACAGTCGGCGACAGTCACGAAGGTAGAGCGTCCAAAACTCTCCAGCGAGAGGAACCCATTCGCAAAGGCCTGCCGCTGCTTGCCAATCGGCGGGGAAGTCAGCCCGGCGAAGGCAAAGGCGCCAGAGACCGCCCATTCGTCCGGACCCGCGGTCTGTTCGAAGACATGATCGTCAGAGGCATCGAAGCGGATGGTGCGCAGCAGCTTTGCCATGGCTCAGGCCTCTCCCGTCTCGCCCAAGAGGCGCTCCGGATCGACCATGTGGGTCCCGGCCTCGGTCTCCACCAGCAAACTGCCGTGCTCGTCCAGTCCGATAGGCTTGCCGCTGAGGCGTTTTCCCTTCTCCTCCCATGAGAAGCGCTCGGCCTTGGGATCGTGCCGTCCCCACCAGATCTTGTGCACCTGGCGAAAGCCATCCTCCTCCCAGTTGTGGATCCAGACCAGCAGGTGACGGGCAAAGGCCTCGGCCCAATCGACGACGGAGATATCGACCGCCCCCTCGTTGGCCAGGGTCGTGCGATCCAGGTAGACCCCGGGCTCGGCCCCCTCCTCCTCCGGCTGAACGGCGGCGACGAGGCCGAGCGCCATCCACAGGGGTGCCCCGGTCTCATCCGTCTCCGGCGCGATTGCCAGGCGCACGCGGCCTGCGGCGGCCCCGTTGATTTGAATGGCGGCAGGCCAGCGATAGTGAACGGCCAGTTCCGGCGGCGCGATCGCCCCCACGGCATCGCCGAAAGCAACGGCAGAGAGAAACAGCATCTCCCAACAGCGCCTGGGTTCGACCTCAGGTCCCAGGACCACGGCCAGATCGAGCCTGGATTGGCTGTCGACCAGGTAGAAGGAACCGACCTCGGCCGTGCCCTCACGGCAGGCCTCGACGGCCTGCTGCAGGGCATCCCCGCCCCCAGCAACCGGCGGCCTGGCCACGAGCAGTGGCGGCAATGTCAGGACTTGAGCCATGGATCGCGTGATTCCTCAATCGCCCAGCTTGATCTCGCCTTCGACCTTGTGATTGAGCGCCGTTCCCTCAGCAGTGATGACGGCAGAGACTTTCAGGGTCCCACCGCTCAAGTTCGCCTCGCGCACGGCACGCTCAACCTCCTGCTGCGCGGTCACGCCGACCTGCTTCAAGAACTTGCGCAGGGAGAGGTTGAAGGCCTCGCTGCTGGTGACATCGCTCATAGGGTCCCCCTCTTCTTCTTTCATTGATCGGGTATGGTCAGGGTCAAGCTCTGGGTCGTGTCATGTCGCCAGACCTCTATTGGCACGCTGCTTCCAGGCGCCGACAAGGCAATGGCCCGGCGCCACTCGCCGCTATTGCGGATACGACTGTCGCCGATCCGCAAGATGCGATCATTGAGCAAGAACCCGGCTTCTGCCGCAGCGGCGCCCTTCGGGAAGTGCGCGACGCGCGGTCCCAAGGGCCCCGTTGTCTCAATCGGCAAAGGACCGAACCGCAGATCTACATGCGGCCAAGCAACCGGGCCACCGGCGCGCAGGTCGCGCAACGCCGCAATGATCACTGTCGTGGAGACAGCGAAATTGACCCCAATGTCGGCATCAGAGTCCTTGGTGAAGATAGCGGAGAGCAGGCCGATCAGTCGTCCCTCCTGGCCCACCAGAGCGCCGCCGGACATGCCCGGATTGACCGCCGCGTCGCTTTGTACAAAGTCCTCTATCCGGTTGAAGCCGACGCCGGCACGCTCTGTCGCGGAAACCACGCCGCAGGTGAGGCTGAGACCCAGACCGAAAGCATTGCCGACCGCGCAGACCTTCTGACCCAGCACGGGCGCGGCGCCCCGCTCGATCAAGGGCAGAATGGTATCGACCTTGAGCAGTGCCAGATCGCTATCGCGGTCGCGGCCGACCAACCGGGCCGGATAGGCGTTGCCCTCTAATGTGCGAATGCGGAACGCATCGGCATCGCCAATCACATGATCGGCGGTCAGTAGAAGGGTTCCTTCGCCGTCGCGTTCGATCGCAACAGCCGTCCCCTCCGGCTCTTCGGGGTTTGGTGGCCTGCTGCTCCATAGCGGCATCAAGCTGACCACGGACGGCAGGGCTGCTGCTGCTCCCTCAGCCGAGAAGCTGGGATGCGGCCAGGCCAGCAGGAGGAGCAGAAGGAAAGCGGCGAGGCGCGCCATCACTCCTCGGCTTCGATACGGGCTTCTTCGTCGGGATCCAGCCGCACGGTGCTGCTGTCGCTGTAGGTCTTGGCGACCGAGGTGTCGAAGGACTGCAGGACATAAAACGCCCCGACCGAGATCACCACGATCGCTAAGAGGCTGGAAAGAAAGGCTTTCATGCGTGTCGCTCACTCCTGCTCTTTGCCGCCCTCTGGCGTCTCTTGGTTGGTGTCCGCTGCTGCGCCCGTTGCTTCCTTCAGAAAGGCGATCAAGGCGTCGCGGCGTGCCGGATCGGTAATGCGCTGGATCGGCATCTTGGTGCCAGGTGTCACCACATCAGGCCCATGATCGAAGAGCGCCGCAATGGTTTCTTCGTTCCATATGATATCGGACTCAAGCAAGGCCTCGGAATAGGGATAGCCAGGCAGAGAGCCAGCCTCCCGCCCGAAGACGCGATAGAGCGTGGGCCCGGCCCGATTGGCGTCGTCGGCCGTCAGGGTATGACAGACGCTGCACTTGCGTTGGAACTCGCGCGCGCCCGGGCCCAAGCCTTCGCTCAGGTGGAAGCGCCGCGGTTGCTCCTTGGGCTTCGGCAAGGCCTTGGGCGGACCATCCAGATCCAGAGCATAGGCATCGTCGTCGAGGCCCGAGAGCCAAAGCCGCGTGTCTCCCTCCGCGAAGGTCAGCCCCCAAACCGGACCGCCATCGTTGTAGAGCTGCTTCTGCTGCGCCCAGCTTGCAGTGTCCCAAAGGATCATCTGTCCGTCGCCGGCACCAACCGCCAAGGTGTTGCCATCCTCCGACAGGGCCAACGCCATGACCGGACGTTCGAAACGATGGAGTTCGCGCACCTCACCCTCGTCCGGCACCAAGAGGACGGCACCATCCACAGTGCCCACGACAACGCCACCCTCTACCGCGCGCAGAACGCTGATACCCCAGCCCTGCTCTCGCACCACGCGGTGCGGCACGATCCCCTTGCCCTCTGGCAAAGGAAGCGCCCAGCGACGCAGGCTGCCGTCACCACCACCGCTGAAGAGCGCATCGCCAGCCGGCGAGAAGACCACGGCATTCACCCGATCGCGGTTGCCCTCAAGCCGCGCCAAGACCTGCAGTGTTCCGAGATCGATGACCAAGACCCGCCGATCCCACTTGGCTACGGCTGCCAAGTTGCCGTCGGCAGAAACCTCGACATCGAGCGCCTTGACTGCGGTCTCGCCGAAGCGGCCGAGCGCCTCCCCGCTTTCGAGATCCCAGACGATGGCGGTGCCGTCGTCGGCAACCGAGATCGCACGCTCCGCTCCCGGGATGAAGGCAACGTCGTTCACCGCCGCCTCGTGACCGATCAGCCGATGCAGAACCCGAACCTCCTCGCCGTCGACCTGCCACAGCATGACGGCGTAGTCGAAGGAGGCGGTCAGCAGACGCTGCCCATCCTTGTCCGAGACCACAGCCTTGACCGGACCACCATGCCCCGAGAGGCGATCAGCCTCCGCCCCAGCACTCCCGACAGCAGTCAGAAGAGCGAGGGCAAAGGCCGGGAGAAAAGTGAAGCGAGGCATCTTAAAACGAAGAGCTTGACCGGGGCTACTCAGCAGGCTCGGCGGCGCCTTTGCCGCGCTCGCGCTCCTTGGCCTCGACCTCGGCGGCCCAGATGCTGTGATGCTCGCGTGCCCAGTTACGATCGACCTGGCCACTGCCCATGGCGGCGTAGGCGCCCTCCATGCCGACAGAGCCGATGTAGATGTGGGCCAGGATGATGCAAATCATGATGATCGCCACGATGGTGTGCCAGAGCTGATTGAGCTGCTGTTCCATCACCACGTCGTAGGGCGGCTGCGGCAGACCCAGGAAGGTCGCGACGTCAAAGCCCCAAGACTGCACCAAGACGAAGGTGTCGGTGAAGAAGGCCGTCGAGAAGGGGAAAAGCAGCGCCCAGCCGCTGAGTGACAGCGAGAGCCCGCCGATGATCACGGACCAGAAGATCAGCTTCTGACCGGCATTGAATTTCTTCGCCGGCGGATGCACGCCCTTGACGAGCACGCCGCCGCCCATGGCCAACCACTTGACGTCGGTCAGACTGGGCAAGTTGTGGACCACCCACATGAGGAAGACCAGAATGAGACCCGCCATGAAGGGGAAGGCCACATAGTTGTGCACGATCTTGCCCCAAAGGGTTACGTCGGCGAAGGCGTCCTTGCCGACCAGAGGCATGATCAGAGTTCGCCCGAAAAGGAGATTGAGACCGGTCAGCGCCAGGACGATGAAGGAGATGGCCAAGAGCCAATGCCCGAAGCGCTCAATCGACTTGAAGCGCTGAACCGTCGTGCCTGCCCGACCATGATCGATGCGGATACGCCCACGGATGGCGAAGAAAGCAGCCAACAGCACGATGATCCCGATCAGGGCCCAGCCGCTGTAGACCTGCACGGGACCGCCGCGCAGCAACTGCCATTGCTCGCCGCTGGACTGCACCAGAATTCCGGCCTTCTCGTCCGGGATGGAAACACGGCCTTCGACGCCGTGCCTAATCTGCCGCCAGATATCGGAATCTGAAGAGAGACCGCGCGTGTCCCCGGGAACACCGCCGTCGGTAGGACTGCCGGTGCCGATCGACGGATCGTCAAGACGCACGGAGCCGGCCTGCGCCAGGGCATCGGTTGACCAGAGCGCCAAGGCCGCCGGCAGCAGCAGTGCGACGGCAAGCGCAAGCGCCAGCCCGCTACGCCCTGCGGCCCAACTGAAAGAAGCGATCGAGCGGTTCATGACAGAGCTCTCCTAGGGAATCCTCGCCTGCAAAGGCTGCAGATCTTGGCGATGAAAGGCAGGTACCCCGAGTGATACGTGAGTACTGGGGTGGCTTCCTGAAGATTTACGACAGACGTCACGGTGACGGCAAAGGCCCGGAGCCAATCCAGGTCCGAGCCTTCTTTTGCGCGTCCGGGTGTCTTGCAACAACCCGGCTGAGGAGCCGCGGCCCCCTTGTCTCGAGGCGAAATCGAGAACAAGGGGACCACACCTCACCCTTAAATCACGCCACCGGCTAGATGGCGCCTTTCTGCCCGTAGGCAGAGCCCCAGCCCCAGGCACCGGATCCGAAGCCACGGGCAACGATCCGCTCGCGATAGATCTGCGAGACGGAGTTGCCGTCGCCGGCCAGCAGTGCCTTGGTCGAGCACATCTCCGCACAGAGCGGCAGCTTGCCCTCGGCCAAACGGTTGCGGCCATACTTCTGGAACTCGATCGCCGAGTTGTCGGGCTCCGGCCCGCCGGCACAGAAGGTACATTTGTCCATCTTGCCGCGAGAGCCGAAGTTGCTGGCCTGCGGGAACTGCGGCGCGCCGAAGGGGCAGGCATAGAAGCAGTAACCGCAGCCGATGCAGAGGTCCTTGGAATGCAGCACCACACCGTCGTCGGTCTGGTAGAAGCAGTCCACCGGACAGACCGCCATGCAAGGCGCGTCCGAGCAATGCATACACGCAACAGAGATCGAACGTTCGCCCGGCTCGCCGTCATTCAGGGTGACGACGCGACGCCTGTTGACGCCCCAGGGAATCTCGTTCTCGTTCTTACAGGCCGTGACACAGGCGTTGCACTCGATGCAGCGTTCCGCGTCACACAAGAACTTCATTCTTGCCATAACTTAGTTACCTCCCTTCGGCTCACGCACGCTCGATGCGGCAGAGCGTGGCCTTGGTTTCCTGCATCTGGGTGACGCTGTCATAGCCATAGGTCTGCGCCGTGTTGCAGGCCTCGCCCAGGACATAGGGATCGGATCCGGCCGGGTACTTGGCCCGCTGATCCTCGCCTTGCCACCAGCCACCGAAGTGGAAGGGCGTGAAGACGACGCCGCGACCGACGCGCGGGGTGAACATGGCCTTGATCAGGATTTTGCCGCCGTCCGGACCATAGAGCCACACCATGTCGCCATCGCGGACGCCCATGGTGTTGCCGTCGGCCGGATTGATCTCGACGAACATCTCCTGCTGCAGCTCGGCCAGCCACTTGTTGGAGCGGGTCTCGTCGCCGCCACCCTCGTACTCCACCAGACGGCCCGAGGTCATGATCATCGGGTAGTCCTTGGAGAAGTCATTCTTCTGGATGGATTCGTAGAGGGTCGGCACCCGCCAGAAGGTCTTGTCCTGATAGGTCGGGTAGTCGGCCACCAGGTCGCGACGCGGGGTATAGAGCGGCTCTCTGTGGATCGGGATCGGATCCGGGAAGTTCCAGACCACGGTGCGCGCCTTGGCGTTGCCGTAAGGCGCACAGCCGTGCTTGATGGCAACCCGCTGAATACCGCCGGAGAGGTCGATCTTCCAGTTGACCTTGTCGACATTGTCGCCGCCGATCTTCTCGATCGTCGCCAACTCGTCGGCCGTCAGGTCACCGTCCCAACCGAGCTTCTTCAGCATGCCCATGGTGAACTCGGGATAGCCGTTCTCGATTTCCGAGCCCACCGGATAGGAGGATTCGGCCAGCAGATTGTCGCCGTCACGCTCGACACCGAAGCGGGCGCGGAAGCCCATGCCGCCCTCGGCCACCGGGATCGATGGGTCATAGAGGTTGGCAGAGCCGGTGTGGCCCATCTCTGCAGTGCCCCAACAGGGCCAGGGCAGACCGTAGAACTCGCCGTCAGCTGGACCGCCTAGCGCACGCAGGCTGGTGCGATCGAAGGTCTGCTGGTTGGCCATGTGCATCTTCAGGCGCTCCGGCGACTGACCGGTATAGCCGATGGTCCACATGCCGCGATTGAACTCGCGGGTCAGGTCCTCGATCACTGGCTCGGTGCCCTTGACTTCGATGTTCTTGAACATCTCGTCAGCAAAGCCGAGCTTCTGGGCCAAGAGGTAGGCGATCTCGTGATCCGTCTTCGAATCGAAGAGCGGATCGATCACCTTCTCGCGCCACTGCAGGGAGCGGTTCGAGGCCGTGACCGAGCCATGGGTCTCGAACTGCGTGGTCGCCGGCAGCAGGTAGGTGCCGTTCTGGCGATCCTGCATGACCGCGGTCATGGTTGGGAAGGGATCGATGACCACCAGGATGTCCAGCTTCTCCATCGCCTTCTTCATGTCCGGCAGACGGGTCTGGCTGTTCGGTGCGTGGCCCCAGAAGACCATCGCGCGGGTGTTGTCGGGCTGCTGCAGGTTGTCCTTCGCCTCCAGCACGCCGTCGATCCAGCGCGAAACCGGGATGCCCTTCTCTTCCATCATGAAGCGGTCTTTGCCGTCGGCCGTCTTCATGGTGGCGAAACGAGCAGCCATGTCGTCGTAGGACACGTCCCAGACACGCGACCAGTGACCCCAGGCCCCCTTGGAGAGGCCGTAGTAGCCCGGCAGGGTATTGGCCAGAACACCCAGGTCGGTCGCCCCTTGGACGTTGTCGTGTCCGCGGAAGATGTTGGTGCCACCGCCGGACCGGCCCATGTTGCCCAGGGCCAGCTGCAGGATGCAGTAGGCGCGGGTGTTGTTGTTGCCGTTGGTGTGCTGCGTGCCGCCCATGCACCAGATCACGGTGCCCGGACGGTTGTCGGACATGGTGCGCGCAACCCGCTTCAGCTGGCTGCCCGGCACGCCGGAGATGCGCTCGACCTCGTCAGGGCCGTACTTGTTGACCTCCTGGCGAATCTGATCCAGGCCCCAGACGCGCTGGCGAATGAACTCCTTGTCCTCCCAGCCGTTGTCGAAGATGTGCCAGAGGATGCCCCAGATGACGGCAACGTCGGTGCCGGGACGGAAGCGCACATATTCGTCGGCATGGGCGGCCGTGCGGGTGAAGCGCGGATCGCAGACGATCAGCGGCGCGTTGTTCTCTTCCTTCGCCTTCAAGACGTGCAGCAGAGAGACAGGATGCGCCTCGGCGGGGTTACCGCCGATGATGAAGATCGAGCGCGAATTGTGGATGTCGTTATAGGAGTTGGTCATCGCGCCATAGCCCCAGGTGTTGGCAACACCCGCGACCGTGGTCGAGTGACAGATACGCGCCTGATGGTCGACGTTGTTCGTGCCCCAGAAGGCAGCGAACTTGCGGACCAGATAGGCCTGCTCGTTGTTGTGCTTGGCCGAGCCCAGCCAGTAGGCCGAATCAGGACCGGAGCTTTCACGGATTTCGAGGAGCTTGTCGCCGATCTCGTTGATCGCATCGTCCCAGGAGATCCGCTCCCACTTTCCGTCGACCATTTTCATGGGATACTTCAAGCGGCGCTCGCCGTGGGCATGCTCGCGAACCGCGGCGCCCTTGGCGCAATGCGCACCCAGATTGAAGGGCGAGTCGAAGCCGGGCTCCTGCCCGATCCAGACGCCGTCCTGCACTTCCGCCATCACGGTGCAGCCCACAGAGCAGTGGGTGCAGACCGATTTCTTCATGACGGAGTTGGCGTCGATACCGTTCGTCGCCGCTTCGACCTCGCGGACCATGCCGCTGCTGAGGCCACCGGCGGCCGCCAGGCCACCGACTGCTAATCCGGACCGCTTGAGGAAGGTCCGGCGATCAACCGCTTGATTCGTCAGCTCTTGGCGGGCAGACGACAAGCGGGGGCCTCTCGCAACCCCGTTTGTCTTCTTCCTGAGCATAGCTGTCTCCCATTCTCACGTTTGCGAGACCTTTCGGCGTGAACCCAAGGCCCCTGTTCTACGTCCCCACCCGATTGGTGAGGCTTACCGTCGAGCCGGCACCCCCTTAGAAGCGGGCGGTCTCGTAATAGGACTTGACGTGGTCGGTCTCGGCATAGCCGCCTTTCGACTTGACCGGTGCCGCCTGGGCCGTGCCTGAGGCTAGGCCTCCGGCCGCCAAGGCAGCGCCGCCCGCGACAGAACCCAGGCCGAGTTTCAAGAACCCGCGCCGGTCCGCCTGCGGCTGCTGCTCGTCTCTCTTCGCCATGGTCAACTCTCCTCCCATCTGGCTCTAGAGCGGTCGAACCAAAGCTCGACCAGGAATCGGACCGACAGCCGTCAGCCGGTCCGACAAAAGCATCGTCACGTCATGGCAAAGGCCGCACTCTCGATCTCCATCAAGAGGCCGCCAATGCGTCCGACGGGGCGATAGAAACGTGATGACTCTGCGGTTTGCAGGTCTCGAAACAAGTGCGGCGCCCAGGACGCCAGATGCGCATCGTAGAAGCGCTGCTGCTCTTCAAGACCCCCAGAAACACCGCCAGGGCCGGTGAAACGACCGGTGATCAGACCGGCCATCACATCCAGGATAAAGGCGATGTGATCCTCTGGCTCTTTCACCCCTGCATCACGCTCCACGCCCAGACGACGCAGATCGCCACGCAAGTTGGCCAGAGGTTTCTCGTTTAGGAAACCTGTCAAATAGTAGGAGGCGAAGGGAACCAGCTCACCACGCCCCAAACCGATAAAGAGGTTCTGATACTCTTCGGCCACGCCCTTCGGTGTCGCTTCTGAGGCCGCCCGGCCCAAAGCCGTGATCGCCTCGCCAAAGGCACCCTCTTCGCCCTGGCTGGCGGCAAGCACGCGCAGAGTCTCGGCCTTCGGCGGGCGCGCAAGCAGCCCTGCCATCAGACCATAGATCTCCGCTCTCTGCCGTTCCTCCTCGGCGAGCGCTGCTGTCACGCCCAAAAGCAGTCTCCTGCCTACCTGTGAATCACACTGACTTATTGTTCTTTGTTTGTTGCCCTTTAGACTCCCTGACTTGGATCGGCATTGCAACAGTTTTTGGTGATAATAATTCGCATTTGCAGATTTTTTAATGCAAAATGCAGTTTTACTTGCGAATGATTGTCACGCGCAGAATGACCTTTGGAATCGTCCCCTCTTAGCGGAGAGCGAAGGGGCGCCTACTCCATCACTATTTGTGGTGCACGCGCGCCGGCCATCTCCTGCTCCTCGGTGATTCGAGACTGAATCTGCTGGGCGATATCCCGATAGAGGCGCGCATGGTCTCCCTCCGGATCGGCGATCACGATCGGGGTTCCCGAGTCGGAGCGCGCCCGGATCTCCATGTGAAGCGGTACAGCACCCAGGAAGGGCACGCCCAGGCGCTCTGCCTCGTCGCGCGCGCCGCCATGGCCGAAGATATCGGCACGCTCACCGCAGGAGGGACAGAGGAAATAGCTCATGTTCTCGATGATGCCCAACAAAGGCACTTCGACCTTGCGGAACATGTTGAGACCCTTGCGAGCGTCGATCAGGGCCAGGTCTTGCGGCGTCGATACGATCACGGCACCGGCCAAGGGCACCTGCTGCGCCATGGTGAGCTGCGCATCGCCGGTGCCGGGCGGCATGTCCACCACCAGCACGTCGAGGTCGCCCCAGGCCACCTCGCGCAGCATCTGCGACAGCGCCGACATGACCATGGGGCCGCGCCAGATCATCGGCGTCTCTTCCTCCACCAGAAAGCCCATGGACATGACCTTCAGCCCATAGCCCTCCAGCGGCTTCAGGATGTTCCCGACGGTCGGCTCCGGCCGTCCCGTGATGCCCAGCAAGCGCGGCATGGAGGGACCATAGATGTCGGCGTCTAGCACACCGACGGCCAACCCAAGGCTCTGCAGTCCCAATGCGAGATTCACCGCCGTCGTCGACTTGCCGACACCGCCCTTGCCTGAAGCCACCGCGATGATCGCCTTGACGCCCGGCACGCCGGCCTTCTGATTTGGCGCCTCCTGCGGCCCGCCGCGCGCTTGCATCGGCGGCGGCACGTCGCCCGCCTGAGCCGCCGTCGGTGCCGGCCTTACGGGCTTTGCAGCTGAACGCGGCTGTTCGGCACCGGCATGCGCCGTCAGGACGATACCGGTTCCGGTCACACCGGGCAGACCCTTCACCACCTGTTCTGCCGCTTGGCGGAGCGGCTCAAGATCACCGGCCTGTGCAGCCGGCACGGTGATCGAGAAGAAGACCTGACCACCGTCGATCATGATCTCGGACAGCAGACCCAGGTCGACGATATTGCTCTCCCGATCCGGCCCCTTCACGCGTCTGAGCGCTGCCTCGATCGTCTCTTTGGTCACTTCGCTCATCTTTGGGCCTCCCTCGCGGCACGGCGCGCGTCCTCTCGTCGCCGCGCCCTTATCAACGCGGCCAACTGCTCTAAGCTCTTCGTCAGACCTTGCCAAGGGGCCAGTTGGAGGAGCCTTGACCATGCAGATAAGCCGCAGAGGCCTTTTGGCCAGCGCCGGCCTCGCTTTGCTGCCCATGCCGAGCCTGGCGGCGGGCGCGGCGCAAGCCATCACCGCGAGCAGCGGCCGGCAAGTCTTACTGGACGAGGGCGGACCCTCGGCGGAGATCTGGTGTTATGACGGCAGCGCCCCCGGCCCCTTGTTGAGCGTGGCCCAAGGTGAGGAACTGGCCGTCCGGCTAGAGAACGCGCTGGAGCAGCCGACAACGATCCATTGGCACGGCATCCGCATCGACAACGCCATGGACGGCGTCGCCCACATGACTCAGCCAGCCGTGAAGCCTGGCGAGGGCTTCGACTATCGCTTCACTCCGCCCGATGCCGGGACCTATTGGTACCACCCCCACACCGGCCAATCATGGGAGCAGTTGGCGCGCGGCCTCTACGGTCTTCTGATCGTCGAGGAGCGCGAGCCACCTGATGTCGATCGTGACCTCCTCTTCCAAGCCGACGACTGGCGCCTGACCGAAGAGGGCCTGCTGGACCTCGCCAGCCTCGGCAATCGTCACGACTTCTTCCATGCCGGGCGGCTGGGCAATGTCCTGACCATCAACGGAAAGCCCTATGAGCGCTATCCCCTGCGCTCAGGCGAGCGCATCCGCCTGCGCCTGGTCTCGACTGCCAATGCCCGCGTCCTACACTTCCGCTTGCCGGGCGAGCGTGCCTGGCTGATGGCCCTGGACGGCCAACCCATTCCGCCCGAGCCACTCATCGGCGACATCACCCTGGCGCCCGGGCAGCGCGCCGACGTGATCCTGGACGTGACCCAAGAGCCTGGCAGCGAGACCGCAATCCAAGAGGTCACCAACCAGCCGCTCGACTGCGCAAGCTTTCTGACCTCCGGCGAGGCGGCTCTCGCCCTGCGTCCACCGCCTGCCCCGCTACCCGACAATCCCCTGGCACCGCTCGGCGCAGAACCACGGCAGATCGATCTCATCATGGAGGGCGGTGCCAGGCGCTTCCTGGAGGAGGCCAGCTATAAGGGCGCGCTCTTGAGCGGCCGCGATCTGGCGCTGGAGCATGGTCAATTCTGGGCCTTTAACGGCATCGCCGGCATGGCCGCCGAGCCCTTCCTCAGGGCCGCTCTTGGAGAGACCTGGGCGATCCGCATGGTCAACAAGACCGCCTGGCCTCATGTCATGCACCTGCACGGCCACCACATGCGCGAAATCGCCCGCTCCGACGGCCCGCCCCAGAGCCAGGCCTGGCGCGATTCCGTCCTGATGCAGCCCGATACCGAGGTCACCGTCGCCTTCGTCGCCGACAACCCGGGCAAGTGGATGCTGCACTGCCACATGCTGGAGCATCAGGCCGCCGGCATGCAGACCTGGTTCGAGGTGGGTTAGATCACGTAGCGAACGCCCTGCGCCATGCCGGCCGCCAGGTGCCAGACATTGTGGCAGTGCCAGAACCACTTACCCGGGTTGTCGGCCAAGAACTCGATCGAGACCTTGCCGTGCGGCGGGACTGAGACCGTGTCGCGCACCGGTGCCGTTGCCGGGTCCCGCCCCTGCTGCAGCACGCGGAAGACGTGGCCGTGCAGGTGCATGGGATGCACCATCGGCGTTTCGTTCACCAGATCGAAGCGCACCACGTCGCCCAGCTGCACGTCGTAGAAGCTCTCTTCGATGGTGATGCCCTTGAACTTGACGAAGGCCTCGGGCCAGGAGACGCCGTTCATCTGCCAAAGGTATCGCTCCATGTTGCCGCTGAGACGAACCTCGAAGGTCTTGTCCGGCGCCTTGGAGAAGGCAGTTTCGTAGGGCGAGGTCAGGTTCTCGACGACCAGGCCGGGCCCGCCAAAGCTCGGCCGCTGGTCATTTACAACTGGAGTAATGTCGCTGCTGTGCAGAACGCCCAGCGCCTGCTTGTCGAGACCAAGAGCGGCCGCATGAAGTGTATGCGAGCTGCCACTCGGCACGGTCACCAGGACGTCATAGCGTTGGGCCGTTGCCAGCACCAGGTTCTCCACTTCGACCGGCACGATAGGCTCGCCGTCACAACTGATCACCTGCAGGGTGAGCCCGTCGATCGCGACCCGGAAATAGGTCGAGCCCGAACCATTGATCAGTCTGAGCCGCACCCGGCTGCCGGGCTTCACTGCCTTGGTCCAGGGTTTGCTGGGCGGTTGTCCATTGATCAGGAGGCCGTCGTAGGGCACGTCGGTCGCAAACTTGGAGCCGTCGGGGTTGATAAAGGGATCGCTCACCGAGACGTCCAAGTCGTTCTTCAAGAGCTGTTCCATGATGCTGTCGGGCGAAGGATTGACCACATCGCTCATAAAGACGATCAGGTCCTCGTCATAGCTGTAGGGTTCGTCCGGGTCCTCAATGATCAGTGGTCCGGAAAGGCCTTGCTGTAGCTGCAGGCCGACGTGGGAATGGTACCAGTAGCTTCCGGTCTGGCGCAGACGAAAGCCGTAGAAGAGTGTCTTACCGGCCTCGATCGGCGCCTGCGTCACGCCCGGCACGCCGTCTTCAAGGTTCGGCAGGATCAGCCCGTGCCAGTGGATCGTCGTCGGTCCGTCCAGTGCATTCTCGACCAGCACGCCGAACTCATCCCCCTTGGAAAAGCGCAGCTCCGTCCCCGGCCAGGTGCCGTTGGCCAGCAGCGCCGTGGTGTCGACACCGAAAGGCGCCCATTGCTTGGCTGCAAGCCGCAGCCGATAGGGAATCTCCGGACCACTCGGCATCGCCTTTGCGGTCTCTCCGGCCCAAGCAGCCGGCTGCAGTTTCGCAAGCACTGCTGCCCCGAGAGGGACTGCCAGCGCACCCTGCAATAGTGAACGACGATTCATCATAACGCTGCACCTCTCCCGCTGCTGTTTACCCCCGGTGTAGCTTGAGCCAGGCGGTGCACGGGAGCAAGGCACGTCTCATTAGGACGCCAACTTCACCAATTAGGTGCAATCCTCAGACTTTCACAAGAAATCCTTGAGAGTCCCTTGCCACACCCTCAAGCGGACCAAGGCCTGGCTGCTTACCTTTCCGGACATCGCGATCGACGTTCGAGAGGCGCATCGCGGCGCAAGTGGAAAGGAAGCGATCAGAAATGAGTACATCATCGGCACGAACTTGGTTGATTGCTTGGAAGCCGACTGCGCGACGCAGACCAACCTTCTAACCGACAGCAACTTCCATTGCTTGTAGGTCAAGTTTGGCCAGTGCCGGGGCCGGTCTTCGATGGCACCGCCTGGCCATTCTTCCCCAGTTTCCATCAGACCATCAAAGCCCCGTCGAAGGGGCAAGGAGAGGACAATGGCTAGCATCGCAGGTAGCAGTGGCATCGACACGATTAGCGGTACGGCGCTGGACGACACACTCTTCGGCCTATCCGGTGACGACCGCCTCGCCGGGCTCAGAGGCAACGACTTGCTGTTTGGAGGGGACGGCCGTGACAACCTCCGGGGCGGCAGCGGTGTGGATCTCCTTTCCGGCGGCAGCGCCTTGGACTACCTCTACGGCGGCACTGGAGCGGATATACTTCACGGAGAAGGTGAGAGTGACCTTCTCTATGGCCAGAACGGCGATGATTCTCTCTATGGCGGCATCGGAGGCGATGTCGGCTTGGGCGGCGAGGGAGCAGACTATCTCTTCGGTGCCAGCGGCAGGGATTTGCTGGAGGGCGAAGCACACAACGACAGGGTCTATGGTGGATCAGGAAATGATATACTCTATGGCGGTGCCGGAAATGATCATATATACAGCGGTGACGGAGAGGATGTTGCAGTTGGCGACAGTGGAAGTGATGTTCTCAATGGCGGAGGAGAGAATGATACTCTTTTCGGCGGAAGTGGAGATGACAGACTGTACGGTGTTCTCGGCGGCAATAACTTCCTCTATGGCGGCGATGGCGCCGACCGGACGCAAGGGGGTGCAAATCAAGATAGATTGCGCGGCGAGGCCGGCGGCGACACCCTTGCGGGCGGTAGTGGCCAAGATGTGGTCTTTGGAGGAGACGACAACGACACACTGAAGGGCGGCGTCGACGAGGATAGCCTATTCGGCGGACAGGGTCGTGACGCACTCCACGGCGAAGCATCGGATGATCTGATAGAAGGCGGCAGCGGTCCGGACCTCATCCGGGGTGGTCAGGGCAGCGACGACCTCTTCGGAGGAGATCGCGGCGATACTGTCTTCGGCGGCAACGAGGACGACTGGCTCT
Organism: Rhodospirillales bacterium; assembly: GCA_963669335.1. Classification (GTDB taxonomy): domain Bacteria; phylum Pseudomonadota; class Alphaproteobacteria; order Kiloniellales; family JACOMY01; genus JACOMY01. The sequence continues at coordinate 3,672,523 of OY770023.1, forward strand.
ATGGCGGCAGCGGCGCGGACTCTCTCTTCGGTGAAGCCGATGCAGACAAGGTCTACGGTGCCTCCGGTGACGACTATCTCGAAGGCGGCGATTCCGCCGACCTCCTGCTCGGTGGTGACGGCAACGACAACCTGCGAGGAGGTGACGGCAACGACGCCCTGAAAGGCGAGGCGGGCGATGACGATCTTCGCGGTGAAGCCGGATCCGATTTGCTGCAGGGCGGGACGGGCAAAGATATTCTGCGCGGTCAAGATGGCAACGACACCATGCAGGGCAACAACGGCGTCGACACCTTGCTTGCCAGCCGGGGTGACGATCTGCTCTTCGGCGGCAACGCCAAGGACAGGCTGATCGGCGGCAGCGGCGCAGACACGCTGATCGGCGGTTCCGGTGTCGATACACTTGACGGCGGTTCCGGGAGCGATCTGGCCTCAGGTGGCTTGGACAACGACACCTTTTTTGTCGACACCTTTACCGACATCGTGCTGGAGTTTGCTGGACAGGGTAACAACGACCTCGTGCGCTCCGACGCCCAGGAATTCTACCTGGCACGCGACACGGCCAACAACGAGATCGAAAGGGTCTTTGCCACCAACACGGCGGGCGAAGCCATCATCGGCGGCAACGAGCATGACAACACTCTGGTCGGCAACAAGTTCAACAACGACCTCCAAGGCGATTGGGGCGACGACCTCTTGAACGGAGGGCGAGGAACCGATCATATGGCAGGAGGGTTGGGCAATGACACCTTCATCGTCAGCACCGCAACCGATGTCGTTACGGACGAAGCTGGCGAGAATGGCGGCATCGATCTGGTTCGGGCCAGAGCGGACTTCACCCTGCCCGACAGCAGCATCAGCCCCTGCGCCCAAACAGCAGACGCGGTCATCGAGAACCTGCGCCTGGAAAGCGACTACGGCGACATCGACGGAACCGGCAACCGTCTGGACAACACCATCGAAGGCAACAGCGGTGCAAACCGCCTGGCCGGCAACCAGGGTGTTGACCTGCTGCTGGGAGGCCAGGGCTCCGACACCCTCTTCGGTGGAGGGCAGGGCGACCGAATGGAAGGCGGCATGGGCCATGATACCATGAACATCGGTCAGGGCGATCTTGCCTATGGCGGGTCCGGAAAAGACTGGTTCCTCTTCAATGGCGGCAACCTGGGCTTCGGCGGCTCGGGCGGACCGATTGTCGGCGATTTCGACGGGGAGAGGCTGAACGGCGCCAACGGCGAGGATCATTTCGTCTTCAGAAGCGGCCTGGAGAGCGGCAGCTTCAGCTACGTCGAGGAAGCGGCCTTCTCCGGAAACGGCAACAGCGAGGCGCGCTTCGCCGGTACAGGCCAAGTCCAAATCGACAGAGACGGAGACGGCGCGGTGGATCAAGCTTTCGAAGTCTCCGGCCTCACCGTCGCCAACCAGCTCACCAGCAGCGACTTCCTCTGGCTTGTCTAATAGAGAGAGCGGTTCATCGGTTAAGATGAACCGCCACCGCTGAGTGAGCGCTCAGCGGTGGCGGCGAGGGTCGGATCGCTTCTCTGGCAGGCCGCCTAGCGGGCCGCACTAGAGTCTGATCGCCCTCGTCTTTTCCTCGTGGCCTGAACGGATACCTGGGCTTTAGGCCCGGATGACAAGCAAAGGACCTGGAAAAGATGCGACACGCTACCATCGGGATTGACATCTCTAAAGCGCATTTCGATGCGCACCGCTTGCCCGATCGCGCAAGCCGCCGTTTCGCCAATTCGCCGGATGGCTTTGCCGGCTTGAAAGACTGGCTTGCCGGCTGGCAGGTCGAGCGGATCGTCTTCGAGGCCAGCGGCGCCTACACCAGAGCCTTCGAACAGAGCCTCTGGCAGGCCGGTCTACCGCTGGCCCGGGTCAATGCCCGCCAGGCCCGCCGCTTCGCCGAGGCGATCGGCAGCCTGGCCAAGACCGACCAGGTCGATGCCGCCATGCTGGCGCGCATGGGCCTGGCCCTGGAACCGCCCCGCAGCACGGTGCCCGATGAGACCCAGCAGCAGCTGCGGGAACTGAGGTTGGCCCGCAGGGCCCTGATCAAAGAGCGCACCGCGCTCTCCAATCGTTCGCAGAGCTTGAGCCTTCCCTTGCTCCGCCAACAACGCGATGCGAGCCTGAGCTTGATCGATGAGCAACTCGCCGCCATCGATCGCGCCCTCAAGGCTCTCGCCGAGCAAGACCCAGACCTGGGCCTGCGCCTCGCCATCCTGACCTCGATCCCGGGCTTGGGCGAGACCTCCGCCTTCGCCTTGCTGAGCGAGCTACCCGAGCTGGGGCGCATCAAGGCCAAGCCCCTGGCCAGCCTGGTCGGCCTCGCCCCCATGACCAGACAGTCGGGACAGTGGACCGGCAAGGCCTCGATCAGGGGCGGACGGGCCAAGCTGCGAACAGACCTCTATCTTCCCGCCATCGTCGCCTGCCGCTTCAATCCAGATCTCAAGGCGCTCTACGCCAGACTGACCATGGCCGGCAAACCCAAGAAAGTCGCCATCGTCGCAGTCATGCGAAAACTCATCATCCTCGCCAACGCTCTCCTCAGAGACCGGCGAACTTGGACACCACGAAGCACTTGATCGATTACGGATACTCTAGGGTTGCAGCCCAGAGGGATGGATTCCATCCCTCTGGGTCAGTTGCCCCACAAGATCATTAGTTCGGCGGGGCCCGTCAGCGAACGCCTCGGATCCATGTGTTCGGATCGGACCACGGGGCCAAATGGCTCCTCTTTCTTGGTTCCTGCGCCCACTGGACCGGGATAATCATTGGTCGTAGTGACCTGCGATTATCCCGGTCTCTACCCAACTCAGAAGAACACGGTTCATACGACCGGTCGTTGACAATGACCGGTCTTGCTCGGCGGCACAGGCCCGCTCCGCCTCCCGGCCACCCAGTAGGATACCGGCGTCGGTGGCCGGGAGGGGGAGAGGCCGGTGCGAAGCGGTGAGGCTTGCTCACCGCAAATTGGTGTCACTTGACAAATCGATGCGATCCATCGCCATCGCGCTCTACTCAGAAGGATGCAGAGATCTCGAGCCAATCCTCAGAGCCTTCTCACTCATTCCTCAGAAAGTCCCTAACCCGCCTTCAAGCGCGCGCCGAAGGGAATGCTTAGCTTCCAATCAGACGATGCGGACCTGCTCGGCGCAGGCATAAGGAGGCACACATGGCAACGATCACCGGCACATCGGGCATCGACACACTAACAGGCACGGACCAGGCCGATCGGATCAACGCCTTCAATGGCGACGATGTCATCTTCGGAGGTGACGAGCGCGACCGCGGCTTTGGAGCCTCCGGCAATGACCGCTTCTTCGGCGATAGTGGCAACGACACCTTCTACGGGGGTGCCAACAATGACGTGCATTACGGCGGCGTGGCCAACGATGTTTTTGTCGCCAACAACGGGCTGGACATCGGTTTTGGCGGTGACGGTACTGACTTTCTGATGGGGCAGAGCGGGAACGACCTGCTTTACGGTAACTCAGGGAACGACACGCTACAGGGACAGAGCGGCGACGATATCATGGCCGGCGGTGACGGCGATGACACCTTGCGCGGGTCACTCGGTGACAATCTCCACTTGGGCAACGGCGGTGACGACAGCCTGATCGATGGCCCGGGCCGCGGCCGCCTCTACGGTGGACATGACAACGACACGCTCTGGGGCGCCGGCGACAAGGACACGCTCTTCGGCGGTAGCGGGACGGACCTCATCTATGGTGGGTCCCTGCAGGACATATTGGCCGGGTCCAGCGGTCGTGATCGGCTCTTCGGCGGCACCTCACAAGACAGCCTCTTCGGCAACTTCGGGGTAGACCGCCTCTACGGAGATGCGGGGAGCGACGACCTCTATGGCAGCAACGGTGGCGATTTTCTTTATGGTGGCAGCGGTGGCGATCAGATCTTCGGTGATCAGGGCAAGGATCTGATCCGGGCCGGCAGCGCCAGTGACGAGGCCCTGGGCGGCGTCGGTGCCGACACCCTGTTCGGCGATGACGGCGATGACGAGTTGGTCGGTGGCAGTGGTGACGACCAACTGGATGGGGGCGAAGGCAGCGATCGTCTCTACGGCGATAGTGGCGCGGATAGCCTCTTCGGCGCGGCGGCGAACGACTTCCTCTACGGCGACGACGGGGCGGACTCCCTCTATGGCGGCAGTGGGACTGACAGCCTGCGCGGCGGAGAGGGGGACGACCTTCTTGTCCTAGGCAGCGGTGACGATTGGGCCAATGGCTGGGACGGCGCAGATCAGATTCGCGGTGGTCACGGCAATGATTTGCTAAGCGGCATCAATGGTAAAGACACAATGCGCGGTGAGATTGGGAATGACACCCTGCTGGGGCAGAGCGGTAACGATACCCTCTTTGGCGGCCAGGGCCTGGATAGCGTCTCGGCGGGTAGCGGGAAGGACCGCTTGGTCGGTGGCTCAGGTGCGGACAGGATGATCGGCGGCGATGGCTCGGACCAACTCAACGGCGGATCAGGCAGTGACGTGGTCTTCGGCGGCAGTCACAATGACATCTTTGTTGTCGATACCTACCTCGACACGATCATCGAGTTTGAGGACGGCGGCATCGACCTTGTGCGCTCCAACGCCCGCTTCTTCACCTTCTCTCAGGGCACGACCTCAGACTTTATCGAGCGCGGGAACATCAACGAGGCGGCCGGCGACGCTACGCTCCATGGCAATGGCAGAGACAACACCCTCTTGGGTAACAGCTTCGACAATGTCCTGGCCGGCCTTAGCGGCAGCGACATCCTAAACGGCCGCGACGGCACCGACACTCTGTTTGGGAACGAGGGAGACGACACCTTCGTGGTCTCGACAGAGACTGACGTCGTCATGGAGAGCTCGGGCAACGGCTATGACCTGGTGCGGGCCGTAAGCGACTTTACGTTGCCCAGCGGCTCTGCCGTGGGCGCGATCGAGCATCTCAGGATGCAGGGCGGCTTCGGGAACATTGACGGCACGGGGAACGGCCTGGACAACACCTTGGAAGGAAACAGCGGCGACAACCGTCTGAGTGGTGCCGGCGGCGAAGACCGCATCCTGGCTGGACTGGGCGACGATCTGATCTTCGGCGGCGCCCAAGCCGACCGCATGGAGGGCGAAAGCGGCCAGGACACCCTGGTGATGGGGCAAGGCGACGTCGCCATCGGCGGCTCGGGCGAAGACTGGTTCCGCTTCAACGGCAATGACCTGGGCAGTGCGGGTTCCGGCGGACCGATCCTCCGCGACTTCGACGGTGCCAAGGTCAATGGCGCCAATGGTGAGGACTTGCTGGTGTTCAAAACTGGCCTGGAGGTCGGCAGCTTTGCCTACATCGGCGGTGCGGCCTTCTCGGCCAGCGGCAACTCAGAGGCGCGATACGGCGGCACCCGCCAGGTTCAAGTCGACCAGGATGGCGATGGCGCGGTGGACCAGGCCTTCCTGGTGGATGGCGTCACCCAAGCTGGCCTCTTGACCGGGACCGACTTTCTCTGGCTCTGACAGCTACTTAGCGCTGTTGCCAGGCGGGTTTGCGCCAAGGCCAAACGCGCAATCCTCAGAACCTTCTCAGTCATTCCTCAGAAAGTCCCTGACCTGCCTTCAAGCGGGCAGGCAGGGGAATGCTTAGCTTCCAATCAGACGATGCGGACCTGCCCGGCGCAGGCATAAGGAGGCAAGAATGGCGACGATCATAGGCACCAGCGGTAACGACAACACCCTCGGTACCCCGCTCAATGACACGATCTATGGGCTGAGCGGTAACGACCGCCTGGTCGGCGAGAACGGTGACGATCTGCTGCGGGGAGAAATCGGCAGTGACTTCCTCTATGGCGTGAGTGGAAGAGACACTGCTTTCGGTGGCAGCGGAGGCGATTTCCTCTTTGGTGAAAGCGGGACAGACTCACTCTTCGGTGGATCGAGCAATGACTTTCTCTATGGTGGGAAAGGTTTTGACCTTCTCTATGGGGGTGCAGGAGACGACGTAGCCATTGGCGGCGACACTAGGGACTTCATCTATGGAGAAAACGACGACGACCTGCTGTTCGGCCAAGGCGGCGGCGATGAAATCTTCACTGGCCAAGGTAATGACAGAGCCTATGGGGACGATGGGAACGACTTCCTGGACGGGTCAGGAGGTGACGATAGTCTGACTGGCGGTAGCGGCGACGATGACCTCTACGGGGGCGGCGGCAGTGATGTGCTGAGTGGGGAAAGCGGGAATGACAGCTTGCATGTCCTCTTCAATAAGAGGTTTACGGCCTATGGCGGTGACGGCGACGATCAGATCCTGGGTAACTTCAAACTTGCCAGCATTTTCGGTGGGACCGGAGCAGACAGTATCGATGTCAAGGGTGGGAATGCCTACCTATATGGCGATGACGGCAGCGACACGGTGAAAGGGGGGTCCGGGCCCAATCACGTCTTTGGAGGCAATGGCAACGACACTTTGACCGGGGGGGAAAGCGATGACACCCTGAACGGTGGCCAGGGCCGCGATTCACTCTACGGCGGTGACGGCGGAGATACTCTCCAAGGCGGCAGTGGACCGGATCTCCTGCGTGCCGGCAGCGGCTCTGACTACCTCTGGGGTGGGGGAAGCAACGACACGATCTTCGGTGGCTCCGGCAGTAACGAGATCCGCGGTGAAGCTGGTCAAGACAAGATCTATGTCGATGAAGGTCGCGCCCTTGTCTATGGCGGTGACGGCGACGACCTGATCAAGTCTGGAAAGCCAGACGACGACCTGGAGGGTGGTGATGGCGATGACCGCATCGAAGCAGGCAGCGGCGCCGACTTTCTGAAGGGCGAGAACGGCGACGATGATCTGCGCGGCGGATCTGGCGTTGACCTGGTGCAGGGCGGATCGGGCCGTGATGTCTTGCGCGGGCTCGCGGGTGACGACAGCCTGCAAGGACACTCTGGGCTCGACACCTTGTTGGGCAATCTCGGCGACGACAACGCCTTCGGCGGCGAAGCCAAAGACAGGTTGATGGGCGGTAGCGGCGCTGACAAAATCTATGGGGACAATGCAGTCGATACCCTGGACGGTGGCTCGGGAAGCGACACTGCCTTTGGTGGCAACGGCAACGACACCTTCATCGTCGACACCTTCACTGACATTGTCCGCGACTACGACGGGCAGGGAAACAATGATCTGGTGCGGGTGGATGCAAGCCACTTTGCCCTGGATCAAGACACCGGATCTAACTTCATCGAGCGTCTGATAGCCAATGCAACCGCAGGCGAGGCCCACCTCGTTGGAAACGAACGCGACAACACCGTCGTCGGCAACAACTTCGACAACGCACTGGACGGCGGATCTGGTGATGATATTCTTAATGGTAGAGGCGGCTCAGACACCTTGATCGGTCGTTCCGGCAATGATGTCTTCATTGTTGATACCGCGACCGATTTCCTTTTCGAGTTTGAGGGAGAGGGTGCCGACCTTGTACTTGCCTCGGTGAATTACACGCTGCCTGGATCCACTTTCATAGATGGCATTGGAACTATAGAGGCAGCCATCGAAGACATGCGCATGCTAGAGGGCGCCGGAGACATCGATGGTGTCGGCAACGAGTTGAGCAATGTCCTCTACGGAAACAGTGGTAACAACCGCTTGGCCGGAAACCAGGGATCTGATCTCCTGCTCGGCGGTGAAGGTTCCGACACTCTCTTTGGCGGTGGAGATGCGGATGCCATGGATGGTGGACCGGGGCACGACACCCTGAACGTCGGCAACGGCGATCAAGCCTTTGGTGGATCCGGCAAGGACTGGTTCCTCTTCGGCGGCGGCCAGTTGGGTTCAGGCGGTACAGTCGGCCCCTACATCGGCGATTTCGATGGCGAGCGCCTCAACAACGCCAATGGTCAGGACCACTTCGTCTTCAAGTCCGGCCTGGAAACCGGCAGCTTCAGCTACATCAAGGCCGCCGCCTTCTCCGGCGGAGGCAACAGCGAGGCGCGCTATGCCGGGGACGGGGATGTCCAGGTCGATCGCAATGGCGATGGCGTCGCTGACCTGGGATTCCATGTCGACAACCTCTCGCTCGCTGGCCAATTGACGGGCAGTGACTTCATCTGGCTCTGATCCCATCTGAGGCTGCGGCGCGGAGTCTAAAGCAGGTCCGCGCCACAGTCCCCTCAGAACCTTCTCAGTCATTCCTCAGAAAGTCCCTGGCCTACCTTCAAGCAGGCGCGCCCGGGAAGGCTTAGCTTCCAATTACACGATGACGACCTGTCAGGGACAGGCAAGGAGGCAACAATGGCGATAATCCCAGGTACCAGCGGAAACGACGACATACTCGGTACGTCCCTCGACGACGTAATCTTCGGTATCGCCGGCGATGATCGACTGAGCGGGTTGGCCGGCAATGACCTGCTGGTCGGAGCAACCGGCTCTGACTTCCTCTATGGCGGCAGTGGTCGGGACACGGCCTCGGGAGATAGCGGCATCGATCTCATCTTCGGCGGCAGCGGTACGGACTCCCTCTCCGGCGGCTCAGGCGGCGATTTCCTCTATGGCGAAAACGGTAGAGACCTTGTCTATGGAGGCTTCGGTAATGACGTGGCTGCAGGCGGGGGTGGCCACGACTATCTCTATGGGGCCGCAGGCGAGGATCTGCTGCTCGGCAACACTGGTAGAGACCAGCTCTTTGCTGGCAGCGGAAATGACCGGGCCTATGGAGGTCTGGGAGAGGACTTCCTGGCTGGTTCGGGTGGCGACGACAGGCTAAACGGCGGCAGTGGTCATGATAATCTCTATGGGGGCTTTGGCAGCGACGTGCTGCACGGCAATAGTGGCGATGACACTCTGATTGCCCTCTTTAACGAAATCCACCTGTCATATGGTGGCGACGGCGATGATCAGCTGTTAGGCAACTTCAAACATAGCAGCATGTTCGGCGGCAAGGGTGCAGACCGCATCGAGGCCAGAGGTGGCGAGGCCTATCTCTTTGGCGATGATGACAATGATACCCTCCAGGGCGGATCCGATTTCGACTATCTCTACGGAGGTTTGGGAAACGATACCCTGAAGGGCGGAGACAAGAGCGATCTCCTCCATGGTGGTCAAGGCCGCGACTCGCTCTACGGCGAGACCGGCAATGACATCCTTCAAGGCGCAAGTGGGCCAGACCTACTCAAAGGCGATAGTGGCTTCGATTATCTTTGGGGTGGTCAGAGCAATGACACACTTTTCAGCGGATCAGGCGGCGGCGAAATCCGTGGAGAAGGCGGCCAAGACAAGATCTACATCGACGAAGGGCATGCCAGGGTCTTTGGCGGTGACGGTGATGACCTGATCAAGTCCGGTCTCTCCAAGGACCTTCTGGAGGGTGGCGAGGGCGATGATCGCATCGAGGCAAACAGCGGTGTCGACTTTCTACAGGGTGACGACGGCAACGATGACCTGCGTGGAGGATCTGGCAACGACCTCGCGCTCGGCAACTCAGGCAGTGATGCGTTGCGCGGGCTGGCGGGCAACGACACCTTGGAAGGCGGCAGCGGGGTCGACACCTTGCTGGGCAGTCTGGGGGACGACGAAGCCGTCGGCGGCGACGCAAAAGACAGAATCATAGGCGGTAGTGGTGCGGACAGCCTCTATGGGGACGAGGGTGTCGATACCCTGGACGGTGGTTCGGGTAGCGACTACGCCTTTGGGGGCGACGGCAACGACACCTTCATTGTCGACACCTTCACCGACATCGTCCGCGAGTTCGATGGTCAGGGCAGCAATGACCTGGTGCGGGTCGATGCAAGTTTCTTTGCACTGGATGAGGACACAGGAACCAACTTCATCGAGCGCCTCATCGCCAATGCCACGGCCGGCGAGGCCCATCTTGAGGGCAACGAGCGCGACAACACCATCGTCGGGAACCAGTTCAACAATCCGCTCGAAGGTGGATCGGGAGCTGACATCTTGAATGGCCGTGGTGGCTCAGACGAGATGTTCGGCGGGTCCGGTAACGATACCTACATCGTCGATACCGCAACCGATCGCGTCGGTGAGTTTCTGAGTAATGGCGAAGACCTGGTCCGCGCCTCTTCGGACTTCACCCTGCCGGATTCCACCTTCATCTCTTGCCTCGGAACGGTGGGAGCAAGCATTGAAGACCTGCAGCTTGAGGGCGGCGGCGATTTCAACGGTGTCGGCAACGAACTGGACAATGTCCTCCGCGGAAACTCTGGCAACAACCGCCTGGCCGGCAACCAGGGTTTCGACTTCGTAATCGGTGGAGAAGGCTCTGACACCCTCTTCGGCGGTGGAGATGCCGATGTGTTGGATGGTGGGCAGGGTCACGATACCTTGAACGTCGGCAATGGCGACCAAGCCTTCGGTGGGTCCGGCAAGGACTGGTTCCTCTTCGGCGGTGGGCAACTGGGCTCGGGCGGCACGGTTGGCGGCTACATCGGCGACTTCGATGGTGAGCGCCTCAACAATGCCAATGGCCAGGATCACTTCGTCTTCCGATCCGGTCTGGAGACCGGCAGCTTCAGCTACATCAAGGCTGCTGCTTTCTCCGGCGGCGGCAACAGCGAGGCACGTTTTGCCGGAAATGGTGATGTGCAGGTCGACCGCAACGGCGATGGTGTTGCCGACCTGGGCTTCCAGGTCGACAACCTCTCGCTTGCCGGGCAACTCACGACCAGCGACTTCATCTGGTTGTAGCAATCTCAAGCTCAATTTCAGCCTTGGCCCTCTCCTGCGATAGCAAGAGAGGGTCCTTTCTTTACAGGCTTCAGGAACAATCCCTGGATCTTTCATGGAAAACTCAGGAAAGCCCCCCCTCCCCCTCAAGCGGCCTTGCGAAGCAGCCCTTACCTTGAAATCCACACAAAGGATGCCTTGCCCACCCGGCGCAAGGCCCGGACCTAGGGCAGGAGGGAATCATGGTTTACAGACTTGGGACAAGCGGCAACGACACGCTCACCGGTACCAGCTTTGACGACGTTCTCTATGGAATGAGCGGCGATGACAAGCTGGTGGGCTATGGTGGAGATGATTTTCTTGCTGGCATCAGCGGAACCGACTTTCTCTATCTCGGCAGCGGGCAAGACAGCGGCTTCGGTTTCACCGGCAGCGACTTCATCTTCGGCGGCAGCCAAGCCGACAGCCTCTTCGGCGGATCCGGTGTCGACTTCCTCTATGGTGGGAACGGCCAGGATGTCATTGACGGAAGTGCCGGTAACGATATCGCCTTTGGCGGTGGCGGTGGTGACCTACTTGTCGGACAGGGCGGCAACGATCTGCTGTTTGGCAACACGGGCAGCGATGATCTCTTGGCAGGCTCGGGCGACGACCGGGCGTACGGGGCGAACGGACATGACTTGGCCTTTGGTGGAGAGGGTGCGGACTTTCTTGCCGGAGGCAGTGGCAATGATGAGATGTTCGGCGGTCTCGGAGATGATACCCTAAAAGGCGATAGTGGCAACGATGAGCTTTTTGACCTTCAGGGCGGTCACAATTACTTCTATGGCGGCTTAGGCGATGATCAGATAACTGGGCACCGAATTATCAATCATATGTTTGGCGGTGATGGTAATGACACGATCACCGGTCAACTCGGCCTGGATTATGCCTACGGTAACCTAGGAAACGACACGATCAGTGGCGGGGCCAATGCCGACAATCTACTGGGCGGGGCTGGCCGCGATTCCCTCTATGGCGAGGACGACAACGACTATCTGGGTGGCGGCAGCGGGCCGGACCTGATCAGAGCTGGTGACGGTGATGATCGGGCGCGGGGTGGGCAGAGCAGTGATAGCCTTTTTGGTGGCAGTGGTGACGATAACCTGAATGGCGGTCAAGGTGATGATGAACTGCGCGGTGAAGATGACTTGGACCGCCTGGACGGTGAACAAGGGAACGATGATCTGCGCGGCGGTTCGGCGAATGACGTTCTCTTCGGAGGGTCTGGCCGCGATACCCTCCGCGGTCAACAGGGTGATGACACCCTGTTGGGCGAGAGCGGCTTCGACACCCTCATCGCCGGCGACGGCGACGACGCTCTCTTCGGGGGTGATGCGAAGGACCGCCTGTTAGGCGCCAGCGGTTCTGACCTTCTGAGCGGCGGGTCAGGCGTTGATACCTTGGATGGTGGTTCCGGACGTGATACGGCAGTGGGTGGGTCGGGCAACGACACCTTCATCGTCGATGACCCCACCGATCTCATCCGAGAGTACGCAGGAGAGGGCAGCAACGATCTGGTGCGGGTTGATGCCAGCAACTTCGCACTCAAGCAGGACACGGCCGGCAATGAAATCGAACGGGTTATCGCCAATGGCACGGCCGGAGCGGCAGAACTCTTCGGCAATGAACACGACAACACGATGATCGGCAACGGCTTCGACAACACAATCGTCGGAGGTGACGGGAACGATCTGCTGAATGGTGGCGGCGGCACGGATCGCCTCTCCGGCGACTCTGGGCACGACACTTTCATCGTCGACACGGTAACAGACTTCGTCCGAGATGCGCCCGATGGCGGCATCGATCTGGTCCGCGCCAGGAGCGACTTTTCGCTCTACGATGGCACCTTCTCGCCTTGCGGCAGCTTCCTAGAACCCAATGTCGAGAACCTGCGCCTTGAAGGCGGCTATGGCAACCTCAATGGCACTGGTAACAGGCTAGACAACACCATCGAAGGCAATTCTGGTCACAATCGCCTAGCCGGAAACCAGGGTGAGGATCACCTGATAGGCGGCCTTGGAACAGACACCCTCTTTGGCGGTGGCCAAGCCGATCTCTTGGAAGCTGGCCGCGGGCACGACACCCTGAATGTCGGACAAGGCGACCAGGCCTATGGTGGTTCAGGCAGAGATTGGTTCCTCTTCAGCGGTGGCAATCTGGGCTTTGGCGGATCCGGCGGTCCCCTCATCGGCGACTTCGACGGCGCGTTGGCAAACGGCGCCAATGGCCAGGACCACTTCGTCTTCAAGTCTGGGCTCGAAACCGGCAGTTTCGCCTACATTGGAGGCAATGCCTTCTCTGGCGGAGGCAACTCTGAGGCCCGCTATGCCGGCGATCGTCAGGTGCAGGTCGATCATGACGGCGACGGCAGCGTTGACATGGCCTTTCAGGTGAACGGCGTCACGGCCGCAAACCTCCTGACCTCAAGCGACTTCATGTGGCTATAGCATCAACCGGCGATGGAGCAGCCATCGGCAACTGCTCCTTCGCCTTTCCTTAGTTTTGGAACACATTCTCAGGCATTCCTCATCTGCCCCTTCCCTCCTCCTCAAGCAGCGCTGCCCTTCCACACTTACCTTCGTCTCAGTCACTGCGGCAAAGACCGCAGCAGAGCCAAACGCGAAGACGGAGGACAGATCAATGGCAGTTCTGACAGGCAACAGCGGCCCGAACTATATCATGGGCACCACCTTTACCGACACGATCTTTGGTGAGAGTGGTGCTGACACGATCCTGGGCTTCGCCTTTCCCGACATTCTCCATGGGGGAGACAACCACGACACTCTCTTCGGCGGCGATGGCCCGGACAAGCTCTTTGGTCAAAGCGGAGCGGACAAGTTGTTTGGCGGCGTCGCCATAGACTTTCTGCGCGGGGGATCCGGAGTGGATTCCGTCTATGGTGGTACCCACAACGATAACGTCTATGGCGGGGAAGGCAGTGACTTCCTCTTCGGCGGTCTGGACGCCGACGACGTTCTTGGAGAAGGAGGGAACGACTTTCTCTACGGAGATCAGGGGGACGACACAGTCAAGGGCGGTGACGGGTCCGATCACGCCGCGGGCCGTCAAGGCAACGACATGATCTATGGCGGAGATGACCGCGACCACCTCTATGGAGGCAGTGGTTATGATCTTGTATCAGGCGATAGTGGCGATGATGATCTAGATGGTGGCAGTGCAAGCGACGCTCTCTATGGCGGTCTTGGCGATGATGTTCTATCTGACTATGGCGGCGGCAAGGACTTTATGCTGGGTCATTCCGGCAACGACAGGATCCATGGCGGAGCTGACGAAGATCAGATCCATGGCAACAGCGGTGCCGACAGCTTACTGGGCGGCTCGGGTGCTGATAACGCTGCGGGTGGCAGAGGGTCTGACACCATCTTCGGTGGAACGGGAGACGATAGACTGGTCGGTGAGTTCGGAAGCGATCGTCTCTACGGTGACTTCGGGAAGGACTCCCTTCGCGGCGGCCAAAACACAGATACTCTTTTCGGTGGATCCTCCATCGACACGCTCTTTGGCGGAAGTGCCGGGGACAAGCTCTACGGCGACAGTTCCACCGACAGTCTTTTCGGTGGCCAGGGTGATGACAAACTGGAGGGCGGTGATGCGAACGACGTCTTGGAGGGTGATCTCGGACGCGACCTGCTTCAAGGTGGAGAAGGCCTGGACTTTATGGACGGGGGCGACGGCGACGATACCCTGAGCGGCGGGACGCAGAGCGACTTCATGGAAGGCGGCAGTGGACTGGATACTCTGCGCGGCAACAGCGGCAGCGACCTCATGTCGGGTAACAGCGGCAAGGATACGCTGTCGGGCGCTCAAGGCGACGATCGGCTCGCCGGCGGAGAGGGCAGCGACCTGGTGCTCGGCGGTTCCGGCAGCGACACCATGGATGGTGGCGGCAGCAGAGACCGCCTGAACGGTGGGTCTGGTTCTGACACCGCGATCGGAGGCGCCGGCAACGACACCATCACTGTGGATACCTCGACGGATCTAGTCTACGAGCTGGGGGCTCAAGGCAGTGACAGGCTGCTGGTCGATGCCAATGACTACAGCCTGGCCATGTTCACCGCCGACAATCATATCGAACGGGTGGACATGAACGTCACGGCCGGCGACGGCTTCCTTGGCGGGAACGAGCGCGACAACTTCCTGCTAGGCAACAAGTTCGAGAACGACATCAATGGTTTCTCGGGCAGAGACACCTTGAACGGCCGTGGCGGCAGCGACTCCCTCTGGGGTGGCAGCGGCAATGATACCTATGTGGTCGATACAGCAACTGACCAGGTCTTCGAGCAGGCAGACGGGGGCATCGACCTGGTTCGGGCCCAAAGCGACTTTGCCCTTTCCGATGATCCTATAATGGGTTTTGTCGAGAATCTGCTCATGCAGGCCGGCAAGGGCGACATCAATGGAACCGGCAATCGCCTGGATAACACCATTGAAGGCAACAGCGGCAATAACCGCCTGGCCGGCAATCGCGGTGACGACGTGATCGAGGGCAACCAGGGCTCCGACACGTTCTTCGGCGGCCAGGGCCTTGATCGCTTCTATGGCGGCCAGGGTCACGACACCCTGAACCTGGGCCATGGCGACATCGCCTTTGGGGGCTCCGGCAAGGACCGCTTCCTCTTCAATGGCGGCAACCTTGGAAGCGGCGGTTCCGGCGGCCCGGTGATCCGCGATTTCGACGGCGAACTGCTGAACGCCGGCAATGGCGAAGACCGCTTCGTCTTCAGCAGCGGTCTGGAAACCGGAGCCTTCGCCTACATTGGCTCTGCGGCCTTCTCCGGCGACGGTAACAGCGAGGCACGCTATGCCGGACCGCGCCAGGTACAGGTCGACGACGATGGCGACGGAGCCGTGGACATGGCCTTTCAAGTGGATCGCCTGACGGCTGCCAACCTGCTCACCAGTGGCGACTTCATGTGGCTTTAGCAAACTGACCGGAGCGCTTGCCTCTTCTGGTGCTCCGGGGATCAATCAGAGAGATTGAGGGCCCGGTGGTGCGGGTTGACGAAAGGCGGATATGCCTCTCCTCAACCCGCACCAACGCATTGCGTTCCAGCCTTTACCATCCCCCATTCTTACCAAGACTTCTCGAAAACTGCAGCAGACCAAAGCCACGGCAACATCCCTGAAGAAAACTCAAACATTCTTCAGAAAACCTAGGGATGACCTTCAAGCGGGGAAGTCCTGCCCCTCCTACCTTCCACTCAGACAGAGCCCGGGCGGCGAGTGCGATGGGCTGAAGAGCATAGGAGGATAGAATGCCTGTCATCTTTGGAAGTGCTTATAGCGATCAGCGAACCGGAACGGAGCTGAGCGACACCATCTTCGGACTGAGCGGGAACGACCGCCTCTATGGGCTAGACAGCGGCGACACCCTGCTCGGTCACCACAACAGCGATCGCCTCTATGGCGCTAGCGGAAACGACAGGCTCGATGGAGGCTTTGGTACAGACCGCGCCTTCGGCGGTAGTGGTCTAGATCGCCTCTACGGCTACCTTGGCGATGATCACCTCTATGGTGGTCGCGCCAATGACTTTGCCTTCGGCGAGAGCGGAGACGACAGCATTTTCGGGGGCATCGCCAACGACCGCGCCTATGGGCTCAGCGGCAATGACTTTCTGCACGGTGGACTTGGAAACGATGGCCTCTCTGCCGGTGCTGGGGACGATAGCGTCTTCGGCGTTGCCGGTAATGACACGGCTTATGGCAGCGACGGAGAAGACGGTCTTTGGGGCGGAACCGGTAACGATGTACTCCATGGTGGCAGCAAACGCGACAGCCTGTTCGGTGGTAGCGGTGACGACTTTCTGGTAGATCTCGCCAGAAGCGCAAACACGCTGGACGGCGGTGAGGGTGACGATCGCCTGCGCTCTGGTAAGGGTGACGATACACTCTACGGCGATGACGGAACCGACACTCTGGAAGGTGGTTCAGGCGACCAGTGGATGTACGGCGGTCTGGGGGACGACAAGATTGAGGCAGAAGAAGGTCACGACCGAGCCTTCGGCGGCAACGGCTTCGACCGTATCTATGGTGGAGATGGTGAGGACACACTGCATGGTGGCCTGCACGCTGACACCATCAGGGGTGGAGAGGATGCCGACCGCGTCAGCGGCGGTGCCGGCAACGACACACTGTCCGGCCAGGAAAGTCCTGATTCCCTCTCCGGCGGAACTGGAACGGATCGGCTCTTCGGCGGAGACGGGGAGGATCGCTTGAATGGGGAGAACAGCAATGACTGGCTCTACGGTGGCGATGGCAATGACCGGGCAGAAGGCGGAGCCAGCAGAGACAGGATCTTCGGTGCATCGGGAACCGACAGGCTGTTCGGTGAGAATGGTGCGGACACCTTGAATGGTGGTTTCGGAGACGACACCGCTTTTGGCGGTCTTGGCAACGATGTCTTCTTTGTCGATCAAATGAACGATCGAATCTTCGATGGTGACGGCGGGGGCGCCAAAGACATGGTCTTCGTCCAGACCAACAACTACACCTTGGCCAGCAACACTGTCGATAACTTCATCGAATGGATGGTTGCGACGGAGAATGCTGGTGTTGCCTTTCTTGGTGGCAATGAGCGCGACAATGTCATCATCGGGAACAGGTACACCAACGATATCCGCGGGTTCTCGGGAAGCGATACTCTTTCGGGCACCAGTGGCAGCAACTTCCTGCGCGGAGGTTCAGGAGACGATACCCTTCGTGTCAGCACCGCAACGGATCAGGTCTTCGAGTTGAGTGATGGGGGCGAAGACTGGGTCGAGTCCTACGTCGACTACGAGCTACCGCGCGATGCGGCCTATGCTTTCATAGAGAACCTGCGCTTGATCGACGGTCTTGGGGACCTGAAGGGAACCGGCAATAGCCTGGATAACCGGATCGAAGGCAATGATGGTCACAACCACCTCTACGGGCAGGAAGGCGTCGACTCACTCTTCGGCGACAAGGGCGCCGACGTCCTATACGGAGGTGGCGATGGCGATCGCCTCGATGGCGGCGCCGGGATGGATACGCTTGCTGTTGGCGAAGGGGATCGCGCCATCGGCGGTCTGGGTAAGGATCAGTTCCGCTTCAACGGCGCCAGATTTGGCGGCGATGGCAGCGGCGAGGCGGTGATCCGCGATTTCGACGGCGAGAATCTGGGCGCAGCCAACGGTCAGGACAAGTTCGTCTTCACCAGCGGCCTCGAGAGCGGCTCTTTCAGCTATATCCGAGGTAGTGCCTTCTCCGGCAGTGGCAACAGCGAGGCGCGCTATGCAGGACCCAGGAACCTTCAGATTGATCAGGATGGCGATGGGACCATCGACGTTGGCATAAAGGTCGATGGCCTGACGGCAGCCAACCTTCTCACCAGCAGCGACTTCGTTTGGTTGTAGTCTCGCCTATCTCCGACCGAAGGCCAGGAAGCCCGGGTTGCGAAACCCGGGCTTTCCATATGTCAGCAACGCGCCCTCAGGGGTTTCAACCCTTCCACCAGCTGCGGTCAAAATCGCCTGACCTGCGGCTGAAGTCCACTCACCCGTTGGTTCCAGGCGCGCATAGATGTCGGCCTGGCCACTAGCAAGGAAACCGAAGACCATGCCGGAGCCAGCCTTATGGTGCTTGGCAATCTTGTAGGTCGCCTCTGCCGTCGTCTTGCTGACATCGCTGCCGGAATAGCGGTGCGTGAAGAGAGTGGCGCCGGCCTCTGGACAAACGCGGGCCTCCAGCGCCATTGGCGGCTGGTCGGTCTGCGAGAAGGCGGCACTGCCGGGCCCGGCACCGGCCCAGGTCATGGCCAAGGCCGGCGCATGCACCACGCCGGCAATCGGCACGCCGTCCTGGATCAGCGCCACGTTGACCGTGAACTCGGCGTTCTGCACCAGGAACTGCTGCGTGCCGTCCAGAGGATCGACCAGCCAAAAGCGCGACGGCAGGCTGGCAGGCGCCCCCTCCATTACCGAGCGATCCTCAGACACCACCGGCACGCCGGGTGTCAGGGTCGACAGAGCCTCGACCAAGAGCTCTTCGCTGGAGAGATCGGCCGAGGTGATGGGCGCCCCATCCGGCTTCTCCTGCATCTCAAGGACAGAGGAAGCGTCGATGTACTGCGCGAGGATCGCCTTGCCGGCGCGCTCAGTGATAAGCCGCAAGACGTCGAGGAGGTCCCTATCCTCCGCCGTTCCCCCTGCCTGTGCCATGACCCCTAGGCTCCCTGCATTGCTTGCCAAAGACGTTCCGGCGTCGCCGGCATGTCGAGATGGCGTACACCCAGAGGGGTCAGCGCGTCGATAAGCGCGTTCATGATCGCCGGCGGTGCACCGATGGCGCCTGCCTCTCCGGCGCCCTTCACCCCCATGGGGTTGGTGGTGCAGGGCAGATCTTCGATGAAGGTGAGATCGATCGGCACCAGATTGTCGGCTCGCGGCATGCAGTAGTCCATCCAAGAGCCGGAGACCAACTGCCCGCTCTCGTCATAGACCGTGTGCTCCAACAAGGCCTGCCCCAGACCCTGGGCGATGCCGCCATGGACCTGACCGGCCACCAGGCGCGGGTTCACCAGGGTGCCGAAGTCATCGACCACGGTGTACTGCAGGATCTCGACAGAACCGTTGGTCTCGTCCACCTCCAGCTCGCAGACATGGGCACCGTTGGGGTAGGTCAGGGCCTCGGCGTCATAGGCGCCTTCCTCCTGCAACGGACCGGACAGGTCCTCTGGTGTCCTGCCCTCCTCTGCCGCTGCCGCTACCTGGGCCAGCGAGATCCGGCGGTCGGTGCCGGCCACGGTGAAGACGCCCTCTGCGAACTCCATATCGGCCGCAGCTGTTTCCATCAGGTGGGCCGCGATCTGGCGCGCCCGCTCGATCAGCTTGTCGCTGGCCCGGTTGATCGAGACGCCGCCCATCAGCAGCGAGCGCGACCCGCCGGTCCCGCCGCCACGCTTCACGATATCGCTGTCGCCCTGGATCATGCGCACCTTGTCGGGATCGACCCCCAGCTTCTCGTTCAACAGCTGAGCATAGGCGGTCAGATGCCCCTGGCCATTGGTCTGGGTGCCAATGATCAAGGTGACGCCGCCATCGCGCTCGACCTTCACCTCGGCCGCCTCGGACCCCAGGCCGCCACAGGCCTCGATATAGCAGCCGAAACCGATGCCCAGGCGCTTGCCGCGTGCCAAGGCCGCCGCTTTGCGGGCCTCCAGGCCGGCCATATCATGCCGTCCGACCGCCTCGCGCAGAACCCGCGGGAAGTCACCTGAATCGTAGATGCGGCCGAGCCCCGTGTCATAGGGCATGTCCGCAGGCTTGATGAAATTGAGATCGCGGATCGCTTGCGGGCTGAGCCCCGTCACCCGCCCGGCCTCATCGACCAGACGTTCCAGCAGATAGGCCGCTTCCGGTCGTCCGGCGCCGCGGTAGGCATCGACAGGAACCGTGTTGGTAAAGACGCACTTGACGTTGGCAAAGATAGCCGGGATCCGATAGAGGCCGGAGAGCATCGGCGTCGAGGCCCCGGTAGGGATCAAAGGCCCGAAGTTCGAGAGGTAGGCCCCCATGTTGGCCAGGGTCTCGACCCTCAGCCCCAGGAAATGCCCCTCTTCATCCATCGCCAGTTCTGCCGTGGTGACGTGATCGCGGCCTTGTGTATCGGAGAGGAAGCTCTCGACCCGATCGGCCGTCCACTTCACCGGCCGGCCAAGCTGCATGGTGGCAAAGAGAGTCGCCACCATTTCGGGGAAGAGGAAGATTTTCATCCCAAAGCCGCCGCCGACGTCAGGACAGACCAGTCGTACCTTATCCTGCTCGATACCCAGGGCCTCGGCGATCTGTCCGCGCAGACGGAAGATGCCCTGATTGCCCGCCGTCAAGGTGACCATACCGCTCTCCGGATCGAAGCTGGCCAGCGCAGCCCGCGGCTCCAGTGCATTCACCACGACGCGGTTGTTGACGAGGTGAACGCGCGCCACCTGGCTGGCCTTGGCAAAGGCAGCCTCGGTGGCGGCCTCGTCACCCTGGACCCAATTGAGGCACAGGTTGTCCGTCATCTCTTCGTGCAGCAGGGGTGCATCCTGATCCAGCGCCGCTGCGGTCTCGGCGACGACCGGCAGGTCTTCGTAGTCGACCTCGACCAGCTCGGCCGCGTCCCGCGCCTCGGCCAGGGTCTCGGCGACGACGTAGGCAACGGGATTGCCGACATGGCGCACACGGTCTCTGGCCAAGGCCGGATAGGGCGGATTGATGGTGCTGCTGCCGTCGCGGCCCGGCATCGGGGCGATGCACTTGATCGTACCGATTCCAGCGGCATCGAGGTCCTGGGCGCTATAGACCGCCAGCACGCCCGGACTGGCCTTGGCCGCCGAGAGATCCAGTCGCGTGATCCGTGCGTGAGCCAAGGGGCTGCGCACGACCACGCCATAGCACTGCTTGGGGTCAGAGATATCGTCCGTGTAGCGGCCAGCGCCGGTGATCAATCGCTGGTCTTCCAGGCGCCGCACGGCCTGGCCAATGCCGAACTGTCCCATGCTCGGTCCTCACTCTCAAAACTGTCTATAAGGGTGGACGGCCAAGGCTCGACCGCCCGGACATATCTAAGCCCTGGCGGCGGCTCTGTCGACTGCAAGCGACAGGAACCCACAGGCAAGCTGCTTTGACCGCGGCTTGCGCTTGACAAGCAGGCAAGCCCTCATGCCTCTTGGCCTCGCCGCCGACAAAGGTGGTGGATTGTGCATGCAGATGTCCCTCCGGGGCGGCGAATCAAGGGAAGTGAGAGATGGCGCAGGATACGGCCGGATTGATCAAGGCATTGTTGAACTCTGGCAAGATCTCGGCCGATACGCGCGAGGATCTGGAGGAGTTTCAGAACGAGTTGGCCGAGGGCGCCCTCGACCAATCGGACACCCGCTATGTTCAAGCCCTGGCGGCACGTCTGTTGGACGGTGCAAGGGTCGAGTTCTCCGACGACGAAGAAGAGGAGGAGGAAATCGACGAAAGCGAGTGGGATGCCCTGGAAGAGCGCGCCGAGGAAGCAGAGGCTCGAGTCGCAGAACTGGAGGCTGAGGTGGAAGCCTTGCAAAATCGTATCGATCAGTTGGAGGGCGAACTGGCCGAGCTGAAGAGTGGTAACCCTCTGTAAGAATTAGCAATAATCCGATGCCCGTTGCGTATTGTTAATGGACATTGGGATGACGAATCACTCTGAAGCGTCCCTGTCAAAAATGGCGGCGAAGGTGGATTTTTTCTCAACTACTAGGACGGATCTGCCTAAAATTGTTGCAGCTTCACCGGTCAAGCATGCACTTTCTTGAGCAAAGCGTCGAAAAAGCGAGTCGTGTCAGATTGATAAGGTGTATAGATACCGCTATCTCGCCGAAGGAGGATGGCGGCGGAAATCGATGAAGCCAGTGACAACTGGCGGATTTTGTACACCTGGCAAGTGTTCGGAAAAACCGACTGTCGACTGACCAATCTAGGATCGATACAATTGGACAGCATCACAACACAGCCCCTCACCGATACCGTCCACTTCGAAAACCAGAAGCTTCTATCGGCAATCTCGACGGCCCAGGATGCCGTTAAGGCAGGGGCAAACCTGAGGGCAGCGCTCAAGCGGCTGATGCTGAGCGGCTTCATTGGTTACAGCGATGAAGAGGCACTGCCGGACCATCCTGCCTGGAATCAAGATCACAATAGCCTCTGCAAGCTGGCTGCCTCTTGGCACAACTCTCCGAAGACCATTGCGGCCGCGGCCTTGCTCTGCGGCTATCTCGTCAACAGACCGCACAACTACACGGTCTGGTTCCAGCTCGGCTTGACCTTGAGGCACCTGGACGAGACCGAGGCTGCCTTCTACGCCTTCGACAAGGCCATCACACACAGCCCGGAACCACAGGACTACGCCGCCTGGCAGATCTGCGACATGCTTCTTGTAGGCAAGCCGGGCGTCGCCTTGCAGCAACTGCGCCGCGTTGACCTGGACCAGATGAGCGATCCCCGCTTTCGGGTCTACGAGATCCTGGCCGAAGCGCTAACGGGTGAGCTGGACAAGGTCCTGGCCTACTGGGAGGCAGGCGAAGGGGCGGACCTCTTCTCAGGTCTGGCCGAGTGGGTTCAGAAGCGGGTGAGCGCGCTCATCGCCGAGGCGATACGGACCGAGTCGGAAACCCCTTCCATCACGTCAGGTCGCGTTCTGCTTTCGCTTTGCGTCCTCTCCCTCGCCTTTGGCGCGCCCTCGGCCTTCGGAGACAAGGCTGCGCACCTGCCCTTCGAAAACCTCTCCCCTCAGCGCTTGAACAGGATCTATTTGAGCCTCTTGGCTAATGGGCGGGAGGGTCTGCTGGATGGCATGCTCCGACGCCTGCAGGATTGCGATGCGCTTGTCGCCGAGGGTCAGGGTAACGGCCTTCTATCGCGATTGCTGAACAGTCTGGTGGAGGATGCCAATCCCGAGGAAGCCCGGCGCCTGATTGAGAAGATCGTCCGGCTGGGTTTGATGGGCAATGAAGCGCTCACGGCCCTCCTATCCGGGATCTCGGCCGATGTCATGAGCGGTCTGGACCTGGGTGGGCTTTGGATAGAGACTAACGCCGCTGATAATGCGCAGGCCGAGGAGAAGGCGCCAGCGATCACCGTGGTCGTGCCCTGCTTCAATGCGAAACGCTATCTAGCAGATACCTTGGAGAGCATCAGGGCCCAGAGCTTCCCTGACTTTGAGTGCATCATCGTTGACGATGCCTCAAGCGATGGCTCGCTTGCGATCGCACAAAGCTTTGCAAATGCCGATCCTCGATTTCGCATAATTCAGCACAAGGCGAACGCGATGCTGAGTGCGGCTCGGAACAGCGGCATCCGCGCGGCCCGCGGCGAGTACATCTGCTTCCTCGATTCCGACGACACCATGCTGGAGACCTCGCTAGAAGAACGCATCAAGGTGGCCCGTGCCGAGGATTTCCCACTCATGGCCGGCGTTGCCTGCGCAAGCGTGAACATCACCGAGGGGGAGAAGGAAAGACCGAGCCCGAAACAGGTTGGCCGGCGTGAGAGCATCAACTTCGTCACCAGCAAAGGCAACTGCCCCTTCACCGCCAACCAGCCGATGATCAAGGCCTCTGTGTTGCGCCAGATGGGCGGCTTTGACGAGGCCCTCCCTCTTGCCGAAGACTATGACCTATGGCTCAGGATCATGCGGCATGGCTATGTCTTTCTGCCGGTGCCGGTGACCGGCGTGACCTATCGTGCCAGGCAGGGATCCATGGTGCGCCAAGAGCCCTTGGAGCACCTTAGAATCTCTGCCGGACTGAAGACCGCTGCCGATTCTCATGTCAGCACCTCTATGCGCGCACCGGGATCGGAACTCTTCCTCCATGCTCCCCACCACTATTATCAGCGCCAGATGGACTTCGCGCGCCGGGCCTTGGAGTTTGCCGGTATGGCCTTGGCAGCAGGTGAGCCGGCGGATCGTATCGCCGAAGAAGTAGCAGAGCACTTGGCCACTTGCGTCGCGCTTAGAAACTCTCCCGAGGCGGTTGATTGGATCGTGGCCGGGATCGGCCGCTATTCCGAGCAGAACAGAGAGCTGAACGACAAGATCAAAAAGGGCTACTGGCTTTATCGCATCCATGAACTCTATGGGCGGATCATCACGGCCTGCGAAGCCAAAGAGAAAGAGGCAGAGGCGAGCGAGAGCCAGGTGACAAGCGCCGCGCCGCGCCGCATCGGCGTCGATCCGGGCTACCAACAGAGTGTCGATGTCGTGATCTTCCCGCATAAGGACTATCACCTCGACGCGGCCGGAGAGATTGTGAAAGCGCTCTCAGGCTTGGGTGTAACCAGTCAGGTTGTCGATATCTCTGCCGCTTATCGCGATGAAGGGGTCCGATCGAAAGCCAAGGAACAGGGTGTCTCTCTGCTTGGGCTCTCGAACTTCATGCTGGGCTATTGCCAACCCAAGCTGGCGCTTTGTTTCAACGACTGGGATCCCGTGGTACGCGGTCTTTTCTCTACGCTTCAAAGCGCAGGGGTTCACACCATGGCGATCGTCGAGGGGGTTCAGGACTTCTTGGATGTCGATACCAAGCGCCTGCGTGAGCCCTATCGCCATTGCGACGAGGTCTTGCTGGCAGGAGAGATGGACAAGCGCTATTTCGCAACCTCTTCACAGGCAACCAGCGTCGCCTCGGTTCCGCGGATCGTCACGCTGCGCCAAGCCCACGCCCATCAAAGCTTCCCCATCTCGGTCCGTCGCGTGCTGATCAACAGCAATTTTTCATACAACGTATTGACGGAAGAGCGCGACGCCTGGGTCCGTGCCGCCGTTCGCAGTGTCCGCCGTGCCGGCTTGGAGCCGCTTCTCTCCCGCCATCCGGCTGACGAGGGGCGTGTCCACAAGGAGCTGCAGACGAGCAAGAGCCTCTATGAAGCCCTGCAGAGCTGCGATGCCATGATCGGGCGCTTCGGCACCGGCATTCTGGAAGCTATGGCGATGAAGAAGCATGTCGTCTACTTCCGGCCTGAGACCGAGCAGTTGGACTACTTCGATACCGACACGGCCTGTATGACCCTGGTGCAGTCAGAAGAAGAACTGACCGATCATCTTCGGACGGGAACCCTCGCGCGACGGGGACTGGCAGCTGCGGTCGAGCCCTATCTCAACCGCTACAGCGGTGAGGTACAGGATTCGCCCTACACCCCGATAGCGGAGCATCTGGCCCAGCTGGTCGAGACACGGGCACGCCCTGATCTGAAGGAGCTGCGCGCAGGGCTGCAGCGGCTGGACCGCATGACGGCGGCGCTGAGCGACGGCACGACGATGCAGGCCTTCTTCGCAGCCTACGGCGAAGTCGCGACCGCCTATCGTGCCGTGACTGGAAGCAAGCCCAACGAGGAACTGCTGAGCCAGCGTCCTATAAGCAGTGACCTTAAGAGCTGTCTCATGCGCAGTGCGCTCGAGCAGAGATCTGTTCAGCGAGAGAAACTGGATCCGCCCCTGGTCTCCGTGGCGGCACAATAGCATTCTGATCTCCCCTCCCCGCTCTCAGGGGAGGTGTCAGAGCTCTCGCGCCAGTTCAGTGATGACCTGATAGGCCAAATCCACGTCGGCCTCTTCGGTGTAGGTCTGGCCAACCTGAAAGCGAATGACGAACTGTCCCTCCACAAGGGTTTGGGTCAGATAGATGCGACCTTCGTCATTGATGCGCTCCAACAGCCGCTGGTTCACGGCATTCAGGTCCGCAGCACCCGCCGGGCAGTAGCGAAAGGTGAAGAGCGAGAGCAGCGGCGGTGTCACGATTTCGAAGTCTGCCTCCCCGTCCAAACGCCGTGCCAGTGCCGCCGCCCATGCGACGTGATTGCGGATCATGGCTTGCATCGCCTCGACGCCATAGCTGCGGATGACGAACCACAGCTTCAGTGCCCGAAAGCGCCGCCCAAGCGGGATCGACCACTCTGAGAAGTTCAAGACGTCGCTTTGGCCCTGAGTTTCCAGATAGGTGGGTCTGAGCGCCAAGGTTCTGACCAGGCTGGAAGGATCACGCAGAAAGTGGGCCGAGCAGTCGAAGTTGGTGAAGAGCCACTTGTGCGGGTTGAAGACGAAGGAATCCGCTCGCTCAGCGCCCGCCATCAGATCGCGGAACTCAGGGCAGATCATGGCGCTGCCCGCCCAGGCGCCATCGACATGAAGATAGAGGCCGAAACGTTCGGCCACATCGGCAACCGCATTGATGTCATCGCTGCCACCGGTCGAGGTGCCGCCTAGAAGGGCGACAATACCGGCTGGTTTCAGGCCGGCTGCCAGATCCTCGCGAATGGCTGCCTCCAGGACAGTCACCTGCATCGAGCGCCTGGGCCCCTGTGTCGCTATCTTGACCAGGTTCTCTTGCCCGATCCCGGCGATCCAGCAGGCCTTGTCGATCGAGGAGTGGGCCTCGCCGGTGCTGTAGATGCGACAGGCCGGACCGCCCGCAAGTCCCTGACGGTTACCCTGCCAATCCAAGGCGCGCTCCCGCGCCGTCAGAATCGCAGCCAAAGTGGCGCTGGAGGCGGAATCCTGAATGACCCCCTTGAAGCCCTCCGGCAGGCCGATCATCTGCCGCAACCAGTCCATCATCCGGGTCTCAAGCTCGGTGGCCGCCGGCGAGGTCTGCCAGAGCATGCATTGTGCCGCCAGGACAGAGGTCAGGAACTCGGCCAGGACGGAAGGCGGGCTTGAGTTGGCGGCGAAGTAGGCAAAGAAGCGAGGATGCTGCCAATGCGTCATGCCGGGCAATACGACATCCTGGAAATCCTTGAACAGCGCTTCGAAGGCTGCTCCCTCGGCCGGCGGAGCGTCTGCTACCTGCTTGGCAATCTCGCCCGGCTTCGTCTGCGCCCGGACCGGACGGTCTCGTAAGTTGGTCAGATAGTCTGCGGCCCAGCGCCCGAGCTCTCCGCTCCAGTAAGCCAGGCTCTCCGGATCGACGGCCGCCCCCGCTTTCGGTCCCGCATTCTCATCCATCACCAAACCTCCTGCCGAACATCCGCGATCATTCACGCAAGAGCACACACAGAAGAGCAAGACTTGCAAGCCCTTAGGCCCAGGATGTTAGGATCGCGACTGAGGGTCATCTCTTGGGGAGGAAAGCGTGAAGCCGTCACTGCCCATTTGGCAGCGCTGGCGCGTCAGTCTGGGCGCGCTCTTGTTGGCTAGCCTACTGATGACTGCACTTGCGGCCGATGCAGCCGAGTCAGAAAAAGCGGATTCTGATCCCATCTTTCCCCTCCATGCGGAGCTGGTGAGCCACGAAGAGCTGTTGGCGATTGCGCTGGAGCCCTGGAAAGGTGACCTGGACGGCATGATCGAGCGACAGATGATCCGCGTCCTCGTTGTCTACGACGATGTTTTCTACTTTCTCGATCGTTTTCAGCAAAAGGGGCTGACCTTCGAGCTGCTGACTCGTTTCGGGCACGATCTCAACAAGCACGAAAAGCTGCGCTTGGGCGAGCATGTGCAGATGGTCTTCATTCCTGTCGGCCGTGATCGCCTCTTGCCTGATCTCTTGGCCGGTGTCGGCGACATCGCAGCCGCCGCCATCACCATCACGCCGGAACGCCAGAAATTGGTCGCTTTCTCAGATCCGCTGGATGCTGCCGTGAACGAGATCCTGGTGACCGGCAAGACCTTTCCCAAGGTTGCTAAGCCGGAAGACCTCTCCGGGCAGGAGGTCGCGGTCCGTCCGCTGTCCAGCTATGCAGAGAGCCTGGCGAGCCTGAACAAGACGCTGAAGGCCGCAGGCAGACCTCCCGTCAAGGTCATCAAGGCAGACGAGAATCTGACCGATGGCGCGATCGCCGGCCTGGTCGCCGCCGGGGTCTATCCGGCAACGGTCCTGGACAGCTATGAGGTCAAGCTCTGGCATCGGATCTATCCGGACCTGGTGGTGCACGAAGGGATCAAGCTGCGCAGGGACGGCACGATTGCCTGGGCCTTTCGTAAGAAGAGTCCGAAGCTCGAGACAGCGATCAATCGCTTCGTCAAGACCCATGCCTGGGGCAGCCTTTTTGCCAACATCCTGATCAAACGCTATCTCGACAACACGCGCTTCGTCCGTCACGCGCTCTCCGATGAAGTCAACTCACGCCTGGAGAAGACGGACGACATCTTTCAGACCTATGCCGACATCTATCATTTCGACTGGCTGTTTCTGGTGGCGCAGGCCTATCAGGAATCAAAGCTGGACCAGTCCGTCGTCTCTTCAGTGGGGGCCGTCGGGCTGATGCAGCTGCTGCCCAGTACGGCCGCGGCACCGCCAATCAGCATCCCCAACATCCGAAAGGCCAACCCCAACGTCCATGCCGGCGCCAAGTACATGCGCTACATCATCGATACCTACTTCGATGATCCGGCCATCCCCCTTCGCGACCGGCATCTCTTCGCGCTCGCCTCCTACAACGCCGGGCCGAATAGAATCTCGGGCTTGCGTAGCAGAGCCAAGAAAGAAGGGGTCGATCCCAACCGTTGGTTCGGCAACATGGAGGTCGTGGTCGCCCGCCATGTCGGCCGTCAACCTGTTGAGTACGTTGCCAATATTTTCCGCTACTATGTCGCTTACAAACGCAGCGAGCGGCTGCGCGATGCCGAGACCCTGGCGGAGGACACCGGGGATTGAGAACGGTCCGTCATCAGAGGAAGCGATTCACCTTGGGGAGAAGAATCAATGCCTTACGGAGACAGAACCCTGGCGAAAGAGACCAAGGGTCCGGATGTTGTCGAGCTGCAGATGCGCCTGGCTGGCTTTTCCGGTGCCTCGCCCGACGGTGACTTCGGTCCCGGCACCGAAGCGCAGGTCAAGCAGTTTCAGCGCGATGTCATGAAAGAGGCGGCGCCCTCCGGCGTGGCGGACAGCAAAGTCTTCGATGCGATCGCTAGCTTTGGTCGGGCCGAGAGCTTTGACCTGGGCGGTTTTCACTGCCCCTGCGGCACCTGTTCCGGCTTCGGACAGGGCCGCTTCAAGGGTGAGTATCGTCCTGGCAAGCCGAAGCAAGAGCGCTTTCATATGTACGAGCATCCGGGCATTCACCGCATGCTGCTCTGGGCCTATCGGGCAGCGCGCTTCTATGCGCGCGAGCGGATGAACCGCGAACTCATCATCAACTCGGCCTATCGCTGCGAGGTGAACAACAAGCAGAAAGGGCGCTCTTCGACCAACCACATGGGCAAGGCCATCGACATCGATATCCCTGGCCACACCAGCGATTCGGAAAACCGGCGTCTGGCGGATGATCTGCGGGCCCTATTGGGTGAAACGGCCAAGGCACAGGTCGGTTGGGGGGCTGCCAATCGCAAATCCTTGGAGCCGGCCAACATCGCTCCCACCTGGTGCCACTACGATGTGCGCAGCTACGCTCGCAAGTACCTGGAAGACAGGTATTTCGTGAAGACGGCGGCCGAGCTGGACGGCGTTCCCGCCGAGTAACGCCTGTCCGGATGGAGAGCGGCGTCCATCAGAGGCGCACTCTCTGTTCTGGACCGGCGAACGCCGGCCCCGGTATGTCGTTCAGCCGAGGGGAGTCACGCCCCGCCACGAAACTTGGCGTCATATTCGGACCCGGTCATCATTTTGGTTTCGTTTGCAAAGTCATAGTTCTCTGACTTTTGATCCACGAAGAGCTGTGCCTTCAAGGGGAGACCTGACTGGTCATCGAACAGGCCGACCGAAACCCCATAGATGTCGAGCCATTTGGCGTAGAAGAATAGATGCGTACCGCATGCGGAGCAGAAGCCGCGTTCTGCAAACTCCGAAGAGCTGTAGCGCCTGACCGGCCCCTCGAAGTGGGCCTCCTTACAGGGAACGGCCATCAAAGGCCCACTGGTCCATCGCCGACACATCTCGCAATGGCAGGCCTGCAGGCTTCCCAATGGCTCCGCCTCGACCTTGACCGCTCCGCAAAGACAGGCACCGCTTCGCATCATCATCTCTCCTGAAGGTATCGGGCAATCGAAGGATCACATCGGATAGCAGTTCCGACAAGTCAGATTGAGTGCGCGTCCGATGACGATCGGGCGGTGATAAGCGTCGCTCTGACATCGGGTTGGGAACAACAATGGGGGGTAGAGTAAGCCTGTTCGGCGCGCACCCCCGAGGCCAACCTCCGCAGCAAGGACAGCATCAGCCACAGTCGATCAACACCTCCCTCTGCACACCCTGATAGCTTATAATAAAGGAAGAAAAATTGAACAAAGCTATTGTTGGAATTATACTCACCCTCGTATTCGTTAGTTTAGAGTCGACCCAATTCGTCTATTTTGGCGGACTGTTTCAACGCATAAGCTCTTTCCACTATGGTGCCTTGGTGTTCGGATGCATGTGTGTGCTCTTCGTTGGTGGGGCGGCCATTCGCGACCCTCAGCTTATTCGCAGAACCTGGACCAACCGGCGCACGGTCATCGCCGTCAATCTGTCTGTCGTGTTCGCACTGGGCGCCTATCTGCTTTCGGTTCAGCTGGTTGAGCCTGCTGTTACCTACGCGATCTCTTCTGCCGCCATGCCGGTTACGACCTACGTTCTCTACCGAATGGGCGTCCAGGAAGGCGAAGGGATGCGCAACCGCTGCGAAGGCCTTGGTACCTTCCTGTTGTTCCTGAGCATCCTCTATCTTGGATTCATCACTGTGTCCGGCCAGTCCGGTTTCGTCCGCGGGGGCGGCACGATGGCTGCTGTCGGCGGTACTGGTCTGGCAATTGTCGACGGCGTCTTGTTCACCTGGGTTCTGGTCTTCTCAAAGCGCCTCAACAACGTGGGCATTGGTCCGGGTGCCGTGCTTGGTCTGCGCTTGCCGCTCTATGTCTTCGCAGCCAGCGTGCTCACCATTGCCGGCGTCGATGCGCGCGAGCCGATACCGCTATCGGACATCGCCTTGTTCGTTCTGCTTGGTCTGCTTTTGACTGTACCGCCTCTCTACGCCCTTCAGAAGGCAATCTCGATGGTTTCTACACTGACCATCAGTTCCCTGACCGCACTCGGCCCCTTCGTGATCTTCGCTCTTCAGCTTGCGGAGGGGCGCGTCACCTATTCGGAGGCCACTCTCTTTGGTCTGGCCATCTACTCTATCGCCTCCTTGCTATCGGCGATCGGAGCGGTCAGGGCTGCTACTCAAACTGCATGAATTTGGTCTTGTTCCAATCTTTAGAGTAATCGGAGGAAGAAACTGTGAATGAGAAGCTATCTGACACGCCTGACTACATTCATGGCAGCTCGCCCGAAGAACAGGACCGACTGTCCTTGCTTAATGATCTGTTGAATGAGTCGTGCTTGAGAGAGCTAAACCTCCAGCCTGGAGAGCGCGTGTTGGATCTCGGCAGTGGACTTGGTCAATTTACGCGTCGAATGGCACAGGCTGTGGGCAACGAGGGACAGGTCATCGGCATCGAGCGCGATCCGGATCAGTTAGCACAGGCGCAAGACCGTGCCGAGCGTTCGGAGGAGGCCACACTTGTCGAGTTTCGCAAGGGTGATGCGCTGGAACCTCCCTTGGGTGAGGCAGAGTGGGGAAGCTTCGATGTTGTCCATGCGCGCTTTCTTCTGGAGCATGTGTCCCACCCAGCAGCGGTCATTCAGCAGATGGTGCGGTCGCTTCGCCCCGGCGGCAGGGTCATTGTCATTGATGATGACCATGATGACTTTCGTCCCTGGCCCGAACCCGCGGGCTTCCCCGCCCTGTGGCAGGCCTACGTTCGCTCCTATGAGAGGCTCGGCAATGACCCCTTTGTTGGGCGTCGCCTCGTCGCGCTGCTTCAAGAGGCCGGACTGACGAAGCTACGCAATGGCTGTGTCTTCTTTGGTGGATGCGCTGGAAACGAACGCTTTCAGGTGACCGCTGACAATCTGATCGCTGCTCTTGAGGGCGCCAAAGACACAATCCTGTCTGAAGAACTTCTAGACGAAGAGTCTTTCCGCATAGGTATTGAGGGGCTTCAGCAGTGGAAAGCGGACCCCTCGGCCGCTCTCTGGTACGCAGCCTGTTGTGCCGAAGGCTTTGTACCAGAATAGAAACTGGACGCTGATCGCCCGTCCGTCCTGGCGAGGAGGTCATCCGGGCCGGCAATGGCCAGTGCTGTTCGCTGGTGTCCCGAGCGTTCGTCACGCGACACGCTTGAATAGCAGAGCCGCGCTTGGGCCCAGCAGAATTGCAGGGGCATTGTTGGCGGACAATTCTCGGGATGACTTCAAAAATTATCTATTATAGATAAAGAAGACTCGATCGCAGGAGGGAACCCAGCTATGGCCTTGAATGATTTTTCGCGCGAGCCCTTGACCTTGGGTCCCAGCGCCCTTGAGCCCTTGCTTCGTCTCTCGGAAGCGTTGGGCGGTTCCGTCGAAATCTGGGCCAAACGCGACGACTGCAACAGCGGTCTGGCCTATGGCGGCAACAAGACCCGCAAGCTGGAATACCTCATCCCCGACGCACGAGCGCAGGGTTGCGATACCTTGGTCAGCATTGGCGGCATCCAGTCGAACCATACGCGCCAGGTCGCCGCGGTGGCGGCCAAGACCGGCTTTCGCTGCCACTTGATCCAGGGCACCTGGGTCGACTGGGACGGGCCGCTCTATCACGAGATCGGCAATATCCTGCTCAGCCGAATCCTGGATGCGCAGACAGTCATCTCAGAGGAGCCCTTCGGCATCGAGATCAAAGAGAGCTGGGAAGCGGCGCTCGACGGTTTGCGCGCGAAGGGTGCCAAACCCTACGCCATACCGGCCGGGGCCTCGGACCATCCCCTGGGCGGGCTGGGCTATGCCGGCTTTGTCGAAGAGCTGCTGGATCAGGAACGTGCCCTTGGCTTTGCCTTCGACTATCTGATCGTCGCGTCTGGCTCTGGCAGCACCCAGGCCGGTATGGTCGCCGGCCTGGCCAAAGTGGGACGCGCCCAGCGCGTGATCGGCATCGACATCACCGCCAAGCCAAAGGAGACCCGCGCGACAGTCTGGAAGATTGCCTGCCAAACGGCCGAGCAGATCGACCTTGGCCGCGACCTCCGCGACGAGGAGGTGGTGCTGGACGAGGACTATGCCGCCCCGACCTATGGCATCCCGGCACCTGAGACCCTGGAGGCCATTCGCCTGGCCGCGCGGCTGGAAGGCCTGCTGACCGATCCCGTCTATGAGGGCAAGTCTATGCAAGCCCTCATAGACAAGGTGCGCAAAGGAGCCTTTCCCTCGGGATCACGGGTTCTCTACGTCCACCTTGGGGGCGCTCCGGCCCTGGACGCCTATTGGAGCGCTTTCAAGAACGCCAACTAAGCATCGGGATTGCTTTCCAACAGCTTGCAGTGCGAACCTCCTTCCCGCAGCGAGACAGGGAGAGAGCATCATGACCACGAAGACCGTCGCCTATGTGAACGGCAGGCTCGTGCCTCAAGATGAGGCCACGGTGCACATTCACGACCGCGGCTTCATCTTTGCCGACGGCGTCTTCGATACGCTTCGAACCTTTCGCGGTGAAATCTTCCGGTTGGACGAGCATATCGACCGTCTGATGGACAGCCTGGCCTACGTGCGCATCGAGTCCGGCATGAGCCGCCAGGACTGGGCCGAGGCGACCGAGGCCGTGGTGGCGGCCAACCGCCCTCACCTGCCTGAGGGTGAAGACTATTGGGTAACCCAGCGCGTGACCTCGGGCCGGCATCACTACTTCAACGAAGCAGCCGAACCCAGCGGCCCGACGGTGGTGATCGACTGCGTTCCCATCCCACTGCGTGCTCGTGCGCCCTACTTTGCCCGCGGCGTCGACATGGTGCTCTCACCGCGTCGGCGGATCCCGCCCGAGGCCCTCTCGCCGAAGGCCAAGACCTTGAACTATCTGAATATGTTGCTGGCCCAGCGCGAGATCGAGGCGACCAGTCCAGGATCTTGGGCCTTGATGGCCGACAAGAACGGCAACCTCGCAGAGGGCGCCGGCTGCAACATCTTCTTCGTCAAGAACGATGTCGTCTATACCCCGACCAGCGAGTTCGTGCTGCCGGGCGTCAGCCGACAGGTGGTGATCGAACTCTGCGCAAAGTTGGGTCTGGAGCTGCGCGAAGAGGATATCCCGCTCTATCGCGGCGCGACCGCAGACGAGGCCTTCTTGACCTCGACCAGCCTCTGCGCTGCTCCAGTCAAGAGTCTTAACGGCAAAGACTACCCAGGCGGCGCGCCGGGCCCTGTCACCAAGCGCATCATGGACGCCTTTTCAGAGCTGGTTGGCATGGACTACGTCGGTCAGTATCTGCGGTTTCTCACCAATGAAGGTCCGAGCACCGGGCTCTAATCAGAAGAGAATGCCGTTCGCCCCCAAAACTGCGCTGGCCAAAGTGACTGCGCTTAGGCTTAGCAGGATCCAATGTGCCCGCTGCATCAGGGCGAAGGTGCCATCCAGGTCTCGGCTAGCCCGGCGATGCAGCCAAGAATCCAAAAACAGAGGTTCGGCCACAAAAAGCAACAGGGTGAAGATCAGCCAGATCAGAAACATGGCGCTCATCCACCAGTAGCTGGGGTCATGGAAGCGATCCCAGGCGTAGAGCAGATCGGTCATCCAGAGGCCGCTGAGGCCTACCAGGGTGACTGATATTCGTGCCTGCTTGGCAAAGCGCCGCTCGATCGTCTCAAAGAAGGCAAGGCGTCGCGCCGGCTCGACCGAACGCCTGGCGGCGGGGAGGACGACGAGGGTCACAAAGGCGAGACCACCGATCCAATGCACCAAGCCCAAGACATGAAGCGCGCGGGCCAGGGTCAGGCTATCCATGGGTGAGCCCCGGCGGCAATGGCCAAAGCCCGATCACGGGCTCATGCAGGACCAGAAGTGCGGCGAAGAGGAGAACAGCAAAGCCCCCCCGCAACGCGCTTGGCCAGAGCGGCCAGCCGGAAAGACGGGTTGCTCCCAGGCGGCCGAAGGGTAAGAAGGGCGCGTTTCTAGCCAGCTCTCGCCAGGTCGCATGGCCGAGCTGCCGTCGGCGGCGACGATCGATCACCCAAGCCCCCAGGATCGAGAAGAGCGCAAAACCGCCGAAGAGAAAGAGATGCGCCAGATCACCCTTGGCAAGCGCATGCGCCACCGCCCAGAGCGCAAAGGCCCAGAGCAAAGGATGGCGGGTTATCCCGACGATGCCCGGTCTATCCGGATCGAAGCCCTGGCTCAGGCCTCCCAGAGACAGCGGATTGGGCACCGCCAGACCCAACGCGGCCAGCAGGCAAACGAAGGGCATCACCAAGAGCGGCACCCAAAGCTGCCAGGTCGCAAACGGCCAGAGCGGGACATAGGGCGCACGACCGATGGCCACGATAAGCCAGACCAGGAGCACCAGCGAGATCAGGCTATAGAGCGTGAGATAGCCGGCGCGCCCAAATTGGCCGACCAGCCGGTCGCGCAGTCCGGCCCGGGCCGGAATGCTGTGGCTCAAAAGGAAGACCGCCATGGCCAAGAGCGCCTCCCACCAGCCGCTCATTGCACCCCGGCGTCTCTCGAGGCCTTCGCTTGGCGATGAAAGACGATCTTGCAGGAGAGGCTGCCGCGCAGTTCCAAATGGTGTCCGACCTGCGGGGGAATGGCCAGGCTGTCGCCCTCGCTCAAGGTGGTACGCAGCGAGCCGGCAGCATCCTCCACATAGTCGACAGAGCCTGCCAGGATCATCAGCTTGCCCCAGGTTCCGGCCTTCAAGGCATGCAGGCTGCGCAGCTTTTCCGGCAAGGTGGTTTCGGTGAAGAGCGGAGATTCGGCGTAGGGCTCCAAGCCCTCAGGCAGACTTGCTTGCATTGTTTGCACCTCCGATTGGGGCCAGACCGGGAATGCCGAAGAGGGCGAGTTGCAGGCTCTGACCGATCCGCTCCGCACGTTCGATGAAAAAGGCCGCAGCCTCTGCATTGGGCGCCGTGTCGGCCAGGGTCTCGCGAAACAGCCGAAGCCAGCGAACGAAGTGCTCGGGCTCGATGCCGGACAAGGCCATGTGCGCCGGGACCGGCTTTCCCGAATAGCGCCCGCTGCTGAGCGCCACCGACGACCAGAAGGCCTTCAAGCGGTCAAGATGCCGGGGCCAGCCATCGCCGATAACGCCATTGAAGATCGGCCCCAGGACCGGATCTTGGCGAACGCGGGCATAGAAGGTGTCGACCAGAAGGGCGATGTAGGCCTCGTCGATGCCCAATTCGGCGGCGCCGGCTTGCACCTGCAGGCGTCGGTCTCTGGCGGAGATGACGGGTAGCTCCATTAGGCTGGCTCCTGAAACAGCAAGGTAGAGAGTGCCGGATTGCGCCCGGCGAGGTTATCCAGGTTGTAGCGATCGAGGACGGCCATAAAGGCCTCTAGCGCCTCACTCAAGACACCTTTCAACCGACAGGCCGGGGTTATCAAACAGTCGTCGCGGCCGCCGGGCAGGCATTCGACGATGGCAAAGTCGGCCTCCAGCCAACGCACCACCTGGCCGATGTTGATCTCTGCGGGCGACCGGGCCAGGCGCAGCCCACCGCCACGCCCGCGCAGGGTTTCGACCAGGCCGGCCTGCGCCAGTTGCTGCGCCACCTTCGTCAGGTGATTCTTGGAAATGCCAAACCGCTCTGCCACATCGCCGACGGTGACGAGACCTCCCTCGTTCACAGCCAAATAGGTCAAGAGCCGCAAGCCGTAGTCGGACTGAAGATTGAGACGCATTCCCGGCCTCCATTTAACTGGATTCTTATATACCACTTTTAGCGCGTAGTTCCAGAGCCTGCGACTGCCTGCCGCGACCTCTTGGTCGCCGAAGTGAACCAGCGGCTTCGACACAAGGTCAGCAGTGTCGGCCCAGCGTTTGAAGAGCAAGAGCCAACTCAAAGGTACACATAATGCTCGATGCTGGTCAGCACCACGCCGGCTGGTAGGGTCGCGCCCTCCTCGAATTGCAGGGTATCAACCCCGAAGCCGCCATCGTAGGTCTCCCCGGCCTGGATCTCGGCCTGGCTGGCGACGACCAGGAGGTCGTTGCCATTGCCGCCGAAGAGACTGTCTTGGCCCGAGCCCCCGAAGAGGGACACATCGTCTTCGGCACCAGCATTCACGACATCGGCCCCAGAGCCTCCGTAGAAGAAGGAGTCCTGACCGCCGCCGCCAGTCAAGGTGTCGGCCTCCAAGCCACCGTAGAAGAAGGCATCGTCGCCGGCCCGCCCGGTCAGCCCGTCTGCACCGCTGCCACCGAAGAAGGCGCTGTCTGCACCGCTGTCCCCGGCAATGAAGTCATCCCCAAGGCCGCCAGAGAGCGACTGATCTCCGCCACTGCCGCCAAAGAGCTTGTCGTCCCTGGCGCCGCCAAAGAGGGAAGTGTCATCGTCATCGCCGCCATAGAGGCGGTCATTGGAGGAACCGCCGAAGAGACCTAGGTCGGCGCCGGCCTCGGCGTAGAGGCGGTCGGCACCATTCCCTCCATAAAGGCGGTCGCTGCTACTGCCACCAAAGAGCCGATCCCCGCCATTGCCGCCATAGACGGCGTCATCGCCACTATCGCCCATCAGGGCCAGTTCGACGCCTCCGCCCCCGACA
The DNA here is from genome assembly GCA_963669335.1 of Rhodospirillales bacterium. Classification (GTDB taxonomy): domain Bacteria; phylum Pseudomonadota; class Alphaproteobacteria; order Kiloniellales; family JACOMY01; genus JACOMY01. Next base: position 3,710,236 of record OY770023.1, read on the forward strand.
AGCTTATCAGCGCCCAAACCACCGTAGAAGGAAGAGTCGTCACCTGCACCGCCGAAGAGGGAATCGTCGCCCTCCTCGCCAAAGAGACCAGCGTCGTCACCGTGGCGGCCGGTGAGAACATCGTCACCGCTGCCGCCCCGGAAGAGCGAGTCTTTGCCACTGTCCCCAGAGAGGAAGTCATCACCGCTGTCACCCCTTAGGGAGTAGTCGGCGCCGCTGCCGCCGAAGACACTATCGTCACCGTAATCGCCATCCAGCCGCGTATCGGCTCCATCACCGCCAAAAATGCTGTCGTCGCCATAGGAGCCATTGAGCCGCGTGTCATTCCCGGTGTCGCCGAAGATCTTGTCCGCCCCGCTGCCGCCGAAGAAGCTGGCGTCGAGCCCAGTTGCGCCATAGAGGCGATCCACACCGCTACCGCCGATGAGGCGACGGTCGTCTCCGGCACCGCCATAAACATGGTCGTTGCCTGCGTCGCCCAAGAAGTTGGAGTCGTCGCCATCGTCGCCGAAGAGGCTATCTGCACCCTCGCCACCGAGGAAGGAGGAATCGATTCCGCTTCCCCCGAACAGGCTGTCGTCTCCATCACCACCGAAGAAGCTTAGGTCTTCTCCCGCGGAGCCAAAGATGCTGTCGTCGCCCCGGTCGCCGAAGAAGCTGCTGTCGTTCCCAGTTCCACCCCAGAGGCTATCGTCGCCATACCCTCCAAAGAAACGGGAATCATCTCCACTGCCGCCAAAGAGAGAGTCTTTACCGAGCTTGCCAAAGAAGACGCGATCGTCGCCTTCGCCACCATAGAGGCCGTCATCGCCTCCGTCGCCAAAGAGAGTGCGATCGCCCCCGATACCGCCGTAGAGGCGATCATCGGCATCGCCGCCGTAAAGGCTACGGTCGCCACCACTTTCGCCAAGGAGACTGTCAGCTGCTGCGCCACCAAAGAGGGCGGTGTCGCCCTGCTTGCCGCCGACCACCGTGTCGCTGCCGGAGCCACCATAGAGGCCAAAGTCGTATCCGCTGTTGCCTTCCAGCCGATCTGCGCCGGAGCCGCCATAGAGGCGCTGATCGTCGCCGCTGCCTCCCGATACCAGGTCGTCGCCAGTATCGCCGTAAAGCGCAATATCCTGACCGATCCCGCCATAGAGGCTATCGATACCGCTTCCTCCCCGCAGGATCGCATCGTCACCGCTTCCGCTGAAGATCAGGTCTGTACCGTTTTCGCCATCCAAACTCTTGTCGGCGCCCGTGTCGCCCAAGAGCCTATCGTTGCCGGACCCGCCGGCAGCTTGATCGCTACCGCTGCCACCATTCAGCGTATCGTTGTCGGCACCACCGAAGAGGCGGTCGTCGGAGCCAGCGCCATAGAGGCTGTCATCGCCACTCAACCCGTAAATCGAATCCGGATTGCTATCGCCAGCCAAGCTATTGTTGGCTGACGTCCCGACGAGCGCCGCGTTGGCGACCAAGGTCTCCTCGATGCCGACCACGACGGCACCAAGGGGTATCGTCACCCCATAGCCCAGGATCAGAGTATCGATGCCTGTGCCGCCGTCGAGGCTGTCTCCGCTTGTGAGCTCGCCTTGACTGAGCACGAAGAAGGTGTCGGACCCGCTGCCACCGAAGACACTGTCCACGCCACTGCCGCCGACCAGGCTGGCGTCATTGCCAAGGTCGCCAAAGACCTGATCGGAACCACTGCCACCTACCAGAGCCCCGTCGTCTCCAGTCTCGCCGAGCAGGCTATCGTCGCCGTCCTTGCCATAAAGACGGTCACGACCCTCGCCGCCGTAGAGACTGTCGGATGCGGACTGTCCGAACAGCCAGTCCGCTCCTCCGTCACCGTACTGGCTGTTGGCGATGCCCTCGGCACCGGATAAGAGATCGCTCTCGTACCTGCCGTAGAAGATCGCGGACTCGATCCGCGTCACCTGGGCACCAGCGGCCAAGCGAGCGCCTTCTTGCAGAACCAAGCTGTCTACGCCGGTCCCACCATCGAAGAAATCGCCACTAACGACCTCGCCGATGCGTCCGACCGCGAGAACGTCAACGCCCGAGCCGCCAAAGACGCTGTCCTTTCCGCTACCGCCGTAGAGATAAGCGTCATCACCGAAGCCTCCGAAGAGGTGATCATCACCACTGCCGCCGTAAAAGGTGCTGTCGGCACCGCTGCCGCCGTAGAGCCGATCGGCATCGCCGACCGAGGGACCTGGCTCGAAGGTCAGATCGCCGAAGAAATCGCTATCACCGCCCGATCCTCCGTAGAGGCGATCGGCACCGGCGCCACCGTAGAAGTCGGAATCATCGCCGCTACCGGCGTAGATTGTGTCATTGCCACTGACGCTCAGGTCATTGGTGTCGTCACCGAAGAAGGATTCATCGTCATCGCCACCGGCATAGAGCAAGTCGTCGGCCGCGCCGCCGAAGAAGGCACTGTCGATGGTATCATCGCTTCCGAAGGCCAGGTCGTCGCCATCGCCACCATAGAAGCTCGAGTTGCCGCCACTGCCACCATTCAAGGTATCGCTGCCCGGCCCGCCATAGAAGACGTCCAGCGAACCGGCGCTAACATTGACGACATCGGCCCCGCTGCCGCCGAAATTGCTATCGACCGCAAGACTGCTGCCATAGAGAACATCGCTTCCCGATCCCCCGAAGAAATAGGAGAAGAAATCGTCGCTCCCGAAAACCAGGTCATCGCCGAGCCCTCCGTAGAAGGACACGATCGCCGCAGAGCCACCAAAGACCTGGTCCTGGTCCGTACCGCCGAAAAAGTGCGAGATGGTGCCACTGCCACCAAACAGCAGATCAGCACCGCTGGCCCCATAGACCCACTCGAGTTCACTCACACCACCAAAGACACTGTCCGCACCCGCACCGCCGAAGAAATGACTATCATCGCCAGTGCCGGCGTAAAGCAAGTCGACGCCGCTGCCGCCATAAAAGCGGCTGTCGTCTCCACTTCCGCCCGTCAGACTGTCATCACCACTGCCGCCCTGGAAAGAGATGTCATCCCCACCGCCACCAAAGAGGCTGTCGTTGCCGGATAGTCCATAGAGGCGGTCATCGCCGTTGAGCCCATAGATCTGATCGGCAAGGCTGGTGCCGCTCAAGGTGTCGTTGTTACCGTCGACCCCAAAAATCACGGCCATCGGTTGCCCCTTTTCCTATGCTTTGACTGTTACGACTGGTCCCTCAGTTCAGCCAGTTTACACATTCTTAACGAAAATGTTTAGCACTATATTGTCACTCGGGGTTTTAGTTTTTCTTCAGGTGCTTGTCGGTGACTGATGGAGTCGACTGACTCTCTCGACCTCGAGCAATCGGGTGATCCCACGTCTCACTCGCTTCCACTCTGGCCAGAGGAAGTTCGACACGATCGGTTCGCTCACCGCCATAACCCTACGCCGTCGTCGTTAAGCCATCGACAACTCGATGACATCGCACTTCCGCCGCGGCTTTATGCTCGATCCATCTAGGAATTCCGGTCTAAGCGAGCTTCTGACGATGGAGCCTGCCGCCCTTCATAATGATCAAGAGACTGCTCTCGTGGCGCTCGAGAATGGAGATGTCTGCCAGTGGATCACCGTCCAATAGAATGAGATCCGCCAGAGCTCCCGGCCGTAGACAACCCAGATTGCCCACCTGCCTTAAGACCTGGGCGCCGACCAGGGTCGCCTGCCGCAGGATCTCCATCGGCGAGAGCACCTGGGCGCGCAGTGAGAACTCGCGGTTCTGGTTCGACTGCAGCTGGCCCAAGAGGTCACTGCCGAAACCGACCGGCACGCCGGCCCGCTTGCAGATCTCGAGCGAACGCAGGCCCCCTTCAATCACCGCCTCGTTCTTCTCCAGCATGTCGGCCGTCATGCCAAAATCCGCTGCCTTCTCGCGCATGGCGTAGTAGGCAATGAGGTTGGCAACCAGGAACATGCCGGCATCGGCCATCAAGGCCGCGACGGGTTCGTCGACCAGATTGCCGTGTTCGATGGTCCTAACCCCACCCGTTACAGCCCTGCGGATGGCCTCCGGCGAGTAGGCGTGGGCGGCGACATAGCGACCGAAGGCATGGGCTTCCTCGACCGCGGCGGCCACCTCTCCCGGCGAGAACTGGAGCGAATCCAGCGGGTCGTAGGGTGAGGCCACGCCGCCGGACATCATGATCTTCACATGATCGCAGCCCTGCCGCATTTCCTCGCGCACGGCCTTGCGCACCTCGGCTTCGCCATCGGCCAGCGAAGTGAAGAAGCCCAAGGCATTACAGCATTGGCAAGGCACGCTGTGATCGGTGCGGCGACGGGCATCGCTGTGTCCCCCGGTCGGACCAATGGCCCGGCCCGCGATGAAGAGGCGCGGCCCTGGAAGGAGGTCCTGCTCGACCGCTTGCTTGATACCCCAGTCGGCGCCGGCCATGTCGCGCACCGTGGTGAAGCCGCGGTCCAGCATGCCCCGTAGCGAGACGGCAGCGCGCGCTGTCATCAAGGTGAGCGGCACCTCCTCCAGCCGGCGCAGATAAACTTCGCTTAGCACCGTGTGCACATGGCAGTCGATCAAGCCCGGCATGAGGGTTCCGCCCCGGCAATCCAGGCGATGCGCCTCGGGCGCTGCGATCGGGCGATCCGAGATCTCCTTGATGACCTGCTCCTCGACCAGAAGCTCATGGCCCTCCAAAGGTTCGTCCTGCTCCGGGTCCAACAGGGTCATGTTGGTGAAGAGATACTGAGCCATCTTCGCTTAGCGTCCTTTGAAACTGGGTTTGGCCTTGGCGAGGAAGGCCGCCATGCCCTCCTGCCCGTCCTCGCCACCGATGAGGTCCGCGATGTGACGGGTCTCCGCCTCGATCTGGCTCTCCAAGGCTTCGCTATAGGCTCTGAGGAGAAGCTGCTTCGTCGCGCCATAGGCCTTGGTGGCACCCTCTGCAAACTGTCGAGCCATGGCCTCCGCTTCCTGCAGCAGATCCTCCGGCGCCACCACCCGACTGACCAAGCCCCAGGACAGCGCCTCTTCGGCAGTCAGCACGCGGTTGGTCAGCATCAGCTCCTTGGCGCGCAGCAAACCGATGTGCTTGGCCAGATAGAATGTCGAGCTGCCATCCGGCGAGAGCCCAGAGGCGGTGTAGGCAGAGACGAACTTGGCAGCACTGGACGTGAGGATATAGTCACCAGAGAGCGCCAGCGAGAAGCCGGCCCCGGCCGCGGTCCCATTGACCCCCACCACCAGCGGCGCATCCATGTGCGCAAAGCGGGTGATGGCGGCATGCAGTAGGGTCGCCACCTTGGTGACGAAGGCCGAGACCCGCTCCCCCTCAGCCGCGAAAGCCTTCAGGTCGCCCCCGGCACAGAACATCTTGCCCTCTCCGGTTAACAGGACGGCCCGAACGGACTGATCCCCGGCGCAGGCAAGAGAGACCGCAAAGAGTTCCTCTGCCATCGTCAGGTCCAGTGCATTGGCTGCATCCGGACGATGGAGAACGATACGGGCCAAACCTTGGTCAACGTCATAACGAAGGGTGCGATAGCTCACGGCGGGGGAACCTCCCTATGTCATCCAGAGTGTCTTGAAGAGCTTAGTTGGTGACCTCGGCGGGCTCGAGTAGGAACTGCGGCTTGAACCAGGCCGGTGCCAGACTCTCGTCGAGCCGGACCTTGTCTAGGGTCACTGGATCGACAATCTCGATCGCAGGCCCCGCGTGCTGGACCTCCAGCCGGTCCTCAAGCAGACGGACCGCCATATCGACGGCCAGCCGACCCTGCAGGACTGGATGATCGGTCGGGGCCGCCAGTACAGTCCCGCGCTTGATGCCGCGATAGACCCCATGCGTGAAGTAGTCCGCGACCACGCCGATCTCCTCGGTCAGGCCACGCGCCCGCAAGAGCCCGATCGCAGCCTCGGCCGTGACGGCAGAGCCAACGAGGTAGTCGATACCCGGATAATCTTCCAAGGCCTCTTCGACCAGGATGTGTTGGATCTCGCGGCCGGTATCGCCCCACTTGGTGACCACCACCTCGACCGCACTCTCGGACAGGCCGTCAAGAAAGCCCTCTTGTACGAACGTGACCCATCCGGCTCCTTCCGGGCCGGGGAACCAGGCGACCTTGACCGGCGGGCTGCCCTTGGGGTGGCGCTCTGCCAGATAGGCACCAACGGTACGGCCCATTTCCCGCCAGGAGACACCCGACATGGCAGCGATCCCGCCCTTATCGATGTCATTGACGGTAGCCACCACCGGAACCGGTGAGGCCTGGACCAGATCGGTCATACCTTCGAAGGACACGGTCCCCAGCATGATGGCATTGGCGCCCTCGGCCAGACAGCGGCCGAACTGCTCGCGTTGACGCTCCAGGTTGGGATAGCCGCCTGCCTCCAGCACCTGCAAGGCAACACCGAGGCGGCTCGCCTCCTCCACCATCCCGAAATTGACGCTGAGCCAATAGGCGTCCTTCAGATGCGGATAGAGCGCACAGAGCCTCCAGGGCTGTTGCGCTTTCGCCAGCGCCTGGTAGCTGCCTTCTCTAAGCGCACCCTCGAACGACAAGGGCGGATCGAAGAGCGTCACGGCCCAGTCCTTGCCCCCGTCCGTCGCTTCTGGCTCGGCCTCATCAGCGGCAAGCCCCGTCGCGGTGAGCAGCAGGAGTGACAGAAGCAGAGTGAGACAACGCAGCATGATTTGCGAGGTTAGAGCTTTCTCTGCCGCCTGTCCTCCCCCGCCGTCGCTCGGGTCTTTTGCCCGAAGGCCAAGGGCCATGTAGGATCTCTACCCATGGTTCGGCGTTTCGGAATCGGTGGACGGCTGTTTCTGGCCTTCCTGGCCATTGCCTCTCTCTCACTGACCTCCGGCGTCGTGGGCTGGCTCAGCCTGCGCGACGTTACCGAGACGCAGGAAGAGGTCTTTGGCGAAGCCATGCCGGCGATTGCCGCCGCCCAAGCCATCGCACAGCGCGCGGAGCGCATCGTCGCACGTGCACCGCGACTGACCGAGGCCGATAGCGAGCTGGAGCGGGTTCTACAAGCCAACAGCCTGATCGATGAGGGCGAGGGCCTGCAGATCCTGCTGAATGAGGCCGGCCATGAGTCCTTCGCGCAGGCCGATCTGGCCGGGATGCAATCCGCCGTCACCACCTTCACCGATAACCTCCAAGAGATGAACCGGTTGGTCCAGCAGCGCTTGAAGGATCAAGCGCGTCTCGAGGTACTGTCAGAGCGGGCGCTCGCCGCCGCGGTCTCTATCACCGACCTATCGGAGACCCTGGTCTCCAATGCTGCCGCGGCCGCCAGCGCCGTGATCTCCAACCTCTATCGCCTGATCGATGACCCGAGCCTGCGCGAAGAGGCCTTTCTGGCACTGGACCGGCTGATTGAGGAAGATATCTATTCGATGGAGCGCATGTTCGAGCTGCGGCTGCGCTCGTCACAGCTGGGCCTGCTGATCAGTCGACTGCCGGATGCCAATCGCCTGGAAGCCGTGGATGCGATCGAGAGCGATTACCGCAAGCAGCTGCGGATCGTCACCCGCCGCGCCAACAGCGTCCCCGATCCCGTCAGGCGTGCCCAAGCGACGGACAACGCCAAGATCTTGACCCTGGCGGCCACACCCAGGTCCGACGCCAATCTCTTCGCCATACAGCGTCGCCTGCTGCGCGTCGGAGAGGCCACCACCCTCTTGGCCGAAGAGAACCGAGGCCTCTCAGACGAGTTGGGGCGCGTTGCCACCCGGCTCTTGGAAACGACCAGGAGCTACACCTCCACGGCAGCCGAGCGCGCCGAAGGGGCCGCACGCTTTGCCTTCTACGCGCTCATTGCGGTGTCACTGGCAAGCCTGCTGCTCTCGGCCGCCATCCTCTGGTTCTATGTCCGCGGTCACGTGGTACGCCGCCTGACCTCCATGGCCGGCTCTGTCCGCCGTCTGGCGAGCGGCGACTTCTCGACCAAAATCCCCGTCGAGGGGCGTGATGAGCTGACCGACATGGCACGCGCGCTGAAAGTCCTGAAGGCAGAGGGCCTGCGCAAGCGCGAACTGGAGCAAGAGCGCGAGCGCATCAACGAGGAACTGCGCCAGCATCGCGAAGCGCTGCAAGAGCTGGTCGCCGAGCGGACGCGGCAGCTGGAAGAGGCCAATCGAGAGCTAATCCGCGAAGCCGGCGATCATGCCAAGGCCCGTGCCGCCGCAGAGGCCGCCAATCGGGCCAAAACCGAGTTCCTCGCCACCATGAGTCACGAGATTCGCACCCCCGTGAGTGGCCTTCTTGGACTGCTCCGGGTGCTGAGAGACGAAACCAAAGACGCAGGCCAGCGTGAACAGCTGGAGCTGGCCAGCGGTGCCGGCGAAACCCTCTTGTCCCTGCTTGGCAACGTCCTGGATTACTCTAAGGTCGAGTCCGGGCATCTGGAGCTGGAATTGCTGGACTTCGATCTGGCCGGGCTCATGGATGGCATCGCCCTGCTCCTCCAGCCGGCAGCGCAAGAGAAGGGCTTGGCCTTCAACTTGGACTTGGATCCGGACTTGCCGGCGCGTCTGCATGGCGACTTAGGCAAGATCCGCCAGATCCTCTTCAACCTGGCCGGCAATGCGGTCAAGTTCACCGACCAGGGATCTGTCACCCTGAGTGCGACCCAGCAGACGGCAGACACATTGGTGCTGGAGGTTACCGATAGCGGGCCCGGTATCCCGTTACAGGCCCAAGGTCGGATCTTCGAGCCCTTCGCACAGCTCGACCCCTCAATCTCCAGAGAGCATGGTGGAGCCGGCTTGGGTCTGGCCATCTGCAAACAGCTGACCCAGCTGCTAGGCGGTCGTTTGAGTGTCAAGAGCAGAGCCGGGGCGGGCAGTTGCTTCCGCCTTGAGCTGCCCTTGGTGGTGGCCAAGCAGCCCGAGCTTGAGCAGGCGCGCCCGGGCACGCTCAAGACTGACAAGAGCCGCCGGATCCTGGTCGTTGACGATGATCCCGTGTCCTTGCTGGTGGTCGGTGCCTTCCTGCGCAGGATCGGTCATCGTGTCGCCACCGCTCAAGACGGTGCAGAGGCCCTCGCCTTAGTCGGGATGGAGCGGCCGGACCTGGTCTTGATGGACATCTCCATGCCCGGCATGGATGGCTTGGAAGCAACGCGGCGCGTGCGCGCCATGGAGGATCCGGCCTTAAGTAGCCTACCCATCGTCGGCATGTCCGCCCATGTCTTTCGGGAAGACTTGGACAGACACCTGGCAGAGGGCTTGGACGGCTTGCTGACCAAACCGGTCTTTCCGGAACGGCTCTTTGAGACCATCGAGGCGCTCTTCCAAGGAAAGCAGGGAACAGCAGCAGTTGATCCGGCGATCAGAGATTTGCCTTCACCCTCCCAGCGCATGGCCGAGGCCTCCCTGCTGGAAACCCAGGTTCTCTCCGACGACGCGGCAATGCTGGGCCTGCCTGCGGTCAAGCGGATCATCGACACCTACCGCGTGGTTCTCCCCAAGCAAATGGAGGCCCTGAGCCGAGCCACGGAAGCGGAGGATTGGATAGCCGTTGCGGCAGCCGCACATGCCATCAAGAGTGCGGCCGGCGCCGTCGGTGCAGGCCGACTGGCAGAACAAGCCAATGCCTGCGAGCAGGCAGCCAGAGCAAGAGAGACTGCCGTCACCGTGACCCTGTCAGTCGGACTTTCAGCCCTGCATCAAGAAAGCCTGACTGCCATCGAATCGTTGGTCGAGCGATTGCAGATGGCCGCTGAGTAACGACAAGATGCACGAACCTGCCAAGGGGTGCTCTCCTCCAAGAGGCGTTAACTTCTCGTTATGCGAGCGGATTTATCTATGCCTTCCCCCCAATTCCAGTCACAGAGATCGCAGCGTCACGAGGTCTATTGATTAACGCGCGAAAAGGTATGACTCTAGGACCCGCAGGCGCAGGGAGCAAAGACGCCGGGAGAAGAACATGCTTTCCGACGATGCGGAAACAGAACCAACGATCTACGAAGGCCAACGACTAGCCGCGGTCAGACGCTATGAGATCTTGGACACCGAGCCGGAGGAGCCCTTCGATCGGATCACCCGCATCTTGTCGTCCCTGCTGGAAGTCCCCATCGCCTTTGTCACCTTCGTCGAAGAGAAGCGCATCTGGTTCAAGTCGACCTTCGGAACCGATGTTAATCAATGCGAACGCAACGGTGCCTTCTGCGCCGAAACCATCGAAACCGATTCTCTGCTGGTCGTAAGAGACGCCACTCTAGACCCGCGCTTCAACACCAATCCCTTCGTTGTCGGGCCTGCCGGTATTCGCTTCTATGCCGGCACACCACTGCGCGCACCCGATGGCTACAATCTCGGGACGCTCTGCGTCTTCGACCTCAGGCCGCGCGACCTCAATCCCCAGCAGCTTCGCCTCCTGGAGGATCTGGCAGCCCTCGTTGTCGACGAGTTGGAGTTGCGCCGCAGGACACAGGCCGCCCTGACCGAGGGTGAAGAGCGATTTCGCGACTTCGCCAATGCCACATCCGACTGGTTCTGGGAAATGGATAAGGACCTTAGGTTCTGCTATTTCTCCGAACGCATGACCCAGATCGTGGGCGTCAACATCAATCAGGTCTTAGGTAAGAAACGCGAAGAAACGGGCATTGAAGAATTCGTGAATCTAGAGGACTACCGGCGGCACCTGGCAGACCTCGCCGCCCACAGGTCCTTTCGAAACTTCGTTCATGCCCGCCCGCAAGCCGATGGTGGCCTGCGCTGGTTCTCCCTGAGTGGTGCTCCCTACTTCGACGACCTTGGGCGCTTTCGCGGCTATCGGGGAACCGGTACCGATATCACCCAGAGGATCAAGGCAGAGGAGAAGCTGCGACGGGCCGACGAGCAAATCCGCCAAGCACAGAAGATGGAAGCAGTGGGTCAACTGACCGGTGGCATTGCCCATGATTTCAACAATCTGCTCGGTGTCATCATCGGCAACCTGGAGATCATGACTGACGAGTTGGGCAACGACGAGGCGACCACCAGGCTGCTGGACGGCGCCTTACAGGCTGCCCTGCGCGGCGTCGATATGACGAACCGCCTGCTCGCCTTTTCTCGGCGCCAGGCTCTGCAGCCCGAGGTGTGCGACCTTAACCAGGTCATCCGCGGCATGACCGAAATGCTGCAGCGCATGCTGGGGGAGACCATTGCGGTGCGCACAGACTTGGATGCCGCGCTTTGGTCCGCTGAGCTGGACAGGTCTCAGTTCGAATCGGCGCTGCTCAACCTTGCCGTCAATGCCAGGCAGGCCATGCCCAATGGTGGAACCCTGACCATCGCAACGGGAAACAAGACGCCGGTGGGACCCTGTGATGCCGGGCGCCATGCAGAGTTGACCGTAAGCGACACTGGGGTGGGCATCCCCAGTGCCGTCTTGGACCGGGTCTTCGAACCCTTCTTCACCACCAAGGACGTGGGCGAGGGTAGCGGCCTGGGGCTCAGCATGGTTCATGGCTTCGTCACGCAGTCCGGCGGCCAGATCCAGATCGAGAGTCAAGAGGGCCTGGGAACCAAGGTCACCCTAACTTTCCCGGCAAGCGACCGGAGCCCAGCGGCAGCGAAGCAAGCCGAGCAGCCAACCAATCGAAAGGCCGAGGCAGGAGAGACCGTCCTGATCGTCGAAGACGATCCGGAGCTGCGAAAGCTGGCAGTCAGGACGATCAAGGGCCTTGGATATCAAGTGCTCGATGTTCCCGACGGGCCTTCTGCACTGCAGATCCTGGAGACCGATCAGGCCATTGACCTGCTGTTCAGCGACGTGGTTCTGCCCAACGGTCTAGACGGCACGGAGTTGTCTAGGCGCGCCAAGGTCCTGCGCCCGGAGCTCAAGGTGCTCTTGACCTCTGGTTACGCCGACAAGGTATTTGGTAAGAACGCCGGCCAGCAGCCCAGCCACGACATCCTGCCAAAACCCTATCGCCGCGCCGAGCTGGCCAATCGGCTGCGTCATGTATTGGAGGATCAAACGTGAGCGCAGAGAGGTCCGCCGAAGCCCTAACTCTCCTGCAGGCCGGCGATTGGGAGGCTGCTCACCGGGTGGTCCAGGAAGAGACCTCAGCTGAGGCAGCCTGGGTGCATGCGCATCTGCACCGGGTCGAGGGCGATCTCTCCAACGCCCGCTACTGGTATGTCCGGGCAGGCCGGCCAGAAGCCACAGGGTCTCTTGAATCGGAGCTTCGGGAGCTGCAGGCGGCTTTGGCATAGCACCTATGTCGTTCTTTTTTTGTTCAGGGGTCGATCGGCGCTTCCTGCTGCCGGAGTGAGACCCTATAGTGGGTGCATGACTGCGAACGTCCTCGACTTTGTGCCGGCCAAGTTGGAGCCGCGCGAGCCCGCCCATTTCGAACTGACCAGCGACTTCAAGCCGGCTGGCGATCAACCGCAAGCCATCGAAGAGCTGATGCAAGGCCTGGAAGAGAAAGAGCGCGATCAGGTGCTCTTGGGCGTCACGGGATCTGGCAAGACCTTCACCATGGCGCATGTGATCCAAAAGCTGGCCAGGCCGACCTTGATTCTAGCGCCGAACAAGACCTTGGCCGCTCAGCTTTATGGCGAGATGCGCTCCTTCTTTCCGGAGAACGCGGTCGAGTACTTCGTCAGCTACTATGACTATTATCAGCCGGAAGCCTACGTCCCGCGCTCCGATACCTATGTCGAGAAAGAGTCCTCGATCAACGAGCAGATTGACCGCATGCGCCACTCTGCAACCCGTGCACTTTTCGAACGCAACGACGTGGTGATCGTGGCCTCGGTCTCTTGCATCTATGGCATCGGCAGCCCAGAGACCTACCAGGCCATGACCCTGCCCTTGCAGGTTGGAGAGCGGGTCGATCGCAAGGAGATGACCCGCCGCTTCGTCGAGCTGCACTACAAGCGCAACGATGCCGGCTTCGGGCGCGGCACCTTTCGGGTGCGCGGCGATACGGTGGAGATCTTCCCGGCGCACTATGAAGACCGTGCCTGGCGCATCGGCCTCTTCGGCGACGAGATCGAGCAATTGGTGGAGTTCGATCCCCTGACCGGACAGAAGAAGGCGGAGCTGCGCGAGGTCCGTGTCTATGCCAACAGTCACTATGTGACGCCGAAACCGACACTGGTGCAGGCGGTCATGCAGATCAAGGCGGACTTGAAGCTGCGTCTGGCCGAGTTTCAGGAGCAGGGCAAGCTCTTGGAGGCCGAGCGGCTGGAGCAACGCACCACCTTCGATATCGAGATGATCGAAACCACCGGCTCCTGCGCTGGCATCGAGAACTACTCCCGCTATCTGACCGGTCGCGCAGCGGGAGAGCCGCCACCGACCCTCTTCGAATACCTGCCGGAAAACGCGCTGCTGATCGTCGATGAGAGCCACGTGACCGTGCCGCAGATCGGCGGCATGTTCCGCGGCGACTACGCACGCAAATCAACCCTCTCTGAGTATGGCTTCCGCCTGCCCTCGGCCATCGACAACCGCCCCTTGAAGTTCGAGGAGTGGGAAGTGATGCGCCCGCAGACCGTGCATGTCTCGGCGACGCCCGGGCCCTGGGAGCTGAACCGCACCGGTGGTGTCTTCGTCGAGCAGGTGATCCGTCCGACCGGCCTGATCGATCCCATTTGCATCATCCGTCCGACCGAGAATCAGGTTGACGATCTGATCGCCGAATGCCGCGAGACCGTGGCCAAGGGCAGCCGCATCCTGGTCACCACCCTGACAAAGCGGATGGCCGAAGACCTGACCGAATACCTGCACGAGGCCGGCCTCAGGGTGCGCTACATCCACTCCGACGTCGACACCTTGGAACGGATCGAGATCATCCGCGATCTGCGACTGGGCGCCTTCGATATTCTGGTCGGCATCAACCTGCTGCGCGAGGGCCTGGACATCCCCGAGTGTGCCCTGGTCTGCATTCTGGACGCCGACAAGGAGGGTTATCTGCGCAGTCAGACCAGCCTCGTTCAGACCATCGGCCGGGCCGCCCGCAATGTGGACGGGCGGGTCATCCTCTATGCCGATCGCATGACCAACAGCCTGCAACAGGCGATCGGCGAGACCGAACGGCGGCGCGAGAAGCAACAGGCCTATAACGCCGCCCACGGCATCACGCCGGAGAGTGTGAAGAAGCAGATCGGCGACATCCTCTCCTCCGTCTACGAGCGCGACAGCGTGACGATCGACACCGGCACGGATGGTGAGATCCACAGAGTCGGCGACAACCTGCTGACCGTGATGGCGGATCTGGAAGAGAAGATGCGCGAGGCTGCCGCCAATCTGGAATTCGAAGAGGCCGCCCGCTACCGCGACGAACTGAAACGCCTACAAGAGCAGGACCTGGAGCTGACTCCACTGGTCGGCGCTCGCGAAGGCGGCGGCAGCGGCAAGGGCACGACAGGGCTTGGCACCGCGAAGACCCGCAAACCGGATCTGGTCACACAGATCAAAGATGCCGCGGCCCGTAGTCAGTCTGGCCGCGGCCGAAAGCGGCGGGCACGGCGAGGGCCCTAGGTCTTCGATGGAGCTTGATCGGATCCCGCCTTGGAGCAGAGACAAGACTGGGTCTTCCTCAATGGCCTGCTCGGTGAGACCGTCACGAGCATCATCAGCACGATTGCGATCCTCTTAACCTGCTATGCCATCTACGAGTGGATACGCATGGTTCTGGCTTTACGGCGCGGTGATCCGGTCTTCACACCGCGGTTCCGGAGATCACTGCTTACCTGGCTGGTAATAATTGCTGTAGCATTCCTTGATAACGCCCTGTTCTACTGGCTTTGCGCTTACGATGATTGCTGAGCTGACACCGGCTGAGATCTCTGTGACCGGTGAGCCTCTTCTTCCATCTCTACGGTTTCATTCCAGAAGGCTGAGAGGCGCGGCCCTCCGCTGAGGCGTCTCTCCCGAAAGAAGAAGCCCAAGACCTCGTGCAGGAAGACGCGGCGGCCCATTGCCGTGTACCAGCGCATGGCGTGGCGGATCTCTGGATCCGGATGGCAGTAGCTGCGCCAAAGCGCCTTGGGACGGAGTTGCAGGCGCGCCTCGATCAGCTTGACCCAGAGGAAGACGCGCCAGGGCGGCACATGACGGGTGGCCAGAACCTGGTGCTTATAGTCCCAGAGGCGCGGGTCCGGCTGGATGACCCGGCGATCTCGGCTCTCCTGGTAGAAGGGTGTCCAGCGATGCGGCGTGGCAAAGACCGACATGATCTGGTCAGGATCATAGGCCAGCAGCTGGCGCATGACCTGCAGGTAGTCCCGATCCCGCTCCTCTTCAAAGCCAACCACCCAGGTGCAGAGCGCAATCATGCTATTGGCGCGCATCAATCGAATGGCCTCACGGTCGATTGCCGTCGTGCTGCCCTTCTTGATCTTGGTGAGGGTCGCCTCGTCACTGGCTTCCATGCCTAGGAGGAAGCGGAGGACGCCCGCCTGCTTATAGAGGGGAAGGATGTCGGCATCGCGCACGATGTCGGCCGCCCGGGTTGACCCGATAATCAGAACCTTAACCTTTTCAGCAACAAGAGCCTCCAAGAAGTCCTTCCACAAGCGTCTGGATGAGGTCGGGTTCTCGTCTGCCAGATTGATCAGCTCCACCCCCTTCTCGCGCACCAACCAAGCGATCTCTTGCGCAAAACGCTTGGGGTCGCGATGGCGCCAACGGGTCCAAAACCCACGCTGACCGCAGTAGGTACAGAGATGCGGGCAACCACGCGAGAACTGCAGCACCACGGCCTTCTTGCCGCCCCAGTAAGAGTAGTCGTCAAAATCGATAAGTTCCCAGCCGATCCGATAGGCATCGAGATCGGTGATCATGGTTGCCGGCGACGTGGCGACGGGCCCAAGCGGCGTTCGGTAGGCAAGGCCGGCGAGCCCCGCCACGGACTGTCCTTTGGAGTAGGCCGCCAAGAGGCGACGCGTGGTCTCCTCCCCCTCCCCTCTAACGACGACGTCAACCTCCGGATTGCTCTCCAGAACCTCGCGCCAGTGGTAACTGGGATAGACCCCGCCGTAGACAACCAGGGCCTTCGGAAAGCGCCGCCTGATCTCAGGCAAGAGCGCTGCGACAGTCGGATGCGCCGAGGTCGAGCCAGAATGACCGATGAGAATAGCCTCGGGCTTTGTCGCCAGCAGCGCAGTCAAGATCTCACCAAAGGTCATTGGCCCGCGATCAGCATTCACCAGGGTGACATCATGCCCGTCGTCGATCAGCGGACCGCCCAAAGCAAGCAGACCGAGTGGAGGCAGGTTCTCACGCGGGATCCGGCTTCCGATAGCGCCATGTGGCGGATGCAGCAAGGAGACTCTCATGCCCCCAAGTCTGCACGTCCGAATGGGGCTCAAAGACGGAGCAGCCTCTGATCAATCAAGGCTATCCTTGGACGAATTGTGATCCTAGCGAAGTACGAACCCTGGCTTCTCGGCATCCCATGTCCACAGCCCCTTGTCGGACCGCAATTGCACGCCCCCCAACCAGCGATCGCGGTCAACGGAAGAGAAAGCGGTCTCTTTACCGCTCAAGACAGCCCGACCATGCTCCGTCAGGCTAAGGCGCTGCTCTCTGAAGCGTTTCAATTCGCCCTGCCCTCTCGGCAGGTGCCAGAAGGCCTCCGGCCTGCAGTGTATCAAGGAGGCTTGGCAGAGTGCCTCGATCACTGTGAAGCTGTGCCAGTCGCCGACAAAGAGCACAGTCTCGAGGTCCATGTTCCGAGTGAAGAGTTCGACCGGTCCTTGGACGCCTTGGGCGACAAGCGTCAGGATCTGCCGTTCGGTTCGGCTGAGGCCAGTCTTAGCAGAGGGGTACTCTTCAAGGTGCCGCAACAACGCTGGTTTAAGGAACGGCAAGTCAGAGAGATCCTGCTGCTCGAGAAGTGTGAGCAACTCTTGCGGATCAGACGCCCGGAATGCGGCCCAGACAGACTTGGCTAGGGATAACTGAGACTGCGTGACGGATCGGCGTTGGTCAAACAACCCGGCGATCTGGCTAGGATTGAGTTGGCCCAGCCCACGAAAACCCTCCAGACCGGGAAAGCGGTCGATACAAATCAAGGTGAGGTTTGTGGATCCAAAATCTGACGCAGAAATCCAATCCAACACTTGCAAGATCTGCAGTTGATCGAGCAAGTCATGCTCAAACCAAAGTATCACCTCATCAAACTGCTTGGCGGATCGCAACATGGCATCGCGTTGGCGAAATCCATCCGCAGCCTTCGCATCTGGACCCGCCAGATAGCGGGCACGAAGCGCGCTTAGATCGTCGAGGCCAAGATTGGCCGGAAAGGGCCCATGATGCATGGGATCCCGCCACGGCAAGACCTCATCGCCCAGTCCGCTTTCCCGAATGAGACCTGCGGCGCTATCGCCGTTGGTGATGTGCAAGCTGGTCATTGCAGTCCTCATCGAGAGAAGCCGGTAGAACGATCCTCTAGATGGAAAGCGGTTCCGGTTGGCGCAACAGAGAGCTGCACCCTGTCGCATCGCCCGAACGTGATGGATGGCTCGAGGCAGCTCAGTTGCAATCAACGCGATTCAGCGTCAGGATCGGGGGAAATGAAGCGCATTCCAGGATAGAAGGGGATGAACGGTCATTTCTGACGTTCGCCTGGGGCACCTCGAATGCGAACCACGGAGGGGGAGCCAGAGACATGCCGGTCTATACGGGAACCGCGGGCGAGAACAATCGGATCACCGGGTCGGAGACGGCCGACCAGATCTATGGGCTCAGCGGTGACGATCGCCTCTATGGCCTCAGTGGCGACGACAGTCTCTTCGGCGGCAGCGGTGACGACATCTCGCTCAGCGGAGGATCGGGGGACGACACCCTAGACGCAGGACGGAACGTCAATCGCAGCTTCTTCGGTGGCACGGGCGATGACTACTTCACGGGTGATAGCGGCACACTGCTTCGTGCCTTTGGCGATTCGGGTGCTGATACGGTCTATCAGGGCAACGCCAGGATCTCGCTTTTTTACGGCGGTGATGGCGACGATCTCGTCACCCTGAACACCAACACGGCGCAAGACATCTTCGGTGGCAGTGGCGCCGACAGCTTCTACGCTGTGGGCCACCCCTTTCGGCAGGTCTTTGGAGACTCAGGCAACGATCTGATCGACGCCGGCTACGGCACCGGCTTCGGCGCTTATGGAGGCGATGGCAATGACACCGTCATCGGTAGCGACGATGAGATCGAGTATTTCTTCGGAGGCTCCGGCGACGATCACTTCGTGGCACAGGATTCCGGCAGTGCCTACACGCTCTACGGAGACAGCGGCAAGGATACCTTCACCGGCGCGTCTGGTGGCATGACCATCGTCTATGGTGGAGACGGCGCGGATTATCTCTTCGGAGGACATGCCGTCTTCGGCAGCATCTTTGGTGGTGCAGGCGACGACCGGCTGAACGGCGGCGAAGACTATTTCTACGACGTCTATGGAGAGGCCGGAAAAGACACGCTGAGCGGCGGCAAGAACGGAGATAACGATCTCTACGGTGGCGACGAGAATGACACCATATTCGGTGGAAACGGCGATGACTCCGGGTTCTACGGCGATCTTGGCGACGATGTCATCCACGGCAGCGCCAACAACGACGCCAACCTCTTCGGCGGTAGCGGCAGCGACCGGGTCTATGGCGGGGCCGGCTCTGACAGTCAGCTGGACGGCGGCAGTGGCGCAGACACGGTCTTTGGAGGTGGCGGCAACGACATTCTAACGGTCAGTGCGGCCAGCGGCCTCAAGTCCGGCGATACCGTGGATGGCGATGGCGGCACAGATACGCTTCTGATCCAGGGCGCGATTTCAATCGCAGCAGCGGCCGAGATCACCGAGGTCGAACTGGTCTTGATCGAAGGCGGAGTCTTCGCCGATCGCCTCGTCGGCATCGACAGCCTGGCCAATGTCATCTCGGGACGCGACAATGTCGATTATCTGACCGGCGGGTCGCAGGACGACCGTCTCTATGGTGGATCGGGCCTTGATCGCCTCTATGGCGGCAGCGGCGCGGATCGTCTCTACGGGGGTCAAGGCGGCGATGGCGGTCTGCTCGGCGGCAATGGCGCGGACATCATATTCGGCGGTTCCGGCGCCGACTTCAGCCTGATCGGCGGCAGCGGTGCAGACACGGTCTATGGTGGGCTAGGCGCCGATACCTTCCTGGTGCGCAGCCAAGGCGATCTCGCAACAGGCGACAGCCTGCACGGCGGCGGCGGAACCGACACTCTGATCCTCTTGGGCGGAGCCACTATTCCCGGCGGTGCCTTGATCTCTGGGATTGAGGTAACCGCCATTGCCGGCGTCCCGCAGAGCGGCACCGACCTCAATGACAGCCTCTTCGGTGGCCTCAACAACGACACCCTCGAAGGCCTGAAGGGCGACGACACGCTTTATGGCAGTGGCGGCGATGACCTCCTGCTTGGACAGTCCGGACTGGACACGCTCTATGGCTCGTCGGGCAGCGATAGCCTCTATGGTGGCGAGGGCAAGGACACGCTCTACGGCGAGGCCGGTCCGGACCGCCTGCTCTTTGGCGGCAAGGGCGACGACCTTGTCTATGGCGGCGATTCAAGCGACGGCTATATCTACGGCGACAGTGGTAACGACAGCCTCTTCGGCAGTGCCGGCGATGAGGTCTCGGTCTTTGGTGGCGATGGCGACGATCATCTCTTGTTGGCAACCGGCAGGGACAATCGCCTCTTTGGCGATGCCGGCGCGGACCACATCGAAGCGGGCAGCGGCAATGACGGATACCTCTACGGCAGTTCCGGTAACGACACCCTGGACGGCGGCAGCGGCTACAACAGCCTCATCTACGGCGGGTCTGGCGCGGACAGCATTTTCGCCGGTACAGTCTTTAACTCGTCCCTGTTCGGCGGGTCGTCGCAACGCTTTTTCTATGGCGGCAGCGGTGCCGACCGGCTCTACGGAAGCAGCGGTCGCGACTCCGTTTTCCACGGCAGCCACGGCGATGATGTCATCGACGGTCGCAACGGCATCAATGCCCGCCTCTATGGTGGCAGCGGCACAGACACCCTGATCGGCGGCAAGGACACCGATGCCGAACTCTATGGCGGTAGTGGCGACGATAGCATCGATGCCGGTGGCGGGAATGACCGCGGGATCGGTGGTGGTCTCGGCGTAGACGTACTGCGCGGTGGCAGCGGCGCGGACAGCAGCTTCTTTGGCGGCGATGGGAAGGATCAGATCTTTGGTGGGTCCGGACTGGATCGCATTATCTTCGGTGGTGGCAGTGATGACTCGATTGACGGAGGCACCGGAAACGAACGCTATGTCTATGGCGACGCCGGAGACGACCATCTGCAGGGGAACGACGGTAACGACACTGACTTCTACGGTGGCGATGGGGCCGACACTTTAGATGGCGGCAGTGGCCAGGACCGCTGGTTCTATGGTGGCAGCGGAAGCGATTCGCTCTCAGGCGGCGCCCAGAAGGACCTACGCCTCTTCGGTGGCAGCGGTAACGACTGGCTGGAGGGCGGCATTGATCTGGACTACAGCCTCTTCGGCGGTGCCGGTAAGGACCTGCTGTTCGGCGGCAGCCAGCGCGACAACCTCCTGCGCGGCGGTGGTGGGAACGACACCCTCTTTGGCGACAGCGGTGGCGATGTACGCCTCATGGGTGACGCCGGCGACGACTCCATAGACGGCGGCAAGGGCGACGACCGCTCCCTCTTCGGCGGCAACGGCGACGATAAGATCCGTGCAGACAGCGGTGCCGACTGGGGGGTCTTCGGCGACGCGGGACGTGACAGCCTCTTTGGCGACCTCGGCGATGACTCCCTCTTCTATGGCGGCGACAATCCCGACCGTATCTATGGTGGCAAGGGCAATGACACACGGCTCTATGGCGGCAGCAACGCCGACAGGATCTTTGGGGGCTCCGGCGACGACCGACAGATTCACGGCGACAGTGGAAACGACGGGGTATTCGGTGGGCTAGGCGCTGATGGCCTCTTCGGCGGTCACGGCGATGACAGCCTGATCGGGGCCAGTGGCGACGACATCCTGAACGCCGGCAGCGGCCAGGACACAATCGACGGCGGATCCGGCAGTGACAAGATGATCGGCGGCAGCGGCGACGATCTCTTCTTCGTCGACACGGCAACCGATATCGTCAACGAGCAGGGCGGCGGCGGCAACGACCGGGTGATCGCACAGGCCAACGGCTATACCCTGGCCGAGAACGTCGAGATCCTGACAAACTTCAAGGACGGCATCGCCCGCACCCTGACCTCCAGCAGCGGCGGCGCCTCCCTGGTCGGCAACTCGGCGGGCGACTATCTGATCGGCCAGGGCGGGGACGACACGATCTTTGGCGGTCTTGGTGACGACACCCTGTTGGGCCGCGGAGGTGATGACGTGCTGCTGGGACGCTCCGGCAGCGACAGCCTCGCCGGCCTCTTGGGTGACGACTTCATCAGCGGAGAGGGCGACGAAGACATCGGCGATATCCTGCGCGGCTCCAGCGGTCGAGACACCCTGGCCTTCAACAACAACGACGTCCTCTTCGGCGGCAGCGGCGCCGACCTCTTCCTCTTCAATGGTGACGAGACCGGCGAGACCCTTGGTGGCGGCACCGTCGTCGCTGAAGCCAGGATCTCGGACTTCCAGAGCCCGGACTTCGACGGCTCGACCACACAAGATTCCCTGGTCTTCGCCACCGGTCTGGAGACCGGTGTCTTCAGCTACATCGGCTCCAACACCTTCACTGCCGGCGGCAACTCGGAAGCTCGCTTTAACGACGTGCAGCGTCAGTTGGACATCGACAGCGACGGCGACGGCCAAGTGGACATGGCCGTCAACATGGCCGGCCTTAGCCTCGCAGCTCAACTGACCTCGACAGACTTTGTGTGGTTGTAGCGGAGATTGCCCCTGATAGCGGCCTCCTCTGCCAGAAGCGGCCGCTATCAGGGGCTACGGTTTGATATCAGCCTTCCCGATTGGGACTCAGTGCGGCGCCGAACTGCCCTGCGCTCCATGGTGCCAAATCTCTCTCGACACAATTGGTAGCGATCAGCGTCTCGTACGTTGCACCGTTTCGCGCCAGCACGCGCCCTGAGTTAGGAGTTTGTCCGCAACCAGTCGAGGATGGCCCGCGCGAGAGCTTCGCCGCCGCGTTTGCTCCAGTCTTCGAAGGAACTGGGTGGCGGGTTTGGGGGCTCCTGCGCCTGCATGAAGTAGATTTCTACCAGAACTGCTACTCTAACGTTGGCGTCGCGAGCGCCGCTAAGGACGCTGAAAGCCGCGGTCTTTCTACCCCGGTCTCTTATGCCGAGCTCGTGGGCCATCTCCTTCGCTGCTGCGGCAGCCAGAGCGCGGTCGCTCGAGGTCCCCTTTGAACTGTGCGAGAAGGCCTCGGTTCCCTGAGCATTACCGTTGACCGAATTGTGATGGACAGAGACGAAGACGTCATAGCCAACGGCAGCTTTTCCAGCATCGTAGTTGCTCTTCTTGCCGTCGTCGACCAGGACGGGGACGCCTTCACCACTCAAGACTGCAGCGCAGGCGGCAGCGGTAATCTGATTCAAGTAGTGTTCAGTGGTGTTGGAGTCCGAATTGACGGCACCTGGGTCATAGCCATTGGGTTTCTGACCATGGCCCACATCCAGAAACACGCCCGATCGTTGCCAGATTTGCCCCTCCGGCGGTGGTAGCGCTCCCGCTGCCTCCGCTAGGCGCTGATCCGCCTCGGCAAAGAGTGCGCGCACCTTGGCGATGTAGGCTTCTTTGCGTTCCTTGTCGGCTTCTTTCAAATGATCCGGGACTGAGTCATGCGGGCCTCCGACGTAGCCAGCATAGCTGATGAAGGTAATGTACTCGCTCACCGTTTCATTGGCGTGCCGCCAGCCGCTATAGGGGCTTCTATCGATGAACCGCCAGTATCCCCTGACAGCATCCTGATAGGAGGCAAAGGCGCAGTAGTTGTCCGTCTCACCTGCATGATCCGTGTAGGAGACAGAGGTGGCAAAGCCGCTCATCTCATTACGGTACTTCATTCCAAATGGGTTCTTGTGATCCTTGAACAGGGCTGACGAACCGCGGCCGCTCTCAAGGATGGCCTGTGCCAGTTGTGCTGTCTTCAGGTGTGGAAACTCGATGGCCGTTGCGGCGAGCTCTTGCGTGAATTCCTCAAAACTCATGATCGTTACTCCCGTGTCATATGAGCAAAATGGCTATCTCAACCGGTCACTTGTCGCCTGCCGCTGAGGCACAGACCTGCCTGAATGATAGCTGAATTTATTCAGCATGCAACTTTTTATAAGATTGCTACTTCCCGTAGGGAAGGCTCGCATCGAAATTGCTGTCACTAACTAACTGCCTCCTCCAAGCGCGACACAGATCAACTCCCAATGTCGGTTGCCTACGCACGTCACACTCTATCTCGCAGCAGGTCGTATGAATCGACGACGTATCCCCGCAATCTGAGGACTTGGCGCGCCAATCAACTGATCCTCGTAACTCCGTCCCTGCCGACCTGGATAGGAGTGACACGCCGTCAACGCCAAACAGAGTGCATTTGGCAGAATGGACGACCTGATCATCCGAGTTCCTGACGATCCGTGATCTCAAAGCGCCTGCTGGAGGGCGGAGAGATCTGACCTTGCATTGAGTGCGTTCGCCAGGCGATCTCATTTAGATTGTTAACCAAGAGGAGATTCTCTTTTTGAGAGAATTTCCTGACAGGCAGGCGCTGCACTGCAGGGCGCGCATCCCTTGGCGGTCCCCATCGCCCGGCGTTTCGCGGGTTAACCTCTGCGAGCGACCACCCGGACTTCGACGAGGGCGCCTTCGCGACGGAGGCCTGCGACCTCCACCGCTGTCCAGGCCGGATAGGGCTCTTCGACGTAGTCGGCGCGGACCGCAGCGAAGAGATCGAAGTGCTGGCGTAGGCCGACATGATAGCTGGTCATCTCGGCCAGGGCATGGAAGGTGAGGCCAGCCTCTGCCAGAACGAGCCCCATCTTCTCGAAGACGTTCCGGAACTGCGCTTCGGGATCTGACGGCATGACCCCGTCGGGAGTGCCGCCAGTCACGCCGGTCATGAAGAGGAAGTCGTTGGAAAGGAGACCCGGCGAGACCTTCAGTTGCTCTGCGCCTGCGCGGAAGGCTTCCGGAATGATGGCTTTCTTCCACATTTTCAGAAACCAGCTCCCTCTTGCGCGAGGTAGATCTCTTCCTCCTCTGTTGACTCCCGCCCTAGGTTAGCGTTGCGATGCGGAAAGCGACCATAGCGCTGGATCAGCTCCAGGTGTGCGATCGCCCAGGGGACGTACTTTCGGTCGGGCAAGGCACCAAAGAGGGCGACCGAGAGATACTGGTCGGCCAAATCCTCGCTGTGCTCGAAGGGCAGGTAGAGGAAGGCGCGCTGATTGGCTGGCAGTTGCAGATCAAACCCTCGATGGAGTGCCCGGCGCGCGACCATCCTGGCGCGCGCATCTTGGGCATAGGCCCGGTCAGACCCCCGATAGAGGTTCCGCGGAGCCTGATCGAGCAACAAGACCAGGGCCAAGCAGCCCTCCGCGGTCTCTTGCCAGAAGTCCAATTCACCCCTCGCGGCGGCTTCCGCCAAGGCTCCCAAACGATCGCTAACACGCTGATCGAAGTCCTGGTTCTTCTCGAACCAATAGGGCTCGCTCTCGGCATGGAACCAAAACTCGATGCAGTCGCTCGCCTGTTCTGCCGTCATCGGCGCCTCCCTTCCTCAGTCCAACTCAGCGGTGCTGATCGATCAGGATGGGATTGCCGTCCGGGTCAACCACCACACAGTGCGCCGGACCGCTGCCGCTCTCATCGGCCTCATCTTTGAACACGAGGCCTTCAGCCTTCAGGTGCCGCTGGATCTCCCGCACATCGGTGAAGTCCTCCAAGGGTTCGGCCTTGTCGTTCCAGCCGGGATTGAAGGTCAGCATGTTCTTCTCGAACATGCCCTGAAAGAGGCCCAGGGTGCAGGCCCCGTTCTTCAGGATCAGCCAGCCCTGATCGGCGGCACCGCCCAGCGCCTGGAAACCCAGCTTCTCGTAGAAGGCGCGCGAGGTCGCCAGATCCTTGACTGCAAGACTGATCGAAAAGTTTCCCAGCTCCATCGGCCAACTCCCGTTAGAAAACCTGACGGAGCCTGCCTTGAAGCCAGGGCCTCCTTCAAGCCCGAAGCTGGCCGCTCACGCCGCTTTGCTTCGGCTCATAGGCCAGATTGGCGGCTAAGAGGCGCTCGCAGTCGCTAAGGGCCAGGCCCTTGCGCGAGGCATAGTCCGCCACCTGGTCGCGGCCGATGCGTCCGAGCCCGAAGTAGCGGCTTTCGGGATGTGCCAGATACCATCCGCTGACCGAGGAGGCCGGATGCATGGCAAAACTCTCGGTCAGCGAGACGCCGATATCCGTCTCGGTCGCGAGCAGGCGGAAGAGGGTGAGCTTCTCCGAATGGTCCGGGCAGGCCGGGTAGCCGGGTGCTGGGCGAATGCCGCGATAGCGCTCTTGGATCAGCTCTTCGTTGCTGAAGGCTTCGTCTGACGCATAGCCCCAGAACTCGCGCCGCACGCGCTCATGCAGCTGTTCGGCAAAGGCCTCGGCCAGACGGTCGCCCAGCGCCTGCAGCAGGATGGCAGCATAGTCGTCTTGAGCCTGCTTGAAGGCCTCGGCACGGCGCTCGACCTCGGCGCCGGCGGTCACCACGAAGCCACCGATCCAATCAAGCCGATCGCTCTCGCGCGGCGCCAGAAAATCGCTCAGCGCCAGATTGGCCCGCCCCTCCCCATCCCGCCGCATCTGTTGGCGCAGGCAGTGCATCTTGCCGACCAGTCGGGCGCGGGTTTCGTCGGCATAGATCTCGACATCGTCGCCGACACTATTGGCTGGCCAGAAGCCGAAGACCGCAGCCGGCTTCAGCCAGCCTTCCTCTTTGATCCGCTTCAGCATGGCCAGGGCGTCCTCATAGAGCCCTCTCGACGCCTCTCCCACCTTCCGATCCTCCAGGATCTCCGGAAAGCGGCCATGCAGTTCCCAGGCGGCAAAGAAGGGCTTCCAGTCGATGCGGGCGATCAGCGGGTCCAAGGGATAGTCGTGGAGGACCTGACGGCCCAGCAGCGCCGGCTTTGGCGAACCGCCCTTCG
Organism: Rhodospirillales bacterium; assembly: GCA_963669335.1. Lineage (GTDB taxonomy): Bacteria > Pseudomonadota > Alphaproteobacteria > Kiloniellales > JACOMY01 > JACOMY01. Next base: position 3,736,299 of record OY770023.1, read on the forward strand.
ACCAGTCGATCCGCAGACGATTGGCTCGGGCCTCTGCCAGGGAGGCCCGCGCAGAGCGCGCCGAGGTGCCATGACGTTCGCGCAGGGCCTTATAGTCCGCTGTCACTTCTGCCATGAATGCGGGGCGCCGGCTCTCACTCAACAGGGTCGAGGCGACGCCGACGGCACGCGAGGCATCGGTCACGTGAACCACCGGCGCCCGGCGCTGCGGCGCGATCTTGACGGCCGTGTGGGCCTTGCTTGTGGTGGCACCGCCGATCAAGAGCGGCAGTTCGATCCCTTGCCTTGCCATCTCACCGGCGACGTGGCGCATCTCCTCCAGACTGGGGGTGATCAGACCGGAAAGACCGATCATGTCGGCCTTCTCCTCCAGGGCCACCTCCAGGATCTTGGCGGCTGGGACCATGACCCCGAGGTCGACCACCTCGAAGTCATTGCACTGCAAGACGACACCGACGATGTTCTTGCCGATGTCGTGCACGTCGCCCTTGACGGTCGCCATCACGATCTTGCCCTTGGCGCGCCTGGCCGGTCCCTCGGCTTCGGCCTCCAGATAGGGCAACAGGACTGCAACGGCCTTCTTCATAACCCGCGCGCTCTTCACCACCTGCGGCAGGAACATCTTGCCGGCCCCGAAGAGATCGCCGACCCGGTTCATCCCAGCCATCAAGGGGCCCTCGATCACGTCCAAAGGACGTTTGGCCGCTAGGCGCGCCTCTTCCGTGTCCGCCTCGATATAGCTCTGGATGCCGTGCACCAAGCCATGCTGAAGGCGCTGCTCAACCCCTGCCTCGCGCCAGGAGAGATCGACCTCCTGGCTGCGGCCGCCGCCACGATAGCGCTCGGCGATAGTCAGCAAGCGCTCTGAGGCTTCGGGATCGCTATTCAGCAAGACGTCCTCGACGGCCTGGCGCAGTTCGGGCTCGATCTCTTCATAGAGGCCCAACTGACCCGCATTGACGATCGCCATCTCCATCCCGGCCTGGGATGCGTGATAGAGAAAAACCGAGTGCATGGCCTCGCGCACGCGGTTGTTGCCACGAAAGGCAAAAGAGACATTGGAAAGGCCGCCGGAAACGGTCACTGCCGGCATCTCTTGCTTGATCCGCCGAGTCGCCTCAAAGAAGGCACGGGCATAGTCGTCGTGTTCGGCAATACCGGTGGCAACCGCAAAGATGTTCGGATCGAAGATGATGTCGCTGGCCGGAAATCCGATCTCTTCCGTCAAAAGGCGATAGGCGCGCCGGCAGATGGCGACCTTGCGCTCGGCCGTCTCCGCCTGGCCCGCCTCGTCAAAGGCCATGACCACCACCGCCGCCCCATAGCGACGCAGCAGCCGAGCCTGTTCCAAAAAGGCCTCCTCACCCTCTTTCAGGCTAATGGAGTTAACCACAGCCTTGCCCTGAACGCATTTAAGCCCGGCCTCGATCACCGACCACTTGGAGGAGTCGATCATGATGGGGACACGCGCGATGTCCGGTTCTCCGGCGATCAGATTCAGAAAGCGGACCATAGCCGCTTCCGACTCAAGCATGCCTTCGTCCATATTGACATCGATGATCTGCGCGCCGCCGGCGACCTGACCGCGGGCAACCTCCAGCGCTCCTTCAAAATCCTCGTCCAGGATCAAGCGCTTGAAGGCAGCAGAGCCGGTGACGTTGGTGCGCTCACCGACATTGACGAAGCCTGCGGTCATGGACGCATCTCGAAGGGCTCGAGGCCGGAGAGCCTGAGGCGCGGTGCCAAGTCCGGCTGCCGCCGTGGCTCGACACCGGCGATGGCCTCGGCAAAGGCTTCGATGTGGGCCGGGGTGGTGCCACAGCAGCCGCCGACGAGGTTGACCAGGCCGTCGCGCGCCCAGGCGCCGAGATGCTCTGCCATCTCCTCCGGGCCCAGATCATAGCCGCCGAAGGCATTGGGCAGGCCGGCATTGGGATGGGCCGACACCAGCGTCTCTGCAACGCGTGACAGTTCCGCGATGTGCGGGCGCAGTTCCGCCGGACCCAAGGCGCAATTGAGCCCGACCGAGAAGAGCCCCGCATGCTGCAGAGAGATCCAGAAGGCCTCTGGCGTTTGACCCGAAAGCGTCCGTCCTGATCGATCGGTGATCGTCCCGGATACCATGATCGGCAGGTCCAGCGCGCGCTCGTCAAGCAGGCACTGCACGGCAAAGAGCGCCGCACGGGCGTTCAGTGTGTCAAAGACCGTCTCGATCAGCAGCAGATCGGCACCGCCGTCGATCAAACCCCGCGCCGCTTCGTCATAGGTCTCGCGCAGCTGGTCGAAGGTGACATTGCGATAGCTGGGATCGGAGACATCCGGTGAGAGCGAGGCCGTGCGCGAGGTCGGCCCCAGAACGCCGGCGACAAAGCGCGGCCTCTCCGGTGTCTGAAGCGTTGCGGCTTCGGCCGCCCGCCGGGCTAACAAGGCCGCCTGCAGATTGAGCTCATAGACATGAGCCTCTAGGGCGTAGTCAGCCTGTGAGATCCTGTTCGCATTAAAGGAGTTGGTGGTTGCGATGTCGCTTCCAGCAGCGAAGTAGCGGCGATGGATCTCCTCGATCGCGGCCGGTTGCGTCAGGCAGAGCAGGTCATTGTTGCCCTTGAGGTCGCTCTCATGCTCTTGCAGCAGATCACCGCGGAAATCGTCCTCGGCAAGCCCTAGAGCCTGAATCTCCGTACCGATGGCGCCGTCCAGAAGCAGAACGCGCTCCTCGGCGGCGGACAGCAGCGCTGCCCGCCGGTCCTCTTGTACCCTTGCCATTGCTTATTCGGCTGCTTCCAGCACCGCGCTGCGGGCGACCAGGCTCGAGGGCGGTGTGACCTCGTCGATCGGATGACTACGCTGCCAGGCCGTCCTGGGCCGGGTGCTGTCCTCAGCGACAGCGCGCAGCAGACGGTCCAGTTTGGCCGTCTCCTCCGGCGATGCGCCGCCCCCGACCAGGTTGACCTGCTGATCCAGCACGCTGCTCTGCAGCCAGTCGCTGCGCTCTGCCGAGCCATGTCGGTAGGTGATCAGACCATCGGCCTCTTGCAAGCTGCGCGGCGAGAAGGCCGTCGCACCCGGGCTGTTCTGCAGGAAGATCGGCGCGCGAGAGGAAAGCCCGTCACGTGCCTTCTTGGCGCCGTTCAGGAACAAGGGTGCACGGCCCGCCGTCGGCAGGATGTCCAGAACCACACCATCTGCGCCACCGGCCAAGAGGCCCTCGACCTGCTGTTCGACGGAACGCGCAACCTCCAGCGGCGTCGCCTCCCAGCCATGGTCGCGAACCACGCCCAAGACAAAGCGACGACGTCCGCCTCCCGGCACGCTGTCGACTGCCTCGCAAGCGATCTCTGCGGCGGCATAATTCAGATAGAAGGCCTCGTCGCCCAGGCCCAGGGGCGCCAGCGAGAGATAGCCCGCGCCTAGGCTGTTGGTTCGGATGACATCGGCGCCGGCGGCCAAATAGGCACGATGCAGATCACGGACCCGATCCGCGCGCGTGATGTTCAGCACCTCCAAGGTATCGGCGGCACCGAAGAGGTCTCGCGCAATATCCAACGCCTTGAGATCGATCTGTCGGGCCAGCGAGCCGTCGGCCAGGAGACAACGCTGATTGAGGGCTTCGATGAGGGTTCGCATGGGTCAGGCAGCCTTTCTTTGGTTGGGCCGGATACCAAGTCTGCGGCAGGCGGCCAGGGTCTGTTGTGCTTGGTTCATGGTGTAGAAGTGGAAGTGTCCGACACCCGCCTCGGCGAGCTGCTGGCAGAGATCGACCGTGGCGCTGGCGGCAATCAGCGCCTGCAACTCGGGATCGTTCTCCAGTCCCTCGAATTGCTGCGCCAGCCAGTTCGGCACGCTCGCGCCACAGCGTTTGGAGAAGGTGACGACACCTTGAAAGTTCGCAATCGGCATGATGCCCGGCAGGATCGGCTGGCTGATGCCGGCCTTCAGCGCGCGGTCGCGGAAGCGCAGGAAGATCTCAGGATCGAAGAAGTACTGACTGATGGCAAAGTCGGCACCAGCATCGAACTTGCGCTTCAGGTTATCCAGGTCAGCTTCACTCGAGGCGGCTTCCGGATGCACTTCAGGATAGGCACCAACCGCGATGGAGAAATCAGAGACGCGCTTCAATCCCGCCACCAGTTCGGCAGCAGAGGCATAGCCCTGGGGATGGGGTTGAAAGGGCGCTTGGTCGGGCATGTCGCCGCGCAGGGCGACGATCCGGCGAATACCGAAGGCAGCCCACCTCCGCGCCGTCGCATCCACTGCATCGCGCGATTGGCCAACACAGGTCAGATGTGCTGCCGGCGGCGGCCCGCCACGCTGGACGATGCGCTGCAGAATAGTATCGCTGCGGTCGCGGCTGGAGCCGCCGGCGCCATAGGTGATGGAGACGAAGGAGGGCTCCAGCCCCCAGAGGCGATCGAAGGCTCGCCAGAAGCGCTCTTCGGCCACTCCTGGTGCCGGCGGAAAGAACTCCAGCGAAATGCTGGGTGTCGTCAGCATGGTCATGACCTCATCCCGTGTGCGGACGCTGCGCGGTCCAGAGACAGACCACCAAGGCGCCACCGGCCAGCTTCGCTGTCTGCCCCTTGGAGAGGCCGGCTGCCTTGAAGAAGTCCTTGATCCCTGGCTCTGCGAAGCCCAGCCAGCGATGGGCATGCTCGTTCATCAGCTCTTCGTGTCGATGTTCGGCAAAGTCCACCACGACCAGCCGCCCTCCAGGACGCAAGACCCGGGCGGCTTCGGCAATGGCGGCGGCCGGCCGCTCGGCATAGTGCAGCACCATCTGCAAGACGACGGCATCGAAGCGCTGACCTGCGAAAGGCAACCTCATCATATCGGCCTGACGGACCAGACAGTTGCTAAGGCCCCGGTTCCAGAGGTTGGAGCGCGCCACCTGCAGCATGTCGCGCGAGAGGTCGATACCGACCGCCTGATCGACCTGCTCACCCAAAAGCTCCAGCACATGGCCGGTGCCGGTTCCGATGTCCAAGAGATCGCCGATCTCTTCTTCGGCCAGCAGCGCCTGCAGGGCCCGATCGATTTCGGCCTGATCGGTATGCAGCGCACGGATCCGGTCCCAATTGGCAGCATTGCGGCGGAAGTAGGCGGCGGCCTTCACCGCCCAGGCCTGCTTCACCGTCTGCAGACGCTCCAGGTCCAGAGCATGTACCGGATCGTCGGCCGGCATGAGGTCGACGAGGATGCGGCCCAATTGGCTGTTGTCCCGCCCCTCGGTTAGGCGGAAGTAGACGTGGCTGCCTTCCTGATGACGTTCCAAGAGCTCAGCTTCCACCAGCAGCTTCAGGTGCCGCGAGACGCGCGGCTGGCTCTGCCCCAAGACCTCGCAAAGCTCACCGACGCTGAGCTCGCCATGCGCGCAGAGGCCCAGGATGCGAAGCCGGGTCGCCTCCGCCGCCGCGCGCAGTCCTTGAAGCAGGTCGTCCATCGCTCTCCTCGCTCACTTGATGATATAAACATATCCTTATGTCTTGATTCTTGCAAGGGAGAATCTCCACCCCTTTGCCTCAGCGTCATCGGCCCTTGGACCGCAGCAGTACTGTCCGGGAAAATCTACCTATCGTAAGGTAGGCTCGTGTTTTGATATCCCCCTCGGCTGGGGGACGACGGAGGGAAGTCCTGCCATGTCATCACAAGCGCCGAACCAAGCTTCGATCCTCACCCGCATCGGCGAGACCCCAGTGGTCGCGTTAACCCGCCTCGTGCCAGAGGGCTCGGCCCGCATCCTGCTGAAGTTGGAGGCGGAGAACCCCACGGCCTCGATGAAGGACCGCATGGCCTTGGCAATGATCGAGGCGGCCGAGGCGGACGGCCGTCTGTCACCTGGTCAAAGGGTCGTGGAGTACACCGGCGGCAGCACAGGCGTGTCGCTCGCCATGGTCGCTGCCGCCAAGGGCTATCCCCTCTCTATCGTCACCTCCGATGCCTTCAGTCAGGAGAAGCGCCGGCAGATGGCCGCCTTCGGTGCCGAGCTCACCCTGATCGAAAGCAAAGGCGGCGGCATGGATGCGGCCCTGACCCACAGCATGGTGGCCGCAGCGGCCAAGATCACGGAGGAGCGTGGCGGCTATTGGACCGATCAGCTGAAGAATGCCGACCAGCTGAGCGCCTATCACCGAATGGGCTGCGAGATCTGGCAGCAGACGGAGGGCCGGATCGATGCCTTCGTGCAGAGCACCGGCACTGCCGCTTCAGTCCGCGGTGTGTCCGAGTTCCTGAAGGAGAAGAGGCCCGCCGTGCAGATTGTCGCCGTGGAGCCCAGCGAATCCGCCGTCCTCTCCGGCGGTCCTACAGGCGTGCACCGGATCGAGGGCGTGGGCGCCGGCTTCGTCGTGCCGCTTTGGCAGCCCGATGCCGTCGACGAGATCGCTACCGTCTCGACCGAGGAAGCGATGAACCAGGCCCGCGCCTTGGCCCGCAGCGAGGGCATCTTCGCTGGCACCTCGACCGGCGCCAACCTGGTCGCAGCTTTGCGCCTGGCGAAACGCCTGGGTCCTAAGGCCACCGTCGTCACCCTCATGTGCGACAGCGGGATCAAGTACCTCTCGACGGCACTCTATGCTGAGGACTAATTTCTACTCCAACTCGGCCGGATCCAGGACCACGTGGCGAATGTCGGTGCGGTCGTGGGTGTAGCTTACGTGGATCGTCCCGTCTGACGCCTGGATGATGGCGGGATAGGAGAATTCGCCCACACCGTCTTCCAGTATAGGTCCGGGACGCCAGCTGTTGCCGTCGTCTGAGATCAGGATCTGCAAGGGGCTGCGCGCCTGAGCCGAGGGATTGATGGCCAGAGCCGCCCGACCGTCCTGCAGGACGATGCCGTCGAAGCCACTGTTCGGGTTCTCCAGATCGCTGCGTTCCAACTGCGACCAGGTCCGCCCCTGGTCGTGAGACCAGCTCTCGGCGACCACCCCGACCTGGGTCCGGCAGAGAGCCTGTAGCTGGCCTTCCGGCCAGCGCAGCAGGGTCGGCTGGATTGCCTCAAACCCCTGCCTGTCGACCAAGGGCACAGAGTGCAGCGCACGCCCTTCGGCAACAGAGAAACGCTCGATGTGCGATCGCCAACCGGCATGTTCGGTGCTGGAGGGGCAGAGCAGCAATCCGGGCTCGATCTCCAGGGCCTTGTTCTTGATCGGGCCGAGGAAAGGTTCGGGGATGACCTCGGCCGGCCCCCAGGTCTCCCCCTCATCCTCAGAAACCATGAGCTTGCTGATCCAATAGACCGGGTGTCGCCCGGTCCTATAAAACAGCAGGGTCTTGCTGCCGGACTGATGAAAGACGGGGTTCCAGCAAGCCTGGGGCTCGGATCGCTCTCCAGTCAGGAGGTCGCGATGCGCCTGCCAAGAGCCATCCTTGAAGCGTCCCATCCAGATGCTGGTCTCGGGCGCGCCTTCGCGGGGGCCAGCAAACCAGGCCCCCAGAAGGCAGTCTGACACCCCGACCAGAGTGGAGGCATGCGCCGCCCTGTAGGGTGCATCCTCATAGATGAAATGAAAGTTCATAGGCCCCATCCTGTTACGCCATCTTCTGGTTTCATCTAAAGCACAGGCTCAGGTCTAGGGACCAGTCCCTAAAGGGGTCTCCACTTGAACTGTCCGGAAAAACCACCCCTTTTCCAGGCTCAAGGGCGAAGCGGATCCGATCAGGTCGACCCTCATACAGGTCCACGAGGCCTGTCGCTTGTCTGTTCCACCCCTACTGCTAGCCGTAGAGAGTCACCTCGATACTGGTCAAGGTGACGCCTGTTGGCAGGCTTACTCCCGCAGCCAGAAGCAAGGTATCTACGCCTTGACCGCCGTCAAAGATGTCTCCGCTTACCAGTTCGCCTTGGCTTGCCACATTCAGGGTATCGTTGCCGCGCTGACCCATCACGGTGTCTATGCCACTTCCTCCATAGAGGAAGGCATCGTCGTTGCCGCCGCCGCGTAGAGTGTCTCTACCGCTGCCGCCATAGAAGTAGGAATCGAGCCCACCGCCACCAACCAGGCGATCACTCCCAAGATCTCCAAAAAGAAAGACATCGTCGCCGGCTCGACCGCTTAAGCCATCGGAACCAACTCCGCCGAAGAGCCAAAGGTCGTCACCGGAATCGCCGCGCAACAGATCGTTGCCTCCCCCACCAATTATGGAGGTGTCGTTGCCATCTCCGCCGTAAACACGGTCCGATCCGCTCCCACCGTCCAGCGACAGGTCACGACCGCCACCGCCATAGAGGGAGTCGCTCTCAGTCCCGCCAAAGAGCCCGGCGTCATGGCCGCCGCCGCCAAAGAGAGAGTCATCCCCAAAGTGACCAAGGAAGCTCTGATCGTCTCCGGCTCCACCGAACAAGCGATCGTCGCCAAGCGCGCCAAAGAGGAGAGAGTCGTCTCCTGCCCGGCCGCTCAGGCCATCATTCCCGCTACCGCCGTAGAGGAAGGAATCGTTGCCACTATCGCCAGCTAGGAAGTCGTCACCACTATCTCCATAGAGACTACCGTCGCTGCCACTACCGCCAAACAGATTGTCAACACCGACACCGCCATAAAGGAAAGAGTCACTCTGATCTCCAGCGGCAAGACTGTCGTCGCCGATGCCGCCGTAGAAGCCTTTGTCTCTGCCCGCATCGCCAAAAAGCTTGTCATCGCCACCTCCACCCTGGAAGTAGGAATCATTCCCGCTGCCGCCCCAGAGGCGATCCCTGCCGACGCCGCCATAGAAACCAAACTCTCTGCCGCTATTCCCGAAGAGAGCATCGAGACCAAAGCCACCATAAAAATAGGCGTCATTGCCATCCTCTCCAGCGAGGCTATCGCCAGCGCTTCCACCGAAGAAGAAACTGTCGCTGCCGCTGCCGGCTAAGACGCGATCCGATCCCTGCGCGCCATAAAAGCTAAGGTCTCGCCCGCTGCCGCCTGCAAGACTGTCACTTCCGCTTCCGCCATAGAAGTAGGTTTCGTTTCCATTGCCACCAGCGAGGCTGTCGCTGCCACTGTCTCCGAAGAATAGGGAGTCACTGCCGGCGTCCCCGGACAAGCGATCGTCACCACTGTCTCCGAAAAAGGAAAAGTCCTTCCCTAGGTCGCCGTAGAGGCTGTCGTTGCCGCTGCCACCCAGAAAGGAGCGATCATGGCCCTCGCCGCCATAGAGGCTATCCAATCCTTGCCCCCCGAAGAGGCTGTCGACGCCGCTGCCTCCCGACAGTTGATCGGCTGCATCTCCTCCTGCAATGAAGTCGCTACCGCTGTCACCGTCAAGGGAGCGATCATCTCCACTTCCACCGAAAAGGCTGTCAGCACCGCTACCGCCATAGAGGCGCAGGTCGTCGCCACTGCCGCCACTTAGCGTATCATCGCCACTGCCACCGAAGAGACTGTCCGAACCAATGTCGCCATAGAGTCGATCTCCTTTACTCAGTCCATAGAGTCCATCATCACCACCAACGCCTCGCAAGATGTTCGGCCGGTAATCTCCATTCAGACTATCGTTGCCACTGGTGCCGTACAGTCCCAGGACCTCGACCGAGGCAACAAGAACCCCGGCTGCGAGCGAGGCCCCCTCTGCCAGGATCAGCGTGTCGCTACCGTTGCCGCCGACGATACGTTCACCGCTGACCAGATCCCCCTGGCTCGCGACAATGATAGTATCGTCAGCCGTCCCCCCATAGAGGTAGTCGACATCTGGTCCACCTATAAGGCGATCATTACCGGATCCTCCAAAGAGTGTGTCCGTCCATGCACGCCCATCGATGAAGTCGTTTCCCTCGCCGCCGAAGTTAGAGTAGTCATTGTAGTCAGTGCCAACGAGACTATCGTCTCCGGAGCCGCCAAAAAGGCTGGAGGCGTAGAGAATGATGTCGTTTCCGTCGCCACCATAGAAGAATTCCCCATTGAAGCTGCCACCATAGAGGCGGTCATCACCTTGATTTCCATAGAATTTCTGGTCAAGTCCACTTCCACCATAGAGGCGATCATCGCCACCATTGCCAAAAAAGGCGCTATCATCGCCATTCCCACCAAACAGTAAGTCTGCACCCTGGCCCGCATTAAAATTGAAATCGTTGCCCGCGTCGCCGTATAGACGATCGTTTCCATAGCCACCGGTGATGTCATCGATACCACTCCCCCCAAAGACAGTATCGTCACCGGAGTTAGCATAGACTCTATCATTACCACTGAGCCCAAATACGCGATCGTCCAAACTCGTACCCAGAAGTCGGTCATTAACTCCCGGCGTGCCATAAATATCCGCCATTTTTCTTCCTCCCAGAACACAAGTTTTGGACGATCATCTGCAGAACGCAGATCACCACGCGTCGGTTGATTTCGACGTCACGATCGCTATGCGCCGGTCAAAACCCTATCGAAGCTGACCCGCAAGACGAGCAACACGAGGACCATCCAGCGACGTACGTCCAACTGCCAAACTGCCGATGGATGTCGGCACGAAACGCCCCTGGTCTGTTGGAGTCGTTCGTAACCCATGTTTTGGACGAAAATGCTCACATCTGTGCGAGTGCGACAGTGCGGACGATTATCACTCTAAGTTGATGCGCGGTCCCGACCGAAGAGACAGGGCGTGTCACTGCCCTCCCCGGCGCAGCTGCGTTCGCTTCTTCAGCCAGCCCGGACGCTCCAGCACGGCACGGTTGACCACGCCTTCCGGGACCTCACCGCGTTGCCAGGCAAGCACCGCCTCGACATCTGCCGCGCCATTCCCGGCGAAGAGTTGATCGGTCCAGCAGAGGGCATGCGGTGTCACGATCACCTGGTCCATGGCCAGCAGTGGTTCGTCGGCTGGCGGGGGTTCCTGTTCCAAGACGTCCAGGCCGGCACCGGCCAGAGCCCCCGCCTTGAGCGCCTCCGTTAGGGCCGCTTGGTCAACGATCGGCCCCCTGGCTGTATTGATTAGGTAGGCCGTAGGCTGCATCAGGGCCAGGCGCTCTCGGTTGACCAGGTGATGGGTCTCCGCGGTCAGGGGGCAGTTGACGGTCAGGAAATCAGACTGACGAAAGACCTCCTCCAGCGGCAGCAGAGTGATGCCCAGTTGGCTCGCTTGCTCGGCAGAGGCGTAGGGGTCATGGGCGATGAAGCGCATGCCCAGAGGGGCTGCCAAGCGAAAGAGCTCTGCCCCGATGTTGCCGATCCCGATCGAGCCCAGGGTCCGACCGACCAGGCCGATGCCGTTGTGCCCCGTCTTCTGCGCCCAGCCCTCCGGACCCTGACGGGCCAAACGGTCCTTCACCATCAGCTTGCCGGCCAGCGCGAACAGCAGGGTCAGGATCGAGACGGCAACCGGTCGACGCACGCCGTCCGGCGTGATGACCAGGGCCACGTCCTTGGCCGTGCAGGCGGCCACATTGACATTGTCGTAGCCCACGCCGAAACGCGCGACGAGCCCCAGGCGATCCGCCATGGTCAGGCTGGCCGCCGTCACCTTGGGCGCCAGAAGGATCAGGGCATCGACCTCCTCCAAGGCCTCGGGCGGAACCTCTTGGCAGGGCTCCAGATAGAAGAGATCGATGTCGTCGCGCGCCTGCAAGGGCGAGAGATCGAACTCCGGAAAGCTGTGGCTGCCGTCTGGTTTACGGAAATCGGCGCTCAGGGCAACGCGTAGTCGCGTCATCGCTCTATCCCTCAGCCGCGCCGGCCCGAATGCCGCGAAGCGCGTCTGCCAGCGCATCGCCCAGAACCCAGGCATCGGCCGAATAGGCGATGAAGTCGAAGCCTTGACGGTTGAAGGCGACGCCACTGGCGACATCCGGCACCAGGCGCCCCAAGGCCGTGTCGGTCTTCCGACAGGCCGCAATCACGCGATCGACGGCCTGTAGGAACTTCGGGTTGTCGAACTCTCCAGGAATACCCAGAGAGCAGGAGAGATCAAAGTGACCGATCCAGAGGCAATCCACCCCCTCCAAGCTGGCAATGGCCTCCGCATTCTCCACACCTTCGGCTGTCTCGATCTGCAGAAAGGTGGTGGTCCTTTGATTGGCCTCTGCCAGCTTCTCCATCGTCGGACCAGCGGTATAGCGATCGTGCGCGGCGCGCAGGATGACGCCACGCCCCCCCTCCGGCACGTACTTGACCGCGTTGACGATACCCTGGGCTTCGTCAGGTGTGCTCACCATCGGCAGCATGACGCCTTCGGCACCGGCATCGCAGGCCCGTGCGATGTCCTTATAGTCCTTGGAGGGCACGCGCACGATGGTCGGCAGGTCGGCCGCGCGCATGAAGGCCATGACCCGCTTCACCGTCTCGATGGCAAAGCCGCTGTGCTCGGTGTCCAAAACGGCGAAGTCACAGCCGGCATGCTTCAGGATGTAGCCGATGCCGGGCGTATCGAATTCGATCAGGAAGTGGCCGGCCTTGAGGTCACGGCTGCGGCTCATCGCCTTCAGGGATGGGTTGGACATGTCGGGGCTCCTCAAGATGCGCTGCGAATGCGCAGGACGGCATAGGGGCGCAGCGCCAGGCGACCGGGATCGGCCTCTTCGCTGCTCTCATCGAAGCCCGCGGGCTTGGCGGCGCAGGCCTCGAAGTGGACCTCATCCAGCCTTGCAACCTGGGCCCGGCTTGTGAGGCCTTCGATCTCCACCCGCTGGTGCTCACCCGTCAGGTTGGCAAGCCAGACCTCGCGGCGACCGTCCTTTTCGAAGGCCAGGACCTGCAGGTCTCTGGGACGCGAGCAGCCGCTCTCTACATAGGCAGCACCCGAGGCTGCATAGACCCCTCGCATGACGTGGTAGGCGGGATAGAGGCCGCCCTGCTCGTCGTACCAAGGCTGCGGCGTCGGCATGGGGTTGTGGATCAGGCCAAAGGGCCCGATCGGCGCTCCCAGAATCACCGAAGGCACCTGCCCTTCTGCCATTTTAGCGGCATAGCCCAGATGCCAGGCCGCACCCAGCAAGCCGCGCTGGCGCGGATCGCTGCGGGTCATGGTGACCCGAAGATTGTCCGGGTTCGGCGTGGTCGGCGCGCCGAAGGGGCTGGTCCGCGATCCGATGCTGCCAGGCCCGATGCGATAACCCTTTCCGGCCGCCAGCGCCCGACCGGATGCGATGATGTAGGGCAAGGCCTCGATGGTCTCGGTGACCGAGCGGTCGTCCGCGGCATGCACCAGAGCCGAGGTGGTGTGGCAGAGGAAATCCAGTGCCCGCATCGGCACGCGCTTGCGGTTCAGCTCCGTGAAGTAGGCAAAGCTGCCACCACCAAGCGGAACCTCTGGGAACGCAGTTCGCGCGGCGGCGTAGAGCCGGTCGAAGGCCTCGCTATCCGGGAAGACCGTGCCGGGCATGACGAAATCCAGATCGCCGGCCGGCGAGACCGACAGGGCGGCAATCTTGGCGCCGGCAAGGGCGACGACCGCGGCAAAGCTATTGAGCTCCCGCTGCGGATCGACCTCACCCGGCACCAAGAGCTCTACGGCCAAGTTGGCCGAGAGCAGATCGGAGAGGGCCTGGGCGGAACGCAGAGCCTCATGTCCATCGCTGCGCGCATCGAAGAAGCAGCTGACGAAGGTCGGCTTTAGGGGCGCCAAGGCGGTGGAAGACTCAAGAGCCGCGCGCGCATGCTGCCCCTCCAGCCCCATGCCGAACTGCGGAACCTGACCGGAGACCTGGCCCAGCGAGACACGGATCGCGGCAGCCTCACTTGCTTGCTGGAGAGTGCCCCCCGCTCCTTCCAGCTTCAGGGTTACCGACTGCTCGACCGGCTCGCCGGCCGGCAGGGTGTAGGGAAAGGGTTTGGACAAGGGGCGCACATAGGTCTTGTAGGAGGCGTCCGTCCAGTTGCGCTGATCCTCCATCTCAAAGGCCTCGCCCTCCATGGTGCAGACGGCCTTCAAGCCGGGCAGCACCTGATGGGTCAGGGCACGGATGTCCTCGATCGGTTGCTTGGGGTCGATCAGCTCTGGAAAGCGTGTGGTCTTGCGGTGGCCGTCGACATGCAGCACCTCGACCGGCTGTCCGGCGATGCCGTCGACACCATGCAGAACGACAAAGCCGGTGCGATTGGTCAGGAAGTCAGTCTCAGGCTCGCCGGAGGCCTCAAAACGAAGCGCACCCTTCGCCGTGCCATGGATCCTGGCGACATAGCGATAGCTCTGCCCCGCATCACCACAGCGGGCCTGATAGGTGACGGTGAAAGACCGGGGCTCCTCCTCGACCTGCAAATCGCTGATCTCGACTGCATAGGTGCCCCAGATCTTGTCACGCACCACGTAGGAGATCGCACGGATGACCTCGCGCCCCTGGTAGCGGATGTAGCGGAGGTTGCCGGCATCCAGCTCTGCCGTCAGGTCGCCGGCGGACAGAATCCGCGTTTCGCTTGGTACTTCCTCCGTACCGAAGAGCTTCACCGCATGCGACGGACTGTTGGTCATGAGCTTCCTCCCTCGGTTTGGCCCCCGGAACCTTAGAGCACGCGATCGTCTTTCGGATCGATCAGAATGGCGCGCTGCATATTGATCGCGACCTCTGTTTGCTGGCCGACCCCTTCGACGTCATGTGCCTGCAGCTCGGCCAAGACCGAGGTATGACCCAGCTTGAAGGTGGCATAGAGGCGGCTGCCGGTCGGCTGCAGCAGATCGATCACCACCGGCAGCCGGATAAAGGCCTCAGCCGCGCCTGCCCCGGTGATGTGCTCCGGCCTAAGGCCCAGCAGCAGCTCCTGGCCAATCCGCGTGGCAAGCCCTTCACCGCGCTCGCTTACAACGGGCAAGACCGTGGTCTCATCGCAGCGCAGGCCGAGTTCACCACCCCGTTCTTCCAGGATGACCGGGATGAGATTGATCGGCGGCGAACCTAGGAAGCGGGCGACGAAGCGGCTGACCGGCTGTTCGAAGAGGGTCAAGGGCGCGCCCTGCTGCTCGATTTGCCCCTCTTTCAAGAGCACGATGCGGTCGGCCAGGGTCATGGCCTCAACCTGATCGTGCGTGACATAAACCATGGTCTTTCCGATCTCTTGATGCAGGCGTTTGATCTCGGCCCGCATCTCGTCGCGGAGCTGTGCATCGAGATTGGAGAGCGGCTCGTCGAAGAGAAACAAGCGCGCATCGCGCACCACGGCACGACCGATGGCCACCCTTTGGCGCTGTCCGCCTGAGAGCTGACGGGGCAGGCGATCCAACAGGGGTTCGATATCCAGCATGCGTGCTGCTTCGCGCACCCGCCCCTCGATCTCCGACTTCGGGGTCTTCCGGGCGCGCAGGCCGAAAGCGATGTTCTCGAAGACCGACAGATAGGGATAGAGCGCGTAGTTCTGAAAGACCATGGCGATGTTGCGGTCGCGCGGGCGCACGCCATTGACCAGTTCGCCGTCGATCTCGATCCGCCCGGCGTCGATGTCCTCCAGGCCGGCAATACAGCGCAGCAGAGTGCTCTTGCCACAGCCGGAGGGTCCGACCAGGACGGCGAACTCTCCCTCGGCGATATCCAGATCGATGCCGCGCACGGCCTTGACCTGGCCATAGGACTTCTCAATGCCGTTCAAGGTCAGCCTGGCCATCGATCACCCCTTCACCGCGCCAAGAGAGATGCCGCGCACCAGATAGCGCTGCAGGAAGGCCACGGCGATGAAGATGGGGACAGTCCCCAGCACACTCATGGCGGCGATCTTGGCCCAGAAGTTGGACTGGGCGCCGAAGTAATGCGTGACCTGGACCGGGAAGGTGGTGACATCGGTGCGGGTCATGACCAGCGCAAAGATGAAGTCGTTCCAGGCAAAGACGAAGGTGAAGACCGCAGTGGCGAATAGGCCATTGCGCACCATGGGAAAGACCACCTTGATCAGGGTTTCCCAGCGCGTGCAGCCGTCGATCAGCGCGCTCTCCTCCAGCTCGATCGGCACATCCTCGATGTAGCCGCGCATCATCCAAATGACGTAGGGCAGGTTGAAGGCGGTATAGAGCAGGATCAGGCCGTGATAGGTGTCGACCCAGCCTAAGAAGACGTAGAGCAGGAAGAGCGGAAAGACGATGGCGATCGGCGGGATCATCCGCTGTGAGATGATCCAAACCGCCAGATTGCTGCCGCCGGTCTTGAAACGCGCCAGGCTGTAGGCACAGATCGTGCCGAAGAACATGGCGAGCAGGGTGGAGGCCGTCGCCACGAAGAGCGAATTGCCCACTGTCGCCGCATCACCGTCTTTGAAGAGCACAAAGAAATTGTCGAACTGGATCGAGGCCGGGTACCAGGCTGGCGGTGAGGAGAAGATCTCCTCCGGCGTCTTGAAAGAGATGGAGAAGAGCCAGTAGATCGGGAAGAGGAACAGCAGGGTCACCAGCAGGGCTGCCAAGAAGCGCAAGGCGATCTTGAGGCGGCTTTGTCTCATCGATCCAGCTCCATCCGCTTCAAAGCCAGAATGACCACCACCGACAGCAGCACGATCACCAGGAAGGCGATCGCGGCCGTATAGCTGGTCTCGAACTGTCGGAAGCCCTGGACGTAGGTATAGATCGAGATGGTCTCGGTCATCGTGCCCGGCCCGCCCTTGGTCAGCGCCCAGATTACGTCGAAGATGCGGAAAAGATCGAGCCCGCGGATCAATAGAGCGATCGCCATCACCGGCCAGATTGCCGGCAGCACGATCTTGCGAAAGCTATGCCAGAAGGAGGCACCGTCCAGCTCGGCGGCCTCGATCAGGCTCTTGTCCACATTGGAGAGACCGGCCAGCAGAATCAGGAACATGAAGGGCGTCCATTGCCAGACCTCGGCAATGAGGATCGCTGGATAGACGAACTCCGGCTTGATCACCCAGAGGATCGGCATGGGTTCGCCGGCGATCCAGCCCAAGACCTGATTGATCGGCCCATAGCGATTGTCGAAGAGCAGTCGCCAGGTGGCACCCGCCACCACCGGGGCGATCATGGTCGGCAGAACCAAGAGGGCAACGAAGATCGGCCGACCCGGCAGGCGCTCAAGGAAGAGGTAGGCCATCAGGAGACCCAGGATCAGCTCCAAGGGCAGGGCAATCGCAAAGATGATCACCGTGTGCCAGAGCGATTCCCAAAGGCGGCTGTCGCGAAAGAGGGCTGCGTAGTGAATGAAGCCGGAAAAGGAGGTGTCCTCTTCCAGCATGTTGATGTTCTGGAAGCTGACGACCAGGGAATAGATCAGCGGGAAGAGGCCGATGAAAAGCAGGATGAAGACCGCCGGGGCGATGATCAGGTACTTGAACTCGCGGTCGCCGGCGATGCCGACCGGCCTCGCCTCTCCTCTCGCCCGAGCTACCACCGCGCGCTCCCCCTAACCACATCAAAGCTGCTGGACCTGATCAGCATGCGGGGGCGACGACAGGCATCAGTGCTGGCATCGCCCCCGGATTGGCTTTTACTTGGGATAGGCGTTCGGCTTCGCCGCCCACTCCTCATAGGCCTGGCGCTGCTTGTCGACACCGATGCGATCGGTCAGCGCATCCCACTGTGCGGCCACATCGTCGAGGATGGCCTGGCTGTCCTCGCCGGCCCAAAGCCGGGTTGTAGCCTGGCGCAAGACCTCCTCATACTTGTCGGTCTGCAGGAGAGAGAGGTCCAAGAGGCCGCTGTCCGCACCGGCGCGCAGTGTCGCCAGGTAGTGCTTGGCATCCGGCCAGCGCGAGAGGTACTCGGCATCGGTGAAATGGCCTTCGCGGAAGGGATCGCGCAAAGCATAGGGCAGCTGCACGCGGGCCAGGCTGGTCTCTTCGCTGTTCAGCCACTGAATGAAGAGATAGGCCGCCTCCTTGTTTTTGCTGTTGGAGGACACCCCTAGAGAGAAGCCAAGGGCCAGCTGCGGCGTCCCGCCCGGCGGCAGGGCATAGCCCACCTTGTCGGCAATGGTCGACTTCGGCACCCAGGAAAGCGCCTCTTCTTCCACGCCATAGCCTGCAGCCCAGCGCCCGAAGGGCGGCCAGGAGATGGTCATGGCAATCTCGCCGGCCAGGAAGGAGGAAAGCGCTTCGACGAAGCCCCAGGTCTCGACACCCGGCGGCATGAAGGCATTGTCGGCCCGCATGCCATCGAAGACTTTCACGCCGATGGCATCGTTGACCTGAGCCTTCATGGTCTTGGGATCGAAGAACTTGCCGCCCTCGACGCGGAAGCGCTCTTGGAACAGCAGTTGACCATAGGCCGGCTGGCGGAACTGTCCGGCACCATAGACCTGAGGCGCGTACTTCGAGGTGATGAAGTCACCGATCTCGGCATACTGCTCCCAGGTCGAAGGCGGAGCCAGATCGTAGCCGAACTTGGCCTTGAATTCCTTCTGGTTCTCCGGGTCCTCGAAGAGGTCCTTACGGTAGTAGAGGATGAAGAGGTCGCCGTCATCTGGGAAGCCATAGATCTTCCCGTCGACAGTCATCTGGTTGTCGCGATAGGTCGGCGCGATCGACTGCAGTTCGTCACGATAGCCGTACTTGTCGACGTAAGCATCGAGCGGCTCCAGGGCACCGGCACGGACCAGATCCGGCATCCAGGTCGGCACCACATTCAGCGCATCATAGGCCCCAGTTCCTGCGCGGTGCTCTTGCAAGATCTTGGTGAACATCTCGGCAGTGGGAACCTCGATGACCTTCACCTTGATGCCGGTCAGTTCCTCCCACTTGGGACCAGAGTAATTCAAGGGATCGAGAGACTGTAATCCTGCCTCCCAAACAATGGTGATTTCTTCGCCGGCATATTGTTTAGCCGCCTCGACCGCACGTTGCGCACCCGATTCTGCCAAAACCGGAAACGATACTGTGCTGATAGCCGCCATAACCAGGCCAGCGCCAAGTCCGCGCAGGGCCGACTTTGCCTCTACGACTCCCATAGACTCCTCCCTCTGCCGATTATTTTTTGCTGGCCAGAATGGCCATACAAAAAAGCATGCTGGGCAGGAACAAGGGTGTCAAGGCGCTTTTGATCAAAAATCAAGGCGAGCCGATGCGAGGCCCTCTCGACGACCGGCCTGGTCATGCACCTTGCGGTGGACATTTGCGGGTTGGAGGTGCCAATTGCCACAAATCGGACCAAGCTTGCCCGGCCCAGCCGCCCTGACCAATCTGCTGGCACCTTTCGTGAGAGAGCGCCCGGACGCGGTTGCGCTTGCCTCCCTCACCAAGTCATGGACCTGGGGCACTCTTGACCGCGACCGGCAAAGTCGACCGAAGGATTCTGAAGCAGATTGCAAGAGCGGAACGCGCTGAGCACTGACTTGGCTGGGGCGCCAGGATTCGAACCTGGGATCGCGAGACCAAAACCCGCTGCCTTACCACTTGGCCACGCCCCATCGCCGTCAGCGAGGAGGCGGAACCTAGCCCCGCTGCCGACCGCATTGCAAGCCCTCTGCGTCACGGCATAGATGCCATGCTGCAGCATCGCCTTGCACCGGCGTCACGCTCCGGGATCTGATTGCCACAGCCAAGAGCAGCATGGAAGGAGAAGGTCCATGGCGACGGTGAAAGACAGCGAACCCCTGGCGCTTCACGCCAAGGAGGTGGAGCCGAGGCGCAAGCCCTCGAACTACCCCGAACCCTTCTTCAGCCGCATGCAGGGACGCATCAAGCGACAGCTCGGCGACTGCTTTGGGCTGACGGCCTTCGGCGTGAACCTGACCGAGCTGGCGCCTGGGGGCGAGTCCGCTCTGCTGCATCGCCACAGCAAGCAGCAGGAGTTCGTATACGTCCTGGAAGGTCACCCGACCCTGGTCACGGACGAAGGCGAGGTCACTTTGGAGCCCGGCATGTGCGCTGGCTTTCCGGCCGAAGGCCGTGCGCATCAAATCGTCAACAGGACCGCGCAGAAGGTCTTGATCCTGGAAATCGGCGACCGCGTCGCTGGGGATGAGGGCAGCTATCCCAAGGACGACCTGGCCGCAACTCTCGACCCCGATGGCAAATGGGTCTTCACCCACAAGGACGGATCCGCCTATTAGCTAAGGACAGTGCGACGGCCTGCGACCCCGCCTCTCTGGTAGAGAGGCCGCCTTTCGGCTTAGGCTCCGCGCTCAGGGCAACAGTCGCCGGGGGTAAGCCGTCTTGGCCGAAAGCGATGTAAGAGTTAATCCGAAGCACGGCAGTAACGACGCGCTCTACTACACCCTGGCCTTGCTGGTCGGCACGGCTGCGGGTGGTATTGGCGCGGTTTTCCATATGATCGTCGACTGGCTCTTCGGCCTGCATCGCAATCTGCGCCATCAGATCGGCAGCGAGGTCATGGAGATCCTGGCCTTCATGGGCATCTCCATGGTCATGGTGGCGATCGCGCTTTTCCTCACGCGACGCTTCGCGCCAGAGGCCAGCGGCAGCGGCGTGCAGGAGATCGAAGGCGCCTTGGAAGGCGTACGTGAGGTGCGCTGGCGGCGCGTCTTGCCGGTCAAGTTCGTCGCTGGCGTTCTGGCGCTGGCCTCCGGACTGGTCCTCGGCCGTGAAGGGCCGACGATCCACATGGGTGCAGCCGTCGGGGCCGCCACCTCCGACGCCGTTCGCCTGGACGATACCGAGCGCAAGGGCCTGATCGCTGCTGGCGCTGCGGCTGGTTTGGCCGCTGCCTTCAATGCGCCATTGGCTGCCATCCTCTTTGTCATCGAAGAGACCAGGCGGCAGTTCCCCTATACCTTGAAGACCTACAGCGCGGTGATCATTGCCTCTGCCCTCTCCGGCTTCGTCACCGAGGTGTTGGCCGGCGTCGGGCCAGAGATGGAGATCATCGTCCACACGCCGCCGCTGTGGCACTTTCCGATCTTCGCCGTTCTGGGCCTGGTTCTGGGGATAGCAGGCGTGCTCTTCAACAAGGCAATGCTGGCCTCGCTGAACGGCACCGACGGATTGACAGAGCGGCAACCCTACCTCTTCCCCCTCGCCTTCGCGGCTGTTGTCGGCGCCCTGCTGGCCCTGCTGCCGGATGCCACCGGCGGCGGCGATGGCTTCGTCTACCGCATGCTGCACGGCGAAGAATACACCCTGGGCATGCTGATCCTGATCCTTGTGGTGCGCTCTGCCACCACCTTCGGCAGCTACACCTGCCGTATCCCTGGCGGCATCTTCGCGCCCATGCTGGCACTGGCGACCCTGACCGGTCTCATCTTCGGCACGGTGGTGGAGATGCTGGTCCCTGGCGGCTCTCAGCTCGATGCCATCGCCATGGCCATCGCGGCCATGGGCGGGCTCTTCACCGCGACCGTGCGGGCGCCTTTGGTCGGTTGTGTGCTGGTGATGGAGCTGACCGGCTCCTATGACCTGATGCTGCCGGTGATCATCACCTGCCTGGTCGCCAACCTGACCGCCCACCACCTGCGCGGCGAGCCGATCTACGAACTGCTGCTGGAGCGCACCCTGCGGCTGGCCCGCCAGGCCGTGCCGAAGGACGCAACGGATCCGGAGCGCGTGCCGGTAGAGCTCGGCATCGGCAAAGACGAGAAGGACGGCCCCGACGCGAAGAGCTAGGCGGCTTCGCTGGCGGGCAAGCTTTCCGACGAAGAGATGAAACCGCCGCCTAAGAGGCGCTCGCCGCGATAGGCAACGGCCGCCTGCCCGGGCGCAACGGCACCCTGCGACGACAGCAGCCGCAGGCTGGCTCGACCCTCCGCGATCTCTTCGACGCGCGCCGGCCCTGCATCTTGCCGCGAACGCAGCTTCACAGAGATCTCGGCGCCCGGTTCCAGAGTGGCCAGCCAGTTGGTCTCGCGCAGGTGCACCAGGTCTTGCCTCAGCGCGGACTCGGGCCCCACCACCACCTGGCTCTTGGCCGCATCCAAGCGGACGACGAAGAGAGGACCGGGCTCGCGGTCCAGGCCCAGGCCACGACGCTGGCCGATGGTGTAGTTGATGATGCCCTGATGCTGGCCCAGCACCCGCCCGGAGAGATCGACGATCTCCCCTGGATCGGCTGCACCGGGGCGCAGCTTCTCGACCAGACGGCTGTAGCGGCCGCTGGGAACGAAGCAGATGTCCTGGCTGTCGGGCTTGTCGGCCACGACGAGACCGCGCTCAGCCGCCATCCGCCGGACCTCGCTCTTCGGCAGACCGCCCAGAGGGAACCGCAGGAAGGAGAGTTGCGCTCTGGTCGTTGCGAAGAGGAAATAGCTCTGGTCGCGGCTTTGGTCATGGGCGCGGTGCAACTCCGCGCCTTCGGGCCCAAGGCGACGCTCCGCATAGTGCCCAGTCACCAGGGCTGCAGCATCGAGATCTCTCGCGGTCTCCAGAAGATCCGCGAACTTGACCTTCTGATTGCAGCGCACACAGGGGATCGGGGTCTCACCGCGGGCATAGCTGGCGGTGAAGTCGTCGATAACCTGCCGCCGGAAGCGTTCTTCATAATCCAGGACATAGTGGGCAAAGCCCAAGCGTGCTGCCACAGCACGGGCATCCCGGATATCCTGCCCGGCGCAACAACTGCCCGGCTTGCCCACGGCCTGGCCATGGTCATAGAGCTGGAGGGTGACGCCAACCACTTCATAGCCGGCCTCATGGCACAGCGCTGCCGTCAGCGCGGAATCCACGCCGCCGGACATCGCCACCACGACCCGCGCACCGGCTGGCGGGCCGTCTTCTCCCAAAAGCATCGTCATGGTGAGAGGCAATAGGGCCCCGGATCTCTAATGACAAGAGGCGCTGAAGGATGTCTACCCTCGCCTTTGGTGCATGGCCTCCGTTTCAGCTTGCCCTGGTTCGCGGCAAGTCCGGCTCTCCGCTGGCCGCTCCATAGGGCCTATCATGCTCTAAGGCTGGAATGCGGCGCCTGGCCTCGATCACCTTCTTTGGATCTATTTCGGCGACGACGATCCCCTCATCCTCTCCGGCATCGGCCAAGACCTCGCCCCAAGGATCGACGATCAAGCTGTGGCCGTAGGTCTCCCGGCCGCCCGCGTGGCGACCGCACTGCGCGGCGGCAAAGACGTAGCAGCCGGTCTCGATCGCCCGAGCGCGCAACAGGACATGCCAATGGGCTTTCCCGGTCGGCCGCGTGAAGGCGGAGGGAATGGTCAGAAAGTCCGCGCCCGCCTTGGCCAGATGGCGATAAAGATGCGGAAAGCGCAGGTCATAGCAAATGGTGATGCCAAGCGCGCCCCAGGGCAGCGCCGCCACAACGGCCTCGGCACCAGGTGCAGTGTAGTCGGATTCTCGGTAGCTCTGGCCGTCGCCGACCGATGCCTCGAAGAGATGGATCTTATCGTAGCGCGCGGCGATGGCGCCTTCAGGCGTCAAGAGATAGCTCCGATTCCAACTGTGCCGAGAAGCGGCCTTCACGGTTAGGGATCCGACCTGCAGCCACAATCCGGTCGCGCTCGCCAAGGCCTGCAAGCGCAGAAGCGCATCGTGTTGCTCTTCCGCGCGCGCGTCGGCCAGAGCCCTCCCCTTATCGGGTTGGATCTGGGTGCAGTTCTCAGGCAGGCACACCAGGCTCGTACCGGCGCTCTTGGCCTCCTGCACGAGCTCTGTGATCCGCTCCAGATTGGCGTCAATGTTGGGCCCAGCAGTCAGCTGGACCAAAGCAGTCAGGAAGCTGCCGCTCACGCCGCCGTCTGCAGCATGGGATCGAGCCCGCCGCGCGACTCAAGCTCATAGAGCTCGTCGCAGCCGCCGATGTGCTGCCCGTCGATGAAGATCTGCGGGACCGAGGTGCGTCCAGCCGCGCGCTGCAACATCTCAGCACGCTTTCCGGGCTGCGCCATCAAGTCATACTCGGTAAAGGAGACGCCCTTTTTCTCCAGCAAGCGCTTGGCGCGATAGCAATAACCACACAACAGACTGGTATAGATCTCAACGTTGGCCATGGGCGCTGAACTCCTCCTCGACGTTACCGTCATATGGGGTCGCGCGTAAGACCCGGGCAAGGGTCAGAACCGAGATCTTTTGCGGTTTTGCACGTCTTAGCACTTTGGATGCCTCGTCAAGGGTGGCGCCGGAAGTCATGACGTCGTCGATCAGGAGTAATCGTCGTCCCTCGATCTGAGCGGCCGCACCGGGCGCCACGGCGAAGGCACCGGCGACATTGCGGCGGCGGGCTTCCCGAGACCGCCGGCCCTGGCTTGGCGTCGCCCGAATCCGTCGCAACAGATCCAAAGCCACAGGAACGCCGCTCTCCTGGCTCAAGGACTGAGCCAGCAAGGCCGCTTGATTGAAGCGCCGGTGAAAGAGCCGCCAGCGGTTCAGCGGGATTGGCAGGATCAGATCGGCCTCTTCGAGGAGCGTCCCCCCGGCAACCTGCATCCAGCGTGCAAAGGGCAGCGCCGCTTCGGTCCTATCGCCGTGCTTGAAGGCCAGGATCAGCGGCCGGCTGGCATCGTCATAGAGCAAGGCGGCCCGCGCCCGATCGAAGCGCGGCGGATCGCTGTGGCAGGCACCACAGAGCGCTTTTGGCCCCTGGTCGTGTGGAAAGGGAAGGCCGCATTGCGCACAGCAGGGCTCGCTCAAGAAGGTCAGGCCGGACCAGCAGGCCGCACAGAGCGCGGACTCCGCCGGCACCACCAGACCACAGCCGAAACAACGCAATGGCAGGATGGCATCCAACAGGAAACGTCCCGAGCGCCGAAGCGGTCGGAACAGGCTCTGTCCCAGTTCTTCCTGGCTCATTGCGTGCCTCTGACCTTCCGTCTGGACCTCACGTCCCGGGCCTGCCATAGCAGGGCGCCATGCCAGATCCTGGGTTCCAGAATGTCAGATCAAAGCGCCGCACCGAAGCTTTTTGACCGCGCTGCACTGCGCCAACACCGCAATCGTGCCGCTGCGGGCTTCCAGGAATACGACTTCCTGCTGAAAGAAGTCGCTGCACGCCTCTTGGAGCGGCTGAGCGAGACGGTCGGACGCTATCCAACAGCACTCGACCTGGGCTGCCATCACGGCGTCCTGGCAACGCTTCTGGCAGAGCAGGACGAAGCTGAAGAACGCCGTATCGACCTCATGCTGCAATGCGATCTCTCAGAGTCCATGGTGCAACGGGCAGCCTGTACGAGTTCACCTGCCTTCGTCGCCGACGAGGAGTGGTTGCCTTGCGGGCGCGGCAGCCTGGATCTGGTGCTCAGCCTCTTCGCCCTGCACTGGGTGAATGACCTTCCGGGCGTCCTGGCGCAGATCCGCTATGCCCTCAAGCCCGGCGGCCTCTTCATGGCGGCCCTACCGGGGGGCATCACCCTGGCCAGCCTGCGCCAGGCCTTCCTGGAGGCCGAGAGCGAGACGGTCGGCGGGGTCAGTCCCCATGTCGCCCCCTTCGTCGAGGTGCGCGAGGCCGGCATGCTGCTGCAGCGCGCCGGTTTTCAGTTACCGATGGCCGATGCCGATCTGGTGCCGATCGACTACCCCGATCCCTTGGCACTGCTGCGCGACCTGCGCGGCATGGGCGAGAGCAACGCGCTGACTGGGCGCTCCCGCGGGCTTATGCGACGTGACACCCTGGGCGAACTGCTACAACGCTACCCGCGCCGCGAAGATGGCCGCGTGGTGGCCGATGTTGAGGTCGTCTATTTGACTGGTTGGGCACCAGACTAGGATGTTCCCGGCACGAGATCGGCCCGTTTGGCCATGCGCAGGTCAATGGGATCGCGGCGTCCGCGGATCGCCCGGCCGGGGCGACGCACAAAGCCGGAAAGCAGATCTTCCCGCCCCTGCGCCTCGACCTTGCGTGCCAAGTCTTCCGAGATCACCAGCGAGACCTCTTCTTCCTTCGCCACCGTCTCCAAGCGGCTGGCTACATTGACCGTGTCGCCGGCAGCAGCAAGCTGGGCCTGCGTGTCCCCGCCCAGTTGCGCGATCACCACCGCCCCGTCGTTCAAACCGACCCGCGCCCAGAGGTCGGGCCGCCAGTCGAACAGCGTAGCGATGATGGCGCGCGCACAAGCCAGAGCGCGGGAGGCGTCGTCCTCGCGCGGCTCGGGCAGCCCGAAGATGACCATGGCGCCGTCGCCCTGGAACTGCTCAATCACACCGCCATGGGCCAGGACGTCCCGCTCCAGGCGCTGGTGATAGTCGATCAGAAAGTCCGCAGTCTCCTGCAAGGGCATGTCCTCGCTCTCGCCGGTGAAGCCGCCTAGGTCGACGAAGAGGATCGAGGCCTCTTGCAGGCGCCGATCAAAGGCAGGACGAGTCTCACTGGCCAACTGCTCAGCCATCAACGGCGAGACATAGCGCGCCAGGTTACTACGTTGTCGCTCTGCCTCGGCGCGCTTGGCACGCTCCAACGCCGAGCGCGAGATGATGCCGAGACCGGCCGTCATCATGATGACGACGCTGGGTGTGACAACTGCGATCCAAAGGCCGTAATGCGTGAGGACTAGGAGGCCGACGCCCCACCAGCAAAGCAGCAAGAGCAGTGCCGAGAGGGTGGCCAAACCGATCGCAAGGAAGCGCCCCACGGACCAGGCCAGGAGACCCAAGAGGAAGATCGCGATCGCATCGAACAACCGCGTCTTGGCAGAACGCTCGATCGCGCTGTCATCCAGCAAGTTGGCAACACCGGTCGCGAGCAGTTCGACGCCGGGCAAATCTCGGTCAAAAGCCGTGTGGTAGCGTTCACCCAAGCCCAGAGCCGTCGCACCGATGATTACGGACTTACCGGCCAGCGCGCCCGGCGGCAATTCTCTCATCAGATGGTCGTGCAGGCCATAGGTCTTGATGCTGCCCTCTGGACCGTAGGGGTTGATCGGCAGCCCCAAATCGATGTCCAGTGGCACCTCGCTGTCGCCTACCAGCAGGGCACCCCCCAGGGAGAAGCCGGCCTGGTCCCAAGGCAAACCCTTCTGCTGCACCGCCAATGCCACCGGAAAGGAGGGCAGTAGGAAGCGATCGAAGGCGATGCCCGGATGCAGCTTCACGGTCGCACCATTGTCCGCCAGGATGACGTTCACATGGCCTTGCCGACTGTTCTCTCGGAACCCGGGCAGTGGCTGCAGTACG
This sequence comes from Rhodospirillales bacterium, assembly GCA_963669335.1. Lineage (GTDB taxonomy): Bacteria > Pseudomonadota > Alphaproteobacteria > Kiloniellales > JACOMY01 > JACOMY01. The sequence continues at coordinate 3,763,130 of OY770023.1, forward strand.
CCCTGAGCCTTCAGTGGACGGTAGGCACCTTCCGCCGGGGTCAGAACCAAGGAATAGGAGACCGCCTCCAAGACCTTGGGATCAACGTTCAGAGGCGCAGCGGCCTCCTCAAAGAGCGCAGCCATCCCCAGCACCGTTTCGGGCCGCTGATCCAGCGCTTGCTCCAAGAGATGATCGCTGCCGAAAGGCCCCGCGCCCGGCTCACTCGCGTGCGGATCAATCAGCAAGAGGTTGATGCCGATGCTCTTCGCGCCTGCTGCCGCGGCCATCTCCAGGGCCTCGGCCAGACGGCCGCGAGAGAGCGGCCAGCGACCCTCCGCATGCAGCATCTCTTCATCGATCGCCAGGATGACCACATCCTCAGGAGCCTCACGTGGGCCGCGAAGCTGAAGGCGCCACTCGAAACTCCGGATCTCCAGTTCGCCGAAGACCGCGCGGCCGCCGCTTAGGAAATAGGTCAGAGCAAGGCCGATTGAGATGGCGACCGCCAGGAACACGCTCTTGGAGCGCCGCCTTCCAACCAGCCTCTGGACCATCGTCACCACTTCCTGGGTTCTACACCGTTTGGATTGAGACACTAGCGAGCGCACCAGCCGATGCAAAGGATCGGCTCACCAATCAGCAGTGATAGGGCTTGCCCAATTGCAAACTTTGGCTAGCCTACGGGCACCATCTCTTGACCAGGAGGAAAATGATGAAGAGCGTCTGGAAGATCGGGCTGTTGCTGGCCACCGGCGTCACGCTCGGCGCGGCACAGACCGCCGCGGCCAAAGATAGCCTGACCATGGGCATGGTGCTGGAGCCGCCGCACCTCGATCCCACAGCCGGCGCAGCTGCCGCCATCGACGAGGTGGTCTATGCCAACATCTTCGAGGGGCTCACCCGGATCAATCAGAACGGCGAGATCCTGCCGGCCCTGGCACACAGCTGGGACATCTCCGACGATGGCCTGACCTATACCTTCCACCTGGCCGAGGGTGTCACCTTCCACGATGGCGCGACCTTCGATGCCGAGGATGTGGTCTTTTCCTTCAACCGGGCTATGGCCGAGGATTCGGTGAACGCGCAAAAGCAGCTCTTCAGTGCCATTGACAAGGTCGAAGCCAAGGATCCAAAGACCGTCGTCGTCACCCTGAAGCAGCCGGCCGGCAATCTGCTCTTCAACCTGGGCTGGGGCGATGCCGTGATCGTCGATGCCGCTTCGGCAGAAGGCAACAAGCAGACCCCGATCGGCACCGGACCCTTCAAGTTCGACCGCTGGGTCAGCGGCGATCGTGTCGAGATCTCGCGCAATCCCGACTACTGGGGCGACCCGGTGGCCTTGAAGTCGGTCACCTTCAAGTACATTCCCGATCCGGCTGCCGCAGCGGCCGCCATGCTCTCCGGTGACGTCGAGGCTTTCGCCAACTTCCCCGCTCCCGAACTGGTGCCGCAGTTCGAGTCCGATCCGCGTTTCGCCGTGGTCGTCGGTTCGACCGAGGGCGAGACCATCCTCTCGACCAACAATACGGCTGAGCCCTTCAACGACGTGAAGGTGCGCCAAGCCATCGCCCATGCGCTGGACCGCCAGGCGATCATCGACGGACTTTTCGGATACGGGAAGCCGATCGGCACCCACTTCGCGCCGCATCATCCGGCCTATGTCGATATGGTGGACCGCTATCCCTATGACCCCGAGAAGGCCAAAGCTTTGCTGGCAGAGGCCGGTTATCCCGAGGGATTTGAGGCGACCCTGAAACTGCCGCCCCCGCCCTACGCCCGCCGTGGTGGCGAGATCATTGCCGCCCAGTTGGCCGATGTCGGCATTAAGCTGGAGCTGATCCCTGTCGAGTGGGCGCAGTGGCTGGATCAGGTCTTCCGCAACACCGACTATCACCTGACCATCGTCTCGCACACCGAGCCGATGGACATCGGGATCTACGGTCGCGACACCTACTACTTCAACTACGACAACCCCGACTTCAAGGCGCTGGTGGCAGAGCTCAACGCGACCACCGATCAGGACAAGCGCAATGATATCCTGCGTCAGATGCAGGAGATCATCACAGCGGATGCGGTCAATGGCTACCTCTTCCAGCTCGCCAAGCTGGGCATCTGGGATAAGAAGCTGGAGGGTCTCTGGCACAACTCTCCGGTCCAGGCCAACGACATGACCGGCGTGTCTTGGCAGGAGTAGGCAAGAAAACCACTGCTGTAGCCAGGAGTGATGCCAGCGCATGAGCGTCTTCCTGGCCAAGCGGGGGCTGGCCCTTCTGGTCACGCTGCTGGTCGCCTCCATCATCGTCTTCCTGGTGATGGAGGTGCTGCCGGGCGATCCCGCCCTCATCATCCTCGGTACCGGCGCCCAGGATGATACCCTCGCGGCGCTGCGCCAACAGCTCGGTCTCGATCGACCGCTGATCGAACGCTATCTGGCCTGGGTCGGTGGCTTGGTAACCGGCCAATGGGGTGACAGCTACACCTACGGGAAGCCGGTCCTGACCTTGATCAGCGAGCGCGTCCTGGTCTCCCTTCCGCTTGCCACCCTGGCCATCATTCTCTCGACCGCGATCGCACTGCCGCTTGGCGTGGCGGCCGCGGCCCGCCACGGTCGTGCCTCGGACACGGCCATCATGGGCTTCGTGCAGCTCGGCGTGGCCGTGCCGAATTTCTGGTTCGCCATGCTTCTGATCCTGCTCTTCGCGGTCAATCTCGGCTGGGTACCGGCAGGCGGCTTCGCCGGTTGGGAGGAAGGTGCGGGGCCGGCCCTGCTCTCGCTTCTCCTGCCAGCCATCGCCCTGGCCTTGCCGCAGGCAGCGATCCTGGCCCGCGTCACCCGCTCCTCCGTGCTGGAGGTGATGAAGGAGGACTATGTCCGCACTGCCAGGGCCAAGGGCCTGACCCGCAGCCAAGCGCTCTGGCGTCATGGCGTGCGCAATGCACTGATCCCGGTGGTCACCATCATGGGGCTGCAGTTCTCCTTTTTGCTGGCCGGCACCATCATCATCGAGAACGTCTTCTACCTGCCGGGCCTGGGGCGCCTCATGTTCCAGGCCATCGCCCAGCGCGATCTGGTGGTGGTCAAGGACCTGGTGATCCTGCTGGCCGCCGCGGTCATCCTGGTCAACTTCCTCGTGGACCTCAGCTATGCCCTGCTGGATCCGCGCCTGAGGCTCGGCGGCGATGGCCACTAGCAAGCTGCACCTGGCGCTGCAGCAGGGCAGCAAGAGCCGCGCCTTCGTCATCGGCGGCGTCATCTCTGCCTTCTTCCTTGGGATCGCCTTGCTGGCCCTGGTCTGGACCCCGCACTCGGTCTTTGAGATGGCGATCCGCGACCGCATGCAGGGTCCCAGCTGGGGCCACTGGCTGGGCACCGATCAGTTCGGGCGCGACCTGCTTTCCATGCTGATGGTGGGCGCCAGCAACTCGATCGGTGTCGCCGTGGTCGCGGTTGGCGTCGGCCTGGTCTTCGGCGTACCGCTGGGTGCTCTGGCAGCGGCCAAGCGTGGCTGGGTCGACGAGGTGGTGATGCGCTTCAACGACTTCGCCTTCGCCTTCCCCGCCCTGCTCTCGGCCGTCATGATCACCGCCATCTTCGGGCCCGGCGGGGTCAACTCCATCATCGCCATCGGCATCTTCAACATCCCGGTCTTCGCCCGGGTCACGCGCGGCGGCGCCCTCTCCCTCTGGCAGCGCGAATACGTCCTGGCCGCCCGCATCGCCGGCAAGGGCGGTGTGCGCATCACCATCGAGCACATCCTGCCCAACATCGCCTCGCTTCTGATCGTGCAGGGCACCATCCAGTTCGCGCTCGGCATTCTGGCCGAAGCTGGCCTCAGCTATCTCGGCCTCGGCACGCAGCCGCCCTTGCCGAGCTGGGGGAAGATGTTGGCGGAGGCGCAGACCATGCTTTTCCTGGCGCCACAGTTGGCGATCCTGCCGGGTCTCGCCATCGTGCTGGCGGTGCTGGGGCTCAATCTTCTGGGCGATGGCCTGCGCGATCTCTTGGATCCGCGCTTGCGACGGGCGCGCTAGAGCGATGGCACTTCTGGAAATCGAGGACCTGAGGGTCGAGATCGATACGCCGTTGGGTCCGGCCGCCATTCTGGATGGGATAGAGGTCTCTCTAGAGCGTGGACGCAGCCTGGGCCTGGTCGGGGAATCGGGCTGCGGTAAGTCGATGACAGCGCTCGCCACCATAGGCCTGCTGCCGGAGCAAGCACGGGTTCATGGTGCCATTCGGCTTGACGGTAAGAACCTTCTGGAACTTTCGGAAGAGGCGCTGTGCGGCCTGCGCGGACGGCGCATCTCCATGATCTTTCAGGAACCCATGACCGCGCTGAACCCGGTCAAGACCATCGGCCAGCAGGTGGCAGAGAGCCTGCGCCGTCATCTGAACCTGGTCCGCGCCGAAGCCGAGCGGCAGGCAGCCCTCTGGCTGGACCGCGTCGGCCTGCCGGAAAGCCGCTTCCCCCTCTCCCTCTTCCCCCATCAGCTCTCCGGTGGACAGCGTCAGCGCGTGCTGATCGCCGCCGCCATGGCTTGCGGTCCGGAGCTGCTGATCGCCGACGAGCCAACCACGGCGCTGGATGTCACCATCCAGGCCCAGGTCCTGGACCTGATCGCGGAGCTGGTCGAGAGCGAGGGCCTGGCGCTGCTGTTGATCACCCACGATCTGGGTGTGGTCGCAGAGATGGCCGATCATGTCGCCGTCATGTATTCCGGCCGCATCGTCGAGGCCGGGCCAGCGAGCGCCGTCTTCTCAGAGATGGCGCATCCCTACGCCCGCGGCCTCTTCGCCGCCATGCCGCAGGCCCCCGGCAGCAACCGGGTCGAGGCCAGCCGTCTGGCCACCATCCCCGGCCGGGTGCCCGATCCGGCCGAGCGTCCTTCGGGCTGTGCCTTCGCACCACGCTGCGGCTTTGCACAAGCGCGCTGTGCTGCACTGCCTGACCGGCGCGACATCTCGGCCGAGCATTGGGTGCGCTGCTTCCATCCCCAGCGCGGGAGGCTCACGCCATGAGCACCGCACTGATCGAAACCAGGGACCTCTCCAAGGACTACCTATTGCCCCGCCAGCGCCTGCGCGAGGCCAGGCCGCGTCTCAGAGCCCTGATCGAGGTCTCTTTGACCCTGAAACCGGGGCGCAGTCTCGGCATCGTCGGCGAATCAGGCTGCGGCAAGTCCACCTTGGCCCGCCTGGTGACGGCGCTGGATCGGCCGAGCGGCGGCCAGGTCCTTTTCGACGGCGAAGACCTCTTCGCCCTGAGTGAGCCCAAGCTGAGACGCCTCAGGCGGCGCTTTCAGATGGTGTTTCAAGATCCCTACGGCTCCCTCGATCCGCGCCACCGGATCGGTCGTTCCATCGCCGAGCCGCTGCGCGCCTTGGAGGGCGGGGCTGAGCGCCAGGCGGTCGATGAGCGGGTCGCCGCCGCCTTGGACGAGGTCGGCCTCAAGCCTGGCGATGTTGACCGCTATCCGCATGAATTCTCCGGTGGACAGCGCCAGCGCATCGCGATTGCGCGCGCCATCGTCACCCGCCCGAGCTTGGTGGTGGCCGACGAGGCGGTCTCAGCCCTCGACGTCTCGGTGCAGGCCCAGATCCTGAACCTCTTCCTCGACCTGCAGCAGAGCCACGGTCTGACCTACCTTTTCATCAGCCACGACCTGGCCGTCGTCCGCCACATCGCCCAAGAGGTGGCCGTGATGTACCGCGGTCGCGTGGTCGAGAGCGGCCCGACGGCCGAGGTCTTTGCCAAGCCCCTGCATCCCTACACCCAGAGCCTGCTCGACGCCGTCCCCCTGCCCGACCCGGCACGCCGTCGGCGCGGTGGCAGAGCCCAGGTGCAGGTCTTGGACAATCCGCTGAGCCCGCCTCCCGGCTGCCCCTATGCGCCGCGCTGCAAGCACGCCAGCGCTGCTTGCCGGGAGCGCGTGCCGGATCTGCTGCCGGCACGCGACGCGCAACAGGTGGCCTGCTTCCACCCCCTGAGCTGACGTCTCAGCCCAAGATCACCAATCGGCCGTCTTCTTCGGCGTGTAGACCGGCGAAGGCTCAGGATCGAAGGGACGATCGAAGTCACGGTAAGAGCTCTCCACGGGCCGATGCGGATACTGCTGGATCAGCCGCATGTGCTCCTGGATCATCTTGGTCATGCCCGGCCCGGCCCAGAGACCGTTCTGGATCTCGTTGGGGAAGCGCTCGGCCGGATCGTGATAAATGTTGTACATCTCAAAGAAGTGAAAATCGGGATTCCGCGGCTTCAGGTTCATCTTGACCTGGTCTTTCCGTACCGCTTCCAGGTCGGTGCGATTGTAGTGAAAGACATAGTCGCGCCGTCCGGCCCCCTCACCCAGAAGCAGCAAGCCCGACTGGTCAACGCCATCAATCACACGATCGCTGGGAATGAAGTCAGTGGCGCCGGCGATGCGGGCAAAGGTCGTGAACCAGTCGGTGATCTGGAGCAGGTCGAGCGGGTCTTGGCCCGGCTCGATCGTGCCTGGCCACCAGGCCAGTGCCGGAACGCGAATGCCGCCTTCACGGGTCTCGCCCTTAGAGCCGGGCAGGAGTGAGTAGCCGCCATGCGGGTGGATCGTATACATCGGCCCGTTGTCCGAATTCCAGACCACCAGCGTGTTCTCTTCGATGCCGAGCGCCACCAGCGTCATGAGCACACGCCCTGTGTTGTAGTCGTGCTCCACCATCTGCGAGGCCGTATTGGTCTGGGCCGGCGTATCTCGGAAATCCGGATGTGCGCCCCAGAAGTGGTTGGCCTTGCCCCAGAAGGCGACATAGAAGGGCTCTTCGCTGTCGGCGCGGCGCTCGATGAAGTCGATCACCAGGTCGGCAACCTCTGTATCGTAGGTATTGTAGCGCTCCATCGAGTAGGGATAGACCATGTCCGGCTTCTCCCCCTTCTTGGCCCGCATGACGCCGCCGGTGTCATAGGGAAAGTTCTCGGGCCCTGGCGAGTTGAGGAGCCCCCGCTGCGTGAAGCCGCCGACGTCGTCGTTGGCGCTGGCGTTCGCGTTGTTCACCCACCAGGGCGGATTGCCCTCCGACCACTCGGCCTCGTCAAAGCCCTGGTTGGTGGGATGGTGCTGCTCCTCACCGCCCATATGCCACTTGCCGAAGAAACCGGTGTAGTAGCCTGCCCTGGAGAGGATTTCGGCGATTGTCACCTCCTCCTCGTGCAAGCCCGAACCGACCTCGCCCGGCAGGGTGATGTTATAGAGCCCGTTGCGGATCGGATGGCGCCCGGTCATCACCGCGCCGCGAGAGGGAGAGCACTCGACCTCCGAATAGAAGGAGAGGAAGCGCATGCCCTCGCGCGCCAGCCGGTCGAGGCTCGGCGTCGGCGCACCGCGGATCTTGCCGCCGCCATAGCTGCCGAGCTCTGTGTAGCCCACATCGTCGGCAAGGATGTAGACGATGTTCGGCTTCTTGCCGAAGCGCGCTTCCAGTGCTGCCAGTTTCTTGCCGACCTCGCTGTCATCAGCCGCCCACTGCTCGCCGAACTGCGCCTCCATGCGCACGAATTCGGCGTCATGCACGATCTCCGCCATGGCAGCTGGACCACCTCCAAGGCCCAGAAGTGTTACCGCAGTGGCTAAGAAGAATCCGCCTCGCTTTAGAGAAGACACATCAATGCTCCCTTGTGCTGGGTGCAGGCCACCAAATCCCCGACATGTCTCTCCAGACCATACAGCCTATGCCTCACAGTCAGGGATTTGCGGCACTCACGCCTGAGTCTGAAGGATAACACTACTTGTCTTCACAGACCGCCTGTGATCAAAATTCGGCAAATCTTTTGGGATTGGCGGAGGCAAAAAGCATTGGAACTGTCCTTCGACAACTTTGAGCTCTACCGCGAAGCGACCCTGGGGTGGGGGCTGGACTTTACGCAACTTGATTGCGGCCCCTTCGCCGGCCTGTTGCGTCAAGTGACAGCGCCCAAAGTCTCCCTGACTCATTTCACCCTCAACCGTCACTTCTATCAGCGCGGCGAGATCCGCGCGCCCGGCAGAACCTTCGCGATCTTTCTCAATCGCATCACGCCGATGCGCTGGCAGAACAGCACCGCCGTGGACTCCGAGACACTGGTGATCTTTCCAGAGGACGGTGCACTGGATTCCGTGACCTTTCCTGGTTTTGACGCCGTTTCGATCTCAGTCGATCCAGGTCTCCTGACACGAACCGCCCAAGAGAACGGTTTCGAGCGCGCCCTTGAGGCACTTCCCCGGCACGCGATGAACTTTCAAACCGATGGTCAGGTCATTGCGGCTCTCAGGGTCCGCGTTCGCACACTGCAAAAGCAACCAGAGAGCGGGCTCGCCAGCGTCTATCTCTGCGAGCTGGAGGGCGAGATCGCCTACCTGGTGCTGAAGGCTCTCTCTCTTCGCATGGGGAGAGAGAGCAGAAGCAGCCATCGTATGCGCGATCGCGCCTTCAAGGCAGCCTTGGACATTCTGGACCGCGCGCCCGATCCGCCAAGTATTCCTGAACTCTGCCGCATGGCGGGCGCCAGCGAGCGCACGCTCAGAAACGCCTTTCAGGAACGGCTTGGCGTAGCGCCCAAGCACTACGTCAACGCAATGAGGCTCAAGCGCGTGCGCGAAAAGCTACTGGACGGGCCCGCAAGCGCATCACCGGTTCAGGATATCGCCGCCTCGTTCGGCTTTTGGCATACCGGCCAGTTCGCCGCTGACTACAGGCGCCTCTTTGGCGAGTTGCCGTCTGAAACCCTCTCCCGCGCTATGCGCCATCAGGGTTAAGTGACAGCGACCTCCTGCCTGTAGCGGGGTCGGTCGCGCAGCATGAGCACCAGAAAGCCGGCCAGGAGCGCCAGGCCCAGCGAGGACCACCAGACCCAGTCGTATTGGGCATAGAGGTCGAAGATGAGCCCGCCGAAATAGGCGCCCAGCGCCGCACCAATCTGATGTCCCGCCGAGATGAGGCCAAAGGCGAGGCCCATGACACCGAGCCCGATGTGGCTGGCGACCAGGCTGGCCGTCACCGGGGTGGTCGAATAGTTCACCATCCCGAAGAGAACGGCAAAGAGCAGCAGGGTGGAAAGCTCGCTGCCCATGTTCACCAGAATGATGAAAGAAAAGCCGCGGATCACGTAGATGCCACCCAGCAGAAGGGGCCGGTTCATCCGATCGGTCAGCCAGCCAACCAAGATCATCCCCAGCAAATTGATCGCTGAAAGCAGGCCGTAGGCGGTGGCCGAGGGTACAGGTCCGAAGCCGCAGAGCGCGGCAAAGGGCAGTAGGTGGGTCTCGACCACGCCGGTGGTGGTGTAGCCGCAGATGAAATAGCTCCAGAAGAGAATCTGGAATGCCGGCGACTTCAAAATGAACCAGGTGTCCTCGCTGAGACTGGATCGCTCTTGGCCCTCACCCTTGGCAGCGGCGTCGCCTCTAAGCCCCCTGGGCAACCAGCGGGCAGCGGCCAGCATCAAGACAAAGGCGGCTACCCCAAGAGCGAGAAAGGCCAGACGCCAATCATAGGCGGTCAAAAGCAGTCCCACCAAAGGCACGATCAGCAGCTGGCCGGCGGTCGAGCCAGAAGTCGCAATCCCGATCGCCAAGCCGCTGTTGCGATCGACCTCTTGCTCGACGGCGGTAGAGACCACGTGGACGGCCAGAAGTCCGAAACCGGTGGCAGCCACGCCGGCAAAGGCCAGTACGAAGGCCCAAGCTTCACCACTGGCCGCTGCCAGCCAACAGCCCAAAGCCAGGGTGCCCAAGCCTATCAGAACCACCAGGCGCGGCCCCTTGCGATCCACCAGGCGGCCACCGATCGGGGCGAGCAGCCCGGTTAGCACCAGCATGAAGGCGGCCAGAGTAGAGGTCGTGGTCCGACTCCATCCGAATTCCGCCTCCAGCTCCGGCATGATCAGGCCGTAGGCTGCCCTGGCCGAATAAGCCAAGGCCAGCGCCAAAAAAGACAGACCGACGATGGTCCAGGCCCGCCATCTCTGTTGCAGCTCCGCTTGCACGCTGAAGGCTCCTCTCACTGATCTTGCCGTCTCCTCCCTTGTGCGCGCGCTGCTTCATGGCATAAAGGACAACAAGGCTTCAATTCCTGCCAGGAGGCAGAGCGCTGTCCCCGTCCATGAAAAGACTGCTGATCGTGATCTACCCAGGCGTCACCCTGCTGGACGCAGCCGGGCCGGCTCAGGTCTTCAGCAGCGCCAACGACATCCTTGTGCGCAGTGGCAAGGCACCTCACTACGAGATTCAGCTGACCTCGCACGGCGGAGGTCAGGTCAAGACCGATACCGGCCTTACCTTCGAGACGGAGAGACTGGCCAGGGCTGCAGAGGGCGCGATCGACACCATCATGATTGCCGGTGGTGTCGGGGTCTTCGACCAGATCGAGGAAGAAGCCTTTCTTGATCTGATCAAGCTATGCCACCGCAGAAGCCGACGCACGGCCACCACCTGCATGGGCGCCTTCGTCACCGCCAAGGCCGGACTTCTTTCGAGGCGAAAGGTGGCCACGCATTGGCGTTACACCGATCAACTGCAGGCGGATTTCCCGGAGGCCTCGGTGGAGTGCAACCCTCTCTTCGTCCGCGACGCGGAGCTTTGGTCAGCAGCCGGAGTCACGGCCGGCATCGATATGGCATTGGCCATGGTGGAAGAGGACCTGGATCACCGCATCGCCATGCAGGTGGCGCAATCACTGGTCGTCTTCCTGCACCGTCCCGGCGGTCAACCGCAGTTCAGCAATATGCTCAAGGTGCAGGAGAGCGATGGCGGTGGAGCCTTCACCAGGCTCCATGCCTGGATCGCCGACCATCTGGACGAGCGGCTGGATGTCGAAACCCTGGCCGAGCAGGTCGGCATGTCGCCCCGCAGCTTTGCTCGCACCTACAAGGCCCGCATCGGCCTCTCTCCCGCCAAGTCGGTCGAATGCATGCGGGTCAGCGCCGCCAAGCAGCTCTTGGAGCAGGAAGACCTGTCCCTCGTGGAGGTGGCAAAACGCACCGGCCTGCTGGACGAACAGCGCTTGAGACGCGCCTTCGTCCGCCAACTGGGACTAACCCCGACGGACTATCGCAGCCGCTTTGCCCCGCGGAAAGAGGCCTAACCGGCGCTTCCGGGTCAGCCGCAGCAGTCCTCGCTCTTCGCGGCCTCACCCTCTTTGCGGATCTCCACCGGCGCTGAATCCTTGCCGTAGGTCGTGATCGCCCCGTGCGTGAAGAAGGTCTCCCACTGCACGCCCGAGGGATCTTCGACCCAGGTCTTGTCAGAGACGGCATAGCAGCAGTTGGCCGCCTCCTGCTGGAAGGAGCTTTCGCCGGCCTGATGCAGCTGCCGGGTGAGATCCACCAGCTCTTCCGAGGTGTCGGTCTGAATACCCAGGTGATCGACGCCCAGATCCTGACCGCAACGCCGGGTCGAGATCGCGAAGTTCACCCGCGGATCATCCAGCATCCACTTGGCGTAGTCGTCCTTGCGGACCGTCGGCTCGGTTTTGAAGAGCGTGGTGTAGAAAGCGATCGATTGTTCCAAATCGTCCACGTTCAGATTGACGTGCAAGCGTTTCATCACCAGCGCTCCTCTCGTTTCCGACCCGCGCTACTTGGCTTCCGCGGCGACAGGCGGTGTCGCGGGAAGCTGCATGCGCAGCACCACGAAGCCGATAATTGCCGAGGTGATCGATCCCATCAAGACGCCCAGGCGAACCGCATTCAGATGATCCGGCGTGCTGAAGGCCAAGGTGCCGATGAAAAGCGACATGGTGAAGCCGATGCCGCAAAGGCAGGCGACGCCGTAGATCTGCTTCCAGGTGACCCCGCTCGGCAGCTTGCAGAGCCCGATCTTCACGCCGAGGTAGGAGAAGGCGAGGATGCCGACCTGCTTGCCGATCAGGAGGCCCAGCGCGATGCCCAGCGGCAGCGGCGCCACGACGTCGCTAAGCGATATGCCGCTCAAGGAGACGCCGGCGTTGCTGAAGGCAAAGATCGGCAGCACCAGGAAGGCGACCCAAAGGTGCAGCTCGTGTTCCAGGTGCTTCAGGGGCGAGGCATGGGCCGACTTGTCTTTGGTCTTCAGGGGAATGGTCAGCGCCATCAGCACGCCGGCCAGGGTTGCATGCACGCCCGATTTCAAGACCGCCACCCACATAATGACGCCGATAATGACATAGGGCGCGATGCGCCCAACGCCGCTGAGGTTGAGTGTGACCAGAAAGGCCAGACCGATTCCGGCCACGATTAGCGAAGTGGTGGAGACATCGGCCGTATAGAAGGCGGCGATGATGACGATCGCACCCAGATCGTCGATGATGGCAACCGCCAGCAGGAAGATCTTGAGAGCGATCGGCACCCGCGGTCCCATGAGCGCCAGGATGCCCAGCGCAAAGGCGATGTCGGTCGCCGCCGGAATGGCCCAGCCGTTGATGGCAATGGGGTCCGACATGTTCATGACCGCGTAGATGCCGGCCGGGACCGCCATGCCGCCGATAGCGGCAAAAATCGGCAGCGAGGCCTTGTCGAAGCTGGAGAGCTCCCCCTCCACGATCTCGCGTTTGATCTCCAGCCCGACCAGGAAGAAGAAGATCGCCATCAGGCCGTCGTTGACCCAAAGCAGCAGCGGCTTGGCGATTTCCAAGGGTCCGACCTGAATGGCGATCGGCAGGTTCAAAAAGCCCTCATAGACCGGTGCCAAGGCCGTGTTGTTGACGATCATGGCCAGCACCGCGGCCGCCATCAGAACCAGGCCGCCTGAGGATTCCTGCTTTAGGAAGTCCTGTATGTGGGCTTGTATACGCTGAACCATGTCACCTCCCTCAGATGGCTGGGACCAAAAGTACGGCCGCTCTCCGCCAATTCAAGCACAGGCGGATAGAAAACCGCAGGATTTCTGCGTAAATCTATCGAACTCACTCGGCGGCCGCCACCTTTGCGGGCGGGAAAAGTCGATCCAGGAAGCCGTGGAACCAGGCTTCCTGCTTGGCGTCGTGCAGTGCCGCTAGCCGATCCTGCTCTTCTCGGGTCTGCGCGCCCGGTTTGCCATAAGCCGCCCAGTCCGCATCTTGCCAGCGCCGGAGGCAGGGAATCGTAATCTCTGGATGGAACTGCATCGCATAGGTGCTGGCGCCATAGCGGAAGGCCTGATTGCGATAGGCTTTGCTGGAAGCCAGCAGCTCGGCGCCCTCCGGGATCTCAAAGGTATGATAGTGCGCCTGCGTAACGAAGAGCGGCTCCGGCAGGAAATCACGCCCGGCCTCGGTCGGCTCGATCTCGTAGTAGCCGAACTCGTGCACCTCCGGCTCCATCGGGCCAACGGCAGCGCCGAGCCTGTTGGCAATAATCTGGCCGCCCAGACAAATCCCCAGGATAGGCACACCGGCCTCGATGCAGGCCCCGGCATAGTCCAGCTCGTCTTTGAGCCAGGGATTCTCGCCGACAGTATCCAAGCCCTGGCCACCGCCGTAGATGATGACGCCGTCCGGCCGCATCTCGTCCAGCGACTCCAGTCGATCGCCCGCAAAGGGCCGTCGCCAGATCAACTCGGCGCCGCGTGCTGCCAGTCTGAGGGCCACGCGATCATCGCCGGGTGAGTGATTGTGTTCAATCAATACGTAGCATTGCCCCATCGTTTATTCCCTCCCAAATTGCAGGCGACTCCGGCTGCCTTAGAATGGCCGCAGTCTTGCCACGCCTTCGATGGTTTCTCTGACAGGCTAGTCCATACTGGCTTCCCAGATCCTTATCACAGAGATGATAAGGGGTATAAGGACAATGAGGACACTCACCGCGACCCAGCCCGCCACGAGCGTGGAACCAGCAGAGACAAGCAGTCGCTTCTTGCGCCTGCTGCTAGCCTTCTTTGGCCCAAAGCGCAATCGAAAGAAAAGCAAGCAGCCGCTTGCCGTCGCCCACCTTTATGGGTTGCCGCGGCCGAGGTCGGTCTAGGACCGACGGTTAGTTTCTTTTTCTCGTTAGAAGGCTAAATCAGCCCTCCCCATCGCTATCTCCCGAGGCGCGTGGGTCGCGCCAGCAACAGTGCAGCGATTGATTGCTTTGCCCTCCACATAAAGCCTGTGGCTGAACCGAGGAGATCTGCGCACGACTGAGCCCTCGCCTTGACGACAACAGGTCGTTAGGTGTAGTGCATGGAAACTTTCCAAAGTGAAAAGAAGGTTTTCAGGTGTCCAGTCAGACTGTGCTGCTCTTGAGTGAAGACGAGGCGCTACGCGCCGGGGTCGCGGCTGCGATCGGCAGCGATGGCGACTATCGTCTGATCTCCTGCGCACGCGAGGCGGAGATGGCCGCACGCCTGAACGAGATCGCAGCCCACCTCATCATCTGTGACATCGACTCCCTGGGCGAGGAGGCCGACAACGTCCTGGTTGCCTCACGGATCTCTCATCCCAGCGTGGCACGCGTCTTGGTCGGAAGCGCCGACGAGGCCGAGCGCTGTGCCGCCGTGGCACGCCACTCAGCCAGCTACCTCTACACCCTAAAGCCCGTGCCGCAGGACCTGATCCGACTGATCGCCAAACGTGCTCTGGAGCTGAGCGAACTCTCGCGCCGGCATCGCGTGCTGTCCCGCGAGCTCAAGATATCCATGGATGATGCCATCTTCGGCGAGCGCGAAGGCTTCGCCGTCAAGGGCGGCTGGTCACAGTTCGAGAAGCTGGTCTACGTCAGCGCCAAAATGGCCGAGCTCAGCGCCGAGGCCAAACAGGCCGCACAGACCAATCTGCCGGTCCTCATTCAGGGTGAGACGGGTACCGGCAAGGAACTGCTGGCCCGCGCCATCCACTTCAACTCCGCCCAGATGAACGCGCCCATGCATGTGCAGAACTGCGGCGGCATCTCCGACGAGACCCTGCACTCGGAACTCTTCGGCCACGTGCGCGGCGCCTTCACCGGCGCCATCGCCGATCGCCTGGGCCTCTTCCGGGCTGCAGACGGCGGCACCGTCTTCCTGGACGAGGTTTCAGAGATCTCCCCCTCCTTCCAGGTGAGCCTGCTGCGCTTCCTGCAGGAGGGAGAGGTGAAGCCGCTGGGCTCTGACAAGGTGCATCACTGCTCGGTCCGCATCATCGCCGCCAGCAACCGCCCGCTGGAGCGCCTGGTGAAAGAAGGCAGTTTCCGCCGCGATCTCTACTACCGCCTGAAGGGCTTTGAGCTGCATATCCCGGCCCTGCGCGAGCGACCGGAAGACATCCCTACGCTGACCGAGTTCTTCATCGAGAAATACGCCGGTGTGGTCGGACGCCGCGTGGTCGGGGTGACCAAGGACGCGCTCGCCAAGCTGCAGGCCTATGACTACCCGGGCAATGTGCGCGAGCTGGAGACCGAGATCCGCCGCATGGTCGCGATCGCCGAGCAAGGCGGCTACATCTCCCAGCGCCACCTCTCTCCGGCGATCCGTGACCTGATACCCTTGCAGGAGGAAAAACCGGCCTTCCAGACCGAAGGCGCCTCCCTGAAAGAGATGGTGGAGCACCTGGAGCGCCAAGTGGTCGCCGCCTCCTTGCAGCGTCACCACTGGAACCAGAGCCGGGCCGCCGAAGAGCTGGGCCTGTCGCGCGTCGGACTGGCCAACAAGATCAAGCGCTACCGCCTGCAGGATGCTTGAGCGATGGCTGAAGACCCTAAGGTCCTTCGCTTCCCCCAATCGCGTGTACCCGGCAAGAACAAGACGCATCCCGTCAAGGAGTTGGGCACCACGGAGCTCGGTCGCGCGCTTGATCCCAGCGGACATAGTCTGAAGGGCCATTGGTGCAGCCATTGCCAGGGGGTCTGGTACGGGCTTGGACAAGAGGTCGCCTGCCCGGTCTGCGGCAATCGCCACGGCTGAATTGCAAAGCTGGTTTGCAAGATCATCCGCAAAGTTTCTTTGCACTGACTGCTAAACCTACAAAGCTGAACTTACGCTGCACTGCGGTAAGCCACTCTAACTCAGCAGTCTTTCTCTTTACCCAGGAGTTGGCACGGTCCTTGCTTTCGTGAAAGGCGAAGGCCCTGCTCGGCCCCCTTCGCTTCTCCTGATCGAAGGCGCCGCTGGCAGGGGCGCCAACTGAAGGGGAGGAGACCCAATGGCGAATCTGTTGTGGCTGCAGGGAGGGGCCTGTTCCGGGAACACCATGTCCTTCCTCAATGCCGAGGAACCCAGCGCCTGCGATCTGGTGACGGACTTCGGCATCAACGTACTCTGGCAGCCATCACTCGGGCTGGAACTGGGCGACGGGGTCAAGGCGATCCTGGAGAAGTGCATCTCCGGCGAGATCCAGCTCGACATCTTCGTCTTTGAGGGCACGGTGGTGCACGCTCCCGACGGCACCGGCGAGTGGAACCGCTTCTGCGGCCGGCCGATGAAGGAGTGGGTGAAGGAACTCTCGGCAGCAGCGGGCTATGTGGTCGCCATCGGCGACTGCGCCACCTGGGGCGGCATTCCCGCCACCGCACCCAATCCCTCCGACAGCATGGGCCTGCAGTTCCTGAAGCGCGATCGCGGCGGAGCTCTGGGCGGCGGCTTTACCTCCAAGGCCGGCCTGCCGGTCATCAACATTCCGGGCTGTCCGGCGCATCCCGACTGGGTGACCCAGATCCTGGTCGCGGTTGCCACGGGACGCGGCGGTGACCTCAGCCTCGACGCGTTCCAGCGGCCGAAGACCTTCTTCTCCAGCTTCACGCAGACCGGCTGCACCCGAAACATGCACTTCGCCTACAAGGTCTCGGCCACCGCCTTTGGTCAACGCAAGGGCTGCCTTTTCTACGATTTGGGCTGCCGCGGACCGATGACCCATTCGCCCTGCAACCGCATCCTCTGGAACCGCGTCTCCTCCAAGACCCGCGCCGGCATGCCCTGCCTCGGCTGTACCGAGCCGGAGTTCCCCTTCTTTGACCTGGCACCCGGTACGGTCTTCAAGACCCAGACCATGATGGGCGTGCCCAAGGACCTGCCGGAGGGCGTGGACAAGAAGGGCTACGTCAAGTTGACGGCCGCCGCAAAGGGCGCTGCCCCGGCCTGGGCCGAAGAAGACATCTTCGTCGTCTGACCACGGCGAACAGGGAAGGAGAGAGAAGACCATGTCAGCCGTTCAAACGCTCGACATCTCCCCGGTTGGCCGCGTCGAGGGTGACCTCGACGTCCGCGTCGACATCGAAAACGGGGTGGTAACCAACGCCTGGACCCATGCGGAGCTGTTTCGCGGGTTCGAAGTCATCCTGCGCGACAAGGATCCGCAAGCCGGCCTGGTGGTGACGCCGCGCGCCTGCGGCATCTGCGGTGCCTCGCATCTCACCTGTGCAGCCTGGGCCCTGGACACGGCCTGGGGCACCACGGTGCCGAGGAACGCCATCCTGGCACGCAACCTGGGCCAGCTGGTGGAATCGATCCAGTCGTTGCCGCGCCACCACTACGGCCTCTTCATGATCGATTTCACCAACAAGAACTACGCGAGCAGCCAGTTCTTCGAGGAAGCGGTCAAGCGCTATTCCCCCTTCACCGGCACCTCTTACGAGGCCGGCGTCACCATCTCCGGCCGTCCTGTCGAGATCTACGCGCTGATGGGCGGGCAGTGGCCGCATTCCTCTTTCATGGTGCCGGGCGGCGTCATGTGCTCCCCCACCCTGACCGACGTGACCCGCGCCTGGTCGATCCTGGAGCACTTCCGGCGCAATTGGATCGAGCCGCTGTGGCTTGGCTGCTCGATGGAGCGCTATGAAGAGATCCGCTCTTACGACGACTTCATGGCCTGGTTGGACGAGCGTCCGGAGCATGCCAATTCCGACCTCGGCCTCTACTGGCGTATGGGTATGGAGATCGGGCTGCAGAACTATGGCCGTGGCCACGGCAAGTACATCTCTTGGGGCTACCTGCCGCATGAGGACAAGTACAACAAGCCGACCATCGAGACCCGTCAGTCCTCGGTCATCATGAAGTCCGGTGTCTATGACGGCGCCAGCGACAGCTTCAAGACCATGGATCAGGTCTACGCCCGCGAAGACATGACCCATGCCTGGTACGATGAGAGCGGCGAGAGCCACCCCTTCGACCGCGTGACCAATCCGGTCTCGAAGAACCCGGTGGACATCGAGGGCAAGTACTCCTGGTGTACGGCAGTGCGCCATGCCGAAAACGGCCGCTTGGAGGCCGGGCCGCTGGCCCGTCAGCTGATCGCCGGCGGCGAGCACGGCGAGAGCTGGCAGCACACCGATCCGCTGATCCTCGACATGTATCGCAAGATGGGCGGCCCCTCGATCCAGTTGCGCCACTTCGCGCGCATGCACGAGCTCTGCAAGCTCTACCGCCAGTCCGAGCGCATCCTGCGAGAGTTCCGCCTGAATGACGAATGGTACATCAAGCCCACCGAGAGGGACGGCCAGGGCTGGGGTGCCACCGAAGCGATCCGCGGCGCGCTTTGCCACTGGATCGATGTGCGCGACGGCAAGATCAGGAACTATCAGATCATCGCGCCCACCACCTGGAACGTCGGCCCCCGGGCCAGCGACGGCGAGCGCGGACCGATCGAGGAGGCCTTGATCGGGACGCCGATCAAGGACAGCAGCGATCCGGTCGAGGTCGGTCATGTCTGCCGGTCCTACGACTCCTGCCTGGTCTGCACCGTGCATGCCCACGACGCCAAGACCGGTAAGGAGCTCGCCACCTTCCGGACAGCCTAGGAACTCGCCGCCACGCCTGGCCACAGTTGGGCATCATGCCACTGGGCCGGGCGCGGTCAGGCGTCATAATGAAAGAAGAATCATGACAGGGGAGGTCAGCATGGCCGCCAAGCAGGATCCCGCAGCGGATCCGGACGATGAGCGCGCCGCCTACATCGAGCGCTATGGCGTGGCACCCGCTGAGGCCGACCATGCCACCCTGCTGCGCATGATCGAGGATCTGATGAAGGAGGGCCTTGAGACAGAGCTGGAGCCCTTCCCCGAGACCGACCGCGAGTTCGCCGCCCTCCTCGACCGCCTGCGCCCCTTGAGCGCCGATCAACTGCGCGAAAAGCTGGTGGTCAGCGGCTGGTACCTGAAGCCCTATGGCGAAGATGAGATGCGCTGCCAGGAGTGCATGTACTTTCTGGTGCACAAGCGCTGGTGCGACCTCCCGGAATTGAGCCTGCCGGCCGAGCCCGATTGGTGGTGCCGGCTCTGGCGCATCTGAGAGCTGTCGGCATGAGTGACGAGGCCCTACGCCAGGAGGTCACGGCGCTGCTTTCTTCTGGGCTTGAGACCGAGGTCTGGCCGCGCGCTGATACCTCGGAGTCAGTCAACCAGATCGTTTCACGCCTGCAGGAAGAGGCCGGAGAAGACACCACCGCCAAGCTCAAGATCGCCGGCTTCACCGATCACGTCATCGAGGTTGATGAGATCGAGCAGGCCTGTGAGACCTGCATGTACTATCTGCTGCACCGGCGTTTTTGCGAGCTGCCGGAGTTGATGCTGCCGGTCGAGGCCGACTGGTCCTGCCGACTCTGGCGGATCTAGAGGTAAGGCTATGAGCCTGGCCGTTATCGGTTGCGGCAACCCGAACAGGAGCGACGACGGCGCCGGCCCCGCCGTCATCCGCCGACTGCAGGACCAGGACCTGCCAGCGGGTGTCAGCCTCTTCGATGCCGGCACCGACGGCATGGCGGTGCTCTATCGCGCCCGCGGGCTCACCCACTTGATCATCGTCGATGCACGAACGCCTGAATCAACGCCGGGCGCCATCTTTGAGGTGCCGGGAGAGGTCCTGGAGGCGCCACCGCCGCAAAGCCTGAACCTGCACGACTTCCGCTGGGATCATGCGCTCTACGCCGGTCAGCGGATCTACGGCGATGACTTCCCCAAGCACGTCAAGGTGCTCTTGATCGAAGCCGCTTCCTTGGACCTGGGATTGAGCCTGAGCCCGCCGGTCGAAGCCGCTGTCGAGAGGGTGACCCGGACCGTCTCCGCCCTGGCCCATAGCTATCGGGAAGGCGGTTGGTCGTGACCCATTTGGTCTCCGTTCGCCGCGGCTCCGTCTATCTCACGGCAGCAACAGCAGCCAGCTGCTTCCCTGGGATCGAGGCCGTCATCATTCTTCTGGACGAGACCTACCTCCGTGTCCTTCCGGTGCACCGCATGGCCGCCGGGGGCTGCCTCCTCAAGATCCGCAATGCCGCCGGCGACCGCGTCGCTACAGCGCCGGACGCCTTTGCCGCCCGCGGTCTGGAGGACTGGTCGGCCGAAGAGCTCCCCGCCGAATGGTCCAAGGAGGAAGGCGCGCTGCTCGTCCCTCTTTCTTCAGAGTCTGCAAACTAACTTTGCATAGTGAAAAATAAGTAGACAAGCTTCTGAGAGTCTGCTTTGCTCACTGCAAAGAAGGCTTGCACGCCTCAGCGTGTGAATAGGGAGACAATCATGCCGGCAAAGAGTCGGGCTGAAGAGCAGGTCAGGGCAGCCTTGGCCGCGGTCGAGGCAGACGAGGCCACGCTCGAAGAAAAGGCGGACATGCTCATGGAGATCGCCATGGGCCTGCAGCAGAAGCCGAAGAGCCCGTCCGACATCGATGCGGCGATTACCCTCTATCAGAAAGCCCTGGAGATCGTTCCGGCCAGCGCCGCGCTCTTGACCGCGAGGATAGAGGCGCGCCTTGGCACCGCTCTGCTCGCCCAACCAAGCGATGACGGCGAGCCCCTGGTCGCGGCGCGCCAGGTTTTCGAATCGGCACTTCAGGTGCTGCGCCAAGAGGGGCTGCCGGAAGAGATCGCCGAGGCCGAGATGAACCTGGGGCTGGCCTTGCAGAACTTGGCTGCGGGCCATCGTGCGCGGATCCAGGATGCGATCGCCGCCTATCAACGCAGCCTGCGCACCTTCGACCATAAGGCGCATCCCAAAGAATTCGCGATCCTGCAGAACAATCTGGCGACGGCCTTTCTCTCGATTCCCTTCAGCGACGAGCGCTCCAAGATGCGCGAGGCCCTGGCCGTCCAGTCCTTCGAAGAGGGCTTGGCTGCGGTCACCCTAATCGACCATCCGGCTGAGTACGCCATGCTGCAGAACAACCTGGGCAATGCCCTGCAGTACGTCTCCTCCAGCCATCGGATCGAGAACGGCTTTCGTGCGCTGGACGCCTATGACGAGGCGCTAAAGGTGCGCACGCGTCGTGACAGCCCCGGCGCCTACGCCAACACCATCGCCAACAAGGCCAACTGCCTGGCCAACCTGCCGGACGACCCGGGCGAGCCGGAGCGGGGCAACGCCGCCAACCTGGCCGCCGCCATCGCGCTCTACCACGAGGCTGGAGAGATCTTCCTCGCCCAAGGTGAGAGCGAGAAGGCGCAGGTGACCCTGGAGGCTGTCGCGGACTTGGAAGCCGCGCTCATCCCGGAACCACGCCGCGCCAACGGCGCACAATGAACTGACACTCCAAGACGAGAGCAAGAGGTAGAGACATGACAATCGGATTGGTCATCGCGAGCCTGGTGATCGGGATCGCCGCCGCCCTGGCCGGCGGCGCTGCTTCCGGCGTGAGGGTCGGGGGCGAGGCTCTGGGCAAGGAGCTGGCTGCCTATATGGGTGCGCTCTATGGACTGCTGGCCGGCGTGCCGGCCGTGATCCTGGGCGTGCTCATTTCTTTGGCGATCTAGAGGGAGACAGCAGATGATCGGCACCGCCATCGACTCGGCAAAGCTGCTCTTCGCAGGCAAGCTCTTCCGCGACAACAAGAAATCCCTGCGCCAGCTCGCTCTCGGCGCGGGCATAGGCCTGCTCGTTATCGTCATCCTCGGGCTCTTCCTGCCGCTCTGGCTCGCCGCCCTTGCCGGCGGTGCGGTTAGCGGCTTCATGCAGCCAATCCTCTTCAAAGACCTGAAGTACGCGTGAGCCCGGCATGGCGGACGGCGGACCAGGCGATCTCGGCCAAGCACACGAAGAGAGAGACCTCTCGGCACTGCTTGGGGACATCGCTGCCCTGGAGGCCTTGGCCAAGGACTGGCCAGAGGGACAGCGTGCGGCCGCGCAGGCGCGTGCCGAAGCCATCGACGCCCTCAATGCCGAGGCCTTCCGCCGGCTCATCCGCGGGCTGAAAGAGGTACCCGGCATGGCCGCCGCCCTGCGCGAGGCAGCAGCGGACGAGTTGGTCTACGCCGTGCTCAGGCGCCATGGCATCTTGAAGCCCTCCCTGGCAGAGCGCGCCGAGGCCGCCTTGGAGGGAATCCGCCCCACCCTGGCCAGCCATGGCGGCGATGTCGAACTGGTCTCGATTACACCGACAGAGGCTTCTGTTCGCTTGACCGGCGCCTGCGATGGCTGCCCGGCCTCTGCGCTCACCTTCTATGCCGGCGTGAAAAAGACCCTGCAGGACGCCTTACCGGAGATCGAGGCCGTGCGCCAGGTGAAGGGACTGGGTCAAGGCAGTGGGGCTGCACACAGCACCTCCCCCTTCCTCGGCGGCGACGACAAGGCCTGGACCGACCTGATGGCGATCGATGCGCTGAAGGATGGCGAGACCCGCTTTCTGGAGGCTGATGGCCACGCCCTCCTCGTTTCCCGCTTCGGCGAACAGGTCACCTGTTTCGAAAACGCCTGCGCGCACATGGGCATGGCGATGGACGGTGGTGCCATCGATGACGGCATCCTGACCTGCCCCTATCACGGTTTTCGCTATGCCCTTGAGAGCGGCGAGTGCATGACAGCCCCCGAGGTGCAGCTGCAGCCACATCCGCTCCGCCAAGAGGGCGCACGGCTTCTCGTGCAGCTCCAGGACTGAACCCATGCGCGTCTCGCTGGCCCCCAGCTTCCAGCCTTTGAAGGCGCCCGGTACGGCCTATGCCGGCGCGCCTTTGCTGGATCCAGCCGGCCCTCGTCTGGTGCTGGGCTGGTCGCCGGAGGCCTGGGCAGAGGCCATTGCACCGGCGGCCGACACACTCTTCGGCCCGCGCGGCCTCTGTCTGCATCCCGACGGCTCGCTCTGGGTTGCCGACAGCGGCCATCATCGCCTGCTGGGGTGGGAGCGTGTGCCGGCACAAGACAACGGCCCGGCCGACATCGTGATCGGACAGCCGGACTGGGCGAGCGAAGGCCGCAATGCCAAGGGTCCTGTCGGTGCAGTCAGCCTCAATGTCCCGACCGGCGTCTCGGCCTGGGGCAAGGGCCTAGCCCTCGCCGATGCCTGGAACCATCGGGTGCTCTTGTGGCGAGAGCGCCCACGACACAGCAATCAACCGGCCGACGTGGTCCTGGGGCAGTCCTCCTTCACCGAGATGCTGGCCAACCGCGGTGCTGACCAACCAACGGCTCGCAGCCTGAACTGGCCCTATGGGGTGGCCGAACTGGCTGGATCTCTGGTGGTGGCCGACACCGGCAACCGCCGGGTACTCGTCTGGCATGATCCGTCAGAGAGCGGGCAGCCAGCCGACCTGGTGCTGGGACAGGAGGGATTTGGCTCGCGCGACGAGAATGCCGGCGGCGACGTGGGACCCGTCGGCATGCGCTGGCCGCACGGCCTCAGCTTCTGGCAGGGCAGGCTGGCCGTGGCCGACGCCGGCAACAACAGAGTGATGCTCTGGCAGGGTCTGCCCGACTGCAACGGGGCACCGGCCGAGGCCATCCTGGGCCAAGCCGACGCCCATGCCTGCGACCACAATGGCGCCAGCTACTACCCCAATGCCGCGACGGTGAACATGCCCTACGCACTGGCCAGCACAGACGAAAGGCTGATCCTGGCCGACACCGCCAACTCGCGCCTTCTGGGTTTCGATGAGAGCCAGACCGGCAGCGCCGCCTGCGCGCTTACCGGACAGCCGGACTTCGCCAGCAAGGGTGACAACGCCTGGGGTGTCGCCGGCCGGGCCACGCTCTGCTGGCCCTATGGCTTGTCGCTTCTGGGGCAGTCCCTGGCGATCGCCGACAGCGGCAACAATCGCGTGCTCATCTGGGACCTGGCCTCATGACCCTGGACGCAGCCGAAATCACCGTCACCGGTCAGGTTCAAGGCGTGGGCTTCCGCCCAACGGTTTGGCGCATCGCCACTGAGCTTGGCTTGACCGGAGAGGTTTGTAACGCCGCCGACGGTGTTCGGATCAGGCTTTGGGGCGTCGCCCTGGATCGCTTTGCCGAGCGGCTGCGCAGCGAAGCACCGGCGTTGGCCCGGATCGAACAGCTGGTCTCACAGCCCTTAAGCGGACCGGCGCCGACCGAGTTCCGCATTGCCGGTTCAGCAGAGGGTCCTATGCGGACCGCAGTGACACCCGACGCTGCGTGCTGTCCGGATTGCCTAGCCGAGGTGCGTGACCCCTTCGCCCGGCGCTTTCGCTATCCCTTCGCCAATTGCACCAACTGCGGCCCCCGCTTCTCCATTGTGGAGGGCGCCCCCTATGACCGCAGCAAGACCAGTATGCGGAGCTTCGACCTCTGCCCGGATTGTAACGCGGAATACGAGAACCCGAGCGACCGGCGCTTTCACGCCCAACCCATCGCCTGCCATAGCTGCGGTCCGCAGGCCTGGCTGGAGCACCTGGGGGGAGGTGCCGTCAGCCACGACGCCTTTTCCATGCTGGACGATGTCGATGCCGCCGGCGGCATGTTGCTGAAGGGCTTCATCGTCGCCATCAAGGGCATCGGTGGCTTCCATCTGGCCTGCGATGCGACCCAGGCCGACAGCGTTGAGCGCCTGCGCGCCCGCAAGCGGCGCCGCGGCAAAGCCTTTGCCCTGATGGCGCGCGATCTGGATGTCATCCGCCGCTACGCCCTGGTTTCGGAGGCGGAAGCCGAGCTCTTGCAAAGCCCGGCCGCCCCCATCGTCTTGCTGCAAGCAGCCGGCGTGGCCTTGCCCGAAGCAGTGGCACCCGGCCTGAACCTGCTGGGCTTCATGCTGCCCTACACCCCCATGCATCACATGATGCTGCGGCGCCTCGACCGCCCGGTGGTGATGACCAGCGGCAACCTCTCCGGCGAGCCGCAATGCATCGACAATGAGGTCGCCCGCCAGCGTTTGGCCCAGGTCGCAGACTTCGCCCTGATGCACGACCGCGCCATCGTCAACCGCATCGACGACTCTGTCGCCCGCATCGTGGGCAAAGGCAGCCGTCTGCTGCGTCGAGCCCGCGGCTATGCCCCTTCCCCGCTTCCGCTACCGCCCGGTTTCGACGGCGATCGGCAGATCCTGGCCCTGGGCGGCGAGCTCAAGAACAGCTTCTGCCTGCTGAAGGACGGCCAGGCGATCCTGAGCCAGCACATGGGCGATCTGGAAAACCTGGCGACCGATCAGGAGGTTGGTCACAACCTCTCCCTCTATCGCCAGCTCTACGATCACAGCCCCCAGGCTTTGG
Source organism: Rhodospirillales bacterium (assembly GCA_963669335.1). GTDB lineage: Bacteria > Pseudomonadota > Alphaproteobacteria > Kiloniellales > JACOMY01 > JACOMY01. The sequence goes on from OY770023.1 coordinate 3,788,388, forward strand.
CGATCGACTGCCACCCGGACTACCTCTCCAGCAAGCGTGGGCAGCAGATGGCAAAGGCCAAGGATCTGCCCCTGATTGAGGTGCAGCACCACCACGCCCACATTGCCGCCTGCCTAGCCGAGAATGTACGCCCGCTTGATGCCCCACCGGTGCTGGGGATCTCCCTGGACGGGCTGGGCCTCGGCGACGACGGCACGATCTGGGGCGGCGAGTTTCTGGCCGCCAACTACCGCGGCTATACCCGTTTGGGCTGCCTGAAGCCGGTCGCCTTAGCCGGCGGAGAAGCAGCCGTCCGTGAACCTTGGCGCAACGCCTATGCTCACCTGATGGCGGAGATGGGCTGGTCCGAGTTCCGGATGAACTTCGCGCACTTACCGCTTTACGAGAAGCTGGCGAAGGCCCCACGTGACACCCTGGATGCAATGATCGCCAAGGGGATGAATGCGCCCCTCTCGTCGTCCTGCGGTCGCCTCTTCGACGCAGCCGCCGCCATGACCGGCCTCGCCTGGGATCGGCAGAACTATGAGGGCGAAGCGGCCATGCTCCTGGAGGCCGCAATCGATCCCGCCGCCCTGTCAGAGCCCGAGACCTTGGCCTATCCCTTCGCCATACCGCTGCTAGGCGGCAGCGGCCTGCCTTACATCGAGCCGCTCCAGGTCTGGCGCGCGCTGTTGGGTGATCTCCACCTGGGTACCCCGATCGGCACCATCGCAGCACGATTCCACCGCGGGCTGGCCAAGACCGTCGTCGCCATGGCGATGCGCCTCAGCGAATCCGGTGCGCGCTTCGACACCGTGGCGCTCTCCGGCGGATGCTTCCAGAACGCCACCCTCTTCCGCTTGGTCGAAGAGGACCTGACGAAGAGCGGCATCACGGTGCTGACCCACGCGACAGTGCCGACCAACGACGGCGGCCTGGCGCTGGGCCAAGCCCTGATCGCCGCCGCAAGACAACAAACCAAGGGAGGAGAGCCATGTGCCTAGGAATTCCAGGCCAGATCGTCGCGATCTCCGACGTCGAGCGTAAGCTCGCAAAGGTCGAGATCTCAGGCGTCAGCCGCGAGGTCAATCTGGCGCCCATTGCCCCACCCGACGGTGACCTCGAGTCTCTGGTCGGCGCCTGGACCCTGGTCCATGTCGGCTTTGCCATGAGCCGGATCGACGAGGAAGAAGCCGCCAAGACCCTGGCCCTCTTGATGGAACTGGGCGAGGCACAGCAAGAGCTAGAGGCCATGCGCGCCTCGGCTGCGGAGTAGAGCCATGCGCTACGCCAGTGAATTCCGCGATCCCGTCGCCGCCAAGGGTGTCCTGGCTGCGATCGATGAGACAGTCAATGCCATCGGCGCCACCGAGACCAATCCGGTTGCCATCATGGAGATCTGCGGTGGCCACACCCACGCGATCTTTCGCTATGGCCTCGACCGGCTAACACCGCCGGGCCTTGAGTTCATTCATGGACCGGGCTGCCCGGTCTGCGTGCTGCCCATGTCGCGCGTGGATGAATGCGTCGAGCTGGCCGAACGGCCTGAGGTAATCTTCACAACCTTCGGCGACGCCATGCGGGTTCCGGGGACCAGAAAGTCCCTCCTGCAAGCGAAGGCCGATGGCGCCGATGTGCGTATGGTCTATTCGCCCCTGGACGCGCTGGACCTCGCCCGCAAGCACCCGGAGCGCGAAGTGGTCTTCTTCGGTCTGGGCTTCGAGACGACCACGCCCTCCACCGCCTTCTCCATCCTGCAGGCGGCCGACGAGGGCCTGACCAACTTCTCTGTCTTCTGCAACCACATCACCGTGCCGCCGCCGATCAAGGCCCTGCTGGATGATCCGGATATGCGTCTGGACGGTTTCGTTGGGCCCGGCCATGTCTCCATGGTGATCGGGCTGGAGCCCTACCGCTTCATCGCCGAAGGCTATGGGAAGCCCATCGTGGTTGCCGGTTTCGAGCCCTTGGACCTGCTGCAGTCGGTGCTGATGGTACTGCGCCAGGTCCAGGAGGGCCGCGCGGAGGTCGAGAATCAGTATGCCCGCGTGGTCCCTGCCGAGGGCAATCCAGCCTCTCTTGCCGCTGTCGCCGCTGTCTATGAGCCGCGGGAGCGCTTTGAGTGGCGCGGTCTCGGCGAGATCGACAAGTCCGGCCTGAGGATCCGTGATGCCTATCTGACCTTCGACGCCGAGACCAAGTTCGGGATCGGCTATGGCGCCGGCCCGCGCCAAGTTGCCGAACCCGATGGCTGTGCCTGCGGCGCCGTCATGACCGGTCGCATTAAGCCACCGGCCTGTCCCAAGTTCGGCAAGGAGTGTACGCCTGAGCGTCCCCTGGGTGCGCTGATGGTCTCCTCCGAAGGCGCCTGCGCAGCCTATCATCAATATCGCCTCGCCAGCCTAGAGGCAGCCGAATGAACGCGAATGCCCCAATCGGCCCGGCACTCGATAGCGAAAGGGTCACCCTGGCGCACGGCGGCGGCGGCACCGCCATGCGGCGACTGATCGATGAAGTCTTTCTCGACGCCTTTCGTACCGAGGCCACGGGCGAGATGGAGGACCAGGCCCGCCTGACGGCACCCGCTCTCACCGAGACGGGCGCACGTCTGGCCTTCACCACTGACAGCTTCGTCGTCGACCCCTTGGAGTTTCCGGGCGGCGACATCGGGACACTCGCAGTCAACGGCACGGTGAACGACCTGGCCGTCGGCGGCGCGCGGCCCCTCTGGCTCTCGGCCGCCTTCATCATCGAGGAAGGTTTGGAGATCAGCCTGCTCCGGCGCATCGCGGCCAGCATGCGCCAGGCCGCCGATGCGGCCGGCGTGGCCATCGTCACCGGCGATACCAAGGTCGTCGGCAAGGGCATGGCCGACAAGCTCTTCATCACCACCTCCGGTGTCGGCGCGATCCCACCCGGACGCGACATGGCCGCCAGCAAGATCCAGGCGGGTGACGTCGCCTTGGTCAATGGTGTGCTAGGCGACCATGGCGCCGCGATCCTTGCCGCCCGCGGCGACATGGCGCTGTCCACCGACATCGCATCCGACTGTCAGCCCTTGAACGGCCTAATCGAGGCGGTGGCCGAGGCCGCACCGAATCTGAGAGCTGCCCGCGATGCGACCCGCGGCGGCCTCGCCTCGGCCCTCAACGAAATGGCAGACGCGGCGACGTTAGGCATAGCGATAGACGAGGAGGCTCTGCCCCTGCGCCGCGAGGTGGTGGGGGTCTGCGAGATCCTGGGTCTCGATCCCCTCTATCTGGCGAACGAGGGAACCTTGGTGCTCTTCGTGCCGGAGGCAGAGGCCGAAGCGGCCCTGACGGCGATGCGCGCGCATCCTGCAGGCCAAGAGGCCGTGGCAATCGGCAGGGCCGTCGCACAGCATCCGGGACGCGTTGTCATGCAGACACTCTTCGGGGGAGGCCGTATCGTCGACATGCTGGTCGGCGAGCAGCTCCCCCGCATCTGTTAAGGGTTTCGCTTTATGGAAGGCTTCCTGGCACTCGGGTTTCTGATTGGCATGCAGCATGCCTTGGAGGCCGATCATCTGGCCGCGGTCGGCGCCATGGCGGCCGGCAAGACCGGGTCCAAAAGGCAGCTGGCCTTGCGTGGAGCGGTCTGGGGCTTGGGGCACAGCATCACCCTCTTCCTGATCTGCGCGGCGGCGATCCTCTTGGGCTTCACCCTGACCGAGCGCTGGGGTGCCGCCCTGGAATTCGGGGTCGGCGTCATGCTGGTCCTGCTGGGCCTGGACGTCTTGCGGCGGCTCTATGTGAAGCGCGTGCACTTTCATGTGCACAGCCACGGGGGTGGCACCCGCCACCTGCATGCGCACAGCCATCATGGCGCTGAGAAACCACATCACCAGGACCCGCATAGTCACAGCCACCCTAAAGGCTTTCCCTTGAGGGCCCTGGGTGTCGGGCTGATGCATGGGGCCGCCGGCTCTGCCGGTCTCCTGGCCTTGGCGGTGGCGGCCACGCAGGATGCCTTGACCGCGCTCGCCTATGTCAGTCTCTTCGGCGTCGGCTCCATCCTCGGGATGGCGCTCTTGAGCTACGCTGTCGCCTGGCCGCTTAGCGCTGCGGAAAAGCATGCCAGTTGGGCCTACAAGGGTCTCTCTATCGCAGCAGCACTGCTCGCCGTCGGGCTTGGCATCGACGTGATGGGCGACACCGGGGCGCTCGCCTGGGGGCTTGGCTGATGCATGAACTGGGCCTCTCGCGGAACATCGTCGCCATCGTCTCCGAGCATGCAGCCGGTTGCCACGTCCGACGCGTGCGCCTTGCCATCGGCCCTCTGGCTTGCGTCGAGCGAAAGGCCCTCAGCTTCTGCTTCGACCTAGCAGCCGAGGGCAGCGTTCTGGCGGGGGCCTCGCTGGAATTCATCGAGGCCGAGGGCGACACCTTTGTCATCAAAGACTTTGAACTGGAGGAGGCAGCCTGATGTGCGGCACTTGCGGATGCTCTGATCCTACCAACAGCGTGACCATGACCGATCTTGAGCGTCAGGAGTTGAAAGAGCTGAAGGGAACGCTCGACATGCAGATCCTGATGCAAGGTCATGACCACCATGATCACGACCACGGCCATAGCCACCATCACGATCATGACCATGACCATGACCATGACCACGACAAGCCGCACATCCACGGCCCCAACGGCGAGGTAATCTCTCTGGAACAGGCGGTGTTGGCCAAGAACGACGGCATCGCACAGCGCAATCGAGGCTGGTTCGAGGGACGCGGTGTGCTGGCCATCAACCTGGTGAGTTCGCCCGGCGCCGGAAAGACCACCCTGCTGGAGCGCAGCATCGAGGCCTTGAGCGACGAGCTCGAAATCGCCGTGATAGAGGGGGATCAGATGACCACCAACGACGCCGAGCGCATCCGCGCTGCCGGCGCGCGGGCAATCCAGATCAACACCGGTGCGGGCTGTCATCTGGAGGCCGACATGGTCGCCTCTGCCGTCGAGGCGCTGAACCCTCTGGCCGGCTCTCTCCTCCTCATCGAGAATGTCGGCAATCTGGTCTGTCCGGCAATGTTCGACCTGGGCGAACGCATGAAGGTGGCGGTGATCTCGACCACCGAGGGCGAGGACAAGCCGATCAAGTATCCGCATATGTTCCGCGCCGCCGAGGTCGTGGTCATCAACAAGATGGACCTTGCCCCGCATGTCGACTTCGACCTTGAGACCTGCAGTCGGAACATCCGCGCGGTCAATCCTCAGGCCAAAATCCTTCAGGTTTCGGCAAAGACCGGCGAGGGAATGCAAACCTGGCTAGACTTCCTGCGCGCCGAAAGGGGCGCCCTGGCCTCGGCCTGAGGTCCTATAGAAGTCAAGGTCGCGCATTGAGTGGAGGGGAAACATCGGCGCTCTCCCCTCCCATAACCGAATCCAACCGACGTCCCTTAGCTGCCTGGCGGCACCACCATGCAGGGGGCGCCATGGATGATGCGGAAATTGCAGGCGGCGCGGGCAGCTCCCTCGGCCAGACCTGACACGCGGCCCCGATAGAGCCGGCTCTCACCCTGTTGAACCTCGACCACCTCGACGTTGCCGTTACCCAGACCCTGTGTTGCCTGCTTGGCTTGGGCGGCTGCATCGTGCGCGCTGTCAGAGATCGAAAAGGCACCCACCTGGATCGCCCAAAGGCCGCTACCGGTCTGCACTTGCGTCGGTTTGGGCGGCAGGCTTTGCGTGCTGGCCACTGCGGCGGTCTTCGCAACGGGTTGCGCAGCTGCTTTCACCGGTTTTGCTGGTGCTGCCACCTTCGGCGCGGCTGCTGCCTCTCTAGGTTTGGTGACTTTCGGCTTAGCAGGCGCAGCCGCCAGATTGACCTGCGGGGTCTGCTGCAGCGGCTTGGCCTTGGGCACCGGCCCGCTCTCGGTGATGCGCGGCTGCAAGGCCGGCAGCTTGCCGCCGCGATCCAAGGCCACGAACTGTTGCTTGGGATGGCCGGTGGCGGCGCTGGGATAGGCGCGGTCCAGCAAGGAGGCGGCCCAGGTGTTCCGCTTGGACGAGCTGTCGGCACCGAAGACGACGGCGATCAGACGTCGCCCACCGCGCACGGCCGAAACGGAGATGTTGTAGCCGGCAGCCCGCGTATAGCCGGTCTTGATGCCATCAGCCCCGCCGTAGCTATAGAGCAGTCGGTTGTGGGAGTTGAACTGCTTGCCCTTGTAGCTGAAGCCCGGTGCGGAGAAGTAGTGATAGAAGCGCGGGAAGTCATAGAGCAGCGCGCGCGACAGTTTCGCCATATCGCGCGGTGTGGAGAGCTGGCGCTTGTCCGGCAGGCCTGAGGCATTGAAGAAGGTGGTGCGCCACATCCCCAAGCGACGCGCCATCGCCGTCATCTTACGCCCGAAGTTGGCCTCGCTGCCCGCAAGCGCCTCGGCCACTACGACGGCGACGTCATTGCCAGACTTGATCGCCAGAGAGCGAATCGCCTGCTCCACCGTGATTGAGCCGCCGGCTTTGACGCCAACCTTGGACGGCGGCTGGGCTGCTGCATGCTTGGAGACTGGCAGCGGCGTATTCAAGGTGACTTGGCCGCGCTCCACTGCCTCAAACAGCAAGTAAAGCGTCATCATCTTGGTCAGAGAGGCCGGATAGTGACGCCGATCAGCCTGTTTTTCGTAAAGCACTTCGCCGGTGACCGCGTCGACAACGATGGCGGCCTTGCGTTCCGCCTTGGCCAAAGCCGCCGTGGTCAAAAACAAGGCGGCCAGCAGGACCACCACGATACCCAATCCCGATCGATGCATCTGCCCCATGGGTCAAAGCTCCTTCATTTCCTTAAGAAGCACCCCTAAAGCATTACGAAGGATCATATTTCTGAGCGCTTCGCAACCAGGAACGACTCGACACCTAAAGAAAAAGTGACAGAAAGACGGCGCTGATGCGTCGCGGCAACAGTAAACCCGCTCGCGGCAGGGAAAGCCTGACAGATTTCCGCCACTTCTGCGTCATGTTGCACTGCACAAAAAATCCTTGACGGGCGCCGAAGCTCCTCCTATCTACCTGGTCATGCTGCACTGCACAAAAGGCAGAGAGACAGCACAGAGGTAAGGGAAGGCAGGGATCGCCGCCGAAGAGGCCCGTGGGGTCCTTGCACAAGAGACGAGGAAGCCGATGGCTCAGATCACCACCAAGTCACCGACCCGCACACGGGGTACCGGGACCAGCAAAGCAAGGAGCAAGACTATGGTTGCGAACAAGAAGGTTGAAGACACCATCGCCGAGACCCTGAAGCCGGTCGAGGCCGCCGTGAATGTTGGCAAGGAAAGCTTCGAGCAGGCCATGAAGGCCGGCACCGAGGCCGCCCAGAAGGGTTACGACCAGTACGTCGCCTTCGCCAAAGACAATGCCGAGAAGTTCTCTGAGCAGCTCTTCAAGAACTACGGCCAGATCAGCGGCCTGCAGAAGGACAATGCCGAGGCTGTCATGCAGTCCAGCACGATCCTGCTGAAGGGCTTCGAGACCGTTTCCAAGGAGCTGGTGGCCCTGGCCCAGGCCTCTCTGGAGACCAACATGAACGCCGCCAAGCAGCTGATGGGCGTCAAGACCATCAAAGAGGCGATGGACCTGCAGAGCGAGCTGACCAAGACCCACATGGACAAGGTCATGGCCGACGGCACCAAGGTCGCCGAGATGTCGATGGCGGTCGCCAACGAGGCTTTCGAGCCCCTGCAGACCCGCGTGAACAGCACCATCGAGACCATCACCAAGGCCTCTGCCGCCTAACGATGGCTCGCTGAACGCGAGACACAAGAAAGGGGCGGATCGCAACACAGCGACCGCCCCTTTCTCTTGACTGTAAGAGAAGAGCCCGCCCCTCGTTCCTGAAGGGCGGGCTCATCTTGTTTGTCAGTCCGTGGTGCTGTGTTGCCAGGACCTTCGGTGGTACGCTCGCTACCCGGTCTGTCATCCTTCGGCTTGATGAACAGCCCGGAGAGAAGGTTGACAGTGGGAGGGGGTTAGAAGGCAGGAAACTTGTCGTCTAACCCACAACCATACGCATCAAGCCCAATTGCAAACGATTAATCGATGCCCGGCCGGCCCAGCTTGATCCAGCGCTTGATCTCCTTGCCCTTGAAGTCGAGTGCCATGGGCGAGCGCACGCCCTGCAGCATGGTGACGTCGTAGAGCTCCACGATGTGGCCTTCGATCCAGAGGTGATGGTCGATCTCACCGGTCTTCAGGTTCACCACCACGAGGCCGCATTTTGGCATCATGTCGGCGTCTTCCAAGACCTCGTCCAGCGGCAGGCCGCCGAAGGTCTTCATGTCTCGCGGCATGGAGACGCCGACCACGGCATAGTCGCCGATGAAAGTCAGGCCGCGGCCGTAACCCGGCAGCAAGGCCACCGGCGTAAACTGCCAGTCGCCCGGCTCCAGGTAGCCCAACTCGCCAAGACCGGAGTTGATCACCCAAAGCTTGCCGTCATGCCAGCGCGGGCTGTGCGGCATGCAAAGGCCGCGATAGATGATCTCGTTGTCAGCGATCGACATGAGGAGACCACCGTCGCCCCTGAGCTCACGCCAGCCGTGGCGCTCGTCGCTCTCGGCAATGGCACTGATATAGGCCGCGCGCCCATCGCGCATGGCCAGGCCGTTCAAGTGGCAGCGGTCCTCGGACTTCAGTTGCGTGATGAAGGGCGGACGCCAGATCGGCACGAAACTGGCGCTGGGGCTGGTACGCGCCAGGCAGGAGAATGCGGTATTGGCGAAGATGCACTCGCCTTCCGAGTTGATCGCCAGGTCGTGCGCATCGACGTTGCTGGTGACATAGCCCAGGCGCGGAACATAGACCCGATCAAAGTGCTTGTGGTTCTTGCCCGGCATCAAGAGGTTGTCGAGGCGCCAGATCTGGAAGAGGGTCGCGACCCAAAGGGTCTGACCATCGCCCCAAAGGCCAAGACAGCGCTCGAAACCGGCCTCGTTGATGCGCACCTTCTCGCTTTGGGTTGCACCGATCAGCAACAAGCGGCTTGCCTGATAGGTGCTAAACGCGATGGAGGCATTCATCTCGCGCATCCAGGCGGAAAAGCCCTCTGAGGGGGTGACCTTAGAGGACTTGTCCTTTTTCACGGGCGCGCCGCCGCCGTCGGGATCGGCGGAGTCGTAAGAGTTCTCCTCTTCGCCGCCTTCCTCGTCGTTGCCTTCGGTCTCTTCGTCGTCGGCTTCGTCGCGCTCTAGGACCTCAGCCTCCTCGGCGGGCTCATACTCTTTGTCCATCGGATAAACCGTCCCCTCTAGATTCTCGCTTCGCCTATCTTGCGGTGCAACGCCCCCTGACTAGCGCGCCAAAGGGCCAAAGGCCAGCTTTCCGCGCAGCCTGCTTCAAGCCAAGGGGTTTCTCGTCCAAGATGTGGAGGCCCGGGCCGGAATCGAACCGACGTACAAGGATTTGCAGTCCTCTGCATAACCACTCTGCCACCGGGCCCATGCTTGGAAAGGCTCGAAAGGCTCTCCTGCTATCGCGCACCGCCGGCAGCGGTGCCAAGGAGCGGTACAGGAGAGCGGCGTCCGAAGTGGCGGACCTTTTAGACCGCTCTTGCTTGCTCTTGCAAGCCTCGTCTTTCAGGCGCCGAAACGAGGTTCCGGCACACCGCGGATACCCAGGTCATAGATGGCAAAGACACTGCCACGCAGCACCCCGTCGCCGGGAAAGCGCGGCAGTGGCGGCTTGGCCATGGTGGTGACGAAGAGGATATCCATGTTCGGCCCACCGAAATTAACGCTGGTGACCTTCTTCACCGGCATCTCGATCACCCGATCGACCGCTCCATCAGGCGTGTAGCGGACCAGCTTGGAATCGTAGACCAGGGCATTCCAGAGGCACCCCTCTGCATCCACGGTCGAGCCGTCGGCCGCCCCGCCGCCGCTGGTATCCACCTTGGCAAAGGTCCGCCGGTTGGAGACCGCACCGCTCTCGATGTCATAGTCATAGGCCCAGATCTCTCCGGTCCAGGTGTCGGCGAAATAGAAGCTCTTGTCATCCGGGCTCCAGCAGGGGCCGTTGGAGACGATGATGTCGCTATCCAACTGGGTGAGGCTAAAGTCGGAATCCAAGCGATAGAGGGCGCCATTCGGCCCCTCCTCCATCGTGTCCATAGAGCCGGCAATGAAGCGGCCGCGGCGATCCACCTTGCCGTCGTTGATGCGGTTGTTCGGCTTGTCGCTCTCAGGATCGACGATCAACACACATTCGCCGGTACGAAAATCCAGGGTGTGGAAACCGGTCGCCAAAGAGCAGATCGCTCCCTCGCCGTCCTTGCGCAGCGCGATCGAGCCGATCTTGGCCGGCACGTCCCAAGCCCTGACTTCACCTCCATCGGCGGTACAACGGAAGACCCGGCCATCGAAGCTGTCGATGAAATAGAGCCGCTGCTGGTCCACGTCCCAAAGCGGCCCCTCGCCCAGGGTGGTTTTTACGTCCAAGAGAACTTCGATGCGCATGACCTGGTCTCCCTTTCTTGCCTCGTACGGATCGCCAATTGGCCAAGGCCTTGGTTTGTGGCTCTGCCCTTAGGGCGTCTCTTCAAGTTGCTCCGTCAAGATCGACCGCTAGCCGGCAAAGCGGGTCTCGGCGATTCCCGCCACGCCCAGACCGCTGATTGCAAAGAGCATGCCCGCCTCTCGCTCCAGCGGCGCGCGTCCGGCAAAGGGTCGCGCCATGGAGGTGACAAAGGCGATGTCCAGATTGGGTCCACCGAAGGCAATGGAGGTGCTGGAGAAGACCGGCAGTCCAATCACGCGATCCAGAGCACCGCTCGGATCGAAGCGCAGCAGGCGCCCGGCATAGACCTCGACACACCAAAGATAGCCTTCGCTGTCCACAGTGGCGCCGTCGGGATAGCCTTGGAAGCCCTTCAGCGAGGCGAAGATACGCCGTCCGCGAACGCGCCCTTCTGCCTGGTCGTAGTCATAGGCAAAGATAAGACGGCGGAAGGAATCAGCGAAATAGAGGGTGCCGCCGTCCGGCGAGAAGCAAGGGCCATTCGAGCAGACGAAGCCCTGGTCCAAGGTCGAGACCGCGTGATGCTGATCCAGGCTGAAGAGCGCGCCGATCGCCTCACTCTCCTCATGGTCCATGGAGCCGGCAAGAAAACGGCCCTGACGGTCGGTCTTGCCGTCATTCAGCCGGGTGCGCAGGTTGCCAGGATGGCAATCCTCCAGCAGACGCAACGCGCCGCTTTCGAAATCCAAGAGAAAGAAGCCCGATCGCAGTGCGACCACCGCGCCGCCACGCGAGCGCAGCGCCATCGAGCCGATCGGCTCGGGCAAGCTCCAGCGTCGTCTTGTGCCACCATCAAGGTCCGCTGAATGGATGGTTGGCCCGTAGCTATCGATCCAATAGAGGCGCTGGCTCTCTTGATCCCACAGGGGACCTTCGCCAAGCGCATCCCTATTTTCTGAGAAGACTTCTATCTTCAGCATCGCCTGTCCCCTAGTCGCCCAGGGCGCGCTTGGCGCGTCGCTTGTGCGCCGCCAGAGCCATCAGCCGCCGATCGCGCCAACCCTGGCGCTCGCCCAGCTTGTCTTGCGGCAGCCGGACTCGCCTCTCCGCCTCGATCCGGTCCATGGTGCTCCCGGTCCAGTTGGCGCGCTTCAAGGTCGAGGGATGGATACGGTCATAGATCCCGGCATAGCGTTCGGCGTAGTCACGCACACCGCCGGGCGCGTTGAGATCGATGGTCTCGAAGGGACCCATGAAGGACCAGCGCAGGGCCAGGCCTTCGCGAATGCCGACATCGACATCCTCGACCGAGGCATAGCCCTGCTCGACCAGGCGGAAGGCCTCTTCCAGAAGCGCACCCTGCATGCGGTTCATGACGAACCCGTCGAGCTCGCGCTGCATCACAATAGGGGCCATGCCGCAGGCCTCCATGAAGTGCTGACAGCTCTCCATCGTCGAGGGATCGGTCCAGGGTGCGGGCACCAGCTCTGCCGCCGGAACCAGATAGGGTGGATTGATCGGATGCGCGACCAGACAGCGCCCTTGGCCCTTCAGGCCTTCGGTAAAGGCCGAGGGCAGCAGGGCAGAGGTGGAGCTGGCCAAGACAGCATCGGGCTCGGCCAGACGATCCAATTCGGCAAAGACGGCCTGCTTCACCTCCAGTTTCTCAGGTGTGCTCTCCTGGACGTGCAGGGCGCCGCTCAGCGCCTGTGGCAGATCATCGGCCAAGGTGACCCGGTTCAAGACCTGCTCGGGTGCCTGTCCTTCGATCAGGTCCTCTTCGGCCAAGGCCGGTAGCATGGCCTCGGCAAAGGCACGTGCGGCCTCGGCCGTTGCCCGATCCTGGTCAAAGACCACGACCTCATAGCCCGCGCGCGCAAAGACCAGCGCCCAGGCCCGTCCGATCAGACCGCCACCGACACAAGCCACCTTTCCCCTTGTTTGCTCCATCTCACAGCGCCTCCACATTGCCGTCTACCGGGAAGGATTGGCCGGAGAGGTTACGCCCCATGTCGGAGAGAAGGAAGCAGGCCATGGCGGCAACATCGGCTTGCGGGGTCATACGGCGCAGCGAGATGCGTTCCAGATAGTCGGCCCGCATCGATTCCTGGTCGATCCCAAGCTGAGCCGCCCTGGCGGCGATCACGCCCTCCATCCTGGGCCCCTCGATGATACCGGGCAGGATCGCGTTCACACGGATTCCGTCCGGCCCCAGCTCTTTGGCCAGGCTCTGGGTCAGGCCGATGACGCCCCACTTCGCCGCCGAATAGGGGGTGCGAAAGGCATAGCCGAAGCGTCCGGCGGAGGAGGACATGTTGACCATGGCCCCACCACCGGCGGCCTTCAGCAGCGGCACAGCAAAGTGGGCGCAGAGGAACTGCCCGGTGAGCCCGATATCCAGACAGCGACGCCAGTCGGAGGGGCTGATGTCCTCCACCGCCCCGGTCGGACCGGCGATCCCAGCATTGTTGACCAGCCCATCCAACCCCGCCCAGTCCGCCCGGATCTCGGCGAAGAGCGCAGCCAGAGAAGCCTCGTCGCTGACATCGGCCTTGCTCGCGCGCTGTTGCGGATGACTGGCCCGAAAGGCGTCCAAGGCGGCCTCAGAGACGTCGCAGACCCAGACCCTGGCACCCGAGGCGATCAGCATCTCGGCAATGCTGCGACCGATCCCGGACGCCGCACCTGAGAGGAAGACACGCTGTCCCGGCTCGATCGCGCCGATGGTCCAGTTCGAGGGAATAGCCGACATGCCTCGTCTCCTCTTCGCTCAAGCGCGCCGTTCGCGCAGAGCGACGACCGCGCCCAGCACCACCAGGCCGAACAGAATGGCGCGGGTGGCATAGGGGAGCGTCGTTCCGGCCAACAAGGTCTGCAGCCCGGTGAAGAGCAGCACGCCTCCGACCATGCCCAGATAGCTGCCGCGTCCGCCGGTGATCAAGGTTCCGCCAACCACGACCACGGCGATGGAGGGCAGCAGGTACTCGTCGCCCATTCCGAGGCTCGCCTGACCGGAGAAACCGGTCAAAAGGCAGCCGACCAAGGCGGCACAGAAGCCAGACAGCATGTAGACCAGGATGATGGTGCGATCGACCTTGATGCCGCTGAGCGCCGCCACCCGCTCACCATTCCCCAGCCCATAGACCCGCCGACCGAAGGGTGTGCGCGTCAAGAGCAGGACCGCGGCGGCGACGAAGAGCAGGACCAGGATTACAACCGGCGTCACACCGAGCACACGTTCGGTCATGAACCAGCGCATCAGAGGTGCCGAGAAACCGGCCGGCGTCCCCTGCGAATAGAGTAGCGCCAAGCCCTGCAGAATGCCGTTCATCGCCAGTGTCATGACGATCGGCGAGAGCCCCAGCACGGCAATGCCGATCCCATTGACGGCCCCGATCGCGATACCAACAAGCAGAACCAAGGGCAGGGCATAGATGAGCGGACCATCCTGTCCGTTCAATAGACCGGTCAGGAGGATTCCGCTGAGCCCGATGGTCCAAGGCACGGAGAGATCCAGACCACCGGTGAGGATGACGGTCCCCTGCCCCAAGGCCAGGATCAGCAGGAATGAGGAGAGCACCAGAAGCGAGTTGTAATAGGTCCAGCTGAAGAGGGCATTGCCGATCACAACCTCGGTCGCCAGCACCGAGATGATGAAGCAGATATAGGCCGGCAGCGCAAAACGCAGCGCCTCTCGATGGCGAACATAGAAGGGCGGCCGGGCCTCCTGGCCGGACGAAGGCGCCTCCATCTGCGCAAATTCCGGCAGTCTCAGACGGTCCCTTGTTCTGGTGATCTGCCGTGGCAGCATGCCTTGCTGCGCTGCCTTCATGCGTTGAAGGCTACTGCGCAGCCAGAGCGCAAAGCGGGCTTGACGACCCAGCGCACCGGCCAGCACCGCCAGGATCAGGATCACCCCCTCGGTGACAGTCGAGTAGTAGGCAGAGACGTTCAACACCAAGAGGATGTTGACCACGATCATCAGGATGTAGGCGCCAAAGATCGACCCGACCAGGCCGCCGCGACCTCCGCCCAGGGTCGTGCCTCCGACCACGACGGCCGCGAAGATCTGCAGCAGCATGGGGTTGCCGACCAAGGGGTCGCCGGCACCGGTTAAGGCAGTAATAAAGACACCGGCAAAGCCGTAGCAGCCACCAGCCAGCACATAGACCCAAAAGCGCACCCAGGCGACGCGAACGCCCTGTGCGCGCGCGGCCTCCATGTCGGAGCCGACGGCGTAGATGGCGATCCCGAAGCGCGTGTTCTTCAGCCAAAGCCAGAGCAGGATCAGGATGCCGATCAGCACCAGCGGCATCGGCAAGATCTCAGGCACGGCATCCTGCACCAAGGCCTCGGAGAGCGCGTAGGGCACCTGCCCGCCGGGCTTGTCCATCACCAGCAAGGTGATCCCCTGCACGATGAACATGGTGGAGAGCGTCACTACGATGGGCTGGAGCCGCAGCACCGCCACGAAGAAACCGTTGAAGGCGCCGACCGCGGCCCCGATGCCAACGCCGATCAACGACCAAAGCAGGATCCCGCCGCTGCTCTCTGGCATGTTCGTGGCCAGCACCACATTCACCAGCGACACCACAGCCCCGGCCGAGAGATCGAAGCCACCGGTCAGGATCACAAGGGTCTGACCGGCCGCCGCCAGGGCCAGGGTGGCTCCGCCCGAAGAGAGGAAACTGACCTCAAAGTAACTGATGGCGCCCGGCGTCAAGAGGTCATTGAAGACCATGAGCGCGATGAAGACCGTGATGGCCACGATCAGCCCGCGATAGCCGGAGATGCGGAAGCGGAGATGGCCTTCGCTGGAGAGGCTCTGCGGCAGGCTGCTCATTCCGCTGCCTCCTGCAGCGCGGCCCCGCCGAGGGCGGCCTGCACGATGGCCTCTTCGTTCTGCGCAGCACCGCTGACCTCAGCCGCAACCTCGCCTTTGTACAAGACCATCACCCGCTCGGCGACATGCACCAGTTCCGGGATCTCGCTGGAATAGAAGAGAATGGCGCCACCCGCCTCAACGAAGGCGCGCATCAGACGATAGATCTCCTGCTTGGTGCCGACATCGACGCCGCGTGTCGGATCATAGAGCAGCAGCACCCGGCTCTCGGTCAGCAGCCACTTGGCCAGGACAATCTTCTGCTGATTGCCGCCGGAGAAGGCACCGGCCGCTGTCCAGAGTGCGCGGCGGTCGACCTGCACACGACGAAAGACCTCGGCGACTGCCTCGCTTTCGGCCTGCCGGTCGATCAGTCCGCGACGTGTAAAGCGCTCAATGATCGGTAGAGAGGCGTTGTGCAGGCCTGAGAGCTTGAGGAACAAGGCCTCGGTCTTGCGGTCTTCCGGCACCAGCGAGATCCCGATGCGTGCGTCCACCGCGTCCGAGGGCTGGGTTAGGACCACGGGATCGCCCTCGACCGAGATCTGCCCTTGGCTCAGTTGCGTGGCACCGAAGCAGGCGAGGAAGAGATCCAGTTGCCCCATGCCCTGCAGGCCGGCCACGCCCAGTACCTCGCCAGCCTTCAGCGAGAAGGAAACGCCGTTCAGCTTGCCGTCGGTCTCAAGGTCGTCGCCACGCAGCATCTCCCGCGCCTCGACCTCGGCCGGACGGCGGTCTGGGAAGACCTGCCCGATGGAGCGGCCGACGATCATGCCAATCACCGCCTCGTCGCTTAGGTCGGCCACGGCAGCGGTTTCGATGTGTCGCCCGTTGCGCAGCACGGTCAGGGTTTCGCAGAAGTCGCGCACCTCGCGCAGGCGGTGTGAGATAAAAAGGATGGTGGTGCCGCGCTCGCGCTCGGCTTCGATCAGGCCACCCAGCCAGTCAACGTCTCGGCCGGACAGGGTAGAGGTCGGCTCGTCCAGCAGCAGAATCTTGGGCTCGCGATAGAGCGCGCGGGCGATCTCGATCTTCTGTTTGACCGCCAGATCGAGGTCGCGAATCTCGTCACTCAGATCGATGCCCTCGAGACCCAGGCGCTGAAAGTGCGCGGCGATCTCTCTGGCTGCAGCGCGGCGGCGGCTGAGCCCCAAGAGACTGCGGGGTGCATAGGGCAGCAGCATGGCGTCAAGGATCGTCAAATCCTTGACCAGGGTCATCTCTTGAAAGGCCGTTTGGATGCCCTGTTTGTGGGCTGCACGCGGCGAGGTAATGCGGGCTGCCTGCCCGAAGATACGGAACTGACCACTGTCCGCAGTCTCCAGGCCACTCATCAGCTTGACCAGCGTGGATTTTCCGGCACCGTTCTCGCCGAGCAGCGCGTGAACCCGGCCCTTCCCCACCTCGAAAGAGACCTGATCGACCGCGCGGGTGGCGCCGAAGGTCTTGCTAACCGCCTCGACCGCAATCGCCGCCTCGGATGCCGCAGTCTCTGTGCTCGCAGCCTGCATAGGATCTCGCCGCCCGCCTTCCGATGAGGCTGAACCTTACCGGATCGCCAGCCCGGGCGGCAGCTTTACCACCGCCCGGTCCATGGCGATCATTGCCGAAGATCGGGAGCGATCAGTTCTCAGGCTGACCGATGAGGGCTGCTTGGAAGCCGACCTCTGGCGTCTGCTCTGAGAAAATCGACGCGAACCAACCCGGATTTGGCACCAAGGCCGGCGGGAAGGCATTGCAGCCGGCCGCCATCTCTGCCCAAGACCCGGTCTCGCAGTACTTGACGGTGTCGTTGGTGACGATCGGCAGCGGCAGGGTGATCACGTCCGGAACATCCTCACCTTCCAGAGCCTTCACGGCCAGCTTCAAGGCCAGAGCGCCCGAATAGGGCGGAGAGGCGTAAGAGATTCGGGGGGCGCCCAGCGGGCAATAGGGGCAGGCGCCACCTTCGACTTCGGTTCCCTGCGGCAGCATCTGGATGCGTCCGCCATTGGCCCCCTCACCAGCGCAGGGCAAGAGCTGCTCCGGCGTCTTGTCCGCCTCCAGCTGCATGGCGTTGGCAGTGTAACAGCCGACCTGCATCCACAAGCCATCGATCGATTCCCAGCTGCGGGTGGCCAGGATCTTGGAGAGCTCGGTGCGGGCCACGGCCTGGCTCCACATCCCGACTGCCTCGGCGATGATGTTGATATCGGGATACTTGTCGAAGACCTCCTTGGCGGCCTTGGTGCGCAGGGTGTCGACAGAGGTGCCGGGAACGCCGGTGATCACCACGATATCGCCCTTGCCGCCCAGCTTGTCGGCCAGCCACTGTGCGGTGACACGACCTGCCTCTTCCTGGTCGATCGAGATGTTGTAGGCGCAGGCCTCCGTGATCTCGGCGTCATAGGCAAAGATCTTGACCCCCTTGTTGCAGGCGTTCTTCACCACCGAATTCAAGGCCGTGGGCGAGATTGGGAAGACCACGATGGCGTCCGCGCCCTGCTGCACCATGGCGTTGATCTGCTGGATCTGACGCTGCGCATTGGGGCCGGCCACCTGGATCTGCAGATCGACCTTGTCGGCCATATCCTTATGGGCGGCCATCGCCTTGATCATATTGGCGGCCTCTGCCTGCCAATCATTGCCGATGTAGCTCATCGACAGGAAGATCTTGTGCTTGTCCTCGGCCGAGGCGGCATCGGGTGACAGGCCGGCCATCATGCCCAAAGCCAAGGCCGAGCAGAGGCCTAGTGTACGCCGGAAAAGACTCATCTCTTTCCTCCCTCTTCTTCTATCGAAGCCCCGCCGCATAAGCGGGCGCATTCCCGTTTCTCTGAACGTGGCAGACCAGCCCAGCCCCATCCTCAGCCCAGCTTCGGCCAAGACCCAGGAGCCTGCTGTACCTCTTGACCCTTTCATAGTTTTGATCAAAGATCAACGATCAACAATGACAGAAACCGGGGTTTCGAGACTCCTCGGGCCCAGCCTAGACAAGAGCCCATCTGCTGGTGTGACGGGGCAAGAGAGCGAGTTAGCGTGAGCGGAAAGTTTGACGGGGCGGCCATCCCATTGGACCCGGCCCCACGCGAAACGATGCAGGAGCATGTCTATCGTCGGATCCGGGATCTGATCCTCAATGGTGAGATCCCGCCTGGTCGCTCCATCACCATTAAGAGCTTGGCCACTGCCTTTGCCGTCAGCCATATGCCGGTGCGCGAGGCTCTGCACCGTCTGACGGCAGAGCGCGCGCTGACTGTGGTCTCCGGCCGCTCAATGGGCATACCGCCGCTCTCAGTCGCGCGGCTAGCCGACCTCAGGCAGGTGCGCAACGAGGTGGAAGGCATGGCCGCAGCCTGGGCGGCCGATCGTATCGACCAGGAGGGACTGGCTCGTCTCAGCGCGCTCAATAAGACCCTGGATCGCGCCGTCGCTGAGAACGATGTCAAGAGCTACCTGCGGGCGAACCGAGAGTTTCACTTCACCGTCTATGCCGCGGCCGGCTCGCCGACCCTGCTGTTCATGATCGAGAGCCTTTGGCTGCAGATCAGCCCCTACTTCAACCTGCTGCATGCCTCGGGCAACTACGTGGAATCGAATGAGCATCACCGCGCCTTGACGGAGGCCTTGCATCGCCGCGACGCAGAGGCCGCGCGGCAGGCCTTGCAGGGTGATATCGGCGCCGCCGCCTCGGTCTTGGACCAGTTGCTCGATTGAGCTTGCCCAGCGGGCAACCCTGCGCTCTTCTCTCCGGGCGAAGGAGAGACAGCCAATGACAGACACAGGATCGAGCACGCGCCCCTCTGATCGCCCTTGGGGCATCGACAACGACTATGCCCCCCTCCACGACGTTCTCTTGGGCCGCCCAGAGTACTATCGCTGGACCGATGCCGGCCCGATCAGCCAGCGCACCTTCGCCAACCAGCACAAGACCGGGGTCAGCTTCGACCTGCAACGCGCCATGGCCCAGCATGCCGAGATGGTGCGGATCTATGAGGACGCGGGGGTCAACTGCCATTACCTAGAAGCCGACCCGGTCCTGCATCGCAACTTCTTTGCCCGGGATTCCAGCGCCATGACACCCTGGGGCGCTCTCATCTGCCACATGCAGCTGAAGAGCCGGCGCGCCGACTATGTCACCGCCATCAAGTTCTATCAGTCGATGGGCATCCCGGTCTGGAACTACGCCACTGCCGGACACTTCGAGGGAGGGGACTTCGTGATCCTGGAGCCCGGTTTGGTGCTGATCGGCTATTGCGGCGAACGCTCCGAACAGGCCGGCGCCGAGCAAGTGGCCGACTTCGTCCGCGCCGAGGGCTGGGAGGCCGAGGTCGCCCCCATCTCGCGCGAGTTCGTGCATATGGACGGCCTCGTGGTACCACTCGCGCCGAAACTCTTGGTCGCCTGTCTGGATGCCATGGAGGGCTGGCTGGTCGACTTTTTGCGCAGCCGCGGCTTCGACTTCGTCGATGTCGGCTACGCCGAAGCCAAGGACCTGGGCGTCAACCTGGTGGCCCTCGGCAACGCCAAGGTGCTCTCGATGAAGGGCAGCGCCACCTTGAACGCCAAGATGCGCAGCCTGGGTTTCGAGGTCTTCGAGCCGGACATGTCCCTCTTCACCCTCGGCGGCGGTGGTGTGCACTGCCTCTGCCAGGCGTTAAGACGTGACTCCGCTGCTTAGCCGGAACCTCAATTGCTAAGTTGCCAATGCTTGCGATTTGGTTGCGTTCTTGTCCTGCCAGGCCAAGCTCTGCTCGGGACCGCCCGGCAAACGCTCCAGGATTTTTTCCAGAGCACAGCGTACCTCATTGAGGGCCGTTGCGGGGTCATCGTCCCAAGCAGTCAATGTAACATTCAAGCCATTCTCGTGCACAGTGGCCCCAATACCCCATCCCTGCTCGTCGGGAGGAAAGGCGATTCCTGGAACCAAGGGACGTCCTTCCATGACCGAGAGACAAAGCCTTGGATAAGCTAAGCACGCCGGAAAGCCTGCAGCGCCAAAGAAGGGGTGGTCGCTTGCTCCCTCACTTTCGGCAAAGCGATAGAGGTAATGCAGCAGCCGTTCTCCGCTCTTTCCTCGCACTGTATCGCGAACAGCTTGGGACCACCATGAAAGCACAGATTGGAGGGTTTCTTCGAGCGGCCCGTCGACCCTGCCGAGATGGAGGATGGCTGGCAGGGTTCCCGGTGCCGTATCGTGTATGAAATCCAAGCCGCGTGCAGCATTCCGCCGCTTCGACACAGGCAGATAGGGCGCTTCCACTTCACCATGCAGGCGGTAAAAGGCCGTCTGCGCAGCAAGCGGGATGGCTCCGATCAGTGCTTTCCTCTGTTGGCAGTCAACAGAGATCGAGGCCTGGTCTGACCTCATACGCGTAAGCTGATGGCGATAGCGCTGAAGATGAAGCTTCCAGCGACGTTCCCGTTCTTCACCAAAGGGACCGACAGGTTGCACTGCCGCGGCCTGATCAATTGCTGCCTTCTCGTCGAACGCTTGTTGAGACACAGCCATCAAGACTTGTTCACCCAGCCGCTTCAGGATCAGCCCATCTGCAAGCGCATGGTCGGCATAGAGGCCCAGATGACCCAGGGGATCGACGAGCAAGGTCGTCTTCCCGAACCAACGATCGTTCCCTTCGCCGGTCAGACCCTTGAGTTGGTCTGCCTGACCATCCGCTCTGCCAAGATTAGAGACGATAGAGAATGCGAGCCAAGCATCGTCGATGGCTTGGAGCGTTGCTGGATCAGCCTTGCGCACCTCTGCTAAGAGGGGGACTGCTTCTCCTTTCGGCAAGGCCGTCAAGCTCGACAAGTTCGTAGGCTCCTCCGTTTCGCTTCTGCTCAAGATCTGAGCAATGCTGCGCCCAAGCATCGATTGGCTGACGAGACGGCCGGCATCAAAGACCTTGAGAAGATACATGCGCCCGTTGAAAAAAAGCAGCACTGGGCCACAAGGATTGCAAGACACCAGGCGATCGACCGGCTCAGCGAACACGCGGTTCCGTGACGAAAGGGCAATGAAACTCTTGTCCTCACTAGCATACACTGTTTGTAGCATCGCATAGAGCAGCGTTGCGTAGTGCTGCGAAAGCGCTTCATGCCTAGGCGGTTTGAAGTAGCAGAAGGTCGCGCCTACCACTTGACTGCCGGGGTCCAGGGGCATCGCCCCTCGCGGATAGAGGAATTTCTCGCTTTCAAAACGATTTACGCTGTCCTCAATGCTTTCTGCGTGAAACGAGGCCAGGAAGCGTCGAACCACCCCTGCTTTAGAAGCAAAGAGTGCATCTACCAATCGATTGGACTGTGCGAGCGAAAACCCACTCTTCAAGAGTTGTTTTCCGCATAGTTTCCGAAGATCCCGGTGGTTTGATGCCTTTTGCTCCACCTTTGCGCAAGGCTCAAACGTCTTCTGCCCCATGATGCTACCCAACCTCTCAGACCCTGACTGAGAGATTACGGGTAACGCGAGATCTTGAGGCAACTAACGAATACTAGATTGAATCCAAACGTACTCTCTACGCCTGACCTTTCAGTTAGAGTTCTTCTGTACTTTTTATCAATTTTCCTGAACGAAAAGTTATCAAAACCTATCTGAAAGCACTATACCAAATTCTGCTTTAGTTGTATGATTACGTTAAATGAGTTGTTAAAATTATGTTTGTTGGACGTGGCATGACTTTACAGAGCAGTCTTGTCGCCACGATGCCGCCCCCTCGTCTCTCCAAACGGACAAGCAAGATGGCTGGCGTTACGACAAGATGTCTGCAACGGAGCCTCCATCAGGCCGTCATACTTCTCAGAGACGAGGTACATACGCCCACTATCCGGTGTCGGCACCGTCCAGCCCGGCACATGCGAGAGATCCGCTCACGTGAACTCGAGAGCGATCGCTAGCCCTCGTTCTTCAATTCAGTGAAGCGGATCACCGGCTCGCCCTCAGCATTGAGGAACAGCAGACCGCCGTCTTCGAAGCGGTAGGTCTTGGTCTCGCTCAGGGCTGTGATGAAGCGCTGCTCCTGCTCATTGACGGAAGGCAGGCAGGCCATCTGCGTCATCGCGACGGGGCCGAAGTCAATGGAGTCTCCCTGGATCTGCGGCTTGCCGGTGAAACGGTTGCAGCCGGCAAGACCGCTGACCCTGCCGTCACGCGCGACTTCCAGGGTGGTCTGCAGGTTATCGATCACCCCCTTGCCCTTGATGTCCTCGGCCAGCCAAGTCGCGCCATAGATTGATTGATCGGCAAAGGCTGTGCAGCCGGCAAGTGTCATGATCGACAGGCCGGCCAGACTGGCGACAAGGGACCCGGCCCTTCCGCTACGCTTCAATTCCATAGGAACTCCCTTTTTCTCTCCCCCTCACATGCCCGGAAATCAGGGACAGAGCATGGACGTCTCTTGGCAAGATTGCGGTGCCCAATCATTGCGCGCTTGACAGACCGGAGCAAGCCTGGGCACCACAACACCACCGCCTGGCACGCGCAGACCAAGGGCCATCCCAATCTCACGAAAGAGAGGAATGGAGATGGAACAAACCACTGTCGAAGCAAACTTGCCAATCATCGACCTTTTTCCCCGTTTCAGCGAAGGCCCAGACGCTCGCCGTGCGGTCGCCCAAGAGATCGGACAGGCCTGCGAGACAATCGGGTTCTTCTACCTGCGCAACCACGGCCTGGACGCCGATCTGATCGAAGCTGCCCAGACGCAGGCCAAGGCCTTCTTCGCCGAGCCGCTGGAGCACAAGGTCGAGGTCGCGCGTCAAAGGGGCGAGTATCGTGGCTATCTGCAGCCGATGCGCTTTTCTGCCAATGACGACGGCAAGAATGAGGTGCGCTATGAGGCCTTTCTGGTCGGCCCGGAGAACGGTGCAGAGGCATCCTCCGACCTCGTCTGGCCAAATCGTTGGCCTCAGCAGCCCAGCGATTTTCAGGCCACTGTGGCCGCCTACTATCAGGGGGTGAGCAAGATCGCCGATGCTCTGCTGCGCTGCTTCGGGCTGACTTTGGCCGATGACGAGGAGGCCCTCTTGCCTCTCTTCCAAGAGCCGATGACCAACATCTCCCTGCTGCATTACTTCGCCCGCGCGCCGGAAGCGGAGGAAGACGACAACAACGGCCATCACGACACCAACTGCGTGACCATCCTGCTGCCGAGCCCGGTCGGCGGTCTGGAGGTCATGCGTCGAGACGACCGCTGGGGTGCAGCGCCAGCTCTGCCCGGCTGCTTCACTTGCAACATCGGTACCATGCTGGCGCTCTGGTCCGGCGGCCGCTTCCGCTCCACACGCCATCGGGTGCATCCCCCGCGCGGGCAAGACCGCTATTCCATCGCCTACTTCGCGTCCCCCAGCTTCGACACCCTGGTCGAACCCCTGGATCCCGCAAAACGCGACGGAACGCAGCGTCATGCCGGCCAAGAGTTCGCAGCCTTCGTCAAACTCTTCGATGAAGACTAAGCTCGGCTAGCGGCCGTCTTACGCCGCAGTCCGGTAGAGGCCTGCAGCACCATGGCGCATAAGAGGACGCCGCCGCCGACCAGGGTAGTCTCGGTCGGCGTCTCGTCCAGGATGAGCCAGACCCAAATCGGCGCCAGCACCACTTCGCTGAGCGACAGCAAGGTCGCCTCGGCGGCCGTCAGGCGCTTGGCGCCGGCGGTGAAGAAGATCATGCCGACACCGATCTGCAGGCCACCCATGGCGGCCGCGAAACCCAGGTCATGAAGCGAGATGAAGGGTGAGGTGCCCTCGGCCAAGACAATGAGGAGAGAAACGCTCACACCGAAGAAGCCAGCCCATGCGACGGCCGGCATGGTGTCCTCCACCTTGGCCGCGCGCAGGGTCACGGCAAAGACCGCAAAGCCGGCAGCGGCCAGAAGCGACAGCAAGTTGCCCAAGAGGTCTCCGCTCTCAAGCCCGCTGTGCACCATGATCGCGACCCCGACCAGGGCAATCAACATAGCCAAAACCGTCACCCGACGCACGGCCTCGCCGAGCACCAAACGTCCCAGCAGGGCCGCCAAGATCGGCGCGATGCAGATCATCATCACCGTGTTGAAGACGGTGGTCATGGTCAGCGCCACGATGAAGAGCATCATGGCCGAGGCCAAAGCCGCCCCGGCAAGCGGCCCCTTCCACTTAAGCGCTCGGATCGCCGGCCAAGGCGAACCACCACCGCGCCAACTCAGATAGGCCAGCACAAAGATCAGGGTGGCTGCCGAGCGATAGATCAGGATCTGCCAGGGATCTTCAGTCTCCATCCACCTTAGGAAGAGCCCGGCCAGAGAAAAGCAGGTCCCGGCCGCCAGCACCAACAGAGCGCCGGCAAGCGCGCCACCGCCTTCTGCGGCGGCTCTTCTGCTTTGCAAAGCCTCTGACATGAGACTGGCCCCTTCCTCCAGCGCAGCGGGCTGACGCAACCCGCATGCGATCCTGGATCAGAAGCCAAGTCGAAGGCTGTGGCAAGCCTCGCCTCGCAGGGCAGTCACGCGAAAAGGTCCATTGACCCTAACCCGCGGCAGCGGCCTCACTTTCCTAAGAAAGCGAGGAACGATGCCGGACAGCAACCAGGGGCTCCGACCAAGACCAGATGCCGGGGCCAAGTCCCTTCCGGCCTGGTGGCCCTGGATGATCTGGGGTCTGCCCGCGCTCTTTTTCCTCTATGGCTTCTTTCAGCGCGTCGCCCCCAGCGTCATGCACGACCACCTGATGGTGGAATTCGACTTGACCGGGGCGACGGTGGGCAATCTCTCAGCCCTCTATTTCTATACCTACGCCACGCTGCAGATCCCGGTCGGGTTGATGGTCGATCGCTTCGGGCCCAGGCGGCTCTTGGTTCTGGGCGCTTTGATCTGCGCCGGCGCCACCCTGCTCTTCGCCTGGTCCAGTGATAGCGGTATCGCGCACCTGGCGCGTGCCCTGGTCGGCTTTGGGGCCGGATTCTCCTTTGTCTGCGCCTTGACCTTGGCCGCCCGCTGGCTGCCATCGGGCCGCTTCGCTCAAGTGACGGGCCTGCAGATGATGGCCGGGATGATCGGCGGCTTTCTGGCTCAAGCACCGCTGGCTGCCCTGGTCGAAACGGTGGGATGGCGCTCTGCTCTTGCCGGCTCGGCCGTGATTGGCTTCCTGCTGGCGGCAGCGCTTTGGACCCTGGTGCGCGACTTTCCGCCCGGGCCACGTCCGCCACAGGCACCTTCACAAGGTATGGGTGGTCTGATCGCCAGCCTGGGATCGGTGCTGAGCCGCCGTCAGAACCTGATCACCGCCTGGATGTGTGCGGCAATGACGGCACCGATGCTGGCCTTTGCCGGCTTCTGGGGTGTTGCCTGGTTGATGCAGACCAAAGGCTATGACCGGCCGGGTGCGGGTGCAGTCACCTCTCTCCTCCTTCTCGGCTGGGCCTTGGGATCGCCCTTGGCAGGCTGGCTCTCCGATCGCCTGGGCCGGCGCAAGATCGTCATTCAAAGCGGCTGTCTCGTCGCCCTCTTCACCTTGAGTGCACTGATCTACCTGCCACCGGTGCCGGCCCCGGTGCTGTGGTTTCTCTTCCTGGTGACCGGTGCTGCTTGCGGCTGCATGTCGGTCGCCTTCGCGCTGGTGCGCGGCTTCAACAAGCCTAGCGAAATCGGCGCGACCTTTGGCTTCGTCAATGGCGCGACGACCGCCACCGGTGCCGTCTTTCAGCCCTTGATCGGCTGGCTGCTTGACCTGGGCTGGCAGGGCGAGAGCCTTGCCGGAGCCCGCGTTTACAGTGCAGAGACCTTCCAGACCGCCCTCTCGGTGCTGCTCATCTTTCTGCTCTCGGCCCTCCTGCTCAGCCTCGGGCTGCGTGAGGCAAAAGAGCAGACCACTTCGCCATAGGATTTCAACGAAGAGACGCTAGACTGCCGCCGCTGTTCGAGACCGGGGCCGCTATCAGCGGGTCCCAGCACTAAACCGGGGGGGGCAGATGCATGCGCCGTCAACGCAAGGCGAAGATCGTAGCGACACTGGGACCGGCAAGCTCGACGCCGGAGCAGATCCGCGCACTCTTTGAGGCCGGAGCCGATGTGTTCCGCCTAAACTTCTCGCATGGCGAACAGAGCGAACAGAAGGCAAGGCTGGAGATCATTCGCCAGATCGGCGAGGAGTTCGAGCGACCGATCGGCGTGCTGGCCGATCTGCAAGGCCCGAAACTGAGGCTCGGTCGTTTCGCCGAGGGCAAGGTCACCTTGAAAGAGGGCGCCTCTTTTCGCCTGGACATGTCGGACGAGCCGGGGACAGTCAAGCGCGCGCCGCTGCTCCATCCCGAGATCTTCGCCGCACTGAGCAAGGGCCAGATCCTCTTGCTGGATGACGGCCGTGTCAGCCTTGAGGTGCGCAAGCACGGGCCCGACTTCGCCGATTGCAAGGTGCTGGCCGGCACTGCGCTTAGCGATCGCAAGGGGGTCAATGTGCCCGGCGCCGTCCTGCCGATCTCTCCGCTGACGCCGAAGGATCGGGCCGACCTGACCTTCGCCTTGGACATTGGTGTCGACTGGATCGCACTCTCCTTCGTGCAGCGGCCGGAGGATGTGGCCGAGGCACGGCGCTTGATCCAGGGCCGGGCTGCGCTCTTAAGCAAGATCGAAAAGCCCTCGGCCTTGGACTTGCTGGACGAGATCGTGGAGCTGTCGGACGCCATCATGGTGGCGCGCGGTGATCTGGGCGTGGAGATGCCGCTGCAGCATGTGCCGCGCTGGCAAAAGAAGATTGTCCGCAAGTGCCGCCAGAAGGGCAAGCCGGTGGTCGTCGCCACCCAGATGCTGGAATCAATGGTCTCTGCCCCCATGCCGACGCGCGCCGAGATCTCAGACGTTGCAACCGCGATCTATGACGGTGCCGATGCGGTCATGCTCTCGGCCGAGTCGGCTGCCGGGTCCTATCCAGTCGAGGCCGTGACCATGATGGGCAAGACGATCCAGGCGACCGAACGCGACCGCTTTTTCGAATCGATCGTCCATGCACTCCGGATCGCGCCAGAGGCCACCGGGCCCGATGCCATTTCTAATGCCGCAGCACAGGTAGCGGAGACGATCGGTGCCAAGGCCATCGTCTGCTACACGACCTCTGGCTCAACCGCGAAACGCGCGGCGCGCGAGCGTCCCAATGTACCGATCCTGGTGCTGACCGAAAGCGCAGAGACCGCCAGGCGCCTGGCGCTGCTCTGGGGCGCCCACTGTGTGGAGACCAGTGACGTCCACAACTTCCAAGAGATGGTCAAGAAGGCCAGCCACATTGCCCGCAATCAAGAGTTCGCCGCCGCTGGTGACAAGCTGGTGGTCACCGCAGGCGTGCCCTTTGGCACACCTGGTGCCACCAATGTGCTGCGCATCGCGAGGGTCTGATCTGCCGCTGATTGAGCGTCAGTGATTTGCCGAGAGCAGGCCTCTCCCCTTAGGCTTGTGTTATCCCCACAGGTCCTAACGAGGAGCAAACACCATGGCCTCCGTCCGCGCACCGAGCACCGCCCGCCTGCATGAACTGGCGCAGTCCTTCGGGATCAGCCTGACCCAAGCCGAGGCGGAAGCCTTCGCCGGCATCATGGAAGGCACAGTCGCTTCCTACGCGCGCGTCGACGAGATGATCATGCCCAGCCCCGAGGTCGCTTATCCCCGCACCCCCGGCTGGCGCCCGACGGCCGAAGAAAACCCGCTGAACGCCTGGTATTGGCGCTGTGAGGTCAAGGGGGCCGAAACCGGTCCGCTGGCCGGCCGCAGCGTGGCGATCAAGGACAACATCGCGGTTGCCGGCGTTCCGATGATGAATGGATCGCGCGTGCTGGAGGGCTATGTCCCCTCTGAGGATGCAAGCGTCGTCACCCGCATCCTGGACGCCGGCGGCAGCATCAGCGGCAAGGCTGCCTGCGAAGACCTCTGCTTTTCCGCCGGCAGCCACACCTGCGCCACCGGCCCGATCCGCAATCCGTATAATCCCGAGCACACGACCGGCGGCTCCTCCGGCGGTAGTGCGGCTCTGGTGTCGGCCGGTGCCGCCGATATGGCATTGGGTGGTGACCAGGGCGGCTCGATCCGCACGCCCTCCTGCTGGTGCGGGGTCTATGGCCTCAAGCCGACCTGGGGGCTGGTCCCGGTCACCGGTGCCATGCCGATCTCTTATGCCGTCGATCACTGTGGACCGATCTGCAACTCTGTTGGTGACGTGGCCCTGCTGCTCTCGGTCATTGCCGGGCGCGATTCCTCAGACCCCCGCACCGCGCTGGCCCAAACGCAGGACTATCAGGCTGCCGTCGGTGCCGGTGTCCAGGGCCTCAAGATCGGCGTGTTGAAAGAGGGCTTCGGCCATCCGGAGAGCGATCCGGAAACCGATCATAAGGTGCGCGCCGCGATCGACAGTCTGGCAAAGCAAGGGGCCGAGATTCGCGAGATCTCCGTCCCCATGCACTACGACGCCCCGCATGTCTGGACCGCCGTCATCCTGGAAGGCGCGACCGAGATGATGATCAAGGGCAACGCGCAGGGCAGCAACTGGAATGGCCACTACAGCCTGGACCTGATCGACGCCTTCGCTCGCGGTTGGCGCTCGCGCCCCAACGACCTCTCGGAGACCTGTAAGCTGGTGCTCTTGCTGGGCGAGTACATGAAGCAGGACTATCACGGTCGCTATCACGCCAAGGGCCAGGTTCTGAAGCCGCTGGTGAAAGCTGCCTATGACAAGGCCGTGGACGAGGTCGATCTCCTTGCCATGCCGACCATCCCCTTCCCGGCCACCGAGATTCCGCCGGCCGATTGCAGCATCGAGGTCTATGTCGACAGCGCCTTGAACATGCAGCAGAACACCTGCCCCTTCGACGTCTCCGGCCACCCCGCCTTCACCCTCCCCTGTGGCAAGGTCGGCGGCCTACCGATCGGCATGATGCTGGTCGGCAAGCACTTCGATGAGGCCAGCACGATCCGCGCCGCCGCCGCCTTCGAGGCCAACAACGACTGGCAGTCGCTCTAGTCGTCTCTCTTTTGGCGCACTGCACCGGCCGGATAATGGCTTCCACAAGCCATTATCGAACAAACTCTAACAACCCGGGTCAGGGTGAAAAGTCAGTTCGACGATGTCGGCGGCCAGGACGAAGTCACCGTAGTCAAAGAGCTGGCGGTCAACGACACCGTTCTCGTAGAGCCGGAGAGAGGCTTCGTGGGAAGGAAGCGCGCTCACTTCGCTGCTGCGGTAGAAGGCCAGGTTCACCTTGAAATAGGGAACACCCGCCAGACCATCAAACCCCGGCGCCTCGTCCTCAAAGGGCCCCAGGATTGCGGCCGAAGCTTCAATCAAGGCCTCCGGCCCCTCCTCCGAACCATCGAAGATGGGCGCGATCATTACGGTCTCGCCCGCTTCGCCAGCCTTGAGGACGGCCAAGGAGTGCGCCGTCGGAAACAGCGTTCCCTTGGGCAGATCAATGGTCATCTCGATAGGCTCGCTATAGTGCGCCTGGCCGCCGCCGCTCTTGTCCAACACCGCCCGTCCGATGAAGTCCGTAGAGGGAAAGTAGGTAGAGCGATCCTTCACCCGAAAGCGCAGAACGCGCCCGTCCTTTGATTCCCAGGTGTCGATCGCGGTTCCGAAGCGCAATTCCTCTCCTTCAGGGTCGAAAAGCCGCACGCGCAGATCCAGCTCCGTCGCCCAGCCATCACAGACGTCCTTCCAGTCGAGGATCATGCGTCCGCTGGCACCTGAGATGGAATTCGAACCGGTCACCTTGTCCAAGGTGATGGCATAGACGGCACGGTGGGGTGCCACCTGGGCCATGGCCGGAAAACCAAGCAGGCCAAGAAGCAGAACAGAAACTGTCAGGCGGGCAAAGTTCATTGTCAGATCTCTCCGAGACGGAACTCTCTATCATCTAGATTTGCTGCGCCGCAGCAACAAGCTGGAATTGCCTGCGGAGCCTGGTCGCATCCCCTTGCAAAGAACCAAGCAAGGTGGCGAGAGTGGGGCGGTAACACCCCCGCGCCCGCAATCACCTAACCTGCGTTGGGAAAGAGCAACAAAACACGAAAGGGAGAGCGCCCGTGGCACCTCGTCTGCTGATCACCCGTCCTATGCCTGATGCGGTCCTGGCTCGCGCCGAGGCCAGCTATGAGGTGACCGGCAACCAAGAGAATGCGGACTGGGCGCAGAAAGAGCTTGCCGCCCGTGCCGAGGGCTTCGATGCCATCATGACCGCACCGGGTGCGGCACTGGACAAAGCCGTGATGGAGGCTCTGCCGGACAGCCTGCGCATGGTGGCGACCTTCTCGGTCGGCTTCGATCATCTCGACCTTGACGCAGCCAAGGCGCGCGGGCTGATCGTCACCAATACGCCCGACGTTCTGACCGACGCCACAGCGGACATTACCCTGCTCTGCATGCTGGGTGCGGCACGGCGTGGCTGGGAGGCGCAGGAGATGCTGCGCCGCGGCGCCTGGACCGGTTGGACTCCCGTACAGCTGATGGGTGCGCATCTGGGCGGTCGCCGCCTTGGTATCCTGGGCATGGGCCGGATCGGCCGGGCCGTGGCGACCCGCGCGCGGGCCTTCGGCATGACCATCCACTACCACAATCGCAGCCGCCTGAGCCCTGAGCTGGAGGAGGGCGCGGTCTTCCATGAGACGCCAGAAGCACTGCTCCAAGTCAGCGACATGCTCTCGCTGAATACACCGGCGACGCCGGAAACCGAGAATTTCTTGAACGCCGAGCGGATTGAGATGCTGCCTGAGGGCGCCATCGTGGTGAACACGGCGCGCGGCAACCTGGTCGATGATGCGGCCCTGATCGCAGCCCTCCGGTCAGGACGGGTGCTGGCTGCCGGCCTCGATGTCTTCCGGGGTGAACCGGCAGTGAACCCGGACTATTTCACGCTTTCCAACGCCTATCTGCTGCCGCACCTGGGCAGTGCCACTGTGGAGACCCGCAATGCCATGGGCTTCTGCTGCCTCGACAACCTCGACGCCTTCTTCGCCGGCAAGGAGCCGCCGAACCGGATTGCGTAACAGAAAAATCGGCCAAGTTAAGCGGGCAGCATCCCCTGTTCCCGATAGAAGCGCTGCGCGCCGTCATGCAGCGGCGGCGTCTTGGTGTCATCCAAGGCATTCTCGATGCTGACCTGAGGGCCGATCGGCCGATCGTTTTCGATCAGATAGTCCGCTGTGGGCTGGCTCCAGAGCGCGCGGGTGATCTCATAGACCAGCTCTTGGTCCAGATCCTCGGTCACCAGCCAGAGCGCGCCGACGGACAGGGTCGAAGTCGCCGGGATGTGCGGATAGATACCGGACTGAATGACGGACGAGCGGAAGGGCGGGCGCCGCTCGGCCAGGTGGCGGGCGCCGACGCCCTCCATTGGCAAGAGGGTCACCAGGTTGTCTTGCGCCAAGGCAGTCACGGAGTTCGCCGGCGCCCCGCTGATCAAGAAGAAGGCGTCCAAGGTCCCTTCTCTGAAGGCCCTTGCCGCCTGAACAGCGGAGAGATTGACCCGCTCGATGCTGCTCTCCTGCATCCCGAAAGACTGCAGGAAGGCCGCGGCATCCCGGTCGGTTCCCGACCCGCGCCCACCGAAAGAGACACGCTTGCCGACCAGATCGGCCAGTATGCGAATGTTGGCACTCCTGCGGGTGACGACATGAAGGTATTCAGGGAAGAGCGTGCCGATAGACCGCAGCCTCTGGCCCAGCTCCAGGGGGATGCCGGGCAGCTTGCCCTCGGCACACCGCATCGCCAGATCGGCCTGGCAGAAGGCCGATTCCACGCGCCGCGACACCAAACGCTCAAGGTTCTCGAAGGAGCCCGCGCTGCTAAGCGCGACAGCGACCAGACCGGCGACGCCGCAGACCTCTTCAACCGCGCACTTGCCGCCTTGGGTCGGATTGCTGATGGCAGCACCGATCAATCCAGCCAAGGGATAGTACATGCCCCCGGAGGTGCCCGAGGAGATGCGAAAGAAGCGCCGCGGCGTGGCCTCTCCCGCCCGGGCCGAGCCGGCGAAACCGGAGAGGGCGAGGCCGCCAGCCCCCAGCATCAGGCGTCGCCGCGTCAGAGAGGCGGATCGCTGGGGCGCCGACATAGCTTCGTCTCCTACTCGTTTCGTCCTCAACCTGCAGCCGCTGCCAGGCTGCGAATACGCTGTACCATAGCAAAGAGACCATTGGTCCGGCTTGGTGAAAGATGTCCCTCCAGATCCAAGCCCGCCAAGAGGCCGCGGGCATCGACAGCCAGGATCTGCTCCGGGCTCAGCCCTTGATAGAGCCTAAGCAGGATAGCCAGAAGGCCGCGCACGATGTGGGCATCGCTGTCGGCACGGAAGTGTAGCTGCCCCGCCTCGTCCTGCTCTGCCACCAGCCAAACCTGGCTGACGCAGCCATCGACCTTGTTTTCCTTAGAGCGCTCATCGGCGCTTAAGCTCGGCAGGCCTCGCGCCAATTCAATGACATAGCGATAGCGCTCTTCCCAATCGGGCAACAGCTCGAAAGCCTCCTGCACTTCGGCAAAGGCCTCCGAGACAAGGGCTGTGCTCTGGTCGTCCGGCATCTGATCTACTCCATCGGCTGGCTGATCTCGACCAGCTCCTCGTCTCTCAGCGCCCGAAAGAAGCAGTTCGGGCGGTTGGTATGGCAGGCAGGCCCCTGCTGCTCGACCAGCAACAGGAGGGTGTCGCCGTCACAGTCCACGCGCGCCTCGACCAAGGTCTGCACGTGCCCGGAGGTTTCGCCCTTGCGCCAGAGCTGCTGCCGGGATCGCGACCAATAGCAGACCCGACCACTGGACAAGGTCTCCCGTATGGACTCGGCATTCATCCAGGCCATCATCAGGACCTGGCCACTGGCGGCCTCTTGCGCAATGGCCGGTACCAGGCCACGACCATCGAAGCTGACCGTCTCCAGAAAGGCTTCCGTGCCTGCCGTCATTCTGCTGTCTTCCTTTACCCTCTTATCTGGGCCTAATGTCGGCGGTGCACAGCGCTTCGACAAGCGTTAGCCCGTCCCACCATCCCAATGCGCGCGGGAGATGCCTCTGGTCGAGACCCTGACCCTCGTCTTGCTTGCCCTCCTGATTGAAGGGCTCTTGGGGTATCCTGACTGGCTCTATGCCAAGATCCGCCATCCCGTCGTCTGGATCGGTAGCCTGATCGCGCGCCTCGACGCTGCTGTCAACAGAGAGCAGCGCAGCGATAGCGAGCGTCGCAACGCTGGCCTGCTCTGCCTACTGCTCCTTCTCTTGGCTGCGATCCTACCGGCATGGCTTCTGCAAGCCGCCCTCATGGACTGGCTTTGGCCACTGGGGATCCTGCTCCTGGCCATCCTCACGAGTAGTCTGCTGGCACAACGCAGCTTGTACAGCCATGTACTGGCAGTGGCCGATGGTCTCGAGAAAGAGGGTCTCTCGGGTGGCCGTCAGGCCGTCTCCATGATCGTCGGACGCAATCCCGAGAGCCTGGATGAAGCCGCCGTCACTCGCGCGGCTATCGAAAGCCTTGCCGAGAACTTCTCAGACGGCGTGGTGGCGCCAGCCTTCTACTGCGCCCTGGCAGGCCTGCCCGGCATTGCCGCCTATAAGGCCGCCAACACGGCCGATTCCATGATCGGACACAAGACGGAAAGACACCGGGCCTTTGGCTGGGCCGCCGCTCGTTTCGACGATGCCATCAACCTGCCCGCGTCGCGCCTTTCGGTGCTCTGGGTGCTGGGTGCTGCTGTGCTCCTGCCCGGCACTGATCCCCGTGCGGCCTGGCGGGCCGTTCGGCGCGATGCCAAGAGGCATCGCTCCCCCAATGCCGGATGGCCGGAAGCGGCCTTCGCCGGCGCCTTGGGGCTGCGTCTGGCCGGACCACGCCTCTACGGCCGCGACCGCGTCGAGGACGCCTGGATGGGAGAGGGCCGCGCCGAGGCCGATGCGAGCGACATCCGCCGCGCGCTGAACCTCTATCGGGCCGCTGCCGCTGTGCAGTTCGCGACCCTGGCCCTGCTCTTGCTGCTGCTTATCTAGCAAGCCCGAAGAGGGCATCGCAGTCGACATGCTGCGCCAGATGCTCTGCCAATCCGTCTAAGGTCGCCTCGACCGCTGCATCATGACTGTAATCACTGGGCGGCGCTCCCAGTCGCTTCAGCCAGGCCGCACGCTGGGCATCATCGGCGAAGAGTCCATGGGCGTAGCTGGCCGTCACCAAACCGTCGGCGGAACCGGCGCCGTCCAGGCGCCCATCCGACAGCCGCAGCTGCGGCCGTTTGCAGTCCTCGCCCTCTGTCCGGCCAATATGCATCTCGTAGCCCTTGAATGGGACCTCATCCGGCAGGGAGTGGCCCTGGACCTCGATCAGATGCTTGTCGCCGGTCAGGACCGTATCGATCTCAAGCATGCCCAAGCCCTCGACCTTGCAGACCGGCCCCTCGATCCCGTCCGGGTCGGCGATGCTGCGCCCTAAGATCTGATAACCACCGCAGAGACCGAGGATGCGCCCGCCGCGCCGCCGATGCGCCAGCAGGTCCAGATCCCAGCCCTCTCGACGCAAGGCCGCCAGATCGGCGATTGTGGCCTTGGAACCGGGGAGGATGACCAGGTCGATATCGCCAGGCAGCGCCTCACCGGGGCGCAACAGGATAAGATCCACCGAGGCCTCGCCGGCCAAAGGGTCCAGATCATCGAAGTTGCTGATCCGCGGCAGCAAGGGCACGGCGATCCGCAGCTGAGCTTTCTTGCGCAGCGCCGCACCCCGCTCGGCCAGGTCAAGCGCGTCTTCGGCCGGCAGGCGTTGGGCCTCAGAAAAGTAGGGGATCAGACCAAGGTCACGCCATCCGGTCTTGTCCCGGATCGCCCGCATGCCGCTATCGAAAAGGCTGGGGTCGCCGCGCATCTTATTGACCAGAAAACCCTCTATGAGCGCCCTGTCCTCTGCCTCCAGCACCGCATGGGTTCCGACCAGGCTGGCAATCACGCCGCCGCGGTCGATATCGCCGACCAGCACCACCGGCACCTCGGCAGCGCGCGCGAAACCCATATTGGCGATGTCGCCGGACCTGAGGTTGACCTCCGAGGCGCTGCCCGCCCCTTCGACGATGACCAGATCGTAGCGCGCCTTCAGCCGCTGGAAGCTGTCCAGAACGGCTGGCAGCAGCGCCTTCTTGCGGCTTTGATAGTCACGCGCCTGCGCCGTGCCGGCGACCTTGCCTTGGACCACGAGTTGCGCCCCAGTCTCGCTTTGCGGCTTCAAGAGGATCGGGTTCATATGAACGCAGGGCGTGAGGCCGGCCGCCCGCGCCTGCAAGGCTTGGGCACGACCGATCTCGCCGCCGCCGGGGGTCACGGCAGCGTTGTTCGACATGTTCTGCGGCTTGAAGGGCGCCACCTTGAGCCCGCGCTGGCGCGCCAGCCGGCAGAGACCAGCCACCAAGAGCGACTTCCCGACGTTAGAGCCGGTCCCCTGCAGCATCACGGCCCGCGGCGTTCCACCACCCATGGCTAGAACTCGATCCCCTCCTGCGCCTTCACGCCGGCTTTGAAGTGGTGCTTGACCAGGCTCATCTCGGTGACCAGGTCGGCCGCCTCAATCAGCGGCTCTTTCGCGTTTCGCCCAGTGACCACGACATGCAGGCCGTCGCGGCGCGCCCCAAGGTCGGCAATCACTTGAGCCAGATCGAGATACTCATAGCGCAGCGCAATGTTGAGCTCGTCCAGGATCAGAAGCCTCAGCTCCGGATCGGCCATAAACTCTTTAGCCTTCTCCCAGGCGGCTTGGCAGGCGGCGATGTCGCGCGTCTTGTCCTGGGTCTCCCAGGTGAAACCTTCGCCCATGGCGTGAAAGCTCACCTGATCGCCGAAGGCCTTGAGCGCCGTGGCCTCACCGGTATCCCACGCCCCCTTGATGAACTGCACCACCGCCACGCGGCCGCCGCGTCCCAGCATGCGCAAGGCCAGCCCAAAGGCCGCCGTCGACTTGCCTTTGCCCGGCCCGGTATGGACGATCAGCAGGCCCTTCTCCAGGGTCTTGCTGGCCACCTCCGCATCCTGCACCGCCTTGCGTTTGGCCATCTTGGCCTTGTGCCGTGCTTCTTCCTCTTCGCTCACGCAATTCTCTCCTTCACCGTCATCGGCAGTCCGGCCACCATGAAGATCACAGACCCGGCGCCGGCAGCAAGGCGCTGGTGCAAGCGACCTGCTTCGTCGCGAAAACGCCGCGCCAATGCATTCTCCGGCACGATGCCCAGCCCAACCTCATTGCCGACCAGAACCGTTGGGGCCTGCCGCTTGGCCAGACCTGCCTCTAGCGCGTCGAGAGCTGGATCAAGATCGACCTCGGCCAACAGCAGGTTGGTCAGCCACAGGGTCAGACAGTCGATCAGCAAGGGCTGGCTCGCCGGCGCCCGCTCCAGCGCTTGCGCCAGCTCGCGCGGCGCCTCCAGGGTGCGCCAGCCTGGACCTCGCCGCTCTTTGTGTAGAGCGATGCGCTGGCGCATCTCTTCATCCCAGGCCTCCGCAGTGGCGATATAGGTCCAAGGCGGGGCCAGGGCCGAGATCAAGGCTTCGGCATGGCGGCTCTTGCCGGAGCGAGCGCCACCAAGAACCAGGGTCACCTGCGGATAGCGCACGGCAAGAGTCTCCATAAAGAGGGACGTTCAGAGATGTGGATGTGTTTACGAGAACAGTCCATGTCGAGAGCGCGATTGACAGCAACCCACCTCCACCGTCAAGAATAAGGATGACGGTCCCTACCGGCTTGCCGGTGGGGCAATAGGGAATGCGGTAAAGGCGGGGTACCCGCCCGAGGCCGCAGCTGCCCCCGCAACTGTGAGCGGTGAGCTGAGCGTCGAGGGCCACTGAGGACCGCGGAAGCGCGGGTCTTGGGAAGGCGACGCAAAGGCGTGGAGCCGCGAGCCAGGAGACCTGCCGTCACACGCGTTCTCGCGGGAGCGATCTGAGCGGGGTGTCTCAGGCGAAGCCCTTTGGACAAGCCCTAGCGCTTGGCCGAGGTCCAGGCGCTCCCTTGCGGGAACAGGTTTTGGCTTGTTCTTGGGGACTAAGAGATGCTCCGTCGCACCCGTTCTCCCGCAGTGGCTTCCACGCCGCGCTCTTCTCGAGTCCCTCCGCAAACTGACTGGGCAGGTTGATCACGACATGGACGAAACCCTTCTCCGCGTTTGCGTGACCTGCAGACGCGATTCCTCCCAGCAGGTTGCCGACAGCGATCGGGACGGCGCGCGCTTCTACCGGGCTCTTGAAGAGAGTGCGGATAAGCTGGCCGCCGCTGGCATCCGCTTGGAGGAGATCCGCTGTCTCTCCGGCTGCAAGCGCGCCTGCACGGCAGTTATGGCGGCCGCCGGCAAGTGGACCTATGTGCTCTGCGACATGGACCCCGAGAGCGATGCCCAAGCGCTGATTGACTACACCGAACGCTTTCATCGAAGCGACAACGGGCAGGTGCCTTGGCGCGAACGGCCCGAGAGCCTGCGCCGCAAGACCCTGGCCCGCATCCCACCCCTGGACCACACCGAAGCGACAAAGAAAGACGAGGCAGCATGACCGCCGCGAGCAAGATTCCGACCACCATCATCACCGGCTTTCTTGGTGCCGGTAAGACGACCCTGGTGCGCCACGTCCTGGAGAACGCCGGCGGGCGCCGGGTGGCGGTCATCGTCAACGAATTCGGCAGCCTCGGCATCGACGGCGAGATTCTGAAGGGTTGCGGCATCGAGAGCTGCGGCGAGGAAGATATCGTCGAGCTGGCCAATGGCTGCCTCTGCTGCACCGTGGCCGACGACTTCGTGCCGACCATGGAGGCCCTGGTCGAGCGCGCCGACCCGCCGGAGCACATCCTGATCGAGACCTCGGGCTTGGCCCTGCCGAAGCCCCTGCTCAAGGCCTTCGACTGGCCCTCGATCCGCTCTCGCCTGACGGTCGATGGTGTCGTCGCCGTTGTCGACGGACCAGCAGTGGCCGAAGGGCGCTTCGCCGACGATCCGGACCTGGTCGACCAGCAGCGGCAAGCCGATGAGTCCCTGGACCATGATAATCCACTGGAAGAGGTCTATGAGGACCAGCTCTCGGCCGCCGATCTGGTGATCGTCAACAAGAGCGACCTCTTGGGACAGGATGGCTTGGCCAAGGTGCAGAGCGACGTCGCCGCCAGCCTGCCGCGGGCGGTCAAGGTCGTGGCCACGCGCGAAGGTGTGGTCGATCCCGGCGTACTCCTGGGCCTCAGTGCGGCTGCCGAGGATGACCTCGATTCCCGCCCCTCCCATCACGACGGTATGGACGATCATGAGCACGACGACTTCGACAGCTTCGTCATCACTCTGCCGGAGCTCGGTACGCCTGACGCCCTCTTGGAGCGCCTGAGAGAGACCGTGCAAGCCCATGATATTCTTCGTGTTAAAGGCTTCCTAGCAATCGCGGGCAAGCCCATGCGACTGCTGCTGCACGGCGTTGGTCAGCGCTTCCGTCATCACTACGACCGGCCCTGGAGCCCGAGCGAAACGCGCGACAGCCGGCTGGTCATCATCGGTCGCTGCGATATGGACAAGGCAGCCATCACTGCGGCCCTGGCGGGTTGATGCGCGATGCACCTGCTGGTCCGCGAGACCCAGTCCCTTGATGAGGCCGAACCTGCCCAAGACCTAGAGCAGAGTCCGGCCGACCTGCTGTTCCTGTCCTTCACGGACAGCGACCTGGCCGCTGTGGCACAAGCCCGGCGGCCAGAGGGGCTGAGTTTGCGCCTGGCCAGCCTGGCACGCCTGCGCCATCCCCTCTCGGTCGATCTCTACCTTGAGAAGACGGTCCAGGGCTCCAAGGCCGTGGTCGTGCGCATCCTGGGGGGTCTGGATTACTGGCGCTATGGCGCAGAGGAGCTATCTCGGCTCTGCCGAGAGACCGGGATCGCCTTGGCCCTGCTGCCGGGCGACGCAAGACCGGACCCACGGCTGACGGAGCTTTCCACATTGTCTCCGGAGGTCCTGGAAAAACTCGATCGCTACTTCGTCCAAGGCGGCGCCGACAATATGGCCCGTCTGGTCGAAGAGGCCGCCTTTCACGCCGGGTGCCTGCAAGTGGCTGCCGAGCCGGCGCAGGCGCTGCCGCAGCAGGGCTTCTATGCCCCCGGCCAAGGCGCTGTCTGCAAGGTCCAGCTGCTTGCCGCACAGCAGGACGATCGGCCAGTGGCAGCACTGGTCTTCTACCGATCCTACCTGCTGGCCGGAGACCTGGATGCCATCGACGCCCTGGCAGAGGCCCTGGCTGAGCGCGGCTTTGCTGTCTGGCCGATTTTCGTCGCGACCTTGAAAGCCGCCGAGACTGCAGCCTGGTGCGCCCGCTTGCTGCGCGAGATCGCCCCCGACGTGGTGGTCAATGCCACGGCCTTCTCGGCCCAGCGCGAAGCCGGCGGCGACACGCCGCTTGAGGCGGCCGGTACCCCTGTCCTGCAGGCCATCCTTGCCGGCTCCAACGAGTCCTCCTGGCGGAAGTCCGATCGCGGTCTGGCGGCCAGCGATCTGGCCATGCAGGTGGTGCTGCCGGAGCTGGACGGGCGCCTGGTGGCCGGCGCCATCTCCTTTAAGGCCAAGAGCCAGGAGCATGAGGACCTGGAGTTCAGCGTCACGCGGCATCGTCCCTATGGACCCGGCCTCAGCCAGGTTGCCGACAAAGCGCTGGCCTGGAGCCGTCTGGCGCGCAGTCCTGCTGCCGAGCGGCGCTTGGCCTTGGTGCTCTCCGACTATCCCGGCGGTGGTGGTCAGATCGCGCACGCCGTGGGTCTGGACGCCCTGGCGAGCAGCACCGCGATCGCCAAGCTTCTGGCGCAGAGCGGATACAGCCTCCCTGCCCCGCTCCCGGATGCGCAGAGTATTGCCAGGAATCTGGAAGAAAAGGCCGGTAACCCTCTCCTTTCGTTGGAAGAATACCGAACGCACTGGACTCGCTTACCGGAGAGCTTCAAGCAAGAGGTCATCGCCGCCTGGGGTGAGCCGGAGGCAGATCCCAGCCTGATCGAAGGGCACTTCCGGGCACGTTGGCTGCGCCTCGGAAAGCTCACCATCGCGCTTCAACCCGACCGCGGCGATTCCCTGGACCGTAAGACCAGCTATCACGATCCCGATCAGCCGCCGCGTCATGGCTACATCGCCTTCTACCTCTGGCTCCGTGAGGTCGAGGCGATCCATGCCATGATCCATCTGGGCACGCATGGCACCCTGGAGTGGCTGCCGGGCAAGGCCGTAGCCCTCTCGGAAAGTTGTGCGACCCAGCTTCTGACGCGCGACCTCCCGGTCATCTACCCCTTCATCGTCAACAATCCGGGCGAGGCTGCCGCTGCGAAGCGCCGCCTCTCGGCCGTCGTCCTGGGTCACCTAACCCCGCCGCTGAAGTCGGCCGGTGCTCACGGCCCTCTGGCCGAGCTGGAACGACTGGTCGACGAGTACGCCGCAGCCGACGGCCTGGACCAGCGCCGCATGGCTCTGCTGCGCAAGGAGATCAGACGCCAGGCCGAAGAGAGCGGCCTCAGCGAAGAATGCGGTGTCACCCGGGACATGCCGGACGAAGAGGCTCTGGCCCAGCTCGACACCTACCTCTGCGACGTCAAGGAGCTGCAGATCCGCGACGGCCTGCATGTCTTCGGCGAGGCCGCCGAAGGCGAGCGCGCCGACGCCCTGGTGACGGCGCTTGAACACGGCAATGCCGGCCTGGGTCGGGCTGAGGCAGAGGCTCGCATCGCCGCCTGTGCCCGCGAAGAGGCGCAAGCGCTGCTGAGTGCACTCGACGCGCGTTTTGTGCCTCCGGGACCTGCTGGCGCACCCACGCGTGGTCGTGCCGACGTCCTGCCGACGGGACGCAATCTCTTCACCGTTGACCCGCGTGCGGTGCCGACCCGCTCTGCCCTGCTCTTGGGCAAGCGCGCGGCCGACGAGCTGATCCGACGCCACCTGCAGGAGGAGGGCGACTGGCCACGTGCTCTGGTCCTGGATCTCTGGGGCAGTGCCACCATGCGCACCGGCGGCGATGAGCTGGCCATGGCCCTGGCACTGATCGGTGTCGAGCCGCTGTGGGACGAGGGTTCAAACCGTGTGAACGGCTTCGAGGTCCTGCCGCTGGCCCGCCTGGACCGCCCGCGCGTGGATGTGACCCTGCGAATCTCCGGCCTCTTCCGCGATGTGTTCCAGGCGCAGATCGAGCTCTTTGACCGGGCTGTGCAAGCCGTCGCCGCGCGTGATGAGGCCGCGGATATGAACCCGCTGGCAGCCGCCTGCCGCGGTCTCACGGGCGAGGCACGCCGACGTGCTGCCTGGCGCATCTTCGGCTCCGCCCCCGGCCGCTATGAGGCCGGCGTCACCAATCTGATCGAACGCGGCGCCTGGGAGACTCGTGCCGAGCTGGGCGCCAGCTATCTGGCGGCTGCCGGCTATGCCTACGGCACTGGCCTGGAGGGGGCTGCCGCGGGTGAGGACTTCGCGGCCAGGGTCGGTGCCTCCGACGCGCTTGTGCATACCCAGGACCATCGCGAGGTCGATCTCTTGGAGAGCATCACCTACGCGGCTTTCGAGGGCGGTTTCGCCGCGGCAGCCGAAAGTCTGGGTAAGAAAGCACGGGTCTACCACAGCGATATCACCGACCCCGAGAAGCCACAGACCCGCACTCTGGCGGAGGAGTTGGCACGCGTGGTGCGTGGGCGCGCCGCCAATCCGATTTGGATCGAAGGCATGATGCGGCATGGCTATCGCGGCGGTGCTGAGATGGCGAAGAGCCTGGAGAGCTTCTTCGCCTTTGCTGCGACCAGCGGCCTGCCGCTCAGCCGCCAGTTCGACCTGCTGCACGAGGCGACCCTGGGCAACGAGGTGGTCGATCACTTCTTGAGCGAGGCCAATCCGGCCGCCCGCCTGGCCATGCGACGCCGCTTCGCCGAAGCCCTCGACCGCCGGCTCTGGCAGCCCCGCCGCAACGCTGTGGCTGCTGACCTCTTGGAGCCATCGGAATGAGCAGCCTGGTCAAGGGTTGGTGCCCCAGCCTGCTGCGCCCCATGCAGGCGGCAGACGGCTGGCTGCTACGCCTGAAGCCGCACTTGGGATTGCTGACGGCTGAGCAAGCCGATGAGATTGCCGCGTTGTCTGAGACCTTAGGCAATGGTCAGCTTGAGCTCACTCAGCGTGCAGGGCTGCAGATTCGAGGCCTTCCGGAAGAGACGCTCGACGCTGCTGCCAAGTCCTTGATCGCACTTGGCCTCGCGCACCCTGATCCCGCCGTCGAAGCCCGACGCAACATCATCGTTTCACCTCTAGCAGGCGCTGATGAGACCCTTAAGAGCAATATAGAACCTATTGTAAAACATATAGAAAGAAATCTTGAGTCCGATCCGAACCTTCAGGAACTTCCTGACAAGTTCGGCTTCGTGGTTGACAGTGGCGGTGTGCTGCCGCTGCACGGGATCAGCGCCGATATCGTGCTGCGCTGCAGCCTCGGCCGGATCGAGTTGGCAGGCCGCTACGCCCTCCAGCTGAAGCGGCAGAGTGACCAGGCCCAGATCGCCATCGAGCTTGCCAAGGCCTTCGCCAAGAGCAGGCGCCATCGTCGGCTAGCGGCGCTCTTGATGGAGATGCCTGTTACGGCCTTCGTCGAGAGCGCCGGCATCGACTGTGCCGTTCAGGAGCTAAGCGACGCGCCCGTCGAGCCGCCGGCTCCTGGGTTTCATGGAGAGAGCAAGAGCGCATTTCTCGCCGTCTGGCCGTTCGGCGCCCTTACGGCTGGCAATCTCCATGCCACGGCAAAGGCAGCGCGGCGGTACGGAGATGGAAAGCTACGCATCACCCCCTGGCGCGCACTCGCGATTGCCGGGATCTCTTCAGAGGACGTCGAGGCATTGGCGGGGTCCTTGGCAGATGCAGGCGCCCTCACCGACCGCAACAACCCACTGCTGCGGATCGAGGCCTGTCCGGGGCATGGCGCCTGCGCAGAAGCGAGCGTCAACACCCGCGCCCTCGCCTATCGACTGGCAGAACTGATCTCGCGTGAAGGCAAGCGCCTGCACCTATCCGGCTGCAGCAAAGGCTGCGCCTACCCAAGACCCGCCAGTCTCACCTTGGTCGGCAACAAGGGTGCCTGGGCAGTGGTTAGAGACGGCCGCGCCGACGCCCTCCCGCAACAAGAACGCCTCAGCGAACAAGAGGTCCTGGATCTAGCCCGACATGCCTGAACGCTACGACTACATCCGCGACGGTGCGGCCATCTATGCCCGCTCCTTCGCCATGATCCGGCAGGAAAGCCAGCTTGAGGGTCTCTCCTTTTGGGAGGAGCGCGTCGCCGTGCGCATGATCCATGCCTGCGGCCAGCCGGAGATCGCCCAGGATCTGCAGTTCTCGCCGGACTTTGGAGAACGGGCGCGGGCTGCCCTGCTTGGCGGAGCACCGATCCTTTGTGATGCCATGATGGTGGCAAACGGCGTGACCCGCAGCCGCCTGCCGACCGAGAACGAGGTGATCTGCACTTTGCAGGACCCTCAGGTCCCCACACTGGCCAAGAGCATCGGCAACACCCGGACAGCGGCTGCAATGGAGCTCTGGGGCGACAAGCTGGCTGGTGCACTGGTGGTCATCGGCAATGCACCGACCGCACTCTTCTACCTGCTGGAGGGCCTGCAGCGTGGCTGGCCGCGGCCGGCCGCGGTGATCGGCATGGCCGTCGGCTTCGTCGGTGCTGCCGAATCGAAAGAAGCCTTGGCAGAGAGTGGGCTTGCCCCCTACGTGATCCTGCGCGGCCGCAAGGGCGGCAGCGCCATGGCCGCGGCAGCGGTCAACGCCTTGGCACAGGAGCGCGAGTGATGGGTGGAACTCTGTATGGGCTGGGCGTCGGACCGGGCGACCCGGAACTCCTGACCGTCAAGGCCAGCCGGATCTTGCAAGAGGCCCAGGTCGTCGCCTTCTTCGCCGCGCGCAATCGACCGGGAGTCGCCCGCAGCATCCTCAATGGTCTATTGCCCGAGGCGGCGGAGCTGATGCGCCTGGAGTATCCGGTCACCACCGAGATCCCCGTCAGCGACCCCCGCTACGGCGAGGCCATGGGCGCCTTCTATAACGAGGCTGCGGAGCGGGTCGCAGCCAA
Organism: Rhodospirillales bacterium; assembly: GCA_963669335.1. Classification (GTDB taxonomy): domain Bacteria; phylum Pseudomonadota; class Alphaproteobacteria; order Kiloniellales; family JACOMY01; genus JACOMY01. The sequence goes on from OY770023.1 coordinate 3,832,752, forward strand.
GCTCTCAGAAGGCCTCGATGTCGCGCTGATCTGCGAGGGTGATCCCCTCTTCTACGGTTCCTACATGCACGTGCATCGCCGCCTGGAGGGTAAGCATCCGATCGAGGTGGTCCCCGGCATCACCGGCATGTCGGGCTGCTGGTCGCGCGCCGGCCTGCCCATGACTTATGGCGATGACGTGTTGACCGTCGTGCCCGGCACCCTGCCGGAGGAAGAACTGGCCAAGCGGATCGCCTGCTGTGATGCGCTGGTGGTGATGAAGCTGGGCCGCAACCTGGGCAAGGTTCGCCGCGCGCTGGCCAAGGCAGACCTCTTGGAGCGTGCGCTCTACGTCGAGCGCGGCACCTCTGAGCAGGAGATCCGCCGTCCCCTAAAGGAGATGGAAGAAGAACGCGCGCCCTACTTCTCAATGGTCCTGGTGCCGGGCCAAGGCCGGGCGCCATGAGCGGCGGACTGACCGTCGTCGGGCTTGGACCAGGCGATCCCGGACTGACCGCTCCGGCCGTGACCGAGGCCTTGGAGAGTGCCGATGTGTTGATTGGCTATGAGACCTATCTCGCACGCGTTCCGGAACGCGCCGGCCAGCAGCGCCACGCGAGCGACAACCGGGTCGAGCTGGATCGTGCCCGCCACGCCCTGGGCCTCGCAGCCGACGGCCAACAGGTTTGCGTCGTCTCCTCAGGCGATCCCGGTGTCTTCGCCATGGCCGCCGCGGTCTTCGAAGCGCTGGAGGATGGTCCCAAGCACTGGCGACAGCTGGACGTCAGCGTGCTGCCCGGCATCTCGGCAATGCAGGCAGCCTCGGCCCGCTTAGGCGCGCCGCTGGGGCATGACTTCTGCGCCATCTCGCTCTCGGACAACCTGAAGCCTTGGGAGCTGGTGGAAAAACGTCTGCGCGCCGCAGCCTCAGCCGGCTTCGTGCTTTCTTTCTACAACCCCATCTCCAAGGCCCGTCCCTGGCAGCTGGGCCGCGCCTTCGAGATCCTGGGCGAGATCCTGCCGCCGGCAACGCCGGTGATCTTTGCGACAGCGGTCAGCGACGGGCGCGAGGAGATCACGGTCCTGCCCCTCAGCGAGGCTGATCCTGAACGCGCCAACATGCGCACCCTGGTCATGGTGGGCACGGCCGAGACGCGGATGATCGCGCGCGACGACGGGCGCCCCTGGGTCTACACCCCGCGTCGGGCGAGCGCCTCGTGACGCGTCCTCAGCCACGCCATTGCAGCCTCCGGGGTCTCTACAGTCTCCGCCCAGGGCAGCGACGGCCGCACCAGCATCAAAACCGGCAGGCCCAGCTTGCGGGCAGCCTCGATCTTGCCGTAGGTGGCATTGCCGCCGGAGTTCTTGCAGACCAGGACCTCGATCCCGTGTTTCCGCAACAGAGCCTCTTCCGACGCGAAATCGAAGGGTCCCCTGGCAGTAATCACCGTCACATTGGGCATCGGCAGCGGCCCCGGATGATCAACACTGCGAATCAGGTAATCATGTTGCGGTGCCTTGGCGAAAGCATCGAGCTCCAAGCGCCCCAAGGCCAGGAAGACTCGGCGGGGCGCAGCCCCCAGCAGATCCGCAGCCTCCCCGAATTCAGAGACGATCTGCCAGCGATCACCCTTTTTGGGCTCCCAGGGCGGCCGCCGTACCGCCAGCATAGGCAAGCCGATCTCAGCCGCCGCCTCAGCCGCGTTCTGGGCGATCTGCGCGGCATAGGGATGAGTCGCATCGATCAACAGATCGATAGCGTTTTCAGCAAGATAGGCCTGCAAACCTGCAGCACCGCCGAAACCACCGACACGCGTCGGCAGCGGCGAGGAGGCCGGGTTCTTCGTGCGCCCAGCCAAAGAGAGCGTGGTGTCGATGTCCGGCACGCCGGCCAGAGCCCGCGCCAAGGCTGCGGCCTCAGTCGTGCCGCCCAAGAGAAGGACCTTCATGCCTTCTCAATAGGGCCGCGGCCTTCCCGCATGCAAGCCCGAGAGCGCGCTCCATGACCGAGGCTTGGCTTTCTCTTATCGGCATCGGCGAAGGTGGCTTGGCGGACCTGAGTCAAGATGCGCAGCAGCGCATTGCAGCAGCTGAACTGGTGGTGGGAGGCAGCCGTCATCTGGCCTTGGCCGAACGCCTCATCGCCGGAGAGCGGATGGTCTGGCCCTCCCCCTTAGAGCAAGCCTTGCCCAGCATTCTGGAGCGGCGCGGCCGAGCGGTCGCCGTCTTGGCCAGCGGCGATCCCTTCCACTATGGGATCGGCGCCCGACTGGCAGCAGCAATACCGGCTGCCGAAATCCTATGCCTGCCTGCCCCCTCTGCCTTTTCCTTGGCGGCGGCCCGCCTCGCCTGGAGCCTGCCAGACTTGGCCTGCGTCACCCTCTGCGGGCGGCCTTTGGAGACCTTGGCGCCGCACCTGTTGCCGGGACGGCGCCTTCTGGTGCTGAGTGCCGACGAGACCACACCCGGCAAAGTCGCCGCCTATCTCACCGGCCGTGGCTTCGGTGACAGCCAGGTGCACCTGCTGGAGGCACTCGGCGGGCCGGCGGAGCGCATTCGTCAGACAAGGGCCAAGAACTACTGGATCGCCGATGCCAACCGTCTGAACCTGCTGGGCATCGAGGTCGTCGCAGCGCCAGAGGCTTTGGTCATTCCGCCAACCGCGGGCTTGGACGATGCGCTTTTCGTCAGCGATGGGCAGCTTACCAAGCGCGAGGTTCGGGCCATGACCCTCTCCAGTTTGGCGCCGCGCCCAGGCGAGCTTCTGTGGGACATCGGCTGTGGCTCCGGCTCTATCGCCATTGAGTGGCTCTTGAGCCACACCAGCACCCACGCAATCGGCATCGAGGTGAACGAGACTCGGCTTAACAATGCCAAACGCAATGCCGCCAACCTGGGTGTACCCCGCCTCGAGCTGATCGCCGGTAGTGCCCCTGAGGCGCTGGAGGGCTTGCCGGTTCCCAACGCCATCTTCATCGGTGGAGGCGGCAGCAACGCAGGTGTCATCGAAGCCGCCTGGTCGGCGCTCAAGCCGGGTGGGCGCCTGGTCGCCAATGCCGTGACCATCGATACCGAGAGCAGACTTGCCCTCTGCTTCGAACGTTTGGGCGGCAACCTCACCCGTATCGCCGTGGAGCGGGCGGATGCAGTCGGGCGCTTCCATGCCTTCCGGCCAGCGATGACGGTGACCCAGTGGAGCGCAGTGAAATCATGAGCGCCCTCTATGCCGGCATCGGCTGCCGCCGCGGCTGCTCCGCCGAGGAGATCCTGGCGCTCTTGGCCGAAGCCCTGCAGCAGGCCGGTGCCGAAGAGATCACGGCCTTGGCCAGCAGCGAGCACAAGCGGGACGAGGCCGGGCTTGCCGAGGCGGCTGCCAAGCTCAAGAAGCCGCTCAAATTGATCCCGGCCGCAGAGCTTGAACAAGCGGAGCCGGCTGTCGAGACCCACTCACCCGCCGCAGAGAAGGCCCTGGGGCTTCCATCCGTCGCAGAAGCGGCAGCTCTGGCAGCGGCCGGTCCCAAGGCGCGTCTTCGACTGAGACGCCTGCAGTCAGCTCAGGCCACCTGTGCCCTGGCGGAGACGGCATCATGACCGTGCACTTCATCGGCGCCGGCCCTGGTGCGGCCGACCTTCTGACCCTGCGCGGCCGCGACCTGATCGCCGCCTGCCCGCTCTGTCTCTACGCCGGATCCCTCGTGCCGGAGGCCGTCCTCGAACACTGCCCGCCGGATGCGCGGATCGTGAACACGGCGCCCATGAGCCTAGAGGAGATTGTCGCCGAGTTCGAAGCAGCGCACGCGGCCGGTTTGGATGTGGCGCGGCTCCACTCCGGCGACCTCTCGGTCTGGAGCGCCTTGGCCGAACAGCTGCGAGCTCTCAAGGATAGAGGCATTCCCTACAGCGTAACCCCAGGTGTGCCCGCCTTTGCCGCCGCCGCGGCTGCCCTTGGGCAGGAACTGACGGTGCCGGAGGTCGCACAGTCACTCGTGCTGACCCGCACGTCTGGCCGAGCCTCGGCCATGCCCGAACGCGAGACCTTGGAGGCCTTTGCGGCCAGTGGCGCCACCTTGGCCATACACCTCTCGATTCATGTCGTCGATCAGGTTGCCGAGCGCCTGACCCCCTTTTATGGCGCAGATTGCCCATCCGCCGTGGTCTTCCGCGCAAGCTGGCCCGACGAACGCGTCCTCAGAGCCCCGCTCAGCGACATCGCCGCAGCCGTCAAAGCGGCCGGGATCGATCGCACCGCACTCATCCTCGTTGGACCTGCCCTCGCTGCCGATGATTTTCGTGCCAGTGCGCTTTACGACGCCGGATACCAGCGTCGCTATCGGGGCCGCGACGACAACCCGGCTGCTGGAGGAGGTTCGCTTTGAGCCACCAGCTTGCCTTGACGGTCGAAGACGGCAACATCGACCCGCGTGACCGCGCCATCGACCTGCTGCTGGGCATTGCTGGCGGCAACCCGTGCGACCGCTTCACCGATCGGCACCGCCGCCTGCCGGCAGAGCTCCAGCACATGCAGGGCCGAGTTGGCCTGTCGGATCTCATCACAGAGACCGGCCGTGGCCCCCAAGCGCTCCGCCTGACCGGCCAGCCAGTCTCGATCGACCTGCCCACGCTTGGAATGAAGGTCCAGCAGGCCCTGTCCCAACTTGGTCATCTTGGCAAAACCGCCGGCTACGGTGACACGCGGCACCGGGTGCCGGCGCAGGTACTTCAGCATACCGCCGACGAAATCACCCATGTCGATCAGTGCGGCTTCCGGCAGCTCATGCAGCGCCCTGACAGCCGTCTCAGAGGTCGCACCCGTGGCACCGGCCAGATGGGTCAGGCCCTCGGCGCGGGCGACGTCGATGCCGCGATGTATCGAGGCGATCCAGGCCGCACAGGAATAGGGCACGACGATCCCGGTGGTCCCCAGGATGGAGATCCCGCCCAGAATGCCGAGACGCGGGTTCCAGGTCTTGGGCGCCAGGGCAGCGCCCTCAGGCACGATGATCTCGACGACCGCGTCGCCAGCGGCGCCCTCGGCCTCAGCGACCTCGGCGATGGCTTGGTGCATCATCTGGCGCGGCACCGGATTGATTGCCGGCTCACCCGGCGGCAGCGGCAGGCCCGGCTTGGTCACCCGCCCGACGCCCTCCCCGCCTTCGAAGAGCACACCCTTGCCAGGCTTGCCCGCCCGCACGCGCGCCTTAATCAGCGCACCATGGGTCACATCGGGGTCGTCGCCGGCATCCTTGACCACACCGGCCTCGGCCCAGTCCTCGCCCGCGCGATGGCAGGCAAGCGCGAAGGCCGGCTGCTGACCCTTGGGCAGAGTGACAGTCACCGGATCAGGAAAGCGACCGGTCAGCAAGGCTGTGTAGGCCGCCTTCGTGGCGGCCGTGGCGCAGGTGCCGGTGGTCCAGCCGCGGCGCAGTGGGCCGCTCTCGTCGCTTTCGCTCATCCCGGCCGTCATAGCCCGACGATGACCCTTTCGACAACGCAGGAGACCAGGGCATGAGCCCAGAGCTGCCACCCGGCTTGGTGATCGCCGCCCCACGCTCCGGCTCGGGGAAAACGACGGTGACCCTTGGCCTGCTTCAGGCCTTTCGCGATCGCGACATCACGGTGCAGGCCTTCAAGTGTGGACCGGACTACATCGACCCGGCCTTCCACGCCCATGCAACGGCACGTCCCTCCTACAACCTCGACACCTGGGCCATGCCGGCTGCGACCCTGTCAGAGATCCTGACCCGCGGTCAGGGCGCTGATCTTGTCTTGATCGAGGCCTCCATGGGTCTCTTCGACGGCGTCGCCAAGCCGGGCGCGAGCGGCAACGGCGCCAGCGCCGACATCGCGGCCTTGACCGGCTATCCGGTGCTGCTGGTGATCGATGTTTCGGGTCAGGCGCAGTCAGCCGCCGCGACGGCGTTGGGCTGTGCCACCCTGCGCCAGGACATCAGCCTGGCCGGTGTCTTGCTGAACCGCATCTCCAGCCCTCGGCACCGGCACCTGACCGAGACCGGAATGGAATCCGCCGGGATCCGGGTTCTAGGCGCGCTGGGCAAGGACAGCAGCCTGGTCTTGCCAGAGCGACACCTGGGCCTGGTCCAAGCCGGCGAGACGGCCGATCTGGATCAGAGGCTTGCAGCACTGGGTCAAGCGCTGGAGGGTGCTGTCGATCTGGACAGCATACGCGCTGCCGCAAAGCCGGGCCGGATCGAGCTGCAAGACCGCGCCCAATGGCTAAGGCCGCCCGGACAGCGCATTGCGCTTGCCAAGGACGCGGCCTTCTCCTTTCTCTACCCGCACCACTTGGAGGGTTGGCGCGCCGCGGGGGCTGAACTCCTGCCCTTCTCTCCCCTGGCGGACGAGGCGCCGGATCCGAGTGCCGATGTCTGCTGGCTGCCTGGCGGATATCCCGAGCTGAACGCCGGCCGTCTGGCCCAGAACAGCCGCTTCCTGGAGGGGCTGCGCAGCTTCCGCGGCGTCGTGCATGGCGAGTGCGGCGGCTACATGGTACTGGGCCAGGGCCTGATCGACGCCGAAGGCACGCGTCACGCCATGGCCGGCCTCTTGGGGCTGACGACCGACTTCTCCAAACGGAAGATGCATCTGGGCTATCGCCATGCACGTCTTTTGGAGGCCTCTCCGCTCGGGGCGGCAGGCAGCAGCTTCGCCGGTCACGAGTTCCACTATGCCCGCATTGCCGAACCCGGCGAGGATGCGGCTCTCTTCCATGTTGAGGATGCCAACGGCGCCGTGCTAGGCGACGCTGGTACGAGACGCGGGTCCGTCAGCGGATCCTTCTTTCACCTGATCGCCCCCCTTACCGGACCCGCGCCGGAGGTTTAGAAGAGAAGAACAAGAATGGACCTCTCTCCCAATCAAGAGCCGCAAAGGCTACCGCAGGAAGCAGCCGGCGACCGCATGGCGGCACTCAGCCGCCTGCCACTCTTCCTGACCCTCCGCCGCCAGCGCTGTCTCGTGATCGGCGGGACGCCGGCTGCCGCTTGGAAGGCAGAGCTACTCTCGGCCGCCGGCGCCTCGGTCCTGATCCTGGCCGAAGATCCGTCTGAAGAGGCGATCGCGCTCGCAGCAGAACCAGCGCCCAGCGAAGTCCATGGAGAGATCACCCTGGATCGACGCCAGTGGAGCGAAGGCGATCTGGAAGGCACGACCCTGGCCATCGGCGCCTTCGCCGATGAAGAGGCCGCTGCCGCGTTTCTTGCTCTGGCAAAGTCCAAGGGCGTGATCGCCAGCCTGATCGACCGCGCAGAGGCCTCCGCGGTCACCTTCGGCAGCATCATCAACCGCTCTCCCCTGGTGATCTCGGTCAACACCGACGGCGTCGCACCGCTCTTCGGGCAGGCCGTGCGCGCGCGCATCGAGGCGCTGCTGCCGCAGGGTCTGGCTGGCTGGGCTGCAGCCGCGAAGAGCTGGCGCGATAAGGTGAAGACCTTCCTTCCCGGACGCCCAGCCAGACGGCGCTTTTGGCAAGCCTTCATGAGCGAGGCCATGGAACGACCGGAGGGCCACAGCGATCCGGAAACCTTGCAGCGCCTGCTGGGACAGGCCGAGCCCAAGGCCTCAGAGCGGCATCGCGGCCGGGTGACCCTGGTTGGCTCCGGTCCCGGCGATCCCGAGTTCCTGACCTTGCGTGCGCTCAGAGCCCTGCAGTCGGCAGAGGTTATCCTCTACGATGATTTGGTGCACCCTGCCGTCCTGGACTTGGCACGTCGCGAAGCGCGCAAGCTAAAGGTTGGCAAGCGCGGCTATGGCCCCTCCTGCAAGCAGAGCGACATCAATGCGCTGCTGCTGGAACTGGCAGAGCAGGGTCTCGAGGTGGTGCGCCTGAAGGGCGGCGACCCCATGATCTTCGGCCGCGCCGGTGAAGAGCTGACCGCCGTTCGCGCGGCTGGAATCCCGGTCGAGGTGGTGCCGGGCATCACAGCGGCACAGGGTGCGGCGGCGCGCCTGGGTATCTCGCTGACCCACCGCGATCACGCCAGACGCTTGCAGTACGTCACCGCCCACGCCAAGAGCGGACGCCTGCCACAAGACATTGATTGGCAGGCCCTGGCAGACCCCACGGTGACCACTGTGGTCTATATGCCAAAGCACACCTTGGCAGAGCTGGTCACGACGGCGGTCACCATGGGCCTGGATCCGGAAACCCCGGCCCTGGCCATGGCCAACGCCACCCGCAGCGACGAGTTCACCTTGGCGAGCCCTATCGCCGCTCTGCCGGACCGTTTGGCCGGTCAGATGCCGGAGGGACCGATGTTGGTGCTGATCGGTCAGGTCTTCGGTGAGCTGGAAGCCCAAGAGGCTGCCCCGGCGCTGGCGGCGGCGCTCTTGGAGCAAAGTTAAAAGCTGATTACTCTTTCTCCTTTGGGCGCTGCTCTTCCGGTTCTTCAGGAGCGGAGAGCGGTTCGCTCGCCTCTGCAGTCGGCGAATCATCCACCGGGATTCCCTGCGAGCCACGCGGCGGATAATCCAGGGTGCCCTTGAGCGCAGAAAGGCGCTCGCCCGATAGCCGCGGGAAGGGCAAGCGCCCCCGGCGTCGCCAAACCTTGACCTCCTCCTCAGCAGCCGTCCCAAGGCTCTCGTCGACGCCCTTTTCCTTCCCGACGAAGAGGCGATGGGACGTGAGTGCAAAACTGGCGCCAGAGGCCTGAATGATCTCGTTGACCCGCAGCATGACGTCTTCCTTGATCGCGTAGAACTCGCTCCAGTCACGCGTGTCGGCATAGATCCTGATATCGATCTCCTGCGCGCCTTCCTGATAGCCGGTGAACCGCACCCGGATGGTGTTGGCGTCGATCTTCGGGTGGGCATGCAGCATCTCACGCAGCTTGACCAGGACGAAGCGAATGCGATCCGGCGGCGTGTCGTAGCGCAGGGCCAGGCTGGTCCGGATCAGCATTTGATGGCAGGCCGCGTAGTTGATGATCTCATAGTCGGCGAAGGTCGCATTCGGCACGGTAATGAGGGTCTGATCCAAAGCCTTCACCTTGGTCGAGCGCACACCGATCTCGACAATCGTCCCCATCTGATCGCCAAAAGCACAGAAGTCGCCCACCCGCACTGGTCTATCCATAAAGAGGACGAGGCCACCGAACATGTTCTCAATTGTCGGACGCAGCGCCAGAGCAACGGCAAGACCGCCAATACCCAGCCCCGTCAGGATGGAGAGCACCGGCAGGCCCAAGGACTGTGCGCCAAAGCCGATAATGACGACGGCGCCGAGAAAGGCGACGATCTTCCCGCAGAGGCGCAGCAGATCGGCATCCAGACTTCTGTCAGCGATCTTGGGCGACAGGATGATCGCCTCAAAGATGGTCAGGACGATCAGAACATAGATCCAGGTCGCGGAGAGATAGGTGATCAACGAGCCGGCAAAGTCGAGAAGCGTCGCAAAGAGACCTGAGACATTGATCTGATAGGTGATGATGTCTCTCAGTAAGAACCCGGTCGCAACGATGACCAGCGGGAAGGCGACTGCTCTCAAGTTCCGGACGAAGCGCAGACGCGGATGCACACGATAAAGCAGCTTGTAGACGACATAAAGAAACGCCAGGGCAAGGAGGAGCGCGACCCCAACGAGTGCGATCTTCCAGATCGGCGTGTCGAGCAGACTCCTCTTCAGCGACGTCGGCACGATCTCTACCAGCCAATGCGGGATCAAAGGGCCGGAGATCTGCAGCAAAGCATGGCTCCAACTCTTGATCCCGAGGTCATTCTTCAAGGGCTCCGGTTCAATCCGATCAAAGAAGGTCGGAGCTACCACGACGCTTCGTGGATTGAAGAGGAATTCGCCACTGCGCGATCCGGTCTGGACCTCCGAGATGAAGATCGGCGTCTTCGGGATGCGCCAAGAGGTGAGTGGCTTATCACCATCAAGCTGCGCATCGTCCGGAATCGATTTCAGATCCGGATTGGGTACGCGACCCAAGATATCCAAGAGATAGGCCGTGGTGTCGTCGGCGGTTTCTTGGCTCGATGCCTCGGGGACCTCAGACAAGTCGAGAAGCGTGCGGAACTCCGGCATCAGGTTGTTGATGGCATCGAGATTGCTGCTGGTGCGCTTTTCACCATAGGTCTTCAGCGCGGCCTCCAGCTCTCTCCGCAGACGGTAGAAGCTCTCCATCGTCTGCCTGGGAGACCCTGTCAGGATCGGTTCGAACTGAAAATGAGGATCTGTTACCTCCTCGGAGGCGAGTTCGCTGCGTCCCTCGCTTGCCTCCTCAGCCTTGGTTGGCTCGAGCGGCAGCAGCAATGAAAGAGAAATCGCAAGAAGCGGCATAATCAGCCATCTACGAACCATCTGAGCTGAGCAGTCGACAGACGGAGACACCCTAGCGATCCTCATTGCCAAGCAATGCGTGGGCAGAGATCAGACCTGCAAGCACCATTGCCTCCCCCTCCTCCGTCAAGACCTCAAATCCAAGCGAGGAGATGGCGTCCTCGTAAAGGCTGAGCAGGCGCCCACCCGACACCAGCCCCAGGCGAAGATCCCTATGGTTTGAGAGTGCCGCTGCAAGCTCAGCGCCGATCAAAGTCCCCGAGAGGCGTGCGCGCGCCGTCGCTGCAGGGAGGCCATGGAGGAGATCCTCTGCCCGCAAGCGAAAGAGACGACCGGGCACCTCCGCCGACCTCTCGAAGGCATCTTTCACGGACTGCCGAAAGGCCTGGTCGTCAGCTCCCTCCCCACCCAGAGAGTGCCGAAGGACGGAGTGCTCGGCCAGCAGTGAAAAGAGTTCCCCGGTCATGAAAGTCCGGAACGAGGTTACTGCGCCCTCCTCGATCGCGATCCATTTGCTGTGGGTTCCGGGCAGACAGAGATTACCTGCAAAGTCCGGGTGCTTCGCCAAGAAGCCGGCGATCTGGGTCTCCTCACCGCGCATGACGTCTGCAGGTTCGTCCTGCGAGAGACCGGGTAGGATGAAGACCTTGATCCGCTCATTCTGGCTCGCCACAGCCATCGCCGCATCTTGGGCAGCCGGCCTACAAGGCACCGCGCGATAGGGAGCCTCTTGCCAGCCCTGGCGAGCGCCGACCATGCCGCAGGCCAGGATAGTCATGCTTCCCTTCACAGGTAGCCAGGGGTCCACCAGCTCCAGCAGGGCCAGTTCAAAGTCAGCTTTAATGAGGCTGTTCATACCCTTGTCGGATCTGGCCTCGGCTACCTTCCGGTCCTGCTCCATCAACCAGACTCTCAGGTTGGACGTCCCCCAGTCGGCCGCCACCCATCGTTTGTTCGTCACCCCGCGGGCCTCATTTCAATGGCAACTTGTTCAGAACAACTTGGTCCCCTTTTTGTCCAGCAAAGCAAGGTAAATCTACGACACATGTTGACAGTGTCTACTTTGGAAACCATCTGGTAGACAGCGTCAACTCCAGGAGCCTAAACGATGATGAGTTTCGAAGCATGGCGTCAGCGCTATGGTCCCTGGGCCGTGGTGACGGGTGCCTCTCAGGGCATCGGCAAGGCCTTTGCCGAAGGGTTGGCAGAGCGTGGCGTGAACCTGTTGTTGGTGGCGCGGCGCAAGCCTTTGCTGGACCGCTTGGCGCAGGACCTTGAAGTGCGGCACCGAATCCAAGTGGTGCCGATCACCTTGGATCTGGCGGAGAGCGATGCGAGCCGCAGACTGTTCGAAGCCTGCGGAGATCTCGATATCGGCCTCCTTGTCGCCAATGCCGGTTTCGGTGCTTCCGGAGACTTCTTGAAGAGCGATCTGGACCAGGAAAGAGCCCTGCTGCAGGTCAACGCAGCCGCAGTGCTGGAGCAATGCCATCTCTTCGGACGCCGTTTCGCAAAAAGGGGGCGCGGTGGCATCATTCTTCTCTCCTCCATCGTCAGCTTTCAGGGCGTGCCCAACATGGCCAGCTATGCCGCCAGCAAAGCCCATGTGCAGAGCCTGGCCGAGGGCCTTAGGCCGGAGTTCAAAACAGCAGGGATCGACCTGCTCTCTATTGCGCCAGGCCCGGTGGACACAGGATTTGCAGAAAGAGCCAACCTGCACTTTGGACCGGCCGACAAAGCCAGTGCCATCGGCAGCGCCGGTCTAAAGGCGCTAGGCAAGCGCACAACCCTGCGGCCAGGGCGGTTGGGCCGCGTTCTGCACCTCGGCCTTGGTCTCTTGCCGCGGAGCCTTCGGACCCTGGTTCTGGGTCGGATTATGGGACGCGCCGCAAAGGGCGGTAACGCGGGCGCCATAGCGGATGCCTAGGACACGCCTCTCCTCCGGCTTTTTCTGCCTGATCGGGCTTGGCAACAAGGCCATCGCAACGCCCTTCAGTGGACCCGGACACCGACGCGGTGCCGCTCGTGCCTTCACGGACGGGGTGCCCCTCATCATCTCTGTCACAGGATTGGAGCTTCATCACGACTGGGCCCAGCGCCGGCGTTTCTGGGATGCGATTCCCAAGATACAGGCGGAGATCGCAGAGGCGCCTGGCTTCATCGGCTCCAGCCTTAGAGTCGCGCTATCGGGCAAGCGCGCCTGGACCCTGACGGTTTGGAAAGACGAGGCCAGCATTGCCGCCTTTCTGAGAGGTCCGGCGCATCGACGCGCCATCAGCATCGGAGCCCCGCTCTTGAAGAGGGCCAGCGCCGCGCGCGGAGCCTTGGCACCGGACGCCTTTCCGCCGCAGTGGAACACAGCCCTTCAGATGCTGGAGCAGACCGAGCGTCAGATCGGCTGAAGGCTCGACGGCGCGTTGGCTGTCTCGCTAACCTAAACCTCATGACAGAGCGGACAGTCAGGAACAAAGACCTGCGTGAGGCCTGTATTCACGAGGGTCTTGCCATTATCGAAAGCGATGGTGTGGAAAGCCTGAGCCTGCGTGAGGTTGCCCGCCGGCTGGGCGTCTCGCACCAGGCCCCCTACAAGCACTTTCAGAGTCGCGATCATATTCTAGCCGCCATCGTGGCCCGTGCCTTCGAGAGGTTTGCCGCCTATCTGGACGCCCGCCCGCGAGGCGCCAATCCGCGCGAAGATCTGGCCGAGATGGGACGCGCCTATCTTGCCTATGCCGAGGCCTATCCCCTGCAGTATCGCCTCATGTTCGGCGCCCTGCTGCCCGACCCGGCAGCCCATCCTGAGATGATGGCCAAGGCACAGCATGCCTTCTCCCTCCTCCGCGACGCGCTTGAGGCCGTGCAGCCGGCCGCAGCACAAGAGGAAGGCGGCCTCGACCTGGACGCCCTCTTTGTTTGGGCGACGGTCCATGGTCTGGCCAGCATCCTGACCACCTGCGCCGGACAGACCCTGGCCCTGCCCCAATCTGTCCTTGAGCAGGCATGCGCGCACACCTTGGCCGCCATCGGCCGCGGCCTAGAGCGATAAGGTCTCCAGGCCACGCCCAGCATTGACGCTCATCAACACTTTTGGCGTTTGGCGCGCGGTGACTACGATTGGCTGACGCCGGATCTGGAAGTCATCTATCGGGATTTCGAACCAGTCCATCTGCGCCCCTTGCTGGACGCTGCCGGCATCGACGGCACGATCCTGGTTCAGGCCGCTCCCAGCGTCGCCGAAACCGGGTTCCTGCTGTCCCTAGCCGACACGCAGGACTGGGTCCTCGGTGTCGTCGGTTGGGTCGACCTTGAGACCACGGATGCGCCCGAAACCTTGGCCCGCCTGGCCCAAGGAGGAAAGCTCGTCGGCGTCCGGCCGATGATCCATGACATACCTGACGATCAATGGATGCTGCGCCCGGCACTTCAGCCTGCGATCGAGTGCCTGATAGAGCTCGACCTCACCTTCGATGCCCTGGTGAGACCCAATCACCTGGATCCCTTGATGTGCTTCTTCGGACGCTATCCGGATCTGAAGTGCGTCATTGATCACGGCGCCAAACCGCCGATCCACTCAGGAGCTCTTGAACCTTGGGCCAGCCAGATGACCGAACTCGCTGGGTCGACCGGCGCCTTCTGCAAACTCTCCGGCCTGCTAACCGAGGCATCCTCTGCCTGGTCGCCTGCGGAGATCCAGCCCTATGCCGAGCTTCTCATCGAACAGTTCGGCCCATCCAGGCTCATGTTCGGCAGTGACTGGCCGGTCGTGACCTTGGCGGCCGGCTATGGCGATTGGATCGCGCTCGCCCGACAGCTCACGCAGCATCTGAGTGAGAGGGAGCGGGCGCAGATCTTCGGTGAGACCGCCGCCCGCTTCTATCTTGAACCCCGTTAGAGCGCGCGAAACATCAAGGCAGCGTTGACACCGCCAAAGCCGAAACCATTGCAAAGGGCAGCCTGCAGCTTGCGTGCACGCGCGGTCAGCGGCACGAAATCCAGATCCTCGGCGCCCTCGTCAGGGTTATGCATGTTCAAGGTCGGCGGCATCATCCCGCTTCTGATCGCCATCGCGGTGAAGATGGCCTCCACACCGCCCGCAGCGCCCAAGAGATGCCCGATGGCCGATTTGGTGGAAGAGATGGCAACGTCTTTCAAGCGCTCACCGAAGATCGAGCGGAGGGCGGCCACCTCACCCTTGTCACCGACGGGTGTCGAGGTCGCATGCGCATTGACATAGCCGACCTCGCTGCCGTCGCTGCCGGCCATGGCCAGGCAGGTCCTGACGGCCCGTGCCGCACCCGAGCCGTCCTCAGGACCGGCAGTCAGATGATAGGCATCAGCGGAGGTGCCATAGCCGGCCAGCTCGACCAGCGGAGTGGCACCGCGCGCCTCGGCATGCTCCAGGGTTTCCAGCACCACCAGGCCCGCGCCTTCGCCCATGACGAAGCCGTCGCGGTCGCGGTCGAAGGGCCGAGAGGCTTCTGCAGGCGTCTCGTTGCGGGTCGAAAGCGCGCGCGCGGCCGCGAAGCCGCCAATCGCCAAGCGGTCGATGCAAGCCTCCGCGCCGCCCGCCAGGACGACGTCGGCCTCGCCCGAGAGCAGCATGCGCATGCCGTCGCCGATGGCCTGAAGACCGGCTGCACAGGCCGTGACCGGTGTTCCGATTGGTCCGCGAAAGCCATAGCGGATCGAGACATTGCCGGCCGCCAGGTTGGCCAGGAAGACCGGCACGACGAAGGGTGAAAGACGGCGATAGCCGCGCTGGTCCAGCACGACCTTGCTTTCGGTGATTGTCGGGAAGCCGCCGATGCCGGTAGCGATGACGGTTGCGGTCCTGGCTTTCTGCCGGTCGCTCTCAGCAACCCATCCGGACTGCTTCAGGGCCTCTTCGGCTGCGGCCAGGGCATAGACCGTGAAGAGGTCGACCTTGCGCCGTTCCTTTGGCGAGACCACGGAACTCACATCCAAGCCAGCCGGATCTTCTGAGCAATCAGGCACCAAGCCGGCGATCTGTGCCGGCAGATCTTCCACCGAGATTCGCGTGTTGTGCCCGATGCCGGACCGCCCCTCGATCAAACGTTCCCAAACCGCATCGACGCCACAGCCCAGCGGTGAGACCAGTCCCATACCGGTAACAACAATCCGTTTCGACACACGCCTTCCTTCCCGGCACCAAGGTCGCTGCACTCATCCTCGCAGCCACGCTGATTGGTCCCACTGATGACCTGTCGGGCGATCGAGGAGAGGTCTCGCCCAACCATTGCTGCTCCTCGAGCCCAAATATCGGCGACCCACCCTGCCGCCAGCCGCCCGTTACTAGCGAATAAGCGGGCCAGATGCGAGCCTACTCTTTGGCTGTAGAGATTACCGCCCAGCGTCTGGCAGCAAGACCAGACAGCCTTGGGTCTGGCGGGCTTCCAGTTGGCGGTGTGCCTCTGCAGCATTGCTCAAGGGCAATTCCAAACCGATGTGGACACGCAAGCGGCCGCTTTCCAGGGCCGAAAAGAAGTTGCCGCTCATTTGCGCCACATCTGCAGCGGTTCCGGCGTAGTGGGCGTAGTTCGGTCGCGAGAGCCGCGCCGACTTGGCTGCCAGCGAAGCCACGTCATAGGACTCGATAGCACCGGCGGCCTGTCCGAAGGACACGATGTGCCCCTTGATGGCAAGGGCTGCGTAGGAACGCTCCAGGTTCGCACCACCGATTCCGTCGTAGACGACATCGGCACCCCGCCCCTTGGTCAGCTCCATCACGCGGGTTGGGAGATCTTCTTCGCCGGTGATGACCGCGACCGCACCGGAGCGCCGCGCCAGAGCCGCTTTGGCCTTGTCGCCAACGGCAGCAATGACCGTTGCACCCTTCGCCCCCGCCCACTGGCAAAGCAGGTGACCGGCTCCACCGGCGGCAGCATGGACCAGCACTGTCTCTCCAGCCTGCAGCGGGTGCACACGGTGCAGCAGGAACTCGGCCGTCATACCCTTCAAGAGAGCAGCCGCAGCGGTACGCGAATCGATACGGTCAGGCAGAGGCACGACCAGCTCGGCGGAGAGTGTGCGAACCGAGGCATAGGCCCCCGGTGGCATGCAGGCATAGGCTACCCGGTCACCGCTGGCAAAGCCCTGCACCCCGGGCCCGACATCGACCACGCGCCCCGCCGCCTCGACGCCAAGAACGTCGCCCGCCTTGATCAAGGGGAAGTAGCCGGTGCGGCAGTAGACATCGATGAAGTTGATGCCCACGGCCTCCTGCTGCAGCCGGATCTCGCCCGGCCCAGGCGGTCGCGCCTCAACCTCCCGCCGAGACAGGACTTCCGGGCCGCCAAGCGCCGTGACCACAATGCCCTCACCCTTCAGCGATGCCTGACCGACGAGGGCCGGTGCTTCTGCTGCTTCATCCGGACGATAGATCCGCACACGGGACCCGCTCTCGGATCGTCGACGCACAAGCAGGCGCCGAACGGAGCGAAATCCAGCCTCATAGATATCGCGCCCAACGAGGTCTGCCAGCTCCGCCTCTTGCCCAGGCGGCGTTTGAAAGGAGCTCACCCATTCCCAAAAGGTGCGCGTGCCATCCGTCACCGGCTTCAAGCGCAGATGGGCGACGTAATCATAGAGCGGCAAGGGCGCGTCGAGGATGCAATAGCTGTAGCCTGGCTCCTTGTCGGAGAGCGCCAAGAGCTGCTCGCGCAGGACGGAGCCGTCCTGCAGCGTGAAGCGTCTGACGCAGCCGATCTCGTCGCCGGCGCGCCCGGCCTCGATACGGCTCTCGACGATCGCCGGATGCCAATCCTCATGCCCGTTGAAGTCGCGCAGGAGGCGCCAGACCTCTTCGAGCGGCGCATCGACGATGGTTGAGCGCCGCACCGTGACCATGACGCCCCCTTGCTCTCCCAGCGCCTACTGTTTGAACTTCAGGTCGGCGCCGTTGAAGGTGGTGACCTGGGCGTACATGAGACCGTCCTTGGTGACATAGGCATCAGAGCCGCGATAGGGCTCAGCCAAGAAATCGGCCTCAGCACGCCACTGCACATTGACCGTGTCGCCGACCGTGAAGGTGTGCTCGGTGGTGAAGAGCAGCCCCTTCAAGCCACCCTCTTCGCGCGACATGCAAAAGCCGGCAAAGAGCTCGCCGATCTTGTCGCGCCCCTTGATCACGATGCCGTCGGGCAGATGGATCTCGATTTCCGGTGGGTACTGCGCCATCAAGCGGTTCCAGTCGCACTTGTTCAACGCATCCAGATGCTCATCCACGACCAGCTGCGGGCCATGCTGTGGCACCAAGGGTGGCAGGGTCATCTCTGCCTGAGCCACACCAACAACAAAGGCAACACTGGCCACACTGCCTAGGAACAAAGCACGCATTGTCATCTCCCATTCCTTCCCAAAGAAGGCCCTTCTTGTCGGGGCTTTCGCTGTCAGCGGCTGTTCGA
Organism: Rhodospirillales bacterium; assembly: GCA_963669335.1. GTDB lineage: Bacteria > Pseudomonadota > Alphaproteobacteria > Kiloniellales > JACOMY01 > JACOMY01. The sequence goes on from OY770023.1 coordinate 3,850,452, forward strand.
AGCAAAGCGCTCCTTCAGCGCATCGAAGCCGCCTTGAAAGACGCCGTTGCCGACGAATTGGATCAGTTCCGCCTCCCGCGCCGGGTCACAGTCGAACTCGGCCGACCACTCGACGAAGGCCCGATCGCCATCGGTGATGGGCGTGACCTTCAGGGTCGCGACGTAGTTCTCCACACCCATGGGCGAAGAGAGGATGGCGTAGCTGCAGGTGTAGTCGTAGTCCGACAAGGTCAGCAGCCGTTCGCGGATGTTGCCGCCGTCACGGGTGTTGAAGTTGCGCACCACCCCGACCTTGTCGCCGGGCTTGCGATCCTCGATCCGACTGTTGGCGATGGCCGGATGCCAGTTGGGCAGACCGTTGAAGTCGCGGATCACCGACCAGACCCGATCGGCCGAGGCCGGGATCACTGAGGAGACATAGACCTTGGCCATGTCGCTCTAGCGCTCCTCGCCCTTGTCCGGACCGCCGCCATCGGCGAGCGCACCGGCAAGCTTGCCGACATCGCCGCCCTCGATCCCGATCTCGCGCAGCAGCTGATCGACAAGCGGCGCCTGGGCGCGATAGCGCAGAGCCGAGTTTACCACGTTGTCGGCGAGGGAATGACCGCCGGCTCCGTCTCCAGCGCCGCCGCTGGCCTGTCCGCCTAGGCCTTCGACATGCAGGATCTTGATGCCCTCGATCCGCTCCATCGGCTTCACGCTCTCGCGGATGATGGCGTCCAGCTTTTCGATCAGCCTGAGCCGCATCTCGCTGCCGCGACTCTCTGGGGTCAACACATTGGCTGCCTCGTTGGCCAGACGCTTGCCTTCGGCCTCGATCTCGTAGCGCAGCTTGGCCGCCAGCGCCCTGATCTTTTCAGCCTCGGCATCGGATTCCGCCGCCATGCGGCTGGCTTCCGCGCGGTCGGCCGCGGCCAGTTTCTCCGCCTCGGCCGCGAGCTGGATGGTCAAAGCCTGACGCTCGGCCTCCTGTCGTGCCTGGATCAAGTCAATGGCTTTGCGACGTTCGGCAACCTCTGTCTCGCGGGCGGAGAAGACCTGTTCTTCCGCCGCCACTGCCTGGGCGCGGGCCTTCTCCGCATTGGCCTGTGCCTCGGACTGGGCCTTGGATTGCTCGGCAATCGCGATCGCGCGCTCCTGCTCGGCCAGCTCCAGGGCCTTACGGCGCTCGACCTCAAGGCGCTGGGTGTCGCGTTCACGGGTGATGCGCTCCTCGTCAAGCGCCCGCTCTTGGGCGATCCGGGCCTTCTCGATCTCGAGCTGAGCAGAGATACGAGCCTCTTCCGTCTGCCGTTCGCTGGTCGACCGCTCCCGCGCGACGTCGGCCTGCTGTGCAGCGCGCCGGGCTTCCACCTCTCGCTGCTGTTCCAGGCGTGCGTACTCACTGTCGCGATCGATCTCCAACGAGATCTTCTCGGCCTCCAAGTTCTTGTTTCGGATCTGGATCAGGGTGTCCTGTTCGATGTCGTTGCGGATCTTCTTGCGCCGCTCGATCTCGTCGGTAAGGCGGGTCAGACCCTCGGCGTCGAAGGCGTTGGAGGGATTGAAGAACTCCATGTTGGTCTGATCCATGCCGGTCAGAGAGACGCTCTCCAGCTCCAGCCCGTTCTGCAGCAGATCAGAGGCCACGGCCTGGCGGACGCGCTTGACGTAGTCGCCGCGCATCTCGTGCATCTCTTCCATCGTGCTCTCGGCCGCAACAGAGCGCAGGGCATCGACGAACTTGCCCTCGACCAGCTCTTTCAGACCGTCGGGCTGCAAGGTTCTGCGGCCCAAGGTTCCGGCCGCCGTCGCCACCGATTCAGGGTCCGCCTTCACCCGGACATAGAACTCGGCCACCACGTCGACCCGCATGCGGTTCTTGGTGATCAGCGCGGATTCGCGCCCGCGGCGCACCTCCAAGCGCAGGGTGTTCATGTTCACCGGCGTAATCTCATGCACGATGGGCAGCACGAAGGCGCCCCCGTTCATCACCACCTTCTGCCCGCCCAAGCCGGTGCGTACGAAGGAGGTCTCCTTGGAGGAGCGCCGATAGAGGCGGTTCATGGCCCAGATGACCAAGGCCACCACCAAGGCGATGAGGACGATCGCGACGACGATCCATGCGATGGCTGCTCCCGACATGTGCTCTCTCCCGGTTGTTCTTCCTCGACCCGGCCCTTAGCCGCGGCCGATCTCTTTGAACTTCTTCGTCTGGGCGGTGAGTGCCTGCTCTGTCGGCAGACGCTCCATGGAGGAGGCGCCATAGAAGCCGTGCACCTCCGGACAGTGTTTCAAGATGAAGGTCGCATCCTCAGGCATGGCGATGGGGCCGCCGTGGACCAGAACCAGCACGTCATCGCGCTCTGCCTTGGCTGCCCTGGCCCAGGCGCGGATCGGATCGACACAGCCCTCCAAGGTCAGTGCCGTCTCCGCCCCGATGGCCCCGCCGGTGGTGAGGCCCATGTGGCAGACGACGATATCGGCACCAGCCTGGGTCATGGCCTTGGCATCAGCCTCGTTGAAGACGTAAGGCGTGGTCAGCAGATCGGCCTTGTGCGCGGCCGCAATCATCTCGACCTCCAGGCCGTAACCCATGCCGGTCTCTTCCAGATTGCTGCGGAAGGTGCCGTCGATCAGGCCCACGGTCGGAAAGTTCTGCACGCCGGAGAAGCCAAGCGCGATCAGACGATCCAGGAAGTGATCCAGGATCAGAAAGGGATCGGTGCCGTTGACGCCGGCCAGGACCGGCGTGTGCTTGGTCACCGGCAGCACCTCTTGCGCCATCTCACAGACGATCTCGTTGGCATTGCCGTAGGCCAGCAAGCCCGCCAAGGAGCCGCGGCCGGCCATGCGATAGCGCCCGGAGTTGTAGATCACGATCAGGTCGATGCCGCCGGCCTCTTCGCACTTGGCCGATAGTCCGGTCCCGGCGCCGCCGCCGACGATGGGCTCGCCGCGGGCGGCCATCTCGTGAAAGCGGGTCAGAATCGTCTTTCGGTCGATTTTCGGCATGGCCTTCGTCCTCGTTAGCAGTCTTGCATGACCTCGCGGAACTGCGCCACCAGCGCAGCCGCAAAGGCCGGATCGTTGATGTGATGCGGCAGGCGAATGACCTGCCGGTTGGATGACTTGCGGATGCCGCTCTCCAGCGCCTCGAAGAGCGCGCGATCGGCGTCGGGGTCCCAAAAGGGCTGGCCCGGTGCATCGATGCCCGAGACTCCTCCTTCCGGGATCAGGACCCTAACCGGTCCCTCGCAGCGGTTCAGCTTGTCGGCGATCCAACGGCCCATGATGGCGTTCTCTTCGGCCGTCGTGCGCATCAAGGTCACGTGCGGATTATGGATGTGAAAGAGGCGCCCTTCGTACTTGGCCGGCACGCTCTCCCGTGCGCCGAAGTTCACCATGTCCAAGGCACCGAGCGAACCGACGTAAGGCAGGCGGCTGCGGATGACCGCACCCAGCCGGTCCTCGCCGGCCGAGAAGACGCCGCCCATGTGCAGGTCAGCGATCTCTGTCGTGGTCACGTCCAGGAAGCCTGACAACAGCCCGGAATCGGCCAGTTTCTCCATCGACTGCCCGCCGGTGCCGGTGGCATGGAAGACCAGGCAATCGAAGTCCTCTTCCAACTGCGGTGTTGCGGCCTGCACGCAAGGCGTGGTCAGGCCGAACATGGTGACCCCGATGGCCGGTCGTTCCGCTGTGGCCTGCTCATTGCGATGCGTGATCATACCGGCCAGCGCATTGGCCCCATTGGCCAGCACCTGCTCTGAGATGCGGTTGAGGCCGGAGACATCGGTCACCGAGTACATCATGCAGATGTCCGCCGGCCCCACATAGGCGCCGACATTGCCCGAGGCCACGGTGGAGATCATGACCTTCGGCAGGCCCACCGGCAGCGCCCGCATCGCCGGCGTCGCCAAGGCGGTACCACCTGAGCCGCCGGCCGAAATCACGCCGCCAAGGTCGCGCTGCTGCGGCAGGAAGTGGGCAAAGGCCTCTGCCATGGCGGAGACTGCCGAGCCGCGATCGCCGGTGAAGACAGCCTCTGCCCCCTTGGGATGGTGGCGGGCCACGGCGGAGGGGCCGACATTGGCGGCCGAGGGGCTGCGGCTGGTCGAAAGATCGACCGTTACCACCGAGAGGCCCTGGCGCTTCAGCAGGTTGGCGATAAAGGTGAGTTCGCGCCCCTTGGTATCGAAGGTCCCCGCCACATAGGCAGCCCGACCAACAGTCCGTGCTATTGGCACGACCGGACGCACCGCATGGACCTCCGCAGCTTCGGCCTGATCTGCAGTCGCTTTCTCATCCGTCTCCGCGCTGCTGGGACGCGCAACCTGGCTCCAACGGGTCGGCGCCGTGGAGCGGCGGTAGACGGCACCGCTGATCGGTCCCTCGTCCGGTGGCGGTGGCGGCGCCTCATCGCCGCCCTGTCGGCGAATGCGGAAGACCCGCGGCGCCTCGACCGTCTCCAGATCCTCGTCATCGACCGGATCGACGGGATGCAGGTCCTCATCCGACTGCGTGCCCATACCCAGCAGACGCTGCTGCAGGTCGCGGTTGCTGGCCAGTTCGCTTGCCGACATCTCGCGCACCAGGCGGCCGTTCACCATGATGCCGACGCGTTCCGCAACCTCGGTGGCAACACCGATATTCTGCTCGATCAGCAGGATGGCGATATCGCCCTCCTCCACCAGGCGCCGGAGCAGTCCCTCGACCTGCCGCACGATCACCGGCGCCAGCCCTTCGGTCGGCTCGTCCATGACCAGCAGACGCGGATTGGCGAGCAGAGCGCGGCCAATGGCCAGCATCTGTTGCTCGCCACCCGATAGCTGTGCACCACCGTTGGCCCGCCGCTCAAGCAGTCGCGGGAAGGCCTCATAGACCCGCTTGACTGTCCAGGCGCCCTTACGGCCCGAGCGGGCAGCCAGACGCAGGTGCTCATCGACCGAAAGCGAAGGCCAAACCCGCCGGCCTTGCGGCACGTAGCCGACCCCGCGCGAGACGATGGCGTTGGGTGCCAGGCCCAGAATCGGCTCGCCATTCAGCATGACCTGGCCACCATTGGCCGGCGTCATACCGACGATCGTTCGGCAGAGCGTGCTCTTGCCCATACCGTTGCGGCCGACGATGGCGAGAATGCCATGCTTCAGAGTCAGGCTCACGCCCTGCAGGACATGCGCATGCCCGTAGTAGACCTGGAGGTCTGCGATCTTGAGGGTGGGCGCGTCAGCCATCCGCGCCTCCCAAATAGATGCGCTGCACCTCGGGATCGTTCTGGATCTCTTCCGGCGTGCCCTCTTTGAAGAGGGCGCCGTTGTGCATGACGGTGACCGAGGTCACCACGCGCAACGCCACGTCCAAGTCATGCTCGATGATGATGTAGCCGATGTGCGCGGGCAGCGCGGTCAGGATTTCGATCAGTTCGCGCCGTTCGACCGGCGAGAGGCCGGCAGCCGGCTCGTCGAAGAGAATGAAGCGCGGCGCACCGGCCAAGGCCATCCCGATCTCGAGCTGGCGCTGCTGCCCATGCGCCAGATCGCCGACCAGGGTGTCGCCATAGGCATCCAGATGCACCGCATGCAGCAATTCGGCCGCCGACAGTCGCGCGGAATCGCGAGAACCGGCGCGCAGCAGAGAGAAGCGTCGACGCATCACCCCGCGCGCCGCCATGAAGAGGTTGTCGAGGACACTCAAGCCCCGGAAGAGGAGCGAGTGCTGGTAGGTGCGGCGCAGGCCGCGCCGGATCCGCTCGTGCGGTGGCAGGGCCGTCACGTCCTCGCCGAAGAAGCGGATGCGTCCGGCAGTCGGCGGAAAGTCGCCGGTGACTGCATTAAAGAGTGTGGTCTTCCCGGCGCCGTTGGCGCCCAGGACGGCCCGCCGCTCACCGGCGGCAATGTCGAGCGAAACAGAATCCAGCGCCACCAGGGCGCCAAAGGTGCGGCTCACCCCCTCCAGCTTGAGGGCATGAGCCGCACCCGCCCGGGCAACCCGATGTTGGCCGTTGGTCTGAGTTTCGGCCATCAGGCCAGTCCCGGGCGGTTCAGCACAATCAGAACGCCTCTAGCCTTAGGGGCATTCCGGGTTGGTGCGCGAGACCGGACCCAGGGTCAGGAACTCCTCGCGCGGCTCACCCATGGTCTGGTTCACCTGCGGGATCACCTTGATGACCTTATTGTAGAGCTTGCCGTCCTCGCCTTCCGTCACCTCCGTCAAGAAGATGTCGGCGATGGCCTGGCGATTCTCGTCCAGGGTCACCATACCGGTCGGCGTTTCTAGCTTCAGGTTCATAAGGGCGTCACGGAACTCCGCCTGACCACCACCCAGGTTTCCGCCCACTTCGTTCAGACCAGCGATGACGGCCTCGGCGCCGATATAGTAGCCGTGCGCGAAGAGCGAGGGTGAGGGGAAGCCATCCGGGAACTTCTTCTGATAGGCCGCAACGAAAGCCTGCCAGCGCGGGTCATCCCAGGTATCGGCAATCGGACCGGCCGAGGGGGTCCCCACCAGATACTCCTTACCAAGGCGTGCCTCAGAACCCATGACGGACTGGTCAACGGTGATCGAGCCGCCGATCATCGGCTTGTCGCCACCACCCTGCTGATACTGGGTCAGGAAGTTGACCGCATCGGCGCCACCGAGGGCGACATAGATCGCATCAACGTCATCTGGAATAGAAGCGACGATCGTGGAGTAGTCCTTGTTACCGATCGGCACCCAGAACTTCTCCGGCACGGTGCCGCCCAGCCTGCAGAACTCCAGCATGAAGCCCTGGACCTGGGAATAGGGGAAGGAGTAGTCCTCGGCGATCACCACCGCAGACTTGTAGCCTTTGTTCTCAAAGGCATAGGTGCCAAGCCCCGCCTGCCACTGCACGCCGTCCGTGGAGAAGCGGAAGAAGTTTGGCGCGGGATCGCGCAAGGTGGTGTCCTGCGCGGCCGAGGTGCCGTTGACGAAGGTCGTCTGCGGCTGGGTCTTGGCATAATCGCGCAAAGCCAGCCCTTCAGAGCCCGACAGCGGACCTAAAAGGATATCGACCTTGTCGTCCTCAACCAGCTTGCGCGCGGCCTTAAGCGCACTGTCCGGCGAGGCATTGGAAGAGCCTTTGATGATCTCCAGCTTCTTGCCGCCCGCCATGTAGCCGGCTTCTTCGAAGGCAAGATCGGCACCACGCATGGAATCCTCGCCCAAGACCGTGAAGGCGCCCTCGAGGGTTGCCAGCACGCCGATCTTGATCGTGTCTTCCGCCTGGGCCGTCCCGCCCGCGACGCCAAGCGACAGGGTCGCAGCCGCGCCCGCCAGTATTAGTCGTCGTGATAGGGTGGTCATAAACCTTATCCTCCCATGGTTGCCTGGCAGCCGGCTGCCTTTAGGCCCGGCCACGTTCCCGTTCACTCATGGCGGCGCTGCCTTATGGCTGATAGCCGCCTTGGCCGCCCTCGTCGCGACCCTTGGCCAGCGATCGCTTGAGCTTGTCCCACAAGCCCAAGAGACCGTCCGGCGAGATCAGGACGACCAGCAAGAAGGCCGCCCCGATAACCGTGTTGAAGCGTTCTCGATCGATCAGATCGATGGCGAAGTTGTCCAAGAGGACGAAGACCAGGGCCCCGATGAAGGGTCCGATCGGCCGCCTGAGGCCGCCCAGAACCGCAATCACCAGGATGTCGATCATCGGGCCCAGTCCGATTGAGCCTGGCGAGATGCGCCCGTTGAACCAAACGATAAAGAGCCCGCCCAAGGCAGCCAAGAAACCGGCCAGCGCATAGGCGGCGATGCGATGCAGCGCGACGTGGAAGCCCAGCGCCTCCATCCGGCGTGCATTGTCTCGCGTGGCCTGTAGCGAGAGACCGAAGGTCGAGCGCTGGAAGTAAACAACGCCGAGATAAGCAAGCGCGGCAACGCCAAGCGCCAGATAGTAGAAGGGCACGGGCTCGCGCCAATCGACACCGAAGAGCGCTGGCGGCGAGAGACCGGCGAAGCCATTGAAGCCATTGAAGATGCTGTAGTTCTGATTGGCGAAGTTGGCGAAGCCGACACCGATCGCCAGGGTGATCATGATGGTGTAGATGCCCTCGGTCCGGACCGATATCGCCCCGATCAGGGTGGCCGCCAAGGTCGCGATCAAGAGCGCGATCGGCAGCACGAGATACCAGGGCAGATGCAGGCTGATCGGTGCCGTGCTCTCGCCGAAGATGGCCCACATGTAGCCCGCGATTCCGGCGATGGTGAGCTGTGCCAGGGAGACCATGCCGCCGAGCCCGGCCAAGAGCATCAGCGAGAGCGCGACCAGTCCGAGGAAGAGCGTCTGTGCCCCGATCTGCACGATCCAGAAGGGATCGGCGACAAAGGGATAGAGGATCAAGAGCAGCAAGACCGCGAGGTTGCGGGTCAGGGGCCAGGCATTCCAGCCGGCGCGTTCAGGCAGCTTATCGGTGATCGCGACCATCGCCGTTATCCCCGCCTGCCCATGATGCCCTGCGGGCGTAGAGCCAGCACCGCGACCATGATGACGTAGGTGTAAACAACGCCGTAAGTGCGCGAGTAGGCGAGACCAAACTGCTCCGCCATACCGATCAAGAGCGCGCCGATCGCCGCCCCGGTGATCGAACCCATACCGCCCACGATCACCACGACCAGCGAGGCCAGCAGATAGCGCACGTCCTCCCCTGGTGCGATGGACAAGAAGGAGCCGCCGATGACCCCGCCCAGGCCGGCCAGACCGGCACCGATGGCAAAGGTCAGCGCAAAAACCAGCTGCACATTGACCCCTGTGGCCGACAGCATGGCGCGATCGTCAACCCCGGCGCGGATCATCATCCCGACCGCCGTCCGGTTCAGGAAGAGCCAGAGCGCCACCCCGATGACCACGGCGATCAGCAGCACGAAGAGGCGATAGGAGTTGTAGACCTTGACCCAGGGCATCGGCAGGGCGCCGAAGAGAAACTCTGGAATCTCGTACTGATAGGTGGTGCCGGACCAGATCGCCAGCATGAGGTCGGCCATGACGATGGAGATGCCGATGGTGACCAGGGTCTGGCGCATCTCATCGCCTTCCATGCGCCGCATGACCAGTGTCTGCAGCGCCAGGCCGAAGATCGCGGTGGCCAGGAAGCCGGCGGCCACGCCTAAGAACCAGTTGCCGGTCCAACTGGCGATGTCATAGCCGATGTAGGCCCCCAGCAAGGCAATCGCCCCATGCGCCAGGTTCACGTTGCGCATCAGGCCGAAGACCAGAGTGAACCCGCTGGCCACCACAAAGTAGAGCCCGGCCAGGGTAAGGCCGTTGAGGAAGGTCAAGAGGAAGAGCCGCACGTCGCGACCGGCGCGCTGATCCATACCGGCGGCACCAGCCGCGATCACCGCGACCAGAAGCAGGCCGACCAGGCCCCAGACGATATGGCGCGAATGTGCGGTCACTGGGCTCCCCTCACCCCAGGCGTCCTGATGCTAGATCGCGACGCGGCCGCGTTCGGCCTGCATGTCGGGTGATCGGTAGAAGCTGCCATCCTTCATCACCGCCAGGATGCGTTCGCGGTCTTGCAGGATGCGGATGTTGGCAACCGGATCGCCGTCAATCAGCAGCAAATCGGCGAGGAAGCCCGGCTTGATCTGGCCCAGCTCATTCGGCTGCCCCATGATCTCGCCGCCATAACGTGTGGCAGAGATCAGGGCCTCCATCGGGGTCATGCCGACCCGATCAACCAGATACTCCAGATCCTTGGCATTGGTGCCGTGCTTGATCCAGGCAAAGCCATAGTCGCCGCCGGGCAGGACCTTGATGCCGCGCTTGTGCATCTTCCTCATGGTCTCGACCGCAATCTCCGCCTCGCGCTTGTAGGCCATGCCCAGCGGACCGTTGGGATCGACGCCATACTCGCCGGCCTCGGTCGAGGTCTTGATCAGCCAGGCCAGCCCCGGCGCCACGAAGTGCTTGTCCTTGTTGGCCTCCAAGAGGTCCAAGGTGGCCTCGTCGGCGAAGGAGGCGTGATAGATGTTCTGGATCCCATGGCGAATGCACATCTTGATCGATTCGTTGGAGCGCGCATGGGCGCAAACCTTGAGCCCGCGCCGCTTGGCCTCGGCAACCGCGATCGCCACCTCCTCGTCGGTCATCGGCGTCTCTTCGGCCGGCACCCCGGCGATCTCCTCGCCCGAGAGGTTCAGCTTGACCAGGTCGCAGCCATACTTGATGAAGCGGCGCACCGCAGCCCGCATCTCCTCTGGGCCGGAGACCACCACGCCGAAAGAGAGCTCCGGAATGTCGATATGCGGCGGCGAGGTATCGCCAAGCCCGCCCAGGGTCGCGATCTCCTGAGAGTTGGCCAGCATACGCGGGCCCGGAATGAGGCCGCTGTTGATGGCATTGCGGATCACCACGTCGAGCCGAGGCTTGGCGGCGGCCGCCCCCACGACCGAGGTCCAGCCCATATCGATGTAGCGCTTGGCGACGGAGGCTGCGAAGAGCGTGTGCTCCTCCGGCGGCATGCGCTGGATCGCATCCAGGCTGGGCTGATCGTTCCAAGAGAAGTGCGTGTGGGCCTCGGTCATGCCCGGCATCAGGGTGGCGCCTGCGCCATCCAGCACCGTGGCGCCATTGGTCGCCGTGGTGCGGGTGCCGCGCCCGACGTGCTTGATGCGATTGCCCTGGATCAGCACCTCGCCCAGATAGGGATGCTCGCCCGTGCCGTCGAAAATCCTCACGTTGGTAAAGAGAACACCGCTCATCTTACCGTCTCCTTCGTCGAGCCCCCCAATAGGCCTGGCGTTTTCGCGTTTTCTCACTCTCGGGGCACTCTTCCCGGCGCCCGCTTTCTTCGCAGCCCTAGCGCTGCATGCTCATGAAGTCCTTTAAAAGGCGGTTAACCTCTTCCGCCGCCTCAAACGTGGTCCAGTGCCCACAGCGCGGCAGAATGTGCGCACGGGCACCGGCTATTTTCTCGGCCAGGCCGCGCGTCACCGAAGGCGGCGCCACCACGTCGTCCTCTCCCGTGATCAGCAGGGTCGGGCAGGTGATCTGCGCGGCATCGGCGGCCTGCGCCACGGCCAAGGCTGCGCAGGTTGCGCCATAGCCAGCACCGCTCTGGCGCATCAGGCTCTCACGCACGGCGGCCAGGACGGCCGGCTGGCGCTCTTTGGTGGCACTGGAGGTCGCTGCCTTGACGATCGCATCGGCGATCTCGGTCATGGCCGCCTCGCCGCCTTGCCTTGCCAGCTTCGCTCGGGCCTCCAGCGCCTCTCGTGCGGGCTGCGGCGGCTCGGTCAAAGGGCCGAAGAGCGCCAGGCTGGCGACCAGCTTGGGCGCGCGAACCGCAATGCGCTGACAGAGGATCGTTCCCAGAGAGTGGCCAAGGAAGTGTGCGCGCTCAACCTCCAGGGCCGCGGCCATCGCCAGAATGCGTTCCACCATGAAATCCATGGTCAAGCTGTCAGGCACCGGTGAACGCGCCGAGCCCGGCAGGTCCGGACGGACCGTGCGATAGCGACCGGCAAAGATGGACATCTGCGGCGTGAAGGTGTTGGAGCTGCCGCCAAGGCCGTGCAGCATGATGACCGCCGGCCCGCTGCCCTCGACTTCCACTACCAAGCGTTCGATGCGCTCGCTGACCATCGCCGCGGCTCCCTAGACCTGCATGACCGGGTTGGCCAAACGGCCGAGACCGCTGATCTCCATGGTGACCTCGTCACCGGCCTTAAGATAGCGCGGCGGATCGAACCCGATGCCGACACCGGCCGGCGTGCCCGTGGCGATGATATCGCCCGGCAAGAGGGTGACACCGGCCGAGATGGTCTCGATCAAGGTCGGCACATCAAAGATCAACTGCGCGGTGTTGGCATCCTGCCGAAGCTCTCCGTTGACCCAGCAGCGCACCTGCGTGTTTGTCAGATCAAGGGAGTCGGTGGTCACCGCCACCGGGCTCATGGGGCAGAAGCTGTCCTGCGACTTGCCCAAGAGCCATTGTGAGTGGCGGCCCTGCAGGTCGCGGGCTGTCACGTCATTCAAAAGCGTGTAGCCCCAGATGTGGCTGAGAGCATCGGCCTTGCTGATGCCGCGCCCGGCCCGTCCGATTATCACCGCCAGCTCGACCTCATAATCGATCGCCGCTGAAACCGCAGGGTCGATCACGATCGGCGCGCCGCTGGGGACGACCGTCTCCGGGACCTTGGAGAAGACAATGGGATGCTTCGGTACGGCACCGGCCTTGGCCGAGCTGTCGAAGCCGCTGGCCGCAAACTCCTCGGCATGGGCGTGGTAGTTCTTGCCGACGCAGAAGATGTTGCGCCGCGGCCGTGGTACCGCCGCCAGGAGGGTCACCTCCTTCGGATTACGGGTTGCTCCGTTGGGGGTCACCGGCTGGCCTGCAAGATCACGGTCGACCAAGGCCAAGACACCCTCAGATGCCTCCGCCGCCGAGAGATCCAAGACTCGGATCGGCTGATCGTCCGACGCCCACTCGCCAAGCTCGGTCTTGCCCGCAGCTTCGAACGCAACGACCCGCATCACCAGCCTCCCGTAGTCTCTTGGTTTGATCCAAGATTGAACCAATGTTCCACAAGCATCGTTACACTGCCAAAGATCCCTGTCAACAGGCTCGAAAACAGAGGCTTGCAATGATCACAATCTGGTTCAATAATGGTTCATTATGAGTGACCCGTTAGAACGTCCGCGTCATCTGCACCGGCAAGAGAAGGTGGTGCAGAGCCTGAAGAGCGATATTCTTGCCGGCCGCTATCCGCCGGGCAGCCGCCTGCCGCCGGAGCGGGATCTGGCCAGTCACTACGGCATTGCCCGCAACACCCTGCGCCGACTCTTGGAAGAGCTATCGCGGGACGGCCTCTTGGAACGGCAGGTCGGGCGCGGCACCTTCGTGGCCGAGACCGGCGCGCGGCGCGAGCAGGCTAAGCCCACAGGCAGCGACCTCTCCGGCAGCCTGCGCGGCGCCAGTCCGGCCGATCTGATGGAGGTGCGCCTCATCATCGAGCCGCAGGTGGCAGCCCTGGCGGCAAGCCGGGCCACCGCCGAGGATCTGGAGATCATCGAGGAGGCATTGCGCCACTCCGTGGCTGCCAAGGGTCTGGCCGAGTTCGAGCATTGGGACGCGCAGCTGCATCTGGCGATTTTCCAGGCTGCCAAGAACGCGCTGTTGCTGGATTACTGCAAGGCGATCAACGCGGTGCGCAACGAACCGGACTGGTATCGCCTGAAACAGCGCAGCGTCACGCCAGAACGTCGCCTGCGCTATGACAGCGAGCACAGCGACATCGTCACGGCCTTACGCCAGCGCGATCCCGAGGCCGCACGCAAGATGCTCTTCCGACACCTCTCCGGCATCCGCAACACCTTGCTTTCCTTGGGCGAATAGCGGCTTCGAGAATGTGGAGGCGAGGCTCCACAAAGCCGCCCGCAAGATACCCTGAAAGACTCTTTGGCTGCGCTCTGAATAGACCTCACCTCCTTCATCAGGAAACAAGAGTTCGCCCTCCAGGCTCACCGATCGACCGGCGCAGCACTGTGGCGACGTCGAGAAGGAGCAGGCGCAATGTCCTTACAGAGCTACAGCTACGCAGCCCCCGGCCTGACCCAGATCCCCTTGGGCGGCGGGCCCACCAGCGAATGGTTGATCGAGGCCCATCGGCGTGCTGACCAGCGGATCGATCGCCCCGACGAATCCGGATGCATCTTCGGTGTCTGGTACCGACGCTCCGTCGAGCGTCGCAAGATGCAGGCCATGAGTGACGCGGTGCTGACCGACATCGGCGCTACCCGCGAGGCCTGGCTGAAGGAAGTCCACAAGCCCTTCTGGCGCGCCTAGTTCACTCTGCCGAAGCGTAGCGCCGCACGGGCTGCACCAATGGGAGGCGCTTCGGCACCGGCGAGGACTGCACGATCGCGGTATTGGTCATCGCAAAGGGGATGATCTCGTCGATCACCGCCTCCAGGTCCTCGACCGAGGCCACGTGGGCGCGGGCGAGAAAGCAGTCCTCGCCGGTTACGCGATCGCACTCGACGATCTCCGGCATGCCCCTCAGGATTTCCACCACTTTGGCCAATTGCCCCGGCATCGGCCGAATCCTGATCCAGGCCGCCAGCGGCAAGCCCAATGCCGCCGGATCGAGTGCGAGGGTATAGCCGCGAATAACCCCAGCCTCTTCCATGCGTTTGATGCGCTCAGCGACGGAGGGCGGTGAGAGACCGACCAGCCGCGCCAGAGCCGTAGCACTGATCCGCGCGTTCGCTATCAAGGCCTCCAAGATCGCTTCATCGACCTTGTCCAACCTAGAGTTTTCAGATCGAAGGCGAAGCACACCTATCTCCTTCAATAATGATGATACTCTGCATTATCACTTAAACTAATATATTCCTTTTCGAGGCACCAGCCTTGAGTCTTAGCGCTCACCCAATCTGTCCGAAGTGAGCGTCCATTCCATGTCCTTCTCGTCACTGGCCTTACGGGTACCGCCCGTCACCTGGTTCGCCGTCAGTGCGGTCTTCCACTACCTGGGTCCAGCCTTTGCCGTCCTGCTCTTCCCGGCCATTGGAATCCTGGGCGTGGCCTGGATCCGCATTGCCTCCGCGGCCCTGCTCTTGGCGCCGATCGCGCGGCCGTGGCGCGGATTTGCGCGCTGGCAGCGTCAAGACTGGCTGTTGTTGATCGCCCTTGGCGCCACTCTGGCTGGCATGAACGCCGCCTTCTACCTGGCACTCGACCGCCTGCCGATGGGCCTGGTCGCAGCCATGGAGTTCGTCGGCGTCGTCGCCCTTGCCCTCTACGGCCTGCGCAGCACGCGCAACCTCCTGGCGCTTGCCCTGACTGTCTTCGGCGTCGTCCTGATGATCGAGGTGACCTGGTCGGACGATCTGGTCGGCCTCCTCTGGTCCACCGCCAATGCCCTGCTCTTTGTCGCCTACGTCGTGCTCGGCCACCGCCTAGCCGCTCGCGGTGCCAGCCGCGGTGTCGAGAGCCTGGGCGCGGCAATGACCATCGCTGCCCTCTTCGCCCTCCCCTTCGGCATCTCAGAGGCCTTGGCGATCCTCGACCGCCCGCTGTTGCTCTTGGCGGCTGTCGGCGTCGGTCTCTGTTCCTCGGTTATCCCCTACATCTGCGATCAACTCGCCATGTCGCGCCTGCCCCGCGCCAGCTTCGCCCTTCTCCTGAGCCTGCTTCCCGCCAGCGCCACCGTAATCGCGGCCGTCGTCTTGGCACAGATCCCCGACCTGCGAGACCTCTTGGGATTGGCCCTGGTGATGCTGGGGGTCGCGCTGCATCAGGCAGCAGAGAAACCCGCAGACTCAGCGCGCGCGCCCGATCAGCGCCGGCAGCACCAAGAAGACCGCGAAGAGGACGGAGACGAGGGCTAGCATCAGGAGCACGCCCATGCTGGCGGTGCCCGGATGATCCGAGAGCGAGAGAGCGCCAAAGGAGGCGAAGGTCGTAAGCGCGGAGACAACGACTGCGCGGGGCGTTCCATTGTCCAGCAAAGGCGCATTGGGGGCCTCGCGCCGGCGCACGACGAGGTGCAGGCCGCTGTCGATCCCCAGGCCGAAGAGCAGTGGCAGGACGATCACGTTGGCAAAATTGATCGGGATGCCCATCAAGACCGCAAGCCCACCACAGTAGAGCGCGGCCAGAGCCAAGGGCAGCAGGGCGGCGAAGCTGTCGCTCAGTCGGCGAAGAACGAGAAAGACCAGCAGGGAGACCAGCGCGAAGGCCAAGATGCTCGCCTCGATGAAGGCATTGATTACGGCCTGGCCCGCCTCCACGATGGTGACCGCCTCGCCACTGACTTCCGGCCAGACTTCGCGGACGGCATTGACGAAGGCCGCTCGGGCATAGGGATCGCGCAAATCCTGCTCCGGCCGGACCACGACCAGCGCTTGCCCGTCGGTCGCCAGATAGCGGCTGGAGATCGAAATCGGCAGATCTTCCAAGGTGACCGGACCCGCCGTCAGTGCAGCCCGCAGGTTGGCCAGTTCCTGTGGCAGGTCGCCCATTATCGCTGCCTCCAAGACCGGCAGCCGGTCAGGAGTCTCAAGGAAGAGTGCCAGGGCCGCCGAGAGGCCGGCAGCCTCGCCGATCAGGTCATCAGGCGCGGCCCGCAGGCCATTAATCAAGGCCGCGACCGCCGCCAGACGCTGCTCGTTGTCGGGGGTCGGAGCCGGTGGCGCCGGATAGATCAGGGGAGCCAGCATGAAACTGGCATCTCCCAGCTGAAAGAGCTTCTCGTCCTGATCCTTGGG
Organism: Rhodospirillales bacterium; assembly: GCA_963669335.1. Taxonomy (GTDB): domain Bacteria; phylum Pseudomonadota; class Alphaproteobacteria; order Kiloniellales; family JACOMY01; genus JACOMY01. The sequence continues at coordinate 3,866,668 of OY770023.1, forward strand.
CACGAAGCTCTCCAAGGTGATTACGGAATTGACCTCCGGCAGCTTGCGGAAGCGTTCGGCCAGCGCTTGAGCCTCCTCGAGGTCCGGCAGCAGGGTCTCGGCCCGATAGAAGCCAGCGCGCGGGTCCTCTAGAATCTCGCTCAAGGCCTGAACCGAGGGCGATAGCGGATCGCGCAGGCTCAAGGGATCGTTGTCGAAGGTGAGTTCGGTAATCAAGAAGGCCGAGGCCAGGGCCAGGCCCCCCGCCGAGCAGAGCACGACAACCCGGCGACGCGCCAGAAAGCGCTCAAGGCGCGCAGCCTGCCGCCCGAAATCGGCCCGTAAGGGTGGCACGCGCATGAGAATGAAGGTGGCCGGCAGCAGGGTGAAACAGAGCAACAGCGCGACGGCAATGCCGCCGGCCGAGATGATGCCAAGCTCGGCCAGGCCGATGTACTCGGTCGGCAGGAATGCCAAGAAGGCGATGACGGAGCTGAGTGCACAGAGCCAGAGCGCCGGTGCCTGGATCTGAGCAGCCAAGACGGCGGCATCACGCAGACTGAGGCCGCGCGCACGGAACTCCTCGACCCGCAAGAGACTGTGGATAGCGTAATCGACCGAGAGCCCGATAAAGAGCACGGCAAAGGCCACCGAGAGGATGTTCAGCCGCCCAACGACCAGGGTGGCGTAGCCCGCCGTCATCGCCAATCCCAAGACCAGCAGGAGACCGACGCTGGCTGCCGCCCGCCCGGATCCCAGACCCCGCCAGAGGATGAGGCCGACCAGCGCGAAAGAGAGCAGGCCGATGCCGGCGATGTTGCCGCGGATCGAGCGCAGCTCGTCGGCTCTGAGCGCCGGCTTGCCGGTAAGGCCGATGGAAACCCCTTCAGCAGCCAGGTCCAGCTCTTCGGCAGCCTGATAGACTGCTGCCATTGCCGCCTTCGCCGGAGACAGCGAGGCATAGTCCAAGGCCGGTTGCGCCAGGACGATACGCAGTCCCTCACCCTGCACCTCCTCCTCCTGCGCCAGCAAAGAGCGCCAGGAGAGCAGCGAGGGTTTGCCGGCGGCGACCGCCTCGGCCGTGCGTGCCATCTGCACCATAGCCGGCACCAGATCGCTCAGCTGCTCGCCCTCGCCGGACTGGAGGGCCAAGAGCAGAACATCGGACAGACCGACCAAAGAGGGATCGGCCGCCAAGGTGCCCAAGAGACCCTGTGCGGAAGCCAAACGGTCGATCTGATCGGCCAGATCGTTCGGGCTCAGGTAGAGAAAGCCATGCTGTCGGAGGAAGGGGTCGCCCTCGGGATAGAAGACATTGTCGAAGAGCTCAGGCCGCGCGCTCATCCAGGTCGACAGGGTCTGGGCTGCGTGGTCGGCAATGGCGCTGCTGGGTCCCTTGACCACGACCACCAAGGTGCTGCCCTGGGCTGGAAAGGCCTCGCGCAGTTCATAGGCTGCCTTGCGGAAGGGTAGTTCCGGCGAGAGCATGTCCTCGGTCGAGGTATCGATGGTGAGCCGCGTTGCAGAGATCCACAAGGCGGCACCCGCAATCAGCAGAACGAGCAGGAGCGTGAGCCAGGGCTTGATGCAGGCCAGACGCACCAATACGGCACTGATACCACCAAAAAACGCCGCGATGCGCCCCTGTGACTGCGCCTCCATCTCGTCCCTAGCCTCGGCCCAGCGGCGCGGCCATGACCCAGGGCGCCAAGCCTTTGTCCCTGGCCTCCTCGGCGGCCGCTTCGGCCGCAGCTTCCTCGGCAAAGAGCGCGAAACAGGTGGCACCGGAACCCGACAGCGCCGAGACAAGCGCTCCATCCAGCCCGGCCAAGCCCTTAAGCAAGGTCGGAATTGCCGGACAGAGCCGACTGGCGGGCTCGGTCAGGTCATTCCCAGCGGTCTGCACGAAGTCAGCCAAGGCCGCGACGTCTTGGAAACCTTCAGCCGGCAGGTCCATCGGGTTCGAAAAGGCGCCCTGTCGCTCGGCAAAGACCTTGGGAGTCGCCAGACCCTTACCTGGATTGGCCAAGAGCAACCAGGCAGGGGGCAGGTGTGGCACCGTGGTCAAGTCTTCACCGATCCCACGCACCAGGGTCGCCTTGCCGGCAAGGCACACCGGCAGATCGGCACCCAACCCCAGCCCGAGGCTCCCCATGTCCACCCGACCCGCCGGCACCTCCCAGAGCGCAGACAGTGCCAGCAAGGTTGCTGCGGCATCGGCCGAACCGCCGCCAATTCCGGACGAGACCGGCAGGTTCTTCTCTAGATGCAGCGCCACCTCAGGCACCCGGCCCAGCGCGTCGGCGAGAGCGCGTGCGGCGCGCAGCACTAAGTTGTCTTGCTCCGCTTCCAGTCCCTTCGCAAAGGGCCCCGACAGGGTCAGGGTCAGCTGCTCTGCCGGCGCCACAGACAGGCGATCGCCCGCTTCGACAAAGACCGCCAGGCTGTCGAGCAGATGATAGCCCGCCTTGGGATCGCCCGGCGGGCGCCGCCCCACGACCCTGAGTGAGAGGTTGATCTTCGCCCTTGCCAGGCGAGGCTCGGACCGCAGCATGACTGTCCTAGAGCGAATCCTTGTCCGGCTTCTCGGTCTCGTCGAGCGGCGGCAAGCCTTCGCGCAGCTTCAACTCCACATCGGCCGGATCGATGTCGGGGTCCTCGCCAAGAGACAGGGTGCGTCGCCATTGGACGTCGGCCTCGCGTTTGCGGCCAACGCGCCAATAGGCGTCGCCCAGGTGATCGTTGATCACGGCCTGGCCCGGTTCCAGTTCGGCGGCACGCTCCAGATGCGTCACCGCACCCTCGAAGTCGCCGAGTTGATAGAGTGCCCATCCGAGAGAATCGACGATGTAGCCATCGCGCGGCCGCAACTCGACGGCCTTCTCAAGCATGCTCTTCGCCTGATCCAGGTTCTTGCGCTGCTCGACCCAGGAGTAGCCGAGGTAATTCAGCACCTGCGGCTGATCCGGCTGCAGCTCGAGGGCGAGCAGAAAGTCTGCTTCAGCCTCATCCCAACTGCCGGAGCGCTCGTTCGAGATACCGCGGAAGTAGTAGAGCAGCCATTCCCCCTGGTCGACCTCGCCGCTGCGCGCGACGGCTTCGTCATAGGCGGCGGCTGATTCCTCGAAGCGCCGCTCCCAGCGCAGCAGGTTGCCCATCCGCAGGACCGGCTCGGGATTGTCGGTCAGGCTGTCGGCCAGAGCCTGATAGGCCTCCAGGGCCTCTTCCACCCGCTCAGCTGCAGCCAAGGCATCGGCACGGGCCAGGGCGGCAACGACACCATGGCGGGGATCATCCAGCAGACGCTCATAGCCGGCGACGGCCTCATCATGGCGATCGAGGCGCGACAAGACCTCGCTCGTCAGCAGTATGGCAGCCGTGCTGTGCGGAGCGGCATAGCTGGCCATACGGGATTCTTGCAGGGCCAGTTCTTCCGGCCCATCATCCGCCAGGGCAGCACCGATCTGCAGGAAAACCTCGCTCAAACCGTCACCGACACTGCCGACCAGCGGGGCCGGCCCTTCGCCGTCCTTCAGCGCCGCAAGCTCGTCGCGCACCGCAGACAGGGTGGCATTGCCGCGGCCCGCGGTCAGCTGCTGGTCAATGATTGCCAACGCGCCTGGCTGGTCGCCGTTGCGCGCCAGAAAGTTGCTGGTGAGCAAAATCGAGCGCCCGCTGGGCGTCCGCTCCTCTTCCATCAATGCAGCATAGGCCTCTTTCGCTTCCGGACGACCGGCAACATCGAGCAGCAAGGCCGCGTGCACGTCGTGCAGCACCTCAAGGCCACGCCGATCAGCCAAGGGCGCCAAGATCTCCAGCGAGCGATCGACTCCCTCCAAAGGCAGGGTCACCCAAGCATTGAGCAAGCGGCCGCGCGTTGCAGAGAGGTTGCCGGCCGGCAAGGCCTCCAGGCGGTCGCGCGCTGCCTCCCAGGCTTCGTCGCGTACGTCGCGCGTAAAGAGCAGCAAAGCGGCGGGCTCGCTTCCCTCCGGATCAAGCGCCAGCAGCGCTTCGGCCACCAATACGGCATCTTCGATCCGCCCGGCTGAGATCGAGGCTCGCAAGGCCGGCCCCAAAACTTCGTGCGCCGGTTCGACCTTAGAGACCACCTCCAACAGATAGTCTGCCGAATTGGCGGCATCGCCGCGCAGACCGGCAATCAATCCTGCGAAGTAAGGACCGATTACGGTCTCTTCCCAGTTCGGCTCGGGCTCGAAGACCGAAGCTTCGTCGGCCCTTGGCGCAGCGGTACCCAAGACCGTCAGGGCAAGCGCGAGAGACAGAGAGGCGGCGAAGGGCCTGAGGTGAGACATGAGACCTCCAAACAGCAGTCCGCTCATGATCCGGTCGCTCAACTGCGCCCCGTCACCAGCTTCAGGCAAAACCACGGAAGCGGGCGAATCGACATGGCGGACAAGGAACAGGCATCCCTTCATGCCTGCTCCCGCCCTGGATGCCAAGCAATCGCGCGCTCCCTACCATCACTTATTGGGCATCCATTTTCGGGCATCACATGTTGGGGTAGTTCGGTCCCCCGCCGCCCTCCGGCGTCACCCAAACGATGTTCTGGGTCGGATCTTTGATGTCGCAGGTCTTACAGTGCACGCAGTTCTGCGCGTTGATCTGCAGCTTGGGTCCGGCCTCATCCTCGACGATCTCATAGACGCCCGCCGGGCAATAGCGCTGCGCCGGCTCGTCGTAGTTCTTCAGGTTGACCTCGACCGGGACGCTTGCGTCCTTGAGCGTCAGGTGGACCGGCTGATCCTCCTCATGATTGGTGTTCGAGAGGAAGACGCTGGAGAGACGATCGAAGCTGACCACCCCATCCGGCTTGGGATAGTTGATCTTCGGCATCTGATCGGCCGGCTTCAGACACTCATGGTCGGCATGGCGGTTGTGGAAGGTCCAAGGCGCCTTGCCGCCCAGCACTTTCATGTCAAAGCCACCGATGGCCATACCCAGCTTCATGCCAAAGCGGGCCGCAGCCGGGCGAATGTTACGGGCGCGATAGAGTTCGTCATAGACCCAGGACTTGCGATAGGCCTCCGGATAGGCGGTCAGCTCCGCCGGGCGATTGTCGCCCTCTGCCAGTGCCGCCACGACGGCTTCGGCGGCCATCATGCCGGTCTTCATCGCCGTGTGGCTGCCCTTGATCTTCGGCACGTTCAGGAAGCCGGCAGAGCAGCCGATCAGCGCGCCGCCAGGGAAGGTCAGTTTCGGCACCGACTGGAAGCCACCTTCGTTCAGCGCACGCGCGCCATAGGCCAGCCGCTTGCCGCCCTCCAGCATCGGCCGGATCTTGGGATGCATCTTGAAGCGTTGAAACTCGTTAAAGGGCGAAAGGTGCGGGTTCTGGTAGTCCAGAGCGACCACATAGCCGACATAAGCCTGGTTGTTGTCCAGGTGGTAGATGAAAGAGCCGCCCCAGGTGTTGTTGTCCATCGGCCAGCCGGCCGTATGCAGGACCAAGCCTTCCTGGTGCTGGGCTGGATCCAGCTGCCAGAGCTCTTTGATGCCAATTCCGTAGGTCTGAGGATCGACGCCGTCTCTGAGGTTGTACTTGGCCTCAAGCTGCTTGCTGAGTGAGCCGCGGCAGCCCTCGCCGAAGAGCGTGTAGGTGGCGCGCAGTTCCATGCCGGGCGTGTACTCGGCCTTCTCCTCGCCGTCCTTCCCGATGCCCATGTCACCAGTGGCGACACCGGTGACCCGACCACTATCGTCCGTGAGAATCTCAGCGGCAGCAAAACCGGGATAGATCTCGACGCCCATGCCTTCGGCCTGCTCGGCAAGCCAGCGGCAGAGATTGCCTAGCGAGATGATGTAGTTGCCGTGGTTGTGCGTTTGCGGCGGCAGCATCCAGATCGGCACGTTCCGCCCGCCCGTCTCGGTCAAGAGCATGAAGCGCTCATCCTTGACCGGGACGTTGAGCGGTGCGCCCTTGTCTTTCCAGTCAGGAATGAGTTCGTTCAGCGCTCTGGGTTCCAGGACCGCGCCAGAGAGAATGTGTGCGCCGACCTCAGAGCCCTTCTCCAGGACACAGACCGAGATCTCCTGCCCCTTCTCTTCAGCAACCTGCTTCGCCCGGATCGCAGCGCCCAGGCCGGCCGGGCCGGCGCCAACGATCACCAGGTCGTATTCCATGAATTCGCGTTCCATCAGCCCTATCCCGCCGTCTTCTTAGTCTCGTCTTCGGATCCGTCGCCCAGCCTGTTGGCAGCGGCCTTGAAGCTCTACCCTAATGACCATGAAATGGGGTGAGCTTGACACTGCTTCTTAGCGCTCTCCGACCCGTCAGCATAGCCCTGCTGCGACCTTGCGTCCAAGCGCGCAGTGCAAGGCAGGATAGCGGCCATATCGCAAGGTCCATTCCCTTGCCCATCGGCCTAGTCTATCTCTTGTCCGACGATGGCTGAGACGCAAGACCGAGACGCACTGATCGAGGCCCTGGCCTGGCAGCTGGAGATGGGGGCCGACGAGGCCCTGCTCGAGCAGGCCCGCGATCGCTTTGCCGAAGCCCCGCCATCGCCGCAGCCAAGAGCGCGCCGCCAGGATCGGTCGCCCACCTCGCGACAAGGGCCGCCATCCGAACCCCAGGCCGCCACCCTGGCCGGCCCCGATGAAGTCCAGGCCTCGGCCCGCGCGATGGCAGAGGCGGCCGAGGACCTGCCGGCCCTGCGCGCGGCGCTCGAGGCCTTTGACGGCTGCGAGTTGAAGGCCACGGCCAGCAATCTGGTCTTCTCCGACGGCAATCCCGAGAGCCGGGTGATGCTGATCGGCGAAGCGCCTGGCCGCGACGAGGATCGCCAGGGCCTGCCCTTCGTCGGTGTCTCCGGTCAGCTCTTGGATCTGATGCTGGCAGCGATCGGACGGGACCGCTCAAGCGTCTACATCACCAACATTCTGTTCTGGCGCCCGCCCGGCAACCGCACGCCCACCCCGGCCGAAATTGCCGCCTGTATGCCCTTCGTCGAGCGCCACATTGCCCTGGTACGCCCGACCCACCTGATGATGCTGGGCGGCCTCTCGGCCAAGACCTTGATGGCGCGCAAAGAAGGCATCACCCGCTTACGTGGCACATGGTCCAATCTTTCTCTCGCAGGATTAGCAGATCCACTGCCAGCCTTGGCCACCTTGCATCCGGCCTATCTGCTGCGCCAACCCGCACAAAAACGACTTGCTTGGCGGGATTTTCTCAGCTTTGACAGAGCTTTGCGCGATAACTCTGCGTCAAGCTCCTAACTCGCTTGTCTGTTATGCCGCTCTGGCAGGCGGTTAGAATTTGACCGCGGGCGTGGCATTCTCTAGGCAAAAATGTGATGATCGCGGTCTTCATTGCGTCGGTCATTGACTTTGACCGGCGTTGCATGGCGGCGCCGGCCCTAGCCCAGTCCCGGAAACCCAGGCAAGTATCCTGTTGGGTGACCGGGCGCGGGCGAGGGCCGGAACGACGCGGTGAGTTGCTATCACCGCACAGCAGTGTCAGTCATCGCGGGGGGATGCGATGAATCGTTTTAGGCTTTGCTTGGCCAGCGCTTGCGTAGTTCTTCTGGCCGGGCTGCCCAGCTCTTCGGCGCAAGCGGACGCCACCAACAGCCTGGCGACTTTGGTCGGTCCAAGCGTTGGTCTTGATTCACGTGGCTTGCCGCAAATACTGCAGGACGACGACGTGGAGACCTACAGCAGGATCTTCGCCCTGCAGGAAGAAGGCCGCTTCAAGGAGGCCCAGGCTCTGATGCCCCGGCTCACCGATCGGCGGCTGATGGGCCATGTCCTGGCGCAGCGCTATCTACACCCCACCGACTATCGCTCAAACTTTTTCGAGCTTTCCGCCTGGCTGGAGCGTTACGGCGACCATCCCTATGCCGAACGGATCTACAAGCTGGCCCGCAAGCGCCAGCCCGGCGATGCAGAGGCGCCGCGCGCACCGATCCTGGCGCCTGTCCGGGTCGGCGGTCAGGCAACCAGCAGCATCTCGACCTACCGATCGCCGGTCGCCCGCACGCCTCAACAATCCCGCGAGGTGCTGGCCTTCGAACGCAAGGTCACCAAGCTGATCCGCAAAGGCCAGTTGGACGAGGCGGAGACGCTGCTGGAGGAGGATGACGAGCGCGAGGCCCTGGACCGCGCCGAAATCGACCAACTGCAAGGCCGCATCGCGCAAGCCTGGTATTTCGAGAAGGATTACAAGACGGCCTACAATCTGGCGGCCTCTGCTGCAGCACGCTCCGGCGAGCTCGTGCCGACCAGCCAGTGGATCGCGGGGCTTGCGGCCTGGCGGCTGCAAAAGTGGAGCCAGGCGGCACGTCACTTCGGCGCGGTGGCTGAGAGCGAGCAGTCCTCGCCCTGGCTGGCCGCCGGCGGCGCCTATTGGGCATCGCGCGCCGCGCTGCGCAGCCGCGACCCGGCTTCCATGAGCCGCTGGCTGAAGCTGGCGGCCGGCTATCCGCGCACCTTCTATGGCCTGATCGCCCGCGAGGCCTTGGGTATCCGCATCACCTTCGACTTCACCGGTTTGGACCTGACCCGCGCCGAGGTGCAGAACCTGGTGGCCTCCCCCTCCGGCGGTCGCGCCCTGGCCTTACTGCAGGTCGGGGAGAGCGAGCGCGCCCGCGCCGAGCTTCTGCTGATCGGCGATTGGCGACGCCACGGCCATCTGGGTGAGCTCATGGTGGCGCTGGCCAGCGCAGCCGAGATGCCGCGCTTCTCCTTCACCTTGGCCCGACAGTTGAGCGATCTGCGGGGCATGGCGCGCAGCGGCCGGCCGCTGCTGGCTGCCCTCTATCCCATGCCCAGTTGGAGCCCGGACGGCGGCTTCGCGGTGGATCGGGCGCTGATCTATGCGGTGATGCGGCAAGAGAGCGCCTTCGACCCTGAGGCGGTGAGCCATGCCGGCGCCCGCGGCCTTATGCAGCTCATGCCCAAGACTGCCAGCTACATCGCCGACGATCCGCGCTTGAAGGGCAGCCGTCGCGATCATCTGCACGACCCAGGCCTCAATCTCAGGCTGGGTCAGGACTATCTGGTGCACCTCATGACCTTGGGTGCCGTAGGCGACGATCTCTTCCGCATGCTGGCGGCCTACAACGCCGGACCCGGCAACCTCACCCGTTGGCGCGCCGATACCGATGCCGAGGAAGATCCGCTGCTCTTCATCGAAAGCCTCCCCTACGGTGAGACGCGTTCCTATATCGAGAAGGTGCTCGCCAACTACTGGATTTATCGCAAGCGCCTTGGCCAGAAGACCCCCTCGCTTTCAGAGATTGCGAACGGCGACTGGCCGCGCTACCGCCAGCAGGAGGGTGGGCGACGTCAGGCCTGGGTGCCGGAGCCGTAATGGCTATTCGGTAGCGCCAGGCCTCAGCGATCTGAGGAGAGACAGGCGCCATGCCAGGCATCGACGAGAGCCGCAGCTTCCTAGCAGTCAACATCGCCGTTCTGACCATTTCCGACAGCCGCGACCTGGCAAGCGATCGTTCGGGCGATCGCCTGGCAGAGATGATTGCGCGGGACGGTCATCGGCTGGTGCAACGCGACATCCTGCGCGACGAAGCCGAAGCCATCATCGCGCGGCTCAGGGCCCTGATTGCGGACCCGGAGGTCGATGTGGTGATCACAACAGGCGGCACAGGCGTCACCGGTCGCGATGTAACGCCGGAGGCTTTCGAGGTCGTGTTGGAGAAGAAGATCGAAGGCTTCGGCGAGCTCTTCCGCTGGATCTCCTACCAGAAGATCGGCACCTCGACGATGCAGAGCCGCGCTGTCGGCGGCGTCGCCGACGGCACCTATCTCTTTGCCCTCCCCGGCTCCCCGGGTGCGGTCAAGGATGGCTGGGAAGAAATCCTGCGCTGGCAGCTTGATGCCCGCTTTCGTCCCTGCAATCTGGTCGAACTGATGCCCCGCCTGAAGGAGCATCTGACCGCCGCCTAAACAGGGCCGGATTGACGCTCGTTCACCCCGTGTTCTGCGAATCGGAGCGATACATTATCTAGTAGGCTTCGAGTCGCGTCCACCCATTAGGGCTCCGGACGATCCTCTTTTGTTCACACTTGCGTAAGTTTGTTCTTTTTTTGTTCTCCCACCCGCGCTAGACTGCAGAGATGGTGAAGGGACGAAAAAGCAGCGGCACGATGGAGCCGAAACGCAAGGGACGCGGTGCGCAGAGCAACCAATCCGGCCGCTATGAGAGCGAGGCGCGAGAGGTCTTCGACGATGGTTGGGAGTCCGCGGCCGAGCCCTTGCCCGGCGCTGAGCGCACGCAAGTCGGGATCGACAAAGCACGCAAGGTCATCGCCCGGAACGACAGTCCGGACATCGGGTTCGACCGATCGATCAACCCCTATCGCGGCTGCGAGCACGGCTGTGTCTATTGCTTCGCGCGGCCGAGCCACGCCTATCTGGGCCTCTCTCCCGGCCTCGACTTTGAGACCCGCCTTTTCGCCAAGCCGGACGCCGCCCTGGCGCTGCGCAGTGAACTCGCCAATCCGCGCTATCGGCCGGAGACGCTGGTCTTGGGCGCCAATACCGATCCCTATCAACCGATTGAGCGGCGGATGACCCTGACACGGCAGATCCTGGAGGTCTTGGCCGAGGCCAAGCATCCCTGCTGTATCGTCTCCAAGTCGGATCTCATCCTACGCGACCTCGACATACTGGCGCCTATGGCGACCGAGGGCCTTGTCTCTGTAATGATCTCCGTGACGACCCTGGATCGCGGTCTCGCCCGGCGCATGGAGCCGCGTGCCGCAACACCGACGCGGCGTCTGCATGCGATCCGGGGACTGGCCCAGGCCGGCGTCCCGGTCGGCTCTCTCTACGCGCCGGTGATCCCGGCGATCAATGACGCGGAACTCGACGCCGTTCTGGCTGCCGTTGCCGAGGTGGGCGCCACGCGCGCCGGCTATGTCCTGCTCCGCCTGCCGCTGGAGCTGAAGGAACTCTTCGAGGAGTGGCTGGAGGCGCACTATCCCGACCGCAAGAAGCGCGTGCTGGATCTGCTGCGGCAGGCACGCGGCGGGCGCCTTTACGACAGCCGCTTCGGTTATCGCCAGCGCGGCACCGGCCCGCAGGCCGACATCCTGGCCTTGCGCTTCAAATCTGCCTGTCGCCGTCTCGGCCTCTCTCACGAGCGGGACTTCGACCTTGAGACCCGGCTCTTCCGAGCGCCGGCCCTAGACGATCGGCAGCTGGCCCTCTTTTAGGGGCTGCATGGGGACGATAGCAAACAAAACGGACAGTCATACATCATTTTTTAGTTGCCTTGTCTTGTCTAGTGAATTTGTAAATTGTCACTATTTTGGGATTGGCCTATCTGTGAATCACGAAAGAGTCTCACAGAGACTCACGATTCCGTGATGATTCAACTGCGTTGCAGTCGCACCATTGCGACGCGATCACCCTTGTTTCGGTCATATTTCTGAACAGATTTGACCTTATTACGGAAAGGATTTCTCAAAGTCGCCAAACGTAGAACCTGCTGTTGGAACTTTCGAACAGGAGGAGCAGCGCTATGGTGAACGAACTTGAGGGCATCCTTGACCAACCTCACGAACCCGTGAATCCACTGGAAAACACAAGCAGTGAGAGCACTGTCCAAACCGCCGATGCCCCGCCCGGCTCCGATGGAGGAAAAGGGGGACAGCAAAGCTCCACGATCCTCGTTCGGCCGATTGACGGCTACGGCAGCAATGAGGACGAAGAGGACTGGGGGGCCGTTGATCAGCACCTGCTGCGCCTCACGACCGCTGTCTATGCCGATGGCATTGGCGAGATGGTACAGGATCGACCGGAGCCGCGCGCGATTTCCAATGCCGTCTCGCAGCAGTCAGAGGACATGCCGAGCAGCTTTGGCGTCAGCAACGCGCTCTGGGCCTGGGGACAGTTCATCGACCATGATCTGGACCTGACTGAAGCGGGTACAAGTGAGTTCGCACCAATAGCCGTGCCCTTGGGCGATCCCTGGTTCGACCCTGACAGCGACGGCACTGCCTTCATCCCCTTCGCCCGTGTCGACTATGAAGCAGACAGCGGTGAGACCAGCCCCCGCGCCTATGTCAATGAAATCACGGCCTACCTGGATGCCAGCATGGTCTATGGGTCTGATGCCGCTACCGCAGCCGCGCTTCGGGACAGCGGCGGGCGCCTTTTGATCGGGGAGGACGGCATGCTGCCTGAGACCGAGGGCGGCAACATCCTGGCTGGCGACGTGCGCGCGGCCGAGAATGTAGCGCTGAGCTCGCTCCACACCCTCTTCGTGCGCGAACACAATCGCTGGGTCGAAACCCTGGAAGAGGAACACAGCGACTGGAGCGACGAGGATCTCTACCACGCCGCCCGGCAGCGCGTGGAAGCCGAGATTCAAGCCATCACCTTCAACGACTTCCTGCCGATCCTGGTCGGCGACAAGGCGATTGAGAGCTACAAAGGCTTTGACGAGACGGTCAACCCGGGCATCACGGTCGAGTTCTCGACCGCCGCCTATCGCTTCGGACACTCGCTGCTCTCGGCAAGCATAGAACGGCAGAACGAGGACGGCTCGACCCATGAGGCAGGCGACCTGGCGCTGCGCGATGCCTTCTTCAACCCGGCCGAACTGGCGGCCACGGGGATTGATCCCATCCTGCGCGGCCTCGCCGGCAGCAAGGCGCAGGAACTGGATCCCATGGTGGTCGAGGACGTGCGCTCCTTCCTCTTCGGCGATCCGGGCGACGGCGGATTGGATCTGGCGGCCATCAACATACAGCGTGGCCGCGACCTGGGCCTGCCCTCCTACAACGATCTTCGCGAGGCGCTGGGGCTGGAGCGGGTCGAGGACTTCTCCGAGATCACCAGCAACAGCGATCTGGCCGCACGCCTTGCAAGCATCTATGGCGAGGTCGACTTGATCGACGCTTGGGTTGGCGGCCTGGCCGAGGACCCGGCCGAGGGCCTCTTGGGCGAGACCTTCGCGCTCGTCGTCGCCGATCAGTTCCTGCGCCTGCGCGACGGCGACGGCTACTGGAGCCAGGCGGGCGGTCTCAGCAAGGACGAGGTGGATGCCCTCTGGGACACCAACCTGGCGGACATCATCGAGCGCAACACCGAGATCACGACGATCCAGGATGAGATCTTCTTCGCCTATGAGCGCCAGGGCGGCGACGAGGGTCGCGATCGCCTGTCAGGGTCAAATGAGAGTGACTTGCTGCTGGGCTTCGCCGGCTCGGATCGCCTCTGCGGTCTCGCCGGTGACGATCAACTCGACGGAGGCGCTGGGCGAGATTTCTTGAACGGGGGCAAGGGCGACGACGTTCTGGAGGGCGGACTGGGCAAGGACATCTTCGCCTTCACCCTGAAGACCGACCATGATCGGATCGTGGACTTTGCTGCTGGCGACCAGGTCAGAATCAAGACTGGCGGGCGCAGCATCGATCTGGATAAGGCGCTGCGCGCCGAGGGCGATGACCTGGTTCTCACCCTCTCGAAGAAGACCAGCATCCTCTTCGAGAACCTAGACGAGGAGGACCTGGCCGCCAATGCGATCCTCTTTGTCTAGTCCCCTGACCGCCTCTCTCAAATAGAGACTGGACAGCCGCAGCATGGTGGATCCAGCCTAGCCTCCTGGAGCGGCAAAGGAGCCACCATGCGCATCAGCGAGATCCACCTCTACGGCAAGGCCCTGCCGATCCTCGGCGGCCCCTACACCATGTCTCTGATCTCGCTCGGAGAGGTCGAGACCACTCTGGTCAAGGTGGTGGCCGAGGACGGCAGCTTTGGTTGGGGCGAGACGGCACCGGTGGGGCCGGTCTATCAGCCCCAGCACGCGCTGGGCGCCCGCGCGGCGATTGCCGAGATGGCGCCGGGCCTGATCGGTCAGTCGGCGCTCTCACCCCTGCTGCTGCGGCGGCGGATGGATGGCCTGCTCGCCGGACACAACTATGCCAAGGCTGCGCTTGAGGTCGCGATCATGGACCTCTTGGGCAAGCACTATGGCGTGCGTGTCTGCGATCTCTTGGGCGGTGCGGCACAAGAGCGTCTGCCGGCCTACTACGCGACGGGCATCGGTCAACCCGACGAGATCGCCCGTCTTTCGAAAGAGAAGCTGGCCGAGGGCTATCCCCGCATCCAGGTCAAGGTCGGCGGCCGCGACGTGGCGATCGACATCGCCGTGGTGCGCAAGGTCTGGGAGACCATCGGCAAGGACGCGCAGCTGGTCGTCGACACCAACCGCGGCATGACGGCGAGCCAGGCGCTCCGCCTCAGCCTCGCCTGCCGCGAGATCCCCTTCGTCTTCGAGCAGCCCTGCAACACCATGGAGGAGGTGGCCGCCATCCGCGCCCAGATCGCGCATCCCATCATCCTGGATGAGAACACCGAGAGCGTCGCCGACGTCATTCGCGCCATCGCGCTCGGCGTCTGCGACGGCTTCGGCCTGAAGCTCACCCGTCTCGGCGGTTTGGGCGCCATGGCCACGGTCCGAGACATCTGCCAGGCCCGCTCCATGCCGCACACTTGCGAAGACTCCTGGGGCGGCGACGTCATCGCCGCCGCCGTCCTCCACATCGGCGCCACGGTCGACCCGCGCCTGCTAGAGGCGGTCTGGACTGCCGGTAGCTACATCGAAGGCCACTACGACCCGGAGCACGGCATCCGGGTCGCGAGCGGGCATTTCGCAGTGCCGCAAGGATCGGGACTTGGCGTGGCTCCGGATGAGGGGTTGTTTGAGGCGGTGGGATCCTATACTTGAGCCAAAGGTGGAACGCTGAAGGCACCGGGCCGAAACGCTTTACCAATCAGACCCCCTAAAACAGTTTCCCCCGGGCCGATAGACCATCAAGCCGATATCCTACTGGTCTTGCCCTCATCAGCTGGATTATGGCCAGGTTCAGGGACCCATCCTCGGGCAGACTATCGGACCGAGATGACAGCCCTGCCGGTTTTCTCCGCTTTGCCGGGTTCCGCGTCATGGTTGATTATGACTCCCGCTTATGCAACCCTGTCACCAACAGAAGGAGCAGGACAATGGCTGTCATCTTTGGGGGCACTGGGCAGAACAACTTCTTGAGCGGAACCGAATACGCGGATCAGATCTATGGCCTTAGCGGATCTGACACTATCCGCGGCAACAATGGCAATGATACCGTCTTCGGCGGGAGCGGAAGAGACAGATTTTTCGAAGGAGGCAGTGGTGAAGATACCCTGTTTGGCGATGCAGGGAACGACACCAGTATTAGAGGAAACAGCGGTGACGACTCCCTGTTTGGCGGCGATGGAGACGACAGCTTCATCTGGGGAGACAGCGGTAACGATGTCCTGGTTGGCGGCAGAGGGCGCGACCGCACCATCGGGGGAGGGAGCGGTGACGATACCTTGTACGGCGGCGGAGGTGACGATTTCTCCATCGGAGGAAACGGAGGTGACGACACCCTGTTTGGCAGCAGAGGGGACGACGGCCTCTTCGAAGGACACAGCGGTGACGACACCCTCTTTGGCGGCCAAGGGGGCGACGACGCCCTTCTTGGACAAAGCGGCGACGATACTCTGTTTGGCGGCGAAGGGAGAGACGGCTTTCTGCGAGGGCATACTGGTAGCGACCGCATCTATGGCGGATCCGGAGACGATACCAGTCTTTGGGGGGACTCTGGAAGCGACCTCATCTATGGCGGATCCGGAGAAGATACTTTCCTTTTAGGAGGCGCTAACAACGACCGCATCTATGGCGATACCGGAGGTGATACCGCCATATGGGGAGACGGAGGTGATGACTCTCTCTTTGGCGGAAATGGTTCAGACCGCTTTCTGATAGGGAACACTGGCTTGGACGGCATCTTTGGCGGTTCAGGTAACGACTCGGTCCTGTTTGGCGGCAACAACAGCGACAGCATCTATGGCGGCACAGGGGACGATCAAGACCTCGCCGGTGATGCGGGGGTAGACAGCGTCTTTGGCGGTCTGGGCGATGACACGCTTTTCGGGGGTAGCGGAGGTGACAGTCTGTTCGGCGCTGAAGGGAATGATAGCGCCTACGGAGGCAGCGGGTCGGACAGTGTCTTCGGCGGTAGTGGCGATGACACCTTTCTCTTTGGAGCGAAGGGGAGCGATAGCCTCTTGGGTCACTCCGGAGACGACAGCTCATTGTTCGGCGGGGGCGGCGTCGATAGTCTCTTCGGCGGCGACGGACTCGATATCTCTCTTTGGGGCGGCGCCGGGTCCGATGTCGTGTCCGGGGATAGCGGCGACGATGTTGAGCTTCTGGGTGAACTGGGCAGTGACGTCCTGTCCGGCGGAGCGGGTGACGACACCTCCCTCATCGGCGCCGATGGCGTTGACCGTATCTATGGTGGCGATGGCAGGGACCTCAGCCTCTCCGGCGGTAATGGCAACGATTCGGTTTTCGGCGGCAAAGGCAGCGATTCTGCGCTGACGGGCGGTAGCGGCCGCGACCTGCTCGACGGTGGAGACAGTTCCGACTGGCTGTTTGGCGGCAGTCGTGCCGATAGTCTTTTTGGCGGATCTGGTCCGGATCGGCTCTATGGCAGCACCGGTGCAGAGACCGGCCTCTTCGGCGGTGCTCATCTGGACTCCATCTTCGGCGGCAGTGCTTTCGACCTTTCGCTCTATGGCGGCCAAGGTAGCGATCGGATTTTCGGCGGCGCAGGCGAGGACCAGTCGATCTTCGGCGACGAGGGAAAGGACACGATCTTCGGCGATGCCGGTGACGACCGCTACCTCTACGGCGGTCTCAACAACGACCGCTTGGTTGGTGGCGGCGGCGACGACAGCTCTCTAATGGGTGACAGTGGCGACGATCTGCTCGAAGGCCGCAATGGCGCCGACCAGCTCTTCGGTGGCAGCGGTATTGATAAGATCAGGGGAGGCTCGCTGGACGATCTGCTCTATGGCGGCGCCGGCGCGGACACAAGCCTGCTGGGCCAAGCGGGTCAGGACTGGCTGTTCGGAGGCAATGGCCAGGATCTATCGCTGCATGGTGGCGGTGGCGACGACCGGATCTACGGCGGCAGCTCCGGCGATCTCTTCCTGATCGGTGCGTCCGGCAAGGACCTCATCTTCGGTGCAGAAGGCAGAGACGCGCAGCTGCGCGGCGGCTTGGATGACGACAGCCTCTATGGCGGCCTTGCCGCGGATAGCTACTTCTACGGCGGTGACGGATCGGACTTCATCGACGGCGGTTCCGGCAGCGACGCCTTTCTCTATGGCGGCAAAGGCATCGACACCGTGAACGGCGGCAGCGGCAGCGACCACCTGGCCGCTGCCTCGCAAGCCGAGTTGCAAGCCGGTGACACCTTCGATGGCGGGGCGGGAATTGACACGCTCGTTCTGGGTGCCGGCGTCAGTCTCCCCGCAGGTGTCTTGGTCACCAACATTGAGGTCATTCTCTACGGCTAGCCATGAGAACAGCGCTGGATAGCAAGCCTCACGTCGACGCCGGCGCATCGCTGCGCAATGTCCAGGCGGAGTCTGCGACTTTGAGAATGGCCTCCGAGTCGAGGGTGGGCACTTCAGTGTGCTGCAAGGGCCCGGGCTTGGCGTGGTGTCGAATGAGGGGTTATTTGAGGTGACAGGATCCTACGTCTCGGTAAACGCGGAACTTTAAGGGGTTTGAGCCAGACTAGCCTACCAATCTAGCTCCAGGAACCAGTATCCTCCAGGCTGATAGACGATCAGGCCGATATCGTACCAAGGACATCCCGCAGCAATCCAAAGTTGCTCCGCCTCTTGACTGACTTCATCGAAGTCGAAACTTAAATCCCCTTCGAAGTAGCCCAGTTCACGAAGCATCAGTTGCCGCATCCAGGAGAAGCGCGCACTTGGCCATCCCTTCTCTCGCAAAGATCGGGCCAGCGCCCATTCCTGCTCCGCCTCGGCGTTGCGCCCCAGCCGACACAATACATCGCCTCGGTACAGTGATATGTGAGAGCTAGCCCCTTCTTGCAGTTCCGCAGCATCCAGTTCGGCGAGCGCAGTTTCCGGCTTCCCAAGCGCCTCATAAGAACTTACCGTTATGAAAAGGCCATTGTACGCCTTGAGGGCGCCTTCTTCGACTGCAGCATTCATAAGAGTTATCGCGCGCATCGGGTCACCAAGATCCAAGTACATTTCCGCTGAATGAAGCAGTAGATTTCCACGACTGAAGGGACTTCTCTCGATATCCAACGCACGCTGCATATGTTCCAAAGCTTCTTGTTTACGGCCCAACCAATAAAGCGACGTCGCGATTCCGTGGAGGGCATCTGCCTGATCTGGGTCTTTGTTCAACGCGGATTGAAACGCGGAGATTGCCTCTTCGTTTGCCCCCAACCTCTGAAACATCGCGCCTCTGTTAAGATCTGCATCCACTCGCCTTGGCTCTATCACTAGGCTCTGATCGTAGAGCTCCATCGCAAGTCTGTATTCACTCAAGTCATTCAGTACATTACCGGACGTCACGAGGCCACCTGAAAATGAACGGTCAGTGTCCAATTGATCAGCAAGCTTTCCTATTCGATCAGCAAAAGTCTCGGGATCCAGATAAATCAACGCATGAAGCACAAAGCCTTCGCTTTCTTCCGGATAACTCCGTATGACCTCTCGACGATCCGCGATTGCCTCTTCAAAACGTCCGGCCAATCCGAAGCTGAGCGCGCGCTGCTTCAAAGCACGCTTCCTCGCCGGCCCGTCTAAATCAGTTCCGGTCAAACACTCTGTGAGCCTAGCGATTATCTGTTCCGCGCCATAATCAGCAGCCAGATCAAGGCCCCAGTCGCAGGTTGAAGAATGCGACGAGCTTGGCGAGATACCGAACCCCAGAAACAGTCCAACCACCAGCAAGAGGGTCCGCATCGAACGCCAATCTCCTAAACACCATCTCCCCTATTTATATCTCTTAGATGTGCTTTTTGCAATCTTTTATTGTGCAAGACAAAGGCGATCTTTTACTCCGATCGGTCGAGGGCGCCCCAACACTAAGCCGGGCACCCTCTACCGCATGAACGACTAGCCCTTCAAGATCTCATCCGTCGTTGGCGTGACCGCATAAGCGAAGCCCAGGGCCGACATGTAGGCGGCGTGGACCTGGGCTGAGGGGATGGTCTGGCCGTTGAACTCCAGGTCGCGGGTGGCGCAGGCGTCTTGGGCGACCGTGCAGGTGAAGCCGAAGTCCTTGGCGGCACGCACGGCGGCGTCAATGCACATGTGGCTCATGGCCCCGCAGAAGACCACTTCCTCGGCGCCGGCGGCCTCCAGGACCTCCTTCAGGTTGGTGTTCTGGAAGGCGTTGACGGTGTGCTTCAGGACCTTGGTTTCACCGTCCAGCGGCTGCACCTTGGGGTGGATCTCCGCACCCGTGCTGCCGGGCGCAAAGAAGGGGGCGTCGTCGCTGGCGAACTCGTGGTGGACATGCACCACCGTGTCGCCGGCCGCGCGCGCGGCGTCCAAGAGGCGCGCTGCGTTGTCGGCGGCCGCGTCCATTCCATCCAGGGTCCACTTGCCGCCGGGGAAATAGTCACGCTGGATGTCGATGGTCACAAAGGCACGCTTGCTCATGGTCTCTCTCCTTCGCTTGGAAACGCTGCTGGACAAGATAGGTGCTAACAGCGACAGTCGCACTTGGCGGAAGTGACAAAGAGAGGGTCAAATCCGACAAAATGGAGCCATCCGTCCCACACATAGGCTTGCTTTACTATGCCGGCGCACAGGCAGCTGCGCTCTATGGCCTGAGCGACCTCTTTCTCTCGGCCGCGCGCCTTCATGACGGACCGGAGAGACCGGCGCTCAAGGTCAGTATCTGGAACGGCGCGGGTTACGGTCGCTGGGCACCAAGCCAGAGATTTCCGGAAGCGCCCGAGCCGCCACTGACCGCACTCCTGGTGCCACCCAGCCTGGAGGGAGAGCGCTGGCGCGAGGAAGAGCCTCAGTTGCCGCGCTGGATTGCCGAGCGGCACGGCGAGGGCAGCCTGCTCTGTTCGGTCTGCGCCGGGACTTTTCTGCTGGCCGAGACCGGGCTCTTGAAGGGCCGCAGTGCCACCACCCATTGGGGCCTGGCAGAGCAGTTTCGTGCCCGCTATCCGGAGGTGCGCCTGGCCATCGAGCAGATGATCGTCGATGAGGGCGACCTGCTGACTGCCGGCGGCTTGATGGCCTGGGTCGACCTCGGTCTGCGCTTGGTAGAGCGCTATCTTGGGCAAAAGACCCTGCTGGCCACCGCGCGCTTCTTGCTGGTCGATCCCGGTGAGCGCGAGCAGCGCTTCTACAGCCGCTTCGCGCCGCGGCTGGACCATGGCGACGCCGCCGTCCTGAAGGTTCAGCACTGGCTGCAGCGGCCCGAGGCGAGCCAAGCCAGCGTGACGGAGATGGCCGGGGTCGCCGGCCTGGGCGAGCGCACCTTCCTGCGTCGCTTTCAGAAGGCCAGTGGACTGGCACCAAAGAGCTATCTGCAGCAGCTGCGCATCGCCAAAGCACAGGAGCTGTTGGAGCGCCCCGGCATCACGGTGAATGCCGTCGCCTGGGAGGTCGGATACGAAGACCCCAGCGCCTTTCGCAAGGTCTTCCAGAAACTGGTCGGCCTGACGCCGGGCGACTATCGCCGCCGCTTCGGGATCGCCGCTGGCTGACGCTTCTATGTTTCGGCGAGGCCACGCAGCGCCTTGAGGTGCACCTCGACCGCGCGCTCCCAGACCTTGCCCTTCCAAGTGTCCTCCTCCGGATAGAAGGCATCGCGCAGCTTCTCCTTGATCGCAGGGCCGTCGGGGCTGTCGCTGGGTCCGTGATGATGCAGCCAGTTCTCGTGACGAAGAGCATCAAAGACATCCCAATCGGACCGCGTGCCGAATTCGAGGGTGATGGAGGCCTGCGCTGCCTGCGGCGCGGCCTCGACCAAGGCATTGGCGAGGTCACCGAAGTTCTGCGGAAAGACCCGGTCGCCATCTCCCTCGGTGGAGATGTCCGCACCATACCAATCGCGAACCCGCCGGTCGGCCGGATCACCCATTCCATGGCTGCTCATGGGATCGCCATAGCCATAGGGGCCATAGCCGGTGTGGATGTCGATCAAGGCCACCTGTCTGGCCGCAGGCAGGCGCTCCTTCAGCCAAGAAACCAGGTTCTGGTTCGACCAGGTCTTGCCGAGGCCGCCATAGAAGAGGCCCTGCGGATGACGATACTGCCCCAGCAGGATGTCCATGAAGGCATCCAGCCCCTGTTCTGCCTCAAAGGCTTCCAGTGCCTTGTGGGTCTCGGCCAAGCGCGCCGGATCGGGATCGCTGGGACAGAGCAGGTCAGCCAGGACGTCATATCCGGGATTCTCCGGTAGGGGACACTGGAAGTCGATGAAGTTGCGGTTCAAGTCGACATTTTGCTCGTTGGTGCGGCGCGTCCAGGCAAAGCCATAGGGATTGACCGCGTGGACCAGCAGATGCGCCACTCCAGCCGGCCGCTCGCGGTAGAGGCCGCTCTCCAGCCAGCCCAGTTGCACCGCGGAGCCACAATAGCCTTCGACGCCATGCGTCGCCGAGGCGCTGACCAGCACGGCCTTGGCATCCGGCGGCCCGAGCCATGCCATGTCCATGGCAAGCTCTTCACCTTGCGGGCCCGCTAGGGGATGCCGCAGGCTCACCACCGGGTGGTCTGCGGTTTCGCATGCAGTCAGAAATCGCTGACGTGCTTCGCGATAGCTGGCGGAGAAGTAAGAGAGCCCATCCATCAGTGGCGGCCTTCAGAGGGGATCGCAACGGCAGGGATCAGCACACATGGACGTCATGCCATTCACCTTTGTCGAAGGTCAGCGCATCGATTTGGGCATGGATCTCGTTGATATCGATCCACTTGTCGGGGAGATCACGCCCGAAGAGCCCGCTCATATGTCCGTTGAAACGAGTCCAGGCATAGTTGCCCTCCCGCGGCGGATAAGGACATCGAAGGCTTGCGTACTTCGACTGATCGACGATCTGGCCATAGCGGTAGCCGATGGCGATCAGATGGTTGAGCCAGTCCTCGCACCCCGGCCCCAACTCGTAAGAGAGATAGGTCGGCTTCCGTGACGCCGTCATGGCCTCGATCACGAAGTGATCGTTACCCTCGATGTCGATCTTCACGTAATAGGGCGTGGGATAGCTATCTAAGAGCGTCTCGACGCTAGAGAAGCGCACGGCAATCTCGCGAAAGGCACCCCGCCCCTCGTCCGGATCGGGCTCCGCCCGGTGCCAGTCGGTCTTCTCATGGTGGACGAAAAAACTGCCCATCTCGTCTCTCGCGCCGATCGCAACTGGCTCCACCATGTAGAACCCGTCATCGACAAAAGAACGAAAGCGTGTGCGCAGCCTGGTCACGTGATCGGGAAAGGCCTCGACCGCGACGACCTTGAATCCCTTGCGTAGATAAAAATCGCTGTCTTCGCCCATGTGGGCACCGATGTCGAAGATATAGCGCTCTCCTGCGGGGGGAAGCTCCGGTCCTGGATCCTTGTCTTGGCGAGCCTGAGCTGCCGCCAGGTCCTCATTCAACTGCGCCAGGGCATCACGTCCGTTTGGCAGAGCGCCAAAGTCCTGCCTAATCCTCTCAATCTGTCGGCCGGCTGCCCGCAGGCGTCCGCAATCGATTAACAGGTGGGCCAGTTCTTCATGGTTGGGCAAGCTTGGCCAAAGCTCTACAGAGCGCTGAAGCTGCCGCAGGGCCGGCACCATCCTGGCGTTGAAGAGATGAACCTCGGAGCGCGCCCGCGTGATCACGTCCCACTCGTCACCGGCCGCAAGTCCGTTCAAGAGCCGCATGGCGGCTCGCTGTAGGCCCGCCTGCCCCATCGGATAGGGAAACCTGGTGATGGCCCTGGTTGGAAAGGGACTCTCTGCAAAGGCATCAAGCTGTTGCAGAATGGCCTGTTCTTGATCTGCTTCGTCGGCCGATGCCCCCTCCGGCTCCGGCACCTCTTGTCCCTTGCCGCTCCTACCCCGAGCCGCCGCGAAGGCCTCAGCCGCGTCGAACTTTCGATGAAAGTGCAAACAGGCGACATGGTACTCAATGATCGAAACGTCATCGGGGAAGCGCTCGACCAAGGCTTGCGTCTCTTCCAGCAAGAACCTCTGTCCTTCGCTGGCGGCTCTAATCTGAGCCAAAGCCAAGTGATCGGCTGGACCGGCGAGCTCCTCTAACCTCAAGAGACCCTCGACCGTTGCAATGGCTGCCTGATAGTCCTCCATGTCGCGATAGGCGTTCGCCAGGTTCCGCACACTCGGCGCGTCATTGGGATGATGCTGCAATAGGGCGCGATAGCGCTCGGCGGCAAGATCGGGACGCCTCAATCGCGTTGCCACCTGCCCATGCAGCCTCAGCATTCGCATGTTCGTCTCGCCCTCTGCAATGAGCGGCTCGACGATGGTGTCCACTTGGTCGATTGCGCCCAGGCGCGCATAGACATCGGCCAGGGTGATCTGAATGCCGAGGGCTTTCGGCCGCGCTGCTGCAATGTCTCGCAAAATCTTCACGGCGAAGGTCAGTGGCAGCCTCTCTCGACAGGCCGTCCAGGCTTGCTGCCACTCTCCAGGCTCGGCCTTGGCCTTCGCAGCAATCACTTCATAGTCTTCCGAGAAGCGGCGGAGCAGCTCCTCGACCTTCTGCGCAACTTGCTCCATCTGCGGTCAACTCTGCCTTTTTGGACTGGCTGTTTGCTCGGGACGTGGCCACTAGGGGCAAAGGCCTTCTAGCAAGCCCGAACGGCCCCTCCAAGCAAAGCTATTCGCTGTGGGTCCGGTCTGCGTCCGCCTTGCGCGTCGCCGCGGAGAGAAACCTCCAGGCCTCAGCCATGGTGTCCAGATCGCGATTGACCCGCCACTTGGGCTCCTCGCTCTGCTCGGCGTCCAAGGCAGGGACGCGGTGACCCCCGCCCTTGATCTTGAAGAGGCGCACATTGGGATCCTGCGCACAGCCGGTCCAGTCGAGACGCAGGACTGTGCTGCCGTCATCGGGATCGATATCGGGCAGGCGCTCGCCGCCCTGTCCGCTGCAGCCGTGCAGACGCCGCCAGTGATCCATGACCTCCGGCACCGAGACCTCGCGACCGTTTCTGAAGATCCAGCCGTCATAGGGCAGGACATGGTCGTTGTCGCCATGCACCTGCATCAAGACCGGCGCCGGGTTAGGCGCGCAATCGGCGATGTGGTCCTCGTGCGCCGTGCCGATCAGCGCGACGCCCCCCGCAAAGGGCGTGTCGGCAAGGCAGATCAGGCGGTGGGTCATGATCGCCCCATCGGATATGCCCATAATGTAGAGCCTTGACGGGTCGGCCCGACCGGCCGCGACCTGCGCGGCGATCAAATCCAGAAGGAAGGCCTCGTCGTCGATCGGCTGGCCCTCGGCGTCGGCGGCATTCTTTAGGCCCGGCACCAGGCTCCATTGCCCGCGGTAGGCGGCTGGAAAGAGAAGCACGGCCCCGGCATCGCGGGTCGCCGCCTCCAGGCGCGTCCAGGCGAGATCCTGCGGAGACTGGCGCAAGGCCTCGGCCTCCTCCGGCTGGCGATAGCCATGCAGCGCCAGGATTAGCGGCGCCGGCTCCCTCGGGTCGGGACGTGCATCCACCAGCCAGGCAATCCGATCTAGCCCCTCGTGCTCTGTCCAAAGAGCCTCACCTGCACCCCAAGCAGCGGTCGTTGGAGAGCCGAGCAACAGCATGGCGACCAAGAGGGCCACAGGCCTTCTTGCCAACGCAACGGTCCATCGTAGCGGCGTAGACATCGCAGAACAGTCCCGATCGTGCCTATTCCCTGCAGAGCCCACCAGTCTTGCCATAGAAGAGAGTGCTTTGGAACCACAGGTGTCGTGTCGCATTGGATCGTCTTGCAAGAGCCCTATGGTCAGCTGTCGCCGCCGGCCTCTTGTAGGGCCTCCCAGCGCGCACGCAGGGCGGCACCCTGGCCCATGAAGCCTTCTTCCAAGGTCGTGAGGCTTTCGATCCGGTCGCCGCGGAAGTTGCGGAAGTCCACGCGGAGCTCGCACCAGGCCGTCATGACGACAACCTCGACATAATAGGTGATCGCAATCGGCCAAACGCGCCGCTCGGTAACGGTCCCTTCGCCATCACGGTAGCGGAGGTCCAGCTTGCGCTCCTCGCGAATGGCAGCGCGCAGCTCCGCCAGGTCGATGCGTTCCGGCGGCAAGGCACCCCAATCAGAGACCCTTAGCCCCTCGATCTCGCCCATGCGTTCGATCTTGGCGAGCACCCGCGCGGCCGCCTGATTGAGGCTACGGTCACCGGTGCGCGTCAGCAGGCTCAAGCCCACTTGGATCGCTTCCAACTCCTCCCGATCGAAGTTGAGCGGCGGCAAGTCATAGCCCGGACGCATGATGTAGCCGATACCGGCCTCACCCGCGATCGGCACACGCATAGCCTGAAGTGCTGCCATATCGCGATAGACCGTGCGCTCCGACACCTCGAGCTGGTCCGCCATCGTCTCTGCCGTCACCGGCTTCGTTGACCCACGAAGCATCTGGATGATCTCGAACAACCGATCGGCGCGCCGCATCTCGTCTCCTCCCAAAGCCAGCTGTCAGCCCTACCAGAGCCTCCTGACACAAAGTTGTCAGGAGGTCTTCTTTATACCCTCCCCGAGACATCAGGACAAGGAGATTGGGTATGAGCGAGCTCTCGCTGCAGGCTGCAGGAGGGGGCATGGGACAGCGCGGCCTCGGTGTCCTCTTGCTGGTCGTTTCCGCAACGGTCTTCAGCACGGCCGGGCTCTTCGCCAAGGGCGTGGAGGCGGGCTCTTGGAGCATCCTCTTCTGGCGCGGCCTCTTTGCCGGCCTCTTCACCATTGCCTATCTGGCCCTGCGCGGGCGTCTTCGGCTTGAGTTCACCACGATGGGGCGCAGCGGCTGGGCCGTGGCCATTATCGGTGCCGCCGGATCCTCGATCTACATTCCGGCTCTCAAGATCACCTCTATCGCCAACGTCACCCTGATCTATGCCGCCGTCCCGCTCCTGGCGGCGGCGCTGGCCTGGACCTGGTATCGAGAGCGACCGAGCCAGCGGGTTCTGCTTTGCTGCATTGCTGCATTTCTCGGAGTCTTGGTCATCGTCCGCGGCTCGCTTGGAGCGCCGGAACTCCTTGGCGACCTGCTGGCACTCGGGATGACCTTGAGCCTGGCGATCATCATGGTGATCTATCGGCGCTATCCAGAGACACCGGCGGGTGCACCGGCCTTGCTGATGGCCCTCCTGCTCATGCCTCCGGCGCTTGCCTTCGGCGCCCCCTTTGCAGCCAGCCTCTCCGAGATTGCCATCATGAGCGGCTTCGGTCTGGTCTTTGCCGTGGCCGCCGTCAGCTTGGCTGAAGGCGCCCGGCGCGTACCGGCAGCCGAGGCAGGCCTGCTGAGCGCCTTGGAGACCCCCTTGGCACCGCTCTGGGCCTGGCTGCTCTTGGCGGATCTACCCCCCATCGACACCTGGATCGGCGGCGCAGCGATCATGGCCGCAGTCCTCTTCTCCCAACTCGAACGCAAGGAGCCCGACAGTGGCAAAGGGCACTAAACTTACCTCTCACCTGACGCAGTTCATCGAGAGACAGCGTCTCTTCTTCGTCGCCACGGCGGCCTCAGAGGGGCGGGTAAACCTATCGCCCAAGGGTATGGAAACCCTCCGCGTCCTGGGACCCAACCGTATACTCTGGATGAACCTCACCGGCAGTGGCAACGAGACGGCCGCCCATGTCACCGAGAACCCGCGCATGACCTTGATGTTCTGCGCCTTCGAAGGCGATCCACTGATCTTAAGGGTCTATGGTCAGGCCAAGGTGCTGCATCCCCATGATCCTCAGTGGGAAGAGGCCGCGGCGCTGTTTCCAGCCATGGCTGGTCAGCGCAACCTCTTCGACCTGGCGATCGACCTGGTGCAGACCTCCTGCGGCACCGGGGTTCCGGTCATGCCGATCGCGCGAGAGAGGGGCCCAGAGGACCTACTGCCATACTACGCCGACCTTGGTCCGAAGGGCGTCGAGGCCTATTGGCAGCGCAAGAACCGCCTGAGCCTCGACGGCAAGGAGACCGGTACCTGCCCCTCGTAAAACACACTGGCCCTCCCCTGCAGTTCGCTCTAGGGCTGCTGACGAGGGAGGGCCAATGAGCCAGAGCAGCAAAGCCAGAAAGCCGATCTTCTACGGCTGGTGGGTCGTCGCTATCGCCTTCGTCACCATGGGCGTGGCGATTGCCGGGCGCACCAGCTTCTCCCTGCTCTATCCCGAGATCCTGGAGGAGTTCTCCTGGTCGCGGAATGTCACTGCCGGGGCCTTCTCACTTGGCTTCCTGGTCTCCACCGCCATGCTGCCGATCATCGGGGTCCTGATGGACCGCAGCGGGCCGCGCCTGATCATTCCTCTGGGCGCGCTGATGGTGGCCTCCGGCTTTGGCCTGGTCACCCTGATCGACAGTCCCTGGGCCTTCTATGCAACCATGGGATTGCTGGTGATCAACGGCTCCATGGCGATGAGCTACATCGTCCACTCCATGTTCCTGCCGGCATGGTTCGTGCGCAACCGCGGGCTGGCGATCGGCGTCGCCTTCTCCGGTGTCGGGGTCGGCGGCTACATCCTCTTGCCGATCATGCAGGACCTGATCGACCAGCATGGTTGGAGGACGGCCTGTCTGGCGCTAGCCGCCCTGGTCGGGCTGGTCATCATTCCGCTGAACGCGCTCTTTCAGCGCGGCAACCCGGCCGAGATGGGACTGGAGCCGGACGGCGGCCCAGCGCCGAAGCGCGATGATCGCCCACCACCCGATCCCATCGTCGACCGCGCCTGGGTTGAGACTGACTGGACCTTGCGCCGCGCGGCGAGGACCGCGCGCTTCTGGTGGGTCTTTGCCGGCTTTTTTTGCGGCCTCTTTGCCTGGTATGCGATCCAGGCCCACCAGACGCAGTACCTGCTGGAAGAGGGCTTCAGCACAACAGCTGCCGCCGAGGCTTTGGGCCTGGTCGCCCTCTTCGGCATCGTCGGCCAGATCTCGCTCGGTTGGCTGTCGGACCGCCTGGGGCGCGAGCCGGCCTGGACCTTATCCTTGCTGGGTTTTGCCGCCTGCTATCTCACCTTGATCCAGATGCAGGGTGCACCCTCTGAGACCCTGCTCTACACCATGATCGCCTTTCAGGGCCTCCTAGGCTATGGCCTGGCCGCCCTTTTCGGTGCGGTCATCACCGAGCTCTTCAGCGGCCGCCAGATCGCCCGCATCGTCGCCGTGCTCTCCCTTTCCGGCAACATCGGCGCTGCCACCGGCGTCTGGTTCCTCGGCGTGGTGCACGACATGACCGGCAGCTACCTCATCGGCTTTTGGGTATGCCTGGTCATGGCCCTCACTTCCATCCTCTGCATCTGGCAGGCTGCCCCACGCAAAGTCCGTTTGGTTGCGGGACAAGCCGCCCGTAGACAGCCATAGGTTTATTCGTTACCATTGCACACTCTTAATAGGAGTAGGCAATGCTGCGCTTCCTGACAGTCCTCTTCGTGGTCACCACGCTGATCGGTGCGCCCTCTGCCACGCGGGCGGCCAACAGCTCTCTCTCGCCTGAAATGCATGCGTGGTCCGAGAGCTTGATCAGGCTCTATTTGGAGCTGCAAGAGATCTATGGGATTGGGGGAGAGGCCGACCACGTCATTCAGCTTTTCTATGCTGGACAGGCCAACCAGATCGAGACCGAGCGCAAGCTGGACGTCTTAGGGCCGGCGCTCATAGACCGTCTGAACCACTCCAGCCGCAAACTGCGCAGCCTCTCTCAACCACCCAAGGGCGTCTCGCCAGAGGAAGCGAAGCCTTGGATCGAGGTTCTGGATGCCATGACCGAGACCATGGGGCACTTCCAGCAAGAACCCAGGCGCCTTGCGGCGCTCTTCGTGGCGGCCGTTGACGACGACAGTGACCGCTTTCAAGCCCTGAACGTGCGGGCGCTACATGGCATGATCAGCATACTTTGGCTGGAGATTGCCGTCGTGGACGCGGCCAAACAGGAGGAAGATCCCAATTCACCCTACTATTGGCTCGTCACCGCGCAGGTGAACGGTCTGCGGATGGTCACCTCCTTCCTGGGCGCAGTGGCCAACCGCTTTCAGGGCGTGACAGTCGACAGGGCCGGCGTGGCGCAGGCCATGGCAACAGAACGTGCCAGCGCGCTTGCCGCGCTCGCCCGCGTCGAGGAGATTAGTGGACAGCTCCACACGGCCTATACCCGCGACGGCGTGACCGGCACCCCACAAGAGAGCGTCGACGCCTTCATAGGGAACCTGCGTGCGGCCGTGGTGACCGAGAGGAAGATGATCGCCGCAACGGCACGCGCCTTTGACCGCAGCGCGCCGCTGCTGAAGAGCGGTCCGCTCGACAGTGAGCAGTGGCGCAAACTACAGGGAGCCTATGACGAGGTGAGGCGCGCCTTAAATCTGGCCAAGGACGAGCGCTTCATTCTGGACCAAGAGAGGCGCGCGCTCATTGACGGCCAAACCGTGAGGCAGTGACCGCTTGAAACCAAAGGCCTCGATCTGACCGCCCCCTACTCTGCCGCGTCGCCGAAGCTCTCGTCACTCAAGACCCAGTCGGGGCGGACCCAGTGGCAGGTGTAGCCGTTGGGAATGCGCCGCAGATAGTCCTGGTGGACCTCCTCAGCCTCCCAGAAGGGGCCGGCGGGCGAGACTTCGGTCACCACGCGCCCTGGCCAATGGCCGGACTCGTTGACTGCCCGGATCACGCTCTCCGCCGTCTCCTTCTGCCGTTCGTCCTGATAGAAGATGGCAGAGCGATAAGAAGGGCCGATGTCGTTGCCCTGGCGATCGATCGTGGTGGGATCATGGATCTGGAAAAAGAACTCCAGCAGCCTCCGATAAGTCAGCTTTGCCGGATCGAAGACAATCTCGATCGCCTCGGCATGGCCACTGCGGTCCGATTTCAGATCGCGGTAGGTCATGTTGGGCGTGGTTCCGCCGGAATAGCCGACCCGGGTGGAGATCACACCGGGGACGCGGCGGATCAGATCCTGCATCCCCCAGAAGCAGCCACCGGCCAGAATTGCCGTCTCGCTCATGTCGCCTTCTCCTCTTCGAAGTGTTTCAGATACGCGCCATAGCCGGCGGCCTCAAGCTGATCCTTCGGAATGAACCTGAGAGAGGCCGAGTTGATGCAGTACCGCAGACCCTCCGGTCCCGGTCCATCCGGAAAGACGTGACCCAGGTGCGAATCGCCATCGCGGGAGCGCACCTCGGTGCGGAGCATCCCATGGGTGCGGTCCACACGCTCGACGATGTGCTCCCCCTCCACCGGCTTGGTGAAGCTGGGCCAGCCGCAGTGCGAGTGAAACTTCTCGCGCGAGGTAAAGAGCGGCTCGCCGCTGACGATATCGACATAGAGCCCTTCCCGCGCATCGTCCCAATAGGCATTGCGAAAGGGTGGCTCCGTCGCGTCTTGCTGGGTGACGGCAAACTGCATGCGGTCCAGCTTGGCGATGGCTTCTTTCGTCTTGGTGTAGCGCTTGTCGCTCATAGATCTTCTCGCTTCAGTCTAACCATTGATGATGACATGGGGCTTCACGGCCTCTGTCGCCAAGTGGCGCCCTGGATTTCTGTCTTCACATCACGTTAAGGTGCGCTGCCCGTATCAGGTCTTGGTCTCCTGTTCTCCGGAGACCTGACCGAAAGATTAGGCGCCGATTTCAGTATTTTACTTACCTAAAGGGGAGTGAGGATGAGGGTAAACACAAGAGCGCGTGTAATCGGCGCTCTATTGGGCTGTACGGCAGCCCTCATATTGACCGCCGGGCCAGCCGCGGCGGAGGAGGCAGCCAAGCCGAACATCCTGGTGATCTGGGGTGATGACATCGGTCTGACCAACGTCAGCGCCTATGGTCGCGGCATCGTCGGCTACCAGACGCCGAACATCGATCGTGTCGCCAAGGAGGGCCTGCTCTTCACCGATTACTATGGAGAGCAGAGCTGCACCGCCGGCCGCGCCTCCTTCATCACCGGTCAGAGCGTCTTCCGCACCGGGCTTTCCAAGGTGGGTCTGCCGGGTGCCGAGATCGGCATGCATGAGGCCGATCCGACCATCGCCGGGCTCTTGAAGGCGCAAGGCTATGTCACCGGGCAGTTCGGCAAGAACCACCTGGGCGACCAGGACAAGCACCTGCCCTCCAACCACGGCTTCGACGAGTTCTTCGGCAACCTCTACCACCTGAACGCAGAGGAAGAGCCGGAGAACGAGGACTATCCGAAGGATCCGGAGTTCCGGAAGCGCTTCGGACCGCGCGGCGTGATCCACTCCTTCGCCGGCGGTGAGATCAAAGACACCGGGCCGCTCAGCAAGAAGCGCATGGAGACGGTGGACGACGAGACCGTGGCGGCCGCCATCGGCTTCATCGAACAGGCGCACAAGGACGGCGAGCCCTTCTTCGTCTGGTGGAACGGCACACGCATGCACTTCCGCACCCATGTGAAGGAGGCTCTGGACGGCATCTCCGGACAGGACGAGTACTCCGACGGGATGGTCGAGCATGACATGCATGTCGGCCAGCTCTTGGATGTCCTCGACCGGCTCGGCATCGCCGACAACACCCTGGTCTTCTATTCAACCGACAACGGCCCGCACATGAACACCTGGCCGGATGCGGCGACCACCCCCTTCCGCGGCGAGAAGAACACCAACTGGGAGGGTGGCTGGCGCGTGCCGGCCCTGGTGCGCTGGCCCGGCAAGATCGAAGCAGGCAGCATCAGCAATGCCATCGTCCACCACATGGATTGGCTGCCGACCTTCCTGGCCATGGCAGGCAAGCCGGACATCAAGGCAGAGCTTGAAAAGGGCGGTGTCGAGGCCATCGGCCGGACCTACAAAGTCCACCTCGACGGCTACAACCTCCTGCCCTTCCTGACCGAAAAGGACCAAAAGGACCCACGCCAGGAGATCTTCTACTTCTCTGACGATGGCGATCTGACGGCCCTCCGCTTCCGGGACTGGAAGCTGATCTTCATGGAGCAGAAGGCCGAGCATGGCTTCCGCGCCTGGATGGAGCCCTTCACGGCCTTGCGCGTGCCCTTGATCCTGCATCTGCGCCGCGATCCCTATGAGCGGGCGGTCTATTCCAACTCCTACTACGACTGGCTGATCGACCGGGCCTTCGTGCTGGTCCCGGCCCAGACCTATGTCGCCAAGTTCCTCTCCACCTTCCAGGAGTTCCCGCCCAGGCAGAAGGCGGCCAGCTTCAGCCTGGACCAGGTGATGGAGAAGATGGAGCGCGGTATCACCTCAAATTGACGGCCCCTCGGCCGATTTGAGTAGTTAACTGAGCCCCGGTCCCTTGGCCGGGGCTCTTTTTTGCCCTTATGTCTGCGGGAAAGGGAGATCCAGTATGATGAAGCGCTTCGCCGTCCTTCTTGCTCTGGTCTGGCTGGCAGCACCCAGTCTTGCTGCCGCGGAGAGCCCGGCCGTGAACCTGGGCCACTTCAACAAGCTGGCGATGAACGGCTATGACGTGATCAGCTATTGGCAGGGCGGCGATCCCACCGAAGGCAATCCTGAGATCTCGGCCGAGTACAATGGCGCCACCTGGATCTTCGTCTCGAAAGAAAACCGCGACCGCTTTCTGGCTGATCCGGCGGCCTATGCGCCTCAGTATGGCGGCTACTGCGCCTATGCGGCCTCCCGCGGCTACGTGGCCGACGTCGATCCCTATGCCTGGCGGATCTATGGCGACAAGCTCTATCTGAACTACAGCCCTCGGGT
Source organism: Rhodospirillales bacterium (assembly GCA_963669335.1). Classification (GTDB taxonomy): domain Bacteria; phylum Pseudomonadota; class Alphaproteobacteria; order Kiloniellales; family JACOMY01; genus JACOMY01. Next base: position 3,899,347 of record OY770023.1, read on the forward strand.
TCGTCGCATGTGGGCCAGCGACATTGATGCCAACATCGAAAAGGCCGATGCGATTTGGCCGGAGCCCCTCTCCGAGAACTAGTTTGCGCCGCCTAGCGCAAGATTGCTGCTGAAAGCAAGCACTTTTCTTGCCGTTAGTTGCAAGGCTGCCATCTCTGCCCCTTTGCTTGACAGCAACGCCCTCTCTTCGGTGACCTTAGCAGGTGCAGCAAAGGCCAATCTGTCAGCCAATGCCTGCCCAGCTGAACCAAGCATCAGAACCGGCATAAGCCCGGCATCCCCAAAGGCAAGACTGAGGAAGACGGCTTCATGCTTTATGGCGTCCACAGCATACATCGGATGATGATGGAACCGCTTAACCTGGCGGCGGAAACCGGCCAGGCGCTCCTGGCGCCGCTGGCCCAGACCTCGCTGTCTGCGCGTACCCTGCACGCCAGTCTGGAGCTGGTCGGCCGCGCGACCCGCAAGTACGGCAAGCCCGACTTCGGACTGGACGTCGAGCCTGAGATCGCGACCGAGAAGGCCTTTGGCCGGCTGCTGCGCTTCCCGGCCCGCCCGGGCGCCGATCGGGGACGCCGCTTCTTCCTGATTGCTCCCTTGTCGGGACACCACGCCACTCTGCTGCGCCAGACTGTGGATGCCTTCCTGGATCACGGCGAGGTCTGGGTCACCGACTGGACCGACGCCGCCGAGGTGCCCTTCCGCGAGGGCAGCTTCGGCCTGGACGACTATGTTGACTATCTGCTCGATTTCATGGTGCGGGTCTCCGGCGATCGGGCTGACAGGGGCTATCATGCGGTCGCCGTCTGTCAACCGGGGCCGGCACTGGTGACCGCGCTCACGCTGCTCACCCAAAGCGGCCTTGGCTTCCGCCCCTCGGCGGTCACCCTGATCTCGGCCCCTATGGATGTGGAGGCAGCACCGACCGAGGTCACCCGGCTGTCGCGCAGCCACGACCTGCACTGGTTCAAGCAGCGCGTCATCCACACCGTGCCGATCGCGCGTCCGGGCGCTGGCCGACGTGTCTATCCCGGGTTCCTGCAGCTCGCGGGCTTCATGGCCATGGACCCGGAACGCCATACCGAAAAGCACGTGACCCTCTTCTTCGACCGTATCGCTGGCCAGCACGAATCGGCCCAGAAGACCGTGGCCTTCTACGACGAGTATTGGTCGGCGTTGGACATGGATGCGGCCTTCTACCTTGAGACCATCGACCGGGTGTTTCAGAAGCGAGAGCTGGCCCTGGGTGTCGCCACCTGGAAGGGTCGAGCCGTACGGCCGGAGGTCGTCACCGACATTCCGCTGCAGACCATCGAGGGCGAGAAGGACGACATCTGTGCCCCAGGCCAGACCGAGGCCGCGCATGGCATCCTCTCTAGCCTGACGCCGGATAAGCGCGATCACCATGTCGAGCCTGGGGTGGGCCACTATGGCGGCTTCGCCGGCGGACGCTTCCGCCGCAACGTGCTGCCTCGTATCCTGTCCTTTGCCGACGAGCAGGCTCCCAAGAGCTAGAGCAAAGCCCGAGCTGGTGGAAGTACCAGCGGTGACGCTTTGCGTTCCAAGTCAAAACCTAGTGCACTGCAGATGAGCGCAAGCGAAACGAAACTGCGCTAGGGATTGACCAGCACGTCCAGGATGTAGCTGTGTCCCGCTGTAACGGAGGCAAGGCCGCGCTGGATTGCGGCTTCTAGACCCTGGGCGTCGGCCACCCGCTCGCCGGCGCCGCCATAACCATCGGCGGCCTTCCAATAGTCCGGCATGGGGTCGATGACGTTGCCCACGAAGTCGCCGCCGGAGACGGCAGCGCCCTCGGGATAGTACTTGAAGACATTCCAGGTCTGAGAGGCGTACTGCCCGTTGTTGCAGATCACGATTAAGAGCGGCAGGCCGTTTTCCTGCGCGAAGCCAAGCGCCGCCGGCACCGGGTTGTAGTGCCAGGCGCCGTCACCCACCACGACCATAACGGTCCGCTCCGGCAGCGCTGCCTTGACCCCCAGCGCCATGCCGAGTGAGGTGCCCAATGCGCCTTGCCAGCCGCGGATCTGCCGGATCGGCTTGTCGCCGAAGAGGAAGTGGCGGTACTGCGGTGACTGGGCGACGATCTCATCGACCGCGATGGCATCGGCCGGCAACGCCTCTTTCAGCGCGGTGAAGAGCGTTCCCGCAGCAACGCAGCCCTGGACCTCGGCCGCCGCTTGCTCGGCTTCGGCCTTGAGCGCGGCGCGGTCTTCGGCGATCCGTGATTGCCAAGCTTGCCTGCGGGCCGCCGGGGCTGCAGGACGGGTCTTGAGCGCCTCCGCCAGTGCCGACAGATTGCGGCTGAGGTCACCGGCCAAGGTGTCGGTTGTCGTGTAGCCCCAGTAGGGACCGCGCGGCCGCAACGGGTCTTCCGCCAGGTGAACCACCCGGCAGCCCGGTTTCAGTTCCTGCAAGGGCGGATGCCAGGGCGCGTTGGACCCGGCGACCAGGATCAAGTCGCTCTCTGCCAAGTGCGGCTCTATCGGTCCCGGCGCCAACAGAGGATGGCTGCGCGGCAAGTTGTCGAAGGTCGGCAGGAAGAACTCGAAGACCGGGGCGCCCAGCTGCTCGGCGATGGCCGCCAGCGCGGCCTGATCCTCGCGTGTTCGACCGGCGAACTCCGTGGTGATCAAGGGGTTCTCGGCAGACGCCAAGAGATCGGCCAAGGCCGCGATCTCCTCGGCCGGCGCCATCATCGTCGCAGACGGCAAGACTGCGGGTTGACTCGGATAGGCATCGCCGACCAAGAGATCGAAGGGCACCTCCAACAAGGTGGGACCGCGCGGCAGGGTCTTTGCCACATAGAGGGCGCGCTTGAACTCGTGCGCCAGATCCGAGGGCGTGCGGGCGACCTTGCTCCACTTCACCACGGCCTCGCCACTGCGTGCGGGTCCTGCCTCATGCCCCAAGAGAGAGGGCCACTCCATGCCAGGATCCGTAGCCGGGTCTTCGCCCCAGGTCGCGCTGTCGATGGAAATGGCGACCATCGGCACATGATCCTGCTGGGCCGTGCGCAGGGCCATGGAGCCGTTTTGAACCCCCAGATTTGTCGGCAGAAAAGCCACCTGCGGCCGCCCTGTGGCCTGGTAGTAACCCTCCGCTGCGGCCACAGCCAAGAGCTCGTGGCGGCAGCGGAAGTACGTGACACGCAGGTCGTTGCGGCGCTTGGCCAGCTCCTCCCAGAGCGGCGCCATCACCGCTATCGGCGAGGCGAAGACACAGTCCACCCCGTTCGCGTCGAAGAGATCCAACAGCAGGGCAGCACCATTGCGGCGAGGGCCTTCGTCCATGTTTCACTCCTCATTCTTCTCTGCCCGAAGGCCACCAGAACTCCTCTATCAAGCATCCCTGAGCGATCCATGCGCTTCAAGGTTTGCTTTAGGTTGTTCAAGCCTTCGTCACCTGTTGAGGATGTGCGAGAAGAGCGTCACATGATGCGAGGGAGGAAAGCGTGATGGGATTCCCAGATAGACTGGCTAAGGGGGCAAGCCCCCTCCCCGTTCAGTCGAGAGCCGGGTAATGTCGAGGTCCACAGTCACGGCTGGCGACCGATCGCGCCCCGATGGAGCCTGGAATCACTATCTCGCCGAACTCGGCAGCCTTCGGATGCACTACGTCCGCGAAGGGAATGGCGATCCTCTCTTCCTGCTGCACGGCTGGCCTGAGTTCTGGTGGACCTGGCACCGCATCATCCCGACGCTGGAGCAGCAGTTTCAGATCATCGCCCCGGACCTGCGCGGCTTCGGACAAACCAGCGACCCGGGCGCCCAGCCGGCCTCTGCCGACACGCACGCCGGTGATATTCTGGCGCTGGCAGACCATCTCGGGATTGAGCGCTTTGGGATCGTCTCACACGATGTCGGCGCCGCGGTCGCCCAAGCCATCGCTCGTAGAGCGCCAACGCGTTTGCGCGGCCTCTTCTTCTTCAATGCGCCCTATCCCGGGATTGGCAAACGCTGGGCTGAGGCCGGACACCTGCAACAAATCTGGTACTACTTCTTCAATCAATTGCCCTGGGCCGTGGATCTGATCGGGCAGAGCCGCGAGACCTGCCGCACCTTTTTCGGCAACATGCTGCGCCACTGGTCCTACGCAGACGACACATTCGACGAGGAGCTCGAGCTCTGGGTCGATAACTTCATGCAGCCTGGTGTGATCGCCGGCGGCTTCGCCTGGTATGCGGCGACCCATGACGCGCGCATAGCTCTCGCCCGCGACGGCTCACCCACGCTGCCCAAAATCCAGGTGCCCAGCCGGTTCCTCTGGGGCCGTCACGATCCGGTTCTTCCAGCCGCCTGGAGTGACCGGCTTGACGACTACTTCGTTGCGCCTGAGATCGAGATCGCAGAGGAGGCCGGGCACTTCGTCCACTACGAAAGGCCCGACCTCGCCAGCAACAAGATTATCGAATTCTTTCAGTCTCTTGCAGCATCGTCCTTATAGACTGCACAGAGGTTGTTCTACTCCTTACCCCAGATCGTGGCATAGGCGTCGCGGTAGCCATTGTCGGGATCGAAGATATCCCGCTCGCCACCGTCGAAGGCGATGTTCTCCTGCGTCACCACATGCAGCGGCGAGGTGTAGCCGGACCAGTCCTCGCCCTGAATGGCACGATTGAGCTCGTCGATCAGCTGCCAGCCCTGCAGATTCAAGGGCTCGGCCACGGTGACGGCCTGATACTGACCGGCGCGGATGCGCTGGTACGCGCTCTGCGAACCATCGCCGGCCGCAACGGCCTTGGGCTTGGCATCGCCCGAGATGCCGGCGGCTGCCAGCGAAGGGCCCATGAAGTCGAAGTAGATGTCGTTGATCGCAAGGCTGTGGGTCCAGTCGTCGCCATAGCGCTGCAGCAAGGCCGTGGTCAGGGTCGGCATGCGGTTGGAGGTGTCGGCGATCGGGGTGTCGACGTACTCCAGCACAGTGCCGCCCAGCGTCTCGATCTCCTCTTTCATGCGGTCGGCCTTGGCGATCGCGATGGCATAGGTGGAATCGGTGAAGATGATCACGCCGGGCTTTCCGCCCGCATCGGCAAAAGCCCATTGCGCCGCTGCTTGAGAGACTTGCATGGCGTCTGTTGAGACATTGGCGAAGATGCCGTTGTCGGTATCGGGGCCGATCACCGGCGAGGCATGCCAGCTAACCATGGGTATGCCGGCCTCAGCCGCCTGCTGCATTGCCGCCTGCTGCTCGACCGCATCGAAGCCGTTGATGATGATGCCATCCGGCTGTAGCGCCATGGCCTGGCCGAAGGCAGCGGTGCGGCCGGAGACCGAGCCCGCGCCGTCCAGGGTGCGGACATCCCAGCCGATGCGATCGGCTGCCTCTTCGACACCCTCGGTAACGCCCAGGACACCGCCGTTCTTCATGTCGGCAGCCAGGACCACGATGGTCTTGCCTTCAGCCGCCTTGGGGCCGCTGGTCGGGCCGTCCCAGACCTCCTTGCGCCCGGCGTGCTGCTTGACCGATTCCATGGCATCAGAGACGGCGTCGGCCTGCACAGGCAAGGGACCAGCCAGAGTTACAGCCAGTGCGGCTGCGATTGGAACGAGACTGCGATAGGACATGGCATACCTCCCAAAGGTGATTGTGTTACAGAGGGTTACCCCCCACTTCTTCATCTCTTGGCCGCGCCCTTTTTGCGCTGGGCATAGCCGGCGATCCCGATCGCGACCAGCAGGGTCACCCCGTTGAACAGCGGCTCGACCCAGAAGGAGCCGCCGATCTGCTGTATGCCCGAGATGCCGACAGCCAGGATGGCGACACCGACGATGGTGCCCCAGACATTGACGCGGCCAGGCTTGATGGTGGTGGAGCCAAGAAAGGCGCCGACCAGGGCCGGCAGCAGATACTCCAAACCGACGCCGGCCTGCCCGATCCTGAGCTTGGAGGCCAGGATGACGCCAGCCAGGGCGGTGAGGAACCCGGAGGTGACGAAGGCCCCGACGACGAACTTGCGGGTGGGGATGCCGTTGAGCTCCGCCGCGCGTGGATTGGCGCCGATGGCATAGAGGAAGCGACCGATCGGCGTGTACTCGAGGACAATCCAGAGGAAGAGCGTGATCGCGAGCACATAGAAGCCGGTGATCGGTATCCCGAAGACGAAGGTGCCGTTGATGGCGTAGAAGCCTTCCGGCAGCACGCCGACCACCTGGCGCCCGCCGGTGTGCCACAAGGCCAGGGCATAGAGCACGGTGCCGGTGCCCAGCGTGGCGATGAAAGCGTCAATCTTGGCGACCTCGACCAACAGGCCGTTCAGCAAGCCGACGATGGAGCCCAGGATCAAGACCACGATCACCGCGACCGGCCATGGCAAGCCCAGGACGGTCTGCAGAGAGATCGCCAGGATGTGCCAGAGCACGATGCCATAGCCCACGGTCAGGTCGATACGCCCCGCCACCATGGGCAGCATGGCCGCGAGGCTAAGCAGCGCGATAATCGCCTTGTCCGAGATGATGGCCCGCAAGTTCAGCATGGTCGGAAAGGTGTTCGGCAGCAGCAGCGAGAAGAGCAGAATCAGCCCCAGGGTCAGCAGCACCAGCCCATAGGTCGGGATCAAGCGGAACAGTCGTTGGAGCGGGCTCAGGCCCCGCATCTCCGCCTTGGTCGGCTCCAGCGCGTTCGACTCAATGGACTGCATGGCTCTCCCTCTCCGTCGCACCGCCGTCACTGGCCGAGGCTGCCTGGATCAAGGCTGCGGCGGTCAGCGCGTCGCCGGCCAGTTCCGCCTGCACCTTGCCGCGGCTGAAGACGATGGCGCGGTGGCAGATCTGCGCCACCTCTTCAAAGTCGGTGGAGATCACCAGAACCCCCATGCCGGAGCCCAGGGCCTCAAAGAGCAGGCCATAGATCTCTGCTTTCGCGCCCACGTCGACGCCGGCCGTTGGGTCTTCCGCAATCAAGAGGCGCCGCTTGGTCGGCAGCCAGCGCCCGACGACAACCTTCTGCTGATTGCCGCCCGACAGAGCCTCGATGGCCAGGCTGGGATCGTTGGGGCTGAGCCCCACGGTCCGCCCCAAGACCTCGGCCTCCTGCGCTTCCTGCCCAGCGCTCATCAGGGAGGTCAGCCGGCGTCCACTGGCCAAGGGATTGATGAAGGCATTTTCCCGGATGGTCAGGACCGGAGCGATTGATTCCACCACCCGGTCACCGGCCACCAAGCCGATACCGGACGCCATGGCATCGCGCGGATTGGCGACCGCAAGCGCGCGCCCCTCTAGGGTCACGGTCCCTTGGCTCTCGATCAGGCCATAGAGGGCGCGTCCGATATCCTCATGCCCGGCACCGCGCAGACCGACCAGGCCCACCAACTCGCCTTGATGCAGTCGCAGGTCCAAAGGCCCAACCCGCTGTGTGTGAAACTCCTCGAGCGTCAGCAGAGTGGCGCCCTCACCCGCCGGCGGCCGGGTCACCGTCCGGGTCTCGCGTCCCACGATCATCTCGACCAGCTCTGCCGGATTGGTCTTCGCTACCTCTCGTGTCCCGACCAGGGAGCCGTCGCGCAGAACCGCCACACGATCCGAAATCTTGAAGACCTCATCCAGGCGATGGGAAACGTAGATCATCCCGACCCCGCGCGCCTTCAATGGCCTGAGTGCCGCGAAGAGGCGCTCCACCTCGTCCGCCGGCAGGCTGGCGGTCGGTTCATCCAGAACCAGGAAGTCACACTCAACGGCGAGCGCACGCGCAATGGCAACCAAGGACTTCTCTGTGCGGGAAAGGCTTGAGACCCGGGTCGTGGGATCGAAGTGGCAGTCCACCTTGGCCAAGGCCTCGACCGCGGTCTCCTCCAGCGCGTGCCAGTCGATCAACCCGCGTTTGCGCCGATAGCCCAAGGCCAGGGCGATGTTCTCGGCCACCGTCATCCATTCGATGAGGCCCAGATCCTGGTGAATGAAGGCCACAGCCTGACGGCGATCCAGTCGCCCCGGCGCATGGTGATAGGCCTCTCCATCGATCAGAACGGCGCCGCTGTCCGCCTTGTGGATTCCGCCCAGCACCTTGATCAGGGTCGACTTGCCCGCTCCGTTCTCGCCGAGCAGTGCCAGGATCTCGCCACGGTCCAGGCTGAGGCTGACGCCGCGTAGCGCTTGGGTTCCGCCGAAGGACTTGACGATGTCTTCGAAGACCAGTCCCGCTTGCACTGCCGCTCCCTTCCCTTCGAAGGACCCTCTTTCGAGCCTCAATTGACGGCAGAATGCGGGGCTCACGTGGGGTGGTCAAGGAAAAAATGTTATCGATAACATAGATGTGGAACTGGCACCCCTCCCGCTTGCCTTGACCCCACCCGGCTTACCGGCCACCGTCATTGCGAGCCGCTTTGCATCAAGGGCTTTGGAACTGGAGAAACTCGGATATGTCGGCGCTCAGGCTCTTCCTCGTCGCCTCGACGGTCATCATCTACGCAATCACCGCCTTGGCCATTGGCAACCAGGGCATCTATTGGCCGATCGTCTTCTTCGGCGATCTTGTGGCCCTTGATTGGCGCTCTCAGTTCAACGCCGACTTCCTGATCCATCTGATCCTGCTGGCGACCTGGATCTCATGGCGAGAGGGCTTTAGCAAGCGCGGCTACCTCTTCGGATTTCTCAGCATCTTCCTGGGCGGGATGTTCGGCTTCCCCTATATCCTGGTCGCCACCTAAAGGGCCAAGGGCGATCCCAAAAAGATCCTGCTCGGCATCCACGCTAAGGACTAAGGCCTCAAGGCCACTGCACGCCCTGGCGGTTCAGGATGATGGAATAGAGGCTGGTCGTCGCCGTGATGAAGAGTTGGTGCTTGGCGCGACCGCCGAAGCAGACGTTGGACACCAGCTCTGGCACCAAGATTTTTCCCAGTAAGCGCCCGTCGGGGGCGATGCAGTGCACACCATCGCCCGCCGAGGTCCAGATGTTGCCATCGCTATCGACGCGGAAGCCGTCGCTTGCGCCCGGCTCCACCACGTGAAAGACCGCGCCGCCGGTCAGGCGACCCTCGCCGGCATAGTCAAAGACCCGGATGTGCTTCTTGGCCTCAGCGTCATACATGCGGCCCGTGTCGGCGACATAGAGCAGGCTCTCGTCCGGTGAGAAGGCAAGACCGTTGGGACAGGCAAAGTCAGTCAAGACCGCCTCAATCGCCCCGCTTGCAGCATCCACCCGATAGACGTTGCAGGGCAGTTCCTGCTCGGACTTGTAGCCCTCATAGTCGGTCATGATGCCGTAGTGCGGATCGGTGAACCAGATCGCACCATCAGAGGCCACCACAACGTCATTGGGCGAGTTCAGCCGCTTTCCCTCAAAGCCATCGGCGATCACCGTGATGCTGCCGTCCCACTCTGTCCTGGTGACGCGCCGAGCCCCGTGTTCGCAAGAAACCAGCCGGCCCTGGCGATCGCGGGTATGGCCATTGGCATAGTTCGAGGGCTGGCGATAGGTCGTGATGCCACTGTCGGGCGTCCAGCGCAGGATGCGGTTGTTCGGGATGTCCGAGAACAGCAGACAGCCGGCATCCCCGAACCAGACCGGCCCCTCGACCCAGTCGAAACCGGTCGCCAGTTGCTTCAGGGACGCATTGCCGAGAACGTAGCGGCTGAAGAGAGGATCCAAGACCTCAAAAGACATCTCAGGCTCCCTCGGTGAAGCGGATCTGGGTCTTCATCGCACGGCTGCGGTCACCGGCAATCTCGAAGGCCTCGATGGCACTCTCGATCGGCAGGCAATGACTGATGAGCGGTTCGACGGAGACCAGGCCCTTGCGCATCAGCTCGACCGCCAGCGCGAACTCTTCATGGAAACGGAAAGACCCACGGAGTTCCAGCTCCTTAGCCGTGATCTGCATCATCGGCAGGCTCATGTCACCGCCCAGCCCCAGTTGCAGGATGACGCCTCGCGGCCTGAGGGCTGCGATCCCGGCGCGCAGAGCAGCCGCCGAGCCCGAGCATTCATAGAGGACATCGAAGGTGCCCTTGTCAGCGCCATAGGCCTCAAGCGCGTCGGGCGTTGCTGCCACATCGATGCAGAGGTCGGCGCCGGCCTTGCCGGCGAAGGTCAAGGCGTTGGCCGAGAGATCTGTCGCCACGATCTCAGCAGCACCGGCCCTGCGCGCAGCGACGATCGTCAAGGCGCCGATCGGACCGCAGCCGGTCACCAGAACGCGCTTGCCCAGCAGATCGCCGACCCGGCGGGTCGCATGCAGGGCGACCGAGAAGGGCTCGGCCATGGCAGCCACGCCCGGGCTCAAGCCCTCGGCGCGGACGCACTGGCGCGCATCGACGGTTAGGCTCTGGCTAAAGGCGCCTTGTATGTGCGGGAAGGGCATGGCCGAGCCGTAGAAGCGCATATCGAGGCAGTGGTTGTGCAGTCCTTCGTCGCAGAAACGACAAGAGCCGCAAGGCCGCGAAGGCGAGACGGAGACCAGCTCCCCCACCTCTAGCCCCGAAACCCCGGACCCCAAGGCCGCGACATAGCCCGAGACCTCGTGCCCGAGGATCATCGGCTCGCGCAGGCGCACCGTGCCGAAACCACCGTGGTTGAAGTAGTGCAGATCGGATCCGCAGATGCCGCCGACGGCAGTCCGCAGGAGGACCTCACCGGGGCCGGGCGCCTCCTCTTCCCGCTCTTCAATGCGTAGATCCCGCGCGGCATGCGCGACAAGAGCCTTCATCCTGGGCTAACTCCTTCGCCAAAAGCGCATTGGCTTGATTCTGTTATCGATAACATATAGGACTGCTGCCGGACCATGTCGAGCAGGAAGGGAGTGGATGTGACCGCAGTGGCAGGGCTTTTCGATCTGACCGGCAAGCGCGCATTGGTCACCGGTTCATCGCAGGGGATCGGCTACACCTTGGCCAAGGGCTTGGCCGGCGCCGGCGCCAGGATCGTCATCAACGGCCGCAATCCGGAAAAGCTGTCCGAGGCTGCCAGGCACCTTGGAGACGAGGACGCAACGGTCGAGATGCTGCCCTTCGATGTCTGCGACCATGCGGCCGTCGCCTCGGCGATCAATGGTTTCGAGGCAGAGAGCGGCGCCATCGACATCCTGGTCAACAACGCCGGCATGCAGCACCGCCGCCCCTTGGAAGACTTTGAAGCCGCCGACTTCGAACGCTTGATGCGCACCAATGTCTCCAGCGTCTTCAATGTAGGCCAGGCGGTCGCCCGCCACATGATCCGCCGCGGCGCCGGCAAGATCATCAACATTGCCTCGGTTCAGACCGCCATGGCCCGACCGGGCATTGCCCCCTATACGGCCTCCAAGGGCGCCGTAGCCAACCTCACCAAAGGAATGGCGACCGACTGGGCGCAGTATGGACTGCAGGTCAACGCGATCGCGCCTGGCTACTTCGATACGCCCTTGAATGCAGCCTTGGTCGCCGATCCCGCCTTTACCGCCTGGTTGGAGAAGCGCACACCAGCCGGCCGCTGGGGACAGCTCGAAGAGTTGATCGGCGCCTGCATCTTTCTCTCAAGCCCTGCCTCCAGCTTCGTGCAGGGCCAGACGCTCTTCGTCGATGGCGGCGTCACGGCCTGCCTCTAGCATGCAGTCGAAACCCGCTCGCCTCTTCGTCGTCATGGGTGTCACCGGCTGCGGCAAGTCCACCATCGGTGCCGCACTGGCCGAGGTCTTGGGCGGCCGCTTCATGGACGGCGACAGCTATCACCCGCCAGAGAACATCGAGAAAATGAGCCGCGGGGAAGCGCTGATCGACAAGGACCGCTGGCCCTGGCTGGCGCGCTTCGCCCACGAGATGGCTGCTGCGCCTGGCGTTATTGTCGGCGGCTGTTCTGCATTGAAGCGCAGCTATCGCGACCTCATCACCCGCGAGGCCGGAGAGGCCGTGACCTTCGTGCATCTGGCGGGGTCTCGCGAACTGATTGCGGAACGCATGAGCGCGCGCGACGGCCACTTCATGCCGCTCTCGCTGCTGGACAGTCAGTTTGCCGCCCTGGAGGTTCCGGGACCGGAGGAGAACGCGGTCTCGGTCGAAATCTCCGGCAGCACGGAGGAGACCGTCGCCGCCATCGCCACAGTCTTGGAGGAGTAAGCCTCGTGAGCAGTTCCATAGCCCTGATCGGTGTCGGTGTGATGGGCACGGCCATCGGCACCCGACTGCTTGAGACCGGAAACCGCCTGGCCGTCTACGATCGCAATCCGCCCAAGCGTGCCGTGCTGGCAGCCAAGGGGGCGCACGACTGTGGTAGCGCCGCCGAAGCCGCAGCCGAGGCGGACTTCGTCATTCTAAGCCTCAACGCGGCCGCCATCGTGCGAAAGGCCGTCTTTGAGGCCGAGGGCGTGGCCGAGACGGCCAGGCCCGGCACATTGATCATCGACATGTCCTCGATCGATCCGCCCTCGACCAAGGCTCTAGCCGAAGAGGCGCGGGCCAAGGATTTGGCTTGGCTGGATTGCCCACTCTCTGGCGGTGCGCCCAAGGCCCTGACCGGAACACTGACGGTGATGGCCGGCGGACAGGAGGAAGACTTCGCAGCCTCAAAGCAGGTCATGGATCAGCTCTGCGCCAACTACACCCTGATGGGACCCAATGGAGCCGGTCAGACCACCAAACTGATCAATCAGGTGCTCTGCGCGCTGAACTTCCTGGCTGTCGCCGAAGCCACCAAGCTGGCTTTGGATTCCGGCGTCGATGCCAGCGCCATCCCCAAAGCCCTGAAAGGGGGCCGCGCGGATTCGGCGATCCTGCAGGAGTTCATGGGCAAGATGGCGCGTCGCGACTTCACCCCGACCGGGCGCATCGACAACATGGTAAAGGACCTGAACGGCGTGCAGGATCTGGCCCGCAGCACCGGCACTGCCATGCCGATGACGGCCGTCTGTGCCGAAATTCACCGCCTGATGACCGCGGCCGGGCTGGGTGGCGCCGACAATGCCGCCCTGCTGCGCTTTTTCGACGGACCGGGTCAGGAGGAGCACTAGCCCATGCCTGGGCGCAAACGTCCCCCGACGATGGCGGATGTCGCCCACCTGGCCGGCGTTTCGCCGATGACGGTCTCGCGCGCCTTCCGCGAGGAGGCCTCGGTCAAGCAGGAGACGCGCCGTAAGATCCGCGAAGCTGCCGAGAGCCTGGGCTATGTGCTGGACAGCACCGCCGCCGGCCTGTCCTCGCGCAAGACCGGCTTCGTCGCAGCGACCATCCCCTCGATCAACAATGCCAACTTTGCCGACAGCCTGCGTGGTCTGACCGAGGGCCTGGCCGAGACCGGCATGCAGATCCTCTTGGGCTATACGGACTACGATGTGGCCGAGGAAGAGCGGCTGATCGAGCAGATGCTGCGCCGCCGCCCGGAGGCGGTGGTGGTGACCGGTGGCGCCCACTCTGATCGCTGCCGACGCCTGCTGGCCAATGCCGCCGTTCCGGTGGTCGAGATCTGGGATCAGCCCGAAGAGCCGCTTGGCGCCGTCGTTGGTTTCTCCAATGCTGGAGCAGCCAGCCTGATGGTCGATCACTTCGTCGAGCAGGGCTATCGCAACATCGGTTTCATCGGCGGCGACAGCTCTCGCGACACCCGTGGCCTCGATCGCCGCCGCGGCTTCTTGAGGGCGCTCCGCGAGCATGGTCTATCAGACGAGAGGGTCCTGGCCTACGGCATGCCGCCGATCACCATGGCCCAGGGCGCCGAGGCCATAGAGGCACTTCGTGCGCGCTGGCCGGAGACCGAGGCCGTGATGTGCGTCTCTGACCTCTCGGCCTTCGGAGCGCTCAGCGCCTGTCAGCGTCTCGGCCTCAAGGTGCCCGGCGACATCGCTATTGCCGGCTTTGGCGCTTACGACATTGCCGAGCACGCCAACCCGCCCATCACCACAATCGACGTCTCCGCCCGCGAGATCGGAGCCAGAGCCGCAGCCCTGATCATCGACCTCTTGGAGGCTGAGCAGAGCAGCGACCTGTCCCTGGTCGAGATTGAGCCCAAGCTCTTGGCACGCGCCAGCACGCTCAAAGGATAACCCTCTTTCGTCTTGCCTTGAGGCCGGCAAAGGTGGACACAAGACGACGGATAGAGATCACTCAGGAGAGATCGGAATGGCATTGAAACCCCTGGTCATGCAGTTCGGGGTGGGCACCGACATTCGCGGTGGCGACTACACCAAGGCCGCGATGCGGGCCGTGGACAATGCCATCCGCCGCAACTCCGTCGCCGTTGCTGATGCCTTCAATCAGCCGCGCGAGGCCATGCAGATCACGGTCGCGATCGGGGTCGCCGAGCCGGAGCAGGTGGACCAGGCCGCCGTGGCCTCGGTCTTTCCCTACGGCAATGTCACGGTCGAGATGCAGCGTGGCGGCCTCGACATCCCGCACGATACCCGCGCGGAGAAGACTGTGATGGCCAACGCCACGGTCACCGTCTCTCTCGAACTACCCGAAGACGCGGCCTAAGGGAGGCTAGCATGAGCGACAAGACCCCGAGCCGCATCATCCTGGAGATGGGTGCCGGCACCGCGCTCCACAGCGAGGACTACACCAAGGCCGCCAAGCGCGCCGTGCAGGATGCCCTCTATCACTCCTCACTGATCCTCTTCCGCAGCACCAAGTACGATCCCAATGCCATGCAGATCGAACTGATCCTAGGCGCACAGAAGCCCGACAAGATCGACCTGCAAGAGGTCGCAAGCATGCTGCCCTATGGGACGGTCAGCCCACGCGCGGTCCTCGGCGGCCTGGATGCCATGGATGCCAGCAGCGGCACGCCAACGGTGACGGTCAATGCGGCCATCGTGGTGCGACTGGCGCTGTAAAGCGACCCTTTAACGCCCCTGCAGTTCTCCCAGGAGGTCTTGACGAGTGCTGGTCTGCTGCAGCGGCAAGGTCACACAGAAGATCGCGCCCCCATTGCTGCTCTGTTCCAGCCGGATCGTGCCACCGAAGGCGCGCACAATTTGCGCCGAGATGGCGAGGCCCAGGCCGCTGCCCTTGGCCTCGCCGGCGCGTTCGCGCCAACCACGGGCCAGCTTGGTGAAGAGGCGATCCTGATCGCTTTCCGGGACGCCCGGGCCGTTGTCTTCCACCCGGATCTCTGCTTGCTCGCGACCCAAAGTGAGCGATCCCCTGACCCAGGGCGCGGGCGACTTGTTGAACTTGATGGCATTGGACAAGAGGTTGAGGAACACCTGTTTCAGCCGATCGGGATCAACCCTGACCCAAGCCTCTTCGTTCACCGCAAGCGAGAGCTGAACACCTTCCCTTTCGGCCAGGCCCGACATGGCCGCAGCGGCGTTGACCAGGATCGCGCCAGCATCCATGCGCTCCAGGTTCCAGTCCATCTGCCCGCGCTCCATACGGCCCAGATCCAGGATCTCGTCCAAGAGCCTGGTCAAGCGCTCGCTCTCCTGATGGATGATCGCGATAAAGCGCTTGCGTCGCTCCGGATCGAGATCGTCACGATCGTTCAGCAGTTCGGCAAAGGAACGGACCGAGGTCATGGGGGTTCTGAGCTCGTGGCTCACCCGGCTTAGGAAGTCATCCTTCAACTCGTCGAGCTGGGTCAGCTTCTCGTTGGCCTCTCGCAACTGCTCTGCTGTCCGTCTCAGTTCTTTCGACTTGCGCTCCAACGCGCGGCTATGGGCAATGGCCTGCTGCGTTTCCTCCAAGAGCGCCATGACCGTGCTGACGCTTAAGGCCTCGCCTTTGGCGATACGCGAAACCATCAGGCGGGCCGAAGCGGCACCAATGCCGCCAGCCAATTGGCGCTCGATAAAGCCGATGAACTCTGGATCCGGCAGTGGCGCCTGGCCTGGACGCCCCTGCAGGGTTGCTTTCTCGCGAAAGAGAGTCTCGGTACGGGCGGGGCCCAGCACGGCACGCGCCAGGTTGAAGAGGTCCTCGACCCGCGCCGAGCGCGGCAGCGCCGGCAAGGCAGCATTGCCGCCGCGAGAGAAGACATCCACAAAGAGCGCCGACTGCAGACGTTCGATCGGGCTCTGCGTCGTCACGACGGAGACCGCCATATAGGCCAGCGCATTCAACAGCATGCTCCAGAAAACGGCATGCACCAAGGGGTCCCAACCCTCGGCCCCGAAGAGCGCCGTGGGTCTCAACAACGAGAGCCCCCAAGGACCGTCCTGCAAGAGGTCAGCCAGCCCCCAAGCACCAGCCAGCGAGGGTACCAGAAGGCAGTAGAGCCAGAGACCGACCCCGACGGTCAAACCGGCAAAGGCCCCAGACTTGGTCGCGTTCCGCCAGAACACACCACCGATCAGGGCCGGCAGGAACTGGGCCACGCCGACAAAGGATATGAGACCGATCGAGGCCAAGGCGGCCGAGCCTGAGGATTCCCGGTAGTAGAGAAAGCCCAGAAGCAGGATGGCAACGATGGAGAGGCGGCGAATCATCAGCAGATTGCGGGTGATGTCGCCGTCTGCATCGCCCCGCAGCAGATTGGCGCGCAGCAGAAGCGGCGTCACCAGATGATTGGAGATCATGATCGACAGCGCGATGGCGGCCACGATCACCATAGAGGTGGCGGCGGATAGACCACCAATGAAGACGAAGACGGCCAGGACGTCCTGACCTGCGGCCAGCGGCAGGGAGAGTACAAAGAGATCGGGATTGGCGGTCTCCGGCAGGGTGGTGAGCCCCGCCAAGGCGATCGGTACGACAAAGAGCGAGATCAAGAAGAGATAGAGCGGGAAGAGCCAAGCAGCCGTTGCCAGCTGACGCTCTTCACGGTTTTCCACGATCGCCACCTGAAACTGTCGCGGCAAACAGATGATGGCTGCGGCCGCAAGAAATGTGATGGTGATCCAACGGGTCTCATACCCCTCAGAGAAGCTGTAGAGCCCCTTAACGGCGCCGCTCCAATCAGCAGTGCGAAAGGCGCCAAAGCCCTCCCCCAGACCAAGGGTCACGCTGAGGCCGACGGCGATGAAAGCGAAGAGCTTCACCACCGATTCGAAGGCGATGGCAGCGACCACACCGGGGTGGCTCTCGTCCGCATCCACGTTGCGGGTGCCGAAGAGAATGACGAAGGCCGCCAGCGCGACCGCAACCCAAAAGCCGTTGTCGCCGAGCCAACCGAGACTGAGCGCGCCGGCAGTCTGGGCTTCGGTCTGGCTCAAGGCATTGAAAGAGGTGGCGATCGCCTTTAGCTGCAGCGCGATGTAGGGCGTAATGCCGATGATCGCGATAACGGTGACAAAGGCAGAGAGGCTCGAACTCTTGCCATAGCGCGCCGAGATGAAATCGGCGATCGAGGTGATCTGCTGATCCTTGGTGACCCGCACCAGTTTGCGCAGCAACAACCACCAGGCCATGAAGACCAGGGTTGGACCCAGATAAATGGGAATGAAATCGAGCCCACTGCGTGCAGCCGTGCCGACTGCGCCGTAAAAGGTCCAGGAGGTGCAATAGACCGCCAGCGAGAGGGTGTAGACCAGAGGTGAGGTGATAAAGCCGCCGCGCCCTCGCTGCACGGCCTTGTCGGTCAGGTAGGCAATCAGGAAGAGCAGCAGCAGATAGCCACCACCGATCAACAGGATAACGCCGGGTGCCAACATTGCCGGCGGGCCTAGAGCAAATCGTGAACAGGTGGCACCACCTGCTCACGTGAATCTACTCTATTTTTCAGACATATAGTGCGTGACTCAGACAACAAATCGTTTCGATCTGACGTCATCATGCTCTAGTCCGTCGACTCACTGCGACTCGCGCGCTGCAAGCGCCCTGCAGCCCAGGCCGTCAGGAGAATACCGATGAGCCAGATTGCGAATAGGTAGAACAGCAGCAGGGGTATTCCGAAGACGAAACGCTGCTCATCAAAGAGGCTGAGCAGAGGTGGCATCAGCAGCAGCAAGCCAACGAAGGGCAAGAACCAGCTGAGATCACTTGCCCTGACGGTGGTCACACCCTGCTTGCTCGGCCGGTCCTGCCGTTTCATGTGCGTACCGGTCGGGCTTGCTTCAGCAACCTGCGGACCCGTTCGATCAGGTCCTTGTTGCCGAAGGGTTTGGTGACGAAATCGTCGGCACCCAGGTCCATCATCCGCTGGCGATCGGCGGCCTGCCCCTTCGCTGTCAGGATCATGACCGGAAGCGACTTGGAACCGGGCGCAGCCCTCAGCATAGCCAGGACCTCAAAGCCGCTCATGCTGGGGATCATGGCATCCAGTATCAAGAGGTCCGGCGGCGCCCTGCCGACCTCTGCCAAGGCCGCCTCTCCGTCACCGACCGCCTGCACCTCATAGCCCTCGTGGCTCAGGATGAACCGCAAGGACTCGACGATGAAGGGCTCATCTTCCACGATGAGAATCCGACTAGCCACCGCCCTCCTCCCTGACTAGAGCGCCGTTCACCGGCTTGCGTGCTTCGCAAGCCCAGGATGACGTTCCTTCTCAATAGTGCCTTGTCTTCAGGCTGTCTGCAAAGTGCGCAGCCCGTCGCTCGCAGTCGGGAGCTTTGGCACCAGGGCCTCATGCGCACGCTGTTGGCAGGCTTCGCGGCGGCAAGAGCGGCACTCGAAGCCGACCTCCGTGCCCTGTTCTGCGGCCTGATGCCGATAGCTCTCGCCATAGGTTAGACGGTCCAGGTGGATTGCCTCACAGCCCAGCATGACGCTGAACTGTGCCGCCGGTCTGCCATAGCCGTTCCATCCCTTGGCAGCGGCTTGGGCGACGAAGAGGAAGCGCGCGCCATCCGGCATGACGGCCAATTGGGTGACGGTCCGTCCAGGCGTCGAGAGTGCCGTATAGATCGGCCAGAGCGGACAGGCGCCGCCATAGCGTGGCATGCGCAGCCCCGGCAGACTGAAGCGCTTGGAGATGTTTCCGGCCGGATCACTGCGCAGAAAGGCGAAGGGCACGCCCTCTGCCCCCGGACGACGCAGGGTCACCAGACGGTGGGCCACCTGCTCGAAGCTTGCTGAGAAGGTATAGGCCAGACGATCCACGTCGTAGCGTGCCTGTTCAGCGGCCTCACGGAAGGTCTCATAGGGGAACAGCAGTGCCGCCGCCGCATAACGCACCAAGGCCTGCTTACAGCGCCCTCGGGCCGCCGCGCTGGTCAGGCGCTCATCGTCGACCAGATTTTCCAAGAGCCGATCCAGCTCTTCTGAGACCAGGTGCCGTGCGATCAGGAAGCGTCGGCTGGCTTCCGGGATCACGGTCGGCGACCCGCCCAGCTCCGCCATGGCTTCGACCCGAGCCTGCTGTCCCAGAGACGAGAACCACTGGTGGCTGGCATCATCCTCGGCACCGCCCGAGAGCTTGTGCCGAAGCGCGTCAGCCCCCTCTTCCAAGGCTGCAAAGTGATTGCGGTGATCAATGATGAAATCATCCACCTCTTTTTCCGGAGAGGTGGCCTGGAACTGGCTTCCGCTATCCTCCAGCATATCGATCATACTGCGCGCGCTGCGCCCCAGGCTGTCGCTTTCGGCGGCGATGATCTCGGCAAAGCGCTGCCGCTCGTCATCCTTCAAGCCGGCAAAGTCCTGCAAGATTTCAGAGAAAGAGCGGATGGAGGTGATCCGGGTCATGATCTGATGCGAGAGATCGCGAAGGCTGGGATCGCGGCTCACGCGTTCGGATAGCGCAACCGCCGTGTCTGTCGCATCCTGCAGGCTGCGGTGCACACGCACCATGGCCTTGGCCAGATCGGGAAAGCGGCCGACGAAGCCGCCGATGCGTCCCTCATCTTGGTCGGGCAGGCCCATGCCGCGGGCCAGTTCCAGCATCTCATGATAAAGCCGTGTGTCTTCGACCGCCGTGAGTTCATCGAGAGGCATCGCCAATTCTGATGCGATCCGGCGCAGGAGCGCACCGCCGACCAGGCGCTTGTCGTGCTCTATCAGGTTCATATAGGCGGGAGAGATCTTCACCCGCTCCGCCAAGGCCCGTTGGGTCAAGCCCTGGCTGCGGCGCCTTTCCACAATGCGCGCACCGATCGGCACTCTGGCCATCTGGGTCTCCATCCCTAACGCTGGGACCGACTTACGCGGCCTCTTTGTAAACTTGTTTACAGGAATGAGAGCCGGACAGAAAGCACTTTACGCGAATTTTCAGGGCAAGGGATGGTCGCTGGCATGATGATTACAAGGTGCAGCGTGCGCTTACGTCTGCTGTGGTCGCCCCCTACGCACCGGCAGCCTCTGCTGGTTGATCAGCTTCCTTGCTTGGAACCAAGATCACACGGAAAAAGCTCGATCCGTCTTCGACGAACTCGACTGTCACATCACCGTCCATGGCGCGCGCGATCGCCCGGCAGATCGGCAGTCCAAGCCCTGCCCCTTGATCAAGGCCGGCACGGCTGCCGCGCGCAAACTTCTCAAAGACCACAGCAGCATCCTCGCGCGTCACACCACCGCCGTTGTCGATAACATCAATCCAAACAGCCCCGTCTTTCGCGATGGTGCGAATGTGGATCTCCGGTTGTTCTGCAACATTGTACTTCACCGCATTCGAGAGGATGTTCGTCAAGACCTGACGCAGGCGATAGTCATTTGCGACGACCGGCGGAGCCGCTTCGCAGAGATCCGTAGTGATCTTGACACCAGCCTTGCGCGTCATGCCGGACGCCGCATCGAGGGCCGCGACAACAGCGTTTGAGACATCGACCGGCTCAAGCCGAAGATCCGCCATCCCGGTTTCAAGGCGGCTCATGTCCAACAGCTCGTTCAGCAGGCTGGTCAGCCGCCGGCTTTCCTCGTGGATAATGGTGACGAAGCGGCGACGATCCTCTGGCGAGATGTCCTCATCCTCCATGAGGATTTCCGACAGAGACCGGATCGATGTCATCGGCGTCCGCAGCTCATGACTAACTTGGCTGACGAAATCGTCCTTCTGCGCATCGAGCGAGCGTAAACGCTCATTGACGCTGCGCAGGGCTTCCGCGGTCCGCTCCAGCTCTTCGGACTTGTCGGCCAATTGACGCGAGGTCACGATCAACTGTTGCGTCTCATCGGCGATGTCGATGAGCTCGGTGATGCTGACCGTCTGACCGCCGGCGATGCGCTGGACCATCGCATGTGCCGAAGCCGCGCCGATCGAACCGGAGAGCTCTCGCTCGAGGCGGGCAATGACGGCATCTGTCGGGTGCGGCAGATCGCTGGTCGTTCCCTGGTCGCGTGCCATCTCGTCAAAGAGACGGCGGGCAGGATCGGTGCCGAGGATCCTCTGCGCCAGGATGAAGAGATCCTCAGCTCCAGCCGAGGTGGTGGCAACGCTGAGGGCCGCTCCGCCGTCGGAGCGATAGACCTCTACGAAGAGCGCGGCTTGCAAGCGCTCCAGCAAGTTGGCGTTGGTCACGCTAGAGACGATCAGAAAGATCAGAACATTCAGCCCAACGCTCCAGACCACCGCATGAACAAGAGGATCAACACCCTGCAGCCCCAACAAGGCCTGCGGGCGGAGTGCCGCGATCCCCCACGGTCCCTGTTCCAGAACGGCCGAGCTGATCAGGAACTGACCCTCAAAGCTCGGCAGAAACAGCGTATAGGCCCAGAGCGCAAATCCGACGACGAGACCGGAGAGAGCACCGGCACGGGTTGCATCACGCCAGAATAGACCACCAATCAGGCTTGGGATAAATTGGGCAACGCCGACAAAGGCGATCAAGCCGACCGATGCCAGGGCACCGGACCCGCCGCTCAGCCAGAAATAAAGAAAACCAAGGCCCAGGATGATGGCGATGCTGATCCGTCGTGACGTCAAGAGGAGATCGCGGACATCACCGCTGACGGCGCGGTCCGATGCGAGCAGCCTGAGGACGATGGGCATCACGATGTGGTTTGAGACCATGGTCGAGACTGCAATGGCAGCAACGATCACCATGGAGGTGGCTGAGGAGAAGCCGCCGAGGAAGGCAAGGAGGGCCAGCTCATCGGTCTGGTTTGCCAAGGGAATCGTCAACACGAAGAGGTCGGGATTGGCACCTTCCGGCATGGTGTTCAGCCCGACAAGCGCGATCGGCATGATAAAGATGGACATGCCCAGCAGGTAGAGGGGGAACAGCCACGATGCTGTCTTCAAGTGGCTCTCGTCGATGTTCTCGACGACGGTCACTTGAAACTGACGCGGCAGACAGATGATTGCGGTGGCAGAGAGAAAGATGAGCGTGATCCAACGCGGTCCAAAGATGTCGTCGCCGCCGAGCGCTTCCATGTCGACATCGGCGAATACGTCGGCGAAGCCATCGGACACCCAGTAGGTGGCAAACAAACCGACCGCGATCAGCGCAACAAGCTTGACGACGGCTTCCAGCGCGATTGCCGCGACCACGCCATGATGGCGCTCGTTGGCATCGAGGTTTCGTGTCCCGAAGAGGATCGTGAAGAGTGCCAAGCCGGCGGCGATCCAGAAGGCCGTCGCGAAGCCATCGGCATCCGTGGCGATGACCTGATAGCTGCGTGTCAGCGATTGAAGCTGTAGTGCGATGTAGGGGGTCGTGGCGGTCACCACGAGAGCTGTGACCAGGACTGCGAGGCTGGAGCTCTTCCCGTAGCGTGACGAGATCAGATCGGCAATCGAGGTAATCCGGTGCACACGACCGATTCTGACCAGTTTGCGTAAGAGCCACCACCAGCCGATGAAGACCAGGGTCGGCCCCAGATAGATGGCGACGAACTCAAGG
This sequence comes from Rhodospirillales bacterium, assembly GCA_963669335.1. Lineage (GTDB taxonomy): Bacteria > Pseudomonadota > Alphaproteobacteria > Kiloniellales > JACOMY01 > JACOMY01. Next base: position 3,921,919 of record OY770023.1, read on the forward strand.
CCGTTGCGCGCAGCCGAACCGACGGCACCGTAGAAGGTCCAGGAGGTACAGTAGACCGATATGGAGAGCGTATAGATAACCGGAGACTGCAGCCACTCTATCGGTCGCCGTCGAGCCCGCCGGTCGACGAAGAAGGCAATGGCAAAGAGGAGCGCCACATAACCGAGACAGACCGCGAGGAGGATATCGACCGAGAGCATCAGCTGCCGACATCATCCGCCTCTGGCGATGCAGCTCCCTGGTCGCTGTCAGCCAGTGGACCTGCGAGAGCGAAGGCGATGCCAATCAGCAAGGCCCAGACGCCAAACACATAAATCAGCGGTGCCGGTATGCCGGCAATCTTGGCATCAACGAATGAGACACCGATCAGCGGCGGCATCAGCAAGACAATGCCCACCAACAGAAGCACCATAGAGCGGCCGCGGATCTTTCGGCGGCGAAGAAGCGTATATCTCGGATCGTTCAATCCACGCCTCCCTCCTCGATCAATCGCCGCTCTTGCTGAGAAGGCTGTTGACCGCGTCGATGAGCTCTGAATTCGCAAAGGGCTTGGTCATGAACAGGTCGGCCCCGGATTCCAGAGCTGTCTCCTGATCGGCCTGTTGCCCCTTCGCGGTCAGCATCAGGACCGGCAAGCGAGCTGTGCGCTGGTCCGCACGCAGATGCCGCAGCACCTCATAGCCGCTGAGCTCAGGCAGCATGACATCAAGGATGAGAAGATCCGGCGGGTCCTTGAGCACGGCGTTCATCACCTGCCCTCCATGAGTCTCGACGGAGACCTCAAGGCCGGCCCGCTTCAAGAGGAAGGTCAAGGAGGTAACGATGTTCGGCTCGTCCTCGACCAGCAATACGCGTTTCGCCATCAGCTCTTGAACGCTCCCATCCACGTGTCCACCCCTTATGGCCTTTCAGGGGAATTCTCCTGAGGCCTTTGACGGCAATTAGATTGCAAATCCGGCGCGGACGCAAATCCTTCCTGACGCAATCGGCCAGTGCTGTGTTGTCATGGCACCCTTTATTGATTTGCACCCGCCCGCCGAGCGTATGCAACACCTGCATAAGCGCACTATGCTGAGCGGGCGCTCCATAAGACTCCCTCCTAAACCAGACGATGCCAATTCTGCGGAGAAGCGATTACGCGACCCGACGCTGGTTCACCTCGACACCGCTTCCCTTAGACACGTACTGCAGGTCTCCGCGTGTCACCCATAGACCGGGCCAGTCCTCTTTTTGCGGAGCCAACCTTACGTCATCGCTACAGATAGCGGGCAGCGACGAAGGAATCGCACCTTCAAGAACGCACCGTTGGTTCTGCTAGCTCTCCGCCACTCTGTTAAGAATTTTCAAACCCACAAGCGTGCAGTCAAATTAGTTTACAAAGAAAATCCAATCATACCAGACGCATATTGCAATGTTTACAACACCCGGTCAGCTTGGCGGCCGAAGGAGGAGACAACCTCCTTGGGTCGGACGCAAGACCTTGAATTGCGAGAGGCGTTGCCTCGCTCCGGCCGGTTTTCCGGAAACGCGCAAGGGAGATACAGTATGGGAAAACTCTACACAAGTCGGCGCGGGCTTCTGAAGGGTGGTGCTGCAGCAGGCCTAGCTTTTGCTGCGCCAACCATCCTTACCAGCAAGGCCTTTGCCTCGAGCTTCACCAACGAGCCTACAGGCGGCACGGTGACGCTCGGCTTCAACGTGCCTCAGTCTGGCGTCTACGCCGACGAGGGTGCTGATGAGCTGCGCGCCTACGAGCTCGCGGTTGAGCATTTGAACGGTACGGGCGCCGATAACGGCATGCTCGAGACCTTTAAGTATGCCGACGGATCTCCGACTGTGCTCAAGGGCCAGGGCATTCTTGGTAAGAAGGTTGAGTACGTCACGGGCGATACGCAGACCAAGAGTGACGCCGCCCGCGCATCAGCCCGCTCGATGATCGAGAAGGACGGCGCGATCATGATCACCGGCGGCTCCTCGTCGGGAGTGGCCGTGGCTGTCCAGGCACTCTGTCAGGAGGCAGGTGTCATCTTCATGGCGGGTCTGACCCACGCCAACGACACCACCGGCAAGGACAAGCGGGCCAACGGGTTCCGCCACTTCTTCAACTCCTACATGTCCGGCGCTGCACTCGCACCGGTGTTGAGGAATGCCTATGGTGCAGATCGCAATGCCTACTACCTGACCGCCGACTACAACTGGGGCTACACCACCGAGCAGGCGATCGCCGAGGCCACCGAGCAGATCGGCTGGAACACGGTGAACAAGGTGAAAACGCCTCTGGGCGCTGGCGATTTCTCGGCCTACATCACGCCCGTGCTGCAGTCCGGCGCCGACACCCTGGTCCTGGTGCACTATGGCGGCGACATGGTGAACTCGCTGACCAATGCCGTGCAGTTCGGTCTGCGTGAAGCAAAGGCCAACGGCAAGGATTTCCAGATCGTAGTCCCGCTCTTCTCGCGTCTGATGGCTCGGGGTGCCGGCGACAACATCAAGGGGATCTTCGGCTCTGTGAACTGGAACTGGTCCTTGCAGGACGAGGCCTCCAAGAAGTTCACGCGGTCCTTCGGCACCAAGTACGGCTTCCCGCCCTCACAGGCAGCGCAGACCGTCTATGCCCAGACCATGCTCTACGCCGACGCTGTGGAGCGTGCCGGTTCCTTCAATCCCTGCGCCGTCGTCGAGGCGCTGGAGACCGGCGACGGTCTGCCGGGCATCGACGATCCCGCCAACAAGGGCTTCGTCTTCGATGGACTGGGTAATGGCCTGACGCTCTATCGCGCCGCCGACCACCAGTGCTTCAAGGACGTGCTTGTTGTGAAGGGCAAGGAGAACCCCGATTCGGAGTTCGACCTGCTGGAAGTGGTCGAAATTACGCCGACCGCACAGGTGTGGTACAGCCCCGACAACCCGCAGTTCGCCGGCGGCGATCTCGGCCAGTGCAACCCGGGTAGCTAACCCGCACAAGAATCCGGCATCAGGCCGGATCAATTTGGCCAGTGGGGTGAGCGCGGTTTCGCTCACCCCGCAGCCAATGACTCGACGGACCGCCAGTCGTAGCAGGCGGTATTCACCAGAAAGGGGAGCTGGGCGATGGACATCATCATCTTGCAAATCCTGAATGGGCTCGACAAAGGCTCGGCATACACGCTCATCGCGCTTGGCCTCACGCTCATTTTCGGCACACTGGGTGTTGTGAATTTCGCCCACGGCGCCCTGTTCATGCTGGGCGCATTCTGCGCCGTCACCTTGAACGCGCTTCTCAACCTCTCGCGAGAGGTTGTCGACCCCACGAAGACCGATTTCCTCGGCAATCCGCTGAAGGTCGACGTTCCCTATGTCATCGACTGGTTCGGACCTCAGTTCGGCGAGGCCCTGATAGACTGGTCAGTACCACTGGCACTTCTTCTGGCAGTTCCGATCATGGCCTTGATCGGCCTGGCTATGGAACGTGGACTGATCCGGCATTTCTATAAGCGCCCGCATGCCGACCAGATCCTCGTGACCTTTGGCCTGGCGATCGTGCTGCAGCAGATCGTTAAGTACTTCTTTGGCGCCAACCCGCTCGCCACCCCTGCACCCGACGCCTTCACGGGGTCCTTCGACTTCGGCGTGCTGATCGGTTTTGACCCCTTCACCATCATCTATCCCTATTGGCGTCTGGTTTACTTCTGTTTCGCGGTTGTAATCGTTGCGGCCGTCTTCGCCTTCCTGCGCTACACGACCTTTGGCATGGTGGTCCGAGCCGGCATGGTCGACCGCGAGACGGTCGAATTGCTCGGCATTAACATTGACAGACGCTTCGTCATCATGTTCGCGCTGGCTGCAATTGTGGCCGGGGTGGCCGGGGTCATGTACACGCCGATCGTGGCGCCCAACTACAACATGGGCATGAACTTCCTGGTGCTCAGCTTCGTCGTCGTGGTTGTCGGCGGCATGGGCAGCCTGCCGGGTGCTGTGGCGGCCGGGTTCCTGCTCGGCATTCTGGAGAGCTTCGCGTCGATGTCGGCAGTCATCGACCTCATCCCGGGCATCAACCAGGTCATCATCTACCTAGCAGCAATCATCGTCCTCCTCGTCCGGCCGCGCGGTCTGCTTGGACGTAAGGGCGTCATGGAGGACTGAGCTCATGCCTGGATTAAATCGCAGAGACACGACGCTCTTCCTGATCGTCATCGCGCTCCTCGTCTTCGCGCCCTTCATCCTCAACCCCTTTCCCGAGGACTCAGGGCTCGCCAGGTTCAACGCCGGCTATCCCGACCTGATGCAGCGCTTCGTAATCTTCGGTATCTTCGCGATCGGCTTCAACATCCTCTTCGGACTGACCGGCTATCTCTCCTTCGGGCATGCCGCCTTCTTGGGCGCCGGTTCCTATGCCGGTGTTTGGATGATGAAGCTGCTGACGGTGGATGTGGTACCCGCGATCATTGCTTCGGTTATCGTCGCTGGCCTCTTCTCTCTCGCGATCGGCTACATCTGCCTCAGGCGGACGGGCATCTACTTCTCGATCCTGACCTTGGCCTTTGCACAGATGTCCTTCGCGCTCGCCTACTCGGTGCTGACCCCGATCACGGCCGGCGAGACCGGACTTCAGCTCTCCCTCGCCGACCCGCGCATCCTTGAGGGCATGAACGATAGCGGCACGATCCCGGCGACGAACTTCTTTGGTATCCCGATGCGCAGCGGCTTTGAGTGGGATATCGGTGGCTGGGTCTTTACCTTTAACTTCGGCTACTACCTCTGTGCCGCCATCATGCTGGCCGCCTTCTACATCTCGATCCGCATCTTCCGTTCGCCCTTCGGTATGATGCTGCGGGCGGTGAAGTCGAACCAGCAGCGCATGAACTACACCGGCCTCAATCCAAGGCCCTACACCCTGGCGGCTTTCGTGATCTCGGGCATGTATGCCGGTCTTGCCGGCGGCCTGATGGTCGCGGTCGATCCGCTTGCCGGAGCCGAGCGCATGTTCTGGACCGCTTCGGGCGAGGTCGTGCTGATGAACATCCTGGGCGGTGCCGGCACCTTGGTCGGACCGATCCTAGGAGCCGGCGTCATCAAGTACTTCGAGAACATCTTCTCGCGGCTGAACGAGGCTGACTTGAGCCAACTCTTCAGCTTCCTGCCGGAATGGCTGGAAAGCGCACTGGTCACCATTGCCCAGATGTTCGTCGGCGATGGCTGGTTGCTGACCCTCGGCGCGATGTTCATGGCGGTCGTCATCTTCCTGCCCGGCGGCATTGTCGAAGGCGGACAGCGCATCCACACCTGGCTGCGCCGCAAGCCGGAGAAGAAGGACGACACTTCAGCCGCTCCTGCGGCGACAGCTGGGGAGTGAGGACAAGCCAATGGGCATTCTTGAAGTCAAAGGCGTGAACAAGAACTTTGGCGGCCTGAAGGCGCTGGACGACGTCAACCTCGACATCGAAGAGGGCACTGTTCACGCCATCATCGGTCCGAATGGCGCCGGCAAGTCGACGTTGTTGAACACGCTGATCGCAAAGCTTGTTCCAGACACCGGAACAATCACTTTCCAGGGTCAATCCTTGCTCGGTCTCAAAGCGCACGAGATCAACCAGATTGGGGTCTGCCGGGTGTTTCAGACGCCCGAGATCTTCCCCGATCTGTCCGTTCTCGACAACGTGATGATACCGACCTATGCCAAGCAACAGGGCGCCTTCAAACTCAATCCCTTTGCCGCGGTCAACAAGGACTCAGAAATCCAGGACCGGGCCCATGGTGTCCTCAAGGATGTGGGCCTTATGGAGCGAAAGGACTTTGAGTCCGGCTCCTTGTCACGCGGCGACAAACGCCGTCTGGAGCTAGCCATGGCTCTGGCGCAGGATCCCAAACTCTTGCTCCTCGACGAGCCGACTGCCGGCATGTCCCGCGCCGACACCAACAACACCATTTCACTGCTCAAAGAGATCAGTGAGACCCGTGGCATCACCAAGGTCGTCATTGAACACGACATGCACGTCGTCTTCTCCCTTGCGCACAAGATCTCGGTGATGGCCCAGGGTCATGTTATCGTCCACGGCAAGCCGGAGGAGATCAAAGGCAATCCGAAGGTGCAGGATGCCTATCTCGGAGGAGCGCATCTATGAGCAACACGGAAACGACCGGAACGGCGGGCGGCGGCGACGCCGGCGATCGCCACAGCCTGGGCGTCGGTTACGAAGGTGAGCGTGCACCCGGTAAGAAGCCGAAGCTCTCCGCAGGTGGCCAGCCGGCCTTCTTCTCATGCTGGGATATCCACGCCTACTATGGCGAGAGCTACATCGTTCAAGGTGTTAGCTTCGATATCCGTGAGGGAGAGATCGTGGCCCTGCTCGGCCGCAACGGTGCGGGCAAGACCTCGACCCTGCGCACCTTGGCGCGGGTCGCCAGTCCGCAGCTGACGCATGGCGAAATCTGGCTCGACCACAAACCCGTGCACGAGATGAGAGCCTACGAGGCCGCGCAGCATGGCCTGGGCTTGGTGCCGGAAGATCGGCGCATCATTCAGGGGCTGACGGTCGAGGAGAACCTGAAGCTTGCCCAGATCGCGCCGCCGATTGGCTGGTCGATTGAGCGCATCTATGACCTCTTCCCCCGACTGGGCGAAAGACGAACGCAAGAGGGCACGACGCTCTCCGGCGGCGAACAGCAGATGCTCGCCATCGGCCGTACACTCGCGCGCGACATCAAGCTCTTGCTCTTGGACGAGCCCTATGAGGGTCTTGCCCCGGTCATCGTCAAAGAGATCGAGCGCACGCTCGAAGAGATCAAGAACCTTGGCATAACCACGATCATCGTCGAGCAGAACGCGATCGCGGCCCTGCATCTGGCCGATCGGGCGATTATCCTGGACATGGGCCAGATCGTCTTCGATGGCGTTTCGCAGGAGGTTCTCGACAACGCCGAGTTGCGGCAGCAGTATCTCGCGATCTGATTGGATCGCGACCGGCAATACGCAAAGCAGCATGAGTGAGGCTCCGAAAAACCCACTTTCGACTTCGGAACTTGAGACCAAGGTCGAAGCAGAGTTCGTTGCACCCTTGACCGCCGTTCGAGGGTCGCTCGAGCTGCTGCGGGATATTCCCGATCTCAGCGAGGAAGACCGGCAACGCTTCCTCGACACGGCTCTGCGCGGCTGTGCGCGGCTGGAGCAGGCTATCAAGGAGCTGGCCAATGCTGTCTACGCTGCTGGCGACAAGGTCAAAGAAGAGGGCAGCGGCAAGGTCGCGTCGGACGACTACAAGCACTATGCCGCGCGCATCAAGACCCTGCATGACAGTGAAATCATCGAAATCGACTTCAGTGATTTCCGCTTCAGCAGCAACCAGATCGTCAATGATTTCTACGATATCGTAGAGGACATGATCGAAGCGAGCGGCCGAAAGTGGTATTTCCTGGTGAACTATACTGACTGCAGTATCTGGCCGGAAGCCTGGGTCGCGTTCGCCCATCGGGGCAAAAAAATCAATGTTAACTTCTCGCTGGGAACCGTCCGTTATTCGGAACCAAAAACGGGTGAGGATGTATCGTCAGAGCCGGATAGCTTCGATCCTGACCTCTTCCCGTCGCGCCAACTGGCACTGAACAAACTGGAAGAGATGAAGGCTAGGTAAAGGCCGTGATCCAGACCCTCCGCACAACGATATCGGAGATGGCCCTGGCAAAAGAAAACGGTCCGGTCCCCCTCACGTTGGCAGACCATGAGGGGGACCGGGCCGCAGCGGGACGCACTCGTTGAAGGCGCCTGTGAGACGGCAGGGAGGTTAGACCGTCACACAGTCACGAGGGCGTCTTCCAGCAAAGAAATCTTCGATGTTCTGAACCACACGCAGCCCCAGAGCCTCGCGGCTTTCCGCGACAGTGCGCGAAAGATGCGGGCTTAGGATCGCATTGGGGCAGGCCTCCAGTTGGCGCAGTACCTCGGCCTCGCCGTCGTATGCGTCAAGCGCTGCGCCGGCGATGGTATCGAACCAGAGAGCATGCAAGAGGGCCTGACCTTCGACCACTTCACCGCGCGCGGTGTTGATCAGGAAGGCGCCGGGCTTCATCAGGTCCAAGCGACGGGCGTCGATCAGATGACGATTGGCCCGATCGTCGGAGCAGTGGATGCTGAGGAAGTCAGCCTCGGCCACCACCTCGTCGATCGACTGGCGCTGGGTTGCACCCTTGCGGGCAAGGCAGGCCGGATCGATCGGCTGCTGGTCATAGACCACGACGTTCATGCCAAAGCCCCAGCGGGCGCGCTTGGCCACTTGATGGCCGACGCGGCCGAAGCCGACCAGGCCCAGGGTCTTGCCGGCCAGGCTGGAGCCCGTCAGCGTGCTGGGCAACCAGTCGTTGCCGGGTGAGACCGCAAAGGCCGGATCGTTCAGGCTGGCTGCCTGGCGGGCGATGGAGATCATCAACATGATGGTCAGATCGGCCGTGCAGTTGCTGAGCTCGTCCGGCGTATTGGTGATGGTGATGCCGCTGGCCCGCGCCGCTTCGAGGTCGATCTGCCCTTCACCGACGCCGGCATTGGCAACCAGCTTCAAGCGGGTCTGCGGACGTCCAAGAAACGCGGCATCGAACTGCTGGTTGATACCCGGCAGCACGGCATCGGCACCGGCCAAGGCGTCGCTCAGCGCATTGCCGTTCAGCGCCGCATGATCAGGCGCGAAGGTGGTGTCGAAACGATCGGCCAGGGCTGCCTCGACGGCTGCCGGCCACCGGCTGGTAACGACTACTTTGGGTCTGGCCATGGCTCACTCCTCCTCTAAATGCGAACTGCGGTCTCTTGCCTTCACTTGAGCGACGCAATCCGATCACGTGGTCTCTGGTCTGGTGGAGGATTCAGACGTCAGATCAAGATTGATCTGACGTCTTCCTCCCCGGCGCCGCTCTTTTAGGCGGCTTTAGCAAGTGCATCGGCGACAGTGACGCCGATCTCGGACGGCGAGGGCGCGATTCTGACGCCCACGTCGCGCAGGATTTCCACCTTCTCGCTGGCGCTCTCGCCGAAGGCCGAAATGATGGCGCCGGCATGGCCCATCTTCCGTCCCTTGGGGGCGCTGAGGCCGGCGACGTAGGCCACCACAGGCTTGGTCATGTGATCGCGCACGAACTCTGCCGCCTCGGCCTCCTGTGGGCCGCCGATCTCACCGATCATCATGACCGCCTCGGTCTCGGGATCCTCTTCGAAGAGGGCCAGCACGTCCTTGAAGGAGCTGCCGTTGATCGGATCGCCGCCGATGCCGACGCTCGTCGTGATGCCGATGCCCAGCTCTTTCATCTGCGATGCCGCCTCGTAGCCCAAGGTGCCCGAGCGGCCGACGACGCCGACATTGCCCTGCAGGTAGATGTGCGGCGGCATGATGCCGAGCTGCGCCTTGCCGGGGCTGATGATGCCGGCACAGTTCGGGCCGACCAGCTGCATGCGCTTGTCCTTGTTGTAGCGGCGCATGTAGCGCTTCACCCGGATCATGTCCTGCGCCGGGATACCATCGGTGATGGCGACACAGAGACGGATGCCGCAGTCGGCCGCTTCCATCACCGCATCGGCGGCAAACGGCGGCGGCACGAAGACGATGCTGGCGGTCGCCCCGGTGGCCTCTACGGCCTCGCGCACGGTGTCGAAGACCGGCCGGCCGGCCGCTGTGCTGCCGCCCTTACCGGGCGAGACACCGCCGACGACATTGGTGCCGTAGTTCAGCATCTCTTCCGTATGGAAGGTGGCGATCCGGCCGGTGATGCCCTGCACCAGGACCGGAGTGCTGCGATCAATCATAATGCTCATGACGCAATGGCCTCTGCCCGCGGGCGCTTGCTGTTCTGCCAGGCGGCAACGACGCGCTGCGCCGCTTCCGCAAGAGTGTTGGCGCGGATGATCGGAAGGCCCGAGGCCGCGAGGATGCGACGTCCCTCTTCGACGTTGGTGCCGGAGAGGCGGACCACGACCGGCAGATCGATCGGGTTCTTCTCCAGTGCCTGGACGATGCCCTCGGCCACCCAGTCGCAGCGATTGATGCCGGCGAAGATGTTGACCAGGATCGCCTGCACGTTCTCGTCAGAGACCACCAGGCGGAACGCCTTGGCGACACGCTCCGGCGTGGCGCCGCCGCCGATGTCCAGGAAGTTGGCCGGCTCTCCGCCCGCCAGCTTGATCATGTCCATGGTTGCCATGGCCAGCCCAGCGCCGTTCACGACGCAGCCGATCTCTCCGTCCAGGCCGACGTAGCTCAAACCGCGATCGGTTGCCCGGGTCTCCCGCGAATCCTCCTGCGACTTGTCGCGGAGTTCGGCGATTTGCGGCCGGCGGAAGAGCGCATTGTCGTCGAAGGTCATCTTGGCATCCAGGGCCAAGAGATGCTCTTCGTCGGTCATCACCAGCGGATTGATCTCCACCATGGTGGCGTCGAGCTCAGCGAAGGCCCGATAGCTGTCCATGATGATGTTGGCGCACTTCTGTACCGCTCCGGGCGGCAGCTTCATCTCGAAAGCGATCTCGCGGGCCTGGAAGGCCTGCATGCCGACCGCCGGCTCGACCACGGCGCGCACGATGGTCTCGGGCGCCGTCTCGGCGATCTCTTCGACCTCCATACCGCCGGCCGAAGAGGCGACGACCATGACCCGCTCGGTCTTGCGATCGAGCACGAAGCCCAGATAGAGCTCCTTGGCGATCTTGACGCCCTCTTCGACGTAGATGCGATAGACACCCTTGCCGCGGGCTCCGGTCTGCGGGGTGACGAGCCGCATGCCGAACATGGCATCGGCTGCCTCCTCGACGTCGTGCTCGGTCTGGCAGAGCTTCACACCGCCAGCCTTGCCGCGTCCGCCGGCATGCACCTGGGCCTTCACGACCCAGCTGACGCCACCGATTTCGCGGGCCCGATAGGCCGCTTGCTCAGGGCTGTAGGCCAGACCACCGCGCGGGATCGGCACACCGAATCCCGAGAGGATTTCTTTGGCTTGGTACTCGTGGATGTCCATGGTCGTTTTCGCTCCGAAACGCTTCTTTCGACGTTTTCCGATCGATGGTCCCTAGGTTCCCTGCCCTACTCTGCGGCCTCGCGCAGGTGAGAGACCGGGCCTGTGGCGTGGTAGTAGTCAACGGCCGCGCCGACGCCGGCACCGCTCTTGAAGGGCACGCCGATGTCACGCAGGACCAGCTCGACGCTGCCCAGCGCGCTCATCACCATCAGCTCGTTCAAGTCGCCCAGGTGTCCGATGCGGAAGACCTTGCCGGCAACCTTGCTGAGACCCACGCCGAGAGAGAGGCGATAGTGGTCATAGGCATGGCGGACCATGTGGGCCGAGTCGAAGCCCTCGGGCAGGCAGACGGCGCTGACGGTGTCGGAGTGCCACTTCGGCTCCTTGGCGCAGAGCTGGAGGCCCCAGGCATCGACGGCGCGACGCACGCCCTCAGCCAGGCGATGGTGGCGCTGGAAGACATTCTCCAGACCCTCTTCCAACAGCATGTCGACCGAGGTACGCAGGCCGCGCAGCAGGTGCGTGGGCGGCGTATAGGGGAAGTAGCCGTTGGCGTTCAGCTTGGTCATGTCGGCGAAGTCGAAGTAGCAGCGCGGGAAGCGCGCTTCGGTCGCCGCGGCTAGCGCCTTCTGGCTGACGCAGAGGATGGCCAGACCCGCCGGCAGCATGAAGCCCTTCTGCGAACCGGAGACGGCGATGTCGACGCCCCACTCGTCCATGCGGAAGTCGATGCTGGCGATCGAGCTGACGCCGTCGACGAAGAGCAGGGCCGGATGGTCGACTGCATCGATGGCGGCGCGCACGCCGGCAATGTCGCTGGTGACGCCCGTGGCGGTCTCGTTGTGGCAAACCAGAACGGCCTTGATCTGCTTCTCGCTGTCGGCCGCCAGCTTCTCGGCGAAGATATCCAGCGGCACACCCTCGCCCCACTCGACGTCGACCACGTCAACATCCAGGCCATGACGCTCGCAGAGGTCGACCCAGAGGTGCGAGAACTGGCCGAAGCGGGCCATCAGCACCTTATCGCCGGGCGAGAGGGTGTTGGAGACAGCCGCTTCCCAGCCGCCGGTGCCGGAGGAGGGGAAGATGAAGACCTGGCCATCCGCGCTCTTGAAGATCTGCTTCAGATCCTGAAACAGCGGCAGGGTGAATTCCGGCAGATCGGGGGCGCGCATGTCTTCCATCGGAATGTCGATGGCGCGGCGCACGCGATCGGGGACATTGGTGGGACCTGGAATGAAGAGACCGCGGATACCGGGCATTGTCGTTTCTCCCTTTTCCTGCTTCCAAGCAGGTTGATCCTTCGTGGATGTCTGTCCGCAAGAGGGTCAGGACCTTCCACCCAAATCCCCCTGCGCCATGCTGAAAGAAATGGGCTAAAGCGTTCGGTCTCACAACGTTCGAAGACCCTGCTTTTGGAGATCCAAAAGGGCTGGAGTCTCCCCACCCATAGGGGTAGTATTGCCAAAATCAGCAAATTTTGCCCCCACCCATATGGGTAGGTATCACGAGAGAAGGTTGTAGGATGCCAAGCGACAGAGGCTCAGCTCAAGCCCCGGTTGATATCGCGCTCGCCGACGCTAACCCCTTGATGTTGGCCGCTTTATCCGAGGTTATCTATCGCGATCAGCGCTTCTCTCTGGTGCTGACGGCGAAGTCAGCGGAGGGCTTCTTGCAAGGGGTGTCGCGCATGCCGATCCAGGTCGGGGTGATCGATTGGGACCTGCCGGGGTTGGGCACGGAACGCCTGATCGCCCTGCTGCGCGGTATGGAGCAGAGCCCGCGCGTCGTGGTCTATGCCAAGAGTGGCAACAAAGACACAGCGCGCCGGGTCATGGCCGCCGGTGCCGCGGGATTGGCCTTCGATGACGAGCCGCCCGAGCGCTTGCTGGACACGGTCGCAGCGGTCGCCGGCGGGCAGATGGTCTTCCCCTTCCTCGATGTTCGAGAATTGGACCGTGACCCGCTGCGCAGCTTGACGCCGCGCGAGGAAGCACTGCTGGAAGCCTTAGCGAAGGGCATGACCAACAAAGAGCTTTCGGCGACCCTGGGGATCAGCCTCAACACGGTGAAATTCCACCTGCGCAATCTTTTCGACAAGCTCGCCGTCAGCACACGCGGACAGGCGATCGCGCTCTATTACGCTTCGGGCCATAAGCCGAGGTAGGTGAACTGAGATCCGCTAGACGCGACTAGGACGCGCGCCCCCGCTTGCTCGGATCACCCCAAAGGATCTTCACTGAGACAGACGCAAGGGCAGCTCAAGCCGCCATCATCAGACCACATCCCAGGAGACTAGAAGATCTCTTCCAAGAGGCCCTTTTCGCGCTCGATGACGATAGGCGTGTCGCCGGTGGTGACCGGTTGACCCAAGGCCTGGGTCTCGCGGATGCGGTCGGCCTCGGCATCGGCATCAACGATCTCACCTGGCGGCGGCTCTTCCTTCCAGAAGACCAGGGTGTCGACGAAATCCGTGGTGTTGGAATTGATCGTCTGCGTCTCGTCGTCAACGACCTGGCGGATGTTCGCCTGAGTCGTGTTGGCGCCGGCATCGCTCAAGAAAGCCTGATCGGTTACGGCCTCGTTGGTGTCGGCATTGGGATCGATGCGGCCTTCAGGTCCAAAGACGGCAACACGAGCCTGATCGGTTGGCGTGCCCTCCTGCGGACGGGGCGCACCAGGGGCCGGCGGGCGAAGATTGTAGTCCGGCGGGATCGCCAGAGGCGCATTGGCCACCACACGAAACTCGTCTGGCGAGGTCTTATCCAGGCCGATCTCTTCGCGAATCTGCGAGCACGCTCCCAGGCTGACCACAAGGCCCCCTGCCAAGAGGGCTTGTAGAAGAGATGTCCGCTGCATCACCACCGCTCCCAAAGTTCGCTTTACACCGACAAAAATAGAGGATTCCGACCTGCGTCGCCAGACCCCTGCCGTACAACCATGGCTATTTTGTGGATCCCTTGCCGCCGAACAAGGCGTCATAGAGCAAGAATCCCACACCAACGACGATTCCGCAGTCGGCGACGTTGAAGGCCGGCCAGTGGAATCCGGCGAGGTGAAAGTCTAGAAAGTCCACTACGGCACCGTGCACCAGGCGGTCGATCAGATTGCCGACTGCGCCGCCAACGATCATTCCGGCCGCCAAAATCGGCAGGAAGCGGGTCTGGGTCCTGGCCCAGAGCAGCACGCCGATAGCAATGATTAGAGCGATTCCCGCCAAGATATAGGGCCCATTGGGCGAATCGTTGGTGAAGAGGCCGAAGCTGACGCCGCGGTTGTAAGCCAGCACCAGGTTGAAGAAGCCGGTGACCTCGATGACGCGCGGCGGGGTCATGACCTGCAGCAGGATCACCCACTTGCTGACCTGATCCAGGATCAAGACCACAAGTGCAATTCCCAGGATCGGCCTTAGCATACAAGCACCTCCACCAACCCCTCGCGATCGCTCTGTCGCCCTATAGCCTTAGGCAATGGCTTGCTGCTGATCCAACTGCGCGACCACAGATGCACAGCGTCCGCAGAGATCTTCGTAGCCGGGCGCTGACCCCACGTCTGGCAGCACCTGCCAGCACCGCTGACACTTCTCGCCCTGGGCGGCTTCGACGACAACGGCCACGCCCGGGACTTCGTCCAGGCGGAAGGCAGTATCCGGTCCGGTCCCCTGCTGCAGCGCGATCCCTGACGTGATCGAGATCTCAGCCATGTCAAGCTTGCCCAGCAACGCCAAGAGATCGGCGTCCTCGACATAGACCCGCGGGGCGGCTTGCAGGGCCGAACCCAGCTTCTTCTCGGCGCGCTCCAGCTCCAGGGCACCCGTCACGACTCGGCGCACCGCCTTGATCTTTTCCCAGCGTGCGGCCAGCGCCTGATCCTCCCAGGCGGCCGGGATCTCCGGATAGACCCGCATATGGACGCTCTCCTCTGGCCCACCGCCTCGCGCCCACCAGGCCTCCTCGGCCGTGAAGCAGAGGATCGGCGCCAGCCAAGCGGTGAGGCAGGAGAAGAGCTGGTCCATGACCGTTCGGCAGGCCCGGCGGGTCAGGGATGTCGGCGCATCGCAATAGAGCGTGTCCTTACGGATATCGAAGTAGAAGGCCGAGAGATCGAGCGCGCAGAAGTCGTGGACCGCGCGGTTGATGGCGTTCAGGTCGAAGTCGTCGACCGACTGGCGGACCACGCGATCCAAGCTCCAGAGCCGGTGCAGCATGAGCCGCTCCAGCTCCGGCATTTCGGAAGCCTCGACGCGCTCCGCCTCGCTGAAGCCATCGAGCGCACCCAAGAGGTAGCGCAAGGTGTTGCGCAGCCGGCGATAGGCATCGACCTGGAACTTCAGAATGTCGGGCCCGATCCGCTGGTCCTCGCCATAGTCGGTGGAGGTGACCCAGAGGCGCAGGATATCCGCACCCGACTGCTTGATGATGTCGGCCGGATCGACGCCGGTGCCCGACGACTTCGACATCTTGTGACCCTGCTCGGTCAGGGTGAAGCCGTGCGTCAGGACCGCCTCGAAAGGCGCCCGCCCCCGCGTCCCGCAAGACTCCAGAAGCGAGGTGTGGAACCATCCACGATGCTGGTCCGTGCCCTCGAGATAGAGATCGGCCGGCCAGCTCAGTTCCGGCCGCTCCTCCAGCACATAGGCGTGGGTGGAGCCGGAATCGAACCAGACCTCGACCACGTCCTGGATCTGATCATAGTCCTGAACGGCGTAGTCGTTGCCGAGCCAACGCTCAGGCGGCGAGGTGAACCAGGCGTCCCCGCCTTCGGTCTCGAAGGCAGCGGCCACGCGATCGATAATCTTCTGATCGCGCAGCGGTTCGCCCGTCTCCTTGTGCACGAAGATCGGCAGCGGCACGCCCCAGAGGCGCTGGCGCGAGATGCACCAGTCCGGGCGCTGTTCGATCATGGAGCGCAGACGGCGATAGCCCTGCGGCGGTACGAAGCGGGTTCGATCCAACGCCGTCAAAGCCTTTTCGCGCAGCGCGTTGGTCTCCATGGAGATGAACCACTGCGGCGTATTGCGGAAGATCAGCGGCGCCTTGGATCGCCAGGAGTGGGGATAGCTGTGCCGAAGCTTGCCACGATGCAGCAGTCCGCCGAGCGACTCGATGGCGGCAATGACCCGGCCATTGGCGTCGCCGGGCTTACCCTTCTGATCGTACACCACGGCTCCGGCGAAGAGCGGCACATGCGGCAGGTAATAGCCGGAGGAATCGACCGTATGCGGCACCTCCAACCCATTGGCCAAGCCTAGTTCCCAGTCATCCTGGCCATGCCCCGGCGCGATGTGCACGAAACCGGTGCCTTGATCCATGGTGACGAAGTCGCCGGCCAGCAGGGGCACCGGGTAGTCATATCCGCCATCGGCTTCGGGATGTTGGGCCAGAGGATGGGCCGCAATCGTCCCGGTCAGGCTTTCGCCGGACAGTGTGGCGACGACCTTGCCCTCGAAGCCGCAGTCCTCTTGCACCGCCCCTGCCAGTTCACCGCCGACCAAGAGGCGCTCGCCGACCTGGGCGCGGCTGCCTTCCCCTGTGGAAACAACCTCGAGGACGACATAGTCGCTCTCTGCATCGAAGCCGATGGCGCGGTTGCCCGGCAGGGTCCAGGGCGTGGTGGTCCAGATCACCACCTTGACGCCGGCCAGTTCCTCCAAGGGGCTCTCCACGACCGGGAAGCGCACCCAGACGGTGATCGAGGTGTGATCGGCGTATTCGACCTCGGCATCAGCCAGTGCCGTCTTCTCCACCACCGACCAGAGCACCGGCTTGGCGCCGGCATAGAGCCCGCCGTTCATCAGGAACTTGCCGATTTCGCGCACGATCTGCGCCTCGGCCGGATAGGCCATGGTGGTGTAGGGCTTCTCCCAATCCCCCAGAACACCCAGGCGCTTGAACTCTTCGGTCTGAACGCCGACCCAATGCTCGGCAAAGGCCCGACACTCCTGGCGGAACTCCACCCGGTCGACGGCGTCCTTGTCCTTGCCTTCGGCCCGATAGCGCTCTTCGACCTTCCACTCGATCGGCAGGCCGTGGCAGTCCCAGCCAGGCACATAGTGGGCGTTCTTGCCCAGCATCTGCTGGCTGCGATTGATCATGTCTTTCAGGGTCTTGTTCAGCGCGTGGCCCATGTGCAGATGGCCATTCGCATAGGGCGGGCCGTCATGCAGGATAAAGCGCTCGCGATTGGCCGACTGACGCCGCAAGGCATCGAAGAGGCCGATCTCCTCCCAGCGTGCTAGAATCTCAGGCTCCCGCTTCGGCAGTCCGGCGCGCATGGGAAAGCTGGTGCGGGGCAGCTGCACGGTGCCCTTGTAATCGCGTTTTTCGCTGGTCTCGGCGGTCATCTGTCTGATCTGGTTCGACGGAGGGGTTTTAGCAATCGGCCGAGCAGCCTCCGCGCAAGCTGCGCGGCCGCCACTCAAAGGCTCGCGATCCTAGTCGGCACTGCCCAAGGGTCAAGCGCCTAGACGCGCATGGCAGCCAGAGCGAGACGCCGCCCTGGCTGCCATGATCTGGAACCGGATTTTCGTTCGACCCGCGTGAGGGGCCGAGACCTAACTTGCCGTCTTAGGCGGCTTCTGCAGCCCGCGGTCCCTTCGGCACCATCAACTGGGCCTCACCGTCGACCACGACCTGATCGCCAACCGCACAGCTGGTCTCGAAGGTAACCCGGCGACGCTCACGGTCCACTGCCGTCACGGTCACGGTGGCCACGACCGTGTCGCCGATGCGCACCGGAGCGCGGAACTTCAGGCTCTGTGAGAGATAGATGCAACCGGGGCCCGGCAGCTTGGTGCCGAATACGGTAGAGATGAAGGCGGCAGAGAGCATGCCGTGCGCGATGCGACCCTTGAACATGGTGGTCTCGGCATAGGCCTGATCCATGTGCACGGGATTGTAGTCGCCGGAGAGATCGGCGAAGGCGACGATGTCCTCTTCCGAGACGCTCTTCGCGAAGCTCTCGGTCATGCCGACCGAAATGTCATCAATGGTGTGTCCGGTAACGCTCACTGCCTGGGTCATCGCCCTCTCGTTCCTCTTGCTTGCCCGAATTTCTTAGGTGCAGCGCAACATCCTTGCGCGGAAACGCGACGCTAGACAAGGAAATGACTGGCTGCAAGTGATTTCGCAGGTGCGATGTCGCAGATGCGAAATCGTCTGGACAGGCGGGCGGATTCGCCACACTGTGTCCTGGATGACGATGACGGCACCGAAATCAAAGCGTCATGGAAATCCCGTTGCGTCGCACCGCGCTTCGTGATCCCATGCCGGCCAACACGTCGGGAACGCGCGCTCCCGGTCACGACCGTTCGCCTCGGAACGTAGGGCTAACCCTCTGGGATAGCTTGCATTCTGGAAGATCGTCTGCCACGGAACGCCGGTAACTGGCGGGTGCATGAAGCTACTTATAAAGGTTGGGGTAGATGACAGGTCGTTCTTCTGGTGGTTGGCAAGAGCCCTCTGAGCGTGAGGTTGTTGCCGAGGTCAAATGGTACAATCCCACCAAGGGTTTTGGTTTCGTTCAGCTCCGCGATGGATCGCCGGATGCCTTCTTGCATGTATCGGTTGTCGAGCAGACCGGTCGGCAGGATCTTCCCGATGGCACAAGGATCGTTTGTGATCTGGCCGAGGGACGCAAAGGCCGTCAGGTGGCCTTCATCCATCGGATCGAGCAGCTGGGCACGGGCAGTGATCGCGGCCCGCGTGACGACGGCGGCGGTGGTGGTGGCGGCTATCGCAGTGGCCCTGCACCACGCCACGGTGGCGGCGGCTATGGCGAGCAGCCAAGCGAGGGAACGGCCGTCGATGGCACGGTGAAGTTCTTCGATCAGGGCAAGGGCTATGGCTTCATCGCCCCTGACGACGGCGGCAAGGATGTCTTCGTCTCGGCGCGGACCCTGGGCCGGGTGGGCCTCACCGCTCTCGACACCGACCAGCGGGTGCGCATGGTGGTCCGGATGGGCCAGAAGGGCCCGATGGCCGACAGCGTCGAGCCGATCTAGCAGTCCACCAGTAGAACAGTCGGTTTAGGGGGCGAGACGGTGGTGTCTCGCTCCCCTCCTCTCCTGTTGTCCCAAGATGGCTTCAATCGAGACACGCAAACCACGGCGTAAGATCTCGAGCCTGCCTTCTTTCGTTCTCCCCGGACCTAAATCACCCCCTTTTTCAAGCACTTCCGATACGCAGCAGAAAGCGGCGCGTCAGCGATAACGGGACGCCCCCTTTCGGCACAAGCTTCCCTGCCGAAGGCGATTCTTGAGGGAGCCCGCGACAGCATGGACTACGAACTCCACTTTTTTCCCGACAATGCCAGTCTGACCATTCGCATGGTCCTGGAGGAGCTTGGCTGCAGCTACGAGGCGCGCCTGGTCGACCGTCGCGAGAACGCCCATCGGGGAGAAGCCTTTCGGCGCATCAACCCGCGCGGGCTCATCCCGGCCTTGGTCGATCGCAAGCGCGACGCTCTGCTCTTCGAGACCGGGGCCATCCTTCTGCACATCAGCGAGGTCGAAGATGCGCTAGGCGTACCGCCGGAGAACCAGAAAGAGCGCGCCAACTTCCTGAAGTGGCTCTTCCTCATCTCCAACACCCTGCACGCCGACCTGCGATTGCGCTACTATTCCGAGCGATTTGCCGACGAAGCCAGCGCGGCACGGTCCGTGCACCGTCAAGCCGGTCAAAGGGTCACCGAGCATCTTGGCCTCCTGGACCGAACCATCTCTCAGTCCGGCAGCGGTTACCTGCTGTCAGGCGGCCTCAGCGTCTGTGACTTCTACCTGGCCAGCTGCCTGCGATGGGGCCTGCTCTATCCCGGTGACAGCAGCCTGGACCCAGCCCCGCTGGAGGGCTGGGCCGCTCTGAGACGAATGGTCGCAGAACTCGAACAGCGGCCGGCAGTGCGCCGTTCCTTGGAGCTGGAAGCCATTCCAGGCTCTGCCTTCACTGCACCGCAGCGACCCGACCTCAGCCGTCTCTAGATCGGGTCCGGACAAAGGCCCAAGCCAGGGTGCGCGCGTCAGCCTTTCGGCCGGTGCCGCGTGGCCTCAGGCGGTCTCTCAGCGGTCGGAGACGTGCACCACCAGCTTGCCCAGGTTCTTGCCCTGCAAGAGGCCTATGAAGGCCTCCGGTGCTGCCTCTATGCCCTCGACGATGTCCTCGCGGTACTTCAGGCTGCCGTCGGCCACCCAGGCCTCCAGGCTCCGATCCGCCTCTGTGTGCAGATGCGCCAGATCCCAGACGATAAATCCGCGGAAGGTCAACCGCTTGCGCAGGATGGCACCCATCAGCGCCGGCACGCGGTCCGGCCCCTGGGGCAGCTGGGTGTCGTTGTAGTGCGCGATGATCCCGCAGACCGGGATCCGGGCGAAGTCGTTCAACAGCGGGAAGACAGCGGAGAAGACACGTCCACTGACGTTCTCGAAGTAGACGTCGATGCCATCCGGACAAGCCGCCGCCAGCTCCGCATCCAGGTCGGGAGAGCGATGGTCGACGCAGGCGTCGAAGCCGAATTCTTCAGTCACGATCCGGCATTTCTCCGGACCACCGGCGACACCGACAGCGCGCAGCCCCTGCTTCTTGGCGAGCTGACCGACGACGGAGCCGACGGCGCCTGAGGCTGCGGCCACCACCAGGGTCTCCCCCGCCTTCGGCTTACCGATCTCCGCCAGGCCGCAGTAGGCCGTCTGGCCCGGCATGCCCAGGATACCCAGCCGCGTCGACAGTGGTGCCGCATCGGGGTCCACCTTCTTCACCGCCTTGGCCTTGGCGGTCCAATGGCTTTGCCAGCCGCCCATGGCGACCACGACATCACCGGCCGCAAGCCCCGATGCCTTCGATTCCTCGACCAGGCCAACCGTACCGGCAGTCATGACTTCATCGATTTCGACCCCAGCCGCATAGGACTTGGCCGCACTCATGCGTCCGCGCATGTAGGGATCGAGTGAGAGATAGAGGGTTCGACAGAGCACCTCACCCTCCCCCACCTCGGGCAGCGCCACCTCCTCCAGGCGAAAATTGTCAAGACTGGGCGCACCCTCCGGGCGCGACGCCAGAACCCACCGCTTGTTCATCCCGCTCATGGGCTCACTCTCCCTAGGTCATTTGTCAGAAACATCTGCCGCAACCTGGCAGAGCAGCCGTCGCGTGATCAAGCGCTCCGGGCGACGTGCGCCTGTTCCCTCTGGTCCATCCAAGCCGGCGGTTGCCCCGCGGCCAGTCCGCTTAGGACCGCTGCTGCCTCGTCCAACACAACACGCGCCGCCTTGAGTTCCCGCAGGTTCTTGATGAAACCATGCAAGAGGTGATCCTCACGGCGCAGCAGATGGGGAACACCGGCCAGAGTGAAGGCCTGAGAGAGCGCGCGGCTGTCATCGTCCAGAGGATCGAGGGTCAAGGTCAGAAGGTAGCTGGGCGGCAAGCCGGCCAGATCGGCACTCAGCACGTCATAGCGCGGATCTTCACGCTCGGAGCGCCGGCAATAGGCGTTCTTGTAGAAGGAACGCTCGACGTCGGAGAGGCCATCCATGGGCCCGCCATAGAAGCGCTGAGAGCAGGAATCATCCAGGCCAAAGGCCCCATAGAAGAGGAGCAGTGCTGCAGGTTGTGCCAGACCACGCGCGCGCATCTCCAGACACGAGCTGACGCAGAGGTGCGCACCTGCTGAATCGCCGGCAAAGCCCAAGAGGTCTGGGTTGCGGTCCCGGCCATCTGCGACCTCGTCCAGCCGCTCGACCAGCTCGACCACCTCTTCGATCTGGCGGGGGAAGCGCGCTTCTGGCGCTAGCGAATAGTCGACGCCGAGGACAGACCATCCGCTGGCCCGGCAGAGATGGCGCATAACGCAATCATGCGTGTCCAGGTTCCCCAGCACATAGCCGCCGCCATGGAGATAGAAGAGCCAGGGCCGCGCCTCGCCAGGCGCCGGGTTGTAGAGCCTGAGATTGAGGGCCTTTGCGCCACAGTCGAAGGTGAAGTCTTCCACCTTCGCGATCGCAATCGGCGCGGCGTTCCAATAGCGACAGGCTTCGTTGTATGCTGCGCGCATACGAGGCAGCGGATGGCCGTTGCTGGAAGGCGGCGGGTTGGCGGCAGCCAAGCTTTCGCTCTTGCGGACAACGGCTTGCATCTCCGCAGAGAGGAGCGGCCAGACGTCGATCTTACGCATGCTGTTGAACCTGTTTCGAAGGGCAAAGATCCTGCCCACATCGGGCAGATTTCAGCCGAAAGGTTTAGTCCAAGCGAGCTTGGCACCGCAAGCGGCGAGCAGGGTCGGGCAGGCGAGCCTGATCGCGGCCGGCGTTTTGCACCTGGGCGCCTCGACCCTGCTCTTCGCACCCTGGCCCTACCAGGACAGCGAGATAGAGATCTATCCGGTGTCCTTCGTCTCCGCCGCCTGGGCCAGCCCTAAGGCCGAGGCCGAGGACCAGATCGCGGCGCTGGTCGAGAGCCTGGACGACCTGCCGGCTGAGAGCCTTGATGAGGAGAGCGAGGAGGCACTGCTGGAAGAGGGTGAGCCGCTGCAGGTTCCCCCTCCCAAGCCGCTGCGCCGTATCGAGCTGCCGGAGGTTCTGACGCAGCCCGATCCTCTGCAGCCGACGGCCGTTCAACTGGCCAGCGAGCGAGCCTATTTGGCTGTCGTCACCCGGCGCTTGCAGGCCTCCTTGCGCGAACCCCATGGCGCCCGGGGTGCCAAAGGCCGGGTGGTCGTTGGCTTCGTCGTCACGGCGGGCGGCGCGGTAGAGGCCTCTTGGATCGCCTCCAGTTCAGGCAATGGTCTCTTGGACCGCGAGGCCCTGGCAGCCTTGCAGCGGGTGTCCCCCTTTGCACCCCTACCGGACAGCCTCGGCAAGCAGCAGCTGGTGGTCAAACAGCCCCTCACCTTCGGCGGGCCGTAGCTGGACATCCTTCAAGTTCACACCTCGCGCCACTCTCTTTTGACCGACGGTGATGAAGCGCCTCTTGAATTCGAGGCTCCGGCGGGTCAAGTCTTGCAGGCTGTCCGGCGCCAAGCTTTGGGCCGGAGAGAGTGGTCTTTGCCGAGGGCCACCCAACTGACGCTTGCTTGGTGCATGAGGAGCGTTTTGAACGTGTCGAGACTGTCTCTCTTCTCATCGCCCTTTCTCTTGGGTTTCGAGCCCTTCGAGAAAGCGGTCGATCGCATCTCCAAGGCTGCTGCCGATGGCTACCCGCCGTACAACGTGGAACAGCGAGGGGACGGGCGCTTTCGCATCTCCATCGCCGTCGCCGGATTCGCGATGGAGGACCTGAGCGTCCAGATGGAGGGCAATCAGCTCATCATCCGCGGCAAGCAGAGCGATCAGGAAGAACGCGTTTACCTGCACCGGGGCATCGCCGCCCGCCAGTTTCAGCGCTCCTTCGTGCTGGCCGAGGGCATCGAAGTTACCTCTGCGTCGCTCGATTCAGGACTGCTGCACGTGGAGTTGGAGCGCCCCCGAATCGAGCCGGAAGTGCGTTCGATCGCGATCAAAGCAGATTGAGCCTTCGGCGAAGGCGAGAAAGAGATGGGGTTGCCGCATGCGCGCGGGACCCGAAGACAGATGAGGAGATGACGGTCATGTACGACGTCAAGACCATTCGGAAGATCACAGAGCAGGATTTGGCAGCCCTGGGATTGGGCGAGGTCGCCTATGTCCGCCCAATGACCATTGACGGCAGCCTGGCCTATGCGGTTCATGCCGCCAACGGCCGTGCCATGGCAGCGCTCGCCTCCGACGCCGCAGCGCAGGCCGCCATCCGCCAGAACGACTTGGAGCCTGTCGCGCTGCACTAGGGTTCCTAGAGAACCGCTAGACAGAATAGTCTGCCAGCTGAACTGCAGAGCCTACCACCTGGTCTTGACTCATTGCCATTCAAGCGAGAGCCGAGGCGGTCGCAGAGCTTCGTCATGGCCGGGCCCTGACCCGGCCATCCACGTCACAGCATTCTCATCTAACACTGACGTCGGTTGTGGTCCCGTAAACCCGTGATCCCAGGGGATGACTACGAGACGGGAGAGAGGTGTACCCTAAGCCGCGTGGCTGGCCGGCACGTCGGTCAGCAAGGCGTAGAGCGCGTCGCTGTTGGCGGCACCGCGCAGCTTCTCACAGAAATTCCGGTCGCGCAGAAGGCGAGAGACCTGGGCGAGTGCCTTCAGGTGATCGGCGCCGGCCGACTGCGGTGCCAGCAAGGCGCACATGAGATCGACGGGTTGCTCGTCGATCGAATCGAAGTCGATCGGATCGGACAAGCGCGCGAAGAGCACGTGCAGACGGGTCAGGTTCGGTAGCTTGCCATGGGGGATCGCCACGCCGTGGCCAACGCCCGTGGTGCCCAACCGTTCGCGGACCAGGAGGACCTCGAAGACGGATCGCTCCGGCTCTCCGGTCACGGCGGATGCACGGCGCGCCAGTTCCTGCAGCGCCTGCTTCTTACTCGAGACCCTGAGCCCGGCGATGACACCGTCAGGCGACAACAAGTCAGCCATGTTCATGAAAAGCAAACCCCAAGAGCGGTTCAAACGAGGCGAGTGGGCGGCCCGTCGAAACGTGACGGTCTGACGTGCCACCATGCCTGACCCCTAAAGCCTTGTGGATCAGGCCAAAACCCTATGCTTGGCCGATGTTCTGCGGATCGACCCAGCCGATTGTACCATCATTTCGGCGATAGACCATGTTCAACCCGCCGTGTGCCTTGTTCTTGAACATCAAGGCGGGCTCTTGCATCAGGTCCAAACGCATCACAGCTTCGCTGACGGTCAAGAGGCCGATTCGGGCTGCCAGCTCCGCGATCACGGGCGGCGCATCCGAAGCCTCTGATTCGGAAGGAACTTCGATGTCCTCCTCGTCCTCACCTGGATGCAGCACATAGGCCTGGGTGGAGAGGAGCTCAACCGAGGATTTGTGGTGATCGCGCAACCTTCTCTTATTGCGACGCAGCCGCTTGGAGAGGTGCTCCGCGGCGGAATCGAAGGCCGGATAGGGATCATGCCCCTCTCCGTCGGCAAACATTTCCACATGTTTACCCACATGCGCGTGGATGGTCGCGCGATAGCGAGAGGCCTCACGTACCATGGTGACGCCAACGTCAATTGCGTCCCCGAAGTACTTTTCCAGGATGTGATTTAGCTTGTCGTTGATGTGTTGGCGGAAAGCATCGCCAACATCCATCTGCTTGCCCGTGACCGTTAACTTCATGGTCTGACGCGGTTTTCTCGTTCCATAGTTTATATATGGTGTCTCTCGCCCTCTGATTCCGCCTCTTTTTGAGGCGCTCCGGTGACGGCGAAGCGCGGAAGCTAACGATGCCCCGGAAGCCTGTCAAGCGTAGCACAGCCAAGCCCCTTGAGAAGCCCTCAGTTCCGCTTCCGATGCGGTTTGATCCACAAAGTTATCAACACCTAACCTTTTGGTCAGGCGTCGCTCTAGCCCACTGGTTGTGGCTTTCGTTCGCAACCGATAGGTGCCTGTTGGCAGGCTTATCGCTGCTGATGCAGGCGCCGTCGATCGGCTGCCGAGGGGATACGCAGCAGATCTCGATACTTGGCGACGGTCCGGCGCGCGACCGGCAATCCACCCGCCGAAAGCCGCTCGGCCAGGGCTGCGTCGCTGAAGGGCTTGGCCTGCGGTTCGGCAGCGATCA
This sequence comes from Rhodospirillales bacterium, assembly GCA_963669335.1. Lineage (GTDB taxonomy): Bacteria > Pseudomonadota > Alphaproteobacteria > Kiloniellales > JACOMY01 > JACOMY01. The sequence continues at coordinate 3,947,517 of OY770023.1, forward strand.
GCTCCCTCAGGCGCTCCTGCGCCGCCGCGGCACTGACCTCGCCCGCGGTTCCCAGGGCAGCGCTGAAGAAGCGCTTGAGTGGCTCCGTACCCCGCGATGAGGTCAGGTACTTGTTGGCGACGACTCGACTGATCGTCGCCTCAGACAGGTTCAGCGACAGCGCCAGATGGCGCCTGGTCAATGGCTTCAGGGCCGAGGGGCCTTCGGAGAAGTAGCCCCCTTGATGCAGGAGAATGGCGCGTCCGACCGACAACAGGGTCTGAAAGCGGCGTTTCAGGGCCCGTCGCAGCCAGGCCACTTCATAGACCTGTTCCGAGAGATAGCTGCGTTCCTCTTGGCTTCGCAGCCTCGGCAGCAGCTCAGCCTGTAGGGTGCGGTCCATTCTGATCTGCGGGACCGACTCGGGATTGATGGCGATGGTCAGGCGCCCCTGGGCATCCGGAGCCACCAGCAGGTCAGGAATGACCGGGACCACCGGCGAGAGGTCGAAGGAGAGACCGGGCTTTGGATCCAGACGTCGGATCTCTGCTAGTCCGCGTTCCACGCGTCCCAAGGGAATGTCCAAAGCAGCCGCCAGCCCTCTCGGTCCCTTGGTCGCCAGGATCTCGAGGCCATCCAAGAGGTCCTGCATGAAGCCTGTCAAACGCCCCTTAGCCGCCAGCTGCAGTGCCAGGCATTCCCGCAGGTTCCTGGCGAAGAGGCCGCTTGGCTCCAGTCCTTGCAGGCGCTTGAGAACAGCCTCAGCCAGGACTGGATCCGTATCCAACTCCGCTGCAACACGCTCAGCCGGGACCGTCAGATAGCCGGCCTCGTCCAGCTCTTCGATGAAGCGTGCTGCAAGCCTGGCTTGCTGCGGGTCGGGAAAGAGCAGGGTCGCTTGGCTCAAGAGGTGGGCGGTCAGTGAGGGACGTTCGGCGACCCGTTCGGCCAGACGATCGAAACTGGAACGTGACAGTGACCCAGCAGCGCTCTGAGGCGGACGCTCCAGCCGCTCCAAGAGCGGATTCTCCTCCGCCTTCTTGGAAACAAAGGCTTCCAAGTCCTGGACCGATAGCTGCAGCAACTGGATCGACGCCCGCAGGGCCGGCGTTAGGACCAGGGTCTGGGTCTGGGCGACACTCAGGCGAGGTTGAAGGACCATCTCTCCGGCAGCTTTGCAGACATCTCACCCAAAGCTAGACCAATCTGTCACCGCAGCGATAGCGATTCAGAGGGATCGCCCTCAAGGCCCCTACATCGTGAAGCTTTCGCCCAGGTAGACCCGCCGCACGTCTTCGCTGGCGACGATCTCGTCCGGCGGCCCCTCCATCAAGACCTGACCGCCATGGATGATGTAGGCGCGGTCGATGATCTCCAAGGTGTCGCGCACATTGTGGTCGGTGATCAGCACACCGATGCCACGATGCTTCAGGTGCGAGACGAGGTCGCGGATCTCAGCGACGGCGATCGGATCGATGCCGGCAAGCGGCTCATCGAGCAGCATGAAGCTAGGACGCGAGGCCAGCGCACGAGCGATCTCGACGCGTCGCCGCTCACCACCGGAGAGCGCCAGAGCCGGCGTGCGCCTGAGGTGGGTGATGGAGAACTCGGCCAAGAGCTCATCCAGGATGGCTTCGCGCTTGGAGCGATCGGACTCCACGACCTCCAGTACCGCGCGAATGTTCTTCTCCACCGTCAACCCACGGAAGATCGAGGCCTCCTGCGGCAGATAGCCGATACCCAAGCGGGCGCGCCGATACATCGGCAGATCGGTGATGTCCTGTCCGTCCAAGGTAATCCAGCCGTAGTCCGGGCGCAGCAGGCCGGTGATCATGTAGAAGCAGGTGGTCTTGCCGGCACCGTTGGGACCCAGCAGACCCACCGCCTCGCCACGCCGCACATTGAGCGAGATGGAGCGCAAGACCGGTCGCTTGCGGAAGGACTTGCCCAGTTCGACGGCTGCCAGACCCGGATTGTCTGCCACCACCCTCAGGTGGCTCTGATCGCTACTGGCATCCATCAGCCGGGGTTTCCGATCGCGATTGCGGCACCAGCAATCCTGAGACCCGTCCACCCTTCAAGGTGGAAACCCCGGTCTTCAGGTCGACTTCGGCCTTGTTTCCGTTCAACTGGTTCTGCCCGCGGGTAATGCGGACATTGCCATCGAGATTGGCGAGCTGTTCAGCAACCATATAGCGTCCTACATCGGCCGCCACATACTCGCAAGGCGTGAGGACCTCCACATTGTCGATGGCATCGACCACTTCAAGGCTCTTGCCGTCGGGTGCAAAGGTCGCGGTCAAGGTATCGGCGCGGACGACGTTGCTGGTCCCCTTGGCCCGATCGAAGCGTTCGACCTGCGCGCGCCCCTTGGCAATGGCCAGTCGCTCTGAGGGTCGATACTCCAGGCTCTCGTTGGCGGTGACCACGTCGTCGCCGGATTCCAGCTTCAGCCCCTCTCCGGTCATGCGCATCACGTCGCTTGGCACGTCATAGGTGCCCTGCTGGCCATAGACCTGAGTATCGGGCGAAATGATCCTCACATTGCCACTGGCTTCGATCTTGGTGATGTCACCACTGTCGCCCTCACCCTGGTATCGCGCCCTCAAAACGTTTGCGCGCAAGGTCACGTCGCCCTGTTTGGCCACGGCATTGCCGCGGGCGATATAGACCTTCTCTTCGCGTCTCCATTCGATGCCGTCATCGGCAAAGATCTCCAGCGGCTTATCCTGGTCGCCGAATGCGGGCGACTGGGACTGCGCCAAGGCTGGACTAATGAGCGCGACGGCCAGAAGCAGCCCCGCGAGCCCGGGCCAAGGTGTCTTGGTGCCTGCTGGAGAAAGGGCGCGTCGGCCCTTCCTCAGGGCGGTGCCGGCCCGCACCCCCGCAATCTCAAACAGGCTCTTGGACGGCATCTCTAGACCCCACCCTCGGCGGGCAGGATCTTGATCCATGACCGCCCCTTGAGCTCGACGATGTTGCCGTCGTCCTTGACGTGCAGTCCCTCGCCTTCCATCTCGCCGCGCGGCCCCTGCCCTGCGACGGCGGAATCGCTATCGATCACACCGTCCTTCAAGACCACCTCGACCGCATCGGTGCGCAGCTCATAGCCGTCGTCCTGAAAGACATTGACCTCGCCCTCCAGCTCCAGCCGCTCCTCCAAACGGAAATAGCGCCCACCATCGGCGGAGATCGCGACCCAGCGGCCGTTCTTGAGGGTCACGTCAGCCGCCGGCTGCACCATGAAGACGAGCGTTCCCTCTTCATCCAGTTGATTGGCACGCTCTGCCGTCAGGGTATAGGGCTGCCCCTCCTGGTCCAAGCCGTCGAAGCGCGGGCGGATCATGGTCAGCTCTTCCACCTCACTGGACGGTAGAGAGGAGGCCTCCAGGCCGATGATCTGCGGATTGGGGACCAGGTCCCGCCAGAGCGCCACGACGAAGAACAGCAGGACAGCCGCAACGGGAAAACCAACTCTCAACAGGCGCACCAGGACGGTATGCAGGTTGCCACGCGACCAGCGCGGGGGCGAAATTCTTGCCTTTGCGTTGCTGCGTCGCTTGAAGCGGCTCTCAGGGACCGGACTGTCGCTCAAGGGCCGCGCTCCTAGGCCAGGCCGGCGCGCAGGCAGTCATAGAGCTGGATGAGGCCAGAGGGCTTGCCCTCTTCGATCACGAAGAGAATGGTGATCTTGTTGGCATCCATCAGCTGCAGAGCTTCCACCGCCAGTGCGCGTGATGCGATGGTCTTTGGAGAGGGCGTCATCACGGTTTCCGCCGTCATCTCCAGTACGTCAGGACCCAGGTGTCGACGCAGGTCGCCGTCGGTGATGATTCCGACTAGATTACCAGTCTCCGCGACGATGCCAATGCATCCAAAGGTCTTACTCGACATGATGCGGATGGCTTCCAGCATCGGCGTATCCGGCCGACAGAGCGGCAGCTTCTCCGCACCATGCATGAGGTCCGAGACGCGAAGCAGCCGCGCGCCCAAGGCCCCACCCGGATGGAAGACCTGGAAGTCCTCTTCCGAGAAGCCCTGCTGCTCCAGCAGAGCAACGGCAAGTGCATCGCCCAGTGCCAACATCATCGTGGTCGAGGTCGTCGGTGCCAAACCCAGCGGGCAGGCTTCCGGCGCCGGCGCCATGATCAATGCGATGTCCGATCGCTCCGCCAACTGGCTGTCCGCCTTGCTGGTCATGGCAATCAAGGGGATCTGAAAACGCCGGGTGTAGGCAACAACGTCGTTCAGCTCCGCCGTCTTGCCCGAATTCGAGAGCGCGATCACCGCATCGTTGCGCGCCACCATTCCGAGGTCGCCATGGCTGGCCTCTCCGGGATGGACGAATTGGGCTGGTGTACCGGTCGAGGCCAAGGTGGCTGCGATCTTCCGCGCTACATGCCCGCTCTTCCCCATGCCGGTCACGATCACTCGCCCCGTGACCCGGTTCAACAGCGCCACCGCCCTGACAAAGGCGTCATCCAAGCCCTCGGCGAGCCCGTTCAGGGCCTCGGATTCCAGGGTCAGAACACGCCTCGCAGATTTGATCACGCGCTCTGAATCGACTGTCTCGTCAAGATCGAGCTGTTTCAGCTCACTCAAAGGCCATCTCCACCTGCAACAACGCGTCTCGCAGCCATCGACTCCGAGTTTTACCCATTCTACGCCCTAATGGGCCAAGATATCTACGTCCGGCCAGCCAAGCAGGTCGAGACGCGCCCGACTGGGCAGGAAATCGAACACCGCCTGAGCCAGATCGCGACGGCCCTCTCGCTCCAGCCTCTGATCTAGATGTTCTTTCAATTGATGCAAGTAGAGCACGTCAGAGGCTGCATAGCGCAGCTGCTCATCAGACAGACGATCGGCGCCCCAATCAGAGGACTGTTGCTGCTTGGAAAGGTCCACACCAAGGATCTCTCGGCAGAGATCTTTCAAGCCATGACGATCCGTGTAGGTCCTGACCAGCTTGGAGGCGACTTTGGTGCAGTAGACCGGTTGCGGCCAGGCGCCAAGCCAGTGTCCGATCGCGGCAATGTCGAAACGGGCATAGTGGAACAGCTTGGTCACAGAGGGATCGCGCATCAGCGCCGCCAGGCGTGGCGCCTCATGGCCGCGCTTGGGAATTCGTACCAGATGCGCCTCGCCGTCACCGCTGGAGAGCTGCACCAGGCAGAGCCGGTCACGGGGCACCACCAGGCCCATGGTCTCGCTGTCTACTGCGACCAGGGGCCCCAGATTCAGCCCCTCCGGCAGGTCGCCATCATGAAGATGATAGGTCACAATAGATCTCCAGCAGTCTCGAAGGGGCAGCACCGCTCCCGACCGGGAAGTCGGGACGCGGGAAGTCAGGACGCAGGCGGGGCGCGGATGCTTGTCGCTCGGCCCGTTCTCTTGGTATAGGGCAGTGCAGCCCCGCGCGCGAGAGGAAGCCGCCATGACAACAAAAATCATTACTCTATTCGGCGGGTCCGGGTTCCTCGGCCGCTACCTCGTTCGCCACCTGGCCCGCCAGGGTCATGTCCTGCGCATTGCGGTCCGACATCCGGAGCGCGCCAACTTCCTGAAACCGCTGGGCGACGTGGGCCAGATCACCCCGGTCCCGGCCAGCGTGCAGCATGAAGAGAGCGTGCGTCAGGCCGTGCAAGGCGCCGATGCCGTGGTGAACTTCGTCGGCATCCTCTATGAGCGCGGTCAACGCAGCTTTCAGGCCGTCCATGTCGAAGGAGCGAAGCGGGTTGCCGCGGCAGCGAAGGAAGCCGGCGCCGAGGCATTGGTTCACGTTTCCGCGATCGGTGCCGATGCCGGCGCACCGGCCCGCTATGCCAAGAGCAAGGCCGCCGGTGAGACCGCTGTCTTGAGCGCCTTTCCCAAGGCCACGATCGTGCGCCCCAGCATCGTGATCGGTCCGGAAGACGACTTCTTCAATCGTTTCGCTGCGATGACCCGCCTGTCACCGGCCCTGCCGCTTGTCGGCGGCGGCACGACGAAGTTTCAGCCGGTCTATGTCGGCGACGTTGCCACCGTGATTGCCAAGACCCTGCTGGAGCCTGGACACGCCGGCAAGACCTATGAGTTGGGCGGGCCGCAGGTCTTCAGCTTCAAGCAGCTGATGGAGCTGCTGCTGACGGAGATTGCGCGCAGCCGCATGCTGGTAACCCTGCCGAGCAGCCTGGCTGCTTTTCAAGCCCGCTTTCTGGAACTGCTTCCGGTGCCGCCCTTGACCCGCGACCAGGTCTTGCTGCTGAAGCAGGATAACGTCGTCAACAAAGAGGCTCTGGGCTTCGATGCGCTGGGCATCCAGCCGCAGGCGATCGAAGCCGTGCTGCCGACCTATCTGGATCAGTACCGCCGCGGTGGTCGCTTCTCTCTCCAGCAGCGCGTGACCAAGTCATAAACTGCTGACTTAAGAGGGATAGCAGCCCGCCAGCCGTGCGCGTTGGATGACCAGCGCAAGGATGCTGTCGATCATCGGCGTGTCGACCCCGGCGATGTCACCCATCTCGGCCACGGCCGTCACCAGAGCATCGATCTCCATCGAGCGACCCAGCTCCAGGTCCTGCAGCATCGAGGTCTTGTGGGCACCGACATCGTTGGCCCAGCCGATCCGCGTCTCGACATCGACGCTGTAGCGCACACCGAGCGCTTCTCCCGCTGCCTTGGCCTCCGTCATCATGGCGGCGGCCACGGCATGCACGCCGGGATCCTGCGCCATCTGCTCCAGGGTCGCCCCGGTCAGGGCCGAGAGCGGGTTGAAGGAGAGATTGCCCCAGAGCTTCAGCCAGATGTCGTCGCGGATCCGCGGCCTGACCGGCGCCTTGAACTTTGCCGCGACCAAGGCCTTGGAAAGCGCCAAGGCCCGCTCGCTCTTGGCGCCGTCGGGCTCTCCCAGCATGAAGCGATTGCCATAGACATGCTTGATGACGCCGGGGCTCTCGATCTGGGCCGCCGGATAGACGACGCAGCCCAAACAGCGCTCGGGCGGGATCAGATCCCAGAGACGGCCACCGGGATCGACACTCTCCAGCCGACGCCCGTCCTGCGGTCCGCCATGGGCATAGAAGTACCACCAGGGAATGCCGTTCTGAGCCGTCACCACACAGGTGTCGGGCCCCAGCAGAGGCTGCATGGGCTCAGCGATGGCTCCCACAGACGAGGCCTTCAGGGTGATCAGCACATAGTCCTGCGGACCAGCCTCGGCCGGATCCTCAACCGCCTTGACTGCGCGGCTCTCTCGCTCATCGCCGTCAACCAGAGTCAGCCCATTCTCGCGCATGGCGGCCAAGTGCGGCCCGCGCGCGATCAAGGTAACCTCCGCGCCCGACCCTGCGAGGTGAAAGCCCAGCAGTCCGCCGATGGCACCGGCACCGTAGATGGCAATCTTCATGACCCGCTCTCCCTTACGCCAGTCCCAGCTTCTGCGCCAATCCGATCCGCTGCAGCTTACCTGTGGCCCCCTTGGGGATCTCGGCCAGGAAGACCACCTTGCGTGGCACCTTGAAATCAGCCAGGCGCCCGGCTGCGAAGTCGCGCAGACCGCGTTCGTCCAGGCTCTGTCCCTCCTCCAGCACAATGGCGGCGGCGACCTCTTCGCCCAGCTTGTCGTGCGGCATGGCAAAGGTCACAGCCTGCGCCACGGCCGGGTGGTCCAGCAGGATTTCGTCGACCTCACGCGGCGAGACCTTCTCGCCGCCGCGGTTGATGATCTCTTTCAAGCGGCCGGTGATGGTCAGGAAGCCATCCTCATCGAAGGTACCCTGATCGCCGGTGCGGAACCATGGCCCCCCCTCGTCCTGCAGGAAGCTCTCGGCATTGGCCTTGGGATTGCTCTCGTAGCCAAGGGTCACGTTGGGTCCGCGAATGACCACCTCGCCGATGACGCCCGGCGCTGAGCTGCGCGCACCCTCCGCTGTCAAGAGGGTCACCTCCGGACCGGCCGAGCGACCGACGGAGCCTGCCTTGCGTTGACCCGGCGGCAGCTCGTTGCTGGCCATCTGATGGCTGGCCTCGGTCATGCCGTAGGACTCGATCACCGGGCATCCGAAGAGCTCTTCGACAGCCGTCATGATCTGCGGCGGCAGGGAGGCAGAGGAGGAGCGAACAAAGCGAAGACCGGCGCCTTTTGCGGCCTCTGCCTGACGCTGACCGCGGGCCAGGATTGCCTGATGCATGGTCGGAACCGCGGTGTACCAGCTGGGTTTGGCCTCATCCAGCCAGGCCATGAATCGCAGCGCATTGAAGCCCGGTGTGCAGAAGATCGAGCCACCGCTGTAGAGGGAAGAGAGCACAGCGGCGATCAGGCCGTGGATGTGGAAGAGCGGCATGACGTTCAAGCAGCGATCCGCTTCGCCCAAATGCAGGCTCGCCGAGATATGGCCGGCCGAAGCCACAAGATTGGCATGCGACAAGGGCACGATCTTGGGCCTGGAGGTCGTGCCCGAGGTGTGCAGGATCAGCCCCACATCCTCCGGCTCGGCCGCTGAAGCAGCGTTCGTCGAACCGCTGTCACCGACGGTCAGCTGAAAGTATCCAGCCGCTGCTCCCTCGGGCACCACCAGATCCAGAATCTGAATGCCGCGCTCGCGGGCCACCGCGGCAGCAGGGCTGTCCGAGCCTTCCGGCAAGACCAGCGCCTTGGCGCCGAGGTCATCCAGGTAGAAGGCAAACTCCTCGGCCCGATAGGCGGGATTAAGTGGACAGGTTGTCGCCGTGGCGGCAATCGCGATGAAGGCCGCTGCCATCTCCGGCCCGTTCGGCAGCACGATGGCAACGCGATCACCCCGACCCAGACCCACGGCAGAGAGGCTCTGTCGGCATTCAAGTGCAAGATCGGCCAGGCCCGCATAGCTGAGCGGGCTGCGGTCCGGCGCGGCCAGGGCAACCGCCGCGCTGCGACGGGCGGACAGCAGGGCATCTATGCTGGCTTTGGGCAGCGACGGCGTATCGGACATGTCGGATCTTTCCCTTGAGGATTTTCTGGTCCTGCCCCAACAGGGCTCGTGGTCCGATAGAAAAACCCCGTAGCGAGGTCTCTGGTCAAGTCACTGCGCGTTTGTCGAGACGATCCCTATAGAGAAAGGCCGCCGGAGCCACAAAGAGCACCGACGGCCTCATCTTCAAGCTTGAGTGAGCTCTTAGCTCTTCTTGGGGTCCGAGGCCTTAGCCGTCGTCGTCTTGCTCGCGCTCGCCTTGGCCGCAGTGCTGCTGGTCCGACTGCGGCGCGCTGCCGGCGCCTTCGCAGGTGCCGCCTTCTTCGCGCTCGATGCGGCCGGCGCAGCCTTGCTGCTGCGTGCTGTCGTCGACCGGGTGGCTGGTTTACGCGCTGCCGGCTTGGCCTGGGGTTCCGGCGTCGCCTCCACTGCGGGCTCAGAGATCGGAGGCACCGCAGCCTGACTGTTCGCTGCTTCCGGCAGTGAGACGGTCTCGGTTGCCAGCGGTGCAGCGACGGCAGTCTCACTGGGTGCCGGGGCCGGAGCCTTTGCTGCAGCTTCCAACGCGGCCTTCAGGCTCTCGATCTCGGCCTTCAGGCGCGCCAGTGCGGCCTCGTCCTGCGCTGCTTTGGCACGGGCCGCGACAAGCTCAGCAGCCTCTGCTGCGGGAGCCGGCGATGCGACGGGTGGCTGTTGCGGCGCCTTGACCGAACCCGCGGGCGCCGCTGCTGCCTGACCAGGCGCGAAGGGCGACCAGACCCGCATGGCCTGCTCAAAAAAGGCCATGTTCTGCTTGCGCATGTCCTCCAGGTTGCCGAAGGGGAAGAGGTTCCCCATGGCGTCCTGCATAGCGCCGCGCATGCGGTCCTGATTCTCGGCAAAGCTCTGGATCATGTGCTCCAGATACTGCGGCACCATCCAGCGCATGTTGTCGCCATAGAAGGTGATGAGCTGCCGTAGGAACGCGATTGGTAGCAAGTTTTCCCCCTTCGCTTCCTCTTCCACGATGATCTGGGTCAGCACGCTGCGCGTGATGTCCTCTCCGCTCTTGGCATCGTAGACGACGAAATCCACGCCCTCCTGCGTCAGCCGAGCCAAGTGGTCGAGCGTGACGTAAGAGCTGGTTGCCGTGTTGTAGAGTCGCCGGTTGGCGTACTTTTTTACGACGATCCGCGAATCGTCGCCTTGATCCTCTGCACCCAAGTTCTCGACCTCGCCGAATTGAGGGGTGTTCAAGTCGCTGGCGCCATATTGTGCACCGCAGCGCGCGCTGTCAATTGCGAGCCGCAGCTCTGGCCCTTTTTGTTTTGTGGACTTTCCATCAACCGGATTTGCCAAGCGGGTCGCAATCTGCTGCACTGCGGCAGGATTTGGTCGAGGTAAAGTGCTTGATGGACGAGGATCAGGACAAGGCCGAGGCTGCTGCACTGGCCAGCCGCTATCTCGATGCTTGGGAGGCAAGTCTGCTCTCCGCCGCCCGCGACCCAGCCCTGGCGCTGGAGCTGTTTCGAGGCCTCATGATCCCTGTGCCCGGCGGCACCGGTGGAACGCCAGAGGGGCCAGAGGGGATTATCGACGAAGCGGCTTGGCGCGACGCTTGGCAAGGGCTTATGCAAGCAGCCGGAGTGTCACCGGCAAATCAGGAGCCACAGGCCGAACAACAAGGAGGGTCCGAGACGGGTGGCGGATACCAGGTCTCAAGAGTCCAAGGAGAAGGGAGTGGAGGCACTCCGTCAGGGGCCGCGCCCCCTGGCACTTCACCTGGCGACGGCGCTGACCGTCTGGCAGAGCTCGAGGCTCGCCTTGCCGCTCTTGAGGCAGAGCTCGCTCGCCGGCAGCAAGGCGAAAGCACTGCAACCTCTGCAGAGCCTGGCGGAGGAGATCAGAAAGGCTAACCCGGCTAGCCTGGATCACGCTCTTCAGCAGGAAATCGCCAAGCGCGCCAAGGCCTTCACGGGTGGGATCGAAGCCTATCGTCGCCACCCGCATCGGCGCCACGGCATAGCCCCCAAGGTCGCCTGGCAAGAGGGCACCAGTCGCCTTCTCGACTATGCGCCAGAAAGCAACGGTCGCCCGCTGCTCTTCGTTCCCTCCCTTATCAACCGCGCTTACATCCTCGACCTCGACCAGGACGCCAGTCTCTGTCGTTGGCTCGCCGATCAGGGCCTGCGCCCCTTCCTGGTCGATTGGGATGGTCCGGCAGAGGAAGAGCGCGGCTTTACCATGACCGACTATGTCGCCGGTCGCTTGATGCAGATGCTGGGGAAGATAGAGCAGGACTGCAGCCAGCCGCCTCTGGTCATCGGCTATTGTCTGGGAGGGCTCTTGGCCCTGGGCCTGGCGCAGCTGGCCCGAGATCGCCTGGCCGGCCTCGCGCTCTTGGCTACCCCTTGGGACTTTCATGCCGATGTGGCTGTCTCTCCGGCTCAGCTCAGGCTCGCAGCCTTGATGGCGTCGCCCTACATCGACAGCCAAGGCATCTTGCCGGTGGATGGTGTGCAGGGCCTCTTCTATGCGCTGGATCCCTGGCTGGCAGTCCAGAAGTTCTCCACCTTCGGCGCCCGCAGGCAGAACGACCGGGCGGCGCGCGCCTTTGTCGCTCTGGAGGATTGGCTGAACGACGGCGTGCCGCTGGCCGGCCCGGTTGCCAGAGAACTGCTGGTCGGCTGGTACGCCGAAAACCGGCCGAAGCGCGGTCTCTGGCGTCTGGCAGGTCAAAGGATCGACCCCTCCTCCCTGAGCCTGCCTTGCCTGGCCTTCATCCCGAAGGAAGATCGCATCGTTCCACCCGCCAGCGCATTGGCCCTGACCGCCGCCCTCCCTAGGGCCGACGTTCGGCGGCCGGCAGCCGGACACATCGGCATGATTGTCGGGCGCAACGCCAAGCGCAGCCTTTGGCAACCGCTGGCTGCCTGGGCGAAGCAGGTTTGACCTGACTTTGGAGCAGTCCATTTTATGGCCCGCTCCATAGCGGCACCGGCCCGCACCCCCACCCGACCGCCCATCTAGAATACTGTCGTGGGCGGTCGGGTGGGGGTGCGGGCCGGCGCAGTGAACACACGGAAAGACACCAAGCCAACGTCCATCCCGGATAGAAAAGTCTGTCTTGCGTCTTGACATGGATCATAGCTTGGTGACCGATAGGCTTGTTCCTTTGCTGCACCGCACCAAGATAGGGCGTATCGGTTCGACGGGGCGACGCGGTCACCGCTCGGCAGTCCCGGATTAGGGCTGTTATTGGGGCAGTTCCGGGAACTGCGAGCCCAGATATCATCTAGGAGGATAGCGATCATGAGCGATGTTGTGATTGTCAGTGCCGCCCGCACCCCGGTCGGCAGCTTTAGTGGAGCCTTGGCCAGCCAGGCCGCCTCAGTCCTGGGTTCTGTCGCCATCAAAGAGGCGCTGAGCCGCGCCTCGGTCGAGGGTGCAGAAGTCGACGAGTTGCTCTTCGGCCAGGTCCTGACCGCCAATGCCGGCCAGAACCCGGCCCGCCAGGCCGCCATGGGCGCCGGCATCCCCAAGGAAGCGACCGCGGTTCAGATCAATCAGCTCTGCGGTTCCGGTCTCAGGACCGTTGCCATGGGCTATCAGGCCATCAAGGCGGGCGATGCCAGCATCATCGTCGCCGGCGGTCAGGAGTCCATGAGCCAGGCCCCGCATGCCATGCATCTGCGCGGCGGCACCAAGATGGGCGACACCAAGATGGTCGACACCATGATCAAGGACGGCCTCTGGGATGCCTTCAATGGCTACCACATGGGCGTGACCGCAGAGAACATCGCCCGCCAGTGGCAGCTGACCCGTGACGAGCAGGACGCCTTTGCAGCCAACAGCCAGAACCGCGCCGAGGCCGCCCAGAAGGCCGGCAAGTTCGAAGCAGAGATTGCACCGGTCACGGTCAAGACCCGCAAAGCCGAGATCCTGGTGAAGGACGACGAGTATCCCAAGCACGGAACCACGACCGACTCCCTGGCCAAGCTGCGCCCGGCCTTTGACAAGGAAGGCACCGTGACCGCCGGCAACGCCAGCGGCATCAACGACGGCGCTGCCGCCATCGTGCTGATGAGCGCCGAGGACGCAGCCAAGCGCGGCCTGACGCCGCTCGGCCGGATCGCCAGCTGGGCCACCTGCGGCGTCGATCCCTCGATCATGGGCACCGGCCCGATCCCGGCGTCGCGCAAGGCGCTGGAGAAGGCCGGCTGGTCGGTCGACGACCTCGACCTGATCGAAGCCAACGAAGCCTTCGCAGCGCAATCCCTGGCCGTCGTCAAGGATCTGGGCCTAGATCCGGAGAAGGTGAACGTGAATGGCGGCGCCATCGCGCTGGGCCATCCGATCGGCGCCTCGGGCGCACGCGTGCTGGTGACCCTGTTGCACGAGATGCAGCGCCGTGACTCCGGCAAGGGTCTGGCCACGCTCTGCATCGGCGGTGGCATGGGTATCGCCCTCTGCGTCGAGCGCTAAGCACTCGCTAGGCTTCAAGCCTTCGGGCTCAAAGGGCCGCTTCCCTCGGGGGGCGGCCCTTTCTGCTGGGCAAGACTCTCGCACCTATGCCATGATTCGGTGAATTTCCCTGAGACGCGGGCGTTGGGGACCCAAGCCTGCGAAATGGAGAGACTCCCTTGTCGACGCTCAGATATCTCTGCTTCGCGCTTCTCGTCCTGCTCTGGCTGCCGCAACCCTTGGCTGCGGCCGGTGAAGACGCGGCGGTCAAGGCCAAAGCCAGCAAGCTGATCTCGGACCTGGGTTTCAAGAGCAGCGACGTCGGCTATCTGCTCTTCGATCTCAGCGACGGAAACATTCTGGCCGAACAGAATGCCGACCGCCTCTATATCCCCGCCTCTCTGCAGAAGGTCCCGACCATGCTCTATGGTCTGGATCAGCTTGGGCCCTGGCATCGCTTCTCCACGCGCTTGTTGGCGCAAGGCAAGATCAGCAACGGCCGCTTGATCGGCGACCTCTACCTCAAGGGTGGCGGCGATCCCTTCCTGGCCAGCGAAGATCTGCTGGAACTGATCGGGCAGTTGCATACCGCCGGTGTGCGCGAGGTCGTCGGCAACTTCTTCTATGACGAGAGCGCGCTGCCCAGCATGACCGAGCTGAACCCGACGCAGCCGCGTGCGGTCAGCTATAACCCCGGTCTCTCTGCGCTCAACCTCAATTTCAACATCCTGGAGCTGGCCTGGGCGCGGGAGCCCAGCACCGGCGCGCTGGCAGCCGGCGCGATCAGCCGTTCCGAGGCGACAGAAGTGACGGCCGACAGCGTCCAGATCGCCATGTTGCCGCAGTCGCGCGGCAAGTCAGTCCCCTATCTACCCTCCATCGGGCCAGAGGGCGAAAGCTGGTTCCTCTCACCGGAACTCCCGAAGAAGGGTCAAGCCCGCGTGCCGGTGAAACTGCCGGGGCTGAACACCGCGCAGATCTTCCGCAAGCTGGCTCTGATGCAGGGCGTCTCTCTGCCGGTCCCGCAGGCAGGCATCACACCGCCCGGGACCAAGCCTTTGGGCGAGCATCAGTCGGTGCCGCTGGTTGAGGCGGTCAAACTGATCCTGCGCTACTCCAACAATCTTTCGGCAGAAGTCGTCGCCCTCATCGCCAGTGCGCATGGAAGATCGCCGGTATCCAGCTTGCAGGAGAGCGGACAGCGCATCGCCAACTGGCTGCGGCAGCGTGTCCCGCAGGGTGATTGGCAGGGTCTGCTGTTGGCCAATGGATCCGGCCTTTCGTCGCTGTCGCGCATGACGGCACGGCAGATGGCAACGATCCTCTTCTATGGCTACAGCCTGCATCGCCAAGGTCTCGACGTGCCCAGTCTTATGGCGAAGCCGCGCTGGCGTAAGACCCTCGGTAAACTGCAGAAAAAGCATGGCAAGCATATCGCGGTCAGAGGCAAGACAGGCACGATCTACTTTTCCCGCGCCTATGCCGGCTACTTGGACACCAAGAAAGGCAAAAAAGTTGGCTTCGCCCTCTTCATTTCTGACTTGGATCAACGGCAGCGTTACGACCAGACGCTAAACATCGACCAGGTCGTTGCACCGGCAGGTGCCGCAGGATGGATGAAACGCGCGAAGAAGCTAGAGCGGGAGCTTGTGTCGCTCTGGCTCTTGTCTTTCTAGACACATTCGTGGTCTTCCTCAGCGTGGACGCTTGGCGGCAAGCGGCCGTGGTGCTTTCATGACTGCCCCAACCGCGCGAATGCGGTGGGCACAACAGAAAAACGGAGGGTCAAGACAATGGGTCGGCTGGCGTTGGTAACAGGTGGTACCCGCGGCATTGGTGCAGCAATCTCGACAGAGCTGAAGGCTGCTGGAAATACGGTTATCGCCAACTATGGCGGTAATGACGAGGCAGCAGCGAAGTTCACCGCTGAAACCGGTATCGAGACCAAGAAATTCGACGTCGGCAACTTCGACGCGGTCAAAGCCGCCATTGACGAGATCACCGCCGCCCACGGCCCGATCGAGATCGTCGTGAACAATGCCGGCATCACCCGCGACGGCACCTTGCACCGCATGGGCCCCGATGCTTGGCAGGCGGTCATCGATACCAACCTTGGCTCTTGCTACAACACCTGCCGCTGCGTCATCGATTCCATGCGCGGTCAGAAGTTCGGCCGCATCGTCAACATCGGCTCGATCAACGGTCAGGCCGGTCAGATCGGTCAGGTGAACTATGCCGCCGCCAAGTCCGGCATCCACGGCTTCACCAAGGCCCTGGCGCAAGAGACCGCACGCCTTGGCATCACCGTCAATGCCATCGCCCCAGGCTATGTCGACACCGACATGGTGCGCGCCGTGCCGCCGGAGATCCTGGAGAAGATCGTCGCCAAGATCCCGGTGCAGCGCCTGGGCAAGGCCGAGGACATCGCCCGCACGGTGCTCTTCCTGGTCGCCGATGAGGCCAGCTTCATCACCGGCTCGACCGTCTCGGTGAACGGCGGCCAGCACATGTACTAAGGCGCCTTTAGACGCGCCGTCTTAGACCAAACTTGGTTGGCGCCCGCTCCGGTCATCGGGGCGGGCGCTTCTGCTTCTCTCGCCTCTAACAATCCCGCCATGCCAGCAGCCCGCGATACCAAAGCGACCTTGATCGGCGGTCTGGCCGTCCTGCTCTGGTCGTTGCTTGCCCTCTTCACCGTCGGGGCTGGAGAACTGCCGCGCTTTCAGCTGATGGCTATGACCTTCGCGGTTGCCTTCCTCGCCTCCATCGGCTTCTTGCTGCGCCGGGGATGGCAGGCGCTGGCGATCCTGCGTCAGCCCTTGGGTGCCTGGGTCTTGGGCGTTTCCGGCCTCTTCGGCTATCACCTCTTCTATTTCCTGGCGCTCGCCAATGCCCCGGCAGTCGAGGCTTCGTTGATTGCCTACCTCTGGCCGCTGCTGATCGTGCTCTTCTCTGCCCTGCTACCCGGCGCAAGGCTTGCCTGGTTTCACCTGGCCGGTGCGCTGCTGGGCTTTCTCGGTGCCGCCCTCTTGGTCACTGGCGAGCGCTTGGACTTCGAATTGGCCTATTGGCCCGGCTATGCGGCAGCAGCCGTCTGCGCGCTCACCTGGTCCGGCTACTCGGTCCTGAACCGTCGCTTTGCCGCTGTGCCGACGGAGGTCGTTGCCGGGTTTTGCGGGGTGGTCGCTCTCTTGGCCGCACTCTGTCATTTCGCCCTTGAGACAACGGTCATGCCGCAGGGCAAAGCCTGGCTTGCCGTCTTGGGCTTGGGCCTGGGGCCGGTCGGCTTCGCCTTCTTCTTCTGGGACTACGGCACCAAGCGCGGCAACCTGCCGGTGCTTGGTGCGCTCTCCTATGGCGCCCCGCTCTTCTCAACCCTGATCCTGGTGGCCTTCGGTTTGGCGCAATCGAGCCTCAGCCTTTGGCTCGCCTGCCTCATGATCGTCGGCGGCGCCGCTCTGGCCGCCAAGGACCTCCTCGTCCGTTGAGCGCGATGACAGGTTGCATTTTACAAACGAGGCCCTCCTTTGCTGTGGCCTTTGACGTGTGCTCATGCAAGAAGCAGTGCTCTACGGTAGGAGGAAGCTAGGCTTGATCAAGACCCCCGCATTTTGAGCACACCCACCAACGACAGCTCTTAACGTTCTAGAGCCTCTCAAACGCACGACAAATATCGCATGTTTCCGGGAGTGCCTTCGACACGCTCGGGACACAAAAGGCCAGCACGATGGAAAACAGAACACGATCTCGGAAAAAAGTACACAATATCCCATTGGTCGAGATTGCCGCCAATCTTGCAAAACTGGAAAATAAGAATGGCCATATTGTTGTATTTGATGGGGGGTTTCGCCTTGGAAGATTTTCGGAAGGACTGTTGAAACACATTCCCAACGTCAGCATCACAGGTTTTGAACCGGACCCCAGGTCCTTAAAAGCAGCGCGCAAAAAGTTCAACGACGTCGATAACGTGATGATCGTGAAATCGGCCCTGGGTGCGGAGATTGGAACAGCAGAGTTCTTTCGAGGGGAGAAGTCTGCGACCAATTCACTGAAACCGCGCCCCGAAACGGAGTCATCTCCCTACTACCCTCAGACAGCCACGCTAAAAGGCGGCTTTAAGGTTCGCGTTACAACGATTGAAGAGCAATGCCGATTAAGAAATCTGTCGAAAATTGATATTCTAAAGCTTGATCTTCAGGGCGGTGAACTGGATGCCCTCAAAGGCGCGACCGCACTCCTCAAAGACGGCAGAACAAGCGTCATCTTGGCAGAAGTCGCATTCGTACAAAAATACGAAGATCAACCAATGCTATGGGAGATATGGAGATACCTCTCATTTTTCGGATACACGCTACATTCATTCAGAGATCTGAAGATTGGTGTTTATGACGACGAACCGATGAGCATGCGTCAATATCAGTGGAATCAAGCAGACGCGATTTTTATTTCTCCTGCAGTACGCAAGGCATTAGACGGCACCGATCCACAAGAATTTGTTGAACCTGAATTGGACTTATCTATAGCAGTTCCAATTGAGGGAGGGGAGATGGAGGACCTGCAGGCAGCCAGCCTGTCAGGCCCGCAGCAGAGTTTCCTGGCAACGCCAGAAGAAGACGGCACGCCTGACCAACAGCCTTTCCGCGATGCTGGTGTAGGTCAGTGGGCGGCCGCCACCTCGGAAGAAAGGGACGGTGAGACCCAAACCTCTGTGTTTTTGCCGGATCGGCGCGTGATCCTCCATTGCGGGGCGCAGAAGACAGCATCGACCAGTCTGCAGCACTATCTGGGCGATCACCTGGCACTGCTGCACCAGCAGGGCATCGGTTTTCCGCCGCGCTATCAGAGCAAGGGCCGCTTGGATTCCTTGCATCGTATTCTGGTACGTAGCCGTCATCCCGACACACGCGCCAAGGCGATTGCGAGCGCCGGGCGACGCTTGAATGAGCTCTTCGAACCAGAGGGCATAAACACGCTGCTCATCTCCAACGAATCGATGTTGGGAGAGCCGGTTCGCCCTTCTTCCAAGCAGTTCTACCCCATGGCAAAGGACTCGGCGTCGGCACTACAAGAGATTTTCCAAGGCTGTGAGGTACACCTCCGCTTCGTGATCCGTGATCTGCCCAGCCTGCTCTCATCTTACTATGTGCAGTACGTGCGCCGGGGCGGCCAATGCACCTTTGCCGATTTTCTCAGGTTTCTGGACATCAACACCATCTCATGGATGGCGGCAATCGAGCCTTTGATCTCCGCTTTTGATGAGTCCCGTCTGAAGGTATTTGACTACGCAGATCTGATGGCGCGACCCGACCGCTTTCTCGCAGCCATGCTGGATCAGGATCTAGGCGTCTCGCATCCGCCCTTTGACCCAAGTCGTTATGTCCTGAACCGGTCCTACGGTGGAAGCCTGCTAAAACTGGCGATGCACAGCAACCGCATGATCGGCAAGATCTCGTCTACGAAAGCCTATCCGAAGTGGGTCCGGGCTCGAAATGTAGCCCTGAAGCCCCTCTCCTTCTTGGCGGGCGAGAGAAAGCCGCGGATACCGAGAAAGAAGCTTGAGCACCTCACAGCTGTTTTTGAGCAGGATCGCAGGCTGCTACGAGAGAGAGGCCTCTTGGTCGATCTCTCCGATTGAGGGTTCGGCCCGAAGACAGCCTTCGAGACTAAGCTTCCCGCGGGGTCGGGCGCCAATCCGGCGGAGCCAGCTCAAAGCCGGAGAACTCAAACCCAGGCGCAACGGTACAGCCAACCAGGGTCCAGGCACCCAGACTCTCGGCTGCCTGCCAGGCGTCTTTAGGCACCACGATGTTCAAGTGCTGCCCTACCGTCGGGTCATTCCCCAGATGGTGGGCGGTCGCGTCATGACCATTCTCAGAGATGCTCAAGACCAGCGGTGCGCCGCCGTACCAATGCCAGATCTCAACGGCATCGACGCGGTGCCAGTGCGAAACTTCGCCCAGCTGCAGCAGAAAGAAAATCTGGGTGACCGCCGCGCGCTCTCCCTCTGCCGCCGGAGCACGATATGTCTCGACAAAGTGCCCGCCCTCCGGATGGGGCTGCATGCCATAGCGCTTGATGATTGCGCGCGCTTCCTCTGCTCCGGCGACCATGCTCATCTCCTCACTGCGGCAAGGCTGGCTGCGTTTGCGCCACGCAGGGTCGCTCTTTGATGCCCTCATACCACGCCGTCAGCGCCGGCCGACCAGCGCCCCAGGCCATTTCCGGATAGCGGAAGTCCAGATAGCCCAGAGCCGAGGCCAAGGTGAGCTCACCAATGCTCGGCTCATCGGCCAACTCACCGGCAGCGGCCATCCGCTCGACCAGGTCCAGGGTCCTGGCGATCTTGCCGTTCTGGCGGTCGATCCAGTCCTCCCACTGCTTGTCAGCGGGACGGCGGAGCTGCTCGTAGATGCGTGACACCGCAGCCTCGATGACGCCATCGGCCAGACCATGCAGCTGCAAGGCCCGCCAACGCGCGGACGGCTCCTCAGGGAAGAGCTTGCGGCCATCGTGCAGACTGTCGAGGTACTCGCAAACCAAGGCAGAGCCGGTGAAGAGAGATCCATCGGACGCCACCAGGGCCGGCACCTTGCCCAGCGGATTGGTCTCCGCCAGCGGGTCATCCGGGTTCCAGGGATCGGCCTGCACCAGTTGGATGCGGTCGGCAAGACCAGCCTCGATCACCACCAGCATGGCTTTGCGCACGAAAGGCGAGGTCGGGTTGTGGGTCAGTTTGATCATCAGGGGGCCCTTCTAGAAGCGATCCTTGCGGCCGCGCACCTCGGCAAAGACAGAGACAGGGTCACTGCCCTGCATCTCGATAGCGGCTGCCAGTTCCGGCGCGTCGGCGCGCAGGAAGGGATTGGTCGCCTTCTCCTCTCCCAGCAGCGAGGGCACGGTACGCTCGCCTCGCGCCCGGGCGGCGATCACGGCCGCACCACGATCCATCAGCTCGCGGTTCGAGAGTTCGACGGTCCGCGCGAAGGCGAAGTTGGCCTCGGTATACTCATGCGCGCAGTAGACACGGGTGTCGTCCGGCAGCGCACGCAGCTTCAGGAGCGAGGGCCACATGTCCGCCGGCGTCCCCTCGATCAAGCGACCGCAGCCAAGGGCGAAGATGGTGTCGCCGCAAAAAAGCGCCTTGGACTCCTTGAACCAGTAAGCGATGTGGCCGGAGGTATGGCCCGGGACGAAGAAGACCTCTGCCTCTGCCGCACCCATCTGAACCCTGTCGCCATCCACCACCTCTTCGGCGATGCCGGGTATGCGGGCGCGATCGACCTTGGCACCGACCACATGGCAACCGGTGGCCTCAATGATCGCACGATTGCCGCCCACGTGGTCGCCGTGGTGGTGCGTGTTCAGAATGTGGGTGATGCGCCAGCCCAGTCGCTCCGCTTCGGCGAGGACCGGTTTGGCGACGGCGGGATCGACGACGCCGGTGGCGCCGCTCTCGGGCTCGTGCAGCAGATAGACGTAGTTGTCTTCCAGCACGGGGATTTGGTGGATCTGAAGCTTGCTCATGATGCTTGAGAATTTAGCATAGCGGCCGCTCGCCCTGAAAGCGCGAGAGGGGCGACGCCAGGTCAAAGCTGCCGTGCTAGATTGCACCTATGTGGACCGATGTTGTCGACCTACAGAACTTCTACGCCTCGCCCTTGGGCCGGACGGCACGCCACTACGTGCGCCAGGCCGTCAAGGACGCCTGGCCGCGCATGCCGGGTCTCAGGCTGGGCGGCTATGGTTTCGCCAGTCCCTACCTGACGCCCTTTCTGGGACAGGTCCGCAGCGCTGTCTCCCTGATGCCGTCAGCCCAGGGGGCCACACCCTGGCCCGAGGGCGGCGACAACCGGGCCTGCATGGTCGAGGAGGATCACTTCCCGCTGCCGGACCTCTCGCTTGACCGCTTGCTGGTGGTGCATGCATTGGAGCATGCCGCGCGCCCGGCCGGCTTGCTGCGCGAGGCTTGGCGCGTCCTGGACGCCGAAGGCCGGCTCATCTTGATCGTACCCAACCGCCGCGGCCTCTGGGCCCGGGTCGACCGCACGCCCTTCGGCTGGGGACAGCCCTTTAGCCGGGGACAGGTCGCCAGCCTGCTGAACGACATGCTGTTCGAGCAGCTACATGCCGATCGTCTGCTCTACTTGCCACCGACCAACCGCCTCTGGCTGCAGCGCTCCGCGCCCGCCTGGGAACGCTTGGGCGATCGCTTGTTTCCGCGTTTTGGCGGCTTGATCATGATCGAGGCCCGCAAGCGCCTGATCGCACCGGGTCTTGGCACGCCGGCCCTGGCGCGTCAGCGCGTCATCGCAGCCCTGCCCAGCTTCTCTCGACGCGGCAAGCGCGCCTCGGCGCCCGCCAAAGGTACGAAGAGAAGCGGCTGAGCCAAGCCCCTTACTGCAGCGGCGTCAGGCTATAGACTTTGCCCCAATAGGGTGCCTCGTTCACATCGTCCACGGCCATGATGAAGATGGTCTTGCCGTCTTTGGAGAAGGCCAGATTGGGTGCCGCCGGTGAGGGTACGTCATGCGCCTCGACGAAGTCGCCCGCCGGGCTGACCACCACGATCCGCCCCATTGAGAACTGGCCGATGTAGATGTTGCCGTCCGGACCGATCTTAAGTCCATCGGGATAGGCATCGACACCAGAGACCGGATCGACAAAGCGAACCACGACAAAGCTGCGTCGATCGCCGAGGTTCCCGTCTTCATCCACGGCAAAGGTGATCACGCGTCCCGCCTCGCTCTCAGCGATATAGAGCAGCTTGCCGTCCGGCGAGAGCGCGATCCCATTGGGATAGTGCATGTCGTCCGCCAGCAGCGTCAGCGTACCGGCCGGGTCCAGATGATAGATCTCGCCGACGATGGGCGCGCTTTCCCAGGGCCCGGAGGCCGTGACATAGAGCCCGCCCTTCCCGTCCGGCGTTGCATCATTGGGACCCAAGAGCCCCTCGCCCCTCGTGTCCATATCGATCACCTGATCTTTCTTCCCCGCCTTGGTCAGGGTCACCAAGGTATTGGCATCATAGCAGGTAATCAGAAATCCTTCGCCATAGACCGCAATGGCGGAGGGCCCGCAGCCCTCCTGCTCCCAAAAGACCTTGTTCTCCTTGCCATCCCAGGTCATGACCCTGCTGTCGCCATACTGCGCGTAATAGAGCGTATCGCCGACGACGACCGGGCCCTCAGGGAAGGCACTCTTCGGATTGATCACGACGGCTTCCTGGGCCGAGGCAGCAGCCACCCAGGTGATGCAAGCCAGCAAGGTTCCGCAAGTCGTAAGAAGTCTGGTCATCCCGTGTGCTCCCGTCTCTCCCGCATTGCCCAAGGGTGACAAGCCAGGCGCCAGCTGTCGAGAGCCGCGTTCGTTCGGGGGCTCAGCGCTTGGTGAGCAAAAAAAGCCCGACCTCGCCAAAGAGGTTTGCATAGCGCTTGCTGACAATCTGGTGCGATCGGCTCTGCGGGTCCAAGGCGATCGCCTTCTCCACCTCGATATCCAGTCTCTCCGTTAGAGCGAGGAAGTCGCGGATGGTGCAGAGGTGGATGTTGTCGGTGGCATACCATGGCTTGGAAAGCGCGTGAGTCACCGGCATCCGGCCGCGCCACAGCAGGTGCAAGCGCACCCGCCAATAGCCGAAGTTGGCGAAAGAGACGATGGCACAGCGACCGATGCGAAGCAGCTCTGCCAGTACCTTGTCGGGCGAGCGCATCGCCGGCAGGGTGCGCGACAGCACCACCACGTCGAAAGAGAGGTCTGGATAGTGCTCCAGGTCTCGGTCGGCATCGCCCTGCACAACCGAGAGACCGCGGCGCACGCTGGAATTGACGCCACTCTGCGAGAGCTCGAGACCGCGGCCAAGCACCCCCTTTTCCTTAACAAGCGCCTCGAGCAGGACACCGTCTTCGCATCCAATATCCAGCACCCGGGCACGTTCCGGGATCATCGATGCGACCAGGGCCAGGTCGGGCCTGAGACCGTCGAGCAGGCGCGTCTCTCCCTCGCTCACGAGATGCGGTCCTCGTCTGGATCAGGCAGTCCGGCGTCCGCTCTTAGCACGCCAGTCGGTACCCCGACCTGTGCGGCCGAGGCGTTCAGGAAAGAGTGCACCGTCTCCAGGAACTCCGGCTCGTTCAGAAGGAAGGAATCGTGGCCAGAGTCGGTTTCGATCTCAAAGAAGGAGACATCAGCAGAGGCGGCCGTCAGGGCCTGCACAATGGCCTTGCTCTCCGAGGTCGGGAAGAGCCAGTCGCTGCTGAAGGAGGCGAGGCAGAAACGCACCGGAGAGTTGGCGAAGGCATCGGCCAAGCGCCCACCGTGATCGCCCGCCAAGTCGAAATAGTCCATCGCCCGGGTGATGTAGAGATAGGTGTTGGCGTCAAAGCGCTCGACGAAGGTGGAGCCTTGGTGACGCAGGTAGCTCTCGATCTGGAAGTCGGCATCAAAGCCGAAGGTGAACTTTTTGCGATCCTGCAGACGGCGCCCGAACTTGGCGAAGAGGGCGGCCTCTGACAGATAGGTCACATGCGCCGTCATGCGGGCCACCGCCAGGCCGCGGCGCGGCACCTTGCCTTCGACCAGATAGCGACCGCCGCACCAGTCGGGATCAGCCATGATGGCCTGTCTGCCGATCTCGTCGAAGGCGATGTTCTGCGTGGTGTGCCGAGCCGAGGTCGCAATCGGCAAGGCGGCAAGCAGACGGTCCGGATAAGCGCTGGCGAGCTGAAGGGTCAACATCCCGCCCATAGACCCACCAACGGCGCAGAGCAGGCGTTCGATGCCCAGATGATCCAGCAGCAGCACCTGGGCGCGCACCATGTCGCCAATGGTGATGACCGGAAAGTCGAGCGCCCAGGGTGCGCCGGTCTTGGGGTTCTCCTCCACCGGTCCGGTCGAACCCAAACAGCCCCCCAACACATTGGCGCAGATCACGAAGAAGCGCTCGGTATCGATCGGCCGTCCTGGGCCGACCATCAGGGTCCACCAGCCCGGTCGGCCGGTCACGGGATGCTGCTCGGCCACGAACTGATCGCCGGTCAAGGCATGGAAGACCAGGATCGCGTTCGACTTGTCGGCGTTAAGCCTGCCGTAGGTCTGATAGGCAATGGTCAGTCGGTCCAGCGTCTCGCCGCTGTCCAAAGACAAACAACCCGGCTGTTCCAATACCAGGCGATGTCCGGGCAGAGCGGTCAAATCCCTTGTGCCTTGGTTATCAGTGGCGGTGACCATAAGAGCCCGATCAGTCCAAAATCCCAGCGGCCGAGTCGCTCCCAAACGACCCTGTCAGAGCACCTAGCTAGGGAGAGCCAAGGCCCACTGTCAACGTCTCTGCCGCACTAGCCTGCGCATAGCAGCAGACAGGCTTTGCTTTTGCGGGCAGAGATGACTAATCCTCTTTGCTCTCGATTCACCCCCAAGTTCCAGGCCCGCGATGGAAAGCAGACTGAACCCCTTGGCGAAACTGCGGCACGAGATCGATGCTGTCGACGACGCCCTGCACGATCTTTTGATGCAGCGCAGCCGCTTGGTCGAGCAGGTGACCAGTGCCAAGGGGCGCAGCGCCTCTCTGCGACCGGCGCGCGAGGCCGAGATCCTCCGTCGCCTGGTCGCCCGCCATGAGGGGAACTTCTCGCCCTCGGTCATCGCCCGCATCTGGCGCGAGATCATTTCTGCCAGCACCGCCCAGCAGGGGCATTTCGCCATCGCCGTGCTTGGCGAACCGGCCGCCAGCGGTCTGGCAGAGATCGGCCGCAGCCACTTTGGCGCGCTCACCCCGCTCTCTAAGGTCGGCACCTCGGCCGGAGTCATCCGGGCGGTCAGCGAGGGCTCGGCCACTGTCGGCCTCTTGCCCTGGCCAACGGTCGATGATGTCCATCCCTGGTGGAGCCTGATTACCGGCGTCGGAGAAGGGGTTCCGCGCATCGTCGCCCGCCTGCCCTTCGTGCAAAGCAGCCCACCGACTGAAGAGGCCTTGGCCATCAGCCTGGCCCCCAATGAGCCGACCGGCGCCGACAACTCTTTCCTCATGCTGCAGTGTGACGGCGAGATGTCCCGTGGCGCGCTGAAGGACCGGCTGGATGCCGCGGGGCTGCAGTCCTCCGAGATCTTCAGCCACCCCGACAAGGCAGAGCACAGCCACCTGGTGCATGTGGCCGGATACGTCGATCAGCAAGCGCCGGCATTCGAGAAGCTGCTGGCCCGTGACACCGGCTTCGTCAAGGTGCTCTCGCTTGGCAGCTATGCCCTACCCTTGACCGCAAAAGACCTCGGGGCCTCATAGAGTCTACCAGGCCACCTTCCTGCAAGAGATTAGAACCATGACACAAGCAACCAAGAGCCCACAGCCGCGCCCCGGGATTCTGGACATCGAGCCTTATGTCGGTGGCAAGGCGAAAGCGGCCGGCGCCAACCGGGCGATCCGCTTGGCTTCCAACGAGAACCCCTTAGGGCCCAGCCCAGCAGCAATCGAGGCCTATCAGGCAGCGGCCGACACCCTCTATCGCTATCCCGATGGCGGCTCGCTTGCGCTGCGTGAGGCGATTGGCGAGGTCGAGGGCCTGGACCCCAGCCGCCTGATCTGCGGCGCCGGCTCCGACGAGTTGCTCCAGTTGCTGGTGCGGGGCTATGCCGGCCCGGGTGACGAGGTGCTCTATAGCCAACACGGCTTTCTGGTCTATCCGCTGGCCGCGATGGCCGCCGGCGCGACGCCGGTAACCGCGCCCGAGACCGATCTGCGCGCGGATGTCGATGCCCTGCTGGCTGCGGTTACAGAGCGCACGCGCATCGTCTTTCTGGCCAATCCCAACAATCCGACCGGCAGCTATCTCGACAAGGCGAGCGTCAAGCGCCTGCAGGCCGGCTTGCCGGAAGATGTGCTGTTGGTGCTGGATGCGGCCTATGCCGAATATGTCGAGGCCGCGGACTATGAGGCCGGCGCCGAGCTGGTCGCATCGACCAACAACACGGTGATGACGCGCACCTTCTCAAAGATCTACGGCCTGGCAGCAGTGCGCCTTGGCTGGGCCTATGGTCCGGACTCCGTCATCGACGTGCTGAACCGCATTCGCGGTCCCTTCAACGTCACGGCTACGGCGCAGGCTGTGGGTGTGGCTGCAATCCAAGATCGCCAGTACGTCGCCAAGTCGGTTGCGCACAACAACAAGCTGCTGGCCGCGTTCCGCAGCCAGGTGTTGGCGCTTGGCCTGGAGGCACCGCCGTCGGTCGGCAACTTCCAACTCGTCCGCTTCCCCAACCCGGAGAAGTCTGCCAGCGCGGCTGAGGCCTGGCTTGCCGGTGAAGGCATCCTGGCGCGCGGTATGGCCAGCTATGGGCTCGCAGACTGCCTACGTATCACCATCGGACTGGAAGAGGACATGGCAGCGGTCGTCGAGAGCCTGCGCGACTTTCTGAAGTAAGCCAGCTTTCCGACCTGCGGGAACCGGACGAACAGATGGGCTAGGCCTCGCTCGGCTCCTCTTCCCGCTTCTTCGGTGCGATCCAGGCCACCAGGGCGCGGAACAGCACGTAGAAGACCGGGGTGAAGGCCAGCCCGAAGAAGGTCACGCCCAGCATGCCGAAGAAGACCGTGGTGCCCAGCACCTGGCGCATCTCGGCCCCAGCACCGCTGGCGATCATCAAAGGCACCACGCCCAGGATGAAGGCGAAAGAGGTCATCAGGATCGGCCTGAGGCGCAGGCCCGCGGCCTCGATCGCAGCCTCAACGCGCGTGCGCCCCTGATCCTCCAGCTGCCGGGCAAACTCGACAATCAGAATCGCGTTCTTGGACGCCAACCCCACCAGCACGACGAAGCCGATCTGCGCCAGGATGTCATTCGCAAAACCCATCAGCATCAAGCCGACGATGGCTGAGAGCAGACACATGGGCACGATCAGGATGATGGCGAAGGGCAAGGACCAGCTCTCGTATTGCGCTGCCAGGAAGAGAAAGACGAAAAGCACACAGAGCGGGAAGATCAAATACTCGACCCCACTGGCCTGACTCTCTTGATAGGAAAGCTCGGTCCACTCGAAGGCGAAGCCGAAGGGCAAGACCGTATTGGCAATCTGCTGCATCAACTGCAGGCTCTGGCCGGTCGACACGCCTGGCATGGTGCTGCCCTGCACCGCTGCCGAGGGGTAGAGGTTGTAGCGCCCCACCCGATCCGGGCCGGAATCGTACTTGAAGGTGACGAGCGAGCCCAAAGGCACGGTCGCCCCATTGGTCGAGACGGTACGCAGCCGCGCAATATCTGATTCCTTCAGGCGGTAGGCGCCATCGGCTTGGGCCGTCACCCTGTAGGTACGCCCGAATAGATTGAAATCATTGACATAGCTGGAGCCGAGATAGGTCTCGATGGTGTCGAAGACCGAGGCCACCTCGACATTCAGCATGCGGGCCTTGGCGCGATCCAGATCGATGAAGAGCTTGGGCGTGCCCACCTGGAAGGGTGTGAAGACGCCGACCAGCCTGGGATCAGCGTTGGCCGCATCGGCGACCCCCTGGGCTGCCGCGGCCAAAGCCTCGACACCACGGCTCCGCCGATCCTCGATCATCATTTTGAAGCCGCCGGCATTGCCGACGCCGCGCACCGGTGGCGGTGGAATGGTGAAGACTTCCGCATCCATCACCGGCGCCAGACGCGGATAGGTGCTGCCCAAGATTGCATCGGCCGACAGTCCCTTGGCCGCCCTCTCAGGAAAGGGCTCAAGGGCCGAAAAGATCACGCCGGCGTTGGACGCATTGGTGAAGGTCGCACCGCTGAAGCCGGCGAAGACGACCGTGTTCTTGATCCCCGGGGTCTCCTGCAGGATGCCTTCCACCTGCTCCATCACCTTGTCGGTCCGCGCCAGGGAGGCGCCGGGTGGCAGTTGCACGACGGTGATGAGATAGCCCTGATCCTGGTTCGGAATGAAGCCGCCCGGGACCTGCATGAAGGCCCAGACCGTCACCCCGATCAGGCCGGCATAGATCAACATCATCACTGCCCCCAGGCGCACGGCCCAGGTGACGAAGCCCGCATAGAAGCGGGAGAGCCAAGCGAAGGCTGCGTTGAAGCCGCGGAAAAAGAGGGTGAAGGGGTTCCAACGGCGACCGCCGCCCATGCTGCCGTGCGGCTTTAGCAGGATGGCACAGAGTGCCGGACTCAGGGTCAGGGAGCAGAAGGCCGAAAGCAGGGTTGCGGTCGCGATGGTCAGGGCGAACTGGCGATAGAACTGGCCAGAGATGCCTTCGATGAAGGCAGTCGGCAGAAAAACGGCGACCAGAACCAGTGAGATGGCGATGATGGCGCCCCCCACCTCTTTCATTGACTTATGCGCGGCTTCGCGCGGTCTGAGCCCCGACTGCAGGTTCCGCTCGACGTTCTCCACCACGACGATGGCGTCATCGACGACGATGCCGACAGCCAAGACCAAACCAAAAAGAGTGAGGTTGTTGATAGAGAAGCCAGAGGCGGCCATCACCGCGAAGGTTCCGATCAAAGAGACCGGAATGGCGACGATCGGAATGATGGAGGCGCGCCAAGTCTGCAGGAAGACCAAGATCACCAGGATCACCAGGGCCACGGCCTCGAAGATGGTCTTGATCAGTTCTGAGATGGATTCCGCGATAAACTCGGTTGGATTGTAGACCACCTCATAGTTCAGCCCGTCGGGGAAGTCCCGGGCCAGTTCGGCCATGGTGTCGAGCACTTCGTCGGCCGTCGCCAGAGCGTTGGAGCCCGGCCGTTGAAAGATTGCCAGCGCCACCGCCGGCCGGCCGTTGAGGTAAGAGTTAGTCACATAGGAGAGCGCGCCCAGCTCGATCCGGGCGACATCGGCCAGGCGCACGATGCGGCCGTCCTCTGTTGCCTTGACGACGATCTCTTCGAACTCGCTCGGCTCGGTCAAGCGTCCCTGAAGCACGATACCCGTGTGGAAGGCCGTGTTGTCCGGAACCGGTGGCTCTCCCAGGACTCCGCCCGCCACCTGGATGTTTTGCTGGCGGATTGCTGCCAGGATCTCCCCGACGGAGAGGCCCAAGGCGGCGATGCGGTCGGGATCCAGCCAGATGCGCATGGAATAGTCCCGCGCGCCGAACATCTGCACCTGGCCGACCCCGTCAATGCGCTGCAGCACGTCGCGCAGTTGCAGCAGGCCATAGTTGGAGATGTAGAGTTGATCCAGGCTGTCGTCGGGTGAGCGCAGATGCACCACCATCATCAAGTCAGGCGAGGACTTCTGGGTGACGATACCCAGCCGGCGCACCTCTTCCGGCACCCGCGGTTCGGCAATCGCGACGCGGTTCTGGACCAGAACCTGGGCATCGTCGAGATCGGTGCCGATGGCGAAGGTGATGGTGATCCGCATCTGCCCGGTGCTGGTCGACTGCGAGGACATGTAGAGCATGTCGTCGACACCGTTAAGCTCCTGCTCGATCGGGGTGGCCACAGTGTTGGCGACCGTCTCGGCATCGGCGCCAGGATAGTTGGCGGAGACCACGATGGTCGGCGGCGCGATCTGCGGATACTGGGCAACCGGCAGAGAGAGATAGGCCAGCCCACCGACGATCATGATCACCACCGAGAGGACCGTGGCGAAGATCGGCCGCTCGATGAAGAAGCTGGGAAAGTTCATTGATCCAAGCCCGCCGGGTCGATCTCGCCCTCCTGCGGTGTTACCGGCGCGCCAGGCCGAACCCTCAATAGCCCTTCAATGATGATCGTGTCGTCCGGCTGCAGCCCTTCAAGAATGACCCGCAGGTCGCCCCGCTGCTCTCCAAGCTCAACGCGCTTGTAGAGCGGGATGTTGTCCTCTCCCATGACGTAGACGAACTTGTAGGACTGGTCGGTGCCAATTGCGGATTCCGGCACTAGGATCGCCTGGTAGGGCGCACTGCCCAAGAGCCGCAGGCGGCCGAAGAGCCCCGGTAGGAAGAGCCCATCGGGGTTGTCGAAGATGGCTCTTGCCGTGATGGTGCCACTGGCGCTGTCAACCCGGTTCTCGACAAAGTCCATCTGGCCGCTGTGGGGATAGCCCTCTTCATCGAGCAACTGCAGCTGCACTGGGTTCGGTGCATCGCGCGATGAGGGGCGCTGACCAGCGGCATCGAGTCTGGTGTAGCGCAGCAGATCGGCCTCGTTGGCCTCAAAGTAGAAGTAGATCGGAGAGGTCGAGAGCACCGTGGTCAACAGGGTGTCATCGCTCTTGATCAGGTTGCCCTCGCTCACAAGCTGGCGACTAATGCGGCCTTGAATCGGCGTCTCGATCTGGGTGTAGGTTAGATCAAGGTTCGCCGAGTCCAGCTCGGCTTTGGAAACCGCGATGGCCGCCTCTGCGGCGATGCGTTCCTGGATCCTTGTGTCGTAGACCGACTGCGAGATGTTGCCGCGGTTCAAGAGTTGGCGCGCTCGGGCGAGTTCGGTTTCAGCCAGGGAGAGGGTCGCCTCTGCCTCCTTCACGTTGGCAGAGGCTCGCTCCACCGCGATCAAGAAGGGGCGCTGGTCGATGACGAAAAGCAACTGGCCCTTGTCGACGATCTGTCCATCCGCAAAGTCGATCGACTGCAGATACCCGCTGACCCGAGAGCGCACTTCGACCTCGTCGATCGCCCCGAAGCGTCCTGTATAGGTGTCCCAATCCTCAATCTCGCGTACCAAGGGCTGGGACACCAGCACGCTTGGCGGCGGCGGCAAGATCGCATTGGCCTGCCCCGGCTCTTCACCGCAGGCCGATACCAGCAGCATCGCTGTCAGCATGCCGACGCTCAGCGCCTTGCTTCCCAACCCAGGCATCAGGACCTCCCAAACCCGTCCAACAAGCTCGGGGCTATTTGAGCGACTAGCCTCTCCATTTCCCGACACGATAGCGTGAAACCGGCGCGCCGAGACCCGTCAGGGTGTCTCACCCTTTAGGTTAAGGAGATGGCTGCGCTAGGCCTGTGCTGCGGTCTCTTCCAACTCCCTCTCGCCCGTGCGTGCATTCTCGGGTCGCGGCAAGGCCACCTCGATTTCCAGGGTCGAGAGGTCGCCGTCCTGCTCTAGCTTGACCACAGCCTGCTTGGCATCGACCGAGACATAGCGGGCGACCACCTCCATGATCTCACGCTGCAGACGTGGCAGGAAGTCCTCGCCATTGACGCTGATGCGCTCGTGCGCAAGCACGATCTGCAGGCGATCGCGGGCGGTCTCGGCAGAGACCTTCTCCTTCTTGCGGGAGCGGAAGAACGAGATAATGCTCATGCTGCACCTCTGAACCAGCGCTTGAGGAGGCCTTTGCGTTCCTCTTCGAGGAACCGCATTTCGATGGTCTTGCCCAGGAAGCGCGAGACACTGTCTTGGTAGGCTTGGGCGACGTTGGACTTCTCATCCAGGATCACCGGCAGCCCGATGTTGGAGCACTTCAGCACATCCGGGCTGTCCGGGATCACGCCCAGAAGTGGGATCGCCAGGATCTCCTGCACGTCCTCAACCTTCAGCATCTCGCCGGTGGCAACACGGGCCGGCGAATAGCGGGTCAACAGCAGGTGCTCCTTGACCGGCGTCTCGCCACGCTCAGCCCGGTTGGAGCGGCTGGCCAGCACGCCCAGGATGCGGTCTGAATCGCGAACGCTGGAGATCTCGGGATTGGTCACCACGATGGCGTGGTCGGCATAGTAGAGTGCCAGCAGCGCGCCCTTTTCGATGCCGGCCGGGCTGTCGCAGACGATGTATTCGAACTCTTCCTTCAACTCGTCCAGGACCTTGCCGATGCCCTCTTGGGTCAGGGCTTCCTTGTCGCGGGTCTGCGAGGCGGCGAGGATATAGAGGTTGCCAACCCGCTTGTCGCGGATCAAGGCCTGGCGCAACTGTGCCTCGCCCTGGATCACGTTGATCAGGTCAAAGACCACACGGCGCTCGCAGCCCATGATCAGATCGAGGTTGCGCAGGCCCACGTCGAAATCGATCACGACGGTCTTGGCACCGGTCTGGGCCAAGCCTGCCGCAAGAGAGGCGCTGGTCGTCGTCTTTCCGACCCCGCCCTTGCCCGACGTCACCACGATCACAGTTGCCATGAAGGATACCTCCTCTTGCTGGGGCTCCCGCGCCGGCTCCCGCCGGAGCCCGCGCCGTTAGGGCCTAATCGGTTGAAAGTGAAAGGACCGCTCTTGCAAAGAGACCTGAACGGTCCGCTTCACAACGCCCGCCTCAATCTCGTCATGCATGATGTAGTAGCCCCCGATCGCCAAGAGCTCCGGGTCGAGGGACTGTGCGAAGATGCGGGCTTGCTCGTCACCACGCGCGCCGGCGATGGCACGGCCCTTCAGGCTGCCATAGACGTGAATGTTGCCGTCCGCGATGATCTCCGCACCCGGGTTCACCGTGCCCATCACGATCAAGTCGGCGCCGCCATCGGCATAGATCTGGGTCCCACCACGCACCGGCTTGTCGATCAGCATGGTGGGCTTGCGTGCGTCTTCCGCCGCCAGTGCCGGTTCAGTTGGCTGTGGCTCGGCGGCTGGCTGTGGCTCGACCGCCTGCGGCTTTGGCCGCTCTTCGGCGGGAGCCGGCGGCACCTCGGCAATCGCTTGCTTCTGTTCTTGCTGCTTTTGCTCCGGCTGCGCATTCAAGACCAGGTTGCGCTGCGTGCCCTTGGGCATCACCGGAAGCCCCAGGGCGGCCGCCTCGGTCTGCCAGGCCTCCGGCCCCGAGAGCACGCCGATCGGATAGAGGTTCAGGCTGTTCAGGTCCGAGACCAGGCCCGGCATATCGAAGTGCAGGCCCAGCCGTGTGTCAGGCGCAAGGCCCAGGATTACCGGCGCCTGCCATAGAAAGGCTGGCGCCTTGGCCAGCAGGCGCTGTAGCGGCGGCAGGACTTCATCACGGTCGAGCGTGTGCAGCTCCAGCACCACGAGACTGACGTTGGTGCCGCGCAGCCGGAAGGCCGGTGCGGGGGGAGCGGTCTCCTGAGTTTGAACGACGTGCATAGGTCCGGTAGTTCCGCGGCTTCGTTACGGTGGTGCGCCCGATTCGGATCAATCAGCACTGATCGAAGGAGTCTTCGCGCTTCGTGCGAGACTAACGACACGCGTCCGAGTCGATGGGGTAGTGGAAGGAATTTTCTAGCCGAATCTCTGTGGACAAGTCGGCTATTGCATGGCCCGGGTCAAACGCTCGCCCAGGCGGCCGATCGCGGTGTAGAGCAGAACCGTAAACAGCGCCAAAACGACCAAGGCAGCGAAGAGCAGATCGATCTTGGCCCGCCCACTGGCCAGCAGCATGAGGTGGCCCAGGCCTTGCGAGGCCCCGACCCACTCGCCGATGACCGCACCAATGGGCGCATAGACCGCCGCCAGCTTCAGGCCCGAGGCAAGCGAAGGCAGTGCTGCCGGAACCCGCAGCCTGAGCAGCACCAGATGCGGGTGCGCCCCCATCGTCTTCGCCAGGTCCAAGAGCCCGGGATCGGTGCGCCTGAGGCCGTCATAGAAGGTAGAGGTCACCGGGAAATAGATGATCATCACCGCCATGACGATCTTCGACAGCATGCCGTAGCCGAACCAGAGCGTCAGCAGCGGGGCCAAGGCGAAGACCGGCACGGCCTGGCTGAAGACCAGGATGGGCAGGAGAAAACGCCTTGCCACGGGGTCCACCATCAAGTGCAAGGCCGTTGCGACGCCCAGCAATGAGCCCAGCACCAGACCCAAGAGGACCTCGGCGATGGTGACCACCGCCTCTTCAGCGATCAGGACCCGATGCTGGTAGAGAGCCTCTGCAACGCGGATCGGACCCGGCAGGATAAAGGGCTGGACCTCCGTAATCAGGACGACGAACTGCCAGATGACCAGCGCCACGGCCAGGGTGATCAGGCCGTCACGAAAGCGCGTCATGGCCCCAGTCCCCGTCGTCGTTCGTGGCGCAAGCGATCCAGCAGAGCCGCCTGCGCATGCAGGGTCTCCTCAGCACCCGGATCGCGCAGCGGCGGACTGGGCGGCAAACCGACGTCGTGCAGGCCATCGGGCATCAAGAGGTAGATTCGATGACCCAGCCGCACCGCTTCGGCCGGATCGTGAGTAACCAGCAGCACGGTGCGATCCGTCAGAGTCTCGAAGGCCAGCTCTTGCATGTCGGCACGGGTCGCTGCGTCCAGGGCCGAGAAGGGCTCGTCCAGCAGCGCCACCGGGCGGTCCTCCATCAGGGTGCGGGCCAGGGCTGCGCGCTGGCGCATCCCGCCAGAGAGCGCACGCGGCCGCTTGTGCACGTGCTCGGCCAAACCCACTCGGCGGATCAGGTGGCGCGCCCGCTCAAAGTCGGGCCGCTCGCGGCGGAGCTTGGCGCCGAGGACCACGCCGCCCTCCACATCCAGCCAGGGCGGCAGGAGGTCGGACTGCGCCATATAGGCGACCCGTCCCTCCAGCGGCGCCCCGTCATCGGCACGCATCTCCCCATGAAACCGACCACCCGTCGACAGCCCTGCAAGAAGGCGCAGCACGGTCGACTTGCCTACGCCCGAGGGCCCCAGCACGCAGGTCCATCTCCCGGCCTCCAGGCCGAGTTCGATCTCACCGAAGAGGGTGCGCCCCTCCAGCTCGAAGGCCCCATGGAAGGCAATGCCGGGCGCGGTCGTCTTGGGTCGTGCAGTCTCCGGCAGGGCGTCTGGGGTCACGGCGTGACGAGTTCGATGGCCAGATCCTCGACCGGGCGCACCTCTTTGATCAGACCACTCTTCTGCAAGAAGGTCTCGAAGCGGACGTAGCGACCGGCGTCCAGGGCGGCCGGACGCAGCGCGAAGCGAGGAATGGTATCGACCCAGGCGCGCTTGTTCAGCTCGTCGTCCAACTCGGTCGAGGTGCCGGCGAAGATCTCCCAGCTCTCTTGCTGGTGGTTGACGATGAACTGCGTCGCCTTCTCGGTCGCCAGCAGGAAGCGCGCCACGGCATCGCGATCCATGGTCTCGGGATTGGCGACATAGATCAGCTCGTCATAGGCCGGAACGCCCTCCTCCTCGACATAGAAGCAGCGGCCGGGCACGCCCTCGATATCCATCTGATTGAGCTCGAAGTTGCGATAGGCGCCGATCACGGCATCGACCTGCTTGGACATCAAGGCCGGCGAAAGCGAGAAGTTCACGTTGATCAGCTCGACGTCGTCCACGGTCAGCCCGTGCTTCTCAAGGATCGTGCCCAGCAAGGCCTGCTCCACGCCCGAAACCGAATAGCCGATCTTCTTGCCCTTGAGATCGGCGATGGTCTTGATCGGCCCGTCCTTCAGGACCAGCAGGCAGTTAAGCGGCGTGGCCACCAGGGTTCCAACCCGCTTCAGAGGCAAGCCCTCGGCGGTCTGCAGCTGCAGGCTCGGCTGGTAAGAAACCGCCAGATCGGCCTTGCCGGCGGCCGCCAGCTTCGGCGGGTCGTTGGGATCGGCCGGCGGGATGATCTCGACCTCCAGGCCCTGCTCAGCGAAGTAGCCCTTCTCTTGCGCCACGATGATGGGCCCATGATCGGGGTTGATGAACCAATCCAGGATTATGGTCATCTTGTCAGCCGCAGTGGCCGAGGTCGTCGCCAAAGCCAGCGCTACCAGCCCTGCCCCCAGGGCCAGACCCGGGTTTCGCACGCTCTTCATCACCTTAGACAACATCACTCTCTCCCACAGCCTTGCCGACGGGGGAGAGCGGGTCTTTCGGATCTTGTCTTGAGACTCCGTTCCCTTCGCCGGCGTTATCCGGATCAGGTTCGATGGGTTGGCGATATCGCCTCTCAGCCGCTAAGCACCCCAACGGTGAGCGGGACAATAGGCACTCCGATGCCGGCTGGCAATCCCTCTCCCACTTTTGCCGCAAGCCCCCTTGCCAAGGCAGAGGCGGCCTCCAACCTGCCGGAGGGGACGGCACAGCCACAAACAACGACGAGGGGGAGGTTCATGCAGAGTCTGGCGGGAAAGACCGCAATCATCACCGGTGCGGCAGCACCCCGTGGTATCGGCAGAGCGGCCGCGGTCTCCCTTGCGCGGGCGGGCTCAGCCGTCGTCATCACCGATCGCGCAGGGCCGCTGGACCTCGAAGACGGCACGCGGGAGCGCATGGAGCTGTTGGCCGAGAGCGTCGAGGCCATCCGCGCGGCAGGAGGCCAGGCCGCGGCATTGGAGCTGGATGTGACCGATCCCCGGCAGATCGCGGAGGTGGTCGCTGAAAGCCAAGAGGCCTTCGGCGGTCTCGACATCCTGGTCAACAACGCCGGCACCACGATCGGCAGCGGCCCCTTTCTTGCCGCGACCAGCGACGAATGGGAGGTCAGCTTTCAGGTCAACCTCTTGGGCGTGATGCGCATGTGCCAGGCAGTGATCCCGGGGCTGCAGGCGCGCGGTGGCGGCAGCATCGTCAATGTCGGATCGACCGGGTCGCTGGGTGCGGAGGCCGGCTTTGGCGCCTATACGGCGATGAAGCATGGCTTAATCGGGCTGACCAAGACCCTGGCGGCCGAGTTCGGCAGGGACGGTATTCGCTGCAATGCCGTCTGCCCCGGCTATGTCGCCACCGACATGCACGAGGGCGTCAACAAGCGGCTCGCCACCGCGCGCGGCCTCTCGGTCGAGGCCATTCGCGAAGAGCGCTATGCCGCCGTCGCGCTGGGTCGGGCGGCAACGCCGGAGGAGGTCGGGGAGGCAATCCTCTATCTTGCCGGGCCCGCATCGGCCTATACCACGGGTGTCGCCTTGCCGGTCGCCGGCGGCGTTCCCTTCGGTATTTGACCTTGGATCCAATAGCCAGCCGAGCCAAGCCTTGCGAAAGCTTCTCCCTCTCCTCCTCATCCTCCCGCTTTTCTCCGCCGAGGCGCAGGAGCGGCCGGCCGAGGTGCCGGCCAAGGTCGGCGTTCACTCCGATCAGTTTGCCACCGTCGCCAGCGGCTGGTGGATCAACCGGCGCTGCGATTTCCTGGAGACGGCGGAGAAGCGCGCCTTTGAGACTCTGGTCTCTCAGGTGAACAGGGCCATGCAGCAGACCTATGGCGCCGACTGGATCCGACGCCTGCAGGGTGCCGCCAAAGAGGCCTCCGACCCCCTGCCCTGTCAGGAAGCAGCCCGCGCCATCGTCGAGTCCAGCAGCGAGACGGTGATTGCGCTGAACCGCGACCTGGGCGGCGCCGACTACGACCCGGAGACTTCCTACCGCCTCTATCTCGAGCGGCGCCTCAAGGGTATCGCCGCCGCTGTGGGGCTAGCGGAGCGCTGCAGCTTTGGCCCCGCAGAGGGCCGCCAAGACTTCGCCACCCTGCTGCAGCGCTTGGCCGAGCAGCTTTCGCTAGACTGGGAACGTCCCGATCTCGTCGCCGATCTAGAGGCGATCAGAGCTGAGATCGCAGGGGCCGAGACACCACCTTGTAGCGACCGTAACCAGGCCGCCGTGCTGACGGCACTGATGGATGCGCGGAGCCTTGGCGTAGACTACGGCCTCTGGTCCGAAAAGAATGGTCTAGCTGAATGAGAGTTCGTCCGGAAACTGCTTGTGTCTTGCATCGCTGCCGGGGTCACGATTGCCACGTCGCGTTGGCTTGACGATGCGCCCGGGATCGCCGCGCGCCACTCTCCTTGCCCACGACCCTGATAAGACCGTACAGGCACAAGCGGTTTGCGGACAAACTCTAGGGTCCGGCCTCGATCATAGGCAGAAAGCGACGAGAGTAGCGATGGCGACGGCGGAGAGAGAGTTTCTGGCGCGTTTGTCGTAGCGGGTGGCGAGTAAGCGTCTGGATCGGACCACTAGGAGCCGTAGTCGATGACTTCGATGCTAGTGAGCGTTACCCCTGACGGGAGGGTTACGCCAGAGGCGAGCAGCAGGGTGTCGCTTCCGGCTCCCCCGTCGAAGAGGTCGCCAAACTCCAACTCGCCCTGACTGGCCACATTCAGGGTGTCGTTGCCACCACCTCCCATCACTGTGTCTATGCCGCTTCCGCCGAAGAGGAAGGCATCATCGCCGTTCCCGCCGCGGAGGCTGTCGTCACCGGAGCCGCCGAAAAGGAGGGAATCCGCGTCGCCACCTCCAGCAAGCCGGTCATTCCCACTGCCGCCGTAAAAGAAAGCATCGGAACCGGCACGCCCGGAGAGGCCATCCTCACCGCTGCCGCCAAAGAGGTAAGAATCGGCGCCGGTCGAGAGGGATACAAGGTCACCGCGCAGAAGATCGTCGCCCTCCCCACCATAGAGAAAGCCGTCGTTGCCGCTGCCCCCGTAGATCCTGTCGAGTCCGCTGTTGCCCGAGAACAAAAAGTCGCTGCCGCTGCCACCATAGAGCCTGTCATTGGCGTTGCCGCCGAGAAGCCCTACGTCGCCACCCTGGCCGCCATAGAGCCGATCCAGTCCGAAGCCACCATAGAGGTTGTCCGAACCATTTCCGCCGAACAGTCCATCGTTGCCGTTGTCTCCCGCCAAGACGTCCTTGCCGCTACCTCCGTGAAGTGAAGCATCGTCACCCTGGCCGCCGAAGAGACTATCGCTTCCGGTGCCGCCAAAGAGCTGCGAGTCATTGCCGCCACCACCGAACAAGGTGTCGTCGCCTTCATCGCCCACAAGGGAGGTATCGTCACCAGCCCGACCGGTTAGGCGATCGGCGCCAGCACCGCCGAAGAAGCCGATGTCATTCCCACCGTCGCCGGCAAGGAAATCGTTGGCCACCCCTCCGAAGAAGGAGGTATCGTCGTCGCTGCCGCCAAAGAGGCTGTCGTCGCCGCTATCGCCATAGAACAGAGAGTCTTCGCCGCTATCGCCGGCTACAAGGTCTGCGCCTGACCCGCCGTCCAGCTCGTAGTCGCTGCCGCTGTTACCAAAGAGTTGATCGTCACCCGCGTCTCCGAACAAGCGGTCGCTTCCCAAACCGCCGTCAATCTCATGATCACTGCCGTTGCCGCCATAGATTATGTCGGCGCCGCTACCGCCAATGAGGCTGACGTCATCGCCGGAGCCGCCGGAAATCCAATCGGCGCCATCTCCGCCATAGAAGTCGACGTCTGCCCCGGAGCCCCCTGAGAGGCTGTCGTCGCCATCGGCGCCAATGAAGTTCGCGTCATTTCCTGTACCGCCGAAGAGGGCGTCGGCGCCCGTGTCTCCGATGAAAATGCTGTCGTCGCCTGACCCGCCGTATAGGCGGTCGTCGCCGCTCTCGCCATCGAACTGGTAGTCGTCCCCATCATCGCCCGCGAGGCGATCGTCGCCGTCACTTCCGTCAAAGAAGAAGTCCGTCCCGGAACCCCCTGAAAGGCTGTCGGCACCGCTGTCGCCGTCGAAGAAGACCTCGACGCCGGACCAGCCTGACAGACTGTCATTCCCGCTTCCTCCATTGAAGAAAGAGTCGTCTCCCTCATCACCGAAAAGACTGTCGTCGCCACTTTGTCCATTGACAATGACGTCTACCCCCGACCCACCGAATAGGGTGTCGGCGCCACTACCTCCATAGAGAAAGTAGTCTATGCCTGTTTCGCCGTAGACCCTGTCGGCGCCAGTGCCGCCCAGGAGATAGGAATCGTCCCCGGCATCGCCAAAGAGGCTGTCTTCGCCATCGGCGCCACTGAAGCTCGCGTCATTTCCTGCACCGCCGAAGAGGGCGTCGGCGCCCGTGTCTCCGATGAAAATGCTGTCGTCGCCTGACCCGCCGTATAGGCGATCGTCGCCGCTCTCGCCATCGAACTGGTAGTCGTCCCCATCATCGCCCGCGAGGCGATCGTCGCCGTCACTTCCGTCAAAGAAGAAGTCCGTCCCGGAACCCCCTGAAAGGCTGTCGGCACCGCTGTCGCCGTCGAAGAAGACCTCGACGCCGGACTCGCCTGACAGACTGTCATTCCCGCTTCCTCCATTGAAGAAAGAGTCGTCTCCCTCATCGCCGAAAAGACTATCGTCGCCGCTTTGTCCATTGACAATGACGTCTACCCCCGACCCACCGAATAGGGTGTCGGCGCCACTACCTCCATAGAGAAAGTAGTCTATGCCTGTTTCGCCGTAGACCCTGTCGGCGCCAGTGCCGCCCAGGAGATAGGAATCGTCCCCGGCATCGCCAAAGAGGCTGTCGTCCCCGCCGACACCATAGAGAAGATCGTCTCCGGCGAGACCATAGATGGTGTCGGCGACGTCCGTGCCGGTCAGGGTGTTGTTTTCACCCGCGGAGCCAAAGATCACAGTCATCGGCACCAATCCTTGCTTGCGCGATGTGAAACAATAGTGTGCGGACAACCCGATGAATGCACTTTCAAGGACTATCTCGCGTCCAAGGGTATAGATCAAGGCGTCCTGATGCTTCTTTGGACCCACTCGGTCTGCTGGAAGTGCAGGCCGCTTGTCCTCTCCCTCTCGTTGGCACCAAGACCTGCGGATCCTGTCAGAGCTGCCGACAGGAAGCGCGCGTCTTGCCAAGCGGATTTCTACCGGGATTACCCAGGTATCCGCGCGCTCCTGCGAGACGTGGCTGGATCGCGAGTTGACATCTTCGTAACCCGCAACCCGCCCGAACAGCGATTGCCGCAGCATGCCGACGACGGAGTGCAGCCATTCTGGCCGCGGCGCCCGTCTTGCAGCAGACCTATGATGTCGACTGGATCCGACGCCTGCAGGGTGCCGCCAAAGAGGCCTCCGAACCCTTCTCTGTCAGGACGCCGCCCGCGCCATCGTCGAGTCCAGCAGCGAGATGGTGGTGGCTTTGAACCGAGACCTGGGCGGCGCCGACTATGACCCGGAGACCTCCTACCGCCTCTATCTCGAACGGCGCATCAAGGGTATCGCCGCCGCTGTGGGGCTGTCGGAGCGCTGCAGCTTCGGCCCCGCCGAGGGCCGCCAGGAGTTCGCCACCCTGCTGCAGCGCTTGGCCGAGCAGCTTTGGGACCGTCCCGATCTCATCGCCGATCTAGAGGCGATCAGAGCTGAGATCGCAACCAGGCCGCCGTGCTGACGGCGCTGATGGATGCGCGCAGCCTTGGGCTCTGTTGCGGTTCCACTCTGAGGGCGAGGGTTGCGACGTCTCTCGAGCATCCATCCTTATCCTTCTTCAGACTGGAGGATCTTCAGCAGTCCGCCTTAGGAACAATATTGGCTGATTTCTTTCTGAAATGCAGATTGCGCTGTCTAGCAATCACTAGCACGCAACCCTGACAAGCCTGAGAGCGCTCGCTTCTGTGCGCTTTTGTGCGATTCTCCGCTCAGTCGCTTGACAGCGCGCGCGCTTCTGAGAGGATGGCGCAACACAAAGGGAGGGCAGAGACGGGAAAGCGCATGCCAAAGGCGATCCGGCTCTACGTTAAAGCGGTCGATGGCTTCAATCGCGTGGTCGGTCGGCTGGTCATGTATCTGATCTTTGCCATGGGCGGGGTCCT
Source organism: Rhodospirillales bacterium (assembly GCA_963669335.1). Classification (GTDB taxonomy): domain Bacteria; phylum Pseudomonadota; class Alphaproteobacteria; order Kiloniellales; family JACOMY01; genus JACOMY01. The sequence continues at coordinate 3,989,166 of OY770023.1, forward strand.
GCTCTATTCGGCGATCTCGCGCTCGGTCTTCAACGTGCCGCTGATCTGGGTCGTGGAGATGGCGCAGTTCACCATGGCCGCCTACTACCTCTTGGGCGGCAGCTACTCCATGCAGATGGGCTCCCACGTGCGCATGGACCTGATCTACAGCCGCTGGCAGCCCAAAACCCGGGCCACGATGGACGTCTTCACCGTGCTCTTCCTGGTTTTCTATTTGGTGATCCTGTTGCTGGGCGGGCTCAGCAGCACCGAGTACGCCTTGGAGTACGGGCAGAAGAACTACTCCTCCTGGGCCCCGCCTCTGGCGCCGATCAAGATCATCATGACCGTCGGCATCTTCATGATGCTGCTGCAAGCCATCTCCATGTTCTTCAAGGACTTGGCCAAGGCCCGCGGGCTGGAGATTTGAGGGATATGTCCGTCCTGGAATACCCGGCAAGCGCCCTCAGCGATCAGAGTCTGCGCACATGAGCTACGACCTCATCGCCATCCTCATGTTCTCGACCATGATGCTGATGCTCTTGACCGGGCAGCGCGTCTTCGGCGCGATCGGCTTCGTGGCGGCAGCGGCGGCCCTGCTGCTCTGGGGCGACGGCGGCTTCGAGATGCCCTTCAACGCCTCCTTCGTGTTGATGAACTGGTATCCGCTGCTGACCCTGCCGCTCTTCATCTACATGGGCTACATGCTCTCGGAATCGGGCATCGCCGGCGACCTCTACCGCATGTTCCATGTCTGGTTCGGGCCCTTGCCCGGCGGACTTGCGGTCGGGACCATCGGCCTGATGGTGGCGGTTTCGGCGATGAACGGCCTCTCGGTTGCCGGTATGGCGATCGGCGCCAGCATCGCGCTGCCGGAACTACTACGCCGCGGCTACGACAAGATCATGGTAACCGGCGTGGTGCAGGCCGGCAGCACGCTTGGCATCCTGGTGCCGCCCAGTGTGGTCCTGGTGCTCTACGGCATGATTGCGCGCCAGCCGGTGGGCAAGCTCTGGCTGGCGGGCGTCTTCCCCGGTCTGCTGCTGGCCACGCTCTTCATCGCCTACATCGTGATCCGCTGCCGGCTGCAGCCGAACCTGGGCCCGCCGCTGCCCAAGGAAGAGCGGCAGATGCCCTTCATCGAGAAGCTGGCCCTGTTGCGCGCCGGCCTGCTGCCGCTCTTCATCTTCTTCGCCATGACCGGCCTCTTCCTCTTGGGTGTCACCAGCCTGGTCGAGAGCTCCGCCGTCGGCGCCACGGCCGCCACCCTGGCCGCCGTTTTCAAGCGCCGCCTGACGCGTCAGGTCATGGAGGATACGATCCGCAAGACCCTGGGCATCTCTTGCATGTTCATGTGGATCATCCTGGCAGCCCTCTGTTTCGGCGCCGTTTTCGACGGTCTGGGTGCGGTCAAGGCGATCGAGAGCCTCTTCGTCGAACAGTGGGAGATGGGCCCCTGGGAAATCCTCATCATGATGCAGCTCTCCTACATCGTGATGGGCATGTTCCTGGACGATACCGCCATGCTGGTGATCGTCGCCCCGCTCTATGTCCCGCTGGTGATCGCCTTGGGCTTCGACCCGGTCTGGTATGGCGTGCTCTACACCATCACCGTGCAGATCGCCTACATGACCCCGCCCTTCGGCTATAACCTCTTCCTGATGCGTGCGATGGCACCGCCGGAGGTCTCTTTGGCCGACATCTATCGCTCCATCCTGCCTTTCGTCCTGGTGATGACTCTGGGCCTCGCCCTGGTAATCGCTTTCCCTCAAATCGCGCTCTGGCTACCGGAGATCTACTACGCCCGCTAGGACGAGGCCTGCGCCAAGGGAAATGCAAACAACAAGCAAGACGGAGGAGAGAAACGTGACGGATAGACGTAAATTCCTGAAGGGGGCCGGTGCGGTCACCGTAGCGGCAGGTGCCTCAGCCCTGGCGGCTCCGGCCGTCCATGCCCAGTCCAAGATCAAGTGGCGCCTGCAGACCTATGCCGGCCCGGCGCTGGCCGAGCATGTCATCAAGCCCTCGATCGATGCCTTCAACAAGGCCGCCAACGGCGAGATGGAGATCGAGCTCTTCTTCGCCGATCAGCTGGTGCCCACGGGCGAGCTTTTCCGCGCCATGCAGCGCGGCACCATCGATGCGGTGCAGAGCGACGACGATTCCATCGCCGCACCGGTCGATGTCTCGGTCTTCGGCGGCTACTTCCCCTTCGCCTCGCGCTACAGCCTGGACGTGCCTGTGCTCTTCAACAACTACGGCCTGAAAGAGATCTGGGAGGAGGCCTATGCCGAGGTCGAGGGTGTCACCTGGCTTTCGGCCGGCGCCTGGGACCCCTGCAACTTCGCCACGGTCGAGCCGATCCGCAGCCTGAAGGACCTGGAGGGCAAGCGGGTCTTCACCTTCCCCACCGCCGGGCGCTTCTTGAGCCGTTTCGGCGTGGTTCCGGTCACCCTGCCATGGGAGGATATCGAGGTCGCGATCCAGACCGGAGAGTTGGATGGGATCTCCTGGTCCGGCATCACCGAGGACTATACCGTCGGCTGGGCGGACGTCACCAACTACTACCTCACCAACAACATCTCCGGTGCCTGGGCCGGCTCCTACTTCGTGAATTCGGAGCGTTGGGAGGCTCTACCGGAACACCTGCAGACGCTCTACAAGCTCTGCATCGACCAGTCGCACTACTATCGCCAATACTGGTACTGGTGGGGCGAGGCGCACTATCGCACCACCGGCGGCAAGCTGGAGCTGACCTCCATTCCCGAAGAGGAGTGGAAGACGGTGGAAGAGGAGGCGATGAAGTTCTGGGACGAGATTGCCGCCGAGAGCCCACGCAACGCCAAGGTCGTGCAGATCCTGAAGGACTACCGCGCCACCATGATCAAGGCCGGCCCGCCCTACCGCTACGGCAAGAGCGGTTGATCTAGACCAGAGTTGAGATTAGCAGGCCCGCGTCTCACCTCGGTGAGCGCGGGCCTGTTGTTCTTGTATCGTCGGCCATCAACCATGACCGACATTGCTTGGCGGCACCGGCCCGCCCCCCCTCCCGGCCACCCAATAGGATACTTGCGTGGGCGGCCGGGAGGGGGAGCGGGCCGGTGCGAAGCGGTGAGCCTCGCTCACCGCTGAAACATACTACTCTTCGTTAAGGCGCTTCAGCAGACGCACGTCGCGCTCGTAGGAGGCGCGCAGGACCTCTGGCGGATTAATATGCATCGGGAAGTCCTTGGCAAGCGGGCTATCGGCCACCTCCGGCGCGCTTTGGACAGTCTGCAATGCCTTGAGGATGTCGGCAGCCAGGGCCGGATCCATCTCCGCATTGCCGTAGAAGCCAAGCGAGATGGTGAAGTCCTTCTTGTCGTCGCCAGAGACCTCGGCCAGGGTCGGCACCTCGGGGTAGCGCGGAGAGCGGGCGCCGCCGAAGGTGATCACCGGCACCACGCCGCCATCCCCGTTCTCAGCGTTGAAACCCTCGATCAGGTTGGTGGTGACGATGCCCAGGTCGACATCCCCGCTGGCCACCAAATCATAGATCGCCTTGGGTCCGTTGGCAGGCACGCTTTCCAGCGGCCGCTGGAGTTCGGTTGACAGAAGGCGTTGGGCAACACCGAAAGCGGTTTGCGCCCCGGTGTTGGCGATGCGTAGGGGCAGCGCTGAGGACTCCAGCTCTGCCCAGCTGGTCACGGTCGAACCGGCGGGAGCGATCAGCGCAAAGGAGAGGCCATTGGTCAGCTTGGCGACAGGCCGCAGGTCCTCGAAGGAGAAGCCTCGCGCACCCTCCTCTTGCTTGATCGCCAAAGAGAGGTCCGCATCGGCCAGGACTATTGGCGCGCTGCCGGCTTTGCGCAGTCTCTCCAGGGCGTCCCAGCTGCCCTCTCCGGTGACCTTCTCGACCACCACCGGGCGGCCAAGCTGCGTCTCAAGCGGCTTGGCAACCTGGTTCACCAGGGCTTCGAAAGCCCCCTTCGAATAGGGCAGGAGGATCGTCAGCGGCGCCTCGGCCTTAGCCGAGAGGGGCAGAAGCAGCGGCGCGGCCAAAGCCAATCCAAGTAGGTGACGTCGTGACACTGTCATGAGGACTCTCCGTTCAGGAAAACAGCGATAAGGATAGAAGGTGGGTTTCGAGGCAGCATCACGCTGCTCTACCGCTCAGCCATACTTGACCAGCACCACGCCGCCGACAATCAGCGCGCCGCCCAAGATCTTGGTCAGGCTGATGCTCTGTTGCGCATTGCCGAAGAGGCCGAAGTGATCCAGCAGCAAGGCCATCAAGATCTGGCCGGCCAGGATCAGCACGGTGGTGAAGCCGACGCCCAGCCGGGGCGTCACGATCACGCTCAACACCATATAGGCAGCGACGACGAAACCGCCGAACCAGACCGACAGCGGCGCCTCGGCCAAGGCGGCACGCTCTGGCATCGGTGGGCGAAACGCCGCCAGGATGATGGCCAAGGTCACCAGCGCGATCGAGAAGACGATGATGGCCGCGGTAAAGGGGCTCTTGGTCACGCCGCCAAGCTGTGAGTTCAGCGCCAGCTGCAGCGGCACCAGCGCGCCGGTGAAGACCGCAAGAGGGATAAGGAACCCCGAGGTTAGCATCCTGGCAGCGGCCCCCAGATCATCGCATAAGGCATTGGAATTGGCATCCAGCTCGCAGACACGCGTTGGTCAGGGTGAAAGCACGCCACTGGCCACTTGTCCAGTGAGCTAAGGCTGAGCGGTTTAAGGCAAGACCTTGCCGACATGGATTCTTTCGTCGCGCCTGCCCAAGAGGGGGCTGTCTGTCCACAGCCATATGTTCTATCTTTGTTCTCATGAAGAAGGATCCCAAGCAAACCGCCTGGACCCGCCTCTCCGCGGTGGAGGAGATCGCCCGCGCCCTCTGCCGCGCATCGGGCGCGCCGCATGGCCTGATCCAAGCGCATTTGGAAGCCATCGAGTCCGGCGATGAAGATCGCATCGAAAGCACCAAGATGGCATTGATTCGCGCGCTGCCGGGTCTGAAGCGCCGGACTCCCAGCATGTAGGTTCTGCGCCGGCGATCCGCATTGAGGCCCGATACTCCGGCGTGTAGAAGAGCGACCGAACTGCAAGTGACGTTGAAACTGGAATCCTAGACTTTGGGCAAATTTCAATCCTATGTGATCTGCACGAGCCCGCGCAGTGGCAGCACCTTGCTGTGTTCGCTTCTGGCAGCGACAGGCCGGGCCGGCGATCCGGACTCTCATTTCCACACCCCCTCGCGCGCCGCCTGGCTGAAGAACTACGATCTGAAGGCCGAGGCCTTTGCCGATGAACGCGCCTTGCTGACAGCGCTCTTTGACGCCGGGCGCGCAGCGGGAAGCGGCGATACGGCACTCTTTGGCCTGCGCTTGCAGCGCGAGAGCGCGCCCTACTTCTTTCAGCAACTGGCCCTGCTTCACCCCGAGGTTCCAAGCGATCGTGACCGCTTCCGAACGACCTTTGGAGAGACGTTCTTCATTCACCTGACGCGGGGCGACAAGCTGGGTCAGGCGATCTCGCTCATCAAGGCCATGCAGACCGGGCTTTGGCACAAGGCCCCCGACGGAACCGAACTGGAGCGTCTTTCGGAGCCTCAAGACCCGGAATACGATGCAGGTAAGATTGCGCATCATCTGGCCGAACTGACGGGCTTCGATAAGGCCTGGATGACCTGGTTCGCCGATGAGGGCATCGATCCCCTTCGCGTGTCCTATGAAGAGCTCTCGGCCGATCCAAGCGCGGTGCTGGCCCGAATATTGGAAGGCCTGGAGCTAGACAGCGCCATCGCGCAGGCAGTTCGTCCCGGCGTTGCAAAGCTGTCGGACGCAACGAGCCAAGAATGGCGACGGCGTTTCCTTGCCAAGGACGTTGCTCAACAGTCATCGGACGAGTAAAGGCACAACCCCAACATACATAGTTGCACGAAATAATTTTGTTCGCACCTCCGATGCTGTGGCATGCTCTCTCTTGAGGATCGGCAGAAAGAAACCTGCACCGTAAGGTACTGCAGGAGAGAGGGGCACGGGGTGGCAAGCATCGTAGGGACCAGCGGGAACGACACGCTCTTCGGAACCAGCGGTTCCGATCAGATATTCGGTTTGGCGGGAGATGACGAGCTCTATGGCCTGAACGGCAGCGATAGCCTCTTCGGCGGTCGAGGGGCGGATAGCCTCTTCGGTGCAAGCGGTCGGGACAGCCTGATCGGCGGGCAAGGTGACGACCTGGCCTTTGGGGCCGACGGCGACGACACGCTACGCGGAGAAACAGGCGTCGATAGGCTCTTCGGCGGTAGTGGCAGAGACAAGGTCTACGGTGGGCTGGGTAGCGGCACGCTGAGCGGCGGCAGCGGTAACGATACAGTGGTCATGGACCGACGCGACGAGGCTCAGGACCTGGTCTTGACCAGCAGCGGTGTCGGCAATGCCTTTGTCAATGATGGCGCAGGCGGAACCACGGGCAGCGAGATCGCCTCGGCCGAGACGCTTTCCTTTGTCGGTGGCGATGGCGCGGACACGGTCTTCGGCGCCGATGAAAGGAACTATGTCAACGGACGGCTCGGTAATGACATCGCCTTTGGCGCCAGTGGCGACGACAGCTTCCTCGAAGGGAGCGGCGCCGATCACCTCTATGGAGGCTCCGGTTCCGACTTTATTTTTGGGGGTAGTGGCAACGATGTCATCGACCTTGGCGCGACCGAGACCATAGAGCAGGCCTTTGGTCGTGAAGGTGACGACAGCATCTATGGCAGCGGCAATGTCAGGGGCAACAGTGGAAGTGACTTAATCAAGGCCGCCAGCGCGCAGGACGTTGTTCTGGGAGATAGCGGCAACGACTTTCTCTATGGCGGCGATGCTGGTGATTTTCTGCGCGGCGAAGAAGGCGACGATCGCCTCTTTGGCGACTCCGGCGATGATCGCCTCTTGCCTGGGAAAGGCCTGAATACACTAGACGGTGGCAGTGGTCGGGATACCGGCGTCCTGGACAAGCGTGATGTCTCTCAGGATCTGATCTTCTCGCTTTCGACCTCCGGGGACGCCTTTGTGAACGACGGCGCCGGCGGCCAGATCCGCAGCAAGGCGATCTCCGTCGAGGAGCTGACGATCGAGGGTGGTCTCGGCGACGACACCCTCTTCGCATTGCGAGGCGGAGAGCGCTTTGACGCCAATCGCGGTGACGATCTGGCTTACGGACAGTCGGGCGAGGATAGCTTCTTCGGCGGTAGTGGCGATGATCGGCTCTATGGCGGATCAGGCCGCGATTCGATCAACGGCGGTTCGGGGAACGATAGGATAGACCTAGGTCAGAACAACGACTTCTTCTCGGAACGTGGCCTGGGAAACACCGGCAACGATATCATCAGCGCGGGCGCGGATGCGCGCTCCAAGCTCTATGGCGGCAATGGCGATGATCAACTGCGCGGCGGAACGCTGCAGAGCGGCGGTGCGGGTGATGATCTCATTCGCGCAGGCTCGGGCGATGACTCGGCGAGCGGAGATCTGGGCGATGATCGCGTCAATGGCCAGGATGGCGATGATGACATCTCCGCAGGCAGTGGCAAGGACCTGCTCTTTGGCGGCAGTGGCGAGGATACCCTGCGCTCGGCCTCCGGCATTGACGTTCTGGTAGGCGGATCTGGCGTAGACCTCTTGCAGATGTCGCGGCGAGACATGACGCAGGACCTGACCCTGGATATGGCGGGCAGCTCGACGGCCTATGTGACGGACGGCGAGGATGGCCGGATCGGCAGCGAACTCATGTCGATCGACCGCTTGACCTTCACCGCCGGGGTTGGCGATGACGTTATCGGCGGTGGATCGCTGAACGACCGCCTCGACGCGCGCAGCGGCTCGGATCAGGTGCTGGGCTACAGCGGCGCCGACACCCTGATGGGACGCAATGGTGACGATATCCTGCGGGGCGGCAGCGGCGGCGACCGGGCCTTTGGCGGCCTAGGTGACGACATCCTCTTCGGTGGCACCGACGGCGACCTCTTAGATGGCGCCAGCGGTGCAGACAAGATCTTCCTGAACGATGGCGACACCGCCTTCGGCGGATCCGGGGATGACTGGTTCCGCTTCAACGGCGCCGATTTGGGCTCCAACGGCAGCGGTGGCCCCATCATTGCCGACTTCGAAGGTCTGCTGGTGAACGCCGGCAAGGATGAGGATAAACTGGTCTTCGCATCGGGGCTGGAGACGGGGGTCTTCGCCTACATCGGAGACGCAGCCTTCTCTGCCACTGGCAACTCGGAGGCACGCTTTGCCGGGCCACAGCAAATCCAGGTCGACCAGAATGGCGATGGCCAGGTGGATCAGGCCTTCCGGATCGATGACGTGACCAACGCGAACCTGTTGACGACTGCTGACTTCTTGTGGCTGTGAGTTGCTGATAGGGCGAAACCGGAAGCGGGTCGAATCACGCAGGAAACCAGACACACCCTTCGATCGTTTTTTATGTTGCGCACACTCGTATAAGACGCATAGCTTTGCTTATCAACGCTGAGGAGGCGGAGATGAGCGAGCAACGACCTGTGATTCTTGAGCGAGGCGAACGCGCCCGCCTCTTTCCTGTCTTGTCCGAGACATCCAAGGAGGGGCGCGCGACCTCCATCCTGCTTGCCTGCATTGTTTCGGTGCACGAATTCTCCGATCTTCTGCTGTCGTCACTCGGCCGGCGCATAGGCTCGCGCGCACGCATCGACTGCTATACAGAAGTTGTCTTCAAGCGCGGCAATGAAGACGGCGGTCTGCGCCCGGACGGTCTGATCCATGTGCAGATCGGCACCCGAAGCTGGACGGCTCTGGTTGAGAGCAAGATCGGCTCCGCTCCTCTCGATGCGGCCCAGGTCGAGGCCTACCTGCGTCTTGCCAAGGTCAATGAGATCGATGCGGTCATCACCGTCTCAAACCAGTTTGCCACCCAGCCGACGCACCACCCGGTTGCACTGCCCGCCAAGGCGCTCGGCCGGGTGAAGCTCTACCACTGGTCTTGGATGTATCTCTTGACGCAAGCCGATCTGCTGTTGACGACAGAGGCCGTCTCCGACGCCGACCAGCACCTGATCCTGCATGAGTTCAAACGCTTCCTCACCCATCCCAGCACCGGCGTTGCCGGCTTTACCGCCATGCCCGCCGCCTGGACCGAGCTGGTGCAGACAGCCGTCGCCGGCGGCCAGATCCATACCAGATCTGACCAGGTGACAGAGGTCTTGCGAGCTTGGCACAGCGAACTGCGGGATCTCACCCTGATCCTCTCGAGGCAGCTGGCAGTCAGCGCCACGATCAAGCTCTCACGGGCAGAAGCAAAGGATCTGGACCTGCGTCTGCGCAACGACGCCAAAGAGCTGGCTGAGAGCCAGACCTTGAAGGCCGAGATCGTCGTTCCGGGTGCCGCAGCACCTCTGGATCTGTACGCCGACCTGCGCGGACGCACGATCTCTCTAAGCATGCGCCTGCGTGCGCCGGAAGATCGCAAGGGCACCAAAGCCAGGGTGAACTGGCTGCTGCGGCAACTTCCGGAACTTACCGACGATTACTATCTGCGCCTGCACTGGCCGGGTCGCGGCGGCTGCACACAGCATGCTCTGGGCCAGGTCGAGGATCTGGCAGAGCGGGCACAGATGGAACGACCGGACAGCATTCCTCACAGCTTTGAGGTCTGCCTCGTCAAACCCACGGCCGGTCGCTTTGCACAGCGCAAGAACTTCATTCTCGATCTGGAGGCGCTTGTGCCGACCTTCTACAAGGCCATCGGCGAGAACCTGAAGGCTTGGCAAGCACCCGCACCGCGCGTCCGTCAAGGTCGCGACGAGGCCGAGGACGTAAGCCCTGAAGCCCTGAGTGACGAGACGGCAAAGGCGCCCGAGCCAAGCGCGGAGCCTCCACCGGAGGGGTCCGTGATGAATGCCCCGAGAGAGAGCGGTCCAAATGATCCTTCGACTTGATTTGCATCCGGCAAGGAGGCCCAGATAGCGAGACTGCGAGGTCTCCTCAGGCCTCCTTCCCCAGGATCGCCGCTGCGCCGTCCAAAAGTGTATCAACCGACCTCTTTATCATCTCCTCGAAGGAGGTGCGTTCCGGGATCATGAAGATCTCTCTGCGGATGCCGTAATAGACGATGCCGCCGTGGAAGGTCCAAAGCGCCTCGGCTTCGCTTCGGGTGACCTCGCCTTTGGCCGCCTCGGCCCCGGCACAAGAGGCTCTGATTTCACGACAGATGGGATAGATCACGCGGTCCTCGACGCGCGCGATGTACCACTTGTTAATGTCCAAAGCCTTCAGCCCCGAATAGAGATAGAGGCGCAGCCAGGTCGGATCATAGATTGTCTCGGTGTAGTCGCCATAGAACTCGATCAGGCGCTGGTCCAGGGCACGGCTGCGATCGGCGATCATAGCATCCCACTCAGGCTTCCAGCGATCCAGATAAACCCTTTCGTAGACCGCACGGATGAGATCGGCCTTGGAGGGGAAGTAGTTATAGAGCAGCGGCTGTGTCACCCCGGCAAAGGTCGCAAGCTGGCGGGTCGAGGCATCGAAGCCGTGGGTGGAGAAGAGGTCGACCGCACGGTCCAGAATCTGGTTGCGACGCTCTTCCCGGCTGAGCCGACGTCGAACCTGAGGTCTTTCGGGTTTTTCGGTCATGGCATCAACCTTCAGCCTCGGCAGTCAGGAGGTCGCGCAGGGCAGTCTTCATCACCTTGCCATAGTTGTTCTTCGGCAGTTGCCCGATGAAGCGATAGTCCTTTGGCCGCTTGAAGCGGGCGATCCGCTCTCTGCAATGGAGGTCCAGTTCCTCGGCCATTGGCGTTTCGTCCGAACGCCCGACGACGAAGGCGACCACGATCTCGCCCCACTCGGCATCGCGCTGTCCGACGACCGAGACTTCAGCGACGGAGGGATGAGTCAAGAGACACTCCTCCACCTCGCGCGGATAGATATTGCTCCCGCCGGAGATGATCATGTCTTTGGAACGGTCTTTCAGCGTGAGATAGCCGTTCTCGTCGAGCGCCCCCATATCGCCTGTGAAGAGCCAGCCCTCGCGCAGGATCTCAGCCGTTGCTTCCGGGCGCTGCCAATAGCCCAGCATGACGGAAGGTCCGCGCACCATGACCTCTCCGGTCTCGCCACAAGGCAGCGCGCTGCCCGCCGCATCGCCCACACGCAGTTCGACCAGAGACTGGGCGATCCCGACGGAGGCCAGACGCAGCGCCTGGTCCGGGCTCCCTTCCGGCAGATGTCGGGCTTTGCTGAGCGCGGTGATCGTCATCGGGCTCTCGCCCTGGCCATAGATCTGGATCAGGCGGTTCCCAAGGCAGTCCATGGCCGCCAGGCTGTCGGCCACATACATGGGCCCGCCGCCATAGGCCAGGCTCTTGAGACCTGGCAGTGCCGCGCCGGAGGTCTCGGGATGACGCACCAGGCGGTGCACCATGGTGGGCGCAGCAAAGAAGGTGACACCCCGATGCGCCTGACAGAGATCACGGATCTCCAGTGGATCGAAGCCTGCACTCTCCGGCACGATCTGCGCCGCCCCGGCAGCCACATGCGGCAGAATATAGAGGCCGGAGCCATGGCTCATCGGTGCAGCATGCAGAATAGAATCCTCTGGCGCGATGCTGTCTACATCCATGAAATAGCAGGCCGTCATGGTCAGCAGATTGCCGGCACTCAGCATCGCTCCCTTGGGCCGGCCCGTTGTGCCGGAGGTATAGAAGAGCCAGGCCAAATCTTCCCAAGCGCGTTCCAGAGGGCTCTCCAGTGGCTCCTGGGCCAGCAGAGCCTGCCAGTCCTTGGAGCCGATCTCGACCACCGGGAAGCGTGCATCGGGTGGCAGGGCTGGAGCCAGATCCGCGGTGACGAAACACAGCGACGCGCCGGAATCCTCCAACGCGTAGGCGAACTCCTGCGCGTGCAGTTTGGCGTTCAGCGGCACTACCGCCAGACCGGCCCACCATGCCCCGAAGAGCGCGGTCACATAGTCCGGGCAGTTCTTCATTACCAGAGCAACGCGCGCACCCGGCGCCAGTCCATAGCCGCGCCGGAGCCCAGCAGCGACCGCAGCAGCGCGTCCTGCCAGCTGTCGATAGCTGGCCAGCAGGTCACGGCCTGTATAGAGCGCCGGGCGATCTCCTTCTGCGCGCGCCGCTCGGGACAGTAGGTTTGCCAGGTTCATGCGCCCTCCCCTGTCTGGACCGCGCGTTGTCCAAACAGGGTGCCAAACTCAACGCGCTTCGACCAGCCTGCAATCAGCGGTACTCAGGGTTGGGATAGTCAAAGCGGCAACCGGCATCCCACTGGGACCGCTGATTGCCATGCGCCGGGATGCCGCCGGCATCCTTGATCATGCGCGCCATGTGCATGAGGTTCCAGGTCATGAAGGTGGTGTTGCGATTGGTGAAGTCGTTCTCAGGCCCGCCGGAACCCTGGTCCAAGTAAGAGGGACCCGGCCCTGCCTCGCCCAGCCAGGCAGCATCGGCCTGAGGCGGGATGACGTAGCCCAGATGCTGCAAGGAATAGAGGATGTTCATCGAGCAGTGTTTGGCGCCATCCTCATTGCCGGTAACCAAGCAGCCACCGACCCGCCCATAGTAGGCATACTGACCGGCAGCATTCAGTTGGCTTGAATTGCCATAGAGCCGCTCGATCACCGTGGTGCAGACAGAGGACTTCTCGCCCAGCCAGATCGGCGTGGTCAGCACCAGAATGTGGGCCGCTTCGACCCGCTTGAAAATCTCCGGCCATTCATCGCGATCCCAGCCATGCTCGCGCATGTCGGGGTAAACTCCAGTAGCGATCTCATGGTCGACAGGCCGAACCTCATCCACTTCGATGCCGTTCTTCTCCATGATCGCGCGGGCGATTCGCACCAAGCCATCGGTGTGCGACAGCGCCGGTGAGCGCTTCAGCGTGCAGTTAATGAAAAGCGCTTTGAGGTCAGAGAAATCCCAACGGCTCTCACTACACCAGCGCTCTTGCAGTTCGTTCAGCATACCTGTCTCTCCCTTGTCTGGCGCTCCTTTGCGCCATGTCTCAAGCTTGCCCGATCGCGCCCGAAGGTTCCTGGAACCGGTCGGCCGACATCGGGAACCTCGCTTAGATGCCGCCCGAAGGAGAAAGTTACCTCACCTGACGGCGCGCAGCTCACTTTTCTCCGGTGAGCGGGAGAGATAGGCTCGTCACAGCAATGGGTGAAAGCGAGGTAGTGGGCTGCCCCAAGAAAAACAGAGTGTCACCAGCAGCGTGCGGTCATTGGAGAGCGGCGGGGAGGCAGCATTGGTCGCTGCCTTGAAGCGTGGCGAAGACACAGCCTTCAGGGCCTTAGTGCGGGACTTTGCCCCTCAGCTCTACGCCGTTGCTCGACGTTTTATGGGGAATGACGCCGATGCCCAGGACTGTCTTCAAGAGACCCTGCTGCAGGTCTATCGTAAGATCGATCAATTCGAAGGCCGCTCGGCACTCGCTACCTGGATGCACCGTATTCTGGTGAACAGGGCGCTGGGCAAGCTGCGACAGGCGTCCCATGACGAGACCTCTTTGGATCCTCTACAGCCCAGGTTCGATGCCATGCAGATTGCCCTCTCAGCCGAGGTGGAACCCGGGCTCTCTGTCGATGAACTGCTGCAGCGCGAAGGCACCCGAATGGCTGTGCGCCAAGCCATCGACCAGCTACCGGCGACGCACCGAAGCGTTCTGCTGCTGCGCGACATCGAGGGAATCGACACCAAAGCCACGGCAGCACTGTTGGAGATTAGCGAGGCAGCGGCAAAGGTTCGCCTGCACCGCGCTCGACACGCGCTGAAGCGGCTGCTCGAACCGCTCTTTCGGGAGGGAGAGCTATGAAGTGGGCAATCGCCGCAATGGCTCGCTGGATGCTACCGGGCAAAGGGCCTCTTGGCCCGGCTAAGCGCCGCCTGGCCGGCCTCTTCCTGCGCTACATGCCCGGACAGATCACCTGCCAAGAGTTCGACGCGTTCCTGCAGGACTATCACGAGGGCGGCTTGACCCAGCGCCAACGGCAGCTCTTCGACTATCACCTTTCGATCTGCCCGCTCTGCCACACTCAGTTTACCCACTTCCTGCGTGCCATTGAGCTCGGCAAGCGTGCTTTCGACGAGCAAGAGGACATGCCCGAAGGGCTGGAGCAGGAGTTGGTGAACGCGATCATCGCCGCCCGGTCACAGAAGTAGCAGACGTGGAGATGTCAACTCTGCTCTCCGGCGAAGAAAAACTCTTTCCATAGAAGTCGACCCATCGTTCCCAAGAACAGCACATGCAGCCAAAGACTTGCGCGCCTTGGTTAGAACGATCCGAATTGGCGATTGATGCTCACGAGGCCGTGAAAAGCGCGTGAACGCGGGCTGACCGCTCGACAGTCGCGGCCGACCGCCATAGCTCGTCTCATTAGTCACGGCAAAGAACTGTGAATTTCGACAAGAGGGGCAGGTTTTCGTCCTGGGTTCCTAACCTCCGCCAGCCATCAAAGGTGCTGGCAAGACGGTAACGAGGAGGAGAGTGGGGTGATGGTGGAAAGCGCCGGAAGGCCAAGTAGGTATCAGGTCGAGATTCCCAATGATGGGACACTCTGCTTCGGCAAGACCGCCAGCAGCAGTCCGGATACTCGACAGCAATCGTCATTTGCTCTAGCCTCATCCCTCAAGCGGGGCGCTCAAAGCTAAAGCGACGGCTGTAGTCTTCTCAGTCTAAGCAAGAAAAACCCTGTCTCCGCTGCCCCTGTCGGCGCGGAGCGACCAAGAGATCGCGAGGAGGTTCGAAATGGCCACCATCACTGGAACCAATGGACCCGATAACCTTTTCGGCACGAATACGGTTGATGCCTTCCTGGGCCTGAACGGCAATGACTTCTTTGACGCTAAGGGCGGTGCCGACACCTTTCTCTTTGGCGGCAACAACAACGATCAACTGCACGGCGGCAGCGGAGATGACCGCGCGGTTACCGGCGATGGGGGCAACGACACGCTCTATGGAGACAGTGGCAATGATGCCTTCTTCTATGGGGGCACTGGCACGGATCTCCTCTATGGAGCCCAGGGGGATGACTTCGGTTTCTTCGGCAAGCAGGGAAACGACGAACTTACCGGAGGCAGCGGCAAGGACGATGGCTTCAACGGAGGCCTTGGCGACGACGTCCTTTTTGGCGGGTCTGCCGGCGACAGCTATCACTATGGTGAATCAGGCAACGACGTCCTGGGCGGCGACCAAGGCAATGATCGCGTCCTGATCGGTGGCTCTGGTCTCGACCAGATCTTCGGTGGAGAGGGAGACGACACCTCACTCTTCGGCCGTGACGGTCTCGATACCATCGAGGGACGCAGCGGCGATGACGGCAGCCTCAGCGGTGGCTCCGGCCTGGACCAGATAAAGGGCGACAGCGGTAACGACCGCTGGCTCTTCGGCGGTTCCGGTTCGGATCTGATCGATGCCGGTGACGGCAACGACACATCTGTCTTTGGCGGCGACGACGATGACCTCCTCTACCTCGGAGACGGGGATGACCGCTTTGTCTTCGGCGGCAAGGAGGGCGACACGATCTATGGAGGCACGGGCGTCGACCTTCTGATTCAAGGTGATCAGGGCACCGACACGATCTTAGGAAACTCCGGGAACGACTATTACCTCTATGGCGGTGATGGGAGTGATGTCGTCTATGGCGGATCTGGCGATGATACCATGCTCTCAGGTGACGCTTATTCCGACCTTATCGATGGCGGCGATGGTGACGACGTCTCTCTGCTGGGCGGTTCGGACCGGGATGTCATCCGCGCTGGCGACGGTGACGACAGCGCCATCATGGGTGGACCTGGCGATGACAAGATTGCCGGTGGTCTGGGAAGCGATGAGCTATTCGGCGGCCTGGGGAATGATGAGATCTATACCGAGGATCTGACGACTGCGGACCTAGGTCTGGATCGAGCCTTCGGTGGCAGCGGCAGTGACACCTTCATCTTCTTGAAGACGGGGCAATCCACCCTCGGCGACACCCTCTACGGCGGCAGTGGCAATGACATGGTGAAGCTGGCCGTCGCCAGCGACCTCATCAACCTCGCCCTCACCTCCGTCGAGTCCACCCTCTTCGGCAGCAGCGGCGATGTCTCCAAACTGAACGGCGGTGAGGGTAGCGATAGCCTGGAGGGCGGCAGCGGCAAGGACGAAGCCAACGGAAACGGCGGCAACGATGTCATAGTTGGCAAGCAGGGAGACGACACGGCTTACGGCGGAACTGGCAAGGACACCTTACGCGGTGGCAGCGGAGACGATTCCCTCTTCGGCGATTCCGGGGCCGACATGCTGTTCGGTGGTCTGCAGATCGACTTCCTCAGCGGCAATAGCGGCAGCGACCGCATGGCCGGCGGCAGCGGTTCGGACACCCTTGACGGAGGCCGCGGCCGGGATCGGTTGAACGGGGGCAGCGGCGCCGACCTCGCGATCGGCGGCAAGGCCAACGATACCTTCATCGTCGACACCAGCAGCGACCAGGTACGAGAAGAAGACCTAGGCGGTGAGGACGTCGTCATCGTCAATGCCAGCGTCTTTGACATCGGCGAAGGCATCTTCGCTTTCTTCGAAAGGGCCAATGTCAATGCGAGTGCCGGCAATGGCGAGCTGCGCGGCAGTCAGATCATCAACATCCTGCACGGCAACAGCAGCAGCGATACACTTTTCGGCCGCGACGGCGCCGACCGCCTGAACGGGCGCAGCGGCTCTGACACTATGGCTGGTGGCTCGGGTCGGGATACCTTCGTCGTGGATACGTCGGGCGACAAGGTCACGGAGTTCCAAAGCTCCGGCGTCGACCTGATACGCGCTCTGGTCGACTACACCCTGCCGAGCGATGCGATCACCGGCTTTGTCGAGAACCTGCGTATGCAGGGCGGCCTGGGCGCCATCAACGGTACCGGCAATGCGTTGGACAATGAGATCGACGGCAACAGTTTTGACAACATCCTCACCGGCGGCTCCGGCGACGACGAGATCGTCGGCAAAGATGGTGATGACGTTCTGACCGGTGGCTCAGGCATAGACATACTGGCCGGCGGCGCAGGCGACGACTCCCTCTATGTTGGGAGCAATGACACGGCAAGCGGAGACTCGGGCGCCGATGTCTTCATCTTCGGCGATAGCGTGGAGGATGCCGTGATCTCTGACTTCTCAGGCGCTGCCACCACGCCCAGTGCCGCCGACCAGTTCCTCATCCTCTCGTCTCTGACCATCAGCGACTTCACCCTACGCGAAGCGACGGCATTCAGCGGCGGAAGCCAGACGGAGATCATCTACGACGCCGTCCAGGGTGCTCTGGCGATTGACCTGGAGGGTGACGGCCAAGGCGAGGTGGCCGCCCTCCTCTCCAATGGCAATGACTTCGACAGCCTGACCAAATCGGACTTCCTGTTTGATTTCTCTTGATTTCGAGAGGCGCTAGGCAGAGCTCGGCCTCCTTCGGTAGACTGCGCGCCAGCAGACATCTCGAAGGAGCCGAGCATGCCGAGGCGCACGCTGTTCACTGGATTTCGGGCAATCGCACTGGCATTCGCCTTCGCGGTCACAGTTGGCCAGGTCGCAGCGGCCGAAGAGGCGGATCTCACCTCAACGGTCCTCTTGCTGTCCGATGCCCCCAGGATGCTGGACGAGGCTTGCCCGAAACTGGCCGGTTCTGGCGCCGACTGCCGGATAGAGAAGGTCACAGTCACTCAAGAGGGGACCAACTGGCTGGGGCGGGCCGAGGCCAAGATTTATCATTCCGACGGACGCGAGACGCCGATGATCATGACCGCCAGGCTGGATCCCCAGAGCTGTCATCTGGTCGACCGCAAGGTCGAGCCCGACGCCGCCGCCGGCCGTCGCCTCTTGACCATGACCGAGCGTCAGCTGCGCCTGGCTGCCGGCAATGCCGACAACAAGGCCCGTTTCTGCAGCCTGACCTCCACCCTCTTGGGATCGATGACCTTGCCGAGCTGCCTCTGTCCCTGATGGCTTGGGCGCTTTGCCATAGGAAATTCGCGCTTGTCGGGGACGCGCACAGCAGGTAACGGCGATCTCTGAAACCTGTCCGCGACAAGGATGTCCCCTGCCATGGGATCGCTCTTGCTTCTTCTCGGTCCGCTGATCCTCTGCTTTGGAGTGCTCCTGGCAGGCAGCAGTCTTCAATTCGTGCTTCTGGGCCTGCGCGCCCCGATGGAAGGCATCTCGGTCGCCTGGATGGGCATCGTGTCGGCCAGCTATTTCGCCGGCTTCGGGATCGGCTCGCTCTATTGCCCCAAGCTGGTGCGCGACATCGGGCACATCCGCACCTTTGCGGCCCTGGCCTCGGTCGCCTCCGGACTGGCGCTGATGCTGGCGATCTGGCCGACGCCCATCGGTTGGCTCATCCTGCGCTTCATCACCGGCTTCTGCTTCGCCGGCCTCTATACCGTGGTCGAGAGCTGGATGAACGCGCGCTCGCCGAACAATCTGCGTGGCCGTATCCTCTCGATCTATGGCGTGACGATATTCGGCGGCTTTGCCGTCGGACCCCTGATCGCCAATCTAGGCGATGCCAGCGGGCTGAAGCTCTTCGCCATCGCCTCGATCTTGATCTCCTTCGCTTTGGTGCCGGTGACCCTGACCAAGGCCGGAGCCCCGGTGCAACGCGAGGATAATGAAGAGAGCACGAGGCGCTACGGCCTCTTGCGCCTCTTTCGGGAAACCCCGCTGGGTCTCGTCGGATCCTTCTGCGTAGGTGCGCTGCAGGGCTCCTTCACCTCATTGGGTGCGGTCTATGGCTCGGCTGCGGGCTTCGATGCCGATTCCACCGCCTGGCTCATGACCGTGGGTCTCTTGGCCGGGCTGGTCGCGCAGTACCCGCTGGGCTGGCTTTCCGACCGCCTCGACCGCCGTGCCGTCCTGGTCGGCATCACCCTGGTCGGCGGAGTCCTGCTGCTGGTGCTCTACCTCTTGGCGCTCACAGGGTCTCCCGATTACGGCATGGTGCTGCTGGCCTGCGTGATTACCGGCGCCTCGATCTTCCCGACCTATGCCCTGGTCATCGCGCACACCAACGACTGGCTACCGGAAGACAGCTTGGTCCCGGCTGCCGCGGCGCTGCTTTTGGTCAATTCCCTTGGCGGCATAGTCGGCAACGTCACGGCCTCGGCCAGCATGGGCATCTTCGGCCCCAGCACTTTCTTCCTCTTCATCGCCGTCCTGAACCTGCTGTTCGGCTGCTTCGTGCTAAGCCGCATGCGGCGTCGCAATGCCCCGGTCAGCGAGACGGCAGCCTACGACTTCACCCCGGCAGCGCCCGGCACCCTGCCTTTGGGTGGCGGCTATACGGTCCCGGAGGACGAGAAGGACAGCTAGTTCCGGCTAGCCTCTTCGCCAACCTGGCTCGCAGACAACGGCGGAAATGATGCGCCAACCGCCCTCTGCCTGCCGGCGCAGGATATAGTGGGCGTCGATGGTCTCGATCAGGCTGCCGTCTTTGCGCAGCCGATCGACCCCAGCGACGTCGAGGACCGCCAAGCCGCCGCCGGCCGACCTGGCCTCTAGGCTGGCATAGCGCGAGGCCTCGAAGTTGTCCGCATTCAGCCCTTGGAAGACCAGGGTCAAGAGCGCCAGTGCCTCCTGCCGCGTGGCAAGAGCGATGCTGCGGTCCGGCAACACGAAGAGCGAAGGCTCCTCGAAGAGATCGCTGATCCCCTCCAGATCCTGCGCATTCCAGCGGGTCAAGTAGGTCTCGAAAAAGTCCTGTCCCTCTTGCGGAGTCAATCAGCGCCCTCCTCTAGAGCAGATCGCGATCAGGTGGACTCACCTGCTCGCGTGAATCTGCTTTATTGTTCAAAGGTGTAGAGCATGATTCAGACGACAAATCGTATCGATTTGACGTCATCATGCTCTAGCCTTCCACCAAATCGAAGCGAGCCACCCGATCCATGGTGGCCTGAATGGCCTTCAGAAGCCGCAAGCGATTGGCCCGCAACCCCAGCCCCTCGATGTTCACCGTGACCTTGTCGAAGAAGGCATCGACCGGCTGACGCAGGCCCGAAAGGTCTGTCAGCGCGGTTTCGAAGTCCTCTCTGGCAAGCGCCAGGTCCAGGGTCGGACGCACAGCCTCCAGGGTCATCCAGAGCGCCTGTTCTTCATGCTGTTCGAAGAGGTGCTGGTCGGCCGGTCCCTCGACCGCAGCGCCGTCCTTCTTCTCTTCGATCCTGACGATGTTGGCAGAGCGGCGATAGGCCGTCAGCAGGTTCTCGCCGGCTTCACCGGTCAGCCAGGTCTGCAGGGTTCGCACACGGCTGACCAAACGGGTCAGATCGTCTTCACGCTCGCCATCCTCACGCTCCAGCGCAAAGACTGCAGAGATCAGGTCGTGTCGGATGCCCTGACTGCGCAGTGCCACCTTCAGGCGGTCGGCAAAGAAGTCCAAGAGCGCTTCCGCCTGGAAGCCGGCAGCCGTTTCGCCGTAACCCGCGGCAGCGATGGCGAAGAGATCGCGCAGCGGCAGGCGCAGCTGGTTCTCCAGGATCAGGCGAATGACGCCAAGGGCCGCGCGGCGCAGGGCATAGGGGTCCTTGCTGCCGGTCGGTGTCTCGCCGATCGCCCAGAACCCCACCAGACTGTCCAGCTTTTCGGCCAGAGCCACGGCGACGGAGACCGGCGCTGTTGGGCAGGGATCGTCCGGCCCCTTCGGCGCATAGTGGTCGGCAATGGCCTCTGCGACCGCGTCCGGCAGTCCCTCGGCCAGAGCGTAGTAACGCCCCATCAGGCCCTGCAGCTCCGGGAATTCGCCCACCATGCCGGTGACCAGGTCGGCTTTGGCCAGACCGGCGGCCTGGCGCACCAGGGCCGGATCAGCCTCCCCTGCCGCCTCGGCGATGGCCTGGGCCAGGGATTCGATGCGGGCCACCCGCTGATCCAAGCGGCCCAGCTTGGCGTGGAAGACGATCTCGGAGAGCGCCTCGCGCCGGTCGGACAGCGGCGTCTTTAGATCCTGCTCCCAGAAAAAGCGCGCATCGGCCAGCCTGGCGCGCAGGACCCGCTCGTTTCCGGCGATGATGTTGCTGCGTCTGAGACTGTCTTCCGGCGCCTCGCCCTCGGCCACGACGAGGAAGGCCGGCGCCAGCTCGCCTTCCATGGTCTCCAAGGCAAAATACTTCTGATGACTGCGCATCGCGGTGACCAGGACCTCTGGCGGCACGGCCAGAAAGTCCTCCTCGAAGCGGCCGAGCATCACCGTCGGCCATTCGATCAAGCCGACCACCTCCTCCAGCAGCGCGTCGTCACTGCGTAGATTGAGGCCGGCGGCACTGGCCAGGCTTTCTGCCTGCTCACGGATGGATGCGGCCCTTGCCTCGCGATCCAGGATGACGCCCGCGGCGGTCAAGGTCTCTACATAGTTGGCAAAGTCGGTTACGTGCAGCGGCTGGGCCGGGCGCTGCGGATGCCCCAGGGTCCAGTCGCCAAAGCCAAGAAAGCCGGCGTCCTCGTTGTGGCTGGCGAGATCCAATCCACCCTCCAGCGCCTGGCCGTCAAAGAGCGCCAGGATCGAACGCAAGGGGCGGACCCAGCGAAAGCCGTTCTCCCCCCAACGCATCGACTTGGGCCAGCTCAGGTCTTGCAGAGCCGCGATCACGATCCCCGGCAGCACCTCAGCGGTGGCCAGACCGGGCACGTCACGGACGGCAAAATAGACCTGTCCTTTGCCGGTGTCGCGCACCTCTGCATCATCCAGGGAAGCCAGGCCCGCAGCTCTCAAGAAGCCAGCGACGGCCTTCTCCGGAGCGCCGACCTTGGGTCCCTTACGCTCTTCGCGCCGATCCTCCTGCTTGGCGGGCAAGCCTTCCACCAGCAGGGTCAGGCGCCGCGGCGTCGAGAAGGCACGCGATCCACTGCTCGAGAGGCCGGCCTCTGCCAGACCGGCGAGCACCAGGCGCTCCAGATCCTGCATCGCGCGGCTCTGCATGCGCGCCGGAATCTCTTCCGAACGCAGCTCCAAGAGAAGATCAGGCATGCTTCGTCTCCCCCACCCAGGCTTCACAGCAGCCCTTCGCCAGTGCGCGCACGCGGCCGATATAGGCCTGTCGCTCGGTGACCGAGATCACGCCTCGTGCATCCAGCAAGTTAAAGAGATGGCTCGCCTTCATGCACTGGTCATAGGCAGGCAGCGCCAGGGTGCGCCCCTCATAGCTCTGCTGCAAGAGATGGGCGCAGGCCGCTTCGGCATCCTGAAAGTGCCGGAACAGCGCCTCGGTCGCCGCATGTTCGAAGTTAAAGGCAGAGAATTCCTGCTCAGCGCGCAGGAAGACGTCGCCATAGCTCTTGCCGCCCTGCTCCTTGGGGACGCCATCCCAGTCCAGGTCATAGACGTTCTCAACGCCCTGCACATACATGGCCAGTCGCTCGAGCCCGTAGGTCAGCTCGACCGGAACGGGGTCGCAGTCGATGCCGCCCACCTGTTGGAAATAGGTGAACTGTGTCACCTCCATGCCGTCGCACCAGACCTCCCATCCCAGGCCCCAGGCGCCCAAGGTCGGGCTCTCCCAGTCGTCCTCGACGAAGCGGATGTCATGCTCTTTGGGCTCCAGGCCGATAGCGCGTAAGGATCCCAGATAGAGGTCTTGGATATCGGCTGGCGAGGGCTTCATCAGCACCTGGAACTGGTAATAGTGCTGCAGGCGGTTGGGGTTCTCGCCATAGCGTCCATCGGTCGGACGCCGAGAGGGCTGCACGTAGGCACAGTTCCAGACCCGATCCGGACCCAGCGAGCGCAGGGTTGTGGCCGGGTGAAAGGTGCCAGCGCCAACCTCCATGTCATAGGGCTGCAAGATCACGCAACCTTGGCCCGCCCAATAGGTCTGGAGGTTCAAAATCAAGCGCTGAAAAGAGGTCGCCGGGTCGGCCTCTCTTTCCTCGGCTGCAGTCATGGCGCTCAGGTGCTCCTCATCGGTTATCTAGCCGTCTCGTCCGGCGCGCGAACCTAGCCCTTGGCCCGGAAGGACGGCAAGCCCGTCGCTCGGCATAGCCCGACTGCGTTGCGGTTGCGGACGATCAGCGCTTGAACAGGAACTCGGGTTCGGTTCGACCGGTCACCTTCGGCAGAGGCGGCTCGCTGGCCCGCGGATCGGAGGAGAAGATGATGTCGTCCAGAGCCGACATGCCGCCGACCTGCGGTTCTTCCTTATCCGCGTCCCCGAAGAGGTTGGAGCCGCTGAATTCGGAGAGCAGCTTCCCTTCCGTCGCCGTCAGGCTCGGCAGGCCGTCATTGACGAAGGCCGGCTCCTCCTCTTCGGGCACCGGCGGCATGGTCTCGGCACCGCTGAAGTCGGAAAGCAGGGGTGCTGCTGGCTCGGCGGTCAGACCACCGACCGGGGCATCGGCGCTCCAGTCATCCGGGTCCATCGGTGCCAGCCAGTCCTCGTAAGTCCGGGCGGCATGCTCTGCACCCGATCGCGGCACCTCTTGGAAGTCAGCTGTTTCCTGATGGTCTCCAGCGATCTCGGCCGGTGTTGCCGCCTTCAGAGAATGCGCACCGCTGAACTCGCTGACGAGCATCGCCCCGTCTTTCAAGGTCAACTGCAGATGGACGGTGTCGGGCTCCCCCTCCTCCACGACCTCAGCTTCGGGCGGCTCAACTTCATGCGAGCGGAAAGTCGGTATCGGTGCTTGAAGGTCCGCTTCGGCACGACGAAAGGCTGTCTCAAAGTCATGCCCGCTGGCCCCTTTGAGTCTGAACTCCGGCACCTTGCCGAGAGACTTGCCCTTCTCTTCGCTGCTCATCGCCTAGTCTGATCCTGCGCCCGCACGCCCCATCTGGATGTCGTCTTCGGAGCAGTCTAGTGCAAGCCAGGCAAGGACACAAAAGTACACTGTTATGCGGACTTGTAAGGGCAATCGCGGCGCCCGCAGCCACCCGCAGCAGAGGCGATGTAAGCACCACAGCGTCCACAGGCCGCCATATCCTCGATCTGCTCCTGATGGCCCTGATGCGCCCGCTCGGCTTCCCGCTGCCGTGCGGCCGCCTCTTGATTGCGCCTTGCGATCTCCTGTTGACGTTTCAAGGTCGACAGCAGGCGGAAGGCCGCAATCACCCCAACGATCACAATGCCGAGAACCAGGAGTTTCTGAAAGGAAAGTCCGAACACGCCAATTCCGCCTTCTATCGCAGCACGGCCGACCTATGCCGATCGCTTCTCTTGATCTGGTTTCTCTCTGTTTCGCTGCCAAGGCGCAAGCCCTGGCTTGTGCGGCTTCAAGCACAGTCTTATAGCAGGTTTAGTCATCGCCCCACGTCGTTGCCGCCTAAAGGAAGTCGGGATGCACCCCATTCGCCTGCTCGTTCTTATCCTGTTGCTGGGATCCTCCAGCACCCTTGCGCAGGCGCAAGGCGGCTTACCCAGCTATGATACGGAACGTTTCTGCACCTGGGCGGCACTCAGTGAGGTGGCGGTGAAACCAAGTGCTGACGCCGGCGCTATTCGGCAGGGATGCCGCACGCGAGAGACCACGGCCTTGGACGCCCTCAACACGCTCTGGCCCGATATGCCCGCGCGGGCGCGCAACTGGTGTACCGGCCAGATCAAGAACGCCGTGGAACAGGTGAAGGCCCCGACCGGCAGCTACGAGCTGCTCTATGAGTGCATCCTGGACCAGACGGTCGGTTTCGTCCCCAACTGGAACTAAGCTTAGAGACCCAGGCGCTGCCAGGAGAGACGCTCCTCAACGGCTTCCACGACTGCAGGGGCCAGGTCTTCCAGCCGCTGCTCCGCCTGTCCGCCGCCGAAGAGGCCCGAGAGGAATCCCTTCTTGCGCTCCATCGGGATCAGCTTGACCTTCTTGCCATAGCGCTCGCGCAAGACTTCGCGGATCTGTCCCTCACCATCGGCCAAGCCCAGCTCGACTCCACGTCTCCCGGTCCAGAAGGCACCGGTGAAGAGATCCTCTTCCGATGCTTTCAGGCGGCTGCCGCGACGCTCCCTGACCCAAGACTTAAAGGCCTCGTGGATCTCTGACTGAATGGCCTTCAGGGTCTCGATGTCCTCCTCCTGCTCCGGCCGGAAGGGATCAAGGATGGCCTTCCTCGTCCCGGCAGTGTGGACACGCCGTTCGACGCCGATCTTGGCGATCGCCTCTTGGAAGCCGAAACCGGCAGAGACCACGCCGATCGAGCCAACGATGGAGCTTGCATCCACGAAGATCTCGTCAGCGGCACAGGCCAGCCAGTAGCCGCCGCTGGCTGCAGCATCCTCGACGAAGGCCAGGACCGGCAGGCCGCTTTCCTTGGCATGGGCCCGGATGCGCCCGCCGATCAGAGAGGACTGCGCCGGTGAGCCGCCTGGAGAGTTCACGATCAAGGCCACGGCCTTGGCCCCCTTCATCTTGAAGGCGCGTTCCAAGGGGCCTGATACGCGCTGCAAGGAAAGCCCCCGGCGCAGTGCGCCTCCGCCGGCATGAATCGCACCGGTCAGGCGAACGACGGGAACCTGGGGATGAGAGGCCCCGAAGAGACGGCGGAGAGACAAGGCCATAAGCGTACTCGCAGTCCTCAACAATAACGGATCGGCAAGAGGGGAGATGGCACAGCGTCGGCAGCGCGACAAGGCGCGTCTAGGGTTGAGACTGCAAGCTGCGATAGATTTGCCTCAAACCTAGACGCGAGGCTTGCTATCCGATGCGTTCACCTCTGCTCCGTTTCCTGCTGCATCACTGCCTGATCGGCATTGCCGCCGGTTGGACCCTGCTTGCCGGCCTTTTGCTGAGCAACGCCATGGGGCTTCAGACCCTGATCTTCTCCTCCGCGTTCTGGCTGGAGGCGATGATCCTGCTCACTGTCTTTTTCGCCATCACCTTCGGGTCCTTGGCGATGGGGACCGGCGTCATGTTGCTTGGCGGTCCGGAACCTGAGCGACCTGAGGGTCCAAAGCGCCTCCGCCCGCTTGCGGTGCGAGTCGAGCAGCGACAGCGGCGCCGAAACTAGGAAGACGCCTGTAACTAAGGATTTCTGAGATGCGCCGCATTGCCGCCGTGCTCTTCCCCGGCTTCGAGCTTCTGGACCTCTATGGGCCTTTGGAGATGTTCGGCATGCAGCGCGAGGACTTCGCCATCACCCTGGTCGCGGAGTCGGCCGGGCCGGTCGCCAGCGGCGCCGGCCCGCAGAGCCTTGCCGAGTTGGCCTTCGAGGACTGCAGTGGCTTTGACATCGTGCTGGTTCCAGGTGGCCCGGGGACCCGTCGTGAAATCGATAATCAGGCTATGCTGGATTTCCTGCTCAAGGCGAACGCCGAGGCCGAGATTATGGCCTCGGTCTGCACGGGCGCTGTCCTCTTGGCGCGCAGCGGTCTTTTGGATGGCCACAGGGCGACGACCAACAAAGCGGCCTGGGCTTGGGCCAGCAGTTCCAGCGAGGCGGTCTCTTGGCAGGCCAAGGCGCGCTGGGTGCAGGATGGACCCTATTGGACCTCGTCTGGCGTCGCTGCCGGGATCGACATGACCTTGGCGCTGATCGCAGCCCTGCACGGCGACAAGCGGGCGGAAGATATCGCCACCTATGCCGAATACGATTGGCACCGGGACGCGGACTGGGACCCCTTTGCCGCCGTTCACGGGTTGGTGTGAGGAGGAACCTCCGGATCCAGTGATAGCGGTGCGCTGTCGCGCAGGATGGCCTCTGCCGATGCGGTGAAGCTGCCGTCGGCTTCGTGCAGCACCAGACCAGGCAGCAAGCGCGCTGGGCTGCGCGCCGTCTTGCGGGCGGCGACTATGACCCGCTTGGCCGGCTGCCCGGCCTTTGGCCAGAGCGGCAGGATGGTGATCGCCCCACAGCGTGCCTGCAGGGCCGCCAAGAGGTCGGGGAGCCGATCGGCCCGATGCACCAGGGTCAGGCCGCCACCCGGTACGAGCCGCCGCAGGATGGCGTCCAGCCAACCCTCCAGGTCGAGCGCCCCCTCCTGATTGGCCTGGCTCTTGCCATCCATGGGTGAGGCTCCGCCCTTGCCCTCGGCAAAATAGGGTGGGTTGCTGATCGCCCAGTCAAAGCTGCGGGCACGAACTTGGGCTGGGAGTCGCGCCAAGTCGCAGCAAAGCGCGCTGAAGTGTGCCTCTTGGCGATTGGTGCGTGCGTTGCTTGTCGCCAATGCGGCCAACTCCGGCTGGCTTTCCAGGCCAAGCAGGGTCAGGTCCGGACGTCGATTGAGCAGGCAGAGCGCTGCCGCACCGACGCCACAGCCGGCATCCAGCACCTGAGCCCTCTCCGGTGGAGCTGCTGCGGCCGCCAGCAGCAGGCTATCGATGGCCACACGGAAGCCTTTGATGGGTTGCAGCAGTGTAACCTGCCCACCCAAGACGGCCGTTGCCTCGCTGCCCTCAGGCTCGGTCAAGACCGGTGGCACAGCACGCGAGCAGGTGGAAGCACCTGCTCGCGTGAATCTGCTCTATTTTTCAAGCGTATAGAGCATGATTCAGACGACAAATCGTCTCGACTTGACGTCATCATGCTCTAGGCCGCAGCACTCAATCCAAGCAGCCCCAACAGCGCTGCGCTCGCCAGCAGCAGCGCAATTCTGCAGCGCTCACGCGCGCAAACGGGCTGCTCTCTCGATTCGCTCGGCAAGGGGCGCGTTAGCCCGGCCAAACGCCGCTTGATCAGGGTGTCTGCCATAACCATTCTTCCTCAGTCGTCACGCTGCGCGCGCGCCTCTCTGTAAAGGTTGACGCCCAGCGGTGAACACTGCCTCTCAACAGGACAAGTGGTCATTCACCAGGTTGCTTGAAAGCACCCCGATGCCCCGCCAAAGCAGTTATGACGAAAGCGTGACAAATGGTGTTGCGGACCGGTTGCCTTGAGGCGCAGTAGGGACAGAGGGTCTCACCAAATGCTAAGCGAGACTGGCTTGACGCCGGTTTGCGCACCTATATTTTGCCAGGGTCACAAGCCCTCTGATCGAAAAGGGGTAGGATTTTGTCAGTATCCGCCGGCGCTTCGTCGCTGGACATGCCGGGCGATCCCGCGGCGTCCAAGAATGGCCTGGAAGAGTTGCTGGCTCTGGTCAGCAAGGACCTGGAAGCCGTCAACCGCCTGATCGTCGAACGCATGCACTCGCCCGTGGTGCTGATCCCACAGCTTGCCGGGCACATCGTGGCCTCCGGCGGCAAGCGGATGCGGCCGCTTCTGACCTTGGCATCGGCCAAGCTCTGCGACTATGGCGGAGAGCGTCACCAGGGACTGGCAGCCTGCGTCGAGTTCATCCACACGGCCACCCTGCTGCACGACGACGTGGTGGACGAGAGCGGGCTCAGGCGCGGAAAGTCCACGGCCAATGCCATCTGGGGCAACAAGGCCAGCGTGCTGGTCGGCGACTTCCTCTTCTCCCGGGCATTCCAGCTTATGGTCGCCGATGGCTCGCTGGAAGTCTTGCGCATTCTCTCCAATGCCTCGGCCATTATCGCCGAGGGCGAGGTCCATCAGCTCCTGACCGCGAACGATACCGAGACCACGGTCGAGGCCTATCTGGAGGTCATCGGTGCCAAGACCGCGGCCCTCTTTGCGGCCGCCTGTGAAGTCGGCGCAGTGGTCGCCGATCGACCGGCCGAGGAGCAGAGCGCGCTTGAGACCTATGGCCGCTGCCTGGGCATGGCCTTCCAGCTGGTCGATGACGTCCTGGACTATGCCGCCAGTGAGGCCGACATGGGCAAGGCCGTCGGTGACGACTTCCGCGACGGCAAGCTCACCCTGCCCGTGGTGCTGGCAATCGCGCGCGGCAGCGAGGAGGAACGCCTCTTCTGGCGCCGCTGCCTGGAAGAGATGGAGCAGACCGATAGCGATCTCGAGACCGCGGTCAGCTTGATGCGCAAACACGACACCCTGAATGCAGCCCTGGCCGTCGCCGCCGAGTATCGCGATCAGGCCCTGGCGGCGCTGGAGATCTTCCCCGAGTCCGAGACTCGCGGAGCCATGCTGGCTGTCGCACGCTTCACAGTGGATCGCGGTTACTAGCGCGCTAAGAACCCAGGATTGAGACCGCAGGTCGTTTCGACCTGTGCCCGTCTTGGTCTAAGGCTTCACTCTTCGATCAGATCCTCTGGGATGGGCCAGTAGACGATACGGTCTTCGAGGTCGGCATCGGCGACCTGGCGCTCGTCCACGACCTTGCCGCGCACCGAGATGCCGGCCTCGTGCACAGTCTCCGGGTCGCCTGACACCAAGGGGTGCCACCAGTAGAGCGGCCGCCCCTCGGCCAAGAGGCGATAGGCGCAGGTGCGCGGCATCCAGGCAATGGTGCCGGCCGTGTCGGGGCTCAGCTTCACACAGTCCGGCACCCTTGCCTGCCGGTTGGCATAGTCGCTGCAGCGGCAAGTCTCGCTGTCGAAGAGCTTGCAGGCGACATCGGTATCGTCGATCTGGCCGGTCTCGATATCTTCCAGCTTGATCACACAGCAGCGCCCACAGCCATCGCAGAGGCTCTCCCACTCACCCGCCGTCATCTCGGAAAGACGTTTGGTCTGCCAGAAGGGAGCCATACCGCTGACCCTAACGACCGATGAAGTGCAGGCAGACCTCGCGGCGATGCGGGCTCGTGCGATGCTCCATCAGATAGATTGCCTGCCAGGTGCCGAGAAGGAGCCTCCCCTCAGCCATCGGCAGGGTCAGACTGGCATCGGTCAGACTGGTCTTTACATGGGCCGGCATATCGTCCGGCCCCTCGTCGTCGTGGCGCCAAGCAGCATCGGCCGGAGCCAGTTGGCCCAGTGCGTCCTGCAGGTCCGCCTGGACCCGTGGGTCTGCATTCTCCTGCACCGTGAGCGAGGCTGAGGTATGGCGGCAGAAGAGGGTGACGGCGCCCTCCCGGACGCCCAATTCACGCAGCCAGCCTCTGACCACCGCAGTGAGGTCCACCAACTCGTCGCCGCGCGTGTCGACCGTCAGGCGCGCCGAGGCCTGGCGGGCGACCTCCGTCAGGGCGCCTTTGTTCTGAAGTGAGATCTGCATCGCCAGAGACCTGGGCTTTCCGGGCAGCTGCTGTCAAGGAAAGCGCAAACTTGCGTTGCAAGGCAGGGAGAAGGATGGTCGCTGCATGATGAAAGGCGCCCAGAAGCCAAGGCTGAGCGAAGCGGCGTTAGTGTCCGCCCTGCGCCAGGAGGCGCGCGCACTGGGTTTCGATGCGATGGGCATCGCACCGTCGGAACTCTCGCAAGAGGTTGTGGCCGGCCTGAGAGAATTCCTCACAGAGGGCTGTCACGGCAGCATGGCTTGGATGGCCGAGACCCGGGAGCGGCGCAGCCAGCCAGAGGCTCTCTGGCCGGACGTCAGAAGCGTCATCGCTTTGGCAATGTCCTATGGGCCGGCCGTCTCGCCCCTGGCCAATCTGGACCAGCCACTGACGGCCAACATCTCGGTCTATGCCCGCCATCGCGATTACCACGACCTGGTCAAGCCAAAGCTGAAGCGACTGGCACGTTGGCTCCTCGCGGAAGCGGGCGGAGACGTCAAGGTCTTCGTCGATACGGCACCGGTCATG
This sequence comes from Rhodospirillales bacterium, assembly GCA_963669335.1. Classification (GTDB taxonomy): domain Bacteria; phylum Pseudomonadota; class Alphaproteobacteria; order Kiloniellales; family JACOMY01; genus JACOMY01. Next base: position 4,019,653 of record OY770023.1, read on the forward strand.
GAGAAACCGCTGGCGGCTCTGGCCGGCCTTGGCTGGCAGGGCAAGCACACGAACCTGCTGTCGCGGGATCTGGGGAACTGGTTCTTCCTCGGCTTTGTCTTCACCACGCTCGCCCTACCCCGCGACGCGTCGGGTAGCGCACATTGCGGGCGTTGCCGGGATTGCCTGGATATCTGCCCGACCAACGCCTTCCTAGGGCCCTATCGGCTCGACGCGCGACGCTGCATCTCCTATCTGACCATCGAGCACAAGGAGCCGATCCCGCGCCACCTGCGCCCTGCCATCGGCAATCGCATCTATGGCTGCGATGATTGCCTGGCGGTCTGCCCCTGGAACAAGTTTGCCAAGAGCGCAAGTGAGGCCAAGCTGCAGGCCAGGGAGGATCTGATTGCACCCTCCCTTGCCGACTTGGCGGCGCTCGACGAAGCCGCGTTTCGGCGCTTCTTCTCCGGCAGCCCGATCAAACGCATTGGGCGGGCGCGCTTTCTACGTAATCTCTTGATTGCTCTGGGCAACAGCGGCAAGCAGGAGGCCATGACCTCTGTTCAACCTCACTTGGCGGCTGCAGACCCCTTGGTGCGCGGCGCCGCCGTCTGGGCACTATCGCAGCTAGACCGGTCTGTATTTGAGGCCGAGAGGACACCCGCCCTTAGGCAAGAGCAGCATCCCTGGGTGCTGGCAGAGTGGCGTGAGGAGCCCGCATGAGCATGGAGCGACTACCCAGTCACCTCTGGATCATGGGCGTCGTCAGACGCGAGAACGCGGCCGGCCGGCCGGTCTTTGTGCTGCGCCGTGGCGAGCGCATGGGCGGTGGCTTGCTGGTCAAGCTGAACCTACTGGACGGTCGCTTCCAAGTTCTGGTGCAGCAACGCGACCTCGACGGCCGCTTGGGCTGGATGGGCGCTTTGAGCAATGCCGAGGTGAAGGAGGCAGAAGCCGACGCCTACATCGATCGTGCTGCTGCACGTGACCCCGACCTATGGGCAGTCGAGGTCGAAGGCCGCGACGGCCATAACCCCTTCGCCGAGGGACCTGAGGCCATCTAGCCGAGTCGTCTCGTCCGGGACTGAAGTCTGCCGTTCAGCACCCCTGCGGCGGATCGCCTCACATGTTACAGATCAAAGAGGTTGCTTGCACGAAGCTGACCACTGCCCGCGAAGAGTCGACTCCACATGTTTGTCGCACAATTGCCGCAATTGCGAAAGATTCTCCCACCTGTGATCGCCCCCTCGCCATGCCGTGTCTGCTTACAAGGGACGGCCGAAACAACTCTCTGTCCGATTTCAGTGTCTGCCTTTTGAAATTTATCGCCCTTCGCTTGTTATGGTGTTGGTCTTGCCTTACTATTTACTTGGTAGATAACGCGACCGAGAGCATCAGGACCCGAACCGGGTGGTTTTGGTTACTTGGCAAGGTTTCGCGGTATGGTGACTGACCTAACCTTTTGGTCAGGGTGCGGTAAGTTTAGCCGCTGTGGTAAGGGACAGCGAATGCGAGCGTTGAATGCTTGCGACGAAGGAATGAATTGTAATCGCGGTGAGGCTTTGTGTTAGGATTGGGAAGCGTCGAGCGACTCTACGAGGATTGGGGCCCTACCCGGGGCAATCGTTTGCGGTCGTGAACGCGAAGCGCTGGATCGGAGTGGGAACAGATGGATAAACCAGAACGGCCGGAAGGCCACCTCACACCTGACGGGATCTTGGATGCGGCTGAGACAGTCCTCAGACGGTTCGGACCCAAGAAGGCAAGTGTAGTCGATGTGGCCCGTGCGCTGGGTGTCAGCCACGGCAGCATCTATCGTCATTTTCCGAGCAAGAAGGCCCTGCGCGATGCCGTCGCCGGACGCTGGCTATCCGGCGTGTCGGAACCGCTGGCCAAGATTGCCGACAAGCCGGGCAAGGCCGACGCAAAGCTCTCCTCCTGGATGCGCCGCCTGGTCACCATCAAGCAGCAGAAGGTGCGCGAGGATCCGGAGATGTTTGCGACCTATCGCACCATCGCCGAGACCGCGACCGGCGCCGTCTCCACCCACATGGACGAGATGGTCGACCAACTGGCCAAGATCCTGGCCGAGGGCCGCGAGCAAGGCCGGCTTAGCTTCAAGGATGATCCGCAGACCACGGCCCAGGCCGTATTCGACGCCACCGTCCGCTTCCATCACCCCTTGATGTTCAATGCCTGGCAGGATCCGGACATCGAGAAGAACTATGCCAGCGTCGAGGCACTCTTGATGAAGGCGCTGACATCGGAGCAGGCTGTACCTGCCAAGAGCTGATCCCTTCTCGCCAGCGATGACCGAAAAGGGCCCGCCGGTTTTCTGGCGGGCCTTTTCGCTTTCTGCGGTTTGGGAAGGCTGGGCCCGCAGCTGTGACAGGCGATCAGAGGATGGCTGGGCTGCAGCCCCGTCTCTTGGCCTGACGGGGCCGATGCGGCACAATTCCGCCTTCTCAACAGGCACCGACAGAGAGGACCTTGAAGCCCCATGATCCCGCGCTACAGCCGTCCGGAAATGGTCAAGATCTGGGAAGCGGAGAACAAATTCCGCATCTGGTTTGAGATTGAAGCCCATGCCTGCGATGCGCTCGCCAAGCTGGGCGAGATTCCGGCCGAGGCCGCCAAGGCGGTGTGGGAGCGTGGCGCCTTTGAGGTCGCCCGGATCGACGAGATCGAACGCGAGACCAAACACGACGTCATCGCCTTCCTCACCAATCTGGCAGAGCATGTTGGCCCTGAGGCGCGCTTCGTACACAAGGGCATGACCTCCTCCGACGTGCTGGATACCTGCCTGGCAGTGCAGCTGACCCAGGCCGCCGACCTGCTTTTGGCTGATCTCGACCGCCTCTTGGGCGCACTCAAGGCCCGGGCCTTCGAACACAAGCTGACGCCGACCATCGGCCGCAGCCACGCGATCCACGCCGAGCCCACGACCTTCGGCGTCAAGCTGGCCGGCCACTACGCCGCCTTCGCGCGCAACCGCAAGCGCCTGGAGACAGCACGCGCTGAGATCGCGACCTGTGCCATCTCCGGCGCGGTCGGCACCTTCGCCAACATCGATCCCTTCGTCGAAGACTATGTCGCCGAGCAGTTGGGTCTGGAATCGGAGCCGGTCTCGACCCAGGTGATCCCGCGCGACCGTCATGCCGCCTTTTTCGCCTGCCTGGGCGTGATCGCCGGATCAATCGAAAACCTGGCGATCGAGATCCGCCACCTGCAGCGCTCTGAAGTACGTGAGGCAGAGGAGTACTTCTCGCCCGGCCAAAAGGGCTCCTCGGCCATGCCGCATAAGCGCAATCCGGTGCTGACCGAGAACCTGACCGGCCTTGCCCGCCTGGTTCGCTCCGCCGTCGTGCCGGCGATGGAGAACGTGGCGCTTTGGCATGAGCGCGACATCTCCCACTCCTCGGTCGAGCGCATGATCGGGCCCGATTCGACGGTGACCCTGGACTTTGCACTGAACCGCCTGGCCGGCGTGGTCGAGAAGCTGCTGATCTATCCAGAGCGCATGCAGGCCAATCTGGATTCCCTGGGCGGGCTCGTGAACTCGCAGCGTGTCCTGCTGGCCCTGACCGAAGCCGGCGTCAGCCGCGAAGAGGCCTATCGCCTGGTGCAGCGCAACGCCATGCCGGTCTGGCTGGAGGGTAAGGATTTCCTCTCCCTGCTGAAGGCCGATCCGGATGTCGTACTCTCCGACGAGGATCTGGAGGCGCTCTTTGACCTCGACTATCACCTGAAGCAGGTCGATCGCATTTTTTCGCGAGTCTTTGGCGCAGAAGCAACGCAAGAAGCGGCGGCCTAGAGTTCCCAGAACAAAGGACGGAATGATGAGCGATATCGCGCTCGAGCCAGCCTGGAGGCTTGCCCAGAAGATCAAGGCCAAGGAGATCGGCTGCGTCGAGCTGTTGGAGGCCTGCCTCTCCCGCGTGGAGCGGTTCAATCCGATCCTGAATGCCGTGATTTGGCAGGACCTGGAGCAAGCTCGGACCCGCGCCCAAGAGGCCGATGCGGCCTTGGCACGTGGCGAGGATTGGGGCCCCTTGATGGGGATTCCCACCACGATCAAGGAATCCTACGACTTCGCCGGCGCGCCCACCACCTGGGGCATGCCGGACTACGCCGAGAACATCGCAGCCGAACACGCCGTCGCCACGCAGCGCCTACTCGACGCTGGCGCCGTGATCTACGGCAAGTCCAACGTGCCGATCTATCTCTCGGACTGGCAGTCCTTCAACGCTGTCTACGGCACCACCAGCAACCCTTGGGACCTGAGCCGCACACCGGGCGGCTCCTCAGGCGGCTCGGCGGTCTCGTTGGCGAGCGGCATGGCCGCGATGGAGATTGGCAGCGACATCGGCGCCTCGATCCGCAATCCAGCCCACTATTGCGGGGTCTGCGGACACAAGCCGACCCACAACATCGTGTCGCTGCGCGGACACACCTCCGACGGCAGCCTCTCTCATCCCGACATCTCGGTCGGCGGCCCGCTGGCGCGCTCTGTCGCGGATCTCGAGATCGCGCTCGACGTCCTGGCCGGTCCGGACGAGATCGAGGCCAGCGGCTGGCGCCTGGAGTTGCCGGCACCGCGGGCCACCACCTTCAAGGACTTCCGTGTCGCGGTAATGGTCGACGACACTTGCGTCGCCACCGACACCGAGTACCAGCAGAAGATCCTGGACCTCGCCAAGGAGCTGGAGAGCGCCGGCGCCAAGGTCTCTCTGACGGCACGGCCGGAAATCAACACCGCGCGGGCATTTTGGGTCTACATGCGCCTGCTGCGCTCCTTCACCATTGCCCGCCTGCCGGACGCCGATCGCGCCATCTGGGCGGAGCGTTTGGCCAACCTGGAAGAGGGCGACAACAGCCCCATGGCCGAAGTCGCGCGGTCTTCGCACCTCAGCCACAAGGATTGGCTGGAGGTGCATGAGGAGCGCGAGAAACACCGCTGGGCCTGGCATCGCTTCTTCCAGGACTGGGACGTGCTTCTGGCCCCGGTCGCCGCCGGGCCGGCCTTCCCGCATGATCAGGTGGAAGAGCGCATCTTCCGCACCATCACGGTCAATGGCCAGCAGGAGAACACCACCGACCAGCTCTTCTGGGCCGGTCTCTTCGGTGTGGTCTCGCTGCCCTCCACGGTCTGCCCCCTGCCCCTGCACAGCAGCGGCCTGCCCTTGGGCCTGCAGATCGTCGGCCCGCAGTTCGGCGACCGCACCACGCTTGCCTTCGGCAAGCTGGTCGAGGCGGCTTTCGGCGGCTATCGCCCGCCGCCAGGATATGAAGTCTGATGCTGGAGCACTTTGATCGGGCCGCCTATTTGGAGCGAATTGGCCTTCAAGCAGCTCCGCCCGTTACCTTGGATGGCCTGATTGCACTCCAGTGGGCGCAGCTCACAGCCATCCCTTTTGAGAACCTCGATATCTCGCTCGGACGTCTCATCGATCCATCGCCGGAGGCGATCTTCGCCAAGCTGGTGACCGGCAAACGCGGTGGCTATTGCCATGAGTGCAATGGGTTGCTGCACCAGGCTTTGCTTGCCTTCGGTTTCACCGCAAGGCCGCTCTTGGCGCGCGTGATGCAGGGAGACGACAGCCCGATCACCGCGCTGACCCACACGACCATCCTGGTCGAGCTGCCGGAGGGTCCTCATCTGGCCGACGCAGGCTTCGGCGCCCAGACCCCGCGTTTGCCGCTTGCGCTCTCCATCGGGTCGGAAGGCAGTCGCGATGGCATGACCTGGCGCATCGATGCCGATCCGCTCTTCGCCTATCGCCTCAGCTTGGCCGAGGGCCAGGACTGGAAGCGGCTCTATTGCTTCGACCTCACCCGCGTGCTGCCGCCGGATACCGAACAGTCAAACTATTGGAGCTGCAGCCATCCCGGCAGCCACTTCACCCAGGGCCCGCTGGCCGTGCGTCACCTGGCGGGCGGTCGCAACACCCTGGTCGCCGGCCATGTCAGCCGCCATCGCGGTGATAAGAGTGAGCGAACTGACCTTCCGGATCTCGAGAGCCTGCTGAAGCACCTCAGAAGCGACTTTGGCTTGACCCTGGTGGCCGGGGACGAGGAGATGGCAGAGCTTGACCGGATGCTGGCCAAGAGCCGCTTAGTGTCTCTGCAGCCTTAGAGCCCGCGGGCTCTTAGAGGAAGACTTCGCTCTTCACCCGTCGGCCCCAGTCACTCGCCAGTTCGATGGACAGCAGGCTGTTGGGTTCGATGCGCTTCCAGCGGCTGACGTCCTCGTCCAGCGGTTCGGAGACCAGCAAGTCAAAGCCCTCTCCCGCCGTGCCATAGAGGGTCGGTGGATCACCGTCAGAGGCCCAGCGCACCACCCAGAGGCGCCATCCTTCGCTCAGCGCGAAGGTCGCGTGGAATGGTTCCTCCACGCCGGCGGCCTGCCGCTCCTCTTCGATCATCTGCGTCACCCGCCGCAAAGCCGCCGCAGGGTCTTCCTCCAGTCCATGGCTCACCATGAGCTGCAGGATCAGCTCGCTGTCGGTGCCGCCCTGCAGAGCGGCAAAGGAGGCATCGCTCAGCTTCATCATCAGCTGCCGGCGGACCCGATCGAAGCCCCCGATCGAGCCGTTGTGCATGAAGAGCCAGGGCCCATGGCGAAAGGGATGGCAGTTGACGAAGAGGTCGGGCGCCCCGCTGGAGGCACGGATATGCGCAAAGGTGATGCGGCTCTCCAGGTGGCGGGCCAGTTCGCGCAAGTTGGGGTCGGCCCAGGCCGGTCCGGCATTGCGATAGAGGCCGGGGTCGCTGCGGTGGTCATACCAGCCCAGACCGCCGCCGTCGCCCTGCACACCCAGGCGCGCTTCATAAGAGTGGCGCGCAAGGCCCGCCAACGCATGCGGTCCGCCATAGACCAGATGCTCTATCGAGCGCGGTTTGCCGATGTAGGCGAGCCAACGACACATGACGACCTCCCCGAATTTGCCCTCAGCCTGGCCAGTGCACACAGCATCGGTCAAGGCTCAAACCAAGGGCAGGAAACAGAGACCAGTTTCCAGCCCTTGCTGTTACGCCCGGTGGTAGGGGTGTCCCGTCAGGATCGACTGGGCGCGGAAGAGCTGTTCGGCGATCAGCGCGCGGACCAGCATGTGGGGCCAAGTCATGCGGCCGAGAGAGAGCAGCCGCTGAGCCCGCTCTCTCACCGCACGATCATGTCCATCGGCACCGCCGATCGCGAAGACCAGATCGCTTACGCCCCGCTCGGCGTAATCATTCATGAGGGTCGCAAAGTCGGCCGAGCCCGGAGCCTTACCGCGCTCGTCCAGCGCGATGAGCGTGGCTCCTTTGGGTAAAGCGTCCAACAGCAGCTTGCCCTCGCGCGCCATGCGCTCCGCCCCGCTCAAGGGACGGCGCTCCTCCACCTCGATCAAGCGGAGACTGCCCCAGGGCCCGCCGTCCAATCGTCGACGGTAATCCTCAAAGAGATCGCGCAGTGGGCCGGGTTTGGCACGGCCCACTGCCAACAGGGTCAGGCGCAGGTTCTAAGGCACCTTAGGCAAGAATGCGCACCGGCACATCGTTGCTGCCGGCCCACATCTTCTCCAGATTATAGAACTCGCGAACCTCCGGCCGGAAGAGATGGACGATGACATCACTGCCATCGACCAGGACCCAGTCCGCCTGGGTCATGCCTTCCGTCGAGGGGCGCTTGCCGCCGAGGCTGGCCTTCATGCGGTCGGCCAAGTGCTCAGCCATGGTGGAGACCTGGCGGCTGGAGCGTCCGCTGGCAATCACCATGAAGTCGGCAAGGCTGCTCTTTTCGCAGAGATCGATGACGACGACATCTTCCGCCTTGTCGTCGTCCAGAGAGGCGAGAACCAAATCCAGGAGCTCCTGGTTTGCTTCCGTGTGCGGCAGGTTGGCAGTCGCCGCTTGCGTCTCTAGGTTTGGCAGGGTTCGATATCCTCTTTCGTGCTAAACCTGCGGGAGCGCACCCGATACCCCGCGCAGGACCACCTACTTACATCAGCGATGCGGTTTGCCCCGATCAGGTGGGACCCCGAGCTTGCCGCAGCCTCGTCGCCGAGAGCTTGCTGAGCCGAATTCGCAACAGGGCCCAAGCCGGGGTCGACCAGAGCGCCAGATCTCTGGCCTGCAACCCGGAAAGCCGCCGGCTGCGAAATCGCACGGCTGCCTTCGACGTGGAAGCCCTGATAGAGTAGGAAGGTCTGGCCAGAACCGCAATGGGAAGCTGGTGAAAGATTTCTTGCCAGTTCTGCCAGCGGCTCACCTGGATCAGGTTGTCAGCCCCCATCAGCCAGACGAAACGCCGCCCGGGGAAGCGCAGCAGGATCTGTTCCAGGCTGGCCACCGTGTACTGGGTGCCCAGGTAGGCCTCCAGCGCCGTCACCCGGATTCGTGGATCCTTGGCAACCGTCTTGGCACCAGACAGACGGGTCTGTAGGCGTGCCATGCCCTGCCGCGCCTTCAGCGGGTTCTGCGGCGAGACCAGCCACCAGACTTCGTCGAGATTGAGCCGCTTGAGCGCCTCTCTCGAGATGTGCAGATGACCGGCATGGGCCGGATTGAAAGACCCGCCCAAAAGCCCGATTCGCCGTCCGCGCCCCGGCAGGCGGCCGCCGAGGGCAGCGGCCAGACGTGCCGGTGTTGGCAGAGGCGGGGTGGAGCCGGTTCTAAGGGCGAACCTGCCCATTGCCTCGCACGAGATACTTGGTGGTGGTCAACTCAGCCGCACCGACCGGTCCGCGAGCATGCAGGCGCCCAGTGGCAATCCCGATCTCGGCCCCCATACCGAACTCTCCACCGTCAGCATACTGGGTCGAGGCATTGGCCAGCAGGATCGCCGAATCGACCTCACGGAAAAAGCGCTCCTGTGCTGCCTTGTCCTCAGCCAGGATGGCGTCGGTGTGACCGGAGCCGTGGCTGCCGATGTGGCCCAAGGCCTGGTCCATCCCATCCACCACCCGGACCGCTATGGTGGGCGCCAGATACTCCGTATCCCAATCGGCCTCGCTGACCGGCTGAACGCGCGAATCGAGGGCTTGCGTCGCACTGTCTCCTCTGACCTCGCAGCCGGCATCCAACAGATCGCCCAGAACGCCTTTCAGATGGCTCTCGGCGACCGCACGATCAGCCAGCAGGGTCTCGGCCGCACCGCAGACCGAAACCCGCCGCATCTTGGCGTTCATCACCACCGCACGGGCTTTCTCAGGATCGGCACTGGCATGCAGGTAGACGTGATTGTTGCCCTCCAGGTGCGCCAGGACAGGCACGCGGCTCTCTTCCATCACCCGCTGGATCAGGCCCTTGCCGCCGCGCGGCACGATGACGTCGACCGTGTCGTGCATGCGCAGCAGATAACCGACGGCAGCCCGGTCATAGGTCGGCACCACCTGCACGGCCTCCCGCGGCAAGCCTGCCGCATCCAGTCCCTGCTGCAGGCAGTCGAGGATCACCCCCGACGAGCGGCGCGACTCCGAGCCGCCACGCAGGATCGCTGCATTGCCCGATTTGAGGCAGAGCCCGCCGGCATCTGCAGTCACGTTCGGACGGCTTTCATAGATGATCCCGATGACCCCCAAGGGCACGGCGACGCGAGCGATGTCCAAGCCGTTGGGACGCTCCCAACGCGCCAGCTCGCGGCCGATCGGATCGGGCTGTTCGGCGATCTCTTCCAGCCCCTTGGCCATGGCCTCGATGCGATCGGGCGTCAGTGCCAAGCGATCCACGAGGGCTGGACTCAGACCACGCTCCTTGCCGGCCGCCACGTCCTCGGCATTGGCGGCAAGCAGGGCCACCTCGTTGTTGCGGATGGCGGTGGCCGCAGCCTTGAGCGCCGCGTTCCGCGCCTCACCGCTGCTGGTCGCCAGCACCGCCGAGGCGCGGCGTGCTGCCCGACCGAGGGCGGCCATGGCCTCGGCCAGTTCGTCGGTCTCGACCTTGGTTTCCGCTAGACTTGCCATCGCTCACATCCCCTTCTTCGTAAGACCCTAGAGCAGTTCGCGATCAGGTGGAATCACCTGATCGCGTGAATCTGCTCTATTTTCAAACTTGTAGAGCATGATTCAGACGACAAATCTTTTCGATTTGACGTCATCATGCTCTAGCTAGGCGCTGCCGTAGCGCCAAGCCCCGCCGGCACTCAATCGCCCGAGAGCACCATGTCATCCCGGTGAATCAACTCCTTGCGCCCCGGATAGCCCAGCAGGCGCTCGATCTCGCTGCTGCGGTGACCCAGGATGCGAACCGCCTCCTCCGAACGATAGGCGGAGAGGCCGCGCGCCACCTCACTGCCCTCTTGGTCCAATAAGACCAGAAGGTCACCGCGCCTGAAGGCCCCATCTGCCGCCGTCACACCGGCCGGAAGCAGGGACTTGCCGCGGCGGAGCGCTGCCACCGCGCCCGCGTCGAGATGCAGGCGCCCGCGCGGATCCAAGGCCGCCTTGATCCAGCGCTTGCGTGCCGTCATCGGTTCGGTCGCAGCCGCGAACCAGGTGGCGGTGCCGCCGGTTGTCAAGGTGCCCAGGGCATGCGGCGCCCGCCCATCGGCGATCGCCATGCGGCAGCCGCCCTCGCCGGCCATGCGGGCAGCCACCAGCTTGGTCTCCATGCCGCCCGAGGAATAGCCGGCCGGGGCCTTGCCGCCCATGGCCACGATCTCCGGCGTCAGGCGCTCGACATAGGGAATGTGCTGGGCAGCCGGATCACGCCGCGGATCGGCCGTATAGAGCCCATCGATGTCGGAGAGCAGCACCAGGGTGTCGGCATTGGTCATGACCGCGACTCGGGCCGCCAGGCGGTCGTTGTCGCCGATGCGGATCTCGCTGGTGGCGATGGTGTCGTTCTCGTTGACCACCGGCACGGCCCCCAAGCGCAGCAACTGGTTCAGGGTCGCGCGTGCGTTCAGATGGCGCCGCCTGGCCTCCGTGTCATCCAGAGTCAGCAGGATCTGGGCGATGGTCAGGCCGTGGTCTTTGAAGGCAACCGTGTAGGCCTGCGCCAACTGGATCTGCCCGATTGCTGCTGCCGCCTGCTTCTCTTCCAGATAGAGTGCGCGGTCCGGTAGGCCGAGCTGCGTGCGGCCGACGGCAATCGCACCGGAGGAAACCAGCATCACCTCGATCCCACGACTGCGTAGTTGGGCCACGTCTTCCGCCAGAGCCGTGATCCAGCTGTGCCGGACTAGGCCCAGGGGATCCACCAGCAAGGCGGAGCCCACCTTGATCACCAGGCGTTTGGCGGTCAGGAGCGACTGCGTGGACATCAGCTTTCTTCCGGCCGCCACGCCGTCTCATCTTGCTTCGGCTCTCTGGAGGCGCGGACCTGCTCTAGGACGGCCTCCAGCGCCGCATCCAGACCCTCCCCCTTGGCGGAGGAGAGCAGCAGCGGGCGCCTGCCTGCGATCTCGGTCAACCAATCGGCCTGGATTTCCAGATCCTCAGCCGGCAGAGCATCGCACTTGCTGAGCGCCAGCACCTCGGGCTTGTCGGCCAGGCCGCCGCCATAGGCCTCCAGTTCTTGGCGAATGGTGCGATAGGCGCCGGCGACGTCATCCTGCGTTGCATCAACCAGGTGCAAGAGCGCGCCGCAGCGCTCGATATGACCCAGGAAGCGGTCGCCGAGGCCAGCCCCGTCGCTGGCACCCTCGATCAGGCCGGGGATGTCGGCCAGGACGAAGGTCTGGTCGTAGAGGCTGACCACACCAAGGTGCGGGGCTAGGGTGGTGAAGGGATAGTCGGCGACCTTGGGACGGGCTCTGGAGACGGTCGAGAGGAAGGTCGACTTGCCGGCATTGGGCAGCCCGACCAGTCCAGCATCCGCGATCAGCTTGAGCCGCAGCCAGACCCAGCGTTCTTCGCCCGGCCAGCCTGGATCGGCGCGGCGCGGCGCCCGGTTGGTACTGGACTTGAAGCTGGCGTTCCCAAAGCCCCCATCGCCGCCCTGGCAGGCCGTCACCCTTTGTCCGGGCTCCACCAGGTCGAAGAGCAGGGTCTCCTTGTCATCGGCCAGCACCTGGGTTCCGACCGGGACCGTGATGACGGTGGGCGCCGCCGAGGCACCCGTCCGGTCAGCGCCGCGGCCGTGATCACCCGACTTGGCCTTGAAATGCTGGCGATAGCGGAAGTCGATCAAGGTGTTGAGGTCGGCCGAGGCCTCAAAGATCACATCGCCGCCGCGCCCGCCGTTGCCACCGTCCGGTCCACCGAACTCGATAAACTTCTCGCGGCGGAAGGAGACACAGCCGGACCCGCCGCTGCCTGAGCGCAGATAGATCTTCGCTTCATCCAAGAACTTCATCGGACCGATCAACCACTCTCTTCAAGACAACAAAAAGGGCGCCCCCTCGCCTGTGGAGCGCCCCTGTCGTTTCGCTCTTTCGAAGCCCCTTCGGGGCTCCGGCCAGCGTCCGCGAGGCTAGGCCTCGCTTGCCGGGTCGACCGAGATAAAGGTTCGGCCCTTGGCCTTGTGAGCGAAGCTCACCTTGCCGTCGACCAAGGCAAAGAGGGTGTGATCACGCCCCATGCCGACATTGGTGCCCGGATAGAACTTGGTGCCGCGCTGACGGACCAGGATGTTTCCCGCGGTCACTGCCTCGCCGCCATAGCGCTTGACGCCCAAGCGACGGCCAGCCGAATCGCGTCCGTTCCGTGAAGAACCGCCTGCCTTTTTATGTGCCATCTCGTCTGCTCCTTAACTCTGCTGTCCGGGCCCGCGCCTAAGCGACGATATCGGTGATGCGCACCACCGTCTGCTGCTGGCGATGACCGGCGCGCCGACGATAGTTCTGGCGGCGCTTCTTCTTGAACACGATGACCTTACGCGTGCGGCTCTGGGCCACGACCTCGCCGGAGACCTTGGCACCCTCCAGCAGCGGTGCGCCGACCTTAACCCCATCCTCGCCCTCTACCAAGAGCACGGAGTCGAAAGAAATCTGCTCACCCGGCTCTGCGGCCAGGCGCTCGACGGCGACGGTCTGATCCTTGGCGACCCGATACTGCTTGCCGCCTGTCTTGATGACTGCGTACATCGTTTCCACTCTTGTCCTAATCCTGCGCCTAGGCAACAGGCCTAGGGCGCGCCCTGGGCATGCCCGGCGCGAGAGCTGCGTTGTCTAACCTCTGGCTCATCGCCTGTCAACGTAAAGCCGCAGTGCATTTGAACCTCAGCAGAGATGCGTTAGGGTGGCAGCCCAAACAAGGGGAGGAGACGCATCGGCATGTTGCAATTCGATCATGTCAACATCCGCACCGCCAATCTGGAGCAGATGGTGGCTTTCTACGAGCGGGTCTTGGGCATGACCAGCGGTTGGCGCCCGGATTTCCCCTTTCCCGGCGCTTGGATGTATCTGGGCGAGCAGGCCTATGTGCACCTGGTCCAGGTCGGCAGCGACCCCGATGCACCGAAGGACGCAGACGCTCTTCGACTCGAGCACTTCGCCTTCACCGGCCAGGACCTGGACGCGTACAGAGAACGCCTGAAGGACGCCGGAGTCGCCTGCGAGGAAGTCAAGGTGCCCGGCACCAACCTGCTGCAGCTCAACTTCTTCGATCCCGACGGCAACCACATCCACGTGGACTTCCGGGTTTAGGGCGCAGCACGACGGCCACGATAATGGCGGTGTCCGATCCTTTGCCCTCTGACGAGAAAAGGACAGAAGCGCTCTCCTCATCCGGCGAGAGCGAAGAGACCCTGCGAGAGGTCCTCGCCCTCACTGACGCGCTGCAGGCCAACCAGTCGGAGCTCCTGAGCATCCATCGCCGTCTCAAGCGATTGTTGCCCCAGATCGAGCATCCGGTGCTGCGCGGCAAGCTGCAACGCGACCTCTGGCTTTGCGAGACCAGCGCAGGCGCGCGGCCCGGCTATTTCAGTCGCGCCGGCCAGGATTGGTGGCTGGACAAGCATGCCTTCAAGCGCAAGCGCAAAGGCACCTTTATCGACATCGGGGGCTTCGACGGCCTGATCGCCTCCAACACCCTCTTCTTCGAGCTGGTGCGTGGCTGGCGCGGCCTCTTGCTGGAGCCCTCGCCGACCCTCTTCAAGCGGGCCTCGCGCATCCGCCGCTGCCGCTGTCTGCAGCGCGCGATCGCACCGGAGGTCGGCCGTCAGCCCTTCCTGCATGTACTGGACGGCTATCTGGAGATGGGTGGCCTGATGAGCAGCTACGACGAGAAGACCCACGGCCGCCTCAGCGAACACCCCAAACACCGCGAAGAGACCATCGAGGTCGAGACCCTCAGCCTGGAGGCTCTGTTCCAGGAGTTCGGCCTAACCGAAGTCGACTACATCTCGCTCGACGTCGAGGGCGCCGAGGTCCCGATCCTGGAGAGCTTCCCCTTCGAGCGCTTCCCTGTCCAAGCCTGGACCGTAGAGACGCGGCTGAACAAGGACGCGATCGACAGCCTGATGCAGAGCAAGGGCTATCGCCGCGCCGAGACCCTGGCCGATGACGCGGTCTATCTGTTGGAAGCCAAATAGAAGAAGGGCCTTCGACAGAGCAAACCGTCGAAGGCCCCTTGCCTAGGGTCAGGCGCTGGCCTTGAAGGCCTCCGGTGCGGTCTTCTCGCGCTTTTCCAGAAGCTTGTTCAGCGCGTTCACATAGGCCCGGACCGAGGCGACCAGGGTGTCGTGATCGGCGCCCCGGCCGTTCACGGTCTTGCCATCCTCTTCCAGACGCACGGTCACCTGGGCCTGTGCGTCGGTGCCGCCGGTGACGGCATGGACCTGATAGAGCTGCAGCCTGGCCTCGTGCGGGACGATCTTGCGCACGCAGTGGAAGGCGGCATCGACCGGGCCATTGCCGCGCGACTCGGCCTCCTTGGTGCGGCCGTCGACCTCCAACTTCATCACGCAGTTCTGCGGGCCTGAGGTGCCGCAGACCACGTGCATGGCGCCGAAGCGAATGCGATCGCCGCCGCCCAGAAAGCTGTCGTCGATCAAGGCCACAATGTCCTCGTCGTAGACGTCCTTCTTGGCGTCGGCCAGATCCTTGAAGCGATCGAAGGCATCATTCAGCTGATTGTCGCCCAGTGCGATCCCCAGCTCTTCCAGCTTGGCCTTGAAGGCATGACGGCCGGAATGCTTGCCCATAACCAGATTGGTCTTCTGCAGACCGACCGATTCCGGGGTCATGATCTCGTAGGTCTGGGCGTTCTTCAGCATGCCGTCCTGGTGAATGCCGCTTTCATGCGCGAAGGCATTGGCGCCGACGATGGCCTTGTTCGGCTGCACCGAGAAGCCGGTGATGGAGGAGAGCAGGCGCGAGGACTTGGTGATGTTGGTGGTCTCGATCCCGGTCCAGGGCGGCATGACGTCGGCGCGGGTGCGCAGTGCCATGACGATCTCTTCCAAGGCGGCGTTACCGGCCCGCTCGCCGATGCCGTTGATGGTGCATTCCACCTGACGCGCGCCGGCGTTGATCGCGGCCAGAGAGTTGGCCACCGCCAGCCCCAAGTCGTTGTGGCAGTGCGTCGAGATCCGGGCCTTGTCGATGTTCGGCACCCGCTCGCGCATCGCCGCAATCATGCGGTAGTATTCCTCCGGCACGGTGTAGCCCACGGTATCGGGGATGTTGATCGTGGTGGCACCGGCATTGATCGCCGCCTCCACGCAACGGCAGAGGAAGTCGAAGTCGGTGCGGGTGCCGTCTTCGCAGGACCACTCCACGTCCTCACAGAGGTTACGGGCGTAGGTCACGCTCTCGATCACCGCCTGATAGACTCGCTCCGGCTCCATCTGCAGCTTGTGCTTCATGTGCAGGGGGCTGGTGGAGATGAAGGTATGGATGCGCGGGTTCTTGGCCTGCTTGAGGGCCTCCCAGGCGCGATCGATGTCCTTGCGGGTGGCGCGTGCCAAGCCGGCCACCTGACACTTGGTGATGCGCTCTGAGACGGCGCGCACCGCCTCGAAGTCGCCCTTGGAGGCGATGGGGAAGCCGGCCTCGATCACATCGACGCCCAAGTCTTCCAAGGCATCGGCGACCTGGATCTTCTCCTCCAGGTTCATCGAGCAGCCGGGTGCCTGCTCGCCGTCGCGCAAAGTGGTGTCGAAGATGATGACGCGGTCGGCTTCGTTGCGCGTCTCTTGCGTGGTTTCGCTGGTCATTCTTTGGTCCTCGTTCCGGGCCGCCGGCCTAACGCCTCGTACGGCCGATCATCGCATAAGTCTGAAAATGCTGGCTTGCTGGATGATCCCCTGCCCGCTTGCCGACAGCAGTCGGCTGTAGCGTTCAGGGGCAGATAAGGAGGAGGGGAAGGCCACCGAGGCCAAGGGCCTCCAGACGCAGCAGAGCGGCGGCCGAAAGGGCCGTCTCGAACTCAATGCTGGTCACGTCGTGGCTCATAGTGCTCCTTGCCCGCTGAACTGCGGTCATGGAGGGATAGGTAGGCCAGTCTGCAGAGGAAGACAAGTCAGGATTCTCTCTCGGGAACCGGCAAAGGCATGGCGGTCCTGCAAGACCAGAGCGCGATGACGATGGGTCGAATCGATCTATCACTTGAGGCGCACTCTACCTCTTTGAAAAGAGGCCAGAATTCAGACTGCAGGTCGTTTCGACCTGCAGTCGTCTTGGTCTAGCCCCGACGGAGCGACCGAGTTCACCAACGAGGGAGCAAATCTGGCGGTGCAACGAGAGAACACCGGCGCCCCGAGGGTTGGCATTATGTCTGCCGAACGACTAGCGTAGGCCGCCAGGTGTCAGAACCCATTGCTGGGCGAAAGGGGTCTCAACGCATGAACAAGAGGATTGGTGAAGCTTTCAGAGGGAGGATCGGTCGCACCGTTGCCGAGTCGGAACCCTGGTGGCCGGATGCCGAGATCCCGCAGGCTGGAACGCCGAACGTCGTCGTCATTCTGCTCGACGACACGGGCATTGCTCATCTCGGATGCTTCGGCTCGCCCATCGCCACGCCCAACTTCGATCGTCTCGCCTCGGCCGGGCTGCGGTTTGCGAACTTTCACACAACGGCCCTCTGCTCACCGTCACGGGCCTGTCTTCTCACCGGGCGCAACCATCATGCGGTCGGCATGCGGGCGATCTCCAATTTCGACACCGGCTTTCCCAACATGCGCGGTCGGATTACGCCCTCGGCTGCAACCCTTGCAGAGATGCTCGCTCCCCGAGGATGGTCCACCTTCTGTGTGGGCAAGTGGCATTTGGCGCCGCCCCATGAAGCCTCCGCCGCCGGGCCGTTCCACAACTGGCCACTGCAGAAGGGCTTCGAGCGCTTCTACGGCTTCATGATGGGCGAAACCGATCACTTCCATCCCGACCTCTTCGCCGACAACCACCCGGTGGAGCCGCCGGCACGGCCAGAAGAGGGCTATCACCTGAGCGAAGACCTGGTCGACCAGGCCATTTCGATGGTCCGAAACCAGACCTCGCTGGTACCCGAGAAACCTTTCTTCCTCTACCTGCCCTTTGGCGCGACCCACGCACCGCACCAGGCACCGGAAAACTTCCTGAAAAAGTACCGCGGCGCCTTCGACGAGGGATGGGACATCTGGCGTGCGCGGGTGCACCAGCGCCAGCTAGAGTTGGGCATCATCCCGGAGGGAACCGCGCTAGCGCCACGAAACCCAGGAGTGAAACCCTGGGAGGAGCTTTCCGATCTCGAGCAGCGCTTCGCCTGTCGACTGCAGGAGGCCTTTGCCGCGTTCTTGGAACACACCGATGCCCAGGTCGGGCGCCTGCTCGACGCGCTCGAGACGCTGGGTCTCGCCGACGACACGTTGACCTTCGCTCTCAGCGACAACGGCGCATCGCAGGAAGGCAATGATACGGGCGTATTCGACGAGTTTCGCTATTTCAACGGCCTCTCGGAGGACATGAGCAGCGTAGCCGGCCGGATCGACGACATCGGCACCCGGCGCAGCCACGCCAACTATCCCTGGGGCTGGGCTCAGGTCGGTAACACCCCTGCCAAGCGCTACAAACAGAACACCCATGGTGGCGGGGTTCGCGATCCGCTCATCGTGTCCTGGCCCGGCGGCATCGAGCAATCGACCCGCGGTCAGATCCGGCATCAGTTTCACCATATCACTGACATCGTCCCGACGATCCTCGAGGTCTGCGGCTATGAAGCGCCGGATTCGGTGAAAGGCATCGCGCAGCAGCCGATTGACGGCACCAGCATGGCCTATGCCTTCGCTCCTGACGCCGAGGACCTCGACAGTGTTCCAAGCCGCAAGAAACACCAGTACTTCGAGATGCTCGGACACCGGGGCATCTGGTCGGAAGGTTGGAAGGCGGTCACCTATCATACGCCGGGAACCGCGCTGGAGGATGACCAGTGGGAGCTCTATCATCTCGCCCTCGACTATTCCGAGTGTCACGATCTAGCCAAGACGCAGCCCGAGAAGTTGGCGGAACTGGTCTCGCTCTTCTGGTCAGAGGCGGAACAACACGGCGTCTTGCCCATCGACCCCGGCGACTGGCGGGACATGTTCGCCGTCAATCCAGTCGTGGGAGCCCCGCGGGACCGTGAGCGCTTCATTTACCACCCGCCAATCCACCGGATCGAGATCGACGCCGCGCCGCGCTGGGGCGCGTGTTCATGGCGGATGCGGGCTCACATCGATAGAGGCCGCGAGGAAGGCAACGGAGTCCTGCTTGCCGTGGGATCGGTGAACAATGGCTTGGTGATCTATATTGACGAGGGTCATCTCGTCTATGAGCATAACTATTTCACCAAGCACACCCTTCTGCGCTCGCCCGCCCCCCTTCCGACGGGTAGGCTGGTCGTCGGCGTGGATCAGGAGCGCGTAGAGGAGGGGCCAGCAGCATCCCGCCTGTGGGTCGGCGACGATCTGGTCGCCGAAGGCAGCGTCGCCGAGATTGCGGTGATGATCAGCTCAATCGGCATGACGATCGGATCGAACCCGACCGGCATCAGCGAGGCCTACAGAGCGCCCTTCCCGTTCCAGGGGAACATCGAACGCGTCGAGGTCGAGACCAGCCCATCCCTACAACCAGAAGAGGAGGCAGCCCTCGCGATCGTTGCGGCACTCGGAAGCCAGTGAAGGAGCGTCTCGCTCCTTCTCTTGCAAGGATGCAGCCCGAGAGCATGATGACGTCAAATCGAAACGATTTGTCGCCTGAATCATGCTCTATAGATTTGAAACATAGAGCAGATTCACGCGAGCAGGTGATTCGACCTGATCGCGATCTGCCCTAGGATCGGCCCGGAGCCCTCTCGCCCCCGGCCATCCGATAGATTTTCCGACGGCCGGGGTTCTCATCCGCGTGAGTGGCTGGCGCTCTAGTTCTTGTCCTTGTCGACCAGCTTGTTGGCAGCGATCCACGGCATCATGGCGCGCAGACGCTCGCCTACCTCTTCGATTCCGTGCTCGGCGCTGCGGCGGCGCATGGCCTTGAACGAGGGGGTGCCGGCCTTGTTCTCCAAGACCCAGTCGCGGGTGAAGCGGCCGGACTGGATGTCGTCCAGTACACGCTTCATCTCGGCCTTGGTCTCGTCGGTGACGATCCGCGGCCCGCGGGTGTAGTCGCCGAATTCCGCCGTGTTGGAGATCGAGTAGCGCATGTTGGCAAGGCCGCCCTCGTAGATCAGGTCCACGATCAGCTTCACCTCGTGAAGGCACTCGAAATAGGCCATCTCCGGTGCATAGCCGGCATCGACCAGGGTCTCGTAGCCGGCCTGGATCAGCGCGGTCAGACCACCGCAGAGCACCACCTGCTCACCGAAGAGGTCGGTCTCGCACTCTTCCTTGAAAGTGGTCTCGATGATACCAGCACGGCCGCCACCGATGGCGGAGGCATAGGAGAGGCCGAGCTCCTGCGCGTTGCCGCTGGCATTCTGATGCACCGCGATCAGGCAGGGCACGCCGCCGCCGCGCAGATACTCGCTGCGCACCGTGTGGCCGGGGCCCTTGGGCGCCACCATGAAGACGTCGAGGTCCTTACGCGCCTCGATCAGGCTGAAGTGGACATTCAGGCCATGGGCGAAGACGATGGCTGCACCCTCTTTCATGTTACCGGCCAAATCGTCGCGATAAATGTCGGCCTGCAACTCGTCCGGCGTCAGCATCATGACGACGTCGGCCCAGGCAGCAGCTTCGGCTGGGGTCATGACGGTGAAGTCGGCACCCTCGGCCTTCTTGCGGGTGGCAGAGCCGGCACGCAGAGCGATGCGCACGTCGGTCACGCCGGAATCGCGCAGGTTCATCGCATGGGCGTGGCCTTGGCTGCCGTAGCCGACGATGACCACTTTCTTACCCTTGATCAGATTCACATCGGCGTCACGGTCGTAATAGACGCGCATGGCGGTTCCCCTTCGGTCTCTCTCGTATCTTGTCTAGTGAAGCCGCGTTCTTAGAGGCCCAGAGCCGGCAAATGCAAGGCTTAGCGACGCCGATCAGCCTTGCGCCAAGCGGAAACGAAACTTGCAGAGACCAAAATCTACATCGTCACAGCTTGCTAAGACGAACCGTCTCGTCTAATACGATGCTATGAGTGCAGCACCATCCCTCGCGCGCCCCGCTTTCGGGCCCAAGCGCTCGGCAGCGGTTCAAAGCGCTATCGTCGAGGCTGCAGCGAGCCTGGTGGCGGAACGCGGCTACATGGCGACCAGCCTTGAGGCCATTGCCGAGCGTGCCGGCGCCGGCAAGCAGACCATCTATCGCTGGTGGGGCACCAAGCCTCAGCTTTTCATGGAGGTCTATGAGGCGCTGGTCCCCTTGGAGGCCGTTGCCATTGAGGCGGATTGCCCGCTAGCCACACTTCTCGCCCGTGTCGAAGCGCTCTTCCAGATCTATGGGGAGACGCCCGCCGGCCAGATCCTGGCCGGGCTCGTCGTCGAAGCGCAGGCCAATCCGGACTTTGGCGAAGGCTTCCGGCAGCGTTTCGTTGTCGAGCGCTGCGCGGTCCTGCGTCAACCCCTGGTGGACGCAAAAGCCGCGGGCGCCTTGCCGCCTGACCACGATCTGGACCTAACCGTCGAGCTCTTGGTGTCAGCCATCTGGTATCGCTTGCTGATGCGGGACAAGCCACTGGACCAAGCCTTTGCGAGGGACCTCCTGCGACGGTTGATTGGAGACACTTTATGACAGAAGTCTTGGAGATGACGGGTTATCGTCCTGGCGCCTTGGCTCAGGTGGTGCAGCTGCACATGGACTACTACGCCCCCGTCTGGGGATTTGGGTCGGCATTCGAGACCAGGATCGCCGGTGGGCTTGCCGCCTTCCTCTCCCACCTGGATGACACGCGTGACCACTTCCGCTGCGTCTATGCGAAGGACCGCCTCCTCGCCTCAATCACCATCGACGGCAAGGCTGCCGACGACGAGGGTGCCCACCTGCGCTGGTTCATCGTTTCAGAGGCGGCACGCGGTAAGGGCCTTGGGCGCCGTCTGCTGACGGAGGCCATAACCTTCTGCCAAGAGCGTGGCTATCGACGCATCTTCCTCACGACCTTTGCCGGCCTTGAGACCGCCCGGCATCTCTATGAGGCCTTCGGCTTTCGCCTGGTGCAGGAACAGGAGGAGGATCGTTGGAACAGCGGGGTCAGGGAGCAGCGCTTCGAGTTGGACCTTTAGAACAACCAGCAGGCATGGTTGTCGATCCTCTCCACGGTCGCCAGCGCGGACGGGTTACTGAGCAGAGATCCGCCCGCTGTCCCTCCCGCAAAGAGTCGGTCCTGATCTGCTGCGAGGGCGAAGACTTGGCTGAGGCGCAAGCTGTCCAGCAGTTTTCCGTCGACAGCCCGCCAAAGGAGGACACGATCAGCACGCGGGAAGGAGGCGGCGATTAACTGCCCCCAGGCGGAGATTGACGCTGCGTAGCCCTCCAGATCGCACCATCCAGGTTCCACGGTCTCGGCAAAAACCAAGCCCCGCGAGTCGTCCAAACAACCCACTAGAGGGGTCGGGGAAAATCTCTG
Organism: Rhodospirillales bacterium; assembly: GCA_963669335.1. Taxonomy (GTDB): domain Bacteria; phylum Pseudomonadota; class Alphaproteobacteria; order Kiloniellales; family JACOMY01; genus JACOMY01. Next base: position 4,041,512 of record OY770023.1, read on the forward strand.
TCCCTCATACTGTGCCGCCGCCCAAGGACGTCCCTTGCGATCAAGGGCCAGGTGGCGCAGCGACAGGCGCTGCCACGCGTCCGGCGTTGCAATCTTCGCTCGGATCTCTCCGCTTCTAGGATCGATGATGGTGAGCGAGGAGCGCATCTCCGGAAGATTGAGCTTGGCGCGGCCATAGTCGGGATGAGTCTCAATCCCGCCGTTGGCGATCAGGAGCCCCTTCCCCTCCGGCAGGAAACAAAGGTCGTGCGGTCCCACACCGCCGCTCGCGAGTTCGCCCAGGCGACGAAAGTCATCCTGCGCATCATAGATGCCGATAACGCCGGCGGCGGTCTCGTAGTCATTTTCGCTGGTATAGAGCAGGGTCCCATCAGGCGAGAAACAGCCGTGGCCGTAGAAATGCCGTCCCGGAGGTGACTCGAGCCAAGACAGGGCCGCCGGCTGATCCGGCCGAAAGACCAGGCACCAGGTGCCCGGTCGACGGGCAAAGAGCAGCCCCAGTCGCGATCTCGGATCCCAGGCGAAGCCGTGCCCGCGACCCGGCAATGGAATGCGGCCAACCTCTCCATCGGCACGCGCGAGGACCAAGGCCGGCTGTCCCTCTTCCGGACGCGTGGCGTACGCAAGAATCGGCGGTAGCTTTGCTGCCAGAACTGGTGTCGGCAGTGCCAGCGAGAGGCCGGCCAGCAACAGCCGCCGCCGATCAATCCCCGTCGTCAGCACTGAAGAAGACCTTGAGGCCCAGCTCTGCCATTGCCTCCTGTCCGGCCAGGCGATGAAGATCCTGCAGCGATCTCTCAATCGCAATGACGGTCGCACGCTGCTCCGGATCGGCGCACGCTTCTCCCAATGGCATGGACAGGGCTGCCAGTTCGGCCAAGAGACCGGCATAGGCGGGATCGAGTGCTGCAGCCGTCTCCGGCGCCAGGAACGCGCTCATCCCGGAGGCCTGCTGCAGTCTTTGCAGCCCCTTCAGGTTTGCCACCAGGCTCTTGTTCGTCAGTCCGCTTAGGTGATAGGCAGCGCGCAGGGGCCGTGCCTTCTCAAGCGACTGGCCAAGTGGTGCTGACAGCTTGCGCTGGGCCATCGCTTCCAAGCCTGTGGCCACACGGCCGAGCAGTAGGGTCGCCGCTTCCTTGTGCGAACGAACAAGGCTGTTATCTGACGCCGGTGCCGAGAGCGCTTGCACGAAGGGGGCGTCTGCCGACCAAGCCATCGCCAGGTTCCCCGCCAGGCGCTCGAGATTACCGGCGACGGCCTCCGCAAGTTCGCAACGATAGCCATCGCCGTCGCGGATGATCAGGCTCTCGTGACCAGGTCCGAAAAGCAGGTACTCCATGGCCGGTAGACCCTGCAACGCCACGCTGGACTGACCGATGATGTCCAACTGCGCGGAATCGCTCTTCTGTAAGGCGGCGCGCAGGTGACGCCCGGTCACGCCGCGTCGATCGGGAAAGAAGAAGATGCTCTGGCCGCGGTTCTCCTGCAGCCAGGGATCAAGGTCGATGTACTCGATCTCGGACCAGGCCAAGGCTGCCGAAGCGAAGCGCGCACGGGCCTCGGCCAGAGATTGTTCCGAAGGCTCGGCGCAAAGCCGCGCCATGCTTGACTGCGTCTCTGCGATCGAGGTCTGAAACCGCCCCACGGCCGGCTGGAGATAGTCTTCCAAGACAGCGTCGACCAGGCTGCTATAGTCCGCTTCGCCGGGTTCGGCGCTCGCCGGCGGCGATAGACAAAGAAGCACCGCGGTTAACAAGCCTACCGCCTGGCAGCGCCGGTCAAAGCGACTGGAGAAAGGCCAACAGCGCATCGCGCTCCTCCTTCGTCATCTTGACCACGGCCTCCCGAGCGGCCTCGGCCTCGCCGCCGTGCCAGAGAATGGCCTCCAGGCGCGAGCGGGCGCGGCCGTCATGCAGGAAGAAGCTATGACCGCTTACCTCTTCCGTGAGGCCGGTCCCCCAGAGCGGTGCGGTCCGCCACTCGCGGCCGCCGGCATCGCCGACCGGCCTACCGTCGGCCAGCCCCTCGCCCATGTCGTGCAGCAGGAAGTCGCTGTAGGGCCAGATCAGCTGAAAGGCATGCTGCTCGGGCTCCGCGTCCTTCCGGGTCACGAACTTTGGGCGGTGGCAGGTTGCGCAGCCGGCTTCATAGAAGAGGCGCTTGCCTTTCAGGACCTGTGGGTCCTCGACAAGGCGTCGCGCAGGGACCGCCAGGTTTCCGGAATAGAAGGCGACCAGATCCAACAGCGGGTCGGGTGCCTCGCTCTCCCCTAGGTCCGCTTGCTCGCCCTGCGGCGCCGCGCGGCAGAGGTTCTGCGCAGCGGTGCAATCGCCATAGGGGGCCTTGCCGGGCGTGGAGATCCCGATGTCACCGGCAAAGGCATCGGCACTCTGCGCCTTCAGACTGCCGGTCGAGGCTTTCCAGCCGAAGCGACCGATGAGAGGCTTGCCGCTGTCGGGATCGCGAAGCCAGCTGGGCTTTCCGGAGATCCCATCACCGTCACTGTCGTCCGGGTCGGCCCAAGCCAGAATATCGCCGGGATGGATGGCCTCGACTAAGCCCAGCCCGATCATCTGCGGCGCCACCCGTGGCGACAGCTGCACATCGGGATGCAACGGGCCATAGCCCAGGTCGGCGACGCCATAGCCCGGCTTGCGCAAGAAGACGAGGCTGCCGTCGCCCAAGGTGACAGGCACCTCCTCATAGCCGATGACCATCCGCCCCTCCGGTGGAATGCCGGGCAAGGCGAAATTCTGCAGCTGGCCGCCGTAGGTCGGTTCCGGAACGCGCAGGATCTGCTTGTCTACGAGCGCCTGTTGCAGCTCCTCGGTCTCAGCCGGCACCGAGAGACGCAGGAACATGGAGACTGCATCGACCTCGTTGTTGGCCGGCGGCTGGCCCCGCCCGTCTTTCAAGTGGCAACGCTGGCAGGAGCGCGCGTTGTAGAGCGGTCCCAATCCATCCGAGGCGCGGGTCGATGAGGGCGATGAGACCCAGAGTTTCTTGAAGATGCCGTTGCCAAGCTTGAAGTCTTGCTCCTGCTCGAAGGTCAGGTTCGCCAGTGGGTTGGAGAAGGCATCGCGGTTGACGTACTTGCGCGAGGTACCGGCACCGGCGGACATGGCCTCAAAGGGCTCGGCCTTGTCGAAGCGCTCCGTCGGCTGGGTGACGGCGGCCACCCGCGCTCGCTGCTCCGGGGTCAGGTCCTCGCGATGCGCAAGCGGGTCGTTTTCCTCTGCACCACCCGTCGCGAGGGACAAAAGGGTGCCTGCCACCAGCAAGCAGGCACCCAGAACAAGCCGGTTACTGGAAGACGGCATTGGGGTTATCCAGGCTGTCCGATCCCTCGATCTCGATCTGACCGATGTTGAGCGCCACCACAATGCGCTCAATCGAACGGGTCTGCTGGATCAGATCATCGATCACCGCTTGGACAACGGCATTACCCTCGGCGTTGCCCGGGCCGATCATCTGATCATAGGACTCGACCGTCTCCGCGCGCTTCACCATCGCCTCCGCCGAGGCCAGGGTCCTGGTCAGCTCTTGCCGCAGCTCCTGGTCCAGCTCCGGCGCGTAGCCCTTGACGTAGTCAGACAAAGAGGCGCCGGTGACCAGGCTTCCGTCGCTGCGCTTGTAGCGACCAAGGTAGACATTCTGGATGCCGACGATGTCGTTGTAGTGAGAGTTGTGGGTGTTGTCGGAGAAGCAGTCGTGTTCCTCCTCCGGGTCGTGCAGCATGAGGCCCAGCTTCATCCGCTCACCAGCCAACTCGCCGTAGGAGAGCGAGCCCATGCCGGTCAGCATGGTGAGAATGCCGGCCTCGGGGCTCTCCGCGAAAAGTGCATTGCGAGCAGCCCCGATCGGACCCCAGGCCTGCACCATCTCCTGCAGGTCCGCAAGCAGCAGTTTGCTCGCCGCCTGGAGATAGGCGATCCGGCGCTCGCAGTTGCCGCCCGTGCAATTGCTGAGGTCGAAATCGGTATAGGGACGGTTGCCGGCACCGGGGCCGGTTCCGTTCAGATCCTGCCCCCAGAGCAGGAACTCAACGGCGTGATAGCCCGTCGCAACATTGGCTTCGATGCCGTCGACCTCGTGCAATTCGTCCTGCAAGAGCGCCGGGGTGATGGTAGAGGCATCGATGCTGCGTCCTCCGATCTGGATCGCCGGTGAGGCGATCACGTTGACCACGTAGAAGCGGTTCTCCGGCGCGCTGTCGCCATAGACCGCGTCGACATAATCGATCAGCCCTTCGTCCAGCGGCCAGGCATTCACCCTGCCCTCCCAATCGTCGACGATGGCGTTGCCGAAGCGATAGACCTCGCTTTGCTGATAGGGCACGCGCGCTGCCAGCCAGGCTTCGCGGGCGGCCTTGAGGCGGGCCTCACTGGGCTCCGCCACGAGAGCCTCAATGGCCTTGTCCATCTCTTCGGCAAGCGTCAGCGAGTCCCTATAGGTTGCATGAGCGATGTCGGCGTAGGTGAGAAGCACCGAGGCCGCGCTCGGCGGCTCGGCTTTGGCTGCGGCGAAGGGCAAGGCAAAGCCCGCCAACAGCGCCAGCGCCATTCCTTTTTTCATCTGCAAGAAAGCCTCCATACCAGACGGCAAGCTGTGATTGGCAGCCGTTATTGCGAACGCCTATCATAGGCATTCTCACCAAGGCACGTGGCAGAAGGTCACCGTAGACGCGGCGTGATTCTTAATGAGGAACCTGCAAATGAGAACAACCCTCAGAAAAGCTTTGGTTTTCTCATGCGCCTGCCCGAGGATGCGGTTGCCTTTTCGGGCAGGCTTCCCCTAAATCAGGGTTGGTCGAAGCAAGAAAGCCCGTCGCCATGGACACGCCTGCAGACAAGGAACCAGGGACGCCGAAGGCAAGCCAGCAGGTCGGTCACAGTCAGGAGAACAGGCGCCTTCTGCACCTGGTCACCTGGGCCTCGGTCGGGACCGCCACGTTTCTGGTGCTGCTGAAGCTCTACGCCTGGTCGGTGACGGACTCGGTCTCTCTGTTGGCCACCCTGGTCGACTCCCTGCTGGACATCTGCGCTTCCTTGATCACCTTCGTGGCCGTGCGCCAGGCCATGGTGCCGGCCGATTCCGAACATCGCTTCGGGCATGGCAAAGCCGAGCCACTCGCCGCACTGGCGCAGTCCGCCTTCATCACCGGATCGGCGCTTTTTCTCCTCGTTGAGGCGATAGGACGCCTCATCACGCCTGAGCCCGTGCAAGATCCCGAAGTCGGCTATGTCGTGCTCGGCATCGCAATCGGCGTGACCCTGGTACTGACCCTCTTTCAAGGCTATGTCGCCAAGCGCACAGGCTCTCTCGCCATCACCGCTGACCGCCTGCATTACACCAGCGATCTGCTGGTCAATGCTGCCGTCATTGTCGCGCTGCTAGCGGCCGACACTCTCTCCTGGCCGGCGGCCGATCCACTGATTGCCATCGCGATTGGCTTCTTCATCCTCTACTCAGCCTATAGGCTCGCCCGCGGCGCACTCGACATGCTGCTCGACCGCGAACTGCCGGATGCGCAGCGCGAGCGGATCAAGGATGAAATCAAGGCCACGCCCGGCCTCAAAGGCTGGCATGACCTCCGCACCAGAGCCTCAGGCCCACAGGTCTTTGTGCAACTGCACATCGAGCTGGATGGCACTATGCCACTGGTGGAGAGTCATCGAATCGCCGAAGATCTGGAACATCGCATCGCCAAGGCCCTGGGTCGGGCCGAGGTGATCATCCATCAAGACCCCTACCCCGATGCTGGCGCCCATTCGCCCGCGTCGTAACCGACGACAGATAAGGAGCTAAGCCATGAAGGGCGACAAGCGGGTCATCAAGCACCTGAACACGATCCTGAAGAACGAGCTGACAGCGATCAATCAATACTTCCTGCACAGCCGCATGCTGAACGACTGGGGCCTCAACCGCCTGGGTCACTATGAGTACGAAGAATCCATCGACGAGATGAAGCACGCCGACCAGCTGATCGAGCGGATCCTCTTTCTGGAGGGCCTGCCCAATCTGCAGGACCTGGGCAAGCTACGCATCGGCGAGACCGTCAAAGAGATCCTGGAATGCGATCTGGCCTTGGAGATGGATGCCATCCCGGACTTGAGAGCCGCGATCAAGGAGTGTGAAGCGCTGGAAGACTACGTGTCTCGCCACATCCTGCGTGAGATTCTCAGCAGCGAGGAAGAGCACGTCGATTTCTTAGAGACCCAACTCAGTCAGATTGATCGAATGGGCCTAGAGAACTACGTCCAGCTGCAGAGCAAACCGGCTGAAGACTAACGCTCAAGTCCCTCCCACCGAAGCCGGTCCGCGGGTCCTGTCAACCAGGGCCTGCGCCTCAATCAAGCACTGCCGACAGATCGGACCGCTGCCGAGCTCGTAATAGATCTCTTCGGCGTCATCCGCGCCGGCGCGGGCTGCCGCGATAATCTCGCTGCTTCGATAGGCGTTGCAGATACAAACGAACATGTCTGACGCGCTCGCTCCCCGAACTGGTCTCCAACAGTTAGGGATTTTGCGAATGAGTGTCAATTACTATCAAGCCAGCCCTGCGTCCTAGGCATGCGGGGCTGGTCAAGCCCGCCTAAGCGACGCATGCTAGCCCTTGAGCATTGCCAGAGAGGGTGTGGTCATGAGCCGACGAGAAAAGATCAGCAAGGAAACGGTGGCGGCCATCGCGCGTGAGAATGCCGGCCATCCCTTGGCGCCGGAACGCGCCGAGGCCTATGCAGGCATCCTGGAAGACATGCTGACCCAGCTTGACGCCTTGCGCGCGCTGCCGCTGAAGCACCTCGAGCCGGCCACCATCTTCCGCCCGATCGAGATCGACAAGCAATGAGCGACATCACCCGGATGGACCTGGCGAGCCTGTCGCAGGCAGTCGCCACCCGCAGCCTGTCGCCAGTCGAGATCACCCAGGCCTTTCTCGACGCGATCGAGCGCGACAATGCTCGTTTGAACGCCTTCATTACCGTCACTGCAGAGGCGGCAATGGAGCAAGCCCAAGCCGCCGAGCAGGAGATCATGGCCGGACGCATTCGCGGGCCCTTGAACGGTCTGCCGATCGGTCACAAGGACCTCTATCAGACGGCTGGCCTGCGCACCACCGGCGGCTCCAAGCTGCTGGACGATTGGGTACCAGATGAAGATGCGACCGTCGTCCGCCTGCTGGCCGACGCCGGGATGGTGATGCTGGGCAAGCTCAACACCCATGAGTTTGCCTATGGCCCGACCGGCGAGCACTCCAGCGCCGGCCCCTCGCGCAATCCTTGGGACACGAGCCGCATCTCCGGCGGCTCCAGCGGCGGTTCTGCGGCGGCCGTTGCCGGCGGATTGCTGCCGGTCGCAAGCGGCAGCGACACCGGCGGCTCGATCCGCATGCCGGCCGCTTGTTGCGGCATCACCGGGCTGAAGCCGACCTATGGGCGTGTCAGCCGGGCCGGCATTCTGCCGCTCTGCTGGACCATGGATCACGCCGGGCCGCTGACCCGCACGGCCGAGGACGCGGCCCTGATTCTGGATGCCATCGCCGGGCACGACCCGCGCGACGCCGCCAGCGCCGATCGCACTGTTCCGGCCTACCATGCCGGGCTCACCGGCTCTATCTCAGGCGTGAAGATCGGGATTCCCCGTGCGGTCTTCTACGAAGCTGCGCAAGAACCGGTGGTCGCCGTCGTTGAAGAAGCCCTCTTGGTCTTGAAGGACCTGGGCGCCGAGCTGGTGGAGGTGGAGATCCCCTCCATCGCGCACTCGCAGGCCGCCGCACTCGCGATCTATCTGGCCGAGGCCACGGCCTACCACGACGACAGCCTGGCGGATAAGGCCGACCTCTATAGCGAGCAGGTCCGGGTCTTCCTGGAGCTGGGCGACCAACTGCTGGCCAAGGACTACATCCACGCTCAGCGTTTCCGCACCTTGTTGGGGCAAGAAATGGCCCAAGTCCTGACAGAGGTCGATCTGCTGGCAACGCCTGGGATCGCCCTGACCGCGACCCCGATCGGCGAGGAAACCCTCTCTATCCGCGGCCAAGAGGAAGGCGTCTTCGGCGCGATCCTGCGCAACACGGAACCCTTCGACATGACCGGATTGCCGGCCCTGGTGGTCCCCTGCGGCTTTGCCGAGGGCCTGCCGGTCAGCCTGCAATTTGCCGGCCGCGCCTTTGACGAGTTAGGCGTCTTGAACGCAGGTCATGCCTTTCAGCAGGCAACAGGCTGGCACGAACGGCGCCCCTAATTCCGAGACAATGTAACACAGAAGAAATCTTGATATCTGCGCTTGGCAAGCTGCTCTACAAAGCGCTAGTGTCCGGATAACGTAATAATTGAATAGCAACGACATGACCGACGATGATCAGGACGTCTGGCCAAGGTTTCAAGTGTGATGAGAAGGTCGAGAGTTCCAAGGACACGTATTGAGCCTCACTTGAGGCTTTCTGACCGGCGGGACGGTCCTTCCCTAGGCCCGACCTTGGGGCGCGAGCGCAGCGATTTCGAGCCGCCTAAACGCCTCGAATTCAAGGGCGATGCCCGCACTTACTTTGGGATCTGGTTGACCAACATCGTCTTCACCCTACTCACCTTGGGCATTTACTCCGCTTGGGCGACCGTACGGACCAGGCGCTATTTCTACGGAAACACCTATCTCGACGGTTATGCCTTCGACTACACAGCGAAGCCCACCACCATACTGAAAGGTCGGGCCATTGCCTTTGCGATCCTGCTATCTGTCGCCATTGCGGACTACTTTGTCTCGGGCCTCGGCAATCTGGTTTGGCTGGCAATCCTTCCTTTTATTCCCTGGCTGCTCTGCCGCTCGCTGAGGTTCAGGGCACGTGTCACGATGTGGCGGAATGTTCGCTTCCACTGGCGCGGAAGCTATGGTGGCGTCTTTGTCATGTACTTCCTCTGGCCGCTCGTCGCCATCGTCTCGCTCGGGTTCTTGGCCCCCTTCGCCTGGCGCGCCACACGGCGCTACATTGGAGAGAACCTAAGCTTTGGCAGGGCAGGATTCTCTACCGACCTCCCGGTTGGGCCCTTCTACAATGTTTGGGTCGCCGCCGGGTTCAGCTATCTGGGCCTTTTCGTGATTTCTCTCTGTGTCTTTCTCGCCATAAGCCTCTTGCTTACTGTGGGCTTCGATATCCGCCATATCAGTCTCGATGAGAATGTAAGGATCCATGCCGGCGCCACGCTCATCATTGTCGGATCTCTGTTCCCGCTGTTCATCGTCCCACTGCTCATCAAGATCGGCATTCGCCGCCCTCTGTTGAACGGGCTCTCGCTCCAAGGCGGCCACCGTTTCTCATCCAACCTATCGCTTGGCAGTCTGTTCGGCGTCCTGGTCATCAACACCCTGGCAATCATCGTGACCCTAGGCTTCGCCTACCCCTGGGCGGCCATGCGCTTGTGGCGGATCCAGGCAGAGGCCATATCGGTGATTCCAGCTGGGCCTTTGGACAGCTTTATCGATCAGGAGACTATGAGAGGCGATGTCGTCTCCAGTGAGTTTGCCGAACTGGAAGGCTTCGAATTCGGCCTATGACCGCTGAGAGCCTGGAGATCGCCGGCGATCTCTTTGAGCCCGGTCGTGCGGCCAGCCGCCCGGCGCGTCTGCTCTATGATCGCAGGGGTCTGACCTTGCGCCCGGTCGGCCAATGGTCCGGTCATGGCGAAACAGTAAAGCTCTCAGAGGTCAGCGACCGCGTTGCCGGTGTACCCCGTCGCGCTGCTCTCGCCGATGGGCGCAGCTTCGTCACCCCTGATGATGAGGGGATCGACCGGTTGATGCGGGTCCTGGGCAGGCGCTCCTCAAAGCTGCACATCTGGGAACGCTTGACCGTCAAGCGTCTGGCCATCTTCGCCGTCTTGCTCGTTGTTGCCGGCTTTGCGCTGCGCGCCGCGGTGCCCTTTGCCGCCGATTACGCAGCCAACAGCGTGCCTGAGAGTTGGGAGCGGCACATCGGCGAGACCGCCTATACGCAGCTCAACCGCATCTACCTGGAAGAAAGCAACCTACCGACCGAGAAACAGGCCGAGATCAACGCCATTTATGATCGCCTGCTGGCCGAGAGTGAGCTTAACTATCGCCCCGACCTGCACATGGTGGCCGCTTCTGGGATTGGCCCCAACGCTCTGGCCTTGCCGGGCGGTCCGATCCTGGTGACCGACAGCCTGGTGCGCCTCGCCGACAGCAACGAAGAACTGGCCGGCGTCCTGGCGCACGAGCTTGCCCATGTCGAGGCTCGCCACGGTCTCCGCAAGGTCTTGCGCTATGGCGGTTGGGTGATGCTGGCCAACGTTGTCTTCGCCGACAGTGGCTCCCTGATCGGCGAGGTCGGATCCCTCGCCGCACTCACCGCAACCCAGGCCTACAGCCGCGACTTCGAAGCGGAGGCTGATCTTCGCGGTGCCCAGCTGATGCAAGCCTCCGGCATCGGCATCGAGCCCTTCATCGCGATCATGACCAAGCTGGGCCGGCACTGCGGCGATGCCTGCGAGACCACAGGCCTTTGGGACTCCCACCCGGCGATGCCGGATCGCATCGACTCGCTGAGGGAACTACAGCCCCAATGACACTGATGCGCGGTCAGTCGGCCGCAGCGCTTCGCAGCGGCCTGCCGCGTCAGGCTTTCGGCAAGACGATCTCGGTCGTCTTCTCCATTGGCCCGCAACGCTCCAACACGGCATCGTAGCTCTCATCATCTGGATCACGATAAAAGAGCGTCCCTCCAACCACGTCCTTGTTGGCGCTACCCACGCCGACATGGGCGGTCGAGTGCTTGCCATCCTCCGAGTAGAAGTAGTAGACGCGCTCCTTCCCCACAGGCATGAAGCAACTCAACCAACGTTCCACGAGCCCCTTACCGGTGGCGTAGCCGTAGTTGTTTCTTGCCGTCATTCCCAAGGTGACCTTCACTGGCTCAGAATAGCGAATCGGCCCCAGTGTCTCAAAAAAGGCAGGCAGATAGTCTGACTCATAGGGATTGCAGGTCTCGCGCTTCGGACCACAAACCGTAATCGCCAGGTAATCGTCACTGAAAAGCAATGATGGCCTTTGCTTTTCCGATGCAAAGAAGGCGTTTAGATCACCTGGTGGAGCGCCAGCATTCTGTTGCAAGCGTATGGACTTTTGTGCCGAGGGCGCACAGGCTCCCAGACCAAAGACCAAAAGGGCGGCAAGCACCACCAGGCGAGAGCCGGTCCAGGCCGGAATAGACGTTCCCAACATTCCCCCCATTTCGCTCCAAGCGCAGCGATAACAGATGATTCCACTCTGGTGAGTTGTATCTCAGCCGATGGACCAACGATACCGCTATTCAGCCCAACAGTTGAGCAAGGTGTCGCGATGCGCGGTACAACATGCGCCCGAAAACAGGAGAAACATGAGAATCAGACCAAGAACTCTCGTAATAGCTGCCCAGGCCGGGCCATCTCGTCCAGTTGGCCCTCCCGGTCGACCAACTGCACGCCATTGACCCAAAGACCATGCAGCCCCTCGGCATCGGTGGTCAGGCGTGGCGCCCCGCCCGGCAGGTCGTGCACGCGCCGCTTCTCGCCGCGCCCCACACGCTCCGGATCGAAGAGCAGCAAGTCAGCAGCATGACCCTCCTCGAGCCGCCCGCGTCCCGGAATGCGGAAGATCTTGGCCGGCTTGGCTGTCACCTCGCGAACTGCAGCCTCCAGGCTCATGACCCCGCGATCGCGGGCCCAGTGTCCCATGAGGTGCAGTCCAAAACCGGCATCGCAGAAGAAGGTCAGATGCGCACCGGCGTCGGACAGCGCGACCGAGGCCTGTGGATGGGTGATGACACGCCCCACGGCCTCTTCGTCGGCATTCAAGAGCTGCGCGGTGAAGAGAGTCTCCAGGTCCTCGGCAATGGCAAAGTCCAGCATCCAATCGAGCGGATCCAGGCCAGCCTCGCGCGCCAGGTCACCGATCATGCGGTGTTCCAGGTCGCGGCAGGCAGGCCTTGCCGCCTCGGTCAGGGCCAGCTTGTCCCACTCGCCATTGAAGAGGCGAACGCCTGCCGGCTGGGTCAACTCATCCCGAACGGCCTGACGGAAAGAGGGGTCGGCGTAGATCGCCTTCAAGGCCTCACCTTCGGCCGCCATGGCCGGCGCCCAGGCCGTCAGTCCTTCTAAGGGGTAGGCCGAGGCCAGCGTGAAATCCATGGTGAGCGGGCAGCAACTGACCTGCCCCCAAAGCTCATTGCCCCGCGCTTGAGCCGCCGCGATCTGCTCCAGTTCTTCGAAGATCCGCTCAGGCCGGGTCGGGTTGTGCAGCAGTGCCGCGATCATGACCGGTCGCCCACTGGCCGCCGCGAGATTCTCGAGGTAGGGAACGTCGGTGCGGTTGCCCTTGGTCAGCATGAAGAGCCCGCGCCCGCCCTCGCCCATGGCCTGAACCAAGGCCGAGAGCTCATGGTCATCAGCCAGACGCGAGGGCATCGGCCTGCCGCCCCAACCGTTGTGCTGCGGCGCCGTTGAGGTCGCGAAGCCCAGTGCGCCGGCCTGCATGGCCTCGCGCACCAAGACCGCCATCCGCGCCACTTCCGGCTCTTCGGCTGCGCGCTCGGTCGCGGCTTCACCCATGACGTAGCTGCGCAGCGCGGAGTGCCCGATGAAGGCTGCCAGATTGCAGGCCAAGCCCCGCCGTTCCAGAGCCTCCAAATAGTCAGGAAAACCCTCGAAGTCCCAATCGATCCCCTGCCGCAAGACCTCCAGCGACATGCCCTCGACCTGGGTCAGGTTGCGCATCACCAGGTCGCGGTCGGCCTCCCGACAGGGTGCGATGGTGAAGCCGCAGTTGCCGATGACACAGGTGCTTACACCGAGCTGCGGCGAGGGTGTCAGGCTTGGGTCCCAGGTGGCCTGGGCATCATAGTGTGTGTGGCTATCGAGGATGCCCGGCATCAAGGCCAGGCCGTCGGCCTCGACGATCCGACAGTCGGCCGGTGGAGAGAGATCAGGGCCGATTGCAGTGATCCGCCCCTCTTCCACCAGCACCTCTTCGCCGATGCGACGCTCCCCTCCGCTGCCGTCGAAGAGCGTCGCCCCGCGAAAGAGCCAAGACAAGGCGTCTATTCCTTCATCACCTCGGCTTTGGCAGTGTCCAAGAGCTGCTCCATGTGGTGGCGCAGGCGATGCTCGGAGAGGTCGATCTTGGTCTCCTCGACGTCGGCCATGACCTTGCGCACGATGTCCTCATCGCCCGGCTCGTCGAAGTCGGCCATCACCACCTCTTTGGCATAGGCATCGGCCTCATCGCCGCTCTTGCCCATCATCTCCGCGATCCAGAGACCTAACAGCTTGTTGCGGCGATTGATGACGCGGAATTGCAGATCCTCGTCGTGCTTGAACTTATCCTCGAAACGCTTCTCACGATCGCTGAAACCCGACATGCAGACGCTCCCTCTAGCAGTCAGTGAAACCCAGTCTTAGGTGACACCTCGAGGGGTCCGGTGCAAGACCAACAGCCTGGCTTCTTAAGCCGCGTCCTCCCAAAATCGCAACCGATTGCCGAAGGGATCCTGCGCCTCCATTACCCAGCCGCCCCAAGGGGCCTCTTCGACGCCCGGGCGATTATGGGTGTAACCCTTGGCGGAGACCTCCTTGTGATAGCCACGGATGTCTTCGACGGCGACGAAGACGGTCGAGCCCGGGGTGGCATCGCCATGATGTTCAGAAAGATGCAGGATGACATCGTCGCGACGAACCTGGCAGTAGAGCGGCATGTCGGCCTCGAAGCGGTGCTCCCACTCCAGGGTGAAGCCCAGGAAGTCGAGATAGAACTCCTTGGCCTTAGCCTCATCGAAGATCCTGAGGATCGGTACCGCGCGTCTCAACAAGGTTGCTCTCCTATCCGGCTTTATGCGGCGCCAAGGCCGCCCAATCGAAGGTGACCCCGGTTCCCGGAACGTCGGGTGCAACGGCCAGAGCGTCCTCTATCCTCAATGGCCGCTCCGTATAGCGGTCAATCGGAAAGCTGTGCACCTCCAGCCAGCCGGCGTTCTCCTGCCCGGCCATGAGTGAGACGTGCAGCTCCTGCATTCCGTGACTGCAGACAGGTAGGTCATAACGACGCGATAGCTCAGCGACCCGAAGCCAGCCGGTAACGCCGCCACAGTTGGACGCGTCGGGCTGAATGAAGGAGAGGCCGGCCTGTTCGAAGGCGTGGCGGAACTCCTGCAGGGTGTGCAGGTTCTCGCCCATGGCCAGCGGACAGCCCGTCGCCGCCGCGACCTCCGCATAGCCCTTGAAGTTGTCAGGCTCAATCGGCTCTTCGAACCAGAGGATGTCGGAGGCCATGAAGGCCGTCGCTGCGTCAATCGCCTGGGGAACAGAGAGCGCATAGTTGGCGTCGACCATGAAGGAAACCTCCGGCCCGATCAGAGATCGCACGGCGCGTACCCGCTCAATATCCTCGTCCAGCTTGTCGCGCCCGACCTTGATCTTCACGGCATTGAGGCCCTGGTCCAGATAGCCCTGGACGTTCTGCAAGAGGCGCTCTGTGGTGAAGCCCAGGTCGATCCCGCCGCCGTAGGCCCTGACCCGGTCGCCGGCACCACCCGCCATCTGGCGTAGAGAGCGACCGTTGACCTTGCCGCGCCGATCCCAAAGCGCGATGTCCAAGGCCGAGATTGCAAAGGACAGCAACCCGCCGCGCCCGACATAGTGCAGATGCGTCTGCATGGCGTCGTGAAGATCCTCGACGGCCTCGGCATCCTGGCCGATCAGGAAGGGCGCCAGGTCGTGGATCAGCAGAGCCAGGATCGCCTGTCCGCCACGCCCGCCGGTGTAGCTATAGCCGGTGCCTTCCGCCCCATCGCCCGTCTTGACGGTCACGGTGATGAGCTCGAAGTGGCTGTGATCGCCGTGCTTGGCATCACTCAAGACTTCGGCCAGCGGCACCCGATAGAGGCACGGCTCGACGGCAAGAATCTTCGACAAGGGCACCTCCAAAGGATTGCAGCTGCAGCATAGCTTTGCCAGGCGACGAGGCAAGCCGAGGCCTTGTCATGAGAGAATGGAGTTGCGGTAAACCCTGCTGTCGGCCCAAGCTTGTCCCCCATGTGCAGTCTGATCATTCTCCACCGACCCGGAACCGCCTGGCCCCTGATCCTAGCGGCCAATCGGGACGAGTTGGCGAGCCGCCCCTGGCGCCCGCCAGATCAACACTGGCCAGAGCGTCCCGACGTCGTTGCCGGCATCGATCTGCTCTCGAGCGGCAGTTGGATGGGGATCAACCGGCAAGGCCTGGTCGCCTGCGTGCTGAACCGTGTGGGCTCTCTGGGTCCAGCCGCCGGCAAGCGCAGCCGCGGCGAGTTGGTGCTGGAAGCCCTGGATCATGCAACGGCAGCCGAGGCCGCCGAGGCCTTGGGCCATCTGGAGGCCAAGTCCTATCGCAGCTTCAATCTGGTCCTGGCCGACGAAGAGGAAGCCTTCTGGCTGCGCAACCGCGGCGGCTCTGCTCGCGAGGTAGAGGTCTTGGCCGTTCCCCGCGGTCTTTCGATGATCACAGCCCACGACCTGAACGACGAAGAAAGCCCACGCATCGCCCGCTTCCTGCCCACTTTCCGCGCCGCTCTGCCGCCGGACCCGGACACCGACGACTGGGCGGACTGGGAGGCCATACAGGCCACCAGCGACCCGCGTGACCCGGGCAATGGCCTCTGCGTCGTCACCGGTGGTGATTTCGGCACGGTCTCCGCCAGCCTCTTGGCCTTACCGAGCCGTCCGCAAAGCATGACGGAGGAGCCACGCTTACCGATCTGGCGCTTCGCGCCTGGCCGCCCGGACAGCACGGCCTTCCGCCCGGTAAGCCTACCCTGGGCGGGGGAGATGGCATAGTTGGTCCGCAGTACGGTAAACGATTTCAGTAAGAGCTTGCAGGCCTGAGCGTTATGGCTGTCCCACTCTGGCTCTGGTGGATCCTCCCGACTTCCTTTGTGTTGCCTCTGGTGGCATCCTTTGCCAGTTTTCTCATGTATTGCTTCATAGATGGAGAGCCAAGAAAGACTGAACGCTATTTCACATGGGCCAAACGCTTACTCATCCTTGGCGTGATCATGTTGTCGATAACAGTGTTACTGTTTGCAACAATGGCAGATGAGCTTTCCAGGACTGATCACAGATTTCTCAAGGCCTTGGCAGACCTGTTTCTCTAAATTTCCAAGGCCTTGTAACGGATTGGCCGAAGCCTAAGACAGGCCCGGTTACTTGTCGGCCGGGACCCAGGCGGGCAGCGGCGTCCCGCCGGTATAGTGATTCTCGGCCTCGGTCTCGCGGAAGAGCACATAGAGGTCCTCGGCCTTGACGCCCATCTCGTCGTGCAGGATCTCGGCGATGGCGTCGACCAGGGCCTTCTTGCGTTCCGGCTCGCGGCCCGGCCTCAGGTCCACCTCAACCAGCGGCAGACCGTCGCCGATCTCGCCGAAGGCCTCACGGATCGCGACGTAATCATACTTGGTCTCTTTCGGCGCCAAGGTGCGCAAGACAGCCTCTTTGACCCGGTCTCTGACGCGGGCCTTAAGTGCGGTTGAACTGCCCTCTGGCAGATCGACTCGGATAACCGGCATTACCTCTCCTCCCCTTCCTCTCCATCTGAGAGTTCGTCTTTCTTCCCGCTGAAGTCCTTGAAATAGAGCCAAATCATGAGGCCGATGAAGGCAAAGACCTCCAGGTTCAAGATCAGGTCCAATGTCGGCGATAGCGTCATCGGCGGCGTCCTTCAGCCTTGAGATCCTTAAGCAAGCAGACCACGAGCAGAATGACGATGAAGACGAAAGGCAAGGCGCCCAGCGCGATGATCGACTTCACCGCATCGATGCTGCCCGAGAGGATCATGACTAAGCCCAAGGCGCCCAGGATGACACCCCAGATCAGGCGCACCTTTGGCTTGGGATTGATGTCCCCTCCAGTCGAGAACATGGAGAGCACAAAAGCGGCGCTCACCACGCTGGTGACGATGAAGAGGAAGGCAGCGACGACCACGGCCGCGATCGTCAGGTGCTCGGCCGGGAAGTTCTGCAGCACATAGAAGGTCAGGCCGCTGACGTTCCGCTCCAAGACCTCCAGATAGGGTGTGCCGTCGTTCAGGATGCCGTAGAAGCCGACCCCGCCGAAGATCCCGAACCAGAGGATGGAAAAGGCCGTCGGCACCAGGATGACACCGCAGAGGAATTCTCGGATCGTCCGCCCGCGCGAGATGCGGGCGATAAAGACGCCGACGAAGGGTGCCCAGGCCAGCCACCAGACCATGTAGGTCAGGGTCCAGGACTGGAACCAGCTGCCGACCTTTTCGTCCATGAAGGTGAAGGTGCGGAAACCTTGGACCAGGAACTGATCGAGGTACTCGCCCAGCGCCTCCACGATACCGCCCATCAAGAAATAGGTCGGGCCGGCCAGCAGGATGAAGGTCAACAGCAGGCCGGCGATCAGCATGGCTGCGTTGGACAGCAAGGCCATGCCCCGGCTCAGGTCCACGGTCAGGGGCACAAGGTAGGAAAAGCAGAGCACCACGAAGATGGCCATGGTGAGCTCTTCTCCGCCCGGCGTCAGGCCGAACAGCGCCTCCACCCCCTCCTTCACCTGAAAGACGCCCATGGCAACGGAACCACCCAGCCCGATCGCAATCGCGACAATGGCCATCAGGTCGCTCAGCCAACCGACCGCCCGGGGAATCCGGCTGCTGCCGAAGACCTTGATGATGGGGGCACTCAAGAGGCTGGGGCAGCCACGGCGAAAGCCGAAGTAGGCGATGACCAGGCCGGTCAAGGCATAGATCGACCAGGCATGGAGCCCCCAGTGGAAGTTGGTGACGAAGAGGGCGAGGCTGGCCGAGATCCGCTCGTCCTCATACTCCTTGATGATGAGGAAGTGGGTCAGCGGCTCGGCCGTGCCCCAATAGAGCAGGCCAACGCCCATGCCCGCGGCGAAGAGCATCGAGAGCCAAGAGATGGTCGAGAACTCCGGCTCCTCGTCGTCGCGGCCGAGCTTGATGCTGCCATAGGGTGAGATCACCAGTAGGATCGAGACGATCAGCATGAAGCTGACGGTCAGCATGATGAACCAGGCGCGAGAGGTGAACTGCACCGCCACCAGGCGCGCGGCGACCTCAGCCAGGTTCGCCGTATCCAAGAGCCCCCAGAGCGCAATCGCACCGGTGATGGCTAAGGCCAGAAGCAGGAGAGGATTCTTGAACAAGGGAGCAGCAAGTCCCGCGTTGAGATGTCAGGACCCGGAGCCTAGCGCCTTCGCCCCGCTCTTGGCGAGATGCTGCGCGGATTGCCGCCGCAATCGACTAGGCCTTGCGGAAGCGCGCGGAGTTCAGTTCCCTTGCCTCGACCGATCTTCAGGAGCCTTCCATGCTGCGTCTCTTCTTCTGCTGCTTTCTGCTGCTTGTCCCCTTGGCCGCACAGGCCGACGAGGAGGGCCCCGTCATCCTGACCCTGAGCGGCGTCGTGGATCTGCCGAATCGGGGCCCCTTCGATCCCTTCACCGACGCGCTTGCCGGGCGCTTCATGGATCCCTTCAACAAGGCCCATGCCTTCACCCTGGCCGATCTGCAGGCCCTGCCGCAGGAGCGCTTGACCCTAAACTATCCCGCGTGGGGTCGCGAGGTGACCTTCACCGGTCCAAGCCTCATGTCCGTGCTGAAGGCAGCAGGAGCGAGCGGCGAGAAGCTGGAGATGGTGGCGCTCGACGGCTATACCGCCGTCTTCAAGCAGTCGATGATCGAGGGCAAGACCTTCATCCTGGCGCTCACCGCCGATGACAAGCCGCTGGGTCTCGGCGGACATGGTCCGCTCTGGCTGATCTTCCCGCCAGGTGAGGCAGCCCCGGCCTATCCGGGCGATGACGACGGCGGCCTGGTCTGGGCCCTCTTCCACATCCTGGTCTCTGCGCCGCCCGAGTAGCGACAAGCGAATAGCAGCCAGAATAGCGGCCAGGTAGGAGGCTCTGTTGTCGGTGCCCCGCTGGCCTGCTATATGGAGGACCGGTATCGAGCCGGTAGCGGAGGTCCGCGCCGGCCATTTGCGTTTGGGAGTTTGTGAACGCTATGCAACGTCCGCGCCGTCGCCGCATCTATGAGGGCAAGGCTAAGATCCTCTTTGAAGGACCTGAGCCCGGCACCCTGGTCCAATACTTCAAGGACGATGCCACGGCCTTCAACAATCAGAAGAAGGGCACGATCACCGGCAAGGGCGTGCTGAACAACCGGATCTCTGAGTTCATCATGCAGCGCCTGGCCGAGGTGGGGATCTCCAATCACTTCGTCCGGCGTCTCAACATGCGCGAACAGCTGGTCCGCGAGGTCGAGATCATTCCGGTCGAAGTCGTGGTCCGCAACGTCGCCGCCGGCACCTTCTCCAAGCGCTTCAAGGTCGAGGAAGGCGTGGCCCTGCCGCGCTCCATCGTCGAGTTCTATTACAAGAACGACGAACTGGGCGACCCGCTGGTCTCTGAAGAGCACATCACCGCCTTTGGCTGGGCAGCGCCGGAGGACCTGGACGACATGGTCCACCTGGCCTTGCGCACCAACGACTTCCTCTCGGGCCTCTTCCGCGCGATCAACCTGAAGCTGGTCGACTTCAAGCTGGAGTTCGGCCGCTACTGGGAAAACGAAGAGATGCGGATCATCCTGGCCGACGAGATCAGCCCCGATTCCTGCCGCCTTTGGGATATCCAGACCAACGAGAAGCTGGACAAGGACCGCTTCCGCCGGGATCTCGGCAAGGTCGAAGAGGCCTACCAGGAGGTGGCGCGCCGGCTGGGTGTGCTGCCGGAAGCCGGCCCGATGGATCTGGAAGGTCCCCGTGCAGTTCAGTAGTGCGGCGCAGTAGTGCAGTGGCTGCAGCTTGCCAGACTGCAGGTCCAGAGCTAGGCTCCGCCCGCACTCAGGCGTCGCGACTCCACGCCAAACCCTGTTACGAGATCAGGTCATGAAAGCGCGCGTTCACGTCACCCTAAAACCGGCTGTCCTCGACCCGCAGGGCAGCGCCATCAAGAATGCTCTCCAGACCCTGGGCTTCACCGGCGTCGGCGATGTCCGTCAAGGCAAGCTGATCGAGATCGAGCTGGAGGAGAGCAGCGATGAGGCCGCCAAGGCCAAGGTCGAGGCCATGTGCAAGGACCTGCTGGTCAACGAGGTGATCGAGACCTACCGCCTGGAACTGGAACGCTGAAAGGAGGGCGCATCTCGATGAAGAGCGCCGTCATCGTCTTTCCCGGATCGAACTGCGACCGCGATGTTCAGGTCGCGCTGCGTCAGTCCATGGGCAGCGAGCCCATCATGGTCTGGCATAAGGAAAGCGAGCTGCCGAAGGTTGACCTGATCGTCCTGCCCGGCGGCTTCTCCTACGGCGACTATCTGCGCTGCGGTGCCATGTCGGCGCATTCGCCGGCCATGCGGGCGACGGTCGAGGCGGCCGACAAGGGTGTCGCCGTCCTTGGCATCTGCAACGGCTTTCAGATTCTGACTGAGGCCAAGCTGCTGCCGGGCGCGCTCTCGCGGAACCGCGATCTGAAGTTCCTCTGTCGCGACGTCACCATCCGGGTGGAGACCAGCCAATCGGTCTTCACCAGCCGCTATGAGGAAGGTCAGTCGCTGCGCTTTCCCGTGGCCAACCATGATGGCTGCTACGTCATCGACGAGGAAGGCCGTCGACGCCTGGAGGATCAAGGCCAGGTTGCCTTCCGCTATTGCGATGAAGAGGGCTCGGTCCGCCCCGAAGCGAACCCCAACGGCTCGATCTCGAACATCGCCGGCATTTTCAACGAAACGAAGACCGTGCTTGGCCTGATGCCGCATCCGGAGCGCCTCTCTGATCCGGCGCTTGGCGGCAATGACGGGCGCGCACTCTTCGATGGCTTGGTGGAGGCTCTAAACTGATGCGACCTCTTGCGGCTTTTCTCCTCTGTTTTCTCCTGCTTCCCAACCTCGCCTTTGCGCAAGCCGGCCCACGGGAGATCGAAGAAGCCCGCAAGATGTTCCGCCAGTTCGTGCTGCTGGAAAACAGCTACAATCCCGACGTGACCAACCTCTACGCCGACAACGCGAAGATCTACACGACGGTGATCATGCCCAATGCAGAGCGCGAGTTTCAGACCACGGGCCAGGCCTTCAAGGAAGCCCTGGCGCCCTACCTGGTCACCGCCAGGAACGTCGGGGAATGGTTCGCCTACACCAACGTGACGGCGGTGCCGGAAGGCAATGGTGTGCGCATTCTGGCCTCGCGCACCTCGCAGCTTTCCGACGAGACCTATCCCTATCAGGCCTTCGTGGCCCGCGGTCCCGGCGGCAAGTGGCTGATTTATGAAGAGCGCACGGTGGTGCGCCCCACCGGTAAGTAGTCGACCGGCAGGTAACTCTACGAGACAAAGACATGAGCGAAGAGCTGTCGCCCGAGATCGTCGCCCAGCACGGCCTCTCGGATGAGGAGTACGCGCTGGCCAAGCAGATCATGGGCCGTGCGCCGAACCTGCTGGAACTGGGCATTTTCTCCGTCATGTGGTCGGAGCACTGCTCCTATAAGTCCTCGAAGCGCTGGCTGAAGACCCTGCCGACCAGCGGGCCTCGCGTGATCCAGGGACCGGGCGAGAATGCCGGCGTGGTCGACATCGGCGAAGGCCAGGCCGCGATCTTCAAGATCGAGAGCCACAACCACCCCAGCTTCATCGAGCCCTATCAGGGTGCAGCCACCGGCGTCGGCGGCATCCTGCGCGACGTCTTCACCATGGGCGCACGCCCCATCGCCAACCTGAATGCCCTGCGCTTTGGCGCGCCTGATCATGAGAAGACGCGCCACCTGGTCTCCGGCGTGGTCGCTGGCATTGGTGGCTATGGCAACTGCGTCGGCGTGCCGACGGTCGGCGGCGAGGTCAACTTTCACCCCAGCTACAACGGCAATATCTTGGTCAATGCCATGACCGTCGGGCTGGCCGATGCGAATCGCATCTTCTATGCCAAGGCGGCCGGCATCGGAAACCCGGTGGTCTATGTCGGCTCCAAGACCGGCCGCGACGGGATCCACGGTGCCACCATGGCCTCGGCCGAGTTCGACGAGGATGCGGAGGCGCAACGCCCCACCGTCCAGGTTGGCGACCCCTTTACCGAGAAGCTCTTGATCGAAGCCTGCCTGGAGCTAATGGCGACCGACGCGATCGAGGCGATCCAGGACATGGGTGCGGCCGGCCTCACCTCCTCCTCCTTCGAGATGGCTTCCAAGGGTGGCTGCGGTGTGGAGCTCTGGCTCGACAAGGTGCCGATGCGCGAGACCGGCATGACGCCCTATGAGCTGATGCTGTCGGAAAGCCAAGAGCGCATGCTGATGATCCTGCGCCCCGGCCGCGAAGAGGTCGCGCGCACCATCTTCGAAAAGTGGGATCTGGACTTCGCCGTCATCGGCCGCCTGACCGAGGGTGGCCGCATGAAGCTCACCTGGCATGGCGAGACGGTCGGCGAGCTGCCGATTGACCCCTTGGCCGAGGCCTCCCCAGAGTATGATCGCCCCTGGCAGGAGAGCGCGGCGCCGCCGGCTTTCGATCCGGCCACCCTGCCCGAGATCGATCCCGCCGAGGCTCTGACCCGCTTGATGGCCTCGCCCGATCTCTGCTCGCGCCGCTGGGTCTGGGAGCAGTATGATCACATGGTGATGGCCGACACCTTGCAGCGCCCGGGCGGTGACGCCGCTGTGGTACGGGTGCACGGCAGCACGCGCGCACTGGCAATGAGCGTCGACTGCACCCCGCGCTATGTGAAGGCCGATCCCGTCGAAGGTGGCAAGCAGGCCGTCGCCGAGAGCTATCGCAATCTCTGCGCGGTCGGCGCCGAACCCATCGCGATTACCAACAATCTGAACTTCGGCAATCCGGAGAAGCCGGAGATCATGGGCCAATTGGTGGGCGCCATTAAGGGCATCGGTGCTGCCGCAGAGGCCCTCTCCTATCCCGTCGTCTCCGGGAACGTCTCGCTCTATAACGAGACCAACGGCAAGGCGATCCTGCCGACCCCGGTGATCGGTGGCGTCGGTCTGCTGCCCGACATCGACAAGATGACGCGGATTGCGCTCTCTCAGGATCAAAGCCTGATCCTCTTGGGCACGACAAGCGGCCACCTGGGCCAGTCGCTCTATCTGCGCGAATGTTGTGGTCTGGAGGCCGGTGCCGCACCAGCGGTCGATCTGGAGCAGGAGCGCAAAGCGGGAGATCTGGTGCGCAGCCTGATTGCCGACGGCCTGATTGAGGCCTGCCACGACCTCTCCGACGGCGGCCTGGCCGTTGCAGCCGCCGAGATGGCGCTGGCCGGCAAAGTCGGCGTCACCCTGGAGGAACCGCCTGAGGGACTTAGCCCCGCAGCCTGGCTATTCGGCGAGGATCAGGGGCGTTATCTCATCGCCTGCGACCAGCCCTCGCGCCTGCTGGAACGCGCTGAAGCGGCCGGAATTCAGGCCAGGACCGTCGGCCGCAGCGGCGGCGAGGCGTTGATCTTGCCCACTGGCGGCGCCATATCGCTTGCCAGCCTGTCGGAAAAGCATGAAGACTGGTTGCCACGCTACATGGATGGCGAGCAACCACAGCATTAGGGGAGTTTCGGGCCGTGGCTATGGATGCAAGCGAGATAGAACGTCTGATCAAAGACGCGATGCCGGATGCCCAGGTGACGATCGAGGATCTGCGCGGCGACGGCGATCACTACGCAGCCTACGTGGTCTCTGAAAGCTTCCGCGGCAAGACGCGCGTCAAGCAGCACCAGATGGTCTATGAGGCCCTGCAGGGACGCATGGGCGGAGAGCTGCACGCACTCGCCCTCCAGACCTCTGTGCCGACGAGCTGAGACATCAAAAGAAGGAGCGCCGCCAGAGCTCCTAAGACAAGGGAATAGACTGATGGAAAACCAGATCTTCGAGCGTATCAAGGAAGAGGTGCAAGGCACCGACGTGGTGCTCTTCATGAAGGGCACGCCGGTCTTCCCACAGTGCGGCTTCTCGGCCGCCGTGGTGCAAGTGCTGAACCACCTGGGCGTCAAGTTCAAGGGCATCGACGTGCTGCAGGACCCCGGCCTGCGCCAGGGCATCAAGGACTTCAGCAATTGGCCGACCGTGCCGCAGCTCTACGTCAAGGGCGAGTTTGTCGGCGGCTGCGACATCGTCCGTGAGATGTTCCAGGACGGCGAGTTGATCGAGATGCTGAACACGCAGGGCGTTCCGGTTCAGATCCAGGCTTAAGCGCTCAGCGATCCTAGACAAAGAGGCGGCCGCTTCCTTGGGGAGCGGCCGTCTTCTTTTTGTCGTGGTCTACCGCCTGCCAGATCCACGTCTACGACCGGTCCATTCGCCAAAGATCGCGCACCTCTAGAACACCAGGTTGGACACCACCACCACCACGCCCCCCACTGCCAAGGTGGCAAAGGGCAGGAAGCCCGCGCGCCGCTCCGGCAGGCGGCCGGTCTCGTCCAGGTGCAGATCCTCCAGCATGCGGTGCGGGAATATGCCCTTGTCGATCAGATAGTGGCGATAGAGGAAGACCGGCACGATCAGGAGGATGCCGACCATGCCGGCGAAGAGTGCGCCCTCGCCCCAGACATGGATGCCGGCACCCAAGAGGAAGAGATTGAAGAAGGAGAGCAGGATGCCCAGGCCTATCAGCCAGCGCGGGTTGCGCCAGGGCCGGGAGACGTGGGTTGCGTCAAAGCGGTGAATCCAACAGGCGTTCACGTTCATGAAGGTGAAGACGATGTAGCAGACGTTGGAGACCGCCAGCACGAAGAAATAGTCGGAGAGCGACAGCAGCATCAGGTTGAAGGAGAGGTCCGTCCACATGGCCTTGGTCGGGGCGCCCTTGTGGTTCACATGCCCCAGATAGCGCGGCAGCCAGCCGTCGACACTGCCCTGATAGAGGGTGCGGGCACTGCCGGCCATGGCCGTCATGATGGCCAGCATGACCGCCAAGACCATGAGCGCCACGGCCACGTCGAAGAGCGCCCCGCCGCTCTCGCCGATTAGCCCGGCGATGGCAGAGGCCACGCCGGAGCCGTCCACGATGCCGGGTTGCTGCATCTCCTTTAGACCCAAGGCACCTTGAAAAGTGAAGGGCACCAAGGTGAAGACCACGATACAGAGCAGGCCTGAGGTGACGATGGCCTTCAAGGTATCACGCTTGGGATCGGTCAACTCGCTGGTGTAGCAGATCGCGGTTTCGAAGCCGTATGTCGTCCAGGCCGCCAGGAAGAGCCCGCCGATAATCAGGCTCCAGCCTTGCAGGTCCCACGCTGCCGTCGCCGGGTCCGGCCCCGGCCGGAAGGGCAGGAAGTTGGCGATCTTGACCTCACCGACCAGCAGCGGCAACAGACCGATCAGGAGCAAGGGCAGGATGACCGCCGCGCCCATGGCCATCTGCAGGCGCGCGGTCCCTAGGATGCCGCGATGCTGGATGGCAAAGCAGATCAGCATCAAGACCACGCCCAGAAGGAAGGTGGCGTCGATGCGGATATGCAGCCCCTCTTTCAAGAATCCCAGATCGACGAGCACCAGTTGCCAGTTGTGAAACTCCGATCCCGGCGCAAAGAAGGCATCCAAGAGGTAGCCCGCTGCCACCCCGCAACCGATCGCCAACACTGGCGACCAGGCGAGCCAGTTACACCAGACCGAGAAGGGCGCGATGATCTTGCTGTAGCGCACCCAGGCAGCAGCCCCATAGACCGAGGCGCCGCCGGACTTGTTCGGGAAGAGGCTGGCCATCTCGGCATAGAGGAAGCCCTGGGCAAAGCCGATCAGGACGGAGAGCATCCAGATCGCCCAGGCCGGCGAGCCCACCGTGGCTGCCAATTCGCCCATGGAGATCAGCACCAAGGCCGGGACACCGGTCACCACCCAGAAGACGCCGACCCAAGTGATTCGCCGATGCAGCCGCGCGTCCGTCGTCATTGCCGATCCCGCAATTGCCTATACGAAAATACAGCGCCTCTTTGCCTGCTCCCCCAGCTCTTGTCGAGGGTCCGAAAGCGCTCAGGCGTAGTTCAGCGGCAGCTCCGTCGACTCCTTCATCTCCTCCATGACGAAGCTTGCGGTCACGTCGGTCAGGGTGACCCGGCGTATCAGCCGCTGATAGAGTTGATCATAGGCGGCGACATCGGGCACGCGCGCCTTGATCAGATAGTCGAGCTCGCCCGAGGTGCGATAGACGCCCTGGATCTCCGGCATGGCGGTGGTTGCCCGTCGAAAGTCCTCTGCCCAGGCTGCACTATGCTGATTGGTCCTGACCGCGATGAAGACGGTGAGTCCAAGGTTCACCTGCTTGGGATCGACCAAGGCCACGCGTCCGGTGATGTAACCCTCCTGCTCCAAGCGCCGCACGCGGCGCCAGCAGGCATTGCGCGACAAGCCCACCTCGTCACCGATGGCCTCTAGCGCGAGACTGGCATCACGCTGCAAAAGGGTCAAAAGTCGGCGATCAGTTTCATCAATCATATCACCTGTTCCTACTGTCTTGGGATAAAATCCCACGCTCTGGCTATGTTTGTGCAAAATTCGGGAAGAAAGTGCAAGGGAATCTGCCCATCTTGAGACTCAAGGCAACAAAGAGACCCTGAGGAGAAGAACAATGATGAGCCAGCTCTTTCTCGATCACCCGCGTTCCGTCAACGAGAGCTATGGCGAACATGCCGTTTTTGCTGGCCGCTTTGGGCTGCGTCTGCTGATCGCCTCGGGTGCCGCCTTCATCCATGCCCTGCTGCCCTTCTGTTGCGAGAAGACCGCCAGCCGCATGGTGGCGCGGATGTATGACCAGACCCGCTACCGCGGTGCGCCCAAGGAGACTGGCGAGGCACTACCCCAGGGTTCCAAGGGCTGAGGGCCGGCAAGACCGGCCCCCTCCCCTTCTCCCGGATCATGGTCAGAGAATGTCGTCTTGGGCCTGGATCGTAACGATCTGGGCCTCGGTGAAGCTCTCCAACAGCTCTTGGGCGAAGATCCGCGCCTGCTCTTCCGAAGCCGCATCGGGGACCGCGCCAAAGTTGGCGACCTGCTCGAGTGAGCTGTCGACATCGTCCAGATCCTCGACGGCGATCAGGCGATTACGCGACTGGGCGTCGTTGAAGTAGATGAAGAAACCTGACTGATCTCCCGCATTGTCGGCCCCCGCATCGACCAGCGCATTGGCCAGAGCGTCCGCCGCCGCACCGGCGTTGCTGAACGCCCCTTGCAAGACGAAGACGTTGCTGTCCGCATCGTCCTCCGATAGCCCAATCAGCCCGGAATCCAATTCGTCACCATCCCTCTCGAGATTGCGGAAATTGACATCTGCCGTGACATCGAAGGAGGGACCGACCAGGGCAATCAAGTCTTCATCGAGGCTGAAGTCGTCGATGGTGGTCGCACCACCACTCTGGCCCCCAGTGAAGACAAAGGTGTCTTCACCCGTGCCACCGATCAGCAGGTCCTGACCGAAGTCACCGATCAGCACGTCATTGCCGCCGGCACCGTTCAGCACATTGCTCTCCGCATTGCCGATCAGAACGTCGCCCAGGTCGCTGCCGACCACGTTCTCGACGTCGTCGATGGTGAAGAGGAAGGTCTCGGTATCGCCCTGAGACGGCAGCGCAGCGATGTTCTTCGCCTCGCCCGCTTCAGAGAGGCCCGGGGTGCCGTTGTCACCAAAGTTGACGTCCAGATCGACGAAGAGTCCCTCGTTGAAATTGACGAAGTTGATGACATCCCCGCTGTCTGGATCGAGCTCGGTCAAGTTCTGATCACTGCCGCCGTCGATCTTGAGGTCAACGAGTTCCTCCACCCCCTCGCCGACATAGGCCGTGTCGTCGCCTGCCTGGCCATTCACCTCCAACTCTTCGGTGTTCTTGATGTCCAGTTGGAAGAGGCCAAGGTTTGCCCGCTGGAAGGCGACTTCGCCGTCATTATTGTCGATGAAGAAGAGGTCACCCTCGGGCGCCCCCTCGTCAGCCAAATTGACCTGAACCTTGTCCTCGCCACTGCCGCCGGTCATGAAGTCGGAACCATCACCGTTGTTCCAGATCATCAAATCATTGCCGCTACCCCCGAAGAAGCGATCATCCTGCTTATCTCCTTGCAGGGTATCATCGCCATCTCCGCCGCGCATCAGGTCTTCGCCAGAGCCACCGAAGAGAGCATCGTCCTCACGATTGCCGCCCAGCAGGTCGTCGCCGTCACCGCCGAAGAGCTCATCATTGGCGGCACCGCCGCGCACCTGATCATCGCCGGCCAAACCGGCAAGCTTGTTCTCTCCCTGATCGCCCTGAATCAGGTCGTCGTACTTGCCGCCGTTGATGTTCTCGATCTCGACCAGCAGGTTGGTGTCAAAGATGCCGTCACCAAGGAAGGTGCGCGCAATCCCGAAGCCCAAGCGCGCATCGATCGGTCCCATCGCCTCGTTGAAGAGCGCGGTATCGATGCCGCTGCCACCGCGGTAGACATCGTTTCCGCCGAAAGCATGAATAAAGTCGTTCCCCCCACCGCCGTCGATCACGTTGTTCTCGAAGTTGCCGAAGAGAACGTCGTCGAAGTCGGTACCGATGACGTTCTCGATGTCCTTCAGTTCAATCTTGAAGGTCTCGTCACCGCCGAAGGGCGGGACGTTATCGACGTTAACGACCTTGCCCTCTTGCGAGAGGCCAGGGTTCGACACGCCAGCATAGTTGATGTCGAGATCAGCGAAGACACCCTCTTCCAAATCAGACAGATCCAGAACATCGCCGTTGTTCGGATTGAAGTCGTCGCTGTTGTTGTCGCTGCCGCCATCAAGCTTCAGCTGAACCTTATCCTTGACATCGGCCTCGACCTCGATCCTGTCGTCACCACCTTGACCATTGATCTCGACCGTCTCGACTTCACCGATGTCCAGTTGGAAAAGGCCCAGATTCTCGCGCTGGAAGACGAGGTCGCTGCCATCACCATCCAGACCGATCTTGACCTCATCACCCTCAGGCGCTGCATCACCGGCCAGGTTGATCTGAACCCGGTCTTCGCCTTTGCCACCACGCATGACGTCAGAGCCGTCACCGTTGTTCCAGATCATCAGGTCGTCACCAAGACCGCCAAGGAAACTGTCGTCTCCTTTGTCACCCTGCAAGACATCATCGCCACTGCCGCCGGCGAGCCAGTCTTCGCCATTGCCGCCCTTGATGGTGTCTGAACCAAGGCCACCGCGCAGGGTATCGTCACCAAAGCCGCCAAAGAGCTTATCGGCGCCACCCTGGCCCGACAGGTCATCGTCTCCAGCGCCGCCGAAGACCCAGTCATCGTCCTGGCCAGCCCAGACAGAGTCGTCACCAGGCGCACCATAGACCCAGTCTTCGCCGCGCCCTCCGTAAATCGCGTCGTCGCCGCTGCTGGCAACGAAGCGGTCCTTACCGTTCCCGCCAAACAGCGAATCGCTCCCCGACCCGCCGCGCAGTTCATCGTCGCCTTGGGCACCGAAGGCCGTATCGTCACCTAGGCTGCCAATCAGTAGATCGTCATCCGACTCGCCTCGCAGCGTATCCGCGCCGAGGCCACCATTCAGAATGTCGTCGCCGGAGAGACCACGGAGGTGATCATCGCCGGCCAAACCACCGATAGAGTCAGAAAACGAGGTTCCGACAAGGTCGTCATTCCCATTTGTCCCGATGCTAGGCATGATCTCTGCTCCCCTGCAGATCTGAAAACAAGAAAAGGCGTGTCGTTTTTTTGTTTCGACACACCTGGTTTGTTCCGAGAGGAGGCAAGTAAGTTCAGTGAGTGCGATATTTTCTTGAAAAGGGGCGTGGTGTTGCCCCCGTTTAAGCGGACACCTCGGCTAAGTTGTGAGCTCTTCGGAACGCCCTTGGGGACGCCATCTTGAGCCCTGAATGTGGATGGTTTTCGTTGTAGTCCTCGAACCATCCGGCGATCTTTTCCAGCGCGTGAGCGGCGCTTGGCAAAGGGTTGATGCGGACATAGTCGCGCTTGAAGGTCTTCACGAAGGCCTCGCAAATGCCGTTGCTCTGGGGGCTGGCGACGGGGGTGAAACAGGGCACCAGGCCCAGCTGGGTAGCAAAGCGGCGTGTTTCCAGAGCCGTGTAGGGCGATCCGTTATCGGCCAGGAACTCAACCCTCTGTGGCGCCTGTAGGCCGCCAAAGCGGCTCTCGACGGCTTCGAGCAGCATGTCGCGCACGTCCGAGCCGGAGATCCCAGCCCCAGTCAGCGCTTTCCAGGCGACGACCTCACGGTCGTGGGCATCGATGATGAAGGCGGCTCTAACCACTTCGCCATTCCAGCAGGTAAACTCCAGGCCATCCGAACACCAGCGCAGGTCGGAGCGCATGACGACGACCTTGCCGTCGTGGCAACGTCCCAGTCGAGCCCCGGAGTGCTTCTCCAGCAGCAGCCCATGGTGCTTCATAATCCGGTAGATGCGCTTGTGGTTGAGCGGTGTTTCGCCCCGGGCGGCCCGATCGCGGTTCACCAGCGCGGTGATGCGACGGTAACCATAGCTCGGCCGTGCATCGACCAGAGGGCGGATCTCCGCCAAAACCGCCGCGTCTTGCGCTTTGTGATAGCGCCGACGCGGCTCAGTGCCGGACGCAAGCCGCTGCACCAGGTTCGAGCGCGACACCGATAACGTGTCGGCGACCGACTTCACCGGGAAGGCCCCTTCAGCAGCGACGAGGACAGCAAGGTCTGTTTTTTTGACTGCGACTTGGCCAAAGCCTCTTTCAGGATCTCCACCTCAAGCGTCTTGCGGCCAAGATGGCGCTCAAGTTCACGCACCCGTTCTTCCAGACGGCGAACCTCACCATTGCCAGTCACTCCATCGTCAGCCTGCACTGCCGTGGCGCCTCCCTCGCTCATTAAGCGACGCCAACGATACAACAAGTTCGGCGCAACGCCATGGCGCCGCGCGGTCGACGACACGCTTTCTC
The DNA here is from genome assembly GCA_963669335.1 of Rhodospirillales bacterium. Taxonomy (GTDB): domain Bacteria; phylum Pseudomonadota; class Alphaproteobacteria; order Kiloniellales; family JACOMY01; genus JACOMY01. Next base: position 4,072,437 of record OY770023.1, read on the forward strand.
CCGGCAGCATGCTTTCTTCGATAATCGCCAGCTTCTGTTCTGGCGACCAGCGACGCCGACGAGCAACACCCGTGATCACCTCTACGCGCTGAAATCCTTCGTCCGACATAAGCCTATCCTTGAGGATATCCCCAAGCCTTCATGACTACGCCGGGTGTCCGATCCAATTGGGGGCCAGTTCAGGGCGGTAGGAGCAGATGCTTGTTTGATAACCAGATAATCAGGATGGCGTTATGCCAGCAGCATGAGCCCGGGCCGGTCTCTATGCCGGTCGCCCTGCAGGTGAGATTTTGTGAATCCAGACGGGTTCAGCAGCCGTCGACTTCGCGCCCACCACGGGTGGCTGCCAAGGCGCGGCAGGAGTCCAGAACCTGGTAACCGTCCTGGCTGGAAGAGGCACGCACCCCTTGGGTCAGAGCGCGTCGCAGCTCTTGCGGGGTAAGGTCGGGCTGGCGCTCCAAGACCAGTGCTGCAACACCAGAGACATGCGCCGTCGCCACCGACGCGCCGGAGTAGAAATCATAGCCCGCGTTGGGCGCGGTGCTGATGACATCAAGACCAGGAGCCGGCAACCTCGATGTCGATGCGCCGACCGCAGATTCCTGCGGCGCGACGGCGATGACATCCGCATGCGAGGCTGGGAAGGCCCGCTCGGGATCGTCACTGTGGGCCGCCACGATGGTGACGCCCTTGGCGACGGCTGCCTCTATCAACTCTTGCAACAAAGGATCCGGCGGGCCGGCCAGGCTCATGTTGATCACGTCGATATCGTTCAGTATGGCGAAGTTGAGGGCTCTCGCTAGAGAGAAGCTGCTGCAGAGGCCGCTGCCGCCCTCCTCCCAGCAGCCGCGAAGCGCCAGGACTTCAGCGTCCGGCGCGACGCCGACGATTCCCATTCCGTTGCGCGCGTCAGCGGCGATGATGCCAGCCATCGCCGTGCCGTGGCGTTCCTTGACGGCCTTGGCATCGCTGTCGACGAAGTCGCGTGCCTCGCGCACTTGGCGGACCAGGTCCGGATGCTCACGATCGACACCGGTGTCGACCAGACCGATGCGCACATTCTTGCCGGTGGTCACGCTGTGGGTCTTGGGCGCGTTGATCGCCTGCAAGCTGTCCTGCAGGCGGAAGAGGTCATCGGTGTAAGCCTCCCCCGAGATCGAATAGCTCTGCATGGGTTGCGCCGTGCGCACCCGCTGATCGGCCTGCAAGGCCATAAGCAGGGCCCCGACGTCACTACCGGGCTCTGCCCTGAAGACCAGACAATGGACGGAGATAGATTTCAGAGGCCATTCGGCCACCAACTGCATGGGATAGGCCGCTGCCAAGCGCTCCGCTTGCGCCGTCATGGCCTCTGCCTCATCCAAGGGAATGGTCACGATGATATGCTCGGCGCTGGCGGCCTGATTGGCCGGGATCAGCCGCCAGTCGCTCTGCTGGGGCGGCGGCTCAGGCTTGGCGCAAGCCGCCAGGACGACGAGAAAGAGCAAAGAGAGGAAGCGTCTGGACATGAGGAACCTCTACCGCGGACTGGCAAAGTCGACGAGAGGGCTTTCGGCCAAGGTCTTGGCAAGAGCCGCAGCATCGCCGCCTTCCGGAACCGACAGGATATAGACTCCCTTGGCCGATGGGCCAGAGACAGGCGACAGCCCCTGCGCTTCGAACAGCCGGGAGAGAGCCTCTGCATCGCTCCCCTGGACTGCCTTCACCGTCAGGCTCTCTCCGGAGACCACGGCCGAGCCCGGATCGGTGAGCGTCTTGAAAGGTGCCTCCTCTTGGTTCAGAGGCTGCAACACCAAGACCAGAGCCAAAGCTGCAACCGCCGCGCCGAGAGGCAGCAGCAGGCGGGCATTCAATCCTGACAGCCAGGAGCGAAGCCAACCCAGCAGATCGAGACCACCGCCCCGACCCTGGCCACCGCTCTGCCCAAAGCTGGCCACTGACGCCGGCGGCGGCTCCTCCAGCTGCTTGGAAAGCCGGCTGAACGCGCTCTCCATCTCCATATCCATCGTGTCCAGCTCTGAGACGCCTTTGGCCAGGCGGCGCTGCTCTGCCAGTTCCTGTCTCAGATCGGCGTGTTGCATCAGTTGCGCCTCGACCGCAGCCTCCTCCGCCGGATCCAGAGTGCCGTTGACGTACCAGGGAATGAGATCCCAAGCCTCTTGATAAGAGAGCACTGCCTCGCTGCCCGACTTGGTCATGAGCCTCGTCCTTCTTCTTCCCCCTCCAGACCGATCAGGATGCTCTTCAGCTTGACCCGGGCGCTGCGCATCCGGGTCTTCACTGTCCCCAGAGGACAGTCGACGATCTGCGAGATTTCTTCGTAGGTGTAGCCGTAATAGTAGGTGAGCTCGACCACCGCGCGCTGCTCGGTCGAGAGGCCCTTCAAGGCCTGCGTAATCTGCTCTTTCGCCGCCAGGCTCTCGATGGCATCGCTCTGCCCTTGGTCGGCGATCGTTTCCGGGTCGAGATCGTCCAGATAGGCCTGGGGACGGCCCTTGGCGGCCGCTTTCAGTGCCTTGTGGTAGGCGATCCCGAAGATCCAGGTGGAAACCCGCGAGCGACCGGCAAAACTGTCAGCCTTTTGCCAGATCGTCAGCATAGTGTCGTTCAAGACCTCTTCGATCAGTTCGCGCTTCTGCGTCAGGCGATAAACGAAGGGGTAGATGCGTTTGTAGTAGCGTCGATAGAGCCGCTCGAAGGCGCCCCGATCACCCTCAGCGATCTGGCCCAGCAGCGCCAGATCCTCATCATTCTCGGCCTCTTTGGGATCGGATCGCGGCACGGGCTCATGTCTCTTCGGGACCAGGGCAAGGGATGATAGCACGGGATGTGGCCTCCACCGGCGCCGATCTTCTTCCAACCGGCTCTTGCCCAGGTCAGTGCCGCTGATCGGCGAAAAGGTTCACCTCAGGGATCACCTCACGAAAGCGTGATCCTTGCTGGCGGCGCGCAAGATCATGGCCGGCCCGTGAGGGCTCCGAGCGACTTCTGCTTGCGAGGTGAATGGTAATCCGTTAGAAGGCAGCGCTCTGCCGGTGAGGATCTCTTGTCCGCCGCTGCAGAACCCCGCGGAGAGGTGCCGGAGCGGTCGAACGGGGCGGTCTCGAAAACCGTTGTGCGCGCGAGCGTACCGAGGGTTCGAATCCCTCCCTCTCCGCCACAAATAATGATCAACCGTTTGATTTATATAGAATAATGCGATTATAGTGAAAATTTGCCCCACAATATGCCCCACGTTTTGACTTGACTTGATGGTGCCAATCGGTTTGCTGCCGGGCCCAAGAAGGACGGTGGAACGATGCCGTCGGAAGAAGATCGCGCTTTGCTAGAACCGCTCGTGCTTTGACACCAGCCGGCATTGATCAGAACCCATGTGCCCAATCACGAAGTCCGATGGACATGGTGTGCCATGGCTGATCGATGATCTTGTTCCAGGTGGCGTAGCAGTGATCGAGGATGTCGTCGTGATTCTTGGAGACCCTGTTCGAGAGGTCGTTGTCACGCAGGAACTGCCAGAGGTTTTCAACTGGGTTCAGTTCCGGTGCGCGGGCCGGTAGGGGCACGATGGTGATGCTGTCAGGGACCTGGAGTTTGCCGGAGAGGTGCCAACCAGCCTGATCCAGCAGGAGGACGGCATGGGCTCGTGGATCGATCTCGGTTGCGATCTCCTCCAGGTGCTGTTGCATAGCATGGCTGTTGCAGTAGGGCATAACCAGGCCAGTGCCCTTTCCCTTGGCCGGACAGATTGCGCCAAAGATGTAGGCCCACTTGGTGCGTTGGTCGTGCGGCGCACGCGGGCCCGCACCTCGCCGCCCCCAGCGGCGCCTGATCTAGTTCTTCTGCCCGATCTTAGCCTCATCTTTACATGAGGGTTGCTCTGTCAAGTCTATCTGAGCATGTTGTACATCCAATCGATTGTAGCCACTCAGTGTTCCTGCGAGCGAGCTTGGGGTAACCCTTTGCGGCAGCCTTGGCTGTACAACCTTGTATGCGGTCGGACTCTGACTGAAATCCCTGACCATAATGCTTCATGCACGAGTCAACTCCCCGATTGAGCACGACCAACCTGCCACGCGGCAGTTTAGTTTGACCATTGACGAAGACGGTCGTGTTGCTCTCATCGCCGCCGGTTGGGGATCAGCGGCGAATTCTATGCAGTCCTGAGGACGACGCCGGTCGGAACTTCGCCAGTTTCGATAAAGCGCCAAAGCGCGATCAACAGCTTGCGCGCCATTGCGACGATCGCTATTCGTCGGGTTCTGCCTTGGCGTTCACCAACACGCTGGCGGAACCAAATGGAGAGCGCGCTCTCAGGCTGATAGCGCAACCATAGCCACGAAAGCTGAACAAGCGTCCTTCGCGCACGCGCATTACCTGCATGACCTATACGCCGGTCTCGATCCATATCCCCACTCTGATGGGGCATGGGCGCCAAACCGACATAGCTTGCAAGCTGCTTTCGATTGCCGAACGAGCGGTAGAAGACTTCACGCGCAAGGACAGCGGCGAAATTGTCGCCAACGCCATAGATGTTCCGTAACACGGTAGCTTTGGAAACAGTTGCGTCGCTCGGCTCAGCTGCAAGAACCGCGTCCCGCTCTGCATCCAGCTCACGGATCAGATCGAGGATAAGACCGAGCCGCCGCCGCAGGCGGTGGATCTCTGCGGTCAAACGGGGTGGAAGCTTTCGACCATCTCCGGTATTCAGGGCTGGTAAGTCTCTCTCCCAGTTTCGCAATGAGGGTCTCGATCGGATCCCCTGGGTCGCAAGCAACGCCAGTATCCTATTCTCAATCCGTGTCCGCTCCTGCACGAGATGTTCGCGCTCGCGGTGCATCCGTCTGCCGTCTTCCTCTTCTGGCGTTGGTACCTGGACCATACTACACACCTCGGTGTCGCCAGCAAGATAGGCCGCCAGCACATGTAACAGACCTTCGGCATCAAGCCGGACGGTCTTCGCACGCCTTGCCCTGCGGTTCACAAGGATGCTAGCCGGCTCGACAGCATGCGTCGGAATTCCCTGCTCCGTCAGCAGACGATGGAGCCAGAACCCGTCCCGGTCTGCTTCAAAGCAACGGGCAATGGGAGCCCTGTCACCTGACGGCAATGTATGGCGTGTTCGCAGTTCCTGTCAAAGGGTCAGAAGAGCCGCAGTATCGCCTGCATCTATCCGATACATACGGCTTTTCTGTGCAGCGGGCAGGCGTGTGCCAACGAGCCACACAGAATTGCTTAACTCGAGGTCGACAAGTGTCATGTTACTCTGAAATGTCATCATTGAGCTCCGTGGCTTGAGGACCCCGTCTCTATGGATCGTGATCCAAGCGGTGTCCGTCCTCATAGCATCTGCCACCAGATATCGATCTCAGTACCAACCAGTAACTTGGCGCGAATCTCGTTTGCTGTTTCGGCGGAGGTTCTTGAACGCCTCTAGTGTCTCTGGGTCCTGGGCGTAGTGGTGTGGACGGGCAGAGCGCTTGACTAAACCCACCCTGCGCAGCTCCCTGCCCACTGTACTCTCTTCCACAGAGACAGCAAACTCCTCCCAGATCCACTGCGCCAGGTCAAACCGCCGCCAGCGCACCACGCCTAGGCCGGTTAGGATCGGGCTAGCTTCCACCTTAGCTGCCAAGGCTGCGCGCTGGCCGTCGTTAAGCTTGCGCTCGGGGCTGGGCGCATTGCGGTCTATCAGACCCCCCGGGCCCTTCGCGTTGAACCGAATCATCCAGCCTCGATTGATCTTTAGGGTCTCACCGGCAGTTCGAACGGCATCACTGCACTTGCCACCGTCGTAGATCACCGCCGGCGTCAGGTGACGACGTTTCTGTCCTCCTTGACGGCTTCGCTTCATCAAGGCGCACAGTTGCGACCCATCGGGGTCTTCACGTAGCTTGATCGCCGCCGCCATCTAGAGGCCTCCTCTGCTGAAGCACTCCAGTGAATCCGATCATTGATCGCGTCTGAATTCCTCTCCATGAGTCACGCACTATTCTCGCCGGTGTCAAACTCTTGATGGCCGCCATGATCCGAGCTTCACAGCGCTGGAGAGCGACCCGCATCACCGAGTTCGAGGGGCGCCAAGTGACGGCTGTCAGACAGGAATTTGGCCAACTCTACCAGGCCGACATCGGCCTCGCCAATCCAACCTCAAAAGCGGTGGCCCGCTCACAATGATCTTACAAATCTCCGACTTGTCCCGACGGTCTAGTTGTTCGGTAGCTGGGTCCATAATTGACAAACCGAACCACAAAGGCAATCATGGTACTTATGATTGTTGAGACGACTTTTTGGAGAGAGTATTGTGATTGGTTTGAAAGCCTCTGCCCATCAGGGCCTCTTCACCGATCCCGTCGGCTCTCATTATGATAGGAGCGCGATTGGTCTTGCGCTTTCGGGCGGCGGATATCGAGCTACGCTGTTTCATGCAGGCGCCATTATTCGTCTCGGAGAGTTGGGGATCCTGCCGAAGATTGCTAGAATTTCGAGTGTATCCGGCGGATCGATCGCGGCCGGGTTGCTGGCCAAGGCTTGGCAGCATCTGCATTTTGACCAAGAGGGCATCGCCGATGCCCAGTCACTGCAAGAGCATTTCCTTTCCCCTCTTCTCAGAGCCACGGCCCGCAGCCTGGATATCCGCGTCAGCATCGTTGGCTTGATGCCCTCTATCTCGGCTGGAAACTATCTGGCCGATCTCTACGACCGCTTCTTTTTCGACGGCATGATGATGGCCGACCTGCCGGATCAACCGAGGTTTGTTTTCAACGCCACCAACATTCAGACTCTGGGTCTCTTCCGCTTCACCAAGCGTTACGTGGCGGACTGGCGCGCGCTGAAGGCGACGACCAAGACCATTCGCGTCGCTGATGGGGTTGCGGCCTCATCGGCCTTTCCACCGCTTCTTGCGCCCTTGCGCCTCGATCTGCGTAGTGAGGATGCCAGCGTTCCGAAAGGCGCCCGGTTCAACGATATTGACCTCTTGAAGCAGCCGGTGCTCCTGGACGGTGGCGTGTACGACAACCTCGGCCTAGAGCCAATCTGGAAGCGCTGTGGTGTCCTGATCGCGAGCTATGCAGGTCATAACACCGAGGCCCAATCAAGTCGGTTTATCTACGGCCATATCAGGCCCATGATTTATGCCTTCCTTGCGTCAAGCATTGATCAACGCGAGCGCTTGTTGGTCGGTCTCTATCGGAACACCTTGGACGACAAGCTTGGTGAGCGGATCGGCGCCTACTGGAGCGCTGGAACCGAGATTGATGCCTACCCCAAGACTAACGGCTGGAAACCTGATCCTGAGATTCTGCGGCGCGCAAAACTGACATCGACGCGGCTCGCCGCCCTCAAGCGAAATCAGCAAGTAGATGTCATCACGGCCGGCTATGCCTACGCAGATCGTGCCATTCGGAGCTACCTGTTAGAAAATGCGCCACCTCCGCAAGGCCCACCGGACATCGGTTAGAGGTCTCGCGCTCCAGCCGGGGAAGCACCGGTGGCGACAGGTAGAACCCGATAAGGTAGACTCTAGGAGGACAGAGTGCCCAGGAAAATCAATAAGGAATTCTTCACGCGAATACTCTATGGCGCGCCTGATGGCATGCGATTTACTCAAGACACCCCTGTAATGCGTGAGATATGGCTGAGTTTTGCGCAAGATCCCGGCGTGCCCAAAGACGTGCTGATCACGCCGTGGGAGGCTTGCCAAGCCCATGATGTCGGGGACAGGCTTCACCAGCGCACACAGGCGTTTCGCGAACAGGTCCCGGAGGGCACCGGGCGGAAGCTCGCAAACATCGCTGATCTGCCCGGTGTAGTGGCCGCCCGCCTCTACTTCGACGAAGTCGTAAATCTTCTCTTGCCGCAGACCAAATGGTGGGAAGAGTCCGGCATGGGCTGTGTCGTGCGTCTACCGACGGAAACGCAAACAGCGCTTGTCACCAATGGGGCTTTCCAATTGAAGAAGGTTCTGACGACGGCCGACAGTCTGGATCTTGGCACGGAAGTTCCGCTGACGTTTCCGCCCGGCACCGACCATGACACCACTAGCGCTTCAGAAATGATCGAAATCAGCGATTCCGTAGTCCGCTTCCTGGTGTTGCTGGCCATGATGGGCCGAGACGAGGCCTGGCCGATGGAGAGCGAAACGGACATTGATCCCGAAGGCGCTGCTGAAGGGTGGAAAACTCTCTTTCGAGAGCCGGCTCTGGACGCCCCGGACCCAGAAGCGATGATCTTCAATATCAGCGCCAACCGCCGGGCCGAATCCGCAGTGGCGATGTCCGTAGTTACAACCAAAGCCGATGCCGCCTATCGTATGTTTGACCTAGACTGTAGTCGGATAGGTTGGGCCGTGATCGACTCCGGCATCGACAGCGGGCATCCTGCTTTCGCGAGACTCGAAGACCAAGGAAAACCACTCCAGATAACCGAGTCGCGCCTTGCATCGCGAAGGCAGAGCCGCGTGGTCGCAAGCTTTGATCTCTCGCGCTTTCGTGATTTACGTAGTCGAGACATCCTCTTGACCGAGAGTAGACGCGAGCAACTTGCCAGGGACCTGGTAGGAAGCGGCGATGAAGGTCTAACCATCGAGCAGACGCGAGCAGCGCTGAGGTCTTTGGCTTCAGACGTGGAAGGCGCCGGGCCGGTGGATTTCTCTAAGATCGGCGAGCTGTTGCGACTGCCGCACGACAGCGTGCCGGAGAACCCGCATGGCACCCATGTCGCCGGCATCATTGGCGGATATTGGAGCGACAGGCGCGGCACCTATCGTGGTATGTGCCCGGATATAGAGCTCTATGACTTTCGCGTTTTGAGTAAAACTATGAAGGAGACTGAGTTTGCGGTGATCGGTGCTTTGCGCTTGATCAATCACATCAATCGTTCGAATGCCCTGCCAAGGATTCACGGCGCCAACTTGAGCCTCTCCATACCCCATGACGTCATGAACTACGCCTGCGGCCGCACACCTGTCTGCATCGAATGCGAGACCCTTGTAAACAACGGCGTGGTCGTCGTCGCCGCTGCGGGGAACCACGGCTACCACGAGTTCAAGACGAGTGGTGGAACCATACCGCTCCATACCAGTGCTTCTATCACCGATCCGGGCAATGCAGCCAAGGTAATTACTGTGGGCTCTACACACAAGCTGGAGCCGCACAACTACGGCGTCAGCTACTTCTCTAGCCGTGGTCCAACCGGCGACGGACGCTCGAAGCCCGATATCGTTGCGCCGGGGGAGAAGATTATGGCCCCTGTCCCTAACGGACGCACAGCCCGAAAGGGTGGCACCAGTATGGCATCGCCGCACGTCAGCGGCGCCGCGGCTATGCTGATGGCGCGGTTTCCCGAGATGATCGGAGATCCTGACCGCATAAAGCAAATTCTTTGCGAGTCCGCCACCGACCTGGCCCGAGAGCGTGACTTTCAGGGCAGCGGGATGCTGGACGTTTTGCGCGCGCTCCAATCCGTTTAAGTAACAAGGAGGACGAAGATGATCTTCTCGCTCGAGGTCCTGCCGGCGCACAAGGGGGACTGCCTGTTGATGTATTTTGGAGAGGCGCCCAATCCCAAGATCGTGATAATCGACGGCGGGCCAGCCCACACCTACCTACCGCACCTGCGTCCACGGCTGGAGGCTCTTAGAGAATGCCGTGCCTTGGGGCATCACGACTCTCTGCCGATCGAGGTTTTGATGGTCAGCCATTTGGACGACGATCACATTCACGGCATACTCGAGATGACGCAGGAGTTGGTCGAGGCAGCCCACCAGAATCTCCACCCCCCCTTCCAAGTCAGAACTCTATGGCACAATGCCTTTGACGATATCCTAGGCAACAACCAGATTGGAAGTGCCGCCGCGGCAGCCTTCGGCCCCGCCGCGCTGACCGGCGCAACCACGCCCGTAGGTTTGGAGAGCGATCTGAGCTTGCTTCTCGCCAGCATCAACCAGGGTCGATCGCTCCGTCAGGATGCGGACAAGCTAAACTGGTCGGTGAACAGCGACCTGGGTCCGCTCTGGGTCTCCGAAGTAACCGCCCAGCCCATCGAGATTCCAGGCGGCCTGGCGTTCCATCTCGTCGGTCCGATGCAGGCAGAGATCGAGAAGCTACAGAAGAAACACGATGCCTACCTCAAGAAGAACAACCTGGGTCGGCAGTCGGCCGAGGCGGCTCTTGCCGCCTTCAGCGACAAGAGCGTACCTAACTTGGCAAGCCTTGTCGTGATTGCCAGCTTCGGCGGCAAGACGATACTGCTTACAGGCGATGCGCGCGGCGATAAGGTCTTGGAAGGCCTGGTTGCTCAGGGGCTGATGTCGCGCGGCGGCTCAATCGACGTCGACATCTTGAAGGTTATGCACCACGGCAGTGACAATAATGTAACCAAGGATTTCTTCGAGAAGGTTCGCGCACAGCACTACGTCTTTAGTGGCGACGGCAAGCATGGCAATCCGGAGCGAGCCTGCTTGGAGATGCTCTTCGATGCCCGGCCGGAAGGCGGTTACCAGCTCTACTTCACCTATCCAATCGAAACAATCGATAAACGGCGTAAGACAGAAGCGGAGTATCCTTGGGTAGCAGAGTTTCACGACCTTGCGACCCTCTTCGCCGAGAAGAAAGAGGAGGGCCTCGATGTCGGCATCAATTGGATCGGCAATTCGGCATCGCTAAGGGTGGATCTACTGGACCGGCTCTAGGGACGAGGCTCCAGAAGCGGTCGCAGTGGCTTCGGAAAACTCAAGTGTAGACACACGTGTTACAAAAGGGGGGAGCGGTTCTTGTGGACTCATATGAATGCTCACAGGCGGGATGAACTAACTGGCGAAGCCATCGGTCAGAACGCTCGCGTCGCCTTGTTCCGGGCCATCAATCTTCGTCGACTGATTGCCATGACGGGGTCTGGGGCGACTAACGCCTTCGGACTGCCAGACTGGAGCGATCTGACGGTTCTCTTTGCGCAAGCCACGCAAGAGCAAGTCAACCACGCACTGCCCGATGACGAGAGCGGAAAGCGAGGTAAGAGGCGCAGTCTCAATCTCCTGCACAACGCACGAAAGAAAGAGATCAAGCAACTGATCCACCCGCTCGTTCAACAGATCAATTCGCTCTGTGGTGCGAAGCCTGCTAAGGGCAGCGAGCTTCCAAAAATCGACGTCAGTCGCGAGAAAGCGCGCAGCCTCAATGACCCCTTGATCGTCATGGACCTCTGCGAGGAGGTGCTCCGCCTGCTGCCCGACGACGAGGACGAGGGCAAGAGCCGTTTGCATCTGGCACGACAAATCTTCGCCCAACACTTTCGGGAGAGCGAAACGGATCTAATCAGCCGACGGCTGCAAAACCTCTTTGCCAGACTAGATGCCAAATCGTCAGCTCCCAAAAAATCTAAGAAGCTTTCGCGCATATCGTGGCAGGATCTACCGGAGTGGTTCCAGGAGTTTGAGCAGAAGGAACAGATGTTTGATCCCAACAGGGAGACCACAGGCGCATACGTTAAGATTTTAGCATTACTGGTTTCCGGTTGGAGAAATGACTATTCGAATGTAACCACTCGCCTGATAGAGTCAATCGGCAAAGTCATCAGTTGCACGCCTGCAGAGTATTCGACCTACAGAGCCAAGGATGCTCTGTCAGACCAGAACTATATCGGAGTATCGAACGGTTTCGGTCCAACACTGCCTGACCAACCACCTCGGCGGGACATCGTGCGAGCTATCCTCTCGGACCTCAATCTTTCGCGCATTGCAACCCTCAACTACGACGTTCAGGTGGAACGAGCCGTTCTATCCGATTTGAAGGAAGACAAGAGCGAGGACGCGGTCGCATTTGGTGATCTCTGCAAGGAATATTCCACACCAAGGCCTCACCAGAAGCGTTTGGTGATCGAAAGCGGGATCAAGAAAGGCGCAGTCTCGATTACGTTGGCCCCCGGCAACATCGGCGAAATTGTCAACTTTGCCGGCTATCCAAGGCGCTTTGAACGTCAGATTTTGCACCTGCATGGGCGCTTCGATGATCCGGACAACATGGTGGTCACCTATCCCGACTACCAGCGCGTCTACATGCAGGAGAGCATTCCAAGAGAGATTTTTCGCGAAGCGCAGGAAGTGCTGTTCGGGGGAAATGATGTTCTGCTGCTTGGGATTGGCATGCAGGAGGAGGATGTCCTGCGTCCGTTCCGACGCTTCGTTTCGCGCAATGATGACTCGCCGCAGGGCAGCAGGCGCATCTTTCTGCTGCGCGCGACAAACTACGACTCGAACGCGAGGCAAAAAGATCAGAGTTTTGCCATTCGACTGTATATTAGTTACAATATAAATACAATCTTTTTCGGCGGTCCGCGCTTTCGGGAAGTGCAATCTATACTTAATAGTCCGCGAGACGCGATCTCGACTGTTCTGTCGAAGACACATCCATCCGATGATACCAAAGCCACAACGGCTATTATAGAATTGGTTGACACGTTGGACAAACTCGAAGCTAGCGCCTTGGAAGGCGAAACAAGGACTACTTTCCTTCTATCCCCAGGAGAGATTGAACTTCTCCGCAAGGTGCCCAGCGACGGCAAGCTGTCCGACCGTGCCCTTCAGGCACTAGACGCACTACTGTACGAGTTGTCCGGCCGGGTCGTGTCGCGCGGGTTGTGCCATGAACTGCGGGCACTTCGGACCGGGTCAGGGCATTGGTGGGACGACTGGAACCGCCTGCCAATGGAGAGACAAGCACTGCATCATATGGCCAGCGCTCGGATCTCCGGTGCCGAGCACTACCTCTGGGTCCGACACTGCCCCGCATATGCGATTGTGAGCGAGAAGGAGTGGGCATTTGAAGACTGGACTCCCCTACGGGCAGCCCGCGCCGAAGTTCTCAAGGTAATGTCTAATCCGGAGAGCGCGCATTCATATCAAGCGGAGATTCCCAAAAGACGTGTCTTAAGATTAACCTCTAACCGCGGGGGTGGTAAGGGTTCTGTTGTTCGCCTTTTGATGAGGAGGCAGTATCAACGCCAACTCTTTGCTAATTTTGATAACGAGGAGCAAAACTATCTCTCCTCATTTGTTGCCCATCTCTCCTATTCGATTGAGTTTTCATCGATAGTATTGGCGCTGACACGCTTCGTAGCACGCAACACCGCGAAACTGCAAGTTATCCGGTCCAAAACCCCCGATGCAGCACCAGAGCTGATCCGGACCAGGGACGGCATCCAGGAGATAGAAGAGGAGTTGAAGAAAATCCTCCAAAAACCTCGTTTGACCAAGAGTGACATCCGCAGAAATAGGCTACGATTTGCTGAACTGTTGCGGAATCTGGCACCGGCCGAGAAAGACGACTGCCATAAAGACCTCGAATTACTTAAGGACATAATGTTCAATACCGACAGCGCGGAAAAGTCGCTGGAGCCCGCACAGATCACGACACTGGCCGAAGCCATTTTTGTCTCGCGGCGGGAGCAAGAGCCGCGCCTTGTCATCAGGCCGGAATTGCGCAGCGCAGACTGTTTGGACGATCTGGTCGAGCGACCTCACCGTCTGGATGTACTGCGCGACACCTTGCAATCCTTTGCCGATCTGGCGGTGTTACCGGACGACCGCCTCTTCGTCTGCCTTGGCGGCTTGGATCGTATCTGCAACCAAGACGGAGATGGCCGCAATCCGATGCATCGCGCCCTCTTCCGGCTGCTGACCGGCGCCCTGGAAGGCCAGGCAAAGCATCCCGATCCGCCTATAGACTTAGTCCTGGTAGCCGGCCGTCCGGATGCGCCCATCAGTTTTCTTAGTGAGGAGGTCGAGGACCCCTCGACGATTCGCACTGAACTGGAAAAGCACTACTCGCGCAGAAGCAAAACGGGGCGCGTTCTAAAACACTGGCCGACCTTGCCAAAGTTCAGCTGGGAAGAGCGGAGTAGGCTGCTGCTCGACGAAAGTTCCTTTCGGACCGGCACCTCTGTTCGAATAGACCATTCCGGGAGCCAGGATGACAGAATTGAAACCCGACGGGGAACCGAGACAGAACTTCGAGAAGAGCGCCTGAGGATCTTTGTCAATTGGGCCAAGCAAGCGGACAGAGGCTCCCGGCGAGCTCGCATCACGGAGAGCCAAGCCACGCGCAAGATACACAGGGCCCTATGGGAGAACGTCTCGGTCTGTATGTTGGTGATGGCAGCCTGGGCGGAATCCACCTATTCCCCCAACGAGGAAGATAAAGAGTTTAGCCATGCTGTTCCGGATGTCTTTGTTGACTTCACGCAGGAGCTTGAACAAGCGGTCGCGCGCGACGGACTACGTGGCGTCATCAATCACGTATTGAGCACCTACTATCGTGCCGATCGCCGAAAGGGATTGGCCATAGACAACGAGAGCTCCGCCTACGATCTCTACCGTGCGTGGGCCGATACGCCCGATGCCGAGCTGACAGATCTCATATTGCGCCATTTAGCACTATTCTCACTGCCTGTCGAACCACTTGTCCTGCTGGATTGCCCCTTGATCTTTCGACGATTGGGCCGCCTCTACTCGGGGCTCGATGGCGAGTTGGAGAGGCGAGATCAGCAAAGACTGAAGGAACCTCCTCAACGATCCCGCAGCAAAACCTGGCTTGAATGGCAGGAGCGGACCTGGATGCTTCGCAAGCTGCGTACTCAATTGGATAACCTAACGCGACGCAACCTCGTCATTCAGATTCTGGCGTCACATGATCCAATAGGTAGTAACGTACTTGACGGCAATCCGCTGGATCCCGCTTTCCTACATCGGCGCTACGCTCTACACGCGGGCTTGCGTCAGCATCTCGCCTACAAGATGCAGTTGCACGTAGCCGAAGACGGCGACCTCAACCAAAGTCAGGTCTCGATCTACTGCGACCAACCAAAGGACCTGCCGACTCCCTCGCCGCAACACTTTGCCATGCTGAGCGATCTCCTTGAGGCGCAAATCGGGCATTGTCTTGAGACGCTCCATGTGGTCACGAGTCAAAGCAGCGTCGGCAGGTTACCCAAGCGCGAGCTATGGGATCCGGAGGAGGAGGATCACAACGATCATGCTTCGGTCTCGCTAGCACAGATGGCAGCCTTTCATCTTTATGGCCCAACGAAGAGCCCGCAAGGCGATGCCTCCGATACCGTAGATGCGATATTTGCAGCAGACGGTTTGGCTGGAGGCCTTGGCCGATTGCATGCCGTATCACAATGCTTGCGCGCCTGTTTCAGCTTGCTGCGAGGTGCCTTCTCGGTCGGCGCCCTATCCCGTTTGGACGGCCTCTCCGAGAATAACAGCAACATGCCCTTCGAGATCTACCACGGCTGGCTACGCGAAATGCTGAGCGTGGCGACCGGCCTGGAGCGTTGCACACCGGAGCTCAACTGGGTGTTGGAGGGCTCGTTCTACCCAGTAGACCCTCATGATTTCTGGAAAGAGAATGTCAAGGATATCCGATGGTTTCAGAATATCTCCCCAAGAACTCGGGAGCAGTTGACTAGGGAAATCGCGACGAGACCGATTTCCCAAACTGAAAATGACGATAGCAAGGCCGGGCGGCTGCTGAGATTTTGGACACGTTTGGGTTTCAGCTGGCAGGAGGTGAGTGACCGCGTACCAGGTCACCACTTGCCCCGCGATTTATGGATTGCTGCGGAGCGAATGCTGAAAACACTGCAGGCGGCCAACACCCTTAGCCTGGGAACACGTCAAGAGACGACCCATCGCACCATTCGCCATCCCTTCTACCGAGACGAAATCGCATGGCTCTATAACGAGCGGGGCTTGACACTGATGATTCAAGGACGCGTCCTCGACGCGCTGCCGATCTTCAGGCAAGCGCGATTCATCATGAGCCATAAGCGCACTCCCACATCGGACACCAAAGCTTACCACGCCGCCGAGCGCCGCATCAGTCTCAACCTGGCTGTCGCTGAGATTTACCGCGGCAACCTCGTTGACGCCCGTGATCGTTTGGAAGACCTGACCTACTCCTCACGCCACATCAAGGGGTCCACCCCTAGCAAGGTGTTGTACTATGCCCAGGGATACATAGCGCTCTGCGATCACCTGGGCGGTAGTTTGGAAAGAGCGATTACCGGCTACAGATCCGTCCTAAAGCGCTTTGTTCGAGAACGCCAGCTGCGGGCCGTGTCCATCTTCAACCGCCACCTTGGTGATCTCTATCTGTTGCGCGGAGAACTCGATCTCGCCGAGCAGAAGATACAGCTTGCAATCAACGCGGCGTCTCAAGCAGAACAGCGAGATGTGCAGAACCTTGCTCAGACAAGCCAAGTGGCTCTCCTAATCGAACGTAGAGAGTTTGAACAAGCAGGCGGAATTATCCGTGTGATAGACGGCTACGCGCGCCAACTGGGCCTTTATCGACTACGCACTGACATTCTGATCGTCGAAGCAAGGCTGCGGCTTGCCCGAGGAGAGAGTGGTGCCGCGGCGGATGTGGCCTCACAAGCGATCTCTCTGGCCGTTCGCCATGGTATGCGCTTGCGGAAGTTGGCGGCGCTAGTGCTCTACGGAAGCATTCAGATCAGCCGCGGCGAAATGGAGTTTGCACGCAGCATCCTCGAGGATGCCAAGCGCGAGTGCGAGCAACGGGGCTATCAAATTCAAGCGGCCCGAGCTTCAGACCTGTTGGTTTCAGTTGCGCCCTATCGCCAAGCACCCTAGCAAAAACGTGTATTGGCCTTGGATCCTCGGAGCGCGATTAGCGTGCCCCAAGCCAAACTGTCTAACTCAGATTCGGGCCGATCCAAACCACCAGAAACCATCCCCGGTGTCGAAGCTTGCCTCTTCGTTGCTCGCATCCGCCTCACGACCAGACGACTGGTGAGACCCTCTGCTACATCATAGAGTCTTGAGTTGAGCTCTATGGCGCTGCCGTCCAAGCCGACTGTATAGCGTTCCTCACATCCTGATGCACGCTATCCACACCGGGCAGGCCTAGCACAGACGGGTCGCCGTGACGACTATGCATCTCGTCGATCAGATCCTGCACATTTGAGGCGAGGAGCACCTCTATCGCAGTTGAGTCGTGTCCCAAGACCTCAAATTCTGCGACATGCTCTGCGCCTGTGTACCAGCCATTCAGGGTAATTCGATCGTTCGTGCCCAGAATAGCGACAATCAGGTCATCATTGCCGTCGCCACCTTGGTAGAACCAAAGGTCGTCGGGGTTGATAGCGATAGAAGACGAGAACTTCCGAAAGCTCACCACATCGGTGTCTGCCCCTAAGGCATCAGTCTGATCGATCACATCTTGACCTCGACCGCGGCCAAAAAGATAGGTGTCTGAGCCTGCGCCACCTTGAAGCCTATCGTGACCACGAACACCACTCAATACATCATCACCATCACCTCCGATGAGCGAGTCGTCGTCATCTCCGCCAAAGAGCGAGTCTTCACCGCTCCCACCCTTGAGTTCATCGTTACCCGTGCCTCCCCTCAAGATGTCACTACCGGTATGGCCAAACACGTCATCGGCTCCGTCCTCCCCATAGAGAGTGTCCGAGTCTCCTGCGCCTCGAACTTCATCGTCGCCGCTGCCGCCGTAGAGATAGGAATCGGCACCGGTTGATCCTGCCGTGAGATCGCCGCGCAAGAGATCGTCACCCTCTGCTCCGCGCAGAGTGGCGTCGGCGCCCGAGCCTCCGTAGATCCTGTCATTACCGCTGTCGCCGTCTAGAGTTTCGTCGCTTCCTCCACCACCGTAGATCCGATCACCGGCATTCCCGCCGTAGAAACCCTGGTCAGCGCCATCGCCACCATAGAGACGGTCGAGACCGAAGCCGCCGTAGAGACTATCGGACCCGCTACCACCATAGAGAAAATCATTGTTGTTACCGCCGTCGACAAGGTCGCTGCCGCTATCACCGAACAGTGCGCTGTCGTCGCCCCCACCGCCGAAGAGGCTGTCGTCGCCCGTGCCGCCGTAGAAGGAACAATCCTCCCCGAGACCACCTGACAGGTCATCGTCCCCCGAGCCACCGAAGAAGAAGCTATCGTCACCGGCACGGCCGCTCAGAAGGTCGTTGCCATCTACGCCAAAGAAGACACTGTCATTTCCGCTGTCACCGAAGATCTTGTCGCTGTCGCGGCCGCCGAACAGTGACGCGTCGGCGCCGCTTCCGCCTGCCAAGGTATCAATGTCGTAACCGCCATAGAGGAGGTAATCGCTACCAACGCCGCCATAAACCCGATCATCACCCTGCCCACCGACCAGAGAGAGGTCAATGCCCGATCCTCCGCGAATGACATCGTTGCCTGAACGGCCGAACAGGCTCCTATCGTTGCCCCTGCCTCCATAGACCCAGTCTGCACCGCTATCGCCGAGAAGCTGCTGGTCACGCCCATCGCCGCCAAACAGGGTGTCCGCGCCATTCGACCCGAACAGGTAGGAATCTCCGCCGGAGCCGCCGAAGATGGTGTCGTTGCCATTGTTACCGTCAAAGAGAAAGTCGCTGCCGGCACCTCCGTAGAGGCTGTCGGCCCCTGCGCCACCCAAAAAGCGGCCATCGCGGCCGCTGCCACCGTAGAGCCCATCCTGGGAACCGAGACCGTAGACTTTGTCGTTCCCGCTGAGCCCGTAAATGCGATCGTTCCCAGGGGAACCGGTCAGGGTGTTGTTCTCACCCGCAGTGCCAAAAATCACTGCCATTTACTTGACTCCCTATGCCGCTGTTCTGCCGCGCTAGCCATAAAGCGTGAATTCGATGCTGATGAGGGTGACGCCGGCCGCCAGAGAGACTCCATCGGCCAGGAGGAGCGTGTCGGAGCCAGCCCCGCCATCAAAGACGTCGCCCGCCTGCAACTCGCCTTGGCTGGCGACATTCAAGGTGTCGTTGCCACCCTCGCCCATAAGCGTGTCGATCCCACTGCCGCCGAAGAGGAAGGCGTCGGCATCATTGCCGCCCCGAAGGCTGTCGTCACCGGAGCCTCCATAGAAAAAGGCGTCATCGCCGCCGCCACCGGCGAGACGGTCGTCTCCATTGCCACCGTAGAACAGAGAATCGGCGCCAGCACGCCCCGATAGCCCATCGTCGCCGTCACCGCCGAACAAGAAGCGGTCTGCCCCGGTCGAGAGCCCCGTCAGGTCGCCACGCAGTTGATCATCGCCGGCGTCGCCATAGAGATAAGCATCGTCACCACTGCCGCCATAGAGCCGGTCCTGACCGCTTCCACCGAAGAGTGAGGAATCGCTGCCGCTACCGCCATAGATCCGGTCTGACGCATTGCCGCCGTAGAGCGCTGCATCGCCAGCCTGGCCGCCATAGAGCCGATCGACACCGAGCCCTCCGTAGAGGCTGTCGGAGGCATTGTCGCCAAACAAGACGTCGTTGCCGCCGCTGCCCGACACGAGATCACTGCCGCTGCCGCCCTGAAGCGACAGGTCATCACCATTGCCGCCGAAGAGACTGTCGCCTCCCGACCCGCCGAAGTGCGCCACATCATCCCCGGCGCCGCCGAAGAGCGTGTCGTTGCCTTCATCGCCCACGAAGGAGCTGTCGTCACCGGCACGACCGCTGAGGCGGTCGTCGCCGGAGCCACCAAAGAAGCTGACGTCGTTCCCGCTGTCGCCGGCGAGGAAATCGTTCGCCCCACCGCCGAAGAAGGAGGCGTCTTCCTCATCGCCACCGAAGAGGCTGTCATCCCCGCTCGCGCCATAGACCAGGGAGTCTTCGCCGCTGCCTGCCCCTATCAGGTCTGCTCCAGATCCCCCGGCCAGCGCGGTGTCGCCACCGCTATCGCCGAAGAGCTGATCGTCACCGGCATCGCCGAAGAGCCGATCACTGCCTAAGCCGCCGTAGACATCACGATCATCGCCGCTGCCGCCCGCTACGAGATCGTCGCCTCGACCACCGAAGAGATAGCGGTCGTCCCCATCACCGCCAAAGACACTGTCGGCGCCGCTGCCACCGTAGAGGCCAAAGTCCAGGCCGGCGCCACCATCAAGCCGATCGTCCCCGGACTGGCCGAAGAAGTAACTGTCGTCCCCGTCATCTCCTAGGAGCGTGTCATCGCCAAGATCGCCGATCAGACTTCGATCGTTTCCGCTGTTGCCCGAGACGGTATCGGCGCCCTGGTCACCAAAGAGCGCGGAATCTTGTCCACTGCCTCCACTGAGCCGGTCATCGCCACTCCCACCGAAGAGGAAGGAATCGCTGCCCTCTTCGCCGCGCAAGGTGTCACCACCACTCTCGCCCCCGATAAGGCCGTCATCACCGGAACCACCTTGGACCAGATCGCTCCCCAAGCCGCCAAAGAGATAGGTGTCACTGCCGCTGTCGCCGGAGAGACGATCGGTACCGCTGTCGCCAAGCAGACTGAGGTCATCGCCGTCGCCGCCGGCCAGTCTGTCCGAACCGCTCCCGCCCGAGAGCATGTCGATACCGCTATCGCCGTAAAGAGCGCTGTCATCGCCGAGGCCGCCGAAGAGGCTATCCGAACCGCTGCCACCGAACAGGAAGCGATCAGTGCCGCTATCACCGGAAAGGGTATCATCATCGTTGCCAGCATAGAGCTGGCGGTCATTGCCTGACCCACCGGAGAGGCTGTCGTTCCCCAGATCACCGAAAAGGTAGGATTCCTCCCCGTCACCACCGGAGAGGCTGTCGGCGCCGCTGCCACCAAAGAGCAAGGAGTCACCACCCTCTCCGCCGTACAGAGTGTCACCCCCGCTCTCGCCCGAGAGACTGACGTCACCACCGGACCCGCCTTGGATCAAATCGTTGCCCAAGCCGCCGAAGAGAGAGGTGTCATTGCCGCTGTCACCGGAGACGCTATCCGAACCGCTATCACCGGTCAGACTGAGATCATCGCCCTCGCCCCCGGAGAGGTTGTCCGAACCGCTGCCGCCAGAGAGTATGTCGACACCGCTGTCACCGGAGAGACCGCGGTCGTCGCCAAGACCACCGAAGAGTCTATCCGCGCCGCTGCCGCCATAGAAGCCAGAATCTCCACCGGCCCCTCCCGACAGCGTATCGGCGCCGAGGGCACCAAAGAAATAGCGATCAATCCCGCTGTCACCGGAGAGGCTGTCATCGCCAGTCGCGCCGTAAAAACGGAGGTCATTCCCGTCACCAGCAGAAAGACTGTCGTCGCCGCTCAGGCCGTGGAACTCGCTATCGTCGCCAGCGCCGCCTGACAGGCTGTCATCACCAGTGCCGCCGAAAAACGAGAGATCATTGCCCGCATCAGCGGAAAGGCTGTCGTCGCCGCTGCCGCCATCGAAAGAGTAGTCTGCTCCCGATCCGCCAAAGAGCGTATCGGAGCCACTCATTCCAAAGATGTAGCTGTCTTCGCCGCCATCTCCGGCGATGGTATCGTCACCGGCGCCGCCGTAAAGGATGGCATCTGCGCCCGATCCGCCGTAGATCTGGTCGGCCCCGCTGCCGCCGATGAAGATCAGGTCAGCTCCTGAGCCAGCCGACAAGGTGTCAGCACCGCTGTCACCGAAGAAGAAGCTGTCTTGTCCTAACCCGCCTGACAGGCTGTCATCGCCAGTATCACCATAAAAAGAGAGATCATCCCCAGCATCGCCAGATAGACTGTCGGCGCCGCTCGCGCCTACGAAGTAGCTGTCGTTACCATCGCCGGCGGAGAGGCTGTCATCACCGTCGTCGCCAAAGACTAGAGAGTCAGCCCCCGAGCCTGCCGACAGCGTATCAGCGCCGCTGTCACCGAAGAAAAGGCCATCACCCCCGCTACCACCAGAGAGGCTATCGGCACCAGACTCCCCGTAAAAGCGGAGATCAGTCCCACCATCACCGGAAAGACTGTCGGCACCGCTATTGCCGAAGAAATAGCTATCGTCACCAGCGCCGCCGGAGAGGCTGTCGTCACCACTGCCGCCCAAGAAGCTAGCGTCACCCCCTGAGCCCGCCGACAGCGTATCGGCGCCGCTGCCTCCGAAGAATGTGCGATCATCCCCACTGCCGCCGGAGAGACTGTCGTCACCAGCGTCGCCGAAAAATGAGAGGTCATTCCCGTTGTCAGCGGAAAGACTGTCGTCGCCGCTGCCACCATAGAAATAGATATCATTCGCGCTGCCGCCGAAAAGGCTGTCGTCATCGTCGCCGCCAAAGAACCGTGTGTCTGTCCCGTCGCCACCTGACAGCGTGTCGCCGCCGCTGCTACCGAAGAAGTATGTATCGTTGCCGCTGTCACCAGAGAGGATGTCAGAGCCGCCGCTGCCGGTGAATAAGGAGTCTGCCCCTGACCCTCCCGACAGACTATCGGCGCCGCTACCACCGTCGAAAAGTCTATCACTCCCTTCGCCGCCGAAGAGGCTGTCGTCACCGCTACCGCCGTTGAAGAAGGAGTCTGCCCCTAGTCCCCCCGACAACACATCGACGTCGACACCACCATAGAAATTGAAATCACTCCCGCTGTCACCGTAGAGGCGGTCGTCACCGCTACCGCCATTGAAGTCAACATCTCCCCCTGATCCCCCCGAAAGCGTATCGGCGCCGCTATCACCGTAAAAAAAGGTCTCTTGCCCGCCGTCACCGAAAAGACTGTCATCGCCTTCGCCGCCGAAGAAGAGGGAGTCTCCCGCAGAGCCGCCCGACAGCGTATCGGCATCGCTATCACCGAAGAAAAAGCTATCACTCCCGCTGTCACCGGAGAGACTGTCATCACCGTTGCCGCCAACAAAGGATGAGTCTGCCCCCAAACCCCCTGACAGCACATCGTCACCGCCGGTACCACCATAGAAGAAGCTATCATCCCCTTCGTCACCGAAAAGGCTGTCGGAGCCGCTGCCACCGAAGAAAGAGCCATCAGATCCGCTGTCTCCGTAGAGGCTGTCATCACCAGTCTCACCGCTAAAGAAGGTGTCTGCCCCTGAGCCCCCTGACAGCCTATCGGCACCGCTGCCGCCATAGAAAGAGACGTCATCTCCATCGTCACCCAAGACAGAGTCGGCGCCGTCGTAACCAAAGAACACCGAGTCGCTTCCGCTCCCGCCGAAAACACGATCGTCACCACTGCCGCCAATCAGATCGACGTCTTGCCCACTGCCGCCATAGATGGTGTCCGCACCACTGCCACCCTGGAATTCTGTGTCGTTACCCAAACCGCCAAACAGAAGATCGGATCCCTTGCCACCGAAGAAGAAGTTGTCGGCCCCTTCATCACCCGATAGCGTGTCGTTGCCACTGCCGCCAAAGAAAAGAAAGTCTATCTCTGAACCACCGTCAAGTGAATCGGCGCCACTTCCGCCATAAAACTCGCCGTCGCTACCGTCACCAGCAAAAAGACGATCGTCACCGATGTCACCAAGAAAACGGAGATCTTTCCCGTCATCACCAAGGATGCTGTCGGAGCCGCTACCTCCAAAAAACTGGTAATCATCGCCTTCATCACCAAGCAGAGTGTCGGTGCCGCTGTCACCGAAGAAAGAGCGATCTGCCCCGCTGTCGCCAGAGAGGCTGTCGTCGCCCGTTCCGCCTCTAAAGCTAGAATCTGTCCCTGATCCCCCCGAGAGCGTATCGGCGCCGCTATCGCCAAAGAGCGCGGAATCGTCCCCTGCATCGCCGTAGAGGCTGTCGTCGCCAGAGCTGCCATATAAGAGGCGGTCATCACCCGCACCGCCATAAAGGCCGTCGTCGCCACCGCCGCCAAAGAAGCCAAGGTCGATGCCTGAGTCGCCGAACAGGGTGTCGACGCTATTGCCTCCCAGAAACTGACTATCGGTCCCCGATCCACCGAAGAGCGTATCAGCGCCATTCCCTCCGAGGAAACTGGTATCGTCGCCGCCACTGCCGTGGGCGATGTCGTCCCCACCGCCACCGTAGATGTCGGTGTCGGCACCGCTGCCGCCATAGAGGGTATCGGCACCTTCACCCCCAAAGAAGCGAGTATCATCGCCGCTGCCGCTGGAGATCAGGTCATCGCCGCTGTCGCCATAGAGGTCGTTGTCGTCACCGTCACCTGCATCGATCGTATCGGCACCGCTGTCGCCATAGAGGTAGCCATCAGACCCACTGTCGCCATAGAGGGTATCGGCACCATCACCCCCGCGGATGGACGTATCCGAGCCGCTGCCGCCGGCGACTAGGTCATCCCCGCTGTCGCCATAGAAGTAGCTGTCGTTACCGTCGCCGGCATCGATCGTGTCGGCGCCGCTGCCACCATAGAGGTCATAGTCGGCACCGCTGTCGCCATAGAGGGTATCGACACCATCACCCGCTTTGATCCCACTATCATCGCCGCTGCCGCCGGCGATCAGGTCATCGCCGCTGCCGCCATAGAGGTAATCGTCGTTACCATCGCCGGCATCGATCGTATCGGCACCGCTGCCGCCATAGAGATTCCGGTCTGTCCCGCTGCCGCCATAGAGGGTATCGACACCATCACCCCCACGGATGTAGGTGTCCGAGCCACTGCCGCCGGCAACCAGGTCATCGCCGTTCTCGCCATAGAGGTAGTAGTCGTTACCGTCGCCGCCATCGATCGTGTCCGCACCGCTGCCAGCATAGAGGTAGTTATCGCTACCGTCGCCGGCATCGATTGTGTCGGCGCCGCTGCCACCATAGAGATCGTAGTCAGCCCCGCTGTCGCCATAGAGGGTATCAGTACCATAACCCCCGAAGATGAGACTATCCGCGCCGCTGCCGCCGGCGATCAGGTCATCGCCGCTGTCGCCATAAAGGTCGCTGTCGTTGCCGTTGCCGGCATCGATCCTGTCGGCACCGCTGTCGCCATAGAGGTAGCTATCAGAGCCGTTGTCGCCATAGAGGGTATCGACACCATCACCCCCTTTGATCAGATCATCCGAGCCGCCGCCGCCGAAGACTAGGTCATCGCCGCTGTCGCCATAGATGTAGTTGTCGTTACCGTTGCCAGCGTCGATCGTGTCGACACCGCTGCTACCATAGAGATCCCGGTCTATCCCGGTGCCGCCATAGAGGGTATCGACACCATCACCCCCACGGATGTAAGTGTCCGAGCCGCTGCCGCCGGCGACCAAGTCATCGCCATTCTCGCCATAGAGGTAGTAGTCATTATCGTCGCCGCCATCGACCAGGTCAGCGCCGTTGCCACCATAGAGGTAGTTGTCGCTACCGTCGCCGCCGGCGACCAGGTCATCGCCGCTGTCACCATAGAGCTGGTAGTCATCGCCATTGCCGCCATAGATACTATCGTCGCCATCCGATCCATAGAGATCCAGGTCTGTCCCGTTGCCACCGAAGATCTGGTCATTCCCGCTATCACCATCGAACCGACGATCACCCCCAGTGCCACCAGAGACGATATCGTCACCACTGCCGCCGTAGAAACTGCTGTCGGTACCGCTGTCACCGCTCAGCGTGTCGTCACCCGAGCCGCCGTAAAACGACTGGTCTGCCCCGGAACCACCGGAGAGCGTGTCATTGCCGGAGCTTCCATAGAAACGGCTGTCGTCGCCGACGCCACCCGAGAGGCTGTCGTCGCCGGCGGCTCCGTAAAAGAGGATATCATTGCCCGTGTCTCCGGATAGGCTGTCGTCGCCCGTCCCGCCGAAAAAGGAAATCTCACCCGCAGAACCGCCAAAGAGGCTGTCGTCGCCATGGCCTCCGAAGAAGCGAAAATCCTGCACCTCGCCGCCGTAGAGGCTGTCGGCGTTGCTACCGCCAAAGAAGCTGGTGTCTCGTCCACTGCCGCCGTAGAGTGCATCGTCACCGGCGTCGCCAAAGAAGGAGCGATCGATGCCGGTCCCACCCCGAAGCGTGTCGCCTCCGGCGGCTCCATAGAAGCCATAGTCGTTACCGGTATCACCAAACAGGATATCTGCGCCATTCCCTCCAATGAAAGTCGCATCGTTGCCGTCGCCACCGTAGAGTATGTCAGAGTCGTTACCACCAAGGAGCCTGGTGTCACTTCCACTGCCCCCGAAGACATAGTCTCTGTCGTTACCTCCATTAAGGTTCGAATCGTCTCCGCTGCCGCCAAAGAGACTATCGTCATTATCGCCGCCAGTGATCACATCGGAGTCTAGGCCGCCAAAGAGCGTATCGTTGCCACTGAGGCCGAAAAGGTTGTCGTTCCCCGCGAGACCAAAGATGGTATCGGCCAGGTTCGTGCCGGTAAGGACGTCGTTACCGCCGTCCGTACCTGTGATGGTTGCCATTTACTTGACTCCCTATGCCGCTGTTCTGCCGCGCTAGCCATAAAGCGTGAATTCGATGCTGATGAGGGTGACGCCGGCCGCCAGAGAGACTCCATCGGCCAGGAGGAGCGTGTCGGAGCCAGCCCCGCCATCAAAGACGTCGCCCGCCTGCAACTCGCCTTGGCTGGCGACATTCAAGGTGTCGTTGCCACCCTCGCCCATAAGCGTGTCGATCCCACTGCCGCCGAAGAGGAAGGCGTCGGCATCATTGCCGCCCCGAAGGCTGTCGTCACCGGAGCCTCCATAGAAAAAGGCGTCATCGCCGCCGCCACCGGCGAGACGGTCGTCTCCATTGCCACCATAGAACAGAGAATCGGCGCCAGCACGCCCCGATAGCCCATCGTCGCCGTCACCGCCGAACAAGAAGCGGTCTGCCCCGGTCGAGAGCCCCGTCAGGTCGCCACGCAGTTGATCATCGCCGGCGTCGCCATAGAGATAAGCATCGTCACCACTGCCGCCATAGAGCCGGTCCTGACCGCTTCCACCGAAGAGTGAGGAATCGCTGCCGCTGCCGCCATAGACCCGGTCTGACGCATTGCCGCCGTAGAGTGCTGCGTCGCCAGCCTGGCCGCCATAAAGCCGATCGACGCCAAGCCCTCCGTAGAGGCTGTCAGAGGCATTGTCGCCAAACAAGACGTCATTGCCGCCGCTGCCCGACACGAGATCACTGCCGCTACCGCCTTGTAGCGACAGGTCATCACCATTGCCACCGAAGAGACTGTCACCTCCCGACCCGCCGAAGTGCGCCACGTCATCGCCGGCACCGCCGAAGAGCGTGTCGTTGCCTTCATCGCCCACGAAGGAGCTGTCGTCACCGGCCCGACCGCTGAGGCGGTCGTCGCCAGCGCCACCGAAGAAGCTGACGTCATTCCCACTGTCGCCGGCGAGGAAGTCGTTCGCCTCACCGCCAAAGAAGGAGGCGTCATCCTCGCTGCCGCCAAAGAGGCTGTCGTCACCGCTGTCGCCATAGACCAGGGAGTCTTCGCCACTGCCTGCGCCTATCAGGTCTGCTCCGGATCCCCCCGCCAGCGCATAGTCGCCGCCGCTGTCGCCGAAGAGCTGATCGTCACCGACCCCTCCGTAGAGGCGATCCTCGCCTAACCCGCCGTAGACATCACGATCATCGCCGCTGCCGCCCGCTACAAGATCGTCGCCTCGACCACCGAAGAGATAGCGGTCGTCCTCGTCGCCGCCAAAGAGACTGTCGGTGCCGCTGCCACCGTAGAGGCCAAAGTCCAGGCCGGTGCCACCTTCAAGCCGATCGTCACCCGACTCGCCAAACAAGAAGCTGTCGTCCCCGTCTTGCCCGAGGAGCCTGTCGTCCCCAAGATCGCCGAAGAGACTGCGATCGTCCCCGCTGTTGCCCGCGACGGTATCAGCCCCCTCGTCGCCGAAGAGCGCGATGTCTTGTCCGCTGTCACCCCTGAGCCGGTCATCGCCACTCCCGCCGAAGAGGAAGGAATCGCTGCCGTCTCCGCCACGCAGACTGTCTTCACCGCTGTTGCCCAAGAGACGGCCGTCGCCACCGGACCCACCCAGCACAGTGTCGTCACCAGCACCGCCACGCAGAGAGACGTCGCTCCCGCTATCGCCCGAGAGACGATCAGAACCGCTATCGCCGGAGAGGCTGTCGTCACCGTTTCCGCCAGCGAGAGTATCGGCCCCGCTGCCACCTAATAGCGTATCGACACCGCTGTCGCCATAGAGGCCTGTGTCGTCGCCAAGACCGCCGAAGAGACTATCCGCACCGCTGCCGCCGAACAGGAGACGATCATCGCCAGTATCACCGGAAAGGGTGTCGATGTTATCGCCACCGTAGAGCTGGCGGTCATTGCCTGACCCACCGAAGAGGCTGTCGATCCCGAAGTCGCCGTGAAGGTAGAAATCCTGCCCATCGCCACCGAAGAGGCTGTCGGTGCCACTGCCACCGAAGAGGAAGCCATCTATCCCGCTCTCACCGTAGAGGCGGTCGGTGCCGCTGTCGCCCGAGAGACTGACGTCACTACCGGAACCGCCTTGGACCAGATCGCTGCCCAAGCCGCCGAAGAGAGAGGTGTCATTGCCGCTATCACCCGAGAGGCTATCACTACCGCTATCGCCGGTCAGACTAAGATCATCGCCCTCGCCCCCGGAGAGGTTGTCCGAACCGCTGCCGCCCGAGAGCATGTCGATACCGCTGTCGCCGTAAAAACCACTGTCATCGCCAAGGCCGCCGGAGAGGCTATCCGCACCGCTGCCGCCGTAGAAATAGGAATCCGCGCCTTCCCCACCAGAGAGGCTGTCATCACCACTGTCACCGAAGAAAGAGCGGTCAGTCCCGCTGTCACCGGAGAGGCTGTCATCACCGTTTCCGCCAAAGAAGGCGACGTCTACTCCGGAGCCGCCCGACAGCGTATCGGCGCCGTTGTCGCCATAAAGGGCGAGATCATCCCCTTCGTCACCGAACAGACTGTCAGCACCGCTGAGACCATAGAAATAGTAGTCTGCTCCAGATCCGCCGAAGAGCGTATCAGAGCCACTTCCTCCCAAGAGGAAGCTATCGTCGCCCCCTTCTCCGGCGAGGAGATCCTCACCGGCACCGCCTTCAAGGCCCCCATCTGCTCCCGATCCACCAAAGAGCGTGTCGACGCCGCTGCCGCCATCGAAAACGCCATCGCTGCCGCTATCACCGGAGAGGATGTCATCACCAGTGCTGCCGAAGAAGCGAGAGTCTGCCCCTGAGCCTCCCGACAAGCTATCGGCACCACTGCCACCAAAGAAAGAGCGATCGGCCCCGCTGTCACCGGAGAGACTGTCATCGCCGGTGCCACCGAAAAAGAAGAGGTCATTCCCGTCCGCACCGAAAAGACTGTCGGCGCCAGCGCTACCGAACAAGAAGAGGTCATTCCCGTCGTCACCAAAAAGACTGTCGGCGCCACTATCGCCATAAAAGTAGCTGTCGTCACTGTCGCCGCCGTAGAGGCTGTCGTCACCGTCGTCGCCGAGAAGGCGTCTATCCGCGCCACTTCCGCCGAAGACGCTGTCATCGCCGCTGCCGCCATCAAGTTCCGCATCCGCTCCAGATCCACCAAACAGCGTATCAGAGTCACTTCTGCCTAAGAGGTAGCTATCGTCCCCACCCTCTCCGGCAAGGGCATCGTCACCGGCACCGCCATCGAGGCCCGTATCTCCGCCCGATCCGCCAAAGAGGCTGTCATCTGCGCTGCGGCCATAGAAGCTGTATTCTGCTCCAGATCCACCAAACAGCGTATCAGAGCCACTTCCTCCGAAGAGGTAGCTATCGTCGCCGCCATCACCATAGAGGGTATCCGCCCCCAGGCCGCCATCAAATGCCGTATCATCGCCCGATCCGCCAAAGAGCCTGTCGGCACCGCTATCGCCGACCAAAAAGAGATCACTCCCGCTGTCACCGGAGAGACTGTCGTCACCAGAGCCGCCGAAGAGGCCAAAGTCATTGCCCAACCCGGCCGACAGTGTATCGGCACCACTACCACCGTAGAAATTGAGGTCTATCCCTGTCCCGCCTGACAGCGTATCGGCGCCACTGCCACCATAGAAATCACGATCCCCCCCGCCATCACCGGAGAGACTGTCATCGCCGTTGCCGCCAAAGAAGTCGGTGTCTGTTCCTGCCCCGCCCGATAGCGTATCGGCGCCACTGCCACCAAAGAAAGAGCGATCGGTCCCGCTGTCACCGGAGAGGCTGTCGCTGCCGCTATTGCCGTAAAAATAGCTGTCGTCACCATCGCCACCGTAAAGGCCATCATCACCCTCGCCGCCGAGGAAGGAGATGTCCCCACCACTTCCGCCGAGGAGACTGTCGCTGCCACTACCGCCATCGAAGGAGTATTCTGCTCCAGATCCACCGTACAGCGTATCAGAGCCACTTCCTCCGAAGAGGTAGCTATCGTCGCCGCCATCGCCAGAGAGGCTATCGTCCCCAGCGCCGCCATCAAAGCTCAAGTCTGCCCCCAGTCCGCCAAAGAGACTGTCGGCGCCGCTGCCACCGAAGAACCGGAAGTCTACACCTGAGCCCCCCGACAGCGTATCGACACCGCTGCCACCGAAGAAAAGGCCGTCATATCCACTGTCACCGGAGAGGCTATCGTCGCCAGTGTCGCCGTAAAAGGTGAAATCATCTCCGGCATCGCCAGAAAGACTGTCGTCGCCGCTTGCGCCTATGAAGAAGGTGTCGTTGCCAGCGTCGCCGGAAAGACTGTCATCACCGTCGTCGCCGACGAAAAAGGTATCAGCCCCTGAGCCAGCCGACAGCGTATCGGCATCGCTGCCGCCGAAGAAAAGACTATCAATCCCGCTGCCGCCGGAGAGGCTATCATCGCCAGCCTCGCCGTAAAAGTAGATATCATCCCCGTCATCACCGGATAGACTGTCAGCGCCGCTGCCGCCGAAGAAACTATAGTCTACACCTGAGCCTGCCGACAGCGTATCGCCGCCGCTGCCGCCAACGAACAAATCGTCTTTCCCCGAGCCTCCGGATAGCGTATCGGTGCCGCCGCCGCCGATGAAGAAGGAGTCCGCTCCTTCGCCGCCGGACAGCGTGTCACTCCCAGTGCCGCCCACGAAGCTATAGTCATCTCCGCCACCGCCGAACAGACTGTCGGCGCCGCTCTCACCATAAAAATCGAAATCAGTTCCGCTGCCACCGAAGAGATGGTCATCACCATTGCCGCCGTAGAATTCGTAATCGGCGCCTGAGCCTCCTGACAGCGAGTCGGTACCCTCTGCACCGTAGAAAAATGCATCATTCCCACTGCCGCCAAAAATGCTGTCGTCACTGCTGCCGCCGTAAAAGAAGCGGTCGTTCCCTAGACCTCCTGACAGCGTGTCAGCACCATATCCACCGAAGAAGCTGAGATCATTCCCGCTGTCACCGGAAAGACTGTCATCACCAAAGCCACCGTCGAATGACGTGTCGCTCCCTGAGCCGCCCGACAGCGTGTCGGCGCCATCGTCGCCTTGGAACGCGTAGTCGTCTCCATCGCCGCCAGAAAGACTGTCATCACCGCTGCCACCGAAGAAACGATTATCATTCCCACTGTCACCGAAGAGGCTGTCCGCACCGTTATCGCCCAAGAAGATGCTGTCTGCTCCTGACCCTCCTGACAGTGTATCGGCGTCGTTGCCACCAAAGAGATAGGCATCACTCCCGTCGTCACCAGAGAGACTGTCATCACCGCCGCCCCCAAGGAATTGGGTGTCCATTCCTGAGCCGCCCGACAGCGTATCGGCGCCGCCGGCGCCAAAGAAGTAAGCGTCGTTCCCGCTGTCACCGGAGAGACTGTCATCACCGTTGTCGCCAAAGAATGCGGTGTCTTCCCCTAAGCCTCCCGACAGCGTATCGCCGCTGCCAGAGCCGCCGTAGACTAAGGCATCGTTCCCTTCGCCACCGTAGAGGCTGTCGGAGCCGCTGCCTCCGAAAAGAAAGCCGTCAAACCCGCTGCCACCGTAGAGGCTATCATCACCGCTGTCGCCGCGGAATTGGATGTCCTGCCCTGAGCCCCCGGACAGCGCATCGCTGCCGCTACCGCCGAACAAAAAGCCATCGTCTCCGCTGTCACCAGAGAGGCTGTCATCACCGTTGTCGCCAGATAAACTGCGGTCTGTCCCTGATCCCCCCGACAGCGTATCGGCACCGCTTGCGCCTTGGAACAGGGTGTCATCGCCATCGCCGCCGGAAAGACTGTCATCGCCGCTGCCACCGTAGAAAGAGACATCATTCCCATCGTCACCGGAGAGGCTGTCATCACCGTCGCCGCCGTAGAAGGAGGTGTCTGCCCCCGATCCCCCCGACACGGTATCGGCGCCGCTATCGCCGTAGAACAAGCGATCATCGCCACTGTCACCGAAGAGGCTGTCATCGCCGCTATCGCCAGAGAATGCAACGTCTACCCCTAGGCCCCCCGACAGGACATCGTCCCCGCCGGTGCCACCGAAGAAAATGGAATCATTCCCGCTGTCACCGAAGAGGCTGTCATCACCGCTGCCGCCAAAGAAGAGAACGTCTACTCCTGAGCCCGCTGACAGCGTATCGCCATCGTCCCCACCGTAGAAAAAAGTATCGTTCCCTTCGCCGCCGAAAATGCTGTCGGCACCAATGTCACCGAAGAGAAAGCCATCACTCCCCTCGTCGCCGAAAATGCCGTCGGCATCACTGCCACCGTAAAGGAGGCCATCACCCGTACCACCACCGAAAATGCTATCGGCACCGCTGTCACCGTCCAAGAAATAGTCTTTCCCTGATCCGCCATAGAGCGTATCGTCGTCGTCCTCGCCATAGAGACGGTCTGCACCACTGAGCCCCTTCAGGACGTTGATGCGCTCATCGCCGGTCAGCGTGTCGTAGCCCGAGGTGCCATAGCGGTTCAGAACTTCGATGCTGCTGAGTACGACACCGGCCGGAAGCGATGCAGCCTCCGCCAGGATCAAGGTGTCGGTCCCGGCGCCACCGTCAAATGTCTCCCCAAGGGTAAGTTCACCTTGAGAGCGGACCAGAATGGTATCGTCGCCGCTGTCACCAAAGACCAGATCGGCGCCCCTGCCACCATAGAGCTTGTCGTCGGCGCTTAAACCGTAAAGCAGATCGGCGCCACCCAAACCATCGAGGGTATTGATGCGCTCGTCGCCGATCAGCGTATCGTTGCCGGAGGTGCCATAGCGGTTCACGATCTCGATACTGGAGAGCACGACCCCCGCCGGAAGCGATGCCCCCTCTTCCAGAATCAAGGTGTCGGTCCCGTCGCCGCCGTCAAAGGTGTCTCCAAGAGTGAGCTCACCCTGAGAACGAATCAGCAGAACATCATCCCCACTATCTCCAAAGACTAGGTCGGCGCCATTGCCGCCAATCAGGCTAATATCTTGCCCACTTCCACCATAGATGGTATCATCACCATTCAAACCCACTTGGGCCGTATCATTGCCCAAGCCGCCAAAGAGCGTATCGGATCCACTGTCTCCAAAAAAGTAACTGTCATCTCCTTCATCGCCCATCAGCGTGTCGGCGCCACTATCTCCAAAGAAGAGGTAGTCCGCCCCAGAACCACCGACGAGCAAATCGGCGCCGTTGTCGCCATAGAAAACGCGGTCATTTCCTGTACCACCGAAAAGTCGATCGTCACCACTGCCGCCGTCTAAGTTGTCGTCGTCGCCATCGCCGCCGGAGAGGCTGTCCTGACCGCTACCGCCGAACAAAAAGGCATCATCCCCTGCATCGCCTGAGATCGTGTCGGCACCACTGCCGCCCAATAAGTCTCGGTCTATCCCTGACCCGGCATAGAGTGTGTCGTTGGCGCTCTCGCCATAAAGCTGGTCCTCGCCACTGAGGCCCCTTAGGACGTTGATACGCTCATCGCCAGTCAGGGTGTCGTTGCCCGTGGTGCCATAACTGTTCAGAAACTCGATGCTGCTGAGCACCACACCGACCGGAAGCGATGCAGCCCCCGCCAGGATCAAGGTGTCGGTCCCGGCTCCACCATCGAAGGTTTCCCCAAGAGTGAGTTCACCTTGAGAGAGGACCAGCAGAATATCATCGCCGCTACCGCCATAGACAAGGTCGACACCACTGCCACCAACCAGATCGACGTCTTGGCCACTTCCACCATAGATCGTGTCGTCGCCGCCATCACCAAAGAAGGAACTATCATCCCCGTTGCCCCCATAGAGGCGATCCTCACGGCTGCCGCCGTAAAAGGAGTAGTCGTTCCCTGCCCCACCGAAGATTTCGTCGTCATTGTTATCGCCGTAGAAGAGAGCATCCGCCCCTGATCCCCCCGACAGCGAATCACCAGTTGGTCCACCGAAGAAAAGGCGATCATCTCCGCTGTCACCATAGAGGCGGTCGTTTAAGGTGCCGCCGTAGAAGAAAGAGTCTGCACCCAGTCCCCCCCACAGCCTATCAGCAGCCAAGCCACCGTCGAAATTGCGATCATTCCCGCGGTCTCCGTAGAGCCGGTCCTGTGTGTTGCCCCCGTAGAAGCCGAAATCATCTCCGTCGCCACCGAAAAGGGTGTCGGCAAAACTACCGCCGTAGAAGAGAGAGTCTGCCCCTGAGCCAGCTGACAGCGAATCGCCGCTGCTGCCACCGAGGAAAAGGAGATCAGTCCCGCTGCCACCGTAGAGGCGGTCGAAGTTGGTGTTTCCATAGAAACCGGTATCATCCCCGTGGCCACCGAAAAGGATGTCGGTCCCACTGTTGCCGTGAAAGCGATAGTCTGACCCTGAGCCCCCCGACAGCGTATCTGCGCCGCTGCCACCGTAGACATAGCCATCGCTCCCGCCGTCACCGGAGAGGCTGTCATCACCAACGCCGCCGAAGAGGAAGGAGTCTGCACCTGAGCCCCCAGACAAGGTATCGGCGCCAGAGTCACCGGAGAGCTGCTCATCATTCCCACTGTCGCCAGAGAGACTGTCATCGCCGCTGCCGCCGGAGAAATAGCGGTCGTTTCCCGTACCGCCGAAGAGACTGTCGGTGCCGTCTTGGCCAAGAAAACTGACGTCGGTACCGTCACCACCGAACAGAGTATCGGCGCCGCTACTGCCTAAGAACGTGCTGTCATCACCATCTCCGCCAAAGAAGCCGTCCTCGCCGCTGCTGCCAAAGAACCGCTGATCATTCCCGCTGTCGCCGAAGAGGCGGTCATCACCAGTGCGGCCCTCAAAATCGGAGTCCTCCCCTGAGCCCCCCGACAGCGTGTCGGCGCCGCTACCACCGAAGAGAGAGCCATCGCTCCCGCCGTCACCGGAGAGGCTATCATCACCAACGTCGCCGAAGAGGAAGGAGTCTGCCCCGGAGCCTCCGGACAGCGTATCCGCGCCAGTGCCACCAAAGAGCTGCTGATCATTCCCACTGTCGCCAGAGAGACTGTCATCGCCGCTGCCGCCGAAGAAGTCAAAATCAATCCCGCTGCCACCGGAGATACTGTCATCGCCCGTGTTGCCGTTAAAGTTGGAGTCTGCTCCTGAGCCCCCCGACAGCGTATCCGCGCCGCTACCGCCGGTGAGGTAGAAGTCGTTACCTAGATCGCCGTAAAGGCTGTCATCGCCAGCGCTGCCGTATATGAAGCTATCGTCCCCTACACCGCCATAAATGCCGTCGTCGCCACCGCCACCGAAGAAAAAGCGATCGTTTCCCGTACCGCCGAAGAGACTGTCCGTGCCGTCTTCGCCAAGAAAACTGACGTCGGTACCGTCTCCACCGAACAGCGTATCGGCGCTGCTGCCGCCGAAGAACTGTTGATCATTCCCGCTATCGCCGGAGAGGTTGTCATCACCACTGCCGCCATAAGACAGACTGTCTGCCCCTGATCCACCTGACAGCGTATCGGCGCCGCTGGCACCGTAGAGCTCATCGGAGTCTAGGCCGCCATAGAGCGTATCGTTACCACCGAGTCCAAAGAGACGATCGTTCCCGGCGAGACCATAGATGGTATCGGCCAGGTTCGTGCCGGTCAGGGTGTTGTTCTCACCCGCAGTGCCAAAAATCACTGCCATTTACTTGACTCCCTATGCCGCTGTTCTGCCGCGCTAGCCATAAAGCGTGAATTCGATGCTGATGAGGGTGACGCCGGCCGCCAGAGAGACTCCATCGGCCAGGAGGAGCGTGTCGGAGCCAGCCCCGCCATCAAAGACGTCGCCCGCCTGCAACTCGCCTTGGCTGGCGACATTCAAGGTGTCGTTGCCACCCTCGCCCATAAGCGTGTCGATCCCACTGCCGCCGAAGAGGAAGGCGTCGGCATCATTGCCGCCCCGAAGGCTGTCGTCACCGGAGCCTCCATAGAAAAAGGCGTCATCGCCGCCGCCACCGGCGAGACGGTCGTCTCCATTGCCACCATAGAACAGAGAATCGGCGCCAGCACGCCCCGATAGCCCATCGTCGCCGTCACCGCCGAACAAGAAGCGGTCTGCCCCGGTCGAGAGCCCCGTCAGGTCGCCACGCAGTTGATCATCGCCGGCGTCGCCATAGAGATAAGCATCGTCACCACTGCCGCCATAGAGCCGGTCCTGACCGCTTCCACCGAAGAGTGAGGAATCGCTGCCGCTACCGCCATAGATCCGGTCTGACGCATTGCCGCCGTAGAGCGCTGCATCGCCAGCCTGGCCGCCATAGAGCCGATCGACACCGAGCCCTCCGTAGAGGCTGTCGGAGGCATTGTCGCCAAACAAGACGTCGTTGCCGCCGCTGCCCGACACGAGATCACTGCCGCTGCCGCCCTGAAGCGACAGGTCATCACCATTGCCGCCGAAGAGACTGTCGCCTCCCGACCCGCCGAAGTGCGCCACATCATCCCCGGCGCCGCCGAAGAGCGTGTCGTTGCCTTCATCGCCCACGAAGGAGCTGTCGTCACCGGCACGACCGCTGAGGCGGTCGTCGCCGGAGCCACCAAAGAAGCTGACGTCGTTCCCGCTGTCGCCGGCGAGGAAATCGTTCGCCCCACCGCCGAAGAAGGAGGCGTCTTCCTCATCGCCACCGAAGAGGCTGTCATCCCCGCTCGCGCCATAGACCAGGGAGTCTTCGCCGCTGCCTGCCCCTATCAGGTCTGCTCCAGATCCCCCGGCCAGCGCGGTGTCGCCACCGCTATCGCCGAAGAGCTGATCGTCACCGGCATCGCCGAAGAGCCGATCACTGCCTAAGCCGCCGTAGACATCACGATCATCGCCGCTGCCGCCCGCTACGAGATCGTCGCCTCGACCACCGAAGAGATAGCGGTCGTCCCCATCACCGCCAAAGACACTGTCGGCGCCGCTGCCACCGTAGAGGCCAAAGTCCAGGCCGGCGCCACCATCAAGCCGATCGTCCCCGGACTGGCCGAAGAAGTAACTGTCGTCCCCGTCTTCGCCGAGAAGCGTGTCGTCCCCAAGATCGCCGAAGAGACTGCGATCGTCCCCGCTGTTGCCCGAGACGGTATCAGCGCCCCGGTCACCAAAGAGCACGATGTCCTGTCCGCTGCCTCCGTTAACCCGGTCATTGCCACTCCCGCCGAAGAGGAAGGAATCGCTGCCCTCTTCGCCGCGCAAGGTGTCATCGCCGCTGTTGCCCGAGAGACGGCCGTCACCCCCGGACCCGCCCAGAACAACATCGTCACCCGCACCGCCACGCAAAGAGACGTCACTGCCGCTATCGCCGGAGAGACGGTCCGCACCGCTGTCACCTTGAAGCCCCAGGTCATCGCCGTCGCCCCCAGCGAGGGTATCGGAACCGCTCCCACCCAATAGTGTGTCCACACCGCTGCCGCCATAAAGACCCCCGTCATCACCGAGGCCGCCGAAGAGGCTGTCGGTGCCGCTGCCGCCGAACAAGAAGCTATCACTGCCGGCATCACCGGAAAGGGTATCGTCATCAGCGCCGCCATAGAGCTGTCGGTCATTGCCCGACCCACCGAAGAGGCTGTCTTTGCCTAGATCACCTCGAAAGATGGAATCGTCGCCATCGCCACCGAAGAGGCCGTCGGCGCCGGTCGATCCACGAAGGGAGCGATCGCCGCCGCTGTCGCCGGCAATGCGATCGTCACCGGAACCGCCAAGAAGGCTTTGATCTGCGCCGCTGCCTCCGTACAGGCTATCGTTGCCGTCGCCTCCATAGAAGGAAATGTCATTGCCATCGTCGCCGGAGACGACGTCACTGCCAGTGTTGCCGCGGAAGGCCCTGTCGTCGCCGTCGCCGCCGGACAGGCTGTCATCACCAGTCCCGCCGTAGAAGGAGAGGTCATTCCCGTCATCACCGGAAAGACTGTCGGCGCCGCTGCCGCCGACGAAGAGAGAGTCTGCCCCTTCGCCGGCCGAAAGCGAATCAGCGCCGCTGCTGCCGATGAAGGAGGTATCCTCTCCACTTCCGCCGAAGAGGGTGTCGGCACCGCTACCACCATCGAAGGAGTAGTCCGCTCCAGATCCGCCAAAGAGCGTATCGGAGCCACTCAATCCTCGGAAATAGCTATCCTCGCCGCCATCGCCGGAGAGGGCATCGTCACCAATGCCACCATAGAAGGATGAATCTGCGCCCGATCCGCCATAGAGACTGTCAGCGCCGCTACCGCCGATAAAGAGGTGGTCCTGCCCTGATGCGCCCGAAAGCCCGTCATCGCCACTGCCACCGTAGAAAAGGCGATCATCCCCCTCATCGCCAGAGAGGCTGTCATCGCCGTTGCCGCCTTGGAAGAGGGAGTCTGCCCCGAACCTGCTGACAGCCTATCGCTGCCGCTGCCACCGAAGAAAGAGCGATCAGTCCCGCTGTCACCAGAAAGGCTGTCATCACCGTTGTCGCCATAGAAGCCGGAGTCTCCCCCTGAGCCCCCCGAAAGCGTATCGGCGCCGCTGTCTCCGAAGAAGAAGCGATCATTCCCTCCGTCACCGGAGAGACTGTCATCACCGTTGTCACCGAAGAAGAAGGAGTCTCCCCCCGAGCCCGCTGACAGCCT
The DNA here is from genome assembly GCA_963669335.1 of Rhodospirillales bacterium. Lineage (GTDB taxonomy): Bacteria > Pseudomonadota > Alphaproteobacteria > Kiloniellales > JACOMY01 > JACOMY01. Next base: position 4,110,997 of record OY770023.1, read on the forward strand.
ATCGGCGCCGTTGTCTCCAAAGAAAGAGCGATCAGTTCCGCTGCCAGCGGAGAGGCTGTCATCACCGCTGCCGCCGAAAAAGGAGCTGTCATCCCCGCCATCACCAGAAAGACTGTCGGCGCCGCTGCCGCCGATGAACCGGTAGTCCGCGCCTTCGCCGCCTGAAAGCGAGTCGTCACCAGCGTCACCCCTGAAGCCGAGGTCATCTCCGCTGTCGCCGAACAAGCTGTCGGAACCACTGCCTCCGTTGAAGCTCGTGTCATTTCCGGACCCACCCGAGAGCCTATCGGCACCGCTATCGCCATAGAAGTAGCGCTCATTACCTGCATCACCAGAGAGCGTGTCGGCACCACTGCCGCCGTAAAAGCTAACCTCTACGCCTGTTCCGCCATAGAGCCTGTCGTCGCCGTCGTTGCCTCGGAAACCAAAGTCAGTTCCCGAATCGCCCGACAGAACGTCATCACCGAGACCGCCTTCGAAGGAAGTGTCGTCGCCGTCACCGCCCCAGAGTGTGTCGTCACCATCCTCACCGCGTAGAGCGGAGTCGTCGCCAGCGTCACCCCAAAGGCTGTCAGCGCCGCTACCTCCCAGGAAGCTGCGGTCCAGGTCGTCGCCGCCCCACAGGCTGTCGGCACCACTGCCGCCGTCAAAGAGACTATCTGGACCTGCTCCGCCATAGAGCCTGTCGTCGCCGTCGTTCCCACTGAAATCAGCGTCAGATCCCGAACTGCCCGACAGGATGTCATCACCGCTGCCACCGTCGAAGGCTGTATCCGCCCCTGTTCCACCGGAGAGCGCATCGTTGCCGCTCTCGCCGCGTAGAGCGGTATCGTTTGCCTCGTCACCCGAAAGGGTGTCGGCACCGTCTCCTCCAAGCAAGCTGCGGTCGTTGCCGTCACCGCCCCACAGATTGTCATCACCACTGCCGCCATAGAGACGGGTGTCGTTGCCGTCACCGCCCGATAGACTGTCCGCACCACTGTCGCCGAAGAGGCTTAGGTCTATCTCTGAACCGCCATAGAGCGTGTCTTCTCCGTCTCTCCCGAAGAAGCCAGTGTCGAACCCCGAGCCACCCAACAGGATGTCATCACCGCTGCCACCGTCGAAGGAGGAATCATTCCCTCCATCGCCATAGAGCGTGTCCGCACCGCTGCCGCTGTAGAGGAGAGAGTCTGCCCCCGATCCGCCATAGAGCGTGTCGTCGTCATCCTCGCCATAAAGACGGTCTGCGCCACTCAAGCCTTTTAGGACGTTGATGCGCTCATCGCCGGTCAGCGTATCGTTGCCCGAGGTGCCATAGCGATTCAGAACCTCGATGCTGCTGAGCACCACGCCGGCCGGAAGCGATGCCCCCTCTGCCAGGATCAAGGTGTCGGTCTCGGCTCCACCGTCAAAGCTGTCCCCCAGGGTGAGTTCACCCTGCGATCGAACCAACAGAATGTCATCGCCGCTATCGCCAGAGACAAGATCGGCACCACTGCCGCCAATCAGGCTGACGTCATCCCCACTGTCGCCATAGATGGTATCGGAGCCACTGCCTCCCAGGAATCTTGAGTCGTTCCCCAATCCGCCAAAGAGCGTATCGGAGCCGACGTCACCGAAGAACAACAGATCGGCCCCGCTATCGCCAGAGAGGGTGTCGTCACCGGTGGCGCCGTCGAACGAGGTGTCTTCTCCTGAGCCCCCCGACAGCGTATCGGCACCTTCGTCACCGACGATAAGGAAGTCATTTCCGTTGTCACCGGAGAGGCTGTCGTCACCGCTGCCGCCGAAGACGTTCTGATCGTTCCCGCTGTCACCGGAGAGGCTGTCGTCACTGTCGCCGCCGAAGAAGAGGAAGTCTTTCCCTGAGCCCCCTGACAGCGTGTCGACGCCGCTGTTGCCGTAGAACAAAATGTCAGTCCCAATGCCTCCGAAGAGGCTATCAGTACCGCTGCCGCCGGAAAAAGAGTAATCTCCCCCGTCATCGCCGAAAAGGCTGTCGGCGCCGCTGCCTCCGAAGAAGGCTCTATCGTATCCGTCTCCACCTGTCAGCGTGTCGGCGCTGCTGCCTCCGAAGAAAAACGCATCCTCCCCGCTGTCGCCGGAGATCCTGTCGTCACCGCTGTCGCCGAAGAGAAACTCGTCCGCCCCTGAACCCGCCGACAGCGTGTCAGCGCCGCTGCCGCCAAAGAAAATAGAGTCATTTCCGCTGTTACCGGAGAGACTGTCATCATCGTCGCTGCCGTAGAAGTAGCTGTCTGCCCCTGAGCCGCCTGACAGCGTGTCAGTGCCTCCGCCGCCATAGAAGGCGATGTCATCTCCATCGTCACCCAAGAGAGTGTCGGCGCCATCGTCACCATTTATTGCCGTGTCGCTTCCGCTACCACCGACAACGCTATCGTCACCACTGCCGCCAAACAGGTCGACGTCCTGCCCACTACCACCATAGATCGTATCTGTGCCACTGCCACCCTGGAAATTTGTCTCGTTACCCAAACCGCCAAAGAGCAGATCAGATCCATTCTCACCGAAGAAGTAGTTGTCCGCACCTTCGCCACCCGAGAGCGTGTCAATCCCACTGCCACCAAAAGCAAGAAAATCTACCCCTGAACCGCCATCAAGTGAGTCGGCGCCGCTTCCGCCATAAAATCCGGCGTCGCTACCGTCACCGCCGAAAAGATGATCGTCACCGATGTCACCATAGAAAAGGTAATCTTTCCCTTCGTCACCAAGGATGCTGTCGGAGCCGCTACCTCCGAAGAATTGGTAATCATTGCCTTCATCACCAAGCAGCGTGTCGGTGCCGCTGCCACCGAAGAAAAAGCGATCAGTCCCGCTGTCGCCAGAGAGGCTGTCATCACCCTTGTCGCCATAGAAACGGAGGTCTCCTCCAGAGCCGCCCGAGAGTCTGTCCGCACCACTGCCGCCATAAAGGAGCGAATCTGCGCCTGATCCGCCATAGAGCGTGTCGTCGGCGCTCTCGCCATAGAGCCGGTCGCTGCCACTGAGGCCCTTTAGGACGTTGATGCGCTCATCGCCGGTCAACGTATCGTTGCCCGAGGTGCCATAGCGGTTCAGAACCTCGATGCTGCTGAGCACCACACCGGCCGGAAGCGATGCCCCCTCTGCCAGAATCAAGGTGTCGGTGCCGGCCCCGCCGTCAAAGGTCTCCCCAAGAGTGAACTCACCCTGAGAGCGAACCAGCAGAAGGTCGTCGCCGCTATCGCCAGAGATCAAATCAACACCACTGCCGCCAACCAAGCCGACATCTTGCCCACTGCCACCATAGATCGTATCGGCCCCGCTATAACCATAGAAGCCCGTATCATTGCCCAAACCGCCAAATAGTAGATCGGAGCCACTTGCTCCGAAGAAAAAGTAATCAGCTCCGTCATCACCTGACAGTGTATCCCCACCGCTGCGGCCGTAGAAGAAGCCATCATCCCCGCTGTTACCGGAGAGACTGTCATCACCGTTACCGCCATTGAAGAGGAAGTCTTGCCCTGAGCCCCCTGACACCGTATCGGTCCCACTGTCGCCATAGAAATAGACATCATTCCCATCGTCGGCAAAAATGCTATCGGCGCCACTGCCTCCGAAGAAGCGATAGTCTGCTCCTGATCCCCCCGACAGCGTATCGGCGCCACTGTCACCAAATAAGGAGATATCATTCCCGCTGTCACCGGAGAGGCTATCGTCACCGTAGCCACCGTAAAGCCGATCGGAGTCTTCCCCGCCATAAAGCGTATCGTTGCCGCTCAGGCCGAAAAGGGTATCATTCCCTGCGAGACCATAGATGGTATCGGCCAAACTGGTGCCGGTAAGGGTATTGTCCTCGCCTGCAGAGCCAAAAATCACTGCCATGTATCTGAAATCCTATGTCGCTAACCTGCCGCGCATTCCTGCGGTGCAGTTGTTAATGCACGTTCATACACTATGTCGATCACCCAGAGCGAGATCAAGCTGATCGTGTGCTGTCTTACCTGAGTCCCAGAATCACCCGTACTCGATAGGAGAGTCCGTTACAAAGAACGAGACACTGTCGTTCAGAACGTGCCATCACGCCGCGCAGATGAACATTCTCCCGACAGCAGCGTGCTCAGTTGTTGCGAGATTGACCTGAGGGGAGTTAGTAAGTCTTTGGGAGGATTTACTGCCTCAATCGACGTTCTGATACCGCTGAAGATCTGAAAACCGGTACTTAGACATGTTTCTAGATACCTAATTTGAAGCGTCTGTTTTCACATGGAGGCTGCATCATCCGAGGTCGTCGTGCGACACCATCAATAGTGTGTTTCACTCACCTCCGCGAATGCTGGCAGCATCTTACCCGTCTTGGCGCAGTGCCGAGCCTTCGCCTCCTAGAAGTGCACACGCAGCCTGAAGGGGTTCCCCTTTCACCGAGATGCGGTGAAGGATACGCTTGCGGCCCAAACAATCATCAAGCGCGCGATGCCATGTGGCCCGGTTGTCCCAGAAAGCGACATCCCCCTCCCTACAACGATGCCGGTAAGTGAATTGCGGTTGGGACGCATGGGCGTAGAGACAATACAGCAATGCCCTAAATCCGATTGCTTCCATCCATCGAACCGTTCCGTGAAGCCCGAATTGACGTACAGCACCTTTCGACCCGAAATCGGATCGCGGATCACCGCCGGGTGCTTTGCCCTTGTGCCTGCGGTCTTCAGCCCCGGTAGTCTGGCCTCATTGGCCCTCTGCAGCATGGGGTCCGAGACCTCGGGACACACCTTATCGCTATGCCACGCTTCAATGACCTCGAGAACCGACTGCAGCCCTGGTGACAAGGAGTCAAAGGCGGCGGCCATGCCAGCAAAGAGCGTATCGCCGCCCACGGGCGGAATCTCACGTGCGACGAATACGGATCCCATCGCGGGCACCTGATCGTAGGAATGATCGGTATGCCAGTACCCGCCGGTTGCACCTTTCTCATCGGGCTGACGCTGCACATTCGCGATTTCGGGAAAGCCGTCGACATGGTGAAAGAAGCGGTTTATGGCGATTTCGCCAAAGGCTTTGGCAAACCGCAAGTGATGGTCAGGCGTGGTGTCTTGATCGCGAAAAGACAACACGCCCAACTGGCCAAGTGCCTCTTTAACGTCACGAAACTGTTCTTCGGTCAAGGGCTGCGATAGATCGATCCCGCCGACTTCGGCCCCGACCGAGGGCGAGACCGGAAAGTCCTCAATTGGGTATTCGTCTAGGGACAGTGGCATGGCTAAATCCTCACCGGCGCACCAGACTTACAGCTTGATCTACCAACGACGTCCAAAGCGATTGTCATCAGGCCGCCGATAGAAGCCGACATAACCATGGCCGAGGGACGCAGACGCGGCAATCAGATAGCTGGCAAAGGCAACCACTGTGGTCCCACCCTGATCGCACAGAATCTTTTACAGATCGGAGTACATCTGCTTTCGCTTGGTTTGATCCCGGCGGCCGATTGGATGGTCATTTCCCATGTAACTGAACTGCGCCGTGTTTGTTGGAGGCTCCAGATTTTGAGAGGATGGAGCGATGACAAGCTAGAACGGTGCACGGCGTTCGCCGGAGGTTCGCGCAGGTGCGGTGCGTCTGGTATTCGAGCATAGCGAGGACTACGCCTCGCAGTAGGCAGCGATCGGTTCGATTGCTGCCCAGATCGGCTGCACGGCGGAGACTTGTCTACTAGGCGTGCTGGGTCGCTCAACACTGAGACTTCATTCTTGAAAGAAGCGGACTATGCTTGAAGCCCGGCTGCACTGTTGGACCAACCGAGTCTGACGGCACGAGATCCGCAAAGAAGGCTGTTCATCAACAAGGATCAGAAAGTTAGACACTTTATTAGACAAAGCCCTCTAACTTACTGTTATCAAAAGGAGGCTGCATTATCATAATCCGCGTGTCGGGGGTTCAAGTCCCTCCTCCGCCACCAATCTTTTCAACAGGTTAGATCCGTCCCGCCGCTCTCTTAGTCTCCTTTTAGTCTCTTCGGTTGGCTTTCCTGGTTGCAGTCTGTTTGCAATCGAAGGTTGCTTTGCTGCCAGCCGTCGATCGGCACGGCGCTTCGTATCAGCCGGCAATCTTCAGCAACTAGGCTCTCCGGATTGATCGTGCGTCCTGAGCTTTCGAGTTCCCTCGCCCGCTAGCGACTGCGACTCACCGCCGAATTCACTTCTCCCGAATATACTACTGTTTGCGGAGGTTGGTGTTTAGCGCCAAGTAATCTACCAATCAATCAGAACGGAATTGTAGTGTCCTGCCGCGTGGTGTAGCAGCGTCTCGGCGACGAGGGTGAAGGCCGGTCGGGTGTAGCGGCTCACAGGGCCGCGATCTGGAGCGGCCTTAGATCAAGATTGCTGATGTCGGCCAAGGTATCCAGGCTCATGTACCTGCGGCAGACGGGCTACTAGAGCGTGATCCGAACTGAAAGAACCGTAGGGGATTCCCAACGCGGGATCAGATGTGATTCGCAGTGTCGGCCATGAGAGGAGGCTGACCGAGATGTCGAATGCGCTATCGCTTGATCTTCGTAGCCGTGTTCTTGCTGCAGTCGCCGGCGGGGCGAGCCACCGGAGAGCGGCGAGCCGTTTTGGTGTCAGAGCGGTCAGCCTCACAGTCGTTGGCGCGCGCTTGAACGAGAGCAGGGAGTTGCCCGACCAAAGGCCCTGGGCGGCGATCGCCGCTCCGGGCGTGTCGAAGCCCAAGCGGAGCTGATCGTCTCCTTGCTGGAGGCTCGCCCTGATATGACCATAGAGGAGCTGCGTCTATCGCTCATCGATCATGGTCGCGCCTTTGGCTTCGGCACGATCCAGCGTTTCCTCCAGCGCCACCAGATCACGCGCAAAAAAAAGACAGCGCACGCAGCTGAGCAAGACCGCCCGGACGTCCTGAGGCGCCGGCGCATCTGGTTTGAGGAGCAGGCAGACCTCGAACCGGACCGTCTTGTCTTCGTTGACAAGACCTGGGCCAAGACCAATATGGCGCGCTCCCATGGCCGCTGTCGACGCGGCCGGCGCTTGCGCATGGCCGTGCCACACGGCCACTGGAAAACCACGACCTTCGTGGCCGCGCTCACCCTCCGAGGAATGAATGCCCCTTTCGTCCTCTCTGGACCCATCAACCGGGAGGCCTTCGAGGTCTATCTTGAGAAGGTTCTCGCCCCCCAGCTACGGCCAGGCGACATCGTCATCATGGACAACCTCTCCAGCCACAAGAGGAAAAGAGCACGCCAGCTCATCGAAGCTGCGGGCGCCCAACTGCTCTTCCTCCCTCCCTACAGCCCTGATTTCAACCCGATCGAAAAGGCCTTTGCCAAGCTCAAAGCACTCCTCCGAAAGGCCGCCGAGCGCAGCGTCGATGACCTCTGGCTCACCATCGGATCCATCTCCAAGACCTTCACACCACAAGAATGCGGCAACTACTTCGTCGCTGAAGGCTATGATCCAGATTGATCGGACTATGCTCTAGCAGCGACCAAGAGTCGAAGTCACAACGGCAACAGTGACTGAGACGGTGACTCCGCTCACCAAGAAAGAGATGCTCCCGCCCTGAGCGCCCAAGAGTTCCTCATCTCGAACCTCTCCCTCATTAGGAGGGGCAGGAAGATGCAGGTAGGTGACCTCGTCACTATCGAAGACCACCTTCAACTCGTAGCCATCGGGAACCCGGCCGCCGATTTCGGCAATCGCCGCTTTGGGATCCTCCCGCAGTCGCTCGCGGTAGGCCTCATCGTCCCAGACTCTGGCCAGAAAGGACTCCTGTCCTTGCTGCACGGCATCTAGAGAACTGTTATTCGTTTGGTACACGCTCAATCCTCCTCTTCGGGTTAGTGAGTTCGCTGTTTCCTCTTCAAAAGGCTGACGAGGGCGTCGTCCTGATTGGTTTTGCAGTCGCCCTTGCCGGGTGTCGATGCAAGGAGACGGGACGCGAAAGCAGGCAAGAACCGCAGCAGTCCGTCTCCTTGCTTGCACGGACGCTGCGGTCTCCTGTTAGGCCTCGGCGGCACACTCGACCGGTTTTAGACAACCGATGCTGAAATGCACACGCGCAAGGTTAAAGCGTGGGTGCCAGCGCTCGATGATGACCTTGGCCGCTGAGCCGCCTCCGAAGCCACTCTCGGTTCAGAGCTGCGTCGCCGCTCCGTCAAAGCCCAAGTATGTTCGGCTTACTCTAGTCGAAGGTCCCACCTCCGTGGACAGTAATTGTGGCAATCCAACCAGCTATTGTGATGCCAACACCAAAACTAATCAAACCACCGCCTTGCACCTTCAAGAGTTCCTCGTCAGAGACCTCATCTTCAGCGGGGGGGGCAAGCGGTATATGCACGTGCCGGAGAGCCTCGCTGTCGCGTACGACCACGAGATCAATGTTGTCCGGCACTAACTGACCAACCTCGGCGAGGGTCGCTCTTGGGTCGCTCTCGAGCTTTGCAAGAAAGACCTCGTCCATCGCAGGAGCATCCGCAACAGACTCCTTTGCTCCGTCTGACCCGACTTGGCCGGCTTCTCCCACTGCCGAAGTCTGCCTTGCCGAGTTCGGAACGAGGAGGTACTTCACCTCAGCTGTATCCCGGATAACGCGCAGGGCGCCGACGTCATCCAACTGCTGTCCCATCTCGGCGATTGCCGCCTTCGGGTCTTCGTCCAGAAACCTGGAGAAGGCTTCGTCGCTCCAGGTACGCATGACAAGCGCATTGTACACATCCTTGTTCAATACTTGCAGGCCCATCGTCCTTGTCCTCGTCGTTTAGATGGTTACATGAGTGGTAACGCTATTTGAGGCCAGCCATCGTCTTGAGCCTCTTTGTTTCTCCGTCACCAGCTGAGGTCGCATAAATGCTCTTGTTCTGGCGCAACTGCAAACTGCAACTATCTATCTCCTCAATAGAAAAAGGCTATCGAAGCCCCGGCTCCTGGAAGAACCCGTTGCAGCGTGGCAGCTCCATGTGATCCGACCTTCACCCGAAATCTCACCTTTGCGATGCTCCCAATGGTCCTAGTCCGTACATCACACCAGGATAGGGCCGTCGTCGCGCCGGGCGGCGTCCGATCCGCCAGGAGAAGGTCGAAAGGCGTAGCCTAGTGCTACGGTTGAGGCCTTCGACACAGCGGGCGGCCCGCCCGGCGCGACCCGAAGGGTGGGCGAGACAAGCCGACAGACTGCATCAAAGCACTTGCCCGATGCGACAGCATCGCGCTGCGCACTTTTCCTAGTCTGTCGGCTTGTCTCGCCCATGACGACCCTATCCTGGTGTGATATACGGGCTAGCCTCAGCGAACTTGAGTACGGCATGTTGAGCACACTCTAGTTCGTCGTAACCGACACCGTGACGGTTACGGAGACCGAGATGACACTGGTGGCATAGACGCTCCAGGTCGTGCCGGTCATTGGCGTGAAGACGGTGAAGGTGGCACCGCCTTGTGCCATTGCCAGGTCTGCGTCCGCGACTTCGCCTTCGCCTTCGCCCGGAGGCGCTGGCAGATGCAGATAGACGAGATCGTCACTGTCGCGAACGACCTTGACCGTCATATCGTGCGGCACCTCGGCGCCCATCTCTCGCAAGACCGCCTTGGGATCCCGGTCCAAGCGCGCGCTGAACGCCGCATCGCTCCAGACGCGGGCCAGAAACTCATCCTGTTTGGCCGCAGAGACCGAGCCCTCTCTGAAGGGTTCTTTCTTCATTGTGCTCCCTTTCAACACAGGTTGCTTCACAGTAGCTCCAAATTGAGGACACACGAAGCCAATTTTTCTTCATGATTCCACCTGATTTAAATTATTTTATTTGGAGCATTTCAGCTGAAAAGGAAATTCTTAGTCTCAATGATCACTATAGACATGCGCTATCGACACAAATTACCACAGCCCTATTTACACAACTTTGGTGTAAGCCGCGTTCATGGGACGATGGCCCCCTGGTCTCTGTCAGCAGTCCCGTCCGACGGCTGAGAAAGGTCCGCCAGTTAGCCCGGATCTCTCATGAGTGATAGCTGGAGTGGATTTCTTGTTGTGATGAGAGGAGAGGCAGTTCTGAGTTATGGCGCAGCCATCGAGCCATTGGTTGTCGGCGCCGGAGGCGCGTTGAAGATCAGAGTTGATCCCGTGTTGTTAGAGTGAGAGCGATTAGGCCGGTGGGCGCGATCACGTGCACAAACGGGTATGGGCCAGTCGGAACTCCTCCGCGTAAGGGCAAATCGAAGCCATTGCGATGCGGATACGCCTGACAGAGATGCGGCGCTGAGCGCTACGACCCGGGCATGCGTTAAAGTAGGCCTCGATATGTAACTATCACTGCTGTGGCGGTGATTCGTCGAGGGTTTTGTCCGCACTGACGTTCCAGGTAGGAAGGCCGTGCTCTATCAGGTCTCACAAGATCGGACGCTGCAATGACTCAGTGCGGGCTTTGTTCTGGACCGCCCATCTGACACCTTCGCATATCATCCGACCTCGCGTTCCCTCTCAGGATTGCCGCCTTCGGTTCAGCGCTGAAGCGTCACCTCTGGCAGATCATTGTTACCTCATCTCAAGCTTGGAGCAAAGTTCCATCCCGTAGCATCGCGTGCATGATGACCGCCAGACGCAGTCGGCCGACAGGCGCACGACGACGCCGGACGCCTCGATCTCAATCGGTGCCGCTGAGCCAGACCGGCCTGGCTCTTCCAGTTCAAGCGCAGCGAACGCCGCCTCATCATCGCCCGGCAGGGCCAGCTTGCCCTCATGCGCAAGCCGTCGCCAGGTAGAGAGCTGCTGTGGCCACAGCTTGTGCCGCTGGGCCACCGCACGCACCTCTACACCCGGCGTCAGGGACTCCAGGACGATCCGAGCCTTGACCTCGTCCGGCCAAGAACGCCGACCCGTCGGACCCTCCAGGACCTCTATCGCCTCAGGAACGGAAATCACTTCCGCTAACAAAATGTGTTCACTTGGGTGCAACGCTTAACTCCTCACGATCCGGCAAACATCATTGCCGGACCCCCAGGGCGGCAACGGGTGGGGTGTCTACCCCATCGCTTACCATGCTCCAGATCCAGATAGGGACGCAGCAGCTTCATGCGGGTCAGGGTTTAGCGGATCGCCTTGGCTAGCTCGGACTTGCCGGAGATCTTGGGCAGTTGCGCATGCAGCCATGCCTCGAGATCGTCAAGGATCGGTTTGGCAAGGGCCTGGTGCATCCGATCCGCCCCCATTCTCTGACCAAGGCCCACTCGCCGACGAGGGTCGGCTGGACCGAGAGGCGGTAGAGGCGGTTGTTCCGCTGCGGATCGATGCAGCGCAGATGGACGGCCGTGGGGAAGAGTTCGAGCTGCACCATCAGTCTGGTTCCTGTCGTGTCACCGTCGCTCGCGCGGCGGGGATGTGCTTGTAGAGCGTCGACACAGACACACCCATTCGCCGAGCGACTTCCTTTGTCGTGATCGTGGGGTCGGCCAGCAGCGCTTTTGCCGCCGCAATGTCTGCTGTCGTCAAGGCCGGGGGTCGCCCCCCTACCCTCCCGCGGTCACGAGCCGCTTTGAGGCCGGCCATGGTGCGCTCGCGCAATATCGAGCGCTCGAACTCGGCTAATGCCGCGAAGATATGAAAGACGAGGCGGCCGCCGGAGGTGGTGGTGTCGATCGCCTCGGTGATCGAGCGGAAGCCGATCCCCCTACCCTCCAACTCCTCGATGGTCTCTATCAGCTGCTTTACCGAGCGCGCCAAGCGATCAAGGCGCCAGACCACGAGGGTATCGCCTTTGCGCATGTAGGCAATAGCGGCCTGCAGCTTCGGGCGCTCTCTGAGAGCGCCGGAGGCCTTCTCTTCGTAGATCCGCTCGCACCCGGCCGTGTTCAGGGCATCAAGCTGGAGCTCAGGCTTCTGATCCTGGGTCGAGACGCGGGCGTATCCGATGAGCACAGTAGGTCCTTCCGAAAATCCATATGAAGCATATCTTTTCGGAAGAGAGGTTTCAAGAAATAGTTTTCGGAACTACTGCACCGCAAAAGCGGATCCTCCGGCGCATCGGCGACGAGCTTCCGAAAAACCCTCGTTTATCGGAATTCCTCCCCCCACTCGGCCCTCCCCTCGCGCGCGCGAGGTGGGGAGGGGTTAAGCGCCGGGACACGACCCTAGAATGTAGGGTCATTTGCCGGCGAGCGGGGTGTCACCCATCAGGACGGCTAAAGGATCGAAGAATGCCCTGGGCGGGCTTAGGCGGCTCGCTGACGGCTTTTTCCTGCTTTCCGCCTCACAAACACTGGCCGAGCTCAACAACGCCGTCAGCGGGCGCCCCAGGCGATTCTAGGGGGTATTGCAAGAGTCAGCATGCCCGGGCGACGTCATCTTCTTGCTCCTATCTGTCTATCTGTTTGTGCTGATCCAAGAGCATCTACTGCCTCTGCTCGTAAGGATCTTCGGTGAACTTGAACCCGCATCGCGCGCTTGCGGTCAACTTCTCCAGCCGCGCCCTTGCCGAGGGCCCTGACGTGGAGCCCTCTGCCCAGAGGCGAGGCAAGCAAGATTCTGGACCGAAACCACTCGTGCGGACTTCCCACCGTCCATGCGCAAGACCATGACCCAAACAAAGGGAGACTCGACATGAGCGCCACCGTCCAGAATGGCAGGTTACATTACCATTGCGGATTCTGGCTGCCAGCAGAGAAGACGGCAGCCGGAATCCGCTTCTGACGTCTACTGCAAGGAATGTACCCCGCCGCCCCTATGGCGGGGTACATATATCCGTAGGATATAAAGGGGGGTTGAGTGGGTACGTTGGTGGCTACGTTCGTGGGTCTCTGAAATCTATCTAGGTTGTTGATTTGGAACACTTCCCGGCCCTGACCACGGCATTGCAGGAACCGCCATATCTTGCGTTCGTGGGTCGTTGTGTGGGTACGTTTAGGGTGGTTCGATTTCAATGGCTTAGCACGAATTTGCCTGAATCCGGCTTGCGCTCGTGGGGGTTGGTGGGTGCGTCGGTGGGTCGATCTTTAGCAAGCCCAGGAAGGCTGTCGGCGACGCGATGGTGGTGCCGATCAAGCTGCCAGGCGGGACGGTCTACCCGATCGTTGCCAGCCATCATCGCTGGGACGCCTGCACCTCGCTGCAGTAGGGTTCTCTATCTCCCGCGTCGTGATGGATGGCACCGACGCCCTGCAGGTGGAGCCGCCAACTTGGCGACCCCTCGATAGGCCGCTCGCCAGAAGACCCGCTCGTTGTGTCGGCCGACCGAGAGGAGAATTCTCCTCTCGGCCCTCAGCCACTAGAGTTTTCAGGCAGCTTCCGCCAGGTCAACCTCCTCCACCTGGTCGCTCTCCTGCCGCTGATCGACGCGCACGATCCCCAAAGCCTTGGAATAGTTTTCGCGCTTGAAGACCAACTGATTGGCGCTGATCTTGCCGGCATCGAACAGGCGGTTCATCGCCCTTTCGAGCCGCTTCTTGTCGATGCCCTTGGCCATGGGCATGTCAATCATGACTGCCGGCGCATAGTTGCACCCCGGCTTGTGAGACACGTTGCGGCGTTGGTCCGTCAGCGCTTGGAGGACCTCGAGGAAGATCCGTTCATCCTCCACGTCCTGATTGTGGCCCGCCAGAGCGTTGACCAGATTTCCCGAACCCTTGCCTTTGGGAGCGAGCGATCGGAAGGCGCCGTTGTCCCAGGTCAAAGTGATCTCGGCGTCAGCTGGCGCGTAATTGGACTTCGAGCGCCGCAGCACGCGCAGATTGGTTCCTCCCTGGGCCTCCTGCCACTCTTCCCGTCGATCGAGGAACCAGCGGGTGCGCACCGCCGCGTCCCATGCCGTGGACCCGCTGTACTCGGACTCGGCGGTCTTGCCGGGATGCGCCAGCAGCAGAATGGTCAGGTCGTATTCGACCGCAAGACCGTGCAGCAGGTTGACGAACTGCGTCACGTCGGATCTGGCGTTCTCGTTGCCGGCGAACATCTGGGCCACGTTGTCCAGGATGAGCAAGTCGATGCTCGTTGATTGGACAGTTTGCTCAAGCTGCGCGAAGGCCTCGGTCTTCTGACCGCTTCTGCCCTCGCTGACTTCAAAGAGGACATTCTGCTTGCCTGCGCGCGCTTGCCAGAACATGTCCCGCAAATCGGCCATAGGCATGCCGATCGCTCTGTTGATGCTGATCTGCCGCCTGTGCAGCTCGTCTCGATCGTCTTCACAGGCCACCAGGAGGGTACGGGATTTGCGGACCGGCAGGTCGAGCCAGGTGCCGCCGACTGCAGCAGCGGCAGCCAGCTGCTGGGCCAACAGCGTCTTTCCAAGTCCGCCTCTGCCGGCGAGGATGGCGACGTGCTTGGCTGGTAACCAGCCGGGTACGATCCATCGGCGCTCGGGCGGCAAGTGGAGCAGGTCTGCTGGGCAGACAAGATCGCCCATGGCATCGTCTGCCGAACCCTGCGCGCCCTCGAGGAGATTGTGCACCCTCTTCTCGCTCCAGCCTTCAGGCAGAGGGTCAGCCAGGTCCCAACCTTTCGGCAGGTCATCGGGCAGTGGAACGATCTTGGCGCCGCGCGCGCCGGCCTCTCTGCAGGCCTCCACGACGACTCGGGCTGCCTTAAAGCCAGGTTCGTCGGCATCCGGCCAAACAACCACATCTCGGCCAGCGACGGGTGACCAGTCAGCCCTGGAGACGGCATTGCAACCACCTGGCCAGGTGGTGACTACGTAGTTCCGCCAAAACATGGCGCCTGCCGCGTCCGCAGACTTCTCGCCTTCGACCACCAGAACCGGGCAATCCGGAGCATCATGGAAGTCTCGGAGCCGATAGAGAGGGCGTGGATCGGGCCACTTGGACTGCCAGACCTCGCCCTTCCTGACCCATGGGCGAAACTCCTTCTTGCCATCCGGCTTGTCGTAGCGGGCGTGGACCATGAGAACGTCATCTTGTGGGCTGCGATAGTCCCAGACCCGCGCCGGCGCTCCCAGCTCGGGGTGGATGAACTGCGCGCTGCCCGTGGCGCTTGGTTCCACACTGGGCACGACGGTCTCTGCCAGGCTGAACCGCTGGGTCACGTCCCGCATGGCGTCTTTTGGACTTAGCCGCGTACCGCGGGCGTAGAGGTCCAGATCATCGCCCCTGAAATCTCCACCAAAGTCGACCAGGTCCGGGGCCTTCTCGCCGTCAAATGGGATCGTCAGAGACTTGCCAGGTTTGCCGTCGGCATCGCCGATCTCGAACACAAGGCCATTGATCTTACCGGCTGGAAAGATGATTGGCAGCCACATTTTTCGGTTTGACCGAAGGAACTCGCTTACATCTTTTGCACTTAAACGCTTATCCTTGGATTCTACACTAACATCGTTCGTTACAAAGTCCAGTTTGGACAATTTTACCATCCTTTATTCAAGTGTAGTACAACGTAGACCGGATGACATCCGGACATCGTGCTTTCAAGTGATACCATTTAGTGGGACGAACTAAGGCGGCATTGAAGGGTCATCCTTTCTATCTTGAATTCACACGCTTCACCCCATCCCCAGCGAGACCAGGCGGACGTCGATGTTTCTCTATGGCTATGGAGCATTGCAGTCGTACTTCATCACGAGGTCGCCTTGATGCGCTTGTGATGGCTGGT
Organism: Rhodospirillales bacterium; assembly: GCA_963669335.1. Classification (GTDB taxonomy): domain Bacteria; phylum Pseudomonadota; class Alphaproteobacteria; order Kiloniellales; family JACOMY01; genus JACOMY01. The sequence goes on from OY770023.1 coordinate 4,126,546, forward strand.
CGAACGATCACCGACTTAGTGATCATCGTCCTCACTAGCCGGTACACACCCTTGGAGGAAGTCTGTTGAGCCTGCTTTTAGGCCGCAGCTTCCGCAGCAACCCTAGGAAGGGCGTTGAGCCACGCCCTCGCTGCCTCGGCTGTGATCAAGGTACGCCGCCCCGCCTTTCGCGCCTCCAGGCGCCCGGCCTTGATCTCCTCGTAGGCTTTGGTCCTGCCGATGCCTACGGCCTTGCAGAAGTCATTGAGGTTCAAGGCGAAGGCGTGCCCCTCGTTTCCGAGGTTGGCCACCCAGGCCTCAGGGGGAATTTGATACACACTCATATGTGTTCGATCTCCAATCTCAATTTGATGAATGTAAGCTCCGCTGCTGTGTTCTCCAGCACTGGGCTGGGTTGCTTCGATTTCAGTTTGCTACCTCCGTGCTACTTTACCTGCGTCTCACTTCTTGAGCGCCTCCCGAGGCGCTCTTGGCCGCGAGCAAGTGTGATCTAGGGAACGCTCGCCAAGTGGGGTGAAATTTCTAGTCTCAAAATGCTTATGATAGTCCTTACACGAAATGATGTCACTTTGTCAATAGACGAATTGTCTATGGTGTTATGATGAAAACTCATAACCAGCGCCAAGGCGTCAACACCCTGGATAAACTCTTAACTGCGCTATCAGCAAACTGCCCCATTCCTCCAATGACCTGCCAGCACCGCTCCAACAGTGCGCCGCGAGCATTGGGTGACCCGAAGACCGGCCTTCGACATTATCCTCTCAGTGGATTCAGCGTTGACAGATTTTACGAGCTTGAGCGAGACAGATAGCTGGACCAAGCGGCCATAAGAGCGCGCCGCTTGTCGAAGAGATCCCCACGCGCATAGGCGGCCTCGGCCTTGTCTTTGATCTGATGAGCGAGCGCAGCCTCGATCACTTCTCGGGCGAACTCAGAACTCTCCCCGGCCCAGTCTCTAAACGTCGAGCGCCATCCGTGTGTGGTGATCGATTCGTAGCCCATGCGCCGCATCACCTTGGTGACAGCGACATCCGACAAAGGCTTGCTGCGCTTCACCTCGCTCTCAAAGACTAGTTGGTCTGTGCCACCAACGCGACGCTGGCCCAGGATTGCAAGCGCAGCACCGCAAAGTGGCACACGGTGTTCCTTGCCGGCCTTGATCCTGCTTGGCGGCACGACCCAGATGGCATTCGCCATATCAACCTCACCCCACCGCATCGAGCGCACTTCATCCGACCTAGCGGCCGTCAGGATGATGAAGGCCAAAGCCTTAGGGGCAACCCCTTCGCGTGACCTCAATTGAACCATGAACTCTGGGGCTTTGCGCCAATCCTGAGCTTTGTGGTGCTCGACCGATTTGACCGCCGAGGGCTTCGGTAGCATGTGGTCCAGATGTCCGCGCCAACGGGCAGGGTTGTCGCCCTGCCGGTAGCCATGTGCCGTGGCATAGTCAAGAACGGCCTCAACGCGCTGACGGACCCTGCTTGCCGTCTCTGTCTTGCTCGCCCAGATTGGCTTCAAGACCGCCAAGACGTCAGCCACCTGGATCTTCGACACATGGCGATCACCGATGCTCGGATGCACGTAACGCTCCAGGGTCGAAGCCCATTGCGCAGCGTGTTTAGCATTTCGCCATCCGGGCCGTTTCGATTCGATTAGGGCTTCTGCGGCTTCGCGGAAGGTCAATCGCTTCTCAGCCGCTGCTGCCGTTAAAGGGTCAATGCCCTGGGCAACCTGAGAGCGCGCCTTGTCCGCCCTGCGGCGAGCATCCGCGAGAGAAACTGCCGGATAGGGACCGAGCCCCATATCGCGGCGAACTCCGTTCATCTGATATCGAAAGACCCATTGGCGCGACCCGCCGGTCCTCACATGTAGTATCAGTCCCTTGCCATCAGTGTGCCTCCCCGAAGGTGCGGTCCGGCATCGTCGATCGGAAAGCGCCATCTGTGCCCCACATTTTGCCCCACATGAAGACCCGATTTACCACGAACGCTGGCGAACGACAACGGACAAGTGAGCACGATGTATCAACCTTTATCAACATGTTACGCGATCATCCGCGAACGCTATCGTACGCTAGAGAACACCTAATCGGCGGACTCCCTCTCCGCCAGCCTCACAGGATCCACTCCGACCATCACGCAAGCCAGACGAAATCCGTAGAGGTCAGTTGATTGGCTCCACTGAGCGCGCTGATCCGAACGCGGATATCCGTCCGTCGAAGAAGAGGAAGTCGGCACCGCTGCCGCTCAAGATCCTATCGCGCGCACCGATGACCAGAATGTCGTTGCCGCCGAAAAACCGACTATCGTTCCCGTCATCGCCGAAGAGTTGGTCCGCGCCGGCTCCTCCTCGGACCTCACCGTCGCTTCCGTGACCACCATCGAGGCTGTCATTGCCTGCCGCACCCACGAGGAGCTGATCGCTGCCAAGGCCACGAAAAGTACTATCATTGCCAATACCGCCGTAAAACTGGATATCCAATGCGGTGCCACCGAAAAGTCCATCGTCGCTGTCACCGCCATAGAAACGAGCGTCTTGACCGCTGCCGCCGGTGATGCTGCCGGCACCGCTGCCGCCATAGAGGCCGTCGGCACCCGACAGTGCGAAGAGCAGATCGTCACCACTGAGACCCTACATCTCGTCGGATGAACTGGTTCCAGTGAGTGCGCTGTTCTCGTCCGCCGTGCCAATGATCAAAGCCATGAACGTAACCTCCGATCGTCCAGTCGGCTCGGCTGTCTTAGGTCTCATCAGGTCGTTGAAGCGCCGACCCCAGCCTTCGATGATCATCTTGGCTTCCGCCCGGCCTTCGGAACCACTCCATGCTCAGGCTCTCGTCCCTGAATTCGCCGCGAAATCAATTTTGCCGTTAAAGCTCTCGCCCACATTCCTTGCAGCGATTGCAGATCTCTTAGCCCGTGACCCGAGAGATCCCGAACGCCCGGCAAAGCGAGGACATCGTCTCACCTTCCAACAGCCAGGCAATGAACCTGGGTCGCGCATCCAATTGCGCAGGCGAAACCCTTAGCGGATTTGTGACGGGCGCCTCAGCTATCTGAGAATGGATAGACGTCCGCTACATCAAGGTTGTGATAGGTCAGCGAGGTCAGATCGGCGCGGCCGTGGTCGGGCGTGTCTACAATCAGGATCGCCTCCGAGGCGGGCTCAAAGAAAGCCCGGAAATGGGTCTTTGAACGCAGCACGATGATGTCGTAACCGCCGAGGTCCTGGCCAAAGACGCGCAATGCATCCTCATCTATCGCAAAGGCAAAGTTCGACACGACGCTGACGTCGACGCCGCCGATACGCAAGAGCGCCGTCAATCCCAGGTCGACGCGCTGTCCCTGCAACATTCGACCCGAGATGTGATAGATCTTCTCGCCCGTCTGTAGGACCTCGCAGTCATAGTCCTGCCGTGGCCCCGCTTCTGTCGAACTCCTGGCGCCGATAGGCAAGCGGATGCGAGCCCCAGCCCCCGCGGCATGCGCGGCTCGCGCCGCCTCGGCGTCCCACAGAAAGGGGATGGCAACCCGCGGCACAGCGCGCTCTACGAGCTCGGCCAAGAGATAGGTTGAATCGTTCAAGCGATCGGCGTGCTCCAGCAGGACCACCGGCTTGTCCGCGTTCTCGGCGATCTGGCGAGCCCGCGTGACGCCGCCAGACACATCATAGACCGGCAACGGGCGATAGAGTTCGTGTCGGGCGGCATGTAACTCGGCAGAGACCTCCGCCGCGGCCAACTCGGCCGTCTCTTGTCCCGCACCAGCGACAACGAGCACAGAAAAGCCGGTATTGTGGCAGTCGGCATAGGAAAAGCCGGCCATAACCGAGATATCCAAGAAGTGATCGCTCTCATCTTCCCGCCGTCGGGCGCCGGCCAGGATATCTGCCAAGGGGCGCAGCGACGTGGCACTGAAGATGCTCGGAACCAGCAGTCCGGGCTTGGCGACTGCCATGCCCGGCCGCGCACCGCTTGCAAGCATGTCAAAGAGACAGCGCGCCCCGCGCCGTCCGGTTTGTCCCATGTCCGTGTGCGGCGATTTCCGATAGGCAAAAGCAGCATCGGCGGCTTCGACTGTCCGAGCATCGATGTTGCCGTGATAGTCAAAGCACACGACGAGCGGAACATCCGGCCCAATCGCATCACGGGCTAAATCCAGGAAATAGCCTTCGACATCCGGATAGCCTCGGGCCCAGGTCGCGCCATGCAGGTGGAGAAGAACGCCGTCAGGACGGGTCTGTCGCAAGTGCTGAGCGATCTCGCTTGCATAGACGTCGACGGCTGCGTCCGAGGCCGGGCCGAGCGCACCGAGAAAGGTGTAGACACCGCCAAGGACATCGGCGTCCGCGTCTCGGCATGCATCGATGAACCCGCCCGGCACGGTGTTCGTGCCCGCATAGTCGCCAACCAGCGCCTCGCCACGCACGGCGTTGGCCTCAAAATCCTCTAAATCCGACACTCGCGAAAGGCTGCTGGCAGATTCGAGGTGAAACCCTGAGACTGCTATCTTCATGCCACATCCGACGCTGTTCAGTTATCGCGATCGAGCATAGAAAGGCGGGAGCCAAACGCAACAGTTTGGACAGTCTTTGCAAGATCAATATCCAAAGACCGCACTCGCACCAAGGGTTCGCAGGGCTACGGCGAGGCAGTGTCCAACCAGAGGTCTGGAGAGGCCTCCGATGGTGTATTGAGGCACAGCATCAGCCGTGTCACTCCCGACCCCGCAATGGGCGGAGAGCGGTGGACGATCCCGCTACCTGGGCCGGCACAGCTACCCTTGAAGATCGCCACATCATGGGTCCCCAGCTGCTCAATCGGGCCATTGAACTCTGTCTGCTCGCGCAAAGCCTGCCGCGCGTGATGCGGCCGGATCCACTGGGTAGCCGGCCCAAGATAGGTCGTCAGCAGACGGGCCTCGACGCAGTCGCGATGGTACCTCCTGCAGGCATCGTGGTTGATGCGTTCCAGGCGCACGTCAACCAGATCGCTACGGGTTATCCCGGCAAAGACTGCAACGAGACTGACGATGTCTTGGACAAGCAGATCGCGCAAGTCGCCTCTGAGCATGCCGCAGTTATCCAACAGCGGTTCCATTGCTGCCTTCATGTCGTCGGGGCGAAGGAGAATACGTAGGTCGGGTAGTCGCGCCGGGTTCATGCCTTCAAGCCATTCCTGGAGGCGGAGTGGAATCTCCCGTTGCCAGACCACAAGCTCTCTGTCTTTCCCAGTGATGGCGGCAAGGCCATCCATCGTCTCGCAAACCAGAACGCCTTCCGCTGATCCGATCGACGCCGTCTTCAGCTCACTGAGCAGACTGGACAAAGGGGCAACAACGCTGGTCCGACCCACATCAGCATCAGAGCCCAATGCTTCAGCTCTCAAAAGACGCACCGCGTTGCCCTCCTATGATGGACAAGAATTCCCGTCGTGTGGTCGGATCGTCCCGAAATGTGCCCAACATTCGACTGGTGACCAAGCTGACCCCAGGGCGGCGAATGCCGCGCGTGGTCATGCATTGGTGGGCTGCCTCGATGACAACACCGACACCGCGTGGCTTCAGGACAGACTGGATCGTGTCGGCGATCTGCGAGGTCAGGGCCTCCTGAATCTGCAGGCGTTTGGCGAAGAGCTCGACAAGCCTTGCAAGCTTCGAGATTCCGACGACCCGACCCGCCGGCAAGTATCCGACATGCGCCTTGCCCAGAATGGGCACGATGTGGTGCTCGCAGTGTGACTCAAGCCGGATGTCACGCAGGACAATCATCTCGTCATAGGCCGAGGTCTCTTCGAAAGTCGTGGCAAGCAGGGCGACCGGATCGGCACGATAGCCCGCGAAGAACTCCTGATAGGCACGCGCCACCCGCTTTGGGGTCCCTATCAGCCCCTCCCGATCGGGGTCGTCGCCGGCCCATTCGATCAAGGTACGAACGGCCGCCTCTGCGTCTCTTTGGGAGGGGCTTCGGCGACCACTAGGGCTACTCTCATCCGCCTGCGTCGGGCGATCCTCGACGTCCACTCTATCCATACTGCATCTCTCCTTTCCGCCCGGCTCGGTTGCCGGCGTCAGGCGGCTACATCTCTATGATTTCGTAACGTTATAAGATAACATTATTAATCAGCAAGGAAGAAGATTGGCAGGTCGCTCAAGGACCGCGATGATCATGATCCAAACTGCCTCGATCATGCATTTGATGAGCCAGAAATCCGACAGCCAAGCTGCGACTCTCGAGAAGCTGCGAGCCTAAGGGCTGACGCGCTAAGAGCCAATCTCGGTCACCGCCAAGATCAGACCCGACCAAGGATATCTCCCGTCGAGTAGGGCACATATTTCATCCAGCCAACACTGCTCAGCAAAGGCATCATCGATTGCGTTGGAGACGGTGCTCATGCCACCTTCTCATTATGGTGGAGGGAGCATCGAAAGACCTTTGGCTCATTGCGAGATCCTGCATGGGTACCATTGATCCGATTCCCCTGCACTTCTTAGTCAAATCATCATCTCAGTGAGGAATGCCCGTTGATAGTGGCTATACGACAGTTCGCTGTACTCCTTTGCGCCGCCTTGATTGTTGTCGGTTGCAAGTCGGCTAGCAGGAGCGACTCAAGTGGAGGCATCCCGCCAAAACACTCCTCTGTGGCTTTGGCAAAACTCGCCACCAACGATCCATTGGTCTCGCTTGTCCTGCTGTGCACCAGCAGCGCACCGAACGTCACGTTAGTCGAATTCGACGATGAGAGCTTGGGTCTGGAACCTCAAGAAGACCGCACGGTTGCAATAGCGGCTTTAGAGTTCGTCGATAGCGACAGCAGTGTAAGCCTCATAAACGCCGGCATCACATCGACCGTCGCCGCAGAACAACAGAGTGCAGATAGAACATCACCGAGCACTGTGTTTCGCGCCGAGAGCGGGCTCTTTTACTTGGTCTCGATAGGAGATCGCGAAGCCAACCTGCTCCAGCAAGAGAGTTCTCTCAGTCTCAGTCGCGTGTTGCAGAAGCAGCTGATCGACAACCTTGCGACAAACGACTCCGTAGAGATCGCCATGACAGCCAGAACCGGAGCAAGCAAAACTGTACTGATCGACCTCCTGCTGCAACGTGCAGAAGTCGTGAGGTACACAGGGCAATGCCGACAGATCTGGTCATAGCCAACATTGCATCTGGAGGCAAAACACGGCGCTGCGGTTGCTACTTCATTTGAAGGGCGAGCGTCATAGAGCAAGCAGGCTGCCGGCTGCTGCAGAATCGATGGAGGTCGGGTTTCTGGATTCATCAATGGCGCTCTGGGGCATCGCGTAACGCCACCCCCGACCTGCCTCTCAGGAAACGTCAGGGCTCGCCCGAAGCGATCCGCCCGCCGCAGCACGACTTCCCGCTCGGGTTGACAAAGCCCACGCTCCCCATCCTAATCGCATCAAGAGACCTCTCGGCTCCCAACTTCCTGCAAGGCCCTGTGTTGGAAAGCCGTCCCCCAGCACCCCAAGGAGAAACACAAGATGGATGCCGCCTGTGGTCGTGAAGTGGTCGACCTGCATGTCTTCCTCCAGGACTGGCTGACGGGCAGCCTACCACGGAATGAGGCTAGCTTTGCGCGCTTTGCCGAGGTCATTGCCGATCCCTTCCTGATCGTAAGCCCGCGCGGCACTGTCACGGAGCGCCCAGCCCTGCTCCGCGAGTTTGAGGCGAGCCATGGGGTGCTTGCCACCCAGGCGAAGAGCTTTCGGATCTGGGTGGAGAACTATCGTTGCCTGCATCGCCTGGGTGATCGGGCGCTCGTCATGTATGAAGAGTGGCACCAGCTGGGGGATGCGACTTCGGCGCGGCTTTCGACCGTGCTCTTCGAGCCTCGATCGGCAGCCCCCAACGGTGTCGCATGGGTCCATGTCCACGAGACCTGGCTCCCCGGGCAGGCACCGGAGGCCGGCGAACGCTATCCCGAGCCGGCCAAGAGCTGAGAAAAGAATGAGCGCCTGAAGGCAATCAAGAAAGCAATCACAAAGGTTGGAGCAGGTCGCCCAGAACCCCAATGACCATTGTGTCCTCGTCACGATATCCGATAGGCTGCGCCGCCTGGGGAAGCACAGCGTCAATCGGCTGTTGGGGAAAAATGACCAAGATTCTGCTCGTCGAAGACAATGAGATGAACCGGGACATGCTGTCCCGTCGCCTGGCACGCAAGGGCTTTGAGGTTGTCGTCGGCGACGACGGGCAGAAGGGCGTAGAGATGGCGACCAGCGAACGGCCGGACCTTATTCTCATGGACATGAGCCTGCCGGTCATCGACGGCTGGGAAGCGACGCGCCGCCTGAAGGCCGATCCTGGCACCGAGGCAATTCCGGTCATCGCGCTGACGGCGCATGCCATGTCTGGGGATCGCGAGAAGGCCCTGGATGCAGGCTGCGACGACTATGACACCAAGCCGGTTGAGCTTCCCCGACTGCTGGAGAAGATTACCGCTTTGCTGGACAAGAGCTGAGAGCGCCGCTCGCCCCTCTACCCGCCGACCACGGCCGCAACGGGAGAGCGCCGTCCGCGCAGGAAGTAGGTCTTGAGACGCCCCAGCCCCTTCACCCGAATGAGGCCCCGCTCTTCAAGCTCAAAGGCCTCGCCAATGCGCTTGGCCGTGGCCTCCGAGACCTGGATCTCGCTAGGGACACCATAGGTCTCCAGACGGCTGGCGACATTCACCGTGTCACCCCAGACATCATAGAGGAAGCGGTGTGTCCCAATGATCCCGGCCACCGCAGGACCGCTGTGAATGCCGATGCGTATTTGCAAGGCGGTTTCTGATTCGGCATTGGCGGCGTCCAAGCTCTCCATCATGCGCAGAGCCATTTCGGCAATCACCTCGGCATGGTCGGGGCGCCGCTCGGGAACGCCGGCCACCACCATGTAGGAATCCCCGATCATCTTGATCTTCTCGATCCCCAGGTCCCCGACCAAGCGATCGAAGCGCGAGAAGACCCGGTTCAGATAGTGCACCACCTCGCTGGGCGGCAGCCTGGAGGAGACCTCCGTAAAGCCGACCAGATCGGAGAAGAGCACCGTGATTTCGCTGAAGCGGTCGGCAATCAAGGTCTCGCCGGCATTCAGGCGCTCGACGATCTGGCGGGGCAGGATATTCAGCAGCAGACGCTCGTGCTTGTCCTTCTCCTGCTGCAAGCGCTCCAGATAGTGACGCTCGCGTTCACGCCAACGCTTCTTTTCCAAGGCAGCAGAGATGCGCGCCTTCAGCAGCACCGGGTTGAAGGGCTTCATCAGGTAGTCTTCGGCCCCGGCCTCGATGCAGCGCACGACGCTGTCCATCTCGTCCAAAGCCGAGATCATGATGACCGCTACCTTGTAGAGCCGTGAATCCGCCTTGATCCTGGCCAGCACCTCAAAGCCGTTCATCCCCGGCATCATGAGGTCCAGCATCACCAGGTCGAAGTCTTCGACGGCCAGAAGATCAAGCGCCTGCTCCCCGCTCTCTGCAGTAGAGACGCGATGACCGTCGCGCGCCAGACGCCTGGCCAGCAGGCTGCGGTTGGTCTCCAAATCGTCGACGACGAGGATGGATCCGGTCTCCGCCCGCCCGATATCGGCCTCGCTGACCGGGCGCAGACTCTCGACCAGAGCCGAGACCATGCTGTCGACACCCTTAGAAAGCTCCAAGGTCTCCAGCTTGTCCCCGCGTTTGAAGTCGACCAGCGCTTCGATCTGCTGAAGCAAACCCTCCGACTGCTCCAGCAAGGTTGCAAGGTCGGCCCGCAGGCGAAGCGCGCCGAGGTCCTGCAGGTCCTCCAGCAGCATCTCGCTGTAGCCCTTGATGGCATTGATCGGTGTGCGCAGGTCGTGGCGCAGCTTCGTCTCCGCGGCGACCGTGTCCTCATCAGCGCTCAGGTCGCGGATAAGGTCCGGATCCAAGAGATGATCCACCATCTGCTTGAGGTCGCCGGCCGCGCTGTGAACCCGGGTCAGATCATCCAGGATCTCTTCGGGGCCATGTGCCGTCACCTCCTCCTGCAGCATCTCGGCATAGCCATGGATGGCACCGGCCGGCGCGGAGAGCTGCTGGCGCAGGTGGGCCAGCAATGCCTGCCTTGCTCGCTGCCTCTGGTCCGTTGATGTCACCGCCGATCAGGCTCCCTCGTCAGAGCGCGGCGCCCGAACCGTCAAGAGATCATTGAGCCGGCCCAATATGGTTTCGACCTCATCGCCATCCTTCCTGACCATGAGCTCCACAGAGCCCTTAAGGCGCCTGTGGTCCTCACTCGTGAGGCTCTTTGCGGTGACGACGATGACCGGGATCTGTTGCCAGGCAGGGTTCCGACGCAGTTGGGTCAGGAACTCGAAGCCATCCATCTCCGGCATCATGAGATCCAGGAGGATGGCATCCGGCTTGCTTCCCTCTAAGCGCTCCAAGGCACGCAGCCCGTTCTCGGCTTCCGCGGTGCGCCAGCCCTCGCGCTTCAACATGCGCTGCAGCAACTGCCTGGTATCGGCTTCGTCTTCGATGATCAGGATCTGCGGCGATTGCTTGCCCGAGCAATGGGCCCTGAGGGCGGCCAGCAGTTTGATCTGATCGATCGGCTTGCCGAGGTAGTCGCTGGCTCCGAGCGAGAGACCGCGCGAGCGCTCGTCGACGAAGGTCAGCATGATCACAGGGATGGTCGCCAGCGCCGGGTCATGCTTCAGCTCCGACAAGACCGACCAACCGTCCCGCCCCGGCATCAGCACGTCCAGTGTGATGGCGTCGGGTCGCGCCTCACGAGCCTTGGCCAGGGCCTCTGCGGCCGTGCCGGCAGTGGCGACACGATAGCCGTCGCGCTGCAAATGACGCGACAGCAGATCATGCACTGCGGGGTCGTCGTCCACCACCAGGACCAGAGGTTCCGACCGGTCCGCGCTACCGTTCTCTGCCTCTGCAGTGGGCACCGGCGCGGGTTCGGGCGTTGGGTCCCGACAGATGGCCGGAAGGCGGATCTCGAAGGTCGAGCCCTCAGCTGTACGACTGCTGCAAGCGATACTGCCGTTCAGCTGCTCACAGAAAACCTTGGTGATGGAGAGCCCCAAGCCGGTGCCGCCGTAGTTCCGGGTCGTCGAGGAATCGGCCTGCGTAAAGGGCTCAAAGACACGTTCGACCTGCTCCGGCGTCATACCGATGCCCTGATCGGTCACGGTGAAGACCAGCTCATCACCCGCTTCGGCTTCCACGCGCTCTGCTGAGAGCAGGACCTTTGCATCCTTGGTGAACTTACAGGCATTGGACAGAAGGTTGAAGAGCGCCTGGCGCACCTTCGCCAGGTCACAGTACATCTCCCCGGCGTCGGCCGCGCAGACGACCTCAAGGCGATTGTCGTTCTTCTCGGCCAGCGGTTGGATCGTCACCGTCACCTCGTCGATCATCGCCGCCACCTCAAAGGCCTCGAGGTGGAACTCCATCTTGCCCGCTTCGATCTTAGAGAGATCGAGAATGTCGTTGATCAAGGCCAGCAAGTGCTTGCCGGCAGATTGAATCTTCCTCAGATCCCCGATGAAGGTCGTCTCCCCCTCGTCTTCCGCATCCTCCAACAACAATTCGCTGTAGCCGATGATTGCGTTCAAGGGTGTGCGCAGCTCATGGCTCATGTTGGCCAAGAAGGTACTCTTGGTCTGATTGGCAGCCTCCGCCGCCTCTTTGGCTGCCTGCAGCTCGACTTCGACCTGTTTGCGTTCGGTGATGTCGCGGCCATAGAGGTTGACGTGCCCTGCCTCCGGCACCGGCCAAAGCAGGATCGCGAAGACCATATCGCCGACCTCGTACTCGAAGTCTTGGCGTAGATCGTGCATCAAGCCCCAGCGAACGACATTTCGGACCTCGGTGCTGACCTGCTCTCCGACGGTCAGCCCCATGGCCGAGAGCAGCGGATCGCTGGCGCGATTGGCGTAGAGCAGCTGTCCTTCCCGATCGATCCGCATCACCGGTCCAGGGTTCTCTTCCGGGAAGCGCGCGAGATCTTGAACCTTGCTCTCCGCGTCTTTGAGTTCGGTGACGTCGCTGTAGACCGCCACTGTGCTGCCGTCGTCGGTCTTGCGCTCGCTGACCTTGATCCACTGACCGGAGGTGCGACGCTGCAGATGGCGCCCTTTCGGATTGCGATGCTGGTCCAATCGCTGCGCCAACCAAGCCTCTTCCCGACCGACCGCATCAGAGATGAGTTGATGCGACAGCGCGTTGCGGAGGATCTCCTCAAAGGCCATGCCTTCGAAGATGGCATCCTCGTGCCCGGGGTGGAGCATGCCCCGATAGTTGCTGTTGGCCAGCACCAGCTTGTCGTCCGGATCGTAGAGCGCAAAGCCTTCAGAGGTGGACTCGATCGCTTCGATCAGCCGGCGATGGGCCTGGGCTGCACGCGCTTCGCTGAGCCGTCTTGCCTCTTCTGCCTTTTTACGTTCCGCGATCTCTTCTCTCAGCGACTCGTTGGCTTGCTGCAGGCGCTCTCGCTGCTGCCAGCGGTCGATCGCCAAGGCCAGGTGCGTGGCAAAGGACTGAGCGACCTTGATGTCCTCCCGATCGTAGCCCCCTTCGCGCTCGGTTCCAAAGGTGATGCAGCCAAGCACCCGGTCATAGGCCTGCAGCGGAAAGGCCATCACGCTGGTCAAGGTCCCGGCCTCCAGCGCTTCATCTGCGATCTCATCAAGGACCTCGCGATTGGCCTTGAGATCGGTAACCAGCTGCATGCGCCGGCTCGTCAAGACCTGGCCGGTGATACCGTGATCCAGCGGAACGGCCTTGCGGGAGACCTTAGGCACATCACGGCGGGTCTCCAGCAGGGTGCGGAGCTCGTAGGCCTCCTCGCTCTCCTTCAGGGCCAGGGTGCTGCGTTCAAAGTCGATTACCCACTTCAGCTTGCCGATGGCACCGCTCAACAGGCGGTCCAGATCCGGCGTCTTGGCAATCAGCAGCAGGACTTCCGACAACAGCGCAAAACGTGCTGCCTGGATCTTCCAGGTTTCCTGATTGCTTGCCTGTCCCACGCTGTTGTCGGTCATGGGCGATGCTAGCCTCCCAGCGCCTCCGTAAAGACTGAGTCGACCTCAACCTTCATGCCATCGGCCAAGGTGTCGAGGAAGTTACCCAAGGCCGCCAGGGCGATGATCTCCATCAGCTCCTGATCACCGATACCCTGCTCCCGCACGGTGTCATAGTCTGCAGCCTCTAAGCCTTGTGGGTCCAAAGCAACCTTCTGTGCGAACTTGACGATGGCCTGCACCCTTTGCGGCGCCAAGGCCTCAAGATTGCTGTCCAAAGCGGCCAGGGTTTCAGCCTCCACGCCCAAGGTCTTGCAGGTCACTTGATGGATCGCACTGCAGTACTGGCACTTCTTCGCTGCGGAGATCGAAAAGAGGATCATGCTGGCCAGAGAGACCGGCAGGCTGGTCTGCAGGAAGACGTTTCTGAGCGCTTCCCAGGTGCCGGTCAGGGCCGCCGGCGAGTTGGCGAGCATTTTATGAATGTTTGGAACAAAAGGAATTTCCAGGACACGCTTTATGTCATCAAAGCTATCTGCAATTTTTGGGGTTGCCTCATTTTCTTCAACCATGGGAAGTGGACTGTTGCCGGGCATCGTCATGCTTTTCTTCTCCGATCTATTGCGGCGAGAACCGCCAACGCAGACTTAATCATCCTTTAGCACCGATTACAGAGCCACGAAATCAACATTTCGAAAGTGGCCAACGGAAAGTCGACGCTGATCCAATATTCGGGCTTGAGCTCTATGCCGCCCGTTACGACAATGACGGCACCCTTTGCAGCCACGAGACACGCCTTCAAAAACCCGATGTCACGCGACCGAGCCAGAATTCCCCGAAACAAGAAGATGCAGGCTGCTCTGGCGCAAACGCGGGGTTGCCTGCAGAAGGGCCAGATTGAGGCAGCCGAAAGGGCGATCCAGGCACTTGAAGCGGATCATCCTGATGATCTGCGCGTAGCGATCCTGTCAGCAGAACTCTTGGTCAGAAAAGGCGATCTTGATGCGGCCTTAACCATCGTGCAGGCAAGATTGCGAGAGCAGCCAGATACCTTGGGCCTTCACCGTCTCGAAGTACGTGCCCTCTTAGATAAGAAAGACTTCGCTGCGGTCTTGCAGCGCACCCGGCAAAGCCTCTCCGGATTCGATCTCGATGCCAACCTCATGATCTATCGCTGCCGTGCCCTGCTCGCCCTGTCGCGATTTGAAGAGGCCGAGGCTTTGTGCCGACAAGGGGCCGAGAAGTATGAGGCAGATGGACGCTTCCTCGCTCTGAACGCACGCGCCCTTTATGAGCTCCAACGCTTTGTCGAGGCGGAGAGGATGGCACGCAAGGCCCTGGAGGCTGATCCTTCGGATCTGTCACTGGCTCTCTTGCGTTGCCGCAGCCTCTTCGAGATGGGGCATTGCCTGGATGCGACTGAGGCCGCAGAGGCGGTTCTAGCCAAACGGCCAAAGGACGGTCGCTTTGGCTTCTTGCGCTGCCGCGCTCTCTTGGAGATCGGCCATTACGAAGCAGCGATCGAACAGGCCGAAGTCTTCCTTGCAAAGGAACCAAATGACGAGACCTTGCTTGGCATCAAGGGTCGCGCCTTGCTCGGATTGGGCCGGCCTATGGAGTTCTGCCAGGAGAATCCGCCTCCAAAGCTGACGACAGACGTTGGAACGACGCCGTTTTGGCAAATCTACGCGAAGGCCTTGGAAGCCAGTGGTAGCTGGCAAGCCTCCATCGACTGGCTGGAGCCGCACTTCAAGGCGGGTCGAAAGATTCCCTATGTCGCCCTCTCGACAGCCTACCTGAGGCGCGGGCGAAGGGACGAGGCAGAGGCCGTCTATCGAAGGGCGGCCGAAGCCATGGCCGCGAAGCTCCCCCAGGACCTTACGGCTGCTCTGCTACATAGCGACAGCTATCAGCCCAAACGGATACCGAACCCGACGATGACAGGGGCGGCCGTGGAGCGCCTTTGGTCTTGGGCGGACAAGGAGCGTTGGAGCCAAAGCGCGTGGCTGGCGCGCATGCGCTGGGGTCAGGGCGCACAGATTCTGCTGCGAAATCTCCTCCTGTCCCACGCGGACCGCCTTCAAGAACTCCTCCCGCTGGTCGATATTTCGGGCCTCGAGGTTTGCGAGAGGGAGCTTGAACAGGGGCGCTCGGTCATCATGACGGGCGGTCATCTCGGCGCCTATCCCATGGCTTTGGCGGCGCTGGCCATGCGCCGCATTCCGGTCTTGCTGGTGACGAAGTTCGCCATGCCGGCCAACTACCTCTTGCCTTACAGTCAAGGCATCTCCGCGACCTCTTCGCCGCTAACGACCTTTCGCGGTCTCAGGGAAGCAACCAAGCGACCCAAGGTCGTCTTCCTTCTCTCCGATACCAACGCCGACCTGGAAACCGGCGATCGCGGCTACTGCTTCTCGCTCCTGGACCAGCAGGTCGTCGCACCAAGTTTCCCACCCTGGCTGGCGCACCGCTTGCAGCTTCCTACATTTTGGGTACAGGCGCTGTTTCACGGTGACCGCATCAGGCTCTCGACCGCCAAAATGGCAGAACCGACTGCTGAGGAAGCGAGAGACGCCTTTGCAGCGCGTTGGTGGCGTGCGCATCTGGGACACATGCTGCGCCTGACCGGCGGCGATCCCAGCAACCTCTATCTCGATGCCGGCCCCTTGCGGCAAGCCCTGATCGGCATTCCTCCCTATGCCAAATCGGCACGCAACCTTCCCCTCGCCATAGAGCGACCGCAAGCCCCCTGGTCCGATCGCGACGCTTTGGTTCCAGGCGTGGCTTGAATTGATCGATCGAGCGAGGTGCTGTGCGAGCTGCATTTCGAAGTGCAAGACCCGCGTTAGATAAGGCAGTCTCGTCCACCCGAGTGACATTGGTATCGACGAGGTGGACCAACCGACATGCTTCTCCGCATCCCCAACTTCCTGCAGCCCAACGAGGTCATGGCGTTACGCCAACGCGTCGACAGCATTCAGGCCGAAGACGGCACCATCTCCGGCAATCCGGCGCTGAAACAAAACCTGCAGCTGACCGGGCAAAACCCGGCCGTCCGCCCGCTCTTGGACGAGATGCATCAACGGCTCTTCGCCAATCAAGAGTTCGTCTCCTTCGCTCTTCCCCTCAACATGTCCATTGCCTTCAACCGCTATAATCCTGGCATGTTCTATCAGTTCCACAGCGACGCGGCCGTCATGGGTGGGGTCGGCGCGCATCCGCCGCTGCGCACGGACCTTTCGATCACGCTCTCGCTGACGGCGCCCGGCGACTATGAGGGGGGCGAATTCCACATCCGAACGCCCTATGGCGAGATGATGCTGAAGGAAGAGGCGGGAACCTTGATCTGCTACCCCTCGAACATGCCGCATCGTGTGGAGGCGATCCGCAGCGGTCAGCGCGTCTCGGCAATCGGCTGGGTGCAGTCCTTGATCCGTTCGCCGGAACAGCGCGCGATCCTGCAGCAATTGGGTCACCTGCATCGCGGCGTGACCGGCAGTGATCCACAGAACCCGCACGACCAGGCTTTCGGCCAGCTGCGCAACAACCTCTTGCGGATGTGGAGCGAGACCTAGGCCTGATCGTCTCCTGCCTAGACCCGCCTAGGTCCTTCTCTGCCTGTTCCGAAAGAAGTGTGATCGCGTGTGGAGGTTCCACCCCTCCCTCTCGTAATGCTCCTCTAGAAGTGGAAGGCCAGTGGCGCAATCCTCTGGCCCCGTACCAGCCATGGCAAGGCTTTTGCATGGCGTCTCCCAAGGTGTGCGCCTGGAGAGCCTTGACGAAGTCCAGCCCGAACGGGGGGCACCGTTCACTTGGAGCGAGGCTTCTACATGGGACGAAGACTACCGATCTGGTTCTACCTCCTCTCCCTCCTGACAGGTGCGATCCTGGCCCTCCTCTTCGCCTGGGCGGCGATGACGACGGAGAGTGGTTTCAATCGCGCTGGCGCCCTGGGGCGTCTTGCCGTCGATGTCGCCTGGTTTCCCTCGGTCGCGCAGGAAACCCTGCAGGAACTGAGAGAACAGCTGACCGGCGACTTCGACGGTAAGGATAACAGTGTTCCGCGCGACCGGGGGCTCGAAGCCGAGGGTTTCGCGGCCTTGCCCAGCCGACCGGGAATCGCGCTGCCGGGAGTCTTGATGCGCGCCGGGCCGGGGCGCAGCGCTTACGGCTGGCGACTCTTGGCCGGCTTCTTCCACCTGAACGGCGAGCTGGAGAATGCCGCCTTGCTCATCACGCCAGAGATGGAGGTGGCGCAGGCCTGGCGACTGACGGAGAGACCGATCGGTGAGGCCGAACCGCGCAACAAGCACAAGAAGTTCGTGCATGGCATCGAGATCCTTCCCGATGCCTCGCTCATCTTCACCTTCGACGGCAGCATGTCACTGCAGCGCATAGACCGTTGCGGCCAGCTCGTCTGGGCGCGTGCCGGTGGCTTTCACCACGCCGTGACCCTGGATGCGCGTGAAGAGCGTCTCTGGACCTTCAGTGACTTCCAGACTCTGGCCCAGGTCTCCGCCATCGACGGCACGATCCAGCGCAAGATCAACGTCCAAGACATCATCGACGCCAATCCGGCCACCGACATTCTGGAAATCCACCGCAAGCACGACAACGACCTGGGCGGCAACAGCCGGCACACGGAGGGAAGCTGGCAGGACGATGCCCTGCATTTCAATGACGTGGATCCGCTGCCGGCAGCCCTCGCCCATCGCTTTCTGGGCTTCGCGCCCGGCGACCTTTTGGTCAGCGCCAGGGCCTTGAACCTGGTCTTCGTCCTGGATCCCGACAGCTTGCAGATCAAATGGTGGCGCATGGGTGCCACCCAGCGGCAACACGATCCGGATTGGCTGCCCGACGGCCGCTTCCTGATCCTGAACAATCGCATGAGCCGCGGCTACTCTGAGGTGGTCGCGATGGACCCGAACAGCTTCGAGACCGAGGTGGTCTTCGACGGTCGTCAGAACGATTTCTACACCCGCATTCGCGGCAAGGTGCAGTCCCTGCGATCGGGATCATTGCTGGTGACCAGCCCCCAGCAAGCCCGCGCCTTCGAGGTTGACCCGCAGGGCCGCGTCGCTCTGGAGATCCTCAACAGAGACCCAGCGGACGAGACCAGGAACTTCGTCATCTCAGAGATGCGATGGCTTCCCCCCACCTACTTCGAAAGGAACCCGGTAGAATGCCCAAGCGACTGACAGCCTTCGCCTTGCCGCTCTCCTTTGGCTTGGCGGCCCTGCCGGCCGAGGCCTACATCGGCCCCGGTGCCAGCGCCGGAACCATCGCCGTCGTCATCGGCGTGCTGGTCTCCATCGTCATGGCCTTCTTCGCCATCCTCTGGTACCCGGCCAAACGCCTGCTCAAGAAGAAGCGGCAAAGCCCGTCGATCGAACCAACCGCCCAGGCAGGTAGAGAGGACTAACCCGGCGGCGTCGCCCCGCGGAAAAGCAGACCATCACGCAGAATGTCCGGGGCGCCCAGCGGGCCGCTGCGCCGCTCTCGGTAGTAGGGCTCGCCGCCCTGTGCGTCGAAAACAAGCTGCCAGGTGGCGTCAATCTGCCAGTCTGCGAGATCGATCCATCCCAGGGCCTGCGCGGCAAGGCCAGACCCCAAGAGATCGGCCTTGCCGATGTCGATCCGGCCCTGATCGGCCTGCAGGTTCAGTTCGAGAGCAAAGGACTGCCCTGCCAGCCGCTCCAGCAGGCGCACCACTCCCGCGGTCAGATTGGAGATCCGCGCCAGGCCGCTCGCCGCATCGCCGACGAAGGCTTGCAGAATGCGCTGACCCAGTCGGGCTGGCGGTATGTCTGAACTGACCGCCGGGTCTAAGGCGAGCACGAGCGCGCCATCCGCCGTCAGTTGACCGGAGAGGCTCTCGAAGAAGGCCGGCAGGCCGCCGCTGCGCCAGGTCAGCGAGGCTTGGCCGCTAACCTTGCCTTCCGGCCGCAGAATGTCGGGTAAAGCCGGAACCAGCTGCGCGATCGGCAGGTCCTGCGCCCTGGCCTGTAGTGCGACTGTGGCACCACTGAGCTGCAGATCGGCCTGAAACTCTCCGCTCTCCTGGTTCCCCGACACGTGCAACTGCGCCTGATCAGCAGCCTCGCGGGTCGAACGTAGGGCCAGGTTCTGCAGCTCCAGGTCTTGGGCACTGACCCGCTGAAGGGTGATCTGCTGTTCGCCGGCAAGGCTCCAACCATCTCCGGCAAGGTCGAGCAGGCCTAGGAGGAACGCATCGGATCCTTGGCCCGACCAATCCCACAGATCTAGATCCAGATGATCCAAGGCCAGGCTCAGCGAAGCACCTCTGGTCTCGCTCTCGCCTTGGCCAGAGTGAAAGGACCCGCCCAGTACCGCTAAGGGTCCGAGCCGACCCACCAGCTCTTCCACGGACCAAGTGTTGCCAAAGCGGAGAAGGCCGGAGAGCTCGACACTTGCAGTCGCATTGCTTGCCAGCATGATCGGAAGGTCCAGTCGCTGCAGGAGGCCGTTCAGATCTTCAGACAAGAGGCTGACCGCCCAGTCTCCCGTCGGCGCCATCCCGGCGAGCAAGCCTGAGAAGAGTAACTGTCCGCCAAGAGCGTCGAGCTGACCGGCTAGGGCTGGTGCGGAGAGTGCACCGTCCAGGTTTGCCTCCAAGCGATAGTCGCCGGCCGCAATCACGGCTGTTCCAATGCTCGGCAAGGAGGCGAGAGGCCCTTCCAGCTCCAGGTCGAGCAAGACCTGATCCTGTGCCGGAGAGATCTTGCCGACGGCAGAGACACGCGCTCCCAAAGCCTGCTGAAAGGCAAGCTCTTCGAGGTCTATCGCGCCATCACCCAGCCTGGCTGCGAGCGACAGCCCCTCAGCCGTCACCGCCTCTAAGGTCACTTGACCTGCGGTGAGATTGAGGTCGAGACCCGAGCCCTCAGCCAGTGCCGGCAACAGCGGCCAGAGATCAGCGCCGCCATAGGCATCCAGGTTCAGGACATCGACGGCGAGTGAGAGTTCAAAAGGTCCGGCAAGGCCCTCCGGCAAGGCCGCCTCGCCGCTGGCGCGAAGCGAGTCGAGGGCAATCTGCAAGGCCTGCAAGCGCAGGTTCTGCAGGCTGCCGATCACCTGCGCAGTGATTTCTAGGCTGCGCAGGCGTTCCTTCGGCACCAACGCCTCCGGAACAGCCAGCCAAGCAAGCAGTCCGCGAAGATCTTCACTGGAGAGCGAGAGCTTTGCGTCTGCGGCCTGCTCGCCAGACAAAGGAATTGTTCCAGCCACATGAAACTGACTGGCGTTCGGCAGGCTCAATGCAAGATCCAAGACCCGGCCCTTGCCCTCGGCATAGTCGAGGCGCGCTTGACTTCGCCCACCGGTGGCGCCGCGATAGCGCCAGGTATCAACCACGAGATCCAAGGCGAGCCGATCGATGGCTTGCTCAAAGAAGGACCGCAGTTGGCGCGCGAGACCTTCAAGGCCCTGGCTGTCGCTGCCGTCCAGGTCTAACAGCGGCATGCGCAACTCACCGCTAAGAGCACCTTGACCGACCGGTTCGTAGGTCAGCCTCAGTTCGGCCTCCTGTTGTCCCAGGCCGAGGCTCAGCGCCGGCGCGTCGAGCAGCGAGTCCTGCCAGGCGAGCGGGCCATCCAAGATGAAGGGCATGGCGGGCCCCGCTGAAGGAGTGAACTCGGCCGGCAGGGCCAACGCCAGAACAGCGGAGACGTCGGGCCCGGCGGCAGAAATCAGGCCAGTGGCCTCCAGGCCAGCAGCATCACAGCGCCACTGGCCGGAGAGCTGAGCCTCCTTGAGCAAACCTTCCAGCGCGGCTTCGACGACGAAGGGGCCCTCGCAGGCGCCCAGTCCTTCCAACCGGCCCTTGGCCGTCAGGGGCCGCTGCCAAGCCTCACCTAAGAGGTCGAAGCTGTAGGCCACACGCTCGTTACGCAGACTGCGGCCGATCAGCAAGCGATCGATGACCAGGCGGCGCTTCGGCGCGAAGGTCCAGGCGGCAGCCGCGATCTCGATTTCCTGCAGACTGTCGAGCAGCGGGGCCGAGAGCAGGTTGTCGGCGGCTGTCAAGACCGACCGCTCCTCAGCCGATGCAATCTCCGGCGCGATCAAGGTCAGACGCTCCACGCGAGCCTCGCCCTGGAGGAGCGCTCCGAGGGCCAGCTCTGCATCGATCTGCGGGACTCCCGCGATCTCCCCTTGAGGCCCGCTCCAGACGACCTCCTGAAGGCGCAGGCTCGGCTGCGGCAAGAGTGTCACCGCAATCCCGCCCCGTACCTCCAAGGTCAAGCCCGTGGCCTCAGCGACGGCAGCCTCGATTCGCTGCCGGTGATCGGTCCAATCGATCATGAGCGGCACGATGAAGGCCGCCGCAATCAGAATGACGGGTAGTGCAGCCAGGACCCAGATCAGACGCCGCACAGCCGTTCCTCTCCAATGGGTTCCAAGGGTCTAGTCTGCCTGATAGGCAGCATCGCTCTTGCCGCTATCGCCGCGAAACTTGAAGACCCCCTCGGCAGTGCCCAGCAGGCGCCCGTCCTGATCGCGCGCCTCGCCGGACGCGAAGAAGACGCTCTGCCCGCCGCCGGTCCGCTTCGCGGTCACAATCACGCTATCGCCTGGCCGCGCGGCACCGACGAAGTTGCAGGTGAGGCTCAAGGTGAGTGCGCGCCGGTTGCGTTCTGGCAGGGCCGTAAAGATGCCGCAGTAGCCGAGAACCGCATCCAACAGGGTGGTCATGACCCCACCGTGCAGCAGCCCTTGGCGGTTCAGGTGGCGCTGATCCAGCTCCAGCCGCCCCTCCGCCAGTCCCTCTTCCCAATGGGTCAGGCGATAGCCGACAAGGTCGGCAAAGCCGCCACTCGGTCTCTGACTGTCTAAATGCTGTTCCATCTCTGCTCCCTCACCGGCTTGTGCTGCAGTGCAAAAACTGCCTCTTTCGGGCGATCTCTGTCCAGCCCATGGCACAGGCGGCTGCCGCGCAAGCCTGGCAGAGCCTCTTGCCGCGCGGAGTTCCGCTCGTCACACTCCCGCCCATGCGTCTCTTTCTCGTCACCCTCATCGCCCTGCTGACCCTGCACCTGCCTTCGGCACGGGCCGACCGCTTGACCATCGGGGTCAGCCAATACGCTGCCTCGCTCAATCAGCTTTTGGAAGCAAGCGTAGCCCAAAGCTATCTGCTGGGCATGATCGTCCGCCCAATGACCTTCTATGATGCGGAGTGGAACCTTCAGTGCGGCATCTGCGTGCGCCTGCCGACTTTCGAAAACGGCCTGGCCGAGCGCAAGACCTTGGAGGACGGCAGCGAGGGCGTCGCCGTTACCTATGAGCTAAAGCCGGATCTGGTCTGGGATGACGGCACGCCAGTCACAACCAAAGACCTCAAGCTGTCCTGGGAGATCGGTAGCGATCGCGCGGTCGGTGCGCTGGTCGGCGAAAGCTTCCGACGGGTGCTCGACGTCACCCTGGTCGATGACCACACCATCACCTTCCTGATCGACCATGTCGCCTTCAACTACAATGTCTCCGGCCTGATCCCCATGCCGGCACACATCGAAGGCCCGATCTATCGCGAAGATGCAAAGACCTATGCGACCCGGACCCGCTATGACGCAGCCCCCAACACCCCGGGCCTGGCCTTTGGCCCCTATCGCATCGTCGAGGCCAAGGCCGGCTCTGAGATCCTGCTGGAACGGAACCCGACCTGGTCCGGCAAGACGCCGGTCTTCGAGCAGGTGAAGCTTGTCACAATCAACAACACGGCGGCTCTGGAGGCCAACCTGCTGTCCGGCTCCATCGACATGATCGCCGGCGAGTTCGGGATTGCGGTCCCCCAGGCCCTGGCCTTCGAAAAGCGCCACGGCGAAGACTATCAGGTGATCTTCCGGCCGAGCCTGGCCTATGAACACATCGACCTCAACCTGGATCGCCCTTTCCTTGGCGATCAGCGGGTTCGTCAAGCCCTGCTCTACGCCATCGACCGCCAGGCCATTGTCGATCGTCTCTTCGGCGACAAGCAGCCGGTTGCGACCAGCAACGTCTCGCCCTTGAGCCCGGACTTCAGCAGCGCTGTGGCTAAGTACCCCTTTGACCCCGAGAAGGCCGCCAGCCTCTTGGAGGAAGCCGGTTGGGCTCTGGACGGCCGGAAGCGAAAGAACGCGGCCGGCGAGACCCTGGTCTTGACCCTGGGCACCACGGCCGGCGACCGCACCCGCGAGTTGGTGCAGCAGGTTCTTCAGAGCCAGTGGCGCCAGGTCGGTATTGAGATCCGCATTCAGAACGCACCGGCCCGAACCTTCTTCGGCCAGCAGGTGCGCGAGCGTCGGTATGGCGACATGGCCCTCTTTGCCTGGTTCGCCGCACCCGATTCGGTGCCCCGCACGACGCTCAGCTCCGAATACATCCCGACCGAAGAGAATGGCTGGTCGGGCCAGAACTACACTGGCTACAGCAATCCTGAAGTCGATGCGCTGATCGACGAGATAGAGGTCACCGTCGATGCCGACAAACGAAAGCAGCTCTGGGCCCGCCTGCAAGAGATCTATATGACCGACCTTCCGGTCCTGCCGCTGTTTTGGCGCGCCACGGCCTTTGTACTGCCCAAGTGGCTGGGGAATGTGCACCCCACCGGTAACCTCTCCCCGACCACCTATTGGATCGAGGACTGGACCCGCGACTAAGCCGCAAAGACCGAACGAGACGCCGTCCCGATCCGATGCTCCGCTACCTAACCCAGCGCCTGCTGGAAAGCCTCGTCGTGCTGCTGCTGGTCTCCTTTGCGACCTATCTCTTGCTGGGCTTGATGCCGGGCGATCCGGTGGACCTGCTAATCTCGGGCGATCCCAACCTGACCAGCGAAGATGCGGCCCGCCTGCGGGAGGCCTATGGCCTGGACCGCCCCATCATGGAACGCTATCTGGCCTGGCTCGGGCAGGCCCTGCAGGGTGAGTTCGGCTATTCACGCCACTTCTCCCGCCCGGCGGTCACCGTGCTGGGCGATGCCGTCTGGGTCACCCTCTCGGTGGCGGCGCCCGCGCTCCTCCTCTCCCTGGCATTGGCCCTTCCCTTCGGGCTCTTGGCCGCCGGGCGTCAAGGCACTTGGCTGGATCAGGGGATCAATCTGGCGGCCCTGGTCTCGCTCTCCCTGCCGACCTTCTGGCTCGCCATCATGCTGATCTATCTCTTTGCCGTTGAGCTGCGCTGGCTGCCGGCCGGCGGCATGGGAGAGGGCTTTGGCGGCCGTATCGAACATCTGCTTCTGCCGGTCTCGGTCTTGGCGCTCTCTCTGGCCGGCGTCTTCCTGCGCTTTACCCGTGCAGCGGCGGCCGAGGTGCTAGGTCAAGACTATATCCGGACCGCCAAGGCGAAAGGCGTCGGGCGTATCGGCCTCATGCTGCGCCATGTCCTGCCGAACGCAGCCCTGCCGCTGATCACCCTGACTGGGTTACAGCTTGGCGCCCTCTTCTCCGGCACCCTGATTGTGGAGATCCTCTTCCGCCAGCTGGGCATGGGCCGCGTGCTCTATGACGCCGTGCTCGGCAACGACTACAACCTGGCCCTGGTCGCGCTGATGCTGACCACGGCGGCAACCCTCTTCGGCAACCTTCTGGCCGATCTCAGTCATGCCTGGCTCGACCCGCGCATATCCCTCCGCTGAGGCCGGCGCGAGCAGGCGTCAGGGACGGCTGCGGGCGCTGCTGCGCCAGCCTCTGGCTGCCTTGGCGCTGGCCTTTCTGGCCCTGCTGGCAATTGCCTCCATCACGGCACCCTGGCTGGCGGACCTGCAAGGTATCGATCCTTCGGCTGTCGACCTCTTCAACGCGATGCAACCGCCCACGCCACAGCATTGGCTGGGCACCGACGAGTTGGGCCGCGACCTCTTCTACCGCCTGCTCCTAGGCGGTCAGGTCTCCCTGGCTGTCGGTCTGGCGGCTGCGATCGGTGCTGCGGCCATCGGCACGGTCATCGGCCTCGCCGCCGGCGAGCGTGGCGGCTGGATCGATTCGCTTCTGATGCGGGGCACCGACGCCATGATCGCATTGCCGCTTCTGCCGATCCTGATCGTGCTCTCGGCCGTTGATCTGACCAAGCTGGGCTTCTCTGTTGAGGTCGCTCAATCGGAGCAGGCGGCAATGATCCGTCTGATCATCCTGGTGGCACTGGTCGGCTGGACGACGACCGCGCGCCTGGTGCGTGCTGCTGCTCGCGAGACCCTGGCGCAGGACTATGTCCTCGCCGCCCGCGCGATGGGCGCGGGCTCACTGCGCATCCTGCTGCGCCACGTGCTGCCCAACATCGTGGCCCCCCTTATGGTGGCCACCACGCTCTCCGTCGGGCAGGTCATCCTCTTCGAATCGGTGCTCTCCTTCCTGGGGCTCGGTCTGGACCCCGGCACCGCCTCTTGGGGACGTATGCTGGCCGGCGCCCAAGACTTGCTGTGGGATGCCCCGGCGCTCGCCCTCTATCCGGGCCTGGCGATCGCCGCGACGGTGATCGCCTGCAACCTGGCTGGCGACGGGCTGGCTGCTGCCTTCGACCCGAGACGATCACGCAATCGGTGAGATTTGGATGCTAAATATCTGTTTTAAATAGATAATTGATCCAATCTTCATCGCTTTTCGAAGGACCTCATCTCTGTCGTGCTCCGGCTTGACCGGAGCACCACCAACCACTTGCTCTACACGCAGAAAGTGGTTCTGCGGTCATGCCGGAGCACGACAGTGATGGCGCTAAGGCGTTGAGGGCGAAGGCCAACACAGCGGCAACTTCGCGCCTTCGCCCACTACCCTCACCTTAATGCGACATGAAGATCGGCACCGTCATGTTCTTCAGAATGCGTCGCGTCATACCGCCCAGCACCAGCTCGCGGATCCGGCTGTGGGCATAGGCACCCATGACCAGCAGATCGGCGCCATCGTCCGAGGCCTTGTTCAGCATGTAGTCAGAGGGTGCCAGATCGTCGATCTTGGCATCCTGGTTGTCTGCGTTGATGCCGTGGCGGCGGAGATGCTCGGCGACCGCGCCGGTTCCGGGCCGCTGTGAATCGGGTTCGCGGTTGACGGAGACTACGGTGACCCTGTCAGCCTTGGTCAGCAGAGGCATGGCATCGCCGACCGCACGCGCGGCCTCTCGACCGCCGTCCCAGGCGATCAGCACACGCTTACCCACCGTCTGGTGCGTGCCGATGTAGGGGATGATCAAGACCGGTCGACCACAGTCCATCAGGACCGATTCCAAGAGCCAAGGACCGAGCCATCCGCCCGCCTCCTCATCAGGCTGGCCCAGGATCAGAAGATCGCTCAAGCGACCGGCGGCGATGGTGGCATCGGCCAGATCTCCCGGCGAACCGGTCATGTGCCCGAAACGTGCCTTACTACCGGCATTCTCTGCGGCGGCACGAAAGGCCTGCTCGGCCGCCGCAGCCTCCTTGGCGATAGCCTCTTCACGGATCGAGAGGACATCGCTGGTGATTTCGGCTGCGACGTATCCTGGGATTTCTTGGCGCACAGAAAGGTGGAGCGCATTGACCTCTGCACCCTGTCGCTTTGCGAACTTCAGTGTTGCATCGGTTCGATCAGCCGCTCCGCGCGACTCGTCCAGAACCAAGAGAAGATCACGATAGGCCATGACTGTTACCTCCGTCGACTGTGCGGATGGATGATGTCTTGAGGATCACCCTGTCTGCTTCCGGCAGCAGCGACCATGACCTGGATCAACTCTCTGTTGCCCCTGTCCAAAAAGCGAAAGAGGCAAAGGTTTAACGGCACGTGAACTTGGGCTAGGATCAGGCTCTAGGCTGTTGAAAAGCCGCAGAAGAAGAGGATCGGGGAAGGTCCTCCGAACGAGAAGACCTATGGGGGTGAGGGGAAGCTGAACAATGACACGACGCAATCTTCTGGGATTGGAAGAGCGGGACACGCCGACCTGCAGCAGCTGCCTGCACCGCTCGCTCGACGGGCTGCAGCAGGGCTTGGCCAAGCGTCCAATCAGCCGCCGCGCCTTTGCTGCAGGCGGACTGGCAACGGCCGGCTTGGCGAGCCTGACCGCCTGCTCGGTCAATCCGGCAACCGGCCGCTATACGGTTGGCAGCATCGAAGACGATGTCTCGACCGGTCAGCAACAGCATCCGCGGATCCTGCAGGCTTTCGGCGGCGCCTACAACGACCCGGCCCTCAGCCGCTATGTCACCGAGGTCGGCCAGGACCTGGTGCAGCACACCGAATTTCCGAACCTGCGGTTTACCTTCACCGTGCTGAACAGCCCCATGGTCAATGCCTTCGCCATCCCCGGCGGCTATGTCTATCTCACGCGCGGACTCTTGGCACTGGCCAGCAACGAGGCAGAGATGGCCGGCGTGATCGGGCATGAGATCGGGCACGTCATCGCCCGCCATGGTGCCGAGCGACAGACCCAAGGCGTCTTGACCCAGATCGGCGCCGCCGCGGTGGCGATCGCAACCGGCAGCCCTGAGCTGGCCAACGCAGCCAATCTTGGCGGGCAGGCCTATCTGCAGTCCTATTCTCGCGATCAGGAGCTGGAGGCCGATACCCTGGGCGTGGCCTACATGGCGGCCTCTGGCTACAACCCCAATGCCATGGCGAGCTTCCTCGCCACCATGCGCGACTACAGCCGCCTGCAGGCGGAAATGGCCGGCCGCAACCCCGACAGCGTCGATCAGCACGACTTCATGGCCTCGCATCCTAGGACTGCCGATCGTGTGAAGCTCGCCATTGCCGAAGCCTCCGACGAGAACCTGGAAGGCACGGTGCTGCGCCGCGATCTCTATCTGCAGCGGATCGACGGCATGCTCTTTGGCGATGATCCGAAAGAAGGCATCATCCGGGGTCGAGAGTTCATCCATCCCGACCTGCGCTTTGAGTTCGAGGCGCCCCAGGGCTTTCGCATGCAGAACAGCCCGACCCGGGTGGTGGCGGGCAATGGTCGCGATGCCGGCATGATCTTCGACATGGCACAGTCGGCGAGCGGTTCGCCGACGCAGTACCTTGAGCGCGAGTGGTCCAACCGCGTGTCGCTCAGCAACATCGAGAGCTTTCGGGTTCGCGGTCAGCAGGCTGCAGTCGGCACCACCAGGGTGCAGTCGCAGAACGGCGTGACCGACCTGATGGTGGCCGCGATCGAGGCCGATGGCGGCCGCGTCTTTCGCTTCACCTTCGTCACCGCTGCCGGGCGACTGAAGGATTACCGCAGTGCCTTCACGGGCACGGTGAAGAGCTTCCGCCGGCTCAGCAAGGCGCAAGCCCGGGCAATCAAGGCCTACCGCATTCGCATCAAGCAGGTTCGCAAGCGCGACTCCGTGTCGAAACTGGCGAAGGGCATGCCCTTCGGTTCCTTCAATGCCGCGATGTTCCGCGTCCTGAACGACCTGATTGGCAATCAGGAGCCGCCGGTCGGTGAGGAGATCAAGGTGGTCTCGACGTAAAGAGGGCGACCCGCCGTAACGAGCCGCCCTCCCGATGTGTTTGGCTGTTTGTGGTGAGCGCGTCTTAGGTGGAGTGGATGGCTCCACCTGACCCGACGGGGCGGACTGCCGCCTTCCGACGGAAGGGCTTCAGCAGGCCGCGGAAGAGAGCGCGGATGCCCTGCCCGAAGGCCCGACTGCGCATCCGGTGCGCTTCCATGATGTAGGCATCGATCTGCTCGGGAGTGGGAGCGGCGATATCCAGAAGGAATCGCTCGTCAATCCTGGTCTTGGTCATAGTCTGCCTCCTATGGGCTCGTTTAGATCCAACAAGAGGCGTTTCATCCACTGCTGCAGCGTCTTTGTGCACTGCAACATAAACCTGCTCCTAGCCGCCCTGATCGTCAAGGTCAGCAATTGTGACTTATCCTTGGCAAACCTTTGTCAGAAAAGGAAAAATGCATATCGACTTGATCAGCCATGTGAACAATGCATGCCTTGTTGATTCAAGAAGGTTGAGCCGCCAAACAGCGGGCAATGCCCTCTTGTTGCCCATCTTGCACCTGCTGAGACTTGATCTGGGCCTCACTGGCCAAGGACGAACTTGGCGAGGCGCAGCTATCAAAAAATCCCTCCGAAGACGCCGCGAACGGTGATCTCTTCGGCGCCAGCCCCCCTAACCCTTTGACCGGCTTGCTTTGCGCCTATAATAACAAGGTAGGGGTGGATAACGACTGAAAGCGGAGTGACCGTCATGTTCCGCGACCGCAGCCTGGTTCCAGGAGAAGCCGTCAGATTGCTTGCCCTGGGACTGCTTGCAGAAAACCCGCGCAGCTATGGTGAGCTGGCAGCAGAGGTACGGCGTGTGACCGGTCTCTTGGTCGGCCCCTCGCTTGATCTGCTGGCACCACCGCTTGAGCTGCTGCGCATCGAAGGCTTGGTCACTGAGCGTGAGGCACAGCTGTCTCTCACCGAGGCCGGGCTGACCGAGCTGCGGCGCCTGCTGGAAGCGCCGCTGCGTCAAGCGGCGAACGACCTGCAGCGGCTGGTGGTCGCCCTCAAGATTCGTTTCCTGATGGTCCTGGACCGCGATCAGCGCCTCTTGCAGATGGAGACCTTGATCGAGGATGCGGAGCGCGAGCAGGCCCGCCTGCGCGCGCTGAAGGACACCTTGCAGGAGGCAAGAGCCGGCGACGATGCGTTCGAAGCCTGGTTGGCATTAGAGGAAGCGCAATCGAGCGATCGTGTGGCGTGGCTACGCGCGAGAGCGGAGACGCTGCGGCACACATAGGGGGAGTAGTATGATCGGACATAGCCTGGAGGCAGAACGCAGGGGAGCGGTCTGCCAACCCAGTTTTCTTGCCTGGATTCTCTGTCTCTTCACCGCCATTGCGCTGATTTCCCTTCCCTCGCCTTCCTGGTCACAGGAAGAAACCGGCGCGGTCTCGGGTCTTTCTCCCGAGCTACAGGCCCTGGTTCGGGCTGCCGAAGCTGAAGGTGCCACCGTGTTGGTGATCGGCGGGACGCCTGAGCCGGCAGCGGCAGCCGCCCCGCAGGAAGCGAGCCTGCAGGACAAGATGCAAAGAGCCGGCGCCCTGCTGCGTCAACGCCTGGCAGCAATGGCCCTGGCTGCCCCCGGCTATCCCAATCGCATTGATGAGGCTTTCGAGAAGAACGGCAGTGGCGCCTGGCCTTTGATCGCAGCCGCTCTGGCCGTCCTGGCGCTGGGCATCGGCTATCTGGTCTTTCGCCTCTTCAACCGCTGGGCCCATCCCTATTTTGGCTATCTCTTCAATCCGGAACCAACGTCGCGCGCAGAGAAGATCTGCTACCTCGTCGCCACCTTTCTCATTCGAGCCGTTGCCGTCTTCCTGCAGCTGGCGACGGCCGTCATTGTCCTGCTGATCATCGACTACGGCACGCCTGCAGCGCAGGATCTGCAGCTGCGCATCCTGATCGTTTTCGGCATCTGGCGCGTCTCTGCCCTCTTCTTCGCAGCACTGCTGGGCAGCGACGCGCCAAGCCACCGCATGCTGCGCATCGATGACGAGGATGCGATCCACCTGAAGCGTCACCTCTCGCTCACCATGTTTGTTGCCTTTACGCTGTTACACACCAGGGATTGGCTGGCTGGCATGGGGGTCGGCGCCGACCTCTCAGGCCTCTCCTTCATCGTCTCCAGCTTCATCGCCGCCTTCATGTTGACCGTGGTTGCTTTCATTCATCGCCGCGCAATCGCCGAGGCCATCATGGGACCGGCCAGCGAGAGCGGCATGGGTGCGCGTATCCTGGCGCGGGTCTGGCCGATCTTGGCCGGCATCTACTTCCTGGTCGCCTGGGGCATCTCTTCGCTGCGGACCCTGCTGGGCTTCCCCAACTCCACCTTCCTGGTGGGCTCTCCCTTCCTCGCGCTGCTGGGAGCACTCGCCGCCTATGGTCTGGCGATCATGCTGTTGGATTGGCTGGCGCCACCCAGCAAGGACGAGAAGCCCAAGACGGAATCATCGGAGGCAGAGGCATCTTCGGCGGAGGCAGCGACGCCAAACCCGGCAGAGGTCCTGCAAGAGGTGACGGTCACTGCCGGCGATGGCGAGCACATCAAGCCCGAGAAGCCGAAACCACCGCGGCTCAAGACCTTCCGGGATCTGGCCGAACGCGCCATTTCCATCGTCATCTTCACCATGATGGTGGCTTCGGTCTTCATGGTTTGGGGTGTCGATGTCTTCAGTGGCACCGGGCTCTTGGGCACCCTTTGGGAGCTGGTCTTCATCGTCTTCATGGCCTACCTCGCCTACATGGCCGTGCGCATCCTGATCGACCGCAAGGTGGAAGAGGAAGGCGGCAATGAAGAGGTTGGCGGCGGCGACGAAGGCGGTCACGGCGGCCGCTCGCGACTGGCCACCCTGCTGCCTCTGTTCCGCAACTTCCTGCTGGCGGTCATCGTCACCATGGCCCTGATGATCGGCCTGTCGCAGCTGGGGGTCGACATT
This sequence comes from Rhodospirillales bacterium, assembly GCA_963669335.1. Lineage (GTDB taxonomy): Bacteria > Pseudomonadota > Alphaproteobacteria > Kiloniellales > JACOMY01 > JACOMY01. The sequence goes on from OY770023.1 coordinate 4,157,929, forward strand.
GCCCCACTCTTCGCCGGCGCCGGCGTGATCGGCCTGGCGATCGGCTTCGGGGCGCAGACCCTGATCAAGGATATCTTCTCCGGCGCCTTCTTCCTGATGGATGACGCCTTCCGCGTCGGCGAGTACATCGACATCGGCAGCGTCAAGGGCACGGTGGAAAAGATCTCCGTGCGCTCCATGCAACTGCGCCATCAGCTGGGCACCCTGGTCACCGTGCCCTTCGGCGAGATCCAGCATCTCTCCAACTACTCGCGTGACTGGGTGATCATGAAGCTGCCGCTGCGCCTCACCTACGACACCGACGTCAACAAGGTGAACAAGCTGATCAAGAACCTGGGCAAGGAGCTCTTGAACCACGAGCTGATCGGCAAGAGCTTCATCGAGCCGCTGAAGTCGCAAGGCGTCTTCATGATGGAAGACTCGGCGATGATCATCCGGGTGAAGTTCAAGACCCGGCCGGGCGAGCAGTTCCAGGCCCGCAAGATCATCTACGCCGAGATCCGCTCCCTCTTCGAGCGTGAAGGCATCCAGTTCGCCAGCCGCGAGGTCAAGGTGCGCCTGGACGAGAGTGCGGCCAACCGGCCGCTAAGCGAGGCCGACAAGGCCAAGATCGGCGCCGCCGTGCGCCCGATCCTGGATGCGGAGACGGAGCAGGGCGGCGGCGGCCCGGCGCCGGAGATGCGTTAACGCCAGCCGCGCTCCTGATAGAACTGCATGGCGCCGGGGTGCAGCGGGGCCGGTAGCCCGGCGCCGGTCATCTCGGCCTCGTCCAGATTCTCTAGGACCGGATGCTGCTCACGTAGATCATCGAGGTTGTCAAAGACGGACTTAACGATCTGATAGACCAGATCGGCGTCCAGCGATTGATCGGCGACCACGTTCGCGACGAGCCCGATGCTCTCGACCGCGTCGCCGTTGTAGAGATAGAGCCCGGCCGGGATCGAGGCCGTGCCGTAATAGGGAAAGGCCTTCAGCAGCCGCGCTGCCGGTTCGCCGCTGATCGGAATGAAGGTGGCGGCACAGAGATCGACGGCGGAGCCCACCGCACCGTTAGGGTGGGCGACGGGGATCAGGAAGGCATCGATTTCGGCATTGCAGAGAGCCGGAATCTGGCGATCCACCGGCATTTCAACCAGCTCCAGGCTCCCCGGCGAGAAGCCCAAGCCCTCCAGCACCAGACGAGCACCGGCAGCCAGGCCGCTGCCCGCAGGGCCGATGGAGACAGACTTGCCCTTGAGATCGTCCAAGGTCTGAACGCCGCTCTCGGGGCCGGCCACCAATGTCATTACAAGAGGCTGCAGGGAGAAGAGCGAGCGCAGGCCCGCGAAGGGCGGATCGCCGTTAATCCCACGGCCGGCCGCGTGATAGGCCCAATCGGACTGCACCACGGCCAGGTCCAGCTCCCCTGCCCTCAAGCGCTTCAGGTTCTCTTCCGAGCCTGCAGTGGCAGCGACCAGGCAGGCGATGCGATCATCGGCCGCCTTGTTGATCTCGCGGCAAAGCGCGCCGCCGGCGGGATAGAAGGTCCCGGAAACCGGGGCGGTGCCGACCACCAAGGGACGTTCGGCGGCAAGCGCGGGCACTGCGGCCGAAAGGCTCAACAGCAGAGAAAGGGCAAGGGGGGCAAAGCGGCCGCGAGTGGCGATCACGTCAGACTGTCCTCGGATTGGGTCGATGCATCGGCTATGGCCTTGGCGAAGCGCCCGGCTGCTGGCTACTCTCCGCCGGCATCAACGAAGGGTGGGTTTCATGGACCTCAAGCAACACATTCGAACCGTCTCGGACTTTCCCAAGCCCGGCATCCTCTTCTACGACATTGCCACGCTCTTTGCCCATCCTCAGGCCTTGCGCAGCACCATCGAGCAGATGACCGATCTGGTACGTCCGATGGCGCCCACGATACTGGCAGGGATCGAGTCGCGCGGCTTCATGGTGGGTGTGCCCGTCGCCCAAGCCCTGGGGGTGGGCTTCGTCATGCTGCGCAAGACCGGCAAGCTGCCGGGTACCGTGATCCCGCACAGCTATGATCTTGAGTACGGCAGCGCCACCTTGGAGATCCAGACCGAGATGGTGACTGAGCAGGATCGGGTTGTCCTGATCGACGACCTCCTGGCTACCGGCGGCACCCTGGGCGCAGCGGAGACCCTGGTGCGTAAAGTGGGCGCCGAGGTGATCGGCGCGGCCTGCATCATGGAGCTCACCTTCCTGAACGGGCGGGAGAAGCTCGACGTGCCGGTCGAGGTGCTGCTTTCCTATGACGAATAGGCCATATGACGAATAGATTAGGCGGCGGTCAGGAAACCCGCGCCACCGGGCGGGCTGCGCTCTCCAAGAGCTGCTGAAGACGCTTCACAAAGGCCAGAAGCGCCCGGTCCCGGCCAACCGGCGCAATCAGCGAAAGGCCGACGGGACAGCCTTCGACCTGACCCAGCGGCAGGGAAACCTGCGGCAGACCGGAGAGGCCAGCCGGCGCTGTCAAGGAGAGGAGGCAGTTGCGCCAGTTCTCCAGGTCCTTTCCGTCGGCATCGATCCGCGGTGCCGGCCCGGGCGCAGAAGGTAGGCAGATGAGGCCACTGCGCCCGACCAGCTGCTCCAAGCGATCACGAACGGCTTCACGCTTTGGTGTCTCCTCCCGCTCGCTCTCTTCCGGGATCGAAAGCGCCCAGCTCATGCGCTTGGCGATATCAGGAGCAAAACGCGGGTTGCGCGCAGATATCCAGTTACGATGGCAGCGGCTGAACTCCACGGCCTGGATGACCCGAAAGCTCTCCTTCCATTCGCAGAGCGGAGTCCCGCCTGCAATCTCCAGGTTCTCATGCTGAAGCAACTGGGTCAGGCGTTCGATGGCCGGCTGCAGAGCCTGGCGTGTCGCCTCGCTGGTCAAGGCCAGTGCATCCTCGGCGACGATCAGGCGGTCGAAGTTCGGTTCCTCCATCTCGCGTGGCAATAGGACCGCGCCCACGCGGCCCAGAACGGCCGGGTCGCGGGCGAACCAGCCCACCGTGTCAAAGGAAGGCGCCAAGGGCACCATCCCGTCCTTGCGCAGCGCCCCATGGGTCGTGCGAATGCCGTAGATGCCGCAGAAGGAGGCCGGAATGCGGATCGAGCCACCGGTGTCGCTGCCCAATGCGGTGTCGCAAAGCCCGCCGGCAACGGCCGCCGCCGATCCGCTGGAGGAGCCCCCAGGCAAACGCCCAGGCGCGTTGATGTTCGCTGGCGTTCCATAGTGGGCGTTGCTGCCGTTGACGGAGTAAGCCAGCTCGTCAGAGATCGTCTTACCAATCAGATGGGCGCCGTTGTTCAGCAGGCATTCCACGGCCCAAGCATGAGCCTTGGCCGGCGGATGGCTGCGCGCCCAATCGGGATTGCCGACACCGGTGGTAAAGCCGGCGACATCATAGTTGTCCTTAACCATGAAGGTCAGACCGCTGAGCGGTCCCAAGGTCGCCCCGGTAATGTCCGGCTGTTCTCCTGGCACTAAGGCACCAAGAGGATCGTTTTCACTCATCGCCTCTCCCTTCCATCGGCCCCCGCAGAGGACCACGTCGGCAACCGCTCCTCCGATGGACACCAATCGTGCTCTATTCTACGCGCAGAGCCGCGCTCTAGGTGAGTGCACCAATGGTACTCTTAAATCCCCAGCTCGACAGAGAGGTGGTGGGCGTGCAGCAATGCGTGAAGTGGCACAAGGCAGAGAGGATGAGATGGCATGACGCGTGATCTGGCATTGTTACCGGCAACAGCCCTGCTTTCGGGGTATCGCAACAAGGCCTTTTCCCCAAGCGAGGCCTTGGATGCGGTCATCAAGCGGCTGGATCGGCTGGAACCGCGCCTCAATGCCTTTTGCTATCTGGATTTGGAGGGTGCCAAGCGCCAGGCCAGAGCGGCCGATGCGCGTTGGGCCAAAGGCGCGCCACAAGGACCGCTGGACGGGGTTCCCAGCACGGTCAAGGACGTGATGCTGACCAAGGACTGGCCGACCCTGCGCGGTTCCAAGGCTGTCGACCCCGATCAGCCTTGGGAGGAGGACGCACCGGGCGTGGCGCGCATGCGCGAGGCCGGCGCCCTCATCTTCGGCAAGACCACCACGCCGGAGTTCGGCTGGAAGGGGGTCACCGATTCCCCGCTGACCGGCATCACGCGCAACCCTTGGAACACTGAGCGGACACCAGGCGGATCCTCCGGCGGTGCGGCGGCAGCCGCAGCAGCCGGACTGGGCGCACTCCACTTCGGCACCGACGGCGGCGGGTCGATCCGCATTCCCGCCGGCTTCACCGGGGTCTTTGGCCACAAGCCCTGTTTCGGGCGGGTTCCTGCCTATCCCTCCAGCCCCTTCAGCACGGTCGCGCACATCGGCCCGATCACCCGAACCACGGCCGATTCCGCCCTGATGCTGTCGGTCATCTCTCAGCCCGATGCCCGGGACTGGTATGCCTTGCCGCACCAGGCCCTGGACTATCGAGCCGAGCTCGGCGGCAATCTGGCCGGGCTCAAGATCGCCTATAGCCCGACCCTGGGCGGCCACCCCGTGGATCCTGAGATCGCCAGCCTGGCGGAGGCAGCGGTCAAGCGCTTCGAAGACCTGGGCGCCGTGGTCGAAGAGGCCGAGCCCGAGTTGCCGGACTGTGGGCCGATCTTCCGCATCCTCTGGTTCGCCGGCGCCGCCCATCTGCTGCAAGCCTATAGCGATGAACAACAGGCGATGATGGATCCCGGCTTCCTGCGCATCGCCGAGGAGGGATCGAAAGCAAGCCTTTACGACTATCTGGCAGCCATGAGGGCGCGCGAGAGCGTCGGCCGGGCGCTCTCCCTATTCCATCAAGACTATGACCTCCTGCTGACGCCGACCCTGCCGATCCCGGCCTTTGGTGCCGGGCTGGAGGCCCCGCCGGGCGAGGGTGCCTGGGTTGACTGGACGCCCTTCTCCTACCCCTTCAACTTGACCCAGCAGCCCGCAGCCTCCGTGCCTTGTGGGTTGACCGGGGAAGGGCTTCCGGCTGGGCTGCAGATCGTCGGTGGACGCTATGACGACCGCCTGGTTCTGAAGGCAGCCCATGCCTACGAGACCCTGGTCGGCGGCTTCCCGCTGCCGGATCTGGACTAGAGGCTGCGCGTGCTGCTGCAGGTCGAGGCGATCCGGCGTCCCGGTCTCCTGGAGGTTGGCGCCTTTGGCGTCGCGGCAGGAGAATGCCTGGCTTTGCGCGGTCCCTCCGGAGCCGGCAAGTCCCTGCTGCTGCGCGCGCTGGTCGATCTCGATCCGAACGAAGGTCAGGTCAGTCTTGATGGGGTGGAGCGCCGCAGCATGTCGGCCGCGCATTGGCGGCAACAGCTCGCCTACCTCCCCGCTGAGAGCGGTTGGTGGGCAAGCGAGGTCGCCGACCACATGCGGGATCAAGAGGCGGCCCGGCAGCTGCTCCCGGCCGTCAAGCTGCCGTCCGAGGCCCTGGGCTGGCAGGTGAACCGGCTGTCTACCGGTGAGCGGCAGCGTTTGGCCTTGGTCCGCGCGCTCATCCTGGATCCACAGATGGTGCTGCTGGACGAGCCGACGGCGGCCCTAGATCCCGAAGCGGAAGCGGCCGTGGAAGACCTCCTGAAAGGGCTGTTGGCCAAGGGCAAAGGACTGTTGCTGGTCACCCATAACCAGGCTCAGGCAAACCGCCTGGCCTCTCGCAGCCTCGTTATAGCCGGGGGCCACTTGGTTCAGGAGAACCCTCAGTGAACCCGCCGATCTCGCTCACCTGGCTCGACCTGCTGCTTGCCTCCGGTTTCATGCTGGCGGCCGCTCTCTTGGGTCTTCTGCTGCAGCTTGGCGTGACCCGCTCTTTCCTCGTCGCGGCGATCCGGATGACGGTACAGCTGTTGCTGATTGGTCAGATCCTGACCTGGCTCTTCCTGCAGGCCTCCCTCTGGCTCACCCTGGCAGCGGCCTTTGTGATGCTGACGGCGGCAGGATATGAGGTCAGAGCGCGCCAAGAACGCCGCCTGGCCCGCGGCTGGAGCTACTTTCTAGGAACCGGCACCTTGGCCGTCTGCTGCTCTATGGTGCTCTTCATCGCCTTGACGACGCAGATCGGGGTCCGGCCCTGGTATGATCCGCGCTATGCCATACCGCTCTTCGGCATGGTGCTGGGTAACGCCATGACCGGCGTTTCGCTCGGCCTCAACAGCTTGGTGGCCCGGCTCGACGCCGATGCCCGCGCGATCGAGGCGCAGTTGCTCTTGGGCGCGGATCGCTGGCAGGCGCTGCGGCCCAGTCTGCGTCACGCGCTGCGCAGCGGCTTCATGCCGATCGTGAACTCCATGGCCGCCACGGGTCTTATCTCCCTGCCGGGGATGATGAGCGGTCAGATTCTGGCCGGTAACGATCCCAACGAGGCCGTGCGCTATCAGATCCTGGTCATGTTCCTGATTGGCGGCGCTACCGCGCTCAGCGTCGTCGCCGCGGTGCTCCTGACTGCCTGGCGGGTGACCGACCCGCGCGACCGCCTGCGCCTCGACCGCTTGAGCGCGGCACGGAAGTGACTGGAGGAGGTCTCAATGCGTTCTGCAATTCTAGTGATCTTAGTCGCGCTGCTGCTGCCCTCTGCCCTAGCAAAAGCGCACGAGGGCACGCCGGTCGAAGCAGCCACTGCCTTTCTCGATAGCCTGAGTGCAGAGCAACGCCAGAGCACGTTTCATGCCTTCGATGACCGCCAGCGCTTTGCCTTTCGCTGGACCCCAGGCCGACGACCCGGAGTGGATCTGGCCGCGCTCTCCCCGGACTCCTTGGCGGCGTTGCGCCACCTCTTGACCACGGTGCTGAGCGACAGAGGCGCCTTGACCGTCGATGCCATCCTCGCGACCGAGGCAGCGCTGGGGGTGATCGAGGGGCGACCGGCCTACCGTGACCCTGAACTCTACTACACCATGATCTTCGGAGAGCCCGGTGCCGAGCACTGGGGTCTGCGCTTCGAGGGCCATCACCTCTCGATCAACATCACATTCTCCGGCCAAAACGCAATCTCGGGCACACCCCTCTTCCTCGGCACCAATCCAGAGACCATCCCATCGGGTCCGGACCAGGGCCTTCGGGCAATGGCGCCGCAGGTGGACCTGGCCTGGGCGCTCTACGACGCTTTGGACACACAACAGCAGGCAGCCGCGCGCGACAAGGGCGAGGGCTTCGGCGGCTTCCTCACCCGCGCCGGATCCCTAAGCGCCCCCGATTCTCCACCCGTCGGTATCGCCTGGTCCGAGCTCAGCGAAGCGCAGCAAGAGCTCCTACTGAAGCTCGCGGTCAGCTACATCGACACCCTGGACCAGAGGCTGAGCCAGCCGGCTCTAGCGGCACTCATCGCCGAGGAAACCCCAGCCTTACATTTCTTCTGGGAAGGCGCCGAGACCAAGGGCGGCGCCTACTACTACAGAATTGCCGGGCCCCGCCTCTTCATCGAGCACGACGCCTTCAGCGGCGGCACCCACATCCACGCGATCTGGCGCGACCGCGCGGACGATTGGGGCGGGGTGGAGTGATCTCAGCTCCAAGCTCAGACTAGCCGCGTTGAGACCCCGCCATCGGCAGACATGGCACTGCCAGTCACGAAGCGCGCTCGATCGGAGAGCAGGAAGAGCGCAGCCTCAGCGATCTCCTGGGGCTCTGCCATTCGCTTCAGACTGTGGAGGTTGGCGATGAAGGCGTGGGCCTCCGGGTCCTCGCCTGCCATCGCCGTCTTGGTCCCACCGGGAAGCAGCGCATTCACCCGGATCCCTTGCGGCCCGTGATCGGCGGCCAAGGAGAGCACCAGACCGATCATGCCTGCCTTGGAGGCAGCATAGGCGCCCATGCCCGGCATACCGCCGTTGGCATGCCCGACGAAGGACGAGGTGAAGACGATTGATCCGCCACCGGCCGCAGCCATGGCCGCGATCTGATGCTTGGCAGCGAAGAAGGCGGCAGTCAGATTGGTTCTCAGAACCCTTTCCCAGTTTTCCGTCGTCATGTCAGGAAGCGGCGCCAGATCGCCGATCATCCCTGCATTGTTGAAAGCGCCGTCGAGCCTTCCGAAGCGGCCGACAGCCAGATCGACCAAAGCCTCGGCATAGGCCTCTTCGGCGACATCGCCGGCTAACGCGACTGCCTCGCCGTCTGCCTCGACAATGCGCGTAACCAAACTATCGAGTTCGGCCTCCCGCCGTGCGGCGAGCACGAGCTTTGCCCCTTCCGCCGCAAAAAGGGTTGCTGCTGCTGCACCGATACCGCTGCTGGCTCCGGTGATGAGGAGTGTCTTGTCTTTGAGTTCCATCTCGGGTCTCCCGTTCACAGATGAAACCCGACATTGCACCTTAGCCTGCGCCATTAACTCCGGCTTTTGCAGGAGCAGCTGGAAAGCGGTGATAGAGCCTAGGCTCAGTCGCTTGTCTTTGCCTCCACGGCTCTCTGGATCGCAGGTCCGATCTGGCGTTTCCGCGAGACCACGTCTTCGGCGACACTCATGTCGTCTGTGACCTCATCGCCGAAGGCGGCAGTGACAATGTCTTTGTCCTCTTCGTCACCCCAGAGCAGGTAGGACGTGTCGTTGCGGGTATCGACGATGGCAAAGACCAGGTGATCCAATCCGCTCTCCGCTTTGATCTGCTGCATGGCCGCCTTCAGCTCATCCTTGCGATCGATCAAATCTTGGGCAGTCAGGGTCTCGGCGACGCCAATGCCGACGGCCTTGCCGCCATATTGAAAGTCCTTGTAATCCAGCAAGACGATTTCCTCGGCGGACAGGCTGCTCAAATCGGACTTTGCCAACAGCATGCGCTCGGCAAAGTCGTCGATGTCTTCGATGCCAGCCCCCGCAGCCAGGCTTTCAGCGTAATGCCTGTCATAGTCAGTCGTGCTGGGTGAGGTGAGGTTGACCGTGTCTGAAAGAATGGCGGCCAGTCCCATGCACGCCAGCGGTATCGGCAGCTCGATCCCAAGCATGCGGGCCTGGTCGGCAAGGATTGTTGCGGATGACCCCCAGGGCCTGATCTCGAAGCTAACGACATCAGACATAACGATGGGTGATCCGCCGATCGAATGATGGTCGATGATGGCGACGATCGACTCCGGGTCGATGCTGGGCGCCAACTGCGTACTTTGATTGAAATCGACCAGAGCAACCTGCATCCCAGAGAAGTCATCTAAGACTGTAGGCGCCTCTGCGCCACACTCCTCAAGCGCGAAGAGCGATTCGGGGTTGATCGGTCCGGGAAGGGTCGGTTCTCCGCCGTGGATGAAGGCGGCAAGCAAGCTTCCGGCCACAGAGTCCGTGTCGGGATTGAGGTGTCCAGTCCAGACCAGGTTCTCGCGTTTCTCCAGGTCCTTCCTCAGATGATCTAAGGCAGGCTGCCCATCGGTCGAGGTAAGATTCTGCTCGGCATTTGATGGACCTGAGGAGACGAGCAAGCCGAGACCGAGCGACAGAGCCAGGAGCACCACAGGACACCACAGGTTCATCGCAGAGGATCTCATAACCGCTCTCCATCTTGTTTTGTCAGGCGAAGGCCTGGACCCGACGTCGACCTCGTAGGGGGTTTACCTGTAGCGAGGTTCACCCGAACGCTGCCGACGACGAGATTGACGATCAAGCGAGAAAAAGGTGCAAAAGCAGCCCATCGCTGTCCTCAGATTGCGACAGCGACGCTGATCTTCTGTCGGCGATTGCACGACAGCAGGTGAGACTGGGAAGTCCAGCTAATAGGTCTCGACGTGAAAGCGCCCGGTGTCGCGCATCTCGGCGGAGAGGCTCTGCCAGTCTAGGCCCTCGCCGCGGCAGATGCTCTCCAAGGCTTCCTTGACCCCGCTTTCCATGCCCTTCAGGCCGCAGATGTATACGTGGGTCCGTGTGTCCTTCAACAAGGCGGCCACGGCCTCAGTACGCTTAAGCATGCGGTCCTGAACATACTCCTTGGGCTTGTCGGCCAGGCGGGAGAAGCAGAGTTCCTTCACGATCAGGCTGTCCGGCAACTTCATCAAGGGGCCGAAGTAGGGCAGCTCAGCCGGCGTGCGCGCGCCAAAGAACAAGAGGATCTCGCCCTCGCTCTCGCGGCGGCGGCGGCGGCGGCGGCGCTCGGTCATGGCGCGGAAGGGGGCCGAGCCGGTGCCGGTGCAGATCATAATGATCTTGGCCTCCGGGTCGTTCGGCATCAGGAAGCTGTTGCCGAAGGGACCGGTAACCTGCACCTGGTCACCCTTCTTCAGATCGCAGAGATAACTGGAGGCCACGCCCGGATGTTCGACGCCGTCGACCTGCGTCACCTCGCGTTTGACGGTGAGCGAGAGGTTGTTGTGGTTCGGCCGCTCCCCGTCGCGTGGACTGGCGACAGAATAGAGCCGGACGTGATGCGGCCTGCCGCGTGCATCGACGCCAGGTGGGATCACGCCGATCGACTGCCCTTCCAGAACCGGAAAGGACTGATTGCCGAAGTCGAGCACGATGTGGCGGATGTCCGACTGGCTGTCTTGCTGGGTGATGCGGAAGTTGCCGGCCACGGTCGCCAAGGCCGGCTCGCTGCGGCTGTAGAGATTGATGCTGGGCTTGGCAGCAGAGGCCGGCGGGCGCACCTGGCCGCCCGCCCCGGCATGGGCTTGGTCGAGGAGGTCTTGCACCTCTTCTTCCCGCGCCTCCTCGGTATCGCCACCGGCGTCCAGCTCCAACTCTTCCTGCTCGGGCAGTTCGTCCCATTCGAACTGCTCCTCCAGGCTGTAGGGCTCTCGTACCGTCCGCCAGTTGTCGATAGCCCCAGTGGGACAGGGGGAGATGCAGTCGAGGCAGGCGTTGCAGATCGCTGCATCGACCACATAGTTGTCCTCGTTATGGGTCACCGCGTTGATCGGACAGGTCTCTTCGCAGGTGTTGCAGCGAATGCAGATCTCCGGATCGATCAGGTGCTGGCGCAGCGGAGCCGACATAGGCTTAGCCGTAGATCTTTACGTACTCGAAATCGCCGGGCTTGCCGTCGATCCCGACCTTGGGGCTGGCGATCCAGTCGGCATAGCCGCCGGGCTCGTTCACCGGCTGCATAAGGGAGTCGATGTAGGCCAGATCGTCCTTGGCCGGCAGCCACTCGCCCTGCCGCTTCTCCCACTCGGCCTCGCTCACGATCTCGCCGGCCGGTGTCGCCTGCAGATCGCTGAAGGTGCCGACCTGGCGATTGAAGGCGACGTGCGGCAGCTCCAGGGTGAAGTCGATCCCGATCTTCTGGATCACCTTGTTCCAGCGCTTCACCCCACCGGCCGCATCGCGCTCGTAGTCGTCGCGCAGACGGGCGTTGAGTGCCGAAAGGGCTGGCTCATCGACCATCTTGAAGCCGCCGCCCTCATGGCGCAGCACGGGATAGGTCTCGTTCACCAACTGGTGGTCGTCTTCGATCTTGGTCTCCTGGAAGCGTCCCTTGAGGCCTGCGTTGAAGGCATTGGCCGCATTGGTCGAGACCTCGGCACCGAAGAGATCCAGGGTCACCGCATAGTGGAAGTTCGCCTTCTTTTGCAGGGTCGGCAGGTCGATGACACCCAGCGCACGCACCTTGTCGATCTCATAAGGGTCTTCGATGCCGGCCGCCTTCATCGCCTCGCAGGTGCGCTGCACGATGCGGGAAATGCCCGACTCGCCGACGAACATGTGATGCGCCTCTTCGGTCAGCATGAAGCGGGTGGTGCGCGACAGGGGATCGAAGCCGGACTGCGCCAGGGCCTCCAGCTGCATCTTGCCGTCGCGGTCGGTGAAGTAGGTGAACATGAAGAAGGAGAGCCAGTCCGGCGTCGCCTCGTTGAAGGCGCCCAGCAAGCGCGGCCGGTCGGCATCGCCGGAACGGCGGGTCAAGAGCGCCTCCGCCTCCTCACGGCCGTCGCGGCCGAAGTGCTTCTGCAGCAGATAGACCATGGCCCAGAGGTGACGCCCCTCCTCCACATTGACCTGGAAGAGGTTGCGCAGGTCATAGAGCGAGGGACAGGTCTTGCCCAGGTGACGCTGCTGCTCGACCGAGGCCGGCTCGGTATCGCCCTGGATCACGATCAGGCGCCGCAGCATAGAGCGATACTCACCGGGGACCTCCTGCCAGGCGGGTTCACCCTTGTGCTGACCGAAGGGGATCTTGCGATCCTCCTCCTGCGGGGCCAGCAGGATGCCCCAGCGATACTCCGGCATCTTCACATAGCCGAACTTGGCCCAGCCCTTGGGCTCGACGCTGACCGCGGTGCGCAGATAGACCTCGCTGTCCATAAAGCCCTCAGGGCCCATGGTCTTCCACCAGTCGATATAGCCGGGATGCCAGGCCTCCAAGGCGCGCTGCAGGCGGCGGTCGCCCGAAAGGTTGACGTTGTTCGGGATCAAGTCGTCGTAGCTAACGTGCAGGGCATCCATGGCGGGGTTCCTCGTCTAGCCGGGTGGTCAGGTTCGTTCTTTGTCGAAGGTTGGGCGCGCACCGCTGCCGTAGAGCCTGAGCGCCCCGGCCTCGCCCACCGCGTTGGGCCGCTGGAAGATCCAGTTCTGCCATGCGGTAAGCCGCGCGAAGATCTTGCTCTCCATCGTCTCCGGCCCGGCGAAGCGCAGATTGGCCTCCATGCCGGTCAGCGCGTCGGGAGAGAAGCTGGCGCGCTCTTCCAGCAACAGCCTGATCTCTTCCTCCCAATCGATGTCGTCGGGCGCATAGGTCACCAGCCCGGCCATCAAGGCAGCATCGGCATCCAGCGCTTGGCCGATCTGACCTTCGGCGGCAGTCACGCTCTCGGGCTCTCCGAGGAAGCGGGTTTCCAGCCGTGACAGGCCATTCACCATCGGGAAGGCGCCGAAGTTGAGTGCCGAGAGCTGCAAGGTTGCCGGTGGCCGGTTGTCCCCTTCGAACTGCCCCAGCAGCATGTAGCTGCGATCGGCGGCGAAGAGCACTTCGGCCAGGAAGCCGACGAAGCAGCTTCCGGGTTCAACCAGGGCAAAGAGCGAACGCGCTGTCAGGTCGAGCCGCTTCATCACCCGTCGCCAGGCCAGCAGGACTTCATGACCGAGCCAGTCTTCAGAATGCGCCTGCAGAAAGGCGTCATAGGCTGCAACGGCCTCGGGCATGCCTTCGCTCTTGATCACCAAGCAGCCGATCTCCGGCTGGTTGAAGCGCAGGTGCAGCAGCAGATCGTCCAAAGCACGGATTAAGGCCAGAGGCCAGAAGGCAACGCCAGCCGCGTGCATTGCAGCCGCGTCTTCAGGCGGCGCCGTCTTGGGGCCCTGGATCACGATCTCTGCCACGCCGAGGCGCCGGTCGATCTCTGCCACCACGCAGTCGTAGGCGATCCGGTCACCCTCAATGCTGCGCTCCAGAGGCGTCAAAGCAATCCCGCTGCCGGTCAGCGGCCGGGTTCGTCCCTCAGCAAGAGCATCGGCCCGATTGGCAATGGCCTCTTCGAAGACTGAGTTGGGCGCGACCTCGTCGACCAGGCGCCAATCCACGGCGCGCTTGCCGCGCACGCCCTCTTCCGTCGTGCTGAAGACGTCGGCCAGATCGCGGCGGACCTTGCGCTTGTCCACCAGGCGGGTGAGACCGCCGGTGCCGGGCAGGACTGCCAGCAAGGGCACCTCCGGCAAGGAGACCGCCGCACTGCCGTCATCCACCAGCAGAATGTGATCGGCAGCCAGCGCTAGCTCGTAGCCGCCGCCGGCCGCCGTGCCGTTGACCGCGCAGAGATAGGATTGGCCCGATTCCTGACTGGCCTCTTCGATGGTGTTGCGGGTCTCGTTGGTGAACTTGCAGAAGTTCACCTTGTGACCATGACTGGCGCCGCCGAGCATGCGGATGTTGGCGCCGGCGCAGAAGACGCGATCCTTGGCCGAGCGCAGGACTACGACCGCGACCTCCGGATGCTCGAATCGCAGCCGCTGCACAGCATCAGCCAGCTCGATATCCACACCCAGATCATAGGAGTTGAGCTTCAGCTCGTAGCCCTCAAAGAGACCGCCATCCTCTTGCACGTCCAAGGTCAAGGTCGCGCGCGCGCCGTCGACCGCCAGCGACCAGTGGCGATAGCGGCTCGGCTCAGTGCGGAAATCAATGTCGGTCACGTGCCTCGTCCTTCCCATTTTATGCATTATAGTGCGGATTTCCTTACCCGGCAATGGCCGGATCTGCAAGATCCTGCAGACAGAGGCATGGAAATTCTGCAGCATTGTGCCGAAGCGGGCTCTGCTGGAGGCAGGTTTCCAGATAGCGCGCGGTTCTCCGGCGCCAGGATCCGAGCGGCAGCCCCATGTAGTGGTCCGGGCATGCAGTATCCTGCCAATGGGCCTCTGCCTTGCTCCAGAGCCGTCGCACCGCTTGTGGCTTGCCGAGCGCCAACTTCAGATGGCTGTTCGCAGCCTGGATCAGCCCTTGCAGAAAGCGGTGCTGTTGCGGCCGAGAGCGCGTCACCTGCCACAGGCTCTCCCAGGCCTCATGCGCCTCCCACCAATAGCCGCGATTGAAGAGGTCGCAGCCGAAGAGATAGGGCCGGCAGCGGCTCCATGCTTCCGGCGGCAGGGCCTCCGGCTGCTCTGCCGTTACACCATGGCTGTGGCCCCGCGGGTCGGTGATCGGGTGGGGTGTCAGCCCCGGCACAAAGCGGTAGGGCGGCAGCGGCTCTGCGCTATAGCGCGGGCAATCCAGGCCCAACCGCGAGAGCTCGGCGATAGTGCGATGGGCGTCAGGCCGCATCCAACTCTCTAAGCTTGAAGCGCTGGATCTTTCCGGTGGCCGTCTTCGGCAGCGCCTCCACGACTTCGATCCAGCGCGGATACTTCCAGACCTCGATGCGATCTTTGACGAAGGCCTGCAGATCCTGGGTCAGCGCTCTAGAGGCCTTGTGGCCGGGGCGCAGCACGACATAGGCCTTGGGCTTGATGTTGCCGCTCTCGTCGCTGCGGCCGATGACGCCGGCCTCGACCACGGCCTGGTGCGCGATCAGGGCCGATTCGACCTCGAAGGGCGAGACCCAGTTGCCGCCGCTTTTGAACATGTCGTCGCCGCGGCCGCAGTAGGTGTAATAGCCCTCGGCGTCCACAGTGTACTTGTCGCCCGTGTGCATCCAGGCGCCGACGAAGGTCTGCATGCTCTTTTGCCGCCGGCGCCAATAGCCCTCACAGACCGAGGGGCCGGCGACCACGAGTTCGCCGACCTCGCCCTCCTCCACCGCGTGGCCCTCATCATCGACCAGGCGCATGGCATAGCCGGCCACCGGCTTGCCGGAGGTGCCGTAGCGGATCTCGCCGGCGTGGTTGCTGAGGTAGATATGCAGCATCTCGGTAGAACCGACGCCGTCCAGGATCGGCACGCCAAAGCGCTCTTCCCAGCGCTTGCCGATGTCTTCCGGCAGGGCCTCGCCGGCAGAAACGCAGAGTCTCAGCCGCGGCGAACTGCTCTCCTTGCCGTAGGCGTGGTCGGAGAGAATCGCCGCATAGAGAGTCGGCACGCCATAGAAGATGGTGGCGCGATGTTCGCGCAAGACCCGCATCACGGCCTGCGGCGTCGGCCGCTCGTCCAGCAGGACGGTGGTGGCACCGACGCTCAGGGGGAAGGTCATGCCGTTGCCCAGGCCGTAGGCGAAAAAGAGCTTGGCTGCCGAGAAGACCACGTCGTCTTCGCGAATGCCCAAGACCGGCTTGCCATAGAGTTCGGAGGTGGCCGCCAGATTGCGATGCAGATGCCGGACGCCCTTGGGCTGCCCCGTCGAGCCGGAGGAATAGAGCCAGAAGGCCGTGTCGTCTGGATGCGTATTGGCGGGCGCCTCGCGTGGCGCCGCCTCTTCCATCAAGGCTTCCAGCCGGTAGGTCTTGACGGTCTGAGATTGCGCGCGGCCACCGCTGACGATCACTGCCCGCAAGGCCGGCAGATGATCCAAGAGCGGGCCCAGAACGCCGAGCAGCTCTTTGGAGACCACCAAGACTTCGGCCCGGCAGTCGTTCAAAATGAAGTGATAGGTCTCCGCGGTCAGCAGGGTGTTCAGCGCCACCGGCACCACGCCGGCCTTGATCGCACCCCAGAAACAGCAGGGAAAGGCGAAGCGGTCCAGCAGGCAGAGCGCGATGCGCGCTTCTTGCCGGACGCCAAGCTGGTCCAGAACCCCGGCAAAGCGGGCCACCCCCTCGGCCAGGTCGAGGTAGCTGTGGGGGCCCTCGTCATCGATGTAGGCGATCTTGGCGCTGCGGCCCTCTGCCAGGTGGCGGTCGACGAAATCATCAACGGCATTGTAGTCGCTTGGCAGATCCAACCAGGCCGAACCCTCGCTATTGAAGTCGCCAACGCTCATCGCATCCTCCCTTGGCTCGCTACTCTTTCTCTCGCACGCGCGTTCTCACGCATGAGAGCTTGGCAGCCTTTCCCTGTTTGTCGTTCTGCTTATCACAGGGAATTCATACCAAACATGCTCTATCTTGCATCTTTCGGAAAGCCAAGCGCCTTTTTCCTGGCCATTGGCTTATCAGATGTGCATTATTGTGCACGAAAGAGGCCATCCGAGCAAGCGGAGACGAGGGCGTGCCGAACGACAAGAGTAAGGGAAGCACCCTACTCACGACACACAGCGAGACACGCGACAGCGGCACCAGCTTGATGGGTCGGGTCGGGCGCAGGCTGCGTGCAGCCCGCGCTGCTCGCGGTATGACGCGTCGCGCCTTGGCCAAGGATGCCGATGTCTCGGAACGTTATCTGGCCGAGATCGAGAACGGCAAGGCAAACCTCTCGCTGCAGGTGCTCTGCCGCGTGGCGGACGCCATGGGTCTGGACCCTCTGGTCCTGCTGCAAAGTGAAGAGGAGCCGCTGCATCCGGCCCTTGCCGGATATCTCGGGACTTTGAACGCTGAGCAGCAGGTGGAGGGCCTGGAGGTGCTCCGCCGACACTTTGGCCCAGAGGCGCAGCCTTCCGTCGGGGTGGCGCTGATCGGGCTGCGCGGGGCTGGCAAGAGCACCCTGGGCGCGCTCTTGGCCGAGCGCCAGGGCTGCCACTTCCTCTGCCTAACCGATCTGATCCAGCAACTCGGCGGCATGGGCATCGAGGAGATCTTCTCACTGGGCGGCCAACAGCTCTATCGGCGCCTCGAACGCGAGGCCTTGGAGGAAGTGATCACGCGCGGTGGTCCCATGGTGCTGGAGACCGGCGGGAGCCTGGTATCGGAAGCGGAGACCTTTGCGCGGCTGCTGGACTGCTTCTTCACCGTCTGGGTGGAGGCCAGTCCGGAAGAGCATATGGCACGCGTGGTGGCGCAGGGAGATCTCAGACCCATGCACGACAACGAGGAAGCCATGGAGGATCTGCGCCGCATTCTCGCGGCGCGCGGGCCGCTCTACCGCTCGGCCCATGCGCGCCTGGACACCAGCGGCAAGAGCCTGGTGGAAAGCCTGGACAGCCTGACCACAATCAGCCATGGCTTCTTGACTCCGCCGGAGACCATGGGAATGGAGGCAACGTCGCGCAGCCAGCCGGCGTAAGCGTCAACAAGAGAGCAAGCCAAAACGGGAGGCAAAGAGGAATCAAACGATGAGACAGAGCATGAAGACCTGCGCGGCCACTGCCTTAGTGGCCGGCCTGGCCCTTGGAAGCGCCAGCATGGCGTCGGCAGAGGACTACAAGATCGGGCTGCTGCTGCCCTTCTCCGGCGTCTACGCCGGCCTGGGCGCGCATATCGAGAATGGCTTCAATCTGGGCCTGGAGCACTACGGCAGCGAGCTTGGCGACAACAAGATCGAGCTCTTCCGTGAGGATACCGAGGCCAAGCCGGCCGTAGGTCTCTCCAAGGCGCGCAAGCTGGTGCTGCAGGACCGTGTCGATGCCATTGTCGGCATCGTCTCTTCTGCCGTTCTGGGTGCCGTGCGCGACTTCGCCGAGGGCTCCAAGGTGCCGGTCGTGGTCGCCAATGCCGGCAACAACGACATGACCGGCGAACGCTGCAGCCCCTACATCATCCGCGTTTCCTTCTCGAATGCGCAGATGAACCGGCCGATGGGCGACTATCTGGCCGACAATGGCATCAAGAAGGTGCACCTGATGGCACCGGACTATGCCGCCGGCCATCAGATGATGGAGGCCTTCAAGGAGACCTTCGAGGCCAAGGGCGGTGAGATCGTGGGTGAGACCTATACCCCGCTGCACGGCACCAAGGACTATGCCCCCTTCATCTCGGCAGCCCAGGCAAGCGAGCCGGATGCGATCTATGTCTTCTATGCCGGCGGTGCCGCGATTGCCTTCGTGAAGCAGTATCACGACTTCGGTGTGAAGGATGAGATCCCGCTCTTCGGTGCCGGCTTTCTAACCTCGCCGGCCTATGTCAACGTGCAGGGCGAAGCCGCCAACGGCATCGTCGCCGGGTTGCACTATGTGCCCAGCATCGACACGCCCGAGAACAAGAGGTTCCAAGAGGCCTATCAGGCTGCCCACGGCAAGACCGGTTCTGAGTTCGCCGTCGCCGGTTATGACGCTGCGCGCCTGGTGGTCGAGGCCATCAAGGCCTCTGGCGGCGACAAGGAGAAGTTCGACGCCGAGCTGGCCAAGGTCTCCTTCGACGGACCGCGTGGTCCCATGCGCCTGGATCCGGCCACCAACAACGTGATCCAGAACATCTACATCTTCGAGAACCAGTTCAAGGACGGTGCGGTCGAACAGGTGGTGCTGGACACCATCCCCAACGTCCAGGATCCGGTTAACGGCTGCCAGCTCTAGGGCGCAGCAGCAAGACCCTCCGCCAGTCGGGGGAACGAGACCGAGGGCGGGCAAGAGCCCGCCCTCTTCTTTCCAGCTCTTAAGCGAAAGGCAGGGCCGTGGTCGGTGACGGTGGCTTTTGGTTCGTCCAGATCCTGAACAGTCTGCAGATGTCGATGCTGCTGTTCCTGCTGTCTGTCGGGCTCAGCGTCATCTTCGGTCTTCTGAACTTCGTAAACCTGGCGCATGGCTCGCTCTATGCGCTGGGCGCCTTCATCGGCTATTCCATCGCGGAGTTTACCGGCAGTTTCTGGGCTGCCTTCCTGCTCTCGCCGCTGGCCGTCATGGCGATCGGTGCTCTGCTCTATGTCACCTTGATCGACCGCCTGCGCAGTGCCGGGCCGATGAACCAGGTGTTGGTCACCTTCGGCCTGATCTTCGTCTTCCTCGATACGATCCGCTTCCTCTGGGGCGTCGATGCGCTGGGCATCACCGAGGGGCTGCCCTTCACCGGCCGGATCGAGATCTTCGGTGAGATCTATCCGGCCTATCGCCTTTTCATCATCGTGCTGGGCTTCCTCATCTATCTGGCCCTGCACCTGTTGCTGGAGCACACCCGCATCGGTGCGGAGGTTCGCGCCGGCGTGGACAATGCAGAGGTCGCGCGCTGCCTTGGCATCAATGTCGAGCGCTCCTTCCTGCTGGTCTTCCTCTTGGGCTGCGCCTTGGCAGGCCTGGCCGGTGCGGTGGCCATGCCAGCCTTCTCCGCCACCCTGGGCATGGGGGTCTCGATCCTGGTGCCGACCCTGGTCGTGGTCGTGGTCGGCGGCCTCGGCAGCCTCAAGGGCGCCCTCATCGGCTCGCTGCTGATCGGCACGACCTTGACCTTCGGCCAGGTGCTGGTGCCGCAGTTCGCCAGCATCATCATGTATGCCCTGCTGGTTGTCGTGCTGCTGCTCAAGCCAGCCGGCCTCTTCCCGGTCAGGAGCTAAGGCCATGACCAGCCATCCCGCCGGCTCACGCGCCATCCTGGCGCTGCTCACCTTCTCAGGCCTTTTCCTCTATTGGTTGGGTGCTGATTTCTTCGGCTATGAGATCCTGGCCGAGATCGCGATCTTCGCCATTCTGGCCATGGCCCTGGATCTGCTGGCCGGCTATGGCGGCATGGTCTCTTTGGCGCAGGGCGCCCTCTTCGGCATCGGTGCCTATGCCTTTGCCTATGCCTCGGCGACCCTAGCGATCCCGGTGCCCCTGGCCATGCTCTTGGCGGTCTTGATCAGCGGGCTGGCAGCCTTGCTGATCGGTGGGCTCGCCAGCGGCGTCACCGGCATCTTTTTCATCATGATCACCTTGGCCATCGGCGAGATGGCGCATGAGTTCTTCTTCAAGAGCAAGGCCTTCGGCGGCGACGACGGCTTCTTCGGCATCCCACGCCTGGACCTGAGCGGTCTTGGCATCGATCTGATGGACCCGGCCAGCTTCACCCTCTTCCTCTTGATCTGCACCTTGCTGATCTTCCTGGTGCTGCGCTGGCTGGTCGCCAGCCCCTTCGGTGTGGCTCTTGTCGGCATCCACGAGAACAGCCATCGCATGCGTGCGCTGGGCCTACCGGTCCGACTCTACAAGACCATGGCCTTTACCGTGGCCGGCATGATCTCCGGCTTTGCCGGCAGCCTGATCGCCCAGCACACCTCTTTCATCTCGCCAGAGCTGCTGCATTGGACCACCTCAGGCGAGATCCTGGTGATGCTGATTGTCGGCGGGCTGGCCACCCTGATCGGGCCGATCCTGGGCGTGATCCTGGTGGTGCTGCTGAAGTATTTTCTGGGCGACCATACCGACTATTGGCAGTTCTGGCTCGGGCTGGTGTTGATCGCCGTGGTGCTCTCAGGCCGCAATGGTCTGGTGGGCGCCATTGAAGAGCTCTGGCAGAGGCTGCTGGGCAAACGGGAAGACAGCCATGCTTAGGGCGGAGGAGCTCAGCAAGACCTTCGGCGCGCTGGAGGTGACCCGCGCGGTCTCCTTGGAGGTGCCCCTGGGCCAACGCCTGGCCATCATCGGCCCGAACGGTGCCGGCAAGACCACGCTCTTCAACATCCTGGCGGGCGAACTCAAGCCCAGCGCGGGCGAGATCTATCTGGACGAGCGGCCGGTGACGGCCCTCTCGCCGGACCGGCGGGCCCGTCTGGGCCTCGCCCGGTCGTTCCAGAAAAACAACCTCTTCCCCCAGCTCTCTGTGCGACAGAACCTGCTGTTGGCACAGCTCGCCCGCAGCGGTGAGGCGCGCATCTTCTGGCGCAGGCTCAGCCAAATGATCCAGCCGCAGCGCGAGGCCCAGCGCATTGCCGAACTGGTCGGCCTCGAGGATCGCCTGACGAGCCAGGTCGGCGCGCTCTCCTATGGTGCGCAGCGACAGCTGGAGATCGGTCTGGCGCTGGCGACCCAGCCCAAAGTGCTGCTGCTGGACGAGCCGACCTCCGGCATGAGTCCCGAGGAGACGCAGCGCATGTTGGACCTGGTCAGCGGCCTGCCGCGCGATCTGGCCGTGGTCATCATCGAGCACGACATGGACATGGTCTTCGGGACCGCAGACCGCATCATGGTGTTGAACTACGGCCAGGTCCTGCTGGAAGGCAGGCCCGAGGAGGTCCGCGCCAGCCAGGTGGTGCAGGAGACCTACCTGGGCGGCCCAGCTGGAGCTGCGTCCGGAGCAGAGCCATGCTGACCCTGGAGAACCTTAACGGCTACTACGGCCCGAGCCACATCCTGCAGGGCGTCAACCTAGAGGTACCGGAGGGCAAGGTCGTGGGCCTGCTGGGCCGCAATGGGGCCGGCAAGACCACCACCCTGAAGGCGGTCATGGGCGTCGTGGAGCGCCGCGGCTCGATCCGTTGGCTGGGCCGGGAGATCTCTGCCCTACCGCCGCATCGCATCGCCCGCCTGGGCATCGCCTATATGCCTGAGACTCGCGGCATCTTCCCCTCGCTCAGCGTTCTGGAGAACCTGACCCTGGTGGCCGGTCGCCGCCCCGGCCCCTTCACCGTGGAGCGCATCTTCGAGCTCTTCCCACGCTTGGCAGAACGGCGCGACAACGGCGGGACCCAGCTCTCCGGCGGCGAGCAGCAGATGCTGGCAATCGCCCGCGCGCTCCTCTGGAACCCCGCCTTGCTGCTCTTGGACGAGCCAACGGAGGGCCTGGCCCCCATCATCGTCGCCGAGATCCAAGAGCATCTGCATCGCCTGAAGGAGACCGGCATGACGGTGCTGCTGGTCGAGCAGAACTTCCGCTTTGCCACCGATCTCGCCGATGAGGTCTATGTGCTGGGCCGCGGCAAGGTCCGCTGGCAGGGCAGCAGTGCGGAACTTGTAGCGGAGGATGAGGTTCAGCACCGTTGGCTGGGTGTTTGAGGCTCTCTTAAAGCGCCGCCACAAAGGCGCTGGCCAAGGCCAAGACGCGCTCGCGCTGATCCTTCTGCGGGCTGTGGCCACAGTCGGGCAGCATGTGCAGGGCCGTGGTCGCCGTGATCAGGCGCTCGGCAGTATCCACCTGGGCGCGAGTGCCGTATTCGTCTTCCTCACCCTGGATCAGCAGCGTCGGCACCTCGATCCTCGGCAGGTGATCCGTCAGGTCCCAGTCAAGGAAGCCTGGATGCAGCCAGGTCTCGGCCCAGCCACGAAAGGCGCAGTCGACATTGTCGCCGTGATAGCGAGCCAGGCGCCCGCGCAGGTCCTCTTCGTCAAAGAGCCGCTTGGTTTCGGTGATGGCGGCCACACAGATCTCTTCGTTGAAGAAGTGCGGGGCCATCAGGATGATGCCGGCCAATCGCGGGTCAGGAACCGTTCCGGCGTGGACAGCCGCGATCGAGGCACCGTCGCTGTGACCAAAGAGCACCAACTGATCGGCCGGCAGTTGCGCCAAGAGATCCGGCAAGAGCCCTTGCGCCTCCTCCTCCATAAAGCTCAAAGGCCGTGGCAGATCGCAGGGACTGGAGGCGCCATAGCCGACCCGACTGTAGGCAAAAACGCATGCGCCGCTGGAATGAGAGAGCATTTGTGGAAAATCGCGCCAGAGGGCGACACAGCCCAGACCTTCGTGCAGCAGGACGATCAAGGGCCGCGCCTCGTGACCCGGCACGAAGCTGTACTCGATCTCCACCTCGCCGAGCCTCAAACGGCCCGGTCCCTCTGCCAGGTCTAGCTGTGCCACTGCAAGGTCGCTGCCTCCACCGGATTGTTGAAGGACCCGCCGTCCGCCTGACTGCGCCGCCACTCTCGCTTCAGTCTGAGGTACCAGCGCTGCAAGGTGTCGGCGTCGTTCACCAGCATCATCGGCGGGTCGAAGGTAGCAGACTGGTTCTGCAGCCCGACGATCCACTGATCCTGGCCCAAGAAGCGCCGCGCCATGAAGGCGAGGAAGGGCTGGATGATCGAGATCACCGGATTGGTCCAGTAGAGCAGGTTCATGACCTGCGTCTGCTTTTCGTTGATCGGCGTCATCGCCGTCAGATTGCAGATGTGATGCTTGCCGACCCTGATGTGTTCCAGCCGTACCCCCGGCAGGCGAAAGGAGATCTCGGTCGTCGGCTGCCCACCCATCAGCTTATAGACCGCGGTATTGCCGGCCGGCTGATGCCTGCTCATGGTGAAGCCCAGCTCGCTCGGCACATAACTCTTGGTCTTGAGCCTGAGGGTGGTGGGGCGGCGCCAGAAGAGACCCTCGTGCACATAGGGCGTGTGGGCTGGATCCAAGAGGCCGTAGACGGCATTGTCGAGATCGGTCTCGAAGGTGAGATTGGTGCTGACCTTCGGTCGCTGATCGCCAAGGTCGGGGATGCTCGGCGGCCCGCTTTCCGGCTCCAGGCCCGGCCGACCCAGAAAGACCCAGATGTTGCCCTGCACCTCGCGACAGGGAAAGTGGCGGACGCGCACGTTCTCTGCCTTGATGCGGGTCGCATCGACCTGCGAGGGGATGGCGCGACACTGTCCGTCGGTGCCGAAGCGCCAGCCGTGGAAGGGACAGCGCACCTCTTCGCCATCGAAGTAGCCGGCCGAGAGCGCCACACCGCGATGCGGGCAGAGATCACGCAGCGCAAAGGGCTGGCCGGCCTTGTCGCGACCGAACAGTAGCGGCTGCTCCATGAAGACGCGCCCGATCATGCGACCGGGGCGCAGCTCCTTCGCAGAGGCCACCATATACCAGAGATCGGTCAGATAGCGCTCTTGATCCCAGAGCGGCTTACCCACGGCTGCGTCCAAGCGCTTTGTCCCCTATCGCTGATCTGGGCCCACAACTCCCAGCGGAGCCGTCCCGTGCCGCCAAGGTACGATCTGGCACGGTGGAATCAAGCCCATCTACCCAGTATCGTAGAGCCAGCGCCAAGCGGTCTCAGCGACCTTGGGTCCCATGGTCATTACCACATTCTCCGGACTTTTTCGCGCTTCTCGGGTGTTGCAAGGCCCTAACAACTTGCAGGTTCCAACTTTCCGCGTTTTGATTATGAATACAAGTTATGGCAACGACTGCCCTTCATCCCCAACCATTCTTTGCATTGCTCAAGTAAAACTGCACAGACTCTCGATACTGACGATTTGATTAGATCAATTACTCTAGTACAACTTTAATACACAAATCCCTGTTGCTTTTGTGTAATATAATGCGAAAATCACACTGTCTTTGGTTGCTTTGCGATCGCTTTGAGTATTAGCTAATCCAAGCAGGATGAGACCCTGCCCATTGAAAGCGAGAAAGGAAAAGCGATGCAACAGACAGCTTCCAACATGAATCGTCTCAGTTACAAATCAGCCAAGAGCGAATGGGCAGCCCCCTATCGTGCCATGAGCGGAACGCTATCCGAACCCAGCGACCAGCCGCGCATCACGCTGAGCCCGATTGCCGCCCAAAACGATTGCACCATCTGCTGCGTCGAGGAGGGCTTCGATCTGACCCAGTACTACGCCAAGCTGCGCGCGCAGTATCAGAAGGCCGGCTGGCCGCTCTTTGTCTGCGAGACACTGCCGGAAACCAATAACCACAGGCATGTGCTTGTGCTGAAGGGCAGCGAGATCATCGGCGGCCTGTCCTTCTCGATCGCCGAGGATAATGTCGAGACCTTCCTGGAGGACATCGGCTACGGCAACTACATCCCGGCCCTGGGGCAGCAGATCGACCTCTCGCATACTTCGGTCCTGAAGGGCCATTTCCTGGAGCAAGAGGCACGGGACTACTATGTCAAGAATGCCTTCTGGCAGTTCGTCTACACGTATGTGTTGGCAACGGGCAAAGCCATCGCGCTGATCGAGGCACCGACCCTGCCACGCCGGCTGGACATCTACTATGAGCACAATGGTTGGCGGGCGCTCTCACCGCTTTTCTACAATCCAGCCGGTGCCAGGTGGCTTGGCGACAACGAGAAGAACGCAAGGATCATGGCCCGGCCGCTGCATGGCTTGATCCCGATGGATTGTCACTCGATCCGCGAGATCGACGCAATGCATCCGCCCAAGAGCGAGCCGGTCTTGACGGCGCAGCACGCCTGAAAGCAGAGCCTCGCGCTCAGGTGAGCGCCTGAGCGCGAGCCCCTCTGGCTTTAGGCCGGGCTCATCCGGCGCAGTGGTATCCCCTCCTCTCGAACTGCCAGGTGCATAACGGCCGAGAGGACGCCCAGGATGATCGCCAGGATCCAGATGCCTTCATAGTCGCCATAGCGGTCGAAGTAGAGGCCGCCAAGCCAGACGCCCAGAAAGCTGCCCATCTGGTGGCCCAGGAAGACAAAGCCGAAGAGGGTTCCCATGGCCCGCGGGCCGAACATCACCATCACCAAGGCACTGGTCAGCGGCACTGTGGAAAGCCAGAGGAAGCCCATCACCAGCGCAAAGATCATCACCGAGGTCTGAGTGAGCGGCAGAGAGATGAAGACCAGGATCACCACGGCACGAATGGCATAGATCCAGGCCAGCACATAGGGCTTGGGATAGATCATCCCCAGCTTGGAGGCGATCAGGGTCCCAATGATGTTGGTCAAGCCAGCCACGGCCAGGGCTTGCAGACCGAAGGCGCGCAGCTCCTCCGGCGTCAGCCCCACCGCGAAGCAGAAGTTTTCGACATAGTTCGGCAGATGCGCGGTCACAAAGGCCAGGTGGAAACCGCAGACGAAAAAGCCGAAGGTCAGCATCACAAAGCTGGTGTTGCCAAAGGCCCGACCGACGTAACTGGAGAGGGAGACCTGCTCGCTGACCCTTGGCTGCTCCGCCTTGACGCGGAGAAAGGGGATACAAAGCGCGATCGGGATAAGGGTTGCCCCTACGATCAGCACCACCAGGCGCCAATCGTAGGTGTCGATCAGACCAGCGACGAGCAGGGGCAGCACGACCTGCCCGCCAGACCCGAAGGCCGAGGTAATGCCCATGTAGGCACTGCGCTTCTCCGGCGGCGCAGCGCGACCGACCACGGCCAGCACCACCCCGAAGGCCGTGCCCGAGAGGCCCATGCCGACCAGCACCCCGGCACCCATGTGCTGGGCAAAGGCCGTGCCACCCAGGGCGCAGATCACCATACCTGCGCCGTAACAGAAGAACCCCAGCCACATAGCCAGCCGGTCGCCATAGCGATCGGCTATCGCGCCGAAGGCCGGCTGAGCCAAGCCCCACATCAGGTTCTGAATCGCGATCGACAGCGAGAAGATCTCGATCCTGCCGCCGAAGAGATCCTTGGAAACCGGGTCCACCACGCCACCAAAGACCGAGCGCACCCCTAAGGAGAGCGCCAGGATCAGAGATCCAGCGGTCAGGATGACGAGCGCGTCACGCGATCTGGGTTGTTCTATCGCCGATAGTCTACTCATTTCCGTCTAGCTCCTGGTCATGAGTGAGTGGGTGAGGGCTTTCTGACCCCGATTGACCGGGACGCTAGCAAGCGGCTAGTCTTCCGAAAAACGAATATAATTGGATTTCTAAATCAAGGATCGTGAAGTGAAAGTCAGCTTCGACATCGACAGCTTGCGCGCCGTCGTGGCAGGAACGGACCTGGGAAGCTTTGCCAGTGCTGCCGTTCAGCTGGGGCGCTCGCAGTCTGCCGTCAGTATGCAGCTCAAGCGGTTGGAACAGCAGGCCGGCACACAGCTCTTCGTCCGCAAGGGCAGAGGTCTTGTGCCGACGGAGGCCGGAGAAGCCCTGGTCGCCTATGCCCGCAGGATCATCGCGCTTAACGACGAGGCTGCCAGAGCGCTTGGGGCAGCGGAGTCCGGTACCACTTTGCGCCTGGGTTTACCGCAGGACTTCTTTCATGACGTGATGCCGGCAACACTGACCGCCTTTGCCCGCAGGCACCCTGAGGTCCATGTCGATATCCAGGCCGGTCCGAACCATTATCTGGGCGACCAGGTGAACGCGGGCCAGCTCGATGTCGCGATCAGCCTCTGCAATCAGGGGCGCGCTCCTGACGGCGAAACCCTCTGCCACTTGCCGATGCGCTGGATCGCCCACCGCAGCCTGGCCGAGCCGACGCTCCCCTCCCCCCTTCCCCTGGTTCTCCACACCCACCCTTGCCTCTTTCGCCAGGCCACGCTGAAGGCCCTGGAACAAGCGCAGATGCGCTGGCGTGCGGCCATCTCGACGCCCAGCCTGCCCGGCATCTGGGCCTCACTGCGGGCCAGGTTCGGGATCGCCGTCCGGATCGAACATGGCGTACCAGAGGATCTTGTGTGCCTTGAGGATGCGGCTGAACTGCCCCCTTTGCCCAACATCGATCTGCGCATGCTGCTGGCACCTGACGCCTCTTCTTTGGCGCGCGAACTCGCCAACCTGCTCCGACAGGAGACACTTCGAAGGATCGGCACGCCGTGAGTGACAAAAGACCAAAGCACCCAATTCCAGCGGTGCTGGCCATCGTGACCAGAGGGTCCGCCTGCCTTCTCGTCCGGAGAGCCAATCCGCCCGATGCCGGCTATTGGGGCTTCCCAGGCGGCAAGATGGAAATCGGCGAGACAGTCGAAGAGGCAGCGCTCAGAGAGCTGCAGGAAGAATGCGACCTTGAGGCCGAAAGCGGTCGTGTCCTAACTGCCCTCGATGTCTTCGAACGCGATTCCAAGGGCTGCGTCACCCGACAGTTCGTGCTGATCGCGGTACTCTGCCAGCGAGCGTCCGGCAAACCGCGCGCCGGCGACGACGCGCTCGACGTCGGATGGTTCACACTCCCCGAGATCGAAGAAAGCGGTCTTATGGTCAGCCGCGACGTCGCTAGGCTCGCCCGTCAGGCGCTCAGCATGAACGAGGCAGTCCCCTCGGGAAGCCCCCCCTGAAGGCAGCGGCCTCGTCGCCTCAGGCTCCCATTAGTGCGACAGGATCTGGCTCAGGAAGAGCTTGGTGCGCTCGCTCTGCGGGTTGTTGAAGAACTCTTCAGGCTCGTTCTGCTCGATGATCTCGCCGCGGTCCATGAAGATAATGCGGTTGGCCACCTTGCGGGCAAAGCCCATCTCGTGGGTGACGCAGAGCATGGTCATGCCGGTCTCGGCCAACTGCACCATCGTCTCCAAGACCTCGGAGATCATCTCCGGATCCAGTGCAGAGGTGGGCTCGTCGAAGAGCATGATGCGTGGGTTCATGCAGAGCGAGCGGGCGATCGCAACGCGCTGCTGCTGGCCGCCTGAGAGCTGACCCGGGAACTTGTCCGCCTGCTCTGGAATCTTCACCTTTTCCAGATACTCCATGGCGATGCCTTCGGCCTCGCGCTTGGGCATCTTGCGCACCCAGATCGGCGCCAGGGTGCAGTTCTCCAGCACGGTTAGGTGCGGGAAGAGATTGAAGTGCTGGAAGACCATGCCGACCTCTCGGCGGATCTCCTCGATGCGCTTCAGGTCGTGCGACATCTCGATGCCGTCGACGACGATCTGGCCCTGCTGATGCTCTTCCAAGCGGTTGATGCAGCGAATCATGGTTGACTTGCCGGACCCCGAAGGCCCGCAGATCACGATGCGCTCGCCCCTGTGGACGGTCAGGTTGATGTCTTTGAGCACATGGAACTGGCCGAACCACTTGTGTACGGCCACCATCTGCACGGCGACCTCGTCACCGATCGCGCTTTCGATTCGCCCACCGGAACCGTTTTGGTCTAAGGCTTCACTCATGGTGTCTCACCTCCGTGATCGTGGCGCGGCGCGGGCCCTAGGCCCGGCGCGTGCCAACGTTCAGTTTCTTCTCCAGATAGATTGAGTAGCGGGACATGCCGAAACAGAAGATGAAGTAGATCGCTCCTGCAAAGGCATAGACCTCGTTGGCGAAGCCGATCCAGGCCCCGTCGCGCACCGCAGCACGCACCGAGAGCAAGAGATCGAAGAGGCCGATAATCGACACCAGGCTGGTGTCCTTGAAGAGGCCGATGAAGGTGTTGACGATGCTGGGCACGGTGATGCGCAGCGCCTGCGGCATGATCACCAGCCGCGTTGTCTGCCAGAAACCCAGCCCCATCGCCGAGGCCGCCTCGTACTGTCCCTTGGGAATGGCCTGCAGGCCGCCCCTGATCACCTCTGCCATGTAGGCCGAGGCGAAGAGCGTCACCATGATGAGGGCGCGGACGACCTTATCCAAGTTGAGCTCTTGCGGGATGAAGAGCGGCAGCATGGTCGAGGCCACGAAGAGAATGGTGATCAGCGGCACGCCGCGGATCGCCTCGATGAAAGCGACCGAGAGCAGCCGAACAATGGGCAAGTTCGATCTTCGCCCAAGCGCAAGCAGGATACCGATCGGCAAGGAGCCGACGATGCCGGTCACGCCGATGATGGTGGTCAGTAGCATGCCGCCCCACAGCGAGGTGGGCACTTTCTCCAGACCCAGTGAGGGCATGCCGTAGAGCAGAATTGCGGCGATCACCGGGAAGACCACCGTGAACCAGGCCAGGTTCCGGCGATAGGGCAAGCCCGGCACCAGAATCGGCGCCATGGCCACCACCAGCATTACGAAGAAGAGGTTCGCACGCCACTGCTGATCGACCGGATAGAAGCCATAGGTGAACTGGTTGATACGCTCCTTCACAACCACCCAGCAGGCACCGTCGTTGTCGTGTCCCCAGACCACCAGCGGCTCGCTCTCGTTCAAGAGAGTGCGCGCCTTGTCGTAGTCCTTGGCATCGATAGCCGCCTTGACCTCGGCCTGCAGGGCCTGCGGGTTCACCTCTGTGGCGATCGCCGCGAAGGATGCCGGCAGGATATCCTCCGAGGCCTTGATGCGGTCGTTCAGATCACCGAGGGCGGAGTTCGCTGCATTCAGCGAGCGCTGCGCCTGCTTCTGCACCGCCTCATCGCTCGAGGTGAGGCCTTGCCAATTCACCCGCTCGATCACCTCGCCCAGGCTGGCCGAGGTCCGGCCCAGGTCGCAGAGGCGACGATCGCTGCCGCTGACCACGGCATCGGTCACCGACCAGGTAAACATGCCGACCACGACGACGTAGACCAGATAGATCGACAGTAGGGTCAGGATGGCATTCAGCCAGGACGAAAAGAGATTCTTCCTGAGCCAGCCGATCGGACCGGTCGTGCCCGGCGGTGGTGGAAGGTCGGGGTGCTGGCCCGGCTCATAGCCACGGCTTTGGTCTTCCATGCTCATGGCCTTAGCGCTCCACCAGCGCAATGCGTCTGTTGTACATGTTCATGCTGAACGATATCAGCAGCGATAGGGTCAGATAGACGGCCATGGTCATGCCGATGGCCTCGATCGCCTGACCCGTCTGGTTCAAGGTCGTCCCCGCCGTCACCGACACCAGGTCCGGATAGCCGATCGCGACCGCCAGAGAGGAGTTCTTGGTGAGGTTCAGATACTGGCTGGTCAAGGGCGGGATGATGACACGCATGGCCTGTGGAATGACCACCAGACGCAGGGTGCGCCCTTCATTCAGCCCTAGGGCATTGGCGGCCTCGGTCTGGCCCCAGCTCACCGCCTGAATGCCGGCGCGCACGTTCTCTGCGATGAAGGCGCCGGTGTAGATCGTCAAGGCAAACCAGAGGGCAAAGAACTCCGGCGGAACGTTGAAGCCGCCGCGGAAGTTGAAACCGCGCAGCACTGGCTGCTCCATGGTTATCGGCATCCCGGCAGCGAAGAAGGCGAGCAGCGGCAGACCGACGATCAGGCCAAAGCCGACATAGCCGACCGGGAAGATCTGGCCGGTGGCCTCTTGGCGCTTCTTGGCCCAGCGTTTCATGATGATGGTCGCGATCAAGCCCACCAAGAGGGCGATCGGAATGGCTTGCCAGCCGGCTTCCAGGATCGGCGCCGGCGATTCCACGCCACGGTTGCTCAGGTAGAAGCCTCCGCCCAGATCAAAGGCGTTGCGCACCACCGGCAGCTCTAGGAAGAGCGACCACCAAAAAATGATCTGCAGCAACAGCGGGACGTTCCGAACGATCTCGACATAGGTGTAGGACAGGCGATTGACCATCCAGTTGCTGGAGAGACGCAGGACACCGACGATGAAGCCCAGGACGGTTGCGGCAACGATGCCCAAAGCTGAAACCAGAATGGTGTTTAGCAGACCGACGATGAAGGCGTCGCCATAGGTGTCGCTCTCCTGATAGGGGATCAGGCTGAAGGAGATCCCGAACCCGGCCGTGCTTGAGAGGAAATCAAAGCCAGAGGCGATCCCCCGCTGCGCCAGATTGACCACGGCGTTGTAGATGAAAAAGGCGAAGAGAAGGACGACGCCACCAAGGACCAGGATCTGGATGACGACCGCGCGTTTTCGCTCGTCGTTCCACCACGATATGCTGGCACTTCCGGCAGTCGCGGCAAGTCCGCTGCTGTCAGACACGACCGCAGTCTCCTTTCGGTGTTATTGCTTTTGGCCCCCGCAAGATCGGCCGCTCGTACCCTGCCCTTTGGCTGGACGATCTCTCTACATGCCGCCCAAAAAGAAGCCGCCGTGCGCGGTCTCGGGCGTCTAGCCCGAGCCCGCAGCACGGCGGTTGCAAGGCATAGCTTTATCCGTCGTCGCGACTAGCGGATCGGCGGAGCGTACATCAGACCGCCGTCGGTCCACTGGGCGTTCACGCCACGAGATAGGCCGAGCGGCGTGTTTTTGCCGACGTTGCGCTCAAAGATCTCGCCGTAGTTGCCGACCTGCTTGATGACGTTGTAGGCCCAATCGTCACCCAGCTTCAGCATCTCGCCCATCTTGCCTTCGGTGCCCAAGAGGCGCTTGACGGCCGGGCTCTTGCTGTTGGCCTTCATGTCGTCGACGTTGGCCGAGGTCACGCCCAGTTCTTCAGCAGCGATCAGAGCGAAGGTCGTCCAGCGCACGATGTTGAACCAGATGTCGTCACCCTGACGCACGGCCGGGCCCAAGGGCTCCTTAGAGATGATCTCGGGCAGAATGACATAGGCCGAAGGATTGGACGAAACCGAACGCTCGGCGGCGAGGCCGGAGGCGTCCGTGGTGAAGACATCGCAGCGGCCCTGCTCAAAGGCGTTGCGGGTCTCATCGTTGGTCTCGAAGACCACCGACTCATAGCTCATGCCCATACGACGGAAGAAGTCCGCCAGGTTGAGCTCCGTCGTGGTGCCGGTCTGCACACAGACTGTGGCGCCGTCCAGCTCATTAGCCGAGGTCACGCCGGAATCGGCATTCACCATAAAGCCCTGACCGTCATAGAAGGTGACGCCGACAAAGTTCATGCCGAGCTGCGTATCGCGGCTTAAGGTCCAGGTGGTGTTGCGCGAAATCATATCGCCTGTCGCCGACTGCAGCACCGTGAAGCGCTCTTTCGCCGTCGTCGGAATGAACTCCACCTTCGTTGCGTCGCCCAGAATCGCTGCCGCAACCGCGCGACAGACATCCACGTCCAAGCCCTTCCAGGTGCCCGCATCATCGGTCACGCTGAAGCCGGCCAGGCCGGTTGAGACGATGCACTTCAAGCTGTCACGCTGTTTGACGTCAGCAAGCGTGTCAGCAGAGGCTGCCGGAGCAGCCAACGCCATAGCGGCGGCAGCGGCGGAAACCGCTTTCCAGATTTTCATAGGTCTTGACCCCTGTCCGTTGTGCCAAGTTAGTTGTTTTTCGCTTCCCTCATTCGCGGGGACGCGTTTGATATCGCGACAATGTAACAGAACAATTCACTTCGCAAGGGGAACCGGCGCATGAACGCAGCAGCGCTGCAGGAATCCACTGGTCACTGGCGCTCACATCTGCGCGTGCAACCATGAGAGGGAAGATCATGAAGCCGGCAACGCGGCTAACCCACCTGGGTCGTTCTCCCAAGGATCAATATGGCGCGGTCAACCCGCCGGTGGTGCGCACCTCGACCGTCGTCTTCGACACGGTGGAGGAGTTCGAGCGCATCAAGGACCACCGCCAGGAAGAGGGCCGCTATGGCTATGGGCGCTTCGGCACCATCACCACGGTGTCGCTGGAGCGCCTGGTCAGCGACCTTGAGGGTGCAGCCGATTCCTTCCTCGTTTCCTCTGGTCTGGCGGCCATCACGACGGCCCTGATGGCCCTTCTGAAGGCGGGCGATCATCTGCTGGTCGTCGACTGCGCTTACCTTCCGACCCGGATCTTCACGCAAAGGGTGCTGCAGGACTATGGCGTCGAGGTGGAGTTCGTGCCTTCCGACTGTGGTGCGGAGATCGCCGAACGCTTTAAGGAGAACACCCGGGCCCTCTTTCTGGAGAGCCCGGGGTCACTCACTTTCGAGATGCAGGATCTACGCGCCATTGCCGATCAAGCACGCAACAGAGGGATCCGCACCGTCATTGACAACACCTGGGCCTCACCCCTGGGCTGCCAACCCTTGTCATTGGGCATCGACATCTCCGTGCATGCCGCGACCAAGCATCTGGTCGGCCACTCCGACGCCATGCTGGGCGTGATCTGTTGCAACGACGAGACCGCCCCCCTGGTGCATCGCATGATCCGCGCACTGGGGCACGCCGCCGGGTCTGAGGAGGCCTATCTGGGTCAACGCGGTGCGCGCAGTCTGGCGGTCCGCCTGGAACGCGCCAGCCAATCCGCGCTTCGGATCTGCCGCTGGCTGCAGGACCGGCCAGAGGTGGCGCGCGTGCTCTATCCGCCCCTGCCCGACGATCCTGGCCACGCGCTTTGGCAACGCGACTTTAGCGGTGCCTGCGGCCTCTTCTCTCTGGTGCTGGCCAAACCCTATGAGAAACAGCAGGTAGCCCGAATGCTGGAAGGCTATGACCTCTTCAGCATCGGCGCCTCCTGGGGCGGCTACGAGAGCCTGGTCAGAACCGAGACGCCGATCAGAACAGCCAAGGCGTGGGAGGGGGAAGGCCCGATCATTCGCTACTCCATCGGCCTGGAGGACTGCGACGACCTATTGGCCGACCTGGAAGCGGGTTTCGGTCGCTTGGCGTAGCAACACAGACACCGCATCTGCCTGGATCAGCAACCAATCCAGCAGCGCCCCGATGCGCCAAGCCCTTCAACTGGACGAACCGGGGGAGATAGCGGCCGCCCTTTCTGGTGCATTTGAGCGTTTGTGGCTCAATACAACCATAATCCGGCGAGGTAGTCGGCCATCGCCTGGATCTGCTCGTCGCTGAAAGAGCCGATGATCGTCCCCTTGGCCGGCGCGTTCAGACGAACCTTTCGTTTGAAATCCAACATCGTGCGCTCAAGATACTCGAGGTGTTGACCGGCCAGGCGCGGCACCCGGCTATCGCCCTTGTAAGCACCGTGGCACCGCGCGCATTGCCCCACTGAAAGGCTAGCCTCTGCGTCAGCCAAGAGGTTCTCGTCGGCCTGGAACTCGACCCCTGGCCACTGCATCTCGGAATAGTATTGCGCCAAGGCCTGCATCTGATCCTTGGAGTATTGCTCCGCGATAGGTTGCATCACCGCGTTGGCGCGCCGGCCGGCTCCATAGTCGCGCAGCTGCACATAGAGGTAGTAGAATTCCTGCCCCCAGATGATCGGGGTGGATGGATCTTCCGGAAGGCCGGCTTCGCCATGACAAGAGGCGCAGAACGCGACCTCGTCTTCCAGGCTAAAGTCGTCCTGAGCGGTGGCCATCTGCCCCCACAGCATGCCAATCACGACCGTTGCGGCGGACAAGAGAAGGCGGTGCATCATCCTGGCTGTTTGTTCCAACAGCCCCAATCTCCAGATCATTCGACAAGCGTGAAAGCAATGATGTTGTTGCCGCGCTTATAGTCCAGCGCCGAGTTTCCGCCTGCGGCAACGACGATGAATTGCTGGCCATCCACGGTGTAGGAAGACGGTGGCGCATTTACGCCGGCACCGGCCTGGAACTGCCAGAGCAAAGATCCGGTTTCGGCGTCGTAGGCTTTGAAGAGGCCGTTGCCTTCGCCGGTGAAAATGAGACCGCCGGCCGTTGCCAGTACGCCGCCCACCATCGGTTGCTCGGTCTTCACCTTCCAGCGAATCTTGCCTGTATCGTACGCGACGGCGACCACGTTGCCCCACTGTGGCTCGCCCGGTATCACCTTCCGGTCGCCCCCCATCCACAGCTTGCCGCCCGGATAGGGAGCAGGATCGAGGTGATAGGTCATCGCCCGGTGCACATTGACGGCATAGGTCAGGCGGTGTTCAGGATTGATCGCCATCGGTGACCAACCAACACCGCCTTGGGCGGCCGGCAACACACGTGTGCCCTCGGGCGTCGGCAGCACCCAGCCGGTCTCTTGGCGCACCATGGGCTCTGAGAAGCGGATCAGGCTGCAATCTTCGGCGTCGTGGACATAGACATAGCCGGTCTTGCCGGCATGCAGGATGCCCTTGACGTCCTCCCCCTCGTTGTTCTTGACCCTGGTGATGATCGGCGGTGAGGCCGCGTCCATGTCCCATACATCATGCGGGACATACTGGAAGTGACAGACGTACTGGCCGCTATCCAGATCGACCGAGACCAGGCTGTCGGTATAGAGATTATCGCCGGGCCGGGCGGAGCCATCGACACTCGGCGAGGGATTGCCGACCATGAAATAGATGCGACGTGTCTCCAGATCGATCGCCGGATTCTGCCATACGGCGCCGCTTAGGGTCTCATAGGGGTCGCCTTGCCGGGCATAAATGATTTTTTCCAGTTCAATGTTTCGGTTCAGGTAGCGGCCGGTCGCATCATGCGTTGCCCACACGCCCCGGGAATCCTCGGCGGTGGTGTGGAAGGTCCATAAGAGCTTGCCTGTCTCGGCATCGAAGGCCTTGACGAAGCCGCGGATACCGAACTCGCCGCCGCTGGTGCCAATCAGCACCATGCCGTCGACTACGCTCGGCGCCATTGTCTCCGAATAGCCCAGTTCCGGATCAGCGATCTCCGTCTGCCACAGCAGCTTTCCGGTCTTGGCGTCCAACGCCACCAGCTTTGCGTCGAGCGTGCCCATGAAGAGGCGATCGCCCAGCACCGCAACTCCGCGATTGTTAGGGCCGCAGCAGTGGGTCGTGATCGGCCCCATCCTGTGCTTGAAGTGCCAGATCTCCGCTCCTGTGCGGGCATCCAGGGCATAGACGTGATTGAAAGACGTGGTGACGAACATGATGCCGTTCACCACGATCGGGCTGGTCTCCAACGATTCGACAACCTCCGTCTGGAAAATCCAGGCCGGGCGTAGCCTCTTGACGTTGCGAATGTTGATCTGGCGTGCGGGATAGTAGCGCGTCTGGTGGTAGTTGGCGTTGGTGTGCAGGAAGTTGTTTGCGTCTGTCTGAGCGCGGTTCAGCATATCCTGCGTCGCCAAGCTGAGATCGCCAAAGACCCGGGCCGAGGAGGAACCCTCCTGCGCTACGACACCAGCGCTTGCCAATCCCAAGGCAAGGGCGCCGACAAGAGCGCCGGACAGGCATCGTCGAAACCGCACATCACACAGCATGTCAGTCCTTTCCGAGGGAATGGCTGCGTCTAACGCTTAAGCCTTTGCGTGCTGTCTGCAAGGCTTGGCGCCTATAATGTCGCCGGCCAGCGGCAATCGGCTTGCCAACGCCAAGGCGCTTCCAAGCCGGACCTTACTTGCGGGTCTTGCCCACCGCTTCACCCCAGCGGGTGACGCCTGGCGCCTCCAGATCGAAGAGGTCCAGGACCCGACCAATGGTCTGCGACACCATCTGATCCAGGTTCTGCAGGCGCGCATAGAAGGCGGGCACGGGCGGGGCGATGATGCCGCCCATCTCTGAGACCGCGACCATGGCGCGCAGGTGGCCGGTGGTGAGCGGCGTCTCTCGGACCATCAGCACCAGGCGTCGACGCTCCTTCAAGGTAACGTCGGCCGCACGCGCCAACAGGCTGCCGGCAACCCCGCTGGCGATCTCGGCCAAGGACTTCACCGAACAGGGCGCCACCACCATGCCCATGGTCTTGAAGGAGCCACTGGAGATCGCGGCCGCCAGATCCTCATTGGCATAAACCTGATCAGCCAAGGCCTTAACGGCCGCGACCTTGACATCTGTCTCATGCGCCATGGTGACCTCGGCCGAGCGGCTCATCACCAGGTGCGACTCGACGGGAAGCTGGCGCAATACCTCAAGCAGCCGGATTCCATAGAGCACACCGCTGGCTCCGGAGATTCCGACCACCAGGCGATTGGGCCTGGAAAGTCCCGTCGAATCAGGCTTGTCTGTCACTCTAGCCTCACTTCCCATCAAGACCGATCCACAAGAGGAGCCTTGGCATTCCTTGCGCGACCGGATTATCCTTCCTAAGTCCAAAAGAGTACCAGCGCTTTCAAGGGGAGATTCTATCCTATGACCACCCAGGATCGCGTCGTTTCGCTGCAGCAGCGTCATACCGACCTAGACGACCAGCTTAAGACAGAACAGAGCCGACCGGCCCCGAACGAGAGCACCATTTACGAACTGAAGCGAGAGAAGTTGCGAATCAAGGACGAACTCGCCGCATTGGCCTAGAGAGTTCGTCAAGGACCTTGTCGGTTCAGTGCAAGGTCACCATAGGGCCTAGCCCCTTCTAACCCGCTGCTTTGAGGTCTAGTCTCGCCGACTAGAGACGGAACGCAGATGGAAGGAGGGGCCAAGTGACCGACCCTAGGTTCCTAAAGTTCGATACGCTGTCCCTGCACGCGGGCCAGAGACCTGACCCGGTGACCGGCGCCCGTGCGGTGCCGATCTACCAGACCACCTCTTATGTCTTCCGCGACACGGAGCAAGCGGCCTCGCTGTTCAATCTGGAACGCGCAGGCCACATCTACAGTCGGATATCCAATCCAACCGTCTCGGTGATGGAAGAGCGGATTGCCGCGCTTGATCAAGGCGTGGGCGCGGTCGCCACGGCATCCGGCCATGCCGCCCTCTTCTTGGCGGTGGCCACCTTGATGGGCCAGGGCGGACACATCGTCTCTTCGCGCTCGCTCTACGGCGGATCGGTCAACCTCTTCCGACTGACCTTACCCCGCTTCGGCATCGAGACCAGCTTTGTCGACCCGCGCGACCCGGCCGCTTTTCGGGCCGCGATCCGGCCCGAAACGCGCCTCATCTATGGCGAGGTGGTCGGCAATCCCGGCATGGAGGTGCTGGACGTCCCGGCAGTCGCCGAAATCGCGCATCGTGCCAAGCTGCCGCTGCTGCTGGACAACACCTTCCTGACACCGGCGCTTTGCAAGCCGATCAGCCTGGGCGCCGACCTGGTCATGCATTCGGCCACCAAGTGGCTGGGGGGTCATGGCCTGGCGCTGGCCGGTGCCCTGGTCGACGGCGGCCACTTCGATTGGGAGGGAAGCGGCCTCTTCCCCACCATCACCGAGCCCTACGAAGGCTATCACGGCATCGACTTCGCCGAGGAGTTCGGGCCGCAGGCCTTCATCATGCGAGCCCGCGCCGAGGGCCTGCGCGATTTTGGCGCCAGCCTGTCGCCACAGAGCGCCTTTTACGTGCTGCAGGGACTGGAGACCCTTCCGCTCAGGATGGAGCGCCACATGAGCAACACCTACAAGGTGTTGGAGCGTCTGCAGGGCCATCCTGCCGTGGCCTGGATCCTACATCCCGATCTGCCCGAGCATCCAGATCATGCCTTGGCCCAGACGCTGCTGCCCAAGGGTGCAGGCTCTATCATCTGCTTCGGGGTCAAGGGCGGACGCAAGGCCGGTGCCAAGTTCATCGAGTCGGTGCAGCTTGCCTCTCACTTGGCCAATGTGGGCGACGCCAAGACCCTGGTCATTCACCCGGCCTCAACCACGCACCAGCAGATGTCGGCCGAGCAACTGGCCGCCGCCGGGGTCGGCGAAGACATGATCCGCCTCTCGGTCGGCTTGGAAGATCCTGACGACATCCTGGCCGATTTGGAGCAGGCCTTGCGCGCCTCGCAGAAGGTCTAAGCGGCCATGGAGATCACTGTCGACGGCCAGCGCAGCTATCTTGCGACGGGCGGCCGGCCCTTCGATCCCAGCCAGCCGAGCATCGTTTTCCTGCATGGGGCCGGCATGGATCACTCGGTCTGGGTCCTGCAAACCCGCTATTTCGCCCATCGCGGCTTCTCGGTCGCGGCCCCGGACCTGCCTGGTCACGGACGCTCGGGCGGTGACGCCTTGATCTCAATCGAGGCGCTAGCCGACTGGGTCCCGCGCCTGCTCGAGGCTCTGGGGGTCGAGCGCACCAGCTTGGTCGGGCACTCCATGGGATCGCTGGTCTCTTTGGACTGTGCCGCCCGCCACCCAGATTCGGTGGAGCGCGTCGCCCTGCTGGGAGCGGCCCCCAAGATGCCTGTGCATCCCGATCTCTTGGCCGCGGCAGCCGCCAACGAGCATCGCGCCTTTGGCCTGATCTGCGACTGGGGCCATGGACCGACCGGGCACTACGGCGGCAACCGCGCACCCGGCCTCTGGCTGATGGGCGGCGGCATCCGTCTCTTGGAGAAGGTGCCTCCAGGTGTCCTCTCGACCGATCTAGAGGCCTGCAACGCCTATCAAGCGGCAGCCGAGCGCGGCCCGGCAATCACGGCCGAGACCCTGGTCTTAAGCGGAGTCCAAGACAAGATGACCCCGGCCAGAGCCGGTGCCAAGCTGGGCCAACTGATCCCGGGCAGCAGCTTCCAGAGCCTGCCAGGTGCCGGCCACATGATGATGCTGGAGCAACCGGACGAGACCCTGGATGCGCTGAGGGGTTTCTTGATGCGCTAGCGCTTCGCTGCCCAGTCAAGACCAGAGACCGGAAAAGCTCCGGCCCCAGTCACTCCATCGCGGCTTGCGAGCGCAGACTGTCCGGTGCCGCTGCGAGGTCTTCATCAAGACTGGCCATACACATGTCGAAAACAATCTGTGCGGCGACCTCTGCTTGACCGGAACACAAGGCAGCGACCAAGGGCTCATGCCAATCGATCAGATCAATGCGCTCTGGCTCCTTCGTTTCAGAGTTCGCATAAACCCATCGAAGCTTGTCAGCCAGTTTTGTGTAGCTCTCCTGCAGCATCCTGTTGCCACATCGCATCACCACAAGTGCGTGAAATGCAAGATCGGCCTCAAGGCGGTTTTCCCCGGTCTGTTCTGCTTCAGCTAAGGCTTGTGCTGCTTTGTGGATTGCCGCCTTGTCGTCGACGGTAATCCTGGAGGCCAGAAGGCGCGCTGCACCGCTCTCAAGAGAGGCGCGCAAGGTGTAGATCTCCCACATCGCCTGCGAGTCCAATTTGGCGACGGCCCAAGAGCTGTAGGGTTGGCTTTCGACCAAGCCATCGCGCTTAAGCTCCGACAGCGCAGCCCGGACTGTTCCCCGGCTGACACCCATCTCTTCGGCCAGATCGGTTTCAACCAACCTTTCCCCAGGAGGGAGATCGGCCGACAGGATCGCATCTCTCAACCTGTCTGAGGCCATGTCAGCCAGGCTGCGCTTGGCTATCGAGAGCTTGGGCTTTGTGGGCATTGGATCACTCGAAAGTTTTTGTTGACGGGCCCATTCTCTATGCATATTGATGATTGTCAACAATTAATGATCAGGCATGTCCATGAAACACTGCATCATCATCGGCGCGGGGCCCGGTCTTGGAGCGGCACTTGCACGAAAGTTTGGCACCAATGGCTATGAGATCAGCTTGATCGCGCGCAACGAAGCAACGCTGCGCGGCCAGGTCGGGCGATTGGGAGAGAACGGGATTGAGGCCCACTATGCGACCGCCGATGCCGGCGACGAGGCGCAGCTCGTGGAGGCGCTTGACCACCTGCAGGCAAAGTCAGGGCCTTGCGATGTTCTTATCTACAACGCCGCTGTTCTGCGCGCTGAGGGACCGATGGTGCTGACTGCCGAGACCTTGCGCGCTGAATTCGATGTCAATCTGGTTGGTGCGCTGACGACGGTTCAGGCTGTCGCCCCACAGATGGTCGCGCGAGGACAAGGTACCGTCCTCTTTACCGGAGGCGGGCTGGCTCTTGAGCCCTATCCGGAGTGGACTTCCCTTGCGCTCGGCAAAGCCGCCCTGCGCAGTCTCGCATTTTCGCTATATAAGGAGCTTGCTCCAAAGGGCGTGCATGTCTCCGTGATTGCTGTCTGCGGGATCGTGGAGCCTGATGGGCCTTTCGATCCTGATACCGTCATCGGGGAATACTTCAGGCTCGCGATTGACCCAAAGGGGGTCGAAGATCGTGAAGTCATCATCCAGCCGCCGGGGACCGACCCACACTACAATGATCCTGAACGCAAACATGCTGCGACCAGTCTTACGCCAATCCATGCGAGACCCAAGTCGTGAGTCGGTACACCGTTATGGCCAGAGATGGGGTGTCGCTATCCGCTGAGGTAAGCGGACCCGAAGGCCAAAGCGGTATCGTCTTTGTGCATGAATTTGGCGGTGACATGCGCACATGGGACGGCGCGTTCGACGCATTCTCCACGAGTTTTCGCTGCCTCCGCTATGCCGCGCGCGGCTTTCGCCCCTCCGACGTACCGCTGGGGGAAGAGCGATACGGGCAAGATCGATCCACGGAAGATCTGTTGGACGTCGCACAGGCCCTAGGCTTGCAACAGTTCCACTTGGTGGGATGTTCCATGGGAAGCTTCTCGTCCCTCATGGCAACGCTAGAAAAGCCAGAAGCGATCCTGTCGCTGACCCTGATAGGGTGCAGCACCGGCCCGCGGAACGCAGTGGAAAGACAAGCCTATCACGCTGCGCTTGAACGGGAAATTGCACTTCTGAATCACTACGGCGGCGAAGGGGCTGTCGAATGGTTCGCCACCGATCCCGCCTACGCGCGCATGGGGGAGAAACAACTCAAAGCATGGCAAGCCTATCTTGATCGCCTCGGACATCAATCTGTCGAGGGAGCACGGAGTGTCCTGCAAACAGTGCATTGGAGGCGGCCTTCGCTCGCGGATATGCGCGACACGCTTCGAGCAATCGCCGCTCCCGTTCTGGTGATCCATGGGGAGGAAGATCATCCTCTCGTGTTGGAAACCGCGCCCCTTCTAGAAGAGTGCTTACCTTGTTGCAGAATTCTCCGCGTGCCAGGCAGCGGCCATCTTGTGCATCTGGAAGAGCCGGAGCTGTTCCGAAAGGCGCTCTTAGAGCAAATCCAGACGAGCAATGACCCAGCAGAACAAAGAGAGGCTTCATGAAGGGGCAGATTCTCAACCAACGCCATGGCGCCATCCTGACGGTAATCATTAACCGGCCGGAGAAGCTCAACGCCTTCACAAACGATATGTATCGTGCCTTTGGGGAGACCTTTCTGTCCGCGGCAGATGACCCAACCTTGCGCTGCATCGTCCTGAAAGCATCCGGTGATCGTGCCTTTTGCGTGGGCAGCGACATCGCCGAGTTCATGGCAGCACTCGGTCAACCCGAACGGCAGATCGCCGAGACCCGGATTGGCCGCAAGGCGATGGATGCGATGGCCGCCTGCCCGCATCCGATCATTGGCGCGTTGCACGGCGCCTGTATTGGCGGTGGTTTGCAGATAGCAAGTCTTTGCGACCTCCGGGTCGCCAGCGAAACCACATTGTTCGGCATCCCGATCAAGTCACTCAACATGCATGCCGAGATCGAAGATCTGGCAGCAATGCACCGCAGCCTCGGACCCAACCTCAGTCTCGATCTTCTGCTGACGGGCCGCAAGATGGACGTCGCAGAAGCATTGGATCAGGGCTTCGTCCACCGCGTCTGCGCAGCAGATCACTTGGATGGGCTTGCGAGCGAGCTGGCTGAGAGCGTCGCCAGCGGCGCGCCTCTTGCCGCGCGCTGGCACAAGAAGGCCCTGCGCTGCCTATCTGATCCGCCGGTCGATATAGCCCGCCTGGCTGATGAAGCGCTCGGCTGCTATCGGCACCAGGATTTCGCCGAAGGATGCAAAGCCTTTGCTGAAAAGCGCAGTCCTCATTTCACCGGCACCTAACAGGAACATCCACTATGAACCCGAGAGACACGCCGCTCGCAGGCATTCGCATCGTTGAGCTGTCACATGTTCTGGCCGGACCGATTTGCGGCTTGATGCTGGCAGACTTGGGGGCTGAGGTTATCAAGGTAGAGCGTCCCGACAAGGGCGATGCACAGCGCTGGGACGTTTCCGAAGACGATAGGCTGGGGTCCGACAGCGCCAGCTTCTTCATGGTCAACCGCGGCAAGGATAGCGTGACGATTGACCTCAAGACCGAGGACGGCAAAGCGGCGCTCTGGGATCTGATTGCGTCGGCCGATGCTCTGGTCGAGAACTATCGCGTCGGAGTGCTGGATAAGCTGGGTTTCGGTTATGACGATGTGAAAGAACGGTTCCCCGGTCTCGTTTACTGCTCGATTTCAGGCTACGGGCGGTCTGGCCCCTGGGCAGACCGTGGCGGGTTTGATTTGATCATGCAGGGCATCAGCGGTTTGATGTCCTTTACCGGCGATAAGGGCGCGACCCACCCCACCAAATGCGGGGCACCCATCACAGACATCGCAGCCGGTGTTGTTTCTGCCCTTGGGGTTGTCGCAGCCCTAGTGCGCAAGCTTCGTACCGGCAAAGGAGATCTGGTTGAAGCCTCTCTGCTGGAGACCGGTGTCATGTTCACCTATCTCCAATCAGCCTTGGTCCTAGCAGGAGCCGATGATCCCAAACCCCTTGGGACCGGCTATCCAACCTACACGCCTTACGAAGCATTCGAGACTGCGGATGGCTGGATCGCTTTCGGCACGACAGCAGGAACGGAAAGCTGGCACTCTCTGCTGCAAATTCTGGACTTGACCGAGATTGCCGATGACCCGCGATTTGCGACGACCCAATCACGGGTCGCGCACCGAGACGCCTTGCGCGAATTGATCACCCGTCAACTCCGTCGCAAACCGAGAGAACACTGGGTTGAAGCCCTCTCTGCCGCGGGCATGCCGTGCGGTCCCGTCCTAAGAATCTCCGAAATGATGGGGCATCCCCAGATTGTTGCCCGCGAAGTCTTTGAGGATTATCCGCACCCGGATGTCGGGACGTTCAAGGCCATCACCTGTCCAATCCGATTCATGGAAGCTGACCGCCCCGTGAAGAAAGGAGCCCCGCGCTTGGGAGAAACCGGCGTTGTCATCAAGTAAGCGCCCCCTTGATGCCTGGATAATCAGACGAAACCCCGGTTGCGCTGAAAACCTCCCTCACGAGCTAAGGCTTAGCGACCCAGACCAGTCCCTTCCAGCGACCGAACTTTGGGTCCGGAGCTTCAAAGTCCAAGGCCGGCGCGCGCTCCAGCCCCAAACGCGCCATCACCGCCTGTGAGCGCAGGTTGTCCGGCGCCGTGTAGGAGAGGACCCTGGGCAAGGCAATACGCCGAAAGACATCGTCCAGGGCAGCGCGGGCCGCTTCGGTGGCATAGCCCTGCCCCCAGGCCGTCGTGTTGAGGCGCCAACCGATCTCGTCGTGCGGGCCAAGCGGATGGGGCTCGCGTTCCGGGAACACGCCGACGCAGCCCAGAAAGGCTCCGGCCCTGCTCTCCACCGCCCAACGGCTGTAGCCGAAGTCCCGATAGGCAGCGCAAAAGAGAGCGAACTTGCTGTCGCTCTCAGCCCGATCGATTGGACCACCAAGATCCTGCATGACCAGAGGATCGCCCTGAAGAGCAGCGAAGGCCTCCCGGTCCTCCTCCCGCAATGGCCTGAGGCGCAGGCGTGCCGTTTCGATAGCCAGGTCCAAGGACATCCTGCCGTCCTCAAGCCAAGTCTCAGACCCGTGGTACTGCTGCCAAAGGCCACTCGGCCACAGCGAAGACTGTGCCCCCTAGCGATTGGCCGCCCGGCAGGCACGCCAGACAGTCTCAGGGGTCATCGGCATATCCAGGT
This sequence comes from Rhodospirillales bacterium, assembly GCA_963669335.1. Taxonomy (GTDB): domain Bacteria; phylum Pseudomonadota; class Alphaproteobacteria; order Kiloniellales; family JACOMY01; genus JACOMY01. The sequence continues at coordinate 4,202,770 of OY770023.1, forward strand.
CCGTCACGCCCAAGGGCCGCAGAGCGTCCAAGACACCGCTGGTCACCGCAGCCGGTCCGGCAATGGCACCGGCCTCACCGCAGCCCTTCACGCCCAGCGGATTGTTGCCGCAGGGTGATTCCAGAGAGGCGATCCCCATGCCGGGCAGATCGTCCGCCCGCGGCATGCAGTAGTCCATGAAGGAGCCACTCAAGAGCTGCCCACTTTCGCCATCGAAGCGACAATGCTCCAACAAGGCCTGACCGACGCCCTGCGCCAGCCCACCCTGGATCTGACCGGCAACGATCAGAGGATTGACCTGGATGCCGAAGTCGTCGACTGCGAGCAGAGAGAGGACTTCAGTCCGGCCAGTCTCAGGGTCGACCTCGACTTCGGCCAGGTGACAGCCGAAGGGGAAGGTGAAGTCGGGCGGCTCGAAGTAACTGGTCTCGTCCAGGCCCGGCTCCCGCGTCTCCAAGGGGAAGTTGTGCGGGTTATAGGCAGCACCCACCACGCCCATGAAGTCGACAGAGAGGTCCGTGCCCTCGACCTTAAAGGTGCCGTCCTCGAAGACCACATCGGCGACGTCGGCCTCCATCAGGTGGGCAGCGATGGCCTTGCCCTTGTCGATCACCTTGTCGAGCGAGAGCTTGATCGCAGATCCCCCGACCGCCAAGGAACGCGAGCCATAGGTGCCGATGCCATAGGGCACGCGGTCGGTATCGCCGTGGACGATCTGCACCCGGTCGATATCGACGCCCAGGCTGTCGGCCACCAGTTGCGCATAGACCGTCTCGTGCCCCTGTCCGTGGGTGTGGCTGCCGGTCAAGACGGTGACAGATCCGGTCGGATTGACCCGGACCTGCGCCACCTCGAATTGGCCGGCACCGCCGCCCTCCTGGTTCAGCATCTTCGAGGGGCCCATGCCGCAGGCTTCCAGATAGAAGGCGAAGCCGAAGCCGCGCAGGCGTCCGCGCGCCTTGGCCTCTTGGCGTCTGGCCTCGAAGCCGGCGTAGTCGGCCATCTCCATGGCCTTGTCCATAAGCCCGTGGAAATCACCGACGTCATATTCCCACAGCAGTGGCGACTGATAGGGAAAGGCCTCGGCAGGGATGAAATTCAGCCGTCGGAACTCGACACGATCGATCCCCATCTCCCAGGCCGCGCGATCCATCAGCCGCTCCAGCACATAGGTCGCCTCCGGGCGCCCGGCACCGCGATAGGCATCGACCGGCATGGTGTTGGTAAAGACCCCGCGCACCCGGCAATGGACGGCGCGGGTCTTGTAGGGGCCAGGCATGGGATTGGCATAGAAGAAGGTCGGGATTGCCGGCCCAAAGGTCGAGAGATAGGCGCCGAGGTTGGCGACGGTGTCGACCTTCAACCCAGTCACATTGCCTTCGCTGTCCAGCGCGACGGCCGCCTCAGTCACGTGATCGCGCGCGTGGGTATCGCAGAGGAAGCTCTCGGAGCGCTCGGCTATCCACTTAACCGGTCGGCCCAAGCGTTGGGCCGCCATCACCACCAGTACCTCTTCGGCATAGTGGTAGATCTTCATGCCGAAACCGCCGCCAACGTCTGGCGAAACCACGCGGATCTGTTCTTCTGGGATCTTCAAGGTCGCGATCGACAGCAGGACACGAATGATGTGCGGGTTCTGGTTGGAGGTGTAGAGCGTCACCCGCTCGCTGGCCTGGTCGACATCGCCGATGGTCCCGCGCGTCTCCATCGGTGAAGCATGGACGCGGTTGTTCACCAGGCTGAGGCGGGTCACGTGATGCGCCGCCTCGAAGGCAGCCTCGACCGCAGCTGCGTCTCCCTTGTGCCAATCAAAGCAGATGTTGCCGGGCGCCTCTTCCCAAACCTGTGCGGCCTCCGCATCGACGCTGTCGGCCAGCTCGGTGATGCTGGGTAAGGGCGCATAGTCGACCTGGATCGCCTCCAGGGCGTCCAAGGCCTGGGCCTTGGTGTCGGCAACGACAAAGGCGACGGGGTCCCCGACATGGCGCACCCGGTTCTTACAGAGCACGGCATGGGCCGGCTGGTTCATCTGTCGACCATCGTCGAAGTGCACCATCCAACCGCATGGCAGGCCGCCGATCTCTGCGGCCTCCAGATCTGCAGCAGTCAGGATCAGGCGCACCCCCGGCAAGGCCCGCGCCGCTGAGTGATCGATGCTCTTGATCTCGGCATGAGCATGCGGCGAGCGCAGGACCGCGCCCTCCAGCATTCCCGGCAAGCGAATATCATCCAGATAGCGGCCACGGCCGGTGAGGAACCGCTTGTCTTCCTTGCGCCTGAGAGGCGCACCAATCCAAGTCTTACCCATCTGCGCCTCCCTTTTCTGCTGCCTGGCCGTCTACTCCGCGGCCTGCGCCATCAGTGGGCTCAAAGCCTGTTTGATCGCCTCGGCAACCGCCACTGCGTTGGGGGTGTCGGAATGCACGCAGACGCTTTCGCCGCGCACCGCAACGTCCTTGCCGGAGATTGCCTTGGTCATCCCCTCGGTCACAGCCCGCTTGCAGCGCGCTGCCGTCTCGGTCGGGTCGACCGCCGCATGCTCGCGCGTGATGACGATCCAGCCCTCGTCATTGTAATCCAGGTCGGCATAGTACTCCGGCACGAAGGCATGGCCGCGGGCCTGATAGACCGTTTCGTGCAGGGTGCCCGCCATCCCGAAGAGCGGCACCTTGAAGACATCGGCTGCGTCGCAAACGGCATGTGCGATGTCCTCCATCCTGGCCGCCATGCCATAGAGCGATCCATGCGGCTTGATGTGGTTAAGGCTCATGCCCTCCGCCTCAAGAAAGCCCTTCAGGGCGCCGACCTGATAGATCAGGCAGTTCGCCATCTCTTCGCGGCCGATCTTCATCTCGCGCCGACCGAAGCCCTGCAGGTCGGGCAGCGAGGGATGGGCCCCCACCGCAACACCATTCTCTTTGGCCAGGCGCACGGTGTTGCGCATGTGGTTGAAGTCAGAGGCGTGGAAGCCACAGGCCACATTGGCGACGGTGATCAGAGGCATGATCGCCTCATCGTCGCCCATGCGGTAGAGCCCGAAGCCTTCGCCCATATCGCAGTTGATGCTGATCGCCATCCCAATTCCTCCTTACAGATCTTCTCGCCAGACTCACCTGAGTTAGGGCAGGTCGGCTCCCCTGTCTCCTCCATAAGACGGCACGCGAGGCGTTGCCTTCTCATCTCTCGTCAAGCATGCCCTGATCCAGGGAACAGGAAAAGCCAAGCTTGCTTGAAAATCCCTGGAACGAGCGGCCTGATGCGCCATCGATTGTCAAATTGGCCACAGCTACGCTCATTGCTTGCATTATCTGCTCATGCAAGGCTCTCTTCTCCTGGTCAAAGACAAAGACAGATGATATCACATATACCGAAAGATTGGGTTTCAACAAGAGCCTGGCCCCTTGCGGCGTGGAAAGCCTGAGTGGCATGTTGGCTCATCATTCAGGAAGGAAGCTTCAGTGACCATTAGCGCGCGACACAACCTCACCCTGGAAGAGATGGATAAGGAAAGCCTCTTCCATCCCTACACCGCCCTGGCCCAGCACATGCAGACCGGTCCGAAGATCATGACCGAGGGCGAGGGTGTCTACCTGAAGGACATCAGCGGGCGCGAGTACATCGACGCGCTGGCGGGCCTCTGGTGCGTCAACATCGGCTATGGCCGCAAGGAGATTGCCGAGGTCGCCAAGGCGCAACTGGAAAAGCTGCCCTACTATCACGCCTTTGCCTCGATGGGCACCGAGGCGCCGGTGCTGGTCGCCGACCGGGTCAAGCGGATGGCGCCGGGCAAGATGGCGCGGGTCTTCTTCGGCTGCTCCGGCTCGGACGCCAACGACACGCAGATCAAGCTGGTCTGGTACTACAACAACCTTTTGGGCAGGCCCGAGAAGCGCAAGATCATCTCGCGCCAGCGGGCCTATCACGGGGTGACGGTCGCGACTGCCAGCCTCACCGGCCTGCCCCTGCTACACCGCGCCTTCAATCTGCCGATCGAGAGCATTTTGCACACCGAGTGCCCGCACGCCTATTGGAACAAGCCCGACGGCATGGACGATGCCGCCTTCGCGCGCCATCTGGCCGACGCTCTGGAAAAGATGATCCTGGACGAAGGACCGGAGACGGTGGCGGCCTTCATCGCCGAACCGGTGATGGGTGCCGGCGGCGTGATCGTCCCGCCCGAGACCTATTTCCCGGAGATCCAGACGGTCTTGCGCAAATACGACGTGCTGATGATCGCCGACGAGGTGATCTGCGGCTTCGGTCGCACCGGTCGCATGTTCGGCTCCGAGACCTTCGACATCGAGCCCGACATGGTCTCGATCGCCAAGGGCATCACCTCTGGCTATCTGCCGCTTTCAGCCTGTCTGGTCGGCGAGAAGGTCTGGGACGTCCTGGTCGAGCGCTCGGGCGAGTTCGGCGTCTTCGGGCACGGCTATACCTATTCGGCTCACCCGGTCTCCTGTGCTGCGGCCATGGTCAACTTGGACATCCTGGAGAACGAAAAGCTGGTGGAGAACTCGGCTACCGTTGGCGGCTATATGCAAGAGCGCCTGCACGCCGTCTTCGGCGATCACCCGCAGGTCGGCGAGGTGCGTGGCGTCGGACTGATCGCGGCCGTGGAATTCGTGCAGGACAAGGCCGCCAAGCAGGCCTTTGATCCCAGCCACAAGGTCGCGGTTCGCGTTGCCGCCAAGGCTTTGGATCACGGCCTCATCACCCGCGCGCTGCCGAACAGCGATGCCGTCGCCTTCTCGCCGCCCCTGATCATCACCCGCGAGCAGGTCGATGCCTGTATTGAGCGCCTGGGCCTGGCTTTGGCCGAGGTGCAAGATGAGTTGGTGCGAGAAGGCGTCTCTTTGGCGGCGTAGCGCCCCATGGCTGGCCCCAGATCCACAGGACGCTCGGCAGCCGTCACCGCGGCCATGTCGACCGCCTTAAGTGCCCCGGCGCTGCAGGTCAGCCGCGAGACACTCCGGACCCGGGTCTACGACAGCCTCTGCGGGGCCTTGATGATGGGGCGCTTCGATCCGGGCCAGGCCCTGACCGTGCGCGGCCTGGCCGAAGCCTTCGGCGTCAGCCCGACCCCGGTGCGCGAGGCGCTGCAGCGCCTCGCCGCCGCCGGCGCGCTGGCCGCCGAACCCAACCGCTTCTACCGGGTTCCCATGATCACGCCGGAAACGGTCGAAGATCTGAGGCGCGTGCGGGCAGCCCTTGAAGGCATGGCCGCCGAGGAAGCGGCCAAGCGGATCCAGAAGAGCGACCTGCAAAAGCTGGAACGCGCCAATGCCAAGATGCTGAAGGCCATCGAGAAACAGGATGCCAAGGGCTATCTTGCCGCCAACGAGACCTTCCATTTTACCATCTATCGCGCCGCCGGCTCGGAAACCTTGCTGCAGATCATCCACGGGCTCTGGCTGCGCATCGGCCCTTCGCTCAATCTGCTGTTCCGGGACATCACCCTGGTGAAGGCTCTGGACGACGCGCATCTGGCGGCCTTAACGGCGCTCAACAACCGCGATGGCGTCAAGGCCCGCGAGGCCATCGTCGCCGACATCATGGAGGCAGGCGCCTTCCTGGTGAAGACGGTCGAGTCGGATCACTAGAGCCGATCGGTTCCGAAAGGAATCATTTGGCTCCGTAAATCTGCTCTAGCATGTTGAATCAAGACCAAGATTGAGACCGCAGGTCGTTTCGACCTGCGATCATCTCGGTCAAATGGCCCAATCCTGACGGAGGGGATAGGTCCGTCTGGGGTGCACCAACAGTGCGTTGGCCAAAGAATCACGGCGTTCACAATATCTCTGAGCGCGTGCGGATAATGGATTCAGCAGAGACCGCAGCAACGACGTTTTCTTGTTCCCTTTCAACGCAGTAACAATATCGACCCTTTATTGCAAAGATTGTCTTTTTCGTGTATAATAATATCTCTGAGTGAATAAATGCATACATGCCTGGGAGGCTATGATCCCCTCTTCCACCGAACCATGAAAACAACGACATGATCGGTATGTAGAGTCCGAGTTGGAAGAGTGATGTGGACCGACGCGCTGCGGCGAGGCCGGTTCGCCCGGAAACAGAGATTGTGTCGGCCCCTGGATTGCGAGGCGAGAGGCTGACGCTATGGCTCTGATCTATGGCACCACGGGGATCAACGACGCCCTAACCGGAACGAACCTGAGCGACACGATCTTCGGGCTTAGCGGCAATGACCGCCTTTACGGTCTATCAGGCTTTGACAGCCTTTTTGGCGGTAGTGGGGATGATAGCCAAGTCTATGGAGGCGCCGGCAATGACCACCTCTATGGCGGCGATGGACACGACGAGAGCTTCTGGGGCGGTCGGGACGAAGACGAACTGCGCGGAGGCAGCGGCGACGAGTTTGGCTTTTCCGGAGACAGTGGCAACGACAGGCTCGTCGGCGGCAGTGGGAATGATGCCGGCTTCCTCGGAGGCAGCGGCGCCGATGTTCTTTTCGGCGGTATCCATAACGATTACTTATTCTATGGCGGAGATGGCGACGACAGCCTCTTGGGTGACGGCGGAGACGACGTAATCTTCCACGGCGACGACGGCGACGACGAACTTGTTGGCGGCGATGGACAGGACACCAGTTTCTTCGGAGGCAGCGGAGCTGACCTAGTCGCTGGCGCAAATGGCAACGATACCATCTTTCACGGTGAAAGCGGCGACGATTCCCTCCTCGGCGGACCTGGGAACGATGCGTCCTTCTTTGGCGGCGATGGCAAGGACTATCTCACCGGAGGACAGGGAGCAGACGGCTACTTCTTCGGCGGCAGCGACGTCGACACAGTCTTCGGTGGCTATGCTGGCGATGCATTTTTCTACGGTGACCAGGGGGATGACACCCTCTTCGGTGGCGAGGATGCCGATGGCTACTTCTTCGGTGGTCAGGGCGACGACAGCCTCTTCGGTGACAGCGGAAGTGATGTCTTTGTCTTCGGAGCTGGTGGGAATGACAGCCTCGCTGGCCGTAGAGACGACGATGGTTACTTCTACGGTGGCGACGGCGACGACAGCCTGTCGGGCAACTCAGGAAACGACGCCTCTTTCATGGGGGATACAGGCAACGACACCCTCTACGGCGGCACAGGGAATGAAAGTTTCTTCTTTGGAGGCAGTGGCAACGACACCCTCTACGGCGGTGACGGGAGTGATCGGGATCTTTACGGGGGTACAGGCAACGACACCCTCTCAGGTGGCGGAGACAACGATACCCTTTTCCACGGACGACGAGGTGACGATACCCTCTCCGGGGACTCAGGGAACGACCTGAATTTCCGGGGCGGAAAAGGCGACGATATCCTCTACGGCGGCTCAGGGGACGATCTGAGTTTCTACGGACAACTAGGCAACGACGCCCTCTTCGGCGGCACAGGGGATGATGGTTTCCTCGTTGGAGGCAGTGGCAACGATAGCATCGCAGGCGGTGACGGGAATGACGTAGGTTTAGTAGGGGGTACAGGCGATGACACCCTCTCTGGGGACGCGGGGGGTGATAGGCTTGTTCTTGGAGGCAGTGGCAATGACACCCTTTCAGGCGGCTCAGGGTTTGATAGCATTTTCCGTGGAGCCAGTGGCAACGACACCCTTTTAGGCGGCTCAGGGAACGACTTCTCCTTAACGGGGGACGAGGGCAACGACTCCCTCTTTGGGGGTGTGGGGGAAGATAGTCTCCTCATCGGAGGCAGTGGCAACGACACTCTGTCAGGCGGCAGAGGCATCGATGGCAGCTTCTTCGGTGGGGACGGCAACGACAGCCTGTCGGGCAACTCAGGGAACGACTTCCTTTTCTATGGGGGCACAGGAAACGACACCCTCTACGGTGGTTCAGGGGCTGATGTCCTTCTTATTGGAGCATTAGGTGACGACACCCTCTTCGGGGGCGCCGGGGATGATAACAACTTCTTCGGAGGCGCTGGCGACGACGCGCTCTTCGGCGGAGCCGGGTCCGATTCCCTGAGCGGAGGATCGGGCGATGATCGCCTCAATGGCGAGGTCGGGCGAGATTCTCTCAATGGCGACACTGGCCTGGATGTGGTCTTCGGCGGTAGCCAAGTCGACTACCTCTTCGGCGGCCAAGGCAGCGATACCCTAAACGGCGGATCGGCGCGCGATACGCTCTTCGGCGACATCGGGAGCGACCAACTGCGCGGCCAGGACGGCCAAGACCGAGCGATTGGCGGCAGCGGTAAAGACACTCTATTCGGGGGTACCGGCAACGATGTCCTGATCGGAGATACCGCGAACGACCAGTTGGTCGGGGGCACCGGAACGGACATCCTCTTCGGCGGGCGCAATCGCGATCGCCTGAACGGTGGCTCAGGTGCGGACACCATGTACGGCGGCCTCAACAACGACACCTTTATCGTCGACAACAAGGATGACGTCCTCTTCGACGGTTCGGGTGGCGGCAACAACGTGCTGCGCCTGAACGCCGTGAACTACACCTTGGGTACCGTCTCCGACATCCTGGTTGAGCGTGTGAACATCCAGGAGGCGGCCGGGGCAGCCCGCATCGTGGGCAACGCCAACAACGACATCCTGACCGGCAACGGCTTTGACAATACCTTGGTGGGTCAGAGCGGGAACGACCGGATGAACGGCGTCAGCGGCACTGCCACCCTGACCGGAGGCAGTGGGAACGATACCCTGGTGGTGAACACCTCGAGCGATGTGGTCCGGGAGTTCTCGGGTCAGGGGACGGACCTAGTGCAGGCGCTGGTGAGCTACACTCTGCCGACGGGCTCTGCGTCGGCCTTCGTGGACAACCTGCGCATCCAAGCGAACGCCGGAAACCTGAACGGGTTCGGAAACGACATCGATAACACTCTGGACGGCAACAGCGGTGCCAACACACTACGTGGCAACGCGGGCGACGACGAGCTGCTGGGCGATGAGGGCAACGATGACCTGCAGGGCGGGGCGGGTGCCGATCGCCTGGAAGGAGGCTCTGGGCAGGACCTGCTGCGCATGGGCAGTGCCGATGTCGGGATCGGTGGCTCGGGCGCGGACAACTTCCGCTTTGGTCCAGCCCAGCTGGGCAATGCCGGCTCGGGCGGTCCGATCATCCGCGACTTCGATGGGGAGCTGGTGAATGCGGCCAACGGCGAGGACAAGCTGGTCTTCGCAACGGGCATGGAGACCGGCAGTTTCTCCTATATCGGTGGGGCGGCTTTCTCGGGCAGCGGCAACTCCGAGGCTCGCTTTGCCGGTCCGCGGCAGGTACAGGTCGATGACGACGGCGACGGGGTGGTCGATCAGGCCTTCCTGATCGACCGGGTCACGGTCGCCAACCTGCTGACCGCCACCGACTTCGTCTGGCTCTAGCGCCGGGCGTCGACTCAGAAGTCGATCCCCAGTTCCGTCCCGACGACCAGCGCGTTCGGAGTACCGCCACCACCGGGATTCAGGATGAACTGCACATCCGGGGTGATGTAGAGCCAAGGCGCCAGCTGGAATCGGTGGTTGGCCTCGACCACGAACTCATAACTCTGGTCCTCCAGGCGATCGCTGAAAGAGGCGTAATAGAGCCCCAAGGCCGTCATATCGTCGCTGCGATTGGGCAGCAGACCATGGTAGAGGGCACCGGCATAGGCAGCAAAGGGGACTTCGCTGACAGCTTGCTTTGGTGCAAAAGTAAGGGCCGTCCAGGCGGTCAGGCCTTGTTTGGGGTCCTTCTCCTCTTGGAACAGGCTCTGCTGCGCCGTCACATAGATGCTGACGTTCCCCCTCTCCGTCTTGCTGGGTTCGTCGAGGCGATCGAAGTCGGCGAAGTCATAATAGCCGCCGATCGTCACCAGCCCCGGCTGGTCGGTGACCAGGCCCTTAAGTGGGTCTTCATAGCCCAGCTCGGCGATCGCCATATGGCCCAGCGCCGGATCGAAGGTGAAATCCAAGCCCTTGGCGTTGGCGTCTTCTATGCTGGGATTGGCGATGTAGGAGCCGAAGGAAAAGAAGCTGTCATCGCTTGGCGAGACGGTGATCCGAGCCCCCCACTGCACCAGGGGCGCAATGGCAAAGCTGGCGCTGTTCGCCTGCAAGCTGGTGGGGTTGGAGTTGATCGCAGCACTGACGTAATAGCCATAAAGGTCCGAGGCCGCAAAGTCGTCGCCCGCTGCCATACGCCCGATGGCGATCTCGAACCTGTCCTGCCAAAGGTCTTGTTGCAGGTAGATCTGAGCCGCTCGAACCGAGCGACCGTTGAAGGCGTTCGACACATCGAAGAAGTTGCCGACGGACTGGTCGGAGAGATCGCGGCCCTGATCCCAGATCCCGGAGACAAAGAAGCTGGTGCCCTTGAGACCGAAGAGTGTCTGCAGATCGAGATCCAAGGAGATGTAGAGCCCGGCGGAATAAGCAGACCCCTGGTTCAGGCCGCCAACGGGGTTGGCAAGGAAATCGGCCGTGTAGCCAAGCGTCGGTTCGATTCCCCTCTTGTTCAGGTCCTGACGCCAGCCGCCCCACTCCCCCGTCGCATAGTTCCAGCCGAACCAGGGCCAGACCGGGTCTTGCGCTGCCGTTCCGGAAGCAGTCAGCACGAGCGCCAAGAGGCCGACCGGACAAAAAGCCAGGCGGCGCGCAGTGGTCTTGCGAGGCGCTCTCCTCATAAACACCAGTCTTCCACACTCCCCCCGCATCTTACAGGCCGCTGGGTCAAGTCCCCGCAGCCAAGCACGAAATGCCGATCACAGCCTTGCGAGGCCGGATGAGCCAGCGCATACTTTTGCCTCGTAACATTAAGAAGCATGGGAAGCCCCCCACCTCCCCTCTTCCGATCGCCAGCATCGGCACACAGTGGTTGGGCGACCCAGCACAAAAGGTTGGAAAGGAGCGAGACGAGGCATGACCGTAGCACGGGTTCTCAGTGGCAAGGGCAGCGACGTCATTTCCGTTTCACCTGGCGACACCGTGGAACAGGCGGCGGGAATCTTGGCCGAGCACAAGATCGGCGCAATCCTGGTGATGGAAGGCGACACCATCGCCGGCGTCTTGAGCGAGCGCGACATCGTCCGCGCCATCGGCACCAAGGGCAGCAAGACCTTGAAAGGTCCGGTCTCGGAGTTGATGACCGAGAAGGTCATCACCTGCGCCAAGGACGACAGCATCGCCAATGTGATGGGCCTGATGACCGACAAGCGCATTCGTCATGTGCCGGTGATGGAGAAAGGCAAACTGCTGGGCATCGTCTCCATCGGCGATCTGGTCAAGGAGCGCATTGCCCAGAGCGAGCACGAGGCCGCGGCCCTTAGGGATTACATCTCGGCCGGCTAAAGCAGAGCGCGATCAGGTGGACTCACCTGCTCGCGCCAATCTGCTCTATTCTCCCTGCTCTAACGCGGGCTGCAGAGGCGATAGCCGAGGACTGCCAAGGCCAGAAAGCCGGCAATGGTCGCCGCCATTGGCATGGCACTACCGTCATGCGTGAAGGCGACGATGAAACCGGCAAGAGCACCAGCGCCCATTTGCGAAGCTCCAACCAGGGCTGAGGCGGACCCTTTGGGGCCGTCATCGACGGCTGCCAGCATACACATAGGGCCGCTGGCCAGAATAAAGCCCAGCGAAACCGAATAGAGCGCCATTCCTCCCATGACGAGCCAAAGGCTCTCATGACCGAGCAACAGCGGTAGCAACAGCACCACTGCGCCGGCGGCACCACTGGCCATGGCCAGACGCACGAAGTCGGCCGGCTGCACCCGGTCGGCGAGCCGCCCGACGGTCAAGGATCCGGCCATATAGGCCACCACGATGATCGCATGATAGAGCCCGTAGGCTTCCGTGGCGACGCCGAAGCGGGTGATGACGAGGAAGGTGCCCTCGTTCAGAAACGCGAAGAGCGCCCCGAAGGTGAAGGTCAGCGGCAGGTAATAGCGCAGATAGCCACGATTGCGGAGCAGCCCCACATAGGCGACCAGCATGGCGCGCGGGCGCAGAGCCTGAGGATTGCGTTCACCGGTCTCCGGCACGAAGCGGGCAACCAGCAGCAGCACGATCACAATGGCGGCGGAGAGCAGGAAGAAGTTCGCTTGCCAACCGAACTCGACAAAGACCAGCCCACCGATCAGCGGGCCAACAGCCGGCACCAGACCCAAGGCCACGCCATAGGCCGCCATCACCTGCATGGCCTTGCTGCCTTGATAGAGGTCGCGGATGATCAGCAGGATCACCACCGAGCCAGCACTGGCAGTCAGCCCCTGCCCGATCCGCCCCAAGATCAACATCTCGATGCTGCCGGCCAAGGCGCAGACCAGGGACATCAGAAAGAAGCCGGACAATCCGAGCAGCAGCAGGAAGCGACGACCAAAGCGATCGGAGAGCGGGCCGTGCAGCAATTGAGCCACTGCATAGGCCGCAATGTTCAAGCTCAAGGTTAGCTGGACTGTGGTCGTGTCAGTCTTCAAGAGCTCCGGCAGATGCGGCAGGCTCGGCAGATAGAGATCGGTCGAGAGTATCGAGACGCCGGTACAGGTGACCAAGACAGCAGGGATAAGCCACGCACCGCCCCGGCGCTGAGACTTGCCGTCGCGTGATGATTCAACGGAGGTATCCCTATCCATCCCTCGGGGTAACAGCGAGGGAGGGCTTCGCCAATCCGCAAATTCAACAGTTCAGGCGTGCACCTGGGGACAAGGCTAACCTTTAAGCTCAACCTCTACGAAGGCGATCTCTTGATCGGTCTCGTTGATCACATTGTGGGAAACGCCGGCTGGGCGGTTGTAGCTGACACCGAATTTGATCTCGGCGTGAGAGATCTTGCCATCGTCGTCCGTCATCGTGAGCTGGCCGCCGATGATCGGCACCACGACATAGTCGTACTCGTGGACATGATGGCCGGTCTCGCTGCCCGGCGGAAAGCGGTACTGGGTCACTCGGACCTGCTCGTTCTCGATCTGCAGGGTTGCGACCGCCTGCTCGCGTGCTTCCGCCATTGCTTGCTTCCTTCCAGCCGTTCAGACGGAGGCATGTTAGGAGGCTGACCTTGGGAGCACCAGCCCGCAGATCGGGGCCGGGCGCTTTGTGACAGGCGACGCATCACGCTTTGCTTTAGGGGGACGCCAGGCGAGACTCGATCAGTGTCTCGTAGCGCAACAGCGCAGCTTCCAGATCTTGGACGCTGCGCAAGTCCTGGTACCAGGCCTCGAGGTCGTCGGTCGAGATCGATCGAACCGCATTGTCGCGCGCCCATTCATGGCCCATCGCCCGTCCTAAAGCGCAGAAGCGCGGTACCAGGTCCTTAGCCTCCTCCTGCCCATGCTTAGCAGCCAATCCGTTCACAAGATCCGGCCAGGAGTCGCCGGGCCAACAGCCACTAAACCAGAGACCGCTGCAGCTTCCGGTCCAAAAGCGATCGTACCAGAGGGCATGTTCCTCATCGTCGAAGCTCTGGCCGTCGATGCGACAGGTCTCGCCGGCCAGGGCGATTGTCTCCGCCCGCGCTTGCATCGCGCAAAGAGCAGAGAGCAGCCAGATCAGGCAGGCGAGTTTTCCGAGCTTGGGGGTCATCCAGACGCCGCCTTTCGTGCGGCACGGCCAGAGATCACGGCATAGATGAAAATGCCGATCCAGATCAGCATGGCCCGATAGAAGATCAGGAAGAGAATGCCGATCAGGAGGAGCTTCAGCGCCCGGTTCAAACTGGGCCAGTCCAAGGGCCAGGTTCGCATCTCCGAAATGCGGCTCATGATCCAGATGGTCTTCTCTTCCTTGCTCTTGGATTCGACGGTCTTGTCGACCTCGTGCCGTGCGACGAAGTCCTCCAGGTCCTCCGCCTCCTCATGGTCGTCGATGACATCCTGCTTCGCGCGGCTGGCGACGTCATGCAGGGCGATCACCAGGAGAATGCTGACGATCACCGTCACGAAAGAGAAGATCACCACCGAGAAGTAGGCCTGGGTGTCGTTCAGCCCCGGATCCAGGATGCGCTCCAGGGTCTCCGGCGTCGAGGAGATCTGGCCCGAGAGCGATCCGGCCTCGCCGCCGCCCAGGAACTTGCCGACGACAAGCGTGACATCGCGCACCGGAGAGAGCAGATCCCGCGCCATGAAATCGAAGATGTCCCGGTACTCTTGCGCCCTCAGGAAGAGGTTCTGGATGCGCATCAGATAGAGCACGGCATAGCCGACGAAGGTCGCCATGATCACCGCCCGGATCGGGGGCCACAAGAGCTCGAACCCGCGACGCAGGTCGTTGGATCTGAGGTTCGGCACCACCATCAGATTGTACTTCCGACGGCTAAGCTCCTCCATCGTCCAGGCAAAGCAGAAGAGATAGGCGTAGAACATCAGCACCAGGGCCGAGAGCAGCGCAGCAACCAGGTAGACATAGCCGGAGAAAAGAGTGTTCTCGATCGCGCCGGCATAGCGATAGTGCTCGCGATAGTCACTCTTGGCGCAGTCCGCGTCGTTGATTGGGAAATCGAAGATGCCGCGCAGATCCGAACGCCGCTCGGCAGTGCAGCCGAAGGCATAGAGCAGCGAGACGGCTTTGCTGCTCTCCGCCTCACTCCCCTCGCCATAGTGGCGCTGGTAGGTCGAGGGGAAGGTCGCGGAGATCGACCAGTCCAGCTCGTTCTCGCGGCTGTCCTCAAAGGGCGCCAGATCGGCACCCTGACAGTCTTCCTGAGGCACCCAGTTGTTCTGGTGGCAATCCAGCGGTGTCTGCACGACCGTGCTCCAGTCGTACCACATGATCAGAAAGGTCGCGACCGCCAGCGCCAGTCCGCAGCCCAGCGCCCGCCGCCAGATCTTCTGGCGGATGAAACGAATGACAGAGCTTTCCAGATCGCTTGACGCTGACGCATCGTCGCGCGTCTTCAGCATCCCCTTCTCCGCCATGCGCCGCACGGCCTCGCTAAAGAGCTGTGGAACGCGAAAGGCGAAGAAGATCGAGACTGGAAAGAGCAGCAGCAGCTGCACCGACCAGTTCAAAGCCGCCAGAAACCCGACGTTTTTGACGTAGAAGACCTGACAGCTCGCAGGGAAGGGGTTGGTCAGACAGTTCTGCCCGGCACTGTCCTGCTGCTTCAGGGACAGGGAGCCGTCGCTCGCCTGCCCACCACCCTGCTCTCCAAAGCTGGTATCAACCAGGTAGACGCCGTTTGCGAGCTGGATCACCGGGGCGCTGACCAGGCGGGATTCCCTGGCATCGTCGGTCCGATCGCGAAAACGGGTCACCTCCGCCACCTTGATGTGGCTGTCCTGGCGTACCAACAGCGAGGAATCCATGATCCCTTGAAAATTGAATCCGGCCAGCCCGCCCGCGAAGACCAGCAGAAAAGGCACGACGCCCAGCAGGAAGGCAAAGGCCGCCATCTTGTATGGCGATTGATGCCAAAAGGCCCGATAGTACTCCGACAGGCGCGTCATGCGTCCGTCAGACAGAGTGTCGGCCACAGCCCCCAGTCCCCTTTGTGATCAATCGGTTCTGGCCACAGTGTCACCCAGCGGAGGGGAGTTTTCCATAGTGTTGACGATCGATGATGCAGAAGAACTCTCGATCGCGACCTGGAATGTCTTCAATCGTTCACCTGGACAAACAGTAACTGATTTCTCAAGTTTAGATATTACGGCCTATCAAGAACTGGCGCCACAGCATCTTCAGCATCTAAAGGGGCCACTTGAGACCTGTGAGGACTTCATCGAGAAGGACCAGGTGACCTGTCTTGGCCTGCAGTCGTCCCTCACCCAGCTCTCCTGCAAAACCATCACGATCAACCAAGGGCGCCGGATCAGCCCCTCTTTCCTCGGACGGAAGATGCGGTGGATTGAGGCTCTGGAAGGCCTCCACCTGGTCTATCAATGGCAGGGCGAGCCACTGAGCGTTCTCAACCTTCACCTCTCTTGCGCAGTCCCCGTGGAGGCGCGCCGCGCCGAGCTGAAGCGGCTCTTGGCGGGCGTTGAGCTGGCACCGCGCGCCCTGGTCCTGGGCGATTTCAACAGCTTCGAGACCTGGTGGAGCTGGCCCCTCCTCGCCCCCTTCACCGGTGCCAGACGCAAAAGGCTCGGCTATTCCGAGGTCGAAGACCTGTCGGTCTGGATGCAAGATCGCGGTTTCCATCGCGTTCCAACCAGCCGCCCCACCTATCCGAGGCTCAAGCTGACCCTGGACCACATCTTCTATCGTGGTCTCACCCTCGTTTCGCATGAGGTCGCTCGGGATCTGAGAGGCTCTGACCACCGCAGCATCTCTGCCCACTTTAGGGCTTAGTCCGCTGCCGCCAATCCCAGGGCCAGGTAATCGGCCGTGGCCGGGCTCAAGGCCATCGGGAGGTCATAGACCAGGGCCAGGCGGGTCAGGGCCTTCACGTCGACGTCGTGCGGCAGCGGCGACAGGGGATCGACGAAGAAGATAAGGGCGTCCAGGCGTTCTTCGGCGATCATTGCGCCGATCTGCTGATCGCCGCCAAGCGGGCCGGACTTAAGCCGCGTCACACGGAGCTCCGGCAAGGCGGCAGCGATGCGCCCGCCAGTCGTGCCCGTGGCCAGGATCTCGGTCTCGGCAAAGAGTGCTCGATGCCGTTCAACCCACTCGACCAAGAGATCCTTCTTGGCGTCATGGGCGACCATGGCCACCCGGCGCGGGCGCTTGTCGCGCTCCGAGCTCACCGAATGAACTGCTCGACGTAGTCGGCGCCCAAGCCCACCTCCTCATAGTGCTTGCGGCAGAGGTCGATCTTGCTGAAGACGTCCTCATAGCCTGTCGCCTTACCCCAGGGATCGACATAGTACATGATGCCGTTCACCTGGAAGAAGGTAATCATCTCCTCGACATCCTCCGGCACCACCAGGGTGTGGGTCTCGCCCGGCGGCTCGAAGACGTAAGAGCCCTCTTCTGCTACCCAGTCATGCTCCAGATAACGCCAGCGACCCTTCAGGACCAGGCCGTGGACTGCCTGGGGATGGCGGTGGCGCGAGAGCACGCCGGCCTTGCGCACCCGCAGCAGGTTGGTCCAGTAGCCCTGCGAGCGATTGAGGCAGAGCGGACGAAAAGAGACGTTGGGCGCTTGCGGCACCCAGAGGCGCTCGTCTTCCGGTACGGCTTTTGGCACGACGATCTCGTCCAGAGCCTCTGCCGGAAAGGGGAGCTGATAGGGCATGGTGGCTTCGTCGTGAGCCTCGGACATTCGGATTATCCTCTCTTCCAATTTCAAAGCTATACGACCGCTCATTGACAATGACCGGTCTTGCTCGGCGGCACCGGCCCTCTCCCCCTCCCGGCCACCCAATAGGATACTTGCGTGGGTGGCCGGGAGGGGGAGAGGGCCGGTGCGAAGCGGTGAGTCACGCTCATCGCACATTGGTGTTAGAGCGCGGAGTAGCCGCCATCGACCGTCTGCACGCTGCCGGTGACGAAGCTGGCCTCGGGCGAGAGCAGCCAGGCGGCCAGCTCGCCAACCTCGCGCGGCCGGCCCCAGCGCTTCATCGCGGTGCGGGACGTGATCGCCGCATCGCGCTCCGGATTCTCGCGCAGGCCTTGGGTCAGCTCGGTCTCGATCCAGCCGGGTGCCATGGCATTGACCCTGATGCCCAGGTCGGCCCAGCGCCCGGCCAGCGCCTTGGTGAGCTGTGCTACCCCGCCCTTCGAGGCAGAGTACGCCGGCACCAAAGGCCCGCCAAAGAAGCTCAGCATCGAGGCTGTATTGACGATCGCTCCGCCGCTTTGCTGCAGCAGCGGCTTGCAGGCGAGACACATGCGCATGGTGCCGACCAGGTTGACATCGATGACGCGCTGAAAATTCTCCAGCTCATACTCGGCCTCGCGCAGGATGATCCCGGCACAGTTGACCAGGCCCCCCAGGGCCGGGAGGGCGGCAACGACCGCCTCCACCGCGCCCTGGTCTGTCACGTCAAGCTGCTGGGCGCTGAGCCCCTGGTGGCGCGGACAGGCCGCAACCTCTGCCGCACTGACACCGGTGGCCAGCACCTCCCAGCCCTTGGCCAGCAGGGCTTCGGCGACCCCCAGGCCGATGCCACGCGTACCGCCGGTGACGAGGGCTGTCGCCATCAGGCCGCAACCCCACGCAGCAGGGCCTCGACCTCCGGACGGCGCGGCATGGGGGCGACGGCGCCATAGCCTTGGGTCGAGAGCCCGGCGGCCGCGTTGGCATAGCGGGCGGCCTGGAAGGGATCTTGGCCGCGTGCCAGTTCTGCCAAGAAGGCACCATCGAAGGTGTCCCCCGCCGCGGTGGCATCGACCGGCGTCACCGGGGTGACCGGGACCCGCTGGCGGGCCTTGGGCGTTGCCACTAAGGTTCCCTTGGCGCCCAGGGTCAGCGCCACGACCTCGCAGCCGAGGTTCAGATAGAAGTCGGCAATGGCGTGGGGGTCGCTGAGACCGATCAGCTGCTCGGAGTCTTCCAGCCCTGGTAGTGCGATCTGACAGAGCGACATGGCGGCTTGGGTGACCGCCCGCGCCCGGTCCAAGGGCCAGAGCAACAAACGAAGGTTCGTGTCGTAAGAGACCTTGCAGCCGGCCTCCCGTGCCATCCGGATAGCGGCAAAGACCGTGTCTGCCGCAGAGTCGGAGATCGCCTGCGAGATCCCGGAGACATGCAGGATCTTGGCGCCCTTAAGATAGGCCTCCGGCAGATCGCCTGGATGCATACGGCTCGCCGCCGACCCGGCCCGCATGTAGGAGAAGCGATGCCCGCTCTCGTCATGCGAGACGAAGTAGATCCCGGTGTGGGCCTGGGGGTCGCGCTGCACCTGGCTGCAGTCCACCCCCTCCTCTCGCCACAGGGCCATCAGCTGATCGCCGAAGGCATCCTCGCCCAGCCGGGTCCAGTAGCCGACCGAGGCACCCTGTCGGGCAGCCGCGATGGCGGCGTTGGAGGTGTCCCCGCCGAAGCCTGCGAGATAGCGGCCGTCCGGCTGCTGATTAAACTCCACCATGGGCTCGCCCAGGCAGATGATGTCCGGCTGCATGGCCAGCTCCCCGTCCAAGATCTAGATGCGTCCGTACTTGGCGAGGCCTTCGCGCAGGGATCCGGCCTCGATGATCAGGCGTGCCTGCTGGGCCTCGCGGTCATCGATCTCCTGCGCCATCTCCAAGACCGCCTCGGCATGGGCATGCGGCACCACGACGACGCCGTCGACATCGCCGACAATGATGTCACCCGGATGCACCATAACCGGCCCGATTGGCACCGGGACGTTCGCGGCCAAGGTCTGGTGACGGCCCAATGTGGTGCCCGGCGAGGTCGAGCGGGCATAGATCGGAAAGTCGTAATCGCGACGGATCTCGACAATGTCGCGCACACCGCCGTCCAGAACCGCGCCCTCGTGCTTGTTGGCGACAGCACCAGCGGTCATCAGGCCACCCCAGACGGCGACATTGGTCTCGCCGGCGATGGAAATCACGATGATGGAGCCGGCCTCGCACTCGTCGATGGCATCGAGCGCGTGCTTTGGCGGCACGAACTCGTCGCTCGGCGCCTCCAGAACGGTGACGGCGGGGCCGACGATCTTCTTGTCGTTGATCCGCGGCTTGATCTCGGAATCGAGGTAGCCGCGCTTGCCCGCAATCTTGTCCACTGCATCGGCGACCGAGGCCGTGGCCGTTGCACGAAAGCCTTCGATAAGATCCTTCAGCTCCATCTCTTCTCTCCTTGGATTAGGGTTCGGATACGGCGGCCAGAGCCTGGCGCGCCAAAGTGAGGACTTGCGTCTTGTTGCCGGACTGCAGCGCCGCCTTGGGCATGAGCTCACCGCCCATGCCGACGCAAAGCGCACCGGCGTTCAGGTAGTCGGCAGCCGTTTCAGGGTTGACACCGCCTGTCGGCATCAAGGGGATCTCAGGGAAGACCGTCTTCAGGGTCTTCAGGTAGGCCGTCCCGCCCAAGAGCTTGGCCGGGAAGATCTTGACCAGAGCCGCCCCCTCGCGCCAGCGGGCCAAGACCTCGCTGGGGGTGGCGGCACCCGGCATGAAGGGAATGCCGGCCTCCGTCGCGACCTCCTGCACGCCAGGAGCGGCACAGGGGGAAACCAGGAAGGCAGCACCGGCATCGATGCAGCGTCTGGCCTCCTCCGCCGTCAGCACGGTTCCAGCACCAATCAGGGCATCGGGCTCGCGCTTGGCAAGCGCGGCAATCAGGTGTTCAGCGCCGGGCACGGTCAAGGTGACCTCCAGCGCGCGCAGGCCCGCCTCTAAGAGCCAGTCGCAGGCCAGTCCTGCGTAGGCATCGTTGTCGCTGCGGATGACGGGAACGACCTTGAGGTCGGATAAGCGATCCAAAAGCATAGCTGTCCTCACCATGGATTGACCCAGTTCAATGGCGGCTTGCCGCTCAGCACCCGCAAGACCTCTTCCGCGGCCTTGCGCTGCAGGACATCCACCGCGGTCTCGGAATACCAGGCCGCATGGTCAGACAACACGATGTTCGACGCCTTGAGCAGAGGATTCTCTGCCGCGAGCGGTTCTTCTTCGAAGACGTCGAGCCCGGCACCATAGAGCCGGCCACTCGCAAGCGCCTCAACCAGTGCCGTTTCGTCGATCAGGCCGCCGCGCGCGACGTTGATCACAATGGCCTCCGGCTTCATCAGAGCCAGGCGCCGACGGTCCAGGATGTGCCGGGTTGCCGGCACGAGCGGTGCGTGCAGCGAGATCACATCGGCTTCGCTGCAGAGTTGATCCAGCTCAGCCCTCTCGACATCGAGCGCGGCGGCACCGGCCGCCTTCAATGCCGGGTCGCTTACGAGTATGCGCTTGAAGCCGAGCGCTCGAAACTTGCCGACCGCTGCTCGGGCGATCTTGCCAAAGCCGATCAGACCCAAGGTGGCACTACGTCGTCCAGGGATCGGCTCCGCCTGCCCTACGCCCCAACGCCCGGCACGAACCGAGGAATCGCGCTGGATGACGCGCCTGGAAACGGCGAGGTAGAGCGCCACGGCCAGCTCGCTGACCTCATGCTCGGCACCATAGTCGGGGACATTGGCGACATAGATGCGCTTTTCTCGCGCGGTCTCCAGATCGACATTGTCGACACCGACGCCATAACGCACCACAGCTTTGAGATCGGGTGCAGCGGCAAGAACCGCCGCATCGATCTGCCGCTCGCGCACCAGCAAGGCGGCAGGCCGATGGGTGGCGAGGAGGCGCGGCAAGTCCTGCTCGGCAGCAATGGCCTCCACTCTGGCGTCAAGCGGCGCCAGCACCGCGCGTTCGCGGCGATAGTCGGCATAGCCGGGCTCGGCAACACAGACCAGGGGGGCCTCACCGAGAGTCATTGTCCAACGCCTCCTCGTGCTTGCGTGCTACTGATTGCGATAGGCGTCGACGGCCGCATCCAAGCGGTTCGGCCAGTCTTCGCCGATCTCGCCCACGATCCACTCCCGGACGGCCGGCTGCGCCATCTCGCGGAACTGGGCCTTCTGCTCAGGCGTGACCGGGGTCACCGTCATGCCCTTCTCAGAGAGGATGGTGGCGGCGTTGGCGTCCTGGGCTGCGGTCATGCCGCGATGGATCACCTTGGCGATCTCCACGCACTGCTCGACCGCCGCCTTCTCGGCGTCGCTCAGGCTGTTGTAGAAATCATCGCTCATCATGTAGGCGTGCCAAGAGAAGACATGGCCGTCCAAGGTCACGTGATCCTGGTGCTGATAGAGCGAGGCATTGAGGATGTTGGTAACCCCGTTCTCCTGCCCGTCGACCACCTTCTGCTGCAGCGCACCCGGCAGCTCTGGCCAGGGCACCGGCGTGGCGCTGGCACCCAGGGACTCGACCAGCTTGGTCCAGACCGGGGCCGTCATGACCCGGATCTTCATGCCCTCCATATCGGCCGGGGTCGCGACCGGCTTCACCGAGTTGGTGAAGTTGCGAACCCCATTGTCGGCCAGGCCGAAGACGCGAATGCCGGTCTGGCCGCGCATCTCCTCAAACATCTCTTCGCCGAAGGGACCATCGACGATCGACCAGGCCATGGCCTGATCATCGAAGAGGTAAGGCATGGCGAAGACGGCAAAGGGCTTGTAGACAGCCGAGATCGGACCGTCGTGGACAACGCCCATATGCACGGTCCCGAACTGCAGGGCCTCAATGATCTCGCCACCATTGCCGAGCTGGCTTGCCGGATAGACCTGCACGTCGATTCCGCCTGCGGTCTTGCCCTCGACACAGCTCTCGAAGGCAAGCGCTGCCGCATGCTTGGGCGAGCTCATGTCGGCTGATTGGAAGTGCGCGTACTTCAGCTCTTTGCCGGCCGCCGAGGCGGTGCCGCTGGCGAGCGCCAAGAGGGCGACACCACTTAAGAGTTTTGCCATTTTGGTCATAGACTTACCTCCCTTAGTTAAGGTCATTTGGTGAATCCGAAAAAGGTGGGAACGGCGGTGCTGATCTGGGGCACGAGGATCACCAGCAGCAACACCGCAAGCTCTGCCGCCAAGAGGGGTAGGACGGCGCGTGAGAGAGACTCCATGCGCAGCTGGCCGACCGTTGCGATGACGAAGAGAACGGGTCCCACGGGGGGCGTGATCATCCCGATCGTCAGGTTCAGGACCAGCATCATGGCGAAGTGCAGAGGGTCGATGCCGAACTGCGCTGCAATCGGGCCCAGCACCGGCGTCAGGATGATCAGGGCCGGCAAGGTATCGATGAAGAGACCGCAGATCAGGGCAAAGGCAGCCAGCAGGAAGAGGACGGTCAGGCGATCCTCTGTCAGCCCGGCAACCCAGGCCGCCAGAGTCTGCGGGATCTGCAGATAGGTCAGAAGCCAGCCGAAGAGTGAGGCCATGGCCACGATCAGCAAGACTGAAGAGGTGGTAACCGCAGCCCGAACAAAGACTTGATAGAGGTTCTTGAGACCAAGCCGACGCATCAGGAAGCCGAGGAAGAGCGCATAGGCTGAGGCAACAGCGCCGGCTTCAGTCGGGGTGAAGACACCGCCAAGGATGCCACCCAGGATGATGAAGGGCATGATCAGTGCCGGGAGCGCGGTGACCATGCTGCCCCCCAGCTCCGCCGCGCTGGCCCGCTCTGCGCGGCCGCGGTAGTCGTGGCGCACAGAGACGTAGTGGTTGGCGAGCGAGAGTGCCGCCCCCATCAGCAGGCCGGGGAGAATGCCGGCGAGGAAAAGCCCGGCCACCGTCACCCGACTGTCTGAGATGGCATAGACCACCATCAGGATGGAGGGCGGGATGATGGGCCCGATGGTGGCCGTCGCGGCAGAGAGCGCGCCGGCATAGCTGGGCTCGTAACCAGCCTTGCGCATCATCCGCATGACGATGGCAGAGGGGCCGGCCGCGTCGGCCAGCGCCGAGCCGCTGATCCCGGCGAAGAGCATGGAGACCATGACGTTGACGTGCCCGAGCCCGCCGCGGATGTGGCCAACCAGGGCGTTGGCGAAGCGCAGCAAGGCCGTGGTCAGCCCGCAGGCGATCATCAGTTCTGAGGCCAGGATAAAGAAGGGCACGGCCATCAGCGGGAAGGAGTCGATGCCGGCGAAGATGCGCTGCATCGCCACCAAGGGGTTGATCTTGCCCTCGATCAGGATCGCGGCGAGGCCAGAGATGCCCATGGTGAAAGCCACCGGCACACCGAGCGCCAGGCAGAGCACGAAGAGCAAGACCAGGGTCTGCGCCATGATCTAGCGCGCCTGCCCGGCCGGCGGGTCGAGCGGCGCGCTCTCCTCCTCCGCCGGCTCGTCCAGTTCGAAATCGCGTGCGACGTAGCGCCGGGCGAAGAGCAGCAGGTGGATCAGGAAGAGCGCAGCGCCTATCGGGATCGCCATGTAGGGAATGCCGCGCGAGATCTGGGTTGCCATGGTCTCCTTGTTCCAGCCGAACTCCACGAAGAGCCAGCCGAACCAGAGCAGCAGCGCCATGAAGGCACCCATGGCCAACACGCCGGCCCATCGAACAGCGACGGCCAGGCCCTTGGGCAGAATGTCCAGCAGCATGTCGATCGCCACCAGACTGCCCTTGCGGAGCGCCAAACCTGCCGCGGCCAACGCACCGAAGATCATCAGAAAGCGCGCGGTTTCTTCCGCCCAAGCCAGAGAGGTGCCGAAGCCGTAGCGCAGCACGACATTGACGAAGACGATCACGAAAATCGCAGCCAACGCCAAGGCCACAGCCGCCCGGTTCGCCTCGACGAATATCCGCTCCAAAGATCGCAAGCCCAATGTCCTCCCTAAGCACAACGGTCTCGCGCCGTTTCGCGGAACATCTACTGACATACTGGCATACAATATGTCAAACACTAAAATACTGTACGGGAGAGTCCGCAGCCCTATAGTCGGGACGGGGTTGCTCAGGAGGACGACTCCACGGAAACCTTCAACGGGTGGAGAGATCGAGGCATGGCCCTGCGAATCGAGCGACCGAAGTCCTTGACCGGCCTGGTGACGGATGCGCTTCGCGAGGAAATCGTCTCAGGCGATTTGGAGCCCGGTACTGCACTGTCGGAAGCCAAGATCGCAGCCCGCCTGGAGGTCAGCCGCACGCCGGTTCGCGAGGCCTTTCAACGCCTGGAACTGGAGGGTCTGGTCCGCACCGAGCCGCAGCGCGGGACCTATGTCTTCACCCTCGGTGCCAAGCAGCTGACCGATATCTGCGACCTGCGGGTCTGCTTGGAATCGCGCGCTCTGGAGCTTTCCTTCGCCTGCGACCGGGAGGGCCTGGCGCGGGGGCTGGGTCAGGTGGCCAAGGATATGACGGAGGCCCGTGAAGCAGGCGATGACCGGCTCTACCTACAGCTCGACACCCGCTTCCATCAGGTGCTCTTCGATCACGCCGACAACGACTATTTGAACGAGGCCTATCAGACCATCGCCTCCAAGATGGCGGCGCTACGCAACCGCCTCGGTGCGCACGCCGACCACATGGCCAAGTCCTATGCAGAGCACTGCCGGATCGCCGAGTTGGCAGCAGAAGGTGCGCTGGAAGAAGCCCGCAATCTGCTCATCGCCCACATCGGCCGCAAGGAGGGCAGTTACTGGAACCTGGGCGCGCAGTAGCCTCCAAGACCTATTGGATCATCTCCGGAGAGCCTGGCAAAAAAACTGGTGGGCACCCTGTCACCGCGTCGGGGTTAAATCCTCGACATCTTGAGTCTTTTCCCTGTCGAGCGGAATGCGCGAGATCCCTTCGCCTGAGAATTCTAGGCGGTCGAGGCTCACCTTGCGCAGACGTCGATTGTGTTGGGTATGGAAGTACAGCACCGCTTGATCGAGGTCCCAGGCTGTCGTCCAGATCGTGGAGCTGCGCATGCCTTGGGTGTCCCCGCTGACCTCTGCGCCCTCGGCACCGCCGAGCGGCAGGTTGAAGTTGTCGAGAATGCGCAGGACCTCATAGACCGTCTCGTCTGAGTCCGACGTCGGCCGCGCCGTCTGGGTCCAGGCAACCGCCCGTACGAAACGGGACGGTGGGGTGTTGTCGCCCGGCAGACCGATCATGCCGCTCCCCGCGCCCAGCGGGGCGAAATCCATCTCCTCGATCCGACGCGTCGGGAGGGCGACCGCCGAGAGATTGAGATAGGTCCGCAGGTTCGTCATATGCCAATCATAGCTGGGCGAATTGGTGATCACGCCGAGCGGATTGTCGAAGAACCGCACCGCGCCTCCGACAAACTCAATGACGACGGACCGGCCCGAGCGCTCGGTAACCATCCAGTGGGCAGGGTCCGGCGTGCCGTTCAGCGCCTCGGTGACACCAACGACTTTAAGGTCCGCCATTCCCGCTTTCACCTCATCGATGGTCGCGAACTGCGTCAGCAGATAGCCGACGAGATCGACGGCACCGATGGTCTTCTCGGCAGCGGTCGGATCATAGGCCGGATACTCGGCGAAGCCCGGATGGTAGAAGAGACCGACGGCGAGCCCTGCCTCGTTCAGGCCATCGGCGAACCAGTCATGCTCCATCATGTCGAGAGCCACGACACCGTGCTTGGCGCTCCACCGCCGCCCCCTGGATCCCTCGGGCGTGAGCCCGGCAAAGGCATGGCCGCGCGGGACGATGGCGACCCGGGAATTGAGGTCAAATGCGCCCCACTCCATGGTGCGGCCATAGACGGTCGATCCGTCCGCCGCGATCAGGCGAATACCAGTGCAGCCCATCGCCGTACTATCCTGCCCTGCGAACAGGGCGGTGGCGAGGCCTATGGGCGTGAGCGAACTGCGCGTCGCGCGAGAGATGCATTTCCTGGCGCCCTCCTATGTCAGCAGAACTCAATGATGGGAATATAGCCTGGTCATTCGGCTTGTGAATTGCGTCTGTGAGCTGACGGGTCGTGCCTTTCTTTAACACGCGGCAGTTTCACGTCTGTTGCTGATAGGGGACTTGGGCCTCGGCTAACGACCGGCAATAGAGGGATCGACCAGGGCAGTCTTGGCTTGACCTCGGGCAATCGTGAACTGACTGTTGAGGTACCTTGTCCCTGATCCTTCACACAGATTGAGCCAGGGATGCAGGGGGGTTACTCCACAGAAACAACAATATTGGAATGGAAAGGGGGGCACGATGACCAGCGATGCAGAGATGATTGCCACCGGATGGGAAGCTGTCGGACGGGGTGACTGGGATACCTTGTTGGCCGACTACGTCGAAGACGCGATCTTCGTGATGCCAGGGCAAAGCGACGTGCTGCACGGCAAGCCGGCAATTCGCGCGGCTCTTGAGAACCTCGGTGCAGCCCTTCCCGCCGGTTTTGAGATCACCTCCATCCGCCAGATCGGCGAGACGGGCGAGGTCGTCTCGATCCTGGAATGGAAGAGCAGCAAGGTTCCCGACGGAAGCCAGAGCGCTGTCCTCTTCAAAGTGACAGACGGCAAGATTCACGAAGAGCGCTGGTTCGTTGACACCGCGCAGTGGAAAGCAGCCTTCTGACCCCTTTTTGGGTCAAACCTCGGCGCTGTTTTCCAGGTCACCTGGCGTCAGGGCATGAGCCAGCATGTGCTGCGAACGGCCGATGACGAAGCCGCTCTCACCCACAAGCAGGGGATCGGGCGCCTTAACCGCGCTCTCGTCCTTGTTGGGGTAAGGCAGGTTCCAGAGGAAGTGGCGGATGCAGTTCAACCGCGCGCGCTTCTTGTCGTTCGACTTGATGATGGTCCAGGGCGCATCGGCCGTGTCGGTGTAGAAGAACATGGCCTCTTTGGCCTTGGTATAGTCCTCCCACTTGTCCATCGACTGGCGGTCGATCGGTGACAGTTTCCAGCGCTTCAACGGTTCCATCTCGCGGGACTGGAAACGCCTGCGCTGCTCTTGCTGGGTGACCGAGAACCAGTATTTGAAGAAGATGACGCCGCTGCGCACGATCATGCGTTCGAACTGCGGGGCCTGGCGCATGAACTCCAGATACTCGTTTGCAGTGCAGAAGCCCATGACCCGCTCGACACCGGCACGGTTGTACCAAGAGCGATCGAAGAGCACCATCTCGCCAGCTGCCGGCAGATGCGCGACATAACGCTGGAAGTACCACTGGCTCCGCTCGCGCTCGCTGGGCTTGTCCAGGGCTACGACACGCGCACCACGCGGGTTCAGATGTTCGGTAAAGCGTTTGATGGTGCCACCCTTGCCGGCCGCGTCACGGCCTTCAAAGAGGATGACGACCTTCTGCTCGGTCTGTTTCACCCACTCCTGCACCTTAAGAAGTTCGACCTGCAGGGCCGCCTTCTGCTTCTCATAGGCCTTGGCTGGGATCTTGCGCTTGTAGGGGTAGGTGCCGTTCTCGAAGATCGCACGGATCGCATCCGGATCCTGCCGGAGAGCCGCCAGTTCCTGCACCGGATCTCCTCCGGGCAGTGCGACGGGGCCCTGGCTGGCAACCGTGGGCGGAGCAGCACCGTTGCCCTTCTGGTTCGACGCTTGCTGTGCCATGGCTCCTCCTTCCCTGTTTTCACTGCTTCTTGCCAACGCGACAATAGGACAGAGGGAGACTAGACGGCCTTGACCTCGATCAAAAAGGGTAAAGATTGCACGGTCTGGTGATGTCTAATGGCGGAAATGCCGCAGACCGGTGAAGACCATGGCCAGGCCGGCCTCGTCAGCTGCTGCGATCACCTCTGCATCACGCTGCGAGCCGCCAGGCTGAATGACCGCCGTGGCCCCGGCCTTGCTGGCCGCCAGCAGGCCGTCGGCGAAGGGGAAGAAGGCATCGGACGCCACAACGGAGCCCTTGGCACCCTCGGCACCGAAGGCCTCCTCCGCCTTCCAGGCGGCAATGCGGGAGGAATCGACCCGGCTCATCTGCCCGGCACCGATACCGATGGTGGCGCGCTCGCGCGCATAGACGATGGCGTTAGAACGAACATGCTTGCAGACGCGGAAGGCAAACAGCATGTCGCGCAATTCCGCCTCGCTGGGCCGTCGTTTGGTGACCAGGGTCAGCCCCTCGGCAGTGACTGAGCCACCATCGCTGTCCTGCACGAGGAACCCTCCGGCCAGAGCCTTGACGACCATACCAGCCATATCGCCCTCGGGTAGACCGCCGGTGTCGAGCAAGCGCAGGTTCTGCTTCGCCGACAGGACTTCCAGCGCCGCCGCGTCGAAGCCAGGCGCGATGATCACTTCGGTGAAGAGCTTGACGATTTTCTCGGCGGTCGCCCCACCCAGAGGACGGTTCAACGCGACGATGCCGCCGAAGGCACTAACGGAATCGGTAGCCAAAGCGGCATCATAGGCAGCGCTCTGGTCCCCGGCTTCCGCTACGCCGCAGGGATTGCCGTGCTTGACGATGACGACAGCCGGGTCGCGGAACTCCGTCACGCACTCGAAGGCAGCATCAGCATCGGCCAGATTGTTGTAGGAGAGCGCCTTGCCTTGCCGTTGCTTGGCCGAGACCGCCCCTGGAAGCGGCCTGCCGCTGCGGTAGACCGCGGCCTGCTGATGCGGGTTCTCGCCATAGCGCAGGCTCGACAGACGAACCCCTCCCAGAGAGAAACGCGCCGGGAAACGCCGACCCTGCGTCTCCGCCATCCAGCCGGCAATCGCCGCGTCATAGCTGGCAGTTAATGCAAAGGCCTTGGCTGCCAGCCGCTGCCGCGTCTCCAGGCCGATGCCGCCCTCCTCTTTCATCTCTTCCAGCAAGAGGGGATAGTCATCGGGATCGGTCACCACGGCCACAAAGGCATGGTTCTTCGCCGCCGCCCGCAGCATGGCGGGGCCACCGACATCGATCTTCTCGATCAAGGCCTCGCCAGTGGCGCCAGACGCCAGAGTCTCTTCAAAGGGATAGAGGTTCACCACCAGGAGGTCGATGCCCTCGATCTCCTGCTCCTGCATCGCGGCCAGATGATCCTCGCGGTCGCGCCTGGCCAAGAGGCCGCCGTGCACCTTGGGATGCAGGGTCTTGACCCGTCCCTCCATGACCTCTGGAAAGCCGGTGACCTGGCTCACCTCCTGAACCGAGAGTCCGAGCGCCTTCAGACTGGCGGCCGTGCCGCCGGTCGAGATCAGAGCGACACCGGCCTCGGCAAGGCCGCGAGCGAAGTCTTCCAAGCCGCGCTTGTCGGAAAGCGAGAGGAGAGCACGAGCAGGCTTGATGAGCGCAGTCATGGTCGAAGGTCCTGGTTCTGGCGAGAATGGGGTCAGAGAACATGGCCCAGAGGGCTTGGCAAGGGGCGAACTAGCGCGTTTTAGCGCTTGGCTTGACTCTCGCGCTGCAACCACCAGAGCGCCGTCAGGCCGCTGTCGTCGGTCTGACCGGAAAGCACGATCTGCAGACTACGGCGGGGATCCTCCGGCTTGCCGAAATAGATGCTCTGCTCCAGCGCGATCTCCATGTCCTGGGTGCGAAAGCGCCAGCCCTCGCCGCGCGGCAGTTTCAAGAGGCAGGCGCTGCCGCCCTGGATCAGGGTGGCCTGCACGCTGGGATGCAGATGGAAGCGCACGGCGTAGGCAAGACCGGCACGACCACCGGTCAGGCGATCCTCACCGACCAGAGCCTCACCATCTTCGCTCAAGGCCAGGCGGCGATGATGCTCCAGATTGAAGAGCGGGGCATAGCCGTCGTGGCTCATCTCCAAGAGCTGGCCACCGCTGCGGTCGTCGCGCCGACAGGAGACCTGGCGCGGTCGGCGCCCTAGGCCGCCGCTGGCCAGGATCTCTGAGGAGTTGCGCTCTTCCACCGTGACCGTGGAGTGCGCCGCCGTCCCCTTCAGTAAGGGCCCCCATTCAGGGTCATTGGCGAAGGCACCGCAGTTCACGATCAGACGTTGCCGGCCGGCCGTCACCTCGATTGCAAGGGTTCCGGCCTGGGTGGCGTGATCGAGCCCTGGGCCCGGAGGCCGCCCGGCATCGACCATCACCGAAAGTCGACCAGCCTGTAGGCGCTGGAAGCCGCTCTGCGGACCCGAAAGCAGCTGTCGCGGCCGACTGCTGGCCCGCTGCAGGACCAGATCGACCATCAGACCCTCTTCCTCGACCGAGCCATTGATCAGCGACAGGCCGCCGTCCGGATGCTGCATCAGTTTCAGGAGGGGCCCCATCTGCTCGATGGCGTCGACCAGAGCCGGCGGCGTCCCCATCTCGGCCAGGTGCAACCAGGCGCGGATGTCCAAGAGGTCGCGCAAGACCCTGAGCTGAGCGGAGGGAGAGCGCTCCAGATGGCCACCGTCCGCCAAGACCTGCTTCGGCAAGATCTTGGAAAGAAGCGCAACGGCTTGATCGAGATAGGAGCGCCCCTCGTCGAGGCAGGCGCCGGCGACGACCAACCCCTTGATGGCCGCGATCAGAGCCGAGCCAGTCAATCCCGCCGGCATGCAGCGCGAGAGCTGCTTTGCCTGGCGGGCTATCGAGCGCAGCAGGCTTTGGCGCAGCGCGACCTCGCCGGAGGCCGCGAAGAACTCATAGTGCCCCATGAGGTTGGCGATACGGTCACCCAGGACCTCAGGCGCCCAGACCTGGCGCGACCAGCGCTTGTGCTGCTGGATCCAGGCGGTGACCAGCTCACGCGCCCGCCGGCGCCCGGCATCGCCGCCGTAGGCTCTAAGGTGGCGCAGCCAGCCGAAGTTCTGGAGTTCGGCCAAAGCGCCCGCAGGCAGGCTGGGCTGACTGAAGTCCGCCTTGACCTGGCACTTGAGGCCGCACAACAGAAAGCGCCCCTTGACGATCTCTTGGCCTAGCTGGGCATTGCCGGGCCAGGAATCGGGAACCGTCGGGCAGCTGCCGCGCGTGGTGGTTCCGCGCAGGCTCAGCTCATAGAGCGGCAGCGCATAGACCAGAGAGGCCAAGCCGTAGCGATAGCGCTGTAGTGCCAGCTGCGCCGGCAGTCGCGATCTTCCTCCTGTCTCCGCTCCGGCCATGGCTTTGCCTCAGCCCCGCCGCAGGGTGGCGATGTTGTCCCGATAGCAATCAGGTCCGCCCGTGAAGCTGGCGGTTCCGGCCACCAGGACATCCGCGCCGGCCGCGATTGCTTGCGGTGCCGTCTCTGCGGTGATGCCGCCATCGATCTCCAGGTCGATCTCCCGACCGCTGGCATCGATGGCCCGCCGCAGCGCCTCCACCTTCGGCAGAACCGAGGGCAGGAAGGCCTGTCCGCCAAAGCCCGGATTGACGCTCATGACCAACAGCAGGTCGACCAGATCGAGCACCGGCAAGGCTGCCTCGATCGGCGTGCCGGGATTGAGCACCAGGCCGGCCTTCACACCATGCTGATGGATCAACTGGATGGTACGATGCAGGTGCGGCCCCGCCTCTGGATGGAAAGAGATGATGTCGGCCCCGGCCTCGGCGAAAGCCGCTACAAAGGGGTCCACCGGCGCAATCATCAAGTGCACGTCGAAGACCTTGGCGCTGTGCGGGCGCAGCGCCTTCACCACCTGCGGCCCGATGGTGATGTTCGGCACATAGTGCCCGTCCATCACATCGACGTGGATGTAGTCGGCGCCGGCCTGGTCGATGGCCTGTACCTCCGCTCCCAACTTGGCGAAGTCGGACGAGAGGATTGAGGGAGCGATGCGGACTGCCTTGGCCATGGAAAAGCGCCTGTATGAAATCTGACCGAGCCTGAAGAGCGGGCAGAGCAGCCCCTCTCGAAGCGAACAGGGAGAGCATTAAGCGCGGCAGGGGCGATCAGGCAAGCCGTTCCAGCCTTGCCGCAAAAAAGCCATCTAGTCCGCCCCGCTCCGCCAGGTGAGAGGGCAGGCAACGCAGATCACCCTGGGCATCGATAAGCTGCCCCAGACTAGCCACCTCTTCGGCCGCGACGGCGCGACGTGTGAGACTCGCTTCCGACGACAAGAGGGCCTCGATCTGGTCCGGCCCCTCCTCCGGCTGCAGCGAGCAGACCGAATAGATCAGGATGCCGCCCGGACGCAGCATGCGCCAGGCGGCCTGCAAGAGCCTCGCCTGTAAGGGCAGTAAGGTTGCGATATCTGCCGGGCTGCGATTGCGGGCAATGTCAGGATGTCGCCGCAGGGTTCCGGTGGCGCTGCATGGGGCATCCAGGAGGACCAGGTCGGCAGGTTCTTCGGGCCTCCACTCGCCAGCATCGCCCTCCACGAGTCGCGCGCTTAGGCCACAGCGCTCCAGATTGCCGCGAAGCCGCACCAATCGCTCGCCGCTGCGGTCGATGGCCGTCACCTCCGCGCCGGCAGATGCCATCTGCAAGGTCTTGCCACCGGGGGCCGCGCAGAGATCCAAGGCCCGCTGTCCCGCCAGCTTCGGGAAGAGCGCGACCGGCAAGGCCGCGGCCTGATCCTGCACCCACCAGGCGCCCTCGCCATAGCCCGGCATCTCGGCAGGGTCGCCAGCACCGCTCGGTAGACGCAGCGCGCCTAAGGGCAGTTGCTCGGCACCCAGACGCTCTGCCCAGAGATCGGAGTCACGGGCAGCAATCAGGTCCAGCGGCGGCTCGGTCAGATGGGCGGCGGCAATTGCGGCCGCCTCCCCCTCTCCATAGGCCTTGCGCCAGCTCTCCCAGAGCCAGTCGGGCGTGTTCACCCTGGCAGCCTCCACCCCAGGCAGCGGCTGGCCTTCCCGCGAGAGCCGTCGGAGAACGGCATTCACCAATCCCTTGAAGCCCTGAGCAGGACCCTGCAACAGGGCAACCGAGGTCGCCACGGCTGCATGCGGCGGTGTCTTCAGGAAGAGAATCTGGACAGCACCAAGACGCAAGGCCCAACGCGCCTCGCCAGCCTTGCGCGGCAGAGGGCGCGACAGGAAGCCGGACAGCAGGCGATCAACCTCAGGCAGGCGGCGCAGACAGGTGGCGACCAGCAGGCGCGCAAAGGCACGGTCCCGGGCCGAGAGTGCAGCGAGGCGCCCCTCGCCTGCCAGTGCTTCGTCCAAAGGCTGCTTGCGGTCCACGACTGCCTGCAGGAGGGAGAGGGCGACGCGACGTGCCTTGAGGCCGGGCTCGTCCCGGCGCTGAGAAGGGGATTTCAAACTGCGGGCCTAGGACCAAGGGCCCCGTTTGCTGCCGCCGCTGGAGGGCACGGAGCCACGCCCGCTGCTTCGCCGCGGCGCACTCGACGTGCCGCTGGGTCGCGACCCGCCTTGGCCCGCCATCTCCTGCAGGCGCGCAATCCGGTTCTCGGTACTGGGGTGCGTCGAGAAGAGCGAGTCGACCGCGCGAGCATGCAGTGGATTGATGATGAAGAGATGCGCAGTCGCCGGGTTCTTCTCCGCCTGTTCATTGTCGATCTTGGAGGCTGCGCCTGAGATCTTCTGCAGCGCAGAGGCAAGTGCCAAGGGCTTGCCGCTGATCTCCGCTCCCAGCCGGTCAGCCTCGTACTCACGGCTGCGGCTGATCGCCATTTGCACCACCATGGCCGCCATCGGCGCCAGGATCATAATCAGGATGGTGCCGACGATGCCCAGCGGATTGTTTCGATTACCACCGAAGAAGAGGGCGAAATTGGCCAGCATTGCGATCGCACCGGCCAGGGTCGCGGTGATCGTCATGGTGAGCGTGTCGCGATGCTTCACATGCGCCAACTCGTGCGCCATCACCCCTTCGATTTCTTCGTAGTTCAGACGCCCCAAGAGGCCCGTGGTCGCTGCCACCGCCGCATTCTCCGGATTGCGACCGGTCGCGAAGGCATTGGGCTGATCCGACTCGATGATGTAGACGCGCGGCATCGGCATGTCGGCGCGCTCGGCCAGCCGCCGCACCATGCCGACGAACTCGGGCGACTGGCGGTCGCCAACCTCCTTCGCGCCATACATGCGCAGGACCATCTTGTCGCTGTTCCAATAGGCGAAGATATTCATCCCGGCGGCCACGACGAAGGCGATCAGCATGCCGCTCGGCCCGCCCAGCATATAGCCGACGCCGACGAAAATCGCCGTCATCAACGCGAGCAGAAAGGTGGTCCGTACGTAGTTCATCGCTCATCCGGGAGATTGAAACCTATCCCGTCAGACGTAAGGTTCCGAACGTCCCCTCGCAAGGCTTGGCCAAGAGCCCTTGGTGATCTAAATCTAGCGCATGAGACTCTTCGTCAGCCATAAGGCCAAGGCCGCCCAAGGCGTTGCCGAGGCCCCACGCAACACCAGCAAACCCGTGCCGCCCCAGAAGCTTGCCGAGACGGCGGAGAAGCTGAAGGCGGAGAGCGCCCAAAAGGACGGCAAGGTCGAAGAGATCGGCGGTCCGACCGGTCCCGAACCCACCCGCTATGGCGACTGGGAACGCAAGGGCATCTGCAGCGACTTTTAGTTTCGCGCTTGGCTCGTCTTGAACTGCCGGAAAACCTGCTCGTTCATGCTCCAAAGCTCCACGCCTTCTTCGGCCTTCCCCACCTTCGCATAGAAGCGCTGCGCCTCCTCGTTCTTGGCAAGTGCCCCCCAGGCAATCCAGGCCCCGCCCTGGTCTGCCGTGGCGCGTGCGATCGCGGCCATAAGCTGCTGGCCTAGACCATTGCGGCGCGCGGAAGACCTCACGTAGAGATCGCACATATAGGCGCCGCGGGTCCCGCTTTCCGTGTCGAAGGAGATGGTGAAGAGCGCATAGCCGAAGACCTTCTGCCCCTGCACGGCCATGAAGCCCTGCAGCACGCAGTCCGGCCGCTTCATCTCTCTCTCCACGTCCTCAGGCACGATCAGCGGCGGCTGGGCGCCCTCATGCTGCGAAAGCTCAGCGGTCATGAGGGTGATCTCGCGCGCGTCGCCAAAGGCGATCGGTCGGATCGTGAAATGGCCTTGGTCTGTCGTCATGGCGTCATCTTTCGCGTGCAGTCAGCGAGGGCTAGGGGATTGAAGAGCGGGCAGGTCGCCGGTTCGGAACGAAACGGAAACGAGGCTGGATAGCGCGATGGGGGCGAAGAAGGCAAGCGGGACCTCAGGCAGACCGCAGCTGGTGGCGGAAAAGCGGCCGGCGAAAGCGCGGGCCTCTGCCAAGAAGAAGGCGCCCACCAAGGCCAAAAGCAAGGCCAGTAGCAAGGCTCCTAGCAAAGCCAAGACCGCCGCAACCAGGGCAAGGCAAAGCCGTAGCACGAAAAACCCGGCCACGACCGAGACGCGGCGCCGGCCGCGCTGGCTGAAAGTCGCCGCCTGGAGTGCAGGCGCCTTCGTCTGGCTGGTGGTGGCCCTGATCGGTGTCGCGCTCTGGTACAGCCAGGACCTGCCGCCGATCGACCGCTTGGCCGACGACAGCCGACGACCCAGCATCACGCTTGCCGCCGCCGACGGCTCCACCATCCACAGCTATGGCGATATCTACGGCGAGCCCCTGAAGGTCGAGGAGATGTCGCTCTTCCTGCCGCAGGCCGTGATCGCCATCGAGGACCGGCGCTATTACGGCCACTATGGCCTGGACCCCATCGGTATTGCGCGGGCCATGCTGACCAACCTTAAGGCCGGTGCCCTGGTCCAGGGCGGCTCGACCCTGACCCAGCAGCTGGCCAAGAACCTCTTCCTGACGCCGGAACGCAGCCTGAAGCGCAAGATCCAAGAGGCCCTGCTCTCCTTTCAACTGGAAGCACGCTACAGCAAGGACCAGATCCTGACGCTCTATCTGAACCGCGTCTATCTGGGGGCGGGCACCTATGGCGTTGATGCAGCCGCCCGTCGCTACTTCGGCAAGTCCGCCCGAGACGTCACCCTCTACGAGGCCGCGGTACTGGCCGGACTGCTGAAGGCCCCCTCGCGCCTCAATCCGACACGAGAAGGCGACCGGGCGGACAAGCGCGCCAAGCTGGTCCTCGACTCCATGGTCGATGTCGGCTTCATCACGCCGTCGCAGGCCGAGGTGGCCTATCGCGAGAAGAGCCAGTCCAGGCCACGCGGCTATGAGCGCGGACGCTATTTCGGTGACTGGGCCCTGACCCAGGCGCAGCAGACCCTGGGCAGTGTGCGCCGCGATCTGCGGGTCCAGACCACCCTGGACCCCAAGATCCAGGCCATTGCCGAGACCGCGGTCGCGCAGGTCCTGGAAGAGCAGGGCGCCGAGGTCGGCGCCAGCGAGGCCGCCGTCGTGGTCATGCGCCCGGACGGCGCGATCCTGGCCCTGGTCGGCGGCAAGCACTATCAGACCAGCCAGTTCAATCGCGCGACCCAAGCGCTGCGCCAGCCTGGCTCTGCCTTCAAGCTCTTCGTCTATCTGGCCGGGCTGGAGAGCGGGCTTCAACCCGACAGCCGCATGGTCGATCGCAAGATCAAGGTCGGCGATTGGGAGCCCGGCAACTTCAACGATCGCTATCGCGGCGAGGTGACCCTGAGGGAGGCCTTCGCCCGCTCGCTGAACTCTGTCGCCGTGCAGGTGATTCAGAAGGCTGGTCTCGATCGCGTGATCGAAACGGCAAGGCGCCTGGGCATCACCTCGCCGATGCCGGAGAACCTGGCGCTTTCCCTGGGCGCGGCCGAGGTCACCCTGCTGGAGTTGACCGGCGCCTTTGCCGTCTTCGCCAATGAGGGGCGCAGCGTCTGGCCCTATGGCATCAGCCGGATCGCAGGCACCGAGGGCACCACGCTCTACCGCCACCCCGAGCCCAGCTATCACCGCGTGGTGCATCCAACCGACGTCGATGCCATGAACAATCTCATGCACGCCGTGATCGCCTGGGGCACCGGCAAGCGTGCCGAACCGGGCCGACCGGCCGCCGGCAAGACCGGCACCAGCCAGGATTATCGTGATGCCTGGTTCGTCGGCTTCACGGCTGAATTGGTGGTCGGCGTTTGGGTCGGCAACGACGACGGCACGCCCATGGCCAACGTCACCGGCGGACGCCTGCCAGCAGAGATCTGGCGGCGCGTGGTCACCGCCGCCCTGGAGGGCCAGCCGGCCAAGCCGCTGCCGCGCGGCGGCAAGCCGGCGCCCAGCGATCCGACAAAGGCCATCGTCGCCAAACCGGCGCCAGCCAAGCCGGCGAAGAAGGAAGAAGAGCCCAGCGACCTGATCGGCAGCCTGATCGGCACCATCGAGCGGGACCAGGAGACCAAGATGCCGCTTCCGCGCATGGCAGACCCCAACGCAGACGCACGCTGATCCAGAAAGCCTCCACATTCGCCGCCCACCTCCAGTTCAAACGGAGGTTAGAGCCATGCAAGTCAATCTAGACGCCGACCTGGAGGCCTACATTGATAGCCAAATCGCCAATGGCGCGTTCGGCGATCGTGACGCCGTCATCCGCGAAGCACTGCGCCTGAAGATGCGTCTGGAAAACCGCCATCCTCAAGCGCCCAAGCGCGACAGCCTGGACGAGCTCCTCTACTTGGAAGCCATGGCCCGCTGCGATGCCGCCCGCAGCGTCTTCACCGAGGAGTGCCGCGCCGAGGTTGGAGGTTAGTCCTCTCCAGCCCCACGCATGAAGGGATCGAGCTTCGGAAAGCCCGGGACGCCCTCCATGTAACTGGCTGTGCCTGGCCCGGCCAGCTCCTGGCCCGCCTTGAAAAGCGCCCCATAGGCAGCCCGTGCTATGCCGGACCCAAGGGAGATCCGTCTGACACCTACCGCCTCCGCTTCGGCGATGGTGAAGTCCTGACCCTTGAGGCCGTAGAGCAGGTTGAAAGGACAGGGCAGCTCCGTGCAGAAGCGCTTTATGGTCGGCAAGTCCTTGAGGCCGGGAGCATAGAGCACCTCCGCCCCCGCCTCGGCGAAGGCGGCCAGCCGCTGGAAGGTGTCTTCGACGTCGAGCCTGCCGTGGATCAGGTTCTCCGCCCGCGCCGTCAGGACGAAGGGGCGATCCAAGGCCTTGACCGCCTCGACAGCGGCCTGAATGCGCTCGACCGCGAAGGCCTTGTCGAAGATGGGGTCTTCCTCGCGCCCGGTCGCATCCTCGATCGAGCAGCCGGCGAAGCCCGCGTCCGCCGCAGCGCGGATGGTCTTCGCGACCGCTTCCGGTGCATCGCCATAGCCCCCTTCAAGATCGCCGTTCAGGGGTAGCGGGATCGCTGAAAGCAGCTCTCGTCCGTGGGCCATGGCTTCGTCCCGGCTGACTGCGCCCTCGTTGTCGCGACGCCCCAGCGCGTAGGCATGGCCGGCCGAAGTCGTGGCCAAGGCCGGGAAGCCCAGCCCTGCCAGGATCCGGGCGGAACCCTGATCCCAGGGATTGGGCATGACGAAGATGCCGGGGCCCTGATGCAGGGCGCGGAAGGCTTCGGCGCGGGCACCGATATCGGCTCTATCCATGTCTCTCTCCTCCTTATGTCGCCGGCCTCATGTCGCTGGTCTTAGCCGGTCTGCCCGGACCCCGGGACGCACCAAGAATTGCCACGAGACTGCGATGCCTCCTGCTGCCAGCGCTATGGCAGCAGCCATCGGCACATGGCTGCCATCGTGCAACTGGCCAACCGCGATACCCAAGACAGCCGCGATCGACATCTGCACGAAGCCCATCAGCGAGGAGGCGGAGCCCGCCATGTGCGGATAGTGGCGCAGCGCGCCGGCAACCGCATTCGGCAGCATGAAGCCTGCAGCCATGAAATAGAGCGCGGTTACGCCCACCACGCTCCAGACCGCCAAGACGCCGGAGAGCGACAAGACGAGCCCCAAGGCGGCAGCAAAGAGCCCCGACAGCACGCCTAAGGCCAGCATGCGATCACGGCCGAAACGCTCACCGAAGCGGCCCGAGGTGAAGCTACCTAGGATGTAACCGAAGATGACGGCGGCAAAGCTGAATCCATAGAGCTGCGGGCTTAGCCCCAGGTCGTCGATCAGCAGGAAGGAGGAGCCGGCGATGAAGACGAAGAGCCCAGCGTAGCTCAAGGCCGCAATCAGCATGAAACCCAGGTAGCTGCGATGATGCAGCAGCACCAGGAAGTTGCCGGCGATCCGGAGGGGACGTAGCGCATTGGGGTCGGGCGATCGGTTGGTCTCCGGCAGGCGCAGATAGACGAAGGCAAGCAGAGCCAGAGCAAAGAGGCTCAAGGCATGAAAGCTGGAGCGCCAGCCGAAGGCCGCCTCCAAGAAACCGCCGATGATCGGCCCGATGGCCGGCGCCAGGGCCATGGCCGAGCCGGTGTAGGAGAGGATGCGGGCCGAGCGATCAGGCCCCCAGGCGTCGCGCACCACCGCACGCCCCAGCACCGGGCCGGCGCAGATGCCAAGCGACTGCAGCAGGCGCCCCACCAGCAGGACCTCGAGCGACCAGGCAAAGGAGCAGAAGATCGAGGCAGCCAGAAAGACCACAAGGCCGAAGAGCATGACCGGCCGCCGCCCGAAGCGATCCGACAGAGGACCATAGATCAACTGGCTTAGCGCAAAGCCGATCAGGAAGACGGAGAGGGTCAGTTGGGCCTCGCCCACACTCACCTCAAAGGCCCGTCCGATGGACGGCAGAGAGGGCAGATAGAGATCGGTCGCGAGCGGACCCAGAGCCACGCAGAGCGTGACGATGATCGCGACTTCGAGCCGGTCGGCGCGCAGGCGCCCTTCGGACGACACCCCCTTGGTCATGGGCTTCCGAGTTCCTCTCTTTCGGTGCATGGCTGCCGGAAGGACAAGGTTCGGGAAAGCTTGGCCCGAATTGCCCAGGGGAGATCGAGGTTGTGGTGCCTCCGACTATGATTCATGCTTCTAAATCATGATGTTGCAGCAGCTGAGGCGCGATCTCTATGGCACACCCGAAGGGGGAATCCAAGCAGGGGCCGCTTGAAGCTGAAGTTCCATGGATCGCAGTTGACACCCGACAGCGACAGACTTCCATTGGCGCTAACTCATTGGTTGTTCTCAACTCTAGATGCACCAGTCAGTTAGCGTCAAAGAATGCCGCCCCGTTTCTGCTGGAAGAGACTTGTCCGAACTCCCCTGCTCTTTCCATGGTCGTCTGCTTATGCCACTAATCGATCTATCAAGGCGTGTTGGGGTCCTCTCATCCGACAATTTTGGGTAACTGCAGCCCCCGCCTGCCGAAATAAGAAACTGAGTTTCGCCGAGGGAGGTACGATCATGGGGATCACAATTGGCACGGCCGGACCCGACCTGATCACCGGTACCAATGAGGTCGACACAATCTTTGGGATAGGTGGCGACGATACCCTCTTTGGACTCTCGAGCAGCGATACGCTATATGGCGGCAGTGGCAACGACACACTTTCGGGTGGGAGCGGCGACGACGTTTCCTTACAAGGGGCCAGTGGCAACGACACGCTTTCAGGTGAAGATGGAAGGGACTCCAGCTTCCGCGGAGGTAGCGGCGCCGACATGCTCTATGGCGATCGCGGGGCCGATCGCGAGTTCCGCGGAGAGCTGGGCGACGACACACTCTGGGGCGGGAACGGAGATGACGCCCGATTCCGCGGCGGGTCCGGCAGTGACACCCTGTCGGGTGATGGAGGAAAGGACGGCTACTTCTACGGAGACGAGGGCGACGATACCTTGTCAGGGGATGGTGGTGACGATCTTTCCTTTGAAGGAGACGACGGTAAGGATACGCTCTTTGGCGGGAATGGAGGTGACGACGACTTCTTTGGAGGCAGTGGCGACGACGTACTGTCGGGTGAGAGTGGCGATGACGCCGGTTTCTATGGCGAGCACGGCGACGATACGCTTTCAGGCGGTACTGGGGAAGACTACGACTTCGAAGGAGGCAGCGGCAGCGACATCCTTGCAGGCGGTGAGGGAGTGGATCATCTGTTTTACGGCGGCCTCGGCAATGATACACTTTCCGGGAATGATGAACGTGACGAACGCTTCAACGGTGACGAAGGCGACGATAGCCTCTCAGGTGGTGGTGGCGACGACAACCGCTTCTATGGTGGCGAGGGATTAGACAGCCTGACCGGTGACACAGGGAGCGACAGGGAGTTCTTCGGCGACGATGGTACGGACTCGCTCTTTGGCGGAAGCGGTGACGATCGGGATTTCTTCGGCGGGACTGGTAATGACCGCATAGGCGGCGATAGCGGCAAAGATTATTTTCTCTTTGGTGGGTTGGGCGACGACAGTCTCGTCGGATCCGACGGCAACGATCGACGCCTCTATGGCGGCAGCGGAAGCGATCTTGTCACCGGCGATCTGGGCCGTGATCGCAGCCTCCACGGTGGATCGGGAGCGGATAGCCTGCAGGGTGGTAGCCAGCGCGACGAGATGCTTTTCGGCGATGACGGCAGCGACCGGATCCAAGGAGACAGTGGCCTCGACATCAGATTCTATGGAGAAAGCGGTGACGACGTCCTGGAGGGCGGCGATGGCGAGGATCGGACCTTCTTCGGGGGTCGGGGCAACGACACTCTCCGCGGCGATGCTGCGGACGACCGGGCATTTTATGGCGAGCGTGGCGGCGACCGTCTCTACGGCGGCGATGGAGACGACCGCAGCTTCTTCGGCGGCAGCCACCGCGATCACCTCTTCGGCGGCTCCGGCACCGACCTGGCACTCTACGGCGGCAGTAGTGATGACCGTGTGTACGGCGGCGCGCTGAACGATCGCCTGCATGGAGACGAGGGCAATGATACCATCGACGGTGGATCCGACCGCGATCA
This sequence comes from Rhodospirillales bacterium, assembly GCA_963669335.1. Taxonomy (GTDB): domain Bacteria; phylum Pseudomonadota; class Alphaproteobacteria; order Kiloniellales; family JACOMY01; genus JACOMY01. The sequence goes on from OY770023.1 coordinate 4,244,580, forward strand.
GATGATCGGCGGCGCCGGCGACGACCTCTTTTTTGTCGATACCAGCACGGACCGGGTGGTCGAAGAGGCGGGCGGCGGCAACGATAGGGTCATCGCGACGGCCGAGACCTACACACTCTCCAGCCATGTCGAGGTGCTGCGCAGCGAGCGTGACGACACGGCCCGGGCGCTGACCTCCAATAGCGCCGGCGCGACCCTGGTCGGCAACTCCGCGAGCGATCGCCTCTATGGCCAATCGGGGACGGATTTCCTCTTTGGCGGGCTTGGCGACGACACGGCTTACGGTCAGGGCGGTGACGACGTCCTACAGGGTCGCTCCGGCGCGGACAGCCTGACGGGCGGCCTGGGGAACGATTTCCTGAATGGCGAGGGCGACCAGGATCTGCGCGACCTGCTGCAGGGCGAGAGCGGACAGGACAGCCTGCAGCTGAACAACAACGACACGGCCTTCGGCGGCTCTGGCGGCGATCAGTTCCTCCTGAACGGCAACGAGAGCGGTACGATAGATACCGGCGGCACCCTGCAGGCTCTGGCTGTGATCGGCGATTTTGAAGGCCTGCTGGTCAGTCCGGGCAGCAATCAGGATAGCTTGGTCTTCGCCACGGGTCTGGAGACAGGCACTTTCACCTATGTCGAAGGCGCAGTCTTTACTGGCGGCGGTAACTCAGAAGCTCGCTTCGATGCCGGCCTGCAACAGCTGGAGGTGGACCTCGACGGCAACGGATCCGCCGACATCGCTCTTAGGATGAGCAACATAGCGAATGCCAGTCAGCTCACGTCGAGCGATTTCCTGTTCCTCCCCTAGCAGATCCGAGTTCAGCAGTTCCACTGCATGCCCTCCATGGCCTGTCTCCAGCTGTCGGCGGCAAAGGCTGATCCTTCGAGCCTAGCACGTGCTGGAAGACCGCACCGACTCGGGGCTATCAGGCATTAGGCGTGTTAGGCTGACCCAAGCGACGCAAACAGGTGGCAGCGGGAATGACGAAGATGCGCGAGGGAGAGCCTTTTATGTCGGCCGGCGACTATGGCCGCAGCCTGAAGGGGATGGGAGTCAATCTGCTGGTCGCCGACATGGCCCGGGCGCTCACGTTCCACAGCGAGGTCCTGGGCCTGACGCCGGTCTATCACGATCCCGACTTTGCGGTGATGCGCCACCAGGACAGCGAATGGATGCTGCACGCCGATCACACCTATTCCTCCCATCCCCTGCTGGGGCTTGTGGGTGACGGTATTATCCGTGGGGCCGGCTGTGAGCTCAGGCTCTATGGCCTCGATCCCGACCAGGCCGAAGCCCGCTGCATCGCCGCCGGCTTCTCGGTGCTGGCCTCAGCCGCCGACAAGCCGCATGGGCAGCGCGAGGTCTTCTTGGCCGACGCCGATGGCTATATCTGGGTCCCCGGCATCGCCATCCCCGATCCGTAGCGCCAAAGACCGGCCCCGTTGCGGGCCAGCCAGCGCTTGGGCCCGGCGATATCGGGCACCAGCGCGGCGCAGAGCCGCCAGAAGGCCGGGCTGTGGTCCATATGACGGATGTGCGCCACCTCGTGGGCGGCGACGTAGTCCAAGACCTCAGGGGGCGCAAAGATCAGGCGCCAACAGAAGGAGAGGTCGCCCTTGGGCGAACAGCTGCCCCAGCGGCTGCGGCTCTCACGCAGGGTGACCCGCCCTGCCCTGACACCGGCGGCAGCCGCCTTTTCCTTGACCGCGGCGCGGAAGCGTCGTCCCGCCTCGGCCCGACAGAAGGTCTCGACCCGTCTCGGCAGGTGGTCGAGTGCGCCCGAGACACAGAGCTGATCGGCCTCTTGCCAGACGCCGCGTCGCGCTGCCGGGCGATGGCAGATCTCAAGGTTCTCGCCATAGAGCGGCAAGAGGGCGCCCGGCTGGAAGGGGATGAGCGCCGGCAAGGCCGCCCAGCGCTCCAAGATCCAGGCCTCGTTGCGCTGACAGAAGGCAATCCCGGCCTGCGGCTCGATCCCCTGCGGCAAGACCAGACGCAGGCAGCGCTGCGTGTGATCCACCGTCATGGTCAGCCGCCGCGCGCGAGCATTCCAGCGCACTTTCAGCGGCAGACTTTGCCCTCCGATCAGGACTTCCTGCGGCGTCTCGACTAGATCCATCCCGCTCCTATAGGCGAGATTCCCCGGTTTCGCCAAGCGTGCGTTCGGCCGCCGAAGCCTCCTGCGCCAAGAGCCAGGCCTTACGATCGCGACCCCAGCGATAGGCGCCCATGTCGCCATCGCCGCGCGTCACGCGATGACAGGGCACCAGCAGGGCCACGGGATTACGGGCGCAGGCCGTGCCCACCGCTCGGGCAGCGCGCGGCGAGCCGGCGGCCTCTGCGATCTCGCCATAGCTGCGGGTCTCACCCGGCGGAATGGCCAGCAACTGCTCCCAGACCTGGCGCTGGAAGGCAGTAGCGCGCACGTCCAGCGGCAGCTCCGGATGCGGGATGGAGCCGGCAAGATAGTCGATCACCTCGTCGATCGCCGGCTTCATCCAAAGGTCGTCACGCTCCAGGCGCTCGGCTTTCGGAAACTCCGCCTCGAGCAGCTCAACCACATCCTCCTCGTCATCGCCGATCACGAGATGGCAGATGCCCTTGGAGGTCGCGGCCACCAGCAGCGCGCCCAGGGGCGTACTGGCAATCGAATAGGCGATCGCCACCCCTGCCCCACCCTTGGCATAGGAGGCCGGCGTCATGCCAAAGCGCCTTGCCGCGCCCTCATAGACCCGGCTGGAGGAGCCATAGCCGGCGCCATAGGTGGCCCCGGCGACGCTCTCGCCCTGCTTCAGCTCTTGGCGGAAGCGTTCGGCGCGGCGCTGGTGCAGATAGGCGCTGGGGGTAATGCCCAGGGTCTTGCGGAAGCTGCGGGTCAACTGCCAGGGGCTCATGTCGAGAGAGCGCGCGAGGCCTGCCAGATCCACACTCTCGCCCTCGGCCAGTTCTATCCGGCGGCAGGCCTCTGACACCTGGGTGACCCATCGATCGCCATTCATCTGGTTCATTCCTCGTCTCCTCGAGAAGTCGCGTCAGGCTTGGGATCACGTTCATTTTCGTTGCGAAGACGAATCAATTTCCTCAAGCTTGCTGTTCTCGATGTAAGGGCCTCCCCCTTATGCCTCTATCCGGTCGTTGCAGTCACAGAAGTTTCATGCGCCTGAAAGCCAATCGTCTCGGAAGCAAATCAATCTCTGGCCACGCGCTCGAGGGGTTCTGCTTTGCTCGGGCCCTTTACTCATGCGTTCCTCATGCGCTCGACGACCAACCCTCAAGGAGGAATTCTCAATGCTGAAGCATACCCTGCTCGGAGCGGCTGCCGCTTTGAGTCTCGGCCTGGCGGCGACCGCCCAGGCGCAGACCGAAATCACCTGGTGGCATGCCATGGGCGGCGAGCTGGGTAAGCGGGTGGAGAAGATCGCCAACGACTTCAACGCCACGCAGAGCGACTACAAGGTGATCCCGGTCTATAAGGGCAGCTATTCCGAGACCCTGACCGCCGGCATCGCGGCCTTCCGCGCCGGCGAGCAGCCGCACATCATGCAGGTCTTCGAAGTTGGTACTGCCACCATGATGGCCGCCAAGGGCGCCATCTATCCGGTCTATGAGCTGATGGCCGACGCCAAGGAGCCCTTCGATCCGGCCGGCTACCTGCAGGCCGTTATCGGCTACTACACCGACAGCGACGGGCATATGCTCTCCATGCCCTTCAACAGCTCGACCCCGGTGATCTTCCGCAACAAGAATGCCTTCAAGGAAGCTGGCCTCGATCCTGAATCCTCGCCCAAGACCTGGGGCGAGATGGCCGACATGGCGACCAAGATAGCCGGCTCCGGCGGCGGTGCCTCCTGCGGCTTCACCACCTCCTGGATCTCCTGGATCCAGCTCGAGAACTTCTCGGCCTGGCATGACATCTTCTTCGCCAGCGAGGACGACGGCTTCGCCGGCATGGGTGCCGAGCTGCTGCTGACCGACGAGCTGCCGCTGCGTCACGTCAAGAACCTGAACGCCTGGCAGGAAGGCGACAAGTTCAAGTACGGCGGTCGCCGCAGCCAGTCTGCACCGCTCTTCTATTCCGGCGAGTGCGCCATGTACTTCGGCTCCTCGGCCGGATACGCCGGCATCAAGGCCAACGCCAAGGACTTCGATTTCGGCGTCGGCATGCTGCCCTATTACGAGGACGTCAAGGGCGCGCCGCAGAACTCCATCATCGGCGGTGCCTCGCTGTGGGTCCTGCAGGGCCATCCGGAGCCCGAGTACAAGGGCGTGGCGCAGTTCTTCACCTACCTCTCCTCACCGGAGGTGCAGGCCTGGTGGCATCAAGAGACCGGCTATCTGCCGATCACCACGGCCGCCTACGAGCTGACCAAGAAGCAGGGCTTCTACGAGAAGAACCCCGGCACCGACACGGCCATCAACCAGATCAACCACAAGAAGCCGACGGCTGCCTCCAAGGGCCTGCGTCTCGGCAACTTCGTGCAGATCCGCGACGTGATCAACGAAGAGCTGGAAGAGATCTTCAGCGGTAACAAGACCCCTGAAGAGGGTCTGGCCGATGCCGTCGAGCGCTCGAACGATCTGTTGCGCCAGTTCCAGGACGCCAACAGCTAAGTAACCCCATCCCAACCCCCGGGGCCGACACGCGGTCTCGGGGGTTATCTCTTCCCCTCAAGCGAGAGCGCTTCACGATCGGCAATGGAAAAGCGCGTCTACTTCAAGCATCGATGGCTGCCCTACCTCTTGGTGGCGCCACAGATCTCGATCACGCTCATCTTCTTCATCTGGCCGGCGGCGGAGGCGATCTATCAGGCCTTCCTTAGGACCAATGCTTTCGGCACATCGGTGCAGTTCGTGGGTCTCGCCAACTTCGAGCGGCTGTTCAGCGATTCCCTCTACTACTCGACCATCTGGCGCACCCTGATGTTCAGCTTCGCGGTCGCCTTCCTCTCGATGAGCCTCTCGCTGATATTGGCCGGCATGGCCGATCGCGTGATCCGCGGGGCGACGGCCTATAAGACCTTCCTGATCTGGCCCTATGCCGTGGCACCTGCCGTCGCCGGCGTGCTCTGGTGGTTCCTCTTCAACCCCACGGTGGGCATCCTCTCCTACATCCTCCAGTCCATGGGCATCTCCTGGAACCAGTTCCTGAACGGCACGGACGCCATGATCATGGTGATCATCGCGGCCGCCTGGAAGCAGATCTCCTACAACTTCCTCTTCTTCCTGGCGGCGATGCAGGCGATCCCGCGCTCCTTGATCGAGGCCGCCGCGATCGACGGCGCCGGGCCGATCCGGCGCTTCTGGACCATCATCGTGCCGCTGATCTCGCCCACCACCTTCTTCTTGCTGGTGGTGAACCTCGTCTATGCCTTCTTCGACACCTTCGGGACCATCGACGCCACTACCGGCGGCGGACCGGGCCAGGCCACCACCACCCTGGTCTACAAGGTCTATCAGGACGGCTTCCGCGGGCAGATGCTGGGCAGCTCGGCCGCCCAGTCGGTCGTGCTGATGCTGCTGGTGATCGGACTCACCATCATTCAGTTCCGCTATGTCGAGCGTAAGGTGCACTACGAATGATCGAACATCGCCCGATCAGCACCGCGGTCGCACACGGCACCTTGATTGCCGGAATTCTCTTCGTCGCCCTGCCGCTCTGGATTGCCTTCGTCGCCTCGACGCACGACCCGGCCGCCCTCATCACCGGGGTGACACCGCTGCTGCCCGGCGACCAGTTGATCGAAAACTACAGCCAGATCCTGGGCGAAGGCCTTTCCAGTTCCGGCGCCATTCCGGTCTGGCGCATGCTGTTCAACTCTCTGATCATGGCGCTGGCGATCGCGTTTGGCAAAATCGCGATCTCTCTCTTGTCGGCCTATGCGGTGGTCTACTTCCGCTTTCCCGGTCGCCAGCTCTGCTTCTGGCTGATCTTCATCACACTGATGCTGCCGGTCGAGGTTCGTATTACGCCGACCTATGATGTGGTGGCGAGCCTGGGCTTGCTGAACTCCTTTGCCGGGCTCTCGATCCCGATCATCGCCTCGGCCACCGCCACCTTCTTGCTGCGCCAGTTCTTCATGACCATCCCGGACGAATTGGTAGAGGCCGCCCGGATCGACGGCGCCGGTCCCTGGCGGTTCTTCATCGACGTGCTGCTGCCGCTGACCCGGACCATGCTGGCCGCACTCTTCGTCATCCTCTTCATCTACGGCTGGAACCAGTATCTCTGGCCGCTGCTCGTCACCACGGATCACAACCTCACCACCATCGTCATGGGCATCCAGCGCATGGTGAATGTCGCCGACCAGGAGCCGCAGTGGCAGGCCGTCATGGCCACCGCCGTGCTGGCCCTGCTGCCCCCGGTCGTTGTGGTGGTCGCCATGCAGAAGCTCTTCGTGCGCGGCCTGGTCGAGACCGAAAAGTAGGGAGTGTTTTATGGCCGGGATCTCCATACGCGGTCTCAAGAAAAGCTACGGCAAGACGCCCGTCATCCACGGCATCGATGTCGAGATCGCAGACGGCGCCCTGGTCGTGATCGTCGGCCCCTCGGGCTGCGGTAAGTCCACCCTGCTGCGCATGGTGGCGGGCCTGGAGGCCATCACCGAGGGCGAGATCGCGATCGGCGCGCGGGTGGTGAACGAGCTGGAACCCAAGGACCGCGACGTCGCCATGGTGTTCCAGAACTACGCGCTCTATCCACACATGAGTGTGCGCGAGAACATGGGCTATGGCCTGAAGCTGGCAAAGGTGCCGAAGCCCGAGATCGAGGAGCGTGTGCAGCAGGCCGCAGACCTTCTGCAGCTTCAGGGTCTGCTGGACCGCCGTCCACGACAGATGTCGGGCGGCCAACGTCAGCGGGTGGCCATGGGCCGGGCCATCGTGCGCGACCCGGCCGTCTTCCTTTTCGACGAGCCCTTGTCGAACCTGGACGCCAAACTGCGTGTCCAGATGCGCCTGGAGATCAAGCGCCTACAGCGCCGCTTGGCGACCACGGCGCTCTACGTCACGCACGATCAGGTCGAGGCCATGACCCTGGGCGACCTCTTGATCGTCATGAACGCCGGTGTCGCCGAGCAGATCGCCAGCCCCCTGGAGATATACGAGCATCCGCAGACCACCTTCGTCGCCGGCTTCATCGGCTCCCCCGCCATGAACTTCCTGGAGGCCACCATCGAGGCCGACGGATTCTTGCTCGATCACGGCACCCACCTCAGCCAGGTGGCGCATGGCCTGAACGCTCAACAGGGTCGCCAGATCACCTTAGGGGTAAGGCCCGAGCATCTGCATCTGGCCCCAGAGGCCCCCTCCCTCAACCTGCAGGTCGAGATGGTCGAGACCCTGGGCGCCGACACCCTGGCCTATGGCCGCGTCGTCGGCGACGGCCCCAGCCTCACCCTCCGCCTGCCCGGCAGCCAGGCCGTCAAGGCCGGCGAGATCCTGCCGCTGGCGACCAGGGCCGATCATCTACATCCTTTTGATCGGGAGATGGGGCAGCGGATCTAGAGCCCAACCCCAAACTGCTTGTGCCCTGCACTGTCTTATCAAGGTCTTGGGCAAGGAGAGTGGCGCGCGGCGATGCCGGGTGCATCGTAAGCGGCGCACGACGCCGTCCCAAGGGCTTGATAAGACAGCCCTTCGGGTCGCAGCCGGAGCCACGATTGCCGCGTCGCGCTGGCTTGACGATGCGCCCGGCATCGCCGGCCCCACCGCTCCTAACACGCGCGGCTCCGGCAGCGATGCAGGGCGCAAGCAGTTTCGGGTTGGGCTCTAGAGTCTAGACATGGTGGCTAAGGCGTAAGCGCTTACCCGTTTACGCGCACGCCAAACGAAGAACGGGGCGCGATCATCGCTGATTGCGCCCCATCTTTACTATGCAGTTCTCTGCCTAAGCGTTAATCCGATCCTTCGGCGCTGTCCATTCGGGCCCCACCGCACGTCAGCGTGTTACAGCAGGGACAGTTCATCTCCCATAGATCTGGCCGGTCCAGCGCTTCGTCACTGAGAGCATCGGTTTGCCCCACCGCGCCCTTTGCCTTGATCGGAGCATGGATACCCGGCTCTTGCTGCAAATCGTAATTCATCGTTCTTATCACTCCTTTACTGTTACATTTGCATTAGAGGGGCTTGCCTCTCGAGTAGGGACTACCTGGAGATGCGGGATCTTCGGAGCAATAACGCTTAGGCTAATTTCAATGAATGGACATACATATGTAGAAACGATGGAGCGATTTGCCTGACCTATTGCCCGCTCTGGACTCCAGGCTGAGCCTGGCACCGCACAGGCCAAATTATCAAGTCAGCACAGATGCTTCTCTTGCCCGCTCGCCAATGCTCACGCCGGTATGATATTCATGTTCATTCGAAAGAGGTTCTTTGGATCTTTGGTTCGCTTCAAGGCCGCCAAGCGTGCGTAGTACTGCTCACTCTAGGCCAGGGGAACCAACCGGTCCCTATCCTCCGGTTCACCGCCCAGGTAACCCACATAGGCGGCACCGGGCGCTAAGGGCTGCAGCCTGCTGAGGCTGTCGCGTGCCCACCCGCAGCGGGTCTCGTCGTCCTCGGGGTTTGTCCGGTTGACGCTGGCTAGGACATTGTAGGCCATGTCATGATGACCGAAGGCAGCTGCTCCCTTAGGGATACGCGAAAAGGCACCGCGCAGAAACGCAATCGCAACGCTTGAGTGACGGGGAGGACTTGGCTAAGCGACCAGGATCGCCCCGACGTCGCTCGTCGTCGCCGGCGCTGGGAAGCACACCAGACAAAGATCGATCCAAAACGGCCGGGATTCTTCGACGACACCGGGGCCAAAATCAGCCTGCTCCTCGAACGCTTCCCGCCTTAGGAGTGCAGGAACCAATCATCAACGCTGGCTACGTTGCCAGTCAATTCTGAAACGCTCTACCCCTCAGCGTCCTCCACGACCTCCCACTCCGGGCCCGGATCGAAGACGGTGATATCGTCGGCGACCTCGACCGTGTCTTCGCCCAGGTCACGCTCGTAGACGATGCCGTTTTCGCCGACCATGAAGGTCATGATGCCGGTGTTGTCGTAGTCGGCCGGGAAGGCCAGCAGGGCGTGACCCGCCAGCATGCGGCCGTTGACGAGATAGCTCATGGCGCCGCCCGGCGCATGCTCGCCCTGCTCGTTCAGCAGGCGATAGTAGTAGCCGAGGTAGGGCTCGGGATCGCGGTCCTCGCCGTCGACGTTGTAGCCGTCGGCCTCAGCGCGGGCCATGAAGTCGCCGACCGGGCTCTCCGGCACGCCCTCGGCATCGGGCCAGTAGAGGCCGTCACGCCGCTCGGAGGAGCTGATGATGTTCTTGCGAACTCGCGCACGCCATCGTCGTTGTAGTCGGTCTGGCGGAAGGCCTGTTGTGCCAGGACATAGCCACGCAGCAGTTCGATGACGTCCAGCTCATTGCGACCGATGCGGCGGTCCAGGATCTCCTCGCGCGCGGCATCGACGTCAAAGGCCCAGAGGCCGTCGGCGTGCTTGACCAAGGGGATCGGCACCGGCCATTGATCGCGGCCGATAAAGAGCGTGGCCTTGTCGCCGCTCTTGTCCACGGCGACGCGATGCATCTGTTTGTAGGCCTTGACGAAGTTGGTCCAGGTTTCGCGATCCACCGGGGCTTCACCAGTCAGGATCACGTCTTCGGCCTCGGGCCCGAAGACATGCAGCAAAGCCTCTTTGTCTTTCGCCATTAGCGCATCGATCACGGCTTGGACCGCAGACTCCGGAGTCTCATACTCCGCTGGTGAGGCAGCGACCCCGACCGGCAGGCTATAGAGCGCCAGGGCCAAAGCTCCGGCGACGACGAACTGGCTTTTCATCACTTTCCCTCGCATCGCTCTATCTCCGCTTCTTGCGCCCACGGCTCTTCGAGCCCCTGGATTTGCTTGCTTTGGCCTTGTGTCCACCGCCCCGGTTCTTCTTCAGCGCCGACGAGGAGCGTCGCGACTTGGACGCCGAGGCCTTGCGTGTCGAGGAAGAACGCTTGAGCGTGGGCTTGCTTCGACTGGACCGCTGCTTGCTCGCCTTACCGCGGTTGCTGGCCTTCTTGGCGCCGCTCAAGGTGCCTTTGCGGGTGCTCTTCAGAGCATTGTTGCTTTTCAAGGACTTCTTGGCGCCGCCGGCCGAGACCTTCCGTTTGCTGCTGGCCTGGCCCAGCTTGCCGCCATCGCCCTTTGAGCGTGCCTTCAGCTTCTGATCGAGCTTGTTGCGACTGCTGTCGCGATTGGTCAGTTTCGACCGGTCTGCGGCAGCAAGATTGCCGTCGCGCTTGCGGTCGGCAAGCTTGCCATCGCCCTTGCGGTCTCTGATCTTGTCGCGCGCATCATCGCGTCGCTCGTTGTTCGGACGCCAGGCGCCGTCGCGATCGATATCGATGTTGTTGCGATCCACGTCGATGTTGACGTCGCCGTCGACATTGACTCCGGGCCGCGGATAGAAGCGGTCGTCGTCCCAGTCGAAACGAGGCGGACCGCGCCAATAGTCGTCCCAGGGATCATCGTCATCGAAGATCTCGTTCACCAGCATGCCGGCGCCGAAGGAAAGCAGGCCGGTGGCAATCAAGGCCCCAGTATCGGACCCGCTGTTCTCTTCCACCACCACGGTTTGTGCCGGGGGTGCCGTCGTATAGACCTGCGTCGTGTCATAGGTCGGAACGTAAACCACCTCCGGATCGGCTGGTGCCACGGTGATGACGTCGTTCTCGGTCTCGACGACCTGTGCCTCGTTGCTCTCCAGATTGCCCACAGCCGCGGCGCGTGCGCGCTGGCGCTGCACGGCGTCGAAGACGTCGTCGTCCTGGGCCAGCAGGGCATTGCCCAGATCCTCAGTGCTGTCGATGTCATCGTTCATGACTTCGATGACAGAGGGGAAGCCCGCGGCCAACACGGCAACGCTGGCGTCCCAATCCTCGCCTTCCGCAGCTTCGGAACGATCCGTGCCTTCCAGCTCTTTGTTCTCATCAACCCAGCGATCGGCCTTCACGACGTCCAAGGGATAGGTCGAGGCCATGAAGACCTGTGCCAGCAGGGTGTCGGGATAGAGCGCATAGGGCGCCACCAGGGTATCCAGATCCGCTTCGGTGAAGAGGTCGGCTTCCTCGGTTTCCGCATCAGCCTCTGCCTCTTCGGTGGCAGGATCTTCACTCTCCCCGCCGTCGTTCTCGGCCAGTTCGGCCTGTCCTTCTTCGGCCGCCTCGTCCTGCGCCATGGCGGGCTGCCAGAAGACAAGCCCCAGCATCAACAGGAGTGCCAGCAAGCCCCGGCTACTCAAGCGACGGACCCACATCTCTTGTGTCATAGCTTGCCCCTTTTCCCGCTCGCAGGTCCGAGCAGGCAACGCTTCCCCTCGGCGGCAAGGCTAAGCGCAAAATGCGGCAACAAACAAGTCGAGATTTACAGTCGTAGAGACTGTCGATTACTGTCAGATGTTCAAGGCAAATGCTGCCCACGCCTATCTCTATGGGGAGCCTTGTTCACACGACAACCATGCCGCGCGTCAAAGACAGAGCACCAGCGCGCTTCTCAGGATGCCAAACCCTCTCGGGGCCGGCATAGTGCAGGCCATGTCCGGGTCTCATCCGGGGGCACTCGGCACGCTGGCTAGACTTGGCGGCGTGCTGGTCATCCCCTTCCTGCTTATCTTTCTCGGAAGTCTTTGGGGCGCCAGCTTCTCCATCGCCAAGTTCGCAATCGAAGGCGGCGTGCCGGAGCTGGGCTATGCTGCCTGGCAGAGCCTCGGCTCGGCGCTGGTCCTCCTCCTGGTCTTGCGGCTGCGATCGATCAGCTTACCCAGCGGGCTTGCGGCCTGGCGCTTTTGCCTGGTCACCGGCCTGCTCGGCATCACCGTCCCCAACATCACCTTCTATTTCGTCATCAGCCATCTGCCGGCCGGCCTGATGGCCGTCGTCGTCACCACGGCCCCCATCATCACCTACGGCCTGGCGCTGCTCTGGGCGATGGAGCGCACCCATTGGCTGAGAAGCCTCGGCATCGCCCTTGGATTCGTCGGCGCTATGACCATTGTCCTGCCGGATCGCAGCCTGCCAGCGGACCTGGAGCTCTTCTGGCTAATCCTCGCCTTTCTGACCCCCTTCTGCTACGCGCTCTCAAATCTCTACACCGGCCGCTTCCGCCCGCCCGGCCAATCGACCCTGGCCTTGGCGTGCGGCATGCTGATCGTGTCGGGTAGCGCTCAAGCCCTGATCATGCTGATCATGATCCCGCCCTACGTTCCACTGCCGCCTTGGGGCTTGGCCGAGGGCGCGCTCTTCACCCAGATCGCGATCTCTTCGCTGGCCTATGTGATCTATTTCCACATCGTGCAGGTTGCGGGCGCGGTCTACTTCAGCCAGGTCGGCTACATCGTTACCGTGTCCGGTATCCTCTGGGGCATGCTGATCTTCGGCGAGCAGCACAGCCACTGGGTCTATGCCGGAACGGCGCTGATCCTGGGCGGCTTCGCCTTGGTGAACCTTGGACGCGGCAAGGCCTCCAGCCGCGACTCACGCCCCGGCAAGCCTGCCAAATAAGTTCTCAACACTTCGACTAGGCGATCCGGCGCGACGCGATAGTCGAATTTGCGCAGGAAGCTGCCGTCGGGCGCCATCAGATAGATGCTGGTGCCATGGTCGATGACGCGCAGCCCGGCCTCATCCTCCCGCGCTTCGCGCTCGAAGCCAACTTGGTAGGCTGAGGCGGCAGCCGCGATGGCCTCGGCCTCTCCGGTAAGCCCACGAAAGGCTGGGTGGAAATTCTCCAAGTATCGGGCCAGTTCCGGGCTGCTGTCGATTGCCGGATCGATGGTGACAAAGAGCGGCGCAAGCTGGGCCAGTTCCGCAGGACCCAACTGCGAGAGCGCCTCTGTGATAGCCTGCATGGCGACAGGGCAGGCGTCGTTACACTGCGTGTATCCGAAGTAGAGAAGCAGGTGCTGCTGCCCCAGAGCGCTGCTATCAACCGCGCGACCTTCGTGGTCGCTCAAGAGGAAGGCACCGCCTGGCGGGCGTTCCAATCCGCCGGCCAAGCCCTGACTGCCCTCCCGTGCCGCATCGCTGCCACCGCCCAGATACCAGGCCCCGGCAAACCCGAAGGCAAAGGCCAAGCCGAGCGCGCCCAAGGCCAGCAGCGCACGGCGAAGCCAGGTCATGATCGTCAGCTGTTGAGCGCTTGCCGGAAGGACTCCGCCTGGCTATTGGCGGCAGCACTCTTCAAGACGATGTCCGCGGCCGAGAGGCGCTTGCCGTAGTAGTAGTTGTTGCGGTCCTGGTCCTCACCGATCGAGGCACCCTCGAAATTCATCCCGGCGTAGAGACCCTGGGTCATCGCGAAGGTGTAGACGTCGGCCTCGAAATCGCCGCTGCTGCCGGCCCCGATCTCTTTGCCGATCGGCCCGATGGCGACGGAGGCACCAGCCCCAAGCTCAATGTTGTTCTGCAGGATTCGCTTCAGCGCGCCCTCGTGCATGATGACCATCATGACCTGCGAGATCTGGCCGCCGATCTGCAAGCCGATGGATGCACCGGCCAGATGGTAAAAGGCCGGATAGCTCCAGACTCCGTTGGTGCGCGCCGAGAGTACGCCACGACCGCCCTCGGCCCCGATGATAAAGCCCCCTTTGATCACCGAGGGGAAGACCAGCACCCCAGCCGCGCGGGTCATGAAGTCCTGCAGGTTCTTGTAGTTGCTGGCCGAGAGCATCGAGAGCGCCGTGATCCTGGCGCGATCGACAAGCTCTTCCTCTTCGGTCAGGGCCGAAGCCGGCCTGGCCAAGCTGGAAAGCGCGAGCGCAGCGCCGGCCGAAGCCAAGAGAGAGCGGCGACTGGTGATTGTCATCGACAGACTATCCTTGTCTCAAGAGCCTCTTCTAAGGCCGTGACCTAGCGAAGAAAAGCGGCAGCAGAAAGGCGCCTTGCGAACACGGATATGCCACCTCCCCGCTTGAACCTAGCCTGCAAGATAGTGACCGCGGCGCCGCCGGCAAAGTCCAAACCGTTCTCGTCCTCATCGCCGATTGACCAGGGCGACACCCAAGGCGGCGATCGCCATTCCCAAAAGCTCCATCCAGCCAAGCACTTCACCGAAGATCAGCCAGGCCAGCACCGCTGTGCAGGGCGGCACCAGAAAGAAGAGACTGGAGACCTTGGAGGCAGCACCGCGCCGCACCAGCAGCAACAGCAGGCCAACCGCCCCGATCGAGAGCACCAGAACGAGCCAGGCCAGGGCCAGGATGAACGGAAGACTCCAGACGATTCGCGCGTCGGGCTCAAAGAGCAGCACGGCGACCCCGCTGGAGAGGGCTGCAAAGGTGAACTGCAGGGCATTCCCGGTGATCGGCGGCATCGCTCCCAAGCGGCGTTTCTGGTAGAGCACGGCAGCCGTGATGGCGACGAGAGAGAGGATGCACAGCAGGGCCGCCTCCAAGCCCTCGGCCGAGAGCCCGGCCTTGCGCCAGACCACCAGGGCAACACCGCCCAGCCCCAGAGCCAGGCCCAGCCATTGCAGGCGGGTGACCTGCTCGCCCAGAAAGGCGCCGGCCAGAGCGGCCACCAGGATCGGCTGCAGGCTGACGATAAGGGCCGAGGTTCCAGCCTCCAGCCCCCAGGATATGGCGACGAAGACGCCACCCAAATAGACTGTGTGCAGCAGGGTCCCGACCAGCGCCAGGTCGAGATAGGTACGCCACCCCTTGGGCCAAGGCTCGCCGCGCAGAGCCACCCAAAGGAAGAGGAGGAGAGCGGTGGCAGCAAAGCGCACCGCCAGAAAGAGCAGCGGCGAGGCATAGGGCACCCCTGCCTTCGCGCCGATGAAGCCGGTCGACCAGAGCAACACGAAAAGCGCCGGCATGGCTGCCAGCAGCCATTGGTTGGGAGCGGTCCCGCCTGTGGTCAGTCGCTTCATGGCCGGCAAGCTGCCTTACGACCGCCGGCAAGGCATCCCGCCCCGCCTGCAAGACTGCCCTGCAATGGCCGCCGAGCCGTCATCATGCCGACCCAGGAGGAGACACTAGTTTGACAGGTAAACTTGAGCGAGACTGCGCCTCTACCCAACTGCAGCTCGCGCTCTCGCAAAAAAACAGGGAGACCTTGACCCCGATGAGCCTGCCCCCCGTCAAAACAGCTATGACCGCAATCGCCATTCTGGCTTTGCCAAGCCTGGCGCTTGCCGATCCGCTCGAATTGAAGCGCGTTGCGCTCTCCACCGGTGGCCTCGGCTACTTCGAGTACGAAACCCAAGTGACCGGCAACGCCTCGGTCGAGCTCAGCGTACCCTTGAGCCAGGTGGATGACGTGCTGAAATCCCTGGTGGTCTATGACGACAAGGGTCGGATCGGCACGGTCTCTCTGCCTGGGCGCCAGCCTCTGGCCGAGGTCTTCAAGAGCCTGCCCTTCGACGAGGCGGCCCTGCAGTCGCCGGCTGCCTTGCTGCGTGCCCTCTCCGGCGCAGAGATCCGTGTCTCGGGTCTACAGGAGGCGCGCGGGCGCATCCTCTCGGTCGTGGAGGAGCGGATCGAGGACGACAGAGGCCGCATCCTCACCCGCAACCGCGTCACTCTGATGGGGAACATAGGCCTCAGCCAGTTCGTGCTGGAGGAAGCGCAAGACATCGCCTTTGCCGATCCGGCGCTGCAAGAGAGCGTCGGCGAAGCCTTGGCGGCGCTCGCCAAGCACGGCGAGCGGGATAAGCGTGTGCTGACCTTGACCGCGCCCGGTGAAGGCGAACGCCGGCTGCGCGTCGCCTATGTCGTGGAGGTCCCCTTATGGAAGACCAGCTATCGTCTGACCCTGCCGGAAGCCAGCGGAGCCGGTACCGCAGCGCTGCAAGGTTGGGCCGTGCTGGAGAACCAGAGCGGCGAGGACTGGGACGGCATCGAGCTCAGCCTGGTCTCCGGTAACCCGGTCGCCTTCCGCCAAGCGCTCTATGAGAGCTACTACCTCGCTCGCCCGGAGATCCCGGTGCAGGTCGTCGATCGTATCATGCCGCCCGTCGACCAGGTCGGTACGGCGAAGGCAGGTAGCTATGCCCGCGCCGAGGCCATGGAGGCAGACGGCGTCGTCTCTGGACTCTTGCAGGCCTCGCCCGCACCGATGGCCTCTGCTGACACGCCGGCAACGGCCGGCATTCTTGAAGCGGCCGCTCAGGAAGGTGTCAGCCAAGCTATCTACCGCTTCCCGAACGCCGTCACCGTTGAGGACGGTCATTCTCTGCTGGTGCCCTTCCTGGATCGCAGTCTGCCGGTCGAGCGCCTCTCCTTCTTCCAGCCAGATGTCTCCGGCGCCAATCCACTGGCCTCTTTGCGCCTAGAGAACGATGGCGACATCAGCTTCCCGCCCGGGCTCATCACCCTCTATGAGCGCAATGAAGCGGGCCGCGTCTCCTACCTGGGCGATGCCCAGATCGCCCTGCTGCCGCCGGGCGAAAACCGGCTGATCAGCTTTGCACTGGACGGCAAGGTCGAGATCGACGTGCGCAACGACCAGGAGCAGACCCTGACCGGCGTCACCCTGCGTGACGGCATTCTGACCATCGTGAGCAAGACCCTTTGGAGCCGCACCTACGTGATCAAGGGCGCTGCAGACGCGCCCCGCGAGGTTCTGCTGCAAGAGCCACTGCGCCGCGGCTGGACCCTTGAGCAGCCGCAAGAGGGGGTCGAGGAGACATCAGCCGGGTACCGCTATCTCGTCTCGCTGCAGGCCGGTGAAACCAAAGAGGTGACCTTCCTCTTTGAACGTCCGGAGAGCGAACGTGTGGTCCTGAACGATATCCACAGCGATTACCTGGCCGCCCTGATCGAAGCTGAGTTCATTCCTGCTTCAATGAAGGCAGAGCTGGCTCAGTTACAGAGCCTGAAGGCGGATCTTGCCCAGGCCGAGCGCAGCCTGGATGCTACCCAGTACGAGCAGGCGAGAATCGTCGATGACCAAGAGCGACTGCGCCAGAACCTGGCAGCCGTGCCGAGCGACAGCGACCTCGGGCGCCGCTATCTGAAGCAGCTCTCCGAGCAGGAAGACAGCCTGGATAGCTTGAGATCAGCCGAAGCCGATCAACGGCGCGCCGTGGTCCAAGCGCGACAGGCACTGAGAGACTTCATCGCCGGGCTCTGATCAGGCAGATCGAGGCAGCGCAGCGCCCAGGACCAGGGGGCGCTGCGCTTGCCTGTCAGTCTTTCTTGACCTTTGATCGCGGTGTCTTGCCCAAACCCTGATTGGCGGCCTCATCATCGATCGCCTCAGCGATGCGCCGCGCCGCTTCCGTCGCCCTACCCTCCACGCCGTCGGCGATCTCGTCGGCGACCCGGCCGGCCTCCTCACCGGCCGCCTTGGCGACCTTGTTCAGCTTCTCGCCCTCTTGCTTGACGTGGGTCCTGACGCTCTCTCGCGCCTCGGCAGCCCGGCGTCCCATCAAGCGGTTCTCGACACGAGAGTTGGGAACAGCACCGCCGATCGCGGCGCCAAACGCGAATGCAAGGGCACCTGCGACCAAGGGCTGTTCGTGCAACAGGCGGTCAAGGCCTCCGGGGAGTCCTCCCGCATCCCCTGAACGGTCGGCCGTCCGCGCCTCTTCTCCCGGGACGGCCGTCTCGCCGTCCTCCGCGCTCTCGGCGCTCACTTCGGGTGAAGGATCAGGCTCCTGGTCGGTCTCCTCATCGGTCGCCTTGGCCTCTTTGCGTACGTCATCCCGGCTGTTGGCCATCAACCAGATCAGGCCGACGCCCAGTAGGGTCGCCGGGATGGGGTTGTCGCGCAGGCTCTGTCCCAGCTTGCGGCCGAAGCTGCCGCCCTGTCGACCGGCGGCCCCGAGCACCTCGTCGATGAGGCCGCCGATGGAGAGTTTGCGCCGCAAGCGAGCGGTCGTCTCGGCCAGCCGTCCCCGCTCTTCTTCCAGGTCCTTCTCGGCCCTGCGCAGATCCTCGCTCATCGCAGACGCTCCTCGACGGCCTCGGCGCCCTTCTCCAGCGCGTGCAGGCTGCGTTCCAGCTTGAGGTTCGTGGCCTTCAGCTTGGCGAGACCGCGAAGAACCAGGATCAGCGCAATCAATCCGACGATCACGGCGACAAGTAAGGTCGCCCACAGCTCCGGCAGGCCCAGTGCAGCAGCGACCGCGATCATCGCCGAGGCCAGCAGATTGAGCGCAATCAAGGAGAAGACCACTCCGGCGACCAGCAAACCGATGGCCAAGCCGATCTGGCCCAGCTTCTCGAGGATCTCCGCTTGTATCAACTGAAGCTGCTTGCGGATCAGGACGATCCCATGGCGAAGGCAGGCGGCCAGGAGGTCGGAGAGCGACTGCTCGCGCTTCTCGCTCATGAGGCCGATTCCCCGTCAGTCTCGGGAGCATCCTGTTCGGACTGACCCTGTGAATCGTCCTCGAGTGGTTTCGCCGTCGAGAAACGGGACAGAGCAAAGCCCAAGAGCGCCGCACCGCCAACGAAAGCAGCCGGATGACGCCTCCCGAAGTCGGAGGCGTCGCCGACAAGCTGCCCGATGGACTTGCCTTGAATTTCGGATGCCAGGCGATCCATGCCGTCTGCTGCTGCCTCGAAGACCTCGCGAGGCCGCGAGCCCTCGTCCAAGCTCTCTGCTGCCTTGGTCAGCGCTTCGGCAATCTGGGCCACCTGGTCGCCGGTGCCGGCGCGGCGCCGCTCGGCCTCGTCGGCGACCCGTTCTCCAGCCTCTCCAGCCAGGCCCTGAGCCGCCTCTTTCAGATCTTCCAGCTTCTCCTTTGCGGCCTCACCCGCTTGCTGCGCCTTGCGTTTCACGGCTTCAGCGCGCGACGCTTCCTCATTCTTGTCGTCCGGCACTCTCCGTCTCCCTCTGCGTGGCTCCATAAGAGACGCGGTCTTGAGCGCTCTGTCAAAAGGGGCGGCAGCTGGAAGACAACCTCTCTATCGCTGCCATGCGTCGCCGATCGCCTGCTTTTCCTCGTCCGGTGTCAGCGGTTCGCCCTGCATTTCCTGTTGCAGCAACGCGGAGAGAAGATCGGCGGCGGGGCCGCTTGCCGTCACATAGTCGGGACCATTGGCATCGGGAAAGGCCACGACGGCCGTCGCCAACCAGCCACCCTTGGCCTTGCAGGCAAGTCCCGCGGCGGCTTCGCCCGCCTGCATCGCCTGGTACTCGCGACAGAACTGCCCACGGGAATCGCGGAAGGTCAGCAAGGGGGTCACCGAACCATCGGCCTCCTCCAAGGTCTCATAGCTCGCACTGGTTTCCAGTGCGCGATGCAGCAAGCTCTCCCCAGCGACAGGACCGGCAGCCAAGAGATCGCTTGAGGCCCCGCCAGTCCCCGTCAGGCGATCCCAGCTCAAGCCGCCGGCGATCCCGACGGCCAAAGCCAGAGAGGCGGCCAATGGGAGGGCCCAAGTCGAGAGACCACGGCGCGGCGTCTCACGCTTGGGAAAGGCGACGACATTGGGATCCGTCTCTGCAGGCTCGGGCTCGCCCAAAAGCAGCTTCGCCAATGGATCCTCGCTCGGATCTTCAGTCGGTTCGGGATAGGCGGCCTGCGCCAGCCGCCCGCCTTCGCGGATCGCCTCCAGACGGGCTTGGGCCTCGGGATCACCGCTAAGCTGGCGTTCGACCTCTCGTGCCTCCTCGCTCTCCAAGACGCCGTCGGCATAGGCCAAAAGGGTTTCGTCGCTGAGTGCGCTCACGACTGCACCTCCTGGGTCAATCGCGCGCGGGCGCGGGCCAGACGACTCATCACCGTACCCACCGGAATTCCCAGGACCTCTGCTGCTTCCTTGTAGGGCAGGCCCTCGATCGTGACCAATCCAAGCACCGCGCGTTGCTCGTCCGGTAGGCGTGCAATCGCCTCGCGCACGGCGGCCAGTTGCAGGTGCGACTCCATCACCTGACGGCCATCGCTGCCCATCGGCTCCGGTTGCGTGTCGAGCGGTTCGCTCACGCCGCGCACACGCTGTTTTCTGGTCCAGTCGATCCATACCGTCTGCATTATCCGATACATCCACGAGTCCAGCCTGGTGCCCGGCTGCCACTGGTCAAGGCGGGACAAGGCCCGCTCACAGGCGGCTTGAAGCAGATCGTCTGCAAGATCCTCCCGCCGCGCCAGGACCCGGGCGAAGCGCCGGAACCTGGGCAACAGGCTGACCAATTCCTGCCGCGCATCCTTGTGCATTGACACCATTCTAGGTCTGCTCACCCCTGACAACGCGGCCCACAGCAGATTATTCCCAAATTCACTTTGCCTTGGAAAGGGCCAAGAGTTTGAGGAGCATAGGATAGTGGCCCTGTTCTGAACACGCGAAAGACGCTTGCTGATGACTCCTATCCAGAAATTGCCCCTGCTGCGCGGTCTGATCCTCGCCCTGCTGCTATTGGCCTTGCCGGCGGCTGGACTGCCGGGACTGCTGTTCGACCAAAGCCCCTTCGGCCCGAAACGCGCCGCCGCTCAAGGAGACGGTGATGGCGATGGAGATGGCGATGGAGACGGCGACGGGGATGGAGACGGCGACGGGGATGGAGACGGCGACGGCGACGGAGACGGTGATGGCGATGGGGACGGGGATGGAGACGGCGATGGGGACGGGGATGATGGGGGTGACGATGGTGACGATGGTGACGATGGTGACGACGGCGATGACGGGTCGGCCGCCGCTGGCCCGGTAGGGACCAACAGCGAGGCCCAATCGTCACGGGCCGAACAGGACGGCGCCTTCCTGCAGGAAGAGGTGATGGTGGTCGATCCCAACGCCGCCAGCCTGGCGGCGGCAGCTGGACTGGGCTTCACCTTGCTGAGTGACCAGACTTTCGGCCAGTTGGGCCTCAGGCTTGCTCGCTTTGCCATCCCACCAGGCACGACGGCCGTAGCCGCCCGCCAGCAGCTGCAGGGACAGGTGGCACAGCCAGTGGTCTTCAACGCGGTCTATCGCCCGGCCCAGGACGAGGCCGCCGGCAACATCGCGAACATGCGTCTGGTGGGCTGGCCAGCTGGTTCGGCCTCCTGTGGGCGCGGGATCCGCATCGGCATGATTGACACCAAGCTGGGAGCCGGCCTGCCCCGAGGACGGATCGAGACGCGCAGCTTCGGCGAAGCCCGCGCCAAGGATGCCCCCGATGTCCATGGCACCGCAATTGCCTCGCTCTTGGTCGGCAGCACCTCCAACGGCTTTGCCGGCCTCTTGCCGGCCGCGCGGCTCTATGCCGCCGCCGTCTTCTACCGCGATACCAAGGGAGCAGATGCGGCCACCGCAGCTGACATCGTGGCCGGCCTGGACTGGCTGCTGCAGCGACGCGTCGGTGTCGTCAACATGAGCTTGGCAGGTCCGCCCAACGAGGCCTTGAGCGAGGCCCTCCGCAGAGCCTCCGGCCGTGGGCTCCTCACCATTGCAGCGGCCGGCAACGGCGGCCCCGCGGCGCCGCCCGCCTACCCGGCTGCCTATGACACGGTAATCGCAGTCACCGCGGTCGACCGCTTCCGGCGCCCCTATCGCTCCGCCAACCAGGGAGGCTACCTCTCGCTCTCGGCGCCAGGCGTGACCATCTGGACCGGGCACCCGCGCGACGGCGGCACCTTCTCCACCGGAACCTCGATGGCGGCCGCCTTCGTGACGGCCGCTGCGGCCGAATGGCGTCATCGCCACAAGGGCGCCAGCCCCAGGCAAACCGTTTCTGCCCTAGAGCAGGCCGCAATCGACCTGGGCCCACCGGGCAAGGACCGCATCTTCGGTTGGGGTCTATTGCGAAGCCAGCCCCGCTGCTGAGGCCGGCTCCGGCGGTACAAGATCTTCGGGCGCTGGCTTGGCGGCCAGCAAGGCCGGTTGGCGCAGGATGGCCAGAGAGGCAGCGATCGTGTGCTGAGCATTGTCGATGCGCAGGGTGTTGTCCCAGACCCGGCTGCGCAGTCCGCCCATGACCCGCTCGGGATAGCTCAGGTAGAAGCCCTCCCAGGGCGCGCGGAATTGCAGCTGGCAAAGGTGGCGCAAGCCCCGCCAGATGGTTCGTGCATAGCGATCTGCCCGCGCGGTCTCGCCTAGGGCTCGGGCGCTATCGAAGGCCGCCGCCAAGCCCTCCAGATAGATGGCGGTCGAGGAAGCATGCGGCGGTCCAAAGTCCGGCTGTTCGGGGTCGTAGAAGCGTCCGGCCATGTCGCGATGGGGCGCGCTTTCCCACTGCTGCAGGTCGATCAGCCAATCGTTCATCGCAAAGAAATGCCGGATCAAATCTCTCGGCAGCTCCAGCGGATTGAGTGAGAGCGCCCGGATTGCCAGACTGTGCCAGGGGACGAAGGCCGGGTTCGGCGCCTCTCGGTGAAAGCGGCGGTAGGCCCGAAGGCTGCCAAGGATCCGCTGCCGCAGCGCCCCGTCCGGCTGTAGCGCCACGCGTTCGGCCAGATAGGTCAGCGCCTCTCCTGGATAGAAGTTCTGATTGTCATTGCGTTCTGCCGGCCGATGAAAGCTGCGGAACAAGCCATCCTCCTGCCAGAGCGCCAAGATACCGGCTTCCAGTCGATCACGGATGCCTGCGAAGGCCGCCGCATCGGGATGGCGCAGAAGGCAAAGAGCCGCCAAGGCCGCTGCACCCAGCTTCGCCTTGCCTTCGAACTCTATGACCGCGATCTCGCCCTCCTGCTTGAGATAGGCTTTCAGATTCGCCTCAAGGCTGGCGGTTGCGGCCCGCAGGATCTCTGGATCGTCACGGAAGGCCGCAACGTCGGTCAGCGCCAGGCTGGCCATGAACTGCCGGATGGTGTTGTTGGCCTTGGATCGCCGCCCGTTGCTTGGCCAGTACTTGTAGGTAAGGGCGCCGCTCTCCTGTTGCTGGCTCAAGAGCCACGCCACACAGCCTTGCAATAGCCCTTCCACCTCGCGCTTGGCATCACCCGACAGCAGCCGAAGCGCATGACCGCGATAGAGCTCTAGGAAGCCCCTGGGTGCCTGCGGATCAATCAAGAGCTGAGGTCCGCTCAGCGCCACCAGATGGCCGCCGGCCGCAAGGAAGGCCGCTTCATCGAGGCCCCAGTCCTCCAGCGCCGCCTCCAGACAGCGCGCAAAGCTACGGTTCGTGGCGATCATCTCGGCCGGAGTCACGCGGCGACAGCGATCCCCACAAGAAATGCTGAGCCCTAAGCGACCGCGTTGCGCGTCAGAGAAGACGGCATGCCAGGCCTCGTGCGGGACCCGCCATTGACGATCAAAGACGGCGACCTCGAGTGTCTCTGCGGTATGAGCATCCAGATTAGCCAAGAGATCGGTAGGGCTGATGTCTCTCAGCCAACGCCGCGCAGCAACACGTCCAGCACGGCGCCATGTCAGACAGGCGAGGCCAAAACAGGTTCCCGCCTCGGCTTCAAGGTGCTTGGCCAGAGCCATGCGATCCAATGCGTTCAAGCAGGCCTCGCTCCCTGCCCTCTCCTGCGTCAGAGGCGGTCTTCCGGCTGCCATTGCTGCGACCCCTCGCCGTGGATCCAACCGTTCAGGGTGAAGCGGCCATCCTCGGCGCGGCCGCTGCGGGCTTCGACCGGCATCACCTCGTGCAGGGCTTCGCTGCGGAACAGGACCAGGCGATTGGCCAGCGGCAGAACGGCGGTGAAGCGATCGCGCGTGTCGGTGCCTTGGCTCGCGAAGTGATCGTAGAGCCGCAAGGCACCACCGGCGAAGCGACCATCGCCCAGCTGGAAATAGTAGACGAAGCTGACCCGCCGCCCGGCCACGGAATCGATCTCGCCCAAGGTCACGTCGTGATGGGCCTTGTAGAAATCGCCGTGATAGCTGGCGGTCAGCTGCAACTCGACGTGCTGGATAGGAAAGGGCTGCAGGCCCAGTCTCGGCAAGACATAGGGCAGATAGGCCAGGACCAGCGGCGCAAACCAGCTCTGCACTGGCTCCGGATCATAGAGCACACGGGCCGAGCGCGAGGCATCGTCGCGCTGGCTCTCGCCGGACTGCACCACGCTGGCCTCGACCATCTTATCCAGGTGATCCAGCATTTGGGCCGCCACCAGTCCCTGTTGCAGGGGCGAGAGAAAGTTATCCTCCACGACAAAAGGCGCTGGGGAGGCACCTTCAGGCGCTTGTGGCAGCTCTGCACCGGAGAGCAGGCAGGCGCCGTAGAAGGCTTCCGGATCCTCCGGCGCCCCGTTGTGCCAAAGGGTGTAGGCTTCCTGCGCACCCACCAGATCGCCGTCGGCTCGCGCCACCTCCGCCGCTAGTTTCAAGGCCGAAGAGGAGCCAGGCTCAAGTGCGCAGGCCCGGGCTGCCAGTGTGGCAGCCCGGTCCATCATGCCTTGGGTCAAACAGTCGTGGCCCGCCGATACCAGGTCGGCCGCCTCCGCTTTCAGTCCAACTTGGGTCATCCAAGCCCTCTCTTCGGCGGCGGCCTCTGACCTCGAGGCTTAGGCCGCTGCTTCGTCCATCTTCTGCGGCTCCTTCGGGGTGCCGATCACCAGGCCTAGACTGCTGGCTGTGATCGTCACGCGATCGCCGTCGTGAACCTCACCAGAGAGTATGGACTGCGCCAGCGGGTTCTGCAGATAGCGCTGAATGACACGCTTCAACGGACGCGCCCCATAAACCGGGTCATAGCCCTTGTCCGCCAGCCAGGCGACGGCCTTGTCGTCCAGATCCAGCACGATCTTGCGGTCGGCCAAGAGCTGATCCAGGCGTTGCAGCTGGATGGCGACGATGCCGTCCATCTCGGCGCGGCTGAGCCGATGGAACAGCAGCACTTCGTCCAAACGGTTCAAGAACTCCGGCCGGAAGGAGGCGCGGACGACATCCATCACCGGCTCGCGCACATCCTCTACAGATTGGCCGTCCGGCTGGGCGGCCAAGAGGTCGGAACCCAGGTTGGAGGTCAGGATGATGACCGTGTTCCGGAAGTCCACGGTGCGTCCCTGACCGTCGGTCAAGCGGCCCTCGTCCAAGACCTGCAGCAGGACGTTGAAGACATCGGGATGGGCCTTCTCCACCTCGTCGAAGAGCACGACCTGATAGGGCCGCCGACGCACGGCCTCGGTCAACGCACCACCCTCGTCATAGCCAACATAGCCCGGAGGCGCGCCGATCATGCGAGAGACGGAGTGCTTCTCCATGTACTCCGACATGTCGATGCGAACCATGGCCTGGTCGTCGTCGAAGAGGAAGCCGGCCAACGCCCGCGTCAGCTCCGTCTTGCCCACGCCAGTGGGCCCGAGGAAGAGGAAAGAGCCGATCGGACGGCTGGGGTCCTGCAATCCAGCCCGCGCCCGACGCACCGCGTCAGAGACAGCCGAGATCGCTTCCGCCTGACCGATCACGCGTTTGCCCAAGGCCTGTTCCATGCCCAAGAGCTTCTCGCGCTCGCCTTCCATCATCTTGTCGACCGGGATACCGGTCCAGCGTGAGACGACGGCGGCGATATGGCTGTCGGTCACCTCTTCGTTCAGCATGCGGTGATGCTCAGCCTCGACGGCCTCGTCAAGCTGGGTCTCAAGCGCCGGGATGACGCCGTAGCGCAGCTCGCCGGCACGCTCCAGGTTGCCGTCGCGCTGGGCTATGTCCAGCTCGCTGCGAGCCTGGTCGAGATCCTCTTTCAGCTTCTGCGCCTTCTGCAGCTCTTCCTTCTCGGCCTGCCAGCGCGCGGTCAGCTCCGCTGCCTGCTCTTCCAGGTCAGCCAGCTCCACCTCCAGCTTCTCCAGCCGATCCTTGGAGGCCTTGTCGTCCTCCTTCTTCAAGGCCGACTGCTCGATCTTCAGCTGGATGATGCGGCGATCGAGTTCGTCGATCGCCTCGGGCTTGCTGTCTAGGACCATGCGCAAGCGGGCTGCAGCCTCGTCCATCAGATCGATGGCCTTGTCCGGCAGGAAACGGTCGGTGATATAGCGGTTGGAGAGCGTGGCGGCCGACACCAGGGCTGCATCGGTGATGCGCACGCCGTGGTGCACCTCATACTTCTCCTTCAACCCGCGCAGGATCGAAATGCTGTCCTCCACCGTCGGCTCCGGCACGAAGACCGGCTGGAAACGACGGGCAAGGGCCGCGTCCTTTTCGATGTGCTTGCGGTACTCGTCCAGGGTGGTAGCACCGACACAGTGCAGATCGCCGCGCGCCAGGGCCGGCTTCAGCATGTTGGAGGCATCCATCGCACCGTCCGCCTTGCCGGCGCCGACCAGGGTGTGCAGCTCGTCGATGAAGACGACGATCTCGCCGCCAGCCGCTGATATCTCCTGCAGCACCGCCTTCAGGCGCTCTTCGAACTCCCCGCGGAACTTGGCACCGGCCACCATGGCGCCCAGGTCGAGCGACAGCAGGCGCCGATCCTTCAGGCTCTCCGGCACGTCGCCCTTGACGATGCGCTGGGCCAGGCCCTCGACGATGGCGGTCTTGCCGACACCAGGTTCGCCGATCAGGACCGGGTTGTTCTTGGTCCGGCGTGAGAGCACCTGCACGGTCCGCCGGATTTCCTCGTCACGCCCGATCACCGGGTCCAGCTTGCCTTCGCGGGCCACCTCGGTCAGGTCGCGGGCGTACTTCTTCAGGGCGTCATAGCCACTCTCGGCCGCTGCCGTGTCGGCGGTGCGTCCCTGACGCAGGGCCTCGATGGCGCCGTTCAGCGCCTGTGGCGTGACATTGGCGGCTGCCAGTGCCTTGCCGGCCTCGGACTTGGTGTCCATGGCGATCGCAAGCAGCAGGCGCTCGACCGTGATGTAGCTGTCGCCCGCCTTCTCGGCCAGCTTCTCGGCCTGGGTAAAGACGCGCGCCATGGCCGGGTCGAGGCTCAACTGGCCGGAGCCACTGCCGCTGACTTGCGGCAGACGCGTCAGCGCCTGATCGACCTGCTGTTTGGCGATGGCCGGATCGCCGCCGGCCGATTTGATCAGATTGGCGGCCAAGCCCTCGCGGTCATCGATGATGACCTTAAGCAGATGTTCGGGCGCAAAGCGCTGATGGCCCTCGCCCAGAGCCCGCGTCTGTGCCGCCTGCAGGAAGCCGCGCGCTCTCTCACTGTACCTCTCAAAATCCATATCATGCCCTCCTTCCGCGCGCCTGCCTTACTGCAGCACACGCCGATGATGCCGTGCCTCGCCCCTGCCTGCTTGGCAGCACAGAGGTGGTTTGGTGCCGAGCCTCCCGATCCTGGGCAGGCCCTGCACCACAGCAGATATGGTGCTGTGACAAAAATGGCACAAGGGGCACAAGGCCCGGAATTCTCACGTTAATGTCACAGGTCGCGCACGCGCTCGTGCATGGGTTTAGCAGCGCTCCATATCCATCTCTTCTGCACCATGCACACGCGACGACAACTCTTCCGCCAAGCAGGCGCTATCGGCCTCTTGGCGAGCTTTGCGCCCGGGCTGGCGATGGCGGCCCCGCGCGCAGACCTCTGGCCCCACTGGCAGGCGCATGATCCCGACAGCACGCACCGTATCGATCACAGCACCTGGGCGGCCTTCCTCAACCGCTATCTCAGCCAAGGCAGCGACGGCATCAACCGCATCGACTACCGCGCGGCGCTGAATGCCCGCGGCGGACTGCACGGCTATATGCAGGAGCTGGAGGCTGTGCCGGTCTCCAGACTAAACCGTGACGAGCAGTTCGCCTATTGGGTCAATCTCTATAACGCGCTGACAGTGGCTACGGTGATGGACCACTATCCGGTCGATACCATCCGCGATATCGACATCTCAAGCGGTCTCTTCTCGAACGGTCCCTGGGGTGCCGCCCTGGTCGAGGTCGAGGCCATGCCGCTGACCCTCGACGATATCGAACACCGCATCCTGCGGCCGATCTGGCGCGATGCCCGGGTGCACTATGCCGTCAACTGCGCGGCGCTGGGCTGTCCCAACCTCTATGCCGAGCCCTTCTATGCGGGTCGCTTGGATCAGCAGCTCGACGACGCGGCCCGCGACTTCGTCAATCATCCGCGCGGGGCCCGCATCGAAGAGGGCGAGCTCTACGTCTCCTCGATCTACGACTGGTTCGAGAGCGACTTCGGCGGCAGCGAGATGGGCGTGATCAACCACCTGAAGCGCTTTGCCGAGCCAGGCCTGGCTGCCCAGTTGAACGACATCACCGAGATCGAGGACCACGGCTACGACTGGCTGCTGAACGATTCCAGTGCAGCTGGTCAGTCTTAACGGGGCCAATCGTAAGGCCAGCGACCTTGACAGGAACCTGCTGCTAGGGGTCTCGTGAGCCCGCCCGAGAGGTTGGCTTACGAGACCAGAGAATGCAGCAGCCCAGGTTAACCACGATCACGCGCTACCCGGTTAAGGGCTTGGCGGGCCAGAACCTAGAGAGCGCGCAATTGACCGCCGGCGGGCCAGTTCCGCATGACCGACGCTTCGCTCTGGTCTATGGCGCAGGGGATCTGGGTCGCAGTCTGACCTTCGTTGGCCTGGACTACGAAGAGCGCCTGGCCGGCCTTGGCTTGGACTACGACGAGGAGACCTGTGACGTCATCCTGTTTCGAGACGGCAAAAAGGTTGCACGCGGCAAGGCGGATCAAGCGATAGGGCGGACCCTGCTGACGCAATTCTTCTCTGCCTATCTGAAGAACTCGCCGCGTGGTACGCCCAAGTTCGTCGAGGCGCCCGATCGCGCCTTCAGCGAGTTCGACGAGATCTATCTGCATCTGATCAGTCGCGACAGCATCGCCGACCTGGAGCGCGTGGCCCGACAGCCGGTCGATCCAAGACGTTTTCGCGCCAACCTCATCATCGAGGGTCTCTCGCCCTGGGCAGAGGCTGAATGGCTGGGCAAGTCTCTGCGCATCGGGGACGCACTCTTCCAAGTGGCCGAGCGCACAAAGCGCTGCGCGGCCACGACGGTGAACCCCGATACGGCAAAGCGTGATCTCAACGTGCCGCGAACCCTACGCGCTGGCTTCGGGCACCTGGATCTCGGGATCTATCTTCGTGTCGTCGAAGGCGGAAAGGTTGCGACCGGCGACCGCTTGGAACTGCTCGACTAGTCACCGCTGACGGGCGGCCGTTTCGCGTCGACAAATTCTTCCCTTACCCTCGCACCCTCTGTTTTGGCATGCTTGCCTCTGTATCCGCATCGTGAGGGGGCTGCCGTGGCCAATGTCATATCCGAAGGTGAGATCGCAGATGTGCTGATCATCGGCGCAGGAGCGTCCGGCTCGATCGCCGCGCGCCACCTTGCCGGCGCCGGCTTCAAGGTCGTCTGCCTGGAACAGGGCACCTGGGTCGACAACGCCGAATTCTGGGGTGACAAGCCGGAATGGGAGCTGATGGCGCAAAAGCGCTGGCATCCCAACCCCAACGTCCGCGAGACCGGCGACGACTACCCGATCGAGACCTCCGATTCCGACGTTAATCCCCTGATGTACGCTGGCGTCGGCGGCTCGACCCTGATCTGGGCCGCGCATTGGCAGCGCTTCATGCCCTCCGACTTTCGGGTCCGCAGCCTCGACGGTGTCGCCGAGGACTGGCCGCTGACCTATGAAGAGCTGGAGCCCTTCTACGAGCAAGGCGAGATCGAGATGGGTGTCTCCGGCCTGGCCGGCGACCCTGCCTATCCGCCGATGAAGGCCCCGCCACTGCCACCCATGCCGATCGGCAAAATCGGGATGAAGGCTGCTGCGGGCATGAACAAGCTGGGCTGGCACTGGTGGCCCGCTCCTCAGGCCATCCCCACCAGGGCCTATCGCGGCCGCAACCCTTGCGTCCGTCGCGGCACCTGCATGACCGGCTGCCCGGAGAAGGCCAAGGCCTCGATGGATCATACCCACTGGCCGGACGCCCTGGCCGATGGCGCCACCTTGATCACCGGCGCGCGGGTCAGCCGCATCACCGTGAACAGCGCGGGTCTGGCCGATGGCGCCCTCTACACCGACCGCAGCGAGGTCGAGCATCGCCAGAAGGCACGCATAGTTATCGTCTGCTGCAACGGCGTGGGCACGCCACGCCTACTGCTGAACTCCGCCTGCGCTCACGCTTCCGACGGATTGGCCAATGGCTCGGGCCTGGTCGGGCGCAATCTGATGATGCATCCCTATGGCGCCGTCACCGGCAGCTTCGACGAGCCGCTGGAGAGCTGGTTGGGGCCCACCGGCCAGTCGATCCAGTCCATGCAGTGGTACGAGACCGACGAGAGGCGCGGCTTCGTCCGTGGCGCCAAGTGGAACTGCATGCCGACCGGTGGCCCCTTGGGCTTCCGTGCCGGCATGGAGGGCAAGCCCTTGAAGGAGACCTGGGGCGCCAGCCTGCACCGGCGCACACGCACCGTCTTCGGCCGCTCCTTCGAATGGGGGATTATCGCCGAAGACCTGCCCGACGAGGCGAACCGGGTGGTCTTGGACACCGAGATGACCGACAGCGACGGTATCCCCTCGCCCAAGATCCTTTACCGGAACTCCGAGAATACGCAGCGCCTGATCGACTTCCATCTGGAGCGGATCAAAGAGGCCATGGCGGCCTCGGGTGCGATCGATATGACCGAGACCCGCCTGATGCGCGACTGCGGCTGGCACCTGATGGGCACCGCCCGCATGGGCCACGACCCCGCACGCTCCGTCGTCGATGGCTGGGGACGCGCCCATGACGTGGCCAACCTCTATATCTTCGACGGCAGCATCTTCGTGACCTCTTCCGGCTTCAACCCGACCGCAACGATCATTGCCTTGGCCCTGCGCGGCACACAGAAGATGATCGACGAGCGCCATTCCCTAAAGGCGGCCTAAGATGATCAGCGACGTGCAACGCCAAACCTTCGCCGGCCTCGCCGATGTGCTCATCCCCGAGGCTGAAGGCATGCCCTCAGCCTCGGCAGCCGGCGCCCATCAAGCGGTCCTGGACCGCGCCGTCGAGCTTAGGCCCGACCTGCGCCCGGCCTTCTTTCGCGGCCTGAACTGGGCCGCCGACAAGGACCCGGCCGAAGCCGCCGAAGCCCTCAACAAGGAAGACCTGGAGGCCCTCTCAGCCATCGGCCTTCTGGCCCTGGCTGCCTACTACCTGCTGCCGTCGATCCGAGACCTGCTCGGCTACCCGGGTCAGGAGAACCGCCCGGTCGAGGTCGAAGACGAGCCCGCCTATCTGGCCAACGGCATGCTGCAGCAGGTGATCGACCGCGGTCCGATCTATCGGCCGACGCCGAAGTCAGACTGACCCTCGCTTATCTCGCGCGAGTGAGAATCTCGACGAAACGCTCCTTTGCACGGCGGGGCAGACCCGCGGGCAAATTCTCCGGCGTCGCTTCGACCTCGCCCACCTCAATCAGCATCACCATGCCCATGGCATAGTGGGGTGAGCACTTGATGCCGTAGACGCCAGGCTGCGTGAATTGCACGGTGATTTCCTCGTCGATCTTGCCGATGAAGGCCTCGGCGCCCGCGGGCAGCATCTCCTTGATGGTCGCTGCGTTGTGCCCGCTCTGGGTCGCCAGGAAGCGAACCTCATCGCCAGGCGCGATCACCAGATGATCCGGCTCATAGAGCATCACGCCCTTATCGCTGCGCGTCAGCATCTTGACCAGATGCGTCTCTGCATGAGCGGTGGAAAACAGTAGTGTCAGGACAGCCGTCCATAGGAATAGTCTCGGCATCAAAGCTCCTGGATTGGCGCTAAAGCGCTTTGGTGAAGCGCATGACCTGGGTTCCGTCTTCGGGATCGGTCAGCAGCACTGCGCTGACCCCAAAGGTGGTCTGCAGCCGCTCTGCCGTCAGCACCTGTCGAGGCGGACCGAGGTCGACCAGCCTGCCGTGCTGGAGCACGGCCAAGCGATCGCAGGCCATGGCCTGGTTCAGATCGTGCAAGGCAACGACGACGGTAATCGGCAGCTGCCGAACAAGATCGAGAATGGCAAGCTGATGATGGATATCCAGGTGGTTCGTCGGCTCGTCCAGCAGGAGAATCTTGGGTTCTTGAGCAAGCGCCCGTGCAATGTGCGCCCGCTGCCGTTCGCCACCGGAGAGGCTGTGCCAAAGCCGATCCTGAAAGGCGTCCAGGCCAACATCGCTCAGCGCCTGCAGGGTTATGGCCTCATCGGCTGCTGACCAAGGTCGCAGTGCCGAGAGATGAGGCGTCCGACCAAGATCGACCGCCTCTTTCACGCTAAGGCGGTCTGCCGTATCGGCCTGCTGTTCGACCAGCGCCAGAGAGAGCGCGATCTCGCGTTGGCGGAGCTCGGCCATGGGGCGACCATGCAAGGTCACGTGACCACTCTTCGGCTGACGTAGACCGGCCATGATCCTGAGCAAGGTGGACTTGCCGGAGCCATTGGGTCCGATCAGACCCAGCATCTCGCCTGATCCGACGTCGAAGCTGATGTCCTCCAGCAGCGTCTTGCCGCTGACCGACCAGCCCACGCCCTCGACCGTCATTCTCATCCGCTCCTCCGACCACGAATGAGGATCAGCGCAAAGGCCGGCGCTCCGACCAGCGAGGTGATCACCCCGATCGGCAGAGCCTGCCCCGGAATCAGGATCCGCGAGAGGATGTCAGAGCCGATAAGGAAGAGCGCACCGGCCAGCGCCGAGGCCGGCACCAGCATGCCATGACGGCTGCCGACGATTAGGCGCATGGCATGCGGAATGACCAAGCCGACAAAGCCAATCGCGCCGACGATCGACACCATGATGGCCGTCACCAGCGCAGTGACCGAGATCAGGAGAACCCGCATGGGGCGCACGGCAATGCCGAGCGCTGCCGCTGAATCTGTCCCGAAAGTAAAGGCATCCAGGGTCCGCACGTGCCAGAGACAAACCAAGAGACCAATGATGGTGACAGGGACCGCAGTGACTGCATCCTCCCAGCGCACGCCCGAGAGGTTGCCCAACAGCCAGAACATGATCCCGCGTGCCTGCTCGGCATTGGCGGAGCTGGCGATGATGAATGCAGTCAGGGCATTGAAGAGCTGCGAGCCGGCAATGCCCGCCAGAATGATCACGCCGGCGGCCTCGGTCCTGGTCCCGCCGGCTGCGCCAGCTTGTGCGATCCGTGCCAGTCCGACGACCAGCAAGAAGGCCAGGGCAGCACCGACGAAGGCGCCGAAGGAGAGAGAAACGACGCCAGCACCGACGCCGACCACGGAGACCAAGACCGCACCGCTGGAGGCCCCCGCTGAGAGGCCAAGGAGATAGGGATCCGCCAGCGCGTTGCGCAGCAGGGCTTGCAAGACGACACCGGTCAAGGCCAGCCCAGCGCCGCAGCAGGCAGCAACGACAGCCCTGGCCAAGCGATAGTCCCAGACAATGCCGGAATCGATCTTATCAAGCTTGTAGTCGGTCCATAGGATCTCGTTCGCCAAGACCTGGAGGACCGTCTCGAGCGGTATCTGGGTCTCGCCTATCGCCGTGCCTGCGATCAACCCCGCCACCAACAGCAGCGGGGCCGACCAGATCAAAATGGCACGTCGACGCGACGCCTCTCTCAGCCGCGCCTCGATCATCTGTCGAAAGACATTTCCTCTAGCGACTTCGAGAGGCTCTCGAGGCCCAGGATCGTGCGCATGGTCGCACTCATCGCATGCGCATCCATCCTGACGATCCGCCCCTCCTTCACAGCCGTCATCTGACTGGTGACCGGATCGCTGTGCAGGAAAGCCAGCTTCGCTTCGACATCGTCTGCCGGAAAGCGACGCCGGTCCATCTCGGCGATCACGATGATATCCGGATCGGCCTTGGCAATGGTCTCCCAACCAACAGTCGGCCACTCTTCGTTGGACTGGACCACGTTCTCAATGCCGAGCTTGCTCATCATGTAGCCGGGCGCACCCAATCGCCCGGCTACATAGGGATCGATCTCCAGATCGGCCGATGAGAACCAGAAGACCGCCGAAAGCCCCTCCGGCAGCTCGAGCGCTGCGGCGCGGGCGATGGCCGCTGCTTCACGCGCCTTCAGATCCTCGCTCAGATCAAACCCGGCCTCCTGCACATCGAAGATGGCGGCCAGCTCTGCAATTCCCTTGTAGACGGCGTTGGTGGAAAAGGCAGAGAAGCGGGTGCCATCGGCACCAACACTGTTGTCCTTGGTGTCGCAATCAGCCGGCAAGATGTAGGTCGGGACGCCCAGGTCGTGAAACTGCTCGCGCGTGGCGACGATCCCGGATTCGCCGACATGCCACTCGTACTGCACCGCGACCAATTCAGGACGCTTGCTGACAACGGATTCAAAGCTCGGATCATTGTCGGCCAAACGCTCAACACCCGCGTTCAGGTCTTTGAACTGAGGCAGGATCGGGGTGAACCACACCGAGGTGCCGCTCACCCGATCGCCCAAACCCAAGGCATAGAGCATCTCGGTTGCCGATTGTCCGATTGTGACAGATCTCGCGGGCGCAGCGTCGAATTTGATCTCGATGCCGCAGTTGTCGATCACGAGGGGATAGTTGGTGTCGTCAGCCGCAGCGCCGCTCGCCACACCAAAGGACAAGAGGGCCAGTGCCCAGCCGTGAACACGCATCTTGATGTCTCCCGAACTGAAGATAAGGAATCGGCGCAGGCTGCCGAGAGTTCGGAAGATCTGTCTTTGCGCCCCTAACCGGGCTCGGGCCGCGAATGCCAAACACATCTCATCCTCCCCCGGACACCCCGCCCGGCGTGGTTGCGCAGTGATGGTCGGCAGGTCTCCTGACTGACGGATCTTGGCAAGCCCGGCCTTCCCGGGAGAACCCCAGTGGCATGATCGGGCAAAGCTAGCCGCCTACAGTTGCGGGGGCAGTTTCGGTTGGCAGCGTCTTGCTGCCGCGAATTCCCTTTTGATTCCCGAAGGAAACCGACACGAAGCAGAAAAGGTCACAAAGGCTTTGCGCTGTCAACAGGCGCCGACCCGCAACCAATCGGCAGCCGTGACGCATACGCCGAAACCGGCCTGTGCCGGCCGAAGAGCCTTGTCAAAACCGGACGACTGCGGCGAAGCTTGCCGGTCTGCAGCGAGCATTCCGTTCCTCTTGAACGCGCTTGCCTGCCCTCCCGAACCTTGCCCAACGGAGGCTTCATGAAGATTGCCAGTATCGCCGTCTACCAGGTCGACCTGCCGCTGAAGGAAGGGCGCTATTCCTGGGCCGACGGCAAGTTCGTTGAGGTCTTCGATTCGACCCTGGTGCGCATCACCACGAAGGATGGAGAGGAAGGCTGGGGCGAGGTCTGTCCGCTTGGCCCCTTCTACCTGCCGGCCTATGGACCCGGCGCAAGGGCCGGGATCAAGGAGGTGGGACCACACTTAATCGGCCTTGATCCGCGCGATCTGGATCGCGTCAACGCCGTGATGGACCGCGCGCTCCTGGGGCACCCTTACGTCAAGTCGCCGCTGGACATGGCCTGTTGGGACCTGCTGGGCAAGGCAGCCGGCCTGCCGCTGGTGACCCTGCTGGGCGGTCGCGATGGCGAGTCCATCGCGCTCTACCGGGCGATCAGCCAAGAGGCGCCCGATGCCATGGCCGCCAAGGTCGCAGGCTATCGCGCCGAGGGCTATGCCAAGTTCCAGCTCAAGGTCGGCGGCGACGTCGAAGAGGATATTGCCCGCATTCGCGCTTGCCGCGCCGTCTTAGAGGCGGGTGAGCTCTTGATGGCCGATGCCAACACCGGCTGGCATCAGCACGAGGCACAGCGGGTGGTGCGCGCCGTCCGCGACCTGGATGTCTATATCGAGCAGCCCTGCCCCAGTTACGAGGCCTGCCTGGCGATCCGGCGCAACACCGATCATCCCTTCATCCTCGACGAGAACATCGATGGTCTTCAGGCCTTGCTGAAGGCGCAGCGCGACGGCGCTATGGATGCCATCAACCTCAAGATTTCCAAGGTCGGCGGCCTCACCAAAGCACGCCAGATCCGTGATCTCTGCGTGGCACTGGGCATCGCCATGAACCTGGAGGATTCCTGGGGTGGCGATGTGACGACGGCAGCCATCGCGCACCTGGCACAGTCCACCGACGAGGGCTTCCGGCTCGCCGCCACCGACTTCAACTCCTATGTGACCGTCTCCACCGCCGAAGGCGCACCGCGGCGCGAAAAGGGGCGGATGCGGGCCTCAGACGCTCCGGGCCTCGGCGTGACCCCGCGGCCTGACGTTTTGGGCGCACCGCTGTTTGAGATCTCCTAAGAGGTCGACCTCAAGGCACAGACTGCGATACCGTTCGGCAGCTCGTGGTCCGATCCAAACGCTTGGTCCCCAAGCGTTTGGTGAATCGGCCCACCAAGCTATTGATCTGGATGAGTTGCCCCACTAGGGCGAGGAAGGTCATCTGCTCATGACGCAATCGGTACCGATCACCAAGGCGGCGCTGAAAAAGCAAGCAAGCATCTTGCGCAACTATGAGCGCCTCTTGTTTCTCGAGCTGGCCGGTGTCGAGCCCGACCAGTTCTACGAACTGGTCTTCTCGCGCATGGTGAAGCCGGACACCTTTCGCCTCTTCGAGCTGGGGCTGGAGAGCGAAAGCCCTTTCATGCTGGGCACCGATCAGCGCGACCAGATCGTCCCGCGCCTGGCTGAGCGTCTGATGCCGCTGCGTCCCGGCGCCCTGGTGATGGATGTGGGCGCCGGCGATGGGCAAACCACAGCCTATGCCTTGGAAGGGCGCCTGCAGCCACTCTCCTTCCTGCCGCTTGACACCGCCAGTGGCGCGCTGGAGCGCTATCGGGACCTCTTCGACAGTCGCTTCAGCACCGTCAACGTGCCGCGTGCCATCACCGCCGCTATCGATGAGGTCGTCACCGCTGCCCCCGGTAGCGCAGCCGCGGTCGAGGAGCGCCTCGATGTGGTGATGGCCATTCACTCGATTTACTACACCGCCAACATCGCTCGCTTCCTGCACTTCGCTTACGATCGTCTGCTGCCGGGCGGTAAGGTCTTTCTGGCCTTCGGGGAGAAGAGCGGCCGCTATTCCGGTCGCATGGCGGAAGAGTATTGGGCGACGCAGCCGGAGAGCGAAGCACCACAAAACCACCAGTTGGGCAATGTCATAGAGGTCTTTTTCGGCATCGATCAGGCCGGCAGCGACGCCGAAGAAGATCGCCTGGCCTGTCAGACTTGCCTGGAGGAGCGACTGGGCGGTCGCCACTTCCGGGTGGCCGAGGTCATTCGTCAGCCGACCCGCCTATTCGCGCATGACTTTGGTGACCTCTTGGCGACAGCCTTCATCACCGGCCTCATGCCGCGCGATGCGGCCGAGCTGGAACGCCAGATCGCCTTCGTCTCCGGCCAGCTACAGGAAGATCCCGAGGCCTATGACTTGCGCCTCACCCTAAGCGGCCCGCGCGCCCGCATGCTCTCCGTGACCCAACCGCAGATCTTGATCGGGCTGGAGAAGCGTTAGCCCAAATTGCTGCTGCGGTGTCACGGAGAAGGCTGTTTTCAGCAAGACCTGATCAATCAGGTCGAAGAGCGCGCGATGCTCCGGCCGCCCCTCCCGCAGGCTTCGCCGGTAGCGCAGAGCGGTGCTACCGACCGGGGACGGCTCTACCGCGCAGCGCATATAGGCATAGACCGGATCCAGATTCTTCAATACTTGCCTCTCTGCAACGAAGCTCTCCAGGACCGCGGGCAGTGTCGCGAAGACCGGTAGTGAGAGCGCCTCATCAGCGGTCAAGGCGAGGTAGCTGTGGAGGTCGAGTGCCAGATGCCGACGCACGAATGCCGGCAGGCGGTCCATCTCGATCGGTGCCTTCTCCGGCAGGTCCACCGCGCTCGAGGCGTAGGCGCGGCCGAACATAACCTCGGGCGTCAGCGCCGACATTGCATACTGATTGCCGTAGCCATCGGTGGCGCGGAGCGGGTCCATTCTGGAGGGTCGCTCACCTAGGCCCATGCGAGACCGCAGCAGGTGCAGGCTTCGCTCCGGTCGAAGCTGGAAGGTGGTAGCGTCGAGGACGGCGCTGATCTTCTGCGGCACATGGCCTTTGGCACTGTCAAAGAGCCGTCGCAGAAGAAACCAGCCATTGTGCTGATAGCTGATGACCTCCGCCAGGTCGGGTGCCTCTTGAACGAGCGCCTCGACACTCTGTTCCAAGGCCACTGTAACCCGCGCATCCCAAGCCGGATCCGTCGGCAAGGGGTCTCGCAACAGGCCAAGATCACCACCGTTGACGAGGGCCACGCTGGTCTGATCAGCCCAAGACTCGCGACGAAACGAGGGCGAAGCACCGATGCTGTTCACCAGATAGATCAGCCGATTGGTCAGGCTGCGATAGTCCCTCTGCTTGGCCAGGTGATCGATGTGCGTGATCCAGGGCGTAGGATCGTCCTCCGCAATGTGGTCCAGCGCCGTGTCGGGACGCACCCAACCTTCTGCCACCAGCGCCGCTTTGCTTGCCGGCGCCTTCCCCACGGCCTGGACGATGTGGCCCATCAAGTGGAGAAAGGACTCCAGCGCCAGCAGAGGATTGCGGACCGAAAAAGCAATGCGATGCGCCAGGTCAAAGAGGGCCTTGGCCTCCTCCTCCGGCCCAACCGACGAGGAGACAATCGAGAGTAGAACCCGCTTCACCCCATCCTCTGACGGCTCGGCGGCGCGGACAGCCTCGAGAATGGACTTGTAGGTCTCCTCGACCCGCGCTTCGCCGTAGCCGAACTTGGAGGTTGGCTCATTGATCCAAAAGCCAATGTCGCTGGTCTCGGCCAGGGTCTTGCCCAGAAGCGTCGAGAGCGTCCTGGGCGGCGAGACGATCATGTGGAGCTCAATGGCGCCTCGGAGAACCAGGTCTTGGAGCGTACCGTAAGCATCGCTCTCTACCGGAGCAGTGACTACACTTCTCATCGGTCTCTCTCGCTGTTGTCCCCTAGCCTCGCCTTAACTGCGGAGCGGCTTGCTAGAAGTCGGCAGCGACTGTGAAGCGAGCGTGGATCAGTAGGGATGCTTGTAGGGCTAACCCCGATTTCTCACGAGCGACCGCTCGGGCGAGCTTCTTGATATGATGTAAGGAAGAGAGTTCACGCGCGGTGCTGTTGCGATGGGGTATGGTCACCGCGGAAGACATAGAACGGCAAGTAGCAGCATCAATCACAGTATCCATGGAAGACGCGGTTGCGCGGGCTTACGCGGCGCCCTTCAAGGCGTGCGAACCATCGGCCTCGGGCTTCACTCTACCGGCATCGGCGACCGCCTCGGCATTGGGATAACTCTTTGTCGCAGATGAACTTTTCCACACTCGGAGCCCCCGATTCACCTTGATCTCAAGAGAAACTCGGGCTACTCGGTAGAGTGAGTGTTCGATCTCAACAAGGGCACAGCAAGAAACCTGTGGCCTCAGAGAAGGATTCCCAATGTTTTTCGTGAAAACAACGACTTACGTCAGTTTCCTTTTGTTGTGTGGTACCGTTACGTTAGCGCCGACACACCGCGCCTCGAGCGAACAAAATACACCAAGCGTTCCGAAAGAAGTCATGGAGTTTTTCAGTGAATACTCAGATGCAGAAGCAAATCACAAGTATATACCTGCGGAAGAAATGCATGAAATCTTGAGTAAGTATCCAGTGTTTTGCGATGGGAACAATGGTCTTAGAGAGTGCTATGAGGTCACATTCGACAGCAAAACAACGGGCACGATACGTGGGCAAAACGAACTGAGCAGCGGCGTTCAGGCGCGCGCGTACCTAGACGGACCGCTCCAATTGACTGATAATGGTTTATGCATCAAACCAAAAGACATAGAAACCCAAATCAGAATTACTGACGAGGATAGCAATAACAAAGGAAGCATAGCCAATTTTTTACGCGCATATCTGTATGCATACGACAATTATGTTGAAACTGATTGCCTGCGTTTCTCTTACATAGATGGCAAAAACTCTGAAAGCAGCACGTATAACCTGAATCAGTTTGAGAGTTTCAATCTGATAGATGGAACATGGAAATACAGTCATAAGCCAAAGAAAACAGAATTCTCCAAAACATGGAAGATGGAGCAAGCGGGATTCACCGCAACCAAACTCACAGCAAGCCATGCAAGTAAAGATGACCAGTTTGGCGCCACTGTTGCCTTCTCAGGCAACACCGCAATTGTTGGAGCGCCCTGGAACGATAACAAGCAGGGTGCAGTCTACGTCTACGACGTGAGCACGGGAACCCAGACCGCCATCCTGACGGCGGACAACGCCGTAGACGGGCTCGGCTTTGGTACCTCTGTTGCGCTGTCCGAGGCGACTGTTGTTGTTGGCGCTTTCGGGGATCCGAAAACGAACGTTTCAGGTGGAGCCTACTTTTTTGACAGCACCACAGGAAAGCAGACGGCCTATTTCACCCCCGATAAGGGCAGCGAAAACGACTCCCGGCCCGCGCTCATCAACTCAGTTGGAATCTCCGGCTCTGTCGCGATTGTAGGCGTCGGTGGCGTAATGGACGGTACGAACGCTGCTTATCTTGTCGATGCCAAGACGGGGGCACAGCTTGCCAAGCTCACTGCGGGTGATGGTCCCAACAAGGGCTGGTTTGGCCGCTCCGTCGCCATATCTGGCACCACCGCCGTCGTCGGAGCGCCGGCAGAAGATCACGGTCGCGGCGCAGCCTATGTTTTTGATACCAAAGAAGGGACACAGCTCGGCAAACTCGTGGCCAACGATCGTTCAAAGGAAGGGGGAGCCTTCGGGGCGTCGGTCGCGATCTCCGGAACCACTGTCATCGTCGGCGCGGTTAGCCAAGATGACTACAGGGGTGCGGCTTACCTGTTCGAATCCGCCTCAGGCAAGCAGATCACCAAACTCACCGCAGGCTATACTGCACCAATCGGCTTCTTTGGCAATTCGGTTGCGATCTCTGGGACCACGGCCATCGTCGGCGCTATGGGCTATGAGAAGATTGGCGGCTCGGCTTTTCTGTTCGACACAACCAAAGGCGCGCAGATTTCATGGCTGTCCGCCGGCAATACCAATGTCAACAGGCGGTTCGGTACTGCGGTTGCCATTTCCGGCACCAGCGCCATCGTCGGGGTGAATACCGGCGATAAGGATGACGGTGCGAGCGGCTTCGCCTACCTCTTCAAACGGCACTGATTCCCTAGACGCCGAACTCCCTAGAACCATGGCCCAATACCGGGTCATGGTTCTGATTTACAGTGTTAAACTGGAAGGTGATTTCAGCGAGCCCGAAGCGGCAGGGCTTGCCGGCAGCATCACTCTTTGCCGTCCTTCTAGACCTAGATCCCCACCTCTGCGCGCACGCGCTCCGGCGTCCAGCCGGCTTCGCGCAAAGTCTCTAGGCTGCGGGCGTCGTCGCGTTTGGCCAAGCGCTTGCCCTGCTCGTCCAGGATCAGGCGGTGATGCCACCACTCAGGCACCGGGAGGTCGAGCAGGGCCTGTAGCAGGCGATGCAGATGGGTGGCGGCGAAGAGGTCCTGGCCGCGGGTTACGAGAGAGATTTCTTGCTCTGCATCGTCCAGGAGGACGGCGAGGTGGTAGCTGGCGCCCAGATCCTTGCGCGCCAGGACCACATCGCCGAGGAGACTTGGCTTTGCCTCCTGCGAACCGGCCTTACGATCGGTCCATGTCAGGCTGCCAGCGCGAGCCGAGGCCTTTTCAACATCAAGCCGCCAAGCCGGTTTCTCCTGCGCCTCCAATCGTGCCGTTACTTCATCGGATGAGAGCTGGCGGCAGGTGCCGGGATAGAGTGGCCCCTCCGGTCCCTGCGGCGCCTGGCCCGAGGCTGCGATCTCAGCCCGGATCTGCGCGCGGGTGCAGAAGCAGGGATAGACCAGACCTTCAGCTTTCAGGCGCTCCAGAGCCTTGGCGTAGATGGCCGAGCGCTCCGATTGCCGCATCATGGGGCGCGGCCAGTCCAGGCCCAGCCAGTCCAGATCGCGCGCGATCGCC
This sequence comes from Rhodospirillales bacterium, assembly GCA_963669335.1. GTDB lineage: Bacteria > Pseudomonadota > Alphaproteobacteria > Kiloniellales > JACOMY01 > JACOMY01. The sequence goes on from OY770023.1 coordinate 4,286,289, forward strand.
TCCTCATAGGCAGGGCGGGCCCGACCCTGGTCCAGATCCTCGATCCGCACCAGGAAACGCCCGCCTGGGCCCGCAGCCTTGGCGGCAAAGAGTGCCGAATAGGCGTGGCCCAGATGCAGGAGCCCGGTCGGCGAGGGTGCAAAGCGGGTGGTCTCTGAGGTCATGCCTCTCAGGCTATCCATCAGCCGCCCGCTTCGCTATGGCTGGAGCCATGGCCAAAGTCCCCGATTCCAAACTCGCGACCCCCTTGCAGGAGCTGGCGCGCCGCGATGCCGACCTCGCCAAAGCCTTTGACGACTGCGGTCTGCCGCCCAAACGCAAGAGCCCGCCGGGCTTTCCGGGCCTGCTGCGTATCATCGTCTCACAGCAGGTCTCCACTGCCTCTGCAGCCGCTATCCTGACCAAGCTGCAGGCACGCCTGCCGCGGGCCACGCCGCGCAGCTTCCTGAAGCTCGAAGAGGCCGATCTCGTCGCCTCCGGTTTCTCGCGCGCGAAGATGCGCTATGCCACGGCCCTGGCCGAGGATCTCGTCTCCGGCCGTATCGACCTCAAAGCGCTCGAGGTCATGGAGGATGAGGCGGCCATCGACCATCTGACCAGCGCCAAGGGTATCGGCCGCTGGTCGGCGGAGATCTACCTGCTCTTCTCGATGGGGCGGACGGACATCATGCCGGCGGGTGATCTGGCCCTGCAGGTGGCCGCCCAGCGCATGAAGGGCTGGGGCGAGCGCCCTGACGACAAGGCCCTGCGCGCGCTGGCCGAGAGCTGGAGCCCGCATCGCTCGGCCGCTGCCCGCTTCCTCTGGCACGCCTATCGCCATCCGGGGTTGCCGGAGCTCTAGGTCGCCTTCTCCTCCGTCAAGCAGGCCAGGATGGCCTCATGATTGCGATAGCGCGCCTCCTCCTCCCGCCAGGTCAGCCAGTAGCTTTGATCCATACGAAGTTCCGGCTCCTGCAGGCGGCGCAGCCGACCATCGGCCAACGCCTCCTGCACCAGCGGCAGCGAGGCCAGCAAGACCCCCTGCCCAGCCAAGGCAGCGGCTAGGGCCTGCGCGAAGGAATCGAAACGCAGCAGGGCTTGGCGGGGCGGGGTCACGCCGGCGGCGGCGGCCCACTCGCGCCAGCCCTCGCGCGGGCCGGCCAGGGCAATCTGCGGCAGATCTCGCCAGTTCTCCCCTGGCCTCGACAGCAGTGCGGGGGACGCGACGGGTGCCAGCACCTCGTCGAAGAGCTTCCTGGCGCGCAATCCCGGGAAGGTGCCACGACCGAAGCGGATCTCCATGTCAGCCTGCGCGGCGGCATAGTCGCCATAGCGCTGTACCGTCGAGAAGGAGACCTCCAGGTTGGGAAAACGCGCCAACAAGACCGGCAAGCGCGGCGTGATCCAGAGCGCAATCACCGAGGCCGAGCCGGAGATCGAGAGACGCGCCCGCGGGGCGCTGAAGAGATCAGCCGTGCTGCGTTCCAAGGCCGCGAGGGCCTGGCGTACGTGCGGAGCATAGGCCTCTCCATCCACGGTCAACTCCACGCCGCGCGGCAGACGTCGAAAGAGGGTCCGTCCTAAGCGCGCTTCGAGGTTACGGATCCGCTGACTGACAGCCGCCTGGGTCAGGTTCACGGCCTCTGCGGCGGCCGTGAAGTTGCCGGACTGTGCTGCCGCATCGAAGACGCGCAACCACTCCAGGGGCGGTAAACTAGGACCTGATTCTGCCATAACAAAATCCATACCTTAGACGTCATAGATCTTCATTGTCATTATGCCAGATCGGTTCGATCTTGTCGCCGAGATAAGCGACTGAGGACCCAGGACAGCATGCTGAAAGAGGCAAAGATCATTGAGGCGGGTAAGGCGATCGCCCTTTCCTGGCAGGATGGGCTGACGGCGCGTTTTCACGCCCTCTGGCTCCGGGACAATGCACAGGACCCGGAAACCCGCGATCTTGCCAATGGGCAACGCCTGATCACCCTGCAGCAACTGCCCGAGACGATCCTTCTGACCGAAGCCAGCCTGCAATCGGAGGCGCTTCAACTGCTCTTTCAGCCGGAAGATAAACACATCCGCTTCGACGGCACATGGTTGCGCGAACGGATATACGATCGACCCGGCGAAGGCGGTGGGCCCAAGGTCTCGGATGCCGTTCAGACCTGGGATCACGACTTTGATCCGGGCTTAGTTACCGAAGACTATGCGGCGGTGACGACCAATAGGACTGCCCTGCGGCGCTGGCTCGGCCATGTGCGGCGCCACGGCTTCGCGCGCCTTGAAGGCGGACCGGTCGAGCCTCAGGCCCTTCTCACGGTCGTCGAACATTTCGGCTTTGTCCGTGAGACCAACTATGGCCGCTGGTTCGAGGTGCGCAGCGAGGTCAATCCCAGCAACCTGGCCTTCACCGGCCTGGGTCTCCAGGCCCATACCGACAACCCCTACCGCGACCCGCAGCCGACCCTGCAGATCCTCTACTGCCTGGAGAACGCGGCTGAGGGCGGGGATAATCTGGTGGTCGATGGCTTTCGCGTGGCAGAGCGGCTCTATGCCGAAGACCCGGAGGGCTTCGCCTTGCTGGCCAAGCACCGGGCGCGCTTCGAGTATCGCGGCACGGGCTCGGTCCACCTCTCTGCGCAGCGGCCGATGATCGAGGTCAGCGCCGATGGCGAAATTACCGCCGTGCGCTTCAACAACCGCAGCACCGCGCCGATCACCGCCGTACCCTATGACGAGATGGAGGCCTACTATCGCGCCTACCGTCGTTTCGGCGCGCTGGTCGAGGATCCCGCCCTAGGCGTGGCCTTCAAACTTGAGCCCGGCGCCTGCTTCATCGTCGACAACACGCGGGTGCTGCACGGCCGTCGGGCCTTTACCAGCACTGGCGGCCGGCGCTGGCTCCAGGGCTGCTATCCCGATAAGGATGGTTTGCTCTCCACACTCTCCATCTTGGAGGCCGAAGACGCGCAATGACCGATAAGCCCACCGCAGAGACCATCGTCGCTGACCTGGAAGAGATCTTTGAGCGTCGCGGTAAGGAGGTCTACCTCGGCGAAGAGGTCACCATGGCACAGCATATGCTGCAGGCCGCCACCCTGGCCGAGCGCAACGGCGAAAGCGAGACCGTGATCGCCGCTGCACTGCTGCATGACGTCGGCCACTTCGCCGGCAACAACGGCAGCTTCACCATGGAGGATACCGAAGACCGCTATCATCACACCACCGGTGCTGCCTTGCTGGAAGGGCTCTTCCCGGCTGCCGTGGTCGACTGCATCCGCCACCACGTCGCCGCCAAGCGTTACCTCTGTGCCACCAATCCGGACTACTACGAGCGCCTCTCCGAGGCCTCCAAGCACTCGCTGGCCCTGCAAGGAGGGCCGATGACGGACGAGGAGGTCGAGGCGTTCGGCCGGATGCCCCACCTCAAGGCCATCCTGCAACTGCGCTATCTGGACGATGCCGGCAAGCGCGTGGGCGCCACGACCCAGAGCTTCCAGCACTTCCTGCCGCTCTTGCGGCGGCTGGTGGCCGAGACCCGGAGTGCGGCCGCATGAACGCCCCCACCTACCTCTTCGACCCGGCCAGCAAGCCCAGCCTGCCTCGGCACCGGGTGCCGCTGGTCAAGGCCGATGCGACCTCGCTCGCAGGCTATGGCGCTCTGGTCGACAGCCCCGACGACTGCGAGATCGAGATCGTGCGCTGGCCCGCCCAGGGCTGGCGGCCGGTCGACGAAGACAGCGGCGACGAGGGCGGCTGGGTCGAGGGCACCTTCTATGGCGAGTGGCAGGGCGATCTGCTGTTCGGCCGCAACGAGGCGGTCGGCGGTCACTACCTATTGGGCTGGTCAGCCGATCCGCAGCAGGCCCGGCAAGACCGCCAGACCCAGCCTAGAGACCAGGTCCTGCTCTGGCACTTGAACTATCACCCCGACGGCGGACAGCTCTTCTTTCCGCGCGAAGAGCGCCCCTTCGTCGTCCCCCTGGCCCTACCGGGAGACGACATCACGCCGGACAAGGTGGTGGCCTTTTGGTGCGACGGCACGCGCGGTCTCTATATCCATCCCAACATCTGGCACGAGGGCATCTTTCCGGTCGAGGATCAGCAGAGCTTCCTCAATCGCCAGGGCCGCGTTCATGCTCGCGTTTCCTGCGACATCGGCGCAGAGTTCGGCTGTTACCTTGAGGTGCCGCTAAAGCTCTAGAGCTCAGGTCTTACTCAACGTCCCCGGACCAGACTCTGAACTCTGAATAGTCGATACGCCCATCTCGATTGGCGTCTGTTGCAGAGAAGATTTGGTCTGTTGTGGCCTGATCCTCATAACTTTCCAGGACGACCAAAGCCCCTGTGAACTCGCTGCTGTCCAAACCCGTATCAAAGTCCGTGTTGAAGTAGTTGAACAAACGCTGGATAAAACCGGGCGGGATGTCTCCGTTAACGACGGCCGGAAAGGTCTGAAACTCCTCCACAGAGAGGCCTTTGCTTTCGTCGACATCCATCATCAGGAAGACCAGGACGGCCTCAGAGCTAGACATCCCCTGCGCTTCCAAGCTTGGCTGCAGTTCATGTCGGGCGAGCGTGCCATCGCGATCTTCGTCAAGCTCGACATGAAACTGAGCGAACTCTTCAGGGGTCTGGGCTCCAGCGATTGACGGTGGGACCAGAAGGGCCAGGGCTAAGGCGATGATGACTTTTGGCAGATGTTTCATTCTTGCTTTGCTCCCCTGATGGCGGTTACCGGTCTCCCAGACAGCCGACACTATCTGCCTTATGCCACCTTTTCAAGCGGATGCCGCTACCGCAGATCGCAATTGGCTTGAACCTGCCGCCGGCCTACCCGATCTTCTTCTTTATGGGATGGGGAAAGGGCCGTATCAGGTGCCGATTTGGAGTCTTAGTCTATGCCACAGATGAAACGACGCACATTCCTCGCCGGCGCTGCCGCTCTCTTGCCAGCCTCAGCCCTTGGCTTCGACCTCCGCTCCGGTTCCGACGGTCGCGGAGATCGGAATGAACCCCTGGGCAGCGGTCGGCTCAGCAAGATGCTGTTCCGCGGCGAGGGCAATCGCCAGTTCGGGCTTTCCAACCTCTTGGTCCTGGCCGACAGCGGCGCCTGGTACGCAGACTTTTCACGCAGCGTGGTACGCCGGGACGAGGACAAGATCGGCATCCTTCGCGATATCCCCCTGGTCGGTAATCTCTTCGCGCCCCGCCTGCGCGGCAGTGACTTCAACGCCAACCGTCAGATCGGCCTGGCCTTCCAGTTGGACGACACCTTGTTGATCGACCTGCACCGCAGTGAGCTGGCGCGCCGCCAACTAGCACAGCAGTTGCTGACGCAGCAGGAGCAGACCCCGCCCTTGACCCTTCACGGCGCGAGCGGGCCGGTCCGCACTTTCGGCGCCGCCAATCAGAGGATCAGCTACTTCCTGGTTCGCGGTCCACTTCCGGTCTGGGCAGAGCAACCGCCGAAACCGCTGCGCTCTCTGGCCAATGGCGCAGAACCGCGGCGCATCGGTGCCGCCTACAACAATGGCGAGGCCTTGTTGGCGCTGGTCCGGCCCTCGATCCTGACCGGCTGGAGTTGAGGCCGGAGCGATGGAGCACTACCGCGTCTATGGTCGGCCCTGGACCGGCTCCTTAGCGCCCGAGATGCTGCTGACCGAGCTGGGCCAGCCCTATGAGCTGGTCCTGATCTCCAAGGAAGCCGCGCGCGGTGAAGCCTATCTTGCCATCTGCCCGACCGCCGTCGTTCCGGCCCTGGGCCTGCCCAGCGGCGAGACCATCCTCGAATCCGCTGCGATCTGCATTCACTTGACCCTGGCCCACCCCGAGGCCGGCTTGGCGCCCAAAGCCGGGAGCGCGAACCACGCCCGTTTTCTGCAGTGGATGGTCTATCTCTCTGGGTCACTCTATGAGGGCTGCCGACGGATCAACTATGCCGACATCTACACCAGCGGCGGTCCGGAGGAAGCGGCCAAGGTCAAAGCCAAGGCGCTGGCCGACTGCTTTACAGCCTATGATCTCTTGGAGGCTGCGCTTAGCCAAGGTGGCGGGCCCGGCCTCTTGGGAGAGATATCGGCGGTCGACCACTACCTCTTCATGTTGATGACCTGGCACCCCGAGGGCGAGGGCGATCTCTACCAGCGCTATCCGCGGCTTGCGCGCTTGGCGAAGGCAATCCGCAGCCGCCCTCAGCTCAAGACGCTGATCGAGGAGAATGCGGGGCCTCCTCCCGCCGGGTGACCGGCAGACGCTTGCTCCAGGCGACACAGAGGAAGACCGCAACGGCAAAGACCAGGGTCGTGGCGTCGATCACCTCGCCCAGCAGGATCCAGGCGAAGCCCAAGGTCAGAAAGGTCTGCAAGAGCTGTAGCTGGCCGACCTTGGCAACGCCGCCCATGGCCAAGCCCGCATACCAGGCGAAGAAGGCCAGATACTGGCTGATCAGCGCCAGGTAGAGGAAGGCGACCCAAACCTCCGTCGAGAGACTGGTCCAAGGCACTTGATCGAAGGTGAGCGCAACGGGGACGGCCAGAACCGGTGCCGAGATCACCATCGCCCAGGAGATCACCTGCCAGCCGCCCAGATCGCGGGTGAGCCGCGCGCCCTCGGCGTAGCCATAAGCAGCCGCCATGACCGCTGCAACCAGAGCCAAATCGGCGATGTGGAGACTGCCGGCCCCCTTGGTGACAGCAAAGGCGATGACCAGCGCACTGCCCAAGAGCGAGACCAACCAGAAAGCCCGCGACGGCCGCTCATTGGCCCGCAAGGCGGCAAAGAGTGCGGTTGCGATCGGCAGCAGGGCCAGAACGATGGCCCCGTGGCTGGAGGGCAGATGCTGCATGGCCCAGGCGGAAAGCACGGGGAAACCGAAGATGACCCCGGCCGACACCAAAGCCAGTTGCAGCCACTGCCGACCGCGCGGCCGCTTGGGCCGCAGCAGCAAGAGCAGCAACCCCGCCGCAGCCGATGCGATCAAAGCGCGCCCCAGGCCGATCATTACCGGCGGCATGACCTCCACGGCGATGCGGGTCGCCGGCAGGGTGATGCTAAAGCCGATGACGCCCAGAGAGCCTAAGAGATAACCGAGAGTCTCGCGATCCATGAGGACCTTAGAGACGCGGATCCCTCTGGCTCGCAAGGCGAAAGATGTATCGTAACAAAGCACCAGTCGCCGAAAGTGGCCTAAGGCCTTGGTTTGCCTGCTTGCTATTGCGGCTCAGAGTTGCTGCACTTCGTGAACCGCATAGCTTCAGGCATCCGGGGGCGGCTCTCCATGCTGCGCAACAACTTCCGCTGGGTCATCGTCGCCCTGCTCTTCACCATCACGGTGATCGACTATGTCGATCGCTCGGCCATCGCTTTCGCAGTGCCGGATATCGAGCGCGACCTGGGGCTCTCGGCGACCACCATCGGCCTGGTGCTGGGTGCCTTCGGTTTGGGCTATGCCATCACCACCCTGCTGGGCGGTCTGGCGGTCGATCGCTTCGGTGCCAAGATGGTGCTGGCGGGGGCGGTTCTCTTTTGGGGCTTCTCGATTGGAGCGACGGGCCTGGCAACCGGCTTTGCCATGCTCTATGCCGCCCGCGTCGCCTTGGGTATTGCTGAAGGCCCCAGCTTCCCGGCGATGACCGTCGCGGTACGACAGTGGCTGCCCGCGCGCGAACGGGCGAGCGCACTTGCAGGAGCCCTGGTCGCAGTCCCGCTGGCTTTAGCCGTCGGCGCGCCGCTGGTCTCGCAGCTGATCGACGCCGTTGGCTGGCGCAGCATGTTCCTGATCCTGGTGGCACTCAGCTTCTGCTGGCTGCCGCTGTGGCTCTTTCTCTATCGAGATCGCCCTGCGGACAGTCCCCATTTGAGCCCGGAGGAACTGGCCCACATTCAAGAGGACGCAGCACCCGAGACCGCGTCCAAGCAAAAATCCGGCGGCTCTTGGCGACAGCTGGTTCAAAACCCGACATTGCTGGTGAACTACTGGGCCTTCTTCGTCTTCGGCTACTTCCTCTTCTTCTTCATGTCCTGGCTGCCGGGCTATCTAAACAAGGCCTATGGCTTGAAGATCGTCACCGCTGGCCTGCTGGCGGCGCTGCCCTGGGCTGCGGCCGCTATAGCCCTGCTGATCTTCGGAGGATGGTCAGATCGCATCCTGCGGCGGGGCGGTAGCCTGCGTCAGGCCCGCAGCCTGCAGATTGCCGGCACTCAGGCGATCGCCGCCCTGGCCGTTATCCCCGTCGCGCTCATCGACAATTTGACGGTGGCCATGATCGGCATCACCTTTGCGGTTGCTGCCGCCATGGCCGCCAACGCGGCCTACTTCGCCGTCAACATAGACGTGCTTCCCGACCGCTCTGGAACGGCCTTGGGCGTCATGGATTGCTGCTTTGCTGCGGCCGGTTTCCTGGCACCGGTGATCACCGGGCTGGTCTATGACGCCAGCGGCTCATTCAGTGCCGCCTTTCTCTTGATGGCGCTGCTCGCCGGGTCCTCCGTCGTTCTGGTTTTGCTGTTCCATCACCCGGACCGGGACCGCGTCCAAGAGGGTTCCCAATCACCCAACTAACCTTTCGGTCAGGTTGACCCAAGCCGCAATCTGTAGGAACCAATCTGTTCGACCCTGGTCTAACGGAGGAACTGACAGGTGACATTCAAGACTTTCTCTCTGGCTGCCTGCGCAGCCTTGCTCTTGGCCGTACCGGCACAGGCACAGACCCTTACCGATTCCCTGCAAAACTCGGCCACCTCTGCCGTGAAGTCGACCGCACAGGATGCCGCCTCTGAGGCTGCCGGCTCGGCCGTCGACAGCACCCTTGGCAGCGGTGTCGCCAGCACGGCGGTCAAGTCCACGGCGCAAGATACCGCCTCGGACGCCGCCGGTGCTGCAGTAGACGAGGTCGTCGGCAACGAGAGCGGCACCTCGGGCGTTACCTCCGATGTGGACGCGGCCGCCTCCACGGCGAGCGACGCCAGCGATGCAGCCAACACGGCTGCTGCCGTCGCCGATCAGGATGCCGGCAGTGTCGCCAATGAGGCCGCCAGCTCAGCCACGGATGCCGCCACCGACGCGGTCAAGACAGAAGCCACCAAGCAGGCCGTCGGCGCCGCCATCAGCAACTAGAGGTCATCGCGGGATCACCCTCGATTGAGAGCGCCAAGGAGTGTCAGGCTGTCCAGAGCGTCATCACAAAAGCGCTAACCTTGCTCTGGCCTATCCTCGACCACAATGGTGACATCCTCTGGTTGCTCCCTATCCAATGCGCGGCCACCCGTGGAAGAGCCGGCTGGCCGCGCAGGGATCCCCGGCGAGCCTGTTGATTTTGGATAGGCCGCCCGCCCGCTCACCGGGGCCAAGCTCGTTGTCGTGCTTTTGCGTCTCGATGCATAATGTCCGATTTCTGATCAATGGAGGTACCAAGAGATGACACTGAAGTCCTTATCCCTGGTAGCCTGTGCTGCACTCTTCTTCGCAGTCCCCGCCCAAGGTGAGAGCCTGACCGATTCCCTTCAGAGTTCCGCGACCTCGGAGGACGCGGGCGCCGCGGTCGATGAACTGGCCGGAAATGAAAGTGGCACCAGCGGCATCGAAGGCAGCTTCGGCGAAAGCTCTGTGGTCGCCGGTAACGACTCCGGAACGCTATCGGCTGGCAACGACAGCGGCACCAGTGGCATTGAAGGCAACGTTGGCGAAGGCAGCGTTGTGGCCGGTAATGACAGTGGTACCAATGGCCTGGCGGGCAACGAGACTGGAACCTCTGGCGTGACTGATCAGGCTGAAGGTTCGGCAACAGCGGCCGCACAGGATGCGAGCCCGGCAGTTACCGCCGCAGTCTCGAACTAAGGATAACGCTGAACCGAATGACCTAGCGGCTTTGGTTCATTGAAGGGGGCACCGGTCGTCGGCGCCCCCTTTCTCTTTGTAACGCTTGGAGCCTCAGACCTTCTCACGAGGCCGGCGCATACTTGATGGTGCAGCCGTAAGCGCGGGTGACGGGATTGGGAACCGCCTGGCCGGCGGCAATGGCGCCCATGGCCTCCCGCACATAGTTCGTTGCTTGATCGATATCGGCCGGATTGGCCGAGGCAATGGAGTCGATCCCGCCCATGTAGAGCAGGGTGCCTTCGGGATCGATGATGTACATGTGTGGCGTGACGCGCGCCGCATAGGCTCGACCCATGGTCCCTTCCGGATCCATCAGGGTGTCACTGGGGGCGGCCCCGCGCTCTTGGTTCAGACTGTCGGCCTTGTCGCCCTCGACATAGCCCTGACGGCCTGGGGCCGAGGAAATCACCTGCAACCAGACCACATCTTCGTTCGTCATCTCTTGCTGCAAAGCCTGCATGTTGCCGCTGCCATAGTGCTTGGAGACGAAGGGACAGAGGTGATTGGTCCACTCGAGGATCACGGTCTTGCCGGCGAAGTCGCCGAGGGCAAGCCTATCACCGCTGGAGGTCACGACCTGGAAGTCAGGTGCCGGCTGGTTTACCTCCGGCGCTGCAGCGGCTGTTCCGGCAGCGACTGTTCCGAAGGTCACCAGGGTCACTGCCGCCGCGGCGGCAAAGCGGGTCAAGCTGGACATGAAGGTCTCCCTTAGTCGTGGAGCAATTGATCGGCCGAAGCCTGCTGTAGGGGCGCTGCGCCTGCGGCAGCCTTCACCGCCTGCAGCATACCGCCAACGGTCAAGACTTGCGGCAATATCGCCGGCGGTCCGCCGTTCTTTGGATAGAAGAGATAGAGCGGAACGCCGGAACGTCCATGCTGGGCCAGAGCCTCGGTGATTACCGGATCGCGATTGGTCCAATCGGCGATCAGAAAGGCCACATTGGCCTGAGCGAAGGCCTTGGCCACGCTCTCGTCGTGGAACACGATCTTCTCGTTTACCAGGCAGGTGATGCACCAAGCGGCCGTGAAGTCGATAAAGACCGGGCGCCCCTCGGCTCTGAGTTCGGCCACGCGTGCGGGGCTGAAGGGCTCGCTCGGAATCGACTGGTCACTGACCGCAGCCATCGCCGGGCCACTGCCGGCCGGCGGCAAGAGGCGCGGCAGGCCGACGATGGAGCCAGCCAGCAGGATCGCAACGACCGAGGCTCCGACCAGACGACCACGCTGTTGCAAGCCCTTGGTCGCCTCATAGAGCCAGGCGGCGAAGGCCAGCAGCAGCATCGCGGCCAGAGCGGCCAAGACGCCACCAGCACCACTCTGCTGCGCCAGAACCCAGACCAACCAGACCGCGGCTGCATACATGGGAAAGGCGAAGATCTGCTTCAGGCGTTCCATCCAAGCACCCGGTTTGGGCAGCCAAGCCAGCGCGCGCGGCAGCAGGGTCAAGATGAGATAGGGCAGCGCCAGGCCAAGCCCCAAGGCCAGGAATACGGCCATCGCGCTGGCAGCGCTCGCGGTCACGGCATAGCCAACCGCAGCCCCCATGAAGGGCGCGGTGCAGGGGGTGGCGGCCAGGGTCGCGAGCACACCGGTGAAGAAGCTGCCGCGCATGCCCGACTTGTCACCCAGTCCCTGCCCGAGCCCGATCACAGAGGAGCCGAGCGTGGTGACGCCCGACAGCAGCAGGCCGATCCCGAAGAAGAGCAGCGCCATCAGCATGACGAAGGTCGGCGACTGAAACTGAAAGCCCCAGCCCAAAGCCTCGCCGCCAGCCCGCAGCGCCAGCAAGAGGCCGGAGATGGCGGCGAAGCTCAGCAGAACGCCCGCCGTATAAACCAGGCCATGCAAGCGCATCTCTCGCCGATCACCACCGACCTGCTGGCTAAGCGAGAGGATCTTGATGCTGAGCACCGGGAAGACGCAGGGCATGAGGTTCAAGATGATTCCACCCAGCAAGGCGAAGAAGAGGGCCGAGAAGAAGTTGATGTCCGTCAGGCTGGTCCCCTCGGTGATCAGCAGTGGCACGGCCTCACCGCCGGCTCCGCCATCAGTGGCTCCGACCACCGGCGCTCCGGCATCAGCCGCGGTCTTGATCGCGAGCGCCCGATGCGCTTCGCTGCCGTCGGCCAAACGCTCCGTCAGGACCAAGACGCCGGACAGCGGCGTGGCCGCAGGGTCAAAGCCTGTCTCTGGCTCCAGGGTCAGATGGATGCTGTCCGGGCTGCTGGTCAGTCGTTGCGCGCCGGAATGGATGATCTGGCCCCAGGCATCCGGGAAGAAGGCGGCCTCGATCAGCGCCTCCTGAGCCGAACTCGGCACCGCCAGGCTGACCTGCAAGCGCTCGCCGGCCAGCGCCGCGCTGACCGACCAAGGGCTCTCGACCGGAAGCAGGCTGCGGGTCGCCTCTAGATCCTCGTGCTGCACGCCGGGCGCCGGTCCGGATGCAATCGGTAGCGAGAAGGCGATTTCCGTATCTTCGGGAATACAGATCTCTTCGCAGACCAGCCAACGCACCTTGGCCAGGATCGCAAAGCTGTCGCCGGGCTTGAGCTCAGCCGAGGGGTGGATCTCGGTCAAGAGCAGGACCTGGTCGCTGTAGCCGTAGTTGGTAATCGGCCCTACGTCAAAGCGGTGCGGAAAAGGCCATTGGATCGGGCCAGCACTGCTGCCCTCCGGCAGGACCCACTCGATCTCCGTCGGCAGACCGCTGTCACCCGGGTTCTTCCAATAGGTGTGCCAACCGGGAATGATGCGCTGGTCCAAGGCCAGGGTGAAGGGCTCACCCGGCGCCACGGCCGAGACATCGGAAATCAGGCGCACCTGCACCCGCTCCGTCCCGGCCGGATCGGACTGGGCGGCAAAGGCCGATTGACCCAGAACCAAAGCCGCCAAGATGGTCAGACAAAGAGTGACACTGCGCATCGCCGCCGTTCCGAAACCCTGTCGCATTCGAAGATGATAGCAACTCATACCAAGGACAGGAAATAGAGACCAGTTTCACGGCGCTGTGTTGCCTTCTGGGCAGGCGCGGTCTGCGCGGTGGTGCTGTCGCACCATAAGCAGGCCGGAACGCACCCAGAAGGGAACACAGCGCCGCCTCCGGTGGGTCGCATTGGCCTTCTGGGTGCGTTGCGATGCTTACCCGATGCCCCGCATCGCGCCTGCCCGGACGGCCAATGCGGCCCATGAAAAAGGTCTCTGTTTCCTGTCCTTGGTATTGCTGGTGATTGCGGCAGCTGCAAGGCGCCTTAGCGCGAACGTGAAGTGGCCGAACGGCAAAAGGGGCCGATCCTGAGACCGGCCCCTTTTTCCTAGCGCAGTGACGCTCTCGGCTAGCCGAAGAGGTTCATGGACTCGAGTTTTAGAATCACCTGCTGGGCGCAGCCGTCGGGATCGGTGCTCTCGGTCTCGATCCTTAGCTCCGGGCGCTCCGGCGTCTCATAGGGATCGGAGATGCCGGTGAACTCTTTGATCTTTCCGGCCCGCGCCAAGGCATAGAGCCCCTTGCGGTCGCGCCGCTCACACTCTTCCAGAGAGGTTGCAACGTGCACCTCGATGAAGACGCCAACCGCCTCGATCATCTCGCGCACGGCACGCCGGGTTGCGGTATAGGGCGCGATCGGCGCACAGATGGCGATGCCGCCGTTCTTGGTGATCTCGGAGGCGACATAGCCGATCCGGCGGATGTTGATGTCGCGATGCTCTTTAGAGAAGCCGAGCTCAGAGCTCAGGTGCTTACGCACCAGGTCGCCGTCCAGCAGGGTGGTGGGCCGGCCGCCCATCTCCATCAACTTCACCATCAGCGCATTGGCGATGGTGGACTTACCGGAGCCCGAGAGGCCGGTGAAGAAGAGGGTAAAGCCCTGCTTGGAGCGCGGCGGATGGGTGCGGCGCAACTCCTTCACCACCTCGGGGAAGGAGAACCAGTCCGGGATATCCAGACCCTCGGACAGGCGGCGGCGCAGTTCGGTGCCGGAGATATCGAGGATCGTCTGCCCCTCGGCCACCTCGTCGGCCGGCTGATAATCGGCGCGCTCTTGCACGAAGACCATCTTCTTGAAGTCGATCATCTCGACCCCGATTTCGCCCTCGTACTCCTTATAGAGCGTCTGGGCGTCATAGGGGCCATAGAAGGGGGTGCCGGCGGAATCGCTGCCGGGGCCGGCGTGATCGCGCCCGACGATCAGGTGAGAGCAACCGTGGTTCTTGCGGATCAAGCCATGCCAGACCGCCTCTCGCGGACCCGCCATGCGCATCGCCAGGTTTAGGAGCGAGAGGTGCGTGGTGCCGGCCGGATACTCGTTCAAGACCGCCTCATAGCAGCGCACGCGGGTGAAGTGATCGATGTCGCCCGGCTTGGTCAGGCCGACCACCGGGTGGATCAGCAAGTTAGCCTGGGCCTCCTTGGCGGCGCGGAAGGTCAGCTCCTGATGTGCGCGGTGCAAGGGATTGCGGGTCTGAAAGGCGATGACCTTGGACCAGCCCATCTTGTTGAAGAAGGAGCGCAGCTCGTTCGGCGAATAGCGGCGGGCGCGATAGTCGTAGTGGATCGGCGACTGCAGCCCAGTGATGGTGCCGCCCAGATAGATCGGACCAGCGACGTTCATCAGATAGTCGACAGCCGGATGCTCCTCATTCTCCGTACCGAAGACCTTGAGTGCCTCTTTGGCCTTGTCCGGCTGCCAGCGGTCAGAGACCGCCAAGGCCGCCAGGATCACGCCCTCCTGGTCGCGCAGGGCGATTGAGGTTCCGGGCTCGGCCTTCTGCGCGAAGTCCTCGCTGACCTCCAGCACGATCGGCATCGGCCAGAGCGTGCCATCGGCCAGGCGCATTTTCTCGACCACGCTCTCGTAATCGGCTTGTCCGAGGAAACCGGTCAAGGGGGCAAAGCCACCGTTCATCAAGAGTTCGAGATCACAGATCTGGCGGGGAGTGAGGTCCCAGCTCGGCATGTCGCCGGCTTCGTGCTTCAGGCCTTCGAGCTTATCCGCAGCAGCAAAGAGCTCAGGCACAGGCGGCAGTTCTTTCGTCATCGAGCAACCATTCCGAATGTCCGTTGTCGGGAAGGCAATGCCGGACGGCCCCATAGGGAATGGGTGTCCACTGGCACTGCAAGGCCCGCCGGTGCGCCGCAATTGGGCGCCCCCCGAGCAAGCCCGCGCCACAGTGACGCGCCGGCGCAGAGGACGCAATGATTCTCGACCTTCTCAGGAGCGGCGTTTTTGTCGCGTCTTCTTGAGTGCCGCCCTCCTCCGGCTCTCGAGGAGCGTGGAAATGGCCACACGAAAGCGTGAGCGCTCGTGATGGAACCCCCCACAACAGGAGGCGTCTTGGATTCTAGGTCGAAGCCTCGCGAGCGGTCGAAAGCTAGCTCAGCCGCAGTGTCCCGAGGTCAGACCGTCCAGAGACAAACGCGCGTGGAGGCAGTGGTTCGAGATGAAGAAACAGCAGAAGCGGAAGGCCAAGAAGAACAGCATCCAGAACGTTTCCTTTCCGGGCAAAGCATCAAAGCCGGCCAAAGCGCCCACGCGACGCAGTCTCATGCAAAAGATTGGGGGCGGCGCTGCCATCGCCGTGCTGCTAGGCGGTGGCGGCTGGTATCTGGTGGAGGACGTTCAGGCGACGATCCGAGAGGAGGATCTGACCCGGATCGGCCAGGGCATTCCGACCGTGGTCCAAATCCACGATCCACAGTGCCCGCGCTGCCGCGCCCTGCAGAGCGAGGCGCGCAGCGCCATGGGAGACTTCGGCAACGACGAGCTGATCTACCTGGTCGCCAACATCAGGACGGCGGAAGGTCGTCAGCTGGCGAATGCGCATGACGTGGGTCATGTCACCCTGCTGCTCTTCGATGGCGGCGGCACAGTCCGCTCTGTCCTGGTCGGAAACAAGGAGAGCGATCTTCTGGAGCGTGCCTTCCGCAGACACATCGGGCGGAGCAGTTCCTAAGAACCCGACCAGAACCTGTTGAGCGCCGTGGTGGCCAGCACTAAGGCGGCTGCCACGGCGCCATCTCCCCTGCCCTAAGCCGCCTTCGACTGGGCCGCGCCGGCACGCAGCAGCATGCCGAAGAGGTCGCGCGGATCGTCGGGGTCGGCCAGCATGTCGAGGCTCTCGTAGAAGCGGGTGCCTTCCAAGGTCGCGCGCACATAGCGAAGTGCGGAGAAATCCTCCGTGGCAAAGCCGACCGAGTCGAAGAGCGTGGTCTGCCTTGTGTCTTTGCGGCCGGTCTCCTCGCCGGCGATCACCCTCCAAAGCTCAGTCACCGGATAGTCGGCCGGCAGCTGCTGGATCTCGCCTTCAATGCGGGTCTGGGGCGGATACTCCACAAAGATGTCGGAGCGCAGCAGGATGTCCTTGTGCAGCTCGGTCTTGCCCGGACAGTCGCCGCCGATCGCATTAATGTGCAACCCCGATCCCACCATGTTGTCGGTCAGGATGGTGGCATAGCGCTTGTCGGCGGTGACCGTGGTCACGATCTCCGCCCCCTCGACCGCCTCAAAGGGCGAGCGGCAGGCCGCGATCTCAAAGCCCCACCCTTCGAGATTGCGCTTGCACTTCTCGGTCGCCGCCGGGTCGATGTCGTAGAGGCGCAGGTGCTTGATGCCCAGCAGGGCCTTGAAGGCCAGGGCCTGAAATTCGGCCTGGGCGCCGTTGCCGATGATCGCCATGGTGCGGGCGCCTTTCGGCGCCAGGTATTTGGCCGCGACGGCGGAGGTCGCCGCCGTGCGCAGCGCGGTCAACAAGGTCATTTCCGACAGCAGCAAAGGATAGCCATTGTCGACATTGGCAAGCAGCCCAAAGGCGGTCACCGTCTGCAGCCCATCCTTGGTGTTCTTGGGATGGCCGTTCACATACTTGAAGCCATAGGTCTGGCCGTCACTGGTCGGCATCAGCTCGATGACGCCTTCGGCCGAGTGCGAGGCCACGCGCGGCGTCTTGTCGAAGAGCGGCCAGCGACGGAAATCCTCCTCGATGAAGCCGGCAAGCTCTGCCAGGAAACGCTCGACGCCGACATGCAGCACCAGGCGCATCATGTTGTCGACGCTGACGAAGGGGACGATGTTCACGTCTTCGGGTCGGTTCAAGGTCATAACTCTCTCCCGTAAAGTCTCTCAGCAGTTATCAATAGCTGCGGGTCGGACGGTCCAAGAGCCGACGTCCGAAGAGGCTGGCGGTCAGATCGACCAGGAGCTTGGCAGTGCGGCCGCGCTCATCCAGGAAGGGATTGAGCTCGGCAAGATCCATGGAGGTCACCAGGTCGCTGTCGTGCAGCATCTCCATGATGAGGTGCGCCTCGCGGAAGGTGGCGCCGCCGGGGACCGTGGTGCCGACTGCCGGTGCAATCTCCGGATCCAGGAAATCGACGTCGAGGCTGACGTGAAGGTGGCCCTTGGCTTCGGCAACGCGATCCAGGAAGGCCTGCAGAGGCCGTGCAATGCCCTGCTCGTCGATGGCGCGCATGTCCTTCACCTGGATCTCCGACTGCGCCAGCTCCTGCCGCTCGGCCGAGTCGACGGAGCGGATGCCCATCATGCAGATGTTCTCGGGCTTGACCGTCGCTTCCAGGGCGGGGAAGAAGCCCTCAAAGCCGGGCTGACCGGTGAAGTAAGCGACCGGCGTGCCATGCAGGTTGCCGCTCTGGCTGCTGGCCAGGCTGTGGAGATCGGGATGGGCGTCGAGCCAGAGGACGAAGAGCTCCCGCCCCTCTTCCGCTGCACGACGGGCGCGCCCGGCCACGGTCCCGCCGGACAGCAGGTGATCGCCGCCAAGGAAGATCGGGATGCGCTTGTCGGCGACCTGAAAACTGACCTCAGAGAGATCCTCGACCCACTGGCAGCATTCGGCCAGGGCGTGGATGTTGGCATTGGGATGGTCGGAGACAGCGCGCGGTGCGACGGCCAGGTTGCCTCGGTCCTCAACCTTGTGACCCAAGTCGATCAAGGCCGGCCCGAGCTCTGCCGTCCGCAGCGCATCCGGGCCCATCAGGCAACCGCCCCGCTTGCTGCCGCTATCGGTCGGCACGCCGACCAAAACGATGTCCTTCGCAGTCATGGCTCACTCCCTCGGATTGGCTGTGAATGTCTCTGTGGCCAGAAGATGTGCCCGAGACCCTGGCAGCTACAAGCCGGATTCTTGATCAAATCGGTAGCTAGTTTTATCAAATCGAAAAGACTAAATTATCAAAATGGACGATACAGACCAAAACCTCCTGACGGCCCTCCGGCGCGACGGCAGGGCCTCAATCTCCGAACTCTCCCATCAGCTGGGCCTGGCACGCGCGACGGTGCGCAGCCGCCTGGAGAAGCTGACGAAGGAGGGAGAGATTCTGGGGTTCACTGTGGTGCTGAAGGGCGACGCCCGGGACCGACCTGTCCGCGGCATCATCCTGATCGCGGTCGAAGGACGCGGGACCGACCGGATCGTCAGCCAGCTTGGCCGCATGCCGGAGGTCCAGACCGTGCACACGACGAACGGCCGCTGGGACCTGATCGCCGAGCTGGGCACCGAATCTCTGGAAGCGCTCGACGCCGTGCTGCGCCGCATCCGTCTGATCGACGGTATCGCCGCCAGCGAGACCAACCTCTATCTGGCCACCAAGCGCATGAGCCGAACAGTCAGCGCCTGGCAGCCAGATTGAGTGACTGGGAATGAGAGAGTTTGCGCAGAGGCCAGTTCGACACTCTGCGCAGGGTCACGCTAATGAGGACTAACGCTGATTGGTCGCGGCGACGACCTTGTCCAGAGCCGCCTCGAAGTTAGAGACCGTGCGATCGAGTTCAGCCAGCTTGTCGAGCCCGAAGAGGCCGATGCGGAAGCTCTGGTAGTCAGCTGGCTCGTCGCACATGAGCGGCACGCCGGCGGCGATCTGAAGCCCTTCGGCCGCAAACTTCTTGCCGCTCTTGATGTCCGGATCGGCGGTAAAGCAGACCACCACGGTCGGGGCCTCAAAGCCGTCTGCGGCAACGCTCTTGAAACCGGCGCGGGCCAGAAGGGCGCGAATCCGCCCACCCAGCTCCTCTTGGGCGTTACGGATATTGTCGAAACCGACCTCCGCCGTCTCACGCATGGCATTACAGAAGCCCACCAGCGCGTCGGTTGGCATGGTCGCGTGGTAGGCATGGCCGCCCTTCTCATAGGCCTCCATGATCTCAAGCCACTTCTTGAGGTCGCAGGCAAAGCTGGAGCTGGAAGTGCTGACCACCCGCTCGCGCGCGGCCTTGTTCATCATGACCAGACCGCTGCTGGGCGAAGAACTCCAGCCCTTCTGCGGTGCGGAGATCAGCACATCGACGCCGACCTCGGCCATATCGACCCAGATGGTGCCGGACGCGATGCAGTCGAGGACGAAGAGCCCCCCCACCTTGTGCACCGCCTCTGCCAGAGCCTTCATGTAACCCTGCGGCAGGATCATGCCCGACGAGGTCTCGACGTGCGGAGCGAAGACCAGATCCGGCTTCTCGGCCTCGATCGCCGCCACCGCTTCCTCAATGGGAACGGGCGCGAAGGGTGCCTGCGCATCGGAACCGGTCTGTCTGGCTTTCAGGACGATGGTCTCAGAGGGGATCCGCCCGGCCTCGAGGATCTGGGTCCAGCGATAGCTGAACCAGCCATTGCGGATCACCAGGCACTTGGCGTCTTGAGCAAGCTGGCGGGCCACCGCCTCCATCGCGTAGGTGCCGCCACCCGGCACCACCGCCACCGCGTCGGCGTTGTAGACCCGCTTCAAGGTGTCGGAGATCTCGCGCATCACGCCCTGGAAGGATTGCGACATGTGGTTGAGCGCGCGGTCGGTGAAGACTACGGAATATTCTAACAGGCCATCGGGGTCGACCGTCTTCAGCAGAGCGGACATCTCTATCTCCTCGCGACAGGTTCTTGGTGGTTGGAAATTACCAGGTTTAGCGAGACAAGGTTTGGCGAAACCCGGTTCGGCGAAAGAAATGGGGTGGCAGCGAGCCTTTTGTAACCGGTGTGACTACTTATCTCGGGGCGACCACGGCTGTGCGTTCTGCCGGTGAAACGCAAGACCGTCACCAGCAATCGATTGCTCCCTGGATCAGGCTGTACAAGCCTTGGGAAGGCGCTAACCTCACCACCTCATGTCACTGCAGTTCACAAGGTTGCCCCTCAGAGATGAAGTTGTTTTTCGACGTGGATGGCGTGCTGATCGACGGATGGCATGCAAATCCGGAGCGCAGGAAGCCATGGGATGTGTCGATGGAAGAGGACCTGGGTGTCCCCAGAGAGGCCTTCCGCGATCGCTTCTTCCTGGACCGCGATACCGCTGCGCTTAGCCCTATGGAGCGCTGTGTGAAGGGTGACGCCGACCTCTTGGAAGAGCTGGCCAAGGTCCTTCCGGATCTCGGGTACCGGGGCTCGGCACGCAGCTTCGCCGATTACTGGTTTCAGAAGGACTCCAACATCAATCAGGAGGTTCTGGGTATCGCCCGACAGCTCAGCCAGAACCCAAACCACCATCTCTTTATCGCGACCGGGCAAGAGCACCACCGCGCCCACTATCTTTGGGATAGGCTCGGCTTCAAGAGAACCTTCCGGGATATCTTCTACAGCGCAAAGCTTGGTCACTTGAAGAACACGCCAGCCTTCTTCGAAACCATCAACGCCGCCCTGATGATCAGCCCTGATGAGCGCCCCCTCTTCTTCGACGACCAACCCCTGGTCGTCGACTTGGCGAAGCAAGCGGGATGGGACGCCGTTCTGTTCAACACCATTGAGGACATGCTGTCGAACCCACGCCTCCAGAGCCTCCTGAAGGGGGCCAGGGCCTAAGCCCTCGCCTCCCTCTATTCAGATCTTACGAGAACCTCAGAGCCACACAAAGTCCGTCGCGGTCAGGAGGTTGGCGACCGTGACCCGGTCGATCAGGAAGGCTTGGTCGACGTTGCCGTCACCATCATCGTCCACCTGGACCTGGCGCGGACCAGCCAGTCGCGCTTCCGAGTTACCGCTGCCAGAGAAGGCGGCCGCGCCGATGTAGGCGAAACTGCCGGTCTCCAGCCCAGTCGCGAAGACCAGCTTGTCCTCACCATTGGCGGCATTCACCAACTCCCCATCGAAGTCGCGGATGATCGGACCGCCCGAGCCGGCGTTGCCCAGCTGCGCCGGACCGAAGCGGAAGTCGTCCGCGCCCGAGCCACCGATTCCGACATCGGCACTGCCCATACGCAGCAGGTCCTGCCCGGAACCACCCTCCAGACGATCGGCGCCCGCGCCGCCCTGGAGATCGTCGTTGCCCTCGTCGCCCAACAACTCATCGTCGCCCGCATTGCCACGCAAGGTGTTAGCGCCGCTATTGCCGTCCAGGGTGTTGGCGATGTCGTTTCCGACCCCGTTCAGGTTCCCGCTGTTCGCCTGGAATCGCAGGTTGTCGACGAAGGCAGAGGCAGAGCCCGTCGGCAGCGTAAAGCTGACCAAAGCCTGCACCAGGTCGGTGCCTTGGCCCGAGAACTCGCGCACCACGTCTGTCGCGGTGTTCACCACCAGAGTGTCGTTCCCGCTGCCTCCAGTCAGGGTGGCCGTGCCGCTGACACCGTTCATCCGGTCGTTACCGCTCTGACCCACCAGGGTGTTGTCGAAGCCGTTGCCGGTGATGATGTCGTTGTTGGCATTGCCCACCATGCGGGCCGCCCCGGCTGCCTCCTGGATATTCACCCGCTCGACCAGCACGTCTGAGACAGTCCCCAAGGTATAGTCCAAGGCATTGAGGCGCAGCACGTTGTTGCCGCCACCCGAACCGTCGAAGAGCACATCAGTCTTGGTATCGACGATGAAGGTGTCGTTGTTCTGACCGCCGTACATAGTGTCTGCGCCCGAGCCACCGTTCAGGCGATCGCGGTTCTGGCCACCGAATAGGATGTCCGTCCCGGTTCCGCCAGTCAACTGGTCGTTGGCTGTGTCGCCGAGCAAACGATCATCACCCTCGGCTCCGAACAGGGTGTCACGACCGCTGCCCCCATACTGCCTGTCATCGCCGTCCTGACCACGCAAGCGATCCAAACCATTGCCGCCATAGAGGAGATCGGCGCCAGTCAGTCCGTTCAGGGAGTCGCTGCCGGTCAGTCCTAGCAAGGTGTCATCCTCGGACGATCCGACCAACTGGTCATTCCCACTTCCGCCGATCCGTATGATGTGCTCGATGTTGGTGACCAAGGCAGCGGGTGAGAGTTCGGCCGCAGTGATCAATGCCAAGGTGTCAATCCCGACACCGCCATCCAGGGTCTCAATGCCACTGGATTCGCCGGCGCCGATGAGAATGAGGTCGTTACCACTGTTGCCATCGATCAAGGGATCTTCGCCCGAACCTGGCCTCAGGCGGTCGTCACCAGAGCCCCCGTAAATCCGATCACTCCCCGATCCGCCAAAGATCTCTGCCGGACCGCCGTAGGCAGTGACCTCATCATCGCCGTTTCCTAAGTCTGCATGCAGAGCGTCAGCATAGGCCACGAGCACTGAATCACTGCCGTCCCCGCCATAGACCCTGGCCTCCACATGGGTTTCTTCCAGCTCCAAGGTATCGTCACCACTCTCTCCGGTGACGAAGACCGAGGACAGCAGGCCCGAGTTAAAGGGTACGGCTATGAAATCGGCACCAGATCCACCAACGAAGCTCACCTCTGCAAGCGCGGTCTCGACGATGGCGGTGAGGCTATCCGCGCCATCTCCACCATCGGCGAAAAAGGTATCGCCGCCGCCCACAGCGAGGATGGTATCGGCTCCACTGGCCCCGAACAGGAGTGGTGTTGCAGAGGGGTCGTCACTATCCCGAAAGCCTATAGAATCGTTGCCGCTGCCTCCATCTATCGTGTTGTCTGGCGCAACATTCGATAGGTAGGCGCGGTCATCTCCGGCTCCCAGCGACAAAGCAAGTGTCTGCGTTACTTCTGCGAAGAGTTCGAACTCGTCGTTGTCGTCGCCTGCAAAAACCAGCAAATCATTTATTGTGTGAAGAGATATTTCTACAAAGTCCACTCCTGTTGCACCATCAAAAAAGAGCGTTTGCGCATTGCCGCTAAAGGGAACCATTCGTAAGGAATCGCTCCCACTCCCGCCAAAAATTGACGCGTCGGAGTTTGAGCTATCTCCACCTCCATTCAGCGTATCATCGCCGTCTGCGCCATAGATTGTGCTGCTGCCCTTTAGATTGCCAAACGAGATGAGATCTGAGCCTGTCGCACCAAACACCAGTCCGCTGCCTTGATCGACCTCCAGCTGATCGTTGCCGGTCGCTCCAAACATCCGGTGGTAGCCCTCGAAACTTCTGAGTGTATCGTCTCCGTCCCCACCATAGAACAGGTCATTTCCGGACCAACCCAAAAGGCTGTCATCCCCCTCGTCTCCAATGAGCGTGTCGTCGCCACTGTTTCCGGCGAGGCGGTCATCCCCGGATCCTCCATAAAGGATGTCCATACCGTCATTGCCGGTCAGCTTGTCGTCACCACTCAAACCGAAAATCTCGTCGGCGGTATTCGTTCCGGTAAGAACTTCACTCAAGGTCGTCCCAACAATCGTGGCCATTCTGAAAACTCCCCTCTATCCTGCGGTGAAGCTCGAAGAAGCAAGGTCATAAGACCAAGCGTCGTGACTCCAAGATACTCATCAACCCTGTGACGTCACATTGAACTAAAGCCAAGACAAAGGCAACTTATAATTGCTAACTTCTGCGACATCCATCGTCATACGGGTACGCTCAGCAAAAATCGCGCCGTGATGCTATACGAGCCTGAAAGTCAGCAACCAGTTCTGAGTGCAGGCTACACTGTCGTCAGATGCGCTTCGGCCTTACCAAAGGCGGATACGAACTCATCGCGCTCAGCAATACTCCTTTAGCGTATGGTCATAGGGCTGCCCGGGACTGGTTTGCCCCAGTCCCGGTATGGCGATATGCCCCTAGAGCCACACAAAGTCCGTTACGGTCAGGAGGTTGGCGACCGTGACCCGGTCGATCAGGAAGGCCTGATCGACGTTGCCATCACCGTCGTCATCGACCTGGACCTGCCGGGGACCAGCCAGGCGGGCTTCCGAATTGCCGCTGCCAGAGAAAGCCGCCGCACCGATGTAGGCAAAGCTGCCAGTCTCCAGCCCAGTCGCGAAGACCAGCTTGTCCTCACCATTTGCGGCATTCACCAGTTCGCCGTCGAAGTCGCGGATGATTGGACCACCAGAACCGCCACTGCCCAAGGAGGCCGGGCCGAAGCGGAAGTCGTCCGCGCCCGAGCCACCGATTCCGACATCGGCACTGCCCATACGCAGCAGGTCCTGCCCGGAACCACCCTCCAGACGATCGGCGCCCGCGCCGCCCTGGAGATCGTCGTTGCCCTCGTCGCCCAACAACTCATCGTCGCCCGCATTGCCACGCAGGATATTGGCACCGCTGTTGCCGTCCAGGGTGTTGTCCTGATCGTTGCCGACGCCATGCAGATTGCCTGTGTTGGCCTGGAAGCGCAGGTTCTCGACAAAGGCGGAGGCAGAGCCTGTGGGCAGGGTGTAGTCCACAACCGCCCGCACCAGGTCCACGCCCTGGCCGGAGAACTCCCGCACCACATCAGCGCTCGTGGTGACCACGAAGGTGTCGTCGCCGCTGCCTCCGGCCATGGTGCTGGTGCCGCTGACACCGTTCATCCGGTCGGCTCCGCTCTGTCCCACCAGCGTGTTGTTAGAGCCATTGCCGGTCAGGATGTCGTTGTTGGCGTTGCCCACCATGCGGGCTTCACCAGCCGCCTCTTGGATGTTTACCCGTTCGACCAGAACGTCGGAGACCGTGCCCAAGGTGTAGTTCAGCGCGTTCAGGCGCAGCACGTTGTTGCCACCACCCGAGCCATCGAAAAGCACGTCATCCTTGTTGTCGACGATGAAGGTATCGTTGTTGGCACCGCCGTACATGGTATCCGCACCGGAACCGCCGTTCAGCCGGTCGCGGTTGTTGCCGCCGAAGAGGATGTCGGTCCCGGTGCCCCCGGTCAGCTGATCATTCGCGGTGTCGCCGATCAGGCGGTCATTGCCCGTACCTCCGAAGAGGATGTCCTGACCGCTGCCGCCCTGGGCTGTGTCGTTGCCGTCTTGACCGCGCAGTTGGTCGTTGCCGGTGTCCCCATAGAGGAAGTCGTTGCCTGCCGCCCCGCGCAGGTTGTCGTTCCCAGCGGCACCGGAGATGGTGTCTGAGCCACTGAAGCCGGTGATGCTGTCCGGCCCACTGCTGCCAACCGCAGACAAGGCCTCGACCGAGATCAGGGTGGCCCCCGTCGCCAAGGAGACACCGGTCGCCAGGATCAGGGTATCAGCCCCCGAGCCACCGTCGTAGGTCTCGTTGTTGACCGACTGCCCCGTGCCGACCAGGAAGCGGTCACTGCCGGAGCCACCGAAGAGCGTGTCGCGGCCCGAGCCACCGTCCAGGGTGTCGCTGCCCGCGTCCCCGTAGAGACGGTCTTCATTATCGCCTCCGAAGAGGCTGTCATTGCTGTTGCCTCCATCGAGCTTGTCGTCACCAAGCGCGCCGCGCAGAGTATCGACGCCTGCGTCACCGTATAGGCTGTCATCACCGCTGGCACCGCGAATGTTGTCGTTGCCGCCAGCCCCGGAGATGCTGTCCGCGCCGCTGAATCCGACAATGCTGTCGTTGGCATTGCTTCCGACAGCGGAGAGGCTCTCGATCGACGTCGTCGTCACCCCTACGGCCAGCAGGACGCCCGGCGCCAGAATCAAGGTGTCATTGCCTTGGCCACCATCGTAGGTCTCACCACTGACTGCTTCGCCCGTGCCGACCAAGAAACGATCACTGCTGGACCCACCGAAGAGGGTGTCGCGACCAGAACCGCCGACCAGCGTATCGCTGCCTTGACCACCGAAGAGGCGATCGATCTGGCTGCCGCCGAAGACCCGGTCCGTGCCGGCGTCGCCATAGAGGCGGTTCGCTCCGGAGAGCCCGATCAGGCTGTCGTTACCCGTCCGCCCGGAAAGCGTAACCGCGGTCGACTGGCTGTTCAGGCTGTCGGCCCCGCTGGTGCCTTGCAGCAGAGTGCTCTCAATCGAGGCAATGGCCTCGCCGCCGGCCAGCATGGCCGCGTTAAGGAGGACCAGTGTGTCGGTCCCACCGCCGCCGTTGTAGCTGTCGCTCGCCGTAGCATCGCCGGGGCCGACCTCAAGGACATCGTTGCCGGCACCTCCGAAGACCCTATCGCCACCGCTGCCTCCCCGCAGGGTGTCACCGCCCGCCTGGCCTTCCAGGTGGTCGCTACCATTGTTACCGGAGAGGGTATCGGCACCGCTGTTGCCAAAGGCAGAGTCATTGCCGCCACCGCCTTCGGCAAAATCGTCACCTGACCCGCCGGTAAGGCTGTCGCTATTGCCGGCGCCATAGAGCGAGTCATCGCCGTCGTCGCCGAAGAGGCTGTCGTTGCCGGCGAGGCCGAAGAGATCATCCTTACCAGCCAAGCCATACATAGTGTCAGCAACAGCGGAGCCGGTCAGAACATCATTACCGCTGGCACCGATTCTGATGGTGTGCTCGACGTTGGTCACGACCACGCCGGCTGCCAGTTCTGCTGAGGTGATGAGGGCGAGCGTGTCCTCACCTGACCCTCCGTCCAGCGTCTCTCCGCTCACAGCCTCACCAGCACCGACCAAGATCAGGTCATCGCCTGTGAAACCTTGAACAGCAGATTCTAATCCCGACCCACCGCGCAGGGTATCCGCCCCGGCACCGCCGAAGAGGCTATCAAAGCCGGTACCGCCATAGAGCGTGTCATCGCCACTGCCACCGATCAGCCGATTGTTGCCAGTGAACATGACGACGAGGTCACTGCCATCGCCAGTGCCGCCAAACCCGTAGCGACCGCCATAGAGTCTATCGTTGCCGGTGCCACCAAACAGCGTTTCCCGTGACGACCGACCGCCGATGACGAAGTCATCGCCGTCGCCGCCGAAGGCCCGTCCTTGCCTGAAGTTGTTGCCGGGCCCCAGGTCCAGAAGATCGTTACCGCTCTCCCCGGAGAGGATATCGAACTCACTGCCGCCATAGAGCCTATCGTCCCCGGAACGTCCGTAGATGTTGTCGCTGCCCGAGAGGCCGAAGATGGTGTCGCTGCCGCGTCCGCCGATGAAAAAATCGCTGCGGCTGGCACCCGTCAGGGTGTCGTCGCCCTGCCCCCCTTCGAAGCGCACCTCTTCGACTGAGATGATCGTGCTGCCGGTGCTGCCGCCGGGCCCATCCAACAGCTCGCTGGTCGTCCCCAGGTCCAAGACCAGGTCGGTTGAAGCATTGGCTCGAACCATGGACATGTAGTCCACACCACTGCCGCCGTCGATCGTGTCCGATCCCGCACCGCCATAGAGGTCATCGTTGCCGGTTCCTGAATAAAGCGTGTCGTCACCGCTGCCACCACGCAGGCGGTTGTTGCCGGTGAACATGACGATAAGGTCATCGCCATCCCCGGTCCCACCGGAACCGTAGCGACCGCCATAGAGCTTGTCGTCCCCCAGATCGCCGAACAGCGTCTCGCGCGAGGACTGCCCGCCGATGACGACATCATCGCCGTCGCCGCCGAAGGCCCGTCCTTGCCTAAAGTTGTTGCCGGGCCCCAGGTCCAGAAGATCGTTACCGCTCTCCCCGGAGAGGATATCGAACTCACTGCCGCCATAGAGCCTATCATCCCCGGAACGTCCGTAGATGTTGTCGCTGCCCGAGAGGCCGAAGATAGTGTCACTCCCGCGTCCGCCGATGAAAAAATCGCTGCGGCTGGCACCCGTCAGGGTGTCATCGCCCTGCCCCCCTTCGAAGCGCACCTCTTCGACTGAGATGATCGTGCTGCCGGTGCTGCCGCCAGGCCCATCCAACAGCTCGCTGGTCGTCCCCAGGTCCAAGACCAGGTCGGTTGAAGCATTGGCTCGAACCATGGACATGTAGTCCACACCACTGCCGCCGTCGATCGTGTCCGATCCCGCACCGCCATAGAGGTCATCGTTGCCGGTGCCAGAATAGAGCGTGTCGTCACCGCTGCCACCACGCAGGCGGTTGTTGCCGGTGAACGTGACGATAAGATCATCGCCATCCCCGGTCCCACCGGAACCGTAGCGACCGCCATAGAGCTTGTCGTCTCCCAGATCGCCGAACAGCGTCTCGCGCGAGGACTGCCCGCCGATGACGACATCATCGCCGTCGCCGCCGAAGGCCCGTCCTTGCCTGAAGTTGTTGCCGGGCCCCAGGTCCAGAAGATCGTTACCACTCTCGCCGGAGAGGATATCGAACTCACTGCCGCCATAGAGCCTATCATCCCCGGAACGTCCGTAGATGTTGTCGCTGCCCGAGAGGCCGAAGATGGTGTCGCTGCCGCGTCCGCCGATGAAAAAATCGCTGCGGCTGGCACCCGTCAGGGTGTCATCGCCCTGCCCCCCTTCGAAGCGCACCTCTTCGACTGAGATGATCGTGCTGCCGGTGCTGCCGCCAGGCCCATCCAACAGCTCGCTGGTCGTCCCCAGGTCCAAGACCAGGTCGGTTGAAGCATTGGCTCGAACCATGGACATGTAGTCCACACCGCTGCCGCCGTCGATCGTGTCCGATCCCGCACCGCCATAGAGGTCATCGTTGCCGGTGCCGGAATAGAGCGTGTCATTGCCACTGCCACCACGCAGGCGGTTGTTGCCGGTGAACATGACGATAAGGTCATCGCCATCCCCGGTCCCACCGGAACCGTAGCGACCGCCGTAAAGACGGTCGTCGCCAAGGTCCCCGAAGAGCGTTTCGCGTGAGGACTGGCCGCCGTAGATCAGATCGCTTCCGTCACCACCGAAGGCACGTCCCTGTTGGAAGTTGTTGCCTGTCCCCAGATCAAGCGTGTCGTTGCCCTCTCCGCCGGACAAGATGTCGAAGGCACTTCCGCCGTAGAGGCGATCTACGCCGAGGGCCCCATAGAGATTATCGTTCCCGGACGCACCGAAAAGACTGTCGTTCCCCGACAATCCGAACAGACGATCGTTGCCCAAGAGACCGAAGATCCTGTCGGCTGCACTGGTGCCAGGCAGCGTATCGTTTAAGTCTGTGCCGGTGATGTTGGCCATCTCTGGTTTCTCCTCTGCACTCAGCATCGACCTCAACGGGGAGGTGAGGCGCCCTGATCTATCACCTTAGGGGAGAGGGAAATCCAACATCAATTGCAGCAATGTGAAAACTTCAGAACATTAGTTGTCCAATGGGGGACTGTGAAATATCAATGCACCGTTGCCGGCGCTCGTCTATCGACCCGCCTTAACGGCTGTGGCGCAACGCGATCATCTCCACCGGTGCCAGTACATCCGCGCCGATCAGGGTCACCATGTTGGCGATCTTGGTTTGAAAGGTCTCGCCCATGATCGGGGCCAGGCTGGGGCCGCCCTCGCCCGCCTCGATACGCTGGCGCTGTCGACGGAAGAACTCCTTGGCTTCCGGCGCCCGTATCACCTCCACCTTGATCTCGAAGCCAGCAGCCTCGAGCGCTTGGCGATAGTCAGCCTGGGTTCCGACAAAGCTGGTCTCCGGCACGGAGGACCAAGGCAAGGGCCAGTTGAGATCGCCTGGCGCCAAGCGCATGACGTCATAGACTGCGAAGGTGGCACCCGGTTGCAGCACCCGAGCCGCCTCGGCGAAGAGCGCCTGCTTGTCCGCGATATTCATGCCGACGTGCAGCAAGGTCGCGCAGTCGAAGGCGGCGTCATGGAACGGTAGATCAAGCGCACTGGCGACGTGGAAGCTGACGTGATCGCCGAGACCGACCCGCCGAGTCAAGCCCTCGGCCACGGCGATGAAGTCCGGCGTCAGGTCGATCCCGACAACCTCGCAATCCAGGGCTTCTGCGAAGAAACGCGCCGGCCCACCGATGCCGCAGCCGATATCCAAGAGGCGGCAACCGGGTCCTTCCGGCAAGTGCCGGGCCAGCGCCTTGCTCGCCTCAAGGCCGCCGATGTGAAATTCATCCATGGGCGCAAGGTCCGCAGCCGTCAGCTCATGCGGATCGAAACCAGCCTTCGCCATTTCTGCTAGCAAAGCGCTCTCCAGGTCACCCTGCGCATAGTGGGCCGCCACGGCCCCCTCGATCTCTCGGCTCATGGCGTCCTCCCTCTATTGGAACAAAGTGACGTCTAAAAGAGATGCTGCCCGCCGGTCACGAAGATCTCGGTCCCGGTCACATAGGCGAAGTCGCGCGTGCAGAGTTGATAGACGGCAGCCGCCACCTCGTCCGGGGTGCCCATGCGCTGCAGTGGGATGCGCGGGATCAGGCTGTCGTATTCCTCGCTCACCATTGCGGTCTCGATTTCGCCGGGTGCTACGGCATTCACCTTGACCCCCAGCTGCGCGAACTCCACCGCCAGTTCTCGCGTCAAGGCCGAGAGCGCTGCCTTCGAGGTGGAATAGGCCGAGCCGGCAAAGGGATGGATGGAGTGCCCGGCGATCGAGGTGATGTTCACCACAGAGCCCTTGGCCTTACCCAGCATGGTGGCGAAGCCGCGCGCCAGCGCCAGCGGCGCGAAAAAATTCAACTCGAAGACCAACCGCCAGTCATCAAGGTCACCGTTGAGGCAGCCCAGACGCTCCTTGAAAGGGGTCTTGGGGCTAACGGCCGCATTGTTGACCAGCGCCTCTAGGGGCGCCTCGTCGGTCAGGTCCTGAACCTGGTGGACGAAGGCCTGCAAAGAGCGTCGGTCGGCAAGATCGCAGGTGATGTGGTGTGTCCAATTGCGATCACGCCGGCATTCGTCGGGAATGGGCTCACGCGAGCAGGTGATGACCCGCCAACCCTCGTCGGAGAAGCGCTTGACCGTCGCATGGCCGATGCCGCGGCTGGCCCCGGTCAGAATCACGGTGGGGCGGTGATTGGCGCTCTCGTCGCCGCGGTCACGGCGCTCGGCGCTGCTGCCGTCAGGAGGTGTCATGGCCGGAGGATACACCTGTCGTTCATCGCCCCGCTAGATGTAAAGGGTGAGGCTGGCTGCGCCGCTTCGCAAGGCTCAGCTCTTCGCAAAGACTCGCATTGGCCGAACGAAGGGCGTAGAAAGACAGGGTTCCTTCTCACTCGAGGGCAGTGATGATGCGTGTTGTGAGCCTGTTTTCCTCTCTGGCCTTGCTGCTGGCCGCCTGTGCCGGCAGCCAGACACCGGCCGGCGTGGCGATTACCGGGATTGGCGACACGCCGACACAGCCCTCCAGTCACCAGGTGGTGCTGGCCATGCAAGAGCGGCTGGAGCGGGAGCCCATGCTGCTCTGCCCCGGCGTCTCTCTGACCGCCTCTTGCGAGTGGATCGAGAAGGGCGATCAGGGCGCCCTCTTCCCGCCGGAGATCGGCATTCGCGTGGCAAGCCCGGTGCCGCTGGCCGGTGTCGAGCTGGATGAGAAGCCGCAGAATTGGGAGATCTGCTATCGCCTGGAGGGCAGTGACACGCTTTACGTGACGCGCCTCTCCGCCCAGGAACTGGGGATCAAAGCACCCGAGGGTGGCTATGTGACGGCGGGCCTGGCGGAACCCTATCTGCCGACCACCAGAACCTTCCACCTGGGTGATCCCGGCTATGACGCTGTTGCCAGCCGCTGCGACGACGCGCTGACCAACCGTGGTCAGAAAGCAAAGGCCTGGTAGTTCTACTTCTTCTCTTGAGCGCCTGTGTCGTGACCGGTCTGTCTTGAGCTAGTATAGCGTGGCAAGCGCTGTGAGATCGACGTTGGCACCACAGACCAGAACGCCGACACGCTCCCCCTCCGACGGCTGATAGGCACCGCAAAGCAGGGCGGCCAAAGCCGCAGCACCTCCGGGCTCCACCGCCATACGGCAGTCCGTCCACAACCCTACCTGCGCCGCGGTGATGGCGCTATCCGGGACCAAGACCACGCGCTCCACGAACTTGGCCGCCAGCGCGTGCGTGAGAGCGCCGGCGCGCTTGGCACCCAGGGAGTCCGCCGCGATTGAATCGACCGCCACATCGACGGGCCCGCCGGCAGCCAGGGCGGCGTGCAGCGCAGCCGAGCCTTCGGGCTCTACGCCGATGATGCGTTTGCGGCCCTGGAACCAGCCCGCAAGGCCGGCGATCAGGCCACCACCACCAACCGCGACGAGGAGCGTGTCCAGGTCCGGGCACTGCGCCTCCCATTCCCGGCCCAGGGTACCTTGGCCGGCAATGGTCGCCGGCGCGTCATAGGCATGGATGCCGATCGCGCCGCTCTCCTGCTGATAGGCCTCGCAAAGCGCCAGAGCATCGGCATAGCGCGCGCCTTGGACCACCACCTCGGCACCGCTGCTGCGGATCCGTGCCAGCTTGGCCGGGCTTGCGATCTCGGGCACGAAGATTCTGGCCGGGATGCTAAGACGCTCCGCCGCGAAAGCGACCGCAGCGCCATGATTGCCGCCAGAGGCAGCGGCGACACCGGCCCTGGGGACAGCACCGCTCATAAGAGAGTTGAAGGCACCGCGGGCCTTGAAGGAACCGCTGTACTGCAGGCATTCGAGCTTGAGGGTGAGCGCCCTAGAGAGCCCGAAGGATCCCGCTTCCACCGCCATGGTCGGAGTTTGCCGGATCTGCCCTGCAATCCGCTCAGCCGCTGCCTCGATCTCTTGCGGTCCGGGAAGTCCGCTCACATCCGTCATTCCGTCAGCCTCATTGCCAATCGTTTCGTTGAAGGGACGCCGATCTCTGTCTTACTATCCGTTTGAGATTGGGCCGTCTGGCCTTTTCTCTGGGCGGTGCCGGCCCGCACCGTGCAATCTCAAAGGGTCTCTTACAAGGAGGGACCTTCGTTTCGATAGCCAGGAAGACGACAAGCACCTATGCAGCGCTCGTGCCTTATCATATTGCTGGCGGGCCTGTTGCTCACCGCCTGTGGCCATGCCCGCATTGAAGAGCAGGCCGATCCCGGCACCTGGTCGCGCGACATGCCGAACCTGCTGCGCCAGACCGCAGCCGAGCGCGGCATCATCGCCTGCCGCAATCGCGCCGAGAAGAGTGCAGAGGGCGCCATCCCCTGCGCGCCCGTAGCCCTGACGCCCGGCGACAAGATCTACGTCACCACCGCCATCAAGCAGGAGCGCGAGCAGCCGGACAGCGGCTTTCAACTGAACTTCTACCGTGATGTCTGGACCTTCTGCTTCATCGTGGTGCGGGGTCAGACCTCGACCGAGTATCTGGCCGACTTTCGTCGCGGCATAATCGGCCCAGATCTGCAAAGCCTGGGCAACGCAGCGCCGGATAGACCCGCCAAGGTGGTAGTCACGCAGACCGAGGGATACCGCGATCTCATGGCCAAGAACGGCTGTGACTGGTTATGGAACTTCACCGAGAACCCGCAGATCGGGTAACACTTTTTGAATATGCGTTCGATGCTGGCTGCTTGAAGCCATGATCAACCCGGCAGGATCAGACACAAAATTGCGTCCATTCCCCACTGAAGGGTCCAAGATAGCCAGCTTTCAGGCGGATTACGGACCGTAAGATGGCCAATTCCGGCAGTCTCGCCATAGCTGTGTCCCGTCCGAGGATTTTTTCGTTGAAAAACAAACTTTCGCCCTTATCTGGATAAATCTTCACGCGGACGAGAGCGTGACGTGACCTTTGTCGTCCCAGCATCGGCCAACCGCTTTGGGAAAACAGCAAGACGTTAAGGTGCTGATTCAAAACCTCTTTCCTGACTCCCAGAACGGCGAGCCCTTGTTTGACCCTTGGCAAGTGGAGGAATGGATATGCTGATCAACGGCAACTCCCTAGATAACAGTCTTTACGGTACCAGCGCCAATGACACGATCAATGGCCTGTCAGGTAATGACAGCCTCTATGGCCTAACCGGAAACGATACCGCGAACGGCGGTGACGGGAATGACCTTGCCTACGGTGGCGACAACACCGATCGTCTTTTCGGAGGCAGCGGCACCGACTGGCTCTACGGCGACAGCGGGAATGATTCCTTGATCGGCGGAGAGGGGAATGATACCGGCTTTGGCGGCGCCAACACCGACCGTCTTTTCGGAGGCAGTGGTAACGATTTCCTCTATGGCAACACCGGGACGGACCGCATCTGGGGCGGCAGCGATTCCGACACCCTGTGGGGCGATCAAGGCGTCGATACGCTCTTTGGTGACGACGGCCATGACGCCGTCGGTGGTCAGTCCGGCACCAGCACGCTCTATGGTGGCTCCGGAACTGACCTCGTCTATAGCGATCGCATCCTCGATAGCTATTACTATTCCTACTACGCTGGCGTCACTTACTATTACTATACAAGCGATGTCATCGCCAATGATGTCATGTTCGGCGGATCTTCGAACGACCAAGTCTATGGCGGCGGCGGTAACGACCGAGTCTATGGTGACGACGGCGTCGATCGTGTTTTCGGTGATTCTGGCGTCGACACGGTCTTTGGCGGCTCCGGTCGAGACCATATCGAAGGCAATGAGGGTGACGATTCCCTCTTCGGCGGATCGGCGATCGACGACATCTTCGGCGGCAGTGGCAACGACCAGATCTTCGGTGGTAGCGGCGACGATGACATCAGTTCTGGTGGTGGTGACGATGACGTCCGTGGCGGCAGCGGCCGAGACTATGTCTTCGGCAGCATCGGCGACGACACCATCCGCGGTCAGGATGCCAACGACAGTCTGGACGGTTTTGCCGGCAAGGACACCCTCTTTGGTGCCTCCGGTGATGACGTCCTGCGAGGCCGCGGCGAGGCCGATCGTCTGAACGGCGGCGAGGGCCGCGACAAGCTATACGGCGACTCTGGAAGCGACCGACTGAATGGTGGTGCTGGCAACGACACCATGGAGGGCGGTGCCGGAAACGACACGGTCTTTGTCGATACCGAAGGCGACATCGTCAGGGAATCGGCAAACGGCGGCGTGAATGATATTCTGCGCTCGGAAGCTCAGGACTTCACTTTGAGCGACGGCTCCAATGGCTACTTCGAGCGTGTCACCATCGAACAGAGCGCCGGGGACGCTGACTTCCTCGGCAACTCCAACGACAACCTGATCTTCGGCAATGCCTCCGACAACTGGCTGCGCGGTGGTGACGGTGACGATCTGCTGAACGGTCGCGGTGGCCAGGACACCATGGTCGGTGGCTCCGGCGACGACACCTTCGTGGTCGACACGGCAACCGATGTGGTCCGCGAACAGGCCGGCTCCGGCACCGACCTCGTGCGCTCTCAGGTCAGCTACACCCTGCCGAGTGGCTCCGCCAATGCCTTCGTCGAGAACCTGCGTCTCGAGAACTTTGGCGGCGACATCGACGGCACCGGCAACAGCCTCGACAATAACATCGAGGGCAACAATGGCGACAACCGCCTTGCCGGTAATCAGGGCGTCGACGTGATCGAGGGTGGCCTGGGGGCCGACACCATCTTCGGCGGTGGCAGTGGCGACACCATGCGCGGTGAAGGCGGTGATGATTCCATCTTCGTCGGACAGAACGACGTCGCCATCGGCGGCTCCGGCCAGGATGACTTCATCTTCAACGGTGGTAACCTTGGCAGCGGCGGCTCCGGCGGTCCGATCATCCGTGATTTTGATGGCGTCTTCGCCAACAACGCCAATGGCGACGACAAGCTGGTTTTCGCCACGGGCCTTGAAGTCGGGACCTTCGACTACCGCGGAAGCCAGACCTTTACCGGTAGCGGCAACTCCGAGGCCCGCTATGCCGGACCGCGTCAGATCCAGGTGGACCAAGACGGCGACGGCGCGGTCGACCAGGCCTTCCGTATCGACGGAGTGACGGCGGCCAACCTCTTGACCAGCACTGACTTTGTCTGGCTGTAAGCAAACGGCACGCGTTCAAGAGCAGGGGAAGTAAGGAGGCGGCCCATCGTTTCGACGGTGGGCCGTCTTCCTTTTTCTGCGTTGCTCCGCCCCCCAGGATTGCGAGATCCAGGCCAAGCATGCCAGCATGCTGACCCAAGGGAGGGTCAAAGCATGCAACTCTTACGCCCCAATGCCGAGCAAGCGCAGGTCGGACTGCGCGCAATGAAGGCGGTCTCACTGGCCGGCGGCAGCTTTGGACCGGCGGCACAGGCGATGGTCGCAGCGGCCCAACGCACCATTTTGGGCACGAACCTGGACTTCGTGACCTTGGAGCCCGCGGAACCAGCCGAGCTTGCCACGGTCTTCGACGACCCGGACCTGGCGCAGCAGATCGTCCAAGGCATGGTCCTGCTGGCCATCGCCGACGAGCAGCCTGATCCAGACCGCATGGCCAAGATTGCCGCCTTCGCCCAGGCGCTCAAGGTGGACGAGCCGGGCCTCAAGGCCATCGAGGATCTGGCGCAGAACCAGATGATGCTGTTCCGCATCGACTTCTATCGCCGCTCTCACATCACCGCCACCTTCGGCGAGCAGTATCGCCGCTACGGTCTCTCAGGTCTGGTCAAGGGCGTTGCCGGCCAACGCGGCCTGATCGAGGACGCCAAGATCGCTGCGCCCTACATCGCCTTGGGCGCGCTGCCGCTCGGCAGTCTGGGGCGCGCCTTTCACGATCACTATCGACGCAACGGCTTCGCGCTGCCGGGTGAGAAGCATGGTTTTCCGGAAGCCGGCGTCTTTCATGATTTCACGCATGTGCTCTCCGGCTATGGCACGGGCCCCGATGGCGAGATGCAGGCCGGCGCCTTTCAAGCCGCCTATATGCAGCACAATCCCTACTTCGTGCTGCTCTTCATCATGCTGACCTTCGGCGCCGGGCTGAACGTGACCCCTGTACCGCAGCCGGAGTATCACAGCACTTTGGCAATGGAGGGTCTCGCCGATCGTTTCTTCGAGGCAATGGAGCGCGGATCGAAGATGAAGATCGACCTCTCCAGAGGGTGGGATCACTGGGCCTGGGTGGAGAAGCCACTGGATCAAGCGCGCCTGGACATGGGGATCGAGGCACCGAAGGGCGGCTATCTCTATCCGCCGCCGGAGACCTTGGGATAGATCGCCCTCTCCACCCCGCAGATTGACGTTATCAAGAGACCCTTGCACAGGTCAGCACTTGACCGAACGCTCAACAAACTGTCCGATGGCGTGGCCTATCAGCTGACCCCCTAGAGGCCCCATGCAGCGCGACCCTCGCTACGACATTCTCTTCGAACCGGTGCGCATCGGACCGGTGACCGCCAAGAACCGCTTCTACCAGGTGCCGCACTGCACCGGCAGTGGCTGGGCGAGACCCCGCACCCTGGCGGGCCTGCGCGGCATGAAGGCGGAGGGCGGCTGGGCTGTGGTCAACACGGAATACTGCTCGATCCATCCGGCCAGCGATGACACCCCCTATATTTGCGCCACGCTTTGGGACAAGGGCGATATCAAGGCCCACGCCTTGATGACCGAGCAGGTGCATGCCCATGGCGCTCTGGCGGGTGCCGAGCTCTGGGTCGGCGGCGCGCGCACGGCCAACATGATCACCCGCGAGATTGCACTGGGTGTCACCTCCATGCCCAACAGCACCGGCGATCCCTTCCAGACCCGGGCGATGGACAAGGCCGACATCCGCGAAGTCAGGCGCTGGCACCGCAACGCCGCGCTCCGCGCCAAAGAGGCCGGCTTTGATATCGTCTACGTCTATGCCACCCACGGCTATCTCCTCTCCCAGTTTCTTTCGCCGGTGCACAACACACGCACGGACGAGTACGGCGGCTCGCTCGCCAATCGGGTCCGCTTCGTCCGTGAACTGATCGAAGAGACCAAGGAAGCAGTCGGCGACAACCTAGGTGTCGCCGTGCGTTTCTCGGCCGAAACCAATGGCGGCTATGACGGCGGCGACGGCAATCCCATGCCAGGCGAGACGGAAGAGATGTTCGGCATCCTGGGAGAGCTACCGGACCTCTGGGACATCAACATCAACGACTATTCCATGGAGATGGGCCTCTCGCGCTTCGTGCCGGAGGGCTCCCTGGAACCCTATGTGGCCAAGATCAAGTCGATGACCAGCAAGCCGGTCGTCTCGGTCGGGCGCTTTACCTCGC
This sequence comes from Rhodospirillales bacterium, assembly GCA_963669335.1. Taxonomy (GTDB): domain Bacteria; phylum Pseudomonadota; class Alphaproteobacteria; order Kiloniellales; family JACOMY01; genus JACOMY01. The sequence goes on from OY770023.1 coordinate 4,324,115, forward strand.
CCGATACCATGGCAAGCCAGATCAAGCGCGGCATCCTGGACATGATCGGCGCCGCGCGACCCTCCATTGCCGATCCCTTCCTGCCCAAGAAGATCGAAGAGGGGCGCCCGGAGGACATCCGCGAGTGCATCGGCTGTAACATCTGCTATGTCGGCGACGGCAAGGGCTTTCCGATCCGCTGTACCCAAAACCCGACCATGAGCGAAGAGTGGCGCCGCGGCTGGCATCCAGAACAGATCCCCGAGCGCGGCTCGGACACGCAGGTGCTGGTGGTCGGCGCCGGACCTGCCGGGCTGGAAGCCGCTCATGCGCTCGGCAAGCGTGGCTATCGCGTGGCCCTCGCGGAGGCCGGCCGTGATCTCGGCGGACGGGTGACGCGCGAGGCGCAGCTGCCCGGTCTCAACCAGTGGATCCGCGTGCGCGACTATCGCCTGCAGCAGATCGAAAAGATGGATCACGTAGATATCTATCGGGAAAGCGATCTCTCGGCCGAGGACGTGCTGGCCTTCGCAGCGGATCATGTTGCGCTAGCCACGGGATCGCACTGGCGCGCCGACGGCTTCGGTCGCAGCAATCCCGGCGGTATCGCCTTGAGCGACGGTGCCGAGGTCTTGACGCCGGATGACATCATGGCCGGGCGTCTGCCCAGTGGCCCAACCCTCATCTTCGACGATGACGGCTACTACATGGCAAGCGTGCTGGCCGAGCGTCTACGCGCCGAAGGCATTCCCGTTACCTTTGCCACACCCGACGATTCCCTCTGCAGTTGGGGTGGATACACTTATGATCGCTGGCGCGCCCGGACAAAACTGATGGAGCTAGGCGTCGAGATCCTGCTGTCACACAATCTCAGCTCTTTCGATGGCCAGCGCGCTGATCTCTCCTGTGCCTACAGCGGGTGCAGCAGTGAGATTTCAGCCCAGAGCTTACTGCTGGTGACGGCGAAGACGCCCAACGATCGTCTCTACCACGATCTTAAGGCCAAGATCGCAGAGAGTATCGAGGGCGCACCGCAGACCCTGAAGCGCATCGGCGACTGCGAGGCGCCGGCGATCATCGCGGCGGCCACCTACTCCGGCCACCGTTATGCTCGTGAACTCGATGCCCCGCCTGATCCGGACAACCCCCTGAAGCATGATCGGGTCTTCTTCGAAGAAGAGCCTGCGTCATGACCGGTGACAAGCCGCTCGCCGAAACCTGGTTTTCCATCGAGGCCTATCCGCACCGGATCCTGCGTTTTCGCGAGCACAATATTGATTCCTATGCGGTTGGCGACCTCTGGCTGATCCTTGGATCTGAGCGTGATCTGCTTGTCGACACCGGCTCTGGCATCGTCTCGCCGGAGCCTCTGATCTCGGCCGTCTCCGGCAAGACGCTAACCGCAGTGGCGATGAACCCCTACTACGACCACGCCGGCGGCTGGGCCAGCTTTGCCGAGCGCGCTTGCCATCCGCTCGACGCCCCGGCCTTGGCTGCCGCGATGGAAGAGAACGCCTCTTTCAGCGTTTATCTGAACGAAGAGACGCTCTGGGCCCGACCGCACAGCAGCTTCTCCTTGGAGACCTACCACTTACAATCGGCCGAACCGACCCGGCTGATCGAAGACGGCGATCAGTTCGACTTGGGTGGCCGCCGGATCGAGGTCCTGCACCTCCCCGGCCGCTCGCCTGGGGGCCTCGGCCTCTTCGAGGCAGCCACGGGCAGTCTCTTCACCAGCGACATGCTCTATGACGGCGACCACGGCCCCTCCTGGCCACCGCCAGACCCTGGGGCCTATCAGCAGAGCCTGCAGCGTATGCGGGCCTTGCCCATCGAAGCCGTCTATCCGGGCCACTATGGCGTGATGGACCGCGGGCGCGCTTTGGCGGTCATCGACGCCCAACTGGCAGACCTCCGATCGACTTGAATCCCCCTTCTTTCTCCCTCTGGTGTTGAACCATCCCCAAGAAAAGGGTTGGATCTCGATCACACCAAACACACCTTAACTCAAACATCTTGCCGAAAGCACTCTGATTCTTCAGCGACATCGCTATAGAAGGAACTAATCTTCCGAATTCCTTCTGTTAGCGCCTGGCGAAACTCGAGTGCTGTTTGAGATAGAGGGCGCAATGCCGGTGAGATGACGGCCAGGCGGTCGTGAATCGCTGGCACAAAGGGGCGAAAGGCTAGATCTCTCCCTCTGATCGCCTGTTCGTAGGTCCAGGCCGTTAGGGTATCGATAATCGCGACCCCGAAACCGGAGAGCGCCAGCCCCAGGCCAGGCAGGTAGATGGGGGTCTCGTAACGTGGATTGAAGGTTGCTCCGGCCCGGTAGAAGGCCTCTCGCACCAGGCTGAATTCAACGTCATCGGAACTGGTGAGGATGAGTGGCCTTCCATCAAGGTCATTCGCGCTTATCTGCTTCTTCGTTGCGAGAGGATCACTGGCCAGAATAGCGCAGACGTACTCGATCTCGAGCCGTTCGATTGTGTAATTCGGCGAATCTGGAGGGTCCAGAAGGACACCGATATCGATCTGTTGGGTCGATGCCATTTCTCGTATCGCCGGAGAGGAACGTGACGTCAGAGTGATCTTTGGTGGAGGCCTTTGATCAAAATACTCTTTCAGAAGCTGGGGAATCAAAAAGTTCGAAGGACCTGGAAGGCTAGCAATGGTCAAGCGTTCCTGAAGACCGCGCGGGGCATCGCGAATCATCTCCTCAAGCCGACTCAAACCGTTTAGTGCTTGATCCACTTCGTTGAACAAGAAGGTGGCCTCCGGCATAGGCTCAAGATGTCCCTTTACCCGTCGGAAGAGCTTGTATCCGATCTCTGCCTCGAGACTGCTGAGCGTCTTGCTGATTGCCGGTTGCGAAACCCTCAGCATCTCTGCGGCGCGAGACACGGAGCCGGTAACCAGGATCGCATGCAGGGCCCGGATCTGTCGCGTTTTCATTGTCTTGTGGGATCTCCCTGTTCCTGCACATAACCAAAGAGAATAGCCTCTTGAGGCAATACCATTTGATCACAGAGGCAGTCTGGGGCCAAACTCAACCCTGCGAAGAGCCGCAGCGCCCCTGAAGTGGAAGGTCCAGGGAAGTTCTCGGAGGCAGTATCATGAAGCAGTACATGCTCGAAGAGTGGTGTCACATGGCGCGGGCCTTCTATGACGTGCACCTCAAGACCGACCCGCAGCAGTTTTGTGGAGAGGCCGACTTTAGTGGGGCCAACAGGCTGATCCTGACCAAGGTTCGCTTTACCCCGCTGATGCTGTCCCGCGACCCCTCGAAGTTGCGAGAGTTTGACAATGAATACCTCCTGTTCGAGCGCTACACCAGTGGCGCGGGGCGCGGCGTGCTTGGCGCGGAGGCAACGCGCGTGGATTCAGGCACCTTACATTTGCTCGACATGTCGCAACCCTATGCGACGTCGACCACCGCTGTTGCTGGCGACGGTGTTCTGATTCCACATGATCTTGTTGGCTTCGATCCGTCAAGGGATCCAAGCTATGTCTCATTGCGGCGGTCGAGGCCGCGCGCGCGTTTGTTAGAGGCAGCACTCGATGCGCTCAATTCAGCGATCTCCGAAGGGAGTCTCGAGGAGGCAAGTGATATTGCTGACGCCTTCGCTGGGCTGGTTCAGAGGCTCCTCCTGGGCCGCAATGAGGACACGAATCTGCAAAGTGAAGACTCGACCTTAGATCTCGAGTTGCGCGACCACATCAACACGCACTTGGCGAACACTGATCTGGGTGGAGCAGCCTTGTGCGACCGCTTCGGCCTGTCGCGTGCTTCGCTCTATCGGCGTTTCCGAGACGAGGGTGGCATCGAACACTACATTGCCGGCTTGCGCCTCGATCGCTGTTTGGTGGAACTCTGCTCGGCCGCAGCGACCCGTGGCCGCGTCAAGACCATCGCCGAGCGATGGGGATTCATGGACGCAAGCAGCTTTAATCGCCGGTTTCGAGAGCGCTTCGATATCGCGCCGAGTGAGTGCTTGGCGCTGAGTGAAACGCCGATCGTTGCTAAGGCAAACGGCAGCGAGCAGCACTTTGTCCATCATTGGATGCGCAAGAACGGACGTTGAAGTAGCGCTAGCGCAACACGACACGCAGGCACCACCGCATCGCAAGTCGACCCTTCACGCTTCTTTCCGCTTCGCCCTCTGACGAAAATCCCGAACCAACGAGAGGACCGCAAGCGAACTTGCCTCGCAGAGAGCCTATGTAGAGGTAGCCGTCAGCACACCTGCAATGAGACGGAGAAACAACAAACGTGAGACTCCAGGCCAATGACAGTTATCGCATTGTGAGCTATACCTTCTATCGTTGAAACGCTGAACGGCTGCTTAGGTAACCCGGTCAAACCTCATTCTGTTCTGACCCACCCTCTTGGCCCTTCGGTGGTTCGGGGAAGGCGTTCGTCATGGCGGTCATTTCTGGAACAGCGGGAGACAACAGCACACGCACCCGGACAAGCGCTGTCGACACGATTTATGGGCAGGATGGGGAAGACAGCCTGTTCTACCGCGAGCCTGGAAACCATCGTCTCTATGGCGGCCGCTGGCGACGATCTAAGCCTAGCTGGAGAGACAGGTGCCGACCGCATCGCCGGCGGGCGACGCGGGTCAGGAGAGGAGCCTTGCCGGCCAAGAGGGCAGCAACTCGCTCGATGGCGGGAATGGGAACAGCACCTCGAACCTCACTAGCCATGGCGAACTGCAATCTGGCCACCTCTTCGATGGTGGGTCCGGCAGCGATATCCTGTCGCTTGCCGCCGGTGTCACCCTCTTAGAAATCGATGCCACGCTCTATGGCTAAGATCACTCTCTCAAGCCGACAACAAACGAGCAGTGCTCAAGAGGACTGTGGCAACAGAAAAACATACAATTGTACACATCGCTTGCAGAAGATCTCAGTGCTCTTATTGCTAACAACAATCTGCTTCGATCCTATGGGTCCATGAGTGTAATCCATGAGTAATTGTAAACCATGCCATAACGGATTGGGGAGGGAGTCACCATGGCGGTCATATTCGGAGTAACCGGCGGCTACGAAGTGCTGACCGGTACGAATGAGGTCGATACGATCTTCGGTAACAGCGGTATCGACACGATCTTCGGACTAACCGGTGGCGATACGCTCTACGGGGGCAGCGGCAGCGATCGTGGCCTTTATGGCAGCCAAGGCCCGGACAGGCTCTTTGGTGACGAGGGGAATGATCGATCCCTTGACGGTGCCACCGGCAATGACCGCCTCTTCGGTGGCGTGGGTGACGACTCTCTCTTCTTCGGAGGCAGCGGTCGGGACCGGATCTATGGCGGCGAGGATGGTGACACTCGCTTTTACGGTAACAGCGGAAACGACACCATCAGAGGCGACAGCGGGGAGGACACCTCGCTCTTCGGGGATGCTGGAGACGATCTCTTGATGGGGGATTCCGGCGACGATGGTGTCCTTGCCGGCGCGAACGGTAGCGATCTGATCTATGGCGGTGATGGCGTCGATACCTCACTCTACGGCGGCGGCGACGAGGACTTGATCTTTGGCGGCAATGCGCGTGACGCGGTGCTTTTGGGTGGCGGCGGCAACGACACGATCTATGGAGGCAGCGGGAACGACAGTTCGCTGAACGGCGGCGATGACGAGGATCATCTCTTTGGGGGTACCGGCGAGGACTTCAGACTGCGGGGTCAGACCGGCAATGATCTAATCTTCGGCGGCGACGGTAAGGATTCCTCTCTCATTGGGAATCAGGGTGACGATGTTATCCGCGGTGAGCTAGGCAATGACCAGGTTCTCTGGGGCGGCGATGATAACGACACGATCTATGCGGACACCGGTACCGACAGCAGCCTATTTGGCGACAGTGGCCAAGACACGATCCGGGGCGGATCGGGAGTGGATCGAAGCCTTTACGGATCAAGCGGCAACGACCTGGTCTTCGGCGGTGACGCCAATGACTCGGCACACTATGGTGGCCAGGGCGACGATGCCATCTATGGCGACGAGGGGAATGACCGAAGCCTCTATGGCGATGCGAAAGACAGCCTTTTCGGTGACGACAGCCTCTTCGGCGGCCTTGGCGACGATCGGACCTTCTGGGGCGGCAGCGGTGATGACACGCTGTCCGGCGACGAGGGCAGCGATCTAGAACTCTTCGGAGGCAGTGGAAACGACCTGGTCCGAGGGGGTGACGGCAAGGATTCTCTCCTGCGTGGCGGGGACGGCAACGATACGATCACTGGGGAGTCGGGCAACGACCGGCGGTTCTATGGAGACAGCGGCAACGACATTCTCTTAGGCGGCACGGGTAACGATGGCACCCTTCGCGGCAATGACGGCCAAGATCTCTTCTTCGGCGGTCTTGGTAACGACTCAAAATTCTATGGCGGTACAGGTGACGATGTCATCTTTGGCGGTGACGACGATGATCTGCAGTTGTATGGAATGATCGGTGATGACAGCATCCTCGGCAACTCCGGCGACGATTCCATCTTTCGAGGGGAGGCTGGCGAAGACTCACTTCAAGCCGGTGCCGGCAATGACGCGAGCCTCTATGGAGGCAGTGGCAACGACGAAATCCTGGGACAGCGGGGCGATGATCAGGAGTTAAGGGGAGACAGTGGCGACGACACTCTTCGCGGCGGGGATGGAGCAGACAGCCTGCTACTGGGTCAGGACGGAAAGGATAGCCTCTTTGGCGACAGCGGTGACGATAGCCTGCTCTATGGCGGCACCGGCGTCGATCTGATCTACGGTGGCGCCGGCGATGACCAGCTCTTCGGAGACAGCGGGGGTGATGTTTCCCTTGATGGAGACACGGGCTCCGATGCGATCTATGGCGGTTCTGGGAATGATCTAGCCTTTTTCGGTGGCGGCAGCGCGGACAGACTCTACGGTGGAGATGGGAACGATAGAGGCTTCATCGGTGGGGCTGGGGAAGACACGCTGCGGCTGGGCACAGGCTCCGACACAAACCACTATGGCGGCAACGGAGATGACTGGGTCTATGGTGGCCTCGGGATTGACCGCTCCTTAGGCGGCGCCAATGGCGCGGACAGCGTATCAGCCGGTGGTGGCAATGACCTGCGAATCTACGGTGGCAGCGGTGACGACTATCTGCGTGGTGACGAGGGCGGTGATCGTCGCCTCTTCGGCAACTCCGGATCCGACCGTATCTTTGGCGGTGACGGCGCTGATGTCTACCTGAATGGCAACAGCGGGGATGACAGGGTCTACGGCGGCAGCAATGTAGATAGAGAGGTCTCCGGCGACAGTGGTGTGGACATCCTCTTCGGCGACGATGGGAATGATTACTCGTTCGCCGGAGATGCGGGAGACGACAGCCTCTACGGTGGCCTCGGGAATGACTCCCTCTTCTTCGGTTACGCAGACTCCGACAGTCTCTTTGGCGGCCTCGGATCTGACTCTCAGTTCTATGGGGACGACGGCGATGACGGCCTCTGGGGCAGCCAGGGCGAAGACTTCAACTTCCGGGGTCGCGAAGGCGACGATTCCCTCTATGGCGGTGATGACAGAGACCGCTTCTTTGACGGAGCTGAAGGCAACGACAGTCTCTTCGGCGGCACGGGGGACGACTCAGCGTTTATCGGCGATATCGGCGATGATCTCATCTACGGAGATGACGGGTCGGACGCCTTTTTCTTCGGAGGCAGTGGTCAAGACAGTCTGTCCGGTGGCACGGGTGATGACTCCTCCTTTACCGGCGGCAGTGGAAACGACAGTCTCTTCGGCAGCAGCGGCGCCGACCAGTTACTACACGGTGGTTTAGCTCAAGACTTTCTTGCCGGCGATAGCGGGGCCGACTCCCTGCTTTACGGCGGCGAAGACGATGACGCCCTAAGCGGGCGCGCCGGCGACGATGCCTTCCTCTATGGCGGCGACGGTGATGACCGGCTCTTCGGGGCAATCGGCGACGATAGCTACTTCTTCGGTGGCATTGGTGAGGACTTGCTTGTCGGCGGCGCCGGCGCAGATCGCTCACTTCAAGGCGACAGCGGCGCGGACCGGGTCTATGGCGAGAACCAATCCGACCAGCTCTTCGGCGGTAGTGGCATTGACCAGCTCTTCGGTGGCAATGCCCTAGACCTTCTCTACGGCGACGAAGGCGATGACCAAGGGCTCTACGGCGGCAATGCGACCGACAGCATCTTCGGCGGTGCCGGGGATGATCTGGGACTCTATGGAGCCACCGGCAAAGACCGCATCTATGGTGACGAGGGCGACGACGGCTCTCTCTTCGGAGGTTTTGGTAACGACTTCCTCTATGGCGGCGCGGGCGCGGACTCTCTCCTCTACGGTGGCACCGGGATCGACAGCCTCTTCGGCGGCAGTGGGGATGACACCCTGAACGTCGCCAGCCAGGGCGAACTCCAGGCCGGCGATCTCTTCGACGGCGGCACGGGCAGCGATACCCTGCTGCTCGCCGCCGGTGTCAGCCTACCGGCAGGTGTCACCCTGACCAGTATCGAGTTTACGATTTATGGCTAGACTCGCGCCACGACCAGCAGACCATAGCATTTCTGTAACAATGACACTTTCGGGCGATTGCTTGGTCAAAGCGCTGTAAGCTGTAGAGAGCTGTAGAGAGATGAAGAAAAAGCGGATGGATTGGGGAAGCATGCACCATGGCAGTTATTCTGGGCACGATTGGCGACAACAGCACATTGACCGGCACCAGCGAGGTCGATCGGATCTATGGGCGGAGCGGTGAGGATCTGCTCACCGGCCTCAGCGGCGGTGACAGCCTCTTCGGGGGCAGCGGTGACGATCAAGGCCTCTTTGGTGAACAGGGCTTTGACAGGCTCTATGGCGACGATGGAGACGACCAATTCCTAGTAGGAGCCACCGGCGCAGATCGCCTCTTCGGGGGCGCCGGGCGGGACAGCACCTTTATTGGTGGCAGCGGCCTCGACCGCCTTTACGGCGGCGACGCGGCCGACCGCGTTCTTGTCGGCAACAGCGGTAATGACACCATCAATGGCGGTAGCGGCGACGACCTCTCCCTCTTCGGCGGCGCCGGGACCGACCGTGTGGAAGGAGGGCCAGGCAATGACGCAGTGCTTAGAGGCAACAACGGCAACGATCTGATCTTCGGCGACGAAGGCAATGATAGCGCCCTCTTCGGTGGCTTCGACAACGACCGGGTCTATGGAGGCAGCGGCATCGACATCAGCCTGCGGGGCAACAATGGCGACGACCGTGTCTACGGGGGCGACGACGACGATAGCCTCCTTGCTGGAGGTGACGGCGACGACAGCCTCGACGGGGGCGCTGGCAATGACTCTTACCTCTATGGTGACACCGGCAACGACAGCATCTCTGGCGGGTATGGCAGCGATTTAGGGTTCTTCGGAGAGAGCGGCAATGACAGCCTCTTCGGTGGCGACGGAATGGATGCATCCTTCTTTGGCGCCACCGGCGCCGACACGCTTTCCGGAGACAGCGGAGACGATAGGGGTTTCGTCGGTGGCGCGGGCAGCGACACTGTCTATGGCGGCGATGGAGATGACTTGGCCTTTCTCGGAGGCAGCGGGAAAGACCTCATCCGGGGAGGCAACGGCGACGACAGCCTTTTTGAAGGCGGCGACGGTGATGACAGTCTCGACGGTGGCTCAGGTGAGGACGGGTCCTTTTACGGGGATAGCGGGAACGACACCCTCTCAGGTGGTTCTGGAAAAGACCGCTTTCTCGCCGGGAGCACAGGCAACGACAGGATTTTTGGCGGCGATGGCAAAGATGAAAGCCTATACGGAGGCGATGGGGATGACCTGATCCGGGGCGATGAGGGCGATGATCTCCGGCTCCTCGGCTACGACGGTAAGGATACCATAATTGGGGACAGCGGTGCAGATGCGGTGCTGGCGGGCGGCCAGGGCTCGGATGTCCTCTTTGGTGGCAGCGGGAACGATACGCTCTTTCTTGGCGGACTTGGCACGGATCTGCTTTTTGGCGGTAGCGGCAACGATTCACAGTTCTACGGCGATACCGGAGACGACAGCCTCTCCGGTGACAGCGGCAACGACTTTAATTTCATCGGCAGCGCTGGCGACGATCGTCTCTTTGGCGGCGATGGTAACGATAGCAGCTTTCGTGGCGACGAGGATAACGATGCCCTCTTCGGTGGCGCGGGCAAAGACGCTGGCTTCTTTGGCGGCAGTGGCGACGATGAGATCTTGGGTGAGGACGGTAGCGATAACGGTCTTTGGGGCGGCAGTGGCGCCGATACCGTCTACGGTGGCGGCGAGGCGGACACCTGGCTGCGTGGCAACGATGGAAACGACAGTCTCTTCGGCGATAGCGGCAACGATAGCCAGGTCCTCGGCGGTAACGGTAACGACTTCCTCTATGGCGGCGATGGTGATGATACCCTGCTCTACGGCGGTAACGGCGTCGATCGAATCTTTGGCGGCGAAGGCGATGACGCCCTTTTCGGGGACGATGGAGATGACACCTCTTTGACCGGAGGGACTGGCGCTGATCTGATCTACGGTGGCAGCGGGTCAGATGCCTCTTTCCGCGGCGACGATGGCGATGATTGGCTCTACGGCGGGGATGGTGAAGATTCGCGTCTCTCCGGTGGCGGCGGATCGGACGGTCTATTTGGTGACGCAGGGAACGACACACGGTTGTTCGGTCAGGGCGATAACGACAGCCTCTTCGGCGGCAGCGGCTCAGATAGGACCTTCTATGGCGGCAATGGCGCAGACAGCCTCTTCGGCGGTACAGGAGGGGATGGAGACCTTCGTGGCGGCGCTGATGATGACTGGATCTACGGCGGTGACGATAGCGACACCAGGCTGCGCGGCCAAGCCGGCGACGATCGGGTCTTCGGTGACAGCGGCGCAGACTCCTCCCTCTTTGGCGGCACAGGCAATGATCATGTCTATGGGGGCGACGGCATAGACAGGGCCCTCTTCGGCGGAGACGCTGGCACTTACAGCGGTAATCTCGACGCAGACAGCGTCTTCGGCGGCAGCGGCGCCGACCAACTGCTCTACGGTGGTTTTGCAGAGGACTTTCTTGCCGGCGATAGCGGGGATGACTCCCTGCTCTACGGTGGAAAGGATGACGACGGCCTGAGCGGTCGCGCTGGTGACGATGCCTTTCTCTATGGCGACGACGGCGATGACCGGCTCTTCGGGGCGATCGGCGACGACAGCTACTTCTTCGGCGGCACAGGCGCGGATACCCTTGTCGGCGGTGCCGGCGAGGATCGCTCGCTCCATGGCGATAGCGGCGCCGACCGGGTCTTCGGCGAGAATCAGTCCGACCAGCTCTTCGGCGGTAGCGGCGTTGATCAGCTCTTCGGCGGCAATGCGCTAGACTGGCTCTATGGCGATGAGGGCGACGACCAGGGCCTCTTCGGCGGCAACGCGACCGACAGCATCTTCGGCGGCGCCGGGGATGATCTGGGCTTCTATGGGGCCACCGGCAAAGACCGGATTTATGGTGACGAAGGCGACGACGGCTCCCTCTTCGGCGGCTTTGGTAATGACTTCCTCTATGGCGGCGCTGGCGCGGATTCCTTCGTCTACGGCGGTACTGGGATCGACAGCCTCTTCGGCGGCAGCGGGAACGACACCTTGAACGTTGCGAGCCAGGGTGAGCTTCAAGCCGGCGACCTCTTCGACGGCGGTACCGGCAGTGATACCTTGGTGCTTGCGGCCGGCGTCAGCTTGCCCGCCGGCGTCACCCTCTTGGATATCGACATGACGCTCTACGGCTAGACCGCGCGTCACGACCGGACGAGCTCAGCATTTCTGCAGGAATGTCACTCTCGGTCGATTGCTTGGTAAAAGCGTTGTAGGCTGTAGAGAGATGAAGATTAATCAGATGCATTGGGGAGGCATTCACCATGGCCGTGTTTCTCGGCACGATCGGCGACAACAGCACAATTGTCGGTACCCTGGTGGTCGATACCATCTATGGGCGCAGCGGCGACGATGTGCTGATCGGCCTCAACGGTAGTGACAGCCTCTTCGGGGGCAGCGGTGAGGATCAGGCGCTCTTGGGTTTGGAAGGCGCCGACCGACTTTATGGCGATGATGGGAATGATCAATCCCTGGTGGGAGCGACCGGCAACGATCGCCTCTTCGGCGGGGCGGGCAGCGACTCCTCCCTATTCGGAGGCAGCGGTCTCGATCGGCTCTTTGGCGGCAACGGCGGCGACCGCTGGCTCTACGGCAACGCCGGCAACGACACCGTCAGCGGCAATAGCGGGAGCGACACCTCTCTCTTTGGCGCTGCCGGAAACGATCGCGTGACGGGAGGCACGGGCGATGACGTGAACCTTAGAGGCCAGAATGGAACCGACACGATCTATGGTGGCGACGGGGACGACGTGAGCCTCTTTGGAGGCAGCGGCAGTGACTTTGTCCGGGGCAACAGCGGCGACGACATGGTCCTGCACGGTGGTGATGGCAAGGATTTGGTTTGGGGAGATAGCGGCCGCGATGTGGAGGTATTCGGCGAGAGCGGTAGTGACTTCCTCTACGGAGGCGACGGAGCCGACACGGCGTTCTTCGGCGGAGAGGGTGATGACAGTCTCTTTGGCGGTAACGGCGACGACTTCAGTTTTCTCGGTAATGAGGGTGATGATTTCCTCCTCGGTGGTTCTGGACAGGACGCGGGGTTCTTTGGCGGTAGCGGCTCGGACCTGATCGTTGGCCAGGGAGGTAGCGACGTCGCCCTTAGGGGAGGCAGTGGCGACGACACCATATTTGGAGGCACGGATGCGGACAGCCTGCTGCAGGGCCAGGACGGAAACGACAGCCTCTTCGGTGATGGCGGTGCCGACGGCCTGATCGAGGGGGGCACAGGCGATGACTTTATCGACGGCGGCGACGATGACGATTCCCTGCTGTACGGCGGTGACGGTGTCGATGTGATCTACGGCGGCGAGGGCGATGACGCTCTCTTCGGCGATAGCGGGAATGACAGCTTATTGGACGGTGGTTCCGGGAGCGACACTGTCAGCGGCGGAGGTGGCGATGATATCGAGTTGCGCGGCGGCGATGGGGAGGATGTGGTTACCGGGGACAGCGGCAGCGATGTGGGCGTATCCGGCGACAGCGGTGATGATCTCCTCTATGGGGGCAGCGGCGCGGATACGCAGTTCACCGGCAACCTTGGGAACGACCGCCTTTTTGGCGGTGATGGCATCGATTTCAGCTTTCGTGGCAACGAAGGCGATGATGCGCTTTACGGCGGATCTGGTCAGGACGCCGGATTCTTTGGCGGCAGCGGTGAGGATGAAATCTTCGGCGAGAGCGGCAGCGACATTGCCCTCGGGGGAGGCAGCGGGGCTGACACGGTCAGCGGCGGCGCCGATGACGACAGCCAGCTCGCGGGTCAGGACGGGAACGACAGCCTCTTCGGAGACGAGGGCGCCGATGGTCTGATCGAGGGTGGAACAGGCAACGATGTCATCTACGGCGGTGAGGATGACGACTCCCTGCTATACGGTGGGTTGGACAATGACGTCCTCATCGGTGGGCCTGGCGAAGACAGTGGCTTGTTTGGCGACAGCGGCAAAGACCTAATCCTAGGAGAAGACGGTAGCGACTCCAACCTCAATGGTGGCAGCGGTGCCGACACCATCCTCGGCGGTAGCGGTGCGGACACCTCACTCATGGGTAACGATGGAGACGACAGTCTCTTCGGAGACGAGGGCGCTGATGGCCTGATCAGAGGTGGCACGGGCGACGACTACATCATCGGCGGCGGCGATGACGATTCCCTGCTGTACGGCGGTGATGGTGTCGATCGCATAAGGGGCGGCGGTGGCGATGATGCACTCTTCGGAGACGAGGGCGCTGATGGCCCGATCGAGGGTGGCACGGGCGACGACTACATCAACGGCGGCGACGATGACGATTCCCTGCTATACGGTGGTGATGGCGCCGATCGCATAAGGGGCGGCAGTGGCGATGATGCTCTCTTCGGAGACTCCGGGAATGACACCTCTTTGCTCGGAGGGGGAGGCGCCGATCTGATCTTCGGCGGGTCTGGAAACGACACCAGTTTCCGGGGTGGCGAAGGGAATGACACCTTGCAGCTCGGTGAGGGGAAGGACTTCCTCCACTTTGGAGGCCAAGGCGATGACTGGATCTATGGCCTAGACGGCACCGATTCATACCTCTTTGGAGATAGCGGAGATGACTGGGTTTACGGCGGCGACGGCAGAGACCGAAGACTCTTTGGCCAGTCCGGCTCTGATCGCATTTTCGGAGGCATCGACAGCGATACTTACCTGTTTGGCTACAGTGGCAACGACTGGCTACACGGTGGCGACGGCGACGATAGGAGTTTTCTCGGCGGCGCTGGGCTGGACCGTCTCTATGGCGATAATGGCAGCGACAGGAATTTGTTCGGACAGGGCGGCAACGACAGTGTCTTTGGGGGAAGCGGTGCTGACAGACGGCTCTTAGGGCAAGGTGCTCAAGATTTTATTGCTGGTGACAGCGGGGACGATTCCCTGCTTTACGGTGGCAATGACGATGACGGCCTGAGCGGACGCGCTGGTGACGATGCCTTTCTCTATGGCGATAACGGTAATGACCGGCTCTCCGGTGGCCTCGGCAACGACAGCAACTTCTTCGGAGGTCTGGGCGATGACGACCTCTTCGGCGGCGGTGGTGACGATCTCTCCTTGCAGGGCGACAGCGGCACCGACAGGATCTATGGCGGCAACAATGTCGACACCCTCTTCGGCGGCAGTGGAAGCGATAGTCTTTTCGGCGGCTATGCTCAGGATTGGCTCTTTGCCGGTGATGGTGACGACCACTCCCTCTACGGCGGCAATGCCTCTGACCGTCTCTACGGCGGCAGCGGAGGGGATCAGGGCCTCTTCGGAGAAAGCGGCGGGGATCGCATTTTCGGAGGTACCGCCAACGATTCACTTCTACTTGGCGACAGCGGCAACGACTTGATTTACGGCGGCGACGGCGATGATAGGACTTTGCGCGGCGGCGCCGGGCTAGACGGCCTCTATGGCGGTGATGGCAGCGACCGGAGATTGTTCGGGCAGAACGGCAATGACAGTCTCTTCGGTGGCAGCGGTGCTGACGAATTACTCTACGGGGGAGGTGGTCAAGACACGATTGCGGGCGATAGCGGGTCAGACTTCTTCCTCTTTGGCGGCAGTGACGATGACGAGCTTAGTGGGCGCGCCGCCGACGACGCCTTTCTCTATGGCGACGCGGGCAATGACCTGCTCTCCGGCGGGATTGGAGACGATCGCTACCTTTTGGGAGGAACGGGTGAGGACGAGCTCTTCGGCGGCGTCGGTGACGATCTATCCTTGGCAGGCGACAGCGGCGCCGACCGGGTCTATGGCGGCAGCGGTGTTGACATACGGCTCTTCGGGGGGCGTGCTCAAGACTTCATTGCTGGTGATAGCGGTGCGGATAGGCTGCTCTACGGTGACCATGATGATGACGGCGTGAATGGAGGTGCTGGCGACGACACCTTTCTCTATGGTGGCGGCGGTGATGACCGGCTCTTCGGGGCGATCGGCGACGATAGCTACGTCTTTGGTGGTAGCGGCGAGGATTTACTCGTGGGCGGTGCCGGCGAGGATCGCTCGCTCCACGGCGATAGCGGCGCCGATCGGGTCTATGGCGAGAACCAGTCCGACCAGCTCTTCGGCGGTAGCGGTATTGATCAACTCTTCGGCGGCAATGCGCTAGACTGGCTCTACGGCGACGAGGGCGACGACCAGGGTCTCTTCGGCGGTAATGCGACCGACAGCATCTTCGGTGGCGCTGGGGATGATCTGGGCCTCTATGGGGCGACCGGCAAGGACCGGATCTATGGTGACGAAGGCGACGACGGCTCCCTCTTCGGCGGCTTCGGTAATGACTTCCTCTATGGCGGCGCGGGCGCGGATTCCTTCCTCTACGGCGGTACTGGGATCGACAGCCTCTTCGGCGGCAGCGGGGATGACACCTTGAACGTCGCCAGCCAGGGTGAACTCCAGGCCGGCGACCTCTTCGACGGCGGCACTGGCAGCGACACCCTGCTACTCGCCGCCGGTGTCAGCCTGCCCGCCGGCGTCACCCTGACCAGCATCGAGTTTACGATCTACGGCTGAGGTGGCGGGCGCCAGGTCAGCAGGACCCGGCGCCCCTCCCCTATACCAAGGTCAGGACAGGGCTTCGCGCACCCGGTTCATCAAGGCCGCGCGATCGGAACGCGCCTTGAGCGCCGTCTCCATATCGACCGAGACGAAGCGGGTCTGGGTGTGCGGTTGCATCTGACCGATCAGGTCCATGTCGGCCGAGATCACCGTGCCCAGCATGAAGTAGCCGCCGCCGGAGACGGCGTCGCGGTGCAGCACGATGGGCTCGGTCCCGCCCGGTACCTGGATCGAGCCATAGGGATAGCAGCCATCGACGATGTTGGAGGGGTCGGAGCCGGCCCCGAAAGGCTGCTTGCGATCGACGAACTCCAGGTGCTGGCCACCGCGGAAGCGATAGCCGATGCGGTCTGCCTCTGGCGCCACCTTCCAGGTATCGGCGAAGAAGTTGCGCCCGGCCTGCTCCGTCAAGCGGTACCAGTAGATGCCGGTCAGCACCCGAAGCTCCGCCGGTGTCCCCGGCAGACGGCGCAGGTCGGCCGCTATGGAGCGCCCTTCCCCACCGGCAGCAGCGCCCTCGCCAAGCTTAAGCTCGTCGCCGGCAGCCAGGCTGCGCCCCTCGAAGCCACCCAAGGCACCGAGGGCATAGGTCGAGCGACTGCCCAGCACGACCGGCACGTCGACCCCGCCGCTAATCGCGATATAGGCCCGCGCGCCCGACTTCAGGAAGTCGAAGCTCAGGGTCTGCCCGGCCTTGACTTGAAAGGCTGTCCAGGACTCGCGTGGCTCACCGTCGACCTTGGGCGGCAGATCGGCGCCGGTGACCGCAACCATGCGGTCTTGCGTGAACTCCAGCTCCGGCCCCATGAAGACGGCTTCCAGACCGGCCGCACCCTCGTCGTTGCCGACCAGCAGGTTGGCAGAGCGCAGCGCCAGGCGATCCATGGCACCAGAGAGCGGGATGCCAATGTGGTAGTAGCCCGGACGCCCCAGGTCTTGAACCGAGGTCGCAAGCCCCGGCGAAATCACTCTAATTGCCATTGAGCACCCCCAACAACTGCTTGTTTGTTCCGGCGATGTCGGCCTGGAAGTCCTTGAGCGAGAAGGTTACGTCGCGGATCAAGGGTTCGAACTTGCCGGCATCCACGTCGGCGACGGCTTGGTCATATTCCTCGCGCCCGATGGGCTCGAAATAGACCAGATCGCCCGGATTGAAGAAGGCCATGAACTCCCGCAGATAGCTGATCTCTTGCTTGGGATCATAGATCGGCATCGGCGTGATTCCGAACATCTGATAGCCACCGGCACCGCGCACCGAATAGATGCAGCCAAAGCAGCCGCCATAGCCCACCGTCAGCTTCGGCGTATCGGTCCGCGGGCGCAGATACTTCGGCACCTCGATCTGATGCGGGCGATCCACCAGCTGATAGAGGAAAGGCAACGCCGCCACGAAGCCCACCATGGAGACGAACCAGGGCGAGCCGGTGTAAGCCTTCAGGAAATCATCGACCGAAGAGAAGTCGTTGATCTTTGCCGCATACTCCAGATCGGTGCTGTTCGGATCCTGATGGCGTTCGCGGAAGCGCATCAGGGTCTCATACGTCCAGGGATCGTTGAAGTAGACCGGGATCTTGATGATCCGCGTGTTCAGCACCGGATCGGCATGCTCGGCCGTCACTTCCAGGCGCTTGAGCTCGGCCAGCATGTCGTTGGGGTGGATCAGATCGGGATTGAACTTGACCTGCATCGAGGCATTGGCCGGGCAAACCTCGGTCACCCCCTTGATCTGGCTTTCGCGGACGGCGTTGGTCAGCGCGAGGCTCTTGAAGAAGGCCTCCAAGGACATCTCTTCATCGACCTCGACAAAGAGATGCTCGTCGCCGCCAAATGAGTATCGGGTCTTCATCTAGCTTTGGTCTCCCTGGTCTGAGAGTGCGGCGGCTCCCTCCTCTTGGAGCCACTGCTCCAGAAACCGCGTGTGAAACTCCATGGATTGAACGGCGGGATCGCCCGCCAAGGCCTGATGCAGGGGGGTGGTGGTCTTGACACCACCGATCTCCAGCTCCCGCAAGGCGCGGCGCAGGCGGGCCAGTGCCTTCTCGCGGGTCTCGCCCCAAACGATCAGCTTGCCCAGCAGCGAATCATAGAAGGGCGGGACCGCGTAACCCGGATAGAGCAAGGTGTCGAAACGCACACCCGGCCCCCCCGGCAGCATCAAGTGATCAATCAGGCCCGGTGCCGGCATGAAGTCCATTGCCGGATCCTCGGCATTGATGCGGCACTCGATGGCGTGACCACGAATGGCGATGTCCTCTTGGGCAATGCTCAATGGCTCGCCCATGGCGATGCGGATCATCTCGCCGACCAGATCGATGCCGGTGATCTCTTCGGTCACCGGATGCTCGACCTGGATGCGGGTGTTCATCTCTAGGAAGTAGAAGTCTGCCGTCGCCTCGTCATAGAGGTATTCGACCGTCCCGGCACCACGATAGTTGACCGATTGGGCCAGGGCGACCGCCGAGGCGCAGAGCGCCTCGCGCACCTCTTGGGTGAGCGGCAGGGCCGGTGCCTCTTCCCAGACCTTCTGGCGGCGGCGCTGCAAAGAGCATTCGCGCTCAAAGCAGTGCACCACCCTTTCGCCGTCACCCAGCACCTGCACCTCGACGTGGCGCGCGCGCTCGATCAGCTTCTCGACATAGAGGCCGCCATCGCCGAAGGCCGCCTGCGCCTCGGCACTGGCCTGCGGAAAGAGGCGGGTCAGCTCTTCGCGGTTCTGCACCACGCGAATGCCGCGCCCACCACCGCCGGCAGAGGCCTTGATCAGGACCGGATAGCCGATCTCGTCGGCCAGAGTTGCCGCGGCCTCGACCGTCTCTAGCCGGTCCGGACTTCCGGGGGCTGTCGGAACGCCGGCTTCGGCGGCCAGGCGCCGGGCCGTGACCTTGTCGCCCAGAGCCCGGATCGACGACCCCGTCGGCCCGACGAAGACCAGGCCGGCAGCCTCGACCGCGTCGGCAAAGTCGGCGTTCTCGGCCAGGAAGCCATAGCCGGGGTGCACCGCATCCGCACCGCTCTCCTTGGCGGCGGCCAGCAGGTTCTCGATTTTGAGGTAGGACTTGGCAGCGGCGGGCGGTCCGATCGCGACCGCCTCGTCTGCCAGACGCACGGCCAGGGAATCGGCATCGGCCAGGCTGTGCACCTGGATGGTGCGCAGGCCCAGCTCTCTCGCGGCGCGGATGATCCGGACGGCGATCTCGCCGCGATTGGCGATCAGCAAAGAGCGAAGCGGCATGACTGCGCTTTGGCTCAGCTCTCGAGTTCCAAGAGCGGCTGACCGGCCATCACGGCATCCTCGTTATCGACCAGATAGGCCGTAACGGTGCCGGCACTGTCGGCCTTGACCTCGTGAAAAGACTTCATGACCTCGACCAGGCCGATGACGTCTCCCTTGGCCACGCTGTCGCCGACCTCCTTGAAGGTCGGTTGATCAGGTGCCGGCCGGCGATAAAAAGTTCCCGGCAAAGGCGAAAGAACCTCTGTCTTTGCCATTCTGTCCCCCTTGTTGATCGCTTGCAAAACCAAGCCCTAGTCTGCGGCCTTGGCGGCGAAGGATCAATCGTCTTGATCCGATCGGTCGGGGAAGCGTGTTCTATGGCTGGCGCCGCTGCGCTTGAGCGAAGCTCCGCGCGCAGTTCGGGATGGCCCAACGGTCCCGGCTTTAGCGGGTGTCGCTGTAGAGGCAAGAGCGCGACTCCCGGCGGGGAGCCTGAATGCGAAGCTTGATCTCTATCCCTGCTGTGCTCTTCAGAGAGCACTGCTCTGGAGAGCAACGGGCTTGAGGAGCTGCAGGTCCACATTGCATCCTTCGCTCATCGTCAACGTTGTCGTTTCCCTCAATCCCAGCTACAGTTGCGTGTAGAAGAGAGCCCAATCTCGCCAGCGCCTGTCGCGACAGCGATCACCATGGAGACCAGAGGCAATGCCCGACCTTTACGGTACCACCGGCCAGGACAATACCTTGATCGGGTTTAATCTGCCCGACCGACTCTTTGGATTAAGTGGAAATGACAAGCTGTACGGCCTGTCCGATGCCGACCGGCTCTATGGCGGTAGCGGAGACGACCAAGCAGGCTACGGCGGCAGTGGCCTTGACGACCTCTACGGCGGAGATGGGAGCGACACGCTCTTCAATGGCGATGACGGTGACGATCGTCTGTTCGGGGGGTCGGGCAGCGACGAGCAGTTTCGCGGCGGTAGCGGAGCTGATAGCGTCAGCGGTGATTCAGGAAATGACAATCACTTCTATGGAGGAGATGGCGACGACAGCCTGTTCGGTGGCGGAGGGATCGATACCGATTTCTTCGGAGGCAGCGGCGACGATTATCTGAATGGAGGGCTTGACGACGATTTAGACCTATTTGGCGGGAGTGGCGATGACAGGATTGATGGCGGCGGTGGTAATGACATAAGCCTTTTTGGCGGTCTTGGCGACGACAGGATCTTCGGCCTTGCCACTCTATTCGGCGGCAGTGGTGTCGATACAGTTTATGGCAGCCTGGCGCTGGTGGGCGAATCAGGCAATGACTCTCTTATTGGTAGTTCAAGTTTGTTCGGTGCAGACGGTGACGACGAGCTAAACGGCGGAACTGGAAGCAACTCCTGGATTGCCGGCGGTAGCGGCGCAGACCGGGTCTTCAGCCGAGGTGGCAGTGATTCCTACATTCGTGGCGATAGCGGCAACGACAGCATCTTTAGCGGCTCTGGCTCGGACAAATTCATCTATGGCGATGACGGAAACGATCGCCTCGATGGAGGCACCGGCGATGACAGCCGGTTCTTTGGTGATATCGGTGAGGACCGCCTCTTTGGCAATAATGGAAGGGACTTCGCATTCCGCGGCGGCAATGCCAACGACAAGCTTTATGGTGGGGCTGGATGGGATTCTCTTTTCCAGGGCGGAGCAGGCGACGATCAGATTTTTGGGGACAATGGCCAGGACCGCGACTTCTACGGTGGGCTTGGCGATGACCTACTGGATGGCGGATTCGCTGTAGACGCAGGCTTCTACGGTGGAGATGGTGCCGACACTTTGTACGGCGGGGATCACAATGATAGGCGCTTTTTCGGGGCTAGCGGTGACGATGTCATCGGCGGTGGAACTGCCGACGATTTTGTCTTCTATGGAGGCGAAGGCGCCGATAGTCTCTATGGCGACGGCGGGAGAAATGCATTTTTTTTTGGCGGCGAGGACGCAGACTTACTCGTTGGCGGTGCACTCGGAAACGACAACTTCTACGGCGGCGAGGGTGACGATAGACTCTATGGCAGCCCATCTTCTGACCGTCGCTTCTTTGGAGAGTTCGGCGCGGACACCCTATCCGGCGGGTTTGATGAGGACACGTTGTTCTACGGCGGCAAGGGAGCGGACCTGCTCTTCGCTGGTGATAAAGACGATATCGCCTTCTACGGTGGCGAGGGCGCCGACACCCTCTTCGGCGACAGTGGAAACGATCAATCTTTCGAGGGTGAACAAGGCAACGACAGTCTCTACGGCGGCGATGGTAACGATAGCCATTTCTTCGGTCGGATTGGCGACGATAGCCTATCTGGCGGCAGCGGCATTGACAGTCTCTTTTACGGTGGCGAGGGCACTGACAGCCTCTTTGCCGGCAGCGGTAATGACAAAGCCTTCTATGGCGGTACTGGCGTCGACGCCCTGTTCGGCGGCAACGATGACGACGAGAACTTCGACGGGGGTAGCGGCGACGACCGTCTGTTCGGCGGCAGCGGCGATGACAGTCGCTTCCTGAGCGGCGACAGCGACGATCGTCTCTATGGAGACAGCGGGGCCGATGGTTGGTTCTATGGAGGTCAGGAAAAGGCCTTCCTCTACGGCGGCAATGGCAATGACCTTGCCTTCTATGGCGAAAGCGGGACTGACCGTCTTGAAGCAGGACAAGGCGACGATGCTTCCTTCTTCGGCGGTAGCGGAGATGACAGCATCTATGGTGGTGACGGCGCAGACGTCAGCCTGTCGGCGGGGGATGGCGACGATCAGCTCTTCGGCGGCAGCGGCGATGATTCCTACCTATTAGGAGAAAATGGCGATGACATCATCCGCGGTGGCAGTGGTGAGGATCTGAATCTGCGCGGCGGCAGTGGCAACGATACGCTGCGCGGTGACGACGGAGTCGACTATCTTAGTGGCGATAGTGGACGCGATACACTCTTCGGCGGAAGTGACCAGGACTATCTCTTCGGCCACGACGGCGCCGACCAGCAGGTGGGCGGAGCGGGCGATGACCGTCTTTTCGGCGGCACTGGTCAGGATACCTTGAACGGAGGCGGTGGCTCGGACACGGCTTACGGAGGCGGCGGCAACGACACCTTCATCATCGACACCGCAAGCGACCTGATCTTCGATGGCCCGGGTCAAGGCGATAACGTGCTGCGCGCCAATGCGGAGGACTACACGCTTGGGACCGCCAGCGATGTGTTGGTCGAGCGGGTCAACATCCAAGAAGCAGCGGGAGCCGCCCATTTCGTCGCCAATGCCAACGACGACATCCTGACCGGGAATGGCTTCGACAACACGCTTGAGGGCCAGAGTGGCGCGGACCGGATGAATGGGGTCAGCGGCACCGCCACTTTGGCCGGAGGCAGCGGCAACGATACCATGGTGGTGAACACCTCTACAGACCTGGTGCAAGAGTTTTCAGGCCAGGGGGTGGACCTGGTGCAGGCACTGGTGAGCTATACCTTGCCGACCGGCTCTGCCTCTGCCTTCGTGGAGAACCTGCGCTTTCAGGCCAACATCGGCGACGTCGATGGAGCCGGCAACGCGCTGAACAACACCCTAGACGGCAACAGTGGCGCCAACAGCTTAGTCGGTAACTCTGGCAACGATCTTCTGCTCGGCGATGACGGCAACGACTGGCTCATTGGTGGCTCCGCTGCGGATCGCATGGAGGGTGGCTCCGGCGCCGACACGCTGCAGATGGACACGGGCGATGTCGGGATCGGCGGCTCGGGTATGGATTCCTTCCTTTTCGGCCCGGGCGAGCTTGGCAACGGCGGCTCCGGTGGCCCGGTCATCCGCGACTTCGACGGCGTGCTGGTCAATGGCGCCAACGGCGAGGACAAGCTGGTCTTCGCCACCGGCCTGGAGACCGGCAGCTTCGCCTACATCGGCGTTGCCGCCTTCTCCGGCAGCGGCAACTCGGAGGCACGGCTGGCTGGTCCACGTCAGGTGCAGGTGGATGACGACGGCGACGGCAACGTCGACCAAGCCTTCCTGATCGATCGAGTCACAGTGGCAAACCTGCTAACCGCGACGGACTTTGTCTGGTTGTAAGTGTCTGTTTGAGAAAGGGCACGTAGGCCCTTTCTCAAAGCGGCTACGGCCCGCCCCCCCCTTCCCGACCGCCCACAACAGTATGATGAGATGGCTGGTCGGGCGGGGGTGCGGGCCGGCACAGCGCAATCTGAAACGGACTCTAAGGTCCTCATCGATCGGTATCCTCAGAACCCTCATCGCATTGACCGCCGATCACTTTCGCGACCGCTTCGGCTCGATCCGGGCCTCGTCCTGACGCCGGGGTTCGCCGGTCGCCAGATCGGCCACTATCTCAATCTGTCGATCCAAGTTCCAATCATGCTTCGAAACAGGCGCATGATCGGCTAGAGTAGGGATCGAAACAGAGGGCATCGCGCGGGAAGCGCCAGCGAAGCGTCTCCTGGATCGCTCACAAGGGGGCATCGGGCACCCCTAAGAGATCGGAGGGCACTCCCTTGGCTGTCATTTTTGGAACCACCGCGGCGAACGAATTTATCGGCGGCACGGACTTCGATGACACGATCTACGGGCTGACCGGCGATGACGAGCTGGCTGGTGGCTATGGCAATGACAGCCTGTTCAGCGGTAGTGGGTATGACCGTGTCCAGAAGGGGGAGGAGGGCGACGACAAACACTATGGCGATGACGGCACTGACGTCTTGTTCTATGGCGGTAGCGGCGACGACAGCCTCTTCGGCGGCAGTGGTAACGATGGCGGCTTCTTTGGCGGTAGCTTCGTCAACGACATCGTTTCCGACAGTGGTTCCGATCTCCTCTTTGGTGGAACCGGAGCGGACGCGGGCTTTCACGGCACGCTCGGCAGTGACAGTCTCTTCGGCGACGACGGTACCGACATCCTGTTCTACGGTGGTGACGACGATGACAGGCTCTTCGGCGGCGCCGGCGGAGATCAAAGGTTTTTTGGCGGGTCCGGTGCGGACTTCGTAGCGGGCGATGGCGGCGATGACGCGCAGATGCATGGTGACAGCGGTATTGACGTGGTGACCGGACGGGCCGGCGACGACACCGGTCTTTTCGGCGGCGCGGGTGAAGATCGCATCTTTGGCGGTGCCGGCAACGATTCCCTCCTCCGCGGCAATTCAGAGGACGACAGTCTCTATGGTGGCGGTGGCGATGACCAGACCCTTCAAGGAGACAGCGGCAGCGACCTGGTAGACGGTGGCAATGGATCAGACCTGCTCTTCGGCGGCAGCGGTGTCGACAGCCTCTACGGCGGATTCGGGCTCGACAGCCTCTATGGCGGTGACGGCGCCGATACCAGCCTCTTCGGCGGCGAGGCGGGTGATCGGCTCTACGGCGACACTGGCAATGACCGAACCCTCTCGGGCGACAGCGGCCCCGACCGGATCTACGGTGGCGACGGCGCGGATGTTTCCTTGTCGGGCGGTCAGGGTGACGACCTGCTGCGCGGTGATTCGGGAGACGATTTCTATCTCTTCGGAGGCAGTGGCGATGACGGTTTGAGCGGACGCGCCGGCGAAGATGCCTTCTTCTACGGTGGCAGCGGCGCGGACCGGCTCGCCGGCGGGCCCGATGTAGACTTTGCCTTCTTCGGCGGCAGTGGCGATGACACCCTGCGCGGAGGCAACGGCGACGATGCCTTGCTCTATGGTGGCTGCGGGATCGACACATTGATGGGCGAGAATGGAAACGATATACTCTATGCCGCTACCCAAGGAGAGCTGACTTCCGGAGATTTCTTTGACGGTGGCGCCGGTAGCGACACCTTGGTGCTGGGCAGCGCCGTCACCCTGCCGCCGGGTGTGACCCTTACCAGTATCGAGCACACGATCTTCTACTCATAGCGATCTGCTGCCCAATGGTCTTGGTCCCCAAATGGAATCCTAGGCGACGTAGTGGTCGTCAACAGCCAGCTTCTTGAAGAGATGCGGCCTGGCTACGACACTGCTGTAATAGTCGGAGGAACGCTCGTAGAAAAAGGGAAGCGTAACTGCTCCCTAGGTGTCGGCTCGATCCGGCGGGCTAATACCGATGTGCGGTGAGCATGTCTCACCGCTTCGCACCGGCCCACTTGTCTGTTTGGACTGTGCCATAGTGATGCCCGGGAGAGCCGTGCCCTCGGATCTCCCGGGCAGGCAGGAGGCCGTCGTGCCCACAAGGTCCTGGAAAGCTACGAGGCCGAAAGGCGTCCGGTTGCTCTTGCCTCCGGTGCTAAGTCCAATGTTGCAGAGCGCAGCGCGACCACGCGCGAAGTCTCGAAACCAGGCCGCTCGGCAGCCAGGATTGGATCAAAGTCGAGCTACTTGCAGCGCCAAGCCGTCACCCAGGTTGCCGATCTCGGCATTGCCTACCACGACAGCCCGCTGTCCGCCTGCCAGCACAGCATTCCGCGCACATCGCGCCACCGTCTGCGCTGGCTGGGTCCGGTCGCAGGCGATCGGCTGCCCGATGCCTGGCCGCTGGTCGATACCGATGGAGAGACCACGAGCCTGCATGAGGCCGCCTGGACGGCTACCTCGCCTTTCGCGCGGAACCACCGCACTACGAGGAAATCGCACGCTATCTGGAATTGCAGGACCTGGCACGGAACAAGAGCAACGAGGCCACGACTTCAGTGGTAGCCGCCGAGTAAGCGCTGGAACGGGAGCAGCCCCTTAAAGAGCAACTTTCCTTAACGCCGTCGACATTGCGCTTCTCTTAAGAAGAGTTTACGGATCGTCACATGTCGATCCGCACGCTCAAAACCCTGATTGCTGTGGCCGAGCAGGGCACCTTTACGGCCGCGGCCGAGTCCGTCTTCATCACGCACGCAGCCGTCAGCCAACAGATGAAGGCCTTAGAGCGGGACTGGGACGTCAGTCTCTTCGATCGCTCGCATCGATCACCGGTGCTGACCCCCTTGGGCCAGGCTCTGGTCGCGCGCGCTCGCGAAGTCGTTGCCGCTTACGACAGCCTTCCGGATTCAGTCCTGGGTGAAGCAGGCTTCGGCGGCACCCTCACCCTGGGTGCCGTACCGACAACCATGACCGGCCTTGTGCCGCTGGCTATTGCCAAGCTGAAGAGCCTACATCCCAGTCTGCAGGTCCGCGTGGTCACCAGCCTGACCACAGAACTGGTGGCTCTGGTGGAGCGCAACAGCCTGAATGCGGCCCTCATCACCCGGCCACCGCTGCTGCCGCGACAGCTTCGCTGGCAGGCCATCGCCGAGGAGGAGATGGAACTGCTGGCCTCGCTGGAGACCGAGAGCGACGATCCCATGGTGCTGCTGCGCTCTCTCCCCTATATCCGCTTCTCCCGGCGCGCCGTGGTCGGCGCGATCATCGAAGGCTGGCTGCAGAAGCGCGGGATCGAGGTCTTGGAGAGCACCGAGCTTGAGACCCTGGATGCCATCTCCAGCATGGTTTTCGCCAATCTCGGGGTTTCCATCGTGCCCAAGCCCTGCGTCGCCCAGCCCAATCCCCTGCCGCTTAAGCACCTGTCACTGACGCCAGCACCGGAGCGGCGCCAATTGGGCCTTGTCTCACGCAAGGACAGCGTCAAGCTGCGTGTACTGGAGGCCCTACAAGACCGTTTCCGGGAAGCGGTCGAGACCGGGCTCTTCGATCCACACAGCGAGGCGGGGAGCTAGCGCGTGTTCAGTCTCGAGTTCTTGATCCTCTTGGCGGCAGGCGCCTTGGCGGGTGGTTTCGTCAACGGCCTAGCCGGCTTCGGAACGGCGCTCTTCGCGCTCGGCTGGTGGCTGCAGATCATGCCGCCGCTGCAGGCCGTGGCCCTGGTCTTGGCGATCTCTGTGGTCAGCGGCTTTCAAGGCGTCTGGATCGTCCGCAGAGCGATCCAATGGCGTGACCTGGCCCTCTTTCTGATCCCCGGCCTGATCGGAATTCCGCTTGGCTTGCAGATCCTCTGGCTGATCGACGCAGACCTCCTGAAGCTAGTGGTTGCCGGCTTCCTGCTGCTCTATGGCACCTTCTTCCTGCTACGCCGCGAACTCCCGCGCAGGACCAACTCAACGCCCTTGATCGACATCACCATCGGTTTCCTGGGCGGCATCCTGGGCGCCGTTGCCGGGCTCTCTGGTGCCCTGCCGACCATGTGGATCGCGCTGCGCGACTGGACCAAAGAGCAGAGCCGGGCCCTTCTGCAGCCCTACAACGTCATCATTCTGGGCATTTCGGCGATCCTGCTGGCCTTCGAGGGTGCTTACACCTCCGACACCCTGGTCCTGTTGGCGATTGCGGTCCCTCTGGCGATGCTGGCAGCCCAAGCGGGCTTTGCCGTCTTCCGGCGCATCCCGACCACGCGCTTTCGCCGGCTGCTGGTCGTTCTCATGTTCATCTCCGGCATCGTGCTGTTGGTGAGGGAACTTCTTTAGTGCGGCTCCCTTGGATAGGCGCCCCCTCAATCATCGATCTCTAGCTGAGGAATAGGAAGTCGCTGGCGGTCAATTGGCCGGCCGTGGTCATGCCGTTCAGCTTGAAGGCAATGTCGAGGGTGCCGTTACCGTCCGTATCGACCTCAACCTGTCTAAGGGTCGCGTCGAAGCGTGCTTCAGTATTGCCGCTGCCGCTGAAATTCGCGCTCTCGATGTAACTGAAGCTTCCCGTTTCCAGCCCGGTGGCAAACTCCAAGCGGTCCTGGAAGCTCGATCCGTCAAAGAGCGACGACTGGAAGTCACGGACGAAGACCAGGGCCTCCACCGTGCCGCCGGCAAGGGTTTCACCGGTCTCATCACCATTGAAACGGAAGGTATCGTTGCCGCTGCCGCCCCAGGCAGTATCGTTGTTGTTCATCTGCAGGATATCTTGACCGCTGCTGCCCTGCAGGACGTCACGGAGATCGTCATCGCCCTGGCCGTCCAGAGAATCGTTGCCATTGAGGCCTCGCAAGGTGTCCGAGCCCGAGCGACCGCGCAGCAAATCGTCACCAGCGCGGCCCAAAAGCGTGTCGTCGCCCAGACCGCCGAATATGACATCCCTGCCCCCTTGGCCCAAGAGGTAGTCGCCGGCTGAGTTGCCGATGACACTCGCCCCGCCGCTGGAGGAGGTCAAGGTGCGCGCCACCCCGTCTTCGGCATTGCGCATAATCTCCACCTGCTCGGCCAGGGTGTAGCCGTTCGCGCTGACGATCGCCTGATCGCTCCCCTCATTGCCGAGTTCGCGAAGCTGGTCGGTCCTGGTGTCGACGAAGAAGAGGTCATCACCCGTTCCACCCTGCATGGTATCCGTACCACCGCCCCCATCCAGGGTGTCGTCGCCGGAGCCTGCGCTCAGGAAATCACTTGCCTGCTCGCCGTAGAGCCTGTCATCGCCGCCATCGCCAAAGAGGCCGTCGTCGAGAAGTCCGCCATAGATACGGTCATCGCCGCTGTCCCCATGCAGCTGCTTGTCCGCACCGCGATCACCGAAGATCAGATCCGCAGCACTGCCGCCAAAGAAACTCTTATCATGCCCGGAGCCGCCATAGATGACGTCGCTGTCCAGACCTCCGTAGAACCAAGAGTCGTCATCATCGTTGCCGGACAGCCTATCTGCACCGCTGTCGCCATAGACCGCGCGGTCATCACCAACACCGCCTTGGATGGTGTCATTCCCACTTCCACCAATGAGGATGCGATCTTCGCCGCTGTTGCCCTCGATCTCGTCGCTACCCTCTTGCCCCAAGAGCGAGAGGTCGTCACCCGAACCGCCAAAGAGCGTATCGTTTCCGTGACCACCAGTAAGGCTGATGTCGCGATTGGCACCACCGTGGACAACATCGACACCACTGCCACCGAAGAGCCAGGTATCAAAGTTCTGACCGCCGTAGATGCGGTCTAGACCACTCCCGCCCACTAGGCTTTCGTCCTCGCCCGCGCCGCCAAAGAGGTAGTCGTTTCCGAGCCCGCCAAAGATCTGCCATTCATCTCCACTGCCGCCATAGACCAGGTCTAGGCCAGCGCCACCGAAGAGGCGGATCTCACTACCGTCACCGCCGAAGAGGCTGTCGTCGCCACTGTCGCCATAGAGATAGGTGTCATTTCCCGACCCGCTGTAGACCAGGTCATTGTCATCGCCACCGCTCAGCCTCGTGTCCGCTCCGGAGCCCGATTGCAGCAGGTCTTCACCTGTCTCTCCCAGCAGATCTTGATCATCACCGAGACCGCCAAAGGCCTCATCACTGCCACTACCGCCATTCAGATTCGAATCGTTACCAGTCTCTCCGGTCAAGGTATCAGTGCCATCGCCCCCAAAGAAATTGAGGTCCGTTCCTGATCCGCCAAAGATCGTGTCGTCGCCACTGAGACCAACGAGGAGGAAATCCAGACTGTCCCCGCCGAAGATGGTATCGGCACCGTCGCCGCCGTAGATGGTCGCATCCAGTCCTGCACCGCCATAGAGCCGATCAGCACCAGCTCCGCCGACGAAGGAGATGTCCATGCCGCTGCCGCCGAATATGCGGTCGGCGCCGCTGCCTCCCGCAAGGCTGAAGTCAGTCCCGCTTTCGGCCAGGATGGTATCCTGACCGCTGCCACCGTCGAAAATCCCGTCCGTTCCGTCGCCGCCGACAATCGTGTCGTCACCGGAGCCGCCGAAGGCATAGCGGTCATCGTCTTGGCCGCCATAGAGGCGGTCGTCCCCCCCACCGCCATTAAAAGAGGTGTCATCGCCACTACTGCCGAAGAAGACATCATCGTTGAGGCCGCCAAAGGCTGCATCACGTCCACTTGCGCCATAGAGGTAATCGGCACCGAGACCACCCGTCAGCGTGTCGTTTCCTGTCTCACCGAGGAGGCTGTCGACGCCTGTGTCCCCATAGAGGCTGTCATTATTCGCGGCCCCATTCAGAGTGTCGCTGCCGCTACCACCGTAGACCCCGTCCGCTCCCTCATCACCGAAGAGGAGCGACTCGTCGCCCAGGCCACCAAAGATGCGATCATTGGCGCTGCCGCCATAGAGGTAGCGGTCGTTGGATGATCCACCGTCGATCAGATCGTCGCCGGCACTGCCGAAGAGAGAGCGATCGATACCGCTGCCCCCGAAGAGGCTGTCGTCACCACCGCGTCCGAACAGGCTGATGTCATTGCCGGCACCGCCATAGATACTGTCCCCGTCCTGATCGCCGCTCAGACGGGAATCGGCGCCGTCCCCGGCCCTGATGGTGTCGGCACCGAGACCGCCATAGAGCAAGAGGTCCTGGCCCTCGGCTCCATAGAGACGATCATAGCCCTGCCCGCCAAAGAGCGAGGTGTCGTTCCCCTGACCACCGAAAAGCTGATCCCCGGCCTCTCCGCCGATCAGCGAGGCGTCGCTGCCCGTACCTCCGAAGAGACTGTCATTGAGAATCCCACCGAAGAGGCCATGATCGCGACCATCATCGCCGTAGATCAGGTCCGCTCCAGCGCCGCCTACGAAGGTGGAGTCATCGCCGCTGCCGCCATAGAGCATATCACTGCCCTCGTCACCGAAGAGATCGCGGTCCGCCCCGCTTCCGCCCTCTATGCTGTCGTTACCCGCATCACCCGAGAGTGTGGCATCAGACCCGTCACCACCAAAGAGCCCGTCATCATTGTCGCCGCCGTAAAGGGACTGATCGTTTCCGCTGCCGGCGATGAGAGCATCATAGCCGCTGTTGCCGAAGAGGATCGAATCTGCGCCACTGCCGCCCTCTATGGTGTCACGTCCGCTGCCGCC
Organism: Rhodospirillales bacterium; assembly: GCA_963669335.1. Classification (GTDB taxonomy): domain Bacteria; phylum Pseudomonadota; class Alphaproteobacteria; order Kiloniellales; family JACOMY01; genus JACOMY01. Next base: position 4,355,184 of record OY770023.1, read on the forward strand.
AACGAGCAGGGAATCATCCCCCTCGTCGCCGAAGAGCGTATCGTTACCGCTGGCGCCGATCAGCGAAACATCATTGCCGCTGCCCCCGAAGAGAGTGTCGTCTTGGCCCAAGCCGTAGAGCCTGTCATTGCCGCTCAACCCGAAGATGGTGTCCGCGGCACTGGTGCCGGTGATGTCATTGTTGACACCGGTCATTCCGTAGAGGACGGCCATGGTTTCTCTCCCCTAGAACCGTTAGCGTTCGGTCTGATCTTGCTCACAGCATAACGCTGCGGGCGACGACAAGCGAGCGATAGCGGGGAAAGACTAGTCTTTGGCCTGACGCCGCGATCACGCAGATCGCCCGACGCCATTGAGACATCGTCGCTGAGCTCTCTGCGTGAGCGGCTGACCAAGACCTGCACACCGCTGGTGCGCCACGCTCGCTACACCATCTTTCAACTCGCCGAGTCCGCACTCAGGCGCCCCCTATTCGCAGGCATCCTTGGCCTGATCAACGACTTGCGCGGGCCGCCGGCAGCAGCGGTGTGCGCATGACCGAACCAAGCCCAGATCGCCGGCAAACAACACTGGCGAGGGCAGAGGTGCGGCCGACGCAGGCCAAGATGACCCAATCTGCCAAGCCGCAATCCCAATGGAACGCTCGGCGCGCTTGGCCTCGGCTAACAACCGCGCTGCAGGGGCGAACTTTGGCTTGATCGCCGTCCTGAACGACGGCACAGTTGATTAAGGGAACGTAAATGAGGAATTCTCGCTTTGGATCGGCATCACGTTGGAAAGATAAGTTCTGACGAGTGACGCATGCTCAACAGACTCAAGTCGGAAAACAGAATTCATGGGTTTTAGCGGCAACACTTAGGCGTTTAAGAGAAGTAGGTGCTATCTTTATGACTCAGGATAAGAGAAAATCAAAGAAAGACAAATGTGGTTCTATAAGTATATTTCAAGAAATAAGAAAAAAATATTCCCATGTATTGCAGAGAGTATTAGCATTTAGAACAATTGGATTGGCTTTTATGGTTGTAGGTGTTGCCGCTTTGGCGTCCGTATTAGCGCCAAATTCTGAGGCTAAGGAACAACAAAAGTATCTGTTAAATGCGGAGTGCCTAAAGAAAAAGCTCTGCCTCTCTGATGTGACTGAACAAGTTCTTGAACGGTTTGGTCGTCATGCTTTTGGCTTCGAGAGCGACACTCACGAATTCGATGAAATTGCGAGATGGGAAGTGGAGGTCCGGGCACAGCTTGCAGGAGGGAATGCGCTAGAGGCCTCCGAAGATGTTAGGAGCGTACTCAATGAACTTAGCTATATATCTGGAGTCCCGGTGACTGCTGGGCCAGGGCGGCCAAACTTTGTAATAGTTGTAGATGAGAGGCCGCTTGACTTTTTCTTAGAAATAACGACAGAAAAACAACAGCGTATGGTTTTCGGATCTTACACTGAGATAGATTTGCTGCGCGCTAGTATTCAAGTAAATGGAGAGCCGGACTGCGGCGGTTATGTTGTCATTGGCGATCCTTCTTCAGATTCTAGACCACTTGATCCAGGCTTTGATTTCTCAAATAGCATAGCTTTCACCTTAATATTGGCCGAGTATACTGATGATAGGAAAAAGTTGTTGCGATGTCTTTACGAAGAAATGTATCAGGGCTTCGGTTTGTTTAACGACTCAACAAACGCAGTTTGCACTATGTTTGATAACAATTTGATCCCTGATTCACCAACCGCGTTAGATAGACTACTCTTGGCCTTGCTATATTATAGTGAGATAAAGTCTGGGATGAATAAGAAAGAAGTGCTGAATTCTCTGCGTAATCTTCTGTCTTCATACGAACCGCTGCGGCAGCTTATGATTGGAGAGACGTCGTGCCAACCCAAGTGACTGATACCACCTTTGACAATGTGCAAATTTTGTTACTCAAGCAAGAAAAAACAACAACTTGTCCCATAGCATAAGTGAGAGTGCAAACTCTAAATCAAGCGCAACTCCCTTAACGCCAAGCATTTATAGGGAAATTAGCAAACATTAATCTAGAATTTACAACAGTTTGAGAACTGATTTCACAGAAGCAATAGATGGTGCAAAAAATTTGTAAATACTCAGGGTGTTGATTTACGGCAGGGCGGCGAGCGGTGCAGCGCAGAGATCTGGAAAGGGGTTGCGGTGCGTGCGTGGGGTGCCACCCGGGCCTTGGCACCGGGTTCCCCTTCGGTCCTTCGGTGGTGGCCATACTGGCCTATCTGCACTTAGAGCCCGTCAGGAGATGACCTCATCCTTACGGTCGTCGGTTTCGCCGAAGCGTTTCAGGACGGCTGGCCGCGTCCCCTCATAGACCTTGGCGAGACCTTCCGCGATCTTGGCGTTCTCGCGCTCGAAGAGGCAGTTGCCCGCGCTGTCGGAAGCGACGATGAAGGGTCCCATGGCCTCGGCCTCCAAGAGCCACATGGCCTGCGCCAATCCCAACTCTTCTCGCCAGTGCAGTGCCTTGACGCCCTTGATCCCACGACCCAGCAGAGCGCCGGTGCCGTAGCCAACTGTGGTCAGGTAGATCGCGCCCTGCGGTACGAACTTGGTCCGATAGTCCTCAGGGCTCATCCCGCCCTTGCCGATAATGAGTTTCGCACCGGACAGACGGAACCAGTCATCGATCCACTTGGAGAAGCGGAACGAGGCCGTGGCCGTCACCGCCCCCACGTCGAAGCTGCCATCAGGGCGCTGATTGGCCGCCGGCGAACAGTGGAAGTTGGCCGCACTCTCGCCCGGTAGATCGAGCGGCAACGGCACGCCTTCTTCCAAGGTACGCATGTAGACGCCCTCACGCGCAGTGTAGATGAGCCCGTCCAGAAAGACCACGTCGCCCAGTTTCAAGCGGGCGAGGTCCTCCGGCGCTGGCCGGGTGCTCAGGCGGATTTTCTCTCGGCCTCGCTCTGGGCCGCTGGTGTCTGCCATCCGACAGTCTCCCTGCGTTGAAAGGGGGTGAACCACTCCGGGTCGGTGCGGTAGTCGACGCGTCCGTCGGCATAGATCCGGGCGCAGGCGCGCCTTGAGGAAAGGCAGAAGGCATGTACCGACATCTGCATGGCGCCGGTGTGGCAATAGCCGACCTCGATGTGGCAGTCGATCACCATGGACTTACCGACAAAGCCCATGGCGCCCATGCCGATGGAATTGCCCAGGTCCTTCAGCTCTTCTTCAAGGGCCGCGATTTTTGGATCGGGATTGCGGTCGCCGACGACACGCAGACAGGCCGCGCGCTTACCCAGCACCATGCAGCTGTCCTTGGAGCCACCAAGGCCGATGCCGATGATCGCCGGCTGACAGGCAAGGCCCCGCTTGCCGAAGGCGACAAGGGTATCGAGGAAGAAACGCTTGATCCCCTCGATCCCGTCGGAGGGGAAGAGCATGCGATAGTCGGTACCGAAGAGCCCGCCCTTGTGCACCGTGGTCAGGTCTATCCAAGCACCCTCCGGCTCGAAGGCATACTCGATCTCCGGCGCGCCGATGCCGACGTTGTTGTCGTGATCGGTGCGCCAAAGCGGATGCACGCGATTGGGCCGCAGGGGGATCTCCGCCGTTGCCTTGGCCGTCGCCCGGCGTAAGGCCTCTTCCAAGGCAACGGGGCCGCCCTGGATCTGCGCCTCATTGCCCATCTTCACATACCAGCGCGGGCAACCGGTATCGCCGCACATGGCCCGGCGATCGGCCTTGGCCGCCTCATAGTTCTCCAGCATGGCCTGCAGCACAAAGGAGGAGAGATCGCCGTCCTCCGCCGCGGCGGCCTGCTTAAGGCCTGCCAGATAGTCGTCGGGAATCTCGATCGCCGCCTTCTCCATCAGGCGTTCAGCGGTGGATTCGACGCGTTCGATTGGGATCATGGTCTTGATCTCCCTCATGCCTCTGCCGAAGCGGCTTCCGGCGGCGGTGCCACCAGGCTCTCGGGCTCGCCTTCCGGCAGCAGAGTCTCACCCGGCCGCACCAATGTGAAGCGAACCGGCTCTCGTGTCACCTCAAGTTGCCCTGCGCTGCGACGTGCGACCGTGAACTCGGAAGTCTCCAGATCGCCGGCGTCAGGAAAATCCTCGCGGTAGTGAGCGCCGCGCGAGTTCTCTCGGGCCAAGCCGGCCTGGGCAATGACCTCCGAGACCTCCAAGAGACTGCGCAGGTTCAGCCAATCGTGCCAAGTAAGGTTGAAGGCCAGAGTGTCGTCGGCCACGCCGCAATCCATCAGCTCTGCCTCTATGGTGCCAATGCGCTCCAGCCCGCGGTGGAGTCCCTCGGCTGTGCGCATCACGCCGACCTCATCCCACATGGCATCCTGCAGGGCCTGGCGCAGCGGATGAACGCGGCCCGGCCTCTTGCCAAAGGGATGACAGGCGTGTGCGATCTCTGCCTCCAGCAGCACCTTGTCCGGTTCAGGCAAGGTCTTCTGCCCCTTGACGTCAAGCGCCATACGGTCGCCGGCCACGCCGCCATAGACCGTGGAGTTGGCGACACCGTTGCCCCCCAAGCGGTTGGAGCCATGTGCGCCGCCGGCGTCTTCCCCGGCAACATAGAGTCCCTGCATCTCGGTTCTGGTCTCCGCATCAACGACGACACCACCCATGAAATAGTGCGCGGTGGGCACGACCTCGACCCTGCCGGCAGCCAGATCGAAGCCGCAGTCCTGACAGCGCTTGACCATGCCCTTGAACTTCTGCCGGACCTGCTCGGGTCCCAGGTGCGCCATGGCGATATAGACCCCACCCTGTGGTGTCGTGTGCCCAGCCCGCATTTCGGCATAGATGCCACGGCTCACCACATCGCGGGTTGCACGCTCACCCTTGGGATCATAGTTGAAGAGGAAGCGCTCTCCGGCGCCGTTCAGAAGATGTCCGCCAGCACCTCTCAATCCCTCTTCCAGCACCGTGCCGGTCATCTTGCTGGTCGGACCAGCCAGCAGGCCGGTCGGGTGGAACTGCACCATCTCCATATCGCGCAGAGGCAGGCCAGCCCGCAAAGCCATGGCCAGCCCGTCCATCGACTTGTCGCCGGAGGGCGTGTGGTAGCGATACATGGTGGGCCCGCCGCCCGTCGCCATCAGCACCGCCTTGGCGCGCACAAAGCGGAAGCAGCCGCGGCGCATATCGATGAAGAGGACGCCGGCCAAGCACCTGCCGTCCTGGCTGGGGATCAGCGCGATGGCGCGATGCTCCTGCAGGCGCTCGACCGGGCGCTTCAGCACCTGCTCCATCAAGCGATTGATGATCTCGATGCCGGTCAGGTCGCCCTTGTGCACCGTCCGATCGGCGGTCTGTCCGGCGAAGGCCTTGTGATGCAGGCTGCCGTCGGGCAGGCGGTCGAAGAAGCAGCCGACCTCGTTCTCGAGCTCGCGCACCCGAACCACGGCCTCCTCGCAGAGCCGCCAGGCCATCTCTTGATTCGGCAGCCACTTGCCGCCGACGATGGTGTCCATGAAGTGGCGTTCGACGCTATCGCCGGGACCCAGGGCCACATTATAGCCGCCCTGTACCATGCGGGTGCAGCCACACTTGCCGAGCAAGCCTTTCACCGCAAGGGTGATCCGCGTACCCTCGGCCGCTGCCTGTTGTGCGTGCAGGGCGGCAAAGAGCCCTGCCCCGCCGCTGCCGATGATCAGGATGTCGGTCTCGTGCTGTTCGATCTCTATGGCGCGGGGCATGGGTCAGACCGCCTGTAGCAGAAAGGTGCCGGAGACCAGGGTCGCCAAGCCCACCGCCAGCGCCGCCAAGGTCTTCTGCCCGGAGGTCCAAGGCAACAGTTCCAAAGCCAGAAGCCTGAGACCGCCGAAGAAATGGACAGCCAGCAAGAAGACCAACCCGAACTCGGCGATCTTGAAGAGAGTCATATCGGTCCAGGCCAAGGCACGGTTCATCGCCTCCTTGTCCAGGGCCAGCGAGAGCATCCAGAAATGCAGCGGCAGGAACAGCGCCAGCAAGAGGCCGGAGACGCGGTGCAGCAGAAAGGCATACCAGAGTGGATGGTTGCGGTGCGGTCGCGTCATCCGGCGATCACGGCCCAGACGGCGCGTACTCCTAGGATCAGCAACAGAACACAGATCATCCAAGTAAAGAGGTTCAATGCAAAGCCTTTTAACTTGGTTGTCTCATGCAGGATGACCCTCAGCCCAAGTGCGGCATGCACTGAAACCGCCGCCACAAAGGTACCATAGAAGAGCGCCCACCAGAGGCTGCCTTGCGTGCGCCCCAGGATCTCCTCGGCCGTGAGGCCACCTTGGACGGCAATGATCATCACCGCGATGTGGCCGATGACCAGTGGAACCATGACCAGGGCCGAGAGGCGTTGCAGCAGATAGAGGCGAAGGTCGAGCATTGGCTAACGCTCCGCGCGGAGAGGTCGAAGAGGTGTCCTGAGGCGGAAGGAAGATCGATAGATCACCGCGAGCCTCCCCTTCTAAGCCAACCCGTCACCGTCGCGCGCTTCAGCCCCGCAATCGAATTCATCGGGCTCAATTCATTGGGACAGGCGACCGCGCAGTTGCCCATGGAGTGGCACCTATGGCAGCCGCCGCCGCGGCTCACCGCATCGAGGATCGTCTCGCGCCCCTCGTCCTTGACGTCGTTCAACAGCGTCCAAGCGCGGTTGAGCGCAGCCGGGCCCAGATAGTCAGGATTGGCCGCCACAGCATCACAAGCGGCATAGCAGATGCCACAGTTGATACACTCGATAGCCGCATCGGCCGCCTGGCGCGTCTTGCTCTCAGGGCTGACTGCCTCCACCGGATCATGACGCGTTTTGCCCGGGTGGAAGACGCCCTCAGCGCTAACCCACTTCTCAAAGAAAGGATCCATGTCTGCGGCCAGATCCTTGATCACAGGCAGGTTCCGCAGCGGCGCCACCTCAATCCGCCCGGCTTCGGCCACCTTCTTCACATGCGTGCGGCAGGTCCAGCGCGGCCGGCCGTTCACCATCATGGCGCAAGAGCCGCACATGCCGACCCGACAGGCGAAGCGATAGGAGAGGCTAGGGTCTTCATAAAGCTGGATCCAGGCCACCAGATCCAGCACGGTCTGGTTCTCCTCAGCCGGAACGGTGAAGGCCTGAAAGCCCCCGCCCTCCGGCCCGCCGCGCCAGACTGAAACCTCAAGACTATCTGACGACCTCGTCACCCGTGACCCCTTTGGTTCGCTTCTGTCTGCGTAGGATGCTCCTGTCAGGCTGCTTTACGAAAGCGAAATCTTTTTATGCCTCTCGAAAGACTAACTTACAGAAGGCATTGTAAGCCTCCGCGGCGTTGCGTGTGCAAATAGCTTGATTTCAACATCAGCTAGCCACTACCATAAATTGCTTACGCCCCGCACAGGAGCCCGAACTGATGGCTGTCATTTACGGAACCGATTTCACAAACGACACTCTCAGCGGCACCGATCAGGCGGACAGCCTCTTTGGTTTGAGCCTGAAGGACAGGCTCTATGGCCTGTCAGGTGAAGATTTCCTCTATGGCGACAGTGGAGACGATCTCACTCTATCTGGCGGGTCGGGCGCAGATCGAGTCTATGGCGACGAAGGAAACGACAGCCTCCTCTTCGGCGACCAGGGTGAGGATCAGCTCTTTGGAGGCGGTGGCAGTGACATCAGCCTCTTTGGCGGCAGTGACGGCGACAGGCTCTTCGGCGACGACGGAGAGGACGTCAACTTCTACGGTGATGCAGGAAACGATAGTCTCTTTGGAGGGGCTGACAACGATAGTCGCTTTTTCGGAGGAAGTGCCAGAGACAGCCTTTCCGGTGGAAGCGGCCAGGACGCCTACTTCTATGGCGATGCAGGAAGGGATAGCCTCTTCGGCGACATGGGCGAGGACTCTGCCTTCTTCGGAGGCCAAGGCGCTGACAAACTCTTTGGACGCAACGGCGCCGATCTGAGCTTCTTCGGCGGCAGTGGCGATGATCGCCTGGGAGGCGGCGATGCAACGGACACCTTCTTTGAGGGCGGCACAGGCGCAGACCGCCTCTATGGAGGCGATGGAGACGACGATAGTTTCTTCGGTGGTGACGGTGAAGACAGCCTTTTTGGAGGCGACGGGGACGACTTTTTCTTCCGCGGTGGAGATGGTGATGACCAGATCTTTGGAGGGTCTGGTGATGACCTCGGGCTCCCAGGGCGTAGCGGCGCCGACACCATCTACGGCGGCAGCGGCCGGGATGACAACCTCTACGGAGGCAGTGGCAACGACACCCTATTCGGCGGCGATGGCAGTGACACATCCGTTAGCGGTGGACAGGGTGAGGACACGGTCTTCGGGGGCAATGGATCCGATTCCCAGTTAAGGGCAGGGCTAGGCAACGATACAGTGTTCGGCGGTAGCGGCGACGATGTGGGCCTCAACGACGAGAGCGGAGGCGACAATGCCGTCTATGGCGATAGCGGGAACGATGCTGGTCTACGTGGCGGCAGTGGCATTGACCGCATGTTCGGCGGCGAAGGAGATGACAGCTTTTTTGTCGGCAGAGGAAATGATGACACCCTCAGTGGCGGAAATGGAGCGGACGCAACTTTCTTTGGAGGTAATGGTAACGACACGCTCACCGGCGACGATGGCGATGACTCTTACTTCTATGGATATGGAGGCAATGATGAGATCTATGGTGGCAGTGGCGCCGATTACTTACTGATTGGCGACAGAACATCATTGAATACTGTTCTCTTCAGTGGCAGCGACACGATCTCTGGAGACAGCGGTGCCGATACCTTTCTATCCGGCCGCAGTGGTGATGATGTGATTTTCGGTGGGGCCGGTGATGATACCAGATTGTACGGCGGCATGGGCGTGGATAGCGTCTACGGCGGCGATGGCGATGACCTGCTTGGGGGCGGTCCCGAGGCCTTTGCCCGGAGTGGCGACCTCTTCGACGGCGGATCGGGAACCGACACCTTAACCCTCGCAGTGGGTCAGCGACCGGAGACTGGGGCCAACTTCGTTAGCATCGAACTCCTCATCGCCTATGGTAGCAACCAAATCGACAAGCTTACCGGAGGCGATCGCATCGATGTTCTCGACGGTCTGAAAGGAAACGACCGCATCTACGGCTTGGAGGGTAACGATCTCCTCTATGGCAATGATGGCAAGGATCACACTGTGCTGGGCGGCGAGGGCGACGATGCGCTCTTCGGGGGCGATAAGACGGATAACAGGTTCGAGGGCGGTAGCGGTCAGGATGGCCTCTTCGGCGGTACCAACAGTGACAGCGCTTTTTTTGGCGATAGCGGCGACGACAGCCTCTATGGAGACGAGGGGAATGATCGGGCCTTCTTCGGTGGCGATGGCGACGACAGCCTATTCGGCGGCGGGCTCGACGACTTCCGCTTCGACGGACGCAGCGGTGCCGACTGGCTCTATGCCGGGGATGGCGATGACAGCTACTTCTATGGACAGACGGGTCAGGATTCCCTCTTCGGCGGCTGCGGTCACGATGGCATGCTGCAGGGGGACGGCGGAGCCGATGTGATCTTGGGAGACAGCGGTAACGACTTCCGCCTCTACGGCGGCGACGGGAGCGATTCTCTCGATGGCGGGCTTGGGATGGATTCCCTCTTCCATGGCGGCATCGGTATCGACAGCCTCTTCGGGGGCAGCGGCGAGGATCTGTCGTTGAATGGTGATGCGGGCGATGACCTGATCGCTGGTGGCTCCGGCGCGGACACCTACCTCTTCGGTGGAAGTGGCGACGATGATCTCTCCGGCGGAGACGGCCAAGACAGCTACCTTTTTGGCGGCGTTGGCGACGATAGTGTCTTCAGCAACAGTGCCGGAGACTCTCGTCTTTACGGCGGCAGTGGCGCCGACATTGTCGATGGCGGTGCCGGTGACGATGCCTTCCTCTTCGGCGACAGCGGTATTGACACGGTCCGGGGTGGTGACGGCGACGACACGCTTGCAGCGAGCAATCAACAGCACCTCGTCAGCGGCGACCTCTTCGACGGTGGTGCCTGCAATGATACGCTCCTCCTGGGACCCGGGATGACCCTACCCGCCGGCGTGACCTTGACCTCGATCGAGACCATCATCTACGGCTAAAGCCGATCCCGCATCGCATACCAGAGCATGGCCAGCACCAGCAGTGGGCTGCGCAGGGCGCGGCCGCCGGGGAAGGGTGGCGGCGGGATGCTGGCAAAGAGGTCGAAGCGGGCAGCCTGGCCATCCACCGCCTCGGCAATGAGTTGTCCTGCCAAAGTTGCCAAGGCGACACCGTGGCCGGAGAAGCCACCGGCCGAGAGGATGGTGTCGGTGAGACGTTGCAGGTTGGGCAGGCGGCTCATGGTGATACCCAAAGTACCGCCCCAGGCATAGTCGATGCGCTTGCCGGCCAGCTGCGGGAAGATCTCCACCATGGGACCGCGGGCCTTGGCGGCAATGTCCTGGGGGAAGCGATAGCCGTAGGACTCGCCGCCGCCGAAGAGCATGCGGCGATCCTTGGATAGGCGGAAGTAGTTGACCACGAACTTGGAATCGGCGACGGCCTGGCCGTCGCGGATCAGGCCCCGCGCCTCCTCTTCGCTCAAGGGCTCGGTCGCGACGATGAAGTTGTTGATCGGCATGACCCGCTTGGAGAGCTCGGGCCAGAGGTCGCCGTGATAGCCGTTGCAGCCGATCACCAGATAGCGCGCGGAGACCTCGGCCGCCTCGGTCTTGATCCGGACCGTGGCTCCGCGTTCGACCGCGGTCACCCTTGCGTTCTCATAGAGCATAGCGCTAGCCGCCTCGGCCGCCTTCGCCAGACCCAAGGCATAGGCGAGCGGATGCAGGTGCCCGCCGCCCCAGTCCAGGGTGCCGCCAAAGTAGGCCGGGGAGCCGACCAGCGCACGCAGCTGCTCTTGGTCCAGGTCCTCGATCTTGTCGTAGCCATAGGTCACGCGCAGCTTGTCAGCGTAGGCGCGACTCTCCGGCACGAAGCGGGCGCGATGATCGGCGTGGATGATGCCCGGCGCGAAATGGCAATCGATCGCGTGCTTGGCGATCAGGTCCTTGACCAGGGCAACTGAATCCAAGCCCAAGCCCCAGAGCGCCTTAGCGCGCTCCAATCCGTACTTGGCCTCCAGTGTTTCCTGATCGACCCTTTGGCCGGTACCGACCTGGCCACCGTTACGGCCAGAGGCGCCCCAACCCAGGCGATGCGCCTCCAGCAGCACGACCTGGTAGCCGCGCTCGGCCAGGTGCAACGCCGAAGAAAGGCCCATGAAGCCGCCGCCGATAACGCAGACATCGCAGTCGATCGCGCCTTCGGCCCGCAGGCGTGGCTCCGGCAAATCGACGCTGGCGGCGTAGTAAGACTCTGGGTACTGCCCCGGCTTGTCGTTGATGGTGAGGATGTCCATGCCGGCGCTCACACGTTCAGCAGCAGATGCTCACGCTCCCAGGGCGAAATCTCGCCGTGGAATTCTTCCAGCTCGGCCTTCTTGATGGCTTCATAGAGCGAACAGAACTCTACGCCCAATACCTCACGCACCTGATGGGCCCCCTCGAAGAGGTCGAGCGCATCGTCAAGGCTGATCGGCAGCGCGTCTGCGGTTTCGAAGACCTCTCCCTTGGCGGCCGGACGCGGCTCGATGGCATTCACCATGCCAAGGTATCCGGTGGCCAGACTGGCGGCTAATGCAATGTAGGGATTGGCATCCATACCGATTACACGGTTCTCGATCCGCCGGGCTTCCGGCGGCGAGTGCGGCACGCGCAGGCCCGTGGTGCGATTGTCTTCCGCCCACTCCAGGTTGGTCGGGGCCGACATATGCGCGCGCAGACGCCGGTAAGAGTTCACATAGGGCGCCAGGATCGGCACCAGTTCCATCAGATGGCGCTGCGAGCCGCCGATGAAGTGCAGGAAGAGGTCTGTCGGCGAGCCATCGGGATTGGAGAAGATATTCTGCCCGGTCTTGGCATCGACAATGCTCTGGTGCACGTGCATGGCGCTGCCCGGCTCGTCGCGCATGGGCTTGGCCATGAAGGTGGCAAAGACGCCGTGCTTGAGCGCCGCCTCGCGGATCGCCCGCTTGAAGTAAAAAACCTGATCAGCCAAGTCCAGCGGGTCGCCGTGCAGCAGATTGATTTCCATCTGCCCGGCACCACCCTCCTGGATCACAGTATCGATCTTGAGACCCTGGTCCTCGGCGAAGTCGTAGATGGTATCGATCACCGGCCCATGCTCGTCGACGGCCACCATGGAATAGGCCTGGCGGCCGACGCCGCGGCGACCGGTGCGCCCGATCGGCGGCTCGATCGGCTCGTTGGGATCGGTGTTGCGACGGGTCAGATAGAACTCCAACTCGGGCGCGACGACAGGGCGCCAGCCGCGTTCGGCATAGAGGCCGATCACGCGGCGCAAGACGTTGCGCGGCGCCAGTGGCACCGGCTCGCCCTCGCGGGTCACCAAGTCGTTGATCACCTGCATGGCGGCATCCTCCGACCAGGGGATGGCCGCGGCAGTGCGCATGTCCGGCTGCAAGACCATGTCGGGCTCGGTCTCGTCATAGCTGCTGGTGTCGACATAGTCGCCGGTGATGGTCTGGTAGAAGAGCGAGGTCGGCAGAAAAAAGCGCTGATCCGGGCTGAACTTATAGGCCGGCATGGCCTTGCCGCGCGACATGCCGAAGATGTCGGGAATGATGCACTCGACCTCTTCCAGGCGGCGATCGCCCAGGTAAGTCGTAAAGGCCTCAGGAACTTGATCGATCCAGGCACTCAAGGGCGCTGCACACATAGTTCTATCCAATTCTTGAAAGAGTCGGGCGGCCCTAGGCCGCCAAGGCCGCCTGCTTGAAGACCTGCTCGATCTTGTCGGCGACCAGGTGCGAAGAGAGCGGTCGATTGAGGTTGGCCTCAGCCGTCTCGACCCGATCGGCCGGCAGGATATCGCGGCGCGCTTCGATCAGCGCGGCGACATAGTCGGCCTGAAACTCGGGATGCGGCTGGATCGTGTAGGCCTTCTTACCATAGGCAAGCGCTGCAAACTTGCAGAAGCCTGAAGACCCGACGACCTCGGCCTCCGGCGGCTTTTCGACCACCTGATCCTGGTGCCAGGCCATGACCTTGGTGTCGGGACCAAGCCCCTCCAGGTCGTAGTTCTCGACGCCCAGAGACCAGCCGCCGTCGAACTTCACCACCTTGCCGCCCAGCGCCTGCGCCAGGATCTGATGGCCGAAGCAGATGCCGACGATGGGCACTGCCGCGGCATAGGCCTTGCGCAGGAAGTCCTCCAAGGGAGGGATCCAGTCGTGGTCTTCGTAGGCGCCGTAGCGCGAGCCGGTGATAAGCCAGCCCGCGCAGTCGGTAACCGAGCCTGGGAATTCCCCATCCAGCACCGCATAGCTGGCGAAGGTAAAGCCGCGCCCGGCCAGCAGATCCGCGAACATGAGATCATAGCCCTTGAAGCGCTGGCTCAGTTCCTCCGGCGGCCGACCGCAGATCAGAATGCCAATCTTCATCTGTCTCTCCTTACAGGCGTCCGACCACCTGCCGTTCGGCGCCATTAGCCTCGGCCAAGAGGCAGAGCCAATCGTGGGCCAGGGTCGCTGCGGCCAAAGCCGTGATCTCGGCCTGGTCCAGGGCCGGCAGCACCTCCACCACGTCCATGCCGATCAGGTTCATACCGGCCAGCCCGCGAACGAGCTCCAGGCCCTGAGCGGTCGAGAGGCCACCCGGCACCGGTGTGCCCGTGCCCGGCGCAAAGGCCGGGTCCAGACCGTCGATATCGAAGGTGATGTAGAGCGGCGCGTCCCCTGCCCGCTCGCGCACCACCTCCAGGGTCGCCGCGATGCCGTTGCGATGCACCCAGGGTGCCGTCAGGATCTCGAAGCCGTGGTCACTATCGTTGAAGGTGCGGATCGCGACCTGGCTGGAGCGCGCCACATCGATGATCCCCTCGTTGACCGCACGCCGAAACATGGAGCCGTGGTTCAACTCCACACCATCGTCGTCCCAGGTGTCGGAATGGGCATCGACGTGCAGCACGGCGACCGGGCCATGGCGCTTGGCATGGGCCTTGATCAAGGGGTAGCTGACGAAGTGATCGCCGCCGAAGGTTAGCATCTTGGCACCGCTCTCCAGGATCTTGTCGGCATGCGCCTCGATCGCACCCGGAATGGTCTCCGGGTGATGCGGGTCCAGATAGCAGTCGCCGTAGTCCACAATGGCCAGATGCTCGAAGAGATCGAAACCAAAGGGAAAGGCGTTCAGCTCCGCCAACTGCACCGAGGCAGCCCGTATGGCCTGCGGCCCCTGACGAGCACCGGAACGATGCGTCACCGCCGTGTCGAAGGGCAGACCGCTGACGGCCACATCGACGCCCGTCAGGTCACGGGTGTAGCGACGGCGCAGAAAGCTGAGCGCGCCGGCGTAGGTCATCTCGGGCCAGCGGCCCTTGTTCTCGGTACTTCTGAAGGCTTGATCGCCTTTTCGATCCGTCATGCTCTTAACGTCCTTGGCTTAGACCAAGATGATCGTAGGTCGAAACAACCTGGGATCTGAATCTTGGTCTCCTTTCATAATGGTAGAGTGCGATTCAGACGATAGATCGATTCGATCTATCGTCATCGCGCTCTAGGCTAGCGGCCGTTGTTGGGCACTGCGCCGGAAGATCAGCGCGGCGATGATGACACCAATGGCAACCACGCCAATGATGATGGTGGCAAGCGCATTCACGTCCGGGCTGACCCCCAGCCTGACCTTAGAGAAGATCACCATCGGCAGGGTCGATGAGCCGGGCCCCGAGACAAAGCTGGCAATCACCAGATCGTCGAGCGAGAGGGTGAAGCCCAAGAGCCAGCCTGAGATCAGCGCCGGGGAGATCACCGGCAGGGTCACGTCAAAGAAGGTCCTGGCCGGCGTCGCCCCCAAATCCATCGCCGCCTCTTCGATGGAGGCATCCATATCGACCAGCCTGGCCTGCACCACGACGGCGACATAGGCCATGCAGAAGGTCGAGTGGGCGATGATGATGGTGTCGATGCCGCGCCCTGCCGGCCAACCGAAGGTGGCCTCCATCGCCACGAAGAGCAGCAGCAGAGAGAGACCGGTGATGACCTCCGGCATGACCAGGGGTGCCGTCACCATGCCGCTCAACAGGGTCTTCGTCCGGAAACGGCGGAAGCGCGCCAGCACCAGACCGGCCAGGGTGCCCAGGACCAGCGCGATGGAGGCGCTGAAGAAGGCGATCTTCAGGCTGAGCCAAGCCGCCGTCAGGATCTGCGGATCGTTGAAGAGCTCCGCATACCACTTGGTCGAGAAGCCGCCCCAGACGGTCACCAGCTTCGATTCGTTGAAGCTGAAGATCACCAGACTGACGATGGGCGCGTAGAGGAAGGCAAAGCCCAAGACCGCCGCGATCGGCAGGAAGTAGCCACCTTTGCGCATTATGCCCTCCCCTCGCTTGCGCCCTGCGCGTTGCGCAGCAGCATGATGGGGATGACCAGCACCAAGAGCATGGCGATGGCCACGGCCGAGGCGACGGGCCAGTCACGGTTCAAGAAGAACTCGTCCCAAAGCACGCGACCGATCATCAGGGTGTCCGGACCGCCCAGCAGGGCCGGAATCACGAACTCGCCGATGGCCGGAATGAAGACCAGCATAGAGCCGGCAACGATGCCCGGGATCGACAGCGGCAGGATTACCGTGAAGAAGGTCATGATGGGCTTGGCGCCCAGGTCAGAGGCCGCCTCCAGTAACGCACTGTCGAGCTTCACCAAGGTGGTGAAGAGCGGCAGGATCATGAAGGGCAGATAGCTGTAGACGATGCCGACATAGACCGCAAAGTCGGTCTGCAGCATCACCAGCGGCTCTGAGATGATACCGGTCGCCATCAGGAAATTGTTGATGACGCCATTGCCCTTGAAGAAGCCGATCCAGGCATAGACCCGCAGCAGGAAAGAGGTCCAGAAGGGCAGGACCACCAGCAACAGCAGGATGTTGCGTCGCGATTCCGGGCTGCGCGCGATGTAGTAGGCCATGGGATAGCCGATCAGCAGCGCGAAGCAAGTCGAGATGAAGGCGATCTTGATCGAGTTCAGATAGGCCAGATAGTAGAGCGCGTCTTCCAGCAGGAACTGATAGTTCCCGAAATTCAAGGTGATCAGCAGCTGCCCCTCTTCACCCCACTCAAAGAGCGGAAGGTAAGGTGGCCGGGCGATTACCGGCTCCGACAGGGAGATCTTGGCGACGACGAAGAAGGGAATCAGGAAGAAGACCAACAGCCAGAGAGTCGGCACGGCGATCACGAGGCCGCGGCCGTTCAGACCCAGGCGCGCCAAGAGGGCGGCAGTCCAGCGCAAAGGTGGAACCCGCTCGATCAGGCCGGCGGTGGCCGTCGTCGCGCTCATGTCGTCACCACGACGCCGGCAGCATCGCCCCAGCTGACGTAGACCTGCTCTTCCCACTCTATGGCTTCCTGATCCACGCGCTCCAGGTTGGACTTGGTGATGCGGACCTGTTTGCCGCTGTCCAGAATAATGCGATAGAGTGTCAGGTTGCCCATATAGGCGATCTCGTCGACCTTGCCGCTGGCGACATTGACATTGCTTTCAGGTCTTTGCCGACTAAGCCGCACCTTCTCGGGCCGGACTGCATACCAGAGCTTCTGATTGGGCGCGCAGCTCACCCCGTGAGAGACATAGATCTCGCCGCCCATCTCGTCGGAATGGATGCGGACATGATCTTCGGCATCCTCGGTGACGTAACCTTCGAACATGTTCACCGAGCCGATGAATTCAGCCACGAACTTGGAGTTGGGGTACTCGTAGATATCGTGCGGTTCGCCGACCTGGACGATCTCGCCTGCGGTCATGACCCCGATCCGACTGGAGAGGGTCATGGCCTCCTCCTGGTCGTGGGTCACGACGACGAAGGTGATGCCCAGCGCCTCTTGGATGTTCATCAACTCGAATTGGGTCTCTTCGCGCAGCTTCTTGTCGAGTGCGCCCAAGGGCTCATCCAGCAACAGCAGCTTCGGACGCTTGATCAGCGCGCGGGCCAAGGCCACACGCTGGCGCTGACCGCCGGAAAGCTGATGCGGCTTGCGCTTGGCGAACTGACCCAGCTGTACCAAGTCAATGATCTCGGTAACCCGCTTTTGGATCTCGCCCTTCTCGACGCCGTCGCGGCGCAGGCCATAGCCGATGTTCCGCTCTACCGTCATATGCGGGAAGAGGGCGTAGGACTGGAACATCATGTTGGTCGGCCGCTGATAGGGCGGGATCCCGGACTGGTCCTGTCCGTCGATCTCGATCGTGCCGCTGGTAATGTCTTCGAAACCGGCCATCATACGGAGCAAAGTGGACTTACCACAGCCGGAGCCGCCAAGCAGGCAGAAGAGCTCACCCTTGTAGATGTCCAGTGAGACGTTATCGACGGCGATGAAGTCGCCGAACCGCTTGGTCACGTTCTTGATTCGAATAAAGGGCTCGGCATTGGGGTCCGTCCAGGGGCGCGCCGAACTCTGCTTTAGGGCCATCTCCGCCATGCCCATCCTCCCTCTTCTTCTTGTTTGGTGATGGGGCGACCCAATAGGCCGCCCCGCTCTCACGTTGGCCTTACTGGCCGGTCTTGATCGAGGTCCAAGCCCGGGTCTGCTTGCGGGTAAAGCGCTGCGGGTCGGGCGAAGTGGTGAAGAGCTTCTCTCGCACCTCGGGGGCGGGATAGATGCCCGGGTCGTTGCGCACCTCCTCGTCCACCAACTCGGTCGCCGCCGTATTCGGATTGGCGAAGTAGACATAGTTGGTGATGTCGGCTGCGATCTGCGGCTCCAGGATGAAGTTGATGAACTCCCAAGCCTCCTCCGGATGCGGCGCATCCGAGGGCACGCCCAGCATGTCGAAGCCGACCAGCGCGCCCTCACGCGGCACGACATAGGCCACGTTCACACCCTGCCCCGCTTCGGCGGCACGGTCGCGGGCCTGCAACACATCGCCGGAATAGCCGACGGAGACGCAGATGTCGCCGTTCGCCAGATCATTAATGTACTGCGAGGAGTGGAAATAGCGCACATGCGGCCGGATCGACTTCAGCAGTTCCGTCGCCTTTTCCAGATCGCCGGTGTCCTTGCTGTCCGGATCGAGCCCCAGATAGTTGCGCGCCGCCGGATAGAGGTCGGTGGGGGAATCCAAGATGGCAACGCCACAGTCCTCCAGCTTGGCCACGGTCTCCGGATCGAAGATCATGTCCCAGCTGCCGATCTTGTCCTCACCGATCCGCTCTTTCACCTTGTCGACGTTGTAGCCGATGCCGGTGGTGTACTCCATGTAGGGCAGGCCGTAAGTGTTGCCCGGATCCTTGCTGTCCAAGAGCGCCAGGATGGCCGGATCGAGGTTGCCGAGGTTGCTCAGCGCCTCCTTGTTTATCGGCTGATAGATGCCGGCGCCGATCTGGCGGGCCATGAACTCGGCACTGGGCACCACGACGTCATAGCCCGAAGAGCCGCTCAAGAGCTTGGCTTCCAGCACCTCGTTGGAATCGAAGACGTCGTAGACCACCTTGATGCCGGTCGCCTCTTCGAACTTCTGCAGGGTGTCCTCTGCGATATAGTCCGACCAGTTATAGACATTGACCACCCTGTCCTGTGCCAGGGCGGATCCGGCAATCGCGGTCGCACCGACGGCAAGAATGGCGGCAAAGGCCAGCTTTTTCATTGTTTCACTCCCAAAGTTTGCACCTGTGTCGTTCTTGGTTCAGACGCCGAGCCGATCGCGCAGCGCGTACCACCAGGATCCGGCGACCGAATAGGGCACCCGGAAAGTCCTCCCACCTGGAAAGGGATACCACGGCAAGTTGGCGAAGATGTCAAAGCGAGAAAGATCACCGTCGATTGCCTCCGAAAGGATGCGGCCAAAGAGGTGAGAGCCGGTGACGCCATGACCGCTGTAGCCATGTGCGAAGTAGATCCGGTCATCGATCCGTCCCATCTGCGGCACCCGCGTAAAGGAGAGCGCGAAGTTGCCACTCCAGGCGTACTCGACCTGCGCATCGCGGAGCTGCGGGAAGACCTTGTCCATGTTCCGCCTAAGCTTTTTCTCGATGTCGGCTGGATCGGCCCCGCCATAGACCGTGCCGCCGCCGAAGAGCAGACGCTTGTCGGCCGAGAGGCGGAAGTAATCCAGGACATAGCGCACGTCCTCGACGCAGAGATCCGTCGGCAGCAGCGCATCACCACGCTCGCCGAGGGGTTCAGTCGCCATCACCTGAGTCGAGACCGGCATGACCCGAGGCGTCAGCTCGGGCACCACGTGACCCAGATAGGCATTGCCGCAGAGCACCAGGGTCTTGGCCGTGATCTCGCCCTGATCGGTCTTGAGCACCGGGTCCTTGCCGCTGCGATCGAGGCCGACGACCGGCGACATCTCGAAAAGCCGACCGCCCAGGTTCTCGAAGGCCTCCGCCTCGCCCAAGGCCAGGTTCAAGGGATGGATATGCCCACCGCTGTGGTCGATCATACCGCCGCAGTAGACATCGCTTGCCACATGGCGGCGCACGCCCTCCTTGTCCAAGAGCTCGTGTTCGTCCATGCCGTGCTGACGCCAGAGCCGCTGCTTGGCCTCCAGCTCGCCCATCTGCTTGGCCGTATAGGCGGTGAAGAGGTTCTTTTCCTTCAGATCGCACTGGATGTCGTAGGTCTTGACGAAGCGGCGGATGATCCGGCCGCCCTCCTGCACCAGCTTGCCGACCTCTCCGGCGACCCCGGCACCATAGCGCCGCTGGATGATGCCCAGGCTGGCGTTCAGGCCGTTGACGATCTGACCACCGTTACGGCCCGAGGCGCCCCAGCCGACCCGGGCCCCCTCGACGATCGCGACCTTGTAGCCCTTCTCGGCAAGGTGCAGTGCGGTAGAGAGTCCAGAGTAACCAGCGCCCAGCACGCAAACATCGGCCGCATGGCTGCCGACCAGTTGTGGGCGCAGCGCGGTGCGATTGGCAGAGGCTGCGTAGTAGCTGCCGGTATGCTTGCCGGTACCGGCATAGGGATGGGTGGCTGCGCTCATCAGACTGCCTCCAAGTAGCTGTAGTACTCGAAGTCGGTGACACGTTCGGCGAAGACCGCCATTTCCTGGCGCTTGCAGTCGACCAGCATGCGCTGCAGGCGCGGCGACAGCAGTTCGGGGATGAGCTTGCTGCGCTGGAAGGCCTCTACGGCAGAGGCCCAATCCGGCGGGATTCCGGGCAGATCGAGACTATAGGCGTCGCCGGCAATGGGCTCCGGCGCCTCCAGCTTCTGCTCGATGCCGTAGAGGGCTGCGCCCAGGATCGCGGCCAGCACCAGGTAGGGATTGGCGTCGGCACCGGCGACACGATGTTCGATGCGGCGGGCCTGCGGTGCACCGCCAGGCACGCGGATCGCCACCGTGCGGTTCTCATAGCCCCAGGCGACAGCGCTGGGCGCGTGACTGCCGGGACGCAGGCGACGATAGGAGTTGAAATGCGGCGCGAAGATCAGGGTCGAATCCGCCATCGCGGCCATCAAGCCGGCTATGGCGTGGCGCAGGGTGTCGGACCCCAGCTCGCCACCATCGTCAAAGACATTGCGGCCCTCGCGATCCAGCAGCGAGAAGTGAATGTGGTAACCGCTGCCGGCGCGATCGCCATAGGGCTTGGCCATGAAGGTGGCGGAGAAGCCGTGCTTGCGCGCTACGCTGCGCACGATCTCCTTGAAGAGGACGGCGTGATCGGCAGCCTCCAGGGCGTCGGCAACATGGACCAGATTGATCTCGAATTGCCCCGGTCCGTTCTCGGCGATGGCGGCGTCAGCCGGCACGCCCTGCTCTTCACAGGCGGCATAGACGTCGTCCAGGAAGTGATCGAAGTGATCCAGCTCGCGCAGCGAGAGGACGGCGTCGGTATCCAGGATCCGGCCGGAGACGGGTGAGGTGGGCGCCTTCGGGATCTCCTCCGTGGCGTCGACCAGATAGAATTCCAGCTCACTGGCGGCCACCGGGGTCAGGCCCAGGGCCGAGAAACGCTGCTGCACGGCAGCCAGGGCCTGGCGCGGATCGCCGAGGAAGGGCTGGCCGTCTTCATGCGTCAGCCAAAGCGGCACCAGGGCAGAGGGCTTGGTGGTCCAGCTCAACGGCAGGGGCCCGCGGCCGGTCCATTGGCAAAGCCCATCGGCGTCGCCGGTCTCAAAGACCAGCTTGCCGCCGACGATATCCTCGCCCCAGACATCCACACCGGTGATGGAAAGCGGCATGCGAAGCCCACCCTCCAGGGCCTTGTCGAGCTGCGAGACCGGAATGCGCTTGCCGCGCAGAGCACCGTTCAAATCGCAAACGGCCACCCGAAGGCTCTCCACCTCCGGATGCGCCTCGATCCAGGCATCGGCTGTCACCGAGGTCACGTTATCCTCCTTAGATTCGAGATCACATCATTCGTATTGTGATCACAAAATAGATTTGATATCACTTTCGGTGCGCTTGTCAAGCTGCTAATGTCACTCTCGAGACGGAAATCTTGCGGAGGAGCGAGGATCCATGGCCCCCAAGGCAGAAATTCAGAGCCTTCCTGAGGTCCCACGACCCAATGATGTCACATCGCAGGAATATGCCTATCGACGCTTGAGGCACTCGCTCATCGTCGGCGCCATCGCACCCGGCCGTGCGCTGACCATACGCGGCCTAGCTGAGGCCCTTGGGGTGAGCCCGACCCCGGTGCGCGAGGCCCTGCGGCGCCTGAGCTCGGAGAACGCGCTGAAAGTCCTGGAGAACCGGCGCATCGTGGTGCCGGAGATGACGACGCAGCGTTTTGAAGAACTGGTGGCGCTGCGCTGCTGCATCGAGGCACAGGCAGCCGAGCGGGCCCTGCCCTACATGTCGGAGATCAGGATCGGTGAGCTGGAAGAGATCGACGCCCGCATCGACACGGCCTTTGAGGCCGGCGACCTGGAAGCCTCGACCATGCTGAACCATCGCTTCCATACGGTCCTGCACGCCACCAATCCGGTGCCAGTAGCCCTGCCGATGATCGAGAGCCTGCGTCTGCAGCTAGGCCCCTTCTTACGGATCGCAGCCGGCCACGCGCAGGAGTACTACACGGTCGATCGCCATAAGGAGATCATCGCCGCCCTTCGAGCGCGCGACGCCATCGCGCTGGCGATCGCTGTGGAATCCGACATCCGCGACGGCGTCGGCCGCTTGGGCCGCACGGCCCTCCGCAAGATCCTTGGCGAAGCCGCTTAACCCATAAGTGATGCCTTTTTCGTAAAAGATATCACATTTTTCGCCTAAAGCACTCGGCAGAGCTTCAAATGCGCCCTCTTTCGCTGCCGTGAATCTCCTTCAGGCGCTTGCGCAGGCGCCGCGTTGCCTCCGAGCTGCCGTCGTGGAAGGAGCCGAAGAGGCGGTCCAAGGGCACCTCCGCCGTCCCGAAGTTGCAGCGGAAATAGCGGTGGTGGAGCTGGTGGAAGAAGTCGCCAGCCTCCATCCGCTTTCGCCCGCGCAAGACCAACCCGTCGAAGCCGGAGTGCGAGAAGGCCGGATTGAGCGCCTCCAGATAGAAGTGAAAGAGCACATGCACCGGATGCGAGGGCACGACGAAGTGGATCAGCACCGAGGAGAAATAGAGCAGGTGCTCGATCGGATGCATGGAGATCCCGCTCCAAGGCCCGACGTTGACGTTGCGGTGGTGCAGGGCGTGCGCCAGGCGATAGAGCGGCGGCCAATGCAGGGCCCGATGAATCCAATAGAAGTGCAGAGAGGACCAGAGCGGGATCAAGAGGAACCAGAGGCAGAACCAGAGCGGGCTGTCCGCAAAGTCCATCAGCGGCGCAAAGCCGTTGGCTGCGGCCCAGAAGTAGAGAACCTCAAAGGCGGTCCAGATCGTGACGCCACTGGCCAGGGACCAAAAGATGTTGTCCAGCACCTGATTGCGGAAGGTAAAGGGCGACTGTCCGCGGGCCATGGGCCGACCGTCGAACTTGAGTGCCTCGCCCTGCCCCTTTAGGCGATAGAACCAGATATGCAGACTGCCGGCGACCAGCACCAAGAGGCAGAGGTTGCGCAGCCAGATCTGACCAACCCAGTGCCAATGAAGGCTCTGCATGCTTTCCATCGCGGGCTGGAACCAGGCGTAGATCGCGAAAGCCAGCGCAAACTCGATCAAGACCGAGCCGAGGGAGAGCCAATAGCCGGCGATCCACTTCAGCCAGGCCCAGGGCCTGGGCGGCCAATCGAAGAGTGGCGAGACGCCGATCGGAACCTCGGGATGCCAGTTCCATCCGCCGCGATTGCTGGCTCGCGCTTGCCCCTGCCTTGCAGGCTTCTCGTTGCCGGCAACTGCACTGTCGCTGGGTGCCATGTCCCCCTCCCTCGCCAAGAGTGCTCGCGGGTAGCCTAAGCGCTTCCTGCCGGAAGCCTAGAGAGAAAAGAGAAATGTCAAAGTTTCACCGAGAGAATGATGCTCAGAACCGACCCGTTACCGCGGCGGAATGAAGGGTAGGTCGGTGACCGTTAGGCTGCGCGCTTGACCCTGAAGAGTGATGGACAGCGAACCCGCGTCGACCTCCACCAGGCCGATCCCGATGTTGCGGTCCAAGCGATGCGAATAGGCCATTTCGCTCAAGTGCCCCACCTTGCGCCCCTCAGACTGGATATCGAGTGCAGCTTGATTGGCCATCACCGGCGGTCCTTCGATGAAGAGGCCAACCCGTTGGCGCCTCACCCCGTCTCTCTTTATCTGCGCCAAGGCCCCTCTGCCGATGAAGTCCCCCTTATCCAAGTGCACCAGCTTGTCCAAGCCCAACTCGAAGGGATTGGCCGGATGCGTTTGGACCCGAGCCTCCGCGCCATATGACAGCAGCCCACTCTCCAAGCGCTCCAAGTCATTTGGCGCACCAGGACCGATGCCAAAAACCTGGCCCGCCTCGCGCACGATCTGCCAGAGCTCGCCACCGCGCGCCGCGTCCTGGAGGTAGAGCTCAAAGCCGCCCTGCTTGGACCAGCCCGAACGCGCCAATATCAGCGGAATGCCCTCAAGCTGCGTCTGCCGAAACCAGAAGTACTTGAGGTCGCGCACCCAAGGCCCGAAGAGGGCAACGGCCAAGTCTATTGCTTTCGGGCCCTGGATCGCCATCGGCGAGACATCGGGCTCGAAGACAGCGACATCGAGCTGCAATGCCTTCGCGGTCGCCTCGGCCCAAAGCGCGATATCGCTGTCGGCCAGAGAGAGCCAATAGCGCTGATCGCCGAGCTTCAGCAGCACCGGGTCGTTGATCAAACGGCCCTCGTGGTCGCAGAGCAAAACATAGCGGCCTTGGCCTTCCACCGTTCCCTTGATGTCGCGTGTCACGAGGTACTGCAGCAAGCGCTCGGCATCGGGCCCGGCGATCTCGACCTGGCGCTGGGCCGCGACATCCCACTGGGCCACCCCCTCGATCAGGCGGCGATACTCCGCTTCAGGGTCCCCGAATGAGCCCGGGATCAGCATGTGATTGTAGACGGAAAAGCAATCAACGCCCTCCTCGACGGTGGCGTCGAAGTAGGGTGAGCGTCGAAGATTGGGTCCGATTGCGATGCGGAGACTCATGGCGTCGTGCCCCAGGCAAACAAGGAAGCTTGGATAAGGCTAACCGTAGATGATGTGCTCGATGTTTGTCAGGGTGACGTCGCCTGGCAGTGTTGCACCATCGTTCAAGACCAGGCTGTCGACGCCGTCGCCACCATCGAAGAGGTCGCCGGAGACCAGCTCGCCCTGGCTCGCCACATTCATGGTGTCGTTGCCGTTCTGTCCATAGACGCTGTCGGCGCCACTGCCGCCGTAGAGATAGGCATCGTCTTCGGAACCGGCCCGCAGGGTGTCCGATCCCGTACCGCCATAGAAGAACGCATCTTCCTGGCCGCCGCCGGTCAGACGATCATCACCGCTGCCGCCATAGAAGAAGGCATCGTCACCTTGCCGACCAGTCATGCCGTCTTCGCCGCTGCCGCCGAAGAGTCCCTGATCATTCCCTAAATCGCCGACCAGGAAGTCGTCGCCCAGATCGCCGAACAGGGAAAGATCGCTGGCGGTTCCGCCAAAAATCGTGTCGTTCCCGGTTCCGCCATAGAGCGAGGTGTCGGCGCCGCCATCGCCGTAGATGCGATCCTGGGCGTTCTCTCCGAAGAGACCAACGTCACTCTCTCGACCTCCAAAGAGCGTGTCGTTGGCGAGCCCACCATAGAGCGAGTCAGAATCGAAACCACCGAAGAGCAGGTCGGCCCCATTCCCGCCGTAGACGCCGTCAGAACCACTGCCACCGGCCAAGGAGCGATCCTCGCCTCCGCCGCCAATGATCGTGTCATCCCCGGCATCGCCGTAGAGGAAGCTATCGTCGCCGGCTGCACCAAAAATGCTGTCTGCCGAGGTGCCGCCGAAGAAGGAGGCATCGTCGTTGGCACGGCCGCTCAAGATGTCTTGGCCGCCACCGCCAAAGAGAGCCCTGTCCCTCCCGCTGTCGCCGTAAATCTTGTCGTTGCCATTGCCTCCGAAGAGGGAGGCGTCGGCACCGTTCCCGCCGCCCAGCACATCAATGCCGCTCCCACCATAGAAGAGGCTGTCGTTGTCGGCGAAGCCCAAAAGGGTATCGTCGCCGCTCTCGCCGTAGAGGGAGCTGTCATCGCCATCCTCGGCCACGATGTTGTCCGCACCATAGCCGCCAAAGAGGCCGCGGTCGTCGCCCGCACCACCGAAGAGGCTGTCGTCGCCAATGTCACCGAAGAAAAGGTAGTCGACCCCATTGCCCCCGAAGATGTAGTCGTTCCCAGGCCCGGCAAAAAACAGCTCATCGTCGCCGTCGTCGCCGTTCAAGACGTCTCCGCCAATGCCTCCGAAGAAATTGGCGTCTTGCCCAGAGCCACCGAAAAGCCGATCGAGCCCATCGCCACCCATAAAGGATGAATCGTTGCCGTCCTCACCATAGATGCCGTCGTCGCCTTGATCGCCGAGCATCGAAGTGTCGTTGCCAGCATCTCCATAGATAAGATCATCATCTTCGCCACCGAAGAAGATGCCATCGACGCCGCTGCCCCCAGAGATCAAATCATCGCCGGAGCTACCTGCGAGGTATTCGTCTCTTCCAGCGCCACCGAACAAAGAATCCCGACCGCTGCTTCCGTTGAAGAGAGAGTCGGCTCCTGGACCGCCAATAAGGACGTCATTCCCGGTGTTTCCGATCAGGGAAACGTCGGCCCCTCCCCCTCCGTTTACTATGTCGACGCCAGCACCGCCGAACAGACTGAGGTCGTTGCCAGCATCACCCGAAATCTCGTCGTTACCTTGGCCGCCGAAGAGCGATGAGTCGTTACCGCTCTGGCCCATGACCCGATCGGCGTCCGCGCCTCCCACGAGTTCCACGTCGTCACCACTGCCGGCGCGAATGAAGTCAGCGCCGCTACCGCCAGAGAGTTGAGTGTCGTCGCCCACGCCACCGTAGATGAAATCCACACCCGAGTTACCGTCAATATTCGCGTCGTTGCCGGAGCCCCCGTCCAGAAGGTCCCTTCCCGTGTTTCCGAAGAGAAAGTAGTCGTCGCCGGGACCGCCGTAAACTACGTCGCTGCCGGACCCTCCCGAAAGAACGCCGTCCTCGCCACTGCCGCCGTAGATCCTGTCGTTTGCGCCCAAGCCATAGATGCTGTCATCGCCGCTCAGACCGAAGATGAAGTCGGTGGCACTTGTGCCGAAAAGCTGATCGTTTGAACCGGTGGTTCCATAGATGACCGCCATCGAGTTTCCCTTTTTACGATGAACACCGTTACAAGCAGCATAGCAAAGCGAGAGTTTTCATACCATCGTTCAGTTTCCAAGTGGCACCCAATTGTCGCCGAGCGTGCGACGGCGATCACAACCGAAGAGCGATAACGAAGCCCGGCAGATTCCCCCATTGCTCACCGCGTGACTGTGGAAGGAGTTGGTCCTTCCTTCCTTCTTTGGCCCGCAGTATGGCAAGCGGTCATCGTTCTGGATGGATTGGGGTTCGCTTGCCATAGGGGCTTGGCATCGTTCGGGGCCGGACTTGCGCGCGTCCCAGTCCAAGGCAGCAGGTCTCTACAGGCTTGGCATACCTGTCTAAGAATTTCTCTTGGAAAGGAGCAGGTTTGCCCCCTTACCTGGTCGCGAGGGCGCGCCGGTTTCCAATGCTGATCATAGACTCTGAATTCGACCGTCCGCTAAAGCACCCGGTGCGTTAGATGCATGGGGCCCGGCGCAAAACCTCGTGTAAGGTGACGCACGCAAGGCCCAAATCGGGCAACGGCCAGTTCCGATGCCTTCAGGATCTGGATCACCATCAGCGAGGCGTCAGATTCTAGGAGGCCGTTTGAGATTGCGCGGCGCGCGCGCGGGCCGGCGCCGCCTTGAGCAAGGGCCTAAGCGCCCTTTCTCAAACAGACACCAAGACGGCAACCTAGAGCTGCAGTACCTTGTCCCTCGCTTCGGCTCAGAGCGTGATATCAACATCAGCTGAGGATGCGTGGACCGGCGTATGATTTTGGACCAGGACGCAACCGACACTCGCCTCGACGGTGGCGTCGAAGTAGGGAGAGCGTCGAGGATTGGGTCCGATTGCGATGCGGCAACTCATGGTGTCGCTGTCTCAGCAAAGAGCGGGTTTGGGTGATGGCGATAAACGAAGATCGGACTGGACCAAGCGTTGAAGCCGTCCTCAGTGGTCACGCGGACCCAGAGCGGGTTGTCGCCTGAGGCCTCCAGGCTGACATTGATCTCTCTGGTGAGCTCTAGACAATCGTTGACCTCGGGTAGACGAAACACCCGAAGGCGTCTCTCCAAGCCACCGGCCTCAAAGGCCCGTTCGTCGAGCGCGAGGTCGACGAGCCTGACCTCAGCTGTGACATGAGCCGTCTCGATCGCAAGCACGCTCTCCGCGCTCTCATCGATCCAGGCATCAAAGCCGCCGAAGTTGCCGGTGGTCAAGGTGTCGAAGGTTACCCGGTCCGGGCCGTGCAGGCGGGTCGGTCGCTCGTGGTTCCAGGCATTGATCGCGCGCAGGTCACGGAAGGCGCCTCCCTCTAGCCGAGCCTCGCCCTTCCACGTCGTTTGACGGCCACGGCCACGGTACTCGGCCCCCTGCCAGATCACCCGAATCCTTTGGCCAAGGTCTTCGGCACCGAAACCGCGCAGGGTCGCAACACAGCGCGTGCCGTTCAAGACCTCGATGCGTTCGATCGGCGCTTGGGCGATGCATTCGATTGCAAGGGTCACTTCAGCGTCGTCGGTCTGCACGATATCGCCCATCATCGCTTCGCCGACCGGCTCTCCGGCAACAATCCAATAGCGCGGATCACGCTTGAACAGCGTTCCACCACCGGCAAAGCGGGCACCTACATCCAAGTGCAGTCGACAGCCTGTCGTGCCGTAGTGATGCCGCCGACGCAGACACTCGAAGAAGCCGTCGCGGCTCAATTCCTCGGCGTAGAAGCAGGTGAGGCCACCATAGGCGCCGAAACTGGCAGCGCCTGGATAGCTGGCCCCCGGCCGGCCCTTGTGCCCATCGCTATTGCAAACCACGCCGGACCGGTGACCAAGCGCAAAGCCGTCGGTCAGCAGCCATTCGAAGGTGCCCCAGGCCGAGTGGATCTCCATGGCCGTTTCCAGCCTCGGATCGTGCACCTGCGTGATGTCGGCATAGCGGCCACCGACGTGCGCATAGACCAGTTGCAGCCTGGACCCATTGCTGGCCGTTGCGGTGACATAGTTGACTGCTGTCGGGTCCTCGGTCTGCAGACGACCCCAGTCGTTGGAGTAGCGATGCACCACCTTGATCGCGCCGGTGTCGTCGAGCCCAAAGCGACCGGCGGTGTAGGTCAGCCGAAAGCTCTGCAGGCTCCTGGCCTCAAAGGCGCCGCTTGGCTCCAAGGTGACACTGCCATAGAGCACCGGGTCAGCGCCCGGCTCTGCCGTTGACCAGGCATCGCCGACCAGATGGGTCTCGACCTTGGGCATGAGGGATCAGTCAGGCGAGGGACCGAAGGGCTTCTGGCAGGCGCGCTCAAGCATCTCCAGGTGGTCCTGACCATAGAAGAGGTCGCCATCGACGACATAGGTCGGTGAGCCGAACATCTTGAGCGCGATCGCCTCCTCCGTGTTCGCATCGTGGGCGGCATGAACGCTTTTCCGCTCAGCATCGGACAAGAGGGCCTCGCCATCGGCACCGGCCTTTGCTGCCAAGGCCTTCAGGGTCGCTCGATCAGCCAGGTCGGCATCGTCGCGCCAGTGCCCGACCAGAAAGGCATGGGCCAGGCTGTCGGTATCGCCGCCTTCCTCGCCCGAGGCCACCAGCATCCGGTTTGCCAGCAGGAAGTCGTTGCTGTGGTGCGTCGGCCGGGCATTCATGATCTCCACCCCACGAAACTCGGCCCAGCGCCAGATCTCTCGCCGGAAGTGATAGCGGATGTAGTCGGCATCGCGCTGACCAAAGCCGGTCGAGCCGCGCGCCGCCATCACGCGGTGCAGGTCCATCGGTTTGTGTCGGATGCGGCGGCCTTGCCGCTTGGCAATGGCCATAAGCTCGGCCGACCCGAGAAAGGCAAAGGCGGAATGGGCGCTGTAAAAGTACTCGATCTCTGGCATGGGGAAGCTCATCTCCTCGCTGGGTCAGCCTAACCTGGACTGATGTTGAGGTTCATGCGGAACAGGTTGGTAGGATCGTATCTCTGCTTCAGGGCCACCAGGCGCGCGTAGGTCTCAGGACTGTAGACTTGAGGGACCAGGGTCTCTCTATCCGCGTCTTCACTGCCCTGATAGTTGAGGTAAACGCCACCGGTGGCATGCGGCGCAAGCGCAGCCACTGTCTTGAGGGCCCAGTCCCGGTTAGCAAAGTCGTCCTCGGCCGCCTCCCACTGCGCGGTGACCAGGAGGTTGCAAAGGGCACCTCGATGCTGGAAGGCTGCGGCACCTGGCGCTGTCCGTTCATAGGCACCGCGTAAGAACTCGAGAACGATGGCTGATTGCGGCGAAGGACGCGCACGCTCCTGAGCCACGATCGTGGCAATTGCCGCGTTGGGCACGCTTTCCAGGAAACTGGATCGCCAATAACAGCGCTGCCTTCTTTGGCCTCCAAGGTCGAACAGGGACTGCAGTTGGCCATAGGAGATCGGAGCCATAGAATCGAAGAGCGGTGCCTTCGCTTTGCGCAAAGGTGCCAACAGCTCTTCCCCTCGCGCTGCAGCCCCGAAATAGGCGGAACAGATCAGGACGACCGGCTGACCTTCAGCCATGGAGCTAAAAGCGCCCACGGCAGACAGTGAATCTGGGGCCTCGGCCATCACATCCCGCAGCAGCGCCAAGGCGGCCTCCGCCTCCTCCGTTGGATAGGCAAGCATTCCTGCGAAGAGCCTTGGCGGAACGCTGTGGAGCCTCAACTGCAACCGTGTAACGATCCCGAAGTTTCCGCCACCACCTTTCAGACCCCATAGGAGTTCGGGGTTCTCCTCCTCGCTCGCGTTAAGCCGCTCGCCATTGGCCGTAACCAGCTCTGCCGAGACTAGGTTGTCACAGGCCAAGCCATGCAGCCGGGTCAGCCATCCAAATCCACCGCCTAAGGTCACGCCGGCTACCCCGGTTGACCCCACCATGCCGCCGACCGCCGCAAGACCAAAGGGCTCTGTCGCAGCATCGAGATCGCGCCAGGTGGCGCCGCCCTCAACCCAGGCGCATCGCTGCTTCTCATCGACCCGAACTGACCGCATGCGCGACAGGTCCAGCATGATCCCCTGTTCTGGAACACCATAGCCGGCAGCGCTGTGACCACCACCACGAACCGCAAGCAGCAGGTCGCGCTCCGCTGCAAAGGAGACGACAGCCTGCACATCGCCGATCCCCGCCGCCTGGACAATGCAAGCCGGGCGACGATCGATCAGGCTGTTCCAAACCTTGCGCAGAGGCTCGTAGTCACTGTCAGCGGCAGTAACAAATGCCCCGCGTAGCCGCGAGCTGAGCCCAGCCACAGTGCCTGCTGGGAGAGCGACACGATCGCCGTCTTTGCGTGCAAAGATCAGTTCAGACATGGTCCCTGGTACAGCTCCGATCTGGCCAAGAGTGGCGCTTTGAGATCACAGTCAGACCGTCGCCACAGGCGTGACCGGTGATCCGACGGCGCCTGGCAGGCGCAGCGGCGGTGCTGTCAGAAGAAAGCCGTTGCGCCCCGCCTCTTTCAGCCAGGTCGCCAGCTCTTCAAAGTACCAGAGTTCACCTAGAGGCAGGCCCAGCTTGAAGAGGCAGTGTTCGTGCAGCGGCAGGGCTGCGCAGGGGCCATCGACCTGCTTTGCCGGCACGCCCTCGACGGCGTAGTTATCAGCCGCCAGCGCGGCAATGCCGCTATCGCTGATCCACTGCAGCAGGCCTCGGTCACGGCCGTCCAGCACGGCGTAGGAGCCATGCAGCACCTCAGGATCGGGATCGCCGGCCATGGCCTGCAGACGGTCGGCGAAACCGGTGTAAAGACAGAGGATGTCACCAGCCTGCACCTCAACCTCTTGCGCCTCGAGAGCGGCCAGCAGGTCTGCCAGGCCGACATAACGACGCTCTTCGCCATAGATCCCTTTCAGGTCCAGCAACAGACCCCGGGACTGCGTCGCCTTTGCCGCCTGCTTGTCGATGCCTAAGGCCGTTGCGCCCGCCGCCAGTTCCGGGTTCTCAATCTCCACGCCGGCACGAAAGCCGTTGTAGTAGACCTTTCTGGTCTGGCCCGAACCATCGCAGTCGAAGTGACTGCCGACATGGGCCAGGGAATCCCACTGGGTCGAATACTGGGTGTAGAGCAAGACTGCATCGTCGGAGACCACGTCGGTCAGGTCCTGTCGCCCGGTGTAGGAGCGCATACCGGCCACCGGGCGATTGTACATGGCCGCCCCCTCGCCCTCGGTCGGGCGCAGGCGCGGCGGATGGCGTCGCGGGTTCAGCTTGTTCCCCCCCGGCAGGTCCAGCGGCAGGCTGAGGCAGAAGCTGCGGCCGGCCTTGACCTCGCCGACCCCGCGCAGAACGGCATCGGGCGTGATCAGGTTGAGCCGTCCCAATTGATCCTCCGGCCCCCAGTCGCCCCAGGTCGAGCCTTCTGGACGGCGGGTCCAACGCGGCGTGCTAGCGGTCATTTGATCATCGTCCTGCCTTGTTCGTGCCATCGCTCTGCGCCAGCTTCATCGAAGAGCGCTCCGCTCGCAAGCAGCCATGACCAGTAACGGATCGATAGAATGGCCCTTCGCCTGCTGACCACCCTCCTCTGCCTAGCACTGGCCGCCCCGGCCGCAGCGGAGGCACCGCGCTTCCAAGATCCCTGGCCCGCGGTCACCAGCGCGCCCGGCCAGCGCCTGGCTTTCGAGAGTCTGAGCCCCTTTGCCCTGAACGAGGTGCAGAGCGCGGCTGCGACCGAGGCCGCAGCCAGACTCTACCTGCCGGCCGATGCCAGCGCCGAGGATCCTGTGCCGGCGGCCATCCTGCTGCACGGCGCCGGGGGTGTGCTGGGTGCGCGCGAGCTGACCTATGGACCGCAGCTGGCGGCCCAAGGTGTGGCCGCCCTGGTCATCGACAGCTTCGGCCCCAGGCGCGACTTGGCCTCCGGCTTCTTCGAGCGGCTCTTCAACATCACCGAGGTCATGCTGCTGGCTGACGCTTACTCGGGTCTCGCCTTCCTTGAGTCCCTGCCGGAGGTCGATGCCAAGCGGGTGGCTTTGATCGGCTTTTCCTATGGCGGCATGGCCAGCGTTCTGGCGGCTTATGAGCAGGTGGCAGAGGCGCTCTCGACCAATGGACAGCGCTTCAGTGCCCATGTCGCCTACTATGCGCCCTGCATCATCCGTGCCGCCGACCCGACCACGACCGGCGCGCCGGTCCTGATCCTGAACGGCGGCCAAGACGGCCTGATCGACCCGGAGCGCTGCGCCCAGATCGAGGCTGACCTCGTGGCCGGCGGCTCTGAGGTCGAGAGCATCCTCTATCCAGAGGCGATGCATCAGTGGGACGGACGCTCCTCGCGCCCCTGGCGGCCGCGTTACACCCTGGCACCCTGTGCCTACCGTCTGCAGCAGGACGGCAGCGGCGTTGACGAGCGCACCGGCCTACCGGTCTCCACGCCCTTGCTGCGTCGCGGTTCACTGGCCCTCTGCGTCAGCCAAGAGGGCTATTTGATCGGCCGCGACGATGCCGTTCGCGCCGAATCAAACAAAGCGCTGGCTGCCTTTCTGGGGCGTGTTTTCAGTCCTTAACTTGGAATAAGGCGACGCGCCTTCAGGTCGCGAATCCACTTGGCGAACATGACCTCGCTATCCATCACCTCGTGAAAGCCGGCCTGTTGAATGGCGATGGTAGAGACCGCCGTCGAAGCGCCGGGTCCGGCTTCGCCGGCGCGCAGGAGATAGTCACAGTACTGCAGCGAGGGGCCGACGAAGCGCTCAAGATCCGGTGCTGCCAGATCGTGCTTGTCTCTGATGTGGTCCCATAGTGCGGCACGCTCGCGGCAATAGTGATGCAAGAACCTGGGTTCCGCGGCCGCGGTCTCCATGCCCATCTCTTCAGCGAAGACCCGCCAGACATTCTCCCAAACATAGATGTCGCCATTGGACACGTTGAAGGTACGGTTGCGTGCCTCGGCACTGTCGCCAGCCCAATCAATCGCTCGAGCCAAGAGGTCGACATCGACGGCAGAGGCGATCCGCGGCCCACCGCCGGGAAAGGCGAGCGGCAGGCCTTCCTCCTTCAGCATAGAGGCAAAGACGCAAAGCGGCGGTACCGCGTTCATCGCACCCCCGACCACGCCGCCTATGATCAAGGGCGGCCTCAGGATGGTCCATCCCCAGTCTGCCCCCTCTGCTTGCGCCCGCAGATGGGCTTCCTGTTCCCAGTAGAAGTTGGGCTGGCTGCGCAGCTCGTCGCGGTCCTCTCGGGCCGGCACGGGAATGGCACGGACATGGACGCCATAGGCCTTGGTCCCCTGCAGCAAGGTCACGTGACGCAGAGCACCCCTGGCCCCGACCAGCGGATCGAGGACGGCTTTGAACATGCCATCATTGATCTCGATCTGTTCGCTGTCGGACCAGCCGCTGACCAGATCGGAGCGCTCGTAGAGTGCCGTGTAGACCAGGTGCGTGACCTCCGGCATCTGCGAGAAGACCCTTTGGCAGAGCGCGCGATCCATCAGATCGACTGAGACAAACTCCAATCCCTCGGCTTCGGCGGGACGACGCCTGGCAGCGGCAATGATGCGACTGCCGCTGTCCTTCAGATGCCGAATGACGGCCGAGCCGACCAGTCCACTGGCACCGACGACCAACACGGTCTTTTCACCGGACACCCTGTAGCGCCCTCCCCTTATGACTGCCGGCCAAGCGCAATGCGGCCCAGATGTTTCCGCAGCTTGACGGGCGCTGACCAAAGATAGGAGGGTCCCAGCATGCTGCGTATCGCCCTGGCCTCTCCCCCCTTCGCAGGAACCATCGACGGCGCAATGACCCATGTCCAGCGCTTCATCAGGCAAGCGGCGGAATGCGGGGCAGAGATCGTTTGTTTTCCTGAGTGCTATGTCCCGGGCCTCAGGGTCCCCGGCCTCGACGTGGCTCCGCACGACCCCGCCGGGCTGGAAGCCGCCAGAGGCGAGGTGGCCGCCCTGGCCAAGCAGAGCGGGATTGCCGTTATCCTGCCGATGGACTGGGATAGCCCGGCCGGCATCCTGAACGCGGTCTTCGTCATCTCAGGGGACGGCACCATTCAGGGCTGTCAGACCAAGACACAGTTGGCCCCCGAAGAAGATCCCTTCTATGTGCCCGGTTCCGGCCGGCGGCTCTTCGAGGTCAAGGGCATCCCCTTCGGCATCGCCATCTGCCATGAGGGCTGGCGCTATCCGGAGACGGTGCGCTGGGCGGCCGTGCGCGGCGCCAAGCTGGTCTTCCAGCCCTTTCAGTCTGGCAGTGACGTCAGCGGCCCGAGCGGCACCAGGTGGGGAGAACTGGATCAACCGGTCTTCGAGAAGACCATGATCTGCCGCGCGGCCGAGAATGTGATCTTCTACGCCAGCGTCAACTACGCC
Source organism: Rhodospirillales bacterium (assembly GCA_963669335.1). GTDB lineage: Bacteria > Pseudomonadota > Alphaproteobacteria > Kiloniellales > JACOMY01 > JACOMY01. The sequence goes on from OY770023.1 coordinate 4,390,192, forward strand.
CACCGCTTTCAGGACGCCGCGACCAGCCTGATTTCACCCGATGGCCTGTGTCTCAAGCACCTGCCCTATGGCGAAGAGGGCCTGCTGGTCGCCGACATCGATCCGGCCGAAGCGACCGGCCTCTATGCCGAGCGCTACGCGCCCGAGCGCTACGGTGAGGCTCCCTAGCAGGCTGTCGAGGAAGTCAGGTGATGCAGGAGTGCCGGAGATTTGTTGAAAGATTAAGAAGGCTCCGCAGGACGATGGGGTTCCATCGTTCAAGGAGCCTGACGCGAGCTTTCGACAAAGACCCAAGCTCATGCGCGCCTCGACTTTCTCGACAGCCTGCTAGACCACCTGCCCCTTGATCATGCGCGCCGCCTCGGTGCGATTGCGGGCGCCGAGTGCGCGCAGCGCGGAGGAGACGTGGATCTTGACCGTCCCTTCGGTGATCCCCAGGCGCTCGCCAATCTCGCGATTGGAAAGCCCCTCTGCGGCGAGGCTTAGGATCTGATGCTGTCGCTCGGTCAGGGGCAAGGCCGACTCGCTGGGTGGCGCCACCCCCAGCACGACCTCCTCTCCGGTTTCCAAGAGGCGTGTCAAGCCGTTGATCAAGTGATCGGGGCTGACTGACTTGGCGATGAACCCCGCCGCACCGGCAGAGAGGGCGGCCCGCACGTCCTCTGGCGCCTGGCTGGCGGAGACCACCAGCAAGGGCGTCGCCGGTGCGGTCTCACGCAACTTGGCAATGGCGCCGGTCTCCTCCATGCCCGGCATGAAGAGATCCAGCAGCACCAGATCGATGTCCTCGGCCGCAAGACGCTCATGCAGCTCTTGCCAGGTCGCGGCCTGCAACAGCGTGGGCGAGCCCGGCAGGGCGCTCAGCACCTCGGACATACCGGCGCGGAAGAGGCCATGATCGTCGGCGATCATGATTTTCATGAGGTCGTCTCCGTCAAGAGATGAGACAGCAAGGCCCTGAGGCGCGCTGCCTTAACCGGCTTGTGCAGCAGTCGATAACCGCCGGCACGCGCCTGGTCCAGATGCCCGGGATCGGACTCGCCGGTCAGCAGGATCGCGGGCAGAGAAAGGCCGAGCTGACGCCGAAGCTCTGCGATCGCCTCTGCCCCAGTGCGACGCGAGGCCAGGCGGTAGTCCGCGATCAAGACATCGGGCGGCGCAGAGGCTTGGACCAAGGCGTCCAGCTCTTGCATACCCTGGGCCAGGTCCACCTTGAGTCCCCAGAGCTGCAACAAGGCCACAAGAGAGTTTGCGACTTCCTTGTCATCCTCAAGAACCCAAATCCGACAGCCGGCGAGCGGCCTTTGAGCAGGGGTGAACTGACGTGGTTCGACCGCGTTCTCTGCCTCTTGTCGCGGCCAGGGCAAGGTCAAGAGAAAGACCGTCCCCTGCCGCAAACGCGAGCGCAAGCTCAGACGCCCATCCAACAGCCGGGTCACACGCTGGGCGATGGCGAGCCCCAGTCCGAGACCCAGGCTGCGGTCGCGCGCGACGTTGCCCAGCTGCACGAAGGGTTCGAAGATGGCGTCTTGCTGGTCGGCGGCGATGCCGATCCCGCGGTCAGCCACCAGGATGCAGCAGCCTGAGGCGATGGGTTTGATCCTGACCGTGACCGACTTGCCATCGCCATACTTGACGGCGTTGTCCATGAGGTTGCGCAGCACCGAGGCCAAGAGAGTGGGGTCACCCACGCAAGGGTAGCGTGGGCCTTGAACCGTGATCGCCACCCCGGCATCGGGAGCCGTCTCCCTCGCCAGGGTCTCAAGCAAGCTACGCAGTTCCAGCGCTTGCGGCCGGACGGTCACGACGCCGGCGTCCAGCTTTGAGATATCGAGCAAAGCGGAGAGCAGGGTCTCCATCGAATCCAGACAGGCTTCCAAACGACCTAGGTGCTGCGGCAGCCGCTCCGGTGCGTCGGCGACGGCAGAGAGGTAAAAGCGCATGGCCTGCAGCGGCTGTCTCAAGTCGTGACTGGCCGCGGCCAGGAACTTGCTCTTGGCGGCATCGGCCTCCTCGGCCCGTAGCAGGGCTGCCCGCAGCGCCTCTTCGGCTGCATGCTTCTCGGTCACGTCGAGAGCCAATCCATCCCAGATGACCGTGCCATCGGCAAGGCGGCGCGGCTTTCCGATGGAGCGCACCCAGCGCACCTGGCCATCCTCGGAAGCCACGCGATTCTCCAGATCCAGGGTGGAGAGGTCGCGTGCCGAGGCCTCCAATGCCTCCACGAAAGCGGCCCGGTCTTCCTCAGGGATCCAGGAAAAGTCGACAGCCTCACGCACCGTTATGGCATCGGGGTCGATTCCGAAGATCTCCTTAAGCCCCTGAGACAGAAAGGAATAGCTGTAGCGGCCGTCGGGATGGCGCACACGACGAACGACGTTGCCCGGTAGGTTCTGCACCAGGACGTCGAGATCCACACCGGGGCGCTGAGCGATCCTCTTCTCCGCTTTGCCTGTCATAAGCTCTTGCATATCGCAGTTATATATCGGAGGATATATGTCGAAAGTTATAACACCAAGCCATCGCGAGCAAGGGAAGCGCCCATGGACAAGATCATCATCGAGGCGCGGGTCAATGAATTGGCACCGCGCGACGAGAACCCCAATGTGCCCTGGCTACCGGCAGAGATCGCAGCCGACGCCAAGGCCTGTTATGACGCCGGCGCCTCTGTCCTGCACTATCATGGCCGCACACCCGAGGGCGCGCCGGAGCATGGCGCCTGGTTCTATCTGGAGACCAACCGGCGGGTCCGCGATCTCTGCCCCATCCTGATCCATCCGACCCTGGGCTATGTCGCCAACGAAGCCGACGCCATGGGCCGCTTCGCCGCCGTTGAAGAGATGATGAAGGATCCGGCAACGGCACCCGACTTCGCGCCGATGGACGTCGGCAGCGTCAATGTCGACTGGTGGGATCCCAAGGCCAACCGCTACGACACGACAGAGCTGATCTACAAGAATTCGACCGGAACCCTGATGCACTTCGCCGACCGCATCAAGCACTACGGCCTGAAGCAGTATCTGGTCAGCTGGAACGTCAGCTTCACCCGTCAAATCGAGGCCTTCATGAAAATGGGCGTGATCCCGGAGCCGGCTTACGTCTGCTTCTGTATGACGGATGGGATCATGCTGGCGGGTCACCCCGGCACGCCGCAAGGCCTGGATGCCCACCTGACCTTCCTGCCGAAGGATCGGCGCATCGTCTGGACAGCCGTGAACTACAAGGGTGACCTGCTGCAGCTTGCGATGAAGATCATCAAGGCCGGCGGACACATCTCGATCGGCACCGGCGACTACCCCTTCGCAGAGTACGGACAGCCCACCAACGCCTGGCTCATCGAGCAGGTGGTGGCGCAGGCGCGCGCCTTGGGCCGCGAACCGGCAACGGTGGAAGAGACCCGGGAGATTCTGGAGATGCCCAAGGTGCGGATCGCTGCCTAGGGCCGAAACGGCAACCAAGAAAAGGGAGAAACGTCATGTTCTGGACCAAGACCGCTGCCTGCCTGGCAGCCGGCACCTTCCTGCTGACAGCAGCCAGTGTCTCTGCCGAGACCCTGCAGATGCAGACCTTCCTCGGCGCCAATGCCTCAACCACCAAGGCCTTCGAGGCCATGGCCGCAACGCTGGCCGAAAAGACCAATGGCGAGGTCGAGATCGTCGTCCTGCCGGGCAAGGCCGTGGTCGGTGCGACCGAGACCATCGATGCCATCAACAACGGCCTGCTGCAGGGTCAGTACACGGCCCCGACTTATTTCGCCGGCAAGGACCCGGCCATGGCGGTCCTGGGCGACACCCTGGCCGCCTATCCCGATTCCGCAACCCGTGACCGCTGGTTCACTGAGGGCGGCGGGCTGGAGCTGGCCCGCAAGCTTTATGACAAGCATGGCCTCTACTTTATCGGCCCGGTCTATTGGCCGCCCGAGCAGATCCCCTCGGTGAAGCCGATCAAGACCGTGGCCGATTTCGAGGGCCTCAAGATGCGTGCCCCTGGCGGGCTGCCCTCAGACCTGCTGACCCGCGCCGGGGCTTCTCTCGTCACTATGGGCGTTGGCGAGTCTGTGAACGCGATGGAAACCGGCGTGCTGGATGCCACCGACCTGGCCAACATCGGCCTCAACGTGGCGCTGGGCATGCACAACAAGGCCAAGAATTCCACCCTGGCCCGGCACTCCATGGCCGTGACCGAGGTCTCGGTCGACAAGGCGGTCTGGGATAGCCTCTCACCGGAATCGCAGGCTGCCTTGGAGGCCGCGGTCGCTGCCATGTCAGCCGAGTTGCAGGAGACCCTGACGGCCGAGGACGCGGCGGCAACCGAGAAGGCAACGGGGGAACTGGGCGTGACCATCCATGAGTTCGGGCCTGAGGATGCTGCAGCCTTTCGCGCCATGCTGCTGGAGGTCTGGGACGACTGGGGCGCCAAGAGCCCGGACGCGCAAGAGATCATCGACAGCCACAAGGCCTTCATGACCAAGGAAGGCTTGCTGTAAGCTCACAGGAGTGGCGAGGCGGTGACAATCAGAACCGCCTCGCCGTCAATTGGGCCCTCTCCCATGTTCTTGGTCGATCGCCTCTCACTCTGGATCGGACGCGCGCTTTCGCTCGTCTTTCTTGTCATCGCCCTGATGCTGGGATGGGAAGTGGTGGTGCGCTACCTCTTCAACGCACCGACCTATTGGGCGCATGAGATTGCCGGCATCCTGGCCGCCTATGCCTTCGTCTTCGGGGGCGCTTACTGCATGGCCGAGAAGTCGCACATGCGGATCACCTTGGTTCTGGAGCGCCTGGGTCCGCGCGCGCGGCAAGTAATCGAGGCCATCTCGCTTCTGGCCGGCACGATCTACATCGGCGGGCTCACCTGGGCAGCCTGGCGCATGAGTGAGAAGTCGGTCTTTCGCTTCTCAGCCGAAGGCCTCTGGCTGCCGGAACGCTCCGGCAGCTCCTGGAACACGCCCGCCCCCGGGTTCGTCAAGCTGGCGCTCCTGCTGGGCGGTCTCCTCTTCCTTCTGGTGATCCTGCGCCAGTTTCTGCAGATGCTGCGAAAAGAGCGCTAGAGCGCCCGATGGATATCGCCACGCTCTCCCTCCTGATCCTGGGTGCCATGGTGACCCTGCTCACCCTCGGCATCCCGCTTGCCTTCGTCTCCGGCGCTATCGCCGTGGTCTTGGCGCTCAGCCACTTCGGGACCGGTGGCCTCTTCATCATCGGCAGTCGTACGGCGGAGTTCCTAGGCTCTTTCGCCTTGGTCGCGGTACCGATGTTCGTGCTGATGGCCTCTATCCTGGAGCGCTCTGGCGTCGCGCGCGACCTCTACCGCGCCTTCCACGTCTGGGCCGGTGGGATCAGCGGCGGTGTCGGCGTCATCACCACCCTGGTCGCGGTTCTGCTGGGCGCCACCACCGGCATCATCGGCGGCGAGATCGTGCTCTTGGGCCTGGTCGCCCTACCGCAGATGCTGGCGCTGGGTTACGACAAGCGGCTGGCCATCGGGACGGTGACCGCCGGCGGGGCGCTCGGCACCATGATCCCGCCCTCGATCATCCTGATCTTCTACGGCATCACCGCACAGGTCTCGATACCGGAACTCTTTCTGGCCACCCTGCTGCCAGGCCTGCTGCTCTCCGGCCTCTACATCGGCTACATCCTGATCCGCTGTCGCCTGAACCCGGCTCTGGGTCCGCAGATCGACGAGGCCGATCGCAATCTGCCGCTCGCCGAAAAGCTGAGACTTTGCAAAGGTGTGGCTCTGCCGGTCCTGGTCGCAGGCGGCGTACTGCTCTCCATCTATGCCGGCTTTGCCTCCATCACCGAGTCTGCGGCTGTGGGCGTGCTCGGCACCTTGATCGCCGCCAAGGTGCGCGGAGAGCTGAACTGGCCCATGCTCAAGGATGCTCTGGTCCAGTCCTTGAAGACCTGCGGCATGGTCTTCTGGCTGGTCTTCGGCACCAATGCGCTGATCGGCGTCTATAATCTCTTGGGCGGAATTGCCTTCGCCAAGGGGCTCTTGGGCGGCATCTCGTCAGAGCCGGAGATCATCCTATTGGTGATGATCCTGTCCTTCATCCTGCTAGGCTTCTTCATGGACTGGATCGGCATCCTCTTTCTCACCATGCCGATCTTCCTGCCGACCCTGCAGGGTCTGGGATACGACCCGATCTGGTTCGGGATTCTTTTCAATCTCTCGATGCAGATCGCCTATCTGACGCCGCCCTTTGGACCGGCTTGCTTCTATCTGAAGGGGGTGACCCCGCCGGATATCTCGCTGCAGGACATCTTCGCAGCCCAGTGGCCCTTCATCGCGCTCCAGGTCTTCGCCCTGATCCTGGTCGCCACCGTGCCGGGGATCGCGCTTTGGCTTCCCGACCTGCTCTATCGCTAGTGGAGACCTAGATGGCAGACGTCAGTCTCTTAAACGAACTGAACCCCGGCCCGACCTCGAACCGCTTGGCGCCTGAGGACCTGGTCGCCCTGTTGCGCACCATGCTGCGCATCCGCCGCTTTGAGACCCGGGCAAAAGAGCTCTTTCTGGAGGGAGCCATCAAGGGGACTGCGCACTCCTCGGTCGGGCAAGAGGCCATTGCCGCTGGAGCCTGCCGAGCATTGGAGGCCAAAGACTTCATCCTGACCCATCATCGTGGTCACGGTCACACCATCGCCAAGGGCGCGCGCCTGGACCGGATGATGGCAGAGCTGATGGGCAAGGCCTCGGGCTACTGCGGAGGGCTCGGCGGATCTATGCACATCGCCGATCTCGAGGTCCGCGTGCTGGGCGCCAATGGCATCATCGGTGCCGGTATGGGCCTGGGCACCGGTGCTGCACTCAGCGAGGTCTTGCGCCAGACCGGCGGCATTGGGATCGCCTTCTTCGGCGACGGTGCAACCAACGAGGGGATCTACCACGAGGCGACAAATCTGGCTGTCGTCTGGTCCCTGCCCCTGATCTTCTTCTGCGAGAACAATCTCTATGGGCTCTCGACCCCGAGCGAGATGGTGACCGCCGGCCGGATCGTGGAACGCGCGGCCAGCTATGGCCTGCCGGCCGAGCGCATCGACGGCAACGATGTCGAGGCGGTGCATGCCGCAGTCGAACGGGCAGCCCTACGGGCGCGGGCGGGTGACGGGCCCAGCTTCATCGAGGCCGTGACCTACCGCTGGGACGATCATTCGATGCGGGCGAACCTGCCGCGCTATCGCAGCGAGGAGGAGGAGAAGGGTTGGCGGAGCGCCGATCCCATCCAGCGCTTGGCCCAGCGCTGCCAAGAGCTCTCCGTCTTGGACGAGGCAGCCTTTGCCGCTGAGGAGGCTACTGTTACCGCAGAAGTCGAGGCCGCCATCGACTGGGCCAAAGCCGAAGCAGAACCGGACCTCTCAGCCGCCCAAAGCAAGGTGGTCGTCGCGTCAGCCCTCCTCGACGCGCCCGAACCTCCGGAAGGCCAGCGCAAACTCACCTACAAGCAGGCGATCAACGAGGCCTTGCATCAAGAGATGGAGCGTGACGAGCGGGTCATTCTGATTGGCGAGGATGTCGGCAGGATCGGCGGCATCTTCGGATTGAGCCAGGGGCTGAGCGAGCGCTTTGGGCCCGAGCGTGTCCGAGACACGCCGATCTCGGAGGGAGTAATCTCATCCTGTGCCGTGGGCGCCGCATTGACCGGCATGCGCCCGATCGTCGAGGTGCAGCTCTTCGACTTCGTCACCCTGATGATGGATGCCATCGTCAATCAGGCAGCCAAGGCGCGTTTCATGCTGGGCGGCGCGGTCCAGGTGCCGCTGGTGGTGCGCGGACCGCAGGGCGCCGGTATTCGGCTGGCCGCTCAGCACACCCAGTCGCTTGAGGCCTGGTTTGCCCATGTACCGGGTCTGGAGGTCTATGCGCCGGCCACGCCCTATGACGCCAAAGGCCTGATGGCGGCCGCCATCCGCTCCGACAATCCCGTGGTGTTCCTGGAACACAAACTGCTCTATCTGGGCGGCGAAGCGCCGGTGCCGGAGGACATTTTCGCAATCCGACCGGGAAAGGCCAAGGTTCTGCGCGAGGGCCAGGACGTCACCATCATCGCGCTGATGGCCATGGTTGAGCGCGCCCTGCAGGCCGCTCAGCGGCTGGAACGCAAGGGCATCTCGGCCGAGGTCATCGATCCCAGAACCATCAAGCCGCTCGACAAAGAGACCCTGCTGGCCAGCCTGCGCAAGACCAATCGCGCCGTCGTGGTGCACGAGGCGGTGCGTTTCGGTGGCATCGGCGGAGAGATCGCCGCCACCTTGATGGAAGAAGGCTTCGACTGGCTGGACGCGCCGGTCGCCCGCATCGGCGCGCCGGAGATGCCGGTGCCCTACAACGACCGCCTGGAGCGCGACTACATGCCCTCGGCCCGCGCCATCGCTAAGGCCGCAGAGGCGGTCTGCTATCGGAGGTAAGAGCATGCCTGCAAACGGCTTCAAAGAGCTGCTGGCCGATCCGGTCACGACCCTGGGCACCTGGTCCCAGATCGCAGCGCCCGAGATGGTGGACCTGATCGGCCTCAACGGCTTTCGCTTCACCATCATCGACTGCGAGCACGGCTATTTCGGCATGGAGACGGCTGAGAACCTGGCCCGTGCCGCCGATGCCGTCGGCATCGCCGCCCTGGTCCGGGTGCCCAAGAACGATCCGGTGCTAATCATGAAGGCACTCGACGCCGGCATCCGCCATGTCGTCGTGCCCAATGTCGCCAGCGCCGTCGAGGCGGAGTTGGCCGTGGCCGCCACCCGCTTCGGACCGACAGGCCTGCGCGGCGCCTGTCCTTGCTGCCGCTCAGGAGGCCACTTCATCCGCAGCTGGCGCGACTATGTTGCCGCAGAGGAGGCCCGGGTCGGCGCCGTCGCACTGGTCGAGAGCGAGGCCGGTTTTGAGAACTTTGTTGAGATCGCTGCCGTCGAGGGCCTGACCGCAATCATGATCGGACCCTTCGACCTCTCGGTCTCCATGGGCCTTGAGGGCAACTGGCGTGATCCGCGTGTGCTGGATGCGGTGCGCTCCATGATCGCCCAAGCCATCGAGGCCGGTCAGCAGGTGATCATGCCGGTCTTCGCTCCCGACCCAGACGAGTGCGCCAACTTGATCGCGACCTACCGTGCCCTGGGCGTCACCAGTTTCGTCATCGGATCGGACAAGATCCTGGTCGCCGAGGCCTTTGCGCGCTGGACCCAAACACTCTCCAAGGAAGGAGCCAGCCATGCCTGAGCGCCAAGTGATCATCCCGCCCGGCCTGGAGGCCGTCTATGAACGCTTTCACTATGCTCCCGGCATCCGCATCGGCGACGAGCTCCACATTTCAGGTCAGGTTGGCCGCCGGTCCGATCTAAGCGTCGTCGAAGACCCGGAAGCCCAGTTCGTGCAGGTCTTCGAGAACGTCAAGCTGGTGCTGGATGCCGCGGGCGCAAGCTTCGACCAGGTCTACGAACTGGAAAGCTGGTTCCTGGAGATGCAGCGCGACCTGCCCCTCTTCATGGCAGTCAAGGACCGCTATTTCGTCGCGCACTATCCGACCTGGACCGGCTTTCAGGTTGCCGGTTTCTCCATGCCGGGACTCCTCGTTGAGGTGAAGTGTCGAGCTTGGCTGGGCGACCAGTGACCCCAAGAGCGCTGCCAGTTCCTTTTACACGCCACGCAATGGCAGCGAATCTGTCTCCATCAAGGCAAACGAGGCGGTGGCTTCCTGTCATCGGGACTGCTCTTGCTGCATAGGTCAATCGCCCCAGAAGCCTTGACCTCGGCTCACGCCTAGGCCATCGCTTGGCCAGAACCGCTGCAGAGCCTTGCAGTGGACAGTCTGGTCGCAAGCGGAGCGCACCGAGGGCTGGTGCGAGGGTTACTTGGGCAACTGGGAATCGAACGACTGTCACGCGCTTTGGATCGGCGACAAGTTACCGCCGTTGGCCAAAGGCTGTCTCATGTCCTTCGCACGCCTGGGGCATCGCGTGGTGCTGCACAGCTACAATAGCTTCATCGATTTGCCGCCCGGCATCGAGGTCAGCGACGCGGCTAAGGTTCTGCCCAAAGAGCGGATCGTCCGCCACGCCAAGTCCGGCAGCCCCTCCCTCTTCTCCAACTACTTCCGCTATGCCTTGAGCAAGAAGGTGGGCGGGTTTTGGATCGACTGCGACCTCTACTGCATCAGACCCCTGGAATTCGACGGCAATCCCATCTTCGCCTGGCAGGATCAGCAGTTCATCAACGGTGCCGTCCTGCGTTTCGGCGAGGTCTGTCCGATGCGCGATGACCTGACCCAGCTCTTCGAAAACCCGCGCGCGAAGTTTCCTTGGATTCGGAAACGCTCCCGCCGCCGGGCGCGGCTGCGCTCGATCCTCTATCGCGGGCCCTATATCTCCTATCTGCCCTGGGGCTGTACCGGGCCCAACGCGATTACCTGGATGGCGCATAAGCACGACATGGCCAAGCTGGCCCTGGGGCCCAGCGTCTTCTATCCCCTGACGATGGCGCAGTCCGGCCGGCTCGCCGATGCCGATTTCGACGTCAGCGAGACCCTGGCACCCGAGAGCGTCACCATTCACCTCTGGAACGAGCTGATCAAGGGCCGCCTGGCCAACCCCGACCCCGGCAGCTTCCTGGACCGCCTCTACAAGGAAGCCGAGGGTGGACCGCCCGCTCTAGTGGTGCGTTGAGCTGCATTCCATCAAAGCTCCTTATGATGCCGCCCTAGATCGAGACTAAAATTTGCCGTTTTCCTTAATTTGCGTCAGTTACATCCAATATTTTTTAGAGGAATCTCAGATCCAAAAGAACGAGACCCCTCTAACATTACTGGAACGCAATCTGATAGATTGAGTTCAGTTGCGATTTCTATGTCTTCCGAGAAACCTCTGCGGACCAATTCCAAACCGGAAACGGAATCGCGAATCCTGGTTCGCAGCTGATCTCGGGCAGACCGAAAGGCATCGCGAGCGACAATCGCTTCCTGTGATAGCGTCCCACCCAGTGCCTCGATAATGGCACCAGCACCCAGCAGGTCTTCAATAGCAGGTCGTAGACTGCCATCAGCCCAGCGTTCACCTGCTGGTATGACAGCCACTGCTCCATCCTTGGCCATAGTGGCTGCTGCCTGAGCAACAGCAGAGGCATTGCGCAAACATCCGGCCAGCACTGCCTTATTTCTGGCAACAAAGGATAGCTGCGATCCGTTCGGCGACGGCAGGACCAACCGCGTTCCGGCAGGTATCATTTTGAGAGACGAGGGCGAGAGGGTGAAGGTTGCGCTGGGATCTGAGCGCTTTCCAGCAAGCAGAGCGCCTAGTCGCTGACACTCTCTTCTCGCTCCATCCTGATCATCCGCTGGAAAGGGAAACACATGAGCACCTGCTGTGAGCGCGACGTCCACAGAAGTTGTGAACGACAGGACGTCCACAATGATTAGAGTGTCCGCTCGGCCAGCAACAGCCTGCAAGCCGTTTAGGCCCCACTCCGAGAGAACCTCCATTGATTACAAGCCCATTAACAAAGGTTGCATGTAGACACTGATTGGACATTTGCACCCGTGCTGTCCATTGCGCTGGTAGGTGATCAAGGCCGAATCAGCAGCAGCCGCGCACTCTCTAGCACAACCTCCACATAACGCTCCTGGGTCCAGCCGCGTTCCTTGCGCAAGAGTTCCCAGTTTCTGACTGACAGCAGGGTCCAGAGCAGGTCGCTCGCCTCGGCTTCGGTCAGGCCTTCCACCAGCTGGTCGTCGCGAGCCAGGGCACGGACCGCGGCCTCGCAGCCCTCGCGCATGTCCTCCATACGCTGGGTCCAGGCCTCTGCTGCGGCCGCGTCCCGCGGCGCCAGGGCCAGGAAGGCCTTGGCCATCCCGTAGATCTCCGGGATGTAGGTGCCCCAAGCCCCGACATAAGCCTCCAGGCGCTCAAGACCGCTGGCGGCCGCGCGACTGGGCGCAAGGCGCGCCTCGACGTCCTTCTTTCGATCCAGGTGGTGCGTCGCCGCAATCAGCAGCGCCGCACGGCTGGGGAAATGCAGATAGACCGCCTGGCGGCTGATCCCCGCCGCCTTGGCGATGTCCGACATGCGCACGGCCTCGCCGCCGCCGCTCTCAAGCAGGCGAAGCGTGGCTTCCAAGATTCTGGTTTCGGTCTGCGATTCTGGACTTGACATAGTGTCAAGTAGCTACCATCTCCGCTTCGTGTCAATTGACACCGTGTCAAGCAACTGGAGATGAGCCATGAACGTGATCGTGTTTGGAGCCACCGGAAGCGTCGGCCGCCTCTTGGTGGCGCAGTCTCTCAAGGAGAATCATCGGGTGACGGCCTTCGCCCGCCATCCGGAAAATCTGGACTTGGAGCACCGCAACCTCGTGAAGGTCGCCGGCGATGTCCTGGACCCGAAGGCGGTTGAGGCCGCACTGACTGGTCAGGATGCCGTGATGGTCACCCTGGGTGCCGGGCGGCGCGGTGGGGTTAGAGCAGAGGGTACGAAGACCATCGTCGAAGGCATGCGCCGGCAGGGCATCCGTCGCCTGATCTGCCAATCCACCCTGGGTGCCGGCGACAGCCGTCAGCAACTCAACTTCTTCTGGAAGCGCATCATGTTCGGCCTGCTGCTGCGCCCCGCCTATCAGGACCACCAACGACAGGAGGCGATCGTGCGCGCCAGTGATCTGGACTGGACCATCGTGCGTCCGGCCGCTTTCACTGATGGGCCGCTTTCCAATCGTTTCAAAGCGGGATTTCCGCCGAACGAGCGCGGACTTACTCTGAAGATCGCTCGTGCAGACGTGGCAGCCTTCATGCTGCGCGAGCTTGGCGACCAGCGCTACCTGCACCAGACACCTGGGCTCTCTTACTGAGACCGGCGCCACTCCCCTTGGGGCTTCTCCGCGCAGGCTGAGTCTAAGGCAGCCTGCGGCTGGGATTAGCATTTGCCATCCCCATAAACTCTCTGTTGTTATGTCGCCAGAAGCGTCGCAAGGGCCACTCTTGCCCCGCCCTAAGCGGGGCCTTGGGCGGCCTTTCCCCGCGACGCGGTCTCTGGGTTGCCTCGGTGGAGCCTTTGCCGGCGGCAACCACAGCAACATTGAGAGGATGCACCATGGGAGTCTTTTCGCGAGCCCTGTCGCTTGGCTGTGCAACGCTATTGGCGGCCGGCCTGGCCGGCACTGCTGCAGCGCAGGAGCTGAAGTTCTTCACCATCGGCACCGGCGGCACAGCCTACACCTACTATCCGATCGGCGGTCTGATCGCCAACGCCATCTCCAAGCCGCCTGGCTCGCGCGAGTGCGGTCAGGGCGGAAGCTGCGGTGTCGAAGGCCTGATCGCCTCGGCCGTCTCTTCGCGCGGTTCGGTCGACAACGTGAACGCCATCAACTCGGGCCTGCGCAACTCCGGCTTCTCGCAGTCGGACGTGGCCTATTGGGCCTATACCGGCAGCGGCATCATGGAGGGTGAGGCAGCGGCCGAGGATCTGCGCGCCATTGCTGCTCTCTATCCCGAGCACATTCACCTGGTGACCCTGGCCGATAGCGGGATCGATACCGTCGCCGACCTCAAGGGCAAGCGGGTCTCCTTGGACGAGCCTGGCTCTGGCACCTATGTCGATTCCATCCTGATCCTCGAAACCGCCGGTCTCTCGGTCGACGACATCGAGGCCGAGGCGCTGAAGGGCAACGCCGCTGCAGAGGCGCTGCGCAACGGCAAGATCGACGCCTACTTCGTCGTCGCCGGCTACCCGACCGGATCGGTGGTGGAGCTGGCCTCTGCCGTCGACATCAAGCTGGTTCCGATCAGCGGCGAAGGTGCGGACGCTCTCGTCGAGAAGTATGGCTTCTTCTCCACCAGCGATATTCCGACCGGCACCTATGAAGGCGTCGCGGACACGCCGACCGTCGCCGTCGGCGCACAGTGGCTGACCAGCGCCAAGGAGGATGACGAGCTGATTTATCAGATCACCAAGGCGCTCTGGAACGAGCAGACCCGCAAGCTGCTGGACGACGGCCACGCCAAGGGCAAGTCCATCACTCTGGAGACGGCGCTTGACGGCGTCGGCGTCCCGCTGCATCCGGGCGCCGAGCGCTACTACAAGGAAGTCGGCAAGATCCAATAGCTGCCGACAGCCACCAAAAGGCTCGGGTGTCTCCGGCATCCGAGCCTTCTCTCTTTTTCCAGACCTAAGGACGAGCAGTGCAGGACGCGGACAAGGAAGCGGCATCAGCCGAAGAGCTGAAGGCCCTGGAGCGGCGCTATGACCGCGAGATGGCCTTTCGCGGCACCGGTCCGCAGATCGCCTTCGTTATCGCCGCCGCCCTGGTGGCCATGTCGGCCTATCACTTCTATGCCTCCGGCTTCGGCCTGATCCGCGAGATCCTGCATCGCGGCATCCACATCGCTTTCGTCATGGGCCTGGCCTTCCTGCTCTACCCCTTCAGCCGGAGGGACGAGGCCGAGGTTGCCAAGAAAGCCTGGTATCGGGTGCAAGGTGTCCATCTACTGGACATCCTCTTCAGCCTGACGGCCATAACCGCTGCCATCTACCTGCCGCTGCTGCCGCCGGAAGTGCTGGCGCGCCGGGTCGGCAATCCGGCCGAGATCGACGTCATCATGGGGACCGCCCTGCTGCTGGTGACCCTGGAGGCGACACGACGCTCTGTCGGCCCGACCCTGCCGATTATTGCGCTGATCTTCGTCGCCTTCGCGCTCTTCGGGCCCTACGCGCCGGGTGCGCTGAAACACGGCGGCGCCAGCTGGCCGGGCTTGATCAACCATCTCTATCTGACCAACCAGGGGATCTATGGCCTCGCGATCGGGGTGATGGCGCAGTACGTCTTCCTCTTCATCCTCTTCGGCGTGCTGGCAACCCGGATCGGCCTGGGCCAGCTCTTCATCGACCTGGCCATGGTCCTGGCCGGCCGCTATGCCGGCGGCCCCGCCAAGGTGGCGATCTGCGCCTCGGGTTTCATGGGCACCATCTCCGGCTCTTCGATCGCCAACACGGTAACAACGGGCGCGCTGACGATCCCGGCGATGAAACGGATCGGCTATCCGCCGCACTTCGCCGGCGCGGTGGAGGCCACGGCCTCGACCGGCGGCCAGATCACCCCGCCGGTGCTGGGTGCTGCCGCCTTCATCATGGTCGAGTACCTGGAGATCCCGCTGCGCGACGTGTTGGCAGCCGCGCTCTTTCCAGCCCTGCTGCACTACTTCGGCATCCTGGTCATGGTGCATCTGGAGGCGAAGAAGCTGGGCCTGCGCGGCCTCAATGCCGCAGAGCTGCCGAATGCCTGGCGCGTGCTACGGCGCCATTGGCTGACCCTGGTTCCGCTGGTCCTCCTGGTCTATCTGGTCCTGGCCGGACGCACGCCGGACTTCGCCGCGGTCTGGGGCATCGTCGCCTGCATCGTGGTCGGCTTCATCAATCCGGTGAAGCGCCTCACCATTCGCGACCTCCTCTCGGCCTTGGCCGAGGGCGCGCGGAACACTCTGGCCGTGGGTGCGGCTGCCGCCAGTGTCGGCATCGTCGTCGGCGTGGTGACCCTGACCGGCGTTGGCTTCCGGCTCGGCTTCATCGTGCTGCAGACGGCCAACGACATCGGCATCTTTCTCTCGTCACTCTGGCCGCTCTCCTTGATCGGCGTCACCGCCTGGGCGCTCTTTTTCTCACTGCTGCTGGTGGCCGTGGCTTGCATCGTCATGGGCGCCGGTATCCCCACGACGGCGACCTACATCATCCTGGTGGCGGTGGCCGGACCGGCCCTGGCGCAGCTGCAGGTGCAGCCGCTGGTCGCACACTTCTTCGTCTTCTATTACGGGGTCTTGGCGGACATCACGCCACCGGTGGCGTTGGCTGCCTATGCGGCTGCCGGCATCGCCGGCGCCAATCCCTTCCGCACCGGCAACACGGCCTTCCGCCTGGGGATCGCCAAGGCCCTGGTGCCCTTCGTCTTCGTCTATTCGCCTTCGCTGCTGCTGGTCGCTGACGGATTCACTTGGACCGCCTTTGCCATCACCCTGACCGGTGCCGTGCTCGGCATCTCTGCCTTGGGGGCCGCCTTCACCGGCTATCTCTTGGCGCCGCTGGGCCGCTTCGAGCGCTGGTGGCTGGGCCTGGGCTCGCTGCTTTTCGTGGCGCCGGAGCTCTACACGATGCTGATCGGATTTGTCCTGCTGGGGCCGCTGTTGCTGTTGCAATGGCGAAAGCTGTCCAGAGGCTGATGGAGGCTGTGGGTCCTTCCACCAGGCTAGAGGAAGAGGAACCATGACGGCACTTGCAGGCAAGCGCGTTCTGATCGTCGGCGGCAGTTCCGGCATTGGCTTTGCCGTTGCCGAGCAGGCATTGGCAGAGGGTGCCTCCGTCACCATCGCCTCGCGCTCTCTCGATAAGCTCGACGCCGCAGTCAGTGCCTTGGGTCCGGACGTCACACGGGCCGTCCTGGACAGCCGCGATTTGGACGCCCTGGAAACATTTCAGCCGGACACGCGCTGGGATCACGTCGTCGTGTCGGCGGCTCAGACCGAGTCCGGCTCACTCCGTCAGATGCCGGTAGAAAGCGCCCGGGAATCGATGGAGAGCAAATTCTGGGGTGCCTACAACGTGGCGAGAGCGCTCCGCATCGTCGAGGGGGGCTCTCTGACCTTCATCTCCGGCGCCTGGGGCCTCCGCCCCTCCGCCGGTGCCGTGGTGCAAGGGGCGATCAACGCCGCTCTCGAAGGTCTGGCGCGGGGACTGGCCCTCGAACTCTCACCGACGCGTGTCAACTGCGTGTCACCGGGCTTGATCGACACGCCGATCTGGTCGGGAATGGACGATGCAGCGCGAAGGGCGATGTACGAAAGAGCAGCAGCAAGCCTGCCGGCCAGGATCGTCGGTCGAGCGGACGACATTGCCAATGCCGTGCTCTTCTTGATGAAGACCCCTTTCGCCACCGCAGCGACGCTGCGTGTGGACGGCGGCGCCGCGATCGCTTGAGCGGCTTTGCCGCTTGCCTTGTTATGGATCGAACGCGGTCATCGAACAGCTAGCAAGGATCTTGGAGGCGAAGGTGGTCTTAAAAAGCGAAGGTGGCGCCTAAGAAAGGACCGGTCTGAAAGACGTCATAGGCGAAGCGGCCGTCAGAGCGGTTGGTGGCGTAATCGATCCCGTAGAACTGCCAGCCCAGCTTCAAGGAGGTCTGCGACCAGGGCTGATAGTCAAAGCCCGTAGTCACGATCCATTGCAGATTGTCGCCGGCGACGCCGAAACCGCTGAACTCGGCGCGAGTCGCAAAGGTCCACTCCTCGCTCACCTCGGCCGCACCACGAACATGGATGGCCGGTTCGAACCAGGTCTCGGTGCCACCAAGGCTGGACTCAAAGCCGCGCCCCGGGCCCAGGTTGAAGGTGCCGTTCAGGTCGACCTGTTGATGCAGACTGTTGAACTTGACGCCGGCACCGGCGTCAAAGGCGTAACGCCGTTGCGCGCCCTGCGAGCTGCGATAGGTGTCGTCTAGGAAGCGATAGGCGCCGATCAAGGAGATCCAGCCTTGCCGCACCTTGACGTCGACATCCACCGTGCTTGCGGCCGGGCCCGGCAGGGTGACCGTCGTATCGCCGCCGATGTTGACGTAGTAGAGATCCAGCATGATGCCGAAATCGCCGTGCCAGGCCTCTCCACGCGCCGAGGCGGCAAAGTTCAAGGCGCTGAAGACATCGCCCAGATCAAGATCGACATCGGCACTCACCCCGGCAACCGTCGCAGTACCGGTCGTGGTCACCGGGAGAAACAGGTAGGGCGTGAAGGAAAAACGCCAGCCGTCCTCCATCGCGGGATCGGCTGGAATCGATTGTGCGCGGGCTCCCGTTGCCACCATGGCAAGGCCGAGCACAGACGCCAGAACCACAAATCGAACAAAAGAAAGCATGACCCCTCACCTCAGCAATCTTTAAGAGATCACTGGTGCACGCAAGTTATGCCTTGCGTGCACCATGTAATCACCCCTGACTATGCCCCCTAAAGCACATTGCGCGGCACAGTCAACACAATCCCCCTCAGCAGAATAGAGAAGACCGACTTTATTGAAGACTGTTACTCCAGGGCATCGATCGCGTCACTCCTAACGAGTCCTCGTGTCTGTGAAGAGACAGACGCGATCGACTTGCCCTAGAAGGGATCTCCAGCCTAATTCCCCCAGTCGATCTCACCGATATCGATCGGCAGCTCGTGCTCTACGAACTCCTGAACCGTGATCGGCAGGCCCTGGAGGTTGCCGCGCAGCCGCTCGGCAATGGCCAGGGTCTCCGGACGAGCATTGGAGAGCCCGGTCAGAGGAATGCCGCGCGCGTTAGGCTTGTCGGGGAACTGTTTCTTCAGGAGTTCGTGGCGCGCCCGCATCATCTTGAACTGCCCCAAGGTGTGGATCAGCGGCACCAGATGCGGGCTCTGCTCGCGGGGATCCTGATAGAGATCGTAGAAGGAGGACCCGATGCCCGAGGCCGCGCCGGGATCAGCCGAGATCCAATGCTGCTTGTAGCGCCCCTTCACCGTCGCGGCCAGGGTATGCCCCTGATAGATATGAACATAGTCGCGGCGAGAGTGGGTATCGCCATTGAGCAGAAGTGCTGTCTGGTCGATGCCGTCGATGACCCGGTCGGTCGGGATGAACTGCTTGGCGCCGCCCAGGCGGGCAAAGGTGGTGAAGAGGTCGGTCACGTGGATGATGTCCCCGGCCAACTGACCGCTCTCGATCGTTCCTGGCCACCAGGCGAAGGCCGGCACCCTGACACCGCCTTCCAGAAAGTCGCCCTTGCCGCCGTCAAACATGACCTGTGTCATGCCCCAGCCCGGTGGCGGGTTGTGGACCATGGGGCCATTGTCCGCCATGGCGATGAAGATGGTGTTCTCGGCGATACCAAGCGCCTCCAGCTCATCCATCACCTGGCCAACGAAGGCGTCGAGCTGCTGATAGGCCTCGGCAACCTTGCCGCCATTCAGGGTCTGCTTTTGGACCATCGGCTTTAAGAAGTTCAGCCAGTTGGGCCAGTACTGCACATAGAAGGGCTTCCCTGCCTCGGCATTGCGGCGCATGAACTCGATCATGCGCTTCTGACTTTCCGGGTCGACCTTGTCGTACCACTCGTTGTTCGGCAGACCCCATTCCTTGCCAAGCTCGTCCTTCTTGCCCTCGATGGTCTGCACCCAGCCAGTAGGCAGAAGGCCAGGATCATCGAGCTGATAGGGGTCTTTCGGCTGGTTTTCCGGGGTGAACCCCAGCACCGCATTCACCGCCGATCCCATGGGATCATAGAGCGAGGTGATCTGGTTCATCGGCGTGAAGAGGGCCTCGTCGAAACCCTGGTTATGCAGATAGCTCTCTTCGATGTCGCCCAGATGCCCCTTGCCATAGTGCGCCGTGGCGTAGCCGGCCTCTGACAGCACCTCGGCAATAGTCACTTCATCGCCGCGCATGCCGGCAAACTCATGCGGCATGCCGACCAAGCCCATGCCGTGGCGCACAGGCGTGCGACCGGTCAGGTAGGCCGCCCGGGTCGGTGTGCAAGAGGGTTCCGAGTACATGCGGGTGAAGTTGAGCCCCTCAGCCGCCATCTGGTTCAGCTTGGGTGTGGTGAAGCCAAGGTTTTTCTGGATGCCCGGAAAGCCGACAATGCCGAAGGGTTGATCGTCCCATAGGATGTAGATGATGTTCGGCGGTCGCCCGTACTTTTCTCTGAGTTCTGCCAGACGTTTGTCGAGCGCCGCATCTTCATGCGCCCAGCGTTCCCCGTTCTGTGCCTTCAGAACATAGTATTCGCATCGTGAATGATCTCTGACGCCTGTGCTGATGGCTGGTTTGCAAGGAGGAAGGCCGCAATTGGCAATCCCAAAACTGAAAGAGTTCGTAACCTCATCTGACCTATTCCCCTCTTCTACCCTCGGAAATTGAATGCTTCCCCTTGCACACAGCAAAACGATATCGCCTTTCCAAACCCGCGGACCAGGCTTAGAGTAGCAAGCAAAGGCTAGAGGATTGCAAGCTTGGGACGCATCGAAAATTCGACAGGTTTCGAAGGAGAGAAAGCTTCAGAGCCATTGTCATCGATTTCTATTCCACATTTCGCTCAAGAGTTTTTTCTTGAGGAACCCAATCAAATCAACGCGCAAAGCGAGTGGGATATCGACTTTCGCCAGCTTGAGGCGGGGGTCATGAAGACAGTCTGTGCTGTCCGGCCCGATCCTGACCTGGCACTCTTGTCGGTCAGATTCGATCGCCGTGTGCATCAGCGCGGCGCCTCACCCGGAAAGCACCTTACCTTCGGTTTGCCGACCGGTACCTACCTGCAGTCTTGGAAGGGGCAGTCGGTCGAGGACCTGCGGCTCGTCGATTTTGGCGTGGGGAGGGAGTTCGACGGCGTTAGCGTTCCTGGCTTCAACGCGCTTACCTTCAGCCTGGCGCAGGACTTCGCCGAGACCTTGCTGGCAACCAGCGGCCTTACCCTGAAGAGCCCACACCAGGACCGTGGGGCCCTGCCCCTGTCGCATTGTGTGGGTGCGCTGCCGAAGCTGATTGCCACTGCCTATCGCTATCTGCGCCAGCCCGAGGCGCCCTTCGGCAAGCCCGAGAAGGAGGAGCTGGCACTCGCCCTTCTGCTGACGGCCGCTGACACGGAAGCCTTGGAAGAGCGAAGCCGATCCCATGAGCGGCAAAGGTCTGTGCGCGAGGCGATCGAGATCATGGAGCAGCAGGCTGCAGACGAACTGACCATCGGCCGGCTCTGCACCCTCTCGGGCGTGTCATGGCGCACCTTGGACCGGGGCTTCCGCGAGACCTTCGGCATCGGCCCCAAAGCCTATCTCAACCGCCTGCGCCTCTCTCGCGTGCGCACAGACCTCTTGCATATCGGGAAGGACCGCAGGATCGCCGATGTCGCCAACGACTGGGGCTTTTGGCACATGGGCCAGTTCGCCAAGGACTATCGCCTGATGTTTGGCGAGCTGCCCTCCGAGACCGCTTCGCTCAAGGCTCGTTCGATGGTGCAGACCAGAGCGCTCGCGGGGAGGTAGGGAAGCCAGGCTGTTAACGCGGAAGGCCCACCTGCTCTAATGCCTGGGTCTGCCGCGCCTCCAGCCGGTCGACGTCAAAGTCCTGAATGAGGTCCTGGAAGAGCCGATACCAGTTGATCTTGGCCTGCAGGTGCAGAAAGACCGAGCCTAGGCCAATGGCTGCGCGATCCATCAGCACGAACTCGGCCGGTGGGCGCACACCGCCGATGCGCTTCAGCTCCTTGTGCACCTTGGCGGCCACGTCGGCGCCATAGGCACCGCTGGTACCGACGATGGACTGCTCCTTGTCGGTCAGGATCGGATCATAGAGAAAGCGCGCCCAGAGGTTCAGAATTTCCAAGGTCTCGCGATTGAGGTCCTGAAAGCCCCAGGCCCCATAGGCTGCCACCATGCGCTCTTCGTCGTCCTGCTGCAGCGCCTTATAGAGCTCGATCACACCCCAGACGAAGCGCGGCGGGAAGACCCGGATGCAGCCGAAGTCCAGCAGGTTCACCTTGCCGTCGGGCTGCAGCGTGTAGTTGCCCAGATGCGGGTCACCATGAATGACGCCGTAGTAGTAGAAAGGCACATACCAGGCGCGGAACATGTTGATGGCGATCTGCCGGCGCAGCTCCTCGTCCTCGTTCGCCCTCAAAAACTTGAGAAAGCCTTCACCTTTGAGCCAGGTCATGGTGAGCAATCGGTCCGTCGAAAGCGCCTCGACCGGTTCGGGGACCGCTACATTGGCCTCGTCGGCCAGCATCAGGCCGTAGAGGCGCATGTGCTTGGCCTCACGGCGATAGTCCAGCTCTTCCTTCAGGCGGTCGCTCAGCTCGCGGTGAATGTCGCTGGTGTCGATCGCGCGATCATATTGACGATAGATCCCGAACGCGATCTTGAGCTGGCGGATGTCGGCCTCAACGGCTGAAGCCATGTCGGGGTATTGCAGTTTGCAGGCAAGCTTCCGGCCCTCCTGGTCTTCAGCGGCATGAACCTGGCCCAGAGAGGCTGCATGCACGGCCTCGCGGCTGAAGCTCTTGAACCTCGTCTGCCAATCCGGCCCCAGCTCACTGCGCATCCGCCGACGCACGAAGGCCCAGCCCATGGGCGGGGCATTGGCCTGCAACTGACGCAAGGCCTCGGAGTACTCCTTAGGCAAGGCATCCGGAATGGTGCCCAGGATCTGGGCTGCCTTCATCAGCGGGCCTTTGAGGCCGCCCAAGGCCTGCGTGATGGCCTCGGCATGCTCGCCCTTGTCGACGTTGCGACCGACCAGGCGCCTCAAGGCATAGCCGGCGGCAAAGCCACCGACCTGGCGACCGACATTGACATAGCGCTTGCCGCGGCGATGAAAGCGCGAGCTCTCATCGCCGATCGCGTCCTTCCCCTCAGTCTCGTCCGAGCTGTCCATCATCCTGATCTAGGCCACGTCCTCCAATTCGTCGATAAAGCCGGTCAAGAGCGAGAGGCCTTGACCCCAGAAGGCCGGATCGCGGGCATCAAGGCCGAAGGGCGCTAGCAGCTCGTCATAATGCTTCGTACCACCGGCCCGCAGCATCTCTAGATACTTCTCGGCAAAGCCCTCTTCGGCCTGGCGATAAACCGCATAGAGCGAGTTCACCAGACAGTCACCGAAGGCATAGGCGTAGACATAGAAGGGCACGTGGATGAAGTGCGGGATGTAGGCCCAGAAGCTGCGATACTCGGGATCGAAGGTGAAGGCCGGTCCCAGGGCTTCGGTCTGCGTCTCCATCCAGATATCGCCCAGCTGATCGGCGGTCAGCTCTGCCGTGCGGCGGGCGTCGTGCACCCGGGTCTCGAAGCGGTGGAAGGCGATCTGGCGCACCACCGTGTTCAGCATGTCCTCGACCTTGCTGGCCAGCATCAGGCGCCGCTGCTCCGGCGTTTCGGCCCGGCGCAGCATGGACTGGAAGGTTAGCATCTCGCCGAAGACGCTGGCGGTCTCGGCCAGGGTTAAGGGCGTGTCGGCCAGCAGGTGGCCCTGCGCACCGGCCAGGACCTGATGCACGCCATGGCCCAGCTCATGCGCCAAGGTCATGACGTCGCGCGTGCGCCCCTGGTAGTTCAGCAGCAGATAGGGATGCGCCGAGGGCACGGTCGGATGAGCAAAGGCGCCCGGCGCCTTGCCGCTGCGCGCCGGCGCATCGATCCAGTCGGAGTCGAAGAAGCGCTTGCCGACCGCTGCCATGTCCTTGGAGAAGTGGCCATAGGCGTCCAGCACGGTGTCGCGCGCCTCGCCCCAGGGGATCAGGCGGTCATCGTCCTTCGGCAGGGGCGCGTTGCGCTCCCAATAGGGCAGCTTCTCATAGCCCAGCCACTTGGCCTTCATGGCGTAGTAGCGGTGCGAAAGCCTGGGATAGGCCGCGACCACGGCCTGCACCAGGGCCTCCACCACCTCGTCTTCGACCAGGTTGGCCAGGTTCCGGCTGGCGACCGGCGCCTTGAAGCCGCGCCACTTGTCCTCGGTCTCCTTGTCCTTGGCCAAGGTGTTGGTGATCAGTGCGAAGGTCCGCGTGTTTTTGCCCAAGACCTCGGCGAAGCCGTGCGCTGCAGATTCCCGTACCACCGCATCGCGGTCGGTCATCTTGTCCAGAATCTCGGTGGAGGTCAGCTCTCTGCCCTGCATGGGAAAGCGCAAGCCGGCCATGGTCTCATCGAAGAGCCGTGTCCAGGCAGCCCGTCCGGAGACGTACTTCTCATGCAGCAGGCGCTCGACCTCGTCACTCAACTGATGCGGCCGAAAGGCACGCTGATCGCGCACCCAGGGACGCCAGCGCGTCATCGCCGGATGCTCCAGAATGCTGTCCAGGGCCTCGTCTTCCAGCTTGTTCAGCTCGAGTGTGAAGAAGAGGATATTGGTGGAGATCGCCGTGATCCGCTCCTGCATGGTCTGATAGAACTGGCCGATCTTGGGGTCGGTCATATCACCGGCATGCAGCAGCTGCGCGAAGGATCCGACACGACCCAGAGTCTCCTGAAGACCCTGATAGCCCTCCAATGCTTCCGCGAAGCCGGGACCAGAAAGGCGTCCAAGCCCGCCTTCGTAGCGGCCCCGGAAGGCCTCCGCCTGCTGCATAGCCTTGGTCAGGTCGGCCTCCAGCGCCGGATCCTCGGGGCTGGCATAGAGGTCGGAGAGGTCCCATTCGGGCAAGTCGCCCAAGGCAATTTCAGCTTTTTTTTCGGGGTTTTCTTGCAGTCCTTCGGGCATTTTACCTATCTCCTTACGATCCAGGCCGATATAGGCGTCCGAAGTGGCCGCGCCAAGGCGACTTCGTGAAAGGTCGCGAAGCATCGGCAAGAAGGGAAGGAAAGCGGAATGGATTACAAGGCTTGGTCGTCGCTGCCGGATATGCTGTTTAAGCGCGCCTCAGTCGATCCCAGCGCGCCCGTGCTCTGGGCCAAGCGTGGCGAGCAGTGGCAGTCCCTCAGCTGGGGCGAACTGGCCAGCCGCGTCCGAAATCTGGCTAAGGCCCTGATCGCACGCGGAATTGAACCCGGCGACCGCGTTCTGCTGGCGTGCGAGAACCGGCCTGAGTGGTGCATCGCCCACTTTGCGATCATGAGCAGCGGTGCGATTACCGTGCCCGCCTACACCACCCATACCGAGCACGACTATACCCACCTGTTGAACGACTCCGGCGCTAAAGCAGTCGTCATCTCCTCGGCACAGTTGGGTAAGCGCTGCCTGCCGGCGGTGGCCAAGGCGCCGGATTGCCGCTTTGTGATCAGCCTTGAACCGCAGGAGGCTGCCCTCGGCCAAGGTCAGGCTCTCTGTGACTGGGCCGAGGAGGAGGCGGCGGGCGCCGAGGCAGAGGTCGATCTGGATGGACGTCTGGCCGCCCTGGACAAGGATGCGGCCTGTATCTTCATCTACACCTCCGGCACCGGCGGCACGCCCAAGGGCGTGATGCTCAGCCACCGAAACATCTTTACGAATTGCGGCAGCGCCTTCGACCTCTTGAGCAGCTTCGGTATTGAGGAGGCCCAGCAGACCTTCCTGTCTTTCCTGCCGCTCAGCCATTCCTACGAGCATGCGGCCGGGCTCTGCTTTCCGCTCTCGATCCGCGCCCAGATCTACTACGCCGAATCGGTCGAAAAGCTGGCCGCCAATATGGCCGAGGTCAGGCCAACCCTGATGACCGCAGTGCCCCGCCTCTACGAGTCCATGCGCCAACGCATCCTAAGCGGCCTCAAGCACCAACCCGCCCTGCGCCAGAAGCTCTTTCACAAGACCGTCGAGCTTGGCCTGAAGCGGGCCGCCGGCGAACGTCTGGGCCTGATAGACGGGCTGAAAGACAAGGTGCTGGAACGCCTGGTCCGCGAGAAGGTGCGACAGCGCTTCGGCGGTCGACTGCAGGCCCTGGTCTCAGGTGGTGCGGCTCTCAATCCGGAGATCGGTAACTTTTTCCAGGCGCTGGGTCTGACCCTGCTGCAGGGCTATGGCCAGACCGAGTCGTCGCCGGTGGTCTCCTGCAATCGCCCGAACAAGGTCAAGATGGCGAGCGTCGGTCCGCCCTTGGACGGCGTCACTGTTAAGATCGCCGAAGACGGTGAGATCCTGGTGCAGGGCGACAACGTCATGCTGGGCTATTGGCAAGCGCCTGACGCCACCGACACGGTGATCCAAAACGGCTGGCTGCACACCGGTGACGTGGGGCACTTGGACGATGACGGCTACATCTACATCACAGACCGTAAGAAGGATATTCTGGTGGTCTCCGGCGGTGACAATGTCTCGCCGGCCCGCCTTGAAGGGCTGTTGACCATGGAGGCAGAGATCGAACAGGCCTGTGTGGTCGGCGACCGCAAACCCTATCTGGTAGCGCTCATCGTGCCCTCGAAGGCGGCGGTCGATGACTGGGCCAAGGCCAAGGGTGTTGCGGCCGAGCTGTCGCAGCTGGCCAAGGATCCGGCCTTCCGCGAGCACATGGGCGAGGTTGTCGGTCGCACCAACGCCAAACTCTCGGTGATTGAGCGCATTCGCCGCTTTGCCCTTGCCTCGGACGGCTTCACCATAGACAACGAGATGATGACCCCGACCATGAAAATCCGTCGCCACAAGATCCTGGCCGCCTATGGCCCTGCGCTGGAGGCGCTTTACGAGAAGAAGGGGGCGGCGTGAATCTAGCCGTTCCCCAAGACCTCTTGCAGACTGACGATAGGCCGCCCTTTCAGCTTCTGAACGAAGGCTG
Organism: Rhodospirillales bacterium; assembly: GCA_963669335.1. Classification (GTDB taxonomy): domain Bacteria; phylum Pseudomonadota; class Alphaproteobacteria; order Kiloniellales; family JACOMY01; genus JACOMY01. Next base: position 4,416,399 of record OY770023.1, read on the forward strand.
TTCCTCGCCCTTCTTTCTGGTCGCCGACCATGCCAGCAATCATGTGCCGGCGAACCTGCACGACCTGGGCCTGGAACCCGCAGAGCTTGGCGAGCACATCGCCTACGACATCGGGACGGCGGCCATGACCCGTCGCCTGGCCGAGATTCTGGGGGCGCCGGCGGTCTTGGCCGGCTTTTCGCGTCTGGTGATCGACGCCAATCGGGTGACGCACCACGAGACTTCGATCCCCGAGGTCAGCGATGGCGTCACCGTACCCGGCAATCGCGCCCTCAGCGATCAAGAGCGGCAGCGGCGCATCGCCCGCTACTTCGATCCCTACCATCAGGCGGTCACGGCCGGGCTGACCGCGGCGCTCGCCCGTGGCGAGCGTCCGATCCTGGTCTCGCTACACAGCTTCACGGCGGTCATGGATGGCCAGCAGCGCCCCTGGGAAGTCGGCGTCCTCTGGGATCGTGACGACTCCATGGCGGCGCCCCTGATCCGTGCGCTCAGCGACCGCGGGCTCGACGTCGGCGACAACCAGCCCTACAGCGGCGGTACCGAGTTCGGCTACACCATGCGCCACCACGCCTTTCCCCTGGGCCTGAAGCAGGTCCTCTTGGAGGTGCGGCAGGACCTGATTGCCGACGATGCGGCGGCCCGTGCCTGGGCTGAGCTGCTGGCCGAGGAGCTACAGGGCCTGGCTGCCCTCTCCGGCTGACCCAGAAGTTTAGAATTGCAGGGTGCCGAGCCTCTCTCCAAACTAAAGAACAAGAAAAGGGAGGCCCCCAATGGTCACACCAAGTTTCACCGTCGGGATCGAAGAAGAATACCTGCTGGTCGATCGCGAGACCCGCAACCTGGCGCAAGATCCGCCAGCTGAGCTGATGCAGATCCTGAATCAGGAGACCGAGGGCCAGGCCTTTCCGGAGTTCCTGCGTGCCCAGGTCGAGATCGCGACCAGGCCCTGCCAAAACATCAAAGAAGCGCGGCAAGAGATCATGGCCCTGCGCCGCCAAGTCTCTGAGATTGCCGGCCGCTTCGACCTGGGACTCATCGCCTCGGCCACACATCCCTTCGCCTACTGGTCACAGCAGCAACGCAGCAGCGGCGAACGGTACGAGAGCCTGTCGCGCGATCTGCAGGCCGTGGCTCACCGCCTGCTCACCTGCGGCATGCATGTCCATGCTTGTCTCGACGACGACGACATGCGCGTCGATATGATGAGCCAGGTGGCCTATTTCCTGCCGCACCTCCTGGCACTCTCGACCTCTTCGCCCTTCTGGGCCGGACGTGACACCGGGCTCAAATCCTATCGTCTTGCCGTCTTTGATGAGATGCCGCGCACCGGCCTGCCAGAGACCTTCGAGAGCTGGAACGAGTATAAACGCCACATCGATATCCTGATCGAAGCCAAGCTGATCGAGGATTCCTCCAAGATGTGGTGGGACGTGCGGCCTTCGGCCCGCTTCCCGACCTTGGAAATGCGAATAGCCGACGTCTGCACCTATTGGCAGGACGGCATCACCGTGGCCGCGGTCTATCTCTCACTCCTGCACATGCTCTATCGGCTGAAGCGCGAGAACCAGCGCTGGCGTCGCTATGCCCGCATGCTGATCGAAGAGAACCGCTGGCGCGCACAGCGCTATGGCTTCGATGCCGGAATGCTCGATATCGGCAAGGGCACCATCGTGCCCTATCAGGACCTCTTGGAAGAGATCATTGCGCTGGTCGAGATCGACGCCGAAGAGCTGGGCTGCAAGGACGAGGTCTTGCATGCGCGCAACATCCTTGCCCGCGGCACCAGCGCCCACCGCCAGGTCGAGATCTTCAACCAGCAGAAGGAAGCCGGCGCCGGGGACCAAGACGCCTTGAACGGCGTCGTCGACTGGCTGATCGAAGAGACGGTGCGCGACCTCTAGATCGATGTCGCTTAGCGGCGCTTCCCCTTCAGCTATTCGCAAGCAGCGCGCAGCTTCAGAAGCGGTGCTCTGAAAGGCATGACTTCGAAAGTAGCGCTGCGCCGCTTGGCCTCATCGTCGCCAGTCATTACAATCGTAAGCTTGTTGGCTCTGGCTAAGCTCTGTAGGAAGGCGTCTTGCTTCTGCGGCGTCAATCCGCTCATTGCACCATTTCTGATGTAGGGGTTCGCGATCTCGCCAGTCGGGATCAGGAAATACTCAGACGGCTGGTCCTTCTTCTGTTCATAGAGCGCCGAGCCGACGAACACCATCGAGGTCTTGCTGGCTTCACCATTCGACACGGGCTCCGGCGCGGCTCCCGATGGCGGCTCGAACGTGAAGGTCAGCGCATAGGCAGTACTGCGCCTTACGGTGATCGGCTTGAGGTAAGTCGGAGGAATGGTCAGCTCAGCCGAAGTCCGACCATCTGCAAAGCAGGTCAAGGCCAGATCCACTTCCCTATCGGTAGAGGGGATTGTCAGGGTCTCGACCACGGTCTTTGACAAATGCTCTTCTTCGGCGTGGGCAGAACTGACTGACCCAACCAAACCTACAACCAACCAGCAAAGCACAAGAGATCTAAGAACCGTCATGAAGCAGCCTCCGATAAAGCAGGTCATCTAAGGGGACGCATTTGCCAGGCGAATCCGTCTAGCCTATTGAGAGCCCGCAGACTTCACCTTTACCGCCGTCCCATAGGCCATGATCTCGGCCGCGTCGCGCATGATCATCGAGGTGGAAAAGCGCATGGCGATGATCGCGTCGGCGCCCTTGGCTTCGGCATCGGCGCACATGCGGTCGAAGGCCTGCTCACGCGCGCCCGACAGCAGGGCCGTGTACTCCCGCACTTCGCCACCGACCAGCGAGCGAAACCAGGCAACGATGTCGGAACCAATGTGCTTACTGCGCACGACATTGCCGCGCACGATGCCCAGATGTTCGACGACGGCGCAGCCTGGCAGGGTTTCGGCGGTGGTGATCTGCATCGGTTTCCTTTAGCGTTCGATCCGGTCGTACTTCTTCTCGTCTGGATCGCTCATGCGATCTCTCAGCACGCGCCAGACGAAATAGCCGGCCAGCAGCAGGGCTAATAGCGGCAGGATCGCAAACCAGCCGCCGGCAATGCTTCCCACCAGCAAGAGAATGATCCAGGCCAAGGCCAGAACCACGACGACCAGCAATGCCAAGCTGTCCAAACGCATGCCCTTTGATATGGCATAGGGATGCAGTGATACCAAGACGCGTGAGCTTTGGCCGCGTCGTAGCTTTGCGACGGCAGGACTAGATCTGCTGCAGAGGGCTGCTGAGGGAGAAGTAGGTGACGGCGAACGAAGTGCGGCAGGAAGCAGTGCGTGCTTGGCTGGAGAGCGGTCAGGCTTTTCAAGGCCAAGAGCCCGAGGTCGTGGTAACCCACGGCAACCTCATCTTCCTGACCGACGCACGCGCCTACAAGATGAAGCGACCTGTCGACTTCGGCTGGATGGATTTCTCGACCCTGGAGAAGCGCGAGTTGGCCTGCCGCAACGAGCTTGTGCTCAACCAACGCACTGCAGCGACGCTCTATCTGAACGTCTTTCCAGTGACGGAAGCGCCCGACGGTTTCCATTTGAGTGCTCCGGGCAGGCCCGTGGAATGGCTGGTCGAGATGCAGCGCTTCGAGGAGGAAGCGCGGCTGGATCATCTCTCCGACAACAACGAGCTTACCGAGTTGATGATGCGCGACCTCGCCGATGCGATCGCCGCCTTCCACCGCTCAGCCGAGCGCGCTCCGCCACGCGACTTCGCGGCCACCCTGGAGAGCATTGCGGAAGAGAACGAGCGCGATATGGCAACCGCGGCAGGGCTCTTCCCGCCAGATAAGCAGGCGCTCTTGAAGAGTCTCTCGAAACAGGAGATCCAGTGCCATCGCGCGTTGATCGCCGAGCGGGTCGAGGCCGGATGGCTGAGGCGCTGTCACGGCGATCTGCACCTTGGCAACATCGTGCTTTGGGAGGGACGCCCGACCCCCTTTGACTGCATCGAGTTCAACGAGGACTTCATCGCCATCGATCTGCTCTATGACCTGGCATTTCTGCTGATGGATCTGGAGCAGCGTGGACGGCGGGACCTGGCAAACCTGGTGCTCAATCGCTGGCTCGCCATGGCCCCGGAGCCGACGCAACAGCTTCGGGGTCTGGCGCTGTTGCCTCTGTTGCTGTCGATCCGGGCCGGGGTCCGCGCCAAGATCTGCGGCCTGCAATGGTTGGAGGCCGAGGGGGCGCTGAAACAGCAGCGCGGCGAGGAGGCGCGGCGCTATCTGGATTATGCCGTAGCCGTCCTGACCTCGGCCCCGGCCTCTTTGCTTGCTGTCGGCGGGCTCTCCGGCAGCGGCAAGTCCACCCTGGCCAAGGCACTGGCGGAAGAGCTTGGCGGCCCTCCCGGCGCCGTGCTGTTGCGCAGCGACGTGCTCAGAAAGCGCTTGTACCAGGTCGCACCAGAGCAGCCGCTCGAGGCCTCCGCCTACAGCGAAGAGGCAAACCAGCGCGTGATTGCCACCCTCCTGCAGCAGACCGAAGCCGCACTCAGGGCAGGCCGCAGCGTCGTCCTGGATGCCGTCAGCGCCGACCCGCAGCTTCGCCATCCGCTTGGGGCCATCGCAGAGGCTCTGGAGTGCCGCTTCACCGGCCTCTGGTTGGATGCACCCTTGGAGACGCTCAAGGCCCGCGTCGCCGCGCGCCACGGCGACGCCTCTGACGCCAGTCCCAAGGTGGTCGAGCGCCAGGCCGAGACCATCCAGCCCCCTTCCGATTGGCAGCACATCGATGCCAGCGGCCCGACCGAGGTAACTCTGGCTGCCGCGCGCTTGGCTCTAGGCCGGTAGCGGAATCTCCAAGGAGGGGTTCGGCACCTTGTAACCGGCCTGGAAGCTCGGCCTTTCTGCCAGTTGCAGGTACCAGCGCTTCACATTGGGAAACGCGTTCATATCGATCTGCTGCCACTCAAAGCGGCTTGCCCAGGGCCAGATGGCGATGTCAGCGACCGAGAGGTCTTCGCTCGCAACGTGGTTGGACTGGCTCAATTGCTTATCCAGCACCGCGTAGAGGCGCTTGGCCTCCTTGTGGTAGCGCTCTTCGGCATAGGGCGCCTTGCCGGCATTGAACTTCAGGAAGTGATGCGCCTGACCCAGCATCGGGCCCTGCCCGCCCATCTGCCACATGAGCCACTGCATCACCTGCCACTTCACCGTCTCGTCGTTGGGGAAGAGGCGTCCCGTCTTGCGTCCCAGATAGAGCAGGATGGCGCCCGACTCGAAAAGAGCCAGGCCGGTGTCATCATCGACGATGGCCGGGATCTTGTTGTTGGGTGAGATCTTCAGGAAATCGGGCGCGAACTGATCGTCCTTGGTGATGTCGATGGGGTGAACATCATAGGCCAGCCCCAACTCCTCAAGGGCGATGGAGACCTTGCGGCCATTGGGCGTACTCCAGGTGTAAAGATTAATCATAGGACTCTCACTTTTTGATCAATCACAAGAACGGCGGGCCTCTCATCTAATCGTGAGAGGCCCGCTAATCCAGCACTGGAAAAGATCCTATTCCGCTGCCGTCTGCTCATAGATGGTTGCGAAGATCACATCCAGCTCCTCGGCCAGAGCCTTCAGCTCCGCCCCGCCCTCCTCCATGTAGGGCTGAAAGACATAGCTCGGCGTCTTGTAAGAGATCGAAGCCGTGCCGTCCGGGTTCTCGGTCAGGTAGAAGCGGATCGGCGCCTCGATGCCAGCAGCGATGCTGGCCTCCAGCATGCGCCGTGCGAAGTCGTTGCGATAGACGCCGACCACCCGGTTGCCGGGAATGGTGATGCCCTGTCCGGCCGCACCGGCGCTGGCGCTGGCTGTGGTCACAAGGCCCATCTTGTTGGCCTTGATGGTCGTCTTCAGTCGCTCCCAAAGCTGGTCGAAGCTGTGAGTCGTGGCGGTCACGCGCCATCCCTCGCGCGGGGTAATGTCGGCGGCCTGAGCCGTGACTGCGGTGAACAACAGAACCAGGGGAAGCAGGCAGCGAAGCATAGCGGGACTCCCGTCGCGTTAGGGGGGGGCGGCACAAGCTCAAATTGAGCGAGCCCAAACTGTACGCGACCAGTCTAACGCCAATTCAGTCGAGATTTTGGCTCACGTCTTCTTGAAGGCGCGTCGAACCTCTAGACCAGAAGCGCAGCCAAGAAGCCGACGTAGCAGGTGAGAAGTATGCCGCCCTCGACCCGAGAGATCCGATCGCGCTGCGTCGAGAGGAACCAGAGCGCCACCGTGGCCGCCAGCATGATCCAGATATCCATGGTCAAGACTTCCGGCGGGACATCAAAGGGCTTGGCCAAGGCGGTGACGCCCAGGACGCCCATGATGTTAAAGAGGTTAGAGCCCATGACGTTGCCGATGGCCACGCCGGACTGCCCCCTGAGAGCGGCCACCATGGAGGTCACGATCTCCGGCAGCGAGGTGCCGATTGCAACCACGGTGGCGCCGATCGTGGCCTCCGAGAGGCCGAGATGGCGGGCGATCCCAACGGCCCCCTCGACCAGGAAGCTGGCGCCACAGACGATTGCCACCAGACCGGCCACCGTGATCAGAAGACTGAGCCAGAGCTTGGTCTCCTTGCCCTGCTCCTGCGCCTCGCTTTCCGCCGTTGCGATCAGCGAGGATTTGCGTTCTCTGCGCCGTTCTTGGGTGTAGGCGAAAAAGAGATAGCCAATCAGCAAGACCAAGAGCACCACGCCCATGGGACGATCAACAAAGCCGATAAAAAGGAGCGCGGTGCCGATCAATGTGGCGGCCACGACGGCATAGGCATCGCGGCCAAAGCTTGCCTTGTGCACGATCATCGGCTTGGTGAGGGCGCATAGTCCCAGAACCAGCAGGATGTTGGCGATGTTGGAGCCGACGATGTTGCCGATGGCCAGGGCCGGTGCGCCTCTGAGCGCTGCCTCGACCGAGGTCACGATCTCTGGCAGAGAGGTCCCGAAAGCGACGATGGTCAAACCGATGATCAGCGGTGACAGGCCCAGACGGGTCGCCGTCGCCACCGCTCCCCGCACCACCAACTCACCGCCGACCAAGAGTCCGATAAGACCTCCCAAGGTGAGAAGCGTCAGCAGCATATGGTTGGTGTCCCCCGGGATCTGCGCCAATAGATAAGGGCTGGCGCAATCCGTGGCGCCCCCTGCCGTCGCGAAGCCATTTGGTGCCCATTCCCCCGGAAGCCAAGCGAAAAGGCCCAACAAAAAAACGATTCCGCCATGCTGTTGCGTGCATGTCGCGGCCTCTTCTTGCCTCTCCACCGATAAAGTCTTTGCCCAGCACCCCTGATCACCGGCACTCTAGAGTAACGGTGCTAAGGGAAGAGAGGGGATCAATGGTTGCACGGGTGGCGACGGTCGCCTTTCAGGGAATCGCGGTGGTGGACGTGGACGTACAGGTCCAGGTGTCCTCCGGCCTGCCCTCCTTCACCCTGGTCGGCCTGCCGGATAAGGCCGTGGCCGAAAGTCGGGAGCGGGTGCGCGGTGCCTTGACGGCGCTTGGCCTCTCCCTGCCGCCCAAGCGCATCGTGGTGAACATGGCACCGGCCGACCTCTTGAAGGAAGGCAGCCACTTTGACCTACCGATCGCCATGGCGCTCTTGAGCGCGATCGATGTGCTGCCGGCCGAAGACATTGCCGGGTTGCTGGCCTTGGGTGAGCTGGCGCTCGACGGGCGGCTTTCCTCCGTCACCGGTGTGCTGCCGGCCTCGATCCATGCCGCCTCCAAGGAGATAGGGCTGGTCTGCCCGGCAGCGCAGGGCGGCGAAGCGGCCTGGGCTGCGGGCATAGACGTGCTGGCACCGGCCTCCCTCCTGGCGCTGGTCAACCACATGAAAGGCACGCAGGTGCTCACGCCGCCGGCTCCCAAGGTAGAAGCGCGCGCACATGCGGCCCTGCCGGACCTGGCCGACGTCAAGGGCCAGGAAACCGCCAAGCGGGCGTTGGAGATCGCGGCCGCCGGCGGACACAACCTGCTGATGATCGGCCCGCCAGGCTCGGGAAAGTCGATGCTGGCCAAGCGTCTGCCGGGCCTGCTGCCGCCGCTCACCCCGGCGGAGTCGCTGGAGGTCTCGATGATCCACTCGGTCGCCGGCACGCTGCCGGATGGCGGCATTCTGCGGCATCGCCCCTTTCGCGACCCTCACCACTCGGCCTCCCTGGCGGCACTCGCCGGTGGCGGCATTCGGGTCAAACCCGGCGAGATCTCATTGGCGCATCTTGGCGTGCTTTTCCTCGACGAGCTGCCGGAGTTCCATCGCGCCGCCTTGGAGGCGCTGCGCCAGCCCTTGGAGAGCGGCGACATCACCATTGCACGCGCCAACAGCCATGTGACCTATCCGGCAAGGGTGCAGCTGGTGGCGGCGATGAACCCCTGTCGCTGCGGCCATCTGGACGATCCGGCACAGGCCTGCTCGCGCGCACCACGCTGTGCAGCCGACTATCAAGGCAAGATCTCCGGTCCGCTTTTCGACCGCATCGATCTGGTGGTGGAGGTTCCAGCCGTCAGCGCCGCAGATCTCTCCCTGCCGCCGCCCCGCGAGGGCTCGGCCGAAGTTGCCGCCCGGGTCGCCGCCGCCCGCGGCGTGCAAAGCGAGCGCTACAGCGGCCTGAAGCAGCCACTGCGCAGCAATGCCGAGCTGGAGGGGCAGTTGCTCGACGAGGTGGCCGCGCCCGATGCCGCCGGCCGCGAGCTGCTGACTGAGGCAGCGCAGCACCTGAAGCTCTCAGCGCGCGGCTACCACCGCGTCCTCAAGGTTGCCCGCACGCTTGCAGATCTGGCCGGCGAGGCGCAGGTTTCGCGCGCGCACATCGCCGAGGCCTTGAGCTATCGTCGCCGCTTCTATCGACCGACCTAAGGCCCGTCTCAAGCAGAGGAACAAGCATGAGTGACGCTACGCAAGACCGGGTGGCCCTGCTTTCCGGCGCCAACCGCGGCATCGGGGCCGCCGTCGCCCGCCATCTGGCAGCCAACGGCTGGCTGCTGTCGATGGGCATGCGCAATCCTCAAGCCCTGGACGGTGTGGAGGGGGCGCGAAGCCAGGTGGTGCGCCATGATGCCCTGGCCGCCGACGAGGACGCCTGGGTCGATGCGGCCATGAAGCGCTTCGGCCGGATCGACGCCGTCATCTGCTGTGCCGGCATCATGATCCCGGAATCGGTGGTCGAGATCTCAGAGGCGGACTTCGAAGGCATGTGGCAGGTGAACGTCGCCTCGCCGCGACGCCTCCTGAAAGCGGCCTGGGGGCCGCTCTGCGCCGGTGGTGCTGGCCGTGCGGTCATCCTGGCCTCGCTCTCCGGCAAGCGGGCCAAGTCGGCCGACAGCGGCGCCTATGCCATGACCAAGCACGCCGCCGTGGCGCTCGCCCAGGGAGCGCGCCTGGCCGGCTGGGACCAGGGTATCAGAGCAACCGCAATCTGCCCTGGCTTCGTCGCCACCGACATGGCCCGCGCCATCACTGACTATCCCGAAGCGCAGATGTCGCAAGCCGAAGACATCGCCCGCATGGTCGCCTTCGCGCTCGACGCGCCCGCGACCGCCAGCCCCTCGGAACTGACCGTCAACTGCCTGGCCGAGGGGCTCTATTGATGATTAATCAAACCTTGAGCCGCCTTCGGCTGGTGCTATGCCAATGTGTGACCGCCATTGTCGCGCTCTTCGCGTTTCTGGGTACGACACCGGCCACAAGCGACCAAACGCAGATACCCCAGGCTTGCACAAGGGGTGACGAGACATTTCTTGCACGTACCTATCAAACGGCGATTGAAAGCTACAGTAAGTGCCTTGTCTCAGCAAAGTTGAGCGACACCCAAAGAGCCATGGCACTCAACAATCGAGCGCATGCAAAAATTAACCTTCAAGACAGGACTGGCGCGCTCAAGGACTTCGAAACCGCCATTGCGCTCTTCCCTGAGTTGGCTGAAGCAGCAAAAAGAAGCGCAAGGGGCGCATTCTTAATGGCCTCTGGTTTAGTGGTTTTCTTTCCCTTCAACGAGGAGCCAGATGACGCCGCGTTCGTCATGATGCGCGTTCACCTGGGGCACATGGTGCTGGCGAAGGATTCTCTTGAAGCAGAGTTGAAGCGACTGGATGAGGAATTGGCGAACCATCCTACCGATGGAGACCTGTACCAACAAAGAGCCAATCTTCGGATTAGCTATTGGAACTTTGAAGGCGCACTCAAGGACGTTAATCAGGCTATCTTGTTGCAACCCAACAAGGGTACCCTCTTCGAAACCAGGTCTTATTTGGAAGAACGCCTCGGAATTGCAACCGACAAATACATAGACCTACAAAAAGCGGTTGATCTTGATCCAACTAATACTTTTTTGCTTCTTGTGCTTGCTAACAATTATTTTTATGACAATCGCTACGAGGAGGCCGCCGAAACATTCGGTCGAATTGTGGCTCTTGACCCGACTAATCACACCGCCTTGAACAACCAAGCAACCGCGCTTTTGCGCATGCACGATTATGCGCGCGGAATAGCAGCCCTCGAACAGCTTGCCGCCTCAAGGCCTTGGGACTACGAACCACTTGAGCAAATAGGCTTAATCTACTGCCGGAACGGCGACGCCAATCACGCGATTGATTTCTTCATTCAGGTAAGAGAGCGAAGACCCAGCAGAACTAAATGGCATCAGGAGGTCTATCAGCGAAAAGGGTTCTACGAAGGCCCGCTGGATGGCAAGCGCAGCTTGGCACTAAGGCGAGCCGAAGAGCTCTACGCTGAGGCAGGCTGTCCCAAGCTAGCCGACTGACAGCGACTAGTTTGGCTCGAGTCAAGTGAACTCATTGACCCGTCGTAGGGTGAGATTGATCCGACCACCCTCTGCCAGTAGGCGCGAGCTGCCGGCAAGGATGCGGTCGACGCCGTGATAGCAGTGGCGGCTCGCGCCCCCCAGAATTAGGACATCACCGCTGGACAGGCGAAAGGAGCGTGTCGGGTCGCTTCGCCTTGACCCGCCGATCCGGAACAGCGCCGTGTCGCCAAGCGAGATCGAGACCACAGGGGCGTCTTCAGCCGCCTCGTCCTGATCGCGGTGCAATCCCATGCGCGCGGTGGCGTCATAGAGGTTGATCAGGCAGGCCTCCGGATCCGCGCCATAACCCGAGAGCTGTCGCCAGATCGTCAAGATACTGTCGGGAATCGCTGGCCAGGGCTTTCCGGTCACCGGGTGGAGGGCTTGGTAGCGATAGCCCTGCTGGTCGCTGATCCAGCCCAACGCACCGGCATTGCTCATGCGTACAGAGAGCGGTTTGCCGCTCTTTGGCATGACCGGCCGATAGAGCGGTGCGGTCGCCAAGAGTCCCTCCACCTCGCCCAAGAGGGCTCTCTGTGCCGCCTGATCCAAGCAAGCGGGATGCCAGACCAAGCCCTCCGGGCCGGGCTTCAGCATCACTCCTCGTCGCGGCCTAGGTTGCGCAGCTTCTCTTCCTCCTCGCGCTGGACGGCGCGGATGCCCATCCAGCGCACGACGACGTAACCCAGCAATGAGACCAAGGAGGCATAGCCAGCGACCTCTGACAGCACCGGCATGTTCCATTGATTCTCAGCCAGAAGCGAGATGATGATTGAGGCAACGGCGCTGACAATGAGCACGCCCAGGACCGCGCGGAAGAGCGGATCACGGGGGTAGGCGGGCGTCTGGCGAAACAGGGGCATAGTGTGGCAGCTCTCAGGCTCTGTCGCGGGGTGACTCCATAGACACGTCAACAACCAAGAAATTCAAGCCTGCTTCACACTGCCCAGCGACTTGCAGGCCGACCCTGAAAACATATATGGAGCAACGAAGCAAAGCCCAGTTTGATACTGCGCTTTCGTTGAGGGGGCGATCTCGCCCTTGAGAAAGGCAGTTCTGGGCTGATAATCCCGACCCTGGGCCCGCGTGTTCGGCGCTTCGGCAGTAAGGCCGGCCAGAGGGCTGCTGAAAGGAGAGACTGTCAAATGAGCAAAGTGATCGGCATCGATCTCGGTACCACCAATTCCTGCGTCGCGGTCATGGACGGTTCGCAGGCCAAAGTCATCGAAAACGCGGAAGGCGCGCGGACCACACCATCGCAGGTCGCCTTCACCTCCTCCGGAGAGCGCCTCGTCGGCCAGTCGGCCAAGCGCCAGGCCGTGACCAACCCGGAGAACACCGTCTTCGCCATGAAGCGCCTGATCGGTCGACGCTATGAGGACCCGATCATCGGCAAGGACCGCGAGCTGGTTCCCTACAACATCGTCAAGGCAGACAACGGCGACGCCTGGATCGAGGCCCGCGACGAGCGCTATTCCCCCTCGCAGCTCTCCGCCTTCGTTCTGCAGAAGATGAAGGAGACGGCTGAGGGTTACCTGGGCGAAGAGGTGACCGACGCGGTCATCACCGTCCCGGCCTACTTCAACGACGCCCAGCGCCAGGCGACCAAGGACGCCGGCAAGATCGCGGGCTTGAACGTGCTGCGCATCATCAACGAGCCGACGGCGGCCGCACTGGCCTATGGCTTCGACAAGAAGCAGACCGGCACCGTTGCGGTCTACGATCTGGGCGGCGGCACCTTCGACATCTCGATCCTGGAGATCGGCGACGGCGTCTTCGAGGTGAAGTCGACCAACGGCGATACCTTCCTGGGCGGTGAGGACTTCGACGCCAAGATCATCGATTACCTGGCCGACGAGTTCAAAAAAGAGAACACCATCGACCTGCGCAAGGACCGCCTGGCCCTGCAGCGCCTGAAGGAAGCGGCCGAGAAGGCCAAGATCGAGCTCTCCTCCGCCAAGGAGACCGAGGTCAACCTGCCCTTCATCACCGCTGACCAGTCCGGTCCCAAGCATCTGACCATGAAGCTGACCCGCGCCAAGCTGGAAGCCCTGGTCGGAGGCCTGGTCGACCGCACGATGGAGCCGGTGAAGAAGGCGCTGAAGGACGCCGGCGTCACCGCCGGTGAGATCGACGAGGTGATCCTGGTCGGCGGCATGACCCGCATGCCCAAGGTCATCGAGACGGTGAAGGCCTTCTTCGGCAAGGACCCGCATCGCGGCGTGAACCCGGACGAGGTGGTGGCCGTGGGTGCCGCCATTCAGGCCGGCGTCCTGAAGGGCGACGTCAAGGACGTGTTGCTGCTGGACGTGACCCCGCTGTCCCTGGGCATCGAGACCCTGGGCGGCGTCATGACCAAGCTGATCGACCGCAACACCACGATCCCGACCAAGAAGAGCCAGACCTTCTCCACCGCCGAGGACAACCAGACCGCGGTCACCATCCGCGTCTTCCAGGGCGAGCGTGAGATGGCTGCCGACAACAAGATCCTGGGTCAGTTCGACCTGGTCGGCATCCCCAATGCGCCGCGCGGCGTGCCGCAGATCGAAGTCACCTTCGACATCGACGCCAACGGCATCGTCAACGTCTCGGCCAAGGACAAGGCGACCGCCAAAGAGCAGCAGATCCGCATCCAGGCCTCCGGTGGTCTCTCCGACGACGACATCAACCGGATGGTCAAGGAAGCCGAAGAGCACGCCGGCGAGGACAAGGCCAAGCGCGAGCTGATCGAGGCCAAGAACCAGGGCGAAGCCCTGGTGCACCAGACCGAGAAGACCCTGGCCGAGGTCGGCGACAAGGTCTCCGACGAGGAGAAGCAAGCGATCGAGACCGCCATTGCCGAGCTGAAGACCGCGCTTGAGGGCGAGGACAAGGCCGCGATCGATGCCAAGACCCAGGCTTTGGCGCAGGCCTCCATGAAGCTGGGCGAGGCGCTCTATCAGCAGCAACAGCAGGCTGAAGGCGGCGAAGGTCCCGACGTGCAGCAGCCCGAGGGCGATCAGGGCAGCACCTCTGCCAAGGACGAGACGGTCGTCGATGCCGACTTCGAAGAGGTCGATGACGACAAGAAGAAGTCCGCTTAACGGCAGAAGCTTAAGCTGACGATTGAAAGAAGGGGCTTCGCGGTCGGGTACGAAAGACTGACCCGAAGCCGCCTTCCTTTCCGATCGCAGTGATCTAAGGCGCGACCTATGGCTCAAGATTTTTACCAGCTCCTCGGCGTCCAGAAGAACGCGGACGCCGCCGAGCTCAAGAAAGCCTATCGCAAGCTGGCCTTGGAGCTGCACCCCGACCGCAACCCGGACGACAAGGACGCCGAAAAGCGCTTCAAAGAGGTCAATCACGCCTATGACGTGCTGAAGGATCCGGAAAAGCGGGCCATGTACGACCGCTTCGGCGCGGCGGCCTTCGACGGTTCCTCCGCCGGCCCGGGTGCCGGACAGCGCGGTCGCGGCGGCGGCTTCGACTTCGGCGGCTTTGCCGACATCTTCGATGAGATGTTCGGTGAGTTCTCCGGTGCCAGGCGTGGCGGGCGCAGCTCCACCCAAGGGGCCGACCTGCGCTACAACATGACCATCTCCTTGGAGGAGGCCTTCTCCGGCAAGGAGACCACCGTGCGCGTGCCGGGTACCGAAGGCTGTGGTGCCTGCAACGGCAGCGGTGCGGAACCCGGTTCCAGCCCGACCACCTGCCCGACCTGTAAGGGCCGCGGCCGGGTCCGGGCCAGCCAGGGCTTCTTCACCATCGAGCGTACCTGCCCGACCTGCCAGGGCGAGGGCCGGACTCTGGACAAGCCCTGCAAGGTCTGCAACGGCGACGGCCGCGTGCAGAAGGATAAGACCCTGCAGGTCAACATCCCGGCCGGCGTCGAGGAAGGCACCCGCATTCGGCTTGCCGGCGAAGGCGAGGCCGGTGTGCGCGGCGCCCAGGCAGGCGACCTCTACATCTTCCTCTCGATCAAGGATCATCCCTTCTTCGAGCGCGGCGGCGCCGACCTGCAGTGCATCGTGCCGATCACCATGACCACGGCCACCCTGGGCGGCAGCATCGAGGTCCCCTCGATCGACGGCGGACGGGTGAAGGTGACGATCCCGGAGGGCACCCAGACCGGCCAGTCCTTCCGGGTGCGCGGCAAGGGCATGAGCGTGCTGCGCAGCCGCGACCGCGGCGACCTCTATATCGGCGTCAAGGTCGAGACCCCGGTGAAGCTGTCACGCCGGCAGAAAGAGCTCTTGCGTGAATTCGAGGAGGAGAGCGACCTCAAGTCCTCGAGCCCGGAAAGCCACGGCTTCTTCTCCAAGGTGAAGGACTTTCTGGACGGGCTGAAGAGTTAGCCGGAGGGCTCCATTTGGGTCTGCACGGCGCCAGCCCGCTCCCCCGCCCTGAGAATAGGTCCTGCGGCCTATTCTCAAACGACCGCAAAGGGGAGTAGGCTCAGGTCCCATGGACAGCATCGCCGACTCCCTGCTCTACGTCTGTACCCTGAATGAACTCAAGGCCGAGGGGCACCGTGTGGTGCACGGCGGGCGTGCGCCGATCCTGGTGATCTACCGCGATGGCCAGGTCTATGCCCTGGACAATCGCTGCCCGCATCTGGGCTTTCCGCTCGACCGCGGCTCCATCGAAGACGGCATCCTGACCTGCCACTGGCATCACGCGCGTTTCGACGTGACCAGCGGCTGCACCTTCGACCTCTGGGCCGACGACGTGCCGCCGGGGCGTGTCGAGATCCGCGGCGAGGAGATCTGGGTGGCGCCGGAGTGCGGTTTCGCCGAACCGGCCAAGCACTGGAAGCGGCGGCTGAACGACGGCATGGCGCACAACATCGGCCTGGTGATCGGCAAGGCGGTGCTGGGCTCACTGCAAGCCGGTGCGGCGCCGGAGGAGCTGGTGCGCGACGCCGCCCGCTTCGGCGCCCGCAATCGCGACGGCTGGGGCTTCGGGCAGACCATCCTGGCGAACCTGGCCGGCCATCTGCACCGCCTGCCGGATGAAGTGGCCTATCTGGCGCTCTATCAGAGCATCAGGCGGGTTGCCGGCGACTGCGAAGGCCAGACACCGCGCCGCGACCGCCAGGCCCTGACCGGCGCCGAGGCCGACCTTGAGACGCTGGAGCACTGGCTTGCCAAGTGGTCGGCCGTGCGCCAGCGCAATGCCGCCGAGCGCACCCTGCTGACGGCGGTAGAAGGCGGCGGCTCCAAGGCCGATCTGGCCGCCATGCTGCTGGCCGTGGTCAGCGATCGCTACTTCGCCGACGGCGGCCATGCGCTGGACTACATCAACAAGTGCTTCGACTGCCTGGAGGTGGTCGGCTGGCAGGAGGCCGCAACCCTGCTGCCGACCCTGGTCAATGAGATCGTCATGGCCCAGGGCGGCGAAGAGAGCGATGCCTGGCGCAACCCCATCGACCTGATCCGCCTGCAAGAGGCTGCCTTCGCCCGCCTGCCGGAGATCCTGGCGGCCGCCCCTGCCCCGCGCGCCGGCAGCAGCGAGGAACTGGAGACCCTGGCCGAGGCCCTCTTGGCCGAGGAGCCCCAAGCGGTGATTGCCGCCCTGGAGGGGGCCTTCGCCTCGGGCCTGGCAGCCGCAGAGATCGGCCGGGCCCTGGCCTATGCCGCAGCGCTCAGGGTCGCGCGCTTCGGCACCGCCAACGAGTTCTCCGACTGGGACAGCGCGCACCACGCCTTTACCTTCTGCAATGCCGTGCAGCAGATGCTGGCGCGTGCCGGCGAGCCAGCGGCGATGGAGCGCCGTCTGCGCATCCTGCGCGCGCTCTATCACGGCGCCATGGCGGTCTATCTGATCCGCTATCTCAATCGACCGCCGGCGCGGCTGCCCGACCCGGCGAAAGCCCAAGACCTGCCGGCAGAGGTCAAGGACTTGACCCGAGCCATCCTTGAGGCCTTCGACCGCCAGCAGCAGGTCAATGCGGCAGCAACCCTGGTCGCACGCTACTTGGATCTGGGCCACCCGGTCGATCCGCTGATCGCCACCCTGGCAGAGGCGCTGCTGCGCGAAGACGCCGGCTTCCACTCCTACCAGATCCTCGACGCCGGCATCCGCCAATACGACGCCTGGGGCGGCGGCCAGGCCGGCCGCAACATACTGATTGCCGCCACCCGCTTCCTGGCTGCCCACGCACCGACCGAACGCGCGCACTACCAAACCGCCCGTATCGCCCGCAAGCTGCAGCGCGGCGGAAAAGTCCAGGACGCCTGATCACCCATGCTGCCGGCGGTCTCCGTCATCCTTCCCTGCTATCGCTCGGAAGCCACCTTAGTCCGCGCCATCCGCTCCCTCCTCTGGCAGACCCTGCCCAGCTGGGAGGCCCTGGTGGTCAGCGACGACGGCCAAGACTATGCCGCCCTGCTGGCCGCTGCCGGGATCCAGGACCCGCGCATCCGCCACGCCAGCAGCGGGACGATCGGCGGCGGAGCACAGCGCACGCGCAACGTCGGCCTCGCCCACGCAAAGGGCCGCTTCGTCGCGCCCCTGGATGCCGACGATCTCTACCTGCCGCGCCGGCTGGAGACCTTGCTGCCGCTGGCTGAGCGCGCCGGGGCCGCCTTCGACGGCCTGCAGGTGGTGGACGAGACCAGCGGCCATCTCTATCACCGCTACCTCGCCGACGGTCGGCCCGACCAGCTGGACGGCAAGGCCTTCCTGCAGCTCGACGTGCCGATGATGCCGCTGGTCCGCCGCGACTGGGTCGAGGGCTGGGACCCGGCGATCGACCTCTGCGACGACCTGGCCTTCAATCTCAAGATCTTTGCTAAGCAGCCTGAGATCCCGGTCGCAGCAATGGTCCTCCGCGACTATCGCGTCCGCCAGGGCTCGATCTGCCATGCCCCCGATTCCGCCGATCGGGCCGAGAATGGTTATCGGGCGCTGCTGGAACGTCTCTACGACGACGGCTATGGCCTGGGCGACCCCCAGCTCATCGGCTGGGCCATCGCCCGTATCGAAGAGAAGCGCGCCCTCAACCAGGCCTACCAGCGCGCCTATGAGGCGGGCCAGGTGGAGAGCTTTGAGGCGTTTCTAGAGATGTGCGCCGAAAGCTGACCGTCTCCAAGGCCGGCTAAGTCGGAAACGCTGAGAGCTCTCATTCATCTTTCGTTCAAACTGATCAAGAAAGCACCTTGGTTTATCTATATTATCAGTAAGTTGTATGACGATTTGTTGCCTAGGGACGATGGGAGAATTGCCCGCAGCATGCCCAGCGATCTCGACGGCATGAGGATAGAATGATGACCGATTATTCACTACGGCCGACAGGCCAGGACCCCACCCGATACATAGCTGGTTTCAGCGACGAGGGATGGAGGCGGCGTTCTTATGGCCTCCTCTTCAGACCAAACGGCTTTGGGCAATCCGAAGAGCATGATGGGGCCGAAGGTTTCTTCGCCTCTGTCAGGCATCGTTTGACCACCTGGAACCGGCGGATCTCCATCCGATACGGATTGACGAAAATGGACGAGCACATGCTGCACGACATCGGCATGACGCTCTCGGACCGGGACCGCGAGGTCAGGAAGCCCTTCTGGCGTGCCTAGACCAAGACTGGCGCAGGTCGAAGGCTTACACCAAGATCAGACAATAGAGACCTGTTTCCTGACCTTGGTACTACCCGCACCAGAGCGCCAAGCTTAGTGCCGTTCTATAGAGTGAATCTCAGTCACTGCCCCAACGCCGGCCGCAAAGCTCCGGTAGTTGCCGCTTTGCATGCTCATTCACATTCTGCGCAAAGAGATCAAAAAAGCACCTCAGTTTGTCTATACCTTAAATAGATTCAATTACAAAATCTTATGATACGCAACGGCAGAAGCAAAGGCTTGCAGTTTTGCCGAGAAACAAATGAAAGGATGAAGCGATGACCGACTTTACGCTACACCCTACGGGCCGGCGCCCGCTCCACTACACACAGAACCTGGATGGCGGCGAACGCAGCCAGCGTTCTTATGACTTTATCTTGAAGGCGAGCGTCTTCCTTCAAGTTCAAGGACGTGACCTGGCCGGGCGTGCCTTCAGCTCCATCGGGCAGAATTTCACCACCTGGAACGAGCGGGTCGACCGTCAATCCAGACTATCGCGCCTGAACGCCCACATGCTGCGTGACATCGGCATGACGCTCTCCGACCGCAACGCTGCGGCGAGCATGCCTCTCACTCGTGCCTAGGCGACACCAGGCACGCAACGCACGGCGAGGGTAAGGCGGAAGCTTTCCCTCGCCGAACTGCTTGGCCCTCACTCACCAGACCGCTAAGCTCGGGTGGAGCTTCAGGACCTGAGCGAAGCGGTTGCGGTTGGCCCTCACTCACCAGACCGCTAAGCTACTTTTACTATCTCACCTTCCCCACAGCCGGGTTGCGGTTGGCCCTCACTCACCAGACCGCTAAGCTCAGTGGGGATGGAGAGACGACAATCCGGCCGTTGCGGTTGGCCCTCACTCACCAGACCGCTAAGCTAGAAACCCACTCAAGGCCCTGGAAACAGGGCCTTTTCCTTGGCTGAGCCATAAGGAAAAGGACCGCCGAGCACTCAGAAGAGCGCCAACTGGTCGGGATTTCCAGGGCTGCGTTCACGTTTTCTTCCTCGAAATGTGCGGATCTTCTCGTACTGCTTGTCAGTGATCTGCACCACATGCACCTTACCAGATGGCGGCAGAGCCTGCTCGATCCGATTGATCAGCGACTCGGCTGCATCCTTCCCGGAGCAGAAGCGCATGTAGACCGAGAACTGGCTCATCCCGAAGCCCAGATCCAAGAGGGCATGGCGGAACTGGGTGGCCCGGCGGCGCTCTCCCCTGGTGCCTACGGGCAGGTCGAACATGACGAGAAGCCACATGATGCGATAGCCGCTGAGTGCCGGGGGCCGCTGAGCCACCGGCTCACCCGGTGAGCGGCAGGCGGTCGAGCGGCAGGGCCAGTTCCTCCGCCTCGCCGGCCAGCGCCTTGGCCAGGGACTGCGTTAAACGTTCAGCCGCGGTCATCAGGGGGCTGATGCCCTCGCGGGTCGGCAGATCGAGGATCATGATGCGGGCCAACTCCGCCTTGGCCTCACGGGTCACCTCCTCCACACCCTCATGATGCAAGCGCCAGACCTCGCGATCGACCAGGGGCCGGAAGGGCTCCATCAGGTCGTCGACCAGCACCATGGCGTTGACGCGGCTGGCGTGCATCAGGCCGAGGCTGGGCGAGAGCCCGCTGGCCGCCACCGCGCGGGCCACGCCGGCGCGCAGGACGGTGTAGCCATAGTTCAAAAAAAAGGCCGTTCAGCCCCGGCTCCTTGCGGTCCCGGCGAAACTCCTTACCAAAGAGTAGCGGCCAATAGCGTCGCGCCGCCTCTGCCTCCACATTCTCCGGATCGCCGCTCTTCACCTTACGCGCCAGTAATACCAAGGGCAGGAATTAGAGACCTGTTTCATGGGCCACATAGGCCGTCCGGGCAGGCGCGATGTGCAGCGCGATGCGGGGCATCGGGCTAGCATCGCAACGCACCCGGACGGCCTATGCGGCCCACCAGAGGCGGCGCTGAGTTGTCTTCTGGGTGCGTTGCGGCCTGCTTATGGTGCGACAGCACCACTGCGCAGACCGCGCCTGCCCAGAAGACAACTCAGCGCCGTGAAACTGGTCTCTAATTCCTGCCCTTGGTATAAGGCAAAGCCGCCGTGCGCCGCACCGCAGGCCGCCAGAGTGGCCCCCTGCTGGCGGATCTTGGCCCGAACGACTTGGGTCCAGAGCCGCTTCTTCAGCGGCTTGCCGGCCGCCGCCTGGTCGGCAATGCGCCCGGCCTGAGCATGATGGCCCTCCAACGGCCACATCAGGGCAGCCGGACTATGGTTGGGCCCGCAGAGCACCAGAGGCACGCCACGCTCGGCTAGTTTCACCATCAGATTATTGCTGGTGGTCAGGCCATGGGCGTTGAAGATGACGGCCGCCAAGTCGTCCAAGGGCACGCGTCCCAGCTCCTCGCCACCCTCCTTGACCGTCAGGAAGCCGCGGCTGACAGCGGCATGGCGACCATCCTCGGTGATCTCGACAATACGGCCGATCATGACCCCGGTCCCTTCGCGGTCTGTCTCCAGGGTCGCCCGACTTCGTCAATACGCACGCGCGCCGCCTGCAGGCTGCGCAGCTTGTTGTAGGAGAACATGCGCCAGCGGAAGGGATCGTCCGGATCATTGTGGCGCTTATCCAGGGCGCCAGCCTCGTTGTGCGGGGCCAGCTTGAAGCGCTTCGCCGCCGCGTCCAGACGATGCGCGATCAGGAAGGCCGGCCCAGCCTCCGTTTCGACTCGAATGCAATCGCCCTTATGAACCCGCATGACGGGGCGCGCCTGCGGATGAGCTTTGCGCCAGGCCGCACGGTATCCGCCGCGGTTGGCCTGAAAGACCGTGATCGCCTCGCCCTCCCAACGGCCGTCAGGGGTCTCGTAGATCTCGACGCAGTGGTTGTCGCCGGCGCTGTAGGCCTTGAAGGCCTGCCCATCTCGGTCTGCGATTGAGACCAGATAGTCTGCCCCCTCCACCTTGGTCAGTCGCACGTGACGCAGGGCACCGTGCTCCTTACCGGGCGCCGCGCGACTGTGCCGCTGCCCCCAAGCAACACCGAACGCCTGCAAGACCTCCGGCAGGGCCTTGCCGGCCGCCTTTCCTGAGGCGACAGCATGTTCCAACTCACTACGCAGTGCAGGGTCGCGAATGCGACCGATCTCGCGCTCGTTCAGGTCTTTCAAGGCCTTGCGGTAGACCAGGTTGCCGCCCTCCTCCGGCGGCTCCAAGAGGCCATAGGCCGTATCCTCATGCAGTTGCCCCTGGGCGCCGTGGTCGGGCTTGTGCGAGACCAGGATGGCGTCCAAGACTCGCGCTGCATCTTGACGAAAGCCGACCCAGGGCGCCGAGACCTCGATTCGGTCGCGTACCTCGTCGTACTCGCGCGCCATGCGTTGTAGGAGCCCACGGTCGGTCATGCCGGCGACCAGCGCATCCAGCGCATGATGGCGATGGTCGTTGCGATTCTTGACCCCGCCCGCGAGGTTCAGGAGGTCGTTCAGACCCCACTTGCCGCGCAGCAGGGCGGTCAGCCGCCCCGGCACCACCCAGACCTGCCGCGGGTCGGTGACGCTGCCCAGGTACTGCCGGGCCAGCCGGGCGAGCCAGGAGGTCTCGTTCAACTGCCGGGCCAGGAAGCCGCCGCCAGCCTCGAAACGCTGCAGCGCATCGGGATCGAAGCGCCAGCGCTTGTTGCCCGGCAGGTTGGCCGCTCGCGCGGTGATCTGCTCCCAGTCGTAGTGCCGACCGTTGATCGTCGGACTGCTGCCGAAGGCCTCAAAGGGGGTCTTGTTGCCTTTGGCCCGATTGGCACTGCGCAGAGAAACGGTCTTGTTCGCCGCCGAGTCGTCCCAGGAGCGCGAGAAGGGGATCAGATGCTCGATCTCCACCTCATCGGAGAGTAGGCGGCGAATGCTGATGGTCTCGCCAGTGAAGGGGCACTTGCGGTCCGCTTCGTCTGTCTCGTTCAGCTCCTCCCAGAGGCGCAGCTTCAAGAGGTTGCCGTGGTTCACCGGCAAGCGCAGCGCCTCCAGCTGTTCCCGTCGCCGGTCGTTCTTCTTCTGATTGGCGGCCTGCTCCAGCTCCAGCTTGCGCAGGGCCTGCGGCGAGAGCTTGAAGTCGCGCGCCATCTCCACCACCACCTGGCTCGGCGGCCCGTGGCGCTTGATCAGCGCATTGACCACGCGGCGCAGCTGATTGAGGCCGATGTGCACCGTGGGATTGGGCAGTCGCCCCCAGCGCTTCTCCGCCGGATCGCGGGAATCGCCGCTGCCGACCACATGGTCCTGCAGGATCTCGCCGTAGTAGGGCAAGCGATCGCGGATCTCCCCGGTCGGCATACGGGCATGGTCATAGCCGGCCTCGGCTGCAGCCTCGTGATAGCGCTTGCCGGCCTCCATCAAGGGCAGCAGAGCCTTGAGCGCGCGCAGACCCAGGCGGCAGTGGCTCTCCGGCAGGGGCGAATCGGCGATGACCCAGGCCCGCGCCTCCTCGACGCCGGTCTCTGCCATCAGCCACTCCACCAACGCCTGCTCGTCGGGCTCCTCTAGGAGGCGTTCGACGATGGCGGCCTGCCGCTCCGGCGCATAGCTGTGCCAGGCCTTGCCGAAGCGCTTCTTGTCGGCCAGCCGCCAGGCGGTCTGGTCGCCCTCCAGCTTGCTGCGCTTTTCCGACTCCAGATTGAAGATCTGCTCGGCCGTCAGCTTGAGAAGGCGCCGGAGCCCGTCGAAGCTCATGCTCTTCTTGGCACGCAGCGAGAGATAGACCTTCTGCCGCTGCTCCGGCGACAAGGCCTCCTTGGCCTCGCCGACCAGCCCCACGGCCAGATTGTTCACCTCCTGCAGGATGCGAAAGCGCTGTGCCAGGGGATGCGCCCAGGAGCAGCGAAAGCCCTCCAGATCGTCTGGCTGCTTGGCCGGATCCAGCGCACACTTGCCGACCGGCGGCGACACCAGCGGGCGCTGGTAGAAGATGATCTCGAAGAGCTGGTCGTAGAGCGCCTGAGTCAACTCCGGATGCCACTTGGCCTGCGCCCGCCAAAGCTGCCCAAACTCATCCTCCAGCATGGCGCGTTGCGGATAGAAGTCATAGGCAGCCTTGGCGCCGCTGCTGACATTGCGCGCCCTGACCGCCTCTCGTCGCGCATGGCGCCTGGCCAGATACGCACCCAGGGTCCGTGCTCCAGCCGCCAGCATCTGCTCGCGCAGCTGCTTGCCGGCCTCGGCAATCGCCCCCTTCTCCTCGTTCTGCCCATCGGTCTTGCGGTTCGACTTGAAACCGCGCCGCTGGTTGATGTGAAACAAGGCCCGCCCGAAGTGCGTCAGCGCCAGCGCCTCGTCGAGCCCCCGCGCCCTCAAGTCATAGGGATCGAGCCGCTCCAGCGCCTTGCGCGCAGCAGCATCGGCCGGCATCAGCCCGGCCGCCACCAGCGCCTCCATCAGCGCCTTGCGCCGCACCAGATAGCGATCCCGCCGCCGCCTGGCCCCCCGCGCTACCCGCCGCGTCACCGCATTGGAGGTCTTGCTCTGCGGATCGCGCCCATCGGCATAGATCCGCACGCCCGCCGGGCCCAGTCCGTTGGGCTTATCCTCGTCCAGCCAGATGACCGACCAGCCGAGGGAGTTGGCACCGAGATCGATGCCAAGCCTATAGGATCTCTTCCCCGCGTCAGCTCCACCAAGCCTCTCCCGCATAAATCGCTCCTACCCCTGGCCTTCTTCCTCATAGGTTGAGGATTGACTCAGAGCGACAAACTCGCAAGACTTGTTTCCTTCGCGGACGAGAAGTTTTGCCAATGACGCAGCGGTCTGGTGAGTGAGGGCTTCCCGTTAACAAGCGAAAGCACAAAATGGGGCGGGCTGCGGCCTGCCCCTTCTTGTTGCTGGTTCTGCCAAACTGGCTCGCGAGACGGAGTCACCATGGAGGTTTCCAGCGAACGCCTGGTCCTGCGGCCACTGAGAGCAAGTGACCTGGCTGACCTACAGCGCTACGCCACACGGCCCGAGTTCTGGCGCTTCCTGCCGCTGGAGCCGCAGACAGCTGACAGCGTGGCGGCCTATCTGGAGCAATGCCTCGCGGCGCCTTCGATCGAGCAAGCTAGGGGCGGTGTCGTCGCGATCGAGCCGCGCGAGATCAGCCATCTGGTCGGGACGGTCAGGCTGCAAGAAACCAGTTCAAGGGACCGCTGCGGCGAGATCGGCTATGCCCTGGACAGCGACTATTGGGGCCGCGGCTACATGACGGAAGCGATCACCTGCGTGCTGCGCTTCGCTAGAGAGCGCCTCTCCCTACATCGCGTCTGGGCGACCGCAGACGTGGAGAACGAAGCCTCCTGGCGTCTGCTGGAACGGGTCGGCATGCAGCGCGAAGGGCGCCTCAAGCACCACAGGCTTGTCCGCGGCGCTTGGCGAGACTCCTATCTCTATGCGCGGATCCTGCCGAGCGATGAGCGGGCGCTGCCGCAGCACGCGCCCGCCTGATCTCAACCTTCGACGAACCACCAGCGCTCAAAGTTCTTGAGGCCGTCAAGCTGAGCATTGGCGGCGATGGTCTCTGGCGTGCCGATCCGATCGCTCATGCAGTTAATAAAATTGGCGAAGGCCGGGATGACCGTCGGACAGTCGTCACGCACCAGCTGTTGCATCTCGGCATAGAGTGCTGCGCGCTTGTCGGCATCCAACTCGGTGCGGGCTTCCACCAGCAGGGCATTGAAGCGCTCGTTGGCCCAGGTCGTGTCGTTCCAAGGCGCACCCGCCGCATAGGAGACCGACATGACCCAGTCGACGGTCGGTCGGCCGGCCAGAGAGCTGACATGCCAGGCCTTCTTTAGAGGCACCTCGACCCAATAGCCATCGGTCGGCACGCGCTGCACATCGATCGTGATGCCAGCGGCCTTGGCGTTGTCTTGGAAGAGAATGGCGCCATCGACCGCGCCCGGATAGACCTCGCCGGCGACCATCGATACCCTCAGGCCTTCCTGCCCGGCCTTCTTCAGGTGGAACTTGGCCTTGTCGGGATCGTACTGCCGCTGTTCCAGATCCTGAGCGAAGAAGCGCTGGTTCTGCCCGACCGGGTGGTCGTTGCCGACATAACCATGACCCTTCAGGATCTTGCTGACCCAGGCCTCTCGATCGACGGCGTACTTCAGCGCCATCTGCACGTCGGGATTGTCGAAGGGCGGAACCGTCATCAGCATGGGATAGGGGAAGTGGCGCGTGCCGCCGACCTCCTTGATGACAACGCCGGGTTGGCGCTTCAAGAGATGCAGGGTCTTGAGGTCCGGTTCCTCGATCAGGTCGACCTCGCCGGAGCGCAACGCGTTGGTACGCGCCGCCACGTCGGCGATGTGCAGGGTTTCGACGCCATCAAAATAGGGCAGACCCGACTTGAAGTAGTTGGGATTGCGTGCGGTGACGGCGCGGATGCCTGGCTCCCAATGCTCCAGGCGGAAGGGTCCGGTGCCGATCCCCTTGTCCCACTCGGGCCCGCTGGTGCCCTCGGGCGCGACAACCAGGTGATAGTCCGACAAAAGGAAGGCCAGATCGGCATTGCCACGCCCCATCTCGATGATCACGCGGTTCTTGCCGTCGGCGCGAATGTCGACCACGTCCTCTACGATCGGCGCAGCACCGGACTTGGTGTCCTCACCACGATGCTGATTCAAGGAGTAGACGACGTCAGCGGCCTCCAGGGTCTTGCCGTTGTGAAACTCGACCCCTGGACGCAGGGTGAAGATCCATTGTTTGGCGTCGCCCGAGGCCTCCCAGCTCTCGGCCAGTTCACCCACGACATTCCCCGCCGCATCGATCTCGGTCAGATTGTTGCGCAGTTGCCAGCTGACGGAGATCGGATGGGCCGCCTGCAGGGTCGTCCCCTCCAGGGTGTCGCTGATCGATCCACCGCGCAGCGCCTGCCGCAAGGTGCCGCCCCGCTGCGGCTCTGCGGCATGCAGGGACCCAAGGCCCGGCAGGCTCGCGACGGCTGCCAATCCGGCCGCTCCTTGCAGCAAGCGGCGCCGATTGATTGCGTGCAGTGGCTTGGCAGAAGAGATGTCATTCATGTCCCTGATCTCGCGCTTGTTTGTAGCGAGACGACAGCGAGCCGCTCGCCCTTCACGACCAAGGCTCTCATAGATGGTCTATGTGGAAAAAGATCAATTACAGATATCCTATGCGCAGATGTTATAGTCTCCGGGCATTGGAGGAGCCCGTGATGTGACGCTGAGCTTTCGTCAGATTGAGGTCTTTCGCTGCTTGATTTCGGCCGGCACCACGACGGCGGCGGCAGCACGACTGTCGATCTCACAGCCGGGTGTTAGCCGACACATCGCCGACCTGGAGGCGCATCTAGGCTTTCGCCTCTTCGACCGCGTGAAGGGGCGCTTGGTGCCGACAACTGCCGGCGTCCGCTTGGCCAGCGTCGTCGAGCAGAACTTCCTTGGCCTAAAGCGGATCGAACAGGCGGCTGAGAACATCCGCGATCAAGCCTCCCATCCCGTGGTGGTTGCTTGCTTGCCGGCGCTCTCTACCTCTCTGTTGCCACGTGTTGCACGCTACATCAGCAGCCGTAACCTGAGCTGGAGCCTGGAAGTCGATACCGGCACGGTCACGCAGGTGATCGAGAAGCTGCAGAGCCATTCGGCTGATCTGGCGGTCACCCTCACCATCCCCGACATCATCGGCATCGAGGCCGAAGCGCTCTTTACCGTCGAGCATGTCTGTGCCCTGCCCAGCGGACACCCGCTGGCCGCCAAGGAGGTCATTGAGGCCGAGGATTTCCGCGGTGAAACGGTAATTGGCTGGCGACCGGCCGGTCCGCTCTCCTTCAAAAAGGAAGCGGACGTGATGGATCGCTATCTGGAAGGCAATGCCGTGCGATTGACGACCCACACCTCGCACAGCCGCTATGCCCTGGTCGCCGCCGGCTTGGGGATCACCCTTGCCGAGCCCTTCGCGGCCGAGCCCTGGATCCATCAGGGCGTGGTGGTGCGCCGGTTCGAGCCGCGACTGCCGCTCACCTACAGCCTCTGTTATCCGAGCGGCCGCATCCGCTCCGAACCGGTCAGCGCCGTGCGCAATGCCATCTTCGCAGCGGTCGAACAGTGGCGCAGCGAAGCGGACTGCGTGGTCCCCTTCGTTGACTGATTATCCTCGTTAGAAGAGGAGTTAGGCGTAGGCTGCGGCCTGTCCCTCCCTGATAAGGCGCCATGCGTGGCAAGCGGGCGTGATCAGCGATCACTGAGCCTTCTGCCCCCGCTTCCTCCCATGTCACTAAGGTCGGCATGGAAAGACCCGGCTTTGTTCTCACCCTGGGCGCGCTGGCGGCGGTGACCGCAACAGCCGTCGATATCTGTATTCCGGCCCAGCCGGAGATTGCGCGCGAGCTGGGGCAAGACCCCAAGGCCGGCGCGCAGTTGGTCAGCTTCTTCCTGCTGGGCTATGGGCCGGGGCAGCTCTTCTGGGGACCCCTGAGCGACCGCTATGGGCGGCTGCCGCTGCTCTCCCTCTCGCTCGTCGGTTTTCTGATTGCCTCTCTGGTCTGCGCTACCACCAGCTCGATGGAGCTGTTGATCTGGGCGCGTTTCGTGCAGGGGCTCTTGGGTGGTGGTGCACCAGTGATCGCTCGCGCCATTGCCCGCGATCAGGGTGGCGGGCCGCAGACGGCGGCGCTGATCTCGACCATGACCATCGTCTTGGGCGCAGCCCCCCTGGTCGCGCCCTCGATCGGCTCCGGGTTGCTGACCTTGACCGATTGGCGCGGGATCTTCTGGTTCCTGGTCTTGTTCGCGCTCATGCTGCTGGTGCTGGTCTTTCTCTTTCTGCGCGGCCAGAGCAAGACCGCCGCACGCCCGGCCCTGATCCCCTATCTGGTGAGCGCTTTGCTGATCTTTCGGGCCCGCGACTTCCTCCTGGGCACCGCCATCTCCTCGGCCGTCTTCCTGGGCTATGCCGCCTTCCTCTCGGTCGGCGCCGTCGTTGCGCAGGAGCGCTACGACGTCTCGCCGGCCGCTTTCGGGCCGATCTTCGCGATCGCCGCCCTGGCCTTCATCCTGGGCTCGGTCGGCGCCAGACAAGCAATCAAGCGTGTCTCCCTGGACAGGGTCATCCTGGTGGGGGCGGTCCTGGGCGCTCTCGCCGGCCTGGGCCTCTTCATCAATGCGAACGAGGAGCTGAGCCTCGTCAGCCTCTGGGCGCTACTCTCAGGCTATGTGCTGGGCTTTGGCATGCTGCTGCCGGTGGCGGTCTCCAAGGCGCTGGAACCGGCGGGGCCGGCGGCCGGTGCGGCCTCTTCGATGATGGGGGTGATCCAGGTGCTCTCGGGCGCGCTGGGTGCGGAGCTGGCCGCCTCTGACCTCTTCACCTCGACCTATGAGGCGCTCTGCCTCTTGATGCCGGCCGCGATGGTCGTGGCGCTCTCCATGGCGGTGCTGTCGCTGGTGCTGGGACGGCGGCGCTAGGCGGCTTCTTCGACCACCACGTCGATCGCGGCCTTCAGCAAGCTCTGCGTATAGGGGTGCTGTGGGTTCTCGAAGAGGGCTTCGGCCTCGCCGGCCTCCACCACCTTGCCGTCGCGCATCACCAGCATGCTGTGCGACATGGCGCGGACCACGCGCAGGTCGTGGCTGACGAAGAGATAGGCCAGGCGGTGCTTGGCCTGCAGGTCGCGCAGCAGCTCGACGATCTGGGCTTGGACCGACATGTCCAGGGCCGAGGTCGGCTCGTCCAACACCACGAAGCGCGGCTTCAGGATCATCGCCCGGGCGATCGAGATACGCTGCCGCTGTCCGCCGGAGAACTCATGCGGATAGCGATGGCGCATCTGGCCCTCCAGCCCAACCTCTTCCAAGGCCGCGGCGATGCGCCGGTCGCGCTCGCCCTTGTCGAGGCGCTCGTGGATATCCAGCCCCTCCGCCACGATGTCGCCCACCGTCAAGCGCGGCGAGAGCGAGCCGAAGGGGTCCTGAAAGACGATCTGCAGGTCCTTGCGCAGGGCACGCAGGTTTGAGGCCGAGAGGCCGTCGATACGTCGCCCGGCATAGGTGACAGCCCCTTGGGCCTGGGTCAGGCGCAGCAGGGCCATGCCCAGGGTGGTCTTGCCGCTGCCGCTCTCTCCCACCACGCCCAGGGTCTCACCTTCGCGTAGGGTCAGGGAGACGCCATCGACGGCGCGCACATAGTCGACCGTGCGCTTCAGGAGGCCCTTCTTGATTGGGAAGTAGACCTTCACTTCGTCGGCGGCCATAACCTCGGTCGCGTCCTCAGGGATCGGCGGCGCAGAGCCCTTGGGCTCGGCCGCCAGCAGGCGCTGGGTATAGGGGTGCTTGGGCGCATTGAAGACCTCGGCGACCGGGCCGCGCTCGACGATCTCACCCTCGGTCATGACGCAGACCCGGTCGGCCATGCGGCGGACCACGCCCAGGTCGTGGGTGATCAGCAGCATGGTCATGCCCAGCTCGCGCTGCAGGCGCCGCATGAGGCCCAAGACCTGCGCCTGCACGGTGACATCCAGGGCCGTAGTCGGCTCATCGGCGATCAGCAGTTCCGGCTCGTTGGCCAAGGCCATGGCGATCATCACGCGCTGACGCTGTCCGCCCGAGAGCTCATGCGGAAAGGCGGTGAGCCGCTGTTCGGGATCCTTGATGCCGACCAGACGCAACAGCTCCAAGACCCGCTTGCGTGCCTCCACCGGGCCCATGCCGCGGTGCAGAGCCAAGGTCTCGCTCACCTGCTTTTGGATCGTGTGCAGGGGATTGAGCGAGGTCATGGGCTCTTGGAAGATCATTGAGATATCGTTGCCGCGCACGGCGCGCAGGGCTACCTCGTCGCGCCCCATCACCTCCTTACCGCGGAAGGTGACCGAAGTCCCCTGACCGTAGTGCGCAGGCGGGCTGGGCAAGAGCTGCAGGATCGAGAGCGCGGTCACCGACTTGCCGGAGCCGGACTCGCCGACCAGGGCCAGGGTCTCGCCCTTGTTGATTTCCAGAGAGAGGGTCTTGACCGCCGGGGCCGCCTTACCGAAGGAGACCGAGAGGTCCTTGATCGACAGCAACGGCCCGCTCGTCGGCGTATCGCTCATCGGCGTGCCTCCATAATCGACTTGCGCGGATCGAAGGCGTCGCGCACGGCCTCACCGATGAAGATCAGCAGGGTCAGCATGATGGCCAGGGTGAAGAAGCCGGTGAGGCCCAGCCAGGGCGCCTGCAGGTTCTTGCGCCCCTGCGCCAGCAGCTCGCCTAAGGAGGCAGAGCCCGGCGGCAGACCGACCCCCAGGAAATCCAGGGAGGTCAGGATGGTGACCGAACCGGCCAGGGTGAAAGGCATGAAGGTCAGGGTCGCCACCATGGCGTTGGGCAGCACATGACGATGCATGATGGTGAAGTCGCGCGCGCCCAATGCGCGGGCGGCACGCACATAGTCGAAGTTGCGCGCGCGCAGGAACTCGGCGCGCACCACGCCAACGAAGCCCATCCAGCCGAAGAGCACAGTCACGCCCAAGAGCCACCAGAAGGTGGGCTCCACCAGGCTCGCCATGATGATCAGCAGGAAGAGCACGGGAAGCCCCGACCAGATCTCGATAAATCGCTGTCCGAAGAGATCGATCCAACCGCCGAAATAGCCCTGGATCGCTCCGATGGAGACGCCGATGACGGCCGCCACTGCGGTAAAGGCAAAGCCGAAGAGGACGGAGATTCGGAAGCCGTAAATCAGCCGCGCCACGACATCGCGGGCCTGATCGTCGGTCCCCAGCCAGTGCTCAGCATTGGGCGGCGCCGGCGCGGGCTCTGTCGAGTTCCAGGCCACCGAGTTGAAGCCATAGGGGATCAGCGGCTCCAGGACGAAGCCCTTCTCGTCAATCAAGCGCTTGACGAAGGGATCGCTGTAGTCGGTCGCGGTCGGCAGGGTCCCGCCAAAGTCGGTCTCCGGATAGGTCTCGAAGATCGGGAAGTAGAGCCCGCCGTCGTAGTAGATCAGCAGTGGCTTATCGTTGGCGATGAACTCGGCAAAGAGAGTCAGCACGAAGAGGACAGAAAAGATCCAAAGCGACCAGTAGCCCCGCCTGTTGCCGCGGAAGTTGTCGATCCGCCGCTGCATCAGGGGCGAGCGCTTGCGCTTGCCCTCGGGCCCGGCCGCGGCCGTGCGTTGCAGGATCGCCTCGCTCATCCGCGGCGCTCGAAGTCGATGCGCGGATCGACCAGGGTGTAGGTCAGATCGCTGATGATGTTGAGGATGAGCCCGATCAGGGAGAAGAAGAAGAGCGTGCCGAACATGACATTGTAGTCGCGTCGGATCACTGCCTCGAAGCCCAGAAGGCCGAGCCCATCCAGCGAGAAGATAATCTCGATCAAGAGCGAGCCGGTGAAGAGTATGCCGATGAAGGCCGCCGGGAAACCGGCAATCACGATCAGCATGGCGTTGCGGAAGACATGGCCATAGAGCACGCGGTGCTCGGTCAGACCCTTGGCGCGGGCCGTGGTCACATATTGTAGGCGCAGCTGATCCAGGAAGGAATTCTTGGTTAGAAGCGAGAGGCTGGCGAAGCCGCCGATCACCATGGCGAAGACCGGCAGCACCATGTGCCAGAGGTAATCCAGGATCAGTTGGCCTAGCGGCATGTCCTGCCAGCCGTCGGAGACCAGGCCCCCCAGCGGGAACCACTGGACATAGCTGCCGCCGGCGAAGAAGACGAGTAGGAAGACGGCAAAGAGGTAGCTGGGGATTGCAGTACCGACCGCCAGCACCGCCGAGGTACCGATATCGAAGCGGCTGCCGTCCTTCATCGCCTTGCGGATCCCCAGCGGGATCGAGACCAGATAGACGATCAAGGTGGTCCAGACGCCAAGCGAGATGGAAACCGGCATCTTCTCGATCACCAGGTCGATCACCTTCTGATCGCGGAAGAAAGAGCTGCCGAAGTCCAGAGTGAGATAGTCGCCCATCATCATGAAGAAGCGTTCCCAGAGCGGCTTATCGAAGCCGTACTGCTTCTCCAACTCGGCAATGTACTCGGGCAGGAGGCCCTGCCGACCGCGATAGCCGCCGCGCCCATCTCCGGTGTCGACAGCGGGCGCATCCAAGGTATCGCCGCCGGCCCGGGTGATGGTATCGGTCGCCTGGCCACCAATGCCGCTCAAGTCGGCGATTGCCTGTTCGATCGGCCCGCCGGGGGCCGCTTGCACGATTAGGAAGTTGATCAGCATGATTCCGAAGAGGGTCGGAATCACCAGGAAGAGGCGGCGGATCAGATAGGTCGCCAAGCCCTCAGCTCCCCTCAGTCGCTTCGCCGCTGGCGCGACGGCGACGGCTCAGGCTCTCGGCCTTGGCCTCATCGTACCACCAGGTGGTGAGATCGATGCCCCGCAGAGGCGCCTTCTCCGGCCAGGAGAACTTGTCCCAGACCAGGAAATTGACCTTTGCCGAGGTCCACTGCGGGACGGTGTGATGTCCCCAGAGCAGCACGCGGTCGAGAGCATGGGTGCGATCGATCAGGCTCTGCCGGTCAGGCGCGGCGATCAAGAGGTTGATCAGGTCGTCGACCACAGGATCCTCGATCCCGGCCCAGTTGCGGCTACCCGGACGGCTGGCCGACTCGGTGCTCCAATAGTCGCGCTGCTCGTTGCCGGGAGAGAGCGATTGGGCAATGACCTGCGTGGTCATGTCGAAATCGAAGCTGCGCACGCGGTTGATGTACTGAGACTGATCCACCGTGCGCACACGCACATCCATCCCCAGACGTTCCAGATTATGAGCGAAAGGCAGCACGATGCGCTCGAAGTTCTTGCTGACCAGCAGGATCTCAAAGCGGAAGGGCTGCCCGGTCTCGGCATTCACCAACTGCATGTCGCGGACGACCCAGCCAGCGTCTTCTAGGAGCTTCAGGGCCTTCTCCAGGTTGGCGCGCGGCCAGCCGCTGCCGTCGGTCTCAGGTGGCTGATAGACCCTATCGAAGACCTCCGGCGGCAGCTGATCACGATAAGGCTCCAGGATCTTCAGCTCGGCCGGGCTCGGTAACCCGCTGGCGCCCAGCTCCGTCGGGAAGAAGTAGCTGTTGATGCGCTCGTAAAGCCCGAAGAAGAGGTTGCGGTTGGTCCATTCGAAATCGAAGGCATGGCACACCGCCCAACGCACCCTGCGGTCCTTGAAGATCTCCCGGCGGTGGTTCATGCAAAAGCCCTGCATGCGGCCGACATCCAGCATCTCGAAGGACTGCTTCTTCAGGGTGCCATTGTGCACCGGCGGGATGTCAAAGGCGGTCATCCAAGCGGACGCCGAGGTCACCTGATGGACATCGATGCGCCCTGCCTTGATCGCCTGTTGCTCGACCACGGGATCCAGGAAGTAGTCGAAACGCATCCGGTCGAAATTGTTCTGACCGCGGTTGACCGGCAGATCGCGCCCCCAGTAGTCGTCGACCCGTTCCAGCTCGACAAAGCGATTGGCCTCAAAGCTGGCGATACGATAGGGACCGCTGCCCAAGGGCGGGACTAATGTGGTCTGGGTCGGGTCACGACCGTCGCTGGTCCAATAGTGCTTAGGCATTGCCGGAAGCTGACCGACGATGGCCGGCAACTCTCGATTCTCGCCCTCTTCGAAGACAAAGCGGATGCGATGCGGACCCAAGACCTCGGCCTTGGTGACACTGGCGTAATAGAAGCGGTACTGCGGGTGACCCTTCTCGACCAGGAACTCGAAGGTCCAGGCAATATCCTCAGCAGTGAGCGGAGCGCCGTCGTGCCAATGGGCTTCGTCGCGCAAGGTGAACTCGACCCAGGAGGAGTCCTTCGGGACCACCAGTTCCTTGACGATCAGGCCATATTTGCTGAAGGCCTCGTCACCGCTCTCGACCATCAGGGTGTCGAGGATCGTGCCGCTGCCGGCGGCCGGGTGCCCCTTGGCGATGAAGGGGTTGAAGCTGTCGAAGCCACCGGTGGCGCCACGAACCAAACGCCCGCCCTTGGGGGCGTTGGGGTTGGTGTACTCAAAATTATGAAAGTTGGCCGGATACTTCGGCTCTCCGTGCAGGGCCAAGGCATGCACCGACTGCAGCGGTGTCTGATCCTGTCCCGCCAGGTCCAGCGGCAGGGCCTCTTCTGCCAAGGCCGGACGCAAGAGGCTGGAGGGTAGCGCAGCTGCGGAGATCAGACCTAAGGTCTGGCGACGTGTCAGACCCCGCCTCATGCCGCCAGCATCTGCAAGGCAGCCTCGTGCAGCTGAGGATCGCCGGACGCGAGCACGCGCCCATCGGAGTGAAGTCCCAAGGGCTTACCCTCCCAATCGCTGATCAGACCACCCGCCTGTTCGACGACAGAGACCAGCGGCAGGTAGTCGAAGGTGCCAAGCCCGGCGTCAATCACCATGTCCAGCCATCCACTGGCAATCTGGCCGAAGGCGAAGCAGTCGCCACCAACCAGAGTATCGCCGACGTAGTTCTGCACCCGTTTGAAGATCTCCGGTTCTTTGATCATTAGAACCTGGGTACGGAAGATGGCTTGATCCAGTCTTGGACAGGCACGACTGCGCACTTGGGCTTGACCGCGACTATCACGATGCTGTGTGCCTTGGCCCCTGGCGCCGACCCAACGCTCGTATTGAGCGGGCATGTTGATCACGCCCAGAATCGGTGTTCCGCCCTGCAGCAGCGCCACCAGATTACCGAACTGCGGGTTGCCGCTGACGAAGGCCCGGGTGCCGTCGATCGGGTCGAAGATCCAGACGAATTCCGCATCCTCTTGGTGCGGTCCGAACTCCTCCCCGACCACGCCATGGGCAGGATAGTGCTCGGCCACCAGCGCGCGCAGGGCCTCTTCGGCGCCGCGATCAGCGACGGTGACCGGCGAGAGGTCGCCTTTGCGCTCCACGTCTATGGGCGCGCGAAAGTGCCTCAGCGAAATCTCACCGGCGCAATCGGCCAATCGATGGGCGAAGTCGAGAAACTCGGACGGGCAGGGCTCCGTCATACCAACCTTTCCGAACAGGGGTGCCGTAAGACCGGCACACTAGTTCGGCAAAGGCGGCGCATCTGAGGCAAGACTGCGAATATATGCGATAACGTCAGCACGATCTTGTGGCTTTTTGAGACCGGGGAAGGTCATCTTGTTGCCGGGGATCGCCTTTTTCGGGTTGGCCAGATAGTCGTCCAGGTGCTGGTAGGTCCAGGTGTAGCCCTCGGCACCCTTGGCCGCTAAGGCCTTGGAGAACTTGTAGCCATCGCCCTCACCGGCAGTCTTACCGATGATGTTGTAGAGGTTCGGGCCGACCTTGTTCTTGCCGCCCTCCTCGAAGGTGTGACAGGCAGTGCACTTGCGCGCGACCTTCTTGCCTTTGTCGACGTCCGCGTTGGCGAGAAGCTTGCCCAGCTCCGAGGCGGCCCCACCGGCTGCGGTTGCTGCTGCAGCAGTCTGGGTGTCGCCGGCCTTCGGCGCCTCGGCGGCAGACGCGGTCTTGGTCTCTTCCTCGGCCTTCGGTGCGGCAGCGGTGCTGGCCTCTTCGGCCTTCGGCTCTTCCGTTTTGGCCTCTTCAGCTTTGGGTGCTTCGGTAGAGGTAGCGGCAACGGTCTCTTCAGCCTTCGGCTCCTCGGCCTTGGCTTCCGTGCTCTCTTCTGCCTTGGGCTCCTCGGCCTTGGCAGCAGTGCTTTCCTCGGCTTTCGGCTCTTCCGCCTTGGGAGCCTCAGCAGTCTCGTCGCTCTTCGCCGGCGCGGCCGCAGCGGTCTGCGTCTCTTCGCCGGAAGCGCCCTCAGCCTCTGTCTTCTTGGTCTCGTCCTTACCCTCGACGGCTTCGATCTCCTCCTTGGTGGGGAGCGGCACAGGGTCGTTGCTCAAGGTGCGAAGGTAGGCGATCAGATTCGCGCGCGCTTTGATCTTTCTGACGCCATTAAACTGCATAATTGTTCCGGGAGCATAGCCCTTCGGATCCTTCAGGAAGTCGCTGAGATTGACGTAGTCCCACTTCTTCCCTTCGCTGTTGAGCTTCTGCAGCGCATCCGAGAAGTTAAAGCCCGCAACATGGGCAGGTTCTGAACCCACAATACCCCAAAGGTTCGGGCCGACCTTGGTCGCACCACCTTCATCAAAGGAATGACACGCAGAGCACTTGGCCGACTCTTTTTTGCCCGCTTCCACATCGGCGGAGGCAAGCAGAGGCAGGATCGACTCTTCCTTGGGGGCCTCTTCCTTGCCGCCGGCGCCCTCCGGCAGGGCGACCTTATAGACCGGCTCCTCCAAGGTTTCCGGGTGATAGAGCTTGCCCGCTACAAAGCCGCTCAACATGGCAACGATACCGCCCGTCAATACGGCGGCGGCGACCTTGTTCATCTCTAAGGACATATGGGTTCTGCCTCTATGCGATTCCCCTGCGCTTGAGCGAGGACGTTATGCCGGACCTTTGCGTCCATCAACTCGACAGAACGCCGCAAAGCGCTAGTGTGACGGCCTTGCCTAAGCATGGCAATTAAGAACACAAACGTGAGCGGAAACAAAGAAGGGAAGACCGTGCGGCCCATCGTCCTGATTCCAGCCAGACTGGCCTCGACTCGCCTGCCGAACAAGCCTCTGGCGCCGATCGCCGGCAAGCCCATGATCGTGCAGGTTCTGGAACGCGCCGAGGCGGCCGGCGTCGGCCCCGTCGCCGTCGCCTGCGCCGAAGAGGAGATCGCAGAGGCGGTCAGGGCCGCCGGCGGACAGGCCGTCCTGACCGACCCGGCCCTGCCCTCCGGGTCCGACCGCGTGCACCAGGCCCTGCAGCGACTGGACCCCGCGCGGGAATACGACGTGGTGGTCAATGTCCAGGGCGACCTGCCGACCCTCCCGCCGGAGGACATCACCGCTGCCCTGGCGCCGTTGGAAGAACCAAACTGCGACATCGGCACCCTGGCCGCCATCATTCACCGCGAGGAGGAGCGGCACAGTCCCAACGTGGTGAAGATTGCAACCGCGCTCTCAACGGAACAGCGCATCGCCCGCGCACTTTACTTCTCGCGCGCCTCGATCCCCTGGGTGGGCGCCGAGGACAGCTTTCCCCTGTTCCATCATATCGGCCTCTACGCCTATCGCCGCGAGGCCTTGGAGGCCTTCGTCAGCATGCCGCCCTCGCCCCTGGAGAAGCGGGAGAGCCTGGAGCAACTGCGCGCATTGGAGGCCGGCTTTCGCATCGACGTCGCGCTCGTTGACTCGGTTCCGCTGGGTGTCGATACTCCAGCCGATCTTGAGCGCGCGCGCGCCATTCTGGAGGCAGAGCAAGAGCGCTAGCCTCCGCGAGCCGTTCTAGATCTCACGAGACTCGAGACCAACACGAAGAGAAGCCCGATGTCACAGTCCGGCGCCGTCAGGCGCATCGCCTTCCAAGGCCTGGCAGGTGCCAATTCCGACATGGCCTGCCGCGCCTGCTACCCCGATATGGAAACCCTGCCCTGCCCCTCCTTTGAAGATGCCTTTGGCGCGGTGCAGGAGGGGCAGGCTGAGCTGGCGATGATTCCGATCGACAACTCCAGCGCCGGACGCGTTGCCGACATTCACCACTTGCTGCCGGAATCGGGCCTGCACATCGTCGGCGAGCACTTCCAAGCGATTCGCCATCAACTCTTGGGACTGCCAGGCAGCAGCTTGGAGGGTTTGAAGCGGGTCCGCAGTCACGTCCAAGCACTCTCGCAATGCCGCCGCTACCTGATAGATCGGGGTCTGGAGCGCGAGATCTTCGCCGACACAGCAGGGGCAGCCCAGAGCCTGGCCGAGCTTGACGACCCCAGCGTCGGCGCCATCGCTCCAGCCCTGGCAGCCGAGATCTATGGCCTTCAGGTCCTGGACCGGAACGTCAACGATACCGACGACAACACCACACGCTTCGTCATCATGGCGGCCGAGCCCCTGCATCCGCCCGCCGAAGACGGCCCGGTCGTCACCTCCTTCGTGTTCCGCGTGCGCTCTGTGCCGGCTGCGCTCTACAAGTCGCTCGGCGGCTTTGCCACTAACGGCGTCAACATCACCAAGCTGGAGAGCTACATCGTCGACGGCAACTTCACCGTCGCTCAGTTCTACGCCGACATCGAGGGTCATCCCGACGATCGCCTGGTCCGCCTGGCCTTGGAGGAACTCTCCTTCTTCAGCAAGGAAGTGAATGTGCTGGGGGTCTACCCGGCCCATCCCTTCCGCCGCGGAGAACCGGCCGCCTAGAACGGGTTTAATGTCTCTTGCGGGCCTCCTGTCGGGCCTGGAACTCGGCGGTGGTGTTTGAGTAAGGAAAGGGTGTCTCGGGCACCGGCACATCCAGCCAACGGCAGAGCGGCTCCCAGCCGTCGCCGGCCGTGAAAGTCAGCCGCCGACCTTCGGGAATAGCAGCTTCAACCGCAGCATTGTGCGCCTCGAAACAGGCTTTCATATGCGCCTCGTCTTCGATGTTTCCGTGAAAGGAGACATCACGAATGACGCGCAAGGTCACCTTGGCAAGCTGGGTCCGCTCCCCCTCTGGCGTCAGCTCGGTTTGCCGTAAGACCTGCAGTATGGTCTTGGAGAAGCTGGCGAACCAGTCATCCACCGGCCGACTGGTTACCAACACCTTGGCATCGGGATAGGCATCAGCGATCTCGCGCCAATAGCTGATCGAGGGCCAATCGAGGCTGGATTGGTAGCCGGCGAAGACCGCGTTCCAGTCGGGCCTCTGCCCAAGAGAGATGTGATCCCAGAGGTCCTCTTGTGATCTCTTGTCCATGACCTCAGCCATGTGGTGGCATGGCCCGAACCCCAGCTGCTCCAGCGCATCCTTCATCGAACGGGTGCCCGTGCGCCCAAAACCGGCGCCGACGATCTTCAGTGTCACGCAACACCTCCTTCCCTGCCGTCCTGCTCGCAATTTGGCCACACCCCGGGTTCGCTGCAAAGGCAAAGAAAAAAGGGGCAGCCGCGTCCTGCTAGACGAGGCTGCCCCCAGAAACGTGACGCGGAGGGATTATGCGAAGTCGATGCCACTCTTCATCATCGGCAGCTGCGTCACTCGCTTGCCGGTGACGGCGCGAATGGCATTGGCCAAGGCCGGACCAGAGGGGGGTACGCCCGGCTCGCCGACCCCGGTCGGGGCCTCGGCCGACTCGACGATATGGACCTCGATGGCACCGATATCGGCGATGCGCAGCGGCTCATAGTCGGGGAAGTTGAACTGCTCCACCTCGCCTTCGGCCAAGGTGATCTCGTTGCGCATCACCGCACCCATGCCAAAGCCGATGCCTCCTTCCATCTGCGCCTTGATCACGTCGGGATTGACCGCAAGGCCGCAGTCCACGGCACAGGTCACCTTCTCGATCTTGACCAGATCATCGGCGAAGGAAACCTCGACCACTTCAGCGACATAGCTGTTGAAGGACTTGTGGACGGCGAGGCCGCGACCGCGTCCCTCGGGCAGCGGCTCACCCCAACCGGCCTTTTCCGCCGCCAAGGTCAGGACACCGCGCAAGCGGCTGCGATCCTTGTCGTCACCCGCCAGCAGGTCCAGGCGGAAGTCCAGCGGGTCCTTACCGGCTGCCTCGGCTGCCAGGTCGATCAGGGTCTCCATGGCGTAGGCATTGTGGGTATGCCCGACCGAGCGCCACCAGAGCACCGGCACCGCCGTCTCGGCATCGTTCAAGCCCACCGACATGCCGGGGATGGCGTAGTGGGTATCCGCGACCCCTTCGATCGAGATGTGGTCGATACCGTCATGCACCAGGACCGCTTCGAAGGGCGTCCCCTTGATGATCGACTTGACCGCAATGCGGTGATCCCAGCCCAGGATCTTGCCCTCGGCGTCGAGGCCGATGCGGGCACGGTGGGCCGCCATCGGACGGTAATAGCCGCCGGCCAGATCGTCCTCGCGAGTCCAAACCAGCTTGACCGGAGTTTCGCCACCCAACACCGCGAAGGCCATCGCTGCTTCGGCATGATAGTCCGAGGTCGGGGTCGCCCGGCGTCCGAAGGAGCCGCCGGCATAGACCGTCTCGATCTCGACCTGGTCCATCTCCAGCCCCAGGATGGCCGCG
This sequence comes from Rhodospirillales bacterium, assembly GCA_963669335.1. Taxonomy (GTDB): domain Bacteria; phylum Pseudomonadota; class Alphaproteobacteria; order Kiloniellales; family JACOMY01; genus JACOMY01. The sequence goes on from OY770023.1 coordinate 4,456,737, forward strand.
ACGGTGGGATGGGTAATGCCCGGGAACTGGCAACCATCGATCACCTTGACGCCCTTGGCCGTCGGCTGAATGACGCAGTTCAGAGGCTCCATCGGCGCATGCGCCAGGAAGGGGAACTGGAACTCCGCCTCAACCACCTTGGCGGCCTCATCGATCGCGGCTCCCGTGGCGGCGAAGTCTGTACCGGGGCGCGCCAAATGCTGCGGCTTGTCCAACAGCGCGACATGATCGGCCATCATCTGGTCGCTGCTGCGCTGCTCGGCCGCCGAGAAGTCCCATTCGGCCGTCACCGCATCGCGCGCCTGCATCGCCGGCCAAGTGGACTTGGCAAAGACGGCAACACCGGCGCCGTTCGGCAAGGCCTTGGCGCCAAGGAAACCCTTGATGGCCTCCGCACCGCTGGCGTCGAAAGAGGTGAGCTTGCCACCGAAGCGCGGCGCCCGCTTGATCACCGCCGTCACCATGCCCGGCACCTTCACGTCCATGGCGAAGATCGCCTTGCCGGTGGTCTTGCCCAGGGAATCCTTGCGCGGCAGGTGGCCCTTGCCGATCAGGCGGAACCGGCTCGGGTCTTTCACCTGTGGCTCCGCCACAGGCGTCAGCTTGGCTGCCTCCCCGATCAGCTCACCGAAGCCGGCCTGGCGATCGCCCGCCTTGACCTGGCCCTGCTCAACAGTGACCTCGGCCGGCTCCACGCCCCAGAGCGACGCCGCCGCCCGGACCATGAGATCACGCGCTGCCGCACCGGCCTGGCGATACTGCATGAATGAATTGGGGATGGCGGTGGAACCACCGGTCCCCTGCCCACCGAAGGCCAGGTTGGCGTAGCGGCTGGCGTCAGAGGGAGCGAAGACCACCCGCACCTGCTGCCAGTCGGCATCCAGCTCTTCGGCGACCAGGGTCGGCAGGCCGGTGCTGGTGCCCTGCCCCATCTCAAAGTGCTTGACGACAACCGCCACGCTGCCGTCCGCATCGATGGTGACGAAGGGGTTGATATCCAAGGCCTTGGCGTCGCCGGCAGCCAAAACACCCTTGGTGGAGAAACCGATCACCAAGGCAGCGGCACCGCTGCCCAGCAGGAACCCGCGTCTGCTTGCTTCTATGCCCATCTCGTTAGCCCTCCGCCTGGCCGGCAGCCTGGTGGATGGCAGCCCGGATGCGTTGATAGGTGGCGCAGCGACAGGCATTGCCGCCCATGTAGATGTCGATGTCCTCATCACTGGGGTTGGGTACCTCGCTCAAGAGCGAGATCGCCGACATGATCTGCCCGGACTGGCAATAGCCGCACTGCACCACGTCCAGGTCCTGCCAAGCCTTCTGTACAGCCTCGGCCACAGGGCCCTTCACCCCTTCGATCGTCGTGACCTCTGAACCGTCGAGATCCCCGACGAAGGTCTGGCAGGAGCGCGTAGCGACTCCGTCAACCATCACCGTGCAGGCGCCACAAGAGGCCACTCCGCACCCGAACTTCGTGCCTGTTAGGTCTAGCTCATCGCGAATTACCCAAAGCAGTGGGGTATCCGCCTCAGCCTCGACACTCCGCGTCTCGCCATTGATGCGCACATTCAGCGACATGGACCGCTTACTCCTGTTGGCTGCCATGCATATGTTCGATACAGTCTTGTAAACTGCACTGTGTAGTGTAGGTAAGGATGATGGAAAAGTAAACCGGTCGGTGTAATTTTTTTCCTGCGAACACTCTTTTTTTCGGTGGCAAGGTATGGGAAGGCACTCAAGGGACGTGTGGAAAGGGGCTCAGGTGGGGCAGTCAGGGGACAAGCGCGCCCAGATCCTAGATGGCGCGGTGCAAACCTTTCAGGAGTGCGGCTTTGCCGGCACCTCCATGGATCGGGTTGCCGCCGTCGCCGGAGTCTCCAAACGCACGGTCTACAATCACTTCGAGAGCAAAGAAGTGCTGTTCCGCGCCATTCTCGACCTGATGGTGGAGAAGGTGCGCAGTACGCTGTCCTTCGCTTACGACCCGGATCGTCCCATTGCCGAGCAACTGCACGAACTGGGCTGGACCGAAGGGAACCTCTTCGTCGATCCGGACTTCATGCGGATGGCGCGCATGGTGATCGGAGAGACCATGCGCGATCCGATCCTGGCCGAAGAGATGAACAAGCGCATGGAGTACAAGCTGGTCTTCAACGCCTTCATGGAAGCCGCGAACGCCGACGGCGCGCTGAACGCGCCCGACCCCGCGCTTGCCGCCGAGACCTTCATCGGCCTACTCAAGACCCGTGGGTTCTGGCCGGTCGTCTTCAGCGGTCAAGCGGTCGGCAAAGACGTGATGGAGGAGATCGTCCAGGACGCCGTCAAGATCTTCCTTAACAGCTACGCAGCGAAGAACTAGGCGGTTCCTAGCCTTCAGTCTCTAGTGCCGCCTTGGCAATCTCCTGCGCGGCTTCGCGGGCCAGATCATCGACCCGCTCATTCTCCTCGTGACCGGCATGACCGCGCACCCAGACCCAGTCGATCTCGTGCGCCTGCCGGGCCGCATCCAAACGTTCCCAGAGGTCCTGGTTCTTCACCGGCTTCTTGGCCGCCGTGCGCCATCCGCGCGCCTTCCAGGAGGCAATCCACTTGGTGATGCCATCTTTGACGTAACTGCTGTCGGTGGTGAGCTGAACGTGACTGGGACGCGTCAAGGCCTCCAAGGCCGCGATCGCCGCCATCATCTCCATGCGGTTGTTGGTGGTCTCCGGCTCGGCGCCGGTCAGCTCCTTCTCCCGGCCGCGATAGCGCAGCAGAGCAGCCCAACCACCTGGGCCAGGATTGCCCAGGCAGGCGCCGTCGGTGAAGATTTCAACCGGCTGATCAGGGCTGGACAAGGCCATAGGCCTCCGGGCTGTCGGCAATGCGGTGATAGCGCAGCTTGGTCAGATACTCGCGTGGATCCTTGGGGCGCACCATGGCATCCGGCGGATGGTTGAGCCAGTCGTAGAGGCGGGTCAGCAGGAAGCGCAGTGCCGCCCCCGCAGCCAAGGTGGGCAAGGCCTGTAGCTCCTCATTCAGAAGCGGGCGCTTGGCGGCATAGGCACGAACCAGCCTCTGCCCACGCTCCGGCATATAGTTGTGGGCGCCGTCAAAGCACCAGGCGTTCAAGCAGACCGCCAGGTCATAGGCATAGGCATCGCTGCAGGCGAAATAGAAGTCGATGACGCCCGAGAGGTTCTCGCCGAGGAAGAAGACATTGTCCGGAAAGAGGTCCGCATGGATCACACCGCCCGGCAGTTTCCGCGGCCAAGCCGCAGCAATGGTGCGATAGGCCTCGTCCAGCTCGCCGCTCAAGTTCTGTGAGACCCGGTCGGCGCCGCCCCGACAATCGCCGATCAGCTTGCGCCAGCCGGCCAGAGAGAGATCATTGCGCCGCTCTTGGCCGAAGCCACGGGTGGCCAGGTGCAAGTCGGCCAAGGTGGCGCCCACGGCATCGCAGTGCCAATCCTTGATCTGCCGGGGCGAGAGCCCGTCGAGAAAGGTGAAGAGCGCCGCCGGACGCCCGCAAAGCCGACGCAGAACCTCGCCCTCGTTCGTCGGCACCGGCTGCGGACAGGCGATGCCTTCGGCTGCCAAGTGGCGCATCAACGACAGAAAGAAGGGCAGGTCAGCGGGCTGCACCCGCTTTTCATAGAGGGTCAGGATAAAGCGGCCACGCTCTGTCTCGACCAGGTAGTTGGAGTTCTCGACCCCCTCCGCGATGCCCTTGGCTGCCAAGAGAGTCCCCAGGCCATAGGGCTTCAAGAACACCTCCAGCTCTTCGTCGCCGACGTCGGTATATACCGCCATGCCGATGAGCCGCTCCTTCCGATCCTGTTCCGCGACCACTGCCCCTAGGCAGAGAGTTAGCTGTTAAGCAGCGCTCTCCGTCAACTGGCGCGGCAGCTTGAAGACCACGCTCTCGTTGCGCACGACGACTTCTTCGATGATGACCTCATAGTGCTTGCGCAGCTCTGCAATCACCTCTTCGACCAGGATCTCCGGCGCAGACGCGCCTGCGGTCAGGCCCACACTGCTAACACCCTCCAGCATCGCCAGGTCCAGATCACTGGCACGCTGCACCATCACCGAGCGCGGGCAGCCCAGCTTCTCCGCGACCTCGACCAGACGGCGGGAGTTGGATGAGTTGGGGGCGCCAACCACGATGATGGCTTCGCTGCGGTGGGCGATGGCCTTAACCGCCTCTTGGCGATTGGTCGTGGCGTAGCAGATGTCTTCCTTCTTCGGCCCCAGGATCTCCGGAAAGCGCTTGGTCAGGGCCTCGACGATCTCGGCGGTGTCATCCACGGACAAGGTGGTCTGGGTGATGAAGCCCAGCTTGCGGGGATCCTCGACCTTCAGCTGCTGCACGTCGTCCACGGTCTCGACCAGAATGATGGAGCCCTGCGGCAGCTGCCCCATGGTGCCGATCACCTCTGGATGGCCTTGGTGGCCAATCATGATGATCTGATTGCCCAGTCGATGCTGACGCTCGGCTTCGCGATGCACCTTGGAGACCAGCGGACAGGTCGCATCCAGGTAAAGCATATCGCGCCGTTCGGCCTCAGCTGGGACCGACTTGGGCACGCCGTGTGCGGAGAAGATAACCGGCACGCCCTCCGGCACCTCGTCCAGCTCTTCGACGAAGACCGCGCCCTTGGCCTGCAGGTTCTCAACCACATAGCGATTGTGCACGATCTCGTGCCGCACGAAGACAGGCGCCCCATACTTCTCCAGGGTGCGCTCGACGATCTCGATCGCGCGTTCGACGCCGGCACAAAAACCGCGTGGGCCGGCCAGGAGGATGGTTAGGGGTGGCTTCCGATCAGACATGATTGAGCTCGCGGTTTCGACTGACGTGGCTTACGACAATAACGAGTCCGGTTCGGGTAAGGCACTGCTTGCCGACGGCCCGCAGCATAACCTACAGTCCCCTCGCCTCTTCTCGCGTGTGTGAGGTGGCAAGTTATCGAAGAGAAGACAAGGACAAAAGCGGCATGACGCAGGCGAGCGACGAGGCCATCCCCGCACAGAAGGCGCCCTACAAAGTGAGCGTCACGGCCGGAAAGACCTATTATTGGTGCGCCTGCGGTCGCAGCGCCAAGCAGCCTTTCTGCGACGGCTCCCACAAAGAGACCAGCCTTGCGCCCATCGCCTACAAGGCAGAAGCAGATAGAGATTGCTATTTTTGCGGATGCAAGGCGACCGACAAGCAACCACTATGCGATGGGACTCATAGCCGCTTATAGAGTTTCACCTCCGTGGCACCCGCGCAGTCCCAGTCCCGCCGCTGGATCCTCCTCGGTCTGGCCGGCTTAAGCCTTTCCGGCTGTTCGGCCTTCGAGCCGCCGCCGCTCGAATGTCCACCCATTGCCATTCTTCCCGATGCCTCGCGTTTGGTCCGCTATGTCGGGGGGACCGACCTCACCGATGTCGCCTTCGAAGCCAATATCGAGAGCGTCTTGCCGGCCTGCCAACGCAGCGGCGAGAAGCTGGAGGTCGACCTGTCGCTCGCGATCACGGCACGACGCGGTCCGGCGATGCAGGGAGAGGCGGCAAACTTCTCCTACTTCGTTGCGGTCACGGCAGCCGATCAGCGTCTCTTGGCGCGCCAGGAGTTTCCCGTCTCCATACCGCTCTCGGCGCAAGGACGACGGGTGCGCCTGACCGAATTCGTGCAGCCGCAGCTTCCCTTGACGGAAACGCAGTCGCAGTTCGGCTATCGCCTCTTCATCGGCTTCGTCCTGACCCGGCAGGAAATCCAGCAAAACCGCGGCGGCTAGCTCTTCGCTGCCAGACGCAACACCTTGCGCATGACGCTGGGCAGGGCTTCCCCGTCGATCTCTCCGCGTTCAACCCAGCGCGCCTCGGCTGACAGGCTCCAGTCGCTGCGCTGAGGGCGGGCGGACCAGACCGCCAGGGTCAGGCGAAAGTGAGTGAAGACGTGGGTCACCTGCCCCTCAAGCGTCCGCCAATCGGCCGGACCTGGGGCATGCGTCAATGCCTCCGCCTCATCCCAAGCGCTCTCACGCCAGGGTGTTCCAGGCAGTTCCATCATGCCGCCCAAGAGCCCTTTTTGCGGACGCCGGCCAAGCAATACGGCACCCTCCCCTGTGCGGGCATAGAAGGCCACGCCATAGCGCTCGGGCTTCACCTTCTTTGGCGCCTTGACCGGTAGCATCTCTGCGGTCCCTTGAGCCCGCGCCCGACAGAGCGTCTTCAAGGGGCAGAGCAGACAGCGCGGCCGGTCCGGCACGCAGACCGTGGCGCCCAGGTCCATGACCGCCTGGGCGAAGTCGCCGGACCGCTCCTTGGCGACCAAGCCTTCCGCCAGCTGGCGCAATTCAGCCTTGGCTTTCGGCAGAGGCTCATGCCGGTCGAAGAGGCGAGCGACCACGCGCTCCCAGTTGCCGTCGACCGGGGCCGCGGGTCGATCGAAGGCAATGGCCGCCACCGCAGCCGCTGTATAGACCCCGATTCCCGGCAGGTCTCGCAGCGCCTCTTCCTCGTCCGGAAAGCGTCCTTTGTGCGCGCTGACCAGCGTCTGTGCACAGGCATGCAGGTTCCGCGCCCTGGCGTAGTAGCCGAGCCCCGCCCAAAGCCGCAGCACCTCGTCTTGCTCTGCGGCCGCCAGGCTTTCGACATCGGGAAAGCGCTCCAGAAAGCGCAGGAAGTAGGGCCCTGCCGCCGCAGTCGTCGTCTGCTGCAGCATGATCTCGCTCAGCCAGACCCGATAGGGATCGGGACGCGCCCCAGGCGGACTGCGCCAGGGAAGATCACGGCGATTGCCGTCATACCAAGCCAGCAAGGCTTGGCGAAGGGCTGGAACATCCATACTTGTTTTAGAGACTCTTGCTGCTGGTGGAGACTGAAACCTGCGCAAAGAGACATAGTGGAGAGCCCAGCCATCGCCCAGCCCCGAGACCGATCACCAGGCAAGAGTCCCAAGGAGGAGACGAGCGACACGGCCTCACGGCGGGGCAGTCGCGGCCTGGAGCCCCTAGGCAAGGCCTTGCGCCCGCTGGTGAAGCCGCTGCTGAAGAAGCGCTCACCACTGGAGGCGGCGCTACTGCTTGACTGGGAGCAAGCGGTCGGGCCTGAGCTGGCCAAACTCTGCCAGCCCTTGAAGCTGCGCCGCGAGCGCCGCGCCGATAGCCAGGTCGGCTCGCTGGAACTCGCCTGCCTTTCCTGGGCCGCGCTGGAACTGCAGCATCGCACGCCACAGATCATTGAGCGTGTTAATGGATTTCTCGGCGTGCAAGCCATCCAACGCTTGCGAATCCGACAGGTTCCTCGCTTGACCACACGCCATGCCTCTTCTTCAGCCTCCCTGCAAGGCGCCGACCAAGGTAAAAAGGCTCAGCCGGATGGGCCTTCGGTCGCGCTGCCCAGCAGCGGTCATGGTGAGCTTGATCGCGCTCTGGCCCGCCTGGCCGGCACGCTCACTTCACGCAAAGATCACGAAGACGCGACCTAAGACTTTAGAAACAAAGCTCTCCTTGCCACATGGAGGCCATCGTGGCGCTGTAGAGCGGCAACCGACCTTGGGATCGCTTGGCCAAACCCTCACCTGCCAATGTGGATAAGAAGGGGCTTGCGAGGCATGCCATCTCTCGTATGATCTACAACATGTGGTGGGTGAACCAATGAAAGCTAAGCATATCGTGATTGACAGGCGTAAGGCTCTCGTCGGACTGGCGGCCCTTCCTCTGGTAGCGGCGCTGCCGGTTGGACTGCGCGCGCAGGAAGCGGAGCCCTTGAACGCCGACGCCCGTGGCCTGCTGCCCGGCGATCGCACCATGGGCAGCGCAGAAGCACCGGCGATCCTGATCGAGTATGCCTCGCTCAGCTGCCCGCACTGTGCTCGCTTCCACGGCACCATGCTGCCCTCGATCAAGCAGGATTGGATTGACGAGGGCAAGCTGCTCTACGTCTACCGCGACTTCCCGCTGAATGCGCCAGCGCTCTGGGCTTCGATGTTGGCACTCTGCCTGGAGGGCGATGCCTACTTCGGCTTCCTCGATATCCTCTACAAGCAGCAGAGCAACTGGTTGCGCGCCGAGGACCCGGCCGTCGCCCTCTTCGAATTGAGCCAGATTGCCGGCTTCGACAAAGAGCGCTTTGAGGCCTGCATCCAAGACGAGGCCACCTTCAACCGCCTGGTTGCCGGCATCCAGTATGCCGAATCCACCTATGGCGTGAATGCGACACCAACCCTGATCCTGAACGGCGAGCACGTTCAGCCCAGGGACTATGAAGAGCTCTCCGGCCTGATCGCCGAGAGCCAAGAAAGCTAGCTCCGGAAAGGGCGAAAAGGAGGGGGTTTGCTGCAGTTCAAACGTCTGCGCCTCGCCGGTTTCAAATCCTTCGTCGAATCGACCGAGCTCTTTATCGAGCCGGGGACGACCGGGATCGTCGGACCGAATGGCTGCGGCAAGTCCAATCTGGTCGAGGCTCTGCGCTGGGTCATGGGCGAGACCTCGGCCAAGCGCATGCGCGGCGGCGAGATGGACGACGTCATCTTCGCCGGCACGCAGAGCCGCCCTGCCCGCAATCTTGCAGAGGTCTCGCTGCTGCTGGACAACAGCACGCGTCAGGCAGCCGCCGCCTTCAATGACGACGACGAGTTGGAGGTGGTCAGGCGCATCGAGCGCGAGCGCGGTTCGAACTACCGGGTGAACGGCCGTGAGTCGCGGGCGCGGGACGTGCAGGTGCTTTTCGCCGATGCGGCCAGCGGCGCGCAGTCGGGATCCCTGGTCAGCCAGGGCAAGATCGGCCAGTTGGTCAACGCCAAGCCGGTCGAACGCCGCGCAGTTCTGGAAGAAGCCGCCGGCATCACCGGTCTTTACAGCCGCCGCCATGAATCCGAACTGCGCCTACGCGCCGCCGAGACCAACCTGGAACGGCTGGAGGATGTCGTCAGCGCGCTCGAGACACAGCTCGGGAGCTTGAAAAAGCAGGTTCGTCAGGCAAGTCGCTATCGCAATCTCCAGACCCAGATCCGCCGCTTCCAGGCCATCTCTCTGCATCAAGAGGCCGAAGCGACGGCCGAACAACAGGCCGAGGCAGAGCGCAGTCTACGCGCCCTTGAGGTGCAGGTCGGCACCCGCAGCGAAGAGGTGGCGGTCGCCACCCGTCAGGAGGTCGAGGCCGACGAGGCTTTGCCGCCCCGGCGCGATGCCGAGGCCGTGGCCGCAGCCAAGCTGCAGAAACTGACCCTGGACCGAGACCAGCTCACGCGAGAGCTGGAGCGCCTGGCCTTTGCCTTGAAGGCGGCCGAAGAGCGCCTGCAGCAGATCGAGCGCGATCGTGGCCGCGCACAAGGACAGGTCCTGGACGCCGGCAACGCCCTGACCCACCTGGACAGCGAGCAAGAGCAGCTAGAGACCGCCTTGCCCGAGCGCGCCGAAGAGCAGGGCCGCCTGGAGGCGCTCCTGGCAGAGACTTCCGCCCTGGTAAGCGAGGGCGAGGAAACCCTGCAGCGCCTGACCCAAAGCCTGGCCCAGGACGAAGCCAGCCGGCGCAGCGCAGAGGAGCGTCAGCGCGACCTGCAGCGCCGCCGCGAGCGCCTATCCCGCGAAAGCGAAGAGGCTGACCGCGAGATCTCCCGGCTGCGCAAGGAGCAGGAGGCCCAGGGCTCACTCAGCGCGCTGGAGGAGAGTGTCGACGCAGGCGAAGCCAGCCTGGCCGAGGCCAGCAGCAAGGTCGAGACAGCAGCTCAGAAGCAGCAGTCGGTCCGTGCCACCCTCGATCAGGAACGCCGCAGCCTGGCGGAGGTCGAGCGTGAGCTGGAGCGACTGGCTGGCGAGGCAGCGGGCTTGGCTGCGGTCATCGCACCGGATGAGGGCGCTGACTGGCCACCGCTGTTGGACCGCGTGACGGTTGCCAAGGGTTTCGAGACTGCACTAGGCGCCGCCTTGGGCGACGAACTCTCCGCCTCCGACGCTGCCGAGGCCCCGGTACACTGGTCAGAGCTCTCCCCGCTGCCAGAGGATCCCTTCCCGGCGGGCGCAACGCCGCTGGCTGTTAAGGTCAAGGGTCCCAAGGCCCTGGCCCGTCGCCTGGCAAGGATTGGCTTGGTCAGCGACGCCACCGAGGGCGATGCCCTGCAGGCCGATCTGCTGCCGGGCCAGCGCCTTGTCAGCAAGGCCGGCGATCTCTGGCGCTGGGATGGCTATGTCGCCCGCGCCGATGCCCCCAGCGCCGCCGCCCAACGCTTGGCGCAGCGCAACCGCCTGGAGGAGCTTGAGACCTTGGTGGCCGAGCGCCGCCCGAAGGTGGAAGCCGGCCGCCAGCAGCTTGCCATCCTGGAAGAGACGGCCAAGGCCGCTGCACAGGAAGAACAGGTAAGCCGTAGGACCCAGGGCGAGGCACAACGCGCCTTGGAGGCAGCCCGCAGCCGTCAGGCAAAGCTGGCCCGCACTTTGGCCGCCAGCGAGACCCGGCTCACTGCCCTGGCCGAGGCGCAGTCCCGGCGGAAGGCGGAGCGCGCGGAAATGGATGCCACCCTGGCCGAGGTCGAGGCCAGCGTCGCAGCCCTGCCCGACCTGGCCGAGGCGCGCCAGGCCGTTGGCGAAGCCCGCGGGGAGCTGGGCCGCAAGCGCAATCAAGCGGGGGAGCAGCGCAGCGGGCTAGAGCGTCTCAAGCGTGAAGGCGAGGTGGCGCAGGCACGCCTCAAGGCCATCGCCGAAGAGCGTCGCTCTTGGTCGGAGCGCCGTGAAGCAGCACAGCGCCACGAGGCGGAGCTGGGCGAACGCGCGAAGACGACCCAAGAGGAGCGTGATGAGCTGAGGCTTCAGCCGGGCGCGATCTCGGAGCGCAAGGAACGCCTGGCGGACCTCATTAAAGAGGCCGAGGTCGAGCGCAAGGCAGCCGCCGACCGCTTGGCCCTGGGCGAGACTGCTCTCAACGAGGCTCGGCGCCGTCTGAAGGAGGCAGAGGCCGCGCTGGCCAGCGATCGTGAGAACAAGGTACGCGCCGAGGCCGCCTGCGAGGCCGCGCAGGAGGCGCAGGCCAACCTGGTCCGCCGGGTGCGCGAAACCCTGGATTGCCCGCCCTATGCGATCCTGGTGACGGCCGGCATCGACCCCGACGAGAGCTTCCCGCCGGCCGAGGAGGTCGAGACCAAGCTGCAGCGCCTGCTGCGTGAGCGCGACAACATGGGGCCGGTCAACCTGCGCGCCGAGATCGAAGCCGGTGAGCTGGAGACCCAGATCGGCGACCTGCTGCGCGAGCGCGAAGACCTGACCCAGGCCATCGCTCGCCTGCGGCAAGGCATCTCCAACCTGAACAAGGAAGGCCGCGCACGGCTGATGGAGGCCTTCACCCAGGTCGACAAGCACTTCTCTCAGCTCTTCCAGCGCCTCTTCGGCGGCGGCCGGGCGCATCTGACCCTGACCGGGTCCGATGATCCGCTGGAAGCCGGCCTGGAGATCATGGCGAGCCCGCCGGGCAAGAAGCTCCAGGTTCTCTCCCTCCTCTCCGGCGGAGAGCAGGCGCTGACGGCACTGGCCTTGCTGTTTGCCGTCTTCCGCACCAATCCGGCACCGATCTGCGTGCTGGACGAGGTCGATGCACCGCTTGACGACGCCAATGTTGACCGCTTCTGCACGCTGGTGCACGAGATGGCGGAGGAGACCAAGACCCGCTTCCTCTTGATCACGCACCATCGCCTGACGATGGCGCGGGTCAATCGCCTCTACGGCGTCACAATGGGTGAACGCGGTATCTCGCAACTGGTCTCCGTCGATCTGCAACGGGCCGAAGAGCTGCGGGAGAGCGCCTAAGTGACCACCTCAAGTCTGGACGAGACGCCCTGGCACCCCCCCTGGCACCCCCTGGGCGGCCTCGTCACCTGGCAGGGTCCCTGCCGTGCCGAGTGGCTGGACTACAACGGCCACATGAACGAGACCTACTACCTGCTGGTCATGAGCTGGGGCACTGACCGCATCATGGAATTGCTGGGCTGTGACCAGGCCTATCGCGACAGCGGCCAGGGTACCCTCTACACCCTGGAAACCCACATCCGCTATTTCCTCGAGGTGAAGGAAGGTCAGGCACTGACCGTCACCACGCAGGTGATCGAGCGCGACCTCAAGCGCCTACGGCTTTACGCCCGCACTTGGGTCGAGGGGCAGGACGCGCCCGTGGCAGCCGCCGAGTTCCTGTTGCTGCACGTTGCCGGAGATCCACCGCGCTCGGCGCCCTTCGGCCCAGCCATGCTGGATGCCTTTGAGAAGCTGGATGCGCGGCAGACGACGCTCGCCATGCCGGACGACGCAGGGCGCGGCATCCGCCTTAAACGCTAGCTAGCTAGCGGCTGGACGCAGCAGACCTCTCAGGTCAAGATATCCCGATTGCAACTGGGGAGACTGGCTCGTGAGACTTGGAAAACTCGAAAGCATTTGGCGCTATCCCGTCAAGGGCATGCGCGGTGAAGAGATACCCCATGTCTATGCAGGCTTTGCCGGCCTGATGGGTGACCGGGTCTATGGCGTGATCGCCGCCGACGGCGACCCGGCCTTCCCCTGGCACACCGGCCGCGATCAGGAAGAGTTCGTGCTCTATAAGGCGCGCTTCCGCTCCGGCGATGACCTGCTGCTGCCGAAGGACCTGGATGCCTTCGAAGGCCTGGCGCCCGGCATCAAGCCGATCGATCCGACCGACGAGGCCTACCAGGTCGACGTCGAGACACCTGAGGGCAAGGTCTACGACATTGAGAGCCCTGACTTCCTGGACGATCTGCAGCAAGTCAGCGAACGCTCGCTCCGGGTCCACATGAGCCAGAAGGGTCAGCACGACTGTCGCCCGCTATCCCTCTTCTCACTCTCGGCAGCAGCGAAGCTCGGCGAAGAGACCGGGATGACGGTCGACAAGCGCCGCTTCCGCGCAAACTTCTATGTCGAGTGGGAGGATCAAGCCGATCCCTATTTCGAGTTCTCGCTGGTGGGCAAGACCTTGAAGATCGGCGAGCGGCTGGAGGTTGCTATCATCGAGCGCGATCCGCGCTGTAAGATGATCACCTTGGATCCCGACACGGCCGATGAATCGCCCAAGCTGTTGCAGCACGTCAGCCGCAATCACGGCGGCGATGCCGGTGTCTTTGCCGCGGTGCTGCAGGAAGGCCGGGTGAAGAAGGGCGATCCCATCTTCCTCACATGAGTCGCGACGCCGGCGGAACAACCGAGGATCTGGTCACCTTCCACCGCTTGACCGTCAAGGCCGTACGGCAGGAGACGGCCGACGCAAAGTCCTTTGTTCTGGTGCCGGAGGCCGGCGAGCGGATGCTTTTTCGCTATCGGCCCGGTCAGTTCCTGACCTTTCGCGTCCCGCACGAGGCCGGGGAGATCCTGCGCAGCTACTCCCTCTCTTCGGCCCCCTCCAGCGATCCAGAGCTCACTGTCTGCGTGAAGCGGGTGGCCGAGGGGCGCGGCTCAAACTGGATGAACGACCGACTGACCACCGGCGCGCGGATCATGGCGAGCCCTCCGTCAGGACGCTTTGTCCTGGGCCCAGGTGAGAAGCCCCTGCTGCTGATCGCCGGCGGCAGTGGCATCACACCTTGCATTTCTTTGGTGAAGCAGGCGCTGATCGAGACCGAACGTCGGGTCAAGCTGGTCTATGCCAACCGTGATCGTGCCTCGATCATCTATCAAGACGCCCTCGACCTCTTGGCCAGTCGCTTTGCCGATCGCTTCGAGTGCCAACACTGGTTGGACGAGGAGAAGGGTTTCATGAGTGCTGGCGACATCGTCCAGGCCGCCGAGGGTTGGGAGCAAGCCGAAAGCTACATCTGCGGGCCCGAGCCCTTGATGGCGATGGCTGAAGAGACACTGCTCCAAAACTTCGGTGCGGAGGCTGTGATCCTCACTGAGCGGTTTCTCTCACCTGAAGACCCCGCATCCGAGGACGCCAAGTCGCAACCTCAAGGCCTCGCGGTCGAAGAGGTGCGGGTCACACTGGATGGAGAAGACCACAAGATTAGCCTCTCCGCCGGCCAGACCCTGCTGGAAGCGGCGGTCGAGGCCGGGATCGATGTGCCCAGGTCCTGCACGGAGGGACACTGCGGCACCTGCATGGCCGAACTCAAGAGCGGCGAGGTCCAGATGGCATCAACACGCGCGCTCTCAAAACGCAATCTGGCGCGCGGCTACGTGCTGGCCTGTCAGGCTCGTGCAAGCAGCGAAGCTCCGATCTGGCTCAACTTCGACCTCTGATCAGCCAAGGAAGCCGTCGTCGATCGGTGCAGGTTCCACTTCAACCGTCACCGCGATCGAGCGCGGCGGAGGAAGGAAGCCAAACCCAGATTCCAGGATGGTTTTGGTCTCAAGATTAACGTCTCTCTGGACCACAAAGCCGAACTCTGAGTTGTAGAAGATCTGGAGGTCGTAGCTGCCTTCCGTCAAGTTGGTCGGATCATCTACACTCAAGACGCCTTCTTCGCTCACCGCAAAGGGAAAACCCACCTCGATAAATCTAAATCCAAAGGAATCAGGATCGTCCTCCGGCGTATCCGGGTCATCAAAGTCGAATTCCACGATCTCGGTTCCGGCCGGTGCATCAGCCGAGATCGTGAAGATCCTCTCGGCCGGCGTGACGATCCCGTTGACCTCAAAGACATTGGTCACTTCGACCTGAACTGTCTCCCTGGTCGTCGCCCGACCATCGCTGACCGTCACGTCAATCTCATAAATGTTGTCACCTGGAGTTCCGCCCTGGTCTTGAGGCGCTTCAAAGTTCGGGCGGGCCGCGAACTTCAAGAGACCGTAGGAGGCCAGTTCCTCGTCTTGAACGAAGAAGTCGGCGTCGGCACCGCCAATGCTCCAAGTAAGCTCATCGCCATTCGGATCTGACGCCAGGACAAAGCCGGAGACGACTTGGTTCTCAGGGTTGGTTAGAGTGCTGGTCTCGATCACTGGCGGGTCGTTTTCAAAGAAGACCAGATCGTCCAGCGCCGCGCTGCCGCGCAGCTTGACCTCCAAGCTGCTCACGCCTTCCAGAGACGAGAGATCGATCTCTCGCTCATCGTTGTCTGCGCCGCGACCGACCAGAACCTGCCCGATCTTGTTGCCGTCTGCGTCATAGGCCGTGAACTTGGCACCACGCTCGGCATCCAACAGGATGATCGACTTGAGATCGACCGGTTCCGCGAAATCGAAGCTCAGGGTGCCGCCGCGGGCCGCATCGTCGGGGTCAGAGGCATCACCGTCTTCGGAGATGATCAAGATCCCGCCGCGATCGTCATAAGCCAGATCATCGTCGCCTCCGGTCGGATTGGCGCTGTCGAAGATCATGGCCTCGTCAATGCGGGATGCGCGCTGGTCGGCCGATATCAAGACACCATCATATCGGTCGGAGACACGGGTTCCTGCGGCCAGCTCAAAATCAAGTACGCGAAGGGGCATGATCTTCTCCTTCTAAAAGGTCTGCACCAAAAGCGAAGACCTGCGACGTTTAGATTGCTCATTTGCTGTGCAATCGGTCTTCGTCATTAAGCAGACTCTAATCGCTATTATAGAAAAGCAAAGCTGACCAGAAGATCAGGTTTACCTAACCGAAAGAATAGGTGATGAAAGCAGCATCTCAATAGGCGATGATCGAGAGTCCAAATGCCTAGGAGGGCGAGAGCGCCAGCGGCCTCAGGTCCAGCCAAATCTGCATGGCCGGTCTCTGTTGGTGCTTCTTTCGCTCAGCCGCTAGAGCAGCCATTCTCCGCCGGTCTGAAGCGCAGAACGAAGAACCGGAGGGGAGCGTCATGAGCATCCTGCACAAGTCGGACTGGTCCAACGAAGGCCCATGGGCCAAGGCTTGGCGTGCCCAAGCGCCGGATCGGCGGGTGCAGGTCTATCCAGATATCGAGGATCCAGAGGCCGTGCGCTATGCCCTGGTTTGGGAGCCGCCCGAAGGCCTCTTGGCCAGCCTGCCCAACCTTGAGGTCATCTTCTCGATCGGCGCCGGCGTGGACCACATCGTCAAGGACCCAATGCGCCCCAAGCATCTGCCGGTGGTGCGCATGGTCGAGGACGGCCTGACCCAAGGCATGAGCGAATTCGTGGCGCTCTCCGTGCTCTGGCATCACCGCGACATGGTCGCCTTTGCCCAACAGCAGCGCGACGCGCTCTGGGCCGAAATCGAGCCGATCCTGGCCAAGGACCGGACAATCGGCTTTCTGGGCATGGGAGCATTGGCCAGCGATGCCGCGGCCAAGCTAAAGCCCTTCGGCTTCCGCATCCTGGGCTGGAGCCGCAATCCCAAGCAGGTCGCAGGTGTCGAGATGCATGACGGGGCTGATGGCCTCGCTGCAGTCATGCAGGCCTGCGAGATCCTGGTCTGCCTCCTGCCGCTCACGGCCGAGACCGAGGGCCTCTTGAATGCGGAGACTCTGGGTCAGCTGCCAAAGGGCGCTGCCCTGATCAACGTCGCCCGCGGTGGCCTTGCGGTTGAACCAGACCTCTTGGCGGCGCTCGACAGCGGGCAGCTCTCCGGCGCCACTCTGGACGTCTTCCGGCAGGAGCCGCTGCCGAAGGACTCGCCTTTCTGGCACCACCCCAAAGTCGTGGTGACCCCACACATCGCCGCCAAGACCATGGCCGAGACCGCGGTTGCCTCTGTGCTCGCCAACATCGCCCGCTTTGAGGCGGGGCAGCCACTGCTCAACGTCGTGGACTTCGACCGGGGCTACTGATCTTCGCAGGGAAAGTGGAAGTCGACATGATAGTGGTCGTCGTGGCGTACCCAAGAGGGGCGCTGGTTGAACCGCACCTGGTCGAAGAGGTCTTGGCCCCGATGGGTCTGCCGCAGTTTCCCCTGTAGGTCCGGGGCAAGGAAGACTCGCGCAATGCGGCCACCGTGTCGCTCCGCTGCGGCCTGCAGTGCCAGAAGGTGCGCGGCCGTGGCATCGAAATCGATTTGACCGGAATCACCGAGCCCCTGAGCATCGAAGGCTTCGTCATAACCGAAGCGATTGCCGAGCCGGGTTGGAAGACGTCCCTCTACCAAGGGCACCATAAAGTCGACTGAGAGGCCATTCTGGTGAGTTCGATGTGGCGGGAAGCGGCCACCCCAGGGAAAGCCGATCTCACCATAGACAAACTCAGTGTCAGGATGGCTCTCTGCCAGGGCCGCGTATGCTTCGATCACCGAATCCACAACCTTGTGGTGGCCAAAGGTTCTGAGCGCGAAGACACAGAGCCAGCAATAGCTCGTGTAGTTCTCACCATAGAAGGGAAGGCGCACAGCTGCACTGACCGCACCGCCACCGGTCTTGCCGCGGCACTGGCTATTGCCTCCCAGCGTATCAAAGAGAAGGAGCGGCGCAGTACCCAGCAGGAAGAGAGCAACAAGGCCAAGAGCCAGCCAGCGTCTCCACCGGCGGCGCCCAGGAGGCATCAGGCACGCCCGAAGTCATCCTCGAGACGCACGATGTCGTCCTCGCCCAGGTAAGTCCCGGTCTGCACCTCGATCAGCTCGACCGGAATGCGCCCGGGGTTCCCGAGGCGGTGGACGCTGCCAAGCGGGATATAGACCGACTCGTTCTCGTGCAGCATGCGGACCTCGTTGTCGACTGTCACCTCGGCGGTGCCTCTGACGACGACCCAGTGCTCTGAGCGGTGGAAGTGCTTCTGCAAAGAAAGCTGCCGGCCCTGATAGACCGCGATCCGCTTAACCTGGAAGCCGGGCCCGGCATCGACGCCCTGGTACCAGCCCCAGGGTCGATAGACGCGCGCATGGATGGTCGCCTCTGAGCGCCCCTCTTTCTCCAGGCCCTGCGCCAGGCCCTTGACCTCTTGTGCCTTCTCCAGCGGGGCGACCAGCAAGGCATCCTGCGTGTCAATCACCGCGATGCCCTCCAGGCCCAGGGCACAGACAAGGCGCGACTCCGAGCGGATGTAGCTGTTCTTGACGCCCTTCATCAGGACGTCGCCAGAGACGGCATTGCCGTCGTCGTCCTTCTCGGACATGGCCCAGAGTTCGCGCCAGTCGCCGACGTCAGACCAGGCAAAGTCGACGGGAATGACGCGCCGGCTGTCGGTCTTCTCCATGACCGCGTAGTCGAAGGAGATCTTGTGAGCCTCGGCAAAGACAGGGCCAAGCCGCAGATAGTCGAGGTCCTCGCTGGCCTCTTCCACGGCCCGACCGACCGTGGTCACACAGTCCGGATCCAGATCGGTGGCCCGCTCCAAAAGCGCGCTCGCACGAAAGCAGAAGAGACCGGCATTCCAGAGGCAGCCCTCTTTGATCAGCCGCTCTGCCTTCTCACGCTTGGGCTTTTCGATGAAAGCTGCGATGCGATGCCCCTCATCAAGGGTTTCGGCAGGACGGATGTAACCATAGGCGCTGGCGGGCCAGGTCGGTGAGATGCCGAAGGTGACGATGTCACCCGCCGCTGCCGCGCGCTCAGCAGCAGCAGCAGCGGATGCGAAAGCAGCCGCGTCCGGGATAACGTGGTCGGAGGGCATCACCAGGACAGTTGCCTCGGGATCGCGCTTAACCGCGAGGTGGGCGGCGGCCAGGATCGCCGGAAAGGTATCGCGCCCCTCCGGCTCCAGCACGATGTCGCCCTTGACACCCAGTTCCTTCAACTGCTCGGCAATCAGGAAGCGATAGTCCTGGCCGGAGATCACGATCGGCTTGGCGAAGTTGTCACCCTGCAGGCGCTGCACCGTCTCCTGAAAGAGGGACTGCGGCCCCAGCGCATCGACCAGCTGCTTGGGATAGCTCTTGCGAGAGAGAGGCCAAAGGCGCGTGCCGGAGCCACCGCAGAGAACAACGGGAATGATCATAGGCACCCTCTCCATCTCTCTTTCTGTTGGTCGGCTGCTCCCGACACGAACCTACTGCCGCAGGGCAGCCCCCTCGCGCTGCTGTGACAGGTACCAGTCATAGGTCTGGCGGATACCCTGCTCCAGACCGGTCTTGGCCTGCCAGCCCAGGGACGTCAGACGCTGTACGTCCATCAGCTTGCGCGGCGTGCCGTCCGGCATGGAGGGATCGAAGACCAGCTCCGCCTGCAAACCCACAACGGCACTGACGGTCTCTGCCAATTCCCGGATCGAGACGTCGCTGCCAACACCGACGTTGACATGCTCGCTTTCGGAGTAGTGTTCCAGCAGGAAGACCAAGGCGTCGGCCAGGTCCTCCACATACATGAACTCGCGCTGCGGCCGACCGCTGCCCCAGACGGCAAGCTGGCTGTCGCCGGCCAGCTTCGCTTCGTGGGCTTTGCGCAGCAGGGCCGGCAGCACATGGCTGTTCGCCAGGTCGAAGTTGTCGCCGGGCCCATAGAGGTTGGTCGGCATGGCCGAGATATAGTCGCGGTCATACTGGGCGCGATAGGCCTGACAGAGCTTGATGCCGGCGATCTTGGCAACGGCGTACCACTCGTTGGTCGCCTCCAAGGGGCCGGTCAGCAAGCTATCCTCAGGCATCGGCTGCGGTGCCATGCGCGGATAGATGCAGGAAGAACCCAAGAACAGCAGCCGCTGAATTCCGGCCAGATGGGCCCCGTGGATCAGGTTCGCCTCGATCATCAAGTTCTCATAGAGGAAAGAGGCGGGATAGCTGCGGTTCGCATGGATACCACCCACCTTGGCGGCCGCCACGATCACCGCATCCGGCTTCTCAGCCTCCAGATAGGCCTCCGTTGCCTCCTGCGAGAGCAGATTGAGCTTGTCTCTGCCGGCGATCAGAACGCTGCAGTCTTCCTGCTCTAGCCGACGCACCAGCGCCGAACCGACCATGCCGCGATGACCGGCCACAAAGACACGCTTGCCGGTCAGGGGAAAGACGGGATCTCCGCTCACGCCACTTACCTCCATCGTTCTACTCGCGCACACCGTAGGCGGTGCGGGCCAGACTCTCGGTCTTCAACAGCTCCATATCGGCCTCGACCATCTCGGTTACCAGATCGGTGAAGGAGGTGGTGTGGCTCCAGCCCAGCTTCTGCTTGGCCTTGGAGGGATCGCCGATCAGCAACTCCACCTCGGTCGGGCGGAAATAGGCCTCGTCGATGGCCACCAGACGATCGCCCGTCTTGGCATCACAGCCGATCTCGTCAACGCCGCTGCCCTTCCAGGCGATCTCCCGACCCACCGCCGCAAAGGCACGCTCCACGAACTCTCGGACAGAATGCGTCTCGCCCGTCGCCAGCACATAGTCGTCCGGCTCCTCCTGCTGCAGGATCCGCCACATACCCTCCACATAGTCACGCGCATGACCCCAGTCGCGCTTGGCATCCATGTTGCCCAGATAAAGCGTCGACTGCAGCCCCTGCTCGATCGCCGCCACCGCGCGCGTGATCTTGCGCGTGACGAAGGTCTCGCCGCGGATCGGGCTCTCGTGGTTGAAGAGGATCCCGTTCGAGCCGTGGATGTTGTAGGCCTCGCGGTAGTTCACCGTGATCCAATAGGCATAGAGCTTGGCGGCCGCATAGGGTGAGCGCGGATAGAAGGGCGTCGTTTCGCGCTGCGGCACCTCCTGCACCAGACCATAGAGCTCTGAGGTCGAGGCCTGGTAGAAGCGGCACTCCTTCTCCATCCCCAGAATGCGGATCGCCTCCAACAGGCGCAGGGTCCCCAGACCATCGGCATTGGCCGTGTACTCCGGCGATTCAAAGCTCACCTTCACATGGCTCTGGGCGGCCAGATTATAGATCTCATGCGGGCGGATCTGTCCGATCAAGCGGATCAGGCCGACCGAATCCGTCATATCGCCATAGTGCAGGTGGAAACCTGTCTCCCCCTCGTGGCTGTCGCGGTAGAGGTGATCGATCCGCTGCGTGTTGAACGACGAGGAACGGCGCTTGATGCCGTGAACCTCATAGCCCTTCTCAAGCAACAGCTCCGCCAAATAGGCCCCGTCCTGACCAGTCACGCCGGTCACCACTGCCTTCTTCTTCTCGACCACCAAGCTCGTCCTTTCCCCTCCACCGCAGCAATGCCGCCAATTCCCATGACCAGCTGGAGCCCGCCGGAGCGGTCGCATCCAGTGTCCCTAGATCTTGACAGATGCCGATGTCACAGCCAGGCGCAGGCTTGCGGGCAGGCCCGCTGCGCCGATAACTGGAGCCTCCCTAGCCCATCGATATGCCCAAAGCAATTGGATATCGGGTCCAATCGGGTGAGCCTGCTATGCGGCCTTTGAGCTGATTGTGCGTCCAGCACGGGATTGCATAGCCGCGGCAGGGTCGCCCCTCGTTGTCGCAGCCCGAGCATAGCCGAAGCCATTGTCACCAAGCCGACCTTGCGTTCCCCCGTCCCAATCGCCAAAGTGCGCCTTCTAAAACGAGCGAACAGCCCACCCACTCTCAGCAGTCGTCACACCCTTCGCCGGGAGCTCATCTGTTTATGTCAAAGCTAGTCGTCATCCCTGATTTCGAGCGACCACAGGCCTGTGGCGATGTCCTGACCAAGCTCAGCTGGTTTTTCTCATCTGCAGCCGAGGCCGTGACCTCGATCACCCTTTTTGCGCCCTTCGAGAGAGTCCCGACTGCAGTCTCAGGCGATCTGGACCCTGCAATCCTGCGCTCCGAAGGCAGTAAGACGCTGCTTAACAAGATTGCACTGCACCCCTCCCCCAATGACGAGGCAGAGCTGAAGACTGCCGTGCTCGAGGCCGACTATGTCCTGGTATGGCGCAAGGCCGGCACCGCGCCACTCTTGGCCAGCCTCGCAGCCGCCGATCGAAGCAGCAAGGTCATCATGATCGACGAGGTCGAGGGCGGCCAAGCGGCCAGTCGTCTGGCGGCACTGGCCAAGTCCCTGGACCCCAAGCGCGACACCTCGATCGAACGCTCGCGCGAGGCCTTCCGGCTCTTCAAGAAGAGCTTGGACAAGAAGATCGGCTATGTCGTCGGCAATGGTCCCTCGCTACAGGAATGCCATCGGCTGGCGATGGACGATGGCCATGTCATCGTCAGCAACGAGTTGATCTTGAACAAGACTCTGGTCGAGACCTTGAAGCCAGTGGCGGTCGCGATCACCGAGTCGAGCCACTACGCCGTGCCGACCCGGACCGCGGGCAACTTCCGCACCATCCTGAAAGACCTTATGGAATCGCAGGGTCTGCGCCTGGTGGTCTCCATGAAAGACTACCCCCTCTACCTCTCCGCACTGCCCAGCTCTCTGCATGACCAGGTCATCGGCCTGCCGGTCCACAACTCCGAACGGCTCTCGCTCAACCTGAACGTCGACTTTGCCGTTGCCGGCTTCCACAACGTGATGATGCGCTTGATGCTGCCGCTGGCCGGCAGCCTCTTCAAGACGATCCGCGTCTGTGGCCTTGACGGCAAGCCCGCGGCACTGAGCGCGGAGCAGGAGGATCCCAGCCAGAGCGAGCCGGCGCGCCTGATGGAGCGGATTGCCAGAGAGCTGGAGCGCTCCGGCAAGACGGTCGAGGGCCATACCTCCTCCTACATGCCGGCGCTGCGGCGGCGCGGCGCTGCAGAGCCGGTCAGACGCACCGACAGTCCCCCCGAAGACGAGATTGCGACGGTGCTTTCGATCACACCTGATCTGCGCGACCGCGTCGGACACTATTGGAACTACGAACAACGCCTAGGACCCAAACTGGAGGCAGGTGGCCTGCGCTATGAGATCGCCGCCAGCGTCGAATGGGCAGAGGCAGAGGGCGATCCCAGCGAGGTTGAGGCTTTCAAAGTCGACTGCTCGCTCTATACCTACAGCTACGCCTTGGCCAACAAGCCCTTGGAAAGCGATGACTATCGCGAGCGGATCGGCGACTCGGTCAAAGAGGAGTTCACCGCTGCGATCGATCGCGCGCTGGAGCGCTGCAAAGGTCAGCTCCACGTCTATATGTACTGCGGCAGCCTTGAGCATGCAGCGATCCTCTACGAGATTGCACTGGAACGGCCACGGGTCAGCATACAGGTCAATCTCTTCTGGTTCCGCTCGGCCGACGCCTGGATGCCCTGGTTCCTGGATCGCTGGCTGTGGCTGCTGAAGGCCGCCGACACAGATCCGCGTTTGACCTTGACCTGCATGACCGCGCATCAGCGCCGGCAGATCAATGGTCGCTCCGGCATTACCATACCGATCGCCACACATCCCTCTCCGCTGCTGGATGACGAGCAGGCCTGGTCACTGCTGTCCGCGCCGCTGCCGAACCGTGAGAAGAAGCGGATCTTCTTCCCCTCTACCAACCGGCCGGAAAAGGGGACCGGACTACTCTATGAAGCCGCACAGCTCTTGGTCGACGAGATCGGTGATCAGGATCTGGAACTGATCTTCCGAACCTCGCCGGTGGACCGTCGCGCCAAGCTGGAGCGCGATCCCATCTATCCTTTTGTGACCCTGCTTGACGGCCACATAGAGGAGAGCGAGTTCATCGAGATCTTAAGAAGCTGCCACGCCGTGGTGCTGCCTTACATGCCGCCGGATTTCGCCGACCGTACGTCCGGGCTGGTGATCGACGCGCTCTACGCCGGGACGCCGGCAGTCGTGGTGCGCGGCACCTTTCTGGCAGAGATCACCCAGCGCTACGGCAGCGGCGTCGTGGTTGATCGAGGGACCGCAGCAGACATCGCCGAAGCGGTCCTTGAGATCCTCGATCGACAGCAAGAAGCGCCCTGGGATTTCCGCGAGTCCGGCAAGCTCTATTACCGCTCGAACTCTTGGCAACGCCTGGCGGCCAAGGTGCAGAAGACGGCCCAGTTGGCGGCATCCTCTGCAGTCCCACGGGCGAGCGTCGAGAGCGACGAGATAGCCGTCAGCCTCTTGGGCCCGGTGCCACGCGAGCAGGAAGGCAGCATCGCACCACTGAAAGCCCTGCGGCGGTGCCTGGGTGAACCCAGCCCCTTGCCTGCCAGCGCGAACATTCTGGAACTGCGCCACGACATCCTGCTGCAGATGATCGGCAGCGACGGCAAGGGACTGACCTTGACGGTCAACAAACGGGCAGAAGATCTGGCCGTCGACCGTTTGCGTAATCACCACCCCGAGCTGGCATCGCGCATGCATGTGGAGGCCGTGGCCGCAAACCTGGATGGCCAGGCCCTGCAGGATCAGGTCAAGGCCTACTGCGACATGGCAAAGGTGAAGACGGCCTCGGTCCTGATCAGCAGTCGCAGCTCTCTGGCCAATGCCGCAGCCGATATCTGTTGTGCGCGTAAGCCCCATGCGGCCTTGATCAGCTTCGATGACGCGCTTGGTTCGGATCACGCCGAGGCGGCAAAGCTCCTCTTCGAGGCAGGCTATCTGGTCTGTATCGCAGAAGAGCATCCGCTTTGCGACAAGGAGGCCAAGCCTTGCTTCCGGCGCATGGCGACCTATCCCTTCGTCTCGGACCTACCCTGGGCCAGAGGCACCCTGCTGGCCCTGCCGAAATCCACCTCCTTGACCGCGGTTAAGGCTGCTGTCCTGGAAAGCGGTCAGAACTTGGACTTCCGCCTGGACCTCGATCCAAGAGACCTGGGGGCCGAGATCCTCGAGCGGGCCGCGCAGCCGCCCAAGGGAACTCTATTGGCCTCTGCGGCCTTGCCCAATGCAGAGTGGCAGCTGGCCGGCCTGGAGTTTGCCGGCATGAGCGAGGATGGCTTCGCGCGCCTGATTGAGACAGAGGCGCTGCGGGTTCATCGCTCGGCTCTGCGTGGCAAGGCAGAAGCAGGCAAAGCGCTGACCTTCTCCGTCGAGGTGGTCAAGCAGGGGCGCCGCTTCGTTTCGCTTTGGCTGTCAGATTCGAAGAATACGATCCATGTCGAGACGGTCTTCGACATCGATGCCGGAGTCCTGGTCAGCATGACCAGCCTCTTTGATCAAGCGCAAGTCTTTGCCGCTGCGGTTCCCATCGCCAAACGAGAGGATGGCAGCACGGCCTATCGTCTCTGGGTCAGCCTCACTGACTTCCCGGAGGGCCAGCTCGTCCAGGCACAGCTCTCTATTCGGGAGAAAGCTTCCGGCCCAAGGCAGCTGGTCGGGCATGCCCAGAAGGGCGTGCTGGCTCGAAACTTCATGCTGGAAGCCAACGCCACGCCCAGCCTCTTCCCCAAGGCCGTGAAAGCAGGACGCAGCAAAGCCCAGCAAGCTCCAGCTGCACTGAAGGTCGCGACCGGCTGATCAAGCTTGGAGCGTCTGGCGCGAGGCCGCTCTCAGGAGAAGCAGTTTCTCTGCGACCTGCCGTCAGGGTTGCGCAAAGCCGAAACGGATGGCCTCGACCATGCGCTCCATCGCAGTGGACTGGGCTTCGCGGTTTCGGATCAGCACCAGGTAGGAAGGCGGCAGCGCTGGAAAGCCGTCCTTGGTCGTCAGGACCTGCATGTCCGGGTCCAAGGTATCGCGCGCCAGCATGGCAACAGCCAAGCCGGCCGAGACGGCGGCCTTCACCCCCAGGACGCTTTCGCTGCTGACGACCACCTTGAAGGGCAGCCCCTCGGCCGCCAGGCTCTGGATTGCCCGCGTGCGCCACCAGCAATCGCGGTCGAAGAGCGCGAGCGGAATAGGCTCGCCGTCGCGCGGTGGGGTCCAGCCACTGCGTGCAACCCAATGCGTCGCAATCTCTGCCAGGCACTCGTCATCGGACGATACCGTGCCCTCCTCTGCGGCATAGACGGCTAGATCCAGCTTCCCTTCGGCGACGGCCTCAGGAAAGCCGGCCGAATAGCCGCAACGCATGGCCAGCTCCACGCCGGGATTGGCTTGGCAGAAGCGATGCAAGATCACAGGCAGGCGCGTCGGACCGTAGTCGTCCGGTATGCCGATCGCCAGATGGCCGGTGACCTGATCCGAGAAGGAACGCCTGAGTGCATAGAGCTCGTCCAAGAGCTGACGCGCGCGGGGCAACAACCGCTGACCCGCATCGGTCAGACTGACGCCCCGGGCCTGGCGCTCGAAAAGCGATACGGACAGCAGGGATTCCAGACGCTTGATCTGCACCGAGACGGCAGACTGTGTCCGCCCGAGGGTAGCGGCCGCCTGGGTCACGCTGCCATAGCGGGCCACGGCCAGAAAACTGCGCAGCAGGTCGGTCTCCAGGCCTTCGCCTAAGCGTTCGGTTTCGTTCATATCATCGATAATATCTATTCGTTTGTCTGATGGCTAGTGAGATCGCAGACTCCTCACATGACTGACACGACCCAAGCACCACCCGTTCAACGACTGCGTGGCCTCGTTGAACGCTATCCAGGCCGCGTCGCGGCCCTCGCCCTTCTCGTCGTTGCGGCCGCCATCTGGCCGCAGACCCTCCTGGCTGCCACGCTCTATGCGGTCGAGAGCCTGGTATTCATCTCCCCGATGATCTTGCTGGCGGTCCTGCTCTTGGCTTTCGTCGCGGCCACGGGCGCGGTCGCGCTCATCGCCACGGCCTTTCGCGGCCGCCCGCTGCGCATGATCGGCCTGGCCTCACTGATCGGTGCCTTGACGCCGGTCTGCGGCATTACCGTCTTTCCCTTGATCGCCGGTCTGATGGCCGCACGCGTTCCCTTGCCGCCGATCATGGCCTTCTGGCTGGCCTCACCCATCACCGGCCCCGGCATGCTGGCGATCACGGCCGCCACCCTCGGCCTGCCCTTCGCCATCGGGAAGACGGTGGCAGCCATCTTCTGCGGTCTCTTGGGTGGTGGTGCTGCCCTCATTGCCGTGCGGCTCGGCTGGTTCAAGAACCCGGACCGTCCGACCAAGCTGGCGAAGAGCCTGGGCTCGACCTGCGCGGCAAGTCAGTCGCTGCGCTGGCGCTTCTGGCAAGAGGCAGAGCGTCGGCGTACCTTCTGGCAAGCGGCACTGGACAGCAGCAAGTTGGTGCTTTTCTGGCTGATGCTGGCCTTCCTGGCCGAGTATCTCTTGAAGAGCCAACTGCCCGAGGATTGGCTGGTCCCACTGGTCGGCGTCGAGGCCTGGTACACCCTGCCACTTTCCGCCCTGGTCGGCATGCCGATCTACCTGGATGGCTATGCAGCCCTACCGCTGATCCGTGGATTGATCGAAAGCGGCATGCGCCCCGATGCGGCCATGACCTTCCTGATCGCCGGCGGCATCACCTCGGCCTGGGCCGCAATCCCGGTCTATAGCCTGGTGCGCCTGCCGGTCTTCCTCTTCTACCTGGCTCTCGCCTTCCTGGCGGCCCTGCTCTCCGGCTGGGGATTCGGGTTCTTTGTTTGATTGCCGAAGCCAGCCGTCGAGGTGCGCTTGGTCAGCTCTTGTTCTCTTCGGCTGTCGGGGCATCCTTCAGATCCGCCAGCTCGACCAGGGTCTCCACCTTGCTGTCCCAGTCGCTGTCGTCCTGAGGCGGCAGCTGATCGGCCTCTTCGCTGGAGATGCGCTTCATGCTGCCTTCGATATGGGCGCCGGCCTCGATGGAGATGGTTTCATGCACCACGTCGCCGGTGATGTGAGCCGTCTTTGAGATCACCACCGACTTGGCCCGGACCTCGCCCGAGAGATAGCCGTCGATCCGTGCCGTCTCGCAAGTCACTTGGCCTTGCACATGAGCCTCGGCGCCAATGGTAACGGCGTTGCTGACCACATCGCCGATGACACGACCGTCGATCTGGATATCGCCGGAGGATCTAAGCGTCCCCTCGACCTGCAGGTTCGCGGCAATAATCGAGGGAACGGATTGGACACGTTGAACGCTGGCAGCCCCCAAGGGGCGTCCTGTCGTCTCTGTTGTGGTTACAGCCCCACCATTCTTATTCGCTTTGCTGAACATAGCGGCCCGCCCTGAAGAACTTCATCGGGTCGTAGTTCGTCCCGTCGAACAGGATCTCGTAGTGCACATGCGGTCCGGTCGCTCGACCCGAAGTTCCAACCAGCCCAATCATATCGCCCGTGTCTACGCGATCCCCCTTCTTGACGGAGATCTTCGAGAGGTGAGCATAGAGGCTCTCAAGACCGTATCCATGATCGATCTCGACCACTCGACCATAGCCGCCACGCCATCCGGCAAAGGTGACCTGTCCCGGTCCTGAGGCCAGCAAGGGTGCCTTGTAAGAGGTCGCCATGTCGACGCCGTTGTGGAATGAACGGCGGTTGTTCACCGGATCCCGGCGGTAACCGAACTCGCTGGTCAGGCGGTAGCTGTCCAGCGGTTTCCGCAAGGGCAGAGCCTGTACCAACTGCTGCAGCGCGTCCCAGCGGTCCAGCCTCAGATCGAGCAGGGCCACAGAGACCTGCAGCTCATAGGCGACGTCGGTCGCCAGCATCTGATCGGCCGCGATAAAGGGCCCGCCTTGGCCGCTGCCTGGTCCCGTGACTTGGGACAAGACGGCGTCGACGTTCAATCCGGTAGCGGCGATCATCGTCTCCATCTCGTCCAAGGTGCCCAAGGTGCGGACATCCAGACGGTCGACGATGTCGCGCTGGCGATCGCGCAGGTCGCCGATCAAGGTCTCCAGCTCTTCGACCCGGCCGGCCAGGCGTTCACGCTCCTGGTCGGGTGGCAGGCGATTGAGTTCGAACTGCAGGTCGCTATAGAGGCGATCGCGCTCTTCGGTCAGCTTGATGTGATTATCTTGCAGTGCGCCCAAGGCATCGCTGGTCGTCGCCACGGCCAAGGTCAGGCGATCACGCTCGTTCTTCAGGTCATCGGCGCGCGTGCTGGCGGTGTCCAATGTGCTCTTGGTGTTGGCCAAGATCACGCTCAGCTCTCTATTGCTCTCCGTCGCCAAGGCCAGCTTCTGGCTCAGGCTATCGATCTCAGCCAAGAGAAGCGCACGCTCGCCCTCGCTCGCGGCAGCGCGCTGGCGTTCCTGCTCCAGCACTTGGGCAATCTGTCGGCTCTCGTTCACCAGTGCGGAGCGCAGGTCCTCAAGGCCGGCGACCCGGGCTTGCAGCTGCCGCGCTTCGCTGGCCAAAGAGGCCTCGCGCTGCGCCAGGCGCGCACGGCCCTGACGGGCCTGCAGCAGGTCACGCTCCAGCTCACGCAGCAACTGATCCGATTGATCCTTGGCCTCGCCGGCCCGACCGAGGCTCTCATGCAGGGTTGCAACTTCCTGACCGAAGGCGGCCCGATCCTTGCGCAGGGCAAAGAGCTCGTTCTCCGAGCGCTGCAGGGCGGCGCGCAGGCTGTTGTAGCGCGCCTCGACCTTGTCGCTCTCGGCCTCGCTGCTCCTCAGGTCGCGCTCCAAGCCGGCGATGCGGCTCTCCAGCCGCCGTTGCTCGGCCTGCAGGTGCTGGCGCCGCTCTTCTGCCGCGGCCAGCGCCTCGTTTCGATCCTCGATTTCGGATCGCATCTCGGCACCGACCGATTCCGCAGTGGCCAGATCACCACTCAGCTTGCGTTGCTCGACCCGAAGGTCGGCATAGGCGCGATCCATGCCCGAGAGCTGTTCTTTCAGACGTGCCAGGTCCTGCTTGCGCTGGACCACCTCGACCGCCAGTTCCTTGCGCGCCGCCTCGCTGTCGCTCAAGGCCTGGGTCAGGCTGCTGCGCTCGTCCTGCAGGTCCTGGTGCATTACGGTCAGCGCGGCATGCCGCTGAGCAGCTTCGGAGCGTTCGATCGTACTCTGTTCCAGGCGTTGCCGCAGTTCCTGGCTGGTCTTGGCGGCCTCCTCCGACGCGCGGGTCAAGCGACCGACTTCAGCCCTGAGCGCCAAGTGCTCCTCAGAGAGGGTCTCGTAGAGGGCGGTGCTCTCCATCAGGGCCGCTTCACGGTCGGTCAGGCCCTGTTCCAGGTCCTGCCGCTCGACCGTCATCACCTCCAGCTCGCCGGCCAGACCGTCACGCTCCTCGATCAGGGCCGCCTTCAGCTTCTTCTCTGACTTCAAACCCTTGGAAAGGCTCTTTTGATCGGCGGCGACCTGGGCCAGCTCTTCGCCCAGCGCACTATGTTCATTCTGCAATGCGGCCAAGGCACCTTCCTTGGCAGCAAGTCGCTCAGCCAGTTGTGTGCCCTTGGTCTCTGCCGCCTCCAGTGCGCGGCGGAGATCGGCCTCGGTCTCGGTCATGGCTGCGATGGTCTGGGCCAGAGCCTCTCCCTCGGTCAGCGCTGACTGCTTGGCCTCACTCTCGACCTCCAGACGGCGCGAGAGATCGGCTGCCTGTCCTTCCAGCTCAGCCAGTGCAACGCTGAGTGTCTCTTCTCGTGCGGTCAGGCTCTCCAGATCAGCCGTCAAGCGCTGCCGTTCTTCGGTCAGCGCCTGCTGCTGCTTGACGCTCTCGTCCAGCCGTTCAGCCAAACGCGCCTCGGCCTTGGTCTTGGCGGACAGTGCGGTTCGCAACTCCGTCTCAACCGCCGTCAGCGCCTCGATAGATTCGGCGAGGCCATCGCGTTCCAGTGTCAGGGCCTGGCGTTCGGCACTTGCCCGCTCAAGCTCTCTGGTCAGGCCTGCTTCCGCCTCGCCCTTGAGCGCCAACGCCCTATGCAACTTGGTCTCGGCCGCCGTCAGACGTTCGATCTCGGCGGTCAGACCGTCGCGCTCGGTGATCATGACCTGGCGGGCCGCCGTCTCGCTCTCCAGCCGCTGCTCCAGCGCCGCGCGCGCCGCGCCATTGCGCTTCAGTTCGTCCTTGAGGGCGGCTTCGCTAGCCGCAAGGACCTCCCGCTGTTCGCGGTGCTGATCTCGTTCAGTCAAGGCCGAAGCCCTGGCCTTGCCCTCGGCGGTGAGCTCTTGGGTCAACCTATCCCGATTGGCATTGACCTCGGCCAGCTCAGCCCGCAGCGCGGCCTCTTCCTTGCTCTGCTCTGTGACCGACTGCGCCAGCGCATCGCGCTCCTTAGTGAGCACAGCGACCCGCTTGGCGTCGGCCTGACGCTGCCGCTCACTGTCCGCTGACGAGCGCTCCAGCGCTGCAATCTCTTCGCTCAGGCGCTGCTCTCTTGCCAGAGCCAAAGCCAGGTCCTTGTCCAGCTTCTTCGCCTGCTCCTTTAAGCTGGCTTCCGCCTTTGCAGCAGTCTCCTGCTCCTGCAGGCTGGAACCAAGGCGCGTTTCCAAGTCGACCAGGTCGGACTGCAGGGTTGACGTCGCCTCTTCGGCGCCCCTCAGCTCCACCAACAGTTTGCCGCGATCCTGATCCAATCGCTCTATCTCAGATGTCCGTCGGGCCAACTCTGCCTTCAGCGCGACCACCTGGGCCGCAGCCTCGCTCAGGCTTTCGGCATCGCTCTTCAGATCCTGATAGGCGGCTTGGTGCGCTGCAATCTGACGATCCTTGGTATCCAGGCTCTCGGACTGCGCCAGATAGCTCAGATTGACATAGGCACCCCAACAGAGCGCTGCGACAGCAACGCCGGCAACCAGCTTTTGGGCACGACTGCCGATCCTGACATAGCGCACCCTGCCGTCGCTGCGCAGAATCAGTTCGCGCTCCATAAAAAGCCGGTCGAAACGGGCGCGCAGGCGTCCCCCTGCTTTGGGGGCTTCGTCCTCGCCTAGGGCCAAGCCGTCAACTCCTCTTCACCGCACCTGCGTTGAAGCACCCTTGTTCCCAGGGTGCTGCGAAAGAGCAGTCTTCTCACGCTGTGGGCGGCCCCCCGAGGCCTGACGGCACTCGGCCCCGAAATTTGAGAGCCCTTCGCGACGCTCTTTCCTTTGCGCCAGCAGGCCATGCCCCGCTGTCGCAAATCTCAGCAAGGTGCGCGCTTCGATGTCCGCGCCTCCCCACAGACGCACAGACACCCTCCAGCATCCACCAGCCGCGGAAATTAGGAGAGCAAGGCCAGGCCGTCAAGCGACGGAAGGGCATAACGGTTAGACCGCTTTGCTATGCCGCATGCCCCACTCTATCTCTGCTTGCCCTTCTTCCCAGACTTCCGCGATTTCGGAGAGCTTGGCTCCGGTGGCGTCAAGGGATCCTCGGGCCAAGCGTGCTTGCGATAGCGACCGCGTAATTCGGCACGCACGTCAGGGTAGACCTCGGCCCAGAAATGCGCGAGGTCGCCGGTGACTGCGACCGGCCGATCGGCCGGCGAGAGGAGAGCCATTCTGACCGGCAGCTTGCCGCCGGCGACGCGCGGGATCTCCAAGATCCCGAAGAGGTGCTGCAGCCGTGCAGAGGCGATGGGCGGGTCTTGCGCATAGTCGACCGGGGCAGAGCGTCCGCCGGTCAGCGCCAGCGCCTTGGGCGCCAACCGGTCGAGCGCGCGACGCTGATCCGGGCTCAAGAGATCCAGCAGCGCAGACCCGAGGTCGAGATCCTCGAGTTCGGCCAGTTTGCTCAATCCCCATAGCCGGGTGCCCAGCCAGGCAAAGGGATCGGCCAAGAGGGTGACATCGTCGCTGGCCGGCCAGCTCTGGTCGCCGGACCAGTGGGCAGCAAAGACCATCCGCGCTTGCAGGGCGCGCACGGCCGCGGTGAAGGGCAAGGCGCCAACGCCGGTTCGTTTGATGCCCTCGGCCAGGCCGCGCGCCAGCTCCTCGGGATCGGGATCGGCGAGCGGGCGCAAGGCTAGAGAGAGGGCCTCAAAGCGACGTTCTTCCCGCGCCTGCACACTGCGGCTCTTGTGATCCCAGGCGACCCGCCGGTGCCAGGCGACCCGATCCGGATAGAGCGCTTCGATCTCCTCCTGTGTGATGACGGCAGCGCGCTGAATACGCGGCGGTGCGCCACCACCGAGATCGGCCACGGCCAGCCAGGGCTCCAGGGCCAAGGGATCATCGCTTGGAATCTGTGCCGGGCGACCATTGGCCAGACGATAGCGCGTGCGGTCCGGCTCTTGCTCTTGGCGCTTGGCGATGCGATCCGGATAGGCCAGGGCCAAGAGACTGCCTAATGTGGTGACGGCCAAGGCGTCACGGGTCGGCGCCTTGATCTGCCGGGCGAGCTGGCGTGCGATCATCGCTGCCTCTCGAAGCGCGCCACGATCCAGCTGCGGCCCCGCCGTCTTGGGCTCGACATAGGCTTCGAAGTGGTGGCGCAGATTGCTCTGTGCCGCGCCACGGAAGAGGCCGCGGCCGCTGAGGATAGCCGCCACCGCTGAGGCCTCAGCGGCGAGCCCCTGCTGCTTCGCGGCCAGGACCATGTGGCCCAACCTTGGATGCAGCCCCAGGCCACCCAGCCCGCGGCCATGCGGCGTCGGTGTCCCGTCCTGCGACAAGGCCCCCATCGTCGCCAAGAGGTCCCGCGCCGGCCCCATAAGCGCCGGCGGTGGCGGGTCCAGGAAGGGCAGATCGCCTCCCTCGCCCGCGCCCCAGAGCGCCAGCTCCAAGGCCAAGGGCAGTGGGTCGCCGACCAGAATCTCCGGCACCGGCTGCTTGGCTCGGGCGCGATGCTCGGCCTGCTCCCAGAGGCGATAGCAGACCCCAGGACCCAAGCGACCAGCTCGTCCGGCCCGCTGCGTCGCCGTGGCTTGGCTGGCCGGCAGGGTCTCCAGCCGGGTCATGCCAGAGCGCGGGTCATAGCGCGGTCCACGCGCCAGGCCAAGGTCGATCACCACCGAGATGCCCTCGATCGTCAGACTGGTCTCGGCAATGGCTGTGGCCAAGACCAGCTTGCGCTGCCCCGCGAGCGCCGGCCGCAGGGCCGCGGCCTGTGCCGCCTGGCTAAGGTCGCCATAGAGCGGGGCCAGGGTCACGTCAGCAGGCAGCTTGGCCTTCTCCAGCGCCTGTGCCGCGCGTCGGATCTCTCCCTGTCCGGGCAAGAAGACCAGCAGGCTCCCGCTCTGCTCCTTCAGAGCCTCTCGCGTCGCGCGAACAAGGCTAGCCTCAAGGCGCTCTCGCGCCTCTGGCGGGCGCCAGAGGATCTCCACCGGATAGCTGCGCCCTTGGCTCTCGATCAGAGGAGCACCGCCCAGCAGCCGCACCCAGGGCTCTGCCTCCAGGGTCGCAGACATGGCCAGGACCCAAAGGTCCGGGCGCAGGGCGGCACGGGCCTCCAAGGTGAGCGCGAGCGCCAGGTCGCTCTCCAGGCCGCGTTCATGCACCTCGTCGAAGATGACGCAGCCGACGCCACTGAGCTCGGGATCTTCCTGCAGCTGCCTGAGGAAGAGGCCGTCGGTCACCAGCTCCACGCGTGTCTCCGGGCCGATCTTGCGGTCCAGGCGCACGCGGTATCCTACCTGCTGGCCCACGCTTTCGCCCAATTGGCCTGCCATATGACCGGCCGCCAGGCGCGCAGCCAGCCGGCGCGGCTCCAGCACCAGGACTTTGCGGCCCTGCATGCGAGGATGCCGGGCAACGGCCAGCGGGACGCGCGTGGTCTTGCCGGCACCGGGTGGCGCTTGCAAGACCGCGGCACCGGAACGCTGCAAGGCGGCCAAGACATCGGCTATGACAGAGTCGATGGGAAGTGAGGACATGATCTCTACTAAGCTGGGACAGCAGGAGGTAGCCCGCGGGCGCGCGTCGGACAAGCCGGGCCTGCCGCCAGACGCCCTCCTCTATCGCGATTCCCTCTTGCTGGTGGTCAACAAGCCGGCCGGATTGCCCGTCCATGGCGGTCCTTCGGGCAAGACCAGCCTGGAGGACCTGCTGCCTGCCTTGCGCTTTGGCTATCGCGAGACCCCACGGCTGGCGCATCGCCTGGATCAGGAGACCAGCGGCTGTCTGGCCTTAGGCCGCAACGACCGAGCGCTGAAGAAACTGGGGCGCCTCTTCCAGCGACGCCTGGTCAACAAGCGCTACTGGGCCCTGGTCGACGGCTCCCCGCCCGAGACGGAGGGCCGGATCGATCTGCCGCTGGCCAAGATCGCGGAGGGGCGGCAGTGGCGCATGGCGGTGGAAGCGGATGGCAAGGCGGCCGTGACCGACTATCGCCTGCTTAGCCAGGCCGGCGGCAGGAGCTGGCTGGAGCTTAGCCCCAAGACCGGGCGGACCCACCAGATCCGGGTGCACCTGGCCGCGCTCGGCTGCCCGATCCTGGGCGACACCGCCTATGGCGGTGCTGCGGGCAGCCTGCATCTCCATGCCGTCTCACTCAGCCTGCCGCTCTATCCCGATCGAGCGCCGATCATGGTAACGGCGCCACTGCCGTTGGCGCTCCAGGCCGGGCTCGCGGCCTGCGGTTGGCGCGCGCCAAGCGTTGACAGTCCCGCCGGCTTGGCGCAGGAGGAGGCGCCATGACCGGACGACTGGTAGCCGATATCGGCGGGACTCGCGCCCGCTTTGCCGTGGTCTTGCCGAACGGCCAGATCACGCGGCGCATCGACTATCGAACAAAGGACTTTCAGACCTTCGGTGCCGCGCTCAGCCGCTACCGCGCACAGTCGGCGATCGCCCGTGGTGCGATCTCCGAGGCGGCGGTGGCCGGCGCCGGACCGGTCGAAGAGGGTGCGCTGCAGCTGACCAACGCAGACTGGGTCCTGGAGGTCGCGGTCCTGAAGCGCCTATTGGGCGTTCAGCGTGCTGCCGTCCTGAACGATCTGGCTGCGGTGGCGCATGCCCTGCCCCTGATCCCAGCGGAGCACCGGCGCAGCCTGCATGCCGGGCGGGCCAAGCCCGGATCAGCCAGTCTGGTCATCGGCCTGGGCACGGGGCTCGGTATGGCCCAACTGATCCCGCTCCCCAACGGCAGCCATCTGGCGATCGGGACGGAGATCGGCCAAGGCGGCTGGCTGCCGCACAGTCTGGCCCGCCGCGCCGACCCGGAGACCTGGAGCCTGGAGCACTGGCTCTGCGGCAGCGGCCTGGCGCGGCTGCACAAGGTCCTGTCAGGTCTGGAGGTGGCGCCGGAAGCCGTCTCGCTCGAGGACAGCCAGGCCGCCCGCCGCACGCGGCGCGTCTTCGCCGAGGCGACGGCGGCAGTCTTGCGCGACGCCGCGCTCACCACCGGCGCTTTCGGCGGCATCTCCCTCATCGGCAGCGTCGCCCACGCCCTGGCCGACGACATCGCCGCCGGCCTGGGCCAGGTCTTGGCCGACCCGCACCCTCTGCGCGACCTGGTGCAGGACCTCTCGGTGGAATTGATCGAAGACCCGGATCCAGCCCTCCTGGGCTTGGCGAACCTGCTCTTAGAGTGAGTGACCCGGCTAAGCGTTAGCCGTCTTCGGTGCGCCGATCCAGAGCGAGAGCAGGGAGAACCAGGCCGAGGCGAGGCAGAGGATGATCAGGACCGACCAGACGCGGACATCAGCCACCAGCAAATCCAGCAGCTTTGCACGTGAATTGGACCGCGGCACGGCCTCCAATGTCGACAGGATGTAGAGACCGACGGCAAAGGCAAGCAAACACAGGATCTGGGTCCAAACGGATGCCAGGAGGTATGGTTGTCGCTCCTCCAGGCGACCCAAGTACACCCGGCAGAGGGTTCCGCGCAGGCTTGGCCCGCAGAGCAACAGCAATGAGGTCAAAAGCAAGGCTGCGGCTGCCAGGAGATAGCCAGCCACCAGATAGGGGCGCTCTGGGTTTGCGGGCGAGAACCAAGTCTCCAGATAGCTCTTCGCCGCCTTCTTCATCCAAGTGGCCTTATTGTAGCGTTTCATGGCCTCCAAACTGCTGACGAGCTCATAGTGCTCCGGATCGAGGCCCAAGTACTCCCAAATGCGCTCTTCCCATGCCTGCCTTTCAAGATCCCTTTTGCTGGGCGCAGGTTCGACCGGTGGCACCAGGTAAACTCCGAGAAAGGTCACCGCGGAGAACAACAGCACCGGCAGCGATACCAGCGAGAGCACAAAGAGCCTCTGGTGGAGGATGTGCAAGGACGTCTCCAAACGTGGTTTGATTTGCGTTTTGCTCGGACCAAGTTGATTTGCTCAACAAGTATACTTTTAGTAGCTATATAGCCATCATCATACATGCTATAGGGGCTTAAGGCAAGAGTCTTGGATCGAGCCTGATCTAACCCTCGGGTACTGAATCGATACCCCCTGGCCACGGGTACGAAAGAAATCACTGCCGCTCGACGCGCTAGATGGTCAGGTGCCCCCATTGGGAAACCATCCAATCGCTTCTAAAGTTCACTCTAGACCGACTCTTCCCGTTTCGTGAGAGATCTGCCAGAAGTAAAGAAAGCCTGCGGGAGGGTCGAGGGTGCGCAGAGTCAGTCTGATCTTGGTTGTCTTGGTGAGCTTGGCCGCCTGCTCTCAGGTAAGCACGCCTCGACCGGTTCCGCCTGAGACGGTGAGCAAGGCACCCATCGCCGCGAAACCGGGCGTGCCAAGCAAGGTTGCGCGCCTGTTGCGCGTCCAGGAGAATATGCCCGCTGGCTACAAAGGCGGACATCTGGCGTCGGGTTCCTCCTGCACCGCAGTGGCCGAGTTCGAAGGCGATGGCTTTGCCATCGGCCAGGCACCGCAGGCGCAGAGCCAGTTTGCCAGAGAGTATCTTAAGCGCATGGAGGCTGCCGGCTACCGGGCACAGGCTCTGGCTCTCCAGGTCTTTGATACGGCCGATGTCGACCTCGTCGTCGAAGCTCTGCTCGATAAGGTCATCATCAACGCCTGCAACAAGGGCCCTGGCGAAGCCTATGTCTTGGTGTCTTGGGAAATCAAAGATGCCAGAAGCACTGCGCTGGTCTACCAAGGGCAGAGCGAAGGCTTGATGCGCGCCGACTATGTCGAGGGCATGGAGGTCTTCGGTCTGGTGGTCCAGTCCTTTGGCGAAGCGACAAATGCGCTTCTGGCGGAGCCGGAGGTAGCCGGGCTCCTGTCGCCGGAACGGCAGATACAGCAATGATTACAATGGTGAGAGGCGAGTGACATGAGGCATCTCGGTTTGGCGTTGGCATCCCTTCTGCTGGTGGCAGCCTGTTCGAAGGCGACCATGCCGAAGCAGGGCTTGCCGCAGGTTGAGCGGTCAACTGTCGAGCAACCCTTGGCGGGCGCGCGCCTACCGGAGATCGAGATTTCGAAGCTTACTCGCGATCTGCCGAACAAGACCTTTTTCGGCATTGTCGAGGCTACGAACTCGTGCAATCAGAGCATTGACCTGCACCAATCCTGGACCGTGCAACTCTTGAACTCCCGTATGGAGTTCGAGTTCATGAAAGACTTCGTCGATACGCTGCGTGCGGAGGGCTATCAAGCCACCTCTTATCAGCATACGACCTTGCGGCCGAGCCAACCAGAGATCCAGGTAGCCGCCTCCTTTATCGACCTTCTGTTCAACTTCTGCGTCGCCGGCCATAAGGTTCCCATTACCTTTATCTCACCGGGCCTGGATTCAAAGGCTGATGCCTATCTGAAGGTCCGCTGGACCCTCTTCGATGTGTCATCACGGCAGATCCTGGCGACAATCGAGACCGAGGGAACGGGGTCCGTGCCGCAGTTCACCACCGACGGCAACATGCTGACCCTGAAGGCAGCCTTTCGGCAGGCGACGCGGAACCTGCTGGCCGACCCGACGGCGCGGCGGATTTTCTCCGGGCAAGGGGATTCTTGAGCGCGCTGCGATGGGCCGGGGCCAGATCCTTGGCGCAGGTTTGGTTTGTTCCCCCCAGAAGAATGCTATTGTCAGATCTGTACTTCACAAGGTACAGCACACACTTAAAGAGGCACGAGCATGCGGTTGAAGAAGCTTCCCGCTGTGTTCTTTATGACCGCGGGGAGCAGCGAGCCCGTGCGGGAGTGGTTGAAGAGCCTGAGGGAAGCCGATCGACGCACGATCGGCCTGGATATCGCGACCGCTGAGTATGGCTGGCCGATCGGAATGCCGCTTTGTCGGTCCTTGGGCCGCGGTCTTTTCGAGGTCCGCTCAGACATCAGCGATCGGCGGATCGCTCGAGTGATTTTTGCGGTCGTTGATGAGAGGATGGTTCTGCTGCATGGCTTTGTGAAGAAGTCTCAGAAGACACCCAAGGCAGATCTGGATTTGGCACTCAAGAGGCTAAAGGAATTGAACTAATGACCCAAGAGAAGGGGCGAATCGGCACGACCTTCGAGGGTTTCCTAAAAGATGAAGGCATCCTTGAGGAGACAAACGCCGTTGCCATTAAGCGTGTTTTGGCTTGGCAACTAGAACTGGCCATGCAGGAGCAGTCGTTAAGCAAGAACCAAATGGCGAAGATCATGCAAACAAGCCGCAGTCAGCTGGACCGAATTCTCGATCCGAATAATGAGAAGATTCAGCTCGATACGATCATCAAGGCGGCACACGCGGTCGGACGTCAGCTACGCATCGAACTTGTGTAACATCCCGAGTTATACCAAGGACAGGAGATAGAGACCTGTTTCCTGACCTTGGTATCAGTCCCCTCACGCAAACATCCCCTGCAGGTACCACTCCTGCGCGGCGCGGTAGACCCAGAGGCGGCGGCCGTCGCGGCTTTCCAGGCGGTAGTAGTCGCGGGCCGGTGCGTCGGCCTCGGCCGGGTCCCACCAGGCCGGCTCCAGGCGCTCAGGCCCCTCGGCGCGGGCGATCTCCAGGCGCTCGTGTCGCCACTCGACACGGCGCGGCGGATGGTCGGGCAGCAGGGCCATGACCGAAATGGGCTCGGGCCGCGGCAACAGCAGCAGGGGGCGCGGCGGCTGCTCCTCCGGCCAGGCCTCTGCGCTCGCCGCAGTCGCTGCCGGGCCGGCCAAGACGGGCTGACGCGTCTGCTCTCGGACCGGCTGCTCCTTGGAGAAGGGGGTGGCGTGGGCCACGGCGCGTTCCGGGCGGTGGCGGGCGCGGGCGCGCGGGCGGACCACGCTGCCGGGACCAAGGCGGCTCTGCAGGCGATCGACCAAGGCGGCCAGATCAGCGACGGCGGCGGCCGTGTCGCGCGCGCCATCGCCCTGCAGGCCTGTGGCCGTCAGTTGGCTTGCCGAGAGGGGCTCGCAGAGTGGCGCCGAGAGGGTCAGCACTTCCAGCCCATAGCCGGGATCCAGCAGGTCGCGCTGCGGGGCAGCCAGGCGGCTCAAGTGCGCGGGATCGCGGCTCGGCCGGCTGGTACCGACGGTCAGGCGCACCTGGCTGCCGTCGACGCGGTGACCGATGGCCTCCAGCCGCCGGGCGCCGAGGCCGCGCCGCTCCAGTTCCACCGACAACGCCACCAACAAACGCTCCAGCACGGCGGCCACGGCCTCCGGGGTCAGCAGCGGCTCGGCAAAGGCCTGGCGCACCCAGGGCAGGCTCTCCGGCGCCTTGGGCGAGAGCGGCTCTTCGAGCGAGCCCAGAGCCTGGCGCAGGCGATAGAGCGTCTCGCTGCCGACCCGGGCGGTCAGGCTGGCCGCCGGCAGACGCCGCAGGTCGGCAATGCGGGAGACACCCAGGCTGGCCAGCAGGCGCAAGGCCTCGGCATTGAGCCTAAGCGCGGCCGGCGGCAACGGGTCGAGGGCGCTGGCTTCGGCACTCTGCTCCTCGCCTGCCGCCAAGGCCAACCAGGGCTGGTCCGGACTGCTGGCAAAGCGCGCCAGTGCCCAGGCCGCACCCGGTGTGCTGGCCAGGCCGATGCGGGCCTCGTGCCCTAAGGCTGCCAGGCGGCGGTGCATATCGGCCATCAGGGCGGCCTCGCCGCCGCAGAGATGAGCGCAGCCGGTGACGTCGAGATAGAGCCCGGCACCGCCGCCGAAGGCCAGGCTGCCGCTGCTGCCGTCGCCCAGCGGGTCGGCGGCGACCCAGGGCGTATAGCGCTGGCACCAGGCCTCGATCCGGGCCAGGCGATGCGTCTCGGCCTCACGCTGCCGGCTGGCGATCTTCAGATCCGGCACCTGGGCGCGGGCGGCAGCCAAGGGCTGCCCCGGCGCCAGCCCCAAGGCCAGAGCGGCCGGATCGACGGCAGAGAGAACCTGGCGCTGCCCCTCCTGCCCCACCAGGGCAAAGGGGGCTTCGGCCTCAGCCGCAGGCCTGCGCGTCAGGCGCCAGCTTTCCGTAGCCAGGCTCGGCAACCAGAGAGAAAGCACACGTCGCATCGTCCCACTCCACCAAGGCTTCGGCCGGGCGCCCGCCCCGGCTCTGTTGCAAGATCAGGCGCCAGCGCGGCGCGCCGGGCAGGTTGTTGTCGGATTGCGATGCGTAACACGCATCGCTTCGCACCGGCCCGCTCCCCCTCCCGGCCGCCCATCCAGGATACTTACGTGGGCGGCCGGGAGGGGGAGCGGGCCGGTGCGAGATCCATCGATCATGCGATGGAGCAACAGAAGGCGCGGCCGAGACCTGCCAGCGGGTAAGCGCCGGTAGAGGCGCGCCACTGGGCCGGGTTTCGACCAGCAAGCAGGCAGAGCGACCGCGCTCGGCGGCCAGTTGCAGGCGGCGTCCGGCCACCCGCTCCAAGCCCTGCAGGCGGCCCAGCACCACCGGTGCCTGGCCGCTGCGCAGACACTCCTCAAGCGCCCAGAGCAGCCCCTGCTCGCGCTCGGCCCGGACCAACAAGAGGTCGCGTGCCGCCAGACCGAAGGCCTTGAGCCCGGGGGCATAGGGAAAGTCCTCACGCGCCACCCAGATGAGCGGTCGCCCCGGTGCTGCGGCGCGCAGACGGCTGGCAAAGGCCAGAGCCAGCCCCAGAGGTACGGCCGGCGTCGTATCGGCCGCAGCCCCCAGGCAGTGCAGCCCGATGCTGGCAAGACCGCCACCGGCCAAGGCCTGGTCCAGGGGTGCGATCCCCAAAGGCAAGGCCGGCACCCCGCCACCGCCGGCCGTCTGCCGCGCCAACCAGGCCTTGAGGTCGCCCTTTTGCCTCTGCTCCTCTGCTCCGGCTTGCCGTTCCTGCTGCATAGGCCCCTCGCTTAGAAAGGATCTCTGTTCACATCATATGTTCACTCTTTGTTCTAAAACAATGACGCAGAATGGGAAGGCGGTCAAGCAGAGGTTTGACCAGCAAGGCAGGAGCTGGCGCGACTCGCCGCTTTCTAGACCAAGATGATCATAGGTCGAAGCGACCGACGGTCTGAATCTTGGTCTTCTTTTAAAGTAGTAGAGGGCGATTCAGACGATAGATCGATTCGATCTATCGCCATCGCGCTCTAGTCCAGCAGGGTCTTGAGCGCCGCCCGATAGCGTTCTTGGATGCGCTCCTCCGCCTGGTGCCGCCCCTCGGCCACCAGATGACGGCCGCCGACGAAGACATCGCGGATTGGATTGGCATTGCCGGCAAAGACCAGGGCATCGAGCCAGGCATCGCCGCTGCGGCAGGCCAGCAGGGGATGCTCCCCATCCAGCACCAGGAAGTCGGCGCGCCGGCCCACGGCCAAGGCACCGATCGGCCGACCCAGCGCCTGCGCACCGCCGGCCAAGGCTTGGCGATAGAGCCAGGCACCGGTATGCGGCGCCTCCGCATCGCCGGTCAGCAGGTTGCGGCGGCGGTGGATCAGGCGTTGACCGTATTCAAACCAGCGCAGCTCTTCGATGGCACCGGTCGAGATGTGGCTGTCGCTGCCGATCCCCCAAACACCGCCAGCCTCCCGATAGGTCAAGGCATCGAAGATACCGTCGCCTAGATTGGCCTCGGTGGTGGGACAGAGCCCGGCCACCGCACCACTGGCGGCCAGCGCCTGAGTCTCCTCAGCCTGCATGTGCGTCGCATGGATCAGGCACCAGCGGCGATCGACCGGCAAATGCGCCATCAGCCAGGCCACGGGGCGCTGACCGCTCCAAGCCAGACAGTCCTCCACCTCTTTGGTCTGTTCAGCGATGTGGATATGCACCGGCGCCTCGGGTGCCATGGCCGTCAGGCCCTGAAGCGCGGCGGTCAGGCTTGCCTCAGTCACCGCGCGCAGCGAGTGCGGGGCCAGGCCCACCGCCACCTGTGGATCGTCTGCGTGGCTGTCGCGCAAGGCAGCGATGATCCCCAGGATCTCCTCCGGGCTGTTCAGAAAACGGCGCTGGCCAGGACCCGCCGGCTGCCCGCCGAAACCGCCATAACCATAGAGGACGGGCAGCTGAGTGATGCCGATCCCGCTCTCGGCCGCTGCTGCCAGGGTGCGCCTGGCCATCTCTGCGCGGTCGACATAGGGCTGCCCGTCGGGCCCATGATGCAGATAGTGGAACTCGCCGACCGCGGTATAGCCGCCCTTCAGCATCTCGACATAGAGCTGAGCGGCAATGGCCTCGACCTCCTCCGGCGCGATGCGGGCGAGGAAGCCATACATGACCTCGCGCCAGGTCCAGAAGGAATCCTCGCCGCCGCCGGCCCGCTCGGCAAGTCCGGCCATGGCACGCTGAAAGGCGTGGCTGTGCAGGTTCGGCATGCCAGGCAGCAGCGGCCCGGCCAAGCGCTCGGCACGCGCGGCCTCGGCCTCGGTCTCGACCGCTGTGATCCAGCCGGCCGCATCGACCGCAATCCTGACGTCGCGACACCAGCCTTGCGGCAGCAGGGCCCAAGGCGCAAAGAAAGACCGTCCCGTTTCGTTCGTCGTCTGCATCGTCGCTCTCCTTCAGCGCGAACTTGTATATACAAGCTGAAGAGGACGAACAAGAAGGAGGAGGTGGGCTATGCCAAACCAAGCAGCGCCTCGCATAGAGCGTGCCGATCCCGGCGACTGGCGACGCGTGCGCGACCTTAGGCTCAGCGCGCTGGCCGACACGCCCGATGCCTTCGTCTCGACCTTGGCGGAAGAGCAGGCCTTCTCAGACGAAATCTGGCAAGCACGACTGGAGGGCGAGACCTGGATCACCATCCTGGCCAGCCTGGACCAGGAAGACCTAGGCCTCGCGGTCCTCGGCCCCTATGACGAGGCGGGCGGCCTCTACTCCATGTGGGTCGCCCCCGAAGCGCGCGGACGGGGTCTGGGCGATGCCTTAGTCCAAGCCGTGATCACCTTGGCCAAAGCAAGAGGTTTCAAGGCCCTGCTGCTCGTCGTCGCCGACGATAACCTGCCGGCCATCCGCCTCTACGCGCGCAACGGCTTTCTACCCACCGGCGAAACCGACAGCCTGCCGCCGCCGCGCGACCACGTCAAAGGGCATCGGCGGCGCCTGCTACTGATCTAGTAAGGCAAAGAGTTCCTGTGGTTCGCGCACACCACGGAAGGCATGAAAGCCCAAGGACTCTAACGCGCTGACACCGGCGACCTCATTTAAGGCACTGGAGACCAGAACGTTCCGACCAAGCGGACGGCAGAGTGCTTGGATGCGGCTTGCCTCATTGACTGCAGGTCCGACCACAGTGAAGTCGAGGCGATCACTGGCACCGATGTTGCCGTAGAGCACCTCGCCCAGGTGCAAGGCCAGACCGAAATCCATGACCGGTTTGCCCTCTGCCGCGCGGGCCGTGTTGAAGGCGGGAAAAGCCTC
Organism: Rhodospirillales bacterium; assembly: GCA_963669335.1. Classification (GTDB taxonomy): domain Bacteria; phylum Pseudomonadota; class Alphaproteobacteria; order Kiloniellales; family JACOMY01; genus JACOMY01. Next base: position 4,500,685 of record OY770023.1, read on the forward strand.
TCGCAGTTCCTCAGCCGCCTTCAAGGCCTCCTTGCAAACCTTGGCCTCGTCGCGGCCGGTCAGATCGAAGGTGGCGAGCAAACCGTCGCCCAGGAACTTGAGAATCTGCCCCTGATTATCGTGCACCGGGCGGGCCATGGCCTCCAGATACTCATCCAGCGTCTCGACCAGAGCATCAGGCGGCAGACTGTCAGCCATACGGGTAAAGCCGCGCAGATCGGAAAACCAGATGACAGCCCGGATCGACTGCGCCGTGCCCCGCTCGATCGCACCGGTCAAGACCCGATGGCCCGCGTCCTTGCCCAGATAGGTCTCGATCACGGTGCTGGCGACGTCATAGGTCAGCCGCGATTTGATCGCCAGGGAGATAAAAGGCAGCATCCGGGCCACCTGAGCCAGTTCTGCATCATCGAAGCCGCCGGCCCGCTTGGTGGCACAAGAAAAGAACATGCCGTCCAGCGCCTGGCCCAGGATCGGCGGCAGATCAGGCGGAGGGCTTCTCTCAACCTTGGCCTCCAGATGCACCGGATCGTAGGGCACCAGCCGGGCGGCATACTCGGTCAGGCCCTCGGCGCGTAGCTCGGGCAGGATCGAGAACTCCTCGCTCTCAACTAGATCGAGCCGGCGGCGCAGCGCCGTCACACCCCTGGTCCGCATGTAGAAGACAGGGCTTCTGAGATAGCTCTGCCGGCTCAAGACCGTGCGTTCGCGCGGTGTATGCTCTACGGCCTCGACGCCCGGCCGCCAGACGAAGGTGTGCGCGCCATAGCGTGGATGCAGGGTGCCGACGCCAAGCTGCGCACGATCCATCGGAAAGCCGGCATCGAAGATCCGTTGGCAGAAGCCGGCAAACTGCTGATCGATCGGCAGGCTGCGTAAGCCGCGTTCCACCAGCCAGTGCGGCAAGCCCTCCAGGTCGAGTGGTGCCGTCTCCGTCTCTTCCGGCATGTCTGAGATCAGAGGGTCTTCAGGCGGCCCGGGTCCTTCGCCAGACGATCCAGCGCCGTCAATTCCTTCAAGAGCGGCCCGACCCAATCAAGCGGCAGCATCACCGGTCCGTCGCTGGGCGCATTGTCGGGATCGTCATGCGCCTCCATGAAGACGCCGGCGACGCCGACGGCAACCGCAGCCCGTGCCAGGACAGGCGCAAAGGCGCGCTGTCCGCCGGAGGCACCACCAAGCCCACCCGGCTGCTGCACCGAGTGTGTGGCGTCATAGATCACCGGAAAGCCGGTCTGGGCCATGGTCGGCAGGCCGCGGAAGTCGGTCACCAGGGTGTTGTACCCAAAGCTCGCCCCGCGCTCGGTCAAGAGGATTTTGCGATTGCCGCCGCCCACCACTTTGTCGGCCACGTTCTTCATGTCCCAGGGGGCCAGGAACTGACCCTTCTTCACGTTGATCACCTTCCCGGTCGCGGCAGCGGCCAAGAGCAGGTCCGTTTGGCGGCAGAGGAAGGCCGGGATCTGCAAGACGTCGACGGCCTCGCCAGCGACAGCGCATTGTTCACGCTCGTGTACGTCGGTTAGGACGGGACAGCCGATCGCATCGCGCACATCGCTCAGGATCTTCAACCCCTCATCGATGCCCACGCCGCGCTTGCCGCCAAGCGAGCTGCGGTTGGCCTTGTCGTAGGAGGACTTGAAGATGAAGGGTACGCCCGCCTCTGCGGCAGCGGCCGAGAGCTTCTCGGCCATGAAGAGCGCATGATCGCGACTCTCGATCTGACAGGGGCCCATAATCGCCGCGAAGGGGCGGCTGTTCGCGACCATCAGGTCGCCGATGGCAACGCTCTCTTCGACTTTGTCCAGCATGCTCTCAATCCTATCGACCGCCTCTTGTCTCATGCCATCATGTACGCCCGGCAGCGGCTAGCGGCAAGGGTGCGGCATGGCATGGACAAGCGTCCAGCTCTCGCGTACCACTCTTGCACGCAGGGGTGGCCTTCACGGAGGAAACGAGATGCCGGTCTATTTCGGATCTGTCGGTGAGAACAACACGATTAGCGGCTCCAACCTGGTCGACACGATCTTCGGCCTCAGCGGCGACGATCGGCTCTATGGCCTCGGCGACTCGGACAGCCTTTTTGGCGGCAGTGGCAGCGACCTCCTGTTCGGCCGAGGGGGCTCTGACCTGAGCCTTCAAGGCGCAGACGGCAGCGACACCATCTACGGCGGCATCGGCAACGACTATAAGCTTGCCGGTGGCAAGGGCGACGACCGCATCAGCGGCGACGATGGAACGGATGTCAGCCTCTTGGGCGCCGAAGGTCGCGACCTGATTTTCGGCGGCAGCGGGGCTGATCTGACCCTGCGGGGTGCGGGTGGCGTCGACAAGATCTACGGCGGCAGCCAAGGCGACCTGGCGATCTTCGGAGGCTCCGGCGACGATCGGATCTCCGGCGACGGGGGCTCTGACCAGGGCATCTTCGGAGGCTCCGGCGATGACCGCATCTTCGGCGGCAGCGGAGCCGACCGCTATCACCTGGGCGGGCCCGGGGCCGACAGTCTTTCCGGCGATGGCGGGGACGATGTCTCGCTGATGGGCGGCGCCGGCGACGACCGCATCTTCGGCGGCTCGGGCAGCGACAGCGTCCACTATGGCGGCGCAGGGGACGACAGCATCAATGGAGACGGTGCCAGCGATTCCGCCTTATTCGGAGGAGACGGCAATGACAGTCTCTCCGGCGGCAGTGGAAACGACACCTATCTGAACGGAGGCCTTGGCAACGACGTTCTTGACGGCAGTGCCGCCGACGATCTTCTGCTGGTTGGTGAAAGCGGAGCGGATCGGCTCTATGGCGGCATCGGTCAGGACGAGAGCTTCTTTGGCGGCAGTGGCGCGGATAGCCTTTTCGGCGGCAGTCAGCGCGACCTCTATCTGCATGGTGACGCGGGCGACGATCGGATCGAAGGGGGCAGCGGCAATGATTCGCTCCTCTTCGGCGGTGATGACGACGATGTCGTCAAGGGCAACGACGGGGCCGACAGCCTGCTCTACGGCGGGGCTGGCGACGACACGGTCGGCGGCAGCAGCGGCGACGACAGAGAGCTCTTCGGGGGTAATGGCATCGACACGCTCTTCGGTGGGGCGGGTGATGATTCGCAGTTGAATGCCGGATCCGGCGACGATCGCATCTTCGCAAAGGACGGCAGTGACTTCAGCCTGCTCGGCGATAGCGGCGATGACCGCGTCTATGGCGGTGATGACGCGGATCGGCGCCTCAAGGGTGGCGAGGGCGATGACCGGCTCTTCGGCGGCACCGGATCGGACACCTATCTGCAAGGCCAGGACAACGACGATCTCATCTACGGCGATGGCGGTGAAGACCATAGCCTTGATGGTGATGCGGGTGCCGACAAGATCTTCGGTGGAAGTGGTGCTGACACATACCTCGATGGCGGCTCAGCAGGGGACGGCCTCTATGGGGACGGTGGCAATGATCTGCTGCTGATCGGCGGGCAAGGTAAGGACAGCCTCTTCGGTGGCTCGGGCAATGACTCCTACTTCTTCGGCGGCGACGGGGCCGACAGCATCAACGGCGATGGAGCTGTCGACTTCTTTCTGCAGGGTAATGCCGGCGACGACAGCGTGACCGGCGGAAGTGGTAACGATACGGCCCTCTATGGCGGGCTTGATAATGACATCGTGGATGGTGGTGCTGCCGACGATTCGGTTCTGGCCGGCCTTTCCGGAGATGATCTGGTGCGTGGTGGGCTTGGCGAAGACCTCCGTCTCTTCGGCACCAGTGGCAATGACCAGGTCTTTGGCGGCAGTGGTGCAGACACGCGCCTCTATGGCGACGACGGCGATGATCGCATATTCGGCGATACCGGCCGCGATCTCGACCTCTATGGGGGTGCGGGGAACGACAGCATCTATGGCGGCCGCTCTGACGATGCCGTCTTGCTGGGCGGTGCCGGCGACGACTTCATCTCCGGTGGCGGCGGCAGCGACACAGCGCTCTATGGTGGCAACGGCAACGACGTAATCGATGCGGGATCGGCTTCCGACAGCCTGATTGCCGGCCTCAATGGCAACGATCGGATCTATGCCGGGCTTGGCAACGACTTCAACCTCTTCGGCAATAGCGGTGAGGATCGCCTCTATGGCGGCAGTGGCGAGGACAGGGCTCTCACCGGAGGGTCCGGCAACGACCAGCTAGTGGGTGGCAGCGGCAATGACACCTCGCTGCGCGGTCGCGATGGTGACGACAGCATCTTCGGTGGTCAGGGCGACGATGAAGCACTTCTGGGCAGCAGCGGCGACGACAGGGTCTATGGCGACGGTGGCTCCGACGTCAGCCTGCAAGGCGGTGCCGGTTCAGACCAGGTCTTTGGCGGCAGTGGTACCGATTACGCACTCGCCGGCGGCTCGGCCTCAGACGGCCTTTTCGGCGACGGCGGCCGCGACAGGCTTCTGGTCGGCGGCCGAGGCGATGACAGCCTCTACGGTGGCTCGGGCGATGATTCCTACCTCTATGGCGGGGAAGGCGACGATAGGCTTTTTGGCGACGGTGCGCGCGATGCCGGACTCTTCGGCGAAAGCGGCGATGACGTGCTGATGGGCGGTAGCGGGAATGACTATGCGCTTTATGGAAGCTTCGGCGATGACACCATCGATGGGGGCGCCGGCGATGACATAGGTCTCAACGGCGGGTCCGGCTCAGACTTGATTTTCGGCGGCGACGGCAAGGATGGCCTCCTCGTTGGTGGCGGCGGTAGTGATCGCATCTATGGTGGCAGCGGCGATGAGTTTCTGATGATCGGTCGCAATGGCATCGACCTGCTCTACGGAGGCAGTGGCAATGACGCCTCGCTCTATGGAGATGAGGGCGCGGACAGCATCTTCGGCGGTCAAGGCGATGATACCGCCGTGAACGGCCGCAGTGGTGCCGATCGCCTCTATGGTGATGCGGGCGATGACGTCATGGCCGGTGCTCAAGACAACGACCGCCTTTATGGTGGTGACGGTACGGATACCCTGAGGGGTGGCAACGGCAACGACAGTCTGCTTGGCGAGGAAGGCGGCGACACGGCCTATGGCGGCAATGCCGATGACTTCGTCTCCGGCGAGAACGACAACGAGATCCGCGATCTCTTGTATGGTGGCGTCGCCGACGACACCGCGGTCTTCAACAACAACGACACCGCCTTTGGCGGAGCCGGCGACGATGTCTTCCTCTTCAACGGGGATGAGACCGGCGAGACTCTGGCCGGCGGCACGGTTCTGGCCCTGGTCGTGATCGGCGACTTCGAAAGCCCGGACTTCATCGGCTCCAGCAATCAGGACAGCCTGGTCTTCGCCACGGGGCTGGAGACCGGCGCCTTCAGCTACATCGAGTCCGCCGACTTCTCTGCCAACGGCAACAGTGAGGCCCGCTTCGACAGCGGCTTGGAACAGGTGGAGGTCGACACGGATGGTGATGGCTCCATCGACATCGCCTTCGACCTCACCGGCATGAGCCAAGCCGGCCAGCTAACCGCGACGGACTTCGTCTGGCTTGTCTAATAGAGAGAGCGGTTCATCGGTTAAGATGAACCGCCACCGCTGAGTGAGCGCTCAGCGGTGGCGGCGAGGGTCGGATCGCTTCTCTGGCAGGCCGCCTAGCGGGCCGCACTAGAGTCTGATCGCCCTCGTCTTTTCCTCGTGGCCTGAACGGATACCTGGGCTTTAGGCCCGGATGACAAGCAAAGGACCTGGAAAAGATGCGACACGCTACCATCGGGATTGACATCTCTAAAGCGCATTTCGATGCGCACCGCTTGCCCGATCGCGCAAGCCGCCGTTTCGCCAATTCGCCGGATGGCTTTGCCGGCTTGAAAGACTGGCTTGCCGGCTGGCAGGTCGAGCGGATCGTCTTCGAGGCCAGCGGCGCCTACACCAGAGCCTTCGAACAGAGCCTCTGGCAGGCCGGTCTACCGCTGGCCCGGGTCAATGCCCGCCAGGCCCGCCGCTTCGCCGAGGCGATCGGCAGCCTGGCCAAGACCGACCAGGTCGATGCCGCCATGCTGGCGCGCATGGGCCTGGCCCTGGAACCGCCCCGCAGCACGGTGCCCGATGAGACCCAGCAGCAGCTGCGGGAACTGAGGTTGGCCCGCAGGGCCCTGATCAAAGAGCGCACCGCGCTCTCCAATCGTTCGCAGAGCTTGAGCCTTCCCTTGCTCCGCCAACAACGCGATGCGAGCCTGAGCTTGATCGATGAGCAACTCGCCGCCATCGATCGCGCCCTCAAGGCTCTCGCCGAGCAAGACCCAGACCTGGGCCTGCGCCTCGCCATCCTGACCTCGATCCCGGGCTTGGGCGAGACCTCCGCCTTCGCCTTGCTGAGCGAGCTACCCGAGCTGGGGCGCATCAAGGCCAAGCCCCTGGCCAGCCTGGTCGGCCTCGCCCCCATGACCAGACAGTCGGGACAGTGGACCGGCAAGGCCTCGATCAGGGGCGGACGGGCCAAGCTGCGAACAGACCTCTATCTTCCCGCCATCGTCGCCTGCCGCTTCAATCCAGATCTCAAGGCGCTCTACGCCAGACTGACCATGGCCGGCAAACCCAAGAAAGTCGCCATCGTCGCAGTCATGCGAAAACTCATCATCCTCGCCAACGCTCTCCTCAGAGACCGGCGAACTTGGACACCACGAAGCACTTGATCGATTACGGATACTCTAGTTACCACATGCCTTCGAGCAGGCGCAGGATGGCCTCAGGGCTCTGCGCCTCGCTGCCCGCACTGGCGGTCTCGGCGGCCACAGCCTCGGCCACAGCGGTAAGATCCTCGCGGCGCGCAGAGGTCTCGGACAGCCTGGTCGGGACATCCAAGCCCGCGATGAAGGCCGCCACCGCTTCTGCTGCAGCTTCCGCCAACTCCATGGAGGGGGCACCGCTGAGCCCAAAGGCCTCGGCAACGCGAGCTTGCTGATCCAGGGTCTGGGGCGCCAGGAAGCGCATCGCGTGCGGCAGGGTTATGCAAGAGGTAACACCATGCGGCACGTCCCAGCGTGCCCCGATCTGATGGCCGATCAGGTGGCTCAAGCGGATGCCGACAGAGGGCAGGCCAGCGATGGAGAACCAGGCACCAAGCTGACAGTCCGCGCGGGCTTCGGCATCGAAGGGCTCGGCCAGACTGGCTTCCAGCGAGCGGCGCAGGCGCCGGATCGCCTCGGCGGCGAAGAGATCGGCCAGGGGATGCGGGCGCACAGCCAGGAGCACCTCGACGGCATGATCCAGGGCTTTGACCCCACTGCTGGCCCAGAGCTGGCGCGGCGTCTCGCGCGTGAGGTCAGGATCGAGGATGACCGTCGCCGGGGTCAGGCGGTGATCGACCCGCACCTCCTTGATGGCGCTGGCCTCGTCGGTGGCGGCCGCAATCGGCGTGAACTCGCCGGCTGACAGGGTGGTCGAAAGCGCCACCTGCGGCAGCGGACGCCCGTCCTGCGCCAGAAGAGCAGCCACACCCTTGGCCGCGTCGATCGGGCTGCCGCCACCCAGCGAGATAATGACATCGGCGTTTGCCGCCGCCGCGGCCTCTGCCGCCGCGGCCAGCCCGCTCTTCAGCACATGCTGGCGGATTGCACTGGAGGCACCGGCGAAGCGATCGCCCAGCAGTTCCTTCACCCGCTCCAGATGCGGGGTCTTGCTCGCCATGCTGGTGCCGGTGACCACAAAGGCACGCCGGCCGCCGAGACGATCGATCTCCTGGGCCAGGGCCTCAACGGCACCCTGACCATGCACGACCCGTCCCGTACCGGTGAAATGAAAGACCTGCGCTTCGGACATGAGCCCCTCCCCTCGCCGCTCCGCTTATCGAGGGCTAGGGAAGAACGTGCAGGCGGCCTCAGTCAAGCCGGCTTAGCCAGCCTCCCCTTCCCGCACCTTGACCAGGTGCACCAGGATGGGGCCCCAGCCGGTGCGGACGATCATGCGGACCGGCATCTCCGGCAGGCCGGGTGCCGGTGCCGCCATGTAGGCCTCGATGACCTCTGGCAGGTTCTTCTTGTCCCGCTCGTCAAAGCGATAGCCGGCGATGGGCTTGACCCTGATCTCACAGAGCCTGGCTTCGCCGGAGAAGATGTTGATCGAGCTTTTCGGCAGCTCGCGCAGACCGGCGTCGCTGGAGACCACATCGAAACGCCGACGCCCGTCGAAGACCGCGGCCCCAACATTGCAGCCCTCTGTCATCAAAGTCTCCTGCACAACCTGTAAGAGGCCGGAGAGCAGATCCAGTGAACCCTTGCGCCGTAAGGGATTGACCGGCGGGCGCGGCTCGTCTGCGGGCAGGGGATCGCCGGAGACCTCAGGAATGCCGCGCGCATCGAAATCCAGCTGCAGCCACTCGGGCTTGCGCTTCTTGCCGTTCACCGTGTCAACGCGAAAACGCTCCGGCAGCGGCCCGCTCTCGCTCATGCGGCCTTGGGCTGAGAGCGCGATTTCGAAGGTGAAGAGCAGCGCCGGCGCGCCCACCAGTTCGCCCATAAAGTCCATGCGATAGCGCCCCGGATCGCTGAGATCGAGGCCGATGTCGATATCCATGACCCGAAAGCCGCCCTTATAGGCCTCATAGCTCAATCCCACGCGCTCTCCCGGGATCGGCAGCACGGCGGTCTCCTCGGCGGCCAGCGGGGCCGCAAGCAAGGACAAGATCAGGCCACAGGCAAGGCTGGATCGACGGAACATAACGCTACTCCTCTTTGGGTCCTGCCGCGCCTGGCAAGACCTCATAGCCTTACGCAAGAGCGCGCTGTCGCATCTCCGCTTGACTTGGCCCGAGAGCTTCGCTACCCACGCTTCTCCTTGTCGCCGGCCCTTGGGGCCTGGCAGCGAAGGGCGCGTAGCTCAGCGGGAGAGCACTGTCTTCACACGGCAGGGGTCGCTGGTTCAATCCCAGCCGCGCCCACCACGCAGTATCACGTCTGCGCGCGTTCGCTCCCTAAAATTCAATCGACATCTCGTGAGCGAAACTGCTTGCGGAGGATCTGCTCTCGCTCAGGTGCTCATGACATCACGCGTCAGGTCTGTGCGAATTTCGCGATGAAGATGGCCGCCAGGACCAGCATGGCGGGGCTGGCCTCGCGATAGCGGCCGCTTAGGATCTTGATCGCCACGTAGGCGACGAAGCCCAGCCCGATGCCGGTGGAGATCGAGAAGGTCAGCGGCATGGCAATCGCGGTGATCATGGCCGGTGCATAGTCGGTGACATCCTCCCAGTCGAGCTCTGCCAGGCTGGCGGCCATCACGCAGGCGACGAAGAGAATGGCCGGTGCCGTCGCATAGGCCGGCACGCTTGCCGCCAGCGGGGCGAAGAAGAGCGCCAGGAGAAACAAGACCGCGACGGTCACGGCCGTCAGGCCGGTGCGGCCGCCGGCGCGAATGCCGGCCAGACTTTCGATGTAGGCCGTCGTCGTCGAGGTGCCCAGTGCTGCGCCCACCATCGACATGCTGCTGTCCACCACCAGCACTTTTCGCAAGCGCGGGATCCGTCCCTCGGCATCCAGAAAGCCGGCCCTCTGCGCGACACCGATCAAGGTGCCGGTGGAATCAAAAACGTCCAGCAGCAGGAAGGTAAAGACGATGGTCACTAAGCCCAGATCCAGAGCCCCGATCAGGTCGAAGTGCAGAAAGGTGGGGCTGAGGCTTGGCGGTGCGGCATAGACCCCGGCCAGCTGGTCGAGGCCGAGGGCAATGGAGAGACCCGTCACTGCAAGTACGCCGATCATGATCGCGCCCGGCACGCCGCGATAGTCCAGGGCGACGATCAGGACGAAGCCCAAAGCGGCCATCACAACCGAAGGCTTGGTCAGGTCGCCGACGGTGACCAGGGTGACCGGATGGGCGACGACGATCCCGGCGCCCTCCAGAGCGATGATCGCCAGCAGAAAGCCGATGCCGGCTGCAATCGCCAGCTTCTGCGATCGCGGGATGGCATCGATGATCCACTCTCTGATCGGCAGCACCGAGATCAGCAGGAAGAGCACGCCCGAGAGGAAGACTGCCCCCAGGGCCACCTGCCAGGAGTAGCCAAGGGTGACCACGACTGTCAGAGCAAAGTAGGCATTGAGCCCCATGCCAGGCGCCAGCGCGATGGGATAATTGGCATAGAGGCCCATGAAGAGGCTGCCGATCGCTGCTGCCAGACAGGTGGCGACGAAGACGGCGTCGCGGTCCATCCCCGCAGCCGAGAGGATCTGCGGGTTCACCACGATGATGTAGGCCATGGCCAGAAAGGTGGTGGCGCCGCCGATGACTTCTCTGCGGATCGTGGTCTCGTGCTCGGCAAGCTTGAACAGGGTCTGAAGCATGGCGCCCCCCAGCGCTAAGAGACTCCGCAATAGACTCGTGCCACCCTCGAAGAGCGGCGCACGCGATCGCCGAAGTCACGGACATTGCTGGGCGTGAGCTTGCTTCCCTCTCGCGCCTTGTTGGCTGGTCTTTTACCCGCCTCCTGATAAAGCCGCTCAAAGGACTGCGGCACCGCCCCGATAATGCGGCCTTTGCGCGGGCTCTCCGCGACCGAGACACCGACGACCTGGCCGTCGCTGTCGAAGATCGGCCCGCCCGAGATCCCTCCTAGAGTGCCAGTGAAGGAAGGGAAGCGCTTGACCACGGCATAGGCAACGACGGGTTCGTCGGAGCGGTGTACGCCGCGTGTCACCATGCGCCCTGGGCCGATCACCTTCGACCAGACGTCGCCGGGCTTCGCCTGCGGAAAACCGACGTGATAGGCATTGGCGCCGTTGCCATCGGGCGCGGCAGCAATGGGGAAGCCCGCTTCCGCCTTGGGTCCCTCAACCAGGGCCGTGTCGCTCAGGGGATTGATCCAGACTTGCGTGGTCAAATAGGAGGGACGCCCCTTCGGCATGCGGAACACCAAGTAGTCACAGCCCCCGACTACGTGTCGGGCGGTGATCCACAGACCTTGATCGTCGATGGCAAAGGCCGTCCCGACGCTATTGACCGTGTTCCCGTCATCGGTAATCACGAAACGAGGGAGCCTTACATTGTTGGGGGGCGGGGTGTGCTTTTCGGTGAGATCCGCGGGTACCTGTTCCGGCGACGCTTGTTCTTGAGGCGCGGACTGCCGCGGCGTACGAACCTCGGCAAACTCGTAGAAAACTCCCCAGACCATGAATGAGCCAAGGATCACCTTGATGGCTCTGAACTTGAAGCGCGACATTATCCAGAGATGGCGGCCGCGTTGATCATCGCGGTGGTGAGCTTCACGGAGACCAGAAGGATGGCCGCGGCCATGTCGCCTTGCTCTATCCGCTTAGAGACATCCTTCAAGAGCCGATCGACCAGGAAGAAAGCGATCAACTGAAGGACAAGGGTGACAACACCCCAGACCAGGATATCCACGACCGAGATGCCGAAGGCCAGCACGAAGGCCAAGGGCAGAGCCATGGCGACGATGGCGCCGCCCAAAGACAAGGCTGCGGCCGCGTTGCCGGCCCGAATGAGTGTCAGCTCATCATGCGGTGTGACCAGCATGTAGAGGCGCACACCGACGATCAGGATCACGAAGGTGGTGGCGCTGTGCGCCATTAGCAGCGGAAAGCCGCTCATCAGTGACTGTAGAACTGCATCCATGCTGCTTGAGTGACCCGCTCTGCCCTAATCAGTCGAAGGAACTAAAGCCGCGCAGTGATTAAGACAACAAACAATTTCCTAAGAGCTTAACCCGCATCGGGCTGAAGCCGCCCCGCTGCCACGGCCGAGAGGGCCAGCATCACCGCTGCTGTGCCCAGCATCAAGGCAAGCCCGCCCAGCTGATAGGTCAATCCGGACAGAAGGGTGCCGAGCAAGCGGCCACCCGCATTGGACATGTAGTAGAAGCCCACATCCATGGTCACCCGCTCGTCTCTGGTGAAGGCCAGGATGAGATAGGAGTGGAGCGAGGAGTTCACGGCAAAGAGGGCGCCGAAGACCAAGAGACCGACGACCAGGATGACGGTCAACCAGAGCGCGGGACCCGATGCGATCACGGCAGCCAAGGTGAGGGCTGCCGGAATCAGTGCCAGCATGAACGCCCAGCTGCGGGCGGCAAGGATGAGATCCCCCTCCGCTCGGCTGGCAGACCGGAGCAGCCTGGGTGCTGCTGCCTGTACTAGGCCGTAGAGGATGATCCAGAGTGCCATGAAGATGCCGATCAGGAAGAAGGCCGCACGATTGCCCGCTTCGCTGCCATCGGAGAGGGCGGCGTAGAAATAGATCGGAATGCCGACCACGAACCAGACGTCGCGCGCACCGAAGAGAAAAACCCGGGCGGCCGAGAGCCAGTTGACGTTGGCCGACTTCGAGAAGACCTCAGAGAACTTGGCCCCCCTGCGGCCCTTGGGCAGGCCTGGCGGCATGGCGAGCAGCACGGCCACCAGGATCGCCGCCAGCACCACCGCCATGGCCAGCACTGCCCAGAAGAAGCCGATGGTGGCGAGCAGCGCCGCGCCCAGCAGGAAGCCCAGGCCCTTGACCGCATTCTTGGAGCCGGTCAGCACCGCGACCCAGCGGAAGAGTCCGCCCTTCTCCTTCGGCGCCAAGAGCTTGACGGCGGACTTGGATGACATCTTGGCCAGGTCCTTGGCCACACCGCTGGCCCCCTGCACGACCATCACATAGGCGACCGAGAGGCCGACGGCCCAAGCGGGGTCCAGTTGCGCCAAGGCGATCAGCGCCACGACCTGAATCCCCAGCCCGGCATAGAGGGTGGAGGTCAGGCCAAAGCGCGCCGCGATCCAGCCGGCCGAGAGGTTCGTCACCATCCCGGCCAACTCATAGAGCAGGAAGAGATAGGCCAGCTGGATCGGCGTGAACCCCAGCGTGTGGAAGTGCAGCAGCACCAGCATCCTGAGCGCCCCATCCGTCAGCATGAAGGCCCAATAGGCCGCCGTGACGGCGATGTAGGCAGAGAAGCCCTCAGGACGGGTGGCAGTCAGGCTCAAAGCGAGGCTCCCACCATCAGTGCGACATCCACCAAGCGATGGGCATAACCCATCTCGTTGTCATACCAGGCATAGACCTTCACCTGGGTCCCGTTCACCACCATGGTCGAGGGCGCATCGACAATGCCGGAGCGCTGATCATTGGTGTAATCGGCAGAGACCAGAGGCCGCTCCTCATAGCCGAGGATACCTTTGAGCCTGCCCTCTGCCGCGGCTTTGAAGAGGGCATTCACCTCCTCCACCGTCGTCGCCCGCTCCACCTCGAAGACACAGTCGGTTAGCGAGGCATTGAGCAGAGGCACGCGCACGGCATGACCATTCAGGCGTCCCTTGAGCTCCGGATAGATCAGGGTGATCGCAGTCGCACTGCCGGTCGTCGTCGGGATCAGCGAATTCAAGGCCGAGCGTGCCCGGCGCAGGTCCTTGGCCGGTCGATCGACGATGGTCTGGGTGTTGGTCACATCGTGGATCGTCGTAATCGAGCCATGGCGGATGCCGAGCGCTTCGTGGATCACCTTGACCACCGGGGCCAGGCAGTTGGTGGTGCAACTGGCTGCCGTCACGATGCGGTGACGCGCCGGCTCAAAGATCTCTTGGTTTACGCCAAAGACGATATTAGCCGCATCGCCGTCCTTGACCGGGGCGGAGACCACGACCTTCTTGACCCCAGCCTCAAAATAGGGGGCGATCTTGGCCTCTGACTTGAAGACACCGGTGCAATCCACCACCACGTCGACACCGTCCAGCGGCAGGTCCGCGATCTCCTTCTTGCCGACAAAGGGTAGACGCCTGCCGTCGATGGTGACGCTCTCCTCGTCATGCGCGAAGCTGGCGTTCCAGCGGCCGTGCACCGAATCGAATTCCAGCAGATGTGCCTGCATCGCCAGGTCGCCGACCGCATCGTTGATCCAAGCGATCTCCGCCCCGCGCTCCAGCAGCGGCTTCAGGGCGAGCTTCCCGATCCGCCCAAGGCCGTTCAACGCATAGACGGTCATGCCGAAGCTTCGGACTTGTTGCGGCCGATATCGTCGACCGCCTGCTGCAAAGAGATGCGATCAAGCGCCTCAAAGGGCAGCGCGCTGAACGCCACGATGCGATTGCGCAGTGCGCCATAGGTGCGCTGGAAGGCGAGGCTTCGCTCGGCATCGGCGCCCTCGACCTTGACAGGATCGGGCAGGCCCCAATGCGCGCTGATCGGCTGACCCGTCCAAGCCGGGCAGTCCTCATTGGCCGCGCGATTGCAGACCGTGAAGACGAAGTCGAACTTGGGCGCGTCCGGCTTTTGGAACACGGCCACGTTCTTGGACCGAAGAACCGAGATATCGTGCCCCTCTTGCTCCAGCACCTCCAAGGCGAAGGGGTTCAGCTCGGAATAGGGCTTGGTCCCGGCCGAGAAAGCCTCGAAGCGGTCGCCGGCTTCCTTGCGCAGGATGGATTCGGCGAAGATCGAGCGGGCCGAGTTGCCGGTGCAGATGAAAAGCACGTTGTACTTTCTATCGGTCATGGGGCTATCGGTCATGGGGGCGCTTCCTCTTTGAGGTGAGTGATCCACCGGCGGACAGCTCTCAAGCCGACCGCGGCAACAGTCGAGCAGCAGGTAGTCGAAGGTGCGACGCACCTCCTCCATGGCAATGGAATAGAGCAGTGAGGTCCCTACCCGCTCTTGGGTCACCAGATCGGCCTGCATCAGTGCTGAAAGGTAGGCTGAAAGCGTACTCGCCTTCAGGCTCAGCGCCTTGGCCAGTTCGCCGGCCGCAACCTGGTCCGGATAGCGCCGGATCAAGAGCCGAAAGATCGCCAGCCGCTGCGGATGGCCCAGGGTCGTCAAACGGGAGGCTACATCTATTTCCATAATTCATGAATATCAGAATTATTAGTTTATGCAAGCGCTCCGTGACGGCAGCCTACCCCTCTACCGCCTGATCGAAACGAAGGGAAGCGACGCCCTAGTCCTCAGACAGAAAGTCTTCCGGCTTCAGGCCCTTTTCTCGCGCCTCCAGATAGTCTTCGGTGGTGCGCACCCGTGGGCGTTCACCCATGGCGAAGGGATCGCCGCCGGAAAGATCGGCTTGATGCTGGACGCGGCAGTCGTCGCACATCTGGATCAACCTCGCGTGCTCCTCTGTCTGGAACATCCAGTGCTTGCCGCTCAGCTTCTCGGTGATGCGCTCGATGGTGCCGCGGCTGCCGAAAAGCTTGCCGCAGGTTACGCAGGCAAAGGGCTCGTCCTCGTTCAGCACCTCCGGGCGCATCGCGCTTGGCCCCAGCGACAGCCTGGGCTGCAAGGTGATGACCTTCTCAGGACAGGTGGCGGCACAGAGGCCGCACTGCAGGCAGGCCTGTTCGATCAGAGAGACCGCAGGGCGATCGCCGCCATCGCGCAGCGCCTCCGCTGGACAGGCGGACACACAGGCCAGGCAGAGCGTGCAGCCCTCTGTATCGATGGAGATACCGCCATAGGGCCCGCCCTTGGGCAGAGCGATGGTCTGGGCTTCCGGAGCAGCCGCTTCCTGCAGCGCCGTCAGCATGCTGCGAGCCACGGTGCGCTTGCCGCCGACCGGCACCGGCTTAGCAAGCGCGAGCGCCGGCAGCGGCGCCAGGTCCCAAAGCTGGCTCTCGATCACATCGGGATCGGGGCTGTCCAGGATCTGGATGCGGCTGCCGTCGATAGCCCATCCGGCCAGAATGGCCTCCATGAGGTCGACTTCAGCCTTGAGGCCATCCAGGTCCTCGGCCTTCTTGGGGTCGCTCAACAGCAGGACATGACTGGCGCCAGCGCTGAGGGCGGCCGCAAAGAGGTCATGGCCCACCTGGCCCATGGCATGCAGGTCCATCGGCAGGACATTGACCGGAAGACCACGTCCCAAGCGCGCGAGTACCGAGATCATCTCGCTGCCATGCTGATTGTCGTGCAGCAGCAACACTGGCCCCTCGCCACCGGCATCGCGGTAGCTGGTCAACAGCACCTGGGCCCGCCGGATGACGTCGTTCTGGTCGGGATAGCTGTAGCGCACCGCGCCGCTGGGACAGTGCGCAGCACAGGAACCGCAGCCACCACAGACCGCCGGATCGATCACCACCGTGTCGCCGGCACTGGTAATGGCCCCGGCCGGACAGAGATCCAAGCAGTTGCTGCAGCCGGTGATGCCGGAGCGTCCATGCGCACAGATCTCTGCGTCATAGGTGACATAGAGCGGCTTTTCGAAGCTGCCGACCAGATCGCTCGCCTTGAAGAGCGCCATGGCGACGGCTGCCGGGTCGCCGGGATCGGCGCGCAGATAGCCATCGCGCTTCTCCCAAGCGGTCAGCGGCGGTGCCTCGCCGGAGAGGTCCAGGATCACCGAACAGCGCGACTTGGCGCCATCACGCGGCATCAAGAAGGCAGCCTCGCCGCGCGACGAGGGCAGGATCGGCGCATAGCCGTCCACCGTCACCTCAAAGCCGCCAAGAGCACCGCTGATGCCGGACAAGCGGCCGCGATAGAGCGGAACCGGCATGACCTCCGGCAGGATGAGATCCGACCAGTCGCTTAAGACCAGGCTGACCGACAGCCGCTCATTCAACAGCAAGGCCATGTCCAGCGCCTGCTGGCCCTGGCCATAGATCAGGCAGACACCGTCCGATTCCAGCTCCTTCAGCCTCGCCGGGGTGGCATCCAGCATGGCTGCAGCCAAAAGCGCGGACATCTTGGCCGTCGGATCGCCACGCTCGGTCCAGCCGGCGCGCTCGCGGATGTTGGCGAAGATCACATCTCCCTCGACCTCGGCCGCCATCTCTTCGAAGAGCGGGGCCTCTTGGGTACAGGCCACCAGAAGCGGCTCACCGCCGGCCAAGGCCTCTTCGAATTGTCTCAAATCCTGGCGGCAGAGGACCGTGGCGGCCGCATCGCTGGGGCACCCCAGCGCTCCGGCGATGGCCTTGGCGTCGACCTGCATGGTCTTTTCACAGCTACACAGCATGAGGCGGCGCTTGGCTTCCGGCATGGCGGCCCTTTCTCCCTTAGTCTCTTTTGACGACTCTGAACCTAGACAAGTCGGTCTTAGGGGTTATCTGTAACAGATCGGACAAAAAGACAAACCTATCGGAGCCCTGAGGGATGAAGCAGCCGCGCCAGATGGAGATGCCGGTCGGTGTACTGGTCGAAAAGCGGCCCTCCAAGAGCCCCTGGATCGATGCCGTCTGGCGCCCGGTCTCGGTCATGCCGGGCGAGGCCGCAGCCGCGGACTGGACACCGATCGCCGAAGAAGAGGACGGCACCCTGCGCTATTGGGCGGGGGGTCAGCAGCTGACCCTCTATCGCGGCGATACCGAGGCCTATCGCTTCAATCTGGAGGGGGAGCCCCGGATCTATGTCGTGCTGCGCCCGCGCGAAGAGGCCGGCGACCTGCCCTATGAACTCCATCTGGTGACCCTCTCGCCCTATGAGGCGCAGGATCATCTGGACAGCGACGACGACATCGTCGAGGCACTGCCGATCGTGCCGCAGATCATGGAGTTCCTGGAAACCTTCGTTGCCAACCAACCCGAGCCGCCGGCCTTCAAAAAGCGGCGCCGGGACAAGGCCGTGCCGGACCGCGTGCAGTTCTCCAAGGAGCCGATCTTCCTGAACCGCAATCGCGGCAATGGCGGCGGAGAGCACTAGCATGACCAAACCACCCGGCGACGAAGAGCGCTCCTTCCTGTCGCGCTGGTCGCGCCGCAAGAGCGGCGAGGAAGCGGAACAGGAGAAGTCAGCGGCAGGCGCTGAGGCAGTCGCTGACGCTGAAGCGGCCGAAGCGGAGCGCGAAGCTGAAGAGAATCGGGCAAAGGCTGAGGCCGTTGACCTGGAAACGCTCGACTATCAGTCGGACTACGAAGTCTTCATGAAGCCCGGCGTGCCCAACGATCTGCGGGGCGCCGCTTTGCAGCGCCTCTGGCGTTCCAACCCGATCCTCGCAAACCTCGATGGCATGAACGAGTATGACGAAGATTTCCGGACACCGGCCGGCGCTGCCGCCGCCGTGGTGAAGACCGCCTGGAAGGTGGGCAAGGGCTTCGTGACCGACGACGAGAAGCAAGAGGCAGCGGCAGCCAAGGAGAAGCCGGCTGAGGACCCACCTTCGGTTGAGACTCCTCGCCCAGAAGAGGAAGCCGAGATTGCAGAGGCCGAGGAGGCACCTCCAGCCCCCGAGCGCGAGGCCGTACCTGACGAGCCGGAGGTCGTGGAAGAGGTCCCGAAGCGGGTCGCCCTGAGGTCGCGTTTGGACCTCGACGCCTTCAAAGAGCAGAGCTAGCCGGTCGCCATCACGTCCCGCCGACGCCTTCGGATGTTCCGCAGGACCGAGGCATGCACCTGCAGGTAGCCCGCCCCGACAGGATGCATCTTGTCACCGACCGCCTTGTGCAAGTCCGGCAGTGCATGAAAGGGCACCATGGGACAGAGGTGATGCTCTGCATGATAGGACATGTTCCAGAAAAGGAAGTGCAGCCAGCCCGGCGCCCGCGTGGTGCGGGTGTTGTGCAGCAGGTTCCCGCTTTCCTCGCAATCCCCGTGCTCTGCGATCCTGAGCCAGCGCATGAAGGGCTCTCCCAGGAAACGCGGCAGCACCCAGAGCCAGAGGAGCAGCGCGCTGCCCGTCGCGATCGAGAGCAGGACCAAGAGACCATAGAAGGCCATGATGATGCGCGCCTCGCGGACAACGGACGGCAAGGCGCCGCTTGGTAGACACTCGCGGTCGATATCGGCGACCTGGCCGAAGGGATGCAGCAGGAACCAGCGTAGGCCGCGCTTCCAGAAGCGATAGCCTGTGATGAAGAGCAGATAGCCGGCGAGGCTCATGCGCTCGTCCAGCATGTCGTGGTCGCGCCCGCGGATCTGGGTAAAGCTGTGATGGTGGGCATGGCTGAAGCGGAACATGGTGGGCGGCACCATGTAGATCAGCGCGACCAGCCAGTAGACCGCCTCGTTCAAACGACGAGACTTGAAGGCCGTGCCATGGCTGCACTCGTGCAGCGGCGCAAAGAGGAAGGCCATCACGCCACCATGCAGCAGCAAGGCTGGCAGCAGAAACCACGTCCCCAACGACAGGTAGACCAGGCCCCCGCTTAACCCCAGCAGCGACAGATGCCCGGCCAGCCTGATCAGCCCGTCCCGGTCGCTGCGCTTCGATAGGCGCTTCACGGTCTTGCGGTCCACCACCTCGTCCCGACCAAAGGTGGCCACCCGGCTCTCACTTGTTGCACTGCTCATCGCACTCTCCCTTAGCTGTCACCCTGCCGCGCAGCCGACGCCAAGGCAAAGCGGAAAATCTTGACAATGGATCAGATTCTTTAATTCATGAGAAATGAGCTATCGCCTGCCACCACTGAATGCCTTTCGCGTCTTTGAGGCTGTGGCACGGCATGGCAGCTTCACAAAGGCTGGGGACGAGCTACTGCTAAGCCAAGGCGCGGTCAGCTATCAGATCAAATCTCTTGAAAAAAAGCTGGAGATCACCCTGCTGCAGCGTTCGGCCCGAGCGGTGACCCTGACCGAGGAGGGTGCACGGCTGCTGCCGGTCGTCCGCACTACCTTGAGCCGTCTTCAGGAAGAGATCGCTGCCATCCAGGCAGAGCGTGGTGGCGGCACGTTGACCATCGCGCTCAGCACCTATGTTGCGACCCGCTGGCTCTCGCCACGCATCAACGCCTTCCTGCGAGCGGCTCCAGGCACAAGGATCCAACTCCGCCACAGCCTGGAGGCGCCGCTTCCCGGACCCGGCGGCGGTGATGTCGCGATCTGCTGGGGGCGCGGCCACTGGCCAGGCCTGGAAGCCGAGCTCCTGATCTCCTCGCCCATGCAACCCTTCTGCAGTCCAGACCTGGCCGCTGAGCTCTCTAAGCCGGCCGACCTGTTGCACATGAACCTACTGCGCGAAGAGCCGCCTCACGATCTTTGGGATGCCTGGCTGGACGGGGCTGGGCTAGATCCGGCCGCTGCCGGTCCCGGGGTCATCATCAGCGATTCCAATGTCCGCGTGCAGGCAGCCGTCGATCACCAGGGCCCGGTCATGGCCGATGTCCTCGTGGCTCCAGAGTTGGAAAGCGGCCGCCTGGTGGCTCCATTCCAGATCGCGCTGGAGGGCTGGGGCTACTATCTGCTCTATGAAGCAGCAACAGCCGAGCGACCAGCTCTTGCCGCCTTTCTCTCCTGGTCGCGCGCCGCGGCTGCTTGATTGAAAGACAGGAGAGGTCGATGCTCGCTGCAAAGAAGTCACCATAGGTTAGCCATGACCGAGACGCTCGCGAAGATCATCGATCTGGATTGTTTTCCGATCGAAGAGGCGGATTTTCAGGCCGCCTGCAAAGGCACGCTCGATAAAGAGGGCGCTTTGGTCTTGCGCGGTTTCCTCAAACCCGACGCCATCGCCTCGATCAAGCAGGAGGGTGAGGAGAACCGGCATCTCGCCTACTTCACGCAGTCCAATCACAACATCTACCTCGCGCCGCCGGACCCCCACCTTCCAGCCGATCATCCCCGCAACCGCGAAGTCGTCTCGACCAAGGGCTGCATCACGACCGATCAGATACCGAAGGGCTCCGCCCTCCACCGTCTTTATGACGCTCCGACCTTCCGCGCCTTCCTCTGCGCCGTGCTGGGTGAGGCTGCTCTCTATGCCTACGCAGACCCCCTCTCCTCCATCAATCTGCACTACGCCAGCGCCGGTCAGGAGCTGGGCTGGCATTTTGACAACTCCTCCTTCGCCATCACCTTGATGATCCAAGCAGCTGAGGCCGGCGGCGCCTTCGAGTACGTGAAGGAAGTGCGCGATGCCGATCGCGGCGAGATGAACTTTGAGCTGGCGAACCGGGTCCTGGATGGCGCGGTGCCGGCCAGGACCTTGGCCATGACCGACGGGGCGCTCGCCCTCTTCCGCGGTCGCAACGCCATGCATCGGGTGACGCCTGTGGCTGGCAATCGCACGCGGATGCTGGTCGTGCTGGCCTACAACAGCCAGCCCGGCATCGCCCTCTCGGAATCGGCGCGCATGACCTTCTACGGGCGGGTCTGACCCGCGAACTGTCTACTCTTTGCCCGGAAAGCGGTCCGAGAGGCGTTGGCGAGCCGGTGGCAGGCTGCGGTTCTGCGGATGGCAGACGCTGCGTTCCAGGAAGTGAGCAGTGAGGCGTAGACCCTGAGCCACCTCCACCGCTCCTCCGGCAGAGGCCCCCAGCAGAAAGGGCGGCAAGGCCAGCAAGCGCTCGCGATAGGGTTCACCGGCGGCGCTGGAGACCGCGCGCCCGCTCTTCGGACTGACATAGACCAGATCCTCGGCCTCGCCGGTCACCGCGCAGTGCGTCAGATCGAGCCCGAAGCCCAGCAGGCGCAGCAGCTGCACCTCCCAGACCACATAGGCCTCGGCCCAATGGGCTTCACTGAGGGCGGACAGCAAGGCTTCCATCCCTTCAAAGGCACCGGGCAGAAGCGCGCGTTCCGGCAGAGCGACCTCTGCCACGGTCAAGGCCGAAGACAGCGCCGCCAAGGGTCCAGGCGCATCCAGCAGCATGCCCAGCGGTGTGCCGACAGCCTCACAACGATAGCTGCCGAGGTTCTCCGCCAAGCGGCCTCGCCAGGTGGCCTTGACGGCATTGCCGGGTTGCACCTCTCCACTCTGCCGCCGCCCCTGCCCACCACGCATGAGGCCGGCATGGCGGCCGTGCTCGCGGGTCAGAAGCTGCAGAATCACACTGTCTTCGCCATAGGGCCTGGCGGAAAGCACCAGGGCCTCGTCGGTCCATTCCATGGCGCTGACGTTGGCCTAGCGCCGCGGCAGGTCGAGACCCAAGAGGCGCAGGCGGGTCGGATCTTCGCTCCAGCGCGGGTCGACCTTGACGGTGAGGAAGAGGTGCACCTTGCGGCCCAGAATCTCTTCCAGCTCGCGTTGGGCCTGGCGTCTGACGGCACCAATAGTGCGCCCGCCCTGGCCGATGGCGATGCCACGGTGACCATCACGGGCGACGCAGATCAACTGGTCGATCTTCACGCTGCCGTCGCGGAAATCTTCCCAGCCCTCGGTCTCGACGGTCAGCCCATAAGGGATCTCTTCGTGCAGGTTTAGGAAGAGCTTCTCGCGGGTGATCTCGGCCGCCAGCATGCGGGCTGAGAGGTCACTGACCTCGTCTTCCGGGAAGAGCCAAGGCCCCTCCGGCAAGAGCCCGGCCAAGCGCTTTGTCAGATCCTCGACGCCGTCGCCATTCTCGGCCGAGAGCATGAAGACCCCTGAGACAGCCTTGCTCTTGGTAAAGGCCTCGGCAAGGGGAATAAGGTGCGGCTTGGCCACCAGATCGACCTTGTTGAGCGCCACCAGGGCCTGTCGCTCCACCTTCTCCAGGGTCGAGAGAATCTCCTGCGTGTGCTGATCCAGATCGCGGCGCTGTGCATCGAAGACCACGACGATGGCATCGGCGTCCTGCAGGGCAGCCCAGGCGGCCTGAACCATGGCCCTATCCAGTCGGCGGCGCGGTTTGAAGATGCCGGGCGTGTCGACCAGAATGATCTGGCATTCGCCTTCGATCGCCACGCCGCGCACACGAAAGCGGGTGGTCTGCGCCTTGGGCGTCACGATGGAAACCTTGGCGCCAGCCATGCAGTTGACCAGCGTCGATTTCCCGGCATTGGCCGCACCTAGGACGGCAACAAGACCGCAGCGTTTCTGGCTCATTCTGCCTGCGCTTCCAGCTTGGTCAGCAGGACCTCCGCCCCCTCACGCTCGGCTTGGCGTTTGGAACGCCCCTGCCCCTGCTCTGGCGGATAGCTCTCGACCTGCACTTCGATGGTGAAGTCTGGCGCATGGGGCGGACCGTCGCGACGCACTTCGCGGTAGCGCGGCAAGGGCAGGCCGCGGGCTTGCGCCCACTCCTGCAGAGCCGTTTTGGGATCGCGAGGCGGCCGCCGATCTTCCAGGACACGGGCACGCCAATGCCGCTGAACCAGTCCCGCCGCTGCCTCGTAGCCGCCATCTTTAAAGACGGCACCGATCACAGCCTCGCAGACGTCAGCCAAAGTGGCGTTGTTCTCTCGCCCGCCACCTGCCTCTTCAGACGGCGCCATCACGATCGCGTCCGCCAGATCCAGGTCGCCCGCGACCTCGGCCAAGGTCTCGCGCGACACCAATACGGCAAAGCGCTTGGCCAGTGGGCCCTCTGCCTCGTTCGGAAAGGATTCGATCAAAAGCGCCGCGACGGCGAGGCCGACGACACGATCGCCCAGAAACTCCAGGCGCTCATAGCTGATGCGCTTTCCCGCAGACAGGGTGCTGGCATGCGTCAGGGCCTCCTGCAGCAGGGCAGGATCGGCAAAGCTGTGGCCAAGCCGGGCCTCCAGCGCCTTCAGGGGATCAGTCAATCGTCATGCCGATCCGACCCCAGCGGATCAAATCGCCCCAGTCACCCGGATTGAAGAAGCTGGAATGCTCGTCGAAGGAGATGAAGATGATCTCTGCCCGTCCGACGAAGTTCTCCAAGGGCACATAGCCGACGTTGGCGCGGCTGTCGGAGGAGTTGTCGCGATTGTCGCCCATCATGAAAAAGTGCTCGGGCGGCACGGTATAGACCTTGGTGTTGTCGTACCTGAGAGTGTCTCCGCATTCCCAGATGTCGTAGCTGACACCGTTCGGCAGGGTCTCACGATAGACCGTCGCCCGCTTCACGCCGCAGGCGCCGGTCGGGCTCAAGCCCACCTTCTCACGCGGGACGACCTGCTCGTTAATGTAGAGGCGTCCGTCGCGCACCTGGATCGTGTCGCCAGGTAGGCCGACGACACGCTTGATGAAGTCCGTGCTGTTGTCCGCCGGGGTCTTGAAGACCGCGACATCCCCACGCTCCGGATCACTGCCCAGGATACGGCCCGAGAAGGGCGGGAAGCTCCAGGGGAAAGAGTGCTGGCTATAGCCATAGCTCATCTTCGAAACGAAGAGGTAGTCGCCGACCAGCAAGGTCGGCTTCATCGATCCCGAGGGGATGTTGAAGGGCTCGAAGAGGAAGGTGCGAATACCGAAGGCCACCAGAACGGCAACCACCACCGTGCGATAGGTGTCACCGCGGTTGCGCCAGATTAAGCCCCAAAGGCTGCCCACCTTTTCCGTACTCCGCTCTGTCATGAAGCGACCTCCTTGGCGGCCTGAACTTGGCCCGGTCCGTCGCTTCCCTGTCGCGGAACCGCCGAGATGATCACAATGGCCTGCGCCAGGGGATAGTCGTCTGTCAGCGAGACGTCAATGCGCGCTTCCATCCCAGGCGGCAGCAGCTCTTCCAAGCGCCTGGCCGCACCATCGGTCAGCGCCATGGTGGGCTTGCCGCTGGGCAGGTTTACCACCCCCATAGAGCGCCAATGCACGCCCCGCCGCGGCACGCCGGTGCCCAAAGCCTTGGCGCAGGCCTCTTTGGCGGCAAAGCGCTTGGCATAGGTCTCGGCCTTGGTCACGCGGCGATTGGCCTTGGCCTGCTCCGCGTCCGTGTAGACGCGGGTCTCGAAGCGTGTGCCGAAACGTTCCAGTGTCTTGGCAATGCGCCGAATGTCGATGAGGTCGCTGCCGATCCCGATGATCATGATGACGTCTCTTGTTGACTGGTCTCGGGGCTACTAGCCCCGGGCACGCTCGACTGAGGTGACGGTGGGTGCGGCACGCAGCGCTGCGGTGATGTCGGTCAGGTGCTTCAGATCATTCACCTCGACATCGACGAAGAGCTCGAAGAAATCCATGCTGCGGTTGGTGAACTTCAAGTTCGTGATGTTGCCGTGCGCCTTGCCGATGATGGTGGTGAGGTTGCCCAGGCTGCCCGGAGAGTTGGTGATGACCGCCTTGATGCGGCCGTGGAAGGACTGCTCTGCCCCTGGTTTTTCCCAGGAGAGGTCGATCCAGCGCTCCGGCTCTGACTCAAAGGTTTGCAGGGTCTCGCAGTCGATGGTGTGCACGGTGACACCGCGCCCTGTGGTCACGATGCCGACGATGCGGTCACCCGGCAGCGGGTGACAGCAGTGCGCATAGTGCACCGCCATCCCGGCAATCAGGCCGTTGATGGGCAGCGCGTGGGCATTGCCGGAGGAGACCTTGCGTTTGGCCGGTGCCGGCGGCAGGGCCGACTTGTCGCGGACCGGGGCGCGGGCGTTGGGATAGACCGAGACCAGAACCTCTCGCGCGGTGACGTTGCCCAGACCAACGGCCACCGCCAGGTCTGCGACACTGTCCTGCTTCAGCTTCTTGATGACGCCGTCCAGCGCCTTCTCGGTCAGGTCATAGCCCTCTTGCCGGAACTGGCGCGCCAGCATCTGGCGACCAAGCTGTTCGTGCTGATCGCGCTCCTTCAGGCGGATGAAGCGGCGGATGCGCGCCTTCGCCTTGCCGGTGACGACAAAGCTCTCCCAATCCGGCGAGGGCGTCTGGTTCTTCGAAACCTGGATCTCTACCTGGTCGCCGTTCTTCAGCTTGGAGCGAAAGGGCACGATGCGCCCATTGACCTTGGCTCCGACGCAGGTGTCGCCGACTTCGGAGTGGACGGCATAGGCGAAATCGACCGGCGAGGCCCCGCGGGGCAAAGCAATCAGCTCACCCTTGGGGGTAAAGCAGAAGACCTGGTCCTGGTACATCTCCAGCTTGGTGTGCTCCAGGAACTCCTCGGGGTTGGAGGCATGCTCCATGATGTCCAAGAGCTCACGAACCCAGCGGTACTGACGGCCGTCGACACCGATTCCCTGCTTGTAGCTCCAGTGTGCGGCAACGCCGTACTCGGCCACATCGTTCATCTCTTCGGTGCGGATCTGGACCTCGATCCTTTGGCCGCGCGGCCCCAGGAGCCCGCTGTGCAGCGAGCGATAGCCATTGGGCTTCGGGTTCGAGATGTAGTCTTTGAAGCGGCCCGGCACGACGCGATAGTGGCCGTGCAGAATGCCCAGCGCGTGATAGCAGTCGCCGACGCTGGCGACGGTGACACGGAAAGCCATGATGTCGGAGAGCTGCTCGAACTGGACGTTCTTGCGCTGCATCTTGTTCCAGATCGAATAAGGGCTTTTGACCCTGCCATAGATCTGCGCCTCCACCCCCTCGCTCTTCAGGGTCTTGGTCAGGTCTTCGATGACCCCCTTGGTCAGGTCCTCGCCATGCCCGCGCAGAAACTCCAGACGGCGCACGATGGAGCGATGCGCGTCCGGCTGCAGTTGAGAGAAGGCCAGATCCTCCAACTCGGTCTGGAACTGCTGCATGCCGATGCGCTCGGCCAGCGGCGCATAGATTTCCAGGGTCTCGCGCGCGATGCGCTGGCGCTTGTCCGGCGATTTGATGAACTTGAGCGTGCGCATGTTGTGCAGGCGGTCCGCCAGCTTGACCAGCAGCACGCGGATATCCTGCGACATGGCCAGCAAGAGCTTGCGAAAGTTCTCCGCATGCTTGCTCTGCTCGGAGTGGATCTCCAGCTGACCCAGCTTGGTGACGCCATCGACCAGGCGGGCCACGTTCTTGCCGAAGAGCGTCTCGACGTCTTTGATGGTGGCATCGGTATCCTCCACCACATCGTGCAGCAGCCCGGTGATGATGGATTCGGAATCGATGCGCAGGTCAGAAAGAATGCCCGCAACTTCAATGGGATGGGAAAAGTAGGGATCGCCCGAGGCCCGCTTTTGCGAACCATGCATCTTGATGGCGTAGACGTAGGCGCGATTCAGCAGCTCTTCATTGGCTTGAGCGTCATAAGATTTGACTTTCTCGACCAGTTCGAACTGCCGCAGCATCCATTATCCCTCGTACCGGGTGAGGAGGCCGGGCTGGCGACCGAACCTCAGTGGCCCACTCTTAGGATAAAGGTAGCCGGCATCGGGCAGCCAAGCCATAGCTGCCTTGCCACAAACTCGCAAAGATGGACTTTAGACCAAGAATCAGACGATAGTTCGATTCGACCTATCGTCATCGCGCACTAGTAGTCGCGCTGCTGCTTCTCTTCCTCTTTGGCATAGTTCGACATCTCGCGCTCGAACTCTGCCTGCAGCGACACATTGGTGCGATCGTCGTTGGGGGTCTCCTGCAGACCGGCCATGGCGGCGCCGAACTCTGCAGTGATGGGATCGAAGTCGGGACGATCCTCTTCCGGCTCATCGCGCTCCGCCTGCTTCTGGAAGCGCCGCACCAAGGCCTCTTGGACGCCGTCCAGAGAGACGGTCTCCTCCGCGATCTCGCGCAGGGCGACGACCGGGTTCTTGTCGTTGTCACGCTCGATCTCGATCTGGGCACCGGCCGAAATATCGCGGGCCCGCTGGGCAGCCAGCAACACGAGGTCAAAGCGGTTCGGGACCTTCTCTACACAGTCCTCGACGGTAACGCGCGCCATTGGCAGCGGTCTCCTATGGATCCAGGAAATGGGATAGCCTCTCTACATAGGTAATCCATCCCCTCCTGACAACTCTTGTCTTCGGCCCTGTCCCTGACGATGCCCATTCCGAAGGACGCCGTTCGCAGTCGCCAATCTACGGCAAACCCAGAAAGGAACTCCTTTGCGAATGTGGCGGCTCTGCCCTAAGGGTCTCGTGCGGGATTGGGCACGCTGGCGACAAGGAAAGGAGCGATCTTATGGAGCGGAAAGGAGCGCGCGCGTTAAAGGGGCTGGTCACGGCAAACTCGTTCGCCGGCCTGCCGACCTTCTTCAGGCGCAAATCGGGCTCAAACATCGAAGACGCGGATCTGGTGGTCTATGGGCTGCCCTGGGATCAGGGCGTCAGCAACCGGCCGGGCGCGCGCTTCGGTCCGCGCGCGATCAGGGAGGCCTCGCTACAGCTCTCTTGGGGCAGGGTCTGGCCCTGGGGTTTCGATCCCTTCGACCGTCTGGCCGTCCTGGATGCCGGAGACGTCGAGTTCCCCTACGGCGACTACGAGAGCTTTCGCAAGAAAGCCCGCAGCCAAGCGCGCTTGGTGGCTGCAGCGGACGCCATCCCCTTTTCTCTCGGCGGTGACCACAGCGTCACCTTGGAGAGCTTGATCGGTTTGACCGAGGTTACCGGCCCCGTCGCTCTCATCCATTTCGACGCCCACACGGACACCGGCGAAGGCCCCGAGATCCAGCACGGAACCATGTTTCGCCACGCCAGCAAGTCCGGAATTGTCGTGGCCGAGAAGTCGGTTCAGGTCGGCATCCGCACCAACTATGAGGCGGACGACGCCTTCCTCAGGCTGCACGCGCCTGAGGTTGCCAACAAGACCGCCGCAGAGACCGCAAGGATAATCTGCGATCGGGTCGGTGATCTGCCCTGCTATGTCACTTTCGATATCGACTGTTTGGACCCGGCCTTCGCGCCCGGAACCGGAACGCCTGTGCCCGGCGGCCTCTCAACTCTGCGCGTGCTGGAGATCATCCGCGAGCTGGCCCGCTGCTTTCCTTCCGGCAGCAAGAAGATCGTCGGCCTGGATATCGTCGAGGTCGCCCCCTGCTACGATCATGCAGAGATAACGGCTCTGGCAGCCGTCCAGATCGCCCATGAGCTGCTCTGCCTCTTGGCCTGCCTCTCGACCGACCAGGGTGAGTAACAACCCTCGTCCTTGTTGCAAGGGGCAGAGCCACCCCTTTAGCCGGAGATAGAGGATGAAGATTGAAGACCTGATCCTCCAGTTCGATCCGCCGCGCTTCGACCTGGAGGAGGCGCGCGAGATCCTGGCAGAGCACTATGGTCTAGAAGGTGAGCTGCGCCCTTTGGCCGGCGAGCGCGATCAGAACATCCGCCTGAAGACAGACGCCAGCCGCCTCTTCGTCCTTAAGATCTCCGGCCAGGATCAAGCTGAGGTGCGGGTCGATTTCGAGGCCGAGATCCTCACGCACCTGCAGAAGGTTGCCCCGGATTTGGGTGTGCCAGCCGGGGCGGAAACAAGGACAGGCGCGCAGTGGTTTAACCACGCGTTCCGCAATGGTGCGCATCATCCGGTGCGCCTGGTGACCTACCTGGAAGGCAACCCTCTCAGCACCAACCAGCGCCCAAGTCCAGACACGTTCTTTCAGATGGGCGTCCTGCAAGGTGCCGTCTGTCGGGCCCTGGCGAGCTTCTTCCACCCAGCCGCGCGCGCGACCATGCCTTGGGACTCCTCCAGCAATCAGCTCTTCGAAGAGGAGCGGCTCGCCCTCCTGGACCCGGAGATAGAGCGTGCCGTCGCCGGCCATCTGCCGCGGCTCGAAGGACAGTCTTTGCCAGCCCTGCAGGCATCACGGGCGCAGGTCATCCACAACGACTGCCACACCGGCAATGTCCTCTTGAATGAGGCCGGACGGGTTTCCGGTGTCATAGACTTCGGCGACAGTCTGCACGCGCCGCTCCTGCAGGATCTGGCTGTCTCTGCCTCCAGCTTGGCGGAGACCTATCCAAAAGAAGTCGTAGCAGCGGTTGGAGAGTTGCAGCGCGGATTTGAAGCCGCTTTCCCGCTGTTGCCGGAAGAGCGCGCGCTGTTGCTGGATGCAGCGATCCTGAGGAGCCTGCTCAGCGTCCAACTCTGCCGAC
The DNA here is from genome assembly GCA_963669335.1 of Rhodospirillales bacterium. GTDB lineage: Bacteria > Pseudomonadota > Alphaproteobacteria > Kiloniellales > JACOMY01 > JACOMY01. The sequence continues at coordinate 4,530,094 of OY770023.1, forward strand.
TGAAGGCTGACGAGAATCCGGGCCTTGCCAATCATCGTCAGGTTTACGAAGCCTCCAGGCAGGGCCTCTTGGCCCTCCTTGGCTGGTATGAGAGCTTGCCGAAGCGCCTGCTTGGCGCTCGGCCAGAGCGCCTGATCGAACGCCGCAGGCGCGCCATGAGCCCGACCTACAAGCTCTTCTACGACGAGCCATTGGAGATCCAGCGGGGATCAGGGGCGCTTGTTTATGATGCTTCCGGACGCGAGTACCTCGACTGCTACAACAATGTGCCCTCGGTCGGACATGGCCACCCCCATGTGGTCGAAGCCCTGAGACAGCAGGCCGGCATCCTCAACACCCACACCCGTTATCTGCACGAGGCCGTCGTCACCTATGCTGAGCGCTTGACGGCCACACTACCGCCGGAGCTGGACATGTGTCTGCTGGTCTGCACCGGCAGCGAGGCCAATGATCTGGCCTACAGCATCGCCAGCACCGTCACCGGCCGCAGCGGTGTGGCCGTCTGGAGGGACTGTTATCACGGCAACACCTCGCGCTCGGCCGAATTCTCGCTCTATGCAACAGAGCCATCAGCGTACCCGTCCTATGTGGCAGCGCTCTCGGTCCCAGACCTCTATCGCGGCCTCGACGACGAGGGAGAAGCGGCGCAGCTAGACTTCGCCAAACAAGCGACAGAGTCGATTGAGGCGCTCTCGCGCTCGCCCCACGGTCTGGCGATGCTGATGGTCGACTCGATCTTCGACGCGGCCGGTATCTTCACCGCCCCGGTGGGCTACCTGCAAAGACTTGTGGACGCAGTCCACGAAGCGGGCGGTCTCGTCGTCGCCGATGAGGTGCAAGCGGGCCTCTGCCGCCTGGGCGACAACATATGGGGCTTCCAGGATTCCGGCGTGATCCCTGATATCGTCACCATGGGAAAGCCGATGGGTAACGGCCATCCCATCGGCGTCGTCGCGGCCAAGCGCTGGATCCTCGAGGCCTTTGCTGAAAAGAAGCACTATTTCAACACCTTCGGCGGCAATCCCGTCTCTGCTGCCGTCGGCAATGCGGTCCTGGATGTCATTGAGAGAGAGGCGATCTTGGCTCGTGTGCAGTCTGTCGGTGGCCACCTGAAATCCGGGCTCCTGCAGTTGCAAGAGCAGCACGAGGCCATTGGAGACGTCCGAGGCAAAGGCCTCTTCATTGGGATCGATCTGGTATCAGACCGGACGAGGCGTGAGCCGGCTGCGGGTAGAGCCCGCCTAGTGGTGAACGACCTGCGCAACAGGGGCGTCTTGGTCACCGCAACCGGACGCCACAACAACGTCATCAAGATCAGACCACCGCTGGTCTTCTCAAAGGACAACGCAGATCGGCTGGTAGAGGCCTTGGACCAGTCGCTCAGCGCGCTGTAGGAACGCGCGGGCGAGGCATTCAAACCGCTTGGCAGAGCTGGTCCTCCGGCAGCGCTGCCAGGAGGGTTGAGAGCGAGCGGCCGTCGCGGGGATCGCGCCAGTTCGGTGCGACTTCGGCCAGCGGCTGCAGCACGAAGGCGCGGTCCTGCAGGCGGGGATGCGGCAGCCTCGGCCAGTCGGCGCCATTGGTCACACGCCCGCCATGGTCGATCAGATCCAGATCCAGGGGCCGGGCCTGGTTGGGATGCTGGCGTCGACGACCGGTTGCAGCCTCCAGCTCATGCAATTGTGAAAGCAGCACGTCGGGCGGCAGCAAGCTCTCGCAAAGCGCCACGCCATTCAGGTACCAGGGCTGTCCCGAGGGCGGCCAAGGTGGCGAGTGATACCAGCGCGAGCAGGCGCGTAGAGCGATTCCTCGCATCGGTAGGAGCCGTAGTGCGGCCTCCAAGGTGGCCTTTGGCGCACCAAAGCGCCCGGAGGGCAGATTCGCCCCGAAAGCGACGATCACCATAGCCAAAACGCAACAATCTCCTTGCCTGAAGCGCTGAATTCCATACATTCATGACCAAGCTCGACGGAGGCAAGCGGAAGCCTTGTCGCCCCCCTAAAGGAACGGACGCGCCAATCGAGGGCGCACGTGCTCTTGAAAAGAGGTCGAGCGCTTGTTGAAACCCCATGCCGCTCTTGGGCCTTGGTCAAACAAGGCTGGCGGCATCCTGAGGACAGAGAATGCATTTTTACACCACCGAGCGGATTGCGCTCTTCATCGACGGCGCCAACCTCTATTCGACGGCCAAGACACTCGGCTTCGATATCGATTACAAGCGCCTGCTGGAGAGCTTCTCCGAGCAAGCACGCTTGATCCGCGCGTTCTACTATACCGCCCTGCTGGAGGATCAGGAATATTCGCCGATCCGCCCCCTGGTCGACTGGCTGGACTATAACGGCTTCACCTTGGTGACCAAGCCGTTGAAGGAGTTCACCGATTCCATGGGTCGCCGCAAGGTCAAGGGCAACATGGATATCGAGCTGGCCATCGACATGATGGAAATGGCCGAGCGCTTGGACCACATCGTGCTCTTTTCCGGCGACGGCGACTTTCGGCGCCTGGTCGAGGCAGTCCAGCGCAAGGGCGTGCGCGTCACCGTGATCTCCACCATATCGACCCAGCCGCCGATGATCGCAGACGAGCTGCGGCGCCAGGCGGATAACTTCGTCGAGCTGCAGGATCTGCAGCATCTGATCGCCCGCTCGCCGATGGCCGAGGGCGCCCCGCGGCGCACCCGCGTCCTGCCGCCGGGCGTCACCAATCCGGCCGATGCCGATGGCGATACCGAAGATGAGGTCGAGGAGACCCTGCCACGGCGCTACACCGCGCGCTAACGCCAGGCGGCGACGCTTTCCCTATGGAGCCAAGCGGCGGCTGTGCGCTTTGTCCGCGCCTGGCTGCCTATCGGAACCAGGTTCGTGAGGAGATTCCGGGCGGGCACAATGATCCTGTGCCCGCCTTCGGTGATCTTGCCTCAGGGCTGCTGATCGTCGGACTGGCGCCGGGGCGCATGGGCGCCAATCGCACCGGCCGCCCCTTCACCGGCGATTATGCCGGCGATCTGCTCTATCCCAGCCTCTTGAAGATCGGTCTCGCTAAGGGCCGCTATGACGCCCGGCCCGACGACGGCCTGCAGCTGATCGACACGCGCATTACCAATGCCGTGCGCTGTCTGCCGCCGGAGAACAAACCCACCACAGTCGAAATCGCGACCTGCAATCCCTTTCTAACGCAGGAAATCGCGGCTATGGAGGGTTTGAAGGTCGTCTTGGCCCTGGGCTTGATTGCACACAAGGCGGTCTTGCGCGCGCAAGGCCTCAAGCAAAGCCATTGCCCCTTCAAGCATGGCGCGCTGCACGCCCTGCCAGGTGGGCTGTTGCTGGCCAACAGCTATCACTGCTCGCGCTACAACACGAACACCGGTCGCCTGACTGAGGAGATGTTCCTCTCGGTTCTGACGGCAGTGAAGCAAGCCCTCTAGCCGCGGGCTCTCAGCAGCCGCTGCTTCTGGCGGTTCCAGTCGCGGGTCTTGATGGTCTCGCGCTTATCTACCTGGCGCTTGCCGCGCGCCAGGCCCAGCTGGCATTTCGCATAGCCGCGATGGTTGAAGTAGACCGAGAGCGGCACCAGGGTGTAGCCGCTGCGGCGCACCTGGCCCATCAGCTTGCCCATCTCGCGGCGGCGCAGCAGCAGTTTGCGCACACGCGTCGGCTCGTGATTGAAGCGGTTGGCCGGTCCATACTCTGGAATGTGCGCGTTCAGGAGGTAGAACTCGCCCTCCTTCTCCTGCGCGAAGGCCTCGTTCAGAGAGGCTCTACCGGCACGCAAAGACTTGACCTCGGTCCCGGTCAGGACCAGGCCGGCTTCGACCGTTTCATCGATGAAATAGTTGTGTCGGGCCTTACGATTCTGCGCAACCAGACGGCGCGGCTCGTCCTTGGCCTTCTTTGACTTGCTCATGAGAGGAATATGGGGAGGACACCGGCCGGTGGCACCCTCCCCTTTGCGCTCGCTAGTTCAAGAGGCCCGCGTGCACCATGGCCTCACGGACCTGGGTCTGGGTCTCGGGTTTGATCGCCGCCAGAGGCAAACGCACCTCGCTGTCGCAAAGCCCCAAGAGGCTGGCCGCATACTTCACCGGCCCTGGCGAACTCTCGACGAAGAGCGCGGTGTGCAGCGGCTGCAGGCGGTCATGGATCGCCATGGCCTCTGCCCAGTCGCCCGTCTGCCAAGCCTTGTGCATGCGCGACAAGGGCCCCGGTGCCACGTTGCTGGTGACCGAGATACAGCCATGCCCACCGGTGCCGAGGAAGGCCATGATGGTGCCGTCCTCGCCGGAGAGCTGGCTGAAGTCGGCATCGATCGCATTGCGCGTGCGGGCCGGCCGGGTCAGGTCGTTGCTGGCGTCCTTCACCCCGACGATCCGCGGCAGCTCGGCCAGCTCAGCCATGGTCTCCACCGACATGTCGATGATCGAGCGTCCCGGAATGTTGTAGATCACGATCGGGATGTCGCTCGCGTCGTGGATCGCCTTGTAGTGGGCGTAGAGACCGGCCTGGGTCGGCTTGTTGTAATAGGGTGTCACAACCAGGACCGCATCGGCGCCAGCCTGCTCGGCATGCTGGGTCAGCTCAATCGCCTCCTTGGTCGAGTTGGAGCCGGCGCCCGCGATCACTGGACGTTTGCCTTTGGCCACCTCGATGCAGAGCTCGACCACCTGTTTGTGCTCGTCGTGCGAGAGCGTCGGCGATTCGCCGGTGGTGCCAACGGGGATCAGAGCGTCTGTCCCCTCCTCGATCTGCCAGGCGCAGAGGCGCTGAAAGGCCTCGGCGTCCACCGCACCGTCCTTGAAGGGCGTGATCAACGCCGTGCAGGACCCGCGGAACAAGGGATTGCCAATCATCTTCTGTCGTCTTCCTTCCGGACAAGCGGTCACGCCGGCCCACACGGGATGTGTGCGCGACACGCGGGCCGGACCATAGCGCCGCCGGTGGTCGGTCAGCAAGGCCGATGGCAGCTATCTGCGAAAGAGCCAAGGCTGCGGCTCTTTCGCAACGCTTTGTACCGTCGGTCATTGACAACGACCGACATGGTTTGGGGGTGCCGGCCCACTCCCCCTCCCGTCCACCCACGACAGTATCCTATTGGGTGGACGGGTGGGGGAGTGGGCCGGTGCGAAGCGGTGAGGATCACTCACCGCACACTCGTATCAGCTATCCTATCGGATAAGGGTTATGCCGCAGGCGGCGGTGCCGGGTACCACTCGTCCGGCTCGGGGATGACGAAGTCTTCCGGGATGGCATAGATCTCGAAGATCGTACCGGTTGCCTCTTCGGTGCCGAAGTAGGCCCAGGGGACCTTACCTTCCCAGACACCGGACTGAATGCAGGGGAAGCCGTTTTTCTCGAAGCTGGCCACGCGCTCGTCCCAAGAGACGTTGTTGCAGTCGAAGGCAACGTGGTGCACGCCCTCGCCATGGCGCTCCAGGAAGTCGCTGTAGATGTTGTCGCCTTCCAGAGGCTGCACGATCTCCCAGAACATGGCGCCGCTGAAGGCCATGCAGAGCTTGAAGGAAAACTCCGCAGGTTTGCCGTGCAGGGTCATGTTCTCACAGTTGTGCGGCCCGAAAGTGAATACGCGCCAGGGACCGATACCGGCCTTTGTCAGTCCCTCCATCGTTCGACGATGATCTCCGGTAACAATACAAACCTGTACTGTTTCACCAAGGAAAGAATTGGATAGCGTAACTTCGCCCGTTACCTGCGGCACGTCACTCATTGGCATCCTCCCACTGTCTGATTGACCGATTTTGACGGCATTTTGCGCAACCATGACGGCTGGCATAGAGCGACTATGGGGCCGTTTTCGGGTCTGGGCAACGCCAAGAGAGCCGGGCACTAAGTTTTGAAGCACGACTCCGCCTCTGCGGATTGCCCGACGCGGGAGGCCTCGGTAATCTACCCGCGAGAGCGTGGGACTTGCCAAGACATGTTGGTCAAGGAGAACCACACGCTGAACAGCGCCGGAGGCCCAAGGTGCAACCGCTGCGATCCATACTTCCTATCTTCGTTCTGCTCGCCACCCTGACCTGGCCGGAGCCAGGTCGCAGTCAGGAACCCAGCGGCGCCGATGTCGCCATTCTGGGCCAAGCCCTGGATCTGGTCGACCGCAAGCAGAGTTTTGCTGCCCGCCAACTGGCTGCCACCTCGCGCAGTCAACTGGTGCGCGATCTGGTGCTCTACTTCGATCTGCGCCGCAAGTCGGCGGAAGGCGACTTCCGCAGCATAGCCGATCTCTTGGCGCGCCATCCAGATTGGCCGAACAAAGAGCGGATCCAGATCAAGGCGGAGGCGGCATTGACCGGCGCCGAGAGCCCACAGGCCCTGATCGCCCACTTCTCGCGCAATCCGCCGCTGACCGGCGTAGGTGCCCTTGCCTACATCAACGCGCTGGAGCGCAGCGGCGACCGACTGGGCGCCGAAGCGGCCGCCCGTCAGGCCTGGCGCGGCGCCACGATGACCGAGGCCGAGGAAGCGAGCCTGCTGAACCGCTATCGCCGCGTCCTGGGCGCCGAGGACCACTTGGCGCGTTTCAACTTCCTGATCGAGGAAGATGCCTCCGACGCAGTCCAGCAGGGCGCTCTGGTCGGTCAAGGCTATCCGGAACTGGCCGCAGCCCGCCTTGCAGTGCGCGCCCGCAAGGGCAACGCCGCCTCTCTGGTTAATCGCGTGCCCAGCCGTCTGCGCAGCGATCCGCAGCTGCAGACGGAGCTCGCCGGCTACTATCACCGCAAGAAGCAGTACAGCAATCTGGACCGGCACTTGAACCAGTTGGGCGCCGCCAATGCCGGCCTGCCGGACGATATCTGGCGCCTGCGCTTTGCCTCCGCGCATCGCAACCTGCGCAACGGCAACACCCGTCAGGCCTATCAGGTGAGCCGCGATCACGGCCTCTTTTCCGGCAGTGGCTTTGCCGAGCTGGAGTGGCTGGCCGGCTTCATCGCGCTGGAGCGGCTGCGCGACCCCAGGACCGCCTTCAACCACTTCAAGCGCTATTACCAGGGCTCGACCACTTCGCCGATCTCGCGCGGCAAGGCGGCCTTCTGGGCAGCCCGCGCCGCCGAGGCCATGGGACAGCGCGAAGAGGCCAAGAGCTGGCTCTCCCTGGGTGCGGCCGAGCCCACCAGCTTCTATGGCCAGCTTTCCGCCGCCCGCCTGGGTCTGCCGCCGGGCGCCGGTCTGCCGCGTCAGCCCGGCCTGGATCAGGGCTACTATGCCCGCTATCGCAGCAGCGATCTGGCCCAAGGCATGTCGGCGCTCGCCCGCGCCAATGAGCGCTGGCGCACCGACGTCTTCTTCTCCGCCCTGCGCAAGAAGGCGCTGGCGCAGGGCGACTTCCAGTCCTTGGCGGCGATCAGCCAGAACCTGGGCCGCGTCGATCTGCAGGTGAAGACCGCCAAGGCGGCCCGGCGCAAAGGCTTCGTCCTGATCGACGACCTCTTCCCGCGGCCCTCCTGGGTGCGCCCCGGCACGCCGGAGCAGGGCCTGGTCCTGGCCCTCATCCGTCAGGAGAGCGAGTTCAACGATCAGGCCCGCAGCCACGCCGATGCGCTTGGCCTGATGCAATTGCTGCCCTCGACAGCCAAGGGTGTCGCCAAGCGCCTGGGCCTCGGCTACAGCCGCAACAAGCTGGTGCTGGATCCCGCCTACAACGTGACCCTGGGCCGCCGCTATCTGGAGGAGATGATCCAGCGTTACGGCGGCACTTATATCCTGGCGCTCACCAGCTACAACGCCGGCCCGCATCGCACCGACAAGTGGCTGAAGTCCAATGGTGACCCGCGCCGCACGTCAACGGACTTCGTCCTCTGGGTTGAGGCCATCCCCTTTGCCGAGACCCGCAACTACGTTATGCGTGTCCTGGAAGGCCTGACGGTCTATCGCAATCTCTTGGGCCAGACCGACGTGCTCGCCTGGAACGGCTACAGCCCGATCGGACAAGGCCCCCGAGACGCGCGCCAGGCATTCTGCTGTAGATAGTCTTGGCCTAACGCCAAGGCGGCACCGGCCCTCTCCCCCACCCGGCCACCCATTCATGATACTGGCGTGGGTGGCCGGGTGGGGGAGAGGGCCGGTGCCGCGCTCCGCGAAGAAGAACAAAGAGGACCGCCCTAGATGAGTGCTGATGCCTTTCAGGCCTGCCGTGCCTGCGTTTTCGATGCCTATGGAACCCTGCTGGACGTGCACGCAGCGACCGCGCGCGAGGCAGGCGCTCTGGGTGACAAGGCGCAGGAGATCTCCAATCTCTGGCGGCAGAAACAGCTTGAGTACACCTGGCTGCGCAGCCTGATGGGTGCCTTTACCGACTTTTGGCAGATCACCCAAGATGGCCTGGACTACGCGCTTGAGACCTATGGCGTGGATGACCCGGCACTGAGACAGCGGCTCTTGGATCTCTACTGGACCTTGGATGCCTACCCGGACGGCGAAGCCGCTCTCGGCAAGCTCCGTGCCGGCGGCAAGAAGACGGCGATCCTGACCAACGGCTCACCGGCGATGATCGAAGCTGCCTGCGAGGCCAGCGGCCTCGACAAACAGCTGGACCGCATCCTGACCGTGGCCCCGCTTGGCATCTACAAGCCCGATTCTTCGGTCTATCAGCTGGCGGTCGACGAGATGGGCGTGGCGGCAGAGGAGATCTGCTTCGTCTCGACCAATGCCTGGGATGCCCGCGGCGCGGCGCATTTCGGCTTCAAGGTCGCCTGGCTCGACCGCTTCGGTAAGCTGCCGGACCGCCTGCCCGGCGACTTCAGCGCCGTCATCAAGGACCTCGACGCCCTGCCGCCGCTCTTGGGGCTCTAACCTCAAGGCCATGACATGACGTGGGAGATTCGTTGCGTCTACGAGAGCCAGGATGGGCTCGGAGAGGCGCCCCTTTGGGTCGAGGAAGAGCAGGCGCTCTATTGGACGGATCATGTCGGTTGTCGCCTCACCCGCTGGTCGCCCGAGAGCGGTACTGCCAAGGTGTGGGAAACACCCGGTCCTGTCGGCTCCTTCGCTCTGCGCCAGAGGGGCGGCATGGTGGGCGCCTCCGACGCCGGATTCCTCGCGATCGATCTGGATGAGGGCCAGTTTCGAGCAGTGGTGGATCCTGAGGCGGATCGGCCTGAGAACCGCTTCAACGACGGCAAGTGCGACCGCCAGGGCCGCTTTTGGTGCGGCAGCATGAACAAGGCGCTGGCCGAGCCCAGCGGTCGCATCTACTGCCTAGACCCCGATTGGAGCGTTCGGGCCGAAGCCGCTGACTTTGCCTTCAAGTGCAGCAACGGCACTGCCTTCAGTCTGGACGGGCGGACCATGTACTTCGCCGACACACAAGGCCAGGTGATTTACCGCTTCGATCTCGATCCCGACAGCGGTCACCTCTCCAACCAGCGCCCCTACCTCTCCACGGCCGAGCGGCCCGGCCTGGTTGACGGCGGCACGGTCGATGCCGAGGGCTACTATTGGTGCGCCATGGTGGGCGGCAGTCAGGTGCTGCGGATCGATCCCAAGGGCGCGGTGGTCTTGGCCATCGACATGCCGGTACCGCGGCCCAGCTGTGTGACCTTCGGCGGCGCCAATCACGACGTTCTCTATGTCACCTCACAGCGCATCTTCATGACCGACGAGCAGCTCGCCGCCTATCCGCAGTCCGGCAACCTCTTCGCCATCGAAGGGTTGGGCGTCCGAGGCCTGCCGGAGCCATGCTTCGCCGGATGACCTCTATGGAGCAGGAAGACCGCTTCATCCAAAAGCGCTTGCGTGTGCAGGACGGGCTGGAGATCGCCTACCGCGACTATCCTCCCCTGGACCCGGCCGGCTGGCAACGGCGACCGCTGGTCTGCTTGGCCGGGATCACCCGCAACAGCAGCGACTTCCACATCCCGACCTTGCGTTGGAGCCAGCGGCGGCGCGTCATCGCCCCCGATATGCGCGGCCGTGGCAAGTCGGGCTGGGACCCCAGCGGCAAGAGCTATCACCCAGAGGCCTACATCGCCGACATCCATGCCCTTCTGACCAGCCTGGACCTGGGCTCGGCGATCTTCTGCGGCACCTCGCTGGGCGGCTATCTGATCACCGGTCTTGCCGTCTTCCTGCCGAACGTGGTGCAGAGCGCGATCCTGAACGAGGCCAGCCCCGTCATCGATCCGGCCCTGGTCGAGAGCATCCGCGGCAATGCCGAGCCCTTGACCCACTATCGCCCCAAGACCTACGCCGAGGCCAAGGCCACCTTGAAAGAGCGCCTGCCGCACCTGGGCCTCACCATCGAAAGCGACTGGGACGCACTCACCGAGGGCAGCTATCAGCCCGGCCCCGACGGCCAGCTCAAGGCCACCTGGGACCCCCTGCTGGTCGCCCGCATGGCCCCGGCCCCGCCGCCGGCGCGGCTCTGGCCCTTCTTCCTGGCCTTGAAGGGGCGGCCCCTGCTGCTGGTGCGCGGCGGTAAGTCGGGCTTCGTCACTGACGAGACCCTGGCAGAGCTGCAGAGCGCCCACCCGCAAATGAGCGTGGTCACGGTGCCGACCGCCGGCCATTCTCCGACCCTGAAAGAACCCATCTCCGCCGCGGCCATCGACCGCTTTCTCGAGGAGCAAGACCCATGACCGCCGCCCTGCCGACCTTCGCCGACATTGAGGCTGCTGCCGTCCGTACTCCACTGTGTTACCATCCACGATCACTATTGGCTGCGCAGACGCTCAGAAGGTAACTGGCGAGGTTCTCACCACGGTTTGAAGCCAGGAAGAGATAAGGCATCGAACCGCGCACTAAGCTCACATCGAGATTTATCAGGTGATACAAGAACCTATTTGCGTGCTACCTTAGACCCGGTGGTCTGACGCCTTCTCCCAAGACGTTGCTTCCCTGTTCTACCATCGCCTCTCAATACGGTGGTCGACACACTGAGAAACCCGCAAAATGCGGCGACAGCATAAATAAAAATTGTCAGTGGTATTGTGTACGCGAGTAAGTATAGTATATTTTCATCCATTCTATTTCTCAAAATCTCGGTAAAAATCCCTCTACTAGGCACTCCATAGAATGGGACGAAATAGAAGAACATCGCAACTGGCACACACATAACAACGGTCCATAGGCACTGTTTTCGAAGATTTTTAAAACTCTTCCCGGTGTTACAGTACATAAGGAAGGTCATCTTCCTTCTATAATTCAAGCTGATGATCGTTCCGCTAATCATAAAGAGAGTCAGAGCACCGCAGAGCAAGGAATTTACAACATATACTACCGTCATCAGGCGAAACAAATCATAGTGACCATCATAGATCAGCAGATATTGATAGCTACTTACATTTCGAACAACATTCCGGAAAACGTCAGAAAATTCAAACAACAGCCCCATTAACGATGAGTAAATATTTCCTACTATGATTAATGAACCAGAACAGATCAAAAACAGTAGAAACACGAACAGAATATAATACCGCGCCACAACATATCTTATTGTCTGACTATTTGTGAGCATCAGCTACTCTCGGCATCAGCTCAAAGAACACCACACAACCTCTCTCATAACTCCTCCTGCGAAAGACGAGGTCCATAGAGCCGTTCCTGACCTCTGAGCCAACAATGCCAAACCTGGTGACGGAGCTGAGATGCCTAGCGGCCACCAACCTTCAACTCCTCATCGTATCGTACCCAAGCTCAACACCTCTTATCAAGTGCGCAACTTTGTTTGCTGTTGCAAACGCGGCAAGGGGCTTCGGCATCTGCTAAAGATTAGGTAAGCTAATGGACAGATCTTCTGCCACGTAGTGCACCGCAGCCGAGATCTCTACAGAACAAACGCGATGATGGCCCAGGATTAGGCGAAATCTCGGTGTCTCAGTAGCACAGATGGAGGCGATGGGCTAGAGGTCCAGGCCGCATTGGGAGCTCAGATCGACAGAAGAATTTAAGGGTTCGGACTTTGCTTACTCCGTCAGCGTCCTGACTTTGTGGCAAACCAGTATGTCGAAAGCTGGTGATCGTGGGGCGGTCTGTCGCATAAGGTTGCCGCAGATGCGCTCTACGAGCTAAGTCTGTGCGGCTATCTGGCAGAAAGACTTAATGTATTTCAGTTGCTTAAGCCCCAAAAAGTTAGTCGACCGCCTTCTTGAGGAGCAAGACCCATGACCGCCGCCCTGCCGACCTTCGCCGACATTGAGGCTGCCGCCCAGCGCATTGAGGGCGCCGCCATCCGCACCCCACTGCTGCCCTGCCCGCCCCTGGATCAGATTTTGGGCGCGCGCTGCTTCATCAAGCCGGAGCCCCTGCAGCGCACCGGCTCCTTCAAGTTCCGCGGGGCCTACAACAAGCTCTCGCGCCTGGCAGACCAAGCCAAGGCCAACGGCGTCGTCGCCTACTCCTCGGGCAACCACGCCCAGGGTGTGGCCGCGGCTGCCCAGTTGCTGGGCGCCCAGGCCACCATCGTGATGCCGGCCGACGCGCCCACGATCAAGCTGGAGAACACCCGCGGCTATGGCGCCGAGGTCCTGCCCTACGACCGCTACCGCGAAGAGCGCGAGCAGGTGGCGCAAGAGCTGATTGACGCCCGCGGTTCCCTCTTGGTGCCGCCCTATGACGACCCCGACATCATCGCGGGCCAGGGCACGGTCGGCCTGGAGATCGCCGAGCAGGCGGCAGCCTTCGGCGTCAGCCTGGATCTGGCCCTGGTCTGCTGCGGCGGCGGCGGCCTGGTCTCCGGCACCGCGCTAGGCCTCACCACCAAGAGCCCCGACACCGCCGTCATGAGCGTCGAACCCGAAGGCTTCGACGACACCTCCCGCTCCCTCATCACCGGCCGCCGCGAGAGTGTCGACCCCGCCGCCAAGAGCTTCTGCGACGCCCTGCTGGCCAAAACCCCGGGTGCGCTGACCTTCGCCCTCAACAAAGAGCTCCTGGCCGGCGGCCTGGCCGTCAGCGACACGGAGGTCGCAGAGGCCATGGCCTTCGCCTTCCGCTGGCTCAAACTGGTGGTCGAGCCCGGCGGCGCCGTGGCCCTGGCGGCGGCGTTGAGTGGGAAGGTCGATCTGAAGGGGAGGGCTGTCGCGATCGTGTTGAGCGGGGGGAATGTGGATGCGGAGACCTTTGCGCGGGTGTTGGGGGAGAGCTAAGCCCTGGCGCGAGACTGTTGAAGATCCCGGTCTGAGCATTGACGCTCACGGACAATGCACACTCTTCGCGAGCCAGGTGGTTCGCCCCATGCGAACTCTGCCCTACTTTGATAGAAGGTGGACTAGCAACAGGACGGCGCCGAGTGACAAAATGGAGGCGGTGCAGATTAGATACCCATAATAGAAGACGGGGTCGTCTTTGCGAATGACGGCACGAATTACCCGACCATCGATGTCACGTCTTGGAAAGAACCCAACGTACTTGTGCATATCGCGGCTGCTATACAGCCTAAGTTTCCCATTTTTGTATTTATACTCTGTACCGTGCAGACATTGACGCCAGATAACCAGACCCCCCAAGACCAACAAAAAGTAAATCAGTTCCATCAATGCCAAACTAAGACCTCTCAATCCACTCATCACTACGGTTAGTGTAGCCTACAGACTGGCAAAATGTCAATGATGGGACATCCAGACTTATTGCCATTCCTCAGAGTCTGGATAGCGCCAGTAATAGAGTTCCAATGACCAGAGACTGATCTCTAAATCAAACCTCCAAGTACACCCTACCACCCCTCAAACCCAGCCACCGCCTCATCCGGCACGCGCCCTGCCACTACATCGCCGAGCGCCCGATCCAAAATCGCCACAGCCTCCTCCGCCTCCGCACGGCTCAAGGTCAGTGGCGGGGTCATCTCCAGGACGTTGGAGTTCATGCCGACGTAGTAGAGCACCAGGCCCAGTTCGAAGGCGCGGTAGACCAGCTTGGCGGCCTCGCGTGCGGCCGGGCTGCGGCTGGCGCGGTCGGTGACCAGTTCGACGCCAATGGCGAGGCCGCGGCCGCGGACGTCGCCGATCAGGGGGTGGCGCTGGGCCAGATCCCTTAGGCAGGACTGGAGGTGGGCGCCGACTTCGGCCGCCTGCTCGGTCAGGCCCTCGGCGGCCAGGATCTCCAGCACGGCGAGGCCGGCTGAAGCGCAGACGGCGTTGCCGTGCAGGGTCTGCATGGAGAAGGAGCTGGCATGGTCCAGGACAGCGGCCGGGCCGATGACGGCGGAGAGCGGTAGGCCGCCGCCCAGGCCCTTGCCCATGACGGTGATGTCCGGCTCGACCGCTTCGTGCGCGATGCAGTGGAAGCGACCGGAGCGGCCGAGGCCGACCTTGACCTCGTCGCTGACCACCAGGATGCCGTGCGATCGGCAGAGCCCGGCCAGGCGCGCCATGAAGCCGGGCGGCGGGACGATCAGGCCGCCGTCGGACTGGATCGGCTCGATGAAGAGGGCGGCCACTTCCTCGGGCGGGCAGTCGTTCGCAAAGGCGCGTTCCAGGGCGGCGATGATCGGGGCACCGCTCGGGTCATCCTCGAAGGGTCGATAGGGATCGGGATAGGGGATGAGATGCAGGCCGGCCGCCTTCTTGGCATGCTCCTGCACGGAGTGGGCGGAGATCGCCATCGAGCCGGCTGTGCCGCCGTGATAGGCGCCGATGAAGGAGATGAGGCGCGGCCGACCGGTCGCCGCGACCGTAGCCCGCGCGACTGTCTCGTTGGCGTCCGAACCGGAATGACCGAGCCAGACGCGCCGCTCACCCGCCCCTGGCGTCAGTTCGAGCAGGCGCTCGGCCAGTTCGATGGCCGGCTGATTGGCGGCCGAGAGGGTGCTGGCCCCCGCCTGATTGCCGAGCGCCCGGCCGACGGCCTCCTGCAACGCCGGATGCGCATGCCCCAGGCTGACCGCGCCCCAGGAGGCCGAGAGGTCGAGCAGCCGGCGCCCCGCCTCGTCGACGAGATAGCTGCCCTTGCCGCCGGTCACGGCCAGGGGAAAGAAGCGCAGTTTCTGCAGGCGTGACAGACTCTGCTGGTCACGCTGATAGAGCGAGCTCATGCCAGCCTCCGAAATGACCCTTAGGAGCCGAGACTCTGCCCGATCATCAATGGAATGACCAGATTGCTGGCTGGCAGGGCTTGCCCCTACCCCAAGGCGCCTTCCCGGATCTCTCCACGTTCCAGCACCAGGGCGCGATCGGCGAACTTCCTGAGCAGAGCCGGGTTCGATTCCGTGATGATCAGGCTGACCGAGCGGTCGCGGTCGCGCAGTGCGCGCAGCGCCTCGGCATAGCGGCGGGCCAAGGCCGGGGCCAGGCCCTGGAAGGGCTCGTCCAGCATCAAGAGCTTGCTGCCGATCATCAAGGCGCGGCCCAGAGCCACCATCTTGCCCTGCCCGCCCGAGACCGAGCCGGCCGGACGGCCCGCCATCTCCCGCAGCTCCGGCAGGATCTCGTAGACGCGGGCCAGGCGCCCGGCCAGAGCATCGGGGGAGAGTTTGGCGACCTGACCCGGCATCAGGATGTTCTCCTCCACCGTAAAGGCGGAGAAGAGCCGGCGATCCTCGGCGGCATAGCCGATGCCCAGCCGCGGGCGCTTGGCCGGCGCCACACCCGCCAGGTCCTGACCATCGAAGGCGATGCGGCCCTTCACTTGGGTAAAGCCCATGACCGAGCGCAGGGTGGTGGTCTTGCCGGCCCCGTTGCGGCCGATGATGGCCACGGTCTCTGCCGCCTCCACCGAGAAAGAGAGGTCGCGCAGGATCTTGACGCCGCCCAGCGCCACCTCGACGGACTGGAAGGAGAGCATCAGACCTCCTCCCCAATCACGTGCTCGATCACCTCGGGGTGCTCCAGGATCTCGGCCGGGGTGCCCTCCAGCTGGATCTGGCCGGCAGACCAGACCGCCACTCGGTCGGCGTACTTCTCGACAATGCCCATGTCGTGCTCGACGAAGACGGCGGTCACCTTGGCCTCGGCCAGGGCCTGCACCAGGATGTCCATCACGCCGTACTTCTCCGAGGAGGCGACGCCGGAGGTGGGCTCGTCCATCAGCAGCAGCTTGGGCTTCAAGGCCAGGGCGACGGCGATGTCGATCAACTTGCGCTGCCCCTCGGGCAGCTCGTTCACCAGGCGGCCCGCCACATCGGAGCAGTTCACCAGGTCCAGCAAGTGCAGCATCTCGGCCCGCTCGGGAATAGTCTGCAGGCGCTCGAAGGGCCACCAGCGGCGCTGGCGGGCAGAGGCGGCGATCAGGAGGTTTTCCAAAGCCGTATGCTCGGAGAAGAGCTGCGGGATCTGAAAGGCGCGGGCCACACCCAAGCGCGTGATCTCGCGCGGCGCGCGCTGGGTCACCTCTTGGTCCTGAAAGAAGACCTGGCCTCGCGTCGGCTTCACATAGCCGGTGCAGATGTTGAGGAAGGTGGTCTTGCCGGCACCGTTCGGGCCGATGATCGCCAGGTTGCGACCCTCTGGGATCTGGATGTTGACGTCGTCGGCCGCGACCACGCCGCCGAAGCTGATCTGCAGGCCCTTGGCCTCCAGCAGGATCTGGCCGCTCATGGTCGCTGCTCCCGCCGCTCAAAGCGTCGCAGCACCTGGTCATAGAGCCCGACCAGCCCGCGCGAGGCATAGAGGATGATGGCTAGCAGGAAGAGGCCCAGGATCATCTGCCAATAGTCCGCGGCAAAGGCGGCCGCATAGGTGCGCACCACCTCGTAGATCAGGGCGCCGACGAAGGCCCCGGCGACCGAGCCGGCGCCGCCAAGGATGGCGATGAAGACCAGTTCGCCGGAGCGGATCCAATAGGCGTATTCCGGGGTCACGATCCCTTGCGCGACGGCCATCATCGAGCCGCCCAAACCGCAGAGCAGGGCCGAGAGCACATAGCCCGCCAGCAGGGTCGAACGCGCCGAGACGCCGAGGTACTCCAGCCGCGTCTCGTTGGTCTTGATGGTCTTCATCATGTTGCCCAGCGGCGACTGCAGGAAACGGTGCACGCCATAGGCCACGACCGCCGCCAGCACCAGACCGCCGTAGAAGAGCAGGGTCTCGAAGGGCGCGCGCTCCATCTCGATGCCCAGCACCGAAGGGCGGGCCACCTGCATGCCGTCGGCGCCACCGGTATAGTGGTAGAACTTGTCCAGCACCGAGAAGAAGATCATCGAGAAAGCCAGGTTCAGCATGCCGAAGAAGATGTAGCGGTAGCGCACCACGAAGAGGCCGACCAGCAGCCCGACGACCAGGGAGGCGAAGACCCCGACCAGGAGCATGGAGATCAGCTCGCCGCCGCCAAACTCCTTGCCCAGGAAGGCGGCAGCATAGGCAGACACGGCGAAGAAAAGAGCATGCCCGAAAGAGACCTGGCCGGCATGCAGCAGCACGACGATGCCGAGCACCGCCAGGCCCTTGGCCAGAGCCAGGGTCAGCACGACTTGGGACCAGGGGGCGGCGACCGGCAGCAGGACGATCACCAGCAGCAAAAGCAGGGGGACGAGGCGGCGCAGAGTCATGACGGTCCCCTAGATCTTGCGCGTCTTGGCCGTGCCGAAGAGGCCTTCGGGCCGCACCAACAAGACCAGCAGCATGATGAGATAGGGAACCAGGACCTCAAGCTCAGGCATGAGATAGAGCGCAAAGCTGCGGCCCAGACCGATCAGCAGGGCGGCAATGGCCGCGCCCTCGATCTGGCCAAGACCGGCCGTCGCCGCAACGGCGAAGGAGAGCACGATCATGTCGGCCCCCATGCCCGGCAGCACCGAGGTGGTGGCAGAGGCCAGGGCACCGCCGAAGGCCCCCAAGGAAGCGCCGACGATGAAGGTCACCAGGAAGACGCGGTCGGCATCGATGCCGATCGAGGTCGCGGCCTCACGATCCTCGGTCACCGCCAGGATTAACTTGCCGGTCAAGGTACGCCTCAGGAAAAGGCGGAGCGCGATCAGCACGGCGACGGCGACCCCCGGCAGCAGCAGCAGCTGATAGGCCGTGTAGTAGACGCCGAAGACCTCGATGTTGCCCAGCTCTTGCAGGGCGGCGGACTGGAAATAGGGCTGGGTGCCCCAGAGGATGCGCTGAACGTCCTCCAAGATCATGAAGACCGCGAAGGTGACCAGCAGCTGCAGCGCCTCTTCCTTCACGTAGATACGTTTCAGGAGGAACTGCTCGATCGGACCGCCGACCAGAAGGCCGATCAGGGCGGCCGAGACGAAGAGCAGAGGATAGGCCAGCCAGGGCGACCAGCCGGCAGCCAGAACCCCGCCGACCAGGGTCACGGTGAGATAGGCGCCGATGGCATAGAAGGAGCCGTGCGCGACGTTCAGGATACGCATCACCCCGAAGATCAGGGTCAGCCCCACCGCAACCATGAAGACGAGCGCGGCATAGGCGACACCGTCGAAGATCGCCAAGGCCACCAACTGTGCGTTCACGAAGGAACCCCTCCCCTCTGAGGTCGAACAAGAATGGGAGGCTGCAGGTCAAGCAGCCTCCCCTACTGGCCCAGGTCCGTCTAGTGGCTGAAGTTCTCGACGGTGACCTCATCGACGAAGCCGGGCTGCAAACCGCTCAGCCACTCGATCGACTCCTTGCCGACCGGGGTGATGACCTCGTCGCCCTTGAACATCATCATGTTGTCGAGCACGGCGAAGTCAAAATCGTCGTGGTGGATTGTGGTGCCAAGTAGCTGATCCTCGACGCCTTGGTTGTCTTCGCGAATGCTGACCTCGCGGCCCAGGCCCTGGAAGCTGAGACCCGCCATGGCATCGATCACCTGCTCGCGGCTGGGCCATTCGCCACCATTCGCCTCGATCGCCTTCTCATAGGCTGCCTTCAAGGCGGCCAGCGCCTGGCTCACATGGAACACAGGGTAGATGGGATAGGCGCCGGTCTTCTCTTTGAAGGCCTCGACAAAGGCTTTGAACTCGGCATCGTCGCGCTTGTCGGGATGTAGGAAGTAGTGGTCGCCGCGGGTGCCGACGATATGCCCCGGCGGCAGGCTCTTGCCCAGCCGCTCAAGCGAGCTCTCGACCAACGGCAGCACCAGGACCGAGGTGTTGGTGAGCCCGCGCTGGGCAGCCTGGCGCACGAAGGTATCGAGATCGCCACCCCAAGAGGTCGAGAGGATCACGTCGGGACGCAGCGCCTGCAGGCGCGAGATCTCGGTCGAGAAGTCGGGCGAGCCGAATTTGGGGAAGAACTCCGCCACCACCTCAACGTCGGGCTTCAGCGCCTTCAAGGCCGTGATGAACATGTTCCAGCTATCGCGGCCCCAGGCATAGTCCTGGTTCACCACCGCGATGGTCTTGAAGTCGGGATGGGTCTTCAAGAGGTAGAGCACCGAGGCCAGCATCTCCGGCGTGGCATGACCCTGGGTGCGGAAGACATAGCGATAGTCGTTCTCTTCAAAGATGCGCTGCGTGCCGCAGTCCCACATGAAGTTCATGACCTTCAGGTCTTCGGCCAGGGGGGCAATCTTGTTGCAGTTGCCAGACGAGATGGAAGCGAACATGGCGTCCACATCCTCGTCCTGCACCAGACGGCGATACTCGGCCAGCAAGGCCTCGCCGCCCGCACCCTCGTCGATGAAGGTGGCGCGCAAGGGCACGCCGCCGATCCCGCCCTCGGCGTTCATGGCTTCGATCATCATCTCGGCCCCTGCCTTGGCCGGATCGCCGAAGACCGATGCCGGCCCCGACAGGAATGCGGTGATGCCGATATCGATGGACTCAGGCTTCTCGGCGGCAAAGCCAAGGGATGCGGTGCCAAGCACCAAGGCGCCGCAGAGGCCCCCCAACAGCTGTTTTTTCATGTCTCTCCTCCTCTGAACCCCGTCGCTGTGCCGACGCGCCGGTCGACACACTGCTGACCTAGGCTGACCCCTGGTCGCGGCCAGGAAGAAAGATGATTTTCGGATCGCAGCTATAGCTTTTATCTATATCTCATCTCGTCATCGACGGGCCCGGCCTTCCAGATTCCGCGCTTCACCAGGTCCTCGATCACCTCCAAGGTGACCCTTTCGACCTCCAGACTGGCACGGGTCACCAGGCGGGCGGGATTGCGCACTAGATAGACCGGACGGCGCATCACCGGCTTGACGATGGGGGCGGTCACCAGTTCGGCACGCTCCACCAGATCCTGTGCTGCGGCAGGCGCCAGGATGGTGTAGCCGCTGCCCCGGGCCACCAGGATCTTGATCTGAGTGAGCGCGTCCATCTCGACGGCAACCTGGATCGAGAGCCCGCTGGAGCGCACGAAGCGATCGATCATGGCGCGCAAGCCATGCGAGGGCGAGGGCAGGATCAAATCCACGCGGCTTAGGTCCTGCAGGGCGACGGGCTGACCAGGCGGGCTCTTCAGCGGCCAGGCATCGGGGGCAGAGAAGAAATAGAGATCCTCGCTCATCAGGTTGCTGATCTGCATCTGGCGAACCGCGGTGGTGTCATAGAGCACGCCTAGATCGATGCTCGCCTCCTCCAGCCAGGACTGGATGAAGCCGCTCATGGCCTCGGCCACGCGCAGCTGCACCTTGGGTAGAGAGAGGCGCACCGTCTCGGCCAAAGGCACGGAGAGCACCATGGAGACCGAGCTGGGCAGGCCGAAGGTCACGATCCCCTGCGGCTCTTCACCGGAGAGGCGCACCTCTTCGCGGGCGCGCCCAACTGCATCCAGAATCTCGCGTGCGCGCTGCAACAGCAGCTCACCGGACTCGGTCATGGTCACGCCGCGGGGCGATCGCAGCAGTAGAGTGACGCCCAGCTCCTCCTCCAGGTTCATCACATGTTGCGAAAGCGAGGGCTGTGCGATACCGATGCGCGCTGCCGCGGCCGAGAGCGAACCCTGCTCTGCGATGGCTGCGAAGTAGCGAAGTTGTTTGACGTCCATCTGCGCCCCTTCCTCAGAATCAAGCTATAGTTCAATCCTATCGCTCGTCAAGGAAGTGACTATTTGAATGTCAGCCATGGCGCGGCAGACTAATGATCATCAACGCTGCAGATGCGGGCCCTCGCCGGGCGGCCCACTGCCGAATCACGACCTGCCGAAGCGGACGAAAGGCCGAATAGGAAAGAGCGAAATGCGCGATCTAGACGGACTCTTGGTGGTGACCTTGGAACAGGCGGTGGCCGCACCCTATGCCTCAGGCCGGCTGGCCGACGCCGGTGCACGGGTCTTGAAGATCGAACGTCCGGAAGGCGACTTCGCTCGCAACTACGACTCTCTGGTTCAGGGCAGTTCGGCCTATTTCGTCTGGCTCAACCGGGGCAAGGAATCGATCTGCTTGAACCTCAAGACCGAGGAGGATCGTGCGGTCCTGACCCGCATGCTGGAGCGCGCCGATGTCTTCATCCAGAACCTGGCACCGGGCGCGGCTCAACGCCTGGGCTTCGGCGCGGCCGCGCTGCGCGAACGTCATCCGGAGCTGATCATTTGTTCCATCTCCGGCTATGGCGAGAGCGGGCCTTACCGTGACCAGAAGGCATATGACCTTTTAATCCAGGCCGAGTCCGGTCTTTGTGCCATCAACGGCACTCCGGAAGGGCCGGCCCGGGTCGGCGTCTCGGTCTGCGACATCGCTGCCGGCATGACCGCCTTCCAGGCGATTCTTCAGGCGCTTTTCGCCAGGGCCCGCGGGCGCGGCGGGCGGGCGATCGAGGTCTCGCTCTATCACGCCATGTCGGACTGGATGAACGTGCCCTATCTGCAGTATCGCTATGGCGGCAAGGCGGCCAAGCGCCAGGGCCTGCGCCACCCCACCATTGCCCCCTACGGCACCTTCACCTGCGCCGACGGCAAGGAACTTTTGATCTCGATCCAGAACGAACGCGAGTGGCGGCAGCTCTGCGCGCAAGTCCTGGATCTGCCGGAGATGGCAAGAGATCCGCGCTTCGTCAGCAACATCCTAAGGGTCGAGAACCGCGAGGCGCTGGATGGCGCCATCGGTGCCGTCTTCGCAGAGCGCGATCGCGAGGCCAACATCGCGCGCTTGGCGGCTGCCAGGATCGCCTATGGCCGCCTCTCCGACCTGGACGATCTGTTGGAGCATCCGCAGAACCGCCTGATCCGCGTCGAGACCGAGAACGGCCCGGTCGAGCTCCTATCACCAGGCGCCGTCGTCAGCGGCCGTCAGGAGCGCTATGGCCCGGTGCCGACCGTGGGGCAGCATAGCGAGCCCCTGCGCAAGGAGTTCGCCAAGGATCGCACCTACGCCTGACCGCGCGCGCTCCTTAATCCTCGCCCGTCTCGCCCGCCAATCGCTCGGCCGTCGCGCTTAGGATCGCCTCGACCTCTGGATTGCGCGCCTGGAAGTGATGGTGCACCCCCAGCACGACCAGGGCCGTCGAGAGCTCTTCGATCATGGCCAACGCGGCACTCCGTTCTTCTGCGGAACCACTTTCCAGCAGCTCCATATTCTTCATCGCCGCCGCGATCGTCCCCTTGCGGACACGCATGCCTTTGACGGTCGTAAAGCTCGCCTCGTCGGCGAGCACGTCTTCCGGCCGGACTGACATGGTCTACTCCGCCGGAATGCGGATCGGTTGGCCTTCGACATGGACACGGAAGACAATGGCCCGCGCGCCCTCATCGCCGGCATAGGGTGAATGGACGACACCCGGTTGGATCGTAAAGGCTTCTCCGGCCTTATAGATCCTGTCCTCCGCCCCCTCCTCGACATGCACCGCCGAGCCTTCGATGACATAGACGATCTCTTGGCCCGGATGGCTGTGCGGCGGCACTTGGAAGCCCGGTGGGAGCACCACGTCAGAGACGAAGACCTCCAGTCCCTCGGCATTGGCCAACGGCACGACCAGCACCTCGTTCGAGCCCGGCGGCGGTCGATGCGTTCCGTCGGCAGATGCGGCGGTTACGCCCAGAGCCAATGTGGCCGCGAAGAGCGAAGCGGCGAGGGTCCTTCGGAGGGTCATGAGACGGCCTTTCGAGTGCGTGAGCGACATCGAGAGACAGTCTGCCGGAGCAGCGAGCCTTAGAGAAGCCTTAAGCGCCTCCCGCTAAGCCGCTCCAAACCCACCGCCACCCGGCGTCTCCAGGAGGATCGAATCACCCGATTCCACCTCGCAGGCGTCGTTGCCGGCCAGGAGCCGCTCTTGGCCATCGGCACGGATCAGGATGTTGCGGCCGCAAGCGCCGTTCTCGCCGCCCTCCAACCCCGACGGCGGAATCCGGCGGTGCGAGCAGAGGAGCGTGACGGTCATGCTGTCCAGAAAGCGCAGGCTGCGGCTGACTCCGTCGCCGCCGCGATGGCGCCCGCCGCCGCCGGAGCCGTGGCGGATGGCAAAGCGCTCCAGACGCACCGGAAAACGCCACTCCAGCATTTCGGGATCGGTCATGCGGGTGTTGGTCATGTGGGTCTGCACCGCGCTGGTGCCGTCGAAGTCGCGCCCGGCCCCGGTGCCGCCGGCGATGGTCTCATAGTTCTGATAGCGCTCGTTGCCCCAGACGAAGTTGTTCATCGTGCCCTGCGAGCCGGCCAGCACACCCAGGGCACGGTAGAGCGCATTGGCCATGGACTGGCTAACCTCGGTGTTGCCGGAGATAACGGCCGCTGGATAGCGCGGATGGATCATCGAGCCCTCGGGCGCAATGATGGTCAGCGGCTTGAGACAGCCCTGATTCAAAGGAATATCGGTGCCGACCAGGGTGCGGAAGACATAGAGCACCACGGCATGACAGACGGCCAGCGGCGCATTGTAGTTGCCGTGGTCCTGTGGCGCCGTGCCGGTGAAGTCGATCACCGCCTTGCGCGCTTCATGATCGACCGAGATCTTGATCTTGATCTCGGCCCCGCTGTCCAACTCAAAGCTCGTCTCGCCGTCCTGCAAGGCGTCCAGCGCCTGGCGCACGCTCTCTTCGGCATTGTCCTGGACGTGGCGCATATAGGCCTGCACCACCTCCAGCCCGAAGGTCTGGATCATCTTCTTGACCTCCCGCGCGCCGGTCTCATTGGCGGCGATCTGCGCTTTCAGGTCGGCCATGTTGTGATCGATGTTGCGACAGGGATAGCGGCCAGACGCCAGCAAGGCCCGCGTCTCCGCTTCGCGCAGGCGGCCCTTCTCCACCAGCGTGAAGTTGTCGATTACCACGCCTTCTTCGTCGATGTGGGTGCTGTCCGGCGGCGCCGAGCCTGGCGTGCGCCCACCGATATCGGCGTGATGGCCGCGGGCGCCGACATAGAAGAGCACGGTCTCTCCCCGCTCGTCGAAGACCGGCGTGATGACGGTGACGTCGGGCAGGTGGGTGCCGCCGTCGAAGGGGGCGTTCAGCATGAAGACGTCGCCCGGATGCACCGCACCGGCATTGCGCTTGATGACGGTGCGCACCGCCTCTCCCATCGAGCCCAGGTGCACCGGCACGTGCGGCGCGTTGGCGACCAGGTCGCCGGTGGCATCGAAGAGCGCGCAGGAGAAATCCAGACGCTCCTTGATGTTCACCGAGTAGGCCGTGTTGGCCAGGGTCGCCCCCATCTGCTCGGCAATCGACATGAAGAGGTTGTTGAAGACCTCCAGCATCACCGGGTCGGCAGCGGTGCCCACGGCCTGGCGTCGTGGCCTGGGCACGGCGCGATCCAGAATCAGGTTGCCGAAGGAATCCAAGGTCGCGCGCCAGCCGGGCTCGACAATCGTGGTCGCCGTTGCTTCGGAGACGATAGCCGGCCCCAGGATCGCCTGGCCCACCATCAAGGCCTCGCGCTGATAGAGCGGAACCTGATGTGCTGCGCCCTCCAGGACCATCTCGACGCGGTCGACCGGCTCCGCCTCGCTCGCGGCCAGTGCGACCGGTGCGCCGCTGAGATCGCTCTCACCGCCGATCGCCTCGACCGCAAGGGCCTCGATGATCATCTCGCGGTCTTCGTCGATGAAGCCATAGCGGCTCTTGTGCGCGACCCGGAAGCGATCGTGCATCTCATCTGCGCTGCCGAAGGCCACCTCGAGGGCCTGGTGCGAGGCGGCATAGCGGATGTGGACCGACTTCTCACAGCGGATGGTCGCGGCCGAGACGCCTTGGGCAGCCACCTCGCCGGCAGCCTCCTCGGCCATGGCGTTAAGGCCGGCCTCGGCCTCCTGGACCGCGGTCAGGGGACGTTCGAACTGTCGCTGGCGCAGGGCACGGATCTCGGCCAGGCCCATGCCATAGGCGGAGAGCACACCGGCGAAGGGATGCAGCAGCACCCGCGTCATGCCCAAGGCATCGGCCACCAGACAGGCATGCTGCCCACCGGCGCCACCGAAGCAGTTCAGGGTGTAGCGGGTCACGTCATAGCCGCGCTGCACCGAGATCTTCTTGATGGCATTGGCCATATTCTCGACGGCGATGCGCAGGAAGCCTTCCGCTACGGCCTCGGGTGCCATGGCCTCTACCCCGGTCGCAGCCGCAATCTCCTGCGCCAGCTCTTGGAATTTCTGACGGACGATCTCCGGGTCGAGGGCTTGATCGCCCTCAGGTCCAAAGACCTTGGGGAAATGCGCCGGCTGCACCTTGCCCAGCATGACGTTACAGTCGGTGACGGTCAGCGGTCCGCCGCGGCGATAGCAGGCCGGGCCTGGATTGGCGCCGGCGCTTTCGGGTCCCACCTGGAAGCGGCCCTCACGGAAGCTCAGGATCGAGCCGCCGCCGGCTGCCACGGTGTGGATGTTCATCATCGGCGCACGCATGCGCACGCCGGCCACCTCGGTCTCGAAGGCCCGTTCATAGCCACCGGCATAGTGGCAGACGTCCGTCGAGGTGCCACCCATGTCGAAGCCGATGACCTCGCGGAAGCCGGCCTGCTCGGCCGTCTTGGCCATGCCGACGACACCGCCCGCTGGCCCGGAGAGAATGGCATCCTTGCCCTGAAAGAGGGTGGCGTCGGTGAGGCCGCCATTCGACTGCATGAAGAAGAGCCGCGCCGCCCCCGCCTCCTGCCCGCCGCTCAAGGCATCGCGCACCTGGTTCACATAGCGCCGGAGGATGGGGCTCAGGTAAGCATCGACCACGGTGGTGTCGCCGCGCGAGACCAGCTTCATCATCGGGCTGGTCTGCTGGCTGGTCGAAACCTGGGTGAAGCCCGCGGCATGGGCCAGCGCGGCCACGCGGTCCTCGTGCGCCGGGTTGATGTAAGCATGCATGAAGGCGATCGCGACGGCGCGGATGCCCTTGGCATAGGCGGCCTCCAGCGCGCGTTCCACGGCCGCCTCGTCCAGCGTCTGCAGGACCTCGCCCTGGGCATCCAGCCGCTCCGGCACCTCGGCCACTTCTTCATAAAGCAGCTCCGGCAGTTCGATCTTGAGGTCGAAGAGGCGTGGCCGGTTCTGATAGCCGATGCGCAGCAGATCGCCGAAGCCCTCGGTGATCAGCAGCAGACAGCGCTCCCCCTTGCGCTCCAACAGCGCGTTGGTGGCGACCGTCGTGCCCATCTTCACCGCCTCGATGGTGTCGGGCGGGATCGCGTCCCTGGCACCGAGCCCCAGGATCTCGCGCACCCCGGCAACAGCGGCATCGCGATAGCGCTCCGGGTTCTCTGACAAGAGCTTATGCGTCACCAGGCGCCCGTCAGGACGCTGCGCCACCACGTCGGTGAAGGTGCCGCCACGGTCGATCCAAAACTGCCACATGGGGTCGGGTCTCTCCAGGGAAGGGCCGGGAAGGCCTTAGCCTCTAGGACATTATCGGCTCGGCGTCGACAGCGTTCGTCAGCGTCATGCTTGAAGGCGGCGCAGGTCAGAGACACTCTGCAATGCCAGAGAGGAATTACGAAGGGCAGGCAGATGGATCTCTTCAGGCTGGACGGCAGGACCGCCTTCGTCACTGGTGCAGGCAGCGGCATCGGGCAAGCCATCGCGATCGGTCTGGCGCAGGCAGGTGCCAGGGTCGGCTGTTTCGATCTGCCCAACGCGACCGCCATGGAGGAGACCCTGAGCGAGATCGAGGAGGCCGGTCAGGACGCCTGGCACTGCCGCGGCGACGTGCGCGAGGAGGGCCAGCTGGCGCGCGCCATCGATGAGGTTGAGGCAGCACTCGGCCCCATCACCCTAGCCGTCAACGCCGCTGGCATCGCCCGCGCCGCGCCGGCCGAGGAGATGAGCCTGGAGGACTGGCGCGGCATGCTGGAGGTGAACCTGACCGGCCTCTTCCTCTCCTGCCAGGCCGAGGGGCGGGCCATGCTACGCCATGGCGAAGGGGCCATTGTCAACATCGCCTCCATGTCCGGCAGCATCGTCAATCGCGGTCTTAGCCAAGCCCACTACAACACCTCCAAAGCCGGTGTCATTCACCTGACCAAGAGCCTGGCCATGGAGTGGGTCGAGAAGGGCATCCGGGTGAACGCGATCAGCCCGGGTTACACGGCGACACCGATGAACCTGCGCCCCGAGGTGGCGGAGCAGGTGAAGGTCTTCGAAAGCGAGACGCCGATGGCGCGCATGGCGACGCCGGAGGAGATGGTGGGCCCCGCCCTCTTCCTCTTGAGCGAGGCGGCCTCTTTCGTCACCGGCATCGATCTCCTGGTCGACGGTGGCTTCACCTGCTGGTGATTTGGGGCCTGGTTGGACATGAGCAGGTTTGCTCATGTCCCTAGCGGTGCCGGCCCGCTCCCCCTCCCGGCCGCCCACGACAATATCCTATGGGGTGGCCGGGAGGGGGAGCGGGCCGGCACCGCCAAACTCCGACAGGATTCTCAGACCCGCGTTCTGCCCTGCCCCGCGCCCGCCATCCAACGATTCGCCTGACCCGACCGGCAGATCGTCGGATGGGCACCGCGAAGTCATTGCCCAAGGCGATTGCTTTTGCTGCACTGCTGCCAAAGAATGCTCGTCCTTCGGCAGGCAAAGTGCCTAACGACGAATAATCCAGAACTGGGAGACAGAAAGAGATGATCGGAACGACGCTTCGCGGGGTCTTGCTGGCCGGTGTGGCCGGGGCCTTCTTCGCCTCCGCCGCTGCAGCGGAGAAATGGGACATGGCGCTGGCCTATGCGCCGACCAACTATCACTCTGAGATCGCAGCCGAGTTCGCCGCCGATGTGACCAAGCGCACCGGCGGTTCCCTGGAGATCGTGACCCACCCCTCCGGCTCGCTCTTCGGCGGGTCCGAGATCTACAGTGCCGTCCGCAAGGGCCTGGTGCCGATCGGCGAGCGCCTGATCTCTGCCCTGGGCAACGA
Organism: Rhodospirillales bacterium; assembly: GCA_963669335.1. Lineage (GTDB taxonomy): Bacteria > Pseudomonadota > Alphaproteobacteria > Kiloniellales > JACOMY01 > JACOMY01. The sequence continues at coordinate 4,558,160 of OY770023.1, forward strand.
AGACCCGCTCTTTGAGATCGACAGCATCCCCTTCCTTGCTTCGGGCTTCGATGAGGCCTGGCGGCTCTATGTGGTGACCAAGCCGGAGCTGGAGAAGACCCTGGAGAAGAAGCGGCTGCACCTGCTCTATTCCTGCCCCTGGCCGCCACAGGGCTTCTATTCGGTGGACGAGGCGGTCAGCCTGGACGCCATCTCCGGCATGAAGTTCCGCGCCTATAACGCCACCACCTCACGCCTGGCGGAGCTGCTCGGCATGGTGCCGACCAAGATCGAGGCGGCTGAGCTGTCGCAGGCCTTCGCCACCGGCGTTGCGCAATCGATGATCTCTTCGGGCTCCACCGGCTATGACCGCAAGCTCTGGGAGCATGTGCAGTACTTCTACGACGTGCAGGCCTGGCTGCCGCGCAACATGGTGATCGTGAACCTCAAGGCCTGGCGTGGCCTGGACGACGATCAGCGCGCTGCGGTCACCGTCGCAGCCGAGACCGCCGAAGCCAAGTGCTGGGAGAAGGCTCGCGAGCTGACCGCCTGGTACATCGAGCAATTCAAGGTCAACGAGATGATCGTCGGCACCCTGAACGAGACCATGATGGAGGAGTTCAAGAAGGCCGGCAACGTCCTGATGGAAGCCTGGCTTGAGCGTGCCGGCGACAGCGGCGCCGCTCTGATCGAAGAATTCAAGTCCGGTTCGTAACCAAAAGAGCCTTGGTCCCCGCGCCGGACGAGACTCGGCGCGGGGGCTGAGACCAACCACAAGAGCCCGGAACCCAATCCCATGAACAGCCTGCGTCAGGCCCTGGACAGGGTCTACCTGGTGGGAGCCTACCTCTCCGGGCTCCTCCTCATCCTCCTCTGCGCGCTCGTCATCTGGAGCATTCTGGCCCGCCTGCTTGGCGTCTTCGCCGGTGGTGCGTCGGATGTCGCGGGTTACGTGATGGCCACTTCCACCTTCATGGCGCTGGCCTACACCTTCCGCAGCCAGGGTCACATCCGCGTCGCCCTCTTCATCCAGAAGGTCATGGGCGCCAAGCGCCGGGCGCTGGAGTACTGGTGCCTCGGCATCATGTCGGCGATCAGCGTCTATCTCGCCTACTACATGGTGGCCCTGGCCGAAGAGAGCTACGAGTGGGAGGAACGCAGCGAGGGCGCCGACGCCATGCTGCTGTGGATCCCCCAGACGCCGGTCGCCATAGGCTCGACCCTCTTCGCAATGGCCGTGGTGCACACCTTTGCCGAAGCGATCTTCGATTACGATTCCGTCGATCCAAACAAAACCAGCGGTGAGGGGCCGAGCGAGATATGACCGAGACCTTCTCCATCATCCTCTTCCTCGGCGTTCTCTTCGTCCTGCTGGGGACAGGGGTCTGGGTCGGGGCCGCCCTATTGGGCACCGCCATCATCGGCATGGCGCTTTTCAGCACTGCCCCGATCGGCGATGCCATGGCGCTCACCATCTGGGGCGAGCAGTCCTCCTGGACCCTGACGGCGCTACCGCTCTTCATCTGGATGGGCGAGATCCTCTTCCGCACCAAGCTGTCTGAAACCCTGTTCCGCGGCCTGGCGCCCTTCCTGCAGCGCCTGCCGGGCGGGCTGCTGCACGTCAACATCGGCGCCTCGGCCATCTTCGCTGCGATCTCCGGCTCTTCGGCCGCCACCGTGGCCACGGTCGGCAAGATGTCGATCCCGGAGCTGACGCGGCGCAAGTATCCCGACCGCATGATCATCGGCACCCTGGCCGGTGCCGGCACCCTGGGCCTGCTGATCCCGCCCTCGATCTCGATGATCGTCTTCGGGGTCACGGTGAACGAGTCCATCGCCAAGCTCTTCATGGCGGCGATGATCCCCGGCGTCTGTCTGGCGATCCTCTTCATGCTCTACGTTGCCGGCTGGTCCTTCTTCAACAAGGGAAAGCTGCCGAAAGCAGGTGACGAGCCGAGCGAGAACAAGCTGAAGCGCCTCTTCGAACTGCTGCCGGTCATGCTGCTTATCCTCTTCGTGATCGGATCGATCTATGCCGGCATCGCGACCGCGACCGAGGCAGCAGCCCTGGGCGTGGTCGGTGCACTGGTCCTCTCCGCCGCGCAGCGCACGCTGAGCCTGGCCTCCTTCATCGAGAGCGTGCTGGGCTCGGTCCGGACCACGGCGATGATCATGCTGATCCTCATGGGCTCCGGCTTCCTCTCCTTAGCCATGGGCTATACCGGTATTCCCAAGGCGCTCGCCGAAGGCATCTCGGAGTGGCAACTCTCGCCCTTGATGCTGATCTTCATCCTGACGCTCTTCTACATCGCGCTGGGCTGCTTCCTGGACGGTCTTTCCTCCATCGTCCTGACCATGGCGGTGATCGAGCCCATGGTGCGCGCCGCCGGCTTCGACATGCTCTGGTTCGGCGTCTATCTGATGATCGTGGTGGAGATGGCGCAGATCACGCCGCCGATCGGCTTCAACCTCTTCGTCCTGCAAGGCATGACCGGCAAGGACATGGGATTCATCGCGCGCGCGGCCATACCCATGTTCTTCGTGATGTGCGCCTTCGTCGTGATCCTGGTGATCGTGCCCGAGTTGGCGACCTGGCTGCCGGGAGTGCTGTCGAAATGAGCGGGCTAAGCGACGGCAAGGCGATCCTTGCCCTGGTCGATCTCTCGCATCCCGAAGCAGCCCGCCATCTGGCCAAACTGGCCGCCGCCGAAGCCAAGGGTGGAGATCTGCACTTGGCCTATGTCATGGCCTATGGCCACCAGAGCTATGTGCAGGCCTTCATTCCGGCCGAAGCCGTCCAGCAGGCCGCCGAGCAGGCGCACCGCGACCTGGAGACCTTGGCCGGCGAACTGGACCTGTCGGAGCCGCCGAGCCTGCACGTGCTACGCGGCGGTGTCGGCGACCAGGCCCTGCTGTTGGCCAAGCAGATCGACGCCGGCCTGATCCTGCTGAACGCCAAGCGCAACGACGCCCACCATGGCCTGGGCCCCCACGCCGCCCAGATCATGCGCTATGCTCCCTGCAGCGTGGCGGTGGTGCGCTAGCGCGTCTCCAATCACAGGGCCCGGCAGACCACCCGCAAGGTGACGAAGTCGGTGCCGTGGAACTGTTGGTGGCGCAGGTCCTCGACGATAGAGGCGAGGATGCGGAAGGAGAGTGCCTCCTCCGGTGCCGCCTCGCCCTTGGCGAAGTGCTGCAGCTGATCCTCCAGGTTGGCGCCTTGCGGTGCGGCAACGATGTCCAGTTCCAAGGCGCCCTCGTCCGGCCTGACCGTCATGCCGAGCTTTCGGACCTCTCCCTCCTGGTCTCCCCCTTGGCGCTCCAGCATGACGACGAAGGTTTCCTCGGCGGCGAGCTGCAGACGGCGGATGGCGGGGCGATCCCAGCCCTCGGCCTTGGCGGCCTCCTGCAAGAAGTCCTGCACCTTGGCGATGGAGGCAGGTGCGAGCGGTACCTCCAAACGTCGGCGCCGGCGCTGTTTCAGCCCCAAGAGCAGGGTCAGGGTGATGGCGACCAGGGTGCCGGCCGTCATGCCGTTGTTCAGAAGAGAGGCTGCCCAGTGCGGGAGATAGGCCTGAAAGATCTCCTTGTCCTGAAAGCCGACCCCCATCCAGAAGCCAAAGCCGACGATCAGGGTCTTCTCGAAGGTAAGCCCGTCGTCCACCGCCAACTTCAAGCCATGCATGAAGAGCAGCAGAAGCAGCATGACGATGTAGGCGCCTGCGACCGGACTGGGGATCGAGAGAATGGCCTGGGCCAGCTTTGGCGAGAAGGCGAGCAGGATGAGGATCGCGCCGCCCCAGACGGCAACCCGCCGCGCGGCCACACCAGTCATATCCACCACCGCGACCGAGGTGGAGTAGGTGGTGTTGGGCAGGGTTCCGGCCAGGCCCGAGAGCAGGTTGCCCAGACCGTCGGCATAGACCGCCCCCTGCACCGCCCGAAAGTCTACGGCGCGGGGCCGGCGCCAAGAGACCCGCTGGATCGCGATGCCATCGCCAAAGGTCTCGATCGCGCCGACCAGGGTGACGATCAGAAAGGCCGGCAGCAGCTCCCAGAAGGCCGGCCCGAAGGAGAGATCGAAGCCGGGCCAAGCGAAGCTGGGAAGGCCGATCCAGGGCGCCCTGGCCAAGGCATCCAGCTCTACGATGCCGAAGGGCAGAGCCACGGCATAGCCGACCAGAACCCCGAGGAGGGGGGACCAAAGCCGCCAGCGCCTGGCGCCGAAGATCGAGATACCCAGAATGACCACGAGAGTGGCAATGGCGGCCGCCGGTGCCCCGTCCGGGTCCACACCCTCGACATCGGGAAGCTCGGTCAGCATGGAGAAGGCGATCGGCATCACGGTGACGGCGATCAGCATGATGGCGGTGCCGCCGACCGCAGGCGTGATGATCCGGCGCAGCAGGCCCAGCTTGTGCGCCAGCGGGAACTGCATCAGCGACGAGGCCACGATAAGGCTCATCAGCAGCGCCAGGCCGCCGGCCTCGATTGCCGCGACGGCAACCGAGATGAAGGCACCCGAGGTGCCCATGAAGAGAATATAGCCGGCGCCGATCCGCCCGATTCTCACTGCCTGAATGACTGTCACGCTGCCGCTCACCAGCATAGCCATGAACACGGCCCAAGGGGCAAAGCCCTCTTCAACCCCGGCCGCTCTCAGCACGATCAGCGGCGTCAGCACGATGCCGGCCAGGATCAAGGCGGTGGACTGCGCGCCCAAGGCAGCCGCAAGGCGTTGCGGCGGCACGTCGTTTACCTCATAGCGCACCTGCGAGGGGCGCACCTGCGAGGCTCGCTCTTGATCACCTGCCATGTCTTGAGATCTCTTACTGTAACGCCGAGCTGGCGCGGTGTCCCTTCTCTGCCAGCTCCGTTCAGCGGGCGCAATCGACACAGCTGGGCGTCGTCAGATCGACGGCCAGGCGCTTCTCCTCGATATCCTCGCCACAGACGACACAGGCGCCGAATTCGCCCTCCTCCAACCGCTTCAAGGCCGCTTCGATGCGGCTGCGGCGGATGCCGCGACGACGCTCCGTTTCCAAGGCCATGGCCTGTGCCTGCATTGCATCCATCCGGCTGAGGCGTCCTTGTGTGGTCTGGTCCAGTTCCACCGGCCGGCGTGCCTCGGCGCTGACGGCCTGCAGCTCGGCAAGCTCGGCCAATTCAGCCTCCAGCGCGGCGCGGACCTCACTCTCCTTCATTCAACCCTCTCTTCCGGCAAACCTCTCCTCCGGCCAAGCGCATCTCGGCGTGGCCTTCATGTCTTCGGCCAGCGCCCGATAGCGTTTCTGCACCCAGGGACGCGGGTCCGAAGCCTCACGGTGGCGCAGATCAAGGGGTGCGATCAAGATCTCGCTGCGATCGAGGCCGACAGCCGCCACCAGAACGAAGAGCTCTTCGATCGCCGGATCGCCGATCGCCAGACAGCCGACCGAGCCGCTGCCGCCGTGGATCATGATGTCTCCACCCAGCTCGCTCCGCCCCTCCAAGGCGGCCTCGGCCTCGTCCTCCTGGCTTGGATAGCCGACGCGGATCGAGAGATGAAACCGGCTGTTGGGATTGAGCAGCACCAAAGAATAGCGCCCCTCAGGAACCTGATGGTCCCCCTCCTTGAGCTTCGGGCCGGGGCCGCCGCTGGCACCCAGAATCGGGTAGCGGCAGATGGCACGCCACCCTTCCCCCGCGCCCCAAAGCTCCAGCCAGCGCTCTTCCTTCAGTGCGACCAGGCGCAGCGCCATTGGCTCCGCGCCGAAGCTGGCGGCTGCAAGGGCTGGCGCCAAGCGCGCCCGGGCTGCCGGCCCATAAAGCGAAAGCGCCGTCTCGAGGCTGCGTCTCGGTGCGTTCATGGCACCAGCCTAGCAGATCTCAGAGCCACGAGATGACCTTGCAGTTATGCTTGCTTCTCCCTATAACCAGATAACAGGTTAGACAATGAGATGGAGGAGAGGATGCATAAGAGCCGACTGGGTGTGGTGGTGATCGATTGCCAGAGTGACTCACTGGAGGAGGCGACCTCTTTCTGGTCGGAGGCCTTGGGCCGGCCCTTCGATGCCGAGGCCAGCCAGAAGGACCCTCGCTATGCCGTCTTGAAGAACGATCCTTCGGAGATGCCGGTCCTGGTACAGAAGGTCGAGCATGCCTCACGCGTGCATCTTGACATCGAGACCGACGATATCGAGGCCGAATCCAAGCGCCTGGAGGCCCTGGGTGCAAAGCGCCTGGGTCCGGTGAAAGGCTGGGTGGTGATGGAGGCGCCGACCGGTCAGCGCTTCTGCCTGGTGAAGCCCCAGAGGGACAGCTTCCACGGCGAAGCGAAGAGCTGGGACTAGCGTGCGATGACCAGAGACCAAGAGTCAGACCGCAAGTCTCTTCGACCTGCCATCCTCTTGGTCTAACTCTATTCCGGCAGAGACGCGAAGGCGACGTTCAGGGTCTTCGGCAGAAAGATGTAGTAGCGGCCCTTCTGCTTCATCCCACCGGCGATCGCCAAGGCCGGTGCGCCGGTACCCCAGAAGAGGTCGCCGCGCACTGCGCCCTTGATCGCACCGCCGGTATCCTGGGCCACCATCAGCCGATTCAAGGGTCGGCCGTCAGAATAGGTGGTCTCCAGGAAGACCGGCATGCCATAGCCCAGATAGGCCGGATCGACAGCCAGACTGCGCCCGGCGGTCAAGGGCACCCCCTGGGCGCCCACCGGCCCGTCGCCTTCGATCCAGCGGAAGAAGACATAGCGCGGGTTTTCCTGCATCAAGGCCGTCGCCTGGTCGGGGTTGTCCCGCAGCCAGGCTTTGACACCCTGGGCCGAGGCCTGATCCGGGCCGATGTAGCCGCGGTTCAGCATCAGACGACCGATACCGACGAAGGTTAGGCCATTGGTTCCGGCGTAGCCGACGCGGCGATAGCTGCCGTCGGGCATGACCATGCGGGCAGAGCCCTGAATGTGCAGGTCGAAGACATCGACCGGATCATCCAGCCAGGCAATCTCCAAGCCTTTACCGGCGAGGGCTCCGGCATCAATGGAGGCACGGTCGCCGACCTTACCGGACGGCGGGCTATAGAGCGGCCACTGATAGTCGCCGCCGCGGCTGATCGCACCCTGAACCTCGGCTTCGTAATAGCCGGTGAAGAGGCCCTCGCTCCGCCCCTCGCCGGCCACCATGAAGGGCTGGAACCAGGTCTCGAAATAGCGCCGCGCGCCCTCCGCATCGTAGGCACCGGGCTCGCCTAGAGCAGAACAGGCCGGAACCCAGTCGACCACGCGACCATAGCGTCCCTGCTTGTCGATCGCCGCACTGGCGGGACGCTGCAGAAGACGCTGGCAAGAGCGACGGAAGGCGACGATCGCCTCCTCGGGACTGTCTTGATACCAGCCCGGCAGCTGCGCGTACTGCAGTCGGGTTAGGCTAAAGGGCCCAACACCCGGCGCGACCGGCGGTGGCGGCAACTCGCGCACCACCAAGACCGGCGCCTTGCGTTCAGGCTGGCGTGCCTCCTGGCTGGACTTGCGTTCGCAAGCCGCCAGTGCCAGGGGCAGCAAAAGGACAAGAGCAATCCATCGTTTCATGGCGGAGAGACTGGCCTTTTCGTCAGCGTCGCCGCAAGCGCTTCTGTACCGTCAAGCTGCCTTGGCAAAGGCGCGGAAGTCGGCAGCGAGCGCCGGGACCGCGCCCTCGAAGAGCTCTTTGCCGACCTCGACACTGGCCAAGCTGGGGTTGGAGCCGATGCGCCCGTCGGGAAAGCGCTTGCGGTAGTCGCTGGAATCGTAGATCGGGCCGGTCGGCGCGATCTCCGGCGACATCTCCGCATTCTTCTGATGCTGCGGATAGCCGTAGAAGGTGAGCGAGACTTCCGAACAGGTGGCGTGTCCGCCTTCAGCCGCGCCAAAGCGCTCGCGCGAGATGCGCTGCACAGGCTCGTTCTCCCACCAGTTCTTCAGCTTGCAGCGCAGAGAGGGGCGCCCCGGATCAGCCTTGCCCAGGCTCGACTCGGCATAGAGTTCAGAGAAGGCAGCCGAGACCGTGGCGATGTTCCCGCCATGGCCATTCAAAAAATAGAAACGCTCAAAGCCGTGTTTAGCCAAGGAATTTACCACGTCGCAGACGACGGCAATCAAGGTTGTCGGCCGAAGCGTGATCGAGCCGCTGAAGCCCAGATGATGCTGCGCCATGCCGATCGAGAGGGTCGGTGCCACCAAACAGCCGGTCTCCTCTTCGACACCGCGCGCCAGGATCTCAGGACAGAGCGCATCAGTGCCGACGAAGCCATTCGGTCCATGCTGCTCGGTCGAACCGATGGGAATCAAGACGGCCTTGGACTGTTCGAGGTAGGCGTCAACCTCTTGCCAGGTGGAAAGCTGCAGATACATGGGGACTCCCTAGGGTTGAAGGGCCGGTTCACGGGCGCGCAAGCCCCAGATGCGGCGAGAAAGGCTTCGGCCGCCGTGGCGACCTAGGCTAACTGCGTGGCACCCTAGCGGGGAAATTGATGCCTGGGAATCGCCTATCTCAACTCCGCCATCGGCAATGCGCCCGCATCCTCCTGGTTTCAAGGCCGCCCTTCGAGATTGGATGCGACCTAAGGCGAACTTGAGAGCCGAGAGTGCAGTACTATGGTTGGCGCTGCCTTGCCGGCTCGCCAAAGAAACTGACACCGTCTATAAATTGATCTTCCGAAACCATGAAGTGGGCGCGAAGAACCTTCGGCCTCCGCTGTTGAGGTGATGACACTGCCATCGCTCCTGTCGCGCTCCAGCCTTGTATCAGCGCTCTTCGGTCAGGCATCCTTCGTGATCGGATGATTCAAGGCGCGCTGTTTATGTAGGAATCAGAGGCCACCGTATGTTCGGCAGCTACGACAAGTTCATTTCTAGAACGGCTCCACTCGTCTCTTTCGTCAAGCGTTACCTGGACAGATCCTTCTCTGTTCCAGCAGAGATTTTCCTTTTTGCCTTTGCAATGACAGTCTGTTCGCTAATCCGTGTGTATTATACCTCAGTAGTCTGGCCCCTTGATGGTGGCTTTCAATCTTTTGCCATGTTGTTTCCATTTAACTTCGGTGATCGCCCCGGGATTGACTACACCCCTTATCTTGGGATTGGCATCAGCTATGCACTTTTCCCTCTTTATGCTCTATTAGGTCAAAACTTTTTTGCCTCTATTGCATCGGCTGACCTTATGACTTTGGCCATTTTGTTCGCGGCTCTGGTCACGATTGCGCTTATCTGCGATCTTCCGAAAGCCTGTTTCACGCTGTTGGCAGCCTTCGTGGTGTTCTGGGCAACGGTGCTCAGCAAAACGATCTATGGGTTCACGGGAGTGGAGTTCCTGACGTCGGGCAACTCGCTGTTGCTCCTCAGGCAAGGCCTACCCTGGCTGGTTTTCCTACTGTTGATCGCCTGGGCGTTTGTGGCTCGGCGCCGGAGCGGCGGGGCCGAGACGAGTGCGCCCGCCAGTTTGTCCTTTCCGCACTATCCCGCCGCCGTTCTGGCCGGCGTGGTGCCCTTCTGGTCCAATGCGAGCGGTCTCGCAACCGCCCTTGCCTTGATCATAACAATCGCTTTGTCGGCCATTCTGAGCAGAGCAAGGGGCTGGCAGTTGGCGAGGATCTTGGCCATCGCTGCCGGGCTGTTCCTCATCTCTCTGGCTGCAACCCTCTTAGTCCTTTCCGCCGGAGATGTTCAGAGGTTCATTTCCGACAAATTCAACGGTGTTGCGGACTATCAGTACTGGTACTTCGCCCCCTTCAAAGCCAACTACCGGATTTTCACAGTCTCCGACCTTCTGCGAGCCTCAATCTGGAACTTCGGCTGGACCAGTCTCCTTGGCCTGGCAGGTATGGCACTTGCGCTCGCAGGGGTCTGGCGTCGACATGGCCCGACTGATCTGCGCTTTCTCGGACTGCTCTCCATTCTCCTGGCGCTGTTTGGTACCGGCATGATCGCTCAGTTGGGAGGGCACATATCAGAGCGATACCTTCTGACTTTCTACTCTTTCGGCTTCATCATTGGTGTGGTGACGGTGGCGCAGGCGATGATTCCCTGGATCCTGGCCTACACGCCGTTACCGATCGCCTATTGGCCGGGCATCGGGCGATTGGTTGCGCTCGTTGTTCTCTGCATCTTTGTCGCCGCGACCGCGCTCAAGGTGCAAAGCGATCGTGCAAAGACGGCGCGCGTCTACTATCCACCTCTTGGCCTCTATGTTGAGGAAGGGCACGCGGCGGAGTTGGCAGCCTTGGCGCAGCTGCACGACCTGCCAAGCATTTCCGACCTCTTGCCGGAAGATAGAATTTTCTCCGGCTATCTGTCTCCCGCCGAGATTGGCCTGAACGCAGAGCCGGCAACGCGCTTCGGTGCCAACATCCATGTTCTAGGTGATGCCGCACGGGCCGAGTACATGACACGATTGCAGGCAACCCCATTTCCTCTGGTCGCCCAGATCGCGCAGATACGAGGTGTGCAGAACTGGCATCACTGGCAGTTGCGGGCCAATTGGTATCTCTACTCATACATTCTAAGGCATTACGAACCTGCCTTCAGAACCCGCTTCATGGCATTCTATCGCCCCCGCCAAGTGCCACTAAAGCTGCCCCTCGACTTACCGAACCTCACCTGCAGCATCACTTATCCTGCTGCGCATCAAGTTGAGATCATCATCGAAGACGAGGCCCTACCCGGAACGCCGCACTTTGGCGATAACTGGATCTTTGATGCCCAGGTCAGTTACGAGGCCACCCTGGGGCCGCGCGAACTGCCTGAGATGCTGCTCCCTCTCGTCGGATCCCGCGGCATGATTATCGTGAGCGACAACAGCTCTGGCTTCATGGAGTCGATCGTCGCTGACTATCCCGCCCCCCACTATCTCTATAGCAAAGAGGGGGGAATACTCTTCGGTCTCCCTATGGGACCGCAGCGTCAGAACCTGGCAATCGAACATCGCATCGGTTCGCCCTCAAGGCTGTTGCTAACCGTCGAACCAGCCGACAGAGGCAAGATCGAGGTAGACGCTTGCAAGATGACCCCCGTTCTGGCTTCCCCCTTCGTTGACTTCGAGGAACACTTCCCTCTGACCACAGATGTCGACCCACGCCAGCGCCTTTAGCAGGCTGTTCACGAATGACGCCTATCGCACTCGAAAAACGAGAAACTTGCTCAGGCAGAAGTTCACCATCAAGGAAACACCCGTCGCCAAGACCAAGAGTTCGGCATTGCGATAGAAGAGCGTAGGAAGGTTCGCTGCGATCAAGGCCTCCAGTGTGAGCAAGCGGACAGCCAGGGTCACCACCGAGGTCAGGAAGAACTGCATCAGGCGCCGTGGCGAACGCTCAACAGCATCTCCGAAGGTCCAGCGTCCGTGAAGATGGAAGTTCACGAAGACCGCCAGGCAAAAGCCTATGGTGGCGGCCAGAAAGAGGTTCAGCCCCAGGAGGCTGAGGGCCAAGGCCGTGGATAGGTCGACGACCAGCCCGACAATACTGACGGCAAGGAAGCGAAGAGATTCGCCGGCGAGTCTGTTAGCGCTCAAGCAGCTTCTCGCTTCGCACATTCAGACGCTGTTCGCGGGTAAACTGGCCGCTTCGAAACTCGCGTGCAATGTAAAAGCGCGGCCGCTTGGTGCTGTGCCTCAGTATGTGAACCATGTATTCTGATAAAATACCCAAGGCCAATGCCAAAAGAAAGAATTGTAAAGACAATTGCAAAGACAGTGTTGTCCAACCTTCTACGACATTATTTTCAAAGAGATAAATTAGGACCACGTAGATCGAGTAGATCACACTAAACAAAGCCGCAATGCCGCAGGTTACCGTCACCATGCGCAGCGGAAGGGTCGTGGTGAACATAAGCAGAGAGAGAGCATGGCTCGCCCCCTCGCGGAAACCGCGTGTCCTGCGCTCAGACCGTTCTGTGTCGTAGAGCAGTTGGTCGCTCCTGAAGCCGCCGGCCAAAGGTGACAGGAGGTAGGTCAAGTGGATGTCCTCATGCTGCAATAAGTAGTTCACCAAACGGCGGCTCATGAGGCGGTAGCGTGAGGCGTCGACATCAAGATCATAGCCTGAAATCAGGCGATAGAGCGCAATGAAGGTCTTCGCCGCCAGCCCGGTCAGCCCTTTGCGACGACGCTTCTTGGCGTCCCTGCGGACCGCAACCACGAGATCATAGCCTTTGAGCGCACGGTCCAAGAGGATCGGGATCTGGGCGCGATCATCATGAAGATCCATCAAGACGACATAGTCGCCGATAGCCTGCTCGATACCGGCAATCCTGGCGACCTCATCCCCCACACGCGCAGAGAGGCAATAGACCTGAAGGTTCGGCAACTCTGCCGACAGGCCCTCGAGCAGACCTATGGTTTGGTCGCTGCTCGCATTGTCGACCAGAACGATCTCGTAATCGGTGACACAGGCTTCCAAGCGCAGGCTTAGATCACGGACCAGGCTCTCGACCTCCGCCTCGTTGTTGTGCAGCAAGACAACGAGCGATAGCAGCGCATCGACTTTGCTCTCGTCATAGGTCACTGGCTATGGCCTCCACAGCAGACTTCCCGCGATCCTCATACATTGAGTGCTGCATCCATGGTCAGGGTGTCTTGCATCGCCTCCGCGATGTCAAAGACGTTGTCGATCTTGCCCCCCAGGACTGAGAAGAGACCCTCTGGCGCAGCATGGCGATGGAACAAGATTGGCCGCCCATCATCCAGCTCGTTGGTCAAGAGTACCGTCTTTACCTCGAAGAGAGAGCGGCGGTGCTCGGCTTTTCTCATCAGCGGCAAGTAACGCGCAGCATCGGCGATCATGTGACGGACTCGGCTCTTTAGGGTCATGCGCGCTAAGACAGCATAGGGGTCATTGCCGGCATCCTCGAGATCCGTCCAGGTAAAAGTGGGCGTATAGCGAACATGGGTCAGAGAGTGATGACCAGTTGCGGGAAAGGGCATACAGGAGAAGAAGGGACCGTCCATGACCGTCACCCCCAAGCTGTTCAAGGGCTCAGGAACCTCGACCAGCGCAATCTCTGCAATCTCGTACTTCAGCCCGAAACGGCCTGCACCTGCGTGACCACGAGGCAAGATTGAATTCAGGCCTGCATAGGTGCAGTTGAAGACCTGCCTTGCCGAAAGCTCAAACGCCTCTCCGTCCTTTGACAAGGACACCAGCGGACCGCCCGATCCATGGCCGACTGCCAGCACATGCGTATCGAAGGACAGCTGGACTTTAGCCGCATCCAGGTCGCCACGCATTCGCTCGGCTAAGCGGGTGGCGTCAAAAGCGTACTCGCGAGCCACATAGACCTGATCGATGAGGGCCGGGTTAAAAAGTCTCGCCTCGGCCGCTTCAGCCAAGCGAATCTCGGCGCCGATGGCATGGCAGAACTTCTCGAACTGATACTTGGTCACCAGGCTGTTCTGCGCGGCGACGCAGTAGAGCATGGTGAAGTCGTCAACGACGCACTCCGGATAGCGCTCGATGAAGCGGGGAAAGTTGATCCTGCTGCGAAAGGCCGTCGTGAAGCTGCGGGGATAGTGATAGCCGTTGTGAATACGCGCCTGGTTGCCAAAGGAGGCGCGCGACAAGAGGTCGGGCTCCCGTTCGACCAAGAGCACCCGATCCAAGCTGTAGTCCTGGCGAAGCAAGGTGGCAATCTGACAGCCGAAGAAACCGCCCCCGATGACGATGGCATCCCAAAGCCCCCTAGCAGCCTGCAATTCACCTGTCGCACTCAGTTGTGGCATCGGCGTCCTGCCCGGGCCTTTAGCCACACTTCCATAGCAGCGTTCCCTTCTCTTTCAGCACCTGTCGGCAGTCGCCGACCTCTTCCTCCGCAATCGCGAAAAAGAGGATCAGGCCGTCATACTCGAAGGACCTGTAATGCGAAAAAAGAAGCCAGACCTCCGGTAGTCCACGAAGCGTGCGTCGGAACTCTTCAAGGTACTTATCCTTGTGCACAGTCTCCCCAAAGACACGGTTCTCCCAGACCCAGCTCGTCTTGCTGCTTGCATGTGAGATCTGCCCTAGCTGCGCAAACCTGTCCGGGGCGAGGACACGCATCGCCGGCTGTGCGCCATAGTAGACCCAGACAGGCGCATTGGATTCATTGTGCGCATCAAGGTAGGTGATCAGAGGAGAGACCTCCTGGCGCGCGAGCTTGGTCGACTGCACCAGGCTTGAGACACCGAAGTAGGCCACAACAACCAGTGTCAGCCAGTTGGCCAGCTGCAGTGACCACCCCCTGGAGTACCAGTACGAGAGCCAACCCAGACAGCGAAACAAGCCAATCGCCAGGACTGGTCCAACCAAGGGAACCATGAACGCAAAGTGCCGTTCTTCGGTGATTGGAAAAAGACCTGCTAGGCTCAGAACAAAAATCAGAAAGGCGGCCACAAGAGCGCTTATCGAAAGAAAGGGAAACTTCCGAAATCCCTCTAAGCCGCCGACCAGGAGGGCAGCCAGGAACAGCCACGTAATGATCTCTTTGCCGCCCGGCAGCCATCGCAATGTGCGAATCCATCCATCAGCGAAGCCACCAAAGATCAGCTGCGGAAAAAGAAACCATGTGCGGGCCTGATCATCCACTAGTGACGTGAAACTCAGTTTTCCCGCGTCATAGATGACCGCGAAAGCGGCAAGCTGTGTCTCTGTCACGGGGTGCGTATAGAAGATGAAGTAGAACAAGAACATGACAGCAAGGAAGGCGAGCGAAACGCAAAGACCATCCCGCCACAACGAAGGCAAATGCAGGAGACCCTTGACCCACCGCTGCGCCAGCAAACCCGTGCCCACTGATGCAATTAGGATCGGCGCGGTAAAAGAAAACAGTATCGACGCCAATCCTCCGAGTGTGAACAAAACTAAATTCTGACTTAGACGGTTCTGCCAATAACGAAGGCTTAGATACATCATCAAAGCCGAACAGAAATACTCGAAGATGTACTGCTTTATCTCCACACTATAGACAACAGCAAGGTATGAAAGGCAGACGAAAGCCACGGCGAGAGGAACGCTTGCCCCCGACATCAAACGCCGCACCGTCAAGAAGGTGAGGTAAGCTGCAATCAAGCTTGCAACGACGCTCAAGCCACGCAGTGGCAAAGCCGCCGCATCGGGGAAGACTGACGTCACCGCATTGGCGAGGACGAGATAACCCAAAGGTGCCGCCTGCTCGAAGAGAGGCAAGGGTTGGAACAATGACCCCAGATCCGGCAGGGGCAAGTTGGCCATCAGCATGGCCTCGTCCAACCAAGGGTCGTGCGGGAAGAGGAGCGGTATCGCACGCGTGATGAGAATGAAGAGACCGGTCAAGGACCATAGAATCGCTGGCCAAGGACTGGCCCATCCCGTACCGCCCGTGTGTTGATAGCCATAGCCTGCGAAGGGCGAAAACCCTTGCGGATGACAACCGCCCAGGCAGCAGCGCAGCAGCTCAACCATCATCGAGACGCGGCCTGAGAGGCCACTGATCTTGGTCGGCGTCTTCTCGCCCTCGGGATAGCTGCGCCGGACCGGCACCTCCTTACTCTTGTAGCCCAGCTGCCCCGCCCGTAAGGTCAAATAGAACAGGAGGTTGTAGCGATCAAAGCGGTCCCGGAAGGGTGCAACCCGCGGGTCCGTCAGATAGCGCCGTGTATAGCCGCGAAAGCCGTTGGTGGTGTCGGTAAACCACTCACCGGCCGCGAGGCTGAGCAAGGGTGCATGGATCAGACGCCCGGCCAGCTTTCGATCAGGCGGTGTGTTGATCGCCGCACCGCCCTTGCGATAGCGCGAGCCTTGAATGTAGTCGATGCCAGCCTCGAGCTCGGCGACGAAGCGTGGCAGGGCTTCCACGCCGTCCTTCCCATTGCCATCGACGGTGACGATGCCGTCGTAGCCTTCCTGTAAGGCCCAGGCATAGGCCATGCGCAGCTGTGCCGACAGGCGTCCGGGCCCGCGTTTGACCAACAAGGCCCGAACGCCGCAGGATCTCAGGTAGTCCAGATCCAAGGAGCCGTCGGTCGACCCCCCATCAGCGATGATGACATCCAGCGCCGGTGCCAGCTCTGCGATGGCTTTCAGTTGGCGTCGAATGCGTTCCCCCTCGTTAATGACGGGGATGACCAGGGCATAGCGCTCTCTCTTGTCCGCAAGCTCTGCCAGTACGGCCGCCGGAACCTCCCAGCTGGCCTCTTTGATCACAAGCGGGCGAAGGGGGGCGTCGTCCGGCACTAGCTGTAGGCTTGCATCATAAGGCCGTGGGCCTCGGCAATGGTCTGCTGCCAGGTCTCGCTTGCGCGCATTTCGATTGACCGCCAGCCGGAATAGGCGGCCTGGCGCAGAGCTGCTGCGAACGCGCCGTGCCTCGGGCTGGCCAGAGGCAGCAGGTCGGGTTCGCTGGCATGGAAATGGGCCGCCCAAGGCACCGCCTTGGCGATCTCCTCCGCCGCCTCGTCGTTCAAGAGGAGCGTTCCTGTATCGAGCTGCAAGCGGATCCCCGGCCGCCCGACCGCCTTGACCAGTGCCAGGGCATCGCGGGTGTGTGTCAGGAAATCGCAGCCATAGTGGGCAGCATTGGCCTCGATCGCCAAGGCGACGCCTTCGGCCTCGTAATCGGCGGCGAGCCTGTCGAAGAAATCGAGAGCCTGTACGAAGGCCTCCTCCTCGTCCAGTCCATTCCGTGCACGAACCTTGGGCGCGCCAAAGACACAGGCGTGGGCGCCAGCCGCAGCGGCCAGGCGGGCAATAGCGCTCAAGTGTGCGGCCAAGGCAGAGCGCTGCTCGGCACTGCCGAATAGCGCGACATCAAGGTTCCCGAACAGCAGCGCCTGAAAGGCCACGACCTCCAACCCGTGATCGGCGGCATGGCGGCGATAGCGGCGCGCCTCCTCCAAGGCGGCAGGACTGGAGAAGACTTTGCCGGGAGCCAGCTCAATCCCGGTAAAGCCAAGAGCGCTGATAAGCGTCAGAGCTTCCTCATCCGCATCCTTGGGCCAAGCAATGTTGGAGATGGAGATGCGCGCTGCCACGTCGCTCATGCCCCTTCCCCACTGCTGTCTTCAATGAAGCGACCGATCGCTTCGAGGAGCGCCTCTGCTGACAGAACATAGCCCTCGCTTCCACCGAACAACTCCGCATAGCGGCTCCTAAGCTGATAGCGCGGCGCGGGCTCGCTTTCGGCCGCCACCGGGGCTGCCGGGAAGAAGCGATCGATGATGCCACGCATCGACAGGGGTTCGGTAAAGAGGTTCACCAGATGCAGGTCGCGTTCCCTGATGGTTTGAAGATCAGACCAGAGACATTCCAGCGGATACCACTGAAAGACGCCGGCCGGGTTGATCTTGTCGACACCATTGTCATGGATCAGATCGTAGAGCGCGTTCTTCTTCAAACCTGGCCCGAAGAGTGCCGGAAGGCGCACGATCCGTGCCCCGGGAAAGCGCTCCTCGATCCAGCGTTCCAGGCGTAGCCGGTGCCGACCGTAGGCGTGATTGGCTTCAGGGTCGATCGAAGCAGTCTCATCCAGCGGCAGGCTCGGGTCGGGATAGACGTCGATCGTGGAGATCAAGATCATCTCGCCGACCTCGGTCTTGTCCAAGACCGAAATCAATCCTTCGATCGCCGCCCAGTCAGCCTCGGGTTCCTTGTTGGCCATCCATTTGACAGCCGAGACGCCGGCGCAGACCAGCCCATCAAAGGCTTCACCAGCCATTGCCTGACTGTTCTTGGAGTTGAAAAAGTCCGTGAAGGCACCTGACTGCCGCAGCACACCGCCAACAAACCCGGTGTGCCCGATCAGACCCCAGCGTCCCGTCGGGTTCATCATGAAGGTCGTTACCCTCTGCCTCAGAAATCACTCATTCGTTGCGATGGCTTTCTGAGGCTTCCCAACGCGCAGGTCAAGCTGACGTGGTCAGTATCCAAGAGGCATCGGAGGTGACGCAGGATCGCTCTGCCAAGGCGCTGATGAACCGGCTTATCCGCCCTCATTCCCTCAAACGCTCGCCGTTGAAATCCCATCGCGTCGCCAAATCACGGGGAAGAGGTCGCTATCCAATGGCGCACCAGGTGGGATGCCCGGATCGCGGAGCATCTGCTGCAGGTTCGGGCGCGGGTTATAGGTCACGCCATCGCCCGCCCAGCGGGTCAGGTAGGCGCGACGCCGCCTCTGCTGGTTGGCATTGCCGGGTGCTGCATGCAACAGCAGACCGTGATGCAAAGTGCAGTCGCCGGGCTCCAGATCATAGGAGATGATCGGATGGCGATCGCGCTCTGCCTCGATGTCCGGCACGGTGGGCAGGTCTTCGACGTAGGTCTGCTTGGGATCGAAGCTAACCGCCTTGAAGCGCTGCCCCCAGCGGTGCGAGCCCGCCACGAACTCCATGGCGCCGGTCTCGGCCGTGGCCTCGTCGAGCGCGATCCAGAGGGTGGCGATGGCCTGGCCTGCAACCGGCCAATAGGTCGCGTCGTGGTGCCAGACCGTGCGGGTCGAGGTGCCGGGCTCCTTCACCAGGATCTGGTCGAAGAGCAGGTTGATCTTGGAGGCACGCATCAGGGTTCCGGCGATCTCGGCCATGGGCGCATTGTCGATGACATCACGAAAGCCAGGCAGGTGATGGCAGACGAAGGTGTCGGCGAAGAAATCACCGGTCCCCCCTTTCTCGTTCACCTCCTTACGCATGCGCGAAGGCGCCTCAATGTCCTGATCGATGAGACCACGGAGACGCTCAACCACAGGCCCATCGAAGAGACCGCGCAGACAGACCACCCCCTCCTCTTCAAAGGTGGCGATTTCCTCTTCGGTGATTGGGCGTGACAGGCTCGACGGCATTAACCCTTCCTCCTTCATCTCTTCTCCTCCGCGCGATCTCCCATCTTGGGCAACGACAGAGAGAGAACGCAACCGCTCCGATCTCAAAAAGTGTCTTTCCGCTTGCTGCGCGGGTCCAGGTCCCAGACCCCGCGATAGAGAGCGCCGGAACGGGCGCGGCGGCGCCAAGGCCTGGCCTTCCTCAGCGGCACCTCCCAGTGAGGATCCTCCGGATCGAGCTTGGCGACCGCCATTCCACCCAGGCTCTCTGCCTGCAAGGCACCGTCTGGTCCGATAATGGCAGAGCGCGCCTCCTCCCCCGCTTCCGAGAGGCCGATCCATAGATTGTTCAGCTCGGCATGGGCCTGCGCCAGGGTCAAGAAGAAGGGATTGCCGCTATGGGCAGAGAGCAGGACCAGATCCGCACCGGCCTCGGCATAGTCGCGAAAGACCTCCGGAAACTGAACCTCGATGCAGAGCGCGCAGCCGATCTTGAGGCCGCCGACCTCGAAGAGCAGAGGGTCCCGTCCCGGGCTGTACCAGCCGGACATTTCGCTGTTGGAGCAGAAGCGCTTGTCGTAGCGCTCGACGAGCCTGCCGTCCGGACCAAAGACATAGAGCGCGTTGTGCGGCAGGTTGGGCGCGGTTAGACGATGTGCCGATCCCACGACCACCCAAAGCCCGAGCTGTTGCGCCTGCTGTTGAATGGACTCCAGCATCGCCCGAAGCGCCTCCCAGGGATAGTCTTGCCAGGTGGATATCTCGCTTTTCGCATAGCCGGAGGCCGCCCCCTCCGGAAACTGCACCAGCTCGACCCCAGCCGCCTTGGCCAGGCGCAAAGCGCCGCGGATCTCGCAGAGATTGGCATCGAGATCAGCTGCAACTGGCATTGAGACGCTGGCCAAGACCAACGGCATAGTCTTCCTGCTCCGTGAAGGGCGGAGCCGAGGTCGCTCAGCTCCGCCGGGTCACAAGTCTAGACCTTCGACCTCTGCTTGTCGCGTCGGGCGGCGCGCTTGAGTTCACGTGCCTTGCCCTCGTCCCAATAGTGTCGTCCGAAGGCATCGCGGGCCAAGGCCTTGGCGAAACGCTGGCGCCTCTCTTCCCGCTCCCTCTGTCCTTCCTGAATCTCCTTATCCTGTGGCATTGCCACCTCCTCTTTGGTCTTGAGAAGGCCGGCCGACCGAAAGCCGGGCCGGCGCAAACCGAAGCCCGACCCCTTGCTTCAGGCAAAGAGGGAGTCTGCTCCGGGTTGCGTGGATTGCCTCAGGAGGCGGAGTGTGGTGGAGGTCACGCGGGTGGTGGCATGCCTAGGAGGTAGGGATTTGTAAGGATCTCGTCAATCTGCCCAACTTCCGCCCTTTGGCTTATGCTAGCGTCCTGACGCGACAGGGAGAGAGGAGCCGATGGCGCGGGAGCTGAGACAGGGGGTCGCCGGACTGGAGACCATGACCACGGCCGCCTTGGGCGTGCTGGCGGTGGCCAGTGGTGTCTACACCTATATCGGCGTGCGCGGGCTCTTGGACGGTGTCGGTCTGCTGACCTTCGGCGCCGCCGTGGTCTATTCCGGCGCCGTCTCTGTCGGCATCTTCATCTTCTGGGCCTACATCCTGAAGTTCCTGCCGCAGATGCGCACCGGTGCTACCAGGCTGGCCCTGACGGCGGCCATGCTGCTCGGCTGTGGTGCAATCGTCGCCATGTCGAGCTGGCTCAATGCGGCAGCGCTCGCCGGTGCTGCCTCAGTGGAGCAGCACCTGGCAGTGACGGTTGTCGACTATCAGGAGCGCCTGGAACAGTCGCACGAGAACGCCTTGGCGGCGCAGTCGCTCTTGCCCGACATCCGCATCGCTCAACAGCGCTTCTCCCAACTCTCCGAGCGCGAACAAGAAGAAGGGGCGCTCACCGGCTCCTCCGGGCGCGGCACCGTTGCCCAGTACCTCTCACAGATGGCGCAGCAACTGGAGGATCTGGGCGACCAGATCGAGGCCACCCGCGGCCCGGTGCAGAATCTCTTTGCCGAGGGCAGCCGCCATCTCGACGCCATGCGGGCCATCGTCGGCGATATCCAGAACATCGAACAGCGCACGGTGCGTTTCGCCGATCAGGCCGTGAAGCTGGCCGGTGTCAT
Organism: Rhodospirillales bacterium; assembly: GCA_963669335.1. Taxonomy (GTDB): domain Bacteria; phylum Pseudomonadota; class Alphaproteobacteria; order Kiloniellales; family JACOMY01; genus JACOMY01. The sequence continues at coordinate 4,579,042 of OY770023.1, forward strand.
CGCCTCCATGACCCAGACCTCGATCGCCCCGGCGGTCCGGCGTCAGGCAGAGGACCTTTCTCGCTCCTTCATCATGCCGGCGGTGACCGGACTCTCCGCCGATCTCCGCGACCGTCAGAGCCAGGTCCTGGACGAGGTCCGTTCGACCGTCGATGAGACTTCCGCAGTGCTGGCGGCCGCAGCGGACGAGATTCTGGCGCGTCCCGCGGTCCAGCCGCTGCGCTTCGTCCCGCTCTCGCCGGCGGAGGCTGTTCTGCTCTATGCCGCTGACTTCGTACCCTCTTGGGCCGGTGCGATCGCCATCGATCTGCTGCCGGGTGTCTTGGTGCTGATCCTGATGGTGGTTCATACCTCGATCCGCAAGCAGGAGATGCACCTGGCCCGCGACGAGTCGATGAGCCTCAAGGACCTGCAGGCAGCGCTCGAGGCCTGGTCGCGGCTTTCCCGTGCGGCTCAGGGCGACACCCCGGCACAGCGCCACGCCGAACCGCTGGAACCGGAACCCCGGCCCGCAGCACAGCCGGAAGAGCCGCACATCGATGCGCCACCACCGAGCGAAAGCGCTGACGTCGAAAAGCTGGACGACAGCCGTGCTCGGCGCGAAGCGGGCTAAGGCCATGGCGGCGCAAGATCCGGGTATCGGCGGCCGTGCACTTGGATGGATTCTCAGACTCTGGATTCTGCTGGCTCTGGGGATTGTCTTGGCCGATATGGCGGACAGCGCGAAGATCGATTGGCTGAACCCTTCGCGGCATCAGCCGGTGCCAGAGGCGCCCAACCGCTTAGACCGAGAGGGACCTGCGGTGCCCATGCCGCTGTCGCCGGCCGCACCCGGCGATCAGCTCCGCCCTTACGATCCGGCGGCCTTTCCCATGCGCCCCGACGGCGGCCTTCCGCATCTACCCGGCGGCGATTCCCTGGAGCCTAGCCGCGGCCCGATGCAGTTCACTTGGACCGATCTGCAGGGGCGCCCGGCAATCCTTGCCGTCGGCACCATCGAGTCCGGCAGTGCCGCCGCTCTGCGGCGCTTCGACCTGCAGAACGACGAGCGCGCAGAGGTTCTGATCCTGCTGTCACCCGGTGGCTTAGTCCAAGAAGCGCTGACAATGGGTGACTACGTCAGGTCACGCTCCCTGGAGACTCTGGTGCCGGAGGGCGCCTATTGCGCCTCGGCCTGCCCGCTGCTGCTGGCGGCCGGGGAGCGGCGGCGAGTGGCCCGTGACGCTTGGATCGGCCTGCATCAGCCCTATCTTGCCAATGCCTCGGCCCTTAGCGCCGATGTGGCCGTCGCCGACGTCCAGCGCCTGAACTACGAGATTCTGACCCGTCTCGACCACTGGGGTGTCGATCCCAGGGTTTGGACTCATGCCCTGCAGGCCCCGCCGGCACAGATGTACGTACTACTGCCGGAAGAGCTGATGGCCTACCGCTTGGCGCACTCTCTCTTTTAATGGCAGCAACCCTCTATCGTCGTCTGGCGAGCCCCATTGGCAGCCTGATCCTGGTCGGAGACGGGGAAGGCTTGAGCGAGATCCTCTTCTCCACCGGGCGCCACGCACGCGAACCCTCACCTGAATGGCAGGAGTCGCCCGAGGCTTTCACAGCAGCGGCCACGCAGCTAAGCGCCTACTTCGCCGGCGACTTGCAGCAGTTCGATCTTAAGCTGGCGCCCAAAGGAACCGACTTCAGACAGCAGGCCTGGGCCGCCCTCCAGGAGATCCCTTTTGGGCAGGTCATGAGCTATGCTGAGCTTGCCGCCAAGATCGACAGGCCCAAGGCCATCCGTGCGGTGGGTGCCGCCAATGGCGCCAATCCCATCCCCATTGTCATTCCTTGCCATCGCCTGATCGGCAGTTCTCACGATCTGACCGATTTCGGCGGAGGACTTGCTGCCAAGGCAGCGCTGCTGCGCCTTGAAGGGCATCGCGTTGAGGAGCGCGCCGGTCGCTACCGCTGGCTTGGGGCCTCTTGACTGGCGTGACGGCTCAGCGCGTCATCTCCATGATGTAAAGCCCGCCATTGGTGTCCGAGGCATAGATCGTGCGGTTCAAGTCGACAAAGACATCGGCGTTCTGGATCACCAGGGCCTGACCGGGACGCCTATCCATCTGTTGGCGCGGCTTGGGCGGCACCAGGGCGGCCAATTCGTCGGGGCGGTACTTGTCGGCGATGTCGTAGACCCGAATGCCGGCGTTGTGCATGGTGGCGAAGACCAGGTCCGAACTGATGAAGGCGTCGGGCCGGTTTTCATAGAGATTGTGCGGACCGAAGTTGCCGCCCTTGCCCAGATAGTCGATGCCCTCGGTCGCGCCGTCTGGCTGCGGCACGGTAGAGAGACTGACCGGGTTCTCAAGATCGCGGCCATCAAAGACCCAGATGTTCTTAACCCCGTCTTGCTGCGACGGCAGCACTGACTCGTCCAAGACAACGATCAGTTCGCGGTCCGGCAGTGGCAGGCAGTTGTGTGTACCGCCCTGGAAGGGTGGCGACCAGTTGGTATGCGAGACAAGTCGGGGATTGGCCCGGTCGGCAAGGTCTAGGATCACCATGCCGCCGTCGCGCCAAGCACAAAAGGCCTTATCGCCATTGATGATGGGATGGTGCAAGCCATAGCGCCAGCGGTCCCGCCAAGAGGGTCGTTCCCCGGCAGCCAGATTCATTCCGGGAATCCACCAGCGCCCCGCCTCGACCGGGCGGGTGGGGTCAGCCATGTCGATGGTGATGAAGATGAAATCGGAAAAGCCGTCGAGAAGGACCGAGGCATAGGCCCAACGCCCGCCGGTGTACCAGATGCGATGCAGGCCGCCGCCGTTGACCGGCATGAAGCCGATCTGGCGCGGATTGGCGGGATCCTTGATGTCGTAGACCGCCATGCCCGCCGACCAATCCCGCGCTCCGCCCTCGGCCTCTGCAGCACCAGCGGAATAGGTTCCGCTGTAATAGGCAGCGGCGTCTTGGAACTCGGCCGCGGCGAAGGCGTTGCGGGCATGGATCACCAGCAGGAGATCGTCGATTGTCTGCAGGTGGATGGTCCAGGTGTTGGGTGGAGCCGGGATGTAGTTGACCGTTCTGGGTGCCCGAGGATCGGTAACGTCGATCACCGAAAAACCGTTGGAAAAGATGTGGCCGACAAAGGCGAAGCCCTTGTTCACCATGACCTGAACACCATCGGCCTTGCCCTGCATGTCGGTGAAGCCCACCATGCGCATGTTGCGAGCATACTCAGGCCGGGGCAGATCAGAGCTCGCTGCTCTGACGATCGCGGGTGCTGCCACGACCGTCGCAGACAGGGCCGCGGCCCCGCCCAGTGTCTTCAACGCGCCACGGCGTGACAGGGATAGGGGCTGGCTAGTGGACATGGCTCGCTCTCTAGTCTCTCGTCTTCAACTGACTGCGCTGTCCGTCGAACAACGAACCGCGACAGAACCAGCCGGCTCAGGGTCTCCCTCCAAGCGCTGCAGGGATTAACGGATGCCGATGAGTTGGGATGCCATTTGCAAGCGAAGGTGGAGACTCTTTGACCATGTGAAGGCAGCAGCGTTCATCGCGAACAGTCCTGACTGCTCGGGCACAAATGCACCCCTACAATCGCAATCTCGATCAACGCACTGAGGGCGATCTCATCATTAGATTATCTCATTATAATATGAAATTTGATGCCGTGCAGGTTCACCTATAACCACCTAGATAAACGCTATGAATTGCGAAACCAGGGGCAGTCTGGAGGTTGTTTCTCGTGTTTCGCCGGATGAGGAGAATTGTGATGTTACAATCCCAGACATCGAACGCCGTCAGCCTTAAGAGCTTCACCCTGCGTGGTGCAGCGAATGGCCTCTGGACTGCACTGCTGCGTTGGCAGGATCGCGCCAGCGGCCGTCATCACATGGCCAAGCTGGACAAGGACGCCTTGAAGGACGTCGGCCTCACCGAGGCCGAAATCTACAAGGAGTACAGCAAGCCGGTCTGGCGACGCTAAGCCAAAGACTGTCTGCAAGCAGATAACGATGGGGCCGTCCTCGAAAGGGGCGGCCCTTTCGCTTCTATGGTAGAGAGGAGAGCAGGACGAAACGCCACCCTTAGAGATTTGACCAGTCCGATGAGCCGAGAAAGCAAGTTTCTGTCACGCGTGCTGCGTCACGAACCGGGCCTTGTCGGTCTGAGCCTCGGTCCAGGTGGCTGGGTTCTGGTCGACGACCTGCTTTCCGGGATGAGGGACGCGGGCCAGCCGATGCAGCGGGCCCAGCTGCTGCAGATCGTGGCCGAGAGCGACAAGAAGCGCTTCACCCTCTCCGAAGACGGGCGGCGCATTCGCGCTGCCCAGGGGCACTCCGTCGTCGTTGATCTGGAACTGGTCCCCAAGGCGCCTCCGGAACAACTCTTCCATGGCACTGCGTGCAAGCATTTGGATGCAATCCTGGCAGAGGGCCTGAAGCCGGGTCTCCGACACCATGTCCATCTGTCGCTGGATGAAGCGACAGCAACCAAGGTCGGTCAGCGTCACGGCAAACCTCTGGTCTTAAGGATTGCGGCGGCGCGGATGCACCGGGATGGGCGGCCGTTCTGGCAGGCTGACAATGGGGTCTGGCTCACCGACTATGTCAGCCCTGCCTATCTGAGCTGTTGACCGACTGTGTGACAATCGTTGTTCAGCAGTGCCAGTCTGCCGTGGGTTGCACAGCGGCTTTGACCTGCGTGTAATGCAATCCCTTTAGCCTGCACTATCTGGGAGTGGCATTGCCGTGAGAAACTGGCGCGCGAGCCACGGATCAATCTCTTCCCTAAAAAGCCTGTCCAGTCCAACTGCGGAATGGTCGACATTGTAGGCCAAGACCTCTCTCAAGTTAGCGTCCTCCATGATCAACCGACTTGACTGCCGTCGAAACTCCAGAAATGCGTTGTATGCTGCCTTAAAGCGTAAGCCAGCACTCGGAATCACGTCATAGGATTCGTCGATCCAGCGATCAAAGGTCTCGAAGCCATACTCTCTGATCTGACGCAGCGCCCATTGGTTCCCGAAGACGATGGCCGGGTGGTAGTTGGCGAAGGCTTTAAACGGCTTCTCCGTAATCCGCAATTCATGCGGAAACATCTCTGTTTCCGTTACCAAAGAAAAACCGCTTCTGTAAAATACCTGACCTATCGGATTGCCTGTCCTCTGCGCACTTGCTGATTCATGGGGATTATCCTTGCTAAAAAATATTTGTCCCTTTTCGGTTAGTTCAGGCAGAAAGGCGTCGGTCTCTGATGCAATGCCCAACTTGTGAAACAACGCAAGAGGGCCATCCTTGTTGATTACGGATCGTTCTGTCGCTGTCTTGTGACCCTCTGTTATGCCGCCAAACGAGATCAGCCCGTCATCCCACAAGTCGTCCATAATCAATCGCGTCAGAAGAGCAATGCGCCACGGACGCGGTTTGTAGTTCAGGGACAGGTATTCATACTCTATGTTTTTGCGAGCTTTAAACTTATCCACTGTCGCCTTGGCGTACTCTTGCCCTGATGAAAAATCTCTACGCGCATCTACAGAAAAATGCTTCACATAGTAATCATAGTTTGCGATGTTGATGCGGGGCGCAAGATCATGAGCGCAGGCCCATGCACAATATTGCTCCAAGATTTTTTTGTTTTGAGTAAGAAAGCAAACCCTGTTGGCAGGCAGGTCTAGGGCATTTAAGGCAAGATGCCAGTCTCGAGGGCGCTGCTCAAGAAAGCGTGTCGCTTCGCGAGAATGATCGACTATGAGACCAGTTCTACCCTGCCTCAGCAGTTCCAGGCAGGCGTCCGGCAGTCTGGTCAGCACATCATGGATATCGTAGCCCGCTTGTAGGGGCACGATCAGATAGCCAATCTCATTTCCCTTGAGGATCTGTTCCACGTCCACATGTCGAAAGCAGGGCTCTCCGACCAGATGCGCGAAGGTTCGCCGTTTTGCCCAGTCCTTCTCTTCACCAAAGACACCCAAGGATGCATAGGTGAGCCTGCTCTTGGTTGTTGGGCCGGGCCTAAAGCTGGCTGACAGCAGCGCACTGGGGTATCCGAATGAGGATCCGCCCGGCGTCGTTCTCTTGTGGACGGCCTCGCCGGCCAAGGGTGCGCCATTGCCCGTCCGGGCAGCAACGCTACGGAAACGATCAACCAGCCAATTTCTCAATGGTGCATCCTCGAAGGCGTCTCCGCTCGCCACTGCAGGTCTCAATCACGCAAGCGTTCAAGATGACAATGCCAGGTAGAGCGCTGCAGCCCAGTCAGCAAGGCTGCATTAAGATCCAAGCTTAGAGAGCCCCCCCCCTACATCATCCGGTCGCGGGGCTCCAAGAGAGTTACCGATGTCTCAGTTACGAAGCGTCGCTGATGTAACCGCTATGGCCCCTGATGGCGTGGCGTCCCCGACAGGATTCGAACCTGTGACCTACAGCTTAGGAGGCTGTCGCTCTATCCAGCTGAGCTACGGGGACAGCGTGCGCGGGTGATAGCAGCTTTCTGGTCTGCGGTCACCAGGACACAGCGAGAAAAAGATATCACTGCCGCGATCAGAATGTGGGTGAAAGGACTGAAAATTTTTGCTGTTATGCGCCCGCGCAAGCGAACAAAGATTGACAGATTGAGGGGTTATGGCGTCGCGCAGTTGGGTTCAGCCGTTGGTCATCGCGCTCCTTCTTGCGGCCCTCCTTGGCCTTGGGAGTGCCACCGCTAGGGCCGATGAAGAAAAAGACGCCGCCTTGAAGGAGCGCCACAATGCCCTCTTTCAAGAGCTGCTGCAGTCGCCGGTCGATCTGGACCTGCTCTTCGAGTATGCCGCCGTCTCGGTCGAGATGGGCGACTATGAAGCAGCCATCTCCTCTTACGAGCGCATGCTCTTGCTCAACCCCGATCTGCCGAGGGTAAAGCTGGAACTGGGCGCGCTCTATTACCGACTGGAGTCCTTCGAGGCCGCCCAAGGCTATCTGGAGGATGCCGCCGACGACCCGGACGTACCGCCGCAGGTCCAGGACCGCATCGATACCTACCTGGCGCTGATAGACGATGCCACGGCCAAGTCGCTCTGGTTCGGGTCGATGACCGTCGCCGGACGCTATCAGACCAATGCCAATGCCGGGCCGGAGAACATCATCGTGCGTGCGGCCGGGCAGCCGGCCGAGGTCAGTGACGAGTTCCAGCCTGAAGACGATTTCTCTTTCGTGGTGCTGGGGACGGCGCGCAACCTCTACCGCCTGGACATGGGTGCCGGCGCCCAGGACCTGCCTTTCGACAACCAGGTCCTTTGGCAGACCGACATCGAGGCCTACTACAGCGCCGAGGTCGAGTTCCAGAACCTGAACGTCGGCCTGATCGCGCTGGAGACCGGACCCCAGTTTGAGCTTAAGCAATCTGACCCGGATGCCGCGGCCTGGTACTTCCGACCCTATGTCCTGGCCGACTTCGCCTCGCTGGGCCAGAAACCCTTTTATTGGACGGTCGGCGGTGGTTTCGCCGTCACCACGACAGTCGATGAGTGGATTGGCCTGCAGGGCTGGTACGAGATCCGCTATCGCGACTTCAACAACACCGACGACAACCCCGATCTGGACGAGCTGACAGGGCTTGAGAACCTGGTCGGTCTGGACAGCAACATCCTCTTGACCAACCGCCTGCGCGGACGTCTGGGGGCCTACGGCGACTTCGATAGCGCCAGGGTCGATTACCAGTCGAACCGCGAGATCGGGATCTATGGTGGCCTCGATCTGCTCTATGATTCGCCCTTCGGCTGGACCGAGGACCTGTGGGAGGCCTCCTTCACCGCTACGGGCGTGCTCACGAATTATCGGGCAGCCGACCCTTCGGTCGACCCTGATGTCATCCGGCAGGACCGCGAATATCGCCTGAACTTCGTCAATTCCGTCCCGATTTACGAGAATGTTTCCTTGATCAATCAGGTGGAGTGGTTGGACAATCGCTCCAATCTACCGAATTTCCGCTTCGACAATCTGACCGTGCTGATGGGCGCGACGGTCGATTTCTAGCGGCGGAGGAGGAACCCAATCATGCGTCAAGCCATACCGACTAGAGTGAAGCAGCCGCAAGCAGGCCTCTTGCAAGCTGGCCTTGGATGTCTGCTCGCCACCCTGCTGCTGGCCGGAACGCCGACCTTGGCCCAGGACGTCGGTGTGGCCGCGGCGGTCAACCCGGCGACTTTGGGCACACCCCCGGGCCAAACCACGCGTGTGGTCCAGCTCGGCGGGAAGATTACCTTCCTGGAGGAGATCGAGACCGACGACGGCGGGCAGACGCAGGTTCTCTTCATCGATCAATCGACCCTAACCATCGCCCCCAACAGTTTTGTCGTGGTCGATGAGTTCGTCTTCGATCCGGCCAGCGTCGACGGCGACCTGACCCTGACCTTGGAGCGCGGGTTGGTGCGCTATGTCGGGGGAGCGATCAGCAAGGACGGCGGCGTCACCATCGAGACAGAGGTCGCGACCGTGGGCATCCGCGGCGGCATGGCGATCCTCGACAATCGCACGCCGCGACGCCTCGAAGTCATCAACCTCTTTGGCCAGACCACCATCAAGCCAAAGGGATCGGGTGGCGAGGTCGTCATTCTTGACGACGCCAGCGAACAGGCGGTGATCGAGCCATCAGGCCTGCGCGACTTGGGACGCGTCAGTTCCAGCGATTTGCGGAACATAAAGAAGTCGTTCCGGGGTGGTAACCGTACACGCATCATCACCGCGCAGGTGCAGCAACAGCTGGCTGCCAATCCCGACGCGGACGCCTCGGCCGATCCGGTCTCGGTCGTCAGCCAAACGCCGGCTGGCGATCCCCCTGCGGCACAGCAGATCCTGGCCGACACCCAGAACGATCTGGGCAGCGAGGTGGCGCGCGGCCTGCAGCAAGAGCAGATCAGTAACACCGAGCCCGAACAGCCGGAGGACCTGACCGATCTCTCCGGCAGCTACAACGCGACACCGAATGCCTATACCACGCCGACCGGCGGCGCGTTCACCCAACCGCTGGTGCAGAACGCCAAGGGCGGGCCAGATCCTGACTTCGCACGGCGTTTCACCAGTGCCACCATCGTCAACAACGATCAGCTGCAGATTGACAGCGACGGCGACGGGGTGATCGATCTGGTCCTGCCGATCGCCGACGGCGAGTTCACTGTGCCCTTGACCGAGACCAGCAGCCCTCTGGGTGCGCTCAGCGGCACAGGCAGCTTTACCTCTTTTGACGCCTCCGGCGCCTTCTTCTCCTACGACCTGCAGACCGCAAGCGGCACCCGCCGGGTGCAGGTGGTCGGCGGTTTGCCGACCGATCCCTCGGTTTTCGAGCAGGGCAATCTGGAAGTCTTTGCCTACGACCTGGATCTCAGCCTGAGCACGGCTTTCCCGGATATCCAGGCGACCCAGTTGCTGGTCGCCACCGCGCCGGGCGGCGGCTTCGACAGCCTGGGCGGAAACTATCGCTCGTCCGTGCTCTGGATGGCCTTCTCGGTGGAAGGGGAAGGCGAGAACCAGCGCTCCATCCTGCAGGCCACTGCCGGCAAGCTGACCGACCTGGGCAACGGCAAGCCGGTTTTGGTGCAGACCGCGCGCGGCTCCGTTCTGGACACGGGATCGCAGGTCGCCGACATCACCCGGACGGTGACGACGGTTGGGTCCCTGGTCGATGGTGACGGCAATGCCTTCTTCGGCCCGGATGCCGATCGGATCGTGATCTCCAACAATGGGCCCTTCCCCTTGGAAGGCAGCACCTCCGAACAGCAGGCCCGCAGCATCGGCCAGATCTTCATTCAACCCTATGACGACTTGGGCGGAACCTCCCTTGGTTACTCCGACGTCGCACCGCGGACCGAGACCCCGGACGGGGTCGGCGATCAGCGCCCCTCGACCACGCTCGTCGGCTACGCCAGCGGCGTCGGTGCCTCGCGCCTGCCCGGCAACCAGTTCTCTGAGATCTATGTGCTGGATTCCAACACCGCTGAAGGTGGGCCTGGCTTGGTTTTGCAGCGTGACGCCGCCTCCTCATCGCTGAGCGCCTCCGCGGACTTTGAGGCCAGTTCCTTCGTCACCAACGGCAATGCGCCGACCAGCGCCCGCTGGGTCTTCGGCGACTTCGGGTCCGACAACGCAGCCTATCTGGACGAAGATCACTTCGCCGCCCTGGAATCCTTCCAGAACAACAGGCAGGGCTATGACGGTGAGGTCAATCGCAACGATGAGGGCGCCGATGGACGCAACCGCTACGGCTTTCGCTCCTTCATCGTCGGCCAAGAGCCGCTGAACGTCGCCGGTTTCTTCCCGGAGACCCAGTTCTGCACCTGCGCGTATCTGCAGTGGGGCCTCTGGAGCGGCGAATACCAGTGGGACCCGAGCGGCGATCAGGCTGGCCGGCGTGAGCGCGTGCATATCGGCGCCTGGGTCGCGGGCGAACGGCCCAGTGCTGCCGACATTGCGGGGCTCTCCGGAACGGCAACGCACAACGGCCACGTCTTCGGCACGGTCGCCCTGGCGAACGGTAGCCAGCGCTTGGCCAGCGGGCAGTACAAGCAGACCTTCAACTTCGGCACCGACACCGGCACCTTCGCAATCCACAGCTTCGACGGGCGTGACTATACCGGCGGCAACCTTGGTTCCGCCGGCACCGGCCATCAGGCCGACTTCAAGTCGACCAGCGCCGCCACTGCCGCCAACGGCTTCAAGGCCAACGTCCGGGCCAGCTTCTACAAGGGCGGCGGCGATGCCGCAAAGCAGGTCGGTGGCACCTTCAAGATCACTGACGGCGGCAGGGGCAGGTACACGGCCACCGGAATCGTTGCAGCAGACCGTCAGTAGCAAGCGGCGATGCGGCTCGGGCCCTGGTTTGGACGTCACGCCTTTCTGCTGGTCCCGCTGACGGTCTTGGCGCTGGGCGTCGCCCTGCGCAGTCTGGATCCGCTGCCCCTGCAAGAGGTGCGCCTCAGGGCCTTCGACTTCTATCAGCATATCCTGCCGCGTGCGCCCTCGGGCCAGCCCGTCAAGGTGATCGAGATCGACGAGGCTTCGCTGGAGCGTTTCGGCCAATGGCCTTGGCCGCGCGGCCTCTTGGCGGACTTGGCCCTGCGCCTACAGACCGCAGCACCACGCGCCATCGTCTTCACCCCCCTCTTCGCCGAGCCGGACCGCCTCTCACTGACGGAGCTGAGCCAGCTCTTGCCGCGCGAGATCCGTGAGGACGTCAATGCCGCGGTGATCGCCGGAGAGGTCGTCGATCCCGATCGCTACTTTGCCATCGCACTCTCGGGAACGCCATCGGTCATCGGCTTTGCCTTGACCGCACAGCGGACGGAGCGCGCTGCCCCGATCCTGAAGTACCGCATGTCCTTCATCGGCGAATCGCCTCTTCCCTATGTGCCCGCCCTGGGTGGCTGGGTGCCGGCCCTCCCCGAACTGGAAGAGGCCGCCAGCGGTAACGGCGCCCTCTCCCTTCTGGTCGATCCCGACGGTGTTGTCCGCCGCGTCGCGCTGCTCTTCAGTGTCGCCGGAGAGGTCTTCCCTTCCCTCACGCTCGAGGCCTTGCGGGTGGCCGGCAAGGGCCGCGGGATCCTGGTCAAGACCTCCGGCCAGGAGGCCGTGACCGAGTCGGGCGGCGAGACCGGCGTTCAGGCCATCCGGGTCGGGCGCACGACGATCGAGACCACGCCCAGCGGTGCACTCTGGCTTTACGACCGTGACCCCGACCCTGCCATGCGGATTCCTGCCTGGCAGGTTCTGGAGGGCAACTTCGAGCCCCAAGACTTCAAAGATGCCCTGGTCCTGATCGGCGTCACTGCAAGTGGCCTGGGCGATCGCCATGCCACGGCACTGTCGGCAGCCCTGCCGGGCGTCGTGCTGCAGGCCCATGCGATCGAGCAGGCGATGAGCGGCGCTTTCCTGCTGCGCCCGGCCTGGTCAGATGCAGCCGAGATCCTGGCCGTTGTCGCAATCGGCCTCTTTGTATTGCTGCCCTTCGCGGTCCAGAAGGACGGTGCATTGCTGGCCGGCTTCCTGGGCTTCATGGCGGTGCTGCTCGGGCTCTTGATCGCCCTCTGGTCTTTCCGCGAGTGGCAGCTGCTGTTCGATCCGGTCACGCCTGCTCTCGTCGGCTTTGCCGTCTTCACCAGTGCGGGCATCGCGCGGCTGGTGGTCAGCGAACGGCGTCGACGCGAGGTGCGCTCGGCCTTCGGTCAGTATGTCTCGCCGCAGGTGGTGGCACAGATCGCCGAGAACCCACGCGCCGTCAGCTTGGAAGGCCAGACCCGCGATCTGACGCTGCTCTTCTGTGACGTTCGTGGTTTCACATCCCTGGCCGAGCACCTGCCGCCTGAGGACCTGGCGCACCTGATCAACCTCTTTTTGACAGAGATGAGCCAGGCGGTCCTGGGCAGTAACGGTACCATCGACAAGTACATCGGCGATTGCCTGATGGCCTTTTGGAATGCCCCCGTCGACGTGCCTCAGCACGCCGATGCGGCCGTTGCCACGGTTCTGGAGATGCGCCGAAGGCTGGAGGGTCTGAACGCCGAGCTTCGCAGCGAGCATGGCGGCGAGAAGCCTCCTCAACTGGCAGTGGGCATCGGCCTCAACAGCGGGCGTTGCAGCGTCGGCAACATGGGCTCTGCCTTCCGCCTGGCCTACACAGCCATGGGCGATGCCGTGAACCTGGCAGCCCGCCTGGAGGGCATGACCCGGGTCTATGGCCTGGACTGCTTGATCAGCGAGACCACACAGCAGGAGGCCGGCAGCTTCGCCTACCTCGAGGTTGACTGGATCCAGGTAAAGGGGCGCAGCCAGCCGGTGACCGTCTATGCTCTGATCGGCGATCAGGCAGTGGCCGGATCACCGTCCTTCTTGAGACTCGCCGATGCACAAGGTCGCTTCCTCGAAGCCTATCGCGCCCAGGATTGGAGCAACGCCAGACAAGTCCTCTCCGAGATCTCCGGACAAGAACTCGGAGCCGAATTGACAGAAATGTTCCGCCTTTTCGGAGAGCGAATCGATCAGATGGAAGCAAAACCGCCGGAACCGGACTGGAACGGCGTCTTCGTTGCCACAACGAAGTAGTTAATCAAGGGCAGCGAAGCGATCGCAGGCGGCGACGAGGCGGCGACGCGTGCCGGGTTCCATCGCCGAGTGCCCGGCATCGGGGACGATCTGCAGCTCGCTCTGGCGCCAAACGGCCGAGAGGTCATGGGCGGAGATCGCCGGGCAGACCACGTCATAGCGGCCCTGAACAATGACGCCAGGAATCTCCGCCAAGCGGTCGGCCTCACTCAAGAGCTGCCCCTCGTCCATGAAGATGCGATTGATGAAATAGTGCGCCTCCAGACGAGCAAGCGCCAAGGCCACGTTGTCCTGTGAGAAGGCCTGCATGGTCTGCGGCGAAGGCAACAGGGTCGAGCAGGAGGCTTCGTAGAGCGCCCAGGCTCGGGCTGCCGGCAGATGCACCTTGGGATCGGGATCGATCAGCCGCCGGTGATAACTGGCCAGGATGTCGTCCTGCTCATCGGCCGGCAGGTAGCCAGCGAAGGCCTGCCAGGCATCCGGATAGATCAGGCGCAGTCCCTTCAGCCACCAATCCAACTCCATCTGGCGGCCCAGAAAGATGCCGCGCAGCACCAGGGCGATGACCCGTCCCGGATGCGCTTCGGCATAGGCCAGCGCCAGGGTCGAGCCCCAAGAGCCGCCGAAGACCAGCCAACGCTTGACCTCCAGATGCTCGCGCAGTCTTTCTATGTCGCCCAGCAGGTGCTGCGTGGTGTTGTCGGTAAGCCCTCCCAAGGGCCGTGAGCGCCCGGCACCGCGTTGATCGAAGAGGCAGACGCGATAGACCTCGGGATTGAAGAAGCGCCGATGATCCGGCGCACAGCCGCCACCGGGCCCGCCATGCAGAAAGACCGCCGGCTTGCCCTCGGGATTGCCGGAAAGCTCCCAATAGAGCTGATGCCCCGAGCCCACATCCAGCATACCGCTTTCATAGGGAGCAATGGGTGGGTAGAGATCGCGGTCGGACATGGGGGGCTTCTTCAATCGGCGTGGCGGGTCCCCATAGGTAGCCCCACACCGTCAAGGCGGCCATAGGAAAATTCTACCGGAACAGCCGGGCTAGCCGCGGCGAAGAGACCTCCGGCAAGCGGCCTCTTCCCCAGCAGTACGGTGAGCGCGGCCAAGTATCCGGATACCAAGCCCGACACTCGCTACAGAATAAAGCGGCTCAGATCCTGGTTCTTGGCCAGCTCGCCGACCCGAGCCTGGACATAGTCCGCGTCGATCGTGACCTGATCGCCCGGGCGGTCGGAGGCGGTGAAGGAGACCTCCTCCAAGAGCTTCTCCATGACCGTGTGCAGGCGGCGAGCGCCGATGTTCTCGACGCTGGAGTTAATCTCTGTCGCCAGATCTGCCAGCGCATCGATGCCGGCTTCGGTGAAGTCGAGGCTCACCTCCTCGGTGCCCATCAGGGCCGTGTACTGGCGGATCAACGAGTTCTCCGGCTCGGTCAGGATGCGCTTCATGTCATCCCGCGTGAGCGCGTCCAACTCGACACGGATCGGCAGGCGCCCCTGCAGCTCCGGCAGCATGTCTGCGGGCTTGGCCAGGTGAAAGGCGCCGGAGGCGATGTAGAGGATGTAGTCGGTCTTGACCGTGCCGTGCTTGGTCGCGACCTGGGTTCCTTCCAGCAGCGGCAGCAGGTCGCGCTGCACACCCTCGCGGCTGACGTCGGCACCCTGGCGCTCCGATCGGGCGGTGATCTTGTCGATCTCGTCCAGGAAGACAATGCCATGCTGCTCGGCCAACTCGACGGCTTCCGCGCGGATGGTCTCCTCGTCCAAGAGCTTGTCGCTCTCCTCCGCGATCAGGATCTCGTAGGAGTCGGAAATCGGCATCTTGCGTTTCTTGGTGCGTCCGCCGAACGCCTTGCCGAAGACATCGTTCAGGTTGAGCATGCCCATCTGTGCGCCCGGCATACCGGGAATATCAAAGGTCGGCAGGCTGCCGGATCCGGTGTCGGCCACTTCCAGCTCGACCTCGCGGTCGGCCAGCTTGCCCTCGCGCAGCATCTTGCGGAACTTCTGGCGCGTGTCGGCGCTGGCATTCTCACCGACCAGGGCGGTGATCACCCGCTCTTCGGCGGCCAGTTCGGCCTTGGCGGTGACCTCTTTGCGCATACGCTCGCGCGTCATGGTGAGCGAGACCTCGATCAGGTCGCGCACGATCTGTTCGACATCGCGGCCGACATAGCCGACCTCGGTGAACTTGGTGGCCTCGACCTTGACGAAGGGCGCGTGCGCCAGCTTGGCCAGGCGGCGGGCGATCTCGGTCTTGCCGCAGCCGGTGGGGCCGATCATCAAGATGTTCTTCGGCATGACCTCTTCGCGCAGCTCTTCCGGCAGCTGCTGCCGGCGCCAGCGATTGCGCAGGGCCACGGCGACGGCGCGCTTGGCGTCGTTCTGTCCGACGATGAAGCGATCCAGTTCGGAGACGATCTCGCGCGGCGAGAAGGTCACGCCCTCGCTGCTAGAGCTCAAGGCTTTCGACGATGATGTTGTCATTGGTGTAGATGCAGATGTCCGCAGCAATAGCGAGGGATTTACGGGCGATGGTCTCGGCGTCCAGGTCCGGCAAGTCGATCAGAGCCTTGGCCGCCGAGAGGGCGAAGTTGCCGCCAGAACCGATGCCGATCAAGCCATCTTCCGGTTCCAGTACATCACCGGAACCGGTCAGGACCAGCGAAACCTTGGTATCGGCGACCGCCATCATGGCTTCTAGCCGGCGCAGGTAGCGGTCTGTCCGCCAATCCTTGGCTAGTTCCACGCAGGCGCGGGTCAACTGGCCGGGATAGGTTTCCAGCTTCGCCTCCAGTCGCTCGAAGAGGGTGAAGGCATCGGCGGTCGCACCGGCAAAGCCGGCGATGACCTGATCCTTGGCCAGGCGTCGCACCTTGCGCGCATTGGCCTTCATGACGGTCTGTCCGAAGGAAACCTGTCCGTCACCGGCGACGATGACGCGATTGCCCTTTCGAACGGAGAGAATGGTGGTGCCGTGCCACGGCGAGGCTTGGGAGTCTGACATTGCGGCATACTTGGCCTGTCTGGCGCTGGCGATCAAGCCATGGTCTATGCAGAAGTGCCTCCTCTCAAATGTCCTGCTGTGGTCTTTACAGCGGTATTCGCATGCTGGCTCTGCCTTGCACCCTCTCTTTCCCTGAGATATCAGCGTATAGGCGTCTTGGAAGACCGTGACTGCCGGGGAGAAGAGCCATCCCGAGAGCACTTCTATCTGTCCTTGCACTTTTGATCCTGCTGTCGGCTTGCGGTGGTCGCACGCCCTTTCCGGTTACGGTCAAGCGTAGCTATGACCTGGGCCTCACCTGTCCGGAGATCGCGACGGAGTATGCCGAGAACCGCTACGACATCGAGCTCATCTTCGAGGAAGACAATCTGCGCCATCAGAGGAATGCGGCCTTGATGGTGGTGACGGCCTTGGGCGGCAATCTCGGCAATCTGGCTTTTATCGACCGCGGCGAAGGCCTGGATGTCGAGCTCGAGGCCCTGGTGGAGCGCAACCTGACCTTGACCTCGCTCAATGAGGAAAAGGACTGCGATCCGCTCTTTCCACCGATGGATGACATCGTCGCCAAGATCGAGGCGGAGAAAGCCTCCAGGGCGGCCGCTCTTGCCGCCCAGGAGGAGGCGCGGAAGCAAGCGGAAGAGCAGCGCTAGATCTGCTTCGTCCCAGCTATTCCAGATCGATGATCAGCGGCACGTGGTCGGAAGGCTTTTCCCAGGTGCGGCTGTCACGGTAGGTCTCCAAAGCCGTGATGGAGCCGCCCAAGGGCGGGGTTGCCAGGGCGTGGTCCAAGCGCCAGCCGTAGTCCTTCTGATAGGACTGGGGATAGCGATAGCCCCACCAGGAATAGAGCGGATTGGGCTCTGGTGTGTAGCGGCGCGGGATATCCTCCAGGCTGCCAGCCTTCCAGAGCTTGGCCATGGCCTCGCTTTCCGTCGGCGTATGACCGACCGAGCGCAGCAATCGCTTGTGGTTCCAGACGTCGTTCTCCAAGGGCGCTACGTTCAGATCGCCGACCAGCAGGATCTTGCGCTCCTTGATCTTATCCTTGCGCGCCCAGGCCGCCATTTCCTTCAGGAAGTCCAGCTTGTGCGCGAACTTAGGATTCTTCTCACGATCGGGATCGGGTCCGCCGGAGGGGACATAGAAGTTGTGCAGCTCCAGGCCGCCCGGCAACAGGACCGAGAGGTGGCGGCGATCGTCCTTCTTGCAGAAGATCTTGCGCTCCACCCCCTCGAAGGGGATGCGGGACGCAACGGCGACGCCGTTATAGGCCTTCTGCCCGTGGATCTCGAGGTGCTCATAGCCCAGCGCGGTCAGGGGTTCGCCCGGGAAGAGCTCGTCCATGACCTTGGTTTCCTGCAGGCAGATGACGTCGGGGCTGCGCTCGGCGATGAAGCGCTCCAGATGACCGATCCGCTGGCGGACCGAGTTGACGTTCCAGGTGGCGATACGCATGGGCGCTCAGGCGGCCCGGGCCAGGCGGCGGCGCTGGCGCTCGGCAATGGCCGCGCCGAAAGCGCGGAAGAGCGCCATGGAGTCTGGATTGGTCATGACGTCGTACTCCGGATGCCACTGCACACCGATGGCGAGCCCCTTGGCGTCGGCAACGCGCACGGCCTCAATGGTGCCGTCCGGTGCCCAGCCCTCGGCGATCAGGCCGGGTGCCAGGCTGTCGATGCCCTGGTGGTGCAGTGAGTTGATACGAACCGATTGCTTGCCGACGCGCTCGGCGAACCAGCCAGCCACAGTTAGGTCATGGCGGGGACCATAGTCCAGCACCATCTCGCCACTGGCCAGGCTGCGATGATCCATGCGTCCCTCGACCTCGTGCAGACGGGCAAAGAGCCTGCCCCCCAGCACCACGTTCAGCTCTTGAAATCCACGGCAGATGCAGAAGAGCGGAAGCCCGCGCTCCAGCGC
The DNA here is from genome assembly GCA_963669335.1 of Rhodospirillales bacterium. Classification (GTDB taxonomy): domain Bacteria; phylum Pseudomonadota; class Alphaproteobacteria; order Kiloniellales; family JACOMY01; genus JACOMY01. Next base: position 4,597,026 of record OY770023.1, read on the forward strand.
CGCCTGGATCAAATCCAGGCTTACGGCATCACGTGCCCGGTCGTGCGGTTTAGAGGTCTCTTCCAGCTCCGGCCGATTGAAGCGATCCGGGTGCACATTGGAGAGCGAGCCCGTCATCAAGAGCCCATCGACCTGATCCAGCAGCGGCCGGGGATCGGCCAGCTCGGCCAGATTGGGCAGCATCAAGGGCTGGGCATTGGCGGCCTCAGCCAAGGCACGCACATACTTGTCGCCGACGGCATGGAACGGCAGTCCGTGCACGGTCTTGCTGCAGGCCGGCAAGAGCACCAGGGGTCGAATCGCGGCGGAGGACATCTCTCTGCTTTACGAGCTTCGGCCCAGGCGGGCAAGCACGGCCGATCAGCTTTGCGTGTGGATAGACCGGTCTCGGTTGGACAGCATGGACGCCGCAGGCCATATCCTGAGCGCTGGGGCGGATCAGATTGGATAGAGATGGATACTTTAGAGAGCTTGCTGTTCGGAAAGGTGGGACTGGTCTTCCTCTGGCTGGTCCTCTTGTTCGTCGCCGAGCGCCGCTATCCCTCAGCAGCGCCGCCGGAGGAGCCCGATGCCAAGGGCCGCCTGCCGCGCAACCTCTCGATCTGGGTGGTGACCTCGCTGGTCTCCGTGGCCGCGGTTGCGCCCTTGACCGCCTGGGCAGCTGGAATCTCCTTGAACTGGCGGCCGGCCTGGTGGTCGGGTGTGCCGGGAACGGTGCTGGACCTGATCTTGCTGGATTGTCTGATCTACTGGTGGCATCGGGCCAATCACCAGGTCCCCTTCCTCTGGCGCTTCCACCAGGTGCATCACCTGGACCGCACCCTGGACACCACCACGGCCTTGCGGTTCCACCCGGGCGAGGTGCTGCTCTCGGCCACCGCAAGGGCCGGCGTGATCCTGCTGCTGGGCTTTCCCATCGAGAGTGTCATTCTCTTCGAGACCCTGGTCCTGCTGGCCTCGCTCTTCCATCACAGCAACATCCGGCTGCCGGCTGGATTTGAGCGCCTCCTCTCTTGGATCGTGGTCACACCCTCGATCCATTGGGTGCATCACCATCAGATCAGGCGCGACACCGATTCCAACTACGCCACCATCCTGTCGCTCTGGGACCGCCTTTTCGGGTCGCGCAGCCGCACCCATCGGAAGCCAGCCATGGCGATCGGTGTCGAGGGGCAGCGCGATCGCTCCCTCCTGACGCTCTTTCGGCTACCGCTGAGTTGAGGGTGAACTTCGGTCTGACCACTCGGCACCGCCCTTTGAGGGAGGCGTCGGCAGACCTCGTCGCGGCACCACGATGACTCTCTTTAGAGATCATCCCTGGCGGAGGCGCGAAAGCGCAGCTCGCTCTTCTCCAAATGCACACGCATGGCCTTACGCGCTTTCTCGGAGTCGCCATCGCTGATGGCTTCGGCAATGTGGCGATGCTCGGCCAGCAAGTCCTGCGTCTGGTTCAGGCGCCTGGCTTCCTTCCCGCCGTGCCCCGTCAGCATCGCGCGGGTGATGGCCCGCTCGATGACCAGGTCCAGGAACTCCGGGAAGAACTGATTGTTGGTGGCCTCGGCGATGGCGCGGTGCAGTTCGAGGTCAGCTTCTGAGGCGTCCTCCGTGTCATCCTCCAGAGCAGCCTTGAGATTGAGGAAGGCTTCGCGAATGCGAGCCTCCTGCGCTGGAGAGCGGCGTTCTGCAGCCAAACCGGCAGCCTCGATCTCGACACCGCGACGCAACTCCAAGGCCTCGATGATTGAGGAGATGTGGTCGAAACTGCCGGCCATGAAGCGCTCCGACCCGGCCTCTGGTCCCGGATCGGTGACGAAGAAGCCCACGCCGTGGCGGGCTTCGACCAGTCCGTCCGCCTTCAAGCGTGCCAGGGCCTCTCGCACCACGGTACGGCTGACCGAATGGGCGGTACAGAGTGCGGCCTCCTTCGGCAGGCGGTCACCAACTTGAAAGATGCCATTAGAAATCTGTTGGCGAATCAAAGAGGTGACCCGGTCGGTAAGGTTCGGCTTTGCGGCTTTCTTGGTCAACGGGGCCATCACTGCAATCATTCCTGTTCCACGCGGAGCCTAGCAAGATCCTTGCACCAAGGCATCCGCCTTACCCGCCTCCCCACCATCCTAGGCACTGCTTTCCCGGCACCGATCGGCCTCTCTCAGTACATAGAGATATTATCTCTTGTGCATAAAATCACAATGAGATAATATCTCTATTGTGAATGACCGGACGACCCTGTGCCGGACCAACTTCGGGAGGAATTCAATGAAGTTTTCGAATGCGTTACGCCATGGCTTGGCATCCGGTGGACTGGCTCTCGCCGCTGCCGGCCTCTTGGTCGGAGCCGGCAGCGCCCAGGCGAGCGAGTGGCGCGGATGGAACATCCACGTCGACGACTATCCGGTCTCGATCGCCATGGAAGCCTTCGTGGACGAGATCGCAGCGGCGAGCGACGGCCGCCTGAGCGGCACCGTCTACCACGGCGGCGTTCTGGGCTCTCAGCCTGACGCGATCGAGCAGACGCGGCTGGGCGCCATCGATTTTGGCGTCTTCAGCCTGGGCCCGATGGGCCAGGCCGTGCCGGAGACCAATGTCGTCTCCCTGCCCTTCATCTTCAAAAGCGTCGATCAGATGCATCGCCTGATGGATGGCGAGGTCGGGGCTGAGATCGGCAAGGGCCTGGAGAAGAAGGGCTTGATTGCGCTGGGCTTCTACGATGCCGGCGCACGTTCCTTCTATAACTCACAGAAGCCGATTTCGGCGCCCGCGGACGTCGAGGGCATGAAGGTCCGCGTCATGAACAACGACCTCTTCGTCGGCATGATCGAATCGCTCGGCGGCAATGCCACACCCATGGCCTTCGCCGAGGTCTATCAGTCGCTGAAGACCGGTGTGGTCGACGGTGCCGAGAACAACCCGCCCTCTTACGAATCCACCAACCATTTCGAGGTCGCCAAGTTCTACTCGATCTCTGAACACCTGATCATTCCGGAGTGCCTCTGCATCAGCAAGCGCAGCTGGGACAAGCTCTCCCCCGAAGATCAGGCGATCGTCCGGGCCGCCGGCAAGGCCAGCACAGAGTTGCAACGCCAGCTCTGGGCAGAGCGCGAGAAGAAGAGCATGGAGATCGTCGTTGCCGGCGGGACGGAGGTCAATCAGATCGCCAACAAGCAGCCCTTCCAGGATGCCATGTCTCCGGTCTATGACGGCTTCCTTGAGGCCAATCCGGACCTGACCAGCCTGGTCAACATGATCCGCCAAGCCGACTGATCCAAAAACTTGCGATCCAGCTGGCCTGCTCACCCACTTGAGCAGGCCAGCAAAGGGGTCGCGCCTTCAAGGATCTCCAGACCGTGACCTCCATGCCACCAGTCCGCTCTCGCCTGCAGCGATGGCTGGGCGCCGTCAGCGCCCTCTCGATCTTCATCAGCGCCTGCATGCTGGTGGTCCTGGTCGCCGTCTTCGGCTGGCTCGTCTTTGGCCGCTACGTGCTGAACGTAACCCCCACCTGGGTCGAGCAACTGGCCCTCTTGCTGGTGGTCTACATCACCTACTTGGGTGCAGCAGCCGGTGTCTTTGAAAAGAACCACCTGGGCGTCACGGCCTTTCGAGACGCACTGCCGGCACCTCTGCGCCGCCTGGCCATGCTGATCGCCGATACGCTGATCGCCGGCTTCGGACTTGTCATGCTGGTCTCAAGCATCGAGCTCTTCGAGTTCGGCTGGTCGACCGATCTGCCGATGCTGAACATTCCAGAGAGCTTTCGCACCTTGCCGGCCGCGATCTGCGGCGGGCTGATGTTCCTCTTCGCTGGCGCACGGGTTTTGGCGATCTCCCTTGATCTGCTCAAGGGTCGCCCCGCTTCGCAGGAGCTTGACTGACATGGGGCTCGCAATCCTTCTGGGCCTCTTCGGCCTCTGCGTCCTGCTGGGTATCCCCGTTGCCTTCTGCATGGGAATTGCTGCAGCCGCGGCCTTCTTCTATGAGGGCTTTCCCCTGCTGATCGCCTTCCAGCGCATCAATGCCGGCATCTCGGTCTTCTCCCTGCTGGCGATCCCCTTTTTCATCTTTGCCGGAGAGCTGATGCTGCATGGCGGCATCGCGGCCCGCCTGGTGCGCTTCGCCTCGACCCTGGTCGGCAGCATGCGCGGCGGCCTGGCCTCGGTAAACATCTTCTCCAGCATGCTCTTCGGCGGCATCTCCGGTTCCGCCATCGCCGATATCTCCGCACTTGGCTCCCTCTTGGTGCCGGTGATGAAAGAGAAGGGCTATCGCGGCGACTATGCGGTGAACGTCACCGTCACCTCTTCGATCGCCGGCATCGTCATCCCGCCCAGCCACAACATGATCATCTATGCCATCGCAGCCGGTGGCGGCATCTCGATCTCAAACCTCTTCCTGGCTGGCGTGGTCCCCGGGATCATGATGTGCGGCCTCTTGGCAGTGGTCGCCTATGTCCTGGCCCTGAAGCACGGCTATCCCTCCGAGGCCTTTCCTGGGTTCAGTGCGGTTCTGGTTGCGGCAGCGGCCGCTCTGCCTGGCCTGGTGACCGCCATCATCATTGTCGGCGGCGTGCTCTCCGGGGTCTTCACCGTCACGGAATCAGGTGCTTTCGGCGCACTCTATGCACTGGGCCTCACCGTCCTGGTCTACCGCTCGCTGAGTTGGAAGGGCTTTGTCAGGGCGGTGGTGACCTCGGTTCGCACGACCGCGATGGTGATGATCCTGATCGGCTGCGCCAGCGCCTTTGCCTATCTGCTGGCGCTCTATCGCGTGCCAGACCTCTTGACCGACGTCTTGGTCACCCTGTCGGACAACCCCTATGTGATCCTCTTCCTGTTGAACGTGATCCTTCTCTTGCTGGGGATGATCATGGACATGGCGGCCTTGATCCTGATCTGCACGCCGATCTTCCTGCCGATCGCAGAGAACATCGGCATGGACCCCATCCACTTCGGCATCATGCTGCTGATGAACCTGGGGCTGGGCCTCTGCACGCCGCCGGTCGGGACCTGCCTCTTTGTCGGCTGCGCGGTCGGCAAGATCCCGGTGGAAGAGGCACTGAAGAGCATCTGGCCCTTCTATCTCGCCATGTTCGCGGCCCTGATGCTGGTGACCTACGTTCCCGCCATCTCTCTCACCCTGCCGGCCTTGTTCGGATGAGCACCGCTTTATCCGCGCGAGTAGGCTTTGCCCCCTGGAGGACACCCATGACCAATCGGCTTCTGTCCGAAGACATCCTAGAGGCCTATCGGAGCGCCTCCACCGCCAGCCTCGCGACCTTGCTGTTCAAGCGAGGCCTGCGCTCCTGCTACGTCCAAGGCGTGCGTCCCTTGAACCGCCAAGGGCGGCACTTGGTAGGTCAGGCCTTCACTCTACGCTACATCCCCGCGCGCGAGGACCTGAACACCCTGGAGGTCTTCAGCGATCCCGGCCATCCGCAGCGTCGCGCGATCGAGACGATCCCGGCAGGCCAGGTCCTGGTCATGGACTCCCGCCAGGATGCCAGCGCGGCGACAGCGGGCAGCATCTTGGCCAAGCGCCTGGAGGTCAGAGGTTGTGCCGGCCTGGTGACCGACGGTGGTCTGCGCGATTCAGAGTCCATTGCGGAGCTGACGATGCCCGCCTTCTGCGCCGGGCCGTCGGCGCCGACCAATCTGACCCGTCACCATGCCATCGACATGAACCTGCCGATCGGCTGTGGCGGCGCGCCGGTCTTCCCGGGTGACCTCATTGTGGGTGATGGCGACGGCGTCGTCGTGGTGCCGTTCTCTCTGGCCGAAACCTTGGTCGAGGAGGTGGCGCAGATGGAGGCCTTCGAAGCCTTCGTCTTCGAGCGGGTCGCGGCCGGGGAGAGCATCATCGGTCTCTATCCCCCCAACGAAAACACCACGCGCCGCTATCGGGCCCTCTCCAAGGCCGGCGCCTAACCCCTCTCTCAAAGCAGACAAAGGAACCCCTCTATGCCTCTCAATTACGACGGCAAGGTCGTGCTCGTGACCGGCGCCAGCACCGGGATCGGCGCCGCTGTGGCCAAGGGCTTTGCCAAAGAAGGCGCCAAGGTCGCGATCAACTTCGCCTCTAGCAGGACAGAGGCCGAGGCGGTCCGGGACGAGATCCTGGCCGACGGCGGCGAGGCCCGCTTGGTTCAGGCCAACATTGCCGACCCACAAGAGACAGCGGGCATGGTTGCGTCGGTCGCGCAGGACTTCGGCAAGCTGGATGTCCTGGTTTGCAATGCCGGTGGTCTGGTCGGACGCAAAGCGCTGACCGAGATCGACACGGACTTCTACGATCAGGTGATGGACCTCAACCTCAGGTCCGTCATCACCACCTGTGCGGCCGCGGCCCCCTATCTGATCAAGAGCGGTGGCAACGTCATCGTCACCGGATCGGTCGCCGCACAACTGGGCGGCGGGGCCGGCGCCAGCCTCTATGCCGCCTCCAAGGCGGCCGTGCAGAACCTGGTCAAGACCTACGCCAAGGAGTTCGCCAGCCGCGGCGTGCGCTTCAACTCAGTCTCGCCGGGAACGATCTACACGCTCTTCCACCAGAAGCACACCAAACCAGAGGTGCTAGACACGATCCGCGGCACGATCCCGCTCGGCCGATTGGGCACGGCGGAGGACTGCGTTGGCGCCTATCTCTACCTGGCATCCGATGAGTTGGCCCGCTACGTCACCGGCCAGACCATCGAGGTCAATGGCGGCCAGTTCATGGCCTAGAGACGGCCTTCCAAAGAGGGCGAGATGATACCGATCGATCTCGCCCTCAGACGGAGCTGAGGAGGATCGAAGTTTCACTGTTGGTGATGCCCGCCACCGCGCGCACTTCGCGCAGGACCCGATCGAAGTCGGTCAGGCTGGCCGCACTCAGTTGCGCCACCAGATCCCATTTGCCGTTGGTCGAGTGCAGCTGTCGTAGCTCGGGCAGCCCGCGCAACTTTCGAATCACGGCCGTTGTGGACTGACCCGTGACCTCGATCATCATCACTGCATGCACCCCGTCGGGCCCATGATCCTGCCGCGCGCGGATGGTGAAGCCCAGCACCGCGCCGCTGTCCAATAGGCGGTCCAGCCGATGCTGCACGGTGGCGCGCGACACGCCCAGGATCGCCGCCAGTTTAGAGACCGGCGCCCGGCCGTCCTCACGCAGAATGGCGATCAGCCGATGATCCAGATCATCAAAGACGTGCATAGCAAGTTATCCAGAGAGTCTTAGCAATCTGCTAAAACTCTATGCTCAGATTGCACAGTATCGCAATACCAAATGCAGAGGCACTGGGCCTACCTTGGCAACAGGTAATTCGTTTGTCGAAGGAACCTCCCCATGCCTCAGGCCTCGCTGCAAGCACCGCGGTCGGTCGTCATGATCAGACCGCATCACTTTACGCCGAACACGCAAACGGCACAGGACAACAGCTTTCAGACCGCGCCCGGAGGCGAGCGTGCCGAGGCGGTCTCCAGGCGCGCCTTCGCCGAGGTCTCTCAGGCAGTCGAGACACTGCGGGGTGCCGGGGTCGAAGTTCACCTCTTCGAGGACAAGACCGCGATCACGCCGGATTCCGTCTTCCCGAACAACTGGTTCTCCACCCACACCGGCGGCCATGTCGCGGTCTATCCCATGTATTCGCCCAATCGTCGGGCGGAACGGCGGCAGGACGTGCTGGAGCTCCTAAAGCATCGCTATCGCGTGCAGGACGTCATCGACTATTCCGGTCTGGAGCAGGACGACCTCTTCCTCGAAGGCACCGGCGCCATGGTGATCGACCACCTGGAGCGGGTTGCCTATGCCGCGCGCTCCAAGCGGACCAGCGAGATCCTGCTGGAACGTTTCTGCACGCACTTCAACTATGAACCCATCGTCTTCGATGCCTTCGACGCGCAGGGGCTGCCGATCTACCACACCAATGTCCTGATGTGCATCGGCACCAACTTCGCATTGATCGGCCTGGAAACCATCATCGATGCCGCCCGCAGCCGCGAGGTGGCCGAGCGTCTGCGTCGCGGTGAGCGGGACATCATCGACCTCTCGCATAAGCAGATTGCCGATTTCGCCGGCAACGCCATCGAATTGCACGGCAAGGAGGGACCGGTCCTGGCGCTCTCACGCCGCGCGCTACAATCCCTCGACGCCGATCAGGTCGCCCGCCTCAAGGCCCATGTGGCCTTGCTGCCGCTCGACATTCCCACCATCGAAATGGCCGGCGGCTCTGTCCGCTGCATGATCGCCGGGCTGCATCTCAGTCCTCGCGCGCCCAAATAAAAGGTAGGTCCACCCATGCCCCCTCTTCCCTCCGAACTGGCTTTCGTTCCCTTCGTATCCGTCGAGCACATGATGGGTCTGGTCCATCATCTGGGCATCGAGACGGTGCTTCAGGATCTGGCCGCCGAGATCGAGGCGGACTTCAAACGCTGGGAGCATTTCGACAAGACGCCGCGTGTCGCCTCGCACTCCAAGGTCGGCGTGATCGAGCTGATGCCGACCTCCGATGGCGAGATGTATGGCTTCAAGTACGTGAACGGCCATCCCAAGAACACCAAAGAGGGCCTGCAGACCGTCACCGCCTTCGGCCTCTTGGCCGAGGTCGAAAGCGGCTATCCCAAGCTCTTGAGCGAGATGACCCTGCTGACGGCGCTCAGGACCGCCGCGACCTCTGCCATGGCAGCCAAGCACCTGGCGCCGAAGGGTGCGCGCACCATGGCCATGATCGGCAATGGCGCACAGTCCGAGTTTCAGTGCCTGGCCTTCAAGGCGATCTGCGGCATCGATAAGGTGCGTCTCTACGACATCGATCCGACCGCGACCCAGCGCTGCGCCGCCAATCTGCAAGATCGCGGCCTCACCGTGGTTCCCTGCCGCTCCAGCGAAGACGCGATGGAGGGGGCGGAGATCATCACCACCTGCACTGCGGATAAGCAATACGCCACGATCCTGACCGACAACATGGTCGGCGCCGGAGTCCACATCAACGCGATCGGCGGCGACTGCCCCGGCAAGACCGAGCTGCACCGCGATATCCTGCTGCGCTCTCAGATCTTCGTCGAGTATCCGCCGCAGACCCGCATCGAGGGCGAAATCCAGCAACTGGCAGCGGAGCATCCGGTCACCGAACTCTGGCGAGTCATCACCGGGCAGGCCGAGGGACGCCGGAGCGCTGGTCAGATCACCCTCTTCGACAGCGTCGGCTTTGCCATCGAAGATTTTTCGGCCCTGCGCTACATCCTGCGCGCCGTCGAGGACACGCGCTTCTTTACCCAACTGGACATGATCGCCGATCCCGACGACCCGCGCGATCTCTTCGGCATGCTGGAACGCGCCAAAGACTAACTGACAGCCTTATCCAGTGACCGGGTCTCAGCGGTCTTGGGATAGAAGCAGCGGATGAAGCGGCCGTCCTGGCGTTCCAGTTCCGGCGCCTTGGCAAGGCACTGAGCTTGCGCCCCTTCGCAGCGCGGCGCGAAGGCACAGCCCTTGGCCTGGACCGTAGCATCGGCCGCAGCATGACGGGTGAAGCTCGGCAGGCCCGCACCCGGGGTCGGCGCCAAGGTGGAGGAGAGGAGCATCTGCGTATAGGGATGGGCCGGCCGGCGAAACAGCTGGTCTGTCTCCGCCTCCTCGACCAGTTGGCCCAGGTACATGACCGAGACACGGTCGCTGATGTGCTCGACCACGGCCAGGTTGTGACTGACGAAGATCATGGTCAGGGTCAGTTCGCGACGCAGCTCCAACAGCAGGTTGATCACCTGCGCCTGCACCGAGACGTCAAGCGCGCTGGTTGGCTCATCGCAGATCAGGATCTTGGGCTTCAGGACCAGAGCGCGGGCGATCGCCACCCTTTGCCTCTGGCCGCCGGAGAGCTGGGCTGGATAGGCCTCGGCCAGCCTGGTCGGAAAGCCGACCAGATCCAGCATGCGTCGCACCTGGGCCTTCAAGTCGCCGGCCACGCGATGGACCTTTAACGGTTGCAGCACCGCATCGCTGACATTGCGCGTGGGATTGAGAGAATAGTAGGGGTCCTGAAAGACCGGCTGCACCATGCGTGAAAGCGATCGCCGGTCGATGCTGTCGATCGAGCGTCCGGCGATCCGAACCTCGCCCTCATCCGGTTTCTCCAGACCCAGCATCAGCTTGACGGCCGTGCTCTTGCCGCAGCCCGATTCTCCGACCAGGCCCAGGGTCTCCCCCTCTGCCAGGTTAAGCGAGAGCTTGTTGACCGCCGTCAGCTCGCGCCGCGCACCGAAGAGGCCCTTGCGAATGCGATAGCGTCTGGTGACCTCGCTAAGGCTGAGGAGCGGTTTGGTCATCGGGACAACGCCAGTTCCGGTTCGAGGACGCACTCCATTTCGTGGCTTGAAGAGGCCTTGAAGATAGGGAGCGGGTCTTCGGCGCAGGCCTCCTGCCGCTGGCTGCAGCGGTTGCGGAAGGCACAGCCGCTGACCGCGCCGACCAGGTCCGGCACGCGTCCCGGTATGGTGCTGAGCGGCGTGCCCCGCGGCGTCTCTCCCGGCACGGGTATCGCCCCCATCAGGCCTTGCGTGTAGGGGTGCAGAGGCCGGCCGAAGATGGCTTCACTTGATCCCTGCTCGACGAAGCGCCCGGCATACATGACCGCAACCCGGTCGGCGATCGTTGCGACCACGCCCAGATCGTGGGTGATCAGAAGCAATGTTAGATGCAGCGCCTCTTGCAACTCGGCCAAAAGGGCCAGGATCTGCGCCTGGATGGTCACGTCCAGGGCCGTCGTCGGCTCGTCGGCGATCAGCAGCTTGGGGCTCCCCATCAGCGCCATGGCGATCATGATGCGCTGACGCTGCCCGCCGGAGAACTGGTGCGGATACTGGCCAAGCCGCAGGTCCGGCTGCGGCACGCCCACTTGATGGAGCAGGTGAAGCGCGCGCTCTTCGGCCTCTCGCCGGCCAAGACCCTCGTGATAGATCACCCCTTCGGTCATCTGCCGCCGGATCGTCAGAGTAGGATTGAGCGAGGTCATGGGATCCTGGAAAATCATGGCAACCTCCCGCCCGCGCAGGGAGTGACGCGCGGCGGGAGGCAGCCCGGCATAGTCGCGGCCGGCGACCATGAAGCGACTGGCATTCTGCTCGGCCCGCCGCGGCAAGAGGCCCATGACGGCCAAGGCCGTTACCGACTTGCCGCAACCCGATTCACCGACCAGGCAAAAGGTTTCGCCCCGCCTAATCTCAAGACTGATACCGCGCACGGCACGCAGCATCCCGCTTTCAGTCGGCAGAGAGACCGTGAGATCCTCGATTGCCAGTACCGCGTCGCTCATCTGAGGGGGTTTCCTCCCAGGTGTCTCAGTCCATCGCCCAGCAGGTTCACCACGAGCACCAAGAGGCAGAGGGCCGCCCCCGGCAAGGCGATCAGCCAGGGATCGAAGAGGATGTTCTCCCGCCCCTCTGCGATCATCAGGCCCCAAGAGGGGGTCGGCGGACGCACCCCGAGGCCAAGGAAGGAAAGCGCCGCCTCCAACAGGATGACATTGGCGATCTCCAAGGTAGCGACCACGATGATGGCGCCCTTCAGGTTGGGCAGGATCTCGCGTAGCATGATGGCGCCATGCGACAGGCCGATAGCGCGCGCCCCGATCACGAACTCGCGGCTGCGCAGGGACTGTGTGGCTGCCCGCGTGACCACGGCAAAGCGGTCCCACAGCAGCAGGCTCAAGATGATGATCAGCAGGCCCTGCGAGGCACCGGCGACGGCGACCGCGGCAAGGGCCACCAAGACGATCGGTAGCGAGAGCCGCGTGGTGATCAGGAAGTTCACCACCATATCGACACGCCCGCCGAAATAGCCCCCAGTGACGCCAACCGCGATCCCGATCAGGCCGGAGATCAAGGCCACGCCAAAGCCGATGGTGAGCGACACCCTGGACCCGTAGATCAGGCGCGAAAGGTAGTCGCGCCCCAGATGGTCGGTGCCCAGCAAATGCTCCGGATGGCTGTTCTCGTGCCAGAAGGGCGGATGGAAGCGGTCGGTCAGGCTCTGCGCAAAGGGGTCGTGCGGCGCCAGCCAAGGCGCGAAGACCGCAATCGCGATCATCACCAGCAACACCGAGCCGCCGATCATGGTGCCGGAACTGCGGAAAAGCCGCTTCAGGGGACGCTTCTTGGGTGTGAGCTCGCCCAGACCCGCGTCGCTCGTCTCCGGGCTCTGCATCATTCGGTCCCCCGAATGCGCGGATCAAGCAGGGCGTTCAGGATATCGGAGAAGGTGGTGAGGGCAATGTAGACCAGAGAGAGGATCAGGATGATCGCCTGCACCACCGGCAGATCGCTGCGCAGCAGGGATTCCCAGGCGAGCCGCCCCAGGCCGTTGATCGCAAAGACGCTCTCGATCACGATCGAGCCCGACAGCAGCATGCCAAGCTGCACGGCCGATAACGAGACCAGCGGCAGCACGGCATTGCGCAGGGCATGGCGAAAGATCACCACCCGCTTGGGCAGGCCCTTGGCATAGGCGGTGCGGACATAGTCGGCGTTCAGCACGTCGATCATGCCGGATCGGGTGATCCGCATCATCGCCGGCATGGCGTAGTAGCTCAGCACCACGACCGGCAGGATGAATCCGCGCCAGTCCTCAATGCCGGAGATCGGCACCAGACCATACCAGACACCGAAGACCACAATCGCCATCAGGCCAAGCCAGAAGCTGGGTATCGCCTGTCCCAGGACTGCGATCATTAAGGCAATGTGGTCGATCGGGCTGTTCGGCTTCAGCGCCGCCACCACGCCCAGGGGAATGGCAATCGCCAGAGCCAGAGCAAAGGCCATGAGGCCCAGATAGAGCGAAACCGGCAAGCGGTCGCCGATTATCTCAGAGACGGGGATGTTGAAGTAGATGCTTTGGCCAAAGTCTCCGCCCAGCGCCTTGAAGGCCCAATCCACGTACTGAATGAGGATCGGCCGGTCGAAGCCATAGGCGACCCGGATGGCCTCTGCGTCTTCCGCGCGTCCGCCGCTGCCCGCGATCGCAATCGCGGGATCGCCGGAGAGCCACATGAGGGCGAAGCTGAGCGCAGAGACGGCGACGCAGACGATCAGCGCCATCACGATCCGCTTGAAGGTAAAGAGCAGCATGATCTGCCTTCAGTCCGGCCGCGACCGGCCTCCGCGTCTTAAGCGAAGGCCGATCTTGACCTCAGAACCCTATTTCCAGCTCGCCAGCCACCAGCGGGCGAACTCGTCCGGGTGCGGTGTGAAGTCCAGGTCTTCAGAAAGCCCGTAGTTCACATTGAAGTTGTAGAGCGGCATCCAATAGGCCTGCTCGGCAATCTTCTTCAGCGCCTTGCTGTAGTTGGCCTGCCGCTCAGCCGGATCGGGAGAGGTGTCGGCGACCTTGAGCCACTCGATGACCTCGGGGTCCTGCACCAGATCATCGGCACCGCCGCCGAAGAAGTTGGAAAGGATGAAGACCACATCGCCGATGCCGTAGCTGCCCCAGTTGGAAAAGAAGCCCGGGATCTCTTTGGCCCGCCACTTGCCGACGCCGGCGGCATACTGCTGCTCGTTCAAATTGACGGTGACACCGACCTGCGCCAGATCCGCGGCAATGGCCTCTGCCACCGGGCGCGGCATGGCGGCGAAGACCATCTCCATCTCGAAGCCCTCGCCATGGCCGGCCTCGGCCAAGAGGGCCTTGGCTTTCTCCGGATCATAGGCATAGGTCGCGACATCCTGCTCGCAGCCGAACTGGGCCGGGTTGCAGGCCGAGCGCAGCACCTTGGAGGCACCGCCGGAGAAGGCCTCGGTAATGGCCTCTCGGTTGACGGCATGCAGGATGGCCTGACGCACCTTGGGATTGGCGACAGGGCTGTCGCCGCCCAGCGCCTCTGGGGCGAAGCCGATATAGCTGATCCGCATGATCGGCGCGCTGATGATCTCGACCCGGCCCTCCAGGCGCTTGGCCTGATCCGGCGGAATGCGCCAGATCCAGTCCAGACCACCGGACAGCAGCTCGGCATACTGCGTGTTCATCTCCGGGATGGTGCGCACCACGATCCGGTCGATGCTGGCACCGGCTTTGGGGCTGCCCTGATAGTGATCCTCGAAGCGCTCCAGCTCATAACGGACGCCGGGGATCTGCTCGACCAGGCGATAGGGTCCGGTGCCGACCGGTGCGCGGGCCATGCCCTCAGATCCATTGGCGGCGAAGTACTCATGCGGATAGATCGGCAAGGCGTCAGAGAGCATTTCGACGGCGCCGGCGAAAGGCTTGGACATGTGAATACGCACCTTGTGGTCGCCCAGTTTCTCGACATGGTCGATCCAGTCGACCGAGATCGAATAGCGGGTGCCGTACTCCGGCTTCACCACCGTGTTGAAGGTCTCGACCACGTCATCGGCGGTAAAGGGTGCGCCATTGTGGAAGGTCACGCCCTGGCGCAGGTCGAAGTCGATTGCCAGCGGGCCCGAGAATTCCCAGGCTTCAGCCAAGGCAGGTTTGATCTCGCCGCTGTCGAGGTCCTTGTAGAGCAGGCCGTCATAGATGTGGCGGGCCAGAATCAAGCCCTGGCGTCCGGCAATCTTGTAGGTGTCAAGCGGCTCCGGCTCGGCTGCGAAGGCGACATTCAGGCTGTTGTCTTCCTTGCCCGCCAAGGCCGGCAGTGCCGCCGTGATCGAGAGTGCCAAGGCCGTTGCACAGCCTAGAAGAGCGGTCTTGAAGCTTGTCCTCATCATCTCTGGTTCCCTGTTCTCTTGGTTGCGGTGGTTGTTGCTCCCTTGGAAGCCGCCGTTATCGCGGCCAGGGTTTCGCCTTCGCTAAGGCGCCTCAGCGTGTCTCTCTCGGCCTCCTGGAGGCTGAGTGCCCTGGCGGAGAGGTCGGCGGCCTCTGCGGGATCGAGCACCACGACGCCGTTTTCGTCGGCCAGGACAAGCTGACCCGGCCGGACCATGACCCCGCCGCAGACGACCGGCACCTGGCAGGCGCCCCGCCCGCCGTGACCCTTGGTGGTCAAGGGCGAACGGCCGCGGCACCAGACCGGAAAGCCGGCCTCTTCGATCGCTGCCAAGTCGGTCACGAAGCCATCGATGACGACGCCCGAGAGGCCGCGGTTCCGGGCAGCAGCGGTGGTGACGGCACCCCAACAGGCGTGCCGCTGGTCGCCGCAGCGATCGATCACCAGGATCTGCCCGGCCGGCGCTTGCGAGAGCGCCTGCACCAAGGCGCCGCCCTCGTCATTCGGAAGTTTTACAGTGAAAGCTGGTCCAAATACCCGTCGAGTGGGCAATAGCGACTGAATAGCAGGCACCATGAAACCTTCGACCAGGAAATGACCCAAGGTCGCAGTCTCTATTGCAGAGAAATCCAGTCTCTGTTCGTTGGGCGTGACGATCACTCTTTCCGACCCCAGCTTACCTGCCTTAAACAGGCCGGAGACGGCTGCGAGCGTCAAATAGGCATCACCTATCTCTGCCATAGCAAGCGCGGACAGGCGATGGCCGCTGCAGTGAAGGATGCACGACGCGGGTCTTGCCACTCTGGCGCAGTGGTCCGTCTTTGCGCTACCCTCTCTCTTCCGCTTCAAACCGACCGAGCTGCCGCCCATGGACCCCGATATCACGCAAACAGGAAAGATAAACTGGAACCTTCTGCGGAGTTTCTGGGTTATCGCCGAAGAAAAAAGCATAACAAAGGCCGCAAAACGCCTTGAAATGCGCCAGCCTTCCGTCAGTTTCGCCTTGCAAAAACTTGAAGAACAACTTGGCTGCCAACTGGTTCATCGCGACAGTCGCCGTTTTGAGCTGACGCTCCATGGCGAGAAGATCTACAGAGAATGCGAAGAGATCCTGCAGAGCGTCGGCCGGATCAACGCCCTCACCCGCGATGCCGAGGACGGCGTGGCTGGCCAGGTTCGCCTGCTGATCGTCAGCCACATGCAGTCTGCACTGGTGGACGAGGCAATCCGCCTCTTTCACCAGCGCCAGCCCTCGGTGCGTTGGCGCATCGAGGTTGCCAATAGCCAGACGATCGTCCGCTCCATCGCGCAAGAGCAGGCGGCGCTGGGCATCTGCTTGCTGTCCAACCCCCTGGTCAACCTGGATTGCCGCAAGCTTTTCCGTGAGGAGTTCAGCGTCTTCTGCGGCGCGGAGCATCCGCTCTATGGCCGGCAGGAGGCGAGCCTTCGCGAGCTGCAACAGGAACCCTTCGTGACCTTCACCTGCGCCACCGAGGAACTGGGCCTAGAGCCGATGATCGCACTGCGCGAGGGCGTCGGTCTCGGCACCAGGGCCAGCGCCTCCAGCCCGAACCTGGAGGAGGTCCGGCGTATGATCATCTGCGGTCTCGGCATCGGGATCCTTCCCAACAACGCGGTTCAAACCCAGGTCGACAAGGGCCTGCTTTGGCCGCTCAGGGTCATCGAGCAGTCCCTAGGCGCCGATGTCTTCCTAATCACCAACCCCAATCTCGGACTATCGACGGCGGAACAGGCCTTCGTCGAGACGGTGGAAGAGCTGCTGGCTTTAACCCCGAATGCGTGAGGCGCCTTTAGACGGCATCCTTCGATCCGGTCATTAGTGTTACCTATCTATCCGGTCTGCCCCCCCTCCCCTCACTGACTCAATGGGCCGCCCATGGCAGTATCCTAATGGGCGGCCCATTGAGTCAGTGAGGGGAGGGGGAAAGGGCCGGTGCGAAGCGGTGAGTCATGCTCACCGCACATCGGTGTTAGCGGTCGGCGCGTTCGACGACTGCGTGCAGCAACACGTTGAGGCCGGGCTCGAAGTCAATCGGGTCGCTGTGTTCCTTGTTGTTGTGGGTGATGCCATCCTTGCAGGCGGTGAAGATCATTGCCGTTGGGCAGTGCGTTGCCATGAAGTAGGCATCATGACCGGCCTGGGACTGCAGGTCGCGCCAATTGTAGTTCATGCGACTGGCCTGCTCGCGCAGACTGGAGACCAGCGCAGAATCGAAGATGTCACCGCCCCACTGCCACTCGTCCAAGATCTCGGCCTCGCAACCGGTCTTGGCTGCCGCCTCGAAGAGCGCGCGGCGCATGCTCTCGGCCATCACCTTCGCGGTCTCAGGCTCGGGATGGCGCACATCGCAGACCGCCTCTGCCGTGTCGGAGAGTATGCCGGGCTTGTTCGGCCAGGCGACCAGGCGCGCGGCCGTCGCCTTGCCGTCACCGACGGCGAAATTCCAGCCGATATCGTCGACGGCCGTTAGCCAGCGTGCGCCTGCGGCCAAGGCGTTGCGGCGCAGGTGCATCGGCGTCGGGCCGGTGTGCGCGGTCTCGCCCGAGAAGGAAGCGCGCATGCCATAGCTTGGATAACCACCGGTGACGATCCCGATCTCGCGCCGCTCGGCATGCAGGATCGGGCCCTGTTCGATGTGCAGTTCGAAGTAAGCGTCCACTGCCGCAGGCGCGCAGGCCCGATTGCCCAGATAGCCGATCCGCGCCAGCTCGTCGCCGAAGCGGGCGCCGTCATCGCCGACGAGGTCATGCACCCAATCGACCGTGTAGCGGCCGACGAAGGCACCCGAGGCAACCATGGGTGGCGAGAAGCGCGCGCCTTCTTCGTTGGTCCAGTTGACCACGACGATCGGGCGCTTGGTGACGTGACCCAGGCGGTTCAGAGTCCGACAGACCGCAAGACCGGCCAGGACTCCGGCGATGCCGTCGTAGCGGCCGCCGTTGATCTGGGTGTCGAGATGACTGCCGATGTAGATCGGTGGTAGCTCGGGATCGCTGCCCGGACGACAGGCAAAGATGCTGCCGACCTGATCGACTTCGACCGTCATCCCCTCGGCCTTGCACCAAGAGATGAAGAGATCCCGCATCTCCTTATCGGCATCCGAGAGCGCCAGTCGTGAGAGCCCTCCCGGTCGCCCGATCCCAATCTCGGCCGAGGCCTGAATAGTCTCCCAGAAGTCAGTCAGATCGACTTCCGTATCGCCATTGAATGACATTGGCAAAACCTCCCTATATCTCCAATCTAGATTGCGAAGAGTACGATGTCCGGAACCATGACAAGCAACAGCAGAACAGCGACCATGACACCCAAGAAGGGACCCAAGTAACGGAACGAGGCCGCCAGCGGAATACCGCCGGTACGGCAGGCTGCCATGAGATCGATGCCAAGCGGCGGCGTGTTGGCCCCCATGGCCAGGTTGATGGTCAGCAGGATCCCGAAGTAGACCGGATCGATGCCATAGCTGCGCAAGACCGGCATGAAGACCGGCGCCAGGATCAGGATGATGGCGATGGACTCCATAAAGGTGCCCAGCAGCAGCACCACCAGCATCAGCGCCAGCAAAGCCAGGATGGCACTCTCGGTGGCGCCGGTGATGAAGCCGACCGCCAACTGCGGCACCTGCTCGGCCGCCAGGATCCAGCCGAAGACCGAGGCTGCAGCGATCACAAGGAGGATGGCGCCGGTCATCTCGGCGGTCTCGCGCAGCAGGCGCAGGACCAGGACCAGGGTCAGTTCGCGATAGACGAAGAAGCCGATCATCATCGCATAGACCACGGCGATGCTGGCGGCCTCAGTCGCGGTGAAGATGCCGCTGCGGATGCCGCCGACCACGATCAAAGGCGCCAAGAGCGCCAGGGCTGCACCTTTGAAGGCGGTCCAGAGCTCACGCCAAGAGAAGTCCTCGCCGCCGCTCCAGCCATGACGCCGCGATATCCACCAGGCAACCAGCATCAGGCCGAGGCCCAGGAGGATGCCGGGCACGATGGCACCGACGAAGAGCTTGCCGATCGAGGTATTGGTGGTGGCGCCATAGACGATCAGAACGATGGAGGGTGGAATGACGGTCCCGAGCGAGCCGGCACAACCAAGCGCGGCCGCCGAGAAGCCTGGCGCATAGCCGCGCTCGCGCAAGGCCGGCAGCATCATGGTACCGATGGCGACCACGTCGGCGACGCCGGAACCGGAAAGCGACCCAAAGAGCATGCAGGCGGCGATCATGACGATGGCAAGCCCGCCGGTGCGCCGTCCCACCAGGGCTGAAAAGAGCTGGACGACGCGCGGCGCCAACCCACCGTGCACCATCAGAAGCCCGGCGAAGAGGAAGAGCGGGATGGCCAGCAGCGTGAAGCTGTCGATCCCGGCGACCGCACGTTGCGAGACCACGATCAAGGGCGCCAGATCGCTCACCAGCAGATAGAGGATGGAAGCCAGTCCCAAGGCAACGGCGATCGGCGCGTCGAGGATGACCAGCAAGGCGAAGCTCGCCAGCAGCAGGAGCAAGGCGAGGCTCATCGCTTCCAACCACCGGCGAGAAGCACGAGGATGGCCGGCAGGCTGCTGACCGGCAGCACCAGATAGAAGAGACCGACCGGGAGATCGAGTGCCGTCGTACCGTTGGCCCAGGTGAGCCCGGCCAGTTGCCAGCCGGCATAGCCGAGCACGGCCAAGAAGGCGATCGAGCAGAGTGCGGTCAGAAAGCGACAGACCAGCTGCAGGCCTTCGCTCTTGACCAGGAAGGGCAGCAAGCCGGCACGGAAGTGGGTGCCGCGTGCGAAGCCTGAGACCGCACCCAGGAAGGTCGTCCAGACCAACAAAAGCCGCGGCAACTCCTCGGCCCAGCCCGGCGTGGACGACAAGAGCCAGCGCGCGGCGACGACATAGAAGACGATCGCGGTGAAGGCGGCGATACCCAGCGCACAGATCCAACGTATCAGCCGATCAAGGCCCGAGCGGACAGTTTCGCCAAGTGTGAGGTCCGAAGACATGCTAGGCCTCTGACGGCGGGCCGGCGAATTGATCGCCCCGGCGGCAGAGCGAGCACTCGTCGCAGTAGGCGGCGACGACGCACCACTCCTCAGAGATGACCTCGACGCTGTGGTCCAAATTCGGTGGAATGCGCACGGCAGTGCCTTCACGGAGCAGATAACTCTTGCCGGCGGCCCGCAGCACGGCCTCACCGCTTAAGGTCAGGGTCACCTCGTCGCGCGGATGGCTATGGGCCTGGCTCTTCGCCCCCCTTTGGCCCGTGGTGACCGCGAGCTTGATAAAGCCCTCGCCACGGGCTGCGGGCGAGAAGACCAGGCGCTGTTGGAAGTCGAAGAGGGGCAGCGGTTCAAGCGATGCCACCTCCACGACCTCGATGCCGGAGCCGCCGGACATTAGCGATAGGACTCCAGGGTCTGCATCAGGGCGGGGCCATAGACCTCTGCCTGGCTTTCCCAAATCGGCTGCACGGCGGCGATGAAGGGGGCCTTGTCGACCTCGTTGAAGATCATGCCCTTCTCCTCCAGCTTGGCCTGCAGGGCGGCATTCGCGTCGGCTACCATCTGACGTTGCTCTTCAGCCCAGCGCTGTGCGGCCTCAAGGATCACGGCCTGATCTTCGGGAGAGATCTCGTCCCAAACCGCCTTGGACATGACCAGGCTGGCCGCGCCCCAGATGTGTCCGGTCATGGAGACGTACTTCTGCACCTCGTAGAAGGAGGCCGAGTCGATGATCGAGAGCGGGTTCTCCTGCGCGTCGAAGAGGCCCTGCTGCAAGGCGGAGTAGAGTTCTCCGAAGGCCAGTGGCGCCGGCTCGGCACCTAGGGCCTCAAAGGTCGCCAGGCGCACCTTGTCCGGTGTCACTCTGATCTTCAGCCCCTCGAGGTCGGCCGGCGCATGAATGGGGCGCACGTTGTTGGTGATGTTGCGAGAGCCGGTCTCCCACCAAGCCAGCACGACAATGCCCTTGGGTTCGAGGAGGGCAGCCAGAGCCTCGCCCAGATCGTTGTCCAGCGCGTTGAAGGCCTGCTCGCGGCTCTCCCAGGCATAGGGCATCTCGATCAAGCCCATCTTGGGTTCCAAGAACTGGAACGAGCCACTGCCGATGACGCCGGCTTGTACCGCGCCGAACTGCAGGCCTTCGATGGCCTCCTTCTCGTTCCCCAGCTGACCCGAGGGGTAAACCTCGATCGCAACGCGCCCCTCGGTGCGCTCGGCGACCTCCTCGGCAAAGCCGGTGGCGGCGATGTGCCAAGAGTGCGTGTCCGGCAGGACATGGCCCAGGCGGACCTTTGTCTCGGCCACTGCCGTTGTCGCGCCGATGGCGGTAACGGCAAGAGCAAGAGCTGCACTGCAGCCAAGGTGCATGATATTCTTGTAGTATCCCATCGTTGATCATCCCTGTTGAAGCCGCCAAAAGGTCAACACGGGCAACCGCTGGTAGGCAAATAGGGACCATCAATATGTCGGATAGAGCACTGCTATGTTTGAGACGCGGCCTCGCCCGCTGCTTGGCGGCCAATCCTCGAGTGCAGCGCCAAATCCACTCCAGAAAGCACTGATCCTCCGGCCGCTCCCTGCCTCGGCGGCGTGATGCAGCACATCGACGCCGCCGAGGCAGCCGGCTTCCGACCGGCTGGCCGCCCATCAGCGACAGTCCGATCCCTTTCCCGGATAGCGCCGCTTGACCGCTTGGAGAGAAGCGCACGACCGCCTGTAACACCGCGACGCCTTGACTGGCGGGACGCGAAACCGGCATGTCCCAGGGCAACGTCAATTGCTTGCCGAGCGCGGGAAACGCAGCTGGCCGGGACAGGGACCTTGAGCGGCATCGCGCCAACACTGGAAGTGACGCAAGCGGAGATCGCCGGGCTGCAGGCCAGCCTGCGGATCACCGCTTATCCCGTCATTCAGCGCGTGGCCCGGCAACAGCTGGGTGGCGGCTTTGGCGATCACAGCCGGCATCCCTTTACCTGGACGGTCCTCTTGCAGATCGATGGCCAGTGGGCTCAGGTCGTGAGTGCCCGCGGATCGGTCCGCGAGTGGGGCAGTCTCGATCGCCTGGAGCGCTGGCTGCGCGCGCAGGGTTTCCGCTATTCCTGGATGCAGAACGAGCTGGAACCAAATGAGGAAGCAGAGCCGCTGCCGCCCTCGCCGCTGCAGAAGTAGGCAGCCGGTGCTCCTGCAAGACGGCCTCATCCAGCTTGCCCCGAGGGAAGGACCGCAATGAGCAAGGCGCCCGAGGGCTATGACCTCTCTTACGATAGACCCAGTGTGTCAGAGTATCTGCGGCTGCGTGAAGACGGTGGCCTCAGCAGCTACACGCGCGAGGCGGCCGAGAAGGGCCTGCCCGGTAGCCTCTTCGCCGTCACGCTACGCAAGGACGGCAGGGCGATCGGCATGGGCCGCTTGATCGGCGACGGTGGCTGCTTCTTTCAGATCGTCGACATTGTGGTTGATTCCGACCACCGCGGTCAGGGCCTGGGCAAAGTCATTATGACGGCGTTGATGGACTATATTGAGGAGACGCTGCCGGACACAGCCTACGTCAGCCTTCTGGCCGATGTACCGGCCAACCAGCTCTACACGCAGTATGGCTTTCGAGAGACCGCACCCAAGACCCTCGGCATGTCCTATCGCGTGAGGCGAAACAATGAAGGTTGAGTCCTGAGTGCCCGTGTCAACACTCCGCCGGATCCCTGTCTGTCCAATCAGATATGGCTTGGCGAGTGCAGGTCACATCTTCGATCCAACGCGACCGTCACTGTCGGAGACGAAACGACCATCCGACTGGCGCGCTCCGCCCTCGTCGGCGAGGCCGCCTCCATGAGTGAAGAGGAAGTATGCGCCCTTCGCCGGCGGTGCGCGGAAGAGCCGGGGAAAACAGCGTCGACCGACGGCAGTCACGGCAACCAGAACGCACTCCGCCAGGATCTGGCAGGCTGTTAGGAGAAGGGTGCCGAGAAGTTCCAGCAGCTGTCCTGGTCCTCCGAGTCACGATGTATCCGCTTGGCTTCAAGCCCCAAGGGGTCGGCTTTCCGCAGAGAAACATCCCTGACCTCTACATAGGGATGCATGCCCATACAATCATCCACTCATGCCTCTGGCTTACGAGATCTCTTAGGGTTCAACTCCATTCGCAGATCTGCCCTAGTGATGAGAGCTTAGTCATCTGGCCGGGCCCTTTACCGCCATCAGTCTAGATCTCGAAGCGATAGCCGACCCCGCGGATCGTCAGCAGTTTCTTGCCGTGGTCGCCCAGCTTTCGCCTGAGCCGGGTGATGTAGACCTCGACGATGTTGGTGAAGACCTCTGCCTCTTCGGATTCCCAGACACTCTCCAGGATCTCGCTCTTGTAGACCGTCTTGCCCCGGTTCTTCAGCAGGAAGCCCAGCAGCTTCTTTTCGGCCAGGGTCAGGTCTATCTGCTTGGCGTCCTTCTCATTCTTGTTCTCTCCAGTGCGCCGCCATTCCTGTCTCACGATGGTCGGGAAATCCATAAACCCTACAAAAATGTTGGTGAAATCGATGAGCGCCTTGGACCAATCGATCAGCTCCTGCGCATCGACCGACCGGGGGAGCAGTGCGTCCTTGGTGACATCGGCTATGGCACCCTCGTTCACCTCTGCGCCTGACTCCACCAGCAGCAGGATCGGGGTCGAGAGGCCGGCCAAGCGAAAGCGGTCGTAGAGTCTTTGGCCACCGAGGTCACAGATCGCGTGGTTCAGAACGAGAATGTCATAGCGATTGCAGATGAGGCAGTTGAGAGCGGCATCGGCATCCAAGGCATGGTCCACAGAGAAGCCGCCACCTGTCATGGTGGCGGTGAGGTCTCCCACTAGGGTCTCGTCGGATTCGATCAGCAATGCCCTCATCATGCGTGCGATGATAGCAGGGCGACTGTCCCTGTCTCTAATCATCTGTGTGTAAACTGCTTAGATGGCAGCGCGGCGCCGTGGTCTGTTTCGGCGAGTCCCCTTTCCCGAATCAAAAGCTCTGTTCGTGCCGACCCTCGACGGCCCCCGGGTCTATCCGATCCTGTCCCCGAAGAGCAGCTCTCTAGTTGAGCAGATTGGGTCTGTCGTCGCGGAGCATGGCCGTCATCTCCTCCGCCGTCTCCTTGATGGCAGCCAGCGTGGTGTCCAAGGCCTCGGCCTCCAACTCTCCCTTGTACATGAGCTCCGACATCAGGACCGCAGTTAGGTGCAGACTGGCACCCAGAACCACGCCGGAATTACCCTTGGTGTGGGTGATCAGAAAATCGCGAGCCTCGAAAGCAGCGTCGGTCGCGGAATCATGGTATTGGTCACTGGTCATTGTCGCCTCCACAAAGTTGAGGGTTTCCACGACGTCCCGGCTTACGATCAAGGTCCCGCTGCATAGAGGCGTGATTGATCACGGCTCTGCCTGCCAGTTCTTGTCTGCGAGTCTATCTGACGCCCTCCGTCTTCGTGATAGATCAGGAGCCTGGATCTCCATGTCCAGGGGCTTGGGTAACAATGTTGCGCGGATCGACCTGAATTAATGTAAATTAACAGAGATGCTGGAGAGTATTCGGGTCTCATCCTGGATCTAGCCGGGCAAAGCCGAACGACGTCAGACCGCAAGGATCCGACGTCGTTCCCTTCCCCTAATGCCTTGACCCCGCAGGGACTGGCGATCTGGCCTAGTACCACTTTCCGGAAGAGAAATCCGGTAGCGGCGGCATCTCCATCTCCGGCTTCAAGGGCACGCTTTGGAAGGCGTCCTTGATCGCTGCGTTCCAGCGTTCGGCCCGTTCCAAGAGCGCGCGCTCGGCGCTCTGCATGCGCCCGCGGGTCATCACGATGCCCAGATCGGCGCCGTGATAACAGTACTCGCCCGGCCCATAGACGCGCAGATAGAAGGCCTCCTCTTCGTCGCCGACACTGGTGATGTTGAGCGCCGGGCGTTGGAAGCTGGCGCTGCCGTCGGGGGCCATACGCCAGATGCCGGACTGCGGCGCCTTGGTGATCAGCTCGACCTTGTCCTCTGTCTGCTTCAGCACCAGCTGGGTCCAGTTATCGTAGTGGTTCCAGCGCTCCTGCACCATCGCGAGGTCGATCTCGTAATCGACGTCGAGATACTCCAGCAGGTGAAAGAGGAAGAGAGGGCAGCCGCCGTAGGTCGAGGTGATGAGGTTGGTCGGCGGCGAGGCCCCGCTGATGCGCGGGTTGAGTTCGCCCAGGTAGACTTCGTTGCTGTCGGTATCGAGCAGGAAGTCGACGCAGAACACGCCCTTGTAGCCTTCCTGGTAGAGGCGATCGCCGAATTTGCGCGCCATCTCGCGCACCTTGTCCGGCACGCCCTCGGGCAGGATGTCCGGCGCCATATCGTTGCCGCACCAACCACCCTTATAGGGGGTCACCGACTCGAAGCCGGTGATGTCGGTCATGACCGGACCGACCAGGGTGCCGAGGCGGGTGGCACAGCCCTCGATGGTGCCGGGCAGATGGTTGATGCGCTTCATCACCTTGAGGTCGGCGTCGCGCATCTTCGGCGCATAGCGATCCCAATCGGCCTCTGACTTGATGAAGAAGGTGGTCCGCCCGCTGTCGCCATAGGGTGTCTGCACCACCAGGTCACTGCCGAGCCCTGCCCCGGACGCCAGCGCCGTCAGCTCCTCATAGCTGTTCGCGCGGCCCAGAGTGTTGGGGGCCGAGGCCACGCCGGCCTCGTCGCCCAGTCGCGTGGTCTCGATCTTGGAATCCAGCCGGGTGCGCAGAGCCGCAGAGGGCAGCGCCACGTCAACACCTACCTCCTCGCAAAGCTGCTCCGTCTCCTCATCGAACATGACGAAGAGTGCTTTGCCGCGCGGCCGCGCCTTCACCCTTGCCCGGAAATCGGGGTGGTCGATCAGGTAGTTGGCCACATCCTCCATCGACTTGAACTCCGGTGCCTGGCTGGTCGGCGGCACGAAGCAGCGCGGATGCTGGCTATCGAAGATATCGAAGTAGTTCACGAACTCCAGCGCGCCCACCCATTGGTCCAAGCCCAGAAGGCTGAAGGGCGTTGGCGTCACCACATAGATCGGCGTTTCGTTCTTGCGGATGAAGCGAAAGATCTCGCTGAGGCTCGTAAGCTTGGGTCGCTCTTGGCTCATGGCGTTTTCCTTATCGTTGTCCCGAAGCGTCTACCCGAGGAAAGCAGGCTGAGCCGGCCTTGCCAAGCGATCGATGGTCTCGATGATGTCGGCCTCGGTGGTCAACGGGTTGATCGTGCAGAGACGCAACACGCTTCGCTCACGCAAGGCGGTGGAGGACACACAGGCGAAACCGCTGTCGGAAACCGCGGCGGCGCGCGCGCGGTGCTCGCCCGGCTTCCAGTCGCGCAAAGAGAAGCAGACCACGCCGATCTGTGCCGGGGTCACGACCTCCCAGGTCTCCGGCTGCTTGCGCAGATAGGCCTCGGCAAACTCGGCCAGCGCGATCCCCCGCTGGACGGCCTGGCGAAAGCCCACGGCGCCGTAGGTACGGATCGACATCCAGAGCTTGATCGCGCGCGAACGGCGGGTCAGTTCAAGACTGCGGTTGCCAAAGTTGACGGCGCCGCTGGTCGCCTGCACGTCCTTCAGGTACTCGGGTGACATGGCAAAGCAGCGCTCCAGTGCGCCGGGCCGTGTCACCAGGCAGGCGCCGATGTCATAGGGCTGGAAGAACCACTTGTGCGGATCCAGCACCAGGGAGTCGGCGCGCTCGATCCCGGCCAGATAGCGGCGGCCTTGTTCAGTCACCGCGGCGGGTCCGCCGTAGGCGCCGTCGACATGCAGCCACATGTTCTCGGCCTGACAGAGGTCGGCCAGCGCGTGCAGCGGATCGGCCGTTCCGGCATTCGTCGTACCCGCCGTGGCAACGACCAAGAGCGGCCGTTTGCCGGCAGCCTTATCCTCGGCGATGGCCGCTTTCAGGACCTCCAGCGACATGCGATAGGTGTCATCGCTCGGCAGCTTGCGGACATGGCCTTCGGGGCAGCCCATCTCTTCCAGATCCCGCGGCAAAGAGGAGTGGGTCTGATCGGTGACGTAGGCCACGCCATGGCCCAGCTCTGAGCGTGCGGTGGCAAAGGCTGTCAGATTGGCCAGCGAGCCACCGGAGACCAAGACTCCCTCCGTCGTCTCCGGCATGCCGATCATCTGCCGCAGCCAGTCGATCGCGACCATCTCCAAGGTCGCCGGGCCGGAGCCACCACCCCAAGAGGCGGAGATGGTGTTGAAGCCCGTGCCCAACCACTCACCCAGAATGGCCCCGAAGGAGCAGGGACCCGGCACCCGCGCGAAGTAGCGTGGATGATCGCCATGCTGCTGATGCGCCAGCGCGATCTCGGCCAGCAGGGCCAAGGAGTGATCCGGGTCCATCGGGCTTTCCGGCAGGGGACCACCCAGGACCTCCATCAGCGCCGCCGGCTCGCCGGTCAGGATCGCCGGTTCTTCATTCTTGCGCTGCAGGCGGTCGACCACCAGGTCGACCACCTTGTGGCCCAAGCGACGCATCTCCTCCGGGTCCATGCCCAGTGCATCGGCGGGATAGGCAAAGGGATCTGCAACCTCGATCTTCGGCGCGCGCTTGACCATGCCTTTGGCTCTACTCTCTTGTCCTCAGCCGAACTGGATCCCTTGGGCGAGAGGCAGCTCGGTCGAATAGTTCACGGTGTTGGTGGTCCGACGCATGTAGTATCTCCAGGCATCCGATCCTGTCTCGCGATCGCCACCGGTTTCTTTCTCTCCGCCAAAAGCACCGCCGATCTCGGCCCCGCTGGGCCCGATGTTGACGTTGGCCATGCCGCAGTCCGAGCCAGCAGCGGAGAGGAAGCGCTCCACCTCCCGCATGTTGTTGGAGAAGATGCAGGAGGAGAGGCCCTGCGGGACATCGTTGTGCAGCTGGATGGCCTCATCGATACCGTCGTCGTAGGTCAGGATGTAGAGCAGCGGTGCAAAGGTCTCGGCCTTCACCACGGCAGTCTGCTCCGGCATATCGACGATTGCCGGCCGAACATAGTAGGCCTCAGGGAAGGCCTCGGCATGCAGGCGCTCGCCGCCGGTCAGCAGTCTGCCGCCCTCGGCTGCGGCTTGCTCCATCGCTTGCCCGAAACTCTCATAGGCCGCCCGATCGATCAGCGGACCGACCAGGGTCCCGCGCTCCAGAGGATTGCCGATCTTGAGGCTGCCGTAGGCGGCCAGCACCCGCTCCATCAGCTGCTCCTTGACCGATCGATGAACGATGACACGGCGCAGGGTGGTGCAGCGCTGACCGGCCGTGCCGACGGCGCTGAAAAGGATTGCTCTTAGAGCCAGATCCAGATCTGCATCCGGCGTCACCACCATGGCGTTGTTGCCACCCAGCTCCAGAATACGCCGGCCGAAACGGGCCGCCACCTTGGGACCGATGGCCCGCCCCATGCGCGTCGAACCGGTGGCCGAGACCAGCGGCACGTCGTGGCTCTCCACCAAGGCCTCGCCCTGCGGCAGGGTGCCCAGCACGATCTGTGCCAGGTGATCCGGCGCCTGGCCGAAGCGGCGGGTCGCGCGCTCCAGCGCCTTGAAGGTCGCCATGCCCGACAGCGGCGCCTTTTCAGAGGGCTTGAAGATCACAGGGTTGCCGCAGATGAGGGCGTTGGCAGCGTTCCAAGCGAAAACAGCGCTGGGGAAGTTGAAAGCCGTGATGATCGCGACCGGACCTAGCGGGTGATACTGCTCCATAATGCGATGGCCGGGCCGCTCTGAGACGATGGTCTTGCCAAAGAGTTGGCGCGACTGCCCCACAGCAAGGTCGGCGATGTCGATCGCCTCCTGCACCTCGCCCAGGCCCTCTTCGACGATCTTGCCGACCTCGACCGAGATGATGTGGCCGATGTCGGCCTTGTGCGCGCGCAGCTCTTCACCCCAGAGGCGAACCAGCTCTCCACGGATCGGTGCCGGCACCTCGCGCCAGGCGAGGAAAGCCGCCTTGGCCCGCGCGATCACCCCCGGCATATCCGTCATCTTCGTTTCCGTGATCCGGGCAATCTCGCTGCCGTCTATGGGCGAGCTCACAGAGAGATTTCCACCACTGTAGTCGCTTGGTGAAAATCCACTTCGTTCAAAGACTTCAAGCAAAGAGCTCATGTTCTTCTCCGGTGCAATGCTGAGGCAATAACGAGCGCGCTAGACGTAGTTCACGTCCTCGGTCTCAAAGGTGAGTGGGTCGCGGCCGCGCTTGGTGAGCCAGGAGTAGACCGGCGGCACACGGTCGGCGATGGATTCGACATGGATGTCGATCAGGCAGGGCCCCTTGTAGGCAAAGGCCGCAGCCAAGGCGGCCTCCAGCTCCTTTGGCGAGGTCGCCTGCCAGGCTTTAACATCAAAGGCTTCGGCAATTGCCTTGCCGCGCGGTGGCAGGAAGTCGACGCCGAAACACTGATTGTGGCCCTTGAGCCGGTGCAGGCCCTTGATCCAGCCGAAGCAGCCGTTGTTGAAGAGCAGCAGGATGGCGGGCACCTGCAGTCGGACCAGAGTCTCCAGCTCGCCCACCGCCATGCCGAAGGAGCCATCGCCGAACATGCCGATCGGCCGGCGCTCCTTGTCGGCGAACCAAGCCCCCACGGTGGCCGGCAGGGCCGAGCCCAGGCCACCGAAGGCGCGGGGAATGACAAAGCGGGTGCGCCGTTGCTTGATCCGGAGGAAGCGGGTCATGTGCGGCGTGGGCGTGCCGGCGTCGGAATAGATATGAACCGGCTTGCCGTAGGCCTCCAGCGCGTCGTTGAAGGCCTTGACCGCACGTTCGGGCCGCATCGGCAGAGAGTCGTTGGTCAGCAGCACCTCGGCGTTGGCCCAGAAGTTGCTGCGGTAGCCGTTCAGATGATCGACCCAAGGTTGGTGCTTGACAGTATCGAAGCCCTCCGGCACGGCGGCCAGCATCTGCTGCAAGACCAGCCGGGCGTCGCCAACCACCGAGATCAGGTTCTGGTAGTTGTTGGCCATGACCTCCGGATTGATGTCGATCTGGGCCACGCGCTTGTTCAGGGTGACCTTTGGGAAGGTCCAGCCGACGGTCACCACCGAGCCCATCTTGGAACCGACAAAGAGAGCAAAATCAGACTCTTCCAACGCGCGGTTGGCATGGGGATGAAAGCCGTTGTCGCCAATCACGCCGATCGCCAGGGGGTGGTCGTCCGGCATGGTTCCCTGCCCGGTCATGGTGGTGCAAACGGGGATGTTCAGTCGCTCCGCCAGCGCCGTCACCTCCGGCCCCGCGCAGGAGCGGTTGACCCCACCGCCGGATATGATCAGCGGCTTCTCCGCTTGGTCCAAGAGCGCCAGCAGATGCTCGACTCTGCCCGGAGCGGGACTGGTCGGAAAGGCCGGGAAGCTGCGGCACTCTTCCTCGACATGCAGCGAGATCTTCTCGGGATCGATCTCGGCCAGCAGCATGTCCTCGGGGATCTGCAGGTGGACAGCCCCCGGCTTGCCGGAACAGGCGACGCGGAAGGCACGGCGGATGATCTCCGGCAGCTTCTCCGGCGTCTTGATCTGGACAGACATCTTGGTCACCGGCTCGAAGAGCTTGGCGCAGTCCAGCTCCGTCAGCACGCCGCGCCCCTCGCCCGGCAGGGGAATGTCGATGGTCAGCAGAATGACCGGGACCGAGGAGGCATTGGATTCGGCGACCGGCGGCAGGGAGTACATGGCGCCGGCCCCGGAGGGGCACTCGAAGACACCGGGCTTGTCGGTAAAGCGGGCATAGGCATCGGCCATGAAGCCGGCCGAGCGCTCATCGCGCGCCATGACATGGCGAATGCGCCCCTCGCGATCCTGCAGCGCTTCATAGAGGGGCACATTGGTGTCCCCCGGAACCCCGAAGATGACCTCCACCCCATAGCCGATCAGCATCTCGACCAAGATATCTGCGCCGCGCATGTCGAACCCCGTAACCTTGTGCATTGAACGGCTGCGAAGGTAGGCGGCTGGCTCGTCGGTCTCCAGCGGCGTTCCGTCGGCGCCGAGGCCCGGCGCTGACGGATCGACGGCGTCTTTGTTAGCCGGTCACACGCAACTGCGCGGTCTCAATCGCTTCGACCTCAGCAGGCTCGGCACGACCAGCCTTCTGCAGGGGCCCTAGGGACTCGAGATAGGAGTGATCGAATCCCTGCTCCTTGTAGACGGCAAAGTCCACTTTGCTGTCGCGGAAGCTCTTCAAGGGTTGGCCCAGGCCCAAAAGCCCGCGCTCGCGCTGCCGGCGCACGACGTCCAGATCGATCTCGATCGGCATCATCTCTTCGTGCGACTGGGCCTCGTGCAGGACCTTGCCGGCCGGATCCACGATCACCGAACGGCCATTGCCGCCGGCCGCCAGGCCGTTGATGTGGAAGACATAGGTCTGGAACATGGCACCGGTGGCCTGAGCGATCGCCAGATCGGCATAGCGATCCAGGAAGTGCGCCAGGACGGGATTGATGATGACCTCCGCTCCCATGGCGGTTAGGCTGCGCGTCACCTCCGGGAACCAGATGTCATAGCAGATGGCGACGCCGAAGCGTCCGACCTTGGGAATGTCGAAGATGCAGAACTCTTCGCCCGGGGTCGTGCCCTCTTCATAGGGGGCAAAGGGGAACATCTTGCGATAGCGAGAGACCACCTCGCCCTCGGGATTGATCACCGGCGCCATATTGTAGATGGCGCCATTGCGGGTCTCGAAGAGCGAGCCCGGGATGAGCCAGAGCCCATAACGCCGGGCCATGTCGCGAAAGTCCTGCTCCATCTCGCCGCCGGTCGGTTGGGCCGAGTGCAGGGCCGGGCCATGCGCCGCCAACTCGCTGAAGATCACCATCTGGGTCCAGGGATAGAGGTGCATCAAGACATCGAGGCGGTGCCGCATCTGCTCGACGTTTCGCGTCATACCGACGGTCATCTGAATTCCGGCGATGGCAAAGGGTGTCATGTGAAGCAGGTCCCACTTTGTTCATTGAGGTAAGAATAGCGTCCTGGGTGCTGGTGGAAGCGTTGTGCGGGGCCGCTTTCAGCGGCCTTAGGGGCGACGCCATCGCTGAACTGCAAAGAGCGCGCGTCGGTCACAAAGTTCGAAAAGCTCTTGCTCCATGGTGTCAGGCCAGGCCAAGTCAAGGAGACCTTGCCCTCCAAGGGTCGATAGACGGCCGTGAAGACCGTTCCGAAGCCCTTGCCATAGCCCTTGACGTGCAATGGATCGGAGAGGAAAGCCGCCTCGAGCGCAGCGCCGTCGATGCCGTCGCGCTCAAGCAGCCGCTGCAGGAGCGCCGCGCGCTCTTCCGATCGGGTCTGGCGATTGTACCAAGGCCAGATGAGGCCCGGCTGATGATTGGTTTGATAGCGGAGGTCGGTCACGATCGCCGGGCGATCATGGGCCAGCATGACGGCGGCATGCCGTCCTGACTTGTCCAGCAGGATGACATTGTAGGCCATATGGCAGGGAATGGCCCGCAGAGCCTCCACTGCCTGCTCCACATCGCTGCAGACCTCGAGCAGGTAGCGCAGAATGATCGGAATGCCGAAGCCGCGCCCGTGGACCGGCTTACCCCCAAAGGCGAGCGAGACCGCCAGGCCGGCAGCATTCATCCCGTCTGAAAGACCGGCCATGCCCTCGACCATGCCGATCACATCGCGCCCCAGCCAGGCGGACTTCAGCAAGGTGGCCTCGCTCAGCGCCGGGTCCAGATCGTAGTTGCGCAGCAGCAAGGGGCCATCGCGATCGACCGAGACCGCTTGCGAGCAGTGCGCCAGATAGCGCGGCGGGTTCCAGAAAGAGAGAAAGCGAGCTGCTTCGTCATCAGCGCCAGCCTCTGAAACCCAGCGTTCCCAAAGGGGCAGCAGCTCAGGCATATGGCGCCTCAGGGCGCGTCGAGCCGCCGCCGTCTCCGGTAGGGCCTGAGGCTCCTTGCGGCGCAGCCATTCCGACCAACCGGGCCAGCCGCTCGCAAAGATGCTCCTCCAGGCCTGTCCTGGCTCCCCTTCTTCAAGGGCGCGAAAGCAGACCGGAAGACTTCGCCCTCTCCGCAGGCTCTCACTCTCTTCAACACCATGATCCATGATGTTGAAAGCGTCTGCCGCTTTATCTCTCCTGTCAAGGGACCAGCGGGCGAAGGCCATCACAGTCTGGTGCGCTGTGGCAAGAGGATGACGCCTTCGTCTGCCCGGGTGCCGGCAAAGGACCCATGACCCAAAACCGACGAAAGGACGGCCGAGAGCGGAGAATCCGCCGCTTTGCCGCTTTCGCTCAACCCCGCATTCGGTGAGTTTGGCGAAATAAGGAGAGACAAGAGCATGACTGCCAAGGTCGCGGTTCTGGGTGCCGGAATGGTCGGGGTTTGTTGCGCCCTGGAACTGCAGCGGCGTGGATTCGAGGTAACCCTGATCGACCGCCGAGATCCCGGCCGAGAGACCTCTTTTGGCAACGCCGGCATCTTGTCCCCCAGCTCTCTGCTGCCCTTCAACAACCCCAGTCTCTGGCAACGGCTGCCTAAGCTCTTGACCAACAAGACGGCAACTCTGCGCTTTAACCCGCTCTTTCTTTTGAAGAACCTGGGCTGGGCCCTGGGTTTCCTCGCGCACGCACGGCGCGGCGACGCTCTTGAGACAGCCGCGGCTTTAGACGCGCTTATCACGCTCTCCGCCGAGGAACATCTGCGCTTGCTGAGTGAGGCCGCTGCCACAGCCCGCCTGACGGAGAGCGGCTGGATCTTCCTTTACCGATCAGCCGCGGGCTTTGAGGCCACGGCCTTTGCGCGCGAGACCTATCAGCGCTTCGGTCTCGACACAGAGGTCTTGGATCGAGCCGGCCTCAGCGACCTGGAGCCCCATCTGCAGCCGATCTTCGAGCAGGCGCTTTGGATCAAGGGAGCCCGGTCGATCGATACGCCCGGCGACTTGGTCCAGGACTACGCCAAGCTCTTCCTCGCCAAGGGCGGGCTTCTCGAGCGGTGCGAGATTCGGGCAATCGATGACAGCGAATCCGGCCCGAGCCTTCTCGATTCCGAAGGCCGGCGACTCTCAGCGGACAAGGTCGTCGTGGCGCTGGGCCCCTGGTCCCGCGACCTGCTCGGCAGAAGCGGTATCCGGGTGCCAATGGCCTTTGAGCGCGGCTATAACATGCATTATCGCCCGGCTGGCAATGCCGTCTTGAGCCGCCCGGTCTGCGATACCGCAGCGGCTTATGTTCTCTCGCCTCTTTCCGGCGCCCTGCGGCTGACCACCGGGGTCGAGTTGACGGCGCAACAGGCACCCAAGAATCTGGCTCAGCTGGAGATGGCTGAGCGCGCTGCCGGTGAGGCCTTTCCAATTGCCGAGCGTCTCTTGGACGAGCCCTGGATGGGCTGCCGCCCGACCCTGCCCGACAGCCGCCCCATCATCGGCGCCGCGCCGCGGCGGCGCGGCCTCTGGCTTGCCTTCGGTCATCAGCACATCGGCTTCAGCACCGGGCCCGGCACCGCGCGCCTCCTGGGCAGCCTCATTTGTGGGGAGGAGCCGGCGATTGATCCTCATCCCTTCCGGGCAGAGCGCTTCATCCTCTAGAGGGCAGCGGCAGAGCGCTCGGCGGCAGGTTCTCGCGGGTGAAGAGTTCGACGCCGTGATTGTTGCGCGGGCTCACAAACTGACTGCGACCGTGGTGGGCCAGCAAGGCATCGACGGCGGCCCTGGCATTCTCTTCCGGGCGATGGTCGACGACCAGGTCGACGATGCCGTCCAGCAGCATCTGCCGCGAGTTCTGGCTGACCCCATGGGCGACAGAGACCAGGCCTTCCAGCAGCCCGCGCTGATGCAGAGACATGAGAATGCGCGTGTTCCAGGAGGAAAGAGAGTAGATGCCAACAAAGGGGCCCTGGCGCTTCAGGTAAGCCTCGACCTTCGCCAGATCGTTGTCATCGCCCTCGTTGCACTCAATGGCGTGATCGGCGGTCAGCTGCGGATAGCGCTCGCGAATGACACGGCGGAAGCCGATCTCTCGCTCGTCATGCGCCAGATAGGTCTGCAGCCGCGTGATGGCCAAGAGGCGCCCGGAGCGGCCGCCGACGAAGCGCGCCAAGAGGTCGCCCACCATGCGCCCGGCCTGGCGGTTATCGGCACCGGCAAAGGCAATCCGGCCACTGCCGGCGATGTCGGACAGCAGGGTCACGATCGGCATGCGGCGCGCCAATCCTTGCAGAGTCTCGGTGATCAAGGGGTGATCGTGGGCCACGACAAGAAGCCCGTCATAGCCGCGCCTTAGTGGTGTCAGACGCGAGACGATGACGTTGGCGTCCTGGCTTGGAAAGAAGTGGAAGTAGCAGGTGAAGTGGTCATTGGCGCGCACCAACTGATACTCGCGCAAGGCCATCTCGATCCGGGCATAGAGATAGCGGCTGGGCTCGTTCATCACCACGGCGAAGCGCAGGTGCTGTTTGGGGATCAGGTCGAGATTGCGATCGAGCTTCAGGTCACGCGCGGCCGCCAGCACCCTCTGCTCCAGCTCCGGGCGCACTCCGCCGCGCCCGTTCAAGACGCGGTCAACGGTCGCCGAACTGGTCTTCGCCAACTCGGCCACGGCGCGCAGTCCTGCCTTCTGCTTTGCCATCGCTCGGTCCCGTTCAATCGTGAGTTCTGATGGTTTTCCATCAACGAACGGAGGTAACGCCGTCAAAGTTTCTGTTCTATTCTCTGACTTAAGCTGGGAAGATGCAAGGCAGGAGACGAGCAAGATCAAGCACCAAGGGAGGGAGCAGAAGCATGCAGGAACCTCGCCATCTCGACACGCTGGACCGCAGCCTGATCGCCTATCTGAGAGAGAACGCGCGCCATTCGGCGACCTACCTGGCGAAAAAACTCAATGTTGCGCGCTCGACCGTGCATGAGCGCATCGCGCGCTTGGAACGCGACGGTGTGATCGTCGGCTACACCACCGTGGTGCGCCGCGATCCCAGCGAAGAGGTATCCCAAGCCATTCTCTTTGCGGCCGTCGAGCAGCGCCGGGTCGAGCGTGCCGTCCACCGCCTGGAGTTCTTTCATGAGGTCAAGAGCTGTGCTTCGATCTGTGGTGAGTTCGACCTCTTCTGCTTGTTGGAGGCGCCGCGACTGGAAGACCTGGACGTTGTCCTGGACGAGATCACCCAGATTCCTGAGATCACGCGGGTCTCTTCGACGGTGATCTATGCCAGCAAGTTCGACCGCGTCGCCCTGCCAGCCCTAGTAGCGGCACAGCAAAGCCGCGCGGTCGGCCGCCTGGTCCAGCAAAGCGCCTGAGCATGGCAAGGCAGGGGATCCATAAAGGCGGACAGGCGATCCACGGTCAGGACATCGGCATCCTGATGCTGGACACCCGCTTTCCGCGGATCCCGGGCGACGTCGGCAATGCCGCGAGCTTTGACTTTCCAGTGCGCTATCGGGTAGTGCAGGCAGCGACGGTCGATCAGATCGTCGCCACCGCGGAGACCTCTCGCCAGCACCTACCGGCCTTCATCGAAGCCGCCCAGGAACTGGAGCAGGAGGGAGCGCGTGCGCTGGTCACCACCTGCGGGTTCTTGACCGTCTTCCAGGAGGAACTGGCAGCAGCGGTTTCCATTCCCGTGGTCACCTCCAGTCTTCTGCTGGTGCCATTGATCAGACAGATGCTAGGGCCGCAGCAAGCGATCGGCATCCTGACCGCCGACGATGGCAACCTCTCATCGGCCCACCTGACGGCCGCCGGCATCCAGCCTGACTGGCCCATTCACATCCGCGGTCTTCAGGACTGCCCTGCCTTCGCCTCCGCCATCCTGCGTCCCGACCCAGCAGCCGGCTACCCGCTCGACGCCGAGGCGATCGAGCAGGAACTGGTCCAAGTCTCTAAGGGCTTGCTGGAGGAACATCCGGAGATCGGCGCCCTGGTATTCGAGTGCACGAACCTGCCGCCTTACGTGGAATCCGTAAAGGCGGCGGTAAAATGTCCGATTTTCTCCATCCTCGATGTGGTCGAACTTCTGCATCGCTCGCTCTAACAGAGAGCGATTCTCAGTCCTCTGGAAGTCTACGAAGCACGTAATCCCTCTGTCCGCTGGACGGCTCTAACACGCCGTCCTCTGTGAGGCGTCGGAATGCCCATCCATAGGCGTTAGCTTCACCAGTAGGGATTGCGTGGTGATAGGCCCTGCGAAGCTGCTGCCTAAGCTCGCCTTTTGGAACACGACCACCGTGCTCTGCGAGCAGCTTTGGTGCCTGGGCCACGACGAACTCTATGTAAGCGCTCTTGCGTTCCTTCTCACCGTCTTCGGTTTCCATCTCGATTGGGTCTGGAAACGCACCGATGTAGCGAGCTGCGGCCTTCGCCATCTGATAGAAGACATCTTCGCCATAGTGGTTGAGGGCAAAATTGACGACCTGGCAAACCAATCGAATGTTATCCGCTGTGTATCCCCCTTCAGAATCGATGCGATCTACGGACGGCGCAAAGGGCCGTCGCGCTTGCCCTGTCCCAATCTCTTCGAGGTCGAACCTTATCCCTGTCAAAGCGCAGCGGCCACGATGCTCGCGAAAGTGTTGCAAGGTAAGGTCACCAAGATCTGGGGCAACCTCGCTACTGTTCTTCCTGCTCCGTTGGCGTGCCCCCTGCACACTCTGCATTATGGCGCGGCGCATCTCAGGGCTGGGTTCAATTGTGTCTCTAGACACGGCTAGCATCTCCTCTTTTCGCCTAACTAAATCCGCCTTTGGGATTTAGAAAATAGCAAGGAAACGAGAGTCGAAAACAGTACCATTGCCACTACGGATGATGATTTTACGAGCGATATTTTGCAAGGCCCAAAGAACAACCTAGACTCACGTCGAGTAGTCGTCGATCAGCGGGCTCGGCTTGGCAAAGCGCTTGATATCGGCCTGGTCGGAAATGGTGACGCGACTGCCGACCACGGTGACACCATAGGGCTTCAGGCCCTTGATCGCGCGGCTTAGGTTCTCCGGCGTCATGCCCAAGAACGAGGCCAGGCGGCGCTTTTCGGCGGCCAGATCGAAGACCTGCGCGCCGCCGGCGCGCGCCTGCTGGCGCAGGAGGTAGTTCGCCAGGCGTTCCAGCGAGGTTCTGAGCTTCAGGTCCTTGGTGCTCTTCACCACGGTGCGATAGCACTGCGCCAGCTCGGTCACGATCGCCTGGGCAAAGCGGGCGTCTTGATTGAAGATGCTCCGCACGTCTTGGCTCGGCAGCAGCACGATGCGGCTCTTCTCCAAGGTGCGCGCCGACATGAGGTAGGGGGCATCCTTGATCGAGGCCGCCAGGATGAAGGTCGAGATCGGCCTGACCGTGGCCAGGCTGGTCTCGCGCCGGTTCCAAGTAGCAAAAAGCTCCACTGAACCGGTCAGAATCACGTGCAGAAAGTCACTGGGGTCTCCCTCCGAGATCAATTCGATCTGCGGTGGGAAGTTCTGCACATAGGAGGCCCGCATCAGCGCATCGAAGTGCGCATCATCCATATCGGCGAAGAGGTCCAAGGCCCGAATGTCGGAGTGGTCTGAGGCTGGCATCTCGCTAGCGACCCAAAATTGCAGCCTTGATGGATGTCGCCCCTTCTCTTGACAAATGTCAAGTTGCGGTTTGACCGAGGCATGTTCCGCAGTTGATCCCGATAGGCTCCGAAACCGACATTTCTGGATAAGCCATTTATTTTGCTCATGAATTCGCCTCAAGTGATCCAGATCAAATCGACGGAGAGGTGAGGCGCTCACTCCTGCAGCTGCGCCCCGTGAGGGTCACCGGGCGCATGCGACTGATTGGAGGGAGAAGCGATGCACACACTCGAGGGCGTCTCACGCCAAGATCAATATAGGGCGCTGGGTCTCAGCACCTTCGCCTTCACGATCTGCTTCGCCGTCTGGACCATCTTCTCGATCATCGGGGTGAAGATCAAACAGGACCTGGGCCTGAGCGACACTCAGTTCGGCCTGCTGGTAGCCACCCCGGTGCTGACCGGCTCAGTCAGCCGCATCTTCCTTGGCGTTTGGACTGAACAGTATGGCGGGCGTCTCATGTTCCCGCTCCAGATGCTGGTGACCGCGGTCTGCGTCTGGCTTCTGACTTCGGTACAGACCTACGAAGTCTTTCTCGTCGCCGCCCTCGGCCTGGGCTTGGCCGGTGGCTCTTTTATCGTCGGTGTCGCCTACACCTCGCGCTGGTTCGCCAAGGAGCAGCAGGGCACGGCTCTGGGCATCTTCGGCGCAGGCAACGTCGGTGCAGCCGTCACCAACTTCGCAGCACCCTTCCTGGTGGTCGCGCTCGGTTGGGAAGGCACAGCACGGATCTACGCCATCGTGCTGGCAGCCACGGCCGTCCTCTTCTACCTCTTTTCCAAGACCGACCCGGTACAGGAGGAGCGTAAGCGAAGCGGCAAGGGTCCGGTCTCCGCCGGTTCGCAGCTGGAGCCGCTGAAGAACATCCAGGTCTGGCGCTTTGCCACCTACTACTTCTTCGTGTTCGGTGCCTTCGTTGCCCTGGCCAGTTTTCTGCCGCGCTACTACGTCGGCGCCTATGGCTTGGAGCTGACCACTGCTGGTCTCTTCGCCGGCCTCTATTCCCTGCCCGGCTCGGTCTTCCGCGCCCTGGGCGGCTGGATGTCGGACCGCTGGGGCGCACGCTTTGTCATGTATCTGACCTTCCTGGTCTCGCTCGTCGTGCTCTTCATCATGAGCTATCCGGAAACCAGCTACACCGTGGCCGGTATCAAGGGTCCGATCGAATTCAACTTCGGTCTTTCGGTCGGCTTCTTCGTGGCCCTGACAGTGATCCTGGGCTTCGTCATGAGCCTGGGCAAGGCCGCGGTCTACAAGCACATCCCGGTCTATTACCCGCACCACGTGGGTTCGGTCGGCGGACTGGTCGGCATGATCGGCGGGCTTGGCGGCTTCTTCCTGCCGATCTCCTTCGGCGTGCTGCTGGACGCCACCGGCGTCTGGACCGCCCCCTTCATGCTGCTTTTCGCGATCGTCGCGGTCTCCACCGTTTGGATGCATATCGCGATCCGGCGCATGGAGCGCAGTCGCCATCCGGCACTGGTCGAAGAGAAGTACCTCTCGGATGTGCCCGAGGGCCCCCTGCCGAAGCCCGAACAGGGGACAGCGCCTCTGCCACATCCCGGCGGTGCACAACCCGCCAAGTGACCCCGGAGCGAGGCAGGTGCCGAACCCGCCTGCCTCGCCAAGCCAATAGCCCGCCCCAAGAAGGAGAGATCCCATGGCGATCACACAAACACCTCCCGGCCGACAGGGCCGCGTCCTAACCGACTGGCGTCCCGAAGACGAGGCCTTCTGGAACAAGCGGGGCCGCGGGATCGCGACCCGCAACCTCTGGATCTCGATCCCCAATCTGCTGCTGGCCTTCTCCGTCTGGCTGGTCTGGTCGGTGGTGGTCGCCAAGATGCCGGCCATCGGCTTCGACTATTCAGTGGACGAGCGCTTTTGGCTGGCCGCCCTACCCGGCCTCTCCGGCGCCACCTTGCGGATCTTCTACAGCTTCATGATTCCGATCTTCGGCGGGCGGCTGTGGACCACGCTCTCGACCGCATCCCTGCTGCTGCCGGCGCTTGGCATCGGCTTTGCCATCCAGGATCCCGAGACGACCTACACCACCTTCCTGATCCTGGCCCTGCTGTGCGGCCTCGGCGGCGGTAACTTCGCCTCCTCCATGGCCAACATCGCCTACTTCTATCCGAAGCGGAGCAAAGGCAACGCGCTGGCTCTAAACGCCGGGCTCGGCAATGCCGGCGTCTCGGTCATGCAGTTCGTGGTGCCCTTGGTGATCACCGCCAGCGTTTTCGGCTCGCTTGCCGGCGATCCTCAGATCCTGAGCGACGGCAGCCAGCTCTGGTTGCAGAACGCCGGCTTCATCTGGGTGCCCTTCATTGTCCTATCAGCCGTCGCTGCCTGGTTCGGCATGAACGACATCGCCGACGCCAAGGCCTCCCTGGCGAACCAACTCTCGATCCTGAAGCGCTTCCACAACTGGGTCATGTGCATCCTCTATACCGGAACCTTCGGCAGCTTCATCGGCTATTCGGCTGGCTTCCCGCTGCTCATGAAGACGCAGTTCCCTGAGGTCGATGTCCTCTCCTACGCTTTCCTGGGCCCGCTGGTGGGTGCCTTCAGCCGTGCTGCAACCGGCTGGATCTCGGACAAGTTCGGCGGCGGCCGGGTCACCTTCTGGGTCTTCCTCGGCATGATCATCGCGGTCTGGGGCGTATTGCAGTTCCTGCCCAACGAGAGCAGCGCGGGCAGCTTCTGGGGCTTCTTCGCCTGCTTCATGGCGCTCTTCTTCCTGACCGGTGTCGGCAATGCCTCCACCTTCCAGATGATCCCCTCGATCATGCGTCATCAGATTCCGCGGCTGCTGCCGAACCTGGATGCCGCCCAAAGCCTGAAGACGGCCGAGCGCGAGAGCGCGGCGATCATCGCCTTCACCAGTGCAATCGCGGCCTATGGCGCCTTCTTCATCCCCAAGGCCTACGGCACCTCGATCAGCGCGACCGGCGCCCCCAACGCCGCACTTTGGGGATTCCTCGGCTTCTATGTGGTCTGCGTTCTGATCACCTGGGTCTTCTACAGCCGCAAGAACGCACCGGTGCCCTGCTGAGACAAAGGACGCGAGCCATGAGCCATCTACTCGACAGACTGAACTTCCTGCAGTCCAAGGAACTGGAGCGTTTCTCCGACGACTTCGGACAGGTCACACGCGAAGACCGCGCCTGGGAGGAGACCTATAGAAACCGCTGGCGCCACGACAAGGTCGTGCGCTCGACCCACGGCGTGAACTGCACCGGATCCTGCAGCTGGAAGATCTATGTGAAGTCCGGGATCGTCACCT
Organism: Rhodospirillales bacterium; assembly: GCA_963669335.1. GTDB lineage: Bacteria > Pseudomonadota > Alphaproteobacteria > Kiloniellales > JACOMY01 > JACOMY01. The sequence continues at coordinate 4,638,542 of OY770023.1, forward strand.
GGGAGACCCAGCAGACCGACTATCCCCGCACCCGACCCGATCTGCCCAACCACGAGCCGCGCGGCTGCGCTCGGGGCGCCAGCTACAGCTGGTACCTCTATTCCGCCAACCGGGTGAAGAATCCGCTGGTCCGTGGCCGCCTGATGAAGGCCTGGCGCAAACTGCGCGAGACCAAGAGCCCGGTCGAGGCCTGGACCAGCCTGCAGAGCGATCCCATTCTGCGCGCGGCCTATGTCGAGACCCGCGGCAAGGGCGGCTTCGTGCGCGCCTCTTGGGACGAGGCCAGCGAGATCGTCGCCGCCGCCAATGCCTATACGGCCAAGACCTATGGGCCAGACCGGGTGATCGGCTTCTCCCCTATTCCAGCCATGTCGATGGTCAGCTACGCCGCGGGCTCCCGCTACCTCAGCCTCTTGGGCGGGGTCTGCATGTCCTTTTACGACTGGTATTGCGACCTGCCGCCGGCTTCGCCCATGACCTGGGGCGAGCAGACCGACGTGCCGGAATCGGCCGACTGGTACAACGCCGGCTATCTGCTGCTCTGGGGCTCCAACGTGCCGCAGACCCGCACGCCCGATGCACATTTCTATACCGAGGCGCGCTACCGCGGCGCCAAGTCGGCAGTGATCTGTCCCGACTATTCGGAAGCGGCCAAGTTCGGCGATGTCTGGCTGAACGTGAAGCAGGGCACCGATGCGGCTCTGGCCATGGCCTTTGGCCATGTGATCCTGCGAGAGTTCCATCTGGACCGCCAGGCCGACTACTTCGAGGACTATTGTCGCAAGTATTCGGACTTCCCCATGCTGGTGCGCCTGGACGAGCAGGAAGGCCGCCTGGTTCCCGGTCGTTTCCTGCGTGCTGACGACCTGGACGACAAGCTGGGCGAAGCAAATAATCCGACCTGGAAGACCGTCGCATTGGACGAAATCTCCGGCGGTCCGGTCGCGCCCAATGGCTCCGTCGGCTATCGCTGGGGCCAACAGGGCGAATGGAACCTGGAAGAGCGTGCCGGTGACGCCGAGGTGCGCCTGAAGATGTCGCTGCTGCTGGAGGAAGATCACGACGAGATCGTGGCCGTTGACTTCCCCTACTTCGGCGGCGAAGCCACCGAGGCCTTTGCCACCGACGAAGACCATCCGAATGTCTTGTCCCGCAACATCCCGGTGAAGCGGATCAAGACGCCAGATGGCGAGGCCCTGGTTGCCACCGTCTTCGATCTCTTCTGCGCCAACTATGGCCTCGATCGCGGTTTCGGCGGCGACTGGGTGACCGACGACTACAACGCTCAAGTACCAGGCACGCCGGCCTGGGCCGAGAAGATCACCGGTGTCGACAAGGAGAAGATCATCCACGTTGCCCGCGAGTTCGCCGAGACCGCGGAGAAGACCAAGGGCCGCTCCATGGTGATCATCGGGGCGGCGATGAACCACTGGTACCACATGGACATGAACTACCGCGGCGTCATCAACATGCTGGTGATGTGCGGCTGTGTCGGTCAGTCCGGTGGCGGCTGGGCCCACTACGTCGGTCAAGAAAAGCTGCGCCCGCAGACCGGCTGGCTGCCGCTCGCCTTCGCGCTCGATTGGGGACGCCCGCCACGGCAGATGAACTCCACTTCCATGTGGTATGCGCACACGGACCAGTGGCGTTACGAGACCCTGGCGGCCCAAGAGATCCTCTCGCCGACGGCACCGGAGGGCGATTGGGATGCCAGTCTGATCGACTTCAACATTCGTGCCGAGCGTATGGGCTGGCTGCCCTCCGCGCCGCAACTTAAGACCAATCCGCTGGAGGTCGCCAAGGCGGCTAAGGCATCGGGCAAGGAGATTCCGGCCTATGTCGCGGAGCAGCTGAAGTCCGGTGACTTGGAGATGTCCTGCCAGGATCCCGATGCACCGGAGAACTGGCCGCGCAACCTCTTCGTCTGGCGTTCCAACCTGCTGGGGTCCTCGGGCAAGGGTCACGAGTACTTCCTGAAGCACCTGCTGGGGACCGATCATGGCGTGCTTGGGCGCGACCTGGGCGAAGAAGGCGGGCAGTTGCCGAAGGAAGCCAAGTGGCACGAGGAAGCGCCACGCGGCAAGCTGGACCTGCTGGTCACCATCGACTTTCGGATGAGCACCACGGCGGTCTATTCCGACATCGTGCTGCCGACGGCCAGCTGGTACGAGAAGAACGACCTCAACACCTCGGACATGCATCCCTTCATCCATCCGCTGCAGGCAGCGGTGGACCCGGCCTATGAGTCCAAGACAGACTGGGAGATCTTCAAGGCCATTGCCCACAAGTTCCAAGAAGTGGCGCCCGAGATCCTGGGCAAAGAGACCGACATCGTCGCCCTGCCGATCCTGCACGATACACCGGCCGAGATCGCACAAGATCAGGTGCTGGATTGGAAGCAGGGCGAGTGCGACCTCATCCCCGGCAAGACCGCGCCGAACTTCATCGCGGTCGAGCGTGACTACCCTGCCCTCTATGACCGCTTCGTGGCCTTGGGTCCCTTGATGGACAAGCTGGGCAATGGCGGTAAGGGCATTGCCTGGAACACCCAGCACGAGGTGCAGCTCCTGCGCGACCTCAATGGTGTCTGGGAGGAAGGCCCGGCCAAGGGTTGCGCCAAGATCGTCACCGACATCGACGCCAGCGAGGTGGTTCTGATGCTGGCGCCGGAGACCAATGGCGAGGTGGCAGTCAAGGCCTGGGACGCGCTCGGCAAGGCTACGGGTCGCGGACACAGCCATCTGGCAGAACCCAAGGAAGACGAGAAGATCCGCTTCCGCGATATCGCCGCCCAACCGCGCAAGATCATCTCTTCGCCGACCTGGTCGGGGCTGGAGAGCGAGAAGGTCTGCTACAACGCCGGCTACACCAATGTGCACGAGTTGATCCCCTGGCGCACCTTGACCGGCCGGCAACAGCTCTATCAGGACCATCTCTGGATGCGGGCCTTCGGCGAGGGCTTCATGTCCTACCGCCCGCCGGTCGACCTCAAGACCATTACTGACGAAATCAATCTAGACGCAAGAGATGGCCGACCGCATGTGGTGCTGAACTTCATCACACCGCATCAGAAGTGGGGCATCCACTCGACCTATTCCGACAACCTCTTGATGCTGACCTTGAACCGCGGCGGTCCGGTGATCTGGATCTCCGAGGTCGACGCTCGCGCGGCCGGCATCGTCGATAACGACTGGGTCGAGCTCTATAACGCCAATGGCGCGCTGACGGCCCGGGCCGTGGTCTCCCAGCGGATCCGGGAGGGCACGACCTTCATGTACCACGCGCAGGAGAAGATCGTGAACACGCCGGGCTCCGAGAAGACCGGCAATCGTGGCGGCATCCACAACTCCGTCACCCGCACGGTCCTAAAGCCGACGCACATGATTGGCGCCTACGCCCAACAGTCCTACGGCTTCAACTACTACGGAACGGTGGGCTGCAACCGCGATGAGTTCGTCGTAGTCAGGAAGATGCAGAAGGTCGACTGGCTCGACCGCGAGGCGACCCGAAAGGAGGCCGCAGAATGAGAGTGCGCGCACAGATCGGCATGGTGTTGAACCTGGATAAATGCATCGGGTGCCACACCTGCTCCGTCACCTGCAAGAACGTCTGGACCAGCCGCGACGGCGTCGAATACGCCTGGTTCAACAACGTCGAGACCAAGCCCGGCACCGGCTATCCCACCGATTGGGAGAACCAGGAGCGCTGGAACGGCGGCTGGGTCAGGAACCGCAGAGGCAAGCTGCAGCCCAAGCAGGGTGCGAAGTGGCGGATCCTGGCCAATCTCTTCGCCAACCCAGACTTGCCGGAGATCGACGATTACTACGAGCCCTTCGACTTTGACTACGACCATCTGAAGTCGGCGCCGGAGATGGAGGCCTTCCCGACCGCCAGACCGCGCTCGCGCATCTCCGGCGAGCGCATGGAGACCATTCAGAAGGGCCCGAACTGGGAGGAGATCCTGGGCGGCGAGTTCTCAAAGCGCAGCCAGGACTATAACTTCGAGGGTATCGAGAAGGAGATCTATGGAGCCTACGAGAACAGCTTCATGATGTATCTGCCCAGGCTTTGCGAACACTGCCTGAACCCGGCCTGTGCCGCCAGTTGCCCCTCGGGTGCCATCTACAAGCGCGAAGAGGACGGCATCGTCCTGATTGATCAGGAGAAGTGTCGGGGCTGGCGCATGTGCGTTTCCGGCTGTCCCTACAAGAAGGTCTATTACAACTGGTCGACCGGCAAGTCGGAGAAGTGCACGTTCTGCTATCCTCGGATCGAGTCCGGCAATCCGACGGTCTGTTCCGAGACCTGCGTGGGGCGCATCCGCTACATCGGGGTCATCCTCTATGACGCCGACCGAATCGAGGCGGCTGCCGCCACGCCGCGCAAGAGCGACCTCTATGAAGAGCAGCTCAAGGTCTTCCTCGACCCCAAGGATCCCGCGGTCATTGCCGCGGCCCGCGCCGAGGGTATTCCGGAGGATTGGATCCAGGCGGCTCAGGCAAGTCCGATCTGGAAAATGGCGATGGAGTGGAAGATCGCCTTCCCCCTGCATCCCGAATACCGCACTCTGCCGATGGTCTGGTACGTCCCGCCGCTCTCGCCGATCCAGAATGCGGCCGCGGCCGGTGCCATCGGCATGAAGGGGGCAATGCCGGATGTTCGCAATCTGCGTATCCCGCTCCGCTACCTCGCCAATCTGCTGACCGCGGGCGAAGAGGCGCCGGTCGCCAAGGCGCTGGAACGGATGCTGGCCATGCGGGCCTACATGCGGGCCAAGACCATCGACGGCGTCATTGACGAGGCCATAGCGGCCAATGTCGGCCTCTCCGGTCCAGTCATTGAAGAGATGTACAAGATCATGGCCCTGGCGGACTTCGAGGATCGCTTCGTCATCCCCACCACGCACCGCGAACAGGTGGAAGAGGCCTACGATCTGCGTGGCGGCTGTGGTTTCACCGACGGCAATGGCTGCTCCAGCGGCATCTCCAAGAGCTCCCTCTTCGGGCGGGCCAAACAGCCGCTCCGCATGCCAGAGGAGATCTCGTGATGGATCGCAGTCTGAAAGCCCTCTCCCTGCTCCTGAGCTATCCCACGCGGGAGCTGAAGGCGGCGATGCCGGAGGTCGGCGGCGTCCTTGCCGCCGAGACCCGCCTGACCGCGGCCACCCGGCGCGCCCTCAAGCCCCTGCTGGAGGTACTTGCCGCAGGCGACATCTACGAGTCGGAAGAGCGCTTCCATCTGCTCTTCGATCGCTCGCGCAGCCTCTCGCTCAATCTCTTCGAGCATGTGCATGGCGAGAGCCGAGATCGCGGCACGGCAATGGTCTCTCTCTTGGAAAACTATCGCGCAGGCGGCTTTGAGCCGGCGACCAGCGAGCTGCCGGATCACCTGCCGCTGCTCTTGGAGTTCCTCTCTCTGCGTCCGGCCGCGGAAGCCAGAGAGACCTTGGCCGAAACCGCCCACATCCTGGCCGCTATCAAGACCCGGTTGGAGCGTCGAGAAAGCGCCTATGCCGCCGTCTTCACCGCTCTTCTGGAGCTGGCCAAGGTCAAGGCCGACCGGCAGGCGGTGGCGGAGTTGCTGGAGGCGCCGGACGACGATCCGAGCGACCTCAGCGCCCTCGACCAGGTCTGGGAGGAAAGCGAGGTGCGCTTCGGCCCAGATCCCAACGCCGGCTGTCCGCAGGCCCGCGCGCTCCTCGCCCGCATCGATCAATCCGAGCGCCCGGCCCGACAAGCGCCGGCCGCCTAAAGGAGGTTGCGATGAACGACTTCGTCTTCGGTATCTATCCCTATATCGCGCTGACCGTCCTGGTGATCGGCTCGATTGCCCGCTATGAGCGCGACCCCTTCACCTGGAAGACCTCTTCCAGTCAGCTGTTGCGTCGCAAGCAGCTGGTGATCGGCTCCATCCTCTTCCACGTCGGCGTCCTGATCATCTTCTTCGGCCACCTCTTCGGTCTGCTGACACCGATCTGGGTCTTTGACGCGCTTGGCATCAGTCACGGCGCCAAGCAGGTTCTGGCCGTCGTGGTTGGCGGTGTCGCCGGGATCATGGCTCTGGTCGGTGGCGGCATGCTGTTCCATCGGCGCTGGACCGATCCCCGCATCCGCAAGAACTCCAGCTTTGCCGATATCGCCATTCTGGCCCTCTTGCTGGCACAGCTGGTCCTGGGTCTCGGCACCATCATCGTCTCCTTGCAGCATCTGGACGGACACGAGATGACCAAGTTCATGGACTGGGCACAGGGCATCTTCACCTTCCAGGCCGGTGCCGCCGCCTACATCGCCGATGTCTCCTGGATCTTTAAGCTGCATCTTTTCCTGGGCCTCACCATCTTCCTGGTTTTCCCCTTCACCCGGCTGGTGCACATGCTCTCGCTGCCGCTGCGTTACCTGACGCGGCCGGGCTATCAGATCGTGCGCTCGCGTCGCCGGCAGCCCTTAGGCCAGGGCGCAGACACCGTTGCGGCTACAGCCAAGACGGCAGGGCGTCAGGCTGCGGCCTCCAGCCAGCGCATGCCCAGTGCTGCGGAGTAGTGATCATGCATGACATGAGCCAGACCGCCGCCCGTCTCCGGCCCAAAGCCATCGGCTTGCCCCTCATCGTCAATGGCGAAGAGGTGCCCCAGCAGGCGATCGCCGCCGAGGCGCAGAACCACCGCGTACCCAAGGGTCAACCGGCCCTGGCCTGGCGGATGGCGGCCGATGCCTTGGCGCTCAGGACCTTGCTGCTGCAGGAGGCCCGACGGCAGGGGCTAACCACTGAGCCCGAAGAGCTTGAAGAGGGCTGCCGGGAGAGCGAGGAGGAGGCCTTGATCCGAGGCCTCCTGGAGGCGGCAATCCAGGTTCCGAAACCGAGCGAAGCGGAGATCAGAGCAGAGTGGGACCGCGACCCCAACCGCTTCCGCTCGCGGCCGCTCTGGGAGGTCTCTCACCTGCTTTGCGCCTTTCCGACCAGCGATGAGGCTGGCCAGGCGGCGGCTTGGGAACGCGCCTCTGAACTGGCTCAAGAGGTACAGAGGCAACCAGCCGACTTTGCCGCACTCGCCAAGCGCAACAGCGACTGCCCCTCCGCCGCCAAGGGCGGCAGCCTGGGCCAGGTCCGCCCCGGCGACACGCTGCTGGCCTTCGAGGCCGCGGTTGCAACCCTGGACGAGGGTCAGATCACGGCAGACCCGGTGATGACCAGCCATGGCTACCACCTGATCCGCCTCGATGCGCGAGCCGAGGGGCGGATTCTCCCCTTCGAGGTCGTCAAGGCGCAGATTGCCGAGGCCTTGGAAAAGACTGCTTGGGCAAAGGCGGCACGTGGCTACATTGCGGAACTGGTTGCGCAAGCCGACATCAGCGGCGCCAATCTAGGTAAGACCTGATAGCGGAGCAGGCCCCATGGCTCACCGTGTCGATGCCGGTAATCGAGGGCCACAAAGGGCGTCCAGGGAACAGTTGTTGTTGCGGGCGCCGCTGGAGTTCATTGCCGAGGATCACTTCCGCGAGCGCGAAATCTGCGCAGAGATTGACAAGATCGCCGCTGCGCCAAGCTATTCCACTGCGGATCTCGACCAGATCCTCACGTTCCTCAAGGAGACGCTGCCGCTGCATCTGAGAGACGAGGAGGAGGATCTCTTCCCGCTTCTGCGGCGACGCTGTGCAGCAGATGAGGAGATTGACCAGGTCATCGACCGCATGCTGGGCAGCCACGGTCAGGCCAGCGCCGCCATCGAGAAGGTGGTGGCAGTCCTGGAGGCCCATCGCGACAGCGGAGCCCCGTTGGCAAAAGCCGCGCGCGCCGAACTCACGCATTTTGCCGAACATGCGCGCCGCCATCTGATTGTCGAAAACGCCATCATCCTGCCGATCGCCCGCGGCAGCCTGACCGCATCTGACCTAAAGAGCCTCAGTCTCAGAATGCAACAGCGCCGTGGGTTGCTGCCTCGAGCAAAGGAGAGCGAGGCGGATTGACCTTCAAACCATGAGCCGCGCCCAGACTATGCCCGCATCCTCTCCAAGTGCTGCTCGACGGCTGCTGCAAAGCGGGCGGGTGCCGCGGGATTGCTGTCGAGATAGAGTGCCGGTTCGATCAGTTCCATCTCCATCAGCAGGAAGGAGCGATCCCGGACGATCCCGTCCACCCGCGCATAGAGTGGCGCCTCTGGCGCCAGGGTGAGCGCACGCGCGGCCGCGGCGATCACCTCTGCCGGTGGCTTGGCCGCCTCGATTGTGATCCCGAATTGCGAGTTGGCCCGCCACTCACCCGGCGCCACGACACGGCGAGCCGCATGCGAGAAGCGTCCATTGAAAAAGACCAGAGCTGTCTCGCCCCTCTCCGAGATGTCTGATTCAAAGGACTGCAACAGACCACGATCAGTCGAGAAGACCGAAAGATCAACCGTGTCCAAATGCTGCCGTTTCACTTTCATGACATTGAAGCCGCTCTGCCCGGAGATCGGTTTGAGCACAGCCAGGTCGAGATCAAGCCCATCCATCGCCCGGCCGATCGCCTCTCGGCTGTCCAGGGTAACGACCCGCGAGCGCGGCACCGCCACGCCGGCTGCCTCGAGGTCCAGGATATAGCTCTTGTCGATATTCCAGCGCACGGTCTTGAGATGGTTCTGGACCGGCACCCCGGCCATCTCCAGGCCATCCAACCAGGCAAGGAAATCACCCGGCGCGCGGTGATAGTCCCAGCAGGCGCGCAGCAAGACCAGATCGGCTCCTTTGAAGACCCCTTGGTCGCCGTTCCAGGGTCCAGCGGCGACTTCGATCCCCAGGGCCGAGAGGGCATCTGCAAAGAGCTGTTCGCTCTTCAGCAAATCCGGCCAATCCAAACAGGTTGCAATCACCACCGCCATCGCGCGTGACCTTCCTCCAAGTGCGAGACCAGCCTCAGCGAAGCAGGTCGAGAATCCGGTAATAGGTGCCGACCAGGGGCAGGAACCAGGCCTTGCCGTAATGCCCCGGCACCGCCGGCCAAGCCATCCCCTCCCAAGGGTTGGCCGAAGGATCACCGGCCATCACATCGGCCATGATCCGTCCCATGTAGGTGGACATCTGCACGCCATGCCCGCTGTAGCCCATGGCGAAGTAGAGGCCCCCTTCCTGACCCGCTCGCGGTAGGCGATCGGCGGTCATGTCCACAAGCCCACCCCAACAATAGTCAGCCTTGACGCCCCGGAATTGCGGAAAGATCTCCGCCATGCCATTCAGCAGGATGCGTCCACTCTTCAGATCTGATTGCGGGTTGGAAAGCGCAAAGCGCGCGCGACCACCGAAGATCAACCGCTCGTCCTGCGTGGCGCGGAAGTAGTTCCCGATGTGCTTGGTCGTGACCAGGGTCCGACGTGTGGGCAAGACCTGATCCAGGCGATCCGCCCCCAGCGGCTCGGTTGCTATGACGAAACTGCCGACCGGAACGATACGGCGCCGAAAGAAGGGGAAGGGCCCTGACAGGTAGGCACCGGTCGCAACGAAGACCTGCTCAGCCCGAAGAGTTCCGCGCCCGGTCTCCAGACTGAAGCCCCCCTCCGGCAGCTTGCTGAGGCCAGTTACTGGCGCGTGCTCGAACACCCGGGCACCCTTGGCCGCTGCCGCCCGAGCCAAACCCGCCCCGAAGCGACCGACATGCAGCATGGCGCTGCGTTCATAGAGCAGCCCGCCATGGAAGCGATCGGATTTGATCTCGCTCTGAAGCGCCGCGGCCGACAAGAGGCGTGTGGTCTCGTCAAAGCCGCGCGCGAAGAAATCCTGCAGCCGCGACAAGCTCTCGAAGTGCGCGGGCTTGGCTGCCAAGAGGATCTTGCCACTGCGGCGGAAGCCGCAATCGATTGCCTCCTCCCGCGCCAGCTCTTCGACATAGTCGACGGCCCTGTTGTAGGCTTGATGCAGGAGCCTGGTCCGCTCCTCACCAAGCTTCTTGGCAAGCTCTTCAGCGTTGTGGGAGAGGCCGCTGTTACAGTGACCTCCATTGCGCCCCGAAGCGGCGGAGGCCACGCGCTCGGCCTCCAGCACAACAACATCAGCACCCTTTTTGGCCAAAGCCAAGGCGGCGGAGAGGCCGGTGAAGCCGCCACCGACGATGGCGACATCGCAGCGCCCCTCCAATGGCCCCTCGGCGCCACCGGCAAAGCGTTCGCTGCTGTCGAGCCAATAGCTCTCCGACTTCACGGCCGCCCCCCGATCGTTAGAGCCCGAGGACTGTGGGCAGTCCGCTCAGGTCGTTTATCTCATGATAGCCATAGAAGGGTGTCGAGGGCTCGTAGCCACGATTGACGTAGACCCGGCCACCCATGCTGAGGTCGTAGCCCGGCATCAGGTCATAGCGCAGGCTGGCCGAGACATGCAGCACATCGCCAGGCGCACAGCCCAACTGGTCGAACATGTACTCAAAGGCCTGGAAGCGCGGTTTGTAGGCCTGGGCCTGCTGGGCCGTATAGACCGCGTGAAAGGGCGCACCCAGCTTGTCCACGTTGTGCTGAATCTGGTCGTTGGAGGCGTTGGAGAGGATCACCAAGGGATAGTGCTTGGCGACGCGGGCCAAGGGTTCAGGCACATCGGGGTGCGGCCCCCAGCTGGGGATGTCGTCGTAGTAGCGCTGTAGCTCCGCATCCGAAACCTTGATGTTCCAGAGCTTGCAGCAACGCTGAAGCGCCGTCTTCACCACCTCCTCATAGGGCTTCCAGGCGCCAAGGATCTCGTCGAAGCGATAGGCCGCGAAGTTTCTGACGAACTCCGGCATCGCCTCCGCCGACACCCGATCCTTGAACATTTCCTGCGCCAACTTGGTCATCTGGAACCAGGTCAAGGTGCCGTAGCAGTCAAAGGTGATGTACTTCGGCCGAAACTCAGTCATGTGATCCTCCGGATTAAGAAGAGAGCAGTTCGTCAAAACGTAAGAGCGGGTGCTGGCTAGAGTGCCTCCGGCGCATGATGACAGGCGATCTCATGCCCGGCGGCCGTTCTCTGCGGTGGCGGTGCCTGGCTTTCGCAGAGCCCCTCGATCACCCGCGGGCAGCGCGCGCTGAAGGGGCAGCCGCTGGCCGTGATCTCCACTGCGCGGGCAATGCCGGCGGCCGCCTCGCGCGTCTTCAGGCTCTCCTCCAGCCAGCCGACCCGCAGCTCGGGCACCGAGGTGATTAAGAGCCGGGTATAGGGGTGGTAGGGCGGCGAGAGCACGCGGTCGACCGGTCCCTGCTCCACCACGCGGCCGGCATAGAGCACGACGATCTGATTGGCGAAAGAGGCCACGGTCGAGAGATCGTGACTGATGAAGACGAAGGATACACCGAGGTCTTTGCAGAGGCCACGCAGCAAGGCCACGATGTTGGCGCCGACGATGGAATCGAGTGCCGAGGTCACCTCGTCGCAGAGCAGGACCTCGGGATTGGCGGCCAAAGCACGCGCCAGGTTCACCCGCTGCTTCTGTCCGCCGGAGAGGCCGGCTGGATAGCGCTCGGCAAAGTCTGCCGGCAACTCGACCATCTGCAGCAACTCCGCCACCCGCTGGCGCCGTGCCTTGCCTCTGAGGCCCAGATAAAACTGAAGCGGGCGGCCAAGGATCTCGCCGATGCGCTGTCGCGGGTTCAAGGCCGTGTCTGCCATCTGAAAGACGAACTGCACTTTGCGGAGTTCGTCCCGGTCCCGCTCCTTCAAGCTCGGCGCCAGAGTCTCGCCGTCCAGCACGACCTCGCCGCGACTGGCCGGCAGCAAGCCGGCAACCACGCGGGCCAGGGTCGACTTCCCGCAGCCCGATTCACCGATAACACCCACCACCTCACCGCGCCCGATCGACAGAGAGACGTCGCGCAAGACGGTGATGACCGGCTCGCCCTTGACGCTACCGCCATAGCCGGCGGTGATGCCTCTTAAGTCAATGGCGGACTGCGCCTTCCGGCGCTCAAGCGACAGGGTCCCTTTCTGCCCAGCTGTGGGACTGGGGCGAACCGCCGCCATCAGCCTGCGGGTGTAGGAATGCTTGGGCCGCTTGATGATCTCTTCGGCCGGCCCCTGTTCCATGATCTCGCCGCCATAGAGGACGATAATGTGATCGGCGATCTGCGCCACTACCGCCAGGTCGTGGGTCACATAGATCGCCGCTGCACCCTCTTCGCGGATGACACGCTTGAAGGCCTTCAACACCTCGATCTGGGTGGTGACGTCCAAAGCCGTCGTGGGCTCGTCCAAGACCAGTAGGTCTGGCCGTCCGCAGAGCGCCATTGCCGCCATAAGACGCTGCAGCTGACCGCCGGAAACCTGATGGGGATAGCGCCGGCCGAGACGCTCGGGATCCGGCAGCTCCAGGGCGCGGTACAAGGCAACCGCACGGCGATCCGCCTCTTCCTGGGTCAGGATGCCATGCCGGACCGAGGACTCGGTCACCTGCTCGCCGATCTTGAGCGCTGGGTTGAAGGTCGCCGCCGCGGACTGCGCCAGATAGGCGACGCGGCGCCCGCGCAGATCCCGAACCGAGAGCGGCTGCATCTGCAGGATGTCCTCGCCTTGCAGACGCACCGCTCCACCGGCGAAAACCAGGCCGGGCTTGCAATAGGCCAGTGCGGAGAGGGAGATCGTGGTCTTTCCGGAGCCGGACTCGCCAATCAGCGCCACCACCTGGCCGGCCTGAACCTGGAAACTCACGCCCTTGACGATCGGCAAGAGAGAACCGTCGTCCTTCTGTGCGGAGACCTTCAGGTCCTCTACCTGCAAGAGCGCCGTCATCAGATCATCTTCCTGGCAAGGCTGCCGCCGGCATGAGCGGAAACCTCGTCCACGATCAGATTGATGGCAATGGTCAGGCTGGCAATCGCGAGCGCCGGCGCCAGGGAGGCAAGGGCCCCACGCAACAGTCCATTGCCAAGCCCCGGCAGGTTCTCGCGCACCATGCTGCCCCAATCGGACATGGGCGGCTGCACGCCAAGCCCCAGGAAGCTCAAGGAGGAGACGAAGAGGATGACGAAGATCAGCCGGAGTCCGAAGTCGGTGGCGATTGGCATGGCGGCGTTGGGAAGGATCTCACGCACGATGATCCACCAGGTTCCCTCACCCCGCACGCGTGCCGCCTCGACGAAGTCCTGCACCATGATGTCTTGGCCGAGCGCGCGCGCAATGCGGTAGACGCCCGAGGCATAGATCAAACCAGCCAGCAGGATCAGCAACAGGATCGATGAGCCGAAGGCGGCAATGGTGATCAGGCCCAGCATGATGCTGGGAAAGGAGAGAATGGCGTCGTTCAAACGGCTGAGCGCCATATCGACCCAACCGCCGATGACGGCTGCCGCAATACCCAGGGTGATACCGATGAAGTAGGCCAGCAAGGTGGCAGAGACCGAGATGCCCAAGGTGGTCCGCGCACCCCAGATGATGCGCGAGAAGATGTCTCGACCGATATAGTCGGTGCCCAGCCAGACCTGCTCTCCCGGCGGCAGAAAGCTGGGATCCAGAATATAGTTGCCTTGCAGGTCTTCCTCGATGAACTCGGCCTCGTGATAGGGTGCGATGAAGGGGCCGATCAGCGCGATCACCACCCAAAAGGCGATAATGACGAGGGAGATCCGACCGACCAGGCCCAGCTTCAGGCGGCGGGTCGGCGGCGCGTCCGGCAGCTCTTCATAGTGCTCCTCCGCCGCCGCGACGTCTTTGCGTTCGCCAGTCATTTCGGGTGCCTCAGGCGCGGGTTGGACATGATGGAGGCAATGTCAGCGATGATGATGAGGGCAATGTAGGTGCCGCAAAAGATCATGCCGCAGGCCTGCACCACCGGCATGTCGCGGGTCTGCACGCCATCGACCATCAGTTTAGCCAGGCCCGGATAGGAAAAGATGGTCTCGATGATAACCACGCCACTGACCAGGTAGGCCAGGTTGAGCGCGATGATGTTGACGATGGGTCCGATGGCATTGAAGAGGGCATGGCGCAGGATAATGCGGCCGCGCGGCACCCCTTTCAGGATCGCCATCTCGATGTATGGCGAATTCATCACATTCAGAATGCCGGCACGGGTCATGCGGATCATCTGTGCGGCGACCACCGTGACCAGAGTGGCGATCGGCAGCATCAAGGCCCAGAGCCGGGTCCAGAGGTCCTCGCTGCCGCTGAGGTAGGAAACCGCCGGAAACCAGCCGAGCTGGACCGAGAGCACCAGGATCAGGAGGATCGCGACCAGGAAATCCGGCACTGCCACCAAGCCCAAGGTTGCCGCCGTGATCAAGCGGTCCAGGCGGCTGCCGGGGTACATTGCGGCAAGCAGGCCGATTAGGACAGACAGGGGGACAGCGATTACCGTGACGGCCGTAGCCATGAAGAGCGTATTGCCGATGCGGTCACCGATCAGGCTGGCAATGGTGGCGCCACCCGCGACAGAGACTCCCAGATCGCCGGTAACCAGGCGCCCCAGCCATTCGACGTATTGAACGTAAGCCGGGCGATCCAGCCCTAGTTCCTTGCGCAGAGCGGCCAAGGTCTCCGGCGTCGCCTCTTGGCCCAGGCGCACCTCTGCAGCATCACCCGGCAGGATCTGGGTGATGGCGAAGATCAGGACCGAGACCACCATGATCAAGGCCAGACCGATCGCAATGCGCCTTAAGACCATCAACAGCATTGTCGCGCCTTAAAAAAGGGTGGTCCCGACGCTGGGAGGTGCGCCGGGACCAGGAGGCAGGGAGACGGGCTCAGCTATCGAGCCAGACCCACTCTGGGAACTCCATGCCGCCGAAGGGCGCCAACGGCACCCGCGGGAAGCCCTTCAGCGCAATGGCCTTGCCGTCGATGTAGGCATTGTGCGCCGGGATCAGGACGCCGCTCTCGTCCGCACAAAGCTTCTGCATCTCACAGTTCATCTCATGGCGCTTCGTCGGGTCCAGTTCGGCCCGTGATTGCGCGAGCAACTGATCGAAGCGCTCGTTCTGCCAGCGCGACTCGTTCCAGGCCGCATCCGACTTGTAGGCCGTGGTCATCATGATGTTGGCGCTGGGCCGCATGTTCCAGGAGCCGACGAACATGGGGCTCTTCAACCAGGTGGCGCCCCAGTAGCCGTCGGTCGGCACCCGGTTCAGCTTCAGATCGAAGCCGACCTTGGCGCATTCGCGTTGCAGCATCAGGCTCATCTCGACGGCGCCAACGGTGATGCCGGCGACGTCCAAGGTGGCAGTCGTCAGGCCTGACTTCTGCAGATGATGCTTGGCCTTGTCCGGGTCATAGGCGCGAATGCCCAACTCCTCGCACCAGTCGGCGCCATAGGCCGGTCCGACCGGCTGGTCGTTGCCGATCGAGCCATGGCCCTTGCGGATCACGTTCAAGACACGGTCGCGGCGCTGCAGGTACTTCAAGCCCATGACGAAGTCCGGGTTGTTACCGGGCGCCGTGTCGAGACGGGCGACGATGTTGTCATAGGCGCCGGAGGGCACGGAGAAGGCTTCAACGCCATCAGCCTCTTCCACCTGCGGGATGGCCTTGGGATCGAGGTTCCCCATCATCTGGATATCGCCGGAAAGCAGCGCATTCAGGCGCGCCACATTGTCGGTAATGCCGAAGACCTCGAAACGATCGATATAAGGACGCCCCTCCACCCAATAGTTCTCGTTGCGATCATGGATGGAGCGCACACCGGGCTTGAATTCGGTCACCGAATAGGGGCCGGTGCCGATCGGCGACATGAAGTCGGTCTCGCCGTTCTTAACGATCTTAAAGTGGAAGGTACCCAGGATGACCGGCAGTTCTGCGTTGGGTGCCGACAGGATCGCCCGCACCGTGTGATTGTCGTCCTTCTTCCATTCCTTGACGTCGGCCACCAGCACCTTGGCCTTAGACTTGGAGTCTGCGCCCATGTGACGGTTCATCGAGTAGATCACGTCATCCGCGCCGAAGGATGAACCATCCTGGAACTCGACGCCCTTGCGCAGCTTGAAGACCCACTCGGTGGCGTCAGCATTGGCTTCAAAGGACTCCGCCAGCTCCGGCCCCGCCGTCAGGTCTTCGTTCAGACGGCAGAGGTTGTTGTAGGTCAGACGCCCGCGCGCATAGTCGATTGAGTTGGTGAAGAGGATCGGGTCGAAGGTATCCGCCGGACCATGCTGGGCCCAGGCGAAACGAATGTTGCCACCACGCTTGGGTGTGTCAGCCACCGCCTTGCCGATGGCTGTAACGGCGTTTCCAGCCAAGCCCAAACCGGCACCGGCTGCCATCAACATCATCATGGCCTGGCGACGGCTGGCGCCACTCTTAAGGGCCTTGGCTACGGTGTCGGAATCGCTGGAACGCAGGATCCGGTCAAGTTCGTGCTTAGAATACCTCATCTGTTCGTTCCTTTCTTTGTTCGTCCTGCGCGCTTGTTTGTCTTGCCGATCGGAAATGCTAAGAACCAGGCGACCGATCGGTCGTGAACGCAGGGGTCCGGTTAAGACAAAAAAATCAAACCTCCCGTTACCCACAGAAACGGCGGAAGGCCGTCAGCCAGTTTCCGCCCATGATTGCCGCAGTCGCCTCCTTGTCGTAGCCCCGGTCCAAGAGCCCTTGGGTCAGGTTCGGAAGCTTGGTCACCGTCTCAACACCGATGGGATAGGACTGCCGGCCAAAGGAGGAGAGCGGGCCGAAGATGTCCGGGCGTCGCGTGCGCCAGGTCACCACACTGGGCGGGGCCACCACCGTTTCCTGCTCGGCATACTTCTCGACATAGTCCAGGCCGATCCCGACATGATCGCTGCCGACAAGCTTGGTCAGGTGGTCGACGTGATCCAGAAGGTCGTCCAAGGTCGGTGTGCCGTCAGCCAGAGACTGCGGGAGTCCGCAGACTCCGATCATGCCGCCCTTTGCCGCCATCGCCTTGACCGTCGCGTCGGTGGTGTTGCGGCCATTGGCGCGCAGACCGTCAGCGTTGGAGTGGGTGCAAACCGGGGCGCGCGAGAGCGCCGTAGTCTCGGCACGGGTGCGATGGCCACAGTGGGAGAGGTCGACCATGATCGGCAGCGCGTTGGCCAGCTCGACCAACTCTTCCCCAAGATAGCTCAGACCCGCGTCGCGTTTCTCGCCGCAGCCGTCACCAAAGGCGTTGGCCGTGGTGTAGGCCAGCCCCAAGAAGCGCAGCCCCATCCGCACCAGGAACTCCAGCCGCCAAAGCTGATCGTCCAGCATGGAGGCGCCCTGGGTTCCGATCACCACGCCCAGCTTGCCGCTGCTCTGCGCCTTCAGGAGATCATCGGCGGTGAGGCAGAGCATCAGATCGGGGCTCTTCTCAATGCGGGTCAAGTGATCCTCGAAGCGCTTCAAGGTCACGTCCCAGGACTCTTCCAGTGCGAACGTAACGTTGGCGGCGTTGACGCCACCCTCTAGGCAACGCTCTGTGTACTTGCCCTCCAAGACATAGGCGATGGCCAATCCGTCAAAGACGAAACAGTCGCGATGGAACTGAAGCGTCGACTGATCGGCCGTCAAGCTGGGGGAGCTGGAAGCGGTCACAGCACTCATTGCGGCGTGTCTCCTGCGGTTTGCGAAAGCTCTGAGAGGCGCACGACCTTCTGGAAGCGTGCGATAGAGAAGTCCTCGATCGGGGTGCTGGTCTGACCGCGATCGATCAGCTCTGCCATGACGTCGCCAACACCCGGCCCAAGCTGAAAGCCGTGGCCGCAGAAGCCAAAGGCGTAGTAGAGGCCAGCAACCTTGGCACTGGGGCCCATGATCGGACGCTCGTCGGGCAGGTATCCCTCAACGCCACTCCAGGTCCGAATGATGCTGAGGCGCCTCAAGGCCGGCACCAGCCGCGAGAGCTGCGGGAACTGGTTCAAGCTGTTCTCGGGCTTCACATAGGCGCGACGGATGTCCGGGTAGGCAGGACCGCGGCGGCTGCCGCCATAGACGATGTTGCCGCGCTTGACCTGGCGCAGGTAGACGTTCTCTTCGGCATTGGTCGCAGCAATGCCCACCACCGGCTTCAAGGCATAGGGCATGGGCTCGGTTACGGCCATCTGAGGGCCGTGCGCGGCGAGCGGTGCTGGCTCACCAAACTGCTCGGACAGCAGATTGCCCCAGGCGCCGGCGGTCACCAAGACGATTGGTCCCCTGAAGACCTGCCCTTTGGCGGCTGTGACTTCGAAGTCCTCGTCGGTCTTGTCTATCGCGAGCACCTCGGTCTGCTCGAAGAGCCGCGCACCGGCCCGAACGGCGGCTCTGGCAAAGGCCGGTGCCGCCAAGCGCGGATTGGCATGCCCGTCATAGGGCGAGAAGGAGGCGCCGATGCAGTCCGGTCCCAAGAAGGGAAAGCGCTTGTGCAGTGCGTTGCGCCCGATCAGCTCCAGGTCCAAATCATAGTGCCGCGCCTTGGCGGCATAGTCTTCCAGCATCTGGAAGCGGTCTTCGCTGTAGCAGGCGCGGAGGTGCCCGGTGGGCAGGAACTCCAGGTCCTCACCGATCAGCTCCGGGAGGCGCCCCCAGATCTCGCGCGAGCGATTGGCGAGCGGCAGCTGCGGCAGGAAGCGGCCCTGACGGCGCACATTGCCGAAATTGACTCCGCTGGCATGCTGTCCCACCCGGTCCCGCTCGATCAGGATGACAGAGAGGCCGCGCTGGCGCAGGAAGAAGGCGGAGGCCGCCCCCATGAAGCCACCGCCAACGATGATGACATCGGCCGAGAGTGCGCTCATGCAACGACCCTCTCGGTTGCGACCGGCAGCGGCTTGACCGGCGCCTGTCCGCGCAGGCGACCGACAGTCTCCAGAGGGACTCCCTGCGCGGCGGCGATGACCTCGGCGGCGGCGTGACCGCAATAGCGGCCCTGGCAACGGCCCATGCCGACCCGGCTGAAGGCCTTGGCCCGGTTCACCTCTTTGGCGCCGGTCAGGTCGAGGCTTTGCCGCAGATCGCCCGCCGTCACCACTTCGCAGCGGCAGATCACCGTGTCGTCCGGCAAGCTCTTGGCAAAGTGATGCGGCCAGGGGAAGGCCTGGACCAGACCTTTACGGAAACGCTCCATTCGCGCCAGGTCGGTCACCAGACGCCGCCGTTCGGTCTCATCGGACGCCAACCCCAGATCCTCGAGGGCGGCGAGTGCGGCAAGGCGGCCACTGAGTTCGGCTGCCTCCGCGCCCAGGATGCGGGTGTTGTCACCGGCGAGGTAGACACCTTGCGCGCTGCTGCGCCCCTCCGCATCCGCCTCCGGCAGCCACTGCCGGGTCTCGGGCTCGAAGTGAAAGGCGCAGCCGGCGAGATCGGCCAACTGTGTCTCCGGCCGCAGGTGATAGCCCAGCGCCACGGCATCGCAGGCCAGGGTCTTGCTCTCTCCGCCATGCGTGCGGAAGGAAAGGCCGGATAGGCCACCCTCCCCGCCCAAGATCTCCAGGGGCGTAACACCCCTGAGCAAGGTGACACCGGCTCTGCGCAGTTGCGCGGTCAATGCCAGCCCACGCCACAGCAATCCCGGACGTGACAGGAGCTGTGGCAGAGCCGCCAAGCGACGCGATGGCGGGGCGGTGTCGAGCACCACTTGCACGTCTGCACCGGCCTTCAGGTACTGGGCGGCGACGAGATAGAGCAGCGGCCCTGTCCCTAAGAAGATGGGCGCGCGGCCGATGGCGCAGGCCTGCGCCTTGAGCGCGATCTGCGCGCCACCCAGGCTGAAGACGCCGGCCTGGTTCCAGCCGCGCAGTGGCATGATCCGATCCGTGGCACCGGTCGCCAGGATCAAGGCGTCGAAGGGCAGGTTGTCCGACCGGCCACGATGCGACAGCTGCAGGCATTGATCGGCCAGTGCCCAAGCCAGGGTCTCCGGCCGATAGTCGATTTTCGTCCGCAATTCCTCGGAGAGCTCATGGATGCGCGCCGCCCGCTCAGCCTCACTGCCATAGAGGTCGCGGTAGCCGCGCTGAAAACCTTCGGGCTGGCGGCGGTAGATTTGGCCACCGTCGCGCTGCCCCTCCTCGATCAGGACGGGGCGCAGGCCGGCGGCAACCAGAGCCTCTGCTGCGCGCAGTCCCGCCGGGCCGGCGCCGACGATCGCGATCAGGGGATCAGCCATGCGTCCTCCGCCGGCTTGGTCAGGATCGCCATGCCTTCAATCAGTGGCGTGCTGCAAGCCCGCAGGCGCTCGCCCGCGGCCGTCCAGACCCAGCAATCCTGACAAGCGCCCATCAGGCAGAAGCCCGCGCGCGCACCATCACCGAACTCCGAGACCCGCAGATGTCCAGCTTGAGCGAGGATCGCGACCAGCAGGCTGTCCCCTTCGAGAGCAGTGACGGCCTGGCCGTCTAGAGAGAAGGCGATCGATGGTCTTTGCTGTTCAGCGAGACGATGGAACTGGCCGTTCACGAAGCGCTCCCGTCTTGCGGCGCCGGAACCACCGTGATGGCAGCCGACTGACGCCTAGGCGAAGTCACACTGATGCTGACCCAGTCTTGACCTCGCGGCCAATACCCTATGACATGCAAAACATAACTCTTAGTTATGGAGTGTCTGTACCTTGAACGCCCGACAACTAGAGGTCTTCCGCGCCATCATGCGCCACGGAACCCTGACGGCAGCCGCTCAATCGCTGAACGTCTCGCAGCCGGCAGTGAGCAAGCTCTTGCGGCACTTCGAGAGCCAGATCGGCTATCGCCTCTTTGAGCGGCTGGGCGGCCGGCTGGTGCCGACAGCCGAGGCGCAGATTCTGATCCAGGACGCCGATCGCATCTTCCGCGAGATTGAGGCCCTGAAGCTGCTTTCCGACCGCATCCGGGACAAGCAGTTGGGTCTCTTGCGCATCGGCGCCAGTGCGCCCGCCACCTTCGGCCTGCTGCCGGCCGCGATCGAGCGCTTTCGCCGACGCAATCCGGAGATCCGGATCGACGTGAAGACTCTGCCGGCCGAGGAGATTGCCGAGCATATCGTGATCGGCGATATCGACCTGGGGCTCACCATGGTCGCTTTGGACAGCCCCGGCATCCGCTCCAAGATCATCGGCAGCGCACAGATCATCGCGCTGGTAGAGGCAAGCTCACCCCTGACCGGAAAGACACATTTGGAACCGCGAGATCTCAAAGCAGAGACCTTGATCAGCTATGCCTCCAGCACCTATGCCGGCCGGCTGCTCGACCGGATTTTCCGCGGCGAGGACTTGATCCGCGAGCCGCAGATCGAGGTGACCCTCTCCATCGCCGCCGCACCGCTGGTGCAACGCGGCCTCGGCGTTGCCCTGGTCGATGGTCTCATCCCCTGGCAAAGTTTTAGCAACCTCGAGGTCCGTCCCTTCCGGCCAAGTGCCACCTTGGACATTGTGGTGACCACCAGCACGGTGCTGCCGAGCTCCCGCTTCGTGCGCGAGTTCGACCGGGATCTGCAGGCAGCCCTGTCAGACCATCGCTAAGGACGCTCGGCGCGTACCACCCATGCGTGCTGCCATCTTTCAATGCTTTCAAAGGTCATGTTAGGTGGGATCACCTGCAGTGTTGGGGCCCGCCTTGTCGTGAGCAAAGACTCCTCAAATCTCCGGATAAAACCTCTTTTGCACGCCCACCTCACGGAAGCCGAGCGCCTATCGATTGCTGTCGGTTGGCCACATCGCCAGCGCGAGTGGGCTTTCGTCTTGGATTTGGGTAAAGGGCTCATCGCCCTACGCGACGGTCGCCTGGTCGGCACGGTCATGTGGTGGGATTACGATCCGGGCTATTCTACGCTTGGGATGGTTATCGTGGATCCGGACTGTCAGGGCGAGGGCATCGGCACACATTTGATGCAGGCCGCGCTCAACGCGATCGGCGATCGATCGGTCATGCTCAATGCATCGGAAGAGGGTCTTCGGCTCTACGAACAGCAAGGATTCCGGCCCATCGGCACCATTTACCAGTATCAAGGAAGAGTTGCGCGCGTTCCCTTGGGCGAGCCGCCCTCTGACCTGCGCCAAATGCGGCACGACGACTTTAACGCCGTGGCAAAACTGGACAGAGGTGCTAGCGGGCTAGACCGCGAGGCGCTGTTGCGTGCACTCCGTGAAAGCGCAGAAGGACAGGTTCTGGAGAGCAATGGGCGCCTCACCGGCTATGCCCTGACACGTCCCTTTGGAATGGGACGTCACATCGGCCCGGTGATCGGTCAGGACAGGGACGAGGCCAAACAGCTCATTCAATCGTTGCTAGCGCCGGTCACCGGCAGCTTTGCGCGGCTTGACATCCAATCTTCAAGCGAACTCTCCGCCTGGCTGGAAGACTGGGGCCTAGTGCGCGTCCACAGCGTCGTCACGATGCTGCGAGGGACCAGGGCACCAGATAGTGGACAGGGCGGCCAGGTCTTTGGGGCTGCCAGTCAAGCACTCGGATAGACCAGATCGCGGTAGAGGAATGACATGAAGAGACAACAGCTGGGCCGCAGTGGTCTGACCGTCAGCCCCCTTATCATCGGTGGCAACTCCTGGGGCGCAGCCGGACGCCGCGACTGGGCCGGCTTCGGCGATAAGGAAAGCAATGCTCTGATCGGCGAGGCCTTGGATCTGGGCTTGAACAGCTTCGACACGGCCGAGATGTACAATGAGGGCGAGAGCGAGCGCCTGCTCGGCGCCTATCTAAAGAGCGAAGGGAAACGGGATCAGGTCACCCTGATCTCCAAGATCGGCTATCCAACCAGCGCCGAAGACGGGCTCGCCACCCTTTCCCGTAACGAGCTGCTGCGTCGCCTGGACCAGAGCCTGAAGCGGCTGCAAACCGACTATCTGGATCTCTTCATCGTGCACCGCCTGGACGAGATCACCCCGATCGAGGAACTGGTCCTGACCCTCGACCTCATCGTGCGTAGCGGACGGGCCCGCTACATCGGCTGCTCCTCCATGCCGGCCTGGCGCTTCGCGCAGATCCTCACCAAGGCCGAGCATATGGCCCCTTTGGCGCGCCCGGTCGCAATGCAGAACCTCTACAACCTCGCGCAGCGTGATGAAGAGCGGGACATGATCCCACTCTGCCTGGAAGCGGGTGTTGGTCTCACCCCCTACTCGCCCTTGGCCAGGGGTGCACTTGCTCAATCCGCCTCGACACCTGATGCAAGCGGTAGCGAAAGGGCGCAACACGACCAGCGTCGCCATGCCGTCGAAGACCGTCTGCCACCGGCCTTGCGGGACTGCCTGGCCCGTATCGCCGAGGAGAAAAACAGCACACCCGCCGCTGTCGCCATTGCATGGGTTATCGCCCAAGAGGTGGTCTCAGCGCCGGTCGTGGGCGTGACCAAGCCGGGGCAACTGCAAGGGCTCATCGAAGGCGCAACTCTGGTGTTATCGCAGGAAGAGCTGGATGCTCTGTCCGGCGCATCGCCGGGTCCGGCTCTGCCCACCTTTGCCTGAGGAGAGAGCCGGTCCCTAGCGGCCCTTGTTGTAGCCCACGACCTTCAAGGTGAAGGCCTCGACATAGTCGACCACCGCATCGACGGCCCTCTCGGCAGCCTCAAGGTCGCCAGCGGCAATGGACGAGGCGACGGCGGCGTGGCCGGCGGCCATCTGTTGGGTGTCGCCATGCTCTTCGCGGTGCAGAATCCAAAAGCGGCGTGACAGCCCCTTGACCGAGGCCATGGCCTTGCTGGCGAAGGGATTGTCTGCGGCCTTCAAGATCAGGGAGTAGTTCGCCAAATCGAGCTCGGTCATGGCGGTTTGATCTTCGCGCGCCCCGGCTTCCAGAAAGCGCTCGGCAATCTCCTTGAAGCGCTGGCGTTGCTCGGCGCTCGCCCGCTCGGCTGCGCAGCGCGCCAACAGATGCTCGACGACCCTCCGAAACTCCTGCGCCCGGAACTGCGCCGTGTAGTCGATCGGGCAGACTTGAGCCCCGCGGCGCGGAAAGATGTTGATAAGCTGCTGATCCTGCAAGCGCTGCAAGGCGTGGCGCACAGAGGCCCGGCTGTGGCCCGAGACTTCGATCAGGCGCGTTTCCGAGACCCACTCGCCCGGCGCCAGGCGCCCGGTCACGATCATCCGTTCCAAGGTGATGAAGGCCGCCTCGCGCAGCATGGGCGGCGCTGCCCCCTCCTGCTGACCCTGGCTTTCGACCGGTTCGAGCATCCCTCTCCTCGCTCTCGCCCCTTCTCTGTCTGCTCCTATACCCCTCACCTCCTCGCGTCAATGCAGTTGACATGTTAGATTACGTGATTAACATGTCAACACTTCCGACACGCGAATGAGAGTGTTCAAGGGGAAAGGACTGACGAATGAACAGGCTGGCTTATGTGATGCTTTCCGCGGCCCTTGCGACCGCCACCGTCCAGGGGGTGAGCGCGCAAGAGGTGATCAAGGTGGCTGAGCCCAACTGGGCCAGCGGGCGTGCCATGGCCGCCCTCATCAAGGTGGTGATCGAGGATAAGCTGGGCGGTCAGGCCGAGCTGGTTCCCGGCACCAATGCCGTCATCTTCAAGGCCATGGACCGCGGCAAGGGTGAGATCGACGTGCATCCCGATGTCTGGATGCCGAACCAGTCGAACTTCACCTCCATCTATGTCGATCAGAACGACACCGTGGCGCTCAGCGAGAACAGCTATGCCGGCTTCTCCGCCTTCTGCGCACCGCGCAAGTTCGCCGAGGCGCATGGCATCACCTCGGTCTTCGATCTGGCCACGCCCGAGGCCGCGGCCGCCATGGATCGCAACGGCGACGGCAAGGGCGACATCTGGATCGGCGCACCCGGCTGGACCTCCACCAACCAGAACCACGTGAAGGCCAGAGACTATGGCATCACCAACTTCTTCGAGCCGATGATCGCCGAAGAGGAGATTGCCACGGCCTCCATCTCGGACGCGATGAACAAGGATGAGGGCTTTGCCTTCTACTGCTATGCCCCGCACTACAACTGGTTCGTGTTCGACATGGTGCGCCTGGAGGAGCCGGAGCACGACCCCGCCAAGTACCAGATGATCCAGCCCTCCGAAGATCCGGACTGGTTCGAGAAGTCGAAGGTGACCAGCGCCGACAAGGAAAAACAGATCCACGTCGGCTATTCCAAGAGCCTGGAGGGCCGCGCCCCTGACGTCGCCGCCTTCCTGGCCCAGATCGCCATGGATACCGACACGGTGAACAACTTCACCAACGAGATCGTGGTGAAGAAACGCGACCCGCAAGAGGTGGCCCGCGAGTGGGTCAACGCGAACAGCGATCGCGTGGACGGCTGGCTCGGACTCTAGTCCCTCACCTGCACACCGCAGCGGCGCGGGTCAGCTCGCGCCGCTGCCCTTCCTGCGACTGACAGAGGGGCCCGCAGCGCTTCATGTCGAACACCTCAGCTTCAGCCCCAATGATCGAGGTCTCCGGCGTCTGGAAGATCTTTGGCGATCGCGCCGAAGAGGCGATGGCGGCCATCACCAGCGAGGGCCTTGGCAAAGCCGAGGTGCTGAAGCGCTTCGACTGTGTCGTGGGCGTGGCCGACGCCACCTTCGAGGTGAGCGAAGGTGAGATCTTTTGCGTGATGGGCCTGTCGGGTAGCGGCAAGTCCACCCTGGTCCGGCACATCAACCGTCTGCTGACACCGACGGCCGGCAAGATCCTGGTCGCCGGGCATGACATGACCGCGCTGGATGAGACCCAGCTCTTGGCGGTGCGCAATCAGAAGATCGCCATGGTCTTTCAAGACTTTGGGCTGATGCCGCATCGCTCGGTCCGGGACAATGTCGCCATGCCCCTGGAGATCCGCGGTCTCTCGCCCAATGCGCGCTGGACAGCGGCGCAGAACGCCTTGGACCTGGTCGAGCTCTCGGCCTGGGGCGATCGCTATGCGCATGAGCTGTCGGGCGGCATGCAGCAGCGGGTCGGCCTGGCCCGCGCCATCGCCGCCGACGCCGATGTCCTCTTGATGGACGAACCCTTCTCGGCCTTGGACCCGCTGATCCGGCGGCAGCTCCAGGACGAATTCAAGGCCCTGGCCTCCAAGATGAAAAAGACCACGGTCTTCATCACCCACGATCTGGACGAGGCGGTGCGCATCGGCGATCGCATCGCGATTATGCGCGACGGCGTCATCATGCAGATCGGCACGCCGGAAGAGATCGTGATGCAGCCGGCCGACGGCTATGTCGCCGACTTCGTCGCTGGCATCTCACGCATCAACCTGATCCGCGCGCACAGCCTGATCACACCGCTGGAGGCCCTTGGCGCGCCCCTGCCAGCCGACGCGCAGCGCATGCCCGAGGACGCCACCCTAAAGGCCTTGATCGCAGTCTCGGCCGAGAGCGAGGCGCCAATCGCCATCGAGGCCGCCGACGGCTCCCTGATGGGGGTGGTCACCAAGAACGATCTCTTGCGGGGCGTCATCATGGGGACGGATGAGGGATGAGCAGGACCATGAACGAAGCCGCCCCCGAGTCCTCCGTCAAAACCTTCGTCGGCAGCAACGCCGCCTACTACCAACAACAGTTCCGCCGGATCGGCGATGCCCGTCGCTTCGCCTTCACCATCAACTGGGCAGCCGCGCTGCTGGGATCGCTCTGGTTCGGCGCGCGCAATCTCTGGTCCCACTTCCTGGTCTCCGTCATTCTGGAGACCTTTGCCATCGTTCAGCTCTCACGCGGTCTCTGGGGCGACTTGGGCGCGCCCATTCTGCAGCGCCTGGAGGGGATCGAGCGCACCTTGGAGACCCGGCGGGAGCAGCTGGCCGACGCACTGGTCAACAATCCCGACAAGGTCGCCGCCTTCGAGAAGACCATTCAATCCTTGGAGCGCGCTGTCGAGGGCATCCGCGCAGATGCGGAGGCCGCGCGCGGCGAGGCCACGACCCTGGTGCTCTTGGGTCTTGTCATCCTGCTGATCACCAAGGCTGCCCAGGCCGTCCTGGCCAATCCTGCCCTACGCAAGCGCTATGTCCACTGGCGCTCTGACCACAGCTTGGCGCATGGCCTGCGTCCGCTCAGCATCGCGCTGGGCGGCGGGCTTGCCATCATCACCTATGTCACCTGCGCCCTGAAATTCGGCTTTCCCAACCAGATCGCGGCCCTCGACGGCTTTCCGACCGACCCCTCGGTACAGTCCTCGGCCGCCACCACGATCAAGACCTGGCTGAACGAGAGCGCCGTCAACTCCGAGTGGTTCTTCGACGGGCTGGTCGTCGGCATCAGGACCGTGCTCGACGCCTTGGAAACTCTGTTTGTCGAGACCCCCTGGCCGGTCATGGGTGGCTTCGTCATCCTCCTGACCGGGCTGGCTGCCGGCTGGCGGGCCGCCATCTTCACCGCGGCCGCGCTCGCCTACCTCGGCTATCTGGGCTTCTGGGACAAGAGCATGCGGACCATGGCCCTGCTGGGCACGGCTGCCTGCATCTCCATCTCTCTGGGGATCCCGCTGGGCGTGGCCTGCGCCCGCAACCCCAGGCTCTACACTCTTGTCCGGCCGATCCTGGACTTCATGCAGACCATGCCGGCCTTCGTCTATCTGATCCCGGTGATCGCCTTCTTCGGCACCGGCAAGCCGGCCGCCATCATCGCCACCATGATCTTTGGTGGCACCCCGGTGGTGCGTCTGACCGTGCTGGGCCTGCGCGGCGTTCCGGAATCGGTGCGCGAGGCGGCGATGGCCTTCGGCGCCTCCAAGCGCTACTTGCTGTGGAAGGTGGATCTGCCCTTGGCCGCGCCCTCGATCATGGCCGGGATCAACCAAACCATCCTCTTGAGCCTGGCCATGGTCGTCATCGCCTCGCTGATCGGCGCCAAGGGGCTGGGCGAGGATGTCTTGGAGGCTCTGCAGTACGCCTCCGAAGGCCAGGGCATCCTGGCCGGCATCGCCATCCTCTTCTGCGCGATGATCCTGGATCGCATCATTCAAGGGAAAAGGAGATAACTGCCTGTGACCGTCACCGTCGCGCTGTTGATCAAATACGAGAACGACCGCAAGAGCGAAATGCTGGACAGTCCCAGCGACCGCGCCGAGGTCTCCCGCCGCGCCGTTGCCGCCATGGGCGGGCGCCTGCTGCATGCCTATGGCAGCTGCGGCGAGTATGACATGCTCTTCATCTATGAGATGCCGGACATGGCGGCCGTCGCCGCCAACATGCACCTGGCCGAGGCAACCGGCATGTCGCGCTATCACAAGATCATCCCGCTGATGTCGAACGAAGACTTCGTCGCCTCGCAGGCCAAGGCCGGTCAGCTGCGCAACAGCTATCGGGCCGTCGAGGCCTCGTGACCGCCAGGATCTTCACCGGCGGCACCATCCTGACGATGGAGCCTGCCTTGGAGAGGGTGGAGGCGCTCGGCATCCGCAACGGCAAGATCGTTGCTCTCGGTAGCCTGGATGCGGTCCTGGCAGCCCTGCCCGATGCTCCGGTGCAGGATCTGGCGGGCCACACCCTGCTGCCGGGCTTCATTGATGCGCATTCCCATCCGCTCTGGGCAGCCAAGACCCGGGGCGCGCCGGTGGTCGATGTCCGGGCGGAAACCGTCCCCACCTATGCCGCCCTTGTCGCCAAGATCAAACGTCGCGTGGCGGTCGCCAAACCGGGCGAGCACCTGCTCTTCTTCGGTCTCGATCCCCAGCTTCATCCCGACATGGAGAACCCAACGCGGGATTTCCTGGACAGCTTGGCACCGGACAATCCGCTGGGCATCCAAACCTCCAACTGCCACGCGCTCTTCATGAACTCGGCCGGCTTTGAGGCTTGCGGCATCGGGCCGGAGACGCCGACACCGACCGGCAGTGTGATCGAGCGCGATGCCTCCGGACGACCCAGCGGGCGGATCGAAGAGGCGATCACCTGGAGGGCGCTGGAGACCTTCTACAGGGCCTGGGGCGACGACCGCCTCTCTAGAGAGTTCGAGACCCAGATCCGAGACTTCATCCGCCACGGCATCACCACGGTGACCGAGCATCTCTACCTGCCCTTCTACAAGGCCTGGTACCTGAACGCGCTGAAGCGCGGCCTGCCGCTGCCCCGCGTCGCTGCCTATCAACAGGCCACCACGCCGGGGATGGCCGTCGAGCCGCTGACCGATCCCGACGACCGGCTATGGATGGCCGGTGTCAAGATCCATGCCGACGGCTCGCCCTTCCTGGGCAACATCTGGCTGACCCAGCCCTACCTTGAAAGCCGGATCACCCTGGAGCGTATGAACCTGAAGCCGGGACACACCGGCGGTCCCAACTATCCCCAGGCCTTCTTCGAGACGATGCTGCGCGAGTACTTCGGTGCCGGCTGGCAGATGAGCATTCACACTCAGGGCGACCGCACCATCGACATGGTGCTGGACCTGGTCGAAAGCTTGCTTGAGGAGGAACCGCGCCCCGATCACCGCTTTCGTCTGGAGCACTGCGCCCTGATGCGCAGCGATCAGATCGAGCGCGCGCAGCGGCTAGGCGTGCTCTGCAGCTTTTTCATCAATCACATCACCCACTGGGGGGCGCCCATCGAGGACGCCCTCTTCGGGCCAGAGCGTGCCGCACACTATATGCCGGTCGGGTCAGCCGTGGCCGCCGGCATGCCGATCTCTCTGCATGCCGACACACCGATGACCGATGCCTCGGCCCTGGTGCTGATGCAGGCAGCCGCGACCAGGCGGGCCCATGACGGCCGCGTGCTGGGTCCAGAGGAGTGCATCGACACTCGAACCGCCCTGCGTGCCGTCACCATCGATGCCGCCTACCAGATCGGGATGGAGGATCGGCTCGGCTCGCTGGCGCCCGGCAAGCATGCCGATCTGGCGATCCTGGCCAAGAATCCGCTGCAGGTCGCGGCAGACGATCTGAGCCGCATTGCGGTCAAGGAAACCTGGCTCGCCGGCGAGCGAGTCTTCGATGGCTGAGACCCAGCCACTCTCGGTCCTGATCGTCGCCGGCTTCTTGGGAGCCGGGAAAACCAGTCTGGTCAACCAGGTCTTGCGCCAGGCCCAGGGACAGCGCTTCGTCGTCTTCGTCAATGACTTCGGCGCGCTCAACATCGACCTCGATTTGGTCGAGACGGTCTCTGAAGACCGCATTGACCTCAGCAACGGCTGCGTCTGCTGTTCGATCAACGGCGACTTCGTGGCCCGTTTGGCCGACTTCGCCCGTGCAGCCGATCCCCCCGATGCCGTCTTGATCGAGACCAGCGGCGTGGCAGACCCACGCGCCTTGGAAGCCTCACTCGTGGCGCTAGAAAGCGCGCGCCTGATCCGCTTGAGCACGCGTGTCTACCTGATTGACAGCGCGGGTTTCTTCGACCTGGATCCCGCCTTGCAGGAAGAGGTCATTGATCATGCCGCAGCCTGCGATCTACTGCTCCTGAACAAGATCGATCAAGCCCAACAGATGAAAGTCGCCGATCTGGAAGAGACCTTCCGGGTCTCAGCCCCCTATGCACAGATCTGTCGAACCATTCGTGCCCAGCTCCCGCTCGCGCTGCTTTTCGACTCCGAAACTGAGAGCAAGGGGCCTCGCCCTTCACCCGCTCCGCCGGCTGCTTCTGAACGACACGAGATCGCCTACGAACGCTGGTCGGCCACCTGGGATCAGGCCGTGGATAGGATGGCTTTCAATCGTTTCTGCGAGCACCTCTCCAACCAGGCGCTTCGCGCCAAGGGACTGCTGCGTTTCACCGAAGAGCCGTCGGCATGGTGGATCTTTCATCTGGTCGGGAGACGCGCCACCTTGGAGCGCGCCGCACAGGCTCCCAGCCATGCTCAGAGCCGGCTGATCGCAATCGGTCTCAGCGCTCGGCTGGAGGTCGCTGGACTTCAGCAGGCTTTTGATGACCTTGCCGGCGTTGTTGCGACCACCGCTGAGCAGCTCGAGCCATGGTAGACTGAGCCAGATCGTCATCTCTTCTATCGTTCCCGGCTGGAATGGGTCATGATTAATCCGAAACAGATCAGAAGACTCATCGGGTTCTGTCATGACTATCAACTCAACACAGCGACTCGACATCGATTCACTGCGCGCGCTTGCAGCCATTGAGGAACAGGGTGGCGTGACCCGCGCGGCCGAGCAGCTGGGTCTTTCCCAGTCGGCTGTCAGCCACAAGATCAAGCGGCTGGAGATCAGCCTTGACTGTCCTTTGCTCACCCGACGGCCCAACGCACCCCTCTTCACGGAAGCAGGCCGGGACCTCTTGGGCTATGCCAGGCGCATCATCGCCATCCACGACGAGGCGCTGCGCAATCTCTCCAAGACCCCGGTCAAGGGGAAGATCCGACTTGGCTTGACCGAGGACACCACCTGTAGCGATCTCAGCCGGATCTTGGGCCGCTTTGCCCGGCTGCATCCGGGCGTCTCCGTCCACACGCGGGTTCACCAGAGCCTCCTCCTCCAGGCGCTCATGGCCGCCGGCGAGTTCGATCTGACGGTGATGCAGGTCTTCGACCACGAGGTCCGGCAGAACGACATAGAGCTTTTGCGGGAAAGGCTCTTCTGGGTGAAGTCACCCGACCTCCGCCTGGCCGAGGAGGGCGCGCTGCCTTTCCTCTCCTTCGATCAGAACTGTTTCTACCGCCGCTGGGCCATGGACAGCGTCCACAAGGACGAGAGGGTCTTCGACATCGTGCTGGAGTGTGCAAGCGCCGCCGGTATTGTCAGCGCAGTCAGAAGCGGGCTTGGTGTCGCCGTCCTGAACGAGCGCCACGTGACGGCCGACATGGAGATCTTGAAAGAGGGCTTCTCAGAGCTTCCCGGCGTGACCTATGTCGTGCGCCGCGCAAGGAAGTCCCACAATCCTGCGCTGGCCGCCTTGATTGCCGAGATCGATTCTGAGTTTAAGAGCGAGACAAGGCTCCGTCTCGCTGCCTCCAGATCGAGTTAGAACACTTTCGGTTCGCTTACGCTCACCTGCAGTGCTTTCATCATTTGGTTTGAAGCGCAAACCGTCGTCGCTGGTGATTCCACCAGCTCGGGCTTTGCTTAGACCTGCTCTTCCGGCATCTGCACGACCAGGCCTTCCATCTCGTCAGTGACGGTCAGCTGGCAGGTCAGGCGTGAGGTCACCGGATCGGGCTCAAAGGCGAACTCCAACATGTCCTCTTCCATGCTGTCCTTCTCAGGCAGACGTTCCACCCACTCGGGCGCCACATAGACATGACAGGTCGAGCAAGAGCAGGCGCCGCCACAGGCCGCCTCAATGCCGGGAATGTTGTTGTCCCGCGCCCCTTCCATGACCGTCAGGCCATTGGCCACCTCGACCTCGTGCCTGGTCCCGTTGAACTCGATATAGGTGATCTTCGCCATACTGTCTTGACCCTTGCGTCCGCCCTCGGCGCCCCTTCTAGACCAAGTGGATGCCAGGGGGAAAGCCCGGCTTTCGGATTCGCTGCAGTCTCTTCCTGTCCCGTGTTCCGCGGCAACAGAGAAAGCCGCCCCGACCAGAGACCGGGACGGCTTTCTCAGAAGCAAAAAAGTTAGATCAGGCCGCGCTCTGTCAGGACCTTGCGGGCGACCCGGAAGCACTCCAAGGATTGCGGCACGCCGCAATAGATGCCGACCACATGAATGATCGCGCGGATCTCTTCCTTGCTGACGCCGTTGTTGAGCGCACCGTTACAGTGGATCTCCCACTCATGCATCTTGCCTAAGGCGCCGATCATGGCCAGGTTCATCATGCTGCGGGTCTTGGGCTCGATGGTCTCGTCACCCCAGCCGAAGCCCCAGCACCAGGCCGTCATGGCCTCCTGGAAGGGCCGGGTGAAGTCGTCGGCGGCCGCCAGGTTCTTCTCGACATACTCCGCACCCAAGGTGCCCTTGCGCTTTTCCAGGCCGCGCTCAAAGAAATCTTGATCCACTGTTCTCTCCTCCCGGGGATGATGGCGCGGCCTCAATAGCTGCCTAGCCGGCCGAGTTCAACGAAGACGGATTGCAACATTCTTGGTCTGGACGTAGTTCCAGAGCGCTTCGCGCCCCTTCTCCCGCCCATAGCCTGACTTGCCATAGCCCCCAAAGGGGGTCTCTACGCCACCGGCATACCATTCGTTCACGAAGACCTGTCCGGCGCGTAGATCGCGTGCGGCCTTGGTGGCTCGATCAAGGTCGCGGGTGAAGACACCGCCGACTAGGCCATAGGGCGTGCCATTGGCGATCTCTATGGCCTCCTCATCCTTCTCGAAGGAAAGGACTGACAAGACCGGCCCAAAGACCTCTTCGTTGGCGATGGTCATCTCGGGCGTCACAGCGCTTAGCACCGTCGGCTCCAGGAAGGCGCCGGGATGGTTCAGCTTTCGCCCGCCCACGGCGGCAACGGCCCCAGCGGCGACAGCATCGGAGACCATGGCGGCTGCCCGGTCACGCTGTGCCTCACTCACCATGGCCCCCATGTTGGCACCGAAGTCAGGACGCTCTATGCCGGGCCCGACCGAGAGCGAGCGGGCCAGGCCGGAGATGCGCTCGACCAGTTCCTCCTGGCGGCTCTTATGCACGATCACCCGCGACATGGCCGAACAGACCTGACCGGCATTGAAAAAGATGCCCCAGCGCACGTCGTTCTCGAAAGCCTCCAGATCGGCATCCTCATGGACGATAGCGGCCGACTTGCCTCCCAGTTCCAAGACACAGGGCACCACATTCCTTGCCGCCGCTGTTGCGATCGCAATCCCTGTCGGTACCGATCCGGTGAAGACGATCTGGTTGACGTCGGGATGAGCGGCGAGCGCAGCACCGGCGTCGCGGCCAAGCCCGCAGATGAGGTTGATCGCCCCCTTCGGCAGACCGACGGCTTCCGCCGCCTCAGCAAAGAAAGCGTTTGAGAGCGGCGTCAGCTCCGCTGTCTTCACCACGGCGGCATTGCCAGTCGTCAGTTCGTCTGGAAATGGCGCGTTTACCCACTGCAAACCCTTGATTGGGCGAGCATGTGTCCCGACCTCGACAATCTGCCGTTCCTCCGATTCCTATGAGCGATCTGGTTGCGCTGGAACAATGCATTAGGCAACATCCTCGTCACGAGGTGACGTCCAAATGGGGAGCCCCGGTTAAATCCCTTTCTGATGATGTCCAAGCGACCACTTGCCGGGCCATCCATTTGTTCGCTATGGTTAAAGAGCTTACGGGCAGACTTCCTGCTGCGCATCGCGGCAAATGACAACAATGGTAGGCATGCTGCTTACCTCCAGGTCCCCTTGCGGTATTTCGAGTACTCGGTGTATCGCCTACGCTCGCATAAGAGTGCCCGTAAGCATCTAACCCAGAGTGCAGAAATTTGAGTTCACTAGATAAACTACGAAATGCAAAGAGCCTCACTGACCTTGCTAAACCCCTTGGCTTTACGCCGAAGGGCGTCAGCTACGTTCTCTATAAGATGGACGCGGCCAAAAAGTACCGCTGCTTCGAGATCACGAAGAAATCGGGCGGCAATCGCATCATTCATGCGCCTGAGCCGCAGCTCGCCTTGCTACAAACTCGCCTTGCCGAGTTGCTCAATGCTTGCGTGCACGAGAAAAAGAAGGTGAACCCCAGGTTCTGGTTTGCCTCGCATGGCTTTCATCAGGGCCGCACCATCGTCTCCAATGCCGAGGTGCACAGGAGACGGCGCTTCGTTTTCAATCTCGACCTCGAAGATTTCTTCGGCACGATCAATTTTGGGCGGGTGCGCGGCTTCTTTATACACGATACCATGTTTTCGCTGGAGCCCAAGGTCGCCACGATCATCGCCCAAATCGCTTGCCACGATAATGCTCTGCCTCAGGGCAGCCCCTGTTCACCGGTGATATCGAACCTGATCGGCAATATTCTGGATTCGCGGCTTCTCGCGCTCGCGCGCGATGCGCGCTGCACATACACGCGCTACGCCGATGACCTAACCTTCTCAACCAACGAAAAGCTTTTTCCAGCCGAGATCGCGCTCAATGTTCACGGCGCTGATTGGGAAGTGGGAAAGAAACTAAAGAAAGAAATTGAAAAGTCCGGGTTCTTTATAAATCCGGCGAAAACACGCATGTCCTTGCGGCACTCACGCCAGACCGTGACAGGGTTGGTAGTGAACGACAAGGTCAATATTAATCAAGATTACTATCGAACTGCGCGAGCGATGTGTAATTCTTTGTTTCGAACGGGCTTGTACTTCAAGCCGGGCGATGAACCAGCCGATGCCTCGGACAACTTAAATACCTTGGAGGGGACGCTATCCCACATCTACTTCGTGAAGGCACGCCGCGACCGGAAGCTTAGAACAAATAAACTAGCCAAAGCTGCAAGCGAATTTGACCCGCCACGTGCAATTGAAAGCCTGTATCACAAATTCCTATTCTACAAATACTTCATTGTTCCGGAAACTCCACTCATCGTGACCGAAGGCATATCGGATATTACTTATCTTCAATGCGCCATCCGCGCCCTGTTCAAAAAGTTTCCTCTTCTTGGAGAAGAGGAAAACGGCAAGGTGGTCCGGCTTGTGCATTTCCTCAAACCCTCTGGCACATCTCGCGATATCCTAAACCTGGGGCATGGTGCTGCCGGACAAGCCTCGCTGATAGCCAGCTACACAAACAATTTGAAGAACTACGCTCACAAGCCGATGGCTAACCCCGTCATTATTCTTTGTGACAATGATGACGGAGCCAGGACCGTCTTCAAAAACGCAGGGAAGAAAGGCGGCACTAAGATCACGATGACAACCACGAACCCTTTCTACTTTCTCGGCGAGAATCTGTATCTCGTAAAGGTGCCGGAAGGCGGGGCTGCCCATCCGAGAGAGATCGAGGAATTGTTTCAGCCAGCCCTCTTAGCGAAGCAGCTGAACGGGAAACGCTTCGATCCGAAGAAAGACCACGGCGATGATGCGCATTATGGCAAGGTGGCATTTGCGGAGTCAGTCGTGCGGGCGGATGCAAGTTCCATCGACTTTTCGGGTTTTGAAGAGCTATTGGAGCGGATCGAAGCTGTTCTAGTGCACTATGCAGCCGTACTAGCAGCGCCCGCAGCCCCCGCTGCGACTGCGGCACCGGCAACGCCGTAGATTTTCTGGATTCATTCATTGAGACTGGCACGTCCCGGCCAAGGCCGGGTCCGGGCTTTCGCATTCCGAGCCTGTAGCCTCGGTCCTTCGGACACCAATCCCATCGCGCGATGTTCGCAACGCTTGATGCAACCCTCTGATGAGAGCGCGGGCGCTTGGGCACCCACGCGAGATCGTTTTCTGGATATTGGGGCCTGACGGCGCATCACCCGTCTAGACCAAGCCCTTCGCAATGGCTTCAGACGAAGTTGAGTTGAATGGTTCTCAAATGATTGTTGCTTCGGGTATCATTTCGCCCCTCCAACAAACACCCCCTGCAACTGAACGCTCTGGCTTACAATCTCGGCAGCTTCGTGCGAACCCTGGCTCTGCACACTCCGTAGCGCAGTGGTCGCTGACGACACTGCGCGAGAAGCTCGTGAAGATTGGCGCGAAGGGCTTGAGCGATGGCCGCTACGTCACCTTCCAGTTTGCCGAGGTCGCGGTCCCAAGCGACCTTTTCGCGAAAATCCTGGCGCAGATCGACCGCCTGCGACCGTGGCCAGCCCTGACATGACCGCGCCCAGGCTGACCCACGATGCCTCCACTTGCTGGGCCAGTACGTCTTGAAATTACGCGTTTACCCACTCCACACCCTGTTTAGCCGGACATGTGCTCAGACCTCGCCAACTTCCATTTCTCCGATGGCTATGAGCGCTGGTTGCGCCGGAACAATGTACCAGGCAACATCCTCGGCACGAGGTGACGTCCACATGGAGAACCCCGGTTGAAGAACTCCCCTTAGATCAGGCCGCGTTCGGTCAGGACCTTTCGGGCGACGCGGAAGCACTCCAGGGATTGCGGCACGCCGCAATAGATGCCGACCACATGAATGATCGCGCGGATCTCTTCCTTGCTGACGCCGTTGTTGAGCGCGCCGTTACAGTGGATCTCCCACTCATGCATCTTGCCCAAGGCGCCGATCATGGCCAGGTTCATCATGCTGCGGGTCTTGGGCTCGATGGTCTCGTCGCCCCAGCCGAAGCCCCAGCACCAGGCCGTCATGGCCTCCTGGAAGGGCCGGGTGAAGTCGTCGGCGGCCGCCAGGTTCTTCTCGACATACTCCGCACCCAAGGTGCCCTTGCGCTTTTCCAGGCCGCGCTCAAAGAAATCTTGATCCACTGTTCTCTCCTCCCGGGGATGATGGCGCGGCCTCAATAGCTGCCTAGCCGGCCGAGTTCAACGAGGTGACGTAGATGCGTCCGGTTCTGGCTCACAAGCTGGAGGAGACCAGACACGAGATACCGACCTTCAATTCTGTGTCTCAACGGCTTCCCGCATCCAGCGCTGCAGGGTCGCGATCGAGTGTTCCGAGTGCACGCCAAAGTTTGGATCAAGGACCAGCGGGCCTGGCTTGTAGCCCTTGGACTTCAGGCCCCGATGCACCGATTCGACCAAACGAACATCCTCTGCGACCGTGGTTTCCCGGTCCTGGATGGCCAGGCCGCGGATGATGGGATCGTCCACACCCTCGGGCGTGTACCAGCCTCGGAAGACTGCGCAGCTGTCCACATCCTGCGCGCGCCAGTGATAGGTGTTCAGCACATTGCCCGGATAGCACTGGAAAGAGAACATCGGCCAAAGGAACCAGCTCTGATAATCGCCGGCATGACGATTGGCGTTCAGATCGATCGGATAGGTCATCTTGTCGATGCTTTGGCACTCGGTCGTGTGCCGCAAGACATAGCCCTCATCGGCCGGCCTGATGTCATAGGTCTCCGGCTTGATCACTCCTTCGGAGAAGGTCTTGTGGTTGGTTGGGCAGTGGTAGCACTCCGAATAGTTCTCGACTGAGACCTTCCAATTGCAGCGTTCTCTTACCTCCACATATTCGAGCGGCCTTAGGCTCTCAATGTGGGGCACGAACGCGGCAATCTCCTCGCGGATGCCGGGGAACCAGCTGTCCATATCTGCCGCGTCGGGATCGAGATTGACGAAGAGAAAGCCGTGAAAACTCTCGGTGCGTACCGCGGTCAGGCAGATCTTGGACCGATCGAAACCCGGTACGACCTTCAAATTGGGCCCGGCACGAAGCTGACCGGTCAGCTCGTAGGTCCAGGTGTGGTAGGGGCAGACCACCAGCTTGGCATTGCCGGCGCCAGACACCAGTTCGTGCGCCCGATGCTGGCAGACATTGTAGAATGTGCGGACCTGGCCATCGCGTCCACGGATCGAGAAGAGGCTCTGGCCGGCGATCTCGAAGGTGAAGTAATCGCCGACCTTGGGAATCTCCGCCTCGTGGCCGGCGTACTGCCAGGTCTTGGTCAAGAGCCCCCTCATCTCCTGCTCGAAGATCTCAGGGTCGGTGTAATAGCGCGCATCCAGAGAATAGGTCACCGCGTCGTTCATTTCGGATCACCCTGATAGATGCCAAGCTCGTGCCGGCGTTTGTGGAACTTTTCGACCCGCTCGACGATCTCGCTGCTGGCACTTGCGATGACGAAGGAGAGCAGGGTCTCCAACAGCACGATCGTCGCGACGGAGGAGGGAAAGAACTGCGGCGTGTCGGTCGAAACCACGAAGGGCAGCTCTGCATTGCGGATGATCGGCGAGGCCGGGCTGTCGGAGATTCCAAGCACCTTGACCCCCTGCCCCTTGGCCACCTGCACGGCGCCCGTCACCTCGGCGCGGTAGGGCTTCATGGTCATTGCGATCAGGAGATCGCGTTCGTCTGCCCAGGCCAGGTCGTCGACAGGCACCGAGCCGGCCCGCGGAATGGCATGGAAGCCGACCATGCCGGTCGAGGCCAGATAGGTGAAGTTGTTGGCATTGGCATTGTTCACGCCGACACCAAGGACGAAGACATTGCGCGCCGCCCAAATGGCCTCTGCCGCACCCTTCATCTGCTCTTCGCTGATCCCGGCGAAGGTCTCTTCGATGCTGCGCAAGGCACTGGTCACCATGTCGGCATAGAGACCGCCCAGCTCGCCCTTCTTGCGCACCTCCTGCAGCCAACGTGCGCGGTCGGGCAGGGTCGCCTCACCGCGTCGGATCGCCTCCCGAAAGGGCGCGCGGAAATCCTCATAGCCTTCAAAGCCTGCCTGCCGGGCCATACGCACGAAGGTATTGGGCTTAACGTTCGCGGCCTCGGCTATCTCGCGCACGGTGGAAACCCCCACATCCAAAGGGTTCTCCAGCACATAGCGCGCAGCCTTCTGCGCCTCCGGAGTCATCCCGTCCAGCCCGCCTGCGAGGCGGTTCAGTACGATTTTTGCCACGTTTGTATCATTCATGATTGACGACGGTACATCTGTGCAATTACCCTGTCCAGCGAATTTTCACCCTTCCAGCAGGATAGACCGAGATGTCCGAGAACGAACTCCCCGCGCGCGCCAAGGTCGTCATCGTCGGTGGCGGCATCATGGGTGTGGGGCTGGCTTACCACCTGGCGCACGAAGGCTGGGGTCCAGAGACCCTGCTGCTGGAGAAGGCCGAGTTGACCAGCGGGTCGACCTGGCACGCCGCCGGTCAGATCACCCGCTCCACCTCCAGCTATGCGCTTGGTCGCTGCGTCGACTATAACATCGGGCTCTATGCTGGCGGTCTGGAACAAGAAACCGGCCAGCCCGTGACCTGGCACGGCTGTGGCTCTTTCCGCCTGGCCTATAACGACGACGAGATGGATTGGCTGCGCCACACCCTCTCGGTTGGACGCGCGCTCGGCTTCAATATCGAACTGGTCGGACCCGACTTCATCGCCGAGAAGCACCCCTTCTACAATCTGGACGGCGTCATCGGCGCGCTCTGGACCCCGGACGACGGCCATGTCGACCCCACCAACGTCACCATGGCCATGGCCATCGGCGCGCGCAAACTGGGCGCCAAGATCGTGCGCCGCTGTCGGGCCACCAACATCACCCAGAACGCCGAGGGCGAATGGCTGGTCGAGAGCGAGCGTGGTACAGTTGTGGCAGAGCATGTGGTCAATGCCGGCGGCACCTATGCCCGGCAGATGGGCGAGTGGTCGGGCCTGCAGTTACCCATGACCTCTATGACCCACCATTACTTCGTCACCGAAGACGTGGGCGCATTCAAAGAGCTGGAGAAAGAGCTGCCGGTGGTGCGCGACGACCGCAAGGTCTCCGGCTACATCCGCATGGAGCAGAAGAAGGGCCTGATCGGCATCTATGAGAAGGAGAACCCCAATTCGGTCTGGGAGGATGCCTGTCCTTGGGAAGCCGAGAACGAGCTCTTCGACCCGGATTTCGACCGCGTCATGCCCTGGCTGGAAGAGGCCATGGAGCGCATGCCGATCTTCGCCGAGCTGGGGATCACCCGCAGCGTACATGGCGCCATTAGCCATCCGCCCGATGGCAACCCGATGATCGGCCCGGCGCCGGGGGTCAAGAACTACTGGTGCTGCTGCGGCACGCAGATCGGCATCGGCTGGGGGCCGGGCCTGACGCGCGAACTGGCCAAGTGGATGGTGCATGGCGCCGCCGACATCTCCATGCGCGACTATGATCCGCGCCGCTTCGGCGACTATGCCGTCAAGGACTGGCAGGTGGTGAAGGCCAAGGAGGACTACTGCCTGCGCCACGAGATCCCCTTCCCACACTACAACCGCCTGGCCGGCCGGCCGATCAAGCCCTCGCCGCTGTACGAGCGCCTGAAGGAGAAGGGTGCGGTCTATGAGGAGGTCTTCGGACACGAGCGGCCGCGCTGGTTTGCCAAGAACGGCGTGGAGCAG
This sequence comes from Rhodospirillales bacterium, assembly GCA_963669335.1. Classification (GTDB taxonomy): domain Bacteria; phylum Pseudomonadota; class Alphaproteobacteria; order Kiloniellales; family JACOMY01; genus JACOMY01. The sequence goes on from OY770023.1 coordinate 4,679,077, forward strand.
CGCGACCACTACGCCTTCCGCCGCAACGTCGTGCATGATCTGGTGGGCGCCGAGGTCAAGGCCGTGCGCGAGGCGGTGGGCATCATGGACATCTCCGCCTTCACCAAGGTCGAGGTTGCCGGTCCGGACGCCGAGGCCTTCCTCGACCGCCTGGTGGCAAACCGCCTACCGAAGAAGGTCGGCGGTATCGCGCTCACCCACATGCTGAACCGCCGCGGCCGGATCGAGCTGGAGACCACCGTGGTCAAGCTGGACGAGGGCCGCTACTACCTGGTCTGCGCCGCCTTCTTCGAGCAGCGCCTGATCGATCACCTGACCTTCCTGCGCCAGAACGAAGACGTCCAGATCATCAAGCGCTCCGACGACTGGGCGGCCTTGGCGCTGAACGGTCCGCGCGCTCGCGAGGTTTTGGCGGCCTGCAGCGACGCCGATCTCTCGAACGCCGGCTTCCGCTGGCTGACGGCACAGGAGATCACCGTTGCCGGCCACAAAATCTGGGCCTTCCGCATGTCTTACGCCGGAGAGCTGGGATGGGAGTTCCACATCCCCCGGGAGTCCGCGCTCGCCGTCTATGACGCACTCTGGGCGGCTGGTGAGGCCTACGGCATCGCCGACTATGGCTCCTTCGCCATGAACGCCATGCGGATGGAGAAGGGCTTCAAAGGCGCCGGCGAACTCACCAACGAGGTCACCCTGCCGGAAGCCGACGTCATGCGCTTTGCCAAGCTGGACAAGGACTATCTGGGCGTCGAGGCCACGCGCGCGAGCATCGAAGCGGCGGAGGCTGGAAAGATGCCTTGGATCTGCGCCTATTTGGAGTTCGAGCCGGATGGCCTGGTCGACGGTCATGGCGGCGAGGCGGTGATCGTGGATGGCAAGGTGGTTGGCTCGACGGCTTCAGTCGCCTACGGCCATACGGTCGGGAAGGTTTTGGCCTTCGCCTACATCAAGCAGTGGGCGGGCGCGCCGGGGACCGAAGTTGAGGTCATCGTTGCGGGTGAGTCCCGTAAGGGTCGTATTCTGGGCGAGCCGGCCTATGACCCGGCCTCGCTGCTGCCGCGGGTCGATCAGCCGGCCGTCGCCGCACAATGACGATCCCAGCCACTATGAAGGCCGTGCTGCTGACCGGGCACGGCGGATTGGAAAAGCTGGTCTATAGCGAGGTGCCCACCCCGGAGCCCGCCCCAGGCGAGGTCTTGATCCAGGTGGGCGCCTGCGGCCTCAACAACACCGACATCAACACGCGAACCGCCTGGTACTCCAAGGAGGTGAGTGAGGCGATCGGCGAGGGGGCTGAAAAAGGCTTTCAAGAGGCTGACGGTCAGGATGCCTCCTGGGGCAGTGCCTCTCTCAGCTTCCCGGTCATTCAGGGCGCCGACGTCGCCGGCCGCATCGTCGCGCTCGGCAGTGGTGTATCCGAAGGCCGGATCGGGGAGCGGGTGCTGATCGATCCCTGGCTCTTGGGTCATGGCGATTGGCTGAACCCGGAGAAGTCCGGCTATTTCGGGTCGGAAGCCAACGGCGGCTATGCCGAATACACGAAGGTCCGTGCCGAGAATGCGGTCGCTGTCCGCTCAGATCTCAGCGATCCGGAGCTGGCGACCTTCCCCTGCGCCTACACCACCGCAGAGAACCTGGTGCAGCGCGCGGCCCCTCGGCCCGGCGAAACGGTGGTGATCACCGGTGCGTCGGGTGGCGTCGGCTCGGCAGCGATACAGCTTTGCCGGCTGCGCGGTTGTAAGGTCCTGGCGGTGGCTTCGCTGGGGAAGGCAGCGCACCTCAAGGACCTCGGCGCCGAGCAGGTCATCGACCGCAACACGCCGGACCTGGAGGTCGCCATCCGCGAAACCAATGACGGCCCCGTCGAGATCGCCTTGGACGTCGTCGGTGGCGCCCATTTCGCGCCGCTGATCAACGCGCTCAGGCAGGGCGGGCGCTACTCGACCTCGGGCTGCATCGGCGGGCCGCTGGCGGAGTTCGACCTGCGCCAACTGGTCTATAAGGACCTGCAGTTGACCGGTGCCACCATCTGCCCGCCCGGCACCATGCAGCGGGTCGTCGGCATGATCGAGACCGGCGCATTGAAGCCCCTGCTGGCCGCGACCTATCCGCTGAAGGACCTGGCAAAGGCGCAAGAGGCCTTTCTGGCCAAGTCCCACGTCGGCAACATTGTGGTGGTGCCATGAAGATCACCGGCATTCGCGTCTTCCGGACCGCGCTGCCCTATGTCGGCGGCTCCTACGGCTGGGGTGCGGGCAATGCCATCGAGGTCGCCGAGGCCAGCGTGGTGGTGATCGACACCGACGCCGGGATCAGCGGCTGTGGCGAGTTCACCCCCTGCGGTGAGAACTACATGGTGGCCCACTCCGAGGGGGTCGAGGCCCTGGCCCGACTGGTGGCACCCCGCCTGCTGGGCGAAGACCCGCGGCAGGTCTATCGCATCGAGCGCCTCTTGGATCACCTCGTCCAAGGCCATGGCTATGCCAAGGCGCCCTTCGATGCCGCCTGCTGGGATATCCTGGGAAAGGCGACCGGACAGCCAGTCTGGATGCTGATGGGCGGCAAGCTGACCGATGGCGCGCCCATGTACCGGGTGGTGCCGCAGAAAGCGTTGCCTGAGACCATCGCGGAGATGGAGCAACACCGCGCCAGCGGCTATCGCCAGTTCCAGATCAAGGTTGGCGCCGATTGGGTCGCCGACATCGAGCGCATTCGTCGGGCCGTACCGCTCTTGAAACCCGGCGAGAAGGCTCTGGCCGATGCCAACCAGGGCTGGCGGGTCGACGATGCCCTGAGGGTTGCTCGCGCCTGCCGCGACCTCGACTTCATCCTGGAGCAGCCCTGCAAGACCTATGAGGAATGTCAGCAGGTCCGCGCCCGCATCGACCTGCCGATGAAACTGGACGAGTGCGTCACTGGCCTCGATATGGCACGACGCATCGTGAACGACCGCGGCGCCGAGATCTGCTGCCTCAAGATCTCCAATCTGGGCGGTCTCTCCAAGGCCCGGCGCGTGCGCGACTTCCTGGTCGAGCATCGCATCGCCGTGGTCAGCGAAGACACCTGGGGCGGCGAGATCACCAGTGCCGCCGTGGCTCACTTCGCCGCCTCCACACCGGCCGAGTTCTTGGTCAACTCCACCGACCTGATGAATTACAACACCCGCTCGACCGGACTCGGCGGCCCGACGGTCAAGGACGGCAAGCTCTATGCCGGCGATGCGCCTGGCCTTGGTGTGGAGCCTGACTTCGCATCGCTGGGACCCGCAGTCGCCAGCTATGAACAGAGCAGATGAAGATCAGCCGGATCACGGTCTATCAACTGGATCTGCCGCTGACCAAACCCTACTGGCTCTCCGGCGGACGCCTGCGCTTCGACACGCTGGACAGCAGCTTCGTTCGGGTCGAGACCGACGAGGGACTGACCGGCTGGGGCGAGGGCTGTCCCTGGGGGCATACCTATCTGCCGGCCCATGGCCCCGGCATCCGCGCCGGCCTTGAGATCCTGGCCCCTGCCCTCTTGGGTGAGGACCCGCGCGCGCTGGATCATCTCAATCGCCTCATGGACGTACAGCTGCCGGGCCATCCCTACGTCAAGTCACCCTTGGACATGGCCTGTTGGGACATCCTGGGTCAGGTCGCGGGCTTGCCGCTCTGGCAGCTCATGGGCGGCGCCTCGGCTGAAGCAGTTCCGGTCAACTCTTCGATCTCGACCGGCACGCCGGAGGCCATGGTCGCGCTCATCGAAGACGCTCGCGCCAAGGGCTACTCTGTCCACTCGGCCAAACTGGGAGACAGCGATCCAGCGGTCGACATCGCCCGCATTGAGGCGATCTCTGCCGCCCTGATACCCGGCGAAGCGGTCACCTATGACATCAACCGCGCCTGGCCCCCCGGAGTGGCGCTTCAGGTTTTAAACGCAGTCGAGGACGTGAGCTGGGTCGAACAGCCCTGCGAAACCTTGGAGCAATGCGCTTTCGTCGCCAGGAAGGTGCGCCAGCCGGTCCTTTTGGACGAGTGCCTGCACAGCTTCGACGACCACCTGAGCGCCTGGAAAGCCGAGGCCTTTTCAGGTCTCAAGATCAAGCCAAACCGCGTCGGTGGCCTGACCAAGGCGCGACGCATTCGCGACTTCGCCCTCTCCGTCGGCTGGAAGATGCACATCGAGGATCTAGGTGGTTCCGCTTTGGCCGACACAGCGGCCATCCATCTGGCAGCCTCGACCCCGGCAGAGTACCGCATGGCCTCTTGGCTCTGCCACGCCCATCTGGCCGTCGATCCAGTGCCGGGCCAGGGTGCGCGTAATCGCGACGGCAAGGCGGCACCGCCCACTGCGCCTGGCTTGGGTGTGGTGCCCGACCTCTCCATCTTCGGCGACCCTGTCGCCCACTACGACTGAATAGCCCCTCTTCGCCCTTGGGAGCCCTCGATGAACGAGCTCAGCAACGCCTACCCGATCCACGACCCGGAATGGGTCCAAGCCATGCATGCCGATCACTACCTGCAAAGCTGGTCCAAGCAGGGCAATCGCCCGCCGGTGATCACCGGTGCCCAGGGTAGCTGGTTCTGGGACAGCGACGGCAAACGCTACCTCGATTTCCAGTCCCAACTGGTCAACGCGAACCTGGGTCACCAGCACCCGAAGATCGTGCAAGCGATCAAGGATCAGGCCGACAAGCTCTGCTACATCGGCCCGGCCATGGGCTCCGACGTCCGTTCCGAACTGGCGGCGATCATGACCGAGATCACGCCGCCCGACATCACCGCGACCTTCTTCACCACCGGCGGTGCCATGGCCAACGAGACCGCGATCCGGCTCGCCCGCCACTACACCGGCCGGGCCAAGATCGTGGCGCGCTACCGCAGCTATCACGGTGCGTCGGGCGGCAGCCTCAGCCTTACCGGCGACCCGCGCCACCACCTGACCCGCGCTGACATGCCGGGCGTGGTGCGCATGCTGGACCCCTATGTCTATCGCTTGCCGACCGGGCATCGCGATCCAGCCAACTGCCCGGTCTGCCAGGGCGGACCGCATCTGGAAGAGATTCTCATGTATGAGAATCCCAACACCGTGGCCGCGGTCATCCTGGAGCCGGTGGTCGGCACCAATGGAATCATCGTGCCGCCCAAGGGCTATCTGCAGTCGATCCGCGAGACCTGCAGCAAGTACGGCATCCTCCTGATCGCCGACGAGGTCATGGCCGGCTTCGGCCGCAGCGGCAAGTGGTTCGCCGTCGACCACTGGGGCGTCGAGCCCGACATCCTGACCTCGGCCAAGGGCATCAACTCAGGCTATGTGCCGCTCGGCACCATGTCGGTCTCCAAGACCCTGGCCGCTTGGCTGAAGGACTATCCCTTGCCCGGTGGCCTGACCTATGCCGGGCACCCGCTGGCCTGCGCCTCCGGCGTCGCCGCGGTCCGCGCCATGCAGGAGGAAAACACGCTTCAGCACGCCACCCGCATGGGACAGCGGATGCGCGCCGAACTGGCAAAGCTGGCGCTGAAGCACCCCTCTATCGGCGACATCCGCGGGCTTGGCATGTTCAACGGCATCGAGCTGGTGAAGGACCGCGAGACCCGCGAACCGCTGGTGCCCTATGCCGCCAAGGGCGCCGACGCCAAGCCGATGACTGAGATGATGGGCTATGCCATGCGCGAGGGGCTCTACCTCTCCTTCTTCTCGAACGTGATCCGCCTGACCCCGCCGCTTAACATTTCAGAGCAGGATATGCTTCTAGGGCTTGAGATCCTCGACCGAACGCTTGAGATTGCCGATCGCGCCTGCGGCTGAACGCAGGCTTCGGGTCGTCTCAAGTCGCGGGGAGAAGCGGTCATGGCCGATGCGGGCGTTGTCATTGTTGGGGCTGGTCAGGCGGGCTGCTCCGTCGCCGCCAAGCTGCGCAGTCTGAAGTACGAGGGCCCAATCACCCTGATCGGTGACGAGCCCTATGCACCCTATCAACGCCCGCCGCTCTCCAAGGCCTACCTGCTGGGAGAGATGGAGGCAGAGCGTCTGCACCTCCGCCCGCAGTCCTTCTACCAGGACCAGACCATCACCTTGGAGCTGGGCCAGGCCGTCACCGCCATCGACAAAGCGGCCAAGAGCGTCCAGCTGGGCGAGCGCAGCCTGCCTTACGAGCATCTGGTCTTCGCCACGGGTTCGATCCCGCGCCGCCTGCCCAGCGAGATCGGCGGTCACCTGGAGGGCGTCTACACCATCCGCGGCATCGCCGACATCGATGGCATCGCGCATGAGTTCCAAGCGGGCCGCCGGGCGCTGATCGTCGGCGGCGGCTACATCGGTCTGGAGGTTGCAGCCGTTGCCGCCAAGCTGGGCCTGGATGTCACCCTGCTGGAATCTGCAGCGCGCATTCTGCAGCGCGTGGCATCGCCCCAGACCTCCGACTTCTTTCGTGAACTGCATCAAAGCCACGGTGTGACCATTCACGAAGGCGTCCAGCTGGAGTGCCTGACCGGTGTTGGAAAAGTGGATGGCGCTCGTTTGGTGAATGGCGAGGCCCTGGAGGCCGACTTCGTGGTGCTGGGCATTGGCATCCTGCCAGACACGCGCCTTGCCGAGGCCAGCGAGATCTGGATCGAGAACGGCATCTGGACCGATGCGTTCGGCCGGACCTCGGAAGCCAACATCTGGGCCGCTGGCGACTGCGCCTCCTTCCCGCACGAAGAGGACCGAATTCGGCTCGAGAGTGTCGGCAACGCCATCGACCAGGCCGAGATCGTCGCCGCCAACATCTTGGGGGCCGAAAAGCCCTATCTGGCCAAACCCTGGTTCTGGTCGGATCAGTACGACATCAAGCTGCAGATCGCCGGCCTCAATCGCGGCTATGACTCGGTGATCACGCGCCTCGGCACCGACGGCAGCCGCTCCTACTGGTACTACCGCGAAGACAACCTGATCGCCGTCGACGCGATGAACGATCCCCGCGCCTACATGATCGCCAAGCGGCTGATCGAGATGAGACGCACGCCGCCCAAGGACGTAATCCAGGATCGGCACAGCAATCTGAAGGCTCTGCTGAAGGGCTAGCAGGACGGTTTACCGCCCTCACCTCTCTGATAAAGCCACGCCGATCTCCGCGCGGCGCGCGACCAGGAAGGACGCGAAGGCGGCCGTGGCCGGGTTGGTGTAACTCTCGGCCGGCATCAGGAGGTTGAGGCGCCTGGCCGCAATGCGCTCTGCCAAAGGGCGAAAGACGATTCTGGTGGAGGCCTGCTTGGCGACCAGGCGCGGCAACAGGGTCACACCGAGGCCAGCACGTACCATCGCCAGCAGGGTCGCCGTGTTCTGCACATGGAGTTTGGCCTCCTCCTGCAGCCTCGGCATCGGCGATTGGGTTATGTGCCGGCAGAGCGGGTTCACGATAAAGCTGGTCTCCAGCAATTGCGGCAAGGCGACTGCCTGCTGCTGCGCGAAGGGGTGATCCTCACGCATGACCAGACCATAGGGATCTGCCGCCAAGGGATGGCACAGCAGCTCTGCCGTCTCCTCGCCGCCCGATAGGATGCCCAGGTCGACACGCGCTGCCTGCAGGGCCCGGCGGATCGCCTCGCTGTCGATGTCATAGATCTCCATCCGCACGGCCGGACGCTGCTCCAGGAAATCCTTGACCAGGCCCGGCAGCAAGGTGGTGGCGAAGGAGGGGACCGAGGCGACACGGATTTCCCCCGCCTCGGCCGTGGCGAAGGCCATCAGCGAGGCAATGCTGCGATCGAGCTGTGCCAGCTCTTTGGTCGCGACCTCCAAGGTGTGGCGACCCAGAGGCGTCAGCTGCGCCTTGCGCTCGCCCACGAAGAGCGGCGACCCTAGGTGGTCCTCCAACTGCTTCAGACTGGTGGAGAGTGCCGAGGGCACCCGCCCCAAGCGCTCCGCCGCCACGACCAGACTGCCGGCGCGTGCGACCTCGGCAAAAACCCGCAGCATCTCCACTTTGATCAATTTCAATTCCTTTGAAACTTATTTCTAAAGTTTCTGATTGTCAGAAATTGTGTCAAAGATCAAGCTGCGGCCGAAATTTGGAGACGGACAATGCCAGCAGTCGGTAACAACTTTATCGCCGGTGAGTGGATCGAGGGCGCCAGCACCATCGAGAACCGCAACCCCTCGGACGTCAGCGATCTGATTGGCCTCTACGCACAGGCCAGTGCCCAGCAGCTCGACGATGCCTTGGAGGCTGCGCGTCAGGCCCAGGCCAAGTGGCGCAGCAGTGGACTGGAACAGCGCCAGACGGCTCTGGATGCGATCGGCCGCGCGCTGATGGCGCGCGCCGCCGAGCTGGGCGAACTCTTGAGCCGCGAAGAGGGCAAGCCCCTGGCCGAAGGCAAGGGCGAGGTCTATCGCGCCGGCCAGTTCTTCACCTACTACGCTGCCGAGGCCTTGCGTCAGATCGGCGAGAATGCCGACAGCGTGCGGCCCGGCATCGAGGTCGATGTCCGCCGCGAGCCGGTGGGGACGGTCGCCATCATCAGCCCCTGGAACTTCCCCACTGCGACTGCGGTCTGGAAGATCGCGCCGGCCCTGGCTTTCGGCAATGCCGTCGTCTGGAAGCCGGCCAATCTGGTGCCTGCCTCCGCCGTCGCCCTGGCCGAGATCATCGCCAAGCAGGACCTGCCGGCGGGTCTCTTCAACCTGGTGATGGGCTCCGGCAGCTCGATCGGCCAGCGCCTGGTCGAGAGCCCCAAGATCAATGCCATCAGCTTCACCGGCTCGGTCGCTGTCGGCAAGGGCATTGCCGCCTCGGCAATCGGCAACCTCACCAAGCTGCAGATGGAGATGGGCTCCAAGAACGCACTGGCGGTGATGGATGACGCCGACCTGGAAATCGCCGTCGGCGCCGCCATGAACGGCGCCTTCAGTGGGACCGGGCAGAAGTGCACGGCCTCATCGCGCCTGGTCGTGCACGAGGCCATCCATGATGCCTTCGTCGAAAAGCTCGTCGCGGCGGCCGAGGCCATGCAGGTCGGTCATGCGCTTGATCCCAAGACGCAGATGGGCCCGGTGGTCTCTGCCGGCCAGCTGCAGGAAAACCTGGAGAACGTCGCGCTGGCCAAGCGCGAGGGCGGCGAGATCCTGACCGGCGGTACCCGTCTGGAGCGCGAGACCGAGGGCTACTACATGGCCCCGACCCTGGTCGGCGGCAGCACCAATGACTGGCAGATCAACCGCCAGGAGCTTTTTGCGCCGATGGCCGCGGTGATCAAGGTGGGCTCCTATGACGAGGCCTTGAACGTCGTCAACGACACCAACTTCGGGCTTACCGCCGGCATCGTCACCCAGTCCCTGGCGCGCGCCACGCACTTCCGCCGCAATGCCAGAAGCGGCTGTGTGATGGTCAATCTGCCGACTGCCGGCACTGACTATCACGTGCCCTTCGGCGGTCGCGGCGACAGCTCCTATGGCCCGCGCGAACAGGGGCGCTATGCGGCCGAGTTCTACACCACGGTGAAGACCGCCTACACCCGCGCGGGAGAGCCCTCGTGATCATCGATAATCTGCAGTATTCGAACTGGTCGGAGGCCATCTTTCGCCAGATGCGCGAGGGCGGGGTGGATGCGGTGCATGTCACCATCGCCTACCACGAGACCTTCCGCGAGATGGTCGCCAACATCGAACAGTGGAACCGCTGGTTCGAGCGCTTTCCCGACCTGATCTGCCATGCCGGCAGCGGCGAAGAGGTGCGTGCGGCCAAGGCCGCCGGACGCACCGCGATTCTCTTCGGCTTCCAGAACCCCTCGCCGATCGAGGACGACATCGGCTTGGTCGAGATCTGCCACCAGCTGGGCGTCCGCTTCATGCAGCTCAGCTACAACAACCAGTCACTGCTGGCGACCGGATGTTATGAGAGCGAGGACCCCGGCATCACCCGCATGGGCCGCCAGGTGATCCGCGAGATGAACCGCGTCGGCCTGGTGGTCGACATGAGCCACTCGGCCGAGCGCTCGACCCTGGAGGCCATGGAGATCTCTGATCGGCCGGTGGTCATCACCCATGCCAACCCGGCCTTCTGGCACCCGGCCTTGCGCAACAAGTCCGACACCGTGCTGAAGGCTTTGGCCGAGCAAAACGGCATGCTGGGCCTCTCGCTCTATCCCCATCACTTGAAGGGCAAGTCCGACTGCACCTTGGAGGACTTCTGCCAGATGGTGGCGCGCGCCGCCGCGCTGATGGGCGCAGAGCACATCGGGATCGGCAGCGACCTCTGCCAGGACCAGCCGGACAGTGTGGTGGAATGGATGCGCGTTGGGCGCTGGTCCAAGGTCATCGACTATGGCGAGGGCTCGGCCAAGGATGCCGGCTTCCCGGCCCAGCCGCGCTGGTTCCGCGACAATCGCGATTTTCACAACATCGAAAAAGGCCTGGCCGCCGTCGGCTTCGACGCCGCAGAGCGAGCCGGAATCATGGGCCAGAACTGGCTTCGCTTCTACGACGCCAACTTCGGCCCCGCATCACCCTAAAGCTCTGTCCAATAACGAAAAACCTGGAGGAAGCCATGACAGATCTAACCTCAACGAAGCCCGTCACCACGGGCCGCAGCCATGGACTGGAGGGTGTCAACCTGCCGGTCTTTGCCCTCACCGGCGGCTTCATAGCGCTCTTCTGCCTGATAGCCCTGGTCGATCTCGACAGCCTCTCGGCTGCGGTCGACGCCGGCTTTGCCTGGTCGGCCCGCTTCTTCGGCCTCTATTGGCAGGTCCTGCTGCTGGCGACCTTCCTGATCGGTTTGCTCATTGTCTTCCTGCCCGGCAGCCGCGCCAGGATGGGCGGCCTGGAAAAGCCCGAATTCTCGGCCTTCCAATGGGGCTCCATGATCATGTGCACCCTGCTGGCCGGCGGCGGGGTCTTCTGGGCCGCGGGCGAACCGATGGCGCACTTCCTCTCGATGCCGCCGATCTTCGGCGAGGTTCCGGCCAACACGGCCGAGGCGGTGCCCTTTGCCTTGGGCCAGTCCTTCCTGCACTGGGGCTTCCTCGCCTGGGCCATTCTGGGCAGCCTGACCACGATCATGCTGATGCACTATCACTATGAAAAGGGCCTGCCGCTGGCGCCGCGCACCCTGCTCTATCCGGTCTTCAAAGAGCGCGCGCTGACCGGCCCGATCGCTGTCATCGCCGATGCCTCCTGCATCATTGCCGTCGTCGCCGGTACGGTCGGTCCGATCGGCTTCCTGGGTCTGCAAGTCAGCTTCGGCCTGGAGGCGCTCTTCGGCATCCCCGACGGCTTTGCCACCCAGGCCGCCGTCATCGCCGGTCTGGTGGGCATCTACACCGTCTCTGCGCTGACCGGTATCAACCGCGGCATTCAGATCCTGAGCCGGGTGAACATGGTGCTCTGCGGGATCCTGCTGGTCTTCATCCTGCTCGCCGGACCGACGCTCTTCATCTTCTCCAGCTTCTTCAGCGGGCTGGCCACCCACCTCGGCAACTTCTTCCAGATGGCGCTCTATCGCGGAGACGCCGGCCTCTTCGGTGATGCCGGATGGCTCGGCTGGTGGACGGTCTTCTTCTGGGGTTGGTTTCTGGGCTACGGTCCCCTGATGGCCATCTTCATCGCCCGCGTCAGCCGCGGTCGCTCGATCCGCGCGATCATCCTGATGCTCTCCATCGTCGCCCCGCTGGTTACCATGTTCTGGTTCACCATCGTCGGCGGCACCGGCCTGGGGCTGGAGTTGGAGACCGCAGGCAGCGTTTCCAAGGCCTTCGAGGGCTTCAACCTGCCGGCCGCCCTCTTGGCCATCACCCAGGCGCTGCCGCTGGGCTTCATCGTCTCGCTCTTGTTCCTGATCCTGACCACGATCTTCGTGGCGACGACGGGTGATTCGATGACCTACTGCCTCTCCGTCTCGCTCTCGAAGACGGATAATCCCTCCAACGTGGTCCGGGTCTTCTGGGGGATCGCCATGGGTGTCATGGCCATCATTCTGATCTCGGTCGGCTCCGGAGGCGTCGGCAAGCTGCAGTCCTTCATCGTGATCACGGCGGTCCCGGTCTCTCTGGTTCTGCTGCCCTCGCTCTGGGACGCATTGCGCATCACCCTGGCCAAAGGCCGGGCCTAGCCAAATCAGGAGGGAGAGGTGTCATGGTGAGCTGCGCCGCATTGAACCCGCTGCCAGAGGCGCGTGGCTATCGCCGCAAGCCGGAGGAGGTCATGCGGCTGGCCCGCCTGGGGTCCTTTCACCCGACCCGCCTCTCCTTCATGCAGAGCCTGCTGCGTCGCGTCGAGCGCGAGGGCTGGCGCTTCTCCCGCGATATCTGGGAGATCGACGACAAGGGGATCGGGCGTGCGACCTATCGGGTGGTGGGGCCAGAACGCAGCTACACCCTGGTTGCCTTCGCCCATGACCTGCCGGACGAGCAACGCTCCGACCGGGTGATTGCCACCGCCTGGGACGCCACCTTCACGCTCTTCGACGGTGTGCCGAGCGAAGCCGACCTGGAGCGCCTGGCCCGGAACGTGCCGAAGCAGGAGGCCGGGCGGGTCAGCGACAGCGAGCTCTCGCTATCGCGCGCCAATCGCTCGGTCCGCCTCTTCAAGCATGTGGTGGATCGGCTCGCCGACGGTCGGCAGCCGGATCGCGCGCAGCTCGAAGCGGTGGGCTATCTCATGCGCACCACGGCGGTCTACGGCTCCGGCAAGTTCGGAGCTGCCGACCGGCGCAAGATCGCCGGACGCCCTGAACTCAGTGGCCCCTTCCAGGCCGAGATGCTGAGCGTCTGGTTGACCCGCGCCTTCACCTTGGATCTGGTTGAGCACCTGGCCCGCGTGAAGGGCGGATCCCGAGCAGTCACCATGGAGCCGGCGTTGCGCCGCTTGCTGGGCGTCGGCAATTCGACCGGGCTGGGCATGGCGCCCTTCCTGATGAACCACCCGGTGTTGCTCAACAACTGGATGCTGGCCAGAGAGGAGGCACTGGCCAGGGTGCGCGCGCAAAAGGCGACAACGGCGGATCGACTGGCGGCCTTTCGCGAGGCCTTAGCGGCAGCGCAGGAGAATGCACGTGCCTGGACCTCCGAGCACCCGATCCAGCGCTCGAAACTAGAAGCCCTCGCCAACGACCTGGAGGCTATCGCCGGCGAAGCCAAGTCCGATAGCTATCTGACCGAGGCCTATCCCTGGAACCATCTCTGGCTCTGGGGCGAACGTCGTCTTTCGCTTGAGGGCCAGGAGGCGCTGGTCTCCCTCCTGCTGGAGCCGCATGGCGACCTGGTAGACGGGCTCAGCCAATGCATGGATGCCGACGAGGATGCTGCTTTCCGGATCGACGGCAGCATGCAGATCTCAGAGCTGCAGGCGGTCCTCGAGCGCAGCTTCGGCTGGGCCCTGGAGACAGACTTCAGCTGCAATGAGAACGACGCCCGCTTCTGGTACGTTTCCGAAGAGAAGCTGGAGCCGAGACTGGGCGAACGCCATGCCGAGCCGGGCGCCGATCTGGAGCAGCCGCTCTCGACCGGACGCGATGCGCAGCGGCTATGGCTTGCGCTCAAGGACTGGCGGGGCGAGCCCTTGGTTGCGGACTTCCTGCTTGCCCATCCAGAGCATCGCCACAGCCTGCGCCGCGCACAGATTGCTGCGCGCTTTCCCTTTTCGGAAGTGCGCGACAACCTGATCTCGGCCGACCTGCTGCCAATCGACCTGCTGCGCTGCAAGCTCTCTTTCTTTGGCGCGACCCGCTTCGACCCGCGCTCGGACCGCTGGGTTCGGATTTGCATGTATCCGGGCGCCCCCTTCCCGCATGAGCTCTTGGAGCCCGCGTCATGAGCGACCCAACGATCCAGTCACCGCTGGGAAACGTCCCGGCGGATAGAGAGAGCTTTCTGGTGTCGCTGGCAGAGATCGACGCCATGGGGCTGAAGGCAGCCCGCGGCTGCGGTTACACCTGGGGTTTGGCGCAGGAGGCCGGGCGCGCCGCGCGTTGGCTGGCTGCCTACGGACTGCCGGGACCGGAGCGCCTCAGCGCCACGCTTGAAGACCTCCATGGCACCCTCGTCGAAACCGCGCCAAAGCGCGATGGCGGGCGTTGGTATGCACCTGCCGGCAGGCTTTGCCCCGTCGCGCTCGGCGCCGGCCTCTCCGACCGCGCCGAAGCTCTGGCCGCCGGCGAGCGAATATCCGCCGAGGCGGTCCTGCACCCCTTGCTGTTGCTGCCCTTCCTCAGCCGGGCAGCACGCGATCTCGATTGCAGTTTCCAGATATCTTCACGCCGGTTCGCCTTCGTGGCGACTCCGCAGGGCCCAATCTGTACCGATTGGCAAGGCCTATCTGACAGCAAGCTGGCTGATCTTGAGGTTGCCTGCACCGAGGAGACGAGCGGTCAGCCCCGCAGCTATGGATGGCGCGCCTATCCGGTCAGAGGGGAAACCTGGCGCCAGCTCGATGCTTGGGCCCAACGGACCTACGTGCCGGCAACTGCGGCCTCTCGCCAATCCGGCGCCGGAGCCGGAACCACCGACAACGACTAGAGGGAAGACGCCCGATGAGCGACCAGCAGATCATGACCGCCGCCGAGATCGAGGCTCTGGCCCAAGCGACTTTGGTGCGTTGCGGTGCCACGCAAGAGAACGCGACCCCCTTGGCCAGAGCGATTGCCGCCGCCGAGCGCGACGGAATCGCAAGTCACGGCCTTCTCTACCTGCCGATCTATGTGGAACACCTGCGCTGCGGAAAGGTTGACGGTCAAGCCGAACCAAGCCTTGAGACCAGTCGCCCAGGCGCCCTGGTGGCCGATGCCGCAAGCGGCTTTGCCCACACGGCCATCGAGCTTGGCTTCGAGGCCCTGGTTCCTGCGGCACGGGCGCAGGGCATCGCCTGCTTGACGGTCAGGAACTCCTACAACTGTGGCGTCCTGGGCTACCACACGGAACGCCTGGCAATCACCGGCCTCCTGGGCATCGGTTTCACCAATGCGCCAGCGTCGATCGCACCAGCCGGCGGCAAGACCCCGGTGATCGGGACCAATCCACTCTCTATGGCGGTGCCCGACGGCTCAGGCGGCGCTGCCATACTGATCGACCAGAGTGCCTCCGTCGTCGCCCGTTCCGAAGTGATGAAGCACGCCCGTGAAGATCGCCCCATTCCAGAGGGCTGGGCCTTGGACGGCGATGGTGAGCCCACCCGCGATGCCAATCTGGCGCTCAAGGGCTCGATGGCACCTGCCGGCGGCTACAAGGGCGTCGGCCTTGGTCTCATCACTGAGGTCATGGCGGCTGCCTTGAGCGGTGCCACTTTGGGCATTCACGCCTCCCCCTTCAGCGGCACCAAGGGCGGTCCGCCGCGCACCGGACAGTGCTTTATCGCGATCGATCCCGATGCGACGGCGGGGGCCGCCTTTGCCGAGCGCATCGGCGCCCTGGTCGAAGCAATTTCCGATCAGCCGGGCGCCCGCATTCCAGGACAGGGACGCCGGGCTGCCCGCAAGCGGCTGGATCGGACCGGCATTGCAGTACCGCTCACTCTCTTGCAGCGCATCCAGGCTCTCTAGAAGGATTGCCGCCCCAAGGTTTCCGCCGATAGGATTGCGTCTCTGAAAGGGGCAGCAGGGTTTGACCGAAGACCTGGGACGCAATCTGCAGTACCTCTCCGCGCACTATCGCTCGGTCGCTGAGGTCTGCCGGCGTATCGGCATCAATCGCCAGCAGTTCAATAAGTACCTCAGCGGCAATGCGGTTCCCTCGCTGCACAATCTGAAACGCATCGGCGACTTCTTCGGCGTGGAAGAGAGCGAGCTTCTTCTCAGCCACGAGGATTTCGTGCAGCTGGTGCTGCGCCGACCCGTCGGGCTGGACATCCCGGAAGTCATGCGCCGCTTCTTTCATGACTCTCGCCAGCGCATGCACGAGTCCCGGTTGGAGCTAAAGCGCTATTGCGGGCTTTATCATGCCTACTTTCTCTCGCCGGCCTGGCCCGGCGGGGTGCTGCGCAGCCTCTATGCGATCACGGCTGACCATCAGTTGACCTACGCCAAGGCGGTGGAGCGTTTGGCCTGGCACGGCCGCGCCAAGCGCGATGTCTTTGTTCACAAGTATGAAGGCATCGCGCTTTATGACGACAGTCGCCTCTACCTCTTCGACTGGCAGCCAAGCCTGACCAGCATCTTTTCAATGACGGTGCTCTATCCCTCGACCCGTAGCCGGGTGAGCCAATTGAACGGGATCGTCACAAGCGTGACCGGCGGCGTCAGTCGTCGTCCCTACGCCTCAAAGATCCTCTTCGAGCGACTGCCCGAAGGCCTCTCCTTTCGCGAAGCGCTGGAGCCCTGCGCCGTCTATCGCCAGGATTCGGACGCGATCGACCCGGAGATCCTGGAGCGCATCACCTTGGAGCACGACCATCGCCCCGGCATGCTGACCGCCACAGACTACTAGCCTAAGAGCGCGATGGCGCTAGATCGAATTGGTCAATCGTCTGAAACGCCCGCTAGCGTGTTAGATCTTGGTCTTGGTGACGCGAAACGACGCGAGGACACGCTCTTCAGCGTCGCTCCGATCGAAATCGCGAAGTTTGCCGCTTGCTGGCCCGCCCTAGAATGGCCTGGATATCCTTCACTGAATGAGACGCGGCAGGGCAGAGAGATCCATGAAACTGGTCATCGCCATGATGCAGCACGAGACCAATACCTTCTCGCCGCTGCCTACCACCTATGAATGCTTCGGCCGCGCCATCGGCTTCGATCGACCGCCCAACGGCCCTGTCATCCGCGAGACCTTCGCCGGCACCGACATGGCACTGGGCGCTTTCCTGGAGCTGGCGGAGGCCGAAGGTGCAGAGCTGGTTCTGCCGATTGCCGCCTATGCGGAACCCAGCGGCCGGGTTGAAGATCAAGCCTTTGAGGCCATCGCCCAGGCCATCTGTGAGGCCGTCGCCGCGGGCGCGGACGGCGTCCTCCTGGATCTGCACGGCGCCATGGTGACGGAGAGCTTTCCCGATGCTGAGGGCGAGTTGCTGCGCCGCTTGCGGGCGATAGACCCGGAGGTTCCAATCGGCGTCGCCTTGGACTTTCATGCCAACGTCACCGCGGCCATAGCCGAGAACGCCACGGTGATCACCGGCTATCGCACCTACCCGCACATCGATATGCATCTAACCGGGCTGCGCTGTGGTCGCCTAACCCTGGAGGCCATTAAGGGACGCAGTCGGCCCAAGGTCCAATGGGGGACGCTCCCGCTCTTGAGTGCCATGCTGCGCCAGACGCCCCTGCAGGAGCCGATGAAAACGCCGATGGACATGGCGATCGCGGCGGAAGACCAGGGCCGTGTCCTGGCCGCCAGCGTCTTCGGCGGCTTCCCGCTCTCCGACATTCCTCACGTCGCGCTCAGCAGCGTCCTGGTCGTCGAAGAAGGCCGGCAGGAGGCCGCGAGCCTGCAGGCCGAAATCCTGGAGACGGCCTGGGCCGCGCGCGCCGGTTTCGTCTTCCATCCAGAACCACTGGAAACAAGCATCGGCAAGGCCAAGGCATTTGGCGAGGGCCCCATCGTGATCGCGGACTATGGCGACAACGCCGGCGCCGGCGGTCAGATGGACGACATGTCTGTGGTGCGGGAAATCCTGCGCCAGGGCCTGAGTGACGTCGCGGTCGGTCCGATCTGGGATCCGGAGTCCTTGGCGAAGATGAGGGAAGCCGGCTTAGGTGCGGAACTCACCCTGGAGGTCGGCGGCAAGAGTGATTCTCCGGCAGTCAGCCTGAAAGGCCGCCCCTTGACCCTGACCGGACGGGTCAAAGCCATCACCGACGGGCGCTTCCGCTTGACCGGAGAGATGATGGCTGGCTTTCCGGTCAATCTTGACGGCAGCGCTCTCCTCGACTGTGGGGCGATCGAGGTCATCGTGACCGGCGGGCGCAGCGATACCTACGCGCCGGAATACTTCACCCACGTCGGGATCGACCCGAAGAAGAAACGCTATCTGGTGGTCAAGTCGCGACAGCACTTCCGCGCCGGCTTCGAGCCGATCGCACGCCATGTCGTGATGGCGGCAGGTAAGGGTGTCTGTGAGGAAAACTTCACAGAGCTCACCTTTCATCATCTAAAGCGCCCAATCTACCCTCTGGACCCCGATTGCACCTGGTCATCCAAAAGCCTGACTGACGCGATATGACGCTCCTTCGCGGCGTATGGCGGCGATGCGAAGACGGAAGCGCAATTGCCGGAAGCTGTCAGCTTTCGCCACACTCTCCGGCAAGTGACAAGGCCAAGCAGGGAGAGAGACCATGGGTAGCGAGAACCGTGACCGCCAGATCATCTGGTTAGCAGAGGAATACCGGCGCGGCCGGATCTCGCGGCGCGCCTTCCTGGGACGGGCTGCCGTCTTGGGGCTCAGCCTCACCGCCGCCGGAAGCTTGGCAAGCCGCTCTCTGCTGGCCGCGGGCCCGACCAAGGGTGGTCGCATGAAGCTGGCCATGGCGCATGGTGCGACCTCCGACACCTTGGATCCGGCGACCCTGGTCAACGGCTATCAATGGACGCTGGCCTATGCCATGCGCAATGCCCTGACCACCGTGGTGGCGGGTGGCGAGGTTGCTCCCAGCCTGGCCGAGAGCTGGGATTCCTCTCCCGATGCCAAGACCTGGACCTTCGTGCTGCGCCAAGGTGTGGAGTTCCACGACGGCAAGAGCCTGACGGCAGAGGATGTGATCGCCTCGATCAATCATCACCGCAAGGCCGACAGCAACTCCTTCCTCAAGCCCATCGCCGACTCCATCGAGAGCATCGAGAGCGATGGCAAGCAGCAGATCGTCTTCGCCCTGAAGGCCGGCAATGCCGACTTCCCCTTCGCCATGGCCTCCGCCGGCTTCACCATCTGCCCGGCAACGGCGGATGGCGGCATCGATTGGCAGTCGGGCAATGGCACCGGCGGCTACGTCCTGAAAGAGTACGAGCCCGGTGTGCGCGCGACCCTGGAGCGCTTTCCCAACTTCTGGACCGATCAGCTGGCGCATGCCGAGAGCGTCGATTTCCTGACCATCCACGACGCAGCCGCCCGCACCAATGCGCTGATGACCGGAGAGGTGCATGCCATCGATCAGGTCGATCTCAAGACCGCCAGCATGCTGGGCAGGCGCGAGGGTATTGCTGTCGAAGAGACCGAGGGGCCACTGCACTTCGTCTTTCCGATGCGCACCGACGCCGCACCTTTCGACAACAACGACGTGCGCCTGGCGCTGAAGTACGCCATCGACCGCGAAGAGCTGCTGCGCAAGATCCTGCGCGGACACGGCAGCATCGGCAACGATCAGCCGATCGGTCCCTCCTACCGCTTCCATGCAGGCGACCTGGAGCAGCACCGCTACGATCCCGACAAGGCCAAGCATCACCTCAAGCAATCCGGCCTGGGTGATCTGACCGTATCGCTCTTCGTCGCCGAATCGGCCTTTCCCGGGGCCGTAGACGCAGCGGTCCTCTATAAGGAACAAGCCGCCAAGGCCGGTATCACCATCGACGTGGTGCGTGAGCCCAATGACGGTTACTGGTCCAACGTCTGGATGAAGAAGCCCTGGTGCGCTTCCTACTGGGGGGGCTACACCACGGAAAGCGAGATGTTCACCACAGGCTATTCGCCAGGGGCCGCTTGGAACGACACCTTCTGGTCGAACGAGCGCTTCAGCAAGCTGATGGCAGAAGCCCAGGCGGAGCTCGACAACGACAAGCGCCGCGAGATGTACCGCGAGATGCAGGCCATCGTCAGCAACGACGGCGGCGCCTTGATCCCGCTCTTCGCCAACGATGTGCTGGCCCGCAGCGACGCCGTTGCCCATGGCCCGCTCGCTGCCGACCGCGGCTTCGACGGACGCCACATCATCGAGCGCTGGTGGGTGGTAGACGCATAAGCGACGAGTGTAGCTCACCGCTTCGCACCGGCCCGCTCCCCCTCCCGTCCACCCACGCCAGTATCATTAATGGGTGGCCGGGAGAGGGAGCGGGCCGGTGCCGCTAGGTAATCAGGTCACGTTGCGCGCGATCACCAATCGCTGCACCTCGCTGGTGCCCTCATAGATCTGACAGACGCGGACGTCGCGATAGATGCGCTCGACCGGGAAGTCGTTCAGATAGCCATAGCCGCCGTGGATCTGGATCGCGTCGCTGGCGATTTCCTCGGCGGCCTCACTGGCGAAGAGCTTGGCCATCGAGGCCTCGGTGAGGCAGGGGCGTCCGGCATCGCGCAGAGAGGCAGCGTGCAGGACCATCAGCTCCGAGGCTTTGATCTTGGTCGCCATGTCGGCCAATTTGAAGCCTACGGCCTGGTGGTCCTTGATCGGGCGGTCGAAGGCGGTGCGCTCGCGGGCATAGTCGCGCGCCGCCTCGAAGGCCGCCTTGGCCATGCCGACCGATTGGGCGGCGATGCCGATGCGCCCGCCCTCCAGATTCGACAGCGCGATGCGATAGCCCTGCCCCTCCTCACCCAGCAGCAGGTCGGGGGTCAGGCGCAGATCCTCGAACACGATTTGGCAGGTGTCGCTGGCCTTCTGCCCCAGCTTCTTCTCGATCGAGGTCACGCGATAGCCGGCCGTGTTGGTCGGCACGATGAAGGCCGAGATGCCCTTCTTGCCGGCCTCGGGATCGGTGACGGCAAAGACGATCGCGACATCGGCCTCGCGGCCGGAGGTGATGAACTGCTTGGTGCCGTTCAGCACCCAGTGGTTGCCGTCCTTGACCGCGCGGCTGCGCAGGGCGGCGGCGTCCGATCCCGTATGCGGCTCGGTTAGGCAAAAGCAGCCCAGCATCTCGCCGCGCGCCATGGGTTTCAGGAAGCGCTCCTTCTGTTCCTGCGTCCCGTAGCGCGCGATCGGCATGCAGCCGACCGAGTTGTGCACGCTCATGATGGTGGAGCAGGAGCCATCGCCCTCCGCCACCTCCATCAAGGCCAAGGCATAGGAGATGTGGTCGGCGCCTGCACCCTCCCACTCAGGGTCCACGAGCATGCCAAGGAAGCCCAGTTCCGCCATCCCGGCAAGCGCCTCTCGCGGAAACTGCGCGTCCCGATCCCAGGCTGCTGCCTGCGGCTTCAGCTCTGCCTGGGCATAGGCCCTAGCAGCATCGCGCACCATCTCCTGCTCTTCGCTCAGTATCATCGCTTCCGTGTTCCTCTTCGCCGCAGGGCCTACCAGGGCATGGGCGTTCCATCATAGTTGAAAAAGCCGCCATTCATTTCGGGCGTCGCGTTCGACATCAAGGTGAAGAGCGCATCGGCCGACTCCTCCGCCGAGATATCGGCCTCCGGCCCGCCCATGTCGGTGCGCACCCAGCCCGGATGGAAGGAGAAGGTGACGATCCCCTTCTCGATCAGGGTCATGGCCAGCTGGCGTTTCACCATGTTCACGCCCGCCTTGCTGGCGGCATAGAGCGGCGGCCAGTCAGCGGTCGCGCGCTCGATCGAGCCCAACTGAGACGAGGTAATGCCCACCCGCTTCAAGTCGCCGGCCTCGAGGTTTCTCACCAAGCGCTCGGTCACCAGCCAGGGAGCTGCCGTGTTGACCCCCAGCACGGTGAGCCAGTCTTCCAGCTGGCTCTCGCCGAAGGTCGGGTGACGCGGTCCCATAACCCCGGCGTTGTTGATGAGGTGATCGACGGCCACCCCCTTCAGATCAGCGGCCAGGGCGTCGATCGAGTCTTGCGAAGCAACATCCAGGCGATAGACGGTGATGCCCGGCAGGGCACAGAGTTCGGCAGCCTTGTCAGGATCGCGGGCCGCGGCATGGACTTTCCATCCCGCCTCCGTATAGCGCTTGCAGAGCGCCAGTCCGATTCCACGATTGGCGCCGGTGATCACCAAGGTCGGCATGGCCGCTATCCTTCCCTCACTGCTTTCGATGGTGTCGGCACTCTAGATCCGATCGGATCTAGAGTTCAAAGTGATAGAGCGGATCTTCACTGTGACCTAATGCTTGAGATCACCCGTCATGGCTGTTCAGCCGTGCGCGCGCTGACGCCTTTGCCGCCAGAAGCGACGCCAGCGGCGACGCACCTCGCGCTGACCCTCCATTGCTTGCCCCCAGCCGTCGTGCAGGCCGTTGCGGGCAACGCGGATCCCGCTGCCGGCGTTCAGACCGAGGCGGTGGGCATGGCTGCGGCCCCACATGAAGAGGATCTGACGGCGTACACGGCGCTCGGACTCGCCGTGGCGGAGTGGAATGCCTTCCCGCTGCGCCAGCTCTTTGCAGATCGACATGGCATAGCCGCAGAAGGAGATGGCGAAGTCCCCTTGCGCCGGCAGGTGACGCAGCTTTTCGCAGGAATCGAAGAGCGCGTCATAGCGCTCCATGATCTTGCGATAGAGCGCCGTGCTGCCCCTTGGCTCCAGCAGGACCCGGGTTGCGATGCCTTCGAAGAACTGGGGCTCGACCGGCTGCAAGAAGGAGACTGCGGGCTGATCACCCATAATCTGCAAGACCGTCTCTTCGCCGTTTTCGTCTCCGCGCAAGACCTGGGCAACGAAGAGCGCCTGCAGATAGCGCGCTTTCGCCCGCTCTATCTGGATATCGCTCAAGACCACGGGAATCCCCCGCTCGAAGAGCGGGGTGCGAGGCGGGTGCAGCAGTTCGTCCAGGATCAGCCGGGTCGAGGCAAAGCGGCCCAGGGGATCGCGATAGGCGCCAACGTCCTCTGTACAGCGCATCTCGGCAACGGGCTCGTCACCACAGGACCCAATGGTCCAGCCATGCTGCAAGACCTGGGTACAGAAGTGCCAGGTCTCCTCATAGGGGCGGAAAGGATCGAAGCGGAAGCGCTTCATCACATGCGCGCGGCCGAGCAGGGCGCTGAGCGCGAACATGGCCACTTTGGCGTGACGCAGGCGAGCGCCCTGCGGCTTGCCGATTACCAGGTTCAGGTCCTGTCCGGCTGCATCGACCAGATCAACCCGGCCAGCACAGACCTGGAGGCCGTTTCCATTGCGCAGCACTTGCAGGCGTCGGCTGATCGCCCCCGTCAGCATGCGATCGCGCGCATGCAGGAAGGTCACAAAGCGTCCGCGTGCGGCCACCAGACCGCTGTTCAAGGCATCGGCCAGTCCACCGCCTTCATGCTCAAAAAAGCGGACGCGCTTGTCGTCGCGCCGCACGCCATCTAGCCAAGCACGTGCTTCGGCACTCAGCGGCGCGTCACACTCAACGCACAGCAGTTCCCAGTCGGTGACCGACTGCGCCTGGACGGAGGCGACCGCTTCCTTCAGATGAGCGAACTCGGCGACCATCGGCATGACCACCGAGACCCGCGGACGTTTGCCGCCCGGGGAGGGTGCCAGCTCTGAACCTCTCGACTGAAAACGGCCACGGATAGCCGGGATATGCGAATCGGTCAGCGAGACGACGTTGTGCCGGGTGGTTTCCATGAGCCGCAGATAGCGCTCCACCGTGTCACAATGCTCGCGGTAATAGTCGTCATAGTCGATCTGGAAGAAGGCGGGATGCGCCTCTTGGATGATCGGCATTTCATGCGTGAATTGCGACGACTGAGAGTGCGACCAGAAATATGTGTTCTCGTGCGGCCGCCGCCCGTCAAAGCCGACCAGCAAGACCTCTCGCGCCAGACTGGCCCCAAGTGGCAAGAGGAAATGGGTCATCACGTTGCGCGAAGCCGTCACGACGAAGTTCTTGGCAAGGTCCAGGTTCATCAGGCCCTTGGTTTCGGTCGGAACGCCGATCAGGCGGTCGCGCACATCCTCGGGCAGCAGGGTGTGGTAGATCCCGACATCGCGCATAGGAAAAATGAACGAGGCATCGTAGCGCCGCATGGCCTCGACCAGCCGCATGCGGAACTCCTGCGCATAGCGCGAAGCCCCGGCGTGGAAGATGGGGTCAGAGGCCACGATGATCTTGGGCTGCAGCACATCCAAAAGCGGCCGGTTCTTCACCATGGAGTTGGTGGCGATGTGCACGCCCTTGGGCAGCGCGTTCAGATCGACATGCTCCAGGCTGGGGCCGGTTCCGAACAGCAGAACGCGATTGCTGCGCAGCTCTTCGATCAGGACCTGAAAGCGCTGTTTGGCCTCATCGCGCTGCTGCGCCGTGCCGTTGCCGTTGCTTGAACTGGCTTTCAGATAGAGCGAGGAGGCATGCTGGACCCGGCGGTGATCCGCGCGGATCAGATGGAAGCGCTCCTTGGCTTTAATGAAGGGGTCCTTGTTCCGAAGCGTCTCGTCCCAAAGGCAGACGAAGCGCTGCCCCTTGAAGGCCTCGAAACGGCGTTGCGCCTGTTCGAAAGGCAGAACGAGGACCCGGTCGCGCAGCTTCTCCGCCATCTCGGCCACACAGCCATCCAGGAAGTGCGCCGGGGCATGGCCATAGGGGGTATCGGTTCGGTCACTGGGCACCAGGACGGTGTCGCCAGGGCGGATGAGCGGCGAGAGGTAGAAGATCGCGCGATAGAAGTCGTCGGAGTACTGAAGCGAATCATGGATCTCTGGATAGAGATAGAAGATCCGCGGCCTACGTTCCGGCTGTCCTGCTGCGGGGGTCATGGATGAACCAGCCTCCCCCATGACAGGTCACAGATTTCATGTTGGAAAGCGCTAAGCATTGAACGCTCTCCAAGGCTTTCCGGGTCTCGCCCAGTCGGCAACAGCGTCCGGCAGGCCACGCTCTCCGGGCCTGAATTTGAAGACCGCACCGGAAAGCGGCGCTGCGGCCAAGTCCTGATCCGAGAGGCGACTGCGGGCCGAGGTGATGTAGAGCTGATCCCTTTCGGGCCCGCCAAAGGTCAGCGAGGTTGGCCGCGGAACCGGCAGGGCAAGGCTGCGATCCTTCTGGCCGCTTGGGTGATAGCGAGTGACCTGCCAACCATCCCATTCGGCATTCCAGAGCCCGCCCTCGACATCCACGGTCATGCCATCGGGATAGCCGGAACTCGCTGGAAGTTCCGTGAAGATCTCGGGCGCACCTAGAGCGCCGGTCTCTGGATCGTAGCTTGCGGTGCGAATGACCTTGCTGGGTGAATCGGTGAAATAGATCCGCTGGCCATCGGGACTGAAGGCCGGACCGTTGAAGACCGTAAAGAGGCCATCGAGTGTGTCGACGCCCGCGCCATCCAAACGCAGAGAGGGCGCCACCTGCTGGCTTTCGCCAATGTGGGCGCCCCCTGTCACGATGCGGCCCTGCCGGTCCGCCTTGCCGTCATTGAAGCGGCAGGTCTCCGGCAAGACAAAGGACTCGAAGAGCGAGCGTATGGCTCCATTCTTCGGATTGATCAGCACCACGGTCTGGGCAAGGCCGGCGATCAGCCTGCCCTCTGCTGCTTCGGCAACAAAACTGGCGGGGCCCGGCAAGACCATATGGCTGGCACCCCCCGCAGCCGACCAACGCCAAAGCTGATGCCCTTCGATATCGACCCAATAGAGGTTGGCCGAAGCAGCATGCCAGAGCGGAGACTCACCCAGACGACAGCCCGAGGCCACCAAGACCTCTGCTTCCTCCGCCAAACCAGCCTCTGCCTTACTCTGCAACGCGCCTATCTTCCTCCAGGTTGCAACACAGCCTGACCGCTAGGACCACCGGTCAGGTTAAGATCGAACGCCTCTAGGAGGCCGCCTGAGCGCGCTCTTCGACCGCGGCATACTTGCCTTCCCAGGCAAAGGCGTGCTGCACGATCTCATCCAGGGAATCATGCTCTGGCACCCAGCCGAGGACAGAACGAATGCGGCTTGCTTCTGCCACCAGATGCGGCGGATCGCCGGCACGACGGCCGACCTCCTTCACCAGGAATTCCTTGCCGGACACGCGCTTCACCACGTCGACTACCTCGCGCACCGAGAAGCCCTTGCCGTAACCGCAGTTCATGGTGAAGCTCTCGCCGCCGCCCGCCAGATGGCGGAAGGCCAGCACATGGGCCTGGGCCAGGTCGCTGACGTGGATGTAGTCGCGCACACAGGTCCCGTCGTCGGTGTCGTAGTCGGTGCCGTAGAGTTCCAGATGGCTGCGCTGTCCATGCGCGGCTTGGCTTGCGACCTTGATCAGGTGCGTCGCGTTCAACGAGCACTGACCGGTGCGCTGTGCCGGATCTGCACCGGCGACATTAAAGTAGCGCAGAATGCCGTAAGAGAGCCCGTGGCTGGCCGCGGTGTCGCGGATCATGGTCTCGCTCATCAGTTTAGAGCTGCCATAGGGCGACATGGGCTGCAGCTTGGTGGTTTCCGGGATCGGCGAGATCCCCGGCTCGCCATAGACGGCTGCGGTCGAGGAGAAGATGAAGCGGCCGACACCAGCCTCAATCGCGGACGCTAGCAACTCCTGCGTCTTGACCGTGTTGTTCTTATAGTATTTCAGTGGGTTATGAACCGATTCGGGGACCAGGATCGAACCAGCGAAGTGGACGATGCCCTCGATATCATGGTTGGCGTAGATGCGGCTCAACAAAGCTCGATCGGCAATGTCGCCCTGGTAGAAGACCGCCTCCTTGGGCAAAAAGTCGGCCGTAGAGTTGGAGAGATCGTCGATCACGACCACAGGGATCCCCTGGTCGAGTGAAGCATAAACCATGTGGCTGCCGATGAAGCCCGCCCCACCCGTGATCAACAAGGCCATGGCCTACTTTCCCCTTCTGTCGTTCACCCCCGCCGCGCCCTCAGCGGCGGGCTCTTGTCTACCATTTGAGCGCGTCGCTCAAGTGACTGCTCCGCGCAGCCCTTCGATCATCACGCCCTTTGCGTCCCCGCATCCCGCCACAAGCACGCAAAAAAAAGCGAATCGAAGCGATTCTCTCATTGTCTGTTGCATCCTTGCACCAACGAAAGCGTCGGAGCAAGGCGAGAAAACCTAAGAGAGTCCGATGCTTGCCCTTTGCCGCGCCCAATCTTACCCCTTCGCCCACAGCGATGAGGCTAGGGACGATTGCAAGGTGTTACGCGTGGCCAAAAGGGAACGTGCCCACAAAGTGGATAAAGCAGAGTCTCGTAAGCGGATGTGAGAGAGCCTTACATTCCCCAGCGCAGAGCCGGCGTCAGGACAGGTTGATCCCAGAGGCGTAGGAAGTCACCCTCAAGCCCGGTCACGGTCAGTGAGGCACCGGCCATGTCGAGGGAGGTGACGTAGTTGCCGACCAGGCTGCGCGAAACGGAGACGCCGGCAGCGGCAAGGCGATCATGGGCGGCCTTGTAGAGCAGGTAGAGCTCCATCAAGGGGGTGGCGCCGAAGCCGTTGACGAAGAGCA
This sequence comes from Rhodospirillales bacterium, assembly GCA_963669335.1. GTDB lineage: Bacteria > Pseudomonadota > Alphaproteobacteria > Kiloniellales > JACOMY01 > JACOMY01. The sequence continues at coordinate 4,706,223 of OY770023.1, forward strand.
ACACCTCCGCGGGCTTGCTTTCATAGTCGCCCAACATGGCGGCGATCATCTCTTCAGCCATGGCGTCGGCCGACATGAGTTTCTCGCGCCGGCGACCCGGCTCACCATGGATGCCGACACCCAGTTCCATTTCGTCGTCGGCGAGGGAGAAGGTCGGCGTACCTGCGGCGGGAACGGTGCAACTGGTCAAGGCAAGGCCCATGGAGCGGGTGGCGGCATTGACCTTGTCTCCCAACGCCTTGAGGCTGGCCAGATCCATGCCCTCCTCGGCCGCAGCACCCAGGATCTTCTCCACCACCAGAGTGCCGGCCACACCACGTCGACCGGTCGAGTAGGTCGAGGTCTCGACGGCAACATCGTCATCGGTCAGGACCGTGGCGACACCGCCGGCGATCATCTCACCAGCCATCTCCGCCGCCATCTCGAAGTTCATCACATCGCCTTCGTAGTTCTTGACGATGAAGAGCAGGCCGGCTTCCGGCGCCAATGCCGCGGCAGCCTCCACCATCTGATCCGGGGTCGGAGAGGTGAAGACCTGGCCGGGGCAGGCGGCATCCAGCATGCCATGCCCAACGAAGCCGGCATGCAGCGGCTCATGCCCCGAGCCACCGCCGGAGAGCAGCGCGACCTTACCCGGTTTCAGGTCGCGGCGGCGGACGAACTTGCCCTCGGCGCCCAAGACCACGAGATCGGCATGGGCAGCGACGAAGCCCTGCAGGCTCTCCATCAGCACATCGTCGACGGCATTGATGATCTTCTTCATGACCTCTCCTCTACCTTGCTGCCGGCCCTTGATAGCGCGGCCTGTCGTTAGTCTCTGTCCGTGAAGGCCCGACCCAAAAGAGCCGCCAAGTCCTGCACCTGCTTCTCAAGCTTTCTGTTCATGGTCTCGTCGCCCAGGTCCGGCAGCTCGATGGTAACCCGCCGGAAGCCGCCGCTCGGCAAGGCGGCTTGCAGCCGATCGGGATGAGCGCGCTCATAGGCTTTCAGGAAGTCCTGCCGTTCCTCGGTGGAGACATGACCGATCCGGAAGATGGTTTCCAAATGGCGTGCCGGAACCGGCGTGTCGTAGGCCGGATTGGTGATCTGCGAGATGAAGCTGCGGTTCTTGCCCAAGGCTTCTGCCAGCCGACCGCGCAGCCCCGAGGGGCGACGGTCGATGATGGCCCGCAAGATCGTCTTGTACTCAGCCACCGCCTGACGCGGCGGCTGATCGCGACGGCGGACGCTATCCTCCATGATCGTCTGCCGCGGACCAGGCCGCGATCCGCTGTTTGGCGCGACCGACAGCAGGCGGCGCCAGAGAGAGCTTCCTCAGGCCGGCACCCAGCAGATGCGGAATGGCCTCCGGATTGCCGCCTGCGTCTCCGCAGAGGCTGATCTCGATCCCCATCCGCTCAGCAGCCGCCACGCTCTCGGCGATGAGGCACAGCACGGCTGGCGCATCGACACGCTGCAGATAGCCAAGTCCGCTGCCGTCGCGCGACGCGGCCATGGTGTACTGCACCAGGTCATTGCTGCCGATCGAGGCGAAATCGATCTTGAACTGCTCCAAGCTCAGCGCGGCCGAGGGGATCTCGATCATGATCCCCAGCGGTGGCAGGACGGCAGGCGCCGCCTCGCCCAGGTCCGCGGCAGCCGCGACCAAGAGCCTGCGCGCCTCTTCGACCTCTGCCGGCAGCGCCACCATCGGCAGCATGATCTTCAGCGGCCCCAAGGCCGCGGCCCGCAGGAGCGCGCGAAGCTGCACGGAAAAAATCTCGGGATGCGCGAGACAGAGCCTGAGGCCCCTGATGCCGAGAAAGGGATTGCCTTCCCCCTCGACAGTCAAACCGGGGATAGGCTTGTCGCCGCCGGCATCCAAGGTGCGGATGATCACCGGCCGTCCGGCAGCCCAGTCGATGATCTTGGCATAGGCCTCGAACTGTTCCTCCTCATCCGGCAGGCCATCGCGGCCATAGAAGAGGAACTCGCTGCGCACCAGCCCGATACCATCGCAGATCTCGGGGTCCAGACCCTCCAGATCCTCCGGCAAGGCGACGTTCAGGAGAAGCGAAACCGGCTCACCATCGGCCGTGACCGCCGGCTTCGTCACCACCGCGGCCAGGGCAGATGATTCCTCGGCCAAAGCATGGCAGCGCGCTTCGAAGGCAGCGCTCAGCTCCGCTCCGGGTGTGAGGGTCAAGGCGCCCTCCTCGGCATCGAGCAAGGCTTCTGTTCCGGTGACAGCCTCCAGTGCGCCCAGGCCTAGAACCATCGGCACGCCGCGCGCGCGGGCCAGCATCGCGACGTGGCTGGTCGCGCTGCCTTCTCTCAGCGCAATGGCGCGGTCCTGCCAGTCGAGCGCCAAGAAGGTCGAGGGTGCGATGTCGTCCGCCAAAAGAATACTGCCGGTCGGCAGTGCTTCCTGGTCCGAACCCTCACCCTGAAAGCTTTGCATGACCCGATCCCGCAGATCCTTCAGGTCGCTGCTGCGGGCCCTGAAGTAGTCGTCTTCGGCCGACGCGAAGACCTCGATCTGCTCAGCCATGCCGTCTTGCCAGGCCTGATCGGCGGGGCGTCCCTCGGCAATGGCGGCATAGGCCTCTTCGGTCAGCGCCGGGTCCTCCAGCATGGCGACCTGGAAGCCCAGAATCTCTGCGGCATCGCCTTCGCTGTCTTCGATGAGAAGGGCAAGTCCGGCGACTGCATCGGCGATCGCATCCTTAAGCGCCTGTGCCTCCTCCTCAGGTGAGCCGGCTGCGCGTTCGCGCCTTGTCGACGAGGTCAGGACGGCGATGCGGCCGGCCAGAAGGCCGGTCGAGGCTGCCTCGCCCTTGATGACACGTTCGGCCGGTCCGGGCTCGCTCACGCCGCCTCGCCACCGACCTCGGCCTCGAAGTCGCCTTCTACCAGATCGACCAGGGCCACCAGCGCCGCCTCAGCGTCATTGCCGGAGGCTCGAAAATAGAGTGTGGTGTCCTTGAGCGCCTTGGTGCGCATGACCTTCACGATGGATTTGGCATCGATCCAAGGGCCGTCGGGGGCAAGCGCCAGCTCGATCTTGGCGGCAAAAGTCTTAGCCAACTGAGTCAGTTTGACCGAGGGGCGCGCATGCAGACCCACATCATGAGTCATGAAGACAGAGGCGGTGATGCAACCCTCTTGCTGTTGGTTTTCCATGACTAGCCTCCTCAAACTCCCCTGACAGCACCCGGCCTACGCAGGGCTCAGTTCCTCGGCGGTCGCGCAGACCTGCTCCAAGCTGGAACCGCCCCAGGCCTCGGTCGCACCCATGACGGCACCCTCGACCAGCGGGGCATTGCAGATGACCGCACGCGCCTGCCGCTCCTCCGGCAGCATCTCGATCGCCATCTCGCTGTTGGTTTCGGCGCCACCCAGGTCGACGAAGAGGGCCACACCAGCCTCCGACCAAGCCTCCTCAATCGCCGTCATGATCTTGGCGACGTCGGTGCCCAGACCACCGTCGGGGTTACCGCCGCAGTGTGCCAGCGGCACGGCCGTGCCAACCATCTGGCGCACCATGTCGGCCGTCCCGCGCGCCACCTCGGGCGAGTGGGAGACAATCACGATACCGACCTTGTCACTCATGACCCGCCCTCCAGAGCGTCACACAGGGCCGCAATGGCCAGTTGGCTGGAGCGCGCGCCCGGATCCATGTGCCCGACCGAGCGTTCTCCCAAGAACGAGGCCCGGCCCCGTATTGCCTGCATCGGCACCGTCGCCTCAGCCGCCGCTTTGGCAACGGCCTTGATCTCTTCCAGGCTGTTGCCGGCGCCGACCGCTTCGATGCTGGGCGCCAAAACGTCGAGCATGGTCTTCTGCCCCAGATCCGACTTGCCGCGCGCCTTGACCGCGGCGAAGGCAGCGTCCAGGGCCGTCGTCAGAGAGGCCCGATCCAGGCTCTCTGGCCAGAACTTGCCGAGCGTCATCAACAAGGTGCCATAGAGCGGACCAGACGCGCCGCCAACCTTCATGACCAGCTGCATGCCGGTGGCCTTGAAGGCCTCGCCCGCTGGCTTCTCGGCAAGCCCGTCAAGCTGATCCAGCACCGCTGTGGCACCGCGCTTCATGTTGATCCCGTGATCGCCGTCGCCGATCGCTTGATCCAGAGCCGTCAACTCGGCCTCGGCCTCGATCAAGGCTCGGGCGACGGTCTCTATCAGTTCTTTGGTGACTGCGCTGTCCATTCCGCCTTCTCCTCAAGCCCTGAGCCGACGACCATCGCCGTCGAAGCAGAGTGGCGCTTCCAGCGAGAGATGCACTTCAGCACCCGCCGCAACCGGCGTGTGGGCATCGACCAGGGCCGTCAAGCCGTGACCGGCGACCTCCAGATGCAGGTGGCTCTGGTCTCCCAGATGCTCGATCCTGACCACGCGGCCGGCCGCCCCGGCCCCGCCATTCTGATCAATCTTGATGTGCTCGGTGCGCGCACCGACTTGCGTCGTGCCTGGCAGGATCACGTCTCCCGGCAGCAAATCGGCCGGCAAAAGATTGATCCTGGGCGTGCCCAAACGCTCCGCCACATAGACCGTGTCGGGGTCCTCGTAGATCTCGCGCGGGGTCCCGAACTGCACCAGTTCACCTTCGGCCAGGACGCCGATCTGGCTGGCCATGGTCATGGCCTCGATCTGGTCGTGGGTGACGTAGAGGATGGTAGCGCCCAGCTCTTGCTGGATCCGCTTCAGCTCAAGGCGCAGTTCGGCGCGCAGCTTGGCGTCCAGGCTGGAGAGCGGCTCGTCCATCAGATAGACGGAGGGCTCGCGCACCAGGGCTCGGCCAATGGCAACACGCTGCATCTCACCACCAGAGAGCTGGGTCGCCTTGTTCTTCAGCTTGTGCGGAATGCGCAGCATCTCCGCGACCTCGGTCACCCGCTTTTCGATCACCTGCTTGGGCTGACGCCGGGCCGGCGAGCGCAAAGGGAAAGCCAGATTGTCGAAGACGGTCAGATGCGGATAGAGCGAATACTGCTGGAAGACGAAGGTGACGTCGCGGGCCGAGGGCGCATCGCGGGTCACGTCCCGCCCGCCGATGAAGACCTGGCCTTCATCCGCGGTCTCCAGGCCAGCGACCAAGCGCAAGGTCGTCGTCTTCCCTGCGCCCGTCGGCCCCAAGAGCACGACGAAACCACCGTCGGGCAGCACCAGGTTCATCTTCTCGACCGCCGGCGGCTGATTGGGCTGATAGCGCTTGGTGACGCCTTCCAAACGGACCTCAGACATGGGCCTGCCTCCCGGTGGGGATGGCGCGCCCGCTCTCGCTGTCGAAGAGCGAGAGGCGCTCGCTGATGAAGCTGAGCCCCAGTGTTTCTCCTGCCCGTGCTGCGATGCTGGAAGAGACCCTGGCCTTCACCGGCCCATAGTCGGTTTCCAGGGTCACGATCTGCGTGGTCCCCAGGTACTCGGTGCCGAAGACCTTGCCGCGCAGGCTGCCCTCCTCGCCCAATTGGATGTGCTCGGGCCGAACGCCCAGGGTCAGTTTGCGACTGGCCGGCCTTTCGGCCAGGGGCGGCAGATCCAAGGCAGAGCCGTTCATCGTGACCCGCCGGCCGTCCTCCGAGACCTCGCCTTCGAAGGGCAGCAGGTTCATCGAGGGAGAGCCGATGAAGTCGGCGACAAAGAGGGTGGCGGGCTTGTCGTAGATCTCCTGCGGCGGGCCGAACTGCTCCACCACGCCATGGTTCATCACCACGATCTTGTCGGCCATCGACATGGCCTCCAGCTGATCATGGGTCACGTAGACCGTGGTGGCACCGATGGAGTCATGCAGTTGCCGGAGCTCCTGACACATGAGCTCACGGAACTCCGCGTCCAGCGCGCCCAAGGGCTCGTCCATCAAGAAAGCCTTGGGCCGCCGCACGATGGCGCGGCCCAGGGCGACGCGCTGGCGGTCGCCACCGGCCAGGCCGGACACGGGCTTCTTCAAGAGATGATCGATGCGCAGCAGACGTGCGGTTTCCTCCACGCGCTCGCGGATCTCACGGCGCGGGACATTCTCGCACTTCAGCGGGAAGCCAATGTTCTGGCGCACGTTCATATGCGGGTAGAGGGCGAAGAGCTGAAAGACGAAGGCGATGTCACGCTCGGCCGCCCGATTGAAGGTCACCTCCTCTTCGTCCAGCAGGATCCGCCCGCTGGTCGGCAGCTCCAGACCTGCGATCATGCGCAGGGTCGTGGTCTTGCCGCAGCCGGACGGGCCCAGCATGACGAAGAACTCGCCGTCGCCGATGGTGAAGCTCGACTCCTGGACCGCGACGAACTCGCCAAAGGTCTTGCGCAGGTCTTCGATCCTGATCTCAGCCATGACCCGTCACTCCCGGAAGTGGCTGACGATGACGAACATCACCGTGCCGATCAGGATGAAGGTCAAGGACCAGGAATAGAGCCAAAGCGAGAAGGGCTGAGTCAGCATGATCACGCCAAGCCCGATCAGGATGACCGCCAACATCTCCCAAGGCCCGCGTCGGAACTGCAGAAAGCCGCGCAGCAGGCCCGGGTTGGGCTCCTCCTCTCGTCGCCGCTCGCTCATTTGCGCACCGCCCCGAAGGTAATCCCGCGCAGCAGCTGCTTGCGCAAGAGGATGGTGAAGAAGAGCACCGGCAGCAGGAAGATCGTGGTCCCCGCCGCCACGGCCGGCCAGTCGAGGCCACCCTCGCCGATGATCGTCGGGATGAAGGGCGGTGCCGTTTGCGCCGTGCCGCTGGTCAACAGCAGGGCGAAGGCATACTCGTTCCAGGCAAAGATCAGGCAGAAGATGGCGGTGGCCGCAATTCCGGTCGTCATCTGCGGCAGTACCACCTTATAGAAGGCCTGGAAGCGGCTATAGCCGTCGATCATCGCCGCCTCTTCATATTCTCGCGGTATCTCGTCGACGAAGCCCTTCAAGAGCCAGACCGCGAGCGAGACGTTGACCGCGGTATAGAGGATGATCATCCCCAGATGCGTGTCCGAGAGTCCTAGGGTCCGGTACATCAGGAAAATCGGAATGGCGACGGCAATGGGCGGCATCATCCGGGTCGAGAGGATGAAGAACAGCAGGTCGTCCTTCAGCGGCACTTTGAAGCGCGAGAAGGCATAGGCCGCCAAGGTACCCAGGAAGATCGAGAGGAAGGTCGAGCCGAAGCCGATGATGACCGAGTTGGTGAAGCGCTCGCCGAACTTGGAGGGGCCGGCGATCACCATGTTGCGGCTGCGCACCAGCTCTTCGTACCAGCTGTCGGGCGGGGGCAGCGAATCCATGTATTCCGGGGTCTGCCGCGAGCGGGTGGTGAAGAGATTGACGTAGCCCTCCAGAGAGGGGCTGAAGACCACCTTCGGCGGATAGGAGATGGAATCCTGCGGGGTCTTGAAGCCGGTCATGAAGATCCAGAGGATCGGCACCATGGTGATCAAGGCGTAGAGGATCACCGCCCCACCTGCGATCCGCTTAGTCCAGGGCTTGGGCTCGACCACGGAGTGTGCGCTGGCGCTCATCGCTGTTTCACCCTGTTCAGCGCTTTGACGTAGATGTTGGCGGCACCGAAAACGGTGACGAAGAGGATAATGGCAAAGGCCGAGGAATAGCCTGTTCGCCACTTCTCAAAGGCCTCGCGTTTCAGGTTGATCGAGGCCAGTTCGGTGACCGAGCCGGGTCCGCCGGAGGTCAGCTCAACCACCAGATCGAACATCTTAAAGTTCTCGATCGAGCGGAAGAGGACGGCCAGCATCAGGAAGGGCAGCACCATGGGCACGGTGATCGACCAGAACTGGCGCCAGGCAGAGGCGCGGTCGACCTCGGCGGCCTCATAAATGTAGTCGGGGATGGAGCGCAGACCCGCCAGGCAGATCAGCATGATGTAGGGGGTCCACATCCAGGTATCGACGATGATGATGGCCCAGGGCGCCAGATTGACCTGCCCCAGCATCTCGAAAGAGGAGGCATCGATCCCGGCGAAGAAGCCGATCACGTAGTTAAAGAGACCGATCTGCGGCTGATAGAGGAAGGTCCAGAAGTTACCGACCACCGCCGGCGAGAGCATCATCGGCAGCAGGATCAGGGTGGTCCAGAAGGAGTGCCCCTTGAACTGCCGGTTCAAGAGCCAGGCCAGCCCGAAACCCAGGATCACCTGGATGGTCATGGTCCAGACCACGAAGTGGGCGGTGACTTGCAAGGTGTGCCAGATGTCGCCGTCGCTCAGCACACGCTCATAGTTGCGCGTACCCACCCATTCGATCGGACGCGAGGCGCGATTGGCCTTGTAATTCGTGAAAGAGAGATAGATCGTCCAGATCAATGGAAAGATATTGATGGCCAACAAGAGGACGATGGTCGGCGCGATGAAAAGCCAAGCGATCATCCGGTCGCTCAAGCCCCTGACCCGACGCGCCACGCCGTCCGGCGTCGCTCGCGCGGCCCGATCGGCCACTTTATCGAGGGTAGAGGGCGTGCTCATGGTGCGTACTCGGCGATCCTAGCTTAGGCCAAAGCTCGGGCGCTGTCGAACGCCAGGGACGCTCGCTTGGCCAGAACAGAGGTAAAAAGGAGACAAGAGAGGCGACCGGCCGAAGCCGGCCGCCCCGAGTTGGGGTTAGAGCTTACCTTCGTCCTCGAAGGTCTCGGTCCAGTCCTCGATCAACTTGTCGAGGGCCTCGGCCGCCGTACCCTGATCGGCCACGACGTAGTCATGCATGCGCTTCTGCATGGCGATCAGCAGCTCGGCATAGGCCGGCTCTTGCCAGAAATCCTTGACGCCGGACATGGCCTTCAGGAAGTCAGCAGCGAAGGGCGCAGTCGAAGCGAAGTTCGGGTCGAGCAAGACCGCGACGTGGCAGGAGTAGCCACCCAAGGACCACCACTTCTTCTGCACGTCCGGCTGCGCGAACCACTTGATGTACTCCAGCGCCTCTTCCTGCTTGTCGGAATAGGCAACGACCGAGATGCCCTGACCGCCCAGGGTCGAGGCCTCGACCTCAGCACTGGGGTTCACCATGAAGCCGATCTTGTCACCACCGACCACGGGGTCCTTGTAGAGGCCCGGGAAGAAGGCGAACCAGTTCATCATCAGCGCGACCTGGCCGGACTTGAAGGCGTCCAGGTTGGCCGACATGTAGGCGTCGGTGTAGCCCGGCGGCGTGCAGCACTCATAGAGCTCCTTGTAGAAGCCCAGAGCCTCAACGGCACCGTCAGAGTTCACATAGCCCTGCATCTCATAGGGCTGATCCGGGTTCTGATATTCGAAGCCCCAGGGGTAGAGCGCCGAGGTCACGCCCATGGTGATGCCCTCAGAGCCACGCTCGGTGAAGATGGCGGCGCCATAGACGGTCTTGCCGTCAATCTCGCGCCCCTGGAAGAAGCCGGCGACCTCTTTCAGCTCTTGCCAGGTGGCAGGCGGTGCCAGATCACGGCCGGTCTGCTTCTTGAAGTCAGCCATGATTGCCGGATCGGTGAACCAGTCTTTGCGATAGACCCAGCCCAGCGCGTCGCCCATGGCCGGCAGCGCCCAGTAGTTCTCCGAGCCCTTGGGCCAGGTCGAATAGGCGTAGACCGTAGCCGGCAGGAAGTCATCCATGGAGATGCCTTCCTTCTCGAAGAAGTCGTTCAGCTTGACGTAGTGCCCATTCTCGGCAGAGCCGCCGATCCACTGCGAATCGCCGATGATCAGATCGCAGAGCTTACCGCCCGAGTTCAGCTCGTTCAGCATGCGATCGGCAAAGTTCGGCCAGGGCACGAATTCGAACTTCATGCCGATGCCGCTCTGTGCGGTGAAGTCCTTCGACAGCTCCACCAGGGCATTGGCCGGATCCCAGGCCGCCCAGCAGAGCGTGATTTCCTTGTCTTGAGCCATTGCGACGCTGGCTGCGCCGACAATGCCGGCGGCAAGGGTGGCGCCGGCTGCAATTCTTAACCCGTCTCTCAGCATGGATTTCTCCTCCCGCAGACTTTGGTACCCGACCGCGAGTCCGTCGCGGCCACCCCACGGCTCCCAACCTTCGGGATGCCGATCAGTCTTCTTGCCTTGCTCCTTTCGCACTTCTGGCGATGCGATGTTTAGCAATTCAGTTTAGTGAAACAGCAATCACTAAACATGGCAAGAGCTTTCTGGCGGGTAGCCAGAAAGAAATTTTCCCGTGCCGCTTGACCCATGTCATTTCGTCAAACCGCAAAAGGGTGCAGCCTGACCACTACCCTCTTCGCAACAGAAGGAGCGATCGCCATGACCCCGACCCCGACCAACAGCATGGAAGCCTTCTTCACCTCGAACCCTTGGGCACAAGCGCCTGAGAACCTGGACCGTCTGATGAAAGCCAACCAGAAGGCTGCCGAAGTCTGGCTTGCCTCCTGGTCACGGATCGCCCAGGAGTCGGCGACCTTCATGACCAAGCGCTGGGCCCAGGACACGGCCCTGCTCGACAAGCTGGCCGCCTGCAAGTCTCCCGCCGATGTCCTGGAGGTGCAGAGCGCCTTCATGAAGACCGCCTTTGCCGACTACATGCAGGAGGCAGAGACCGTGGTGCGCATGGAGACGGAGGCCAGTGCTGCAGGCCTCGACGTCTATGAAGGCGTCGCCAAGGCCTCAATGGAGGCACCGAAGGCAAAGGCCTAGCGCGCGGTCCGGCAGGGTGCGGCTCGATCACAGCCGCACCCATGCCCCGCCCTCGCTTGAGGACTGCACGGCCGCAGCAATGAAGGCCATGCCGGCGACGCCATCGTGCACGCTTGGAAAGGTCACCTCGGAATCCGAGGCCTTCCCCTGTCGCGCAGCGCGGATGGCGGCTGCCATCTCGGCATAGATGTTGGCAAAACCTTCTAGGTAGCCCTCCGGGTGTCCGGTGGGAATGCGGGTCAGCCGACCGGCTGCCGCGTCGCTGCCGGGGCCGCCGCGGGTGATGAGCCGTGGTGCCTCGCCGAAGGGACTGTGCCAGAGCTGGTTCGGGTTTTCCTGGCTCCAGGAAAGTCCGCCCTTCTCGCCATAGACCCTGAGCCGCAGCGCATTCTCGTTGCCGGGTGCCACTTGGCTTGCCCAGAGCATGCCGCGCGCACCGCCCTTGTAGCGCAGCAGGATCTGCACGTTGTCATCCAGGGCCCGCCCCTCGACGAAGCTGGTGAGTTCCGCCAGCAGTGCCTCCGCCTCCAAGCCGCTGACGAAGGCACCCAGGTTATAGGCGTGGGTCCCGATGTCGCCGATGCAGCCGCCAGCGCCGGAGCGTGCCGGGTCGGTGCGCCAGGAGGCCTGCTTCTGCCCCGTGGCCTCCAGACGCTCGGTCAGCCAGTCCTGCGGATACTCCATCTGCACCAGGCGGATCTGACCAAGCTCCCCCGCCTGGACCATGGCACGCGCTTGGCGCACCAGGGGATAGCCCGTGTAGTTGTGGGTCAGGCAGAAGAGCCGGCCGGTCCGCGACACCGTCTCGGCCAGGTCCTGAGCTTCTTCCAGGCTGGTCGCCAGCGGCTTGTCGCAGATCACGTGAAAGCCAGCCTCCAGCGCCGCCTTGGCCGGCCCGTGATGCATGTGGTTCGGCGTGACGATGGCCACGGCCTCCATGCCGTCGGCGCGGCCCGCCTCACCTGCCAGCAGCTCTTGCCAGGTGCCATAAGAGCGCTCTTCGGAGAGCCCCAGCTCCAGGCCCGAGGCCTTGGCGCGTGCCGGCTCGCTGGAGAGTGCACCGGCGACCAGTTCATAGTGATCGTCCAGGCGCGCGGCGATGCGGTGCACGCCGCCGATGAAGGCGCCCTGCCCACCACCGATCATGCCCAGTCTGATGCGCTGCGCAGCACTGCTGCTGCCCTCGATCGTCATCAGTCGATGCCCAGCATGCGCCGATTGGCGGCTTCGTCGCTGCCGCCGTCGGCGAAGTCGTCAAAGGCCTTTTCGGTCACGCGGATGATGTGGTCGGCGATGAAGACAGCCCCTTCCCTGGCCCCGTCTTCCGGATGCTTAAGACAGCACTCCCACTCCAAAACAGCCCAGCCGGGGAAGTCGTTTGCCGCCATCTTCGAGAAGATCGCAGCGAAATCAACCTGCCCGTCGCCCAGGCTGCGGAAGCGCCCGGCCCGGTCCACCCAGGACTGATAGCCGCCATAGACCCCGACACGCCCGTCGGGATTGAGTTCGGCATCCTTCACATGAAACATCTTGATGCGCTCGTGGTAGAAATCGATGAAGGCCAGATAGTCCAGCGCCTGCAGCACGAAATGGCTGGGGTCGTAGAGGATGTTGGCGCGCTCGTGCTGATCCACCTCGTCAAGGAACATCTCGAAGGTGACGCCGTCGTGCAGGTCTTCGCCGGGATGGATCTCATAGCAGACATCGACACCCGCCGCGTCGTAGGCATCGAGAATCGGCCGCCAGCGCTTGCCCAGTTCCGTAAAGGCCGTCTCGATCAGCCCCGGCGGCCGCTGCGGCCAGGGGTAGACGTAGGGCCAAGCCAGAGCACCGGAGAAAGTGACGTGGGCGGTTAGCCCCAGATGCTCGGAGGCCTTGGCCGCCCGCATCATCTGGTCCACGGCCCACTCTTGGCGTGCCTTGGGATTGCCGCGCACCTCCGGTGCGGCGAAGCCATCGAAGGCCTCGTCATAGGCCGGATGCACGGCCACAAGCTGTCCCTGCAGATGGGTCGAGAGCTCGGTGATCTGGATGCCGTGCTGCCCGGCGATTCCGGCGACCTCGTCGCAATAGTCCTTCGATTCCGAGGCCTTCTTGAGGTCGAAGAGGCGCCCATCCCAAGAGGGCACCTGCACCCCCTTATAGCCAAGCCCGGCCGCCCAGGCGCAGATCGAGTCGAGCGAGTTGAAGGGCGCGTCGTCACCCGCGAACTGGGCCAGAAAGATTGCCGGTCCCTTTAAGGTCTTCATCGCTGTTTCCTTCCCGAAGTCTTGTTTCGTCGTACGGTCGGTCATTGACAATGACCGACTTTGCTCGGCGGCTCCGGCCCTCTCCCCCGCCCGGCCACCCACGTAAGTCACCTATTGGGTGGCCGGGCGGGGGAGAGGGCCGGTGCGAAGCGGTGAGTCTTACTCACCGCACACCAACCTCAGAGGTAGCGGTTCACCAAACCCTCTAGATACTCCTGCCGGCCGGAGCGCGGCTGCGGGTCCAGTTTCTGCGCCAAGGCGGCGTCGGAGAGTGCTTCCAGGCTGCGCTCGCCCGCCAGGATCGCCTGCCCTTCCGCACCATCCCAGCCGGCGTAGCGCTCATCCACCAAGCCCTGCAGCTTGCCCTCTTCGATCATGCGGGCCGCGATCAGAAGCGCGCGCGCAATGGCGTCCATGGAGTTGGCATGGGCATGCAGCAGGTCGGCAGGATCCAAGGACTGGCGACGCAGCTTGGCATCGAAGTTGAGCCCGCCTCTCTTGAAGCCGCCGCCCGCCAGCACGGTATAGAGGGCTCGCGCCAGCTCGGGCACGTTCATGGCGAACTGGTCGGTGTCCCAGCCCGACTGATAGTCGCCGCGATTGATGTCGAGCGAACCGAAGATGCCGAGCGCCTGGGCCAAGGCGATTTCGTGCTCGAAGGAGTGGCCGGCGAGGATCGCATGGTTCTGCTCGATGTTGACCGCGATCTCCTGCTCCAGGCCATAGCGCTTGAGGAAGCCATAGAGCGAGGCGACGTCGTAGTCGTAGTGCTGTTGCAAGGGCTCACGCGGCTTGGGTTCGATCAGGATCTGCCCCTCGAAGCCGATCTTGTGCTTGTGCTCCACCACCAAGGACATGAAGCGGCCGAGCTGATCCATCTCGCGGGCCATGTCGGTGTTGAGCAAGGTCTCATAGCCCTCGCGGCCACCCCAGAGCACATAGTTCGCCCCACCCAGCGCGCTCGTGGCCTCCAGGCAGGTCTTCACCTGTGCTGCGGCATAGGTGAAGATCTCCGGGTCGGGATTGGTGATCGCACCCGACATGTAACGACGATGGGCGAAGAGGTTCGCGGTGCCCCAGAGCAGGCGCACACCGCTCTGTTCCATCTTGTCCGCCAGGACCGCCACCATGGTCTGAAAGTTGCGGTTGGTCTCGGCCAGGCTGGCGCCCTCGGGGGCCACGTCGCGATCATGGAAGGTGAAGAAGGGGACGCCCAGCAGGGTGAAGAGCTCAAAGGCGACGTCGGCCTTCTGCCGCGCCAGGGTCATCTCGTCGGCGCCCTGGAACCAAGGACGCTCGAAGGTCTGGCCGCCGAAGGGGTCGCCGCCATGCCAGCAGAAGCTGTGCCAGTAGCAGACGGCGAAGCGCAGGTGATCCGCCATGCTGCGTCCCAGCACCTCTCGCTCGGCCTGATACCAGCGATAGGCAAGCTCGCTGTCGCTCTCAGGCCCCTCATAGACCAGTGGCGCTTGGGCGCCGAAGAAACCGCTGCTCAAGACTGAATCTCCTTCAAAGCGGGATAGGCCTTGCGATAGCGCGCCAGCGCCTCGCCGTATGCCCCCGCGACCTCTGGATCGGGATCGTAGGCCGCCCGGATCGGCGGCTGAGTGCAGACCTCGGCAACCGCCTCACCCGAGGCGGCCAAGCGCCCCAAGCGTGCAGCACCAAAGGCAGCGCCCAGGTCGCCACCTTCCGGCTCCAGGACGCGACAGTTGAAGACATTGGCCAGGACCTGCAGCCAATAGCCGGCGCGCGCACCGCCGCCGACGGCAATGACGCTGTCCAGCTTTGTGCCGGCAGCCGCTAAGGCCGCCTGACAGTCGGCAAGCGAAAAGGCCACGCCCTCGATGACGGCCTGCGTCAAGGCCTTGCGGTCGTGGCCGACATCCAAGCCGATGAAGGCGCCGCGGATCGCAGCATCGTTGTGCGGCGTGCGCTCGCCGGAGAGATAGGGCAGGAACAGAAGCGTGCCCGGCCCCCGCGGCCTGTCGCCCAACTGCGCGACAAGTTCTGCGGCCTCAACGCCCAAGACCTCGGCCAGCCACGCCAAGCTGCCGGCAGCCGAGAGCACCACGCCCATCTGATGCCAGCGATTGGGCAAGGCATGGCAGAAGGCATGCACCGCCCCCTCGACATTGGGCGCAAAGCCCGCGTTGCAGGCAAAAAGCACGCCTGAGGTGCCAAGCGAGACAAAACCTTCACCCGGATTCACCACGCCGATGCCGCAGGCACTGGCGGCATTGTCTCCGGCCCCACCGGCCAGCACCACCCGCCCCATTCCCCAGCGTTCAGCCAGCTCTGTGCGGAGCAGACCGGCCGGAGCCGAGCCTTCGACCAGACCCGGCATGTGGCTGACATTCAGCCCGGTTGCTTCCAGGAGCGAGGGCGCCCAGCGTCGCCCGCCTACGTCCAACCAGAGGGTTCCGGCCGAGTCGGAGAGGTCGGAAAGATACTCGCCGGCTAGCTTCAGACGCACCCAGTCTTTCGGTAGCAGAACCTTAGCGACCTTGGCGAAGACCTCCGGCTCGTGGCGCCGCACCCACTCCAGCTTAGGCGCCGTGAAACCCGGCATAACCAGGTTGCCGCCCAAGCGATGGAAATCCGGCTGGCGCGCCTCCAAGGCCGCACACTCGGCCTCGGAGCGCCCGTCGTTCCAGAGGATGCAGGGCCGCAGCACGGCGTCCGCCTGGTCCAGCAGGGTTGCGCCGTGCATCTGCCCGCTGAGCCCGATGCCAGTGACCGCTGCTATCTCTCTCGGCTTCTCGGCCGCGAGGGCATCGATAGAGTCGAGGAAACCCCGCCACCAGTCCTCCGGCGCCTGTTCCGACCAGCCGGGCTGCGGCCGCGAGACCGAGAGACTGGCGGACTGCTGCGCCACCAGCGCCCCGCTCTCGTCCAACAGCACCGCCTTGATGGCCGAGGTCCCGATGTCCAGACCTAGATACATGAGGTGCGCCTCTCAATCGTTGCGGTCATGGCAGGTTGTCCCGCAGCAGAATCTCGATGCGGATTCGCTCCTGCGAAGGCACCAGATCCTCGCCCTCGGCCAGGGCCAGCAGCACACGGGCCGCACTGCGGGCCTCATGCGCTGGATCCTGATTGATCAGGGCGTCGATGGTTCCCGCGATCAGGGCTTTGCGGGAGTCTCCCGTCAGTTCATGAGCGATGAAGACAAGATCTTGTGCGCGTCCTGCCGCCTCCAGCGCACGGACCGCACCGCGATTTCCGGCACCCAGGCTGTAGAGTCCGACAAGATCGCCGTGCTGCTCCAGCAGGGCCTGGACTTCGGCCTCGACCAGGCGGTGATCGTCTCGGGCCACGATGAAGGGCAGGATTTCCAGATGCGGATAGCCCTCTGCCATAACCTGCTGAAAGCCATAGAGCCGCTCAACATGGTCCCGGAGTCCCAGAGAGCCGCCGATAACGGCGACCCGGCCCTCCGACCCGGGCAGGAAGCGCCCCAAGAGGCTGGCCGCCGTGCGCCCTGCGGCCGTGTTGTCGATGCCCACATAGCGCTGGCGTTTGGCCGCCGGCACGTCAGAGACCAGGGTCACCAGCGGCAGTTTCATGGCGGCGCGCCGATCCAGGGCCTCGCGCACAGCCGGATGATCCAAGGCGACCACGGCCAAGCCGTCGCTGTCCTCGCCGCAGGCCTCGATCGCCGCGGCCAGGCCGGGACCATCGAAAACATCGACACGCTTCAGCCGCAGGATCACCCGCTCGGCGCGCATCTGCTCGGCAACGGCCTGCAGTTCCGCTTCCAACCCGGCCATGAAGGCGTTGGGACCGCTCGGCAGGATCAGATCGAAGGTCCAGGCACGCGCGCGGGCCAGTCGTGCGGCCGCCCGATCCGGCCGGTAATCCAGGCGCTGTGCTGCTGCACGCACCCGCTCTACGGTATCGCCCCTGACACCGGCGCGCCGATTAATGACGCGATCCGCCGTCGCCAGGCTGACCCCTGCCTCCCGCGCCACATCCTGCAAGGTGATCTTCGCCGCTCCGCCCATCTCTGAAGGTTACACCGCAAAAAATGAGGTACGCAACTCATTTTTTGCGGTGAGGGACGGTTAGGAGTCCAAGATCTCGGACGCTGTAACATGGAGTAACTGCGCAAAAAATGTCAGACCGGCAGACGCTAAGCGTCTGCCGGTCTTCACTTCGGTGATGTTCTCTGGGGAGAGGTCAGCAGGCCTCCACCTCGACGAAGGTCTCGTTGTAGCAGGCGCCGCGCTCGATATCGGTGCGGATCTCCGAGGGGATCAGGACGTTGGCGGTGAGGCCGGTGTCGCTGGTCTCGCGCCAGGTGCCCTTGGGTGAATAGAGTACGCCGGGTCGAACCGCATCGGTCACCACCAGGCGGAAGGTCACGCCGCCGCGGGCGTTGGAGACCATTACCTTGTCGCCGTCAGCAAGGCCGCGGGCCTCTGCGTCCGCCGGGTTCATCTCCAGGACCTCCGCTCCGCTGGACGCGGCACAGCCGCCGAAGGTGGTATTGGTCCGCTTGGCCGAGGAAGGCGTGATCAGAACCAGGGGTAGGTCCTGGTGAACCGGGTCAAAACGCGGCACACCGAAGCCAAAGCGGGTCTCCAAATCTTCGGAGAAGAGCTCGATCTTGCCTGATGTCGTGGCCGGCAGGACGTTGTCGCAAAGCACCGGTTCGGCACCGCCCGGGCGCTTCATCGCAATCGAGCCGTCCAGCGCCAGCGCGCTGGGCCGGATGCCGCCAAAGCGAGGATCGCCCGCATCCATGGCGTCATCCATCAGCTCCTCGTCGCTGGCCTTGAAGAGCGGATCGTCAAAACCAAAGCGCGCTGCCAGACGACGAAAGATTTCCGTGTTCGGCAGTGACTCGCCGACCGTGGGGATGACCGGGGCCGCCCGCTGCACATAGTTCTGGCCATAGGCGCCATAGAGGTCGTCGTACTCGAAGTGGCTGGCCGCCGGCAGAACCACGTCCGCATAGAGCATGGAATCGGTCATCACCACATCGGCGCCGGCAACGAAGAGATCCTCTTGCGACAGGGCCTCGATCATCTGGGCCTGATCCGGATGGGCGCCGACGGGGTTGTGGTTATAGATCATCGTCGCCTTGATCGGCGGGTCGAGATCCGGATCCAGCAGCTTGGCGCCAATATCGACGATGTTGATGGTCCGGGTGCCCTCTGGCACCAGGTCAGGACGCTGCAGCCGCGCCGTCGTCTTGGGCGCATTCAGCCCCGACTTGGCGATGACGCCGGCCCCCAGCCGGCCGTGATTGCCGGTCAGGGCTTGCAGCGCCATGGCGGCACGCAGGCCAGAGCCGCCGCTGCGCCCACGCTCGATGCCATTGCCGAAGGAGGCAGCAACGGTCTTGCGGGTTTGATAGAGCCCGACCAGGGTCTCGAAGTCCTCCGCCGAGATGCGGCAGATGGCCTCCGCATCAGCCGGGCTGTAGCGCCTGGCCTGTTCCATGAAGGCCTCGAAGCCCTGGGTCCACTGCGTGATGAAGCCGAGATCCAGGGCAGCCCGCCGCTCCAGTTCAGCGGCCAGGGCGTAGGCCAGGACCACATCGGTCCCGGGGTGGATCTGGATGAAGAGATCGCACTGCTCGGCCACCTTGGTGCGCTTGGGATCGACCACCACCACCTTGGCACCCTTGGCCCGCGCCCGGTTCAGGACCGGCATGAGATGCAGATTCGAGACCGTGACGTTGTTGCCCCAGACCAGGATCAGATCGGCGTGGACGGCCTGCTCCGGATGCATGCCGGGCGCATTGCCGAAGAGGCTGGCGTAAGCAGCGCCACGCACCCCACCGCAGAGCGGCGCGCGGTTCAAGAGGCTGGCCCCCAGTTTGTGAAAAAAGCGCCGGTCCATGGAGCCGCCGGCAAGCTCTCCATGCGGACCGGCATAGTTCAGGGGTATCACCGACTGAGGTCCGTAGTTCTCGATGGCGCGGGAGAAACCGGCATGGATGAGGTCGATGGCCTCCACCCAGCTCACACGCTCAAACTGACCCGAGCCACGCGGACCGACGCGCTTCAGGGGATGGGTCAGGCGCTTCTCGCCATGCACGAATTCGGGATAATAGCGCGCTACCTTGTTGCAGATGACACCCTCCGTATAGGGGTTGGCGAGCGAGCCCTTGACCTCGACCAGCATACCGTCCTGGACATGGGCGATCAGGCTGCAGGTATCCGGACAGTCCAGGGGGCAAACGCTGGGTAGTCTCTGCAGATTGGCGGGCTTATCCATCTCATCTCTCCGCTGGCGCAATTCTGGCTTTGAGAGCAGACCCTAACGGCGGCCCTGGCAGCCGGAAATGTCCAAAATCTGGAAAAATCAACCTACCAATTTAAGTTGACCTGTCCGTCACAGAGGCAGACAAAGCCTCAGTGCGTCGTAGATGGCCGCATGGATGTTGCGCCCAGCCACCGCATCGCCGATGCGGTAGAGATGAAAGCGCCCCTCCCGGTTGCGCGCCTCCCCCTGCGACTCAAGGCCGATAAAGGCCACTTGATCGAGCGCCCCCAGGTTGGCGGAGAGCGGCTTTAGATCCCAGTAGAGACCGTCCAAAGGCGCGGTGCCGCCCTCGATGACGACCTGGTCGACAGCACGCCGCTCTCTGCGCGCGGCATAATCACTGCCGATGATCGCGGTCAGTGCATTGCCCTCCTGCTCGATACCCAAGAGCCTCGAAGAGATGGTGATCCTGACCCCCAGCTCGGCAAAGCACTCAGCGTACTTGGCGTGGTTGAGCCCGCCGACCTCAGGCGCGAAGAAGCGCTCCGGCGAGATGATCTCCAACTCTGCCCCCGCCCGCGCGATGGCTTCGGCTGCCTGCATGCCAGCGTGCGCGCCATTGTCGTCATAGAGCAGCACACGACCACCCGGCTTGACGTCGCCGGAGAGGATGTCCCAGGAGGAGACCGCCAGGTCATCGCCGCCCTCCAAGGCCTCAAAGTTCGGCAGCCCGCCGGTTGCCAGGATCACCACTTCCGGCTCTTCCTCCTGCACCTCGGCCGCCTCGACATAGCGGTTGAAAGCGAGCGTGACACCCAGGCGTTCGCACTCAGCCACGCGCCAGTCGATGATCCCGATCATCTCACTGCGCCGGGGATTGCGGGCCAACAGACGCACCTGACCGCCAGCCTCGCTGGCTGCTTCGAAGAGCACCACCTTGTGACCACGGGTGGCCGCCACGCGCGCGGCTTCCAGGCCCGCCGGACCAGCGCCGACCACGACGACCTTCTTGGCGGCGCCGCGCGATCCCGGCACCTCGTGTGGAATCCAGGCTTCCCGCCCCGTGGCCGGATTGTGGATACAGAGCGCCTCGTGCCCCTCATAGATCCGGTCCAGGCAGTAGGTGGCACCGACGCAAGGCCGAATCTCCTCCTCGCGCCCCTCCCTCACCTTGCGGCCGATGTGGGGCTCGGCAATGTGGGCACGGGTCATGCCGACCATGTCCAACTTGCCTTCGGCAATGGCATGGCGCGCTGTGGCAACGTCGGGAATGCGGGCGGCATGAAAGACCGGGAAACCGGTCTCGGCCCGCACCTCACCGGCAAAGTCCAGATGCGGGGCAGAGCGCATGCCGCCGACCGGGATCACCTGGCTCAAGGCGACATCGGTCTCGATATGTCCGCGGATCACATTCAGGAAGTCGATCAGGCCGCTGCCGGCCAGGCGCCGGCAGATCTCCACACCCTCCTCGCGCGAGAGGCCCTTTTCCCAATCCTCGTCGGCAACCAGGCGCGATCCCACGATGAAGTCCGGCCCGACGGCCTCGCGAATGGCTTCATAGACCAGGAAGGCAAAGCGCAGGCGTGCATCGAGGTCGCCGTTGTAGTCGTCCTCGCGGCGATTGGTGGCCGGCGACCAGAAGCCGTCAATCAGGTGGCCGTAGCACTCCAGTTCCAGCCCATCCAGGCCGGCTGCCTTTATGCGCTGGGCCGCCGTCGCATAGTCGGCGACGATGCGCTCGATATCCCAGTCCTCCATCTCCTTGGGAAAGGCACGATGGGCCGGCTCCCTCACCGGCGAGGGCGCCAACACTGGCAGCCAGTCCGAGTGGTTCCAGTTGGTCCGCCGCCCCAAGTGGGTCAGTTGGATCATCACCGCCGCGCCCTCCTCGTGGCAGGCATCGGCGAGACGCTTCAGGTGCGGGACGATCTCATCCTTGTAGGCCAGCAGATTGCCGAAAGCCGGTGCCGAGTCGCGCGAGACGACGGCCGAGCCCGCCGTCATCGTCAGCGCGACCCCGCCCTTGGCGCGCTCCAGATGATAGAGCCGATAACGCTCTTTCGGCATGCCGTCTTCGCTATAGTTCGGCTCGTGCGCGGTCGTCATCAGGCGGTTGCGCAGGGTCAAATGCTTCAGCCGATAGGGCTGTAGGAGAGGGTCCTTGCTCACGTCGCAGGCCTCCCGCGGCCAAGAGCATGCTGTTTCAATCGGTGATGGGGCATCGACGAGGCTTTCCAGGCTGTGTGTCTGCTTGGCCTGCTTCGCTCGTTGCTGCGCAGGTCTTGACCAAAGCTCTCTCGAAGCTCGCAATGAGGCAAGACTTGAAACATAGGAACTGTATAAACGTACAATGTTCTAGGATCTGTGTAAGCTTGGCCCTGGCCTGAGACCTCAGAGCGTCGGGCTCTCAGCGGTTCAAAAAGAGGAACACCGGTTTGATGAGTGAGAGCCTCCAGGCCTTCTTGGCCGCTTTGCCCATGCTTCTTGCCGCCGTCCTGCTGATCGGCTTTCGACTGCCGGCTCGGGTGGGCATGCCCATCGTCTATCTGGTGATCGCCGCGATCGCCCTTTTCGTCTGGCAGGTTCCCTTTGACCGGGTCGCAGCCTCGACCCTGCAGGGCCTCGTCGTCACCTGCGAGATCCTGCTGATCATCTTCTCGGCCATCCTGCTTTTGAACACCCTGAAGCACTCCGGCGCAGTCGAGGTGATCAAGAACAGCTTTCACGACATCAGTCCCGACCGCCGCGTGCAGGTGATCATCATCGTCTGGTGTTTCGGCGCCTTTATCGAGGGTGCTGCCGGTTTCGGAACGCCAGCCGCAATCGTAGCACCCTTGCTGGTCGCCCTGGGTTTCCCGGCCATGGCTGCGGTGATGCTGGGTTTGATGGCGCAGTCGACACCCGTCACCTTCGGCGCGGCCGGAACACCCATCCTTGTCGGCCTGTTTGGCGGTCTGCAGGGGCCTCAGCTCGATGCCGTGCTTGAGCGCTCTCAAATGGACTTCGGGACCTATCTTCAATACGTGACCGACGAGGTCGTGGTCTTTCATGGCATCACCGGGACCTTCATGCCGCTCTTGATGGTGATGATGCTGACCCGCTTCTTCGGCACCAAGGGCTCCTGGCGTGAGGGCCTCTCCATCCTGCCTTTTGCGATCTTCGGTGGCCTGGCATTCACCGTCCCCTACATGATGATCGGCTGGATCCTGGGTCCTGAGTTCCCCAGCATCATCGGCGGCCTGATTGGCTTGGCCATTCTGATCACCGCGGCACGCGCTGGGTTCCTGGTGCCAAAGGACAGCTGGGATTTCGCACCCAGCTCTACCTGGCCGGCAGATTGGATGGGTACACTGCAAAGTAACGCCGGCGCTGTTGCCGGAGGCCCGCGCCTCAGCCTGCTGCGCGCCTGGGCGCCCTATCTGCTGCTGGCGATCCTGCTGGTCTTGACCCGCGTCAGAGAGCTGCCGATCGGCGCCTGGCTCAGGGATCAGCGGATCGAACTGCCAGACCTCCTGGGAACGGGAGTCGATGCCGGCAGTGCACCGCTCTATCTTCCAGCCCTGGTGATCCTCATCGTGGTCACGGCCACCTATCTGCTGCACGGCATGCGCGGATCGCAGATGCTGAGCGCCATCGGCGAGAGCGGCAAGACCCTGATCGGCGCCGGCTTCGTCCTGCTCTTCACCATCCCGATGGTGCGGATCTACGTGAACTCCGACGTCAATGCCTTGGGTCTGGAGAGCATGCCTCTGGCCATGGCCGACTGGGTCTCCGACAGCGTCGGTATCGTCTGGCCCTTCTTCGCGCCGGCGATCGGTGCCTTGGGTGCCTTCATTGCCGGGTCGAACGTGGTCAGCAACCTCATGTTCTCGGCCTTTCAATTCGGCGTCGCCGAGCGCCTGGCCATGTCGACCGTCACCATCGTCGCCCTGCAGTCGGTCGGAGCCGCGGCCGGCAATATGATCGCAATTCACAACGTGGTTGCCGCCTCTGCAACCGTCGGGCTGCTGGGGCGCGAAGGCGCCATCCTCAGGAAGACGATCATCCCGACCCTCTACTACCTGCTGATGGTCGGAACCCTCGGGATCATCGCCGTGGTCTTCTTGGAGCTGGTCGATCCGACCGCAATCTAACGTCTTTGTAACGTCGGTCACTGTAAGTGACCGACATGGTTTGGCGGCACCGGCCCTCTCCCCCTCCCGACCACCCACGCCAGTATCCTATTGGGCGGCCGGGAGGGGGAGAGGGCCGATGCGAAGCGGCGAGCACAGCTCACCAGCACTACAAGGGATCGGAGCGGTAGGCGCAGGCCTTCAGGCCTTGCCGCACCTCTTCGACTGTGGCCGGACGATCGCCCTGTGCTGCCACGGCGGCCAGGGCTGTCTCCAACCACCAGCCGTTGCCCTCGCGCGTGCCAAGCGGGGCATCCTCAAGGCCGACCCGCAGGTGACCGCCGATACGGAGGATCCCGGGATAGAGTGGGCGCATGTCCACGCCCAACCCGGCCGCCACCCAGGGCGCTTCCGAGTGCTCGGCCTGCAGCAGGCGGTGATAGGCGGTCAGATAGAACTCCTCCGGCGGGAAGGAGAAGGTGAAGTCCTGGCTGAAGAAGACGCGATAGATCGGCACCGGCGCCGGCACACCCGTCTCACACTGCGCGCGATAGAGCGCGGCTCCGAGCCTGATGAAGCCCGGCTCATAGCAGGCATAGGCCGGATGGAAGCCAAGCTTGGCCGCCAGGTCCAGACCATGACGGATGTGCTCCTCCGGGTTGGCATAGACGAAGCCCGGCTTACCGGCATTGATCTCCCGGTAGCGGGCAAAGTTGACTGAGCCAGGATCGACGATCGACCATTCGATCAGACCGCGCTTGGCCAGTTCTTCGACAGCGGCAAAGCGCGCTTCCGGGCTCAGGGGCACCGGGGAGTCCACACTGCCAGCCAGGGGGATGGAGGGATAGACGATGGCGTCGGCCTTGGCGCGAATGCCCTCGATGATACGGGCATAGATCTCCCAGTCGTCGCGCTGCCGTCCGCTCTCGGGATCGTAAGCGTGGAGATGGATGATCGCGGCACCCGCTGAGATACAGGCCAGGGCCTCGTCAACGATTTCCTTCTCTGTGATCGGAATCAGGGGCTGCAAATCGCGCCCCCATGGCCCGTTGATCGCCGCCTCAATCCAAACCGCCCGCGCCATGCCAACCCTCTATTCACACCAGCGTGATGCCCAGAGCATAGGCAATTGTCGCGGCCGCGTCAGCAGTTCCGCTTCTGCTTGGGATAGCGCGGACAGAGCGCTATAGAGGAACCACTTGGAAGGGGGAAGCGATGCGTTCTGCGAGCAACCGGCGACCAGAGCTGGTCATCTTCGACTGCGACGGCGTCCTGGTAGACAGCGAGGCCGCCAGCGGAGCCGCGCTGCAAGGCACGCTTAGGGCCTGGGGCGAAGAAATTTCCGTCGACGAGTTGGATCGTCGCTATCGCGGGATGAGGATGGAGGAGGTCGCGGCAGATTTCCTGAAGCGCCGGAACCAGCCCTATGATCCCAGGCTTGCCAAGGAAGCGCGAGAGGCCACCTGGGTGGGGGTCTCCCGCGGGATCGAAGCAATTCCGGGTGCGCCTCAGTTGGTCCAGATCGTTGAAGACGCCGGCCTCGCCTGCTGTGTCGCCTCCTCCGGCTCGGTCACGAAGATGCGGATCACCTTGAGCCAGATCGGCCTCTTCGACCGCTTGGAGGGACGCCTCTATAGCGCCGTCGACGTCGAGCGGGGCAAGCCGGCACCCGACGTCTTCCTCTATGCAGCTAGAGAGATGGGCTTTGACCCCAGCCAGGCTGTGGTCATTGAGGATTCCGCAGCGGGTGCGCGCGGCGCCAAAGCCGCCGGCATGCGGGTCATCGGCTATACCGGCGGGCGGGCAGAAGACGAGGCCGCCTTGAAGGCCGAAGGGGCTGAGACGGTTGCCAGCATGAGCGAGGTTCCAGCCTTGTTGGGCCTGGCCGTGCCGTAGTGCACCCCCCTATTGGGACACGCGATCCCGGAGGTGGTGTCCCAGGGCCTCGATGATGACTTGCGACTGCCGGCAGTCGGCCAGCCCGGGCCGAGAGATGAAGACCAAGCCATCTTGGGCCGGAGCCTCAGGATCGCCGATTGACTGCTCGCTCAGCCCCGGATGGCCCGATCGCTGTCGCCGCAGGAGCGCATCCAGCTCGTTGCTCCAGATCTTTCCGATGTCATTGCTGGTCTCAACACTGCGCACATAGGCCTTCAAGGTCTCGCTTTGTTGCGGCCAGTTTTAGGGCAGCATAGGCCAGACCTGCGGGCAAACGCCGAGGCTCAGCTTTCGGCCGTTCATCGCCGGAGCAATGCTTTCCGTCGCATCCGTCAGGAGGTCGAAGGCAGCCGAGATCTTCGGCAAGAAGAGCTCTCCTTCTTCCGTCATCAGAAGCCCCTGCGGTAAGCGGCGGAAGAGCGAGACCCCAAGCATCGCCTCCAGGCGCTTCACCTGCTGGCTGACGGCCCCTGCGGTTACGCCCAGCTCACTGGCGGCTGCCTTGAAGCTCAAGTGTCTGGCTGCGGCCTCAAAGGCTTTGAGGCCGTTCAGCGATGGGAAACGATAGGTCATTGATACCTCCTCTCCCTGCCTAGCACGCAGGACCTGGGCAGCAGACTTAGATTTTCTAAGCCTCTGACGCAGCTTATGTCGTTTGCCCCGCGCAGCAGGTCGGGTGAGCTTCCGGGTTCACATCCTGCAGGGGAGCAACACGTGCACAGTCGAACCATGATGCGGCCCGACGGGGTCGCCTTGGACAGCCACAAGCTGGGTCTCATCTATCTGCTGGTCTCGGCACTATGCTTCAGCTTTGCCGGGGTCTTCGCCAAAGGCGTCGCAGCATCAAGCTGGGACGTCATCTTCTGGCGAGCGGCCTTTGGTCTTCTCTTGTTGCTGCTCTGGTACGGCCTTCGTGGCGGCTTGAAGACACAGCTTCGGATGCAGCCCAGCGGCATCGCGATCGCAGGCATCGCTGTAGTCTCCACCACGGCCTTCCTGACCTCCTTCAAGTTCACCTCCATCGCCAATGTCGCGATGATCTATGCCACCGTGCCGCTGCTCGCCGGCCTCCTGGGATGGCTCCTCGTCCGCGAGCGGGTCTCGGTGAGAGACCTGATTGCCAGCAGCTTGGCCCTGCTGGGTGTTGCTATCGTGGTCCAAGGCTCGATCGGCACTGGAAGCCTTTTGGGTGACGGCCTGGCTATTGCGATGGCTGTAACCATGGCGCTGGTGATCGTCTTGTTCCGCAAGTTTCCAGAAACGCCCTCAGGCGGCGTCAACCTGCTCTCCTGTGGGGCCTTGATTCCGATCGCCGCCTTCTTCGGTACACCCCATGCCGTGCCGCTGCATGAGGTATCGATCCTGGCCCTCTTCGCCTTCCTCTTTATCCTTGCCTACATCACCTTGCAGGAGGGCTCCAAGATCCTGCCGCCTGCCCTGACGGGGCTCTTGAGCATTTTGGAGACGCCGCTGGCACCCATCTGGGCCTGGCTGATCCTGTCCGAAGTTCCGCTGCTCTCAACCCTTGTCGGGGGTGCGGTCATTGTCCTGGCGGTCTTGACCAGTGTTCTGCGAGTACAGCGCTAAGAGAGCCGCTTCACCATGCGCAGGGTCGCGATTTCCAGCCCGCCTCGCGTTTTCTGCATGAAGAGGTGATCGCTCTCGAAGCCATTGCGTTCATAGAAGGCAAGCGCTGCGCGGCTGGCATCGACTGTTATCTCTGTCGCACCGGCAGTGAGCAAAGCGGCCTCCGCGCGAGCAAGAAGTTGCGAGCCGAGCCCGCCCCTCTGCCAATCGGGATCGACATAGAGGCCTTCAATGCGCGCGGGCTTGCGTCCGCAGAAGCCCAGGGGCACATCGGCCTCGCCTACCACGACCTCGATTGTTTCGCCATCTCGGACTGAGTCTGCGTAACCGTCAGGTCGCAGACCCGCCGCCCAGCTTGCACGCTCCTCAACCGAGTAGAAGGCGAGGCTTGTCGCCAGAATGGCCCGCCGATGGAGGCTCACCAGGGCTTCACCATCCTCGTCGCGAAGGAGGCGAAAGCGCAGCGAGCGGGAACTAGAGGTGCTGGAGACCATCGGTGAGGCGACCCTGCGACAGGGTCAGCCCATTCTGCCTCTGCAGAAGCGCGAACCGCGCAGTTAACACCGCGTCGCCCGTCCGTTGTTTGCGGCCACCCGATTGCCCCAGCGCAGCAGGTTCACGTTGCAGTCGTCGGGATCGATTTCGACCTCGATGAAGCAGAGCGTGTCGCGGCTCTTGGCCTCTTCGATCGCCTGATCCAGTTCGCCCTCGGTGCTGACCCGCGTGCTCCAGCCCTTGCCGTCCTCGGCGTTGAAGACCTGAACCAGGCCGGCATAGTCCCAGTTCTTAATCTTGTTGTAGGGGCCGTCGTGGATCTCGACCTCGATGGAGTAGCCGCGGTTGTTGACCAGGAAGATGATCGGGTTGAGCTCATTGCGGATCATGGTCGAGACCTCCTGCGCCGTCAGCTGGAAGGAGCCGTCGCCGATGCAGGCGATCAGGCGCCCCTCTTCCTTGCCCGTTGCATAGCCCAAGGCCGCGCCGACCGACCAACCGATAGAACCGTACTGCAGCTGGATCTCGAAGCGGGCGCCGTCCGGCAAGCTGAGATCAAGCCCGTTGAACCAGGAGTCTCCGGTCTCGACCAGCAAGCTGGAATCGGGCTGCAGCAGGCCTTGGATGCGGGCGAAGAGCTGGCGGACGGTCAGCTTCTCATCCGGCGCGCCCGGCGCCAGCGGCACGCGCGCCTGGTGCACCCGTCGGAAGGCCTTGACCGCTGCCTCGTTGGGCGTCAGCGCCCCTTTCAGGCCGGCCAGAAAGTCGGCCATCTGCACATTGCTGAAGAGCGCATCGCCCATCTGAACCGAGTTCGGAAGAACCCGGATGGCCGCCTTGCTGTTGAAGGCCAGGTGATGGCCGGTGGTGGTGTAGTCGTTGAACTTGGCCCCGACGAAAAGCGGTGCGTCGGAGGACTCCACGATCTCGCCGCAACCGGGGGAGCTGACCGGCCCCCAATAGAGACCCATGAAGGCGGGGTTCTCTTCCAAGAGAAAGCTCTTGGCATCGGGCATGATGGCCGCGCCATAGCCTGAGGCCTCAGCCAAGGCGCGCAGTTCGGCCTCGGCATTGCCCGCGCGAACCAGAGAGCCCGCCACCAGGACCGGACGGGTCGCCGCGTTCAGGCTTTCCGACACATGCTCGATGGCGGCCGACAAGGCCTTGGGATCGCTCGCAGGCGCTCGAGCGAAGCCGCGGGCGACGGGGGCGGAGGTCGCGGCGCCGGCAATGTTGCAGGCGATCTCAAGATAGACTGGCTTGCGACGCAGCATGGCGGTGTCAATCGCGCGGTCGATCTGCTCCGGCGCCAGCCGCGGATGGTGGATGACGGCCGTGTGCGCCGTCACCCGAGAGAAGATCTCGCGCTGATAGCTGTAGTCGACATGCCCCAGGGTGTGGTGCAGGAACTCGTACTCGGCCTCCGAGTTTGTATTGGGCCCACCCGAGATGGCGATCACCGGCAGGTCCTCGGCATAGGCCCCGGCAACCGCGTTCAGGACACTGAGCCCGCCGACGCTGTAGGTCACGACGACGGCGGCAGGACCGCCTGTCGCCCGGCTATAGCCGTCCGCGGCATAGCCGGCGTTCAGCTCATTGCAGCAGCCAACCATCTGTAGATTGGTGTTGGTCAAGAGCTCGTCGAGCAGCACCAGGTTGAAATCACCCGGCACCGAGAAATAGTGCTTGAGGCCGATGTCGCTCAGCCGCTGGGCTAGATAAGACCCGACCGTCCAGTGTTCCGAGGCCATGAGGTTTCTCCAATCAGTGGGACGGCTTAGTCGAAGACGTGACCATGTTCGAAGCGCTCGTCCAGGCCTGCCGCTTCGGTCAGGGCCGCCACGTTCTCCTTGGTGAAGAAGCCTTGATAGCCGTGGCAGCGCTCGACGTACTCGGTGATCAACAAGGAGAACTCCGAGTGCTTGGAAAAGATCTGCTTCAGGTCCGGTTCCTCGCCGCAGGAGCCGACCACATGCGCCAGGAAGGGCACGCCCATCTGCCGCAACTCTCCCACCACAAAGTCGATGTTCTTCTGACCGCTGGCATGATCGCCGTCGAGCACCTCATAGGCGATGTGATGCATGCGGCGACCGAAGTTGCGCACGAAGTTCTCGGTCGGCATCGGCAGGCCCTCGAAGGAGTTCACGAAGGAGGGCGTGTTGTTGGCGGTGAAGACCTTGGCTGGCGAGGTCTTCTCGTCCGTCACATGGGGATTGCGATTGACGTTGGTCGAAGAGTTCATGTCGGCGATGTTGTAGGCACCCCAGAAATAGTAGTTCGACATGGTCAGGAACTCGAGGATCGCATCCTCGCGCTCGCCCGAGAGGATGCGGGTCGCCATGTGATCCGCACCCAGGACAAGGGAGGTCAGGCCGGAGGCGTCTGAGGTCTCTGCCGCCTGCGCCAGGACCACCTCTTCCTCAGCCGTCAGCCGATCGACGTCGCCCGCGCCGATGGCCTCGACGTCGTTCAGATCGATGTCGGTGTAGCCGATGCGGTTGCCGGTGAAGTCCGAGGGATAGGTGAAGCGGAAGTGCGATCTGGCGTAGAAACCATTGCACTCCTCATCCGCCGTGTGGAAGCGAATCTCGTGCGATTCCAAGACCTTCTGGGTTTCGTCCAGATCACTGGTTTGGAAGAGTTCGCCGATGTAGCGCGCATTGGCTTTGGAGCGCGCCCGCGGGTAGAGCATGTTGAAGCGCGTCGTGTCGTCCTCGTAGGTCTCGCTCAAGGGCTCCAGGACGATCATGCGCGGATAGTGTTGATCGCTGCGCAGGAAGAAGATGCGGTGCGTGTCGTTGCGCCGGACACAGTCGAGGCGATAGGGCGACATCAAGATCAGTTCGCGCAGATAGGCCAGACCGTCGCCGGTCTGAACCTGCACGATGATGCCGCGCATCAGGCTCAGAAGGTCGTCCAAACCACTCGCTTTGCGCCGTTCATAAATCTTCAGGCGATATTCGTTGAAGAAGTCCGAGTTCTTTTTGTCACCAGCCGGCGCTACGGCCATGATGTCCAGGCTCATCCTCGTCTCTCCGATCTTCTAAGCAATCTCATCCGCGTAGCGCAGCCAGGGATAGTCCGGCTGCCAGTACTTCTCCCTCAGAGCTTGGCGCAGCTCGTCCTCCGTGGAGGGTAGGGCATAGCCCTGGTCCTGGGCTGTTTGCGCGACGGCGACGGCAACCGCCATCGCGGCCGAGCGCGCCTCCGACAGCGGCGGCAGCAGAGCTCCCTCACCGTCCTGCAAGGCCGGCGCCTGGCTGCTGAGCGCATCGGCCGCTGCCATGAACATCTTGTCCGAGACGCGCGTGGCGCCGGACCCCAGGATACCCAAACCCATCCCGGGGAAGATGTAAGAGTTGTTGCACTGCGCGATGGGGTATTCATGGCCCTTGTAGGTCACCGGCTCAAAGGGACTGCCGGTGGCGATCAAGGCCCGACCTTCGGTCCAATTGATCAGATCGCTGGGCATGGCTTCGATGCGCGAGGTGGGATTGGACAGCGGGAAGATGATTGGGCGTTCCACATGCTTGGCCATTTCCAGCACCACCTCCTGGGAGAAGGTGCCTGGCTGACCGGAAACGCCGACCAGGACGGTTGGCTTGGCGTGGCGCATTACGTCCATCAGCTCGATGCGACCATCCGGACCACTGGCCCAGTCTTCAACGGCAGCCAGCGGCTGCAGCAGGGTCCGCTGGAAGGGCAACAGCCCCTCCACGCCCTCGTGCAGCAGACCGGGGCGGTCGATCATGTAAAAGCGCCCGCGCGCCTCGGCCTCGTTCAGGCCTTCCTTGACCATGGCCTGGACCATCTGCTCGGCAATGCCGCAGCCGGCCGAGCCAGCACCGAACATCACGATCCGCTGGTCCTTGAGGTCGCTGCCGGCCACCTTCACCGCAGCCAGCAGGGTTCCGACCGCCACGGCCGCCGTTCCCTGGATGTCGTCATTGAAGGTGCAAAGCTGATCGCGATAGCGCGCCAGCAGCGGGGCAGCATGGGTTTGCGCAAAGTCTTCGAACTGCAACAGGACCCGCGGCCAGCGACGTTTGACTGCCTGCACGAAGAGATCGAGGAACTCGGCATAGTCCTCGCCGGTCACCCGCTCACTGCGCCATCCAATGTAGAGCGGGTCGTCCAGGCGCTCCTGATTGTTGGTGCCGACGTCCAGCAGGATCGGCAGGGTCGAGTGCGGGCTGATCCCACCGCAGGCGGTGTAGAGTGAGAGCTTGCCGATCGGAATGCCCA
Organism: Rhodospirillales bacterium; assembly: GCA_963669335.1. Classification (GTDB taxonomy): domain Bacteria; phylum Pseudomonadota; class Alphaproteobacteria; order Kiloniellales; family JACOMY01; genus JACOMY01. The sequence continues at coordinate 4,737,653 of OY770023.1, forward strand.
TGCCGCCGGCACCCTGGTCACCGAGCCCAAGGATGCGCTCGCCATCGGTGACGACGATGACCTCGACACCCTCATGCGGCGCGTTGGCCAGGATCTGGTCGATCCGATCGCGCTCTGGATAGGAGATGAAGAGCCCACGCGGCCGCCGATAGATCTCGCTGAACTGCTGACAGGCCGCCCCCACGATCGGCGTATAGATGATCGGCATCATCTCTTCCAGATGATCGCTGATCAGGCGGTAGAAGAGCACCTCGTTGGTGTCCTGCAAGGCGCGCAAATAGATGTGGCGCTCCAGATCCTGGTCTTTCTGCTGGAAGGCCGTGTAGGCGCGGTCGACCTGCAGATCCAAGTTCTCAATCTGCGGCGGCAGCAGTCCCTCCAAACAGAAGGTGGCGCGCTCCTCGGCAGTAAACGCCGTTCCCTTGTTCAGGAGCGGATTGTCGATCAGATCCGCGCCGAACTCGTCGGTTACCGCCTCGCCTTTGGATATTGTGAAGGCCATGGTCTTCTCCCCATTTTTCCGCTTGTTGTTATCACCTATACATTGCTCGGATTTACATCAATGGGCCACCCTGTACCGAGGCAAGGCCATTTCGTGACGAAGTCCTGGATAGACTCTGAAGCTCTTACTCCTTTGGCCGCACGGCATCGGCCGTGCCCTGGATAAAGGCGGCGATCAGCCCGACCTCCTCCGGTGAGAGACGGTCAGCGAAGTTCGGCATGCCCTCACTCTCCAGGGCATTGCTCAGCACGATGTCGGAAAGATTGGCCACCGTCTGGTGGCTGGAATAGCCGAGGTTCGGGATGTTGCCGCCGTTGTTCACGCCCGGCACACCGTGACAGAAGAGGCAGTTGGAGACATAGAGCGCAGCACCCGGACCCACCTCTTCTGCGGCATAGGGCACGCCCTCGACCAGGGCAGAGGGCGGATGCTCGATAGCCGCCGGCAGGGGCGCCTTGCCATCCAGTTGGAAGACATAGACGCGGCCGGGATTGCGCCGCTCTGTGGCGCGCTGCAGCTGGCCATAGACTCCGCCCCAGCCGACCGCGACCGCCACATACTGCTGCCCATCCAGTTCATAGGTCATGGGTGCCGCCACCACGCCGGAACCCACCGGCGTCTGCCACAAGACCTCTCCCGTCGCCGCGTTGTAGGCAACGAAACGGCCATCGGCCGTGCCCTGGAAGACCAGGTTTCCGGCGGTCGTCAGGGTACCGCCGTTCCAGGGCGAGACATAGTTGGCGCGCCAGACCTCTTTCTGCTGCACCGGATCCCAGGCCAGTAGCGCGCCGAAGGGCGGCGCCTTAGGCGGCTCTGTGTTCAAGAGATAGCCGAGGTTCCAGCCCAGGTTCGACATGATGGTGCCGCCCTTGTGCTTGTTCAGCTCCCAGGCCGGATCGGTCTGCTGCGACAGCGGCACGCCCTGCGCTGGGATATAGACCAGCCCGGTCTCGGGATTGAAGGACATGGGATGCCAGTTGTGGGCGCCATAGGCGCTGGGAATGGTCTCCCAAGGCTCGGTCCGCGAGCGTGCACCCTCGACCTCGATCGGGCGTCCCTTGTCGTCATAGCCCGTGGCCCAATTCACCTCGACGAAGGGCTCGGCGGAGATAAAGGAGCCGTCGGTGCGATCGATCACGTAGAAGAAGCCGTTCTTCGGCGCCTGCAGCATGACCTTGCGGGTCTCGCCGTCGATCTCGAGATCGGCCAGGATGATGTGCTGGGTCGAGGTATAGTCCCAGGTCTCGCCCGGCGTGTTCTGATAGTGCCAAAGGTACTCGCCAGTGTCGGGATTGAGCGCCACCATGGAAGCGAGGAAAAGATTGTCGCCACCGGCCGGGCTGCGGAAATGCTGGTTCCAGGGGCTGCCGTTACCGGTGCCAACATACATGATGTTGAGATCCGGATCGAAGGCCATGGCGTCCCAGATGGTGCCGCCGCCGCCGGCCTCCCACCAGCGCCCATCAGGATCCCAGGTCTTCGCCGCCATCTCCATGGAGGCGTCTTCGAAGGGTTTGGAGGGATCGCCCGGCACCACGTACCAGCGCCAGGCCTGATCGCCGTTCTCGGCATCGTAAGCGGTTATGTAGCCGCGCACGCCATATTCAGCGCCGCCATTGCCGATCATCACCTTACCGTTATAGACGCGCGGCGCCCCGGTGATGGTGTAGGACATCTCGCGGTTCTCGATGGTGTCGACCTTCCAGACCCGCTTGCCGGTCGTGGCATCGAGCGCATGCAGATGCCCATCGAAGGCGCCGACAAAGACCTTGCCCTTGTGCAGGGCCACGCCGCGGTTCACCACATCGCAGCAGCCTTTGTAGGCATAGTCGCGCGGCACCTCGGGGTCATAGGTCCAGAGCTCGGCGCCCGTCTTGGCATCCAGAGCATGAACGATGCTCCAGGGACCGGTCAGGTACATGACCCCATCGACCACCAGAGGCGTTGATTCGAAGCCGCGCTTGGAGCCGATCGAGGTCGACCAGGCTAGCCCTAGGCGCTCGGCATTCTCGGCCGTGATCTGATCGAGGGTGCTGTGCCGGTTCTCGGCAAAGTTCAGCCCATAGTTCAACCAGTTACGGCTGTCCTCGGCGTTCTCGATGATGGCTTGCTGATCGACCGCGCTCGTCGCCTTGGCGATGGCATCGGGCTTGATGGTCTCGGCAGTCGCGGCCGTGGTCAAGACAAGACCGGCGAGCACCAGTGGGATGGTGCGGGGCATGGGCGTCCTCCCGTCGCTGATGTGGCGCCGGGTGACCCCGGTCTCTTTGATCGAGCGCCAAGTGTGAAGGCTTAAAGACCCAGACGCAAAGGCAATTTGCGCTCCAATGGTTGATCTGGAGCCGCATTGGCTGACGAAAGGTGTCAAGCACTTACGGCCAGATGTTGAGGCGCGATGGGGTGATTGGGGTCGGGGACTGCCCCTAGAGATGCAGACTAGGTCCTGCGCTCAAGCAACGGCCGGCAAACGGCGCATGCGGGCGCTCTTATGATCAAAGGCCGCGAAAAAGGTCAGACGCGCCTTGGTCAGGCTCCCTGCGATGTTGATCTCAACCTCAGAGCCTTCTGGGATCGCGGCCTTCACATAGGCCAAAGCCAAAGGCCTTCCGATCCGATAGCCGAAGCTGGCCGAGGTTGTCTCACCGACCACTTCACCCATCATGAGAATGGCTTCGTGGCCGTGCGGGAAGGCCTCTTCTTCCAGCAAGAGGGTGACCATGCGGTGGCCGATCCCAGCCTCACGCCGGCGCAGCAGAGCCTCGCGACCGATAAAGTCGGTCTGCCAGGCGACAGCGAATTCGAGCCCGGCTTCGATCGGCGTCACGTCGCTGTCCAACTCATGGCCATAAGCCAAATAGCGCTTCTCGATCCGCATTGAGGTCTGGGCAAAAAGGCCTGCCGGGCGCGCACCGGCCTCTCGCATAGCGCCATAGAGGGAGGCAGCGTTCTCCGCCCGACAGGTGATTTCCCAACCGGCCTCTCCAACATAGGAAAGCCGGGCCACGCGCAGGTGATGGCCCAGCATGTGGGCTTCCCCCACACGGAAGAAGCCGAGCTCGTTCAGCTCTGGCGCGCCCAGTTCGTCGGCGATCCGCGCGGCTTGCGGGCCCATCAGGGCAAGCGTCGCGAAACGCTCCGTCGAGTCACTCAGTGTGACGCGGAACGCGCCCTTGTGGCGGTGAAGCCAGGCCAGATCCCGCTTGATCGCGCCGCTGCCGACGAAGAGGCGATAGTGGTCATCAGCCAGACGTTGCGCAGTGATGTCGCTCTCGAAGCCGCCACGCTCGTTCAGCAGTGCGGTATAGATCGCGCGACCCGGCGGTTTGGCCATGTCGTTGGCTGAGACCCGCTGCAGGAAGGCTTCCGCATCTGGGCCTTCAACCTCGATCTTGCCCAGACTGGATTGATCGAAGACGGCGGCGCGCTCATGCGCCTCTGCAACCTCCACACCCACCCGGTCAAACCACGCGGGCTTGCCGAAGGTCATCTGCGGCTCGGCCGTCTTGCCGAAATAGAGGGGACGCTCGAAGCCGTAGAACTGACCGAAGTGCGCAGCCTCGCTCCGCCAGGCCGCATCGAGCGGCAGGGCCCTCAGGTTCCGCGCCGACCGCCACTGTCGGCCGGGATAGGAGATCTCATAGTGCTTGCCCAAGACCTCCGGCACACGCTGGGTCAGATGCGCGACGCTGTCGAAGACCGGAGCGAATCGCTTGGCGTCGGCCTCACCCAGATCATAGGCCGTGTGGCCGTGGACAATGCAGTGCGCCAGGTTCATCCCAGCACCGCCGCCAGCAGCCACGCCGACCGAGTTCATGCCACAACCAAGGAAGAGGCCGCGCGTCTCTGCCGTCTCGCCCAGCATGAAACTGCCGTCCGGTGTGAAGCTCTCCGGCCCGTTCAGCAGCATCTTGACCTCTGCCGTCTCCAAGCAAGGCAGGCGGTGGAGCGCGTTCACCATCATCGGCTCAAAGTGATCCCAGTCCTCAGGGAGCAGCTGGAACTCGAAGTCAGGGCCCAGCAGCTCCGGCGCGATCGGCTTGCCCAGTGGTTCAAAGCAGCCCACCAGCAGCCCGCCGGAATCGTCGCGGATATAGAGATGTGAGTCGTGATCCGACAAAGTCGGCACATTGCCGACGATACCAGGCACCGGCTTGGTCAAGAGGTAGAAGTGCTCGCAGGCCATCAAGGGAACGGCGGCACCCGCCATGGCGCCGGCCTGGCGCGACCACAGGCCCGTGCAGAGCGCAACGGCATCGCAAGCGACGACACCCTGGTCGGTTTCTACAGCGGTGATCCGACCGCCCTTGGTCAGAATGCCGGTGACGCCCGTGTTCTCGAAGATCTTGGCACCGGCCGACTTGGCGCCCTTGACCAGGGCAGCGCAGAGGTCCGAGGGGCTGACCCGCCCATCGTCGGCGGCAAAGACGGCACCGATGACGTCATCGGACCGCATCAAGGGCCAGATCTCCTTGGCCTTCCCGCCGGAGATCGACTGCGCGGCGACATCGAAGGCCTTGGCCAGTGCCTCTTGACGCCGGATATGGATCAGCCGGTCCGGCGTCGTGGCGATCGAGAGCGAGCCCTCTTGGATCCAACCAACCGACTGCCCCGTCTCCGCCTCCAGCTTTCCATAGAGTTCGATCGAGTAGCGGATCATGCGGGTCAGATTGCGCGAGTGCCGGAGGGCACGCACCTGGGCCGCCGAATGCCAGGTGGTGCCGGATGTCAGCCTGTTGCGCTCCAGAAGGATCGCATCACTAACCCCCATCGTGGCCAAATGATAGAGCGTCGAGCAGCCCATGACGCCGCCGCCGATGACAACCACGGATGCCTGCTGCGGCAGCGCCTCTTCACCCATTTTCCCACCCTCCCTTATCGGCTGCGACCCTCTGCTTGAACAGACTAACACCTACTGGAGGTCATCGATCACAGGGCCCGATACTCCGGCGTCAGCCCGCTCAGTACCTCCGGCCCCTGGTCGCGGACCAGGATAGTGTGGCCAAGGCTCATGGCCAGGCCGGCCTCGGCGTCGGCCAGGATAGCGTGGAGGAAGAGGATCATGCCGGGTGCCGCCGGCATGGGATTGCCCAGATAGAGCATCGGCGGCACGTCCATCCAAGAGGGGCGGTAGGTGGCGCCCAATGAATAGCCGCAGGCGGACATACGCGCATGGCCGTAGCCGGCGGCGTCGAAGACTTTGCGATGCGCGGCATCAATCTCGCCTAGGGGGTGGCCGACCTTTGCTGCCTCGGTCATGGCGGTCAGGGCCTCCAGAGTTACCTGGAACATGCGTTCTTGTTGAGGAATGCCGGCACCGATCGGCAGGGTGCGCATGAGGCAGGCGCTGTAGTGGCGATAGGTGGCTGCGAACTCCAGGGTCAACTGGTCTTGCGCATCGAGATGGCGATAGCCGGTGGAAGAGCGCACGAGCAGGGCCTCTTCGCCGGACCCAATGACCGGACCAGAGGGCGGTGGGTCGCCGCCGCCGGCCAGGATCGCCGCGGTCCCGGCAGCCGCGATCGCACCTTCGAAGGCGCCGGGCCTGGCCTCGGCCACCATGGCTTCCAGAGAGCGATCGGCCAACGCGGCAGCTTTGCGCACATAGGCGATCTCGGCCGCTGACTTGGTGACCCGCAGACCGCGCACAATGCCCGAACCGTCTTCCAGATGGCACCAGCCCTCCAGGCGATGACGCACCAGGTCGTAGTTCTTGGCGAGGAGGCCGAAGGTGTCGCGCTCTATGCCCACGCGCGTGCCCTTCAGGCCCTTCTCTTCCAGAATTGCCAGCAGGTCCTCACTGGGATCCGCGCCCTCGGCGTCGTACCAGAGCCGCACGTCTTCGACGATGGAGGTCAGCCGCGCCTGCTCTCGATCAGGCCGCCGGGTCAACAGGGTCAAGGGCTGTTCATCGGCAGTCAGTACCAGGCACTGGAAGAAGACGAACCCGTTGGTGTCAAAGCCGGTCAGGTAATAGTGACTCTCCTGCCCAAAGACCAATAGGGCGGAGAGATCAGTGTCCCTCAGTTTCGCGCGGGCCGCTGCCACACGCTCCGCAAACTCCTCCCGGGCAAAATGTAAGGCCATGATTCCCCCCTTAAAGCATTGAATTTACGCAGAACCATACCTCAAGCAGGGTACCTGCTTGAGCGCGGACTCAGAAAGACAGTTGATCCCGCCCGCAGAGTCGATGAACATATGTGATCACAAGAAGGAGATCGGCGGCAATCTTGGAAACCGCCGTCGACGGGAACGGCAATCACATGTGGGAGATGCATTTATGACCAAACAGAAACTGCTCGGCGGGGTTGTCTCCGCTGCGCTCATCGCCTGGGGCGGCGTCGCCCTGGCCGATGACAGCATCACCGTCGCCTCCTGGGGCGGCAGCTTCCAAGAGGCCGAGCGCAAGGCCTTCTTCGAGCCGGCGGCAAAAACCCTGGGCATCACCATCAAGGAAGACACCACCAACGGTCTGCAGGACGTACGCGCGCAGGTGCAGTCCGGCAGCCCGACCTGGGACGTGACCGAGCTTGGCTCCAACTCCTGCGTCCAGTTGAAGGAAGAGGGCATGCTGGAGCCCTTGGACTACAACGTCATCAACACCGACGGCATTCCGGCCAACCTGGTCGACAGCCACTGGGTCGGCATCATCTTCTATTCGACCGTGCTGGGCTATTCGACGGAAGCCTATAAGGAAGCGCCTGCCTCTTGGGCCGACTTCTACGACACCGAAAAGTTCCCGGGTGCGCGTTCCATGTACCGCAAGCCCTATGGCGTGCTGGAGATCGCGCTGATGGCTGACGGCGTGCCGCGTGACGAGGTCTATCCGATCGACGTCGACCGCGCCTTCAAGAAGCTTGAGACCATCAAGGACGAAGTCGCCGTCTGGTGGAAGTCCGGCGCACAGTCCGCGCAGTTGGTGAAGGACGGCGAGGTCGAGATGATCGCCATCTGGAACGGCCGCATCGGCAATGCGATCAAGGACGGTGCACAGGCCGCCATGGCCTGGGATGGCGCTATCCTGGACTTCGATTGCCTGGTGGTGCCTAAGGGCGCTCCCAACAAGGAACTGGCCATGAAGGCCATCAACGAGTTCCTGAACCCGACCAATCAGGCCAACCTGCCGAAGTACATCAACTATGGCCCGGTCAACCTGAAGGCCTTTGACACCGGCCTGATCGACAAGGACGTGGCCGAGGCCCTGCCCTCTTCGCCGTCCAAGGTCGCGACTTCGCTGATCTTCAGCCCGGCCTGGTGGAACGGCCGCTACGACGAACTGCAGGAGCGTTTCGACCTCTTCATCGCTGAATAAGCGCTGACTGGGGAAAACAAGGGCCGTCCGGCCAATTCCGGACGGCCCTCTTGCTTCGTTTTGATGTGATCGGGTGCCTTTATGTCTTCAGACGTCTCGCTTCCGCTTTCGATCCGCAACGTCACCAAGGCCTACGGCAGCTTCAAGGCCTTGGACAGTGTCTCGCTGGAGGTGGAGAGCGGGGAGTTCGTCACCCTTCTGGGCCCCTCGGGCTCCGGCAAGACCACCTTGCTGATGGTGCTGGCCGGTTTCGTCCGCCCGGAAAGCGGCTCGGTCCGCTTCGGCGAGGATGAGGTGGTGTTGACCCCGCCGCATAAGCGCGGCGTCGGCATGGTCTTCCAGAACTATGCCCTCTTCCCGCACATGGACGTCTTCCACAACGTGGCCTATCCGCTGCGCCTGCGCAAAGTCAGCAAGGCAGAGCAGCATGAGCGGGTGATGAAGTCCCTGGACCTGGTGGAGCTGGGCCATCTGGCCGCGCGACGGGTCGATCAGCTTTCCGGCGGGCAGCGTCAGCGTGTGGCGCTCGCCCGCGCCATCGTCTTCGAGCCGCGCATCCTCTTGATGGACGAGCCGCTCTCGGCCCTGGACAAGAAACTGCGCGAGACCATGCAGATCGAAATCCGTCATCTGCACGAGCGCCTGGGCATGACCACGGTCTATGTCACCCACGACCAGCGCGAAGCCTTGACCATGTCGGACCGGGTGGCGGTCATCAATCACGGCCGCTTTGCCCAGATCGACAAGCCCGAACAGCTCTACGAGCGGCCGCGCAGTCGCTTCGTCGCCGACTTCATCGGCGAATCCTCCTTCCTGCCGGTCACCACAAAGGACGGCAGCGTCTTCCTCGATGGGGTGCCGCTGACCCTGCCGGAGGACAACACAGGGGGCGGCGATCAGAACTGGTTGGTGGTGCGGCCGGAAAAGCTGGAGGTGCTGGCGAACGGCACCGATGGCACCGGCCTGAACCTTATCCAAGGAGTGGTGAAAGAGATGGTCTATCAGGGTGAAAGCTTCCTGCTCTATGTCGGCCTGAAGGACGGTCAGAGCATGACGATCCGCCAGCCGACTCGCCGCGAGACCCTGGCCAGCATCCCCAAAGAGGGCCAGCCGATCGCGCTGGGCCTCCATCCGCACGACACCATCGTCGTGCCGGATAGCGACTAGCTCTCATGAGCCTATCCCTCTCAGACCAGGTTCAGGCCGCAACCGACCGTGAGGCGCCGAACCGCGACACTCTCAAACGCGCCGGCGAGCAAGAGCATCGCAAGCTGCTGGGCCTGACCTCGCCCTCTTTCATCCTCTTGGGCGTCATTCTCTATCTGCCGATCGGCTGGCTCTTCTGGCTCTCGCTTCTGGACAAGAAGGACGAGTTCACCTGGGAGAACTACGCCCGGCTCTTCGATCCGCTCTACATCAAGACCTTCACCACCACCTTGGAAATCAGTGTGATCGTGACCGCGCTTTGCATCGCGGTCGGCTATCCCTTGGCCTACTTCCTCTCGCAACTGCCCAGGCGCGCCGCCGGGATCTGCATGATCGCGGTCCTGCTGCCCTTCTGGACCTCATTGCTTGTCCGCACCTACGCCTGGCTGGTCATCCTGCAACGCAAAGGCCTGGTGAACACCTGGCTGCAGGATTGGGGCTTGATCGATGCGCCGCTGAAGCTGGTGCACAATCAGACCGGCACGGTGATCGGCATGACCCACATCATGCTGCCCTTCATGGTGCTGCCGCTCTATGCCGCCATGAAGTCGATCCCCAGTGATCTGATGCGGGCTGCCTCCAACTGCGGCGCCTCGCCCTCCAAGGCCTTCTGGCAGGTCTTCTTCCCGCTCTCGCTGCCGGGCCTGGCGGCCGGCTTCACCCTGGTCTTCGTGCTCTGCCTGGGCTTCTACGTGACCCCGGTGCTGCTGGGCGGCGGACGGGTGCAGATGTGGGCGATGCGGATCGAGACCAATGTCGCGGTCTACTTCAACTGGGGTGCTGCCTCTTCGCTTGGCGTGGCGCTGCTGTTGGTGACCCTGATCATCCTCTACTTCGCCAACCGCCTCTTCGGCATCAACAAGATTTACGGACGCTAGAGGAGGCGCGCGATGAACTGGCTAAAGAAACCCGCCTCCGACACGCAGATCACGCATGGCCAGCGGCTCTGGCTCTACTGCCTCTGCGGGCTGACCATGTTCTTCCTGATGGCGCCCAGTCTGCTGGTCATTCCCATGTCCTTCTCGGACTCGCGTTTCCTGCAGTTCCCGCCGGAGAGCTACGGCCTGCGCTGGTACGAGAACTACCTCTTCTCCATCGAGTGGATGGATGCGACCAGGGTCTCCTTCACCGCGGCGATACTGACCGTCTGTCTGTCGGTGCCGATCGGCACGGCGGCGGCCTATGCGCTGCACGTTTCCGGCGTGCGCTATGCACAGATCCTGCAGATGGCACTGACCACGCCGATCATGGTGCCGGTCATCCTGATCGGCATCGGCGTCTTCTTCCTCTACGCCAGGCTGGGGCTCAACAACTCGATCCTCGGCCTGGTGCTGGCGCATTCCATGCTGGCCCTGCCCTTCGTGCTGATCACCGTCTCGGCCGGGCTCAAGACCTACGACATGAACCAAGAGCTGGTCGCGCGCTCGCTGGGGGCCTCGCGGCTGACGGCATTCCTGACAGTGACCCTGCCGCAGATCCGCTTCTCCATCATCTCAGGCTCGCTTTTGGCCTTTCTCACCTCGCTAGACGAGGTCGTGGTCGCGCTCTTCATCTCGGGCGGCGAGAACGCGACCTTGACGCGGCGCATGTTCAACGCGCTGCGTGACGAGATCGATCCGACCATCGCCTCGATCTCCACCCTGCTGATCGCCGTCTCTTGCCTGCTGTTGGTGCTGGCGCAGATCTTTGGCCGCGAGCGTCAGAACGAATATCGCCCGCAAGAGGAAACCTGAGAATGGACGACCGCCAACAGCTCCTCGACTGGATCGAAGCCGAGCGAGACGAGATCCTCACCTTCTTCCAGGACTTCGTCCGGGCCAAGAGCCCCAACCCACCCGGCGACACCACTGAAGCCGTGGCGCACATCACCGGTTTCCTGGACCGCCAAAGTCTGCCTTACCGCCTGGTCGACCCACAGCCGACCATGGCCAATGTCGTCGGCACCTTCGAGGGCAGCGGACCCGGCAAGCATCTGGTCTTGAACGGTCACATCGACGTCTTTCCGGTGAGCGCGGACCCCAAGGCCGAGGGTTGGACGCAAGACCCCTGGGGCGGCGCCGTCGCCGACGGCAAGGTCTTTGGTCGCGGCTCGGCCGATATGAAGTGCGGCACCTCGAGCTCGATCTGGACCTATGCTCTGCTGCACCGCCTGAAGGATCGCTTGAAGGGCAAGCTCACCCTCACCTGTGTCTCAGACGAGGAGACCTTCGGGCCCTGGGGTGCGCGCTGGCTGATGGAGCATGAGCCGGAGGTCAAGGGCGACTGCTGCCTGAACGGCGAGCCCTCCAGCCCCTTCTCCATCCGCTATGGCGAGAAGGGCCCCTTGTGGATGAAGTTCACCATCCGCACCACCGGTGCCCATGGGGCCTATACCCATGCCAGCGTCTCGGCTACGCGGCTGGCCGCCAAGCTGATCGCCGACCTGGAAGCGATCGAGGAGCTGACCTTCGACCTGCCGGACAACCTGATGCGCGCACAGTCGGAGGCGATCGAGGCCGCGGACCGCGCCATGGGCCCCGGCGCCGGGGCCATTCTGCCCAAGGCCACCTTGAACATCGGCACCATCTCCGGCGGTCTCAAGGTCAACATGATCCCTGGAGAATGCAGCTTCGAGGCCGACATCCGCCTACCGGTGGGGGTCGACAAGGAAACCATCATGGCTGAGGTGGAACGCATCGCGTCCGCCTATCCCGAGGCCAGCTGGGAGGAGATCAACTGCAGCCTCCCCTCCTACTGCGATCCTTATGGCGAGATGGTCGAGATCATCCAGAAGAACGTCGAGGCCCTGCGCGGCTTCCGCCCGACGCCAGTGGTCAGCCTCGGCGGCACCGACGCGCGTCTCTGGCGCTATGCCGGCATCCCGGCCTATGTCTACGGCCCCTTCCCCAGCGGCATGGGCTCCGCCGACGAGCATGTCCCGGTCGACGACTTCTTTCACGTGCTGAAGACGCACGTGCTCTCGGCCTATGACTATCTGATGGCGGGGTAAGGGATCGCTCTCTCAGCTCTATAGGCTGTCCGGCCAACCCTGCGCTGCATGCAGGATTGCGACGACCGGGAAGTTAGGTCAAGCCACCTCATCCATTCCGCACGAATTTCCGAACCGTCGCTTTCAGCTCGTCTGCCGTCACAAACTCTCCAGCATCTGCTTCAGCCAAGCCACGCCTGATTCTTGCTTCTTGCCAAGCTGCATCCTCGTTGCTGGGTTCAGCGTTGGTCGGCTGCGTGGCTTCTTCGAGAGTGAGAGGTCTCTTGGTTCTATTCGTCATTGTCGTGATATAGCATCGGAAGCGGCGCCTTTGTGGCAGAAATCACCATATACACCCCTATTACGCGATCTACTCCTTGGCTTCATTCACCATGATTTCCCATCGAAGCAGCCCGAGTGATCAAGAACCGCATCATCACGATCAATGCAATAGCTGCCTAAACACTCCAACTTCGTTCGAGCATAAGATGGAGTGGCCTCGCTGTGGTCATGAAACGCTCTCCCATTGCTAAGCCCGATCAGTCGCTTCTCCGCCTTCTAGTTTTGCACGCAACGCGATGATCGTCCGGTGCATTGCCTCTAGGTCGTCGGCGCTCAATCCGTCCGAGAGCGCGTTGACCCAGGGCGACTGCAGCTCCATGGCAGCAGAATAGGCCGCCCTTCCCTTGTCACTCAACACGACCAGCTGGGCCCTGCGGTGATGCGGATTGGGTTCGAAGGCGACCAGCCCCTCTTTCTGCAGATCGTTGACGATCCTCTGCACATTCTGTCGGTTTGCACCGAGATCGCGGGCGAGCCAGGCCACGGGTTGCGGTTGCTCGGCGGCGACGATCGCACCCAAGACCTGCCAGCGTGCGCTGGTCAGGCCAAGCGGAGCCACGAGGCGATCGCCGGCCGTCAGAATCAGGCTGTTGAGCCGAAAGAGATCCAGCATCAGGTTCGTCAGGGTTTCGCCTGCAGGCGTCCGCGTCTTTTCTAGCATACGTCACCATAGATTCATATTGACATCATATTGTCAATTAGCCATGTAGCAGTCATGTCGCTTTGACATCATGAAGCCAATTTGGAGGTAAGTCATGCTTCAACTCCGCGCCATGGACCCGGCCTTCCCCATCCAACGCCAGCTTGGCCTTGATACGGGGCCGGTTGTCCTCGTGAACCTCTTTACATTTCACAAGAAGGACGAGGCCGCGATGCTGGAGGCCTGGGCCGACGATGCCCGGGTCATGCAACGCCAGCCGGGTTTCATCTCGACCCAGCTCCATCGCGCCATCGGCGATAGCTGCGTCTATCTCAACTATGCTGTCTGGGAGTCGGTTGCTGCGTTCCGCGCTGCCTTCGAAAACCCGGAGTTCCAGGCAAAGTTCGCCGACTACCCCTCATCCGTCACCGCGGCACCCCACCTCTTCGAGACGGTCGCCGTACCCGGGATCAGTGAGACTTGAGCAGGCGTGTCGGTCCCAGGCATCACCCATGATCAAACGCATCCATCCCATCGCCGGAGCCATTGCGATGGCAACGATCGCCACCTTCTGGCTCTCCACAGTCATCAGCGAAGTCTTCGGTTCACAGGCCCTCGTCACAAGCGTCAAGACCGCGATCCCTTGGGGCTTCCTGGCCCTGATTCCAGCCCTGGCCGCAGCCGGAGGAACGGGCTTCAAGCTTGCCGGCGGACGCCGTGTCGGCCTGGTTGGGACCAAGGCCAAACGCATGCCGTTGATCGCGCTCAATGGCATCCTGATCCTTGTTCCCTCGGCATTCTTCCTCGCATACAAAGCGCAGACGGGGGCGTTCGACACCAGCTTCTACCTGGTCCAGGGCCTCGAACTCCTGGCGGGCGCGGTGAACCTCACGTTACTCGGACTGAACATGCGGGACGGTCTGAAAATGAAGGGCCGGCTCCACTGCAAGCCGGTCTAACTCCCCTTCCGGGAGCGTCAGCCTCCGCGATGCCGCCATGTTGGTGAACAGAGCAGCCCTTTTCAGTCCTCTGTTCGTGCGGAACAGAGCAGAAACTGCACCATCACGGTTGCCGCCATCAGCGCCGTCATGTTTTCCACGTCCTGCGGCGGGCTCACGGTGTTGACGTCGAAACAGACAATCCGGAGATCCGATAGGGCTTCGACCAGGTCCAGTGCCTCGACGGCACTGAAGCCGCCAAAGACCGGATTGCACACACCCGGCGTCACCGAGGCGTCTAGAACGTCCATGTCGAAACAGAGGTAGACCGGGCGGCTGCCCACGCTCTCCTTCACCGCGGTCACAAGGGCCGAGAGACCCATCGCGCGCACCTCTCGCATCGGGATGACCCGATAGCCGAGCGTTCTTGGATGCGACCAAGCCTCAGGATGGCGGGACGAGCCGCGCAGCCCGATGTGGAAGGAGCGCTGGGTATCGACCAGCCCTTCCTCCGCAGCACGCGTGAAGCTCGTGGCCGTCGTGTCCTCCGGAATTGGATAGCAGTCGCTGTGCGCATCGATGTGGAGGGTCACCAGGTCCGGGTGGGTGGCAGCGGCCGCCCGCATCTGCGGCAGGCTCACCATGCCATCCCCGCCCATCGACAACGGGATGGCGCCTGCCTTGTAGACCGCACGGGTCGCGGCCTCGATCGTGGCGAAGGATTGGGCGACCCGGCTGGGCACGACGGCGGTGTCGCCGAGATCCACCAGGTTCAAGGCCTGCCTTAGGTCGACGCCGGTCTCGGGGTCGAATGCGCCCAGTTCATGGGAGGCCGCGCGGATCGCGCTGGGCCCAAGCCGTGCGCCGACACGCAAGGCCGTACCATGGTCAAAGGGGTGGCCGATGATGGCGACACCACCGGGCTGCGGTGTCGCAGCAATGGGAGCGCCCAGGAAGCTAAGCTCTGGACGTTTCAGGTCGTGGCTGGTCATGATGAGACGATGCCAAGTCAGGCAGGGAAACTCCAAGCGAAAGATTGCTCTGCGCCATGACGAGACCGCCGCTGCCGCCCTCTCTCTGGGCTGCAACCGCCCAGCCAGCCCCCGCAACACCCGCCTTGACAGAGGCGGTGGAGGCCGATGTTTGCGTCGTTGGCGGCGGCTTCACCGGTCTGTCGGCGGCACTGCATCTGGCCGAGGCCGGGACCAAGGTCGTGCTGCTGGAAACAGCCGAGCCAGGCTTCGGCGCCTCGGGCCGCAATGGCGGCCAGGTGATCCCCGGCTTCAAGGTCGACCCCGACGAGTTGATCCGTCGCTTCGGGGCGAAGAAGGGCGAGGCCATGGCGCACTACGCCGGCGGCACGGCCGACTTCGTCTTCGACCTGATCGAGCGCCACAACATCGACTGCGACGCCAAGCGCGCCGGCTGGCTGCACGGGATCCACAACGAAGAGGCCCTGCGCGCGGCCGAGCGGCGCTGCCAGCAGTGGTCCTCCCGCGGTCACGCCGTCACTATGCTGGACCGCGCAGAGACCGAACGTCTTTCCGGAACCAAGGGGTATCTCGGCGCGCTCTCCGACGACCGCGGCGGCAGCCTGAACCCTTTGGGCTATGCCCGCGGCATCGCCAAGGCGGCGATCAAGGCCGGCGCAACGATCCACGGCGCCTCTCCGGCAACGGCAATCGACCGCGAGGTCAAGGGCTGGCGGGTCAGCACCCCCGAGGGCTCTGTCCTGGCCGAGCAGGTGCTGCTCTGCACCAACGCCTACACCGAGGACATCTGGCCGGGCCTCCGGCAATCGGTGGTGCCGATCTTCAGCTACCAGATCGCGACCCGGCCGCTCAGCGACAACATCAAGCGTTCGATCATGCCGGAAGGACATGCGCTCTCAGACACGCGCCGCCTCCTCACCTACTGCCGGCTGGATCCCTATGGCCGGCTGGTCGTGGGCGGGCGCGGCGAGTTCCGCGAATCGAGCGATCCCGAGGATTTTTCGAACGTGATCCAGGCGCTGAACCGCATGTTCCCGCATATCCAGGAAGAGGACTTCGAGTTCTACTGGGGCGGTAAGGTCGCCATGACGGCCTCCAAGCTGCCGCACTTTGCCGAGGTCGCGCCCGGCGTCACCGTCGCCATGGGCTTCAACGGCCGCGGCGTCGCCATGGCGGGTGCCACTGGTCAGCAGCTCGCTAAGCGGGCGCTCGGCACCCCTTTTGAAGACCTGCCGCTGCCCAACGCCCCGATCAAAGCCATCCCCTTCCATCGCTGGCGTCAGCCCTTTCTGCAGGCGCTGGTCGGTTGGTATCGCCTGCTGGACCGCCGCGACGACCGTCGCGCTGCAGGCTGACGCTTGCAGCGCAGCGGTCACTGACGCATGTAATAGAGACTGCGCGCCTTAGAAGAGAGCCACTCATGTTCACCACTGCCCGGCCCTATCGCTTTCACGTCGAGCTGACCGACAAGTGCAACGCCGCCTGTCCCATGTGTCAGCGCGTGAACCACCTGGATTTCTGCAAGACCAACTACGACAAGGTGCAGAAGATCGAGCTGACCCTGGCCGACTTCGAAGAGCACTTCGACGATGCCTTCTGCGCCCAGGTCGACGAGGTGGAATTCGGCGGCGGCTTGGGCGACGCACCGGCCGCCAGCGAGTGCCTGGAGGTCTGCGATCACCTGACCAAGCGCGGCGTGCGCGTCCTGATCTCAACCAACGGCTCCCTGCGCTCGACCGACTGGTGGCGCGAGATGGGCCATGTGATGAAGCGCAACGATTCCTTTGTCGAGATGCACATCGACGGCCTGGCGGACACCAATCACCTCTATCGGGTCAACACCTACTTCGACAAGATCATGGCCAATGCCGAGGCCTATATGTCCACCGGCGCGGTCGCGGAGTGGCACTTCATCCTCTTCAAGCACAATGAGCATCAGGCCGAAGAGGCGCGCGACCTCAGCCGCTCCATGGGTTTTCGCAAGTTCGTGCTGATCGACACCATCCGCTTCGGCAAGAAGAAGAACTTCGAGTATCAGATGCCGAGCGGCGAGACCTGCTATCTGGAACCACCCGGCTACACCAGCGCCCAGTTCGCGGCCGCCCATGCCGCCAGCTTGCCGCCACCGGTCAGTCAGCAGGACGGTATGCCCGACCCCGACGGCATGCGGGCCAAGGCCGAGGCCGGCGTCAACGGCATCCACTGCAAGTCGCAGATCAAGAACAGCGCCTACATCAACACCGAGGGCTATGTCGCCCCCTGTTGCTGGCTCTCAGGCTCCAACGAAGAGATTTTTATGATTGAGCGCGCTGGTTACGACCGCGAGGCCTTCAACATCCGCAACCGCTCTCTCGCCGAGATCATGAAGGACGAGCCCTTCGCCAGCCTCTACGAGCAGGACTGGATCGGCGGCGCCAACGCCGTCTGCACCCGAAAATGCGGCGCCATGATCCGCAACACCCGCCAGGCGGTCTAAGGGACTCTCTCGCCACCCAATTGCCGCTACCCCCCTGTGCAACACCAAGACTTCGCAAAGAGGGTTGGAAATAGGCTTTTCAGAAGCTTTCTTCTTTGACTAGAGTGTATTTGCAGAAAGAATTGCAATCCAAACTGATTTTGACGGCTTTCAGGAGGCTAGAAGGTGGCTGTATTCACGGGGACGGACGGCCCAGACTCCATCGTTGGAACCCCCAACGCAGACACGATCTTTGGGTTGGGTGATGGCGATTCGCTCTTTGGCAGTGATGGGAACAACCGTATCTTCGGCGGCAGTGGTGATGAGGCCGTCATCCTGGGCGGTGACGATCGCGACCGGATCTATGGCGATAGCGGTAACGACTCCTATCTCTTTGGCCAAACTGGGAATGACCGGGTCTTCGGTGGCCTGGGCGCAGATTTCCAGATCGGCGGCGGCTTGGGGGACGACGTCGTCTTCGGCGGCGGCGGAGACGACACCCGCATCTACGGAAACTACGGCAATGACGTCCTGAAAGGCGGCGGCGGAGACGACTTTTACATCTTCGGCGGCAAGGGCGATGACACGGTCTTCGCAGGCCCTGGGAACGATTCCTATTTCGGCGGTGGCAGCGGTTTCGGCGACGACACGCTGTTCGGCGGGGACGGCGACGACGAAAAGGTCTTCGGTGGTTCGGGCAATGACCGCATCTATTTGGGGACCGGGCGTGACAGCTTGGTCGGCGGCAGGTCCGGAGCGGATCGCATCTTCGGAGACAACGGTGTCGACCGCGTGCTCGCCGGCGGCTCCGGCAGCGATCGAATCTACGGCGGCACCAACAGCGACTTCAACCTGCGCGGCAATGCCGGCAGCGATGTGATCTACGGCGGCGGTGGCAACGACCGCGGTCTCAACGGAGGTGGCGGCGGCGACACGATCATCGGAAATGCAGGTGACGACCAGGCCTTTGGCGGAGATGGTAAAGATCTGCTGTACGGCGATGATGGCAGTCTGAACACCGGGGGCGGAGATGACCTCCTCTCCGGAGGAGAGGCAGACGACAGCCTGCTCGGTCAATCGGGCGACGACCAGCTGCAGGGCGACACAGGCGATGATGCCCTCTTTGGAAACAGCGGTGATGACATGCTATTCGGCGCCAATGGTGTCGATGTTATCTACGGCGGTGACGGCAACAGTGACTTCCTCAGAGGCGGCAATGGCGATGACACCCTCTTTAGCGGTAGCGGCAGCCTGACTTCGATGAAAGGCGGCAATGGAGACGACACTTTCGCCTTTGCAGCCGATCTCCAGGGGCCCCAGGGCGTCGTTCTCGATTTCCAAGGTCAAGCTAGCGGCGGTGGCGACGCGATGCAGATCGAAACCCAGAACGGCAACGGCCAATTCATCGGCGGCGGCGCCTTTGCCGGTACCGGAACCCCGGAAGTCCGCTTTGAGCAGCTTGGCAACTTCAATGGAGAGATCCAGGTCGATTCTGACGGGGACGGGACGAGCAACTTTTCTGTCCGCTTGTCCGCAATCACAGCCGTCAACCAGCTCACCTTCACGGACTTTCTCTTCGTATAGGCAAAAAGAAGGCGGAGCCCCCGCAAGGGCCCCGCCTCTCTTATCGGTACTGGATGCAGGCTTAAGCGCTGGGCTTCTGGCCTTCCTCCTCGTCCGACTTGGCCTCTTCCGCGGGAGCCTCGTCCGAGGACGCATCTTCCGCAGGAGCCTCCTCCGAAGACGCCTCTTCCGCGGGAGCCTCGTCCGAGGACGCATCTTCCGCAGGAGCCTCGTCCGAGGACGCATCTTCCGCAGGAGCCTCGTCCGAAGATGCCTCTTCTGAGGACGCCTCCTCCGCAGGAGCCTCGTCCGAAGATGCCTCTTCCGAGGACGCCTCCTCCGCAGGAGCCTCTTCGGCTTGCGCCTCGGCTGCTTCGGTCTCGGCCTCTTCGGTCGTCTCGTCCGTGGTGGTATCGGCGGCCTTCTGCTCCTTGTTGCGCTCGGCCTGCGCCCTGTTCAGCGCAGCACCCAGGATGTCACCCAGGCTGGCACCGGACTCGGTGGAGCCGTACTCGGCAACGGCCTGCTTCTCCTCGTCCATCTCGCGCGCCTTGATGGAGAGCGTGATGCGGCGGGTCTTCTTGTCGATGTTGGTGATCTTGGCATCCACCTTCTCACCGACGGCAAAGCGATCCGGGCGCTGCTCACTGCGCTCACGCGACAGCTCGGACTTGCGAATGAAGCCCAAGGCGCCGTCGCCCAGATTGACCTCGATGCCGTTCTCCAGGCTCGAAGCCACGGTGCAGGTGACCACCTCGCCCTTGCGGATGGAATCGATGGTACCGGCGAAGGGATCCTCGGAGAGCTGCTTGATGCCCAGCGAGATACGCTCCTTCTCCACATCGACGTCCAGGACCTTGACCTTGACCATCTGGCCCTTGGCGTAATCGCGCACGGCATCCTCGCCGCTGCGGTTCCAGTCGATGTCGGAGAGGTGCACCATGCCGTCGATCTCGCCCGGCAGGCCGACGAAGAGACCGAACTCGGTGATGTTCTTGATCTCGCCTTCCAGCTCGGTGTCGGGCGGGCACTTTGCGGCGAAGCCGTCCCAGGGGTTCTCCAGGCACTGCTTCAGGCCAAGCGACACGCGGCGCTTCACCGGATCGACGTCGAGGACCATGACCTCGACCTCTTGGCTGGTGGAGACGATCTTGCCGGGGTGCACGTTCTTCTTGGTCCAGCTCATCTCGGAGACGTGGACCAGACCCTCGATACCGGCCTCCAGCTCCACGAAAGCGCCGTAGTCGGTGATGTTGGTGACGCGACCGTTGAACTTGGCACCCACCGGGTACTTGGCGGCCACACCTTCCCAAGGATCGGCTTCCAGCTGCTTCATGCCCAAGGAGATGCGCTGCGTCTCGGGGTTGAAGCGGATCACCTGAACCTGGACCTGCTGGCCGACGTTCAGGGCCTCGGTCGGGTGGTTGATGCGACGCCAAGAGATGTCGGTCACGTGCAGCAAGCCATCGACACCGCCCAGATCGACGAAGGCGCCGTAGTCGGTGATGTTCTTGACCACACCGGTGAGGATCTGACCCTCTTCCAGGCTGGCCACCAGCTCAGAGCGCTGCTCGGCCCGGGTCTCTTCCAGGACGGCCCGGCGAGAGACCACGATGTTGCCGCGCGAGCGGTCCATCTTCAGGATCTGGAAGGGCTGCTCGGTGTGCATCAGGGGGGTCACGTCGCGGATCGGACGGATATCCACCTGGCTACCCGGCAGGAAGGCCACGGCACCACCCAGGTCGACGGTGAAGCCGCCCTTGACCCGACCGAAGATGCGGCCGGTCACGCGCTCGTTGGCCTCGTACTGCTTCTCGAGCTGAGTCCAGGCCTCCTCGCGGCGGGCCTTCTCACGCGAGAGCGCGACCTCGCCGTTCTTGTTCTCCATGCGCTCGAGATAAACCTCGACCACAACGCCGGGCGACAGCGCCTCGGCCTCGCCGGCCTTCTCGAACTCCTTCAGCGGGATGCGGCCCTCGGCCTTCAGCCCGACGTCCACCATCGCGGCATCGCCGTCGATAGAAACAATGGTGCCCTTCAGCACGGCGCCTTCCAGGCTGCCGCCCTTGCCGAGGGATTCGTCCAAAAGATCGGCGAAGTTCTCCATCGCGGGGGCCTCGCCCATTTGCTCACTCACTGCCATACCGGTCGTCTTCCTTCACGTCTTGCCCAGGCGGAACGCCGTCCCGGGACTTGTCACTTGTCTTTGGGGATAGATTGAGAAGCACGCAGGATTGAGCCGCCGTAGCCAGGGCGGTTCCTTGCGCGCTGATCGAAGGATTGGACGGTTCTGCGTCCTCCTTCGCTGAGCAGTACTCTGCTGGCAAACCTCTCCTTCGCACCCAAGCCTTGGGATTGGCGCCTCAGTCTCGGCTAATCCGAGCCTGAACGATGGCCATGGCCCGCTGAAAGGCCTCCTCCCGGTCCAGGTCAGAGGTATCCAGCTCCACGGCATCCGGCGCCGGCTTGAGCGGCGCAACCGTCCGTTCTTGATCGCGACGGTCACGCTCCCGCACATCCTGCAGGACGCGCTGGTATATAGCGTCCTCGCCTCGCTCTTGCAACTCGAGACAACGGCGCTGGGCGCGCACCTCGGCTGAGGCCGTGACATAGATCTTAACCGGGGCTTGCGGGCAGACAACGGTGCCGATATCGCGCCCATCCAGCACTGCGCCGGCCTTGCCTTCCGGCGGATGGGCGGCAAAGTCCTGCTGATAGCTCAAAAGCGCGGCACGCACCTCCGGCAGGGCTGCGGCCTTGGAGGCGCCGGTCGAAACAGCATTGCTGCGCAGCCCCTGGCGGGCGCTGTCGGCCGGCGTCAGCGCGCGAGCGGCGCCGATATAGTCAGCATCGCTGGGCTCTGCACTCTGCTCCAGGGCTGCCGCTGCCGTGGCGCGATAGAGCAGGCCACTGTCGAGGTAGGCGAAGTCCAGGGTCTCCGCCAAGCGCTTGGCCAGGGTGCCCTTGCCGGCCGCTGCCGGTCCGTCCAGCGCAATGATCATGCGGGGTCTCCGATCTTGGCGCCCAGGCTTCGCATGAGCTGGACAAAGCCGGGGAAAGAGGTATCGACGAAGCTGGCGTCATCGACCGTGACTGGCTCTTCGGCGGCCAGCCCCAGAACCAGAAAGCTCATGGCGATGCGGTGATCCATGTGGGTTGCGACCAAGCCGCCCCCGGGAACGCGGCCGCAGGCGGCGGCGCTGCCCCTGCCCTCGACGATCAGGTCGTCGCCCTCGATCGCCAAGGTCACGCCATTGGCGGCCAGTCCATCGGCGACGGCCTGCAGGCGATCGCTCTCCTTCACCCGAAGTTCGCCCAGTCCGCGCATGATCGTGCGCCCCTCGGCACAGGCGGCCGCCACGGCCAGGATGGGATACTCATCGATCATCGAGGGCGCGCGCGCGGCCGGCACCTCGATACCGCGAAGGGCCGACCCGCGGATGGTCAGATCGGCGACCGGCTCGCCGGAGCAGTCGCGCTGATTGGTCGATGCGATCTCCGCCCCCATCTCCTCCAGGGTCTGATAGAGACCGCTGCGCAGGGGATTGGTGCCAACGGCAGGCAAGGTCACCTCGGAACCGGGCAGGATGGCCGCGGCCACCGCCGGAAAGGCGGCAGAGGAGGGATCGGCCATCACCTCTATGTCTCTGGCCTTGAGTTCCTGCTCGCCGGTGACGCGGATCTCCTTGGCGCCGCCCTGCAGGTCCTCGACCGTGACCCTGGCCCCCAGGTGGCGCAGCATGCGCTCGCTATGGTCACGGGTGGCCTGCGTCTCGATGACCCCAGTGCTGCCGGGGGCAGCCAGGCCGGCCAGCAGCACCGCAGACTTCACCTGGGCGGAGGCGACCGGCATCTCATAGGTGATCGGCAACAGCCGCTCCGGCCCCTCCAGAAGCAGCGGCAGGAAACGATCGCCGCGCAGGCTGGCGGTCACCCCCATTTGGCTCAGGGGATCGGTCACACGGTTCATTGGTCGACGGTTCAAGGAGGCGTCGCCAGTTAGGAAGGCGCGGAAGGGCTGCCCCGCCAGGACACCCATCAGCAGGCGCACGCCGGTGCCGGAATTGCCCAGGTCGAGGACCTCCGTCGGTTCGCGAAGTCCGCCGACACCACGGCCCGACACGCGCCAGACGCCCGCCTCGCTGCGCTCGATCGGCACACCGCAGGCCTTCAGTGCTGCAGCGGTGCGCAGCACGTCTTCGCCCTCAAGCAGGCCCTCGATAGAGGCCTCGCCGATGGCTAGGGCAGAAAGGAGGAGCGCCCGATGCGACATGGACTTGTCGCCCGGGATCAGGGCCTGACCGCTGAGCCCTTCGCTGGGCGCGGCAGTGACGGGTTTCTTGGTCAAGATTTGGACCTTCCTGCTCGCGCCTTGCGTCTCTACCAACCCGCCCGCCTCCGGATGGTCAGGCCAGAGCCAAGTCAGTGGAATCGGCCGAGGAGAGGACAAGCATTTCTGAACGGGTGACTCTGAACGGGCGGCTCTGTAGCAGGCGCGCCCCCGGGCTGCAAGCCAAGCGCCCCTGGCAACACCGATGCATGATTGACAGCCCGGTCGGGTTCATGGCACTTGCCAGCGCCTTGAATTCTGCACTGCGCTCCCTAGGTGTCCGGCCTTGAGCGATGGCTCCTGCCTCGCTCTCACGTCTGCCGATCTCGTTCAAATGAACAGTGGGCGCTGGTGCCTGATACACGTGTGCGGTGAGTGAGGCTCACCGCTTCGCACCGGCCCGCTCCCCCTCCCGGCCACCCAAAAAGGTGACTTAGGTGGGTGAGCGGGAGGGGGAGCGGGCCGGTGCCGCCGAACGACCTCGGTCATGTCAATGACCGACGGCATAAGAGGAGAAGTCTCTTGTCCAAGCCAGAATGGGGCCTGAAGCGCATCTGCCAGGCCTGCGCGACCAAGTACTATGATTTCGACAAGCGTCCGATCATCTGCCCCTCCTGCGGAGCGGAATTCGATCCGGAAGCAATCCTGAAGGCGCGCCGTTCGCGCGCGCCCGTCGCCCGCAAAGAGCGGGCCGTCGCCGCCGTTGCCGTCGAGGCCGCGACCGACGACGCCGATGCGGAAGAAGCCGATGATGCCTCCGATGACGAGGAAGAGGATGAAGCCGGCCTCGATAAGGAGCTGAGCGACGACAAGGTGCTGGCCAGCGATAGCACCGACGATGACGACGAGGTCGATGAGGCTGAAGATCTGGAAGACGACGACAGCGCCTCCGACTCGGACAAGGAAGACGGCGATGTCGGCGACGACGAGTTGCTGGACGAAGACCTTGGCGGTGATGACGACGTCGAGAAGTTGATCGACAGCGACAAGAGCGACGACGAAGACAGCCGTTAGATCTCTCATCTGTGGGGTGGGCACTCCAAGTGACGACCCCAAGCGTCCTGTCGAGGGGCTCAGAGCCACCCTGAGACAGGGGGTACAATGGCGGCGGTGAGCCCTGCATTTTTCCGCTTGCGTGCCCGCCGCCGGCTCACTATGTTCCGGCTCTCTCAGACGCAGGGGTTGGCCAAAAACGCCGGCCCCGGCCGGTGCCGTGGGGCTGTAGCTCAGTTGGGAGAGCGCTACAATGGCATTGTAGAGGTCGTCGGTTCGATTCCGTCCAGCTCCACCAAACCCTGTCCGGCAGTCTGAAATCCCGCTAAAGCCTTGAAAGGTAAGGCGGGATTTGCGGTTCGATAACCCTCTTTTCGGCAGTATGGGACGCGGCCCGCAAAGGCCAGCCGCAGGACGGTTTTCTTGTCCTCCAAGCTATCAGAAACCCAGAGTTTCCAAGGGTTTGACAGGAACTCGCAGGCGGTTCGATAAGTGTCGTCAAAGCTCCTGAGTGGCCGCCCGCAATTCTGCACCTTTTCGGCTAGAGCGAGCTTCTCCTCTTCCAGCTTCTGAATCTGCGTCTCATAGGCGACGATCATGGCCGGGCTATCGGTCTGCAGAAGGCGCTCCATGAGCTTCTCGCTCTTGCGTTCGATCTTGGAAATCTGGGCCTTGGCGTCCTTGCCATGCCCCTGCCCGCGCTCCAGCCGTTGCTGCCAGAGATCGCGCAGCATCTGTTCGGCCAGCGCAAAGAGCGCCGGTGTCGGGCGCAGGCTGCGCAGGAGGCCTTCGAAGTCCGACTCCAGCTTATCGCCGCGGATCGACTTGCGGAACTCCGAACAGCCTTTAGTTTGGCAGAGATAGTAGGCGTAGCGGGCGTTGCGGCCCTTCGCCCAAGCCGCCGTCATAGGCCGCTCGCAGCAGCTACAAGTCACAAAGCCGCGCAAGGGAAAGTCCGCGCGCATGTCCTTCCGGATCGGAGCCGGAGCATCGCCCTTCAGGCGTTCCTGCACCTTCTGCCAAGTCTCAAAGCTGATCAGCGGTTCATGCTTGGCCGGATGCAGGCGAATGCCCCACTTGGCCACGTCCATGTAGCCCGCGTAGAGGGGCCGCTCCAAGAGCTCTTTGACCATAGTGAAGCGGCTTGCGCTCTTCCGTCTGTCCCAAAACGTTGGAATGGAGTCCAGATAGCGCAGTACCTCCGAAACCGTCTGGAAGCGGCCTGAGGCAAAGCCTTCCAGCGCTTCGGTAACGCTTGAGGCCTGCGGTTCGTCGCGCACCAGCATCTTGCCGTGGCCTTCGACTTTTTCAAAGCGATAGCCAAGCGGCGGATTGAAGACCCAATAGCCCTGCATCACCCGCGCCTGCATGCGATTGACCACCTGTTCGGCGTTCTTCTGGCGCTGGTGCTGGGAGACACTGGCCAGCAGGTTCTCGACCAGCCTGCTGTCGGAATCTTCTCCGAATTCGATGGAGGGCGATTCCAGCTTGCCGCCCGCTGCCTGTATCTCGGTGCGCAGTTGGATGTGCGCCTCAAGGCCGCGCGCAAGGCGGCTGATATCGTCGATGATCACGACATGCTGGCGGTGTCTGCGGTGCTTGCGCAGGAAGGCCAGCATCTCCTGCATGCCGGGCCGGTCGATCAGCCCGCCCGAAATGCCTTCGTCGCGAAAACCTTCTACCACGTCATAGCCCTTATGTGCCGCGTACTCCCGGCAGCGCGTCTCCTGCGAGCCCAGCCCATGCCCTTCGCGGACCTGTTTGGTGCTGGAAACGCGGCAATAGACGACGGCTTTCTGTTCCTTAGTCTCCTTCATGGGTCGTGTCTTTCCGGTGCCGGGTGTGCCCGGCAGCCTGCGTAAATGTCTGCGTTGCTATCTGATGGGACGATCCTACCCGATCCGGCTTGCCCGGTGAATCGAAGTCGGCTTTCACAGCCGGAACCTGCTGAGCGGGATGCAGCCCAAAGGCGCTGTCCGCATGGCTTTCGAGGATGTTCCAAAGGCTGTGGATAAGCGCCGTCTCTTGTGCCTCGTCGAGTCCGAAGTCCTTCAGGAAGGGTCGGTATCTGTCGAGGTTGGCGGGCATGATCGTGTAAAATTCTCTCTTCCCGCCGGGCGTTACCGCGCGGCAGGGATTGCATGGTTATCCTGTATCGTGAGTGAGCATGGCCAAGGCCCGCGATCCGGGTGAAAGCCGGGCGCAAGAGCACAGAAATCGCAGAGCCAAGACGCAATTGTGGGAAGATACTCCTATTTTTAGTTGATTTTCTCTGAAATGTCCAGACATTTTGAGGTGCCATCACGAACCTTCAAGAACCGGTTGCTGCCAGTACCCGTAGACGCAGCGGGTTCCGCTGCGCGAACAATCGTGCGTGTCGTGAATCACACCGTCAATAACGGCACAGAGGTGCCGCGTGACTCTGACGATCAATTGGCCAGATGGTAGTTCATCAGCCCTGAGATGCACCTGGCACCCTGTGCCGATACCCATGGTCGGGGTCCATTCAAAGCCAAGGCTATCGATGTATGGCCTATAGATCCGCTTGTTCACACCCGTTCGGGGTGAAAGGTCCTGCTTGCCAGATCGGTAAGCCTTGGCAAGCTGTCCCCTACCATTGTCGCGGTGTTCGACAGACAGAGCGAAGAGGTCCTGATAGACCTTGTCGTATGGAAGGCCGCTTGCAATCGCTATGGCCCGCGTGACGCAATCTCCTGCGCGTCCCTGATAGCCTGCCGCCGCACGCCCGCCGTCATTGAATTGGAATCCGATCATGACGCACCTCCTTGCAGGCCGTCGAGATAGTCGACGGCGCGGGCGGCATGGGCGGAAGCCTTGAAAATGCAGGTCTTGTCGTCTTTGAGCGCCTTGAGCCAGCTCTTGATGTAATGGGCGTGATCGTCGCGCGGGGTCTGCACCACCCCCAGCTTTGCGCAAAGGAAGGCCGCGCCGAGCTCAGCAATCAGCTCTTCGAAAGCGTACTTGCCGATTTCCTTGCGCGTCTTCGCCTTGTCGCGGTCAAGCCTGTGCGGTGCGCCCGTCCAGTGGGTCAGCTCATGCAGAAGGGTGGCGTAGTAGTTTTCGGTAGCGCTGGCGTGCTTGGTGTCGACGAAGGCAATTGTCTCCGGAATGTTGATGAAATCGCCCATACGGTCATAGAACGCGCCGCTCCCGCCGTGACGAATGTCCGCACCGGACGCCGCGCAGTAGCGCTCAGCCGTCTCGATGCGGGTAACAAGATCGATCTCATTCGGCGGGCCGCCTTCGTAATGGTCGTATCCCTCGACCTGATTGGCGTTGAACACGGTGTAGAACCGCATCATGGGGACGGAGATTTCTTCCGCCTCTCCCCTGTCGTTCTCCTTCGTCTTGGTGAGCGTCTTGTAGAAGATGATCGCGCTGCCCTTTTCGCCCTTGCGAACCTGCGCCCCGGCCTCCTTCCATTGCCGGAAGGTCGCCCATTGATTGGACGTGAAGCGCTTCTCTTGCTGATCGATCCACAGGGACGGAATGTTGATCCCCTGGTAGCGGTGCTCGGTAGTGGGATTGAGGGGAAGACCCTGCGCGGCCAGCCCGGCGAAGGGGGCTTGATAGTCGGCGGTGTTGATGCTCTCCAGCACGCGGACGATCTTGACTGTGATCTCCTGCTGAATGTCCCGTTTGGTCATGGCTTTGCCCTTTCTCACTTGTTCGTCG
The DNA here is from genome assembly GCA_963669335.1 of Rhodospirillales bacterium. GTDB lineage: Bacteria > Pseudomonadota > Alphaproteobacteria > Kiloniellales > JACOMY01 > JACOMY01. The sequence goes on from OY770023.1 coordinate 4,765,587, forward strand.
GGTTTGAAGCGCAAGCTTGCGCCGCGCCTTAAAACCCATGGCTGCCGACAAAACGGGGTGTGCAAACGGAAGGAGAAAGCTGCGAAAGATCATCTTCGTAATTGGGGGAGACCTTCAGGGGGAGCCGATTACGAAATGATCTCTTCGATGGTTTCTCCTGGAGTGCGCTGAGGGGCTGGCCCCTAAGCAAAGCAATAGCGCCCGCTTCTCTGAAGCGGACCGTCTGATGCGCGAGGGATTGAAGCCGGATGGCCAAGACCGCAAAGCGGGCTTGGTTCACGAAAGCCCGGTCAGGCAAGGCCGGATGCGCCGTTCTGCACCGGCCGAGAAACCGGCCAAATCAGCAGCCGACAGAGCGCTCGCATTTTCTACAATCCTATGATATAGTTAGATTTATGGACGATACGAAAAAGGCCAAAGAAGAGGACAGAACAACGGCCACAGCAGCTATTGAAGATCGGGGAGAGGCCGTCACCTTGATGGAGCCGATGCTGGTGCGCGAGAGTGCCCGGCACCGGGAAGAACTGGCCGACTTGGCGCTGGAGCTGACCGCCAAATCCATTGGCTTGCGGCGGAGCCTTCCGGACGGGGTGGTGACCGCGCTGTCCCATCTCGTGCGTTCCATGAACTGCTACTACAGCAACCTCATCGAGGGGCACGACACACATCCAGTCGACATCGAGCGGGCCTTGAGCGGTGACTACAGCAGCGATCAGAAGAAGCGCGATCTCCAGCTCGAAGCGCGTGCACACATAGCCGTGCAGGCATGGATTGATGAAGACGGCCTGAAGGGCAGCGCGACGACGATCGAAGGCATCCTTGAGGTACACCGGCGCTTTGGAGAGCTGCTGCCCGATGAATTGCTCTGGGTGGAGGAAGCCGACAGCGGTCAGCGGATCAAGATAAGGCCTGGTGCGCTTCGAGAACACGACGTCGCGGTCGGCAGGCACATATCCGTCAGTCCCGGCGCAGTGCCACGCTTCATGCAGCGATTCGAGGACGCCTACGCAAAGCTGGGACGCGTGGATTCGATCATCGCCTCCGCGGCGGCCCATCACCGATTGCTCTGGGTTCACCCTTTTCTCGACGGCAACGGGCGCGTTGCCCGCCTCATGTCCTACTCCATGCTGCGTGACGTGCTGGACACGGGCGGCGTGTGGTCGATTGCGCGCGGATTGGCCAGAAACGACGTCTTGTACAAGCAGCACCTGGCCGCTTGCGACCTGCCACGCCGGAACGATCTCGATGGGCGAGGCCATCTTAGCGAAGAGGCGCTCGCGGATTTCGCCACCTTTTTCCTGGAGACCTGCATCGATCAGGTCAGCTTCATGGAGAACTTGGTTCAGCCTCAGCGCCTGCGCGACCGCATCATGATCTGGGCCGAAGAGGAGGTGCGGGCCGGATCATTGCCTCCAAAGTCGGGTATCATCCTGGAAGCCATCCTCTATCGCGGCGAAATGCCGAGAGGCGACGTCGCCAAACTCCTCGTCAGCAGCGAACGGAATGCCCGCCGCGTTACCTCGGCACTTTTGGAGAATGGCGTCCTATTCAGCCCCACCACACGCGCCCCCCTACGCCTGGTCTTCCCCGCTGCTCTGGCGGGGCGCTGGATGCCGGGTCTGTTCCCTGAGAAGCCTCGGTGAGCAGGGACAGTAAGGCCAAGACTCACACCTCATCTCGAACACATGATGGATCAAAAAATTAGCAGTATTTCCGCCTACTGCAGAAATTCACCTTGAACATCGCTGATCAGATTCCCAGCTGTACGACATGTTACAGACGAAAAAACTGAAACTGAACGAGCTCTGCGTCATTCAAGGGGGCCTGACCGCTCGGGAGCGGCTCCGCCCGGTAGGCGGTGGCGGCGTGCGGGCCGTCCAGCTTCGTGATCTGCGAGAAGACGAGCCCTTTGATCCGAGCAATGCGAGAAGCTATGCGCTTAAGGGCACGCTCGATCGCTACAATGCCAGTGCAGGAGACTTGTTGTTCCGTTCCCGCGGCGACCACAGCACGGCTGTCGTCGTCGAACCGGAGGCTCGAGAGAGGGCGGTCGCCATCTCACCCTTGATAATCCTTAGACCGAAGAGAGACCTCGTCGATCCATCTTTCTTGGCTTGGTTCATCAATCAGTCCTGGGCTCAACGACACTTCAACGAGGGCGCACAAGGCTCCAGCCTTCGCATGATTCCCAGACCCTGCCTGGAATCGTTGGAGGTTCCCGTCCCGGATCTACCAACACAGAAGCAAATCGTGGCGCTCGACAGCCTTGCTCAGAGAGAACGTAAGCTCATGGCAGAGCTTGCAGACAAGCGTGCTCGCCTCACCGGCGAGATCCTTCTCAGGCATGCGGCGTTCATATCCACATCCTGCGAGCAAGAAAGCGGGCGTTCGGCGCACCAATCGGCATCACAAAAGGACAGGCGACGTGACTGATCGAGTAACTCAGCAAGAAATCAATCAAACAACCTGGTCGGCCTGCGATACCTTTCGCGGCGTGGTCGATGCCGGACAGTACAAAGACTACATTCTCGTGATGCTGTTTTTAAAGTACATCTCTGATCTTTGGAACGATCACTATCAGAACTACAAGAAGCGCTTCGATGACGATGAGATCCGCATCCGTCGCCGCATGGAACGGGAGCGCTTCTATCTTCCCGAAGGAGCGAGCTTCTATGATCTCTATGAGAAGCGCAATGAGCCGAATATCGGCGAGCTGATCAATATCGCTCTGGAGGCCATAGAAGACTCGAACCGCGCGAAATTGGAAGGCGTCTTCCGCAATATCGACTTCAACTCGGAATCCAATCTCGGGCGCACGAAGGACCGCAACCGCCGCCTCAAGAACATGCTTGAGGACTTCAACAAGCCCGCCCTGAATCTCCGCCCGTCCCGCGTCACCGAAGACATCATCGGTGAATGCTACATCTACCTCATCTCGCGCTTCGCTTCGGATGCAGGCAAGAAGGCGGGTGAGTTCTACACCCCGGCAGCCCTCTCGAAACTGCTTGCGAGGCTTGTCAATCCGCAGTCCGGCAACACGATCTGCGATCCCGCGTGCGGGTCCGGCTCTCTTCTGATTCGGGCCGCCGAAGAGGTCGGCTCCGAGAACTTCGCTCTCTACGGCCAAGAGGTGAACGGCGCGACCTGGGCGCTGGCGCGCATGAACATGTTCCTGCACGCCAAGGACGCAGCCCGGATCGAGTGGTGCGACACGCTCAACAGCCCCGCCCTTATCGAAGGAGATCATCTCTCCCGCTTCGACATCGTGGTTGCTAACCCGCCGTTCTCGCTCGACAAGTGGGGAGCGGAGAACGCAGACACCGACCAATACAACCGCTTCTGGCGCGGCATCCCACCTAAATCCAAAGGCGACTACGCCTTCATCACGCACATGGTCGAGATCGCCAAGCGGCAATCGGGCCGCGTCGCGGTGATCGTCCCGCACGGCGTGCTCTTCCGCGGCGGCGCAGAAGGCAAGATCCGTAAAGCGCTGATCGAAGAAAACCTGCTCGACGCCGTCATTGGCCTGCCCGCCAACCTCTTCACCACCACCGGCATCCCCGTGGCGATCCTCGTCTTCGACCGCTCCCGCGAAGATGGCGGCCCGAACGAGGCCCGCAAGGACGTCCTTTTCATCGACGCCAGCAAGGACTTTAGGCCTGGCAAGACCGTCAACCAGATGGATGAAGCCCAGGCGGCGCGGGTGATCGATACCTACCGGGAGCGCAATGAGGTCGAGCGCTACGCCCATCTCGCAAGCCCGGAGGAGATCGCAGAGAACGACTTCAACCTCAACATTCCCCGCTACGTCGACACCTTCGAACCGGAAGATGAGATCGACGTCGCCGCCCTCCAAAAAGAAATCAACATAATCGAAACCGAACTCACCGAAGTCCGTGCCCGCATGACCGCTCACCTGAAGGAGCTTGGGGTCGATGCTTAAGGTTACGACTGCAGCTCGGGGGGTAGAATTTGTGAATCAGCGAGATCGGCGGCAGCTCCATCGACTTGGGGTGGAAGAAGTGCCGACCGGCTGGGAGCTACGGAAAGTTGGCAATTCGTGCTCTGTCAGAAACGACCTGCGACTTCCGTTGTCGGTCGAGGTGCGTAATTCGATGCAAGGAAGATATCCATACTATGGACCAACCGGGGTGCTCGATATGATAGACGAGTATCGCCTGGAAGGAGATTATACTCTCATTGGTGAGGATGGCGATCATTTTCTTGAACCTACATCAAAAGCTCAAACGGTCCGTGTAAGCGGTCAATTCAATGTCAACAATCACGCTCATGTTATAGCCGGAACGCACATATGTTCGATAGAGTGGTTCTTTTATTTTTTCCAGCACCGGGACATCTCTCACTCACTTACTCGGCAGGGGGCGGGACGCTTCAAACTTACTAAGGCTTCACTCGAAGATCTACCTATATTGATTCCGCCAAGACCAGAACAGCAGAAGATCGCTGAGATTTTGGGTACTTGGGACGAAGCGATCGAAAAGCTCATTGCCCTTCGTGTAGCGAAGAATACGCGTCTCAGCGGGTTGCAAGACAGATTGATTGCCGAGTCGTGTAACCATGGCTCATCTACGACTTTCGGTAGCTTCCTCAGCGAGAGCAGAGTACCGGGAACCGATGGCAGTTCCGCGAGAAAGATATCGGTCAAACTCTACGGAAAGGGAGCAGTCGAAAGATCTGAGACACGTACTGGAAGTTCTAATACCCAATACTATCGCCGATCATCTGGTCAACTTATTTATAGCAAGCTCGACTTCCTAAATGGGGCCTTCGCTCTTATCGGAGATGAACTCGACGGCTTGGAGACAACATTGGATTTACCAGCTTTTAACTGTGATCCGGCAGTCAACGAGCGCTGGCTTTTATACTATTTGACGAGGTCAGCGTATTACTCCTCTCAAGTTCATCTTGCGCGCGGTCAGCGCAAAGCACGTCGGATCTCTCCTGCGGATTGGCTATCCTCTCCTATCCGGCTTCCTGACCGCAAAGAACAGGATCGGATTGTAGGTATACTGGAAATTGCGACCAAGGACCTCAGGGCTACCGAAGAATTGGTCGACGCCGTGCAACGTCAAAAGCGCGGGCTCATGCAAAAACTTCTAACCGGTGAGTGGCGAGTGGACGCCACCACGGAGATGGAGGCTCGAGAATGAGTGGGAATACTCAAAAGCTTTCAATTCGTCTGCTAAAAGACGATTTGGCACCGGAAGACGGCCTACGTGAAGGAGTGACGCTGGAGGGCTGGAGTAAGATCGATGGAGCCCAAATCGCGCTCGGTACGATGGGTGGTCAGCCACCGAAATGGTCGCGTTTCCTTGAGCTCTCCGGCAGCGAGAAGGCTAAGGTCTTCAACCACACTGCTTATGGGCTCGTGTTCATTGAAGCCGAAAAACGCTGGTTTGCGGTCTCGTTCGGCATGGGACACGTCAAGCTCGACCCGGCTAGGTTCGAGCAGGATTTTGGCCTGCGCGTGGTCCTCAATGCCGTCGATCCCAAGCAGCTCAAGAGCGCGGACGTCCGCACCCCCGACGAAAACACACTTTCGCGTCGTAGTCAGACGAGCCGTGGCTCGGACCAAACGGCCTTCGCCATCGATGTTGAGCGCGACATTGTGCGGGGCCTGGCAGGAAAGCCAAAGGACCAGACCTTTGCGTCACGGGTTGCCGGAACTGACTCGCTGTCGATGGATCGCAAGCTCACGGTCACCAGTCTCCCCAAAGCCTGCGCTGAGGCTTACGCGATGTACCAGAAGGACGACTACAAGAAAGACTTCGCTTGGATCGACCAAATCAAGCATGTGCGTGAGGCAGAGCTGATAGAGAAGTTGAACTTTAAGGCTGTGGAGGCGCTCAACGCAGCTGTCAAAGGTGCAGAGCCTGGCTCACTTCACCTCGCCTTTCCGGTGATCTATGATCCTGAGAAGAGTAGCGAGCTCCGCTACAAGGGCTTTCGCAGCAAGATGATTTTTCCTGATCTTGAACTCGCAGGTTACCTCGACGCCCTTCGAGAACGTGGAACAAGCGAGATTGCAGCGGAAGATTTTGCCAAGCACGCTGTGCATGAGGTTGACGATCAAGGACGCGACTGCGGCGGTAAATGGAGCGTCGCTGATTGTCTTGGTTATGAAACTGAACTGGACGGCCTCACCTACGTCCTTTCGGGGGGGCGCTGGTATCAGGTTGATGCCGACCTTGCTAAAGAGGTTCAGGATTTCTTCGATCAAATGCCCAGGGTCCGAATGCCGGAGGCGCAATCTGATGAGAACGAAGAAGCGTACAATGAACGCTTAAAGGCCGAATACAACGAGTACCTCTGCCTTGATCGTAGACTTGTCACACCCTCTGGTGCATCGAGTACGATCGAAATCTGTGATTTTTTGACACAAAGTCATCAGCTTATCCATGTCAAAAACGAAACATCTGCTTCGCGTCTCAGCCACCTTTTCAATCAAGGCACCGTCTCGGCAAGGGTTCTCATTTTGGACGGACCTCTCCGTGATGAGGTTCGAGAGCGCGTGGGTGAGGTTCAGGGCGAGACGGATCAAAGTGGCTTCGAAGAGGTGATCTGCGGCTTGAACGACGAGTTTCGGCCCGGCGATTTCACGGTGGTTTACGCAGTGATCGGCACCGGAGACGAACGGAGGCTTTCTTTCTTCAGTCTCGTGACCCTCCGACAGGCCGCGCGAGAGCTGCGCGCGCTTGGATACAAGCAGGCCTTTAGCTGGATCAGGAAGCCACCGGCGGTGGGTAAGAAGCCCTCGAAGCCGGATAGCGACGATGGAACTGCGCGTGAGGATAGAGAGGCCGCATGAGCTTCGATCCCGCCGAGAAACACCAGTCGCAAATCCCGGCGCTCCAGACGCTGATAGCGCTGGGCTTCGAGCCGCTCTCCCAGGCGCAAGTAGACGCTTTGAGAGGCAAGCGGCGGAACGTTGTGCTCGACGACATTCTCATTGAGCGAATGCTGGCCCTGAACGCCTACAGGCACAGAGGCAAGAGCTACGCGTTTGACCTGGGGGACGCACACGAAGCGCTGCGGCGGCTGAAGCCGACCCCCGATAAACTCAAGGGGTTGAAGGGCACCAATCAAGAGATCTACGACCAGCTCATTCTTGGCACAACGATCACGAAGGCGATCGGGGGCGACAGCAAGAGCTATTCGTTCCGCTATATCGACTGGGATGACCCGGCGAACAATGTCTATCACGTCACTGCGGAAATGGCGGTCGAGCGCACGGCCTCTACCCAGACCCGGCGTTGCGACATCGTGTGCTTCGTCAATGGCATCCCCTTCCTGGTGATTGAGAACAAGCGACCCTCAGAGTCTCTGAAGAAGGCCGACAGCCAGCTGATCAAGTACCAGAGCGAGGACGATATCCCGCAGCTGTTCCACTTCGCCCAGATCCTGATGAGCATGAAGCGCCAGGAGGCGCGCTATGCGACGGTCGGCACGCCGCGCAAGTTCTGGCAGATCTGGCGCGATGAAGAGGACCGGGATGAAGACATCCTGCCGGTGATCAACCGACCTCTCACAGAAGAGGAAAAGGTCGCGGTCTTCTCCGGGGACCTTGCCCCGGCAAGGATCTTCTTCGACGAGCTGGCAGCCGAAGGCGAGCGGGCTGTCTCCGAGCAAGACCGGATGATCTACGCGCTTTGCCGCCCGCAGCGTCTGCTCGACATGGTCCGGCGGTTCACCGTCTTCGAAGGCGGTGCGCGCAAGATCGCGCGGCACCAACAGTTTTTTGGGATTAGCCGAGCAGTGGAACGTGCCAAGCAGCGCGATCCGAAAGGCCGCCGCAAGAGCGGCGTGATCTGGCACACGCAGGGCTCAGGCAAGTCGCTGACAATGGTTATGCTTGGGCGGGCGCTGGCGCTCGATCCAGAGATCGCGAACCCACGCTTGATCATCGTTACCGACCGCGACGATCTCGACAAACAGATCAAAGGCACCTTCAAGTCCTGCGATATGGAGCCGGTGCGCGCAGCGACCGGGGCAAACCTGATCGAGCTGATCAGGAACAAGACGCCGCTGATCACGACGATTATCAACAAGTTCGACACCGCGACCAAAGCGAGCGGCTTCAAGGACGAGAGCAGGGACGTCTTCGTGCTGGTTGATGAAAGCCACCGCAGCCAGAGCGGGCGCGCAGGCGGGCACAGCACCTTTGCGATCAAGATGCGGCGCATCCTTCCGGAAGCCTGCTACCTCGGCTTCACCGGCACGCCACTCCTCAAGCGCGACCGCAACACGCTCCATGCCTTCGGCGGCTTAATCCATAAGTACACGATCGATGAAGCCGTGGCCGACCATGCAGTTGTTCCCTTGCTCTATGAGGGGCGGTTGGTGGAGCAGCAGGTCAGCGGCGACATTATCGACACCTGGTTCGACAAGATCAGCGAAGGGCTTTCGGAGCGACAGAAGGCAGATCTGAAACGCAAATTCTCTCGAATGCGTGTGCTGTCTAAGACCGGCCAAGCGATCCACGCCAAGGCCTTCGACATTTCCGAACACTACCGGCGCTTCTGGCAGGGAACAGGCTTCAAGGCACAACTGGTTGCGCCCTCGAAAGCCGCAGCCGTGCGCTTCAAAAGGGTTCTAGACGATATCGGGCATGTCACGAGCGAAATCGTTATCTCGCCGCCCGATGACAAGGAAGGCAATGAAGAGGTCGATCAGGAGTCAAACGACCTTGTCCAGGCCTTCTGGAAACGGATGATGGAGCGATACCGCAGCGAATCCGAGTACAATCGGCAGATCATAGACGCGTTCAAAGGGTCCGGCGATCCGGAAATCCTGATCGTTGTCTCGAAGCTGCTGACCGGCTTCGACGCCCCGCGCAACACAGTGCTCTATGTCTGCAAGTCGCTGAAGGAGCACAATCTGCTTCAGGCGATCGCGCGCGTGAATCGGCTCTATGAGGACGACGCGCAGGAGAAGCAGTTCGGCTTCATCATTGACTATGAAGGCCTGCTAGAGGAGCTGGATCAAGCACTCACCAACTACAGCGCGTTTGAGGAGTATGAGGCCGAGGACCTGGTCGGCGCGTTGCACGATATTCGCGAAGAGATCCGCAAGTTGCCTCAACTGCACGATCAGCTCTGGGATACCTTCAAGGAAATCCGCAACAAGAAGGATATGGAGGTCTTCGAACAGTTCCTCGCTGATGAAGCCAAGCGCCATGAGTTCTACGCCCGGCTCCGCGCCTTCGGACGCTGCCTTCATATCTCGCTCTCGTCGGAAAAGCTCTACGAAGTGCTCGATGAGGCGAAGATAGAGCAACTGAAAAACGACTACAGGGCCTTCTCGGAGCTGAAGAAATCCGTCCAGCTGCGCTACCAAGAGGCGGTCGACGTCAAGGAGTTCGAACCGAAGATCCAGAAGCTGCTAGACGACCATGTCACCGCCAAACCCGCCGAGATCATCATCAAGGAGGTAAACATTAATGACCCTGATGCTCTGAAAGCTGTGATCGAAGAGGACGGCCTGACCGCTGCCTCCAAGGCGGACCGTATCGCCAGCGCAACCAAGAAAACCATCACCGAGAAAATGGAGGAAGACCCATCCTTCTACAGGCAGTTCTCCGAGATGCTGGAAGAGACGATCCGCGAATATCGAGAACGGCGGATTTCCGAGAAGGAATACCTCAACAACGTTGTTGATCTGGCAAGCCGCATGGCTCGGAAAGATCACGGGCGCGAGATCCCCCCCAGTATTCGGGATGATGAGGATGCGCAAGCGATTTTCGGGATCGTCGAGCCGGTGCTGAAGTCACTCGGCAATGGAGCAGCTGCGACGGCAGGCGCGGATATCTCCAGAGCGGTAGTGAGTATTATCCGGAAACATCACATCGTCGATGTCTGGTCGAATGACATAGCCCAGAACAACATGCGCAATGCGATCGATGACTACTTTTTCGACGTTGTCCGTGATGAGCATGGCATAGAGATTCCGATCGAGCAGCTTGACGATGTCGAGCAGCAGATCATGGATGTCGCTCGGGCGCGGTTTCCGGGATGAGCGCCGAGCGGTTCCAGTTGCCCTACGGGGAGTTGGCGATAGAGTTTCATCTCCAGCGCCGAGACCGCAAGACCATGGCGATCAGCGTTCTGCCTGACCTGACCGTCGAAGTGATTGCCCCGTCTGACGCTTCTCTTGATCGCATTTTCGAGCGCATCACCAAGCGCGCTCCTTGGATCACGCGTCAGCTCCTTTTTTTCGAGCAGTTCCACCCGCGCACTCCTGAACGGCGCTTCGTCGCCGGGGAGACGCACCTCTATCTAGGGCGGCAGTACAAGCTCAAAGTGGTGGCGCATATTCAACAGCGAGTGAAGCTCTATCGAGGCCAGTTGGTCGTCCAGACGCACAGACCAGAGAGAGGCGATGTTACTCGCACGCTGGTCCAGGACTGGTTTCGTGAGCGGGCACGGATGAAATTCAAAGAGCGGCTGTCTGTCTGTCAGAGCCGCTTCGCAGACCCAGACGCTTTTGCCCCATCCATGCTCATCCTGCGCCAGCTTCGCCAGCGTTGGGGATCTATGACGCCGAGCGGCCGACTGATCCTCAATCCGTCGCTAATCCGTGCCTCGGTCGACGCCATCGATTATGTTCTCACCCACGAGTTATGTCATCTGGAGCATCCGCATCACGGATTGGAGTTCTATCAGTTGCTCGGACGCGTCATGCCGGACTGGGAAAAACGGAAGGCCAAGCTCGAGCGTCAAACTGCTTAGTGGTTCAGGAGCGATCGCTCTACCCGCGAGAAGTCCATCGGCGAGACGAATGCATGGTTTGAAACTGGGCTTGATACCCTGATCGGACCAAGGCCGGGGGGATGCAATGGGGGCGCGCAGCGGGCCCCCTTGCCGAGCAAGCGGAGCGCAGTGAGCCCAGATGGTGCTGTATTACAGCACACATCTTGCGGGTCGGTTTGTAGAGGGGCGTCCGGCCCGGTTGGATCGCTTCTGCGATGTCCTTGAGGCGGTGCACGGCGGGTCGCCCGCGGGTCATATTTTGGGTGCGTCGGTGTTTCAGTCGACATTTGGCTGTTCGATGGTGATCGCCTTTCCGCTGGCCCACTGGAACTGTCAGCATGCCAGAGGCATGTCGGCTAACTGTCTCGGCGGGCGAACTCAGGTCGGTAGCGTCTAAAGGCCTTGTTTGCGGGCCTGATCCAAGCGTTTTAATCAGGTCGATGGCAGCTCGGACCTGCTTCACTGTTAGGCCAATTGGGCGATCCAGGCTGGGCAGGTATCCCTCGATCGTGAAGGTGTGGAACCTGTCGTTGCTCCAGCCAACCGGATAGATCTCCACCTTTAGTTTGTCACGATGAGCGAAATAGTAAACGAAGACGCTAAAGTCGTCACGACTTAAGAAAGTTGCCAATACCATGAGTTTGGCAATTTCTCTCGTAACGAAATGGCGTTTCATGCGTATCATAATATTCTTGTAAACGGCTTGGCTTTTGCTACCGCAGCCCTCCGGTTCAACATCCTTCGTCAAGTCAACGGTTTGTTCGCTGCGCGTGCTCATCATTTTGGGCTTTGGATTATCCAGATCCGTTTCGTATCGTAGGCCGGATTTCATCCGAGCAAAGGGCTCCAAAGGGCTCTTCGCAGGTCGATTTGATGGCTGTACCTTTTCTTTCGGTGCGGTTCTTCTTTCTATGTTTAAGTATTCAATGTTATCCATGCCTACCCCTCTCTCACTCTAAGTCAATTATATTTAGGAAATGGTTAACGCGCCGCAAAAACAGCAATACATTATCAAAATCTAAGGCAATATGTTGCGGCGTCCGTCTCATGTATCAGCCTTTTTGATTTAGTATTTGGTGGTGCTATCGCATTTCGAAAGCGAAAACTGTCTTACATTTTTTTCTATTTTTGCTATTTTGAAGAATGGCCCGTGTTCGTCTGACAAAGAAGATCATTAAGAGCCTTTGGGCGAGCCGCCGACGCACTGGTGTCGGCGCAACAAAGCTCCTCTCTGGCCGGGATGATTTGCCGGAAGGGTTCAAGATCCCGCAGGTGGCCACCTGGATGGCGGGCAGCGTATCGACCGTTCCTGAGGATCACTTGGTCTATGTCCAGGACGCTTGGGCAGCATTGCCGACCGATCGCTGGATCGAAATCGATGAGGCGGTGCGTCGCGAATTGCAGACAGAGCGCCTGCGCACTGGCGTTGGCTTCGTTCGCTTGCTCAAGGAGTTTGGACCGCTACCCGATGATCTTAGTCCACAGATGGTCCACGGCTGGGCGAATGGAGCTGTCAAGAGTGTGCGCAGACGCCATCTCACTGCGGTGAGGCGGAGTTACCGAAAAATCCCAGATGGCTGCCAGAACACGCGCCGTCCGGTGGACGGAGAGTGGGAACGCATCGAGGTCACGCCCGTCTTGCGCAGAGAGTGAGAGAGATTCACAATCGGCTTCCGTCTGGCTACCTCAGGGGTGCCCCGAGAGGTTTCACGCCAGTGCAGATGGCTCATATCCTCAGCGGTCGAGACAAGACGATCAGCCGCCTTGTGCTGGGATTCCTGAGGAATCACCCGTGCAGAATGACGGTCATGCCGAAGCCGAACTGCACCAAGTCCGGGAGCAAAGGAGTGGACGGCGAGTTTCCGCCGAGGCGCGAAGCACGGCGAAGCATTCGCCAGTACCCCGGCACAGTCTACATCGAGATTACGGAAGGATGCATCGGCGCATGCATGAAGAGGTCCGGCGAACGGGCCTCACTCCCTCCATGCTGTTCCGCACCTTGGACGATGTACCTATTGGACTGACATCACGGCTGGCCTCCTGCTGGCTGTCAGGCCGTATCGGATCAGCAGAACAGCACTATCTGGAGTACTTCTTTCAAAGCTATGCGAACCTGCCCGACCTTTTATAGTCATCAAGGCGTTTCGCGCCCATCGCTCCGACCAACGGCCTCACGCCTCTCGCTCGAATCACCGCACCCCCTGGGGAGCATCCCAACAAATTCATCAGGAGTTGGCCAATCTACGGCGTATTTTAGATAAATTCCATGCAGTTTTACATAAATCATTAACCTTTCTATGCAATAGTATTGTCGAGTAGGAAAGGTGCGCGGCGAAAGAAAGCTGGCTGCACTGAGACAAATGACAGCTATGGGGCTGAAAATGACTGTGAACGAACAGCGGATACAGGAATTTCGGGAAGCTGCCAAGGAACTGGGGGAAAGCGATTCTCTGGTTTCCGCCTTTGGCGTCGGGAGGCTTGGTGCATTGACCGGCCAGGATGCGACCCATGAAGACCAGGACATTGAGGCGAAGCGGGCACATCACCTTGATTCCGGCAAAAAGCACCGGGAAGAACTTACACTGAAAGCCCACAACTATGCGATCAAGTCCGGATCTGACGAGACTTCGATTGCCGGGTTGCGGATGAACCAGGTGAGTGCCGTCGGCACCGGGGCGGCAGGCGGAAAATCAGCCTCTAAGAGAGCGGCAGAGCGCGCTTACCGGGATGCGCTACTGCATGCGCTGCAGGCGAACAGTCTAGGCGCTCTCGTTGCGGATCAGGTTTTCGATGATATGAGCGAGGCTGAAATCACCGACATCGTGGCGGAGATCGAAGCGGAAACCGGACAGAGCTTGGAGGACTATGCGCGCGGCATTCTTGGCGACGATGCCGTAGAACGTTTGCCCGACGAGAGCGATGCGGATTATCAGAAGCGAGTTCTCAAAACGATCACGGAAGAGATCATCGATCCCGAGACGGGGAAGATCAAACCCGAGTACGCCAATGACCTGCTGGCCCAGGTCATCATGGGCAACGAAGCCTATCAGCAAATCCTTCTCGATCTGCAGGATGTCAATGAAAGTGTCGCCAAGCACGGCAAGACCACGGAAACCGACCGGATCATCGAAGCAGCTGCCAGCAAGGGCTATTCGGAATCCGACGTGACCGTGCTCAAGGTCGAGGACGATGACTACAAGTCACAATCCAAGGACATCCAGGACAGCCAAAGAGATCAAACCATGGACACCGCCGAGAAGGTTGACAAGAATGCAGGCTTTTTTGCTGGGGTGGCCGGACCCAGCGCCGCGGATTTGGCGTCCACAAAGGCCGTTGCGGAGTTCAACTCTGTCGCCGCGCCACCGCATGCAAAAAACGCCGATCCTGTGCAAGAGGCGACACCAGACCCGGCTTCACCGACCCCCGTCGTTTAGCTTCCGCCCGCCAAGGCGACCGGCGCGGACAGTTCGGCCAAACTTCGTACAGACTTGAGCTGGGCCACAGCTTGGGGCGCACTATCCCAGGCCTGCTGAAGATCGCGCACCTCCGTGCCGTCATGAGCGCCGACGATCAGATGGCCAACATGGTAGGTGATGCCCGTTGCGCGGGCATCGTTGGGCGCAATGAAGTAACGTGCGTCCTCTCCCAATTCGGCGAAACGACCCACAAAGAGCTGCCCCAGTTGGTCGGGGCTCTTCACGTGCTGATTTGGGATGTCTCTTCCTACATGGATGAGAATGGCAACACCGTCCTTGGTTTCAGCGTAGAGCCTTGCGGCTCTCGATGCCTTGTCAAATTCGATCAGTTCCTGCGTCCAACCGGAGGAGGTGTACTGGGTGCTGTCTTCGGCCTGAGCGTCTCCCGGAGCAGCCGCCATGGGCATGACGGTCATCGCGGCGGCCAGTACGCCAGCTATGGCCTTGCCGCATGCGGACTCAAAGGTCGATTTGAGGGTATCGAGATTCATAACAGGTATCCCCTTTCTACCTGATTGTCACAATCGGCTCCACTGCGGGGATCAAAGCCACTCTTGACTTTTAAGCGTCTGTACTCATCTAACAAAAAGGAAGGTTTTTGTTGCAATTCTTATCGAAAACTACTATTATTTCCTTGAATTGAGGATGCGGGAGATATTCTTGCGTTCTGACCGAAAGGAATACTTGGAAATGCCCCTTAACGGGTCCTCTCAGAATGGTTCCTTTCTGATAGAGCGCACGATTCCCCATTAAATTACTGAATTAGCTACCAAATCGGGATTATGACCCGCCTCGGGAGATGCGTCATGCCGCCGCGCAAGATTGGTTATGCCCGTGTTTCGACGGACGACCAGAACCTCGACCTACAGATCGATGCGCTGCACGCGGCGGCGTGTCGGCGTATCTTTTCGGACCGAGGGATTTCCGGCGGTGTTCGCGAGCGCCCTGAATTGGCCCGCGCGCTTTCGACGGTGCATAGCGGCGATGTTCTGGTGGTGTGGAAGCTGGACCGCCTGGGGCGGTCAGTTGCACATCTCATCGAGATTCTTGAAGAGCTGTCGATTCGCGGCGTGCATTTTGAATCGCTGACGGAGAAGCTCGATACTACGACAGCCTTTGGCGAGTTTGCCTTTCACACCATGGCAGGCCTGGCGCAGATGGAGCGCAAGATGATCGGTGAGCGCACGAAAGCCGGGCTGGAAGCAGCGAGACGTAGGGGCGTCATCTTAGGCCGGAGGCCCGCATTGGAGCCGGACCAAGTTCTTGCAGTCCAGCGGCAGATGAAAAGCGGCAGAGCCAGCGCCGAAACCCTGGCGGACCACTACGGTGTGTCCGTCATGACGATCTACCGGGCGTGCAGGCAGAATGTGCCGCCCTCCTGACGGGGACCATCCTACTCAAGTCCCTGAAAGAAGTAGCTCACCGGCACGCCAAGGACCTTGCCGATCAGCCAAAGGACCGATGCACTGATGCGGTTCTGCCCACGCTCATACTTTTGGATTTGTTGGAAGCTGCGCCCGGTGGCGATGCCAAGCATCTCCTGGGTCATGCGCAGCTCCTTACGGCGGGCCTTCACCCGCTCACCAACAATAACGTCTATCCGATTGATTCCTGTCTTCATCGCATCCCTTCGCTGTTAGGGACGCAGAGCCGGGGGAACGGCCGAAGTGGCCGGGCGTCGACAAACTCCCCACCGAGGCGGAGAGGCGAGGCTTTTGGGCCGAAACCTTGGACATCACCACGCCACCCGGCTCAAGAACCGGAGCTGTGGCCATGCACGAATGATGCGGTCTCAAAAAGCCGCTCGATGGTCTCACTAAGGGGATTGTCGACTTCCCCCACGGGTGCGCCCGTGATTCCTCCATCTAATATGATCGCTGTATCAGAGGCAAGAATTACTACTATTTATAGAAGAAGCATGATCCGTTCCTCGGCTCGAAAGGGATGACCATGAACTGGCTTCGACGTCTGGCCCTTACCGCTGCTCGCGCTCGGCCTTCTTGCTGGCTGTGCGGTAGGCGCGTCGATAGCGTTCCATTTCGGCCTGTGTGCGCTCCAGAAAGGACTGCCATGAGTCGTCCTCAGTGGCGAGGGTCTTGGTGCGGTAATGGATCAATTCCGTACGGGCATAACGCGCATAGGCAAAGACTCGGTTCAACTCCGCGGAACTGAGAGGCCAAGGCGCATCGAGAGGGCCGGTCAGCGCGATAATCCGGTGTAAGTGCTTCAAGACGAGCCGCGGCGGCCACTCCTCCGCCCAGACGATCAGTTCTGCCGCGTGCGGGTAGATATCTTCGGCGCGGATGCCCCGCCGCTCTCTGAGCTGCTGCCTTATCTCAGGCCCAAGGCTGGGTTCGTCTGCTGAGAGTGCGCCGTCTGTGTAGTAGCCGCAGGCAATCAGCCGCCCGCGGATGAGACCATAGTGCTTGTACACGCTGTTCAGGCTGAGACCAGTGTCATCGGCGGCAGCCTTGGGCGCGCGGCGTTCAGCATAGCATCGAACAAGGCCCTCACTCTGCCGTTGGGTCAGGCGCGCCCGCGTGCTGACGACCGGTGCGCGCCGGTCATCCTCCGCTACTTTCTGCGACAGGCTTTTCTTCGCCATATCAGCCCATTGGCTGCAACTGATTGCACCTGTGCTTGTCATATCGAAGGCGGTCTGCGGGGGCAAGATCTTGCGCAGGCTTGATCGCCATGTCACCTCATTCGCGTTCCTCCCAGTTTCATCCCCCTCCGAAAGCCGTCGCTGCCAGAGCGATCGGGAATCCGTCTCGACCGCCGCCGTGATTCCGAATGGCAAAGGAGGTCAACCATGACAGTCTGTTATCAGTGCCGAGCCGATGTAGTTCTGCCTTGCGTGTTGCAAGACAACAGGAAGCTCGCACCGAACTCAATCATCGTCGCCAGCGATTGGGAGCTGCGACGGCTCTCCTATTTTCGCCGCCTCGCTATCGCGACGGCAAACCAAAAGGCGACTGAGCGACTTTCCCGCCGGGAAATGGCGGACTGGCAGGCGCATGTAATCTATCTGCACGAAGGGCCGATCTTCTGGCCGAACGGCAGAGACTTCGAGGTTACGGACACACTGGTGGACGATGCCTACAACGACGACCAGTCATTCCGCTGGCTGTCGAACTTCGTGAAGTTCGCCGTCGAGCTGCCGAAACAGCGTCCACAGGTTCGCACGGTCATGCGCCTACGGCTGCTGTCTCTCGCGTTTCAGATCGCCTATCCGCAGATCGCAAGAACCTTCTGCCGATAACACACGCCAGCTTCTTCCCGGTCACTGGAGGGGTGGTCGTTTAAGCCGGACCTCGGACATTCCGGGTCCGGCTTTGTCTTGGCGTTGGACAGCTCCGGACATCCGCCCAGAGGCCCGACTTTGACCTGCCAGTACCTGCTCCGCGGCCGGGGGACTCCTTCCCCGCCGCAAACTCCATGGAGTGCAGGTCTATGCAATCTCGCAGTTCACCCAAGCCGTCGCGTCGATTTTTTGTGCACAGTGCCGACAGCTACGGCGCAGCGACCTTGGTCGCCGCCGTCAATGCCGTCTACGTCGCCGAGGGCGTCAAAGCAGTCGAAGCCCGCCGCCGTCTCGGTTTTCCCGAGCCGATGATCGAAGGCAAGCCGTTGAGCAGCATTGCCAGCATCGGCTTTGCCACCGCGGACGACATCCTCACCTTTTCGCTCTTGCTGGGTCGCCGCGCCGGACTGGGGGCCTATTGGCTCCACCTCAGCCTGCCGGGCGCGCCCGAGGAGGCTAAAGTCTCCGACCGGGACTTCCAGGAAGCGCTTCGCATGCACCTCCAGACGGTGGAGGCCTGACATGAGCAAGCGTCATGATCTGGACGAAGGTCTCGCCTTCGATATCCACAAGAACAGCGTTTCCAGACTGATCCCGCAGAATGACTTCGACCGGGACGAACCCTGGATCACCCTGATCTTCACTGCAGCCTTCGTCATCGCCAGTATCGTATCCGGCTATGCCACCTTCACCGGCATCCGGCTCTTCCTGAACGACGCCGGTGATGTCGGTCTTCTGGTCAATGGCACCTCCGTCCTGCTGACCATCGGTGTCGTCACCATTCTGGCAGTCGGCTGGTCGGTGATCTGCCGCTATGGGCCTGAGGCCAGATCCCCATCGCTTAAAGGGATGATGGTTGCGCTGGGGGTGTTTCTCTTCGTTATCACCTTCTCCGTCTCCAGTCTTTCCAACCTGACGGCGCTCGTCGGGCCAGCGGCGAAGGTCATGGATTGGCGAGAGACACTCACCCAGAACCGGGTCGTCGTTAATGCTCTGGGCAACCGTTCCCTGGGCGTTTTGCAGTTGCGTCCGGGCTGGGTCGCCGAGCGCGACAAGGCTTGCCGTTTGGCCGCAGGAGAGAGGGACTCCGGTCTGGTGTCGTCGCTTGGCGGCGGCACCGGGCCGGTGGCAGCCGCCTTCATCGGCGTCTGCGAGCAGACCAGCGCCTTCGTCACTTCCATCGACAGCGCCGTGGAGAAGACAAACCTTGCTGTGGCCGACAGTCAGGATGCTCTGCGTGAGATGCGCAAGGCAATCCGCGACCGCAGCGCCGGAGTGGTTGAGCGAGAAGACCGCTACCTCGATGCCGGAGATCAGCTGAACGTCTCCGTGCAGAATATTCTGGCCGCCGACCTCTCGCAGGTGCTGGAGGCCGGTGCTGCTCAAGTCGAACAGAGTGTGGCGCTGTTGAAGGCAGATTCCTCTTTCAACGCCCAGCAAGTGGAGATGGTTTCGGGTTTGCGGGAAAGCCTCCAGGGCCTGCTGACCAGCACGTCACTGGTGTCTCAGCAGCTGCAGGCCAAAACGCCGCCGGATTACGTCCCGGTGGCTCCGCTGGGCTTCATCGCGGCCATCGAACGCTACTGGAGCGAATTCATCCCGGCCTTTGCCGCTGCTATCGGCATCGACTGCTTCCAGATCTGGGCGCTCTGCTTCCTGCTGGTCAGCAAGGCCGGAAAGAACCGTTACCGCTTGCGCGGTGACTTCGAAGCCTTCCTGCAGACCGATGCGCTCACTCCTCTCGCTGCGATTCGCCCGGATGGGGCGGAGACCAAGCGCAAGAACCCTTGGTTCTTGCGCCGCCGCAGCGGCTCGAAACTGGGTCAATAGGAGGTAACCATGACACGTTTCTTCGGGCGGAGTTTCGCCCTTTCCTTCCTTGCGACAGGTATCGGCCTGTCGCTTCTCATCGCCGTTGTGTTGATCGTCATTCAGCTCTTCGGCGGCCAGATCATCATCGATAGGATTGCGTGCCTTTTCGAACTGACTGAGAACTGCGTGCAGGAAGAGCTTCAGCTTGAACGGGAACGACTGGAGCTTTTGCGCCTGCGCAATACGAAACTGGAGGCGCTCTATGAGCGCCTCGCCCGTCTGGACCATGCATCGGAGTCCTTCGTCCTCTTCTATCATGACCGTACAGGCCAGCACGAAGTCGTGACGGGGCATCGCTATGCTTCACTGATTGACCCCACGACCCTGACCGGCGGCTGGTGCTACCTCAACCTACCGGGCCGCGCAGGCCTTTCCAATCGTGTCTTCGTGACCCGCATGGATGACGACATGAGACTCATCCCGGAGCCGCTGGACGACAGTGTCTTAGCCGAGGTCAGTTTGACACGGGGCGATGTTGCCGACGCTGTTGGCCGCTGTAAGTGGCCGGGAGGTGCGTCTTGAAACAAACTCCGTCGGAGCGCCCGAGCTTGCTCGGGCTGCTCCTCACCATGGTCGGCGTCGGATATCTGGCGCTCTACATTTGGAACCACAGCCAGGGCGATGACCTCATGCGAGGCATCGCTCTTTTTCTTGCTGTCGCCCTCTGCCTCGGTTTCTTGCGCTTCCTGGCTGAGGGAAGCCGCCGACTGGGTGACTTCTTCAGAGTTCTGCGTGCTGCGCGACGGGGAAACTCGCGCGGTTCTGCCGGTTGGCTGACAGAGAAAGAAGCGCGGCGAGCCAAGCTTCACGAGCGGCGTGACGGTAGCCGCTTTACCGGTGTGATTGGGCGCACTCCCGTCTGGCTCTGGACTGAGACTCACCACTTGATTCTCGGCCCAGCCGGTAGCTCCAAGTCGTCAGCGGCGATTTTCAACATCTTGCTGTCAATCTCGGAGAGCTCTCTGGTCAATGACACCAAGGGGGAGATTTACGAGGTTACGGCGCGTTTCCGGGCGAAAGTCTTCGGGCATCGGATCGTCAAGCTGGACCCGAAAGATCCAAAGAGCGACCGAATCAATCCGCTGGATTTCATCTATGCGCTTATCATGGAGGAGTTGGCGGAGGCCTTCACTCTGCTGCGTGGCATGGTCTTGCAGCTCTACCCCGAGCCGCCGCAGGAGGGCATGAACAAGTTTTTCCGTGACGGAGCCCGCCGTCTGATCGCGGCAGTGGTCGCCGCCGTTGCCGTGGTCTGCCCGCCGGAACGGCGCAACCTTGCCATGGTCTACCGGGTGCAGACCGACATGGATCTCTTGAACGACCTCTTGATGGAAGCGGCGAAGTCGCCGCTGCTCAAGGGCGAAATCAGGTCCATGGCCGACGATCTGCATCAGATGGCCTTCGGTGAGGACGGGGCGGCAAAAACCTTTGAACAATTTCGAATCGGGGCCCTGCAAGCCTTGGAGCCCTTCGGGCCAGGTAACTACCTCGCGGACATCACCTCGGAGACCACCTTCGATTTCACCGAACTGAAGACCGACAAGGTCACCTGCTACATCATCGTCGATCACAACAACAAGGAGACCTTGGGAAAATGGTCCGGCCTGATGCAATGGCTGGCCGCCTATCAGATGGTGGGAGTGCGCAACAATCATCCTGTCACGATGGTCCTCGACGAATTCTGTAACGCTCCTCTGTACTCCTTGCCGGGCATCCTGACTCTCCTTCGCAGCTATGGGGTCAAGTGCATTATGGCGACCCAAGATTTAGATGATATAGATCGCGTATATGGCAAAGAAGCACGGTCAACGATATTATCAGAGACATTCATTAAGCAGTTCTTAGGCGGGATACGTTCTCAAACAACTCTAGAATACTTAATGAAATACATGGGCGAAAGCACTGAGCATGCGCCCAGCTATTCCTTCGGCGGCGAGAAGGTCCAGGAATCCATGGGGCGGACCAACAGGGCGCTGATGACCGCCGACGAAATCCGCCGCCTCGATGAACGCGCGCAGATCGTCATTTACGGCAACCTCAAGCCCGCGCTGCTCTCCAAGGTGCAAGTCTATGCCGCGGCTCCTTGGAGGCGGCAAATCGGCATCAACACCATGTACGGCAAAAGGCGCTATCTGCGCCCGGTCGAGGTGATCATGCGGGGCCGCCGAGCCCATGTCACCCGGCGTGGCCGTTTCGAGCAGAAGCGGCGCAGCGTGTTCTGGCCGCTGCTGGGCTATCTCTGGGATGCGCTGCTGCCGGGCCGCGTGACCGTGATGGTCGGCCTTGTCGTCGGCACCTTTTGGCTGGCGGGCTTTCCCTATCTGCGGATCGAATATGCCTACAGCGGCAGCTGGTCCAATCCGACCGGCTATCTCTGGTGTCGCTATCTCGGGCCGGAGTCTTTCACCCAACAAGGGGGTGATTGCCCCTTCATTCTGTTCCGGGAGCTTTGGTGAGCTTCACTGGCGGCGAGGCGTATGCCCTGCCGCCAATCCAAGGCGAGCAGGAGAAGAAATCATGCCGAATGACATTCCAAACCCGGACACCCATCGCAACCTTCAGACCCGTGAGGGTGTCGTTGCCATTCCACGTGAGCAGAAGGGCGTGCCGCTACGAGAGTACTTCAAGAATGCAGAGCTACCGAATGATCTGGAGCGCGCCGTCGTCTATGCCACGCCGAGTGGCCCGGTCGTCGCCCGTCCCGACCCTGTCCCATGGAACGAGCAGCACAATGAGAAGGCACAGAACTACGCCGATCAGATCAAGTCTCTGATCGATGAGAAGGGCTACTATTCCCGCACCCTCGACATCTATGCGAAACGGCTGGCCGATGACACCGGCCACGACCGCGATGAGATGCGCGCCGTGATCGTGAAGTCCTTCGAACAGGGCTATGGGCGCGACCCCTTCACCTATCTCCAGGATCGCCGTCAGGAAGCGGGCCTGCCGGTGCGAGATGCGCCCAGCCAGGACTACGGGCCGGAGCAATAAAAAGTCTCACGCTGAACGTGAGCAAGGCGGGCTCCGGACGAAGCGTCGGAGCCCGCTGTCATTTCTGAGAGAGGAGACTGGCACAATGTCCAAGGATGGCAGGAAGGCCGCGACACGCTGGGAACTGTCGCGCCTGATCGATGACCGCAGGAGCGACCCGCCGACGCCGACCCACGATTTTCCGCGCCCTAGTTGGATGCTGGACCCGGAGGATGAGACACGCGCCCACATGCGCATGCGTGAGCGCCGCATCCGCTACCTGCAAAATCGGCTTGATGGCGCAGCCATCAAGATGGAGCAGGACTTCGATCAGAGTTCCTGAGTGAACTTTGCATTTCCACGGTAGTCAAGTGTATATTAAAGCTATGCTGGACTACCTAATCGAGCGCGAGAATGAAGAGATGTTCCGGACCTCGGTCCGTTGCCTGACCTTTCCCGATGGCGACACGCAGCGGATCGAGGTCTACCGTTTGATCTGGCGCTGGTATGACCGGCTGATCGCCTATGAGTTCGGGCCCGACGAAGAAAGAATCCTTACCCTGACACGGCAGTGTAGCGAGGAAGAGCGAATCCCGCTCGACACAGCCTTGGGCCGAGCGGTGAACTACCTCGTGGAAAGTTATGAGGCCATGGGTCTCGATACCACGGATGATCCGCTGCAGCTCATGGTCGCCAAAGAGGCTATCCATCGCTTCCACCAGAGAAAAGGTAGGTAACCCGTACGCAACCCTGCCGTCACCTGCACCACCATTCTTGCCCCTGCTGCGGTTATAGGCGATGCTCTCGTAGTGGAGGGTTGCCATGCGTCTGCTTTCTTGGCTCTTGGGTAGTTCCGAACCCCACGAGAGGTCGTCAGATGACACCATGAAATGGGGTGTCTCGGAGAATGGCAACGCGATGGTGATCTTGGGGTCGAACCGGATTACGGTTTTCCCACAGGATCGCGGATGGAAGTACTGCATCGCCAAGACCAGCGGCCGGGGAGAGCCCTATTTCTCTGACACTTATGAGAACGAGCAGCAGGCGCGTAAGGAGGCAATCGCCGATCTGCGGGGCGAACCCTCTCGCCATGCGACACTGTCAGAGGTGCGCATCAGAAACCGGCGCCAGCAAAAAGGGGCGGAGATAGAACGGTGCCTAGGAGAGCGTTCACAAACGATAGACGAGCTACAGATCCAACTGGCGAACAATCCAGAGCTTGGGATCACAGGTCTCCGTAAGCTCGAAGCCACGGTGGCGCGTCAGCTCAAAGAGGTCAACTGGCAGATCGATGAGTGCAACCGTTTTGAACTT
The DNA here is from genome assembly GCA_963669335.1 of Rhodospirillales bacterium. GTDB lineage: Bacteria > Pseudomonadota > Alphaproteobacteria > Kiloniellales > JACOMY01 > JACOMY01. Next base: position 4,789,292 of record OY770023.1, read on the forward strand.
TCAACCAAACTTACTGCCATGATGGAACGACAAAAATCTTCCCTGCTTGGGCTGCACGACGACATTGCAAAAAGAATTGCAGCCAAGCAGCCTCAGCGACCAAAGAGGAAACAACCCATATCAGCTAGTGAGCTATCGGACGACCTCGCATCTACGGTCGACGACATCATTGCATTGTTCCATGCTTCCCCTGTTTTGCCTGAGAATGAAAGAAGGCGCCGATGGGCAACGGCCTCACGACATGCAATGGAGAAGATGCTTGATAAGGACACTTCCTACGGACAGGCGTCAGGAGCTCCAAGTTCTCATAATCAAGATGAAATATCTTTCCAAGGACTTATAAAAAAGGCGGATCAGAATCTAAAATTGCAGTGCGAAATGCTGAAAGACTCATTCGAGCAACATCAGCAAACGGGAGAAACGCCTGCGCCGCACTACCCTATGCGGATTGCAATCTTACTCAGAAGGGCCAATGACTATGATCGCGAGAGAAAGTTCCTCGCGGCGTGGTGCAAACATTTTCTCTCAGGGAATGGCTCTACTTATGGAAAACTTGTGGAGCGTGCCAGGAAGACAGGGGCGATTGTTTAGTCTCGCAAATCTCAAAAGGCCAACGCACCTTGAGATAATTTGATCAACCCCTAAACTTTCACAATAGGCAACCGGTTCTCTTTGAAAAAATCTCGAAAGCTTCACGGCGTGATAACGGTGATAATGGAAACCGACCACATGACCAGTTGCGATTTTGCCAAGGCGCACAACTACCGTACTGGATACGGCCCGATTGACGATCTTCCGCCAGACTTGGCTGACAGGAACCCCCACACGGGAGACCCAGACCCGACATACATTGACAGCGAAAGGGAGGTAGAGCGCGCCCTAGACGATGAACGCGGCACCGTCTACGTCATCGACTGGCCCAGACAGGAAACTCTGCATGTCTACGTCATCGAGAGCGGGGAGGGGGCAGGTATCCCCGCTTGGTACAAGCGACACTACCGGGTTGAATTCGGAAGCCCGCAGCTTGGGCCGGTGCTGATCGTCTCAGAGATCCTTGACCCAACTGTGGCCGATTGGATCAGCGGGCGGCCAGCAGCGTAGATGCCGATAATCTGCATTATGAAACTGAGTGTTAGTCTCGGGAAATCACTCTCTACCCTGAGACTGAGTGCCGTTCACATGATCCTATCCCAGGTTGCCCATGCAGCGATGCACGGCATTGACTTTCGTCGGTTTGCCTCACTTCATTGTTGTCCAGAACGAAGAGGATCGAACCTACTCAGTAGAAGAAGCATTTGAAGCTTCTAACGAGAGGCGACAGGCCTCGATACCACGGACGATCCTCTGCAGCTCATTCTGGCCAAGCGTGCCACAACTTGCTTTCACAAGCGCGGTAAGCCGATTTGACCCCTACTACTTCTGTTTCATTTTAACGTTTCCTATCCGAGACTCGTTCTCAAGAAACCTCACCTCCCGCAGAACGGCGTCCTTCTCACCCGAATAGCGTGGAGAAGAGCGACTGACCAATCGCATTCTGAGATGCGCCCAGCCCGATCGTGATCGGCAATCACACTGTTCACATGCTTTTTCATTCCTCATATCCCGAATAGCGTGATGCAGCGAAACTCCGCGTCGGTACGGCGGCTTGAGCGAACTGGCATCGCACTCTTTGGATCTCGTTGGAAGGCACCAATGGCCCGGCGCCTTGGCATTACGCGTGAGACCGTCAGCCGGTGGGCGTCGGGCAAGCAAGCCATTCCGGTGTGGGCAGAGCGATTCCTCAAGACGCTGATTGACGACAAGGGGTATGTGCTCAGCCTATGTGACCACACCGGAAACATGGTGCGCCCTTGGTGGGAGGTCGGTTTTGACTGCCTCTGCGTCGACGTACAGCATGGGGGAGTAAGAACAGAAGGAAACATCACCTTCATTGGTGCCGATGTCCGCACATGGCTTCCTCCACCTCGCCGTTGCGCAATCGTGTTCGCTTTTCCTCCCTGCACGAACCTCGCTGTCAGCGGAGCCCGATGGTTTCGGGAAAAAGGCATGGGTGGGCTGACTGAGGCGCTGGAAATTGTCGAAGCCTGTCGCCGGATTTGCGAGTGGTCTGAAGCCCCCTGGATGCTGGAGAATCCGGTCAGCACTCTTTCGAGCTACTGGCGCAAGCCAGATCACTCTTTTGATCCATGCGATTTTGGCGGCTGGCTTGATCCTCCCGACGATGCCTACACAAAACGGACCTGCCTGTGGACTGGCGGCGGGTTCGTCATGCCAACGAAAAAGCCCGTAGAACCGAGCGAAGGCTCGAAGATGCATGCGTTACCGCCAACCGACGACAGAGGCGATCTACGCAGCGTTACGCCAAGGGGCTTTGCCAAAGCTGTCTTAGTGGCGAATTGCCCGAATGTCAGCGGCGAAGGCTGTCGCGACGATCAACAGGCTCCAACTGGGGCATGATTTCACCCCGTCAGGTTACTGAGGATCTAGTCCAAAATTTTGCTTATCGGATTGTCTGTGATTTCGCCTGGATCGACGCGAAAGTGAAATCTCTCCGGTCGTGCTCGCGTCTGCGAAACGTCCAAGCAATGCTCGGCGGTCGGTCCGAATCTCTTGAAGCGTCCTCGCGTATGCACTTCGTGAACGGCGGATTTCCCATTGCAGTCCTTGACGTTCATCAAGCTGGGCATCGACCAGAGCCTGCCGTTGGCCTCTATCGCGCTGAAGGGCGGCGTAGGCGTCCTCCTCACATCGCTTCTGGATTGCTGCAATGGAACCCGTTAGCTTTTGCCAGAGACCACGCAAGCCGGTCTTGAACAGAGCAGCCCGCTCGCGGGCTTCCTCCTCCCAACGATGCCGCTGACCTCGATCTAGAAGCTTACGCTCTTCCCGATGTTTTGCCGCCATGGCGATACGGCGCTGCTCCAGAGCGAGCAGGGCACGGTCTTTTTCGGAGGAAACTTCGTTGGCGTGCCGTGCAAATGCCGCACCCATGTCGGCGGCTATGGATGCTCTAGCTGCATAGACAGAGGGCAGATTCTCGGGATCGCCCAGCCTAGCCCGGACGTCCTTGGCCCTCTTTCCGATGTAACGGGCGACAGACAGAACCTCGCCCTCGTGTGTGACAGCGACAAATCCTCGGCGGTCACCCTTTGCCAGAGTAAGACCGCGCTCAGCCAGCGCCTGCTGAAAAGCAGCACGGCTGTCGGACGCGGCCCAGCACTCTTGCAGCATAGCCTTGAAGGCACGGGCGTCACGGCCCATCCGTTTCGCCTGCTGCCATTCCACGAGCGAGAAGTTCCGGGGATCGCGGGCCTGGCTCTCCATTAGGCCGCGGGGCATCTTCCACTCATGCTGCAGATAGAGCTGACGGGAAATGTCTCGGAGCTTCAGTTTGAAGAATGGGAGGTTCTTCGCCGTCATAGTCTGGACATCGATCCGACTCCAGACAGCGTGCGCGTGCCTGCGGCCTTCCTTCTCATGGAAGACGATCAAGCGTGGATGGCCCTGCATGCCCGTTTTGTGCTCAATCGCATCTATGGCAGCTATGAAGACATCTAACCCGACCCGCTCCCTCTCCGGCGGGTTCAACGAGACGGAGAATAGGAACTGTTTGCACTTTGTGCCACGGCTAACGGCATAGGCTTCCTTCAGCGCGCCAGACAGGTTGTCTGACACGAAACCGCGCACTTCGTGCACCTCGACGTGCTCGTTCTCTTCGGTCTTGAGGAGATGCGCGGCAAGCTGGTTGGCACCGCCGCGCTGTGAGCCTTTCAGGATCACAGCTTCAGCGCTCTCTAAATCCAAGCGCCCTCATCAAAACGTCCTTCGTCTCGATGACGGCCTTGCAGGCCTCCTGCAGAAATTCTTCTGTTTCAGGGGTTACCGGGAGCGTTCCGGCTTTGGCAGCCTGCGCCAGATCCATGAGGCTAGGTGCGAAGTGTGTGTGGCCAAGGAAGGCAAGGACTTTAGCGAGAGCCGCATGGTCCCTGATCGGTGGCTTACTGCTGGTGCGGCGTGGGCTGGTATCGCCGGCGTCGTCACTCAAAATCTTGCCGCGGATGTATGTGCCGAGCGGTTGGCCACCGGCGGCGCGCTCAAGGCGACGGCGCTCCTCCGGCGTGAAGCGCAATGAGAAGGGGATAGTGCCCTTCTTGCTCGGTTGATGGGACATGGCATAATCTCGAACAGATACGCAGCGCCGCCTTGCCCGGCTCGAAAAGGAACCGGGGCAGCGCCGTGTGGCTTGCAATAGGGTGTGGGGAATGGGCCGCCCTGTTGGGCGGAAGGTTGTTCTTACGGTATGGACGAACGCTTAGGGTTCGGGTTCGGGACTGAGATCACGGGCGGCACTTCGCGCTTCAAGCACGTGGTTCCAATCAGCCATGATGTCCAGAATTTGGTTTGAACTCTCTGGCGTGAGGTCCACCAAACCTCCCAGATCCGAAACAAGACCGCATCGGGTTTGACCAAACTGGTCAGACCCCATCCACCTTACCCACTGGCCAACTGGGCGCCTTTCTGAGATAGGAAGGGCAGCGCTGACGTTGTCGGGAGAGGAATGCGGGATGGCCTATTGGTTGGTGAAGTCGGAGCCCTTCAAGTATGCCTGGGATCAGCTGGTCCAGGACGGACGCACCGAATGGGACGGCGTGCGCAACCATCAGGCCGCACTCAACCTGAAAGCCATGAAGATCGGCGACCAGGCCTTCTATTATCACTCCAACGAGGGCAAGGACATCGTCGGCGTCTGCGAGATCGTCAAAGAGGCCTACCCCGACCCAACTGACCCGGCCGGTCGCTTCGTCATGGTTGACGTCAAGCCGCTTGCCCCCATGCCCAAGCCGGTGACCCTGAAAGAGATCAAGGCCAATCCGGCCCTGGCCGAGATGGCCTTGGTGCGGCAGTCGCGGCTCTCGGTCTGCCCGGTCGGGGACGCGGAGTGGGCGATCATCTGCGAGATGGGCGGATATAGCTCGTGAGCGATTTTCCGCTCCCCCTCTGTCGCCTGGAGGAGATCCCGGATGGCGGCGCCAAGGGCTTCGACCTGGGTGCCTCCTACGAACCGCGGGAGATCTTTCTGGTGCGCGAGGGTGACGCCGTCTTTGCCTATGTGAACTCCTGCCCGCATCTGGGCACGCCCTTGGAGATGCTGGACGACCAGTTCGTCAACGAAGACGGCTTCATTGTCTGTTCGACCCACGGCGCCCTCTTCCGCACCAAGAACGGCGCCTGCATCGCCGGACCCTGCCAGGGCGAGTATCTGAGCCGAGCCCAGGTCCAGCTGCAAGAGGACGGCCAGGTCCAACTCTTGAGCCTGCCCTTCTCCATGCAGTTCTGAGCCCTCAGGCGGGCGGGCCTGAATTCGTCCCCCCCAACCCCGGGAATCCTCCGCAATCGATCCACGACTTTGCCGGGTCTCAGCCGCAGAAATGTCACGCAATGATCAGGCTGCGTCTCTAAAATCCAATTCCGGCACTCCCCAAATGCACAGGGACGGGTTGGCAAGACGCCCCCGGCTTTGAAGTGTAGTGGGTCAAAGAGCGGAGCAACGACCACTCTCGTCTGTGGGCTTTATTGCCGGTGCGCCCTGCCGGCAAAAGAAGTATCGCAGGTACTGCTGCGCGCTCTCTGACCCAAGTAAAGAAGAGGACAGACTCTATGCCCATCAAGACCCTGGTGCGCGGGGCCGCGCTCGGCCTTGTGCTCGCCAGCACCGCCGCCCTTGCCGGCACGCCTGAGACCCCGAACCGTATGGACCTCTTGGCCGACGAGGCGACCTTGACTGCCAAGGTGATCGCACTCGACGTCCCCAATCGCCTGGCGATTCTGCAGCTGCCCGACGGCGAGCACACGCAGGTGATCACCATCCCCCAGCAGATCCGCAATCTGCCGCAGGTCGAGCCGGGCGACACCATCACCGTGAGCTACGTCGAATCCCTGGCAATCAGCGTTGAAGCAGCACCCGGCATGTCGACAGAGGTGCAGGTCAGAGAAACCGATGCCCGCGCGGCCCCCGGTCTGCTGCCGGCCGGCGCGACTGTGAACCAGGTCACGATGACGGCCCGACTGCTGGCCTTTGACAGCAACAGCCATCTGGCCATTCTGGAAGGTCCCGGCGGCCACGAGCGTCAGATCGCCGTCGAGGGTCAAGAACTGCAGAGCCTCTTTGCCGGCTTCCAGCCAGGCGATGTGGTCCAGGTGGTCTTCACCGAAGCGGTCGCACTGGAGATCCAGCGCGCCTAGGCCTCAACCTCTCCTGTTTGAACGGCGCCACTTATCGGGTGGCGCCGTATCAGATTCTGAATAATTCTAAAGAAAAAGCATCCACACTTAAGAACTCTTATAGATCAAGCATAGCCCTTCTATTAAGACTCTAAAACCAGATCAATAAGGACAAGCATCAATCTGATAATGGCTCAACCCTTGGCTTTCGCGCCAACTCTTCGGCAATCTCATTGGCACATTCCGGCAGGCGGGCGGCGAGCGAGCCGTAGGCGATCTCAAGCGCGCCGCGGTGATCGATCTCTCCCTCGGAGAGATAGAGCCTAAGCCAAAGGCCATCGACCATGGAGTCAATGCTGACAGAGAGCGTACCGGCCTCTTCGACCGGGCGGCCCAGGTCCCGCAACAGGTCCTCACAAACCTGATGCATGATATCCACCCGCTGACCGTCATAGAGGCCAAGGACTTCTCTGAAGTGCGGCCGGGCGCGGACCTCACCCCAGAAGGACTGCCAGACGATCAGCGCATCGGTGGAGCAGACCACGGGGTCAAAATCGGCCGCCAGGATCGCCAGCATCTGCTTTAAGGGCCGCGGGCCGGCCGCCTCTTTCGCGCCCAGCCAGGCGGCCTGGTAGACTTCATAGTGGCGGCGCAGAACCTCTGCCAAAAGCCCCATCTTGGTCTTGAAGTAAAAGACCGCCACACCCTCCGAGAGGCCGGCCTCCTTAGAGACGCTTGCCAGGGTGGTGCCACAAAGACCGTTCTTCACAATGGAGCGCGACGTGGCCTCGATGATCTCACGTCGTCGTTTCACTTCAATTCTGGACGGCCCCTTGCGGGCTCTACGGCTCGTCGCGGCCGCCATCGCTCACTCCTCTCAGAAGCCCCTCTCTCTCCGCAGGGGCGCAGTTACACCGTCGGTCATTGACGATGACCAACTTTGCTCGGCGGCACCGGCCCCCTCCCCCTCCCGGCCACCCAATAGGATACTGGCGTGGGCGGCCGGGAGGGGGAGTGGGTCGGTGCGAAGCGGTGTGTCATGCTCACCGCACATCGGTATTAGACCAGCTGTCTCATCGAGGATAACTCAGCTTCCCACCCCAAGACATGTCTTCTGAAGCTGGCGTCAGTCAAGCCGCAATGCCCTAAAGGCCCCTCTCCTTGTCTCAAGCAGACCGGCATCAAAGGCGTCGGTAACATGCGAAGCGCGCGGAGAAAAGCGTCACCAGAGATGGGATCGGCTGCGCTGAGGGCTTGGTCACAGCAGGGTAAAAATTTTGAGTGATCACTCAAAATTTGGTTGCTGATTTGAGGAACGGCTCTTAGGATTGCCGCAAAGTTTCGCACGCGCCTCTTTGGAATAGGTTTGCGTGCCCCGAGCGCGGAGAGGACAACCTCATGGCAACGCTGACCGGTACCCCTGGTATCGACCAGACCATCCTCGGCACCAACACGGCCGACTGGATTTTCGGACTTAGCGGCAACGACTTCATCATTGGCTATGGAGGTACCGACAAGCTCTACGGCGGCTCTGGTGTTGACACGATCACGGCGCGTTCCGGCGATGACGACGTCTTCGGAAATGCCGGAGGCGACCACTATCTGGCGGGCAATAGTGGAAACGACCGCGTGTTCGGCGGGAATGGTGATGATTCCAACATCGTGGGCAACAACGGCGACGACCGGCTCTATGGTGGCGCCGGTAACGACGTCAGTCTCTACGGAGAAGAGGGCGCGGACACAATCGACGCTGGTGGCGGCAATGATGCGCGCCTCTTCGGCGGGACGGGGAACGACAGGCTCTATGGCAGCAGTGGTGACGACAGTTTCCTCGCCGGTGGAAACGGCAACGACTTCATCTATGGCGGCAGTGGGGCTGATCGCATCGTCTCAGGCGGTCTCGGTACCGACAGCATCCTGGGTGGATCCGGAGACGACAGCCAGCTTTTCGGTGATGACGGCGGCGACCGGATCTTCGGTGGTGACGGGAACGACAGCCAGATCGCTGGCGGGTCCGGTTCCGATATCATCTTTGCCGGCAGCGGCGCCGACAGGACACTTCTGGGTGAAACCGGAAACGACAACATCGACGGGGATGGCGGCAATGACACCTCGATCATCGGCGCCTTGGGCGATGATCGCCTGAATGGTGATTTCGGGAATGATCGCATCATCGACGGTGGATCCGGTAGCGATGCCCTTTTCGCCGGCGTTGGTAACGATCGTTACCTCTATGGCGGCAGCGGAATCGACACGCTCTACGGCGGTGCAGGTGACGACGTTAGCCTATTGGGTGGTGACGGCGACGACGCCATCTATGGTGAGGCCAATTCGGACAGCCACCTGCGCGGCGAAGCCGGAAATGACAGGATCGATGGCGGCGCGGATGCAGACTCCCTGCTCTACGGTGGTTCCGGCGCCGACCACATCAGTGGAGGCGCCGGGGACGATATCTCCCTCCAGGGTGATTCCGGCAGCGACACCATCGAGGGCGGGGCCGGAAACGACAGGCTCTATGGCGATGCCGACAGTGACCTCCTCTATGGAGAGACCGGCCTAGACACGCTCTTTGGAGGGTCCGGGGACGACGTGACCCTGGCCGGTGGTTCGGGTAACGACAGTCTCTTCGGTGGGGCCGGAGACGACAGCGGCCTCTTCGGCGGTGACGGCCTGGATATCGTCAATGCGAACACTGGGCACGACAAAGGTCTCTACGGCGACAAGGGCAACGATGTCGTCTTCGCCGGTTTCGGCAACGACAGCAGCCTCTTTGGTGGCTCGGGCGACGATGCTTTGGCAGGAGAGCTGGGGGACGACTGCGGCCTTTTCGGCGGCACGGGCGCCGACCGCATCTATGGTGGTCAGGGTAACGATCGTGGCCTCAACGGCAATGATGGTGATGACACGCTGTTTGGAGGCGAGGGCAGTGACGAGCTCCGCGGCCAAGACGGCGACGACACGGCCGAGGGTGGGAGCGGTGGCGACACGCTCTTCGGCGGCACCGGTCAAGATCGGCTTCTCGGCGAGTCGGCCGCGGATCTTCTGGCTGGCGGGACCGGCAGCGATGCACTCTTTGGTGGACAAGCGCGTGACCGCCTGAACGGCGGATCGGGCAGTGATATGGCCTATGGGGGCGCCAACAACGACACCTTCATCATCGACACGCGAAGCGACTCGATCTTCGACGGAACAGGCGGCGGCAGTGACGTGCTGCGCTCCAATGCGCTGGACTACAGCCTGGGCACCGCCGCTGAGGTCATGGTCGAGCGGGTCAACATCAACACCGCCGCCGGTAACGCCACCATGGTCGGCAATGCCAACGATGACATCCTGATCGGCAATTCCTTCGACAACCTCTTGATGGGCATGAGCGGTGACGATCGCCTGAACAGCCGCGGCGGTAGCAACACCCTGGTGGGCGGTAGCGGCGACGACACCTTTATCGTCACCACCGCGAGCGATCAGGTGCAAGACCTGGCCGGCGAAGGGACGGACCTGGTGCGCGCCGAGACCAGCTTCACGCTTCCCACTGGCACCGCCACGGCCTTTGTCGAGAACCTGCGCCTGCAGGGTGGCTTTGGTAACATCGATGGCGCCGGCAACGAGCTGGGCAACACCATCGACGGCAACAGCGGCGACAATGACCTGCGCGGCCTGGCCGGCGATGACCGGATCGAGGCGGGCGACGGCGATGATCGCCTCTTCGGCGGCCTTGGCATGGACCGCTTGGAGGGCGAATCCGGCGCCGATCAGATCGCCATGGGCTCTGGCGACATCGCCTTCGGTGGATCCGGCATGGATTCCTTCCGCTTCAATGGCAACAGTCTTGGCAGCGGTGGCTCGGGCGGGCCGGTCATCCGCGATTTCGATGGGGTCCTGGTGAATGCCGCCAATGGCGAAGACAAGCTGGTCTTCGTGACCGGGCTGGAGACCGGCAGCTTTGCCTACATCGGCGCGGCCGCCTTTTCCGGCGGCGGCAATTCAGAGGCACGCTATGCCGGCACGCGGCAAATCCAAGTCGACCAGGATGGCGACGGAACAGCAGATATCAACCTCCTGGTGGACGGCGTCACCAATGCAGGGTTGCTGACGGCGACAGACTTTGTCTGGCTTTAGTAGAGCAACTCAAGAAGCGAGGTGATCACGACGCCTGAACGTTCGCGTAAGACCTCCTATCCCACCTGTCCTAGACCGGTTAGTCTAGCTGTAGGGCAGATAAGGGATACGAGACTATGGGAGTCTACACGGGCAACAACGGGGATAACCTCCTGTTGGGATCTAACAACGTCGACACGATTCTTGGTCTCGACGGCGACGATACCCAGTATGGCTACGGTGCCACGGACACCCTCTTTGGAGGCTCAGGGTCGGATACGCTAAGAGGCAACGCCGGCGGTGACATCCTGAACGGCAATTCCGGCGAGGATTCCCTCTTTCTCGGGTCGGGCGGGGATGACCGGATCTTCGGCGGTAATGGCGATGACTACCGCTTTACCGGTAATGGCGGCGACGATCGCATCTATGGTGGACCCGGTGCGGACTACTGGCTGGAGGGTGGCGGCGGTGCCGACCTGCTATTCGGCGGTGGAGGTGACGACACTTTTCTCATAGGCAACACCAGTAACGACGAGATCTTCGGAGGGTCCGGAAACGACCGCGAACTCATTGGCGGTAGAGGCACCGACATCGTCTTCGGCGGATCGGGTCAAGACTCTATTCTCGACGGAAATCTGGGCAACGATAGACTCTATGGCGGTGCGGGCGACGATGCCTCTCTAGATGGTGGCACGGGCAGCGACCTGATCTTTGGCGGTGGCCTTGTTGACGTCTCCCTTCTTGGGGAGAGCGGCATTGACGTCATCTATGGGGACGGAGGTGCCGATTCCCGACATTACGGCGGCGACGGTGACGATTTCCTCTTCGGCGGCAACGGCGCCGATCGGGACCTGCGCGGGGACGACAATGCCGATCGTGTCTTCGGCGGTGCCGCGGCCGACATCAACCTCTTCGGCGGTCAAGACAACGATAGGCTCTACGGTGATGCTGGTAACGATACCAGTCTAATTGGCGGCAACGGGATCGACTTTATCTACGGCAGAAGCGGAAAGGATTTCCGCCTCTTCGGATCCAGTGGGACGGACCTGATCTTCGGCGGTTCCCAGAACGACAGCCTGCTGGATGGCGATAGAGACAATGATCTGGTTCGGGGCGATGACGGCAACGATGCCAGCCTCTTCGGAGGCTTCGGCGACGACAGCGTCTTGGGCGACAGCGGCAACGACTTTCGCCTTGATGGAACGGTCGGCAATGACTTTGTGGCCGGCGGTCAGGGCGATGACGAGAGCCTTTCCGGCGGTGGGGGTAACGACAGTGTCTATGGCGGAATCGGCGCCGACCTGGTGCTGAGAGGCGACCTTGGTTTCGATTTGATCTATGGGGGTGGAGGCAACGACACCCAACTCTTCGGAGGCCTGGATGCCGACCTGGTTTTCGGGGGCGTCGGGAACGATCTTGTCCTCACTGGCGGTCTGGGTGATGACACCCTTGAGGGTAACGGCGGCAACGATGTGAGCCTCTACGGAGGCGGCGATCAGGACCTGATCTATGGTGGTATCGGTAGCGACCGATACCTGAACGGCGATCTGGGCGATGATGAGGTCAAAGGAGACCTCGGCGCCGACACAGCTCTGTTCGGCGACAGCGGCACGGACAGCCTCTTCGGTGGATCTGGCGGCGATGTGAGCCTGCTGGGCGAAACCGGTAGTGACTTCATCGCAGGTGATTCGGGCAATGACCGCCAGATCTACGGCGCTGAAGGCACAGATGTGCTGAGCGGCCGTGCCGGTGACGATGCAGGCCTCTTTGGCGGGGCCAGTATGGATCGCCTCTTCGGTGGAGCCGGAGACGACTCCTCCCTCTATGGCGGTCAATCCGATGACCTGCTCTTCGGCGGCGCGGGTGACGATCGCCAGCTAGAGGGAGACAGCGGTTCGGATCGAATCTATGGCGACAATGGCGCCGATCTCCTCTTCGGCGGAGACAACAGCGACCTCCTCTATGGCGGCTATGCGCGCGACTCCCTCTTCGGCGGGAAAGGCGATGACTCTGCACTCGTCGGCTCCGAAGGCAGCGACTGGCTCTATGGTGGCGACGGTCAGGACACCAGCCTCTTTGGCGGCACCAAGGCCGATACGGCCTATGGCGGCAGCGGCGCCGACCTCCTCCTCTATGGCGGTCTGGGAGACGACTTTCTGGTCGGCGACGAGGGAGACGATAGCGCCCTGTTCGGCGATGCCGGTGAGGATGGGCTCACCGGGCGCAGCGGCGCGGACGCCTTCTTCTATGGCGGTGTCGGAGACGACAGGCTGACGGGCGGTCTAGGCGAAGACTCCTATTTCTATGGCGGTAGCGGTAGCGACATTATCTTTGCCGGCAATCAAGACGATGCCTTCCTCTTCGGAGGCTCGGGCGTGGACTCGCTCTTCGGCATGAATGGCGACGACATCCTGAACGCCGGGACGCAAGGAGAGCTACAGGCCGGAGACCTCTTCGACGGCGGCGCCGGGGTTGACACCCTCGCCCTGGGCTCAGGCGTCACACTACCGGCCGGGGTCACCATCACTAATGTCGAGGTGACGCTCTACATCGCCTGATGCAGAGCGGCCCGCGCCAAGGTTTGGCGCGGGCCATTGCTGGCCTACTCGGCGGCCGAGGCGGTACCGCCGACACTGGGCAGGAAGCCGCCCGACTGATGCGCCCAGAGCCGGGCATAGAGCCCGTCCCGCTCGACAAGCTCCTCGTGACGGCCCTGCTCGACGATCTGGCCCTGATCCATCACCACCAGGCGGTCCAAGGCCGCAATGGTGGAGAGGCGATGGGCGATGGCGATCACCGTCTTACCCTGCATCAGCCCGTAGAGGCTGTCCTGGATCGCCGCCTCCACCTCGGAATCGAGTGCAGAAGTGGCCTCGTCCAACAGCAGGATGGGCGCATCCTTGAGGAAAACCCGGGCGATGGCGATGCGTTGCCGCTGTCCGCCCGACAGCTTGACCCCGCGTTCACCCACCTGCGCGTCATAACCGCCCCGTCCCTCGACGTCGCGGAGATCCGCAATGAAGAGATCGGCCTTGGCACGCTCTGCCGCCTCCCGCACCTCCTCGGCTGTCGCATCGGGGCGACCATAGGCGATGTTCTCGAAGACCGAGCGGTGCAGCAGCGAGGTGTCTTGCGTCACCACACCGATGGAGCTGCGCAAAGAGTTCTGCGTCACCCGCGCGATATCCTGGCCATCGACCAGAATGCGCCCGGACTCCAGGTCATGCAGACGCAACAACAGGTTCATCAAGGTGGTCTTGCCGGCACCCGAGCGCCCGACCAGGCCAACCTTCTCACCAGCCTTCACCTTAAGGCTCAGGTCCTCGATGACGCCGCCCTCCTTGCCGTAGTGGAAGCCGATACGCTCGAAGGCGATCGCCCCCTTCTCCACCGTCAGCGGCTTGGCCTCAGGCGCATCGGTGACCTGGGCCGGCTTGGAGAGCATAACCTTGCCGTCCATGACCGCACCGATGTTCTCGAAGAGCTGTGCGATCTCCCACATGATCCAGCGCGAGAGGCCAGACAGGCGCAGCACCAGGCCGATCGAGAGCGCGGCCGCACCGATGGTCACGTCATCGGCGAGCCAGAAGTGGATCGAGAGACCGCCCACCGAGGTCAGCAGGAGGGCGTTCAGGCAGTAGAGCGACACGTTCAGCTTGGTCACCAACCGCATCTGGCGATGCACCGTCTCCAGGAAGAGATCCATGGAGGCCTGGGCGTAGCTCTCTTCGCGCCGGGCGTGGCTGAAGAGCTTCACCGTCAGAATGTTGGTGTAGCTGTCGACGATGCGCCCGGTCATGATCGAGCGCGTATCGGCCTGCTCTTGCGAGATCCGGGCCAGCCTCGGCACGTAATGCCGCATCAGCAAGGCATAGGCCAGGAGCCAGAGCGCCATCGGCAGCATCAGCCAGAGGTCGGCACTGCCGGCGACGATCAGCATGCCGATGAAGTAAGAGGTGACATAGACCGCGATGTCGAAGAGGCGCATCACCGTCTCGCGCACCGAAAGCGAGGTCTGCATGACCTTGGTCGCGACCCGACCGGCAAACTCGTCTGCGAAGAAGGACGCGCTCTGCCCCAGCAGCTGGCGATGCGCCATCCAGCGCACCAGCATGGGGTAGTTGCCCAGCAGGGTCTGGTGCACCAGCAGATTGTTCCAGAGCACGAACAAGGGCAGGAAGACCAGGATGAAGCCGCCCATGAAAATCAGATGCCAAAGCTCCGTCTCCAGGAAGGTCGCCTTGTCCTGATAGGCCAGCCAATCGACCAGGTTACCCAGCAGAGCATAGATGTAGGCCTCGCCGAAGCCGATGACGGCGGCGGTGAAGGCCATGATGGCGAGGATCGGCCAGACCTCTCTGCTGTAATGCCAGCAGAAGGCTACGAAGCCAGCCGGCGGCGTCTCGGCCGGACGGCTGGGATAGGGGTCGATCATACGTTCGAAACGGGCAAACATGAGAAAACTGCCTTTGTAGTAGGGCCGTTTGAAACTGCACGGCACCGGCCCGGTGCCGCCTCAAGGTGGAGCCCGAAGGCCCGCCTCAAACAGACAACAATCAACTGCCCCTGCGGGTGCAGAGGCAGCCGGAACCCTCCCATCTACACGGCTTTTGCGACAAAGGCTTGTGCGGAGGCACGCAAGGCAGCCATCTCGTGGTTGTAGGGCGACACTGTGACCTCTAGGTCACGCCATTCATGCCGCCTCGGCAAAGAAAAGCAGGCAACCGTCCGGGTCTTTGACGTGAAACTCCCGAACGCCATAGGGCTGCTCAAAGGGCGGGCGTAGAGAGCCCTCAGGCAGCGACTCGAGGACCGGTTTGAGTGCGGCGTAGAGCTCGTCGAGCCCGCGGACCCAGAGATGCAGGGAGATGTGGTTGGCCGTGGCCGCCAAGCTCTCCGGGTCATCACTCTCAAGCAAGTGCAGCGCGGCACCGCCGCGGCGCAAAGTGACGAAGCTGTCGCCCTCGGCATAGCCTTCTGCGGTAAAGCCCAGGCCCTCGCGATAGAAGGCGAGGCTGCGCTGGATGCTGGCGACGGGGACGATGGCAACGGCGTCGAGAAGGGGGTCTTGGCTCATAGAACGAAGCCTACCAGCGACGGCTCCCTAGGGCCACGCGGCGGTAGGCGGCAAGGCCGATCCAGACCCAAAGGCCGCGGCGCCACAGCAGATAGACCGGCAGCAATGCGATCATCGCCGCCGTCTGGCCAGCGCTGTAGTAGGGCGTGATACGCTGGTGGCGGATCAGAAGCGAGAGCGCCGAGATCGCGGTCTCGCTACCGATCCTGAGGGCCAGAGAGATCACCACGATCTGCATGGCCAGCGCCTGCTCTACCGCCATCAGGTCAATGATCAGGCAGAGGTAGACGAAGACGAAGAGCGCCGGTGCGATGGCATCGACGGTCTTCACCGGCATGGCCAGCGCCCCGAACCAGCCATAGCGCGCCTTGCCGATCATGCGGCGGTACTTCAGATGGGTCTGCACAAAACCCTGGAACCAGCGGATGCGTTGGCGCAAGAGGCCTCGCGTAGTCTTCGGCACCAGGGTATGGGCGATGGCATCCGGCGCGGTGACGAAGCGCCAGACCTGACCGCGGCGGGCCGCCTCGACGCGCAGGCGATGAACGACTTCATAGTCCTCGGTGACCGTGTCGGCCAGAAAGCCGCCGGCCTCGCGCAGCCACTGGGTGCGGAAGCTGGAGAAGGCACCGGACATGACATGGGCCGAGTTGCTGCGCTGCCAGCCGATGCGGCGCACAAAGTCCAGGGTGTATTCGATGGTCTGGAACAGCGCCGTGATCCCGCGCGGCAGGATCGGCTGGTCACCACTGCCCTCAGTGGCGTGGCTGCGGGCCGGCACCATAACGCCGGCGGCCATCGCCAGCTGCGGGTCCCGGGCGTAGGGCTCGATCAGGCGGGCGAAAGAGTGCGGCTCGAAGGAGGTGTCGGCGTCGACGGTCACGAAGATCTGGCCGCGAGCAGCGGCCAGCCCTGCATTCAAGGCAGCGGCCTTGCCGCCATGCGGCATGTCGAGCACGCGCAGATTCGGGACCTCTGTCGAGACCCAGGTCCCGGCCTCAGCCTCTCTAAGGGCGAAGGCCTTTTGAAGGACGGCCATGCTGTCGTCTTCAGAGCCGTCATTGACCACAATGATGTCATCCGGAACCCGGTCCTGAGCCAGGATCGAACGGACCGTGGCGACAATGCTGTGCCCCTCGTTGTAGGCGGGCACACAGACGCTGACCTCCCCTGCCTTACCGCTGTCTTGCACCTTGCGCTGATGGTCATGGCGCGGCAGCGAGACGATCTGCAGAGCCGAAAGCAGGAAGAGGATAACCGCCTCAAAGATCCAATAGCCCTGATAGATGACGAAGAGCAGCAGCGCGCCGAAGGCCGGCTCCATCGCGAAGCTTGCGACCTCCAGACCCACGACCGCGACGGCTGCCAGTGCGAAGAGCAAAGCAGTCGCGCGTGCGAAGAAGGTCTCGGTGCGGGATAGAGGCAAGGCGGTAGGGCTCATCAGCCAGATAGGGTCCTCGGCAATTGGACTAACCTAGGCCAAAGAACGCTCTTGGCAATTCTTGCGGTTTCAAGCCTTGGTGAGAGCCCGCCGCCTTACTCAAACACCAGCTAGAGCCAAAGAAAGTCGGTCGCGGTCAGAAGATCCGCTTGCGAGACACCATTCACCAGGAAGGCGATGTCGGTCGTGCCGTCGCCGTCCTGGTCAACCTGGACCTGCCTTGCCCCGTCGAAACGCGCTTCGCTGTTGCCCCCGCCCGAGAAGGCGGCGTCGCCGATGTAGGCGAAGGTGCCGGTCTCTAGGCCGGTAGCGAAGAGCAGGGTGTCGAGCGCACTGCCGGTGCCCAGGTTGGTGCCATCGAAGTCGCGAATGACCGGCCCGCCCGAGCCGCCGCTGCCCAGGCTGTCACCGTTGAAGCGGAAGGCATCGTCTCCCGATCCACCGAAAGCAACCTCATCGGCCTGCATCTCCAAGGTGTCGTTCCCACTTTCACCCAGGATCGAATCGCTGCCAGCCCCGCCGAAGAGGCGGTCATTGCCCTCCCCTCCCTCCAGCAGGTCGTCGCCGCCAAGGCCGTGCAGGGTGTTGTCGCCGGTATTGCCGCTGACCTCGTTATCCAGGCCGTTGCCGCGACCGTTGATGTTGCCGAAGCCACCCTGCATGCGCAGGTTTTCGATGAAGTCCGTGGTGCTGCCGCTGGGCAGGGTGTAGTCGGTCTCGGCCCGAACCAGATCCACGCCCTGGCCTGAGAAATCGCGCACGATGTCGGCGGAACTGTTGACGATGAAGGTGTCGTCGCCGCTGCCCCCCGTCATGGTATTGGTACCGCCGCGGCTGTTCAGGCGGTCGTTGCCGCTGCCCCCGATCAGGACGTTGTTCGAGGGGTTGCCCAGTATGATGTCATCGTTGTCGTTGCCGACCATCGTGGCGACACCGACGGCGGTGTTGATGTTGACCCGCTCGATCATGACGTCGGCCGAGGTGCCCAAGGTATAGGTCAGGGCATTGGAGCGCAACACGTCCTCACCACCGCCACTGCCGTCGAAGATCAGGTCGGTCTCGGTGTCTATGATGAAGGTATCGTTGTTGTTACCGCCGTAGGCCGTGTCGGTTCCAGAACCACCATTGAGGCGGTCGCGATCCTGGCCGCCATAGAGAAGATCGCTCTCAGTCCCACCGACCAACTGGTCGCCGCCGTCCTCGCCGTAGAGGGTGTCGCTGCCGGCCGCGCCAAAGACCGTGTCTCCACCCGAACCGGCATAGAGTTTGTCGTCACCATCCTCACCGCGAACGGTGTCCTTACCTTCGTTGCCGAAGAGCAGATCATTGCCGCTGTCACCCTGGACCTGGTCGTCGCCATAGCCGCCGGAGGCAAGATCATCTCCCGAGCCACCATAGACATAGTCCTTGCCGCTGAGACCGGACAGGACGAGATCGTGACCGTGTCCACCGAAAATGAGATCCACGCCGGAGCCACCACTTACAACTGAGTCATCACCCGACTGACCGAGCAACACATCATCACCAAGGCCACCCAAGAGTGAGGCATCGTCCCCACTTCCGCCATCTACGCGGTCGGCACCATCCTGGCCAAGAAGACTGATATCGTTACCACCCGAGCCAAAGAGGCTGTCGTTACCGTTGCCTCCCCGTAAAACGGTATCATTGCCGGCATCTCCGAAGACAAAGTCGTTGTTGTTATCTCCATCGAGGTAGTGGTCGTCTCCGCTGCCGCCAAAGATGTTATCTGCATCAGTACCGCCAAAGAGCGCAGAGTCCGAGCCTCCGCCACCAAAAAGGTGGTCATCCCCGGTACCACCGCTCAAAGACGTGTCAGCCTGAGCATCGCCATAAATGAGATCTTTGCCGTCATACCCGAAGAGATTGGTGTCGCCACCGTCGCCCCCAAAGATGAAGTCGTCTCCCGCATCACCGTTCAATAGATAGTCTTTGCCTCCCATCCCAAAGATCGAATCATCTCCAGAACCACCGGCGAGAAGGCTGTCGGCACCAGTGTCCCCATAGATCAGGTCATTACCGCTCTCGCCCTTGAGCGCAGCGTCGATGCCACTCCCCCCTTCAATCGTATCGTCGCCGGCGCCGCCATAGAGGAACTGATCGGATCCATCTCCGCCAACAAGCCGATCCGCCCCGCCGCTCCCCCAAAGTGCAGTGTCATTGCCGGCGCCACCGAAGATGGAATCGTTTCCCGCCTCGCCGAGCAGACGCTGTTCGTCTCCCGAGCCACCGATGAGGGTGTCCGCGCCCCCTCTTCCATAGAGATAATCAGCGCCATCGCCGCCAAAAATAGTATCGATGAAAGGTCCGCCGGTGAGCGTGTCGTCGCCTGTGGAACCGACAATAAGTGCCATGGTCCTTTCCCCCCTTTTTTGGATCTATTGATCCAATACACCCTGACAAAAAGTAGCAACATCCACTGCTGTGGTCAACAATGCATGAATGTCATCTGTTGCATGCAATGACTGGCCGCTTGTGGATGCCAGGTTGACCCGCTCGTCCCCGACTTGCCACGGCGTCAAGGCCCGAGATGGAAATCAGGTGGATCAAAAGCGGAGCGCAAGACGCAGGCTACCCGGCACGTTTGATCACCACCCCAACCCAGAAAGATCTATGATGCATAACTGCAGCATATGCTGCAGTTATGCTAGCATCTGCAACGAGTGCAGACTGCAATGGCGACAGAAGTTCCGGCCGGGGAAGCCCGATCTTGGGGTGTTTGCACGGCGAAGCAGATTCTTGGCACGGAAATTGCTTCACTGATTAAGCAAGAGCAAGAGGGAGGTGGCATGAGCGAACGGGAGCCAGCGATCGCGGCGCTTTCGATCGGCCTGCAGCAGCAGGCTGCGGAGATCGTGCATCTGGGCCTCTTCGATCTTGACTGCGGTTTCAGAGGGCGGCGGCTGCGCAAGGCCGACCTGATTACCTCCCTTCCGGACCTCGCCTTCGTCAATGTCCTGCCGCAGTGGGACATGAGTGAAGCCGTCTTTGGCGCCGGCCCCTTTGAGGGCGAGCGCATCACGCCGGATCTCGCAAGCCTGCGCCCCTATCCTTTTGAACCCGATGCCAACCTCATCGTCTGCGACTTTGACGGCCCCTCGCGCGCGCTGTCGCCACGTGCCCTGCTGCAAGAACAGATCGCCAAGTGCCATGCCAAAGGTCTGACCGCTAAGGCTGCCTTCGAGTTCGAGTTTCTGGTGCTGGAGGAAACGGCCGAGAGCTTACGGGAGAAGGGCTTTGCCAATCTCAACTCCTTCGCGGCGGCAAACCGCTGCTGGAGCGGCCTGACCGCCGCGGTGGAGTCCGACTTCGTCCAGGATCTGGAGGCAACCCTCCTGGTCGGCGGTGTATCGCCCTTCAGCCTGGGGGTCGAGCTGGGCCCCGGCTGCTTCGAGGCTACCTTGCGTGCCCGCGACCCCCTGGGCGCCGCCGAAGAGGCTGCCCTCTTCCGCCTCTACACCAAGGCCTTCTGCCGCCAGCGCGAGAAGACGGCCTCTTTCATGGCACAGCTCGGCAGCGGCTATCCCGGGCTCTCGGGCCACCTGCATCTCTCCCTCTGGGACGATGACGGGCGCAATCTCTTCCACGATGAAGCGGGCATCAGTGCCGACGCTAGGGCCTTCCTGGCCGGCATGCTGGCGGCCTCTGCCGAAGCCCTGCCCCTGGTCGCCAACAGCGTCAATGCCTATCGCCGTATGGCACCGGGCAACTGGGCGCCCCGTGCGCTGGGTTGGGCTGTCGAGAACTATGCGGCTGCGATCCGCGCCGTCCCGGCCTCGCCCGAGCATTGCCGGCTGGAGTTCCGTCTGCCGGCAGCCGACTGCAATCCCTTTCTGGTCTTGGCCCTGGCTTTGGCCGGTGGGCTCGACGGCATGGAACGCGGCCTCGAGGCACCGCCGCAGATCGAGGGCGGCGGCCCGGACAGGCTTCCGGCCAACGCAAAGCCGGTGGCCAGTGACCTCTTACGCGCGACCGAGGCCATGGAAGCCAGCGCCAAGGCGCGTGCGCTCTTCGGCGAGGCCTTCGTCGACCACTTCTGTCGCTCGCGCAGAGTGGAAGAGGCAGCACTGAGGCGCGAGGTCTCGGCCGCGGAATGCGCCCGCTATCTGGAATTCAGTTGAAGGGAGGGGTTCAAGGGTGAGTGATCTGGAAAGAAGCCTGGCCGCAGAAGGCCGCAGCGAGGCCGTTGCCGAGGTGCGGCGTCTGATCGACAGCCTGAAGATCGACTACATCTACTACCAATACATCTCGATCACCGGCCGCATCATGGGCAAGGCGGTCCCGGCCCGCCACTGGGAGGCCGTGGCCGAAGAGGGCGTTCAGACTTGGCTGGGCGGGGTCGCCAACGTCTTCGCCGACCGGCACGGCAATCTGATCGGTTTTCCGCCCAATGCCTCCGAACTGATCGCGCTGCCGGACCCGGAGACCTTCTGCCAGCTGCCCTGGAACAAACGCATCGCGCGGGTCTATTGCACCGCGTTTTGGAGCAAGGAGGATCCGGACTATCCGGGCCAGGCCATGGACTCCGACGCGCGCGGCAACCTGAAACGGGTCGAAGAGCGCTTCATTGCGGACCACGACGGCCTGCACATGCGGGTCGGCTGCGAGCCGGAGATGCTGTGGCTGAAGCCGGGTGACGACAAGGAGCCCTATAAGGGCACGACCAAGCCCTACGCCTATCACATCGACCAGTTCGAACAGCTCTCCGACGTCTGGCTCAGGGTCTATGACTACGCCATCGCCATGGGCCTGGACGTAATCCAGGGCGACCACGAGGACGCGCCGGGTCAGATCGAGCTGAACTTCGCCTTCGATCGGCCGCTAAGGACCAGCGACCGCATCACGACTTATCGGCAGATCTGCGCCCAGGTGGCCCGCGAGTTCGGCCTGATCGCAGTCTTCATGTCCAAGCCCTACATGGGCATGCCGGCCAATGGCTGTCACCACAACGTCTCGCTCTGGCGCGGCGGCGAGGATCGCTTGGTCACCTTGGATCAATCGCCAATCCCGGCCATGGAGGAGGTCTTCACCTACACCAAGGGCGGCGAGAATGCCTTTCGCGATCCGAACGAGCTCTGGCTGCCCTCCGCGCTGGGCCGGCACGCGCTTGGTGGGGTCCTGACCCATCTGAATGCCCTGACCGCCGTCGGCTCCTCGACGGTGAACTCTTACCGCCGCCTGAACGACACCGGCCTCTGGGCGCCGGTCGGCGCCAGCTGGGGCCTGCAGAACCGCTCCTGCGCCGTCCGCGTCTCCAGCCCCGACCGCTATGAATTCCGCGCCGTCGATTCCATGGTGAATCCCTATCTGATGCAGGCTGTCCTCTACCAGGCCATGCACGACGGGATTGCCAAAGAGATCGACCCGGGCCCGCCGGAAGATCGCAACTTCGCCGAGGTCGCGGCCTCCGGCGAGCCGGTGAAACGCATCCCGACGACCCTGCGCGACGCCCTGGACGATCTGGCAGCCGACAAGGTCATCCGCGAGGCCATGCCGGGCGACCTGCATCGCATCTACGACTGGTACAAGCGTGACGAATGGGACAAGTTCATCTGGCAGGTCTCCGATTGGGACGTGAAGACCTATCTGGACTGCCTGCCGTAACGGGAGTGGGATCGATGACCGACTTCTCGCTGACCGAGACCCAGATCCAGCGTTTCAACGACGAGGGCTTCCTGATCGTTGAGAACCTGATTGATGCGGCGACGGTCGAAAGCTTGCGCGAGCGCTATGCCCGGCTTTTCCGCGGTGACTTCGAGACCGGCGTCAGTCCCGACGAAGTCAACTGGCAGGAAGGCGACGGAGACCCCAGCCTAACACGCCAGATCTGCAACGGTTGGAAAGCCGATCGAGCGATCGCCGAGACCGTGTTCCGTCCCGACCTGGGTCGCGCGATTGCCGAACTGGCCGGCTGGGAGGGTACGCGAGTCATGATCGACAACGTGATCTGGAAGCCACCCGGCACACGGCCTCTCGGTTTCCATCAAGACAATGCCTACCTGCGCTGGTTCAAGCCCGGCCTCTTGTTGAGCTGTTGGATTGCGCTCGACGATACGCAAGCGGACGGCGGCACCATGGAGGTGGTCCGCGGTTCGCACCTTTGGCACCAATCAGCGCCCGAGGGTGAGTTCCACGGACCCGAAGACTACAAGAAAGAGATGCTTAAGGCGGCAGCCACAGAGGGCGTGGAGCCGGACCTGGTGCCGATTGTGGTAAAGCGCGGCGGCGGCTCTTTTCACCATGGCTGGACCTGGCATGGGTCAGGGCACAATCGCTCCGAGACACCACGCCGGGCGCTCGTCATTCACGCCATGCCGTCGGACGCAAGCTTCGCCGATGACCCGGCAGACCTCATGTTCGCGACGGGACCGATCTACAATCGCTACAAGCGCCTTGGCGACTCTGTGATGGACGAGAACTACTTCCCCATCACCTGGACCCGTAGCGGCTATCGTACGGCCGGCCTCGACGCCTACTGCCGGGCAGCCTGAGGGGAGGGCGCGATGGAAACGGGGATGCTGGAGCTTTCGAAAGACTTAGACGATGCCCCCTTCCTCTATGACCTTGTCTCGGCCGAGGGACGCCTTTTGCAGGTCAACCGCAGCCAAGCTGAGGCCCTGAACTATGCTGTCAGCGATCTGATTGCCAAGCCGGCAGCTACAATTTACACGGCCAGATCGCTGGAACGTATCGAAGCGCTTTTGCGCGCAACAGGAGACACCGGCCAAGCGCAAGAGACTCTGACCTTGGTTAGGCGTGGTGGCGGTCACCTGAACGTTGTGGCCAATGCCGCCCTCAAGGACTTTGAGGGAAGCACTGCTCTGCTCTTGGCCAAGCTGCCGCTGGACCCGCTTCTGCACGAGCTGGAGCAAGCCCGCCGCGAACTGAAGATCCTGCGCGGTTTCGTCAATGCCGCGCGCGACGCCTGCTGGTGCATTGAATTCGCCGAGCCGGTCGATTTGGGCGCCAGCGAAGAGGAGATCGTCCGGCAGGTCTTCGAGAACGAGTGCTATTGGCGGCTCTGCAACGAGGCCATGGCCCAGCTCTATCGCCTGCCCGAGGGGCTGGACTTCAATCAGGAAGACGTGCGTTTCGTCTTTCCGCGCAATCCACAGAACGAGGCCTTCGTGCGCCAGTTGAACGAGTCCAAGTTTCACCTGGACGGCGCACCCTCGCTGGATCAGCGCTATGACGGCGCGCCCATGTTCGCCGAGAACGATGTGCGGGCAGAGATTCGTGACGGCTATCTGCACCGCATGTGGGGCAATGTGCGCGACCTCTCGCGGCAGAAGGAACGCGAGCGGCAGTTGACCCGCCGCGCCGACCGCATGGCCGACGTCTTGAGCGCCTCGCCCGACCCGATCCTGGTCTGCGACCGAGAGGGCCTCTTGGAAGCAGCCAACCCAGCCTTGGAGTGGCTCTTCGGCTGGCGCGTCGACGAGGTGCTGGGGCGCCCGATCGCCCAGTTCCTGCGCTTCGAAGACCCCTGGGAGCAGATCGTGACCGCTGTCCGGCCGAATGGGAGTGACACCCGCTTGGGCGGGAGCCTGTTGCTGCCGGATGGGCGCAGGCAGGTCTGTGCGGTTGCCTTTGGTACTCTGGAACCGACCAACGAGGCCAAGCGGCTGATCTTGACCTTGCGCCGGCGCGACGAGGAGGTCGGGTTGTGAGCTTCTCAGGCCTCGATCTGGAACGCCTAGAGGGCGCGCTTTCCGGCCAGGCCGGGCTCGCAGAGTTCGCCGAGGCGCTGCCGGATGGCCTGGTCCTGGTCGACGGCGAGGGCCGCATCGCGCTTGCCAACAGTCTGGCGCTCTCTATGAACCAGGTCGCTGCCGACAGCATCCTGGGACAGCCGCTGGGTCACCTAGCCGACCTCAGCCCCTTCGATTGGCAACAGGCGGTCGAGGCCTATCACAAGCGGCTGCGTTGTGATGTAGCCAGCGATTCGGCCGAGGGCGCGCGCTGTCTCATCTCCATGCGGTTCCTGCGCAACTCCGCGCGACGGACCGTGGCCACCCTCTTCGTGCAGCGCGACCTGGCCAGCCTCGACCGCCAGCGGCGCAAGGCCAGCACCAGCGGTCCGCGCGACGTCTTCCGCTTTGCAGCCGACGGCGAGGTAAAGCCCAACTATCTGCTGCAGCAGGAGATTGCCCCGGCATTGAAGACCGTCTTGGTGCGGGGCCTGCGCGCACTGCGCCAGGACGCCCGCATCCTGCTGACCGGCGAATCGGGTTCCGGCAAGACCCAGATCGCCCGCTATCTGCATGAGACGGCGATCGGGCGGGATGCCCCCTTCATCCATGTGAACTGTGCCGCGATCCCCGATTCCCTCTTTGAATCAGAGATGTTCGGCTATGCCAAGGGCGCCTTCACCGGCGCCCTGCAGAGCGGCAAGGCAGGACTGATCGAGGCGGCAAAGGGCGGCTGCCTCTTCCTCGACGAGGTCGGCGAGATCTCGGCTGCGGCACAGGCCAAACTCTTGAAATTCCTCGAGGACGGCAAGGTGCAGCGGATCGGCGAGTCGCAGGAACGCCGGGTCGATCTGCTGATCATCGCCGCCACCAACCGCGACTTGGGAGACCTGGTCGAGGCCGGCAGCTTTCGCCGAGACCTCTATTACCGCATCGCGGTGATCTCGCTGGAAGTCCCGGCCCTACGAGACGAGCCGGCGTTGCTGGATCACCTGATCGACCACTTTCTCTATCTCGCCAACCGGGGGCGCGACCGGCCGTTGGCGCTCTCTGCTGCGGTGCGCGATAAGCTTAAGGTCTACGATTATCCCGGCAATGTGCGCGAGCTGCACAACATTTTGCAGCGGCTGGCCGTCTTCGCTGAAGACGAGGCCCTACTGGAGCATCTGCCCAAACGACTGCTCAAGGCCGAGACAGCGCGCCCTGCAGGCGATGGTCTGAAGGACCAGGTGCGTCGTTTCGAAGGTGAAGTGATCAAGGAAGCAATTGCCCGGCATGGGAGCAAACGCCGGGCCGCGAAGGCTCTCGGAGTGGATATCGGGACCATCGTGCGCAAGACCCGACCGCAGAGCGCGATCGGGCCGCTCCAAACCGAACAGGACAGCGAGGATCATTAAGCAAATGGGAGATCAGACCATGAAAAGGTTCCTGCATACCTTGGCAGCGAGTGTTGCGGTTTCGGCCCTCATCGCGGGCCCGGTCCTGGCCGACGGCGAAGTCAACCTGCTGACCTGGGAAGGCTATGCCGACGACAGCTTCATCAAGGGTTTTGAGGAGGCTTCCGGCTGTAAGGTCAGCGCCACCTATGTCGGCTCGAACGACGATTTCGCACCCAAGTTGGCGGCCGGCGGCGGGGTCTATGACCTGATCTCGCCCTCGATCGACACCACCAAGATCATGATTCAGGCCGGCTTCGTCGACCCGATCGACGTCAGCCGCCTGCCGCGCATGGGCGAGATCTACGAGAAGTTCCGCACTGCCGAAGGCATCAACCACGAGGGCGAGGTCTATGGCGTCCCCTTCTCTTGGGGCTCGATCCCCTTCATGTACCGGAAGGACAAGTTCGAGACCGCGCCGGAGTCTCTGAACGTCCTGTGGGATCCGGCCTTCGAAGGCAAGATCTCGCTCTGGGATGACAAGAGCGCGCTCTACGTCGCTGCCCGCAAGGACGGCAACATGAACATCTATGATCTGAGCGATGAGGAGTTGGAGGCCGCCAAGGCCACCCTGATCGAGCAGAAGCCTTTGGTCCGCAAGTACTGGGCCACGGCCGGCGAGCTGGTCGATCTCTATGCCAGCGGCGAGATCTGGATTTCCAACACCTGGGGCGGTTACCAATCGGCCCTACTGGCCGATCAAGGCATCGAGGTGGTCGAATTCATCCCAGAGGAGGGGGCCGAGGGCTGGATGGACTCCTGGATGATCGTCAAAGACACGCCGAACGAGGACTGCGTCTATGCCTTCCTCGAGATGGCCTCGACCGAGACGGGTCAATGCGGCATGTCCAACGTCAACGGCTATTCCTCGGCCAATCCGGTGGCCGCAAAGAACTGCATGACGCCGGAGCAGTTCGCCGCCCTGCATCAGGATGACCTGGGCTACCTCGACAGCCTGCTGCTGTGGGAGAACCTGGGCCCGCGGTTGGAGGTATACACCAACACTTGGAACGCCGTGAAGGCGGCCGAGTAGGTCAGGAACACGAGCCGGCGGGACCAAACAAGGTCTTGCCGGCTGTTTCCTGTTGTGAGGGGGATCGCGGCCGAGCATGAGCAACATCATTGAGCTGCAGGGTGTGACCAAGGCCTTTCCCGGCGGCGTCATTGCTGTCGACGATGTCAACCTGTCGGTGCGCGAGGGGGAGTTCGTAACCCTTCTAGGCCCCTCTGGCTGTGGCAAGACCACCAGCCTGCGGATGATCGCCGGTTTCGAGGCACCGGACCGCGGCCGGGTCTTTCTGGCCGGCAAGGATGTGACGGACCAGCCGCCCTATCGGCGGGCGGTCAACACCGTGTTCCAGGACTATGCCCTCTTCCCCAACATGAACGTCGCCGACAATGTCGGTTACGGCTTGGACGTGGCCGGCTATTCCCGCGCCGATGCCAAACGCCGCGTAGGCGAAGCGCTGGACCTGGTCGGCCTCTCCGACAAGGCGAGGAACCGACCCAACAAGCTCTCCGGCGGTCAGCGGCAGCGCGTCGCCCTGGCGAGAGCCCTGGTGCGGGAACCCAAGGTTCTTTTGCTGGACGAGCCGCTCTCGGCCTTGGATGCGAAGCTACGCGAATCCATGCAGGTGGAGCTGAAGCACCTACACGACCGCCTGGGCCTCACCTTCGTCCTGGTCACCCACGACCAGACCGAGGCGCTGGTGATGTCGGACCGCATCGTGGTGATGAACGCAGGGCGCATCGAGCAGGAGGGCAACCCCAGCGAAATCTACGATCGTCCGGCCTCGCCCTATGTCGCCGACTTCCTAGGCGCATCGAACCTCATTTCCGCCAGGGTCCGCACAGTCGAGGGTGATCGGCTGACCGCCGATTTCGGCGGAGGAACGCTCAATGCTCAAAGCCGCGAGTATCGAAGCGGTGATGGCGTTCTGCTCTGCGTCCGTCCCGAGAAGATGACCCTGCATTCCATCGAGCCGAGCCCCGACCCGGACCTCAACCAACTCACCTGCCAGGTGCGCGAGCATCTCTTTCATGGCGATGCAGTCAGGGTCGCTCTTGACTGCGGCACGGCCAGTTTCTTCGTTGATGTGCAGCTTAAGGAGGCCAGCGGCCAGACCGCGGTTCCGCTGCCGGGGGAAAGCGCTTGGGTCACCCTGCACCCGGCCAATGTCATCGTCTTTCCAGAGGGGTCAGGCTCGTGACCTTGGGGCAGAGGGCCAGACTGCGCGCCGGATTGGTGATGGCGCCGCCGCTGCTCTGGGTCCTGGCCTTTCTCTTCGTCCCCTACCTCATCACCTTCGCCTACAGCTTCTACACCAAGCAGTTCCCGACCTTCGTACCGGACTTTCAGTTCGGCAACTATCTGCAGCTGACCGAAGACCCGCAGTACTATCGCGTCCTCTTCCGCACTTTGAAGATCGCCGCCGCGACGGCCGCTCTGGCGCTGCTGCTGGCCTATCCGCTGGCCTTCTTTCTGGTCTTCAAGGTGCGCTCGCCCAGCCTGCGCGCGATCCTCTACATGGCGACCATCGTACCGCTCTGGGTCTCCTATCTGCTGCGTGCCTACACCTGGAAGACCATTCTGGGCAGCGAGGGCGTGCTGAACTCCTTCCTGATCTGGACCGGGATCAGCAGCGAGCCCTCTGAGTGGTTCCTCTATAGCCAGTTCTCCATGGTGATCACGCTGACCTACATCTTCATCCCCTTCATGGTGATGCCGATCTATACCTCCCTGGAGAAGATCCCCAAGAACCTGATCGAGGCCTCCAAGGACCTGGGCGTGGGGCCGCTGCGCAGCTTCCTGCGCGTGGTGCTGCCGCTTTCCATGCCTGGGGTCATCGCTGGGCTGACCTTCACCTTCTGCCTCAGCTTCGGTGACTTCATTGCGCCCTTCCTGGTCGGCGGGCCGGACGGCGCCATGGTGGCAACCGTGATCCAGTCGCAGTTCGGCGCGGCGCTCAACTGGCCGCTGGGATCGGCGCTCTCCATCGTCATGCTGATCATCGTGCTCACCATCATCAGCCTCTCGGACCGCATGGAGCGCTCCGGCCGGCTCGACCTGGCGTAAGACCTATGACCAGCGAAACCCAAAGCCTGCCCAAGATCGCCCCGATCAGCCTGCGCCGTGGCGGCGGCAAGCGGCCCTGGGCCGACTGGGGTCTCGGCCTCTATGTCGCCGGCGTGATGGCCTTCCTCTATCTGCCGATTGCGGTGCTGATTCTCTTCAGCTTCAACGACAATCGCTCCATGTCCCTGCCTCTGAAGGGGTTCACCTGGCGCTGGTACGAAGCCTTTTTGGCCAACGAGGACATGCTGGAGGCGATCGGCAACAGCCTCTATGTCGCCAGCATGGCGACCGCGATCACCTGCCTGATCGGCGTGCCGGCCGCTCTGGCGCTGGACCGCTACAACTTCCCCGGCAAGGCCGCCTTCCGCCGGGCCGTGCTGCTGCCGATCGCCTTACCCGGGATCATCACCGGCATCTCCATGCTGAACATGGCCAAGCTGCTGGGTGTCAATCTGAGCCTGGAGACGGTGATCGCGGGCCATGCCACGGCCCTTGTCTCCATCGTGGTGACCCAGGTCTATGCCCGCCTGCAGCGTTTCAACAGAAGGCTGGAAGAGGCTTCGGCGGACCTGGGCGTGGGGCCTGTCCGGACCTTCTGGCGGGTCACCCTGCCCAACATCAAGTCGGCCATCATCGGCAGCGCGCTGCTTTCTTTCACCCTCTCCTTCGACGAGATTCCGGTCACCTTCTTCCTGACCGGACGCGACAACACTCTGCCGATGTACATCTATTCCACCCTGCGCCGCGGCATCACGCCGGAGATCAATGCGGTGGGAACGGTGATCATCCTGGTCTCGCTGGTGCTGATCGTCCTCTCCGTCCTGCTGCTGCGACAGCGCGACGAGGAGACCTGATTGGGAGACCTGATTGGGAGACCTGATTGGGAGACCTGATTGGGAGACTTGATCGGGGGACTTGATCGGGGGACTTGATCGCCGGCAGCCGAAAGGTTACGAGCAGCAGCCTCCGGGGTGACGCAGTCTGCGCCTCCTCACCCCCAAAAGCAGGTGACGGTAGGCAAGCACGCAGCGAGCCACTACACTCACCGGCCGTTGTTAGGAGGAAAGCGATGGCGCTGTCCGGCCCCCCTCTGGCGAGTCCGATCGACGTCTCCCGTCTTCTTGACAAGGGACTGGCCGGCGATCCCAACGACACAGCCTTGATCTCGCTGGAAACCAGCTGGACCTGGCAAGAGCTGGCTGAGGACAGCGAGCGCCTGGCCGGCAATCTGCTGGACCTGGGCCTGAAGCCCGGCGACCGCGCGGCCAGTCTGATGCCCAACCGCTGTGCCGTCCTGGTCTTCTATCTGGCCTGCATCAAGGCCGGCCTGATCGCCACGCCGATCTACTATCGCGCCACCCCGCGCGGCATCAACTTCATGCTGGAGGCCAGCGGCGCCTCGGTCCTGCTGGCGCATCGAGAACGCGCCAACGATCTGGCGGACAGCCCGGCGGTGGAGCACTTGCCGCATGGTGTGATCGGCTTCGGCCAAGGTGCGCTGACCGGCGCCCGCTTCGACGACTTTCTGGACAAGGAGCCGCAGACCACCGCGTTTCCCGAGGTCTCACCGGAAGACCCTGCCCTGCTGCTCTACCTTCCTGACGGCGCGGGCAGTTTCCGCGGTATCGCACACAGCGCCCAGGGGCTTGGCTGGACCCTCGCCAGTGTGGCTGCCGGATACGCACTGACAGCGGACGACACCTACATGACCGGCACCGCGCTGTCGCACTATGGCGGTCTGGTGCAGGCCTTGGCTGCGCTCGCCAGCGGCTGTCGCATCGTGATCGCGCGCAACCCCGACGCCGAAGAGATCCTGCCGCTGATGCGGGCCGAGCAGCCGAGCCTGGCCTTCATGCTGCGCTCGTCGATGGTGCGCCTGGTCCGCGACCATGAGGCGGGTGCCAAAGACTTTGCCTCGCTTCGCTATCTGGCTTGCGGCAATGACCAGGCCCCCTTGGCCCAGGTGCGTCGTTTCGAGAAGGAAACCGGCGTCGCTCTGCACGAGCATTTCGGTATGGCTGCCCTGGGCCCTGTCACCGTGCATGCCAGCAGCCCCGAGGCGGCAGAGGGAGGGCTGACAATCGGGACGGTCGGAAAGCTGCTGCCTGGCGTTGAAGCAGAGATCCGCGGTGAAACGGGCTATCTGTTGCCGGTCGGGATGCCGGGGCGCCTCTGGTTGAAGTCGCCCGGTGCCATGCTGGGGGATTGGCAAGACGGCACCATCGTGCCGCCTGAGAACGACGAGGCGTGGTTCGACACCGCAGAGACCATGAGCGCGGACGACAGCGGCAGCCTGATCTTTGCCGGCCGCAAGCAGCAGGTCCTGATCCGCGATCGGGAGAGCAAGGCCCTGCAAGAGGTCGAGGCCGTGCTGAGAGAGCATCCAGGCGTCGCTGCCGCCGGCGTGGTCCGCATTCACGACCTGCTGTTCGGCGAGACGCGTCTCGCCTTCGTGGTCTTCGACGAGAGCGAAGAGGCGCGACCAAGTGAGCATGACCTCATCGCCTTCGTGCGCTCGCGAATTGGCTTCAAAGCGCCGGAGCAGGTGGTTGCCGTCAAGGCGCTACCGACCCGTCCGGACGGCGGTCCGGACAGAAGGGCCCTGCGGCTGATGGTGGAGAACGGGCTGTCGCAGGACGCGCCTAACGACTAAGCATTGGCATCGCCAAACTGTATAGCCTTGCGCTAGGCTCATCCTTAGCCCCTTCTTGTCATAAGTCTGAGAGTGCCGAGGCATGCCCCCTGACAGCAGCGAGCCCCTTCTCTTGACCGAGATCCTTGGCGCGCGTAGTGACCCCGCGTTCCACGAGGCGCTGCACCAGCTTGAACATGCCGGTGCGCTGGACAGCCTCGCTATCGAGCCTGCGGATCTGGCCCGGCGGCGGATGCGGCTGGTGTCAGCTCAGGGCCGGGACTGCGCACTGGCCCTGTCACGCAGCCAGAAGCTCTACAACGGGGCCGTCCTGGCGCTTCGCGACGACTGGGCATTGGTGGTCACGGTCAATGAAGAGCATTGGCTGCACCTTCGGCCACGCGATGCAGCGGCCGCACTCCAACTGGGCTATCACGCCGGCAATCTGCACTGGCGCGTCCGTTTCGAGGATGGCGATCTTCTCGTTGCCTTGGAGGGGCCGGAAGAGACCTACCTCGCGCGCCTGGAACTGCAGTTTGCAGAGGGACTGTGCACGCGAGTTGACGCCGATGCATGAGGCGGAGATCGCAAGCCTGCTGAGTGTCTGTCAGCTTGCCGACAGCGCCTTTCCAAGCGGCGGCTTTGCCTTCTCCCAAGGCCTTGAGACATTGCTGGCTGAGGGCAAGCTTTCCGGAGAGGCGGCCTTGGAAGGCTATCTCGCCCATCAGCTGGCGGATCGCTGGCTCCCTTTCGATCGCTACTTCCTGACCCACAGCCATGGGCAAGCCGACGACAGCGGGGCGCTCTTTACCCTGGACGCGGACTGCGAGGCCATGTCTCTCGTCGCCAGCCTGCGGGAGGGCTCGCGCCGCAACGGCCTGGCTCTTCTAACCAGCCATGAGAAGATTGGCACGGAAGGTGCTGCCGCCTACCGGCGGGCTGCCCTGCAGGGATCTGCACGCGGCCATCTGCCGGTTGTGCAAGGCTTCCTCTATCGAAGGCGGGGCTTGGCGCTCCTGCCCAGCCTGGTGGCGGCAGCCCATGCCTTCCTGGCAGGCCAAGTGGCCGTTGCCGTTCGATTGGGAACACTTGGCACGCTTGCGGGCCAGCGGATCTTGTCGAACTTGCAGCCTGGGCTCTCAGCCGCCTTGGCTGAACCGCTTCCCGAGACAGCGCCTTGGAGCTTCGCACCGAT
The DNA here is from genome assembly GCA_963669335.1 of Rhodospirillales bacterium. GTDB lineage: Bacteria > Pseudomonadota > Alphaproteobacteria > Kiloniellales > JACOMY01 > JACOMY01. The sequence continues at coordinate 4,822,175 of OY770023.1, forward strand.
GAGCGAGATCGCCGCCATGCGGCATGAGACGCAGTCACTGAAGCTCTTCACCAACTAGAAAGCCATCTCTCGCCATGACCACAGTGAGCAATGATCAAGAACGACCTGTTCCTGTCCCTGGACAGCGCCCCAAGGAAGCAGCCCGAATCGGCATCGGCGGGCCGGTGGGGTCCGGCAAGACGGCCCTGATCGAGCGCCTGATTCCGGCCTTGCAAGAACGAGGGATCGAGCTGGCGGTCGTGACCAATGACCTGGTGACCAAGGAGGATGCCGAACGCCTGCGCCGCTCCGGCTTGATCGACCCGGCGCGGGTCAGCGCGGTCGAGGCCGGGGCCTGCCCTCATACGGTGATCCGCGAGGACCCGACCCTGAACATCGCCGCCGCCGATCTGCTCTGCGCGCGCTTTCCGAACCTGGATCTGGTGATCATCGAAAGCGGCGGCGACAACCTGGCCTCCACCTTCTCCCTCGATCTGGTCGATTACTGGCTCTTCGTCATCGATGTCGCCCAGGGTGACGACATCCCGCGCAAGCGTGGACCGGGGATCCTGACCTGCGACCTCTTGATCGTAAACAAGCTGGATCTGGCCCCCCATGTCGGGGTCGATGCCGAGGCCATGCTGGCAGAGGCGCGGAGCATCCGCGGCGAACGCCCGGTCTTGGGCTGCAACTGCAAGAGCGGTCAGGGGATCGACACGATGGTCGAGACCTTAAGCCGGGCCGTGCTCTTCACGGCCTGAAACCAAAACAGGAAAGAGCGGCTTGGGCTTGCCTGAAGGCGTACCCAAACCGCTCTTGTCCCTTTAACAGGTCGCAGGTAGCCCCGTAGAGCTACCAGCGACGCGCGGCTAAGCGTTCTTGATCTTCTTGATCTCTCCGCTTGCCAGCTTCTCGTGATAGTCCTTCAGCAGGGCCTTCACCTTGGGCATCAGCATATAGAGGCCGATGATGTTGGCGATGGCCATGGCGAAGATCATGGCATCAGAGAAGTCGATCACCGGACCCAGGCTCATAGACGAGCCGATGATGACGAAGACGCAGAAGATTGCCTTGAACGTCAGTTCCTTAGCCTTGCCCTCCCCGAAGAGATAGGTCCAGGCCTTGAGGCCGTAGTAGGACCAGGAGAGCATGGTCGAGAAGGCAAAGAGCACCGCGGCGATGGCCAAGGGATAGCCGAAGCCGGAGAAGTTGGTCTCAAAGGCCTTGGAGGTCAGCGCGATACCGGTGATGCCGGAATCAGGCACCCAGGCACCGGTGATGACGATCACCAGCGAGGTCATGGTGCAGATCACCACGGTGTCGATGAAGGGCTCCAGCAGTGCCACATAGCCCTCTGTCACCGGATGCTTGGTCTGCACGGCGGAGTGGGCGATCGAGGCGGAGCCGATACCGGCTTCGTTGGAGAAGGCAGCACGCTTGAAGCCCTGGATCAGGGCACCGATGGCACCGCCGGCCACGGCGTCAGGAGAGAAGGCACCGGTGATGATCGAACCAAAGGCGCTTGGCACCGCAGAGATGTTCATCAGGATGATGATCAGGGCGGTACCGACGTAGAGCACGGCCATGCCCGGCACGACCTTCTCGGTCACCCGTGCGATGGACTTGATGCCGCCGATGATGACGAAGCCGACGACGCCGGCCATGATCAGGCCGAAGAGCCAGCCCTTGCCGTCAAAGAAGGGCAGGATGCTGGAGATCTGCACGAAGGACTGGTTGGCCTGGAACATATTACCGCCGCCCAGCGCGCCGCCAATGCAGCAGATCGAGAAGAAGATCGCGAGGACCTTGCCAAGCTTGGCCTTGCCATCCTCCGAAAGCCCTTTGGAGAGGTAGTACATGGGACCACCGGAAACGGTGCCGTCCGGGTACTCGTTGCGGTATCGGACGCCGAGAATACACTCCGTGAACTTCGAAGCCATGCCCAAGAGTCCGGCAAGGATCATCCAGAAGGTAGCACCCGGACCACCCAAATAGAGCGCCACGCCGACGCCGGCGATATTGCCCAGTCCGACAGTACCGGAAAGTGCCGTTGCCAGCGCCTGGAAGGGCGTCACTTCGCCCGCGTCCTTCGGATCAAGATAGTCACCACGGACCAGCGAGATCGAATGCTTGAAGCCGCGGAACTGAATGAAGCCGAAGTAGAGGGTGAAGACGACGGCTGCGATCACCAGCCACCCCACGATCAAGGGAAAGGCAACCCCAAACACCGGGACTGAATAGAAGACCGTGTTGACGATCGGATTCACGATGGGACCGACGATATCGCTGATCGTCTGGTCGATGCTGCGCTCTTGCGCGTCTTGCGCAAAAGCCAGCGTTGGCATGAGTGACAGCAAGGTCATTGCCGCCAAGAATCGTTTCCACATGCGAGAGCCTCCTGCTCTTCTTTATCGAATGGTTCGTGCTAACCGGCAGATTGTTCTTAGGGTACGATGATGAGCGGCACAGGAGAGACCTGCGCCAACGTTAGGGCAAGCCCACCCAAGAGACGCTGAGCCAGACCGCTATCGCCGCTGCGGCCAATGACGATGTCAGAAGCCTTCTTGTCTTCTGCCGCCTTGCACAAGAGCTCACGTGCATTGCCATGGACGATATCGCAGCTCGCCTCGACACCCGATGCCTTCAGCTTGTCGAGCACCGGCTGCATCTCCGCACGCGCGCGATCAAGCTCCATTTCACGGCGCTTGTGACGCTCGGCCAGTTCTTCGGGCGTGTGGAAGCTGAAGGGCGACCACTCCAACACATAGATGAGATGTAGACGCCCACCCGAGGCTTTCGCTCGGGTTGCCGCGTAGTCTACGGCTCTCTTGGTTGGCTCCGTATCTTGAAAGCCAACGATCGAGATTCCGGTCATTACCATTCCTTTCCTTGCCAGCATTCGGGCCGCCAGGTTTGGAAGGATCTCGTAGATTTGAAACCCCGATTGGGAGCCGAGGGTCCGACGGTGCTGGTGTTGTTACTTCCCGATCCTTCCACCTAGTATTCTAGGCAATCCGCCTAGCCAGTGGACCTTTTTTATGGGCATTTGCAGTCCTTTTACCTACTGTAGCGAACACAGGAGGCAAAATGACCAAATGAAGAAAAAGCTGGATTCGATTGATCGTCGCATTCTGAATGAACTGCAAGAAGACGGTCGTATTCCCATTGTGGAGCTTGCCAATCGCGTGCATCTGACCAAGACGCCCTGTTCAGAGCGAGTCCGGAAGTTGGAACGGGAGGGCATCATCAAGGGCTATCGCGCCGAGCTTGACCCAGAGGCTCTGGGGGTCGGCACGGTGATCATCGTCCATGTCACCTTGAGCCAGACCAGCGACAATGCACTGGAGCATTTCAACGAAGCTGTCCGGCGGATTCCCGAGGTGCAGTGCTGCTACATGCTGGCCGGGCCCTTTGACTACATGCTGAAAGTCTGCACCACCGACGTCAGCCACTATCGCAGCGTCTTGGGCAATCAGATCGGCCGCCTGCCGGGCGTGCAGCAGACCAACTCCTATGTCGCGATGGAGTTGGTCAAGGACAGCAAGGCAGTGATGGTGTGAACGCGACTAGCGTTATGACTTGAGCAGATCGGCCAGACGATGCACTGCCTCGACGACCTCAGCCTCTGAAAGCTGCAGCGCGGCGCCACGTACGGTCACTTCGAAGCGTGACTTGTTTTGATCGATGCAGTCGAGCGTTTCATCAAAAAGCCAGACCTCCAGGTCTTCTGCGACCCTGTCTCTTGCCTGAAGCAGACGCTCATTGGAGCCTGCCAAGGTGACAAAGAAGGCATTCGCCTGTGGCGGATTGGGCGAAACCGAAAGGCCATCGACCTCCTGGATTGCAGCAGCCAGGGCGCAAGCCTTGCGATGGAACTGCTCCATCACATCCAGACGTTCATCCAGGGCCTTGAGCGCTGACAAGAGCGCAGGAAAGGAACGCAGAGCCCTGCCGCCAGCGCGGCGCTGCCAGATGCGCACCTCTTCGATCAGCCATGCCGGCCCTGCGAGGGCCGCACCGGAGAGGGCGCCCAAGCCCTTGTCGAAAGCCACATAGACGGAATCGAAGAGCGCGGCGATCTCGGTGAGCGGCTTAGCGTAGTAGGGCTGGCTCTCCCAAAGCCTGGCGCCATCCATGTGGAGCGCGATCCTTCGCGTGCGTGCCTGCTTCGAGAAGGCGACGAGGTCCTCCCAAGGCGGCAGGAGACAGCCCAATTGGCGCAGCGGAAGCTCAAGAGTCACAGCCCCCAAGGGTTCGGCGATTGCGGTCAAGTCCTCCGGCCTGGAAAGCCGGTCGTAGCCGCCAAGCTGTGTCGCCGTCAGCCCCCAGAGTTCCTGATAGGCGCGTGCCTCGAACTCCTCAAGGTGCGAGCGGGGATGCATGGCGACACGATTGCAGCCGGCACGCCCAGTCCAGGCGCGGAAGGCCGCCATTTGCGCCAGCTTGCCACTGGGCAGGTAGAGCGCTTTTTCCTTGCCCAGAAGCTCGGCAATCCGTCCTTCCAGACGATCGAACAAGACCCCGGACATGTACTTGTCCGCCTCGACCGCCCCGGCATAGTCGGCGAGTTCGCGCAGCAGGGCTGCCGGTTGCGGCGGGTCGTCAAGGGAGAGTCGCCTGAGTGGGGGCATGGCATTTGGTCCTTCCTCGCGCGCCCGGGGCAGCAGAGACTAGCTGGCAGCGAGGATCTTTCGCGCTGCCGCCGCGGCGCCGAAGCCGTTGTCGATATTGACGGTCAGAACACCCGGTGCACAGCTTGCCAGTGCACTGCTGAGAGCAGCCCGACCGTCCCCGGCCACGCCATAGCCGACTGAGGTCGGGACCGCGATCACGGGTGCCTTGACCAGGCCGGCAACCACGCTGAAGAGCGCCCCCTCCATGCCTGCTGCCACGATCAAGAGGCGATATCCTTGCAACTCAGGCGCCAAGTCCATGAGGCGCCAGAGGCCAGCGACACCGACATCGCTGTATCGCTGGCTGGCCAGGCCAAAGAAGGCGAGGCAGCGCTCTGCTTCAGCGGCCACTGGCAGATCCGCCTGCCCCGCACTCAAGATCGCAACCTGAGCAGGAGGCTCCGCTGCCGCGATCTCACCGAAGACTGCCGTGCGTGAGCATGGATCGTAATCCAGGGTGACTGCCGCGATTTCGCCAAGTGCCTCCCGTGTCTCCGGGCTCAACCTGGTGATCAGGATCGGCACACTGCGGGCTTCCGCCGCTTTCAAGGCGATCAGGATCTGCTCCGGCGATTTGCCTTCGGCCAAGACCGCCTCCGGCACACCGGTGCGGGTTTCTCGCTCCCAGTCAAACCGCAGCTCGTCGCTCATGCCGCCGTCTGACTGTTGGGCTGCTTGAGAAAGGCGCTGCCGCGCTGGTAAGAGCGACGCCCGACATAGCGACGCCGTGCTGAACCGCAGAGCGTCTGCAGCAGGCTATCAAGCCGTGTCTCGCGCCCCTCGGCCAGGGCCGCTGGCAGTTCCAAGACAACACCCTCACTACGAATGCGACAGCGGATGTCGCCAGGGCCCACCAGCGCAGCAACGGCCCCCTCAACGCGATCGATGAAGGCGAGATCAAGGGCCTCGATCGGGATGCCGGTCTCGACCCGGCTGGCCAGGCAGGGCTGTGCCGGCAGGGTCGCGATGTCACTGAGGCCCAGCTCTGCCGCAATGGCACGCAGTCCAGTCTTACCGATCCCCGCCTCCACGAAGGGATGCCAGACCTTGGCGTCTTCGGCCGCGATCAGCCCCGGACGATAGTCGCCGAGATCATCCAGGTTGGTGCCCGACGCAATCGGCAGAACCGTCACCTCGCGGATACGGGCATAGAGGTTCTTCTTACAGAAGAAACAGCGGTTGACCGGGTTCCGCCGATACTCGGGATCTTGGTACTCGCCGGCATCGAGCACACGCAGATCCCAACCGCCCTTGGCGGCATGACGGCGAACCCGCGCGGTTGCCTCGGCCGGCACGGCAGGCGAGACGGCATGGACCGCCAAGACCGTGAGTTCAGGTAGGCTGGACGCAACCCCGGCCAGGGTCAGGCTATCGACGCCACCGCTGACCGCCACCGCGATCCCCTCTTCCCGGGAAAGCCGCACCCGCAATCGCTGCAGATCCTCAGTCATCGGGTTTCCCTCGGGCCAGCACTTCGGCTGCTAACTCCTCTCGGTGATGATGCCGAGCATGTTCTGCCAAGGCCTCCGCCTCCACCTTGGCAGTGGTCGTGCCGTCGGGACGCTCCGCCCTTTTCACTGCAAAGCGATTGCTATCGAGCTGTAGGGTCTGAGCCTCACGGCGCAGGATTAACCGCGTGTCCAGGTCCACACGCAGCCCCAAGGTACTGGTCTCCAAGAAGCAAAGCTCGGCCACCATCTCGGCCTGTTCCGGCTGTGCCAGAACTTGTACGGAGAACTGGCTGCGTCCCTTCTTTCCGAAGCGGGTTTGGTAGCTGACGTCCAGCACACCCTCGGCCTGGCGCAGATGCTCCAGACCGATCGACAGCGCCTCCGGGCTCATGTCGTCGATCTCAAAGGTGAGGCGCGCGATGCGATCGCTGCCAAGGGACTGCTCCGGTGCGACCTCGATCACCGCGGCATGAAGCAGATTGGCGAGACCTGGAAAGCGCTTCTTGCCCGCCCCCGCCCCTCTCCTCTGCATCCGACCGCTGGGGCGCAGCCCTTCGTTGCTGGGCTGCAGGTGACGCAGGATCGCGGCACCTGTCGGTGTCACGCGTTCTCCAGTCAGGCCATCGTCATGAAGAGCAAAGCCTTGAAGCAGGTAGACGACGGCCGGCGCCGGCAAGGGCAAGGGTCCGTGTGCGGACCGCACCGTGCCGCGCCCCATCGGAAGGCTGCCGCAGGACCAGGAAGCCACGGCGGAACGTTCGATCAGGCTGGCTGCCGTCACGATATCGGCCAGGGAATCCCAATCGGCGACCTCATGAAAGTGCACCTCTTCGGGCGCGCAGCCGTGCACGCGTCCCTCGGCCTCGGCCAGATGATCGAAGATCGAGAGCGCGTGGGTCAGGACCGCCGGGCTCAGAGCTGAGGCCGTGAGACGGGCCTTGATGGCGGCATAGTGCCGAGTGGGATTGGGGTCAGTTTTGCGGGTCTCGACACGAAAGCGTCGCGCGGCAAAGCCGTTTACCTGGACCGGCGCCAGATCGACCTCAACCTCCTCCAAAAGGCCGGCAGCCTGGAGATCATCTTGCAGTGCTGCCCAAAGGTCGGGAAAGCAGTCCAGCATCGCCGCCGCGAACATATCGCCGGCGAGCCCGCCGATGGGCTCCAGGTGCAGATGCAGGCTCACGAAGCAGCCGCACCTTCGGCGTAGGGCACGACATAGGGGCCCTCGGGGATCACCGCCAGGCTGGGATCCCCGTGACGCTCCAGGCTCTGGGCGATCGCCGTCTCCAGGTCGGGCGCACGCTCGACACCAGTCAGTGCATGATCCTCATCTGAGAGGCCGTCGGAATAGAGCAGGATCGAACCGCGCCGCATGGGCTTCAGCTGCATCTCGGTCTGCCACTCGTCGACATCGGCCAGGCGCTTGGCCAAGAGACTATCCAAAAAGCTCTCCGGTCCCATCTCGATCAGCCGCTGCTGGGCTGCCCGGAAATGCGTCGAACCGAAGCCCTCGCCACAGTGAGAGGCAATGATCAAGGTGCCTCCCGGCGCCAGGATATCGATCGGCGTCACCATCCCCTTCACCGTCTGATAGTAGGTCTGGTCCAAAGGATAGCCGGCCGAAGAGGTTACCACCGTCTTGAAGCTGCGTCCCACCGTGATCTCGGTAAAGGCACGCACGAAGTCGACGGCACTGAGGTGGCTTTCGATCACCTCGCCGAAGGTGGCATGCACCAGGTTCCGGTGCTCATCCAGCACGGTGTTCAGTGCATAAACAGACCCCAGCATGCGCACGATCTCCAACTGCTCCTCATGCAGCGGGTTCTTGACGAGATTGCACTGGGTTGCCGCCGGATCCTCCATGAAGCGGGCGCTGTGAAAGGTTCGGATGGTTTCGTGATGCGCCACACCAGGCGCGATCACCTTGCGCCCGCCGGAATAGCCCGCCATGAAGTGCGGCTCGACCAGGCCGGTGGCGATCTTGACCTCGGCCTCGACAAAGCGGCGATCCAATCTGACCGGGGTCTGCCGCGTCGAGGTCACGCCTAGATCGATATGATCCTCTTCGTTGCGGGCAAAATGGTTGACGACCTCGACCGTCTCCAGGACCCAGGGGTCGCCGACTAGTTCGGCCAGTTCGGCGCCCTCATTGGGTCGATGCAGGCCTGTCGCCACCAACACGGTGATCTTGCCAGCCTCGATCCCGGCGCTCATCAAGCGGCGGATCATGGGTTGCAGGAAGGTGCCGTTGGGGACCGGCCGGGTGATGTCGCAAATCAGGATGCAGGCGCTGGCCTTGCCTCTGGCAATCTCCTCCAGCCGCGCACTCCCGATGGGCTGATCCAGGGCCTCCCGGATCACGGTCTCACTGGCGGCCGGAAGGGGGAAGCTGGGCTTCCTGATGATCGTAGGCTCGGCACCCTCCGGCAGGGTGACCGACAGCAAGCCGCGTCCATAGGCGAGATCGACCTTCATGCTCCGCTCCGCTGCCTCATTGTGGGACCTCTTTGCCTAGCAAGCAGCGCTTGGCGGGTCTAGTCGTCTCTTCTGACCTTGAGCGGGCGCAGCACCAGCAAGCCCAACACGAAGAGGACGATGATGATGCTCATGCCCACCCGTTGGCTGTCGGTCGCAGCCGTCAAGGCGGCAACGAATGCCGGGCCGATGAAGGCCGTGACTTTACCCGAGAGCGCGAAGAGACCGAACATCTGGGTCATCTGTTCGGCTGGCGCCAAGCGAGCCATGAGCGAGCGCGAGGAGGCCTGAACCGGTCCGACGAAGATCCCGATGGCTGCGCCCAAGATCCAGAACCAGATCGCTCCCTCCACCAGCAGCAGGGCGGTGCCGATCACGATCATGCAGACCAGCGAGACCTCGATGGTCGGCTTGGCGCCGAAGCGATCATCGATCCAACCGAAGACGAAAGCCCCCAGGCCTGCGGTCACGTTCAGCAGGACGCCAAAGGCCAGAATCTCTTGCACCGACATGCCAAAGGTGCCGGCAGCGTAGAGTCCACCGAAGGCAAAGAGGGTCGCCAGACCGTCGATGTAGAGCAGCCTTGCAATCAGGAACCGGATGATCCACGGCCGGTGTTTGTAAACATCCACCATCGTGTGCTTCAACTCAGCCAGACTCTCGCGCACCGCATTGCCGGGCGCCTTGACCTTCTTCGGCCGGTCCGGGGTGAAGAGGAACAGCGGCCAGGCGAAGAGCAGGAACCAGAGAGCGACGAAGGGTCCGACGATGCGGATCTGCTCTTGCGTTTCCTTGTCCAGGCCAAAGGGCGGCGTTTCCGGCTGAATGAAGACGACCAGGGTGATGGCCAGACAGAGGAGGCCGCCGACATAGCCCAGGCCCCAGCACCAGCCGGAGATCCGGCCGATGCGCTCGGGCGAGGCCAGATCGGGCAGCATGGAGTTGTAGAAAACCTGCCCGAACTCGAAGGCCGCGTTGGCGAGGCCGGCGAGGATCAGGGCCAGCGCGATCGAGCTCTGCTCCGGGGTCACGAACCAGAGGCCGGCACCGCTGACGAGACAAATGACGGTAAAGCCGCCGAGCCAAGGCTTGCGCGGGCCACCGCGGTCGGCAATGGCCCCGAAGATTGGCGCTAGCAGGGCCACCGTGACACCGGAGATCGCCATGGCCATGCCCCAAAGGCTTGTGCCTTCGGTCTCGTTCGGCGCCACGGACTTGGCGAAGTAGGCAGCAAAGACGAAGGTGACGATCACCGTCGGAAAGGCGGAATTCGCCAGATCGTAGAGGCCCCAGGCTGCCAGGCCCAAGCGGCTCTTGCGCCGCTTCTCGCTACCCTCAGCCGTCACGGGCGACCCTCCCTCACTCTGGCTTCAGCGCCGATCACGGGCACCAGAAGACCTGCTCTTGCGCACATCCGCAAGTCCTATGGCAACCGCCAGGGAGATAGCAGAACCCCCGCTACCGCAACCTTCCCAGCCTTTTCGAAGCCAGGCCCGCTCGCTAGGCTTAGAGCTCCCCCTAGAGAGAGGAGCCCGTCATGACCATACGTTTCAACCCGCCCACGGGTTGGCCGCAGTTCGGCCGCGCCTTCAACCACGGCATCGTTGAGCCTGAGGGCAAAACCCTGCACATCACCGGTCAGGTGGCCTGGGACGGCGAGGGCAAGCTGATCGGCGAGGGTGACTGCGAAGCCCAGGTCCGACAATCTTTCGACAATGTCGAGCACATCCTGCGCACAGTCGGCGGCCGGCTTGAGGACATCGTGTCTCTCACCATCTTCTTTCTCGATCCGGCCGATCTGCCGGTCATTCAGAAGGTGCGCGCAGAGAGACTGACGCCGGAGACGGCGCCGGCCAGCATTCTGATCCAGACCCCGGGTTTGGTCGCGCCCGAGCTCTTGGTCGAGCTGGTGCCGATAGCCATCATCCCCTTCGAACGCTTCCATGAGCCGCGTTGGTGAGTGAAGGGGCGAATCAGCGTCACGATGGCCAGGTCAAGGCGCTGCCAAGATCCTTGAACAGCCCAAGACGTTCATGATTATCTATAATCTATGATATTCCAGTGAGGATCACGAGATGGCGGACTGGCGACACGCACGGCCTTGGTTAGCGGACACTGCGGTCTCTGACAGCACCCTGCCTTGGACCCAGACCTTCCTGCCGCCCGGGGCCGATCTGGCGGCGGTCTTGGCGCGCTTCCAAGCCCAAGGCATCGATCATGTCTCGCTGACCGCTGCAGCCGGGAAAGACGATGCGGAGACTGCGCTTCGCTGCCTGGCTCGGCTCCGCCGGGAGATCGATGAGGCATCGCATCTGATCCTCGCCTTGGATAGAGAATCGGTCGTCGCGGCCAAGGCTGCTGGGCGCATTTCGGTCTCCTTCCACTTTCAGACCACCACGCCCTTCCTTGGAGATCTCGGCCTGATCGAGCCCTTTCGTGCGCTGGGGGTCACCCGCGCGCTGCTGGCCTACAACGAGCGCAACGCGGCGGCCGATGGTTGCCACGAGCCGGGGAATGCCGGCCTCTCGGCCCTGGGGCGTCGGGCTGTCCAGGCCATGGAGCAGGGAGGGATGATCCTGGACCTCAGCCACTGCGGTGAGCGCAGCTCTCTGGAGGCCATGGAGATCTGCAGTGGTCGGCCGCTTTTCTCCCACTCCAATGCGCGGGCTCTCTTTGACCACGAGCGCAACATAACCGATCAGCAGATCAAGGCTTGCGCCGACCGGGGCGGCTGGATCGGCGTCAACGGGATCGGCATGTTTCTGGGCGAGGGTCGGCTCGACATCCCCGAGGCCATGAGCCGGCACCTGGCCCATATGGCGGAGCTGGTCGGTGCCGCGCATCTAGGCCTGGGCTTTGACTTCATGTACCTGGAGGGCAGCGACTATGGCTTCTACCACCGCGCCAAGGAACGCTGGCCGCGCGGATACCCGCCGCCGCCCTGGGCCATCTTCCAACCGGAGCAGATGGAGAATCTGGTCCTCGCTCTGGAGGCGCGCGGCTTCGCTGAAGCAGAGCTGAAAGGGCTCCTCGGCGATAACTATCTCCGAATAGCCCTTTCCAGCTAACCAGACTAACGCACCACGGCGGCGACCACTGCGGTCCTCGCCAAGATATCCAGGAAGTCGATGAAGAGCTGCAGATAGCGCGGGGTCACCTCAGGCGGGACGATCAGCACGTCGCCCGGACCCAGACTGGTGCTGCTGGAGGAATTCTCCAAGAGGTCGATGTCGCCTGAGAGACGACGAACGATGAAGAGATCCTCGTCCGCACGATCGGTATAGCCGCCGGCATCGAGCACATAGTCCTTAAGGGTCCGCCCCTCTTCATAGGGCAGAGTCTGCGGCAGGCGCACCTCGCCCGAGATGTTCACCAGGCTGCTGCGCGAAGGAATGAGGATGATGTCGCCGTCCTCCAGGCGCAGGTCGTTGACCGTGCCGTCGCTCTCGACGATCACCACGATGCCCTCGGGACTGGCCTCCCGGGCGCGCTCGATGTACTGCGCCAGCAGTGCTGCCTCATCGGCGCGGATCGCCGCCTCGCTCTCGGTGAGGGAGCGCGCGGTCAGAAGTGTCTGCTCCAGCCGATCCAAGGAGGCATCCAAGAGCTGCTTTTGCTGACGGGCCACGGAGGGACGCTTCAGCAGCACAGACTCATAGGCCGAGAGCTCGGGATTGACCGGGACATAGCTCAAGAGCTGCAGCATGGTGGTGGTCGGCTCGACCACGAAGCGCGAGTCGCCGAGATAGGTCCCCTCCAACGACACCTGGATGGTGTCGCGTGGACGATCGGCGAAGTAGGTTATGTTGTCCTGATCCTCCAGCCGCGTGGTCTCAAAGTCCACCATATCGACATAGGCGCTGTAGGGCTCGCCCCGGCGAGTCCCTTCGAGCAGGACGTGGCTGACGTTGGGCAGGGGGCGTGCCAGCTTGTTCAGCTCGCCACCCGACATGCTCTTGCCGCTGAATTCGAAGGCATAGCTGTTGCGCACCGCACCGCGGGCGGCGACCAGGGGTCGTTGTCCGCCGACCAGGATGGTGTCGCCGGCCTGAAAGAGGTGCTTGCGCAAGGTGCCCCGCAGCAGGAAGCTATAGAGGTCGGTGGTGTAGAGCCGCTGACCATTGCGCATGATCGCAACGTTTCGATAGCTGCCGCTGGCCGGCAGGATGCCACCGGCGCGGGCCAGGAAGTCGATCACCGAATCGGTCGGTGTGCCGGCGAAGCGGCCAGGCGTCTCGACGTAGCCGGTCACGAAGACGCCGATGGAGGAGAACTCCAGCACGGTCGCATAGCTGTCGACGTTCTCGCCATAGACCTCTTGCACCTGGGTCTGGATGTGCTCGTTCAAGCCGCCGGCCTGAACTCCGGCCACTTGAATCGGCCCCAGTTCCGGAATGAAGACATTGCCTTGCGGATCGACCACGGTTTGCAGGTTGGTCTCCACCGCCCCGGTCAACTGGATAGAGACACCATCGCCGACCATGATGGGGCTCGCCAAGTCTGCCGACTGGGCCACGGGAAAGCCCTCGTGGCTGAAGAGGCTGGAGCCGAAGGGCGCCAACTGATCACCCACCGGCACAGAGCGCTGCTGGCGCTCTTCACTGCCGAAGGTGTTGGTCCCCTCGTCGATCTGCACTTCATCCTGCAACAGGACCTGTGCAGCCAGCGGTGAGGCCAAGAGAAGGCTGCCTGCAAAGAGGCTAAGAACGGCAAGTCTCATAGGATGTGATCTCTTACGCCAAGGTAGAGCAGTCGTCCGACCGTGGCCACCAGCATGACCACCAGGAACACGAAGAAGAGGTTTTCCCAACGATCGGGAAGCTGTGCCTGGTCCAGTTTGGTTGGCGCGACCACCGGCACGACATAGAGCTGCTGACGCTGCGCCTGGGCGATCGAGCTCTGCATGGAGGCCAAGGCCGCGCTATAGGCCTCTCCGGCCAAGACTTTACGGAGGTTGAGCAGCTCGAACTCCGGTATCAGGGATCCCATGGATTCCTGCTGACCGATCAGCCGTTCTCTCTCGCGCTCGACCTGGACCCTCAGCGCTTCGATCCTGGCCTCCAGTTCCAGGCGCATCACCCCGCCCCTGTTGCCGGTTACCTTGCTCAGCTGCAGCAGCTCCGCCTCGGTCTTGGCGACCTCGCCCTCCAGGCCGGCGATGATCCCGTTCACACGCGTGATCACCTCCATCGGATCGATAATGTTGTTGTCCTGCCGGAAGGCTGTCAGCTGCCTTTCGATGCGCTCCAACTCTTCAAAAGCCTGGGTTACCTCGGTTCGCGCCAGTTGCAGGAGATCGGCCTGCGCGCGCTTGTTGAACTCGTTGATCAGCCGTTCGCTCTCGGTCAGAAGCGCGGCTGCGATATTGTAGGCGTCATCGGCCGTATAGGCGCGCACATCGATGGTGACCAGGCCCGTGATCTGATCGTAGTAGGTATCCACCATGCGGAGGTAGTAGTCGTGGAGCTCCAGGTAGTTTGAGTCGGCCGGCAGATAATAGAAGGGATCATCCTTCGGTTTGCTGTAGGCCTCGCGCAGATCCACTTCATTGTTGAGCCGCAACATGCCTTCGTAGGAGGTGATGTAGTCGACGACGCTGAAAGACTCGTCTGCAGCTCGGCCAAAGGCCTGGGGTTGTCCCAGAATCGTCGTCATCGCCGGCACTTCAGAGCCGGCCGTGCGGATGAGGAACAGAGTGCGCACCTCATAGCGGTCGGCGGCGACGAAGAAGTAGTAGTAGCCAGCCAAGACCATCGGCCCGACGATCACAGCCAGCAGCAAGAGCGACTTGAAGAACCCGAAGAAGAGCTTCATCGCCCGCACAGCGCCGCTGACCGGCGGCTTGTCATCAACCTTCGGCTCAGGTTCGGGCTGTGGCTCGGGCTCCTTGGTGGTCAGAACGACAGCTGGTGGCACCTGCTCGGACAGAGGCTTGGCGGCCTTGTTCTTCCGGTTCTTGGTACCCACCTTGCCGATCGCTGGAAGCCCGGTCGGCGCCTTGGTCTTCTGCCGCTTAGTGTTACGGTTGCCGTTGTTGACAGACTGGCCGCCGGCAGGGGCCTTCGCCTCCTTAGCCGTCCTCTCTTTGGCCTGATCCTTCTTCGGAGCCTCCGCAGTTTTGGCTTCTGCAGTCTTGGCTTCTGCAGTCTTGGCCTCTGGGCGTTGACGACGTGGAGCCGTCAAATCCCGTCGCCGTTGTGTCTGCTGAGCCTGAGCCGCCGCCGCGGCGTCGGGCATCATGACAGGCTCACTCGCTGGCGACGCAGCTTGACTGTCCTCCTGCTCCGAAGGCTGCTCGGAGAGCGGGTTACTTGACTCACTCTTGACCTGCGGATTGAGGAAGTCCGGTGTCGGCGTGGCCTCCCGCTCTGGGCTCGGAATTCCGGGATCGAGAGGAAAGGCGGTGACTTCGGCCTGCTTGCGGCCCTGGCTCAGTGCATCGGGATCGAAGGCAAAGTCCTGCGTTTGATCGGGAACCGCCTCCAAGATCGGCGGCGCATCGCCCACGGGCTGGGCCGGATCATGAGCCGCACCTGCAGCGCTGGTATCGCTTGTCGGCTCCTGCTGAACCTGGCCAGATTGCAGGTTCACTCCCTCTGCCGCATCCTGCTCTTGCGGGATTTGCTCGTCCTTCTGCTCGCCTTGTAGAAGGCGCAGATTCAGCTTCGGGCCGTCCTTAGAGGCTTTCATACCGTTTGATGCCTTCTGACACGCTCTCAAAGTACTCTAACTTACTGTCGTTCAAGACGTAAACGCACTGACAGAATTTCTGGATCGTGCGCATCCGATGGGACACAAAGACGAAGGTGCTTCGGCTGGCCAAGCGCGCCAATTCCTCTTCGGCCTTCATACGAAAGCGCGCGTCGGCAACGGACATCACCTCGTCAAAGAGATAGCAGTCGAAATCCATGGCCACCGACATCGCGAAGCTAAATCGACTGCGCATCCCGCTGGAGTAGGTGCTCAGCGGCATATCGATGTACTTTCCGAGTTCCGCAAAGTCCTCGACGCGGTCGAAAATCTTGCGCCAATCGCGGCCATAAATGCGCGACACCACGCGCAGATTATCGCGACCGGAGGTGTTCGGCAGAAACCCGACGTTGATGCCCATCGGCCAGGAAACCTCAACGCCCGGGGCCCAGGCGATGCTGCCTTTGTTCGGTTTGTCAGCGCGGGCGATCAGCCGAACCGTGGTCGATTTGCCCGCACCGTTGCGGCCGAGGATTCCTATCGACTTTCCCAATGGCATTCTTGCCGAAACGTCGCGCAGGATGTAGCGGCGGTGTCCGCGGGCGCGATAGAACTTGGTGACGTTGTTGAGGGTTATCAGCGCCGTCATCGATCGTAGTGCCCCCGGGCCAGCCGCTCACAGAGGAGGCCCAGCACCAATGCTCCCACCACCCACTCGAAGAAGTACTCAAGGCTTCCAAAGGCCGTTTGGTACTGCATGAAATAGAATGTGCGTGTCCACTCCGTTAAGCTAACCAGGGGATTGTACAGCAAGTATTCCCTAAAGCCTGGCGGAATCTCAGGCATCACAAAAAATGTACCCGACGTGAAGAACAGCACACGATTGATCCATCTGTTGACGGCCCTCAAGGTCGGAACAAAGATGGCGATCGCTGCAAAACACATACCATAGCCCAAGGCAAAGAAGTTAACCGCTATCAAGAGCAATAGCAAATACATCGGATCTTCAGCCGGCGGTGCCAAACCGGTCATACGCATAACGATGTAGATCACAATCCCTGCAACAAGATTAACCGACAACCGAGCGATAAACTTCCCCAGATACAGGTCCAATTCCGTCACATGGTAAAAATACAGAAGCCCTTTGTTCGAGTTCACAACGTCATTAATATAGCCATTCATCAAGGTAAAGGCGCGAACATAAAGAATACCGCAAATCATAAAGGGGAATATTTCCATGCCGCCATAGGCGGGCACACCGGCAACCAAGCGAATGATTGCGATGACGGAAGACTGCAACATCGGCGTGACGAAGGTAAAGACCAAGCCTTGGCCGCGCTTCCCGAACTCGCTTGCCAGTTCTCGCAAGGCGAGCCCCTTGATCACCCGGAACTGGACGCGAACGCCATCCCAAAGCCCGGGCTTGTTGGGCAAGCCTTTGCGATCCTCCATGTTTGTCACGTCTGTCTCTCTTCTATCACATTTCCGATCAGAAATGCCTCAGAGGTCCGATGACTAGAAGTCCGGCCCCTGGTTACCGCCCTGCAAGGGAGCCACCAGGGCCCACGCGCCCCTAGAATCCTGGCATGCGATACGGTCGAAACTGCCCGCGCGCGATAGCGAACTGAAGCGCAGCGGCTTGCATGGCTTGCCAACAGCCGAATCGTAGGGGGTTCCAATCTGTACCGACCAGGTCACCCCTTGCCTATCCACCACCGTGCTGGAGCCGAGATCCTGTGCGACCACCTGTGAAAGGCTGCTGCCGGCCCCACCGGGAACCAGGTTGGCCGGACTGCTTTGCAGAGAGGCTGTCCTGGTCGCGTTCGATGTGCTGTCGCCTTCCTTCGTGCTGCCAAAGCCCTGTGCCTGCTGGCAGGCAGCAAGCAGGACCAACGAGAGGAGCAGGACGGTGAGTCTGGGCAAGGTCCCGGCGGGCGGGGTCACGGACCTCTCCCCGAAGCCGACTGTCCTTGTCGAATCAGCCCCATCACTCATCAGCATGGCGCGCGGTTTCCTGTCTTCTTGGCGTCGCTCATTTGCTCGCTATGTCCTGGCCCTTGCAATCCAGCTATCGACCGCGTCTGCCCGATCAGGTGCCAGGAAAGCCGCAACGCAGATGCTGCCTTCAAGCGGGAGAGTGCAGGCTCGAGGTATGGACTGCAAGTCTTCTGTTTCTTGTGCGGCGAGGTTGCGCGGAGGCACCGATCCACTCATGTGCTGCCTAGGGTTTGGGGGGCGGAAAGGCTCCACACGCCATGTAACCTCGTCGCATCATGCCAATTTTCGCCTCGCGCCACAAGACACTCGCCTGGCAGAGAGGGATCTCTGCCTCTTCCTGTTGCAGAAGAGCAATATCCCTAAGATCAGTAGCTTCTCGTGCTCTTCTCACCAACTTCGCGAGATCTGGAGAGGTCGGGTGGGTCTGACCCCCTTGGATCACAGGGCTCACACCAGCTACCTCCATCGTTCTACTCGCGCACACCATAAGCGGTGCGGGCCAGACTCTCGGTCTTCAGCAGCTCCATATCGGCCTCGACCATCTCGGTTACCAGATCGGTGAAAGAGGTGGTGTGGCTCCAGCCCAGCTTCTGCTTGGCCTTGGAGGGATCGCCGATCAGCAACTCCACCTCGGTCGGGCGGAAATAGGCCTCGTCGATGGCCACCAGACGATCGCCCGTCTTGGCATCACAGCCGATCTCGTCAACGCCGCTGCCCTTCCAGGCGATCTCCCGACCCACCGCCGCAAAGGCACGCTCCACGAACTCTCGGACAGAATGCGTCTCGCCCGTCGCCAGCACATAGTCGTCCGGCTCCTCCTGCTGCAGGATCCGCCACATACCCTCCACATAATCGCGCGCATGACCCCAGTCGCGCTTGGCATCCATGTTGCCCAGATAAAGCGTCGACTGCAGCCCCTGCTCGATCGCCGCCACCGCGCGCGTGATCTTGCGCGTGACGAAGGTCTCGCCGCGGATCGGGCTCTCGTGGTTGAAGAGGATCCCGTTCGAGCCGTGGATGTTGTAGGCCTCGCGGTAGTTCACCGTGATCCAATAGGCATAGAGCTTGGCGGCCGCATAGGGTGAGCGCGGATAGAAGGGCGTCGTTTCGCGCTGCGGCACCTCCTGCACCAGACCATAGAGCTCTGAGGTCGAGGCCTGGTAGAAGCGGCACTCCTTCTCCATCCCCAGAATGCGGATCGCCTCCAACAAGCGCAGGGTCCCCAGACCATCGGCATTGGCCGTGTACTCCGGCGATTCAAAGCTCACCTTCACATGGCTCTGGGCGGCCAGATTATAGATCTCATGCGGGCGGATCTGTCCGATCAAGCGGATCAGGCCGACCGAATCCGTCATATCGCCATAGTGCAGGTGGAAACCTGTCTCCCCCTCGTGGCTGTCGCGGTAGAGGTGATCGATCCGCTGCGTGTTGAACGACGAGGAACGGCGCTTGATGCCGTGAACCTCATAGCCCTTCTCAAGCAGCAGCTCCGCCAAATAGGCCCCGTCCTGACCAGTCACGCCGGTCACCACTGCCTTCTTCTTCTCGACCAAGGCTCTCAATCCTTTCACCAGCTTCGCCGTCACTCAGCGGGACGGCATCTGATTGTCTCTTTCAATATGGTCTCTATTCAGGATCCTTAGTTCGCCTTCAACGGACCGATCGTCTCGGTCACCGCGCGCAAAGCATTCAGATCAAAGACTTTCCGATAGGTTTTTCGTAGTTCGACCATCGCCATCTCTGCGTTGTGGACCAGCACCTGCCGCATCTCCTTGTCATGCAGCACCAGTTCCCGCGCACCTTTGCGGAATTCCACGAAGGCAGAATAGGCCTGCCGGAACCGGGTCTCAGGATCCTCAATCGCATCGTAGGACTCGTCAATCCAACGATCGAAGGTCTTGAAGCCCAGCTCTCGAACCAGCTCCAAGGCCTTGTAATCACCAAACATGACGAGGGGATGGAAGTTCGCCAAAGCCTTCATCGGCTTTTCCGTGATACGCTTCCTCAAGGGGGACATCCCCGTCTCGGTCACCAGGGAGTAGCCGCTTCGATGAAAGATGTCGGCTTGCACGTCAAAGACGCGGCCGTAGGCAGCCCCCCGGTCCTGCTCTGACTCATTGCTGATGAAGATCTGTCCCTTCTGTCCGAGTTTCTCGACGAAGGGCATCAACTCTTCAGCAATCGGCAGCTCCTGAAACAGGGCAAGGGGCCCCCCCTTTTTCCACATCGCGACGCGTTCGTTGACATGCTCCAGTTCTCCGCCGAGGCCGCCGAACGAGATGATGCCTTCATCCCAATAGCCGTCTCTGATCAGCTGGGCCAGCAGGGCGATACGCCAGGGCCTGGGCTTGTAGTTCAGGCAGACAAAGTCCTTCTCAAAGTCCTGCCGTTTCTCGAAGCCCTCCACTCGCCTGAGAAAGGTCTTCCGTGCTTCCGGCGTCACGCCCCATGACCGCACGACGAAGTTCTTGATGTAGTAGTCGTAGATCACAAAGCCGATGCGGTCGCTGATCCCCTGTTCAGCGCACCAGGCCTGATAGGCGGCCTCCAGCACCCTGTTTTGCGTGACGTAGCAAACTCTCTTGGCCGGAATCTCCAGCTTCTTCAGGGCATTGTGCCAACGGCGAAAATCCTCGGCATCACTGCTGACGCCCTCTCTCGAATGATCGATGACGAGGCTCGCGGCTTCAGCCTGGAGACGGGCCAAGGGTGCTTCAGGAAGGCGGCGCAAGACCTGGTCAAGGGTGGTCATGCCACCCTGCAGTACAATGACGTAGTAGCCGGACATCCCCCGCAGAGAGATCTTGCCCTTCGGTACCTTGGTGAAGTGCCCCGGCTCCATCAGATCGAAGAAGCACTTGACCGATTCCTCTGCAGACCCCTTGACCATCAATCGGGCATAGACGATTGGCGCATTCATCCGATGTTTCTCACAGGAAGGAGTTGAGCGGCAAAGGCAGCCTCGGAACGCAGCTTGGACAGCCAAGAGACGCGAGCCCGAACCATTAGCCGGAAGTAACCACACTAGCAAGATGCCGAACTATCGGCCAAACCGCCTGAACCCGCCGTCATGCGTCTCCGCGTCAAGAAACAGCTAACAGGGCCCAAGGACTGACAAAATTGGGCGACCGCCACGGTGTTCAACCCAGAGGAACCGCAAGCATTGGGTCGTCATTGCCAGATCAAATTCCGCACCGCAACCCCGATTTCCCAAGCCCTCAACTGCAATGGCTTCGCAGCTTATCGACAATTAGTGACTTTGGAGGATGCACCGGAGAGGACCTACTTTCGACGGAAAGCCTCGAACAGTGGCAACAGCGTCATCGAACGAAGAGCTTGATCCTGCCATCCCGATGGCACACATGACAGCCGCGAGCGGCCGGCACCAATGGCCACTATGCCGCGCTTGAATAGCCCCTGGTCTGGATGTACACCCTGCCGTCGTTAACTGTCGTCCGCGATCATGGAGCTGGGGCCCTCCATGCAGTCGTCGACCCTCCACCGAAATAGGATGCCTTGGTGATGAAGAAAAACGTAGTCGTCGTCGGATATCCGAAGAGTGGCAACACCTGGTGCACGCGTCTGGTCGCTCAGGTTCTGCAGGCGCCCGTCGTCGGTTTCTTCGGTGCCGACAACAAGAAGGAACTGGCCGAAGAGGGCGCTGACCGGGTGTCGGACTTTGCTGTCTATAAGGCCCACCATGCCTATGCACGGCTCAACCAGTCTGATGTCGAACACAAGGCAATCTATGTCGTCCGCGATCCGCGCGATGTCGCCGTATCGGGGGCGCACTATTTCCCCACGGAAGAGTTCAACACGGCGAACAAGACCGATGTTGACGCCTTCGAAGCGATGGTGCGGACCATCTGTGAGGGCGGCGTCTATCCTGGATGCCGGAAGCCCTGGGCCAAGCTGGTCCGGCCCTATCTGAACAACGAAGTCTTCCGCGTTCGCTACGAAGACCTGCTGGAGAATCCGGAAGGGGAAGTCGGGCGCATTCTGGCATACCTGGGCGTGACCCGCAGCGAGAGCGAAATCGCGGAAGCGATCGAAGCACAGTCCTTCGACAAGGCGCGCTCCAAGTTCGTCGGCGCCAAGGCCAAGAAAAACGAAAAGCTGATGCGCGAAGGCAAATCGGGGCAGCACGAAGTCCATCTGAGCGCGGAGCAGATCGAGCGCATCAACACCGCCTGCGCGCGCGAAATGAAGCAGCTGAAGTACCTCTCTCCCAAAGCCACCAAGAAAGTGAGCGCTTCATAGCGTCTGAACCTGCTTCAGGGACAGCAACGCGACCGGTAGAGGCGCTCTGACAACCAGGAGGCACAGATGACACGGCATTGGATGCAACTGCCCTTTCTGGCCCTCGCTCTCATGTTTGCGCCTGCAGCGGCAGCGCAGACCGGAAGCGCGCTCGAACTGGATCAGGATCGGATCAAGCATTTCTTCCAGAACTGCCTGGAGGGCACGGGCGGCGACCAGCAGAGCGACAGCAGCCAGGCGCGCAGCTGCACCAAGAGCTACTACTCGCAGTGCGCCGAATCAGGCGGCTTCACCGCCACGCAACAGCGCGACTGCTGGGGTGCGCTTGAGAGCTACTGGTCGTCGGTGGTCAAGCTCAGAGCCAAGCGCATCGAAGGCGTAGCCCCTGCCAACCTGAAGCGCTATGTCCAGGAATCGGGCCGCGCGGAAGAGCGCTACCGCAAGGAGCGCTGCCAGTTCTACCGCTATCTCAAAGGCCCCTGGACCGGACCGGCCGAGGCCAGGTGCTTGACCGACACGCTGATCGACAGGGCTGTCGACCTGCAGGTGATCCAAGAGAACATGCCTCGTTAACTGGACGGTGCAACAGCACGGTGCCGGCCCGCTCCACCGCCTAGATAACTGGCCCAATGGCCAGTTATCAAACGGACAACTAGAGCACTTTCGGTTCGCATGCGCTCACCTACAGCACTCTAGCCCTTTGATTTCTTGACGCAAAGCGTCGTCGCTAGTGATTCCACCAGCTCGGGCTTTGCTCTAGAAGAAGATCGAGAGGCGTCCGCTGCCGCCGTACTCCTGCTGATTGCCGGCCAGCAGGGCCTGACCGCCGACACTGACCACAGCACGCTCGTGCACCACCACGTCCAGGCTGGCGCCGATATCGGCGAAGAGCGGGCGCGCCTTGTCGGTCACCAGATAGGAGGGACCGCCGGCACCAGCGCCGATCAGGCTGACGTCGGTCCCGCGATCTCGCCCGCTGACGATTGCCAAGAGGCCGGCTGCTGCATTGGCATTGACCTGCGCACCGAAGAGTTCAAAGCCGCTGCCTAGCTCCAGCATGGGGTTGAGGGTCACCAGAGTCTGGCTGAAGCCAGAGACGGAGAGGCCATAGTCGCCGGCGCCGCTCTCTGCATAGCTGCCTTGCCACTGGTGATCGATACCGACATCGAACCAGGGACGGAAATAGCTGGCCTCGTCCAGGTCAAAGACATGCGAGACGCGGGCATGCCCCGAGATCCAGTTGGTGTCGGGCGAGCTGTCGGCGGTGACGGTTCCACTGGGCGTATAGACCTCGCGGGAGAGGTCATAGCTGCCAACCCCGCCGGAGAAGGAGGCGGAGATCGTGGTCGCCTCGATCTCCTTCTTGGCGACGATACCGCCCTGAAAGCGCGAACCGTCTCCGCTGAAGCGATCGTTGGAGAGATTGCTGTCCTCATAGCCGAAGGCCGCACCCAGGAAGAAGCCGTTGCCGAGAGCCGTTTGCCCGCCCACGGAGACACCGAAGTAGGTCTCGTCGTATTCGACGGAGTTGCTGGTGCGCTGGCGATCCAGGCCACCACCGTTGGCCTCGAGCCAGAGGCAGCTGCCCTGCTGGGTGAAGATGACCTGACCTTCGCTACCCTGCCGCGGGCAGGAATTCAGATCGTCTGCAAAGCGCAGGCTGGAGAAGAGCGCGGCATCCGAGGGCGCAAAGATCTCTGCCGGCGCGAAGCGATCGTAGATATCGACCAGATCACCAACCTCCTCGGTCTCCAGCAGGTAGGTGGTCAGATCATCGACGAAGGCGAAATCGTCACCGCCGCTCGCGGTCGCGCCGTCGCGCAGGTCGACAAGCGCATTAATGCTATCGCCGAAGCGGGTGTGGTTCTCGGTAATCCGGTCTCTGGTCGCCGGCGTGATCTTCGCCTGCGAGACGCTGGAGCCGTTCCAGGGCGTGTAATCGACGTTGTAGCTGAGGCTGATGTCGTTGTTCGCTTGGGAAAGGCCGTAGTCGACCGTCGCCGTGCTATCGACGCCCAGCGCATTCGAGCGGTAGCCCGAGGCTGAGGAGATGATCACGAAGCTGCCGCTGTCACCAGACTTCGGCAGGTCACCTTGAATCGAAGGCTCAACCTGGCCTGCCAAGGAGGGCCTGGAGTTCTTGATGAAGGAGATCCGATCATTCGGCCCCTCGATCTCGAAATCGACGATCAGCATGCCGCCGCTGGCTTGCGTGAAGCCACCATCGAACTCCGAGGTTGCAATGGTACCGACCGTGCCGGGCGAGACCTGGCCTTCGTTGGTAAGGCTGCCGCCCT
Organism: Rhodospirillales bacterium; assembly: GCA_963669335.1. Lineage (GTDB taxonomy): Bacteria > Pseudomonadota > Alphaproteobacteria > Kiloniellales > JACOMY01 > JACOMY01. The sequence continues at coordinate 4,845,998 of OY770023.1, forward strand.
GCCCCAGGTTCATGGTCGCCCCCAAGCCGACGGTCGCGCCGGAGTTGTTGGCAATGACGACGGGTCCGCCCAGGGGCCCATTCGCCTGGCTGGACTGGCTGAGGACAGAGCCCTGGATCACGCCGTTGTTCGTGACCTCAAGACCAAAGCCGTTGGTGCGCAGGACAAAGTCGTCCGCTTCGCTGCCCAGGTGGCGGATCACGCCATCGTTGGTCAGGGTGTTGCCGCTGCCGTGGAAGAGGCCGATGGTCTCTGCACTGCCGGCCGCGGTCTCGACCGTCGCACCCTCGGCAACAGAGATTGCGATGGTGCCGCGGATAGCGCCGTCACTCTGCGCCAGGATGGCTCGACCATTGCTGCCAGAGGCAGAGATGTCGTCATTCACCTTGATGGTGACGTCACCGCTCTTGTCGCCAGAGCCGAGGCGACCGGTGCTGCTCTGAGCGACCACCCCCTGTGCGCCCTCACCGGAGACCAAAACTGGACCATTGATGGTGATGTCGATCGCACCGCCGTCGCCGCCATCACCGGCGCCACCGGCATAGGTGTTGAGGGCGGAGAGGCTGCCGAGGTCTCCCGAGATCTGCGCGATACCCCCGGAGCCGCCGACCGACTGCGCGATGACCCCGTGTGCACCCGCACCGCTGGTCAGAATCGCACCGGCTGTCACCGAGATGTCGCCGCCGTCGCCGCCGACACCGGCTGCCTTCTGTATACCGAGGCCTGCACCGATGTTCAGCTTGAGCCAGGAATCGGTGAAGGCCCGCTCGACATCACCCGCAGTGCCGCCGCCGCCGCCGATCGACTGGGCGAAGATGCCCACACCACCCTTGCCCGTGGTCACGATGAATCCGCTCTGGTCGACCGTGACGTCGCCACCATTGCCGCCGCCACTGCCGCGCCCGCCGACCGTCAGCTCGGACCAGATGCCGGTGGTTCCCGCACCTCCGTTACCGCCGCCGCCGCCGATCGACTGAGCATGGATGGCAAAGGCATGATCACCGCTGACGGCGATGCCGCCCTCGCCGGAAATGCTGACGGCCCCGCCATCGCCGGCCGCCCCACCGCTGCCACCGATCGCCATGCTGACGTCACTGAAGTTCGGGATAAAGGTGAAGTTCCCCGGCAGGTCGGCAATGGAGTTCGCGGTCGCGTTGGTGGTCCAGGCCCGGATGCCCAGGTCGCCCTGACCACCATTGCCGCCGCCGCCGCCGATGGAGTGGGCAACAATGCCGTGGCCCAGCCGCCCGCTGGTGTTGATCCCACCTTCATTGGTGATGGTGACGCTGTCGCCATTGCCAGCGGCACCGCCCTTGCCACCGATTTCCGAGGTCAGCGAGGTCGAGATATCGGTGGTCTCGTCATCGCCGCCATCATCGTCCTTGCAACCAAAGCCGGCTCCGCCAGTCAGCGCGCTGCAGATCCCGTCGTAGGAGAAGGAGGCAGACGAAGCGGTCCCACCATCGCCGCCGCCGCCGCCGACACTCATGGCGTAGATGGCCTTGGAACTGCGGCCGGCCGTTGTGAGGGCAGCCTTGTTGTTCAGAAGCACTTTACCGCCATCGCCAGCAGTACCGCCGGAGCCACCGACCCCGATGCTGACAGTCGCGCTCAGGCTGGAGCTATCGTCACCTTGCAGTCCAGCCTGCTGTGCAGCGCCGCTGGGCTCCGGATTGATAGTGATGCTGGCTGCGGCGCCACCGCGACCGCCGCCGCCGCCGATGCTCATGGCGAGAATCGCATTAGAGGCGCCCAGTTCCGTCTCAATTGGACCGGCGTTGTTGACCGTGGTCGTCCCCGCATCCTGGCCCGACCCACCGGAACCGCCAATGTTGACGTCAAAGTTCGCGCTGTTGTCCCCGGGGATCGAGGTCAAGACGGCATAGGTCGACCCGCCATTGCCGCCATTGCCACCGATAGACTGGGCTGCGATGCCGTCTGAGAAGAAGCCGTTGGTCTTAATGATGGCGTCGTTGTCGACCGTGACCGTGTTACCGACCGCACCATCACCGCCCTCGCCACCAATGTCCAAGTTGGCGGTGGCCGAGCCATCGCTGCCGAACGAGAGGTTACCGCTGTAGACATTGCCACCCGAGCCGCCTGAGCCGCCGATGGACTGCGCCAGAATGCCGATGGAACCGAAGTCTGCGGTCTCGATAAAGGAGGAGGCCGTGACCTTGGTCTCTGCCGCGGCACCGCCCTTGCCACCTTTGCCACCGATCGAGACGCTGACCTCACCGGAGACCTCACCACCAGTCAAGCTGGCCTCGGCCGCAAAGCCGCCATTGCCGCCGGAACCGCCGATCGACTGTCCCAGGATGCCATAAGCGTGGTGGTTCTTGGTCTCGATCGCCCCATCGCTGGAGACCGTGACGCTGCCGGCCGTGCCGCCACTACCGCCGTCACCACCGATGGTGAGTGAGGCATCACCCATGGAAAGCGCAGAAGCGGTGATCGAGCCCTTGGCGCTGCCGCCACCGCCGCCCAGAGAACGCGCTTCAATCCCGCTGGAGAGCGCGCCGGCGGTCTCGATCATCGCGGCATTCATGACCTCGACGGTCCCGGCCACTCCGCCATCGCCGCCTTTGCCACCGACCGAGACCCCTGCCGTGCCGCCGGAGATCGCCGAGCCGGCCATGACGTGCCCGGAACTACCGCCGGCGCCGGCGACACTGGCGGCGACGATGCCCTCCGAGACCCTGCCTTTGGTCGAGATCGAAGTGTTGGCCGCGGTCGTGACCGTGACATCGCCGGACGAGCCAGCAGAGCCGCCATCGCCGCCGACACTGATATCGATCGGGATGCTTCCGACCAGCGAGCCCGACAAGGTCATGCCGCTGTCCCCGCCACCGCCACCAACGCTCAAGGCCTTGATGCCAGAGGCGTTGTGACCGGCGGTCGCGACGTCGCCTGCCAGATTGACCTCGACTGTGCCGCCATCGCCGGCCGAGCCGCCCGAGCCGCCGATCGAGAGATTGATCGAGTCGGTGGAGTTACCGCTAAGAGCGCCGCTGAAGCCCGCTGAGCCGCCGCCCCCACCAACGCTAAGCGCGGTCACACCGGAAGAGGAGTGACCGCTGGTCGTGACATCCTGCACCTCGGCGACGACCCGCATGCCGTCACCGCCGGTCCCACCCGAACCACCGACCGCTACGTTGGCCGACAGTTTGGAGATCGCCGTGCCGGAGATGGTGGTACCGGAATGCCCGCCACCGCCGCCGATCGATTGAATCAAGAGGCCATGCGCAACATCGCCTTCGGTGGTGATGTCGCCCAGCAGGGTACCGCCGACATGGTCGGCATCGCCACCGCCACCACCATTGCCGCCGACCGCGGCCTGCATTGAATACTGAGAGCTGGCCGCCGCGGAGACCGTTGTGCCGGAGGTACCGCCACCGCCACCGATCGACTGGATCACCACGGCACTGGCATTGCTGCCCTGGGTCTTGATCGCATCGGCCCACTTGGCGGTGACCAAGCCACCCTTGCCGCCATCGCCCCCTTTGCCACCCAGTGAGACATCGCCCGAGACCTCGCTGACGCCATCGGCTGCTACCGTGGTGCCGCCATTGCCGCCGCCACCTCCGACGCTTTGCGCCAGGAGGCCGAAGGAGTGATCGCCCTTGGTGTTGATGCCGCCACCACCGTTGGCGTTGGCCTCGCCCCCGTCTCCGCCGCTGCCGCCGGCGCCGCCGATGGCGCCGCCCAAGCTGACCGGGCCGGCCAGATCGCCGGAGACCGTGGTGCCGGCGTTGCCACCGCCACCGCCGATCGACTGCACCTGGGCAGCGACCGAATGATCGCCCTCGGTCATGAGCGCACTCACTGACTCGATAGAGGCAAAGTCGGCCGCGCCGCCCCGACCACCCGAGCCGCCGATGGAAAGGCCCAGGTTCAAGCCGGAGACGCCGCTAGCCGTAACATCGGTCCCAGCATTGCCACCACCGCCGCCGATCGACTGCACTTGGATGGCCGCTGCGTGATCGCCTTCTGTGCTGACGTCGGCAGCACCGGTCTGATACTGCGCGATGCCACCACGACCACCACCGCCACCGGATCCGCTGAAGCCCAAGGAGAGATTGACGGGTCCGCCGGCCGAGAGGCTGACGGCGTTGCCGCCGTCACCACCGCCACCGCCGACGCTTTGCAGGAAGACGCCGCGCGAGCGGTCGCCCTTGGTCGTGATCTTGCGATCCGAGGTGCCGGTGTCGTTGTAGGTCACGTTGTTGGCGAAGCCGCCCTTACCGCCGGAACCACCCACGGCCAGAGAGAAGCCTGCCGAAACGCTGGTCGCGTTGGAGCCATGCCCACCGCCGCCGCCGACGGACTGCGCGAAGACTGCGTCGGCGTCCGATCCCTCGGTCGCGATGGTGGAGGCGTTGTTGATGTTGACCGGTCCGCCGCTGCCGCCGTCGCCGCCCGATCCGCCGATCGATTCAATGCCCGAGGTCGAGTGCGCGGAGCCGCCACCGCCGCCGATGCTGGCCGCATAGAGACCTGTCGCCACATCGCCGCTGGTCTCAATCGAGCCGCCGTCGGCGAGCGAGACCAGGACATTTGAGCCATTGCCACCACCGCCGGCCGAACCGCCAAGCGATACAACCCCCAGCGCCCCACCGGCATCGCCACCGCCGCCGCCAACACTGGTGACGTGCAGAGCGCGGGCCAGCATGCCCTCGGTCGAGATCGAGGCATCCTTGCCGATCTTCAGGCTGACGTCCGAACCATCTCCACCGGCCGAACCACTGCCGCCCAGAGCGGCAATGCCTTCGCCCGCGCCGCCGCGACCGCCGCCACCGCCGACGGACTGCACCTGCACGCCATAGGCGTTCTGGTTCGTAGTCGAGATCGTCACCTGCTCTGCCAGGGTCACATCCACCATGCCGCCACTGCCGGCGCTCTGACTGCCCGCGCCGAAGGCGGTGAAGCCAGTCGCACTGCCACCGTCACCGCTGAATCCACCGACGCTTTGGATCAGGACGGCATTGGCGTTTGCGCCGCTGGTGGAGACTGAGCCCTGATACTGAAGGGTCACATCATTGCCGGGCCCGGAGCCCTTGCCCGCGCCACCGGTGCCCGAGCCAAAGGTGGAGTTAGCCGATCCACCATTGCCGCCGGCCCCACCATAGCTGCGCGCCACCAGTCCCTGGCCGCCCTCACCGTGCGTGATGATGGCGGCCCAGATGTCGGCATCGATGGTGCCGGCCGTCCCGCCCTTGCCGCCATTGCCGCCATTCGAGTCGCCGAAAGTTGCGGATTTGCCTTCACCGCCATCGCCACCGTCACCGGCGATGCTCTGCAGCACCAGAGCATGCTGAAAAGCGAAGGGGTTCGTGTCGTCCTGTACCGCTATAGAGGCCTGCTGCGAGGAGGGCTTGACCGTGACCGAGCCAGCGTTGCCGCCGTCGCCGGCATCGCCGCCGTCGGCATGATGACTAGCGAAGTCGGTTCTGCCCTCTCCGCCGTCGCCGCCCTTCCCACCGAAACTCTGGGCGAAGACACCACCGCTCGACTGCTCCAAAAAGACCTCGGCTGCACCAAGTGCGAGCGTGACCTCTCCACCAGTGCCGCCCTTGGCCCCATCGCCACCACTGCTGTCGCCGGCAGCGCCGGTAAAGCCATCGCCGCCCGCACCGCCCGCACCACCTTGCGAGTGGGCGCGAACGTTCGGGGTGATGGTCCCATCGCCATTGCCGCCTGAGGTCCCGATCATGATTGTGCCGTTGCCGAGCAACACGCTGGCTTTACCGCCATCTCCGCCGGCACCCCCGTCACCGGCACTCGATGCACCGGCTGCTTCACTCTTGGCCTCACCGCCAGCGCCGCCATTGCCGCCAAAGGATTCAGCAATGATAGTGCTGCCCATCCCGGCGAAGGTGCTGATCTCGACGCTGTCGACCGTGACGCTTGTAGCACCGCCATCACCGCCGCGCGCGCCATCACCGCCATGGGTGTTGCCGCCGCCCTCTGCCTTTACCTTCGCTTCCGCGCCGTCACCGCCGTCGCCAGCCAAGGAGGAGGCGACCGCACCATTGGCGGTTTGATCGATGCCACCGAAGTCAAAGAACAGCAGGCCGGCTTGCGTGATGTTGATATCGACGGCTCCAGCGTTACCGCCTTGCCCGCCGTTGCCACCGGTGGCCGAGCCAAAGTTTTTGACCTCTGCTTCGTCGCTTGGTCCACCACTGCCGCCGCGGGAAACGCCAAGGATGACAGAACCGCCGGCCGAGTTGGTAGTGATGCTCAGGTTCTTAGCATTCACAGAGAGTGCGACATCACCACCAGCGCCACCAACACCGCCAGGGTCAGAGTGCGCATCGCCCTCAAACCTCGTGTCGTGATTGCCGGATGAACCATCGCCGGCTTCGGTAATGGCGTTCAAGCCTTTGAAGGCGCTCGATTGACCCTCCTGAAGGAGGATGCCGTGGTTCGGATCATTGAAGGTAATGTTCAGGTTGGACGAGCTGCCACCAGGATTTCCATTGCCTTGCGCATTGCCGATGCTGTTCTCGAGCGTGACGGTTAGTCCAACGTCCTTGTCGAGATCCTGAACCGTGACCGAGAAGCCCTCGCTCTCGAAGTTGTTCTTCTGGAAGATGACGTTGTCGAGGGCGCCGTCGCAGGTGTAGGTGCGGTTGTTCTGGGTACTGCAGTCGGCGCGCACGGGGCTGAGCGCCGTCGTGCCGAGCAGCCCCAGACCAGCGCTGCCCACAATGCAAATTGACCATCCGGCCGCTAGACGCTTGTTTAGCAACAGCTTCCCCCCCCGTATTTATTCGCCCACACAAGGATCGAATAGGCAGCGAGGGATTGCAAGCCGTTACCTTGCGCCAGACGGGCGGCTGTTTTGGAAGCTATGGCAGAGGCATAATCGGCAGGATTGAAGCAGGTTGATCCACTAGTCGGCTATCGCGCTCACTTCCTGGATAACCTCGAAACCCTCGAAATGCGGGTGGCCGAGATAGATGCCGCGATGATCGCCCGCACCGCTATGCGCCTTACGGAAGGCCTCTGACTTGGTCCAGGCCTCGAAGGCGGCTGCCGAATCCCAGACAGAATGAGAGCTGTAGAGCGCGTGGTCCTCAGCCACGGGGCCGCGGAGCAGATGGAACTCCCGGAAGCCAGGGACCTCGTCCAGGTAGGTCTTACGTGTCGTCCAGAGGGTCTCGAAGTCCTGCTCGCGGCCCAACTTAACCTGAAAGCGATTCATCGCGATGTACATCTCGGCTCCTCTCCTCATCCCAACGCAGTGGCAACAATGCGAATGCGTCTCAATCTTGATGCTTTGCGTTGGCTGTAGATGGACCAAAGCTGGGGACCTGGCAAGCCTAAACAGAGACTCTGTCTGCGGTCTCCCGCAATCGGGCGATCAAGCCGCGCCCAGCCGCCTGAATATGCGCTGCCAGTAAGGGCTCGGCGGTGGCTCGGTCTCCACTGCGGAAGGCCTCTAGAAGGCCGCGATGTTCCGTGTCTGAGCGCGGCTGCCAATCCAGATCGCTCCAGGCAGCGAAGAGATAGCGTGCGCTGGCGTCGTGCAGCTCGGCAATGGCGGTCTGCAGTCGGGTCCCGCCTCCCGGCTCATAGAGCGCCGTATGGAACCTGCGATTGCAGTCTTCCCAGACCGCCAGCGACTCCGAAGCCTCCCCCTCGCCCAAAGCAACCTCCGCCTTTTGCACCGCCTCAGACAAGAGGTCCGCTGCACCGAGCGCGAGGGCGCGGCCAAGTGCCAAGGTCTCGAGCGCGGTGCGCATGTCGATGAGTTCTTGGACGTCATCGGGCTCAAGCAGTGGCACGCGCACACCGCGTCGCGGCAGGTTCTCCAAGAGGCGCTTGGCTTCCAGTCGGCGAAAGGCCTCCCGCACGGGGACATGGCTGGACTGAAAGCGCTCAGCGATGTGGTCCTGCCTGAGCCAACTTCCGGGTGCGATCACGCCGCTTACGATCTCTTGGCCCAGTTCCCGCGTGATGATGGCCGCGAGCGAGCGATCCTCACCGTTCTTCCCGGCCGCTCGCTTGGAAAGGGCTTGCGTTTCGTCGTTCATACCAGGATTATAGATAATCTATTATTCAAAGGAAAGACTCATGTCCAAGAGCAGCCTCTTTTCCCGCCGGCCGGCGCGCCTGGCGGAGATTGCCGGTATCGGGGTCGATCGCCTGGGCAATCTCGCCGACTCGGCCGACCAGGACTTGCTACGACTGGAAAATCTCGACGTCAATCTGCCGCCGCACCCGGCAGCCCTGGCCCGAACCAAGGATGCCACCGAGCTGGATGACGACAACAGCTACCTCCCCTTCGTTGGTCAGGTGGCGCTGCGCCGGGCCGCTGCCGCGCATGTCTCCAGGCTCTCGGGTCAGCACTACGACGAGACCAACTGCTTGATTTCGGCCGGCGGGCTCTCGGGCATCCTGAACGTACTCTTGGCCACCATAGAGGTTGGGGACGAGGTCATCGTGACCGATCCCACCTATGTCGGCCTTTTGAACCGGATCCGCCTTGCCGGCGGCGTGCCGCGTTTTGTGCCGCTGATCTTCTCGCCGGGAGCAGAGTGGCGCCTGGACCGCGAGGCCCTCATCGCCGCGGTCGGTCCCAAGACCCGGGCCTTCCTTCTCACCTCACCCTCCATGCCCAGCGGCACCGTCCTGACCCAAGAGGACTGGAAGGCGGTCGCAGAGCTGGCCGAGGCCCACGACCTTTTATTGATCCTCGATTCCGCCATGGAGCGTCTGCTGTTCGACGATCGTCCACTGATCTATCCGCTGACCTTGCCCGGTCTGGCCGAGCGCAGCGTGGTGGTCGGCAGTGCCTCCAAAGAGCTTCGGATGATTGGCTGGCGTGTCGGCTGGATCGTGGCACCCGCGGCCCTGATCCCCGACCTGGTCGCGGTCTCCTTGGCCAATGTCGTCGTGCCGGTCGGTATTGCTCAGGCTGCTGCAGCCGTGGCGCTGCAGGAATCAGCGGCGGACCTGCCCGGCTATGTCGCCGAACTGCAGGCACGTCGCGACCTGATCATGGAGGCCTTGGAAGGCCTTCCAGTCGGACGACCGTCAGGCGGCTGGTCGCTGCTGCTGCGCAGTCAGGATCTAGGCTTCAGCGGATTGGAGGCCTCCGAGAGGCTCCTCGCCGAAGGCATCGCTGCCACCCCGATGACGGGCTGGGGGCCTGCTAACGGCGACCCCTTCGTCCGCTTCGTCTTCTCAAACGAGTCCTGCGAGCGCCTGAGCGGCATAGGCGCAAGGGTGAAGAGAGCGCTTCGTTAGGGGTCGGACCGAAATGCAAGAACCCCCCGACCCGAGGGCCGAGGGTGTTCTTATTCGTCGAACAGCGGTGTTACGACTGGTGGCTGAGCGCTTCGATGAGCACGCCCAAGTTATGCTGGAACATAGCCTCATAGCTGGTCGCGGGGCCGCCCCGTTCCGAGAGCGCATCCGAGTAGATCCGGCCACCGACCTTGATCCCGGTTTCGCGCGAAATCTGCTCGACCAGAGCCGCGCTGGTGATGTTCTCGACGAAAAGGGCACCAGCGCCGACCTCTTTCAGGTGATCGATCAGAGCTGCCATTTCCTTGGCTGAGGGCTCCGCCTCAGTGTCGATTCCAACCGGGGCCAGGAAGGTCATGCCATAGGCATTTGCTAGGTAGCCAAAGGCATCGTGGGCGGTCACCACGGTACGCTGATCGGCCGGCAGCTTCTCCAGATCACTGAGTGCTTGGTTGTGCAGTGCACCTAGTCTCTCAGTATAGGCGCGGGCATTGGCCTCGTAGGTTGCAGCATTCTCAGGGTCAACGCTCGCCATGGCGTTTGCGATGTTCTTCACATAGATCATACCATTGGTGAGCGCGTTCCAGGCGTGCGGATCGATCGCACCGTCGACCTTCAATGGGGTTACCCCCTCGGTCGCGACGAAGACCTTGGCATCCGTGCCGGAGGTCTCGATCAGGGTCTCAGACCAGGTCTCGAACCCCAGACCATTGACGAAGATCACGTCGGCATCGGCGACGGCCCTGGCATCACTCGTGCTGGGTGCATAGACATGCGCATCGGCGTCCGGGCCGACGATGGTCGTGACCTCGGCCAAGTCGCCCGTCACCTGTTGCACCATGTCGCCCAGGATGGAGAAACTGGCGACAACCTTGATCTTGTCCTCGGCCACCGCCGGCAGGGCGGCAATTGCCAGACCCGAAATCAGGACGGCTTTAAGGAGTCTTCTCATAGATTTTCTCTCCTTCGTTCAGGTTCTGCTGACCGGCGGGCAGCTCGCGACGGCGAAAGGGGTTGAGACGGGCAGCGACATTGAATCCCTGCGGGGCAAAGATCAGGCTGATGACGAAGAAAAGTGCCGCCACCATCACGATTGCCGGGCCCGATGGCACGTCCGGCAGATAGTAGGAGACGATCAGGCCGATCCAGGAGCTGAGCAGCGCGAAGACGAAGGTCATGATCAGATAGCCGGTGATGGTCGAGACCCAATAGCGGGCCGCGGTCGCCGGCAGGATCATCAGGCCGACCGCCATCAGGGTGCCGAGTGCCTTGAAGGCGCCCAAGAGATTGAGCACGACCAGGAACATGAACCACTGGGTCACCAGGCCGGGGCGCTTGGACTGGCTCTCGTGGAAGACCGGATCGATGGTGTTGGTGATCAGTGGCCGCAGGATCAGCGCGAAGCTGACCAGGGTCACGGTGGCCGTGGCACCGATCAGGATCAGGGTCTCGTCGTCAATGCCCAGGATCGAGCCGAAGAGGAAGCTCTTCAGCGGCACCGCCGAGCCGGCCGCCGAGAGGATAAAGATGCCGAGCGCCAGAGCGATCAGATAGAGCGAGGCCAGGCTTGCGTCTTCGCGGATGATGGTGAGCCGCGCCAGCAGGCTGGTCAGGGCCGCCACCGCGATCCCCGCTGTCAGGCCGCCGATCAGCATTGAAGCAACCGAAAGCCCGGCAACCACGAAGGCGATGACGATACCGGGCACGATGGCATGGGCCATGGCCTCGCCTGCCAGTGACAGACGCCGAAGCACCAGGAAGGCGCCGACCGGGGCGACCGAGAAGCTCAAGACCGTGGTTGCGGTCAGCGCCCGGATCATGAAGGAGTAATCAAGCCACTCAAACATGGTTGGCCTTCGCTTGACTGTACATGCCCTCGATCCAGGCTGCCTGGCTTTGCGAAAGGTAGCGGTGACCAACGAGATTATGCGGCGTCAGCGTGTCCTTCGGTTCGCCGAAGAGGGCGCGTCCGTCACCCAAGAGAAGCGCAGCATTGCAATGCTGCAGAACCGCCGAGAGATCGTGCAGAACCAGGATCACCGCGCGCCCCTCTGCAGCCCAGCCATCGATCAGGGACAGCAGGGCGGATTCCGTCGTCTGATCGACCGCAGTAAAGGGCTCGTCCAAGAGGATCAAAGGCGCGTCTTGAACCATGGTGCGCGCGAAGAGAGCCCGCTGCAGTTGGCCTGCTGAGAGTTTGTGGAGCGGCATGTCGGCGATTTCGGCCGTGCCGGTACGCTCCAGCGCAGAGGCGATACGCGCCCGGATTTCTCCATCGACCCGGCCAAAGAAGCCCAGACCGGACCAAGCCCCCATGGCCGCCAAGTCGCGGACTCTGATCGGAAAGCGGTTGTCGAACTCTGTCCTCTGGCCCAGGTAGGCAATGGTCTGCGGCTTGCCGGTAGGCCAATTGAGCGCGCCGGCGAGCGGCGGTAAGGCGCCCAGCAAGGTCTTGATCAGGGTCGACTTCCCCGAGCCGTTGTGCCCGACGACGGCCAGCACATCGCCGCGCACGAGCGCGAAGCCGACATCCTTGACGATGCTGACATCCCGATAGCCGAGGGTCAGCCCGGTGGCGGAGAGCAGGGTGGTTTCAGCCATAGGCCTAAGGCCTGGTCAAACGCCGAGGGTCGCGACGATGATGGTCCAAAGCGCCGAGCAGGCCAGCGCCACTGCAATCAGATGGTGCAGCGTGCTCGCGGCGGTAAGATTGAACTCTGGCCGACTCTTCGCCGGAAGGCCTTGCAGCGACATTGTTTTCTCCCTGGGGACACCCGCCCCAGACGTGGGTTTCAACATGCCTGGCAGGTCTTCTGGCTCGCGGTTGTCGGGTTTCCTTGTGCTTGCCTTCCCAGGTCGAACCCCAGTGGCGTCTCGTCAGCACACCCTACCGCATACAGTTGCGGGTACAGCCCCGGAATTGCACCCAAAGGGAGAGCGCACCGGGTTCCCTATTAAGCCTCAGCCATCGGCGTCGGAGCACCAAGCAGCGTGTCGATAGCAATCGCGAGCCAAGGCAGTCAAGATTACAATTTCCCCGATGGTCACGAGTCCGTCATCGAGCAGCGGTGGATAGAGTTGCAGCGGCCCGCACGCCTGTTGGGCCTCGGGACTGCCGACGGACAACCCAGTTTCGGCGCCCAGATAGACTGATTGAGATTGCGCGGCGCCGGCCCGCCCCCCCTTGAGAAAAGGCCTACGCGCCCTTTCTCAAACAGACCCTGACAGCAGGGCTGTTGTGCCCCTCTGCGGCAGGTTCCATAGTGTCCGGACAAAACAAAAAGAGGACGAGACCATGGCTTGGCGTATGACTGCAGCAGCTCTGGTGGTGATCGCGGCTGGCTCTTCAGCTTGGGCGGAAACGCCTCTGAATCGCGACTATTTCATCGGTTACTGGGGCATCGGCGGTGCCAATGAGTGCGCGAGCAGAGACACCATGTCTTTCTACGCCTCCGGCGCCTGGGCCGTTACCAACGGAGGCGAGAACCCAGTCGAAGCCATCGGCCTTTGGGAGCTGAAGGGCAAGGGCGTCACGGTCACCTTTTCGGATCTGAGAGACACGGCAAACGTCAATACCCTCGACGCCGGGATCAGCGATGTGACACCGAACAGCTTCACCATGGTCGCAGAGCCCTTGCAGGGCGGCCAGGCTCCGCTCCACCGCTGCGGATAGTGATTGATCCTTCGCGCGCAAGGCGCCTCTGATGTGGCCACCGCTTTGGGTCGGTGCCGTGCCGAACCGGAGATCATGACACCATCACGCTGTCGGCTTCACGCCCCAGCTCTGTACAAAACGGGGAACGCTCATCACCGTGTGCGGGTCCGCTGCAAAGGCATAGAGTGCTCTAGCAACCCGCTCAACCTCAGCCGCGTCAGCCAAACTGTCGGCGATTATCGCCTCGCTATAGAGCTCCAAGGTCAGGGGCTGGATCGTCTTAACCTCGCCCTCAGTCGCCGCCAGCTGAGCGACGGCAATCTCTACCGACTGAAGTCCGGCCTGGCGCAGCAAGCTTGGGAGCCTGGGACCAATGTCAGCGTCCCCACCCCGCCCTGCGATGGTCCGTCTGACATAGTCCATGAAGAGCAGCAGCTCTGGGCAGTGCGGGTAAGAAAAATATCCGGTGAAATCAACATCCTCTACTGCAACGATGCCACCAGGCCTGATGCAGGCCACCATCTGCCTTAGCACGTGAAGGGGATCGGCGACATGGCAGATCAATTGCCGGGCATAGGCGAAATCAAAGACATTGAGAGAGGTGGCATTGGCCGTTGCGTCCGCATTGACAAAGGCGACATTCGACAAGCTGCGGTCCCTGGCCTCCTCATCGGCAAGCGCCAACTTCTCGTCGTCGAGATCGCTGCCGATAACCTGGCCCTCGGGACCGACGATGGCCGCAAGGTCGAAGGTGACATCGCCACTACCGCAGCCGACGTCCAAACAACGCGCCCCTTGCTCAATGCCAATGCGCCGAAACAAGTCAAGGGTTTGCGGCCTCAAGATGCGTGACAGCACTTTAAGGCGTTCGCGTCCGACCCGGCCACCCTTCAGCGCATAGGTCTCAATGGCCATCACTGCACCTCTGCCGCTGCCTGACCGTCGAAGAAGATGCTAGTGCGTTTTTTGTACGCATTACACCCTAGGCTGAGGTGCTATGTTACCGCCATCAAGAGCTAAACATTAAAGCGGAAGTGGAAGACGTCGCCGTCGAGGACGGTGTAGTCCTTGCCCTCGGCGCGCAGCTTTCCGGCATCGCGGGCCGCCGCTTCACCGCCGCAGATCTCATAGTCCTTGTAGGCAATGGTCTCGGCACGAATGAAGCCGCGCTCGAAGTCGGTATGGATGGCCCCGGCGGCCTGTGGGGCCCGTAGGCCCTGCCTGAGCGTCCAGGCCCGTGCCTCTTTCGGTCCTGCCGTGAAGAAGGTGATGAGGTTCAAGAGCGCATAGCCGGCCTTGATCACGCGCGACAGGCCGGTCTCCTCCAGGCCAAGGCTCTCAAGGAATTCGCGCTTCTCGGTCTCGTCGGTCAGCTGTGCCACTTCGGCCTCGATAGCGGCAGAAACCACCACAAAGCCAGCGCCCTGCTCTTTCGCATAGGCCTCGACCTTGGCCGAATAGTCATTGCCCTCAGCTGCCGCCACCTCTTCGACGTTGGCAATGTAGAGCAGGGGTTTGGCGGACAAGAGGTTGAGCTGTTTCACCTGCGCCCTCTGGTCGGCCGGAACCGCCACGGCACGCGCCGGTTTGCCGTCCTGCAGGGTCGGCAGGATCAGGTCGATGGCCGTCAGCTTGGCCTTGGCCTCCTTGTCCTGGCCGCGCGCCTTCTTGATCGCGGCCTCGCGCTGCCGCTCCAGCGACTCCAGGTCGGCGATCAGCAACTCGGTCTCGATGATCTCGGCATCGCGGATCGGGTCGACCGAGCCCTCGACGTGGGTGACCTCGCCGTCGAAGCAGCGCAGCACTTCGACGATGGCGTCGGTCTCGCGGATGTTGGCCAGGAACTGGTTGCCCAGGCCCTCGCCCTTGGAGGCACCGCGCACCAGGCCGGCGATATCGACGAACTCGAGCTGGGTCGGGATCACCTTGGCCGACTTGGCCAAGCGCGCCAGGACATCCAGGCGCGGATCGGGCACGGAGACCCGACCCACATTGGGCTCGATCGTACAAAAGGGGTAGTTGGCAGCCTCTGCCGCAGCCGTCTCGGTCAGCGCGTTGAAGAGGGTCGACTTGCCCACATTGGGCAGGCCGACGATGCCGCATTTGAAGCCCATCGGTTACTCCTGTGTTTCCACCTTGCCGCGACCACCGCTTTTGGGCGCCGGCGCCAGGTGCGCGACCCGCGACATGAAGGCCTCATGCCCCTCGCCCAAGAGCAGGGGCAGCTCGCTGGCGAGCGCTTCAAGAAAGGGGTCCAGCCAGTCCTCATCCGCCTTGGCGAAGTCGTTCAGCACATGCCCGGTCACCAGGTGCTTGTGCCCTGGGTGGCCGATGCCCAGCCTGACCCGCCAATAGTCTTGCCCGATATGGCGATCGATCGAGCGAATGCCATTGTGACCGCCGGCGCCGCCGCCCCGCTTCACCCGCACGCGACCCGGCGCCAGATCCAATTCGTCATAAAAGACGATAACCTTGTCGGTCGCTATCTTGAAGAAGCGCAAGGCCTCTCCAACCGAGCGTCCAGACTCGTTCATAAAGGTCTGTGGCTTCAGCGCGAGCACACGGTCTCTGCCGACCCGCCCCTCGGCCAAGAGACCTTGGAAGCGCTTGCGCCAGGGTTGAAAGCCATGGCGCTCGACAATGTCGTCCAGCGCCATGAAGCCCACGTTGTGGCGGTTATAGGCGTAGCGCGTACCGGGATTGCCAAGTCCGACCAGCAGGTACACCTTGAAACACTCCCCGGACCCGAAAGGTCTCTTGCTCGATGCGGTAGCGCGAACCGTGGAGGATCGCGTCTACCGCACAAGCGACCCTCTTAGGACTCCTCGCTGCTCTCGGCCTCGCCGCCCTCTGCAGCCTCGTCCTCGTCTTCGAACTCAGCGGCCTCTTCAGCAGCCGCCTCAGCGGCCTCGAGTGCCTCAGCACGCACGGCAGAGGGCGCACCAATGGTCACGACGGTGAAGTCGCGATCGCTGATTTCCGGCTCGACCCCATCCGGCAGGGCGATCGTGGAGATGTGGACGCTGTCACCCAGGTTCACATCCGTCAGATCAATCTCCAGGGTATCTGGGATGTTGTCGGCCGGGCAGACCAGGCCGATCTCGTAGCGCACAACGTTCAGCACGCCACCCTCGCGAAGGCCGGGGCACTCCTCTTCGTTGATGAAGCTGACCGGGACCTGCACGGTCACGGTTGCGCCCTTGGCCACGCGCAAGAAGTCGACGTGCATGGGCGTGTCGCGGACCGGGTGGAACTGGACGTCGCGCGCCAGCACCCGCTCTTTCTTGGAGCCGACCTTCAACTCGTAGAGGGTGGTGTAGAAGCCGGGGCGATGCAGCTTCTGAAAGACTTCATTGTAGTCCAGGTTGATCGATACCGGCGGTTTCTTGTCGCCGTAGATCACTGCGGGAATCAGACCCTCACGCCGTGCAGCGCGGGCGGCCCCCTTCCCGGCCCGGTCTCTCGGCGTAACGATCAGGCTTTGGTTGTCGGACATCGTCGTTTCTACCTTCATGCAAAACAAAAAGCACCGCACCCCGCAGCCCTCCTCGAAACCCCGAGGAGCGATTGCAGGGATGGGTCTCCCAGGCCTTCCGCCCAGCCAGCGGCCTCCAGGGGTGCCGCCCGACCATTCGGGGGAAGGGACTAAGGCCCCCGCTCACCGTCGGTGAACGAGAGCAGACAGCGGAACCAGCCCGCTTCCCCTCCCGGCCAGCCGACAGATTGGCTGAGCGGCCGGGAGGGGGAGAGGGCCGATGCGATGCGTCACATGCGCCGCACCAACAACGAACCG
The DNA here is from genome assembly GCA_963669335.1 of Rhodospirillales bacterium. GTDB lineage: Bacteria > Pseudomonadota > Alphaproteobacteria > Kiloniellales > JACOMY01 > JACOMY01. Next base: position 4,862,704 of record OY770023.1, read on the forward strand.
GCTAATCGAAGAGGCTCGAAACCGAGCGCTCGTCGGATATACGGCTCATGGCCTCGCCCAACAAGGGGGCGATGGTCAATTGTTCGATCTTGCGAGAGACGCGCACCGCCTCTGTCGCTTGAATCGAATCGGTGATCACCAAGGATTCCAGCGGTGACGCCTCGACCCGGGCTACGGCACCGCCAGAGAGCACCCCGTGCGTGACATAGGCCGACACGCTGCTGGCCCCGGCCTTGACCAGTGCCTCGGCGGCGTTGCAGAGCGTGCCTGCAGAATCGACGATATCATCCACCAGAATACAGCGCTGACCGGCGACGTCGCCGATGATGTTCATCACCTCGCTGACGCCGGCCCGCTCTCGGCGCTTATCGATGATCGCGAGGTCGGCGTCAAGCCGTCTCGCAATGGTGCGCGCGCGCACCACGCCGCCGACGTCGGGCGAGACGATGACGAGGTCATCGCCGTTAAAGCGCTCGACAATGTTCTCAGTCAGTACCGGTGCGCTGAAGAGGTTGTCGGTCGGAATGTCAAAGAAGCCCTGGATCTGACCGGCATGCAGGTCCAGGGTCAGCACCCGGTTGGCACCGGCGATGGTCACCAAGTTGGCCACCAGCTTGGCCGAGATCGGCGTGCGTGATCCCGATTTGCGGTCCTGACGGGCATAGCCGTAATAGGGGATGACAGCGGTGATGCGCCGGGCCGAGCTGCGCTTCAGAGCGTCGAGCGCGACCAGCATCTCCATCAGGTTGTCGTTCGCCGGGTAGGAGGTCGACTGCACGATGAAGACGTCTTCGCCGCGCACGTTCTCCTGAACCTCGACGAAGCACTCCATGTCGGAGAAGCGCCTGACTGAGGCCTTGGTGATGGGAATACCGAGATAAGCAGCGATGGCCTCTGCCAAAGGCCGGTTGCTGTTGCCAGTCAAGATCTTCATCGCCCGCCCCTAGGCAAATCTTAGTCCTGCGCCCCAGCCATTAGGTGCGGCGAGTCTTAGACCCGCCCATCGCCACGGCGCGCGGACTGTAATGGTTCTGACTTTCGCTGTAAACGGCTCAGAGCTGCTCTCAGATGACAAAATTCCGACTGAGCCTAGGCATGATTCGCATGGCTTAAAGACGCCTCTTCAGCCCTACAACCTTAGAGTTTACCCTTTGTCCGTAGAACCGCGACGATGCCTTCGGCGGCACCGCGGGAGACCAGCATGGCGACCTCGCCCCAGCGCCCATCCAAGCTGCCGGCCGGGATCACATTCTGCTGATTGACAGTCCCCAAGACATCGCCGTCCAAGCCCTCTTTCACGGTCCAGGCCAAGGCGATCTCCTGCTGTCCCTCAATCGGCGGCCCCATGGTGATCTGACCCTCGACCAGCATCTTGTCCGGCTGCGGCTCGCGGATTAGGCGAATGCCTTGCTGCGCCAGAACCAGGACCAGGGCCTCACCCAGTTCCTTGTTGCCGCTGCCGGGCGCCCCTTGGATCAGGCCGACGGCCATCTCGGGGATCGGAGCGGAGGCCTGAGGCGCCAGGCTGGCAACCCGCACGTCACGCTCCGCACCGGACACCAGAGGGGCCAGCTGCGGTGCGGCCTCTTCCGCGGCGGCCATCAACACCGAGGGGTCGCCGGCTTCCCAGGCCCCGGCGGGAACCACCAGATCCTGCCGCGCTTCGCCGCGCAGCACGCCGCTGGGGCTGAAGACCTCCCAAGAGATCAACAATCGTTCTTGGGAACGATTGACTGGCGCACGCTGCACGTGGACCAGCAGGTCTGCGCCAATGGCAGAGCGCGCCTCGGCACTGGCCTGCACGCCGCCGCGGGTCAGCCCCTCGGCGAGCAAAGCCGCCCCGGCATCCTCGAGTGCCGACTCGAGTCCGGTGGGGCGCTGCACCAGCAGCTCTCCACCCTCAGGCGGCACCAGCAGAGGATTGACCTGCTTGTCGCCCAGCTCGAATGGCTTGGGCAGCTTGCCGCAAGCGGTGAGGAGAGCCCCCACGAGCAGCGCAAGCGCCAAGAGGCGCAACAGCGCTAAGCCATCATGCAGGTTGCGAGCAGACCCAGCAGGCACAGCAGGGCGAAGATGAAGACATGCGGCATCAGCCACGAGCGAACCTTATGACAAACCGGACAAAAACAGCCGAGACCTAACCGCCCGAGGGGCGGCAAGGCAAGGCTTCTAACCGATCAACAGCCCCAATGTCCCGCGCGACAGCGGCTCTGCCTCCTGCGCGCCGACCAGGCTGGTGCGTCCCAAGGTCATGGCCAGGCCAGAGCGATCATCGAAAATGATCATGTGGCAGAAGAAGACCATGCCCTTTTGAACCTCGATGGGATTGCCGCGATAAAGCATCGGCCAGTCCATCCAGTTGGGCGCGTAGACGGCACCCAGCGAATAGCCGCAGGCATTCATCCGGGCCTTGGACATCCCGGCATGGTCGATCACCCGGGCATGGGCATCGAAGGCGTCGCCGACCAGACGGCCGGGGCGCAGCGCATCCTCGACCGCCAGCAGCGCATTCTTGGCCACCTCATACATTTCGCGCTGGCGGTCCGGCGCCGATCCGATCGGGATGGTCCGCATCATGGCCGCATGATAGTGGCGATAGGCCCCCGCCCACTCCAGGGTCAACTGATCCTGGGTATCGAGCCGACGACGCCCCGTGTAATAGCGGCAGAGCAAGGCCTGGGGGCCAGAACCGATGATGAACTCGTTGGCCGGATCGTCACCGCCGCTGCGGATGATGGCGCCTTGCATGGCCGCCAGGATCTCCGCCTCATCACCACCGGCAACGGCCAAGGGCAGGGCCGCATCCAAGGCGTCGTCCGCAAGAGCCGCAGCCTTGCGGACATAGACGACCTCCTCATCGCTCTTCACCAGACGCAGGCGGGTCACCAGGAAAGAGGCGTCGACCAAAGTGGCGAAGCCGGTCAGCGCTGCTTCCAGCCGTTTGCCGTTGCGCGCGGTCAGGCCATAGGCCTCGTATTCGACACCCAGCTTGGCGCCGCGCAGCCCCAGCTCTTGCAAGATGGCACGCAGATCCATCGAGGGGTCGGCGTCAGGCGCATCCATCCAGACCCGAATATCGCTCAGGCGCGAGGTCAGTTGGGCCTGGCGGCGGTCCGGCGCCCTGGTCAGAAGCACCTGCCGCCCGTCCGCGGTCAGCACCATGCACTGGAAGAAGACGTAGCCGAAGGTGTCATAGCCGCTGAGGTAGTACATCGACTCCTGGCGGAACATCAGCAGCGCATCCAGGCCCTCGGCCACCAGGGCCCGCCGCGCGGCGCCGACGCGCGCCTCAAACTCGGCCTCGCTGAAGTGCAGCGGCATCCAGTCACTCCTTCTCTATGACGATGGCGGAGAGCAGGGTGCCGAAGTCGCGGTCTCCCTGCTTGCAGGCCCGGCGGTAGGAGAAGAAACGCAGCTCTTCGGCACAGGTGTCAGCCGGCTCGACGGAGACCTCGGCCAAACCGGCGCGGGCCAAGCGGTCGCCGACATAGCCCTTGAGGTCAAAGTGCAAGCGGTCGGCCACTCCAGGCTCGAAATAGGCAGCGTTCTCCGGATCCTGCTCCAGGAAGCGTGCCTGAAACTCCGGCCCCACCTCATAAGAGGCCTGGGCGATGCAGGGCCCGACGGCGGCACGGATCTGCTTTCGCTTGCCCCCCAGGCGCTCCATGGCGTCCAGAGTGGCCTCTGCCACACCATCCAGCGCGCCACGCCAACCGGCATGGGCAGCACCGATGACCCCAGCCTCCGGGTCGGCAAAGAGCAGCGGCGCACAGTCGGCCGTCAGAATACCCAGCACCAAGCCGCGCTCCTTGGTGACCAGAGCATCGGCTTCAGGGCGCGCATCGGGTGAGATCGCTCGGTCGAGAGTCACGACCTCTGCCGAGTGCACCTGGCACAGGGTCGAGAGGTCGTCATAGCTGTGGTCGAGCTTCGCCATGGCACGGCGGCGGTTCTCGCGCACCGCGTCGGGCTTGTCGCGACTGCCGAGCCCGCAGTTGAGCGCGGCGAAGGCACCACGGCTGACCCCGCCTGCGCGGGTGAAGAAGCCGTGACGGAGCTTTGGCGTGGAGCCTAGGGCACTGCTGGTAAGCATGGCGGGCAGTCTAAAGCGTCTTCCGCCGCGCCGCGACAGGCATGCGGAATCGAGCCTTGCATTTCTGACCTGCCCTAAGGCTGGATCTTATCACTTAGCTTTGAGGAGCATTCTATGTCGATCGAGGTCTGGCTGGCCTACACCCTTGCCGCCACGGTACTTCTTCTCATTCCGGGACCAACCATCTTGCTGGTGGTCAGCCAGTCCTTGGCGCATGGCCGCAAGGTGGTCCCGGCCGCCGTTGCCGGTGTCACTCTGGGCGATGCCACGGCCATGACCGCCTCTCTGTTGGGCATGGGCGCGGTCCTCGCGGCCTCGGCCACTCTCTTCACGATTCTGAAGTGGTTCGGTGCGCTCTATCTGATCTGGCTTGCCTGGAAGCTCTGGCGCAACGCGGATGCTCTGGCGAAGAGCGGGCTGGTCGGCGCCCTGCCGGCGGCCGGCGGCAAGAAGATCTTCTGGAATGCCTTCGTGGTAACGGCCCTCAACCCCAAAGGCATCGTTTTCTTCGTTGCCTTCCTGCCGCAGTTCGTAAACCCGGCCCTACCGGCCACGCCACAGCTCTTGATCCTGGGCAGCACCTTCCTGGTGTTGGCAGCGATAAATGCCGCGCTCTACGGCTATCTGGCCGGCGCGCTCCGCACCAAGCTCTCCAGCCCGCGGGTGATGGCGAACGCACAGCGGGTCGGGGCTGGCTTCCTCTTCTCGGCCGGTGCACTAACCGCGGCCTGGTCGCGCAGCAACTAGCGCCGAGGCTCTACAAGGAAGCCTGCCGGGCCCTCGAGCCCCGGGCTTTGCAGGGCGAGCGCCAGAAAGGCCTCGCCCATTGCCCCTGGATCGATCAGCCGGCGACACGCCCGTTCCAGGGCGAGCGCTTGCTCGGGTGAGCTCTCGCCAATCAGAGAGGTCTTGCGCTCTTCCAGCCCCAAGGTCGTCAACAGCGTGGCTTGCGATACCGGGCCAAAAACCTCTGCTCCTCCCTTCTGCGCGGCGGACGCGAGGGCTGCGAAGTCTACCTGAGAGGAAAGATCGACCTGACCCGGACACTCTAGGACTGACACTCGCCGATGCCTCTCGACGGCCTGCAGGCTGCCCTTCCAAGGGCGTGCGTCGTAGCCATAGTCGATGAAGAGTGCAGCACCGCCCTCGCGAACCAGATGGCGCGCCAGATCCTCGGCGATGATCTGTGCCGCGGTCGACGACTCGTAGACGGCCCCATCTTCCGCTTGATCAGGCAAGAGCCCTGTCGGCAGGACACCCGATAGCGCGAAGCCCAGGCCCTCTTGTCCGCGGACCACAAGGCGCTCGCGCCAACCTTCCGGGCTCCGCTCGAACTGACGCAATGGGAGAGCATCGAAGAACTCGTTGGCCAGGATGAGGCAAGGACCAGAGGGCAAGCGATCGATCGTGCTGTGCCAGGTGATCTCTTCGTGGCGCAAAGTCTCTTGCTGGATGGCCTGAAGGCGCGGGCTGACCTCAAGCAGATGCAGCGCTGCCGCGCGTCGGCATTCCGGAATCAGGTCCAGACTGCGCAGCACATCACTCATCAAGGTGCCCCGACCGGGGCCCAATTCGATCAGGTTGAAGGCCTCTGGCGATCCCAGCCGCTGCCAGGCCTCAAGGCACCAGAGCCCCAGCAGTTCACCAAAAATCTGGGTCAGTTCCGGCGCGGTGACGAAGTCTCCGCCGCGCCCGGCCTCGTCCCCTAGGGGTGCCGCACGGGTGTAGTAGCCATCCCGCGGATCCAAGAGGGCTGCCGCCATGAAGTCGGCAATGGTGAGCGGTCCCTCGGCGGCGATCCGCCGAAGCAGGCGATGCTCGAGCGGCGTCACGTCTTCTTTTCGGGCTTCGTCTCAGACGGTGTCGGCGGTAGTGGACCGCGCAGCCGCCAGAGGAAGTAAAGGCCGACCAGGATCATCGGGATCGAGAGGATCTGGCCCTGGGTCACGAAGCCCAACTGATAGCCCAGATAGGCGTCGGGCTCACGCCAGAACTCGTCGATGAAGCGCCCCAGGCCATAGGTCAGGGCAAAGGCAGCCCCGATACGCCCGGGCCGGCCCAGCCAGCCGCGCTGCACCAGAATGCGCAGCACGATGAAGACAACCAAGCCCTCGGCAAAGGCCTGATAGAGCTGTGAGGGGTGGCGCGGCAGGCCGCCGGCTGCCGGATCGGGGAAGACCATGGCCCAGGAGACGTCGGAAACCCGGCCCCAAAGCTCTCCATTTACAAAGTTGGCGATGCGGCCCAGAAAGATGCCGATCGGCGCCCCGGCCGCGGCCAGGTCCGCCATCACGAAGAAATGCATCTTGTGCCGCCAGGAGACATAGAAGAGCGCGGCCAGCACGCCGAGGAAGCCGCCATGGAAGGACATCCCGCCCTCCCAGACCTTCACGATGTCCTCGGGATGCGCCAGGAAGTAGGAAGGTTGATAGAAGAGCACCATGCCCAGCCGCCCGCCGACCAGGATGCCCAGGGTCGCCCAGAAGACCAGATCGTCGACCGCCTGCACTGTCGCCGGGCTCTCCGGACGACGCGCCAGCGCCCGGCAATAGAGCCAGGCCAAGACGATGCCGACGATGTAGGCCAGGGCATACCAGCGGATCTGCAAGGGGCCCAGGTCCAGGGCAACCGGGTCGATCGCCGGGAAGGGCAGAGCCAAGAGCGGTGTCATCAGCGGTAGCGGTCTTCTTTCAGAAGATGGTCGTGCAGGTAGCGATGGACGCCGTCCCGCACCGAGAGGAAGGGGCGTTCATAGCCGGCCGCGCGCAGGCGGTCCATCTTGGCCTCGGTAAAGTACTGATAGCGCTCCCGGATCGCCTCGGGCGTGGGGACATAGTCGATCTTCGGCCGGCGATTGAGCGCGGCAAAGACCGAATGCGCCATCTCGTTGAAGCTCTCTGCCCGGCCGGTGCCGATGTTGAAGAGGCCGGAGACCTGGTAGGTCTCCAAGAGCCAGAGCATGACCGCAACACAGTCGCCCACGTAGACGAAGTCGCGCATCTGCTCGCCATCGGCAATGCCCCTGCGATGCGACTGGAAGAGGCGGACCGAATCCTTCTCCTGCAGCTGCTCGAAGAAGGCATGCGCAACCGAGCGCATGCCGCCCTTGTGGTACTCATTGGGGCCATAGACGTTGAAGAACTTGAGGCCGGCCCACTGCGGCGGACGCAAGCGCCCCTCATCCACCTCACGCCGTGCCCAGCGGTCGAAGAGATGCTTGGACCAGCCATAGCCATTCAGCGGCCTCAAGCGCGCCAGGGCCTCGGCGCTGGAGTCGTCGTCGAATCCGGCCTCGCCATCGCCATAGGTCGCAGCCGAGGAGGCGTAGAGCAACGGCACCCGCTGCACTCCGCACCAGCGCCAGATCGCCTTGGTCAGGCGAAAGTTGTTGTTGGCCAGCAGGTCCATGTCGGTCTCGGTCGTCGCCGAGATCGCGCCCATGTGGACGATGCCCTTCACCCCAAGCCGACCGCTGAGCCAGGGTCCCAGATCCTCCGGCAGGATCAGGTCGTCCAAAGCCAGCTTGGCCACATTCAGCCACTTATCGTCATCGCCGAGGGAGTCGCAGACCACCACCCGCTCGCCCTGTTCGACCAGTGCTGCCGCCATGTTCGAGCCGATGAAGCCGGCTCCGCCCGTCACGAGATACATGGGCGCTCTTATAGGGGTGAGCTTCCGCCGCCAGCAAGCCTGGATCGGCGATGGTGGGCAGTCGCCGCAGGTGGCTTCTCTCGAAGCGCGCCCTGAGTTATGCAACCCCTCTCATGACCGGCAGCGATCCGACCAAGGCAGACCTGATCCCTCATGATCTGCCCTTCAACAGCCACCTCGGCATCCGCCTAGAGCGCCGAGAGGGAGAGCGCTTCCTCTATCGCTTGCCCTTTCGCGATAACTTGGTGGGTGACCCAGAGCGCGGGCTGCTCTTCGGCGGCGTGCTGTTCGCTCTGCTGGACTATGCCTTAGGCGCGGCCTGTGCGCAGGCTGTGGCCCCAGACCGCGTGGTTGCCACCATCGACCTGCGCCTCGACTATGCCCGCGGCAACGATCCGGGACGCGACGTACTGGCCTTTGGCGAGTGCTACCGCTTGACCCAGCAGATTGCCTTTGCCCGCGGGACTGCCTTCCATGCCCAAGAGGAGGCGCCGCTGGCCAGCGCTCAAGGCACCTTCATGATCTATGACGCGCCGCCGGAATGGCGGGAGCAGCAGCGATGAGCGCCAACCTGGCCCAACAGCTGGAGAAGGCCCGCAACCGAGACGACGTGGCGGCCTTTCTGGCGAGCATCCCCTATGCTCGATTTCTAGAGGTGAAGGCCGAGCTAGCAGAGGGGCGGGTTCGTCTCACCCTTCCCTTTCAACAGAGCCTGATCGGCAATCCCTATCTGCCGGCAATCCACGGCGGTGCACTGGCCAGCCTGCTGGAGCTGACGGCCTCGGTCGAGCTGCTCTGGCAACATCAATCGATCGGGCTGCCGAAGACCGTCACCACCACGGTGGACTATCGCCGCTCAGCCGGGCCTCGCGACTGCTATGCCCAGGCCGAGGTCACCCGCATTGGCCGCCGCCTGGCCTCGGTCTCGGTCGCCACCTGGCAGGATTCGGTCGAGAGGCCGGTCGCCACGGCGCAGGCTCACTTTCTTTTGAAGCGCTGAGCCAAGCGCTTCTTATCCGTAGACCACCGACTCGATGCTGGTCATCGTGACGCCGGCAGGCAGGCTGACGCCCTGCGCTAGGAAGAGCGTGTCAACGCCAGCACCGCCGTCGAAGTGATCTCCCGCGACCAGTTCGCCCTGACTGGCGACATTGAGGGTATCACGGCCGCCCTGACCGAAGACGCTGTCGATACCGCTGCCTCCATAGAGGAAGGCATCGTCCTGGTTACCGCCTTTGATCTGATCGGAGCCGCTGCCACCGAAGAAGAAGGAATCAAATCCCAGACCACCCGAGAGGCGATCGTCGCCGCTCTGGCCCAGAAGATGGGCGTCGTCCCCCTGTCGCCCGGTCAGGCCATCGTCACCCGGTCCGCCAACCAGACTCACATCGGCGCCCTCATCGCCAGCGACGAAGTCGTCGCCTGTCCCACCGAAGAGGGAGCGGTCGGCAGCACTGCCGCCGAAGAGACTGTCTGCGCCACTGCCGCCAACCAACTGGTCAGCACCGGCCTCCCCCAGGACGCTATCATCACCGCCGCCACCAAAGAGCGCGCTGTCGTCGCCGTAGCGTCCATTAACCAGGTCGTCGCCCGCACCTCCGTAGAGACGGGAATCGTTGGAGGAGCCGCCAAAGACCGTGTCTGCGCCGCCATCACCGAAGAGATAGGCGTCCTCTCCAATGCCACCACGTATCGTGTCGCCACCTTCATCGCCATGGAGGAAGGAATCGCTGCCGCTGTTGCCGTGCAGGGTGTCGCCGCCCCGACCTCCATAGAGGCTTTGATCATCGCCCGAGCCGCCGGAAATCTTGTCGACCCCGGTGCCGCCGAAGAGCGAGGCATCGTCGCCAGCATCGCCATAGAGCGAGTCACGGCTGTAACCGCCGAACTGAGAATCAGACCCGCCGCCGCCAAACAGACCATCCGACATCGAACCACCATAGAGGCGATCGCTGCTCGGACCGCCGTAGAGCAGATCGTCTTGCGTTCCGCCGTAGAAGCTGTCGCTTCCCGTGGCGCCGAAGATGGTGTCGACCGCGGCCTGATAGGTTGGGCTGGCGATTGAATAGCTGCCGCTGCCGAGGAAGTAGGTGTTCAGGACATTGGCTTCACCCGGAATGAAGAGCGGCCGGCTCCACTGCACCAGTTCGACATCGACAATGATGTTCGAGGGGTCGAGAGACTCCTGATTGTTGTTGATTAGATTGTCGAAGCCGGTGCCTCCGTAGAAGGCATTGTCGACGGCGCTCTCCAAGAGGGTGATCAGGACGGCATCATCGCCGCTGCCGCCGAAGATGGTGTTCTGGCCGGTGTTGCCGCGAATGGCGTCATTGCCATCGCCACCATAGATGGTGTCGTTCCCGCTGGAGCCGCGCAGCTCGTCGGGGTCGTAGCCTCCGAAGAGCAGGTCGTTATCCTCACCACCGTAGACCTCGTCGATCCCGGTTCCGCCTCGGAAGGTATCGTCGCCCGCGTCGCCATAGACCTTCGTGTCAGAGCCGGAACCGCCATAGAGACGATCCTCTCCGGATCCGCCGAAGAAGCTCTCATCGTCACCATTGCCGCCATAGAAAGCGTCGTCGCCGGAGTTGCCCTGGAAGGAGATATCGTCTCCATCGTTGCCGAAGAACTGGTCGTTTCCGCTGTCCCCTTGCAGGGTGTCGACGCCCGTCGTGCCATAGGCGACCAGCACATCGACGTTGGTCCATGGCAAACCGGTCGGCAGGGTGACCACCTCTTCCAAGAGGACCAGGCTATCGGTCCCGCTGCCGCCGAAGACCTGCTCTCCAGTCACCAGCTCGCCCAGGCTGCGCAGGATGGCCTTGTCGTCACCGGTCGCACCATAGACCCGATCATAGCCACTGCCGCCGTAGAGGCTGTTGTCGCTGGTGGCGCCGAACAGAGTATCGTCACCCGTCGCCCCGAAGAGCGTGAAGAAGGCACTGCTGGCGAAGACCGTGTCAGCATAGGCGCTGCCGGCGAAGATGGTCCCCTCGATGCCGCTTAAGGTGACGCCGTCCGGAACCAGGCTATAGCCTTCATAGAAGACAATCGCGTCCTGCCCTTCGTCGCCGAACAGCATGTCACCGGTCTCTAGGACACCGACATTGTTCACGACGCGCGGCAGATCTGTAATGTCGACCTGGCTCTTCAGCACGAAGTAGTCGTTGCCGGACCCACCGAACATGGTATCGACACCGCTGCCACCGAAGAGCGTATCATTACCGCTTGAGCCATAGCCGACATCGTCGCCATCCATGCCGACCACGGTGTCGTCACCATTGGCACCAACAATGTAGCTGTCATCACCGGTCCTGGCGTGCAGGAAGTCAGCGCCGCCAGCACCATAGATGGAGGAGTCGTCGAGGCTGCCCATGAAAATGACATCGGCAACGTTGGTGCCGGTGACGCCCTTGTTGGGCGAATCGTACAAGAGGTAGAAGTTGGTCAACGCTCACGCCCTCCAGGCTGGCTCTGTCGTCCCTCCTTACAAGCCCTAACACTGCCCCAAGAGCATGAACAGGCCAAAATGGACTTCTGTTCAGGTTGTAGACCCAACACGTCTTGGTGTGCCGTCATTGGCACGCTTGGCAGGAGCCAGCTATGTCTGCGCTGGACTGCACAGTCGCCCGCCAAAGTCACTTTGTACTGGAGTGTCAACGAATGGGATTGCTTAGCCTCAGGCGTCGGTTTGGCCTCTTCGGAACCGGGCTCTTGGCCCTCCTCGTTGTAGCGCCAAGTTCCAAGGTGGTAGCAGAGGCCTGCGGCACTGCCGAGCAACCCTGCCTAGTCGAGGATGGCAGCTATCATGTCGCCTTGCCGGATCTGCCAGAGGGCGCGCCGTTGGTGCTTTGGCTGCACGGTCATGCGAGCTCAGGCGCCAATGCCATTCGCTACAAGGATTTGGTCGATACCGTAACCGGGCGCGGCTATGCGCTGATCGCTGCCAATGGTCAGCCGGGCTGGCCTGGTTCGGACGCGCAAGATTGGGATGTCGAGGACGGCATCGACTTCCCGCGCGACGATATCGCCTTCATCGCGGCTGTTCTTGACGATGCCGTGCAACGCTTCGGGCTGGATGGAAACAGGGTCCTGGCCGCCGGCTTTTCGCGCGGCGGATCGATGATCTGGGACCTGGCCTGCAAGGCGCCGGAGACCGCCAAGGGCTATGCGGCCGTTGCCGGCGCCTTTTGGGAGCCCATGGCTGAGGACTGCTTGGCTCCCGTGCACCTGCAGCACAGTCATGGCTTTCAAGATCGGTTGGTGCCTTTCGAAGGGCGCGCCGGCGTCTGGCAGGGATACAACTTCGAGCAAGGCAATGTGATGAAGGGCCTGGATACCTGGCGCCGCGTCAATGGCTGCCTTGGCTCGGCCGAGATCATCGAAACGGAGGCCTCGCCCTGGTCGAAGGCCTGGACCACCTGCGAGCAGGGATCGCTGACCCTCTACCTGACCGAAGGCGGGCACGGCATTCCCAAGGGCTGGACCGATCGCGCGCTCGACTGGTTCGAGGCGCTGGACTGAGGTTTAGCCAAACGCTGTCTTCTCAAAGACGACGCAGGATCGTGCCGCCATCGCCGACGGCAATGATGCCCGCCTCAGCACTCGCCGCGACGCCGCGCAGGCCGCCGTCAAAGCCGCTCTCATCTCGCTGCCATTGGCCAGCCTGGTGCCTGAGAATGGTACCGGCCGAACCCACCGCATAGACACTGTCACCCAAGCCGGTCACCGCCAAGAGATCGGCACGAGCCCGGGCCGGGGTCAGGGTCCAGCGGCGGCCGTCAAAATGACCGATGCTGCCCGAAAGGCCGACAACGAAGATGTCATCCAGGCCGCTGCCCCAGACGTCGAAGAGGAAGTTCTCGGTCCCGGCATGGAACTCGTCCCAGCGCGTGCCGTTCCAACGCAGGATCATGCCGAAGTCGCCTACGGCTAGGAGGTGCTCTGCGTCCTGCCCCCAGAGGCCATAGAGCGCGGACTTCGTCCCGCTGGTCATGCGGTCCCACTCGCGTCCGTCCCAATGCAGGATCAGTCCCTCGTCACCGACGGCAAAGACCCGACCGCTGGCATCAGACCAGAGCGCAAGGATGGTGACATCGACGTGGAGATCGAAGTGTTTGCGCCAGCGCTGACCGTCGAAGTGATGGATCTCGCCCAGTTGACCGGCGGCATAGAGCCCACCGGCACCGTCCGCACAGAGCGCGCGCAGGCCAAGATCGCCCAGCTTTGGCAGGGCCTCCCAACGCCCTTCCTCCTGGACCAGAACCAAGCCTTCTTCACCGCAAGCGTAGATGCGCCCCTGGTCCGGATCGGCCCAGGCGCCCCAGAGCTGACGGTCGGTTCCGCTCTCTAGAGGCTCCCAGTCCGGGCGACTGCCGGTCACCGTCGCCGGACTGGCCAGGGCTTCATGGAAGTCGGGAGCGGCCGTCAGAAGCGTGCCAAAGTCACCGACTGCCAGGGCCTCACCGGTTGCCAATGGCAGAATGCCCAGCAGGTCGTGGATCGTGCCGCTCTCCAGTCGGGTCACGTGCTGATCTTGGATCCAATGAATCTGTCCGCGGTCGCCCACCGCCAAGGCGCCATCGCGATAAGCTGCCAGGCTTCGGAACCGGGAGACCTCGCCTGTCAGAGGCACCGGCTGGATAGCGCTATCCTCTAAGAGCAGAAGGTCACCGCGGAAGCCATTGGCGTCTGCAAAGTAGCGACCACCGGCCAGCAGCACCTTGTCAGGGGCGAGAGCCAAGACCGCTTGAAAGTTGCTGCGAACAGGGCAGTCGAGCTTTCCCCAACTCCCCTCTTCGTCGCGAACCAACAGGGTCCCATCGCCGCCAGCCGCCAGCAGGCGCCCATCACCCAGCGGCGTGATTGCGCGCAGATGCGCCGCACAGCCGCTTTCTTCAGCCCGCCAGTCCTCGCCGTCGTAATGCAGAATGGTACCCCGGTCGCCGACCGCCCAAAGTTGGCCGGCTGCGTCACCGGTGATGTCGAAGAGCGGGATATTCTCATTCATGGCCGCGTACTTGCCGGCCTTATCAACCTTGCAGCCGCGCAGCAGATGCCAAGTGTCGCCATCGAAGCGCAGGACCGTTCCCATCCAGCCAACGGCATAGAGCTCCTCGCGGCTCTGCCCCCAAAGGGCATGCAGGGGAAGGGGCACGGGACTGGCTTGGCGCCTCCACTGCCCTTCGTCGTAGCTGAAGATGGCCCCCTCGTCGCCGACGACGACCAGCGCGCCATCACCGCACCAGCCAGCCCAGAGCACGTCGCCCGAACCCGCCACGAGGCTCTCGACCGGTCGCCAGATCTGCCGGCGAGGCTCCGGCTGCGCGGAACTCAGGAGGTCACGAAAGAAGCGGCGGCGTCCGAGCGCTTCCGGCGGGCTCGCAAGGCCGCTCATGGCTTGTGTCCTTCACTCTGCACATCAGCTGCCTGGTGCAGTCGCTGGGATTCCTCAGACAGCAGGTCCTTCACTGCTGCCCGCACAGCGCCCTGCTCCGCATCCGGCACGCCGGCAAGGGCAGACTCCATTTCCTGATCATTCAGGTTCTCGTCGAAGACATCGTCCAATGCGCGGGCGACGGCGCCGTTGAAGTCCGAGCGGCCAATGGCCGTGCAGCCCTCTATCGCGCCGTTGAAAGCCTGCGCCACCGCCTTCTCAGGCTCAGAGAGGACGACTGGCGTGCCCTCATCCGAGGCCGATGCCAATTCGATCGCCAAAGGAATTTGACCCAGGAGCGGGACTTCCGCCTCGGCCAAGGCTTGCTTCAAGTTGGCGTCGGGAAAGACCTGGATCTCGTTGCTGCAGTGCGGACAGACCATGCCCGCCATATTGGACAGGGCACCGATGATCGGCAGTCCACGTTCACGACAGAAACGCACCGCCTTCATTGAGTCCATCATCGCCACGGCCTGCGGTGTGGTCACCATTAGCGCCGAAACATTGGCGCCCTCCAGCATGTCGCAGAGGGTGATCAGCTCGTTTCCGGTGCCTGGCGGCATGTCAACGATCAGATAGTCGAGCGGCCCCCAATCGAAGCTGCCGATCAAGTGGTGCATGAAGTCGTGTTTGTAAGAGTCGCGCCAGACCACCGGCGTATCGTCGCTCTCCAGCAAGAAGGCCAGGCTGCCAACCTTGATGGCCTTCTTTAGGGCGGCGTGCTGAAAGGCCTTTGTCTCCAGACCGCCGTCACCCAGCCGCACCTTGCTGCCGGCAAAGCCGAAGAAGCGGCTTTGGTTCGGACCATGCACATCGGCATCGGCGACACCGACCTGGAAGCCTTGTGCCGCCAAACCGGCAGCCAGGTTGGCCGAGACTGTGGATTTGCCTACCCCGCCCTTGTTGGCCAACACCAGGATGATCTGGTCGATCTCCTCCAGCCGCCCTTCGATCAGAACGCGATTGTGGTTCGGCTTGTCGAGGTCGCAGGCCTCTTGCTGTGGGCAGAAGGTGCAGGCGTGGCCAAGGCCGCAGTCGATCGAGGCCGGTTTCTCGTCAAAGGTCACGATCGCAGCCCTATTCGGCCGAAAGGTCGACCATGATCCAGTCTTCCGAGGCACTCTTCAGACCGTCACGCTGATCCTTGTGCCCCTGCCAGAGGGCAAAGGAGATGGGAACCGTCTTGCGATCGAAGGAGACCTGATAGTCCCCTTCGCTAGCGATGGGGCGCGACATGACCAGCACCCACTGATTGGCCTCCGGATCCTCGTCCGGAACATAGAGGCTGCCGCCGCTGACCGGCTGTTGGTCCAGCAGGGTCGTGCTGCCAGGACCGCCGGCCGCCAGGCTCTGCACCGTTCCGTTATCGGAACGCCAATACCAGATGTTAACCGGCATCTCGGGCCCGTTGCCCATGATGTAGGAGGTCTCCTCATCGCCAATCGCGAATTGCACGGCAGCGCCGTCGCGGAAACGGTCAGATGCCGTGACTGTATCGGCGGTGGCATCGTGCCAGCGCAGACGCACATAGAAGCGGTCAGAGGTTCGGGCGACGGTGAAGTAAACGTCCTTGCCCTCGTCCTCATAATCATAGCGCAGATCGACCGACTCGTGGACTGGCGGGGCCATGACCAGATGCGCGCGATACTCCGGCAGGCGCTGCCAGACGATGTCATCGGGGTCGTTGACCGTGCGCAGGAAGATGCCGTCGGGAATACGCGAGACCTGGACGGTCTCGCCGGGTTCGATCAGCTTGATGTTGGCATCGACCAGGCTGTCGCTGGCCGAGACCAGGGGCGATGCCAGCGCGAAGAGAAGAGAGGTGGCGCCAGCCATGGCGAGGGCATGTCTCTTGGTCATCTTGGCTCTCCTTATCCCCAGAGGTTCTGGTCGACGACGCGTCCGGTCTTGGGCGTGGCCCCGGCAGCAGCTCCCGGTGCACTGGCCTCCGCCTCCGGATCGCGATAGGGGCCGACCCTGACTTCCAACGCACTGGCCAGCCCATCAGCGAAGGCCGGCAGCTCTTGCAGCAACTGACTCAAGGTCGGATCCAGTTCGGCAAATCCACCCTGAACCCGCAAAGCCTCATGGATCCTGTTCAAGAGGCCGATCAGGTGTCGCCGCAGAAAGTCGCGCTGCGCCCGACGATAGGGGCCGGCATCGCGGCCTTGCCGCAGGGCACGGGCCTCCAGATAGGCAAGCACCGCCATGAACTCGAACATGCTGGCCAGATGATCGGGCTCGTCGTGATGCCCCTCGTCGGCAGTCGCCGCTTTCAGCCCGAAGTGCCGATAGAAGGCAGCCACATTCAGCATGAAGACGGGGCGCGTATGCCCGGCCAAGAGATCCTCGTACTCGCCCGCGAGCAAAGAGGCCAAGGGCTTGCCCTTGCGTCCATGCAGAAAGGCGATGATGTAGCCGGCCTCCAGGCTGGCAAAGTCCGGCGATGCCGGGCTCTGAGCCCAGCCCTTGCCGGTGACCTGCCACCAGGCCGCGGCAAAGGCCTCATGGAAGGTGCCGAACTCGAAAGCCTCTTGCAGCTCCGCACTGGGATGGCAGAAGGCAGCGGCCGAGAGGCGCCAGAGCGTCTCCTTCGCGGCCGCGCGCTCCGGCGAGTCGCCGTCAGCCGGCCGCGCGGCGCAGGGGTCGGGTAATGACATATCCGCGGTCAGCTCAGCTTGAACATCTCGGCGTGGCGATAGCCGATCAGGGTGTCCATCAGCTCACTGTCCTGCCCGTCGGACTTCTTCTGACGCTCGGACGAGAGGGTGTCCAAGGCTGCTGAGACCTGGTCACCGAAGAGGCTCTCAAGATAATCCAGCGGCACGCGGGATTCGGCAGTGGGTGCGCCTTCACCATCGATCTTCGGCGGCGACATGGGCGGCACATAGAAGACATTGGGCTTGGTGCCCCACTCCGGATGCAGCGGCAGTGCCACCTTGTACTTCTCGACCAGCAGGTGGATCGGACCCGCCTCGTCGTCGCGGTAGCCGATCCAGCGAATGCGCCCGACGCACTGCTTGGCGCAGGCGGTCGGCAAGCCCTTCTCGATGCGGGGATAGCAGAAGATGCACTTCTCCGACTTGGAGATCTGCTCGTTGAAATAGACCTTCTTATAAGGGCAGGCGCCGACGCAGTAGCGATAGCCGCGACAGCGCTCCTGGTCGATCAGCACGATGCCGTCTTCCTGGCGCTTGTAGATCGCGTTGCGCGAACAGGCGGCGAGGCAGGCCGGGTTTTCGCAGTGGTTACAAAGCCGCGGCAGATAGAAATAATAGCTGTTGGGAAAGTCACCCTCGCCCTCGTCCTCGTCCCAGTTGGCCCCCCAGGTCGGCTTCACGTTGGGGCGCAGCCAGGGATCCGTCCCGGTCATCAGCGCGGATTCGTAGTTGTATTCCCAGGGCACGCCATAGTCTTCCATGCTGGGCTCTTGGCCCATCTTCAGCGCGCCGTCCTCATCGAAGCCGCCGCCCATCTCGGCATAGTTCTTGGGATAGCCGGTACCGGGCATGGTCTCGACGTTGTTCCAGTACATGTGCTCGCGACCGTTTCGATTGGTCCACTGCAGCTTGCACGCCGAGGTGCAGGTGTGACAGCCGATGCACTTGTTGAGGTCCATGACCATGCTGAGTTGACGTTTCACAGCCATCTTCTTCGTCTCCACCCTTGTTGCTTCAACGCGGATTTAGGCCGCTTCAATATCAACGCTGCTTTCGTGTGCCAGTTGATTGGCGTTGTACTTCCAGAGCTTAAAGCCCAGGTGTCCCCAGTCGCCGCAAAGCTCCAGCGGCTGCAGCAGAGTTGCCATGGCGTTGTTCATCGGTTTGTTCTGCTCGTACTGATGCGGTTCCCAGCCATGCTCCATCATGATCGCCGTTTCCGGGATGCTGGGATAGAACTTGGCCTGCGCGAAGAACTCTCCGATGCCGTTGAAGACCCTCACTCTGCCGCCATCTTCAATGCCGCGCCCGGCCGCCAGCTTGGGGTTGATGTAGATGTTCGGCACGCCGCGCTGCAGGCGCAGCATGAACTTGTTGGAGCGCCAGTTCGAATGGATGCCCCAGCGGGTATGCGGCGAGTAGAAATCCAGCGGATAGTTGGAAGCCTCGCGCCCCGCATGAAGTCGCGCGGTCGGCGTCGCCGCCCCCAGTTTCATGAAGCGGGGATGGTCGCAATAGAAGGTAATCCGCCCGGTTAAGGTGTCGTAGGGCTTCTTCCCCTCGGTCTGTGCGACAAAGGGATTGTAAGGCTCGTGCGCCGGGATGGGCTGATTGGCACCACCGGCGGCCGACATGACGAAGAAGCCTTGCTTCGCCCCCTCGTCCAAGCTGACCCCGCCGAATTCCGGACTGTTGTCGACGATCCACTTGGTGGCGTCGTAGTCGGTCATCAGCGTCCCACCCATGGTGAAGTCGTCATGGATGGTGTGCAGATCGCGACTGACGTTGCCGTCCTGATAGGCACCGACCCCACGGGCCTTTGCGCGCTCCTGTATCTTCTGGGTCAAGAGCACCATGATTTCCCAGTCGGGCTTGGCCTCACCGATGGGGTCGACCGGTCGCGAGAAGACATTGACAAAGCGATGGTAGCCGACGGAACGCAGATCCCAGGCCTCATAGTGGCTGGCAGCCGGCAGAAGGTAGTCGGCCCACTGCGCGGTTGAATCCATGCGCACGTTGATGTTGACGAAAAGCTCCTCGACCTCTTTCAGGATGCGCTCGCGATAGGCCTCGGCATTCTTGTTGCGCCGGAACTTGTTGTCGGCGATGGAGATCAGGCCCTTCATGTCGCCCCAGTAGGGCATCCAGCCTTTGGAGATGGTCTCTTCGATCATCTCCTCCATCTCATCCAGGTCATAGCCGACCCGGGCCTTGAGCTTCTCGTTATCGAAGTGCTTGCGGGAGTATTCGATCATGTGGCCGCGCTGGAACTCGCCCAAGCCGCCAGCTTCCAGCCGCGGGAATTTCTGGAAGCCGAAGAGCGCCAATTCCAGAAGCTTGCCGTGATTCCACTCGATCCATGAGGTGTCGAGACCGCCGGCCTTGCCGCCATGCCCGGTCAGCGCCAGCATCGAGGCAAAGCCCCAGCCGGTGAAGATGCCATTGGTGTAGCGACCGATGTTGAAGCCGGTCATGATGATGGCCTTTTTCGCCTTGGCGAAGCGCCGGGCCTCATCCCGCACGGTGGCGGCCGGAATGCCGGTGGATGCAGCACTTGCTTCCGGCGAGTACTTCGCTGCCTCCTCCTTGACCTTCTCGAAGACCGTCGTGACCGCGATGCCCTCGACCTCGAAGTCGCCCTCGAGAGCCGGGTCGAGACCGGACAAGGCCAGGGTCTTCTCCTCAGAGCCCATGGAGCCCTTCAACTGCACCGGCGCCTTGCTGGCAAGGTCCCAGACATAGAAGAGCTGATCGGAGCCACCCTCCTTCAGGTCCGACTCGCGCAGCATCATGCCATTGTCTTTGCGCACCAGGACCGGAAGGTCGGTCTGCTCCTTCATGAAGTCCGGCTTGTAGAGCTTCTCCTCGATAATGACGTTGACGAAGGCCATGGCGAGGAAGGGATCGCTGCCCTGCTTGATCGGCAGCCAGAGGTCGGCATGGATCGACGAGGGGTTATAGTCCGGCGCCAGGGAGACGACGCGCGCACCGTTGTACTTGGCCTCCCAAATGTAATGCGCATCGGGAATGCGAGTCGCATTGGGATTGAACAGCGACATCATGATGTAGTCGGCGTCGAACCAGGCGTCGGAGGTAAAGCTCTCCAGGGGATTGCCATAGGCCAGGTGCGCGCCGGTGTTGAGGTCGCCTACATCGGTGAAGATGTCGAGCTGTACGCCCCCCACCAGGGAGGCAAAGCGATAGGGAGCGGCCAAGCGCACCATGGAGAGATTGCCGGAGCCGGTGTGGGTCATCAGCTTGCCGGGCCCGTACTTCTCGAAGATGTCGATGACCTTGTCGGCGATCTCGTCGGTGATCTGGTCCCAGCTGACGCGCTGCCACTTGCCCTCGCCGCGGGCTCCCACCCGCTTCAGGGGATAGCGCAGGCGGTCGGCCTCATACATGGCAGCCGAATGGATAGCACCCTTCTGGCAACCGCGTGGGTTGGCGTCGGGGACGTCGGGGTTGATCTGCGGGTACTTCGCCAACTGCTCTTCGCGCAGCACGATGCCGTCTTTGACGTAGACGTCGAAGGCGCAGTTGCCGACGCAGTTGATGCAGTGGGCCGCCTTACCGACCTTGTCCCAGGTGAATTCGCGGCGATAGAGATCTTCCCAATCGCGATAGGGATAGGCCTCGTCCAAGGTGTCGGTCAGCGGCTCCAAGCGATTGAGCGACCAGGCCTTGTTGCTGGCCAAAACCCCGGCACCAACCAGCGATGAAGCCTTCAGGAATTCCCGGCGTCGCATAGCGTCCCTCCCTTGTCATCGCCGCTTGTGATCTGTTGCTTAAGACAACAGCCCACGCGGCTTTGCGCTTAGCTTTGACCAAGAGGCTATCAAGATCGCGGAAGCCAAAGGCTGCGTAGATGTGAAAAATTGTAATGCGAATGTAATCGGCGCCGAGCCTTGTTGCTCCGCTCCGCAGAGGGTGGTCTAGTAGCCAAAAGGCCTTCAGGGAGGGGCGGCCGCGAGGTCGCTAAGCCAGCACGATGTCATCTGCTCCAACGCTTGTCGCTGGGGACGTCAGTGCAGCCAGCCCGGTCGAGGCAGATCTGCCGGCCTATCTCGTAGGCTTGCAGGACAGGCTCGTCGAGCAGGCGATTGCCGTCGCGAAGACCTATGGCTATGCGCAGTACACCACGACCATCCGCGCCGCCTGGGTAGAGGCGATCGAGACGCTGACGACCTCTTTCGGTGACTATCTTGCCAGCCCCCTTGCGGTCGGCGCCGGCCTGCATGCAGAGGCCGACTACCTGCGCGATCCCCGCTTTCAGAGGCTGCGCGACAATGCCAAGCGGCATCGCTCCATGGGGGTCACCCTTCAGCTCTACGTCGGCCTCTTCAAGCATTTTCGGAACCTCTATCTGGATGCCGTCGGGCAACTGCCTGCCGGGCCGAATGTCCGCGCCCTGGCCAGAGACCAGATGGCGGCCTTCTTCGATGCGGCAGAACTCAGCATCGTCAGCGACTGGGCGGAAGACAGCGAGGACGAGCGGCTGCAGGAGCTGCAGGCCCGCGCGCGCTCCATCACCCTGGACAAGGACCGCTACTTCTCCGTCTTCGAAAGCCTGCGTGATCCGGCCCTGCTGTTGGATCGTCAGAGGCAATTGGTGAATGCCAATCAGGCCGCCGCCGTGCTCTTCGTCGATCAGGCCGGTGCCGGCGAGATCGTCTATCTGCGCTCGACGCGCGTGCCCATGGCAGAGCTGGAGGCGCTCTTGGCGAAGGCCGAAGCGGCGCTGAAGAGCGACACGCCCTCGATCTGGCTGGACACGCCCAAGGGCCGCAAGTGCTTTGATGTCGGCGAACGCACGATCCACGACGCGGTCGGCAACATGACCTTGGGCCATGTCGTCATCCTGCACGACGTGACCCCACATCGCCTGGCGACGGAAGAAGCGGTGCGTGCCGAGCGCGCCATGTCACACTTCCTCGCCACCATGAGCCACGAGATCCGCTCGCCGCTGCATGCCGTCCTGGGCGCAACAGAACTGCTGCGCGACGCCGAAGAAGAAGAGCATCTAACCTATGTCGATGCCATCGAATCGGCCGGCCGCACCCTGCTGGGCACCCTGAACAACGTTCTCGACTACTCGAAATTCGAGGCAAGGCCGCCGCAGGCCAGTCCGAAACCCTGCGAACTCAGGGTGATCCTGGATGACTATGCCGGAGTCGCCAGGATCTGGGCCAACCAGCGTCAAGTCCCGCTCAGCCTCAAGGTATCGGGCCAGGTCCCGCGCTTTGCGGCGATCGATTGGCAGCTGACCCAGCAGGTGCTGACCAACCTGGTGACCAACGCAATCCGGTTTGATCCCGGTACAGGCGTCACGATTGCGATCAGCCGGCGGGTACGCTCGCCTGGGGAAACCTTCCTGCACTTCGACGTGGCTGACGGCGGTCCGGGTGTTGCCGCGGAAAATCTCGATCTCCTGTTCCAGCCCTTCGCCTACCGCAGCCGCAACGCCAGCTCCAACAGCGGCTCGGGCCTGGGCCTGGCTATCTCCCAACGCTTGGTCGGCGCCATGGGCGGGGCGATTGGATACAAGAGCCGCCAACAAGGCGCTCTCTTCTGGTTCGAGGTGCCCTACCGGCGGATCAGTGCAAGCCAGGCCCAGCACCAAGCGGCGATTGGCGCCCCTTCGCCAAAACCCCAGCAAGAGGCGAGACGGCGCTGTCTTCTCGTCGACGATGACCCGGTTGGTATCATGATCACCGCTGAGCAGCTGCGGGGGAAAGGGCTGGAGGTCACCACAGCCAATTCCGCTAATGCAGCCCAGGATGTGGCCGCTGAGAGCGCGTTCGATGTCTTCGTCGTTGACTATTTCCTGGGCGACGGCAATGGCGCCGATCTGGCTGCCACCCTGAAACAGAAGGACGGTAGCAGCAAGAAGGCCCGCTACATCGCCTTGACCGCCAATGCTGATCGCCTGGCCGAGATGGAGGACGGCGGCAGCCCCTTCCATGTCACGCTTTCCAAGCCGGCGACCGGAGAAGAACTCTTAGCGGCCATTGAGGGCACGGCACCGCCTTCGGTCTCCAATCATGCCTTCAGCTCCAGTTCCGAGGCAGCGCTGCTCGGCGTTCCGGGCAAGGTGAAGGAGGCAATGGCGCGGGAGTTCTCCAGCGGTTGGCCGGCCGGCGTGGAGCGCCTGGAAGCCTGTCTGCAGCGTGGCGACCGCGAGGGCCTGGCTGCGATCGCGCACCGCCTGGCCGGCAGCTGCGCGGTCATGGGCCTGGCCGATACCGCGGCGCTGCTCCGCCAGCTTGAGGTCGCCTGCCAGAGCGGCGAACAGCGTTTGGACTGTGCGGCCTGGCGATCCAGTCTGGGGAGCCTCTTGCGCGATGCGCCACAGCGGGCGCTGGCGATCGCAGCCGTGGCGGGCGCATGATGGGACAGCTGCTCTCACGCGACCAGACCCACCGCGGCCGCCAGCCGGCCCGCGTCCTCGTCGTCGACGACGATCCGGTCGTGCGTGTTCTGCTCCGCGAGATCCTAGGCAGTGCTGGCCACGCCGTCGAAGAGGCCGAGAGTGCCGCCACGGCAGAGCGCCATCTCGAGAAGCGTAACTGGGACCTGGTCCTGCTCGACCGGCGTCTACCCGACTGTGACGGCCTGCTGCTGTTGCAATCGGTGAAGGAGAGCTGTCATTGCCCAGTGATCGTGCTCACCGTCATGGATGATGAGCGCGACCGCATGCTGGGCCTGGGCCTGGGCGCCGACGACTATATGACCAAGCCCTTCAACGCCAGCGAGATGACGCTCAGGGTCCGGAACCTGCTGCGGATGAACGATGCCCCGGTGGTTCCGAACGAGCGCGGACCGATCACGCTTGGCCCCTTCACCTTGGTGCAGGCAACGCGCCGCTTGGAGATTAAGGGCACAGTCCATCATCTAACCCTGGCAGAGACCCGTCTGCTGTCGGTCTTCCTCACCCGGCCCGACGAGGTCCTGGATCGCAGCCTTCTGACCCGCATCGTCTGCCAGCGCGAGTGGGCGCACGACGACCGCTCGATCGATGTTCTGGTCTCACGCCTGCGCAAACAGATTGAGGAGAATCCCAAACTGCCGGAGTGGATCGTGACACTTCACGGTGTCGGCTATCTCTTTGACAGCCACAGTGCCAGACCATCTTAGGCAACGAGGCCGGTAGGCGCTTAGTTCCAGCCGAACCCAGAACTATATGTGAAACGCCGTCCAGCACAGGCATGAGACCGGACCGATAATCAGGATCGCAGCAACCGTCCAAACGTCCGGATGTCTTCCAGCAGAAGCGTCGGCTCTTCCATCGCCGCGAAGTGGCCACCACGCGGCATCTCGGTCCAGTGCTGGATGTTGTAGAGGCGCTCGGCATAGGAACGCGGCGGCCAGTTCAGCATCTCCGCCGGGAAGACCGCACAGCCCGTGGGCACCTCCACACGTTTGCCCTCCGGCGAGAGAATGCGCCCACCCTCTTCGCGACGGCCGTAGTAGATCCAGGAGGCCGTGTTGAAGCACCGGGTGGTGATGTAGATCATGATGTTGGTCAGAAGCGCGTCTTTCGAATGCGCGGCTTCTATCTCGCCGACCGCAACATCGGACCAGTCGTGGAATTTCTCGACCAGCCAGGCAGCGATGCCGACCGGGCTGTCCATCATGGCATAGCTCAAGGTCTGCGGCCGGGTTGCCTGCTGCGTGCGATAGCCATTCTGCATGATCTGGTCGCGATCGAAGGCGGCCTCCCAGGCCACCTCCTCCGGGGTCTGCGGGCCGGCGGGATGGCGCATGGTCAGCACGTTGATATGAATGGCAGCGCAGGACGCAGCGTGGTCGAAGCCCAGCCAGGAACAGATCGCGCCGCCCCAGTCGCCACCCTGCGCCAGATAGCGCTCGAACCCGAGGGTCTCGGTCATCAGCGCATTGATGACGCCAGCCATCTTGCGCGGCCCATAGGGGCGCGGCGGACGGCCGGAAAAGGCGAAGCCCGGCAAGGATGGCGCGACGACGGTAAAGGCATCCTCGACCTTGCCGCCAAAACGTTCCGGATGCGCAAGCGGTTCGATAAGGTCGAGGAACTCAGCGACCGAACCCGGCCAGCCGTGACTGATCATGAGAGGCAGAGGGTTTTCGCCGCTGCCCTCCTCCACAATGAAATGCATGTCGATGCCCTGGACCGGGGCCTTGAACTGCGTGAAGCGGTTGAGCAGCGCCTCCTGCGCGCGCCAGTCGAAGACCTCCACCCAATAGGCACAGAGCTCCTTCAGATAGTCGAGATTGGTTCCATAGCCCCAGCCGCCGTCGTCGGGCATCTCGTGCCAGGGATAGGCCATGACCCGCGCGCGAATGGCTTCCAAGGTCTCATCAGGAACCTGGCATCGAAAGGGTGCAACAGAGGGATTCTTGTCGATGTGATCTCTCAATGGGCCAGCTCCCCCAATCACGCGGGCGCGCACCACAGCCATTGAGCAGTAGAACGCCTAGCCAGCTAACTGAAGACTTGGGATCATGTTTAGAGACAGGTGGCGCCATTCGAAGGGACAGATGACGCCCCTCCGCTCTAAAGCATCGCGCGGACTTCCTTCGCGATCACCGCGACGCCGGCCTCCAGCTTAGACAGCGGCACATAGGCAAAGCCCAAGCGAAAGCTCCGACTGTCATCGTAGTTGAGGTAATAGTCCTGCCCCCGGTCGACCAGCACGCCTTTCGCGCGCAGACGCTTCGCCAGTTCCGATGCATCGAAGCCCGCGGGCCCGGTCAACCAGAAGGAGGTGCCGCCCTTGGACCGGGTCAACTCCAGCATCCCCAGATGCCGGGTCAAGGCGTCGTTCATCGCGTGCCAGCGCTTCTGATAGCGTCGCTCGATGTTGCGCAGATGCGCATCATAATGACCAAGCCGGAAGAAGAGCGCCACGATCTCCTGAACGATTGTCGGCGGGTGGCGCATCATCACGCCGCGTGCAACGCGCGCTTCGCGGATGACGTCGCGATGGGCAACGATAAAGCCCATGCGGATCCCCGGCGAGACGGTCTTGGAGAGGCTGCCGACATAGATCACCCGGCCGCTGCGATCCATCGATCGCAAAGAGGGCGTGGCCTTGGCGACATAGTTCATCTCGGCCTCGTAATCATCCTCGATGATCAAGAAGTCCTTGGCGATTGCGGCCGCGATCAGCGCCTCGCGGCGTTCCTTTGTCATTGTGACCATGGTCGGGAACTGATGGCTGGGCGTGGTGAAGACCAGCTGGCAGCCCGCGGGGATGGCACCTGGAATGAGCCCGGCCCCATCGATCGGCACGCCGATCAGCTCGTTGCCTGACAGGCGGAAGGCATTGCGCGCACCAAAGAAACCAGGATTCTCAAGCGCAATGGGCTTTCGGAACTGAGAGAAGATGGTTCCGATGATGAAGAGCGCGTTCTGTGACCCAAGGGTGATCAGGATCTCGTCATCCTCGGCATAGATGCCGCGTGTGTTCAACAGTCTCTGGCGCAGTTGCTGCACCAACTGGGGGCTGTCGCTTTCCACCGAATCACTGGCCCAGAGCGGCATCTGCTTGCGCCCCAAGGCCTGTCGGGTGCACTCGCGCCACCCGTCCACCGGAAAGAGGTCGGGATCGATCTGATTGTAGATAAAGGGGTAGGGATAGCGGTGCCAATCCAGCGGATTGACGACCGGCATCAGGTCACTGGGGCCGAAACTGACCGGGCTTGGATGATTGTCGCTATCCTTGGCCTCGTCCGGCTTCGTCTGCTGCATCGCGGTCATCTGCGGATTGACGAAGTAGCCTGAGCGATCGCGCGAGACGATCAGCTCCAAGTCGACCAGGCGATTGTAGGCGGCGAAGACTGTGTTCCGCGAGACGCCGAACTGCTCCGCCAGTTCG
This sequence comes from Rhodospirillales bacterium, assembly GCA_963669335.1. GTDB lineage: Bacteria > Pseudomonadota > Alphaproteobacteria > Kiloniellales > JACOMY01 > JACOMY01. The sequence goes on from OY770023.1 coordinate 4,889,404, forward strand.
CGACATGACGGCAGCGGGCGATCGTAGGCCAGCGATTCCGAGGTGATTGCGGCACTCACCGCCTCGCAGATCTGATCCCGCAAGCTGAGGTTCGAATTCTCCGGCAGCTTCAGGAATCGAGGTGTCGTCAAACTCACGTGGTCAGCCTCCCGGGTTTCCAAGACTGCACGCACCACCTGGATAGTGGCTTGCCCACCAAAGCGCTTCATCTAAGCCCCTCTGTCCCCTTCATTCAATCCATCTGTCACTTTCAACGAGGCAAAGGGGCGGTGAAAGATGGAGGCAAGCAAAAGGCTATCAAGAGGAGGTGAAGCGATGAATCTACACTCTCTAGGCAAGGCGCTCTGCATCGCATCCGTCGCAGTGCTCGTCGCACAGTCGGCTGCAGCGCAGAAGGTTCTGAAGCTCGGCACGGTCGGCTTTGTCGGAATGCCGATTGGCGATGCCATCGATCAGGCCTTGATCCCGACCTTGGAAGAGGTCTCCGGCGGTCAGATGACCATCGAGCCGCACTACCGAAAGTCGCTGTGCAGCGAGCAATCCTGCGGCGAGCAGGCCAATCAGGGTTTGATCTCACTTTGGACCAGCTCAACTGCGAATTTCGGCAACTTCGGCACGGCTCTGGCGATCTTCGACTTACCCTATATTTTCAAGAGCATAGAAGATGCTGACCGCATCTCTTCGGAATGGCTGGCCAAAAAGCAGTGCGACATTGCCGCCGAAGAAGCTGGTCATGTCTGCCTGACGGTCTACTCCAGCGGTGGCTTCCGTCAGCTGGGCAACGCGCATGGCCCCGTTCATGTCCCCTCTGACATGGAGGGTATCAAGTGGCGGGTGACCAAGAGCCCGATCGAATACACCTTGATCAAGAACTGGGGTGCGGTTCCTGTCCCCTATGACTGGGCGCAGCTCTATCAGGGTCTGCAAACCGGTGTCGTCTCCGGCCAGTACGTGGCGACGCCCTGGCAGCATGTCGCCAAGCTGCATGAGGTCGCCAAGTACTTCACCGAAATCGGCGGGTCCTGGTCGGGCAATCAGCTGTCGATGGACAAGCGCCAGTACGATGCGCTGAGCGATCAGGAAAAAGAGTGGCTGCACACCGCCGCTGAAGCCTTCGGCAAGAAGGTGCAAGAGCTGGATCGCGAATGGGTCGAAGCCGGTGAGACCGCGATCAAGGCCGAGATCGAAGAGTGGTATGTCCCGAGCGAGGAAGAGATGGTGGCGTGGCGTGCAGGCGCGATCGATGCCTGGCTGAATGCCAAGGGGACCTTCGATCCTGAGACCGCAACCCGGGTGCTGGAAGAGCAAGGCATGACAAGCTTCATCGCCCAGCTGAAAGCGGCCGGTGCACTCTAGTCGCCCGATTTGAGGCAAGGTGACGTGTGGCGCGAGGCTTGCTTCGCGCCACGCTTTGCATCTGTAATCTTTCACCCAGACCGCAACAGGACCGAGATCTTCCATGGAAAGCGTGATGCTTCTTCTGGTCCTGGTGCTGCTGATCACACTCGGCGCACCGGTGGGCTTTACCCTGATCTTGATCCCGGTGGTCTATATTCTGATCACCGATGCTGCGCCGATGATCCTGATACCAAGCCAGATGTTCAGCGCCATCGACTCTGTGCCCTTGACCGCCATTCCCTTCTTCATGCTGACCGGCGAATTGATGACCAGTGCGACCATCACCGACCGCCTGGTCACCCTGAGCCAGCGCATCATCGGGCGGATGCGGGGCAGCATGGCGCAGGCCAATGTGCTGGTCAGCATGTTTTTCGCCGGGATGAACGGATCGGTCGTCGCCGACACCGCAACGGTCGGCTCCTTGCTGGTTCCGGCAATGAAGAAGGCCGGCTATCCCTCCGCCTTCGCCGCTGCGATCACTGCCGTCAGCTCCACCATAGGCGGCATCATCCCGCCCTCCATCATGATGATCGTGCTGGCGAACGCCGGTGGCATCTCGGTCGGCGCACTCTTCGCCGGCGGCATCATCCCGGGCATCTTGATTGGCCTGCTTTTGATGGTCATCAACTACATCATTGCCCGACGTAACAACTTTGAGCGCAGTACGGAGCCGTTCAGCGCCAAGGCTGTCCTGGTTCAGGGCTACAACTCCTCTTTCGCGCTTCTGATCCCCATCGTGCTGGTGGGCTCGGTCGTCTTCGGCATCGCTGGCGTGGTCGAGGCCGGTGCTCTCACCGCGACCATCGCCCTGTTAGTCGGCCTCTTCATTTATCGCACCATCAACTGGACCAACTGCAAGAGCGCCTTTGTGCGCGCGGCGCGCAATTCGGCAATGGTCTTCATCATCATTGCCGCCTCCGGCCCCTTCAGCTGGCTCTTGACCTCTCTGGGCGCGATCAGAGAGTTGGAGGAGTGGTTGCTGAGCTATACCTACAATCCCCTGCTCTTCGCGCTGGTCTTGGTGCTCTTCATCTGCCTCTTGGGCATGGTCATGGATTCAGCCGCCAACATCATCGTCGTGGGCCCGGTCCTGGTCGATGTGATGGTGAAGGCGGGCTATCCGGACGTACAGGCGGCTCTGGTTGTCGTCGTCGGCTTCTTGATCGGATCGGTGACGCCGCCGGTCGGCGTGGCCTTCTTCACCGCCGGGGCCATCGCCGAAGTGCGATTGGAGAAGGTGGCGCTGGCGATGCTGCCCTATCTCGCGGCCCTCTTCCTGCTGCTCTTCGTGCTGATCGTCGTTCCCGACATCACCATGTACCTGCCGCGCGCGTTCGGGTTCGCCAACTGATGCCGACGATCTGCCACAACCGGACAGGAAGGGGACCGGCCGATGTTTAGGCTCGTCGTCTTCATCGACCGCGCAGTCAAGAAGGTCTTGACCGCCTTCTGCGCCATCCTGTTGCTGATGATGGTGGCCTTTACGGTCTATACGGTCGTTATGCGTTACGTCTTCGAAGACCCACCCGTCTGGGGTGATCTGCTGACGGTCTTGAGCAACATCTGGCTGGTCTTCTTTGCGCTGGCCCTGACGGTCAGGGATCGGGACCACATTGCCCTGGATCTGATCTACACCTGGCTGCCGCGAAAGCTGGCCTTTGCGATCGGCCAGTTCTGGTCTTTGGTGATCCTCGGCCTGGGTATCGTGATGATTGTCTATGGCCTCGAGGCGGTGGAGACCATGGGCGGCAAGTATTGGGAGATGTGGTACTTCGCATGGGAGGACGGCGATATCGTCTTCAAGCCGAACTACATGCCCAAGAAGTATGCCGTCGCCATCGTCCCGATTTCCGGTTTCCTCGTGAGCGTCGCCGCGATTGCTTCGATCCTGGAATCCAGCCTGCGCCTCAGGGCCGGCACCTATCAACAGACCAGCGCCGTGGATGAACCGCCGGCGTCCTAAGAGAGACAGTCTGCTGGCGAGGTACCTTGCGCCTAGGCCTGCACGCTCCGTGCCTGCGAGAGCCAAGGCGCCAGGCTGGTGGGCTCGCTCAGGACGGCGACGATTTTGATCTGCGCAATGGTCCGATCGCGTTCGGCCTCCAGATGGCGCTGCAGCATGGCTGCAGCAGCCTCGACCGCATCACGCAACAGCAACTCGATGACCAGGCGCTGCTCGCCGATGGCCGTTGGGTCGCTTGGCAGGCCTAGGCGACGCAGCAAGCGCTCTGTCGCCAAGACGGTGCGCAGGTTGTTGCGGATCAGATCGCGCAGCGGCTCGTTCGGGCTGGTCAGCACGCAGCTATCGATCAGGAGGGTCGAGAGCACCTCTAGGTCGTCGCCCACCTTGCTGCCGGCAGAGCTCTCGGCATCGCGAAAGCGCTGCAAGACCTCCTCCAAGTCGCCTCGCACCAGGTTCGGCGCCGAGGAGACCAGGGCGGGCGGCTCCAAGAGACGGCGCAGTTCGAAGCGATCGCGGATCTTCTTTGCGGTCAGGGGACCCGCGATCCAGTGTGAGCTCTGGTTCTTCTGCACCAGGCCGCGCTCTTGCAGGCGGCTCAAGACATCGCGCACGATGGTGCGGCTGACGTCAAAGTGCTTGGCCAGCTCCGACTCCACGATCCGGAACTGGCCGAAGACGATGCACTCGCCAAGGCTCGCCTCGATGGTGTCGTAAATCCGGTTCCAGGCTGCGCGGGTCTGCAGGGCGCGATCGGCTTCCTCGGGAAATATGAGATCGAAGTTCTTGAGGTCGCTGCGCAGCGGTTCGACCGTCTTCTCGCCGGAACCGACCAGAAAGCCGCGTCCGGTGAAGCGGTGGATCAGGCCGTCGGCCTCCAATTCCTGCAAGGCGCGCTGCACCGGTGCGCGCGAGGTCGTGAAGATCTCGGCGATCGGCCCTTCCAGCAAGACCAGACCGGGTGGCAAGCGCCCAGCCTTGATGTTGCGCCTCAGCACATCCTCGACAACGCGATAGCGGAGCGCCGATGCCGCCCGATTCTGCGTCTTTGACACGCGGTGTCCCTTCAGCCTCCGATCGCTGGTTTCCGGCTTTCTATTGCGACAGTAGCAAGCGCAGCGAGGCACGTCAGCCATATCTTAAAATGATTATTGCATACTTTTAGTGCGAAAATCCAGCCAAAGCGCGCCAACCAACGCGCCTCCACGACGCTCATTAGCCTGAACATCCACCTATATAGCCAGCGTTATGTTATCTTATTACATCTCTAACCATAGATCAGGTCTGAGAATCATGAGTTAGTCACCCATCTCGGCTGGAATCCTCAGAATCATATGAAACGCAAAAAAGACTGTTGCATACAAAAGTCATTTCTAATAGCGTCCCGGCATCGTGACGAAGCCTGCTGCCAATGCGCGGGGATCGGCACCAATAACTAGGGAGGGTCCTGCGTTCGTGTCGGCTGACTTACAGCTCTCTCAAATCTCCAAGTCCTATGGCGAAACAGTCGCCTTGGATCAGGTGACGCTCTCGGTCGCGGCCGATTCCTACGTCGCCCTCTTGGGATCCAGCGGATCGGGCAAGACCACCTTGCTGCGCCTCATTGCGGGCTTCGAAGAGGCAGAGGCCGGCAGCATCGTCTTTGATGGGCAGCGCTTGGACGGCACGCCTGCGCACAAGCGGGGCATCGGCTTCGTCTTTCAGAACTTTGCCCTCTTCCCGCACCTGAGCGTCGCCAAGAACATCGCCTTTGGCCTGGAGAATCGCGAAGAGGGTCCGATCGCGGATCCGGCAGAGGTCGCGCGCCGTGTCGGTGACATGATCGAACTGGTCGGGCTCACCGGGCTTGCAGACCGCGGCGTCGGTCAGATCTCCGGCGGTCAGCGGCAGCGCGTGGCGCTTGCCCGCACCCTGGTGACCGAGCCGCGCCTGGTCTTGCTGGACGAGCCCTTGGGCGCGCTGGATGCCAACCTACGCGCCCGCATGCGTGCCGAATTGCGCGCCATTCGTGCGCGGCTGGGCGTTAGCTTCCTGCATGTCACCGGCAGCGAAACGGAAGCGCTTGCCATGGGCGACCAGGTCATCGTGCTGGACGCAGGACGCGTCGCACAGGTGAGCGATCCCGATACGCTCTACAGCTGGCCGGCCTCTCCCGCCGTCGCGCGCTACCTCAATTGCTACAATCTCTTCGCAGGGCAGATCGAGGGCGAGCGCTTTGCCACCAAGACCGGCGCGCTGCCCTTGGGCGACACGGCACGCCGGCAGGCCTCCGGCCAGCCGACCTATGCCATTCGTAACGATCTGATCGCTATCCGCGAGCCGGACCAAGAGCCGAAGAGCGGCGAAGCTCTGCTGCCGGCCCACTTTGTCGCCAGCGAATACAGCGGCGCCTCGCTGCTGTCGCTCTTTGAGTTGGCGGGCGGACAGATTGTCGAGGTGGAGACCCACCTGAGCCACGGCAAGCCGCAGCAATATCGTCCGCGCGCCCCCTACACCCTGGTTTGGAACAGCAGCGATGCCCTCCTCTTCGCCTAGCCTCACAGCGGCAAAGGAGCCGCGGTCATGAGCGATCGCGCAATCCCGCCCGTGAATGGAGGCTTCACCGCATCAAGCAGCCTGTCGCCAGCCAAACGGCGGGCCAAGGCAGAGCGCCGGATCGCCCTGTGGCTGATCACCCCCGGCGTGATTTGGATGCTGCTCTTCCTGGTCCTGCCGATCGTGATGATGCTCTACGTCTCCTTCTGGACGCAGACCACCTTCACGATCGAACCGACCCTGACCACAGACAGCTGGGTCCGTTTCTTCACCAGCACCACCTATCTCGATTCGATCTGGACCACGCTCAGGCTCTGGATCCTGGTGCTCGCCTGCACTCTGCTGGTCGGCTATCCGGTCGCCCTCTTCGTCGGCTTGATGATCCGCAACCGCACCTTACAGACGGTGCTGATCGTCTCCTGCGTGATCCCCTTCTGGACCTCCTTCTTGATCCGGGTCTTGGCTTGGCGGCCCATGCTGGGCACCGAGGGCGCGGTCAACCTGATCTTGATGAAGCTGGGGATCATCAGTCAGCCGATCGAGCTGTTGCTCTTCTCCGAATTCTCCGTGGTGATCGGCATGACGCAGATCTACTGCGTCTTCATGATCGGTCCGATCTCTTTCATGATGGCCAGGATCGATCCCAACGTGATCGAGGCCGCGCGCGATCTGGGTGCCAGCTTCTGGCGCATCTTCCGCACCATCATCCTGCCGCTGTCGCTGCCCGGCGTGGTCGTCGGCGCCATCTTCGTCTCGGTCATGGTGCTGGGGGAGTTCGCCACCTCGGCCGCACTTTCCGGCCGCAAGGTCAACATGCTGGGCAACATCATCGTGACCCAAGTGGGCTCCCTCAAATGGGCCTTTGCCGCAGTCGCCGGTGTGGTGCTGACCGTGATCATGGCGGTGATCGTCGCCGGTCTGCTGCGCCTGGTCGACCTCAGGAAGGAGCTCTAGGATGCGCGGCTTTACCCTGAAGCCCCTGCTGGCGGTCTATACCGCCCTTTTCCTGCTGTTCCTCTACGGCCCCTTCGTGGTGCTGGGCATCCTCTCCTTCCAGGCGGGGCCTGAGGGCGGCCCGCAGTTCCCGATCATCGATTGGTCGACCTATTGGTATCAGCACATCTTTGGCCTGACCCCGCCCTCGCGCATCGCGCCTCTGCCGATCGAGGAGAGCCTGCTGCGCTCGCTGGCCCTGGCCTTCATGACCACCCTGGTCTCGACCGTGCTCGGCGTCTCCGCAGCGCAGGCCTTCCGCACGCGCTTCAAGGGCTCTGGCGCCGTCTTCTATCTAATCGTGCTGGGCATGATGGTGCCGGGCGTGCTGGTCGGCCTGGGCGTGGCGCTAATCGCCAACTTCATCGGCGTCGATCGTAGCTGGTGGGGAACGGCCTTCGTCCTGCACGTGGTCTATACCTTCCCCTTCGCCTTTCTGGTGATGCTGGCGATCTTCAATCGCTTCGACCGCAGTGTCGAAGAGGCGGCCTATTCGCTGGGCGTCCCGCCGGCACGCACCTTCCGCAAGATCACCTTTCCGCTGATCTTTCCGGGTGTGCTCTCGGCCATGCTCTTCTCCTTCACCCTCTCTTACGACGAGTTCTCGCGCACCCTCTTCACCTCAGGCCGTGACCTGACCCTGCCGCTGGCGATCTACGGCACCTTCTCGGTCGAGATCCACCCCAACGTCTTCGCCTTCGGTGTGCTGACCACCCTCTTCTCCTTCACGCTTCTGGCGATCTACGCGATCCTGATGACCCAGTCGGTTCGCCGGGCCAAGCGGGTTGCCATTCAGGAGGAAAGCTGATGGCCGAGGTCGCTCTGGTCACCGGCGCCGGCTCCGGCATTGGGCGCGCGGTCGCGCTGCGTTTGGCAGCCGAGGGCTACCAGGTGATGGCCAATGACCTCTATGGCGAGCGTGCCGAAGCCGTCGCCCAGGAGATCAAAGCCGCTGGTGGAGTGGCCTCCTCCCATGCGGGAGATGTCGCCGACGAGAGCAAGGTCGCCAGGCTCTTCGAGGCCTGCAGCGCAACCCTCGGACCCGTCGACTGCCTGGTCAACAACGCGGGCCATGCCCACCAGGCCCGGCTGCAGGACACGGCGACCGAAGACTTCGATCGCATCTTTGCGGTGCACGTGCGGGGCTGCTTTCTGACCATGCGCGAGGCCCTGCCCGCCATGCTGACCAAGGGCCAGGGCATCATCATCAACGTGGCCTCGCAGCTGGGACAGATCGGCGGTGTCGAGATGGTGCACTACTCCGGCGCCAAGGCCGCGATCATCGGCATGACCAAGGCCCTGGCCCGTGAAGTCAGCGCCGCCGGCGTTCGTGTCAACGCAGTCGCCCCCGGACCGATCGACACGCCGCTTGCCTCTGGACTATCGCCGGCCTGGCGCGCGGCAAAAGCCAAGGAACTGCCTCTCGGCCGCTTCGGCCAGCCGGAGGAGGTCGCGGCCACGGTCGCCTTCCTGGCCTCGCCGGAGGCCAGCCTCTTCGTCGGCCAGACCCTGGGTCCGAACTCCGGCGACGTGATGCTTTAGCGGGAAACAGCCAGCCATGACGACAGCAGACACAACGAGGCAAGCAATCGTCCTCATCACCGGAGCCGCCATTGGGATCGGCCGGGCCACAGCTAAGGCCTTTGCCGCGCAAGGCGCGCACGTCCTTGCCACAGACATCTTGGAGGATCACGGCCAGAGCCTGGTCGAGGAGATTCGGGCCGAGGGCGGCAGTGCGGACTTTGCCCACCTGGACGTCCGCTCGACAAAGGCGGCCGAGGCCATCGTCGCCGGGCTGCTGGCAGACAAGGGCCAGATCGATGCCGTGATTGCCAATGCCGGAATCGCTCACAAGGTGCCCCTGGCTGAGCTCAGCGACGAGAAGTGGGATCACACCTTCGACATCGACCTGAAGGGCATGCTGCGCGTGATCCGCCCGGCGGCGGCGGCCATGCGCAGCCGAAAGCGCGGCGCAATCGTCTGCCTCTCCTCGATCATGGGTGTGGCCTATGGCTGGGCTCAGCACGCCCACTATTCCGCCGCCAAGGCCGGCGTCGTCGGCTTGGTGCGCGGACTTGCGGTCGAACTGGCGCCGGACGGCGTGCGCGTCAATGGTGTCGCGCCGGGCTACGTCCGCACCGCCCAACTGCTCTCCGAAGAACACTCCTTGGGCCCTGCTGGGGCCGAGACGGCGGGTGACTTCATTCCCATGGGACGTATCGGCGAACCAGAAGACATTGCCGATGTCGTCACCTTCCTGACCTCCAAGGCTGCTCGTTACGTGACGGGACAGACAGTGGTGGTCGACGGCGGCCTGCTGGTGGGTCGCTACTAACAAGCAACATCTAACACGGAGGTAGAGGAGACATGAGCAAGTCTTTGGAACTGTCGCGCCGTCGCCTGCTGCAAGGGTCAGCCGGCGCCATCGCCTTGGCGATGGGCGGGGGCACGCACTTTATGACCTCAAGCCAGGCCTGGGCCCAAGCGCAAGATCTGGCCGAACAGAACCTGCGCACCATTGGCCTCTCGGTCACGGTGCAAGAACGCATCCTGGCTGACTTCCAGAAGCAGTCCGGCGTCGGCGGCACCTCCGGCACGGCCTCAACCTTCCCGGACGCACAGACCAAGATCCTCTCGGGATCCAGCGACTTCGACACCTGGGAGGTGATCGGCGAGCGCCTGCCGGCCATTGTCCAGACCAACAATGTCGAGCCGATCCCGGCCTCGGCCGTGAAGAACTGGTCCAATATTCGCGACACCTTCACCAAGCCGTCTGACAAGTGGCCGCGCTCTGCCCAGATCGTGGGTCAGATCTGGACCGACGATAGCGAGACCGACCTCTGGATGGTGCCGGCTGTCTATAACTACGATTCCATCGGATACAATCCCGATGTGGTCTCCGACGAAGAGGCGAACACCTGGACCGCCATCTTCGATCCCAAGTGGAAGGGCCGTTCCGGCCTCAACACCGATCCCTTGATCGCCATCGGACAGGCCATCTTGGCGATGGATTCGCTGGGCCTGATCGAAGCCGACAATCCGGGCAATCCTTCTGCAGACGCCATCGACGAGGCCGCCAAGTTCCTGATCTCGAAGAAGAAGGAAGGTCAGTTCCGCGCGCTTTGGGGTGACTTCGGCGAGCTGGTGAACCTCTTGGCGTCCGGTGAGATGGTGGTCTGTGACGCCTGGCAGCCGGCCGTGATGGCGGTGAAGGCGCAAGGCAAGCCCTGTAAGTATGCCGTGCCGAAGGAAGGCTATCGGGCCTGGGCCATCGGACCGGCGATGATCGCCGGCACGCCCAACAAGGAGGCCGTCTATGCCTATGCCGACTATTGGCTCTCCGGCCCGCCGGGCGTGATCGTCTCAGAGCAGGGCTACTACTCGCCGACGACCAACATCAAAGAGGCCATGCCGGCCAACAAGTATGCCTTCTGGTATGAGGGCAAACCCTGGGTCGGCCCGGCTGAGCGCGGCATCAAGGAAGGGGACCTGCGCGACGGCGGTTCCTTGAAAGAGCGTGCCGCCAACGTCGCCTATTGGCATCAGTGGCCGGACGAGTACGACCACCTGATCCAGCGTTGGGACGAGTTCCTGAACGCCTAACGACCTCCGCGGCGAGGCGCCGGGGACGGTACTCCCTGGCCGAACCGGCGTCTCGTCCCGCTTTCTCTAACCACCTCTTCCCGGAAGCGAAGCTCTCATGGCGTCTCCCGACCTGGAACTGCTCTCCGTCCGCAAGACCTTCGACGAGGGTCCGCCCGCGGTTGCCGACTTCAATCTGACCGTCGAGAGCGGTGAGTTTGTGGCCTTTCTTGGTCCCTCGGGCTGCGGCAAGACCACGACTCTTAGGATGATCGCAGGCTTTGAGAGCGTGAGCGAGGGCAGCATCAAGATCAAAGGGCGCGACATCACCCATCTGCCGGCAGAGCGGCGCCCGACCTCGATGATCTTCCAGAACTATGCCCTCTTCCCGCACCTGAACGTGCGCCGCAACATCAGCTATGGGCTTGAGGTCAAGGGCTTGGCCAAGGCCGAGCGCGACGCCAAGGTCGATCGCATCATGGAGAAGCTGGACCTGAGCCAGGTGGCAGAGAAGAGCGCCGATCGGCTCTCCGGTGGACAGCAGCAGCGCATTGCCCTGGCACGCGGTCTCGTGGTCGAACCCGACATCCTGCTACTGGACGAACCGCTGGGCGCGCTCGATGCGCACTTGAGGAAGATCATCCAGAACGAGTTGAAGATCCTGCAGCGCGAGCTTGGTATCACTTTCGTCTTCGTCACTCACGCGCAATCCGAAGCGCTGGCGCTTTCCGATCGCATCGTGGTGATGAACCAAGGACGGATCGAGCAGATCAGCCCGCCGCATGAGCTCTATACCCGTCCCAAGACGCCCTTCGTCGCCAACTTCATCGGCAACAACACCATCATCGAAGGGGAACTACGCGGTCGGGACGGCAGCTTTGCTGTTGTGGACACCCCCTTTGGCCAACTGCTGGGCACGGCCCCCGAAGACCTGAGCAAGGGCGCCAAGGCCCAGATCGTGGTTCCGGCCGAGGCGATCGAAGTCAGCCCCTTAGAGAGCGCCCCTACACCAGCTGGCGCAGAGGCTTTGCCCGACCAGCGCCTGACCGGCCGTCTGGCGCGCAGCGAAACCATCGGACACGTCATCTATCTGCAGATCGACCTGCCGAACGGCCAGGACATCAGGGTCGAGAACGATATCGCCATGCACGCAACCCGCAGGTTCGATGCGGGCAGCGAGCTGGCCCTGACTTTCGCACCCGATCAGGCCACGGTCATCGCAGCCTGATCCCTGGCCCACACACCCCCTTCCCAAGCAAGTAAGGAGACTTGGATATGCCTAAGGAAATCCTCTGTGGCTTTGGTGTCGATGTCGACGCGGTCGCCGGCTGGCTCGGCTCATACGGCGGTGAAGATTCTCCCGACGACATCTCCCGCGGCATGTTCTCAGGAGAGGTCGGCTCACCGCGCCTTCTGAAGCTCTTCAAGCGCTTCGGGATCACCACCACCTGGTTCATCCCCGGCCACTCGGTCGAGACCTTCCCCGAGCAAATGCAGGCGGTGGCAGACGCAGGCCACGAGATCGGCATCCACGGCTATAGCCACGAGAATCCCATCGCCATGACCCGCGAGCAGGAGACCGCGGTCCTGGACAAGGGCATCGAGTTGATCACCAAGCTCAGCGGCAAGCGGCCGACCGGCTATGTCGCGCCCTGGTGGGAGTTCTCCAACGTCACCAACGAGCTGCTGTTGGAGCGTGGCATCAAGTACGATCACTCTTTGATGCACAACGACTTCCACCCCTATTATGTGCGCGTCGGCGATAGCTGGACCAAGATCGACTACTCCAAACAGCCGGAGGAATGGATGAAGCCTCTGGTCCGTGGCCAAGAGACCGACCTGATCGAGATTCCGGCCAATTGGTACCTCGACGATCTGCCGCCGATGATGTTCATCAAGACGGCTCCGAACAGCCATGGCTTCGTCAATCCGCGACACCTGGAAGAAATGTGGCGCGACCAGTTCGACTGGGTCTATCGCGAGCACGACTACGCCATCTTCCCCATGACCCTGCATCCCGACGTCTCCGGCCGGCCGCAGGTATTGATGATGCTGGAGCGGCTCTACGCCCACATGATCAAGCATCCCGGCGTGCGCTTCGTCACCATGAACGAGATGGCCGACGACTTCGCCCGTCGCTTCCCGCGGCAGAAATAGCCCCCTTGGCCGGCTGTCAGCGCGACCTAGGGTCTTGGCAGCCGGCCATCACAACGGCACGATCTGGCTGGAGAGAGGAGAGCAAGTCGTCATGTGTGCACTCTGCGGCGTGCTGGGGGCCGAGGATCACTGGTCGGACGCCGTTGCCAGACCGGGGCGCTTCACCCGCAACGCCAACAGTCTTGATCGACGCCGTGAGCGCGCCAAGAGGATTGCCTTGGCCAACGTCGTGTTGAAGCGCTTCGGCATGAAGCTCTCCGACTGGCAGGGCCGCTCTTACCTCTTGGCCACCGCGACCGGGAAGACCGAGGTGATCGATAGCCTGGCGCATCTCTGGCCCACGGCAGAGCAGCTCTCCAAGCGGCACTGCGATCCGCTGTCGGCCACCTTGCTGAACGATTTGGCAGGATCGCAGTGACGGGACGCTATCCGACCTTTACCCCGGTCAACCTACTGACCGGCTTCCTCGGCTCCGGCAAGACCACTTTGCTGCGCCGGCTCTTGAGCGATCCGCGGCTGGCCGATACCGCCGTCTTGATCAACGAGTTCGGCGAGGTCGGCCTGGACCATCACCTGCTGGAGCGGATCGATGAGACCACGGTGCTGCTGCAGTCGGGCTGCCTCTGCTGCACCATCCGCGGCGAGCTTTCGAGCGCCATCCGCGAGCTGGAGTCGCGTCGTGCGCGGGGCGAGATCCCAGCCTTCAACCGCCTGGTGATCGAGAGCACGGGCCTTGCCGATCCCTTTCCGGTGCTGACCACCCTGCGCGCCGATCCCGTCCTGCAACAGCACTTCCGCGCCGGCAGCGTGGTGACCACGATCGACGGGGTGAACGGACCGCAACAGATCCAACGCTATGACGAAGCCGTTAAGCAGATCGCGGCTGCCGACCACCTGGTCGTCACCAAGCGTGACCTGGCAGATCCAACGCTCTACGCAACGCTGTCTGCCGATCTGGCGCGCTTGAACCCAACAGCCTCTCTGGCATTCCTGCCAGACGCTGACCGTGAGATCGATGCCGTCGCCCTGCTGCAGGACGAAACCTCCGGCCTCCTGCACCTTGAGGACCACGATCACGCCAGCCACCATCACAGCGGCCATGTGCGATCTTTCTCCATCACCGTGGATCAACCGGTCGATTGGACCGCCTTCGGGATCTGGCTAACCATGCTGTTGAACCGCCACGGCGAGGCTGTCTTGCGGGTGAAGTGCATCCTGAATCTGATCGGCGAAGAGGCACCGATCGCTGTCCATGGCGTGCAGCATCTGGTGCATCCACCCGTGCACATGGCGGCCTGGCCGGGTGCCGAGCGTCAATCCCGCCTGGTCTTCATCGTCGATGGCCTGGATCCGGCCTTGCTGCGCCGCTCCTTCGAGGTCTTCAACGGCCTGGCCGCCAGCGACCCGGTCGCCCTCCAAAGTCCTGGCCAACCCGCGCTCGCGCCAGAAGCGACCGCGCCGCTCGGCTGAGTATGGCCCAACCGCAGAAGCCAGGCGCACCCAGCGTCCATACGCAGAAGAAGCCGCTGTTGCGGGTCCTGGGGACCGAAATCACCCTGCTGGAGCCTTTGCGCCTGCGCGCCATGGAAGATCTGGGCATCGAGATCGAATTCGAGTGCCTCGATTTCCTGAGCGCCCAGCGCAAGGCGGCGACTGAGCCCGAGTCCTACGACATCTACGATCAGTGCTTTCACAACCTGGACATCGTCTGGTTCTGGCGTGCCGTGCAGCCCATCGATCTTGAGCGCCTGGACCATTGGGGCGAGGTCTCGGACCTGACCAAAAAGGGGCAGATCAGCCCGACGGCGCGCATCGGGCGCGGCGATGCGCCGGTGACCCACCTCTTCGTGCAGCCGGCGCAGTCTCTGGGTTCGACGCCTTCGCGCTGGATCTCCATGCTGCCGACGGTCCACAACTTCGACGCCTTCGTCTATCGCAGCGACTTGGTTAATGGCGAGTTTGCACGCGAGACGACCTGGGCCGCCATCCTGGACAAACGCTGGAGCGGCCAGGTGGCTCTGGTCGACGAGCCCGCGATCGGCGTCTTTGATGCGGCACTCGCAGCCCAAGCTGCCGGGCTGATCTGCTTTCAAGACATCGGCAACATGAGCACGGAAGAGATCGACAAGCTGATCTCTATCCTGCTGGACCTCAAGCGCAGCGGGCACTTCCATGGTTTCTGGCGCACGGCGGCGGAGGCCGTCGACTTCATGACCCAAGGCCAGGTCACCTTGGGCAGCATGTGGTCGCCGGGCCTGACGGTCCTGAAGCAGCGCGGCTTGGCCGTCGACGAGGTGACGCCGGTGGAAGGCTACCGTGCCTGGCATGGTGGCCTCTGTCTCTCCCGACGCTTGACCGGCCGGATGCTCGACATCGGCTATGTCTATCTCAACTGGTGGCTCTCCGGCTGGCCCGGAGCGGTGGTCGCCCGCCAGGGCTACTACATGTCCTTGCCGGAGCGGGTGAAGGACTATCTGGAGCCGGCGGAGTGGGACTATTGGTATGAGGGCAAGCCGGCCAGTCGCGACCTGGCCAACCCTTTCGGCGAGATGGCGATCACCAAGGGCAGCCTGCGCAGCGGCGGATCCTACTGGCAACGCGCCAGCAACATCGCGGTCTGGAACACCACCATGGACGAGCACAATTACCTCGTCCGACGCTGGGCGGAGCTGGTGGGATAGCGCAAAGCCTGAGCTGATGGAATCAGCAGCGACGACGATCCCCGCGCTATCGGTTAAAAAGTCGGCCCGGCCGCGTGCCCCACATGCGACTGCCAACGAGGTATTCCGCTCTCGCCGCCAATGTAGTCGATATCGCTCATCACTTCGGGATATCGCGCCGGGTTGTCCGCACTGGTGAAGCGTGACAGAGGGCCGACGGGCATGCGATCGACGTTCTGAAAGAAGGCGAGGCTAACGCGAGGCTGTTCGGTGTCGAGCACGCGATGACGGACGGCGGGAATGCAGCCGTTGGTAAAAAGCTCCATCCAGTCGCCAGGAAGGACTGTGAGCGTGCCTGCAGGGTCGGCCGGAGCGGTGATCCAATTGCCGTCTCGACCGCGGATCTGAAGCGAATGCCGGTCCTGGCTTAGCATGGTGAAAACGACGGAGTCAGAATGCTCATGCAGTCCCGCAGTCTGTGCCGATGCGCCCTCAGGTCTGCCTGGATAGTGCTTAAGTGCGAAGTGGGCTGGTTGATAGCGTAGAAAGCCGGGCTCTTCTCCCAGCACCCGTTCCAAGGCACCAAGCAGATGGCGGGCCACCCGATCGAGAAGTGCGGACATGGCCGCGACGTCGCCGGCGAAGCCCGGCGCTTCATCCTCCGACGGCCAGCGGGTTTCCGAGACATCCACCATCGACCCAAACTCCTGCTTAGGCTCGTCAGTCTCGGTCTCCTCGGAACTCATGTGGCTGGTATAGACGGGTTCGTCACGCATCAGCAGCCAGCCGCCATAGCCAGAGCCGTCCTGGCTGTTGCGGCCATAACGCTCACGGACCGCGAGCGGCAGGTCAGCAAAGGCCTGCCAGCTCCGCAGCGCCGAGCCGACCGGGGTCAACTCTGCACCGCGTAGCAAGAGGTAGCCGTCCGTTCTCAGTGCTGCCTCGACCTCGACGGCAACCTCCCCATCGTCGCCCGAAAGAAGCCTCCCGATCTCCACGACCCCTGTCCTCCGTCACACTCTGCTGTCTGCCTGCCAGAGCAAGCATAGGCCTGTTGGGCAGCGGCTGCCATCGCGCTCTACCCTATCAAAAGAAGATCAAGATGAGCGCAAGCGAATCGAAAGTACGTCAGATGTAGCCGTAGAAGTCTCGATGGGCAATGGCGGACCATGCGAAGTCCAGCAAGGTTGACCAAGAGAAGACCGGTAAGCCGGTCGCCTGCTGCACGGCCCGACCAAAGGGCGGATAACCCGTGCACTCAAGAACCAACGCCCCCAGCCGAGGCTCTTCACGCTGCATGGCAAGGGCTGCCTCGACCATCTGCGCCTCGCAGAGATCGAAGTCGCAGCCTGGAGGATCGGGGCGTTGGCCTGCGGTTCCCCAGAGCTTGCGGGTCTCCGGCATGTCGGTCGAGGTTACGCAGTCGTAGAAATTGAAGAGGCGATAGTTGGATCCGAGGCTGACGCCCACAGCCTCCAGATGCGCATCGCTCAGCTCTTCCGGTCCCCCGGTGAAGACGCCGACGACCCGGTCCTGGCCGATCAAGGTCTGTGCCCAGCCGATCTGCAACAGGCTGGACATGAAGACAGGCACCTTCAGCGCCGCAGCGACATGCCTTTGATAGTAGGCAAAGAAACCGCACTCCGCTGCGATCGCCCGGCAGCCGTAGGTATCCTGCAGGGTCTTGGCGGCCGCGATGACCGGCGCGATATGCGCATCCAGATCCTTGTCGGGTCCATCGACCAGACGCCAGATGTCCAGATCCTTCACCACCTGGTACTGAATCGGAAAGCCCCAGGCGCTGGCATTGCGGACATCGCCCGGAAAGCCCGGGAAGACATCGTCTAGCAAGAGAACACCGAGCCCAGCCCCGTAGAGCAGCTGCCCTGGCTTGGCACGGCTCTGGCGAAGCAGGCGATCTCTGTTCATTGACTGCATGCTGCTCTCTCCCCTTTGTCAGTCGCCCAGGGCCGCGCCGCCCTCGGCGACACGGCGTCTGGTGAACTGCTCCATGGCCAGCCTGGCCGCTTCCGGCATGGCGGGCGGCTGATACTCTTCCAATGCGCGCTTGTAGAGGCCATGAGCACGCGCGGTGGCATCCTCTGCGCCGGCCTCTTGCCAGGCCTCGTAGTTGACTGTGTTGGTGATGAGCGGGCTGTAGAAGGCGGTCTCAAAGCTCTCGATCGTGCGCTCCGTGCCGAAGAAGTGGCCGCCGGGACCGACCGCGCGAATCTCCTCGATCGACAGCACCTCCTTGGTCACCGGAACGGGCTGCAGCCAGACCGCCATCATCTGCAGGATCTCGACGTCCAGAATGAACTTCTCGAAGGAGGCGCAGAGGCCGCCCTCCAGCCAGCCGGCAGCGTGCATCACCACATTCGTGCCGCCGGTGACGGCCGCCCAGAGCGATCCTTGGGCTTCGTAGAGGGCTTGCGCATCAGGCAGATTGGCGTTGTTGAAGTTGGCCGCCCGGAACGGCAGACCGATATGGCGGGCAAGCTGTGCGCCGATCTGCACCGCCTTGTTCGATTCCGGTGTGGCAAAGGCCGGCGCACCGGTCTTCATATCGACGTTGACCGTCTTGGCGGCGGTGACAACCGGGGCACCAGGGCGGACCAGCTGCGCCAGGACGACGCCGGCTAGCGCCTCTGCACTGGACATGGAGACGGCAGCCGCCAGCGGCACCGGCATGGTCGCGCCCGCCAAGGAGAAGGGCGAGATCAGGGCCACCTGATTGTGCCGCGCCAGTTCGATGACGCCGGCGGCCATAGGGCCGTCGTATTGAAGCGGAGAGTTGGTGTTGATGATGGAATAGGTGCGCGGCCTCTCGACCAGGGCCTCGCGCCCCTCCAGCCCCAGGCCGAGCGCCACCAGCTCGAGGCCGTCCCACAGCCGCTGCCGGCCCTGTGCAAAGAGATAAGGCACCTTATCGGAGAGGCTCAACATGGTGCGCGTGCTCTCCAGATGGCGGATCTCCACTGGCACGTCATTGGGTTCGACCGGAGAGCCGGCGATCATGTGGATGATGTTGAAGTACTGGCCAAGGCGCACGAAGTCGGCGAAGTCGGCCAAGGTGCCGGGCCGCCGACCACGCTGAAGATCAGAGCAGTTGGGTGGTCCCAGTACGGTGGAGAAGGCGAGCGCATCTCCGCCGATCTCGACCGCCTTCTCGGCATCGCGTGCACTTAGCGTAAAGCGCGCGGGCGCGGTCAAGAGCGCTTGGGCTACCAACTCCTCGCCGATACGCACCCGTCCCTCTCCATCGACCAGTGCACCGGCCGCACGGAAGATCGACAAGGCCTCCTCGTCGTTGAAGACGATCCCGATCTCTTGCAGGATCCGCAGCGAATTCCGGTGGATGGCCGCGATCTCGTCGGCGGACAGGATCTCGACGAAGGGCGCACGCAGGCGCGGCTGTGACCAGGGCAGTTGCTCGATCGGCAGGCTGCGGCGGTCCGGCGTGCGGCGGCGGCGCGATCTGGCAGTCGACATCGGCGCTAGACCTCTTGCAGAGCCGGGGCCAGCCCCAGGATCCTGCGAGCCTCGGCTGGACTGGCGGGGTGGCGGTCATAGTCGCTGCAGAGATCGGCGACACGCGCCACCAGTTCGGCATTGCTCTCAGCCAGGCGCTGCTTGTCGTACCGGATGTTGTCTTCTAGTCCGGTGCGGCAATGACCGCCCATCTCCAAGGCCCAGTGGTTGACCTCCAGTTGATGCCGCCCGAGACCGGCTGCGGTCCAGGTGGCATCAGGCAGCAGCGCCTGCATCTCTTGCACCTCGAATTCCAGGATCTGCCGTCTAGCTGGCTGCGCGCCCTTGATCCCCATCACGAACTGCAGATGCGGAGGACTGGCCAGAAGCCCTTCCGCCACCAAGTCGGCGGCGTTGTAGAGCATCGCCAGATCAAAAACCTCGCACTCCGGCTTGATCTTCTGCTCCAACATTTGCGAGGCCAGCGCGCGGATGAACTGCGGTGGGTTCTCGTTGACGAAGCTTGGAAAGTTGACCGAGCCGGTGGCCAGCGAGGCCATGTCGGGCTTGAGGTGCAGCATGCCGCCCCGCTCTTCCAGTTGGCGGCCGCGCGCGCCGGTCGAGAACTGCACGATCATGCCGGGGCAGTGCTTTCGAACGCCGGTCTGCACGGCCTCGAACAAGGCCGGGTCAGAAGACGGCCTCTGTTCGGCATCACGGACATGGACGTGAACCAGAGAGGCACCGGCCTCAAAGGCAGCGTGGGTCGCCTCGATCTGCTCGCTGGGCGTAACCGGCACGGCTGGCGTGTCGGCCTTGCGCGGGACAGAGCCAGTGATCGCGACGGTGATGATGCAGGCTGTGGTCATCCTTCCTCCAGATCTGGCAGGGCTTCCGGAACCGGAACCGTATAGTTCAGATGGGCGCGACCGCCATCCGGATAGAGGACCTGGCCGGTGACGTAAGAGGCCTCGTCGCTGGCCAAGAAAGAGACAACGGCGGCCACCTCCTCCGCCCGGCCGAGCCGCCCCATGGGTGTGCGCGAGAGGATCCGCCGATAGGCTGCCTCGTTCTTGCCAAGCCCGGCGGTCAGCGGCGTCAGGATCGTCCCCGGCCCCACCGCGTTCACCCGCACGCCCTGATCGGCAAGCGCTATGGCGAAGATCCGGGTGAGCTGATTGATACCGGCCTTGGAGATGCCATAGGGAACACGGTCCGGGATCGCCAGTTCGGCCTGGGCAGAGGACATGTTGACGATGGCCCCGCCGCCGGCAGCGACCATGGCCTTGGCTGCTTCCTGTGTCCCCCAAAAGGTTCCCTTCAGGTTGACGTTCAGAACTTGATCCAGCTCAGCCTCGCTCAGCTCCAAGGCCGTAGTGCTGCAGGAGACGGCGGCATTGTTCACCATGATGTCCAAACGGCCAAAGCGCTGAACCACAGCCTCTACCAGAGCAACGACCGCTGCACGCGAGCCGACATCGCAGGCGATCGCGGCCGCCCGCTCGCCGCCGGGGTCCAGCGCCGCCGCGCGCTCTGCAGCAAGCTCTGCCTGCATGTCCGATAGAACGACTGTGGCCCCTTCCCGAAACAGCAGCTCGGTACAGGCAGCGCCGATCCCCTGTGCTGCCCCGGTAACCAGGGCGATCTTACCCTCGTGGCGCACCCCTTAGCCCTCCTCTTTGCCGAAACCGCCACCGCCAGCGGTCTTGATCGAAACCAGGTCCCCGCGATTCAGCAGGTGCTGGCCTGATGCCGGCAGCGCTTGGTCATTGATCCGAAACTCAGCCGGCTTGCCCGAGGCACCACCCGCCAGCCCCGGTGCCGGGCAGCGGACGCGATTGACCATGAAGGAGCCGATTGCCGACGTCTCCCCCTGAAAACGGAAGTCAAAGGCGATACCATCGCCGCCGCGTTGCCGGCCTGCCCCACCGGACCCACGCCTGATCCCCCGCCTCAGAACCTGGATCGGTGCTTGCCCCTCCATCACCTCGACCGGCGTGTTGGAGAGGTTGGAGGGAAAGCTGACGGCACTGGCACCGTCCTGGTGACGGCTTGCCCCTTGACCGGCGCCCAAGAAGGCGTTGACGGCATAGTGGGCCTCGCCACCAAGGCCTGCGATCTGCAGGTTGTTGGAGGGAGAGCCCGGTGCCGCCTGAACAGACTGAGGCAGCGCCTCAGCCAAGGCCCCGAAGATGGCCGGCGGCAGCAGATGCCCGATCATGCCCCGCGCGCCACAAGGCGCCGGACGACGGGGATTCAAGATCGACCCCTCGGGTGCCGTAACCCTAATCGGCCGATAGGCCCCGTCATTGTTCGGAATCCAGGGCGCAAAAAGCGCCTTCAATGCATAGGCGGAGTAAGCAAAGCTATAGTTCAAGACTGTATTGATCGCCAAAGGCAGCTGCGGCGTGGAGCCTTCATAGTCGACTTTGACTTCATCGCCGGCAATAGTGATCTCCACGCAGATCGTAACCTTCCCATCCGGCAGCTCTTCTGGCCCGTCGTTCTCAATCTGATAGTGCCAGGAGCCATCCGGCGCTGCCGCTATGGCACGGCGCATTGCCGTTTCGGTCCTGGCGATCACCTCTGCCGCGAAGGCGTCCAGATCGATCTCCATCTCATCCAGCAAGGCATTCAGACGCTGTCCCAAGGACTGCACGGTCGCGACCATGGCCCAGAGGTCGCCCAGGGTCTCCTCCGGCACGCGCACGTTCTGGCGCAGGAGGCGCACCAAGGTCGCGTCCTCTCTACCGGCCGTCATCAGCCGCATTGGCGGTATCTGAAAACCCTCCTCAAAGAGCTCTCGATTGGCCGGATTGCGCAGGCGGCCACCGATGTCAGGCAAGTGACTGACCACGCCGGCAAAGGCCACGACACGGCCGTCGCGAAAGATGGGACAGGCGATGGAGGCATCGTTCAGGTGACCTGAGCCGTGCCAAGGGTCGTTGGTGATGAAGACATCACCGTCGCGCATGGTCTCAATGCCATGCTCTTGGATGAAGACAGAGATCGTCGCCGGCATGGTGGCGATGAAAGAAGGAATGGACTGCGAGGACTGTGCCAGACTGCGCCCCTGGGCATCGGTCAGCACCACGGCATAGTCATTGGCCTCGCGCACCAGGGTCGAGAAGGAGGCACGCACGAAGGCGGCTGCGGCCTCATCCACCACACTCAGCAGCCGCGTCCAGAGAATCTCAATGGCGATGGGGTCCAGCTTGGTCATGCAGCGACCTCCTCCAGCAAGACCTCGATGGTCGCGTCCTCCAGGATCGTGACCTTGGCCGGACGAGCCACCACAAGGGTCGATTCTGCCTCGCAAAGGATGCATGGTCCGCGCAGGACCTGACCGGGCATAAGGAAGCCGCGTTCGTACTCTGGCACGGTCGCGAAGCTGTCTTGTTCGGGCAGATAGATCGAGCGCTCCCGCAGACCTCCGCTATCTGCTCTAGCAGGATCGGCCAAGCGATAGTGGCGCAGGCCCTCACCAGCGAGCCCCCAGACACGCCAAGTGACGGCTTCCGGCCGGCCGCCGGGTACAGTGACGCCAAAAGCCTTGGTGTAGGCCTCAAGAAAGTCGGTCTCCAGATCGCCGGGGGCCGGCGGGTGGCGCGGATCGATCGTGACTTCGACGCTGGCCCCCTGCCCCTGATAGCGCAGTTCCGCCACCGCCCGCAGCCGATCGGCTGCCAAGCCGCTGTCTTCCAGTTCTTGCTCTATATCCAGGCAGGCTTGCTGCATCCGCCGTCTCAAGTAGGCTTGGTCCAAGTCTCGCAACAGCTCGATCCGCGACCAAGATCGATCCGCCCTGGCCGGTGCGGCAAGGAAACCGAGGCAAGAGCCGACACCCGACGCGATGGGGCAGAGAACACGAGAGATGCGCAAACGCCTGGCGACCTCTACGGCGTGTAGAGGGCCGGCACCGCCGGTCGCGACCAGGGTGAAGGTCCGCGCATCCAAACCTTTTTCGGCGATGTGAGTTCGCGCTGCCGAGGCCATGGTCTCGTTCACGATGTCGTGGATACCCAGTGCGGCTGCACGGGCGTCAAGGCCGACCTCCGCCCCGACCCGCGCAAGAGCCGCCCTGGCGCGTTCAGGATGGAGCGACATACGCCCGCCCAGGAAGCCATCAGGATCAAGGTAGCCCAGCAGCAGATCGGCATCGGTCACCGTCGCCGCCTCTCCGCCCAGGTCATAGCAGGCGGGCCCCGGCTCGGAACCGGCGCTCTCCGGCCCCACCTTCAGAAGACCCAGCGCATCTGAGCGCGCGATCGAGCCGCCGCCGGCGCCGATCTCGATCAGGTCGATGGAGGGCGCCATAGCCGGCAGGCCACTGCCCTTCTTGAAGCGCTTTTCGCGGGCGAACTCAAAGACATGGGTGATGTCCGGCTGTCCATCGACGGCGACGCAGGCCTTGGCCGTCGTACCGCCCATGTCAAAGGCCAGCACCTGCCGCGCGCCTTGGGCGGCGGCGCAGTTGATGGCACTGATGACGCCTCCGGCCGGTCCTGACTCCAAGAGGCGGATCGGATAGCGGGCAGCCTGCTCTGCTGTGGTGAAGCCGCCGTTGGAGACCATGATGTCCAGCCGTCCGGCAATGCCGAGCGCAGCCAAGCGGTCCTGCAGGCTGTCCAGATAACGCTCGACCAGGGGGCGGACATAGGCGTTGGCGGCTGTCGTCGACATGCGCTCGTATTCGCCGATCTCGCCCGCGACCTCAGCCGAGAGAGAGATGGGCAAGTCCGGCACATTCGCGGCCAAGACCTGGCGCACTAGGCATTCATGACGTCCAGAGACCGGGGAATGCAGCAGACAAACCGCGACCGAGCGAACGCCACTCTGGGCAATTTGCTTGGCTAGAGCCGTCAAGTCCGCCTTGCAGGGGGCCTGCCATTCGCTGCCGTCCGGTCCCATACGCGCTGACACCTCGAAGCGATCCGCCGCGGCAATCAAGGCCTCGGGATAGGTCAAGGTCAGGTCGTAGGTGTCATAGCGCAGCTCGCGCGCGATATCGAGCGTATCGGCCATGCCGGAGTTGGTCACCAGAGCCGTGCGCGCGCCCTTGCGTTCGAGCAGGCTGTTGGTGATCAAGGTGGTGCCGTGCACCACCTGCCCCACCGCGCCTTCCGCCGTCGCAAGCAGGTCCATGGCGACTTGCGCAAGCCCCTCGCCGGGATCGGCCGGCGTGGTCAGGGCCTTTGCCAGTCTGATCCCACCAGTCTCGGGATCAAGCAGCACGCCGTCGGTGAAGGTACCGCCGATGTCGATGGCAATGCGCAGGCTCATAAGGCTTGAAGGTCCTCTGCTGGATGGGCGAATGCCGCAGTCTCTGCCTGCGCCTTCACCAGGGCCTTGGCCAATGCCGGAGAAACCAGGATACCCTCACGAGCCGCCGTCTCTCTGGCCGCCGCAGCCCGTGCGCCGGGCAGGCGCACCGGGCGATCAGCCGTCACCGGATCGACAGTCTCGATGACCTCCGCGATCTCGGCGACCTTGTCGGAGAGAGCCGCTCTTCCGCTGAAACTATCGGGATCGAAAGCGAGGAAGAGATGGCTGACGCCGGCGGACTGGTTGCTCGGGTCCTGCGGCGGCCTGACCTTGGCACCGATGGTGCCGCCGGAGAGCGAGACGCAGAGCAGCTCGACCAGCAGGCAGAGCAGGGTTCCCTTGGCACCGCCAAGCGCCTGCATGCTGCCCTCAAGAGCGGCTGCTGGCTCTGTCGTCGGCTGCCCCGCGGCATCCAGTGCCCAGTCCGCCGGGATCTCCCCGCCTTCGGCTGCTGCCTTGCGAATGCGTGCACGCGAGCCAAGGGTACTGGCCAAATCGATCACCAAAGGCAGCCCTCCGCTGCGCGGAAAGCCGGCAGCGATGGGGTTGGTTCCAAAGAGAGCCTGACGCCCACCACGCGGCGCAACAGAGGGCGAGGCGTTGGAGAAGACCATTCCGACCTGCCCCTGGGCCAGCATGCGATGCACGAAGTAGGAGGCCACGCCGAAGTGCCCTGAGTTCGAGACCGCGACGCTACCAACCCCTGCCTCCTTCGCCAGTGCGACGGCGCGATCAGAGGCTGCGAGCGCGGCCAAGACACCCGGCGCCTGGTCTGCATCCATCCGGGCAGCCGCTCCGCGCCCCGCGCTGACGACAAAGCGAGGTCTGGCCTTGAGCGCACCACGCCTGAGGCCGTTCAGATAGGCCGGCAGGTGCATCAGCCCGTGGCTATCGATACCGCTGGCCTGGGCGAAGACGAGGCAGTCGGCCATGGCCGTGGCGTCGCCATCATCAAGACCGGCCTGCACCAACAAGGCGGCCGCGAAACCCGAAAGCTGTTCGACCGTGGCATAGTCTCCGGACAAGGGTGCGGGCGGAAGGAGGGGCATAGCTCAATCCGCCCCGGACTGGTCATAGACCGGGGTCAACCACCCCTGGTCGCGCGCGGATTCTCCGATTGTGGCCGAGAAATAAGCGGTCTGCAGCAGCCGCGTGACGGGCCCGACAGCGCCCTCGCCAATGGCCAGACCATCAAGCTCCACGATCGGCAGGACCTCGGCCGCCGAGCCTGCAAAGAAGAGCTCGTCGGCGGCATAGAGCTCGCTTCGATCGACGCTGCGCTCCTCAATCGTCAGACCCCGCTCAGCCGCCAAGGTGAGAATCGTCGAGCGGGTAATGCTCTCCAGAATGCCGCTGGTCTGGTCCGGTGTCACCAAGCGGTCCTGGCGCAACAAGAAGAGGCAGGCGCCGGGTCCCTCGCCGACCTTGCCGGCCTCGTTCAGCATGACGGCATCGTCATAGCCATCCGCCTTGGCCTGAAAGCGGGCAAGCCGCGCGTTGGCGTAGTTGGCCCCACACTTGATGCGCGGCGGCATGGCATTGTCGGAAAGGCGCCGCCAAGAGGAGACCTGCGCGCGGATGCCGGTCTCGACCTTGGCGGAGCGCGGCCGGGGCCCGGCATAGACCATCCAGCTGACAGGACCGGGCACATGGTGTTCGGAGGCTTCGGCCAGGTAGGCCGTGGCCCGGATGTGACAGTTCTGGCGCTGCGCCTGCGCGCGCAGCAGGGTGACAATGGCGTGCCCCACCTCCTTCACCCGCACGTCCGGCTGAAAGCGCAACAGCTTCATGGATTGAGCCAAGCGCTCCATGTGTTCCTGCAGGCGAAAGACGTAGAGCTGCTCTTCTTCCGGGTTCCAATAGGCGCGCAGCCCTTCGAAGACGTTGAGGCCATAGCGCATGGCCGCCGACATGAGGTGGACAGTGGCCGCTTCGTAGGGAACCAGAGCGCCATTGACGATCATGGGTGGCTTGTGTGCCTCGCTCATCGCTCAGTCTCCGCAAGCCTGAATCGGGCGAGTGCTAGGCCCTCTTCCTCTTCCAGCGCCAGGGTCAGGCGAGCTCCAACGTAGAAGCCATGCCCCTCGGCAGAATCGACGATGTTGGTCAGAAGTCGCGGTCCCTCGTCCAACTCAACAATGGCGACGTTGTATGGCAGGCGCTCTTTCAAGTGATCGGCATAGGCATGGCGATAGACCACCCAGGAAATCAGGCGCCCACGACCGCGGGATCGCTCCCAGGTGGGCTCTGGTGCCAAACAGTTGGGGCAAGCACCGCGCGGCGGCAGCCAAGCCGCACCACAGGCAGTGCAGCGCTGAAATTGAAGCCGTCCCTCTGCCAAGCCGTCCCAGTAGGCACGGTTCACCTCGGTGATCTCGGGGCGTGGAATCATGACGGGGCCCCCAGGATCAAGGTCGCGTGGCTGTGCATCGAGCCGCCCTGGTTGGAGACGATGCAGGCCTTGGGATCACGGACCTGCAAACGGGCATCGCCGCGCATCTGGCGCACCCCCTCGATCACCAGTTGCAGGCCAGGCGTTCCGCTTTCAGAGAGAAGCCCGCCGGAGGTATTGAGCGGCAATGCCCCCTCCGGCCCGATGCCCTCAGCCAGCGCGAAGGCACCGGCCTGGCCGCGCGGAGCCAGGCCATAGTCCTCCATGGTCTGCAGCACGGTGACGGTAAAGCAGTCATAGAGCTGCGCGACGTCGATCTCGCCCGGCCCGAGGCCGGCCATAGCATAGGCGGTCTCGGCCGAGACGGCCGCCATGGTGCGGGTGAGGTCCGGTCGAAGATGCACATCCCAGCTTTCCTGCCCCTGGCCAAAGCCCAGGATCGGCACGGCCTGCTCGATGCCCAAGGCACGCGCCAGCTTGGCGCTGGTCACGATGACGGCTGCCCCGCCATCGGAGACCAGGCAGCAGTCATTGCGCCGCAAGGGATCGATCAGGCAACGGCCTTCAAGATAGGCCTCCATGGGAAGCGCTTGGCGCAGGTGGCCCATAGGGTTTTCCAGACCATGCGCGCGCGCCTGAACGGCGATGGCTCCGAAGTGTTCGTCGGGCGTGGCGTAGCGCTGCTTATAGGCCTGGTGAATCATGGCGTAGCCGGCGGCTGTCGCGTACCAGCCATAGACCGCATCATCGCCGCGCGGCCGATGATAGACCGCGCGAGACCCTGTGCGCGGCGTGTCGCCATAGCAGACCAGGGCCATCTCCATCAGGCCGGCCTCGATCGCCATGGCGGCGTAGGAGATGAGCGCGATGTTGGCGGCCCCGCCCTGATCCAGCGCCGCACCGACCCGCGGGCGTAGCCCCAGTGCCTCGGCCACCTTCTGACCATAGAGGATGGAGGGCGCGGAGTTGGCCATCTTGACCAGCACGCCGTCCAGGCGCTCCTTCTCGACCCCAGCATCGGCCGAGGCAGAGCGCGCGGCCTCAACGATCAAATCGATGCGGTCGCGTCCAGGAAGCTTGCCATAGCGGGTGTGCCCGACCCCGGCGACAACGGCCTGTCCGCGCATCAGATCACCCCCTCGCGCGACAGCTCTTCGAGGTCACAGCCCAACGCACCGAGGATGTCGGCGTTGTCGACCGCATAGGCGGGGCTCGGGCGATAGTCGGCCTGCGGCGTGTCCTCATAGCGCAGGGCCGAGCGCATGACCGTGATGGCGCCGTAGTCGGGGTGGTCGATATCCAGCAATGCCTTGCGTGCACGCAGGGCCTCGTCGCCGATAACCTCGGGCAGATCGCGCACCGGCGCACAGGGAACCCGCCGCTCCGAGAGCAGGGCCACAACCTCTTGCTTGCTTCGGGTAACGGTCCAGTCGCCGACCAGGGTGTCCACGATCTCCATGTTGGCCACACGGTCACGCATGCTGCGGGTTTGCGGCGCCTCTTTCAGGTCGGGCCGATCCAGGCAGTCCGCCAGGGCGGTCCAATGCTTGTCGCTGTTGCAGATGATGGCGACATGCCCGTCCTTGGCCGGATAGACGTTGTAAGGACAGAGGCTGAGCCCCCCATGACGGTTGCCCGTCCGAAGTGGGATGTCATCGCGCTCGCCATAGGTCATGCCGATGTTGGAGGCGAGTGTGGGATAGACTGCCTCCAGCATGGAGACATCGATCCGCGCGCCCTCGCCGCTGCGCTCGCGCCGGAAGAGCGCCGTTGCGATCGCGCCATAGAGGTGCACGCCACCGAAGAAGTCGCAGAGCGCAGCCCCCGATTTCACCGGAGGATTGTCGGGAAAGCCGGTCACGCTCATGACGCCCGAGAGCGCCTGCACCGTCAGATCCATGGCCGGCAGGTCGCGGTAGGGACCGTCTTGGCCGTACCCAGAACCAGAGGCCAGGATCACGCGCGGATTGCGCGCCTTCAAGGTCTGGTAGCCGAGGCCCAGGCGATCCATCACGCCGGGTGCATAGTTCTCGGCAACCACATCGGCGGTCTCGACCAGACGCAGGAAGAGGTCGCGCCCCTTATCTGTCTTCAGGTTGAGGGAGATCGAGCGCTTGCAGGCATTCAGCATCGCGAAGGGCACGCCGGCGCCCGATCGGGCATCGCGGCGCCGCAAGAACTCACCGCCCGGCGGCTCGACCTTGATCACCTCGGCGCCGGCCATGGCCATAAGAAAGGTGGCATAGGGACCGTTATAGATCTGCGTCAGATCCAGCACGCGAAGACCAGCGAAGGGAAGGCTTCCGACCATGCTCATTGCCCCCGGAAGCGCGGCCTACGCTTTTCGGCGAAAGCCTCCTTGGCGGCCTTGGTGTCGTCGCTCTGATGCAGGATCCGATTGACCAACTGCTCCATGCGCAGGCCCGAGGCCAGATCCATGTCCTGCGAGCGGACCGCCAGTTCCTTGGCTGCCTGCACCGCCAAGGGCGCATTCCGGGCAATCTGGAGAGCCATCTCTCTGGCCGTCTCCAACAGCGCCTCTGCCGGCACCACCCGGTTGATCAGGCCCCAGCGCGCGGCGGTCTCGGCATCGATCCGCTCACCAAGCAACAGCATCTCCATAGCGATGGCGTAGGGCAGCTGCTTCATCACCCGCTGGGTGCCGCCGTTGGCCGCGATGATCCCGCGTTTGACCTCAGCCAGCCCGAAGCTGGCGCTGGGAGAGGCCACCCGCAGGTCCGTCCCCAACAGCAGGGTCATGCCGCCACCGACGCAGAAGCCATTCACCGCTGCAATCACCGGTTTCCAGATCTCGAGGCCGCGATTCAGCAAGGAGTCCTTCTGCGTCAGCCAGAGGTCTGAGAGTTCCTGCTTGCGGCCGACGAAGGACTTGATGTCGGCGCCGGCACAGAAGGCCTTGTCGCCGGCACCGGTGACGATGGCGACGCGGATCTCGGGCTCGTCGCGCACCCGCTGCCAGGCAGCCGAAAGCAGGGCATAGTGCTCGGCATCCAGGGCGTTGCGCCGCTCCGGCCGGTTGATGGAGATGGTCGCGATGCCTTGGCTCACCTCGAGGTCGATGGGCATGACGGTCAGCCCCGCAGCAGATCGCGGGCCAGCACCATGCGCTGTACCTCTGACGGACCCTCGCCAATGCGCTTGATGCGCAGCTCTCGATACCAGCGTTCCAGCGGCATCTCCTTGGCCAACCCCATACCGCCCAGGATCTGGACACAGCGGTCGATGACCCGCCCGGCGGTCTCTGTGGCAAAGACCTTGGCGATCGAGGCGTCGGTCTTGATGTCCCGGCCGAGGTCACCGTTCCAGGCGGCCTGCCAGGTCAGCAGGCGGGCTGCGCGCAGCTCCATCTCGCTATCGGCAATCATCCACTGGATCGCCTGTTTATCGGCCAGCAGGGACTTGTGCACATGACGTTGACGCGCCCACTCGATCGCCAGTCTGAGCGCTTCCTGCGCGACCCCGATGACCCCGGCGGCATAGGGCAGGCGCGCATGGATCAGCCACTTCTGACAGAGGGCAAAGCCCTCGCCCTCGTCACCCAGCCGGTTCTCCAGCGGTACCCTGACCTGGTCGAAGACAAGCTCATAGGGAGAATAAGAGCGAATGACGCCGATTTCTCGCGCCGAGAGGCCGGGCGTATCGCGATCGACGATGAAGGCGGTGATGCCGCTGCCCTTGCCGGCCTCACCGGTGCGCGCGAAGACCAGACCCCAGTCGGCGTCCCCGGCCGCGGTGATCCACATCTTGCTGCCGTTGATGACATAGTGATCACCGTCGCGTCGCGCCCGGGTCTGAATCTTGCGGGCCGGATCCGAACCGCCGGATGCCTCAGAGATGGCGACGAAGCACTTGCGGCCCTTGTCCAGCGCCGGCAGCGCGTAGCGTTCACGCTGCTCCTGGCTGGCGTGCCAGATCACGCTGGGCGGGTCGATACCGAAAGCCCCGCAGGCCGGCACGTAGCAGCCCATCCGGCACTTGGCTGCCTCTTCGGCGACCAGCACCTGGGCCAAGAGGCCGAGGCCACCGCCGCCAAATTCGGCCGGCGAAGCCAGACACCAGAGGCCCAGCGCCCTGGCCTTGCTTTGCAGCTGAGCCAGCTCTTCTGCCGGCAAGGCGAAGGCATCGTGCGGCTGGCGCTCATCCAGCGGGCGCACCTCCTCCGCCATGAAGCGGATCACGGTCTCACGCAGCATCCGCAGCTCTTCGGGCAGCTCCCAAGCGCCGCTCGGCAGTTCGCTCAGGATTGTGGCTCCATCCATCGCCGCATCCACCTCTTGATCACATAATGAACTATCAAGTCTTTATTTGGTGAAGTCAATCACTCTTGGCTCAAGCCGACAGAGCGATTGGCAGGCGCCAACCCTTGGGATCGGCGCTGCGTCCCTCTACGAGATCCAGGTAGCAAGACTGCAGTTTGCGCACGAAGGCGCCTGGCTGGCCGTTGCCAATGGGCAGACCATCGAGCGAGACCACAGGACAGACCTCCTGATGGGTGCCGGTGACGAAGGCCTCGTCGGCCAGGTAGACCTCGCTGCGATCGACGGCCCGCTCTTCAACCGGCGTGCCCTGTTCGGCCAGAAGGCTCAAGACGCTGTCCCGGGTGATGCTTTCCAGGATGTCTGAGGTGACGGAGGGCGTCACCACCCGGCCGCGCCGGAGCAGGAAGAGGCAAGAGCCGGCGGTCTCTGCCACCTTGCCCGCCTCGGTCAGAAAGAGCGGATAGTCAAAGCCCTGTTGCTGGGCATCCAGGATCCCCAGCCGGCCGTTGTGATAGTTGGCGATGCACTTGACCCTGGGCGGCATGGCACGATCGGCTACCCGCACCCAAGAGCTGACGCCCAGGCGAAAGCCGCGCTCGAATTCCGCCCCGCGCCCCAGTGGCGCCAGGGTGATGATGAAGCTGACCGGGCCGCGGGCGCCCTGGTCTCCGCGTCCATCGATGAAGGCGAGGATCCGGAAATAGAGATCCTGTGCCTCGCCCTGGCGCCGAATCAGCTCCAAAACCCAGCCGGTCAGGGTCTGGCGATCGATCTCGGCATCGAAGCGAAGGATTCGCATGCCATCAAAAAGACGGTCGATGTGATCGGCCAGACGAAACGCCAAGAGCCTCTGCTGCTCGCTGTTCCAATAGGCGCGGCAGCCTTCGAAGAGGGCGGAGGCATACTTCACGGCAGGCGAGAGCGCGTGCAGGGTTGCCTCTGCTTCGTCGATGATCCGGCCGTTCAAGCTGGCCAGTCTTTTAGGGGATGTCATGCCTGAACCTCATTGCCGAAGCTTGATGCCATCGGGATCATAGGGTGGACGGCTCAGCAAGCGGGCCGGGCGCATCTCCCCGACCAGGGGAATGCTGTAGTCCGCATCGCAATCGGCATCGGCGGGCGCGATGTAGGCTAGGGCCAGGCTCTGCCCGACCGTAAAGCCATAGCCGCCGGAGGTGGTCTCACCGACGATGCGACCATCCCTCCATACCGGCTCGCCGCCAATGCAGTCGGCGGCCTCGCTCTCGACCGCAAAGAGGCGAAGCGTGACCGAGGGCTCCTGCCGGGCCGCTTCGATCAGCGCATCGCGACCTTGAAAAGGCCCCTTACCCAGCTTGACGAAGCGCGTGAGCCCAGCGTCGAAGGGTGTGTAATCAGCCGTGTACTCCGTGAAGACCGAGCCATATCCCTTCTCAAGGCGCAGGCTGTCCTGAGCCAGGGTTCCGCAAAAGGCAATGTCGAGCGTCGCTGCAACGCGCCGCATGGCGGCATAGACCTCTGCATAGCCGCGATCTGGCGTATAGACCTCAAAACCCAACTCACCGGTGAAAGACAGACGCAAGATCACGGCCCTGTGCCCCATCACCTCGGCTTCCGTGCCGGAGAGGAAGGGCAGCGCAGCCGCCGAGAGATCGGCATCCGTCAGGCAAGCCAGAAAGTCCCGCGCACGGGGTCCGGACACCGAGAAGCCGGCCCAGCAATCGGTCAAATCTCGGAAGAAGACTCCACCACCCCACAACTGGTCGGACAGGAGGCGCTGGTGGAACTTTACCGCCGAGCCCGAGCCGACCAGGAAGAAGCGATCCGGCCCTAGCCGCGTCACTGTAAAGTCGGCCACCAAACGCCCCTTGGCGTTAACCACGGGGCAGAGCGTGATTCGACCGAGATCCTGCGGCAGATGGTTGGTCACCAGCCCATCCAACCAGGCTTCGGCACCGGGACCGCTCACCAGATATTTGGCATAGGGCGAGGTGTCGATGATGCCGCCGTTGCGGCGCAGTGCCCGGACCTCACGCCCGACCGGCTCGAACCACTTGGCCCGGCGATAGGCATAGCCTGGTTCGCGCTCGACCTCGCTGGCGGCAAAGTACTGCGGATTCTCCCAGCCAAAGGAGACTCCGAAGACGGCGCCTTGCTCTTCCTGCTGGCGATAGTTCTCACGCACCCGCTGCGGGCGACCGCTGGTCAGCTCCTCCTTGGGAAAGTGCATGCGAAAGCGCGTGCCGTAGTTCTCGGCAGAGCGGGCCAGCAGGAAGTCGCGCGTGAAGTAGTCGCCGAAACGCGCGATGTCGAGCGAGGCCACATCCCATTCCGGCATGCCCTCGACAATCCACTCGGCAACGCACTTGCCCAAACCACCGCCAGAGCCGATGCCGGTCATGATGCCGACCGCCGCAAAGTAGTTACGCAGGCCCGGCACCGGCCCAAGCATGCCGGAGGTGTCGGGAGACCACATCATCGGGCCATTGATGACTCGCTTGATGCCGACGGAACCCAGCGCCGGCGTGCGGGCGATCGCGCGTTCCAGGTTCTCCGAGATGCGCTCCAGATCGTCTGGCAGGAGTTCATGACCGAAATCCCAGGGCGTGCCCTCGACCGACCAGTGCTTGCCCCGGCGCTCGTAGGCGCCGACCAGCAAACCCTGGCCTTCCTGGCGCATATAGTATTCGGCATCGCGGTCGGAGACCGAGGGCAGTTCGCGATCCAGTGCAGCGATCTCGGGGATCGCATCGGTTACCAGATACATGTGCTCCATCGGGATGATGGGCAGAGTGAGCCCGGCCATGCGGCCGACTTCACGGGCCCAGAGACCGGCCGCATTCACAAGATACTCGGCGATGACCGTTCCCTTGTCGGTCACGATCTCCCAAGATCCGTCACCGCGCGGGTTGGTCTCCAGCACCTTGGTGAAGCGATAGATCTCAGCACCCAGTTGCCGCGCGCCCTTGGCCAAGGCATGGGTCATGCCAGAGGGGTCAAGGTGCCCCTCGTCTGGCTGGTACCAGGCGCCCTTGAGG
This sequence comes from Rhodospirillales bacterium, assembly GCA_963669335.1. Taxonomy (GTDB): domain Bacteria; phylum Pseudomonadota; class Alphaproteobacteria; order Kiloniellales; family JACOMY01; genus JACOMY01. The sequence goes on from OY770023.1 coordinate 4,923,174, forward strand.
CGGCTGGTGTCGAGCAGCGGATGGTGATTGCGGATCTCAGCGTCTGACAGGGGCTCAAAGGCAAAGCCCAGGTGGCGTGCCTTGGCTTCCATGATGCGCAGCTGATCCAAGCGGGCCTCGGTCTCGGCCAGATAGAGCGCACCGGTGGTGTGAATGCCGCAGGACTGCCCGGTCTCCGCCTCCAGCCCGCGATAGCAGGAGATCGTGTAGTAGTTCAGCCGCGCCATGTTGGTGTCGTCGTGCAGCACGCCGAAACCCGCCGCCGCGTGCCAGGTGGAGCCCGATGTCAGCTCCGAGCGCTCAAAGAGCGCGATGTCGGTCCAGCCGAGATGCGCCAGATGATAGAGCGTCGAGCAGCCGATGACGCCACCACCGATCACTGCCACCCGAACGTGAGACTTCATCCTGACCTCCACCGCCTGCCGCTCGTCCCCAGTTACACGAGCACCTGGCAGCAATCAATCAAATAAATCACTATTCAATGCAATGTGTCTAATATCGCATTAAATGCGCAGCGTCCTTGAACCAGTCGGAGACTGCAGCCGCATAGCTGGTTGGAATCAGAAGCTGAAACTGCGCCTCTTCCAGCCGGTGCAGCAGGATGCTCGCATCGTGCAGCCGGGTCTGGGCAAAGCAGCCGGGCCTCAGGCCAGCAAATCCAAGATTGAGCGTGATCCCCCGGCACAACAGCGGCACCGCCGCGGAACCCTTGAGATCGAGCAGCAGCTTGGCGTGGCTGATGTCGCTGACCATCCCGCCTTGCCCGATCACTGTCTGGCATTCCGGCAGCAAAGGACGATCCTCACTGCCGAGAAGCAGCAGGCGAGACGGCGCGATGCGATAGACCCAGCCCCCAGGGAAGTCGGCAACCTGCTGTCCATCCTCAGGCAACGTGAATCCCAAGGCATCGGCCAAGCGCTCGGCGCTCGCACTTCGATTGTCCCAGAAGCCAATCTGGACCAAATGCCGGCAGGGTCGCAGCACCGCCTGCAGGTCTTCTCCCTTGTCAATCAGCAGGATCGCATCATCCACGCTGGCGCACTCCTTCCGGATCGAGGAAGTGTGGGTCGCGGACTAGGGCCTTGCAGAGTCGACCACGGGCAGGGTCGTGCACGGCAACCTCCCGGCCGTGCTGCGCACGTCCATCGCGCAGCAGCGCCAGAGCGAGATAGCAGCCCAGTTCGGGCGACCAGGTTGCCGCGGTGATGCGGCCCGCGCCGGTTCCCTTGACCGGGCCGAAGGAAAGTACGCCGCCACTGCTGAGCGGCGTCTCGGCGACAAGGCCCACCAATTGCTTGCGCCCCTTGGCATTGAGGCCCGGCCGGGCGGCCATGACCTGGCCAATGAAGGCTTTCCTGCGACTGGCCATCGCCGCCAGGCCCAGATCGTCCAGGGTGGTGCGTCCGTCGATCTCACCCACAGAGACATGACCCTTTTCGATCCTGAGCGCCCCCAGGGCCTCGAGACCGTAGGCACCGGCGCCAGCCTCCCGCAGGGCACGCCAGACGGTGGTTGCACCATGAGCCGGGCAATAGATCTCAAAGCCCAGCTCGCCGGAGAAGCTGACGCGGACCAGACGTAACGGCACGCCGGCCAGCGCTGTCTCAAGCAGACCGAGGAAGGGCAGCTCTTTGGCCTGCTGCGCACCGATCAGCCTGGCCAGAACCGCGCGGGACTTCGGCCCGGAGAGCGCAATAGCGGCCCAGTGATCGGTGACATCGCAGATCTGAACCCGCAGATCTTGCCAGGCAGTCGCGAGCAGGAATTCGATCCTGGAAAGGACCTGCTCTGCCTTGGCCGTCGTCGTGGTCATAAGATAACGGGTCTCGCCCAGCCGCCAGGTGGTGCCGTCGTCGAAGACATAGCCGTCGTCGCGCAGCATGACACCCCAACGGGCCTTGCCGACGGCCAGCTTAGTCCAGCCGTTGCAATAGAGCCGGTTCAGAAGCGTCACTGCATCCGGCCCCTCGATCTCGAACTTGCCCAAGGTGGAGACGTCGGAAATGGCGGCATCCTGGCGGACGATCTCCATCTCACGGCAGGTCGCGCTCTCCAGGTCCGAACCATTCTCTCGGAAGTACCAGGCACGCAGCCAAGGCCCGGAGTGGGTCATGACGGCGCCCTCCTCGCGCAGCAGGCCGTCCAAGGGGCTGCGGCGGCTGAAGTGAAAGAGGCTGCCGGTTTCCGCGCCAGCCAAGGCTCCGAGCGAAACGGGCGCATAGGGCGGTCGAAAGCGCGTCGTCCCGGTCGCGGGGATGCTGCGCCCTCTGGCCTCCGCCATCAGGGCCAGGCCGATGACGTTGGAGGTGCGCCCCTGATCGGTTCCCATGCCCAAGGTCGTGTAGCGCTTCAGATGCTCGACCGAGACAAAGCCCTCGTCGTGGGCCTGACGCACATCCTTGGCCGTTACATCGTTCTGTAGGTCGACAAAGGCCGTGCGCCCTTCCCCACTGCGCCACAATGGCAGTGGGGGGTTGGCCCAGGTGGTCTCCGGCTTGCCCTTGCTGTCCGGCATAGCGCGGAAATCACCCGCGGCAGCCCCGATCACCGAGATGTCGGGCGGCAAGGGGCCTGGCAAGAAAGCGGCATGAGCCTCGCTCCAGTGGGGTGGCACCCCCGCTTGGCTCGCCAGATGCAGGACCGGCGACCAACCCCCGGCCAGGCAGAGCAGATCGCATTGCAGACGGTCCGGCCCCTGCGGTCCTTCCAATTGAACCGCACGCAGGCGCCGGCCGCCGATAGCCGCCGTGACCTTGGCGCCAAGCCGACTGTCAACGCCGGCCTTGTCCAGCCTTGCTTGCTGTTCGGCGGTCAGGTCCGGGCGCGGATCGACAAGGGTGACCGCCGCACCGGCCTCTGCCAGATCCGCCGCAAGGTCCAGGCCGCTGTCGTTGTTCTGAAAGACCAGCGCGCGTGCGCCGCAGAGCAGGCCATAGCGATGAAGATAGGTCCTGACTGCGCCTGCCAGCATCACCCCGGGGCGATCGTTTCCGGGAAAGACGAAGCCGCGCTCCAAGGCGCCGGTAGCAACGCAGAGGCGCTCGGCACGGATCAGCCGCAGACGCGGGCGACTGCCCTCCTCCACCGCAGCATAACAACCATGGTCGTAGGCGCCGAAGACCTGCGTACCGGTCAAGATCTCGACCGTTGGCAGGTCGCGAAGGGCCGCCAGCAAGGCGTGGCGCCGCGTCCTTTCGGGGCTGTCATGCGGCGTAGAGAGCGCAGCCCCGCCCAAGATGGAATCGCGTTCCGCCAGGATGACTGAGATGCCGGTCTCTGCAACTTCCAACGCTGTGGTAAGACCGGCAAGGCCACCGCCAACGACCAGAAGCTGACAGTGTTGGTGCAGGCTTTCCGCCGATCGGAGATCGGAACCCTTGGGTGGGCGCCCGAGACCGGCGGCCTTGCGGATGAAGCGCTCATAGACCATCCAGGCCCCGGTGCCCTGACCTGGGCCCATGAAGGTCTTGTAGTAGAAGCCGGCTGAGGTGAGCGGAGCGGCCAGCCCGGTCAGGGCCTGCAGGTCAAGACCGAGACTGGGCCAGCGGTTCTGGCTCCAGGCCTCAAGGCCCTCGCTCAGGGGGATTGCCGTCGCCTGAATGTTCGGACAGCGGGCCTCACCGCGCCCGACAGTGACCAAGGCGTTCGGCTCCTCCAAGCCGGCGGCGTAGATCCCGCGCGGGCGATGATACTTGAAGGAGCGTCCCACCAGGCGCAGACCATTGGCCAGCAACGCAGATGCCAGCGTGTCGCCGGCAAAGCCTTGCAGGGGCCGTCCATCGAAGGAGAAGCGCAGCGGACGGTTCCGGTCGATCTCTCCGCCGCTGGTGAGGCGCCTCATGGCACCGCCTCCTCGGCGAAAGAGATCTTGATGATCTCGTGGCTCTGCGTATCGCGCTCCACCACCAGCCAGCGGCGGCAGCCAAAGCGGTGCTGCCAGTATTCGCGGTGCGGACCGCAGGGATTCTCCCTCTCGTAGAGATAGGCGATCCAAGCTTCGGAATCGCTCTCCTCAAGGCTCGGCCGCCCAGCCTCAGCATCACCGCCATAGAGAAACTCGTCGCTGTCACGCAGGCCACACCAAGGGCAGGTCATTCGCATGGGTCAACCTCAATGCAGGTGCGGATAGGGGCCGCTGCCTTCCTCGTCCAGCTCGCAGCCCGCGGCGAAGCGGTCGAGGCGGAAGCAGGCACTCAAGGGGTGCGGCTCATCCTTGGCGACGGTCCAGGCGGTGCAGAATCCGGAGGCCGGTATTGCCTTGAAACCGCCATAGCACCAGCCGCCGGTGATATAGAGACCGGGCAGGGGCGCAGCCGCGATGAAGGGCGAGCCATCCATGGTTTGGTCGACCACGCCGGCCCATTGCCGCAGCAGGCGAACCTTGCTCAAAGCCGGGATCAGCGAGACGGCAGCGGCCGCCGCCTTGCGCGCAACCGCGATCCCGCCGCGCGCGCTGTAGGAGGCATGGCCGTCCATGTCGCTGCCGAAGACCAGGCCGCCCTTGTCGGACTGCGAGATGTAGAAGTGGCCACCGGACCAAGAAATGACGTGGTCGATCATCGGCTTCAGTCCCTCCGTCACAAAGGCCTGCAGCAGGTGGCTCTCCAAGGGCAGGCGCAGTCCCGCCTTGGCCGCCAGTAGTGATGTATGGCCGGCCACAGCGAGCACGACTTTCGGGGCCCACACTGCTCCGCGCCTGGTCTCGACTCCGGCAATGCGCCCCGCCTTCCAGAGGAAGCCGGTAACCTCGCAACTCTCGACGATGTCCACGCCCAGCCGATCGGCGGCTCTGGCATAGCCCCAAGCCACGGCATCGTGGCGCGCGGTCCCGGCGTCGTGCTGGATCATCCCGCCCACCACCGGAAAAGGGGCCCGTTCGGAATAGTCGAGGTAGGGCAGCAAGGCCTGCATCTGGCCCCGATCCAACAGCTCCGCCCTCAGGCCATTCAAGGTCATGACATTGACCCGCCGGGCGTAGGCATCCATGGCGTCGGGACTGTGCGCCACACCGACCATGCCCCGCGGCGAGAACATGACGTTGTAGTTCAGGCTGCGGCTCAAGTCCTGCCAGAGACCGAGCGAGAAGCGGTAGAACTGAAAGTTGCCTTCCTCCATGTAGTTGGCGCGCACGATGGTGGTGTTGCGGCCCGTGTTACCGCCGCCGAGCCAGCCTTTTTCCAGCACTGCAACGCGGCGAATGCCGTGCTCTTTGGCGAGATAAAAAGCCGTCGCCAGCCCATGCCCACCACCGCCCACGACGACGACGTCATAGGCCTCCGCCGGTTGGGCGGCGCGCCACTGGCGCGGCCAGGCACGGCCGGTCAAGGCGTGCGACAGCAGAGATACGGCGGAGAAGGTCAAAAAGGGGGCGCTCCCTCCTCTAGGCGCTAGACCGTTGCAACGATCCGCGTCACCAGATTTATCTTATATCGATCCATTGCGTCAATTTCCGATCCATGTATTTATGATCTTGAGGCGGCATTCACGGAGGATGGCATCATGCCTGGCGTTCGTATTGAGGAAGACCTGCGGATTCCCTTGCCGGACGGCACGGAGCTATCGGCCCGCGTCTGGTTCCCGGAGACGACAGAGCCGCAGCCCACAATCCTGGAGTATCACCCCTATCCCAAGCGGTACGCGACGGCGGAGCGGGACGAGATCGCACACGGCTTTTTCGCCGAGCGCGGCTATGTGGCGATCCGGGTCGACATGCGCGGTTCCGGTGACAGCCAGGGCCAGGTCTCGGATGAGTACAGCGAGCAGGAACGTGCCGACGCCCGCGACGTCATCGACTGGATTGCCGCACAGGATTGGTGCAGCGGGGCTGTCGGAATGTACGGGCTCTCTTGGGGCGGCTTCAGTGCCCTCCAGGCGGCAGCCAATCCACCGGCCGCACTCAAGGCCGTTGCCGTCGCCGGAGCGACCGACGATCGCTTTGCCGAGGACTGCCACTTCGTCGGGGGTGTGATGGCAAGCGAGCACATCGGGTGGGCCGCCACCTTGCTCTCCTTCCTCACCCGGCCACCCGATCCAGCGATCGTCGGGCCGGGCTGGCGCCAGCTTTGGCGCGATCGGCTGGAGCAGTTGGACTGGGTCTTGCCGACCTGGCTGGAGCATCCCAGCCGTGATGATTTCTGGACCAAGGGCTTTCCCTGTGATGCGGCAGGGGGGCTGGCCGTGCCGACCTTGGCGGCCGGCGGCACGGCGGATGTCTTTGCGGCCAGTGTGTTGCGCATGGTGGCGCGCCAGCCGGAGACGGTGCGCGGGATCATCGGCCCCTGGGCGCACAAGTTCCCGCACATGGGGATCCCCGGCCCGGCGATCGACTGGTGCAGCCTCTGCACCCAGTGGTTTGATCGCTGGCTCAAGGGTGCCAAGAATGGCGCCGAAGAGGCACCTCCGCTCAGGGTCTTCGTCGCCGACAGCTATCCACCGGAGGAAAACTCCGAAAGCGCGCGACCCGGACGCTGGCTGGCCCTACCGAAGTGGCCGCCGCAACAGGCAGACAGCACCACCCTAAAGCTGGGCGATTCTGGTCGCCTGGGGCAAGGTTCCGGCACGCACCACCAGAAGATTGCGACGCCGCCTGACCTGGGCACCGCAGGCGGCGAGATCATGCCGATGGGCTGGGGTGCGGATCTGCCTGGCGATCAGCAGAGCGACGACGCCCGCGCGCTCTCATTCGATAGCGAGGTGCTGAGCAATGGCTTGACCATCCTTGGGACACCCAGCCTCTCCCTGCGCTTGACTGCCGGAGAGAGCAGCGGCTGCTGCGTGGCGCGCCTGAGCGATGTGGCGCCCGACGGGCAGGCGACCCGGATTGCGTTCGGCGCGCTCAACCTCAGACTGCGACAGGGCATTGGCGATCCACAGCCGATCACGCCTGGCGAGGTGATGGATGTCACGCTCTCTCTGGGCGCCGTCGCCCATCGCTTGGCCCCCGGCCATCGCTTGCGCTTGGCGCTCTCCACCAGCTACTGGCCCCTGCTTTGGCCGAGCCGGGACGCGCTAGCGTTGACCTTGGATCCAAGCGGCAGCGCGCTGCGCTTACCACTGCTGCCCGTCGAGGCTCGCGATTGGAGCGGCTTCGGCCCCCCTGACGGCGTTACGCCCTTGGACCGCCGCCAGCTGGAGCCGCCGGAAAGCCATCGGCTGGTCACGCGCGACAATGCCAATGCCACGACCAGCTATGAGGTGACCGACAAGGCAGCACTCGTCCTGGCTGAGGACAGCGGCCTCTGCAGCGGTGGCGAGACCAGCCGACGCTACAGCGTAGCAGACGAGGATCCCGCGGCGGCCCGTCTGGAGATCCTGCGCCGTCTCTCTGTGTCACGTGACGATTGGCAGGTCTCGACCGAGACGGAGGTCACCTTCTGGGGCGATCAATCTGACTACATCACGGAAGCAAGAATCGCCGCCTGGGAGGGCGAGGACCTGCTGATCGAGCGCAGCTTCCGCTCTCGGACGCCAAGGCAGGATTAAGAAAAAGGACCGCCTCCCGTTAGACGATGAGGCGGCCCACTGGGTCAAACTCTAGCTGCTGAACCACCAGCGTTCAGCGGCGCGGGAGCCATCCAAGGGCGAGATCCCGCTGATCTTCGCCTCATGCTCGACGTTGGTGCGCCGGCCCATCACGCGGTTGCGGAAGAAGGGGATCACCACGCCACCGTCGTCACGCACGATCTGCATCATCTCGTGATAGAGTTCGGTGCGCTTGACGTTGTCCAGCTCGCTCTTGGCCTCGGCCAGCAGCTTGTCGAAGCGCTCGTTCGAGAACTGACTCTCGTTCCAATCGGCACCGCTCTTGTAGGCGGTGGAGAACATCACGTCCGGCGTCGGGCGTGCGCTCCAGGTCGAGACGACGAAGGGCTTCTTCATCCAGACGTTCGACCAGTAGCCGTCGTTAGGCTCGCGCTTCACCTCGATCTCGATCCCGGCTCTCTTGGCGTCTTCGGAATAGAGCACCGCCAGATCAACCGCACCGTTGAAGGCGGAATCGGCGGCCGAGAGGGTAACCTTCAGGCTATCGAGACCGGCCTTCTTCAGGTGGTGCTTCGCCTTCTCAGGATCATACTCGCGCTGCGGCAGAGGGGTATAGTAGGGCATGCTGGGCGAGATCGGCTGGTCATTGCCGATCGATCCGAAACCACGCAAGGCACGGTCAACCGCCCCTTGACGATCAATCGCCAGCTTCAGCGCCATGCGCACATCATGATTGTCGAAAGGCGCCACCCGCATATCCATCGGCAGGGTCGCATGCGCGCCGCTGGGCACGTCGTCGACGATGACCTCGTCCTGCTGGGCGAAGAGGCGGGCGGTCTTCAGGTCGATATCGCTGATCGCGTCCACCGCCCCGGTCAGCAGCCCATTGGCGCGCGCGGCCGGGTCGTTGATCGCCAGGAACCTGACCGCATCGAAATGCGCCCGCCCGTCCTTGAAGTAGTTCGGATTGCGGGTCAGTTCCGCCTCGACCCCGGCATCGAAAGTCTCGACCACATAGGGCCCAGTGCCGGGACCCGAGACGTCGATCTTGCCCTCGCCGTCGGAGGGGCAGACGGTGAAGTGGAAGTCTGCCAGAGCATAGGGCAGGTCGGCATAGCCGCTGCTGGTGGTGATCACCACGTTGTTCCCGTCCGCCTTGATGTCAGTGACTGTGGCGAGCAGCGCCTTGCCGCCTGACTTGGAGTCTTCACCCAGGTGGTAGAGCAGCGAATCGCGCACATCCGCCGCGGTCAGCGCCTTGCCGTTATGGAAAGTGATGCCGTCGCGCAGCATGAAGGTCCATTGGGCGGCATCGGCAGAGGCCTCCCAGCTCTCCGCCAGTTCCCCGACCACGGTGCCGTCCGGCAGGATCTCTGTCAGGCAGTTGCGAATGGCATAGGCCATCTCCACCGTAAACTCGCCGTTTGCCGTCGCCGGATCCAGGGTGTCGGCGGTGTTGGCGTCGTGCAGCCCGACCCGGAAGAGGCCGCCGCGCTTGGGCGTCGCAGCGCGCAGCGAGCCCGGCAGCCAGAGCGAGGCCGCACCCAGCCCGGCGCCGCCTGCAACCGCGGCCTGCAGCACTCTGCGGCGGGACCAGGCACCGCGCGCGCCTCCTGCACTCAAGCCATCAAGCAGCTTTTCATCGTTGCGATCAGACATGAACTGGCTCTCCCGTCATTTGCCCACAGTCCCAGCGCCGTGGGTCTTTGCCCTTGGTCAAGAGCATAACGGTCGAAAGACGATCATGTAAATCACATTTCGACACAAAAGGCGATATATTGACCCTTTTTGGATGGTCTACCGCCAACCCTTCATGGCGGCTGAGTAAGCCGCACATGGGGCAAGCCCTTTGTCTGAAAACTGTTAGCCCGGCTGCTGCGCGTTCTGCTGCAGGGCAGCGCCACCCAAGGCGGCCGTCGCGTCGTCAGCCATGCCGGCAACGATCGAACCGATCTCTTCGAAACGCTCTGCCGGCAGCTTCTGTTCATCAGCGGTCAAGATGAGCGAGCCATAAGGCTGCTCTTCGCGCCACCAGATCGCCGCGGCAACCGAGTTGACGCCGGGCTTCAGGCCACCGCTGGAGGTGGCATAGCGCCGCTTACGAACCTCTGCCAACTCCTCCTCGAGGCCCGAAAGATCGCCCGACTTGAAGGGCAGGTAACCGGTCCAGTCCGTGTGCGGCTGGTCTAAGCGCGCGCGCTCTTCCTCCGGCAGATAGGCCAGAACCGCCTTGCCGGCGGCGGTCGCCGTGATCGGCACGCGGCTGCCGGGTTCCGCCGAATAGGGCCGGCCGTGAACCCCTTCGACCTTGTCGAGATAGACGATGAAAGGAAAGGAGCGATAGGCAAGGAAGGCGGTGAAGCCGCTGGTTTGGGCGCCAAAGCGAAGGACAGGGTGCAACAGGCGGCGCGCCTCGTGCCGCTCCACGACATGCGATCCCAACTCCCAGATCGAGAGCGTCAACTGGTACTTTGAGGTCCCGGGCGCCTTCTCGACATAGTCGGTGGCGTGCAAGGTATTCAGGATCCGCTGTACCGCGCTTTTGTTCAGGTCGATGGCCCTGGCGATCTCCGACATGCCCTGCGGCGCCGGCGCGTGGGCCAGATACTGTAGAACCTGAAGACCTTTGCGGATCGTGGTGCTCATCATCCCTCCGGCGTGACTCAGTCCTTCACCCGAGTCGTATCGATATCCGATACGCATCTGAACCCACTATCGGGTTCGAGGCCAGAAATTCGTAGACATGGATCGATATTCGCTTCAATACGTCACTTAACGATCCATCCACTGCGAGAGCCTTGGCATGTATGATGTGGTGATCATCGGCGGTGCGCTCACCGGCTGCAGCACGGCTTACCATCTGCTCAGCCGCGATCCGAGCCTGAGAGTGGCCGTGGTCGAGAAGGACCCGAGCTATGAATTCGCGGCCTCGGCGCGCTCCAACGCGATGGTGCGTCTGGTCTTCTCGCAGCCCGAGAACCTCTTGATGTCGCGCTATGGGCAGGATTTTTACGCAGACTTCCCGGCACTGATGCAGGTCGGCGGCGAGCGGCCGCCCCTGGACTACCGGCGCGGCGGCCTCTTGATAATCGCCAACGACGATGCCCAGGCAGAGGACATTCGCATCAACACGGACTTTCAGCGCGCCATGGGCTGCACCTTGGATCTGCTGGATCCCTCTGAGATTGCCCGCCGCTGGCCAGCCCTCATGACCCAGGACATCGTAAACGCCGTCTTTTCGGCAGACGCCGGCTGGATCGATCCGCACGGCGCGCTGACAGGCCTGCGGAAGAAGGCCAAGGACCTGGGTGCCGACTTCATCACAGCCGAGGTGACTGGCTATCGGTGCAGCAATGATAGAATCGACTCCGTCCACCTGGCTGACGGCAAGGCCCTGAGTGCCGGCTACGTCGTCAATGCGGCCGGCGCTTGGGCCGGCGCGCTCTGTCGCCCCTTGAACATTGCCCTGCCGGTCGAGCCGCTGCCCCGCATGGTCTTCTACTTCGAGACAGAGGACCCGGTGCCCGAACTGCCCTACATTCGCGATGGTTTCGGCATCGGCTTCCGGCCGGAGGGTCGCGGCTTTATCTCCGGCATAACCGATCTCTCCCTCGCCGGTGACTTCTGCTTCGATGTTCGTCACGAGTGGTTTGAAGAGCGGGTCTGGCCGGGCCTGGCGACCCGAGTCCCTGCTTTCGAACGCATCAAGGTCAAAAACGCCTGGGTCGGCCACTATGCCCAGTGCCTCTTCGACGGCAACATGGTGATCGGCGCCTGGCCGGAGGGCCCGGCCAACTTCTTGATCGCAACCGGTTTCTCCGGCCATGGCCTGCAGCACGCACCGGCCGTCGGCCGCGCCCTGACAGAGCTGATCCTGGACGGCGGCTTCACCTCTATCGATCTCACGCGCCTGACCTGCCAGCGACTCCTGGATCAAACTCCCTATGCCGAGCAGGGATGGAAAGCCTGACTCTGGTATCAGCACTGGTTTAGGGGCTCCAGTCTCCCCCACCTTCGCAAACCTCGATCAGGCTGGGCCCCTCCGCAGCCAAACCGGCCTCAATCTGGCTTGCCAGATCAGAGAGTGATTGCGCCCGCTCCGCGCGCCATCCAAAGGAGCGGGCCAGGTTCAAGAAATCGGGGTTCTGGCCGTGAACGGCGGTCGGCGCGATCTGTGCGGCCGTCATGGCGTCGCGGATCTCGCCCAGGGCCTCGTTGTTCCAGAGGATCTGTACCAGTGGCAGTTTGAGCTCCGCCGCGGTCGCCATCTCCTGACAGGTAAAGAGAAAGCCGCAGTCGCCGGCAAGAGAGACCACCGGCCGGTCCGGGGCGGCGAGCTTAGCCCCAATCGCGGTCGGCAAAGCATAGCCCAGGGTGGCGTAGGAGGCCGGGTGCAACCAGGTCCTCGGCCGCATGACCGGAAAGGCGTGATTGGCCGTATAGGCCAGTTGGGTCATGTCGCCGACGACGATCGCGTCCTCAGGCAAGGTCCGACGCAGCACCTCAAGAACGGCACGATGCTCGTCCGCCTTGGGTCCGCCCAGCCTTCCCAGGCAGGCCCGCGCATGGGCCAGATCTGCACGCCAAGCAGCCGCCAAGCCGTGCTTCGGAGCCTCGGATAGCGCTTCCGCCAAGGCCACAGCGGTGAGCGTGGCGTCGGCCAGAATCGGCACGTCCGCCGGATAGCGATCCACCATCTTGCGCGGATCGATGTCCACCCGGATAAGGCGGCCCGTGATCGAGAGGGTCTGGTTTGAGGCATCGACCGTGGAGACTTCGCTGCCGATCGCCAGGAGGACGTCGGCCTTGGCGACCAGTGCGCGAGCCTCCGGCAGAGAGAGGGCTGCGCCGAGCGTTTGCTCATGGCCCTCCGACACGATGCCTTTGCCACAGAAGGAGCTGATGACCAGGGCACCGCTGCGCTCCACCACCTGGGTGAGAGGCTCGGCTGCGCCTGACGCGCCGGCACCGACCAGGACTAGGGGACGCTCCGCCCCCTTCAGTAGGCGCGCCGCTTCTGCGATCGCCTCCGGTCGGGGTGCCGGACGCTCTGGTGGCATGCGTGGCGACCACTCTCCGACCGCCGGCTCGGACAGCAGATCGCGAGGCACTTCGATGTAGACCGGGCGCGGCCTGCTCGCCATTGCGGCGAAAGCCTGGGCCACGACCTCCGGAATGTCTTCTGGCGAGAGCGCTTGGCCGGCATAGGCGGTGAACTGCTCGGCGATCAGGCGCTGATTGCGCAGTTCGTGGAAGGGCCCCCAGCCTTTGCCGATCTCGCGCCGGGTGTTGGTGCTGGCCACCACCAGCATCGGCTGGCTGTCGGAATAGGCCTGGGCAATCGGTGTCGCCGCGTTGGTCAGCCCCGGCCCGGAAATCAGAAAACAGGCTGCCGGTCGGCCGCTCGCGCGGGCGAAGCCATCGGCCATGAAGCCGGCCCCCTGCTCGTGCCGGGTCAGGATGTGACGCAAGCCCTGCCGCTCCAGCCCGCGATAGAGCTCAATCGTGTGGACGCCCGGTATGCCGAAGGCCGTATCGATCCCATAGTCCGCCAACAAGGCAACCAGCGCCTCACCACAAGCTCTCTCAGTCGTCTCGGTCATGATCGCCTCCCATTGAGAACAGGAGAGTTAGATCATATTATGCATTAGCAGATCAAATAGTGATTAGATCAATTTGGAACCTCTAGCGAAGCGAGAAGACGATCGGCACGGCTAAAGAAAATTTTGTGGCATTGCCAGGTGGTCGCGGCATGGGGCTGGCCCGATCCAACAAGGCCAAGACCTCGCGATCCAGGCGCTGATGACCGGATGAGCGGACAATCCGACGCGACAGCACGCGGCCGTTGGCATCCAAGGTAAAGCGCAGTGTCACTGTCCCCTGCTCACCGCGGCGGCGCGCGCTTCGCGGATAGCGCTTGTGGCGCTCTAACCAAGCGGCGAGTTGACCGGCGTAGGTGTTCAGTTCTGCACCGCTGGGCCCAGCGCCAGCTCCGGCCGAACCCTGTCCTCCAGCTCCCGGGCGCCCTCCGCTTTGGTCGCCGCCCGAACGCGTTGACTGCCCCTGTCCGGCCGAATCGACCTGCGCGCCGGTTTGGGTTTCGGGCTCGGATCTGGCGGCCACCTGGGGCTCGTCCAGCGTCTTGCTCGGCTTCGGCGCCACTGCCTGTTTCGGCTTGGCAGCACTCTGCCTTTCGACCTTTGGTAAGGTCACTTGCCGCTTGGGTTTGCTCAGTGGAATTGTCAGGCTCTTCTCATTCTTCTCCGCAGTCGGTTCCGGCACAGGCAGCAGGGCGATTTCAGTCTCATGCAGCTCCGGCTGTTGCTTCAATTGCTCTAGCGGCAGCTGTTTTGGGACCGTTGCGTCGGGCTCCGCCACCTCCAAGGTGGTCGGCGCCATGGCGAAGAGAGGCTCTGGATCGCTGACGTCCATCACCTCCAAGGCAGCCTCCCGGGGCTCTGGCGTCACCAGCTCGGCTGGTGCCATGGGCTGGGCCAGCTGCTCTGCATCTTGCAGAACCTCCGTCTCCGGCATCTCCTGACCAACCAGAGCCTCTAGAAGGGGCTCCGGCTGGATCTGCTCGTGGGCGGTGTTGACGACCGGCTCGACCTCCAGCTCTTGCGGTGTCGGTTCGTCAGGGACTGCCTCTTCAGCAAAGGGCTGATCGACCGGGGCACGCGCGGTCATGGTCTCGGGATCGACCTCAGGTAAGCTCTGCGTTTCACTCTCTGCCGCCGCCGGACGCATGGCCGATGGCTCGCTTGCGTCAACCTCGTCTGTGGCGTCCAGGATGAGGAGAGCCTCCGGCTTGGTCTCTGTTTCCTCGACCTGCTCCGGCTTGCTCGCCTGCAGTTTCAACGCGCTCGGCGTATCAAATGCATAGAGTTCGCTCGGGATCGCTGCGACCTCTGCAGGCGGTTCGGCTTGCGGAGAGACCGCGCTCGGCTGCGCGTCGAGCGTGATCAGTTCCAGCGTAGGGCTCTGTTGGGTGAGCGGGAGTGGTGGCGCAGTGGGCTGAGCCGCAGGTGGCGGAGCAACAGCCGGCGGAGCGGCCGTGCTGGGAGGCTCTGTGACTGGCAGCGCGACCGCGACCTCGCTTGCAGCACTGGTAACCAATGCTGGGGGTGTCTCGTTCGGCATAGCCAAGGAGGAAACGTCCTCAGTTTGAAACTCTACCTCATTCAGTCTCGGGACTTGCGCGGCCAAGGGCTCCGGCGCTTCCAGTGATTCCACTGGATCGGCCTCGGCGTCGAGCGGTGTTGCGCTGAGCGGCAGCGGTGCCGGCATATGCGTAACTGCAAACTCGGTCTCGCCTGTACCGCTTCCTCCGCCGGCCCCGCCACCGCCGCCACCACCGACCAAGAGCGGCTCTTGAGACAGACCCAGGAAGAGGATCCCGACGATTGAGAGATGCACCAAGACCGATAGCAGCACACCGCCAAGCTTTGACCATCCACCATCTGGACTGATGGCCGTGGACAGGGCTTGATCAGCAGTAGGGGCAGCAAGAGATGCGAGGGTCATCGCCGTTCAGAGCAGAGCACTATTTGAAGAAGCTGACGCTCGTCCGGTTCTCAAGGCCGACCAAGACCAGGCAGCCATTTTCGACCTCGCTTGCGCCACTGCACGTGGGTACGTCGTTCAGTAGAAGACCACCGAGGTTCTCGCACGATAAGTTAGGCACATCAAGCTGCCTGAGGCTGGTCTTCTGCCCCGGCAGAGGGCCGGCCTGAACCGAGAAGCGCCGATCGATGATTGCGTTCTTATCGAAGAAGACGAGATCCAAGGTCAGGGTCTCGAAGTGGTCGGTGCGACCGTTTCGGAGCAGGAGATAGAGCCGACAGGCTTCAGCCAATGGCTCTATGCGATTCAGCTCCAGGATCACTTGGGCTTGCGCCTCAGGTCTCGTTTGCGCCTCCTCAGCTTGGAGGGGCCCACACAGCAGTGCCGCTGCGACGGCGGCCAGAAGCGTCTTGATCGCCTTCACCAGCCTCCTCCTTCCTCCAAAGGGCCAGTTCTGGAAAGCGATAGAGGCAGAATCGTATCATAATTGCAAGTGATTCTAAGTCTCATTTACAGAAGAATTAGCCCGCTTGATCAAAACGATGCCCTCTTTTGCCCGAGCCCATGGCGAGCGTCTCACATGGAACTCGGGCACAAAGAGGTCGCTGTCGCAGCAAATGGCCTTGATTATCGCTAACCGACGAAAGCCAAGCGTGCCGGTCTCTCTTCCGGTTCAGCCTGGCCCCTAAGATAGGCCAGCACCGTATCCGCATCGGAGACCGTGAAGGGGTCGCTCGGGCAGTTGTCGCCATAGTCCGGCTCGATGAAGAGCTTCTCGATCTCACCGTCCTTGGCGACCAAGGCATAGCGCCAAGAGCGCATCCCGAAGCCGAGGTTCTCCTTGGAGACCAGCATCCCCATCTTGCGCGTGAACTCTCCATTCCCGTCTGGCAAGAGCTTAACCTTCTCGACACCCAATTGCTTGCCCCATTGGAACATGGTGAAGGCGTCATTCACCGATAGGCAGTAGATCTCGTCTATTCCAGTTTCGGTGAAGGCATCGTAGAGCTGGTCGTAGCGTGGCAAATGGGTTGAAGAGCAAGTCGGCGTGAAGGCGCCCGGTAGAGCGAAGAGAACGATCCGCCGTCCGCCGAAGAGCTCATCGCTCGTCCGATCCTGCCAACGGAACGGATTGGGCCCATCGATGGCTTCGTCTCTGACACGGGTCTTGAACACACATGCGGGTAGCCTCTGGTGCGGGAGCATCGTCTCACCTTTCAAGATCAATTGGGTGCATTGGCAAGGGCGGGCCAGGCAGGCATCCAGATCACCGGATCGCCAGCGGCCCCTCCTTAATGCGAACGCAAACGAGTTGCAATTGCAATTTGGACGCATACCCGCCTACTGTTAGGTGGGATCCTCCATCTCGCCCACTCCTCAGCGTCCGGAGATCACAGTCAAGGCCGCTACTTCGCTCGTCGTGGCGGTTCGGCACCCGTCACGGCCTTGCGCAGCCCAATCCATGCGCGTGAGAGACCAGTGGAGAGAGCAACGCCGTCGCGCGCCAGCAGCCGCACCCACAAGCCGGGCCCAGCGGTGAGCGCCGAGACACCAGCATAGAGACCTTCGACTTGGCTCAAGGTGCTGAGCACAGCCGCCGAAAGAGCGGCGTCGGCCTCTGGTGCCACAAACACCAGGGAGGCATGACAGGGTAGGTCCCCAAGTCGCGTCGAGGGCATAGCGACTTCACCCAGGGCCAAGCGATCGATCAGCAAAGGCCGGCCCGATTCCGTCCGCAGGACAAGACTGCTCCGAAAGGCCTTCGGTGCCCCTCCCAGGCCCTTTGGATCATGGGTCAGAAAGGAATCGCTGAACAGCAACTTTGCCCCAGTCGCCAACCTGATCTCACTTGAAACCTGGCAGTCCGCGCCGGCCATCAAAATCAATGGATCGGGAAGAAACTCCAAGAAGCTGTCTCGCCCAAGGGTGATCTCTTGCGTGAGCTTGGTGCTGCCACCACGCCCGGCATGTACCAAGGTTGAGGCCTGGGTCGTGACATGTGCAAGGGCGTCTTGCCCCACCTCGACCGAGAGTTGGAGATTGTCGCCCCTGTAGGCACCGCCGGCTGCCGACTGCAGATAGACCGTTGCCATAGCCGCCAGATCTCGATCCAGATAGAAGGGACGGGTGATGTGAAAGGGATAGGGCATGTACTGCCGCGCCAGATAGGATCGGCCATCGGGCGCCGTGGCGAAGGCCAGGTCCGCACGCGTCACCTTGCCGGCGAAGGCTGGATCGATCAGGGTCATGCGGTGAAGAGGAGGTCGCGGCAGAGACGCTCGACGAGGCTCTCAATCCCCTCTCCGCTCCGGCAGTTGCACCCTAGAACCGGTCGATCCTCGCGGATGCTCCGCGCCTCTGCCAGCATGGCCTGGGCATCGACACCGACATAGGGCGCCAGATCCAGCTTGTTCACGATCAAGAGGTCACAGGTGACGATGCCGGGCCCTCTTTTTCGCGGGATATCGTCGCCCTGGGCGACATCGATCACGAAGAGCCAGTAGTCGACCAGGTCCAAGGAAAAGGTGGAGGCTAAGTTGTCGCCGCCGCTTTCGATAATGACCAGGTCGAGAGCGGGAAAGGTCGCGCACAGCAGGTCGGCTGCAGCAATGTTCAAGGTGGGGTCTTCGCGGATGACCGTGTGCGGGCAGGCGCCAGCCTCTACCGCGGAGACGCGGGCCGGGTCGATCAGACCGGAGCGGCGCAAGCGCTCCGCATCCTCCTTGGTCACCAGGTCGTTGGTCACCACGGCAAGCTCAATGCCGCGTTTCTGCAGCACCGGGATCAGTCTTTCGATCAGCGCGGTCTTGCCGGAGCCGACAGGCCCGCCGATCCCAATGCGTGCCGCCTCCTGCACCCTGCCGGGCTTGGTGGGAATGGGACTGTTTTCATTCATCGAAGCATCACCTCAGCATGTAGGTCTGCGCGAGCGGCAGCCGGTCTGCGGGCTCACAGCTCGCCAACTCACCATCGACGAAGACCTCAAAGGTCGCCGGATCGACGCGAATCTCGGGGCAGGTGTCGTTCCGCAGCATGTCCGCCTTGGTCAAGCAACGCGTACCGACGGCTGGCAAGAGGGTTTTCGCCAGATCCAGGCGTCCGGCGACATCGGCCTCTAGGGCCAAGGGATTCACGAAGCAGGCGCTCAAGGCCTGCTTGGCCCGGCCGAAGGCGCCCCACTGTGGCCGCATCGCCAAGGGTTCGCAGGTCATCAGAGAGGCGGCACTGTCACCCATGACGCCCCAGGCAATGAAGCCACCCTTGACCACCAGTTCCGGCTTGATCCCGAAGAAGCCAGGACGCCAGAGCACGATGTCAGCCAGCTTGCCGTCCTCAAGGGAACCGACATGGCTATCGATGCCGAAGGTCCTGGCCGCGTTGATGCTGTACTTGGCGATGTAGCGGCGGATGCGTTCATTGTCACCGCGCGCAGTCCTCTCTTCAGGCAGTCGGCCGCGCTGTTCGCGCATCTTGCTGGCCAACTGCCAGGTTCGACAGATCACCTCGTGGATCCGTCCCATGCCCTGGCTGTCAGAGCCCAGCATGGAGATGGCGCCGATATCATGCAGCACGTCCTCTGCCGCGATGGTCTGCGGCCGAATACGGCTCTCTGCGAAGGCCACATCCTCCGGAATGGCCGGGTTCAAGTGATGGCACACCATCGTCATGTCCAAATGTTCATCGAAGGTGTTGATCGTGAAGGGGTTGGTCGGATTGGTCGAAGACGGCAGACAGTTGGCCACGCCGGCCACACGAATGATGTCAGGCGCATGCCCACCGCCCGCCCCTTCCGTGTGGTACATGTGGATGGTGCGGCCGGCGATGGCCGCCAAGGTGTCTTCGACAAAACCGGATTCGTTTAGGGTGTCGGTGTGCAACTGGACTTGAAAATCCAGATCGTCGGCGACGCCAAGACAGCAGTCGATCACGGCTGGCATGGCCCCCCAATCCTCATGGATCTTGAGGCCCAGACAGCCGGCATGCAGCTGCTCGATGAGCGAGGCCGGCTTTGAGGAGTTGCCGCGGCCAAGAAAGCCGAAGTTGATCGGCCACTGCTCTGCCGCCTGCAGCATCTTGCCGACGTTGAAGGCCCCGCCGGAATCGATGCCGACGGTGATCGGCCCAAGCGACCCACCCAGCATGGTGGTGATGCCTGAGGAGATGGCATGCTCGCAAAGCTGGGCGGAATCGAAATGCACATGCACGTCGATCGCACCCGGGGTGGCGATCAACCCCTCCGCATCGCGCACCGTTGTTGCAGCCGACACGATGAGCCTCGGGTCGACGCCATCCATCACTGCTGGATTGCCAGCCTTGCCGATGCCGACGATGCGACCTTCCTTGATCCCGATATCTCCCTTGACGATACCGATGACCGGATCGATGACCACAACGTTGCAGATCAGCATGTCCAGCGCGCCCTCGGCACTGGTAACGCCTGAGGCAAGGCCCATGCCGTCTCTCAGTGTCTTGCCGCCGCCATGCAGGCACTCTTCGCCCGGAACGGCGAAGTCCTTCTCGATCTCGGCCAAGAGGGCGGTATCGCCCAGGCGCAGGCAGTCGCCCGTGGTTGGTCCATAGAGTTTCGCATAGGCGCTTCGCGTGATCGTCACCATGTCTCAGGCCCCCTTGAAACCGGCTGCGCGCGCCCTGGCCAGGGCTGCCTCCTTGGCGGTCTCCGATCGGATGTCGCCCTCGGCCAGTGCGTTGAGACCGCTCATCTCGCCGCTGCCGCCAAAGGCGACCAGGGCCACCTCCTTGCTCTGGCCCGGTTCAAAGCGAACGGCCGTGCCGGCTGGAATGTCCAAACGCTTGCCGAAGCTCTGGGCGCGGTCGAAGTCCAGGGCCCTATTGGCCTCAAAGAAGTGATAGTGGCTGCCAATCTGGATCGGCCGGTCGCCTCGATTGACCGCCACCAGCAGGGTCTTGGGACGCCCTGCATTGAGCTCAATCTCACCCTCAACCGGCAAGATCTCACCTGGCTGGCGAGCGTGAGTCTCGGCTTGCTTGCCCGGGCGGATGGGGTCGTGCACCGTCACCAGTTTGGTGCCGTCGGGAAAGGTCCCCTCGACCTGGATCATCGGCATCAGCGCGGCCACGCCGGGCATCACCTCATCGCTGGAGAGGATGGTCGAGCCATAGGCGATCAGCTCGGCGACGCTGCGGCCCTCGCGCGCGCCTTCCAGGATTTCATCGACGATAAAGGCGACGGCTTCCGGATGGTTGAGACGCAGTCCTCTCGCCTTCCGGCGCCGCGCCATCTCGGCAGCGACGAAGATCGTCAGACGTTCCATTTCCGTTGGGGTCAGCAGCATGGTGTGGTCTCCTCCCTCAATTGTCCCGCCTAGGTGGTGAAGAGGCGGAGGGCTTGGGTTTCGTGACGCATGGCGGCGATCTCAGCCAAGGGCGTGAAGCTCCAAGGCGCCTCGGGCGACAGAGGTTTAGACAGAGCCCGGGCAAGACCGGGATGCAGTGCCGTGATGATGCCCTGCCCGGCCAGGCTGCCGATCGCGCCCAAACGCAGGGCGGCCGTCACCTGGCCGGCGAGGAAACCATGGGCCGCTACCGTCAAAGCCTCCGCCAGGTCCAGCCCCCGCGCACTCAGCACCAATCCCTGCACCAGGGGCAGATGGCCCAGCGCGTCCCCGGCCATGACGGCCCTGCGATAGGCGCTAGCCGGCGCGGTCCCGAGCCTGTCGTGACTGGTTAGCAGCGCCATGCCGTTGCGCTTGGAGCCCTCGCGCAGACCGGCGGCCGGCGACATGGCCTCGATCTCCCGGTCCAGCGCGAAGAGGGCCGCGATCTCGTCGACTTGACGGTGGCTCTCGGTAATGAAATAGCGATCAAAGACCAGCCAGCGGTCGTGCAGCTGATGCTCAAGAAAAGCCTTTAGATCGGCCTCTCCCTTGATATGCCCCTCCGCCAGCAGGGTCTCCAATCCCTGCGAGAAGGCAAATCCGCCGCTGGGGAAGGCGCTGTCTGCCAACTGCGCGAGGGTCAAGAGGGCAAGGGGCTCGGCCTCAGTCATCTGAATTGACCACCTGGCAAAGGCCCTCGGCCAGGTGCTGCTCCAGCCGAGCGATGTAGGTCTCCTCCGGCCCTTCAAGCGCGACCAGCAGATCACCCGCAGCGAAGCGGACGCGCCAGTGCAGATTGCCGGCATGATAGCCCAGTGCCAGGGCTGCCGCCGCATCGCGCGGCCGCAGGCGCAGCCAGCGCTCCTCACTGACACGAAGCACCAAGGCCCAGTCCGCTTGCAAGGCCAGAACCGCGCCGTTGAAAAGCTTGCTGCTGCGCGGCAAGGCCAGCGCGCAGTCGCGACCTCGAGCACTGGTGACCCGCATCCGACGGCGCGCCAGGTCGGATGGTTCCAGGGTGATGCTGTCGACGGCGCCGCTATGCTCCAAGCGGTGCAAGGCTTCCTGAAACGCGGGCTCGCTTGCAGAACCCAGGATTGCGGTGACCAGGAGTGCTTCAGCCGGGTCGGGGTTATCGGTCATGGCCTGCGGGCTCCGTTCCTGAAGGCTCAAGGGGTCAGCCCTCCCGCTTTGGTCGAAAGGACAGCAATTCGTTGGCGTTGATGATGGCCACGGCGATCTCGTCCATAGAGACTCGTTTCGACATCGCCTGGGCGCGCATGGACTGATAGGCCTCTTCCTCGATCAGCCCCTGGTTCTTCATCAGGATGGCCTTGGCCTTGTTGATCTTGCGGATGCCGGCCAGGCGCAGTTCCAGCTTCGCGTTCTTGGCCTCGGCCTGGCGCTGCTGCTGCCAGATCGCGCGCGCGATGACCAGGTTGCTGAGCAGACCGAAGGGACGGATCGGCTTACCCAGAGAGGCAACGGCCCCACTTTCCAGCACCAACTGCAGGGTGGAGGGATCTTCGTAGTCAACCAGCGCCAACAAGGTCGGCGGGTTCGGCCCCCAAGAGCGCTTCAGCTTCAGGAAGCGAAATCGCTCTTCATGCGCCATGGCAAAGAAGAGGATGTCGACAGCCGGATCGAGGCTCTCCGGCGGCGGCCAGAGGGTGCCTACCTCGCATCCGATCCGATGCAGGTGCTGAACCAGGCTGTCGCGTTCTCGGTCCGGGCGATCCACCACACAGACCTTGAGCCCTCGAAGCTGACTCAGTATCGAGGATGCCACCGCCGCCTCCCCTCAGTCCAAGACGGCGTGAGGATCGCGCCGCAAGGCCGTGGCTCGCTCTTGGAATGAGAGCGTCCAGTGATCGACCCGCGGTGTGATGAGGTAGGGATCGGGTGCAACCGCGGCCTGGCTCTCCGCCAGAATCTGGAAACGCCCCCAGCGATCGACCTTGGCCAGGCGCGGCCAGAGAAAGGTGTGGTTGTTTTCCGGGTCGATGCGGACCGGCCCTTGTGGTGCCTCGAAACCCTGACCCTTCAAGGCCCTGAGCAAGGCTTCGAAACTGCCGTGACCGGCCCGGCCCAGCGCCGCTGCGAAGAGGTGAACCTGGAAGTAGGCTGCCTCTGCACAGTGGTTGACCGGGGCCGCATCGCCAAAGCGTGCCTGATAGGCAGCGACAAAGGCCTGATTCTTCGGGCTCTCCAGACTCGCGAAATAGGGAGCAGCCGTGATGTGGCCCTCGGCTGCCTCAGGGCCCATCGCCTGCACCTCTGCCTCCGATGTCGTCAGGCTGGCGATCGGCATGCAGGCCGGATCGAGACCGGCTGCGCGGTAGGCCCGATAGAAGGCGGCCGTCGATTGGCCGACGACAGTGGAGAAGATGACATCCGGTTGAAGGGCCGCAATCTCCGCCACCAGCGGGGCGAAGTCATCCTGCCGGCTTTCCAGCGGCAGATAACGCTCCAGCACCACCTCGCCGCCCACCTGTTGCAGCATGGCCCGCATGATGCGGTTCGATTCATAGGGGTAGATGTAGTCAGAGCCGACAAAGGCGAAGCGCGTCCCTTGCCGCTCCAGCAGGAAGCGGCAGAGCTGCAGGCTGTTCTGGTTCGGCGCGGCGCCGGTATAGATCACATGGTTTGAGTACTCGAAGCCCTCATAGAGGGTTGGGTAGAAGAGCAGGGCGCGGTGGCGCTCCACCACTGGCAAGACCGCCTTTCGAGAGCTCGACATGTAGCAGCCGAAGAGCACAGAGATGCCGGCGTCGGCCACCATGGCCTCTGCCAGTTGCCCAAAGCGCTGAGGGTCCGAGCAGGGATCCTGACTGACTGCTGCCAGCGGCCGCCCCGCAACCCCTCCCGCCGCGTTGACCTCATCGATCGCCAAGAGCGTGGCGTTCTTCTGGGCCCGCTCGATCAAGGAGGTCACACCGGTTTCGGAGAAGAGGACACCAACTTGAAGCGGTTCTGATGACGCCATTGTCTTACCTCGTCAGCCGGAAATAGAGCTGAGGCAGGCGATCGGGCAGACGCTCCAAGCGGTCCAAGGTCAGGCTGTTGGCCTGACCGAAGATCCGAGAGAAGGCGGACCCGGCCCCCGATTCCAGGCCGACGCAGAAACAGTCGATGCCCTGCAGTGCCAGGCCTTGCACCGCCTGACGGGCGTCTTCGATGAGATAGCGCTGCTCCTCGACGTCAATGTCCGAGGGCTCCCCATCGCTCACCACCAGCAGCAGCCGGCGGTGACTGTTCTGATCTGCGAGGAAACCACCGGCATGACGCATGGCAGCACCCAGCCTTGTCGAGAGGCCGCTTTCCAGTCCCGCCAGAGCCCTATGCGCCGCGCCGTCGTAGGCCTGATCGAAGTCCTTCAGTCGACGGTAGCGCAGCTCTTCGCGTCCATTGGACGAGAAGGCATGCAACGCGAAGGGGTCCGAGAGCGCATCCATCGCATGGGCCAAGAGGGCCGCGGCCTCTTTCTCGACCTGCAGCACGCTCTGCATCGATCCTTGAACCCGATCGGCCGTCGATTGACTGGCATCCAGCAGCAGCAGGATCGACAGATCCCGCTGCCGCCGCTCGGTCAGCATGTAGAGGCCGGGATCGGGCTCGCGACCTTGCCGGCGGTCGATCTCAGCAGCGATGCAGGCATCCAGGTCGAGCTGTTCGCCTTCCGGCTGCCGCTTGACGCGGAGCGGGCGGCTGACCTTGGCTGCGCGCACCAGAGAATCGATCCGCCGAACCACATCGCGACGCCGCTCCAGCACATGGTCGATCCAGTCGCTGCGCCCCGGCGGCTGCGGCCAATCCCAGATCGTGACGAACTGAGGTCTAAGGCATCCCGCCGCATAGTCCCACTCCGCCAGGCGCGCGACAGGAATCCCGGTCTCCTCCGGCAGAGCCTCCGGGTTCACACGTTGGGGCTGGCCCTCGCTCTCGTCAGGCGACCTCTTATGCTGCTGCGCCTCGGCCTCCTCGCCCTGCTCCAGCCTTAGGGATTCCACCACCTCCTGCAGAGTGTCGAGCGCCTCGGCATCGGCCTCGTCATGGTTCCAAAGCCCCAGGTTGTCATCCCGATAGGCCGGCTCGACCACATAGCTTCGCGCGTTGAACTGAACGCGCATCTGGCCCAGGTCGTTGCCCAAGAGATTTCCGATCCGCCGGCTGGTGGCTGGGTCGCCAAGCTCCGCTCGCCGATCGAAGAAGAGCGCGCGGCCCTTGCTGACCCAGTCGTCCGGGTCCTCATAGTCAGGATCGATCAAGGCCCTGGCCAAGCGTGGCAAGAGCAGCTCTGCGGTCACGCTGGTCCCGGCGTGGGCCTGGTGGTAGGGCTGCCAGAGCCGCCTGAGACCCGGCAGCTCGGCTATCGCCAGATGCTCGACCCGGGCATCCTCGACCAGAGAGACCAGGGCGATCTGCATCGGCTTCAAGCTGCCTGGATCGAAACGACCGCGCCCGAAGCGCAGATGGGCTGCGATATGAGCCAGTGAGGCACGATAGAGCGCCTCCGCGGCACCACCCCTGACACCGGGATAGGAGGGCGGGACACGGAGGAAGTTGCCATCGAAGCTGGCCCGCCGCGGGCTCAGTCCGCTGGCAAGAAGGCCGTGCTCGCGGACCACCATCTCTTGCCCCCAAAGGGCGGTCGCAAAGTGGCGTAGGCGGCGTTCCCGATCGGCAAAAAGGGCATCGCCGGTCTCCCGCAGCAAGCTGCGCTCGGCAATGGGATCGGCGAAGGAGAAGAACTGAAAACGCTTCTGCGCATCGCCACCGCCGACCCTGAGCCCGGTGGCCAGCCAAGCCTCCATTCCCGCCAGATCAAGCCGTCGAAGCAAGAGCTCCATCCGCTCCAGAATGGCCGTAGCCGATTCAGGCGCCTGCTCGACCGTTTCGTCCATTAGCCGGCACCATCTGCCAAAGGCTGCTGCATCTTTCACGCGGCTTGCGGCAAAGGCGGCCGCGCGACAGTGCAGAATTGCGGCGTGGCGCCCGGCGACAAAGGCCATGTCCATGAGGTAGCGCAAGAAATCAAATGCCGCCTGCGGCGAGACCGCTTCGGCAATGGAGGGGCTATAGCGTTGATAGGAAACCAGGATGCCGCCGGCCAAGCCGGCCCGTTCCAGCTCGCGCCCCTGCCTTAGCCAGCGCGCCAACAAGGGGCCCGGAAAGGCGTGGCGGGCCTGCGCACTGACGCCGTCCAACTCTGACCCCGGGGCCGGTCGGCCACTATCCGGGTCGACCAAACGCAAGGGAGAAGAAGGCCCGCCTCCGCTCATGGCGATTAGGGGATACAGCTGGCGATGGCGGCGCCAAGGGCATCACGCAGGTCAGGATCATCGGTCAGCGGCAACACCATGGTGGCATGGCAGGCCGCTTGCAGGCCGACACCACGGCGCAGCAACTGGCCGGCATGGATCAGCATGCGGGTGGAGGCGCCCTCGTTCAGCCCATGGCCCTTCAGGTTGCGCGAGCGCTCGGCAATCCGCACAAGGCGCGCGGCCTCTTCGACCGGAAGATCGGCCTCCTTGGCGACGATCATGCTTTCCAGATCGGGCTCCGGATAGCCGAAATCCAGCGCCGCAAAGCGCTGCTTGGTGCTCTCTTTCAGATCCTTCAACACTGACTGGTAGCCGGGATTGTAGGAGATCACGAGCAGAAAGTCGGGATCCGCCCGGATGACCTCGTTCTTCTTCTCCAAGGGCAGTATGCGGCGGTCGTCGGTCAGCGAGTGGATGACCACCGTGGTGTCTTGCCGGGCCTCCACGATCTCGTCCAGATAGCAGATGCCGCCATGGCGGACAGCCAATGTTAAAGGGCCATCGTGCCACTTAGTGCCCTCTGCGTCCAAGAGATAGCGGCCAAGCAGATCCGAGGCCGTCATGTCTTCATGGCAGGAGACGGTGATCAGCGGCCGGCCCAACTTCCAGGCCATGTGCTCGACAAAGCGGGTCTTGCCGCAACCCGTCGGTCCCTTCAGCATGACCGGAAGACGCGCGGACCAGGAGGCCTCGAAGAGCGCGACCTCCTCGCCAAGCGGGCGATAGAAGGGCTCCTCGTCGATCAGATAGTCGTCCAGCGTCATGGCCTGTCCAGCAAGCAATTTGATGGTGGGAGCGCCTCGCGCGCCGATCCCGGCGTCGGGTACCGGCGCGCTCTTGAGGCCCTGCTAGCGATGCGTCCCGGTCTTCTGATTGGGAAGGCCGTCGATCGGGCATTCGTCGGTGCCCACCGTCTCCCGCGTCAACGCCTCGACCATCTCGCGCGTGCCTTCGGGATCGGTGATCCACTTCTTATAGAAGTCATAGGGACAGGCGGCCACGCCCTCGGCCTCTTCGCCGGACCCAATCTTGCCGGTATAGCCGCGATGCAGCAGTTTGAAGAGGTGGTTTTGCGACTGCATGTTGCGCCTTGCGTCGCGGATCAGAGAGGTGGAGAGCTGTGCGTACTGGATGCCGTTCTCTTCCTCGCCGCACTCACCCAGGGTGCGCCCGTCGAAACCGACAATGGCCGAGTGTCCGAAGTAAGAGTAGACACCGTCAAAGCCGGACGCATTGGCAACGGCGACATAGACGTTATTGGCCCAGGCCATGGCTTTGGAGATCATGACCTGCTGCTCTTTGGCCGGGTACATGTAGCCCTGACAGCGCACGATCAGTTCAGCCCCCTTCATGGCACAATCACGCCAAATCTCCGGATAGTTGCCGTCATCGCAGATGATCAGGCTGATCTTCAGGCCCTTGGGACCTTCGGAAACGTAGGTGCAGTTGCCGGGATACCAGCCTTCAATCGGAACCCAGGGCATGATCTTGCGATACTTCTGAACGACCTCGCCCTCGTCGTTCATCAAGATCAGGGTGTTGTAGGGCGCCTTGTCAGGATGCTCCTCATGGCGCTCGCCAGTCAGGGAGAAGACGCCCCAGGTCTTGGTCTTGCGGCAGGCCGCGGCGAAGATCTCGGTCTCCTCTCCCGGGCAGGAAGACGCAGTCTCGTACATCTCCTTCTTGTCGTACATGATGCCGTGGGTCGAGTACTCCGGGAAGATGACCAGGTCCATGCCCGGCAGGCCGATCTTCATGCCTTCGATCATCTCGCCGATCTTCCTGGCATTGGCCAGGACCTCGTCGCGGGTATGCAGGCGGGGCATCTTGTAGTTCACCACGGCCACGCCGACGGTGTCGTTACTGCTAGAGATATCACCGTGAAGCATCTGGGTTCTCCTCCTGCGCAAAGCGCAACAATGATGTGCGGTGAGTTAAGACTCACCGCCTCGCACCGGCCCTCTCCCCCTCCCGCATGGACAGGGGTCCGCGCGTCGGCAAAGGGCCAAGGAACGGCCGCAACGTAAGCGTCGCGACGGTTTGGGAGGCTTTGTTGAAAGTCAGTGTCGCCAGCAAAACAGCAGAACGGAAACCCTAGAGACTTCGCAATCTGCCGAGACCAGTCTGGCACAGAGGCATCGTTGCCCTGTTCGCCGCGGCTGTCACAGCCGACCAAGAGCAGCGAACCCAGGAACTCTATCCTGCCAGGGCAGGAGCGTCAATTCTAACCCGCGGATTTTCCCAGCCGGATCAGGGCTCTGTCACTGCGGGCCGGTGCGAGGCGGTGAGCCTCACTGACCGCACGTTCCTATTAGAGCGCCATCTCTTCTTCGGCGTCGTGTTCGAGACTGGCGGCGGCCAGGTTGGCCAGCAGAGCGCGAAGCTTGGCCGGGCGCAAGGGCTTGAACAGGGCCTTGATGTCCTGCTCGGCAAGTTCGGCCAGGTCCAGGCTCTCCACATCGCCGGTGATGACAATGGCCGGCAGGCGACCGCCAGCCAATGCGCGCACCTCGCCGATCGCCTCCATCCCGTTGACCTTGCCGGGCAGGCGGAAGTCCGCGATCACAACGTCGGGGCGCAGTCCCTCGCGCAGATAGCTCATGGCGTCTTCGTAACGCAGGCTCGCTGTCACCTGACAGCCCCAAAAGCGCAGCAGATGCGTGGTCGCGTTCAAGACCTCGAGGTCATTCTCAATCATGATGACGTTGAGGCCCTGCAACCCGGTTGCGATCTCCTGCCTCTCAGTCTCAGCCATGACCTCGGCAACAGCCTGCATCTGCGGCTCGGCCCGATCCACCAGGACGGCAAAGCGCGATCCCTTGCCGAAGGTCGATTCGTGCTCGATTGCGTGATCCAGGCACTGCGCCAACCGGCGGACGATCGACAGACCCAAGCCCAGACCCTTGCTGCGATCACGCTCTTGATTGCGGACCTGATGAAAGTCGTCGAAGACGGCGTCGTGATGCTCTTCGGGGATGCCGATACCGGTGTCCCAGACCTCGATGGCCACGCGATCGCCGCGCAGCCGGCAGCCAATCAGAATCTTGCCGCTCTTGGTGTAGCGAATCGCATTGGAGGTGAAATTGGTCACGATCCGTTCCAAGAGATCGGGATCAGAGCGGACGTGGATCCGCGAGGAGACCAGATGCAACTGCAGCCCCTTGCGCAGGGCCTCCGGTCGGAAGGAACGGCCGACACGGCGAAAGATCTCCTGCACCGCGAAGACCTCGATGTTCGGATGGACGGCACCGGCTTCCAACCGCGAGACATCGAGCAGGGAATTCAAGAGCCGCGCGGTCGAGTTCGAGACTGACTCGATGTCATTCACGATGGTCAGACCTTCTTCGTCGGTCACCTGGTGGCGCAATGCTGCGATGTACATGCGCATGGCGTGCATGGGTTGCCTCAGGTCGTGACTGGCCGACGCCAGGAACAGTGACTTGGCCCGATTGGCCCGCTCAGCCTCCTCCTTGGCCGCCTCCAGATCGCGACCGCGGGTCCTCAGATCCCGTTTCAATGTGTTGAGGCTTTGGCTGACCATGCCCAGCTCGTCGCCACGCGCCAAGAGCTGTCGTTCATAAGCGCTCTCGGCCTGGTCCTTACTTGCATCGAAGGAGTTGATCACATGGGTCAGCATATGCAGCGGGCGCGAGATGTTGCGACGAATGACCAGGAAGACGACCGCAATCACACCGGAGACCAGGATAAGCGAGACCACCACGGTATAGCGGGTGGCAGCATCCTCGACATCAGCAGCGTAGGCGACCGAGGTCTCCTTCACCTCCTCCAGCATCCTGACCAGATTGTCCAGTTCGATGGTCAAGACGGTCTCACTGTCCGAGGCTTCGCCAAGCATCTCCATCCCCATCAGGAATGAGCCATCCTCGACGTGCTCGAAGATCTTCCTGACCCGCTTGGTCAGCACCCGGTTGGCCTGTCGGATCTCGGCCAGCTGTCTAAGGAGGGCATCCGAGTACTTGGCGATCCGCGGCTCGTCCTTACCCTCGACGGTCGTCGCACTGCGGATCAGCCCTTCGGACCAATGCACCTGCTCCAGGATTGCCTTGTTGGAATATTCATAACGCGCCCGCGAGGCCAGATAGCTTTCCTCGGCTTCCTTGTCATAGACCACGCGCCCGCCGATAAAGAGGATCTCCTTAAGGGCCAGGCGGTTTTCCTGTATCGATTGCCGAATCTTTTCGGTCGAGGAGAAGAGCGGCAGATAGATATCCGACATGTGGCGCACCTCGTTCCCCACCGAGTGGATCTGCGAGATGGCAATCGTGGTGACGACGGAATAGGACAGAACCTCGACCAGGATCACGGTCATCAGCTTCTGACCGACCGAGAGACCGTTGACCAACCGCCAGATATGCCTGAAGGGACGCAAGGATCACGCTATCCAAGCGACAGAGATGCTGCAGTCACGAGGCCGCCTTCACGATCTTGCCGGAGGGCAGATGTAACCCATCGGCGCGACAGACCCCGCGATTGGGGTAGAGCACGTAGGGCTCCGGGCGAATGGCCCTGGTCTGCTCGAACAACAGATCGACCTGGCCTTGCGCGTTGAAGATGCCGATCTTCGGTGTCAGCCAGCTGTTGAAGTTGTCCGGGTCGATCATCACGTCGCCTTCCGGCGATTGCTCTGCCGACAGGGTCATGCCGGCTGAATAGCGGCGTACCTCCGTTGGCGACAGGCGCGCCACGCCAACGTCTTCGACGAGGGCCTCGACGGCTGCTTGGAAGAAGAGGAAAGAGAGATAGGTCTCCTCCATATTGTAGTGCGTGACGCCGCTTTCGCCGAAAGGACTGCCAAGGAAACTCTCTACGAAGCGGTGATTGGTGGGGTTGTCCAAGCTCTGGAAATAGGGGGCGGAGAGAATGTGTCCTTCCCCATATTCAGTCCCCATGATGCGCACCTCCATTTCAGAGGTGGTGAGCGAGGCCGTGGGTAGGCGATCCGGCCTGAAGCCGGCCTCGATGTACTGACGGCGAAAATAGAGATCGGAATCGCCGACCACCGTCGAGAAGATCCAGTCCGGCGCATGGGCTTTCACATCCGCTAGGATCGGTGCGAAGCGATCCAGGCCCAGCGGCATATAGGCCTCTCCCACGATCTCACCGCCGGCGTCCTGCAGCCAGCGCTTGGCGACCCGGTTCGATTCTCTTGGCCAGATGTAGTTGGAGCCGACGAAGTAAGCCCGCGGCCCATAGTTGTGCACCATGTAGGGAATGAGGTCGCGCGAGTGCTGATTGGCGATCGGGCCGGTGCAGATGATGTGCTGCCAGCACTCTCGCCCCTCGTAACAGGTCGGATAGTAAAAGAGACTGCGGCTCTGTTCAACCAAAGGCATCACAGCCCGCCGACTGGCCGAGGTATAGCCGCCGAAGGTCGCCAGGACGTTGGCCTCGTTGACCAGATAGCGCAGTCCCTCACGGTAGGTCTTCATGTCGGACTTGGCATCGATCACCACCGCCTCGACCGGGATCCCGGCAACACCGCCAGCGGCATTGACGCGATCGACCCAATAACGACCGACATCGACCGAGGGCTTTTCAATGACCGAAAGATGCCCGGTCAGCGACCAGAGCATGCCGATCCGGATCGGATCCCCACGCCCGACCCAAGGTGAGCGTACGGTCTTCGCTGCCAGGCTGGCGGTCGAGCGGATCCCTAGATCGGCAACCAGTGCGCCGCCTGCGGCCAAGAGGAAGGCCCGCCTTGAGGCCTGCCCCACGACCTGTCCAGGGGGATCAACAGGGTGCCGAGACAAGCCCAGAAAGCGTCTGAGCGCGCGCTTTGACCGTCTGCCAGGAGTCCGGTCGAGCGCAGGGCGCCGAAGCCTCTTCAATCGCCGCATCTTGTGCAATGCAGACGCAACTGGGTGCCTTGATGCATCTCCCGGCATTGAGAACTCCTCAAATAGCTCTGGTCGATCGCTTGTCTCGTACTGTTCCCCTCAGAATTCGTCCCGCGCTTCCTCGGCGAGGACCCTATCACATTGGAGGTATCAGAGTGAAGTCGGTGTTTCTAGCCGCCTCACTAAAACTGCCAATTGGCCAGGGGCCCTCAAGCTACCCTATGGCGTTTGGCCAGAGACAACGAGCCGGGGTGCAGAAACCTGGCCATCCAGCCTAAAGTCGAGACGAAGCTTCTCGT
Organism: Rhodospirillales bacterium; assembly: GCA_963669335.1. Classification (GTDB taxonomy): domain Bacteria; phylum Pseudomonadota; class Alphaproteobacteria; order Kiloniellales; family JACOMY01; genus JACOMY01. Next base: position 4,955,060 of record OY770023.1, read on the forward strand.
TCGGCCCGGCACTCCTGCCGTGATCGGCAAAGGGAACCACAAAGCTGCCGCGAGCGTCGATCCGCTCGCTGTCGTCGATGACGCCGTCCAGCGAAAGACTGACGTCGCCCGCCTCATACTCCGCCTTCAAGGTCTTGCGCAGGGCGGTCCTGAGGCCGGCGAACCAACGCGGCAGCAACCGCAGCAACTCGCCCCCGCGAAAAACGGCCCTGAGGGTCAAATGTACGCCTTCGGCCTCTCGAAAGACGCGTCCTTCAAGCAACATCGATCCTTCCTCCAGATCAAAACGCCCTCGCTTCAAGGTGAGTTCCCGCTTCTCGGAGGAGTAGCTTCCGATCAGTTGTAGGCTCTCGACCGCGAGATTGCGGGCGGCGTAAGAGGCCACCTCCAGGCTGCCGGCCCCGCCGGTCAAGTTGAAGTCGAGATCCTTCAAGCCTCGGTCCGGCCCGAAACGCATCTCCAGACGACCCGAGACCGGCACCTCAAAGGGATAAAGCAGACGGCCACCCGGGATCACCTCGCCCAGAACCGCTGGATGGATGTCCTTGGGAAAGAGCGTTAGCGCCAGGCTGGATGTGGCGCAATCCTGCTCAGCCGCCAGATCGAAGCTCAAGCGTTGCCCGGCCACCAGCAGATGACTGGCGAGGGCAATCTGGCCGCCCAAGGGCCGGGGCTCCAGTCTCATGTCGTTGAGGGCAAAGGCCAGGTAGACGGCCGCGGCCTGGTCCCTGAAGAAGAAAGCGCTGTCGGTGAACTGCACCGAGGGCAAGGCCTGTCGGCTGCAGTCCCAAAGTTGGCCGATGACCTGGTCCAAAGCGGGCCCCCTCAACAAGGCAGGACTGGTCACCGAGCCATTGGGGCCGACTGACAGCCGCAACCCCTGAGCCGAATCATCCACCAGGGCTAGGGTCGCCTTGTCGAGACGTAACGCCGTCACCATGGCCTCGCCGGCAATAAGCCTGACGAGAGCCAAGTCGACTTCACCACTAGGAAGTTCGCCGAGTAGATTGCCCTCCCGATCCTGGATTTGAACATCGGTGGCAATGAAGGTTACCGCGCCGCCTACCGGATCCCAGGTAAGCGAGATGTCCTCGGCCGCGATCTGAAGCGGTGCAACCGCCCTGCTTAGGATGGAGGATGCCAGGGATTGCAGAATGGAAAGGGGCAAGGGCCAGAAGATTGCGACGACTAGCAGGGCCATCATGAGCGTGGACAGCAGAGCCGCGGCGGCGAAGACTCCGTAAAGAAGGGTCTTGGCGATGCGCCTCATCTTCTGCGCCAAACCCGGCGCTGCGCGCACGCTCCTCCTCACATCGTGTTCCGTCCCGACGCATCCCTTGCCATGACGAAGACCTCTAGGGAGAGGTTCGCTCGCTCTTTTTGAACAGGTAGACACAATCCGTGTCCTCATTCCCTCGCAAGAGGGTTTCACCATCCATGTTCAACTTGTCCTGAAAGAAGCGCTGGACGGTGCGGCAAGCCTGAAAGGTCAGGGCCTGCTTGTAGATCCAGGCGTCTTCGCTCTGGTCGATCTGGTGCTGGGCGGTGAGTGTGCTCACCGGATCGGCGGCGATACCGATGTACCAGTCGCTGAAGTCACCACCCTTCTCTTTGATGAAGGCGAGAAACTCGAACTTGATCTCTTGGACGCTATAGATCATGGCGTTGCTCCCTAATCGGGAAGCGGCGTCAGGCGCCCCGGTCCGCTGAAACCGACCGTTCGGCTGCGCCAGGACTCGAATAGCGCCATGCCCTCTGCCTTCTCATCGGCGGACATGGCCTTGACGACGGTCTCCAGCGCGTTGAGGGCAGTGCCGATACCATGCTGCGCGGCAAGGGTGAGCCAGAGATAGGCCTGCACTCTGTCCTTGGGCAGACCTTGGCCATGGGCATACATGTAGCCAAGCCGCGACTGCGAGGGATAGTGCCCCATCTCTGAAGCCGCCTTGTAGCACGCGGCCGCCTTGGCCTCGTCCTTCGCCACATGTTCGCCCTGCTGATAGATCACACCCAGGTTGAAGAGGGCATTGACGTCGCCGGCCTCAGACGCCTCTTTTAGCAGTGTAACCGCCTTGTCGCTCTCCTCCGCCGTTGCCTCACCCATCAGGAGCAGCGCGCCAGCATTGGCCTTGGCCTGCACCTGCCCATGCTCAGCGGCGCGCAGGAACCAAGAGAGCGCTGCCTTGGAATCGCTCTCCACGCCCTGCCCGTTCATGGTGAGCGTGCCGATCCAGAGCTGGGCTTCGCCCTCGCCTGCTTCGGCCAGCGGCAACAATCGCTCGAAGGCGGCTTTAAAGTCCCCCCGGCGATAGTCCTCGGTCGAAGCCTCGATCTGGGCGGCCGTGTTGCACCTCGCCATAGTGTTCGTCCTCCTCCAAAATGCGGGCGGTCAGATGGTCTTGGAACATCCAAGCGAAGATGTTCCGCTGCAGCGGAGCCGAAGCACCGCTCGTCTCTCGACATCCGGGCGTTCCCCAAGCCGACAAGAGATCTTGTTCTTCTTCCGCTTTCTCTAAGGCCGGCTGCAGGAACGAGCTCCAGGCATCCAGCTTTGGGGCTCCTGATGATTCCCTGCCGTTGAAGAGCAGAATCCTGAGCTGTGTTTCGATCATGCTGAGTGGCTGCAACAGGATTGCCAGGGTCTGCCGCTGGCTCAGAAGCAGCAGAAGGTTGGGAAAGCACCACATAAGGGTGACCTGCCCTCCAGCCCTTCCAATCCTGGCCGGCAAGGCTTCAACCAGTCCCTCTAGCGGCCAGCGGTCTCGGATGGCGGTGGTGCCAGCCCTTTCCGCGCCGTCAGGAGAGGTGAAGGATGACAGCTGGGCATGCAGCGCCGGCCCGATCAGCTTCCAGTTGGCCTTGCAGGCGATCCAGTCTTTGCCGACCAAGCTAAACGCCCCTTGCTGCAAGGCAGCGTCCGGAATCTCTATCCCCTCGACAAGGTCCGGCGTGCGTGGATCCAGCGAAGCGAAGAGCAGCCGGTTCCACTGCCCGACCCTGACCGGCAAGAGACGCTCCGGGATCAATCCCAGGTACTGGTTCTCGACCGACCCCTCGGCCGCCAACTCGGCGGCCGGGACCACGTCTCTGTCGCGGCTGTAGCCGCAAGAGGTGAAGGAACAGCGGGTGCGGCTACCGGTCTGGCACTGCAGCGGCACCGAGCGGCAGCCGCCATGCTGGGCCTTGTTGAAGCGGCCTTGGATGACACCATCGCGACCGCGCTGCAGATGAATGCCGTGATATCCGATCGTGAAGGGTAGCAGGTCGCCCGGGTTCGCGATCTCCTGATCCGAGCCGACGGCGATCCAAGACCTGGCCCAGACGCGGTTGTCTTCCAGCGAACTGAAGACCTTCGAGCGATAACAGGCGGGCGGCAGGGTTAGAGCGGCGCCGAAGGGCGCGCGCGCCTGCTGGTAGAGCGCTGACTCGGTGAGGTTCAAGCCCTCGTCGTAATAGCCTAGGGTTGGATCGATGAGCATGATCAAGCCCTCCGCTCAGGCGGGCAGTCTAAGCGCTCGCCGGCGTGAAAACTGGGAAGCAAGGCGCACCGCCCCTCGACCTTGGGCGGCGGCCTTGCGCGGCGATGGCACCTGGTCTTGTGCCGTCGCCGCGCACCGCCTCGGCAGGGGGCCTCCCGACCCCTATGCGCCGGAGCGATTACTTGGCGGCCTTGTTAGCCGGCGGATCATAGTCGGCCCGGCCACGATGCTTGTAAGCCTCGGCTGGCGGTTCCGGCAAAGGCCCGTCAACCATGAAGCGATTGAGGACATTGCCGACCAGCTTTGAGATGTTGTTGTCGCAGTTATTCCACGGCAGCGAGCCGCAGAAGGCGATCGAACTGAAGGCGAAGCAACCGCCGCCATTCGGGGTCTCGTGATAGGCAATGTCGGAGCGGACCCGCGGATGCTGGGTGCCGTCCAAGCCCTGCTGGTTGAAGCCAAAGTCTTCCATCACCAGCAGATAGGCCTCGGTGTGTCGCCCTGCCGAGGTGGCCACCACCAGGGTGTGCGGCGGCGAGCCCAGCATGGTGTCGACGATGTCCAGCTCCGTGCCGGCAGCACCACCGCCGACCAAGCCAAAGTTGCCGAGCTTCTCGTCGTACTCGATCCCCTCGAAGGCCCAGGCGACACGCGGGTCGTTACTCTCGGGCGTGCGGGAATAGTAGCTGGAGATGTCGAAGCCTTCCGACGACATGCCGGTACCGGCGACCGAATGCAGGTAGCGACCGCGATAGCGCCACATACCGCCCAGCTCTCCGGTGCCCTGGTGATAGTACTCACCGGGATCGGCGCGCCAGGTGCGGATGCCCGACTCGCAACGCCGCATCTCTGTCACGATGCCACGTCCCAAGTGGTCATAGGCCGGATGGTAGGAGTGGATCCAGTACCAGGCGTCCGCCCCCATGTACATGAGCCGCCCACCGCGCTGCGTGTAGTTGTGCAGAGCGTCCAGTTGGGGACCGGAGTTATGCTCGGGATGGGACCCGGTGATGACGACGTTGTACTGTTCCAGGCGGGCGACACCGTCATAGGTCACGTCTTCGTCGGTGATGACGTCATAGTCATAACCCATAGTCTCCAACCAATAGATCATGTGCAGATCGGCCGGATACTGCCAGGGTGCCTGCATCAGGAAGTGATCGTACTTGGGTCGGATCGAGAGGATCGGTCTCAGCCGCGTGGAGAGACAGATGCCGCTGCCATCAGTGTGGGTGTCGTAGATCGAGCCGCCATATTCGCGATGCTCGCTCAGGAACATGTTCTGGTCCTGCATGATCGGCACGCGATAGACCAGCAGCTCGGCACCACCGGCATTGTTCGCCAGATGCTCGTTGGCATAGGCCATGTAAGAGATGGTCGGGACCATGTAGGCGATCTTGGCTGTCGCCTTGCCGACCTCCGGCACCACCCAGAAGGGAATATAGTCCTCGTCACCATCCGCCGTGGTCAGCTTGGCCGCATAGAAGGCGCTCTTCTGATCGGCCGGTACCTCCCATTCGAAGTCCACGTCCCAGCGCGCATCATCGACATCGTCGTCGTGGAAGTGGATGGCGCCATACTCCTTGGGCGCATGCTTCCAGTCGAAGTTGTGGCCGGAGAAGTTATGGCCAGTCATCGCCCGGGTCGGACAGTTGACGATCTGGAAATCGTAGAGGTAGGGGCCGTGATCGCGGCCGACGATGGTGTCGATGCCGTCGGAGAAGTCCCAGGCCCCGACAATGCATTGCGACAGCGCGCCGGTTGGGCCGGAGTTGCGACGCTCCGTCAGACCGGGCTGCGCGCCCAGCTTCATGGTCTCGATCTCTTGGCGCGAGAGCGCGCGGTTGCAGAGCCGCGGGCTGTCGATCTTGCCGTTGTAGGGACCGGCCATGACGATGCCTTCGGGCCGGGACGCCTGAGCTTGCGGGCTGTCGTCCAGCGCACCGGTATAGCAGGCTAAGGTGAGCGGCACCTGAGCCTTGTGGGAGACGCCGCCCACCAAGGTCTTGCTGACCGGTGGCACCTCCGGATCCAGCGCGTAGCGGATTTGCGGTTCGTGATAGAGGATCGCCTCACCACTCTCGGCATCGAAGCTGGCAGCCAGGAAATGCCAGGCGTGATCGCGCAGCGGCGCGCCGGTGGTAATGCGCTCGCCATTGATACGCAGCTCGGCACAGCCTTCCTCGTTGATGAAGAGACCAAAGCCCGCATCATCGCACCACTTGGCAACCAGACCCTGCGTGCCATGCTTCCAGTACTGCGGATGGGTCTTAGGCGTGGTCGGCCAGACCCAGCACTGCAGGGTAAAGGACTGCACCTGAAGATTTGAATTGTCTTCGACATAGCCGTAAGAGCCGCTGTAGATCACCTGCTTGCGGCCCGGCTTGGAGCCATTGCAGGCAGCGTCTACGGCCTCTTCGATCTGGCCGGGTCCACGGGGATTGGTGTCTCCATGAATCATCTTTACGATCTGCACGTCATAGGCCGAGGGCCCATCGCAGTTGACGTAGAACTTGATCGTCTTGCCCGGGTTCACGCCGAAGAGGTCGGCGTAGCCCGTCAGTCGCATGGCGCACATGAGGTCGTCTCCTTGTTCCCGAACCGCTAAGCTGCAGAGGCTAATGCTGCTTGCAGACGCGGCCCTCTTGTTTCAGTCGGTCGTGCAAACCGCGCGTTTAGGTACGGGTCCAGTTATCGTCGCGGCGCTTCCAGCCTTCGTGGAAATGCTCGACCTGGCCGTCCTCGGCATCCAGTTCCTCCAGACGCATCAGGAAGATGTCGTGCTGTGGGTCTTGCTCGTTGTCATAGACCTTGTCGTTGATGAAGGTCGGCGGCACACCGCGCACACCCGACAGCCGGCCGATCCGCCACTCTTTCTCGATCTTGGTGCAGATCACGACCAGCTTGCCCGGACCATCGGCCGGGTTCATCGCCCGCATGCGCAGCAGGACCCGGTTCAAGAGAAAGTCCTCGTGAATACCTCCGGTGACGACGGTGGTGTCGCCCGGCGTCTCGCAACGCAGAACGCTACAGCCCGGAACGCCCTTCATCGATTCGATACAGGCCTTGTGCTCGGCAATCAGCCGGTCTCGCTCTGGGGTCCCTTTCTTCGGTATCGTAATCATGGACTCGCTCCTTTCTTCAGCGTGAACAGTAGAATTGGCAATCTTCACAGCATTCAAATCGTCAGGTGCGTTTGGATGAGGTCGTCACTCAGATCTTGGATAGATCCTTGAGCGACCACGCGCCCGACATCGAGGATCAGGAACTTGTCGGCCAGCTCGCGGGCGATCTTGATGTGCTGCTCGGTCAGCAGCAAAGTCAGGCCAAGGTCCCTGTTCAGGTGCTGCATGGTGCGGCGGATGTCGGCGACGATGTTCGGCTGAATGCCTTCGGTCGGCTCGTCCAGCAGCAGAACCTTGGGATCGGTGGCAAGCGCTCGCGCGATGGCGAGCTGCTGTTGCTGGCCGCCCGACAGCAAGCCGGCCCGCCGGTAGAGGTTCTCGCGCAGATAAGGAAAGTTCACCAGACAGGAGTCCGGAATGCCTTTAGAGCCGTCTTCTCGGGCGAAGCTTCCCAGTTCCAAGTTCTGCTTGACCGAGAACTTGCCGAGGATGCGTCGTCCCTGGGGAACATAGCCCAAGCCGGACTTGGCGCGAATGGCGGTCGGCGCGCTGGTCAGGTTCTGCTGATCGATCTTCAGCTCACCTGTCATCCGGCTGACCAGCCCCATGATGGTCTTCAATAAGGTGGTCTTGCCGACCCCGTTGCGACCGAGAACGCAGAGGCATTCTCCCTTACCAATCGACAGCGAGATGTCGAAGAGGATCGGGGTCTTGCCGTAGTAGGCGGTCACGCCAGAGAGCTCAAGCATCACCGATGCCCTCCGTGCCCAGGTAGACCTCGGTCACTCTCGGATCGGTCTCGATCTCGGCGATGGTGCCTTCGACCAGGTTCGTGCCCATGTGCATCACGGTGATGATGTCGGCAATCTCGCGCACGAAGGACATGTCGTGTTCAACCACAATCAGGGTATGATCGCCTTTTAAATTGTTGAACAGTTCTGACGTTTTGTGCGTTTCCTGCTCGGTCATGCCGGCCGTTGGCTCGTCCATCAGCATGACCCGGGGATCGTCCATCAGAACCATGCCGATCTCCAGCCACTGTGTCTCGCCATGCGAAAGGATGCCGGCCTGCACCCTCATGCGGTCCTTCAAACCGATCAGGTCTACGACCTGCTCAAAACGGGCCTGCCTGGAGCCGATGCGCGGCGAGAAGGTGAACATGTTGGAGAAGGGCGACTTCACCTTGGTGGCGGCCACCAGGAGGTTGTCTTCGACACTCAATTCCTTGAAGACCGCGGGTACTTGAAACTTGCGGCCGACGCCAAGCCTGGCGATGCTATGCTCCGACAGACCAGAGATGACCTGACCGTCAAGCTTGACCGTGCCGCTGGTTAGCTTCAAGCGCCCGGTAATGAGGTCGATGGAGGTCGACTTGCCGGCCCCGTTCGGTCCCAGCAGACAGCGCAGCTCGCCCTTCTCTACCGTGAGATCAAAGTTGTCGACGGCAACGAAGTCGCTGAAGGTCTTGGTGACCCCGGTGAGTTCCAGCATGCTCATTCGGCAGCCTCCTTCTGCCCGGAGGCTTGGTCCTGTGAGCGGCCACGCAGACCAGCGAGGCGATCCAGAATCAACTCCATCAGCCCGGCCAGTCCACGCGGCAACAGGAGAACGACCCCGATGAAGATGGCGCCGAGGAAGAGCATCCAGAGTTGCTGCAGTTCGTCGCCCAGATAGCTCTGCATGCCGTTCACCAGGAAGGCGCCCATGATCGCCCCCAGCAACGACAGGCGTCCGCCCACCGCGGCCCAGATCACCATGGCAATCGAGAGGGTGAGCTCCAGCGAGGTCGGCGAGACATACTGCACGATCATGACCCAGCAGAGCCCGGCACAGGCAGCGATGAAGCCGGAGATGGCGAAGAGTGCAATCTGATAGGAGGCGACGTTGTATCCAAGAAAGCGGGCGCGCTCGGCATCGTCTCTGATCGCCTGCACGATGACCCCGAAACGGCTCTGCATGAGGAGCTTGGCCAGGCAGGTCAGGACCGCGAGGAAGCCGACACAGACCAGATAGGCCGGCGCACCATAGGGATCCAACTCAAAGCCGCCGATGCTAAAGGGGAGAGGTGGCGAGATGCCGTTGAAGCCGGCGGTGAAGGGCTGCATGTCGTAGGCCATGGAGTACCAGGCCGCGAGCATGGCCAGGGTCATAATCGCCACGAAGACACCGGCAACCCGGGCCTGGAACATCATCGCACCGAAGACCGCAAAGAAAACCGTCGGCACCGAGAGCGTCAGGATCAGACCCGTGGTGGTCGACCAGAAGGGCGCCCACATCAGCGGCAGACTCTCCAGCTCGTTGGTCAGCATAAAGCTGGGGATCGGGTCGTATTCCGGATGCTGGTACTGCATCTGCATGGTCATGCCCATGCCGTAGGCCGCCAGTCCGAAGGCGATGCCTTGGCCCAGGCTTAGGATGCCGCCATAGCCCCAGACCAGAGAGACCGACATGGCAAGAATGGCAAAGCAGGTGTAGCGGGCCAGCTGGTTTAGAGTGAAGGCGTTCTCCACAAGCAACGGCATGAGTGCCAGCACCGCAAAGACCGCCAGGTAGAGCAACCACTGGGCTGCCTTGTTGTGGTAGAGGCTGGTCGTGCCGTTGCCGGTCGCCGCCACCTTGTCGGCCGCAGTACTCACCGCCTGGTCGCTCCCTCTGACAAGAGCCCTTGCGGACGGAAGCGCAGGAAGATCACCACCAAGGTGAAGAGCACGAAGCGCGCAAAGGTATCGTTGGTGAAGTAAGAGAAGACGGAGTTCAGCTCGCCCAGCAAACCGGCACTCAAGACGCTGCCAGCCAGCTGCACGCCGCCCACCACCACGACCAGGAAGGCCTCGACGATGTAGCCGCTGCCCATGTCGGGGAAGAGTGTCTTCACGGCACCGAAGAGACCCCCGGCGACACCGGCAAGGCCGGCCCCGTAGGCAAAGGTGAGACTGTAGATCCGGCTGGAGTTGACGCCGAAGGACTGCGCCATCTCCTTGTCCTGCATCACCGCGCGCACCTTGACGCCATAGGAGGTGCGATACATCAGGAACCAGGTGAGCCCGCAGAGCGCGACCGCCATGACGATGATGAAGATGCGCAAGCCCGAGAGGTTCAAGAAGCTGGTCTGGACCACGAAGTTCAGCCACTCCGGCACGGCGACGTATTGCGGCTCGCCACCGAAGATCAGGCGCACCGATTGGATCAGGATCAGCGACAGGCCCCAGGTCGCCAGCAGCGTGTCCAAGGGCCTGGCGTAGAGCGGTCTTATGATGCTTCGTTCAACCAGTAATCCGATCGCCGCCACCACAAAGAAAGACAGCGGCAGACAGAGGAGAAAGGGCAATCCCAGTATCGACTGGAAGACATAGGTCGAATAGGCTCCCAGCATGATGAATTCACCATGGGCCATATTGATGACACCCATGGTTCCATAGATGATCGTCAAGCCAAGCGCCGCCAACAGCCAAATACTTGCCAAGCTAATCCCGATGAAGAGCGCATTGATAAAGGGTATTAGAGAAAAAGGTGTCCAAAAGTCATGCACACTCATGGCGTTGGAACTCCTGAGACGAGACTCCCAATGAGGCGGGCGTCAGTCGCTGCCAGCCTTTCGAAAAAAAGGCCGGACACCTGATTTGGAGGGGCAGGTGCCCGGCTTGGGAGTGTTAGAGCACGTTCTTTCGGATACCCCCGTCCGGCGTATGCAGACCGTCGGCCCGGCATACCCCACGCTCGGGATAGATCGAGAAGGGATCCGGTGCGACATGCTCAGGGGCCGCCTTGACAACCTTGAACTGCCCGTCGCTCTGGCACTGGCCGATCTTCGGCTTCAGCCAGATGTTGAAATTCTCGGAATCGATCCAGACCGTGCCTTCCGGAGAGACGTCGTCACCCAGTTCGACATGGCCGGAGTTGTCGCGGATCATCCGCGGCGTGACGGCCTCAATGTCGTCACCTGCCTTGGCCAAGGCGTTCTCCAGGCCCGCCTTCCAAACATAGACGGAGAGATAGGTCTCCTCCATGTTGTAGTGGGTGACGCCACCACCGCCATACTTGCTGCCGAGGTACCCCTCGACGAAGGCGTGATTTGTCGGATTGTCCAGTGTCTGGAAGTAGGGCGCAGACAGGAAGTGACCGGCGCCTGCTTCCGGCCCCATGGCACGGACCTCGATTTCTCCGGTCGTCAGAGAGGCGATCGGCATCTTGTCCGCCTTAAAGCCCTCTTGCAGGAACTGCTTGTGGAGGGCGATGTCGGAATCGCCGACCACGGTGGAGAAGATGAAGCTGGGCTCGGTCTGCCGCACCTTGTTGAAGATCGGCGTGAACTCTGACCCGCCCAGGGGTACATAGTCTTCGCCCACGACCTCGCCGCCGGCGCGCTCCAGCCAGATCTTGGCGTTCTTGTTGGATTCCTTCGGCCAGATGTAGTTAGAGCCGATCAGGTAGACCTTCTTGCCGAAGTTCTCGACCATGAAGGGGATCAGATCCTTGGAGTGCTGATTGGCCAGGGGACCAGTGCAGATGATGTTCTGCGTGCACTCACGACCCTCATAGCAGGTCGGATAGTAGAAGAGGTGATCTCTTGCCATGACGATGGGTGCAACGGCCCGACGGCTGGCCGAGGTGTAGCCGCCGAAGGTGCAGATCACCCGATCGCGCAGGATCAGCTGGCTGATCTTTTCGGAATAGACCTTGATGTCGGATTTGGCATCGATGACGACCGGCTGGACCTCACGCCCGGCGACCCCGCCGGCCGCATTGATCTCGTCGATGGCGTAGAGCACGACCTGCGTGGAATCGTTCTCGACGACCGCTAGGTTACCGGTCTGGGAGAAGAGCACCCCGACCTTGATCGGGCCATCCTTGTCGATCCAAGCGGCATTGGCCGGGTTGGGAATAACGACCGCAGGGGCCGCGATTGCTGCAGCTGCTGCCACCGAGCCTTTCAACACTGATCGCCGAGTGATGCTCATTTCTCGTGTCTCCCTAGTTCAATTGGTCTCCGCATCCCATCCAGTGCCTCTCGATCCCTGCCTCTGCTTCGTCGCAGAAACCTGGACCAATAGGCCTAGCCTTTCGGCCAGCTGGTGCTCCATCAATTACAAGTCTACTCCCATTTGGGAGTCAATAGGAAAATGAATCTAGCCATATGGCATAAGCTTTCCCGATTCTCCGGCCAGGCCTGAACTCTCCTTGTTTCTCGGGACTTAAACTGATTCTTGTGCCTTGCCCGCTTTGTGAGATTGCGTGTTGTCTAGTCGCGGTTGGGTCGATATGACATTGGTGTGTATGCCAAAGGGCTGGCCCGGCAGTCCGGCCCAAGGCCAGGCAGAAGCAAGGCACCAGAGGCTGCCGCCAAGAGAGTGGCAGCTTAGGGTTGCAGGCGCTGCGGTGACCCGAAGGGAGGCGGGCCCGGGCTTAGGAGTAGAGCTTGTTGAGTGCATCGAGTGAGAGGAGCCAACTGCCCTTGGGGCTAGCAGGCGAAGACGGCACGGCCGAGCAGGGCGAAGACCTGAAGACCAGAGCCGAGCCGGCGCTGCGCATCGTCCTGGCCGATGATCACGCGCTCTTTCGCGGCGGTCTCAAGCTGCTGATCCGGATGATGAATCGCCCGGTCGAGATTCTGGAAGCCAACGATTTCGACCAAGCCGTCAGCCACTTAAGTGCGGGTGATCCTATTGACCTGTTGCTGCTTGACCTCTTGATGCCGGGGATGAACGGGATCGAGGGCATCGGAGAGATCTGCCGCAGCTGGCCCGACGTGCCGGTGGTGGTAATCTCGGTGCGCGAAGACAGCAAGGCGATCCGCCAGGCCCTGCAGTCAGGCGCAATGGGCTATATCCCCAAGACCTCCTCGCCTGAGGTCACCACCTCGGCACTGCAGTTTATTCTCTCCGGCGGAATCTACGTTCCTCCACAGGTCTTGCACCTGAACGAGACCCGTGCAGAGACGCTCTCACAATCACTTCGGGAGAACGAGGCTCCGACGTCGGAACTGGCGACCGGCAACAATCCCTACGGCCTGACCGAAAGGCAGATCGATGTGCTGCGCTTGATGGCCAAGGGGCGATCCAACAAGGACATTGCCGCAGATCTGGATATCGCGCCTGGAACGGTGAAGATGCATGTCTCGCGGATCTTGAAGACCTTGGGGGTCGATAACCGCACGCAAGCAGCCTCTCTGGCCACGCAAATCTTGGCCTCCTCCGGCCGGGGCGGCGACAAGTCCTAGCTGCATAGACTGCGCTGAAGCCACCGGCTGAGTAACGGCAATACTGCAACCCTTGGGGTTCAGTCGGGGCTTCCTCTTCGGATCCCCCTGTCCGCCAGTCGCGTTCCCTCCTCGCCCCACGTGAACCGGCAAGGCTATTGACGCGCCTATGGGCTCCTAAAGTACGCTCTGCCGGCCTTCTGATAGGGATGGGAGAGGAACATGCAAGCGGATTTCCGCAGCATGGAGGTGAACCCGGCCAAGCTGGCGATGCTTTTTCTGCAGCAGTTTCGCCTTTGCAAGGTGAAGCCCGGCGAGACCATTGCCGTCGTTTCGGACCTTGGCACCCGTCGCGACTATATCCAGGCAGCCTTCGCCGCGGCCGATGAGATCGGCGCCGATGTCTACGAGATGTGCGTCAACCAGATCCCGGGCTGGACCAAGGTCGGCGTTCCGACCATCGGCAAGTGCAAGGGCACCCTGGAGGCCCTGAAGGCGGCCGACATGATCCTGATCTTCCATGTGCCGCTCTTCGCCGCCTGGCTGCGTGAGGTCATGCAGGCGGGCGTCAGGGTGCAGATGGTGATCGACGCACCGGACGATCTGGAACAGCTGCAGTCGCCGCCTGGCCTGAAGGACGCGCTGCTGCATGCCGACAAGCTCTACAAGGCAACGGACAGGGTGCACGTAACCAGCAAGGCCGGAACCGACCTGCACTATCGCTGCGGCGAGTATCCGACGATGATTCAATACGGGATGGCCGACGAGCCCGGTCGCTTTGACCACTGGGGCGTCGGGCTGATCCACACCTTCCCGAATGAAGAGAGCAGCCACGGCCAGGTTGTCATTCAGCCAGGCGACATCGTCATCCTGCCCTACTGCCGCTATGTCGTCGACGAGATCAGGCTGGAGATAGAAGGCGGTCACATCACCAAGATCGAAGGCGGCATGGATGCCACCTTGATGCGGGAATGGCTGAAGGACGGCGAAGACTTCGAGGGCGACCGGGACCCCTATGCCGTCTCGCACTTGGGCTGGGGGCTCAATCCGCAATGCCGCTGGGATTCCATCGCGCTCTATGGCGATGCACCCGAACGCAGCCGGGCGGCATCACGCTGCTTTCCCGGCAATTTCCTTTTCTCCACCGGCCCCAACACGCAAGGCGGCGGCAAGCGCAAGACCCGTGGTCACTATGACGTGCCGATGCGCGACTGCACCATCGCGTTGGACGGCAATCGGGTCGTCGAAGACGGTCGCATCATCGATCCCAAGATGATTGTTCCCCGCGTGCGCCGCTGATCCATGCAGGTCGACGGCAGCATTACGATCGCAGCACCGCGTGCGCTGGTTTGGCAACGCCTCAATGACTGCGCCGTGATGCAGGCCTGCCTACCCGGCTGTGAGCGTGCCGAAGAGACCGAGCCCGGCTGCTACCGCGTCGTCGTGGCGGTCAAACTCGGTCCGATCAAGGCGCGCTTCAATCTGGTGATCGAGATTACCGAGAGCGAAGCCCCGGAGCGACTGGCCTGCAGGACCCGCGGCGAGGAAGGCTCGCGCGCCAGTCAGCTGACAGCCGAGAGCGAGGTGCGTCTGCAGGCCCTTTCCGAAGCGGAGACAGAGATCGTCTATTACTCCGAGATCTCGCTGGTCGGGCGTCTGGGCAAGTTCGGGCTGGGCGTCATGCGCAAGAAGGCCGATCAGCTCGCCGCTGCCTTCGCCAGCAATCTGCAGGCCCAGTTCACCGATCAAGGGGTGGTCTGATGCCGGCCTTTGTGCAGCGCCCAACAAGGCTGGACGAGGCTTTGGCCCTCAAGGCGGCCCAGCCGGATTCGCTCTATCTGGCTGGTGGTGCGACCTTGGTGGCGATGAAGAACGCCGGCTTGATCGAACCGGAAAGCCTGATCGCGCTGGACGGTCTGCAAGAGCTGTCCGGCATCACCCGGCTGGCCGACGGTAGCATCCGGATCGGCGCGATGACCCGCCATCGGGAGACCGCTGCCTCGCCTCTCTTGACCGGCTCGCTGGCGATGCTTCGCCAGGCTGCCGGCAAGATCGCCAATCCGCCGGTCCGCAACATGGGCACGATGGGTGGCTCTTTGGCCAATGCCGACCCTGGCGCCGACTATCCCGCCGCCCTGGTCGCGGCCGAGGCTGAGCTTGAACTGATGGGTCCCGAGGGCGAGAGACGCTTGCCGATCTCCGAACTCTTCTTGGATTGGTATGAGACGGCGCTGAAGCAGGACGAGCTCATAACGGGGATCCACCTGCCCACCCCGTCGGCCGCGCCTTCCCACTATCGTAAGCTGGCCCGGGTCTCCGGGGACTATGCCACGGCCTCCTGCGCCATGGTGCTGACCGCCGATGGCGGACTGCGCGTGGCAATCGGCGCCTGTGGACCGGCGCCTCTGCGCGCGCCGGCGGCCGAGGCAGCGCTATGCGGCCACCTGCATGATCCGAAAGCCTTGGCCGAGTTCAGCCAATCCCTGGTCGATCTGGCAGATCCCATAGACGATGTGCGCGGCAGTGCCGATTATCGCCGGAAACTGATCCCGCGCTTGATCAGCGCCAGCCTGGACAGGTTGTTGCAGGAGCAGCCGAGATGAGCGAGACGGTTGCCTTCACCATCGATCTGGACGGCCGACGGCAGATCGGACTTGCGGAGGCCGATGCCACCCTCTTGTCCC
Source organism: Rhodospirillales bacterium (assembly GCA_963669335.1). Lineage (GTDB taxonomy): Bacteria > Pseudomonadota > Alphaproteobacteria > Kiloniellales > JACOMY01 > JACOMY01. The sequence goes on from OY770023.1 coordinate 4,970,544, forward strand.
TGCTGCGCGATGGCTTGGAGATCACCGGTCCCAAGCGCGGCTGCAATCAAGGGGTCTGTGGCGCCTGCACGGTGATGATTGACGGCTGGCCGCAGCGCGCCTGCCTGACCCTGGCTGCGGCCTGCGAAGGCAAGAGCGTGACGACCTTGGAGGGCTATGCCGAGGACCCGGTGATGCAGCGGCTGGCGCGCGCCTTTGCCGAGGGCGGTGCCGTGCAGTGCGGCTTTTGCACCACCGGCATGTTGATTTCAGCACGCAAGCTCTTGGAGGAGGAGGCAAAGCCGGACCCGGATCGCATTCGCCAGGCGCTCAGCGGAAACCTCTGCCGCTGTATCGGTTATCGCAAGATCGTGGAGGCCGTCACAGCGGCGGCTGAAGGGGCGGAGACATGACCGCACCGGATGAAGGCCAAGTCGTCGGCCGCTCTCTACCCAAACTCGAGAATCTAGAGAAGGTCACCGGCCGTGCGCACTACATCGCCGACCTGAGCCGGCCTAGAATGCTGCATGGCGCGATTCTGGGCAGCGCCTTCGCCCACGCACGGATCAAGTCCGTTTCGATCGAGGCCGCCTTGGCGGCACCAGGCGTGGCGGCCGTGATCACGGGTGCAGATGTCGGACCCGGTCGCATGGGGGCCTTCATCAAGGACGAGGGCGCCATCGCCCAGGACAAGGTCCGCTATCTGGGAGAGCCCGTCGCAGCGGTTGCCGCCGAGACCGAGGCCCAGGCTCGCGCTGCCTGTCGTTTGATTGACGTGGTCTACGAAGAGCTGCCGGCCCTCACCTCGCCGGAGGCAGCCCTGGCGCCGGACGCGCCGGCGATCCACGAGGCGCTGCAGGACTATGTGAAGATCTTCGACAGTGGCTCCGAGGGGAACCTCTGCTCGCGGAGTCGCTTCGACGAGGGCGATGTCGATGCCGCCTGGGCCGATTGCGACCTCATCGTCGAAGGAACCTATACGACCCAGGCCCAAGCCCATGTGGCAATCGAGCCCTGCGGTGCGCTGGCCGAGGTGGATCAGGCCGGCCGCATCACCCTCTGGTCGGCCAACCAATCGGTCTTTCGGGTCCAGGCCAATGTCGCCGAGGCGCTTTCCATTCCCATGTCGCGGCTGCGCTGTCTGACCCCTCAGGTCGGCGGTGGCTTCGGCATTAAGATGGAAGCCCATGTGCAGCCAATCGTCGTGGCCTTGGCAGAGAAGAGCGGCCGCCCGGTCAAGCTGATCCTCTCGCGCGAGGAGGATTTCGAGATCACCCGCGCGCGTCACCCCTTCAAGATCCGGATAAAGACCGGCGCCAAAAAGGACGGAACCCTGCTGGCGCGCCATTGCGAGGTCCTGGTGGATTGCGGCGCCTATGCCGACGATTCACCCGGCGTCTTGGGCTACAGCCTCTTGATGTCGCGCGGCCCCTATCGCATTCCCAACGTCCGCGCAGAGGGGCAGCTGGTCTATACCAACAAGCTGCGCTTCGGCGCGTACCGCGGCTTCGGCAATCCGCAGGTCACTTTCGCCGGCGAGCAACAGATCGACGAGATCGCAAGGCGGCTGGATCTCGATCCCTTCGAGATGCGCCGGCGCAATATGGTGGTCGCGGGCGAACCCTGGTTCCTGGGCGGCGAGGTTGCCTCCTGTGGCCTGGCCGAGTGTCTGGACAAGGTCGAGCAGGCAGCACCTCCCCTGCCCCCTGCTGCAAGAGGCAAACGACGCGGGCGGGGGCTGGCGATCAATGCGCATATCTCCGGCCTGCTCGGCACCGGCGCCATCGTGCGCATGCTGGAGGACGGCTCCATCGTGCTGAACACCGGCGCCACCGATATCGGCCAGGGGTCCGACACGGTGCTGGCGCAGATCTGTGCCGAGGCCCTGAAGGTGCCGCTGGATATGGTCAAAGTCGCCAGCCCCGACACCGATGGCTCGCCCTTCAACTGGGGCACCACGGCCAGCCGGGTGACCTACACCACCGGCCGCGCGGTGATCGCCGCATCCGAAGAGGTCGCGCGCCAGATCAAGGAGCAGGCCGGCGCCATCCTGGAATGCACCGTAGAGGATCTCGAGCTGCGCTCCGGTGGTCGCGTCGGCATCGTCGGCTCCGATCGCGAGCTGCCCTTCGCGGCGGTCTCGGGACGGGCTCATTGGGCCGCCGGGGGACCGATCGTTGGCCACAACACCCTGGTCTATGACGGCAAGACCATGGATCCCAAGCGCGGCAGCGCCCTGGGCCTGCCCTTTCCGCAGATCGGTGTCTTCAGCTTCATCGCTCTCCTGGTCGACGTCGAGGTGGACGAGGCCAGCGGCCAGGTCGAGGTATTGGAGGCCTGGAGCGCCTGCGATGTCGGCAAGGCGATCAACCCCAAGCTGGTCGAGGTGCAGCTGGAGGGCGCCTTCGTGCAGGGCCTGGGCTACGCCCTTTTCGAAGAGATGGTTTGGGATGGCCCGCGCCTCGCGAACCCCTCGCTGATGGACTACAAGATCCCAACCAGCCTGGACGCGCCCTTCGCTCTGCACAGCATTCTGATCGAGGCGCCACAGCCGGAAGGTCCCTTCGGTGCCAAGGGCGTCGGTGAGATTGGCATCAACCCGGTTCCGGCCGCGATCGCCAATGCCGTCGCCATGGCCCTCGGACGCCCACTCAAGGACCTGCCGCTCAGCGGTGAGCGGGTGCTGGCCGCTCTGATGGAGAGTGAGGGATGACACCGCGGAACTACCCAAGTCAGGAACCCTTCTCTGAGGTTGCCGCCCGCTACCATACGACGGTCAGCGAGCTTGGCGCCAACGCACCAAGCGGCGAGGAGATCCAATGGGGCGAAGATCCCTACCAGAGCCTGGTGATCTATCCCTCGGCCGAGCCCGATGGGCGCATTCTGGCCTTCATGCACGGCGGTGGCTGGACCAATGGCTACAAAGAGTGGATGGCCTTCATGGCGCCGGCCTTGACGGCGGCCGGGATCACCTTCACGAGCCTCGGCTATCGGCTCGCCCCAAGGCATCTCTTTCCAGCCGGTTATGAGGATGCGGCGGCTGGCCTTCTGCGTGCGCGGAAGGAGGCTGAGCGCTTTGGGGCGGACCCCTTGCGGCTCTACCTCGGCGGCCACTCGGCGGGCGGACACTACGCGGCCCTCTTGGCCACGCGCGACGACTGGTGGCGGGCAGAGGGGCTTTCATGCAATCCCCTGGCCGGCTGCCTTCCGATCTCCGGCGTCTATCGATTCGGGGAGGGCTCAGGCCTCTCGCAGAGGCCGCGCTTCCTGGGTAAGGCGAGCGAAGATCGAGACCGCAATGCCAGTGCGATCGAAGGGATCAAGGACAAGACCCCCTTCTTGATCGCGCATGGCGATCGGGACTTTCCCCATCTTGTGCGCCAGGCCGAAGAGATGGAGGCGAAGCTCTCGTCGCTCTCAATTCCAGTCTCCAGACTGGTCATTCCCGGCGCCGATCACTTCACGGCCAGCACCTGGGCTGGCGATCCCGCGCGCACCTGGCTGCCAGCTGCGCTCGACTTCATGCATTGAGGGGAGGACAAAATGACAAGACAATCAACCTGGAGCAGACGAACAGCCATCGCTGCAGCACTGGCACTGCCCTTGGCCTGGGGCGCCACGGCGGGCGCGGCCGAGCCGGTGAAGATCGGCTATGCCATCTCGCAGACCGGCCCCTTTGCGCCGATCGCCGATTCGCAGATCAAGGCCTATCAGCTCTGGGCGGACGAGATCGCCAAGAAGGGTGGTCTCGACGTCGCCGGCGAGAAGCGCCCGATCGAGTTCGTGGTCTATGACGACCAGTCCGATTTCGGGAAGATTCCGGGCATCTACGAGAAGCTGATCACCGACGACGAGGTCGACCTCTTGATCGCGCCCTGGGGTACGCCCTTCCACTTCGCCGTGGCCGGCGTCCTGGAACGCTATGGCTTTCCCATGGTCGGCAACACCGCCGCCTCGGTGCAGCTACGCGACCTGCAGCCCGGCAACATCTGGTTCCCCACCTCGGCCATCCCGGACCGCATCGCCGAAGAGCTGGTGAAGCTGTTGGAAGCCGAGGGCGTGGGCTCGGTTGCGGTCAACACCTTGCAGCTCCCCTTCTCGCAGGAGGTAAAAAGCTTCCTCATTCCGGCCCTTCAGAAGGCCGGGATCGAGATCCTGGTGGATGAGGAATATGCACCCGGCACCAAGGACATGACCGCGACCCTGACCCAGATCAAGCGAAACGAGCCCGAGGCCATCCTGGCGCTGGCCTATCCGCCGGACGCCATCACTTACATGAACCAGGCGCGCGAGCTGGACGTGACCGCGCCGGTGCAATTGATCCTGATCGGCCCCTCGGCCTCCTTCTTCCGCGACATGTTCGGGGCCAATCTGGACGGCGTCATGACCGTCGGCCACTGGTCGCCGCAGAAGAGCGACTGGGCCAAGGCCAAGCCCTTCTACGACGCCTATGTCGCCATGCACGGAGAACGGCCGGATTACCTGGATTCCGTATTGGCCTACACCTCGCTGGAAATTCTGGAGCAGGCGGTGGCCGAGGCGGGCCTGGACCGTGACAAGCTGCGCCAAGTGATCTCAAGCGAGACCTTCGACACCATCAATGGACCGATCCGCTTTGACGGCGTTGAGAATGCGGTGACCCCGACGATGCTGCTGCAGATCCAGGGTGACAATCTGGAGATCGTCTGGCCGCCGGACGCTGCGACCCAGCCTGTCAAGGAGAAGGCCCCCTGGAGTCAGTAGGGCACGACAACGGCGGGTGTAGGCCCAGCACCCGCCGCTGATTGCCATGGAGATCATCCTTTCCGGACAGCTGGTGTTGGCGACCCTGGTACTGGGCTCCGTCTATGCTCTGGTGGCCATGGGTCTGAACCTGATCTACGGCACCATGCGGCTGCTGAATGTCGCCCATGGCGAGATCTTGATGATCGGGGCCTATGTCGCCTATTGGGCCTTCACCCTTCTGCAGATCGGCCCCTTGATCTCTCTCTTCGGCGCCATGGCCTTGACCGGCGGGCTCGGCTGGGCCGTCTATCGCTTTCTGGTTCGTGGACTGCTTGCCGGCAGCGGAGAGATCGTGCAGCGCATAGAGGCCAACTCGCTCCTCATCTTCTTTGGCCTTTCCATCATCCTGCAGAACCTGATCTCGCTTGCCTTTACGGCCAACGAGCGCGCCTATCCCTACCTTGACCAGGTGATCCGCTTCGGCGGCATTTCGATCGGCGCTGACCGCCTGGTGATCCTGGGGATCTCTCTCACCGTCTCGCTGATCGCCATCCTCTTCTTTCGCTACTCCATGACCGGGCTGGCCATGCGCGCCCTGATCGAGCAGCGCGAGGCAGCCGCTCTGGTGGGTATCGAACGCGATCGCGTGAGCCTTCTGGTCTTCATTCTCGGTTTCGCGCTGGCTGGCCTCGCCGGCGCCTTGATCAGCATGACGGAGCAGATCTCTCCCTTCAGCGGCTTTCCCTTCACCATCGCTGCCTTCGTGGTGATCATCCTGGGAGGCCTCGGAAACCTCTATGGCGGCCTCCTGGGCGCCTTCCTGCTGGCCGGGATCGAGGTCTATGGCGTCGCCCTCACCTCCTCTGCCTATCGCTCCATCCTGGTCTACGGTGTCTTCATCGCAGTGCTGCTGTGGCGGCCGCAGGGCCTCTTGGGCGGAAAGCGCATCTCATGAAGCCGGCCGCAGCACTGATCGCCGCCCTTGGCCTCGGCCTCGCTTATCCCTTCCTCGTCGGCGACTACCTGCTGGGTGTCGGCCTCTCCTTCTTGATGTGGGTATCCCTGGCGCAGAGCTGGGTGCTGCTCTCCGGCCTCACCGGCTACATCTCGCTTGGACATGCCGTCTTCTATGGCCTCGGCGCCTATGTCATGGCTTTGCTTTGGACCCAAGTCTCGCTCTGGGTGGCGATCCCCCTGGCCGGGCTCGCAGCCGGCCTCTTGGCCCTCGTGCTGGGCTATCCCTGCTTGCGGGTGCGCGGCCCCTATTTCGTGATCCTGACCTTCGGCATTGCGGAGTTCGTCAAGTACATCGTGGTCGCCATCGAGGCCGGGCTGGGCAAGAGCGGTCGCCTCCTGTTCGGCGGGCCATCCTTGGAGACGCTCTTCACCATCATGCTGGTCCTCGCCTTGACCGCAACCGCCGCGACCTACCTCACCCGCCGCTCGCGCTTCGGCGTCGCGCTTCGTGCCATTCGCGAAGAAGAGACGGCATCCGAGACCATCGGCATCTCTGTCGGCCAAGTGAAGGCCTTGGCCTTCGTGGCCTCGGCGCTGATCCCCGGCATGGTGGGGGCGGTGATGGTTCTGCGCTCCACCTACTTTGAGCCTCTGCAGGTCTTCAATCCCTTCCTCTCCTTCACCATCGTCACCATGGCCATCATCGGCGGCAGCGATGATGCGCCCGGCCCCTTGCTGGGCGCCCTCTTCCTCGTGGGCCTGACCGAGCTGCTCTGGGCGAGCGCGCCCCAGGTCTACATGATCCTGCTGGGCCTGCTCTTGATCGGCTTCGTCCTCTTCCTGCCTGAGGGACTGGCCGGGCGTTTGTTGCGCTTCTCGCGCGGGCCTGCACCATGAGCCTCCTACAGGTCGAGCAGGTCACCAAGCAGTTCGGCGGATTGACCGCGGTCGAAGAGGTCAGCTTTGCGGTCGAAGAGGGCGAGATCTTGGGGCTGATGGGGGCGAACGGCGCCGGCAAGACCACGCTCTTCGCCATGATCGCCGGCAACCTGGCCCCCTCCTCCGGCCGCATCCTGTTGGCCGGGCAGCGCATCGACGGCAGATCGGCAGCGGCCGTGAACCGCCTTGGCATTGCCCGCGCCTTTCAGATCGTCCGCCCCTTCAGCGGCATGAGCGTCAAGGAGAACGTCGCCGCCGCTTGCCTCTATGGTCGCCGCCGCCTGAAGCGGCAAGCCGAGGCCGAGCGGGTGGCGCTGGAGATCCTGGGACGGCTTGGTCTCGGTGAGGTAGCCGGTCGAGGAGCGGCAACCTTGACCTTGGCTCAGCGCAAACGGTTGGAGATTGCGCGTGCACTCGGCACGGCCCCGCGCCTGCTGCTGCTGGACGAGGTACTGGCAGGTCTCACCGCTCGAGAGGTGGAGGCAGCGCTTGACCTCCTGGTCGCACTCAAGCGGGAAGAGGGGCTGACCCTCATCGTGATCGAGCATGTCATGCAGGCCCTGATGCGGCTCTCTGATCGCATCCTGGTTTTGCACCACGGGGCCATGCTGGCTGTCGGTCGACCCAAGGAGATTGCCGACAACAGAGAGGTTGCCGAGGTCTATTTCGGCAAAGGCCAGAGCGATGCTTGAGGTTGAAGCGCTGGCCGGCGGCTATGGCGAGATTAAGGTCCTGCACGACCTCAGCATCAGTGCTGACCGCGGCAAGATCACCGCGCTGGTCGGCGCAAACGGTGCCGGAAAGACCACCTTGATGCGCTCTCTGGCCGGTCTTCTGCCGATCCGCCAAGGACGCATCCTCTTCGAGGGGCAGGATCTGGCCGGCAGCACAGCGGCGGCACGCCTGGCGCAGGGCATGGCGCTGGTGCCGGAGGGACGCCTGGTCTTTCCCGCTTTCACCGTGGAAGAGACCCTCAAAATCGGCGCCTATGGTCGGGCCGCACGCGCGGGCTGGCGTGCTCGTGCGGAGGAGATGTACCGTCTCTTCCCGCGTTTGCACGAGCGGCGCCGCGCCCGAGCCGGCACGCTTTCCGGTGGCGAGCAGCAGATGCTGGCGCTGGCACGCGGGCTGATGGCACGCCCGCGCCTCTTGCTGCTGGACGAGCCCAGCCTGGGCCTGGCACCGGTCATGGCTGGCTTTCTCTTCTCGCAAATCGCCCGCCTTCGCGAGGCAGGCCTGACCATCATCCTGGTAGAGCAGAACGTTAAAGAGAGCCTCAGCCTGGCAGATCGGGGCTACGTTCTTGAGAACGGCCGCATCGTCGCCGATGACAGCGGTGCTGCCTTGCTGACGTCTCCCAGCGTAAGGGCTAGCTTTCTGGGACTGTGAGCCAGGCCGTGCCGCTATAGGCCGCCGATCTCGGCAATTCTTTTGGCTGAGTCCCGAAGCGGCTGGACGACGCGTTCGGCATCGAAGCGCGTGTCTGGCGCGGAGATGGAAAGAGAGGCCCGGCAGACGCCCTGTCGATCCAGCACCGGCACAGCGAGAGAGGAGATATCGGGCAAAGTCTCTCCGCCGCCGCCGATCGAAAGGCCTTGCGCTCTGACCCTGTCGATCTGCGACTGCGGTGGCAGGTCTTCCCCGGCCTCCTCTAGACGATGGCGCAAGTCCTGCGGACCGAAGGCCAACCAGATTCCGCCGGAAGAGCTGTCCAGATAGGAGAGCGTTGCACCTACCTTGAGGTCGGCCCGCAGAATGGCCTGAGCTTCGGCGCGCTGGGCGATGACGATCCGCTCACCCTCAAGCACGACCAGCGAAATGGCGTCCCCTAGGTCGCGAGCCAGTGCGTCCAATAGGGGCTGTACACGGTCTCCAAACCCCACCTGATCGAGCGCGGCCGCACCGATCCTGCAAGACCGCGTGGAGAGGCGATAGCTGCCGTCTGGCAGCCGATCCAACCATCCAGCCTCGGTCAGGGTCAGAAGACGTTGGTAGGTCGTCGCCCGAGACTCACCGATCAGCCGCCCAAGCTCTGAGATACGCATCGGGCCCGGCTGATCCGCGATGACATCCAGCATGTGCAGACACTTGATGGTGGTCGACAGGGGCTTGACGGTCATCTCTGATCTCCATAGCGGTATTATATATAAATACATTGCATTCTAATAAAATATCAATCATGTTTTGCGCAAGCCTCGCGCTGAGGCAGAGGGACGGTTGGATGCTCGACAGGCGGGAGGACCAAAATTGGCAGAGACGAGAGGTGAGCCCACGCCGATGCAGGGATTGCCGCAGATCGCTGCTGATCCCGGGCGCCGACTGCTGCATCTGAGCGGCGTGACAGTGCTGGACCTCACAACCTCCGTCGCCGGTCCCTATGCCACCATGCTGCTCGGCGATTTCGGAGCGCGGGTGATCAAGATCGAGCGGCCTGGCCACGGAGACGACGCACGCGCCTGGGGACCACCCTTCCTGGATGGGGAATCGCTCTGGTTTCTCTCGGTCAATCGGAACAAGGAGAGTGTGGCACTCGACTACACGACCGCCGCGGGGCGAGAGGCTCTTAAGGCCCTGGTCCGTCGGGTGGACGTGGTGATCACCAACCAGCCGCCGACCGTCCAGAAGAAGCTGGGTACGGATTTCGAGACCCTGAGCGGTCTGAACGAACGCTTGATCTATGCCGCGATCACCGGTTTTGGGCTCAGCGGCGAGCGCACAGCCATGACTTGCTACGACCTGATCGCCGAGGGCTACTCCGGCATCATGGACCTCACCGGCGCAGCTGACAGCACGCCCCAGAAGATCGGCGCCCCGGCGGCAGACATGTTGGCCGGGCAGGACGCCGCGATGGCAGTGATGGCGGCGCTGATCAGGCGCCCGCAGTCGCCCGGCGCGCAGCTACTCGACATCGCCCTGGTCGAAAGCATGACACGCTTTCTCTCCTGCCGGGCCGTACCCTATCTCGGCTCCGGCGAGGTGCCACGGCGGAGCGGTGGCACAGACAGCGTCATCGCAATCTACCAGGCCTTCGAGACCGCCGACGAACCCATCACTCTGGGCCTGGGCAGCGACGGCATCTGGCGGCGCTTCTGGCAGGCCCTAGGCGACCCGGACTATGCGACGCGACCCGCCTTTGCCTCAAACGCAGATCGCCGACGACACCGCGCCGAGATCGTCGATGACATCAAAAAGGTCCTCCGGCAGCGACCGCGCGCAGAGTGGCTTGAGATCTTCGCCGCCGCGCGTGTCCCTGCTGGTCCGATCAACTCTGTAGCGGAGGCTGCGGCAGATCCGGCCCTGCAAGATCGCGGGCTCTTCTACAGCCTGGCTGAGGATGACCGGCGCATTCCTCAGGTGGGGCTCGGGATTCACTGCGATGGCCAGCCAGCATCTGCGGGAACAGCACCCCCGCGGCTTGGCGCCGATACGGCCAGCGTGCTGAGCGCGTTTTTGCACATGACTGACGAGGAGATCGACCGCCTGCGCGACGCAGGTGCGATCTGACAAAGGGAGAGCTGCCCCCATGTCTTTCAACACCATCCTCTACGCGGAAGAGGGCCCGATCGGGACCATCACCCTGAACCGTCCGGAAGACGGCAACATGTTCACCGAGGAGATGTGTCACGAGATTCGCGACTGCATCAACGAGATTCGGCGCGAGACCAGGACCCGGGTCATCGTCTTGACCGGCGCCGGCGACCGCTTCTTTTGCATCGGCGGCCGCAAGGACGGGATGGAGGAAACCAAGCTCTATCCCGGAGTCCTGCCCACCCTGGAGATGTACGAAGCCATCGACCGCCTGCAGAAGCCCGTCATTGCCAGCGTCAACGGCTTTGCCGTCGGCGGCGGCAATGTCCTGCAGGTGGTCTGCGATCTGACCATCGCCAAGGAGAGCGCGGTCTTTCGCCAGGTCGGCCCGATGATGGGATCCTTCGATGCGGGTTATGGCACCTGGTACCTGGAAGACCTGGTCGGCAAGAAGAAAGCCAAGGAGATGTGGTACTGCAACCCCAAGATCTCCGCGGCCGAAGCCCTGGCCATGGGCTTGATCAACCGCGTGGTCCCGGACGGCCAATTGGCGGATGCGACGCGGGCCTTCGCATTGGAAGTCGCCGAGCGTGGTGCCTTTGCCTTGGCCTCCATCAAAAGCGCCTTCAACGCACGTCATGGCGGCGTCGGCGGGCTCTCGCGGGTGACCCACGATTTGCTGCTCCGCCAGTATCTGGATACGGAGGAATCGAAAGAACTGGGCAAAGCCTTTCGTGAGAAGCGCGCGCCGGATGCGGACCGCTTTGGGCAGTAACAGTGAAGCCCTTTCTTACCCTGCATCATCCGGCAAGCGCGCGCGCCTACTACGCGGCCGGGCTATGGCGGGACGAGACCTTCTATGACCTGTTGGTACAGCATGCCGAGTTGAGGCCTGACGCCATGGCGCTCAGAGACGGGCGGGCGAGGCTCAGCTGGTCCGACCTGAAGGCTCGCGTGGATGTCGTTGCTACGGCCTTTGCGACGCAGGGGCTGGTGGCAGGGGACAGAGTGTCGGTCTGGCTCTCCAACCGGGTCGAGGCGGTCATCACCTTTCTGGCCTGCTCCCGCCAAGGCATAGCCTGCAATCCATCGCTGCATCGCACCTACACCTGCAGCGAGATCGTCGCCCTTCTTAAGCGCCTGGACGCGAAGATCCTGGTCACCGAGCCCGGGTGGGGCGCGGACCGGGGAGCAGCAGACTTCGAGGCCATGCTGGGCGCGCACCCCTCGCTCAGCGCGGTCTATGCGGCGGATGACCTGCCGCGCGAAGCCCAATCCCCTGTCCCGGCCGCCTTGAGCGATCCGGACAAGGTGAGCTATCTTGCCTTCACCTCGGGCACGACCGGCGCGCCGAAGTGCGTCATGCACTCCGCCAACACCCTGCTGGCCAACGCTCGCGATCTGGCGGAGGACTGGGCGCTCTCTCAGGACGCACGTCTGCTGTCCTTGAGCCCGCTCTCGCACCACATCGCCTGGGTGGCCGTCGGGCAGTGGCTGGTGGCCGGCTGCGAACTCATCACCGACGATCCCCAGGCAGGAACGGACCGGCTCGACTGGCTGCTGGAGACCCGCGCCACCTACGTCATGGGCGTGCCGACCCATGCCATGGACATCTTGGCGGAGATGAAGCGGCGCGGTCTGGCCCGGCTTGGCGAGACCGAGGTCTTCTATATGGCGGGCAGCCCGATCCCGCCGGTGGTGGCAGAGGACTTCGTCAATCTCGGGATCAAGCCGCAGAACATCTACGGGATGACCGAGAACTCCTCACACCAGTACACCCACCGCAATGACGATCTGGAGACCTGGACCACGTCTTGCGGCCGCGGCGGCCGGGCCTATGAAGTCCGGATCTTCGACAGCGAAGATCCAAACCGTCCCCTGGGCGTCGGAGAGACCGGCCAGATCGGCGGACGCGGTGCCGCGCTGATGCTGGGCTACTTTGCAGATCAAGCAGCGACGGCAGCCAGCTTCAACGACGAGGGCTGGTTTCTGTCGGGCGACCTGGGTTCGTTGGATGAGCGCGGCAATCTTCGGATCGAAGGCCGGCTGAAAGACCTGATTATCCGCGGCGGGCATAACATTCATCCCTCGCATATAGAATCCAAGGCTCTACGCCACACCGGGATTGATCGAGCCGCCGCCTTCCCGGTCCCCGATGACCGCCTAGGCGAGAGGGTCTGTATCGCGATTACCGGAACGCCGGACGCCGATGAGTTGCTGGCGCATCTCCACGACCAGGGGCTTTCCAAGTTCGACATGCCGGAGTGGTTCTTGCGGCTCGACTCATTCCCACTCACCGCCAGCGGCAAGATCATGAAGCGCGAGCTGATCGCGATGCGCGAACGCGGCGAGATATCGCCGGAGCCCTGCCGCTTCAGGGTGCCCGCAAAGGAGATGTCATGACTGTCGAGCTAAGCAGGCGAGACGAGGTCGCCCTGATCCGTCTGAACCGCCCCGAGGCGCTGAACGCACTCTCCTTCGCGATCCTGCAGGAGATCGGCGCGGCGATTGCGGAGGTCGCGGCAAGCGACGCGCGGGCCATCCTGATCACCGGGGCAGGAGCCAAGGCCTTCTGCGCCGGCGCCGACATCAAGGAACTGCGCAATCGCAGCCTGATGGAGCAGAAGCGCGGAGCCGAGCTTGGACAGAAGGTCTTCGCCGGGCTGGCCGCAGCCCCCCAGCCCTCGGTCGCGCTGATCAACGGCTATGCCTTTGGCGGCGGGATGGAGATGGCGTTGGCCTGCGATTTCCGGCTGGCGGCACCGACGGCAAAGATGGGGCTGCCAGAGATCAAGCTTGGGCTCATCCCCGGCTATGGCGGCACCCAGCGCCTGCCGCGTCTGATCGGCGAATCGCGGGCGATGGAGATGATCCTGACCGGACGCACGGTCACGGCCGAGGAAGCCGAGCGCATTGGTCTGGTCAATCAGATGGTCGAGGGCGACCTGGTCGAGGCTGGCATCGCCTTCTGCCGGCGTTTCACAGGCTATGGCATGCTGGCTTTGGGCTTTGCCCGCGCGGCGGTCAGGCGCGCCGGCGAGAGCTCTCTGGTCGAAGGGCTTAAGGCCGAAGCGGAGCTCTCGACCCTGGCCTACCAGACCGCCGACGCCGAGGAGGGCATGGCCGCCTTTGAGGAAAAGCGCAAAGCGGAGTTCCGCGATGCCTGACGGTCAAATCATCGTAACCGGGGCCTCGAAGGGGATCGGAGCGGCCATCGCGCTGGAGCTCCAGCAGCGCGACTACAGCGTCGTCTGCCTCTCGCGCTCAGGCAATGCCCCGGCCGGCAGCGGCCTCGTCTGCGACATGACCGACGAAGGCTCGGTCCGCGCAGCAATCAAGGACGTGGCGGCGCGAGGAACAATCGGCGGCCTCGTCAACAATGCGGGCCTGCACAAGGGTGGCCCGACGGCAAGCCTCGACACCACTGACTACGAAGCGGTGATGAGGCTAAACGCGACGGCGATCATGATCGCGTCGCGCGAGGTCTATCCGCATCTCAAGGCCAAGGGCGGCACCATCGTCAACCTGGGTTCCTTCTTCGACAAGCTGGGCGTTCCGGACAATCTGGCCTACTGCGCCTCGAAGGCAGCCGTTGCCGCGATGACCCGCTGCATGGCTGTGGAGTGGGCCGCCGACGACATCACGGTGATGAATGTTGCTCCCGGATACATCGAAACGGATCTCAACCGCGACTTCCTGGCTAAGGAGAAGGTGCGCAAGTGGCTGGCTGGCCGCGTGCCCCTCGGCCGCCCTGGCCGACCGGAGGAAGTGGCTAGGCTGGTCGCCGCCATCTTCGCCGAGAAGATCGCCTTCATGACCGGAGAGACGATCTACATCGACGGCGCGCAGGGGATGAACCACTGATGAAGATCTTCGACCACCTGCACTTGAGCCGCGACTGGAACGAAGACGAGCGGATGGTCCTGGACCAGGTCCAGCGCGTTGCCGACGAGGTAATTGCCCCCAATGCCGCCCGCTACGACCGCGAGGGCAGCTTTCCCTGGGACAGCATCGCGGCGCTCAACGACCTTGGCCCGAACGCGATCTTCATCCCCGAGGCCTTCGGTGGAGCGCCGATGCGCCTCCGGCTCTACTACGAGATCGTCTCGATTATCTCAGAGGCCTGCGCCTCGACCGGGATCATCTACGCCACCAACTACCACGCCATGAAGCCGCTGATCGACGTCGGGACCGACGAACAGCGGGCTCGCCTGCTGCCCAAGATCGCCGAGGGCGGCTTCGCGGCGCTGGCGATCACCGAGCCCACGGCCGGGTCCGACGCGACCGGGATGAAGACCCGCTTCACGCCCGATGGCGAGGACATCCTGGTCGACGGCGGAAAGATCTTTATCAGCAACGGCGACGTTGCCGATCGGATCCTGCTGTTCGGCAAGTGGTCTGAGATCGAGGACCCGAAGCGCGCCATCTCTGTTCTGGTTCTGGAGAAGGGAACCGAGGGCTTCGCTGTGACCGGGAAAGAGGAGAAGATGGGGCACCGCGCCGCCTCCACCTGTTCCCTTTCCTTCGACGCCTGTCGCGTGCCGCGCGCCAACCTCTTGGGCGACCCCGGGGAGGGACTCTCGATCCTACTCGCCTCCCTGAACAAGTCGCGCCCCTCGGTGGCTGCCCACGCGCTGGGTATTGCCCGAGCGGCCTTTCGGGACCTGGTCGGCTATAGCAATGAGCGAAGGGTGGGACGCAACCGGATCGCCGACTTTCAGGCCAATCAGTTCACCATTGCCGACCTCGCCAGCGAGCTGGCAATGACGGAGGCCTGGCTCGATCACGTCGCCCGTCTGATCGAGGGCGGCGCCAGCGACTACGGATTGGAGGCCTCGATCGCCAAGCTGCGCGCGTCTGACCTGGCGATGCGCATGACCACGGCCTCCGTCCAGTTCCATGGCGGCTACGGCTATTGCGCCGATCACCGCGCCGAGCGGCTGATGCGCGATGCAAAGATCACTCAAATCTGGGAGGGCGCCAACGAGGTGCATCGCCAGTTGATTGGACGGAGCTTCATCGAGAAATGACCGAGACCATCAAGACGGTGGCCGTCTGCGGCGCGGGCGGCACCATGGGGGCCGGCATCGCCATTGTCGCCGCCCGCGCCGGCTACCGAACCATCTCCTACGATCTGGAGGCGGCACCGCTTGCCAGGTCCCGCAGCCAGACCGAGGCTTTCTTCGACAAGTCGGTCGCCCGCGGAAAGATGTCCGAAGCAGAGCAAGACGCGACCTTGGGTCGGATGTCGTCGACAAGCAGGCTCGAAGACCTTGCGGAGGCCGATCTGGTCATCGAGGCGATCTTTGAGGACTTGCAGGTCAAGCGCGACCTCTTTAGCAAGCTGGACGGCATCTGCCCGAAGCACACCATCCTGGCCTCGAATACCTCGACCCTGTCGATTACAGAGATTGCATCGGGCTGCGGGCGTGAGGACCGGGTGGTGGGCATGCACTTCTGTCTGCCGGCCCAACTGATGAAGCTGATCGAGATGTCGCCGGGCGAAAACACCGCGGAGGACAGCTTTCGCAAGGCCTGGGACTGGACCCTTTCGGCCGGACAGACACCGGTCAAGACCCAGGACAAGCCTGGCTTTATCCTGAATGCGCTTCTGGTGCCCTTCAACAACGACGTGATCCGCGCGGTTGAGGCCGGGGTGGCTGAACCCCTTGACATCGACCGGGCCATCAAGACGGCGCTGGGCTATCGCATGGGCCCCTGCGAGCTGCTCGACCTGATCGGGCTGGATACGCAAATCCGGCTTTGCGAGGCCTTCTATCCCATCACCCTGGACCCGCGCGCCTCGGCGCCGCCGCTGCTGAGGCGCATGGCGGCTGCGGGCAAGCTTGGTCGCAAATCGGGCCGGGGCTTCTACGACTATGAAGGTAGCGGGATGTTCGGAGGCTGACATGAATTACGAAATCATTGGCGGTCCCGGTCGGTCATTTTCGCCAGATGACGACTTCCTGCAGCACTCCACATCCGGTGCCGAGGTCCTGATCTGCCTTGGCGGAGCGTCACAGACGGATCCGTCCCGCACAGCCGTCTTGATCGAACTCGATCTCGAGTGCCTGGGCGAGCATACCGGCGAAGGGATGGGCGACGAGGGCTCGAATTGTCTTGGCTTTGCCCGCTATCGCAACGGCGAGGATGCGCCCTCGAAACTCATTGAATTGGTGCGTCAGCCCAAGACCGATTCCACCGCAATCGAGGCAGCCAAGCAGGTCTTCGCAGCAGCTGGGCTGGAGGTGGCGCTCTGCAGTGACCAGACCGGGCGAATCATCGACCGGCTGGTGCGGCCCAAGTACAACGCTGCGCTGCGCTTTCTGGATGAGGGATTGGCGACGGCAGAGGATATGGACCTGACATGCCGCCTTGGCCTCGGTTACGCGGACGGTCCGATCGAGCGGGTCGTCAGAGGCGGGCTCGCACGCCATCACGACATCACCGCACGGCTGTTCCAGGAGACCGGGGCACCTGGCTTTGCGCCGGCCCGCCGCTCGGTCGTGGCGAAGAACCGGAGTGAACGCGGATGAGCGGGGTTCTGTCCGACATCCTGGTGGTCGACTTCTCGACCTTGCTACCGGGGCCAATGGCAACTCTCTTCCTGGCTGAAGCCGGAGCCGAGGTCATCAAGATCGAACGCCCCGGCAGCGGAGAGGAGATGCGGGCCTATCATCCGCGCTGGGGTGCCGACAGCGCGAACTTCAACATGCTGAACCGAGGCAAGAAGAGCCTGGCGATCAACCTGAAGTCCCCTTCGGAAACGCAGGGCCTCTGGCCTTTGCTGGAGCGGGCTGATGTCGTGGTCGAGCAGTTCCGGCCGGGCGTCATGGATCGTCTTGGGCTGGGCTACGAGCAGATCCGGGCCGTTAATCCGGACATCATCTATTGTTCCATCTCGGGCTATGGCCAGGATGGCCCCAAGCGTGACCGTGCCGGCCACGACCTGAACTACATTGGCGACGCTGGCCTGCTCGGCCTCAGCAGCGGGCCGGTCAGTGCCCCTGTCCTCCCGCCGGCCCTCATCGCCGATATCGCCGGCGGGACCTATCCTGCCGTCATCAACATTCTGCTGGCGCTGCGTCGGCGCGACCAGAGCGGCGAAGGCGCCCGGATCGACATTGCGATGGCCGAAGCGGTCCTTCCCTTCCTCTACTGGGCAATGGGCGAAGGTCAAACCAGTGGTGACTGGCCCGGCAACGGCGATGCACTGGTCACCGGCGGCAGTGCTCGCTACCGGCTCTATCGAACCGCCGACGACAGGCTGGTCGCGGCGGCCCCCATCGAGGAGAAGTTCTGGGCGGCCTTCACCAGTGCAATCGGCCTCGACGAGGCCCTGCGTGACGATACCCGCGACCCGGCAGCCACCTTGGCCCGCGTCGCCCAGATCATCGCAGCGCATCCTGCCGACCACTGGCGCCGGGTCTTCGATGAAGCGGATTGCTGCTGCACCATAGTCGGCACGATCGAAGAAGCCCTCGCCGATCCGCATTTCCGTGCGCGCGGCCTCTTCGACGGCGTGATCGTGAACGAGACAGGGGCAGAGATCACTGCCCTCCCTTTGCCGATTGCACCCGAATTAAGCGGCAACAAGAAGCGCGCCACGGCTCCCCGGCTGGGTGAGCACAACGCCCAGCTTATGCAGGCCGCCCAAGGAGAGGGTCCGGGATCATGAAAGCCGTTTGGGTCAGAGACTTCGCACCGCTGGAGAAGGCTGAGATCGCTACCGTGACCGACCCCGAGCCAGGTCCAGGCCAAGTGCTGATTGAGGTCCGGGCGGCAGAGGCCAACTATCCCGACATCCTGGTGATGGAGGGCAAATACCAGATCAAACCTCCCCTTCCCTTCTCACCCGGCAAGGCGGCCGCTGGCGTGGTCGCCGCACTGGGCGAAGGCGTCAGCGGTCTTGTCGTCGGTCAACGCGTAGCAGCACAGGTCGAGTATGGCGCTTATGCCGAGCAACTGTTGGCTAAGGCCGGCGCCGTCTTTCCCATGCCGGACGCCATGCCCTTCCATGTCGGCGCGGCCCTGGGCCTCGTCTACCAGACCTCGCACTTTGCGCTGATCGAGCGGGCGAGCTTCGAGGCCGGCCAGAAAGTCCTGGTGTTGGGTGCCACCGGGGGGATTGGTTCGGCGGCGGTCCAGCTCGCCAAGGCGCTCGGCGCTTCGACGGTCGTCGGGGCGGTGCTCGGGAGAGAGAACCTTGCGGTCGCGCAGTCCCTCGGTTGCGACCACGTGATCGATCTAGGGACCGGGGACATCAAGGTGCAACTGCGTGACGAGGTTCGCGCGGCAACGGGTGGCGCCGGGGTCGACGTCGTCATCGACCCGGTCGGCGGCGAGGCCACTGCGGCCGCGCTACGCGCCTTGGCCTGGCGTGGCCACCTGGTGGTCATCGGCTTCGCCTCCGGCGAAATCCCGTCGATCCGGGCGAACTATCTCTTGGTGAAGAACATCTCTGTCTCCGGCCTGCAATGGTCTGACTACCGCGAGCGCGATCCCGCCTGGGTCAGCCGCGTGCAGGCCGAGATCTTTGCGCTCTGGCAGGACGGCAAGCTGGAGCCACACATCTCCGAGCGCATGCCATTGGCTAGCTTTGCTGAAGCCCTAGAGCGCCTGCGGCGCGGCGAAGTTCGCGGCAAGATCGTTCTGGAGCCAGGCGGATGAGCGCTTCTTCGACTAACAGAACCGGACGCGAGGCGCCGCAAAGCCAGGTCCGGGGCAGCGGCGTGCTGGCGATCTGGCACGACTGTGCTACCGACCATTTGGAAGCCTATGAGGAATGGTACCAAAGCGAACATCAGCCGGAGCGCTTGTCGGTTCCGGGGTTCCTGCGTGGCCGTCGCTACGAGGCCCTGACGTCCGGACCTCAGTTCTTTAACAGCTACGACGTCGTCGAGCCGGCTGTTTTGCGGTCTGATGCTTACCGGGCACGGCTCGAGGCCCCGACACCTGCGACCACCGCTATGATGCGTCATGCCTTCCAGAACATGAGCCGGACGATCTGTCGGCGCGCGACCTTACGGAACGGCTCGTCTGGTGGCTGTTGCGTTGCTGTCAAGGTAGACAGCACCGAGAAGGGCCGCGCCATTGCCGACCGCTTGAGCGAACCCGGAATCTGTAGGGTCGATCTGTGGACGGCCGAGGAAGGCGATACAGCACTGAGCAAAGAAGAGGTGCTGCGCGGCGGCGATCATAAGATCGCTGCCTGCCTCTTCATCGAGATGACACGTGCAGAGGAAGCCCGCGCCCTGGCGACGGCGCTGGGCGGCCAGGCCTTTCAATTGGTCTCTGAGATGTTTGCCTGCGACGCGGGAGGGGAGCCATGAAGACCCTGCTCATTCAAGGCGCCAACATGGAGGCTCTCGGCTCGCGACAGCCGGAGCTCTATGGTCGGACGACGGCCAAGGAACTGGACGCAATCCTCTACGCAGAGGCAGAGCGGCTCGGTCTGGACCTCGAGATCCTCTACACGAACATAGAGGGAGAGGCGATCTCCGCCATCTACCAGGCGGTCCGGAGCGGCACTCAGGCGCTGGTGATGAACCCTGCCGGCTTCCTCTATACCGGCCACGCGCTGCGCGACTGTCTTAAGGCCATCTCGATCCCCTACATCGAGGTGCACATGACCAACCTCGAAGCCCGAGGCATGCACTCCGTCACCGCCAGCGAATCAGCGGGGATGATCACTGGCCTCGGCATCAAGAGCTACCTGCTCGCGCTCCAAGTCGTATCGGACGTGCTGACGAACCCAGAGGCAAGCACATGACCCTCCGCAGAACCGCACTCGTCACCGGCGCTACGGGCGTTGTCGGTCGCAATCTCCTGCAGTTCCTGCTGGCCGATGGCGGCTGGGACATCATCGCTGTCTCCCGACGCGCACCGGATATCGAGGGCGCCTATCGGCACATAGCGGTCGATCTGCTGGATCCAGCCGACTGCGCGCAAAAACTTGGGCGCGATCTTGGGATTACCCACGTCTTCTATGCCGCCTACATCGAGAAGCCGGACTGGGCACAGATGGTGGCACCGAACCTGGCCATGCTGGTGAACCTGATGGATGCGGTGGAGCCCGCGAACCCCGGCTTGCAGCACGTCAATCTGATGCACGGCACCAAGTGGTACGGCAATCATCTCGGGCCCTTCAAGACTCCGGCCGAGGAAGACGATCCCCGCCACATGCCGCCCAACTTCTACTATGATCAGCAGGACTTCATCGCTGCTCGGCAGCAGGGCAAAGGCTGGACCTGGTCGGCCGCCCGTCCGCACGCGATCTGCGGCTTTGCCATCGGCAATCCGATGAACCTGGTGATGGTCCTCGCGGTCTATGCGACCATCTCCAAGGCTCTGGGTTTGCCGCTGCGCCATCCCGGCACGCGGGCCAACGCGCAGGCCCTCTACCAGGTGACGGATACGAAGCAGCTGTCAAAGGCTGTGCTGTGGATGTCGAGCGATCCCGCGGCCGCGAACCAGCCCTTCAACATCACCAACGGCGATTGCTTTCGCTGGGAGAACATGTGGCCGCACATCGCCGACTACTTCGCGATGGACCTGGCACCCCCACAGGCCATCGACCTGCCCTTAATGATGGCCGACAAGTCAGACCTCTGGGAGCGCTTGGTGCAGGATCACGGACTTCAAGCGATCCCCTGGCAACAATTGGTCGGCTGGAACTACGGCGCCTTTGTCTTCACGCCGGAATTCGACATTCTCTCCTCGACAAGCAAGGCCCGCCGCTTCGGCTTTCACGATGGTATCGACAGCCGCGAGATGTTCCTGCGCCAGTTCGATGAGCTGCGCGCGGCACGGGTGATTCCGACGCTCTAAGGCCTGTCTCGCAAACGCGTGTAAACCGATCCGTCGAAGCATCCAACACACATGCCGTCGGATTCGCGCGTGAAGAGGCCATTCTCGACAACGCCGGGGATGCAGTTCAGCGCGACTTCGAGGTCAGCCGGATTGCCGATCGAGCCGCTGTGACAGTCCAGAATGAAGTTGCCGCTATCCGTGACGACCGGACCTGCATCCACTTCGCGGCGCTCGACCCTGATCTCCGCAACCTCGTGACGAGCCAAGACCGCCTCGACCTGCCGCTTGCTTTGCTGCCAGCCGAACTGCACCACCTCTACCGGCAAGGGAAAGGCACCGAGCCGCTTCACGATCTTGGTCTCATCGCAGATCGTGATCATCCGCCGTGAGGCGTGCGCCACGATCTTCTCCCACAAGAGGCAGGCGCCACCGCCCTTGATCATATGGAACGCGCTGTCGATCTCATCGGGGCCATCGATCGTGAGGTCGATCACACCGATGTCGTTCACGTCGGTGACGGCGATCCCGACCTCCTCGGCAACGGCAGTGGTGCTGCGCGAGGTGGTGGTCGCGGTGATCTTCAAGCCGGCCCGCACCCGCTCTGCCAGAGCGCGCACGAAGAAGTGCGAGGTCGTTCCGGAGCCTAGCCCCAAAACCATGCCATCCCTCACGAATTCATCGATGGCGTGCCGACCCGCTAGGATCTTGGCCTCGTCCTGTGTGGTCATGCTGTCCTCTCGCGCGTCAGATCTTGTCTGTGACCCAGGAGTCCAGGGCCGTCAGTTGGTCGGGGAAGGGGGCGCCGCTGGAGATTGCCATGGTGGTCACCAGCATGTTCACCAGCAGTTGGTGATTGAGGCGAGAGGCCAGCGGCGTCATCAGCTCGATCCGTTCATAGGGCTTGATGCCGATCAGATGATCGGCGGTCTTGGCCAAAGGGCTGCCCGGCGCCGTGGCGGCAAGCGTGGTGGCCCCGCGTTCTTTCGCCTGCTCTGCCACCTCGACCAGGCGGCGGGTCGCCCCCGACTGAGAGAAGATCAGCACCACTTCGCCGGCGCGGGTGTTGCGGGCCAAGGTGGTCTGCCGCGACGAGCCGACAATGGCCGCACAGCGCAGTCCCAGCCGAAAGAACTTGTGCTCGGCGTCGAGGGCAGCGATTTCCGAGATACCACTCGCCAGGATCGCGATCCAATCGGCGGCAAGCAGGATCTCAGTCGCTGTCTCGATCTCGGCAATGCTGAAATCCTGACGGGCTCGCTGGATCGCATTGATCGAGTTGTTGCAGGTCTTGCGCACCACCTCAGCCACGGAGTCGTGCTGATGGATGCCCTCATATTCGAAGGGCGCAGAGGGCACCAGATCCTGCGCTAAGCGCATCTTGAACTCGTTGTAACCGCCGAAGCCGAAGCGGCGAAAGAAGCGCACGATGGTGGGATCACTGACCTGGCTCTCAGCAGCCAAGGCCGCCATGCTCAGATTGATCGCCTGGCGCGGGTCGGCAGTCACAAACTCGGCCACCCGCCGCTCAGCGGCGCCAAGCTTGCCGATCTCCGAAGAGATCTGGTGCAGCAGGCTGCCGGCTGTGTTCATTGCACGGGCTCCTTGGGTCTCTGCCCATAGTCGAGGAGGCTCAGGAGCCGATCGATACGGCTATCCCCTGCATCCTCCATCATGAGCCCTCCGCCCCAGTTCACGATAAAGAAGGCAACCCCGGCAGAGCACGCGCAGGCCCGATCGATTTCCGTGTCACCGACATAGAAGACCTCCTCTGGCGCCAGGCCCATCCGATCGACAACAGCCAGCAAGTGATCGCGGTGCGGCTTGCGATTCTCGACTGCGTCCGCGCCGATAACGGCATCGAAGAGCGGCGCAATGCCCAGCTTGTCCAGCACCGTTTCGGTCAAGGCGTGCGGCTTGTTCGTACAAACCCCCAGACGATAGCCAGAGGCGTGAAGGGTCAAGAGATCCTCCTTCACAAAGGGATAGAAGCGCGTGTGGACAACCGGCTCAGCACGATAGAAGTCCAGATAGTCGGAGAGCCTTTCCTCCAGGAAGGCAGGCGATGCTTCGATGTCGTTGTCGGCGAAGATCCTGCGCAACATGGATCGCGAGCCATCGCCGATGAAGGAGGAGACATAGGGCACGGACAGGGTCGGGCCACCACAACCGCCCACCACCTTGTTGACCGCCGCGGCAATGTCCGGGGCGCTGTCGATCAAGGTGCCGTCCAGGTCGAATACCATGGCCTTGGGCTGTGGGCGGTCTCGGGTCACCCCCTCAGTCCTTCCTGGCTGAACCTGGTCAGGCGATCGTTGATCGGACGCAAGGATTCATAGAGGCCGCGATAGATCTCAAAGAGCTCTGCATAGGCTCTGTGCCGGCCTGGCTCGGGCCTCCAGTGTTGCTCCCTGCGGCAGACCTCAGCCGCTTCGGATAGATCTGACCATTCGCCCTTGCCCAGTGCCGCAACCATGGCTGCCCCATAGGCAGCTCCTTCGGCGGCACTGGAGGTCGTCACCACCTCGGCATCGAAGACGTCAGCCAGGATCTGGTTCCAGAGGTCCGAGGAGGCACCGCCGCCTGAGGCATGGATGGTCTCGGTACTCTGCAAGCCGGCCTCGGCCATCAGCTGCGCCATGTCCTTGAGAGCGAAGGCAACACCCTCCATCAGAGCGCGGATCAGGTGGGCGCTCTCGTGGTGGAGCCTCAGGCCGAGAAAGGCGCCGCGCGCCAGAGGGTCGGGCCAAGGACAGCGTTCGCCCATCAGATAGGGCAGGAAGAGGAGTCCGCCGGCTCCCAAGCCAGCCTCGTCGGCCGCTTGGGTCATCTGATCGAAGCTGCGGTCCTGGCCATCGCCCGACAGCAGCTCCTGCAGCCAGGTCAGTGCACCACCAGCGTTCATCGAGACACCCATGCAGTGCCAGAGATCCGGTACCACGTTGCAGAAGACCTGGAGTTTGCCGCCGGGATTGGCGATCGGCTGCCTTAAGGCAGTGGCGGTGATGCCGGCCGTGCCGATGGTGGTTTGCAAAGTGCCTTCCGAGATCACGCCGGAGCCTAAGGTCTGGATCACGGCATCGCCGCCGCCACCCACCACGGGAATGCCTTCGCTCAAGCCGAAGAGCGCTGCACCTGTCGCAGAGACGGTCCCGGACACGACGGTGGACTCGTGGCAGTCGGGCAGCAGCGCACGATCCAGGCCGATCTTGTCCAGCAAGCGCTCAGACCAGCGGCGCTCGACAACGTCGAAGAGGCCCATCCCAGAGGCTTCGGAGACCTCTGTTGCGCGTTCACCGGTGATCCGATAGCGGAGGTAATCCTTCGGATTAAGGACCGTCCTCAGGCGCTGAAAGTGGTCGGGCTCATGCCTTTCAAGCCAGCGGATTTTGCCACCCGTATAGCCCAGCAGCATCGGGTTCCTGACCAGATCCAAGAGGGCGTCCAGGCCACCGGCCGCATCGGTGATCTCCCGGCACTCAGCCTCGTTGCGCTGATCGTTCCAGAGGATTGCAGGACGCAAGACCCGGCCGTCGCCATCCAGCGGCGTCATCCCATGCATCTGGCCGGAGAGCCCGATGCAGAGCGGTTGCTGACCGCTGCGCCCCAGGACGGCGGAGACTGCCGCCGCCGCGCCCCTGATCCAGTCCGCCGGATCCTGCTCGGACCAGCCTTCGCGCGGAGACGAGAGCGGGTAGCCGACCGTCTCTCTGTCGATGACCTCGCCCCCAGGGCCCATAAGCAGCGCCTTGCAGGCCGAGGTGCCGAGATCGATGCCGAGATAGCAGCCGGTCATGCAAGACCCTCCTCTTCATAGCAGAGGCGGACGTGCTTGAACTTCAGGTACTCCAGAAGTCCTTCGCGTCCATGTTCCACGCCGATGCCGCTCTGCTTCCAACCGCCATAGGGGGCATTGATGATCCCGGGATCGACGTTGTTCACCGCCACGCTGCCATAGGCGAGGTTGCGCGTGAGGTATCGCATCTCGTCCAGATCCTTGGTGTAGACATAGGCGGCAAGGCCATAAGGCGTGTCGTTGGCAAGCGCCACCGCCTCAGCCAAGGAGTCGAAAGAGGCCAGGCCGACCAGCGGCCCAAAGGTCTCCTCCGTCATGACCTGCATGTCGTGCCGGCAGTCGGCCAGGACCGTCGGTCGAAAGAAGTAGCCTTTCTCAAAGCGCGCACCCTCGGGCCGGTCGCCGCCGGCGAGCAGACGGGCACCCTTGTCGAGCGCGTCGGCAAGATGCGCGCGGGTCTTCTCCAACGGTTCTTCTGAGCAAAGCGCCCCCAGGTCCGCCGCAGGGTTCTCTAGCCCATCATCGACCACCAGAGCGTCGGCGCCCGCAGCCAGTTCCGCCAGAAAGCTCTCATAGACCCTGCGGTCCACATAGATCCGATTGATCGCGATACAGATCTGCCCGCAGTTGCGAAAACTGCGCCGCAGGGCGCCCTTCACGGCTGCCTTTAGATCCGCTTTGGCTGTGACGATCAGCGGGCTGTTGCCACCGAGTTCCAATGAGAGGGACTTTACATCGGGAAGCGAGCGCTGGATGTGCAGTCCAACAGCGCTCGATCCGGTGAAGGCGACCTTGTCGACCAAGGGGCTTTCGACCAGATGCTGGCCGACCCGACTACCGGAGCCTGTCACCATGTTGGCGACCCCAGACGGCAGCCCTGCCTCAAGCAGACAAGACATGATGGCGAGCGGGCAGAGCGGCGTCAGCTCCGGCGGCTTGATCACCAAGGTGCAGCCGGCAGCGAGGCCGGCCGCGAGCTTCCAGCCGATGAGTTCTGCCGGATAGTTCCAAGGGGCGATGGCCGCGACGACGCCGATCGGCTCTCTCACCACCAGGCTCTGATAGGCAGTCGAGCTGTTGGGGATGACCTCGCCATGAACGCGGGTCGCTTCCTCGGCGTAGAAGCGGAAGGTATCGGCCAGCTTGCGGATTTCTCCGGTCGCCTCATTGACCGGCTTGCCCTGCTCTGCCGTCATCAGGCGGCCAAGCGCCTCCGCACGCGCATCGATTTTGGCGGCGATCTCTTGCAGCAAGCCTGCGCGCTCAGCCGGCGCGCGCCTAGCCCAATCCGGAAAGGCCGATCTTGCCGCCAAGAGGGCGCGATCGATCTCGGCAGGTGTTGCGACCGGGATGTTGCCAATCACCTCCAACCTTGCCGGATTGATCACCTCGACGCGGGGTCCCTCCCCCTCAACCCAGGTGCCGTCGATCAGCATCTGACCCTCGGTCATCACGCGGCATCTCCTCCATGCTGCAATGCCAATCCTGTTTCGGCATCAAAGAGGTGGATGGCCTCGGCCCGAGGCATCAAGGCGACCTTGTCGCCGGGGCGCCAGACGGTGTCACCAGGCTCGACCGACTTCAGCTGGCCACTTGCGGTGGCGACGGTCAGCACGCAACGCTCACCGTGAAACTCATTGACCATGACCTCGCCGTGCAAGCCGCTCTTGGCCTCGTCCAGGGTGGAGGTCACCACGTCCTCCGGGCGAAATCCGAGAACGGCCTTGGCACTGGTCACACCAGTCACCGGAGAGATCTCCCTGATCTCTCCTGCCTCGGCCTGTGCCGCACCCTCTGTTAGGGTGACCTCCACGAAGTTCATGGCGGGATCCCCCAGGAATCCGGCGACGAAGCGATTGACCGGCCGGCGCCAGAGGCTCTCCATATCCCCGAACTGCTGGATCTCCGCATGGTTCATCACGATGATCCGATCAGAGAGGGCAACGGCCTCTTCCTGGTCGTGCGTCACATAGATGGTGGTCGCGCTCAACTCGTCATGGATCCGACGAATGCGCACACGCAGCTCGGTGCGCAGACGGTAATCCAGATGCGAGAGCGGCTCGTCCAGCAGCATGACATTGGGATCGCGCACCAGGGCGCGGGCCAAGGACACGCGCTGCGCCTGCCCGCCGGACAGTCCCTTGGGACGCCGATCGAGCAGAGAATCGATCTGAAAGGTCGTGGCCACCTCCATCACCTTGCGGCGCATATCCTCTCCGGAGAGACCGCGCGAGCGCAGCGGAAACTCAAGGTTCTCGCGCACTGTGAGCGGCGAGTAGAGTGCGTAGGATTCGAAGGCGAGCGCGATGTTACGTTCCTTCGCCGAGAGCTGGTTCACCACACGCTCGTCAAAGCGGACCTCGCCGCGGCTGATCTCTTCCAGCCCGGCGATCATGCGCATGGTCGAGCTCTTGCCGCATCCGGACGGCCCGAGCAGTGCCACGAATTCGCCGTCGCGCGCTTGAAAGCTGGCATCCCGCA
Organism: Rhodospirillales bacterium; assembly: GCA_963669335.1. Lineage (GTDB taxonomy): Bacteria > Pseudomonadota > Alphaproteobacteria > Kiloniellales > JACOMY01 > JACOMY01. The sequence continues at coordinate 4,997,758 of OY770023.1, forward strand.
CGGCCACGACGTCGCCCTTATAGATCTTCCAGACGTTGGTGAGGCTAAGCGCGGTCATGCAGGGTTCTCCCCGAGTCGACTCTGCTCGGTGAGCGCAAAGCTCGCATCGAAAAGGTGGCCGGCGCTTTCGGACAGGCGGACCCAGACCTGCTGGCCCATCGTCAGCGCGGTCCGCGCCTGTGCCGTACCGCCGAAGTAAGCGCTGCCTAATTGAAAGTAGATCAAAGCGTGATCGCTGCTGTGTTCAATGGTGTAGACGGGCAGCCGCGTTGCGCCGCCGCTCTCCTCCGCCGTGACCTCGACGGCGCTCGGCCGGATACCAAGCCTCACAGAGGTCTGGCCGGTGCCGAGGCGCTCTTGCGCTCCGGCGGCAAGCTTGCCGAAGAGGTTCAGACGCAGGCCGGCAGTTTCGAAGGCCGGTCCTTCGACCAGTTCGCCGTCGACCAGGTTCATCGCCGGATCGCCCAGCAGATGCCCGACGAAGTCGGTCGCCGGCTGGTGATAGAGCACGCGGGGCTCGGCGATCTGCAGCACGCGCCCTTCATTCAGCACCAGCACCCGGTCGGAGAGGCCCAAAGCCTCACGAAAGTCATGGGTCACATAGACGATGGTCGCACCTAGATTTCTGGCCATGGCCTTGAGATTGGCGCGCGCGATGCTGCGCAGCTTGGCATCGAGATGCGCAATCGGTTCGTCCAAAAGGTAGACGTCGGCTGGCCGCACCAGGGCGCGCGCCAGGGAGACGCGTTGCTTCTGGCCGCCGGAGAGCTGCACTGGGTTTCTGTCCAAGAGATGCCCGATGCCCAGCTCGTCTGCCGTCCAGCTCACCTTCTTCGCGATCTCCGCCTCGCTGAGCTTGGCCGCCCTGGGAGAGCGCAGGGGAAAGGCGATGTTCTCGCCCACGCTCAGGTGCGGATAGAGGGCATAGTGCTCGAAGGCCATCGAGACATTGCGATCCTGGATCGAGATGCTCTCGGCCGGACGCCCCTTGATCGTAATCCGCCCGGAGTAGTCCTTCTTCAGCCCGGCGATCAGCTCCAAGATCGTCGTCTTGCCGGCACCGGAGGGACCGAAGAGCGTGAAGAACTCGCCCTCGCGACAGTCGAAGGAGACGTCGCTCAGCGCCTCGGTCTTGCCATAGCGCTTGGAGACCGCCTCTAGGGTCAGGACGCTCATCGCTCGTCCTTTCCGCTGCGGTCGAAGAGGCGATAGCCCCAGCCCACGAACCAGATCAGGAAGACGAAGGAAACGGCTGCACCGGGATAGTATCCGATTACGTCCTCAAGCCCACCCAGCAGCAGGAACTGCAGGCCGATAAAGCCGATCATGCCCCAGAAGATACGATCCATCAGATCCATTGCCGGCTAGCCCTTGACCGCGCCGAAGGTCAGGCCGCGGACCACGTGCTTCTGCATGATCCAAGCAGCCACCAAGGTCGGCAGCACGGCAATGCACATCAGTGCCGCCATCGGTCCCCACTGGATCTCGACCGAGCCCCAGAAGGTCGATTGACTGACCGAGATGGTCCGGGCGACCCGCCGGGTGAAGAGGAAAGCGAAGAGGAATTCGTTCCACGACCAGATCAGGCAGAACATGGTGGTAATCGCGATGCCCGGCTTGATCAGCGGAAATACGATGCGGCGCAGGATGGTGAAGCGGTTGTAGCCGTCCAGCATTGCCGCATGCTCCAGGCTTTCGGGAATCTCGCGGAAGAAGCCATAAAGCAGGAAGGTGGCAAAGCTCATGTTGAAGTAGGTGTAAAGCAGCACCAAGCCCAGGTGCGTATCCAGCAATCCGATCGAGCGGAACAGCAGGAAGAAGGGGATGGCGGCCACCACGCCGGGGAACATGCGGGTCGAGATGGTGATGAAGAGGATGTGACCGCGCCCGGTGTTGAAGCGTGCGAAGCTGTAGGCCGCCGGCAACGAGATCAGCATGACGACGACTGTGCTGGCGACACTCAAGATGAGGGAGTTCAGCAGTTCGCCAAAGGCCGGGCGGACCGAGATCAGGTAGTCGAAATTCTCCAAGGTCGGGCTGAAGAGGAAGGGATTGTCGGAGAAGATGTCGTCAGGCGCCTTCAAGGCGGTGACGTAGATCCACAGCACCGGGAAGATGAAGACGAAGATCATCAAGCCAACGGCGAACCAGAAGAGCAGACTGCGCATGGTCTAGCGTCCGTCCATTGCTTTGATCAGCTGCTTGAACAGCAGTGCGCCGACGATCAAGGTGATGTAGAGGGCGAAGAGCGCATAGGCGGAACCCTGTCCGATGTCGAAGAAGACGAAAGAGACGCGATAGATCATCCAGTCTAAGAGCTCGGTGTTCAGTCCGCCGCGGGTGGTTCCATAGAGCGGATCAAAAAGGCGCATGAGCCACATGACCCGCAGCAGCACGATGATGATGATCAGTGGTTTAAGCAGCGGCAGGGTGAGGCGAAAGAAGACCCGGATCGAGGAGGCACCGTCGATCTGGGCCGCTTCGAACTGGTCGCGCGGCAAGCCCTTAAGGCCGGCCAAGAGCACGAAGACAGAGAAGGGCAGCCACTGCCAGACGGTGATGAAGATGATGGTGTTCAGCGCCATGGAGGGCGTGGAAAGGAAGGGCACGGCATCCATGCCCAACCAGCCAAGCACGCTGTTCACCACGCCAAACTGAATGTGCAGGATGTAGTTCCACATCAAGGACATGGAGAGCGGCGAGACCAGCAAGGGAATGAAGCAGAGACCCCTGACGATGCCCTGTCCTGGAAACTCTCGATTGAGTAGCAGCGCCAGCCCCATGCCCACGGTCAGCTCGATCGCGATGCACCAGCAGAGGACATAGAGCGTGCGCCCCAAGGCCTCCCAGAAGGCGCTGTCCGACAGCACCCAGCGGTAGTTGTCCAGTCCGATAAAGTTGGGCGCGCCCTTCATGACGTAGTCGGTGAAGGACATGTAGAGGCTGTAGAGCGTCGGATAGACCATGAAGGCCAGCAGGAAGAGGACCAAGGGGCCGATCAGCAGCCACTTCATGACCCGGTCGTCTTCGTACAGCTTCGCCCTTGACGTTGCAGACATGCGCGGCCAGTCCTCGAAAGATCAGAGGTTTGGGCGGCCGGACGGCAGAAGCCGCCCGGCCCATTGAGTGGTTACTGTACCGGAAGTTCGCCGAACTTGCCCTGGAGTCGGCCGAAGGCCTTCTCCCAAGCCTCGAGGCTCTCCGCCGGATCAGTGGCCCCGGTCGCATTCTCGTGCCCGATGATGGTCATCTGCTCATAGAGCTTGCCAAAGGCCGAGCTGTTGAAGTGGAGGTAGTCGTCGACGTCCGGCGCCTGGGCATCCCACTGCTCGAGAGTCGGCGGGATCCAGCCATAGGCGGCATAGTTGGTCTCAACCGTCTTGTCCGGTCCGCGCAGGACATCGGCATTGGTACCGGCCCAACCGCCTTCGATCATCTCCTTCTGGGTCGCGAAGGACCCGATGTACTTCAAGAGCCAATAGGCAGCTTCCGGATTGCCGCTGTCACGGCTGGGCGCGAAGTGGAAGGCGCCTGTGTAGGGACGCGATCCGACCACCGCTGCGGCCGCCGCGCGCGCACCCGGCACCTCGTCGGCAACGCTGGAGGCCCAGTTCCAAAGACCGTTGTACATCAGCGGGATGACGGCCGTATTGCCCTCGACAAACTGCGCGGTGGCGAAGTCCCAGAAGGCATTTTCTGAGCCCGGAGGCGCATACTTCATCAGCTCCTGATAGAGCGTGAAGGCCCAGGTCATGATCTCGCGATCTTCGTCGGTGATGGTGAAGCCGACCAGCTTGCCGTCCTCACGCACCGGGCTGGCCCAATGCCCGCCCCGGCTCCAGATCATCGCCGCCAGTTCGTCCTGAACATGCGGGAAGCGACCGGCCATCATGGAAACGCCGTAGAAGTCGTGATCCAGGACCTCACCCTTCAGGGTCTCACCCTCCTTGCGGGTGAAGAACTGCGCCTGGTCCAGAAGCTGCTGCCACTCCGTCGCCGGCGCCAGGTCGTAGCCGAACTTCTCCTTGAAGGCCGCCTGCTCACCGGCATCGCCGAAGAGGTCTTCGCGGTAGATGGAGATCATGGTGTAGGTGTAATAGGGTACGCCAACCAGCACCCCGTCGCGCGTGGAGGCCATACGCAGCAAGCCCGGATCGATACCGTCTACGACCGCCTGTAGCCCGGCGGCACCCTCTGGATCGTACTTCTCGGCAAGCTCGGTCAGGGAATGCAGATAGTCGCGCCATTCATTGGTCCAAGAGGTCTCGGTCACCACCACGTCATAGGCGCCGGTTTGTCCCTGCAGCTCGACCACCTCTTTGGAGTAGATTGTCGCAAAGACCATCGATTCAGAGGTCACGGGGACGCCCGTCACCTCGGAAAACTTCTGCAAGTAGGGGATGATCAGATCCGCGGCGCCGCCAGCTTCCAGCGCCACATGGATCGGCTCTTTGTTCTTGATTTCGGGGATGTCGGCCAAGGTGAAGCCGTCATCGGCAACGGCTGGCGCGGTGAACGCGATGGCCGCCGCCATGGCCATCCCGGTCACGCCAAGAGTCCTCTGGAACAGCATGGTTTTCCTCCCGTTCTTGGTTATCGCATCTTAGGATCTAGTTTTACTACGCCTCTGTCAAGCGCTTTCGACCAACAAAGATGATCCAAGATTATAAGCGTTTTTTCAGTAGCTTATATGATTTAGAATGCACAATTTGGCATCCAAGAAACTGCCAAAAAATGAGAAAGATCTCGCATTGACGCCGGAATCCTAGGGCGGTACGTAGTATGACTATAACAAAGGGAGTGAGCGCCGTGACCCTACTACTTCCCACCGAGGCGGATCAGGGCACCTTCGTTGCCCGTGTCTGGAGACCAGATCGCAAGGGTCCAGCGGTCTGTCTCTTGCAGGGGTCGAGGCTGACTGATGTCACCTCGCGCCAAGTCGCCACCATGCGCGACTTGCTGGAGCTGACCGATCCGCTCGAGTATCTGGCTCAAGCCGTGGGCAAGGGCGAGCCGCTGGGTACGGTGGAAGAGGTCGCCGCCGCCAGTCTGGCTGCGGACAGCGATCCCGGCACACTGCACTGGCTGGCCCCCAATGATTTGCAGGCGGTCAAAGCCTGCGGCGTCACCTTCGCCAAGTCGATGATCGAGCGCGTGATCGAAGAGCGCGCGGCCGGAGACCCGACGCAGGCTGCCGCGATCCGTGAGCGCTGTGCCACGATTGTGGGCGACAGCCTGCGCGACCTGAAGGCAGGCTCGGAGGAGGCCGCCAAGGTCAAGGCAGCGCTGATCGAAGAGGATCTCTGGTCGCAGTACCTCGAGGTCGGCATTGGGCCCGACGCCGAGGTCTTTACCAAGTGCCAACCCCTCTCGTCGGTCGGCTGGGGGGCCCGGGTTGGCCTGCATCCAATCTCCACCTGGAACAACCCGGAGCCGGAAATCGTGCTTGCCGTCGACAGCAAGGGCCAGGTCAAGGGCGCCAGCCTTGGCAATGACGTGAACCTCCGCGACGTGGAGGGCCGCTCGGCGCTGCTGCTGGGCAAGGCCAAGGACAACAATGCCTCCTGCGCCATCGGCCCCTTCATTCGTCTCTTCGACCAGAGCTATTCCATCGACAATGTCCGCCAGGCAGACCTCGACCTCACCGTCGCCGGCGAGGACGGCTTCGAGCTCCAGGGCAAGAGTTCCATGCGCGAGATCAGCCGCGATCCGCTGGACCTGGTGGCCCAGACCTCAGGGAGCCATCACCAGTACCCCGACGGCTTCATGCTCTTCATGGGGACGCTCTTCGCGCCGACCGAGGACCGCGATCACCCAGGCCAGGGCTTCACGCACAAGATCGGCGATGTCGTAACCATCCAGAACCGAGACCTGGGTGCGCTGGTCAACCGCGTGGCGCTCTCGACCGACTGTCCGCCCTGGACCTTCGGCGCCGCCGACCTGATGCGCAATCTCGCCGGCCGCAATCTCTTGTAGCCGCGACCGCTATTCCACCAGGTCCCGGATGCATTCAGGGAAAAGCTCTCGATGAGACTCGTCGTCACCGATCACAGCTTCGGCAATCTGCACTTTGAAGAAGAGGTTGCCCGCCAACACGGCCAAACCCTAGAGGTGTTTGACTGTCATACAGCGGAAGAAACGGCGGCAGCCCTCGCCGGGGCCTCGGTGGTCTTCAACAATCTGGCCCCGATCGGAGCAGCGGCCCTCAAGGCTTTGGCGCCAGGCGCCATGCTGGTGCGCTATGGCGTGGGTGTCGATAACGTCGATCTGGCGGCGGCCAAGGCTGCCGGCGTGACGGTCTGCAACATCCCCGACTATGGTGCCGAGGCGGTGGCAGACCACGCGGTCGCCATGCTGCTTGCCTTGCTGCGACGGCTGCCACTCTTCGACACCGCCGTGCGCGACGGCTCTTGGGGCGCCAAGGCCCTGGTTCCCAGCCTGGATGCCTTTGCGGTGACGACCGTCGGTCTGCTCGGGTTCGGCCGCATTGCGCGCGCTGTTGCACAGCGCCTTTCCGCCTTCGGGTTCCATCTGCTGGCCTGCGACCCTATGGTCTCAGCGGCTGAAGCCGCCGAGTCCGGCGTTGACCTGGTCACATTCGAGGCCCTGCTTGCCCGCTCCAATGCGCTCTCCCTGCACCTGCCCTTGACCCCCTCCACCCGCAACATCCTGAATGCGGAGACACTGGCTTCTCTGCCGCAGGGTGCGGTGGTCGTGAACGTCGCCCGCGGCGGCCTGATCGACGAAGCGGCCTTGGCACAAGCGCTGCAATCCGGCCAGCTAGCAGGCGCCGGCATCGATGTCTTCGAGGAAGAGCCGATCGCAAACGACTCCCCGCTCCTCTCGGCCCCCAACACCCTTCTCTCACCGCATGCCGCCTTCTATTCCAATGCCTCTCTAGAGAATCTCCAGCGTCTGGCAGCAGAAGAGGCCGATCGCTTCCTGAAGGGCCAACCACTCCGCTGTCCGCTTGACCTCGCTTGAACTTTAGAATCAGGACAGTAAGGGGAAATCCCGTCGTGGTGTTAGAGCTGGACCTGGCATGAGCCCGGCGGTCCCGACCGCAGCACTGGACAGAGAGTGCGGCGCTCTCCCTAACTGATGAACATGGCCTGTCGTTGAGGATCACTGCTCAGATCGATGGGTTGTAGCGGGTGGGAAAGGAGGTTGATCAGGCGCACGTGCATCGTCGGATCGGAAGGCTTTCTCTCCTACCAAGGCATTGCAGGACCTCTCCCAAGATGCCAATAGTGTCACCTATGTCCCCGGATTGGACTGTTACTCATGTCTCCGGAAGGGCAAGCAGCAGGGGGAAGCAAGCGGTTTGTCGAAAGCGAAGACATCGCTGACCGTGGCCGCGCTGGGCATCGTCTTCGGCGATATCGGGACCTCGCCGCTCTATTCCTTTCGCGAGGCCGCCAATGCCGCGGGGACGGCCCATCCAGAGGCGCAGATTTTCGGCGTCCTGTCGCTCATCGTCTGGACCATCACGCTTTCGGTCTCCTTCAAGTACGTCGGGCTGGTGCTCAGGGTGAACAATGAGGGGGAAGGTGGCATCCTGGCGCTCTCCACCCTGCTGGGCCTGCATCAACGCAATGACCCGCGCGGACGCTTCCTCATGGTCTTCGCGCTGCTCGGCGCGGCGATGCTCTTCGGCGACGGGGTGATCACGCCGGCCATCTCGGTCTTGAGCGCGATCGAAGGCCTTAAGGTCGCCGCACCGGCAATCGATCACTTCGTGGTGCCGCTCACGGTGGTCGTTCTCCTATTGCTCTTCTCGGTTCAGAAGGCCGGGACGCATCGGATCGGCGCGCTCTTCGGGCCGACCATGATGATCTGGTTCACCGTTCTGGGGGTCTTGGGGGTTCTCTCGATCCTGCGCCACCCGGACATCCTCTGGGCGATCGACCCCCACCACGGGATCTGGCTGCTGTTCAACCATCCAGAGCGTGCAGCGCTCATCCTGGCAGCCGTCTTCCTTACCATCACTGGTGGCGAGGCGCTCTATGCCGACCTCGGCGCCTTCGGGCGACCGGCCATCGCCCGGGCCTGGTTCTTCGTCGCCATGCCCGGATTGCTGCTGAACTACTTCGGACAAGGCGCCCTGCTGCTGGCCGAACCCGATGCCATCACGAACCCCTTCTTTCTGCTGGCGCCGGACGAGTTGCGTCTGCCTTTGGTCCTTCTGGCGGCAATGGCCACTGTCATTGCCTCGCAAGCGGTGATCACCGGTGTCTTCGCCCTGACCCGGCAGGCCATGCAGGTGGGGCTACTGGTCCCACTCAGGGTGGTTCACACGGCGGCCGAGCACGAGACCCACGTCTATCTGCCGGCAGTCAACTGGCTCTTGGCCCTGCTGTCGATCGCAGCCGTCCTGGGTTTCCAGTCCTCGGACAATCTAGCGGATGCCTATGGCATGGCGGTTGCCACGGCGATGATCACCACGACGATCCTCTTCGTCGCTGCCCTCATCTACCTCAATCGCGTTAGCAAGGCGGTGGCTTGGGGCGTGGGTCTGCTGTTGCTGACCATCGACCTGATCTACTTCATTCCCAACCTCACCAAGCTGGCGACCGGTGGTTGGCTGCCGCTAAGCCTGGCTTCTGTCGCGATGATCGTCATGGTCTCTTGGCGGGTCGGCATTCGCCGCAGCCTGCAGGCGCGCGGCCGCATTGGTGAGCCGCTTGGAAGCTATGCGCTGGCCTTGCAGGGACGTGAGCCAATCGTGCGCCGCTGGGCGATCTTCTTGACACGCGGCGGCGACGTCATTCCCGAGCCCCTCGCCAACATGGACCGCTTGTTGGGCACCGTCTTCAGCGGCCTGGTCATGGTCTCGGTCCGTGTCGTCGGCCGGCCGCGGGTCCCGCCGGATGAGCGCGTTCTGGCGCACTGGGTCGGCGACCGCGTGCTCAGGCTGGAGCTGCGCGTCGGCTATATGCAGGCGATCTCCCTGCCCTCTCTCATCGGTCCGACCTTGCATGAGCAGAAGCTCGATTCCGAGGAACTGGTCTATATCGTCGGCCATGAGCGCCCCCTGCCCCCGCGCCGCTGGCGGCGGCCGCGTGACATTATGTTGAGCCTCTTCTGTCTCTTGGTGCGCAACGCAGAGCGGCACACCGATCGCTTCGACCTGCCGCCGCGCCGAACCTTGCAGGTCGGCTACTCCATCCGTTTGGACGATTAGTCGAGAACCAGAGCCGGCGTCAGGCAGCGCACCACCGCCTGGCCGCCATAGGTCTCGGATGCCAGCAGGGGATGTTGCGTCAGATCATCTGCCGCGACCAAGCCCACTGCGGTGACGGCCAAGCCGGAAAGACCGGTCGCTGCCGTCGCCTCCAAAGTGGCCGCATTGTAGGTCTTGGCGCCGCCGAAGGGGACGCAGAAGAGCCGGCTCTTGGTCTGCGGGAAGTGCGACAGAGCCTCCGAAGCCGTGCCGAGATCGGCGCGCTGCTGCTCGGCCGTCAGGCCCGACATCACCATATGGCGGTTGGAGTGGTTGCCAAGGCTGATACCGGGCAGCGCCATGGAGGCGACCTCTCCAGGCGTGACGAAGTCCGGCTCGGGACCGCTACCAGGGTCGAAGGCCTGGAGCAGTTCCACCATGCGGGGCACCGAGACCCGCGCGGGGTCTTTGCTGTCGCGATAGAACTTGCCGGGACGCAAACCCTCGAGGATCTCGGGCGCTTCGGACGAAAGGAACGCGCGAAAGGCCGCTTCCTGCCCGCTGGCCACGATCCCGGTCACCTTGCGCCGCCAAAAGCCCTCACCGGCAAGGGCCGCGGTCATCAGATACCAGGTCGCCGGCAGACCGCGCGCTGCGACCAGCGGCAGGCCGATTTCCAGGACGCTGCGGTGGTTGTCGTCGAAGGTGAGCGCCGCCAGCCCCTTGATATCCTGATCGGCCGCACGGCGGGCCGCGATCTCATCGATGGCGACAACCCGATAGTGGCTCTGCAGCCAGGTCAGCGCGCGGTCGAAGGCCTCGACGGTGATGGCGTCTTTGTAATTGGTATCCTCCGCGCGGCCGATGGCGTGGAAGAGCATGACGAGAGATTGGGGCTTCATGCCCCTCCCATACAGGAACCTTGGCGGTGCCGAAAGCTGCCGCTCACTGCCAATAGAGAGGTGCACACACTGCACGCTTGTCGCATGGCCTTGAAAGCGCACAGAAACTGATTGCAAATGCGAGTGACTCTCAGTATCAGAGTGAAAGTCACAACGAAAAGGATCAGAGCCGTGCATCAAAGTAAGCTCATTCCGACAACAGAGAAGCCATCGGCACCGCCGGTGAAGGAGACCAGCAGCTCTGCGCTCTTCTCGGGCGCACGTGAACTGTTGATTCGGCATTCGGGTGAGATCTATCGGCTTCGGCCGACCGCAAAAGGCGGCCTCATCCTGACGAAGTAGGGGGCGGCAGAGAGGCCGCTCCCTCTACTCGCGCGCTCCGCAGTCCGCTCCTGCGTCCTGTCAGCCAGCCCGTTCTAGTGCTCAGACGTGAGGGCCAGATCTGTGGGCCGGCCCTCACGTCGAACTTGTGTGGGGGGCTCAATGGCAGCAGTGGCGCAACGGCCTGGCGAGGGTCGTTTTCGTGGAAATCGCCGGGCGTCTTGGCTGGGGGTTCTATTCTTAGTCGGATTTGTGACGATGGCAGATCAGCCGGCACGCGCGCAGCTGATCACGCCGGCAGAAGATGAAGAGGATGCCGGTGCGGCGACAGTTGACGATCTAGGGCCCGCCGTCCAGATGCAGGCCATCACCGTCACCGCCACGACCAATCCGGTCACCACCTTCGACTATCCAGGCTCGGTGACGGTCATCGATCAGGAAGAGATCATTCGCAAGATCCCCTCGACACCGGCCGACATCTTGAATGACGTGCCCAATGTCGTCTTCACCGGAGGACCCAGGCGCACCGGTGAGATTCCGGTCATTCGCGGCTTCTCGGGCCAGGACGTGATCGTCCTGCTGGACGGCACCCGGCAAAACTTCGTTTCGGGTCATGACGGACGCTTCTTCGTCGATCCCTCGCTGCTCGAGACCGTCGAGGTCGTGCGTGGTGCCAGCTCTGCACTCTACGGCAACGGCGGACTTGGCGGTGTCATCGAGATGCGCACCAAGAGCGCCTCGGATTTTCTGGCACCCGGCGATACCTATGGCTTTAACGTCTTCGGCGGCGGGCAGACCGGCAATGGGGAGCTCTCGACCGGCGTGTCCCTCTTCGCGCAACCCATTGAGTCTGTTGAATTGCTGGGTAGCTTCGTCCTGCGTGACTCCGGCGATATCGCGCTGGGTGGCGGCGGAACCCTGTCATCGGATGACGACATCATCTCCGGCTTGGTGAAGGCCAGCTACACCGAAGGACCGCACTACATCGAGGGGTCCTGGCAACGCTTCCATGATTCCGCGACGGAGCCGAACAATGGGCAAGGTGAAGGTGGCGATGACCTGGTCGATAAGGACATCACCACCCAGACCTCACAGGTCTTCTACAATTTCGCGCCGGACGACAATGACTGGATCGATTTCGAGGGACGCGTCTACTACGTGAACTCGTCAGTCGACGAGCTTCGGTTGGACGATAGCGGCCTCGGACCACTGGGCGAGACGGTTACGCGCAAGCTCAACACCATCGGCCTGCGCATGCAGAACGACAGTGTCTTTCAGCTGATGGAGAGTTCCGGTGTCATCGTGACCTATGGCCTGGAGTACTTCCGGGACAAGCAGGATGGTGTCAGCGACCAGGGCGACCGCGACGGTGTGCCGGATGCGACCCAGAACAACCTGGGTGCCTTCATTCAGGCCGAGATCACCTTGAACGAGCCCTTCGGCATTCCAGGCGAATTCCTGATCATTCCGGGCGGTCGCTTCGACTACTTCGGCTCAAGCAGCGACCTCGACAACGATCAGACCGACTCCCGCTTCTCTCCCAAGATCGGCGTCAGCTACAGCCCGATGCCCTGGCTGCTCTTCTATGGCAGCTATGCCGAGGCTTTCTCGGCACCCAACATCAACGACCTCTACCTGACCGGTGTACACTTTGAGATCCCGCTGGGTTTCACCACCGTCGTCAATCGCTTTGTGCCCAACCCCGATCTGAAGCCGCAGACCGCGCGCACCTTCGAGGCAGGCCTGGGCCTGCAGTTCGACGGTGTCCTCTTCGAGGATGACTATGCAGAGTTCAAAGGCGGCTACTTCCACACCAAGGCCGACAATCTGATTGCGCTGGACGTCAACCAGCCCTCGCCCTTCGTCGACTGCAACCCCTTCATCCCCGGCGCTTGCGATGGCACCACCACGGTCGAAAACGTCTCGCGGGCGCGCCTACAGGGCTCTGAGATCGAGGCGGTCTACGACAACCGCTGGTTCCGCTCCTCCGTCGCCTTCTCGACCATCAGCGGGAAGGACCTGGATACGGGAGAGGCGGCCGGAACCCTGCAGCCCGATCGCGTCACCTTAAACCTGCTGGGCAAGATCGAGCCGTTGGATCTCTATCCCGGTTATCGCATGACCCATGCCAGCAAGTTCGATAAGACCGACGATCCGGATGAATTCCGCGATCCCTATACCTTGCACGACCTCTACATGATCTATGCGCCCAATCCGGACACGGCGCTGAACGGTCTGCAGATCTCTCTGGGCGTCGATAATGTCACCAACGAGCAGTATTCGACCGTGTTCACTGGTGCCGATGAGATGGGCCGCAACTTCAAGGCCTTGATCAGCTACAACCTGAGCTTTTGAGGATGACCAGAAGGATGCTCTCGGCCATGACGATGCCAATGCGATCCCTAACGGCCGCTTTGGCCCTCTCAGCCCTCCTTACCGCTGGTGCAAAGGCAGATCCGCCGCACACGATTGTCTCTGTCGGTGGCTCGGTCACCGAGGTACTCTACTTGCTTGGTCTGGAGGATCGGATCGTCGCCGTCGACACCACCTCGCTCTATCCCGCCGAGGCGCAGGACCTACCGTCGGTCGGCTATGTCAGGTCCTTGGCGGCAGAACCGATCATCGCCATGGGCGCCGATCTGGTGCTCGCCGAGGCAGATGCCGGACCCCCAGCCGTGCTGCAGCAGATGCGCGACGCCGGGGTCGCAGTCACACTGGTACCGGACGAGGCAACGCCTGAGGGCGTGGCGGCGAAGATTCGTGCGGTTGCGGAGGCAACCGAGACTGAGGAGCCAGGCGAAAGCCTGGCCGCAGCTAGCGAAGCGGCCTTCGCTGACCTCGCCGATCGCCGGGCTGAGTTCAGCAGGAAGCCCAGTGTCCTCTTTCTCCTGTCGCATGGAGGCACGCCGCTGGCAGCTGGTCGCGAGACCTCGGCCGACGCCATTATCCGCTTGGCCGGCGGCGAGAACGTGGCCGCCGATTTCACCGGCTACAAACCCCTGTCGCCGGAGATGGCAGTTGTGTTGGCGCCTGATGTCCTGCTGCTGACCGCGCAGGGCGTAACGGCGCTCGGCGGCATGGCCATGGTCAAGTCAAACCCGGCTCTGGCTCAGACCCCGGCAGTCCAGACTGATCGGGTCTATGCCTACGATGCCCTGCTGCTCTTGGGCTTCGGTCCGCGCACGCCTGAGGTCGCCACCGCACTGATGGGAGACTTGCACGGCGCCTCAGCTGTCTCGAGTAACTAAAGGGCAGACCCTCGATGCCCGCTGCCATCAGCGCATCGGCCAACCCCAGGAGCATGACCGGGGATCGGCGGCGCTGGCGTAGACGCGTCGCCTCTGCCGCCATTATCGGCTTGTTTATCTTGGCAGTAGTGCTGTCGGTAGCGCTGGGTGCAGTCCCGATTTCCTTCGCGGCGGCCTTCGAGTCCCTGCTCGCTTGGCTTGGCCTCAAACAGTTGGACCCGGCCTATGCCACCGAGCAGGCAGTCTTAACGTCGATACGGCTTCCGCGGGTTCTCCTCGCAATCCTGGTCGGCGGCGGCTTGGCGATCTCGGGCGCTGCCCTGCAGGGGCTGTTTCGCAATCCGCTGGCTGACCCCGGCCTGATCGGCGTATCCGGTGGTGCTGCTCTAGCAGCGGTCACGACCATCGTCTTTAGTGAGAGCATCGCTCTCTTGGCTGTGCCGGTCTTGCGTCCCTACATGGTACCGATCGCGGCCTTTATCGGTGGCCTCCTGGTTACCCTGCTGTTGCAGCGCATGGCGCAGCGGGGCGGGCGCACCGAAGTTGCGACCCTCCTCTTGGCTGGCATCGCGGTCAATGCCATCACCATGGCGGCAATCGGGCTTCTGCTCTTCATCTCCGATGACCAACAGCTGCGCACGATCACGCTTTGGACCCTGGGCAGCCTCGCCGGTCGGCCCTGGTCAGAGGTACTGCCTGCAGTTCCGTTGATTCTGGCGGGCGGTCTTGGCCTCCTCACCATGGTCCGCCCACTGAATGCGCTGCTGTTGGGCGAGCAGGAGGCCTATCACCTGGGCTTCGCCGTCGAGCCCCTGAAGCGCCGCATGGTCCTCTTTGTCGCCTTGGCGACTGGAGCGGCCGTTGCCGTCAGTGGCCTGATCGGCTTTGTCGGACTGATGATCCCGCATCTGATCCGGCTGCTGGTCGGCGTCGATCACCGCTTCGTGCTTCCCCTATCCACCATCGGCGGTGCCAGTCTGCTGCTGCTGGCCGATCTGGCTGCCCGCCATGTCGTTCTGCCGGCAGAGCTGCCGATCGGCATTCTGACCGCGCTCTTTGGTGGCCCCTTCTTCCTCTGGCTGCTGCTGCGCCGCCGGCGGGCGATGAGTCATGCTTGAAGGCCGCGGCCTCTCCCTCCAGATCGGCATGGCGCACCTCCTTCACGAGGTCGAGGTGGTTCTGCGACCGGGCCGGCTCCTGGCGGTGCTCGGGCCCAATGGTGCTGGAAAGTCGACGCTTCTGAAGTGTCTCTCTGGAGCGCTCACCCCCACGGCCGGCGAGATCCTGCTTGAGGGACGCCCCTTGCCGGGTTGGCCGTCACGCCAGCTGGCCAGACGGCGCGCCGTGCTGCCGCAGTCCGCGCCGCGCGGCGACTTCGTGCTGACCGCCGAGGAACTGGTGACCTTGGGACGCGCGCCCCATGCCGACAATCCTGACGCCTTGCCAAATTCCCAGGTCGTGCACAGTGCCCTGCAAGAGACAGCCGCCCTGCACCTGATCGATCGCGATATCGCCTCGCTCTCAGGCGGTGAGCTGCAGCGGGTGGAACTGGCCAGAGTCCTGGCGCAGATCTGGGAGGCACGGCCGCCGGCTGCCGCCGGTTACCTGCTGTTGGACGAGCCCACGGCCAGTCTGGATCAGGTGCAGCAGGGTCGGATCCTGGCGCTCGCCAAGCGCTATGCTACGCTGGGCTATGCCGTGCTTGCCATCGTGCACGATCTAACGGCGGCCCTGGAGCAAGCGGACGAGGCCCTGCTCTTGACTGAAGGGCGCGCCCTTGCCTTCGGCCCGGCCGACCAAGTCTTGACCGAGGCCTTGCTGTCGGAGGCATACGGTGCCCCCATGGAGCGTCGACGCCTGGATGGCAGCCAAAGGATGGCTATTCTTCCGGCGGTCTGCTAGGTCCCGGCACATGGAAGCAGCGCAGCCAGCACGCTTCTGCACTTGACGCGTGAGGCGGCTTGGCTAGGATCGCGCGCCGCCCGAAAACTCAGCCCCGACCACAGGACCTTTGCCCGATGGCCAGCTATCAGTTCATCTATCAAATGAGCCACCTCTCGAAGACCTTTCCGGGTGGCAAGCAGGTCCTGAAGGACATCAATCTGAACTTCCTGCCGGGCGCCAAGATCGGCGTCTTGGGCCTGAACGGCGCCGGCAAGTCGACCCTGATGAAGATCATGGCCGGCCTCGAGACCGAGTACAGCGGCGAGGCCTTTGCCGCCAAGGGCGTGCGCATCGGCTATCTGCAGCAGGAGCCGCAGCTGGATGCCGACAAGACGGTTCTGGAGAACGTGCTGGAGGGCGTGGCCGAGACCAAGGCACTGCTCGACCGCTTCGAGGCCGTCTCAGCCGCCTTCGGCGACGAGGACGCAGACTTCGATGCGCTGATCGCCGAGCAGGGCGAGTTGCAGGAGAAGATCGAGACGCTGGATGCCTGGGATCTGGACCGCAAGGTGGAGATCGCGATGGACGCGCTGCGCTGTCCGCCGGGCGAGAGCGGTGTGGCCAAGCTCTCCGGTGGTGAGCGGCGTCGCGTGGCGCTCTGCCGTCTGCTGCTGTCGAAGCCCGACATGCTGCTCTTGGACGAGCCGACCAACCATCTGGACGCCGAATCGGTCGCTTGGCTGGAGCGCTTCCTGGAAGAGTATCCCTCGACCGTCATCTGCGTCACCCATGATCGCTATTTCCTGGACAATGTCGCCGGCTGGATCCTGGAGCTGGAGCGCGGCCGTGGCCTCCCCTTCCAGGGCAACTACTCCTCTTGGCTGGAGCAGAAGCGCAAGCGTCTGGCCCAGGAGGAGAAGGAAGAGAGCGCACGGCAGCGCGAGCTGGCGCACGAGCTGGAGTGGGTGCGGCAAAGCCCGAAGGCCCGCCAAGCCAAGTCAAAGGCGCGCCTCAAGGCCTATGAGGACCTGCTGCGCGCCGAGCAGGAGAAGGCGCCGGAGCCCGGCAAGATCGTGATTCCGCCGGCCCCGCGCCTGGGCGACCTGGTGATCCAGGCCGAAGACCTGCGCAAGGGATTCGGCAATCACCTCTTGATCGACGAACTCAGCTTTAAGATTCCCAAGGGCGCCATCGTCGGCATCATCGGCCCGAACGGTGCCGGCAAGACCACGCTCTTCCGTATGATTGTCGGGCAAGAGCAGCCGGACGGCGGCGATCTCCGTGTCGGCGAGACCGTCGTGCTGGGCTATGTCGACCAGAGCCGCGATGCACTCGACGCCAAGAAGTCGGTCTGGGAGGAGATTTCCGAGGGCCAGGAAATCATCGTCATGGGCAAGCGCGAGGTGCCCAGCCGCGCCTATGTCGGGGCCTTCAACTTCAAGGGTGCCGATCAGCAAAAGCGGGTGACCCAGCTCTCCGGTGGTGAGCGCAACCGCGTGCATCTGGCCAAAATGCTGAAGTCCGGCGCCAACGTGCTGATGCTGGACGAGCCGACCAACGATCTCGACGTCGACACCCTGCGCTCCTTGGAAGAGGCCATTGCCGAGTTCTCCGGCTGTGTGCTGGTCACCAGCCATGATCGCTGGTTCCTGGATCGCCTGGCGACCCACATTATCGCCTTTGAGGGCAACAGCCGGGTGGTCTGGTTCGAAGGCAACTATGAGGACTACGAGGCCGACCGCAAGCGCCGCTTGGGTGCTGCTGCCGACCAGCCGCACCGCATCAAGTACAAGCCGCTTGAGCGCTAGGCCCTTGGAGCACGAAGCCCTTGGAGCGCTAAGCCTGATCGAAGAAGCCGACGACCTGAGTCAGGCGACCATCTTCGGCTAGGGTCACGAAGTCGACGCCCGGCAGCAGTGTGGTGCCGGCGGCGTCGACAAGGGCCCAGTGGAAGCGGACAAAAGCGTGATGCTCTTCCGCCTCACCAGTCAGGACCAGTCTGGCGCCCGGCATGGCGCTTTGCACGGCTGAGATATAGTCGCTCAGTTCCTCAGGACCGGTGACAGAGACCCGCGGATCAACGTAGCGGCTCTCCGCCGACCAGACCTTGGCCAGTAGGGCCAGTCTTGCCTCGTGGTCCGTCTCGTTCCAGGCTGCCCCATAGGTCGCAATCGTCTCTTGCACCTGCGTCATGCCCTCGCCCCTCCGTCCCGGCTGTCACTCTTGTAATCTCCTTGTATCCAGTTGGGCCCTGCTTCCCAAGGACAGCTGAACCTGCTAGAAGGAAATTCACCCTTTGTTCTGGTAAAAGGAGGCAGAGGTGGCACTGGCTTCGAGCTTGAGCGAGGCTCAACTCCTATCGATGGCACCGGGTCAGCGGCTGGCACGCGGTGTAACGCGCATGCTGGCGGCCGAGGGTTGGTCGGTCTTGAGCGAGGTCACCTTGAAGAACGGCCGTCGTGCCGATCTCTTGGCCTTGAGCGACAAGGGCGACTTTCTGCTTGTGGAGGTCAAATCCTCCTTGGCGGACTTTCGTTCTGACAACAAGTGGCCGGACTACCTGCCCTATTGCGACCGCTTTGCCTTTGCCGTGCCGGAGGATTTTCCCCTGGAGCGCTTGCCGGAGGAGCCGGGCCTCCTCATCGCGGACCCCTTCAGTGCAGTCCAACTGCGCGCCCCGCCTGAGGCTCGCTTGGCCCCAGCGCGCCGCAAGGCTCTACAGACGCGTTTCGCGCGCCTGGCCGCCCAGCGCCTCTTGAGCCTGACGGACCCGGAGGCCGTGAGCCAAGCCTTCGATCTCTAGAGCGAATTCACGCGATCAGTTGAGTCTTGCTGAACGCGATCGGCACTAGAGATCTGCGTTGCGCTCACCTTGGCCCTCCGATTTCCGCATTGTGGATCGAGGTCGAGGTTGCTAGTCTCCGCGCCCTGCCAGAGCGCCCATGCATTTGGCCCAGGACCCGTAGCTCAGCTGGATAGAGCGCTGCCCTCCGAAGGCAGAGGTCACAGGTTCGAATCCTGTCGGGTCCGCCAGCTAAATCAATAACCTAGCGTTCTGTCGGGCAGTGGTCTCCAGGTTCATTATGAACCCCTAACTTTAGAGCACCAACTGCACTCGCGAGATATCCAGGGCTATAGCGTGCATAGTTCTTGTATGCGATTGCCAAACTGGTCTGCCCAAAAAGCTACCCGATCACCGATAGCGTAGCTCCGGCTTCGCCCATCCAGACTGCAGCCCTGCCAGGCGTGGTGATACACGCGCGTCGACGCGTTCGCGCGGATCAATCGGAAATGCGACATCATCAATCATTATGGATACTGCAAATTCCGGAGAATCTCGAAATCCTATCAGTGCTTGGACTGATCGGCGCGCTCTCGACGCCTGCTCCATCGTGAGCAGTGGTCTGCGTACCGCTGGAGCCGACCTTTGTTTCCGATTTGCGCTTCGGATCCACTTTGCCCCCAACTTTGCACGTGAGGGGTCCCAGATCCTCAGGGCTGGTTGTGACCCAATTCGGAGTGTCGATTGGTTTCCTATCCTCAGTGTAACTCAGAAAGCAGTAAATCGGCTCTTTGAAGGTCCGACATATCGGCCCCTTCGGTGAAGCGAGCGCGTAAGGGTGCGAGCCATTCGCAGGCTTTGGTACGCTCTCCTGCATCGCCCCACAGCACCGCTAAATCACACATCGCGCGCAGCTCTAGTGACAGAGCCTTCTGGTCACGGGCAATCTCCAATGCCCGAAGGAGTTCGTGCTGGGCTTCGTTGGCCAAATCCGATCCGTTTCGTAGACACGCCAAAGCCCGCAGGCGATGAAGATCAGCGGCAAATGGCATGTCGCCACTTTCTGCAAGGACGGCAAATGCCTTAGCAAAAAGGCGATCCGCATCATCGTGTTGACCCGATCTTGACCGAATATCGGCCGCCAGACCCAAATGAAATGCTTCCAGCCGCCCCGCGCCGATGCGTCGCGCGGCCTCCAGGCCAGTCATCAGTTCGTCAAATCCCGCGCGTGGGTCTTCCTGAAACAGCGCCCAGCCTAGATAGACTTGGCCCCAGGCATCCCAGAGAGCCAGGGACTTTTCCTCGGCCAACCTAAGGGCTTCCTGCGCGGCTTCCTTGACGCGTTTCGCATTGCCCAGCCAAATGTTCGTTATAGAAATGCCGTAGCAAAGCGAAAGACCGATCGTATTGGGATGATCGATTTCACGTGCCCAGATCAGGGAATCTTCCGCCGCGGATTGCGCTTGCTCTTGAAAACCCAAATGCCACAGGTTCCAGGCTTTGTAATTGGTCGCAGCGGCTCGAGGATCATGTCCGTACCGTAAAGCGAGGTTGCGGTGACGACTGTCGTCGTAGATTTCCAGCGCCCGACCCACCAACTCAAGCGACTGATGAAACTGCGCCACATGAAACCGTTCGAGCGCAAGCACGCGCGTGGACACGCACTTGGCGCCCTCATCCTCCCCCAGGGCGACGGTATCGGCGAGGCGATCAGCCAAGATTGAAGACGATTTGTTGCCAATGTACCGGCTCGCCCACAGGCCGAACAAGGAAGGTACCAGCAGGTCCGCCTCGCCGATGATCTCCGCAAGCTCCAACGCGCGCTCGAAAGTTCTCATGGTCGCCGGCGCCTGATAGCCAAGGTTTGCAATCAGCGCCTGCCCAAGCTCGACCTGAAGCTCAAGTTCCCGACGCCGCCAATCGAGATCATCACCGAAGTTCTGAATAAGCTTTATCGCCGAGTTGTAACTCGCAATAGCTTCCTTGTAAGCGGGACGGTTCATCGCCTGCAGGCCTGCGACTGACCAATGTCCGATTGCCTTTTCCGCCATGCCGGCGGCTTCGGCGTGCCGGGCGAGAACTTCCGGCGTAGCGCCCTCTTGCCGTTCCAGAACCTCGACCAGCTTGCTGTGCAGTTCTTGTCGTCGACGCCTCAGCAAACTTTCATAAGCAGCATCGCGCACCAGGGCATGCTTGAAGATGAAGCCGCCGGTGGTCTTGGATCCGCGCCGGAACACGAGCTCGGCGGCGATGAGCCGGCCCAATGCCGATTTCAATTCCGCTTCCGTCCGCTCCACGATCTGGGCAAGCAAAGACAAGTCGAATTCCCGACCAATGCATGCCGCGGCCTGAGCAACCTCTTTAACGTCTTGAAATCTGTCCAGCCGCGACATGAGTGAATCATGCAAAGACGCTGGGATGGTGGTTTCACCGGTCTCAAGAATTGCCTTTGTCAATTCCTCGACAAAGAGTGGGACACCATCGGTGCGAGCAATAATTGTATTGATCGTATCGTGAGGCAGCGTATCGCCGCCCAAGAGTGTGATGATTTCCCTCAACCCGAGACGACCAAGACGATTGAGCGTCAGTCGCGTGACATGTGGATGTGCCGCCAATTCGGGCTGGTTGTCCGGCCGGCTGGTCAACAGCACCATGACGGAATCATCCATGACGACATCGAGGCTCTGCTCGACCATCTCCAAAGTCGTCGGGTCTATCCAATGGGCATCTTCGAGAACCACGAGGACGGGCTGGCACGCAGCCAAGCCGACGAGTAGTCTTATCAGCGTCTCTAATGTCTTCGCCCGACGCGCTTGAGGCGTCAGATCGAGGCGGTTGTATCGGGGTGTCTCGTCCAAACCGATCAGCTCTGCCAAGAGCGCAATTTCCTGGCTGGATGCACCGGAGGGCATCAAGAGCTGCTCCAGCTTTTTGAGGTGAGTGTCTGCATCATCCAAGGGTGCAAAACCCGCAGCGCGGCGCAGCTGTTGGATGATCGGCCAGAAGGCAGTGCCGGCATGAAACGGCGAACATTGATAGTGAATGCGGGTATGTGATTGCCTTGACAAGCGGTCAATCAGGCCGCGGACGATACGGGATTTGCCGATGCCGGCCTCACCGACAAGAAGCACGCACTGACCCTCACCGCCAGTGACTTGCGCCCAGCGCTCTTGAAGCAGGGCCAGCTCCTGGTCACGCCCAACCATCGGCAGCACCTCGGCACCTCTTGCCTCAAAACGGCTTTCCACTGTGCGCTGGCCGGTGACACTGAATGCCGCGACTGGTTGGGCAATGCCTTTGAGCTTCTTGTCACCCAGAGGGGTGTAGTCGAACAAGCCTCCCGCCAACAACTGGGTAGACCTTGAAATGACGACAGAGTTTGGTTCTGCCAGTTCTTGCAAACGGGCAGCCAGGTTCGGTGTCTCACCCGTTACAGCGGCCTCTTGCGCGGCACCCTCGCCGACGATATCGCCGACCACGACAGGGCCCGTGGCGACGCCAATTCGAACTTTTAGCGGTTCCGTCTCGCCGTCTTGTAGTTTGATTTCCGATACTGCTTCGGCCAGGCCAAGCCCGGCACTGAGTGCTCGTTCCGCATCATTTTCATGGCCGCGCGGCCAGCCAAAGTAGGCCAGCACCCCATCCCCCATGAACTTGGCAACATAACCGTCATAGCGGGCGATGAGGCCTGCGCAGACATCCTGATAAGCCCGGATCGTTTCGCGGTAGTCTTCCGGATCGAGACGGGTTGAGAGTGCCGTGGAGCCCGCCAGATCACAGAACATAACGGTAAGTTGGCGCCGCTCGGCGGTCGGATGATGGTCGGCGGATTGACCAGCACTGTCGCCTGGTGCGATCGATCCAGGTTCATCACTCGCCTCCGAGCGGAGCGCCTTCAGTATCCGACGCCGCGGCCCGAGGGGCAGACCGATGTCCTTCAGATCCTCATCGGTCAGCTCAAGCAGGTCGGACAACTCGACTTCGTTGTCAGCAAAAACTTGGGCGTACCTGGCCAAACCCAACTGCTCCAGCCAACCCTCCAAATCTGCCACACCGCTCCTCCCTATGACGGCAGTTTAGCCACCCGCATCGATTGCTGGAAGGGCAAACTCGGAAAGTCACCTCTAGGCTACGCTTGCCCATCGCCGCCGAGGGTCCATACCAGGCACAAGCTTTGTACCAGATACCGGAGGGGTGGGTTACGGTTTCTCCGAGGTTAAGGGGTTCAGAGCTGGCTCGACCTTGTTTATGTCCTTATTGAAGAATCCAGTATCTTAGTGGGGGAGGCTGACCAGCATATGTGGTCATCGACCTCTCGGATACCGATGATTTTTCCAGCGAAGATTGTGCTGAGATTGATTTTGCGTTTGCCAATGCAGATGCGTCCGCAGCGTGTCACGCCCTGAGCCCGATCATGGACAGGATAGTCGGGCTCCTCGGGCGGCCGGTAGACCCGAGATGAGGGTTTATAGATATCTCCAGGGCAGGCGCCTTGGAGCGCTTGGTGTGGGTGCTCGTTGTTGTGCAGCCGCAAGAAGTCGTCAAAGCGCTCCTGCTGCCGGAGGACGTTGAAAGAGGCTTGCCTTGTGGCCTCCTCCTTGAGGGTGAGATGCATGCGTGCATGGCGCCCATTTTGTTGCGCGCATTCAGGCGGGATGTGTTGGATGGTTCTGTCTGGACCTGTCGCGGAAATATGCCGCTCCTTTGATCATGTATCGTGTCGCAAAGGAGATCAGAGATGGGATCACGACATAGCCGGGAATTTCGCGCAGAAGCAGTCCGGGTCGCTTTGACCAGCGGTTTGCCGCGCAAGCAGGTAGCACAGGATCTCGGGGTTGGATTCTCGACGCTGAACCGCTGGATCCAGCTTGATCACAGGGACCCGGCAAAGCCAACAGGCCAATCCGATCTGGAGCGTGAGATTGCCGAGCTGCGCAAGGAGAACCGGTTGCTCCGGGAGGAGAAGGAGGTGCTAAAACAGGCCACGGTGTTCTTCGCGGAGTGAAGCAAATGAGGTTTGCCTTCGTCGAAGATCACCGCGACCGGGTTCCAGTGACGCGTTTGTGCAAGATCATGGACGTCAGTGCTCGGGGCTATCGGGCCTGGCACAGCAGATCCCTCAGCGCCAGGACATGGTCGTCCTCGCCCATATCCGAGAACAGTTCCGTTTATCGCTTGGCAGCTATGGTCGCCCACGCATGACCGAAGAGCTGAAGGAGCTTGGGCTCAATGTCGGCCATCGCCGCGTAGGCCGATTGATGCGCGATAACGCAATCACGGTGAAACGCAGCCGGAAACACAAGGTGACCACCGACAGCAACCACAGCTTCAACATCGTGCCAACCCTTCTGGACCGAGACTTCTCAGCAGACCGCCCTAACCAAAAGTGGGCAGGCGACATCAGCAACGTCTGGACCCAGGAAGGCTGGCTGTATCTGGCTGTGATTCTGGACTTGCATTCCCGGCGCGTTGTCGGGTGGGCGGTCAGCAACCGGATGAAACGCGATCTGGCCATCCGTGCACTGAAGATGGCCGTAGCCCTCCGGCAACCACCCTGGGGCTGCATTCATCACACTGACCGCGGCAGCCAATATTGCTCGCACGACTATCAGAAACTCTTGCGCCAGCATGGCTTCAAGGCCCCTATGAGCGGCACTGGCAATTGTTACGATAACGCAACGGTGGAAACCTTCTTCAAGACGATCAAAGCTGAGTTGATCTGGCGGCGTTCTTGGCCGATGCGCCGGGACGCGGAGTTGGCCATTCTCCAATACATTAATGGCTTCTACAATCCACGGCGCAGGCACTCGGCCTTGGGATGGATAAGCCCTTTGGCTGCGGCATCTCTAGGGTCTCTGTTGGTCGCGCAAGGGGCGATCATCGCTTTCGCTGAGAATACCGTTCAGACCTTCTGTCCAAAAGCCACCCTCCTCTCTCTACCGTTTGATCGCATTTGATTCCAAATTAACGTATGTTCGTTCATTTCTGCTACTGTGCCAGCGCACCTGTCATTGGTGATGGCATGGAGCGGGAGACTTGGTTGCATCAGGCGGCGCGTGCCAAAGCAGAACTAAGCGCGTTCGCCCCGCTTGTTGGAGTACGGAATGAAGCCGGCCATCACACACAGGCAACTGCAGTACCTCGTCGCGGTCAGCGACACGGGCCACTTCGGTAACGCCGCAAAGAAGTGCAACGTATCGCAACCCACCCTCTCCAGTCAGATCCAACTCTTGGAAGACCGTCTGGGTGCCCGGTTGCTTGAGCGGGCTCCCGATGGCGCGCGACCGACACCGCAGGGCGAGCGGGCCATTGCGATATCTCGCGAAGTACTCGCCCTTGTGAATGAGATCGGCGCGATCACGCGCGCCGCGGAATCCAACTTGGGCGGGCTCATCCGTATTGGAATTCTGCCCTCCTTTGGCCCCTATTTCCTTCCGACCCTTCTAGCGCGTCTCAAGCCGACCTATCCTGAATTGGAGATCAGCATTCGCGAAGAATCCAACGACCGACTGGTTCGAGAGATTCGCGAAGGTCGGCTCGACTGTGCTTTGACCCTGCCGCCGGAAGACTGCGCGGGACTCGCGTTTGAGCCCCTCTACGAGGAGCCTTTGCTCTTAGCACTGCCCGCGGACCACCCACTGGCAGGGCAAAGCAGTATCCATCCGCGGATGCTGAAAGGCGAAGTGATCTTGAGCCTGAACCGCGCGCAGCGCGAAACCAAAGCGATCAAGGATTTCTTTGCCGCTGCAGGCGCGGTCATTCAAGACGACTATGAGGGGACCAGCTTCGATGCGCTGCGTTTGATGGTTTCGATCGGCCAGGGCCTATCACTCTTCCCGCAGCTTTATTCACGCTCGGAGTGCGCTTCGGACAGTGGGGTCGTTTTGCGCGACATCGAGGGGATGACGGTGGAGAGAACGATCGGACTCGTTTGGAGTGCGGGATCGGTCCGCACACATCACTATAGAAAGCTGCTTGAGGAATGCACAGCGGCACTGAACAACCAGACCGGGGATTCTGCCACGCTGAACAGGGCGGCTTGATCACTGCGACCTTTCCGTCTGACGTAGGAAATGACGTGGTCACTCTGGGTACCTCAACGCTGTCCCCTATGCGAGACCGCCCAAGACCTAGGGCGCTTTAAGCGCGCACACCAATGCTTGGTTCATCCTGCCCCTCAGCCAATGAGGCGAAGAGACCGCCTTCCGCGATCAAGCTTTCAGCAGAACCGCTTTCAACAATCTTTCCTTGCTGCAGGACGAAAATCCGGTCGGCATCTTTGATCGTCGAAAAGCGGTGCGCGACGACGATCCTTGTTAGATCCAGTTTGGCCAAGGATTCCGCGACAAGGGCTTGTGTCGCATTGTCGAGCGCGCTGGTGGCTTCGTCCATCAAAAGAATCCTTGGGCCTCCAGCCAGAGCGCGGGCCAGCATCAGCCGTTGCCTTTCACCTCCAGAGATCGTGGTGCCCTCATTGACGACCGTGTTCATCTGCATCGGCATTGCCCTGATGGTTCGGTCCAGCCCAACCTTTTCCGCGGCGTCCCAGGCCTCGTCCAGCGTGATCGAACGGGAGCCTGCGATGTTGTCGAAAATCGACCCGCCCAGCAACTGAGCGTTCTGCAAGGCGGCTCCAAACTGGCGGCGCACCGCACGGATATCGGATTGCGAGAGATCCTTGTCATCCAGCAGGATGCTGCCGCTCTGCGGCTGATCGAATCCGAGCAAGAGCCGCAAAAGCGTAGACTTTCCGGAACCCGATGGTCCGACAATGGCGACGAACTGACCGGGCTCTATCGTAAGAGAGACGTCGTGCAGGACAGGCGCTGAGTTGACATCATAGCTGAATGTCACGCGGTTTAACTCAATACGACCGCTGAGAGCACCGGGGTCGGCATTGTTCGAATAGGTTTCGGGTTCAGCCTCCAGGATTGGTTTCATCCGCTCGAATAACACCAAAGCGACCAATCCTAAAGGAAGGCTGTTCAGCATGCCGGTTATCCCCACGATGAAACTACCGTAGGCGGCGGAGAAGGCGACGAAGTCACCAATTACCAGAGGCTTCTCCAAAAGGAATCCAACCACCGCAAAGAACAGGGCCGTGGACGCCAAGGGTACAACCGTATTGAATGCCCGAAGGTAGGCCTCCAGCGAGCGTGCGCCGTATTCATGGATGCGTCGTTGATTGTGTAGCGTGATGACTTTGGCCGCGAAACGGGTCTCTGCGCCAGCGACCCGCAGCTTGTTGACGGCCCCTATCCCTTGGTTTGAGAGACCGGCAAGGGCGTCATGCAGAGCGATCGAGCGGCGCAGACGCCGCATCTTTGCAATATTGATCGACACGGCGACAAGCAGCGTGACGAGAGTCATCACGAGGGCCCAGAGGGTTAAGGACCCGCCGTAGGCGATCATCACAATGACGTTGAAGAGAGAGAAGAGCCCCCCCAACACGGCCGTCACGAAACCTTGCGACAGAACCGTGCGCATCTGCGAAAGGCCCAATGCTCGAAAAGCCAGATCGCCAGAGTTGAAGCGTCGGAAGAAACTGGATGGCAGGCGCATGAGACGTTGCCACAAGGCCGATTGCGCCTGCATCTCGAACAGGGTCTCGGCTCGCAACATGGCTGTGGCTTGAAGAAACTGAAAGAGCGCGACGACGATCGCGACCGACACCAATACGCCCGCCAGTTCGACGACCAGGCCTTGGGCACTCTGGGGTATCGCCGTATTGATCAAGATTGCCGTGACAGAGGGCGTGATCAGGCTGATCAGCGCGCCCAAAGCACCAAAGCACAAGAGTGCAATGACGTCCCGCTTGCCCCCTCTTAGGCCCGTCTTCAAGACCTCCCAGAAGGTCGCCTTGGCGCCCAGCAGGGTGGGATGAACGGAGTAGGCGCGACCCGTGAGGGTCTTGCCAAGCTTGGCATCGACCGGGGTCTGCTGGCCAGTGACCGGGTCGAAAGCGTGATAGCCTCCACGTGTCGCCGACCAGAGAGCGACTGGGCGTCCCTCCGCTGTCCAGGCGATCATCGCCAATCCGGTCGACCTCCACCACTGGTCTCGTAGCGCCACTTCCCGGCTTGCCAAGCCGGCGGACTCCAGCAGGCGTTCAACCGATGCTGGCTCGTCGGCATCCTCATGTCCGACGCCCGGTCGCGGCGCTTGCGTGCCGAGGCGTGCGGCGAGGAAGGCAACAGCACGCAGCAGGGCATTGTCGGAAGAGACCTCGCTTGACCGCCGGCTCTGGCGGTTAACCTCCAGCGACTGCTCCAGAGCGCTGCCGATGAGGTCCTGGTTCTGCAGATCGCGCCGGGATCTCAGCTCGCGCGTCTTATCCTCATTTCGAGCGGACTTGATTTGGAGCGTAGCCAGGCAGTGGCGGTGAAAGCCGTCCAGGCTGGATTGCAACCTGCCAGCCGTCAAACACTCCAAAGTCCTCACCGTCGTGAACTCGCTTGGCGCCACGGGTTGCACCCAAGCCGCATACCCGAGGGGGAAAAGGCTATCGTCCAAGGCAAGCTCTTGGCCATTACAGTAGCTGAATGCTACCGGGCCACGAAGCCAAAGAACCTCTCCCTCGACGGCATAGCAGTGCGACGGCACGGCAGAGATGGCAGTCCGACTGGCGAGACTGCGATCCAAGACTGGCTTCCGGGCTGACTGCTCGGCGATTGCCCCCGTCAAAGCATTGACCCAGCGATCAATCGCCTTCACCCGCTCGGCCGCAAGTCCAATTGCCGTCAGAAGCTCTTCCAAAGGCAGAGCGACAAGCTCTGCATCCCTGTCACCGCGGACTGCGAAAGTGGTGAGTGAGCTGTCGCTTGATGGATCATGCCCGAAGAGGAGAGCGCCGGTCTGCATGCTCGCGACATAGCTGGGCAGGCTGCTCGGCCTGCCATCTTCGTCCAATGTGACGGCGAAGATATCGACGGAGCCGTTCTTCAGGTACCAGCAGAGGTCTCCATCGGTGAGCGGAAGCATGCCGGTCCGGCCGGTCTCTAGAACTTGGCCCTCGCTCAGGAAGAAACTGCGCAAAGCGCTGTTGTTTTCCTGTGCTGAAGAGCGCGCGTCAGAAGTCGATGAGGTCACGATACTGCCCTCTCGCACTCATGAGATCGCTGTGGTTACCGCGTTCCACCACCTCTCCATCTCGCAGCACCAAGATCTCGTCCGCCTCCCGGATGGTCGACAGACGATGCGCAATCTTGAGACAGCTGCAACCGCGTTTGCGGAGGTTCCTATCGATCGCCGCCTCAACGATGGCGTCTAGGGCGCTGGTGGCTTCATCCAAGATCAGTACGCTCGGCTCGAGGGCGAGGGTCCTGGCGATCTCAAGACGTTGCGCCTCGCCTCCACTGAAGTCGCGACCGCCTTCCAGAACCTGGCTCTCGTATCCCCCTGCTCTTCGGGCGATCGTCTCGTGCACCTCTGCGTCCTTGGCCGCCCGAATCACGGTTTCCAAGTGTATCGTGGAGTCCCACAGGGTCAGATTGTCATAGATGCTTCCTTCGAAGAGGAAGATGTCTTGCGCAACCCAACCGACCGAGCTGTGCCTCAAGGAGTGACTGATTTCATGCAAGGGGACGCCATCGAGGAGAATCTCTCCCTCGTCAGGTTCGTAGAGGCCGGCCAGAAGATTCCCTATGGTCGATTTTCCACTACCGCTCGCACCGACCAATGCGACAGTGCTGCCAGGCTCGATGGTGAAACTCAGGTTCTTGATCAAGGGAGGCGAGTCGCGCAGGAAGCCGAAGCTAACATTCCTGAATTCGATGCGCCCCGTTAGCTTGCCGCGATCGGCCAAGGCGGTGGCGGGAGGGCGACTATATTCCTCGGCAGCCTGGTGCTTAACGACGTCATTTACCCGTCTTAGAGCCGCATTGACACTCTCCAGGTCGATAACAAATCGCACCAAACCCTGAAAGGGACCTGCAAAGGCGGTGGTGAGTGCCAGAAAGGCAACCAGTCCCCCGACCGTCAGCGCGCCATCGACAATCCTGAAGCTACCAACACCCAAGATGATTGCCGTCGTTAGGGTGACCGCCAAGCCTGGCATGATGGCCACAAGATTGCTGAGGCGACCCAAGCGCTGCTCGGTGTCGATGGTTCTGGCATGGATGCCTGACCAGCGCCGAAACACTTGAGGTTCGCCTCCGCTGGCCTTGACCGTATCCATGGAACGGATGCCCGAGACGCCGATGCCTGCAAGCATGCCGTTCTCCGCCTCCAGCTTTACACTGGTGGTGCGCAGCGTATGCCTTGTGGCAACGACACCCAGCAAGGCGGCCGCATTGATGCCTATCGCGATGACCGTCAAGACGAAGTCGTAGGACAGCATCACGGCAGCGAAGAAGGCGATGCTGAGCAAGCCGACAAAGTTCCGACCGACCTCTCCACCGATCGATTGTGCGACCATGTCGTTAGACAAGTATCTAGCCACCAGGTCACCAGCGTGACGCTGAGCAAAGAAGCGCGTAGGCAGCCGTAAGAGATGGGCGATGAAGACTGCCGATCCCGTCAAAGAGAGTTTGCTCTCGATGCGCAGCAGACACCATTCCTGCAACCAAGCCATGGCAGCAAAGACCAATAGCGTAACGATCATTGCCAGGAGCAAGGGCCGCAAGAGGTCTTGGGTGCCCTGAATCAGTATGTCATCGATGAAGATTTTCGAGAAGGTCGGCACCAACAGACCAGGTACGATCAAGAGGAGGCTGACCAGCAACAGCATTGCTAGGCCGTCGCGCGCCTCGCTGAGCCGCGAGGCAACCTCGCGGAGGACGCCCGGGCGCTTCCCGGTTGCCTGGAACTCCGGTCCGGGTTGGAAGCCCAAGGCCAAACCGGTGAAGCCGTCGCTAAACTCTCGCATGGTGAGCGTGTAGGGGCCTCTCGCCGGATCATTCACATAGACGCAGTCCCGGCCAAAACCTTCGATCACCAGGAAGTGGCCGAACTCCCAAAAGACGATAAAGGGAAGCGACATCTTCTGAACATTCTGAAGGTCGTATCGATAGCCCTTCGCCTCGAGACCATAGGTCCTTGCCGCGCGCACGATGTCGGCTGCATTGCAGCCGTCTCGCGATACGTTGCAAGCAATGCGCAGCTCATCAAGGGGTACCCACTTTCCGTAGTGTTCTAGAATGATCGCCAAGGAGGCGGCCCCGCACTCGACGACCTCCATCTGAATGACGGTGGGTGTTCTGACGCGTCTCACTGCAGGCCAGTCCACTCTTTCAAGGTGGGTATGACCAGAGAGATTGGCGCCTGCTCTCTGACCACGACGGACACGCTGGCTAGGGTGCCGGCGGTGATTTCGATTGGCGTGGTTTGACGCGACGTCCAGGCCAGCCCTCCATCGGGATCACGCTGCATTTCTATCGAGACCAGCAGCGGCGCGCTTTCCTGCAGAAACTGGCTCGCAAGATCGCGGTTCTGCAGGATCGCAAAGAGCGCCTCTGCGGAGAGCGGGAACTTGGAGATATCGGTCACTTGACCCAGGATCGTTCCATATTCCTCCTCTGGGTAGGTTGTCGGGGAGATCCAAACGGGCATTCCCATTTGGATGAGCTTTGCATCCGTGGCATCCACGAAGGCCATGACCTCAAGCGTCGCGCTGGGCCTTACGATGGTGAGCACAGGGTCGCCGGCGTTAAGGTGCGTCCCGTTGGTCACGAGAATGGGAGCCACTTCTCCCGTAGCCGGACTATAGATGGTTTCGGTCTGAGCGACGTCTTCCTCGAGCTCGCGGACCGTCGCTAGAAGCTCCGAATGCCGCGCCTCCAGGTCAAGAATCCTCTGGTCCCACTGCGTTTTTCTCTCCTCGCGATCAAGCGCAAGCTGGGCGAGCTCGTTCTTGACCGTCTCAATCTCCTGCTTGGCTTGGAAGTATTGGGTCCTCAACTCGTCGACCATCTGCACGACGGCAAAGCCCCTGTCATAGAGATCCTGGTTGCTGTCCAGCCTTTGCCCGAAGGCTTCGGCCATTTCGCTAGCCTGCGCGAGTTGACTTTCCATCGCTGCGCGCCTTAGCGCCTGCAGGCGGTCAAATTCCGCCAGCTCCGCCGCCATCGTCTCCTCGTATCTCTCTATCGTGGCCAGCGAGTCCGCTACGACCCGCCGAGACTCAGCAAGACGAGCGGACAAAACCGGATTGGTGACGAAGCCCAAGATGTCACCACGCTCTACCTCGTCACCTTGGTCGACGGTTAGAGACGTCAGCGTTCCGCTACCTTGAGCGACCACCTCTGTCAGTTCCGCGTCGAGGTAGGTGATGAAGGCTGGACCATGCACGCGCGTGTGAATCGTTCCCGCAATGCCCCAAACCAAGAGCACCGCAAAGCCGAAAAGAAAGACGGCCACGGCAAGCCAGGTCATCGAAGAGGTCACCCTGATCGAATGGCGCAGATCTTCCGGCGACGAGAGCTTTCTCAGCGCTTCTTGACGGAACTGAACCAAGGCTCGAGATCTCGCTCAGTGAGAAGCGGCAGAATCGCATCGAACTGAGATGCGTTCGATGCCGTTGCAAGGCTCTGCCGCCTCCTTAGTTTCGAGAAGCCAGCAGTCTTTCACCACAATGCGCAAGTATTGGATCCCTTCCCTATTCATAATGGCAGGTAACCTTGCCGAAGCGGCCTGGCTGCAGATAGGTCTGTTCGAAAAAGGTTTTCGGATCCAAAGCGGTGACCCGCGTCGGCTGGGGCAAGGCCAAACGCCCAGTCGCGAAATCATCCAGGGCCGCCTGCAGGTCGCTCGTCTGACCGAGGCAGTTGCCCATGACGGTCAAGTTCTGGACCATCATGCTTATGGCAAACCCGCTGGCGTCTATCGGCAAGATCGGACTCTCGTCACCAAGCAAACTGCTGTGCTGATCAGCAATTCCGCAGGTGATGTAGCGTCCGCCCTGCGCCATCACCTTCACAATCTCACCTAAGTAGATGTCGGCAAAGGGATCGATGATTGCGTCAAAGGGGCCAGCTACATCATCTTGCTGGTCGGAAAGGGGGATGGACTGGCTCCAGCCCGGGCGACTGGGATCGACCGTGAAAAGGCCATCGACGCCGAGGTCCAACAACCGCTCTTCGTGACGCCGTGAGGTGGAGAGAGCATAGACACGAACCGGCAGCGACTTCAAAGCGGCGATCGCGAAGAGGGAGGTGTTCGACTTGGCAGCAGCGACAAGCACACGATCGCCCTTTTGCAGTTGCAGGCGACGAACCATGCTGTAGCTGGTCTGCGCACCGATGGTGAAGGCGCCCCCAAGCTCATCGCTTACCGCGGAGGGGATCTTGATCAGCTTGCGCCGGTGCAGGATCTGTAGTTCGCGAGATCCATGGTTCGTTGGAAGGCCGGGCGCGACAGCCGGATCGCCGCTCTCCGGGAAGGCGCCATCGGCAATCACGCGATCACCTGGCTTGAAGTCCTTTACGGCACGGCCCGTTGCCAAGACCTCGCCCACAAACTCCGATCCCACGACATAGTAATTACTTGTGCGATTGGATCGCACCATCGCCAGGATCAACGCGCGGTCGCGATAGTTGCAGGAAAAGGCCCGGACTCTTATGAACACCTTCTCGGCGTTGCTGTCCAGATCGGGATCGAAGGTCAGGTCCGGCGTCTCGATCACACCGAAACGGACATCTTGACCTTCGAGTTCAATACGCCCTTCGGTACCTGCAACGATGTCAAGGCTTGAGCGGTCACGACCAATAATGCATAGCTGACGCATCTATTTTGACTCCCTCTAGTCTAGCCGCGGAACAACGGCGTCTCGCAAGGCAACGACGTCGGGACGGACCATGCTTAAGAGCGCCATCCCGACACCTGCGGCGCCGTTGAAGAAGCCCGGATTGTCTCTATCCTTGCCGGCCTGCCACTTGAAGCTGCCGGCGATATGGGCCCGTTCCAGCATGTCTGTCAGTTTCGCTCCGGCCCGGTCGCCTAACGCGCGATCGCCCGAGTAGCGCGCTGCTTCCGTAAGGAAGATGATCTGGCCCGCGTTCCCTTCGAATAGACCATCGCGATCGACGCCGGCTGCGCTGCGCACCTGGGCAGTGGCGGCATCTAGATCTCCCGCCAGATCAGGCGTTGCGCCCACCAACGCGATCAGCCGCAGGCGCGCCGCGCCAACGCCTGCTGCACCGTTGGCAAAGTCACTATTGCTTGGCGCATCGCTCGGGGCTGCGCCCTTCCTCAGGTCACGCAGATCCGGCCAATATCCAGCCTGCTGATAGAGGCTGCGCTCGACATCAAGGGCCTCCAAGGCCGCATCCTGAAACTCCGGCAGAGAGAGCTTGATGCCGGCCATAGCGAGCGCCATGGCGATTCCGCTGGTTCCGTGCATCAGCCCGATGCTCGGGTGCTTTTGCCGGTTCAACCAGGCACGACCGCCCAGGTGTGTATCTCGGCGTTGCTTCAGAAGCGCCTCGCCGCAAGACTGAACGGAAGCGCGTACTGCTGTCTCTTTGCCAGACGGGTCATGACGCAGCAGAGCAATCATGGCGCCGGCAAGGCCGGAATAGAGGCCGGGCTCGGCACAAGCAGCAATCTTCTCCTCCGTAATCAGCCCTGCGAAGCTGCCAGCTGCCTCCTGCAGCTCTGGCTCTTTCAACAGGTGAGAAAGAAGCTCCAACCCATAGACCATGCCGCCCAAACCGTCCCCCAGGCCCAGGTTTGTCATTCGCCTTGCATTGCGCAGCATGCTCTCGTCTTTGCTTTGTTCCAGCAGTGCAGCGATGGAGGCGGAGGCCAAATCCCGATAGCGCTCGACCCCGGTGATACGATTAAGGGCTGCCAAGAAGACAGCGATCCCGATCGTGCCGCAGAAGAGTGCTGGCCCGAGAGGTTGCTGCTGTAAGAGGCGCTCGTCGCTCGTCACCGGTGTCGGCGCAATCCAAGTGGCGGCACCGCTGGCGCGAATGGCCGAAGACTCAATTGCGTCTGCCAATCCGCAAGCCCGTGTAATCAGATCTGCCTCACTATGCCGGGTGATGGATCCTTCCGTTACGGCCTCGCCCTCTACCAGAGGACTAGGTGCCGCCTGCTGTGTGATCCGTAGGGCCTGTTCGATCGTCAACAGGTCGCGATCTTGCACCTCTTGCCGCAGATCAGAGAAACGCGCGCGGATCTCGTCCAGGCAAGCAACAGTGAAGAACCCTGGGATGAGCGTGCCGTCACCGCATCGCAAGTCTGTCGATCCAGCCTCTGCTGTGAAGTAGGGGATATTGTGGTCCGCCATGGCTTGCACTTCGTAAGAACAGGCCTTTGCAAGAGGCAGCGCGGCAT
Source organism: Rhodospirillales bacterium (assembly GCA_963669335.1). GTDB lineage: Bacteria > Pseudomonadota > Alphaproteobacteria > Kiloniellales > JACOMY01 > JACOMY01. The sequence continues at coordinate 5,032,336 of OY770023.1, forward strand.
CCGCCGTCAACGAGGACTGGTACAGGAAATCGAAGTGCAGGCTCCAAGCAGCGCCGTCAATGACCGCTGTCCGACCGAGCGCTCGTTGCTGCAGCATTGCATAGACTCGGGTTGGCCGCAGGATCGGGCGAAAGCTCACCTCGTCGAAGTAGGAGAGCGGACCCCCTGGTTTGGCCATCTCGGGCCCGCGAGTGCGGAGAAATGCGAACATGCTGCGGTAGCCAACAGCGATGTCGTCGGCGTAGTCCTGTGCCTGGAGGACCTTGCCGTTCAGGCTCGGCAGATTGGGTGCCTCGGCCGGCTCTCCCTGCCCGTCGAGCGCGCTCCTGTCGTGGCTGTTCGCCTCTGGATAGAGATTTGGATCTTGATAGATATCCAGCCCACCCATCAGCATGGCGCCGCCGCCGGGCATGCTGATCCAGCCCGGTAGATAGCCGGTTGAGAAGACCGAATCGTCCATGATGCGCAGCGCCTTCGTAAAGGCCTCCGCCGCTCCGGTCGCCTGAGGTTCTTCCCGGATTCTCGCGCGAATGACGGTTTCCAGATCGACAGGGACCGGCACGGTTCCACAGGCCATGACGTTCTCGAGATGAAAGTCGATACCCTGCAACATGCGAATGAGGCATAGCGTTGCGCCGGTCCGGCGAAAGAACTCCTTTGCTTCCGCCTGGTTTGCACAGGCCCTGGGCACCATCCACTCAACCCAACCGTAGCCGTCTCGCAAGAGGCACGCAGGGTGACCGGCAGAAGCCGGAGCCTCTTCACTGTCCAACCAGTTGAGGAGCCGGTTCCAGGCGTTATCCAGACTGAGGTCTCTCGGCTTGTAGCCCAGCGTGATGCCTGCCTCGAAGGTGACCTTGTAAACGGAGCGTCCACCGTTGTGCAGGTCCGATAGCCCCGCGGAAATCCGGGCCACGCGGCCCGGATTGACGCCACCGGTCAGCCCCCCGATTTCGTCGGGTAGGTCGTTGTGGAGGCGTTGTAGAAACTCCAAGGTTACGTCTTGCCACTGCGAGACAAGGCGCGAGATCAAGCGCGCCAGAACGGGCCTGTCCAAGAAGAAGGACTTCAACCCCTCAGTCCTGAGCTCCGCGATGAAGTTAGAGACCTCCTGGTCGAGGTCACCGGGCTGCGGCTGCATCGCGGCGAAGGACAGCATGCCCAGTCTCGATCCGCGGGAATAGCGCCTAAGGTTGAGCTTGTCGTTGAGACCTCTTGCACAGATCTCCGTTACACCGTGCAGGAGAGCACGGTCCAGATCTGAGAGCGCCTCGCCGGACAGCAGTGCAAGCCACTCCGGCTCAGCCCTTGCATTGCGCCTCCGGCGTACTTGAGCGACCAGGCTGTAGAAGAGTTCCTCGTAGGGGAGCCTTGGGTCATTGGCCAAACTGGCCGAACAGGCAGCATCGGGCGTTTGCTGCAAGGCCTCGAAGAGCCACAGGAAATCGCTGCACCAGAGTGGCATAGCAACCTCGTCCCGCGCAGCGACTGGCCCCAGCATGGGTTTGACCGCCTTGACATCGAGGTTGCGGAAACGGCACATCTGCCGAAAGAGAGCCGGATCGCCGCCCGCCGCAGAGCTTTCCCAGGATTTCATCCCGGCATCTGCCTCTTGGCCGCGCCCTTCCAATGGTTCGCAGTAATCACCCAGCAAGCGTTCTTGAATTGTGCTTGCCCGAGCGCCTAGAGAGCGAAGCTCATCAATCGTAAGCTTCTCTCTCTCACGATTCTGGCTGGTGTCAGCAATGAAACTAACTGCAACGCTCATGGAAGCACTCCCTGTCTGGGACGATTGTCTGTTTGGCGATCGAGGCGCAGTCTCATGTCACGAGGGCCTCTAGACGGCAGGGCGTAGAATGGGTCCGGGCTGCATGCATCGAAACGGAATGCGGGCTGCACGCTCGTCCCACCACTGCCAAGAGAGCAGATGCAAGGACAGCCATTGCCGCACTCGTCCTTCTCCGCTGGAGACGCTCGGAACCCAAGCGTCTCTAAGAGCAGCCCAGATAGCTTTTGGGCGATTGGTGCATCGGGCCCAAGCGGAGGGGATCGATAGGCACGGGCTGCAACGTCGTACCCAGCCTGCTACTTAGGAATCTGCGGGGCCCATGAACACTTGATCGTGGTCAAAGGAACGGTAAGGCCGCCCTGTGCCCCCATGATCTCCTCATCTCGGACCTCGCCCTGCGGCGGTGCCTTGGGGATGTGAAGATAGAGGACTCGGTCGCTGTCCTGAACGACTTCAACCCTCGCATCGCCAGCGATGGGGATACCCAGCTCCGTCAAGACTGCCCTGGGGTCTTCTTGAAGACGTGCGCGAAAAGCCGGATCCGACCAGGCTTTGGCGATGAGTTCTTCTTGCCTGGCGGACTGCTCCACGTTGTCCAGAGTTTTGTTCACCGTCATATCACGGTTCCTTTCACGTTTGAGGCCGGCCCTGTTCTGAAGACAAAACGTTCCTGTCCCCCGATCGCCGGACGAACACCGGCAACACAGCATGACGCAGAACAATGACCCTAAAGAAGACCCGAGGAAACGGGGTCGTGTCCTTAGCAGGCTGTTGAGAAAGTCGAGGCGCGCATGAGCTTGGATCTTTGCCGAAAGCTCGCGTCAGGCTCCTTGTACGATACGTTCTGTATCGTCCTGCGGAGCCTTCCTAATCTTTCAACAAATCTCCTGCCCTCCTGCATCACCTGACTTTCTCAACAGCCTGCTAGACTTCAAATGGCCCTAACCAAGGAGCCAAACAAATTGATTGAGAAGTTCGTGGCGATAGCTTTTATCTATCGACGAGGGCGCAGGTCTTGACGGAACTGGCGATGTCCCGGTCAACCAGGTCCCTGGCCTGGCCGGCCAGCGCGCCCAGGCGGATGGGGATCATCCGCCTGGGTAGCACCCGCGATCGCCTCCTAGAACCGATTGGATCCGAATGAAATCATTCGGTTTCGGAAATTGCCTCTACAGTTCGAAGTTTGAGAGCCGATCCTCATCTTAGACGGTTCCACTCAACGCAGGGTCATTTGCCTACGCAACGACCAAGGGTCGAGGTCACAACGACCACGGTGACTGAGATTATGGTTCCGGACACCGCGAAGGACACTGTCCCGCCCTGTGCGCCCAAGAGTTCTTCGTCTCGAACCTCTCCTTCGCCTGGCGGGGCTGGAAGGTGCAGGTAGGTCACCTCGTCACTATCGAAGACGACCTTCAACTCGAAACCCTCGGGAATCCGGCCGCCGATTTCGGCAATCGCCGCCTCGGGATCCTCGCGCAGTCGTTCGCGGTAGGCCTCATCGTTCCAGACTCTTGCCAGGAAGAACTCTTGTCCTTGCTGCAAGGTGTCTAGAGACGTGCTGTTCGTTCGTTGCATGCTCATTCCTCCTCTAGGGGGTGGGTGTATTAGCTGATTTCCTTTCGAGCAGCTGATGAAACCATCATCGTGTAGGTCATTGTCGTCACGACAACGACAGCATGTGACCTATCCCAATCTATCGAACCCTTGATAACGTGAGAGATCTACGCTCGCGACGATCCTGCGGCCAGCTTTCCTGGGTGTTGGCGCAACGGGACGGGCGCGGAGTCTCGCAAGAGCCTCAGCACTCCGTCCCCTTGTTTGCATAGACGCCGCCGTCTCCTCTAGTCGAAGGTACCCCCTGTTTGGACAGTCAATGTGACCACCCAGCTAACTGCTGTCCCAGCAAAAGTGGCAGAAATCCAAGGAAAACCACCTTGGACCTTCAAGAGTTCCTCGTCGGAGACCTCGCCTTCCGTGGATGGGGCAAGCGGTATATGCACGTGCCGCAAGGACTGGCTGTCTCGCACGACCACAAGTTCAATGTTATCCGGTACTGACTGACCAACCCCCGCGAGAGCCGCTCTCGGGTTGCTCTCAAGTTTTGCAAGAAAGGCCTCATCCTTCATGGGAGCCTCTCTACCAGACTTGCGCGTGACGTCTAGCTCGCCCTCGTTGGTTTCACCCCTGGCCGAAACCTCGCTTGTCGTGTCCGGAATGAGAAGATACCTGACATCCGGCGTATCCCTGAGCACGCGGAGGGCGCCAACATCATCGAACCGCTGACCCATCTCGGCTATTGCCGCCTTTGGGTTTTCATCTAGGAACCTGGAAAATGCTTCGTCGCTCCAGGCTCGTGAGATTAGGGCATCGTACACGTGCCTTTTTAACGGCTGAAGCGCCATGATCATTGTCCTCCTTGTTATGGCGATTACCCTAGCGGTAGCAGAGGGTGAGAATTTCAGTATTCTCACACCTCTTTTTGCCTCCACCAACGTGTCCCTTCTAAATGTTCTCATGCTGACCCAATCACCAACTGCAAGTTTCTATCTCGGCAATAGAAGCAGACTATCGAAGTCCTATGTCTTGAGATTTCGCGTCGCAGCCAGGTCGGTCAGGCCGAGCCCATTATCCAGCTCGCATCGAGGCGGTCACTGGTCTTTCGGATTGCCGTTTCGGACAGACCTTAGTTCGTCGTAACCGACACCACGACTGTCACGGAGACCGAGATAGCACTGGTCGCATAGACGCTCCAGGTTGTGGTTGTCGTTGGTGTGAAGACGGTGAAGGTAGCGCCGCCTTGTGCTACCGCCAGATCTGCGTCAGCGACCTCGCCCTCGCCGGGAGGCGCTGGCAGATGCAGGTAGACGACATCGTCATTGTCGCGAACGACCTTGATCGTCATATCGTCTGGCACCTCGGCGCCCATCTCTTGCAAAAGCGCTTTGGGATCCTGGTCCAAGCGCGCGCTAAACGCCGGATCGGTCCAGGCGCGGGTCAAAAACTCTTCCTGACTCGTCACCGCGACTGAGTCCTCTCTGACGGTTTCGTTTTTCATTGTAGCTCCCTTTCCAAATGTTTAGCTCCACGGTAACTTCCTGCAGAGTCCATACAGGACCAAATAGAAGGTCACCATTTCACCTGCTGTCTGTCGTTTTATTTGGAGCTTTCGGGTCGATAAGGAAATTTCTAGTCTCAATGCACTCCATAGACGTCCTCTATCGGCAATCAGAATGGCATGCTCTGCCGGTACAGCATATTCGCAAACGCGTGCAGTTGGTAGCCAAGGGGACGTCCTCAAGCCTCCTGCTCTATGCCTGGTGTTCGGCCCAACTGGTATCCCAGGACCGGAGCAAACCAGTCACATTCGTAGCGCGAGCCGCTCTTGACGATAATACATGAATGCACTATATGAGACAATCATGTCTCGCTTTCATCAACGCAGCCGATGACCCGTCAAGGTCTATTGAACGCGGCCGGAGTAGTGCTCTCCCGCAATCCCGGGGCCGCGATGGCCGAGATTGCGGAGAAGGCAGGCGTTGGCCGAGCCACCCTCTATCGGCATTTTCCGACCCGCGAGGATCTGATCCGGGCGCTGGTACTGGAATCCCTGCGCCAGATCGACGAAGCCACTCAGCAGATCCCGATCGACCGGTTGAGTGCCGCACAAGTGCTCGCCGAAATCCTTGAGTCCATTGTGCCTCTAGGAGATCGCTTTCGGTTCCTGTCGAATGAACCAGCAGTCCTGAACGATCCCGAGATCAATGCAGCCTATGGCCGGCAACTGGATGAGTTGAGCGAACTTGTCGAAGCAATGAAGGCCGAAGGCAGTCTAGATCGGGCCGTGCCCACGGCTTGGGTGGTGGCAGCAATCGATGCGCTGGTCTATGCCGCCTGGAACGCCGTCGACGATGGCGCGGTGGCGCGCCGCGACGCCGCCAAGCTGGCATTCCGCACGATCATGCAGGGTTTCGGCCTTGCCGATCCGGCTTCGACATCTCCGCGAACAGCCCGTTCAGCCAAGAAATGAGGAGGGTTCACTCCATGCCAGGAAAACCGCAGGTTATGCCGCACCTCCGGGAATGGTTTTGGCAATTTGGACAGGTGGCCCACCGATCGCTAAAGGGTGTGGCGGTTCTCGGCCTTACTTGCAGCTTTGCATGGTCCTTTGCATCGGCGCACGACGGCAATGCTGCACCCGCTGAGCACAGCCAATACAAAGCCCCCGCAAAACCGCTCAGTAGCGCACCAGCCTATATCATCGGCGCACGCATGCTCGATCTGACCGGACGCGTGCGGAGGCTTGGCGAAGAAGAGGGTCTGAAACCTGTGGCCCTGGTGATCCTTGACGACACCTGCCCGATTTCCAATCGCTACGCGCCAGAGCTCAACGACTTCTATACAGAGGCCCAAGCGAAAGGCGTCGCCTTCTATGGTGTCATGTCCAGCCCTTATATGACCCGGTCCGATGCAGAGGCCTATCGTGACGAACGGGGCTTGTCGTTCCCAATCCTGTTCGATCCATCCGGGGATCTGGCCTTGCGTCTCGGACCGGCCGTGACCCCTGAGGCTTTCGTCATCGATACCGACGATCGCGTGGTGTACCGTGGCCGCATCGACAACCGCTTCGCCTCGATCGGCCAGCTGCGCAATCAGATCACATCGCACGACTTGCGTGATGCTATGGCAGCCGTGGCCGGGGGTGGCGGCGCAATGCCGGAGCCGAACACCGCGATTGGTTGCTTCTTCGAGTCCTGGGAACAAGGATCGCTGCCACCGGCGACCTACACGCGCGATATCGCCCCGATCCTCGCAGCCAACTGTGTCGAGTGCCATAGAACTGAGGGCATCGCGCCGTTTCCGCTGGAGACCTACAGCCAGGCACGGCGGCGTGCCGACATGCTGGCCTATGTGACGTCGGATGGTGTCATGCCGCCGTGGCGCGCCGACCCCAGCCAAGGTCGGTTCCGTGACGAGCGCCTTCTCAGTCAACGACTAATCGACAGGATCGCGGCCTGGGCCGAGGACGGAGCACCGGAGGGCGACTTGCAGGAATTGCCCCCACAGCAAATGGCCGAAAACAATGGCTGGCGTTTGGGCGAGCCCGATTTGATTATCGCCATGCCCGAGCCTTTCGAGGTGCCGGCCAGCGGTGAGGATATCTATCGCTACTTCGTCATCCCGTCAGAGTTGGTGGAAGACAAGGTCCTCGTCGGTGTGGATTTTCAGCCCGGCGATCCCAGTGTCGTCCACCACGCCAACTTCTTCATCGATTACACGGGCCGCGGTCGCAAGAAGGACAAGGAGGACCCGGAGCCCGGTTTCTCGGTCTTCGGGACCGGAGGGTTCATAGACTACGACGGCTCTGAAGAGGGCGCCTTCGGGCTCGGGGGTTGGGCTCCGGGTTCCGATCCCTATGTGCTATCGCCGGGACTGGGTATGTATCTTCCCCGCGGCGGCGATTTCGTCTTCGAAGTGCATTATCACCTGACCGGCAAAGCCACCCGGGACCTTAGCCAGATGGCGCTGTATTTCGCCGATGAGCCGGTCGAGAGCTACATCGACGGCCTCGTGATCGGGACGCAGGATCTACAGATTCCGGCAGGCGAAACCAGCTACTGGCGCCACATCCATATGGATGTGCCAGCTGGCTTCAAACTGATCGATATCACGCCACACATGCACTACATCGGCACCCAGGTGGTGGCAACAGCCACCTTGCCGGACGGCGCGAAACTGCCTCTCATCCGGATCGCCGATTGGGATTTTCGCTGGCAGAACGTCTACGTGTACCGCGCGCCCGTTTATCTGCCCGCGGGGAGCCGGATCGATGTCTGGTTCGCCTTCGACAACTCCGACGACAATCCGGCCAATCCCAACTCTCCAGCTGCGCCGGTGACCTGGGGTTGGCAGACCAACGACGAGATGGCCGAGATCTGGATGACGGTTGTTCATGATGATTGGGCCGATCGCGACGCCCTGGTCGAAGCCTCCTGGGGGCCCTGGCTTCGTCCAGCCGGCAGCAGTGAACCGCCACCGCCGCTGCCGGGCCAATCCGCTTCAAACCTGTTGGAGTGACAGGATTTCTGTCGGCGAGCCCCTTTCGCTCCCTCTAGCAGTGATGGCTCATTGACAATCATTTTCTTGCATAGGAGGCACGTCATGCGACCCAACTCCGATCCCGACGGGAATCGCCTTCCAGTCAAACTGGACTCGACCTCGAACGGCGAGTTCATCCCGGTTCCACTCAATGCAATCAATCGCCAGGCAAACCAACTGGCTCAGACCTGGGCGAGTGAGAATGCCAAGCGGCGCGGTGTCGGACGCCGGGACTTCATGGTTTCCGCCTGTGGGGCTGCGAGCACCCTACTGGCCTTCAACGCAGCGAACGCCGCTGCAGGCAAAACGGGCGGTTTCTTCGAGCTGGACCAAGTGGCCGCGGTGGATCCGGAGGTGGCGATTGATCAGCTTGGCGGCCGTGAGTTCGTGTTCGATGTCCAGGGACATTTCGTTGGCCAGCATGGACTTGGCCGGACTGGACTCGGAGGCGCTAAGCAGTTCATCAAGGACATTTTCTTGGATTCCGATACGGACATGATGGTGCTGTCCTTCATTCCCTCGGAGCGAGAGCAAGAACTCTTGACCATTCAAGAAGCCGACGAGGTGCGCCGCATCGTTGACGAGATGGACGGGACGCATCGCCTGTTGATCCATGGCCGCGCAAACCCAAACCAGGACGGAGATCTCGCAGGGATGGACGAGCTCGCCGAGGTGTGGGGCGTCTCTGCCTGGAAGTGCTACACCCAGTGGGGGCCGGATGGGCGCGGCTTTTTCCTACACGACGAGGACAGCGGCCTGCGTATGATCGAAAAGGCCCGCGCGCTCGGCGTCAAGAACATCTGCGTTCACAAGGGCCTACCCTTTGGGCGACAGTCCTACAAGCACAGCCTCGCAAGCGACATCGGCATCGTCGCCAGGATGTTCCCCGACGTGAACTTCCTGGTTTATCACTCAGGCTTCATCACGACCCAGCCGGAAGGCCCCTATCAGCCCGGCCGCGGCGAAGGCGTCGACGAGCTAATCCGGTCGGTCGAAGAAAATGAGATACCGCGCAACGCGAATGTCTATGCGGAGCTCGGGAGCACCTGGCGATACACCATGCGGGACCCCGACACCGCAGCCCACATCATCGGCAAACTTGTGAAGCACATCGGCGAGAAGAACGTACTCTACGGCTCCGACTGCATCTGGTATGGCTCGCCCCAGGACCAGATACAGGCCTTCCGAGCATTCCAGATCTCGGATGAGCTGCAAGACAAGCACGGCTATCCGAAGATGACCGCCAAACTCAGGGCTCAGATCCTGGGTTTGAATGCGGCCAGGCCCTATGGGCTCGACGTGGAAGAGGTTCTGAAGAGGGCACGCAAAGATGCCATTGAGCATCGCCGCCTTGGTTATCGGGAGCGTCCGGATCCTCATTTTCAGACCTTTGGTCCCAAGACCCGTAGGGAGTTCCTCGCAAATCGAAAAGCGCGCGGCGGCTCCCCGATCTGAGTAGCACATCACTCCGATGACCTTACGCAGCCGCTGCGTTTCCGACGGCGCAGCCCTTCGATCGGCCTCCTAGACCTTTAGTCAGCGAAGTCATCCATGCATAGCACGCACCCGGATAGCGCCCCAGTCGAGGGTTCATCGCTCTTCAGATGGAAAGTGATTGTCCTGGCGCTGGCCGTGCTCGGCGGCGTGGCCTGGTATCTCTACACCGCAGAATACACGGTTGACGCCGTCGAGGCGCAAGATCCTCGGCCAGGACCGTGGGTGTCTGTAGAGGAAGTGCGGGCCGGCAGCGAAGTCGTTGAGGTTACAGCTTTCGCTGAAGTGCGGCCACGCTGGTCCGCGGAACTGAAGGCAGCGGTCTCCGGGCGAATCACCAAAGTTTTGACCAGTGCTCTCGCCGGCGAGCGCGTCGAAAAAGGCACTGTCCTTATTGAGATTGAAAACACGCCTTATGTCGCCGAACTGGCGGCGGCGGAACTGGCCCTGAAGGAGGCCAAGCTCAGGCTGTGGCAGGCGAAGAACGCCACCGTGGTGGCGCGCAAGGAATTTGAACGCGAGAGAGTGAAACCGCCCAACAATCTAGCGCTCAGACTGCCGCAATTGGAAATCGCTGAAAGTGCAGTGGCGTCGGCAGAGGCACGCGTTTCAGCCGCAAGACGGCAGCTGGAGGATGCAACCCTGGTCGCGCCTTTCGCCGGCTTCGTGACCGAGCGATATGTAAGTCCCGGCCAAACGGCCAACTCCGGTGACCCGCTCGTCAAGCTTGTAGACGATGCTACCTTTGAGTTGGCGGTGGAACTCAGCCGAAACGACTGGAGCCTTCTGCAAAAGCCGCTGGAGGGCCTCAGCGCCCGCGTCATCGACCGGAACGGCAAGGAGGTCGCCGTCGCGACGATCCGTAAGGGCGGCGGATTCCTCGACGAGACGACGCGTCAATACAAGGTCTTCCTGGAGATCGATGGGGCCGAGGGCGAAAAGGTCCTTTCCGGCGATTTCGTACGTGTCTCTTTGCCAGGCGTAACGGCGTCCAACGCCCTCGATGTCCCAGCTTCGGCGCTAACTCAGGAAGGTGAGATCTGGCATGTCGATGCCAGTAATCGTCTCAGGCGCTTCACGCCAAAGATCCTCTTTAGGCGCCAAGACCGCCTTGTCATCGAAGCGCCCGCTGGCACCTACGCCCTCTATGCCGCGATCACGCCGCTGGCCTCCTTCCTACCAGGCCAGACCGTGCGGCCGTACTAGAAGGACGATAGAGCCATGAAGTCCCTCTTAGGCTGGTTCATTCGCAATCCTGTGGCGGCAAACCTACTGATGGTCTTCATCATCTTTGCCGGTCTGGTCACGCTCTTCTCCATGCGCATTGAGGGTTTCCCGCGAATGCCAGCCGATAGCGTGCAAATCACCACCACTGTTCTTGGTGCTTCGACCGCCCAGGTCGACGAGCTTGTCACGCGAAAGATCGAGAAGGCAATCGAGGGGGTGGAGGGCGTAAAGAGCGTTTCCTCGCAATCCCTTGCAGAAATCTCCTATGTAGAGGTCCGCAAGGTCGGGGGCGCGGATCTGCAGAAGGTGCTGGACCGCGTTCGGACGCGATTAGACGCCATCGACGACTTTCCCTCTTCCGTGCGCCGCCCGGTGATCGAGTCAAACGGCTACGACTATCCGGCCCTCTACATCAACATTCATGGCGACACAGATCCCCTGACCCTTCAGGCACTGACCGAGCGCTTCCGGGAGAACCTCCTCGCCGAACCGGAGATTTCGCGCTTGGAAGTCTGGGGCTTGCATGCTCGGGAAATGCGTATTGAGTTCGACCCCAAGATCCTGCGGCAGTTTCAGCTGACCATCGATGATGTGGTTGAGAAGATCCGTGCGAGTTCTCTCAACTTTCAAACCGGAACGCTGCGCACCATCGGCGGCAACGTCACGCTCAAGACCGATGACAAAGCCAGGTTTTCGACCCAGTTTGCCGACATACCAATTATCGAGAACGCCGATGGAACCTCCATCAGGCTGGGCCAAATCGCCAAGGTCAGCGATACCTTCGAAGAAGGGGATTACCTGTTTCGCTTCAACAATGCGCAAACCACCGGCATGGAGGTGTTGGTCGGACAGAAGGACAATGCTCTGCGCATCTCAGAGGTCGTCCACGAGGTCGCGCGCGACTTCGAGCCCCAATTGCCGCCGGGCGTTGAGATCTCCGTTTGGGGCGATGCATCAAACTACATCACCGACCGGCTTAGCCTGCTTAGCACGAGCGGCCTTCAGGGTCTCTTCCTGGTTATTCTTGTGCTCTCGCTGTTCCTGGATGTCCGTCTCGCGTTCTGGGTCGCCATGGGCATCCCCATTTCGGTGCTGGGGGCTCTGGCAGTCGCCGGCTCCAAGTGGGTCGACTATTCACTGAATGACGTCACCACTTTCGGCCTGATTGTCGCGCTCGGCATTCTGGTCGATGATGCCGTGGTCGTTGGCGAAAGCGTGTTCGAGCATCGCCAGCACGAAAGCGACCCGATTGCCGGCACACAGACCGGTGTCGAGAGGGTCGCAGTGGCCACGATATTCGGCGGTCTGACCACCATCGCTGCGTTCTACCCGATGCTGCTGCTCGATAACCCGCTTGGCAAAGTGCTTGCCAGTTTCTCGGGGATCGTCATCTTCGCGCTCGCCTTCTCGCTCATCGAGAGCAAGTTCATCCTGCCTGCGCATCTGGCGCCTCTTCGCCTGGGACGCCGGCCGAACAACCGACTGACGCTGGGGTGGTCAAAGCTGCAGGCCGTCGCGCGAGGGGCTCTGGAGTGGAGCAAGAACGTCGCCTATCGGCCTCTGTTGAAGGCGGCGATCCGCCACCGTTACGCAGCGCTCATCATCTTTGTGTCTGCTGGCCTCTTCGGCCTTGGCCTCATTGGTCTTGGAAAGATCAAGACCGTGTTCTTCCCCGACGTGCCGGGACAGATCATCTCGATCAACCTAGAGATGGACGCGCGCGCGCCCTTCCAGCTCACAAAGGCCAATATGGAGCGCATCCAAAGCGTCGGCGAAGAGCTGAACCAAGAGGTGCAACACCAAGCGTCCTTGGAGCATGCGCCGATCCGCACGATGTTCCTGATAATCTCGAGCGCTACCTCGGCACAGCTCTATGCGGAGCTGACACCGGTTTCTGAGCGCAGGGACGTGCAAACTCTGGACGTCATGCGTGAGTGGCGCAAGCGTACCGGGCAGCTTGAAGGCGCCACGGAGCTTCAGTTCATCGCAACCGAAGACTTCGGTGGCGGCTTCCAGCTCAGACTCCTGTCCAGAGATACCGAAGAGCTGAAGGAAGTCAGCAAGTATCTGAAGGAATTCCTCGCCGAGGTCGACGGTGCCCACAGTGTCCGAGACACGCTCACCGCAGGACAATCTCAACTGGAAATCCGCATCAAGCCAGAAGCGCGCAGCCTGGGCTTCGATCCGGAAACGCTAGCCACGCAAATCGGCAATGCCTTCGGCGGCGCGGAGGTCCACAAGGTCAGGCGTGCCGGTACGGAGCTGCGTGTCCTCGTGCAGAATGCCGGCGGCGCGCGCGATACCTTCGATGATCTGCTCGATAGCCGGCTGCGCAGCAAGTCAGGTGAGTGGATTCCGCTGCGTTCCGTTGCCGAGATTGAAAGTGGTTACGTGCCGGGGACGGTTCATCGGGAGAACGGCAAACTGGTCAACACCATAGCCGTCTCGGTGGACCGCTCCAAGATCTCCCCGGAAGACCTGAGCTGGATCGTCGATACCTATTTTCTGCCGGAGATGCCCGAGCATTTTCCTAATGTTAAACTCGAGAAGGCGGGCGAGCTGCAAGAAATCGGCGAAATCCAAGAAGGGCTGAAGCACGCGCTGCTGTTGGCCGCGGCGATGATCTTTGTCTTGATGGCCGTCCCGCTCAAGTCCTATTGGCAGCCAGTTCTGATACTGGCCATCATCCCCTTCGGCTTTGTCGGTGCCGCGGTCGGGCATCTGATCATGGACATCGAACTCTCGGTGCTGTCCTTCTTCGGCATGCTGGCTTTAAGCGGTGTGGTGATCAACGACAGCCTGGTCCTTGTCACCCGCTACAACCAAGCCATCGAAGCAGGCCTGCCGGTAAACGACGCACTCATCGAGGCCGCGACCGGGCGCTATCGCGCGATCTTCCTCACCACCGCCACGACGGTCATCGGCCTGATCCCGTTGCTGACAGAGACATCCGAACAGGCACAGTACCTCATTCCGGCAGCCACGTCGCTGGCATTTGGAGAGCTGTTTGCCACCCTACTGATGCTGATACTCGTGCCAGTTCTGATCGCCATAACGGAGGATGTGAAGAGGGTCTTCCGGGTGGCTCCGCTGGAAAGAACGAACGGTGTTGCGGGATAAGCCCCTTACCATCTCCAACCTGCTTCGGACGTTCCGGCGCCCAATCCTCGTGACCTGGGTTTTGACTCTCTGCGAGACGGCGTTGACAGCGCTGATCCCTCTGTTCATCGGATTTGCGATCGATGGGTTACTTAGCGGCGATACGACCTCACTTCTGTACCTTGCCGCGGTGCTCGCCGGCCTGAACGTGGTCGCGGTTCTGCGCCGCTTCTACGACACCCGGGCGTTCGGGACGATCCGAGTGGAACTTGGAATGACACAGGTTGCTCGCGCGGAGAGGACTCCCGTCTCCACCTTGAATGCCAGAATCGGTATGGGCCGCGAATTGGTCGACTTTCTTGAACAGGACCTACCCGCAATCCTGAATGCCGCCGTGCAACTGACTATCTCTTTTGTTGTTCTTTTTGCTTTTCATCCCGTCTTGGCTTACGCGGCCCTCGGCGCCGCGGTCCTGATGATCGCGCTTTACAGTCTGTTCCACGGTCGCTTTTACCGATTGAATGCCCACTACAATCAGCAAACCGAGCAACAAGTCAGCATTCTGGAGACGAAACTCACCGAGGGCGTCCATTCCCATCTGAGCAAACTGCGAGGATTTGAGATCCGGATTTCGGACACGGAAGCTTGGGTCTATGGTGCCATTTACGCTCTGTTGCTTGGATTCATCCTGCACAATCTTTGGTTTTCCACAACTCACATCGACGCCACTGCAGGCACGATTTTCACAATCGTCACCTATTCCTGGGAGTTCGTGAACGCGGCACTCGTTCTTCCGCTTGCCCTTCAGGGCTGGTCACGTCTATCGGAGATCATGAAGCGGATCAACAAAGCAACATGACGGCTACAGCGATGACCAAAAAGCATGGAACAGGTTCTGGCTTAAAAGTTTGCCCCACGTCGCGACGGCCGATATCCAAGCGGCGCTATAGCAAGAGCCACGTCGAGACTGGGTGCGTACGGAGGAGTCTATAAAGTTGGTCTTGGGGCCCTGATTTGGACTTCGTAGACTCGTTTGGCTTGATGGATTGCGGCGTCAGATGTGAGCTCACGTACTGCCCGCACGCGCTCTCAACCAGCTCTATGCTTTGTTTGGCTTGCTATCCGTGATCTGCTTTCGCTGCTCAAGCTCGCCACCTTGGATCGGTTCTGCTGGTCTTACACTTGGCGGCTCCTGAGCTCTGTTGGCGATCAATCGCTGGCAGAAACCGACCGGCAGCAAGATGCCCTGCAGCGAGAAAATATTGAAGGAGGACTTATTGCAAGCGGTCACCCCTCCAAGTGATCCTTTGGCTAAAACAGAGATCGGTGTTGGCTGGACCTATGACCGCGTCGAGCCCGAAGTGATCAATGCCAAGCACTGTTTGAGCTGTGGCTAAATGTCGAGAACCGCTATGCGCGCGGCGCTCGATCCAGTGTTGTTATAGATGCCGCAGTACGCCTTGTGTCACGTCGCGCGTTTTCGCGTCACCGCCGAGGTCGGGAGGTAAAATGCCCGCTTCAAGAACGCATTCCACTGCCCTCTCTATCGCCCGCGCGGCCGGCGCCAAGCCAAAGCCATACTCGAACATCATCGCGACTGAAAGGATGGCGCCGATGGGATTGGCAATGCCCAGTCCGGAGATGTCCGGTGCACTTCCATGGCTTGGCTCGTAAAGACCACCCTTGTGGGGCTGACCGGCACGCACGACCCCGGGTAGCGTTGCAGAAGGCAGCATGCCCAAAGACCCGGAGACGACCCCAATCAAATCGGACATAAGATCGCCAAAGAGATTGTCACCCAGCAGAACATCGAATTCGCCCGGCTCGCTGGCGACGGCGAAGAGCGCATAGTCCATCAGCAGGTGGGTCAGTTTGACGTCGGGGTACTCCGCGCGGCCGATCCGATCAACGGTTTCGCGCCAGAGTTTGCCGGTTTCCATGACATTGGACTTGTCGAGAGACGTGACATGGTGGCGGCGTCCACGCGCCGCCTCGAATGCACAGCGCGCGATGCGCTCTATCTCGTGTGTGCGGTACTCGCTGATCTCAAATGCGCGCGCCTGGCCATCAGGGAGCGTTTCTCGGCCACGCGGTTCGCCATAGTAGACGCCGCCCGCGTTCTCGCGCACGACCAGCAAATCGGCATCCCCCACGCGATCATGGCGATAAGGGGTTCGCGATAACAGTGGCTTCCATGCCCGGGCTGGGCGCAGTGCATTGTAAACGTCGAGCTCGATCCGAAGGCGCGTCAAGCCATCGGTCTCGGTGATGGGTCCGTCGATCTGGATGCTGTCCCATTCAGGCCCACCCACGGCGCCCACCAACACCGCATCCGCATTGCGCGCCTTGGCGGCAACCTCATCGGTGCAGAAGGTACCGTGTACGTCCCAGGAGGCTCCGCCAAGAAGCTCCTCCGCAATTTCGATGGCTACATCGAACCGAGCGGCTGCATGGCGCAGCACTGCTAACGCGCCCGCGACGACTTCGGGACCGATGTGGTCGCCAGCGAGCACCAGAACGCGAAAGGGCTCGCTCATCCCGTCATCCCCTGACGCAGCACCATATGCACTGCATCCGGGTCCAAGTCCCGCTGCAGCAAACGCAGGCTTGAATGGAAATCATCCAAATCCACCGACGAGGTCAGAACCGCGCGCGGTGGCGTTTCTGGGGCGAAGCCCGTGCGTCCGTGCAACAGACGTTGGTTGTCGAAGAGCAGTCCTTCACCGCCTTTGAGATCCAGGGTCAGGCGGAGATCGTCATCGTAGAGCAGCGCGAAGAGCCGCTTCAAAGCGCGATAGGCCGGCATGACCTGATCAGCCGACACATCCAGCGGTGAAATCTGTCGTTCGTTCATCCGCACGCCACATACCTCTCGCTCGTCGTCCAACTGGATAACCGGCATGCGCGACCTGTACCACCGCAAGTGACCGTCGCTGTTGTCACCTGGGTCAAATCGCTGGCAAGTCACAGGCATGCGGCACAGTAGATCGAAATCCGCGGGATACTGAGCCTTCAAGCGACGTGCGGCCTCGAAACCGTCAACCAGCGTTGAGGCTCCACCATTAGAGCTAGGATGCAGGACCTGAAACACGGTGATCCCGATCGCTGCGTAGCGATAGGGCTCATCCACATGCGGGTCGAGCGGGCCGGTCGTGTCTCCCACATTGGTGACGGTCTTCTTGGTCTTCAGCGTGTAGGTGCCAAAGTGCGTCTTGCGTTGCGCCCCGACCAGCTTGATCATCCGCGCGCTCTCCGCCTCGACGGTCGGTGCGTCGACAATCTTGCAAAACCCGTAATCCCGCACCGCCTCCAGAATACGCAGCCGGGCGGACGGATTAACCTCAGCCTCATTCAAGGAACCACTTGGGAGATTCCTGCTCAGACTGGCATCCCAAAGAATGGGCTTCGCTCGCCGCCGGACCCGCTCTGCAGCCGAGTAACAATGGTTGCGCAGCCAATCGGCCGGGTAATCCGAGACATGGTCCTCACCGGACCAGGTCACTCGTACACTGCTCCCGGTCAATTTCACGTCTTCGAAAGCGGTTGCCTCATCGATATGATGCAATCGAATGTTCCGAACTCCGGTGACCGGGGTGCCGCAATCTGGGCACCAGCATTGATGCCTGAGCCAGATGGCATGAAAGCGGCTTTGATGACCGTCACCCCAATGCAGGATCAACAGGCCGTCCCGGACAGTGGCGGACAGCAAGGTGTGACGTGCAGTTGGCATGGCGTTTGATCTCTTGGGTTCCTTCGGGGTGCAAGGAAGCAGCGCTCATGCATAATTGACAAACGCTGTCTCATCATGCAGCAGTTGAGCTCTCTTCACTCATTGAGCGAACATGCTTGCCGACCCAAAAGACCCATCTTTCCTTGGTGCCTTGATCTATTTTCATCACGCCGCCGAAACGCTCAGTTTCTCGGGTGCTGCCAAGACGCTGAACGTGACGCCATCGGCCGTCAGCCATCGTATCGCCGCACTGGAAACGGCTCTAGGAAAGAGGCTGTTCGAGCGGCGTATTCGGGAAGTGCGTCTGACCCAAGATGGTGTCGCGCTTGCCGGCTCAACGGCGCGCATCTGGGACGAGTTGCAGTCAATGACCACAAGGCTGAACCGACAAGACGTGTTGCGCGTTTCTGTGGGGCCCTATTTGTCGTCTCAATGGTTGCTTCCAAGGATCGGCGAGTTCGAGGCGATGCATCCGAAACTGCGGGTCGATCTGATCCACCTGATCGGGAAACCCGACGCGAATGTGGCGGATGTGTCGATCATCTGGTCGGACCTTGAGAACCTCGGCAAAAACGATCGCCTGCTCTTCGATACAAAGGCCGTCCCTGTCGCTGCAGCCAGTCTGCAACTCGATAGCGCATTTTGGACCGGCAAACTCCCACCCCTTCACTATCGCGATCGAAGCACCTGGCGTCACTGGCTTTCAGCAGTTGGGGCGTCAGTCGGCTATGCTGAACGCGGGGAAGTCATAGAAGAGCCTCACTTGGTGCTTGAGGCTGCAGCCTATGGCCGGGGCATCGCGATAGGATTTCTGCCGTTTATTAGCAGATACTTTGAACAAGGGCGGCTTGTGCCTGTGAGTACGCAAGCCGTCCGGTCTGATCTTGGCTATAGGTTGGTTCTGAACAGGCTTGACCACTCGAAGTGTCAATTCTTCGCGGAATGGCTCTTGGCGAGGGCGTCCCAAAGCTTACCTGCGTCCTCCGGAGAGCTTTGGTGATAAGCGAGACCTGCCGCGCCGAAACACTGGCCGGTACAATAACAGGCACCCGTTCCAACTGCTGGGCCGTCAAGGGCGTTCAAGAAGGTGACCGCTGTATTCTGATGCAATCTACAACTTCACAGCTGCCTACAAGCGCCATACTCTGTGTATTTGTTGTCGCATTATTGCCCGACGCAGCAGATACTGATCTGGTCAATCCTGTTCAAATCAAATATCCAAGATCATGTTTCTTCATCCAACAGCTTGTTGGGTGTCAAATAGTTGTTAAACACGCCCAGAATACTGGTACCCAATGCGCCGCCGTCATAAAGACTGAAGCCCAAAACCTGTTGTAGGGTTGGGCACAGCGTCGCGGCCTCATCCAGGCTGATGTTAAGGAGATTGTTCTCAATCGGCCTTAGCCAACCAAGACAGTAACTTAGAGAGATTGCTCTACGCGGACGGTCGGAGCGATTGGCACCGCCTCCATGCAGTGTGTCTCCTCGTATCAAAAGAGCATCGCCAGGGTTCATAAGGGCGCAAGTCATCTCGTCGTCTTGCGGTTCGCGGGCGCTATCCCACTGTGCGCTTCGCGGCACAACACGGGTGGCGCCATTCTCATAGTTGAATGGATCAAGCGCAATGATGGCGTTTGTAAGAATAGGGCATTCTGTGGCAAAAACGTCTGGCCATTGATTCGTGTCACGATGGAGCCTTTGTTGCTGTTCGCCGGGATTTATTTGTATCAACTCAGCAGAATTCAGGATACAAGATGTGGAAATGGGTGCAAAGGTGCGATTGCTCCAACTGACGACTTCCTTGTTCCCAACCACTTCGGCGCCGCTCGGGATGGTGTTTAACAAATTTTGCACTCTCAGTGTTTTGTAACCCAAGAACTCATCAAAACCCGTAGACCCGCTGTTGGGCATCCTTGGCGACGAACTCGCAATGTAAGCGTTGAACTCCATATTCAGACGGTCGACCATTGCCGCATCAATGAAACCCTCAAGGATCACGCCGCCATCATCCAGAATTGTCGCATCGACACGATCCCACTGATAAGGTCTTTGAAACCGCTTTAAGAGGGTTTCATCTTGAGAGTTGAACATCGGAAGATTCTTTCTTTTCAAGCAGCAGACGACGTTCTGCGCTAATGTGAGCCCATCCTTTCAGTCTGCGGCTTGGGCCACTCTGCGTCCCACGTCGCTGAGCTCTTCTCTCCACAGACGGCTGGGATAGCGGACCCGCCATGTTCCGCGGTTTCGTTGGCTACAGTTTCGAGCACTTTTTTCGTACAGACGCTCAGAGCCATGCTCACTCCTTGGCGCGACCATCCGATGGACACTGCCCTACCCGGTCCTCGACCCGAACCTATGACAGTGATGATTCTCCTGCCCAACCAGAGAAATCTGTCGGTCGTTCCGGACCCTACTTTGGCAGATTGGACCCTCCAATCATTGAGGTTTTGATGCTAAACGAATATGAATTGACGGAATGCGTCTGGCGCTTGCCACCTGACAATGAGATGGGAGACGATCTTTCTCGATTTCATTGAACACGGCGTCAGAGTGCGAGTTCGGAGAGGCGCGTGATCTTGTCATCGGCGATGCGGCCCAGAGCACTGACGAGTCTGGCTCGCCGACGCCTTCGACCGCATCGCCACACTTCCATTCCAACGGCTTGACGCACTCCTGTCCTGGAACCGGAAGAAGCATCAGGCTGCAATAACTCTGGTCGCTTGAGCCCTCTTCCTAGCTCGGACTCGAATTCTAACCCAACCGGGGTGCTGGCGTGGCGGGGCATTGAATCAGTGGGGGAGAGGGAGTGGGCCGGTGCGAAGCGGTGAGTCATGCTCACCGCACATCGGTATTACTCAGTGCACATTTGTCCTATTTGCTAAGAACTCTAAAAAAGATCACATACAAAACCGGAACAACCACCAAAGTCAGCAATGTTGCGAACGTAAGCCCAAATATGATGACGATAGATAGAGAATTGAAGAATGGATCCCAAAGTAGAGGAGCGACACCCAGCACTGTCGTTAGGGCACCCAAGAAGACCGGTCTGACGCGGCTGACGGCCGCGTCGATGACAGCCAGCAAGGCCTCTTTGCCACTAGCAATCTGAAGATCAGTCTCATCAATCAAAACAATCGCATTCTTGATCAGCATACCCGTCAGGCTTAGCGTCTGGACCCATAAAGGGTTTGCGCGGCTCGGGCTTTGGATGATTCACCCTTCTCAGAGGAGAGAGGTGAACGATGAGCAATCACTTTTGGCTGTCGGAGCAGCAGTTTGCGCGGCTTGAGCCCTACCTTCCAACGGACACCCGAGGCAAGCCACGCGTCGATGACCGGCGTGTGATCAGCGGGATCGTTCACGTTCTGAAGACTGGTGGGCGCTGGTCCGATGCACCCGCGATCTATGGGCCGCACAAGACCTTGTATAATCGCTTTGTCCGCTGGGCTGCGAAAGGCGTCTGGACCGACATCTTCGAGGCTTTGGCGCGCGCCGGAGGCCCGACTGCAGCAGTGCTTATAGACTCGACGGCAGTTCGAGCACACCGCTGTGCGGCCGGGGGAAAAGGGGGGCAGAGGCTCAAGCGATCGGCCGCTCGCGCGGCGGACGGACCACCAAGATCCACGCCCTAAGCGACCCACAGTGTCGGCCCATCGCCTTCCTGCTAACGGGCGGTCAAGTGGCGGATTGTCGGGCAGCCGAGGTCTTGCTGGAACGCTTGCCTCCAACCGATCTCCTGCTTGGCGACAAGGCCTACGACAGTGACAAGCTGCGCCGCCTGATCGAAGCCCGAGGGACCGCTCCGAACATCCCGCCCAAGACCAATCGGCGCTGGAAATCATGCTTCTCGCCATTCCTATACCGACAACGCAACGCCATCGAGCGCATGTTTGGACGCCTCAAGGACTTCAGACGCATCGCCACGCGATATGACAAGCTGGCGCGGAACTTCCTCGCTGCAATCGCCATCGCTGCAACCGTTTGCTACTGGTTATGAGTCCTGGCGCTAGGACGGCAAGGATTGCAATAAACTCCAACGGTGTCTGCGTAGCGGCCAATCCGAAGATGACACCTATAAGCGCCAAGGGCACGGTCAACCATATGATCAACGGCTGGCGAACGGCGTTGAACAACACAAACACAACAATCACCATGGCACCGAACCCGAGAGGCATGGTGCTGGCCAGCCCGGCGTTGGCATCTTCGCTATCGCCGTGTTCTCCCCTCCATGTCGATGTGTAACCAGGTGGCAGCTCAATTGCTTCAATGTCCGGTCGAATCCGTTGGAACAGGTCCGATGCCCTCATGCCAGGCGGTGGGTTGGCCTCAGTTGTTGTGGCAAGCGACCGATCGACCCGATCGAGGTTGCCCTCCTCGAACACAATTTCGAAGTCATCGACCACCTGCCTGATCGGCACATACTGGTCGGCCAAAGGACTATAGATTTGAACGTCCTGGACATCGGCGATGTCGCTTCGGTTGTCGGCAAAAGCGCGCATGATTATCGGCCGCAACTCGTCTCGCTCTCGATAGAAGCCAATGGTCGCTCCATCGAACTGACCTGCAATTGCTCGAGACACATCGGCCTGAGTTAATCCCAGCCGGCGCGCATTTTCGATGTTCAGTACCAGGCGCAATGTTGTGACCTGCTCTCGCCAAGTATCCGAAACTGAGATTGCGCCCGCGGATGTGAGAATCTTGCGTGCTTGACCGGAGAGGTCACGTAATACAGCGGAGTCAGGTCCTGTAAACCGCGCCTGTATGAGTGCACCTCCAACAGGACCAAGCACAAATCGCCATGGCCTAGACAGTGACTCAGGATAGTTTTCATTCAAATGCTGTAGAGCCTTTTCAATCACTTCCGTAACTTCTTGGGCAACCTATTCGGCGCTAGCGCCCGGATAGGGGGGTGACAACCTGAGCTTCGCCAATGATGAATTCGGGGTCTTCGAACCGAGGCAGTGTTTGGTACGCATACCACCCGCCGAAAAGGATGAAGAGCGTGGCAAGCGCGCTGATGAGCCGCTTCTCAAGCGCAAACTTTGCAAGATCCATATCGATTAGTCGCCTATACGCGTGATCGGCCGAACGGTCATACCTTCGGAGAGCCGCGATACGCCCGCAGCAATTACGACTTCTCCTGCTGCGAGGCCGTCGATAACAATGACACTCTCTTCCCAGGCCTCGCCTAGCGAAACCGACCGTCTTGCGATAACACCTCCGTCCGCGACGACCCAGACGAATGGGGATCCGTCCGGGTCCGATCCGATCGCCGTCAGCGGAACGCCAATCTGGGTCAAGGTATCGTTCTGGCTTTGCAGGGTCACGCGGCCAACCATTCCGGGAAGAACGACACTGGCGTCCGGTACCAGAATCGCCACTCTTCCGCGGAACGTGAGCGTCCTCGGATCCGGAGCAGTGGAGAACTCCACAAAAGAGGCTGGGAACTCACCTTCGCCGAGGGCATCAATGACTGCGACTATTGCTCCGCCTGCTTCGTAGGCCGCCACTAGGCCGCCGACGTCGGGTCCGGGCACGTCAAACGTCAGGTCGACGGTGTCTAGCTCCTGCATAAGGACAACGACGGTTCCAGGCAGAATGTTCGCGAAATTGTCGATGTCTCAACAGGCGATCACGCCGTCGAACGGGGCCATCAACATCGAGTCTGAGAGATCGTTTCGAGCATCAGCAACTCGTGCTTCCAGCCCTCGGATTGCGGCCTGACAAGAGCGTCATAACCGTTTCAATATCGATGGTGGCGACCAGGGTCCTTAACGGCTGCCCATCGCGGACATAACGCGACGCTTCCCTAAACTATGGCGTAGCCGCCATCCACGGCGAGATACTGTCCGGTCGTGTAAGAAGACGCGCCAGACAGAAAGTAAGTGACTGCGCCAACAAGCTCTTTTGGTTCGCCCCAGCGGGACATAGGGATTTTGCTGGCAATCTGATCGCGGAACGCGGCATCGCCGTACTTGCCTTCAGTGCCTTGCATGAAGGAGTTCATGTATCCCGGCGCAACCACGTTGACCCGGATGTCTCGGCTAGCCCATTCAGACGCAAGTTGTCGGTTCAGTTGATCAACACCGCCCTTGGAGGCCCCGTACGCCACGAGCCCATCAAAGGCGACCATGCTGCCGTTCGAAGAGATGAGAACAATGGATCCGGGCGATCCCTGTCTGAGAAACTGCCGACCTGCTGTCCTCGCACAGACAAAACAGCTGATCAGGTTGGTTTCGACGACACTCCGAAACTCCTCATTGGTCGTGTCTTCAGCCTTGGTGTGCAACGCAACGCCATGATTGACGACCATGCCGTCAAGGCCACCCTTCCACTCTGCTGCCCGCGATACCATCGCTTCTACGCTGGCCTCTTTGTTGGCATCAAAGGAAAGGGGCAAAACAGATCCGCCCCGTTCAGCAGCTTCGGCAGCGACAGCATCAAGTTTCTCCTGTGTGCGCCCGCCCAGAACAACATTTGCGCCCTGACCAGCGAGACCCAAGGCAATCGCCCGGCCGAGCCCTCGACCAGCGCCGGTGACTACAACGGTTGTCTCGTCCATCGAAAATAGAGTTTTGGCCATTTCTTGCAGGACTCCCTTATTGAAAACCGCTAGGACACTTTCGCTGCAGAGAACTTTCGTCCAAGACTATCTTTTCCAGCCGAAAGGCTTCGTTCTGATCTGGAACCTCCCGAAACTCACGCGCAAATCTGTGACCAGCATAGACCGCTTCCGCGATGGTCCCTGGCGCATAGCAATCGCCTACCAACCTGACGGACCGGACACCATGGCCTTGCCAGTCGGATTTGCGATTCAGCAGTTCATGATAGAGCCTGTCGTTTGGCTCCCGCATACAGACCACGACAAGCGATGCGGCCTGATGAACATGCGGACGGCCAGTGTAGACACAGGCCGAGGTTACGGAGGTCCCGTCAAAGGAGATCAGTTTGCGGTTGGCTGCAAGGCGAACGTCCAAATCATGCATTCGGGTTTGTACCGTCTGCAGTTCACCGGTGAAGCGCAGCATACCTGAAACCTCTGCTTCAGGTGTGATCAAGGTTACCGCGTGCCCCTCCATCCTAAGTTGTTCTGCGATGACGCCTCCGATGTAGTAGCTTTCGTCATCATAGATTATGATAGGTCCCTCAAGCACCGCGCCGGCGAACAGATCATCGGGTGAGTAGACGGCTGGATATGTGCAGCCTTGGAATGCTTGCCGCAGGCACCGTCCGATCCCGGTCTTTTGCCATCTGCTGCCTGTTGCAATGACAATGTCCTCGAACTCGCCTGAGAGAACATCGTCGACCTGCATATCGCTTTCCAAGAAGGTCTGCACGTTCTGTATCTGCGATAACTGATAGGTGCGATAGTCGCTTACACGTGACCAGGCCCGCAGTCCCGGCAAGCGAGATTCCTGGGTAACCCGACCGCCAAGAACGTCGCGTGCCTCAGCCAAGACCACCTCATATCCCCGCTTGCCTAGAGCCAGAGAAGCCTCCAACCCCGCCGGCCCCCCGCCTACCACCAATACGCGCGCGCTTTCCCTCTTTGGCGGGATCCGCTCAGGATGCCAGTTTCGACGCCATTCCTCGCCGACCGTGGGATTTTGCGTACACCTGATCGGTCCGCCCGAGTATTGCATCGACAAGCACATGTTACAGCCGATGCACTCGCGAATGTCCTCAATGCGGCCATCGCGAATCTTGTTCGGCAGGAAGGGATCGGCAATCGATGGTCGCGCAGCACCGATCAGATCCAGCGCTCCCTTCTTGATCAAGCGGACCATTCTGTCCGGAGAGGTGTAACGCCCTACACCGACGACAGGCTTGTCGGTCACATCTTTGACGAACGACGTAAAGGGTTCTTGGTATCCTTCGTCGGTGAAGCGCGATGTCATCATATCGAAGTCGAGGTTGTTCACATTGACATCCCAAAGGTCCGGGATGTCGGCCAGCATTTCGACAACGCGTCGGCCATCGTCTTGCCAGCCATAGCCTTCCTTGCCCAGAACCTCATCGACGCCAAAGCGCAGTGCGACCGCACATCGATCGCCGACGGCATCCTTCGTATCCGATAGAACTTCCTTGAGGAGCCGGGCTCGGTTTTCGAGGACTCCACCGTAGTCATCATCGCGCCTGTTGACACGCGCTGACAAGAAGTCGGTCAAGATGCTAAGCGTATGGCTTGCATAGACGTAGATAATGTCGAACCCTGCCTTCTTTGCGCGCAGGGCCGCTCTCTTATGCGAATGCCGGACCTCCAGGATGTCGCTGCGATCAAGGGCGCGGACTTGTGTCGGCATTCCTCTCGATGGGCGCGCGGAGGCGCTTTGCGCCTTATAGCGAGACAACCTGTTCGAAGCAGCGCTGCCTTCATGAACAAGCTCGATACCGGCCAGTGCTCCGTGCCGATGGACGGCATTTACCATGAGTTGAAGACCGGGGATGTCTTCGTCGCTCCAGATCTTCTCGAAAGAGAAGGGTGAAACGTCCGTGTGGGGGTCAATGCCGCAGAGCTCTGTGCAGACCACCCCCCATCCGCCCTCGGCCTTAACCTCTCGGAACTTGGCGGTGTGGTGCGGGTAGAGCGTTCCCATACCGGTGCAATGCGGCACTTGGAAGAAGCGGTTCTTCGTCCTCACTGGTCCGATCTGTAGCGGCTGGAAGAGCAGGTCATAGGCACTCTTGCTTACGGAATCAGTCATTCGGCGGTCTCGATCTCGTTAAACACGCGACATGTCTTACTGCTTGAGTGTCCCGCACCAATCACCGCGATCATGCACGAAAGCCGGCACTAGGGGACGATCATCAGTTGCAAGGCTTCAAAATCGGACCAGAGGCCGGGTTCCCATTCTGGAGGAACTACCGGCGTCCAGTGCGTGCTTTGCTAACCTCTTTCAAGCGTGACAAGGATCACGCCGCAATGGTGGTCGGCTCGGCGGTCGCCAAAGAGTAATCAGTGCAGACAACGCAGACTCCAAGGGTCACGTCTTCCACCAACGTTCAACGACTCGAAACCCATCCATGTCCCAGTTGCCTGCGATTTCACCGTGACCAACGTCGGATCTTGAAGCAAAGACGTAGTTGGCAAAACATGGAATAACTGCGCCACCCTCATTGGACAGAAGAGTTTGCATTTCCACATACATTTCTCGCCGTTTGGCGTCGTCCGTCTCACTTCTGGCTTTTACCATCAATTCATTGAAGCGGGCGTTCCGCCAGAAGGTCTCGTTCCAGGAAGAATCCTTTGCATAGGCCAAGGTGAACATCCAGTCTTCGGTCGGTCGACCACCCCAGTAGGACACCGTCCAGGGTTTCTTCATCCAGCTGTTCGTCCAGAAGCCATCTGCAGGATCGCGTTCAACCTCGATCTTAACATTGGCTCCGGTCCCTGCCGCCGTCTCCGAGTAGAGGCTGGCACCATCAACGGCACCGATAAAGGCTGCATCGGATACTGAGAGTTTGACCGTAAGTTCGTTCAACCCTGCCTGCTTAAGGTGGAATTTGACCTTGTCCGGATCGTACTGCCGCTGGGGAAGTTCGGATGCGAAGAAACGGTTTGCGGGACTAATCGGGTGATCGTTGCCCGGCGTCCCGTACCCGTTGAGGATCAGCTGTACGAAGAGCTCGCGATCAATTGCATATTTTAGTGCCAAGCGGACATTGTTATCGTCGAAGGGTGCTGTGTCTGTCCGCATAGGATAGACAAAGTGCTGTGTTCCGATAATATTGTCTACATTGATGGCTGAGTCGTCTTCCAGGAAGCGCACCGTTTTTAAGTCACATCGATCCATCGTATCGATAGCACCGGTCAAGAGTGCGTTGGTTCGGGCGACGACGTCGGCTATCGTCATAATCTCTACCGTGTCGAACCAACCCCGATCGGTCTTCCAGTAGTTGGCATTTTTTTCAAACTGCGAACGTTGACCGGGTTCGAAATGCTTGAGTTTGTATGCCCCGCAGCCAATGCCGGATTGCCAATCCATCACCCCGTCATTCGACGGCATGATCGGAAAGGTATACTGGGCAAGCATGTATGGAAAATCTGTGTTCCCTGCGGCGAGATCCACAATAACGGTATCCTTGCCGTCAGCGCGGATATCCGTCACCTCGGCCATAATCGACTTGCCGGCTGACTTGGTGTCTGCTCCGCGATGATGATTGAGCGAGGCGATGACGTCCTCGGCCGTCACGTCACGTCCGTTGTGGAACTCCACTCCTTTCCGGAGCTTGAAGACCCATTTGGCCGCGCCTTCAGTGGGCTCCATATTCTCGGCGAGTTCACCAATCAACTCACCGGTCGAGGTGATTTCGGTCAGGAAGTTGTTGTAGGAAAACGACTGGATCTGGGTAAAGGTCTGATCGGCCAAGCCAGGATCAAGAGTATCCGTTACCGCACCGGCGCCGAGGCCCAGATTGAAATGGCCGCCGCGCGTTGCAGCATGAGTGGGTCTGGTAGCAAGCGATCCGACAGAGGTCGCCAGGGCGCCGCCTGCCATGCCCAAGAGGACGTTTCGTCGACTGGGTGCTAGCTGGGCGTACCTCTGTGTGTGTCGCATAT
Organism: Rhodospirillales bacterium; assembly: GCA_963669335.1. Lineage (GTDB taxonomy): Bacteria > Pseudomonadota > Alphaproteobacteria > Kiloniellales > JACOMY01 > JACOMY01. The sequence goes on from OY770023.1 coordinate 5,060,335, forward strand.
CTTTGAGCGTCATCGTTTCCTCCCTCGTGGTCTTTGCGCACCTGAGCAGTGTGTGAGAGCAACAATCCATCCGAACGACAGAGGAGGTTTTCACTCAGGGCGAATGACGTGCTGCCGAAAACGAAGCTCATTTGTCAGCTGCTCACAGGACAAGCCAAGCAGGTGTGGTAATGACACGCCTACGACCAAAAGAAATCACACTAAGGCAACGTGGAAAGCAGTGGAGTTACTCTAGGGGTCAGATGTCCCAGCCGGCCCTAAGGCCATCGTACACCGCTTCCTCTGCGGTTCTCGGACTGACGCAGTCACCAATCATCTGCAGGTGCCAAGGTCCAGAGGTGAGTTCTGCCTGAAGGGCGCAGTCGCTACGGGTGCCGTGAGCAGTGATGACCGTATCCACGCCCTCCACTTCAAAAAAGTCGCCTGTGGTCGTATGCTGAAAGAACGCGGACCCACCGTCAGTGCCGACAAGACGCGCGTAACTGGTCACGCTCACTTCAAGCTTATGAAGCTTTCCGATCCATTGATCTCGCGTGTAGAGCTGCACGGCTTGGCCCGCGGTCGCACAGGTCGTCATGTACCGGACGTAGTGTCCGTTTGACGCCAACTGCTCGGCAAGGCCAAGTCCGACCCAATCGCCACGGCTGTCGGCGATCACCACCGCACTGCCCGGATTGACCTTTCGTTCAAGGACATCCCAGGCTTCTACAGCGTGTGTCTCCTCACCCTTCTCAAACTGGTCTTGGCGGGACTGCCCACCCGTGGCGCATAGGATGGCGTCCGGAGCGAAGGCCTCCATCAATCTGCGGTTGACGGTCGTTTTTAGATGTATGTCGACACCAGCGAGTTCCATCTCTCGCTTGAGATTAGTCGCAAGTCCGCCGAACTCGGATCGGCCAGGAAGTAGTTGGGCGAGGAGGACCTGACCGCCCAACTGCGGTCCCCGTTCAAACAGGGATACATAGTGGCCGCGAGCGGCAGCGACTGCCGCTGCTTTCATGCCCGCCGGGCCGCCGCCAACAACCGCGATTCTCTTGCGTGTGGTGATGGGAGCCTTGTCAAACTCCAGTTCTCGGCCGGTTTCAGGGTGTTGAATGCAGCTAATCGGCGCGTGAAGCTGCATATGCCCGATGCAGGCCTGGTTGCAGGCGATGCAAGCCCGGATTCGGTCGAGGTGTCCGGTTGAAGCCTTGTTGGGCATCTGCGGATCGCAGATCAAGGCGCGAGTCATACCGCACATATCAGCCTTGCCGGACGCGACAACCTGGTCAGCGATCTGCGGTTGGTTTATTCGCCCCGCAACAAACACAGGCCGGCTGACAGCCGCCTTAACCTCACCTGAAAAGCCTGCAACATAGGCTGGATCTATGCGCATCGGCGGCACGATGTGGATCGCGCCGGACGTGGTGCTCGATGAGCCAGCGATGACGTTGTAGTAGTCTAGGCCATGGTCTCGATCCAAGGCTTGGATGATCTCGAGGGTCTCCATTGGCTGTAGTCCATCGGGCGAGATCTCGTCTCCTGAGATTCGCATCCCAACAACGAAGTCCGTACCGACACGTTTGCGCACGGAGGCTATGACTTCGCGGAGAAAGCGCAAGCGCTTATCCGCGTCCCCGCCATAGGCATCATCGCGTCGGTTTATTCGCGGGGATAGGAACTGTGTCGGTAGATAGCCGTGGCTCGCTACGATCTCGACCCCATCCAATCCGGCAGCCTGCATACGAGCCGCAGTGGATGCATAGCCCTCGATGACCTCTTCGATCATTGCTAGGCTCATCGGCCGTGGTATGACCAGATATCGCTCTGCGGGGCTGTCGGATGCGCTGTAGGCGACGCTCTTGCGGCCATCTTCGTGTGTTCCGTAGACTTCGCGGCCTGGGTGGAAAAGCTGACCGAAGACCTTTGTTTCGTATCTATGCAGTCTGTCCGCCAACCGGCTGTAGCCAGCAATGCAGGTGTCGCTATAGCCGGCGATGGTATTGGCGGTGAAGAAGGCCGTCGGATGGACTGCCGCAATCTCGGTGATGATCAGGCCCGCGCCCCCCTTTGCGCGAGCCTCATGATATGCAATCAGGGCGTCGTTCGGTGAACCATCGGTTACCAGGACCGTTTGGTGTCCAGTTGAGAGTATTCTGTTCTTGATCTCCAGAGGACCGACACGGATCGGAGAGAAGAGGTGCTTAAGGGGCATTGCTTTCACTCGCTGTCGAAGAACCAGTTTCCATGGGTTTTTGAGCCGGTCACAACGGCACCCCACCATCGGCCGGATGCCCAAACCTGCGTTCCGGGACCGAAAGTCTGTTGATTGAATGCGAAGGCAGTTTGGCTGAAAGAGAGATAATCCTCTGCAGTTTCTGAAGCGGTCAGCGAAGTTTGTTCGTATTGAGTATGTTATCTTTCGGATTGGGAACTCTTGAGGAGCGATCAAGCTGGGATTGTCTCCGCATGACACTCAAGAAGCCCAGGAGCCCGAATTGCGACCACACCCAACCGCCCGATGGACTGCTCCACTCCGGATTGTGTTGATCAGGGTCAGCCTGAGATGACGGACTCAGCGATCAAAGTGGGGTTCTTCCTGGCCGAGAACGCCTCCATATCTTCGATCCTGAACGTGGTCGAGGTGTTCCGAGCTGCAAACCGGGTCACAGGAAGAACACTCTTCGATAAGCAGTTTCTTACGGTAGACGGCAGCCCGGTGGAGACCTCGACCGGAATCAAGATCGACGCCCAGGGGCGTATCGCTGACGCCATGCCTCTCGATGTCGTCGTCGTCGTCGCTTCCTACGAGTTGTCCCCTAACCAGAGGAATGTATTCCTCAGTGCGTTGAAAAGGCAGTCCCGCCATGGCGCTATGATCTGGGCATCGACACAGGGGTCATCTGGGTCATAGAGGCAGGTTTGGTTGGATCGCGCTGCATCGCACCGCATTGGGAGCATGTCGGTGTGATCCGTGAGCATTGGCCGGATGTGGCGATATCTGATGGCCTCTACAGGCTGGACGGCAACATAGCGACCTCCGGTGGTCAAACCGCTTGTATCGATCTGACTCTTTATTTTGTACAACAGCAATTTGGTGAAGAACTAGCTCACGTGGTTGCAAAAGAAATTCTCTACTCAGGCATTCGATCACCTGAAACTCTACAGCCGAACGCGGCAGTTAGTTCCTGGAAGGATCACCGCCTTCTGAAAGAGGCTCTAAAGATCATGGAGGAGAACATTGAATTCCCTGTACCCATTCTAGAGATTGCTGAGCGCTTAGGAATCACCTGTAGGCAACTAGAATATCTCACAAATCGGCATTTCAAAGAAACACCAACACATCGATACACCAAAGTACGTCTAAATTATGCGCGTGAACTACTTCTATACTCAGAATACAGAATCACCGACATAGCTCTTGCATGCGGTTTCAGCTCTGTATCCAGTTTTTCTCGATGTTTTCGACGTCACCTCGAGATCAATCCGACAGAATATCGCGCTCGGTTCATCGGCGAGCGCGTTCGCCCCTTTTTCAAAGTCGATAAGGCGCGGACGTAAGGGCCTGGGCGGTTCTCGAACTCGATAAGGTTCCTGTTCGTTTTCAGTCGGCTCACGTTCGAACCAGGCCCTAACTCAATCGAGCACTCAGGCAGAGTCTCCTGAGACCGAAGAGGCGCGACGGCGCCTCATGACCAGAGCGCTTGAAGCAAACGGGGGCCCCTTGGTGACCGAAAAGAGCAACTCAATTCCTAAGAGCCAACTCTCCGATATCTATCGTCGTATGGTCACCATCCGCAAGGCGGAAGAGGCCATGGGCGACCTCTCGCTGTCGGGGGAACTCCCAGGCCCTGTTCATCTCTATATTGGTCAAGAAGCTACCGCTGTCGGTGTCTGCTCGCACTTGGCGGACGACGATTGGGTAGCCAGCACGCATCGAGGTCATGGTCACTTCTTGGCCAAGGGCGGTGTACCGAGAGAGATGTTTGCCGAGGTCTTTGGAAAGGCAACGGGTATCTGCCGAGGAATGGGTGGCTCCATGCATGTTGCCGACTTCAAACGCGGCATTCTCGGCGCCAACGGCATTGTGGGCGGCGGCATCGGTATCACAATGGGGGCTGCATTGGGTGCTTCACTCGATGGTAAGGGCAAAGTTGCTGTCGCCTTCTTCGGCGATGGTGCCGCAAATCAAGGCGTCCTCATGGAGGCCTTGAATGTCGCGTCTCTTTGGAAACTGCCGATCATTCTTGTTTGCGAGAACAACGGCTTCTCGGAGTTCTCACCCGCGTCGACGGTGACTGCCGGAGAGATCTGGAAGCGAGCCGAGGCCTTCGAGGTGCCCGGCGTCGAAGTGGACGGAAACGACGTCTTCGCTGTTTGGGAAACGGCCTTTGCGGCAATCTATCGAGCGCGTAGTGGTCAGGGGCCAACCTTGATCGAGGCAGCGACCTATCGGCTACGCGGCCACGTCGAATATGAGCATACCTTTCTGAGCAAGCCTTATCGCACCGACGACGAGGTGAAGCAGAAGGCACTCAGTGAACCGCTGGTCGTGTTTCGGACCCACTGCCTCGAAAACGGGCTGTTGACGGAGCATGAGCTATCCGCGGTCGAGGCTGACGTATCGGCCCAGATCGCCGAAGCCATCGCCTTTGCCCGAGAAGCACCTGCACCGGCGGTGCAGCAGGCACGTCGCTTCATGTTTGCCTAAGAGAGAGTACAAGCAATGGCTAGGAAGAGTCTGATCGCCGCCGTCAACGACGCGATACGAGAGGAAATGGAACGTGATCCACGCGTTATCCTCTTCGGTGAGGATGTGGAGACGAGCTTGTTCGGTGATACGGCCGGATTGAGTGCAGTCTTCGGTACAGAGCGGGTTCGAAACACGCCGATCTGCGAGACTCTGTTGACTGGAATGACCGTCGGTGCGGCTGCCAGCGGCTATCGCCCGATCTGCCATATGATGTATGGCAATTTCATCTACACAGGCTTCGACGCGATTGCCAATCAGGCCGCAAAGCTTCGCTATATGACGGGCGGTCAAATCACCTTGCCGCTGGTCTACATCGCCTCGATCGGCGGCGGCAAGTCCGCGGCTGCACAGCATTCGGACACGGTTTACCCGGTTCTGATGAACTTGGGTGGTATCAAAGTGGTCGTCCCCTCCACACCGGCCGACGCGAAGGGGCTGCTGAAAGCAGCCATACGTGACGATAACCCTGTGGTGTTCCTAGAGGTCGGAGGCCGGACCGGGAGGGCTGCAGAGATTCCAGAGGGTGAGCATCTGGTCGAATTGGGAAAAGCGGACATCAAGCGAAAGGGTAAGGACGTAACGCTCGTGGCAATAGGAAGCATGGTCGCCCAGGCGACGAAAGCGAGCGCGCAGCTTGCCGAAAACGGCATCGACGCCGAGGTCGTCGATCCCAGAAGCCTTGTTCCTTTGGACAAGCAAACAATTATCCAGTCTGTCAAGAAGACCGGATACCTCGTGGTTGCCGATGAAAGCCGTGATGCTTGTAGCGCAGCCAGCTACATTGCCTCAATAGTCACAGACGAAGCTTTTAGCGCGCTCAAAGCTCCGGTGCGCCGCGTCACTGTCGCAGACGTTGCAATCCCCTATGCACCCACTTTGGAGAAGGCGGTCATACCGAATGCTGACTCGATCGTCGCGGCCGTCAACTCAATCATGTCGGAAAGGAACGCGGCATGAAGGTGAGGTTGAAGCTACCCAGATTGAGCATGAGTATGGAAGAAGGCACTTTGACCGATTGGCTCTTGGAGAGTGGGAGCACCTTCGAGGAAGGCGATCCCCTGTATGCCGTTGAGACGGACAAGGCAACGACCGAAGTTGAAGCGCCCTGCTCAGGTGTGCTCGTTGAGATTCTGGTGCAGGCGGGAGCAGACATCGAACCTGGAACTGAAGTCTGCGTCGTGGAAACACGACCCTGACATGTAGTAGCCGGACGAGGGCCGTTTGGTCGCGCGCAATCGCGCCTGAGACCAAGGGGGAACGAACATGGGAAACAGAGCCTTCATTGCGGCGTAGAGACGGAACTCTGGCTCTCGGGTGGGCCCTATGACGGCGTCGATAAGGAGGCCCTCCATTGGGATCGAAACTGGATAAGAAGCGACTCGTCGTCAATGCAATGAACGCGCTCTACGAGCCTTTTGGGATTCGGGGCCGCGAGGAAAGCGACATCCTCTGGCACAACATCTCTTGGTCGGAAGAGAAGCAAAAAGGCTTCTTCCTGGTTCGCTTCGAGCCTGGCAGCAGCTCGAAGCCGCACGAACACCTGGGGATGGAAGAGTTCGTAGTCCTCGACGGCGAACTCGAGGATTGCGACGGGCGCACCTATCGGACCGGCGACTGTGTCTCGCTCTCCCCAGGCTCACGCCACTACTCCCACTCCAAGAATGGTTGCACGCTTGCCGTTTTCCTTCGTGGCGGTCTGAGGTCGGTGGAGGAGCATGCAGTCTAACGCAGTACCTTCGGGAGCCACTGCATATCGCTCGCGCAGTTCCATCTCATAAACTATCCGGTCTGACTTGTGCGAGGACCATTTTGGTTATGAGTTCACGGGCTCTGTGGGGTGTCAGTCTGTCGGATTCAATTCTTTGGCGCAACCACAGGCCGTCTGTCGTGGCAAGGATCGTGTCGGCAAGCGCTTCAGCGTCGAAGTCCACCCCGGACTCTCTGCTGCAAGCTCGAAGTTCCGAACAGATTGCATCACGCCAGGTCGCGTTCTCTCGGCGCCAAATCTCCCTCAGCTTGGGGTCGTGCAGACACGCGACACTAAATGCCATCCAAGCGGTGACTTTCAAAGGTTCAAAGTTCGGCGGGCAGAACATTGATTCCACCATGAGAATCACCGTTTCAAGTGGTGAGTCCCCTTTTATCGCAAAGAAATTCTCGCTCCACTCCGCAAGTATTGATTCGTAGGCGGCAATCAACATTGCATTTTTTGACAAAAAGCCCCGACGAACCATTCCGCGCGATAGGCCAGCAATCTCTGTAACAGTGGCTACACTTGTATCGGATAAACCATAGCGATAGATCGATTGGATCGTCGCTTCGACCAAACGTTCGCGCCCAGTGAGACACTTTCTGACAACCTGTTTTTGCATTTCCGCTCCAGTTCGGGGCCGGTCCGTCAACCTCTCTGACCAACGCTACGACAAATCTCCAAAGCGGCCAACGTCGCTCACCACAGAAAGGGGGGTTGACTCCGTGTATATGACTGTATACTAGTATATGACCATATACAAGAAATAGCCAGGGAGTACCCAGCATGCATCCTGTTATCGAAGGCGCACGAGCGTCATTGGTCGAAGGACGCCTCACGCGCCGAGACTTTCTCTGCCGGGCAACCGCCGCAGGCCTTACTCTGCCCGCAGCGATGATGCTGGCCGACAAGGCACTTGCTGCATCGCCACGCCGTGGCGGGCATCTCAGTGTTGGCTTGAGCACTGGCAGCACGAGCGATTCGCTGGACCCGACGACCTATACCAACTGGACCATGTTCACCATCGCGACGGCCGTCTGCAATTACCTGGTTGAACTTGCACCGGACAAGACACCCATGCCCGAACTCGCCACCAGCTGGGAGGCTATGGATGGCGCCAAGAGATGGGTCTTCGAACTGCGCAAGGACATCTTCTTCAGCGACGGTCGTCCGCTTACCGCAGCCGACGTAATCTATTCTCTCAACCTGCATCGCGGCGAAGAAACCACGTCGCCTGGCAAGCCGCTGTTGGCCTCAGTCAAGGCAATCACGGCCGACGGCCCGCACAGCGTGGTCTTCGAGCTAACCGAAGGCGATGCTGATCTGCCGCAGATCCTGGCGACCTTCCAGTTCATCATCGTGCCGGAGGATCACAGCGATTGGAGCCGGCTGATCGGTACCGGCGGCTACATCCTCGAAGATTTTGACCCCGGGGTCCGCGTCGTGGCCAAGCGTAACCCGAACTACTGGAAAAGCGACCGGGCTTGGATCGACAGCTTCGAGGCCCTGACAATTCTAGATTCGGGATCGAGGGTCACAGCGCTCCTGGGTGGATCGGTATCCATGATCGACCGAGCTGATGCCAAGACAATCGACCGCATCAGAAGCCGCGGCGGCTACCAAATCATTGAGAACAAGGGCACTGCCTACGATTCCAGCGCAATGGACTCCCGCGTCGCCCCCTTCGACAACCGCGATGTCCGCCTTGCACTGAAATACGCAGTCAACCGCGAAGACATGCTACGCAAAATCCATCGCGGCTATGGTTGGGTTGGAAACGATCATCCCGTTCCGCCGAACGATCCCTACTTCAATGCGGAGCTGCCGCAGCGAACCTACGATCCGGACAAGGCCAAGTTCCACTTGAAGAAGGCCGGTCTCTCCTCGCTCGATGTCACGCTGAGTGCCGCCGATGCCGCCTTCAACGGAGCCGTCGATGCAGCCGTGCTTTTCGGCGAGCAGGCGAAGGCTGCCGGCATCAACCTCAAGGTCGCCCGCGAGCCCAATGACGGCTACTGGTCGAACGTCTGGATGGTCAAGCCTTTCACGATGGTAACCTGGAGCGTCCGGGTAACGCCGGCCTTGCAGTTCGCAATCGCCTATGCCTGCGGTGCTCCCTGGGCGGACGGCTTCTACTGCAATGATCAGTTCCAGCGCTTGTTGAAAGAGTCGCGCGTCACCACGGACTTCGCCAAGAGAAAAGAGATCTTCGGCGAGATGCAGGCGATTCAGCGCGACGAGGGCGCCAATCACGTCTTCATGTTCGAATCAGCGGTCAACATCTTCGCAGACGCTGTCGGCGGTGCGGCCGTCGACGCCGCAGCCCCCAACATGGGAATGCGCGTCGCAGAACGGGTCTGGATGAAGAACTAGCTCGAACACCACCTTGATCCGGCGAGAGTTCCTCTTGGAAAGACCGACCGGTCCGGGACTCACGCACCTGAGAACTGATCACTGCGAAGTTGGAGAAACGACGATGCCAGAAAGCGGACACATACCCTGCGCTGCAGGTGAAGGCTTCAAGCAGGACGCCACCTTCTCTCATGCCCCAAGTGCTGACTTCTATACTGATCCGAAGATCCATGAAGCAGAATTGAGACAGATCTTCCGGAAGGAATGGCTATATTTTTGCCATCAGTCACAGGTGCCCAAGCCCGGAGACTATATGGTCGGCGAGGTGGCGGGCCACTCCTTCTATGTGATCAGGGGGAAAGATCAGGAAGTCCGCGCCTTCTACAATGTCTGCCGGCACCGCGGTCATCAGCTCTTGAGCGGTCAAGGCAATGTTCGAATGGTGGTGCGTTGCCCATATCACTCTTGGACCTACGGCCTGGACGGTCAATTGAAGGCGGCGCCCAAGTGCGACGCCGTCAAGGGCTTCGACGTCAGCGGCATCAAGCTGAACCAAATACGATCTGAAACCATCGGCGGCTTCGTCTTCATCAATCTCGATCCCCAAGCAAAGCCGCTGCGCGAGGTCGCGCCGACATTTGAGCCCATTCTCCTGTCGATGGTGGCCGAGGCCGCTGACCTGAAGTATGTGAAGCACAAGGAATATGACATAAAGGCCAACTGGAAAGTCGTGACCGAGAACTTTCTCGAGGCCTATCATGTCGCCTATTCCGGGAAGGCACATCGTGCACTTGGTAACATCATCGATATTGATACCTACCGCTTCAACATCGATGGTCGCACGATTGAATACACTGCCCGAGGCGGGGCGGCCGATGTCCTTCCCTATGACGTCAATGAGAAGGACGATTTCACGAACGCGCGCGGCGTACCCTTTCATCAACTGTTTCTCTGGCCCAACATGACCTTCTCGGTCTTTCCAGGGACAAACATGCTTTTCGTCTTCAACATGATGCCTGTCGGCACTGGAAAGACGGCCGAGCGGATCATCTACTTCACGCTTGATGGAGAGATGTCAGATCCGACAGAGACTGCCGAGAACTATGTGAGCGGCCAGCTTAACCCGGAGGATGTCGGGCTCGTCGAAGCTGTCCAACGGGGGATGGAATCGCGCGGGTACATTCCCGGCCGTCTTATGGTCGACCCTGAGCGGCAGGAGAGCTGGGGGGAGCACTTTATCCACCACTTCAACAGCTTGAATGTCGCTGCTCTGAACGGAGCAGGATCGGAATAGCCAGCTCGGCCTGCCGATAGCGCAAGGGCGCCAATGCGCGCCTGATCGGCAGGCCACAATCCTAGAAGCCTAAAGAGAGACAGTGGAGGTGGCGATGACGGATGCCACGCGCAAACAAAGGCTCCAGGTAAGACGGGTATGGGCTGAAACGCCACGTATTCTCGGAATTGAGCTACAGCATCCTCTAGAGGAAGCCCTCCCAGCGTTCGAAGCCGGCGCACATCTTAGTTTCTACCTGCCCAATGGCATGATCCGCCAATACTCGCTGGCCGGAGATCCGAAAGAGCGGGATCATTACAGACTGGGCGTCCAGCGAGATCCGAATAGTAGAGGCGGATCCATCTGGATGCATGAGAATGTCGTCCCGGGGGCAACGCTCGAAACATCGCTGCCGATGAACAACTTTCCTCTCGGTCTTGGCGCCGAGCGCTACATCCTGATCGCTGGCGGCGTTGGAATCACACCCCTCATGTCGATGCTTGAAACCTTGAACGCTGAAGGCAAAGCCTATCACCTGTACTACTGCACGCGTGAACCTGAAGACGCGGCCTTCCGCGACAGGCTCGGTGCCTTGGGTGCAAGCGGCAACGTGGAGTTTGTCTGTGACGGAGGCGATCCCTCAAAAGGCCTCCAGATAAAGGACCTGCTCTCGGAATACCGCGATGGTACGGAGCTTTATTGCTGCGGACCATCCGGCCTCATGTCGGCTGTGAACGATGCGGCAGCGCATTGGCCGGCAAACACTGTTCACTTTGAATGGTTTGTTCCCTCCGCAGACCCGACGATCGATCACGAGCAAGGTCAAGGCGCCTTTACTGTCGTCATTCAGAGCACCGGCGATGAGTTCAGTGTTGGTCCCGATGAGAGCCTGCTCGAAGTACTCAACGCGAACGGGCTTGAGGTCGACTCCGTATGTCAGGAAGGCGTCTGCGGGACCTGTATCGTCGGCGTCCTGGAAGGGGAGATTGCACATCGCGATCACATTCTGGACGACGACGAAAAGGCCACGAACAGCGTCATGACCGCATGCTGTTCTCGTGCTGTGTCAGAGAAACTTGTGCTTGATCTTTAGTTTTGAGATCTCGGCCAGTTCCATTTTTCTTATCAGCAGCACTTTGTCCGTCGTGCACTTAAACAGCATAAAGTGAGGGGGAGCGTTACAGATGAAGCGGCACGCAGGGGAGTTCTACATCGGTGGCGCCTGGGTTGCGCCCTGCTCAAGCGTGACCAAGGAGGTCGTCAACCCCGCCAACGGTAGGATCATCGGCGATATCGCGATGGGCTCGTCCGAAGATGCGAATCGCGCCGTGGAGGCTGCGCGCGCGGCTCTCGATGACTTTCGTCGCCTATCCAAGACCGAGCGTTTGGATCTGCTGGCTGCCATTGCGCAGGTCTATGAGCGTCGCATGGGCGATCTCGCCGAGGCGATGACCTTAGAGATGGGCGCGCCGAAAGAATTCTCTCTGAAACAACAGGCGCAGTCAGGCCTCGATCACCTGAGGGTCGCTTTGTCGTCCCTGGAGGGTTTCGAGTTCGAGCGGATGCAGAACACAACGCGGATCGTCCAAGAGGCGATTGGCGTGGCTGTCTTGATAACGCCCTGGAACTGGCCGATGAACCAAGTCGTCTGCAAGGTGGCGCCGGCCATGGCGACCGGCTGTACCATGGTGCTAAAGCCGAGCGAGCTGTCTCCTTACTCGGCGCTGGTGTTTGCGGAGATCTTACATGAAGCGGGCGTTCCTGGCGGTGTGTTCAATCTCGTCAATGGTGACGGTCTAGAGGTGGGCTCTACGCTTTCTTCGCACGACGATGTGGCGGTCGTCTCCATCACCGGTTCCAATCGAGCCGGCGTGGCCGTTGCCCAAACAGCCGCCCGGACAATCAAGCGCGTGGTGCAAGAGCTGGGTGGCAAGTCAGCAAACATTCTGCTGGACGACGTCGACCTAGGCCAGGCGGTAAGTGAAGGAGTCAAGGCTTGCTTTGCCAACAGCGGCCAGTCTTGCGATGCGCCGACACGCATGCTTGTGCCGACAAGGCTCCACGCGGCTGCAGTCGAGATCGCGCACCAGGTCGCGGCAGAGTTTGTGACCGGAGATCCTATGGAGAAGGGCACGGATTTGGGCCCGCTCGCCAACAAGCCGCAATACGACAAGGTGAGCTCCATGATCGAAGCTGGCGTCAAGGAAGGCGCCACCCTTGTGGCTGGTGGGCCGGGGCGGCCGGAGCGCTGCAATGAAGAGGGCTTCTTTGTAAGACCTACCATCTTCGCCGATGTCACAGCGGACATGAGCATTGCCAAGGAGGAGATCTTCGGTCCTGTCCTCTGTATCATGCCCTACGAGAGCGAAGAGGAAGCAGTTTCAATTGCCAATGAGTCTCCCTTTGGTCTTGCCGCTTACGTTCAGTCCGGAAACCACGAGCGTGCCTGCGCCATCGCACGGCACATGCAAGCAGGGCAGGTCCACATCAATGGGCCAGGGGTCGACCTCATGGCCCCGTTTGGTGGCTACAAGCAATCCGGCAATGGTCGCGAGTATGCCCACTGGGGTATGCATGATTTTCTCGAGACGAAAGCCTTGATTGGGTACGGCCAAAACTCTCCACAACAGATCTAAATTGAAGACCTCTCGTTCAGCCGACAGAGTTCCATGCTGATCCTCAAATGGAGGGGCGGCTCAAACAGTCAAGAATCCGCCCTTCATGACGATTGCAAGCTGCTGGGCGGCCTCTGCTCGCGGTGGTGTGCCTGTGCGCAGCCATCCCATGATTGCTCCTTCGACCAGGCCGTGCGCCATAGCGGCATGGAGCCCTACGTCGCCGTGACGAAAGGCACCGCGTTTCAATCCCTCTTCATACATCACGACAATCTGCGCCCGGATCCGGTCCCCGGGCAGGCTGCCGTCGTCGTACACCACGTCTGTCGTCATCGAGAGCAACTTCAGCAAAGAGGCGCGCTCCGCCGCCAGGGCGAAGAGACCGTCACAAACCCGATCAAGCCGAGCGCCTATGTCACCGTCGGAGGCCCAGTCGACTTGCATCTGCTCGACAAAGTCATCCTCAAGCGCCCCCAGCATCGCACGAAGCAGGGCAAGCTTGTTTTCGTAGAAGCGATAGACGGTGCCGACCGCGATCCCAGCCACCTTCGCGACGTTTGCGATCGAGACCTTCTCGTATCCGAACTGGGCAAAAAGCCTCACCGCGGCGTCCTGTAGCGCCGCGCGCTTGCCGTCCGGATCACGTCTGCGCCTTAGCTGCCCCACGCGCTTCTCCCTTCCCATAAATGAATTCTATTCACTAACCTTGACGGGTCAATGGTGCAGCCTATGTCCCTTAATGAACAGAGTTCACTAAGGCGATCACGATCGATCCAAACAACACCCTGACTGAGGAAGCAATGATGAAACAGGCAATCTACAAAGCGCATGGAAATGCCGCTGATGTCGTCGAGCTTGAGGTTCTTGAGCCGCAGAAGCTCCAACCAGGTCAGACGCGTGTGACAGTCCTCCGCACCCCCATCAACCCTTCGGACATCGCGCAAATCGCAGGTCAGTACGGCATGCAACCTCCCTTGCCAGCAGCTGCAGGCATGGAGGGCATCGGCGAGGTGGTGGAGGTCAATGGAGAGGGCCACAGCCTAGGCACTTTGGTGCTCTTGACCGATCCTCCGGGTGCCTGGTCAACGCAAAGGGTATTCTCCAGCGACACCCTGGTAGCGGTCCCTCACGCCAATCTGGATCAGATCTCAATGATCACCGTCAACCCGGCGACGGCGTACCTCTTGATCACGACCTATAGAGATCTAAAAGAAGGCGACTGGCTCATTCAGTCTGCCGCCAACTCTGCTGTGGGACGCTACGTTACGCAGCTCGCCAAGGCGCGGGGTATTCGTGTCGCCTCGGTCGTTCGTCGCGAATCCGCCATCGCCGATGTCTGGAGCGCTGGGTGTGACGCCGCCTTTGTTGACGGACAGGATTTGGTGGAGCGCGTTGCAGCCGAACTCGAAACGCAGCCCCTTCTCGCCTTAGACGCTGTTGCGGGCGATACCTTTGGTCGCCTGGCGTCGACGCTTGCGCCTGGCGGTGTCGCCGTTAGCTACGGCGGTATGTCCGGCGAGGACGTTAGCGTTCCTGACAACCTGCTTATCTTCAACGACATATCTGTTCGCGGCTTCTGGCTGGTGCACTGGCTGACAAGCACGCCCCTAGCGGACCAACAACGCGTCTATACGGAACTGACCAATCTGGTCCTTCGTGGCGCGCTCAACGCGCCAATCGACCGGGTGTTCCCACTCGAGGAGATCAATGACGCCCTGGCTCACACGGTGAAAGGCAGGCGCTCCGGTAAGGTGCTAATCGCACCCAATGGTCTTTGACCCCCAATCATCTCAAGCATGTACTGGAGACCACCATGGCTCTAACCCTATTCCACGCTCCAGGCACCCGATCGGTCCGCGCTCTCTGGCTTCTTGAGGAAACGGGCACGCCCTATGTACTCAAGACCTTGCAGTCCGACGGCGCCTAGTTTGCCTCCGACGCGTTCCGTCAGATCAATCCAATGGGCAAGATCCCGACATTGTATGACGACGATAGGCTGATAATCGAATCTACGGCGATCATGGAGTACATTCTGCATCGCTATGGCCTGAGTGACCTGGCCGTCGCGCCAGATGATCCCGAATACGCGTCCCACTTGCAGTGGTTTCACATGGCGAAAAACGGCATCCACGCACGCTGCGGTTCAAAGCGTCAAGTAGGCCATCGGTGTCACTACCCTTGACCGAGATCGTTACGACTTTGTCCTGTCCAGGAAGAAGCGCGCCCACCAGCCATTTGCTGCGACTTAGCTCCAACGCCACACAACAGTTGGCCCGCTCTCTCTCATCCTTACCCTTCATGTGATCCTCCTTGCAGTATCCGCTCGGAGGATCCGACAATCGGCCCCCGCGGAGAACCTGCATAGGATCTACAACGACAACCATCCTCATTCAGGGCTCAAAATGGCCTCTCCCAGAGAGTTCAGAAGAGCCTTCACCACCGCCGAGGTGTCCGCTTAAACGAGGGCAACACCAGCGCTTTGGCCCCAACGTCGCGCGGTCGATCAGACCCACCGGCACTAAAACCTTGGGGCGAACACTGCCTCGCCTTCCAGTAGGCGATTGTCGGTGCAAGAGATGATCACGTCCGGCAGGGTCTCCCGGCTCTGGTCAACCGCCCCGCAGCTCCGGAGAGCCTGGCGCAGATCAGGTGTCTTCCCGAGGTATTGCCAGACAGTTCGCAGGCAATGCACGTCGTGGGATCCCTCTGGCGAAAAGCCTGTAGTAAGCCCGGAGAGAAAGGTCGGCGCGGCACGCTCGGCGGTATAGAGGAACGTGGCAAAGACGCTCCGGCCGACGCCCTGCTCGCGTTCGTAAATCGCGATCCGATCAAAGCCCTCCACGACGATGCCCCTGTATTTCAGTGTCGCGGGCAACATGAAGAGAGCATCCAGGTGTCGCTCGACAGACTTGCTGAGCCAGGCCCCCCCCTCCCGGTAGATGCACGCCAGAGATCGCAGAAAGATGTCCCGGGAGGGATCGGGATAGCTGTAGGTGTGGTAATAGCCTTCGTGCTCCTCCAGCAGGGAGGTGTTGGTCGTCGAGGCTGATACCAGGGTCTCAATAGCCTTCTCCAGGCGGCTCTGTTCTGCCCGGAGCCGTGGTGGGCGCAGGCGAATGAGCTCTCGGAACTCATCGTTGTTCAATAAGATCTCGTTGTCGTCCAACCCAAAAAAGTCGCACAAGCGGCGCAAGCTCGAAAGCGAGGGTTGTGCATGGCCGTTCAGGTACTTGTTCATCTGCTGACGATTGATACCGGCACGTCGACAAATGTCGGAGGTGGACCTCCCATAGCTACAGAGCAGCCGTAGGTTCTCAGGCAGGTGTGATATCGCCATATTGTTATGCTCTTTTATGCTAACAACTGCCAAAGAGCATAACATACTCACCCGATTCTGGCTTCTCCTCTTTGCAATCCTCCTTATCCTAGAGCTCCGCAATCACTCTAAACAGACGCCTTAGAACGCATTAGGAAGGACGAGAGCCATGATTCCATTCAGAAACAGAGGGGCGAAGTCTGCCTCTTTGGCGCGATCGGCAGCATTGGGAATGGCCCTCTCCCTGGGCCTGCTGGCGGCCGGATCACCTCAGGCGACTGCCGATCCACTACGCATAGCAGTACCGTCCGATCCGGGTTATCTCGACCCAGCCTATTGGGGCTCTACAGTGGATCAATTCTTGATCGACAACCTCTATCCGCGCTTGGCCAAGTATGTCCCCGCCGGCGCGGAGTGGAAGGTCGAACTGGCTGACGCCAAGTCCGTCGACATGACCGATCCCATGAATATCGCGTTCGAATTGAAGTCTGGGGTCATGTGGACCGGCGGCTATGGCGAGTTGACTGCCGAAGACGTCAAGTACTCTTTTGAACGTCACTTGGATCCCGGTCTGGAGTCTTCCTTGGCACCGGAGTTCAGCTCGCTCCTCGAGGTCGAGGTGACCGGCAAATACACCGGCATCATCCGCCTGAAAGAGCCGGCAGCGACCCTGTGGGCCTCTACCTTGGTCTCGACGGGTGGAGCCATCATCTCGAAGGCTGCCGCCGAGGCGTCGGATGGCTATTTCGAGGCAACACCGGTGGCCACGACCGGTCCCTACATGCTCAAAGAGTTTGAGCCCGGAAACAAGCTGGTGCTGCAGCGCAATCCGGATTGGTCCGGAGAAACCGGCGACTACGATGAGATCGTGCTCTTGCCGATCGGCGACGAGAATGCTGCCGAGCTGGCTTTCTCCGCCGGCGAGATCGACTACATGCGACACTCCGCCGGTAACTATGACACGCTCAAAGCCAATCCGCCCGAGGACAGCGAGATTCTCCTGGTTCAGTCGATCGATCCCACCTGGCTGGGCATCTCGGCCGACCATGAAGATCTAAAGGATCAGAGGGTCCGTAGGGCAATCCAGTTGGCGATTGACGTCCCGACCATCCTGCAAGCCACCGTTGGCGGTTATGGCAAGCAGGCCACTGGGATCGTGGCCGAAGGCCTGCCGGGCTATCGTGCCGGCAAGGAACTGAAGCGTGACCTGGACCAGGCCCGCGCCCTCCTGGCCGAGGCCGGTGCTGAAGACCTCGTCCTGCGGCTAGACTATGTGAACACCACCGAGCGCAGCACGGCTGCTCAGATCATCCAAGCGAACTTGGCCGAGGTCGGCATCGCGCTCGACTTGAACGGCCAGGACGAAGGCACCTTCTGGAGTATCGACGAAGCCAAGGCCGCCGATATGCAGCTGCACTTGAAGGCCTGGACCGGCAATCCCGAGGGCTTCTACACCCTGCAATACTTTGTCGGCGATCAAATCGGCGTGTGGAACTGGGAGGCCTTTCAGGACCAGGAGTACGAGCGGCTCTTGGAAGAAGCCCGTGTCACACAAGATCCGGAAGAACGCGGCAAGATCTACGAGACCATGCAGCAGATGTTGGAGGAGTCCGGCACCTTCCTGTTCATCTCTCAAGATCCCTATGTCGTGTTGCATCGCAACGGCATAATCCCAGGGATCTTGCCGGACGGCCGCCCCGTTTTCCACGCCTTCAAGAAGGCGGGCTGAGCTACCCCTCGGGCGCCGTCACGGCGGCGCCCACCTCACCACTCTTGGAACCAGTCACCCGCTCAGTCACGAGAAGGGGAGCGCCTCGATGTTTGCCTACGTGATCAAGCGAATCGGCCTGGGTATCATCGTTCTGATACTGGCGATTTCGACGCTCTACATTCTGGTGCAGGCCGCACCTGGTGATCCCGCCAGTGCAATGTTGGGGCCGCGGGCGACCCCGGCCATCAAGGAAGCCTTTCGCGAACGATTGGGCTTGGACCAACCCCTGCCGGTGCAGATCGTCAAGTATCTCTGGAGCGTGGCACAGGGAGACCTGGGTACCGATCTAAAGAGCAAGCAGCCAGTCTGGGATACCTTGGCAATCCACCTGCCGCGCACCCTTGAACTTCTCGCAGCGGCCATCCTTATCGCCGCCGGCCTGGGCATTCCCCTTGGCTGTATGGCTGCGGTGCATCGCAACTCCGCCTTCGACAGGATCGTCGGCGCCCTCTCTGTCAGTATTATCGCCGTGCCGGCTGTGGTTATCGCGATCTATGGCATGCTGATCTTCTCTGCCGGTCTGGGTTGGCTCCCGGCCATCGGCGCCGGTGAGGACGGCGGCATTCTGAGCTTGCTGCACCACTTGATCCTGCCGGCCATTGCCGTCGGCATCGGCTGGGTCGGCTATCTGGCTCGATTGGTGCGTGCCTCAATGATCGAGGTTCTATCGGCCGACTACATACGCAATGCCCGTGCCTTCGGTCTGAGAGAAGGGCGCATCACCTATCGCTATGCTCTGCGCATCGCTGTCGCCCCCACGGTCACGGTCTTGGGTATCGGTGTTGGCATCATGCTGGGCAGCGCGGTATTCGCCGAAATCGTGTTCGCACGCCCGGGCATCGGCAAGCTGATGTACGACGCCGTGATCCTACGCAACTATCCGGTCACCCTGGGCGCGGTCCTGGCGGCGACCTTGATCCTGGTCGTCTCAACCACGCTTTCCGACATCGTGAACGCCCTGATCAATCCCCGCTTCAAGGAGGCGAGAGAATGAGCCAAGTTGCGGCAGAGACCAGCGCGCCAGTCGTGCGGTCAGCCAATGGCATGCGCCGCCTGCTGCGCGATCCAATGGGCGCAATCGGACTGACCTTCGTCGTGCTCTTGATTCTCTCGGCCGTCTTCGCTGCCTGGCTGGCGCCCTATGACCCGACGGCCATCAACGTGCCCGCAAAGCTGCAGCCACCATCCTGGGACCACTGGCTGGGAACGGATCAACTGGGCCGCGACGTGCTCTCCCGCGCGCTCTTCGGGGGGCAGATCGCGCTTGGCGTTGCCTTGGTGTCCACCTGCGCGGCCTTGGGGATAGGGGCGATCTTGGGCATGGCCGCCGGCTTCGGTCCGCGCTGGCTGGATAATGGTATCGTTCTGGTCTTCGACACGGTGCGCGCCTATCCGGTGATCATCCTGGCCCTGGCGGTGGGACCGATTTTCGGGGCCGGTATCGTCACCATCATCGGCATCCTGGTTGCGACCTCCGTGCCCTACTACGGCCGAATCGTTCGAACCTCGATCATCTCGGCGGCGAAGTCGGAGTACGTCGAAGCCCTGCTGGCTATGGGCATGAGCCGCACCCGCATCGTGGTGCGTCACATCCTGCCCAACATCATCGGACCGATCTTAATCCTAGCCTCGATGGACATTCCCACCTTCATCGCCGCGGAGGCGGGCTTGAGCTTCTTGGGTGTGGGGGTGAAGCCTCCAACCTCCAGTTGGGGGCTCTTACTGGACGACGGCTACAAGTTCATTCGCCAGAGCTCTTGGCTCGTGATCGCCGGCAGCGCCCCGCTGATCCTGGCAACCTTGGGATTCACCTTCCTGGGTGAGGCTCTTCGCGACACCTTCGACCCTAAGCTGCGCAGGAGGATCTAAGGCCATGACAGAGCCCCTTCTGCAGGTCGGAGACCTTGCAGTCAGCTACGGCCCGCTGCCTGCGGTCAACTGGGCTTCCTTCTCGCTGCAGCGCAATGCCGTCTTAGGCATCGTCGGAGAGAGCGGTTCCGGCAAGTCTACCTTGATCTGGGCCCTGACACGGCTCCTTCCGGAGGCCGCCAACATCAAGAGCGGATCGGCTTGGTTCGACGGACATGACTTGCTGCGGCTGGACCAGGAGGCCATGCGTGCACTGCGCGGTACGCGAATTTCCTACATCTCCCAGGATCCTTTGAGTGCCCTCACGCCTTCGCTGACCATCGGTCGCCAGATGATCGACATTCTCTATCGCGAACCCTGGCCGCCCGCGGAGAAGTGGGCCAGAGCCCTGGATGCCTTGGATTGGGTCAACCTGCCCGATCCCCAGGCGCGCATGCATATGTATCCCTTCGAGCTTTCCGGCGGGCAACGCCAAAGAGTCTCCATTGCCATGGCCCTCATGCTCTCCCCGGACCTAGTGCTGGCCGATGAGCCCACGACGGCCTTGGATGCAACCCTGGAGGTCGAGATTCTGAACCTGCTGCGCCGGCTGCAATCCGAGACCGAGTGTTCGGTGGTCTTTGTCACCCACCACCTGGGCGTTGTATCCAGCCTCTGCGACGACGTGCTGGTGATGAACCAGGGCGAGATCCGAGAGGCCGGAGAGGTGTCGCGGGTCTTCTCCGCACCACAAGACGACTACACCCGCATGCTGCTGCGCTGCGATCCGGCGCGTATTGCCGAAGCGACCAGACGACTGCCGACCATGGCCGACGATCTTGATGCCGAAATTCCTGTCCATCGCGGGCCCCAGGATCGAGTGAAGGCCAGCGATGCCCCGGTCTTGGACATTCGCAACCTCTCCGTCTCCTTCAGACGGAGTTCAGGTCTACCGTCCTGGTTGGGCGGCGAGATACAGACCATCGCGGCGGTCCGCGACGTCAGCCTAGAGGTCAGCCGTGGCGAAACACTTGCCATTGTGGGCGAAAGCGGCTCAGGCAAGACGACACTTGCCCGCTCTGTCCTCGGCCTGGCCAAACCGCAGGCCGGCAGTATCGAGGTCGCTGGCCTGAAGGTTCAGGTCGATAGCGCGGCCAGTCTGCGGCGGGTCCGAGCCAAGACGGCGATGATGTTTCAGGACCCGAGAGGGTCTCTAAGCCCTCGGGTGACCATCGGCGAGCAGGTGGTTGAACCCTTGATCGTGCAGGGTGTTAAGGGCGTGAACTTGCCGGATCGCGCGCTGGAACTTCTGGCGCAGGTCGGGTTAGGTCCGCAGTTCGCGGATCGCTACCCTCATCAGCTCTCTGGCGGCCAGGCTCGTCGGGTCGGTGTGGCACGTGCCTTGGCGCTGGAGCCGGAGCTGATCATCGCTGACGAGCCTACCGCCGGATTGGACGTCTCTATTCAAGGCGAAGTACTCAACCTCTTGAATGAAATCCAAGAACGGCTTGGCGTGGCAATCTTGATCATCACCCATAACATGAGTGTGGTGCGCCATTCTGCCGATCGGGTTCTCGTTCTCTTGCAAGGCCGGGTGGTCGAAACCGGACCCTGCGCTGAGATCTTCGCCAACCCGCAAGATGCCTACACCAAAGCGCTGATCGCTGCGTCCGAGCATGCCTTGCCGGCACAGATCGAAGAGGAGTGATTCATGCTCGACCTCGAGCTTTGCTACCTACCCGCCGTGCGCCAGAGCGAACTCTTTCGCCGTCGCGACCTTTCCCCCGTCGAGGTGCTGCAGGCGCAGATCGCGCGCGCTGAAGCCGTCGAGCCGAAGCTCAATGCCTTCACAGACACCTTCTTCGACGAAGCCCTAGGTCAGGCCCGCGCTGCCGAAGCGATCTTTGCCAAACGACCGGACGAAGCCCGACCGTTGGAGGGGCTGAGCCTGGCGATCAAGGACGAGTTGCCGGTTAAGGGGCAGCGCAACACACTTGGGTCCTTGATCTACAAGGATGACATTGCTGATGAGGATCATCCTCTGGTGGACCGCCTGCGCAACTGCGGCGCGATCTTTCATGCGCGCACGGCGACGCCGGAGTTCTGCTGTGCATGGGTGACCACGTCGCGTCTGCATGGAACGACAGGAACGCCCTGGGATCTCGACTACACCTGCTCGGGCTCCTCCGGCGGATCGGCGGCCTCGCTCGCAGCCGGTACCTCTAGCCTGGCCACAGGTTCCGACATCGCCGGCTCCATTCGCGGGCCTGCGGCAGCCTGTGGCGTCGTCGGCTACAAACCGCCCTATGGCCGCAATCCCGATCTTCCGCCCTTCGGGCTCGACCCCTATAATCAAATAGGCCCTCTGGCTCGTACCGTGGCCGATTGCGCCTTGTTGCAGAATGCAATGTCAGGTTTCCACCCCAGCGATATGGGAACACTGCGCGAAAAGATGGCTCTGCCTCAAAGCTACGCAGGTGTCGAGGGACTGCGCATCGCCTACACCTTCGATGTGGGCAACAAGGTGGTGGCGCCTGAAGTTGAAGAGCAGACCCATCGAGCGCTTGCCGCGTTGGCTGATCAGGGTGCTGTCCTAGAACCCCTAGACTTGGGGTGGGATGGCGCGGTGGTGGAGGCAGCACGCGTCTATTTGGATCATATCTTCGGGCACAGCTTGATCATGGAGCGGGACGCCCATCCCGATCTCATCTGCGACTACACGGCCTTCTATGCGGCGCGCGCCGAGGGTGCCGACACAGCGGCTTTTTTTCAGGCATTCGATGTTGTAGGCGCGATGTATAGAACTATTGGGCCCGTTTTGGAGTCTTATCACGCTCTCATCTGCCCCACCTTTGTTACACAAGAAGTGAAAGCAACGCAGTCACCCTGGGAGATCATGCACGTTCGCGGCCATGATTTCGACAGTGACTATGAGTTCACCCTGTTGCCGCAATTCAACATGCTGAATCGACTTCCCGTGTTGGCCGTACCGGCCGGCCAAGGCAAGAACGCCTTGCCGGTGGGCATCCAAATTGTCGCCCGCTCCTATGACGATCCACGCGTTTTTCGCGTTGCCGCTGCTCTAGAAGCCGCTGCGCCCTGGCTCGACTGTCCTGAGCGCCGCCCGCCGCTGTAACCCAGCTCAAGCAGCTTTGTTTTACCCTCGAACACGACCACATGAAGGAAACTCCCATGTCTTCGCTAGATCTAGATCTGTGCTATGCATCCGCTGGTGATGTACTGGCGCAATTCAAAGCGCGGAACCTATCGCCAGTGGAATACTTGGAGATCCTCATTGCACGAGCAGAGCAGACGGAGACGGCGGTCAATGCTTTCGCCTTTGCGCGATTCGATCAAGCAAGGGAGCAGGCGAAAGAGGCGGAGAAGATCTATATGTCGGCGAGCGCAACGCCGCGCCCCCTAGAAGGCCTTCCCGTTGCCGTCAAAGACGAGATGGACATTGTCGGGCAACCGATGACCAACGGTTCGCTCTATTTGAAAGACAATGTCAGCACCGAAACGCACTTCGCAGTTCAACGTCTGCTGGACGCTGGGGCCATCGTCCATGCGCGTACCACAACACCGGAGTTCTCCTGCTCCGGTACGGCGGATTCCCGCCTCCACGGCACCACCCGGACTCCCTGGGACGCCCGGTTCACTTGCGGGGGCTCTTCTGGCGGGTCGGGTGCGGCATTGGCGGCGGGTACCACACCTCTCGCGACCGGTTCCGACATCGGCGGCTCGATCCGAATACCGGCCGCCTGCTGCGGTGTGGTCGGCTACAAGCCACCCTACGGCAGGAACCCTGACAATACGGCCTTTGCTTACGACATGTATGCCGTGATGGGTCCCATGAGTCGAAGCGTCGGCGATGCCATTCTCATGCAGAACCTCCTATGCGGTCCTCACCCTGAAGACAACGCCTCGATACGTCCGAAGCTGCAGTTGCCACACTCCTATCAGAGCGTCAGGGGATTGAAGATCGCATGGTCGCTGGACCTGGGTTACTTCCAGATCGACCCGCATGTCAGAGCCAACAGCCTACGCACTTTGGATCTGCTAAGGGACATGGGTGCGGAGTTGGTGGAGGTCGATTTCGGATGGAGTGCAGAGGCGGATCGTGCAACGCAGCACTATCTTGACCATCTATTTGGCGGCTACATCGCCGACATTGTCGCGACCGACCCTCAGTTGGCGAGTCCCTGGGCGCTCTACTGTGCACAGGCACATGGCCACACCACAGCACTGGATTTCTACAATGCCTATGAAATGCAGAAGACAATGGCCCGACGGATCGGGCCTATCCTGGAGGAGTGCTACGCACTTATCTGTCCGACCCTAGGCTATCACGAAATTCCGGCCGATCAGCACCCAGAGGATCCGGTAATGATCAACGGTCAAAGGGTAGACTCCCTTTACGGTTGGTGCCTATGCCATCCCTTCAACATGCTCGGTCGCTGCCCTGTGCTATCGATCCCGTCCGGTCTGGGTGGCAATGGCCTGCCCACCGGAATCCAGATCGTTGCCCGGCACCTCGACGACGAGCGGGTGTTCCGCATCGGCAAGGCCCTCGAAACTGCCCAGCCCTGGCTCGACTGTCCCGAACGACGGCCGCAAATAGGCGTACGTGATGTGAGAGAGCAAGCGATTGACACCTCGTCATCACCATGAATGCCTTTGACCTTGAACTGGGCGCTCAAGTCCCCGAAAGCGTCAAAGCAGATCGGGTCCCAGCCTGCGGTGTAGTAGGCCTCCGATGGCAGGCGTGAAGGCTGTCTGGGTCAGGCGACCGGAGGTGCAGACAGACGGTGGGATCATCGCTGAGTGCGGCGAACAGATCCAGCAACATGTATGGCTACGTTGGACGGCCCATTCGTCGATCTGTTCGAGGAGGAGTGCAGCGGTCAATCCGGTGACGGCAGCTTCGGTGGGAGAGATGCCGGCGAGGTTGGTGCGGCGCTTGACCTCGGCATTGAGACATTCGATGGGGTTGGTCGAATGCAACCGGTCCTGTCTTGCCTGCGCAGGCCATCCACATATGTACGTTATCCAACTCGAGCGATGCACACGCGTCGTTCGGCGCTGCGAATAAACGAAAACCGAATCTCAGGCTATCGTCTCTATCGCTGCTGCGTTCTTCTGGATCAGATCGGTTCAAACGGACCAGACATCCGCATCGAAAGGGTCAAACACGTTCGGGACGCACTGTCTGATCGTGTTTCAGGTCTTCCATATCCTGGTAGCGGTCGCCAATGCGGTGATGAGGGCGGCCGCCGGAGGCCACGCCGATGGCGATGAGAATCTCATCGGGGCCGGGTGCATCAGCCAGGTTGAACTCGATCGTGAGAAAATGCGATCGCGCGCCCCCTTGGGTTATGTGCTTCAAAGGCATGGTGATCGAATTGCCCGGTCCCCCACGCTTG
The DNA here is from genome assembly GCA_963669335.1 of Rhodospirillales bacterium. Classification (GTDB taxonomy): domain Bacteria; phylum Pseudomonadota; class Alphaproteobacteria; order Kiloniellales; family JACOMY01; genus JACOMY01. The sequence continues at coordinate 5,085,415 of OY770023.1, forward strand.
TTCGAGAAGGGGATGAACTCGCTGCTTTGCACCGCGTCACGCAGGAAGTTCCCGAACCTCAAGGTGTGGATCAGGGCCGAACCATGTTCGATCTCGCCATTGACACCGACGATCGCAGACTTTCCGAATGCCTCCACCTTGTCTCCCCCACCAATAAGCGGCATCAGGCGGGCGACCACCTCCTGGCCCAGAACAGGTGCGAAGGCATGTATCTCCGGTCGCAGATCCTCGACGAAGCGCCCAGACCAGGGGTTCTTCAAGACTGCGGCAACCGCTGCCATACGTAGCGGCGGATTGGCGGGCTTGTGACCTTCGATCAGTGTGTCTTCGATGTAGGCGACGTATTTGCGAACTTCAGGGGTCATTAGGGATCTCTCAGTACTCATGCGCCGCAATGCGCATCCAAGAAGGGCTCAACGAGCGCGGCAACTTGATCCGGCGCCTCGAGCAGAACGGAATGCTTCAAGCGCGGCAGGATATGCAGTTCAGAGCCTTGAATCTGGGCATGGATGAAGCCCGCCATGCGCGGGTTCGAGCCGATGTCGTTTTCGCCGGTTATGACCAGGGTCGGCACTGTTACCCGGTGCAACCGATCGCCCAAGTCGCTGCCGGCAAGAACACGGTAGGCAGCGACATAACAATCTGGATCGTTCCGCAGAGACTTCTGCCGCCGGGCCTCCAACACCTCGGGGTGGGCGGCGACGAACTCCGGCGTGAACCAGCGGTCAACCGCGTTGGAGAGATGCGTGAGAGCGCCCTCTCGGGCGAGGGTTTCGGCACGGTCCTTAACACGCGACTGCTCCTCTGGCGTGCGGCCTGCGACGGTGGATATCAGTGTCAGGCACTGCACCCGGTCCGGATGCGTCAGAGCAATCCCTTGCGCAACCAAGCCACCAAGGGAGAAGCCGATGACGGAGACACGGGCCAGCTCCAGATGATCCAACAGGGCGATGGCATCGCCGCAGAGCTCGTCCAGTGTGTAGGGTCCTGGCGTGCGGCGTGATCGGCCATGGCCGCGTTGGTCATAGCGAAGATAACGCCGACCTGGCGAAAGCTGTGTCAGCACACCGTCCCAGCTCTCCAAATCGGCCCCGACGCCATGGATCAGCAGCACCGGCGCGCCGGCCCCCTCGTCGCGATAGTTCAGCGCGACCTCGGCACTGCGTTCAAACATCCAGAAGTATCCGGGCATCGTGAGAGCGAAAGCTCAGGATTGCCTGCGCACCGACCGCTAAGGCTGTTTCTTCAGCCTGCGCTGCCTGTTCCAGTGCGGTCACTTCAGTGCCGTCGTCCAAGGCCAGGATCGCCTTGCGTGATTGGCCAAGATAGATCAGTTCCTTGACCGTGCCAGTCAGTCGGTTGTCGTCGCCGGATGCCTCCGCGGATCCCACGAAGTGCAAACGCTCCGGACGCACAGCCAGGACCGCCTTGTCACCCTCCGTCAGGGGAGCGGTCATCAGCCCGTTGAGACCACGGACTCTTGCATGCTCCCCATTCGCCGCCTCGATCCGACCCGAAACAAAATTCGTCTCGCCGATGAAGTCAGCCACGAACTTGGTCTCAGGCGCTTCATAAAGATCCCGCGGCGTGCCGATCTGTTCGATCCGTCCCCCATTGAAGACCGCGATGCGGTCGGACATCACCAGCGCTTCTTCCTGATCATGGGTGACGTAGAGAACAGTTGCCCCGAGGTTCTTGTGCAGGTGCATGATTTCTATCTGCATATGCTCGCGCAGCTTCTTGTCGAGCGCGCCCAAGGGTTCATCCATCAGCAAGAGCCGCGGCTTGAAGACCATCGCTCGGGCCAGTGCCACACGCTGTTGCTGCCCGCCCGAAAGCTCCTTGGGCAGCCTCAGGCCGAACCCGGCAAGGCCGACCATCTCCAGTGCTTCCTCCACCTTCGCGCGGCGCTCGGCCTTGGGAACGCCGCGCATCTCCAGCGGGAAGGACACATTCTGCAAGACGGACATGTGGGGGAAAAGCGCGTAGTGCTGAAAGACCATGCCGATGTCGCGTTTCCAGACCGGAATGGGATCCAGTGGCTTGCCCTCCAAGGCGATCTGCCCTTGAGAGGGTTCCGTGAAGCCTGCGACCATCATCAATGTTGTTGTCTTTCCTGACCCTGACGGGCCGAGAAATGTGACGAACTCGCCGGGCGCTACATCCAGATTGATGTCTTTGGCTGCATCGATAGGGCCGTAAGACTTGCCAATACCGGAGAGTTTCAGAAGGGGTTCAGTCATCGGGAGGATCCTTACAGACCAGGCGCCCGGCCTGAGCGGCGGCGCGCAAGCCCATCGATCAGCAGCGCGAAGAGTGAAAAGAGGAAGAGAACCGTGGCGATGGCAGCAATGGTCGGATCGGTGTCACCTTTGACATTCGACCACATCTGCACCGTTACGGGGCGGACACGCGGCGTGGAGAGGAAAAGTGAGACAATCAGCTCATCAAAGGAGATCACCATCGCAAACAACATGCCGGACATCACGGCGGGCGAGATCAGTGGCAGTGTAATGCGGCGGAAGGCGGTCCATGGCGGTGCGCCGCAGTTGGCAGCGGCATCCTCAAGCCTCTTGTCGAAGACGGCCAGATTGGCACTGACGGTCGCCAGGACAAAAGGCAAGGTCAGAATGACATGCGCGATGATGAGACCAGTTAGTGTTCCGTAGAGTCCCCAGATGCGGAAGACTCCGAATATTGCGGCGGCCGTGATAATCACAGGAATGATCAGCGGCGCCATAAGAAGACTGCGGATCACCACGGCCCATTTGCTCTGCATCCGACTGAGCGCCAGGGCCGCCGCAGTGCCCAACACGGTGGCAAAGAACGCAGCGGGCACAAGAATTTGCACCGAGGTCCAAAGCGTTCTCGTCCAGGTCGGGTTGTCGAACATCTTCTCATACCACTGGAGCGAAAAGCCCGGTGGCGGGAAGGTCAGATAGAGAGCGGAACTGAAGGAAATCACAAGTGTGACCACCAAGGGCGCCAACATGTAGACCACCAGCAGGACGTTGATCACGCCGCGCAAACGGCCCCAGAAGCGTTCTGAATGGAACATCAGATGCGTCCACCACGGATTTTGAGGAACGCGTTGATCAGCAGAAACAACAGCCCGGTGCCAAGCAGCAGGACAATCGCCAACGCAGAGGCAAGTGGCCAGTCACCGAACTCGTCGATGCGTTCAAAGATCAACTGGGCAATCATGATGTCACCGCGTCCACCCAGAAGCGCCGGCGTGATGAAGTAGCCAAGCGCAATGATGAACACCAGCATGGCCCCGGTCGCCAGTCCCGGAAAGCACAGCGGCAAGTAAACACGAAAGAAGGCGCGGACCGGCGTCGCCCCAAGATTTGTCGCGGCCTTGACGTAGGAACCGTCAATGCGTGCCATCACGGAATAGAGTGGAAAGACCATAAACGGCAACAGGACCTGAACCATGCCGATCAACACGCCGAGGCGGTTGTAAACCAGATCCAGCGGCTGGGCCACCAGGCCGATCCCCAGTAGGATATCATTGATGACCCCCCCACCCTGAAGGATGACAAGCCATGCAAAACTGCGCACCAGAATGGAAGTCCAGAAGGGGATGAGCACCGAGAAGATAAGTACTTTCCGCACCCAGGGCGTGGAATGCACCATCGAATAGGCGACCGGAAATCCGATTAAGGCACAGAGGATCGTCGTGGCGCCTGCAATCGCCACCGTGTTCCACAAGACCCCCAGATAGATCGTCTTGGAGAAAATCGTGACGTAGTTCTGCAGGCCCCAAACGGGCTCGGAGACGCTGCGCTGCAACAGCCAGCTGACCGGATAGAGAAAGCAGAGTGCGATCAGCAGGACGGCCGGCGCCAGCAGCCAGATATTGCGGTCTTTCAGTGACATAGCGCAGCGCCTCGGGTTCGAACCTGGTTAGCTGAGCTTCCACTCGGTCCAGCGTTCGGTCAAGGCCGCAAGGTTCTCGCGCCAGTATTCGGCGTTGATCAGCACACCCTTGTCCGCGTTTGCCTCTGTCGTGGCCAGCCAAGGCAGTACATCGGGCTCGATCATGCCAAAGGCGGCTGGGTTGCAAGGTGCATAGGCGAGCAGGTTCGCCATCAGTGCCTGGTTTGCCGCATCGATGGTCGCATTCATGAAGTGCTGCGCGACATCAGCGTTCGGTGCCCCTTGCGGGATCACCAGATAGTCAATGGATCGGATATTCTGATCCCATGACAGGTTTACCGGCGCGCCCTTCTTGTGAACGTCAAAGGTCCGGCCATTGAGCAAAACGCCGAGCCCCACTTCGCCGTCCACGAAGAGCTGCTGCGCGGCGGAGTTCGATGTGTACCAGATCGCGTGCTCCTTGATGGTATCGAGCTTGGCGAAACCCCGATCGACATCCAGCGGATAGAGATCGTCCTTGGCCACGCCGTCGGCCATCAGTGCGATCTCCAACATTGGATAAACACGGTCGCGAAGTGCGCGCTTGCCAGGGAACTTCTCAACGTCAAAGACATCCGCCCAGTTCGCTGGCGTGTTGGATCCCACGACATCCGTGTTAAAGGCGACGTTGTACGACCAGATGATGCAGCCGATCCCCTTCTTGTGGACATAGGTCTGGTCAAGCGGGCTGGCGTCCACGATGTTGAAGTCGAGATCCTCGAAGAGCGCTTCGTTTGCGGCCAGGAAGGTGTCGGTGACGTCAACGACATCCCAGACCGGTTCACCGCTTTCGACCATAGTCCGCAGCTTGGAACCGTTCATCGGACCGTCTTGGATGACGAAGGCCCCGGTGGCGTCCATGAAGGGAATGCAATAGGCGGTTTCCTGCGCTGCTTGATAGCTGCCGCCCCAGCTTGCAAAGACCATCTCTCGCCCTTCAAGGTCGACACTCGCAGAGGCCGGACGGCCGGCGATGCCCAGTGCTGCGACAGAGGCAGACGCATAGAGCGAAGTGGCTAGAAGTTTGCGGCGGCTTATGCCTGTCGGCTTTCTGGTGTCACCCATCGTACTCTCTCCCTATTGTTAGGCTGGTTGGTTTACGCAACTATCCTTGCAGCGAACGCGCCGCTGGTTGTTTCGACCGGAAATGCGGGATGACCTGATCACAGAAGAGCTCCACCGTACGCACGGCAACGTCATGCGGCAGACCGAAGGTCGGGCCAATCATGATGTGATCAATCCCGGCATTCTGGTAGTCTTCTACTTTGGCGATGATGTCGTCCGGCGTGCCGAAGAGCAGATTTTGCTTCAGGTTCTCGGGCTGGTACTCGCCTCTCGAGGCGACAGTGTCGAAGTCCACGGGTTCCGGAAAGCCTCTGCTGACCGTGCCTGCATTCTTGAACAGGTTCTCAAAGTTACGGCCAAAATTGATTGCAGATTCCACGGCCGTATCCAGACAGCTCGGATCGTCGTAGACGCAGCAGACCCGCAAGGTTGCATGCTCTAGATTGCCCGGGTTGCCGGCAGCGGCACTGGCATGACCGAACTTCGTAACAAGGTCCTGCACCTCAGTGAAGTCCTTCCGCAAGGCCGTGGACATGACATTGCAGTCGTTCTTCAAGGCAAACTCGAAGGTGTTCTGGTCGCGCGCCGCCACCCACATCGGCGGAGCCTTCTGCAGCGGCTTTGGCACGCAGGCGACGGATGGGAAGGTCCAGATCTCGCCGTCATGGGCGTAATCACCTTCCCAAAGACGCTGTACCGCCGGGATGATTTCGCGCAAGTAGCGCCCGCCCTCGCCCTGAGGCATACCGCCGGCCATGCGGTCGAATTCGTACTGATAGGCACCCCGGCCCAGACCCAGTTCCAATCGGCCGCCGGTCAGGACATCACAGAGGGCCGCCTCACCCGCCAGGCGGATCGGGTGCCAATAGGGTGCAGCCACCACGGCCGTGCCCAGACGGGCATACTTGGTGTGATTGCCCCAGTGGGCCAGCAGCTGGAAGGGGTTCGGAGAGATGGTCAGTTCGATCGTGTGGTGCTCTGCGGTCCAGATGATGTCAAACCCGCCCTGATCAGCGATCTTGACGAGATCGAGCGCCTCCTCTGCCACCACATCCATCGTCTTGGATGAGTCAAACCGCGCCATATTCACGACAATAGAGAATCTCATATCTTGTTCCTATTTATTGATGCGCATCACGAAGGCATCTTGTTGGGCACCGGAATAGTCGATGACGACGGTCTTGATCCGGCTGTATTCTTCGACAGCGGCAAAGCCGTTGTGCTTGCCGTAGCCAGAGTCCTTAAAGCCCCCGACAGGCGACATGACGGAGGGGCTGCGGTAAGTGTTGATCCAGACCATGCCAGCCTCGATCCTGCGCATGAAGCGCAGCGCCCGGTTTATGTCTTGGGTCCAGATGCCGGAGGCCAAAGCGAAGTCGCTGTCGTTGGCCTGCTCCAAGAGGTCATCTTCGTCTCTGAACTTAAGGATAGACAGAACCGGACCGAAGATCTCTTCACGTGCGATCCGCATGTCATTGGTCACGTTGGTGAAAACCGTCGGCTCGACATACCACCCCTCGCCGAGGCCTTCCGGTCTTCCCCCGCCAAGCACTAGCTTTGCACCATCCGCCTTGGCGCTTTCGACAAACGCGGCGACCTTTTCGACCTGGGACCAGAGCGCAAGCGGACCCAGTTGCACATCCTGCCGGCGCGGATCGCCGATCTTGATGGATCGGGCCCGTTCGACGATGCGGGCAACCACATCATCATGAACAGTCTCCTGGACGAAACAGCGAGACCCAGCCACGCAGGTCTGCCCGGCGGCGGCAAAGATGCCGGCCACCACGCCATTCGCGGCGGCGTCCAGATCGGCGTCATCACAAACCACGTGCGGGGATTTCCCGCCAAGCTCCAAGGTCGCCGGTGTCAGCTGATCAGCCGCATGACGCGCAATCACCCGCCCCGTTGCCGGGCCGCCGGTAAAGTCGATCTTGGCAATACCGGGATGGGTGATCAGGGCATTGCCCGCACTCTGGCCATAGCCGGTCACGACATTGAAGACGCCACCTGGGAAACCAGCCTCGCTCACCATCTCGGCAAAGGCCACGGCCCCTGCCGAGGCATGCTCCGATGGTTTGATCACCACCGCGTTGCCGCACGCAAGGGCCGGTGCAACCGCGCGCGTCATCATGTAGAGCGGTGAGTTCCAAGGGATGATGACCCCAATCACCCCCAGGGGCTCGCGCAGGGTAAAGTTCAGCATGTCAGGCTTGTTGACGGGAATGGTCGTGCCTTCGATCTTGTCCGCCATGCCTGCGAAGTAGCGCAGCCCCACGGGCAGGGCCTGCGCCAGCGCGCGCATCTCGCGCAACAGCTTGCCATTGTCCTTGACCTCGATCTCGGCGATCCGATCGATGTTCCGTTCCAGGATGTCCGCAAGACGCAACATGAGCAAGCCGCGCTGGCTCTGGGTAATGTCACGCCAGGCCGGGTCGCGCATCGCCGCCCTTGCAGACAGAACAGCGGCATCAACCTCGGCGTCAGTACAATCGGATATGCGGCACCAGACCTGGCCGGTCGTGGGATCAAAACAGTCGATTTCCGGCCCAGAAGACTGCCTGTAAGCACCCCCGATGCTGATCGGCAGGCAGGTGTCCTGCATGGACGCTACCGTGAATGCGGTCATGCGATCGTCCCCTGCTCTTTCACCAATTTGCTCCAAGGTGTCGCCTTGCGGTCGATCAGATTGACCTGACCCGCACTGTCTGTTCCGTCGACGTACAGTCCAAAGCGTGCTTCGCGCGATTCCGCCTGGTAACGGCGCAGGAGCGAGCGGACCGGCTGGGGAGCAACCTCCTGCAGCGGAATGCCTTTGACAGGGAAGAGTCGAAGATCGGCTGGGTATGATCCGGGCTGCAATTCACCATGGAACACCAGCCAGGTTGCGTTGCCGGAGGGGGCGTCAAAGACCGAGTAGAGGAAGCCAAGCTCCGCCTTGATGCCGCTCTGGCTCAACATCTCCTCGAGCGCAGCTCGGCCTTCGCGAAAGCCGTGGCGCGCACTTCCCATCGGAAGGCTCCAGCCTTCCGAAGTCTGATGCAGCAAGATCCGGCCGTTGGACTCCAGGAGGCAGCCCACCCGGACACCGCCGTGATGGGATACGGATTCCGCAGTCGCCTCGGCCAAGCCCAAATCCAGATAGTGGCCGCGCAAGTAGGCCAGCGGCCGCCCTTCCGAATGGTCGAAGACCTCGATGCGCCCGATCAGAATGATGTGATCCCCGGCGTCTACCAGACTATCCGTCTCGCATTCAAACCAGGCGAGCGCATTGTCGATGAGAGGATTGCCCAAGGGGCCATCACGCCAGCTTGTCCCTGCGAAGCGATCGGCGACCCGGCTGGCGAAGCGGTTGGAGATGTCCTTTTGGCTCTCTGCCAGAATGTTGACCGCAAAGCGCCCAGCTTGAGAGAAGTGACCAATGTTGGAAGAACTCTTCGCGAGGCAGACGAGCAACAACGGCGGCTCAAGCGACACAGAGGTGAATGAGTTGGCTGTGAAGCCAAGGGGTGACCCGTCGGCAGCACGCGCCGTCACCACCGTCACGCCCGTGGCAAAGCTGCCGAATGCCTGCCTGAGACGCATCCGTCGATCGATCTGGTCACCTTCTTTGCGAAGTGCCATCTGACACCCTTCTCCGCCGCTCAGTCTCGGTAATACTAGAGGCGAACACGGGGATCTGCCTTCCGCTGATCAGATCGACATCAGTGGATATTTTTGCTACGAAACGTAGGAATTCATCAGCTTCACGAGGCGAATTGCCAGCTCCAGCTCAAAGCAACTGTCGGAATCATGGAAGTTCATCCCGTGCTGCTGTTGCAGTTGCTCCAGTCTGTAACGCAGCGTCGTTACATGAATGCCAAGCCGGTCGGCCGACTCCTGGTACCGCCTTCCGGAGCGCAGAAAGACGTCAATCGTGTCTTGTGCAACCTGCGCCTTGCGTGTCTTGCCTCGAAGCACCTCGGGCAGGATGTTATCCAGAAAGGCCTGGATCTTTGCCTGGTCTGCCGAGGCCATCAGCAGCGGGAAGTCCCCCATATTGATCTGACTGATCCAGCCATCGAGCTTCATAGACCGGGCGACTTCAAGCGTGTTCGCACAGGTTTGTCGGGCGTTCGGCAGATCATGGATGTCGGTGACTTTATCAGACATCACCATCGCCACTCGGTCCGGCAACATGGATTGGACGCGCGACAGGAACATCGCGCGGCCAACGGTTGCCTTGTTGGTCTCATCGCCGAGTAGGAGGAAGAAAGAGTCTTCAAGGAAACAGGATATGGTTGGCCCGAAGACAGCCTGTGCCGTTCGCTGGATGAAACTGTGCGCGCCTTCGTCAACGCCGGAATCTTCAGGCAGGTCGATCATGACAAGACGCATCGCTGCCTGCAGGTCAAAGTCGAGTATGTGGGCCTCGTCCAGCATCTCCTCCCGGTCACGCCAGTCGCCGGACAGCAAGCGCGCCAAGAGCCTGCGTGCTGTCACCCGGCGGGATCTGAACTCAATGAAACTCCGCAAGATGAAGGAGGAGAGGGCCAGCTTGCCTGCCTTCGCAGCGATGCGCTCGTGATCGCTCAAAGGCGACTCCCGAAAGAAGAAGAGCGCCCCTACGTGGTTGCCATCAATCTGTAAGGCGCTGACTTCCGAGCGAACTTTGGATCCATCGATCTGCAGATCGATGAGCTCCTCGCTGACATGATCCCTGGCGTTGTTCGCCGCGCGAATCAGGTCATCCGAGACCCGCCGGGCCGATAGGTTTGGCAATGGCGGTGGCGCAGCGCGGTCGAACAGCCCGCGTCCCGATGTCAAGTCCACGGCAAGCCATCCGGAAGGGAACAGGCTGCTAAGGCCGCCCGCCAGTGCGTCGGTTGCTTCGGATTCCAAGGTCTTGTCCAGAGACGCCGTCATGTTCTCCAAAATGGCTTTCAGCCGCAGAGCCTGCAGCCGTTCATCTTCGAGCTTCCTAATTTTGCGGATAGCAATACTGGTCAATTCCGCGACGCATAACAGAAAACCAAGATCTATCGCGCTAACATCGAGCGTTTTTCTTGAGGCAACGGAGTAGACCATGGGCCGTTCTTCGGCATCGCGCACGTCAAGCGGGATCATCACTGTTGTGTGGTAATCGCGCGAACGAGCATCCTCGCGGAAGCCAGGAAACTCATCCTGTGCCGCCGCATCTTGGATTACTAGGGGCTCCATTTTCTGAAGAACGTGGCTGACGGGGCTCAGCCTCGCATCCCAACCGGATAGCTTGCTGAGGTCATCACCGTGAAGAGGATCATGGCGCACAATCGGGATCGCAAGCCCGGCATCGAGATCCAGAACCTGAATGCTGCTGATGTCCCACTTGGAGTGTGCACAGACACCTTGGGTCAGCAGTTGATAGGTTTCCTCAGCATTCTGGCTTTCATCGATCACTCTCGCCAGTCTTGAGATCTTCAGAAACTGGGTCTCGTCGGGCTCAGACTTGTCTCGCAAACGCGCCTCCGCTCTTGATGAAGGGATATAGAGCGAAGGGCACCTAACAGGCAAACGCCCGATGGCTCACCGGGCACCGTCGGTCATTGACAGTGATCGACGGTGCCCGGCGGCAGAGGATCGTTGTGCGCTCTCTTGCTGCCTACTTGAACCACCAGCGCTCCAGAGCGCGGCCGCCATCCAGCTCCCAGTTGCCGGCGATGTTCATCGAGTGGCCGACCTTGTCGGAAACGGCGAAGACGTTGTTGGCGAAGACTGGGATGACGGTGCCGCCCTCGTCGCGCAAAATGATCTGGATCTCCCGGTACATCTCTCCGCGCTTGATCAGATCGATCTCTGAGCGCGCCTCGTTGATCAGCTTGGTCAGGCGCTCGTTCTCCAGAAAGCTGTCGTTCCATGGCGCACCGGCTATGTAGGCCGTGGAGAGGATCAAATCGGCGGTTGGCCGGGCGCCCCAGAGAGAGGCGACGAAGGGCTTCTTCATCCAGACATTGGAGAAGTAGCCGTCAGAGGGTTCGCGCGCGATCTCCAGATTGATCCCTACAGGCACCAGGGTCTCTTTATAGAGCACGGCCGCATCCACGGCGCCTGGATAGAGCGATTCGCTGACGTGCAGCTTCAGACCAACCCCATCATGTCCGGACTTCTTGAGGTGGAACTGGGCCTTGTCCGGATCATAGGCATGCCGCTCGATGTCAGAGGCATAGAACTGATGGCTTGGCGCGACCGGATGGTCGTTGCCAAGCGAGCCAAACCCCCGAAGCACCAACCGCAGTATCGCATCCCGGTCGATGCCGTACTTTAAGGCCAGACGCAGATCATTGTTCTTGAAGGGCTCGAGCTGCGTGTTCATCGGGAAGGTGTAGTGCTTGGCGGCAACGGTATCGAGGATCTTGACCCCCTCCATACGCTGCAGGAGGCTCAAGGTATTGAGGTCGATTTGATCGATGACGTCGAGTTCGCCGGTGATCAAAGAGGATTGCCGTGCGGCCGCGTCCGGCACCAGCAAGACTTCGCCACTGTCGAAGTGGGCTTGGCCATCACGCCAATAGTTCGGGAAGCGGTCGAGCGACGCACGCACGCCCTGTTCCAGGGTCTTCAAGGTGTAGCCCCCGGTGCCGATGCCGGCCTGCCAGTTGAGGGTTCCGTCCGGGTTTGCCGGCATGACCACCAGGCGGTAGTCGGTGAAGACGAAGGGGAAATCCGCGTTGCCGCCGTCCAAGGTGAAGGTGATGGTGTGACCGTCGTCCTTCACGATCTCCTTGATCGTGCTGAGCGGCGCCTTCATGCCGGATTTCGAGTCCGGGCCGCGATGATGGTTGATCGAGGCGATGATGTCGTCGGCCGTCAGCGCCTTTCCGTCATGGAACTCGACCCCCTTGCGGACCTTGAAAGTCCACACCGCCGCACCGGGCTTCGGCTCCCAGCTTTCGATCAGCTCCCCGCCCAGGCTGTTGTCCGCGGAAATCTCGAATAGACCGTTGCAGAGACCATAGGCGGTGGTCCGCATGAAGCCGTTCACGAAGGTTGCGGGATCAAGCGTGTCGGAGTTCGAACCGGCCCGCACACCGATGCGCACATGCCCTCCGCGCTTCGGCGTCGCGGCCAGGGCGCGCGTCGCGTCGCCGAGGATCAGGCCGGCGCTGGCCAGCGTCATGCCAGAGGCCATGAGCAACTTCATGGCATCGCGCCGCGACGCCCCTCGCTGCAAGCTGCGCATGGCGAGCGCGTCTGCGGTCTTCTTGTCCTTGTGCATGGCTTTCTTCTTCCCTGTAGAGCGATATTGAGAGGGTGCCTAGGTTTCGATGTCTGGAAGCTCCGCCATGCGCTTTTCGACGAAGGCGTCGAGTTCTTCCTTCACGCTGATGTCCAGGCTCGGCTGCTCGTAGGCGTCCAGGGCACGGCGTGCCCACTTCAGCGCATCGCCAATAAGGCTGGGCGAGCCGGCATCCTCGAAGGCGTCGAAGCTGCCCCAACTCGCCTGCATCAGCTCGACGAAGCTGGAGCGGTAGTGTCGAATGGTGTGCGGGTTGGCGAAGTAGTCGCCGCCGGGTTTCGCCTCAGCGATGGCTTCCAACGCCAGTGTCTCGTCATCGATGGCGATGCCCCGGGCGAACTCCTGCAGCAGGGCTATTTGGTCCAGATCCAGAATGAACTGGGCAAAGCTGACCGACATGGAGTTCTCCAGCCAGCCGGCGGCATGCAGGATGAAGTTCGCTTGCGCCATGACAGCCGGCACCATGGTCATGGCGTTCTGCGCGCCGGTGTTGGCGTTGGTCTCCATGGCGCCGTTGCGCGCACCGCCGATGCGGTAGGGCACCTTGTAGCGGCGCGCGAGCTGCCCCATGGCCAAGGTCAGGCGGGCAATCTCGCTGGTGCCATAGAGGGGCGCACCGCTCTTCATCGAGACGGTCGCCAGCGAGCAGCCGTAGATGACCGGCGTACCGGGCCGCACCAGCTGGCAGAAGATCATGCCCGCGATCGCCTCGGCATTCGCCTGCGCCAGGGCGCCGGCAATGGTGACCGGCGTGTTCGCGCCCTGCATGATGAAAGGCGTGATGAGCAGCGCCTGCCCGGTGCGGGCATAGTATTTCAAGGTCCCCAGCATCGAGGCGTCCCACAACAAGGGGGAGGACGCGGTCACCAGGCCCAAGAGGACCACGTTCTCGCGCGTAAAGGCCTTGCCGAAGACGATCTCGCACATGCTGAGAGAGTCCTCGGCGCGCCAGGGCGCGCGGGCGTCGCCCATGAAGGGCTTCTCGGAGAAGGTCAGATGACCCCTGACCATTTCCAAATGACGTTTGGGCGCCGGCACATCCATCGGCTCGCAGATCTGAGCGCCGCCATAGTTCAGGTTGGCCGCCAATTGGGTCAGCTTCAGAAGATTATGGAAGTCCGCCAAGGTCGCCGGGCGGCGCTTGTTTTCCAGATCGCGCACATAGGGCGAGGCGAAGATCGGCGAGAAGACCATGTTGTCGGTACCGAAACGCACACTGCGCGCCGGATTCCGAGCCTGCTGGACGAACTCTTCGGGGGTGTGTTGCAGCAGCTGCTCGACCAGCTCTCTGGGGATCTTGACCAGTTCGCCCTCGACCGCAGCACCGGCGTCTTTCCATAGCGCGAGCGCTTCTGGATCCTCCCGGAAGGTGATGCCCAGCTCTTCCAGGATGTGCAGGGAGGTGTTGTGAACCGCTTCCAGCTGATCTGCGCTGAGGATCTCGTAGGGTGTCAGCCGGTTCTTGAAGGGCTGATCCAGCCCACCCTTGGGCGCCCCCCAGGCGGCCTCCCATGCTCCCTCCGCCTGTTTGGCGGAGCCGCCATCGCCCGCTTTGCGCCGCCTTGACGCTCCTCCGCGCCGTCTCTTGCCAACCTCATTCATGCCTTTGTGCCCCGAGATGCTTCTGCCATCTGCGCGAAGTGGCCAGTAAGCTAGGGTTGGCTCTGGCTGCTGCTCAACCGCCGAAAATCTTTACCTGGCGTATAGAAAAACTTACGCTAGGGTGCATGGTGAGCCTAGCCGGCTGGCATCAGCAGTGAGCACCACCGACACCGGAACACGGGACTTGGAGCGCGTGGCGAGTTTGAAACGGAAGTCCCCGTCGGCCAATTCCTTGGTCGTCTTCGATGTGACGAGCCAGCTCTTGAGCTTTTCCAGAGCCGCTGAGGATCTCGGCACGACCCGCGTTGCCGTTAGCAATCAGGTAAGGGCACTGGAGGAGCATCTGAACGTCCGGCTCTTCGACCGCGTGCATCGCGGGTTGCGGCTAACGGCAGCTGGGGCACTGCTTGCGGAATCGGTCGCCCGATCCCTCAATGACATTTCGATTGCCTTGGATCGCGTGGCGGAAACCGCCGGCAAGAATCAGTTAGTGATTTCAACCAGCCTGGGGATGTCCTCGCATTGGCTGATGCCGCGGATCCACAAGTTTCGCGACGCCTTCCCGGACGCTGATATCCGCTTCCAGGTCACCGACGCTTACGTCGACCTGCAGGCCGAAGGCATAGATGTGGCCTTGCGCTATGGCGATGGGCCTTGGAAGGGCATGCGCGCCAAGCGCCTGCTGCAGGTGCGCCGCTTTCCCGTCTGCAGCCCTGAGTATCTGAAGGACCTGGGGACACTGCGCTCGCCTGCAGATCTTAAGGACCAAGAGCTCCTGTACCTATCGGGCCGCTACGGCCGGCTGACCCGTTGGGACGAGTGGCTGCGCGAGGTCGGATGTGAGGCGCAGCCCACCCGGCGCGGCCTCACCTTCGACGATCACAACAGCCTGATCGAGGCGGCTCTGGCCGGTCAAGGCGTGGCACTCGCCGGGCCGCCGCAGATCTCTCACTACCTGGCGAGCGGCCGGTTGGTTCGCCTGTTCGACCGTGTTGAGACCAACCACCGGTTCTTTTGGATCATCCAGCCAGCCGACGGACAGACAAAGCCGCTGGCAGCTGCTTTCGCCGATTGGCTGGAAGGGGAAATGATGAGTTCTGCCTATGATGGCAGAGCCGGACTGCTCCCTCCTGAATCCGCCGGCACCGCCGCCCTGACGATTTCTGCAGGACAGCATTTGCTGAGGAGTCTATAAAGATGGTTGCGGGGGTAGGATTTGTACTTCATAGACTTGTTCGAGTGGATGAGCTACAGCCTTTCAGGTTTCGTTATCTTTCAACATCTTAGATGGATATCAATCACCTTTGTTCCGCACTTGGCACTTGGAATCTAGAGGTTCTTGAAATCACCCAAGGTAGGGCCGTCGCCGAGCGCCGGGTCGGAGAACTCCAATCACCGGCGGTCCGAACATAGGTCCCGCGGCAGAGGGCAGTCTCTTCCCCTACCTCCGGCCCGAACACACGGGTGCAGGGCACCGTTGCCAGATGAATCGTCGGCTGGCGCGTCCGCCGACAGGTGGAAGTCGGCTTTGTCCTGGACGCGCTCTATCAGACTCTGCGAGAACGCCAATATCAGCCGAAATATGCCGCCATGCCTTGCTGCAGCCGCTCATGGTGGCTTGGTTTACACTAGGCGGACACCGAAGAACACGAACCAGGTCACTGAGCATCACAACCAGGCAAAGTCCGTAGCGGTGATGAGATTGGCCAGTGAGACCCCGTCCACCAAGAAGCTGATGTCGACCGCACCGTCACCGTCCTGATCGATCTCAAGCTGCTCGGCGCCATCGAAGCGCGCTTCGGAGTTGCCGGCGCCGGAGAAGGCCGCGGATCCGATGTATGCGAAGGTCCCGGTCTCGAGACCGGCTGCGAAGACCAGCTTGTCCTCGCCGCTGGCGCCGTTCACCAGTTCGCCGGCGAAATCGGCAATCACTGGACCGCCAGAACCGCCGTCGCCCAGCGGGCCGCCATCAAAGAGAAAACTGTCGCCGCCCGATCCACCAAAGGCCAAGTCGCCGGTGCCCATCAGGATCGTGTCGGCACCGCTCTCGCCGGCCAGCAGGTCGCCGCCGCTACCCCCGTAGAGCAGATCGTCGCCGCCACGGGCTTCGATCGAATCGGCTCCGCTCAACCCGCTCAGGACATTATCGCCGGTGTTTCCTCGGATGCTATTGTCCAGGCTGTTGCCGGTGCCGTCGATGTCGCCCTTCTGGCCCTGCATGCGCAGGGTTTCGAAGAAGGCCGTAGCCGTACCGTCGGGAAGTGTGAAGTCCGCCTCGGCGCGCACCAGGTCGCTACCTCCGCCAGCCAGCTCTTCGATGATGTCGGTGGCGGTATCGACCACGAATGTATCCTTACCGGATCCACCGACCAGGCTGTCGCTACCGCCACGGCCATTGAGGATATCGTCACCGTCATTGCCGATCAGATGGTTGTCGAAGGAGTTGCCAAGCAGCGTGTTGGCCAGATCATTGCCCACCAGGCTGGCCGCCCCCACGCCCCCACCGTTGTTGATGTTGGCGCGTTCGACGAAGCCCTCTGTCCCGGTTCCCAGGGTGTAGGCCTGAGCGTCGGAGCGGATGACGTCTTCCAGACCGCCCGCAGCCGTTTCCAGAATGACGTCGCCGGCGGTGTCGACGATGAAGGTATCGTTGGCCCGTCCGCCCGCGGCGACATCACTGCCTGAACCGCCGTTCAAGCGGTCGGAACCGATGCCGGCGCTGAGGAAATCGCTTCCCGAACCGCCGCCCAGTCGATCGTTTCCGTCGCCGCCGTAGGCCGTGTCCTCTCCTTCATCGCCAAACAAGGTGTCGCGACCGCTATCGCCTTGAAGTCTGTCGTCTCCATCCTGACCGCGCAGCGCATCATCGCCACTGTCACCGTACAGCAGATCATCGTCCCCGGCGGCGCGCAGGTCATCATCGCCATCCAGACCACGCATGAGGTTTACGCCACTGGTGCCCGAGAGGCTCTCGTCGTCGTTGGTGCCAAACAGAGCCACCACCTCGATACCGCTTAGGACCACGCCTGCAGGCAGGCTGACGGCGTTGTACAGGATCAAGCTGTCGGCGCCGCTACCGCCATCGAAGGTGTCGCCCGCCATGATCTGGGATTGAGCCGAGACCAGGAAACTGTCGGAGCCACTGCCGCCGTAGGCTTTGTCTTCACCACCGCCACCGGACAGCACGTCATCGCCAGATCCACCGAAAAGGCTGTCATCGCCGCTGCCGCCATAGAGGAAATCGTCGCCGTTGCCGCCGTGGAAGCTGTTGGCGCCGCTGCCTCCGATCAAGGTCTCGTCGACAGAGGCTGTGTAGTAGCTGACCTGCTCTATCGAAATCAGCACCGCTCCGGTCACAAGCGTCACCCCACTGCCAAGGACCAGGGTGTCCGTCCCGCTACCGCCGTCATAGGTTTCGCCTGGCAGCATCTCTGACTGGTTCGCCACCAGGAAGGTATCGTCGCCGCTGCCACCGAAGAGGCTATCCAAGCCACTGCCGCCATTAAGGTCGGCATCATCGCCTGCTCCACCGAAGATCTGATCGTCGCCGCTGCCGCCCTCCAGCAAGCTATCGTCACCGGGACCTCCGAAGAGGATATCGCTGCCATCACCGCCATAAAGCGATCGGTCGTTACCCGAATCTCCGTAAAGCCGATCGTCCTCACCGCCACCCGAAAGAGCGTCGTTGCCACTACCGCCGAAGATAGAATTTTTCGAGCTGCCGATACCTCCTAAGGTGTTATCTTCTATTCCACCAAAGAGCTTGTCGCCGATCCGAGCGAGAATGAACTCAATGTTGGTGACAAGCACACCGGCGGGAAGATCGCCGACCGTTACATCGTTGAGCAAAAGCGTGTCGCTGCCGCTGCCGCCATCCAAACGCTCCGTCGTCGATTCCGCGTCAACGACATCTTGCAAGCTCTCGATCACGATCGTGTCGCTGCCTGAGCCACCATAGACCGTATCGTTCCCGTGACCGCCTATCAGGTTGGCGTCATCTCCATCGCCACCGAAGAGAGTATCGTGCTCATCTCCGCCATCCAAACTAATATCATCCCCGGAACCGCCATAGAGGCTGTCCTCTCCGCTGCTGCCGAGGAGACGCTCATCCTGCCCGGAGCCACCGAAAAGACCATCGGAACCACCTGATCCAGACAGCAGAGCATCGTTGCCCGAGTCACCGTAGAGGCGATCCTCACCATTCCCGCCACTGAGATCAGAATCGTCACCAGAACCGCCGAAGATGGCATTCTTACCACCGAAGTCGCCAGCCGCTTCGAGGAACTCGTCATCACCATCGCCACCGAAGATCGTGTCACTCCCGCTGCCGCCATAGAGACCGTAGTCGTCGCCGGAGCCACCGAACAGCGAGTCGTCGCCATCGCCACCAAGCAAGACCTTGTCATCGCCATCGTCGCCGTAGAGCGTGTCGTTTTGATCGTCGCCAAAGAGATAGCTGTCACGCCCTGACCCGCCGAACAGGGCATCTTCGCCCGTTCGCCCAGAGAAGCGTTCATCGGCACCACTACCGCCGTAGAGCCTATCGATACCGGCGCCATCGCCTCCGCCGATGACAGCGTCATCGCCCTTGCCACCGAAGACAAAGTCGTCGCCGGACTCTCCAGAGAGGTTTCCGTCGTCGCCGGCGCCGCCGTAGATCGAATCCGTGCCAGAGCTACCACGGATCTCGAAGTCGGCCCCGCTGCCACCAGACACCCGATCGTCGCCTTCGCCACCAAACAGGCTGGTGTCCTCCCCACTGCCGCCCCAAAGACTGTCGTCGCCGGTATCGCCAAACAAGCCTAAGTCGTCGCCCCGGTCACCGTAGAGAGTGTCAGATCCGGCTTCTCCGCTCAGCGCCAGGTCATCTCCATCACCTCCAAAGATTGTATCATCGCCAACCAGACCAAAGATAAGCGAATCGGCCCCGGAGCCACCCTTTATGAGATCATTGCCATCCCTACCTCTGAGAGACCGCTCGTCGCCAGACCCTCCATAAATGCGATCGTCTCCGCTACCGCCATACAAAGAAGAGTCGTCTCCGTCTCCAGCGTAGAGCCTATCGTTTCCGGACTCTCCTTTGATGTTACTGTCATCTCCAGAAAGAGTCAGGATCGTGTCATCGAGCGCGCCGCCGAAGAGGTTCTTGTCCGATCCTGAGGTGCCGATCAGACGGCTGCCGTAGTTGGTCACCTCGATACCGGTTACCTCGACACCGAACGGTGTCGCCAGGGCCCCGAACAGGTAGAGCGTGTCCAGACCACTGCCGCCGTCAAGGCTTTCGCCGGCAGCAAGCTCTTCATAGTACACATAGATGACGTCGTTCCCGCTGCCACCATAAATCGAATCGGCGCCGCTACCGCCGTAGAGACTATCGTCGTCGCCGTCGCCGCCATAAAGCGTATCGACCCCCGAACCGCCCTCCAGCGCGGTATCATCGCCGTCGCCGCCGAAGATTCTGTCGTCGCCCTCGCCCCCTTCCAGCGCAGTATCGTCGCCTTCTCCGCCGAACACGCTGTCGATGCCCTGGCCACCCTGGAGGTCGCTGTCCGCACCGGAGCCACCGTAGAGGCGATCTGTTCCGATTCCCCCAATCAGCGACAGGTCGTTGCCGCTTTGCCCCTCTATCAGATTGCTGCCGTCACCACCACCAACGAGGAGGGTGTCATTCCCGATACCGCCGTAGAGCGTATCATTGCCATTGCCGCCAAGGAAGTCCTGGTCGTCGCCCTCGCCTCCGAAGATAACGTCGGCACCGCTATCGTTCTTGTCAGCAAACAACCGACTGTCGTCGCCGCTGCCACCGTAGATGCGATCCGCGCCTGCACCGCCGTCCAGGTAGGAATCCGCGCCGCTTCCGCCATAAATCCGGTCGTCGCCTGCCTGGCCCCGCATCGCCCGATCGTCGCCCAGACCGCCGAAGAGAGTATCCGCATCGCCACCGCCGTCCAGACTGCTGTCCGCCCCGCTACCTCCATAGATGGTATCGCTGCCCAAGCCACCGTATAGGAGCGAGTCGGCACCGGACCCGCCGGAAAGCGTATCGTCCTGTTCGTCGCCATAGAGCTTGCCGTCGACACCGTCTCCGGCGATGAGGATATCCTTCCCCGACCCACCGAAGATGCTGCCATCGTTGCCGTGCCCGGCATCGATCAGATCGTCATCCCGGCCGCCGAGGAGGCTGCGATCGGCGCCACTGCCGGCTTCGATAAGATCAGCGCCGTCCCCTCCTTCCAATATCGAGTCACCGCCCGAACCGCCAAACAGACTGTCGTTATCTGTGCCACCAAAGAGTTCACGGTCGTCACCATCTCCCCCCAACAAGTGGTCAACGCCCGCATTTCCAAACAGGCCAGCGTCGTTACCAGCATTCGCGTAGATTATGTCGTCACCGAGCCCTCCTCCAATAAATGTATCGTCACCGCTTCCACCGAATACAACATCATTATTGCCATCGCCGAACAATGACGTATCTTGGCCACTACCGCCAAAGATATAATCATAACCACTGCTTCCACGGAGACTTGAGTCATCGCCGATACCTCCGTAGACCAGATCGTCCCCAAGTAGACCGTTGAGCCCTACATCATTCCCAGAGCCACCAAAGACTGTGTCGAGACCGGATCCGCCAAACATTTGCTGGTCGTGTCCGCTCCCTCCGAAGAGAACATCATCGCCATCAAAGCCCAGAATATCGAAGTCTTCGCCGTTGCCGCCGTAGATCAGATCGACACCGGTGAATCCGAAGAGATCTAAGTCATTACCACTGCCACCGCGTATCAAGTCATCACCGGTAGATCCGTTGAGAGAGGTGTCGTGGCCGGACCCTCCATCTATGATGTCGTCGCCACTCGCTCCAAAGAGATACCTGTCATCGCCCAAATCGCCATAAATGAGGTCGTGACCGCTCCTGCCGATCAGTGAAGTGTCATTGCCACTCCCACCATATAGTCTGTCGTCTCCAATCCCCCCGTCGAGACTGTAGTCGTCGGCATCGCCACCGAAGACCGAATCATCGCCACTACCGCCCAAGAGCGTGAGATCACCGCCGTCACCACCGAAGAGCGTATCCGCGCCCGTATCGCCGCGGATCAGGCTCTCGCCTCCGCTGCCGCCCAGCAAGGTGTCATCGCCATGCTGGCCCATCAGCGAGAGGTCGGCGCCGGACCCGCCATAGACGCGATCATTGCCCGTACCGCCAAAGAGCGAAGCATCGCTGCCGTGCCCCGCTTGGACATGATCGTCGCCGCTGCCGGCATAGAGAAGACTGTCACCGCCGGAGCCTCCGTAGATGCTATCTGCGCCGACACCGCCAAGGAGGTCCCTATCGTCACCGCTGCCGCCAAAGATCCGGTCGTCGCCCAATTCGCCGACGAGCGAGGTGTCGTTCCCATCGCCACCCGCTATCAGATCGTCGCCGGTGTCGCCTCCAAGTGAAAAGTCGCTTCCAGAACCGCCATAAACGGAGTCCGAGCCACTGTCGCCGTAGAAGCGCTCGTCATCACCGCTACCGGCAAAGAGCGCGTCGTCCCCGCCGTCACCTCTAAAGACCCGGTCCGCATCGTCCCCGCCGTAGATCCGATCATCGCCGTCACGGCCAAAGAAGAAAGCATCCTTGCCGCCAAGACCGTAGATCCTATCGGCGCCGCTGTCTCCGTAGAGCTGCTTTTCCTCCTGGTAGATGTAGATCGCGGCGGTTCCGGACGATCCGCCGGGAACATAAAGAGAGTAGCCTTCGATTATGTCGTCGCCCGACCCACCGAAGAAGCGCCCGTTACCGGAAGCGGCGCTCAGGTGATCTTTGCCGTCATCGCCAAAGAGACTGTTGGTGCCCAGCGTGTCGGTTAAGCGGTCGTCGCCCGACCCACCGAACACGCTATCATCGCCGCTGCCACCATCTAGGCTATCCTCGCCCGATCCGCCGTAGAGCGTGTCGTCGCCGCTGACCCCAAGGATGAGGTTGTTCACGCTGTCGCCGAAGAGGGAATCGTCGCCGCTGGTTCCGGTCAGGCTGGCATAGGCGGTGAATTCTTCGACGTCGATGAGGCTGGCACCTGGCGGCAGGGTCACATTGCCGAGCAAGACAACTGTGTCGCTGCCGCTGCCACCGTCCAGGATGTCGCCATTGGCCAGATCGCTCTGAGCACGCACGAAGAAGGTATCGTCGCCGGAGCCACCATAGAGGCTGTCGATCCCCGCGCCGCCGTAGAGACCGGCATCGTCTCCATCTCCACCATAGAGCGTGTCATCGCCCAGGCCACCGTCGATCGGCCCGGCGGCACCGCCGGCCATGGATCCATCGTCGCCGTCTCCGGCATCGATCACATCGTCGCCGCTGCCACCCAGCAAAGAGCCATCGCTGCCGCTGCCACCATAGAGGCGATCATTGCCGGACCCCCCATTCAGCAGTGAGTCGGCGCCGCTGTCGCCATAGATCCGGTCGTCCCCGACATCACCACCCACACTCGCAATCAGGTTCGGGTCGCCATCGTCGCCCAATCCACCGAAGATTCGGTCGTTGCCGGTACCACCGAAAATCGCAAAATCCTGACCGCTGTCGCCGTGGATCAGGTCGTCGCCAGCTCCACCCCAGAGGATGCTGTCGCCGCCACTGCCGCCATAGAGGCTGTCGGCCCCATCGCCACCAGCGAGGCGATAATCGCCGCCATCGCCGCCAAAGATCTGGTCATGGCCGGCTTCGCCGTAAAGGTAGCTATCGCTCCCGCTGCCGGCGCGGATCTGGTCCTGGTCATTGCCGCCGCGGAGATGGCTATCCGCGCCGCTGCCGCCGTAGACGCGATCGTCGCCGGCGTCACCATCGAGGCTTTCATCGCTTCCCTGTCCACCGAAGACCAGGTCGTTGCCGCCACCGCCGAAGAGATCCAAGTCATAGCCGGACCCACCGTAGAGGCTGTCCGAACCAGAACCGCCGCTCAGCCGTTTTTCAGCGCCAGAGCCACCATAGAGCCCATCGCTGCCGTCTCCTCCAACAAGCGAGGTGTCGTCGCCGAAGCCGGCAAAAACCCTGTCGTCGCCGCTGTCGCCCTGCAGCCTGAGATCCGCGCCGTCGCCACCATAGAGGCTGTCGCCGCCTGATCCCCCGAGCAGCCTGGTATCATCGCCGGCGCCACCGAAGACGCCGTCCATCCCGACGCCGCCTTCGAAACTGGTGTCGTCACCTGCCCCACCAAAGACCCTGTCGTTGCCGCCACCGCCGATAAGAAAGAAGTTTTCCCCGCTGCCGCCATAGACGGAATCATCTCCGTCACCACCGTAAAGTTGACTGTCGGAGCCATCCGAAACGCCGCCGTAGAGAGAGTCATTTCCGCTGCCACCAAAGAACTTTGCGTCCGAACCAGACCCACCATCGATCACGTCCTGACCGCTGCCACCGAAGAGATCCTGGTCGTTAGCCGAGCCACCCGCAATGCTGTCGTCGCCCACACCGCCATCGAAAGTTTCGTCAGCACCGGCCCCACCGTAAAGGCTGTCGTCGCCGCTCTGACCCCTGAGCGTGTCGGCGCCACTGGCCCCATAGATGGTGTCGGCCTGACTGCTGCCGGTCAGGGTGTCGGCACCGCTGGTGCCTTCGATCAGGACGACTTCGATGCTGGTGAGCGCGGCTGCCACCAGATCGAAGTCGGCGCCGCTGCGTAAGATCAGGGTATCGCTGCCGCTGCCACCGTCGAAGAGGTCGCCGGTCTCGATTCCGCCAGCCTCGACCAGCAGAGTATCGGCGCCGCTGCCGCCGAACAGGCTGTCGATGCCCGCGCCACCGGCCAGTTCGGCATCGTCGCCGGCACCACCGAAAACGGTATCGTCGCCGGTTCCGCCGGAGAGCGAGCGATCGTCGCCCAGCCCACCGTAGAGGGCATCGGCACCACTGCCGCCGTAGAACAGGCTGTCGCTGGCCGAACCGCCAGCCAGCGTGTCGCCACCGGCGCCGCCGAAGAAGGCGTAGTCATAGCCCGAGCCACCATAGAGGCCGTCGTCGCCGCTGCCCCCCGACAGGGTTCGATCGATACCTTGGCCACCATAGACGAGATCGTTGTCGTCACCGCCATAGAGACTGCGATCGTTGCCCTCGTCACCGAGCAGTACGTCGTCGCCGCTACCTCCGGAGAGATTGCGATCGGCCCCGCCGCCGCCGGCCACACGGTCTGCGTCACCGCCGCCGAAGAGCCGGGTGTCACTGCCCTGGCCACCATAAACCGAGTCGGCGCCATCACCACCGTAGAGGCCGTACTCGCTGCCGCTGCCGCCGTAAACCAGATCGTAGCCGCTACCACCCGAAAGTGTTTGGTCAGCACCAGAGCCGCCGATGACGACATCGCTACCGCTGCCACCGAAGAGAATGGACTCCGCCCCAAGGCCGCCATCAATCAGATCTGCGCCACTTTCACCAAGGAGGCGAGAATCATTTCCAGCGCCGCCAAAGAGGCTGTCATCGTCGCCGCCGCCATAGAGAGAGGTGTCGGCGCCGGAACCAGCCAGAAGGAGATCGGCACCATCGCCACCGAAGAGCGACAGATCCGATCCCGAACCGCCGGAGAGATAGTCTTGACCGCTGCCGCCGATCAGCGCGCTGTCGTTGCCCAGACCGGCGAGAATCTTGTCGGTACCATCCTCCCCGACAAGCCTGGTGTCGTTGTCGGCACCACCCTGGATCAGATCGTCACCGTCACCGCCATAGAGGTTCCTGTCCTCGCCACTGCCACCCATGACCAAGTCGGCGCCATCGCCGCCGTTCAGCCCTGCGTCCAGCCCCGAACCGCCATAGAGACTGTCTTCACCCGAACCACCGCTAAAGGTCGCGTCATTGCCACGGCCACCGAAGAGACTGTCGTCACCGGAACCGCCTCGCAGGTCGGAATCGTTACCGCTTCCGGCTTCGATTCGGTCCGCACCATCACCGCCATCGAGCACGAGATCTTCGCCCGTGCCACCATAGATAAGGTCGTCCCCGGAGCCTCCACCCAGATCCGCGTCATAGCCCGCATCGCCGTAGATCCGGTCCGACCCGCTGCCGCCATCAAGCTCCCTATCGGCACCGCTGCCACCATAGAGGTGGTCATCGCCCTCACCACCGCGGAGTGTCCGCTCGGCACCGCTTTCACCGAAGAGCGTGTCGTCGCCGAGATCACCCTGCAGACGGGTATCCGAGCCAAGCCCGCCGAAGACGGAGTCGTTGCCGTCGCTTCCGTTTAGATCGCTGTCGCCGGCGGCACCGCCATAGACACCATCATCGCCACTGCCGCCAAACAACTGGGAGTCCTGGCCACTACCGCCATAGAGCAGATCGGCGCCGTCGTCGCCGCCCAGGAAAGTATCGTTTCCGGCGCCGCCGTAGAGGCGATCCTTGCCGCTATCGCCCTTCAGCGCATCGTCGGCACCGGTGCCAGCGTGCAAGACATCGTCACCGCTGCCACCGAAGAATCTGCTATCTACCCCGGATCCACCATAGAGACTGTCGTCACCGTCACTGCCGAATACATCTGCGTCGTCGCCATCGTCGCCAGTGACGATATCGTCTCCACTGTTGCCATAGAGAATGCTGTCCTTCCCGGATCCACCGGAGACCAAGTCATCGCCGCTGCCGCCAAAGAAACGGATATCAGCGTTGGAACCAGCCTCGTAGCCAGAGGCACCAAACAGGCTGTCGCTTCCAGCCCCACCATAGAGACCAGAATCGACATCCACCCCGCCATAGATCCCGTCGTCGCCGCTACCGCCAAAGAAACCCCTGTTTTTTCCGGCTCCACCAAAGAGGCGATCGGCCCCGCTACCACCCTCTAAGACACTGTCATCGCCCGAGTCACCAGCGATAAGGTCATCGCCGTCGCCGCCCAAGAGACTGGTGTCGCCACCACTGCCGCCATAGAGGCTATCCTGGCCGTTGTCACCTTCGAGCAGCGAATCGTCACCGTCCCCGCCTGCGAGCAGGTCGTCGCCATCACCGCCGAACAAACTGGAATCGTCACCGGCGCCGGCTGAAAGGCTGTCCGCTTCGCTGCCG
The DNA here is from genome assembly GCA_963669335.1 of Rhodospirillales bacterium. GTDB lineage: Bacteria > Pseudomonadota > Alphaproteobacteria > Kiloniellales > JACOMY01 > JACOMY01. Next base: position 5,111,271 of record OY770023.1, read on the forward strand.
CCGTAGAGTCCGTAGTCGTCGCCCACACCGCCGTAGAGACTGTCCGCACCTTCACCGCCATAGAAGAAACGGTCGTTCGCGCTATCGCCGAATAGGCTGTCGGCGTCGGAACCACCATCCAGATAGCTGTCGCCGCCGCTGCCGCCGTAAATGCCATCGTCTCCAGCCTCACCGCGCAGGGTCTTGTCATTGTCGTCACCGCCGTAGAGCAGGTCCTTACCGCCCAGCCCAAAGATGGTGTCGCTGCCGCTGAACCCCTTGATGCTGTCGTCGAGACTGGTGCCGTAGAGCGTGTCATCGCTACTGCCTGAGTTCACCACCACCTTCTCGATATTGGTGACCGTCACCCCGACCGGCAGAGAGACGCCGTCGTAGAGCACCAGGGTGTCGATGCCGCTGCCACCATCCAGAATGTCGCCGATAACCAGGTCGCCGGCACTCTGAATGACGAGGACATCGGCACCGCTGCCGCCATAGACCGAATCCAGGCCTTCGCCGCCGTAGAGTCCGAAATCGTCGCCGCTGCCACCGCGAACAAGGTCAACGCCCGAACCGCCAAACAAGCGGATATCATTACCGGAGCCGCCGAAGAGTCCGTCATCGCCACTGCCTCCCCGAAAGACGGTGTCTCTGCCATCTCCACCATAGAGACTGTCGTCACCATCTTCACCGTAGAGAGCCAGGTCGTCACCGGATCCGGCGAGCACGCTATCTGCGCCGCTATCGCCATAGAGGTGGGTGTCGCCACCCGATCCACCCTCTAGACGATCGTCGCCACTGTCACCGCGAAGGACAAGGTCATCGCCGAGACCGGCAGTTAAAATATCGTCACCCTCGCCACCATCCAAGAAGCTGTCATCGCCGCTTCCGCCCGCGACCAGATCCGCACCGCTGCCACCATTGAGGAAGCTGTCCGCATTGCTCCCGCCATAAAGGCTGTCCGCACCGTCATCGCCATAGAAATCCCTGTCCTCGCCGTCGCCGCCGAAGATCAGATCAGAACCTTCTTCCCCATAGAAGAAAGTATCCCCGCCGCTACCGCCGAAGAGGACGTCGTTCTCACTCCCGCCATAAAACTCTTTGTCATCGCCCGACCCCGCGACAAGGGAGTCCGTTCCCTGGCCACCATTGACGTCAAAGTCGTTGCCGCTGCCTGCATCGATGCTATCGTCGCCGGAGCCGCCGTAGAGCCTGCGATCGGCACCTGCGCCGCCTGCAAGGCTGTCTAGACCGCTGCCACCATAAAGGCTGCTGTCGGCGCCGTATCCGGCGTCTAGAGAATCGTTGCCAAGGCCACCGTAGAAGAGACTGTCGTCGCCGTCCCCACCGATGAGGTGGTCATCGCCAAGTCCGCCATAGAAGCTGCTGTCGGCGCCGTAGCTGCCGTAGAGGCTGTCGGCCCCCGCGCCGCCGAAAAAGCCCTGGTCCCTGCCTTGGTCGCCGAGCAGGGTGTCGTCGCCATCACCTCCGTAGAACTGTCCATCAAGGTCGACATCGCCGCCGCCATAGAGCCTGTCGTCGCCACTGCCGCCATAGAGGTAGCTGTCGATGCCGGCACCCGCGTCGATCAGGTCCTGGCCGCTGCCTCCGAAGAAACTGACGTCACTGCCGTTGTCGGTGACGATCGACGCGCTAATCCCGCGACCGAAAAGAGTATCGTCGCCCTCTTCGCCGCTTATGTTGCTGTCATTTCCGGAATCCGCGAAGACAACGTCATCGCCCGACCCGCCGGAGAGGGCCTCGTCGTCGCCGTCACCGCCATAGAGGGTGTCTTTGCCGCTGAGACCATAGAGCCGGTCGGCACCGCCATTTCCCACAATGCTATCGCTGAGGTCCGTGCCGGTCAGCACATCGCTGGCGCCACCACCCAGAACGTAGACCTCTTCGACCCCGGTCAGCACGACGCCTGCCGACACGGTTGCCCCGTTCAAGAGCAGCAAGGTGTCGACGCCGCTGCCGCCATCCAAGGTATCGCCAGCGGTCAGTTCATCGGAGGCCGCAACAACCATGGTATCACTTCCGCTGCCGCCGAAAACCCCATCGATGCCGCTACCGCCACTCAGATTGGTGTCGTCACCCAGACCACCATAAATCTCGTCCGACCCGGACCCTCCATAAAGGCTGGCGTCGTCTCCCCCATCGCCGGCAATCCGATCCTCGCCGCTGTAACCGAAGAGTGAAGCATCGTTGCCAAGACCACCGTATAGACGGTCCGCACCGCTATCGCCATAAAGCGCCTGATCGTCACCGGACTGCCCGAAGATGCTGTCTGCCTCGTCTCCGCCGCGCATGTTCCCATCGGCACCCGAGCCCCCGATGACAATGTCGTCACCGGCACCGCCGAAGAGGTTGAAATCGCTTCCGTCTCCAGCAAAGAGCGTGTCGGCGCCGCTGAGACCGTAGAGGGAATCGGAACCGCTGGCCCCATAGAGGCTATCTTGGACAGAGGTACCAACCAGCCGCTCCTTTAAGGAGGTGCCGACCACGACCACCGATTCTATGCCACTCAGGACGACACCCGCCGGCAGGGAGGCGGCATTGTTCAGGATCAGGGTATCGCTTCCCACCCCGCCGTCGAAGACCTCGCCAAGGGTCAGGGCCGCTTGTCCAGCGACCAGAAAAGTGTCGTCTCCACTGCCGCCATAAAGTGTATCCGCGCCAGAGGCGCCTACCAGTATGTCGTCGCCACTTTCTCCCAGCATGCTGTCGGCAATGCTGGTACCGACCAGGCTGTCGGTCTCGCTGACGCCGTAGAAGACTACACTCTCCAGACCACTGATCACCAAGCTAGAAAGCGAGGCCCCGTCTCGCACCAACAGCGTATCGTTGCCGTTACCGCCGTCCAGAGTCTCGGTCGTGCCGACGTCGCTCTGGCTTAGAACGACGAAGGTGTCATCTCCTGTCCCGCCGAATAGCTGATCATTACCCGAACCGCCATAGAGCGTGTCGTTACCACTTTCCCCTACAAGGTGCGTATCGTTGCCAGCGCCACCGAAGAGGGCATCATCGCCATCCCCGCCAAGGAGAGAACGGTCGGACCCAAGGCCACCGAACAACACATCACGACCTGTTCCGCCTAGAAGGGAGCTGTCGCTTCCTTCATAGCCGAACAGGGAGTCGTTCCCCGACCCACCGAAGAAGCTGCGGTCAGGGAGTTGACCACCGTACAGCAGATCGTCACCATCCTCGCCTAGCAATGTCCGATTGAGCCCGCGTGCTCCGCCTCGAATCAGATCGTCTCCGCTATCACCTCGAAGATTCGCATTGCTAAAGTCGCCGCCATAGATCCGATCACCGCCACTGCCGCCAAAGAGGCTCGAATCAAAGCCACTGCCACCCTCCAAGGTATCGCTGCCATGGCCACCGAACAGACCGCTATCCTGGCCGCTGCCACCAAAGAGGCTATCGTCACCTGTACCGCCGACCATCTGCAGGTCGTCACCGTCACCACCAAAGACTGTATCCGCACCGCTGCCAGCGTAAAGGTTGGTGTCATCGCCGCTACCGCCGTCAAGCGTATCGACACCGTCTCCACCGCTCAAATCGCTGTCCGCACCCGAGCCACCATAGACCCTGTCGTCGCCGGCCAGCCCGGAGAGGCTCCGGTCATCGCCGACACCGCCCTCAACGCGATCGTCGCCGATGTCTCCGATAAGGCTGTGATCATTACCGGTTCCACCAAAGACCGTGTCGTCACCGCTGCCGCCATATAGGCGGCTGTCTGCGCCCGCATCGCCCTCTACTAGATCCAGCCCGCTACCGCCGCGGAGGTCGTAGTCGTCGCCATCGCCACCCACCAGAGAATCGGCGCCATCGCCGCCCTGGAGGAAGCTGTCCTTGCCACTTCCACCTGCGATCAGATCGTCGCCCTCGTCGCCATAGAGCCTGACGTCGTCGCCATCGCCACCGAAGACCTGATCATCGGCACTGCCGCCGAAGAGGTCCCTGTCGGCGCCGGTGCCTGCGTAGATCCGATCCTTCCCGCTGGCACCGTAGACCGGTCCATCATCGCCGGTTCCGCCATAAACGCGATCCGACCCGGTCAGACCATGGATCGTATCCTTCCCGGTTCCTCCATAGAGCCTGTCGGCCGCACTGCTGCCATAGAGCAGGTCGTCGCCCGAGGTTCCGGCGATGCTACTCTCCAGGGTCAAGATCACCTCGATCCCGGTGACATCGACCCCCAACGGCAGGGTCGCGCCCTGGTTCAAGATCAAGGTGTCGACGCCACTGCCGCCGTCGATCACCTCGCCTGCAACCAGTTCGCCCTGGCTTTTGGTGTAGATGGTGTCGGCGCCGGAGCTACCAAAGAGGCTGTCCGCATCCTGACCGCCGGTCAGACGGTCGTCGCCGCTACCGCCAGTGAGGGTATCGGCACCTGTCTCGCCATAGAGGCTGTCGTTGCCACTTTCACCGTCGATGGTGTCGGCGCCCTCACCGCCACCCAGAACATCATCACCACTGGTACCCGTGACCTGGTCTGCTGCAGAGGTGGCCCGCAGCAGGGTCACCTCGAAGCCGCTGCTGAAAATGCCGGTCAGGTCAGCGCCGCTCAGCAGGACAAGAGTGTCGCGACCGCTTGGATCTGCGAGCGTCTCCCCGGCCACGCCTTCGCCGGAACCGATGATGACCTGATCGTCGCCGGGACCGCCGTAGATGGAGACATCGAAACCGGAACCACCACGCAGCACATCATCGCCATAGTCGCCACGGAGGTCTCGGTCATTACCGCTACCGCCATAGATCGTGTCTCGCCCGTTGCCGCCGTTCAGAATCGTGTCGGCCTCGCTGCCGCCCAACAGCACATCCGCACCGCTACCTCCGATAAACCGAAATCCCTCGCCAGAGCCTGCAGAGATCAGATCGCTTCCCGAACCACCGTAGAAGAGAAGGCCGCGGCCGGTATCGCCGTAGAGTCGGTCGTCGCCCTCACCCCCATAGAAGGACCCATCGTTTGCAGCTCCACCGTAGAGAAGGTCGTCTCCCTCTTCGCCGGAAAGGCTGTCCTGGCCGCTGAGGCCGAAAATGGTGTCCGATTGCTCGGTTCCGAAGATGGTGTTGTTGCCGCTGGTTCCATAGGCGAGCACATGCTCGATGTCGGAATTGGAGACCAGATCCTTGCCGGAACCGGCACCACCCGGCACGTCGCGAACAATCAAGGTGTCTTCGCCGTCACCGCCGTAGAACTGGTCGCCGAGCACCACCTGGCCGGCGCTTCCGGCATCCAGAGTGTCCGCCCCGGCGCCTCCATAGACGCGGTCGGCCCCGGAGCCTCCGTTCAAGCTATCGGCATCGCTATCGCCCTGCAGGATATCGTCGCCGCTGCCGCCGGAGAGACTGTCGTTATCCGCACCGCCATACTGGGTATCGTTGCCACTCTGCCCGAAGAGGCTGTCGTCGCCGCCAAGACCGTAGAGAAGGTCCGGCAAGCTGGTGCCGTAGATCAGATCGGGCGCGGAGCTGCCCGCGCGCTGGACATACTCGATCCCGCTCAGCACCACGCCGGCCGGCAGACTGGCGCCTTCCTGCAGAACCAGGGTGTCGACGCCATCACCGCCGTCAAAGCGATCGCCGAGCGTCAGCTCGCTCTGACTGCCGACCAGGAAGGTATCGGCCCCCGATCCACCGTAGAGCGTGTCGGCGCCGGATCCGCCGGAAAGCAGGTCATCACCCAGCCCACCGGCAAGCGACCCGTCGTCACCACTACCACCATAGATGCGGTCGTCGCCGTTGTCGCCGTAGAGGACGCTATCGTTGCCGTTGCTGCCGAAGATCGTATCGTTCTCGCCGCCTCCATAGACTGCCGTGAGTCCACTCGCCTCGGACCCGTCGATGGTGTCGTCATCGCCGTCACCGAAGAGACTGGCAGCCTTGCCCGAGCCGGCTTCGATCAGGTCGGCGCCCAGCCCACCGCGGATGACGCTGTCGTCACCGGCACCGCCCCGCAGCGTGTCGTCTCCCCCGCCGCCAAAGAGATCTTCGTCATCACCGTCGCCTGCGTCGACTAGGTCGGCTCCATATCCGCCACGCAGCCCGCCGTCTCTGCCGGCACCGCCATAGAGACTGTCGTTACCGCTGCCTCCGTAGAGACCCTGGTCCTGCCCGCTGCCGCCAAAAACGCGATCATCCCCGGTCTCACCAAGCAGAGAGGTGTCGGCACCGCTGCCGCCGGCCAAAAGGTCGTCACCCGACTGGCCGTAGAAGGAGGAATCGTCACCGGCATCGCCATAGAGGCTGTCTTGTCCGCTTTCGCCGAGCAAAGCGGTATCGTCACCCTGACCGCCGAAGAGCTGGTCGTCGCCCGACCCACCTCTGATACGGTCGATTCCACTGCCGCCATAGAGGCCAAGATCATGTCCGGCACCGCCGTAGAGCCTGTCCTCGCCGCTGTCGCCGTAGAGCAGGGAATCGTCACCATCGCCACCGTAGAGACCATCGCCATCTTTGCCGCCGTAAAGCCGGGCGTCGTCGCCGCTGTCTCCATAGACGAGGTCTTTTCCACTACCGCCGAACAGCAGACTGTCATTGCCCGACCCACCGAAGAGGGTATCGACATCGTCCTCACCCAGCAGGTTGAGGTCGTCACCGCTTCCGCCGAAGAGGGTGTCGGGCCCCACGCCGCCAGCCAGTTCATCGGCACCGCTTCCGCCTGCGATGGTGTCGGCTGCGCTGGTCCCCGCCAGAGTGTCGTCACCGTCGCTTCCGGTCGAGGCCAGGGTCGCGATACGTTCCATCGAGACGAGATTGATCCCCGAGAGGTCGACGCCAGTGCCGACCCGCAGCTCGTCGCTGCCCGAACCGCCGTCCAGCAGCTCGCCGACTTCGCCCTCACCGCTCCGCAGATAGAGGGTGTCGGCGCCCGAGCCACCATAGACGCTGTCGGCGCCGAGGCCGGGCTGCAGGCGATCGTCGCCATCGCCGCCATAGATCGTGTCGTTGCCGCTGCCCCCTGCCAAGCCATCGCGACCACTGGCTCCTCGTAAGTTATCATCGCCGTCATCGCCGAAGAAAACGACGTCTTCGGCACTCGTTCCTGCAGTGGCTAGGCTGTCGCGCAGGCGCAAGGCCAAGAGGGTGTCGTTGCCAAGGCCGCCGGAGAGCGGTGCGCCCGAACCGCCGGCCAGCATGTCTGCGCCGGCCCCGCCTAAGGCGGTTAGGCCGGCAACGAACTCTATCGCACTCAGCGCCACCCCGAAGGTTGACGCGCCCGAGGTTACGAGCAACGTGTCTACACCCGATCCACCGGCTGCTTCCTCGCCCGCCGCCGCATCGCCCGAACCCAATAGAATGGTGTCGGATCCATCGCCACCGAAAGCCGAGTCCTTGTCTTTACCACCGACCAAGAGGTCGTCGCCGGAGCCACCGAAGAGACTGTCCTCGCCCGCGCCTCCATAGAGATCGTCGTTACCGCTTGCGCCCGACAAAGTGTCGTTTCCGGTTCCCCCGCCATAAGGAGCCCCACCGTCGATCTTGTCCTGGAAGCTGGTCCCGTTCAGCGCATCGTCAGCGTCGCTGCCATAAAGGGAAACCTGCACCGCTTCGACATTCTGGATGACCAATCCGGGGTTCAAGTCGTCGGCGCCGATCAACACCAGCCTGTCTTGTCCGGACCCGCCGTCGAATGTGCCCCCGCTCAAGTTCTCCGCACTCAAGACCTCGATCGAGTCGGCTCCGCTGCCACCCTGCACTGTCTGCTGGCTGGCGGTAGAAGATGCGATGATGGCGACCATATCATCCCCTCCGTCGCCATACAGTGTGTTGTTACCACTTATACTTCGCAGAAAATCATCGCTGCTACCGCCGAAAAGGCTATCTGCTCCCGACCCACCGATCAGTTCGTCCTGGCCACTGTCGCCACGCAAGGTATCGGCGTCGGATCCACCCCAAAGGCTATCAGCATCAAGACCACCGTAGAGGCTGTCGGCACCACCGTCGCCATAGAGCCCCTCATCCTTGCCTTCGCCACCAAATATGCCGTCGTCACCTTCCCCGCCGTAGAGAAAGGGGTCGTCGCCGGATCCTGCTTCCAGACGGTCGTCCCCACCCAACCCGTAAAGCGAATCGCGACCACTGAGGCCGACCAGAGTCTCCGGCGAAGCACTGCCCTCGATGGAGTCGTCGAGGCTACTGCCCAGAAGCACCACACTCTCGATGCCGCTCGTGACCGCGCCCGCAGGCAGGCTTGCGCCGTTCTGTAGGATGAGGGTATCGCTGCCAGCACCACCATTAAGCGTTTCGCCGGCGATCAAGGCCGTTTGGGTCGCGACAACCAGGGTGTCGGCACCGCTCCCTCCGTCAAGCGAATCCAAGCCGGTTGCAGCAATCAAAGTGTCGGCACCGCTGCCTCCCTCTACGCGATAGTCCCCACTGGCTGCGACTATGCTGTCATTGCCATTACTCCCTTGCTGGAGCAGCACTTCAACCGAGTTGAGAAGGGCACCGGCCGGAAGCGTCGCACCGTCGCGCAGGACCAGGGTGTCGACGCCGTCGCCACCGTCCATGTAATCACCGGCGAGAATCTCTCCCTGGCTGGAAGCGACCAGAAGATCCTCACCGCTTCCCCCATAGAGGGAGTCCAACCCTTCTCCCCCGTAAAGCGTGTCATCGCCATCCGAGCCACGAACCGTGAGATCATCGCCTGCCCCACCAAAGACGATGTCGTCACCCGACCCGCCATCGAGAGAGCGATCGTAGCCAGAGCCTCCGAAAACGCGATCGTTTCCGGATCCAGCACGAAAGAAGCGGTCATCGCCGCTGCCTGCGTAGAGCCTATCGTCCCCCAGCGTGCCCCCAATGAAAGAATCGTTTCCGTCCCCACCAAAGACACTGTCGTCCCCGCTCCCACCATAGAGATCAAAATCAGATCCAGCGCCGCCGTCGAGCGTATCGCTGCCGCTGTTCCCGTAGAGTCTATCGACCCCCGTCAAACCTGAGACAATGTCCGCGGCGCTGCTGCCGACCAGAGAATCGTTGCCGCTGGTTCCGTTGATGATTGCCATCTTCCGCGCCCCTACACGTACAGATAGTGTCCAGCAGGATCGGTGAATCATACACTGCTGCATCACTAGATTAGGTACTGATTGTTAGTACCCCAACTATGCTCCAGCAATCAATGTCAATTCGGGTGATTCATGTCGACGTTAAAATAATAGAACCCCAACAATCGCTCTATATATACTTAAAGACAGATTACTTGTCTAAAAGATACCCCAACCTGACCTAAAGATACTTAAGTTTACATAATTTAAAGGTGAGCTCCTTAAGAGTTCTTCTAAGAGTGATGCGCAGGGTGGTCTCACAGAGGCGCTGGCCGGCGAACCCAACGCCATCGCCGCGGCGAAGAAGCGTGTCACCAAGGGCGGACTCGCAAGCATGCACTCAACCGATAGCCTGTGCTAATAGGTCGCCTTTGGTCGTGGAAGGGCGCCTGCCACTCTGCCACTCGGAGGAAGCGATTCTCGCATGGGAGTATCCCATGCTTTCGGGGGCTTAATGACCATAAGCTTGAGAACGCTTTTGCTGTCCGGCGTTGCCGCACAGCTCTTGATCGGACTGGGACAAGCGCAAGCAGACTGCACCACAAGCGGCAGCACCGCCACTTGCAGCGGAGACCTTTCGGCGGGGGTCAGCTTCGAGAATGAGAGCATCAGCGAACTGCTGATCCAAGACTTGACCAGCGACATCGCGCCTGCCTCGACGAGCAGCGCCGTGGTCCTTGAGAATCAGGGGGCCACGAATGAGGAAGCCATAGGGTCACTGGTCACCTTCGATGGCGGTGATTTCGGGATTGTCACTGAACTGGATGGCATTGACGCCTTCTCGCTGGGTGGTGACGGATCGGACGGCCTGAACGGTGGTCCACCGGCAGATGATCAATTGGTGCGGGCCGGGTCTGACGGAGCGGGCACGGTCGATGATATGCAAGCCGGCATTCTTTTTGAGAGCGGATCCGTCTCCGGCAGTGGCAGCGACAACAGTCTGCTTTCAGTCTTGAGCCAAGGCGGTAAGGGCGGCAACGGTGGGTCCGGAACATCCGTGGTCGGTAACGAGCATGGTGGATCAGGTGGTGGTGGCAGCGCCGCGGGCTCAATCACCTTCTCGGCCGCCTCTGGCGTCATGGTGACGGACTCTGGCGGCGGCACCGCTATCTCGCTCGTCGCACAAGGCGGCGATGGCGGAGAGGGTGGCGAAGCCGTTGCCTCCACCCTTGGATCCGGCTACGGCGGCGACGGGGGCGATGGCGGCGAAGGGGGCACTGCAACGGTCACCATAGACGGTGGCAGCTTTACACAGGATGGCAGCGATAGCCTCTTCCTCCTCAACTCTGTCGCCGGCGACGGCGGCGATGCTGGGGAAGGCCGGTCCGACAGTGCTGGGTCTGGTTATGGCGGCGAGGGTGGCGTCGGCGGGGAAGGTGGTTCGATCACCTTTGATCTAAATGCCGGCACCTTCACGGTCGGGACGGCAGGCGGTAACGCGATCACAGTCCAGAGCCAAGGTGGGCAAGGTGGCAACGGCGGCGAAGGGCGCAGCGATGCCGGCGGGGACGGCAATGGCGGTGCGGCCGGTGCTGGTGGTGACTCCGGCTTCATAGAGGTATCGACGAGCGCTACCGACCCATCGCAGGTAAAAATCACCACGAATTCCACCAGCCTCACCCAAAGTGCGGTCAGGATAGAGAGCTTGGCCGGCTCCGGCGGCGCCGGCGGCGAGGGGATATCAAGTGTCGGTGCCGGGTCCGGCGGTAATGGCGGCCAGGGCGGTACTGGCGACGCGGTGCAGGTCAATCTTGTTGCCACCATCACCACAAAGGGGACCGGATCGCAAGGGCTCCATGTTCGCAGTTACGGCGGCGCAGGTGGAGACGGCGGTAGTGGTAGCGCCGGGATCGGCCCTGGTGAGGGGGGTGCCGACCTGGGTGGCGGGCCAGGCGGCGATGTCAACCTCAACTTCGCGGGGAGCATCACCACGAGCGGCGACGAGGCCAACGCCATTCTTGCCCAGTCTGTCGGTGGCTTCTCCGGCAACGCCGGTTCAAGCACAGGCTTCCTGGCCTTTGGTGCCAGTGGTCAATCCGCCGGCGACGCCGGATCGGCTGAAATCTTCATCAACTTTAACGATCTGGAAGGGGTGAGCATCACCACAATGGGGGATTGGGCCGCGGCGGTCAGGGCGCAGTCCGTCGGTGGCGGCGGCGGGCTGGGCTCCACGGCCGACGGCATTGGCGCGCTCGGCGGCAGCGGCTCTGCCGGTGGCGACGGAGACGACGCTGTGATTGAGTTCTTCTCCGGCACAGTTGAAACCCATGGGCAAGGCGCGCGCGGCCTGGAAGCCTCCAGTCGTGGCGGTAGCGGCGGCGATGCCGGTGGTTCGACCGGCGTGACCGCTCTGGGCGGTTCCGGTGGCACCGGTGGCAATGGAGGGGGAGTCTCGATCAGCACCTCTGCACCGGTCACAACATACAACAATCAAGCCGATGCTATCTATGCGGCAAGTCTCGGCGGCGGTGGTGGATCGGCCCATTCGACCGTCGGTATTGTCTCTCTGGGTGGCAGCGGCGGCGATGGCGGCGACGCTGGCACAGTCTCGGTAAATCTTGGCGTCGACATCAGCACCTCTGGCGACGATGCCGACGCTGTCTTTCTGCATAGTGTGGGCGGCAGCGGCGGCGACGGCTCCAATGCAATTGCTGTCTCTGAAGTGGGCTTCTCTATGGCCATTGGCGGGAGCGGCGGGAGCGGCGGCGACGGCAACGACACGACCTTCGACGACGAAAGCGCCAGAGGCTACAAGGTGACAACCCAAGGCGATCGCTCGCGTGGCATTGTCGCCCACTCAGTCGGCGGCAGCGGCGGCGATGCAGGCAGCGCCATATCGGTCAGCCTCTCTCCGACCCTCAGTTTTGGGCTTGGTGCCAGCGGAGACGGCGGGCCTGGCGGTAATGGCGGCGATGCAACCATCACGACTGGTGGTGACATCAGCACCGCGGGCAGCAGCGCACCCGCCATCAGCGCACAGTCCACTGGCGGAGGTGGCGGCCATGCAGGAACGACCGTAACCTCTGCCGATTCTGCCGGCGTTGCCATCGGCGTTTCAGTCGGCGGCAGCGGTGGCGACGGTGGAGACGGCGGCACCGTTACTGTCACCGCAGGCGGCACACTGGAAACCAAGAGCAGCGCCTCGCCGGCCCTGCTGGCGCATAGCCAGGGCGGCGGCGGCGGCCACTCTGGCGTCACTGTCACCGGCGACGCCATGGCCACAGCGAACGCAAGCATCTCCGTCGGCGGTAGTGGTGGCGCAGGTGGCAATGGCGGCGAGGTCACCGTCACGGCAGAGGGCAGGATTGCCACCGAAGAGGAGGCCTCGCCTGGCATCGTGGCACACAGCATCGGCAGCGGCGGCGGCAATGCCTATTCGACCATCAGTGCTTCGGGTGTGACCAATGCCACCTTCGGCCTCGGTATTGGCGGCAGTGGTGGAGCCTCTGGCGACGGCGGCCCCGTAACAGTCACTGCGAGCGGCCGCGAGATCAAGACAGCGGGGTCGAACGCCCCTGGCATCACCGCCATGAGCATCGGCGCCGGCGGCGGCGACGGCGGCATATCGGTGTCGGGTGACATCGAGACCTCGGCCAACATCGGCCTCTCCATTGGCGGCGACGGCGGTGCAAGCGGCGACGGTGATGACGTCCAGGTCAACTCCACAAGCAAGATCTCAACGAAGTCCGATCTCTCTCCCGGCATTCGGGTCATGAGCATTGCCGAATCAGGCGGCAATGCCGGTCTGGCCATCAACGGCTCTGCCATCTCCGGGGTCAACATCACCAACCTTTCCGTCGGCGGCAGCGGCGGTGAAGGCGGGACCAGCGGGACGGCGACGACCATCAACAGCGGCGATGTCACGACCGTCGGCGCCTACTCTCACGCCCTTTCAACACAGTCCATTGCCGGCGGTGGTGGCAACGGCGCAGGTGCCGTCAACGGCAGTCTGCTCTCGGCAGGAAGCCTCAACGTGACCGTGGGCGGCGCCGGCGGCGGTGGCGGCACCGCCGGCGACGTCTCGGTCCAGAGCGCGGCCAGCCTAGAAACCGAGGGCCATAATGCCCACGGGATCCTGGCCCAAAGCCAAGGCGGAACCGGCGGCAGCGGCGGGTTCGCGGCTGAGGGCGGTATCACCGGCGGGACCGTCAGTGGCAGCGTCACCTATACTCTGGGCGGCGCCGGCGGCACTGGCGGCACCGCAGGCGCGGTCTCTGTCCTGACGGATGGATCGATCACGACCAGCGACTACGGATCGAACGGGGTCATGGCACTCTCTATCGGCGGCGATGGCGGGACCGGGGGCAGTGTCTATACCGGGAACGTTTCGGCCGGCGGCAGTGAGAGCATCACCATGACGGTCGATATTGCGACGGGCGGCGACGGAGGCAGTGGCGGCATTGGTGGAGCAGTCGATATCGACAACCAGGCCGATATCTCGACCAGCAGCTACCGAGCGACCGGCGTTCGTGGTCTGTCGGTTGGTGGGAATGGTGGCGTTGGCGGCAATGCCTACAGTGTGCTCGTCGATCAAGACAGCACCGTCAGTATGAACTTCACCTACACCACCGGCGGTGATGGCGGGACAGCCGCCATTGGTGGCGATGTCAGCATCACCAACAGCGGCAGGGTGATCACTGAGCGTGACGGCTCCGGCGCCGTGATCGCACAGTCGGTCGGCGGTAGCGGTGGCGATGGGGGCAGTGCCGGCTCCGTCTTCGTCCAGCTTCCCTCCAGCGCCACAACGTCGGGCAGCATGGACTTTGGGGCGACGATTTCCGTCGGCGGCACCGGCGGTAGCGGTAACGACGGCGGTGATGTTGTGCTGTCCAACAGTGGCGAAATCCGCACAAAGGGCGACAGCGCCAAGGCCTTGATCGCGCACAGTGTCGGTGGCGGCGGGGGGCTTGGCGGTACCTCCTCTTCCCTGCTACTCAGCTTCGACAAGGCCTGCAGCCTGACGGACAGCTTGACGAGTTACATCTGCGGTGCAGGCAGCACGAGCAGTAACGTCACGCTGGAGGGCGATATCGCCATCGGCGGCAAGGGCGGCGCCGGCGGCGATGCCGGTACGGTCATCTTGGAGAACGAGGGCGGCATCGAAACCACAGGAATCCTATCCCATGCCATCGTGGCGCACAGCCTGGGCGGTGGTGGCGGCACCGGCGGCGAGGGCGACCTCGGCATCGATGCCTGGACCACCAATGCCGTGGCAGAGGATATCGAAACGGTGACCTCGACCCTCTTCAGCATCGGCGCCTTTAACTCAATCACGGTGGCGGTCGGCGGTAGCGAAGGAGCGCAAGGCAATGGCGGCGATATCGATGTCTTCAATGCCGGTCCGCTGCAGACCAGTGGCGATCACGCTTTCGGTATGCATGTACAGTCGGTTGGCGGCGGCGGCGGGTCCGGCGGTGCTGGTCACTCAGGTTTCTTTTCCGAAGTCACAGTGGGCGGCGCCGGCAGCGGCGGCGGCGACGGCGGGGACATAGCGATCGAGAACCTTGGCCCCATCGAGACCAGCGGCGAAGGCGGCGTCGGCATCCTGGCACATTCGGTTGGTGGCGGCGGCGGTGCGGCCGGCGATATTGAGCGCGCTCTGACAAGCAGCTTCGCGGACTTGAACATCGGTGTCGGCGTCGGGGTGCAGAACGATGCTGGAGCGGGCGGCGACGGCGGCAATGTGTTGGTTCTCTCTCAAGGTCCGATCTCAACCAGCAACGATCAATCGCATGGCATTGTCGCCCAATCACTCGGCGGCAGTGGGGGGATTGCCGGTATCTCCGGCAGCGCGTCTGGCGCCAGTGCTTACAACTTCGTCGGCAGCGCCGGAGATGGCGGCAACGGTGGTACAGTCGATGTCACGGTCCTCGCCCCAATCACTGTCAGTGGCGACCAGTCCCACGGCATCTTCGCCCAGAGCGTGACGGGAAGCGGCTCCGGCGACACCAGCGGCGCCGTGACCATAGATGTGGGCGCCGACATTCGGGCGACCGGCAGTGAGGGTCGCGCCATCATGGCCCAAAGCGAGAGCGCCGATGGCACCAACAACACCATCGCTATCACCATCGCCGAAACGGCACGGGTCTCGACCGCAGCCGATGGCTTCGAGACCATCGCCCTCTTCGACGGCGCCAACAACACGATCTTGAACCAGGGAACCTTGATACAGGAAGGCGGCAACAGCGCCAGCGGCTTTGTCATCCGCACTGACGGCGATGCTGCGCTGACAGTCACCAATGAAGGGCTGCTTCAGGGCTCCATCCTGACCGAGAGCTCGGGTAGCAGCGCGCCCCAGGGCATCACGATCCTCAATATGGAGGGTGGCACCTTCGGCTTAGGCTCTAGCGTCCTTCTCGGAGGTTCCGCTGGCTCGATCACGAACGCGGGCACCCTCTCGGCTGCTGGTACAGGGGTAATCGGTATCTCCGAGGTTAGCGGCACCATCACGCAAAATAGTGGCGGCATCCTTTGGGTCGACTTCGAGTTCGGTGAGAGCGGCGATCAGATTGTCCTCGACCAATCCGGCAGCAGCAGCTTCGCCGGCAGCGTGATGCCAAAGCCACTGGGTGGGGTCTTGGAGGACGAGAGCAGCCAGACACTCGACATTGTGTCCAGCGAGGGATCACTCTCCTCCGACGGCCTCAGTGTTCCAAGCACAGCAATCGTCGACTATGGCGTGTCTCAGACAACGACTAGCCAAGGCGTTGAGGTGATTCAGCTGACCTACGCCGTCGACTACACGCCCTGGGATGGAACAGAGGGCGCCCAAGCAAAGGTCTCGTCAGGACTTCGCGAGATCATCAGCTCCAACCACTCGAACTTTGGAGACTCGGCCGGCCAAACCATCGGAACCACCGATCCAAGTTCGGATAATGCCGAGTTTGTAGAAGAGTTCGGCCTCTTTCTCGCAGGGATCCCCACCGTCGAGGGCCTTGTCGATGTCTACGATCGCTTCGCACCGGGGGAGATCTTTGCGCCCCTCGACGCAGCGCTCTTTTCCAGCCGGCGTTTTGCCGACGACATGAACTCCTGCTCAGCGCGCAACCCGGAGGGTGGGGTCGTGTTTACCCGCCAAGGAAGCTGTTTGTGGCTGCAAGCCGATGGCGGCGCGACGGATCGACAACGCACCGAGAACTCAATCGACTATGATGAGCGCTACTTCGGTCTGTCGTTCGGCGGGCAGACAGCCCTTGGGGATGGCCTCTTCGCCGGCCTGGCCTTTGGTTGGGAGGACAGCAGTCTGTCGAACGCCCGCTTCTCCGGCGACGGGAATCGCTTTCAAGGCGGCATTGTCGCGAAGCAGGAGATCGATGCGACCACGCTGATCGCTTCTTTCTCCGGCGGAGTAGGGTCATTCGACTTGACGCGGAGTGTGGTGACCCCGACGGGCACGCAGACCGCGACCAGTTCTCCCAACAGCAACTGGGTCTCCGCCCACGCACGCGTCTCTCACGTCGTCACCTTAAGCGAGACGACCTACTTCAAGCCCTGGTTCGATGTCGGCATCGATCATCAGTGGCAAGGTGGCTTCAGCGAGACCGGAGCGGGCGACTACGGTTTGGATGTCGCCGGCTTCCAGCAGACCCTGGTTACCATGAATCCCGTGCTAGAGCTCGGCAACAGCTTCCAGATCTTTGGCGCCGAGGCCAATGCAACAGCCTCCGCAGGTCTCTTCGCGGTGGTCAGCGGTCGGCACCGCTCGACGGATGTCAACGTGATCGGTCTCGGCGGCCCAACCTACGAGGTCAGCGATACCGCCCGCCCCCTCTTCGCCGACATCGGCGCGCAACTTGAAATCGTCGTACACGAGCGCGCCGTCGTCAGCATCGGCGGACAGGCCTTGCTGGCAGGCAACCAACAGGAGTACGGCGGCACCGGAAGGATCTCGATATTCTTCTAGATACCGCCTGCAGCCGATCACCATGCATCTAACGACGTCCGCCCGCCGTAGCCGCCCCTCCCGCTCGTCAAACACCCGGCTAGTCATCGCCTCTCTCGCCGACATTGGCGCTTGTCAATTACATCAGTAGTCTGGAGCTTGATTCAGTGGCAGTCGGAAAAGGCATAGTAGGTCAGCGTTTCACCGACATGTTCTTCGACCAGATCGGCGGCATTGCTCATGCGCTGCTGGCGCAACCTCGCGATCACTGCGTCTGCCTTCACTGCAGCCGCCTCACCCCTCTTCTGTGCGTAGATGGCCTTGAGCATAGGGCTGACCTCGCGGACCTTCGTTGAGGGCACGTGGCTGAAGACACTGCGGTAGAAGTGCACGACACAACGCTTCCAGCGTGCATCTGGGAGGTACTCCGCAATGCTGTCGACAAGACCGCGACAGGCGTGTGACGTGATCAGCTCGACGCCTTTCAGCCCACGGTCGACCAGGTGGTGCAAGAAGGCTGACCAACCTGATTTGTCTTCCTTGGCGCCCTCGCAGATACCCAGAATCTCCCGATAGCCTTCGCTGGCGACGCCGATCGCTACCAGGAGCGAGACATTACGGACCTCACCTGCCAAGCTGCGCTTCATGACGACGCCGTCCAGAATGAGATAGGGGTGCTTGCCCTCGATCGGCTTGTGCCGCCACTCCTCGATCTTCGCGTAGATCTTCTTGTTCAGGTTCGAGACCGTGCTGGGACTAACCCTGGTGCCCCAGAGCGCCTCGGTGATATCCTCAACGCGGCGTCCTGAAACGCCGGCCAGGTACATCTCCATCAAGGCCTCCTCGACGGAGCTCTCGCGGCGCTGGTAGCGTTCGATAATCGCCGTCTCGATGGTCTGTCGACGCAGCTTCGGCACCTTCAGCTCCACCTTGCCTGCCTTCGTCTCGAGACTACGCGCGTAGTGGCCGGCTCGCGTATCCTGACGCCCTTCTGTGCGCTCGTAGCGACCAGCACGCAGAGCCGGTTGGCCTCCGCGTCCAGTATCGCATTCAGCGCTTCCTCCATGGTTCCGCGCACCATCTCGCCGAGGTGGTCCTTGATCCTTGCCTCCTCGATCTGGATTACCTGCCCCATTGGCTTCGTCTCTCTGTCCTCGTCCATCCTTAGCTCCTCTCAGTCAGTCTGATCGGAACCGCTCCTGCGAGGAAATGTGATGGGATGGACCTCCCTTTCTCCCTGTTTAGACTGGAGACGAAAGCGAGGAGGGTCGTTGTTTAGGAGGTCCACCATGGAAGTTACACTTGTCGGTATTGATCTGGCCAAGCGCATGTTTCAGCTGCACGGGTCAGATTCGTCGGGTCGCGCGCTTCTCAAGAAGCGGGTGTCACGGGCTCGGCTCGCAGAGTTCCTCGCGCAGCTTCCGCAAATGACAATAGCGATGGAGGCCTGTGCATCGGCTCACTATTGGGGGCGCCTCTGCCAGGGGCTCGGACACGAGGTCCGCCTCGTGCCAGCACAGTATGCGCGACGCTATGTCAAGACGCACAAGAACGATGCAGCTGATGCTGAGGCGATCGTTGAGGCGGCGAGTCGGAAGACCATGCGGTTCGTTCCAATCAAGAGCGAGGAGCAGCAGAGCATCCAGGCGTTGCACCGCATTCGTGATCGGCTGAAGCGTGATCGGACTGCACTTGCCAATGAGATCCGTGGACTTGCAGGGGAGTTTGGACTTGTCTTCCCGGTGACACTCCACAGGCTGCGGCGCGAGTTGGACATCTTGCTGACCACGCCACAGTCTCGCTTACCGACAATGATGCTCAGCCTGGTGCAGGGCTTGCGTGGTGACCTTACCTATCTCGATCGACGCATCGAGGAAGTCGAGGTGACGATGAAGACCCTCAATCAGCAAAGCGATGCCTGCCAACGCCTTGTGCCGGTTCCTGGCATTGGTGAACTTAACGCTTCGGCCTTTGTCGCTGCGGTCGGACGAGCTGATCAATTCCGCAACGGCCGTGATCTCGCCTCTTGGCTTGGGCTGGTCCCAAGACAGCACTCGAGTGGCGGCAAAGAGCGCTTGCTGGGCATCTCAAAGAGAGGAGACAGCTACCTCAGGCGCATTCTCATCCATGGTGCAAGAGCTCATGTCTCCAGGGTCGTACGGAGACGTGAAAACCCCCGAAGTCAGTTTGAGGCTTGGATCGTAGGGCTGTTGGATCGAAAGCCCTTTAACACGGTCGTGGTTGCCGTCGCCAACAAGCTGGCAAGGATCATCTGGGCGGTCTTGTATCATCAAACCAGGTTCTGCAGTCCAGCACCGCATCCCGCCTGACGGCATTGCAAGTCGATGATGGGAACAGGGCAAAACCCGTGCCTGCTTGAACGCCGCTTTTCGCACCGGCTCATCCGAAGCCGTTAATGTGCTGGTCGCAAGCAGCCCGCGGCTACCCCATCAAGGCCAGGTCAATCAATGACCGCTCCATAGGCCGCATACATGCTCGCAAGCCCAACCCAAAAAACGACTTGCACCGAAAGGGTGGTCCATACATGCGAAAGACTCTGTATGTTATCCGGCACAAAGCGCTCGGCGAGTAATCTTCCATACCCTGGCCTGGCCGCTGGTCGTTGATGGAATGGATCTGCCTTGCCAGTCAGCTGGAGCGCAGATCAAGCAGGGGTATAGCGTCAAGCGCTCAACACTTTTCGATTGGACGCCACTGGACGCCGCTGTAACTATTGACATAGTGTTGACATGACGACGGACAGCGAGGCGCTTGGTGGGCACCAAACTGTATTGTATTGATAATAATTGAGGATTTGGTTGTGGCGGTAGGATTTGCCCCTCCGCAGTTTGCGCGCGGGCTATCGCCCGTGCTCAACCTTCGGGCTAGAATTGATCCACTGGATCAATCCTTTAACGCCCTCAGCCTTCACGTTATGAGCGCTCACTTGTGCTCGCAGCTCTAATCTTCAGGAGCGTAGGGACAAGGCCTTTCTCCAGAACCACACAAAGCCCCCGATTGGGGGCTTTGTGTGGTTGCGGGGGCCCGATTTGAGCTTTGTAGACTCTTTCAGGTGGAGGCACTGCTTCCTCTTAAGTTTCGTTTTCTCCCAGCGATTTAGAGACTTTTCGAACAAGAGGTGGAAGACCGCAGGGAGCGAGCGTGCCGCAACGACCTTCTTTGTGGGCAGTGGGAGCGACGAGAAAACACAGCAGGGTCCGGCCGGAGCCAGTTCATTTAACAATGTGACGAGAGAGGTCCGGTCGTTGCCAGACTGCAATCAGAGACAAGAGGATTTAGGCAGTCTCGATCCAGATCAATGTGGATACTATCACAGATCATATGCTTGTCGGCCCAGGCGCGGTGACCTCTTGGACATTGCAGGTTTGCGTTGGGCGATAGACGGGTCGAAATGGACTATGCGGGCGGGGTTGCATGCGCAGTAGCGAATCAGTTCTCACCAAGCATCCCAGTCGGGCTTGCCTGGCAAGTTGATGAGGGAACGTCATCGAACTTTGACCAGCCATATCATGTCGTGGCCTTGTGGACGTACGGCGGTCCGCTGCGCCGAATGGCGTGCAGGTTGACTGAAGTGGACCCCCGAACCTGTCCAGCTCATGGGGTCCACTTCAATTGTCGACCGCTGCTGCGCCGCTTGGAACAGGATCATCGATTAGCCCTGGCACATCATGTCCATCGGACTTCGCGACTGGGCTCATGGGTTCTGATCGAAGCCCCTTGGTGTAACGCGCTCATTGGAGGCGCCTCCGACACATTGACGAGGCTGCAAAGATTGCCGCCCCGATTCCTGCAGGGATCCAACAGACCTCTTGAACCTGAGTGACGCAACACCTACAGCAGGAATGAACGCGACCAAATTGCTAGGCGTTTGCCGGAGATAATTGAACGCAGATAACGCAACAATGCCCTGCCGCAAAAGGGCATGATCGCTTCCCAGGGATTCTGCCTGTAGTCTTCGGCCGATAGGTTCCGAAAGTCGATGGGTGTTGAACAAAGCGCCCCATTCCAGCGCTGCCAACACCACGGCCTCCAGGGAGCGCGGCGGTGAATGACCTCGAACTTGCGAAAGGCAAGGATGGTCTCTGCCAAACGCGCTGAGGACCTGATCAAGAGATGTTGGCTGCCTGTGTCGCTGCATGGGACCAAAGCCTCACGATGAGCTGACCAACGCGCGTAGACGGCCCGCTTGAGCGCATCGAGAGCGAAGCCGGTATAGTCTCGGCGACCCGCCCGCCAAGCCATGATACACCTGGCAAAGGCATCAATGACGAAGGCGAAACAGTCGAAGCGGGCCCCGGCGGTATCGCAGGTGAAGTCAGCCGCCGAGAAAAAACCAGGCAGCAGCGCCTGGAGTTAGCGATTAACCCAATCCAAGGAGCAAGGAGCAGCCTTGTCGCTCTATGTGATACGCACGAAACTACCGCGCACGGCCCCCTACAAGCCCAGGCTCTGCATCAGCCGATCGACCGAGCAACAAGCAAGCTGACAGTCCTCTCGGTCGAACTGCGCCCGAAAAGCCTATCATTACCGCTCGGCCTGTCCATTATGTCGCGATAGTCTGTACACGGTAACCGCTCGTTGGCGCTTGTGCCACGAGAGATGGAGGATTCCATCGAGATTGTCTCCACGCCCTCTGGAAGAATAGCGCCTTCGGCCAAGACCAAGTTATCGCTCCTCTGGCCGTAGTCGTAAGTCTCGCCGGTCCGGACCTCCGCCGTACTGGAAATGAGGAAATCGTCGCTCCTACCACAGCCTTAGAGATTGTCCACACCGCTTGCCCCTCAAAGGCAATCAATTGCGTCCGCATCGTCCTGGAGCATCGTCGCTAAAGACACCGTAGACGAAATCACCAACCTTTGAACCGAGCGGCAGAGATTGGGACTCGTAGCAGCCTTTAAGCGTTCAAACGCCGCGCGGGCTTATCCTCGCTTCGCTGCGGGCGCGCGGTCGCGCTTGCTAAGCGTCGATGAGTTCCACTCAGCGCCGATTGGTGTTAGGGGCGAGTTGATTGCAAACAGTGATACGACCTGTTGGGCGCGTGCGCGGTCTCGGACACTGGCTTCAAGGATGCCAAGAGAAGTTGCTCTAACGCCTTTCCGCGCCGCCGGGCGGCAGCCGACTGCCAAAACTCGACCAACTCCGGGCGATAGAAGGAAGCCATCGCGTCCAAGAAAGAAGAGGCCTTCTCCACCGATGACCCGTTGAAGCCAAGCGTACCCTCCTCGCGCCCTTGAGCCAGGATCAAGGCCAACTGGCACCGTAGGTCCTCCCAATGCACCTCGATCCTGGCGTCGGGACTCCCCGCACCCTCCACCGCCATGGCGCCATAGGCCAGGAAGAGCTCCGGCGCCTCCTTGCTCGCGCTTAGTGGGATTGTGACCAATTCTCGAAGCCACGCGGCAAGCCTTACATTGCCCGACTGCTGAGCCTCGGTGATCTCCTGTAAGGGCGCATGGATTGTCTTCAGCCAGCGCAAGACCGCTGCCTCAAAAAGGGCCTTCTTGCTTCGAAAGCGACGGTAGATTGCCCCGTGACTCACGCCAAGCAGGCGCCCCACATCGCCGACACTTGTTCTATCGTAGCCGAAGCGCCTTATGGCCTCCGCCGTCACGTCGAGGATCGACTCAGGGGTCAAGGCGTTGGTTGAAGGCATGATGTCAGGCTTGGCTGCTTACTGCCAGACGAAGTCGGTGGCTGTCAGCACGTTGGCCGCCGTGACCCCATTGATGAGGAAGGCCTGGTCGCTGTTGCCGTCACCGTCCTGATCGACCTCGATACGTCGTGCACCATCGAAACGGGCCTCCGAATTGCCACCGCCGGAGAAGGCTGCCGCTCCAATATAGGCAAAGCTGCCAGTCTCTAGTCCGGACGCGAAGACCAGCTTGTCCTCGCCGTTCGCGCCATTCGCCGAAACACCGTCGAAGTCCTGCAGTAGCGGTAGACCCACGCCACCGCTTCCGATGGTCGAGCCATCGAAGAGGAAGCTGTCTCCCCCGGAGCCGCCGAAGAGGCGATTGCCGCTCTCCATCGCCAGCACGTCGGCGCCCGATTCTCCGAAGAGCCGGTCCATTCCGGAGCCCCCAAAGAGCGTATCTGCCCCCAACTCACCAATGATAGCATCGTCGCCGGCAAGCCCATAGAGCGCATTGTCGGAGGAGTTGCCGCGCAGCCGGTTGTCCAAGGTGTTGCCCGCCAAAACACCATTGGCGACATCATCGATAATAATGCCGACTTCGACAAAGCCATTGGCGCCGGTGCCAAGCGTGTAGTCCACAAGCTCAGAGCGAACGACGTCACGGATACCCCCGCCTGCCGTCTCGATAACCAGATCGGCCAGAGTGTCGACCGTTATCGTGTCATTCCCCGACCCACCATAGGCCGTGTCGGCACCACTGCCGCCATTGATCTTGTCAGGCCCGGTATCGCCGAAAATGACGTCTGCGCCTGTACCGCCGCCAATCTGGTCCCCGGCTATACCACCCTCCGCGTGGTCATCACCATGGCCTCCGAAGACTGTATCGACGCTGGCACCGCCAAAGAGGGTGTCATTGTCGTTTAGCCCCAAGAGCGTATCGACACCACTGTCGCCGATCAGGCTGTCGTCCCCTCCAAAGCCACGCAGAGTGTCAGCACCACCGAAACCACGCAACAGGTCTTCCGTGAAGAGGCCGCGCAGGTGGTCTTTGGCGTTGGTGCCATAGATGTGCAGAGCCTCGATGTTCGTCAGCACCAAACCAAAGGGTAGCGATGCCGCCTCACTCAAAATCAAGGTATCGGTCCCACTACCGCCGTCGAAGATCTCCCCTGCCGCTATTTCACCTTGGCTGGCAACGACCAGAACATCAGAACCGCTGCCGCCAAATACCCAGTCTAATCCTAGGCCACCGTAAAGAGTGTCGTCGCCCAAATCACCGGACACCTCTGTGTCTGTGCCCTGTCCACCAAAGACCAAATCAGCACCATTGCCACCATAGAGCGCACGATCATTTCCATTGCCGGCAAAAAGTGTATCCGCATCGCTGCCTCCGAACAATGACCGGTCGTCTCCTAAGTCCCCAGAGAGCGTATCGGCGCCGCTACCTCCGAAGAGTGATGCGTCGGCTCCACCGCCACCCCAGATGGAGTCAGCGCCATCGCCTCCGTAAAGAGCGCTATCCTGTCCGGCGTCCCCGGAGAGCGTATCGGCGCCGCTGGCTCCGAAGAAGAAGGCATCACTCCTGCTGCCACCCGAGAGAGAATCAGCGCCGCCACCTCCGTAGAAGAAGCGGTCGCCGTTACTACCGCCGAAGATCGTATCCGCTCCGCTGCCTCCGAAAAAGTATCTGTCGTATCGTACGTCCCCAGAAAGCGCATCGGCGCCACTACCTCCGTAGAGCTTACTGTCGTCCCCGGCACCGCCAAAGAAACTATCGTTGCCAACTCCGCCGTAAAAGCTGTCAGAACTCGACAGGCCATAAGCTCGGTCGTCTCCAGTGCTTCCGAGAAACGCATCACCGAGCGAGGACCCCACCAGATTGTCAGAACTGCTGGTGTCTTTGATCGTGACGCCCTCGATAGCGTTGAGCACGGCCCCCACAGGCAGGCTTGCCGCCTCGTCCAAAAGCAAGGTGTCGACGCCGCTGCCGCCGTCGTAGGTCTCGCCGGCCTGGATTTCCCCTTGTGACGCCACGCTGAAGGTGTCGCTCCCCGACCCGCCGTAGGCCTTGTCAAGCCCAGAGCCGCCTATCAGGCTGTCATCCCCCTCCTGACCCTGCAACAGGTCGTCTCCGCTCAATCCATCTAGACGGCTCGGCAGAGCAATACCAGTCAAGGTGTCGTTGCCGCTGGTGCCACGAATCTGCAGATGTTCTATCGCGTTCAGCACCACACCTGCAGGCAGGCTCGCAGCCTCGTCCAAAACCAATGTGTCGTCACCACTGCCGCCATCATAGGTCTCGCCAGCCACGAGATCGCCTTGGCTGGCAACCTGGAGCGTGTCACTGCCGGATCCACCGAAGACCTTGTCCAGGCCACTGCCGCCCACCAGCGTCGCATCATGACCGGCACCGCCATAGAGGCTGTCTGCGCCCGAGCCGCCATATAGACTGTCCCGGCCGCCAAGACCATAGATCTGATCCCTGAGGCCGTTGCCCGACAAGCTGTCGTTACCGCTGGTTCCGGTCAAGACGAGCGCTTCGATGCCACTCAGAACAACGCCCGCGGGCAGGCTGACGCCCTGGCCCAGGACAAGTGTATCCGCCCCACTGCCGCCATCATAGGTCTCGCCGGCCGCGATCTCCGCCTGCTCTGCAACCAGGAAGCTGTCCGCACCGCTGCCGCCAGAGACACGATCCTCACCAAGACCGCCGTAGAGCGTATCGTCGCCCGCCCCACCATAGAGGCTGTCGTCGCCTTCTAAGCCATAGGCACGATCGGCCCCGCTCAGCCCGGAAAGAAGATCGGCGAGCGTGGTACCCTGCAAACTGTCCGATCCGCTCGTGCCATTGATTGCCACCAACTCAATGGAGGCCAAGACCGCGCCGGAAGTCAGGCTCGCTGCCTCGTTCAGAACCAGCGTGTCCGTACCGCTACCGCCGTCATAAGTCTCACCGGACCCGATCTCAGCCTGGCTGGCGGCGACGAGCCTATCGTTACCCGTGTCGCCATAGAGCGTGTCCAGGCCCATTCCGCCATAGAGAACATCAAATCCCCGACCGCCATAGAGAGTATCCGCCCCGGTTACTCCATTTATAGTATCATTGCTTCCGTCTCCGAAGACCGTATCACTCAGAGAGGTACCGAGCAAATCATTTGCAAAGTAATTACCGTTTATCACAACCGCTTCGATGCCGCTTAACACCATGCCGGCAGGGGGCCGTGCAGCCTCATTCAGAACAAGGGTGTCCGTTCCGCTGCCACCATCATAGGTCTCGCCAGCCGTCAATTCGCCGCGACTGGCTGCAAGCAGCGTATCCGCGCCACTGCCGCCTGAAACCTTATCCTCGCCTAGACCGCCGTAGAGCGTATCGTCGCCCGCCCCACCATAGAGGCTGTCGTCGCCTTCTAAGCCATAGCCACGATCGGCCCCGCTCAGCCCGGAGAGAAGATCGGTGAGCGTGCTACCCTGCAGACTATCGTTGCCGCTGGTGCCGTTCATTGCCAACAGCTCGATGGAACTCAAGGCCACACCTGCAGGCAGGCTCGCAGCCTCGTCCAAGACCAAGGTGTCGACGCCGCTGCCGCCGTCATAGGTCTCGCCGGCAAGCAGTTCAGCTTGACTGGCAACGACCAGAAGATCCGCACCGCTACCGCCAGAGACACGATCCTCACCAAGACCGCCGTAGAGCGTATCGTCGCCTACACCGCCATAGAGAGCACTGTCATTTCCGTCATCGCCATAGACCGTGTCATTACCCGCCCCCCCTAATAGAATGCTATCGACGCCGCTGCCACCCTTGATAATGTCATCACCCGAGGCGCCCAACAGAAACGAGTCACCGCCGGTGCCGCCGCCAACGGTGTCATGGCCGCTATCCCCATAAAGTCTAAAGTCGTTCCCATCCCCGCCAAAAACTGTGTCATTACCCGCCCCCCCTAATAGAATGCTATCGACGCCGCTGCCGCCCTTGATAATGTCATCACCCGAGGCGCCGAACAGAAACGAGTCACCGCCGGTGCCGCCGCCAACGGTGTCATCGCCGCTATCCCCATAAAGTCTAAAGTCGTTCCCATCACCGCCATAGACTGTATCGCGGCCTATCCCGCCGTAGAGGAAGCCGTCATCACCACTGCCACCCGAGAGAACGTCAACGCCCTGTTCTCCAACCAGACTCCGGTCATTGCCGCTTTCCCCATCGACCGTGTCGTTCTCGCTCCCGCCATTGAGGTTAAGGTCATTCCCATCCCCGCCAAAAACTGTGTCATTACCTGCCCTACCGCGGATGCCCTGATCACCCCCGCTTCCAGCCGAGAGCGTATCACTACCAGCAGCTCCCGACATGCTATCCGCGCCGCTGCTGCCAAAGGCGACATCGTCGCCGCTCAAACCGAATATTCGATCTCTACCATCCGTTCCAGTCAGCGTGTTCGCCTGACTGTTGCCCGCGATGTAGCGTCCGCCGCCGAACAGCGCTCGTGCATAAACCTCAACTGAAGACAGCATGACGTCCGATGGAAGGGAAAGACCGGTCCCCAACAGCAGAGTATCTGCACCGCTTCCGCCGTAGAGCGCCCCACCGTCCTCTACATGGCCTTGGCTGGATACAACAAAGGTATCATCGCCTTCGCCGCCAAAGAGTGTGTCTGTTCCGCTGTCACCGAATAGGACGTCAACGTCGTCGCCACCCGCAATGACATCACGCCCTTTCCCACCATAGATGGTATCGGAACCAATGCCGCCATTCAATGAATTGTCGTCACCGGTGCCCCCGAACAGGGTATCCGCCCCGCTGTCGCCATAGAGGAAGTCTCCACCGTTATCACCATAAAGCAGGTCTCCATCCTCACCGCCAAAGAGTCGATCATTATCTTGTTTACCATACAGCGTGTCATCGCCGCCATAACCATAGATCGAATCCTTGTTGGCACCACCTGACAAAATGTCGTTGCTGGATGTTCCAGTAATCTTTGCCATTGATAACACACCCCCATTTTGTGTTAGCAAGCTCAACACCACATTAGCATGTTACTGCCTGAAAGGACTGTAGAACTCGTGTTTACTTATCTCCAAACCCTCTAAGCTGATACTCAGACTCACACAACGCCCCACCATTGATCTTGATTCTCGGACACTCCTATTGCCGATG
The DNA here is from genome assembly GCA_963669335.1 of Rhodospirillales bacterium. GTDB lineage: Bacteria > Pseudomonadota > Alphaproteobacteria > Kiloniellales > JACOMY01 > JACOMY01. Next base: position 5,138,996 of record OY770023.1, read on the forward strand.
ATATCTTTCTAAAAGTGCCGCTCTCTAGATCACATTAAGCTACTTGCGCTGCGTGATTTGTCAATCAGAGTTGAAGAGAAGAAACAACTCAACTGTCATTTTTATAGAATCACACCAAAACTATCAAATTCTGAGGCAACCAATTCGTGATTCTGGCTGAAAGCTCTGTCACTCAGATAGGATCGGACGGCTCTGCACCTCGTGTCTGTGATAGATCACGGCGGCAAGAGGTCCCCGATAGAAGGCGGAGGTTGTCGAGGGTCAAGCCGACCACCCGTCACGGTTAAAATGAGGCGCGATCACCCCGGCCCAATGTGGATGCAAAGGGCCGGGGTGATTGTGATTACTGCCAGATGAAGTCGGTGGCGGTGAGTTGGCCGGCGACGGAGAGGTCGACGATCCTGAACGCGATGTCTGTGCTTCCATCGCCATCTTGATCAACCTGGACCTGTTGGTTTCCGGCAAAGCGAGCTTCGGAGTTGCCACTTGCGCTGAAAGCCGCAGCCTCAATGTAGGTGAAGGCACCGACCTCTAGTCCGGAGGCAAACACCAGCTTGTCTTCATTGCTGCCAGCGCCGACCAGTGCCCCGTTGAAGTCGCCGATCTGAGGTCCCCCAGTACCGTTGTCACCCAGGTTCGTGCCATTGAAGCGGAAGCTGTCTGCGCCCAGGCCCCCAAAAGCGATATCGCCTGAGCCCATCAGGATCGTATCGGCGCCAGCCTCGCCCCGCAGGATGTTGCTTCCCCCGCCGCCGAAGAGGCGATCGTCGCCATCACCTGCCTCAATGCTGTCGTCGCCGCCCAGCCCATGCAGCACGTTGACCGAAGTGTTGCCTTCGATCTTGTTGTCCAGACTGTTGCCCCGACCGTTGATCGCACCCTTCTGACCTTGCATACGCAGATTATCGATGAAGGCCGTCGCCGTGCCGTTGGGAAGAGTGTAGCTGACCTCCGCGCGCACCAGGTCGACGCCTTCGCCGTCAAGCTCCTGAACCAGATCGCTTGCCGTGTCCACCACGAAGGTATCGTCTCCGAAACCACCGGTCAGCACATCGCTGCCTCCGCGACCGTTCAGGATGTCGTCGCCGTTCATCCCCTGCAACACATTGTCGAAGGAGTTACCCAGCAAGGTGTTGTCGTGCTCGTTGCCGACAAGGCTTGCATCGCCCACCGCGGGCCCGTTGTTTATGTTTGCCCGCTCGACGTGGCCCTCATCCCCGCTGCCAAGGGTATAGGACATCGCATCTGAACGAATGACATCCTCAGCTCCACCCATCGCCGTCTCGCGCACCACATCGGCTGCCGTATCGACGATGAAGGTATCGTTGGCACGCCCGCCCGACGCCGTATCGACACCAGAGCCTCCATTCAAACGGTCGCTGCCGATACCAGCGTCCAAGGTATCGCTGCCAGAACCACCACCGAGCCGGTCATTGCCGTCACCGCCGTAGGCAACATCATGTCCCTGGTCACCGAACAGCGTATCGCGTCCAGTCAAGCCAAGCAGAACATCATCGCCGTCTTGACCACGCACCTGGTCGCCGCCGCTGCCACCGTAGAGCAGGTCGTCACCACTCAAACCGCGCAGATCGTCATCACCCTCTGTACCCTTCATCTCATCGTTCCCACTCAGGCCGATGATGCTGTCATTGCCGCTGCTGCCAGTCGCCTTCAGAACCTCGATAGACACCAGGCTCACCCCGACCGGGAAAGCGCTCACACCGTCGAGCACCAGCGTATCAACACCGCTGCCGCCGTCATAGGTCTCGCCAGCGACCATCTCTGACTGATCAGTCACCTGGATGTTATCACTGCCTGAACCGCCGAACACCTGGTCCAAACCCAAACCGCCAGCGAGGGTGTCATCGCCCGCACCACCATAGAGATCGTCATCGCCTTCCAGGCCATAGGCCCGGTCATTTCCTGTTACCCCGGAGAGACGATCGCTGAGATCGGTACCTAGCAGACTGTCGGACCCGCTGGTGCCGTTGATAACCACCAACTCGACGGCGTTCAATACGGCACTGGCTGGCAGGCTCGCTGCCTGGTTTAGCACAAGGGTATCGACGCCACTACCGCCGTCGTAAGTCTCACCGGCCCCAATGTCTGTCTGGTTGGCAACTAGCAACGTATCCGCGCCGCTGCCTCCGAACACACGATCAATGCCTCCTGCGCCTCGGAGAGCGGAGTCGCTACCGTCTCCCCCGAACAGGATGTCGTTTCCATGATCTCCGTAGAGAGACGTGTCATCGCCTGCCCCCCCATACAGAGTGTCGTTATCATTGCCGCCGAAGAGTTTGATGTCCTTTCCTGCACCACCCTCAATCTTGTCCGCACCAGCGCCACCGTAGAGGGCCCCGTCCATCCCGCTACCAGCGTAAATGCGATCATCTCCTCTTTCTCCAAAAAATTGTGAATCATCCCCCTCATCCCCGAAAAGAAAGTCACTACCGGTGACTCCTCTCACAAAGCCATCCAAACCGCTGCCACCAAAAACGGTATCAGAGCCGGAGCCGCCGGTGAGCGCTTTGTCGTTTCCATCACCACCGTAAATGATGTCATCTCGTTCACCCCCACCCAATGACGCGTCATTCCCGTCTCCGCCAAAAATTGAATCGACACCGGCACCTCCCCAAAGGGTCGCATCGGCATCGGCGCCTCCGTAGATGAAATCGTTACCTGTCCCACCGAAAAGTAAATCATTGCCACTTCGGCCCAAAAGAGTGTCGTTGCCAAAGAGTCCGTAGATGAAATCGTTGGATGAGTTGCCATCGAACGAGTTGGCCCCGTAACCACCGAAGATGACCAGACCGCCCCCAGTCTGCTGATCGAAGGTGACATCAGCGTTGCTCAGATTCGCCCCGAGCACGAGAGCGACACCGGTTTGCAAAAACAGAGTGTCTGACCCGCTTTCGCCTATGAAGTGATCTCCGCTTTCCAGGTATGCTTGGTTGGTGACAATGTAGATGTCGGACCCTGAACCGCCACGAAGGGTATCCTTGCCGAAATCTCCGTACAATATGTCATCACCGTCGTTTCCAAGAATCTCATCGTTCCCATTACCGCCAAAGACGACATCCGCACCAACCCCACCATCCAGACTAAGATCGTCTCCGGTGCCCCCGTAAAGGGTGTCATTTCCGCTATCACCAAATAGACGGTCTCCGCCGTTGGCGCCGAAAAGTTGATCGGCATCATCGCCACCATAGAGCCTATCGTTGTCTTGTTTGCCATAGAGGCTGTCGTTCCCTGTCAGGCCGAAAATCGTATCCTGGTTGGCGCCACCACCCAAGCTTTCGCTGGCGCTTGTTCCATAAATTGTTGCCATTTTTCCTACCCTCCCCCTTGAAGATCCGTCATTTCCCTAAGCGCGCCCGAAAATCACTATACGCGCGCGACCAAGACATCGAATACTTGCTCGCTCCATAAAAATGAAGTGCCTTTGAAGTTGCCGTGGAATCTATCAAGAATAACTCACATCAGAAGATCACTCCATCTTCCCGAAGCATCTAGAGTTTTTCGTTTTTCTAGAGGATCGAGTAACTCAAATCACGAAAACCGTCAACGCTAAAGCAATAACAAAAGCCCTACTAGCGCCATTTTGGCAGAATGTTGCTATAAATGTCATTTAATTGGACAGTTTTTTCGAGTATTGCTTTCCAAACTAAACTTAAAGCATCGGTTCAGAGGAGGGGGCTGTGCATGTGACCTAAATCCCAGGATCTCGTGCATTTGATAGACGAGCCCGTCATTGCGATCCTGGGAGAGCAGGAACACGAGATCAGTCAGAAAATCTTCTAAGTTTGGAAGGCCAAATAGGGCGATTTGGACCTGTCTGACCCACGCAAGCAGAAGACCCTGAAGGCAGAGAACGCGCGAATGTCTGGCGCCGGTTGCCGACGCCTCTGTCCGGGATCGGCGCCTTGCGCGCATACTCAATAGGCTGATCTGGCGCTACGGTAATCCGGCGCGCATGCAAACCAGTCGATATTGCGCTACACAGATCAAGGAGTCTCCTTATGAGTGACGGAGCCAAGGGGCTCAGAGCCCGACCCGAAACTGCTTGCGACCTGCATCGCTGACGGACCCGCGCACGATAGGATCGGTGGCGCCGGCTATTCCGGAGGCATCGTCAAGCCGGCATCACGCCGCAATCGCAGCTCCGACAGCACCCTAAAGGGCCGTCTTGTCAAGGCCTTCAGACTGCGTCGTGCGCCGCGTGCGATGCGCCCGGCATGGCGGCGCGCCCTCTCCTTACCCAAGACCATGAAAAGACGGTGCAAGCCTCAAGCGGCTTCGCGCCGGACTCTTGGGCGGCACGAACACCCGCTAGAGCCAGACGAAGTCTGTCGCCGTCAACAAGTTGGCGGCGGTGACGCCGTCGAGCAGGAAGGCTTGGTCGGTCACGCCGTCACCATCCTGGTCGACCTGAATCTGTCGAGGACTTGCGAAGCGGGCCTCTGAGTTGCCAGCGCCAGAGAAGGCCGCGGACTCGATGTAGGTGAATGCGCCGACCTCTCGACCGGTCACGAAGACAAGCTTATCATCGCCGTTCCCTGCATTGACCAGAACCCCATCGAAATCGCGTAGGATCGGACCGCCGCTGCCGCCGGTACCAAGCGGACTGGCGTCAAATCGGAAGCTATCCATGCCCGAGCCACCAAAGAGGACGTCGCCACTTTCAACCACGAGAGTGTCTTGGCCGCTATCCCCATCCAATCGGTCCCTACCGCTGCCACCATAGAGCAAGTCGTTGCCATCGCGCCCCATGATCCGATCACTGCCGGATTGGCCACGAAGAGTGTTGTCACCAGAATTGCCCATCAAACTGTTATCCAGTTTGTTGCCGGTGCCATTGATATTCCCAAAACCGCCTTGCATGCGTAAATCATTCAGAAAGGCCCTGGCTGAACCGTCTGGGAGCGTATAGTCGACCTCAGCACGGACCAAGTCGACGCCGTGACCTTTGAACTCGCGCACCTGATCCGTGGCCGTATCCACGACGAAGGTGTCGTCGCCGCGTCCCCCGGTCATTATATCGGCGCCAGCTTCGCCGTTCAGGACATCGTCACCGCTCCTGCCCAGAAGCACGTTGGTGAAGGTGTTTCCAAGCAGTGTATTGTCATTCTCATTTCCAGCAAGCAGTCGAGCACCAATGGTCTCGTTGATCACCCCTCGTTCGACGAAACCTTGATCGCCCGAAGCTAGGGTGTAAGCGGCTGCGTTTGAGCGGATAACGTCCTGCAGGCCGCCGTCGGCGGTCTCCAGCACGATATCTACCGCAGTGTCGACGAAGAAGGTGTCGTTGTCGGCTCCACCACTCGCGGTATCGACTCCGCTGGTGCCATTTAAAACATCCTCACCGCTGTCCGCCGTCAGTGTATCACTGCCAGATCCGCCTCCAAGTGTGTCATTGCCACTTCCTCCATAGGCATTGTCATCGCCCGGCGCGCCGAAAGCGGTGTCATCGCCGTCACTGCCGAAGACCCAATCGTCATTGGCTTGGCCACGCAGTTCGTCACCCCCGGAACCGCCATAGAGAACATCGTTGTCATCGCCGCCACGCAGGTTATCCTCCCCCGAATCACCGACGACAGAATCAAAGCCGGCGGCACCGTAGAGACTGTCGTTACCAATAGCACCTAGCAGCGTGTCGTCGTTGGCACCGCCGAACAACTCGTCTGCACCACTCTGTCCCACTAGTAGATCGTTGCCTGAGAGGCCGTAGATGCGATCGACGAAACTTGTACCGAAAACCGTGTCATCTTTGCTGTTGCCGACGTCCGTGTAGATCGTATTGCCAAAATTGATGATCAACACGCCCGAAGGCAAGGAGATACCAAGCGGGATGATAACGGTATCCGTCGCTTCGACGCCGCCGGAAAATACTTCATCGACGGTCAACAAGCTTTGGCCGCCGATGTAGACCGTATCCGCATCGCCACCACCATATAAGGAATCGGCGAATGAAGAATTGAATAGTACATCGTCTCCGATACCACCGTAGATAATATCAATTCCGCTAGCACCGTAAATACGGTCATTGTAATTATTGCCGAAGAGACGATCAGTACCACCGCCACCAAAGATGTAATCATTACCAGAAGCACCGTATACGGTATCGTCTGCCCGGCCACCGAACAAGAAGTCACGTTTGGTGTTTCCATTGAGCACGTCATCGCCGGTACCTCCATAAACGAGATCGGAATCCGCGCCACCATAAATGGTATCTTGGCCGTGGTCGCCATAGAGGGTATCGTTGTTGTTGTGGCCGTAAATGAGATCTGAGCCCTCGTCACCGAAGATAAAGTCGTTTCCATTACCGCCTGAGAGGTCGTCGCTTTGACTGCCGCCGTAGATACGGTCGACACTGGAACCGGCGGTAATTCTGTCTGCTCCATCGCCACCGAACAGCGTGTCTTCTCCGTTGTCGTCAATGATTCTGTCGCCTTCCGCGCCGCCATAAATCGTGTCGTTACTCGAGTAACCGCTGAGTCTATCGCTTCCGTCGGAGCCATAGATCAAATCGGCGCCGCTGTTGCCGTATAGCTTGTCGTCGCTATCATCGCCTTCGAGCGTGTCGTCGCCATCACGACCGAAAGCGGTATCTGGACCGTCTCCACCGAAGATGCTGTCGCTGCCGCTATCGCCGGAGAGCGTGTCGTCTCCGGATACTCCATAAAGCGAATCGCCTCCGGACCCGCCATAGGCGATATCGTCTCCATGATTACCGCCGATACCGTCGTTACCAAAGCCACCATAAAGGCGGTCTCTGGCAGAGCCGCCGTCGATCGTGTCGTTGTCGTCGCCGCCGAAGATCAGATCGTTATCCTGGCCCCCAAAGAGATCATCCTGTCCGCTTTGGCCAGACACCACATCGGATCCGGTCAATCCGAAAAGCGTGTCGGCTGCTTCGCCGCCATCTAAGATATCATCGCCATGATTACCGGTGAGTGTATCCCCACCGCTGCCGCCAAAGAGGCTATCGACGTCGCCTCCACCCTGCAGGGTGTCGACCCCGCTGTCGCCAAACAGCTGGTCAGGTCCAGCGCCTCCCGAGATGAAATCAAACCCCTGTTCTCCGTATGCATAATCGCTTCCTGACTGTCCAAAAATGCGATCGTTGTCGGATCCGCCAAAAAGGTAATCCTTGCTGGCACGTCCATAGAGAGAATCATTAGCTCCAAGGCCATAGAGGAAGTCAGAGTTATTGGTGCCAGTCAGCGTATCTGGTGCTGACGATCCGATGGAGGTTACCATGACGTGCTGCTCCCGATCCAGTAGTTTGAGCTGAAACGACGATGCCCTATCCTAGTGTTATGTTGCTGAGAATCTTCTGTTAGGTCAAGGTCGTTTGGTGGTGCGTGAATAGTTAGAGTCCGCGTCGCAACGAACTGCGCGATTTCAGTCGCTTGTGATTGTTTATTTATACCAAGCAAACAAAAAGGAATAACATGCAAAGTACAATCACTCGACAGAAGTATGCGCGTGAGGGGCTGCGCTGCGCAAGTGGTCTGACCGATGCGGAATGGCAGGTTCTTGAGCCCCACAGACTGCCGGCAAAGTCCTAGCGCCGGCCGTGGACGACGGACTTGCGTGAGGTGGTATAGGCGACCCTCTACGTTCTGCGCAGTGACTGTGGGTGGTGCATGCTTCCGACGACCTTCCCGCCGCGCGGCAGGGTGTAGCGCTGATTCTACGCCTAGTGGGATAGCGGGGCCTAGCGCACCTTCAATCACCACTTGCTGATGGCGACGCGCGAGGCCGAGGGGCGCCAGTCTTCCCCCCCTACCGGCATCATCGATAGTAGTAGAGTCCATCATCTTTCGCACGTTGGCCAAGCGAGGCCGGCTTCGTGGTTGTTGAACTGGCCCGCGCGAAGCACAGCCATGGTCATGCATTTGCGGGTTGACCACTGGGTTCCGACTATGAGGCGCAGTCGAGCTGCTGCGAGGTTCAGGCAGGACTGTCCGACAGGGAATGCACCAAACACACTGGCACGCCTGCTGATTTCGCGCATGATCCTCTGCAACGGATTGTTCGTCCGAAGCTTGATCCAGTGGCAGTTGGGAAAGGCATAGTAGGTCAGAGTTTCACCGACATGCACTTCGACCAGAACGGCCGCCTTGTTCACGCACTTTCGGTGCAACTCTGCGATCACTGCTTCTGCTTTCTCTGCGGCCGCCTCACGCTTCTCCTGTGCGAGGTTTGCCTCAGGTGTCTGTTGGAACATGTCGCTCCATTTCGAAACACTGCTGTTCCATGCGCCAGAGGTCTTTGCATATGTTACTTTACGCTCCTTTGAGTAGGGCGAAACATCCAGAGTCTGGGCCAGGTAATGACGGTATGGACCCATGCGTCAGCACCAGCCTCAGTCATCAACGTCGTCTCTTGGTCAGAGCCAGAGGAAGTCAGTTACCGTCAGTTGTTCTGCCGCCGAGAGATTACTCATGACAAAGACCTGATCGACGGCGCCGTCGCCATTCTGGTCAACCTCGACTTGTTGCACGCCCTTGTGACGTGCTTCGCTGTTGCCGGAGGCACTGAAGGTGGAGTCGCCGATGTAGCCGAAGCTGCCGACCTCCAGGCCGGTCGCAAAGACTAGCTTGTCTTCACCGTTGGCGGCGCCGAAAAGCTGACCGTCGAAGTCGCGCACCACCGGCGCACCGCTGCCGTCCGGCGTCACGCTGCTGCCGTCGAAGAAGAAGCTGTCGGTCCCGCTGCCGCCGAACAGCAGGTTTCCGCTCTCCATCGCCAAAGTATCGTTACCGCTCTCGCCGCGGAGCTGATCGCTGCCGCTGCCGCCCGAAAGGCTGTCGTCACCATTCAGCCCGAAGAGGCGGTCATCGCCGCCGTAACCGGCCAGGACATTGGCGGAGCTGTTGCCGTTGACGACATTGTCCAGGCTGTTGCCCGCTCCATTGATGGCGCCGGCGTCCTTCTCCAGGCGCAGGTTCTCGATGAAAGCCGTCGCGGTGCCGTTGGGAAGCGTGTAGCCGACTGTCGCGCGCAGCAGATCCGCGCCTTCCCCAGCTAGCTCTATCGCCATATCGCTGATCGTGTGGGCCACAAAAGTATCGTCGCCCAAGCCCCCGACCATGGTATCGCCGCCGCCTTGCCCGTTCAGGATGTCATCACCTGTCATGCCGTTCAGGCTATTGCTGGAGGTGTTACCGACCAGCTTGTTGGCAAGCGCGTTGCCCACCAGATTGCCCGGTCCTGAATCCTGAATGACGTTTGCCTGTTCGATGTGGCCGTCGCTGCCGCTGGTCAAGGTATAATCGGCAGCCGAGGAGCGGACCGTGTCGCTGCCCCCATCGCCGGCCGTTTCGATCACCAGGTCGGCAGCCGTGTCGACCGTGATGACATCGCTTCCAGAACCACCAGCGATCGTGTCGACGCCGCTATTGCCATTAAGGGTATCGTCACCACTGCCGCCAAACAGGCTGTCACTCCCCCGACCCCCACCGATCTCATCATTGGCATCACCGCCGTAGAGCTGGTCCCCCCCCCTTGCGCCGAAGAGGTTGTCAACACCCGAACCTCCAAACAGACTGTCTTTGCCAAGTCCTCCGACCAAGGTGTCGATGCCACTATCGCCGTAGAGCCCATCATTGGACACGCCGCCAGCCTGCGTATCGTCTCCTTCTCCGCCGAAGAGTGTATCATTGCCAAAATCGCCATAAAGAACGTCATCAGCACTACCACCGAACAGCAGGTCGTTCTTCAGACCACCGTCAATCGTGTCTTCACCGTCATCACCTCGAAGTGAGACGTCGTCGCCATTGCCGCCAAAGATCGTGTCGTTGCCGTAGCCACCCCAGAACTGGCTGTCCGCGCCCAAGGCCCCAACCAAGCGGTCATCGTTTGCTCCGCCATAGAAGACCGAGTCATCCCCGGATTTGCCGCGCAGGATGTCAGCGTCCTGTCCGCCAAAGAGGTAACCGTCGCTGCCACTGCCTCCATAGAGTGAATCCTTGCCGTATTCGCCCTTCATCCCGCTATCAGCGCCGCTGCCGCCGAACATGAAGTCGTTGCCGCTGGATCCGAAGAAGCTGCGATCCTGCCCCAAGCCACCATAGACCCGGTCGTCGCCCGAGTCCCCCACGAGGAGACCGTCGTCGCCCCCGTCACCGAAGAGACTGTCGGCACCGGATCCGCCGTAGAGCATATATTCGGCACCGCTACCGCCGAAGATCAGGTCGCTGCCAGAGCCTCCGAGAAGCGTCGTATCGTTACCGTCGCCGCCGCGAATGGTATCACTCCCGCCCCGTCCTTTGATCTCATCGTCTCCACTCCCACCATCAATGGTGTCGTGGGTCGCGGTCTCGGTGAGAGGATTCGAGCCTATAAGAGAATCGTCGCCGCTGGCGCCATAAAGCGCGTTGGACTCGAAGGTATGGCTGCCGGCGTAGGCATTGCCGTTGATGGTATTATCGCTGTCATCGCCTCTGGCTGCCCAAACCTCGACACCGGCGAAGGTTGGGGAGGGCAGATCAGTCGGACTTGGCAGGTCACCGAAGAAAATAATCGTATCAATACCGCTACCGCCGAAGAAACGATCCCCGCTTACGAACTCCGCCAAACTCAGGACAAGCAGCGAATCAGCGCCAGTGTCGCCGTAGACCCGGTCAGCATTTGCACCACCGGTGATTGTGTCATTGTTACTGCCGCCAAACAAGGAGAGATCACCACCGCTACCCCCGTAGAGTCTATCGCTACCACTATTGCCATGGAGCCAGGTGTCGCTCCCTCCGCCACCAAACACCTGATCGTCACCATCGAGGCCGATCAAGCTTACATCCTGTCCAGAATCGCCCATGACGACATCGTCGCCACTAAAGCCAAAAAGCCTAAAATCATGCCCAGAGCCACCGCTCAGGACATCATTGCCCGAGTAACCTCTGAAACTCGAATCATCCCCATCACCACCATAGATCAGGTCGACGCCGCCTCGATCGCTCGACCCACGATCTGAGAAGTCTGAACCAAACAGAGAGCGGTCTTCTCCGTGCCCCCCAAAAATGGTGTCATCGCCACTGCCACCTTGCAGGTAAACGTCAGATCCATCACCTCCAAAGATGGTGTCACTGCCGCTTTTCCCCGATAGAATTTTATCTCCACCAGGACTGTTGTCACCATAGACCCGGTCGTCACCGTGGCCACCGATCAAATAGCTGTCGTTCCCCTCTCCGCCAAATATAAGATCGTCGTCGGCGTCGCCGAGCAGCTTCTGATCTCTCCCGCTACCACCATAGATGGTGTCGTTCCCATTTCCCCCTCTTAAACTGTAGTCAACTGCGTTGTCGCCATAAACCACATCATCTCCAGATCGGCCATGCAAGGTATGTTCCGTGCCAGCCCCTCCGAAGAGAGTATCATCACCGCTTCCGCCAGAGAGTTTGTGGTCATCACCAGATCCGCCGAAAACAGTGTCTGCTCCAAGTCCTCCGTAGATAGTGGTATCGGCGTCTGCGCCACCGTAGAGGACATCAGAGCCACTTCCTCCGTAGAGGAGTTTGTCCGTACCGCTGCCTCCATAGATGACGTCGTTATCAGAGCCACCAAAAAGTCCAGAGTCATAATTGAAGCCACCGAAGAGAGTATCGGCGTCCCTAGCGCCGAACAGCCTGTCGGTGCCCGTGCCCCCCAGAAGGACATCGTCGCCCGCGCCGCCGTAAAGCGTATCGGCACCATCTTTACCTTTGGCCCGGTCCTCGCCACTGCCACCATACACGGTGTCCGCTGCGTTCTTACCGTAGAGGCTGTCGTTACCAGATAGGCCAAAAATCGTATCGGGGTGACCCCCACCGTTGAGCGAATCATTCGACCCAGTGGTTCCATAAATGATCGTCATGCGATCACCCTCTCCTCTTCGGGCCTCAAGACGCACTAGTGCACACCCTGGAGACCAACTTTAAACTTCGCCGGCTGATCAAGACCGACGGCATCTGCCACGACCCATGAGCCCGATCGCCTTTGTCGCAGACCTCGCCGTAGGATAATCAACTGCCCGCACCATGATCAATCGTTTGAAGCAACTTCGAGGGAAGCATACACACTAACTCGTATATTGACGTTGATTCTGTCAGAATCCTACAGAGATGTCAAAATCTGCGTCAATCAATAATACATTGTTGACTGCCCCTTCTCGTAAAAATCTATATTGACGATTCCCCTAACACCGGTGCCCAAGAACACGACGGGAAACCCCGAATGTCAAACTGTGCTGCGAACGCGCGAGGTGACCGAAAGATAGACACCTTGATCGCCAGGATAGGCGATGCCAGGGTCACGATTGGTTAGGTTCGGGCCCAACACCTAGTGGAGCTACCCAGGCGCATGGATCGTTTCCGTATTGAAAGCTTTCCTCACCAAATCGGTGGGCCCATTCACCGGGCGCTTGGGTTCCAAATGCCTGGATCGGACTGCTAGGGCTATCTGTTCGGACTGCACACTTTTTTGGACAGGTGTGCACAGCGTCCCAAACACCCTTTGGGGTGAACTGCTACTAGCAGACAGAAAAATGTCCGGCCATGTTTGGTAGCGCTTTATCTGAATGAATATTTGCCCATTTTTTGACAGCTTTCCAGCAAGAGGCGCTGGGACAAGACCAGTCGACCGTGAATTCTCCGGCGATGGAGACGATAGCGTGAGGGTTATCTCTCGTCTGCCCATAGGGTAGGGCGGCGTTTTGCGTCCTCGAGCCTGCCGACAGATTGCTTGATCAAGGCCCGTCTTTGTCGAGCCTTCTGGCGAAGACGCCAAGCTCAGCGGCCCCCAGTTTCCCAGCGGTGTGAGGTGCAGGGTGTGTCCCGCGTGCTGCTCGCCGGCACCTGAATTCTGAGGTTTCGATTCAACCACTAGGCAGCGTCATGTGACGGATCCAAGAGAAGTTTATCTTGTTAATGCGGGCCTCGGTAGCTACTGTATGTCTTATCAATGGCCTAGTCGACGGGAGACGAACGATGGCCTTGTCCGCAAGAGTGGCTTAGCTGCGCAGATCAGCCGCCTGTGGTAGAGAGCATTCGATTGGGGATTTTGTTGACTGCTCGGGGCCTCTGCGTTGACACCGGCGCACCTACTAGGAAACCTGGATAGGTTTCTCGACGGTTTTCTTCTCGATGCGGCCGGGATGTGTCTTCTGCACTGATAGCGATTGTAAGGAATGGGATCGCTGGGACGCGTTTGCAGGATGAGTGAGATGAGAACAGCAGTGACAGTGGAAGAGCAAGCGAACCATTGCAGCGGACCAGTTTGGTATCCTCGGCGCTGCATTAACCTCATGAATCGACCAGATAACTTCCAACTGATTTCAAAAACTGGACTGGAACCTTTGTCAGCCTTGAGCGTGACGAAGTGGTCTGGTTCATTTGAATCAAGGGTTCAAGTTCCAGAGCATCGGTATTTTTCTTTGTACAGGTTTATGCAAGGCTCGATCCACCGTGAAGACGAGAGATCCAAGCCTCGGCAAGCGGGGGCGATATCGCTCCGCCCACCGGGGTCGAAATCCGTTCATTCTTCAGTTGGAAAGGTCGCTTTTGTTCAACTCTCCCTATCAGTAGATATCATTGCAAACTTGCTCGAAGATGGCCACGATCACATGTTGAAAACATTGCTCACGGTTGAGCGGGAGAGATTTGACTGCGAATTGTTTGAAAGAATATTTAACCAAATCGTCAATATGAGAGAAGAATTACCCTTCAAGACACGCGCTCTTCTTGATGCCTACGCGGTAACGCTTGCTGAGCAGATTGTTCGTATCGAGTTTTATGGTGGATCTCTGGATGATACTGAACCTTACCGCCTCGGTAAGGTTACACTGAAGGAAATTGAAGAGTTCATCCGTGATAGATTGGGGGAGGACCTCTCCCTGACCACACTCTCCAGCATTGCCGGCATGAGCAACTCCCAGTTTATACGTGCTTTCAAACGATCAACGGGGAAGTCTCCGCATCAGGCCATAATCGACGCCCGAATTGATGCAGCTTGCCAGTTGCTGCGTACTGGAAACATGCCAATGAAGGACATTGCCATCCTCGTCGGCTTCTCTAGCCCCTCACACTTCTCCAACGTGTTTCGCAAACGGATGGAATGCTCACCGTTTGCCTACCGACAGTACCAAACGCAAAATTAGGTCTTCACCCCCGGCATCTATCGGCATATCGCAGTTCAGACCGCGCACAAGGTTGCAGCCTTGACGTAGTGTCTCTGTCCCGTAACGCGTCCTCTCAATCCGGAGAAATGATCCCGCCATGGGATTCGGAGGATCGAACGTCCAAGCAGTGTCCGGCCTGCCTTCTTCTGCCCAGACAATTGACTCAAAGGCAACCCGGGAGCCCCAATATACCTACGTTGCCGGCCTGTTTTGGATCTGTTCTAAACTCACTCGCGAACAGCCTCAATCACCAGGTTTCACACTGTCGGATTCGGAGTGCGGCCCAAATGCATTGGAGTGCTTGCTGGATGTCCCCGGTGCCGGACGGTCCCAGAGACCGTTTGAGATAACACGGTCCTGGCCTGCACCTCCGCCCGACCTCCGATGCTATCATAGTCTCGTGCGCGGTCGAGCGAAGTGCGGACCATCACAGTCTTAGGAAAGAGCACAAGGTTCTTTCCCAAGACTGGTCACTCTTTACTCAAGATACGAGGGCAGTTTGGCCCAATGTGGATGCAAAGGGCCGGGGTGATTGTGATTACTGCCAGATGAAGTCGGTGGCGGTGAGTTGGCCGGCGACGGAGAGGTCGACGATCCTGAACGCGATGTCTGTGCTTCCGTCGCCATCTTGATCAACCTGCACCTGTTGACTACCGGCAAAGCGGGCTTCGGAGTTGCCACTTGCGCTGAAAGCTGCAGCCTCAATGTAGTTGAAAGCGCCGACCTCTAGTCCTGAAGCAAACACCAGCTTGTCTTCGTGGCTGCCGACGCCGACCAGTGCCCCGTTGAAGTCGCCTATCTGAGGCCCCCCAGTACCGTTGTCACCCAGGTTCGTGCCATTGAAGCGGAAGCTGTCTGCGCCCAGGCCCCCAAAAGCGATATCGCCTGAGCCCATCAGGATCGTATCGGCGCCAGCCTCGCCCCGAAGTATGTTGCTTCCCCCGCCGCCGAAGAGGCGATCGTCGCCATCACCTGCCTCAATGCTGTCGTCGCCGCCCAGCCCATGCAGCACGTTGACCGAAGTGTTGCCTTCGATCTTGTTGTCCAGACTGTTGCCCCGACCGTTGATCGCACCCTTCTGACCTTGCATACGCAGATTATCGATGAAGGCCGTCGCCGTGCCGTTGGGAAGAGTGTAGCTGACCTCCGCGCGCACTAGGTCGACGCCTTCGCCGTCAAGCTCCTGAACCAGATCGCTTGCCGTGTCCACCACGAAGGTATCGTCTCCGAAACCACCGGTCAGCACATCGCTGCCTCCGCGACCGTTCAGGATGTCGTCGCCGTTCATCCCCTGCAACACATTGTCGAAGGAGTTACCCAGCAAGGTGTTGTCGTGCTCGTTGCCGACAAGGCTTGCATCGCCCACCGCGGGTCCGTTGTTTATGTTTGCCCGCTCGACGTGGCCCTCTTCCCCGCCGGCAAGAGTATAGGACATCGCATCTGAACGAATGACATCCTCAGCTCCACCCATCGCCGTTTCGCGCACCACATCGGCTGCCGTATCGACGATGAAGGTATCGTTGGCACGCCCGCCCGACGCCGTATCAACACCAGAGCCTCCATTCAGCCGGTCGCTGCCAATGCCGGCGTCCAAGGTATCGCTGCCAGAACCACCACCTAGCCGGTCATTGCCGTCACCGCCGTAGGCAACATCATGTCCCTGGTCACCGAACAGCGTATCGCGTCCAGTCAAGCCAAGCAGAACATCGTCGCCGTCTTGACCACGCACCTGGTCGCCGCCGCTGCCACCGTAGAGCAGGTCGTCGCCACTCAAACCGCGCAGATCGTCATCACCCTCTGCACCCTTGATCTCATCGTTCCCACTCAGGCCGATGATGCTGTCATTGCCGCTGCTGCCAGTCGCCTTCAGAACCTCGATAGACACCAGGCTCACCCCGACCGGGAAAGCGCTCACACCGTCGAGCACCAGCGTATCAACACCGCTGCCGCCGTCATAGGTCTCGCCAGCGACCATCTCTGACTGATCAGTCACCTGGATGTTATCACTGCCTGAACCGCCGAACACCTGGTCCAAACCCAAACCGCCAGCGAGGGTGTCATCGCCACTCCCGCCGAAAAGTCTATCGTCAGCAGAAGCGCCATCCAGGGTATCGTCTCCGGAACCACCGCCAAGACGGTCGGCTCCCTCTCCACCGTAGGCGACATCTTGGCCCCGGTCACCGAACAGGGAATCGCGCCCGCCCGAACCGAAGAGAATGTCGTCGCCGTCTTGCCCGCGGGCTTGATCGTTGCCGTCGCCCCCGTCGAGCAGGTCGTCCCCGACGAACCCACGCAAATCGTCACTCCCGTCCGCGCCGTAGAGGGTATCGTCACCACTCAAGCCGTTCAGGAGGTCGTCGCCAGTCAATCCCGCCAGCAGATTCGGCCGGTTATCGCCATCCAGCGAGTCGTTGCCACTGGTGCCATAGCGATTGAGATGCTCGATGCTGTCGAGCAGAACTCCGGCAGGCAAGCTTGCTCCCAATTCTAGAGCAAGCGTGTCGACGCCGCTGCCACCATCATAGGTCTCGCCGGCGAGGATCTCTCCTTGGCTAAAGACACGGAAGATGTCGTCTCCGGATCCGCCAAACGCCAGGTCCAAGCCCGACCCACCGATCAGACTGTCGTCGCCGTCCAATCCGTATAGCAGATCGTCGCCACTTAGACCGGCCAACAGGTTCAGTCGGCTGTCGCCATCCAGCGAATCGTTGCCACTGGTGCCGTAGCGATTGAGATGCTCGACGCTGTCGAGCAATACGCCAGCGGGCAGACTGCCACCCTCCAGCAAGATCAGCGTGTCCGTGCCCGACCCGCCGTCGTAAGTCTCTCCGGCCAGAATCTCCGCCTGATTGGCAATCAAGAAGGCGTCGGCACCGGAAGCTCCATGGAGAGTGTCTATGCCGCTACCGCCGAACAGCCTGTCGCTACCGTTGCCGCCATAGAACCAGCGATCGTCGCCGCTACCACCAAAGAGACTGTCATCGCCGCTGTCACCAAAGAAGGAGCTGTCGCTGGCATCGCCGCCGTAGAGAATGTCGCTCTCATCGCCGCCGAAGAATCTTGTATCGCTTCCACTCCCGCCGATGAGGGTATCGGCGCCGTCGCCTCCACGGAAAGTCCGGTCAGCGCCGCTGCCGCCCTCAAGCCTGTCACCGTCATCGCCGCCATAGAACCTGCCATCGTTTCCATCGCCGCCGTAGAGGGCGTCTCGACCGCTGTTACCGTTAAAACCCGAGTCGGCCCCTGAGCCACCGAAGAGACTATCATCGCCGTCGCCGCCATAGAACGTACGATCCGCTCCAGAGCCGCCGAAGAGACTATCGTCTCCGCTGCCGCCTACAAAGGTGGCATCGCCGCCATCGCCGCCGAAGAGACTGTCATCGCCATCACCGCCATAGAAGTTAAAATCGAAAACAGAGCCTCCATAAAGGCCATCACTTTCCGAACCGCCGAAGAATTGCCTATCTGTACCGGCACCACCATAGAGACTGTCGCCGCCGGACCCTCCGTAGAGTCCCCGATCGTCATCATCGCCACCGAACAAGACGTCGTCGCCGAGCCCGCCGTAAAGGCCTACGTCACCGCCGCTATCTCCCAGCAGCGAGTCCGCGCCGCTGCCACCGTAGAGCGCCGCGTCCTCGCCGCTGCCGCCGGACAGCGTGTCGAGACCGCTACCGCCATAGAGCCGGACGTCGTCACCTGCATCAGCGCTCAAGACATCGCTGCCATCGCCGCCATAGAGACCCTGATCGCCGCCAGATCCACCGAAGAGGCTGTCGTCGCCCGCAGCGCCCGTCGCACTGTCGCTGCCGGTACCGCCAAAGAGGCTGTCGATACCCGCAGCGCCGAAGAGGCTGTCGTCGGCCCCGCCACCATAGAGGCTGTCGGCACCGCTCAAACCATAGATGCTGTCCGGGTTCGCATCGCCCGCCAAGCTGTCGTCGCCGGAGGTACCGATCAGGGCAGCATTGGCGCTCAAGGTCACCTCGATACCGGCCAGCACCGCGCCGCCCGGGATCGTCACTCCCTGACCCAAGATCAAGGTGTCGCTGCCAGAGCCGCCGTCCAGGCTGTCGCCGGCAACCAGATCGCCCTGGCTGCGTGCCACAAAGATGTCCGAACCGCTGCCACCGAAGACGCTATCGAGACCGCTGCCGCCGATCAGGCTCCGGTCATCGCCATCGCCGCCATAGATCACATCACTGCCGCTACCGCCCAGCGCTGCACCATCGTTGCTGACACCTCCGAAGAGACTGTCGTCACCGCCTTTGCCGTAGAGACGATCATCTCCACTGCCGCCAAAGAGGCTGTCAGTCAGGCTCTGGCCAAAAAGCCAGTCCTGACCGTCGTTGCCGGACATGGTATTGGCAATGCCCTCGACACCGGTTAGACGATCGCTAACCACTCGACCCCTGAAGCGCACCGACTCGATACCGGTCACTGTGGCCCCGGCAGGGAAATCGGCACCCGAGTCTAGCGACAAGGTGTCCTGACCGCTGCCGCCGTCGAAGAGGTCGCCACCGACCACCTCGTTCCTATTCTCCACCGACAGCAAATCGTTACCGCTACCGCCGAAGACGCTGTCGAGACCGCTACCGCCGCTCAAGCTCGTATCGTCGCCCAGGCCGCCGAACACCAGATCGGTGCCGCTGTCACCGTAGAAGCCGCTGTCATCACCGCTACCACCATAGATGCGGTCGGCACCGCCTATACCCAAGCCGGGCTCAAAACTGACGTCCCCATAAAAGTTACTATCGGCACCGGAGCCGCCATAGATGCGATCATCGCCCGCACCTCCGTAGAATTCCCGCTCGTTGCCAATACCACCGTAGAGAATATCGTCGCCGTTCCCGCCAAAGAAATCAGTGTCCATGTCATCACTGGCGAGGTCCGATCCAAACATAATGTCATCGCCATCGTCGCCATAGAACGAGGAGTTGCCACTGAGCGCTCCGACCAGAGTATCGCTGCCGGCACCACCATAGATGATACCAACTCTGCCTAACCCACCATAAACAATGTCCGCTGCACTGCCGCCAAAATTGCTTTCGACGTTCGCCAAGCCACCATAGATCACATCGACGCCGGATCCCCCGTAGAAGTAGGAGAGTGTGGTCGCATCGGCGGCAAAAAACTGATCGTCACCAAGACCGCCGTAGAGAGACACCACCAAACCAGAGCCGCCATAGACCGTGTCAGCGCCAGCACCGCCAAAAGCAAACGAAAGCTCGCCACCGTCTGCATAGAGAAGATCGTCTCCATCGTCGCCGTAGAAGTAGCTGTTCTCGCCCGCACCGCCGTACAGCCGATCGTCGCCTGAACCGCCGAAGAGGGATCTATCATCACTCGACCCACCAAAGAGGCTGTCGTCACCGCTCAATCCCGTGAGGGCATCGCCGCCGGAAAGACCGTAGATCCGATCCAAATGATCGCTGCCGGTCAGACTATCGCTGCCAGAGCTGCCGATCCGCACCGATACCTCGATACCGCTCAACACCACTCCGGCCGGCAGGGTCGCGCCCTCTTCGGTCAGCAGCGTATCTACGCCGCTGCCACCGTCGAAGGTCTCGCCGCTGACGATCTCGCCCTGACTGCGCACCAAGAAGGTATCGCCGCCGGAACCACCGGATAGACTGTCGATCCCCGATCCACCGATCAGAAGATCACCGGCGTCCTGTCCATAGATCCGATCTGCACCGCTCAATCCGTCGATCGTGTCACGCGCGCCGCTGCCGTACAGCAGATCGTCGCCGCTGGTGCCGTAGATCGCTGCTTGGTTGTAGCCAATGACCTCTATCCCGGTCACCAGAACACCGGCCGGCAGGCTGACGCCCGCGGCCAAGATCAAGCTGTCCTGGCCACTGCCGCCGTCATAGGTCTCGCCAACCTCCAGCTCGTCCTGCGCCGCGACAAAGATCGTGTCGCCGCCGGAGCCGCCGAAGACCTTGTCCAGGCCACTGCCGCCAACCAGGCTGGGATCGTCGTTCGCACCGCCATAGAGGGCGTCATCGCCGCTCAAGCCATAGATACGGTCTTCACCGCTTAGGCCGTACATCCGATCAATGAGGGCCCCGTTTGACGCCGTACCAAAGAGACCTGACAGGGTATCGTTACCGCTGGTCCCGCTTTGCGCCACCGCCTCGACAGAAACCAGGTTCACGCCCAGGGGCAGAGTAACCCCAGCCGCCAGCACCAAGGTGTCGACGCCGCTGCCGCCATCATAGGTCTCGCCCGTGCGAAGCTCGTCCTGATCAGCGATCAAGAAGACATCGGCACCCGAGTCGCCATAGAGCTTATCGACGCCGCTGTCACCGGACAGCGTGTCGTCACCATCACCACCGTAGAACCAGCTGTCGTTTCCGTCACCGCCGTAGAGGGTATCGCTTCCGTCGCCGCCGTAGAAGAATACGTCGTTTCCCTCACCGCCGTAGAGATCGTCATCTCCACTGCCGCCAGCAAGATCGGAGTCGCGTCCGTCGCCGCCGAAGAGAGCGCCATCCCCGCTACCCTCGTAGAGCTCTCGATCGTCACCATCACCACCGAAGAGACTGTCATCACCATCGCCGCCATAGAGGCTAAGGTCCGCATTAGAGCCTCCATAGAGGCCATCACTTCCCGAACCGCCGAAGAGGTGCAAATCGACACCCGCATCACCATAGAGGCTGTCGCTTCCTGAACCTCCGTAAAGCCCCGCCTCGTTACCATCGCCACCAAACATGACGTCGTCACCGCGCTCGCCGGAAAGACCGCGATCGTCACCCTGGCCACCGAACAAGACGTCATCGCCGAGCCCGCCGTAAAGACCTTGGTCACCGCCGCTATCTCCCATGAGCGAGTCCGCGCCGCTGCCACCGTAGAGCGCCGCGTCCTCGCCGCTGCCGCCGGACAGCGTGTCGAGACCGCTACCGCCATAGAGCCGGACGTCGTCACCTGCATCAGCGCTCAAGACATCGCTGCCATCGCCGCCATAGAGACCCTGATCGCCGCCAGATCCACCGAAGAGGCTGTCGTCGCCCGCAGCGCCCGTCGCACTGTCGCTGCCGGTACCGCCAAAGAGGCTGTCGATACCCGCAGCGCCGAAGAGGCTGTCGTCGGCACCGCCACCATAGAGGCTGTCGGCACCGCTCAAACCATAGATACTGTCCGGGTTCGCATCGCCCGCCAAGCTGTCGTCGCCGGAGGTACCGATCAGGGCAGCATTGGCGCTCAAGGTCACCTCGATACCGGCCAGCACCGCGCCGCCCGGGATCGTCACTCCCTGACCCAAGATCAAGGTGTCGCTGCCGGAACCGCCATCCAGGCTGTCGCCGGCAACCAGATCGCCCTGGCTGCGCACCACAAAGACGTCCGAGCCGCTATCACCGAAGACGCTATCGAGACCGCTGCCGCCGATCAGGCTCCGGTCATCGCCATCGCCGCCATAGATCACATCACTGCCGCTGCCACCCAGCGCTGCACCCTCGTTGCCGATACCTCCGAAGAGACTGTCGTCTCCGCCCTTACCGTAGAGACGATCATCTCCATAGTCGCCATAGAGGCTGTCAGACAGGTTCTGGCCATAGAGCCAGTCCTGACCGGCATGGCCGTCCATGGTATTGGCAATACCCTCGACGCCGGTTAGACGATCCGTATCCACGCCGCCTTTGAAACGAACCGACTCGATCCCGGTCAGCACAACACCGTCCACCAGGACCGCACCCTGACTTAGCAGCAAGGTATCCTGACCGCTGCCGCCGTCGAGAAGGTCGCCGCTTACCAATTCTCCCGGCCGCTCTACATAGAGTTGATCGGCGCCAGAGCCGCCGTAGACGCTGTCTTGACCGCTACCGCCGGCGAGATAGCGGTCATCGCCAAGGCCACCGAATACCAGATCGGTCCCACTGCCGCCATAAAGATAGGTATCTGCGCCACTGTCGCCATAGATGCGGTCACTGCCGCTACCGCCATATAGGTCCGCATCGTTGCCGGACCCACCGTAAACACGATCATTTCCACCACTACCAGAGATGCCCCGATCATTGCCCAGGCCACCGAAGAGACGGTCATCTCCACTTCCGCCCGACAGTTCTCGGTCATCACCCCGACCACCATAAAGTCGATCGTCTCCGAAACCGCCAAACAGGGCTTCATCCTCGCCCTCACCGCCAAAGAGGGTATCGGCTCCGCTGCCTCCCGCAGCGTATGAAATCGGCGCTGAGCCGCCATAGACAAGATCGACGCCGGATCCCCCGTAGAAGTAGGAGACTGTGCTCCCATCAGCGGCGAAAAACTGATCGTCACCAAGGCCACCATAGAGGTACGCCACCAGACCAGAGCCACCATAGATCGTGTCGGCGCCAGTACCGCCAAAGGCGAAATAAAGCTCGCCGCCACCTGCATAGAAAAGATCGTCTCCCTCGTCGCCGTAGAAGTAACTGTTCTCGCCCTCACCGCCATAAAGCCGATCGTCGCCTGAGCCGCCGAAGAGGGATGTATCATCACCCGACCCCCCAAAGAGGCTGTCGTCGCCGCTCAATCCCGTGAAGGCATCGCGACCGGACAGGCCGTAGATCCGATCCAAATGATCGCTGCCGGTCAAACTCTCACTGCCGTAGCTGCCGATCCGCACCGATACCTCGATACCGCTCAACACCAGATCGGCCGGCAAGGTCGTTCCCTCTTCGGTCAACAGCGTATCCACGCCGCTGCCACCATCGAAGGTCTCGCCGCTGACGATCTCGCCCTGACTGCGCACCAGGAAGGTGTCGCCACCCGACCCGCCGGATAGAGTGTCGATCCCCGACCCGCCAATCAGCAGATCCCCGGCGTCCTGTCCGTAGATCCGGTCTGCGCCGCTCAATCCATCGATGGTGTCACGCGCGCCGCCGCCGTACAGCAGATTGTCGCCACTACCGCCGTAGATCGGTGCTTGGTTGTAGCCGATGACCTCTATCCCGGTCACCAGAACACCGGCCGGCAAGCTGACGCCCGCCGCCAGGATCAAGCTGTCCTGGCCGCTACCGCCGTCATAGGTCTCGCCAGCCACCAGCTCATCTTGCGCAGCGACAAAGACTGTATCGCCGCCAGAGCCGCCGAAGACCTTGTCCAGGCCACTGCCGCCCACCAGACTGGGATCGTCGTTGGCACCGCCATAGAGCACGTCATCGCCGCTCAAGCCATAGAGACGATCCTCACCGCTTAGGCCGTAAATCCGCTCAATGGTGGTCCCGACCGTTGCCGCATCAAAGACGCCCGACAGGGTATCGTTGCCGTTGCTCCCGCTTTGCGCCACCACCTCGACAGACACCAGGTTCACGCCCGTGGGCAAGCTGACCCCGGGCGCCAGCACCACGGTGTCGACTCCGCTGCCGCCATCATAGGTCTCGCCCGTCCGAACCTCAGCATGATCGGCGATCAAGAAGACATCGGCACCGGAATCGCCATAGAGCTTATCGACGCCACTGTCACCGGACAGCGTGTCGTCACCATCGCCGCCGTAGAAGTAACTGTCGTTTCCGTCACCGCCGAAGAGGGTATCGCTTCCATCGCTGCCATAGAATTCTGAGTCGTTTCCATCGCCGCCGTAGAGAGTATCGTTTCCATGGAGGCCGTCGGCGACTACGTCGTCTCCGTTGCCGCCGTAGATGGTATCGTCGCCTCGATCGCCGACGAGGAGATCATCATCGCCGTTGCCACCGAAGAGTGTATCAGCACCGCTGCCACCGTAGAGCGCATCATCATCGCCGCTCCCACCGAAGAGGCTGTCACTACCACTACCACCATTCAAGCTAAAGTCGTCGAAGTCGCCGCCAAAGAGACCGTCATCGCCATCGCCGCCATAGAGTTCATAGTCGAGATCAGAACCTCCATAGAGGAGGTCGTTTGCAGAACCGCCGAAGAGGCGGCCATCTAAATTCGCATCTCCATAGAGGCTGTCGCTGCCAGACCCTCCATAGAGTCCGCGGTCGCCATTATCGCCACCAAACACGACGTCGTCACCGCGCTCGCCGGAAAGACCGCGATCATCGCCCTGGCCACCGAACAAGACGTCATCGCCGAGCCCGCCGTAAAGACCTTGGTCACCGCCGCTATCTCCCATGAGCGAGTCCGCGCCGCTGCCACCGTAGAGCGCCTCATCCCTGCCGGTGCCGCCGGACAGCGTATCAAGACCACTACCGCCATAGAGCCCGGCGTCGTCACCTGCATCAGCGCTCAAGACATCGCTGCCATCGCCGCCATAGAGACCCTGATCGCCGCCAGATCCACCGAAGAGGCTGTCGTCGCCCGCAGCGCCCGTCGCACTGTCGCTGCCCGAACCACCGAAGAGGCTGTCGATACCCGCAGCGCCGAAGAGGCTGTCGTCGGCCCCGCCACCATAGAGGCTGTCGGCACCGCTCAAGCCATAGATGCTGTCCGGGTTCGCATCGCCCGCCAAGCTGTCGTCGCCGGAGGTACCGATCAGGGCAGCATTGGCGCTCAAGGTCACCTCGATACCGGCCAACACCACGCCGCCCGGGATCGTCACCCCCTGACCCAAGATCAAGGTGTCGCTGCCAGAGCCACCGTCCAGGCTGTCGCCGGCAACCAGATCGCCCTGGCTGCGCACCACAAAGATGTCCGAACCGCTATCACCGAAGACGCTATCGAGACCGCTGCCGCCGATCAGGCTCCGGTCATCGCCCTCACCGCCATAGATCACATCGCTGCCGCTACCGCCCAGCGCTGCACCCTCGTTGCCAGCCCCTCCGAAGAGACTGTCGTCTCCGCCCTTACCGTAGAGGCGATCATCCCCATAGTCGCCATAGAGGTCGTCAGAAAGGCTCTGACCATAGAGCTTGTCCTGGCCATCCCGACCGGACATGGTGTTGGTGAAACCCTCAATGCCGGTTAGTTGGTCGCTGACATTCTGACCTCTGAGATGAAACGCCTCAATCCCGGTCAACACAAGACCTTCTACCAGAACCGCAGCTGACATTAGCAGTAAGGTATCCTGACCGCTGCCGCCGTCGAAGAGGTCGCCGCTGACCAGATCTCCTTGCCTTTCCACAGCGAGTATGTCGGCGCCAGAACCACCGTAAACGCTGTCTTGACCGCTACCGCCAAAGAGAGAGTTGTCATCTCCAAGGCCACCGAACACCAGGTCGGTTCCACTGTCGCCGTAGAGATCGATGTCATCACCGCTGTCGCCATAAATGCGATCTGATCCATCCCGGCCTTCCAAATCATCATCGGCACCAGATCCGCCGTAGACGCGATCGTCACCCGCACCGCCAAACAGATTGTCGTCATCACCGTCCAGACCATAGAGCAGGTCATCGCCGGTGAACCCGGACAAAGCGTTTTCAACACTGTTTCCGATCAGTGTATCGTTGCCACTGGTGCCACGAATCTGCAGATACTCTATTGCGTTCAGCACCACACCTGCAGGCAGGCTCGCAGCCTCGCTCAGGACCAGGGTATCGTCACCACTGCCGCCGTCATAGGTCTCGCCGGCCACGAGATCGCCCTGGCTGGCAACCTGGAGCGTGTCAACGCTGGATCCACCGAAGACCTTGTCCTGGCCACTGCCGCCCACCAGCGTCGCATCATAACCGGCACCGCCATAGAGGATGTCTGCGCCCGAGCCGCCATATAGACTGTCCCGGCCGCCAAGACCATAGATCTGATCCCTGAGGTCGTTGCCCGACAAGCTGTCGTTGCCGCTGGTTCCGGTCAAGACGAGCGCTTCGATGCCACTCAAAACAACGCCCGCGGGCAGGCTGACGCCCTGGCCCAGGACCAGCGTATCCGCACCGCTGCCGCCATCATAGGTCTCGCCGGCCGCGATCTCCGCCTGCTCGGCAACCAGGAAGCTGTCCGCACCGCTGCCGCCGAACAATGTATCGATACCGCTGCCGCCAGCCAGGCCGTCGTCGCCGTCCTGACCATAGGCCCGGTCGTTCCCGCTCCGCCCGGAAAGAAGATCGGCGAGTGTCGTGCCCTGTAGACTGTCCGCTGCACTGGTGCCGTTGATTGCTACCAGCTCAATGGAGCTCAGCACCACTCCAGCAGGCAGACTCGCAGCCTCGTTCACGACCAGAGTGTCGGTGCCACTGCCGCCGTCATAGGTCTCGCCGGCCGCGAGATCGC
Organism: Rhodospirillales bacterium; assembly: GCA_963669335.1. Classification (GTDB taxonomy): domain Bacteria; phylum Pseudomonadota; class Alphaproteobacteria; order Kiloniellales; family JACOMY01; genus JACOMY01. Next base: position 5,165,262 of record OY770023.1, read on the forward strand.
CTTGGCTGGCAACAAGCAGAGTATCTTCGCCGCTACCACCATAGACCTTGTCCTCACCGATACCGCCGGAGAGGGTATCGGCACCATTGCCACCAGAAACCTGATCATTGCCTTCTAGGCCATAGGCCCGGTCGTCCCCGGATCGCCCGTTGAGGCGATCGGCTAGATCGGTCCCTTGCAGACTGTCAGACGCACTGGTGCCGTAGACCGCCACCAACTCGATCGAACTCAGCACCACACCGGCAATCAGGCTGGCTGCCTCGTTCAGGACCAGCGTGTCCACACCTGCTCCACCATCGTAGGTCTCGCCGGCCACGAGATCGCCTTGGCTGGCAACGACCAGGAGATCCGCGCTGCTGCCGCCGAAGACAAAGTCTTCGCCGGCGCCGCCGGAGACGGTATCGGCACCGGATTCACCCGCGGCCAAGTCCTTGCCACTGCCTCCGTAAACCCTGTCATCGCCTTGGCGACCGGCGAGCCAGAGATCTTCCCCACTTCCGCCATAGATCCGATCAGCACCGCTGCCACCGATGAGTAGGCCGTCATCCCCATCGCCACCGTAGAGGTAGTCATCGCCAGAGTCGCCGTTGAGAGAGACATCGTTGCCGCTGCCGCCGTGAAGGTAATCGATGCCGGTTCCACCGAAGAGTCCGGCGTCTTCCCCACTATCACCGTGGAGGTAGTCATCACCGGAGCCGCCGTAGAAAGATCTGTCATTACCGCTACCGCCATAAAGATAATCGATGCCGGTTCCGCCGAAGAAACCGGCATCGTCCCCACCGTCACCGGAGAGATCGTCTCTGCCAGAGCCCCCGTAAAGAGACGTGTCGTCACCATCACCGCCGAAAAGACTGTCATCACCTAAGAGGCCTGTGAGGGTATCGTTACCGGAAAGGCCGTAGATCCGATCCAACTCGTCGCTGCCGGTCAGACTATCGGCGCCGGAACTGCCGATCCGCACGGATACTTCGATCCCGCTCAGCACCACACCGGCCGGCAAGGTCGCGCCCTCTTTGGTCAGCAGCGTGTCCACGCCGCTGCCACCGTCGAAGGTCTCGCCGCTGACGATTTCACCCTGACTGCGGACCAAGAAGGTGTCTGCGCCGGAACCGCCAAAAGCCTTATCCGTCCCAAGGCCACCGGTAAGACTGTCATCCCCGTCCAGACCGTAGAGCAGATCGTCGCCACCGAGACCATCCAAGCCGTTTGCCATGCTGGTCCCGATCAGCGTGTCGTCGCCGCTGGTACCCTTGATGTCCAGTTGCTCGATGGAGCTTAAGACCACACCGGCGGGCAGAGTCGCGGCCCCGTCCAGCACCAGTGTATCGCTACCGCTGCCACCGTCGTAGGTCTCGCCGGCCTGGATTTCCCCTTGTGACGCCACGCTGAAGGTGTCGCTCCCCGACCCGCCGTAGGCCTTGTCAAGCCCAGAGCCGCCTATCAGGCTGTCATCCCCCTCCTGACCCTGCAACAGGTCGTCTCCGCTCAATCCATCTAGACGGTTCGGCAGAGCAATACCGGTCAAGGTGTCGTTGCCGCTGGTGCCACGAATCTGCAGATGTTCTATCGCGTTCAGTACCACACCTGCAGGCAGGCTCGCGGCCTCGTCCAAGACCAAGGTGTCGACGCCGCTGCCGCCATCATAGGTCTCGCCGGCCACGAGATCGCCTTGGCTGGCAACCTGGAGCGTGTCATTGCCGGATCCACCGAAGACCCTGTCCAGGCCACTGCCGCCCGCCAAGGTCGCATCATTACCGGCACCGCCATAGAGGCTATCCGCACCGGAGCCGCCATAGAGGCTATCCTGCCCGCTGAGACCATAGATGCGATCCGCTACATCACTGCCGAAGAGGCTGTCGTTGCTACTGGTCCCGATCAAGGCAACGACTTCAACAGAGCTTAGAACGACACCCGCAGGCAGGCTGACGCCAGGCGCTAGGATCAGCGTATCCGAACCGCTGCCGCCATCATAGGTCTCGCCGACCGCAATCCCCGCCTGCTCGGCAACCACGAAGCTGTCCGCACCGCTGCCGCCGAACAGTGTGTCGATCCCACTACCGCCAACAAGGCTGTCATTGCCCGCCCCACCATAGAGGCTGTCGTCACCTTCCTGACCATAGGCCCGATCGTCCCCGCTCTGCCCGGAAGCCAGGTCGGCGAGCGAGGTTCCCTGCAGGCTCTCAGATGCAGAGGTGCCGTTGATCGCCACTAACTCTACAGAGGCCAAAGCAGCACCGGGAGTGAGGCTCGCGGCCTCGTTCAAGACCAGCGTATCGGTACCGCTGCCGCCATCGTAGGTCTCGCCCGTCCGAAGCTCGTCCTGATCAGCGATCAAGAAGACATCGGCACCGCTGCCGCCAGAGACACTATCCTCACCAAGACCGCCGTTGAGGGTATCGTCGCCCACACCGCCATAGAGGCCGTCATCACCCTCAAGGCCATAGACCCGGTCGTCTCCGGTGCTCACGGAAACAAGGTCGGTGAGCGTGGTCCCCTGCACACTGTCCGATCCACTCGTGCCAGCGATCGCGACCAACTCGATAGAATTCAGCACGACACCGGCTGGCAGGCTGGCCGCCTCGCCCAAAGCCAAGACATCCACGCCACTGCCGCCATCATAGGTCTCACCAGCTACGAGATCGCCCTGGCTGACGGCAACCAGGAAATCCGAACCGCTGTCGCCGGAGACGCTGTCCTTCCCGAGACCGCCGTAGAGTGTATCGTCGCCCATACCGCCATAGAGACTGTCATCGCCTTCCAGACCATAGGCCTGGTCACTCCCGGTACCTCCGGAGACAAGGTCGATGAGCGAGGTGCCCTGCAAACTGTCAGATCCGCTGGTGCCATTGATTGCCACCAACTCAATGGAGGCCAAAACCGCACCGGCTGGCAGGCTGGTGGCCTCGTTCAGGATCAGCGTGTCTGTACCGCTGCCGCCGTCATAGGTCTCGCCAGACGCGATCTCGGCTTGGCTGGCGACCACGAGCCTATCGTTACCTGTATCGCCATAGAGCGCGTCCTGGCCTAGTCCACCATAGAGAACATCAAATCCCCGACCGCCATAGAGAGTATCCGCCCCGGTTACTCCATTTATAGTATCATTGCTTCCGTCTCCGAAGACCGTATCACTCAGAGAGGTACCGAGCAGATCATTCGCAAAGTAATTGCCGTTGATCACAACGGCTTCAATACCGCTCAACACCATGCCGGCAGGGGGCCGGGCAGCCTCATTCAGAACAAGGGTGTCCGTTCCGCTGCCACCATCATAGGTCTCGCCGGCCGTCAATTCGCCGCGACTGGCTGCAAGCAGCGTATCCGCGCCACTGCCGCCTGAAACCTTATCCTCGCCTAGACCGCCGTAGAGCGTATCGTCGCCCGCCCCACCATAGAGGCTGTCGTCGCCTTCTAAGCCATAGCCACGATCGGCTCCGCTCAGCCCGGAGAGAAGATCGCTGAGCGTGCTACCCTGCAGACTATCGTTGCCGCTGGTCCCATTGATTGCCAACAGCTCGATGGAACTCAAGGCCACACCTGCAGGCAGGCTCGCAGCCTCGTCCAAAACCAAGGTGTCGACGCCGCTGCCGCCGTCATAGGTCTCGCCGGCCACGAGATCGCCTTGGCTGGCAACCTGGAGCGTGTCACTGCCGGATCCACCGAAGACATTGTCCAGGCCACTGCCGCCCGCCAGCGTCGCATCATCCCCGGCACCGCCATAGAGGCTATCCGCACCGCTGCCGCCATAGAGGCTGTCCTGCCCGCTGAGACCATAGATGCGATCCGTTGCATCACTACCCGACAGGCTGTCGTTGCCGCTGGTTCCGGTCAAGACGACCACTTCGACGCCACTCAGAACAACGCCCGCAGGCAGGCTGACGCCAGCGGCCAGGATCAGCGTATCTGCGCCGCTGCCGCCGTCATAGGTCTCGCCGGCCGTGATTTCCGCCTGATCGGCAACCAGGAAGCTGTCCGCACCGCTGCCGCCGAACAGTGTGTCGATGCCACTGCCGCCAACCAGGCTGTCATCACCGTCCAGACCATAGACCCGATCGTTCCCGCTCCGCCCGGAAAGAAGATCGGTGAGCGAGGTACCCTGCAGACTGTCAGACGCACTGGTCCCGTTGATCGCCACCAGCTCGACGGAGGTCAAGATCACACCGGGTATCAATGCTGCCGCCTGGTTCAGGACCAGCGTATCGACACCGCTGCCGCCATCGTAGGTCTCGCCGGCCTCAAGCTCTGTTTGGCTGGCAACGACCAAGAGGTCCGCACCGCTGCCGCCAGTGACACTATCCTCCCCAAGACCGCCATTGAGGGTATCATCACCCGCACCACCATAGAGGACGTCGTCACCCTGCACGCCATAGGCCCGGTCGTTTCCGGTTCCTGCGGAGACAATGTCGGTGATCGAAGTTCCCTGCATACTGTCTGACGCACTGGTGCCGTTGACCACCACCAGTTCGACGTTATTCAACACGGCGCCGACCGGCAGGCTCGCCGCCTCGTTCAGGACCAAGGTGTCGAGGCCGCTGCCACCGTCGTAGGTCTCACCAGCCGTCAGTTCGCCTTGGCTGGCCACGACCAGGAGATCCGCACCGCTGCCGGCCGAGATGCTGTCCGTCCCAAGACCGCCATAAAGCGTATCGTCGCCTATGCCGCCATAGAGACTGTCATCACCGTCCAGACCATAGGCCCGGTCATCCCCGGTGCCCCCGGAAAGGCGATCAGCGAGCGAGGTGCCCCGCAAACTGTCAGCCGCACTGGTGCCATAGATCTCCACCAACTCGATGGAACTCAGCACCACACCAGCAGGCAGGCTCACATCCTTGTTCAGAATCAGCGTATCCGTGCCGCCGCCACCGTCATAGGTCTCGCCGGCCTCGATCTCAGCCTGGCTGGCGACCAGCATTGTATCTGCGCCGCCGCCGCCATAAACGCGATCGATGCCGCTCCCCCCGCGCAGGAACCTGTCGCTGTCGTCTCCCCCGAATACAAAGTCGGCACCGCTATCCCCGTAGAGAGAGGTATCGGCGCCGGACCCGCCGAACAGGCGATCGTCGCCATCAGCGCCCAGCAGTGTGTGATCCTCTCCCGAGCCGCCGTAAACGACATCGTCGCCGAGGTCACCGAACAAGGAACGATCAGCACCGAGCCCACCAAAAAGGCTATCATCCCCAGTATCGCCGTAAAGCCTGTCCCGCCCATTCAAGCCATACATGATATCGACAAAGGAAGTACCGCCTATTTCGTCATTCTCACCCGTCCCAATCTCGCGCACGATCTCGACCGAAGACCACCTGTCATCGAATTCACTACCGCCACTGCCAATCCTCACGATCACAGTATCAGTACCAGATCCGCCAATGAAGGAGTTTCCAACGCTGAACCTCAAGTCCCCCGTGGCCACGAGGACGTCTGCGCCACTGCCGCCGAAGACATGATTGGAACCGCTCAGAAGTTGAAATCCACGATCATTGCCAGCCCCACCGTACAGAGTGTCATTGCCACTGCCGCCGTAGAACCCACTATCGTTCCCCGAACCACCGGAGATCTTGTCGTTACCAAGGCCACCGAAGAGATTGCGGTCTAGCCCACTGCCGCCTAAAACAACATCAGAACCGGTTGCACCGTAGAGCCAAGTGTCGTTGCCCTCCCCCCCATCTAGGGTATCGTCCTCGTAACCGCCAAAGAGACTGCTATCATTCCCCTCACCGCCGGAAACAGTGTCGTTACCGCTGCCTCCGTAGAGCAGAATGTCTCTTGCATCGCCTCCGTCTATGGTATCGTCGCCGTCGCCACCATAAAGCCTTTCATCCTGAGCAGAGCCGCCATGGACAAGGTCGAGACCGGCACCGCCAAACAAGAGGAGGTCGTAAAGCGATCCGCCAAATACCGAATCGTTGTTATTGCCACCGATCAAAGATGTGTCGAATCCGTTGCCGCCAAATACAATATCAGAACCGCTCGACCCGCTGAGGAAAGTCTCATCACCGTCACCTCCGTAAAGAATATCGTCCCCGCTGTTTCCAAGCAATGTCCTGTCAATGTTGTCGCCACCAAAAATCGTATCGTTACCAAGCCCTCCGTTGAGGTCTAAATCTTGGCCCTCACCGCCTTTAACCGTATCGTTACCGTTGCCTCCCCACAATGTTGCGTCATCCCCATCATCTCCGTACAGGATGTCGTCACCTGAGTCTCCCTTAAGGTAACTATCGTTTTCTATGCCACCAAAAACCTGATCATTGCCGGATCCTCCAGCCAGGCTGACATCATAACCAGTACCCCCATACAGAGTGTCCGACCCGTCGTCACCGCCGAGGAGTGCGTCCTTGCCATTACCTCCAAAGACGACGTCGCCTCCATCACCACCCCAGAGACCTGTGTCATCACCATTTGCTCCATAGAGTGTATCGGAATTTGACCCGCCGAAAAGAGAATCAGTGCCATTCTTACCATAAATGACGTCACTGCCGCTAAGTCCGTAGACTAGATCAGAATGGCTGGCCCCAGCCAACTCGTTGGCCTGGCTGTCGCCGAAAACGATCAGAGCACCACTAACCTGCCGTTCAACGGTAACCTCAACTCCGACGAGCTCAACGCCGGTCACGAGAGTCCTGCCGATATTCAAGATCAGAGTGTCGGACCCGCTTCCGCCGTCAAAGGTATCCCCACTTTCTAAGTGAGCTTGGTCCGTGACAATGTATGTGTCGGCCCCTGAGCTGCCGCGAAGAGTATCCCTGCCGGAATCTCCGCGCAGATTGTCATTGCCGTCGCCACCTTCGATAAAGTCGTTTCCATTGCCGCCAAAGATGAAATCAGTACCAGATCCGCCAGCGAGAACAAGGTCATTCCCGGTACCCCCAAATAGTGTGTCGGATCCACTATCACCCCACAGACGATCGCCCCCGTTATCGCCGTAGAGTCGATCGACGTCGTCGCCACCATAGAGCCGATCATTGTCTTGCTTGCCGAAGAGGCTGTCGGTCCCAGTTAGGCCGTAAATCGTGTCTTGATTGGCTCCGCCATCCAAGCTGTCGCTGCCGCTCGTCCCATAGATTGTTGCCATCGAACCCCGTCTCCCCAAACCCAAGAAACCAGACTTCCGGGCACCGCCAGCTAAGAGCAACTAATACATGCTTCACGCAAACTAGTCGCACTTAACGATCCTTTAAAGCGGATCCGGATCTCATTTTCAAAAAACTAAACACACTAGCATGAAAAGTACCCCATACTAAAGGGTGTGTTCACGCGCTCTCTACCAAATTGAGAATTATGACCGTTCATTGAGCGATTCATAACATCTCAGTCATTTAGACAAACTCCAGTTTAGGACTCACTCTTAGTCCGTCAAGCATTTCAAGAGAGTGATTGTGTGATTCTGTCATAATTACAGATTCTCATCAAGACTATCAAATTCTGTGGCAACCAATAGTGATTGCCTTCTCTCAACTTCCTGGCCAAGTGGTATGAAGAGGTATTACCAGGTCAAGAACAGCAACAAAGGAGACGATGGCTTGGCTGTAGCCTCTTTCGGAAACGCCTCCCCCCCCCGCGCGCGCTTGTTCTTGCCGCTCCCCATCGCTCCGGCTGCAGAGACATGCGCGCGTTTATCGATGCTGGCGACCAATTGCACCAGGCGTGCCGACCCACTACACGCCACCAAGGCCGCGGAAGACCAGTCGACGAACACGCTGGCCTTGCTCAGGTCTGAAGAGCAAGACCCCATCTCAAGGACCAAAGCGTTTCGGCAGGCGAGCGCTAAGCACGCGCGGCGCCACTCCCCAGTACGCGCCCCGTCTTCTGCGCTGCCAGCGCCGCTCCCGCCCGAGAGCAGAGGCTCCCCAGGGTTCACAGGGACGCCAATCAGAGGACCGCCCTCAAGCGGACTCACGTCCTTCACACCGTCCAACCCCAAGGCGGGACGGACAATCCACTGTAGCACTATCCGTAAAGGACAACCTCTATATTGGTCAGCAGCGCACCGGCCGGCAAGGTGACCCCGGCGCCAAGGATCAATGTATCGAGACCGGCCCCTCCGTCATAGGTTTCACCGGCTTGGATCTCCGACTGATCCCGCACCAAAAGCTCATCTGCGCCATTGCCCCCGAACACGAAATCAAGGCCAGAGCCACCAACCAAGCTGCTGTCGTCGCCGCCGCCTCCGCGCAGATAGTCGCTTCCCGTATCACCGAAGAACGCAGTTTCGTTGCCGGCACCTCCAGAGAGTGTGTCGTTTCCCGAGCCACCGTAGAAATAGCCATCGTCATCGGCCCGTCCGGTTAGTCCGTCCGCCCCCGACCCGCCGAAGAAAGAGCTGTCATCACCATCGTCGCCGACGAGGAAGTCGTCTCCAGAAGCTCCGTAGAAGCCTTGGTCCCCACCGCTACCGCCGTAGACCTTGTCGTTGCCGCTGCTTCCGGTGAGGGCTGAATCGGCCCCGCTGTCACCATAGAGCCAATCTCGTGCGGCACCGCCGAAGAGGCCAAGGTCGTCGCCGTCACCGCCGAAGAGGCTATCAACAGCATATCCGCCGTAGAGGAGATCCGCACCGCTGTCGCCAAACACCAGGTCGCTCTGGTTCCCTCCATCGACCCAGTCCTCGCCACTTCCCCCGGACAGGGACTTATCGGCGCCGCCGCCGCCCCAAACGCTGTCGTCGCCCAGATTACCCTGAAGAATACTGTCGTCCCCGGCCCCGCCAAAAACCCTATCGCTGCCGGCATCCCCCTGTAAACCAACGTCATTGTCCGCTCGACCGGTCACGACGTCGTTGCCGGATCCCCCGAACAGAAAGCTATCCGCTCCGCTGTCTCCAGCGACAAAGTCCTGCCCGGTCCAGCCAGCGAGACGAGTGTCCACACCGCTGCCGCCAAACAAGCTGTCGTCGCCATAGGCACCCAAGATTTGGTCGGTCCCACCGCCTCCACTTATGTAGTCATCCCCGCTGCCTCCGTTGAGGTAATTTGGCATTGCGGCATCAGACACAGCGGTTAAAGTATCGGCGCCACTGCCGCCGAAAAGGCGATTGTTGTCGAAAGTATTATCACCAATATTCTCATTTCCATATATAAGGTCGTCGCTTGAACTACCGACTACTTGCCACGAGTTGATTTTGGACAAGGTCGGGGAAGGAATGCTGTCGGGATCGGGAATCACACCGCGAAAGAGGATCGTGTCCGAGCTGTCGCCTCCGAAGAAGTGATCTCCTCCGACGAAGTCAGACAAACTACGGATCTGGAATGTGTCTGCGCCCGAATCGCCGTAGAGCCTATCGGCACCTGGACCGCCGTCCAAGATGTCTGCGCCACTGCCGCCAAAGACGGAGCGATCGTCACCACTATCGCCATAAAGAGTGTCGGAATCATTGCCGCCAAAAAGCGAGCTATCGCTCCCTTGGCCGCCATAGACGAGGTCGTCGCCCGCCCCGCCATAGAAAACGCTATCCTGGCTTGAACCGCCAAAAAGCTTATCATTACCACTGCTTCCAATCAGCCGGCCGTCCTGTCCGCCGTCACCATAAACGAGGTCGTCGCCGTCACCACCGATGAGGGCATAGTCTTCGTCCCCTCCGCCAAAAATCGTATCAGCCCCGCTGTTCCCGGAGATGCTGAACTCCTGTCCGGCGCCACCCTTGATCGTATCGGCGCCGCTGGCGCCCCGCAGACGAAACTCGCCTCCATCCTCACCATAGATTACGTCATCCCCCAAAGCCCCATTCAACATGGAGTCTGCATCATTGCCGCCATAGATTGTATCGTCGCCATCACGTCCGACGATCTGATAGTCGCTCCCATCACCGCCGAAGATGACGTCGTCTCCAGTATCTCCATAAACGGCGTTGTCGGCATTGCCATCGCCGTACAAGCGGTCGTGGCCGCTTCCACCAAACACAAAGTTGTCGGCACCTGGACCACCGAAGAGGTAGTCATCTCCGTCTGCGCCCTCCAAATTGTAGTCGGCTGAGGTATCGCCAAACACGGTATCCTGCCCCGAGCCGCCATAGAGCCGTGTGTCTTGACCGTCCCCGCCGTGGAGCGTATCGGCACCCGAGCCGCCATTCAAATCGCGATCAGAGTTATCGTTTCCGTAAATCGTATCGTCACCACCGCCGCCATGAAGGACGGTGTCTGAGCTGTCACCGCCAAAGATGACGTCGAACCCACTGTCCCCCATGAGAGAGGTGTCAGCACCACCTCCGCCATAAAGAGTATCGTTACCGCCTTCGCCAATCAGTCGAAAATCAGCACTTCCATCGCCGTGAATCAGGTCGTCGCCCGGCCCACCGACAAGCAAGCTATCATCGGCATCACCGCCATAGATCGCATCCCGTCCGCTACCGCCAAACAGGCCGGTGTCGGACCCAGTACCGCCGAAGAGAAAATCAGCGAGCGCTCCGGAGCTGTTGCTGCCAGAACCACCGAACAAGGTGTCAGGACCATTGTCGCCGTAGAGACTGTCGACGCCGCTACTGCCGAAGAGTGTATCCGAATCATTGCGTCCAAAGATGGTGTCATCGCCGCCATAGCCCAGACCCACATCGGGATTCCCACCGCCGCTCAGGCTGTCTGGCCCATTCGTTCCGGTCAAAGTAGCCATTTTGGACCTGCCTCTCCGTTATTGTGTCTTCTCGGGCCCCGGGACGCTCCGAGAGCGTCTCTGGTTGCCTGGTGCACAAGCAGTGCGTCTCCCAAGTCCCTGCTACAGCACCCTATCGTCCGATCGTGGGCGCCAAGCCCCGCTCTGAGGGCGTTTGGGTTCCAGACACACAGCCGCTTAGATCTTTGGTTTTTTTCAGCCTGTTCCAGCATCTGTCAACGGTTCGGAAGTGCTGATTGGAGAATTTGTAAATTCTTGCGGTTCTGTCAAATTATTGACTCCCTTGTTAGGAAATTGTACTTTTGTCCAGCAACTTTAACGCAGGACGGAGCGCTTCCGGCAAGGTAAGGAGAGGAACGCTGGCCTCGACAGGATCTCGTTGACCTTGCGGTTGGGAGAATGGTTGGCCGGACAGTGAGCGCCTGTCGATCTACACGCAAGACATCTCCTCCCTCTATTAATGCAATTCACCTTGACTAACACTCGCATTGATTGCCTGCAATCCTAAAATATGTGGTGAGATTCTGTAAGAATATCGAAGTCTCTATACCTAATTGGTATTTTTTATTGACTCTTTCATCTGGGATCACTTGGTCTTCAAGGCGACAAAACCAAAAGATTGTCATGCCGCAACGGCTTCGACGTGAGATCATGAAGGAGGGGGACTTCGTGCAATGGACTGTGACAAACATAGATCCTGCGCCATCCCGCGATCCACTGTTGGTGAGGTGATAGGCCGAGCGCTGACAAGCGGCATCTCAGGCCTTCGTTATCTTGGTTATCTTGGGAGACTGGTAGCTGCATCGGAGGCAGCTCGCAGCCGCGGAGGAGGGTGCGGCCTGGGTTCCCCGACCCTCGATCCCAAGGGGCCTCCCCAAACCGTCCCTTGGGAGCTCCCTCCTCCGCGACCAGCTCTAACCCGGACCACAGCGCTCATTCCGCCAGGCCTCAGGCCTCGCCAGGTTCCACCAGCCTCTGGGTTGCTCGGAAGGAGAGTTCCGACAAAGCAGGGAAGTGCCTGATATGCAGCGCTTTACAGTCCAAGAGAGAGCCAGACCCTTCGCCCCTTGGCCGCTGCAAGGCGACACCCCCATGCATTCTCTCGGGAAGCGATCCCTTGTCTGTAGGGCGTGCGCCGACGCCGGCCCAAGGTCGGGCGCACTTGGTTGCTGCCGCGCGCGTGCAAAACCACACAGTCTACAACCGAGGACGACACGATCTACCGGAGCGGACCTCGCCGCAGGGCCCTGGCACCCAGCGGTACCATCCAAACCGACCGACCACCCCCGCCCGGACGGGCTGCTCCACCAGATCTACAGTATTGGGGTCCGGATTACCGAAGTCTTGGGGTCCAGGCGTCCCTATCCGACCAGGAAAGATACCGCCGACCCACTTCTGAATGCCGACCCACTTCTGAATAGGGTGGACATCAGTGACCAACTGTTATCACAGCGGCGCATGCCATGCGAACACCTGCCGGCCTTGAGTCCGATGTCCGGTAGGAAGGCCCCCAGTGGTTGCGACGGAACTGCGTCAATCCTGTCGACACTGGGGGCCACAGTCCTAACCGGTTCCCTCAGCCGGTTAGAGAGCATCCATCCACCCTGGATGCTCCGGCCTGCACCTGGGAGGGGCATAGTCTCTTGGGCCCAGTGCAGCAGCTGCTTCAAATCGGCTGGAGCAGCAGCCATTGCGCGTTTTTCCGCTGCGCAATGGAAAGCCGTCCGGGTTGCCGGACCCCTTACCCCAGACCCGGACGGCACTTCATCACGCGTGCCACTCCTGCCTGACCCTATAGGGCGGCAAAACGAGAGCGCCGCTTCTCTCCGGCAGACAAAGCCCTTTTCTCTCGCCCCGCTGGCACGCCACAGACGGATGGCCTTGATCCGGTTGTTCAAGTGGTGACAGCACATTAATCTCCGCGATTTGAGGTAAAATAGTCATCTATACATTAATGAGGGTCTATGTTTTGTGCTTTTTGCACAAGCATGTCCTATTCTTTCCGATCTATTTTGTATTCATGATTATTATTACGATATTTTATTTGACTGTTAGCGATCAATCCGACAAGCTCTAGAACCAGCTCGAGCTATGTCCGGGCCCGAGTCAGGCAGAAGAAAAGGAGAGACAAGATGGCTGTGATTTACGGCAGTGCCGGAGAAAACGATCGCCTGACCGGGACCAATCAAATCGACACCATTTTTGGTCTCTCGGGCAACGACAAGATCTATGGACAAGGACAGATAGACCGCCTCTACGGAGGCTCTGGCGACGATGGTCTCTATGGAGAAGGTAACGGCAACGGCACCTCGATAGAAACGCTGTTTGGCGGCGATGGCAATGATTCGGCCTTCGGCGGCGGCGGCCGCGACCTGCTGTTCGGCGGACTGGGAGCGGACATCTTGAACGGCAGCGGCGGTGCCGACACGCTGGATGGGGATGCTGGCGACGACCGCCGGTTCGGCGGCGACGGGGAAGACCTGTTGAGCGGCGGCAGCGGGGATGACCGTCTCTACGGTGGCAGCATGAGCGATCTGCTCTATGGGGGCAGCGGCTCTGATCGCCTCGTCGGCGGTCACGATGAGGATAGGCTCTATGGAGGCGACGGCGACGACAGTCTCTGGGGCGGCAGCGCTATGGATCGCGCCTTCGGGGGCGCGGGGGCCGACCGCATCATCGGCAGCAGCGATAGCGACAGCCTGGCGGGCGATGCCGGCGATGATTCCCTCCTCGGCGCGTCCGGTGCGGACCACTTGGAAGGAGGCAGCGGCGAGGACGGTTTCTGGGGAGGCCATGATAACGATCAGATCTACGGCGGCTCGGGTGCCGACAGCCTCTTCGGTGTTGTCGGAGATGACCGGCTCTGGGGCGACAATCAGAACGACAGCCTCTATGGCGGTCAGGATGACGACACCCTCTGGGGCGGAAGCGGTGATGATTCGCTTTGGGGAGGCGCTGGCAACGACCGGCTATGGGGCGGTGGCGGCCGGGACTACGCATGGGGTGGGAATGGCGACGACAGCATTGCCGGCAGCAGAGACGATGACGAGCTGTTCGGCGGCAATGGAGACGACAGTATCCGGGGCGATTCGGGTGACGACGACCTCGAGGGGAGCGCAGGCAACGATAGCCTCTATGGTGAGGGGAATGAAGACCGCCTCTCAGGCGGAGACGGCGACGACAGCCTGTCAGGCGGCCTCGGTCTGGATCGCGTCTATGGCGGCAGTGGGGCCGATCTGCTGCTGGTGTCGAGCCAGCAGGAGCTGACGGCGGGTGAGACCTACGACGGCGGGTCGGGCAGCGACACCTTGATCGTGGGAGAGGCTGCCAGCCTCTCTGCTGGCATCGTGCTCAGCGGCGTCGAATCGGTGCAGGTTCACGGCACCACCGTCGCCGACAAGCTCTACGCCAATGCCGACTTCGGCCCCATCACCCTCTTCGGCGACGAGGGTGACGACACCCTTTTCGGAGACAACAGGGCCCCCGCGGCATCGCTGTTCGATGGCGGCGCTGGCAGCGACACCCTGGTGCTGAGCGGGATCGAGGCGCTATCCAGCGACCTGACACTAACCTCTATCGAGGTCCGCCATCTCACCGGCACCAGTGGCAGCGACAGCCTGGCCGGAGGCATAGGCAACGATAGCCTCGCGGGCGGCAGTGATGATGACAACCTCTACGGGGCAGACGGCAACGATGTCCAGAGCGGTGGAGCCGGCGAAGACGTCCTGCAAGGAGGCATGGGCAAGGACAGCCTCGCCGGCGGCGGCGATGATGACCGCCTCTACGGGGCAGACGGCGACGACAGCCTGACCGGTGGCAGCGGAGCGGACTATCTCTATGGCGGCAGCGGTTGGGACAGCTTCGTCATCGAAAGCCAGGCGGAGCTCACCTTCAACGAGAAGCTCAACGGCGGCAGTGGCACGGACAGGCTAATCCTGCGCAACGCAGCCGCCGTGGCGCTCGCGGCCGGTGTCACGGTCTCCGGTGTCGAAAAGCTCTTGTGGTACGGCAGCAGTGGGGATGACAGCTACGCCAGCGACGAGCTGCAGGCCTCGCTCTTCGGCGGCAGCGGCGCGGATCGGCTGACGGCCGGCGTGGCAGGCGATGTCGTCGATGGCGGCAGTGGCGCAGACACGCTGGCAGGCGAATCCGGTCTACAGTTCCTCTTCGGCGACCTCGGTGACGATCGGATTGAAGCCAGCAGTGGCCAAGATCGGGTCTACGGCGGCAGCGGCGCAGACATCATGCTGGCCGATCAGGCTGGACAGGCCAGCGGCCTTTCCTTCGACGGCGGCAGCGGGGTCGATACCCTCATTCTGTCCGACCTGGCCAGCGCGAGCCTACCGGCGGGCATCGTCATCACCTCGATCGAGCGGATCATCTACAACCTAAGCTTAGCCGGGGACAGTACGAACGACGTGATCTTCGGCGGCGATGGCGATGACAGGATCTTCGGTCTGAGTGGCAACGACCGCCTCTACGGCCTATCCGGAAACGACCGGCTCTACGGCGGATCGGGCGGAGACGACATGCTCTGGGGCGGGTCCGGGGACGACGTGGTCCATGGCGGCGACTTCTCCGAAGAGGAGATGGAGGGCAACGCCGGCAGTGACACGCTCTACGGCGGGTCCGGCAACGACTTTGCGCTCTTGGGCGACCTGCCCTATGATACTGACATCAGCTTCTACGGCATGGCCGGAGACGATGTCATCTTCGGTGGCAGCGGACGGGATGCGCGCCTGGAGGGCAACAGCGGCGCCGACACCCTCTTCGGCGGCGATGACGAAGACCATGCACTTTCCGGCAATAGCGGACACGATAGGGTTTACGGCGGTAGCGGCGCCGACGGACTCCTGATCGGGGCCACTGTTTTTGGCCTCTTCGGGGGTGATGGCGACGACCTGGTCAAGGGCGACAGCGGCGACGACACCTTCCTCTTCGGCGATAGCGGCGACGATAGCCTCTTCGGCGGCGATGGAGACGATCTCTCCCTCTTGGCAGGCAGCGGTGACGATCTGATTTATGGCGATAGTGGGAAGGATTTCTCCCTTTCCGGTGGCGGCGGCAACGACGTCGTTTTTGGCGGATCTGGGCGTGACAAGAAGATCGACGGTCGTTCCGGGGCGGACACCCTCTTCGGAGGCGCAGGTGACGACGAGGACCTCGGGGGATTCACCGGGAACGATGTGCTCTATGGCGGCGCAGGTAATGACGAGAACCTTTATGGCGATGACGGGAACTACGGAGGGGCCGGAGACGACACGATCTTTGGGGGAGAAGGCAATGACAGAAACCTCAATGGTGGCAAGGGAGACGATACGCTTTTTGGCGAAGATGGTGACGACAGTGACCTCAAAGGTGGCAACGGGGCTGACACGCTCTTCGGTGGCGACGGAATTGACTCGCTTTTCGGTGGCGATGGCGACGACGTTCTGGCTGTGCTCCACCAGAGCGAGCTTGTCGCCGGCGACCTCTTCGACGGCGGCGGCGGAACCGACACCTTGATCCTGGCCACCGGCGTCAGCCTGCCCACCGGGGTCACCCTCATCAACATCGACGTCACCCTCAGTAACTTCGTGAGCGTGATCTATGGCTAGGCACGCCTCTGCCACGCCCCCGACAACGCCACCTCCTCACGCCGCCAGCCACCGCCTGTGGCGCGGCCAGGAGAGGCGCAGGTCTCTCGAAGACCGTGTTTGGGTTGATCGGCCCTCACTCAAGACGAGTGGTTTACCTGTTGAGGCACTTGGCGGCCTTTGCAGCGATGAGATAGGGAGAGCGTAGGATGGCTTTGATTACAGGAACGGACGGCCCGGACAAGATAGAGGGCGGCAGTGCTGGCGACACGATATGGGGTCTGTCGTCGAACGACTTTCTCAGAGGCGAGTCCGGCGCCGACACGCTCTATGGGGCCAGCGGTCAGGATCAGCTTAACGGTGGTTCGGGTGACGATCTGATCTACGCCGGCGATGGTGACGACGGCCGTCTCAGCGGTCGCAGCGGCGACGACACGATCTTCGGCGGTAGCGGAAACGACACCTATCTGCTGGGCGATCCGGCCCCCGACGACTTCGGCAATGACACGATCTTCGGCGGCAGTGGAAACGACACCAGTCTCTTCGGTGGAGCTGGCGTCGACCTGGTCTACGGCGGAAGCGGAGCAGACAGCAATCTAGGTGGCGATACGGTCTATGGCGGGAGCAGTGATGATACTGACATTGGTGGCAAACTCGTATTCGGCGGCGATGGAGACGATGACAGTCTGATCGGCGATACTGTCTATGGTGGTGATGGCGACGATACCGGTTTAGGCGGTAACATAGTCTTCGGCGGCAGCGGTAACGATTGGGGGCGGATCGACGGGAGCCGCGACGACGACCGGCTCTACGGTGACAGTGGGCACGACACCCTCTTTGGCAACGACGGCGATGACCGCTTCTACGGTGGCCAAGGCGACGACCGGGCCTATGGTGGCAGTGGCAACGACACGCTCTTTGGCGGCAGTGGGGCGGACACCCTGGGCAGCCAGCGGATGGGCTACAATCTCTTCATCGGCGGCAGTGGGATCGATACCCTCTACGGCGCTCAGTTTGACAACACCTTCCTGGTCCGCGAGCAGTCCGAGATCCTGCCAGGCGAGACCTACCTGGGCGGGGTTGGAACCGACACCCTGATCCTGGAGAATGCCGCCACCCTGCCCGTCGGCCTGGATATGCCCGACATCGACGTCTTCGTCTTCCGCGGCAGCAGCGCCAAGGATCGCCTGACCGGGAGCGAGCGGCTGGACCGGGTCTATGGGCTGAACGGCGCCGACCGCCTCTATGGCGAGGGCAATGACGACAGCCTCTTCGGCGGCAGCGGGCGGGACAGCCTCTTCGGCGGCTCGGGAGAGGATGGCCTCTACGGTGACACGGGCGACGACTTCCTGGCCGGGGACAGCGCCGGCGACAGCCTCTTCGGCGGCCTGGGCGAGGACCGCCTGACCGGGCGCGCCGGCGACGACAGCCTCTTCGGCGACAGCGGGGCGGATACCCTGACCGGCGGCGGCGGGCGGGACCTGCTTGAGGGAGGTAGCGGCGACGACAGGCTCAGCGCCAACAGCGACAACGACACCGCGGTCTACGGCGGCGACGGCGACGACCTGATCTTCGGGGGCCAGGGCAACGATCGGCTCTTCGGCGATGGCGGCGCACCGGCCTCGGCCTCCGGCAGGGACCGCCTCTACGGTGACAGCGGCAACGATTGGCTCTATGGCGAGGAGGGAAATGACCTTCTCTTCGAGGGTGGCTCCGGCCGCGACAAGGTCTACGGCGGCAGCGGCGAGGACCGCCTGCTGATGGGAGGGCTCGGCAACGACTTCCTGGCCGGGGACAGCGGTAACGACTTCCTCTTCTACGGTGGCAGCGGCGAAGACGGGATGAGCGGCCGCGCCGGCGACGACAGCCTCTTCTACGGCGGCAGTGGTGATGACCGCCTGACCGGCGGCGGCGGTCGGGATGTCGGCTTCTACGGCGGCAGCGGCGCGGACTATATCCGCGGCGGCAGCGACGAGGACGCCTCCCTCTTCGGCGGCAGCGGGGTCGACACCGTCCTGGGCCAGGACGGGAACGACACCCTCAACATCGCCAGCCAGGGCGAACTCCTCGCCGGCGACCTCTACGACGGCGGCAGCGGAACCGACACCCTCATCGTCGCCGCCGGCGTCAGCCTGCCCGCCGGCGTCACCCTCACCAACATCGAAAGCCTGATCTATGGCTAGCCAAGGCTCCCGACGAAACAAGAACACCGACGCGGGGCACCGCCGCCTGCGAGCGCTGGCAGCGAAGAGATAGGGAGAGTGCAGGATGGCTTTGATCACGGGAACGGACGGCCCGGACAAGATCGAGGGCGGCAGTGCTGGCGACACGATATGGGGTCTGTCGGCGAACGACTTTCTCAGAGGCGAGTCCGGCGCCGACACGCTCTATGGGGCCAGCGGTCAGGATCAGCTTAACGGGGGTTCGGGTGACGATCTGATCTACGCCGGCGATGGCGACGACGGTCGTCTCACCGGTCACGGCGGCGACCGCGGTGTCACCGGTGGCGACGGTGATGACACGCTCATCGGCGGCAGCGGAAACGACACCAGCCTGCAGGGTGGCGAAGGCGATGATACTCTTTTCGGCGGAACCGGAAATGACAGAAGTCTCATTGGCGGTAGCGGTCAGGACCGAGTTTACGGTGGCAGCGGGGATGACAGAAGTCTTGTTGGTGGTAGCGGTTCGGACCAAATTTACGGCGGCAGCGGCAGTGATACCCTCTTCGTCACGAGCCAGGGTGAGCTGGTATCGGGCGATCACTTCGACGGCGGCAGCGGCACCGATTCGCTAATTTTGAGAGACATGACAAGCGCAACGCTGCCCAGCGGCGTAACGGTCACCTCGATTGAGGTTATCCGTTACGATCTGAGCCTGGTGGGGACAAGTGGGAACGATATGCTGCTTGGCAGCTCCGGGGATGATACACTCTGGGGCCGTAGTGGCAATGATGGTCTCTATGGCGAGAGTGCGACAGACAGACTCTACGGCAGTGATGGCTACGACAGCATCTACGGCGGCAATGGAGACGATTGGGTTCTCTACGGGAGTTCGGGCACCGACACGATCTTCGGAGGAGAGGGCGATGACTACCACCTGCAGGGCGGCAGCGCAGACGACACGATCATCGGTGGCAGTGGGAACGACGCCTACTTGCAGGGCGGCGAACGGAACGACACCCTTTTTGGTGGAACCGGCGATGACAAAAGTCTCATTGGCGGCCGCGGTCAGGACCGAGTTTACGGTGGCAGCGGCAGTGATACTCTGTTCGTCACGAGCCAGGGTGAGCTGGTATCAGGCGATCGCTTCGACGGCGGTGGCGGCTCCGATACGCTGATCTTCAAAGGTATGACAAGTGCAACGCTGCCGAGCGGTGTGACGGTCACATCGATCGAGACGATCCGCTATGATCTGAGCCTGGTGGGGACAAGCGGAAACGATTTACTGCTTGGCAGCTCTGGGGAAGACACACTCTCTGGCGAGAATGGTGACGATGGCCTCTATGGCAAGAGCGGAGCAGACAGCCTCTTTGGCGGCAGTGGGGACGATAGTCTCTTTGGTGGTTCTGGAGGCGATACACTTTGGGCCGGTAGCGGCAAAGATGGGCTCTATGGGAAGAGCGGAACAGACAAACTCTACGGCACTGAAGGCCACGACAGCATCTACGGCGGCAATGGAGACGACAGCATTCTACACGGGGGCTTAGGTGCCGACACGATCTTCGGTGGGGATGGTGAAGATTCCAAGCTGCGGGGCGGCAGCGGGAACGACACGATCTTCGGTGGCGGGGGAAACGATGCCATCCTGCAAGGTAGCGAAGGCGACGATACTCTTTTTGGTGGAGCAGGTGATGACATAAGTCTCATTGGCGGCCGCGGTCAGGACCGAGTTTACGGTGGCAGCGGGGATGACGGAAGTCTTGTTGGCGGTAGCGGTCAGGACCGAGTTTACGGTGGCAGCGGGGATGACAGAAGTCTTGTTGGCGGTAGCGGTCAGGACCGAGTTTACGGCGGCAGCGGCAGTGATACTCTGTTCGTCACGAGCCAGGGTGAGCTGGTATCGGGCGATCACTTCGACGGCGGTAGCGGCTCCGATACACTGATCTTGAAAGGTATGACAAGTGCAACGCTGCCGAACGGTGTGACGGTCACATCGATCGAGACGATCCACTATGATCTGAGCCTGGTGGGGACAAGCGGGAACGATTTGCTGCTTGGCAGCTCTGGGGAAGATACACTCTCTGGCGAGAATGGTGACGATGGCCTCTATGGCAAGAACGGAGCAGACAGCCTTTTTGGCGGCTCCGGTGATGATAGCCTCTTCGGCGGATCTGGGGAAGATAAACTGTGGGGCCGTAGTGGCGAAGACGGTCTCTATGGCAATAGCGGGGCAGACAGACTCTACGGCGGCGACGACAACGACAGCCTCTACGGCGGCAATGGGGACGATAGCGTTCTCTATGGCGGTTCTGGTGCCGATACGATCTTCGGGGGCAGCGGTGACGATGGCACACCCCCAATTAGATCGCAAGGTTTTGGTTCGCCCGGTCGCGGGCTCAGTGGCGGCAGCGGTGCTGATAGCCTCTACGGCGGCAGTGGCAACGATCTTATGGTCATTAGATCACAAGGAAAGTTTGTGTCAGGCGACCACTTCGACGGCGGCAGCGGCGTTGATACTCTACTGATCGACTCAGACGTGACCATACCGAGCGGCGCGACAATGACCTCGGTCGAATACGTGCGCTACAATCTTCGGCTATCAGGCAGCAGTGGCAACGATACGTTGATTGGCGGTTCAGGAAATGACGCTGTATGGGGCGGTAGTGGAGATGATAGGCTCTATGGAAAAAGCCTCCAAGACAAGTTCTATGGCGGTGAGGGCGATGATATGATTTGGGGTGGAGAAGGCGACGACGTGCGAGTCTTTGGCAGCGATGGTGATGACAGCGCTTTCGGCGGTAGCGGTGTGGATGTTCTTGCGGGGGCCACTGGGAACGACTTCCTGGCCGGGGACAGCGCCGGCGACAGCCTCTTTGGCGGCCTGGGCGAGGACCGCCTGACCGGGCGCGCCGGCGACGACAGCCTCTTCGGCGACAGCGGGGCGGATACCCTGACCGGCGGCGGCGGGCAGGACCTGCTCGAGGGAGGCAGCGGCGACGACAGGCTCAGCGCCAACAGCGACAACGACACCGCGGTCTACGGCGGTGACGGCGACGACCTGATCTTCGGGGGCCAGGGCAACGATCGGCTCTTCGGCGATGGCGGCGCGCCGGCCTCGGCCTCCGGCAGGGACCGCCTCTACGGTGACAGCGGCAACGATTGGCTCTATGGCGAGGAGGGGAATGACCTTCTCTTCGAGGGCGGAGCCGGCCGCGACAAGGCCTACGGCGGCAGCGGCGAGGACCGCCTGCTGATGGGAGGGCTCGGCAACGACTTCCTGGCCGGGGACAGCGGTAATGACTTCCTCTTCTACGGTGGCAGCGGCGAAGACGGGATGAGCGGCCGCGCCGGCGACGACAGCCTCTTCTACGGCGGCAGTGGTGATGACCGCCTGACCGGCGGCGGCGGTCGGGATGTCGGCTTCTACGGCGGCAGCGGCGCGGACTATATCCGTGGCGGCAGCGACGAGGATGCCTCCCTCTTCGGCGGCAGCGGGGTCGACACCGTCCTGGGCCAGAACGGTGACGATACCCTCAACATCGCCAGCCAGGGCGAACTGCTTGCCGGCGACCTCTACGACGGCGGCAGCGGCTCCGACACCCTCATCGTCGCCGCCGGCGTCAGCCTGCCCGCAGGCGTCACCCTCACCAACATCGAAAGCCTCATCTATGGCTAGGCGCGCCGCCATCGACCGCCTGCGGCACCGGCTCTCGCCTCTCGCCCGACTCAGAATCTGGTTCGTCCTCTTGGACGCTTCGATTCGACAAGGCATGAAAGCGGTGCAGACCAACGGTCTGAATCATCAGACACGTCATGAAAGGACAGCTGTCCATCCCCGTGTTGCAGCAACACAAATGTGAAGCGCTGAGGCAGCCTCTTTTTCTGAATGTGACCGTTCCGGTTCCGGCCGTCCTGATCGCCTGGTACAGCGTTCTCTGACCTGCCCCCTTATAGGATGAGGGGTTTCAAATGCTTCTAGCGATGAACGGCTGTGATCCATCGGCCGGTGAGGTCGGTAGAACAGTGCGGCTCTCAGGCCACGTCACCACCAGAGTCTCAAACCAGACCATGATGCGCGACCTTCGATCTGTTTTGGATGTCAGCGGTTAGGCAAGCCAGAGGAAGTCAGTCGCAGTCAGCTGATCTGCTGCCGAAAGACTGCTGATTAAGAAGAGTTGATCGACTGCACCGTCGCCGTTCTGGTCAATCTCCACTTGCTTTACGCCATTGTGACGGGCTGCGCTGTTGCCATCTGCCGCGAAGCTGGCGTCGCCCACATAGGTAAAACGACCAACCTCCAGTCCGGTGGCGAAGACCAGCTTGTCTTCACCCAGTCCGGAACCCAGCAACGCCCCGTCGAAGTCCCGCACGACCGGCGCACCGCTGCCGTTGGGCGTCAGCGTACTTCCGTCGAAGAAGAAACTATCCTGTCCGGTACCGCCGAACAACAGATTGCCACTCTCCATCGCTAGGGTATCGC
This sequence comes from Rhodospirillales bacterium, assembly GCA_963669335.1. Classification (GTDB taxonomy): domain Bacteria; phylum Pseudomonadota; class Alphaproteobacteria; order Kiloniellales; family JACOMY01; genus JACOMY01. The sequence continues at coordinate 5,188,070 of OY770023.1, forward strand.
TGCCGCTCGCGCCGCGCAGTTGATCACTGCCGCTATCGCCCGCAAGGCTGTCATCGCCATTCAGGCCAAAGAGGCGATCATCCCCCTGCCCGCCGAAACCTGTGTCTTGCCCAATGTCGCCGATCACCCTATCGTCGCCATCGTCGCCATGAACCAGGTCGTCTCCTTCTGCACCAAAGAGCGTGTCAGAACTTGAACCGCCGTAGACGCTATCCTTGCCGTCGTCGCCAATCAGGCTGTCTTCCCCGCTATCCCCGTAGAGGGTGTCTCCTGATACGCCGCCAAACTGCCTGTCGTCACCCCCTCCACCAAAGGCCGTGTCGCGCCCGAAGTTGCCGTAGAGGGTGTCGTCATCCGCGCCCCCGAACAGTAAATCGTTCTTCAATCCACCGTTGATCCAGTCCTGCCCCCCCTGACCCATTATCGAGTTGTCGTCACCGTTGCCAGACCGCAGCGTGTCGCTTCCACTACCACCGAAAAGGTAGGCATCATTGCCAAGACCGGCCGTTACCTTGTCATCACCACTGCCCCCATAGAGATAGGCGTCGTCTCCAGCACGTCCGGACAGGCCATCTTCCCCACTGCCACCATACACCTGAGAATCGTCGCCACTGCCGCCGGCAACGAAGTCATCGCCGCTATCCCCGTAGAGGCCGTCATCACGACCACTCCCGCCGAACAGTAAATCGCGCGCCAATCCACCAAACAATCCGCTATCGTTGTCTCGTCCGCCAAACATGAAATCTTCGGCATCACCTCCAAACAACAGTGTGTCATCACCGGATCCACCGAACATCTTGTCCCGACCATCACCGCCGAACAAGTAGCTATCCGCACCGCCAGCACCGATTAAAGTATCAGCACCCGACGCACCGTAGAGCCGGCCGTCGTCGCCTGAGCCAGCACCGATCCAATCACTCCCGCTGTCGCCGAAGAGGGCGGTGTCGCCCCCCGAGCCGCCAAAGGCGCTGTCATTGCCGTCATTGCCGTAAAACTTATCCCTACCCAAACTCCCATAAAGGAGATCGTCATTGACGCCGCCATAGAGGCGATCATTACCCCTACCACCGTTGAGAAGATTGACACTGCTAGCACCGAAAAGGAGGTCATTGCCCGAATGCCCGAAGAAGGCGTTGCTTGCGAAGCCGGAAAGACCACTCAGAGTGTCAGAGTTCTCAGTACCGACAAAGCTGATTGACTCAATGCTGATCAAGCGCACACTGTCCGGCAGAGAAGTGGCCTCGCGCAGGATAAGCGTATCGTTGCCATTGCCGCCGCTGAGTGTCTCCCCGGAGACCAGTTCCATTTGTGAGCGCACTACAAATGTGTCGGCGCCGCTCTCACCCCGCAACCAGTCTTTGCCAAGACCACCATAGAGCAGATCACTATGGCTGCCACCGTAGATCGCCCCTATGCTAACATTGTCGCTAAAGCCGTCGTTTCCATCGCCCATGAAAATGGTGTCACTGCCGTCACCACCGAAGAAGAAAGGATCGCCGCGATGGCTGCCAAAGATCGTATCGTCTCCAGTTCCACCGCCGACAAAACTGTTTATGGCATGGTTCGGAGCGTCACCGTAGATGGTATCGTTGCCGCTATCTCCATAGATTCCAACAAAGTAAACAGTGTTGGCTGTCGCCGCACCAAAGATAATATCATCGCCGTCATATCCGCCGATCTGCCGGGCCCCTTGACCTCCGGCATAGATCCGATCATCGCCAGCGCCACCAATGATCACACTGTCTTGATCTTGGTCGCCAAAAATCGTGTCATTACCGGACCCACCGTTTAAACGCGAATCCCCACCATCACCGCCGAAGATAGTGTCCGATCCGGATTTACCGTAGAGGCTGGTGTCCCCGCCGTCCCCGCCATAGATCAGGTCGCTACCGGCGCCACCGAAGAGGCTGTTGTCCTGGTTTTTCCCTCCGAGGAGAGTATCACTTCCGGAACCACCGCGCATATGGTCGGTTCCACTCTTGCCAAGCAGCGTATCATTGTTGTCACCGCCGTTCAGGCTGTCGCCGCCGCCGCCACCATACTGTCGATCACTGCCGCTGCCTCCATACAGCGTATCATTGTCACCCTGACCGTTAATCTGATCATTGCCGCTGAGGCCAAAGATCGTGTCCTTGTTGCCGCCGCCGCTCAGCGCGTTATCTTCGCCGGCAGTCCCGTAAATGATTGCCATACTACCGCCCCTTGCTTCTAACCTCTATTTTTGCATCGACGCGCGATAGCGTTCAATGTTCCCAGCCTCAACGACCGAAGATTGGAGGTTTTGGACTGCGATAACAATGACGAACTCAGACGCTCGGGAGGGTCTGCCTACCGGTCAAGCGATGTGAGACCTCGCTCTGCGGCCAGATCTCTTCCCAATTTCTGCGCCAATACCCCAGCCTTCTACCATTCTTGGAGAAGGCCATCGAGAAGCGCTCGTTCAGGCACTCTGCCTAGAAACTGGTCGCGCGAAGCTACGAGAGACCGAGGTGCAAGCCGAGTGTAACCGCTCTAGGGTCTTGAGAAACCGAGATCAACGTTTTTCAGATGGAACCGAATACTTGGATTTCGGACGTCAGAGCAGCGTCTGTCCACCAGTTCCGGGTCTGCATCAAAGCGTTAGATGTGTCGACAGCTGGGCTGAGCAGTACGAGCAAACCGCTGATTACTGAATGGTTGAGCTGGCGCCTGTGGAGGCTGACTTCGGGCATCGGCTATTAGCCTCTTGTCTCTGGGCGAGGTAATGCCGGCAGGCCAGTGGCGAGCAGCCCATCTTCTTGCTGAAGACGCTAGAGAAATGAGCGTGACTAGAGAAACCGACGATGTCAGCAATTTTACTGATCGGCATTCTGGTCTTATCCAAAAGCTCGATTGATGCGTCGATGCGGGCTTGGGTAACCGCTTGATGAGGAGACACCCCTGCAAGTCGCTTGAAGGCGTAGCGAAGCTGACAGGTGGTCATACCGGCGATCGCTGCGAGGGCGGTGAGGGAAAGGTCTTCACGTAAGTTCTCTCGGATGTAGTTCATAAACTGGCTAAGCGTCACATTGCCAAGTTTGATGGGGTTGAGTGCGGCCGAGGGTATGCGATTATCAAAAGTCCGTGGCCGGATCTGGCCCAGTAAGTGCGTAACCCCGCGGTTCCGCGCCTCTTCCATCGCCGTCTCCAGCAAAGCACCCGAAACGCCTTCTCGATGAAAGTCTTCTTCGATAACCACCTCGAACTCTGCGACCGATTGCCTGTCGGCAGTGGGGGTAATCTGGCACGAGGCGCGCAGTACACCATCCGAGTCGAACCAACCGGCGATCACCGTCACGTGCCAAGGTATCCCAGCACAGTAGCGTGCAATCTGCTCTTCACAAGTCACGTTCTTCAACTGGTTGTGTCGATCATCGGCTTGCAGTCTTTGGAGGTGCGCCGAGAAACAGGCCTCGTCGGCCTTACCGATTAGGCGCAACGGAGCGTTTGGTGTCGAACTGGTACCACGCCCTTGCCCCTCACCCACCCCTACCTGCGCCAGCTCAGCCGCAATCGACGGGGACTTCTCGGGGTCAGTGGTTTCTTGACCTGACTGCGCACAGATGGATGGACCAAGATAGACTCTCGCGCCGTGCGTATTCATTGGTGCCACTCCCGAAGAAACAGAATCTGGCGTCTTGCCATGGTGTCCGATAACTGTTGAGAATGTGAGCAGCATGCCTGAACCGGACCATTGAATTCTTCTGCTAGAAAACGGGAGGAAAGTTCAAAGCCATGAAAACCCTGCCGTCACTGAATGCTCTCCGCGCGCTGGATGCTGCCTTGCGCAGTGGCAGCGTTACCGCCGCGGCAAAGCGGCTCTCGGTTACGCCTGGTGCGGTTTCGCACCAGATTAGGCTCTTGGAAGATACGTTTGGCTGCAAGCTCCTGGAGCGCAATGGCCGCCTGCTAACCCCGACAGCCGCTGCGCGGGAGGGTGAGGCGCTGCTCCGAGACGGCTTTGAACGGATTTCCCAAGCCGCGGAGAGCTTTCGCCGCGCAGGGGACCCAAACTCCCTGGCCGTATCCTTGAGCGGTTCTCTTGCCGCACGCTGGATGGTCTTCCACGCAGAAAGCTTCTTCAGGCAATGGCCAGATGTCGACCTCCGCTTTCGCGCCCATTGGGGCGCACCCGATCTCGCATCCGAAGGGGTCGACCTCGCGATCCGCTTTGGCAGGGGCGGGTTTCCCGGATACAAGGAAAAGCGCTTGACAAGTGAGGTGTTCTTCCCGGTTTGCAGTCAAGAGTTCTTACTTCGAAATCCGAGTATCGGTGCGCCGAGCGACATCGCCAGCCGCCATCTCCTCCATGTCGACTCCAGCGCCCTCAGTTACGACTACCCCACCTGGCCCGACTGGCTGAAGCAGGTTGGATACAAGAAGCGAATCAACGAGCGAGCCGGCCACACCTACCGGTCCGACGAGCTATCTTTACGCAATGCGAGGTTCGGAAAGGGCTTGGCCCTCGGTTATTCGACCCTGATCCAGACCGACCTGCAGCGCGGCGTCTTGATCAGGCCTTTCCCCGAGATCATGGCGAGCTCTCTCGGCTATCATCTCATTTACTCCGACGCAGCACTGGAGAGGCCAGTGGTAGCAGCCTTCGCTGATTGGCTAACTCAGGCCATGGGCGCCTCAGCAGCCAGCGTATCGCCTGAATGAGCACCTACACTAGCGCGGACACGCTACGCACTGTTTCCAACGAGTCAAACGGCATTCCTCGTTCGATTCGTTGCCGGCGGAGCCAGGGCTTCAGTCGCTCCGGACGAGTCGCCACGATTAGGATCTCGTTCAAACCGCACGTCCGGAGGCCGCTCTTGATGGCCTTGATTGGAGAAACCCTAACTATCCGCACCAGTCCTTCCCCGCCAACCAGGGTGCTCCCAACTGCTGTCGAGAGCGTGCATTCTTTAGCTATACGCGACGGTTTCCCTAACACCCTAGTCGCGAAGCCCGGCGCAGCTCTCCCTGCGTCTGGCTTGGCGACAGCGTCGGTATGTCAACCAACTCTAGGCTCAGGTCTGCGCGCGCCCAAAAAGCGATCCATCACCGCATCAACACCCGTTTTGACTGCCTTACTTTTTGACAAAGTTGCTCAAATTTCGAAAGAATACCGATAGACACTTAGTGGCAAGCCATTTTTGATTGACAGCCATTGCCTTCCCTTCATTGAATACCCGACCTCGGCGGCTCTGTTCCAATCAGAGCTAAGCTTAGTGAACGCAGAGCACGCGAAGGAGGATAGATGAAGATGGCACGGCTCTACGGCGGCCCTGGGAAAATCTATGACATGCCCCGGACCGACCAGATCGGGAGCACACCCGGGCTCCCGGGCGACGACCACAACCGTGAGATCACGCAGAAAGAAGTCCGCGGCAGTGGCTAAGCCCCAAGTAGACCATAAGGGCCAAGCAGGGCGACAGGAAATTAAAGAAGCAGCGTCCATTAGCTAGAACGGAGAAAAGGACTTGTTTCTGAGCGAGCAGAAATTCAGCAGCGGTTCCTACTTCTGTAGCAGAGAGAACGCTACTCCAGCGCACCAATGATCACGGTCCATTCGTCCAGGGTAGTGAAATCGGCACAGTAGAAATGGAGCGGAGCGTCACAAATCGGAGTCAACATACACCTTTACTGAACTTTTCCCCGTATCATGACACCAAATAGAAAGTAGTTATATAAATGGCCACTGACACCAAGCATAGCTGTTCGGACGAAGCCACCCGACTCGACACCGAGTACGGAACCCTATCAAACGCCTCGCATCCTAATCACGCGGGTCCAAAACTCCAAGTCGCTGAGCGTTGGAGCATAAGGGAGAAAATGCGCTTGCTCCTTGAAGCAAAGATCAGCGGTCTTGATACGGTTGCTCGTCGGCACGGTGTCAACCGTCAGCAAATCTCTCTCTGGCAGCGCCAACTGAACAACCTAGGGGACAAAGGAATGACTAGCAACGATGGAGATCGCCGACTGCAAACAGCTGAGCCGGAGGAAGACCAAGAGAGCAACGTAGCTTTATCAACGGAAGTACCGATTGCGCCAACTAAAACACGACGCCGGTGGAGTAAAGAGCAGAAAAGAACGCTCATTGCCGAGGCGGAGACGAATGGGTTTAGTGCGACTGCTCGGCGTACCGGCGTCTCGCGGCAGATGCTTTATCTATGGCGGCGGCAACTCCGGCAGATTTCGTCTCTTGATGCACAGGAGATCGAGATTAAGGAGCCGGCTGCGGCCGAGGGTTTGCATCACCCGCAGCAACAAGAACACCTTGAGGTCACCGGGGCTGTGCCATCGGCGCAAGAGACATGTTGGATTGAAGTAATGGTAGCCGATAGCTGGACTTTGCGCACACCAATGCACATCGAACCAGCACTTCTTCAACGTTTAGTCACAGCACTTCAAGGTGCAAACAGGAACTGAGGATCGTCTCTTACCGTACCTGCCGTAGGAAGAACTGGCGGATCACCACCAACTAGGCAATTCCTGTCGAAGTTCGGGGATCTGTCTGATGACAGTCTTATCTGCGAGGTGCCATAGCAAACCCTAAAGGGGAGTGGGTTATGGTGATGATCGTATCTTGTGATCTGCGCGAGCCGCCGGGGACCATGGATATCATCATTGTTACAGGAGGCCGACATGCCGGTCAGGAGCGACGAAACCACTTTGGTCTTGGTCTGTGGAGTTCTCGTCGCAAGGTGAGCCGCCAAAGGCATCGCGAGCCGGCTCTTGAACCCACGCCGAACTGGTCAGCTCAAGGGGTTGAGGGGCATTCGGAGGGGTCAGTAACAGACTACCGGAGGATCTTACAATGTCATAGAACACAAACACAATGGCACTCCAAATTACCTCACTCTTACAATAACATTGATTGTTCATTTATTGTCAGAAGTATGAATACCATTAACTTAGAAGTTTTCTTTAAGTTTCTTTATTTGCAATGGAGTCTTTTTGACTTGAAAAACCAATCGCTCACAGCTGCTGTTTTGAGAGTATATCATTGTTATGGGACACGATGTAATCGTTTTAGCCGACGCGTGGTAGATGAAGTTCGACCCGCTGGGCAGCGCCAAGGATTATTGGAAAGGCAAAAAAAGTTGCTGTTGGGAGGCTAGGAGCGACGTTACAAGCTGAGTTTGATGGAGACGGAGGACATGGTCGCACACAACCCGGGGCAAGATGATTCGCATGCACTTGATTCCAGTGATAGATCCCCCCTTTATCCGCGACGCCATGCCGAACTAATTAGGGAACAGGGCAAATTTCGACTGATCTCAAGCCTTGGAATAGACGCAGACGCATCGTTGAATGTAGCAATTTGGACAGGATCTTTTGAATCTAAACTACAAGCCGCGGACAAAAATTACTTTACATTATACAGATTTTCTGAAGGCTCAATTCACCGTGAAGACAGTAAATCACAACCCCGGAAGGCCGGAGCTATATCGCTGCGCCCGCCTGGCTCCAGCTCCGTACACTCTTCAATTGGCAAGGTCGTGTTCACACAGGTGTCGCTGTCGCGGAGTCTATTCGGAGAGCTGCTGGAGGAGCGACATAGTCACTTGCTACCAACACTGCTTTCTATAGAAAAAGACGATTGCCATGGCAGTCAGTTTAGAGAACTATTCAATCGTATTATCAGCATGAAGGGCCACTCACCGTTCCGAATGCGTACTCTTCTCGACGCCTATGCCGTGACGCTAGCAGAGCAGATCGTTTGTAGTGAGTTCGACAACAATACTCTCCAGAACAAAAAGCCTTACCGTCTTGGTAAGGTAGTGCTCAATGACATCGAAGAGTACATTCGTAGTAGTCTTGCGCAAGATCTTTCCCTAGCTGCACTCGCACGGTTTGCCGGTATGAGTAGCTCACACTTTCTCCGTTCCTTTAAGCGTACGACCGGCAAGTCTCCACACCAAGCCATCCTCGACGCACGAATCGATGCCGCATGTGAGCTACTTCGGGTAGGACAGTTGCCTATGAGCGAGATTGCCCTCCTTGTCGGCTTTTCCAGCCCATCGCACTTCTCGAGCGTGTTTGGCAAACGGATGGGTTGCTCGCCCCTTGCATACCGGAAGTACCGAACATAGGCCTGAGACGCCGATCTGCAGAGCAAGAGCTGCTGATCGTTATGAAAAGCCAGAAGCCAGGGGAGGGTGGTTTGTCGGTGCCACATCGTCACACGATTCAAAGGCTATCAAGACTGTCTAAGCTCCGGACCCATAAAGGAATTGAGCGACGCAGAGCCGATCTGATTCACCCTTCATAGATAGGAGGTGTGAAGGATGAGCGATCACTTTTGGCTGACGGCTGAGCAGTTTGCCCGACTTGAGCCTCCCCTGCCGAGGGACACGCGTGGCAAGCCGCGTGTCAATGACCGCCGAGTGATCAGCGGTATCGTCCATGTGTTGAAGACCGGCGGGCGCTGGGTCGACGCGCCGGAAGTCTACGGCCCCCGCAAGACACTCTACAATCGCTTTGTCCGCTGGGCGGCCAAGAGGGTTTGGACGGATATCTTCGAGGCTTTGGCGAGCGCAGGCGACCCTCCGGCGGCAGTTCTGATTGACAGTACGGCGGTGCGTGCGCATCGCTGTGCGGCTGGAGGTAAAGGGGGGCTGCAGAACAAGCGATCGGCCGCTCGCGGGGCGGACGGACCACCAAGGTCCACGCCCTGAGCGATGCGCGCTGCAGGCCCATCGCCTTTCTCTTGACCGGCGGAGAAGTCGCCGATTGTCGGGCGGCAGAAGCCCTGCTGGAGCGTCTGCCTGAGACAGTTCTTCTTCACGGCGATAAGGCCTATGGTAGCGACAAGCTCCGCCGGCAGATCGAGGCCAAGGGCACTGCTCCAAATATTCCACCCAAGACAAACCGCCGTTGGAAGCCATGCTTCTCACCCTTCCTCTACCGAGACCGCAACGCCATTGAGCGCATGTTCGGACGCCTCAAGGACTTCAGGCGCATCGCCACGCGATACGATAAACTCGCCACCAACTTCCTCGCTGCCGTCACCATCGCTGCTACCGTCTGCTACTGGTTATGAGTCATCGTGTAAATCGTGGCTGCTTCCTTCGGGCCGGTGTAGCGGCGCACACTTCTGGTTGTCAGATCCTGAAGGAAGGAAGCAGCCATGAAGTACTATGCCGGATTGGACCTCTCAATGGAAACGACGGAGGTCTGTGTGGTGGACGAGGACGGGCAGCGCGTTCTCTCAGGGAGCGCAGAGAGCGATCCGAAAGCGATAGCGGACCTGCTTTCTCGCTGCGAGCCGATCGAGCGCTGTGTCATTGAGACCGGTCGTATGGCACCGGCCTTCTGTCTCGGCTTGAAGCAGCGAGGCATCTCGATCGTCTGTATTGACGCTTATCAGGCTTACCAGCGCCTAAAGGCGATGAAGGCGAACAAGACCGACAAGCATGATGCTGCGGGCCTGGCGCAGTTGGCACGGACAGGCTTCTACAAGGAAGTCCATGTGAAGTCTGCGGCTTCTCACTGGTGTTGCCCCCGTTTAAGCGGACACCTCGGCTAAGTTGTGAGCTCTTCGGAACGCCCTTGGGGACGCCATCTTGAGCCCTGAATGTGGATGGTTTTCGTTGTAGTCCTCGAACCATCCGGCGATCTTTTCCAGCGCGTGAGCGGCGCTTGGCAAAGGGTTGATGCGGACATAGTCGCGCTTGAAGGTCTTCACGAAGGCCTCGCAAATGCCGTTGCTCTGGGGGCTGGCGACGGGGGTGAAACAGGGCACCAGGCCCAGCTGGGTAGCAAAGCGGCGTGTTTCCAGAGCCGTGTAGGGCGATCCGTTATCGGCCAGGAACTCAACCCTCTGTGGCGCCTGTAGGCCGCCAAAGCGGCTCTCGACGGCTTCGAGCAGCATGTCGCGCACGTCCGAGCCGGAGATCCCAGCCCCAGTCAGCGCTTTCCAGGCGACGACCTCACGGTCGTGGGCATCGATGATGAAGGCGGCTCTAACCACTTCGCCATTCCAGCAGGTAAACTCCAGGCCATCCGAACACCAGCGCAGGTCGGAGCGCATGACGACGACCTTGCCGTCGTGGCAACGTCCCAGTCGAGCCCCGGAGTGCTTCTCCAGCAGCAGCCCATGGTGCTTCATAATCCGGTAGATGCGCTTGTGGTTGAGCGGTGTTTCGCCCCGGGCGGCCCGATCGCGGTTCACCAGCGCGGTGATGCGACGGTAACCATAGCTCGGCCGTGCATCGACCAGAGGGCGGATCTCCGCCAAAACCGCCGCGTCTTGCGCTTTGTGATAGCGCCGACGCGGCTCAGTGCCGGACGCAAGCCGCTGCACCAGGTTCGAGCGCGACACCGATAACGTGTCGGCGACCGACTTCACCGGGAAGGCCCCTTCAGCAGCGACGAGGACAGCAAGGTCTGTTTTTTTGACTGCGACTTGGCCAAAGCCTCTTTCAGGATCTCCACCTCAAGCGTCTTGCGGCCAAGATGGCGCTCAAGTTCACGCACCCGTTCTTCCAGACGGCGAACCTCACCATTGCCAGTCACTCCATCGTCAGCCTGCACTGCCGTGGCGCCTCCCTCGCTCATTAAGCGACGCCAACGATACAACAAGTTCGGCGCAACGCCATGGCGCCGCGCGGTCGACGACACGCTTTCTCCCGGCAGCATGCTTTCTTCGATAATCGCCAGCTTCTGTTCTGGCGACCAGCGACGCCGACGAGCAACACCCGTGATCACCTCTACGCGCTGAAATCCTTCGTCCGACATAAGCCTATCCTTGAGGATATCCCCAAGCCTTCATGACTACGCCGGGTGTCCGATCCAATTGGGGGCCAGTTCACTCACGGCGTGCGCTCGCTTCTCAGAGCACGCTCGCATCTCGTCGAAGCGCGGGTCCGGCTTGACAACACTATTCGCGGTCTCTGCATCACCTTTGGCATTAAGGTCGGCCCCGGCCAGGGAAAGGACTTCGTAGCCCGAGCGGAGGCAGCGAGAAAGGTTCCGGGCCTTGGCGAAGCAGTGATCTCCCTCCTTGCCGTCCGTGAAGGTCTTGTCGAAGAGATCAGAGCGCTTGACAGGATGAAGGCGGACGTCGGCCGGACCTCGACAGCCTGCAAGATACTCATGAGCATACCCGGTGTCGGCATTCAGACTGCAGCTGCCTTTGCTGCTGCGGTCGATGACGCCGATCGCTTCAAACGATCGCGTGCAGCAGGGGCCTACTTTGGGCTTGTTCCTCGACGGATAGCCGCCGCAGCAGTGACAGTTACAGATCCGAGGCCTAATCGAAGGGCAAGGCGCGCTGTGTCACCCGGCCTTCTGCACATCCGCCTTTATCTTGCGCGGCAGCCAACCTGACTCGGTCATCGTTCAGCATGCGCCCAAGCGAGCGCATCGCTGCGACTTTCCGGACATGCCGATGCCCGATCCGGCAGACGATCTGGAAGCGTTGGTGCTGGATGGGCTCGAGAAGCACCTTATGGACCCGGAGCTGACGGAAGTGTTTTGCCGGCACTACACGGAGACCATGAACCGACTGGTGACCGATCACAATGCCGGGCTCCATGGCAAGCGCGCCGAACTGGGAAAAGTTCAGCGGGAGATCGAAAAGCTGGTGCAGGCCATCCTGGACGGCGTTCCCGGCGCGGAGGTCAAGGATAAGATGGCAGAGCTGCAAGCCCGCAAGGAGACGCTCGAGCAGCAGGTCGAGAGCGCAGAAGAAATGCCGGTCCTCCTGCATCCGAACCTGGCCAGCTACTACCGCGAGCAGATCGGCCAGCTGCGACTGGCGCTGAGCGATGAGACGATGCGCGGCAAGGCCACCGAGGCGATCCGTGCCCTGATCGACCGAATCGAACTGACGTCGGTGGAGCGGGAGGGCAAGCGGGTCCCGGCAATCAACCTGCAGGGCAAGTTGGCGGGTATCCTGGCGCTGGCGGCACCTGAGCCAGCATTGCGTGGTCGCGATGCTTTGGCTGAGGCGTCTATAAAGTTGGTTGCGGGGGTAGGATTTGCCCCTCCGCAGTTTGCGCGCGGGCTATCGCCCGTGCTCAACCTTCGGGCTAGAATTGATCCCCCGGATCAATTCCTTAACGCCCTCAGCCTTCACGTTATGAGCGCTCCCGATGGTCGCAGCTCTAATCTTCATGGGCATAGGCTCAAGCCTGTCCCAGAACCACACAAAGCCCCCGATTGGGGGCTTTGTGTGGTTGCGGGGGTAGGATTTGAACCTACGACCTTCAGGTTATGAGCCTGACGAGCTACCGGGCTGCTCCACCCCGCGGGAGGGGGTTTGTTTGGTTGATCGGGATTTTGTGTAGGGGGTTCATCTCTTTGCAAGACCTGGCGGCGACCGACTCTCCCACGCCTTAAGACGCAGTACCATTGGCGCAGAGGGATTTCACGGCCGAGTTCGGGATGGGATCGGGTGGTGCTCACCTCGCCATAGCCACCAGGTCGTGCAAAGAGATGATGGGTCTTGGGTTGTTTCTCGTTCTTTGCAGAACGAGGGGCGGTGCCGGCCCGCTCCCCCTCCCGGCCACCCACGGGAGTATCCTTGAATGGGTGGCCGGGAGGGGGAGCGGGCTGGTGCCGCTTGTCTCGTGAGAGACAAAACCATCAAACGCTTGTCTCGTAAGAGACAGACACATCAAACGCTTGTCTCGTGAGAGACAAAACCATCAAACGCTAAAGCGAAGTACCTTTCGTTTTAGCGGGAGGTTGGGGGTCTTTTTCGTCATCTGTGGGTATTAGTGGGTATGCAAGCCGATCGAGCGATTAGTAGCGGTCGGCTGAACGCATTGCTGCGCTTATACCTCCGCCCTATCGACGTGGTGGTCTTCCACGGCTCTTAGGCGAGACCTGGTTTTGAGGCTGGTTTCCCGCTTAGATGCTTTCAGCGGTTATCCGTTCCGTACATAGCTACCCTGCTGTGCCGCTGGCGCGACAACAGGTCCACCAGAGGTACGTCCATCCCGGTCCTCTCGTACTAGGGACAGATCCTCTCAAGTCTCGAACACCCACGGCAGATAGGGACCGAACTGTCTCACGACGTTCTAAACCCAGCTCACGTACCGCTTTAAATGGCGAACAGCCATACCCTTGGGACCTGCTCCAGCCCCAGGATGCGATGAGCCGACATCGAGGTGCCAAACCTCCCCGTCGATGTGGACTCTTGGGGGAGATCAGCCTGTTATCCCCGGCGTACCTTTTGTCCGTTGAGCGATGGCCCTTCCACGCGGGACCACCGGATCACTATGACCGACTTTCGTCTCTGTTCGGCCTGTCGGCCTCACAGTCAGGCGGGCTTATGCCATTGCACTCAACAGCTGATGTCCGACCAGCTTGAGCCCACCATTGCGCGCCTCCGTTACTCTTTGGGAGGCGACCGCCCCAGTCAAACTACCCACCATGCAGGGTCCCGGTACCGGCTTACGGCACGCGGTTAGACATCAGACCGCTTAAGGGCGGTATTTCAAGGGTGGCTCCCCGGCAACTGGCGCCGCCGGTTCAAAGCCTCCCGCCTATCCTACACATAGGCGTTCTAATGCCACTGCAAAGCTGTAGTAAAGGTGCACGGGGTCTTTCCGTCTGACCGCGGGTACCCCGCATCTTCACGGGGAATTCAATTTCGCTGAGTCTCTGCTGGAGACAGTGGGGAAGTCGTTACGCCATTCGTGCAGGTCGGAACTTACCCGACAAGGAATTTCGCTACCTTAGGACCGTTATAGTTACGGCCGCCGTTTACCGGGGCTTCGATTCGAAGCGTGAACCTCTCCTCTTAACCTTCCGGCACCGGGCAGGCGTCAGACCCTATACGTCACCTTCACGCGGTTTCGCAGAGCCCTGTGTTTTTAGTAAACAGTCGCCACCCCCTGGTCTGTGCCCCCGGCCCTGGGTTGCCCCAAGACCGGGCCCTCTTCTCCCGAAGTTACGAGGGCAATTTGCCGAGTTCCTTCAGCAGAGTTCTCTCAAGCGCCTTGGTATGCTCTACCAGTCCACCTGTGTCGGTTTCGGGTACGGTCAAAAGCGGGGGTTCTTTCCTGGAAGGATCCAGCAGCCCGGACAATCCGTTAAGCCCGAACTACACTTCACCTCCGTCACCACCCGCTGGCTGGGGACTATTAACCCCATTCCCATCGACTACGCCTTTCGGCCTCGCCTTAGGGGCCGGCTAACCCTGCGCGGATTGGCCTTGCGCAGGAACCCTTGGACTTTCGGCGAGAGGGGTTCTCACCCTCTTTATCGCTACTCATGTCAGCATTCTCACTTGTCATACCTCCACGGGCCCTCACGGGTCCCGCTTCGCAGGCTTAGACAACGCTCCGCTACCGCTCAGACAGAGTCTGAACCCGCAGCTTCGGTGTACGGCTTGAGCCCCGGTACATTTTCGGCGCAGGACGGCTTATTTAGACCAGTGAGCTATTACGCTTTCTTTAAAAGATGGCTG